>CAVVMO010000008.1:0-8882 GCA_963749345.1 uncultured Bacteroidales bacterium | reverse complement strand
CGGAAACGAAAATATCTCGGGCAACAAAATAGAGTTTATAAGGACGGTTATCACAATAAATTTTGTGAAGCTTAAATGTGGACGCAATTTTCAAACTATAATAGTTAATAAATCATATCATGAAATCAGTAAGAAAAGTCTGCCTTTTATTCCTTGTAAAATTCTCAGTATCCGCATTATATGCCCAGAATGAAGTCGCTAAATGGGAAGTATTTGAAATTGCACTAAAAGGAAATAATACAGGAAATCCTTTCATCGATACACAGTTATCCGCTGAATTTAAACATGGTGAAAAAATTTATCGGCCCTACGGCTTTTACGATGGTGATGGGATCTTTAAAATCAGATTTATGCCTGATGAAGAAGGGGTATGGACTTATACTACAAGTAGCAATGACAAAAAACTTGACCATAAAAAGGGTGAGTTTATCTGTACGGCAGCTTTGACTAACGTGCACGGTCCGGCAAGGGTCAGTCATCAGTATTATTTTGCTTATGAGGATGGTACAAACTATACGCCCTTTGGAACTACAATTTACGAATGGTCATTCCGTGGCAAAGAGAGGCGTGCACAAACAATTGAATCGCTGAAATCATCTCCTTTTAATAAAGCTCGCATGTTGGCTATTCCTCCTTACAAAGATATTTACATAAATGGCCCCGGAAAGTTAACATTGTTCCCATTTGTCGGTACAACTAAGGAGAATTTTGATTTCACGCGCTTAAACCCCGAATATTTTAAGGTGCTTGAAGAAGATGTAAAAAGTTTGGCTGATATAGGTGTTGAGGCTGACCTGATTCTTTTTCGCCCTTATGACAAAGGTAAATGGGGATTTGACATGATGGCCGATTCAACGAATATCATGTATCTGAAATATATGGTAGCTCGTTTTGCAGCCTATCATAACATTTGGTGGAGCATGTGCAACGAAAACAGCTTCATCAAGCATTTAACCGACGAAGATTGGGATCGTTATTTCCAGGTGGTTCAAAAGGCTGATCCCTATGGTCATCTGCTGTCGATACATAATGCTGACCGCATTTACGATTACACCAAACCCTGGGTAACACACGTAAGCTTTCAATATTACAATGCGGTGAAAAGTCCCTGGGGCACTTCCCTGCTGAGCGATATTTACAAGAAACCGATTGTTAACGATGAAATCAATTACGAAGGAAATAGTACCAGTCGCTGGGGGCAGCTCACCGGTGAAGAAATGACCTTCCGCTTTTGGAATGCGTACATCGGCTGCGGATTTGCTACCCATGGCGAAACAACTCCCACCGATTGGATAAGTGGTGGAGGTAAATTGGCAGGAGAAAGCCCGGCAAGAATAGACTTTCTGAAAAAAATATTAGAGGAAGGCCCAAAAGATGGACTGGAACCAATCGATAAATATTATACCCCAAACTATGCGGGCAAATACGGCGAGTATTACCTTATTTATTTTGGCAAGGAGACACCTTCAGAGTGGATATTTAAATTACCAAAATCGATGTTGGCTGCCGGTATGAAATTTCAGGCAGATGTTATTGATACCTGGAATATGACCATTACTCCGGTTGATAAAACATTCGAAATACAGGCATTGGATAATTACTCATTTGTAGATAAACAAAACCAAAGTATTTCACTGCCCGGGAAACCATACATGGCTTTAAGAATTAAAAGGATTGGGAATGAAACCGAATCTCAGAAATCAAACAAGACGAAAATTAATGAGTTGAATGAAGAAATGTAGTGGTCAGGTATTTAAGTGTTTAATAATTAACCGAAACAATTTTATAAAATGCGAAAAATGAAACGATTTATTTTTACTGTGATAGCATCGCTTACTTTATTTTCTTTGAGTTGCAAGGCAAGCGAAGGAAATGGAAATAAACCGGACGCAGATAAAGATACCTTGAAACCGCGTGTGATTATCATGTCAGATTTTCCGCCGATTGACGTTATCCCGGTTAAAGCAAGCTATGGTCCACCCGAAAAACGAAGTGATCCGGATGATATGCAATCGATGGTTCGTTTTCTTCTTTATACAAATGAATTTGATGTCGAGGCGCTGATTGCTAGTGCAGGAACCAAAGCCTATATTGCAAGAAAACAGAATATTTTGGATGTTCTGAATATTTACGACCAGGTGGATGAGAACCTCAGGAATCATGATCCCAGGTATCCAACTGCCGACCAATTACGCTGGGTTACCTGGCAAGGTCGTGATGCGACGTACGGTAAAAACGGCGTAAAAAACCTTGGCAAAGGCATGGATACAGAAGCATCCGATGCAATTATTCGTATCGTTGACAAGCCGGATGATCGGCCGGTATTTGTTTGTGTTTGGGGCGGTCCTTACGAAGTCGCTCAGGCAATCTGGAAAGTGAAGGATACGCGCACAACAGATGAGCTTAAACGTTTTCTGAGTAAGTTGCGCATTTATTCAATTGGAAGGCAGGACAATACTTTGCAATGGATGCTCGATAATTTTCCTGAACTTTTCATCATCGTCGCAGACAATACCTATAGAGGCATGATGTCTTATACACCTGGTTCGGACTCCACCCTAACCGATATAAACTGGGTTTACGAAAACATTCACCGCGGACATGGTATCTTGGGTTTGATGTACCCGGAAAGCACGACAATGGATCGGTCCGAAGAAGGAGTAAGAGAAGGGGATACGCCCTCGTTCTTATATCTCGTCAGCGCGGTACGCGGTTTAAATGATCCCGAAAGACCCGATCAGGAAAGTTGGGGCGGACAATTTGTCCAACCTGATCCTTCTAAAAATCATTGGTTCGATGGTCCGGGACCAGAGAGTGTCTATAAATGGCGCGCCGAAATGCAGGCAGACTTTGCTCGTCGGGCTGACTGGATGCTTCCTGCGTTACCAACTGTTATAAATGACTTTAAATAATAATACCATGAAAAGACAACTTTTTTTATTACTTCTAATTTCAGTTTTTATTGGAAAAGTAGTAGCCCAATCCCCTAACAATTTGGGGAACAAGAATGAAACTGTATCAGGTGAACTCAAAAAATGGCATACGGTTACACTGACTTTTGATGGTCCTGAATGCTCAGAAACCGATGATTATAATCCTTTCTTTAACTATCGCTTAAACGTCACTTTTAATCATAAGGAATCAGGAAAATCGTATAAGGTTCCTGGTTACTTTGCCGCTGATGGTAATGCCGGGATGACTTCTGCTTCTTCAGGGAATAAATGGCGCGTACATTTTACTCCGGATGAAATTGGGGATTGGAAGTATACGGTCGATTTTAAAAAAGGAAAATGGATTGCTGTCAGGCCGCGAACTGATGAACAAGTGCCAACCGGAGGATATATGGATGGTATGAATGGCAATCTTAAAATTGATAAATCCGACAAATCGGGAAGGGACTTCAGGGCACATGGCAGACTTGAATATGTGGGTGAGAGATATTTACGATTCGCCGAAACTGGCGAGTACTTTTATAAATGTGGAACTGATGCACCAGAGAATTTTCTATCCTACTATGGATTTGATGGTGATTTTAAATCGGATGGCCATAAAGACGATTTAGTGAAAACCTGGGGGCCTCACCTGAAAGATTGGAAAGAAGGGGATGTCCAATGGTCAAATGGCCGTGGTAAAGAAATTATTGGAGCTTTAAATTATCTGGCTTCCAAAGGACTTAATGCTTTTTCATTTTTAACAAACAATATTGAAGGTGATGATCAAAACGTATTTCCGTATATTGACTATGACACATGGGATCGGTTTGATTGCTCAAAGCTGGACCAATGGGAAATGGTTTTTGATCATGGACAGAAGCTGGGTTTATTTCTTCATTTTAAAACATTGGAATCCGAAAATCAGGGTTTACTTGACTTTGGTGGTAATGGTGGCAACACCAGGTTATATTATCGTGAGTTGATTGCCAGGTTTGGACATCATCTCGCATTGAACTGGAACCTCGGTGAAGAAGTAGGTGATTGGTCGAAAAATTTTGATGGTCGAAAATCCATGCCGTTATTTCCATCCGAACGCCAGTCTGTTACGCAATATATTTATGATACCGATCCTTATCATCACCATATGGTTATTCATAATGGCGATTGGTTTGATTCAATGTATGGCGATCAATCTAAATTGACAGGTGCATCTCTTCAGACCAATAAATCTGATTTTAGAAGGGTTAACTCACAGACTAAACGAGTAATCGATGAATCCAAAGCAGCAGGAAAAGTATGGGCGGTGGCTTGTGACGAGCCCGGTGATGCAAGTCATGCCCTGATTACAGATGGAGAAGATCCTGAACATTTTAATGCCAGAACCAACGGACTTTGGGGTCACATGCTGGCCGGAGGTTGGGGTACTGAATGGTACTTCGGTTATAACCACCCGGAATCAGATCTAACCTGCCAGGATTATCGTAGCAGGGATTTGTTCTGGGATATGGGAAAAATATGCATTGATTTTTTCAAGGGAAACAATCTTCCTGTAACAGAAATGACCTCACAAAACGAGTTAATATCCTCGTATTTCCCGGTACAAAAGGGTGATTTTTGTTTTGCAAAGCAACATGATACCTATGTGATTTTGCTGAAAAAAGGAGGAGAGAGCCAACTGGACCTGGGAGAGCCTCTTGGAGAATACCTTGACTTAGATGAAACTGTTGGGAAATACTCAGTCAAATGGTACGATCCACGAAATGGAGGAGAATTGCAAGATGGATCTGTTACAAGTATTGAAGGAGATGGCATAAAGCCGTTGGGAAAAGCTCCTGATAATCCGGACAGGGACTGGGTAGTTTTGGTCAGACGCATTTATAATTAAAACAATATTTTTAGGTGTTATAACTGATTTTGTGGAAGTGAATTGGTCAATTGAAAATGTAAATACAATGAAAAAATTATTTCTGATAAGTTTCCACGGAATATTATTTATTGGACAAACAGTAGTAACAGCTTCTGAGCATGATTCATCGGTCAAGCCACGAGTTATAGTTACCAGCGATGGAGAAATAGATGACGTGTATTCAATGATAAGGTTTCTTCTTTATTCAAATGAATTTGATATTGAAGGACTGGCTGCCACAACATCCATTCATCAGCAGAAAAGGATCGCACCGGAGCGAATCCGGCAAATATCGGAAGCTAATGGTAAAGTACGCGATAACCTCGAAAAACACGAAGCCGGCTTCCCAGCCATTGAATTCATTCGTTCTGTTATTACCGAAGGACTCCCGGAATATGGGATGTCAGCTGTTACTTATCAGCGCATTCCTGTTCTCCAGGCTCGATGCCTCAAAACCATTAATAGAAAAAGCGTAAGAAACATGGAAATTAAAGTTTTACCTAATATTTTGAAAAATCGGCTTTATTATCTAATAATTTTAACTGTGCTTGTTTCTTGTTCAAAAGCAAAGATTTCAGTTTCTGACAAACAGTTTCCTCCCGTTGGTTTAGTTAATCATTATGAGTATTTTGATGGAAACCATATGTACAATCAACTTGGCACTGCATTTTTGCTAAAATACCAGAAAGATATTTTTGCCATAACTGCGAAGCACATACTGGCTGTACTTAAGCCCGATAGTATTAAGAACGTTTCTCTCGAAAATTTTATCAGAAGGTAGACAATGAGTCCATTGACCAAAGAAAACGAGATGGTGGTTGCAGACAAGCTTTTAAATGAAGATAATTCGGAAAGCTTAAAATCTAAAAGCCTTTTTGCTATGGAAAAAATGTTTGCTCCGGTCGGCACAGTTGATTTAAAGGCTTTCTTAGATAATTATTGTATCAAATAAAATGAGAGATTATGCAATAAGCCAAGCGTTTTGCTTATTAAATACTTATATTCATTTAAATGAAAAGAATTACAATAATCATAGCATTTTCAATTATTGCATTTAGTTCCTGGGCTCAGTTCAAAACGCCCCGATCAAATGAACCATTTTTAAACAAAAGCCAGGTAGGGGCTGAAGTCATGCCCGACCAAATTGCGCCCATCTCTGCACCATTTGATATGCCTCAACTTGAGAAACCAAAATTTCCGGCTTACACTCTTACCATAAAAGGGCCGGGGGCAAAAACGGGGAAAAAAGCAACAAAGAATATTCAAAATGCAATAAATAAAGTGAGCAAACGTGGCGGAGGAACCGTTGTTGTTCCTGCGGGAATCTGGGAAACAGGACGTATTACGCTCGAAAGCAATGTGAATCTGCATCTTCAGGAAGGTGCTGAACTTCATATAAGTGGTGAAATAGAAGATTTTCTACCCGCAGTTTTTACTCGTGTCGAAGGGATAGAAGTCATGTCGAGTGGAGGATTTATTTATGCACTCAATGCTGAGAATATAGCTATAACAGGAAAAGGTAAAATTGTGGGACCTGAAATGGACACTCCGGTTCGCACTGCAAAAAGTCCTCCCGGTGTAGTAGAAGTTGTCATCGATCAAAATATGCCAGTAAAAGACAGGATATATGACGGTGCCAATGGTCGTTTTTTTTATAAACCTAAATCCATTTGTCTGGTTGAATGCAAAAATGTATTGATCGAAGGAATCACTATCGAACGAAGTGTAACATGGAATGTAACTCCTATTTACTGCGATGGTGTGATCATTCGTGGTATTACCGTAAACTCAGTCGGGATACCAACCGGAGACGGTATAGACATAGAATCATCGCGTAATGTATTGATTGAATATTCAACTCTAAATAACGGAGACGATTGTTTTACAATGAAATCCGGGCGGGATAAAGATGGAATCCGTGTGAACCGTCCTACGGAAAATGTAGTCGTTAGATACTGTCTTTCTGAAGCTGGTCACGGAGCAATCACCACAGGTAGCGAAACCGCCGGATGGATACGCAACATATATCTGCATGATTGCATTTTTGATGGAACAGACAGAGGTTTTCGTTTCAAAACACGGCGCCCGCGTGGAGGCGGAGTTGAAAACATTTTTTATGAAAGAGTTGTAATGAATATTAGCAAGCATGCATTGGAATGGGATCTGCTTGGCAGTCGTACATATGTGGGTGAGCTTGCCGATCGTTTACCCAAACGCCCAATCAATAGGCTGACTCCTGTAATTTGCAATATATATATTCGGGATACGAAAATTATTACAAACAATAATTTTATAGTAGCTAAATGTATTCCTGAAATTCCACTTACAAATGTAGTATTGGAAAATATGGATGTTACTTGTGATGAATCGATTTTGTTAAGAGACGTCAAAGACTTTGTCATTCGCAATTCTACAATTAGAAGTAAGGTCCAAAATATGGAAATCATAGAAGGCAAAAATGTTATTTTTGATAATGTAAAAATGGTTTATCAGGAATAAAACAAACGTGCTTTGTATAATTCGGTACTACAAATATACTTTTTGAAACAGTATCCGATTACACAATGACAGACTGTGAAAAGGAAAAAAATGAATCAAATCAAAAAAAAATCAATCAATTATATTCTGGCAACCTGCTTGATGTTATTTGTGCTATTTCCTTTTTGTGCATCCGCGCAAAGTCTGATATTTTGGCCCGAAGGCCTCCCTCCTGTTCCTGAAATATTCCAGCCCGATCCATGGGAAGACCCAACCGTCGTATCCATTAACCGTGAAGTAGCCCATGCAACTGCTTATTCGTTCAGAAACGTTGCCGATGCGATTGAAGGGGATCGTGAAAAATCGGGACGCTATATGAACCTGAATGGTGAGTGGGATTTTAAATTTGCTATTAATCCTGATGAAGCACCAAATGATTTTTACAAAGGAAAAGTTATTGGTTGGAATAAGATAGAGGTCCCTTCCAACTGGCAAATGAAAGGATACGATAAACCCATTTATAAAAGCGCCGGTTATCCATTTCGTCCGGTCAATCCGCCCTATACACCTAAAGAATACAATCCGGTAGGTTCATATCAACGGATATTTACAGTGGCTTCCAATTGGAAAGATATGAATATCACTCTCCATTTTGGTGGAGTACGGTCAGCTTTCAAAGTCTGGGTGAATGGCAAATTTGTTGGATATGGCGAAGACAGTTGTTTACCTTCAGAGTTCAATGTGACTCCTTACCTGAAAGACGACGAAAATATCCTTTCGGTGCAGGTACGACGCTGGAGCGACGGTTCCTACCTGGAAGATCAGGATCACTGGCATTTGAGTGGAATCGAACGCGAAGTGCTTTTGCTGGCCGAACCAAAATTGCGTATTGCCGACTTTTTTTACCAGACCCGGCTTGATAAAGATTATCGTGATGCTACGCTGAGTATCCGCCCTAAAATGATCAACCTGACCGGTAAAGTGGCTCATGGATATTCATTGAAAGCCCAATTGTATGATAAAAACAATCAGCCGGTTTTAACACAACCTCTGGAAAAAAGTGTTGAATCTATTATCACAGAAGCGTATCCACGGCTGGACGAAGTTAAGTTTGGAATACTTGAAACGAAAGTCAAAAATCCATTAAAATGGAGTGATGAAGAACCAAATCTATACACTCTCGTACTTTCATTGGTTGATAGCACAGGAAAGCTGCTTGAAGCAAAAAGTTGTAGAGTGGGTTTCAGGAATATCGAGTTCGACAAGCTTACCAGTAAACTTCTTATCAATGGAAAGGTGACCTATTTTTATGGAGTGAATCGTCATGATCATGATCCTTTTAAAGGAAAAGCATTATCACGTGAGGATATTCTTCAGGATGTCAAAACAATTAAGAAATTCAATTTCAATTGCATACGTACCAGTCATTATCCTAATGATCCCTATTTCTTAGATCTTTGTGATGAGTATGGTATTTTAGTTATTGATGAAGCCAATCTGGAAACCCATGGTCTGGGCGGCAAACTCAGCAGCCTGGTTCCCTGGGCAAATGCTCATTTTGAGAG
>CAVVMO010000007.1:0-16158 GCA_963749345.1 uncultured Bacteroidales bacterium | reverse complement strand
CGATAATAAGAGTGATAAAATAAAAGGTGGACAACAAGCTCTTCAGAATGGTAAACACATTGGTTGCCTGGGTAAGGAAGTCCGGATTGTCAGGATAACGATTCAGAATCACTATCATTCCAATATTTTCGAGATAATCAAATAATCCGGCCAGGAGCGAAAGCAAGCATAAATAAATCAATGATCCGTTCAGCTTTCCCAGTTTATTCAGGAACCAGGCAAGCACCAGGCACCAGCTGGCTCCAAACAGGAAAGGATACAACATATCTATTGGTATCTGGCGGAACAGGTAGGCGTTCCTTCCCTCTTCTCCCAATGCACTCAGCAAGGTATTGATGTATTCCGCAGTATAGCCGGTCGGGAGCATATCGGGCAGCTTCATACCATTCGAAAAGCTCATCACTTTTGGTATTGTAACCGCCAGCATGAAAACATAAATGATATTGGTTACAATAAAAAAGATCAGAACTCTTTTTCCTTCGATATTTTTTTTAATTAACGCTTTCATTTGCTAACAATTGAGTGTAGGAGCAGTAATGGATTGCGGGCTACTTTCCTGTCTGAGCGGGACAGAAAGCTTGAATTGCCGCTAAAACCCTTATTATTGTTACACTTTGTTACCCAACGCAATTTCATTTCATTTTACTTTCCATTTTATTCTTCCTCGTCAGTCACGGTGGTTTTGTACACCGAGAAGTCGAATTTCTTAGCTTCTTCCACTATTTTGGATAGGATCGTTTTTACAGTTTCCGGTTTTATTTTGGAAGTGATTTCTATCTTCATGATAGTGGTGCCGGTAAAAACAAAACATTTCGCGTCGGTAAAATATTCCGTTATTCCGGTAGGTCCTGTGATTTCATTTACACATGCTTTAGAGCTGGTTGTATAAAGTAAAGCGCCACCTGCAAAATCTTCGGATTTTGCTTTGTCGACATCAAAATCACTTTGTGCGAAAAAACTTTGTTTGTCCTGTTCAATCACATTTAGATCTTTCATGGATTGCAGCATAAATTTGCCTGTTTCGTCGCTGGCATCGTACCAGTTGAGTTCAATTATCAGACTGCCGAAACTATCCTCTGAGCATCCATCCAGATATTTAACAGGAACAGTGATGTCAGTATGCACATTGAATTCCATACCACTAACCAATTTATGAATGCTGCCTCTTTTGTCCACTATTTCCATCGGAATCAGTTGGTTTAAAGCTTTTGTGGTTTGTGCCTTTGTGTGCATATTTATGATGCTGACAAAAAGCATCACCAATAGAAACCTGAATATGTTTGTGTTGTATTGCATGTTATAACGCTTTATTTTTTTATAGAAAATTGTTTTTGTTTTAGCCACATAGAAGCATAGATTTTTAAGCGATAGCTTGAAAGTATTGCCTTTCCTGACGTAAGTAAAAAAATCATAGTGTGCAAGCAAATCTTGTACTATGCGAAATTCCTTTCAAATGACAATTAACTTCCATTAAACTGTCTTAATTTCTATGTATCTGTGTGGTTTAATTATTTGGATATTTTATTGTAAAAAATAGATTGCTTATAGTTTGATAAATTCTACTCTTCGGTTTTTGGCTTTATTGATGCCGCTGTCGTTGGGTGCCAGGGGTTGGCTTTCTCCTTTGCCATCGGATTCCATTACCGCTGCATCGATTCCGAATGTATTTGTGAGTTCTGTTTTTACAGAGATAGCTCTGCGTTTAGATAAATCTAAATTAGAAGCATCATCGCCATCGCTGTCGGTGTGGCCGATAATTTTTATTTTTACCGTTGGATTGTCTTTTAAAACTTGTGCGATCTCTTTGATGGTTGCGTACGATTCTGGTTTTATTTTATCGGAATTCACATCGAACTGAATGCCGTAGCTTACTAGTTTTCCTTCGGTGATGAGTTTGTTTCTCATGTCTGGCAAGCCTGCTGCAATGCGGAAATTAGCAAACAATGGATTAATAGCTTCATTAGTTTGTATTCTGAAAATATTATAGGTGTATCCTTCAATCAAACCGCGCGGCAAATCTAGGATTTTCTTTTCGTTGGCATACATACGTACGCGTTGTTTTTGTACCCAAAAGGCTACGTGGTATTTTTCGCCGGTATTGAACATAAAAGGTCCGCTGCCATTATCTTTGTAGCCTTCTGCACTTTCAGACCAGTTGGTCCAGTTCACATTATCATATTCCGGACTCATGATCATGCCTGCTTTTCCCGGAATGGCGCCGCCTTCGTTCGGATCACTCAAGGTTCCTGATACTAAGATAAAATGCAAGTTGTAGATGTATTCAGCACTATCTGTCGTATAAGGAATAAAATCAAATTCTATGGTAAAATTATCACCAAATGCCTCTTTAGCTTCAGGAATATAATAACCACCATTGGTCATTTGAAACCATCTGCCAGGAAAGTTGCTGGCGGTTACAATTTCTCCGGAACCATTGGTGTTCCACTGTACCGGAAAATCACCGATGTTTTCACTGCTAAAACCATCGAAGAAAATTACTTTTTCACCTGGGATGAAATCGTATTTGGAAGTAATCTTGTTTTCGGTTTGTGCATGACGAAAAACGGCAACAGGATAGCCAATTGCAGAAGTCTGATCTTTAAATTCATGATAGTTTGTTTTTTCATTTTTACATTTATTAATTGTGAATTATATTTCATGGTAAGTTAATGTTTTTGTCATTATGTTGGGTAACGGCCGAGTGTGTGTGCCGTAAGGGATTGCGGGGAGGTTTCCTGTCCACCGACACGAAAGTTTGATCGGGTTACAACGCTTGAATACCAACTAAAACCCTTATGGCATATACACTTTGTTGGCGGTTCGTTATTTTCGATTTTGTCGTTTAGCTTTTCATTTTTTTTGTGCACTGCCCCTTTTTTTGTCGTTTTTTCATTAGTCATTTTCTTCGTAGTAATATGAGTAGTCAATCCCTTTCATAAACATTTCGCGGTCGTTTATTTTGGTGGTGAGCGCATTTTTCAAAAGTGTTTTCAGAACACTACTTTTGGTTGGACTTAGCATCATTGCGTTCATGTAATCTCGCTTGCTTATTTTACTCCAATCTACACATTTTTTGAGGCGTTTTTTTAGTATCAAATCCAACCATATTCTGGTGCTTCTGCCATTACCTTCCATAAAAGGGTGTGCAATGTTCATTTCTACATATTTGTTTACGATTTCGTCAAATGTAGTTTCGGGCATTGCTTCTATTTGCTTTAATGTGTCGCCTAAAAAGCGTGATACGGCAAATTGAAAACCACCTTTTGAAATATTTTTTTGTCTGATTTGTCCCGCAAAATCATACAATCCGCCAAACAAATAAGCGTGTATTTGTTGCAAACCTTTGGTTGTACCAACTTCTATGCTGTTGATAAAAGAACTTTCAAACAATGCATACGCTTTTGTTTTGCTTTTTCCGTCTATGCTTTCATCGCTGTATGTAAACCATTCAATAAATCGGTTTGCCTTTTTGCTCGGAAATTCTTTGCCTAAGGCAATAATACCGGTGTAATCCAACATATCGGTTAAATATCGTTTACCGTCACTTGCTAAAAGTTTCAGTTGGGTAGTGGCACTAACCAACTCGTTTTTTTCTTTTTTCAATTTGGCTTTAAGATATTTCCAATAGTTGCGGGTTTTGGTGTAGTCGTCTTGGTCGGTAAGCAAAGCTACAATATCCAACACACTAAACCACCATTTGGCGTTTTGTTCGTCCCAAACGGCTCGCACTTCGCGGTCGTCAAAAAAACGTATGGATATTTTTGCATTACTCATATTTTCATTTTCAAAGTTACCTTGTAATGTTGATATGGCTTTTTTTAATTATCTTTTAGCAAATTTACAAATAAATATCAACGGACAATGTTGATTAAGTCCGAAATTATAGTTTTTGAACTTGTTCCTCAGTAAAACGGTTTTCCTTGTCAGTTCGTCATTTGCGCTATGGTTGCACCTGCGCTTGCCCATAACGGTTTTGGGCTTGCCGAAGGTGGGGCAATTGAAATACTAATGTTCAAATTTAGTACAATGTTCAATAGAATTCCAAATGTTGAGGCTTGTAATTCAGCCCCACTTTTGGCAAGCCCATGTTGTGCGTAGTTTCTTGTCAAAATATAGTTTTAATTATTCCATCTACTCCGTCAATTAATTCTTCAACAATTTCTTTTGTAGGCTCTTTCTTCTTGTTATGGTCACACAAATTTCTTATATCTCCTAAATGTTGTATTTTTCTCCAAACTGGTGTATCATAAACTTCAGAACTTTTCAGTTTGTCGTTAAAATCAGAAATAGTTGGATTGCCTTTTGTCAATTTTAGTTTGTGATTGTCACAGACTTGTGATAAATGTTTCTCTAATATTACACCTGCAATTGCACCTGCACCTCTTACAAATCCTTTATTGTTCCGTTCTCTTGACGCTTCAAGTTCTGTATCAAATAAGTCAACTTGTACAAGTTGTTTAATGTCAAACAATGAACTTTCAAAACGCCTTTCTATTGATTTTAAAATATTAACTTGTTGTTCAAATTGACTAATTGCAGCTTCTGGACCAACCTTCTTTTCTCCACCAAATGTTACTCTCAAATTTTGAAGATAATCCTCAATTACATAGTTGCCATATTCAATTGCTTTTCTTGTTTTTGGTTTTTCAAATAATTTTATAAAATCAGCTAGTCTATCAGGCAATAATTGCTTTATTAAAATCAAGGCTTCCGAATACCAACTCTGATATTCTTTTTTGAATGAAGTAATTTCACTTAAATATTTTTTTGCTTTTTTCGGGTCTTTAATTGCTTCTTTAATTTGTTTCTCTATGTTTTCAGGATAGCATTCATATTTTATTGCTATGTCTAATTGATTTCCTTTTTCAAGTAAAAACTTTAAGTCGTCTTTATATTTGTCAATATTTCTCATTTCAATTTGAAGATTTTACTAAATTACGCACAACTTGCTTATATATAAACCTCAACCTTTAAACAGGTATATATATCCAACAAGCATCTGTAGAATTAGTATACTTTTTGTTCATAAAGGTGTATATTATTTTATTCCAAATCAATATCATCTATTGGTGATTTTATTTTTGTAATTGCTTATTGCTCACATGGGTATATATTTCGGTGGTCCGGGAACTTTTATGCCCGAGAATTTCCTGGATATATCTTGAATCCGTTCCTCCTTCAAGTAAGTGTGTCGCGTATGAATGTCGTAACCAATGCAAGGTAACAGGCTTTTTATTCTTTGCCAAATGTAAGGCGTTTTTCAAAACTTTTTGCAAACTTTGTTCAGAATATTTTTCTCCCCTGCTTTGTCCTTCAAACAACCATTTCAAGGGGCGGAACGATATATAATAATCCCTCAACAAGGTTATAATCTTTTCAGGCAATGGTGCCACCCTGTCTTTTTTTCCTTTCGCATTCCGAACAATCAGCAATCCCCGCTTTGAATCCACATCCAAGGGTTTAAGGTTTAGTAATTCACTCCGCTGCAAACCACATGCATAGATAAGCGATAGCATAGCTTTATGCTTAACATTCGATGGTGCCTGCAAGATAGCTTTCACCTCCTCCTTACTCAGTACATTTGGTAGTCGATGCTCACGCTGCGGTCGTTCAATTTCATCAACCACTATCTTGCTTTTCAGCACCTCCCTGAAGAATAGCTCAATGGCATTGATCGCTTGATTCTGGTACGAACTGCTCAACTTGTTGGCAAGAATATAATCATTTGTATACCTTATTACATCTTCATTGCTGGCTTCCTGTATTTGCTTTGGTTTTATAAACCGGATAAAAACGATCGCGGCCCCGCAATAAGTTTTAACAGATGATGGACTGTATCTCTTGTGCTCCATCCATTTTTTCAGTTCGTTGACCAGGTCATGGTCCTGCGCAGAGGCGGCCGTAAGCAAAGTCTTATTTTGTGGTTCAGATTCAAGAGATTTCTTCCCTTTCATAGCAGAGTAGTCGATAAAGGCAATTCCTTTAAACAGGATAAAAAGTTTCGACACCATTTTCGATTCATCTGGTATATGCCAGGATTACATGGTTCGGCTCCATCGGCTTCCGGGCAATTCTTTTACTTTGCTGATCAAAAGATCATCATAATCAAAAATGAGCTTTAACCTTTGCTCAGCATCATGCACTATCGGTTCAACTATAATGGTTTTCATCCTTGTTTTAACCTTATAAAATTAATTAAATTTCCATCAGTACATCATTTTCCGGCAATTAATTTCATGGTACCCACTGTCAACTGCCGACTGCCACTGCCGCTGCCACTTCTTCAGTTCTCTGTTCTCTGTTGTCAGTTCAAAATTCAAAGTTTTTTGCCAATTGCCAACTGCCGACTGCCCTTTGCCGACTTCTTCTGTTTTTCATTTAGCGTTTTTTATTTTATGTTTTTCATTGTGCCACCTGCCAATTACTGACTGCCACTGCCGCTGCTCCTTCATTTCTATTTCGTTTATTTCAATTTATTTCAACCTATTTCAATCCAGCATTCAATCTCCTCACGACCTCCCTCCTCAATGCCTATTTCCGACTGCCGGTTTTTTAATTTCCCTTTGCGTACGTGCAACTTATGACTATTTCGCTCCTACGGAGCTTAAAATTTCGTTTGTTCTTTTTCCTACCAAAATGCCGCTCCTCCGGAGCTAAACCTGCCAATGCAACCGATACTGCTATTAGTCCTACTGCTTCCTCGTGCCCCAAACCCCATGCTCCAAGCGCCCCGCTCTTTTCTCTTTTTTCAAATCAAAAATCATACATCATATATCAAACATCCCAGGGTTCCTATTCCAAATTCTCACTATTTTTACCCTCTTTAATAAAAGGTTTTAAATGAAAATCCTCCTCATCAATCCGCCGCGTTCGCCGCACAACATGATCCTCCAGTCAGCCCAGGAGGAGGCAAAGCGGTTTATTCACAAAAAGCTCATCGGCCCGCCGCTGGGTTTGCTGACCATTGCTGCCGCTGTTAAAGATTTTGACGTCACGGTTTTCGATACCAAAGGAGAATACGACCTTATCGCCGACTCGCCTCCGCTGGATCGTCTGATCACAGAATGGCTTGTCAAAGTTAATCCTGATATTGTAGGAGTAACCATCATCACTTCCGAGTTCGATGCTTCGATTGAGATATTCAAAACCGTAAAAAAGTTCAACCCGGATATTCTTACCGTTGCCGGCGGACTTCACACTACCCTTTGCCCCGAAGATTTTACTGATCCTTCGGTTGACATTTTATGCCCCGGGCAATCGGCTAATACCTTCAGGGAAGTGGTTTTAAGAAAAGAGAAAAACCTTGGGTTTGATGATGTATTAGGCATTTATGTCAATTCACATCAGGGATTAAAAGCTACCCGGCCTTTCAGGGGACGATGGAATCCGACCAATGAAAATTTCCTCATGCCTGACCGCAGCCTTATCGAACGATGGAGGCCGGCATATAAAGTCGGTAATGCTCCCTCACCAACGACATACTTATTCACATCGCTTGGTTGTCCCTACCGTTGCACATTCTGTTCTATCTGGAAGGAGCATCATGGTTTATATCATCAGCGACAGGTCGAAAGTGTAATTGAAGAACTGAAGCTGATCGATTATGATATCGTCCGTTTTGCAGATGCCAATACCATCGTAAACATCAATTTTATCTATGCACTTTTCGACAGGATAAAGGAAGAAGGCATTCATAAGGAATACATCATGGATATCCGCGCCGATACTGCGGTTGATCATCCCGGGCTAATTGAAAAACTTGCCAGGCAGGGATTGAAGGTCGTCATCTGCGGGTTTGAATCGTTCCGCGACAATGAGTTGAAAAAATACAATAAAAAATCACCTGCGAATTTGATCCATAAAGCGATTGATATCTTTCATCAGAATGGCATTTTGCTGAGAGGCAATTATGTTGTTCCCAATAATTATGCTGAAGATGACTTCAACGCACTCGCAGAATATGCCAACTCGCACAGGGTTGCTTATGCCGGTTACACTATCCTCACGCCCATGCCGGGTACCGCATTGTATGAAGAGATGAAGGATCAGATCATCGACCACGACCTTTCGAAATACAATTTCTTTAACAGTGTGCTGAAAACTACCTTACCACTGGAGAAGTTTTATGAAAACGTCGGGAATCTTTGGCTGATAAAAAAAGGAGAAGATATTATTTGAGAAAGACACAAGAAACAAGTGACAAGAAACAAGTGACAAGAAACAAGCAAACAGCTAAAAGCCAACAGCCAACAGCTACATCCCTAAAAACCTGTCCAGTGAACTAACCGGGTAAATCTTAAATTCGCCTTTAATAAACTTCCCGATTTTATACAGGCTGGTTCCTGCACCACATTCCGCAAACCTGCCGACATTTAGTTCCAGCATCTTTTCCATCGTCTTCAGCCAGTTGATTTCGGTATTCATATTGGCGGATAATTCCCGGATTATTTCTTCCCTGGCTGAAAATATTCTCTGGTCAATCCCTGAAACAATTTTATAGGTTGAATTTTTTAAGGTGATTTGCTGCAAAACGTAATCCCTGAATTTTTCCGAAGCATCATTCAGCAGGGAAGTATGGTAAGGGCAGGTGACATTCATGAGCGAGGCATGAAGTGCACCTTCCTGTTTGGCAAGTTTAATTACATCAATAATTTCCTTTTTGACCCCTGAGATCATGTAGGAATAAGTGCCATTGGTGTTTGCAAGAATTAAACCATCTTTATTGGCAATAAGGTTAAGAACATCCTCCTTCGACAGTCCAACAATAGAGCCCATGCCGGTTTCAATTTTCCCTGTCGTTGATTTTATCAATTCGAATGCTTTACTGATCAGGTCAAGCCCTTCAGTAAATGTCACAGCCTGTCCGCAGTATAAAGCAGCATAAAGCCCCATGCTGTATCCTGAAATGAATTGCGGATTTACATTTTTGCTTTTTAAAATATCGGAAACCGCACAACTGAATATATAGCTGATGAACTGGGTGTTCAATTCATGATCCTGAAAACTATTATGAAGAATATCAAATGTGGTGAGATCGATCTCCAGGTGATTGGAGGCTTTATGCAGCAAAACATCAAAGTCATCCGAATACCTCCTGAGGACTTCCGGTTCGTTACCCGAATATTCCGAAACAAAAGCCGGGAAAATAAAACTTGTTAACATAAATGTCTTACGCTTGAAATTCGGATTAATAGAATCAGTATGAAAGAGGCTGCTCAATCATTCAGCAGGATTTCATTTCCCTTTTCGATGATGAGCAATTGCATCCGGATCAGCTCACCAATGGTCTCCACAGGATGCTTCACACTGTACTTGCCTATGGTTTTTAATTCAATATCGAGGTTGTATTTCCCTTTAAAAATTTCGATCAATTCCAGAAACATTAGCGAATCACCATCAATATCGCGGACTATATTGGTATTGTCATTGAGTTCACTCTTATCCACCTCGCATTCTTCAGCAAAAAAATCATAAACGATCTCCTGCACTTCCTGCTTTACCTGATCTGTTATTTTTACCATGCTTTAAACAATTCTTCTTTGAAACAGTTAATTGAGTTGCAAAAATACATAAATTTCCATACGTTAATTGGTGTAATTTTACCCGCTGAATGAACAGGATTTTGAATATTAAGTTGATACTGTCGGCCGATGAGCAAGATCCCCTTCGGAAGAAGGATCCGTTTATGCCGTTGTCGCTGGCGATCCTGGCATCGGTGGCACCGGAGCACAACTACAGCTTTACCGACATGCTCAGGGATGATTTGGACTTAAAAGAGCAGGCAGACCTCGTGGGTATTAGTGTAAGGGTATCCGCTGAAAAGACAGCATTCATTATTGCAGATTATTACATGGAAAAAGGCATCACCGTGGTTATGGGTGGTCCGCAGGTTTCATCCAACCCCTTTGAAGCCCTGAAACATGCTGATGCTGTTACGATAGGAGAGGGGGAGAAACTTTGGCCGGTCATCCTCGGCGATTTTCAGAGAAATCAATTGAAGGAGTTTTATGTTTGCTCACCGGTTGTTTTTGATGCGAAAGGTCATTCGGTTTTTCAGCTTGATCAATTACCGGAACTGAAAGATATGCCGGTTCCCCGGAGAGATCTGTATGAAAGGAAATATAAGTTCGACATGGTGTTTGCTGCCCGCGGATGTCCAATAAACTGTGATTTCTGTTCGGTTTCAAAATTATTCGGCACGACTTACAGGTTTAAACCCGTTGAAGATGTTGTCAAAGAAATTGAATCGTTTAAAGGATATTATTACCTGATCGATGATACGGTTTTTGGCAGGCCTTCAACCTATGATTATTACCTTTCTCTCTATGATAAGATTGCACAACTAAAGAAGATCAGATACTGGACCGGGCAGGCCAACCTTGATGCTGCTTCGAATGAAAAGGGGAAGGAAGTCATCCGGAAAGCAGTCAAAGCCGGTTTTGTTTATACAGCAATTGGCATGGAATCTATCAATGCAGAGGTGCTAAAGAAAAGCGGAAGCTTTTCAAAGATGGGAATTCAAAAGGATGATGATGTTATTGCCAGGATGAAGGAGAACATCCGCTTTATCCAGAACCAGGGAATATTGATCTCTGCATGGTTCGCTATTGGTTATGAGGATGATGATGTGGATACTTATTACAGAACGTATGAATTTTGCAAAGAAATGAACCTTATGCCGGTGTTTACACCTGTTAAAGCATTAATGGGAACAGACCTTCATATACGTCTAATGACGAAAAACAAGTTACAGGACGCAAGCTTCAATCTTACCAATGTTCCGCATCACACAATGACCAATAAACAGGTGATGGATGCACTGGACAAAACAACCAGAAAAGGATACAGCTTGCTGAGTATACTGAGAAGGACTGTTTTTTATGCAAGGAAATTTGCAGGACACAAAGGAAATTCGATCAATGATGTCATTCACAAAACCATTTTTACATTTGTAACCCAAAGAAGGATGGGGCAAATAGTGAAGCTTGAAAATGTTAGGCTAAGAAAAAAGATAAATCACAGTTTCTAAAACACAGTAATGTTTGAATATCATATAACAGTCAGAGGGTATGAGTTGGATTCATATGGTCATGTGAATCATGCGGTTTACCTGAATTACATGGAGCAGGCCAGGTGGGAGATCATCCGTGAAGCCGGACTGCTTGACCAGCTTGTCCGCGAAGGGAAGAAACTGGTTGTAATTAAAGCAGATGTGCGGTACATCAGTGAAATTAAGTTTTTCGATAAGGTCATCATCCATACAAAAGTGAAGAAGGAAGCCCCTTACCTTGTATTTTACCAGAAGCTTTTCAACCAAAATGGAAATACCCGTGTTGCAAGGGCTGTTATAAAAGCCATTCTCCTTGATGAGCAAAAAAAGCCCCTCGATATCCCGGATGAAATGGTTAATCTTATTGCACATAAACAGGAGGGAAATGGCTGAGCTGAAAACTATAAAATGGGAAAAGGATGGATATCTCGGTATTCTCAGCATCGACAATCCACCCGAAAATTATTTTATTAACCCTGAGTTTGTCAGTATTCCGCAATTAAAGGAATGGTTATCGGATGACATAAAAGCGATGATTATAACAGGTACGGGGCGACATTTTTCAGCGGGGGCGGATATGAAAGCATTGATAAATCAATCGGTCGACCTGAGCGTATTGAAACAAAATATGATAAAGGGAAACCAACTTCTTGATTTTATCGCCGGTTTGGAAATACCTGTTCTGGCTTCGATTTCGGGAGTTTGTTTTGGAGGTGGTCTGGAAGTTGCTCTTGCATGCGATATCAGGATTTGCACCAGCAGAAGCATGTTTGCTTTTCCTGAAATCAACCACGATCTGATACCTGGATTAGGAGGCGTAAAGAGGTTGCAAAAGATTTGCGGCCATAAGACTGCAATGGAAATAATGTTTTCGGGCGATATTCTAAACGCAGGGAAAGCCCTGGAACTAAAAATTGCTGATCAGGTCATTCCTTCAAAAGATTGCCTTGATTACGGGAAACTATGTATGCATGGATTAGTCAAAGACCGGCCAATGAAACTGATACAGATGTTGATGCGTTCCTTTCGCAATGCTGAAGCCCTTGAGGCTAAAGAAGCTATGATTAAGGATGTTGAGATTTTTTGCGAGTTAGCTCATGATTACTCGGTGAAAAGATAAAAGGGAAATAGGGGAAATACCAATGTCATACAAAACGCTGAAATGGAGAATAGAGGATAGAATTGGTAATCTGGTCTTGAGCCAGCCTCCTGCCAATGCAATGACATTGGATTTTTTCGGGGAGCTAGATGATTTGACTAAAAAGGTTAAAACAATCCTGGATTTAAAGGGAATTATCATTAGCGGCCAGGGAAGGCATTTTTCGTCGGGAGCGGATTTAAATGAGCTGACAGATTCGATTAGCGAAAAATCAAAGGTTAACGATAATGGCAAAATTGTTCAATACCCTGAATTCATGCGGAGGAATCTCACCAGCCTAAATTTTTTTAATGATTTAAAGATACCGGTAATAGCTGCTATAAAAGGAGTTTGCATCGGGTCGGCATTTGAGCTTGCTTTATTTAGTCATTTCAGGTTGTGTACTGGTAATGCTGTGCTTGGCCTTCCGGAATCCACCTTTGGTTTGATCCCGGGATTAGGCGGAATTCAGCTGCTTCTTGAGCATGTTACCAAAGCCAGAGCAATGGATATGGTTTTCAGAGGTGCGACTTTTAAGGCAGAGGAAGCAATGAAAACAGGAATTATTGACAGGATTTTTCCAAAAGATCAGCTCCTGGTTGCGGCTGAAAGACTTGTGGAAATAGCTGGTTTAAACTACCGGAAATACAATAAGAATGAATATCTTCACCAGCTTGACAAAGCTCTAAAGTCGAACGAATGAAATTAAAATGAAAGAAGTTGATACAGGCATAAAAGTCAGGATTGTAGGAACAGGATCTTACCTGCCGGGAAATCCAATTTCAATTGATGAAGTTGAGCATTACCTTGGCGCTTTAACTGAGGCTCCTGTGAGAATCCGGAAATGGCTGGAGCGCATGAAGGGACTGATGAAAGAAATGCTTGAAGTGGAGAGTTATTATTTTGCCATCGACCCCGTTACCCGAAAGTTTACTGAAGATAACATTACGATGTCGGTAAAGGCCGCAACCGGTGCATTGGAGGCCGCCGGAATGAAGAGTACAGATATCGATCTGATCGTTTATGGGAGCGCCCACCAGGACCAAATGCCGACAGCTTCAGTCAGGATTCAGGAAGCATTGGGCATTGAAAAATGCGCGGAGCTTTCTATCCATGCCAATTGCACATCAGCCTACAAAGCTTTATTAACAGCGTATGATATGCTCCGGCTTGGGCGTTATAAAAGGGCGCTGGTTATTTCTTCCAGCATGTCATCATCAGAATTGAGGGCTGAATATTACAACCAGCCTTTGATTAAAAAGGAGGAGGCATTCCTGAGATATTTTCTCAGCGATGGAGCAGGGGCCTTGGTATTAGAAGCTAATCACGAAATGAAGGAAGGGTTATTTGTTGAAAATGTAATGATGGAATCAGTCGGAGGTAAAAAACCTGCTGCCATGCTAAATAACCGGCCGGCATACTGGATGAATCCACGTGATGAATTTGATTCAGGAAGACACCACCTGGCGCAGATATTCAACGAACAACTTAGGCTTCACTTTAATGAGGAAGGTGGCTCGGTATTTTATAAAGGACTGAAGAGAATGATTGAACAATATCAGATCCCGGTTGAACAGGTCAGGTTTTTCCAGGTTAATTTCCCTTCAAAACATATTTCCGAACTCGTGATGGAAGAATGTGAATCGCTTGGAATACCGAAGAGCAAGCTATACTCTAAAATGAGCACCATGGGTTATCTGGGGCCTCCAATGGTCTTTGTTTGCCTCGATCGAATCCTGAAAGAAGAATCATTGAAACAGGATGATGTAATCCTTAGCTTTGTGACTGAAGTCAGTAAATTCATGCAGGCAGGATTTACTCTTCAATGGCATTCCACTGACAGCGGGAAGAAATGATAAACAAAATTGGTGTTATCGGCGGGGGCAAAATGGGAACCGATATCTTTTATTTCCTTTCGGATTTTCCATTCCAATTAACATGGTTGTTTAAGTCGCAAATGAAATTGGAGAAAGCCCGTGAAGACTGGATCAAAAAGCAGCAAAGGGCCATTAAATACAAAAGGCTAGATGAAGCTGCCTATCATGAAAAGCTTTTGCAGATTCAATTTTCCAGCGATCTGAGCACGCTTGCTGATTGTGACCTGATTATTGAAAATATTTCTGAAAACTTCGCAACTAAATCAGCTTTATTCAGGGAACTTGATTTTGTCGTTAAACCAGAATCAATTTTTTCATCCAATACCTCGTCCATCCCAATTGCATCGATGGTTCCATCCAACCGACGCATAGACAAGCTTGTTGGTCTGCATTTTTTTTATCCGGTCAAAATTAAAAACTTGGTGGAGGTCAATATCCTTTCTGATACCAGCCAAGCTGTGGTGGACATCCTCTCTGCATTTCTTTTGACAACAAGGAAATTTTTTAAGATTCTTCCAGAACCCAATCATTTTTTATTTAACCGTTTGTTGCTTCCTTTACAGGCCGGGGTTTACAAGCTCTATGAAGAAGATAAAATACCGATTGAAACGCTGGACTTGCTGGTAAAAGAAAAATTGTTCCCCATCGGAATATTTGAGTTTTTTGACCAGGTAGGGATCGATGTTATGCATACTGCTGTAGCCAATTATACATTGGGCAAATCCGATGCTGATTTTTATCAGCCATTGATCGAAGGTTTGAAAAAACGGATAGAGGGAAATCACCTTGGCGTAAAAACAGGAAAGGGATTTTATAATTATGTGGAGCAAAAACCTCCCCTTGATATAAACTTTATGGATTCTTTAGACAATCCGCAACAAGACCTAATTTTGAAAAAGATTTATTCCTGGTACCTGACTCCTATTTTTGAAGTTGTGACAAATCACATTGTGACCCAAGAGGAAACGGTACATTTTATTAAGGAATACATGGGTTTGGATAAAAGCCCTTTCGATCTTGCCAAAGAAATTGGTTTTAAACCAAAAAAATAATGAAACATTATCCCGTCTTTTTGCAACTTTGCACCCGCATTGGTTGTTAATATAAACCAACAAAATAAAATTAGACAAAGAAATGGGTAACCGTGTTCTGATAACGGGACTGAATATAATTTCATCGCTGGGGCTTGATCTGCAGAGCAACTGGGATAACCTTCTTATGGGAAAAAGTGGCGTGAAAAGGATTACCCTCTTTGATCCTTCGGCATTGCAAACACAGATTGCCGCCCAGGTTCCCGACAGTTTTGAAGAATATGCTGAAGGAAAAATAAAGAAACGGATTGCCCGTCAGATGACAAGGGTAAGCCGAATGTGCTATGTGTGCGCTCAGGAGGCAATTATAAAAAGCGGGATCAACTTTGAAAATCTGGACAGATCAAGGGTAGCTGTGATACTGGGAATAGTAAATACAGGAAATTCAAGTGTGGAAAAAGATACCGATGCTAAAAACCGGATCATCAAAGGCATGAGCAACGCCATGTCGGCATGGATTTCCATTGAGTATGGTTTAACCGGGCCAAGTTTCACCGTTTCTACCGCTTGTGCGTCATCGGGATATGCTATCGGGATTGGTTACGATATGATTAAAAATGGCCATGCGGACGTTGTCATTTCCGGTGGTGCCGACTCAATCATCAACCCGGAAGAGATTTCAGGATTTAATGAACTGTTCGCCCTGTCAGTTGAAAATAACCCACCCGAAAAAGCCAGCAAGCCGTTCTCGAAAAACCGGGATGGATTCGTTATCGGCGAAGGCGCCGGAATCATGATACTGGAATCGGAAGCTTTTGCTAAAGCGCGCAATGCCAAAGTTTATGGCGGGCTTGCCGGTTATGCCTTCACCAATGAAGGGTACAATATCATGGCTCCCAAAAAAGATGGGGAAGGTATGGCACAAACCATGGAACTCGCTATAAGAAATTCCGGGATCGATAAATCGGAGATTGGTTATATCAACGCTCATGGTACTTCCACCACGTTAAATGATAAGTTTGAAACCATGGCCATTAAATCCGTTTTTGGCAATCGTGCCTA
>CAVVMO010000006.1:0-18031 GCA_963749345.1 uncultured Bacteroidales bacterium | reverse complement strand
CCGAATGGGTCAAAATGGAAGGAATCTCACCCTTTACTTGATAACCAACGTAATCCAATTGACCTGTATGGATGTAGTCAGCCAAAGCAACGGTCCCCTGAATGTCGAACAATGGATTATCAGCACAAACCCTGACAACATAATCCAGGTTAAATTTTTCGGCAGCCCGGATAAATCTGTTCAGGACGTCATTTTCCGAACCCCTGAAAAAATTTACTTTCTTTAGCCTGGCAATGGTTTCAATTTCATCGTCCAGAACGCTTTCTGTTGTGGCAACAATTATGGGCATGGAGTTGTTCAGTTCAGAAATAAAACGATCAATGATCAATTCAAACATGGAATGTTCTTCATAGAAAGGAAGTACCATTTTCCTGGGCAACCTTGTGGACCCGGTTCTAACTTGTATGATAATTCCAATATTTCTCAACTATTTCTGATTTAGAGATTCAAAGCAAAAGTAATAATATTCAATTGAAAACTTATCTAATCACTCTTTACCACCTGATCACAACACTTTAGAAATTAAATGTATTTTTGCTTAACAAATTTGCTTTTTACGCATAACACATGGATTCAATAACTCAAAACATCATCATCATCGGCGCCGGTGCCATTGGCACAGCGGTAGGCAATATTCTTGCCCGTAAGCATCAGTACCATGTGAATTTATTTTCCATCGAAGAGGAAGTGGTGGAGTCTATCAATACTACCCGTTACAACAAAAAATACTTCCCCAATGTCAAGCTAAGCAAAGTCCTTAAAGCCACCACCGATCCCTCAATTCTCAGCAATGCGGATATTGTATTCCTTGCGATACCTTCCTATGTTACGGTTGATTATCTTATGGAGTTAAAGCCTCATTTAAACAAAGAAGCAATTCTGCTGAATATGGCAAAAGGCTTCAGCAGGGAGCAAAAAACCATTGCCGAAAGCCTGAGTGCCAATTTTCCAAACCCCGTTTGCGCCTTTAAAGGACCTACCTTCGCCAACGAACTGATCAACAAATTCCCCACTGCGTTTACGGTAGGGTCCGCTGTAAAGTCGCACCATCAATTATTTAAAGAAATGTTCAGGGATACACCCATCCATATTGATTTTACCACCGACATTAAAGGAGTTGAGATACTGAGTATCCTGAAAAATATTTATGCCATTGCTACCGGCATTGTTGATGCACATTTCAATTCACCTAACCTGAGGTTCCTTTTCCTTACAAAAGCTTTCAACGAAATGAAGGACATCCTTTTAAAATATGGAGGAAAGGAAGAAACCATGTTTAAATATTGCGGCTATGGCGATTTCTGCCTTACGGCCCTGAACGACCTTAGCCGGAACAGGACACTCGGATTGCTGATCGGGAAAGGATTTTTTACAAACAATATCACCGATAAGGTAGTACTGGAAGGTAAAATTGCCGTAAGTGTTTTTTGTGAAGAAATATCCAGGACCAAATCGTTAAGCTGCAACTTTCCGATAATGGCTGAGCTGTACAAAGTGTTCAATGAAGATTACGATATTTCAGGCTTTGTAAATAAGGTGATCAATACAGAATATTGATTAAAGCGACTGATTCTTCACAAAGTTTATCAGTTTTTCAGGATCATTAAAAATACCGACATTTTTAATAATTTTTTCATCCTTCCAATCCCACCATTTTATTTTCAGCAACTCTTCCCGGATTTTTTCGTCAAACCTGTAGCGGTGAAACTTTGCCGGCGTTCCGAAAACAATTGAATAAGGCTCAACATCTTTTGTTACAAGAGAGTTGGCTCCAACAATGGCACCATCTCCCACTTTTACACCAGCCAGAACAATGGAATTTGCACCAATCCATACATCGTTTCCGATAATGCACCGCTGATCGGGGTTGTCCTCAAAATGGCGGCTTTCTTTAACAAATTTATACTTCTTATCGTAGGCAAAATGATGGGTGCTTACCCAGCCAACAGGATGGTGGCCTAAGCCGATCTTTACTCCATAAGCTATTGAGCAAAAGCGACCGATGGATACCGTATTTTTATCCACCAATGAATATTTATTGATGTAAGTATATTTTCCAATCAAGCCGCTCTGAATATGCGTTCCATATTCAAGTGTTACTCCTTTTTCCAGCTTTACACTCCTTGAAAGGCTCGCCGATTTGATGGTGCAGGTTGGATTTGTCACCCTGAGAAAGTTTTTCCATAGAAATTGTGTAAGGCTCATATTAGCATGATTTCAAAAGGTTCACTATGTTCATTTTTCCGATTTATTTCCGATAATTTCATTTAGCAAAGCAGCAATATCTCCGGCCAGTTTTTTCCTCGAATGACGGTGAATGTTTATTTGCCCGGAGTTAATATTTACTTCGTCTGAGATAAATTCATCGTAAAACTTTTTAACAGATGTTTTGATCCTTTCTTCATCTTCAAAACCAGCTGTTAAACCTGTATTGCACTCCCTGATAATTTTTGCGCTGTCCCCATCCTCCGGACCTATGCAAAGTATTGGTCTCTGTAAAGCTAAGTACTCAAATAATTTTCCCGGTATAATTCCATCTACATTTGGCGTATTGTTTAATGGAAGTAATAAAACCACGGCATTTGCTGAGATCTCCATTGCCTTCTGATGGGGCAGATAATCAATTTTTTCAGCATGATCAGTAAGATCATATTTCCCCAATGATTCAAAAACAGAATAATCTGTCTGCCCGATAAAATTGATCTTTAAGTCTTTTTTCAATGCTTCATTTTCGCGGCATAACCCAGATAGTGCTTTCCACAGGTTTTCAGGATTCCTGTCTTTGTTCATCGAACCCAGGTGAACCAGTTCAAATTTTTCCGGTTTCTTATACTCCAGGGTCATAAAATCATCAGGATCAAATCCATTGGTAACAACCTCAACCTTTTTGCTACACAATTTTTCAAAATCCATTGCCCAATGATGGCTGACTGTTACAATTTTATTTGCCCTGTCCAAAACTTCAAATTCCAATTTCCGATGCATTTTATCCGACCGCTTAGTCAACATCAACTGATCATAAAAATCAATATTTGTCCAGGGATCTCTGAAATCTGCCAGCCAGGGAATTTTGAGTTTCTTTTTTATCCCCAAAGCTATCATGTGCATGCTATGTGGTGGTCCGGTTGAAATAACTGCATCTACTGGATTTTTGGTTAAATAGTCAACCAGAAATTTGACAGAAGGCTTGATCCAGAATTTCCGGGCATCGGGAATAAATAAGTTGCCGCGTATCCAAACGGAGATTTTTTCGGTGAGTGAAGGATTTTTCTTTTCGGATAAAAAACCGGCTTTAATACTGTCTTCTTTTTTCCGCCCGACAAAACGTTTATAGGCTGAGTAGGGTTCCCATATTTTCGTTTTAATAACGGTTAAATCTTTGGGGATGTCCTTTTCGAGCGAGTGGTCAATGGCAGGTGCTTCCGGATTTTTGGGTGTATAAACGACGGGTTCCCAATCAAATTCACGCAGGTATTTTACGAATTTAAGCCAGCGCTGAACACCTGCTCCTCCGCTCGGAGGCCAGTAATAGGTGATGATAAGAACCTTTTTCAATGTTTATTATTTTGATTGGAGCCTTAAGGTCAGGATGGCTTCTGCAAAACCTTCCTGATCTCCCATATTCCACCACCAATAACCAGAAGGATAAGCAATAAGGAAGAAGCAAAAGAAATTTTTTCTCCGACTGCAAATACTTTTGGTTCAAATTTAAACTCAACCAGATGCTTTCCCGTTGGCACTATCATTCCGCGCAAAACGTAGTTAACTCTGAAATGTTTTGTTAGCACACCGTCAACATAGGCATTCCACCCTTTTTCATAATATATCTCCGAAAATACAGCCAACTGTTCGGAATTTGTATTTACCTGATATTGTAAATCATTGGGAGCATATTTGATGAGCTTTATCTGTGCAGCTGAATCGAATGCGGGTTTAAAGTTATCAAGGTATTTGCTGAAACGCTCATCAACGACTGCCGTTTTTTCAGGATTAAAATCATTCAATGCATCGATTTCCTCGTCAGCATTTTTAACCCATTTTATTTCGTATACAAACCATGCGTTTCCCAGAGCCTTCATGTTTGGATAAACAGAAGGTTGCTTTTTATCGTCAGCCTGAATGATATATTTCGTGTTCAGCATATTGAGCACATTCATATTAAATTTGCCCTTGATGTGATGATCGTAAAGTTCCTGGTACCTTCTCAGCTTTGCGCCGTGATATCCTCCGATGGATTTATGAAAATAGGAGGTTCCCGCGTCAGCAAAAGGGTCAACCGTCAAATTCAGAACACGGTAATCAGGATCTACATCTTTTAATATCAGTTCATCTGCCCGCGTCATTTGATAAGGTTTTTCCGATTTCGATTTCGAAATAAAGTTATCCTTGTTCAGGTATCTTTTATTTACTGACCACATATCCACCAAAATCAACAATGAAATCAGACCGATTGCAACGCCTTTCTTTATTTTGTTGGTTGCGAACGCCCAAATCACAGCTCCTGCTAATAAAACAAACACAAGCGACCGGAATGCATCGGCCCGTAAAATTGCATGGCGGGCAATTTCAACATTGGCATAAAAGTCTGTAATCTGGCTCGCATATTCAGGATTGGATTTTTTCTGCTGGGCAATCATTGAAATTTCCTGCGTACTCAGGAAATTGAAAAAAGCAGTCGGTATTAGGGCAAATAGTAATAGAATGACCGAAGTAATTCCAATTGATAAATAAAAAGGATTTACCTGAAACTGCAAAATCCTAATTTTTTTCTTAAAAGCTGATGGATCCGACAGCACCATGCTTAATGCAAGCAAAGCCAGAATGGGTAACGTTAATTCTGCAATCACCATAGTCATCGAAACTGCCCTGAATTTATTATATCCTGGGAAATAATCCAGGAAGAAACTGGTAAGCGGCATAAAGTTTTTACCCCAGGCAAGCATGATGGAAAGCAGGGTTCCTGCCAAAAGCCACCATTTCATTCTGCCCTTAATAATAAAAAGCCCGTAAATGAAAAGCAATACGATAATTGCGCCTGCATATACGGGTCCGGATGTAAAAGGCTGATCACCCCAATACTGATTGGCATTATTGGCTACAGTTTCCTTTAGTTCCGGGTCAACATTTTTTAGGGCATATTCATTATCACCAATCAAACCAGTTGCGCCACCTTTAATGTTGGGGACAAGCAGCGAAAAAGACTCCGCAATACCGTAACTCCACTGGGTTGCATAATCTTTGTCAAGACCTGACGTCCTGTTCTCCTGATTGGTGGTTAGTTCCGTTTTTCCCCTGATGGTTTCTTTTCCGTATTCCCAGGTTGCCCACAAACTGGTAATGTGTGTCAGCACACCTAACGTTCCGGCAATAAGCACAATGACTGATGCCCTGATAAATGAAGGTAATGTTTTGGATTTAACAGCCTCTGCAAATTCAGCAATTGCAAAGATTAACAAAAGAAGGAATAAATAGTAAGTGATTTGAGGATGTCCGGCATTAATTTCCAACGCAAGGAACAATAATGTCAAAATCCCGCCAATAATGTATTTCCCTCTGTATGTCAGTATTATTCCTGCCAGCACCGGAGCCATATAACCGATTGCATGTGCCTTTGAGTTATGACCGGCTTCAAGGATAATAAAAAAATAGGATGAGAACCCAAACGCAATGGCTCCACCAATGCTTAGCCAGGGATCTATTTTCAACACTATCAGCAGGATAAAAAATCCAAGCATATAAAGGAATACCAATCCTGCCGGATGAGGCAATCCCAACCGCATAATATCATCAATAAACCTGACAAGGTTGCCCTTATATTCAACTGAAATTTGATAAGCAGGCATTCCACCAAACATGGAGTTGGTCCATAAAGGGTCTATTCCTGTTTTATCACGATAATCAACAATTTCCTTCGACATGCCCTTATGCCGGGTAATGTCATCCTGTTTTAAACGCTGACCTTCAAGCAAAGGGCTAAGGTAAACCATAGTAACAACAACAAAAATGACAATTGCAGCAATGTATGGAACAATTTTTTTAATATTGAGATTCATCATGTTTTTGGGATGATTAGTAAATTAATCTTTTATTTCTTCATAGTCCACATATTCGCCTACCTCAGCTATATTGGGCTTCTTTTGGGGTGAATAATCAACATTTATTTCTCCCGATTTTCTTTCAGTTTGCTGATACTGTTTCTGATGGTTTTCCTGTGTTTTACGAATAGCATATTTGAGTAAAAGTGGCAGAATGTATCTGGCAGCAAATTTTAAAATATAGTAAACAAGGATGATTATAAGTAAAATTCTGAGTAATTGCATATCAATCTTTTTGAGGTCAGAAATCGCAAGTTGACCTTAATGAAATTCGATAAAGGCAAAATTAGGATAATTATTTCATTTGGTAAGTTGGTGAAAATGAAAAAGGAGATAATCTGTCAATTACCTCCCTCCTTTGAAAAGTCTTATTGTATATTTTCAAATACTATTTTTTATCCAGCTTTTCGTCAGAAACGGTTAATTTTTTCCTGCCTTTTGCCCTTCTGCTCGACAATACCTTGCGACCGTTCTTAGTTGCCATTCGTGCCCTGAACCCATGTTTGTTGGTTCTTTTTCTTCTCGATGGTTGAAATGTTCTCTTCATTTTATTATATTTTTTGGGAGCGCAAAAATAGAGATTTTTTTATTAATGACAAACAAAATTTAAAAACTTGATAATTTTTTCTCTGATTAGCTAAAATGACCATTTCAACCGAAGATAAACCAAACTGCCCAATCCTCCAAATTCGGTTCCCGGTTCACCAATAAAAATTTGAGACATGAACAATAGCGTAATGTTGTCAGAAAGAGAAAAATTTACGTTAGGCCCAATAAACAGGGAAAGATCATTGGGATTAAAAATCGCTGAAAGGTCACCACTTATTAGCGGGGTAAACGGATAAGATATCTCACCAAAAACAGAATATTTCGCTGCCGTAAATGATTTTGGCGAAACTTCACGCAGAGTCAAAAATGGATTTTCCACTCCGGCATTTCCAGTTGTTCCATTGCTGGTATATAAAAATGAACCATGCAAAAAAAGACTATTCCTGAAAGTATAATTAATGCCCGATGAAACGACATAGATACCAGTTGTATCACCAAAATTGTTTTTGTCTCTGAACCATGACGCTTCACCTGTAAATCCTGCTTTCTTAATGTTTCCTGACCACCCTGCCCCAATTACCACATCGGTTTTCATCACCCCACCCAGTAGCTGAAAATCGTAATTCCAACGGTTGAACTTGTAAAGTCCGGCAATGGTAAGGTCATGATTTTGATCAATTTTAAAGGCTCCCTCCATGGATGATGACTCTCCTGTGAAGTATGTCAGTCTTATGGCATCACAACCAGGTCGTTCCACATAATCGAAATCATAATAATTAAATGTATTAAAAATGTCATTCGGATTCCAAACCATATTAATTCCCCAGTTTATACGCTGTCTGCCTGCGATGGCTTCAAATTTCCCCTTTGTGAATTTCAAATTTAACCTGTCTAAATTCGTGTAAAAAATGTATGAGGAATCACTGGCAATGGTTCCGGTCAGGTCGATAAGTCCTTCATCATTTACCAGTAAATCTGAGTAGTAGGGATAATTCATGTATATAAGCTGACCATAATTGATCACATTTCGTGCACTGGTCGAAAATGTCCAGTTATCATGCAAATACCACTTCAGGTTTAACCGGTTATAAATGGATGAGGCAGAAAACCATTGCGACTCAATGTCCTGTATCCAAACGGTATTAAGGTTTTGCAAATGGCCGCTGAAATCCAGCTTTTTTTGACCTAATGCAAGTATAGGAAGGATAAAAATATAAGCAAATAAAATGAATGGTTTCCGATTCATAATTTATTTGGTTTCATCACTCACAATTCTACCATCATCAACGGTTATAACACGCCTGGCTTTTTTCATTACACGGGTATCATGGGTTGAGAAAATAAATGTAATTTCTTCTTCACGGTTAAGTTTTTCCATCATATCAAGCAGGTTTTCGGTTGATTTGGAATCAAGGTTGGCTGTCGGTTCGTCGGCAAGAACAAATTTGGGCTTAGAGGCAATGGCTCTTGCCACAGCTACCCGCTGCTGCTGGCCTCCGGATAATTTGCCAGGACGACTATCAAGCCTGTCGCCCAAACCAACCGCCTGAAGCAATTCAATGGTCCGTTTTTCACGCTTTCTTTTCGGCTGTCCCTGAAGTTGCATGATGAATTCGACATTTTCTTTAGCAGTCAATACCGGGATCAGGTTATAAGCCTGAAATACAAACCCAATATTTTTAAGCCTGAAATCAGTCAGTTTATGGGGTGTCAACTCATGAATTTTAATACCATTGATAAATATTTCCCCTTCAGTAGGCTTATCCAGCCCACCTATCATATTTAATAAAGTTGTTTTGCCGGAACCTGAAGGACCTACGATGGCTGTAAATTCCCCTTTTTTTATGACCAGGTTGATGCCATCAATGGCATGGACAGGAACGGTTTTTTCATCGTAAATTTTATGCAGGTTTTTGGTTTCCAATATATTCATGCTTTCATCTTTTTATTTCAATTATTCTGATCTGATAGCATCTGCCGGATCCAGCCGGATCGCCTTTAATGCAGGATAAATCGCTGAAATGATCCCAAGGATAAAAACCAGGACAGCAATGTTAAGGGCCATATAAAATGGCAGGCTCGTATATACCTTAGTGGAATAGCCATATTGTTCAAATCCTTTGAACATATCCAGCACAAGCGGCCGTTTTTCAAAAATTTTAATCACGCCATAACCGACTCCTATTCCAATTAAGCCTCCTGAAAGTGAAAGGTAGACTGATTCAAGCATGATCATCAAAAACACCCTTGATTTGTGCATTCCCACTGCCATCAGCATTCCCAATTCTTTTGTCCGTTCCAAGACGACCATTAACATTGTATTAATGATGCCAAAGCAAAGGGCAAGTAAAATAATCCAGACAAAAATATACATGTACTGATCCATTGAATCTGTAATATATGCTAGGTCTTTATTAATCTCCCGCCATGTTTTTACTTCAAGATCAGGAAAATTATTCACCAACTTTTGTTTCATTCCCTCAACATCTGTTTCCGGTTTAAGGTAAATCGCAATCTCATGTGCGGCATCCTCAGGAAGATCAAGCTGTTTCTGCAACTCATTAAATTTCACAAAAGCCGTCATTTCGTCATAGCCAGTATTATTGGTGGCATAGAACCCACCAATTTTATAAAGCCGTGATGAAAAATTTCCATTCATGTCAACAATGTCAAGCGGAACCTTTGAGTTAATCTTTAGCTTGAGCTTCTCGCGCAACTTTTCTCCAACGACAATTCGCGGTATCCGGCTATTATCATCCCCAAGATAATTTCCCTCCTTTATTCTGGAAGCAATGTCGGTCACCATTTTTTCCCGGTCAGGTTCAATACCTATGATTCTGATTCCACGAGTGCCATGAGCTGTTTTAAAAAAGCATTCGGCAATGATTCTGCGGCTAACACCTTCCACTTCAGCTAATCCGCTAATTGTTTCAGTAACGGAACCAGTATTATCCATATACTGCCCTATCTCATTATTGACAAGGTAACCCGGCCGGTGAATCTGAATATGAGAAACCTCTGTTTTAATGCCTGTTTTAAGACGGGTGTCTGCCATTCCTTTATAAAAACCGGTTGAAAAAACACCTGCGAACAATCCAATGGCAATGGCTGTCAGGACAATGAAGCTCCTTATTTTATTCCGCCAAACATTTCTCCATGCTATCGACCAGATCATAATGCTTTCTTATTTCTTAAATGGATCATTTACGTCTTAACTTCTGAGTGCTTTGATAATTTTCAGTCTTGATACAGGGATCATCATGATTAAAGCGATAATTGCACTGATCATAAAAATAGTTGCGGCCTGAATAACAAAAATTATCGGCCGGATCGAAAAATACATATAAGGTTCCATTCCATACTCCCGCATAGCCTCAGCTAAATCTCCTGAAAGTGCAATGGGATGAATATAAAAATACCAAATTGCAGGTGAAGTCACTACCAGTCCAACGATCGCACCAAGCAGTGCCAGCAATACTAATTCAATGAAAAGCATAAGATTTATCCTGCTTTTCTGCATTCCGATTGCATTGATCACTCCGAATTCGCGACGCCGTTCATTTATCATCATCAGCGCTGTGCCGAAAATTCCAAAACCGATAACAAGATAAAGAATCCAAAGCATGATAATGCCTCCCGCACGATCTCCTTCTACCATGCTCATCAACTCAGGATGCATTTCATCCCATGTCATGACTGTTTTATCCGGTGGTAAAAGTTTGGCAATGGCCATTTTTGCTTGTTTTACACGATAATGATCTTCCACCATAATTACATCAGCTGTATAGCGTCCCTGAGCTGAATAAAAATTTTGAGCTGAAGAAAGGCTAAGGAAAACCATATTGCTGTTAAAATCGGGAGCCGGATGCTTGAAGACGGCTCTTACCTGAAATTTCCCTGCTGCACTTGCACCATGATACCCTTGCGAAATCATTACGAGGGTATCACCGACATCAATTTTTAAGAAACGTGCCAATCCCTCTGCTAAAAGTGCACCCTTCTCTCTGGGAGTAAGAAATTGACCTTTTACAATTTTTTGTGACAGCTTTATGATTTGATCTTCTTTCTCCGGATCAATTCCCAAGAACAAAAACCGGCTTGCTGTTTTCCTTATATGCCGAAAGAGCAAAAGACTCAAGACGCGGAGTTACAAGTAGAATATCCTCAATGGCACTAATTTTTGAAATAAGTGAACTATCGAATTCAAGTGTATTCTCAAGTGTTTTTTCTTGCCAATAGGCTGTATCCTGTACCTGCAGGTATCCGGAATAAAACTTTACAAGATTGCCAATAATGGAATCATATGAACCTTCCTGCATTGAACGCATGATTGATGCAAAGAATACACTGAAAACGATAGAACTTGTCGTAATCAGCGTCCTCCTTTTATTTCTCCACAGATTACGCCATGCAAGTTTTAAATTTGTTTTCATATTAAGTCTCTTTAGACCATACAGCTTTGAGATAAATACACTTTTATTTCACCTGTTTCATATTTCTGTTGGGTGAAAAACCCATCATCAATTGGTTGATTAAAGGTCATTTCCTTGAATTGAATTACAGTTTTGTTTCCGGGTTTATCCGTTGGAAATATTTCCATACGGGATGGCAAAATCCGGTCACCAAAATTTTTTAAGTCATATGCATTTTCTTCATTCACCAGTTCGAGGTCTTCATCATAATATTCAGTTTTCCAAAGGTTAAAACCGTCTTTAGTGACCCAGCTTACCACTCTTCCCCAAACGACCGGTGCATCCGGCAGGGGATCAAGCTGGATTTTATAGCATATGTTATCCCTGATTACCTCATCACCTAATAGTGTCTGGTTATAATCTTTAACGATAGAAGATTGCTTAACAAGGTCATCATTCGTAAAATCGCTTCCCATCCATGATTGCATCATCATCGAGGGTGGTATTTTCACCATCCGTTCGATGGTAGGAACCCAGTTCCACATTTCCTTTTGCCGTTTCAGGAAGACCTGCCCCTTTTCCTTGGCAGGGGCAGTAATGTAAATAAGGAAATAATCCTCACCTTTCGACCAGCTTTTCATTTCAACTGATCGCTCCCATGAAGGCCTGACTATTTTCATTTCCATTGTCCCATAGCTGGTTTCTCCCCTGCTCTTTTGATCAGCTTTAGCAATAATTTCCTTTGCAGTAAGTTCCTGGCCTGTAAGTGCTTTAACAAAAACCATTAAGCAGAGAAAAATGAAAAGATTTAATTTATTTAGTACCATAATTTTTTTAAAATATTTATTACATCTTGAAATTCTAGACGAACGGTCGGTCAAAAATAATGTTTTGGCATTTGCTTTTCAACTTTTTTTTAAACAGTAAACATACTTTGTTTAAAAAATCATCAATAATTCAACAAGCATTATTCCTATTGTTATTTCACTATATTTATAGATAGAATAATGACATAAAAATTTATTGATCAAACTGTGTCTGATTTTTTGAATTAAAATATACTTTATGATGATAAAGGCATTGCTCTGACCGTGCTTTATTTATATTTGCAGGATAAAAAGAACTGGGAGCGGAGTATGATACGGTTTAAAATAATATAATGATGTCTTTGTTTCGTTCTTTGCTGGAAAAAGAACAACTTCACAAGTCACTTTCAATGATATAGTTATGGTCGAAGACGAATTCGTAATCCTGGTTGATGAGAACGATTTCCCATCGGGGAAAATGGAAAAAATAGAAGCCCATCGTAAAGGATTGTTGCACCGGGCATTTTCTGTTTTTATCTTTAATGACAGAGGCGAACTAATGTTACAGCAACGAGCATTATCGAAATATCATTCGCCAGGCTTATGGACCAATACCTGTTGCAGTCATCCCAGAGTCGGGGAGGATACTTCAGAGGCTGCACACAGAAGAATGAAAGAAGAAATGGGATTTGATTGCAGAATGGAAGAAAAATTTAGCTTCGTCTACCAGGCAGAGGTTGGAAATGGATTGATTGAACATGAGTTTGATCATGTTTTTATCGGCAAATACAACAATCCTCCGGTTATCAACCCTGACGAAGCCGAAAGCTGGAAATTTATGAAATTGGATGATATTAAAAAAGAAATGCATGAAAATCCGGAAAATTATACCGTTTGGTTCAGAATTGCTTTCGCAGAAGTTGAAAAATATTTCAACCTTGTTTAATAACTATCCCCTGTCAGAATAATCTAACTTTTGATTCATTCATTGTCCTTACAGCAATAACCAGAAAAGTAAAAATAATCAATTCAAATTTCGGCTGTAAGTTCCAGGAATCTTCTATAAGGAATGGCTGCAAGGCTTTCGGCGTGCAATGCCCCATGTTGCTGACTGATCATTGACACCTTGGCGGCTGTTTCCACATCGGGTGCTTCATAAATGTCGAGGAAATCATATTGTCCCAGAATTGCATAATGGGCAACAAATTTCACTTTCGGGCATTTTTCCTTTACCTGATCGAGCCATGAATTGCCAATCTTCGACCGATCCTTTATTTTCTTTGAAACTTCGATCGAAAGTTTTGTAAGTAAGATATAGGTTTGCATAACAGTAAATTTTGAAAGTTTTTATCATTTAAAAAAGTGTTCTAATTTAGTAAAAAAAGAAATGCAAATCATAAAAAAAGACCGAGAAGTTCCGGTCTTATTTTTAATTTAATCAATAATAGCTTTTTATAGTTGAGGTCCTGCCGCTACCAATCTTTTTCCTTCCTCGTTATCGGTATACTGCACAAAGTTTTTAATAAACAAAGCTGCAAGTTCATTGGCTTTCTTGTTCCATTCAGAGGGATCAGTATATGTGTCGCGAGGATCGAGGATTTGAGGATCAATTCCAGGTAATTCGGTAGGCACTTCAAGGTTGAATACCGGGATTTTTTTGGTTGGAGCTTTATCAATCGAACCATCAAGGATTGCATCAATGATGCCACGGGTATCTTTGATCGAGATTCTTTTACCCGTCCCGTTCCAACCTGTATTTACCAGGAATGCCTCAGCACCGTGTGCTTCCATTTTTTTAACAAGTTCCTGCCCGTACCTTGTTGGATGAAGTGTGAGGAACGCGGCGCCAAAACAAGCCGAAAAAGTCGGTTGGGGTGTAGTAACTCCTAATTCAGTACCTGCTAACTTAGCTGTAAAACCTGAAAGGAAATGATATTTGGTTTGATCGGGTGTCAGTTTCGAAACCGGCGGCATCACGCCGAAAGCATCCGCGGTAAGGAATATTACCTTTTTGGCATGTCCGCCTTTTGAAACGGGTTTAACAATATTCTCAATGTGGAAGATCGGATATGAAACACGTGTATTTTGCGTAACAGAACCATCATTAAAATCAATTTTGCCGTTTTTATCAACGGTCACATTTTCAAGCAAAGCGTCTCGTTTGATGGCATTGAATATATCGGGTTCGCTTTCTTTGTCAAGATTGATGGTTTTTGCATAGCAACCACCTTCAAAATTGAAAATCCCGTCATTATCCCAACCATGCTCATCATCACCAATCAGTGCACGCTTGGGGTCTGTTGAAAGCGTGGTTTTCCCGGTTCCTGATAATCCGAAGAAAATTGCAGTATCACCATCCTTTCCCACATTAGCAGAGCAATGCATTGCAGCCATTCCTTTTAATGGAAGATAATAATTCATGATAGAGAAAATTCCTTTTTTCATTTCCCCGCCATACCAACTTCCACCAATAACGGCTTTTCCTTCGGTAAGATTAAAAACAACAAAAACTTCCGAATTCAATGGGACGCCATCGGTACGTTTCATGTTTTTCCATTCGGGATTGATAGTTTTGGCGGCATTCATCACGATAAAATCCGGTTTAAAATTTTCCAGTTCCTTTTCTGAGGGACGGATGAACATATTTTTTACAAAATGAGCCTGCCATGCTACCTCCATGATAAAACGGATGCACATCCTGGAATCTTCATTGGCACCTGAATAACCATCAACCACGTAAAGTTTTTTCCCCGAAAGCTGTTTTGCACCCAGATTATAGCAATGTTTCCAAACCTGTCCATCAACCGGTTTGTTATCCGAACGGTTGCCGGGATTAGCCCACCACACATTGTCTCTGGATGTTTCGTCCATCACAATGTATTTATCTTTGGGCGAACGTCCGGTAAAAATACCGGTCATCACATTCACTGCACCCAATTCCGAAAGTTGACCTTTTTCATAACCTTCGAGGCGCGGATCCATTTCGTGGTTAAATAGTTCTTCAAAAGAAGAATTGTAATAAATTTCTTTAACGTCATTAATTCCGTATCCCTGAAGATCAGCACGGATTTTATTCAAGTCTGTTGCCATAATTTTAATTATTTGTTATTGTTATTTCGATGAAAAAAGGAATTTATGCGGGCAAAAATAATAAAAAACGGAAATGGACAAACAAAATTGATCGGCAGCGTTCGGTTGGCAGTTAGCAATCGGTCTCACCTCTGGCGAGAGCAGTCGGCAATGGTGAGTTGGCAGTAGCAATTTTATTAATCCAAATTCAAGTCACTCAAGTAAATTTCCGTCAATATAGTCACTTCAAATTTTACTCAATTTAGTCAATCAAATTGTTAGAATTAATTATTTCCGTAAATTAGCCGCACCAAACGTTAATTGATCATTTTTATGAAACAATTATTTCTTATACCAGCCATCCTCCTGCTTAGTCATTCCATCCTTTTTTCCCAGGGCTGCCTGCCGGAGGGGATAGATTTTTTTACACAAGGATCTATAGATAGCTTCCAGATTAATTATCCTGGGTGTACGGAAATACTGGGGGACGTTATTATAGCAGGTGAAAACATCACAAACCTTAACGGCTTAAGCGCAGTAACTTCCATTGTAGGGATGTGTTGGATTGTCTCCAATCAAGCGCTGGTTAATCTGGACGGATTAGAATCGCTTTCCTCTGTTGGAGGTGACCTTAAAATTGAATATAATTATAATCTTACGGAATTGTCGGCCCTGGGATCATTAATTTCACTTGGTGGCGATTGCTCTATTGGTTCTTCAAGTATTACCAATTTAACAGGACTCGGGGGGTTAACTCATCTTCATGGAGACCTTTATATTAATAACAACGAATCTCTAACCAGTTTGACGGGACTTGAAGGGTTGACTACCATTGATAGCGCTTTGTCTATTCATGGGAACTCCAACCTGGATAATCTTAATAATTTGGTTTCATTATCATTTGTTGGAGGATCATTATTTATTCAGAATACAGCACTTAATGATTTAACCGGTTTGTCTGGATTAAGTACTCTTGGCGGTGAATGTCGGATATTGTTAAACCATCAATTAAACAATTTAATGGGTCTTGAAGGATTGAATTCAATTGAAGGTGATTTGACTATTTCAAATAATGATTCCCTTATAAGTCTTAACGGATTGGAAAACATAACTTCATTACCCGGAGGTCTTATAATAACTGATAATATGCTTCTTACTGATCTCAGCGGCTTAACTAATCTGAACAGTTTAGGTTCATTATTTGTAACTCAAACCCCTGCTCTTCAGAATATTCACGCTCTCGAAGGGATTACCAGTATTCCCGGCGACGTACAAATTTGGAACAACTATTCATTAACTGATTTGGTAGGACTACAGAATGTAACTACAATTGGTGGGAATCTCCTATTGGGTTATAATTACTTATTTTCCAGCTTAACTGGTCTTGAGTCGCTAAATATGATTGGAGGTGATTTGAGACTTAGTAACACTTCGGGGGTAAATTTTACGGGATTGAACAACTTAACTACGATTGGTGGTAACTGTTCTATATTTTATAACTCTATCATTAATAATTTATCAGGGCTGGAAAGTTTAACTGAAATTGGAGGGTATTTATCAATTCATTCTAATCAGATGTTAATTAATTTAACCGGGCTCAATTCTTTATTGTCGATAGGAGGTAATCTTGAAATAGGGAACTGGTCAGGCGGAAATCCTATGTTATATGATCTGACGGGTCTTAACTCTCTGACCTCTGTTGGCGGCATCCTTTATATCTGGACAAATAATTCACTCGCGAGTTTAAACGGATTGGACGAGTTGAGCTATATTGGGGAAGGGATGTCAATAGGAAATTTTTATACCAATGCATCCGGAAATCCGGCATTGACAAGTTTAACAAGCCTTAATTCTCTAAAGACTGTTAATGGAGATATAAATATATCTTACAATAATTCACTTACCAATCTTTCCGGATTGGATAGCATCGATGCCGAGTCAATTAACAACCTGACAATATGGTCGAATGAATCATTATCCGAATGCGATGTGCAAAGTGTGTGTGAGTATATCGCAAATCCGGGTGGCAGCATTTTAATCGGTAATAATGCAATGGGTTGTTTTTATTTACCTCAGGTTCAGGAATCCTGCCTTACCGGAATGAATGAATTCTATGGTGGTGTAGAAATCATCCTTTCTCCCAACCCCGCCACCTCCTTCATCACCATCACCACGCCGCAGAACCAACCCCTCGAACACGTCATCATCTACAACAACCTCGGGCAAAAGGTTCTTACTGCAAAGCCGGTGAATAATACGGTGGATGTTTCAAAGCTTACGCCGGGAATGTTTATCCTTGAAGTGGAAACTGAAAACAGAACCATCAGAGAAATTCTTCTGGTTGAATGAAAATGGTTTTTGAGAAAAAGAAAGGTTAGTTATTTATTTTGGAAAGAACTTTTTTTCGAAACAAATTTTGATTTTCTTCCTACTTCCATTGCCTTCAGCAAGCCCAAATCCAATAGTTGCTCATCAGAAATTGCTTTTGCTTTTATTCCAAGTTTTTTTGCCAGGTCAGAAAATAATTTCAAATCTGTTTTGTCGGGGGCTGTTATAATTAATCCGTTCATGATGATAAAATTTTTTACAAATATAACTAATTTTTCCCTGTTTATATTTCGGAACTAAATTGGTGGTAGAATAGGCAGTCGGCAGTCGGTCTCACCTCTGGCGAGAGCAGTCAGCAACAATTTAGTCAATTTAAATTCTATTCAATTTAGTCAATCAGAAGGGCTATTGGCTGATAGCGAAAAACCCTGACATCATAATCTGCTTCGCCATTTCCTCATGACCTGAATGGTTGATATGATAGTCGGCTTTCCAAAACAATTCCACATCAGAGGATTTGAATGCGGGGAAAAGATCAAGGAAAGGTATTTGCTTTTCTGCAAGCCAGCTGACAAGGTCCGCGGTCATCTTGTAATTATTGACGATGTCCCGCTGATCGAACTTCATCATCCCCAACACTTCTGCAATCCTTACTGAATCGGTTTTTGCCTCCGTATCAATCTTTGATGGAAGCAGCATTATCAAAAATCTTGTGCCATTTTTTTTGCAATCATTATTGATCTTTTCCAGGTTATTCTTCATGATAATCAAA
>CAVVMO010000005.1:0-9935 GCA_963749345.1 uncultured Bacteroidales bacterium | reverse complement strand
GATGAGAACCTTTTAAATTCTGCTTAATTTTATTTTACTATTAAATTGTATTTCAGATATTTACAAAAACCATTTTATCATACTTTTTACGATTTTATCATATTTTATAAAAAATTTGCCCCCATATTTGCCCCCAATTAATTTTTTATTTATCTTTGTTTAACTTTATTTAAATCAATACTTTATGGCAAACATAAGTTTTACCCTGAAAAGGGTTGAACCCAATAAAAAAGGGGAAATTCCTATCATAGCTCAAATAAACCTGGATTATAAAAAGTATAGAAAGACCATTGAAAAGGTACATATAAATGATTGGAGTATCAAAAAACACAGGGTAAAGCCCCCTTTGCCGGTAAGCCTTACAACCGCTATATTGAAATAAATTCCTTGTTGGATGACTATGAAAAAAAGGCAAAGGACTTCTTTAATGATTGTCTGAGGTACAATATTGAATTGGATGAAGACTTGATAAAAGGATTCTTTGCAGGCAGGGATGTTTTAAAAAAGAAGGCTCCAAAATTCATTGATGCCTTTAATGAATTCATTGACCAGAAGAAAATCAATAATGCTGAGAGAACTTCTACTGGATATAAAACAGTATTGAATTTCCTTTTGGATTTTCAGGAGAAGATGAATTATAATATTTCCTGGAATTCACTTGACATGAGTTTCTTTGATAAACTCAAATACTATTCCTTTAATATCCGTGGACTTTCAGATAACTATTTCTCAAAGATCATTGCAACATTAAAAAACTTTATGCATTGGGCAACTGAAAGAGAATACACAAACAGCAATACCTATAAGAAGTTTAGTTATTCGGAAAAAGAGAAAGAGGTTATTTTTCTTACAGTAGCTGAATTAATGCACCTTCTTAACTTTGAGTTTAAGAATGATCGCTTAGAAAAAGCACGGGATATCTATTGTTTTGGCTGTTTTACCGGCCTTCGTATATCTGACATCAACCAGCTCAAACATGATCACATTTCAGATAATTACATTGTTAAGAAGATTCAGAAAACACAGCAATTTGAAAAGATACCGCTCAACAAATTTGCATTGGAAATACTTAAAAGGTATAAAGAAAACCCAGTCAAAGCATTGCCTAAATTATCTGCACAAAAGCTGAACAAGTATATTAAAGAGCTCTGTGAAATTGCTGGATTTAAAAACCCGGTTACCTTTATTGAATATAGGGCAGGAAAAGCTATAGAAGTAACCAAGCCCAAATATGAATTGATCACATCCCACACAGCCCGTAAAACATTTATTACTAATTCCGTGATATTTGGAATGAATATCAAAGCCCTCAAAGGAATTACAGGCCAGAAAAAAGACAGCACTTTAAATAAGTACATCAAAATAGCCGAAGACTTCAAAAAAACAGAAATGGATAATACCTGGAATCAGTTATAATTCATGGATGTTTCCATTAATATTCTTGTCAGGTTTCCTGAATTTGATCCAGGCAGGTATGAAAGAGACTAAAATTAAATAGGTACAGAATTAACAAAATAGAATAAATATTTCTGGAACATTTGTCTGAATTCAGACAAATGCAACTATTGTTTACTTTTCTATAACATCATATTGAAAATTGCACAATATTGATAGTGCACAAAACCGCAATACTCAATAAAACAGGTGAAAATTTAGGGATCAGGTTTTAGGAGTTCGTCTGAAGCACGGATACCTTAACAATCCTATATTCTATCAAACCCTAATTATTAGAATATACTTCAAATGGCTGATTTACAGCTATTATTTGCCTTACTGCTAAAAATAGCTGTCCTTTTTTTTATTAGCAACTAAATGGTCCTTTGGTTAAAATTTAATAAAAATGAATAAAGAACTTTTTACAAATTTCGACAAAGAAGACCTCAAAGCAATCATCATTGAAGCTATAAAAGAGGCTAATTCAATCCTACCAGGAAACAATTACCAGGAAAACTCAACAGAGGATTACCTGGATCAGCGTGAAGCTGCTAAATTTCTAAGGATTACCCTTCCAACAATTATTAGCTGGAAAAAGAATAACAAAATACCCTACTTCCAGGAAGGCAGGAAAATTCTTTTTAAGAAATCGGAACTACTCCATGTGCTGAGGAAAAATGAATCATTGTTAAGATAAAGAAATCAATCCTCTATGGCTATTTGCATGAAATCATCATTTTTCCCATCATCCAAAAAATCTAATCACAATGTTTGTCGATAGAAAAGGTCAAAACAATCCATCGGTGTCAAGAAACAAAGCTGATAAGTCACCAGATAAGAATTTTACCATTTTTCATGAGACTGAGCAATATTTAACAAAACATTATTTATTGCGGAAAAACATCGTTTCAGGAGACTTTGAAATCAAGACGATTGATGATACTCAGTTCGGTCAACTGAACGAAAGCCAGCTTTACGTTGAACTCCAAAAAAACCGAATCAATATTTCAGAAAACAAATTAATTGCTTTATTAAAATCTGATTTTGTCAAACCTTACAATCCATTTATTGATTATTTCATAAGTCTACCCCCTTATGATGGATCTGCAGATTTTATTCAATTATTAGCCAACCATGTTCAGGTTAAAAATCAGGAACGGTTTAATATTCAATTTAAAAAATGGCTTGTCCGCCTTGTAAAATGCGCCATAGAGGACGATTATTTTAACAAGAACGCCTTGATCTTAGTTCAAAACAGACAAAACAGTGGTAAATCTACACTTTGCCGCTTTTTATGTCCTCCCAAATTATCGGACTATATAAAAGAGAATTTGTCGACTGATAAAGACGGTTTGATAAGTATGACCCGCAATTTTTTAATAAACCTTGACGAATTGGCGACGCTGTCTAAATTCGATATTAATCACCTCAAAACATTGCTTTCAAAAGACAAAATAAATGAACGCTTACCTTATGACCGGAAAAGTTCAATTATTCCCCGCAGGTGCAGTTTTATTGGATCAACCAACAACAGTGAATTTTTAACTGATTTTACAGGCTCAGTCCGCTGGTTATGTTTTGCAGTTGAGAATATAGACTTCAGTTATAAAACCACTATAAACATAGATCAGGTTTATTCACAAGCCTACTATTTGTATAAAAATGGTTTTGAATGCGAACTGACCAAAGAAGAAATTGAAGAGAACGAAGATGTCAATGAAGCGCATCAGATAACTCCCCCGGAAATGGAAATAATCCAAATGAATTATAAACCGGCAACCAAAGAAAGTCATGCTGCATTTTATACCGCTTCAGATTTTATTAAAAATATATCTGATAAGAACATAATTATCAAGATAGACCATAGGAACCTGGGTAAGCTTTTGAACAAGCTGGGTTTTGTGAAGGATTGTAAATACAATGGGACCTATTCCATTAAGGGTTATTACATCGACCTTATTTAAGAACAATCATGCAAAGATTTAGACCTTTCAATTACTCGATTACTCGTCCTTGGCTAACTCTCTCTAAAGTAAATCTTTATAACGAGTTAGTAATTATTTTTTTCATTACTCTTTCATTACTCGCTTTACTTGACAAGGGATTCAGGAGGTTTCGAGTAATTGAGTAATCGAGTAATGAGCTTTTATAAACTTTAAAATTGTACTGTTTTATGTTTGAATTTCAATATTACCCCAGGATAAACACCGCCAATACCAGGCGGGTTTACAACTATCAAAGCCTTCATTTCAGATTTACAAAATTGTAAATACCAGGGGACACCAAAATTTAAATTACCCTATTGCACTCCCTGCGCTATTTTCAAATACCGGAATTACGATAACATCATCCGGTTTACCGGATTGATGGCAGTTGACATTGACCATGTTGAGAATGCATCTGAAACCCGTGACTGGTTATTTGAAAACTACCCTGAAATTGTTACTGCTTTTATCAGTCCTGGAAGAAAAGGTGTCCGCGGACTATTGAAAATTCCGGTTGTCTCCAAGGATTGACGAATTTAAAGAGTTATTCTGGGGGCTGTTTTCTGAACTCAAATCTGATATTTCCATGCAGAAACCAACACAACCGTTCTTCTATTCCCATGATGCAGATATTAAATGGAGGTATTATAATGATTGCCCTGAATGGACTACCAAAGGGAGAAGGCCATTGCCGAAATATATTCCCCAGCATGTGACTAAATTTAACGAATCAACAGATTCTGATAGAAACAGAATCAGGGGAATATTTCGAAATAGAATTCAAAGAATAAGAAAAAATGATCCGAGGCACCCGCAAATTGTTGAAATGAGTGTTTACATGTCTGGGTTTGTGAAATCCGGGTATTTATCAGCAATGGAAGCCAATGGATTATTGTGGGAGTTAATCAATTCGAACCATTGGATTAGAGAGGGTTCAATTACACAATATAAAAAAGACATTGAACAAGGAATAAACTGGGGACTAATGAATAGAAATGCAATTTATCTGAAATAAAATCCATTTAAATCTTGACTGTCCAGCTAATACAATTCAGCACTCCCTCATGCTTTGCTATTTCCTTTGAAGGAACCGGAACCACATTTTCCCGGCCAAACAATTCCTGAAAATCAGAAATTGCTTTATCATCGAGTTTTTTAGTATTAAAAGTTGGCAGGAAGATCAGATTTCCGATCTGAAGGTAATTTATGTAGAAATTTCTATCGTAGTCTTTATGGGGAATTGTAGCTTTTACTTTCAATCCGTCTTGATTCGATGGTTTCACGGAATTAAACTTATCTTACGGGTAAGGTTTTTCGAATAATAACGATTTGGGCTATCATCATTAATCAGCACTTCTGTTTTCATTATAGAACCTTACCATTCCATCTGCATGGCCATACAAATCACCTGGTAATCGGGGAATGATGATAACATCTTTGACCTGAAAATCCTTTTTAATTTGATTGATGATGATTTGCTTTTGCTCAGGAGTCACCTTGTCAAGTTTTGAAATCGGCAGTCCCAGGTTTTCAGTAAATACTTTTTCAGTCAGTATCACTTTGTCCTTTGATGCAATTACATTCCCACCATCGAGGATTAAATTGCTTGGTCGGATTTCAAAACCTAAATCTTTGATTCCGTTTTGCGCAATCACCTGGTCAACATCACTCCTGCTTTTCTCATGTTCTTTTGTCTTCAGGTAATCGGGATCGTAACGATATTGCAGCAATGTTTTCTCGCCTATTTGAACAGGCATAAAATCGCGGCACCAGATATCCTTGGTTCCGGTTAACAACCTTGGCTCAATGCCTTTATCCTTGAGTGCTTTTTCGAGCCGTTTCCAGAAAGGTTTGAATTCCTTCTTTTCTGTTAGCTGGCTGCTAAAAAAAACGGTGTTTGTCTCTTTACTTGTAATCATTTGTCTAAAGTAATAAAGTATTGAATTGGAGGCGTGAAAAATATTGTTTCCCACTTATTGTATTTTCAAAATAACCTTATAAATTTACCACTCGAAAAATTTGATGACAAACTTGAATAAATCTTTTACAACAAAGCGATCTCCAAATAATTTCAAATGAATTTAATGATTGATTATGGAAATTGAAAAAATCATCAAGAAAGCATTTGATGAAAAGATATATCCTAAACCAAGCCCCCAGGCAATTCCTGAAGTTCATCAATTAATGTAAAGAAATGAAAGAAACCATTTTTGACAAAATTGTAACCACCGAAAATTCATTTTCTGAACTTTTTAAAAGTTTTCTGAGGTTTAAGTTTTTCCGGCAATCATTTTTGCGAATGATTGCAATTGAGTTGAATCAGGATAATTTAGAGTATGAGGATTTTGATACGCAATATACTCTTCCGGATCATGGGAGGCCTGATCTTGCATTAATCAAAGATGATGTTGAAATTTTGTTTGAGATTAAAGTCTACAATACAACCCTTACAGAAAATCAACCCAAAGGATACTATACTTACTTGAGTAAGAACTGTAAAGCAAAGACTAAAGGATTGATACTTATAATCCCTGAAAACTATTACAATCAGAAATATTATGATGATTGCCTTCAGTCTATGAAAAATGATGAGGATAATATTTATACCCAGACCATTACTTGGGAATCCATTATAAAGATCATTACCGATAATGAAATCAATGAGATTTCTCCCTTATTTTTGGAATATTCTGATTTCGTTGATACGTGGTTTAGTGTAAGTTCAATTTATTTCGACAGCTTAAATGTAACAACTATGTTTGGAAAACAATTTCCCGAAAGTCTTCAAAAGACCAAAGACATTATTGAAAAATTATTCAAGGAATTTCAGAAAAGTGGCTATCAATTGAAATGGTCGGGTAAAAAGGATTTTTCTGAATATGGCTTTTATTTCATTTTACCTGATGAGGAAGATCGTTTATTCTTTGGAATTTGGTTCGATTACTGGCTGCATTCTGGGAACCCCGTCTGTATAGCTCTTTTAAGCGATAATTCAGATTCTAAATATCGTTTTCATGAAGGACTAAAACGCGCAAATCAGCATCCTGCTACAATTTATGATGACTGGATTACGACTTTTATTGACCAGCAAACAATAATGGACAATGATTGCGAAATACTTATAAGGAATATTCTGAATGAAATAACTTCTTCTTTTAATTTAGTAAGTTTGGCAACAAAGTTCATGTCTAAATGAATGAAGCGTCAACCCGGAAAAGCATAATTGACAACCGCTTGAAAAAAGCCGGCTGGATTGTTTCTGACCGATCTCAGGTTATCGAGGAGTTCGACATTCATTTAAACAATGTTGAAGATCCGCAAACCCCTTATGCCGGGCACCAGTTCAGCGATTATGTTTTGTTAAGCACAAATGGTAAGCCTCTGGCTGTGGTTGAGGCCAAGAAAACATCTGTTGATGCGGCCATTGGCAGAGAACAGGCAAAACAATATTGCTATAATATACAAATAAAGCAGAAAGGAGATTTACCGTTCTGTTTTTATACAAATGGACATGATATTTATTTTTGGGATTTAGAAAACTATCCACCAAGAAAGGTTCATGGTTTTCCAACAAGAGATGATTTACAGAGGTATAAAAATCTTCGGCAATCACAGAAGAACACTAGGCAAGCGAATTCATTAATACAAAGATTGCAGGTCGTGACTATCAACAAAGAGCTATTAGATTGGTTTTAGAAGCTGTTGAGAAGCGAAAAAGAAAGTTTCTCCTTGTAATGGCTACTGGAACAGGTAAAACTCGGACTTGCATAGCTTTGGTTGAGTCGTTAATGAGAGCTGGATGGGCAGAACGAATATTATTTCTTGTAGATAGAATTGCATTGCGAGATCAAACTCTTGACGCATTCAAGGAGCATTTGCCAAATGAACCAAGATGGCCTAAAGTAGGCGAAAAATCAATAGCACAAGACAGACGAATTTATGTTTCAACATACCCAACCATGTTGAATGTAATTCGAGAAGAAATAAATTCACTTTCTCCTCATTTCTTTGATTTGATTGTAGTGGATGAAAGCCACAGGAGTATTTACAATACCTATCAGGAAATTTTAGACTACTTCAACACAATCACTCTTGGTTTAACTGCAACTCCAACTGACGTTATAGACCATAACACCTTTGGACTTTTCGAATGTGAAGAAGGTGTACCTACTTATGCCTATTCATATGAAGAAGCTGTAAATAATATTCCTCCTTATCTGAGTAATTTTCAGGTAATGAAAATCAAAACGAAATTTCAGGATGAGGGAATAAGCAAAAGAACCATTTCTCTTGAGGATCAAAAGAAATTAATTCTAGAGGGCAAAGATATTGAAGAGATTAATTATGAAGGAACTGAATTAGAAAAAACAGTAAGCAACAGAGGAACAAATGCCCTGATTGTAAAAACTTTCATGGAAGAATGTATTAAAGACCCCAATGGTGTTTTGCCTGGAAAAACAATTTTCTTCTGTGTTGGGAAACATCATGCAAGAGAAGTTGAACACATTTTCGATAGCCTTTACCCTGAGTACAAAGGAGAATTGGCAAAAGTTATTATTTCAGATGATCCAAGAGTCTACGGGAAAGGTGGATTGTTAGACCAATACATTCATAATGATATGCCAAGAGTGGCTATCAGCGTGGATATGCTGGATACTGGAATTGACATTCGTGAGTTAGTGAATTTAGTTTTTGCCAAACCAGTTTTTTCATACACCAAATTCTGGCAAATGATGGTGCGGTCGCGCACTTGCAACGGCACCGCCAGCAGTCCACCGCTCGTGGCCGGCAGCCCGACGGCCAGCAGCTCCTCGCTGCTCAGGTGAACGGTCTCGCCGGCCAACACTCGCGTGAATGCTCCCCGGCGTGATCGCGTCGGGCAGGGCGGCCAGATCGGCCTGGGTCACGCCGGTGCTGGCGACCGGTTCCAGCGCATCCGCGTCCGGGTTCAGCAGGCGCACGGTCACCTGGTCTACGTTCAAGGTGTCGCGCACGGCCTGCAATATTGCCTGGAGGGTGGCGTCAAGCTCCAGGCTGCCGTTGATGGTATGTGCGACGCGATAGAAGAGTTCCAACATATGCAGGTCTTGCGTCATGGCGACCCCCAATCTGCTCACAGTCTAAAGCGCCGTGGGGTGCTTGTCAAGTTGCTTTGAAGTAGGCATGTTTATGCTTTGTATAATGTTTGCCGGAACAGGAACCCACACTACAGTCGCAACGACGCATTTCGGGTAAAATGAGGGCCAGTGAACAAGACAAAGTAGCGTCGGTTGTGTCGCTTGTGTGGAGCGTCCGGCGTGAGGTTTTTCGAGCGACTCTGCGGCGTCGTATGCTGTTGGGATGATGCGAGGGAGTGTCCGATGAAATGGTCCTGGCGTATTGGGCAGATCCGTGGGATTGACATAAAAATTCATATCACCTTCATCTTCGCCCTCATCTGGGGCGCATCAATTTGGGGCGGTGGAGGTTTGTCGGGCATCGTCTATGGCGTTGTGCTGACGCTGGCCCTGTTTGGGTTTGTCCTCTTACACGAGCTGGGCCACGCGATGATGGCCCGGCGTTACGAGATCGGCGTGGAAGATATCGTCCTCTTGCCTATCGGCGGGGTTGCCCGCCTGAGCAAGATGCCGGAAGAGCCGAAACAGGAGTTGATGGTCGCCCTGGCCGGCCCGGCGGTGAATCTGGCGCTGATGTTGCTGGCCGCGCCGGTGGTGGTCGTGGCGTTGGCCGGTCAGGCCATCGGTGGGGCGGCGGTAGCGCTGCCCGAAATGACACGGCCGGGCCTGGTCAACTTCGCCTGGTTTATCGTGGCGATTAACCTGTCGCTGTTGCTCTTCAACATGATCCCAGCCTTCCCGATGGACGGCGGGCGCGTGATGCGGGCTTTGCTTGCCATGAAGCTTCGCTATGGGCGGGCGACGCAGATTGCCGCGATGGTGGGCAAGGTGTTTGCCATTCTGTTCGGCCTCTTCGCCCTGATGTCCGGTAACATCTCGCTGGCGTTTGTCGCATTCTTCGTCTTCATGGCCGCCGGCGCCGAGAATCAGGAAGTGGCGGTGCGAGAGCAACTTCGTGATGTCAGCGTCAAAGAGGTGCTGGATCGTAGCGCGCCGGTGCTGGCGGCGGGCCTGCCCGGTTACGTGGCCTTCGAGCGCCTGGTGCGCTCGCCCTATCGTGCGCTCGCCGTGATTGATGACGACGGCGCATACGTCGGGATCATCACCCGCAGCCGGTTGCAACAGCTCTGGTCGAGCGGGGTGCGCGGCGATCTGCGCAGCTACATTGAACCGACGAGCCTGCAACTCGAGGGCGATCTCTCGCTCAATGACGCCCGCACGCAGATGTTCGAAACCAAATCCGCGGTCGCGCCGGTGTTCGCGGACGGGCGTTTTCTCGGTCTGCTTGACATTGACACCATCGGCCGGATCGTCGCCATGCGACAGCGAGGCTTCTCGCCCGATCCTCGGACGATTGTTCAGCAGCCGACCGAAGCCTGAGCCCGCGACGCTGATCTCG
>CAVVMO010000004.1:0-3136011 GCA_963749345.1 uncultured Bacteroidales bacterium | reverse complement strand
TGCCGAAGAGGTATTCCATACCATGATGGAATTTGCCAAATATGGTTTCAACCGTTCACATTCTGCGGCTTATTCACTGATTGCCTATCAAACAGCCTACCTGAAAGCGCATTATCCTGCAGAATACATTGGCTGCGGTTCTTACCCATAATTTAAACGACATAAAAAAAATCACCTTTTTTATTGATGAAAGCAAAAGACAAAATATTCCGGTTCTTGGCCCCGATGTAAATGAAAGTTACCTGAATTTTATGGTCAACGACAAAGGGGAGATCCGTTTCGGACTTGCTGGAATAAAGAATGTTGGAGAAAATGCAGCCCTCAGCATCATCGGCGAGAGAGATAAAAACGGAAAATATAAAACCATCTTTGATTTCACCAAACGGGTGAACCTGAAATCAGTGAACAAAAGAAGCATGGAATCGCTTGCCATGGCCGGTGCTTTTGATTGCTTTGAGGATACTCACCGGGCCCCAGTATTTCTTCAGGGAAAATTCAGAAGACACTATCTTCCTCGAAAAAATCGTCAAGCATGCCGGTGATTTCCAGACCCAGCAAAATGCATCACAAGTAAGCCTTTTCGGCGATATGTCAGCCATCCAGGTAAAGGAGCCTCAACTGCCTCAATGCACTCCATGGACAAAACTGGAGCAACTGAAAAACGAAAAAGATGTTACCGGATTTTATATGTCGGGACATCCGCTTGAGGATTTCAAAATTGAGATCGATCATTTTTGCAACGTCACCATTAATGATACCAAGAGCCATCGCGAGCAATTCAAAAATAAGTCCGTTTGCCGGGATAGTAACCGAAGTCAATCACCGTACTTCGAAAACCGGCAATTCTTTTGCTACCTTTACCATGGAAGATTTCACCGATTTTGATCAATTTATTCTTTTCTCCGAGGATTATTTAAAGCTGAAACATTTTCTGGTGGAAGGCTCTTCCCTATTTATCAGGGCACAGATACAACCCCGCAATAACAAAAACCGTGATCAGCTTGAAGTCAGGATCATCAGTATTGTATTGCTAACTGAAGTCATTGAAAAATTTGCAACAGAAATGCGGCTGCAAATTCCACTTTCATTAATTTCTTCTAATTTCGTAAATGAAATTGCTGACATGATAAAAAGAAACGCAGGAAATTGCCGGTTAAAGTTTGAAATCAATGATGAAGAAAGCAACACTTCCGTTGGAATGCCGGCACCCAAACATCAGGTATCAGCTTCAGTGTTTGCGAAAGAACTGGCCAAATATCCGGAACTGAGGTTCAAGTTTTCATAATATTTTGGGTTATCATTATGGTGGATTTCTGTTTGATTTAAAGTAAATGCGTCAATTTATTTAAATAATTCAAAACTTAATTTTTGAATTTCCGTTTATTGTATAATTGCTTTTAAAAAAATAATATTTTTGGCACTCAATATCATTCACTTTTAAAACACAAGAAAATGGCTTTAGAAATAACCGATGCTAATTTCGAAGAAATTGTAATGAAATCAGATAAACCTGTGATTGTTGATTTTTGGGCAGAGTGGTGTGGCCCCTGCAGGATGGTTGGCCCCATTGTCCAGGAAATTGGTCAGGATTATGAAGGAAAATGTGTAGTAGGCAAAGTAGATGTTGACAGCAATCCGGCGGTTTCTGTCAAATTCGGCATCCGGAACATTCCTACAATTTTGTTCTTTAAAAATGGACAAATTGTTGACAAACAAGTTGGCGCTGTTCCAAAACAGATCATCGTCAATAAGCTGGAAGCGCTGCTTTAGTTCAAGGTTTCAGGTTCAAAGTTTCAGGTTTTTACTTTCTTTAAACTTCAGTTTCATGGCCAAACTAGCTAATTTTTTATTTCTGGCCGAATTATTTTCAAATATTAATCACTCTCAACAACTAACTTGAACTAACAACTATTTACTTGGAATACACCATTGAACATAACCGGATTCAGCAGTTTGGAACCCTTGAATTCATTGCCAAACAAGTTGTCGAAGGATTTATTGTCGGCCTGCACAAATCTCCATTTCATGGTTTTTCAGTTGAATTTGCAGAGCATCGGTTGTACAATACCGGTGAATCGATCAAGCATATAGATTGGAAACTTTATGGCCGTACTGATAAAATGTTCATCAAACGCTATGAGGAGGAAACCAATCTTCGCTGCCAGCTGATTCTTGACATCTCGTCCTCAATGTATTTTCCGGTAATGGAAAAAATTTCACTTTCGAATCCCAATAAAATAACTTTTGCTGTTCATGCTGCTGCTGCGCTCATTTACTTATTCAAAAAACAACGCGATGCACTTTGGAATGAGTTTGTTCAGCGATGCCATCGAACTTCAGGAGAACTCCCTGCAAGTCCAGCTCTGTTCATCAGAAATTCCTTTATTCTGAACTTGAAAAACTGCTGAAACCGTTACCGGTCAATGCCTATAAAAAAACATCAACCACTGGTTCCCTGCACGAAATATCTGAAAAGTTACACAAACGTTCCCTTGTTATCATATTCAGCGATATGCTGGAGAACTCATCTTCTGCTGAGGAAATTTTCTCTGCACTTCAGCACCTGAAACATAACAAGCATGAGGTTATCCTTTTTCATGTGGTGGACAAAAGCAAAGAAATCGATTTTGAATTCGACAACCGTCCCTATAAATTTATCGATCTGGAAAAGGGTGAAGAGCTTAAAATCACTCCCAACGAAGTTAAAGACCTATATATTAAAAGGATCAGCGAATACAAAAATGAACTTAAGCTTCGCTGCGGCCAATATCGAATTGAATTTATCGAAGCCGACATCAACAAAGGATTCGAACAAATCCTACTGCCTTACCTGCTCAAAAGAGAAAAGCTCTTTTAACCTCTCTTTGTTCCCGATTAATTGATAGTTTGAGGAAAATGAAGCGTTTTTCGGAATAAAAGATTTTCTACTTTTGCCGTTTCACTCAGATGATTAATAATTGCTGAAATGCTTGCTTTTATTGAATTTAAATGGATAGACATTGTTGACATTGTGCTGGTGGCAGTTCTATTGTTCGAGCTTTATAACCTGCTCAAGGGAACTGTAGCAATTAACATTTTCTTTGGCATAGTAGCATTTTATTTCCTCTGGAAACTTGTAAATGCGCTTGAAATGAAGCTGCTTGGTGAAATTTTGGGGCATTTGTGAGCGTTGGGTTCATTGCCCTGATTGTCGTCTTCCAGCCTGAGATCAGAAAATTTTTATTGTTGCTGGGGACCCAGGGGTTCATCAATAAAAAGCGCAAACGGTTTCTCTTTTGGAGAATTGATGTTCGGAATCCTGAAAACCAACTGGACGTTGATAAGGTGATCATGGCTTGCCGAAACATGTCGGAAAATGAATTTGGTGCGTTGATCATCATTGCTAAAGTGAGCGGTCTGGACCAATATGTGGAAACTGGTGAGCGGATTGATGCCAATGTTTCAGAATTACTGATTGAAAATATTTTCTTTAAAAACAGTCCCCTTCATGATGGCGCGCTTATTATTCAATATAATAGAATGATTGCTGCACGATGCATTCTGCCAGTTTCAGGGAATCAAAAAATACCCGCAAGCTATGGGCTCAGGCACAGGGCGGCTGTCGGATTAACTGAACAATCCGATGCGCTGGCTATCATTGTCTCGGAAGAAACCGGGCTGATTTCCTATTCAAAAAATGGAAAACTGCAAACCAAAGTGAAACCTAACCAGCTTAAAATCTATTTAACTGAGGATCTTGTCTGAGGCTTATTTAAACTCCATAATAATAATTCCTGTTCCAATATTAATGCGAATCAAGGGTCAGATTTGTAATTCATTGATTTTTTGCCACTATGACACGAAGACTTAAAGTTACACTAAAAATTTCGTTGTTTATTTTTTATTGAACTTAGTGAATCTTAGTGCTTTAGTGCCTTTGTGGCAAGTAAGTTTTTAACTCTTGATTCGCATTATTAGCTATTTGAATTATGCCTTACTATAGGTTAAGTTTCATTATTCTTCCTTCTATTTTTAGATTCAGTTTAAAAATTCACTCTTTATTTCCCGAAAAATGCAATAAAATTATTTTGATATTAATAATTTTCTACTTTTGGTTTGTTAAAACCTGAAATTATGGAAGTCAATACAGTCAATGCAATCTCCCCGATCGATGGAAGATACAGGAAATACGTCGAGGGCCTTTCCTATTATTTTTCGGAGGCTGCCCTCATCAACTATAGGGTATTTGTTGAAATTGAATATTTCATTGCCCTCGTTAATCTTGGATTACCTCAACTTAAGGATTTTGATAAAAGCCGGATCGATGAGCTTCGTGCCATCTGCCGGGATTTTACCTTTGAAGATGCGGTAAAGGTTAAGGATATTGAAAAAATTACCAACCATGATGTTAAGGCGGTTGAGTATTATCTTAAAAAGGAATTTGAAAAGCTGGGACTTCATAAATATAAGGAGTTTTTGCACTTTGGTTTAACTTCTCAGGATATTACCAATACGGCACAACCTTATTCAATGAAACTGGCTTGCCATGATAGCCTTTTCCCTCAAATGAATAAAGTTGTCAATAAACTCCAATCGCTCTCGAAGGAATGGAAAAATGTAAGCGATGCTGGCCCGCACCCACGGACAACCGGCATCTCCGACAAAGCTGGGAAAGGAAATCTATGTGTTTGTCGACAGGCTTAAACACCAGATCAAATTGCTGAATTCTTTGCCTTTTACTGGAAAGTTTGGCGGCGCCACAGGAAATTTCAATGCGCATTATGCTGCTTATCCTGATATAAACTGGCATGAGTTTGCTAATAATTTCTTAAAAGATATGGGTCTTGTCCGCCAAAAGTTTACAACACAAGTGGAACATTACGATTACCTGGCTGCCTTTTTTGATAACATGAAAAGGATCAATACCATTCTCATTGATCTCAACCGCGACATCTGGACTTACATTTCGATGGAATATTTCAAACAGAAAATCAAAGAAGGGGAAATTGGATCATCCACCATGCCGCATAAGGTAAATCCCATCGACTTTGAAAATTCTGAGGGAAACTTAGGGCTTGCTAATGCAATGTTTGAACATTTATCGGCCAAACTCCCCCTTTCGAGGCTTCAAAGAGACCTGACTGATTCTACCGTGGCACGCAATATCGGACTTCCCATTGCGCACTCACTGTTAGCTTACAAGATGCTGATGCGGGGATTGAATAAGCTCTTGCTGAACAAAGACAAAATTGATCAGGACCTGGGTAACAACTGGGCCGTGGTTTCTGAAGCCATCCAGACCATTCTTCGACGCGAAGGATATCCAAAACCTTACGAAAAACTCAAAGAACTTACCCGTTCGAATGAGAAGATCGATGAGAATACCATTAAGCAATTTATACACTCCCTGAAAGTAAACGAATCGCTTCGTAAGGAATTATTGCAAATAACGCCTTTCAATTATACCGGCAATACTTCATTTAACGGATAGCTAAAGCAACAATGTTCAAAAAGTACTTGCGGGTTCTTTCGTATGTAAAGCCCTTTTGGGTTTCCGCATTGATGAATGTGATTTTCAACCTGCTGGTGATCGTATTCTCTTTGGTTTCATTTGTCATGCTGATCCCTTTCCTCAATCTTCTTTTCGGAATAGAAAAGCTGGTTGATATTAAACCGGATATTTCCTTAAGCCCTGAGTCCATCCTCGATTACATTAACTACTACATCAGCCAGGTGATCATTACCAAAGGAAAATTCGACGCACTGCTATATATTTGTTTTTTCCTGCTTACCACTTTTTTCTTTCGCAACCTTTTCCGGTTCCTGGCAATGTATAACCTCGCTACCGTTAGAATTGGAGCTGTTGAAAGCATCAGGAATGAAACTTACAGAAAACTTACTATTCTTCCCCTCTCCTACTATACCGGTAATAAAAAGGGAGACATCATTGCACGAATCACTACGGATGTCCAGGAAGTGGACTATTCTATCATGAACTACCTGGAAATGATCGCCCGCGATCCCATCACCATCCTCACTTATGTCATCACCCTTTTTATTATGAGTCCGCAACTGACCCTGTTCGTGATGATTTTACTTCCGTTAACTGGATACATTATCGGTCGGATCGGGCGAACGCTGCGAAAAGAATCAAAGATTGGCATGGCAAGGTTTGCGGGACTGCTGTCAATTATTGAGGAAACCATTTCAGGGCTAAGAATTATTAAAGCTTTTACAGCAATTGATTTTTCCAACCAGCGATTCCGGAGTTTAAATAAGGAATACTCCAAACTCAATTTAAAGATTTACCGCACCCGCGATCTTTCATCCCCATTAAGTGAGTTTCTGTCATCTGTGGTCATCATTATTGTTTTATGGTATGGTGGTAGGCTCGTACTTGTTGAGAACCCAACGATAACGGCTGCTATTTTTATTACTTATATGGTCATTTTTTCGCAGATCATTCCGCCTGCCAAGACTTTTGCCTCCGGATTTTACAGTATGCAGAAGGGAATTGCATCCGCTGAACGGATTTTTGAGATACTCGATGCCGAAGAGGTGATAGAAGAAAAACCCAATCCTACACGTATTCATGAATTTAAGGAAGCAATCGAATACAAAAATGTTTCTTTTAAGTACAAGAATGATTTTGTGTTGAAAAACATAAATTTCCGGATTGCTAAAGGAAAGATCATTGCACTTGTGGGACAGTCAGGCAGCGGAAAATCAACGTTGGCCGACCTGATTCCCCGTTTTTATGATACTACTGAAGGTGTGATCCAGATTGATGGGATCCCGATCAGAGATTACCGCATCGACGATGTGCGCCGCCTTACCGGACTGGTGACACAGGAACCCATTTTATTCAATGATACGGTATTCAACAATATTGCTTTCGGGAAAAGTGATGTAACCGAAGAAGATGTTGTCAATGCGGCTAAAGTAGCCAATGCCCATGAATTCATTGTAAAAATGGAAGAAGGATACCAGTCCAATATTGGTGACCGCGGATCAAAGCTTTCAGGTGGCCAACGGCAACGACTCAGCATTGCAAGGGCAGTACTTCGGAACCCTCCCATTCTCATTCTTGATGAAGCTACTTCCTCTCTTGATACTGAATCGGAAAGGCTTGTACAGGATGCATTGGCAAAAGTAATGTCGAACAGAACCTCCATAGTTATTGCTCATCGTCTGTCAACTATCATTTATGCCGACGAGATTATTGTACTTCAAAGCGGCGAAATCGTTGAACGGGGAACCCACTCCGAACTATTGGAGAAAAAAGGGATTTACAAAAAGCTGTATGATTTGCAGGCATATGAGTCATAGTTAAACAGTCTGATTAAATATTCGCCCTCCTAAAAAACATTAAACCAGAACAATAATTTTAACATGATCATTTTTTTTATAAACATCAATTTCAAATTATCACTATTTTTGCTTCAAATTTTAGAATATGGATTTAAGTAAGATTTTAGCAATTTCAGGAAAGCCAGGATTGTATAAAACCCTGTCGCAATCGAAAAATGGTTTTATTGTTGAATCGTTGCAGGATGGTAAACGGTTTACAGCTTTCACCCACGAAAGGATCAGCACCCTGGAGGAAATCAGCATTTATACTGCCACTGATGACATTCCTTTGAAAAAGATATTTAAAACCATCTTTGAAAAACAAAACGGACAACCCGCCATTTCTCAAAATGCGGATCCAAAAGAAATTAAATCTTTTTTTGAGCAGGTTATTCCGGATTACGATAAGGAAAGAGTGTATGTCTCCGACATGAAAAAAGTGGTGAACTGGTACAACCTGTTGCTTGAGTATAAAATGCTTGACTTTACGGAAGAAGAAAAAGAAGACAAATCCGGAGAAGAAACCGAAGCAAAAGCAGATAAGGAAATGAAGCCTGGTGAAAAGGTTAAAAAACCTAAAAAAACCAAAGCTAAGGTTGGAGAAAAACCGGTTGTTAAAAAAAGTAGTGCGGCAGGAAGCAAAAGGCCCATTGCTCAAAAACAAAAAAATAAATAACCCTGTCCCCTCCCGGGGACTTTTTTTTAAAATTCACATGAGTAAGGTAATTGCAGATCACAGAGTAATAAGCATAGAAGTTCCGGCAGATGGCAATTACATTCTTCGGCTGAAATCGCCGGTTGAAATACCGACAATCAAACCCGGCAATTTTGCAGAAATCCTTATCGAAAACTCGCAGGATGTTTTTCTTCGCAGACCCTTTTCGATCCTCGATGTGAATTATGAAGAAAGATGGATTAGCTTTTATGTGAAGATTATCGGCAAAGGGACTCAGCAGTTAGGCAAGGTAAAAGAGGCAGACACGGTAAATTTGATTTACCCGCTCGGTAACTCATTCTCATTTCCCGAAAACAACCGGAAAGTACTTATCATTGCCGGTGGTTCAGGAATTGCACCTTTTATTCTTCTGGGAAAAGAACTCCGGAAGAAAAATATTAAAGCTACTTATCTCATCGGGGGTAAATCAAAAAAAGACATTCTGCTGATAGATGAGTTTTCAAAATATGGAGAAGTTTTAGTCACGACGGAAGATGGCAGTCTGGGAGAGAAAGGCTTCGTAACAAACCATTCTATTTTTCAATCTCCGGATTTTACTTTTGATAAAATTTATACCTGTGGTCCTGAACCAATGATGAAAGCTGTTGCGAAGATTGCCTCTGACAGAGAGATTGAATGTGAAGTTTCGCTCGAAAATATGATGGCTTGCGGATTTGGGATATGCCTCTGCTGTGTAACTCCCACTCAGGAAGGAAATAAGAGGGTTTGCTGGGAAGGTCCTGTTTTTGATTCAAATTATCTGAAATGGCAGATTTAAAGGTTAAAATACATGATCTTGAATTAAAAAATCCGGTAACGGTGGCTTCCGGAACTTTTGGATTTGGAGAGGAAATGTCAGAATTTTTTAACCTTAGCTTGTTAGGAGGAATTTTCGTGAAAGGCCTTACTGCAAAAAACCGGGAAGGCAACGATTATCCGCGCATGGCTGAAACACCTTCTGGTATGTTAAATTCTGTCGGTCTTCAGAATAAGGGGATCGATTATTTCATAAGTTCGATTTATCCGAAAATAAAAGATTTCGACACCCACATCATTGCAAATGTAAATGGTGGAACAATAGAGGAATACATTGAAGTAACAGAAAAGCTAAATGACCTGGATAAAGTTACCGCTATTGAATTAAATATCTCCTGCCCGAATGTAAAACAAGGCGGCATGCTTTTCGGTATCAGCTGTCCTTCAGCGATTGCTGTTACAGAAGCCATCCGTAAAGCCTGTAAAAAGACCCTGATTGTAAAACTTTCTCCCAATGTTACTGATATTGCCGAAATGGCCAGAGCTGTCGAAGGTGCCGGTGCCGATTCTATCTCACTCATCAATACATTACTGGGAATGGCTATCAATGCTGAAACCCAAAAGCCTGTTTTATCGACCATTACAGGCGGACTCTCAGGTCCTGCGATAAAACCTGTGGCTTTAAGAATGGTATGGCAGGTGTATAAAGCTGTAAAAATTCCGATATTTGGTATGGGCGGTATCATGAATGCAACTGATGCCATTGAGTTTATGCTGGCAGGATCAAAAGCGGTGCAGGTTGGAACAGCAAATTTTATCGATCCGCTGGTTACATTGAAAATCATTGAAGGAATTGATGAATACCTTGAGCGCCATAAACTTTCGTCAGTAAATGATCTGGTTGGCGCCCTGAAGACCTGATAATTTTTCAGCTGAATAGATATGCTATTGAGAATTCACCCCGAGAATCCAAGCCACAGACAAATTAAAACTGTGGTTGAATGCCTGCAAGACGGTGGGGTGATCATTTTCCCGACGGATACCATTTATGCCATGGGTTGCGATATTTACAAACCCAAAGCCCTTGAAAGGGTAGCACAAATCAAAGGGATCAGGATTGAAAAGGCAAATTTTTCATTCTTATGTCGTGACCTCAGCCAGCTTTCGGATTTTGCAAAACCTATCAGTAATGAGGTTTTCAAACTCATGAAAAGCACTCTGCCCGGACCCTTTACTTATATCCTGAACGCAAACAACAATGTTCCGAGGATATTCCAAAGCAAGAAAAAGACCCTTGGGATAAGAATCCCTGATAACAATATTGTTTCAGAAATCATAAATGAACTGGGTAATCCAATAACTTCTTCATCTATCCATGATGAGGATGAGATTATTGAATATACCACTGATCCCGAACTGATCTATGAAAAATTTGAAAAACATGTTGATATTGTTATAGATGGAGGTTTTGGTGGCAACGAACCATCTACCATCATCGATTGCACAGGACATGAAGTATTGATGGTAAGGGAGGGCAAAGGAAAACTTTAACCATTCGGTTCAACCAAATAAAATTTTTCACCTTTACAATCAAAATATTTATGCAATCTTCGACAGGCAATATTTTTTCAGATCCTCTTGTTAATAAGAATATTCCCGAATCATTTGAATCGCTGGTTATCACTGATGACCTATTGGTTGAGCGTATCGTAACCGGTGAAACATTTACAACGCCGGGCCCATGGTATGATCAGGACAAGGATGAATGGGTTGTTTTGATACAGGGGCAGGCTGAATTGGAATTCGAAGACGATGAAGTGCTGGGTCTAAACAGGGGTGATTATATTTTTATTCCGGCCCATAAAAGGCATAGGGTGAAAGCTGCTAGTAAGTCTCCAAACTGCATTTGGCTTGCGATTCACGGCAACCTTAAATAATTTCAATGAAGGATTGTTTTAATTAAAAAAAAACTTAGCTTTGCACCCTCAAATTTTTAAACGATTCCGTAGCTCAGCCGGTAGAGCATATGCCTTTTAAGCATAGGGTCGCGGGTTCGAATCCCGCCGGGATCACTTCTTTAAAATCAAATTGAACTAAATCCGCTTAAATCCTTGATTCTAAGCGGTTTTTTTATTTATACCCATTCAAAATAAACCAAATTATATCAAAAAAAGGTTACCAATTCGGTGACCTATTTTAAAATTCCAAAATAGGTCACCAGAACTATTCAAAGTATTGATATTCTGTTTTTTATTTCATGTTTTATATTTGTTTATTCCATAAATAATTCGTAATTTTATCGTCTAACTGGTGACCATTTTGGTACCATAAAACTTGTTAAAATGAATCAAAGTTTATCAATTTTGTTCTATCTTAAAGGAAGTAAGAAGGACAGAACCGGTTTTATCCCGGTTTACATGCGGATCACAGTTGATGGAAAACGTGCCGAAGTTTCCACCCATAAAAAAGTACATCCCGATTTTTGGGATAATACAACTGGTTATGCAAAAGGTCCTGATGAAGATGCCAGAATATTGAATCAATTCCTGGACAGCTTAAAGACCAAGGTAAATAAGCAATTCAATATCCTTGATAGCCTGGGCAAAGAGATTACTGCCGATGCCCTGAAGAATTCATTAATGGGTGTATCAGAAAGAAAACATACACTTATTGAAATATTTAATTATCATAATGACCAGTTCAGGCAAAGGATCGGGACAGATTTTGTTCATGGTACCTGGCAGCATTATATTGCAACCTTGGGTAAAGTTAATAATTTCCTGCAGTTTCAATACCGCAAAGCAGATTATTTACTCGATGATTTGGGACATCAATTCGTTACTAATTTCGAGCTTTATCTAAAGACCAAAGAGGAATGCTGTCATAATACTACCATGAAACACATCAAGAATTTAAAGAAAGTCATTCGTATGGCTATTTCAAACGATTGGTTGCAGCGTGATCCCTTCATTAATTTCAAATGCTCTTACAAGGAAACCAATAGAGGCTACTTAACACCGCAAGAACTCGAAACACTTTCACAAAAAAAGTTTTCTATCCAACGCCTGGAGGTGGTCCGTGATATTTTCTTGTTTTCCTGTTATACTGGTATTGCATATTCCGATGTCGCAGCATTGACCAATGACGATATTACAACCGGCATTGATGGTGAAAAATGGGTTATAATATACAGGCACAAAACAGGTGGACGCTCCCCTATTCCATTATTGCCTCAGACAATGGCGATAATTAATAAATACAAAGATTTCCCCGAGTGCGATAATTCAGGCAAGCTACTTCCTGTTAAGTCAAATCAAAAAATGAATGCCTATTTAAAAGAGATTGCTGACCTGTGTGAAATTAAGAAGGATTTATCCACCCATTTAGCCCGTCATACCTTTGCTACAACGATTACCCTGGCAAATGGTGTTCCTATTGAAACAGTTAGTAAAATGCTGGGACACAGCAGCATACGAACAACACAAATTTACAGTAAAGTCGTTGATTCTAAGATCAGCAATGATATGCAAAAACTAAATTCAATTTTAAAAAACAATCAGTTTCAAAAGATTAAAATAGCATAAATAATTAAACTGAAATTTTAAAATCTTTTTGTGCCCTTCCAATCCTCTTTTATCCTTGCTTAGAATTAAAGCATAAGTTATTTAAAATTAATCTGATTTAATACTTGCAGCTATAACTAATAGGTATAAAAGTACTTTTTTACTTTCAATTTTGACTTTTCGAGTTTGTCTTGTAGTGAAAAAAAATCAAGTATTCGTTTCAGGTTATCAAATTTCCATGTTTCCATATATGGATTTGCATATATTTTAAAATCGTCTTTTGATATATCTCCCAAGGGCAATTCGAACTTATCATATTTGCCAATACACCTTTTTGGTATCAAAACGACGAATCTAAATTCTTTTTCATGGCTATAACTTAAATCCTTTTTAAAGGCTGTATATTTTATTTCTGCTTTACTCTCTTCAAAATAATTAAATGGCCATACATTATCATAGTCAACACATCCATAAATTAACCATTTGAAATCATTGTGGTTATATGATTTAGCTGAAGGAATAACAATATTAATTAATTCTTTCGGTTTGTATCTTATTACTACAGAATTTTCATCAGAGTAAAAATTCCACATTGCGAATGATTCTTTCTTTCCAATAAACCAACAGTTTGCAAATTGTGTTTTTTGGTATTTTTTAGTTTCATTTAGTATATGATCCTCTCTTTTTTTTCGTTCGTTCAAAATTTTTTGCTTTTCCTGTTTTGCAAAAGAAGGATTCAATTCTTCTTCGTTTTCCGGAATCCCATCATTAATTCCTAAATATCCAAGTGTTCTTTCTGTTAATCCTTCTAAAGGATCACTAAAATTATCTAATCTACTGAAATACAATTTTTTATCAAGAATAAATGAAAAAAATTTATGAATATCAAGGTATCTCCAAATGAAATCATCATTTTCAAAAATAACCTGCTTATTTATTATTATTTCCATTTTATATAGTTATTAAATAATACTTAACAAAAGCTGCCTCTATTAATGTTAATGATTGATTTATAGCGATTAAAAACAACTTAAAAGTCTTTAATTATCTATTTTTGAAGTAATAAGTTTGTTATCTTATGAATTTGATTAATAATTTCATTTTATAATACAAGTTGGAGAACTTTAAAGGAATTTTATTTCCTTTAAAATTTGAAAGAGACTTGTTAGCCTGTTTTAACCCTTTAAGTTCATCAATTGTCTCCAAGATTTTAATAAATAAAAACTTACAGTCTTTTCCTTTGTACCTTTTATTTCTTTTGTTAATTATATGTTTAGCTTGAACCTTACCAACTTTTATTGTCTTAAAAATGAATCCTTTCTGGATTGCGTTTTTAATTTCTTGATTAGACAATAAAGTTATCAATTGATCGTAGGATAATTGTTTTGATTTTGCATTCTCGAAAAATTTTAAATTAAGATCTAGTTCAATTAATAATAAATCCCTTGTAGAATTACTTTGCGAAATCAAACTGGCTAATATTTTAATTAAGCCGTATATTTCTCGACCGATAAAAGACCATTCAATTGCCATAGCTTTCTAATTTAGTATATCTATTAAATAATTCCATTTTATTCGCATATTTATTGCATTTAAAAGAGCCAATAACAGCAAGAATTTTATTGTTTTGTGAACCTTTCTGATTCATCCTTATTATATCCATAATAATCGATTGGAAAACTAATTTTTTTCTTCAATTCATCCAAAAAGTCTATTTCTTTTTCATTTAACGAAACCGGAGATACTATAATAAGTCTATTAACCTTGAATTTGAAAGAGTGTAATGCATAATCCAATAATTGCCCTATTGCATCGCGAATATTTCTTCGGCCAGAAGAGGAAGTTTTTACTTCATAAATATTTATTGATTGATCTGAATTAATTGTGACCAAATCGGCAATATTTCCACGAAAGCGCATTTTGTTGACTGATATGTTTTTTTTGGATAAGCTTATTTCAGGCTTTAAAAATAATTCGAGCGCTTCGGTTATTTCATCGTGAACCTTGGTGACCGTAATGGAAGATTTTCTATTTTCCCTGTTATATTGTGATGTTTGACTTGCTTTGCCAGCAGGGAAGACTGAAATATCTTCCTCGTCTTTCAACTTAAATAAATCATTTAAAGAACCTTTGATCTGATAGGGCTGAAACCTTTTATAGGTATACAAGTCAAAATCGGGCTGATAAACCGGATCATCAAAGAAAATTACGTCTTCTAATTTAAATTTAACATTCGTGATATAAGGATTTTCGGTAAGTCCTTTAATATCAGCATTGATGCTTTCAACTTCAGCAAGCATATCAGGCCAATGAGCCCGGATAATATCATTTATTAGATTTTGTTCATCAAGATCATTTTTTATGACTGATAAGTTTTTAATGTAACCTAAATAATAAACTGCAGCCTGTGATATTTCTTTTTTTACAGTATAGAAATGCGCTTCAATATATTTTGTTATATCTGATTTACCTTTATGAATTCCTACTATATGTCCATATTGAAATCCATTGACATTATACCGGGGGTTAAATAGCCATTCTTCATGCCCAAATCCATACTGATTTTCAAAAGGTATATGTTTATTTCCCTGATATTTTTCTTTCCATTTATGAGGAGATGGAATTTCCCAATTATTTTCATTGGAGGTAAGCCGTGTAAAAATTTTATTGCCATTATTAATGACAGCAGGGTCTTGCAGAACGCAATAACGATAAACGGGTAAAAGATCATCAAAACCCTGCAATATAGTTTCAAGATCAGATTCATCAATTTTGTCCAATGTTTTGTGAATAATTTTTCCAATAAAAATAAAATTACGGTACTGGAACCATTTATCAGAAATCTTTTGTGGTTTATAATTGCCATTCCTTTCATTTTTATTGGAATACCACATTTCAAAGCCATTAAAAAAATCAGGATAAATATCTATGCATTGATTGAATCTTTTTCTAAAAGGCTCTAATACCTCTAAAGGAAAATAAAGGCTTGGGCTTGATTCAAGGGAAAAAGCCAAACCATAGCGAGTTACATACTTATTATTTAACAATTCTCTACCAACATTGAATTGGATTTCATCTCTTCCTCCATAATGAAAAGCATAGACGTCTTCACCATCGATTATTGTCTTTTTTGTAAAAATTGATTCTGGCAATATCTTCTTATGAAGAAATTTTTTACGCAGTACTGGTAAAGAAGCAATCTCAAAGCCTTCATCAATAGCTTTTTCATTTAAACGCTGTGCGATTCGTTGGATAGTCATTGTTTAAAGAATATTTTAAATATACTGGATCCAATCATTATTCCATTCTATTTCTCCATTTTCAATTTTGCTTGCGTCAATACCGGCAATATTCAAAAAATGATGCTTGCCATTTTCTTGTTCTTCTGCTCTAAATTTATCAGCATGAATCTGAATCAATTCGAGTGCCTTTTCTGAGATCACATTTTTCTTTAAGACAACATTAAAAGTATCACCGCCATTTGCTACAGCAGGGTACATAATTCCATCACAATTATTATAAGCAAATACTACGTTTGAGTAAGCGCATGTAATAAAATAATTGTAATAATCCTTCGTAATTAATCTGGCATACTTTGCACCTATATATTCAAAAAATCTGACAGAGCCTTTTTGAAGTTCTTTAGGTGAATCGTTTATCATTTGATCAAACGAAGCTCCATGATATTTATAATATTCATTATTTCTTGGACTATTTGGATCAAATACTAAAACTAATTCTAATTCACGGTTCAGTCTCCAGGCACCTAAAGTCAATGATACCTCTTCTCCAAAGTGAGTGGATTCAGCTAATTGTATTAGAAACTCCATGTATGAGGTAGGACGAGTTTCAGAAGCATAAAACAAAGATTGGAGTGGCTTATTCGCTCGTGCATATTTCGTTACGAATCTTTCTTCAGGAATGGAAATTTCAGAAATAGATTTGTATAAGTTATTATCCTTATTAATTCGTGATCTGAAAAGATGAGAGCCTGCAGGGAGTTTAAATAAAATTATAGGTAGTTTATGGATTTTTAAAATTGAGTGCAATACCTGTTCATAGGACCAGTTATTATCAAAATTAATAGATTCAATTTCTGCAATTGTGTTTTCTATTATATTTAAGTATTCTTGCTCCGTCAAAATAATTTAAGATTTAAGTAATGTTTTTAAGTTGTTCATTGCTTCCTGAACAATCATCCCCTGTTTTTCAATATTTTGAATTATTTCATCCGTTGTTCGGATGTCCATTTTAATGATTGCGTTTGGATTGACGGCTTTCAGGTCAAAAACTTTGGCATCAATGTCTGAGGCAATGGCTTCTTCGTCACGGGCGGCTTTTTCCTTTGCTTTGATTTTTTCTTCCAGTTCCTTTATCGTATCTTCTGCTGCCTTATTGTTTTTCAGGACTTTTAGCTTTACTTTTAAATTAACAACTTCTTCTTTGATTGATGATGCCTTATCAAGGTGAGGCTTCATTTCCTTACGGGCTTTAGCCCTGCGAGCTGCAAAGTCAATTGTCCAGGAATAACGGCTTTCCCCATAGGCTGTTGCAATGTGAGTTAGCATCCTTGCATAGCTTGGGAAAGGCTTCCCTTCATTTTTTTCATCCTCCAACCAATCAGCGATGAGATTAGCGGGCAATTTATTGTCGTCTATAACTTCCCCGTCTTTATCAAAGCCAAAATGTGCAAGTGTCAAAGGTGTTTTCTTCCCAACTTTGATATGGGTCAAATCGTAGTACCAAATTTTCTCTGTTTTTTTGCCTTTGGTAAAAAAGAGGAGATTGGTTTTTACACCTGCACCTGCAGTTGAGAAAACTCCACCCGGCATGCTGATGATTGCCCACAAATTACATTCGTCAACTAACTTCCGCTTGGTTTCGACAAAAGCACTTTCATTCGTCCGGAAGAGTAATCCTTCATCCAGTACAATAGCACAACTACCATCCTCAGCCAGAGAAGACAAAATTTCCTGAACGAATAGTACCTGTGTTGAACCTGTTTCAAAGGGATAATTCTTCTGCGCGTCATTGCCTTCTTTACCTCCAAAAGGAGGATTGGTAAGGATGAAATCAAAAGTTTTAGGTGCCTGGTCGAACAAAGCACTGTAGGTAGCTCTTTTGGTGAGTGTGTTGCCGTGCCATAAATTGGGCTGATCGATGCCGTGCAAAACAAGGTTAGCAAGTGCGATGGGAAATACCAGGTTTTCCTTTTCGCGGCCAAAAAATGTATCATGCTTTAACGTATCAATATCTGTGCTTGAAATCTCCTTACCCAGTTCACGGTGAATATGCTCATAAGCTATGGCGAGAAACCCGCCTGTTCCGCAGCAGGGGTCGTAAATGGTTTTGCCGGGCTTTGGGTCAATTGTATGAACCATTGCACGGATCACCTCACGAGGTGTAAAAAACTGGCCGCCATCGGAATTTTTCTCACCCATTTTCAATAATAAATCTTCATATACCTGCGACAGCGTAAAAAAATGTGTGTCGTCAACATGGTTGACATTTAACTGATCAACCTGATCCAATATATCACGGAAATTTGTTTCGCTGTCAACCCGAACGCGCTCTACTGCAGTCATGATGCGGCCAATGATACGCTGTTTCCGACTGGCACTGGGGTTGGGTTGACCGGTGGCTTTGATAATATCCAGCCCATGCAAATGGGGCAATAATTCATTGTTGATGAAATCAAACAGTTTGCCATCCCCTTTAGCAAAAAGTTCCTGTCGTTTCCAGCCAATAGGCTTTCTATCAGAAGTTTTGGGATGGTCTGCATTATTTGAAAAAGGCGCTGCCCAGTCCTGCCACCTGAACGGACTTACAAGCGCCGGAGTAAATGTGCTTCCAACTGCGGCGGCTTCTTCACTTTCTCTTTTTTCCTGTGCATCGAGGATGCGCAAGAATAAAATCCAGGTAAGTTCCGGCACATATTGTAATGCGCTGGCACAGTTGGACCGGCGCATAATATCACAAACCGATTTTACATAGGAAGAAAGTGAATGAGAATTGGAAATAACCTTTGAGTTTTTCTTATTAGGTTGATGTTTCTTTTGTTTATTCAACTTTATTTTATTTTGTTAATTATCAAAAAATTGCTTGAGTAGTTTTTTTGGTAAAGAATTTAAATTTTGTAGCATTTGTAAAGTAGTTTTTTGAGTAATTTCTACTTGTGCAAGTTGAGCTTTAAGTTGAGTTGCAATTTGAATTTGTTTATCCAATTCAGGAGCATATATCTGCAAATTTTTAAGTTCATCTTTCCCTATTGCATCAAATGTTGAACCTTGTCCCTTACCAGTTATATAATCCTCTAAATATTGTAATTGTAACCATAAAAAATCTCTATCAATTTTGTCGGGTATTGGACGAATTGCGGCCAAACCCCTTCCAATACAACATTTCTCTTTAACAAGGTTAGTAGGCCCAACAGGAGCTCTAACAGAAATTAAAATATCACCTGGTAAGGCAATTTTTTTTGGCGAAGTACACCATTTCACAGCTGATGGAAAAATTTCCCCAAATTCTGACTTACCTTGAAAAAAAGGCAAACCATTACCAATATTATTATAAGAATCACTTGATGGTGATTGTCCCATAATAAGTTCACATATTTCTTTTAAATATTTCTTTTCTTTTATCATGCTGCAAACAACCTTTCTTTAGCATTCCTAATTATTTTGCCGGGGGAACCCAATAACTTCAAAGCATCCAAACCGCCTGCTATTTTAATTTCGGGTACTTCCCAGAGGGCGGGAGTTTCGAGGGCATCCGTACCGCCCAGCGCAAACTGGTGACCAAGCCCTTTAAGAACTATGGCCGGTTTTTTATCCATTTGATCAAACCAATTGGCATTATTGGAAATATAGTTGTTCCCTCTTTCAATACGTTTCAGCGCCTGTGTTTTATAGCCGTAATGCCCAAAGAAATCGAACAGGTCGTAATCGGTCATTTTATCCATTTCCTGTATGACAGCAGGTGAGAAATTGGCGTCGAGCAAATGCTTAATCAGCTGCTGCCGTTGCTGGGTTTCGATCCAGAGCCTACGGAAATCATCGAAAGTGTGCGCTTCACTTATTACCCTCCTGATCACCTCTGCGCGGTATTCATCCACCGGAATGGCTACGTCTTTTCCATCACGGCTGCTGAGAATGAAGCGGCCTTTGGGAGTTACCCTTACCTGATGACCCTGGACTTCACCGATTACAGGACCTTCACCCGGACCTTCTCCACCACCTCCTCCTGGTCCTTCAGCACCACCGCCACCGCCAGGACGAGGAGGTTTAGAAATAAAGTCGGTTCCAAAAAGTTCAGTTACATCGGTGTAATCGTACAACCAGAATTTATATTTCCTCGTTTCTTCATGGATGCGTGTACCACGTCCTACCATCTGATAAAACTTGATGGAAGATTTCAGGTAGCGGAAAAATACCACAGCATTGAGGCGCTCAATGTCCACACCTGCTTCCAGCAAATCGACCGTACAGGCAATGAAAGCACGTTCACCAGAGCCACGCATGGGTTCAATCATATCCGAACCATTGTTGGCTCCACCCATACATTTAAAGGCATAATGGTCTTTCGGGGTTTTACCTTTTTCCCTGCACCAGTTTACATAAAGATTATTCATGTACATGGCCACACGGTCGGCATGAATTTCACGTGTGCAAAAGATAATCACCTTTTGTTCGGGGCCACCATTCAGACACAACAGCTTAAAGAGGTCGGCACACATGGCCGGAGTGCGTAACTCAATGAAAATTTCATCATCAAAATCTTTACCTGTATACTGGTCTTTGGTAAGGTCTTCCTTTGTTAACGGTTTGCCGGTTTTAATGTTTATTGCTTTTGCATCTAATATCTCCTGTTTGGTGAATACCCGTGAATCAATTGAGGCTTTGCGTTTCATTATCTCACAAGCAGCGAGATAGCCATCTTCCTGGGCTTCAACCAGGGTGTATTCATAAACCGGCTTACCAAAGTATTTCAGGTTATTGGCCGTTATTTCACTATCTTCCGGCGTAGCATCTTTTCTTTCATACAATTCCCGAGGAGTGGCTGTCAAACCAATGTGTATGGCATCGGGATTCCTTTTCAGAACTTCCGACCAACGGCCCCAGGCAGAGCGGTGACATTCGTCGATGATGATAACACTAAAAGAATTTTCCGGATAATGTTCTGTTAAAAAGCTGGCAACCTGTTCTTCCGCTGTTTCATCATCCAACCCAAGTGTCTGATAAGTGGCGATGTGGATGCGGGCATTCCGGGCTGTGTTCTCACCCCTCACTGATTTTACAATGCGGACATTATCACCAAAAGCTGCTGTCAACTTGGTGTATGCCTGTTCACGGAGTTCATCCCTGTCGCAAATGAATAAAGCCGGTTTGGGCAATTGTTCAGCTTCGTGCAAACGCCAAAGCAAATTCGCTGCAATTATGGTTTTACCGGAACCGGTGGCTAATGATAACAATACACGTGCTGGTTCATTATTTTGTCTGCATAAGAGTATTTTTTCAAACGCTGCACGGATTGCCGCATCCTGGTAGTAACGCGATTGCGACCATGCGGGGCTGTCGGGCATGAACAATATTTTAGATTCCGGGGAAGTAATATTTATGCCTGTGTCCCGTGCATATCGGTCACAGAGGTCAGGGTGAGGCGGAAATTCAACAAATGGATAAGGACCCTTTTGCAAACTTGTAAAATGATCAAATTCACCATAAAGATGGCCATTGGTGGCAAAAACATATTTTACATCAAACCGTTCACAGTCGGAATATCCTTTGGCCTGCTGCATCCCCTTGAGCGGGTCTTCGTCCTCTTTCTTCGCTTCTAAAACTCCTACAGGTAAAGGCCTGGGCATGTCACCAACCTGAACACACAACAAATAATCCGTCCGACCTGCTCCCTTTTTCCTCCGGCCTTTTGCTCCTATTGGTTCCACAGGCGCAGGAGTTTCCAGCTTAAGCCTTTGTATATCGTTGTACCCTTTTTCCCTTAATACCGGATCGATCAGGTAAAACCTGGTTTCAGCTTCGTTGCGGCCCATACGTTTAATTATTATACTTCAAATTAAAATAAACTACAATGAAATAATTCAGATTCTACATGCTAATGAATTTAGCAAATATATAACGTTATTTCATTTAAAAAGAATAAGGGCAAATATTTTGTTGCGAAGCAGAAAACGGTAGGATGGTTAAGCGGAATTAATGAAATCTTTTACTCTTCATATAAAATAAAACAATCCCCCTTGTAAAGAGGGATTGTCCTGTCATTATTACTTCCATGCTTGAAAATGCTGGTTATTTTATCACATTAAAATTAAAAAATAGCATTTGTAAGTAGGTAAGGTAAGGTAACATAATTTTATATAAACTAATGTTTTAATATAATCAATCAACTATATTAAATCATTTATGGAATAATTACTTACCTACCTTACCCATATTTCATTCTATACCACCTTCCTTTTTTGTCTGGTTTCTTTTTCTACTTCCCCATAATTTTTGGCTCTAACAGCATACACATATCTATCGTTGCGTTTTGTCCTTATAAAATTATGCTTCCTCAGTGCTTTGCCCATTGACATTAAACTACCATTATTAACCGACATTTTGCTATTTTCTGCTAGTTTAGTCATTATATCTGTGGCGGTATAAAAATTAGTTGCCTGTTCTACAGGCACTTGTTCAAACCACGTTAGTAACAATTCCTCTTCTGCAGTTCTTATTTGATATTCTTCATTGTTTTTAGTCATTTCCTCTATTTCATTTTCATTGAAATAATAATGGAAACCTCTATTATAAAGATGCAAGGCTTGTGCATAGACATTATCCATATTTATTTCGTGTTTATAATTAACTTCCTTTACCAAAAAGCAAAGAAATCGCCTTGACCCTGTCAGATCGTTTAAAAACTGTGATGAGTTCAATGATCCCATAAAAGACGCCCTGCGCGTGAAGTTTTCACTATTATATCCATAAGGCCTTCTAAATCTAATCACTTTTTTTGTGATGTATTCTTTAAAACTTCCTATTTCCGTGCGATTCATGTTTTCCAGTTCATCCATATTTATTAGCATACATTCACTCAGTTGTATCAATGTATCCTTATTATTCGGATTTATCATACCGGAATAAATATAGTCACCCAGGGCTTTTGGGATCAAGTTAAGCATCCATGATGTTTTCCCGATTCCTTGCGGCCCGCTAAATATCAGTACAGTATGGTTGACAACATCATTATCCAATAAAGATGCTACAACTGCGACAATCCACTTGCAAAACACCCGCTGCCACAGTTCATTGTCCGTGGTGTTTACCGTTTGTGCAAGTTCATTAATGTAATCAGTCGTTTCATCCCATGGATCTAATGAACTAAAATATTCCATAAAAGGATCATATTTCCTGCTGAAATCAGAGTATAGTATATTTCTTAAGGCGTGTTGCGAACATTTTATATCATTCTTTAGTAATTCTCTCAATATGGAATTTTCGTAATAATCTGTCATTAGTATGTAATCAGTTCCTGAGCGTCTTTTGTATTCTATTTTGTTCAGTACCACGTTGAACTTAAACTCATAGTGTATCCGTAAATAATCTTCTATTTTTTCAATCTGTATTATATTGTTTTTCTCCATTCCTCTAGCTGGTTTTTTGTTTATTATATATTGCCTGCTTACATATTATAATCATAATCTTGATTTTGATAATCCCCATCATCTATAAGGACTAATAAATACTTTGCTTTGAATAATTCTTCACTTACCCTTTGCATTGCAGGCCCCCCAGTACCGGAAACAATCCTTAATCTTGCAATTAATTTAAGAACAAAATCACAATATAAATTCAATAATTCTTCTCCTGAATATCCATTCAGGTTTCTCGTTTGTAAAAAATCTAATGTTAATTCTGTCTTTACCTTCATATTTACCATTTAGTTATTAAAATATTTTTTATCATATTCACCCTTGCCGTGCATCAGTTTAATAATACTATCTGCGGCATAATAGATAGTACCCTGTACTTTGGTATATTCAAGCAATCCGCTTTTTTTAAGGGTCTGTAGTTTCCCTACTGAACATTTCAGTTGGTTCATAACCTCCCTTGTTTTAAGCCATTTTTCTTGTTGTGGCTTCTCATTAAGTATACCCTTGATTTCTTCAATCAATGACGATCTGAACTCCTCCAGATCAGCCCTCGTTAATAGTTCGTAATGCATATTTATTATATTAAAATTAATGATACAAAGATAATATCGTCCTTTTTCATATAAAATACTAATTCTAAACATTCCCCCTTTCCAAAATCCTTCTAAACTATTTATCTCCAAATCCTATATTCTCAATCGAATTTTCTACCTTGCCCTTTCATTTTTGATTAAAATATAATCATGAATCCTAAATTTGCAAGACGCTCAGGTGTATTCTCTGGACAGGAAGAAAAAAAGAAAACAGCAGCTCGCCTGTTTGTTGAGCTAAACACCCATCACAACATAACCGAAAAACGTGAATACGTTTACCTGGAAGACGTCAAAGAGGCTATCAATATCAATACCCTTGAAGAAAGAATCACCCTTAAAAGGTGGCTTATAAAGCAACTGCAAAAGGGTCAGGCTGAGGAGGCGACGATAGTAGCCGTCTCGAAGCCAAATGAAGAACTCATACAGATATTGTTTGTTTCCGAAGAAAAAGACAGGCATCGGTTGCAAAAAGATTTTAAATTATCAATTTAGTTTTTCAATCTTATAACCTGCCTTAAAATCACATTGCACCTTTTAATTTTTTTTCTATTAGAAATATATTACTAAATTTGAGGGCTATAAATACAAATCATTATGAAAAAAATTACCTTTTCAACTTTAACCATTTTATTTGCATTAACATCCTTTTCCCAATCAAATTCCGTGTTGTATTTTGACGGAGTTACCAGCAAAGTGGATTGTGGTGTTCCTGCTTATCCTAACTTTGGATCTACCAATAGTTTTACATTTGAATGCTGGATAAAACCTGATGGAAACCATCTTGGGCGTATTTTTTCATTTTGGCCTCAATCGTATGATGGATCATTTGCAATACAATTATCTATATGGACAGATAATCGGATTTATTTTGCTGTAAGTAGAAGCATTGAAGATCCCAATCCACCAATGGGACAAGCAATATCTGCAAATGGGTTGACCTTAAATGTATGGCAACATTTAGCTGTAACCTATGCAGTAGGAACGCTCAAAATTTATGTTGATGGCATTAATGATGGCACGGCTAATTACACCGGGCCAGTTTGTAGTTCGCCTACAAACAGTACATTAAACTTTGGATTTCATCCTGTTGAACCAAATGAAAGGTTTAGTGGCTACCTCGATGAGGTACGAATCTCAAATTTTGTGATGTATTCTTCAAATTTTGCACCCCCTTGTCCCAATTATTCATTAGATGCAAATACTGTTGGTTTGTGGCATTTTAATGAAGGCATAGGTACAATAACCTATGATGCATCAGCCAATAATAATCATGGTACTATTACTGGATGTACCTGGCATAATGACCCATATTGCAACCCAACGGCACAACTAAATTTAAAAGTATTTATTGAAGGCCCCTACTACAATGGACAAATGACCCCTTTTCTAAATGTTTTAGGACATTTACCAACAAACCAACCCTATAACACCGCTCCCTGGAATTATGCCGGAACTGAATCGGTCACCTCCTTTCCTTCATCGAATATTGTAGATTGGGTGCTTGTGGATATATTAAAACCTTACAACGACGGTAATCAAATCAGGTTCGAAGTAATGGGTCGTAAAGCGGGTTTTCTTTTTAAAGATGGGTTAATCAAAGATATTGATGGTACAAGCAATCTCACAATCGAAACAAAAATGACGACCGGTTTTTATATCCGTATCCATCACCGGAATCATCTTTCGATAATTTCTGCCATTCCACTGGTCGAATCAGCCGGAGTTTTTTCCTACGATTTCACCCTTTCGGCCGATCAGGCCCTGGGTGGTTTTTTGAGACAGAAACAGCTTTCTTCAACAATCTGGGGCATGATTGCTGCCGATGCCAATGCCAGCGGTCAGATTGATAACCGTGATAAAAATGATGTCTGGCTGCCGCAACAAAATCTCACGGGCTATTATGAAGGCGACTTCAATATGGATACACAGGTGGATATGGACGACAAGGTTGTGAAATGGGAACCAAACGCAGGTAAAAGCAGCTATCCTGTGAGAGATACAATTGTGCCATTATTTATTTGTAGTTCTTCATCTGTTATGTTTAATGGATTGGAATACGGCACTGTCAAATTCAACAATAAATGCTGGTTAGACAGGAACCTTGGAGCAAGCCAGGTGGCAACTGCATATAACGATCCGCTAAGCTATGGAGAATTATTTCAATGGGGACGATTGATCGATGGACACCAGATCAGGACAAGCTCGACCACAAATGTCCTTTCTTCTTCCGATGTCCCCGGACATGGCGATTTCATCATTACAGAAGATGACCCGTATGACTGGCGCAACCCGCAAAATAATAATCTGTGGCAGGAAACCACTAACATCAACAATCCCTGCCCGGATGGATGGAACATTCCTTCCCTCACCCAATGGCAGGAAGCCACTACAGGATGGACAAACCGTACAGACGCCTTTAATTCACTGCTGAAACTACCGGCAGCAGGCTGGCGCAGCGAAAGTGCAGGCAATGTTTCAAACGCAGGTTCGTGGGGAAATTACTGGACAACTACTATCAACGCTACTGGAGCAAGGGGAGTTCAGTTTGATTCTTTTAATTTCAATACCGGTACTTATGCACGTGCCTCCGGCAGATCAGTTCGTTGTTTAAAGACCGATTATGTTCCCAACAATCCGCCTGCCGCACCTTCCGGCCCAATCCCGGAAAATGGTGCATCGGGTGTTGAAACAAGCATCAACCTATTATGGGTTTGTTCCGATCCCGATGGAGACGATCTTACTTATAACATCTATTTTGGAACTGCTGCGATTCCATCGCTGATTGCTACAAACTTTATTGGTAATACCTGGAATTCCGGTTTGCTGAACCTTAACACAACTTATTATTGGAAAATTGTTGCTTATGATATTTATGGCGATTCAACCCAGGGTTCGGTTTGGAATTTTACAACTAAAATCCCTTTTGATTGCGGGGATGTTTTGGTTGACACCCGTGATGGACAAGCATACAACACCGTCCAGATAGGAGATCAATGTTGGATGGCGGAAAATTTGAATATTGGTACAATAATACAAGGTATAAATGATATGGCAAACGATGGTATTATTGAAAAATATTGTTACGACAATAATACGGATAACTGTGACACGTATGGTGGATTGTACCAATGGAATGAGATAATGGAATATACTACACAGCAAGGTTCGCAAGGTATTTGCCCTACTGGTTGGCATGTTCCCGAGGATACAGAATGGTGCACATTAACGCACTTTATCGATCCTACTGTAGATTGCAATGCAACAGGATTGAATGGAACAGATGCAGGAACTAAAATGAAAAGCACATCAGGGTGGAATTTGGGTGGTAATGGAACAAATGCCTCAGGTTTTACAGCCTTGTCAGCTGGTTATCGGATCAGCAGTGGTGGGTTCAACAGTTTGAGTGAAATTGCCGATTACTGGTCTTCAACACAGTATAACTCGACATATGCTTGGGCCAGAGGATTGGGTTTTAACACTGAACAAGTAGCACGTGGCGAAAGTAGTAATAATGATGGTTTTAGTGTTCGTTGCGTTAAAGATACTCCTCTCACCTGGAGCTGTGGCGCTCCTCTAAATGATACCCGTGATGGCCAAACCTACAACACCGTACAAATCGGAGAGCAATGCTGGATGGCAGAAAATCTAAATATTGGCAATATGATACCGGGTGGTACTGTTTCAACCAATAATGAAATAATAGAAAAATACTGTTATAATAACAGTTCTGCTAATTGTGATACCTATGGAGGTCTTTACCAATGGTACGAGATGATGCAATACTCATCGCAACAAGGATTACAAGGAATTTGTCCGACTGGTTGGCATATCCCCACGAATGCTGAATATACTATTTTAACAACTTATCTTGGTGGAGATGCTGTGGCTGGAGGCAAAATGAAAGAGTCTGGGTATCTGCATTGGAACTCACCAAATACAGGTGCAACTAATGAAAGCGGCTTTACTGCCCTTCCGGGTGGTTTTGGTGATAACACTGGTTATTTTGGCGATTTAGGTTACTTTGGTAGCATATGGACTTCTACTGAAATAGGCTCTAGTAATGCTTGGCACTTGAGGTTAGGATATGGTGATGCCAATGCAGGTCGATACGATCTCAATAAGATGACCAGTTTTAATGTGCGTTGTATTAAAGACACTTCCCCTCCCACCTGGTCTTGTGGCGATCCTCTCAATGATACCCGCGACGGCCAAACTTACAATACCGTTCAAATAGGACAGCAATGCTGGATGGCAGAGAACCTGAATATAGGTAACATGATACCAGGAAGTAATACTCAAAACAATAATGCTACTATTGAAAAATATTGCTACGCTGATAATACAAGCAATTGCGATACTTATGGAGGTTTATATCAATGGAATGAAATGATGCAATACATCACACAGGAGGGAACGCAAGGTATTTGCCCCAATGATTGGCATGTACCCACAGATGAAGAATTATGTACATTAACCCAATTTATTGACCTAACGGTGAATTGCAATTCAACGGGACAGAGTGGAACGGATGTAGGAACTAAAATGAAAAGCCCAACGGGATGGAATTCTGGTGGTAATGGAACAAATAATTCAGGTTTCACTGCACTTCCCGGTGGCAATCGCAACATCGATGGTACGTTCACCACTCTGGGTTACAACGCTTACTTTTGGCACTCCACTGAATACAACACGAGTATCGTATATGGTAGGTTTTTGCGCTACGATTTCACGACTATAGGCCGTTATGATTACGAAAAGGTTCGTGGGTTTAGTATTCGATGTATAAAAGATTCCCCACCTCCAACTTGGGGTTGTGGCGATCCCCTTAATGATACTCGCGATGGCCAAACCTACAACACTGTACAAATTGGTGAGCAATGTTGGATGGCAGAAAACCTGAACATCGGCACAATGATCTCGGGTGCTAATGAAATGAATAATAATGCAGTTATTGAAAAATACTGCTATGACAATAATGCAATTAATTGTGATACTTATGGTGGTTTGTACCAGTGGAATGAAACGATGCAATACACAATTCAGGAAGGAGTGCAGGGCATTTGCCCGACAGGTTGGCATTTACCAACTGATTCTGAATGGACGCTTTTATCTGGTTTTCTTGGGGGAGATAATATCGCTGGTGGGAAAATGAAGGAAGCAGGAACAATTCATTGGCAAGCACCAAATACAGGTGCAACTAATGCAAGTGGATTTACTGCCCTTCCTGCCGGCTATCGTAATAGTCTTAATAATTTTGTAAATTTAGGCCAAGAAACCTTTTATTGGTCTTCAACGGAATTTAATACAAATGATTCAAGAGCCAGGGAATTATTTTTCATCGAAGAAAATCTTCTAAGTGATTATTACCATAAAGTCTATCCCTTCTCAGTACGATGTATTAAAGATTCGCCGCCACCCACTTGGTCTTGTGGCGATCCTCTCAATGATACCCGCGATGGACAAAACTATAACACCGTCCAAATAGGTGGACAATGTTGGATGTCAGAAAACATGAATATAGGAACAATGATAAACAGTACGACTAATCAAACTAACAATAGTATTTTCGAAAAGTACTGTTATGATAACAATGCATCCAATTGCGTCACTTATGGAGGATTATACCAGTGGAATGAACTCATGAATTATTCAACCATTGAAAGTTCAAAAGGAATTTGCACAAATGGCTGGCATGTACCATCTGATCTTGAATGGTTTAGTATGTCTAATTACTTAGATCCCACAGTCAACAATATATTATTACAAAGCTGGCAAGGAACAAATATTGGCACACAATTATTACAAGGAGGTAGCTCAGGATTTGAAGCATTATTATCGGGATATTTTTGGAATACCTCAGGATTTTTGGCTATAAATGTAGGTAGTTATTTTTATACCTCTACTATTGATCCTTATAATACTGATAATTCATGGTTCAGAAGACTGGATGCTGGTAATCCTCAAATATATAAAAATGGATGTGTTAAAGAAGTTGGGATTGCGGTTCGATGCGTAAAGGATTGATTTAAAATTCTCAATTATATTAAATAATAAAGAGTTAATCAAACAGGGTTATATAAATGCATCCCGGTTTTTTATTCACATAATTTTCGTATCTTTGGAACGAGTAATTTATTACTCAAAATTTGGTATGGAACCGGTAGAGTTAACCCTTCGCCGGTTTTTTTATTCTGATATATACACCACAAACGCAATAAGACCGCCCAGGATTGAAACAAATGCAAGGATAAATCCCCAGGAATAATCCTTATCATCATCCCTGGGAAAAATCAAGTAGATAAAATCTGACAACAACTTTTTCATTTCAACAAATCCATTATCTCAATATCCGAAAGATATAAGTTTAAGCTCTTTTCATTCTCCAACACTTCAATCTTATCAATTCTGTTCAACTTTGGATGATACCAAACCTCTACATAAAATCCCCATAAACTGTAAAGTTGAACCTTATAATTGTAATAATCCCTGACAGCTATATATGTGCCATTAGGAAACAGAAGACTACCCTTCTGGTTTAGTGATAAATCGTTGAAATTATCTTTGGTCACTTTCACCGTGCTAATTTATAAAATAGTTTAATATCCTATTATTACTTTATCTATTTTTATCTTTCTATTTTTCATACTATGAACAAGCGTAAGACAGCATCATTGATAAAACTATCATTTCTCCTCCTCCTGGTAATATTTTCAACTAAAATCAATGCCCAGGATACAGTCCGAATAATGCACTATAACATTTTGAATTTCCCAAATGCCGGATATGGTAGGGAGGTCTATTTGAGAACAATCAATCAGTATGTAAAAGCCGACATCATTTTAGTAAACGAGTTACTTTCTGATGCCGGTGCAATTACAATATTACAAGATGCTTTAAATGTTTATGGAAGTCACAGATTTAATAAAGCGCAGTTCATAGATGGCCCGGATACTGACCACATGCTTTTTTACGATAGCACAAAGTTTGTTCTTTATTCACAGGATACCATTCAAACTGCACTCAGATTAATTAACGAATATGTGCTTTATCACATGGCATCGGTAAATTTTCCCTCTGGCGATACAACCTTTCTTTATCTATATTCAGCGCACCTTAAAGCCAGCACTGGTTCAACAAACGTGCAGCAACGTCTTGCGGAAGTTTTAAAATACAAGGCTCACGTTAACGTAATGCCTAATATTGAAAATATGTTCTTTACAGGTGATCTAAATTTATATACCTCCGCCGAACCAGCATACGGTTCTTTAATCAATGATGGTTTATATCCTTTAATTGATGTTCTGCCAGCCCTTGCTTGGCAAGATGATCCTACACATCCGGAAATCCATACTCAAAGCACACGAACTGTCTCAATCAATGGAGGAGCAACAGGTGGTTTAGATGATAGGTTTGATTTCAATTTATTTACTGGTGATGTCTTATCTGGGAATAATGGAGTCACCTATATTCCAAATACAATGATTCCTATTGGAAATGATGGCAACCACCTGAACGTGGCAATTAATGCACCACCATTAAATACCAGTGTTCCCGATTCCGTTTTACAAGCCATTTACTTAATGTCTGATCATTTACCTTTGATTTGTGATATAGAAATACAGACACCAACTATTCCGCAAAGCATAACCCTTGATTTAAAAGTATTCCTTGAAGGTGCTTTTGAATCTACTGAAATGAGAACAGATATTAATTCAATTTTACCCTTATCACAACCCTATAATACTGATCCTTGGAATTACCAGGGAAGTGAATCCGTGACTACGATTCCAAACAGCAATGTAGTCGACTGGTTATTGGTTGAATTGAGAGACGCTCAACAAGCAAGTGTTGCGACGGCAGCGACAAGAGTTGCCCAGCAAGCAGCATTTCTACTCAAAGATGGCTCTATAGTTGCCTTAGATGGTACAAGTAATTTGCACTTTACAGTTACACTCTCAAATCAACTTTTTGTGGTAATATATCACAGGAATCATTTGGGTATATTGTCTTCTAATTTTTTAACATTAAACAATGGGTCTTCTGCTTATAATTACACTACTGGCTCTGATAAAGTATTTGGAGGATCGAATGGTTATGTGCAAATTGAACCGGGTTTATGGGGAATGGTTGCTGGTGATGGCAATCATGATGGTTTGATTAATATTACAGATAAAGCTCAATGGTCATCCTTTGCTGGAGTGAATGGATATTTGGATTCTGATTTTTCATTAGATTCAGAAGAAAATAATATTGATAAAAATAATATTTGGTTATCTAATCAACTTTACGAAACACAGGTTCCCGAATGATAGTTTATTAATTTTCTATGACCGCTCAAATTTACGAACGACTTTATTACAACGGTAAAATGCTTAAAATGGCATATTTGCCATTAGAGATGTACCTCGATCAGCTTGAAGAAAAACCAGAATTTTTTGCACCTTCTACTGCTAACTGGACTGGGTATGTTGGCACTTGGGAAGTAAAAGAAAACAAGCTATATTTAATCGAACTCGAAGCCCACATCAATGGAAAAGGAACAGTAGGATTAGATTATTTTTTCCCTGGTCAGAAGGAAGTATTTGCCAGTTGGTTCACGGGTGAAGTAAGAATTCCCGAAGGTAAAGAGCTTCTTTACGTTCACATGGGTTATGGTTCAATCTACGAAGATGACCTATTCCTTGAATTTAAAAAGGGAATATTAATTAATTCCAGAACGGTCAACAACAGAAAACGCTTTAAAAAAATTTAATAATGCCATCTCAAACTGAAAGCAAACATTTAGATAATATTAGCAAAGTAAAAATTCAAAAACTGCGTGGATTTCATAAAAAACTGCAATTTTCTGAAAGTTATCTTGAACCGTCCAACTTACAATCTGACAGCACATCCCCTAGTATTATTTATTTTCATCAATCTGCGAAAAATATCACATTATTAATTGAAAAATGTGTAAAGTACTTAAATATTAATTCCCTTTAAAAATTGGAACATTATGAAAATAACACTTTCGGCAAATTGTTCTATACAAATTATGTACTTTTGATTTCAATTATTTAATTGTTTCTTTGACTTTTATATTCAATTTTGATCCCAAATAATATTTTAATGGAAAATTTAAATAATGAAAATTTGCCAACTTCTGCTGACGATAAATCCTCTGATATACATTTTGATACAAGAGGATACCGCGAAGCAACTAAGTTTTACCCTAATTTTCATCAATTTAGGGATAAATTAAAAATTGTTTGTAATGACCATACAAAAATTAGTGACTCTGCTAAACAAAAAATAACAGATTCTATTCAAGAAAACATAAATCAGCAATTAGGATTAATAGATTATAAAGAGAATGAAATTAATTCTAAAGAATTAGAAAAGAATAAACTATTAGAAGAATTATCAAAAATAGATATTGAAAAGAATAATTTAACCTTGATAATTTCTGGCAGTATAGTGGTTATATTAGGTATAGCATTGTTTCTTTTTTATGGGCTGACATTATCCGGAGTTGTTGGTACTCTTGTCAGATCAAGTACAAATCAAATGCAAGATGATATTCAGGCAACCCTTCCAACTCTTTGGGACAATTTCGTTACTTTACCTTTTATTTTAAAGATTATTTCAATTCTTCTTGCTGTTTTACCGCTTGGAATTGGATTTTTAATTCATGAATACAAGCAAAAAAAGCAGTGGACTGCATTTCTTTCAATATTAATTTTTGTTTTCATATTAGATGTTGTTATCGCTTTTGTTGTCGAAAAACAGATATATAGTCAAGAATCTTTACTCTCTGAGTTGCCCCCTTTTAATGAATATCTAATAGATAATATTTTAGGAACATTTGGAGCTATCATTTTACTTGGATTTGGTGCTTATTTTGTATGGGGTATGCTTTTAGATACATTTTTAACTGGATTAAATCCTAAATTGCTTACTAGAAAAACTGAAACCAAAATAAATATTCTTAATTCCAAAATTACTCAATTGAAATCAGATATTGAAAATATTAATACAAAAATTGATAATCTTAAAGAGGAAATAAAGAAACTTGTAGACTCTAGAATTGCAGTTTTTGATGATGATTCTCGTAAGACATTCGAAAAAAATCTTACAGATTATACTTCAGGATGGGAACGGCATATTGTTAATTATCATGGTGGTGATAGAGTCACAAGTAAAGCTAAGGTTGAAGAACTTCATTCAATAAAGAAAGAAATAATAGCTGATTTTTATAGTCAATTTGAATCTAAAAAATAATATACTTTTTTCTATGCGAAATATTCCAACTAAAATCATTTATTTTTTAATCATTTTATTTTTTATTATAGCCATATCTTGTTCCAATAGCTCAAAAGGTGGTACAAAAAAAGCCAATTTCCCTTCGAAAAAGTTGCCTTATAATATTACAGTTTTAATTGATTTATCAGATAGGGATCTATCTAACAATCAACCTAAAAAAACAACAGACATTCCGGTTTATCATGATACAATTGCAATAAGAACTCTCCTTAACTCATTAATGTCAACTTTTAAGTCTTTAACAATAAAAGATAAATTTACTATTGAACGGGTTCATCAGGATAATGAAAACTATAATGATTTTTTTAATGGAAATTATGAAAAAATGAAAATAGATATGGAAGATATTTTTTCCGAATTAAAACAACAAGGTAAAAGCGCACTATCTATTCCTAAACGCAAACATGAATTTTGTAAACATTCTAATGAACTAATTAGTACCGTCTCTATTCTTGAAAACTTAGCTCTAAAAAATCTTGATCCTTCCGGTGGTGATATAACAAAATTTTTAAATGAAAAATTATCATATTATTACAAAGAAGATTATAATAACGTTCTCGTAATATTAACTGATGGAGATGAATCATTTAATAAAGAAATTGAAGAAAATCGTAAAGAGTTAAATGCAAGTGGAAATTATCCAGAATTAAAAGTACTAATGCTCGGAATAAATGCTCCCAATTCAAGTAAAAATACGGAGCTCGTATCGGAAATTTGCAATACTTGGAAATATAAATTTAAACCAATTGGCATCAATGACGATAATATAGAATTTAATGAATTTAAAGAGATTAATTTAATTGAATCAAAAACAGCAAAATTCATAAAATGATGAAATATAATAGGTTAATAAGCTTTTCAATAGTATTCTTTTTACTTGTAATTATATTGCTATTAATAATATTAATTAGAGATAATAAAGCCACTAAAATTCAAGAACAGGCATCATTATTTTACAAAATTCAAGACGACTTTTTTTTTAAAAATACTCAACTTATAAAAGTTTTACGCCTGGTTCAAGATGATAGTCCAGTTTTGGAAAAGAATGGCGGTGAATTTTCTGAATATGAATTAGATGATTATTTAGGTTTTTTTGAACTTTTGAATAAATATGTTAATGAAGGAATTGTTCCTTTAGATTGGGTATATAATCAATTTGGTTACTATATTGTACATGCTTACAATAATATGGAGGTAAAAAATTATATTTATGAACTTAAAAATGAGGACGCATCACTATTTAATGTTTTTTCAGGTTTTGAAATTTTAGCCGAAAAATGTATTCAGTTAGATAACTCCTATAATAAAAACACTATTAAATAAATTAGTAATTATTTTATTGCTAATCAAAAAGGTCGCCAGCCAGTCCTTCCCTTCCTACCCTGCCCCAAAAGGCCGGTAATCATTATTGAAAAATCTAAAACATTTCGGTTATTACCCGCCTTTTTTTCCCCACAAGCCAACCCTTTCCAAAGCCCGTAACATTCATTCCTTCCTCATTTCGCTCGTCCGTTCCAGTCGTCCATCGCTTCGCTCGGACTTCCTTCACTACCTTCGCTCATTCGTCATCCATTCATGTCACCGGCTTTCTCCCTGCCCCATCCTAAGCGTGCCTGTCACCCTTTTTGTTATTCGCTGCTTAAAAATTTGCAAGTTGTATTTTATATTAAATCCAGATCAAATCATAAAATAGCTATTTGTATTCCATTGATAATTAATAAAACACATTACATATTGTATAATTATAATTTTCCTACGCTTATTCATTATTCTTTATACACCTAACATTGAATTTATTGTCTGAAAGATAACCATCCCTATCTATGCTTGCCCTTATTTTAAAATGTCTTGCCCAGACAGTCATACTAACCCATAAGTCTGAATAAGAATCTTTAATTGTGGATGTCCAGTAAAACCCTTCATCTGGTAACTTAAATCCGCTGTATTGGTCCTCCTTTCCGCAGAATCCAAGCTCGAAACCAGACTCCACCATCAGTAAGCAATTCAAGTGCTTGGCCTTTTTCAGTACCCCTCCAACCTCTTTTTCTTGCCTCGACGTTAGACATTCCGACTGCAATTTCTAATTTCATCCATTCATCATCAGATGGTAAATGCCATCCCTGAGGACATACTGCTTGCGCCTCATCAAAAATATAATGCTGACCACATTCTTTACATTTCGTTTTATCTATATTATTACAACTACTCTTTTTAGTTTTATAATTTAAATTTTCTGCCATCCACCATCGATCACCAATCTTTACAATTTTGTATTCTTTCCCATCCCTTTCATCTATAAATATATCTTTTATTTTTTCTCCATCTTTAGAATCCGAAACATTTTCATTATAAACATCTATTATCAGTGTGATTAAATACATCCTCTGATCCATTAGAATAAATAATTTTGGTTATATCTTCAATATAGAAGAATAGATTGGTCCGTCCAAATAATCGTATTTATTGTACTTTACTATTTCAGGTGTTACTTCGAGTACTTTAGCTTTAATTTCATCACCATTGGTTTTGATAATAATATCTTGGCTATAAACATTACTGATTAAAGAGCTGCTTAAAATTAATATCCCCAAAACCATCAGTCTTATTGTTTTCATAGCCTTAATTTTATTTACTATGTAAAAATAGGCTAAAAATTAATCGACTAAATGAAGCAGTCTTCCAACTAAACTAAACAATACTAATTTTAAAGAAGCACGAGTCTTTCCAAAGCTGATTTAACATAACATGTAGTTATAGTAGCACCCGCTAACACACTTCCCATTGCACCAGAGCGTCCTATAACCTTATTATGTTAAATAGCCCCTATGCCACCGCTAAACCAATCCCTGACCAGCCCACATTTAAGTTGTACAAGCAGAACGAGTTTTTAAGCCCTCCATTTCTCCGCCTGCTTCAGCTTTGCAAGCACAGTCCGCTCCATACCCAACGCACAGGCCACCGCACCAGCCCCTAAAACTTCCGCAATACTGTGCTTGCAGCTTCACCAGTCAAGCCATTCCGGGCTTATTGTCCATACCTGCCCTTTCCTAATGGTTTTGTCATGGTTTTTGTCCAGCCCTTCGGGTAACGGCAGCCACCCCGAAACAAAAATATCAGGACAAATGCCACCCCGAAAGCAAAGCACCAGGCAGCAAGGATTTTATTGATGTAAGAGGTTCATTCACTTCGCTTCCATTCCATTCCGCCTCTGGCTCCGCTTCGCTACGCCCTGGCTACATTTCATTTCAGCTTCGTTCATTTCACCCCTTACCGCTTTTACACTATGGTTTTGCAGCCTGTTACTTTGCTGCCAACCTAAATTTGTCCGATATTTTTGTGCCAACCCTTTGCCGTTACCCCCCAACCCGCAAAACAAAAAATCACGCCAAAACCCCCAACGCTCCTCAATGCCCCCTCGTCCCCGACCACCACCCCAAAGTAGAATACTCAAATACTCACCGTCCTGACCTTATGAATCCGTTTCCTGTTATACATCAGCTTATTCAGTACGACATATCTAACAGCATCCAAGCCCGTGATTATAATTATCAATCGGTTCATTCAAACTATTCCCATCCTTATCCATTTTCCACCGGTAATTTTTCAACTCCCTGATCAGGTTTACACTTCTCGAAGTGACCACAATCTTAAATTGCCGGATTTTACTAATCCCAGCCCTCACACTATCCGGTCCCTTCACCGCCGGATGAACATTCCACCCCGCCGCCCACAACTCCTGTATTGACTTCGGTTCCGCACTGTCCGCAACAATCTCATCCGTCCTGTTGATCCCACAACTTAATAATGCACTCCCAATCTCCTGATTTGTCGCACCTTTCCTGTAATATACCTCATCCAGGTACAGTACCCCTTCACCGATATTCACCCTTATTATAGCGGTTGGGTCATTCGTAAATCCCCAGTCTAATCCATAGCCCAAAAACTTCGATTCCTTCGGAATCTCATCTGCAATTTCCCAGTTATCGTATATCAATCCTTCAAGCACTCCTCCCCATAATCCAAGCGTATAAATCCGGTAATAATTTTCATCAATATTTTTAAACGATTCCAGTAATTCCGCACTCTGTGGCGTAACATAAGAATTGTCTTTATAGGTAGTATGTAGTATGGTTGTATCGGTTCTGATGCTTTTTACATAGTGGAAATTCCCGTCAGGTTTCTCGTAATTTTCTTTTAACGGAAAAAAGTACGAGTTTATCCATTCCGTTTCCATTTCAGGGTTAAATGTGGCAATTTCCTGTATAATACCTCCTCGCAAGCTCGTCGTTGTTTTAATGAAATCATTAAAACCAATTTCATTCATTTCCTCATACCAGACCCCTGTGGGGTCTTTAATACTTTTTGTCTTATGCTCTTTATCAAGTCCCCGGGCAATAATCATATTCCCGTTTTTCTTAAAGATAATTCTCAATGGATTTTCAATAAAAACAAATAAATCCATCAATCCGTAACTGATTACAATATCTTTAATAGTTTGGTATTGGCTGTCTTTTATGTGTGCATAAGCCTTCCTGACAAGGATATACCTTGAATAAGGTTTACGCATGGTATCAATGATAACCTTCTGGGCAGCAAAGTAACTCTTAGCCGAATCCCTTCCCCCATATAGCAACAGATACCTGTTGGTATCATTCAGCAGCGGCAGGTAAACCGGGTTGAATATTTTCGGATTCGAGAAGTCTATTATCATTGCTAGTTTGGTAAGTTGTATTATTATCCGTTCATCTCCAATGGTCATGCTATGGTCAGTCCGGTTCAGTTTCGGAATGAAGAAATCAAGCAAGTCCGGTCATAACTCTTAACCGCTCTCCGGGTTCAAGTTCCATCAGGTCAGCTTTCATTTGCGCCAGGGAATACGAATCCACCAACTGCTGAAACTTTTCCCTTACCTCCGCAGAAGTTTTGTTCTTGCTTCCCTTTCGGTCGCCCGTTTGAACTGGTTCCCGGAACAAACCTGCCATTTTTGTCCCTTTCAATCATCGTTGCCACTTTTTACGTTTTCCTGCTCCATGTCGAAGCGTAGCGAAGATCCCGCTTTGCGGGACCCTTGCCCCTTGCATTCCGGTAAACCATCTTCTCAATACTTGCCACACTAGTCCATACTTCTTGCTCAATTCCATCTTTATGTCCTTGTACTTCAATCCGGTCTTAGCCATTTTTTCATAATGGAATTTCACAAGGGTCCTTTTCATTTCCTTTAATACCAATTAATCCTGAACAAACCGCTGGTTTAACATCAATTCCCATGGTTTCCAGAATTTCCATCGCAAGCATTTCTTCCTCTTTCCCTAAGTTTCTTTCATCCCTGCGTCTCATGTCCCTTAGCAGTTTTTCACTGCGAGTTCTCCAATATACCCTATTTTCAACCTGATCAAATCCCTCTTCATCGCCATCACTGACGTGATTGGCTTACTGTTCAGGACTTAATAATTTCACATGCTCGGTGATCTTGTCAATTAACTGACTATACATTTTTTGCACTTCATTTTTCGACTGTTCAACCTCATAAATTATTCATATCGATTTTATTTTAAAATTTCACGAAAGCAAAGTATACATAATAAATGTCTATAAATAACACATATGTTAATGTTTTGTTAGTATTTATTTAAAGTATTACTTTAAGTATGTTTATATTTGTAAAAATAAATTATATCATGGCAAATTCAAAGAAAAAAACAACTAAAACTTACACGTGTTTCTCAAGAAGCTTAATCAGGGTATTTATGGCATTGAATGCCAATAAATCTTCCATCAAAAAAGACAGGAAATATATTCATGGTTCTGAATTAACGGGTACTGTAAAATAAATGACACTCGATGAAAACGAATGCAGTGAAGTTTGAATCGTCAGTCGAATTTATCCCGCAAACGAAGTGCTGCGGGATCAATGTTAATAATCTAATCAACATAAAAACTCTATGAAAACAACTAAATCCAAAGTGGTCAATCAAAAAAAACCATATCTGAATCTGGCATTTATGGAGTTGATGCAAATAAATCAAGCATTGTAACGGTTAAAATCCGTTCTGATATTGCAACCAAAGTTAAAAGTATCACAGGATGAAAACCTACTTCCGTTCTCTACCGGTATATAAGCAGTCCCCTTCATTGATTGACCGGGAAAGTGGTATCATCAAGGATATTGTTCTCTGTCAGGTAGGTGAAGCCAAAGGGCATGACCTGTTCATTGATCAGGATTTTATTAATAACGTCATAACATTTGGCAACCAAAATCACGGCAGGTATCAAAGCCCGCTTTGGTCATCCCAATATCTGCTCTACTGCCCTAGGTTCTTATCTTGGGCAGGTTCAGAAATTTCAGAATAGCTGAAAGTACAAGGCAATTGCTGATCTTATTTCTTGATAAATCCTCTCAAAAATCACCTAAAGGAAATCTTTATGAATACATGTCCTTGATCTGGCTGAGTCCAATCCTGATATGTTTGGAGCAAGCATCGCTTTTAAAATGGGTAAGGTCAATACAAAACTTGAATCGGTGGATGGTAAGGAAGTTGGAAAGAAAATACGCCTACTATTCTTAGCCTTTTTGCTGCTGATCTGGTTGATGATCCTGCTGCTACTGATGGCCTTTTCATGCTGAGCTTCGAATTCGAAGCATTCCATGAAGATGACTTTGCTTTCCAGGTATCAGTATTCCTTGACGAGCATCCCGAAATCTATTCCCTCATCGACCGCAAACCCGAAGTTTTAAATGAATTTCTATCAAATTATAAAAACTACAAACTAACAATAAATCACCATGAATTTAAAAACTGAAATCGAAAACCTTAAAAATTGGGTAACGGATAATTTTTCTTCTAAGAAAACTGTTCCCGACATTACCCAGCTTCAATCTGACTTTAATGCAAAGGTTCAGGAAATTGAAGACAAGCTATCTTCCCTGCCTGATAATTCAGATTCAGAACAATTATTTCTGGACTGAATGCACGGGTAAAATCATTCTCTTGCTGTCATCAGATCGAAATTGAATCGCCACTTTCAGTGGCTCTTATTCGATAAGATTGATTCTCTTATTCAATTCAAAGATGATGAAATCAACCGCCTTACAACCGAACTGAACAAAGCAAAGGCATTTCCATCTGTGCCCGACAAAAAGGGTGATCCTAAATTAAATATTCATAAAAAGAAAACTGAGGACAATTCCGGCAAAGTCCTGCTCGAAAACATCCCCGATTCCGCCAAACGCAAACTTAAATCAAGAACAGTCTAACATCTAATGAATCTAATAATCTAAAATCTATTTACACCATGTCAAACATATTCACTCAAAACATAACCCCCCCTTTCACCAAACAAAGTGTCAGTGAATACTTCATTGATCCCATGTTCATGGGCGAAGACATCAGGGGTGCAATCACAGTTCGTACCGACATAAAAGGCACAGAACTCCTAAACAGGGTTTCCCGTCCTTCGATGATTACCAAGCCCAAAGTCAATCCTGGTTTTAATCCATCAGGGTCTTTTGACTTAACTACCAAAGAAATAACCGTCCAACCCATGGCTATCGAGTTTGAACAGAATGGTCGTGAGTTCTGGGGTTCAATCGCCGAGCAGTTTCTTGCTTCCGGTTACAAGGAAGACGATGTAGAGCAAATGTCCAATCCTGACATCTGGAACAAGATCATGCTGCCCATCATTGCACAGGCTGGTCAGAAAGACCTTATCCGTCAGATATTCTTTTCCGACCCTAAGCATGAAGTTTTGGCATCAGTGCAAAGCCCAACGGAACAGTAGATGAAAACTATTCAGGCTATACAGGTCTGCTTACCCATTTGCTTGACTGACCTTTATTCAGGGGTTATTCCATCCGGTCAGCATATCAAAATTGCAACTTCCGTCACGGCTGTTAAAGCTGAAAAAATCCTGACTTACACCGCAAACACCGACACAAAGATCACAGTCACCATCAATGGAGTAGCTTATGAGCAGGCTTATAGCACCGATGCAGCAACTACCGTTGCCAATTGGTTAACCACCCATAAAGCAACCGTCGAAGCACGTGCAGGTATCAATGGTGTTGTTGTTACCAATCCAACAGGTGCACAATTAAAAGTTGTTTCTAAGTATGCTGGTCAGTCCTTCGACTTCACCGCCGTTGCTAACTGGTTCAGGTTCTTTTGCTTCTTCTGGTGTGGTTGCTGCTGTAAAGCCATCTACACTTTCAGAGGATGAAGCAGACGCAACCCTTGAGCAAATGATTGACTGTCATGCCTTCTGAATTGCTTGAGCTTGATCCTGTCTTTCTTCATTACCCGTTCAATGTGGCGTAACCTTTTAAAGACCTGGAAATCCTTGGGTACTGAAACAGCCAACGAAATTGTTTTCAAGGGTGTAAAAGTTCCAACTTACGAAGGTATTCCCATCATTGTCCGTCCCGATTGGGATTTGTGGATCAAATCATCTTACAATGATTTACTTGCCTCACAGGGCTTTACTGACAACTCAGAAAAACCTACTTATTCGCTACCGATGCAACCACCGACAGCGAAATGATGGAAACCTGGTACAATCAGGAAGACCAGAAACGCCGGTACAGGGTTCAATACAAAGCCCAAACCGCCTACTTGCACAAAGAACTTATTGTTTTAGCAGGCTTTAAGGATGACTAACCTCCACTCCCCCCTTGAGGGGGGTCTGGGGTGCGATCGTCATTGTGAGTGCGGCGAAGCAATCTATTAACTTAAGCACAATGCCCACAAAACTCTTTGAATACAACTACAAACCACTTCTCGACTTATTCGAGTCCGATTTCATCGACCTGAATAATGCCAACGATTTTATTCCCTTTGGTGAAGACAACCTGTTGCCTCAGCAGATAGTCCAGCTATCAAGGAGTGTAGCCGTTCACAGGGCTATTTTAAACAGCAAAGCCCTATTTATTGCCGGCAATGGGTTTGTTTCTGAAAACAAAGAGTTAAAAACCTTCCTCGAAAACGTCAACAACTTTTCCGAAAGCATGAGGGATGTTTTTTTCAAACTCATCTTCGATGAGTTGAACATCGGCAATTGCTATCTTGAAATTATTACAGACAAGCGAAAATCCTTTTTATCCATCTATCATATTGACGGTTCAAAATGCCGTCTTGATGCAGATGGTGATTCAATAATTATTCATCCTGATTGGAGCAGTTACAAGGGTAAAAATGATGAATTATCAAAGGTCTTGCCTCTTGTATCCCAACTTTCACAAAAGATGAAGATAATCTTTACCGTTCTGTCATTCATATAAAGCAATACGAACCTGAATTCTATTACTACGGTTTGCCTACATGGTACGCAGGTTTAAACAGCGTGATCATTGCAGGCTTGACCGATGTTTGGAACCAGTCCCGCCTTGAAAGGCAGTTCAGTGCATCAGGTTTATTGATCATTCCGGGTGTCAATGACGATGCTGATGCCAAAGCCCTCGATACGGAGTTTGATAAATTCAAAGGTGCTAATGCTGAAAAAAGCCACGACATCATTATTCAATACCTCAAAGATTTAGGTCCGGGCATGATCCGTGAAGCCGCCCAGTTCATTGAATTTACAAAAAACGAAGAAGGCAACTGGATTGAACTGCATAAAATGGCACATACCAACCTACTTTCAATCCACAACTGGTTTAAGAGCCTTGCCAGCTTCTCCGAAGAGCAGTCAGGTTTCGATACCAAACGTATTTTAAACGAATACGAAATAGCCTTAAACACCACCATTCGTGTTTACCAGGCTAAGTACATTTCAATCTTTAAAAAGCTGTTTGCATGATTTCAACTTCAAATCCGACGATTTGAATATTGTAAATGATTCTCCTGTTTACCGCATCAGTCCGGTAAAATATGTATGGGAAGTCCGCCGCGACATGGGTCTTGATTACGACAACAACGATCCCCGCCAGCAGCGCTTCTATTCCGAACTCAAAAACACCTTTAACGCATCCGAACCCGGCAATGACGACACAGAAATTGACAAGAATTAACATGGGTCACCTGCCTGAGGTGGGCGGAGAGCCTCGAAGTGTGGTGGGAAAGGAGGTCATCATGATTAATCTCCAAATCCGACATCATCTCCCTCGCCTACATCACCAACATTGATGAAAACCTCATCAAGGATGACATGATTGATATTGGTAATAAACATCTTATTTAATCCCAATTTTAGGTGAATCATTTTATAACTGAAATTTCAACCAATTCCGTCCCAATTATGCTTCATTGATTGACAAATACATCAAACCCTTCATTGCCCATTACGTCAAATACCTGCTTTATAACCAGCAGTTATTTGAAACAGCCCAATACAGCACTCCCGATCCTGCAAAGGCAGCGGAGTTAATTGATCCCTCAATTGTTTCAGGCATTGACCCTGCAATACACCGTTCCATTTTAAAGAACATCCTTTACATTGCCCGTCAAAAAGAACAATTACTGATCAATCATTTAAATAACAGTCATTACGAATTCTATACAAAACCATACATCTAAAAGAATAAGTGGAATAATATATAAACACATAAAAACATGAGAAATCCAAACAAACTTTTCAGCCCAAATGGTCAGCTCTAGAATTGACGACACACAGATTTACACTGGTGACTGGCATACAATAACCATCAGTAAAGATGCAGTTTTTTCCCGGTTGAAAAATGGAACGGTTGATATCTTGGCCCGGGATAATCTTACCGGCAAAAACCATCAAGTCCACCGACCAGCCCTTAACCGGCAGGTTCACTACCATCCAGCTTCAATCCGGTGTCATCTATGCAAACCGTAACTAACTTCCCCCCTTTGAGGGGAGGTCAGGGGGATGTCCTATGATCACTAAAAAACCAAATATCTATCTTCCGCAAGTCCAAGGTCACTCCTGTCAATGACTATTGCCTTCAGTTCACTGGCAATGGCTATATCTCTATTGATCCTTTAACCACTTACCTCGATCACAACAATGATTTCAGCTTTGAAATGCATTTAAAATCAATTCTTTTCCTGTTTCTGGCTTCAATTACCTCATGAACTCTTGTCTATCAAAAACCGACAATAAAATCGGAATTGCAATTGATATAAACACCCTATATGTCCAGTTGTATAAAGGGAGTGAACTTAAAATTGAATTAACCCTTGCATTTAATGATGATAGGCAATGGCATACAATTTTTGTTACCAACGCCAGAGGATTATTTTCAGCTGTTCTTGATCATGATGTTTTTTCTCTTAATCAGTCTCCTGTATTATCATTGCCTGATTCATTGGGTTTTCGTATCGCATCTGATTCTGAAAATATGCAGAACTTATCTGCTTTTATAGATAATATCTTAATCACAGATCTTACCAATCGAAAAGCTCAATACCTCTTAAATGAAGGTGCTGGTTCAATTGCATACGATTCAGTTGGTCATAATAATGGTACAATTATAAATGGTTCCTGGTCATTGTTATAATTATGAAACTGCTTTTTAATCTATTTGGCATTGGTTCCAACGCAACCGCCCTCTACCTGAACATCAACGAATGGTTATACAAGGTTGCAATAAATAAGTGGTTAACACTTATCATTTCATTCTTGGCAATCATCTGGTGGCTTATGAAGATGTACGATCAGTACTTAATAACCCATAAAAGAAAGAAGGAAAGAAAGTAATCCTTAAATATAATTTTAATTATTTCAAAAATTAATTTATAGATTCTTGACACACCGCACACTATATCCATAATCATAATCGTCAGTGGATTGTATATATAGTTGTGCGTCTGATCCGTTTAATTGCCATACTTTTACAGTATTAGTATTCATGTTTACTTTTGATGACCAAAACATTGAACTTATACTTAAATTATAAAAGTTATTATTAAGGTTACTCATTCCAGATGGTAGCACATTGAATCCTGATGCATTGCTTCCGTTACCATTTCCGCTCCAGCCTGTTGTGCTTTTCATTTTAATCCCGACATCTGTACCAGTCCATCCAATATAGGCACAATTTACTGTTGGATCAATATATGATGTAAGGGTGCACCATTCAGCATTTGTCGGCAAATGCCAGCCTGTAGGACAAATACCTTGTGTCCCGGGAAAATTCGAATACTGCATCATTTCATCCCATTGATAAAGTCCCCCATATATAGCACAGTTGGCTGGGTCATTGTTATAACAATATTTCTCTTTCTGATTATTATTAGTCTGATTTGTTGCATTTATCATTAATCCAACATTCAGATTTTCCCTTAGCCAGCATTGTGCGCCTATTTGAACGGTATTATATATCTGATTCTCATAATTTACTGATGGAATTCCTGCACATGTTGGAGCTGTACCTGTAATTGTTGTAAATTCTATTTCGTTACCGTATGCAATTCCAGCATTGTTTATTGCATAAGCCCTTGCAAAATAGTGCGTATTTAAATTTAAACCAGTAATTTCAATATTAAACGTACCACTTCCTGCTCCATTTGAAGTATGAAGTTCTGTTATATCAGGATCTGGTGAAGTGCTCCAGCAAATTCCCCGTTCATTGACTTCAGTAGCCCCTTCATCTGTCACTCCGCCGATGCCAATAGCAGTATTTTCAGTTATATTAATAATGTTTTCAGTGATTACTATTGGTACACTTTTCAAGCAACGCACACTGTTTCCATACTCATTATTAAAATAACTACGCATAATATTAGAATTGGATGAACCCAATCTACGTGCATATGAATAAGTGCTATTGTAAGGGGTTGTTGTCCACAAATTATTAAGGGTTCCTAAACTACTGAAACTACCGTTGTCAGTACGATAACCTGTTGCTAATGCTGTATATCCGGAAGCATTATTCCCATTCCCTCCGGAATTCCAGCTTGTTGTGCTTTTCATTTTTAAACCCACGTCTGTACCGCTCCAACTTGTTGAATTACAATTTACCGATGGATCAATAAATTGAGTCAAGGAGCAAAATTCTCCATCCGTTGGTAGATGCCATCCTGGTGGACAAATACCTTGTGCCCCTGGTAAATTCGAATATTGCATCATTTCACTCCATTGATAAAGCCCGCCATATATAATACAGTTGTTTTGTGCGTTATTATAGCAATATTTCTCTATAATACCATTGTTCTTAGGTATGCTGTCATCATCTATCATTATACCTATATTAATATTTTCCCTTAACCAGCATTGATTACCGATTTGAACAGTATTATATATCAGTCCTTCATATATCACTGTTTGGTCATTTGTACAACTTTGCGATGTTCCTTGAATTGTTACGAATACAAGTTCCTTGCCATAAGCAGTTCCAGCTGTATTCGTTGCATAAGCCCGTACATAATAATGAGTATTTGCAATTAATCCTGTTATCTCGCTTGTAAAATTTCCTGTTCCGGTTCCATCTGAAGTATGCGTCCCTGATGAAAGTGGATTTTTTGATGTACTCCAGCACACTCCTCGTTCAGTAATTTCCGTAGCCCCCTGGTCAGTAATAATGCTTGCAATTGTTACAGTATTTTGGGTAATATTATAAACATTTGTTGTTTCAATTTGTGGAATACCCTTTAAACATCGAATACTATATCCGCTATTCTTGGGAGTATAACTTCTCGTAACAGCGTTATTATCATAATAAAAATAACGTTTATAAGCCTGTGTTGCATCATAAATATTACTTGTCCAGAAGTAGGCATAGCGTTCATGTTGCCCATAAACTCCATTATTTTGCCGGTATGATCCTGGCAAGACGGTATATCCAAAAATATTTGTTCCATTTCCATTAGAATACCATCCACTTGTACTTTTCATCTTAAGCCCAGCATCTGTTCCACTCCATCCATTTATATTACAATCAACCGTTGCATCTATATATGTTGTCAAAGTACACCAATCATCATCTGAAGGGATATACCACCCTGGAGGACAAATACCTTGTGTACCATTTTGAGTAATATATTGCATCATCTCATTCCATTGATATAAACCTCCGTATTTATCACAATATGTTGTATCGTCATCAAGACAATATTTTTCTATAATTCCATTATCAGTCATATCTTCTGTTACCTGTATTCTTTTCCCAACATTTAAGTTTTCAGCCATCCAGCATTGAGTTCCAATTTGCACTGTTAAATAGGATTGTCCGTCCCTCCCATCTTTCAATGAACTTGGACATTCATATACTGTGTAGTTTTCAAAAATATCGGTGCCTTTGCCACTGTTTTGTTCCCAATTAATTTCTTTATCTGTGCTGTTAACAGCTCCATTTAAGTTATAATCGCCTGCATAATATCCAGTTAAACCATTTTGTAAAATCCATACATCATCTTTATCCATGTTATTTACTTGTCTATTAGCATTTCCATCTCCCGCTATCATACCCCATATATTGGTTGCTAATTGCTTTACAGAATATAATCCCCCCATTACTTTATCCGCGCTCGTTGTAAAATCATAATTAGAAATGTCACCAATTTGCGTAACAGGCACAGAAGATGTTATTTGCAGATGATTTCGATGTTTTATTCTCACAAAACAGTTTATTAATTGAATGTCGGTAAAAAGTAACATACTTGTTCCATCTAAATCTTTTATTTCTCCGTTGTTCAGCAAAAACGCTGCTTTTCTGGCTCTTAACACAAAAGTAGTATCTTCTCCTGCTATTTGTCTTTCCAGTATTTCGACTAAAATCCAATCAACAATATTTTGGTTCGGTATTGTTGTAACACTTTCGTTTCCATTGTAATTGAATGGAGCTATGTTATAGGGTTGCTTTAATGGTATTATTGAATTTAAATTTGTGCTCATATTACTTCCAGAAAAAGGTCCTTCAAGAAATACCTTTAAATCATAATAATGTTCTTTGTGTTCTATTTGGAATGTGTATATTTCCTCTATTCCCCATGGTATGTCTGGTAGTATTTCATGCCATTCATACCAGTGCACATCATGATCCCATGTATCATAAATTGCAAATTCCCCTATTGCTTCATCATATCCTATCCCTGTTACAGCATGATCAGGTTGATCATCTCCGTCAGAATCAACAAATAATACCACCGGTCTGTTATTATCTATTTCATTTTTGTACAATTCCCAACAAGTCCCATATGAAAAAATTTCAGTCGAAGTTTTCATATAATAACTATTATTTTTGTAGCTAACGTATTCAATAAAACCCTCTTCAATTTTATTCGCCCCAGTCCATCCATAATGTAAGTTTTCAATACTCCATGAAGTTTCCATAAAGTCTGCAATACAATTTGATGTATGCGCTCCCCCAAGTTCAGATTTATCTGGTATAATTGGATCAGGTTTTGGATCTAATGGCTGGGAATAATCGCTATAATGTGCATCGCTTGCAATTGCTTGTTTTACTCCTTCCGCTAATGTCCCCTCACATAAATCTGGATATCCATTTTCATCATAATAAGCTATCACCATGCCTACGGATGTCGGTGCACATCCATGTCTCCATAAGTACGAGTCCACGTTTGGTATTACTACCTGAGATTTACTCATTTTATTTATTTTTCCCCTATATGTGCCTTTAGATGGTATTGGTCCTGTAGTAGTAATTTGTGCATGTGCATTAAAACAAAAACAATATCCCATCAATAACAAACATATTATTATCGTTTTTTTTAGTACCATGTTAATGTTGTTTTGAATTATTAGTTAACTCTTTATATGATTCATTTATAATCTTTCTTAATTTCCTGTAAAAATATTAATCAAATTTATAATAATATGCATGTTTTTGTAATTTATACTGTTTCTAATATTTGAATCAATTTGATTCTGTTATTAATTCGCCCCTTCACCTTGTAAACAAAGATAACGTCATCAATTTTTTTAGCAAGTAAAAAGAAAATTATTTTGATTCCCTCTTTTTAACTGCCTTGCGGCAGATTATTGCTAAAGTATAAAATAATTTGGCTTGCCCGCCTGCCTACCTATCGTCTTTTTTCTTGCTAATCATAAAGCCAAAAGAGGCATTTGCCTTTCTCATAAAGCATAGGTTAGTCCAGTATTTTCCATGCCTCTATTGCCTTTATTAAAAATTGCTGACAGGTTGAAGAGTTGTTTACAAGGTAAAGGTTCTTTCTGTGCAGGATTATGTCAATCAGGACAATTGTAGGCTAATATAAGGAAGCTAATGACGACGATCTTAGGTTGTATGGGATAAAGTACCAACTTGGCAAAAAAGGCTTTAAAATGAATGGTTTTATATTAATGGATTACTAAATGCAATAAGGCTATTTTGAGCATGCATAAACAACAATACACAGATAATCTCAGTTAAATTGTATATTTATCTATCTAAGCACAAATGCGTGAATAAATTTAGTTTTGCACTATGAAATATGTATATGATCCTCTTGATAATTTCATTAATTTTTTGAAGAAATTAACATAAAATAGTTCAAAAATAATTAGGTTATTTCGTTTAATTTATTTACTTTTACAATACTTTAGCAATTCGTTCTTCGACAGACTGACCACTACTTTGGAGAAATTCCAATTCGGTGACCTATAAAGTTACAAGGTTGTAACATATTGAATAATAGGGTTATAATGAAATAGTTCGAATCCCGCCGGGATCACCAGAAAATAAGAAAGTTTCGAAGGTTGCAGAAATGCAACCTTTTTTATTTGCATAAATTTTGCATAATTATAGATGTCCAAAGCCAGATACCCTTTTATAATAGGTGATTCAAAGCTAAAAGAATCTAAAACAAATTAAATGATTTTCGACGAAACAGAAAGAAACATTGCTAATTGATATGTAAGCTCCCCTCTTTCCACGGCCATCCAAAATTGAAATTTTTTGAGAAATTATTAAGATCTATAGCACATCAAACCTAGTTCTTACATACAGCGGTATCTCACGAGGGGGTAATTCTGGTGAAGAATTGCCACTCCTTAAATAGAATTTTTCGCTTTTAATATTATACTTATCTGTTATAACAGTATATAGAGGCTTGTTTCCGGGTTTTATTTCAATTACACAAATTTCCTTATCCTCAATCACGGGAAATGTTACTTTTATATTGTTTGCAGCAAATCCTACACCATAGGCATTATTGACTAAGTTACGTAAATGAAGTTCAAATTCATCTTTACTGCCATTTTTTAAAGTGTTATAATCATTTTCCAATCCTATTATTTCCATGTCGTCATCTACACCAATTATTAAAGTTCCTCCCTGCCCGTTACTGAATGCTGCTATTGTTTTAATGATTACATCTTCAATTTGCTTGTTGACATTATTTTCTTTCATGTCATACCGGAGAGAGGTTTTAAACTCCACGCTATGGTTTTCACCGGCCTGTATCATGTCGTAAACATCAACATTAACTTCTTTTTGCTGTGTTTCTGTGAAATCATTTAAAAATTTATTGAGTTCTTTAGCAAGTTGTTTTCTTCTTTTCTCAATGAAGATTTCATAATTTTCCAATTTCCAAAGTTCTTCGTCTTCTGGAATACATTGGAGTTTTAAGCTTTCTGGAAAACTCTTCTTAACTTCCTGCAAATACCCATCAGCATATTTTGCCGCTTTAGTCCGGTTGGCAACTGTGGTTAGAACAGCTCTGTTGGTTATTTCCTGGGCGAATGAATATTTAATCTTATTGTTGATATTATATCCATTCTCTTTAAGGACGGAATAAGGGAAAATGTGATCATATTCCAGGTCATACTTTTTACCCATATTCTTTCTGATAGAAATGCCTGTGCTAAGGCAAACAGCATTCTTGCTTTTAAAATACCATTTCATAAGACCCCATAACGGATGGCTGACACCTGCGCCAATAAATTCATCCTTATCAATCTCAAGTTTTCTTTCTGATTGAATTACAGCAATAAGACTATCAAAAGGATTAGGATCGGAAGCTACAATACGTAAATCTCTGTCAAGTTTTTGAGGCAACTGACTAACATATCTCTGTCTTATTTGTGAAAAATAGAACCATTTAATTGCTTTCTTTATTTCAATCTGCGTCATCCTACCTTTCCCTTTATTAAAGGCAAAAGATATTATAGGGATAAGCGCATAAACTGAATTTATTTCCTTGGTATGATCAATAAAAGCCTGACTCTTCATGATATTAAAAACATAATCGAGCGTATCACTTTCTAATTGACCCCAGGCCTCCTTGATTTTTGGAAAATTTTCTTTTGGATGCAATTTCTCCATTTTTGATCCCAGATTGTAAAGAACACCCAGGAGAACATACATCATAAAATCAAGATTAAATACCCAACCATCTTTCTCCAGTTGTCTTAATTTCGCCTTTATCTGTTCTCGTGCATCAGGCCAATAACCTGAAATTTGAGCAAGCGCCAATTCAGCATCCGTTAGATTAACTCCGCTGGCATTAACAATGTAAAAAATGTTGATAGCCTCATTAATCCTTGCTTTTGTTGGAATAATTTGTTCGACAAAATCTCTGTCTTTTATTTTCTGAATAGTTGTAATGTTATCATCTATTACATTTTCCAGTTCGCGCGAAATTCTTTGACTACCTTTCTGGGTCTCTAATTTTTCAACAACGTCTCGTAATCTGACTTTACCCATAAATATATCAGTGATATTAACCCAAAGCGGATTGTTTTCCATGGTTGTCTTTTTATAATACTCGAGTTCCATGGTTTCAATATTTACATAAAGATTGCGGGCATCCTGTAATATTTCTGCTTCTTTATAATAGGGTGGTATTTTACCAGTGATCAACATATACAAAGTAGTAATACGCTGCTGGCCATCTAAGATTAATTTCACTGTTCCCTGACGCTCATCGTATTTGTGAGGTCCTTTTAATTCAGGCGGACTATTTGTATCCCAAGTAAGCATAGTACCTGTAGGATATTCCTTTATCAGGGAATTGATTAAATCCTTTGCATTTTGTCTTTTCCAAACATATTCTCTTTGGAAGGCTGGAACAAACAATTGCTTTTCGTCAATTTTGTCGATAATTTGGCTAATTTTCATATGGGTAATATTTTATTCATTCTTTAATGATTTTAATTCTCCCTCACCTCCTCCTCTGTCAGCCCGTAGAGTTCATAAACCATCTTATCTGTTTCTTTATCGGTGGCCCTCAATATAAGGTTCAAAGATAAAGAAAGAAGTTTTAATCCAGGTAAATGCCTGTAAAAATTAAAGAAGAAGGAGGAGGTATGTTAAAACCCAGCGATACAACCTAAAATCCGCATGTCAAATTTGAAGTATCAGTAAAAACTGAGTGTTTATAACATTATTCATCACCTCAAAAGGTGAAGCATAAAAATAAATTGTATTATTAAAAGCTATATGCAACTTGATATTTGTAATAAGTAAGTCAAAGACATGCGGATTTTAGGTACAATCGCGCGGCAGCGGGGGGAAGCAGGGACTTTTCTGCTGCATAAAAATGCCGTTTTCTTTAAGTTTAATATTTCCGGATTGCCAAGTTGCTGCTTAATCATGGTTGTTTTTAGGAATAACTTTCTTCCATTTGAACATTATTTTTCCATTTTTATTCACCTTACCTAAAGTTTCGACTGGGAATAATTAAAGAGTCGAAAGTTATTTTAGTAAGGATAAACCAATAAAAATATTAGTTATAATTGTGTACCAGTTAATTTAAGATAAAACCTTTTAAACGAAACACTCCTCTTCAAATCTTTCGGTCTTTGGACATTTTGAATTATTCTTAATGCATAATCTAAATCATTGTAGTCAAATCCTCTTTCTTGTAAAAATATTTTTCTCAATTTCCCTTTCGGATTTCTATCCCTGTCAGGATAGCGAATATTTGCAATGTTAATAGGATGAGCTACCGTTGATAAGACTCGTTCAATCGCTGATACGTTAGCAATTAACCAACTTTCCAATTCATGGACAATGCCAATAAATTCAACATTGACAAGAGGAATATTTTTATCAATTAGTTGTTGCCTGATTAAATTTCTTTCTTCAACTATGCAATTACAGTTGGCATATTTTGGCATTAAATCCCAAACAATAAAAACCTTATCGCATTTTGTTCTCAACAGCATTTCTACACTATCAGTACATTGTTCAAGAAGTGACCCTTTATCACCTAAAGTAACAGGCTCAAATTGAATTTTCTGATTCACCCAATTTTCAACAATATGTTTCACTACTTTGAAGTCAGGACCATCTAAATGGCATTCAAAAATAAATCCGTATTTCATAAATTATCTGCTATTTAAACGACTCATTGTATATAACTTGCCGGGAGTAAATTTTTCTGCCCATATTGCTAAATCTTCGTTATCAGAAGGCTTTGAGAATTTAACATTCCCATCAACTTTTTCTACAAAAACTATTTCTTTCAAATTCATCAGGTCAAGCAGATAAGGTGAATGCGTTGTAAATATTACTTGTGAGCCCGTCTTTTTTGTAAATAGTCTAATTTCATTTACAACTAAATTGATAGTCCGGGGGTCAAGTCCATTTTCCAATTCCTCAATTACAACAACCGGTGCAGGTTGCGGATGACGTAACACCGCCAGCAATGCAACTATTCTTAAAGTACCTGTGGAAAGTAACCAACCGGGAACTTTGTAGTTTTTCTCTGTTAAATTTAAAAATATTTTACGGTCAACAGATGAAGTAAGTTCTGACTGTAAATCACTTGCATAAGGCAACACAGTTGAAACCATAGTGTTTAGAATACTTTCATAAGCAGGCAAACTTGTTTCCTTAATACTCAATAAATATTCTGCAACATTGGAACCATCAATGTTTAATGGTAAGAAACCAGAGGTCCTTTTTTGAGGGAATGGTTCACCCATAACATCGGGGTTCATTCGCAAAAATTGCCATTGTGCTATTTCATGTGGCAAATTTTGATCACTGAATAAACTTTTATTCATTGCCAGTTTAAAATGTTTACTGTCATCTGAATATGCTGCTTTGTTTTTATCGCTATAATATAATTGACCATCACAGTCACGATTATAAACAAAATCGCGTTCAGCTTTGTAAGTAAAACTTTCTTCTAAAAAAATTATCTTTTCACCATTCGATAATTTTGTAAGAGAAGCTTCGGCTATGTAGTTTTTTCTTGTTCCTTTTTTTTCTTTTTTTGAGGTTGATTTTATTTTGAAAGAAATAGGTTGATTGAAAATTTCAACAGCAGCATCTGAAAGAAACTTTTTATGAATTACCTTACTTCTGCTTACACCTTTGTACTGAATGTTTTCAAACCCTTTCCAACGGTCTAGTGCCTTATCAAGATTTTCAGTTGTCATTTCTTTGAAAGTCAACAGCGCTTCCAGCAAACTACTTTTCCCAGAGCCGTTGTAACCAATAAAGCAGCTAATTGGATTAAGTTTTAAATTTCCTGTATCTTTTATGGCCTTGAAATTCTTAATATGAATATTTGTTATCATAAACTATTTATTTTATTAATCCATTTAAAACATCCCTGTAAGCATTTTGCGAGGCCACTTTTTGCGGTTGTGGCACAATAGGAAAGGTACTAAGAATATATGAAAATTCTTCTTCAGTTAATCCGTAAATATGGGCAATGATACCATCCAGTTCTGCCCTAAGTTTATTGCGTTCATATTCTTGGGTGGCGGCAACTTTTTCGCACCATTTACTTTTCATTACTTCTTCCCATAACTCTGAAAACTCACTGGTGGTGCATATTAATTGTGCAACCCTTTCCACTATGGCTTGATACCATTTATCTTTGAGTTTTAATCGTGGAATATGTAATTGGTAAATATAAAACATATTGATGTTAGTAGCAACCATTTGCCGTATGCAATAATCAATGGGATAACTATTTAAAAATCCTAAAAGCAGAAGTTTATTTTTGTTTTCCAAGTAATCATTATCATCTCTACTTGTATTTACGAGTATTGAATTTCCGCAAAAAATATTTTTTGGAAGAATTGTTCCAATTAAACCTCTCTCATTTGCACTGCCCCCAACTGCCCTTGTTCCAATTCTATATTCTTGATATTCTAGTTTCTGCCCATTATCGGTTCCGTTTTTACCTATAATTGATTTACGCGCATCTTTTTCATTTACCCAGTATTGTGCTTCACTAAACTGATGCGTGAACTGATGAATCATTTTACCTTCGTATAAAACTAAACTTCCCTTATTAGGTGTAGTTTGAAATAATTTGCTATCTCCTGTCATGTCAAATTCTCTATTTAGTGAAAGTTTGAATGAATCAGGAACAATTTCACCAAGCATAGGAAAAGCAATAAGTTTATTTGCTATAGTTAAATCAATTTCTTCTTTGAATTCCATTATTGAAAGAGATTCAGGTGCAAATTCTTTCACAATTTTAATCGGAATCTTTAATTTGAATTCATCACTTTCAAGAAAACTATCCAACTCTTGAGGACTAACAGATTCATGAACATAAATTCTAAAGGAAGCTTTAAAGTAATCTTTCGGTTTATCTTTTTTATACGTTAGCAAACAAAATTTGAAATTGTGCATTACACCTTCAAACAAATTTCTTTCATTTGATAAACTAATAAGATTAAGTATTTCAGAATGATTTAGGAGCAATACTCTGAGTTGCTTTGTACCCAAGTCAGTGTATATACCGCTTGGTATGACAATCCCGCAGTAACCCTTTTTCTTTATAAGATTGTAACATTGTTCAACAAAGAGTTTGTAAAGATTTATATCAGAACCTGCTTTTTTACCGTTGACAATAGAAATTTGATTTTTGAATTGATGCGAACTTCTAAAGTATTGGCTTAGATGTGGATAGTTGCTAAGATACTTGTAATACAATTTTCTTATATTTTCATTCTTTAGCAGTTCAACTTTTTCTTTTTCAAATTCTTTTATTGATTGAATATTTTTTTTAATCGTGTTAGAATAAGGAGCAAAAAATTCTTTATCTTGAGGTTTAAATATTTCCCAAGGCGGATTTGTAATGATTGCATCAAAACCATCTTTCTTTCTGAAAATTTCTGAGAATTCATAGCCCCAGTGAAAAGGTTCAAGAGCTTTTATATCTTCAAGATTTATTTTGCGTTTTATGGATTTGCCTTCTTTGTTTTTTTTATCATCCCAAGTTATTTGCTCGTATTTAATGCCTAAATTGTTAAACTCATGGCCGAGCATTATATTTAAAATTTCATTCGCTTCGGTTTCCATACGTTCAATACTTTCTTTCTTAACTTGAACATTTTCGTTCGAGTTTTCAAAAGACTTATATGCCCGGATTGCAGCTTCACGTTGGTTTACCAATTCGCGATAACTTTTCTTAAACAAATCTTCCTTTTGGTGTTTATTATATTCGCTTTCGTCAACACGCATCAAACCAATCAGGGAATTACCACTCATAATATTAAAATCAATATTTGGTAAGGGTTCCAATTGGTCAACGGTCTGGGCACTAGATACCAATGCTAGAAACAAACGTAATTTAGCTATTTCAGTAGCTTCTTCCATTATATCTACACCATACAGATTGTTGGTAATAATCTGCTTTTTTATGTAATAGTTTATGCTGGGGTGGTTTTTCTCAATTTCTTTTTTCCACTCCATCAATTTTTTATCACCCAGAAATTCTATTTTCCCAAGAATAGCTGAATACACATTTATAAGTGTTTTCATTGCCGCCACTAAAAAAGCTCCTGAACCACAAGCAGGGTCGAGCAAACTCAAGTTGGGCAATACTGCATTTTCACCGGTAATTAGTTTTTTGCAAGTGGCAGCATCTAAATTTAACAGGAGTTCGGCAATGCTTATATAATATTTTGCCTTTCCATATTTATCAAGACCTGCTTTTTTCAATAAATCAGGGTCAATTTCAGGTTCGTTTACTTCGTCTAATATAAGTTTGTAAACAGTTTGCTCGCAGAGGTATTCGGTTATTTCGGTACGTGTGTAATAAGCCCCAAATGCTTTCTGGTTGATATACTTTTCAAAAATATAACCCAATACATCAGGATTAATCTCATTGTCTTTACCTCCCGGTGTGTCGTCCAATGTCCAGCTATAACTATCAAACAAACTAAAAAGATTTTCAAATGCATTATCTTTAATTTTGATTTTGCCTTGATATTTCTTTTCTATCTTGTGTACCAAAAATAAGCCGCCATTCAAATATTTAATTTTTCCAATAAGTTTGTTTGTAGTTGCATCTCTTTGTGTTTCGGCTTTTGCAAAACCTTCAAAAAATAGCTTATGCAAAAAGGTGTCGTAAAATTTATTTTTACCAAATTGGTCTTTGGAGTGCTGTAATTTATCGGACAGATAATTTGCATTACCATTATCTAAAAACATTTTCTTTTGAAGGAAATAAATGAACATTAAACGGTTTAAAATAACTGAAGCATACCAATGCTTGTCGGCTTCGTTATCAATTCCTTCTATCAAGTCAAGAAAGGAGATAAACTGAGTTTGATAGTCGCGGTAAAACTTTTTTGTAACCCTTTCAATGTCTAATGCAATCTGAATTTTTTTTGCGACATCGGTTATGGTGATATCATTTTCAATTTCGCTGATATCGACAAAAAGACCTGCCAATTTTGAAATGAATAAATCGCCGGATTGACCTCTGGAAAAATAATGCTCTCTGGGCAACGATTTCTTATCCTGCTTTTTTATCCATCTCCAAATAGATTGTGTTCTTTGGGCATCAACAAATATGAGAATATGTTCAAAATTAATTTTCTGAATTAGGTTGCTAATAGAGGCTCGTTCTTTTGCATCTGGTATTTTCCCTTCTGAGGAGGTAATTTCGTAAACCACAGCCCCTGATAGTTCAGAAATAGCCGTACGATAATAGTTACATTCTATTGTTTTAAAAGCAACTGCGTTTTTATTGGTGGGTTTGTTCCAACCAATTTCCTCAATAAAAAGTGTTTTAAAATCAAAAGCCTGTAAATGCTTTCTGGTAGTATCTATGTTCAACATAATTTATTTATTTTTTAATCCCATTGAGCAAATAATCTGAGGTTCCTTGTTGGGCATTTCGTCCAGATTTACAATACAAAGTTTATCTTCTTCCCGCAATGAAACGACTAGGTTGACAAGATCTTCGTCAGAAATACCGGCTTTTAATTGCCGATTCAATGTTTCCCTGGCAAATTCTTTAAAAGGATATTTGTAAATATCATCAATTGCCTTTTTTAAGGCATCGTTCACAAATAATGTATTTTCAAATTCTTTGCAATACCTGTCGAGCCGCATATACACCCTGTATTTCGCCCCGGTTCTTTTCCCCAGTGATCCTCCGGTGTTTTTTTCATCATCACGAATATATTCAATGCCTTTTTTAACAAGCTCATGATGATTAAAAATTTTATAGCACGGGTCAACATCAGAATTACAAGCAGCAGCTTTCAAAATTGTCAACTGCGATTGTGTAATAATATTGCCATTGGTATCAACCCATGCAAGAATATCATTTTCATCATAAGTTCGTGTATAAACCACGACTCCTTCTTTTTCCGGACTTAACAAGTTTTGTTTTGTAGCGTAAATTACGTTAGGGAGATTAGGAATTGTTTTTTTCAATTCATGTGTTTCGTCTGTTGCATTTTTCCAGATTTGAAAAGCATAGGAAGATAAATCAACTTCGCTGTCTTCTTCTTCATCTAAAATTCCGGCTTTCTCGTTATAAAGATCCTCTATGTTAATTGGATCACCATCAAAGAAAACTTCATCGGAGCCCACCACTTCAGCATTTTGACGAATCCGGCTTGTGAGTCTATGCCGCAAATTAATAATTTGTTCAATTCCGTCCTCCGGCAAAAATGAATAACAGAATATTCCTTCTGCTTTTTGCCCGATACGGTCAACACGTCCGGCTCTCTGAATCAGCCTGATAATAGCCCAGGGTAAATCATAATTTAAAATGATATGGGCATCCTGTAAATTCTGACCTTCACTTAATACATCAGTCGATACCAAAATCCGGATATCATCTTTGGTTGAAGGAAATTTATTGCTTATCGGACTAAATCTATACGCTGATGCAGTTGGGTTTTCACTATTTCCAGTGACGTGTTCAAGATTTTCAAGTTTTCTTGATTTTAAATGATCAGCAATATAAATTGCAGTATCGGCAAACTGAGTAAAAATCAGGACTTTTTCATTTTTATGCTTTTCGCTAAGTAATTTATACAATGCATTCAATTTTCTGTCTTCATCACAATTCCAATCCTGACCAATCTTTAAAATCTTTGTGATTTCATTACTGTCATTTGAAAGCTGTTTGAGCAAGGCGGTAGAAAAAAATTCACTTCTGATCCAATCAAATTGCTTTTTTAATTTACTACTTGAATAAAGATCGTAAACCTTAGAAGCATTTTTCAAGTATTGCTTTTCATCAAGAATAAAACTGATTATATTTTCATTTTCTCCATTATTATCTGTATCCTCATCATCAAGGAAATCATCAAGGTTTTGTGATATGTTTTTTCCAATTGGGACTGGTAATTTATTCTGAATAGCATAGAAAAAAACATAGTTCCGTAATATGTGTCTGCTTAGCGAAATTAAAAAAGAAAAACCGCTACTTTCAAGCCGTTTGAAAAGGTTAGTTCTGCAAAAACCCATTAAGCGTTTACCGGCACGGGATAAATTGGCAATGATTACTTCTTCCTCTTTAGTAGGTTTTATAACAGGGTTCTGAACAATATAGTTTCCTAAACCATAGCGCGGCAAATCAAGACCGTTAATGGTATCGACAACATTTTGTGAATACAATTTTGCATATTGGTCTTTAGGGTCATTTGGGTCAAAATCAAATTCAACTTTCCTAGGTATTCTATCAGGGAAATAAGAACGAGTCCCATCAGAAAAAGTTAAATATTTCCTGTTTTTAACAGGATCGAATTCAGCATAATTATCCTTAATGAAACTTCGGGTACGACGTACAAGATAAAGCCGCATTAATTCACGCCAATCATCAGCATAATTACTTTTTTCAAATGCTTTAATACTACGAATGAAAGTTTCGGTGTGCAAAGCTGAAAACTGCACTTGACCTCCAATATTATTAATGTAGTTCTCAGGGCTAATGCCTAAATCCTTATCATCAGATATAAAAAGGCGAAGTTGATTTGATAAGTCCAGATAGGATTTATTATAAGGAGTTGCTGAAAGTAAAATAACCTTACTGTCATTTTCTTCAAGATAGGCTTTTATTGAACGATATCGACTTCCCTGATCATTTCGTAAATTATGACTTTCATCAATAATAACAAGCTTATATCGTCGCAAGTCTGGAAGTTTTCTTTGCACTTCACCAATGGAAATTACATTCGACTTTAAATCGTACCTGTTGATATATCCATTCCACATTTGCTTTATGTTCGGGGGGCAAATGACAAGTGTAGAATAGAAAAAATCTTCTTCAAATATTTTCGCCAATGCACATGCTGTAATTGTTTTACCCAAACCCACAACATCACCAATAAAGACTCCTTCGCGACTATTAAGTTTTTTTGCTGCAATTAAAACTGCTGCTTGTTGAAATGGTAAAAGTTCTTGTCTGAAAACAACAGGTATTTTAAATTCATTTAAACCGGCCCTGGCTTCCTGTGAAAGATGATAAGCCATTTTTAAGTAAATATGATAAGGTGATACCAAGCGGTCCGCTGCCCAACTATTATCAATTATCTCAATTAACTCATTGGTTATATCAATGCACCATCGGTCATTCCATCTGTCATCAAACCATATTGATAGTTTATTTGCCGCATCCTGTTCCAATACATCAATATTCAATTCCCCTTGTTTTGCAAGTCCGGCTAAAGTGAGGTTGCTACTGCCTAAAAAACCTACTACAGGTACTCTTTTATCATTGCTGAAAGCCAAATAAAGTTTTGCATGTAAGGGATACCGTAAATGTAATTTTACAGCAACTTTTTTATCTTTCATTTGCTGACTCAATTTGCGTAAAGCCAATTCATCAGCATCTGAAGGCATCCCAATAGTAAGCTGATCTTTAAATTCCTGTGCTAATCTTTTTTTGAGTTTTACTGCTTCGTTTTGATCCAGCAGATGATCTTCTTCTGTTTTAAAATAATCGCGGAGCATATCCACAGGCAGTTTTTGCATTCCTACTAAAAGTCTGCAAATTCGATGAATATCATCTTTACCCTCTGTTATGATTGATCCTGATAAAGAATCAATTTTATCTGCAATTTCTTTCCAACCCCTTAAATTAAAATAGCCTACGCAAAAATCCGTTCTTTGCGATACTTCTAAAGTTTCATTAAGACCCTGCGTCAAGTGGTTTTCTATATTGTCGTAAATTTTGGGCATTCCTAATTGTTTCTTATTAATTTATTTCAATAAACTTGTTAGATTCAAAAAACCACATCTTTAACTTAGTTTCATCTTTTTCCCATTTTTCAGGATGAGGAACAAGACACAGATGAACTAATCCGTTGCAGTTCCGGGCAACAGCACATAGCTGTGGTATAAAATTAAAAATTTCTTCACTCAGTGGTCCCACAAACAACTTATTCTCCGCATCGCCCATCACAAGCTTGCTGAAATCAAGTACCAATTGCCGGGTATCATTTGCCATTTCTGATTCCACGATCCAGAGGGCTTTTTCGATGTAGGTCAATTCTTTATGCCGGGGAGACTGGATGGTTGCAGTTTTAACAACGGAAATATCGAAAAGGAGCTCGTTAAGTCCGAAATCTTTGCGGTTATAGTTGCTATACTTCGAAAACACACGGACATTAGGTTCTTTCAATTCATCATAGTATTTTCTGAAAGTTTCGGCCAAAGCCTCCACCCATTCACGTGCCCGGAGTGCATGCAGTTTTTGAAAATCCCCATTTGGAATTTTCCCTGCAATTTTCTTCCTCTTTGATCTCTTAACAGCAAGAAGTAAAGCATTATCGGTAATCTCCTTGATATTCACAATTATGTCTATTTACAGTTACTATAACCCCTAAGAATTAATTTTCTGAAAGGCTGAAAGAATATCATGCTTGATAAATCGCCGTAAATATACTGGGAATATTAATACATTTGGATCAAAATTTTCCCATATGAATTCAAAGTACAGAATCAAAGCTAACGATAGCTTTAGGACAAAACTGGTGCTTTACCTTTTCGACAAGATCAGCAGCAATTTGATACATCAAATAAACCTATCCGATTTTGAAAATTATAAGATTGCGCAAGAACTCGTTAACCTTTACACAACTGAATACTGGCAGGAATTACCAGATTATCCAATCAGAAATTATCCAATCGCTGAAATTGAGAAAGCCATTGTACAATGGAATAATGAAAACAAAACCTTGATAGGCGAGCTTCAGCGACATTATGTACAAGTAATGTTCGGTAAAATTTTCCCAGAAGAAAAATTCAAAGCATTAACTGATTCCGATACTTGTGCTTATTGCGGAATTACAACAAAGCAAATTGAAGAGTTGGGTGCAATTCATAAATTGCGTAAAAAAAACTACCGTGGATGGACACTTGAAGTTGACCGGCTGGATTCCAATTTTGAATACACTCCTGAAAATACAGTAATGGCTTGCTACTGGTGCAATAATGCGAAGACCGATGAATTCACCTTTGAAGAGTTCAAAAAAATAGGTCAATCTATAAAACAAATCTGGCAGGATCGACTCAATGATAACAAATAGCGAAACTAACACCGTCTTTTTCAGCAGCCAGCTATCAGAAAAGAAGGAATTCAAACCTTTTTGGAAACGGCTCGAAAAAGCACTCAGGGATAAATGCATAGAGCCAAGGTTGTTAAACGGAACCAAGGATATCTGGTGCCGGGATTATATGCCCATTCAAATCGATAAGAAAACCTTGCTGCAATATAGTTACGATCCAGATTACCTCAGGACAAAAGAACATGAGAAAAGCAGGAGTGATGTTGACCAGGTGATAGCGCAAAACGGGATCAAAGAATTGGGATTTAAAATCAAACCAAGTAAATTAATCCTTGATGGCGGGAATGTAATTACATCAAAAGATAAAGTGATACTGACTGAAAAAGTATTTACTGAAAACCTTGGACTACCGATTTCAAAACTTGATAAGGTGACTCCGGAGCAAAAGCAAATTATCATCAATCAAATCAAAGAGGACTTTCGGGTCAAACATGTTGTCATCATTCCCCGTTTGCCTGCTGATACATATGGCCATGCAGATGGCATGGTGAGATTTTACAGCGAAAAAGAAGTGCTGATCAACGATGATAAACCAAATCGCTTGTACCCTTTGCATTTTTCCCGAAAGCTCCGTTTGTTCCGGGAAACAATAAAGTCAAGTGGATTAACAATAAAAGCTGTTATTCCGCATAAAGATTACGATGGAAATTTCTACATTAATTACCTTCAAATCGGGAAACTGATCTTCCTTCCAACTTTTAATACTAAAAAACTCGATGAAAAGGCAATTTCTGATTTTCAGAATTTGTTTGGCCGGGAAAATGTGGTTCCGGTTCCTTCAAATGCCATTGCAAAGCACGATGGGGTGCTGAATTGTATTAGCTGGGGATTGAAATTATTTAGCTAATTGAAATTATTCACATTATAAATTCTATAATCTCAAAAGTGCTTATGGCCAATCAGGCGCTTATATTGTAAAGAAAAAAATGAGTTTCACGGTGCCTCAAAAATGGATTTTTATGTTTTGACAAACTCATTTAAGTATTTTGTGCTCAAAATTACCGCTTAATTTGAAAACAAAATTTAAAAAAACACCTTAATCAGGTGTTTTAAAAACGAATACATCCCTGTGTTTACTTTCTTCCTGAAGTAACTGCTTTAGGATTTTCTTTGCATCTTGCTTAGTAAAACCTTGTTTGACTAAGTCAAAAATGAACTGTTCTGTGCTTGTCTTTTAAGCATAGGGTCGCAGATTCTAATCCCGCCGGGATCACATAAAAAACCTTCAAGTCAATTGAAGGTTTTTTTGATTATCCATGATTTTATTCAAAAAGCGAATCATCCCTTTCAAGCAATAGAATAGAATACTGAGGAACGATATAATACTTTTCGTTCTCATAAATCACCTCAACAGCTCCTTTCTGAAGAAAAATCGCCAAATCGCCCTCTTTTGCCTGTAGTGGAATGTACTTAATCTTTTCATCAGACTTTTTCCAGGGCTCATCAGCATCGTCTGCAGGTATAGGGATCGGATATCCGGGTCCAACTTTGATCACATACCCCGACTGCACATCTTCCTTCTCCTTATAACCCGGAGGAAGCAATAATCCGCCCTTGGATTTGGAATCATGCTTCACAGGTTTGATCAGGATTTTATCCCCAACCACAATAAGGTTTCTGAGTTTATTCTCTCCTGTAACACGCATGTATTTTCGCTTTAAAAGTTTTGATCTCTTATTAGCTTCCAAGCGTTGCAACCATAACAGCCTTTATGGTATGTAACCTGTTTTCAGCCTGGTCAAAGACGATAGATGCTTCTGATTCGAAAACTTCTTCAGTTACTTCCATGCCGTCAATGCCATATTTCTGATAAATCTCCTCCCCCACTTTTGTATCCCTGTTGTGGAATGCAGGCAGGCAATGCAGAAATTTTACTTTTGGATTTCCTGTCTTTTTAAGCATTTTAGCATTTACCTGGTAAGGAAGCATCTCCTTGATCCTTTTTGCCCAGAGTGATGCGTCTTCCCCCATCGAAAGCCAAACATCGGTATAAATGAAATCTACTCCTTTAACACCCTCAGCAACATTCTCAGTAATGGTGATCTTCGTGCCTGTTGTTTTGGCCATGTCAAGGCATTTTTTCACCAGGGCTTTGTCGGGATGCCCGGATTTTGGAGCTACAGCCCTGTAATCCATACCCATCTTGGCAGCGCCAACCATCAGTGAATTCCCCATATTGTTCCTGGCATCACCACAATATGCAAATGAAATTTGATTCAGCGGTTTATCTGAATGTTCTGTCATGGTAAGAAAATCAGCCAGAATTTGAGTGGGATGAAATTCATTGGTGAGACCATTCCAGACGGGAACACCCGCATATTGAGCAAGTTCCTCAACAATTTCCTGACCGTAACCACGATACTCTATGCCGTCATACATCCTGCCAAGAACACGTGCTGTATCTTTCATGGTTTCCTTCTGGCCAATTTGTGAACCTGAAGGACCCAGATAAGTAACCTGTGCACCCTGATCGAAGGCAGCCACTTCAAATGCACACCTGGTGCGGGTTGAAGCTTTTTCAAAGATCAATGCGATATTCTTTCCCTTAAGCCTGGGTTGCTCGGTGCCTGAATACTTAGCTTTTTTAAGGTCTGCCGATAAACTGAGCAAGAACTTAATTTCTTCCGGAGTGAAATCCAATAATTTTAAAAAGTGTCTGTTTCTGAGATTATAACCCATACGATTTATGATTTAGATAAATGATTTACGATTTTAGATTTAATTATAATTAGACCATTACTATTCTGGTACCACCATCATCCACACCAAGCAGAGTGGTTTTGGTGATGATTGCGTCTTTGCCTGTATTTTCAACGAAATCAATTGCCGCACGTATTTTTGGTGCCATGCTTCCTTCTGCAAATTGACCTTCAATAAGGTACTTTTTTGCTGTAGCAATCGTCATTCGGTCAATCACCTTTTCCTGAGGAGTATTGTAATTTAAGCAAACTTTAGCTACATCGGTAAGGATAAATAATTTATCCGCTCCGATCTGTTTTGCAAGTAAGGATGATGCAAGATCTTTATCTATTACTGCATCAATACCCTGCAATTTGTTGGGCTCAACATAGAATGCCGGAATTCCGCCGCCTCCCACTGCAATTACAATCTGCCCATTTCGGGCAAGCTGTTCAATAGACTTTTTATTGCTTATTACCAGGGGCCTTGGGGATGCAACTACTTTTCTCCAGCCACCCCTTTTCTTATCTTCGACAAAAACAGAACCGGACTCTTTCATGATTTTCTGAGCCTCCTCCTTTGAATAATAAGGTCCGATCGGTTTTGTCGGTTTTTCAAACGCAGGATCATCTTTGTTCACCAGCACCTGGGTAATGATGGTCATGATATCCCGGTCCATGTCGTTTGCTTCCAGCACATTTCTCAGTTGCTGCTCAATAATGTAACCAATAAAACCCTGAGAATAAGCCACGCAAATATCGAGAGGCATTGGCGGTAATCCATGCATTTTGCTGCCTGCCTGGTCGGATAATAAAATGTTACCAACCTGCGGTCCATTTCCATGTGTGATAACTATGTTGTAGTTATTCTTTAACAGATTCAACAGATTTTTACTGGCTTCAAAAGCATTCTTCTCCTGCTCATCTATTGTCCCTTTTTGATTTGACTGTAAAAGGGCATTCCCACCGAAAGCCACAACGGCTAATTTTTTCATGAAGTCTGTTCTTTAAATCAGGGACAAAACTATGAATTTTTGCAAATTTAAAACTTGAATCCTGTCTTTTATTTTATAATTCCGATATCTGAAAGAATGTGACTTCAATGAACTCAATATTTCTAATTTATGACCTCGTGAATTTTTGTTGCCGTTTCTGTTTGAAATAACTGAAGTATCTTTATACAATGAAATTTGAATTAATAACAATATCAAAATTCAGCCAATGAAAAATATGATAAAGTTCACATTTCTAATCGTCTTCCTGTTCATGCTATCGCAGGAAAGCACCATCAATTGTCAAAATTCGAACGATAGTATTCCCGGAAAAAAGGAAGAGAAAAAAAAGAAAGGGCTCAGCTGGAATCCTTTCCCGGTAATTGGGTATAATTCTGATATGGGATTTCAGTATGGCGTATTGCTTGACTTATACAATTATGGCGATGGAACATTGTATCCCGATTACAAATACTCATTATACTCCGAAATATCCCGCACGACAAAAGGCAGCGGAATTAATCAGTTGTTTTTTGATTCGAAGTATCTCCTTCCATACAATCTCAGGATTACAGCAGACCTGAGCTATCTCACTCAACAGGCTTTGGATTTTTATGGATTCAATGGTTATGATGTAATTTATAATCCCGATTTAGAGGATGATTCAAACGAAAATGGACAATATATCTCACGGGTATTTTACCGTCATCAGCGGAAATTTACAAGATTTACGATTGATTTACAGGGCAAACTATATACAAAAAAGTTCTTATGGCTTGGAGGTTTGGGCTATTTTGATACCCGTGTTTCAACAGTAAATATTGATAAGTTGAATAAAGGAAAAAATGATTCAGAAAAATTACCTGATACGGCATTGTTGTATGATAATTATATCAATTGGGGAATCATTGGGGAGAATGAAAAAAATGGCGGGAAAATTCCCTATTTCAAAGCTGGCCTCATATTTGACACGCGGTCCACTGAAGCTAATCCCATGAAAGGAATTTGGACAGAAGTCCTGTTGTTTATGGCACCTGAAATTCTTGGGAACAAAGACTTTTCATACATTAAGATTGCCATCACACACCGTCAATATTTCACTATTGTAAAAGATAAGCTGAGTTTTGTTTACCGGCTTGGATACCAGGGAACCATTGCCGGGAAAGTGCCATTTTATATGCAACCCTATATGATCTCTTCATATGCTAAAACAACCACCACCGACGGACTCGGAGGAGAAAAAACGATCCGGGGGATTTTGCGAAACAGGGTGGTTGGCGACGGAATTGCTTACGGAAACCTGGAAGCCCGATGGAAATTTTTAAAGACTACCCTCTGGAATCAAAATATTTACCTTGGGTTGAATGCATTCGCTGACGTTGGGACTGTTATCAGGAAGATTGATTTTGAATCGAACGAAACAGATACAGAATCTGCTCAGCATTTTTCCAAAGGAGACGAATCTCTGCATTGGGCTGCTGGTGGTGGACTCAGAATAGCTATTAACGAGAACTTTGTAATTGCTGCCGATTATGGAATCGCACTGGATAATCGTGATGGTAAAAATGGATTGTATATTGGAATCGGTTACCTTTTTTAAAATGTAAATTTAAATTAAGTTTGTACCGGTAAATGCAAAGGATTAGATCAGAAATAAAAGGGTTTCTTCTATTCACCGGGATATTCATATTTGTCCTCCTGGTTGATATAGTGGCTGTTTATATTTATTTTAATCATGTCCGTTCTTTTGTAAACAGACAGCCTGAAAATCTGAAAGGTGATGCAGGTATCCTGTTTTTCGGCGACTATGATGAGGATGGAAAAATACTTGGTGCCGATAGTAAAAACAGGGCAGGAAAGGCAGTTACACTTTACAAAACCGGCAGAATAAAAAAAGTTATCTGCGTGGGAGGTTATGATTACAGGTATTGGAAAGGAAAACCTCATTTGATGAAAAATTACCTGATTGAACACAACGTTCCCCCTAAAGATATCATTTACGATTCGGCATCATATAATACGATAACCAATTGGTGGGAAGCACAAAAAATCATTAGCCGGTACAACTTCGATACTGTCGTAGTAATTAGTGCACCTTTGCACATATACAGGATTTCGGGTTTGATCAAATTTCCCAATACTTATTTTGCATCCTATTCTTATCATTTGCAAGGCCTGCAGGACTATTGGGTGTTGTATAAGGATGTCCATCACGAATTCATTAGTCAGATTTTGAACCGGATATTAAAAGATGAACTTCGAAACAAAATAGTTTTTATTTATGGCTTCATCTCGAATCAATTTGATAAAATATTTTGAAGCTCATTTATTTGTCATTTAATCATCATTGTTAAAGCATGACCAACCAAAAACGTGCATACCTGTATGCGATAGTTACAATCCTGCTTTGGTCAACGATGGCTTCTGCATTTAAAATTTCCCTGAAATATCTTGATTATTTCCAGCTTTTGTTTTTTGCATCATTATTCTCCTGTATAATTTTGTTTATCATTCTAACCATTCAGGGAAAATTAATCTTACTAAAAAAGACTACTAAGCAGGATCTGATGCATTCAGCATTTTTGGGCATACTCAATCCGTTTTTATACTACCTTGTGTTATTTAAAGCCTACTCACTGCTTAAAGCACAGGAAGCCGGCACATTGAATTACATCTGGCCTATCATCCTGGTTTTGCTTTCGGTACCTTTATTGAAACAACGCATTCATTGGATGAGCATTATTGCAATTCTTGTCAGCTTTTCAGGAATCATAATTATTTCAACCGAGGGTAAAGTCACCACACTTGAGTTTAAAGAACCTTTGGGAGTGGCACTGGCTATTGGAAGCAGCGTTTTTTGGGCGTTGTTCTGGATATTCAATTTGAAGGATCAGCGGGATGAGGTAATAAAACTGTTTATGAATTTCGTTTTTGGGACAGCTTATGTATTTATCGCATTGATGTGCTTTTCAGGATTCAATTTAATTGGCTTCAAAGGATTAACAGGGGCGTTATATATCGGCTTGTTTGAAATGGGTTTGACTTATGTCCTGTGGCTTAAGGCTCTGAAGCTTTCCTCTAACACTGCCGTGGTATCCAACTTAGTTTACCTTTCCCCCTTTATTTCGTTAATAGTAATCAGAAGTGTGATAGGGGAAAAAATTTTACTTTCAACCATTATTGGCCTGTTCCTGATTATTTGCGGGATAGCAGTTCAGCATTTGAGCCGGAAATTTTTGAATCAGGAAAAAATTTAATCTGAACCTACAAATTCATTTAATAAAGTCAGCAGATTGGACGGTCGGATTGGTTTTGAAATATACATATCACATCCTGCTTCAAGGCTTTTGGTTTCATCTTCCGTCATGGCATAGGCCGTTATTGAAATAATAGGGAGTTTTGGCTTTAACATTTTAATTTGGCGTGTTGCATCATAACCGTTCAGATTAGGCATCCTGATATCCATTAACACCAGATTAATATGGTCGTTCTTTTTAACAAGTTCAACAGCCTCATCCCCATTCATTGCTCTGATGATTTTTATTTTGGTTCGACCAATTGAAGCCTTAAGAAGTTCGAAATTTGAATTTTCATCCTCGGCAATCAGAATGGTTTTGCCTTTCCAATCGTACTTAATGCCATTGAACGGTTCTGCCTGAATAATTTCTGCGTGCCGCCCATTCTCATAAGGTAATGAAAAATAAAAGATTGAACCCTTGTTTATTTCTGATTCCAGCCAAAAGCTTCCGCCCAAAAGATCGACCAATCGTTTTGAAATGGATAACCCCAGGCCGGTTCCGCCAAATCGCCGGGTTTTTGAATCATCTATTTGTCTGAACCTTTCAAAGATAACACTTTGTTTATCCTTCGGAATTCCAATTCCCGTATCTTTAATATAAAATTCGATTGTGGATTTGTCTTCGTTTTTCCTGATATAGTAACCTAATTCCACAAATCCTTTTTCAGTAAACTTCAGGGCATTACTCAGCAGGTTATTGAGTATCTGCTTAAACCTAAAAGGATCGGTCTTTAATGAATACCCATCACTGTCCGCCGGAAGATTTAACCGCATTTCAATTTTATCATTCTTCTTTGTATCCCGGGTGGACAAAAACACTTCTTTCACTATTTCATTGATATTGCAGCTCACCGGGTTAATGTTGATCTGGCCTGCTTCAATTTTTGAAATATCAATAATGTCGTCAATCAGGTTAAGCAAAAGTTTGCTGCTTTGAAGGATATGCTGAAGGTAATTTTCTTTTTTATCCGGTTTTATATCCGCTTCATTCAATAAATTTGAAAAACCGATTATCGAATTCATTGGGGTACGGATTTCGTGCGACATGTTGGCAAGGAAAGCCGTCTTCAACCGATCGGATTCTTCTGCTTCAGCTTTCGCATGCTTGAGGTTTTCAATGAAATGAAGACGTTCAGTAATGTCGGTAACGATCAACACACAGGCAATATATTTATCTGTGTTGTCTTTAATTAATCCTCCGGTAATTTCAGCATTAAATGTCGACCCTTCATTCCTGATAAGTGAATACTCATCTTTTTCAAATATCCCGGTTTCAAAAGCCATGTTAAAGCGATCCCTGGCAATACTTAACTGGTCGGATACAAAGTACTGATCGATTTTCTTATTCAGGATGTCATCCTTATTTATTGCTCCAAGCATGGCAAGGCAGGTTTGGTTACAATCAATAATAGTAGATTCCTGGTTAATAACAAAAATGGAAGAGGGTGAAGCATTAAATACGCTGCGCAACATTTCTTCATTTTGTGTAAGGGCTTTATTGATCTCGACAATAACCTTCTCCGATCTGGTTATGGCTTCATTTTGCTCCTTTAATAATTTATTTGCTTTGGTTTTATTCCTGAACATAAACAGCAAAACAATCGTGATGGCAAGGATAGAAATAATGCCTGCAACAAATGAGTATATAACGTAATTTCTGTTACGGATTGCAGAATCTTTATTTGCAAGCATCAATTGTGTTTCCAGGTTGAGGTTTTCCATTTCTTTCTGTTTACGATCAAGTAAAGACTCGTATTGAATGTTATCAAGGCGGCTGGAAAACTTCTCGTTTCTGATTGAATCATCGTATATCTTAAAGAGGATATAATTGGAATAAGCATTATCAAACTGACCAAGCCTTTCATAAGCAACAGAAAGGTTATTATAAATATCACGAAGGCTTGTAAATTGATTGTTTTTTTTAGCAATTTCCAAAGCCTGGTAAAGGTATTTCAATGCCTGTTTATTATAATCCAATTCGATGTAAAACTGTCCTATATTATTATTTGTATTGCTATTTTCAATACCGACAATATCGTAGATTTTAATTGCTGTGAAATAATGGTAACTCGCTTTTTGAAAGTCTCCAAGCAGAAAAAAGCCTTTCCCTAAATTATGGTGGGCAGTTGCGGTTCCTCTTTGATCGTTGTTTTTTTCACAAGCAATCAAAGATTCATTCAGATATTCAATTGACTTTTCATAATTACCCAATTCCTGGTTTATCAATCCAAGATTATTCAATATACCCGGGGAATACTTGTAACTATGTAATTTTTCACAAATTCTAAGCGCCTTCAGAAAGTAGTTTTGAGAATTAATATACTCTCCGAGGTCGTAATAGATTGAACCAATATTATTATAAGAGCTAATGATCCCAACAGAGTCGTTAATACTCATTTTATACTTAAGCGATTTAAGGTTATAATCAATCGAAACTTGATAATTTCCCAGATGCTGGTAAATGAGCCCAAGATTATTCCATACTTTGGCCATACCGGCTGAATCATGCATCATGGTATAAGCAACCAGGCTGGAATCATAATAGCCAACCACCTTGTTATTATTTCCCTGATAATAATATATATTGCCAAGTGTTTTGTAAGCTTCTGCAATCAAATTCTGATCTTTAAGTTCTTTGGCCTTAGCTAAAGCCATTAATGCATACTCTCTGGATGAATCCATTGAAAATGAAAGGTACTGCTGAGATAACTCTAATAGAATATTGGCTTTTTGAGTTGAATTGTAATAGGGTAATAACTTTAACAGGCTGTCGATATCTCCTCTGCTATCAGCTGAAGCTGAAAAAGCAAAAGACTTCACCCCAAATAAAAAAACAAAACTTATAAAATAAAATTTCCGAAACATTGCACAATCTATAAAATGAAGATAGCTGTTGCCATAGTAAAAAGATCTATTTTTTCATATACCTGCTAATTTTTTCAATCAGTTCATTTGGTTTTATTGGCTTGGATATATGGTCATCACAACCTACCTGAAGGCTTTTTTCCCTGTCATCCGGTAATGCATAGGCCGTAAGAGAAATAACAGGCAAATCAGGATCATGGCCTTTAATAATCTCCGTCGCTTCGTAACCGTTCATCACAGGCATTCGAATGTCCATTAATACCATATCAACTTTTTTCTTCAAACACAAATCAACCGCTTCTTTACCATTATTTGCCCGGAAAATAGTAACATTTGTTTTGGCTAAAATAACTCTCAGCAATTCGAAATTAGAGTTTTCATCTTCGGCCACTACAATTGTTTTCCCGGTCCAATCATTTTTACCTGAATTTCCTGCAAAAGGTTTCGTTTTATCAGTTCCTTTTGCCAATATATAGGGCAATGTAAAATAAAATGCACTTCCCACATTTAACGCAGATTCAACCCAGATTTTACCACCCAGCATTTCGATCAACTTTCGGGAAATTGTCAGGCCTAAACCAGTTCCACCATAACCCTTTGTTGTGCTTTCTTCTGCCTGCCTGAATCGCTCGAATATAACTCCTAGTTTATCAGGTGGCAACCCAATACCTGTATCTTTAATATAGAATTGAACAAACTTTTTGTTCAATATTTCATAACCAAATTCAACTGCGCCTTGATAAGTGAATTTCAAGGCATTGCCAATCAAATTATTCATCACCTGCTTAAACCGGAGGGGATCTGTAATAATTGCAAATTTTGGATCTTCATTACCCTTGTTGACACTAACTTTGATTTTTGTATTTGCTGTTTCCTTCAGTTCAAGTGTGAAATAGCTACATAATTCATCCAATATTTGGTTGATATGACAGGGAGCCTGAACAATCTTCAACTGTTCTGCTTCTATTTTTGCCACATCAATAATATCTTCTATTAAGTTCAAAAGCATTTTACTGCTTTCGCTTATTAACCGGATGAATTCCTTTCTGTTCTCAGAGGTCATTTCCGGATCATCCAGCAATTCTGAAAATCCAATGATGGCGTTCATTGGAGTGCGGATTTCATGCGACATATTGGCCAGGAAAGCAGTCTTTAATCTGTCAGATTCTTCAGCCCTTTCTTTGGCAATATTTAATTCAATTTCTGATTTTTTTCTTTCGGTGATGTCAATCGCAACACCCAATATGCCCATTCCTTCATTTTTCCCATTATGCAGCGGAATTTTAATTGTCTGCAGCATATGCTTTTCACCCAGGTTATCGGTAAACTTTTCTTCTGTTGTAATGGAAGATCGCCTGTTTTCAAATATTAACGTATCATCATGCTCAAATTTCTGCAATTCTTCTTTGCATTTATGCAGTGCTGATTGTTTCTGTCCTTCAACTTCCTTAACAGACAAACCATAGGCTTCGGCTGTAGCTTTATTTGCCAGAAGAAAAGTTCCATATTTGTCTTTAGCAAATACCATATGGGGAACTGTATCGATGATCTGCCTCAATCTTTTCTCATTTTCCTTGAGTTTTTCATCTGCTTGCTTCTGGCTTATGGCATAACCTATCTGGCTCGACACATATTCCATCAGTTCAAGCTCTTTCTTGCTGAAAGCTTTTTCATCCTTGTAATTTTGAATGACCAGGGCGCCAATAATTTTTTCTTTTACCATAAGTGGCACACCTAACCAAACTTTTGACGGTGTTCCCAGAGGATCTATATAGCCCGAGTCTTCAAGCTCTTTGAAATTATCACCTTTAAGCAACATTGATTTTTTCTGACTGATGACAAGGGAGGTTAATGACTTACCTTTCGGAAATTTAGTAAAATGGTCTTTTTCGTCAATAAAAAAAGGCAGGTTCAATTCATCTTTCTCTTTGTTGTATAATGCCACATAAAAGTTGGTAGTATCAATTACATTTCCAAGTTCGCTGCGGATTGCGGTGATGAGTTCTTTCAGGTCTCCTGTGGTTCCTGACGCTGCACTGATTCGGTACATGACGGATTGCAACTTTTCAAACCGCTGACGTTCCGATTCAATCTCCCGCTCCTTTGTTACATCACGGGCACTTCCTACTGTGCCAAACATCTGTCCGCTTTCGTCCCAGAACGGAGCTTTAATGACATCCAGGAATAAAAATTTACCACGCACATTTCCGTATTCATCAAAATGTTCAGGTTTTTTACTTTTGATTACAACCTTATCGGTATTTCCGCAAATCTCACCGAAAGTATGCCAATCTTTATTTTCAGGATGATTCTTCCTTTCCCGTTCAGCAAAAAACATATCAGTCTTTCCGATAGGCTCTTCAACATTTTTCGCCATCAGCAATTTCTCACACATCGCTTTATTGGTAAAAATGTATTTACCGTTTAAATCTTTTGCCCAGATCATATCCGTCACATTATCTGCCATCAATCTGAAAAATGAATACAGGGTTTTATATTTCTGCTCGCTTGTCCTGATCATTTCCATTGAATCCTTCTGCCTGGTTATATCTTTTCCCAAACACATTAATAAAGGCTGACCTTTTTGAACAAGCCTTGTGACTGATATTTCTATCCACTTTTTGGTACCTTTTTTTGTGGTGATGATAAAATCATATTTTTTTGGGACTTCCTTGCCCATGAGCCTGCTAAGCTCTCTTGATTTAACCATTTCAACGTAATCAGGGTGGACAATCTCATACAATCTTTTTCCGATCAATTCCTCACGTGAATATTCAGTAATTTCTAACATTGAGGGATTGACAAAGTGGAAGAAACCATCTGAATTAATAATAAACAAAGCACTATTCAGATTTTGAGACAGGACCTGGAGCAACTCTTCACTTTCTTTAAGTTGATCGAGTGCTGTTTTTCGTTCAGTAATACTATAGATATATCCATCGAAATATTCCGGAACATTATTTTTATAAAACGTTTTGGCATTAATTACTGCCCAAATTTCGTTTTTGTTTTTACACTTTAACCGAACTTCAGTGTCATTAAGAAAACCCTTTTCTGTTAATGATTTGATAGCATCCGCTCTTACTTTAGGGTCGGCGTAAAGGTCATAGGTATTCACCATCATTAATTCTTCCGGCGAATCGTAACCCAGAATTTTCGCGGTCCAACTATTTGCGTAAATTAAATTCCCGGCAGGGGTACTCTTGTATAAACCGATGGGAACTTTTTCCTGAAGCTGTTTGTATTTTTCTTCACTCTCCCGGAGTGCATCAAGAAGTTCCCTAACTTCAGTAATACCTACCGAATTTTTATTTGGGGTATGATTTGCTTTTTTACGCCCGCTTTTCATTTAGTCGTATTGGGATAAACTATTTTTCAAATTGCGATCCACGAATCATGAATAATCCGTCCAGTTTTTATGAGTCAATACCAAGTTACAATGCGTAAGGAACAAAATCCAAATTGTTAAAAAGGTATTTTTTCTTTCTGTTCGAATTTTATCAAGAAAACGATTCAATAATCTTTTACGACAAATTAGCCATTCAGGTTTGCTATTTTTTGGATTTAATTAATCATGGGTTACTGAAATACGTCGGATACTATAAAATAACCTCTTTCAAAATAATAACCACCGATGAAACAAAACCCTCCTGAAATGACAAAACACTGTTGTATCTTTGCGAAATGAATGAATGTTACCGGAGTATTCGATTTGCAGCAACGGTAAGTAAAAACAGATTCAAATGATGTTAAATCTTGAATTGTTGACAAAGCAGGTGGTGAATGTATCAAGGATTACCGGAAATTTTCTTAAAACAGAAATCAGAAAAATTAAGGAATCGGATATACAAACCAAAGGGCTGAATAATTTTGTGACGTATGTCGACAAAACCACCGAGCAAAGGTTGGTTAGAGAGTTGCATTTGCTGCTACCCGAAGCTGGGTTTATAGCAGAGGAAAACCAGGAACTAAAGAAAAAGGACAATTACAATTGGGTAATCGATCCACTCGATGGGACAACCAATTTCATTCATCATGTTCCCCTGTACTCCATCAGCATAGCGTTGATGCAACAGAATAATGTGGTTATAGGGGTGATTTATGAACCCAACCTCCAGGAATGTTTTTATTCCTGGAAAAATGGCGGCGCATTTCTGAATGGCCACCAGATAGAGGTTTCGCAAATAAAAAGTCTAAAGGATAGCCTCCTCGCAACAGGTTTCCCTTATTATGATTATGGAAGATTAGACGAGTACATAGTTTTGTTCAAGCACCTGATGGAAAACACCCATGGGTTGCGGAGGCTCGGTTCTGCGGCAGTTGATCTGGCCTATACCGCCTGTGGCAGGTTTGAAGGCTTTTATGAGTATGGGTTAAGCCCCTGGGATGTTGCTGCCGGTGTTTTAATTGTGCAGGAAGCGGGAGGAAAAGTAAGTGACTTCTCAGGTTCTGACGATTACATTTTTGGTGGTGAGTTAGTGGCCACCAATCCCTATATTAAAGATGAGTTGTTAGATGTGATTAAATCTCATTTTAAGTAAATAAAGGTAATAAGCATTTTATAGACACAAAAGAATTATAATAATAAAGTCATTAATGAAAACAACACTAAAATACCATTAATCTTATGCTAAAAAGTTTCTTAAGATTGTTCTTTATCCTCAACTTGATTTCTTTATCTGCGCAAATTATTCATGCAGACGATACAACATTCATTATTTACAAATTTGATATCAAGGAAGAAATAGCACCCCCTGTCTGGCATAAGACCAAAAAAGCATTTAAGGAGGCAAAGGACCTTAAAACCGACCTTATCCTCATTCATATGAACACCTATGGTGGCTTGCTGGATGCAGCCGATTCCATCAGGACGGCAATATTAAATTCTGATATTCCTGTCTGGGTTTTTATTGATAACAATGCAGCCTCCGCCGGGGCATTGATTTCAATTGCCTGTGATTCGATTTACATGCGGTCAGGAGCAAATATTGGGGCAGCCACGGTAGTCGATCAGACCGGGAAACCCTTACCCGATAAATACCAGTCGTATATGCGGTCGATGATGCGTTCAACAGCTGAATCATCGGGAAGAGACCCTGATATCGCCCAGGCTATGGTCGATCCCCGAATCTATATTGAAGGAATAAACGATACAGGAAATGTGCTGACACTTACTGCCAATGAAGCTTTAAAATACAAATATTGCGAAGGCATTGCCGAATCGGTGGAGGAAGTACTTGACATTGCCAAAATCAAAGATTACAAAATTATTGAACAAAGATTAACCGTTTCGGATAAGATCATCCGGTTCCTTATCAACCCGTTTGTGAGTGGTATTTTAATTATGATCATCATCGGTGGAATCTATTTCGAAATGCAGACACCCGGCATCGGGTTTCCTTCAGCAGCCGCAGTATTGGCTGCTTTGCTTTATTTTGCACCGCTTTATATCGAAGGCCTGGCTGAACACTGGGAAATCATCCTTTTTATTGTCGGTGTAATTTTACTGGCCGTTGAGATTTTTGTCATACCCGGGTTTGGAATACCCGGTATTTTAGGGATCATCTTTGTTGTTGCCGGACTTACATTGAGCATGACCAACAATATGGGATTCAACTTTGAAGGAGTTATGCTGACCGGCCTGATAAAATCATTCTTTATCGTGGTGATTTCAGGATTTCTTGCCATCGTCCTTTCATTTTATTTTGGAAGAAAACTCTTAACGTCGACCACCTTTGGCCACCTTGCTTTGGATTCGATACAGGAATCAAATGAGGGATTTACATCGTCCGATTCACAGTATAAAAACATGATTGGGAAAACCGGAGTTGCCCATACCATCTTGAGGCCAGCCGGTAAGGTACGGGTTGATGGTGACATTTACGATGCTACGGCAGAAGCAGGATTTATTGATAAAGACATAGCCATAAGAGTAACCGGATATCAAACAGGCCAGCTTATTGTAAAGAAAGATGGATATAGCCACGAACAGAATCGAGGTAATTCAAGGTGACATTACAAAGTTAACGGTTGATGCCATTGTGAACGCCGCCAACAGAAGCCTGCTTGGCGGAGGCGGGGTGGATGGTGCAATCCACCAGGCTGCCGGACCAAAGTTATTGGACGAATGCAGAAAACTGAATGGCTGCGATACCGGCCAGGCAAAGATAACCAGCGGTTACAATTTACCTGCACGATTCATCATTCATACCGTAGGACCCATCTGGCACGGAGGTATAAGCAACGAAGAAGTCCTTTTGAAAAATTGCTATAAGAATAGCCTGAGCCTGGCAGGTGAATATAAACTTGAATCAGTAGCATTTCCAAACATAAGCACGGGCATTTACGGATTTCCAAAAGATTTAGCTGCAAATATTGCAGTTAATGAGGTAAAAACATTTCTGAACCAGCCAGCATCAATTACTAAAGTCATTTTCGTTTGTTTTGACCGGGAGAATTACATGCTCTATCAGAAATTAATTGGGAATGATTAATATTCAACGAAATTTCTTGGGATAACAGCATCAGCATTTAAAGGTTAAAAGTAGAACAAATAAATACTTTTTCCTCTTAAATATTTCAATCCATTGCAGCATTTCATTTTAGATTTCTTACTTTTGTTTAGATAATTCTTTCTGGTATTTAACATTTTAACAATTAATAAAATGTCAAAACAAATACTTTTTTCAGCACTGGTACTTTTTTCATTCTCCCTTCTCAGTAGCCAGAATTTACCTCATACTTCAGGTCAATCAGGAACAAAATTTTACGTGAATCAGCCTGATCGACAGATAGTGTTTTTCCCAGGCGACGCAACTATCTCCGAACCAACAGGTACTTCTCCATCATTATTTAAAAGCAACGGCACATACAGGCTCGATTCCACAATCTATGAAATTCCAGACGATGAAATAAATTCCTGGACAACTAATATGAGAGTCACATACGCGTACGATTCTGTTGGGTATATTCTGCAAAGAATGCAATATGAGGGCGGGACAAACGGTATGCATCTTGTGCAAAAAGATTATACCAACGATTCGCTTGGCAGGGTAACGAACATGGTGCAGAAGCATTGCGTTTCTGGTGTTTGGGCTTACCAGTGGGACAATACCTGGGATTATGATGAAAACGGATTCCTGACACAGTTGCTTGTTAAAATTCACCTTGATGAATGGACTGACTGGGCGATCTACTATTACTCTTATGATGAATGGGGATTCCTGAGCGAAGTCATGAACTACCATTGGTCAGGAAACCAATGGGTTAATCAACAGATAGATTACTACCAATACGATACAACGGGCAAAATACTCAGCCGAGCTGCAGCAGTTTGGTGGGAAAATAGTGAGTGGATGAACACATACAAATATGAGTATTTTTACAATGATTCGTTGAACCTCGTTTCCCTTCTCAATTATACATGGTGGGACGAAGACTGGCACCTAAGTGATACAACTGCATGGGTTTGGGATGGCTTCAACAATCTTGCAGAAAAAACACAGGTACAGATTCAGAACAATTATGGTGAAATCCTGGACCGTTATGAATACTTTTACAATAACGATTATACCCTATCCGATCTGCTCCTTCCTTCAATTCTTAAAGACACCGACCTTTATTTCAGGCACATGTTGACTGGATACAACTATTACTGGTGGACTGATCTGGATTCGGTGAATACAAGAGCCACTTACCACTATTCAGGCCTGGCTGCGGGTTGGGGTAAAATTTTTACCAAAAATGTACGAATATTTCCAAATCCTGTTGGTAATGCAATAGTAATTGAATGCAAACCAGGAACTTCAATACATACCGCTGAAATTGCCGATCTTCGGGGGAATACGGTCTTTCGAAGTGAAATTTTTAGCCAGCAGAGCCTAAAATTAGATGTTAAGCATCTTACTCCAGGAATTTATATTGTCAAAATTCAAACCAACAAAGGCATACTTAACGAAAAAATAGTGAAAAGGTAGCGGATTCGCCTTCCCAACTGCCTGTAAGAAAACCAGGCTCACAGGAAAACATTTTCCTTATTTCCTCAGCTCAGACGATTGAATGCGACTTTTAAAATTCTTTGCAAAATCGGGTGAAATATAATTATCAAAACTTTGACAGACATGGGAAGAGAAATCGATGGCTGTTTTGAGTGCATGCTTTAAACCGGATACAGTCATCGAAGACAGGGATAAATGGCTAATCCCTTTGCTGAACAGGCTCATTATCATACCGGCATTGAAATTATCACCCGCACCAATGGTGCTTACAGGTTTTATTTCGGGAACGTTCAATGAAAACCTGAATTTATCCGACCGGAATTCGACTGTTTTATGGGCTTGAGTATATACCAAAAAGTTACATCCAAAATTTCTGATAACCTGAAAAGCCTCATCAGCATGGCTGCAACCGAAAATAAGTTCAAAATCTTCATCCGAACCCCTGACAATGGATGACAGACCAATGTTTTCAAGGATCAGGTCTTTTACCACAGGCAAATCTTTTAAATGGGGTCTTCTGAAATTGGGATCATAAATAACCAATGAATTTTTCGCTGCTGCCTTTTTGATAAAGTTAATTAATCCCGGTCTGACTTCTGGAGTTATGGAAAAGAACGAACCAAAAAGAATAATGTCAGCTGCATCCGGTTCAGGAAGGTCAATCGTAAGCCTTTCATGCGGATAAAGCTTATAAAAAGAATAACTGGCATTTTTATTTTGATCAAGAAAGGCCAAAGCAAGGGCAGTTTTGCCATCGCTAAACCGATCGATGAATCGGGTATCTACTTTATTTTCATTCAGGAAATCAATAATTTTCATTCCAAGAAGATCCTCCCCTATTTCCGAAATAAAGGAAACCGGTAATCCAAGCCGGCCCAGACTCACTGAAGTATTCAGCATAGCGCCACCGGCTTTTGCCGAAACAGGCTGATCATTTTTAAAGATAATATCGTAAACTGTTTCACCTATGGTATAGATTCTTTTCATGATCTTAAAAAATCCAATTATAAAATAAAATTACTGAAAAAAAATAAGTTTGAACTGATTTTGCCTTACACTGTTTATATGTTTAATCTATCAATGGTCTTGAAAGGAAGTGTGGGTTGGTTTCAAAACCTTATTTTTGCAAACTTTAATTAATATATATGATCATGAAAAGAATGTCAACCTTACTATTAATGGCTCTGTTATCCACCATTCTATTTTCACAGGTTGCACCTGACAAATATTGGGTAAGATTTACGGATAAAAATAATTCTCCTTATTCCATTAATAATCCTGAACAATTTCTTTCGCAGAAAGCAATTGACAGGCGCGTTGCGCAGGGAATTCCAATTGTTGAAAATGATCTTCCGGTCAATCCTGCCTATGTTCAGGCTGTGATCAATACAGGGGCAACTTTGCTGAATATTTCAAAATGGTTCAATTCAGTTACTGTTTATACAACAAGTCCTGGTGTAATTGCTGCTATTAACCAATTGCCATTTGTGTTATCGGTTGGGAAAAGCAATTCAGAAATAAACCAACCTGAGGAAACAACAGCAAAGCCGTTTTTTGAAAATGAAACCTACGGAGAGATTCCTGAAGGTGGTTTGACAAAAGGCCCTGCTTCCGGTCAAAGTTATAACTATGGTTCGGCTTATAATCAGATTTATATGCTCAATGGAATTGCCTTGCATGATCTGGGTTATGATGGTGCAGGAATGACCATTGCCATCCTGGATGCGGGCTTTTTAAACGCAAACACAATCCCGGCTTTCAGCTACTTATGGAATAATAATAAAATACTTGGCTATAAAGATTTTGTCGATCCTGCAAACCCAAATATTTTCGGATCGCATTCCCATGGAACTAGTGTTCTTTCAACTATGGGCGCAAACTTACCCGGACAATTTATAGGTACGGCTCCACAGGCCAATTACTGGCTTCTCCGTTCTGAGGATGGAGGTTCAGAATACCTGATTGAGGAACTGAACTGGGCTTCTGCGGCTGAATATGCCGATAGTGTTGGTGCAGATGTCATTAACTCGTCACTCGGTTATACCACTTTCGACAATCCATTGCAGAACCATACCTATCAGGATATGGACGGCAACACAACCCCGATCACCATTGCTGCTGATATTGCAGTGAGTAAAGGAATGATTGTGGTTAACAGTGCCGGAAATGAAGGTTCCTCTTCATGGTATTATATCGGAGCACCTGCTGATGGCGACAGCGTTTTTTCCATCGGAGCAGTCAACGCAAGCGGAACCTATGCTTCTTTCAGTTCACATGGTCCAACTTCCGACGGACAAATGAAGCCGGATGTTGTAGCTCAGGGTTCAGGAACGACCATCATCAACGCTTACACAGGAAATGTTTCTACCGGCAGCGGGACTTCGTTTTCATCACCTGTTACTGCGGGAATGGTAGCTTCGCTGTGGCAGGCTCATCCCAACAAGCGCAACACCGAAATCCTTGAAGCCATCAGGCAAAGCGGATCACTTGCAGCGAATCCCAATTACCAGCTTGGCTATGGAATTCCCAATTACCTGACAGCCCACAACCTGCTTTCTTTGCCCGTCACTTATAATTTTTCGCTGGAAATTAAAATGTTTCTTGAAGGTGCTTTCAATAGCTCAGGTATGAATCCTGATTTAAACGGCATTTTACCTTTGTCACAGCCCTACAATGTTGCACCGTTTAATTATACAGGTACTGAAAATGTCACTTCGATTCCTGCATCTGATATTGTTGACTGGGTTTTGGTTGAATTACGCGATGCCTCCTCCCCCTCTCTTGCAACAAGTGCAACTTCTTTGACCCGAAAAGCAGCCTTCCTGAAATCCGATGGGTCTGTCGTTGATCTTGATGGTGTAAGCAACCTGCAGTTTAATGTAACGGCCAATGACAAAGTATTTCTCGTTGTATGGCACCGGAATCATTTGAGTGTTTTATCATTCTATCCCTTGATTATTCACAATGGATTTGCTTCTTATGATTTTACTACCAGCTCTGTAAAAGCATTTGGATCATCCAATGGCTGCAAAGAATTAGCAACCGGTACCTGGGGCATGATTTGCGGCGATGGCAATGCAGATGGTACTGTTAATGATTCAGACAGACTCACTGAATGGGAGTTGAATGCCGGGGAATATGGCTATCTGTTTAGTGATTACAACATGAATAGCCAGGTATCCAACCAGGATAAAGATAATTACTGGTTACCCAATATTGGTTTTAGCTCTCAAATACCCTAAGATTTATTAACTCATAGCCGGGTTGTAAAAATACAATCCGGTTTTGTCCTGATAATACCATCCTCAAAACTTATTCCACTTTACTGTCGTATAAAGCTGGGTGAACTACACAAGTCAAGTAAACTTTTTTCATCGCCGGGTCACTGTAAAAGGTGACCCGGTTTTTTTATTTCATTCCAGATTTAACTTTTACTTATTTAGTAATCTTATTAGCCATAGCTTCAAGATCGTCAGCCACATAACTAATTTCGACATAAGTAGCTGGAGATTCCATATAAATGGTATGCCATCGCGTCACTTCAGAATTGTTTTGATCCTTCCCTAATACATAATCGATTTTATTTCTATAAAATAATGCCTTTTCTTGATAATTACGCATATATATATAATTAATAGGGTTATTAAATACACTGAACCCAGAACCGTCAATTTTACCAGTAAAATTGGCATCTGGATAAGCTGCGATTAGACTTAAAAGATTCTCCAACTCCTTAACAAACATCAGAACTTCACTTTTTAATTCAAGTGGTGATTGTTCTGATTGTGTCCACTTTTTTAAATCTCTGGACAGCCTTGCATTTATTGTGTCCTTATTTTCTATTATTGAGGCCTGCATTTCTATTGTATTCAAATCAATAGCAGCCTTTTCTTTAAGAGATAAATTTAATTCTGCAATTGAATCAAGTTTACCGCGAATTGAATCATATTTATATGATAATTTAATTAAATCTTTATTCAACTTTAATTTTCGGCTTTTTAATGAATCTTCTTCCATTTGTAACTTAATTGTCTTAATCTCTATTAACTTCAAATTTGTCTCAAAAAAGCCTGATCGCCACCCTACTATTGCAACAACAACTGTGGTAGCTAAACTTAAACTCGGTGTTAACCAAAATAATTTAAAATTCCTTATCTCAGAGATCAATTTTTTTCTTGCTAAATCTTTCTTTGATAATTCTTTATTCCTTTCTTTTAAGGCAAAATAGATAGAATACGCAATAACCAAGGTCAAGAGTAAAATAATTAGAATTATAATCCACCAGAAATGAACTTCAATTTTATTGTAAGGCGTAAACAAATTTAAAAAATCAGAAAGTAGTTTTTTCATTATGGAACTAATTTTAAAATGCTAAATAATCTCAATCCTTTTCAAATATTCCACAATATTATCAATATGAATTGTATTACAATTTATATTATAAATTGATTTAAGTTGTTTTACTCTTTTAGTAGATAACCCTCTAACATAACCAATTTTTGTTTTATTTAATTCTTTTATTTTTAAATTTTCAAGGTTAAGATCATCAAATCCAAATCCCAAAAAAATTATTTTATCTGAATTTTCTAACCTTTTAAAGATTTTTTGAAGTTCTGGTTTTTCTTGCCTCTTTGAAAATATTAATTCAATTTGACGAGAAGCAAAATTTATTTTATCAACAAAGTTACTTCTTAATATACTTTCGCTTGCACTTCGTTTAGCTCCATACTCAAAACTATTACGACCATTTGCATATAACTTTCCCAAATGCCCGTAAACATGGTAAATAGGGAAATAATCATTCAGTAAATTATAAATCTCAAATCGATCTTTTTTAATTTGGTTAAAATATGTATTATACATAACTTCTGTAAAATAAGCCTCTAATGATCGATCATAATTAAAAGTAATAAATCCATATTTTCCTTTCGGTAAATCTTCAAAGTTGTAAGTTTTAATATTTTTCCAAAAAGACCGATACCAATGATTTTCGTTACTAAGTTCCAAGAGTTTAGAATTATCCTCATACCAAATTATATAATAGCTTATTATGTATCTTACAATTTTTTCATATTCTGGATAATGATAAACAAATTCATCTAATGAGCTAAATTGAGAACCCTCCAGCTTATTCCTAAATACATCAATATGCATTATTAAATTAAAATGCCTCAATATTTTAAATAATTCACTCTTCTCTTCTTCTTCTGTATTTAAATTTTCTAAATCCTTAATCGTCATTTTATATAAATCAAACCCAAGTGGAAAACCATAATCCTTATTTGACCCCGCACCAAGGATAAATGTAATTTTTTCAGACATGATCAATAAAATTTAGAAATTGTAAAATAGTCAACTTCAAAGATAAAAAAAGATATTAACAACCAATGTAAACAGGTTTTCATGTATCCAAATATGTATCCACTTAAAACGAAAAAGGTTTGCTAAATCCAGCAAACCCTTGTCATCATTGAGAGCGGGAAATCCCGCCTCAGCGGGACGACCCTCAGCTTGGGATCCCGCCAAAGGCGGGACTAACAACTGAGCAAAAAAAGACCTGTCATTAAACAGATCTTTCTTTTCTTTTGAGCGGGAAACGGGACTCGAACCCGCGACCCTCAGCTTGGGATCCCGCCAAAGGCGGGACTACCACCTGGGCATAGGGAAAAAACAAAAAAGGCCTACATCATTGTAAGCCTTTCTTTCCAATTTTGAGCGGGAAACGGGACTCGAACCCGCGACCCTCAGCTTGGGATCCCGCCAAAGGCGGGACTACCACCTGGGCATAGGGAAAAAACAAAAAAGGCCTACATCATTGTAAGCCTTTCTTTCCAATTTTGAGCGGGAAACGGGACTCGAACCCGCGACCCTCACCTTGGGATCCCGCCATGGCGGGACTACCAACTGAGCCTGGGAAAAACAAAAAAGGCCTACATCATTGTAAGCCTTTTATTCTTTTGAGCGGGAAACGGGACTCGAACCCGCGACCCTCAGCTTGGGAAGCTAATGCTCTACCAACTGAGCTATTCCCGCTTTAAATCTATTACCCTTAGCTTGGTATCCCGCCAAAGGCGGGACTACCAACTGAGCCCTGTCCGGCACTTGACGGATATTCCCGCAATAGATTCTGCAAAAATATTAAAAATCTATTCCGGTTTCAAACCAGTTTAAAATTTTCCAAACTTGAGGGCCAATCCAAACGAAAAACCTCCTGGAACTTTAGGTTCATCTTTAACACTAAGTCCAAGGTTTGGATTTATAGTTTCATAGTTTGTACCTGTCCACACATCAAGGTTGACGTCAGAAGTAAATTTGTAATAAACTCCCATCGCTAACCTAAAAAACTTTACCATATTAAATTCCACCTCAACGCCAGGTTCAAAAACAAAGTAAGCCGCTGCATCTTCTGAATAATAATTGTCATCATGATAGGAATAAGGCGACCATTGCTCCTGGATAGAAGCGACACCTCCAGCCCCAATTAGCACCGGGAAAGATACATGCACCGGAGATTTGGCTGCAATGATGGGTTCGATTATAAGGCCACCATATCCTCCGGCAAGAGAATAGTCCTGATTGTCATAAGAATTTTGATCAAACTTAAGCTCATTGGCAAATCCATAACCACCAATACCGATTCCAATCCCGTGATTGATGATCCACATTCCGCGTATACCTGCGAGAAAGGCGTCCTTGTTGTCAATCTGCGTATAATTCATCATTATACCACCATAACCACCATGGATAATTTTGTTATCTCCTTTATTCGCATTAAAAATAGTTTTGAATTCCTGGTCATTTTTGCTTTTGTCTTCCTGTGTCATACCAATGGTAACGGTCAACAAAGCCATCATTAAAATTACTGTTTTTTTCATCTTATTTAATTTTTATTGGTTTATAACATAACGGAGCGAAAAACCGATATCCCAGAAATCGATCCTGAAAATCTTTTCGCCGAAAAACTCCATATAGGGCTTGTAATCGATGCTCACATGAAAGGGAACCGACTCGAAATGATATTCAAGTCCAACGATCAGGTCACCACCAATAACAGGAGAAACAACCTTGCGGTAGGAATAGTAAGTGACTCCGTCTACCGTTTGTGATTGTTCATCATCCCATCTTTCAAAACCGGCATGAGCGCCTAATCCTGAAAAAACATAGAGGTTACTTATCCTGTCCGTTTTAATAGGTTTGAACCGCTGCAGCATTCCTGTCATCTTCAATCCGTTTCGCTGAAATCCCAGGAGAATTTCCACTGCACTCAGGTCTTCATCAATTAATTTGATGGTCATTCCCGATATGCCACCGCCCCTGAGCCCGATGGCTGAGCTTCCAATCTGTGCCATCCCCACAAATCCTGAAAGAATAATTAACGTAGTTATAATCTGTTTCTTCATTTTTCTCAATTTACTTTTATGATTGACAACTAAAATTTTCAAGGGTCGCAATTAGTCTAAAATTTTTACAAAAAACATTAATCTTCTTTAAAAATTGTTTTCCTGCCACCAAAACACAAAAACACCAACCTGCCTGCCGCAGGCAGGATTTCACTAAGATTAGTTTATTTATTCTTTTTTTGTGAGTTTTAGTGATTTGGTGTTTTAGTGGCATTTATTTCTTTTTTATTTTTCAGTCTTGAATCAATTATAATGCTTCCCTGAATGTTATTTTACCCGACTTGCTGCTGATCGTCATCTTTCCCTTCTTTAGCGGGCCATTCCCGGCCGTTCCTTTCGTTTTGTAAAGGTCAAGCTTTTTATCAATGGTTTCCGATTTCATACCTGAATAATCATCAGGAGCTGTGATCACCGTTGATACAGAGTGGGAAATATCAACTGCATAGGATGCCTGTGCCGGGATCCTCACAAGTATATCCGTGTAATTGGATGTCAGGTCAATCAGCTTGAATTCGGAACTGATGCTTTCAAGATTGACCTCGCCGTAATCTGTGCTCAGGGTTAAATCCGAACTAAATGATTTTAGTGTCAGATAAGAAAAAGATGTTTTACCTGACAATACTTCAAGTTGATTAATGTAATATTTGTCCCTTTTGGAATTAATATTCAGTGTGCCAGCCTTATCAATATTAAGCGTTGAAGATTTGCTTTCGATGGTAAGATTACCGGCGACTCCAAGCTCTAATTCACTATAGTTAAGGCTCAGCTTGCCCGATTCGATTGAATTGATGGTTGCATTCCCAAAACTGACGTTCAAGTCGACGGTTCCTTTCAAATCGTTGGCTTTATAATCGCCATTGGATAGGATCACCGACATCTTACCCAGGTGATCAGTTGTGTAAATATTCCCGAACTTATTCTCAATTTTTACATTGATGGATTGCGGCAAATAAACGGAATAGTCGATCTGCACCTTGGTGCCACTGCTGAAAAAGGTATTGGCCAGGTCGCTGACTTCAGCCCAGAACTCTCCCTGCTGGTTGAGCCGGGTGCGGGCAATGACATAATATTTATTGTCAGAAAACTCAAAGTCGATGTATTCGTAAATTTTATCGGCCTTGCTTTCCTTGCTGGCTTTAATCTGCATATCGATATCTACCCTTACCGAATCCTTATCCCAGGTAAAAAGGTGGATGTTGCCGTACTTGTTGTATATCTCCAGCGACGTCTCCTTCGAAACCTTCCAGGTTTTGGATTCATGACGATCCCTTTCGAAAACCTGCGGTTTTGCAATAGCAGGAATCAGCAGGCCGTAAATGCTTATGAATACAATTAACTTATATTTCATTGCTGTTGCTTTTTTCATTCTCAATATTTTTTGACTTATTCAGCTGAAGGAGGATTTCCTCCAGCACCTGAAGCCTGATCCTGTAATTCTGAATCATTGCCTCAATCACTTCTTCGTTGTCACTATTATCTTTTAAGTCGTTTTTCAGTTCATCAAACACTTTATCCAGTTCTACCATGTCATAATTAAGGTCATCCATCAGGCCTTTGTCATTTCCCGATAACAGGATGATCTCTTCCTTTGCCGTATTGATCTGGGAAGTATAAAACATCTCCGCTTCCATCAGCACATTCACCTTATTCTGATCCTCATTTTCCAGTGGCTGCTCATTACTGGCAACATCACTCTTGTCACCTTTCTGCATCATATCATGGAAAAAATAGGAGGCAATGAAAATGACGACAACTGCCGCTACCCTCACAAGGATGGTTTTCCAGTTCAGCCTGATTACTTTTGGAGCCGGCTTTTGAATGCGGTCCCAAAGTTCAGTACCGGGTTCAAATACATCAAACTCTTCCCGGTTTTCGATGATGAATTTCTCCAGTTTATCCTGTTGCATAGCTTATATCTTTTAAGACTTCTTTAACTTTTTGTTTTGCGCGCATATATTGCGATTTCGAGTTCGACTCGCTGATTTTCAAAATTTGTGCAATCTCAATGTGATCGTATCCTTCGAGCAGATAAAGTGAAAAGATCATCTTGCTGCCATTGGGCAAATGCTCCATGGCTTTACGCACATTCTCCACACTTAATCCTGCTTCATAGCCTGAGTCGTCATCCGTTTTCTGATCGAACAGGTTCATATCTTCAAAGAACTGCAAGTCGGCCTTTCGCCTCTTGATTTCGTTCAGGCAGTGGTTGATCACTATCCTTTTCATCCACGATCCGAAGCCTGATTCATACCTGAAAGAATTTAGCCTGGCAAATGCATCCGTAAACGATTCCTGTAGCATATCTTCCGCTTCTTCCTTGTTATTCATCATCCTGTAAGCAATGTTGAACATGGCTTTTGCATACAAACTATACAGCTTGTACTGAGCCGCAGAGTCGCCCGACTTGCATTTCTCAATGATCTCTCTGTGTATGTCCGGAACCGCTACAGCCAATTCTTTCTTTGTATTTCAGGGTTAATGACAAATGAATTTTACGAGGGTTGCAATTTTGCAAATATAAATACCAAATTACTATAAAAGCCTGGATTGTTATTATTCACCTTTTTAAAACTGAACAGTTCAGAAAGGCAAACAATTATTAGCCTGATTCAACCAATGATAAACTGAAACAACAGGTTTGTAAATTTACCATACTATAATTTATATGTTGATATTAATTTCAGTCCGAATTTAAAATTGCATGATGATTTCAAACCAGGAAATAATTTAAACCATGAAAACTGCTTTAATAAAAATCGTGTATTGGTTGATACCTTCTCTGGGAATCAGCCTCATTTGTCTTTGCTGGAATTTTGACTGGTTCAGCCAGGTCACGAAAATGGTTGAACGGGAAAAATTTGAAAAATTCCTGAATCAGCGGATGGCAGAATTTTTCTCCGAGGATAAGGTAAAAACACCAGACGGATTAAAATCCGATTCGCCTGATTTGGCGGCATTGCAGGATTACCTGATGACAGTGGACCCCAAGCTGGAAAGGGTTCCCAGGGAAAGGCTTAAGGACGCCTATATGGAAACCGAAGCCCTTGAAAAGGAGCCGTTGGACAAATCCTTTACTCCGCTGGAATGGCAAGGCACAGTTGCAAATATCGGAGGCAGGGTCAGGGCAATCATGTGGGATCCGAATGATCCAATGAACCGGAAAGTCTGGGCCGGAGGCGTTACCGGAGGTCTGTGGTATCGTGAAGATATTACCAACGAAAACGACCTGTGGGTACCTGTGGATGATTTCTGGCCCGACCTGGCCGTTAGCTGCATAACTTATGACCCCAATGATCCACAGACTTTTTATGTAGGAACCGGTGAAGCACAAACTGCCCTGATCATTTACCGGGAATCTTCCGGTCTTGGTTTCGGGATTATGAAGTCGTCAGATGCCGGGCTAACATGGAATGTGATGACTGGGACGGAAGAATTTGAATACATTACAGATATTGAGGTCAGAAATGAAAATGGCACCAGTGTCATTTATGCGGGGGTTGCATCAGGAGTTTATAAAGGTACTCAGCATTTAAGCGAACCCTCCGACGGACTGTTCCGCATGGTTATTGGTTCAGGAACATGGGAACAAGTGTTACCCAATATTACCGGTCTTGAAGTTCCTTATTCGCCATCCGACATTGAAATAGGCGCCGATGGAAGGATGTTTGTGGGTACTATGCCGAATGTGGAAGGTGACGGTGGCGCTACTATATTACATTCAGATAATGCTTTACCGGATAGTTGGTCTGTAAATGAAGAATATAAACTGATAATCGAAAATACACCCGGATTCGATTTACCCGGAAGGGTAATTCTTGCTGCCGCGCCATCGGATGCGAACCGGGTATATGCGTTGGTTGCTCAGGGTTATTTTTATGGACTTCCGGGTTATGAATGTCATATTATAGCCCGTTCAGACGATAAAGGAGTGACTTGGCAGACCACGAATATTCCACCAGCAGGAGCAAACGGAAACTGGGCTTATATTGCCTGGCATGCACTTACTGCAGCGGTGGATCCTAACAATCCCGACAAAGTTTACATTGGCGGACTTGACCTGTGGAGATCAGACAACGCGGGATTGAACTGGTCAAAAAAATCGAACTGGACAGCAGTGGGTGGTACTAATTATATCCATGCCGATCTGCACAGGGTTCTTTTCCAGCAAGGATCATCTGACAAGTTTGTTGTTGCTTCTGACGGTGGAATTTTCTATACCTTTAATGGATCATTAAATACAATCACCTTTCAGGAACGAAGCGAAGGTTTTAATACTCTGCAGATGTACAAATGTGCCCTCCATCCGGTATCCGGAACAATTTTTTACCTGGCAGGAATGCAGGATAACGGAACAATATATTACGACGGAACCCCCATCGGTAACAATAACCGTGTGACAGGTGGAGATGGAGGTGCCTGTTTTATCGATCAAAACGAACCTGATGTTTTTATCACCTCATACCAAAATAACAGGTTTTTCCTTTTTGGAAACTATCAGCTTCAAAATAATGCCACTCAATGGGCAAGCGGTAACTTTATCAGTTCTGTGGATTATGATTATAACCTGAATACCATTTATGCAAATGCAGTAACTACCATCAATACCTTAGCCGATAGTATTCTTCGGATCACCGGTGTTCCCTATGGGCCAGTGGCTGGAGAATTTCTTTACATGGCAACAGGCTCATCGGTGCCGTATTCCTGCGTAAAATATTCGGAATATTCCACCATAGGATCTGCCACGCTATACCTCGGAACGCAATCGGGCAGAATGTTCAGGGTGATGAATGCCAATGCAGAACCTATTGTTAACGAAATCGGGAGTGCCACCTTTCCTCAGGCAGCCGTTTCCTGTATTGCTTTTGGAGGATCGGAAGACACTATCCTTGTGACTTTTTCCAATTACGGAGTCTCATCTGTCTGGCAAAGCTACGACGCGGCTGTTAGCTGGGTAGAAAAAGAAGGAAATCTTCCGGACATGCCTGTCAGGTGGGCTATATACCAGCCCCAGAACGCGAGGGCCGCTATGCTTGCAACAGAGATTGGTGTCTGGACATCCAACAACCTGCATTGCACAGATGTAACATGGCAGCCTGATAACTCAGGCCTTGCCAATGTGAGGGTGGATATGTTGCAGGTTCGTAAGACGGATAATACTGTTCTGGCCGGCACCCATGGCAGGGGATTTTATACCACTTCTTTCAATTACAATCCGGCAACTAATATAGCTGAACTTGCCGAAGGCGATTTGATTATCTATCCCAATCCTGCTTCGGACCTCGTTTTTATTCAGGATGTAAAAGGTCAGGATGGTAAACGAGACCTGGAAATTTATAGCGCCAATGGCAGCCTGGTTTACAAGCAAAGTGTCAGGTTCGAAAATCAAAGAGCAGAATTAAAAATCAATGAGCTGACGGCAGGAATTTACTACATCAAAATTCTCAGTGGCGGAAAACCTGTCGTTAACAGAATGATTAAATTATAATGGACTATCCCTCTTCATGATCATTTTTTTTATTTCAGCTACAACTGAAAATGGTTTCAAATCAACTCCTCCTTCCCTGCCCGGGGAAGGAGGCTGAAACCAAAAACAAACTAACAGATTTAAACTATGAAAACAACAGACAAATTTAAAGGATCACTCATCATTGCTTTATCATGTTGCATGTTCATTACCCAGTCGCAACCTGAATTTATTCAGCATCAGGTTACATCAAATTTCCCTGCCGGAGTGGATGTGATTGTCAATGATCTTGATTTGGATGGGGATAAAGACATCATTTCGGTGAACTGGCATGTAAATGCTGAAGTAGCCTGGTGGAAGAACAACGGATTCAATGAATTCACAAAAGTTGTAATTCTTGACAATGCAGGTAAACTCAGGAGTGTTAGAGCACATGATATGAATGCCGACAATAAAACTGATCTGATTGTAGCCGCTATTGAGGAAAACAGTATCATCTTATTGCAAAATAATGGGGATAACACATTTGCTGAATCCATTGTTGACGCTGATTTTGCCGGAGCGCATACCATTGATATAAAGGATGTAAACGACGATAATCATCCTGACATTCTCTGTTCAGGGTTTGATAATATCAACTTTGAAAGTGAAATCGCCTGGTATGAAAATGATGGCCAGAATCCGGTGGTTTGGACGAAACACCTGATCTCTGACCGTTTCCAGACTTCACCGTTTATTTACGGCGACGATATGGATGGGGATAATGACCTTGATGTAATTGCATGTGGTGAACAGGATGATGAAATACTTTGGTGGGAGAATACCGGAGCCGAAAACTTTGATGAACACATGATCGATAGCCTGATGGATGCTGTCCATACTGTTATTGCCCGTGATGTTGATTTGGATGGTGACGGCGACATTCTGGCTTCGGCCTGCATTAGCAGTAAAATTGCATGGTATGAGAACAACGGGCAGGGGGTATTTATTAAACATGCCTTACCCAATTTTGGAGGAGCTTTATGGCTTGATGCAACAGACGTGGACAACGATGGAGACCGGGATTTATTCGGAGCAGGCCAGTCTGCTCCAAATCTTGCATGGTGGCAAAACAATGGAAATCAAGAATTCACCAAAATCAATATTGATGGAGGTTTTACTCAGGCTTTCTGCATCATTCCGGCTAAAATGGATAATGATAACGATAATGACTTTGTTGCGATCGGATACGGATCGAATAAAATTTCATGGTTCGAAAACAAACTGCTCAATCCAAATCCATATAATCATCCTGAAAGTTGTGTATATGATTATGCCCATCAACGCTGGCTTATTTCAAGCACTGGTGGCCCCAATGCCCCCGGATATATTTCTGAAGTTGATTATTTGGGTATGGCGCAATATTTCGTAACAAATATTGAAGACCCTTTGGGTATGTGCATTGCCGAAGGAGTTTTATATGTATCTGAGGAAAACTCGGGTGTACTGGGTTTTGACCTGGAAACAAAGGAACAGGTTTTCTTCCAGGCGTTAAACACAGTTGGAAATCCTGACGGACTGGCCTATGACAATGACGGGCATCTGTTTGTTGTCGATACATGGGGCAGGATCTACAAGATATACCTTGAAACCCAGACAGTGTCCTTATTCAGAACATCTGGTTTAACTAACTGGACCCAGGATATTGTTTTTGATCAGGTCAACAACCGGCTGTTGGCAATCGGTTATGCTTCCAATGCTCCCATTCAGGCCATCAGTCTTGCCGATTCATCGGTCACGAATTATCCAACAAACTTCAGTAATTACGATGGAATCACGATGGACCAGTTTGGAAATGTGTACCTTGCCTCTCATCAGTCACCCGGGAGGATAGTCAGGTATTTTTATGGACTAAGTGGTGATTACGATATTGTCTCATCCGGGCACAACCAGCCTGCAGGGCTTGAATACAACCAGCAGAACAACATTCTTGCAATTCCAAATTATGGCGGCAGCACCGTTGACTTTGTCATGGTTACAGGTACTGAAATAAAGGAAAATATAATCAGTGATAGTTTTATAAAGGATATATTTCCCAATCCATTCAATGAGCAAATCAATGTGGAAATAATTGATAATTCAGGATCGGATATTGAAGTTACCGTTTTTGATATCAATGGTAAAGTAATTAAAGACCTCTATTTCGACTTTCCAATATCTTCATTTTCATGGGATGGAAAAAACAATGAAGGAACCACCGTTCGCAGCGGAGTTTTTTTTATAAATATTCGCTCAGGAAATCACTATGAGCATAGAAAGATCATTAAACTTTAAGAATGCGATTTAATAATAACTAAAAACAAAAAACGATGAAAACTAAAAAATCAATGAATGCAATCATGAAGGTGTTGCTGATAGTTTTAACAGCAATCTTCCTTACCGGTGCAGCGTCAAATGCAAAAGCCGGTGACAACAAAATCTCCATTGGTGAAAAAGTCACCATTCAATCAAAAGTTCTGAATGAAGAACGTAATTTACTTGTGTATTTACCTGATGGTTATAACCTGATAGCATCAGAGTATCCCGTCATTTATCTTCTGGATGGGGGATATCACTTCCTTCATGCAAGCGGAATGGTTCAGTTTCTTTCCGGCCAGGGAATAATGCCCCAGGCGATCGTTGTAGGCATTGTCAATGTCGACCGCGGCAGAGATTTCACTCCCACACCGGATGCTAAAATTAAGAATGGCGGTGGTGCTGATAAATTCGCCTCTTTCATAAAGGATGAATTAAAACCATACATCGACAAAACTTACCGGACAGAACCATACAGTATTTTAGTCGGGCATTCACTCGGAGGCACTTTTGCAACCTATGCTTTCCTGAATAATCCTGACCTTTTCGATGGCTACATTTCCATTAGCCCTTACCTGGCATGGGATGATAACATGCTTATTAAGCAAACGGGTGAAAAATTGAAATCCGGTTATAAAAATAAATTTTTCTACATGACGCTGGGAAATGAGCCTGAGTTTATCCCTAATGTGGAAAAATTTGCCCAAATGATTAAAACCGCAGCACCCACAGGATTGACCTTTCAATACGAATATATGAAAGATGAAGATCATGGTTCAATCCCCCACCTGAGTATGTACAATGGCTTTAAAGCCATTTACGACGGATGGAAAATACCAGACGGCATGTATAAAGAAGGGCTTGCAAGCATTGATGCACATTATAAAACATTAACTAACAAATTCGGGTACGAAACCAAAACACCCGAGTATGTCATCAACCTGTTGGGATACCAATACCTGGGTAATAAAGAATTTGAAAAAGCCATTGAAGTATTTAAGGAAAATGTCAAGCGTTATCCTGAATCGGCCAATGTTTATGACAGCCTGGGTGAGGCATTTGAAAAAAGCTCTAAGTATGCCGAAGCTGAGAAGAACTATGACAAGGCTGTGGCTCTTTCAGATAAAAAGCCCAATGAATTCACACAGGTTTACAAAGAAAATCTGAAACGGGTACAGAAATTACTTGCAGAAAAATAATATTTCATAGGCATAAGTTTTTTTATAGGGGTTACCTGGCAATTTTGAGTCGGTAACCCTTTATTATTCAGCTTCAGAAAAAGCATTAAAGAATCCCAAATAACGACAATCCGGTAACAATCTCTTTTAATTGTCGTCATTAACTATATAACTATCCGAAGTTTTATGTTTAGAAATTACCTTCTCATCGCAATCCGAAACCTGATAAGGCAAAAAGGATTTTCAGCTATTAACATCGTAGGTCTTGGAGTTGGAATGGCTTGTTTTATCCTGATTATGCTCTGGGTTCGCCACGAACTGAGTTACGATAGGTTCAACGAAAAGGCTGACCGATTATATCGCCTTGTGCAAACCCAGCACTATAGTTCAGGTCCTTTAACCACTGCATGTATGCCCGGCTTAATTGGTGCTGATGTGCACAAGGATTTTCCTGACATTGTTAACAGTTTTATGTATTTTGTAATTACAGGAGTTATCAATTACGAGGACAGAGTTTTCCGGGAAAATATCAGGCTGGCAGACCGGGAATTATTCAACATGTTCACATTCACCTTCCTGAAAGGCGACCCCAATAATGTTTTTAATGACCTGAATTCCGTCGTTATAACCGATAAAATAGCGACGAAGTATTTTGGCAACGAAAATCCCCTCGGGAAAGTACTTACTATAAACGGGGAACATCCCTTCAAAGTGAGCGGAGTTATAGCTGAAACACCAACCAATTCAAGCTTCCGTTTTGATGTCTGCATCCCTTTTGAATACATTGAGAATTTCGGTTTTACTGTTGACAAATATGGATGGAACACTTATCATTGCTATGTTGAACTGTCTCCGGGTGCTGATTACCAAACTGTAAATGAAAAGATAAAAAATTATCTTATGCTGAAATCTCAGGACGAAGACGATCCTTCTGAAGCTGCCGTTGACCTATTTCTTTTTCCATTGACAAAAATCCATCTCTATTCCTTTGGAGCGTATAGCGGGGATATAAAGTATGTGTACATTTTTTCAATAATAGCGCTATTCATTCTTGTCATCGCATGCATCAATTTCATGAACCTTTCAACAGCAAGGGCAGCACGCCGCAGCCGTGAAATAGGACTGCGAAAGGCTGCCGGTGCCGGACGTCAACAGATCATTATTCAGTTTATCGGGGAATCGATGCTGATCACGGTGGTGGCCTTTATTGTTTCAATTGTACTCGTTAATTTTTTCCTTCCCGGATTCAATCAACTATCAGACAAGTCTCTTTCTTTTGACTGGCGTGATTTAAACTTCGCAACTACTCTCGTAGGCATCATCATTTTTGTGGGTATTCTGGCGGGAAGCTACCCGGCATTTTATCTTTCGTCACTGAATCCGATAGCAGCCTTGCGGAAATTACCTGGAAAAGGAAAAGGCAGTTCAAACTTTCGCCGAATTCTTGTCGTGTTCCAGTTCACCCTTTCCGTCATCATGATCATTTGCACCATCGTGGTTTACAAACAACTTGCTTATATCCGTGATAAAAAAACCGGGATGGACAGGGAAAATGTTGTTTTTGCATCCATGCAAGGTAAATCCGTTGAAAAATATGAAATTCTAAAGAATGAATTTCTCCAAAATCCGAATATTACCGTTGTAACAAGGGCGAATTCATTGCCATTTGATATAGGAAGCAACAGCGGAGGTTTTGATTGGGAAGGCCGCGATACAAAAGATGAAGTGCTGATCGGTTTTGGCTTTACTGATTTCGGCTATAGCCAAACATTTGGAATGAAAGTAGTTGCCGGCAGGGATTTCGATCCTTCCTTCAGTACCGACAGTTTATCAATCCTGATTAACCAGAAAACGGCAACCCTTATGGGAATGCAGGATCCAATCGGCAAATGGATGTCCTGGAACGGAACGAAATTCACTATCATCGGCGTAGTTGAAGATTTTCATTTCCTCGACATGACCAGCGAGATTAGCCCTCTTGTCATTGTTTATGCCCCAAAATATTGTGATATCATTTTCACCAAATTGACCGGCAATAACCAGGAACAAACCCTCGATTACATGAGAAATAGCTGGGAAAAAGCCAATCCGGGATTTCCCTTTGAGTATAAATACCTTGATGATTCCTATCAGGAACTTTACAGGTCGGAAGAAAAGCTGGGAAAGATATTCAGGTATTTTTCAATATTAACCATCCTGATCTCCTGCCTTGGATTGTTCGGATTGGCCGCATTTATAGCAGAACAGCGCACCAAAGAGGTTGGAGTACGCAAAGTGCTGGGTGCAAATATTTACAATATATTCACTGCCCTTTCAGGCGAATTCATGAAATGGGTCATCATCGCCAACCTCATCGCCTGGCCGCTGGCATATTATGCTATGAACCGCTGGCTGCTCGGTTATGCCTACCACACGCGATTGTCAACATGGATATTCCTTTTAACTGCAGTCATTTCATTACTGATTGCTATGCTGACAGTGAGCTACCAGGCCATCAGGACGGCGCAGCAACATCCTGTCAAATCGTTGAAGTATGAATAAATGAAATTCGAAATTTGAAATTCGAAATCTGGAACCTGAAACTTTGAACCTTGAACCTGCTAAAACTGCTCAAGCAGTTTGATCCTTTCTTCAATAGGTGGATGGGTTGCGAAAATAGAGGAGAATGAAAAACCTTTTTGCTTTTCCTGTGGATTTTCGATAAACATTTGAGCTACGTCCTGACGCTCTACCGCTTCAATACGCGGATCAATGGATATTTTTCGTAATGCAGAAGCAAGCGCCAACGGATTTTTAGTCATCTCAGAACCGCCTGCATCAGCCATATATTCACGCTTTCGCGAAATGGCAAACCGGAAAATGACCGATAAAGAATATCCTACAAGTGCGAGAATAAGACCAACGATCATAGCGCCGCCACCTTTTCCTTTGCGGCTGCCACCGCCGAATATCATGCCCCGGAAAAACATTTCAGCCACGAAAGCAAAAATCCCGACGAAAATAATGGATACGATCAGTAGCCGCACATCCCGGTTGCGGATATGCGTGAGTTCATGTGCGATAACTCCTTCCAGTTCCTGGTCGTCCAACTTATTAAGCATACCCCGCGATACTGAAACAGTGAAAGTTCCCTGACTAATGCCGCTGGCAAACGCATTCAACGAATCATCCTCGATCACATTCACCTTCGGCATCTTCATTCCGGAAGTGATGCACAGATTTTCCACAAGGTTGTAAACCCGCTTATTCTCCTTCCTTTCGAGAGGGCGGCTCCCGGTCGCCCTGTTGATCATGGAAGTGTGCGAAAGCCATGCGATAAGGAACCAGATGGCCACACCTACTGTGATCCATGGAAACATATAAATAAAAGAAGTGTTGGCAGTGTCAACCGGATCGTATTCACCATTGCCAGAAGTAAAATATACGAATAGCCAGAAGAGTGCATACAGAACCACCGGAAACAATATCAGCAGGATGACTGAATTTAAATTGTTCCGCCATATCTGGGTTTGCAGACCGACGTATTTCATTTGATTATTTGTAATCAGAAATTAAAACTTCACATTTGGGGGTTGCTCCATCTGCTCGCGTCCATCATTTCCAAGATCAAACATAACTTCCTTATTGAAGCCAAAAGTACCGGCTACGATGTTGCTTGGAAAAACTTCCACTGCATTGTTGTATTCTTTGGTGGCAGAGTTGAAAAACCGTCTTGCTGCAGCCAGCTTGTTCTCCACATCGGAAATTTCTTCCTGCAGGTTCATGAAATTCTGGCTGGCTTTCAGGTCGGGATAGGCCTCGACGGCTACCTGCAACCCACGCAACGCAGAAGAAAGCTGGTTCTCAGCTGTGATTTTATCGTTTATAGAGGTTGCTTTTAATGCATTTGCCCTTGCATTGGTCACATCTGAAAGAACAGTGCTTTCATGCTTCATATAGCCTTTTACCGCTTCCACCAGCTGCGGAATAAGGTCGTGACGCTGCCTGAGCTGAACATCGATGTCTGCAAATGAATTCTCCCGGTTGTTCCGGAGTTTTACTAACCTGTTGTAAAGACTGACCAGCCAGATCGCTATGATCGCTGCAATAATAAGAATGATAATTGTTGTCATTTTATAAGGGTTTAAATTGTTATTGCACAAATGTACAATTTTGTTGTTTGTGAAGAATTGGTTTAATAATATTTAACAGTTCTCTGTTTTCAGTTCAGTGTTCTGGGTTCTGGGTTCAAACTGCCGATGCCGCTGCCGCTTCCCCCTATTTCCTTATTTCCATTATACCTCGGTAAATGTTCTCTGTTCTCAGTTCAGTGTTCTGAGTTCTGAGTTCTGGGTTCAAACTACCGCTGCCGCTGCCGCTTCCCCTGCTACTGCCACTGCCGCTAATCCACTATCATAAAAACAGCAATCCATTTACATCTGCAACATAAAGCATTAAAAGGGTAAGAACAAAGGCAATCACAGGTGCTACGACCCACATCACAAAAAACTTATTGACTTCCGTCCTTCGGAAAATATTTTTGAAACCCAGTTTGGCAACACCAATTCCGAGAATGGCAGCTACATTCAGTTGTACCAGCGATGTTGGGATACCTTTGGTTATTGAAGCCAGCAACAATAACGTTGCACTGACAAAGGCAATGATTGCAGCTTCTATTTTCCCGAAAAGGATGATCTCTTTACCGGTGTTTTGAAGTATTTTACGGCCAAAAACAGAACTGCCGATGCCAAAACTGGGAGCGACAATCAAAGTGGATAAAATCATGATCAGGATAAAATTCCTTCCGCCCGGATCAAGGTTGAGTTCTTTAATGATCATAGAAGCAATGGGGCCGGAGGCATTGGCTACGTTGTTTGATCCGATTGAAAATGCCACATAGCACGACATGATAATAATTACCATCCTTAAGGCTGGGTGCTGGTTCAGGCGCGCCGATAAAAAATATCCCCGCTTGCGGATGGGTTTGTAAATATACTTCCCGATCAGCAGGCAGACAAAAAATGAAATAACCGGAAGGATAAACCATGCAGGGATGATTTGAATAAAAAGTCTGTTTGAATTGAACTCGTGGAAATAAATAGCAGCCGCTGTAACCGCCAGCACTGTTGACTGGCTGGTGGATTGAGGGATGCCGAAAAGATTGGCGACAAGCAGAGAAATAGCTACTGCAAAAAGAATAATCGATACTACTGTGTATGACATCATTTCGGGATTCAGCAAATCTCTCCCCAGGGTTGTTGCCGTGGCTTTTCCGGCCAGTATGGCTCCCAGAAACACCATGATCCCGAATAAACCGGCGATAGCGCTACGCCTGATTGCATTTGCACCAAAAGCCGCCGAAAAGGATGGCCCCGTTCCGCTTCCACCCATGTTTATGGCGAGGAACATGGCTACCAGAAATGGAATGAGCAATTGACTGAATAAGGGAGAAATCATCCTGTCCGGGAATTTTAAGCAGGCAAAAATAAATAATAATTACTGATGGACTTTTAACTTTGGCCGCTCACAACATTATTCAATCAAACCCAGTTTTCTGAATGCACCGAGTGAAATCTGCGTCCTGATCTTCGGGAACAAATCCATGTTGAAGGCTTCATTGGGTTCAATGTTGGTGATGATAAAATATACTTTGTTTCCTTTTTCGAGATAGCCGACGAACCAACCAATGTTGTTCCCGTTCCTGATTGCCCAGCCCGTTTTACCGCTGAATTTCCATGAATCATTTGATTCTATCAGCATCAGGCGTTTCATTATTTCATAGGTTCTTTCGGATATGTGTAATTCGGAATAGTAAAACCGTTTCAGGAAATCAAGTTGCTGGTTCATCGTAATGGTTGACTCGCCTTCGAGCCAGAAAAGGTCAATGGTGGCTGAGTCAACAACCATGTTCCCGTAGTTGAGTTTGGCAAGGTATTCTTTCATCCGCTCCACTCCTATTTTCCTGGCTATCTCCTGGTAACAAGGTACGCACGAGAACTGGAAGGCATCCCTGAAAATCAAATCCTGCTCCCAGACAGGAAGCCTTCGTTTTTCGCCATCCCATTTAAACAAGGTGCTGTCGTCTTCCACCAGGCCTGTTTCCAATGCAATGATCGAATTGGGTATTTTAAACGTGGATGCCGGTAAAAAACCCATATCGCAACGGGTAAAGTCGTTTGAATATGCTGTATCGCTCTGAAGATCGTAAACCAAAACCGAACTCTCCACATTTGCCGAGTCGAGGATTTGCCGGAAATCCGGTCTTACAACTTCTGTGCGCCAGGTATCATTCGCGGCGGCTTTTGGCTTTTGAACCGGTTGAGAACAGGATAGCAGGATGGATAGCAGGGCAAATAGGGCGAGGTGTTTCACAGATTATCTTTTATAAGATGCTATTATAGATCTAAGTTCGTCTTGCATGGCACGAGCTACAAGTACGCGCCAGCGACGGTAGAGCTCGTTATTCATGTATTAATTCCGTTAATATCTTCTTCAACTAAAATAATTTTATAGTATTTTCCTATTTTAATCCTCTGTCTTACCAGATTATCAATAAGTTCTTTATTGTCAGGATCCAATTTGTCAAACTTCACTCTAAACCATTTCTCTGAAAGATAATTCTTGTAATTTTTATAGGCTAATTTAATTTCATTTATACCTTGTTTCAATTTATAATTTGATTCTAAATCTGTTTGCAAATAAAAGTAGCCATTCGAAACGTATCTTTCTAATCCGTTTTTATCTTTTACTAATTTTTGTTCAGGCATCCATTCATAATTATTTTCATTTATCAAATATGAAAGGGATTTTTTGTTTAAATCACCAAATAGAATCGGTTCATGCTCAAACAATATTGAATCAGATTTTGTAATTATTACACTTATGCATCTATCGAAACAATCCACCATTGGCGGACCTATGGAGTCAAATAATATTTCCTGGTATTTAAAATATCTTATTAATGCAGTATCAAAATACCTTGAATCTGCATGGTTTATCATGAAACGTAAGTAATCATAATGATTTGTTGAACTCTTTACTGAATCCCATACTTCTATATCGGAATTAGTAGAACTATCTCCATTTTTTTGATTACAACAAATCATCAAAATCATACAGAAAAGTAATATTCCAATTTTAATGTTTCTCATAATGAGCTCTACCTCCTTCATCCCCCTTTCTCTTCCCAGCCTATCCAACCACCCTTAGCCGGATAACCCTGAATAGAGCCTGGTTTTATTTCGTTCTGCCTCACTCCGCAAATATCGCTATTAATCCCAATGTCTTGCATGGCACGAGCAGCAAGCTCGCCAGCATCTGGGTTATTTAATTTTGTTCTGTTTCAATAATCGGGCTGAATGGTAAACTCTTAAAATATCTACTTGGTTATCTTTTTTTAACCTGTAAATTATTCTGTAATTACCTTCGATTACTTCTCTTATTAATTTTTCGTTAAATTCAGGAACTATCCTGCCAATAAAAGGATTATGAGTGAGTGGCTGAACCTTTTGATAAATTTTATGGACTGTAAGCGCAGATTAGCGGACAGAATCGTCTGCAATGTAATCAAATATTTCCTTATTGTCCCGGATCGAAACCTCAGTCCAAACTATTTTGACCACTTATCAATCATTAATTTCAAATCCTCATTTGAAACTACTTTACCGGCCTCTGATTGCTGATACCCTTCCTCCACCTTTTCAATAAAGATCAATTCATCAATCAACTGATCAATCGTAAAAGTATCAGGCAGTTTTTTGATGGTTTTATTTACTTTTTTCTTTGTAAGCATGTCCAATTTTTTTACAAAAATAATACAATTCATGATCTTAAAAACCTACAGTTCCCTTATCTTAATACTCCTGAACCACACATCATCGCCATGGTCCTGCAGGCCGATGTAACCCTCCTGTGCGGGGTTCACAAAATCAGGATAATCCTTAAACTTGCTGTTGGCAACCATCTTCTTCCAGTCGTCGGTCCACAGGTGGTATTCCAGCACATTCTCGCCGTTCATCCAGTGGACAACGGTTCCTTTGTAAACCATGATCTTCACTTGGTTCCATTCGCCGGCAGGCTTCACCGCCTCAAATTTCCCGGGAATGAGGTCGTACAACGAACCGGCTGCACGGTTACCATCCACACCCAGCTTTGCATCGGGATGCTTCGCATTGTCCAGTATCTGCATTTCCGGCGCCGATTTCCAGATTTCCTGGTCCGGCTTTTCCTGCACAAGGTAAAAGATACCGCTGTTGCCGCCTTCCGAGACTTTCCACTCAAGCGACAACTCGAAATTGCTATACTTTTTCATGGTAATGATGTCGCCACCACCGCCGGCTTCACCCTTTCCTGAACCCTGAACATGCAATACACCCTCTTCAATCAACCAGCCTTTTTCGGGGAAGGTTTCTTTTCCATAACTCCGCCAGCCCTCTGCGGTCTTTCCATCAAACAAAGGCACCCAGCCTTCGTCTTTACTTTGTTCTCCTTTCGGTGCGCAATTAGTCATAACTGCAATAATAACTGATACTAAAATTAACTTTCCTAACTTTTTCATATTTAATTGTATTATGTCATTTGTATATTTTGATTAAAGCTTTAAGTCTTCAGTCAACTTTGAACATTGAGTCCCCTCCGAAAAGTCAATTAGGTCGTCATTGCGAGGGCAAAGCCCGAAGCAATCTGTTGGTTTTCTATGCGAAAGGATTGCTTCACTTCGTTCGCAATGACGGGTTCCAACTTTTCGGAGTGACCATAACTTTGAACCTTGAACTTTGAACCTTGAACCTGAAACCTTGAACCTACATCTCCCACCCTTCCCTGTATTTATGCTGAATGTACTCCTGTGCAGCCGGTAAGGCCTTTATTGTGGCATATTGAGTATCAAAGTTGGGGTGCCCTTCAATAACGGTGAACTTATCCGTTGTCACCACCCTGATCTCATCTGCATCGGAAATGTTGGTGATCATCATATTTTCGCCATCCCACATCAGTTTACGATTGAGATCCTGCAGACGGACAGCCAGATTACCCATCACCACCAGCTCATTGAGCGGACCGGAATAATCGAAGTTTGAACTAGTTTGAACCCTGCTTTCAGGGCTTTCCTTACATGCCCTTATCCAATCGAGTTCATGACCTCCCTCCATTGCATCTGCAATCCTCCTGATCGAAGGTTCCGGACGTTTGTACTCACTATGGAGCTGCTCAGGAAGAAGAATAGGATCACGCCCATAACATCCTGTCATCAACTTTCCTTTTGTACCGACAAAAAGTACCCCACCACTATGATCGCCCATGATCTGTCCGTCTTTCAATTCAGAAGGACGGGGCGGCAGAAGTCCACCATCGTACCAGGTCATTTTAAGCGGCAGAAGTTTTATATTTCCAATACTGCCCCTGTCGGGAAACTCATAATGAACCATCTCCGAATGAGGAGCGCTTTCGGTATTCACCTGGGTTGAACTACCATAGATACACGTTGGATGTCCCAACTTTAATGCCCAGAATGCGGGATCAACAATATGGCAGGCCATGTCGCCCAAAGCACCGGTTCCAAAATCCCACCATGCCCGCCAGTTCCAGGGTGTATAAGAGGGATGATAAGGACGCCATTGCGCCGGGCCAATGAACAAATCCCAATCGAGGGTGGAAGGAACATCAAAGGATTCTGTTGGCCTTTCCAATCCCTGAGGCCAGATAGGACGGTTGGTCCAGGCATGAACCTCAGTGATTTCGCCGATAGCTCCATCCCAAATCCATTCGCAAGTTTGGCGGATGCCGTCACCTGAATTTCCCTGGTTGCCCATTTGGGTTGCAACTTTATATTCCTTTGCCAGATTTTTCAGCAATCTCGACTCATATACGGTATGTGTCAAAGGCTTCTGGGTGTATACGTGTTTTCCCATTTTAATCGCTTGGGCAGTGATGATGGCATGGGTATGATCGGGTGTAGCGATGATCACAGCATCAATGGATTTTCCCAGTTCGTCAAACATTTTCCGGTAATCCTTGTACTTCTTGGCATTTGGATATTTTTCGAACGTTCCGGCAGCATAAGCCCAGTCGACATCGCACAAGGCAATGATGTTTTCACCGGCGCAGTTGGTCACATTGTGAGCGCCAACTCCGCCGACACCAACTCCGGCAATATTCAACTTGTCACTGGGCATTTTATACCCAAACCCGCTAATTACATAAGAAGGTAGAATAGTGAACCCGGCAGTTGCTGCCGCAGCGTTGCCGATAAACTTCCTTCGGCTGATTGATTTGTTTTCTTTAATTTCCATAGGATAATTTTATTTGATATTAATTTCTATTTGTAAATTGTATTTAAACGTGTTCCAAAATTTAATTCTATAGTTGAGACCCCTCCGAAAAATCTATTGGTACGTCATTGCGAGGGAGGAACGACCGAAGCCTGTCTGCCGACAGGCAGCTAATCTGTCGATGAAGAGATTGCTTCACTCCATATCATTCCGTTCGCAATGACGGTATAGATTTTAAAGTTTCACTTTAACTTCTTTATTCTTTACACTGCTTTCCCTGGCAAGCTCGATGATCCGAATGACGTTTCTTGCTTCAGCCGGCTTAACACTCATCACGGCTTTTTTCGTTAAAACATCATAAACATTATTATAAAACTCCATATAATTTCCTGGTTCTGTTTCAACCGATCCATGCACATTCATATCGGCGTAGTCAATGGTTACAAGTCCCCATTTATCGGGGTCTTCAACTCCCCATGTTTCTGAACCCGGCATTACACCCTTGCGTAATTCTTCTTCCTGCGGATCAATACCATATTTGACAAATGAGCCAATGATGCCATGAATGATATACCGTGGACCGGGGTCTTTAACTAACATTCCTGCCGTCAGAATCGCTTTCATTTTTCCATAGGAAAAAATCAACCTGAAATAATCGTCTACTTTGCTTGTTTTTCGCTGTGATTCAATTTGTGCCAGCAGTTTATCCGGTACGCCAAACAATTGCAAAGCCTGGTCAATAAGGTGTGGTCCCAGGTCATAGAGCACGCCTCCTCCGTTCTTTTCCTCTTCCCGCCACAAGCGGGTTGTAAGTTTGGGACGATAGCGATCAAAATGGGCTTCATATTCATTTACTTCTCCGAGTGCCCCACTTTTTAAAAGTTTTTGGATGGTAAGAAAATCTCCATCCCATCTGCGGTTGTGATAAACAAATATCCTTAGTTTATTCTTGTCGGCGAGTGCGATCAGTTCATCAGCATCCTTTGATGTTAATGTGAAAGGTTTTTCAATGACTAAATGTTTTCCGTTCTGGAGGCAATCTTTCGCCATAGAATAATGATAGTTATTTGGAGTGGCGATAACTACCAGTTCTATTTTAGGATCATTGATGACCGATTCGAAATCCTTTACGACTTCAACTTTTGGAAATAATTCCTTCGACGCTTCACACTTTCTTTCAAGGACTTTAATGACCTTAAATCCGGGATGAGCTTTCAGGAATGGAGCATGGAAATATCGGCCTGATAATCCATATCCAACAATCCCAGTTTGAATATTTTTTTTCATTGTTCTTTGATTTATAGGGCGTTCAAATAATTATAACTCATCGTAATACTTTCTACCATATCCACCTTGAATTCCTCCTGCTCAACAAAATAATATTTCATGCCCGATTTCTTTTTCTTCTTGAACAATCCTGGAAAATCAATCATCCCCTGCCCTATTTCAGTACTTTCGCGCTGCTCACTTTTGTCCATATCCTTCACATGCCACAATTCAAACCGTCCCGGGGTATTGCTTGATATAATCGAATGGATCATAGCCCCCATAAACCATCCAGTAAAAATCCACCTGCATGAAACACAAATCAGGATCGGTATTTTCAAGTAAAATATCATACGGTACCTGATCTTCTATTTTTTCAAATTCAAAAGCATGGTTATGATATCCGAACTTCAGGCCTGACTTTTTGCATTTCTCTCCTATCAAATTGAATTCATCTGTGCGTTGTTTATAATCATCCAGGGTTTGACGTTTTTCCTTTGGGATTGAAGGCAATACCAGATAACTCATGCCGGCTTTAGCGGTATCTTCGATCACCACATCAGCATTTTCAAGGCTTATCCCGCTGTGCGAACTTAAAGGAAGAATACCATAATCCTTGCAGATTTTGTGGTAGTCTTTTGGGTCATAATTATAAAATTTCCGTTCGCCATATCCGGCAGCCTCGACTGAATTGTAACCAATTCCTGAAAGAATTTTCAAAGTGCCTTCAAAATCTTTATTCACCATTTCCCTGATAGTGTAAAGCTGAATTCCAATAGTTTTCCCTTTTGGCATAGCAAATAATTTTTCCGGAATAATTAATCCTGCTGCTGTTGCTGCAGCTAATCCTTTGATAAAAGTTCTGCGGTTGGTCATTATATTCGTGTTAAAATGTTTAAATTCTTACCACAGAAACACAGAGAGCATGGAGTTGCACGGAGAAAAACCCATATATTCTTTCTGTCGTTGCGAAATAAGTTATTCTTTTAGATTTTATTATAAATTCCTTTTATACTATCTCCGTGTTTCTCAGTGTGCTCCATGCCTCCGTGGTTCTTTTATTTATTATTCAAAAATGAATCCACTAATTTACACAATTAATTTTTTGTTAGCATCCCAATAAACTTTTCTGTTTTCGCGCAACGCAATGGTTCCCATATGAGCGGTTATAGCTTCCTCAAACCCTTCCTCCACATTGCACGAAGGCTTTCCTCCACCTCTGATGCAATCGAGCCAGTCTTTAATATGAAGGTGCGAAGTGTCAACCCTTTTTCCGCCGCGGTAAGTGTAAAGCAATCCCCTGCTGGCAAAATATTGCTCGGTAGCTGAAGTAATAGCATCCACATGCTTTGCACCAGGAGTAAAAGAATAGAGAGGTAAGGACGGATCAATCACTCCATTGCTGATCTTTTCCTTGTATTTGGTTGAACCTGAATCAGCGTAAATTCTCAGGTCATTATCAACTTCCATATAAGCATCGTGCCCCATGATCATTTTTCCACGAATTTTATTGCTGGAAAGCGAAGCGCTATAAATCAGTGTCAGGTCTCGGTCAGGATATTCAAATACCTGCTGAAGCACATCGGGAACAGTACGGCCATCTTTATAAAAATAAATACCTCCCGAAGCCACAGCCGAATTTGGAATTCCAAGTCCAAGTATCTGGTTCATGGCATCAAACTCATGTGTAAAAAGGTCACCTGATAAACCTGTGCTATAATCCCACCAGCATCGCCACCTGAAAAACCTTTCCAGGCTGAATTCATGGTATGGCGCCGGGCCAATGAACTGCTCCCAGTCGATGTTATTCGGGCCTGGCTTCTTTATCGATAGTATAAACCCAGGCACCTTCCGGATCGTTGCGGTTGGTCGTTACTTCAACAAGATTGACAGGACCAAGAAGTCCTTTCTCATAAGCCTCCTTAGCTTTAAAAAAACTCTCTGTCTGCCGGTTCTGATGTCCCAATTGAAAGACAATATTGTTTTCATTTACTGCCTTAACTACTTCATAAGTTTCAGGAACAGTCCAGGTCATTGGTTTTTCGCAATAGACATGCTTACCGGCCTTTGCTGCTTCTATAGTCATGGTTCCGTGCCAGTGGTCGGGAGTAGCAATAATGACTGCATCAATATCTTCGGCAGCAAGGAGTTCTTTGTAATTTTTATAACGGGTTGGTCTTTTACTCATTTCACCTTTGGTTCCTGTCTTTTTTGGATTTGCGCATGCATTTAATCCCTTCTCGGCATTAAGGTCATAGATATCGCACAAGCCATTGACGACCATATTCAGATCTGGCTGGTCCAGGAATTCAGAATAGCGTGTATCAGATTTATCATTTTTGGCACCTTCGATATATTCGTCAATGAGTTCAGGACGCAGGAATCCGGCAGCTTTTAAAAGAGAACGTCCTCTTCCCCCGGTTCCTATTATTCCTAACCTGATTTGCCTTTCATTAGAAACCGTCCGGTTAAAAGCCGGGTTATCATCCATCAGTTTCACTTCTTCACGGATGGCAGTTTTAAGCAGGTTATCAAATTTCTGTTTGCGATACCATCCATAAAATAAAGCCCCAAGGACCGGAACCGTCGCCAGCCCTTTCAGGATTTCCCGCCTGTCGATTTTACCATGACGATTATTTGATGGGCCTTCCGGTTTAATCTCTTGTTCCATTTTATTTATTTTTTCTTCTAAAAATCAGCCTGTCAATCCCAACAATTTTGCTTGTCGGGAAGAGAAGCAATACAATCAATGTCACCATTTCGATGAGGTTTTTATTCACAATCAGGTAGCTGCCTTCCATCGGAAGGCCATATTTTAGTCCGACAAAAGGCGGAAGAGAAAGGTAATAGAACAGCAACAATACTATTCCTCCCGACAATGCTATTCTGGAAAAACAGCCAAGGATGAGTCCCAGGCCAATGGCAATCAATCCCCACATATTCATAAAATCAACAACTGATAATACAGTTTGATTAGTGGCCAGTCGACTGAAAAAAACCAGCAAGGAAACCCTGCGAATCCATCAGGTATCCGGCGCTTGACCAGTTGGGATTGATAACCTTGACCAAGCCTTCATACAAAAAATGCCATCCGATCAATACCCTTAATGCCACCAACCAGAAAAGCTGTGTGTTTGAATAATTAATGTCCCTGTAACTATGAGTCATTTGAATAGGTTTGCATTGTTTAATTTAAAACTGCTTTAAAAATACGATGGGGTATATGGTATAGAAGTATAAGGGGATTAGTAGATTTAAGGAAACAATACCCTTATTTCCCATATTTCCCTTATTTACTTTATTTCCAGTATTTCCTTTATTTCCCATTCAGCTATAATTCATTTCGAACCCAATATAAATCAAAATTCCGTAATACTGATATTCCGCCATTTCACTTTTATTCCGCCGCCATCATGGATTTGAAGTGCAATAACTCCGGTTGCCTGTCCGATCTTGTCATCTCTTAAGTCGGTCATTAAAACATTGTTCAACCAGGTCATAACTCTATCACCTTGCACTTTTATCACCAGATCATTCCATTCACCCATTATCAGAATATTTTCCTTATCATCAGGTATCTGCCATAACCAGCCACGGCCATAGGATTCATAAATACCTCCGCTGTCATTTCCCGGAGGTGCTACCTCCACCTGCCAGCCGCTGATTTTTGTCCCGTCAATGGAGGATCTGAAAAACACACCGCTGTTACCATTCGTCTCCTGCTTAAACTGCAGCCGAAGGATAAAATCTTTAAACTTTTTCTCCGTTGCCAGGTATCCATATTGCTTATCCTGACCACTTTCGCATACCAATAAACCATCTTCGACATACCATTTTTCAGTTCCATGAATTTTCCAGCCATCCAGGTCTGTTCCATTAAATAATGGCTTCCCTGGTTTGGTCAGGTCGCGGATTTTGATGTTTCTGAATTTAATTTCACTTCCATGATTCTGTAATCCGATGTAGCCTTTACGCGCAAGTCCATATCCGGGATAATCCTTCCATTTGCCATTCTGAACCAATGCTTTCCATTCATCAGTCCATAATTCGTAAGCAACTACCTGTATCTCATTCAGCCAATGCTCAACTTTGCCGTTTTTAACAATAATTTTACTTGAGTTAAATTCGCCAACAGGTTTCAATACCTTGTCCTTTGTATTATGCATCGCATAGTCAGCAGCTGTTTTTTGCCACTCTTCCAGCTTTTCAGGAAACCCATCATCATCGATCAGCTGATATTCCTGACCGGTTTCTGAGGGACCAGAAAATCCATCCTCCAGCACATGAAAAAATATCCCGCTATTACCGCTGGGTGAGATTTCCCATTCCAGATAAAGCTCAAAGTCTTCATACTGATTAACGGTTACAATATCACCACCCATTTCCCCACCTTTACCAAGGATCACCAGGTTTCCATCCTGTACCTCACATCCTTTGTTCATTTTATCTTTTCCGAAATTCCGCCAGCCGTTTGTGGTTAATCCATTAAACAGGAGTTTCCAGCCCGCTTCGATTTCGCTTGTTGTTAGCTGGTTAATTCGTGACTCCTGAGAAGTTTGTGCATTGGAAACATGCTGTTGGATACAGATAATCAATCCAATAAAAAATACTTTGAAATAAAAGAAACCTATTTTCATTTTTTAATGTCTAAGTAAAAAATATCATTCTTTTGGGACTAAAAATAGTTATTGTTATAATTCATACAACATGGATTAAAAAATAATGAAAAGTCATCAAAAGAGTTTTGAAATAAATACATATTTTTGTACGTCTTAATTAGGATAATGATCAATTAAAAAATTATTCAAACAATGAAAAAAGTACTTTTATTTTCTGCTACCATTTTACTGGGATCTGCAATTGCATTCTCACAAAGCCTCAGTCTTGTTTATGAAGGCAATCCAATTCCCGCAAATGAGGAAATAGTTTTTGAGGGATTAGCTAATGGAAATGTAATGGCTTTTTTTGTTCAAGTCCAAAACAACTCATCCAATTCGATGGATGTTTTGGTGAAAAAAGTTGAGAATTTTCTAGCACCCGGGACAAGTAATTCCTTTTGCTGGGGGGGATTGTGCTATCCACCGAATGTTTATGTATCACCAAATGCCACAACCATTCCCGGAGGAGGTATTAGTCCGGAAGGAGAATTTTCAGGAGATTATAACCCCGGCACCATTATAGGGCAATCTTCAATTTCCTATGTTTTCTTTGATAGCAGCAATGAAAATGATTCGGTTATGGTGACAGTTTTATTTACCACAACCGCTACCGGCGTGACGCCAATAAATGAAAGAGAATTCACAATTTCAGCGCCTTACCCGAATCCGGCAAATGGTTTTGTCAAGTTCGACTATGATTTAAACCAGTCTTTTGATAGTCAGTTAAAGGTGTATTCTCTGGTGGGTTCACTGGTGAAAGAAATAGAAATTACTGATCAATCAGGAACAATACAAATTAATACTGATAAGCTGCAGGAAGGATTTTATTTCTATATCCTTTCGTCATCCGGAGCTGAATTGAAGACCGGCAGGTTTATTGTCAGTCATTAACATTTTAAAAAAGAACCATAAAGTGAAGCTGGTCGAAGGATCAGCTTTTTTTATTCCCCAAAGGAAAGAAATCGACTGTTAATCCAATTTGCTTAATTTTACCTTCGTGAAAAACAACCATATTAGGCTGGCTGTCATTCTGGGTTCGATCTCGATCGTCGGGATCATTGCTTTTCAGTTTTATTGGGTCAACCAATCCTTCGATCTGGCTGAACAACAGTTTAACCGGACCGCTGAGATCGCTCTTTATAACGTGGCGGAAAAGATGGTCACATTCAATGGCCACGAACTTCCAAATGAGAACCCTGTGCGCCAAATCTCGTCCAATTATTTCATTGTCGATATCAACGAAATCATTGATGCAAACATCCTTGACCATTACCTGAAAACCGAATTCGAATACAGCAATATTAATATCGACTACGAATGGGCAATCTACGATTGCGAAACAGATAAAATGGTATTCGGCAGCTATATCAACCCTTCGAAGAGCAATATAAACGAAGAAAAAACTTTCCAGAAATACGATGAGTTCACCTACTATTTTGGGATCATCTTTCCTTCCAAGACCATTTATATCCTTAAAACAATGAACATCTGGATCATATCCACCTTCGTCCTCATCACCGCCCTCGTTTTCTTTGCATATGCCATTTTTATCATTTTAAGGCAAAAGCGTCTTTCGGAAATACAAAAAGACTTTATCAACAACATGACGCACGAATTCAAGACTCCCATTTCAACCATCGGTATTTCAGCCAATGTTTTGTCGAACAAAGAAATCCTGAACGATCCGAACCGGTTGGCCAACTATGCTGCAATCATTGCCGACCAGAATAAGCGCCTCGAAAACCAGATTGAAAAAGTATTGCAGGTGGCCAGAATTGAACAAAATAAGCTGAATCTTAAGTTTGAGGAAACCGATGTGCATGGCCTGGTAACTGAAGTAACTGAAAATTTCAACCTGAATGTAAAAAATCTGAATGGCATTATTCGAATGAATTTAGAAGCTGAGAATTATATTGTCAATGCAGACAGACTCCACCTGACCAATGTGGTGTATAACCTTTTAGACAATGCAGTGAAATACAGAAAAAAGGAGCCTTTAATAACAATCCATACGATCACAAAGGCAAATGACCTGATTCTTGAAATTGAAGATTACGGGATCGGGATTGAAAAGAAATACATTAAAAAAATCTACGACAAGTTTTTCAGGGTTCCCACCGGAAATATTCACAATGTAAAGGGATTCGGGATCGGCCTTAACTATGTTAAAAATATCATTGATGCGCACAAATGGAAAATCAATGTGGAAAGCAAGCCCGGTGAAGGAAGCAGGTTTACCATTACGATGCCGGTTGTAAAAAATTCACTATGACAAAAAACAAACCGCAAATACTTTACGTGGAGGATGATATTTATCTGAGCTTCGTTACCAAAGATAATCTTGAGCTAAAGGGCTATGCCATCACTTTTTGCAAAGATGGTATAGAAGCCTTTGAAGCTTTTCAAAAGAAGGCGTTTGACCTTTGCATCCTCGATGTAATGATGCCTGAAATGGATGGCTATACCCTTGCAAGGAAAATCCGTGAAGTGAATGAGCATATCCCGATTCTGTTCCTTTCAGCTAAATCGATGAAGGAGGATCGCATCACCGGGCTCATGGCCGGCGGAGATGACTATATCACCAAACCTTTCAGCATCGAGGAACTGTGCCTCAAGATAGAAGTTTTCCTAAAGCGTAGCCGGGTTTCGGGAAGCGGCAAATTAAACCGGGGCGAACTCAAGATTGGACTATATATTTTCGACCACATGAACCTTCATCTCAAATATAAAGACGTATCACAAAGGCTGACTTCGCGCGAAGCAGAGCTTTTAAATTACCTGGCTGAAAACATGAATAAGGTATTAAAGAAGGAGGAGATTTTAAACGAAGTCTGGGGCGACGACAGTTATTTCAACAGCCGCAGCCTCGATGTGTTTATTTCGAGGTTAAGAAAATACCTCAGGGAAGATTCCAACATTCAAATCAACAATTTGCATGGGATCGGGTTTGTGCTTTCGGTAAATGAATAAGCCCTGTATTTTATTGCTTTTTTAAAGACTGTTTAAAATTTAGATTAACATTTGATTTTAAGTATTTTATATTTTGTGGTTTTTTGTGTCTTTGAGATTTAGTGGCAGAAAAATTTAGCCACAAAAGCTCTAAAACACAAAGTTTCACTAAAAATTTATTACAAATTCATCCTTCTGCAATATTCATTATTGCGAAATTTAAACAGTCTCTTATATTATTAGGAAATTTTTAAATAGCCTGGTTTTGATCAATCAAGGCTAAACCAATCCTTAACCAGTGGTGTCTTGTCTTCGGGTTCGGTAAGGTGGCGGAATTCGTTTTTATGCTTGTTATAAATGTAATCTTTCTTCCAGCTATCTATGTTTTTAACAATCTGGCGACAAGCATCTGCAAAAATCTCCAGTTCCTCGCTGGTCATGGTAGGATGTAACGACAGCCGCACCCAGCCGGGCTTAACCGACAGATCGCCCGAATTGATCAGTTGTGTGATCTTATGCGAATCTTCGTAGGTAACATCAAGCAGGTAATGGCCATAGGTTCCGGCGCAGGCACAGCCTCCCCTCACCTGGATGCCAAACCGGTCGTTCAGCAGTTTGACCAGCAGGTTGTAATGTATACCATCAATATAAAACGAGATAATGCCTAAACGATCCCTGATATTATCAGCCAGGATATGCAGGTTGGGAACTTTGGACAGCAGCTCAAAAGCTTTTTTAACAAGTTCCTCTTCCCTTAACTTTATGGTATCGACACCCATTTGGTTCTTGAGTTCAATGCACAGGGCAGTTTTAATTGCCTGTAAAAACCCTGGTGTTCCTCCGTCTTCGCGGATTTCGATATCATCGATGTATTTGTATTCCCCCCAGGGATTCGTCCAGTCCACCGTGCCGCCGCCAGGTTGGTCGGGTGTGGGGCTTTTATAAAGATTAGAATCAAAAACAAGGACGCCTGAGCTACCGGGCCCTCCAAGAAATTTATGGGGCGAAAAATAAATTGCATCCAGCTTTTCCATCGGGTTAGCGGGATGCATGTTCATGTCAACATAAGGTGCTGATGCAGAAAAATCAATAAAACACAAACCACCGTATTCGTGCATCAGCTTTGCCATTTCATGAAAAGGTGTGAAAACACCAGTGACATTTGAACAGGCAGTGAATGAACCGATCTTGACACTCCTGTCTTTATATTTTTCCAGTTCTGCTCTTAATTTGTTCAAATCTATCAGCAGCCCATCGCCAGGAGGAATGACAACTAAATCCGACATCGTTTCGAACCAGGAAGTATGATTGGAGTGATGCTCCATGTGCGTTATAAATACCACAGGCCGTTCCTTTTCCTTTAGGCATTTGCTGTCAGCAAGCATAGAACATTGTTTTAATCCAAGCATCCGCTGAAATTTATTCACCACCCCCGTCATTCCGAAACCAGCGGTAATGATCACATCCTGTGGACCTGCATTCACGTGCTCTTTAATCTTTTTATGAGCAAGTTTGTAAGCATTCGTCATCAGGGTGCCTGTCTCAGAAGTCTCGGTATGGGTGTTACCCACAAAGGGACCAAAGGTGTCAATCAGTTTTGTTTCGATGGGACGGTATAGCCTTCCACTGGCAATCCAGTCGGCATAGATCATTTTCTGCTCCCCATAAGGCGTTTTAAACCTGAGTTCGTTGCCGATAGTATTTTGCCTGAATTTCCTGAAATATTTCTCCATAGACTTAATCATTTGCTGAAAATGTTCCTGATCAGTTTACCCAATTTCCCGATAAGGTTAATGTTTTGCTGAACGTCCAGCATATCCATACCTTCCAGGTTCAATGCCCCGGTAACCTTGTCACTTTGTTCTGGGAAAATAAGGATGAGACTCCTGTTTTCAAACATAAATGGAAGTTTATCCGGTAACGACTGAAAAGAATTTTGATACGACAGCGTACCCCGCCGTGCATTTATAACCATTAACAGGTGATCGGGTTGAATTAATTCAGATATTCCCGATAAATTTAACCAATCATCAAAATAGAGGGTCTGAAAATTTGTTCCTGGTTTGTTCGTATTTGTTATCTTAATAAGGTTTTTACGGGTTTCCTCGGTACAACAAAATGTTACCCCCTCACCTACTTGCGCACTGAGTTCAATAATTTTATTGTACAAATGGATGAATCCGATTTCAAATTCAGCATTTGAAGGAACCAGAACGATAATTTTTTTAAAGGTGTTAAGCGATTGCTGAATCCTGCATACCCATAGCATCTGGTTACAATTATTGAGGATGTTGGTGAGAATGGTACCAAAAATTTTATCCCCGGCCTTTACCCTATCGCTCCAGCCCATAATTACGCAAGTGATTAAAAGCTCTTTAACCGTTCTGCTGATGTCGCTCGAGACATTTACATCAATTCGGGTTATAACCTGGACATGGTGATCGGTAGACGATGCATGCTGTATAGCTTGCTGCAGCATTTTATTGCTGCTGATCACCCTGGTTTTGGCTTCATCATCATCCCTGACAACCGACAAAGTGTAAATGGATTCCTTTGATTTCTTCATTTGAAGCAGAATGGCCAGGTCCATTAGCCTTTCGATGGTTGAGGGGTTATATATTGATACAAGCATTTTTTCAGAAACTGCCGGTAATTGTCCGGCACTGGCACTCTCGGCCTTGGCAAGGTTCCTGGCAGCTCTCTCAGTTACAAAAGAGGCCACAAGGCAGGTGACAAAAACAAGAATGATGGTCCCGTTCAGCACATTGATATTTACCAGCCCGATATTGTATCCGATGGTGATCACGGCAAGTGTGGCAGCAGCATGCGAGCTGCTCAGTCCGAAGATGATCTGCCGCTGATCGCGTGAAAAGCGGAATGCCTTCTGTGTAAAAAAAGCAGCAAGCCATTTGCCTATCAAAGCAGCCGAGCTTAATACGACAATAACAATAAAAGCTTCCCAACCGTTGAACAAAACCCTAAGGTCGACAAGCATTCCAACACTGATAAGGAAGAATGGAATGAAGAGGGCGTTTCCCACAAATTCAATCCTGTTCATTAATGCCGAGGTATTTGGTATCATCTTGTTCAGTGTAATCCCTGCAACAAACGCACCCAGGATGGGCTCTATGCCTGCAAGCTTTGCTAGAAAAGCTGCAATAAATAACAACGTCAGAACGAAAATGTACTGGATGGTTTTTTCGCTTTCCATGTTTTTCAGAAACCAGCGTGCGATCTTCGGAAAACTCCAGAAAACGATGAAACTGAAAACGATGAGTGAAATGATGAGCTGTAACCAGAAACCCGCGCCGGCAGTTCCTTCCTCGGTTCGCACCACGACGGCCAGAATAAGCAGCACCACCACATCGGTGATGATGGTTCCTCCCACCGCCAGCATCACCGGGACGGTCCTGGTCACCCCAAGCCGGCTGGCAATAGGGTAAGCCACGAGTGTATGCGTCGAAAACATGCTCGACACCAGGATGGATGGAAGCATATCCAAATTAAGGATGTACAAACAAACAGGCAGACCAAGAAAAAAAGGAAAAGCAAAGGTAAGGATGCCAAAGAAGATACTTTTATTCCTGCTCTTTTTAAACTCGCTGAAGTCGAGATCGAGGCCGGCAAGGAACATGATGTAGATGAGCCCTACCGTACCGAAAAGGATGATGGCGGCATTGCGCTCCAGGAGATTCAGCCCGAAAGGCCCGAAAGCAACCCCGGCAATGATGAATCCCACGATGCTCGGGATTCTTATTTTACGAAGAAAAACAGGAATAAGCAGGATGATGAGCAGCACAATGGTAAATACAAGCACCGGGTCGGTAACGGGGGTTTTGAAATACGATAGTGCTTCTTTCATGATCAGTTGCTTTTGTTCCGCTTATATAATAAGCGGTTAAACAGATAAAAGTTCATGCAAAATTAAAATTTTATACCTGCCATCGCCCCAATGGGTTTTATTTTCGGGAAATAATTTTTGGCAAAAAAGATATAACAGCCACTAAAGCCATTTAAAGGTTGAATGATAAAATGTCGGCAAATTATTTTCCAACATGTTCTAGTAACCATTAAAAATTAAATATACCCTCATATAAATCTTGTTTAATCTAACAATCACACAGAAAGGTAATGGTTTTATCATTAATATATTAGTAAGAGGATTATAGGTATTTTATTCGTAATTTTATACCGAAATAATTTCATTAAACAGATGACATCCCGTTCATACTAAAAAACAGGAATACTGACAAACCAAATGATATCATGAAAACACACAAAATGAGAACAATACTAAAAGCCTTACTGGTTTGTGCCATAACATTTTGTATTTCGTGCAACGATGATAAAACAATTTATCATCCTGAATATATCCTTGCAGGTCAAAAATCCGGTAATGGCATCCATTATCATGATTTCGTTCCGGACCTTAAATGTTTTATTGCAAATGCTTATGAAAACCAGGACACCAGTGTTTATCTTGACCTGAATATGGATGGTACAAACGATTATATCTTTTACATGGAGAAAGGTCATCCCGCAGAGATGGGCGTCGGGAAAACAGAATTCCACTTAATCCCTCTGCAGGAAAATGAAATTTGCGCTGTTCCAACTGAATATCCCAACCCGGCTATTGAGCCATGCATGCATTCATCCCTTGATTGGGTGGATACCATCACAGCTTATGATACAATAAGCAGCAGTATGGGGTACTATTCAAAGACCAAATCGCTCATTTATCGTAAAACCTGGGTATTGTCACCTTATTGTAATCTGACAGAAGGTTTCTGGAAGGATATTTATGAAAACAATAGTAAATATATCGGAATCAAGCTTATTAAAGAAAACAAGAATTATTATGGGTGGATTGGCTTATGGCGGAATGAGTATGTTATTACGGACTATGCCATAACGCAGGAATACCAGGAATAAATGTAATTAATTGAAGATCGATAAATGATCTGAAATTTCAGTCTGCCTTAATTCTAAACCGTTCCTGCTCTTTTCCATACCTGCCCTGAAAGATTTATTTCGTTGGATGCATTACTTCAAATCACCGGTAGTTTATATTAATCTGCGAAATCTGCGCATTCTGCGGGAGTAAAAATTCTTATTTCCCCGCTGATAACAATGATCTTCGCAGAAGATTTCACGTATTGCTATCTGAATATTTATAAATTCGGCAAATAATCTTTCCGGCTTTGTTTTCGGTTGATTTTATTATTTGTAGTTTTATGGGGATTTTAGCTAAAGTTCATTTAAAGTATTATACAATTAGAAAATTTGCCATCTTACTCTTGGTTTACAACCCGAGCGAAACCAGCACAGGACTGTGGGAAGTGGTGGATGTGGAATGAAGGAAATGAGAAAATTAATTAATGTGAGAATGAGAAAATTTATTCCTATATTATTCGTGATTGGAACGGAATCGTTTGAAAAAAATCCTTTCAAATCATAGTTGCCAAATATAATAGACAATAGCTTAATAGAAGAATTTATGAAAACAAGAATTTTACTCACCATTGCAATGATCGGAATGATCATGGGAGCATATGCCCAGAAACCATCAATTACCTTAACCTTCAGCGCCGACGACAACGGCCACCATGTTCCGCTGAACAGCATTTTGATCGAGAACCTGACCCAGGGCGGTGACACCACACTTTATGCACCGGATACATTGCTGGTGCTGGATTATGTTGCCGGAATGGAAGAAATCAGTGATTTCAGTGGCATTGGTTTTTTCCTCTCCCAAAACTATCCCAATCCAATGAAAGGCAAAACGACAATTTGCCTTCGGTTACTTGAAAGTGAGAATGTTGTGATTACAGTCAGTGATGTGATGGGAAGGGAGGTGGTCAACCAGGAATTTAAGTTAGTACAAGGCGCCCATACCTTCAGCTTCTGTCCTGGCAGGGAAAGCCTCTATTTTTTTACTGCCCGTGCAGATGAGCAAAGCCGGACGATAAAAATGTTCAATTCCCCGGGCATTGCTGCCGTAAGTGGACTTTGCACCCTCGAATACAATGGTACAAAAACCGGCACCGGTGGATATAAGACAGGTAAAATGTTGAACAACTTTGTTTTCGACCTCGGAGATCAGCTTCAATACACGGCGTCATCAACGTTGGGCAACAAGACAATCATTGATACACCATCCGGGAACCAGACCTACACATTTCTATTTGGCAGCGGTGGCATGCCCTGCCCTAACATGCCGACAGTTACCGATATTGAAGGAAACGTTTACAACACAGTTCTTATAGGCAACCAATGCTGGATGAAAGAAAACCTGAAAACCACAACCTATCGAAATGGTGCGGCAATCCCCAATGTAACGGACGAAAATGCATGGATTAATCTCAATACTGGCGCTTATGTGTGGTATGATAACAACATAAGCTGGAAAGACCTCTACGGCGCATTATATAACTGGTTTGCAACAGTTGACACCAATGGACTTTGCCCTACAGGTTGGCACGTACCCACAGATTACGAATGGACCTCATTAACAGACTTTATTGGCGGAACCGGTGAACCCCATGGTAATGAACTGAAATCCTGCAGGCAGGATAACTCTCCTCTCGGTGGAGGTTGCAACTCAAGCCAGCCACCACGATGGAATGAAGATACATTTTACGGGAATTATGGCACAGATGATTACGGCTTTTCAGGTCTTCCGGGGGCATGCGTAGCTTCGAAGGTTACTTCGGCGAAATTGGCAATTACGGGTACTGGTTGTCTTCTACGGAGCACTTATTGATCTACGCCCGGTTACGCTCTCTGTGTTACTGGCAAGGCTATGTGTTCAAGCATTTCTCCGATAAGCCCTGGGGCTTGAGTATCCGTTGCCTGCGGGATTAGTGCCCTTCGCAGGTGACCTGCCCTTATATCTGGCAGCGGGTTACAACCCCAGCGAAACCAGCACAGGACTGTGGGAAGTGGTGGAAGGGGAATGAAGGAAAACAGTAACTGATACAAAATTGGCAGCTCTCATCCCACAATAGACACAATTTGTCGCAGATTATTCGTTTATATAAAAAACAACAAAATGAAACACAAGAGAAATATTTTAATTATTGCAATCATCGCATTTTTGCTGTCAATATTTGGCTTTATTATGGATTCTGATGAATTAGACCCAAGCAGATTACAGAACCTGATTGATATTACCCTGATGACTTTAATTTTCTTCGGAACAGGAATGATATTGTATGGAATAATCGTTGTATCAAATAAAATTATTATAGCAATAAAGGGATGATTATTCGCAGGATGAGCGAATTCTGATGCTGACCTCCCTCGTATAAAATAGTTTAAAACTATTATCCGCACCAACCGGGATTGGATTTATAAGTGAAAACCGCTGCATAATTTAAAAGACGAATTTCAATCAAGTTAAGATTTGTACTTTTGCAGTAAAGTTTACCGCGTGACAAATAAAGAATATATACTGGCAACCCTAAGAAACCACAAGCCTGAACTAACAAAACTCGGGATTACAGATATCGGGCTTTTCGGTTCCTACCTAAGGGGTGAACAATCGGCCACCAGTGACATTGATATTTTGATTGATTTTGATCCTGAAATGGAAAACTACGACAACTATATGGCCGTTTACGACATTTTTGAGCAGCTTTTCAAAAATGAAAAGGTTGAAATAATAACTAAAAACGGTTTAAGCCCATATATTGGCCCCAGTATCTTAAAAGAGGTTATGTATGTCTAAAGAGCCAATTGAATATTTAAAACATATACTCGATGAGAGTAATTTCATTCTGTCCTTCATTGACAAAGGCATTTCAAAAGAAGACTTCCTGAATGATGAAACTTTAAAGCGGGCTGTTGTCAGAAGTTTGGAGATAATTGGTGAAGCTTCAAAAAAAATTCCTGCAGATTTCAAGATAAAGTGGGCTACAATCCAATGGAGGAATATGGCCGGAATGAGAGATAGATTAATCCATGACTATATGGGGGTAAATTATTCAATTGTCTGGGATGTAATTAAAAATAAGATTCCGGAATTAAATAAACAGATTGCTGAAGTAATTGATAAAAACTAAAACTTCAATTTCACTCCTTTCCTTAAACTAATCTCCCCCTGCGGGAAATAACCGTGAACAATTTACAATAGTTTTAAAAGTTAACCACATAGCCAAAATAGAAACATAGGATTCACATAGGGCTAATCGAATTTTTGTTATAAATTTCCTATGTGATTTCTGATGTGCCTATGATCCTATGTGGTAAAAAACTGACTGATTCTTTAAATTCCCGGTTGGTCGTATTCAAACCTGGCGCCAGTCATGCCTGCGGCAGATAAGTCATCCTATCTTAGTAAGTGGGTAAACAGGACCGATGCCTGCAAGCGGTCTTCACTAACAGCAACCAGTAACAAGCAACCAGTGACAACCTTCCCGCAATCTAACGTCTAAAATCTAAAGTCTTACATCTGATCTAATTCCCCTTCGAAATCTTGACCAGTATCAATTCCACCGAACCTCCCTGCGGCACCAGGCTGATCCAGTCATTATCCTGGCTGAACCATGTGTATTGTTTACCTACAGAAATGATGTACTCCTTGCTTTGCTGCGAAGCCGGAATGGGTAATATAAAACCTCCGTTTTTTGAACCGCCTTTGCCGTAACTAAGCACAACTTTACATTCAACATCGGTGGTATTGCGGGCTTTGATAAAAATCATGTTGCTTTTCCTGTCGGTAACTAACACCGGTTCAAACTTCAGTCTTTTTTCTTCATTGTTTGCGATGGTTATTGGCTGAACCAAGCAAATCCCTGACGGCATTGGCATCGAGTATCCCCAAAATCCGGTTGATCATTTCATCCGGGTACGATTCCTCGGGCAGGATACTTTTAGCTGTCCGGTAACTTTCGAGCGCCTGGTCGAGGACATTGGATGCAAAGAATTTATCGGCATCGGCAATCGATTTATCATAAGCTTGCTGCATCTTAAGATTGTCCGCTTTAAAGTAAAGGTTGATCTCCTCAATTTTAGTTATGGGTATTCTTCTTTCGGGAACAGCGCTGACGCTTCAACGTATTTCGATTTAGCTTCCTGATACTCTTTTGCCTTGAAGTTCACATCCGCATCAGCGATCAACCGTTGATAATTGGCTTTCAGCATTTCAAGATCAGAAACCAGCGCTTCAATTTCGCCCAGTTTCTGAACCGGGTAAAGCTCATCTGGCTTATATTTTAAGGCATTCTGGTATTTGATCTTTGCCTGGTCATATTCCTGTCTTGTTAAAATAATCGTCGGCTGAGCGACCAGATTATCATAGGTTTCCTGAACTATCTTTTCCTGAGCTAAAATAATCTGTTCCACTTCACGTAATTTGGTCCCGAGGATATTTCTCATCAGGTCTGATGGCTATAGCCAGATTGTACTTCTCACTTAGCTTTGTCATATTCCTTCGACTCCATCATCCGGTCGCCGGCCGAAACATATTGGTTATATTCCGCCTCAGCTGCTTTTTGCTGGCTGATCATCTGATCTGTTTCAAGCATTCGGTCCTTTGGATATTGTTCCTTCGGCTTGATATTAGTAGCCTTCAAATACATCAAATTGGCTTCAGCGTACTTTTTAAGGTTGAAAAGTTCATCAGCCGCGCTGATCGCATCATTATACTCCCTGTTCTCATCAGCAAATGAGTTGAGCAATTTCGATATTTCAGCAATTTTTTCAGCAGGATATTTTTCGTCTGGGTCTAATATCCAGTGCTTTTTGGTATTCGATTCTTGCCTGTTCATATTTCCCTTCACTGTAAAGCTTGTCAGCTCCAGCGATCAATTGGTCATAGGAATTTTGTTGAGCCGCCTGTCCTTCCAAAATATTATTGAGCTCAACCAGTTTATTGGCTGGGTAAAGCTCTGCAGGTTTTAACGAGGAAGCTTTCTGGTATTCAGTTCTGGCACTTTCATATTCCTGATTTTTAAAATAGATGTCGGCTGCTGCAATAGTCTTGTTGTAATTATTTTCTATTTCCCTTTGAGCCGTCTGGATTTGATCGATTTCGGCGATCCTGGCTTTGGCATGTTCATCATCCGGCTCAATTACAAGAATTTCATTGTACTTTCCTTTGGCTTCGTTGTAGGAAGCCTTATCAAACAACTTATCAGCATCAGAAAGCAAGGAAGCAAACTGTTTGTCTTTTTCAGCAAGGCCTGATTTCATCCTGTTGATCTCATCAATCTTGTCCAGGATCATCTTTCTGTCCGGGAATAAAAACCAGGGCTTTCTGATATTCATTCAATGCCTGATCATATTCCTTTTTTGCATAATATTCTTCCGCCCTCGCTACAGACTGATCAAAGCTCGTCTGGTTTTCATCCTGCTGTTTCAATAATTGATTAATCTCCTGAAGCTTTTCCTTCGGATACGATTCATTTGGCTTAAGCTGACTGGCTTTTGTAAATTCGCCCCGGGCAGATGTGTAATCTTTTTGAGCCATTAATTGCTCTCCTCGCTGGACTGCACGGTTGAACTCAAGCTCATCACCTGAAATTTTATCCATCAGGCCTTTGACTTCTGCAATTTTTTGAGTCGGGTACTGCTCTGCCGGTTTAAGCGTTGAGGCATTTTCATATTCCTTCAGAGCATTGGTATAGTCCTTCGCAGAAAGAAATTTATCCGCATCAGCTATAGATTTCTGATAAAGTTCATCCTTGCTGTTCCGCACTGGTAAGCAAGCTGCTATTGACTTTATCGATCATGGTTTTCGGGTAGTTCTCGTCAGGATAAATTTTCAACGCTGCCTGGTAATTTGCCTTTGCCGTTTCCATGTCTTTGTTTCCGTAGGCCTCATCAGCAAGGTTGACAAGCCGGTCGAATTCATTTTTCTGAACGAGGATTTTATCGATCTCTTTTATTTGCGCCGCCGGATAATCTTCATCCGGTTTTGCATTCAAAGCTTTTTCGTACTCTTTGCGTGCATTTTCATAATACTTCAGGTTAAAAAGCCTGTCGGCAGAGGCTATGGTTTCATCGTAAGCGGCTTTGGTTTTATTGGTTTCCTCAATCAGGGTTTGGAGCTCTGCTAATCTTCTCTTTTGGATAGGTCTCATCTGGGCTAACGGCAAGCGCTTTTTCGAACTCTGCTTTTGCCAAATCGTATTTTCTGAATTTGATGAATTTCTCTCCGTTGGCAATAGCTTCATTATACTCACTTTCTTTCGCTGTGTTCTCTTCAACAATCCTTATGATTTCATTCAGCTGCTGGTCAGGGTAAGGGTCTTCAGGTAAAATCTTTTTGGCTTCAGTATATTTTGTTTTTGCCAGTTCATATTCTCCGGCTTTGAATTGCTTGTCGGCCTCAGCTACAACCATGCTGAATTGCTCAACCACCACCATTTTATCCCTGATCTTATTGATGGATTCCTGCAATCTATCTTTAGGATATTGCTCCCCCGGTTTAAGCCTGCTGGCATATTGGTATGAAGCCTTGGCATTGATGTAATCGCCTGCTTTAAAATAGTTATCGGCCTGGGCTATTGCAGCTTTGTAATCTTCATCACCAACCTGACCAAACGAATTGGCCGTCAGCTGAAAAAACAGAAACATTAGAATGAGGATTAACAGATTTTTAAGTGCCATGATGCTGCTTAGTAATTTCCTGATATTGCAATTTTTTAAAAAGATTTTTTTATTAACGATAATGACTTTCGATTATTACTTGCCTGAGCCATTCTGAATGATCCCATCTTTAATCGTGAGCTTTCTATCCGCCATATTAGCCAGTTCAAGGTTATGAGTCACGATTATGAAAGTTTGCCTGAATTCATCCCTCAGCTTAAAAAACAGCTTATGTAATTCGACTGATGAAGCCGAATCGAGATTGCCTGAAGGCTCATCAGCAAGGATTACCGAAGGATCGTTGATCAGCGCCCTGGCCACTGCCACCCGCTGCTGTTCGCCGCCGGAAAGCTCCGATGGTTTATGATCAAGCCGTTCAGCTAATCCTAAAAATCCAAGTAATTCCTTTGCTTTTGCAATGGCTTTATTACGCGGAACCCTTCCAATGAAAGCAGGAATGCAAACATTTTCAAGTGCAGTAAATTCCGGCAGCAAATGATGAAACTGGAAAACAAAACCAATGTGCTTGTTCCTGAATTCAGCCAGTTTTTTTTCATTTAAATTGCTGATCGCTTTATCTTCAAAATAGACCTCTCCCTTTTCAGCAAAATCAAGTGTACCAATGATGTGAAGCAAGGTGGATTTCCCTGCACCGGATGCTCCGACAATGGAAACAATTTCTGCTTTTTCTACCTTAAGGTCAATCCCTTTAAGGACTTCCAGCTTACCAAATGACTTGTGTATATTTTCGGCCCGGATCATTGCTATTTATAAAGTGCAAAGATATACTCTTTCTTATCAGATTTGCAAAAGCTCATTATAAAGAGTTATGCCGCTATGAAACGAAAATTGACTTCTTTTTTAACGAACATGTTCAGTGGCGGTATAAAATTTTTATCTTTGAGCGATTGTAATTCATAACAACCTTTGGTATGGCGCAAATATTGATCATCGATGATGAACGGAGCATCCGAAACACACTTCGGGATATTCTTGAAACCGAAAAATACCAGGTGGATGATGCGGAAAACGGAGATATTGCAATTGAGAAAATCAGGGTCAACACGTATGATGTAATCCTGTGCGACATTAAAATGCCCGGTGTGGATGGCATCGAAGTGCTGTCAAAAGCCCTACAACTGACCGACTCCCCCATCATTATGATCTCCGGGCATGGTACGATTGAGACAGCTGTAGAGTGCATCAAAAAAGGAGCTTATGATTACATTGCCAAGCCTCCTGACCTGAACCGGTTATTGATCACCATCCGGAATGCCCTTGACAAATCCCATCTCATCACTGAAACCAAGAAATTAAAGAAGCAGGTGACCGCAACCTGGGAAATGGTGGGTGAATCCGAAGCTCTGACTTCTATTAAAACTTTGATCGAAAGGGTAGCCCCTACCGATGCAAGGGTATTGATTACCGGTGAAAATGGAACAGGAAAAGAACTTGTTGCCCGGTGGCTGCACGAAAAAGGCAACCGTTCCCATGCACCTTTTATTGAGGTCAACTGCGCAGCCATACCTTCAGAACTGATCGAAAGCCAGCTTTTCGGACACGAAAAAGGTTCGTTTACTTCGGCCATCAAACAGCGGAGAGGCGATTTTGAGCAAGCCAATGGCGGAACGATTTTCCTTGATGAAATCGGCGACATGAGCCTTTCTGCCCAGGCAAAAGTGCTTCGTGCCCTTCAGGAAAACAAGATAACCCGGGTGGGTGGTGAAAAGGATATCCCTGTGGATGTGAGGGTGATTACCGCCACCAATAAAAACATCAAAGAAGAAATTCAAAAAGAAAGGTTCCGCGAGGACCTTTACCACCGGCTAAGCGTCATCCTGATTCATGTTCCTGCTTTGCGCGAGCGAAAAGATGACATTCCCCTGCTGGCCGATCATTTCATGCTGCAAATTTGCGCCAGCAATGGAAAGCCATTGTTGCATTATGAAGAAAAAGCTTTTAAGGAACTCCAGAAAATGCCATGGACAGGAAATATTCGGGAACTCCGGAATGTAGTGGAAAGGCTTGCCATTTTATGCGATGGTAAAGTTACCGGAGAAGATGTTGTGCGGTTTGCACAACCATTAATCGGGTAATTAAATATTCAGTTTAGCTGCTGAAGTATTTACGACAATAACAGACTCTTCAAAACTCATTCATTCATTAGCCTAATCCAAGCTGCAAATTAACCAATATCATTTGCACCTTTAGCAATTACCTGCAACATAATTAACAGGTAATTCGTAGAATTACTATCAAAGGTGCGGAGTCAGCACCATAATCACTGACAAAAAAATATGCAAACAAAGTTCAGTAGTATTATCGTATTGATGTTTTCTTTACTTACATTTAATCTTGATTCACAAACCATCGTTCCGGGTGGCAATGTGAACGGAACCTGGTCATTAGCCGGCTCTCCATATTTAATTCAAGGTCCTATACAAATAACGGACGGATCTTTACTGGTGATTGAACCTGGTGTTACGGTCAACTTTCAGGGTCCATACAAACTGCTTGTTCTGGGCCGTATCCTGGCTATTGGTAATGAAAACGACACCATTACCTTTACATCGGATGATATCGTTGCCGGCTGGCGGGGAATAAGATTTGACAATACTCCTGTTACCAATGATACATCTAAAATCATTTACTGCAAATTGCAATACGGCAACACTACCGGAGCCGCATCAGATATTCATGGTGGAGCACTTTTTATCAATTCTTTTTCGAAAGCCATAATTTCTAACTGTTTGATTACAAACAACACAGCAGCTTTTTATTGTGGTGGATGCGGCGGTGGTATTTATTGCGATAACAGCAGTCCGGTTATCAAACACAATAAAATTACCAGCAATTCGGCCTCACCTATCTGCTATGGAAGCGGAGGTGGGATCTATTGTTCAGGCACAAGCTATCCCATCATCAGCAACAATGTGGTAACCAATAATACTGCAAGCTACGGGGGCGGGATTTTCTGCATTAATGCTACGATTGATAACAATGAGATTTCAAATAATTCCTGTGATTATAACGGTGCGGGTATATGCCTCTTCGGGATGGGAAATGCAACCATCACCAACAATTTAATTTCCGGCAATTTCGCCTTCGGTTGGTACGGTGGAGGGGGAATTTACAGCGAAGGCAATAATGCCAGAATAGCCGGCAATACCATTATCAGCAACACTTCATCAGCAACAGGTGGGGGCGGTATTTTTTGCATGGGAAACCTGGTTATATTCGGGAATACCATATCAAATAACATTGCCTCCGCGAATAACAGCGGAGGAGGTGGTATTTATACGATGTCGGGAAACACCGAGATCAGCAATAATACCATTACAAATAACTATGCAATCAATGGAGGAGGTATTTATGGTGCAGGATATAATGGAAAAGTTGTAAACACAGTACTGGCTAACAACGATGCCATCAACGGAGGAGGATTGTTTTGCAGCAGCGAATCCAATCCAGTATTGCAAAATTGCATATTCTGGGGTAATACTTCTGCCGGAGCAGGTGCACAATTATTCCTTTTTGACGAACCCAGCGATCCTGATTTTTATTATTGCAATGTACAGGGAGGCATTGCTGAATTCAATACTGGTGGTAATTTCTATACAGGCACTTATTCCAATAATATTGAAAGCGACCCGTCGTTTGTATCTCCTTCGGCAGGAAGTGGAGCAGCATTTAACGGTTACGAAGCTGATTGGTCGTTGCCGGAGAGCTCACCCTGTATCGAGGCTGGCGATCCGCTCAGTATCTGTACCGTAACCGATATTAATGGCAATCCCCGCATAAGCGGATGCTGGATTGATATCGGACCTTACGAGGTGCAGGTCAGTGGCTCACTCCATCTCGAAATAACCTGTGTAAACGAATCGGGTTCCTGGGCCTGCAACGGTAGCGCTTCGGCCATCGTTACTGCAGGTGTTGCTCCCTATACCTATGAGTGGAGCAACGGTTCATCTACTTCTTCCATCACGGATCTTTGCGGTGGAACCTATACTGTAACCGTAACCGATGCATCCGGTTGCATACGCAATGGGCAGGTAACTATTTTCAACACTTTAGGAGTTGAGGATCACAATGAAACAGTAAAAACATTCCGTCTTTACCCGAACCCTGCCGATGATTATATTACTGTCAACACCGAAGCTAAAATCATCAAAAACTCAACACTGACAATCTATAACAGCCTTGGTGCAAAAGTAATGTCCGAAACGTTGAAGAAGGATCAGCAACGGATCAGTACCGCCGGTTTGATGAACGGTTTTTACGTCGTTACCGTGGGGTTGAACGGGCTATTTGAACAGCAGAAACTGATCATTAACAGGTAATCCAGAAATTATAAAGATATTTATTAAATTAAAATGTGCGGCGTCAGCACCATAAACTCTGACAAAAAACAAGATGAAAAAAATAATCTTATTGTTAAGCGCAGCAGCTTTCATAATGCTGATAAGCTGCAATAAAGAAAAAGACAAGGATGAGCCCACACTCGACAACAAGGTTCTCATCAATGAAATATTCAAAGCCGGGATGACCGGTTACTCGCAGGGAATGGCTTTAAAATCAACCGTTCCCATAAATTACAATGTGGAATACTACCAGTATGGGGTTGAAGGCGGAACTATACATGTGCTTGGAAGTGTAACCGGGTCTATCACTGTGGATGATAATACCGGCGCTCTTATTACAGGAATAGTGCAGATCGGCTTAACCGAAGCCATCAACGATTATACTTTTAACAGCAATGGAGGAACCTACATGATGAACGGTGCTCCATACATTTCGCTTGCCGGTACATTTACCTTACAGCCGGGCGGAACATTCGGAACTGCATCGAGCATGTCGATCGGGGGTGGTGTAAAGGTAACGGGTCCCGGTGTTGATCAAACCATCAACATGCAAATCACCATCATCATCAACTCAAACGGAACGGGTGGACATGTGAGCGGGTATGTCGGCGCCGAGCATCTTGATTATACTTTCTGAAAAGAGCATCAAAACAAAATAAAGGGTTTGACACCTGGTTTTTATTCATAGTTTTTTCAAATTAAGTCAATCCCCCGCCTTTTTCGGCGGGGGATTGCCGTTTTATTAAAAACCGGCAGGGAACCACCCCCGCCGGTTTAAAGAAGGGCGATGTTAGGAAGGAATCTAAACCTAAATATTAACCAAAACCAATTAAGGGAGAGACACCCTGCTTTATTCTTTTATCATCTTCCCCACTTCCACTGTTTTTTCATTTTGCAGCCTCAGGAGATAAACTCCCTGCGGCAAGGCGCTGATGTCGATTTGATTTTCGTTATCAGTTAGCTGCCTTTCAAGTACTTTTTCCCCGGTAACATTGAAAATTGAAAGGTTCTTATTTCCTGGCATTGCAGATGATTTAATTGTGATTTTATTTTGAGCAGGATTAGGAAAAACCATCATATTATTTTCTATTATTCTATTTTCTTTAACAGTAACAGGAATGCCATTTTCATTAAATCCCGTCAATCCACCATTCAAGGTCCCGATCCATTTTGTCCCATTTTCATCTATGGATATTGAAGGGATATAGTGATAAGGCAAGGCTGAATTAGAGGTGTTGTATATTGTCCAGTTTACATCATCAAATTTTGCCAATCCGCCACTATAATAAAAGTCATCAGTCCCTATCCACTTCGTCCCGTTTTCGTCTATGGCTATTGACCTTACTACGTCATAAGGCAGACCTGAATTTGCAGATGTATAGGTTATCCAGCTTATTCCGTCAAATTTTGTTAACCCCCCCCCCTCATAATTACCACTATTATAAGTACCAATCCATTTTGTCCCGCTTTCGTCTATGGCTATTGTGTTTACTACGTCATAAGGCAGACCTGAATTTGCAGATGTATAGGTTGTCCAGCCTATTCCGTCAAATTTTGTTAATCCTCCCCCCTCAAAATTAGTAACATTATAACTCCCAATCCACTTTAATCCGTTATCTTCTATGGCTATTGATAAGACATTATTGCCAGGTAGTCCCGAATTTGAAGTATTGTAAGTTGTCCAGTTTGTTCCATCAAATTCTGCTAACCCATTTCCGGTCCCGATCCATTTCGCCCCATTTGCTTCTATAGCGATGGAATAAACCTCATTATCAGGTAAGCCTGAATTACTATGATTATAAGTTGTCCAATTATATCCATCAAATTTTGTTAATCCATTATTGGATCCAATCCATTTAGTTCCATTGTCATCTATGGTTAATATGTTGATTTGGGAACTGGGTAATCCTGAATTCCCAGGGTCGTATATGGTCCAGTTTAAACCGTCAAATTTTATTAATGTACCCGGAAAACTAAAATAATATCCCCCTGTTCCAATCCAAAGATTCCCATTGTCATCTATGGCGGTTGCAGTTATCTGGTTTGATGGTAATTCGGAATTTGAAGTGTTGTAAATTGACCAGTTTGTGCCATCAAATTTTGATAAACCCATGGGAAAATAATCGCTATCAGAGAAAATCCAAACATTTTCATTCCCGTCTATTGTTATTAATCTAACATCATTTTCGGGCAACCCTGAGTTTGAAGTGTTATATGTTGTCCAATTGCCTCCATCAAATTTAGTTAATCCTCCTTCGTTTTGAAAATCATAAGATCCAATCCATTTATTGTCGTTTTCGTCTATCGCTATTGATCGTACCCAATTAGAAGGCAATTCTGAATTTGCTGTATTGTAAACTATCCAGTACGTTCCGTCAAACTTTGCGAGTCCTCCGGTAAAATCACTTCCAATTGCCCCTATCCATTTTGATCCGTTTTCATCAATTGCAATTGAAGTAACATGATTTTCTGGCAGACCCGAATTGGATTTGTTGTAAATTGTCCAGTTAATTCCATCAAATTTTGCTAATCCGCCACTCCACGTACCAATCCATATTTCGAATCCATCACATGTTATATAAGTGATATCATTATCAGGCAAGCTCGAATTTGATTCATTGTAGGTTATCCAGGTTGCACCGTCAAAATTCGTTAAACCGCCCGCTGTTCCGATCCACAAAATTCCAATTCCATCAATAGCTAATACGTCTATACTGTTCAAGGGTAATGGGGAATTTGAAGTGTTGTATGTAGTCCAATTTAGTCCGTCAAATTTTACCAATCCTGCATCTTTAGTCCCGATCCACTTGTTTCCGTTTTCATTAATTGCAAATGACAGGATAGAGTTGGAAGCCAAGTCGGAATTTGATTTGTTGAAAAAAGTTGGAGATCCTGATGTTTTGTCAAGTTTCACCAAACCACCTTCGGTTCCTACCCAAATCAAATTTCCATCATCTGCCATTGCACGGATATAATCACCATTTGTGTAATTCAGCCATTGAGGATTTTGAGCATTTGCAAAGCCTGCCAGGCTTATTGATGCGACTAATAGTAAAGTTAATTTTTTCATTGTTTTTGATTTTATAATTTATTCTATAATCATTTTCCTCATCCATCATTTTTTCAAGAAAATTTTGTTTTGATGGTATTGCAATTTTGGCGTTAAAGATAATACAAAAAAACATCGAAGTCAAGTAGATACGTAGAATTTTATTTGTCATTAATTCAATACCCAACTCTTATTTACTTTATGGATCCTTCAATAATTTTTAGAATCACTAAAACCAGATGACTTGCAATAAAAAACCGGCGGGGAATTAACTCCGCCGGTTTAAAGCAGGGCGATGTAGGAAGGAATATAAACCTAAATATTAACCAAAACCAATTAAGGGAGAGACACCCTGCTTATTTCTTTTTGTCTATTTTAATCTGAATTATTTTAGTAAAATCATTTTCCCTGTTGCCTGTTTTGAATCGGTTGTGATGCGATAAAAATAAATTCCTGCCGGTAAATTGCCGGAACTGAATTGCAGTTCTTGGTTACCTGCCTCCTGCTGTTCTGAAAGCAATGTTTGAATCAGCTCTCCACTGCTGTTGTAAAGGTTGATCTCTACCTGTGTTTTCTTGTCAAGTTCATAACTGAGCCTTGCCTCGCCGGTGAAAGGATTGGGATAGACAGAATGCCAATCTTTAGTTTTATTGGAAAGCTTATAATCAATTCCCGTAATTAGCCTTTCATATGCGCCCATTTCAAAATAATCGTTTAGCGGACGAAGATTTCCAAGTATATCGTAAGCCGGAGCAGTATATAAACTGTTGCAATGACAGATATATTCTGCTGTTCCGGTATTAATACAAGGGCTGTTTTGTGATAATGAAAGTAATTCAAGATCTTCAAATAACGGGTCTTCGTTAATGTTTCCGCCTCCATCGTACATATAGCCGTTTACATAATCAGCATTAATATTGCTGTATGCTATTTCGGCTGTATCATTCGTAACGATAAAGATTTCCTGACCATTATTGGCACTATCGCTCCAAAATACTGAGTTGAAAATCAAAGGCTTCGCTTTAATTGAGCATATTGCTCCGCCAGCGCCATTGGCATCATTATCATAAAATGAATTGTTGATCAGTATGGCAAAATGTTCCATTTGCAGATTTAAATTATTATCGAGATACAAAGCCCCTCCAGAACCTGTTGCCTGATTACCTGTGAAAACATTATTCTGTAATAAAACCGGGTTGCTTAAAATGCAAAATGCACCGCCACCTGGTGCCACATTATTAATGAAGTAATTATTTTCAAAAAGAACAGTATTGATGACAAAAGCTGAGTTCGTTTGAACAAGCATTCCTCCACCTATCCCAACATTACTTACATTATCTCTGAAAATATTTCTACTGAATACACTCCCGGCCCTTGGCTGATATAAAAGAAAACCTGCCCCTCCACCATTACCACCCGGCTTTATTGTATTATCGGCAACCAAATTGTCCGAAAATATAACCTTAACATTAGCACATTCCACCCCGGCCGAACAAGTATTGACCAGTCCTTTCGTAGTATTGTTGGTGATGGTGTTTTCTTCAATAATTGCAATAGTATTGGGCCATCCTGCAACATAAATTCCACCGCCCCACAATTGTGCGCTTTGGTAGCCTCTACCGCTGTTATAAGAGATAATGTTATGGATGATCCTGGTGTTGTAACTTAAGAATATTCCTCCCCCCTGAGCATATTCATTCGTTGAAATGCAGGAATTGCTGTCAATCGTATTGTCAGCTATTACAATCCAATAGTTACCCATACCATATTTTGCCCCTATTCCTCCTCCGCAAGTACTTTCTCCGTTTCCTGGCTGTGTATCATCAACTGTATTGTGGGTGATCCTGTTGTGAATGATCTTTGCACCTGCATTTGAAATCCATATACCTCCGCCTTGCCGGTCGTTATAATTATCAGTTGTATAGGTACCTTTTCCATTCCGTACGGTGAATCCACAGAGGATTGATGTAGAATCCTCCCCTGAAACAAAATACACCACCGAAGCGCTGTCCAAATTAGTCAACTGGCTTCCATCGATAATGGTACTGGCGATATGATTAGTATCAGCGTCCGTAAGGAATTCGCTAGCCACCATCAGCGGCTTTTTGCCAAGGAAGTTGATTTGTTCGTAATACGTACCGTCCGATACCAACACGGTATCGCCGTTGGTTGCTGCATCAATCCCTTGCTGGATCGTGGGATAATCGGCGGGAACATGGATGATCTGTGCCTGAACTGCAGCCGCTATCGCTAAGCCGCAGGTAATAAGTAATAAATTTTTCATAGGTTTTAATTTTAAATTAATGCATGGAGCATGGGGCTTGGAGCATGGAGTTTTCACATCTATTCCCCGAATGTCCTCTATACCCTTAATTCCATTTATTTCAATTTATTTCAACCAAAATCAAATTATATCCCTTTCTTTCTTATTGTTTTATCATTTTTACAACTTCTACTTTCTTCTCATCCTGCACCCTCACAAAATACACTCCCCGTGGCAGTGCGCTGATGTCGAGTTGGGTTTCGTTATCTGTTAGCTGCCTTTCCAATACTTTCTTGCCGTTAACATTGAATATTGAAAGTTGGGTAATACTGGTTATTGCAGATAACTCAATGGTTATTTTATTATGAGTTGGATTTGGATAACATCGAACTTCAAACTCCGGGCTCTGAACTGATATTTGAGGTTCTTTCACTCCCACCGGTATCGATCCAAACTCATAAGCTCCCATATCCACAACCGCGATTCCATTCCCGTCTCCATCCCAGATACGCTTATTACCTATGATATCCTCGCAAGGAAGGTTCAGGCCTGTGGTATCTGGTATACCAGCATCGATGCATGGTGATCCATCTGATAAGGCATATGGATGTTCTCCGCTTACTGCAAAGAGAGGATTTTCAACCATATTGCCTTCCAGCCAGTTTACCGCCCCTGTGCCTGATATATAAATCCCTTCTTCACCACCTTCGATATCTGAATAAGATATTTCTATAGTATTTATACCACCATAAATTCCAACGAGGGCAATTTGATTAACATCGTTATTCCATAAAATTGAATTTGATAACCGAATATATGATCCGCCTCCTCCGCAAATACCTCCTCCCCAATTGGTAGCAATATTATCAGCCAGGATTGAATTACAGATAAACGGATCAGAATTATTAAAAAAGATACCCCCGCCCTTATACGCCGTATTCTGAATTATATTTAGGTTCATAATGAATGGATCGGATCCGAAAAAGTATATTCCTCCACCGCAATCTGCCGAATTTTCTTTTATTGTGAGGTTACGCAGCGTTGGTAATGATTCGGTAAAGTAAAGTCCGCCTCCATTAGTCGCTGAATTTCCTTCAAGAAAAATGTCCTTTAGAATTGGATTAGAACCAGTTGAATATATTCCTCCACCTTTATACTGATTGGAATTATTTGTTATATGAACATCTTCAATCGAAGGATTTGAATTCTCTATCCAGATGCCACGTTCCCCGCCCGTTAATGTTAATCCTGACACGTTATTATAGCTGTTATTTTTGATTTTCAAAAGAGTATTCCCTGAACCGTCCATCACCACATCAGATGAAGACACACCGATCAGGTTGAGGCTATCCAATAACATGACGGGAAAATTTTCACCTGTCAATAATGAACTGTAGTTGCCACCGGCAAGATAAATTGTATGGGGGCTGAGCAATCTTGCCTGAGCGCAAACAATCCTTTTTAACGGTTCATTAGGAGTGATTCCGCTATTAAAATCATCACCCGAAGGCGAAACATAAACGTCAGCGTTTATCTGCCCGTATAATCCGTGCAAAATGTCGAATGAAAAGTTCGGCAGCGTATCAACATGAAATGAAGTAGGATTGAGAACCGTAAAGGTATCGAGCACTACCTCTATCGGAACATTGCTTGCAATTTCCTTATTGTAACCAATAAAATTATTATAAATGCTGCATCGCTCAAGGGTATCAAAAACAATCTCTCCGTCATCGTTGATAAGACCTCCTGCATTATTATGAATGCTCACATCGCTTAAATTCAGGTTTACCCCATTTGACTGCAATCCGAATCCGGCATTGTTTTCAAGAATAACATGGTTCAAATTTAAACTACCTGGTTCATCATAAGTATCCATAATAAAAGCATTTCCAGAATTATCATTAACGGTCACATTCTCAATTGATATTGCAAGTTTCATCCCAAAAAAAGCAAGTGAATGATGCTTCCATAAGAAATATTATTAAACACTTTAATATTTTTCATGCTAAGACCGCCAACATCTCCTATGGCTATATATATTGCACCTCCGTTCCAGCCACCGCTATTGTCATGGAATGTTACATCTTCCATATAGGTATGACCTCCACCGGCGTACAATCCGCCACCAGCTCCATCAGAAGTATTACCCGAAATTTCGACATGTCTTATCCTTGGAAAGGAATATGTATATCCCCCTGGAGTAATACTATAAATACCGCATCCAATACCACCACCATCGCCATCATAACTCATATACCCATATTCTGCGTGATTATTCTTAATGACCAGGTAACTTAGTACAGGGGATGCCCCCGAACAGATAATTCCGGCACCCAAATATTCAGTATATCCATTTGTGATCGTAAAACCTGTAATAAAGCAATTTGTATCAACAGGAAATACTATATTTATTACATGGCTAATATGACACCCATCAATGATGGTTTGAGATATAAAGGAAGTATCCAGAGTGGTCAGGTAAAGTGAGGAAAGAGTAATATTCTTATTGAGGTAAATATTTTCCAGATAGGTTCCCGGGTCGACCAAAACGGTATCGCCGGTGTTTGCAGCATCAATCCCTTGCTGGATCGTGGGATAATCGCCCGGCACATGGATAATCTGTGCTTCCACTACTGCCGCTATCGCTAAACCGCAGGTAATAAGTAATAATTTTTTCATTTTAACCACCCTTTTTATTTTGTTCTGAGTTCGGTGTTCTGAGTTCTGAGTTTCAACCCTGAACCCAAAACCCTGTACTCTGAACCATTTATTGTTTAATTATCTTTTCCATCTCTATCATCTCCTCATCCCGCACCCTCACAAAATACACTCCCCGCGGCAGAGCGCTGATGTCGATTCGGGTTTCGGGTTCCTGTAACTGCCTTTCTATAACTTTCTCTCCGTTAACATTAAATATAGAAAGAAATGTATTTCCATTTATTGCAGGTGATGAAATGGTGATTATGTCTTTTGAAGGATTGGGAATTAGTGTTATTCCTGATCGGGCTGTCGTTTCTTCAACCTCAGTAAGGCAATGTTCTTCTATCTCCTCCTGGCTATTACAGCCGGGGGCATTATTGCTGATGTTAACCATAGCACCCGGAAGGGTAAGGTAATCGCATATACTTTGTACATCACAAGTTGATAAAACATCGTTACCAAAGATTGACAAATAATTGATTGAATTAGGTTCTATGTTGTCAATCCCTGTCAAACTGATCAGGGCATCGTTATATCCGATCCGCAGGTCTCCCCCTATGGAAGTCAGATTATTCAGCGACGTCAAATTGACCAGTGAAGGATTACCGCCATAGGACTGTGTGCCAATATTCAGACTTCCATTTACTGTGGTCAAACTTTCCAACCCTGTAAGGCTGGTTAGGGCGTTATTGTCATATAAGGAAAAATCATCCCCGATGAAGGTCAGATTCTCCAAACCAGTCAAACTGGTCAGTACGGAATTTCCAGTAATATTTAGTTGCCAATCAATAGAGGTTATATTATTCAGGCCCATTAGGTTAGTCAGAACATTGTTACCATCTATTGAAAGACCTCCTGTTGAAGTCAGGCCATTTATTCCTGTAATACTTGTGAGGGTAGTGTTATTATTTATATCAAGGAGACCACTGATTGAAGTTACTATGTTTAGTCCATTCAGACTGTTAATATCGCTTCCGCTAATGCTAACATTACCTTCCAATGTTTGACAATTTGGAAAAGCCGATTGAAAATTGTCAATATCTTCCTGGCTTTCAAAATAATAATGTCCGTAAGGCAGGCAAGGCATACCACCACCGCAAGCAACGGCTAATTCGACAACACCACTACAACCATCGGCATTGCCATAAATATAAACATAACCGTTCGGATTCGACAGATAATAACATAGCCACGGCGCTTCGCAAGCAGATAAGGAAAAGTTGTTGTATATAGAAAGAGTACTAAAATAAGTCAGATTCTCAAGACCCGCTAAACTTGTAAGTGCATAGTTATTCCAAATATGAATACCACCGACGATAGAAGTCAGATTCTCGAGTCCTGTTAAATTAGTCAGGTAGTTGTATATAATATACAGCTCACCACCTATGGAAGTCAAATTATCAAGTCCACATAAATTCGTCAGGGAGAAGTTATAGCAAATCCCAAGTTCACCGCCGAGAGCAGATACATTTTCCAGTCCCGTCAAACTTGTCAGCGCATCGTTATCAGCAATCCTAAGCATACCGCCAATGTAAGTCAGATTATTCAGCGCCGCTATACTAACAAGTGAAGGATTGCCACCATAATCAAGTTCACCAATTCTTAGATTACCGTTTATTGTAACTAAACTTTCCAGCCCCGTCAGGCTGGTCAGGGCAGGGTTACCTGAAATCAAAATATCACCACCAACAGAGTTCAGATTATCAAGCCCAGATAAATTAGCCAGGGATTCGTTTTCGGTAAACCAAAGATCACCACCAATGGAAGTTAAGCTTTCAATTCCTGTCAGGCTCAAGGCATCTGTCTGATAAATCCAAAGACGCCCATTAATCGAAGTAAGATTCTCCAGCCCTGTAAGGCTGGTCAGTACATGGCTTTCTTCAAAATCAAGATCACCCCCAATTGAAGTTATCATATTTAACCCAGCCAGGTTTGTAATACTCCACCCCCCAAAAATCAAAACATCCCCCTCAATCTCCGTACACCCCGGGAAATTTAATTGGAAATTATCGATCTGTTCTTGAGTATTAAAGGTAATGCCTTCGGGCAGGCAGGGCGATTGAGAAAAAGCTGTAAAACTGATAAACAGCAGAACGATGATTAAAAATGTAATGTTTTTCATGTTAACCTTCTTTTTTATTTAGTTCTGAGTTCGTTGTTCTGAGTTCTGAGTATCGACCCTGAACCCAAAACCCTGAACTCTGAACTATTTATTGTTTAATTATCTTTTCCACCTCCACCATCTTTTCATCCTGCACCCTCACAAAATAAACTCCCTGTGGCAGGTTACTGATGTCGATTTGGGTTTCGATATCAGTTAGCTGCCCTTCAAATACTCTTTCCCCGCTGACATTGAAGATTGAAAGCTGGATGGGTACTGTTAATGCAAATGATGAAATGGTGATTTTGTCGTTTGAGGGATTAGGTACAATTGTAATTCCATTTCCGGTTTTAATTTCTTCTACCTGTGTCAGGCAATGCAACTCAACCTCTTCCGTGCTGTTGCAGCCGGGGGCGTTGTCATGGATTTCAACATTACCGTTTGGATTTATCAAATAGGCACAGATATTTTGAATATCGCATTCGGATACAGAATAATTGCCTACAATTATCAAATCCGAAATGGATGCTGCTGTTATATTATCTAATCCAGAAAGGCTTGTCAATAATGAGTTTTGATTTAAGTCAATCCTTAAAAATCCACCTATTTCTGATAGAGAGCTGAGTCCGGTAAAACTTATTAAACACGGATTACCCCGTATTGTAAGGTTTGCGCCAATTGAACTTAGGTTACTTAGACCCATAAGGTTATTAATATGCCCACCTTGAATATAGAGACTTCCACCAATTGAAGTTATATAATTTAGACCCATGAGATCATATATATAATAGCCATGAATAGTGACATCTCCTTCTAAATCATTACAATTTGGGTAATTAATTTGAAAATTATTTACATCTTCCTGAGAATAGAAATAATAATTACCGTAAGGTAAACATGGTAATGTTATTCCGCAATTACCTGCAATTTCCTGAGGGCTTTGACAACCATATGAATTATTGTAAATTATTACAGTTCCATTTGGATCAATCAAATAATTGCAAATATTCTCAATCGCACATTCTGATAATTGGTTGTTCTCGTAGATAGCCAAATTGCTAATTGAAGCTGAATTAATGTTATCTAATCCTTCCAGGCTGGAAAGTACTCCGTTATAACGGATGGATATGTCACCTCCAACCAATGATAATTCATTAAGTCCAATTAGATTTGCAAGATTATTGTTTGAAAGGATACTCAAATCCGATCCGACTGATAAAAGATTATCAAGTCCTGCAGTGGTTACCAAGGCAATATTATAATTAATTTCAAGTGATCCGCCTATAGTTGTCAAATTGTTTAATCCTTGAAGATTTGTTAAAGAATTATTGCTTAAACTCCAAAATCCTCCAATATGAAGATTTCCCTCAATTGAATTTAATATAATCAATCCATTAAGATTAGTTATATCCTCACCCTTAATATTAACATCTCCTTCAATAACTGTACATCCCGGGTAATTGGTTTGGAAATTATCGATCTGTTCTTGACTATTAAATGTAATGCCTTCGGGCAGGCAGGGTAACGTTTCACATGCTTCTTCTACCTCTGCCTGGCTATTGCAGCCACTAGCATTATTGTAAATATTTACTGCCCCGTTAGGGCTTAACAGGTATTCGCATATGCTGGCAATCTCACAATTGGAAAGAAGCGGGTTGTTGTAGATGTATAGATTATTGATTGAGGCCGGGGAAATATTTCCCAGACCGGCTATATTGACCAGTGCATCGTTTTCATAAATCCATAGGTTTCCTCCAATGGAAGTTATCGTTTGCAATCCGGCTACGTTTGTCAGGACTGCATTGTCGCACAGTCATAAAAAACCACCCACCGCATTTACTAAACTTAACCCATCGAGGTTGGAGATGTTGTTTCCTCCAATAATAACATCACCCTCTATTTCAGTGCACCCCGGATAATTGGTTTGGAAATTATCAATCTGTTCCTGCGTTGTAAATGTGATGCCTTCAGGCAGGCAGGGCTGGGAAAAAACAATATTATAGCTGATAGCTGCTGCTACTAGGGTAAAAATCATCTTTTTCATGACAATTGTGTTTTGTTGGTATTGAAATTTAGGCGCTAAAGATAATACAAAAAAACATCGAAGTCAAGTAGATGTATTAAATATTTATTTCCATTATGAATACCAAGAAAAAAAATTACACAAAGCTGCAATATGTTGTAATCCTTTTTATCTTTAGGCTCGAAAAAAAACATCATTTTTATGAAAACGATCTTTACATCCCTGCTGGTTTTCATGATTGCTTTGAACGTAATTTCTCAAAGTCAATATGAATTAGTGAAACAAAGCATTACCCGATCAGGTAGCTTAAATCAGATTTCAAAATCAATTGAAATTAACAATTCAAATTTGAAAATCAGCGACTACGATTCGCTGAACATGTCCTTTACCGGCAACTGGGGTTTCGGGCAGAGTTTTTCTGTTTCGTGCAGCCCGACAGGAGATACGGTTTTTGCAGGTTCCGGTGCAGGGGTCATCATTTTTGATGCGACCGATCCTTACAATCCGGTTAAGCTTTCGGAGATTTCTGCCAGAGCCCTTGTGGATGGCATCAGCTACGACCCTGTAAATCATTTGCTTTACCTTGCCGCTTATTTTTCAGGGATTGAGGTCTGGGACCTTTCGGATATTTATAACCCGCAGCGGTTAGGGCGCGCGCCTGCCACAGGCTTACCCAGAGGAGGTGTACATTTCCGCAATAGCGCTTCCGGAACACCTGAATTTGCTTACCTTTCCAATGTAGTTGATGGAATAGATGTCTTCAATGTTTCTGATCCTCAAAATCCGGCCAAAGTCGGTACCTATAACTTTTCAGGAACACAGCTGGTCTGGAATTCATTTAAGAGAGACGATACGCTTTTTGTGGCTGGTGCTAATGCCGGCACCAAAGCCATCGATCTTTCAGCCTCGCCCTTGCTGACCAATGCATTTACCATTTCCACAGCTTCATCGAGTGTGCACGTGACCGGCAGCCTGGCCTACATCGTAAATTATGCCTTTGGTATGAAAATTTATGATTTCACATCCCTCCCTCCTACCCTAACCGGGCAGATAGCGCAAAGCGGCACTCCATGGAACCTGACCGTTTTTAATAATTATGCCTACATTGCCAATTCGACCACCAATCCGGGTGGAGGTGTCAATGTTATTGATGTAAGCAATCCGGGCTTACCACAACATATTGCTGATTATAGCGGTTTCCAGACTTACATTGCCGGGAAAAATAATACCGTTTTTGCTACCGGTGGTACAGAGGGTTGTCTCTTTCTGGATGTCACACAACCTTCGGCGCCCATTGTTGCAAGTGCATATCCTTTGCCCTCTTCTACCTGGGATGTTGCTGTTTCGGGTAACTATGCCTATTCCGGCAGCAATGGATTCAGAGTGTATGATATCAGCGATAAAAATCATCCTGTTCAAGTGGGCTATCATCAAACATCGGGAGATTTGGTCAAAGTATCCGGCGATATTGCGGTATTCTGCCCGAAAAAGTATGACTGCCAACAACAAGGTAAATATCATGGACATTTCCGATCCTGCCAACCCTGAATATATTGCACATTACATGGCTCCTGTCATGACATACGATATCAGTCTGAAGGGCAATTACGCATTTGTTGCCTGCTGGTGGGATGGTTTCCGGGTAGTTGATTTCTCGAATCCAGAAAGCCCGGTTTTAGTGGCTCACGAAATGGGCTGGGTGAATGGCGGTATTCCGGGAGTTGAATGGTGCTATGTACAGGCACTGGATATTGAGGGAAATTACCTTTACCTGGCAGATTGGGGGTCTTCCGAAACAGAAGATACCAAAGGAGTTTATATTTTTGACATCACCGATCCTGTAAATCCGGTATTTATTTCACGATTACCAAATTATACCGGCAAAGCTTATGACATAAACGCTTCCGGTGGGTATGCGTACCTTGCCGACATCGAAGGTGGATTTGGTGTGATCAATGTAATCGATCCAGCCAATCCGGCTGAAGAAAGCTACCTTCAATTAGGTGATGCAGCATGGGCAATTGATATCTTCGGGAATTATGCTTTTGTTGCGAATTATATCAATGAGGGCGTGCAGGTCATCAACATTGCCAATTCTCTGATGCCTTTTGTTGAAGGATTCTTCAAGCGAAGCGGCTGCTTTGCAGTGAATGTAACCTATGACGCCGGACATGTCTTTGTTTCCGATGGTCCTGCAGGTTTCGATATCTATAAATTCGACCTGTTATCAGGAACTGAAGATAATTTATTGGCCCATAATTTTGATCTGCAGGTTCAGCCAAACCCGGCAAAAGATAAGATTTCGGTTTCGGTTGAACTTGGATCATCACAAAACCTGACGATTGCACTTTACAACCTGGAAGGGCAGATGATTAAATCATTACTCAACAGAACTGAAACAAATGGAACCTTCAGCGAATCATTTAGTATTGCAGATTTGTCAAAAGGTATCTATCTGTTAAAGGTGAACATTGGTTCACAAATCATTTCAAAAAAGATTGTGGTACTATAGTTTGTCCATCTATTAAATTATCAATAGGTCCAGAAGAAATAACCTGTTAATTATTGATTTTCGTACAAATGGTAAGGGTAAAGATGCCGGTTTTGGCTATGGTCATGGTAAGATGGGGGCACTCCGTAACCTTTACCCCTTAACCACCCTGACTTCCTGACCTTTACCTTTTTTTGTAACAAAAGAGAAATCGGTATCCATTGATTGCCCTTTTCCAAAGGAATGGCTGTTCACCGCCCATTAGCACGGGTCAATAAATAATTTTTTTTTAAAAACCATACGTTTAGCATAATGATTAAAAAAACTATTGCAGTATTATAGGTAACGTTCGGGCACAAATTGATTGAAGAGATTTCCGGCTTAATGAAATAAGCTTCTCCTCCCATTTTTACAACCGGTATAAAAAAAAACCAACCTTTCGGTTGGCCTTTCAAATATCATTCGTGGAGCTGGAGGGAGTCGCATCCCTTTAATTAAAAAATCTTTCTCGAGTTTTAATCTGAACTCTTCATAAAGATTTTCTTCTTAAGTTTCCTTAAGGATCGGACTATATCATCACCTGTTCGAGGTGTCGGACGCTATGCAGGTATTACGACTTCCTATGTCACCCTGTAGTCTCTGAACCTTCCTCAGAAGCGTCTGAGGCTTGGCTGCTGATTGTCTTCATCGTTACATGTTAAGAGTTCCAGCAATTCATCCGATTTTTAATCCCGTATCCCTGCGGGATGGGTCCGACGTCGAACCCTCGTCCAAACAAGCAGCAAAAGTGCTTTCTACATGCTTATCCAGTTATTGGTTTTTCGAATATTGCTCGGGAAAAGACACCCAAGACAACATCTTATCCTTTTTATCTTATTCTGTAATCAAGGCGCTTACAGAACCAGCCTAAAATTGCGTGCACCCCGTCGGTCAGGTTGGAATCAGGCATGTCCGCCTGCGGGATGTCTTGTCACAGCACCTTGTGCCATGAAATGCCTGATCTACTGTTACTTCGATTAAGCTGCAAGAGCGTAATTAGTTTCGCCAATTATTGTTTGAAGATAGTTTTTAACGAGCCACATCGTCAATGCCCGGCATGCTTACAGTCCCACTGTCCTTGCTGTCAAATCCGGTCAGCCCCGGTCAATGGTTCCAGGTTTAAAGTTCAATGTTTAAGGTTAATTACATCCTGAACATTTTTCTTTAAAATGATTCAAAGAACAAATGCTGAAACCGATGCAAAGATACAACTTAATTCAATGACTGGATATTGTGCGTAAGGATTGATTTGAAGTAGAATTAAATTTATCCATCGAATCTAATTATTCCTGCCTGGTCAAGAGCGGCCCGAAATAAGCAGATAGAATTGCTTTTCGCAAACGAATTAGCTTGATAAATTTTAATTTTTATGGATGATCACATCCATTGCGCCATACCCAAATTGCTGCATGGAAGCATCGCGGTATTCGGTATTCGGATAATCTTTCAGGATTGTTTGATGGCTGTTTTCAAAACACCAGTTCCAACACCATGTATGATTGTTACTTTTGAGAGATGATTGGCTATGGCACTTTCGAGGCAACGGGTAAAATAATTAACCTGGATCTTTAATATCTCCACATTATCGAGGGTGCGGTAATCCTGTACAAGCTCACCGATGTGAAGATCAACGACAGCTTCATGCGGACTGGTTTTATGCTTGTCAATGGCATGTTCAGGTTCCACCTCCTTCGACTCACTGATCACCACTTCCGGCATTGCATCCTTAGGCTGAAACTCGCTTTGAACCAGTGAGGTCTGCGCACTGAGCGGTAGCAATGAGATCAGGATGGATTTGCCTTCAATGATAGCCGAATCTTTATAACTTCCCTCCTGGTAGAACCGTGAAGGCCTTATCCGGAAAGAAGAATTGCCGGGATTCAGAATCTTGTTATCTCTGTCTTTATGAAACAATATCTGGATGACACCTTTCTCCCAGGCTCCGATCTTTTCCCGCTCTGCAGTTTCGAGTAAATGCATGGATGACGGCCCTACTGATCCATAATCGAATCCTGCATAGCCTCCATCTTCCCTTTCCAGGCATAAACTGTAAAGCAAGTCGAATGAAGTATGGTTCACAAGATAAATATCGATGAGCCCGGTAATAAGCCATTTTTGGTCGTGGGGGATAAAGGCAAAATAAACGCCTTCCTGAATAACTCCTTTTACGGGATGGTTTACCAAAGGAACATTATATTCACGATTATTGTCGGTATTGGTTTTCAGGACTTCGGTTCAACCTCAATTTTGTAATCTTCACGAAACATATGTTTCGGCGAATCAGCCGGAGCTTCTTCCTCTATCCTTAATATCTCGCTGATCATCACCGGAATTTCAAAACCATCTTCAATGGCAATTTTCACCATTCCCGGACTGATGATCTTGCTTACCACTCCACCTCCGCTTTCGTTTAAAAACTTCACTTTATCACCAACCTTGAACTTCATGTTTATAAATTTCTGCAAAGGTACTAAATCGTGTGGGACGGTTGAAAGTATTTAGCATCGCGATATTTGTATTACTTAGATAGTGTTGATAGATTCGGCTGTTAGCTGTTGGCTTTTCGCTACTGGCTTTTGTAAATAACTTATAAAACTTAATTTTTCATAATTTTGCATCCGTTAAAAATTGACAGGTAAGCATTGAAATATAACAACGACTATGAAAGAACAATTGACTATTGAAACCTGCGGAACCATTTTAAAGAAAGAAACGATTGCCACTATCGAGTCATCATTTTCTGCCAATGCAATGGTGCTGGAAAGCAAGACTCCTTTTCCGGGATACTATCATAAGGTGATCCCTGAAACAAAAGAGCTCCATCCCGGCAGCATTTACCTGGTACTAAAAACCGGTCTGAACGATGAAAAGTTAATGAGGATCAATCACGAAATCAAGAAGGTTGTAAGGAAACGGTTTGATGCCGCTCCTGGCCAAATAAGCCTTTACAATGAATTAAAACCTTGCATCCGAATTAAGTTTCTTCAGCGTTACAACGACATTCCTGAACTTATCGAAGTATACAGAGAAGAAGGTGTCCAGTTCATGAAATATAAAAGTATTAAACCCTATTCCGGGCTTATCAGTGTGAAAAAGTTTTTTATTGTCGATTCGATCGAGCCTGGTATTTACCTCGATTTTGAAGATAAAGACATGGGATATATACAGATTCCGGGTTACCTCAAATGGAGCAACTTTGAAAAGATCACCCTTACTTTGAAGCACAATATGGAAGATAATAAATTTGATGCAGCTATCGGCACCATTCATCGCAAGAATTGCATTGTGGATGTCGTCAGGATATTTGACAAAGAAATTTCGGTCGAAAAGCTTCATACCATAAGGAATAAATACCTCGACGCCATTAATAAACTTTAAGGATAGGGTTGGGTTCAATTGTATTCCGCAAACTGCGAGACAGATCCCTAAAGTTGTTTTAAAAAACCCCTTTTTTATTCGAGTATTAAATTTATGTTAAAAAGTATTGTTCATGAAATAGCGCAATGGTTGAGGCAGCAAGGTATGGCCGAGCAGCTTACCGATACTATCGCAGCATTTTTGTTATTTGCCGGGTTCATCATCCTCAGCATTTTTACTTATTTCATCGCCCGAAAAATTTTACTTAAAATCATCATCAGGGCGTCGAGGAAATCGGAAACCAAATGGGACGATGTGCTGGTCGAGAAAAAATTTTTCGGTTACCTGGCAAACCTCATCCCTGCTTACATTATTTACATCATTACTCCGCTTGTTTTTGAAGATTATCCCAAAACAGCAGGTTTTATTCAAACTGTCCTTTCGGTCGGCATGGTGGTTTTTGTCATTATGGCCGTCAATGCATTTCTGAACGCCACTGCAGATATTTACCAGGACTTTTCTGTAGCCAAATCCAAACCTATTAAAGGTTATGTGCAGGTAGCCAAGATTCTAGTTTTTTTGATCGGCTCAATTGTTGTCCTCGCCAACCTGTTCGGCAAAAATCCATTGGGATTGATTGGTGGCCTGGGCGCTTTCAGTGCTGTGCTAATGCTGGTATTTAAGGATCCTATTCTGGGTTTTGCAGGCGGAATACAGCTTTCAGTAAATAAAATGCTGACTCCCGGTGACTGGATTTCGATGCCCAAATTTGATGCTGACGGAACAGTGATCGACATTTCTCTTACCACCGTCAAAGTTCAGAACTGGGATAAATCCATATCCATGATTCCAACCTATTCTCTCATTTCGGATTCGTTTAAAAACTGGAAGGGAATGGAAGAATCGGAGGGCAGAAGGATTAAACGGTCGGTGAACATCGACATGAAAAGTATACGCTTTTGCACTCCACAAATGCTCGAAAAGTTTGGCAAGATAGAATACCTGACAAATTACATCCACAGCAAACAAAATGAGCTTGAAGCATACAATTCATCACGAAAAGTCGACAATACCATCATGGTAAACGGCCGCCGGCAAACAAACATTGGTGTGTTCAGGGCATACCTCATGGAGTACCTAGAAACCATCCCGACATCAGCGGGAGCATGACCTTTATGGTAAGGCAACTGCAACCATCCGAAAAGGGATTGCCCATCGAAATCTATGTTTTCAGCAAGCTAAAAGAATGGGAAAAATTCGAAGCGCTTCAATCCGATATTTTCGATCATGTGCTGGCTGTTATCCCTGAATTTGATCTCAGAATATTTCAGAATCGGACGGGGGAAGAGATGGGGAATTAGGAATTAGGATTTAGGAATTAGGATTTGGGATTTTGAAGATGATTTGAGGTATATTGTTTCCGTTTTCTGAATCCCCATACTGCTGTGGAAGGAATTACAAGGATGGCTGTTGGTATTGTGGATGCAACCGGTTTTGGTGTGCCTTTCAGGCTGTGAACGCCAAATGTTAATCCAATTGCTACTGAAGACGGAATAATAATAGCCGCTATCGAATGCAATCCATTGCTTATTAATTTTGGTAGCCAGGGTTTCACATGTCCGCATGATGATGCCGCCGAACAGAAAGGTATAAGTTGCCTGTTTCAAAGCTGCTGTTGATGCACCTGTTAATTCATGAGCTCCATAATAGTTTACACCGAAGACAATAATGCCCATCACAATTGCACCTGCGGCACCCATTTTGTAATCGATAAACTTGCTGCCACCGCCAACAATTTTATCCAAAGTGATTTTATTTGAACTTTCTTTTCGTATGATTTTTTCCTGTTTATTCATAATAGTTAAGAGAAATTTAACTAATCGCCATTTTTTACCGTTGTGATAGAATTCAACGCTTTGCCATCCTTATATTTGCATTGCACATGACCTGCTTACATTTATGGATGCAAAAGAAGAATGTTTAAAGAATTGAACTCATTCAATTCAAAAATATAAAAACCATAAGACTAAGTTTAATTACAATTGATATTTACAAATAAATGTTTGGTTAGTCAGGAACTTCGCTCTGACAGGTCATACCGGTAAAAGGTAAGGGAGGAAATGAAACTGGAGCTGTCAGTTGGCGAAACCTAAAACATTTAAGATAATTCTATCCTTTCCAAAACCTGACACGTTAATTTGTGAAAACATTAATTTTATCTTTGCCAATGGATTTATAAATTATATTTTATGTCAATCATAAGTCGAAGTGTATCTCTGGTATTTTTTTTATTTTTTCTAATATCCTTTGGAATCAGCCAAACTAAAGAGGATAGTTTAATCACCAAATATACTGAAGAAATCGGCAAATACCGGACTGGCAAAAACATCAAGCTGATGTATGGTGAATCTACTCCCCTGTTGCCCGAACAATTAAAGGACTTTAAAGGATTGAAGTATTTTGAGCCGGACCTTAATTATAAAGTTGAAGGGAAGCTGGTAAAGGATGATAAACAGGAAATCGTCCTGATGAAAACCTCCACCGACCGGGAACCGGCTTATGTCAGGTATGGGGTGGTTTATTTTAAAATTGATACCTTCGACCTTAAGCTGTCTGTTTTTCAGAACAAGAAAATGCTCGATTTGTCGCAGGATACCAATTTATTATTCGTTCCTTTCAGGGATGGGACCAACGGAAAAGAGACTTATGGCGGAGGCAGGTATTTTGATTGCGAGATACCGCTAACCGGAAACCCCGTCCTGCTTGATTTCAACAAAGCATACAATCCTTACTGTGCTTATAATCCAAGATTTTCATGCGTAATCCCGCCGGAGGAAAACCGACTGAAGATAGGGATTGAGGCGGGGGAAAAGGTGTTTGAGGAACATTAGAAAGTAAAAATAATAAACAACCAAAGTAAAAAGTATAAATTAAATTTCACAAGCCTGATCAGACACCCCATGAATAAAATAAATTGAAAGAATCCTTTCCTTAACCAGCGGAAAGGATTTTTTCTTTTTTATCTTTGGGGATTAAGAATTTTATTAAGCAAGTTATAGCCCCGTTAGAATAAAGATATTTTCATTAAATTTGTACAAAACATAATTTATGACTGTCATAGAATTGAAAAAGCGATTAATAGGGAAAATCAACAACACAGACAACAACGAAATACTGGAAGAAATGTATCGCCTTATCGAAAATGAAGAAACCGACCTGTCGGTTTATAAATTATCTTCCGAACAAAATGTTGCTATTGAAGAGGCACAGGATCAATACAGGAAGGGAAACATAATGACGAATGAGCAGGCAGATAAAGAGATTGACGAATGGTTAGGCAAATAACCTGGACTGCCAGGGCTCAAAATGACAGAAGAAAAATTTTCGAATACTGGAATAACCGGAACAAATCCAATTTATATAGCAGGAAATTGAATGAACTGATCAGGCAATCACTTGTTTTGATTGCTAAATATCCTCTGATTGGAAAGCGTACCGATAAAAAAAATGTAAGGTTAAAAGTCCTGAAAGAATATCTGATTATTTATGAAGTATTACCAAAGGAAATCATTGTTTTAACCATCTGGGATTGTAGGCAAAACCCTGAAAACTTAATCAGAATAGTGAAATAAAGCAGTGGTCGGATAGATTAAATTTCCAAAGCCCCAAACTGGCGCCAGTCTTCCAGCAAAGGCATGTGGGAGTGCAGGACTGGTGACAGGCTTGGAAATACCAGTAACGATCTGAATTGAAAGAATCCTTTACTTAACCAGTGAAAAGGATTTTTTCTTTTTATATCTTTGGATATAATTTTACTAGTAATGAAATGAAAAGAGTAATAATTAAATTCGGGTTTATACTTCTGCCTCTTCTATTTTCTTCAACTGGACTATTAGCCCAAATAGTAGCTTATGAAGACTCACTTGTCCGAATAATAAGGATAAAATCATTTTTAATTACTAATCCTCCTCCTCAATACATTGTTGAAATAAAAAATGACAGGACGATTAGCTTTTACAACAAACTGCCTGAGAACTTTTCAGAACATCAATCAGAATTGATTGGAGATTGGATTGTTGATTCAACAACAGTTCTTCTTGAGAATTCGGATTTTATTGAACTTGTAAAAACTATAAATGAAATGGATTTTGAAAGCATTGACAAAATAGAAAAAATTAAATCAGAAAATAATATTGAGGTAATTATTACAGGTGTTGATTCAGACAAATTTATTATTGAATTTACAAATCAAAAAGTAGAATTTAGTATTGGCCGTAATAATGAGAACTATATATCAGATTCAGCTAAAACAATCAGAAAAATAATTGATGAATTGGAAGAAAAATATAAACCAAGAAAATAAATAACCAGTGCAAAATCGAGTAGCCCGCCCCACCAGTAACCCTCAACTAGCGCCAGTCTTCCAGCAAAGGCATGTGGGATAGCAGGACTGGTGACAGGCTTGGAAATAGAACCTCAAATCACATTCAAAATATCCAAAGCCAGCCTTACTTTTTCCTCCATGCTCAGCTTTCCGTCAATCCACTTTATCTTCACCCCTTCCCTCTCCATCTTCCGAAACCAGGTCATCTGCCGCTTGGCAAACTGCTGGATGGCGATGTTCAGCAACCGGAACATTTCGTCATAACTGATCTCACCGGTGACGTATTGCGTGAGGTATTTGTATTCCAGTCCATAAAATTTGAGTTGCTCTGGTTTAAGTCCTTTGGAAAGCAAGTCTTTCACTTCGTGAATCATTCCTTCCTCCAGCCGGGTTTTCAGGCGCGAGGTAATCCTTTGCCTTATGGTTTCCCGTTCGAAACGGATTCCAAAGATTACAGGATGGATTTCGGGGAAGGAGAAATCAATTTCAGGATGATCGGTATAGTATTGCTGAATTTCAATGGCACGGAGCAACCGCTTCCGGTCGCTGATGTCGGTGACGTTGTGAGGTGTTTTAAATGATTTCAGCAGATTAATAAGTTCCTTATCTGGTTTGCTTTCGAGGCTTGCTCTCAACTTTGGATTCGCAGGAACATCAATCAGCCTGTAACCCTTAATCACCGATTCGATATAGAGGCCGGTACCACCACATAAAATGGGCAGCTTGCCTTTTGCAGTAATAGAATTAAAAACTGCAAGAAAATCCTTTTGAAATTCATACACATTGTATTCATAACCCGGATCAACTATGTCAACAAGATGAAATGGTATCTGAGTTTCGTTTACAACATAATCACTAAAATCTTTTCCTGTGGCTCTGTCCATTCCTCTGTAAACCTGCCTTGAATCGGCGCTGATGATCTCACCATTCAGATGATAAGCAAGATTAGCGGCGAAAGCTGTCTTTCCGGTTGCTGTGGGTCCGGTGACGACCAGCAAATTATATTTGGAATCAGGAAGATTTGACATTATCATTTTCTCATTTCTACTTTGTGCTCTTTGAGCCTTCTTCGTGTTCCTTGTGGTTAAAAACTTTTTACCACAAAGCTCTCAAAGGCTTACACAAAGCGACACAAAGGGTTTAATTATTTATATTTTTTTTTGATATTCTTCTTCAATCGCTGCCAGAATATCCCTAAGCAAATTCAATTCGCTAATGCTGTTCGCTAAAAATGCAAATTTCGAAAAATCAAAATTCAAGCTGCTTTAAATTTTGAGGATGAAATTTTTCAAACCACCGGGCCAGGTTTTCTTCGTCTGAGTGAACACTATTGGAATTCCGCCACTTCAGGAATTGCAAAATCCTTAGACCGTCTATCTTGTGATGGCAAGCTTTTACAAACTGTTCCCTGGTTTTGAAGTTTTCCCTTAATGGTTGCCAAATATTCTGATTGGCGAATTTTTCCTCAATAAAATCATCCATTGGTGTGAATACATCTTTCAAAAACAAGTCAGGCAGCAAATCGTATGTCTCCCTTATTTCATCAAATAATTCAAATGGATAAATGGGATAGCTTGACCAATCACCTTCCCTGCCTTTGATCATGGCTGGCCCGGTCCCAAAGAAAACGCGGTCGGAATAGCGGGCTTCGGGATAAACTTTTTCTTTGTTCCAGGTTAAAACCGGTCCAAATTTTCTAAGCTTCTGCAAAAAGTAAAAATCCTCTCCACTTTTATGTGGAGTCATCCCTCCTATCGCCCTGTATGATTTAACTGGCAATGCCATGGCCGAACCGATAGCCGTAAAACTATACGTGCTTCCGATCCGCCTAAGATTGATAGCATAATATCGCATGTAAATTTCGTACCGGAGGATCGCCCTGTCTTTTTCTTCATCGCCGGTCAGTTCATGATAGTATGGTACTGATAAGGCCACTGCACTGGGGTGTTTTTGAAAATTTTCCAATATCGAACTGAAATAGTCTGGATTAAACCGGGTATCCGCATCAAGACTGATAATGATGTCATGTTCATTCGCCTGTCCTTATTGATATAATCCATTACAGTCTTGCGTGCCCAACCCACACCGAAATCTTTACCTGTCCAGCCTTTCCCTCTGCTGCTTCTGTCAATTATCTCAATTGGTAAATCTTTTATCTTTTTCAGGAATTCGATCGAGAGTGTATTGTTCCTGCAAATACTTAGCTTATTTTCCCTTTCCCACCAGTCATCGGGCTGATTAACACAAATGACAAGCTTGAAGTTTTGATAAGTTTGGTTTTTGCAGCAATGGATAAACGGTTCCATATTTTCCAGCTCATTCATAGCCGGAAGGGCGATGTAAATTTTCACCGGGTCTGCTGTCATCTGCGATTTGTAAGGCTTGCAAAATTAACTTAAATAAAAATGAAAGGCTTTTACAACAATCCTTATCTTTGCCGACCTAAAAAGTTAAAACGCTAAAGGTTATTCAGTTTTTGGGTTGATGTAAATAAATCAATAAAAATGATTTAACCGCTCACATAAATTCATTCATGAACAGAAATACAATTATAGGCCTTCTTTTGATTTTCGTTATCCTGATTGGATATAGTATCTGGATGACCCCATCGCAAGAAGAAAAGGAAGCATTTAAACGCAAACAGGATTCAACCCTGCAAGCCAGACGGATGCAGGATTCAATTGCACTCGTAAGGTTCATAGAACAAAAGAAACAGGATTCAATCAGGGCTAATCAGCAAGCCGGTTCTCAAACTGAAACTTCAGCTGGAACAACCGGAAATGAGCCGGTCAACCGCGATAAACTTGGTGTTTTTACAGGGTCATCAGTGGGTACTGACGGGATTTACCAGATTGAAAACGATTTGATGAAAATCGGCATTTCTGCAAAGGGTGGAAAGATTATTTCTGTTGAACTTAAAAATTATCATACTTACGATTCGCTTCCGCTCATCCTTTTTGATGCGAATAAAACCAATTTTGGGCTGACATTCTTTGCCAATAACAGGATTATCAACACCAATGACCTGTATTTTCAACCGGCTGATAGCAAAAACTTAAAAGTTAGTGGTAAAGATTCCCAAAGCTTTTCAATGCGCCTTTATGCCGATCAGGCGGATTCAGCTTTCAACAAATCAAGCTACATCGAATTCCTGTACACACTGAAAGGCAATGAATTTATGCTCGACTTCGACATCAATTTTGTCGGGATGAGTAACCATTTGGAAGCCGGGACCAATTACATCGATCTGAGCTGGAATATTGAATTGCTTCAAACTGAAAAAGGCACCGACCAGTTCAATGGACCCACGGTTTACTATAAATATTACCAGGACGATGTTGATTTTCTATCAGAAACCAAAGATGAAGAATTAGACCTGGTTACCAGGGTAAAGTGGATAGGATTCAAGCAACGGTTTTTCACATCCACGCTTATTGCCAAAGACTATTTCCTGAATGCAAAAATCAAGGCTTTCACCCTCGAAAAACCGGAGAGTAAAAAATATTTGCGGTCGCTTGAAACAGCTATAAACCTGCCTTTTACGCCATCTGAAAAGACGAATATCCCCATGTCGTTCTATTTCGGACCGAATAAATACAAAACCCTGAGGCAATACAAGCTGGACCTGGAAAGGCAAATTCCTCTGGGCTGGAGTTTCTTCCTGATGGCCTGGATCAATCGTTATGCTGTGCTTCCGGTCTTTAATTTTCTGGAAGGTTTCGGCTGGAATTACGGGATCATTATTTTAATCCTGACCATACTTTTAAAAATTGTACTGTATCCCATCGCTTACAAATCCTATATTTCATCGGCTAAAATGCGATTGCTGAAACCCGACATTGATGAGCTTGGTCAAAAATTCCCCAAAAAGGAAGATGCGATGAAAAAGCAGCAGGCGACCATGGATTTGTACCGAAAGGCAGGCGTCAACCCCATGGCAGGTTGTATTCCGATGTTGCTGCAGTTCCCGATTTTGATTGCCTTGTTCAGGTTTTTCCCCGCGGCCATCGAACTGAGGCAGGAGGCATTTTTATGGGCGGACGATCTTTCAAGCTATGATTCAATTCTTGATCTGCCATTCAACATTCCGTTCTATGGGTCGCATGTCAGCTTGTTTACACTACTCATGACCATTTCAACCATTATCTATACAAAGATCAACCAGGATTTGATGGGCTCGTCGCAGCAACAGTTGCCGGGAATGAAAACGATGATGTACATCATGCCGGTTATGTTCCTGGGAATTTTCAATAATTACGCTTCCGGACTGAGCTACTATTACTTCCTTGCCAATGTATTAACCTTCGGGCAAATGTGGCTGATCAAGCAATTTATCAACGAGGATAAGATCCATAAAAAAATAGAGGAAAATAAAAAACGGCCTTCAAAGAAAAAGTCGGGTTGGCAGAAACGCCTCGAAGATGCTGCAAAAGCCAGAGGATACAAACCAACGAAAAAGTAAGTTGGTTCCAGGTTTCAAGTTCAATGTTTCAGGTTATTGAAACTTGAAAAGTGAAGCCTGAAACTTGAAACCTGAAACTTGAAATTTTGAACTTCAAGATAACCTCCGAATATCAGCCCACGGGCGACCAGCCCGAAGCCATTAAGCAACTCGTGGAAGGCATCCGTCGTGGTGATCAACAACAGGTTCTGCTGGGTGTGACCGGATCAGGAAAGACATTTACCATTGCCAATGTAATCCAACAGGTTCAAAAACCCACGTTGATCCTTAGCCACAACAAGACATTAGCGGCTCAGCTTTATGGCGAGTTCAAACAATTTTTTCCGGAAAACAAAGTCGAGTATTTTGTTTCATACTACGATTACTACCAGCCTGAAGCTTACCTGCCGGTCACGAACACATATATTGAAAAAGACCTTTCCATCAACAAGGAAATTGAAAAGCTGAGGCTGAGTGCCACATCTTCCCTCCTTTCCGGCCGGCGCGATGTAATCGTGGTGTCATCGGTTTCGTGCATTTATGGTATTGGTAATCCTGAAGATTTCACCAACAATGTCATTCACATTAAAACCGGAGATATCCTGCAAAGAAATAAATTCCTGAAATTGCTGGTATCAAGTCTTTATTCAAGAAACGAGATAGAATTTATTCATGGAAATTTCAGGGTAAAAGGCGATACCGTTGATGTTTTTCCGGCATATGCCGATGTGGCTTACAGAATTATGTTTTTCGGTGACGAAATCGAAGGGATAGAAACTTTTAATCCTATAACCGGGCAAAAGATTGAAAAATACGACAGCCTGAATATTTATCCGGCCAATATCTTTATCACCTCTCATGAGAAAATGAAATCCGCTATTACTGAAATCCAGCACGACATGATCCGGCAGGTTCAGTATTTTAAGGAAACTGAAAAGCACCTTGAAGCCAAACGGCTCGAGGACCGGGTAATGTATGATATCGAAATGATGAGAGAACTAGGGTATTGTTCAGGCATTGAAAACTACTCACGGTATTTTGACGGCAGGCAGCCCGGAACCCGGCCTTTTTGCCTGATTGATTATTTTCCGGATGATTTTATGCTGGTGATCGATGAAAGCCATGTAACAATACCTCAGATCAGGGCAATGTATGGTGGCGACCGATCACGTAAAACTACATTGGTTGAATACGGATTTCGGTTGCCTGCAGCTATGGATAACCGCCCGCTGAAATTTGATGAATTTGACGTCCTTGCCAACCAGGTGATCTATGTGAGCGCAACGCCCTCAGAATACGAACTTCAGAAAGCAGAAGGTATAGTGGTGGAGCAATTGATCCGGCCAACCGGTTTGCTTGATCCCATCATTGAAGTAAGGCCCAGCCTGAACCAGATCGACGACCTGCTGGATGAGATTGACAAGCGAAAACAGGCAGGTGAAAGGGTTCTGGTGACCACCCTTACCAAACGCATGGCGGAAGAGCTTACAAAGTACATGGCCAGGCTGGATATTAACTGCCGCTATATCCATTCGGAAGTGGAGACCCTCGACCGGGTGGAAATAATGCGTGGCCTTCGACTGGGTGATTTCGATGTGCTTGTGGGTGTCAACCTGCTTCGGGAAGGCCTGGATTTACCAGAAGTTTCCCTTGTTGCTATCCTCGATGCAGATAAAGAAGGCTTTCTTCGCTCCGAAAAATCATTGACTCAAACAGCAGGCCGTGCAGCACGCAATCTGAATGCAAGGGTGATCTTTTATGCCGATAAAATGACGGATTCGATGAGAAAGACAATCGACGAAACCCTCCGGCGAAGGGAAAAACAATTGAAATATAATGAGGTGCATGGCATTACACCCAGACAGATCATCCGGTCAATACAATCCATTCTTGGGCAGACTGCCGTGGCCGATGCCAAAGCCGCTGAACCGAAAGCCTACATTGAAAAAGAAGGTATCGACATTGCTGCTGATCCGCTGGTCCAATATATGAATAAAGATCAAATCGAAAAAGCGATTGCCAGGTTAGAGCGACAGATGAAGGCGGCTGTGAAAGAGCTTGATTTCATTGAGGCTGCGAGATTCCGGGATGAGATATTTGCACTAAAAGAGTTATTGAATATAAGAAGCAAGCAGGGATAATTAAGGATGGCTCCTCATTTGAAATATTTTTAACATCAGGAAAGTAACCCGTTTTATTTTAACAGGCTGACAAATTAAGTTTCATATTTTCGAAATCAATATTTTTGCAAAAGAGAAAAATAAATTACCATGGAAAACACGAAAGAAGATAAAACTGTTGCAATTGTAAGCTATATCTATATTGTAGGCTGGATAATCGCTTTTTTAATCTATGGAAAGAATAAAACTGAATTTGGAGCATACCATTTGCGACAGGCCTTAGGTTTACATATCACTTTTCATCTCTTTTTGTTATTCGGCATTGTCGGTAAAATATTGAGTCTTCTAGTCGTAATATTTATTATAATAGGGTTGATCTATGCTGTTCAGGGAGATAAAAAACTCGTACCCATTGTAGGAAATTTTTATCAAAGCATATTTAAAGGAATTGCCTGAAGCAAAACCCGGAATTTATTCAATGATCACATTCTTTATTCCGCCGGTTTCAGGGAAAAACTGGACAGATGAAATCGTAGATGGCAGATAAGTAACACTTCCAAACTGAGCGATTGGGAAAACTCCGCTTGATTTAAGATCGTTGTTTACTTCTATACTAACTTTAGCCATCACCGGTATACGATAGCTGAACCCTTTGTCCCCCTTATAAGAATTCTCTCTTTCATTGTTAACAGACAAAAGCGTCTTTAAGGGATCAGATAGCTCGATCTTCAGGTTAATTTTTTCTCCTCCTGGCGCAGTTATATCTTTTACACCAATTCTTTCCGAAAAGACAAATACCGGGATGGAAGAAAACTCGTGTTCAGGGTCCGGTAAAACGGTTAAAGTGTAGTGCAATGTCTTTTTAACAGTAATCCCGATGAAGAGCGACAGGTACTCGTCTTCCAGGGTTTTAAGCTGTTTGTCCATATAAGCCATAGTCCCTGCATCAAAAGCAACCTCCTGATAACCGGTAAGTAAGTTAAAGCGGTTTTCACGAAGTTTAGTTACCATGTTGGCTGCTTCAACGGCTTTCTGCTCGGTGCTTTTCTCGACCCATTTCTTGTCGAGATATTTTTTCTCGACCGTCACCGTATCCACAACCACCTTCCTGATAACGGTATCAGCTTTCTCATAAAGGTTTGTTTCGGCAGAATAATTAAACAATCCGGCATACACATTTTGCTTATCGGAAAACTTAGTAATGTTTTCTTTTATCGTATTTTTTAAAACACTTCCGTCAAGACCTGATATCAGTCCGGCATCGGATAATGAAAACAACATTGCACTTCCCTCTTTGATGGTTTTATCATCAAATTCGGCAAAATAATAATGGGCAGGGTCGGGTTCGGAAAGCGTACTCAGACTTATTTCAGTGATGGAATATTCATTATAGTCGTTCGTTGAAACATTCTCCAGATCAAGATACTTACCGGCATATGCAGCATAGGGTCCGGCAAAGTATTCCGTCTTGTCTAATGTTAAATTTACTTTTATCAGTGTTCGGGGAAGGGCATAATACAGACCCTGTTTGTCATTTAAGTTTACACCTTCAGCAACATGGTATACTTTTACCTGCGCCAAACCGGATAAGCAGGGAAGCATCGCAAAGGCTATAATTACTGTGCAGAAATAGAATTTATTTTTCATTGTCATGAGGAAAAAATTTACTTTTCAAAAGTACATAATTTTAAAACTTACATCCAAATCAGCCTGGCATAATCCTATTTGAATTATCCATTACCCAAATCCAGAAGGATTTAAAAGATCAAACCAGCAATCACAGTTTTTATCTGGCTGAATACCTGTTGCTTCAAAAACCAGATTAGGGTCCATCTTAACTTTACTACGAAAAGAGATCAAATTGGTTTTACTTTAAATTGATCTCAATTCAGCGCGGGAGGCAGGGTAATTGTCCCGAGAATATACAAATGAGCTTTATAAACAAATAACGTTCAGTTTGGTCATTATGCCTGCAACTTTTGTATTCGAAATTTTTGAAAAACTTCAAAATAATTCATATTAAGATAATTTTGAAAATGTTTTATACGACACCAAACAGTAAGTAATGATCTGGATTTCATATAGTCAAGAAAAAAGATCCTCAAAAAAATTAATTTTCATTACAATACATATAGATATTTGTATAATTTCGCCCCGATTTTTTCGAAATCGAAATTATTATAACAAACAGATTAAATTATGAGCAGTGAAAGTCTGATTTTATTTTTCATTGTAGGGTTAGCATTGGTGGGTGGAGCCATCCTGTTTTCATCCTTTATCGCCCCCACCTCCACCAATCCTCAAAAGTCAGAAGCTTACGAATGCGGTGTACCGACCAAAGGTGTTACCTGGCTGCAGTTCAATATAGGTTACTACCTGTATGCGTTGCTGTTTCTCATTTTTGATGTTGAAATCGTATTTATTTTCCCCTGGGCGGCTGTGATGAAAGAAGTTGGGATGGTAGCTTTTGTTGAGATATTGATCTTTTTTACTGTATTGGGATTAGGATTATTGTACGCCTGGAAAAAACATGCCTTGATATGGGAATAAAATCAATGAAAGATTCTGATTTCAGGGACAATGAGTCGCTGAAGGAATTTGAGCAGGAACGCGGAAATATTCTTCTGTCAACTGTTGATTCTTTGGTCAATTGGGGACGATCAAATTCCATCTGGCCATTGACCTTTGCAACCAGTTGCTGTGGCATCGAAATGATGGCTTCCGGAGCTTCCCGCCATGATTTTGCACGGTTTGGAATAGAGGTTTATCGTGCAAGCCCGCGTCAGGCTGATGTGATTGTTGTGGCCGGAACCATTACAAACAAAATGGCGCCCGTTCTGAAAAGGCTTTACGACCAGATGGCTGAGCCAAAATATGTGATTGCTATGGGCGCCTGTGCTATCTCTGGCGGACCATTCTATTATAACTCCTACCATGTGATCCGCGGCGTTGACCATGTGATACCGGTTGATGTCTATATTCCGGGTTGCCCTCCCCGCCCTGAAGCCTTGCTGTATGGTGTGATGCAGCTTCAGCGGAAAATAAAACTGGAACGCATTACAAAGAAGAGGCAATCCAAAAAAGAGGTTAAATAAATTGTTACCGAATCAAATGGAAAAACAAAAGGTTACCGAGCTTATCTTATCAAAAATTCCTGGAATCGAAATTACAGAAGGAAAGCAATACCTTACTTTAACGGTTGATAAAAGTCAGCTTCTTCAGCTTTCGGAAATTTTAAAAAATACACAGGAGTTACAATTCGATTATCTTTTTTGCGAAAGCGCCGTTGATTACAGCGACCGTTTTGAAATAGTTTATCACCTTGACTCAACCAAACACCGCCACCAGATCGTAATGAAATCAAAGATCGCTGATAAGAATAATCCGGTAATTGACTCGGTTTGCAAAATTTGGATCGGAGCAGAGTATCATGAGCGGGAAATATTTGATTTATTTGGAATCAAATTTTCAGGTCACCCCGATTTGCGAAAAATTTTCCTTGACAACGACTGGGTGGGTTTCCCTTTGAGAAAAGATTATGTTGATGAAATTAATATTGTTGAAAGATAACTTTAAAATGATTAAGGATTTAGGAATAAGGATTTAGGATTTAGGAATTAGGAAATGACCAAAGAGGAATTAAAAGATAGAACAAAAAAGTTTGCCTTAAGAGTTTTCAGATTTATGATGACAATTGAACAAAATAGGGCAAGTGATACTGTGTCGTTTCAATTATTGAAAGCATCGTCATCTGTCGCTGCAAATTACAGAGCGGCTTGCAGAGGAAAATCAAGTGCTGATTTCCTAAATAAACTTAAAGTAGTTGATGAGGAAGCTGATGAAAGTTTATTCTGGCTTGAATTTATTAATGATTTGGAACTGAAATGTGATAAAAAAGAGTTGAATTTTTTACTGAAAGAAGCCAACGAATTAGTTTCAATTTTTTCAGCAGCAATAAAAACAATCAAGGCAAAAAATCTTAATTCCTAATTCCTTAATCCTTAATAATTACTGTATAAATGACAGAAGAAATTATAACCCCCCTTGTTGAGGAGAAAGAATTTACCATTAACATGGGGCCTCAGCATCCGTCCACCCATGGTGTTCTCAGGTTGATGCTGAAGCTTCAGGGAGAAATGGTCAAGGAGGTCAGGCCGCAGTTGGGTTATATTCACAGAGGCATTGAAAAAATGACCGAAAAGCTGACCTATCAGCAAATCATTCACCTCACCGACCGGCTGGATTATCTTTCAGCAAACATTCTGAATGAAGCCGTTTGCCTCGCTGTTGAAAATGCACTTGAAGTTGAAGTTCCCGCCAGGGTCAAATACATCCGTACCATTATGGATGAATTGAACAGGATCGCTTCACATCAGCTTTGGTGGTGTGCCTTTGGAATGGACCTTGGTGCACTGACAACATTTTTCTATGGTTTGCGCGACCGCGAAAAAATTCTTGACATTTTTGAGGAAACCATTGGTGCAAGGCTACTGCTGAGTTATAATGTACCGGGTGGATTGATGAATGATATTCATCCCAACTTTCAGAAAAAAACAAAAGAATTTATTAAATATTTCAGGAAAAAATTACCTGAATACGATCAGTTGCTTAACCGGCAATCCTATTATGCAGGAACGTACCAAAGGAATCGGATTCCTTTCGAAAGAAGATGCTATTGCTTTTGGTGTAACAGGACCTTCAGGCAGAGCTTCGGGATTTTCATGCGATGTTCGGGTTCATCAGCCTTACAGTGCTTATCCATTTGCTAAATTCAAAGAAGTATTGTACGAAGAAGGCGATACTTTCCATCGCTACAAGGCGAGGATAGATGAAATGTGGGAATCCATGCTGATCATTGAACAATTGATCGATAATATTCCGGAAGGAGATTTTGCAGTAAAAATGAAGCCGGTTATTAAATTGCCGGAAGGAGAATATTACCAGCGTGTGGAAGCTGTTCGCGGTGAATTTGGGGTTTACATAGTAAGTGACGGAAACAAAAATCCTTACCGGATGAAATTCCGTTCGCCCAATTTCAGCAACCTGGCAGCGCTTCACCAAATGAGCAAGGATCAGAAGATCGCTGACCTGGTAGCCATCAGCGGTTCCCTTGATTTTGTAGTTCCTGATATGGACAGATAATAACGGCAGGATTAATGAAAACAGCAATTATGAAGTTTGATATTTACGATTTATCATCATTTACATCAAGCATCGATGAAGCCCTGATGTCGAGCATGTCGCCATTTTGGGCAGTGACCATCGAAATGATCCTTATAGGGGTCGCCATCCTCGCGTTTTATGCAGTAGTCGGGCTTTACTTAGTATATGCCGAACGAAAAATATGCGCATTCATGCAATGCCGCGTTGGACCTAACCGGGTTGGACCTTATGGATTTTTCCAAACCATCGCCGACTTGATCAAGCTTTTACTAAAAGAACTGATCCCGATTAAAAACGCTGATAAACTGCTTTTCAATATTGCTCCTTTTATTGTCATCATCGCGTCATTCATGGCTATTGCTGCCATTCCATTTGCCAAAGGACTTCATGCCCTTGATTTCAACATCGGCGTTTTTTATGTCATTGCAGTATCTTCGATGGGTGTTATCGGAATCCTGATCGCCGGCTGGTCGAGCAACAACAAATATTCGTTAATTGGTGCGATGAGAAGCGGTGCACAGATCGTGAGCTATGAATTATCGGTAGGTCTTTCGCTCATCACAATTGTTATCCTGGCAGGCAGTTTACAGTTTTCAACCATTGTGGAAGCCCAGCGAGGCGGTTGGTTCCTCTTTACAGGCCACATCCCGGCAATCATTGCATTTCTTGTTTTCCTGGTTGCCAGTACTGCAGAAACCAATCGTGGCCCTTTTGACCTTGCGGAAGCTGAATCAGAACTTACCGCAGGATTTCATACCGAATACTCAGGGATCAAGTTCGCTTTCTTCTTCCTGGCTGAATACATGAATATGTTTATCGTAGCATCCATTGCAGCTACTGTTTTCCTTGGAGGCTGGATGCCGCTTCATGTCGGCGGATGGGAAATGTTTAACAATATTATGGATTACATTCCGCCTTTCTTCTGGTATGCAGGTAAAACTGCTTTTGTGATCTTTATTATGATGTGGTTCAAATGGACCTTCCCGAGGTTGAGAATTGATCAGTTACTTACACTTGAATGGAAGTATTTGCTTCCCATCAATCTATTCAATATTATTTTAATGGCATTTATTGTTTTAAAAGGCTGGCATTTTTAGGCATGAAAAGTATTATCAATTACCTGGCAGAAATATTCAGAGGCGTTTATGCCCTGTATCAAGGAATGAAGGTAACCGGATATTACTTCATTCATCCGCGGCAGATTGTTACTCAACAATATCCTGAGAACCGGAAGAAACTCGAAATGTTTGAGCGGTTCAAGGGTGAAGTGGTGATGATCCACGACGAAAATAACCATCACCGTTGCACAGCATGCGGCATTTGCGAAATGAACTGCCCGAACGGCTCCATCGAAATCATCAGCAGAACTGTGGTGACAGAAGACGGTAAAAAAAGGAAAGAAATAGCCAAACATATTTATCATCTTGGGATGTGCACTTTTTGCAATTTATGTGTAAAAACCTGTCCTTCAAATGCACTGAAAATGGATCAGACCTTTGAACATGCAGTTTTCGACAGGAGCAAATTAACGAAAGTGCTTAACAGACCAGGATCAGTGTTAATGAAAGGGGTTGACAAATGACAATTAGCGAAATAATTTTCTTTCTGTTTTCAGCGACCATCGTATTATTTTCTATTCTTACGGTGACCAGCCGCCGGATTCTCAGGGCAGCCGTTTACCTTTTGTTCGTGCTTGTTTCAACTGCCGGGTTTATTTTATGCTCAACTATCATTTTCTTGCTGCCGTTCAGCTTACACTCTATGCAGGAGGGATTGTGGTGCTGATCATTTTCTCCATATTGCTCACCAGCCATATCAGCCAAAAATTTGAATCCGTCGGGTTTAAAAAGCAGCTCTTTTCAGGCATCGCTGTTGCTGCCGGAGCTATTCTCAGCATTATCACCATTTTGAATTATGGATTCAATTCAACGATTGCGGTGCCTGATAATCCAACAATGGACGTCATCGGAAAAGCCTTGCTTAATTATAATAGAAATGGATATGCCTTGCCTTTTGAGGTGATCAGTATCCTTTTGCTTGCCGCAATGTTTGCTTCAATTGTAATTGCTAAAAAAGATAAAAAGACCGATTAATATGACAGCAGGAATTCCCTTAATTATTTTTTAATCGTCAGTACGCTGATGTTCTTCATCGGGATTTATGGTTTTCTGACCCGGAAAAACCTGATCACCATTCTGATGTCGGTCGAATTGATTTTGAATTCGGTTAACATCAACTTTGTTGCATTCAACAGGTTTTTATATCCCGATCAGTTGCAGGGCCATTTTTTCTCCTTGTTTATTATTGCTGTTGCTGCTGCAGAAGCTGCTGTAGCAATTGCAATCATCATCAGTGTTTACAGGAGGTTTACAAACATCGACGTGGAACGGGTCGATTCAATGAAGTTTTAACCGTTCGGATATTAAATAAAACAACAAATTCAATCAGACAGAAATGGATTATAGTTATACAATTTGGATTCCACTCTTACCCCTGATCCTGTTTGTGGTTTTAGGGCTTACCAGTGGTTCTATCAAACCAAAGCTATCAGGCTATATCGGCACTTTTGGAATGGGCGATCACTACATTTATGTCCTATTTTACGGCTTATCAATATTTCTTTAACCGGCCTGCCGGTATCAGAATCGTTTGAAAAGATTATTGCTTTCAATACCACATGGCTCCACCTGACCGATAAACTTCACATCGACCTTGGGGTTCTTATTGATCCCATTTCGGTGATGATGCTGGTCGTGATTACAACCGTTTCGTTGATGGTTCATATTTACAGCATTGGTTATATGGATGGCGAAAAGGGATATTCAAGGTTTTTTGCATTCCTTTCCCTTGTTCAGCTTTTCGATGCTGGGATTGGTTGTGGCAACCAACATTTTCCAGATGTATATCTGCTGGGAATTAGTAGGGGTTTCATCCTACCTGTTAATTAGTTTTTATTATGAAAAACCGATCAGCAGTTTCTGCCGGGAAGAAGGCATTTATCGTTACCCGCTTTGCTGACCTTGGTTTCCTGATCGGCATTTTGATTTTATCTTATTATCAGCGGTACTTTTGATTTTGTATCCCTCACCGATCCTAATGGAGCAATGATTACCCAGCCAAGTCACAATGACTTTCATGGGTGTTTCAGTAATGACCTGGGCATTGGTATTAATTTTCATGGGAGGTGCAGGTAAATCAGCGATGTTTCCGCTACACATCTGGTTACCTGATGCCATGGAAGGTCCAACTCCAGTTTCAGCGCTGATCCATGCTGCTACCATGGTTGTTGCCGGGGTTTACCTTGTAGCAAGACTTTTCCCACTTTATATTTTCACTGCACCCGATGCTTTGACAATCGTTGCTTATGTGGGTGGCATTACCTCACTGTTTGCAGCAGTCATTGCTTGTACTCAAACCGACATTAAACGTGTGCTGGCTTTTTCGACCATGTCGCAAATCGGTTACATGATGCTTGCACTTGGTGTTTCAGGATATGGAGATCATCATGGACTTGGGATTTATGGCTTCCATGTTCCACTTGTTTACCCATGCCATGTTCAAGGCGTTGTTATTCCTTGGAGCCGGAGCTATTATTCATGCTGTTCATTCAAATTATATGACTGAAATGGGCGGATTGAGAAAATACCTTACCGATCACACATATAACCTTCCTTATTGCTTGCTTGACCATTGCCGGCGTTCCTCCATTATCGGCATTTTTCAGCAAAGATGAGATTCTGACAGCAGCTTTTGAACATGATAAAATCCTTTTCGCAATTGAATATTTAGTTGCAGGTCTTACAGCATTTTATATGTTCCGTTTGTATTTTAATGTTTTTTGGGGAAAAGACAGGCATTATCATCACACGCCACATGAATCGCCAAAGGTGATGACGATTCCTCTTGATGATCCTTGCCATTGCTTCAGTTTTTACAGGATTTATTCCTTTTAGTTCACTGGTTACTTCGGATGGAATACCTTTTGAAGCACACATTGAATGGAAAATTGCGATACCTTCCATTTTAATTGGTATTCTCGGCATCCTTGTTGCCATGTGGTTCTATAAAAAAGAAAGTGGCATACCTGAGAAGATGTCAGATCGCCTGAAGCATCTATACAACTGGTCATTCAACAAATTTTATATTGATGAAGTTTACCTCTTTGTCACCAAAAAGATCATCTTTAATAATATATCGCGCCCGGTAGCCTGGTTCGACAGACACATTGTAGATGGAACCATGAATGGTGTTTCCTGGGTGACAAACCAAACTTCTGAACGGATTAAAGGATTTCAATCCGGACAACTCCAGAAGTATGGATTTGTGTTTGTTTCCGGGGTGATTGTTTTGGTTTTTGTTTTCATTTATTTCTTTGTTTAAAATAAGCAGAAGATGGATTTTTTAACCTGGTTTGTTATCGTCCCTGTTCTCACAGTAACGGCGATCATTTTTACAAAGAACATGCATCAGACCCGCATGGCGGCTGCCATCGGAATGAGCGTTCAATTGATTTTAGCGATAGTATTGGTCTTCATATACCTTGCCGAAAGAAGAGCAGGAAATACTGCAGAAATGGTATTCATGCACAGCTATACCTGGTTTGAGAGCCTGAACATCACTTACGCCATTGGAGTTGACGGAATTTCCGTTGCCATGATCATGCTCACCGGAGTGATTGTCTTTACAGGAATCTTTGCATCGTGGTCTGTGGATTTTCTCTCAAAGGAATTTTTCATTTCACTGATTCTGTTATCCAGCGGAGTTTTCGGCTTCTTCATTTCCATCGATCTATTCACCATGTTTTTGTTTTATGAAGTTGCAGTTATACCGATGTACCTTTTAATCGGAATTTGGGGCAGCGGTCCGAAAGAATACTCTGCGATGAAACTGACACTGATGCTGATGGGCGGTTCTGCATTGTTGCTTGTGGGATTATTGGGGATTTATTTCAATTCAAATGCAGATGGTGGGAATCTCACCTTCAATATTCTCGAGATATCAAAAGTGCACATTCCCATCGAAGCGCAAAGGTTTTTCTTTCCGATGACATTTATTGGATTTGGTGTGTTGGGAGCGCTTTTCCCTTTCCATACCTGGTCACCGGATGGTCATGCTTCAGCGCCCACTGCAGTTTCTATGCTTCATGCCGGCGTTTTGATGAAACTTGGAGGTTATGGCGCTTTCAGGGTTGCCATGTTCCTGTTGCCGGATGCAGCACATGAATTGTCCTGGATATTCCTTATGCTTACCGGCTTCAGCGTGGTTTATGGCGCCTTCGGAGCAATTTTCCAGAAAGATTTGAAATACATTAATGCTTATTCTTCAGTAAGCCATTGCGGACTGGTATTGTTTGCCATCCTGATGATGAATAAAACGGCACTCAACGGAGCCGTTATTCAGATGGTATCGCATGGACTGATGACAGCCCTTTTCTTTGCACTCATCGGCATGATCTATGGCAGAACACATACCCGAATGATCAACGAAATGGGCGGACTGATGAAAGTGATTCCGTTTCTTGGTGTATGCTATGTAATTGCCGGTCTTGCTTCATTAGGATTACCCGGATTAAGTGGTTTCGTAGCTGAAATGACCATTTTTTCGGAGCATTCCAGCATACTGATACTTTTCATCGTGTATTAACCATCATAGCGGCATCTTCAATTGTCATCACAGCAGTATATATTCTTCGGGTTGTAGGAATTCTATTGCTGGGACCGTTAAAGAATAGCGAATATCTGAAATTTACTGATGCCACCTGGTATGAAAGGCTTTCGACAGGTGTCCTGATCGCCGCCATTGCCGGTATCGGATTGGCACCGCTCTGGCTGTCGGATATGATCAGTGAAAGCCTTCAACCGATTATTCTGCAACTGAGCCAGGCAATATTGCCGTAAAGATTTTTTAGTTTGATAAAAGATAATAACATTAATATATGAACCTGGAAAGTTTTTTACTGATGAGGCACGAAATCGTTCTTACGATTGTCACACTCATCATCCTGATCGCTGAGTTATCGGATGTCGGGAAAAACAGGCTTATTTGGATATCGCTGGTTTCATTTTTTATGGTAACCGTTATTGGTTTTTTGCCGGTTCCCGAAGGTTCCCTTTTCGGTGATATGTATCGTTCAAGCCACCTGACAACCATGATGAAGAACATCCTGAATATTGGGGTGATGATTTTGTTTCTTCAAACTGCCGGCTGGATAAAGAAACCTGAATACGAAAACAAAGTCAGCGAGTTTTACATGCTCATCCTTTCCACGCTCATCGGCATGAACTTCATGATCTCCTCCGGACATTTCCTGATGTTTTACATCGGGCTGGAACTGGCCACAATACCTATTGCAGCTTTAGCGGCTTATGATCGTTTCAAGAGCATCAGCTCCGAAGCGGGGATAAAGCTGATCCTCTCCTCTGCTCTTTCATCCGGAATCATGCTTTACGGTTTGTCAATGATATATGGAACAACAGGTTCATTGTATTTTACTGATGTCGCTGTTTCGTCACTCCATGGACCGCTTCAGGTAATGGCATTTATCTTTTTCTTTGCCGGTATGGGATTCAAGATTTCGCTGGTTCCATTCCATTTGTGGACGGCTGACGTGTATGAAGGAGCTCCGGTGAATGTGGCATCATACCTGTCGGTGATCTCTAAAGGTGCAGCAGCATTTATTTTTACCATTGTGCTGTACACCGTTTTTTATTCCATTGCCGAAATATGGAAGGAACTGGTTTATGTTATCGCCGTCATCACCATGACCATCGGTAACCTCTTTGCGATCAGGCAAAAGAACATGAAGCGTTTCCTGGCTTTTTCATCCATTGCACAAGCAGGCTTTATTTTGCTGGGGATTATTGACGGCACAGCCCTCGGGATGTCAACTGTTATTTATTTTGTACTTGTTTATATTTTCTCAAATCTAGGAGCATTCGGAGTAGTTTCAGCAATTTCGGTTATCACCGGCAAAGAAAATATGGATGATTACAATGGTTTGTATAAGACCAATCCTAAGCTGAGCCTTACGATGATGCTGGCTTTGTTCTCCCTTGCAGGAATTCCGCCTGTTGCCGGATTCTTTGGAAAATTTTTCCTGTTTACATCTGCTGCTCATCAGGGATATTACTGGTTGGTATTTATTGCGGTGTTGAATGCAACCATATCCTTATATTATTACCTGCTTGTTGTAAAAGCTATGTTCATCAATAAAAATGATAGTCCAATTGCGTATTTCAGAAGCGATCTGACAACAAGGGCAGCGTTGCTTTTGTGTGTGATTGGTATATTTTTCATTGGTTTTTTAAGTCCGATTTATGAGTTCATTAAGATGCTTAGCATTGGAATGTAAAACCATATAATAAATAATGCCACAAAAACACCAAAACACCAAAGTTCACTAAAACGTTTTTTAATTGAATCTTAAATTTTATGGCACTCAATAAAGGCAAACATATCGTAAAGGAAATAGACAACGTGCTTTGCACGGTTGTTGAATCTGGTATTTCTTTGGAAAGGATAAACTTCCTGAAAGGGTTGCTTGAATTCAATAAGTTTGAGGTAAAAACTGAAAAGGATGAAGCTAAGGCTAAAACTGAGGCTAAAGGCGAGGTGGAGGTTAAGGCTGAGGCTAAGATTGCACCGCAAGTAGATACTTATACCATCGGTGTTACTGATTTGGTTTTCAATCCTATGATTGCTGTTTATGAGAACTCACTCACAAGGCCAACAGGTGAAATCGTAAGTCCGTCATACTGGAACCAGCAGGCTGAAACACCGGGACTCCCCTATTTCGATTATCGGAAAAGAAACCCTGAAGCAGTGAATGAAGACGAATTCCTGCCTGTCACACATAATTACAGGACGGTTTAATAAAGACCATCTTATTACTGGATCTCCTGGAAATAAATCACCCTGAATAAGCTGTCGGCATTTGTTTAGCTGATATTTAAACTATGATCTCCTCGGGCAATGAGGAAGTTTAACTATACCGTCAGCAAACAAATTTTCTACACAATCAGCCGGTTCGCAGCAGGTATGGCAGACCCTTTTTAATGCCCTGAAATGAAGGAGTTCAATATCCTGCGACAAAAAATCCTCTTTAACCGGTTCATCCCTGAGAAGATCGGTGCTTAAATACTTTTTGTTGCTGTCGGGAAACACTGTTACAATCGTTTTATCTCTGCCAAGCTTATTCTGTATCTTTAATGCTCCGAGAAAATTGGCTCCGGATGAAATTCCAACTCCTATGCCCAGTTCGTAAGATAATTTCTGAGCCATGATGATGGCATCCCCATCGTCTATTGCAACAACCTCATCAAGGTTTTCAAAATTAATAATGGACGGAATAAATTCATCCGAAATACCTTGAATCCGGTGCTTGCCTATTTTATATCCTGTGGAGAGTGTAGGTGAATTTGCTGGTTCAAGGGGATAGACTTTGATATTTGGATCCTGCTCCTTTAAAAACTTCCCGACGCCCATAATTGTCCCGCCTGTTCCCACTCCGGCTATAAAGGCATCGGGTTTCAGGTTCCGGTATTTTAACTGCCACCAGAGTTCCGGACCGGTGGTAAGATAATGCGCATCGATGTTATCTTCATTGGAGAATTGATTGGGCAGGAATCCATTCGTTTTCCTGCAGGCATTACCAGACATTTCGATGCTCCCGCGAAAACCGCCTTCCTCCTTGCTGACCAATTTTATAGTGGCGCCAAGGCTTTTGATCAGATCCTTTCTTTCCTGGCTCATCCAGTCAGGCATGAAAATATTCACCTGATGTCCAAGCGCTTTTCCTATCGCTGCAAAAGAAATTCCGGTATTCCCGCTGGTAGCTTCATAAATCTGCATTCCTGCCTCAAGGGTGCTGCGCTCGTATGCCTGGCTCAAAATGTGAAAAGCCATCCGGTCCTTAATGCTACCGGTCATATTCAGGTTTTCGGCCTTAGCATAAATCACTCTATCTTCTCCCTTTAATCGGAAATGAATTTCTAATAGAGGAGTATTCCCAATCAGGCTTTTTAAGTTTTGAGTTCTGGAACCTGCCATAATTTAACATTTGTTTGTTATTACTTATTATCCTTGATATTTATGAAAAGAAATAAGGATGCTTTTTCCCGGAAATAAGTGCTCAAATATATTACATTAATCCAAATTCCACATTAGAAATGCAAATTTTGCGTTTGGGCGACATGAAATCTTTCATTGCGGGATACCGGGATACCTGTATGATTTTATGTTAGACAAGTAGGAATTCTATTTTCGCTTCTCCCTAGAACTCTTATGGGCAAGTGTCTCTGTCAGTTGATGGTTTTTGTTTTTATCAGGTGGACATGATTTAATGGATCGAGCCAATTTTTTGTTTTAGCGCCAGCTTATACATTTCACCAATGGGTATCTCCTGCTGATTGATGTAAACGCGGTTTCCGCTAATGGATTGAATTTTTGAAAGCGAAATGATAAACGATTTATGCACCCGCATAAATACATGCTCAGGTAGCTTTTTCTCAATATCATGCATGGTTTCGCGGGTAACATAAACTTTTCCGGGTGTATGTACCTTCAGGTAATTCCCGTAAGCCTCCACATAAAGAATATCTTCTGCACTTACCTGATAAGTGACCTGGTCGTCTTTAATAAAGATGGTGTACAACCTTGCTTCAGCCTTATGTTCATCGTGCACGGTCGGCTGATTAAATTGCGCTACTACTTTGTTAACCGATTTGATGAACCGTTCCAGTTTAATCGGCTTTAATAAATAATCCACTACTCCATATTCATAACTTTCAAGGGCGTATTCGGAATAAGCAGTTGTAAGGATAACTTTCGGAGGTTTTGTTAGGGTTTTCAGCATGTCGAGACCGCTCAGTTCGGGCATGTTTAAATCCAGGAAAAGCAGATCAACAGGGTTGTTGTGCAAAAAAGAAATGGCTTCAACAGCGTTATCGCATTTCCCAACCAGCTTTAACGTGGGAATGGTTGAAATGTAGTTTTCAATAACATTCTGTGCCAATACTTCATCGTCAATGATCAGGCATTTAATTTCCATGGGTACTAAATTTCAATTTCTAAATTTACTAAAAATTTGTTTTGCTCCTCTTTAATTTCAAGCTGATGTTTATCAGTGTATAAAAGCTCCAATCGCTTTTTAACATTTTCAATTCCTGTGCTGGATTTCTTTGACGCCAGATCAATTCGCCTGGGTGCAATATTATTCGAAGTCCGGAGGATCAGGACACTTTCTTCTAGTAGAATCGAAATATCTATCATATTATCCGCCGGATTCACACTTATCCCGTGTTTGAAACAGTTTTCGACAAAAGGGATTAAAAGTAAAGGGGAGATGATTTTACCACCCGGATCACCTTTACATTCAAAATTCACCGTTGCTTTTTTTCCAAGCCGTATTTTTTCCAGGTCAATGTAATTTTGAAGAAAATCAAGTTCATGCTTCACCAGCACTTTTCTTTTCTGTGAACTTTCCAGTAAATATCTCATCAGATCGGATAACTTCATCACCGTATCAGCCGCTATATCCGATTTGCTTAAAATAAGCGAATAAATACTGTTTAGCGAATTAAAAAGAAAATGAGGATTGACTTGTGATTTCAGCATATTAAGCTCGGCCTGCGCCTGTTTAGCCTCAAGCTCCTTCAGTTCCATCTCGGCTTTTATCCGGCGATCTTCTTCTTCCTTAATTCGTATTCGCTGCTGGGTGCCAATCCTGAAGTACCTTGCTCCGGTATACAACACCATGATGAAAAGCAAAGAAATATAAGTTTCAGAGCTTCCCGACGGTTCCATATAATGCTGGAATTCACGAATAATATAACCAAAAAATAAAACCAGGCTTGCCGTACTGATAAAGTAAAGGAAGTATCGTTTTTTGATGATAAAATAATCGAAAATGAAATCGTGAATATAAACGGGGATAATCAGCGGGAAGATGATCAGTGCAGCAATTCTGAATGACTGAGCTGCCGGTTCAAACCGGATCATGGAAAAACCGAATGTCAGCCATAGAAAAAGCCAGAATCCGATATTGAATAAAATCTTCTTTGTCATCTGCAAAAATCCTCAGGCAAAGTAATTCACATTTTCCTTTATTATTAAATTTATGTGATAAAGGCTTTTTATCACAACCTATCGTTGTTCGTCACAAAAAAAAATTGCTCATCACATATATTTCCAAAATTAAACAGAACATGTCAATTTTGCTTCATCAATTGAAAACAAAAATTAAACAATATGAATCTGACAATAAATAATTTATCGAAAACCTACTCCAACGGGGTTCATGCGCTGGATAATGTTTCCTTAACCATTCCCAACGGTTTATTTGGGCTTCTGGGTCCCAACGGTGCCGGAAAATCAACCCTGATGCGGACCATCGCAACCTTGCAGGACGCCGATTCCGGTGAAATCCAAATGGATGATCTGAATGTCCTCAGACAGAAACAGGAGTTAAAACAAAATCTTGGCTACCTCCCGCAGGAATTTGGATTTTACCCTAGAGACAGAGCCATCGATCTGTTGGATCAGCTAAGCATGCTGAAGGGGATTTATATTAAGTCAGAAAGAAAGGAACAGGTAGAATATTTGCTCAGGAAAGTAAACCTCTGGGAGGCCCGGAAACAGCGTATCGGAACTTTTTCCGGTGGTATGAAGCAACGTTTTGGCATCGCCCAGGCATTGCTTGGAAATCCGAAGCTTATCATCGTGGATGAACCAACTGCCGGCCTCGATCCTTATGAAAGAAGACGGTTTCATAACCTGTTGTCAGAAATTGGTAAAGATATCATTGTCATCCTCTCCACACATATTGTAGATGATGTGAGCAATCTCTGCACCAACATGGCCATTATTGATAAAGGGAAAATCCTGCTTCAGACTGTTCCGGGTGAGATCATCAAAGAATTTGATGGAAAGATATGGGAAAAGGATATTACAGGATTGGATATGGAGGAATTGGGAAAAAAGCACCATGTAATTTCCACCCGGCTGTTTGCTGGAAAAATCTTTGTTAAGATTTATAATAACAATGATCCCGGAGATGATTTCAGTCCGGTGGATCCTATCCTTGAAGATGTCTATTTCTATAGCTTATCAATACGATCATAAACCTTATTAATCTGCGCCTTATGTTTAAAGATATTTTTCTGCTGGAACTAAAGAAAAACCTGAAAAGCCCGGCTTTTTATATTTTCTTCATCGTTCTTTTTGGCGGCACACTGGCATTCACGCTCACAACCGATCCCAATACCCAGGTAATGGGCATCGGACATGGAAAGGAATGGCACAACGCTCCCATCATCATTGCTCAGATTCTGACTCGTTTTGGGGTGATGAGTTTACTTTTTACAATGGTCATTATCGGAAGAGCGGTTGCAAAAGATTTCGAATTCAACATTCACGAACTGATTTTTTCAAGACCGGTGAGTAAAATTGAATACCTGGGCGGAAGGTTTTTCGGTGCTTTAGTCGCCAACCTGCTCATTTTTGCCGGTATCGTATTGGGATTTGAGGTTGGTATTACCTTTTTAGAACCTCAGTATTCGGGACCTTTCAGATTTGGAAGTTATTTTCTTCCTGTTGTTTTCCTTATTATTCCGAACCTGTTGCTTATGGGTGGAATACTATTTGCGCTCGCCACACTTACCCGGAAAATGACTTCAACCTATCTTGCAGGGGTTGGATTCCTGGCTGTTTATGGATTTATCGGAGTGATGCTTCACCGGATGGATAATGAAGTGATGAAGGTATTACTCGATCCGTTCGGAATCACAGCACTGACAGTAAATTCAAAATTCTGGACGGTGACTGATATGAACAATTTGTCCATGCCCATCAATGCAACTTTCCTTTTAAACAGACTGATCTGGCTGACGGTCAGTATTGCCATTCTATTTTATACTTACCGTAAATTTAAATTCATTGCATTTCTGGAGAAAAGCAAAAAGAAGCCTGCCGAAATCTCTGAAAAAACGGAAATCCCCGGTTACGCCATGAAGACTCCGGAAATTACGATTCAAACCAACAAGCTGTTTACTTTTACTCAAAGCTTGTCTGTTTCCTGGAAAGATTTCAAACGCATCGTTTTCCACCCTGCTTTCCTTATCCTGACGGCACTTGCCCTGATGCAAATCATAACCAATTTTATGGGCGACCTTGGGAACAACTCCGGTAAAATGTATCCCTTTACTTCCTGGTATATTCGGCAAACCCTTCACCTCTGGATGTATATGATGCCGATGACGATATTCTTTGCCGGAATGCTCGTTTGGAAAGAGAAAGATCATAATACAGATGAGATTTTTAATACCCTGCCGATTCCAAACTGGTTTAGCTATACAAACAAGTTAATGACCCTGGTTGCCATCAATATTTTATACCTTTCGCTGGCAATTTTAGGCGGTGTCATCACCCAAATAGCAGTCTATGATTTTTATGATATTGAACTGGGATTGTATGTTGAACAATTATTCGGTGTTGACTTCTTTAACTTTCTGCACATGGCAATCATCGTTCTCTTCATCCAGAACCTGAGCCCCAATAAATATGTGGGATTCTTTTTATCGGCACTCTATTTCATTGCAGATATGATCGTCTTCGGTGTATTTGATTTCGACAACTACTTATTCAGAATTGGCAGGGTTCCTGAATACATCTATTCCAACCTAAATGGATTTGGACATTATAGTTCAAGCATACTTTGGTATACCATTTACTGGCTGTTTTTCGGAGCCATCATCGCCTGGCTGACCATCCTGCTGTGGAGAAGAACCAATGAAAACTCAGTAAGGATCAGGCTGAAACATCTAAAAACCAATATCACAAAGGAACAGGTGGGCGGATTATCAATCCTTTTGGTTTTGTTTGTAGTTACCGGTTTGTTCATCGGTTTTAATAAATACATTTTGAATCCTTATTTCTCTGAACATGATTCGCTAAAAATGCAGGCTGATTATGAAAAGAAATACTCCGGATACATGAACGTACTTCAGCCGACCATTCTCGATATCAACCTGAAGGTGGATCTGTTCCCAAAAGAAAGGACCGTAAATGTGGATGGAAAATATTTGCTTTTAAATCATCATAACCAGCCGATAAAAGAGATTTACGTGAACCTCGACGACTGGAACCTGAGCAATCTGAAGCCATTGGAACTAAATAAACCTTTTACCGAAAAATTACATGCCGAAGAGTTTGGTTTCCGGATTTTTGAACTGGACAAGGCGATGCAGCCGGGTGACACCATGACGCTGCATTTTGATTACGACATCATTGCAAGGGGCTTTACTGAAAACCAGCCTAAAAACGAGATTGTCGAGAACGGAAGCTGCCTTATGTTGTCGAGTTTTTCTTCGATGTATTTTCCTTTAATAGGATACAATGTCAATGACGAATTAATGGAGGATAAGGATCGAAAAGAATTTGATCTGCCGGTGAAGGCCGATGCTCCCAAATTAAAGGATGCTGACCGAAGCAAGCCCTACATGGAAATTTGCCGTCCAAATTATGAAGCCATCATCAGCACATCATCCGATCAGACTATTATTTCAGGAGGTCATCTGATCCGTGAATGGAAGGAAGACAGCCGGAATTATTTTCATTATAAAACCGATACCATCATCCAAAATGAGATCGTCATTGTATCGGGCAGGTATGCAGTAACCCGCGAGCAATACAAAGATGTGAATGTGGAAGTATATTATCACCCAAAGCACAATTATAACATTGACCGCATCATTGCCGGACTGAAAGACTCCTACGACTACGGGAATAAATATTTCTCCAAATACCCATATCATGACCTGCGTGTCGTTGAAATCCCTCATTACATGGAGGAAGGGGCTGCACGTCATTTCCCGACCACTTTTATCTGGATTGAATCGGAAGGCTTTACAACCCGTTATGAAAAAGATGACATTGATATTGTGTATGGCATCGCAGCCCACGAAAATGCCCATCACTGGTGGGCTTGCATTGTAACGCCGGCTCATGCCGAAGGCGCTTTTATGCTCACCGAAACCATCACTCAATACGTGATGGCTATGCTCACCGAACGCAAGTATGGTAAAGAAACAGGCAGGAAATATGTGAACCGTGAAATGGAATCCTATCTCCTGCGGAGAAAGAAAGATACTGAAGGCGAAAAGCCGCTGATGGAATCCTCCGTGCAGCAAGCCTATCTTGGTTATAAAAAGAGTTCAGCGGCTATGTATGCGTTGCAGGATTACATTGGCGAGGACTCGGTTGGCAAAGCGCTGGGAAGGATAGTGGAAAAATTTGGTTTTCGGCTCGATACCTTTGCACTGGCTAGTGACCTGGTGGATGAATTTTACAAAGTAACTCCCGACAGCCTGAAGTATATGGTGAATGACCTGTTTGCGAAAATAACCCTGTACGAAAACAAGATGAATTCTGCCACTTACAAGCTGCTGAAAGATGGAAACTATGAGGTAACCCTTACTATGGAAACCACTAAGTTCTACGCCGACAGTGTGGGCAACCAAACCGAAGCGCTCTTAAAAGATTACATTTATGTGTCTTTAATGGATGAAAAAGGTGAAGCCTTTTACTACAAAAAACACCTGTTCACACAATCGAATTCTACCATTCAGATCATCACCGATAAAAAGCCGGCGAAGGCAGGTATTGATCCTTACATCGTGCTTATCGACCGCGAAATGGATGACAATATGTGTGAAGTCAAAGAAGCTAAGGATGATTCGCTTGTTACATTTTTGATTAATGTACCGGTTAAATCAGCCATGGAGGAAGTGTTAAGCCACTGAAAGCTTTGAAACAATTTAATGAATGGTTTTCCATTTCAAACCACACTTAAGCCGCTGTGGCGCATCTGCTTAAGCTTCAAGAATTAAACCAAATGGAAAAGAAGTTTAAATATCGGTAAAATTTATAGAAGTGGGAGAAATTAAACTTTCCTTACCTGCCCGCATTTGCTAAGCCCCATTTTGATAAGCGGGACTGCAAGCCTTGGCATTAAACCTTCATTTGTCAGACGGATTTAATTCCACAGGTGATCCCACGGAAAATACAAGTATGCGGGGGCTCCCGTCAGTTTTAAATGGCTGATCATCCTATCCGATTGCCCACTGTGCGATTAACTGTTCATCATTTCACCAGTTATACTCTTTAGCAACTGACGGGACTATTTGCATTGCTATACTTATTCCATACATTCCGTTGGTCATAATGACAACCCCTTTACCCGTATATATTGACCCAATTAGCACACAATTAGCCCCGGGATTATTATGTCCATGATGCATGAAATATTGTTGCTCTCCTTTTCCAAACAAAAACACTCCCAATCCTTGTCCAGATAATCCTTCAAATTCAGCAGGATTAAGTTTCAATTCTGTTTTAAACATGGCCTGTACTGACTTCTTTGATAGAATCTTATTTGACTTACCCTTATATGCCAGCATTAACTCACTGGCAATAGTTGCCCAGTCTGATGATGTTGTAATCATGCCAGCCTGAGCAAGAGCAGATGAAGACAGGCCTTCATCAAGAGAAGGTACTCCTTCTTCATTATGAGGATGTATTACCCTGCCTGCAAAGTTGGAGGGGAAAGGATATTCTATTAAACTTGAATTCAACTCCAGTGGATCAAAAACATACCTTTTTACAAGTTGTGTGTAAGAGGTATTAAAATTATCTTCCAATAAAAATTGCATAATCAGATATCCAAAATTAGAATAAGAATGGGTAGTTCCGGGAACGGTATCAAATAAAACCGGATCATTTAATACAGGTTTCTCGCCCTTTAAATACTGTAAAAGTGTTGGGTGACTTCCGGGTTCAATATCAAAACCATCACCAGGCCTGTTTATTCCTGACCTATGGGTTAGTAACATTCGAAGGGTGACTTTTATCCCAGATGGGTGTTCCGGCATTTTCCATGATTTCAAATACGTATTAATATCTGTATCCAGATCCAGCTTGCCCTCTTCTACCATCCGCAGAATGACTATAGCCATTAGTACCTTTGTAGTTGATCCTGATTGGAACATGGTTTCAGAATTTACTTTCTTATCGGTTCCTGCTTCCATCACACCATATCCTTTTGCCCAATCAATTTTAAAATCATTTATTACTGCTATACTTAACCCGGGTACTTTATAACCTTTCATTCGATCATAAATATTCAGTTTTGGCATTGTATCAATTCGTTTGGAGTCAATTATCATTTCTGCAGTATAATTTTCATCCCACTTATATTTCACAAGACCATTTTCTACATTATTTATTCTTTCTTCTATAGGAATTATTTTTTGCGCACTGCTGCCTGTAACTTCAAGAAGATATACAATAATAAAAACCGTTGTAATTGCACAGATATTTAATTTCATTTTTCAATTTTTATGGTTAATTGTCAATAAGACGATTAAATAAATTTATATGTTACAATAAAAATTGCAAATTATCATTGGGATCGAAGCATTGTTGGTCACATTATTGTTTTTTATCCTCCCTCCACCTCAAGCCGCAACCTCAAAGATAAAGAAAGAAGTTTGTATTCAGGAAAATGTCTGTAAAAATTAAAAAAGAAGAAGGTGGAGGTATATTAAATCACGCGATACAATCGCGAGGGAGCGGGGGGAATAGATTATATTCTTCTCAGGAGTTTTTTAATGTTGTAATACTAGGATGATGCAGTGATGAGATAGATTGTTATTTAACACTGTAATCCAATATTTCCATTTCCATGAAGTTAATAACAGTAACTTTTGTTTTCAGAATACCAAGTCGGACATGCCCTGAATCCACATAATCAGCTTCTTTGCTTGTAACATCTACAGGTATCCAGCCTGCTGTTCCCATAAATACTTCATTCCATGCGTGGTGACCAAAACTGCCTCCCTCCACAGGTGTGTACATACAACCCCATACTACCCTTGCAGGTATGCCAGCAGCCCTGCAAAGTGCCGCCATTAGCAACGACTGTGAACCACAGGCACCATCGCCCCTCATAAAAGTCTCGTGTGCACTTCCTCCGTATATAGATCCTTTTATATTATTATTAATCCAGAAACCAAGGCGCTTTACGATTTCCCATGAATTTTGAGCACTTGATGAAACCTCTAGAGCTACAGATCCAATACTTGGATCATCAGATTCAATCATCTCTTCAGCAGATAGATAAATTGCTAAATCATCGTTGGTTTTATCAAAATCACACACCTTGGGGGCATCATTCCCATTATATCTTACATGAGCTATTTCAAAAATGCCATTAATCCGAATATCAGAGATGTTCCCTTTAATATTTGTCCGTTTACAATCAGATCATCCACGACGAGCTTGCTGGTATTACCTCAAGGCTGGCTTTCACCCGCATTGAAGGTAATCCCTGATATCTTTAATGTTCTTATTTGTTTTAATGAAAATGACATCGTCCCAGCTCCCTTTCTTGACTCTGCCAACTACTGTTAAATCTGTAAGATATATTTTAATATTATTTTGAGACTCAGTTTTTAATTTTATTCCACTTTCTGTGTCAATCCAGTATTTTGTCTTTAATCCGATATCGGGATCATATTCACTGATAATAACGGCATGATATTTCCTGTTATTAAATTCCAGGTCTTCGCTACCAACTTTTGTGTATTCAAATTCCTGTACTTTCCCGTTCCTTACATTAAAACACCGGTAAGTCATTGATTGCGTCCCTTTTCTGACAAAACTCTCTTTCAGGTGAGGGTAAAACATTGTATTTGGCAATACAGTGTTATCGGGAATATGTACTTTCTCAAGCCCCTTACCCGAAGATGATTCTATGTATAGGGTATCTCCAGATAAAGTCATTTTTGAAGACCGATTATTAACACCATCCTCCATAGAACTGACATGATAAATGAAATTACCAGTTTTTGGATCAAGATGATAAGTAAAGGCCTGCTTCTGCATAATATCTCTACCCATTGCTCTAAAAGAGATGTAAGTTTTCTGAGTTATTTCAATGTAATTATTGTCACCATTCTTACTTACAAGCACTTCCGAATACCCGCATAGTTCATTATTTAACTCTATTCCAAAGAAGTATTTGCCGATCCTTTCTTGGGCATTCAAGCTTAAGTTAGTTGTAAGAGTAAGCAAAAGCATGATACAACATCTGAAAGTCTTAATTTCTATACTTTTTTTCATAGTCTTAGCGTAATATTGATTTAAGGATAACCATTATGACAACAAAAACCAGAATTATCACAAACTGTGTGAGGACAATAACTGTAACATCCAGTTTTCTTTTAGTCTCAATATTCTCAGATGCCAGTGCAAGCGCATTGTCATTAAGATCTGACAGGCAGATTTTAATATGCCTGATGTAATAACCAACTTGTCTTTTGTCAAGAATGTAACTGAATATTATTCCAATGAGGCACAAGAATGAAAATACTAAATATTCCATCAGATCAATAGGTTTCAAATAGCCATAGACCAGCATAAAATAGAGCAGTATCCCCGGGAGGAACCCAAAAAGAGAAGAGGCTGACCTAAATATTGCCAATACAGGGAATTTACGCCCCAGGAATATAAGAAGGGATGAAAGGTTTTCTTTTGATGATTTTGACGGGGCGGCACTTTTCTTGAATTCAGAAAAGAACCTGATTTCAATTATCAGGAATATGATAAGGAGCAGGAAAAGCAATGCGTTTATCATTATTATATTCTCATATTCCCTGTATAAGATTAGGTTAAATACAATGAAAAGAACTGCAACGGCCTTTATAATAAAACTCCATATAAATAAACCCCTAATCTTTTCATATATGGAGACCGATCGTCCATAAATGAATTTTTCAACAGATGTAATGCCATAACCGGGAATCCCTGACAATTCATCAATGTTATCCCAACCACTTTTTAAATTATTCATTTTCAATTTTTTTAATTAAACTTTCCAGTTTAGTCCTTATTCTTACTAATCTGACACTTACGGCAGATTTGGATAAACCTGTAACCTCTGAAATTTCTTCATATTTTTTTTCTTCCAGCCACAGAAGTAGTATAGCGCGGTCAATATTACCCAGCAATGCAATAGCCCGAAAAAGGTCTGCGGTCATTTCATCTTTTTCGTTGTCTTTTATATTATAGTGTTTCTGAGGATCAAGTTCTACTGTCGCAATAAACCTGTTCTTTCTTCTTATAGTGCTGATAGCAGTATTAAGAGCGACCCTGTAAAGCCAGGTACTCAATTTTGCCTCCCCTCTAAAATTGCCATATGATCGCCATAACTGCAGACATATTTCCTGGTAAAGATCTTCCTTGTCAGCAACATTTGAAGTATAAATAAGAGATATCTTATGTATAATGCCCTTGTTGTTTTCAATCAGGTCAACGAAGTCTTTCCTATGTTTTTTTCTACTGCTCATTATTTCAAATTCAACTTATTCGTTGTCATTTTTAATAAAAAGCTACATCAGGCAGGTAATATATTTAATCATGCTATGCCTTTAGATCGGAGAGGGAATGATATTCTTGTTGCTAAGTGCTGTATTTAAAATCATATTTATTTCCAGGGCAAAAGGGATAGATCATTCGAATTATCAATATTACTAATAATTCTATATTTTGACTAACGGCAAAAACTGGAGTTCAAAGTCAAGGGATTACAAAATTATCTCTCATTGAAATTTTGTCAATATTGAATCAATTTTTACCGTTTACATGCGAATTTAACTAAGTAATCTCCGTGTGGGGAATGCCACATAGCTTCTTAGTGTTTTATCCGCTATCCCCCCAAATCATAGGTTCAAAGATAAAGAAAGAAGTTTGTATCCAGGAAGATGTCTGTAAAAATTAAAGAAGAATGTGGAGGTATGTTAAACCACGCGATACAATCGCGCGGGAGCGGGGGTTAATCCTGATAAACTTTAAATCGCGCGGCAGCGGGGGGTCAAACCCCGCGATACAATCGCGCGGGAGCGGGGTGTCGTAATTATTCATTTTTCTGTCTTTGCTTTTCAAACTTGTCAATTATTGTCAAATCAATTACAATACCCAATCCAATTCCAATTACATACATAAGTATATCCCAGGGGTCATAAGTTCTGCCAAGAAATTCAATTTCATAAAGTTGTAATATTTCTACTATTGTTCCAAAAGCAAAGGTGATTATTGAACCTATGATTCGGGCTTTATTAACTGATATGTTCTTTCTTAGTGATATTTGTATCAATAAGTATAGATTCATAGGTAGCAGAATGTCAATTAAATATCCACGAATAAAATGCTTGAAAATTCCTTGATAATCAGGGCCAATGACGAAATGTAATAGTCCAACGAATATGGAAATTGAAACAATTATATAAGTGCTTTTCTTGTTCTTCATTCTGTCACATTAATGCTCCCTTAATTGCTCTTCTATCAATTACTTTGAAAGTTATTATTTCTTCTATTATGACACACAACTTCTTAGTGTTTTATCCACCGTCCCCCCAAACCGAAGGTTCAAAGATAAAGAAAGAAGTTTGAATCCAGGTAAATGTCCGTAAAAATTAAAGAAGAAGGTGGAGGTATATTAAACCTCGCAATACAATCGCCCGGGAACGGGGGGTAATTAATATATAGATAAATTGTTAAAAGGCCCGAACCGCACGCACATAGTAGTCGTTGTTTTTATAGAGCATGCCCTGGAGGCCATTGGTTAATTGCTGCTTCCATGCACTGTTGATACCGGCCTCGCTGGAACTCCAATAGTTTTCACTAGCAAAACCGCCAATCGCTACTCTATTTATGTAGAGTTTGTTCAATTCATCTTTACTGGGTAAAAACCAGTCGGAATAGCCACCTAATACCAAATCAGAACACAATTTCGCTGCATAGTTTCCTGCTCCCTGACTGGCAACAATAGTGGCTGTGTTGTCATTCCCCGTGCCTAATGCTGTTGCAGTTGCTCCTGTTATTGTATAGCTTCCATTATACCATTGTATGCCTGTACTTTGGTCGCCTGGTGCGGCTATTAATCCGTGTAATTGTCCTGCCACATAACCCGGGTCACCTGATACTAAAATGTAAGCTACTTTGCCGCCTTGATAGTTATCTCCTATAGCTATTGTCACATTAATTTTAACCGTTTTACTTGCGGTATTGTAGGTCTCCGCATCTGTTGGAGTAAAATCCACTTTTAAATCTTGATTTGTGCCTGCGTTTAGAATCGTACCAATTGCAGGAGTGTAAACAAAGGTACCTGCTGCATCGGCTGTGGCATTTAGTTGGGTTGCACTTAGCGATGTCCCATAAGGAATATCAGCAGGATTTGACCACGTGATTACAGGGTCTTTTTTTGATGACGATTCATCCTTCTTACAACCATTCATAAGCATTAATGCAAACCCCATAATTGCTAATGGGTAAATCCACAGGTTTTTGTTCTTTTTCATAATAAAATATTTAATTTTAAGATTATTACTCATTTATTTGTTTTCGTATCTGTTCCCTCCAATGAACGTCAACATCTTAATGTTTTATCCGCCGTCCCCCCAAAACCGAAAGTCAAAGATAAAGAAAAAAGTTTGAAATCAGGAAAATATCTGTAAAAATTAAAGAAGAAGGTGGAAGTATGTTAAACCTCACGATACAATCGCGCAGGAACGGGGCACCTCTGTGCATTCTCTGTGGAACGCTGTGTAACAACTTTTAGAATTGAAGTTGGTAGTTTGAATTCAAGATACAAGAAACAAGATCAAAGAAACAAGTGGCAGGAGGTTGGGATAGTCGGCAGTCGGCAAAAGCTATAAGCTAAAAGCGATAATATGACAGAGCTTTCACGCAAAGAATCATAAAGAACCGCAAAGTTGTTAATAAAACTATCGACTGTTTTTTAAAATACCTACTTCTGCACCTGAATCTTTTTAGTAAGTGTTCCATTGGAAGTTTGAATCCGTCGGTGGAGAAATAAAAGAAGTAAATGATGATCCGCTTGTTATATTATGGATAAATGTGCTGGTTAAATCTTCTATTGAGGAAGTATTGATCCCTGTAAACCTTTTAACAAAAGGATAAATGATTTTAATCCGGATTATGCAATAGGAATTTCTATTGTGCAATATGGATTTATTTTAATTCTTCCAGTTTTTCAGCAGCTTTATTTTCCGGAGGATTTGCTTCGAGGGCTTTGGTGAAATATTCTTTAGCCTTTTCTTTATTTCCGGAACTGAGCGTTAATTCGCCGAGCAAATAAAAAGCCAGACCCTCATTCACCCCGTTTGGAAATTCTTTTATTGCCAGCTCGAAGAATGCTTTTGCTTCATCCTGTTTTCCGTTTATAAAAAATTTATACCCGATCACAATTAAAGTAAATTGGTCGATAATATATTCCTCCGGTAGATTGTTCTTTAAATTATAATACTTTTCAGTAGCGCCGGATATGCCATTTTCCCTGTAAGCAAAATAGACAGGTTCATAAATTGTTTTTCGGGTATCATGCTGCTTTTTATCACGTGTCAGTCCTGAATAAACATAATCTATCCAGTCGTTCCTGCTCACATAGCTGATTTCCCATGAGGCATAATCTTTCAGGATATCCTCTGTTTTCATTTGCTCAGCAGTTTTCCCATTTTCAATTTCATTTTTAATGATTTCGATGGTATTGATGAGCATCTTGTGAAATTCTTTGAATTCGGTAATTGAGCAATCTTCGCCATGTCCGGGAATGATTTTGACATTCGCCGGTAGTCGGCTGATAATTCTTTCGGTAATTTCTGGATACTCGAGTACATCTCCTGTTACCTTGTCAATGGATGGAAAATGGTGACCATTACACAATCCTCCGACAAAAGCAATATTTGCTTTAACGAACATGATGATCAAATCGCTGTTGTCGTGCGCTCCGGGAAATGCAAGCAATTTGATTTCTTCACCATTGAAATAAAGAGTCAGCGAATCGCAAAATGTAATTTGTGGTAAGGTCCGCTCATCGAATTCATCAAAAAGATGGGTGCCGCTGGTTAACTGCCTGCGAAGATTTTCATGACCAATGATCACCGGTTTTGATGTAAACGCAAAGTTCCCGCCTAAATGCTCTATATGGGAATGACTGTTAATAATATACCTTGGCTCCGATTGAAATAAATAATGCAAGGTGTCAACCAATATTTTTCCTGATTGCTTTTCGCCAGAGTCAACAATTAAATAACCATCCGGTCCATTCAATGCAAGTACCTTGACCGGATAACCACCTGCATCGTAATAAAGCTTGTAAACCTGATCTGATAACTTTTCGATTTTATAATCAGGAACTGGTTGCGCATATACCTTCGCACATAAAATTGCAGCGGCAATTAATAATGCCTTACGTGTTTTGGGTTTCATATTATTTATTTTTTTGATCAGAAGAACAACTATGATTCATCAATTCCATGTTATTTAATTAAAATCTATGGATTTCCTGTGCATTTCATTATTCCGCGGAATTTGTAAACCTTTTATGCAGAACAATTACTTTAAGGTTGCGATAAGCATTTTGTTTATTCATCATAATTAAATTTCTTATTTATCCAAAAATTATCAAAATCTGCTCCACAAAATTTAAATTATTGATCAATAAATTCATACAAAACATTTCAAAATTTCAGGATTTAAATTATGTGCGAAATTGTTACAGGACTATGTGCGGATTTGAAACAAGTGAACAGGTGGATAGAAATTATTTTATTGCACAATTTATTTACTATGCTCAATTTTACTCAAAACCAAATAATAACTTGCAACCGAAAAAACGCAAGGGAATGAACTTTCAGCATATCCTTAGCCGGGTTGTCGAACAAAATGATTTCTTCAACATGATTTTCCTTAAGGCTGGTCACCCCGCCACTGCTTAGGCCAATGGGGGCAGGCGGGCCTGCCCGAATTGCCAAAGGTCCTTTGTGCAAGGCGGGTTTAATCCTCCGGGCGATCCTGAGGAACAATCGCGGGTGTGGGGTTTAAGCAACATAAGAGTGATGCGTTGGAGCATTCTGGTATCCGGAACCTGAACCAGTAAGCTGCAAATTGAAACTGGGTTGTGTTAGTTTAATCTTTTAGCAAAACCTCGTAGTAGATATGTTCAAGATTAATATCCTGTTTGGCAATTGAAATTAAAGAAACATCCGCAAAACGGTTTATGATTTCACTTAAGCTGTAATCCTGCGGCATCAGCACAGCCATCCGTTTGCCGTAGTACCTGTAATGCCAGCCCTGCTGATTTATTTTTTCGATGAGTTTTTCTGTATCGGAAGTTTCAATTAAGGCAATCTTATTGGCGGGTACTAATTTTTTGAGTTCTTCAAGTGTCCCTTCGGCATGGATGATTCCATTGTGCAAAATTCCTATCCTGTCGCAAAGGTTTTCGGCTTCTTCCAGCAAATGAGTTGTCAGGAGTATAGAGATTTCTTTCTTTTTAAGTTCTCCGATCAGTGTCCACAATTCATTGCGGATTTCAATGTCAAGGCCGGCTGTCGGTTCATCCAGAATCAGTAAATCAGGATTATGAATCAATGCAACTGCGAGGTTAATCCTTCTCTTCCAGCCTCCACTGAGTTCATTTATCCTTTTATTGGCATGTTGATGCAAATCGAAAATATCAAACAATTCATGTATGCGTTGTTTAAGAATTTCACCATACAAACCATACAGGTTCCCAAAAAACCGGAGATTTTCGTTAAACGTCAAATTGTTATACACAGAGATTTCCTGGGGTGCGATTCCTATTTCGTATTTGGTTTGAGGATCAAGCCTTCTTCCTTTGAACAAGATTGTTCCGCCATCGGCATTTAACAGGTTGCAAAGGATTTTAATGGTCGTAGATTTCCCTGATCCGTTTTTGCCCAGAAGGGCGTATATTTCTCCTTTCCTGATGTTCAGGTTTAAATCTTTGAGAACCGGCTGGTCAGCATACGACTTTATCAGGTGTTCTATTTTGAGCATGTTAGTTCTTTTTAATTGAATGAAGCAGCCTTTGATAAAAATAAACTCCCGCGATTAAGGAAGCTATTGAAAATAACACAAGGAAGATAAAATAGGTACTGATATCAGAAATATTTGCTCCTTTTGCCGAAACAAGCTTAAGCGCCTGGTTCATATGAAAGACAGGGTCGGCTTTGGCAATCAGCAGCAAATAACCGGGCAGAATGGAAACCGGAAAAAATGTGCCGCCAAGAACCAGCAGGGGAACACCAATTGCTGCAACGGGACCATTTACATCTTCGGTTCGTTTCGCGAAGGTGGCGCCAAAAACAAATCCAAGCCCGACAAAGGCGATAATACTCATGGTAATGATTGCCATCACAAGCCAGAGCGAACCATTAATCCTACCACCGAACAAAAATGCAGTACCGTACACTACAATCGTTTGAAAATAGCCGATTACAAGGTGGGCTGCCACTATTCCAAGAAAGTAAGAAATAGGTTTCATGGGCGTAATAAGGATGCGGTTCAGTGTAAGTCGTTCTCTTTCACCAACAATGAGCGCAGTGGTGCCACCGAGGCAACTGAAAAATAATGCCGCTCCTATTAATATGCCCGGTGCTGTAACGTCGAATGACCTGCCCTGATCATTGTTACCGGCATAGATTAAACCGAACAGGATGAGCATAAGCATGGGAAAAATTGCCCAGAATATTAAATTTCGTTTGGTCCGGAGCAACTCTTTCAGTATCCGTTTGGTTGTCGCAAACAATTGAATGATGATGAGTTTCATTAAACATGATTTTATGGGGTCAAAAATAATTCATTTAAGGTTGATCGGAAAAATTTCATCATTGGCCGAAACACAATTAAAAATAAAGAATTAGGGAAATAAGAAATTGTTATTTCATACAAGTTTCGGCTGCGCTGAGAAATGATTTACATGGATTAAGTGGCTCCCATCGAACGGGACAGCGCAAGAAGACTTATCCGGGAGGGGCCATGATTGGATTAGAGTCAGTTAAGCCCCAAGCCTATACAGACAAAATCCACCTTGCCAAAAGTTTACAGAAATACCTCGGTCTGGATGATAAGGCAGCAGTGAATAATGATTATGGATAAGCCAGTAAAATTTTTCACCCTTGAGGATTAAGGTTGATAACCATCTTAAAGAAAATGTTCAACCCTGGCTTTTACAACAACTTCTTCCCCGTTTCGATCTAAAACAATTTCTCTGATATCTCCGGGTTTTCCACGAAGCTTATCCACCACAGGTCCCATCGTTGCTCCTTTGGTTTGAAAGCCATCGATGCTGACTATAATATCCTCAGGTTCGATACTTTCAACACAAGGTTTTCCATTAATTTGAACCAATCCAACAACCTGATAGGTACTATCCGGTAATTGACGCACCGACAGGCCCACCATTTCCATCTCAGCTGGATCGTTCTCCTTTCCTTTTTCAAAGTAAACCAGACTATTGGCATAGTCAATCTCAACCCGGTATCCTTTGAGTGCATTGGGTCCTATAAAACCATCGACCGGCTTTGCTGTTTTCCGGGAATACCATTCACCCAGCGTGGGTCCATCAGGCGAAAATTTTGTAACGCCTGCAAAACCTATATCTGTGAATACCTCGTTGCCCCATTGTATCTGAGGTATTCGAACCACCGGGAATTGCTGCTCGTTTGCCGGCCACCAGCCCCACATATTGGCGCAACCCAAAGTGCCGGTAATATTCGGCCAGGAAGGATTCCTTGCAGAGAATTTAAGCAGCGTTTCCTCCGAAATAAAACTATACGAAGCACCAATGTCAAGCGCAAAGCTCAGGCTTTCGCCATCGAGTAATGCATCCATCTGAATAATACCCGTTTCAGGATGGATACTGGCTTTGGATTCGGTCCCCTTTGGCTTTGTGCTGTTTGGTAGAGCAATAGTAAATTCGCCATTTGGGTAATCGAAAACAATATTATATTTCCTTAAAATGGATGATGGAAGATTTGCATCGTTGTGCATCGTCGTAAACAACCAATAGGGCTGAAACATAACAATGGTGTTGACACTATCGGTATTCAAATAAAAATCACCGATTCTTAAACCGGCAGGCGCCGGTACAGCCAATCTGCTCCTTTAAATTCAGGATCATCAGCCACAGATAAATCCAGACCTATATCGCGTGCAAGCTTTTCGCTGAGGCTGAATGTTGGATTCCCTGGATCAATCCATAAGCGCACTTTACGCCATGAGCCATCTGACTTTTGCATTTCAGCATCAACCAGCATGCGGTTGTGATCAAGAACCATCGGAACGGTAACTGAATGGTTGTTGCTTTTTTGACATGAACAAAATAACCATAATCCACATGATAATAGAATTGTGTTCCGATTTAAAAATGTTTTCATAACAAGTTGTTAAGGCTGACCATAAAAGATAACACCATTATGAATTCAAAAAATCAGGATTTATCTTTAATGTTTAATCTTATAGGCAATAAGTTTATTGTCAGTCATTGTTGGGATTAACAAAAGCTTCTTTGCAGGTATATATTCAAAATCAGCAATAGACATTTGCCGCGATTTGGTGTTGAGCAATAATTCGCTGTTACCATCCGGGCTTACCCTGAATAACCTGCCTGCATTATCCGATACCAGTAAATTGCCCTGACCATCTTTTGCAACGCCATCCATAATCGTTCCGGCGCTGAGGCTAAAAATGGTTTTAATTTCTTTTGTAGCCGCGTCAATGCACTTTATTTTTCCATCATGGGAGGTTCCCAGATAAAGCTTGTTTTTGTCGGAAGTAATTCCATTTACCTGCATCAGCTCATCGCTTTTTATCCATTCCGAAACTTTATTGTCCTCAAATTTATACACTGCTCCTTTTCCGCCGTCAGTAATGTACATTGTGCCTTTTTCGTCGCAGGCAATATCATTTGCAAAAACCGGGGATGGTATTGAAAACCTGTTGGAAATGGCATTTGATTCGAGGTCAATTTCAATCAGATTGTATCTTCCCACAACATAAAGCTTATCATTATAAATACACATTCCGGTTGGTTGCATTATGCCCGGAATCCATTCCGGGTTCTCTAATTCTCCGTTCATTTTTACCTTCGAAATAAAGCCGCTGTTTTCATAGGTGAAATTTGAGACATAGAGAACGTCCCTTTTATTATCGTAAACAACAGATTCGGGGTATTTGAATTTATTTTTTATTTCCCACAGCTTGGTTATATCAGGATGCACATAAACAGCATCCACATCCTGAAACATAAATCCCCAGCCGCCAAAGACTTCTGCAACGGCAATCATCAGTTCGTTTTTTCCCTGATTCAACGGAAGAAAAATATAGTCGTTCAACCCGACAATGCCCTGGAAGTTTCCATCGCGCGAGGTGTATTGGCTGTTTCCCATAAAAAGGAGCTTACCATTCAGGAAAATGCTGATGTAGTCGCTATACCCAAACGCATATTGTTTTGTTTGTTCTTTATCGGAAATCAATTCTGTTTTCGCCCAGATGATATCAGGTGACTGACCGGTTCGTCCATAATATCTTGATATATCAACCAATCCCGTAGGCAGGCTTTGGACTTTTTTCCACTGGATATTTTCAATTCCCTGCGCTTCAGGGGTGTTTTCCATATCCACCGCGGTCAGTTTATCCGGTTGTGAAATTTCCCAGTCGGTGATAATGCCGGTTGGATTATCAGGTAATATTTCATCCGGGAATTGCAGGGTGTTATCGATGTGGCAGCTAAAATTTGAAAAATACGCCGAGCCATCCGAAGGCCCCCAAACGCCAACCGTTCCCTTACTTAATCCATGAGCCAGTTCGGTAATTATTAAAACAGGATTTTCGGGATCGTTAATAAACAGCCTTGCACGGGTGTCTTTTACCTCTATCTTCACATGAAACCATTGGTTTGCGGGAATGATTGCACTGGCTGTTTTCCCCTGACCATAATAAAGCTGCCACGAATCAAGCCCGTTGAATGTTCCTTCATATTGCACCACATTTTGAAAGGTCTTGGAGAGATGCGGACGAATGTAAATTCTTTCGTAATCATCATTTGATTGCGCTCTGAAGGTAACTCCCGGATAGGAGCGTTCGCCGGTAACGGCAAGATCGAATTCGATCACTCCATTTGTAAATTCCACATCTTTCAGCGATGCTTTTCCCATCAGGCATTGCCGCCCAAGAAACTCTGCCTGCCGGGCTTGTTCTTTATCCCAGCGATACGATTCAAAAGGAATGATCTCTTGCTGCGAATAGGCGCTGTTCGATATCAATAAAAAAGAAATGAACAGGATTGATAATGTTTTCATATTATTAATTTTACATGATTAAATTTGATAGCCGGCGGGTTCTGAAAATAATTGTTTTTAATTTTTATCCGGCATAAAATAGAACCCTTTTAAACCTGCCCTGAAAACCTTTAAGCAATCTGATAAAGGGCTTCTTAAACATCTTGATTAAATATCCCCCTATTTTTCCAACATCATCCTCTTCGTCTCAGAATATCCTCCCGCAGTAATTTTGTAGAAATACATACCGCTGTTTAATGAAGACCCGTCGAATGATGCTAAATACGTTCCGGGTTTTAGTGATTCATTCAAGAGTGTTTGAACTTCACGACCCATAATATCATACACAACAATTTTTACATCGGTTAATTTCGATACATTAAATTTTATAATTGTTGCCGCTTTAAAAGGGTTTGGACAGTTCTGTTGCAATGAGTATGATGCAGGAATTGTGTTGTTGAAGTTCTCTGCAATTGCTAATGGAATGCTAAGACTTTCAATCAATGCATCGCCCCTGCCATTTCCGCCCAAATACTGAGCTTGAACTAAAACCGGCAGTGCCAGCAAAAGCGTTAAATATAGTGTTATCGTTTTCATTTTATTTGATTGTTTATCTTGATTAAAATTGTCTTGTTAAGTCACTCCGGCGAAGGCGCTGTGCGACCACCACGACCGCCATCAGAGTAATAACGGTTAGGGTCGGTGCCCGCCGCACCACTGCGCTCAGAAACCCTCAAGTACCATGCATGGTAGTACCAATAGCCACCCCGGAAGCCGGCGCCCAGGGAAGATGGACCGGGCCAGTTAGCGACATCTGCATTACCGTATGTATTTAATGAACCATCTCCATGTAAACCGGTAAATGCTCTGCCTGTGGGATTGCCGACTGTAACAAAATGTTCAAGCAAATTGCCGCTCATTTCCATGATACCATAATAAGTAGCCCCTGCTGTTACCCTGCCTGAATTACTGCTGTTGCCTGCAAAAATTCCAACCCGTACCGGTCCATTAATGCTGCCATTAAATGGTGTAGTTAAACTATAGGCGGCATTGCCAACTGTTGTGCTATAATTGGCTGCTATGTTTTCGTTATCTGCTCCGCTGTTACTCAGCGTGTATGGACTACTTGCAATTTCTGTAGTACCCCATGAATATTCGTTGGGCACTGCCGGTATTGTTCCCCTGCATGCTTTTTCAAACTCTAACTCTGTCAATGGACGTAAACCACTCCAATCAAAATATGCCGCCAAATCCGCCCAATTTAAATTGTTGCAAGCGACATAAGGATTGGTCGTAGCATAATTGCCTACAGTGCTTCCTGTGATGGCGTATCGATATGTTGTTCCGGGGTATTTACGAGCATTCGCCTGGGGTTGGGTAAGACTATTTAAAAAGTCCACATATTCCTGCTGACTTATTTCATACTTCATACAGTAAAAGGCAATATAACCTTTGGGAAATGCTGCAGGAACAGGTCCGAGCTGATCACCACCATAAGTGGTATAATTGTAATAAAGGTTATCATTTGCAGTTCCTACTGAGATTTCATCTTCGCTTGAAATTTGATAGGGATTGGTTGTTGTCGGATATTTGTAAAAAGCGCTGCCCTCTGCTCCTCCACTGCCTGCATCAAAGCTTCCCTGCGGTATATAAACAAGCTCTATGGCATAAACCCGAATGTCTACTATTTCGTTATCATTTACTCCGTTGGCGCCATGATTCCAGCGGAGTTGCACACCTGTTGCAGAAAAAGTGCCGGTGCCATCTGCATCGCGGTATATAAATGCACCCATACCCGGATTAGTAGTTGGATTAAATGCAGAATCCGGTTTGAGCAAACCTACGGCTATTGTGCTCCCGGTCGGGTTGAAGTGCCCCGTATCATTCAGCCAGGCATGCTGCCATTCGCCCCCATCAATGCGGAATTTCACAAAGACCCAGGCAGCATCCCAATTATCGGGGACAGAAGAAGTCCGCCAGGAATTTTCCCAACTGATGTCGAATTTAACAAAAGTGTAGTGTTCAGTGATATTCTGACCAGTTAGGCTGAGGTTGGATACAGTAATGTTGTTTGCAAAAGTGCTGTCACTTATAAACATCAGCAGGCAAAACAAAAGAACTAACCGCAAGAGATTTTTTCTTTTCATTGTGTTCTATATTTAATTAATCAATTATCCATCTTTGTATCCTTATACCATCCACATCAGACAGCAAGCAACCGCTCCAAGCTACCTATATACTATAATTCATCGCATTATTATTTACCCACAAGAAGCATCCTTGTCGTGATCTGATCATTCTTGGTGGACAGTTTTACTAAATAAACTCCCGGAGTTAATCCAAGTGACCGGCTATCAATCTTTGCTACATGCTTTCCTTTGGAGTAGGGCTCCTGATCAATCAGGGTAGCGATTCGTTCACCTGTAATGTTGTATACCTGAAGCGTAACTACTGAAGATTCCTTCAAACGGAATGAAACAAAAGAGCTTTCAGTAAAAGGATTGGGATAGTTCTGCATTTGGGCTTGGGGTATGGAATAAATTCCCTCCTCTCCAATGATGGTGGGATCAACAATTGCCCCGATGAGACTGTTAGCGCCATCATCCATGCGGTTCCATACCGGAAAAACATGTTCATCATGGGCTGTCAAACCAATATAATGACCGAAAAACACCGTACTTAAAGGGACAAAAGGACTTTCGCTCACTTTGAAATTGGTAAACGATTCACCGCCATCTTCTGAAACAGCCATATACACATCGGTGTTGGTGTCGGAATAATTTCTTCTGTCGAAAAAGACAACCCAGATCTTACCCGTTACCTGGTCAACGGTTACAAATGGCATGAACTGGTGACGACCCGGCGGATCATTATTTACGCGTATGGGTAAAGACCACGTTAAACCTCCATCTGCTGATTTTGCAATAAAAACATCGGCATCACTTGCTCCGTTTCGCTTATCGGCCCAACAGATATAAATATTTCCGTTGAAAGAGCCTCCGCTCCTGTCGCAGGTGATAATGGGGAAGGAAACTCCCAGATTAACTCCGGGAATAGAGTATATCCAGTTGATGTGCTGGTTGGTAACATTGACATCTTCGGGCAGCCAGGTTGCACCCTGATCCAGCGACCTGTCGAACATCAGGCCTGCCGGAGCCCACCAGCAAACATAAACCTCTCCATCAGGTCCGGTTGTATTGTATGAACCATGCGTGGAATAGGTGCCTCCCTGTGCATTGCCTTTCTGATGACTGATTCGAACCGGTTCGCTCCAGGTTTCACCGTCATCCGAGCTTTTTGAAAGATAAATACAGGATGAATCCTGTGTATTCGAACTTCCCCATTCGTCGAAGTAGGTCCATGATAAATAAATGTTATTGTTAACCGGATCATAGGATGCCCACTCTTTATCAACATCATGGACTTCATCGTAAGCGGCATTGGATTCCATGTTCCAGGCAGAACTGAGATTATCTTTCCTGTGACAGATGATACGGTTAATGACGTTAGGCAAATGAATGAAATAATAGCGGCCTGTTTGATCAATCAAAAGAACAGGGTCGGCATTTACGCCATAAGGTGACCCGATTATCTCGTGTGTCCATGACTGGCCGCCATCGGTAGAATAATAATCATTGTCAGGCATGCCGGCTACCATGATATCATCTGTATTTTCAGGATTCATAATAACAGCCGGCTCGGTGGGCAAGCCCCAGCCAATGGAGCTACCAATAACAACATTCTGGTGTTGCGCCTGCAATCCGAATGAGGCAATAAGCAATAAAACGGCAAAGAGGGTCAGGTTTTTCATATCGGTGAATTTTTATAACAATTTATACTTGAAAAAGAATTCATTTTCACTTATCTCCAGCCTTCCTAGTTCAAGACCTTTTAAAATCAAAACCAAATGGGAAAACAATGTAAATGTATTTTATCCTGGAATGAAAATATTGCCTGAATTAACAAATGATGCATTTGGGTTTGCAAATTGCTTGAAATAAAGATTGTAATGAAGGAAAAAGGACTTAGGAATTAAGGTTTCATGGTCAAAGAAACAAGATAAAAGTAAAAAGCATGTCCGGCTATTGACGGAATACAAGTTGGGGATTGGAAGAGAAATAAAATCAGACTTAACAAACGAATGATAAGAAATTCTGGCGGCGGCTCCTTTTTTATTTACGATTTGGGATTTACGAATTACGATTTAATAAAAGTCAAAAGCATGTCCGGCTATTGACGGAATACAAGTTGGGGATTGGAAGAGAAATAAAATCAGACTTAACAAACGAATGATAAGAAATTCTGGCGGGGGTTCCTTTTTTGATTTAGGATTTGGGATTTACGAATTACGATTTGAGGTGTCGTGGTTTTTCTCAGTGAAATCTCTGCGTGACAATAATAAAGAGCTCTCACGCCCGCCTAACCGCCTGCCTGTCGGCAGACATGAACGGGCAGGCAAAGGACTGCAAAGAATCGCTAAGAAACGCAAAGAGCTTTTAGCCTCAGCCTAAACAGGCCTCTTTACTTTAACCAAAGCCAAAGGATAAGGATTTCAGGATTGTATTCAAAGAAAGTACCAGGAATTATTATTCACAAATTTACTTCTTGAAAATAAAATAAACAGCAAGAACAAGAAAAACAAAACCGATGAAATGATTGTACCTGAGCTCTTCACCTTTAAAAAGAAGGGTCGTAAAGATGGTAAAAACCATGAGCGTAATCACTTCCTGGATTACCTTGAGCTGAACAAGCGAAAAAGATCCTCCATAGCCATGATAACCGATGCGGTTAGCGGGCACCTGGAAACAATATTCAAAAAATGCTATCCCCCAACTGATCAGGATAACTGAAAACAAACCGAGGCTTTTAAGCGAGCTGATTTCATTAAACTTCAGGTGGCCGTACCACGCAAATGTCATAAATGTGTTGGATAATATCAGCAATCCGATGGTGTATAGTCCGTTCATAATTAATTTATTTACTGTTAAAAAAAACTTTGCAATAGAATCAGAAACTCACCAGAAACATCTTAGTAAATGCAATAATACAAAGGTCAGTAAATGTCCCTAAATAAAACCAATGAAATTTCTTAACCGGTTTCTTAACCCAAATAAAATTATATTACATTTGCGGTAGTATCAACCAAATAAAAATGATTATGAGCATTATCAAAGAATTCAAACAGTTCGCTATGCGGGGCAATGTTCTCGACATGGCTGTGGGTATTATCATTGGCGGCGCTTTTGGAAAGATCGTCAGTTCTTTTGTAGCTGATGTAATTATGCCGCCAATCGGTGTTTTACTGGGCGGTGTTGATTTTTCCAGTCTAAAATTAACCGTAAAAGGAGCTTCGGTGAACGAAGCAGGTGAAATTGTAAATGCGGTTACTATTAATTACGGTATGTTTATTAACACCGTAATTGATTTTATCATCATTGCTTTTGCCATTTTTATGGTCATTAAGGCGATGAATAACCTTAAGAAAAAGGAAGAAGCTGCACCTGTCGCACCACCTGCACCCTCTAACGAAGAAAAACTGCTCACTGAAATCCGTGACCTGCTGAAGAAATAAAAGAAAATAAGCTGGTTTAAGATTTAACCTGCGGAGGAGCTGATATTCCATCATTCGCAGGTTTTTTTATTTTATTTCGTCCTGCTATTGTTCAATAATTAGTGAACAATTCTATGCAATCAAACTAAAACCGTTTCATCTTATTCTATTACTTTGTAAAAAAAACAACAATGAAAAAAGGTGCCTATACACTATTGATAACTCCTTTTAAAAAGGATTACTCGCTTGATGAGGAAGCTCTGCGCCGTTTGGCCAGGATGCAGGTAAATTCGGATGTTGCAGGAATTGCTCCGCTAGGAGTAACCGGTGAAAACACATTAATGACAACGGATGAAGTTGTCCGGCTCGTGGAAATACTGGCAGAGGAAGCCAAAGGGAAAAAGCTCATCCTTCCTGATATTTGCCTCGCGGGAAACAAGGAATCAATCGACAGAGCTAAAATGTATGCTGATGCCGGAGCTGATTATGTGGTAGCCTTTACTCCGTTTATGGTATTGCCAACCCAGGCCGGACTTATTAAGTATTATGAGCAGCTTGCCGACGCTTGTCCTGTGCCCGTAATTCTTCATAGTTCCAAAGACAGAACCGGAGTAGAACTGGCACCTGAAACGACAGCCATTCTTGCCAAACATTCGAACATAGCAGCAATCAAAGACGGCAAAAAAGAACTTGATCACCTTGCAAAAATTATGTACCTTACACGAAACGATGATTTTTTGGTCTTCACAGGTAAAGATACCACGGCCTACCCGACCGTTGCCTTTGGTGGTGCAGGATCGTTTACCGTTTCAGGGAATGTAATCCCGGATGTAATGGGTAAGATGATAAACTTTGCAGTTGCAGGAAATAATGCAGAAGCGAATAAACTTCATACCGAATATTATCCTTTGTTCGAGTCCATGCGGTTTGAGTCTAATCCAATGGCGACAAAAAAAGCATTGGAAATGATGGGCATCATCAACGGAACCCTTCGACCACCAATGACAGAACTAAGCGAGGGAAAGACAAAAATTCTCCAAACTATTCTGAAGGAAAGGGGATTGATATGAAGTCGGTAAAAATTAAGGCGCCCGCCACCAGCGCCAATGTAGGGCCTGGTTATGATATATTTGCCTTATCCCTGAGAGAACCTTTTGATGAGATTGAACTTAAACTGAACGAAAGCGGAAATATAACCATTGAAATCATTAACGATTCTCAAGACATCCCAACCAATCCTCAGGATAATACGGCAGGACTTGCTGCAATGGAACTATTAAAAGCAAAAGGAATTAAGCAGGGGGCGCAGATCAAGATCATTAAACACATGTGCTCAGGCGGCGGCATGGGAACGACAGGCGCTTCTGCGGCAGGAACAATATTCGGATTGAATCATTTGCTAAACCTGAACTTGTCGAACAATGAACTGATAGATTTTGCCCGAAAGGGAGAAGTTGCATCCGGCGGTTCTCCCCATGCAGATAATGTGGCTGCGGCCATTTTGGGAGGGTTTGTCCTGGTGAAAAGCTACAACCCAATCGATGTCCTGAAACTTGATTTGCCAGAGATCCCCGTTGTACTGGCAGCCATCAGGAAAAGCCAGAGGACCACCCGTGGCTTTATCACCTATGAGATCGGACAGGAAAAGCTGAAGGAACAAATGGCACGCTGTTCAAGGGTAATTCATGCCATTCATACAAAGGACATAGAAGAATTCGGCAAAGCAATTTCAGTGGACTACATTCATGAACCTGTCAGAGGGGCAGCCATACCCGGGTACTGGGAGATCAAGAAAAAAGTGATTGATATGGGCGCTTACGGATGCACCATTAGTGGCGGCGGATCCTCGGTCATTGCATTCTGCCCGATAGAAAAGCAAAAAGAAATTGCGAACTTTATGCAACAGGAATTCTCATCCAATCCGAATTACTCAAAGGTTTACGAAACATTCACATCAAATAATGGGGTTCAAATAACCAGTTAAAAAAAGCAGATAATGATCTTCGATTTTAAAGAGAAAAATATCCTGGTTACAGGAGCTTCCAGAGGGATTGGAAAAGCAATCGCCATCATGTTTGCTAAAGCCGGCGGAAATATGATTATTCATTACAATAAGAACCATAAAGCTGCAAAGGAAGTTCATACATCTCTAACTACCGGTAATCATTCAATATTTCAGGCTGATCTTTCAGATGCAAACCAGGTTTCTAAACTGACCAATGAATGCTTTAAGAAATATAACAGAATTGATGTTCTGGTTAATAATGCCGGTGTGTTTGAAGAGTTTGATATCATGACACTTTCATACGCTGAATGGCAAAAAAGCTGGGAAGGAACAATAAAGACAAACCTGACCGGGGCAGCCAATCTTTCTTTTCTCGTTGCCAAAGAAATGAAAGATAAGGGAGGTTGTAAAATTATCAATATCAGTTCCCGTGGTGCTTTCAGGGGAGAACCTGACGCACCGGCCTACGGGGCAAGCAAAGCTGCATTGAATTCCTTCAGTCAGTCGCTGGCAAAGGCATTAGCAAAATACAACATCATGGTATATACCGTTGCACCTGGTTTTGTTGCTACAGAAATGGCAGAATATGCAATGGTGGGTGAAAGAGGCGAAGAAATCAAGAACCAAAGCCCGTTAAAGCGCATTGCCCAGCCTGAAGAAATAGCCCAAACCGTTCTTTACCTCGCATCTCCGGGGACAGAGTATATGACTGGTTGCATTATTGATATCAACGGGGCTTCTTATCTAAGGACTTAAAACATTATTTTTCAACCGGCAACTGCCTCGTAAACCCTTCTTCCAGTGAAATAAAAGTTTCAGTGCTGGTAATCTCCCTGACCGACTGTATTTTCTCAACCAGGATTTTTTTCAGGTGTTCATTGCTATGGGTAAAAATTTTCACCAGCAGGGAATACTTGCCGGTAATGTGATGGCATTCGACGATCTCTGGTATTTCACTGATTTTCTGAAATACTTCCTGGTGGGTAGTTTCCTTTACAAGATTAACCTGAATACCAACAAAAGCGCAGGTATGGTAACCAATCCCTTTTGGATCAAGGTTAAACTGTGACCCTGTGATCACACCTTCCTCCATCAGTTTATTTATCCGCTGATGGATGGCTGCGCCTGAAACATTACAATTCCTGGCTACTTCAAGATATGGCATACGTGCATTCCGGGTAAGGAAAGTCAATATCCTGCGGTCGAGGCTATCAAGGTGAATTTTATCAGCCATTTTAATTAGTATTAATTATGGTTTTTCTGCTTTTCAGCAAAATTAATAATAGATTTTTAAAAGTTATGACTGAATAATTACAGATAATTTTATATATTTTACTTTTCGCGAAAAATTAAAAATATAGAACTATGAAATTCGATCGGGCAAGTAACATTCAGTACTTATCATCAGGTTGCTAACCAACCATAATATTTACATCCGGATACCTGTACTTGGTGGAAATAATTCTCTTGCTTAGAAATACTGCGAGGGTGAGGGGGCCAATCCTTCCGACGAACATACTTAAGGTAATGATAACTTTGCCTGCATCAGAAAGGAACGGAGTGATCCCGGTGGACAAACCTACTGTACCAAACGCCGACACTTCCTCAAATATGAGCCTTAAAAAAGGGATATGGGGTTCGGTAAATGAAAGCAAAAGGGTTGAAGAAAAAATCAGGAATATGGCAAATAATGCAATTGCATAAGCCCTGTCGATCAGTGAAAAGGAAAAAGTATGATGGTAGGCTTCTACGTTCTTTTTACCCCGAATGGTTGCAAGTGAAGTTCTCAATATAACCAAAAAAGTTGTCGTCTTAATCCCTCCCCCGGTTGAACCCGGAGAAGCACCAATAAACATCAAAAAGACAAAGAAAATAAGCACAGGCTGTGTAAGCGCCCCTATATCAACAGTATTATATCCTGCGGTACGGGTGGTTATGGATTGAAATAGGGCTGTTATTACTTTTTCACTAAAAACCTGTCCTGACAATACTTTTTCCCATTCGGCAAAAAGAAACAAAACGGCTCCGGCAATGATCAGCCAGAGCGATGTTTTCAGCGCTATCTTCGATCCAATTTTAACATGCTTCCATACATTTTTCCATTTCTTCCTGTCCAAAAGGATATTATAGAAATCTTCGAGCGTGGTAAACCCGATACCTCCTAAAAAAATAAGAATCATAATGACGATATGCACATTAAACGATTGGCTTACACCATTTTCATAAAGATTTTTAGGGAATAAGGAAAACCCGGCATTGTTAAAAGCAGAAACGCTGTGGAAAACAGAGTAATAAATTTTTTCAAATCTTGAACTAAAACTAACCTGGTGTATCCAGTTGAAGTAAACCAATACTGCCCCGGCTATTTCGATTACGATGCTGAAAAAAATGATCCTTCGCAACAGACTGCGTGTATCGGAGAGTTTACTGCTACTTAAAAAATCACGGAGAACGGACTGATAACGGACGCTGTCGACGCGGTAAAAGGTTGCAAAAAATGTAGCAAAAGATACGATGTTAATTCCTCCGAGTTGAATGAGCAGCAAGATTACAATCTGGCCTTTAAAAGTAAAAAATGTTCCCGTATCTACCACTGTAAGTCCTGTTACACAGCTTGCACTGGCTGATGTGAACAAGGCATCAATAAACCGAATTCCACCGTGGGTCATTTCAGGAAGCATCAAAAGACCGGCTCCAAATAATATAAGGAAAATAAATGAAAGCGTCATTAGGGCTGATGGGCCGAGCGCCAAAAGCTTCAGGTGCTGGCTTGCTTTTCCTACTTCAAATCCCACAATGACCAGGAAATAAATCTGGATTGACAACAATACGTATGGCTCCAGATCGAAGTTCAATTTGACTGAAAAATAGCCAAGTATAGATACTCCAATGAAATAATAAAATAGAACCAGGATAAGCATTACCGCCAAAACTATTCCCTCGGCAAGATTTCTCCTGATAAAATCCAGCGGATGAAAATCATAAAATATCTGGGTAAAATATTTAAAAAGATAGAAAATGACACTGAAAGTAACAATATTGATGATTTGATTTGTTCTGTGTTCATTTCCCGGCCAACCATAAAAATGGATGATGACCCCAAGCGTGAATAATGAAACAAGAATAGAAATTACTTTTAGGAAATTAAGGACAATCTTTTTATGCGAAAACAACCTGACGTTAATTCGCTCCCTGATCCGGTTGATCAATTCCTTATTCATTGTCTTTTAGACTAAACGGTAAGAATAGTTCAATCATTGATCTCAACAAAGCGGTCAATGTCCTTGCTTTTGCCAAAAATCACCAGGTTGTCCGATTCTTCCATGATGGTTTTTGAGTCCGGAACACCTGAAATATGCTGTTCAACACTTTTACTATCTTCGCTATTAACCATAAATTGTTTTTTAATGGTAATAAGACTAAGCTTATACCTGTCTCGAAGGTCAATATCCCCCAGGGTCCGTCCAGCGATTTTGCGCGGTGTGATCAGTTCAACAATTTTATACCCATCGGGTAACTGAAGGTAGGAAACCAGGTTGGGATTTAGTAATCGCTCGGCTACAATGACTCCTACCTCTACCTCGGGAGAAAAGATATCCTTTACTCCTAATTTCTCTAATATTCGTTTTTGAGCATCACCCCGTGCACGTGCAATAATTCTTCTAATCCCGATTTCTGTGAGGGTAACAATGCATAACAATTCCTGCTCAAAATCACTGCCAATGGCAACTACTACTGTATCGTAGGTATCGATGTCCTGCGAGAGGAGTGCCTTTTTGTCCGTGGCATCAAGGCAAACCGCATAAGCCACTTCATCTGAAAAGGATTCAATCACATTAGGATCCGAATCAATGGCCAACACCTCTATTCCGTTTTGTGCAAGAGCTCTGGCAATTGAAATTCCAAACTGACCAATGCCTATTACGGATATTTTTTGCTTGTTCATTTTCTTTGAAATAAATTTCGGAGGCAAAAGTATAATAAATTCTCATAAATAAAATTTACTAACAATGGATGATAGCGATTATCCAAACTGTTTTTACTTTTGACCATTTCTTAAAATAAAATTGTATGAAAATAGGATTTATTGGTCTTGGGTTGATGGGAATCCGCATGGCCGCCAACCTTTCGAAGGCTGGGTATCATTTAAATGTATATAACCGAACTGAAAACAAAGCTAAAGAATTCTACTCTGATGCGTTTCAGATAAAGGCCAACCCGGAAATGGTTGCGAAAGAATCGGAAGTTATAATCACAATGTTATCAACCCCTGAGGTAATTCAGACACTCGCGCTGGGTGAGAATGGTTTTTTACATGCTATGAAAAAAGGTAGTGTATGGATCGATTGTTCGACGGTACATCCTTCATTTTCGAAGGAAATGGCTGAGATCACCCTTGCCCTCGGATTAAATTTCCTTGATGCACCTGTGGCCGGATCAATTGGACCTGCTGAAAAAGGTGAACTTGTTTTTATGGCCGGTGGGAAAAAGAGCATTGTAAAGTATTGCGATCCTCTTTTCAAAGCGATGGGGAAAAAGGTAATCCATGTCGGGGAAAATGGAATGGGGTCAGCACTCAAGCTGGTTAACAATCTAATCATGGGACTTTCGATGTATGCATTAACAGAGGGTTTGATACTCGGAGAATCATGCGGTATATCGAAAGATGTCATTTTTAGTCTTCTTGAGGGGTCACCGGTGGTTGCACCCATGGCATTTATGAAAAGAGCAAAAATCGAGCAAAGTAATTTCTCCCCTGAGTTTCCTTTACAATGGCTGCACAAAGATTTTCAGTTTGCCACTCTCACCGCATGGGAACAGGGTATTGCCCTTCCCGGCACCAGTGCTATTAAAGAAGTATTTGCCCTTGCCAAACAAACTGGCCTTGGAGAAAAAGATTTTACCGCTGTTTATTCTTTTCTAAAAAACCTTAATCCGAATCAAAATGAAGTTTAGCGAATTATTTTCCTCCCATAAACCATTGATTGCATGTATCCACTTACTGGCCCTTCCCGGCTCTCCAGGATATGGAGGATCGATGAAGAAAATTATTGAAACTGCTGTGCAGGAAGCTGAAGTATTCAGCAAAAACGGTATCGATGGTTTAATCGTTGAAAATTTCAGGGATAATCCATTTTATCCGGATGCTCTGCCACCGGCAACTGTTGCCGCTATGACTGCGGTAACGCAAGAAGTTGTTAAAGTCTTCTCCGGTCCGGTTGGCGTAAATGCCCTGCGAAATGATGCTTCAGCTGCGCTATCAATTGCAGTTGCATCCGGAGCCCACTTCATCAGGGTGAATATCCATGTGGGTGCAGCCATTACTGACCAGGGCATTATCGAGGGCAAGGCTCATGAAACGCTGCGTCTCAGGAAAATGCTGAACGACCAGATTTTGATTTTTGCCGATGTGGCAGTTAAACACGCTTCAATTCTTGGAAACAGAACCATTATCGATGAAACAAAAGACCTTTCGACCCGTGGAATGGCAGATGCAATTATTGTAACCGGAAATCAAACCGGGGGTGAAGCAAATCCTGATGACATAAAAAAAGTAAAAGAAAATACCACCCTTCCTGTTTTAATTGGCAGTGGCATTGCCGATCGAAATATGAGGGAATATTTTAGTCTTGCAGATGGATTCATTGTTGGAAGCTACTTCAAGAAAGATGGATTAGCGAAAAATAATATCGAAAAACATCGGGTAGAACGGCTCTCTGCAACTTACCAGTCGCTTAAGCAATCAAATGGTCTTAAATAGTTGGTAATGAAATTCACATCTGAATTTTTTTTCAGTGAATTAAAAACATATCTGTCCATGCTTTGTTCTTGAAATATCAAACTTACTGAAGATGACAAATCGATTTGAAGAAAGATATAAATCAGGCGACCTTCCCTGGGACATCAAACGACCCGATTCCAATCTTGTAAATACAATTAAGACACATCCGATCAAAGCAGGAAAAGGACTTGATGTGGGTTGTGGAACCGGTGACAATGTAATATGGCTTAGCCAGCAAGGGTTTAAAATGACAGGTGTTGATTTTGCTTCTACTGCCATTGAACTTGCCCAGCAGAAAGCAAAAAAAATGAATGTGGCTGCTTCTTTTCATACGCTTGATTTTCTTACTGATCAAGTCCCCGGAGGCCCATTTTCCTTTGTATTCGACCGGGGTTGCTTCCATACTTTTGATACAGATGAAGAAAGGTCGCTATACTCTAAGAATGTTTACAAATTGCTTAGAAGAGATGGATGGTGGCTTACCATAGCCGGGAATTACGATGACGGGCGCCTTGATATTGGACCTCCCAAACGTAAGGCTGTCGAAATAGTCCAGGCGGTGGAACCCTGGTTCAGCATTATTTCACTTTTATCGGGCCGTTTCGATTCAAATCATCCTATCCCGTCAAAAATATGGATTTGCCTGATGCAGAAGCGTTAGGCATTCGGCTGTAATTCGATCAGGGTAATTTCAGGCCAGATACCTACCCGCCCCGGATAACCAATCGTTCCGATTCCCCGGTTAACATAAAGGTACTGTTTTTCCCCCGTTATTTTGTTGGGTTCAGTGTACAAGCCAGCCCAGTATTTATAAAGGTATTGCGACGGACTCCAGCGCAACCCCGGAAACTCAAAACCAAACTGAGCTCCATGTGTGTGACCGGCTAAGGTCAGTCCAATGGTGGAAGGAGAGCTTAATGTTTTTAACTCCCAGTGCGAAGGATCATGTGAAAGCAGTATTTTGGCAGGAATCTGCTTAATTCCCATTAATGCTTTTTCAAGATCCCCATACTTTTGGAATCGACTTAGTGATCCCCAGTTCTCGACTCCCAATATTGCTAACTCATCGTTACCTTTTTTCAAAACATCACTCTCATTGAGAAGTAGCTTCCATCCCAATTGCTGGTAAAAGCTAAAAAGTTGTGTCATGTTTTCCTGCTTGGTTAATTCATCCGGCCAGTGAGAATAATCTCCATAATCATGATTTCCGAGTATCGCATATATCCCATCCTTAGCAATTAGTTTACCAAGTATATCGGTAAATTCATAAGCTTCATCCGTTTTGTAATTAACCAGGTCACCAGTAAAGAAAATCACATCGGGTTCCAGATTGTTCATAATCTGAACGGCTTCTTCAAGTTCTTTTTTCGAAGCCCAACCACCTAAATGAATATCGGAAAACTGGACAATTTTAAATCCTGAAAATGAAGCAGGCAAACCGCTAAGCCTAATCAGCTCACGCCTTATCCTGAAATCTGAAACCCACTTAACCATCCCTACAAGTAAACCTGAAAACATCACACCGCCTGTGATCAATCCCAATCGTTTCAGAAACAAACTTCGTGGAATAGGTTCGGACGAATTTTTATTTACAATGCGATTTTTTTTAAAGAGTTTTTGTATAACCCTCCTAAAATCATCAATAACTAAAAACGAAATTGGCAAAAGTTTCGAGAAATAGCCGATAAAAATAAATCCCACCACATAAATTTTAACTCCTTTACCCCAATGATCGAAAGGATAGAGGAGTAATCCGATAATTATTAATCCTGTAAGTATTGCTGGCATCCAGTAGAGAAAAGAACCCAGGATAGAAAACATCCGCGGCAAAGACTTGATTTTCTGACGCAGAGAAACGTAAAGGTAGAGATCAAGCAGAAAAAGAACTATAAAGACAGGAAACCTTCCTATACTTTTGGGAAAGTAATGGCTGACAATAAAAAATAAAGCAATGGTTAGCAAAGATGCGGCCGCTAAAAAATATATCTTCTTCATCGGCCAAAGATACAATTTCTCATAGTTTTTGTTCAGTTTAACATTAGGTTTGGACAATAAAATCCTGATCAACAAATGCTCAATATTAAATATATTAACTTTAGTAAGTAAAAACAAGTTAATAAATCACCTAAAAAAAAAATTAAATTTTTTTTACCAATTGAATTTTTTATCTATCTTTGCTAAACTAATTAATGTCGTATTACTGACTTAAAGTATTTAATAATAGAAAAATATGAAAAAATTTATACTTGTTTCTTTGACCATATTTGGTATAATGGCTTATAGCTCATTAAGCGGGCAACCTGGAAATGATAACTATGGATCTGCTACAATAATTCCTCACACCAGCGGATGGATTTCTGCTGATGCTGCTTACACCACCATTGGCGCTACTGCAGATCTAGATCCGGGATCTTGTTGGAATACTTTACCTTTTTATAATGTTTGGTTTACGTTTCAGGCAACCGGATCTATGGCTAAGATTACAGTGAGAACAGGTGGTGTGTATGGTACCATATCAATGATCAATGCTGCTATTTGGCAGGCTGATGGAACAACTGAAGTTACCTGCAATATTTATGAAAATGCTGCTGACAATGTGATTGTTCAAACGTTGAACCTGGTGACCGGCAACTGGTATTATCTGTCCGTTGACAATAATCTTTTCGCAAACAGGGGTACATTCAGTCTTTTAATGGAAACATCAGTAGATTATGATTACTATGAAGGAGCCATAGAAATCCCTCACACCAACGGATGGACTTCTGCTGATGCCGCTTATACCACTATCGGTGGTACCCCTGATAAACTTCCGGGAGACTGCTGGTACACTTTACCCGACTACAACCGCTGGTTTAAATTCCAGGCTGTCTTTCCTAACGCCAAAATTACAGTCAGAAGGGGTGGCGTCTATGGAACTATAAGAAGGATCAATGCTGCTCTTTGGCAGGCGGATGGAACCACTCAGGTTGACTGCAAAACTTATGTAAATGAATTAGACAATGTGTCTATCCAGTCGGTGGGCCTGGTGCCCGGCAACTGGTATTATGTGTCTGTGGACAACAACTTATTTAGCAGAAGGGGGACATTCAGTCTTTTGATGGAAGCAACTGTTGACTATGACTATTACGAAGGGGCTATTACAATCCCTCACACCAATGGATGGACTTCTGCTAATGCTGCCTATACCACTATCGGTGCTACACCGGATAAACTTCCGGGAAGTTGCTGGAATACCCTACCAGATTATAACCGCTGGTTTAAATTTCAGGCTACCGGCACTATCGCCAAAGTTACCGTAAGAAGGGGCGGTGTTTATGGAACCATTGCCAGGATCAACGCTGCGCTCTGGGAGGCGGACGGGCTTACTGAGATTGCCTGCAAAACTTATGTAAATAATTTGGACAATGTGTATGTCCAGACATCGGGCCTGGTGCCAGGCAACTGGTATTACTTATCAGTTGACAATAACTTATTTGGAAACAGGGGTACATTCAGTCTTCTCATGGAAACATCATTATCATATAATTGGGATGGAAGTGCTAATAGTGATTGGAATAACCCTGCTAATTGGGACAGTGGTGCTGTACCAAATGAATTTGTTAATGTTACAATTCCTGGAGGGGTTCCTAATTATCCTATAATATCCGGTGAGTTAGTTGTTGGAGTTAATTACGGAGGTCCAACATGTAGAACTTTGACAATTAATAATGGCGCTCAGTTAAGTGTTGTAGGATGGGGACAGATAACCTTATTCAACGATGTCGTAATAAATACCGGTGGTAGTTTAACAGTCGAAAGACTAGTTGTTGGCAATGGAGGTAAGCCATATATTTTTGGAGGAACAGTAATTTCGAAAGTTTTTTGCATATTCGCAGCAGGTACTGGTGGTTATATGAATGGTGGATCATTCACTCTTAAAAATTTAGATGACAATAATTCAAACTGGTACGCTTCCGGGGGAACCATGTATATTGATAGTCCTTCGGGTACCGATGCCATATTCGATATTACCGGTACATTAAGTATTAATGATCTGGAAATTACTGATGCAACTAAGGTTGTCTATACCGGAAACACAAATATTGCTGGCAATTTTACTATCCAACCAAACGGCAAATTCGATCTTACAACAGGAACCATCAATGTAACTGGTAATACTTATTTTGAAGCTGATGCTACAGGAATGGGACAATTCATCGACCATGGTACACTTAACGTTACCGGAACATCAACAGTAGAAGAATACCTCGTTTCTGAAAGGTGGCATTTGGTATCTGCACCCATCGATGATGCTCAAATTGGAGTTTATTTTGATATTTATCTGTTGGAATACGATGAACCTACAGATACCTGGAATTACCTGGTATTGCCAGTTACGATTCCGATGCCTGTAACAAAAGGTTATTATGCCTGGGCAGACGATGACATGACAGGTACAACTACTGTTAGCTACACTGGAAATCTTAACCTTGGCAATGATTTTCCCATTTCTTCTTTGAGCTATACACCCGCTAGTCCTGCAGTCGGCTGGAACGTTATTGGTAATCCATATCCAGCACCATTGCAATGGAATAACTCATGGACAAAATCAAATGTGAGCGACTGGGCTTGTATCAAAAACAACGATCATGAGGAATGTTATAATGCCGCTACTTCAACCGGCTGGCCTAATGCAGGAGATATGGCAGATGGTATCATTCCATCCACACAGGGATTCTGGGTAAGGGCAACAGCTGCCGGCGCCTCTCTCACCATTCCACAAAGTGAGAGGATGTTTAGTGATCAGGATTTCTATAAAGATGCTGCAGCTACAATAAACGAATCTCTCCGTTTAAGGGTAGATGGAAACAATGATTTCGATGTTTGCCTCATTCAGTTTATTCCTGGTTCAACTGCTGGATATGATGCATCCTATGACCTTGAAAAACGCTGGGGTGATGATGTAGCGCCGCAATTGTATGCAATTACTGGTGACGATGAATATTACTCGGTAAACGCTTTACCTGAAATTACCGAGAATATGATAATTCCGCTCGGATTTCAAGTTGGATTTGAAGCCGAATATGTCATCACTCCTGCTGAATTTTCAAATTTCAAGAATGGGATGACTGTCATTCTTGAAGACATTCAAACGAACACTTTCACAGAGCTCACATTGAATTCGACCTATAGCTTTAGTGCTTCACCGCTCGATGAAAACCATCGTTTTAATCTGCATTTTAAAACTTCCTCCTTCGGCACTGTTGAAAATCCTGAATTGGGCATTCATGTTTATTCCTCTGAAAAGATCGTTTATGTTCAAACACCGGAATATACAATTGCTGACGTTGCGATCTATGATATGATGGGAAGAGAAGTTGCAAGAGAAAAAACACATGGAGATATCATTTCAAAAATCAAACTGAATTCCGAAACGGGTTATTACCTGGTGAAGGTTCAAACGAATGATCAGTTCATTACCAGTAAAGTGTTTATTAAATAACATTTTCCGGGCTAATCACTGTTGAAAAGGCAGTACTGATTGTCTAAAATATAATAAGCAAAGCGAAAGGAATCCGGTAAAGGGATTCCTTTTGTTTTTAATGGCTATAAAGCTTATAATTTTTAGGTCAGGTAAATTGTGGCAAGTCAAAAAAGATGTCACGAAATTGGTTGAGATCGGGTAAGCCTTTTTTATAATAGAATTCGCAGCTTTGGCAGATTGAATTTAACTTTGTCAGATTCGTTTACGAAAAAGGAACTCTTTCCTGGTTAGTTCGTAAGCATGTGATCGTGAATCCTTCATTATTAAAAAATTTTGTTCAGGAATTCACGTTAATCAATTTTCATTTATTAATCAGATTTTAAGATATTCTATGAATATTAATGGAATGAACGAAGAGGAGAGGATCCGCGAGGCGATCAAGGAAAAGACCTGGAACGAGCAGATGACCACGGACTCATGGGCCGTATTTAAAATTATGTCAGAGCTGGTGGATGGATTTGAAACTTTATCAAAGATTGGACCGTGTGTATCTATTTTCGGATCAGCAAGGACTCCTCAAAATCATATGTATTATAAAACAGCCGAAGAGATAGCCTATTTGCTTACAAAAAAGGGCTTTGGCGTAATCACCGGTGGCGGACCTGGAATTATGGAGGCCGCTAATAAAGGTGCACATTTTGCTAAGGGAAAATCGGTGGGATTAAACATCGATCTGCCTTTTGAACAAATCCCGAATCCCTTCATCGACCAGGATAAATTTATTAATTTCCACCATTTCTTTGTCCGGAAGGTTATGTTTATGAAGTATTCCCAGGGATACATCGTTCTTCCAGGCGGTTTCGGTACAATGGACGAAATGTTTGAAGCCATTACCCTCATCCAAACCCATAAACTGGTAAGATTTCCTATTGTTCTTGTGTCGAAGGATTACTGGCAGGGTTTGATCGACTGGATCAACAAAGTGATGCTGGCTGAAAAAAACATCCATACTGAAGACATGAATATATATTCCATTGTTGATACTCCGGAAGAAGCCGTTGCCGTAATTGATGACTTTTATAAGAAGTACGCGCTAAAACCAAACTTCTAAGTCAATTATTTTGGTTGATTTTGCCAGAGTTTGAGTTCTCACTTACATATTATCAACTTCTGATTGATTACTCCCTGACCACAGGGAAAGAGTTTAACTTTACACAAATAGATACCTGAAGGCAGGGCATTAACTGATAATGACATTTCTTCCCCAGCAATAAATGTCTTCGATAATACTAACTCCGATAGCAGATTATATACATGTATTTCCAATCGATTATAAAAACAGTTCGTTTGAATTTTGATCTGCACAATCTCCTTAACCGGGTTAGGAATCAGAGTAACTTTTATTTCAGATTGCCTCCATTCCGGAAATCCAATTACCGGGGGTGATTCAGTGCCTGAATAATAATTTAAGCCCCCGGAATAATTTCCAACCAATAAGTCAAAAAAACCATCATTGTTTATATCGTTGATTTCAGCGCTGGTGCGTATTCCCTTTTGTATTTCAAAGTATTGGTTGTTAATAATCTGACATAAGGAATCATTCTCTTCAAATCCACCTTCCAGGTTACCATCAATATTTTTATAGTAAAAAATCTTCCCCTGCTCAGAACCTACCAAAAGGTTAGTTTCATTCTCCATATTTCTGAAAAAGCAAGGAGTGCTGAACCCGGTATACGACAGTTGATAATCGGTAACATTGACTTTTCCGAGGCTATCTGTTATAAAACTAAAAATAGGACTGGAGATCGAACCGGTATTTTGATAATAATTTAAGTTCCCATTCTCCTCTCCTATTACCATGTCAAGTAAACCGTCGTTGTTCAAATCAAAAAGCTGTGGTGTGCTGAAAGCCCCGACATCAACATCCTGGAACAACATGACCGGAGGACTAAAATTCATAGATTGCCCCTGCCCTGCTATATTTTCAAAGAACCACAGATCACCATCTTCATAACCGAGAATCATATCCTGATCAAGGTCACCATCAATATCTCCGAACGTAATGAAAATTCCTCTTAAGTTGAAATCTTCGAGATTTAAAAAATTATTAGTGATCCGGGTAAATTTTGGCTGGGCAGCGGTTCCTGTATTTCTGAAAAGCGCGATATTAGACCAATAAACCGATTGAATCACATTGCCTGCACCATAAAAGGAATAGATATAATCCCCATAATTTGAAATAAATAAATCCTCCAGCCCGTCTCCATCATAATCGGCCAGAATTGGGTAAGCTCCCGAACCAACATCGATCATATCATTCTGAAGAAAATTATTAGTTTCAAAATTAAAATCAGGTGCGGCATTTTCTCCTTCATTCAAATATAACCAAACACTCTTAAGGTTTTGGGAAGTTGTTAGTCCCGGATCAAAAGGGGATAAAATCAGGTCGTTGGCAGCGTCGTTGTCCACATCAATATAAGCAGCTGAAGGCATCGAAAACAGGTTGACCGGTTTGTCGTAGGACGGGAAAAGTGTATCAGCGCTTACGATGTGAGCCGAATCCGTAGTTCCGCCATTGATCAATTGAACCAGATTCGGGTAATCCACATCGCCAAGAAGAAGGTCTTTATCTGTATCATTATCCAAGTCAATTAGCAGAAAAGTAGAGCCGGTATGCCGGGTTTTCATTTCCCCTTGAAAGCCGCCACCTACACAGGTATCGAGGTAAAGGTCGTTGGCTTCATCACTTTCGGCAAAATAACCCCAGCAATTGGAAGTCTTGATATAATCCAGCGAATCAGGGATTCCATACTTTTCCATGGAAAGATTTTTATGCATCTCAACAAACGACCCCAATCCCCAGAAGGTAAGTATATCCAAGTCTCCGTCGTTGTCAACGTCGGAAATCGCAGGATAATCCACATCGGTTACCAGAATATTCACATAACCTCCACCCTGAAAAGACAGAAGATAAGGATAAACCTCAAGGGTAAATGAAAGTTCAGTCACAGAAGTATTCCGGTAAACAATGATACCCGGAAGGTTTGCGGATTTGGTAAAAATATCGGGTTTGCCATCCAGATTATAATCGGTTATAATAGCCCAGTCGTATAGTGTAGGAAACTTGCTGATGAATTCAGGTTCATAATCATAATCAATCAAACCAGGTGTTCCATTGTTAATAAAAGTCATGATCCGGTCGCCATGGCGGTCAAAAACAAACAGGTCTTTTATTCCATCCAGGTTAAGGTCAACCTCACCGAACTGGCAAGAGTTCATCCCACCTGCCCATGGAAACCGGAAGACCTGCTTTGATTCATTTTCAACTTTCAATTCAGAATCCGGATTATCAAAAAATAATTGAGCTTTCAGGTTTTGAAAAGAAAAACAACTTATAAAGATTACCATAATGTAAATGAAAATATCTAAAGGCTTAACCTCAAAGGTCACAATGGACACTATACAAATTCCTTTGTGCACATTGTGCCTTCTTTGTGCTCTTTGTGGTTTATTTTTAATCATGGCAACTCCTCTCCATAAACCGCGAAATAAAGCTTCTCCATAACCTCAGTTGCCTTTCCTTCAAGAAAAAAGTCGGTGATGGTATGTGTAAATTTAGAGGGTTCTGTATTCACCTCGATCACAACAGCCCTGTTATCCTTCGCTAAATAAGGCATCTGCGCTGCGGGCATCACCTCGCCAGTGGAACCGATCACGATGACTACATCCGCTTTTTCAGCCGCTTCCACCGAGTTCTGGTAGGCATCTATTGGAATGTTCTCTCCGAAAAAGATGAAATCGGGTTTAATAAGCCCGCTACAAGCTCCACAAGTGGGTGGCAAATGATCAAGGTCGATGGTAGTTGGAGTATAATTCGCATGGCATTTGGTGCATAAAAGCTTTTGTGAATTTCCATGAAATTCAAATACTGTTTTGCTACCCGCCTGCTGGTGCAGATTGTCTATGTTCTGAGTGATTACGCTTTTGAGCAAACCTCTCTCCTCCATCTTTGCCAATGCAATATGCGCCTTATTTGCCTTTGCATCGCCAAAATATGCGTAGAATATCTCCCTGATCACTTTCCATGATTGGTATGGGTGTTCGAAAAAATACCCCAGTTCCAGCATCATCGGGTCATACTTATTCCAGATTCCGCTTTCCCCGCGGAAAGGCGGGATACCGCTCTCTACCGAAATACCTGCACCGGTGAATGCAATAGCATAGCGTGACCTCCTTAATGCTTCGGCCGCTTTGCTTATCTGAATTTCATCGACCATAAAGAAAGTTTGAAAGTTCAAAGGTAGTAATTTTTGGATTTGAGGAGAAATAGATGAAAAAGGCAGAGGCGGAGGCTAAGAAAAAGGCTATTCGTCAGACAAATAGATACAAATAATTACTTAACAAAAGCCTTTACCAAAATAGCTTCAGAAGATGACTGGTTGATGACACGATAGCTTCCGGCTGCTGCAGGTATCACAAAGGTTTCAGCAAAGCTAAACCGTTGCCTTGTCCCATTTGAAGTTTCGACGATAATACTTGTGCCCTCAACAAGGCTAAGCACATGACACCGGTTTTCTGTTTCTACAATGATCTCTTTCAGAAAATGATAACGGTGCACATCATACAGCTGGGTTTTGTGGGTAGGCAGGTGAAACAGCTTCCAGTCTCTACCCTGGTTAATCAGGACAGGTTTTGAGATCAGATTGTTTTTTACATATTCGCCTTTGCGATCAAAATAGAGGTTGTCCATTCCCCTCTGGATATTGATCGGGCGGGGCTTGCCATCAAGGTCGGGACGAAGCCAGTCGTACATTTTGAAGGTGTAAATATAGGTCGTCGTGCTGATCTCGAGTACGAGGTTGTTTTTTCCGGAACCATGGATGGTACCGTAAGGGATTAGAAATAGATCATGCCTGGAGGCGGGATGTTTCTGAACAAACTTTTCGATATCGACAGACTTTGCATCCCGAAAACTTTCTTCCAATGTATGCTGAAAACAATTGGGGTCATTATCATCCTGAAAGCCGAGGTAAACAGTTGCATTGTCTTTCGTATCGAGGATGTAGTATGTTTCTTCCTGGGTAAAACTTTCTCCAAAATGCTCCTTAATATAATCCGGCCTTGGGTGACACTGGACAGAAAGATTACCGCCATCAAAAGTATCGAGGAAGTCGAAGCGTATCGGGAATTCATATTTAAACCGGTCGAAGCAATGACCCAAGACTTCCTTTGCATGAGCAAACATTAGAAAATCAAAAGAAACTTCGAGCAACAAACCTGAACTTTCAAATACGATCCCGTTTTCGGGTACGATAAGCTCAAAAGACCAGGCATAATTCGGGACATTTTTATTTAGTCCCGAAATGTTATCCCTTATCCAGGTTCCGCCCCAGGCTCCGGGTTCGAACCACGGCCTGACCCTGAAAGGTGAACGTGCCATTAATTCCAGGGCTTCACGGAAATGATTACCTGTCATCCACAGCAAAGTATCTACATGCTGGCCGTCAGCGATAATATCAATTTCAGGCAACAGATTTCGCTTGTGATCATTCAGCACTATCCAGTCGATAAAGTAAAACCGCTTGTAAACCTGCTTCGGATCGGAAGAATCAGTTAGGCCTATGTTACCTGTGGAACCGCTCCTCGAACGGTATTGAATTTCGTTTTTGGGAATGTCAATGTAAATCGTAAGCTCCTCCCATCCGGTAAGAGCTGCACCGGGGCCAATCACAATATTGATGTCAGCGTTTTCATCCGGTTGAATAGAACAGAGTTCATCAATCCTGAAAAAGTCTTGAAAACTCAAAGTTGTCCGTTTACCGAAAACAGGATCATATCCACCGGAAAAGGGTTTGCACATTTCGATAATCTTAGATTCCGGTTTCAGGTAATTATAAGTGGAATACCATTTCACCCTGAGTCCTTTCGTATGAAATAATTTTTCCAGTTTTTCCTGATATTCATGGAAAAAAACTCCGTGATAACCATCGATGATTACAATTTTATGGGTTACAAGGATGGAAGCAAGCTGGTTCATGTCATCTGAAATCCTGCCATCAGGAACTGCAAAAGCAGGATAAATATCATATCCGGCTTTTCCCACGGATGGTTTGCGATACGGCATTAAGGGCTGGGAAGTCTTCCTGTAAAAAAAACGCTCATTCCCTTCCATATCCAAGCGATCGTTTGAATTTATTATTTACTAGCAGAAACCTTCGCTTCTGCTGGTTTGAACAACGATAAAAGTAAAAGATAGACGGAACAAATTACCAGAACGATCATCCCGGCTGTAACTCCTGCCGTATCGGTAAGATACCCGATCAGTGGAGGAATGACAGCGCCACCCGATACCGCCATGATCATTAGACCGGATATCTCGTTAGCCCTGAGGGGAAATTTATCGACAGTAATTGAAAAAATGAGCGGGAAAATGTTAGCAACAGTTAATCCGATAACGAACACAACAACCATGGCCGCCATTTCACCGGGAACCAGCAGTAAGATCACGATAGAAGCTACGGATGCCAATGAAGTCCAATGGAAGAAGGATCGTGAAGCAAGCCTGGTCAGGAGGATGGCGCCAAGGAACGTGCCCAGCATTTTACCAAAGAAGTAAACACTCCTGCCGGACTCAGCAAAAGTTTGCGCCGATTCGAACTTATTGATGAAAAACTGTCCGGATACAGCATTGATTCCAACATCAATTCCAACCACCAAAAAGATTCCGAGTACCATCAGGCTGATGAACCGTGTTCCCAGCAGTTTGAAAGAAGATCTGAAGGTCGCTCGCTTGCCCTCATTCCGTGTTTCTTCAATTCTGATTGAAGCCAGCCAGATTACGGTAAGGATGGAAACAATCCCAAATACAAGGAACATCAGCTTCCAGTTTCCAAATGTCAAAGCAAGCCAGCCGGCAAAGGGGGCGGCTATCATGGATCCTACTGCCTTAATGAACTGCGAAAAACTCAGGAAACTGGATGCTTTATCGGACGGCACCACATCCACCAGCAGCGGATTGGCCGAAACCTGCACGATGGTATTTCCGATGCCCAGTAACGCAAAACCTGTCAGTATTGCAGCAAATGGATTAAAAAAGAAAGGAATGAACAGCCCGAGGGCTGTAATGGCTATCCCGATGTTCAGCATGTTGCGCTTGCCGATGCGATCCTGCAGGATTCCAATGGGTACTGACAAGATAAAAAACCAGATAAAAACCGCTGATGGGATCAGTTGAGCAATTGCGTTGCTGAGGTTGTGGTCAAGTTTTACACGGTCGACGCCGATGCCTACCAGGTCGCAGAAACTCATGGCAAAGAAAGACATGAGCACCGGGAATAAATAATTGTAATTAATCTTTTTTGTCATAATTTATAAATGATTTGCAAGTAACCTACTGAATATATTTTAGATTAAGATTTCACGCAAAGGCCGCGAAAGGATTTCGCCAAGAACGGTAAGAAATTGAGGATATCTCCATTGCGAGTTTTGCGATTTCTTGGCGATCTTTGCGTGAAACCCTTTTTGTTTTTCATTTTGAAACTAAATTTACATTTTCGAAAGCAGCGGTTCAGCCTTTTCATAAAAGGTATCGTCTACCAACCTGGCGCTGCCGATGATGGCCGCATTTTCCTTCAGCACTGATAGCGAAACGCCAGCGGTTACATTATTCCTTGTCAGCGAATCTAAAAAATAATTTCCGAATTTATCGAATGCTCCTGTGATGTTCCCTCCAATCACAATGTGTCCGGCACCGAACCTCCTGATCCAGGGAGCAAGAAACTCGCCCATGTTGTTTCCATAGGTAATAAGCAGCTGCCGTGCAACCTCATCTGTAGCAAATAACTCAGCAATTTCTTTTACGCCATTGATCGGGCGCCCTGTCATCTTCAGGTATGACCGTTCGAACCAGCGGGTCGAAAAGTAGTCATCGGCTATTCCTTCGCCGAAGGACAAATGCCAGACACAACCCATTTCAGGAACGGTATCGCCTTCGAGTACAGGTATCCCATCTGCAATGAAGGCCGAGCCGAAACCCGTGCCCAGCGTAAGCGCAATGATGCGGGGAATCCCCTTCCCCACTCCTATCCATGCTTCGGCGATGGCAAAAGCAGTGGCATCGTTGATAAAACGGACAGGTAAACCGGCAGGCAGTTCCAAACGGGAGCGGATCTCATTGCCGACATGAACACCATAAAGGTTCAGGTATTTCTCCACCTTTTCGAAAAGGGCAATTCCTTTGGTATAGTCGAACGGGCCCGGCATGGCAAAGCCCATTCCGGCCAGGTTTTCCCGGCCTGCTGCATCTATTGTTTTGCTTATTGTCTCAGCCCAGGTGGTTAGAATGTCATTGGCCGAAGCTTTGTTGTCCACATCTGCCCCGAAACAGGTACCGGGTTTAAGGCTGTTATGGTGGAGATCGACAGCACCACAACTGATATGGGAACCACCGATATCAATGCCGATTGCAATATTTTTGGCCGGACTCATTGCTAATTAATAAATGATTTTATAGGCTTGCTTTAAATACGGACATTAACCTTGCAGCAAAGATATTATTTTTTGGAAGTAGTAATTGGACATACTTTAAAACAGAAAAAGTATGCTGAAATCTTTAATGAAAGTCTTTGAATTGTTTTATTTACATTTGTCAGGAAGCAATACAGAGAAATGGCAAAGAAGCTTAAATTAAAATACCATCACCTTGGGCTGCCGACAAACCAACCCAGGGATGGCGAGGTTTACCTCGAAAAGTACAAGGCTTATCATTATGGCTATGAAAAGAGCGAATACGGCATCGAATGGATGAGGTATGAAAAAGATTGCAACCTGCCTGAGATCGTAAAGACATTGCCACACATTGCCTTTGAGGTGGATGATGTGTATGAGGCTATTAAAGGTAAAAAAGTGATCATTGAGCCCAATAGTCCTTCCGAAGGAGTTGTGGTTGCCTTTATCGAGGAAGATGGAGCACCGATAGAGTTTATCCAGATTAGAAATGGAAAACACAGAGGATAACTACAAATGGGGATTGTTCTATTTTAATCCGGATGATCAAAGGGTGATTGTGCCTAAAAGAAATCCCTGGATGGGCTGGACATTGAACTTTGCCCGGTTCTATAGCTGGTTTATCATTTTCGTGATCATTGGTGTTGCTGTCCTGGTTGGTTACCTGAATTAATTTTACTACAAATAAAATAAATCGTCATTGCGATCACGCCCTTTTGGCGTGAGAAGCAATCCGTAAAGGAAAACATCAAGAGATTGCTTCGTCGTTCCTCCTCGCAATGACGGCAAACGTTTTAGACGTATCCCATAAAAGCTTTTTACCGATTATTTCAATAACTGTTAAACATTCACCCCTCTTTGTCGTTATAGTGCTAACTTATTTATTTTTGCGATTGTGATCAACTGGATTGAAGCCTATTTTTCGGAGTTCTACCGCCTCCTGCTCGAGATGGCGCCCTGGCTGCTGCTGGGGTTTACCTTTGCAGGACTACTGCATGTTTTTATGCCGGGGGGAAGCATCCGTAAATACATGGGAGGCCGCAACCTGAAATCGGTTGTTTACGCAGCCCTGCTTGGCGTACCATTGCCATTGTGCTCCTGCGGAGTGATCCCGACAGGGATTTCCTTTCATAAAGAAGGTGCATCGAAGGGTGCAACCGTTTCGTTCCTGATCTCAACTCCGCAGACCGGTGTCGATTCCATCCTGGCCACCTACTCCATGCTGGGGTTGCCATTTGCCTTACTGAGGCCTTTTGTAGCGTTCTTCAGCGGAATATTTGGCGGAGTCATCACTAACCTTGCATCAAAGAACGAAGAAGTAAAAGCTAATGAACCAGTGGTCATGAAAGGCGAGGCAATTGAAAAGGGAGGCAAATTGCGAAAGATGGTCCGATATGCCTTCCTTGATTTCCTGATGGATATAGCTGACTGGCTGGTCATCGGGTTTGCGGTTGCTACCCTTATTTCGCTCCTTCTTCCGGATAATTTCTTCACTTTGTATCTCCACAACCAGTTCCTGAGCATGCTCATCGTTCTGGCTGCTGCCATACCGCTTTATGTTTGTGCCACAGGTTCCATCCCCATTGCCGCAGTGCTGATGATGAAAGGACTTTCGCCTGGCGCAGCTTTGGTTTTCCTGATGGCTGGTCCGGCTACCAATGTCGCCACGATGACTGTGATTGGTAAAGCTATGGGAAGAAAGACGCTGTTCATTTACCTTGTTTCTATCAGTGTGAGCGCTATGTTTTTCGGCTGGATCACCAATCAGTTTCTGCCTGCTGAATGGTTCACGATGATGTCGCATAATCATGGAGCCCACGAACATGAACTTTTACCCCATTGGTTTAGCCTTGGTTCTGCAATTTTGCTGGTGACCTTGCTTATCAATGGATACATCAGAAAATATATTCCTTCAAAACAAAAAACAATCTTACCGGATATGACCCAGCACACAAAAAACCTGAAAATCGGTGTAGGCGGAATGACATGCAACCATTGTAAAGCCAGTGTCGAACGTAACCTAAAATCTATCGAAGGCATCGAATCAGTAAATGCAAATCCTGATACCGGAGATGTAATAATCCAGGGTACTGCGTTCGATCTTGAGAAAATTAAATTCGTTATCGAAGATATTGGTTACAACTATAAAGGATGGAGAGAGGGGTGATGGGAATTTTCGATTTAGGATTTGCGATTTAGGATTTACGATTTTCCCTGGCCTTAGCCTTGGTCTTAGCCTGGTGGATTTACGATTTTGGATTTGTTTTTTTCCTCCACCTTATTCTATGGTAGTTTAGGATCCTGTTCAGTGATTACCCTGACACTATCAACAAAATAAGGGGTTTCCCCGTCCCAGGCTAATACTCCATGCTTCTGGTTATAATGAACGACGACGAAATATCCCTCAAGTTGTTCCAGCTTTTGTGCAATATCATGGTTTTTGACTGAAAAGAAAAATTTTTCAGAGGCAAGGGCTATATTCCGGTTGCTCTCCACGCTACTAAGGATCATTTCTCCTTCATAAGTCTTGAATACATTTCCGCGATAAGAAAATTTCTGTAACAAGCCGGCACGGTAACCTTCGCTGTATGTGAAGAAATATTTCCAGTAAATAAATGGTCCTGCCAGAAGTAAAATAATAACCAGAGTCCAAACAAGGAATTTTTTCATTTTGCTGAATTTATTCAGATTAGTACTGAAACAAAAGTAGTAAGGAATTCCTTTGGATGATAAACCGTCTGATAAATAGTTTACCTGCAAAAAAAGATTAAGTGTAACCAGTTGTTCTTACCTTTGCAACAAGATAATGAATCGAATGATAGTTTTTAAAAATGGAAAGTAACGTTAAAAGCCCGTGCATAAAGGTTTGCAAATACGATTCCGAAAAAAACTGCATGGGCTGCCACCGGTCAATGGAAGAGATATCGAACTGGATATTATTATCAGATGATGAAAAAAGGCAGGTACTAAAGAATGCTGAAAAAAGAAGTAAAACTCCGATTAAGGGTAAAAACGATTATGACTATTATGTATGAGCTAATAAACGTTAAGTGAAAGTTAATCCCATAAAAATACTTCCTTTGACCCGGATTTCACAATTCAAAATAGAGAGCAGCTTTCAAGTATTATTATAGATAAGATCCTATTCAGAAACAAAAATTATTTTGGTTATAAGTCTGCTGTTTTTAATTGAAGTTCAATAACGATGAAGAAAATCACAAGTTCCCTGATCATATTAATCCTGACTACCTGTTATTCTATTGCACAAAATGATTCTGTTCCATTCCTGAATTCAGACCGGCCAACTCAATCTGAATCTCCCTTCCTTATGCAAAAAGGATTTTTCCAGGTGGAGACAGGAGCCATTTATGTTGACAGGGATGATAAGGAAAAACAGTTAGAAAGGATTCGGCTGGGAACAACCCTTCTGCGATACGGTGTTTTCCAGAATTTTGAGATCCGATTGTCAGGCAGTTATGAAATGATGCATGTTTATTTCAAGGAAACCCTTCAAGACTCTACAGAAAGAGGTTTGGGCCCCGTTACTGCCGGATTTAAAGTACTTGTAGCTCATGAAAAAGGAATCCGTCCTGAGATGTCAATTCTGGGAAGTATAACATTTCGGCATATTGGCGATGAGGCATTCAGCCCTACCTATAGTTTCCCAACAGGAAAACTTTTATGTACTCATACGCTCACTAAAAAGTTATCTCTTGGTTATAACATTGGTTTCTCATATAGCGGTGAAACTGCTGATGGTTTTTTTATTTATTCGGGGTACCTGGGTTATTATATTTCTGCCAAATTATTGGCTTTTGTTGAGGCATATGGAAATTTTGACCAGGGTGATACACCAAATAACAGAGGCGATACAGGACTGACATATAGAATCAGGCAAAACCTTCAGGTTGACCTTTCAGGTGGAATGGCTTTCGATGATAATGTCCACAGGTATTTTGGAAGTGCCGGATTATCATGGAGAATACCAAGATAATCTTTGTGATTTGAATTGACTAATTTTGCCAAAATTTCAAAATCTTAATTATAAAATGAAAACGATCGGGCTATTTTATGGAACAACCGGCGGACGCACAAAAAAAGTGGCAGAATTGATCCGGAATGAATTCGGTGGTAAAACTGTTGAAACCTTTAACATTAAAGATATAAAACCAGAAGACATTCTTAAATATGACAACCTCATTTTCGGCACATCGGCCTGGGGCATTGGCGATATGCAGGATGACTGGGAAATGTTTATTGAAAAGCTGACTGAACTCGATCTGAAGGATAAAAAAATTGCAATATTTGGATTGGGTGATCAGAAGGAATACCCCGGCAGCTTTACCGATGGATTGGGAACATTGTATTGCAGAATGCCGAACAAAGAAAACATCGTAGGATTCTGGCCCTTAACAGGATATAAATATTACTTTTCATCAGCTGAAAAGGATGGAAAATTTGTCGGTCTGGTAATTGATTCAGACAGACAACCTGAACTAACCCCCGGAAGAGTAAAAAAGTGGGTGGCGCAGTTAAAGAAGGAATTCAAATAAAAAAGTCCCGTTGCCGGGACTTTTAACTTCTATCTTACTGTACCGGATGAATCGCTTCAACCGGGCAGACATCAGCACATGAACCACAGTCGGTGCAAATATCAGGATCAATTTTATAAATGTCACCTTCGGATATTGCTTCAACCGGACATTCATCTATGCAGGTTCCACATGCAGTACAATCATCTGAGATTACGTAAGCCATGATAATGAATTTTTGTGTTTATAAACAGTTGCAAATGTAAAAATAATTATATCCTTTGCAATTTTTATGATAATTTTTTATTCACCGATACCTAAATACCTTAAAACAGGTAGTATTAAAAGGTCAGGAAAATCATATTTCACAAAAAATTCCTGAATATTTTCATGAGTGAATTTTAAAATTCTAATTTTGCCCCATTAAATTTTGTTAAACAATTAATATTTTATACAATGATCGAAACCATGACTTCAAAAGATTTTATACAGCTCGAAGAAAAATACGGAGCTCATAACTATCATCCGCTTCCGGTGGTTTTAGCAAAAGGACAGGGGCCTTTTATGTGGGATGTGGAAGGGAAAAAGTATTATGATTTTCTTTCAGCGTACTCCGCTGTAAACCAGGGACACTGCCATCCTAAAATAGTTCAGGCGCTTTACGACCAGGCACAAACCCTCACACTCACTTCACGGGCATTCCATAATGATGCATTGGGTCCTTACGAGGAATACATCACAAAATATTTTGGCTACGATAAAGTTCTCCCGATGAATACCGGAGTCGAAGGTGATGAAACCGCACTAAAGATTTGTCGCAAGTGGGCTTATGACAAAAAGGGAATCGCCATGGACAGTGCAAAAATCATCGTTTGTGAAGGTAATTTCCACGGAAGAACCATCACTGTTGTATCCATGTCAACTGACCCGGATGCAAGGGATGGATTCGGGCCTTACACTCCCGGATTCATTACTATTCCTTATAATGATCTGAAAGCTTTGGAAAAAGCACTGGAAGATGCCAATGTTGCAGGATTCCTGGTTGAACCCATTCAGGGTGAGGCAGGCGTTTTTGTACCCGATGAAGGTTACCTGGCTAAAGCCTACAGCATGTGCAAGGCCAAAAATGTACTTTTTATTGCTGATGAGGTTCAGACCGGTATTGCAAGGACAGGTAAACTCCTGGCTTGTGACCATGAAAAAGTGCGTCCTGATATCCTGATTTTAGGGAAGGCTTTATCAGGCGGTGTATTTCCTGTTTCCGCTGTTTTGGCTGATGATGAAATCATGCTTTGTATTAAACCAGGCCAGCATGGCTCTACCTTTGGAGGAAATCCGGTTGCCGCAAAGGTTGCTGTTGCAGCACTGGAAGTTGTGAAAGAAGAAAAACTGGCCGAAAGAGCTGAATATCTTGGAAAGATATTCCGTGAAGAAATCCGCAAGATCGATACACCCATGATTGAATTGGTAAGAGGAAAAGGATTGCTGAATGCAGTGGTCATTAAACCCACCAACGGAAAAGAGGCCTGGGATGTTTGCCTTGAAATGGCGAAGAATGGAGTTCTTGCCAAACCGACTCACGGGCACATCATCCGGTTTGCCCCGCCATTGGTGATTACAGAGGAAGAACTGAGGGATGCAATCAGCCGGATTAAGAAATCAATATTGGCATTTGACTAATAAAACCTGTTAGGTTAAGGACAGGCTGCACAAAGGGAAACCTAACAGGTTGGAAAAAACCTGTTAGGTTTATTATTTTCTGATTATTTCTTCCATTTTATCCATTTGCTCTTCCATGCTTTCAATCAGCCTGAACTGGACCCTTGCCCGGATAAGGTTATGCAATGGATAATGGGTTTTATAATAAATATCCCCTTCAACAAAGTCGGTCAGGAAACGCAAGCCAATGATATAAGTCATTATCCTCGCTGACAAAGCCAGGGTTTCAATCTCTGCCTGAGTGAGAATACTTTTCGTTTCGGATATAAATCCCCTGGCAAAAGCTTCAAACAAGCTTATGTTCATTGAAACTTTCGACAAATCCTTTTCATCTTCTTCGGTAGTATTGGTGAAAGTCCTGATAGCATCGCCAAAGTCATAATGAACATAGCCCGGCATCACCGTATCAAGATCAATCACGCAAATGCCTTTACCTTCCTGGTCGAAAAGCACATTGTTTATTTTGGTATCGTTATGGGTTACCCTGACCGGAATTTTACCTTCTTTTCCAAGATTCAAAACCAGCTTCATTTCGTCAGCCCTTTGATTGACAAACTCAATTTCCTTATCAACCTCTCCAACCCTGCCTGCCGGGTTTGATTTCACTGCTTTCAGGAAATTTTCCAACCGGAAGTTCATGTCATGAAACCTGGGAATGGTATCGAATAAGGTATTCACCTGGAAATCGTTAACCATATTTATAAACCAACCGTAAGCCTTTCCGCCTTCAAAAGCCAGCTCCGGATTATCCACCCTGTTATAACTTTTACTGCTTTCAATAAAATCAAAAACCCTCCAGTAATTTTCATCATCATCTTTATAAATGAATTCACCATTAAGGGTCCTAATGGCAACAAGGATTTGCATGTGCGACCCTTTTTGAGCCAATTTTTCGGCTAAATGATCACTTACCTTGCTGATGTTGCTGGTGAGTCCCCTGACGTCTTTGAATACTTCATGATTGATCCGCTGAAGCAGGTAGTTTTTATCGTTGGTCAGAACCTTATACGAATCGTTGATGTGACCCGATCCATAAGGATAAGCATTCTTGACGTTGCCGTCAATCCTGAATTTTCTTAATATCGAATAGAAATCAGGTTCTCTCATGGGTTACTTCCACAATTTTTCGGGATAAATTCCCCTGGTGATCAGATTCCTGATGCTGTTTACAGCCATTTCTTTGTCTTCCTTATACGTTACGCCAAACCAATGATCCTGCGATTCCAACACTTTCAGCCGGATTTTATTTTGGTTGATCAGTTCATTGACTACAAAGGGAATATAAAATTCTCCTTTAGGATTCCCGGCATTCTCCCTTATGAACTTTGCAAAGTACTGTTCGAGGAAACTGAAGTAGGAAGGTGTAAATCCCCATATATTCATCGAAACAACTTCGTTTCCGGTAAGTTCAAGCCGGGTATTGTCATCTATTTGTGAGCAAAATCTTTCCACTGTCTTTTTCGATGTGGGTTCTTTCCACCACTGTTTTCAGGTAGCCTTCACCATCTGTTTCACAAACTCCTCTTGAAACGAATCCATGTTCCGACAGCGTGTTTTTCAAACCATAACCTACCATGCAATAATGAGGCTTGTCCAGTTTCATCGAATTATTCAGGTAAGCAGGAATCAAACTGTAAGCAGCCGGTCCGTAATAATCATCTGCGTTGATCACGACAAATGGTTCGTCAACAGCATCTTTTGCAACCAAAATGGCATGGCCTGTTCCCCAGGGTTTTTTCCGGTCAGGATGGATGGTTAGTTCTTTCGGGACAAAACTATCGAGTTCCTGGTAAACATAAGCTGTTGCTATTCTTCCTTTCAGCTTTGAATCGAATGTTTCCTTAAAGGCTTCTGCGAAGCTTTCCCTGATAACAAAAACCACCTTTCCATAACCCGCACGGATGGCGTCGAAAATGCTGTAATCGATGATGGCTTCGTCGCTGGGACCAATCGGATCAACCTGTTTTAGACCTCCATAACGGCTTCCAATTCCGGCAGCAAGGATCAATAATGTTGGTTTCATAAAAAGTTTTTGTGTCGTTACTAAGTTGTTTTAAGACAATAAAAAAATTTCATACTTTCTTTTACCACATAGCCACATTAGAAACATAGAATAACATATAGCTGAAAGGCTCATCATAAAAAGCAGCTTCATTAAATATTTAATCTATGTGAACCCCATGTACCTATGATACTATGTGGTAAAAACAAATTAGCAACAAATGCTGAGTAGTTACTATTCTGTTAATTTCGCACAAGTATCAGTTAAATTATTTTTTAGACCAATACCTTACTTTATGCCCTGATACTGCAAAATACAAAATGAACAAATAACACGGGATCGCAATCCAGTAAGCTTGTTGTGTATCAAAGGCATCCGATAAATAGCCCCAGACTAACGGCAGGATTGCTCCGCCTGCTATACCCATGATCAATAATGCCGAACCTGTTTTTATAAACCTTCCCAAATCATGAATGGCGAGCGGCCAGACAGCCGGCCAAACCAAAGCATTAGCCAGTCCGAGTAACGCAATGAACAGGACTGAATAAGGCAAGATCATTGTTATCCCTTTAAACGTTTGCAAATCGATAAATGCAAAGCTGGTGGACGCTTCCTTTGGAACCAGGATGGCAAAAACTGTAAATAACAATCCAAGAATACTGCACCAAATCAAAGCAGTTTTTTGGGAAATAAATTTTGGGATCATAATAATACCAAGAATGTAACCTATCACCATTGCTATCAGCACAAGCGAAGTATAATATTTTGCCGATTCGAGCGGAACACCTAATGAGTTTCCGTATCTTATAATGGTATCACCGGCGATCACTTCAATCCCGACATAAAAGAAAATGGTAAGTGCTCCAAGGATCAGGTGAGGAAACTGGAAGATGGAATGCCTCGACCGTGCATATTCATTATCTGCATCCTGATCCTGTTCTCCCTCAACCTCTGGCAGAGGCGCAAAACGAACCAGCAAACCCAATGCAAACAATACGGCTGTCATTACTAAGTAAGGTCCGATAACCCTACGGGCAAGGCCATTCAATGCAGCAATCCTCGAAGCTTCATCAAGTCCCTGAAGGTTTTTAAGGAAAGTATCGCCGTCGTGAAGAATAAAATAAGCCAAAACCAGCGGAGCAATGGCTCCTGCCAGCTTATTGCAAATGCCCATGATACTGATCCGTTTGGCTGCGCTTTCGCGGGGACCGATAATTGTGATGTAAGGATTTGAAGCAGTCTGGAGTATGGCTAAACCAGTTCCCATCACAAACAATCCAAGCAGGAATATACTATAGGTTCTGGTGTATGCTGCCGGGATAAAAAGCAAGGTTCCGATGGCCATTACCCACAAACCCACCATCATTCCGTTTTTGAATCCTGTTTTCTTCAGCACCCACGACGAAGGCAGCGCCATCACCGTATAGGAAATATAAAAAGCAAATGCAACAAACAAAGCCTGGAAGTTGGTCAATTCGCAGGCAATCTTGAGGTATGGAATGAGTATCCCGTTGAGCCAGGTTACAAAACCGAAAATAAAAAACAATGCCCCGATGATGATGATGGGTATTACATAACTCTGATTAGGGTTGCTCTTCGTTTGTGCCATAAGTTGAAAAATGAAGGGCAAAGATAAAATAATATCAAATGGACAACTTATTGTTTAAGAAACAAACGAGAGATCCAATAGAAAACTTGCAGGTTTAGGGGCAAATGTTTTTGATCAGCAGCGTGTCAAAATCTTCTCAATTATTTAAACTTTTTTCAATCTATACTGTTTATGATTGAAATTAAAACAATGAACAAAATGAAATTAATATTCTCAATCGCAATTATATTTACCATCTATTCTGGTCATTCACAAACTATCGTTAATGGAGGTATCTATACCAACACAACCTGGACTGTAGCAAATAGTCCCTATCTGATGACTGGCAGTATCGTTGTATTTCCAGGAGTTACATTAACCATTGAGCCCGGAGTTGAAGTCAGGGTAAAAGAAAATGGTTTTACCGGTAATCAATATTATCTTGAAACACGAGGCACCATAAACATGATCGGTGAACCAGGAGCATTAATCACTTTCCGGGCGGATACCGCCATCACCTCTACCTATGCCTGGACAGGAATTTTAGTAAAAAACTCCCAGGGAGGTGTTCTCAATTATAACTATGTCAGCATTTCAAATGCTATTTATGCCATTACTTATGATGCATTTGTACCTCCGGTTATCAATCTGAATGATTGTGTATTCAATTACAACGGTTATGCCGTTACGGTTGGAACGGAAGTGAATGCCGAGAATTGCACTTTTAAAGGGAATAACAGCGCCTTTTATGGCTGGAGCATCTTTAAGTTTTACAATTGCGTTTTCGACAGCAACCAGGCTGCCCTGCCCATTTATGCCAGTGAACTCATTATTGAAGATTGTTCGTTTACCGACAACTGGCTGGGCATCAATCTGAATTCAGGTTCTTACACTGGAATCAGCGTGAAGAATACGGTATTTGATAATAACATCGTCGCTTTTGACAATGCCAATAACGGAGTGATTGATTCATGCACTTTTATCAATAACGGTGAAGCATTGAAAAACACCAATACACTTGAGATCATGAACTCTGTTTTCAATAACAATCAAACTGCCCTGCAGGTGGGATGGGGTACGACGGTAATGGATTGTGAAATCAATGATAATGAAACCGGCGTTGCGCTTGGTCCTATTGGGTTTGGCCAGCCCGCACCCATTGTCGAAAATAATTATATCTGCAACAATACCAGTTATAATATTGATAACCGCACCGATCTGAACCTGTTCATCCCCACCAATTGCTTTTGTATAACCGATTCCACAGAGATCGAAGAAAAAATACTGGATGGCTACGATGATATAACCAGGGGCCTTATCAGTTATGCAATTTATGATACATCCTGCACAACAATTACCACCATGGTTTTAAAATTCCTTGTCACTTCAACGGATGAAGCAAATGCTGAAACCGCAGTATCTGTTTTTCCCAACCCGGTTGCTTCACAATTAAATGTGAATAACGACAACTCGTTCGACTTACTGGAAATAATTGACATGCAGGGACAATTGAAATTAACTGCAAAATTGGTTGATGGAAATAACCAGTTTGATCTGTCTTCAGTGCCTGCCGGAATTTATTTCTTAAGATTCACAGGAGAAGGATCGAATGCATGGTTTACGCGAATAATAAAAAAATAATCGTTCACGCGCTGCGGATTTTTTTCTTTCTGTTCGCCACCGCACGATTGCATCGTATAGCATCCTGTTAAACCCCGCGATACAATCGCGCGGGAGCAGGGCCAAGCGGGCGGACCGCATGAAGAATTTTTTTCCTACTTGTATTCCGGAACCTGAATTTTAATAATTTCGCATTACTTGCCGGCGACTGAATTTATCCCCCGGAAGAAATCAAATAATGGATTATTAAACTTCTTTTATTATGAAAAAACTTACCCTGATCATTCCCGCATTCATTTTGTTAATTAACATCAGCGCATACAGCCAGTGCGAAAGCTGCGACAGCCGGACGGTTGCACTTTATGATATCAAAGTGCTGGTGGAACCTCCACCGGCTGGTGCAACCAATGAAATAAACACGTTCATCAAGTTGCTTGGCATAACGGGTCATGCACTAGCCTATTTTGTAGCAGAAGATCCCATGATGTATTGTAACAATTTTATCAATGTCGTATCTGCGTATCCTGCCGATGCTTTAAACTATGCGAATATTGCCGGAATGCAAACCGCACCTGAAAATACTTCTGAGCAGGACTATTACATTTACGGAATCATTTCAGGGTCTGCAGGCAGTTATACTGCTGTGGCAGGCCTGGCCGTGGGTAAAACACAGTATATCTTCAAGACTTCAACCGTCAACTTCGGCGATGATTTCGACCCCGGTATAGTGGCTGACCAGTTGGGTGCGGGGTTGAGCTCAGTATATGTAAACATTATGGATTATGAAAAGGAAAAGCGAGATGAGGGCGAGCCTTATGCCATTACGCCAAAAATTACGCTTGAGCCCGAAAAGAAAAAGGTGGATTTCAATGAATCCACACCGGTTCATATCACGGCCATGGATTGCGACGGCGAGCCGCTGAAGAACAGGCAAATTCACCTCACTGTCGACGGAGGTACCCTCGATGCTGATGAGGTTACAACAGACGACCAGGGCACTTCCTTCGTTTTGTTTACTGCCGGTTCACAGCCTGAAATTGCTATCGTTCAGGCCGAGTTTTCATACACCACTCCACCTGAAAAAAACCGTGATTGCCCGGTGGAACCTGCCGCCATCCAGGTAAAGAAACCGGATGATGCATGGTATGTCCAGGGAACTTACAAAACCACAGTCCGTGACAATTTCAGTGAGGACGGAAGCATTCCGGGTGTTCAGAGTCATCTTCAGTCGGGCGGCTCACAAACCACAAACGATCTTTTCTATGCTGCCTGGGTCAAGCGGCAGCCGATCCCCTATCATCCGCTCGAATTTGCCACGACAACGGATGATCCCATCAGCATTAAATACAGGGCTACGGAGTCCGTCACTTCAGATGGCAAGGTCTCCTGGTCGAACAGTAATAGCAGTATAACAGAACAGACCCATGTATCGACTGAGACACGGAATACTGAAAACGGGGAGTCCAAATTATATATTTCAATCGGCAATACCGAATACGGTTTCAGCCTGACATTGATCGATTCGTACAGGACCGGACAGCAGTTCTATCAGGAGGATATTTATGATCCCATTAACGGTCATGACCATAACGAAAGCACCACCAGCCTGGATGGAGATACCCACCTGGGTATGAATGTCCAGAATGCGAACTGGGATACCACATACACAGTAACGGAAACCAATCCGGAGGCGGGAGAAACAACGGTCACTAACGTCACACAGACTTTCAGCTGGGACAATGAGCGATGCAAGCTCAACTATTCCTCCACCCTGACCGATACCCAGGACCTCAATTTATTTGGTGTACAATCCAATAGTGCATCCAAAGAAACGAAGACGGTTACCTTTTGGATGTCGTACAGTGGTGATGCACCTTCAGGGGCCGGAGAAAACATAAGCGAGCCGGATGGACTTCTTTACCAGAACAGTCCGAATCCGTTCAACAATACCACCCGGATCAGGTATACCCTCACCCATGCGCAGCATGTCGGGTTGAAGGTCATCGATATGTACGGATGCGAAATTGCGGTACTGGCCAATGAAACCCAACTACCGGGCTTGCATGAAGCCATTTTCGATGCTTCCCGGTTGCCTGCAGGGACTTATTTCTATTGCCTCGAAGCGGGAAATACGGTAGACGTGAAAAAGCTTATGGTGGTTAAGTAGTATTGGGTATTACGACCTGATATCCGGCAAACCTTCTGCCAGGGGGTTTATTTATTCATGTTGCAAGGAACACCCCGAGGTGCGGGAAATTGATTTTTATTTCCTTTATTCTTTTTCCTTTCTCCTGTTCTATTTCACCCCGCCTCCACAATCATGATCTCCTCCTCCATCAGCCCATATAGTTCATAAACCATCTTATCTATTTCTTTATCGGTTGCCCTCAATCTAAGGTTCAAAGATAAAGAAAGAAGCTTGAATCCAGGATAAGGACTGTAAAAATTAAAGAAGAAGGTGGAGGTATGTTAAACCACGCGATATAATCGCGCTGCAGCGGAGGTTAGTCCGCACATAGTAGTTTCCGGAAGGCAATTTTCAGCTACGAATCTCAAGTCTCGTATCACCAGTCTAACCTCTAACTACTCAGTACTAACTACTTTCCTCCCCTGTTCGCATCTGTACGCCACCTGCCCGCCACCGAACAATGTTAATAAATGTTAAATCCATCATGTTTAATAAACCCGCTGTCAATCATACTTTTGGCATTCATGGCATAATATTGGAAAAATCGGGGCAAAACCCAGTCTGTTGCAAATAACAGTATTTCATGTTTTAAAAACATTACTTAATAAAGAGAAAAAAATTAAACCATGATAATAAATTATTTCAAGATCGCCATCCGGAACATTCTAAAGTACAAGTTATTTACGTTTATCAATGTATTTGGATTGGCACTTAGTATGTCTGTTGGATTGATACTGATACTCATAATGACCGACTTTTTGCGTTCGGATCAATTTAATGTGAATAAAGACAGGATTTATCGGGTTGTTACCAAATCTGGTAGTGAACGCTATGGTACTTCTCCCAAACCGGTGACGGATGAGTTGGTCAAAAATTATCCCGGAGTCGAAAAACATGTAATATTGACAAGGAAAAGCGGGATGATTATGTATAACCAGAATAATATAGAAGCAGAAGGGTTCTATGCAAGTCCTGAGTTTTTTGAAGTTTTCAGTTATAATCTGGAAGCCGGGAACAAAGCGGATGTATTAACAGAACCTTTTTCAATTGTGTTGACCAAGGAATTGGCTGTGAAATTATTCAAGGACGAAAATCCTGTCGGGAAAACAATCAAATTTGAGGATACAGGTGAATTCATGATAACCGGAGTAATCGATAATAAGAAACCAAGATCTCATTTCAATTTCGAGGTACTGCTTTCATATAGCACGATTGAATCATCCAATAAAGATTTATTTGAAAGCCTTGAATCCTTGAAGAATTATTATCAGAATTTTTCCTATGTGATGTTGCAAGAGGGTGTTGATCCTCAAAGCATCGTCCATAATTTGGGTGAAATATACAAAGCCCGGTACAATGGGATTTTCCGAACAGAAGTAGAATTTGATCTCCAAAAGCTAACGAAAATATCAACCGGAAATATTAATGCAAACGAGATTGGGATGGCCATTCCTTTTATCATTTTTTATATATTTGGCTTTATCACCTTCCTTGTGATCCTTTTAGCGGTGTTCAATTATACGAACCTGAATATTGCTAAATACCTCTCCAGGGCAAGGGAAGTAGGTCTGCGAAAAATCATGGGAGCCACAAAGGGGAAAATTGTATTTCAATATCTTACGGAGTCTGTGGTATTATCCCTGTTCAGTATGCTGATAGCCTGCCTGCTTGTGGAGGTGGTTTTACCTGAAAATTTGAGACTTGATCCCGATAGATCCGATATGATGGGGTTCCCAAGAACCCCCATTGCTTATCTGGTATTCTTTTTTTTCGGCCTCTTTGTGGGTGTCTTTGCCGGCATTTTCCCATCCCTTTACCTTGCCTCATTTAAACCCTTAAAAGCAATGAAAGGGGTAATCAGGATACAAGGGTATACAACAGGATTCAACTGGCGTAAATTATTGATGACCGTTCAGTTTATTGCCTCCATTATATTTGTTCTTCTTACGGCTATACTTTTGCGTCAATTGCAGGATCTAAAGCATAAAGACCTTGGATTTAACGAAAAAAACAAAATAGATTTGTTATTGCAGAGAGTGGATTATAAGGTATTGATCAGTGAATTGCAAACACATCCGGCCATTAATAATATCTCTGCAAATTCAAGCATCCCCTGTGTGGGTGGAACTTCTTCAGGCACTTATTTGCACCCTCAAACAAATGATACGGTAGGCATCAAAGATATTTTTATAGATCACCGCTATATCCGCACGATTGGGCTTAAGATTATTGCGGGAAGGGATTTCCTGGAAAGCGATGGGGCCGGGGTGGAAGCGAATGTTATCATTACAAAGAAGGCAACGGAATATTTTGGTTTTGTACATCCTGCGGATGCACTTGGTAAAACGATCAGGGTACCGGCCATGAATTATAAAGATTGGCAAAGTCCCGGAAAAAACCTGGTAATTGTGGGTATAGCCAGTGATTTTTATTATGCTTCCCCTATGGATGAAATCACACCGATTATCTTAAGGTACATTCCCGAATTCTTTGGTCGTTTAGTAATCGATTTTAATCCTGTAAATAAAACGGAATTGTTTTCATTTATCGATCAAAAATGGAACCAGATTGAGCAGACCCATCCCCCAAGGTATAAAGAAGTTACAGAAGAAATGGACGTGGTATTCGGCATATTTGATACACTCCTGGGCTTTGTCGGTTACATCTCCGTGTTATCTATTGTGATCGCATTAATGGGCCTGCTCGGGATCATCACTTTTAATGTCCAGACAAGGGCCAAAGAAATCGGGATTAGAAAAGCGATGGGTGCCGGGGCCGAAGAAATTGTTTACACCCTGGCAAAGGATTTTATCATCATCGTGATCATCTCATTATTGGTCGCAATATCTGTTGTGTCCTTTGTAGCGATCCAGATTAAAATGATGTTGCCCGAATTCGTTGGTTTGGACCCGCTTGCAATGATCTCCGGTATTTTTATAATTCTAAGTTTGGTAGTTCTGACTATTGCTTCTCAAACTGTCCGGGCCCTAAGGGCAAACCCGATAGATGCTTTAAGGTATGAATAAAATGGGGAGGGTGTGTATATATCTCTATAGTCCGTTAACTTTTATGCCCGGGAATTTCCTGGATATATCTTAAATCAGTTCTTCCGCACACGCATTCTTCCTGCTTGTCCTTTTGTGATGGCGTACGTTGTTTAAGCATCAGTCTTTTACGGCCATTCCTGTTCATAGTTTAAAACTATGGATTATTTTGGACGCAGACACAGTCTACGCCCAACCTGGTTTCAATCGTATATTACTAGTTCTGCCAAAAACAAGACTGGATGCCAATATCCTCAAGGTTGAGGAATGCAGGCGAATACTTACAGGTGGGTCCGATCAAATAAATTAAGGGCGTAAAGCGACCATTTATTGAGTACCTTTGATAATTCTAACGAATCAAAATGTTATGAGATTTTTTATTAAATATATTCTCTTATTGGTCATATTGGTGGCTATCTATAGTTGTGGCAATGAAAAAGGAAAGAAAGAAAAAGATATTTCTGAACAGGAAGAAATTCAGAAAGGGTTACAGAAACAATTGGATGCCGAGTTTGGTGAATACACCGAAGAAGTGAATCCCGATGACCGTGAATATTACAAGGCTTATGATAAAACTTTAACGCTTTGGAAAACAGCTTTTCATGAGCTGAATATCCAAACAAGCTTTGGAAATGCCCATGTAATTGTCAGTGGTCCTAAAAATGCCGAGCCTGTAGTTTTATTGCATGGAATGAATGCCAGTTCTACAATGTGGTATCCTAATATTTATTCGCTTTCACAAAATCATAGAGTGTACGCTATTGACTATTTACTTGAACCCGGAAAATCCCAGGCGGGCAGGGAAGTTAAAGACATGATGGAGATCATGAATTGGTATGATGAAATATTTGATCAGCTTAAACTTGAAGAATTCAGTATAATTGGCGCTTCCAAAGGAGGATGGATGGCAATAAATATTGCATTTCAGCAACGATCTCGAATTAAAAACCTGATCCTTCTCAGTCCGGTACAAACATTTATATGGATACGTCCGGGGTCAAAAATGTTGTCGAATATAACCTATACGCTTTTGCCAAAACGAAAACACCTGCGGAGGATTTTAGAAACGTTGTCAGTGGATGTTGATAATATAAAAATGGAGTACATTGACCAATATTTTATCGCTACTCAAAAAGCATCAAACAATAAGTTTCTGTTGCAAATGACACCCTATTCCGATGATGAATTAAAGACTCTAACCATGCCTGTTTTGTTATTAATAGGCGACCATGATATCATTAACAATGAAAAAAGTATTGAAAAAGCAAAAGAGTTACTCCCCCATTCTGTAACAGGTATTGTAAAAAATGCAGGCCATTTTTTATCAATGGATCAGTCTGAAACTATTAATACCATAATGCTTGATTTTTTAAATGCAAACCGCACAACCCATGCTGAATCTGATTCTGTAAATTAGATTATAGTAAACTTAAACTTGCAATAATAAAATCGTGTTCCGTCCTCCGCCCCCCAACCAAAGGTTCCGGGATAAGGATAGAAGTTTGAATCCAGGAAAATGGTTGTAAAAATTAAAGAAGAAGGTGGAGGAATGTTTAAACCACCCGATACAATCTCGCGGGCCCGGGGGAAAAAAGAAACAAGAGACAAGAAACAAGTAACAAGAAACAAGTTGGCAGCAGCGGCAGTAGCAGCAGCAGATTTATCAGATAATGAACAACCTCCTGTTTTGAGCGCGATGTGAGCGTTCTCAAAAATCGTTATTGATTTTCAATGATTTAGAAAATTAAAAATTGCTATTTGGGTCATGCGGAGTAAATTTGGGGTATGTTTATCCGGAAAAATAAGAATCGCAGTGGCTCGGTCAGTATCCAAATTGTTAAAAAAAACAAGCGCAAAAATAAGGTCATTAAGACGGTCGGTTTAGCTCAAACCCAACGTGAAGAAGAACTTCTCACTATGCTGGCAAAGACTGAACTGGATGGGATTCAGGGAAGCCAAAGCCTATTTGTTGAACACGATGATTTGGTAGTTGACAATTTTATTGAGAGCATTTCAAACGATCATTTGCAAATAGTCGGGCCGGAATTGATCCTGGGGAAAATTTATAAAAAAATTGGTTTTCCGGAGGGTGGGTCATGCGATTACTTCAAGAGGCTGGTTTTGTGTAGATTGGTTTATCCTGGCAGCAAATTAAAGACCGTTGATTACTTCAGGCAGCATTTGAATCTTGATGTGAGTGTTTATACTATTTACCGGTTTTTGGATGAGTTAGCATCCGGGCTGAAGCAGGAAATAGAAGAAATATCATTTAACTACACAAAGAAAATACTGCGTGGTAAAATAGGAATTGTATTCTATGATATGACCACATTGTATTTTGAAGCATCTGAAGAGGATGACTATCGCATTACAGGCTTTTCAAAGGATGGCAAGCATCAACAGCCCCAGATTATGATTGGACTTTTGATCAGCAGCCATGGATACCCGATAGGCTACGAAATATTTGAAGGAAACACATCAGAAACCAAGACATTAATCCCTGTACTTGAGCATTTCCAAAAGAAATTTCAACTCAATAAGCCGATCATAATTGCTGATGCCGCTCTTTTATCACAGAAGAACATAGATGCTCTCAGAGTTGAAAAATATGAATATATACTTGGCGGCAGAATCAAGAATGAAACTGAGGTCATTAAAGAAAAGATTTTAAGCCTTAAAATAAAGGAAGACAAGCCACGCGAATTATCATCGTCCAATGGCAGGCTGATTGTTACCTATTCACCAAAACGAGCACACAACGACCGGAAAAACCGGGAGAAAGGACTAATACGGTTAGAAAAAAAGGTAGAAAGCGGCAAGCTTTCCAAGAAACACATCAACAACAGGGGATACAACAAATACCTGAAATTAACAGGTGAGGTTAATATTGCAATCGATTATGAGAAGTTCCAGACAGATGGACAATGGGATGGATTAAAGGGATATGTTACCAATACCAGTTTAAGCAAAAACAGAGTGATAAAACATTACAGCCAATTATGGAATGTTGAAAAAGCCTTCCGGATATCTAAAACAGATTTAAGAATAAGGCCTATCTTTCACCGGCTAAAGAAAAGGATCGAAGCCCATATTAGCATCTGTTTTACAGCATATACCATTTACAAAGAACTTGAAAGACTACTCAGAAACAACAAAATATCACTCTCACCCGAAAAAGCCATTGAAAACATAAAAGAAATAAGGCAGCTAAACTATTCATTGCCAAAATCAAGGCAGTTTAAAAGCAAACTTCTAAAACCAAACCCTATTCAATCTCAGCTCCTAAATATGAAAATCTGAAACTTGGGTCATGCATTGCACAAAACAGGAGGATAGATGTTTGAATTCAGGAAAATGTCCGTAAAAATTAAAGAAGAAGGTGGAGGAATGTTTAAACCACCCGATACAATCTCGCGGGAACGGGGGAAAAAAGAAACAAGAGACAAGAAACAAGTAACAAGAAACAAGTTGGCAGCAGCGGCAGTAGCAGCAGCAGATTTATCAGATAATGAACAACCTTATTTTCCTTTCTCAACCTTAGTAAAAGAGAAAAACCGAGAGAACATGACCTTATTACCTTATTGATTAGTTAGAAAAACAGTATTGAGGGTACCGCAAAGCCAAAAAATAAAGGAAAAGGATGAGGGTTAATTACTTACTACAAATGATCCTGCTGAAGGTTAAAACCCCGCGATACAATTGCGTGGGAACGGGATGGCGTACTTTTTCCTTTCATTTGTTTTCGAGGTTCTCTGCAATCTGATTAGTTGTATCATCTGCACATAATCCAAGGCTAATTTTCCATAATCTATCCTGCAGTTCCTGGTTCATTACATCACTATTTTCTTTAATTTCGATAAACTCATTTTTCTTCCAGGTAATAAATTTTCCAGACTTTGCCAGGCTTTCTTCCTGGATTTCAGTAAATAGAGGTGTCATTATTTCTCCGCATTTCTCTATTGAAATAAATGTTCCTAATAACTTCATCAGGGTTGCCATTATTTTCATATAAAGTGGAATGATATTTATCTGATTGCTCCAAACTGTTTTGGAAATCTCAAACCCGATAAAAGACAATTTTGAGTCTTTGATATCTCTGTGCAGTTTATGTAACTTAGCAAGAAGCATTCTTTTTGCTACCATAGCTTGATGAATGCCATCTTCGAAACTCCACTTCTTATTCATTTGCATGTCATCCCAGAATAATTCCCCCATTCTGGTTACATTATAAATAATTCTTCCACCTTTTTCTGATTTTTTCAGTAAGTCCAGCAAGTTTAAGGTCAGCATGAACTGTGATAAATAATTCACCTGGAAATGTGAATCAAATCCATCTTTGGTTTCTACCCGTTTTGCAGCATAACCAAGACCTGCATTTATGAATATGCCATCCAGAAATTCATGTTTATCGTGAATCTCAATTACTGCACGCTTAACATCAGCAAGTTTAGCCAGGTCACATAAAATAATTGAAATCTTCTTATTTGAAGTTGCGTTAATCAGTTCCGCTATTACTGCTTCGCCAAGCTCTTTTGATCTGCATAGTACTATTATCTCATGTGTCTGGTTATCTATGTCTGCCAATATTTTAGCAACTCCTTTACCCATTCCATTAGTGCCACCTGTAATTAATACTTTCATTGTTATCTCCTTTTATTTAATGTGAATATGTTGCTTGCTGAGTGTTGAAATCTGTATGCCACACAACTCGTTTATAACAGTAACTTTTTTCCCCAACCCAGAGGCTCAAAGATAAAAAAAGAAGTATGAATCCAGGAAAATGATTGTAAAAATTAAAGAAGAAGGAGGAGGAATTATACTTTGCTTGCATAATCTCACGAATGATCCTGCGGAACACTCACGGGTGCGACGAATTATTTTGAACTAAAACTTTTTTCAATTTTCCACTGCGTAATTTCTGGTGTCCCGGCTAAAAATGCCCGTGAATCTTCCATAAATTGTTGTATGTGTGTCGTTTTCATATGGGGGCCATTGTAATAGGCTTCATCGCTCCATTCTTCATAAAGCAAAATATTCGTTTGATCCTTAAGGTCGGAATGCATCGTTATCTTTATAAAATTCGGTTCGCTTTTAACCGCTTCAATCAGTTTAGTCAGACCTGCAATAGCTTCTTCACTTTTCGAAGTCTGTGTCTTGTATTTTACAAGTATGATTAAATTGTGATTGTTTTCTTTGTTTACGAATTCATGTTGGTTGCTTTGGCAAGCAAACAAAAGAATGGTTAAAAATGGCATAATTTGCAATGGTCGTTTGTTTGATTTCATATTTTCTTATTTAAATTCATTTCTTATAAAATTGTTCGATTTTAGCTAACCTTTGCGGCTAAAAAAAAGTGGCAGTTTGAGTTGTTCGTTCTAAGAATCTAATCCTGCCTAATGGCAAAGAGCGATAAAACTCCAAATTATTTATTTCACCTGTCGTTTTTAAGCTTTTGTAAGTTGATGCTCTTTTTATCGTCCTAATTTAATATACTTAACTGAGGGTATCCAAATCATAAATATTTCGACAAGAATGATGGGTACAAATGAAAACATCCACTCATTTACAGTTCTCTTTATAGCAGGGTCATCAATTATTTCATAAAGAAAGTCAAGAGGTACTATTTGTTGCAACCGGATAAAAACAAATACCAGGGCACATGTGTAACTTCTGATCATGAATTGCCTGTGTGCAATAATATTTCTTTTTGTAATGGAATACCAGGCTAAAGAAGTACTCAGCAGAAATAAAACAGATAAAATAACCAGTGAATACCGGCAACCGATACAATCATAAATAAAGGCCAGGCGAAACGCTGAAAGACCAGCAATAAGCGACCCGTAGATATAAATTTTACCGGCAAAACGATGATACCTGATAAACTTTTTACGTATGAAAGGCCAAAACTGAATGGGTCCCAAAAACAATGAAAAAGTACCACCGATGATATGGGTAATAAACCATATTTGGTTTTCAAATAGCGTTGAACCAAACCTTTCACTTCTGTAGCCAAATAAGTAAGCGATAGCATTGTCAGTATAAAAGAATATGGATACAACAATCACAAGTAACCAGAAGATAACAATTAGAATATTTTTAATTTTCATCAATAAGTGCAATTTAATTAATAATTAATGTCATTCCTTACCCTGACAAGGGAGCAAAGTTACAATCTTTGCTTATTCAGCCCCACGAGTGATCCTGCGAAGCACTCGCTGACCATTGGAATTTTACTAAAGTTAAAATCCCGCGAAACAATCGCGCGGGAACGGGGGTGTTGTGCAAAGTGCTTTTATATTATAGTCATTTTCTTGCAATAATAAAGATAGCAGGTATTCCATCTTTTATCTTTTCAGTTTCAATTATTATAAAATTTTGATCCATGATAATTTTTTCTATATCAGAAGACTTAAACATGTTTAAATGTAAAGGGAAAATTCCCAATCTTTTCATAAAAATAAACAATGTAACTTCGATCCTGGTTTTAATAGCCATCTTATCTTTCATACATGCAGTTGTCGAAATAAACAAACCACCTTGTTTTAATAATTCGTGTATTCTTTGAATAACTTTTTGATTCTCCTCTAATAAATGAATTATCCCGTATGCTATGATTGTGTCAAATGAGTTTTTCTCTAAATTCGAATCAAATATTGTCCCTTGAGAGAATGAAATATTAGAAATTTTTAATTCACTTTTCTTCCTGATGGCTTCATTTATCATCTCGGTCGAAATGTCAAGTCCGTGAATATGCTGAACTTTAGCGGCAAGTTCCAGTGATTTACTTCCAGTGGCACAACCATAATCAAGAACATTGTCATTAAGATTAAGATATTTACTTGTTTTAGAAATTATGTAACTATAAACAGTCGCAAACTGTTTTTCAGCCTGGTCATATCTCTTTGCTTGTTTATCCCAGAATTTCTGTATTTCCTGTGTCATTTCTATTTTCTTTTAGCATTTTGCACAACGGTATCGCTGCAAGCCTGTGTTTTTCCTGGTTTCAACATTTTTGTCATACCACAAAAGTATTGAGCAAAAATGAGGCTTGCGGTGGTTTATGCACAGGTGATTTTAGCTTATCTCAAAATCTTAAAAATGCTTTTATCGGTTGTTCCTGCAAATAAGATTATAATGGAATCTTTCATGAAATTTTTCTATTCTTTTATAAATGATTCGATTGCAGTTTTCAACTCATTTCCTTTTATCTCATTATAACGCAAAATACCTTTTCGGTCAATAAGCCAGGTAGAGGGGGTAGCATTAATGCCATAAATTAATGCTGTTTCATCTTTGTAGAATCCTTTATATGAACATGAAATTGGCCAGGAAAGATTATGCTTGTCAAGGAATTTCATCAGTAATTCTTTATCCGTATCCAGGCTAATACCTATTATTTCAAAACCCTCTCTATGAAACCGCTCATACAAGTTGTTTAATTCTGGTAGTGCTTTAATACAAGGAGCGCAACGGGCATCCCAAAAATCAATCAGGACTACCTTGCCTAATTGAGATGATAGTTTGAAGCTATCCCCATTAATAAGTGTAACTGTAAAATCTTTTGCAAGATGATTCAAACCTATTCTGTCTTTCATTACAGCAACTAATTTCCGGAAGGTGCTATCTAAATGCAAACTCTCATATTTTTCATTCAGGAATATTCTGTAATTGTTAAAATTTCTTTCATATACAGCTTTGCTAATCCATTCAGTTGATTTTTGATAATTCTTCATGCCATTATAGCTGTCTGCTATCTTTAAATAGTACCAGGGTTTAAGAGTATCACCTGATTGTCTGGCCATTTTCTCCATTTTAAATGCTACCATTAGCGATTCTTCAAATTTACTTTGTTCCATCAATTCAAAATGTTGGTTGTCCAGACTTTCAATATCATCAGCAGGTGTATCCATTTGCTTGCATGAGAAGAATAGGGAACATGCAAGACAAGCTATTAGAATAAATCTTGAGTCTTTCATGGTGTTGATTTTAAGTTATATTATCAATAAATCATTAGCATTCGAAGGGTTTACTCGCTTGTGCATAACATCTTAGTGTTTTATCCGCCGTCCCTACAAACCATAGCCTCAAAGATAAAGAAAGAAGTTTGAAATCAGGAAAAGGACTGTAAAAATTAAAGAAGAAGGTGGAGGTATGTTAAACCACGCGATACAACCTAAAATCCGCATGTTATAGTTAAAAAAAGCTGTAAAACTTTATATAACAAAGTTTTACAGCTGCAGTATTTTCACCTAATTTGGTGTTGCTTATAAAATACCAATATGAAAGTACTCAAAAGTTCTTCTCTCTCACCCTTTGGAGGATTAAATTTTGTTATCAATGAGGCAATGACCTTAGATATCAACACGTTACTGATCAATAATCTTCCTGCTCTTCCACTGCAGTGCAAATACAACTGGTTCGATATTTTGATGTCCTATTGGTCGGTATTTTTCTGTGGGGGAGACTGTGCAGAGGATTTGTCCATTAACATTAGGAATGGATTGCGCAATAACCCATACATCAACATTCCCAGCCCGGACCGGGTATTGGAACGGATAAAATCCCTTTCAGACTCCGCACAAATCTTTACAGCCAATCGCGGCTCAAAAGAACACCAGTTTTCATTAGCTGAAAACCTGAACCGGCTAAACTTAAAAATGCTGTCGCTGCTTCCCGGTTTTAACAGGAAAGATGTTGTAGTGGATTATGATAACACAATCATCTTTACAGAAAAGGCCGATGCGCGGACGACTTACAAAATGGAAAACGGATACTTTCCAGGAGTTGGCATGGTTGGCAGGCATATTGTTTATGTAGAAAACAGGAACGGGAACAGCAGCGCCCACGTCTTGCAACATGAGACCATAGATAGGATGTCTAAGCTCATGCAAGAGTTCGGAATTACCATTGATGCAATACGGGCAGATTCAGCATCCTATACTTATGAGATTATCCAGTCGATGAACAGGGCTGCAAAACGCATTTTTATCAGAGTCCGGATGAACGAGACATTGGAAAGGGCCATTGCCAACATAAAAGAATGGAAAGAAATAAAAATTGGGGATCATGTAGTGTTCAGAGGTTCGATTACATTTACCCCGTTTGCCCGGGCTTCCAGAGACCATAAAATCAAAGATGGTCCGTTAAAGGAATACAGGTTGGTGGTGTCCAAAGAAGCCAGAAGAGATGGGCAGATAAACCTGTTTACCGGAGAAGCGTTCAGTTACAGTTCCATCATGACCAACGACTTTGAGATGACCGATGACCAGGTGGTGAATTTTTACAATGCAAGGGGATCGCAAGAACGGGAATTTGACGAGCTGAAAAATGACTTTGGATGGAACAAAATGCCATTTTCAAAACTGGAGCAGAATACCGTATTTCTTCTGATCATGGCCATGTGTAAGAACTTGTATACCCACATGATCGTCAAATTCTCTGAAAGAATAAAATCTCTGTCACCCCATTTTAGGATCAAGAAATTCATTTTTCGTTTTATATGCATTCCTGCAAGGTGGAGTGTTTCAGGTCGGACAAAACAACTGAGACTGTACGGTTCACATTTTCCATAACCGCATACCGACTCATAAAGATTGAATTTGCCCTCAAATACCATTGGTATAATGGGCTTGCTATATAAATCCGATATACGACAAGGGATTTTCGTGCACTATTTACAAAAATATTCGGCATTTCTATCGCTGGTTATCACAACCAAATGCATAAAAAGTCAATTTATCGATCCGAATCTGGGAGATCACAATTTACAAAACCGACAAATTACAATTTATTAAAGACATGCGGAATTTAGGTACAATCGCGCGGGAAAGGGGTTTCTACCAGTCAGATAATTCTTGCTTTACCAGAAACAAATCAGATAAATATTTTTCAATGTATTGACCTGCTGCAATTATAGATTTATCTGTACTCAATTCAGTTCCCTTTTTTTTTGTAAGAAGGTCAGTACACTTCATTGTCCCATATCGATTGGCATCGAAATAAATATTACTAACTGTAACTCTATACCTTCCATCCTTCCATACTATTGATACATTACTAAAAAAAGGATAGTTTAAAATCGTTTCCGTTGTACCCCATTTTCCTCCATATTTTTTATAATCTATGTAGGCGTTATGAATTTTGGCAACAATAATTTCTTGAGTTTTTTCAAATCCTGACAAATCCTTTATTTTAGGGATAGTTACAATTAATATCTGTTCTATATCTTCAGATGATAATGAGTCAAGTTGGTATACTTTTTCGAAGAAAATTTGGGAGTTTTCAAATTTTAAATAGTCGTATTGAGCTAATAAAGAAGTTGGGAGCAATAATAATATTAAACCTAAATTTCTCATACAATTTTACTTTTAAATTAAGGAAACGGTTGGCGGCTATGTTGCGTGCCGCATTTGTACCTTCATGTTTGTTGATATTCATTATATTCAAATATACAATTTCTTGTCTTGATGACCCGGATGCGCGGCATGCAATATTAGCCGCTGTTATGCACCGCTTTTAATTTGCAGAACAATATTGAAAAAGAATAATGTCTCTGTAAATCAAGTCCATTTTCATTTTGTTGATGTAATCCAGTACACCCTGAGAGTTATTTTCTTGAGTCAATTCTTCGATTTTTTTATAAATGCTCTCTTTAAGTTCTTTAAGGTCATTTGAAGCATTCCAGTTTAACAAATAATAACTGCAATGTACCACGTACGATTCATAATTGATTCTTTCTGTATTCAGGAAATTCTGATTAAGCAATTTATATTCTTGTTCACTAAGTAATCTTAATCTTGAACCTACTTTCGTTTCAATATCTTCAATAAGTTCAATTGATTCAATTTCATTTTTTTCAATTGTCTTTTCACTCCCTTTTATCACAAAGTCAACTGTCAGATAATCATTAACTCTTATGGTTTTAATGTTTTCATATAAGGATATTGGAAAATGGTAATTGGTAAAAATGTAATTTTTGAAGTCTGATTCCTTTGGATTAAATCTATTCTGATAGGTTGTAAAGAAAAAGTAGCCAGTCACGTCACTTTTATCTTTTAATGAAATAGTTGCCTTATATCTAAAGGCATATCCAGCATCAGCCTGTAGTTCAAAACTGATTAATGATAAAATCAATAAAAAGAGTATTCTCTTCATTTTTTGTTTTCATAAAGTGGTGCATAACTAGTTTATATGTGTATAAAACGTCCTGTTATCCATCTAATTTGGGTGTATAAACGCACCTTTTAGTCATGTTTATTCTTCACTTATGTTATATTGAATCGGTTCATTCCAGCAAATATATAAACTTCTTTGGCTTATCCGGTCATTTAAATTATTTTTTATTACCTGGGGGCAGTCGGCAGTTGGCAAATGAAATATTAAAACACAAAACATTTAATGTAAAACAGAATAAGGGGAAGAGGAAGTCGGCAGGAGCAGGAGCAGGAGCAGTTTGAAATCAAGATACAAGAAACAAGAGCAAAGAAACAAGTTGCAGGAGCAGTGGCAGTGGCAGGAACAGTGGCAGTCGGCAGTCGGCAAAAGCGATAAGCTAAAAGCAATAGAATGAGAGAGCTTGCACGGAGAGAACCGCTGAGAAATAGCAAAGATTTGATTTATTCTTTGTGAAACTTTGTGCATCCTTTGAGTGCCTTTGTGGTAAAGCAAAAATTTCAAACCAAAATTCCAAAAGCCAATAGCGATTTATGGAAAAAGCTCAAAGTTAAAAGCTGAGATTACTCCGAAAAGTCATATTTAACCACATAGAACATAGATCACATAGAAAACCACATAGAAATTTAACCTGTATTCACCTATGTGAAACCTATTGTGCGCTATGTGGTAAAGCAAAAATTTCAAACCAAAATTCCAAAAGCCAATTGCGATTTAAGGAAGAAACTCAAAGTTTATAGGAATTCCATCATCGCTTCTCCAAAGGAGTCCGTTTGGACAAACTGTGCTTCGTGCGTTTTCACTGAGTGCAATTGATTTAAATAATTTTAAAAGTATTTTGAACCTAAATGACTTTTTCTTGTTTAGCATTTTATATTTTAAAATAAACAAGATGAAAATGAAAACTTATTCTACAATAAACTATCGCAATGTATATTATTCAGCATTAATCGTATTTGCGTTATTCCTGACTTCAGCCTTGAAAGCTCAGACATTGACAGTGCAAAGTCCGAATGGCGGCGAAGTTTGGATGTGGGGCGGAAGTGAAACTGCTGCGTGGACAGGAAATAACCTTAGTGGGGTTGTATCAATTGAATTTTCATATGACGGAGGAACAAACTGGTGGAACCTTGGCCAGGTTCCTTCGGGACCAAACGGTGGAAACGCTACGGTTGGGGTTAATACTACAACCACAAATGCTGTTTTAAGAATCACAGATATAAATAATCCGCTGGCCAGTGATGTAAGTGATGCACCCTTTACCGTTCTCATCCCATCAATCAGTATTTGGGAACCTGGTGCGGGATCTTACGTTTTTGCAAACAGCCTTGCACAAGTTTACTGGATACTGAATGTTACAGGTATTAACCTTCTCAATGCTGAGATTTCGACCGATAATGGGCAGACCTTTGAACTCGTTGCTCAAAACATCAATGCGCAGCTGAGTTTTACATACATTGAATTATCCGACACGCCTTCTGATTCATGTATCCTGAAGCTATATAATGCAGCAGATCCTGCTGAGTTTGGCATGAGTGATGTTTTTACGATAAGCCCCCTTCCGGTTTATACACTCACTTCCCCTGCCAGTGGCGAAATTATCAATACAATGAGTCCTTTCACCATTACCTGGACTGTCGAAAACCCATACTCACCCTATTGCTACCTTGAATTCTCAGATGATAATGGTGCGACTTGGGAGGTTATCAACAATGCCGCGAGCCAGTGGAATTCAGGAAGTTATGAATGGACCACACCGAATGTGGATTCGGACGAATGCCTGGTCCGGATAACTGATTCCTACGCTACCTCATCCATTGATATCAGTGAAGTGTTTTCTGTTTTCCCTTTCCCCTTAACGCCAATCTGCATGGTTTCGGTCGACAGCCTTACCAATTATAACGTTATCATCTGGGAAAAACCTGCTTCAGACATGATAGCTGATTTCCTGGTTTATAAAGAAACGGATGAAGCCAATGTGTATGAAGTGATTGACACGGTGAGTTATGAATCCGCTGCAATCGTTGTTGACTCAAATTCCAACCCGTCTATGCAGCCGTACCGCTATAAACTTGCATTTGTTGACACCCTTGACAGGTTATTCCCTTTAAGTGACTATCATCAGACCATGCACCTGACCATCAACCAGGGGGTAAACAACGCATGGAACCTTATATGGACACCCTATACAGGATTTGATTATACTTCGTACAAAATATTACGAAAGACCGCATCGGGGAACTATGAACAAATTGCAACCGTTTCGGCAAGTTTTAATTCTTACACTGATTTCACCGCTCCTCCCGGCGAAGTTTCATATATTATTAAAATTGAAAACCCTGCAGGATGCAATCCTGCTATGGGTGTGGAGGATTATAACAGTATCTATTCCAACAAGGTGACAGCCAGCAGCCTGGTGTCAGTAAGTGAAAACTTTGAAGCCAATTTCAGCATATATCCAAGCTCGGCAGATGAGCAGATCAATGTTAAATTTGGCGAAAACATCATCGGGATGGTCAGGTTTACTTTCAGTGATTTAACAGGCAGGACATTTTATTCCGGCGAAGTCAATGATGTTCAGCAAGGACAGGTGCAGGTGATCAATACAGCCGCTTTCAGGGAAGGGATGTACATCCTGACAATCATCAATGCCGGAGGCAAAAGCACTAAAAAAGTTGTGATCAGGCATTAGGAAAGTCTCATCCTAAAATACTTTACGCAAAACATTAAATTCATGGATTCCTAACAAGTCCTGATGGATTTTCCCTGCCGAGGCGGGACATGCAGGAATACGCCTTTGCGTGTTCAAGAGTATTCCTGCGGAGGCAGGAATCCAGAGTGACAATCATTTTTTTCTGGATTCCTGACAAATCCTTACGGATTTTCAGGAATGCTTCGCGGGAAAGAAAGGAATTCCGGAAGGGATCCTTTTTTATTTACGATTTGGAAATTACGAATTACGATTTGAAGAATTGTCCTTTTTCTCTGTGAACCTCTGTGTATTCTCTGTGGAACTCTGTGTAATAGCTTTTAAAATTGAAGTCGGCATTGGGCAAACTTTACGAAGCCTTGTGTTACCTCTGCGCATCTTTGCGTGACATTTTAAAATTTTCACGCCAGGCTGACGGGAAGGGCAGGGATTAATAATTACTACTAAATTTATCCTTCCGGTTGAGAATTAAATCCGGCATAACTTCCGATCCCAATAAAAGCATAAACAAATTTTGATTTGGGATGTGCAACAATCTCTGATGGTAATCCCTGCTGGATGATCCTGCCCTTATCAATTACAGCCATCCTGTGCGCCAGGTAAAAAGCCTCACGATAATTGTGGGTGATATGCAGAATGGTCAAACCACCTTTGTTAAGGTTTTTCAGGAGGTCAAGAATATCCTGCTGCAGTTGCACATCCAGCGAAGAAAGCGGTTCATCAAGCAGCAGGCATTTCGGGTCGAGGGCAAGGGTGCGGGCGATGGCAACGCGTCTTAGTTCCCCGCCCGATAAAGTGGATGGTTTGCGGTGAAGCAAAGAAGTAATACCCATCTGCTCGGCAAGACTGAAAACCTTCTCCCGGATTTGCTTTATGGTCAGATTTTTAATTTTTAATGGATAGCTGATGTTTTGTCCGGCTGTGAGTGGGGAAACACAGCGCCATCCTGAAACACCAAGTCCAATCTGCCGTCTTCGGACAGGATCGTGCGTAATATCTCTTCCCTCGAAGAGTATCCTTCCGGAATCGGGCTGAATGATGCCGGCGATGGTTTCGAAAAGAACTGTTTTTCCGGCGCCGGAGGGTCCAAGCAGAACAAAGTACTCCCCCTGCCCGATTTCGAGGCTGATGTTGTCCAAATGGAATTCATCGTATTTCTTAGTAAGATTTTGGACGCTCAGCATGACGCTTTTTTCTTTTCGACAGACAAGAACCTTAGATCCAATGAAAAACAGCAGGCAGATAATGATAAACAACACCGAAACAGGGCGGGCATAGCTAAGTCCGAAAGCGCTGAACCTTTCCCAAATCAGTACCGGTGTGATCATCGGGTGGTAAGCAACGATCACCACCGCTCCAAATTCACTCATTCCCCTTCCAAACATCAGGACGAAACCGGATAAAATACTTCTCCATGCGAGGGGTAATGAAATCGTAAAAAATACCCTGAGCGGTGACGCGCCTAGCGTCAGGGCTGCTTTTTCCAGTCTTACCGGAACGGCCTCAAATCCATCCCTTGCCGAATTGATCATGAAAGGAATGCTCACAAATGCCATTGCAAGTGCAATCCCGATCGGATGACCGACAAGGTTCAATCCAAATAAACCGGCCACTTCGCCAAGGATCGAATCCCGTGAGATAAAACCGAGAATGGCAATACCTGCTGCTGAATGAGGAATCACAATGGGTAAATCGATCAGTCCGATCACCAGTCTTTTTCCGGGAAATTCCTTTCTTGCGCAAGCAATAAAGGCAAGCGGAAGCGAAAGCAGTGCGAAAGAACAAAGTGGCAGAAAATGAAATCAGAAGGGTGCGGACAATGCTGGCTCGTACTTCAGTGTCTTTGCTTGTTTCGAAAACTTCGGCATAGGAACTGTGCAGAAACATGCTCAGCAGCGGACTGACGATGAAAAGCAAAGCCAGCCCTCCGAGAAAGACCAGGATAAGATTGAATATGCTGACTCTGAATCCTTGCATGCTTTAATTTATTCCGCAAAAATATAAATGCTTTCCACAGCTTTGATGGCCCGGTCGGAGAAAAAGTCGCCGGCAGGGAAAAGCCTGAATGCCCCGCCGTCGGTCTCTTCCGGAGCATAAATCAGCAGCGTTTGAGCCTGGTCGTTGCGGTTCATCAACTCGCTTAAGGTATAAACCCCCCGATAACCATCTTTCGCAGCGATCAGAACAATACCCATTTTAAGTGCCGAAGCATTGATCGGGCAATAAGGAGCCAGCATATCCTTCAGCATGAACCCGGTAAACGGTTGCGTACTGTGGATGCCACGTCCGCGACCGTAAAAGATGGTATGGTAAGTCTGAGGATGAATATTTGAGGGCGAACCACTGATCGTGGCCGACAGTGAATCGTTCACATAAAGTTTAACATCCGGCGAAAATACCGGCGACATTCCCTTGACTGTCACAAATGATTTGGGATAAGATAGCACGGTTATTTTTGACGGGGATGAAATATTCCGCTCAGTGATCAGGTCGCTGCCGAACACCAGCTTTGATTCGGTTGGCAGCGGCCACAGGTCTTTGGTTTTGGAAGGTACTATCCGCATAACTTTAACGGCGATTATGATCTCATGAAGATGATTGGGATAATAGATCTCACCCCAGCTTACATTCACCCTCTCCCCTGCTTCATTCTCAACCTGCACAAACATATCAATGATGGGCGGGAATTCTTCCTTGTTTTTCTTTTCGAGTTTGCAGTTGTTCAGGATATCGAGCAGGGAATAACCATCGTAACGGTAAGCCCCGACAAACTTGTCGCCTGTTTCTGATAAAAGAGTTTCCTTTACAATGACCGAATGCAACGGCAGACCTTCAAAACTCCTTTGTCCGGGAATTGCAATTTCTCCACCGATAAACAGATTCGTAACATTCAAATCATGGGTTTCAGCATTGTCATAAAAATAATTGGTCAGGTCGGCGGTATCAGCTTGCAACGATTTAGTTGCTGACTGACGCTGCTCATTTTGAACCGGCTTGTTTTGTTCTGTGCATGAGAATCCAGGGAAGACCAGCAAAGCGAATAAATAAATTGATTGCTTTTTCATAAAAGTTTTAAAATTCGTTTCTAATAATAAAATATGTCTTAAAGAATAATTGAACACTGATAACACGGATTAAACTGATTTTGACGGATTGATTTTCTTTTAATCATTCGTAAATATATTCCTTTTAAACTCCCGCTCCTTACCCTATTTCAGAACTAGTTCCATCTTTATCCGTGTTCATCTGTCCTATCCTTGTCATCCGTGTTCTATTCATTAAAAATTAAAATATACCGAACCCATAATAAACCTCCCGGGACATTGCTGTGCGTTGCTGTCGGTATAAATTTTATCAAATAAATTTTCGATATTCAGCGAAACCTTCAGGTTCTTTATTAATTGTTTTTCGAGCCGGATACTGAAAATAGAGTAAGCCGGATATTTATCGGTAAATAAGTATTCATCCTCAACAATGTTAAGGTCGTTGATCCACTGTTCACCGATAAATTTATACAGGAAAGTCGTATTAACAATCCGGTTATTCCAGTTTATTCCGGCGCTGATTTTATGATCAGGAATATCGGTCAGGAATTTTCCGCTCAGGTCGTAATCCACATCCGGATCGTTCACCTCATTTTCCTTAATGATGGTATGCGTGTAAGCGTAATTGGCAAAAGCAGAGAAGTTCTGGTTCAGGTCGTACTTCAGCTCGGCTTCAAAACCATAAATCTCAACCTCACTGATGTTCTTCTTTTTAAGAACGGGAACTATCTTGTAACCCATATTAACCGAATCGCCGGTGCTCGAATAATACATAAAATCCTTGCCAATACTGTAGTACAAAGATCCTCCGAAGAACAGGCTCCTTGCAATTTCCACATCAGCGCCCGCTTCGAAGCTGGTGATCAGTTCCGGGTTCAGATCAGGATTTGCAACCTTAAAGGTTCCCTTCCTTTTACCGGTGCGGGTCATGTCATCCAGTATCGGTGCCCTGAATCCCCTCGCAACTGACAGATAGGTTCTGTTTGTTTCAGTAAACTTATACTGAACCGATAACCTTGGGCAAAATGCATCCCAGTATTTCTCCGGCATTGCTTTATCTTCAAACTGAGAAATAAACGCAATGGTATAGGAAGGATAATCGATGGTAAACAACCCGTCGGAATATTTTGAGAAATCGTACCGCAGACCCAGGTTGATCTGGAGCTTTCGGTTTAACAGGAAAATCTCATCCTGGATAAACAACGATCCTGTCTGCATCTTACCAGCATTGCTGATGATGTCGGTGGAGGTATAATAGGTATCCGCTCCGTTAACGCTGCCCAGTTTATAATCGGCGCCAAAGGTTAAATTCTGGTTTCTGAACCAGCTGCCCGAAAAACTCAATTGTCCACCCATATCCTTCCTCTTCGAATCCGCCTCGTAAAGCTGGTACTCGCCTTCCGACATGTACTCGTACATGCGCTGGTAATTCTCATACAGGTAAAACAAATCAGCATTCCATCTCAGCTTCCTGCCACTGCCCGAATATTTCGCAGTCCCGCTGTATGTATCATGTTCAGAGTAAGCGCCGTAATCCTCAAAAACCTTGATCCCGTTTCCTCTTTTATCATTGAAGAAACCGAATTTTAGTTCAACATTCTGCCTGTTCTTAAAATCATATCCGATCTTCGCCGAAGTATTGATCTCCTGCAAAAACGTTGGAACAAGGATGGTATCCTCTTCGTCATAATATTCTTCGGGTTCGGTGATATAACCGTCGCTTTTCCGGCCAAAGCCAGAAAGATTCCAGTAAAAACCGTTTACATCGGAAGAGTCCCGGATCATTCCGGATAAATCAATGTTTGCATCAAAGGTATTGTAGGTTCCGTAACCAACAATCGCCTGACCCGAGAATTGCTGCACCGGTTTCCTTGAAGTCATATCGATCACGCCGCCCATCGCACCGCTGCCATACTGAGCCGGACCCGGTCCCTTTATCACCTTTATGGATTCGATGTTATTCTTATTGATCATGTTCCAGTTCACGGATCCTTCGTCCGCCTTGTTCAGCGGAATCCCGTCAAGCAAAATCAGGGTTCGTGACTGGTCGTTGGCAGGTAAGCCTCTCATGGTAACGATCGCCCGGCTTGAATAAATCCCGAAGGTATTGCTCATGTTGATCCCGGGAACGTAGTCGAGTATTCCCGGCACATTCATCACCGGAGCTTGTTCTATTTGTTTTACAGGAATGATGTCAATTCTCAGCGGCGCTTCTTTTTCTTCCTGATTGCGGCTGGCATTGATCACAACTTCTCCCTTTGTATAAGCCTGTTCCTTCAGGTAAATGGTCAAATTCAGGTTTCCGCCTGGCTTCACCGATATTTTTTGCTCATATTTTTTAAATCCCAAAAAACTAACGGTAAGGTTATAATTTCCTTCCGGAACACTGCTAATGGAAAAACTTCCATCCGTTGCTGTGGTAGTTCCGATCTTTAATTGGACAATTAAAACATTTGCATCCGTTAAAGGTTGTCGGGTTAATTCATCATACACAATCCCTGAAATAATCCCTTTTCCTGGTGATTGACTGAGAGAAATCCCCGGGATTCCAGAAATTAAAAGGAAGATACCTGAAAAATAGAACCAATAACCCCGAATCTTTGCCCAAATCATGATTGCAAAGCAACTAAAATTTCCATAGGCTGATTCGGAGCAATAAAGCATTTTGGCTGAATTACCTTATGATCAGCTTTTCGGAAGTTCCAATTTCACCGTTAGCTAAGACCGGCTCAGCAAAATAAACACCCGGAGTCAGGTTGCTTAAGTCTATCAAACCTGTTTCATTTATTTCCTGTTCCAAAACCAATTGTCCTTCAGGGTTGTAAATGTTAAGTTGGATTAACTCAACAGAACTTGTATAGAACAACATACTGTTACTGACAGGATTTGGATACAGACGGAAAGATTCTTTCTGTCTTGCATTACCCACACCGGAGACTATTTCACCCGTTACAACCACATCATCTATTTTAGAAATCCCTGTGGGTTCAACATTTCCACCGGCGGTATTAAGATTGGAGGTCATAATCCACCGGATAAAGATGGAGGTAGTGCCCGGATCGTTAAATTGTTCAGGTAATGCAATATCACTGACAACACCGGTTGTCCAATCAGTTCCGCACACAACAGTTCCGTTCTCCAGATCAATCCAATCCTCCCCTGAAAGTCGCGCCTGAAGCTTCCAGTCCTGAGGTCCCGGGGATTCCACATCAGAAAATTGTTTTGATGATACTTTTAGATTTTGATAACCAGGTGCTTTAATTTTTATTGACCACAATTTAACGTTTGAACCATTATCCCAACCGGTTACCTTACCTGCAAAGCTTGTTAAACCGGCAGTGGATATAATATCCCTGAGTGTTGTATTCGGCCATGTAACGGTGTCTTCGGCTGAAATGTAATAGTTTTCATTATTCGAGATAAATACATCCGGGTAAATGTCGAGCGTATCTACTCCTGTTGGAAATGTCCATGCAGCTAATGTATCAACCTCCTGCGAAAAAAGGGAAAACGATGCTGCCAATAAAACTGTAAATAGTAAACTTTTTTTCATACTTGTAATTTTTTAAATTAATAAAATTATTTATTGCTGAATTTTAACTGCAAACTCTATTTTGCCATCTTCCGCATGCTCTGCATTAATGAACTTTCACCAATCCGAATTTGCCTCCGGCAGTTTGAAACGGTATAATCCTGCCATTGGTCGCCCATTTGAATTTCTTTTTTCCCCAAACGGCATCATAAGAAACGATGAGCAGGCTATCATTAAATGCCTGGTCAAAAGCTTCGGCGGGAATCGGATCATCATCCACACTGATGTCCCATAAAGTAAATCTTCTCATTTGCCAATCAATGATACAGGGATAAAATATTTTGGCTTCCGTACTGAAATTATCCATCTCACCCGGCGAAGAAAAAACAGGACTAGGCAAATCTTCATCAACTATGTAATAAACTAGAAAGTGCATATTATTCTGAAGCATTGTTGCTGAATCTTCGAAATATACTTTTCCGGTAAAAGGATCCAGAAAATGACCATATTCCGTATTATTCTGATACCCCATAGTGATAGAAGGGTAATAATAAATACCTCCAAACTGCGAATCCGGATCTTTAAATACGGTTAATGAAATCTGTGACGTCATCCTGTTCTTATCCATGACGGTAAAAGTCCATTCCACCTCATCTTCGACATTCTGATAATACACTTTTTCAACATCCAGGTTCCCGGCATTCATACCGGTGTCCATAACTGTAATTGAGCTGCCGTCAACCAGGATTTTTTTAATGGTGAAATTGGTGATATTTGCCCCGTTTCCATTCGCCTGAATTCCGAAAATCAGCTTATGCCCGACTTTAATCACTTCGCCGTCAGTCGTGTACTTTGAACCCTGCTTAAAGGTAATGGCAGGGGGAGTTTTTTCTTCATCCTTTTTGCACGAAACAAGAACCATCAATGCAGTAAAGAATGTGATAAACAGCAAGGTTTGTAAAATGTTACTTTTCATTTTTAAGTAATTTTTTTATTTCTGAAGGAAACTTTTCCATGTATTTCGAATTCGAATCAACTATGGTTTGCTGACCGTTTTGTTCCATAATTTTCATTCCTTTATCTGAAGTTAAAAGGAACCTCAAAAACTTTTCAGCCAAATCTTTATTTGGAGCATTTTTTAAAATTGAAATTCCGTAGATCATCGGCTCACCTTTTTGAATGATTTTATCATCCTTGCTTTTCCCTGAGAGTTCAACGCTTGCTGTAGCATAAAATTCAGTAAAAGCAGAATTGCTAAGATTGATTTCATCAGGCAATTCAATGAAGTTAAGTTTATGCTGCTTCGCCACCGAAGAATAGATAAACATGTAATCGATTGCTTTAGATTCAAGCAGGGCAAGCATGTCCACCTCTTTGGGACGGATGAATTCCGGGTCTTTTTGTTTCAGGTGGTTTGCCAAACCTACTGTTCTGTAATGTTTCTCAGCCAAATCAAACATAATCACCGTCCGGTAACCACAGGGATCAGATTCCGGATCAGACCGGCCGAAATAAACCGAATCATTCATTAAAACCTCAAACCAGTTATCCGAATTGATTTTATTTTTCATCCGGGAGGAACTGTTAAACGCAATGCACATTTCATTGCCTGCAAAAGCGATTTGCCATTCCGCATAATCGGGAATGAGAAGGGTTTCGATGACTGCGTAATCTGAAGTAGCAATAATATCGCAGGGCTTATTTAATTCAGAAATCTTTCGGGCACATTCACGGCTGCCGGCAGCTTCAAGTAAAACTTTGATATCCGGGTTTTCCGATTCAAATGCTTTTGCAATTTCATGAAAAGGTTTTGTAAGGCTGCCGGCATGAAAGATGATGAGCTTATTTGACTTAGCAGGTCTTTCAGGTCCTCTGCAACCCAAAGCAACCAATAAAAAGGATAGTAATAATGCCTGAATCTTTTTAAACATTTTACGATTAGAATTCGATATGCACTATAATGCATTTCGGGAGTAAAAGTATAAAAAAAGGGTTCAGGCAAGAAAGATGAGATTTTATTTTTTGATCTATGACTAATAAGGATTATCAATAATTACAATTGGGTTCCATAAAATCTTTATTCATCCAGAACTATTTTAACCTCCTTCGCTACATATTTTTGATCGGAAAATGGAAAGCTGACTTCAAATTTTAACAGATTTCCAATGTTAGAAATAACTTTTGCATTTTCAACTTTCGCCAGCTTCCAATCCTGAACAAAAATGTCAAACGTATGCGTTGTACTTTGCAATGCCTCAACAGTAACAGTATAAGTTTTCCCTTTCAAATGATCACTGATGATGCGCATTCCGGTGGATTTATCTCCGGGTTTGGGTGATGGAACAACAGGCAGGACATTGATTCCATATTTTGTGTGATAAGTAACAGATATTTCATTTTCCAGGATGATCGTTGGCGTCATATTCGCTGGAAGATCAACTTGCTCAAGTTTTCCGGATGTTTCTATTTTTTCAATCTCCATTCCTTTAGGTAAATAAGGATTAAAGTTTAATTTCAGGTAAGAAGGCCCGGTATGCTTAAAACTATAAGTAATAAGGCTTCCGGTACTCTTCATCGTAAAATGAACGAGATGCTCCCCTACCCTTATATTCGCTACTGTAACAGAATCCCAGTCGGCTGGAAACCGGGGCGAAAGTTCAAGTGCTGAATTCAAAGCATTAGTCTTAAGACCCAGCATACCTTCAATAGCAGGTTGCAAAACCATTGTTTCCGACCAGCACTGGTGCCGGCAAACACCTGATGGCTGATAAGTTTCACCATTTAAAACTTCCTCAATATAGCCAAGCCCCCAATGTTTGTATACCTGCAGACTGTTCATGAGATGCGTATAACCCTGAACTTCATTGCCATTATTGTATTCAGCCAATGCTGCCCAACCGCTGAATAATGGCCAAACGCTTCCGGTATGGTATCCGCGCGGATTAAAGTTCGGGTTGTCCTCTCCTATTATCCGGCATCCCCAATCCGAAGTGAAATTATTCCCTGCAAAAACAGGCAGGATCAAATTAGCTTTTTCTCGTGGAACCTGGTAAAAATACAAAGGAATTGCCGGCATGATGGATTGAGCGTCCATGAAGCTGCCATCAATGTATTTTCCTTCATAGAAATAATTTTTCTTATCATCCCAGAAATCACTGTTAATGATGGAATTTACAATCAAGGCTTCCTTTTGATAATTATTCGCTTCAGCAATCAATTCTAAAGCTTTAGCCATATATTCTGCATCTTCAAGGGCAGCAGCCCAGCAAGATGTGAGGTACAAAGTTGAATGGGTTCCGAAAAGGCTTCCTCCTTCTACCCAGCCGTGCCCAACATTGGTATTTTCGATGAGATGATCACTATCAGTATCGGTCGAAAAGCAGAAATCAATGGATTTCTTTATTGCCGGCCAGTTCGAACGGATAAATTCTAAATCACCTGAATGCATCAAATATTTCCCTGCAAGGATGATGAAAAGCGGCGTAGCATCGGCAGCATCATAATGGACAATGCCGGATGTGCTTACTTCATGATAAATCTTACCATTGAGATCCTGAAATTTGATATACATTTCGAGGATGGATTTCACTTTTTCGAAATCGCCATAATCGAGCAAAGCATATCCGCTCCACTGCCCGTCTCTGCCAAAATACCACGCATATCCCGGACGCCCGTCAATTTTATGCTCACCATCCCAACCGGTATTCGTGGTGTTGTAACCGGCCACCAGCGAGCCTCCTAAGCCCGGAGTTTTAACAAAAAAACGGTCAGTAGCAATGAGCGCCCAATTATATCCTTCGTTAAAGATATTGTCAGGTGTTTGGATTATCAGAGATTGATCAAGAAAGTTGTTATAATACTTTTGAGTCGTATTATACACTTTGGAAGTCTGGTTAATCGTCTTTTTATAATAATCAATAGCTTTGTTTGCTGCTGTTTTATCCTGAGTGGCTTCGGCTGTGAATACAACATCAAACTGGTCGCCCGGGACAAGCCTGAAATAGAAAACACCGCCGGCTTCAAACTTATCATTTGAAATACCGGTAATCTGGCAATAAGATTCTTTGTTTTCTTTTTCCCATGAAAAATTATAATCTTCGTATTGACCTGCAAGGACAAAAGCCGGTTCCTTATTAGTCCCGACAATGCTGGTAAAATCACCACTGGCTTCGCTTATCACTATCGCATTAAGGAAAGGCTGGTGAGAATATTCTAGTGATTGAAAGACTTTTTCAGAGTATGGCCACATCAGGCGCATGTTGCTTTTAAACTGGATGAAAAATTCTGCAGGTTCTGATCCGTCAAATTCATAATGAACCACGCCAACAGGATCTGTTTGCGAAACAAAAACGGTTTCCTTTAAATGACCGGAATTCAAAGAGTATTCCCTGATAAATGCCTCCGGACGAACTTCAATGGATGGTTGCTCATCATTTAACCACCTGATGGAATCTCCTGATTGAAATTTAATTCCGGCTTTGTAATCCCGAACAGCCATGAACGGATGCGACCAAATCTCATCAATGCCACCTTTTTCTTTTCCCATGATAAGCATTCTTTCACCAGCAACTTCCCAGTATTCATTGCCACCCTTTTCCCTTTTTAAACTCAAATTTGATTTCTCAGGCTTCCAAATATCTGATGACCTTTCAACCATTTCAGAGTAATCATTTTCAAACCTAAGAACTGACTGAGGATAATTTTGCCAGTGATGAACAGGAGTTTTTGAATCTGAATTTGCAAGGTAGTTCAAACAATTATTCAGAAACAATTCAAGATGTTGTCGATTTTTGTTTGGCTGTGATAAAGCGATGTAACCTCCAATTGCCAGAACCTTACCTTTTCCAGCCCAATATTCAAGCATCAGTTTGGAATTCTCCCGCAGGAAGATATAATCCCAGTCCACCGCAACCACGGCTCCGTTTAAAGGAGTGCGATCTTCGAAATACCCATGAATCCTAACCGTTGTGTCGTGATCAGGTTTAAAAACATAAGCGCCGCCATTCAATCCATCAAAAACAGGGTGGCTCCTGAAAGCATGCAGGCCCAATTGCCGGCCATAACCTTCGTCTTTAGCGGTTTTATTCCTTAGTTCAACCATATTGGGTTCAAGTTCCAATATGTTGATATATGAAAAAGCTTCCTGGGTAAGCAACAATTTCCCTCCTGCCTCAAGGTATTGTTTGAAGATGTCTGTGATATGGATGGATGGTGGTAACGAAACAGAATCATTTTGATGGAGCCAAAGTACCTGGAATCCTTTAAGATCATCCAATGATGAAATTTGGTTAAAGTAAATCTTTTCTGTCTTTAAATCAGGGTTATTCATCAGAAACCCATATGCTGCATCCACCTCCTTATCAGGATTTGAGTTCTCAGTTGCTAATAATCCCACACTGATTGTTTGACCAAATACGAGTTGAAAGTTATTGATCGCGAAAAGCAATAATATAACGATTTTAAAACTTCTGAGCATGATTTTAAATTTTTTGACCAAATTACTCAAATTCCAAAATGGGTTGATAATTAAGGGAACCAAGAGTAAAAGAAAAAATAATTGCATAATGAGTAAAAATAATTGCGTATTTTCTTGACTTTCAGATATTTTTTTAGTAATTTAACCGCACAATTTAAACGAATAAGCGCCATGAAAACAAGTGTCAAATTAATCGCTATCTTTTGCTGCATCCTGATGCAAATTCAGATGTTCTCGCAAGTTAATCCACCAGCCGAACAAAATACAATAACATTAAAATCCGGTTCAGCTATTTCAACTCAAAAGCCGGTAGGATCATTCGACAATTCCGGAACAGGCATGTATGAATCAATGTCCAATCTTGGAAAGGAATCTAATTTATTCTTTAATGACTGGTCACCGGGAACAGTTGTTTTAACTGACAATACGGTTATTACCGACCGGATGCTGAGGTACGACATCTATCACCGGCAAATGCAGTTCGCTGTCAATGGTGATACCGCAGCATTTGGTAAGCCGGAGGAGGTTAAATCAATAACCTTTGAAAAAAACATTTTTGTTTATGATGATTTTCTTTGCAAAGACGGGCAAAGGAAAGACTATTTAGAGGTTCTGGTTGATGGTTACTGCAGGTTGCTTTTGTACCGATGCATCACCTATAAATACATCGGGGATTGCACCATTCCAGGTGCCGACAATCCAAAAGAGGAATATTATCAAACAAAAAAATACTTCATTTCAAAAGACAGGAATGCAGCAGTTCCCCTTCCGGAAAGCAAAAGTGATGTTGTCGAACTCTTTTCGGATAAAAATAAAGATATCAAATCCTTTATGAGGGATAATGATATAAAATTAACCCATGAAGAAGACCTTGTAAAACTCGTGAACTATTATAATCAGGATTAAGCTTCCTACGCATAAAAGGGGCCGGGATGCATGAAGACAGGATGATTGTCAGGTGCATCCCGGATTTTTTTTGGATCACTCGAACTGAGAAGTCAAATGCTCCGTCCTGTCGATGATCTCATCCTGCAACTCTTCGGTCAAGTCTACGAAATAATCACTGTACCCGGCCACACGGACAATCAGGTCGCGGTAGTTTTCTGGATTCTTTTTTGCCTTTCTCAATGTATCTGCACTCACCACATTAAATTGGATGTGGTGCCCGTCGAGTTTGAAATAACTGCGAATCAGGTGCATGATGTTCTCAATTCCTTCCTCTGTTTCAAGAAATGATGGAGTAAACTTCTGGTTAAGCAAGGTTCCGCCGGTCCTGATGTGATCAATTTTTGAAGCCGATTTTATTACTGCTGTCGGTCCTTCCCTGTCCGCTCCCTGAACTGGTGAAATACCTTCTGATAATGGTTTACCTGCTTTACGCCCATCCGGCATGGCGCCGATCACGCTCCCAAAATAAATATGACAGGTAGTAGGCAATAAATTCACCCTATGATGTCCGCCTCGTGCTGTTGGTTTGTCATCAACAGCCTTATAATATAGTTCGAAAACCTGTCGCATGATATCGTCGGCATAATCCTCATCGTTGCCATATTTGGGCGTATTTTCGAGCAGCTCATGACGGAATTCCTCATAATTTTCAAAATCCTTGCTGAGGGCATCAATAAATCCTTTCATCGTGATGGACTTCTTTTCGAATACATGGTATTTGAGCGCCGAAAGCTCATCCGTGATGCTTCCCAGCCCGACACCCTGAATGTAACTGGTATTGTATCGTGCGCCACCATTGTGGTAATCTTTACCATTTTTAATGCAATCATCAATCAGAATGGAAAGGAAAGGTACGGGCATATGTTGTGCATAAATACGATCGATGATGTTGTTACCATTAATTTTTATTCCGATGAAATGATTTAGTTGCTTTTCAAAGGCAGCTACCAGGTCTTTAAAAGATTCAAAGGAAGAAGGGTCTCCTGTCTGCAGGCCGATCCTCTTTTTAGTTCTTGGATCAAATCCATTGTTCAGAGTAATTTCCAGCACTTTCGGAATGTTGAAATAACCGGTTAAAATATAAGCCTCCTTCCCGAATGCACCGGTTTCGACACAGCCACTGGCGCCACCTGCTCTGGCATCTTCAATGGTTTTACCCACCCGAAGCATTTCCTGGATGATCGCATCGGTATTAAAAACTGATGGTTGGCCGTATCCTGTTTTTATGATTTTCAGGAATCGCCTGATATATTGATCAGGATTCTTTTTGCTGACCTGAACCATCGAGCTGGGCTGCAATAGCCTCATTTCTTCGATGACATCCAGCAATAAATAAGTCACTTCATTCACAGCATCGGAACCATCGGGTTTTACGCCACCCAGGTTGATGAGTGAGAAATCAGTGTAGGTATTGCTTTCTTTCGCCGTAACTCCGATTTTTGGCGGTGCCGGATGGTTGTTAAATTTGATCCAGAATGATTGCAGGATTTCCTTGGCCCTTTCTTTGGTTAAAGAACCTTCTGTAATTTCTTTTTGGTAAAATGGCAAAAGGTGTTGGTCAAGCCTGCCCGGATTAAAGGAATCCCACGGATTAACCTCTGTGATTACTCCTATATGCACGAACCAGTAATATTGCAAAGCTTCCCAAAAAGTACGCGGCGCATTGGCAGGCACATGGCTGCAAATTTCCACCATCTGAATTAACTCATTTTTGCGCTGTATATCCTTTTCCTGAGATGCTTGCTTTTGCAGTTCTGACGCATACCTTCCGGCAAAAAGGATGAGCGCTCCGGCTGCAATTTCCATAGCTTTCAACTCTTCTTTCCTGTTAAAAGCTGCCGGATCGTTGCAAAAATCAAGATTCTTAAACTCCTTTTGTATGTCAGCAATAAAATCAGTCATTCCTTTCTGGTAAATCTTGTCGTCGAGCACGGTATGTCCCGGTGGGCGTTGCTCCATAAACTCCGTAAAAACTCCTGCTTTGTAAGCCTCAATCCATTCTTCAGGTAATTCACTGAACATCTTGTCCCTGATGGTTTTATCTTTCCAATAGGGGCCAATCACTTCATCGAATATTTTTCTGGTTTGATCGTCAGAACTGAAAGGAACTTTTTCCCTGGAATGAAGGATTTCAAGATCATCCTGTGAGTGAACACAAATTTCAGGGTAAGTCGGGCAGGCCTGCGGAGCCGGTCCGCGCTCACCAACTATCAGCTCACCTTCGTTGATACAAATCTTTTTGTTTTCAAGAATGTATTTGAAAGTCATCGCCCTTTTCACGGGTATGCTGACTTCGTTTGCGATATTGCTTTTATAAAATTCAGTTACAAGCAATGCCCTTTCAGCCGAAACTGAAGGCCGGATGCCTGTACTTTGCTTTCTTAATTTGCTGATTCTTTCGTTCATGATTGTCTTGTAATTTTTTCAATACTTTTCTAATAGAGTCTTATATACAAAACTGCCAATTTCACCCACCGATTTTTACATTAAATCCCGAATTTACAATTAAGTTACGGATTGTTTCAATTTCAGTGGCTGATATTTCTTTGTGGCCTTTCATCCTGTTGGCTATACCGAACTTTTTGTATTTACCTTCAGCAATTTTATGGTAAGTCAAAAGGTTAACCTGTGGTTTTATTTCAAAATTGTTTAAATGATCAATTATGCCTGATAGGTTATTAGTTGTTGATGTAATTCCTGAGATAAGTGGTATACGGATAACTACATCTGCTTTATTAACCATCAAAAATTTAAGATTCTCCAGGATAAGTTCATTTGTTCGGTCAGTGTATTTAAGGTGTTCAATCGGATCAATGATTTTCAAATCAAATAAAAACAGATTCGTAAATGGCAAGATTTTCTTAAAGACATCCTTTTCAGCATAGCCTGAAGTATCAACTGCTGTATGAATCCCTTCATGAAAACATTGCCTCAATGCTGCCTCAAGAAATTCAGGCTGGGCAAGAGGCTCACCTCCGGAGAATGTTACACCACCTCCTGACTCATCATAAAATATCCTGTCTTTATTAATCTCTTCATATAGCGCCTCAACAGTCCATTCTTTTCCAATTTCCTTACCATTATTCACAACCGGGCCAAACGACATCCCTTCCGGATTGTGGCACCACCAGCAACCCAAAGGGCAACCTTTCATAAACACGGTTGTCCGGATGCCGGGGCCATCATTGACTGAAAACCGCTGAATGTTAAAAACAATACCTTCCATAAATCAAGAAACAAGTAACAAGAAAAAAGATACAAGTAATAAGGAACAAGAAAAAAACAAAAGGAAAAAGGATTGGGAAAAAAACGGGTATAAAAAAATCTCACCTCATCCAGCAGGAGAAGAGCTTGCGGCCGGAGTAGTTATAAAGCTTTAAGCGGATGAAATGATGCATCACTTTTAATTTTTACCTGCCAAAAGTAAGGAATGTACTTAACATGGGCAAATTCGATTTTATATTTCTCAAAGTTGATGCGAGGATGCATTAAGCTTTCTCAGTCAAATTACTATTGTCAATCATTACCTTTTTGACTTTCTTTCTTTATCCTGGCAATTTTTTGGAGTTCTTCCACATCCGCTTTATCTCGTAACCGATTCGTAGTCATTTTTGATAAAACCAGATGTTCAAAATCAATCATCGGCAATTCCAACCCCTGAATCATTACCATCTCTTTCGCGTCAAAAGCCTTTTTAAAATCAATTCCGGAAATATATGTAAGGAAATCAACCCTGAAAGGTTTTTCCCAAATATGAAATACAAAAACATCTTCAAAATTCGATCGATTCAAGGTTTGGAGACCATCCTTACTAAAACCTAATTCCTCAAGTACGTGAATGAGTTTTTCCTTATTGAAATTGTCAGGCTTTATCCAAATATCCAGATCGCCGGTGGTACGGTTGTATCCGTAAAAATTCACAGCATAGCCACCAATTATCAAAAATTTGACATTTGCCTTGATAAGTCTTTCGAGCAAATTCTTATGTGATTCAAGAAAAATGTTCATCAGGGTTTTCGATAATGATGATATTATTAAGCTTCGGATTTCTAAGTTCTTCAGAATTCAATCCAAATGAGATACAAATCAGTTCGTACAGGTGACTCATACGATCTTCCTGAGAGAGGTTCGCCTGGTACAGCAATGATTCATCCTCTATTTTGTGATCGTTAAATGTTATTGAAGTTGAATTATTTGTAAGTCGCAGAGATTCATATTGAACTTCCGGTTCCTTTACTTTACCAATTATATCCTTGTTTTTTTTCATTTAACACCCGTGAAATTCCAACCAATGATTTCACCTTTCTTACACTTTGACAAAGTTAATTAAACTTTTTATCAACGTTCTAAAGCAGCAAGGCCAAATGCTCAAGTGGGTGACTTATTCCGCATCCTTCACACACCGGAAACCCACGGTTGCATTACGCTCAAAACCGGGCGAAACCCGCAGCAGCATCTGTGTTTTGTTGAGCGGCTGCGGTCCTCCTTTCACATACCACCAGCTGGAGGTTGGATTGTAATAGCTTCCACCTCTCATAATGATGTAGTAATAGCTCCCATTATCATAAACATCATTGGTCAGTTGCCATACATTCCCTACCAGATCAAAAACACCGAAAGCACTTACACCTTCAGGATATTGAACCACAGAGGTCAGTTTATCATTCCCAATATTGCATTTTGTAGAGTCCATTACATTTCCCCAGGGGTATAACCTCCCGTCATTCCCTTGTGCAGCCCATTGCCATTCAGCTTCGGTAGGAAGCCGCTTACCTGCCCATGCCGCATAAGCCTGGGCATCTTCGTAATTGATGTAAACAACAGGATGGCTTTTCATTCCTTTTGAAAATTTTCCCTCCTTCCAGTTTTTAAGGTAGTTTATGGTATCAGCAGGCCTGTAGCCTGTAGACTCTATAAATTCATAAAACTGGTTATTCGTTACCGGGTATTTATCGATATAAAATCGTTTTACAAAGCGTGAATTAACAGAATCGTATGGAGGGTAAGGCACAAAATTATCTTCCACATTTATACTCATTTTAAAATATCCGCTTTTAATTTCCATCATTCCTTCAGGCGGCGATGCAGCTTTCGAGGTCAATTTGACCAAACTGATCAATCTTGCGCTTCCTGGTTCAACCATTATTATTCTTTCATCAGCAAGTTCATTTTTTGCAAAAAGCTGAATGACAACTTTGCCTTCATACCTTCCAAAAAGATTAAATAGTCTTTCCTTCACCGGGAATTTGATATAAGTAACGGGTTCCCTTTCATAAGAAGGATTCCCGGCCCATAATAAAACTTTATCACCTTTTTTACAATCGACGTAAACTGAATCATTTCGAAACTTAACCTGTAGCAGGTTCTTAAATTCAGCAACACAATCCACATTTCCTTCCTGGCGGGTTCCCAAATAATTTTTATCAAAAGCATTAACGGTAACCGGAATATACCATTTTCCCTTTCTTAATTCGGGGTTCAATTCTTCGTGATGCCACAGGCTGATATAATGATTTTTCGCATCGGGCTTAACCTCTATAAGTGGTGCACTAAATCCTTCCGGAATGAGGCTATAGGCAGTAAATATGGTTTTATTTTCAATCGGAAATTTATTGATCCAAATATTATCGCTGGTGGTCGTAACCAATGGCGTCCAATCAAAACTATTAAAAGCCTTTGAATTTTCACGTAAGATTTTAACGGCTCTGCCTAAATACCTCATTTCGTCGTCTATCCAATCAGGGCGACCTGGAGCAAAAGTATTTAGCTCAATCCCGTAGCCATTAAAAAGTGAAATGGCCACCTCCCTGTGAATTTGTCCCTGACTAAGCTGGCATACTCTAAAAATAGCAAAATCAGGCTTGATGAGCTTATTAAGATTCAATGGCGGCGGCATATAAATGGCATCATGGACCCTACCGGAAATAATACCCGGCATATCCTTCGGAATGGCCATACCTTCCGAATACATGATCACACCAGACCTGATGCTGTCGGCTGCCCGTTGCAACTCATAACTTGAACTTCCGCTGCAATCAAGCACTACGCCATCTGCATTGATCGCCTGGATCAGCTTTGCCATGCCTTTGTATGGGTTTTCCTTTCTTGTACTTTGATCCCATGGATTGTAGGAAATAAAAAACCGGGTATCCTGCTCTTTTGCCTTTGTGGAAATTTCTTTCAGCTTTGAAAGTCCCCCGGGAAGATCTTTGTATAAATCCCACTGGTTCCGATGGTCGGTGCCAAGTGCAGGCCAGGTTGGCCATAAACCATAGATATCGAACCCTCCGCACAATTTCTTTCCCTTTTCGAGGAACTCCTCAATTTTATATCCTCCATTTTGCTGATCGTAGAATTCATGGTTCCAGGCAAATTGAAGAACGATCAGGTATTTTTCCCTGATCCATTTCAGATCGGGTCGTTTGTAAAGGCTATCATTAAAATTTTCAAGATCATAGATATATTTATCCCGAAACATCAGCCTCAGGCCATTTTGCCAGTCACCGGAGAAATCATTAATATAAAGTTCATAATTGATTTGACCATTAGGATACAATTCTGTTTTATACCGCTGTTTCTTTCCATTTACAACTTCCTTTCTTCGGGCGATAGCGCACAAAGATTTTTCCTCAGTAATATTAAAAGAAGCGTATCCCATTTCCCAGGCATTATCAGGCAAAATAACACCAACAGGTTCCTTACCCGGACGGAATAGCTTCGTCCGTGCCAAATTCCATGGTCCGATTCCTGTAATATAAATCTTATCGTCAGTCTGACCAAAAGGCACGAAATTTTCGATGACAATAGTATCTGCTGAATGATTTGTCAAACGGACCATCAATTTCACTCCCTTACTAAAAGCCGAATCAACAGCCATAGTACCCGTTATGTTATCACCGATATAAAATCCACCGGTATGATTGCTCCATATCACATTATTGCCTTTGGAAAATATCAATGCATCGTTCCAAAGAAATGAGAATAGTGGGATAGTTTTTACCGGGTACACATTACCATCAGAATCGGTATAACCTTTAATTACAAGGCCATTGATGTTTTCAATCTTAATGGATTGAGCAAGCGAAAAGTTCAGGCAACTAAATGTACATGCAAGCAGATAAAAAGCTAATCTCTTCATTTTTCATTTTTTAAATTGACAAAGTCCTCTCTTTACGATCTCACAAATTTAATTATTTTTGGCTTTGCAAAAATTTAATTTATGTCGCCGGATACCGTTATCGAATTTGAAAAAGCATCCATCTTTCAAAGAGACATCCTGGTTTTATCAGATGTTAATCTTAAAATTGACAAAGGTCAGTTTATTTATCTCATTGGTAAAACCGGAACCGGGAAAAGCAGCCTGCTTCAAACTATATACGCCGATCTTCCTTTGCAGGACGGTTCGGCAACCGTTGCAGGTTTCGATCTCCGGCATTTAAAAAACAGGGATATTCCACTATTAAGGCGCAAGCTCGGGATTATCTTCCAGGATTTTCAACTCCTGATCGACCGGTCAGTGGCAGAAAACCTTTATTTCGTGATGAAAGCTACCGGGTGGAAGGATAAAGTGAAAATGAAAGAACGGGTAAACGAAGTCCTCGATAAAGTTGAGTTGGGTACAAAGGACTTTAAAATGCCTCACCAATTATCAGGAGGTGAGCAACAAAGGGTGGCTATTGCAAGAGCGCTGATCAATGACCCGGAGATCATTCTTGCCGATGAACCAACCGGCAACCTTGACCCCGAAACTTCAAAGGGTATCATGAAATTGCTATTTGAAATCAGCGGTTCGGGGCGGTCTGTTTTAATGGCGACGCATAATTACTCTCTTTTTAAAGAATTTCCATCACTTACGCTAAGATGCGAAGACGGCAAGGTGTTTCAGGAAGAAGGCACTGGGGTGAACCTGGTGACATGAAATTGGAAATTATATACATCCAGTTGGTGGGTTCTTGTTTCTTTTTACTTGTCTCTTGTGTCTTGTAACTGGTTTCTTTTTGTTGATTTTCTCTTATATAACTAAACGTAATTTGACATGGGTAAAGGTTAAGAAGCCAGTGTGGATTCGGGGTTAGGGTACGGTGAAAATCTTTACCATAACCTTTACCTAAACAGGCCTCCTTACCCTGGCCTTTCTTCCCCATATTGATTGCAATTCTCAAGTTATTCATCCTGTTTCTGTTTTAGTTAAACTGAGGGACTAACTATGTACTAAGTACGATATTCATTTGGATTAAACACCAGTTCTATAAACTTCACCGCATTTTTATCGTTCGAATAGAATTCATCCAGGATTTTATGGCGAAGCATGATTTCATCTTCTTCAAACTTCTCTGCGAACAATCCTTTTAGCTTAACTTTCTGTTCGGCCGCGGTATTGGCTATTTCGCATAGTTCATTCAGACCGGTTCCGTTCAGCATTTTTTCATTCACCAGGCAGAACCTGCCATTGTAAAGGGTGTTCAACAATTTCAGTTTCAGGCCGGTAGCCTGGAATGTGACAAGAATATTAACATGTGCCTTCCGGATGAGGTCGAACATTTTCTCATCATCAGGGTTGGCAATGATTTCGATATTGGGTTTGGTTGAAACCAGCTTTTTAATCCGCTCGGGTGGATTCATTCCGGCTATGATAAGCGGAATATCAAGATCATTAAAGACTTCATTGATCAGGTAGCTGACGGCATGAGCATTTTCAGGGACTTCGATATTCCCGTTATACAAAGCATACGCTCCCGATCCGGCTAAAGCTTCTACACCATCATTTGCATGGAAGCTCGGGAGGTGAACTATTTTGTTATCAGGAAAATGATTCTTAAGGTATTCCGCATCATTTTTCGAAACCACCATCATCAGGGTGGCATGTTTTAACACCCGCTGGTAAAGCCTGAGCTTGATACTTGCGAAAAGAAAATAAAGCTTGTTCTTCAGCTTTCGATCGACCCTGAACAAACTGAAATAATACCGGTGCTCAATATTGCTTTCGCGGTAAACAAGCGTCCGGCCTTTCAATCTTTTATCCCCCAGGTAATAGCAGCTGTGCAAACCCTCAAACAATACAGGGTAATTATCCTTAAGAAGATTATTGATCAGGTCGTCAGATCGCCTGCTTGAAACAATATATGGTTTAAATGACAGCGCCGATCGCAAGCCCAGCAGCCTGGGATAATAATAAACCTGCTCGCAAAGTTCATTTAGTTTTTCAGTTCTGTCGCGGCCCGCGTACTCATAACAATGAAGAATTATTTTCACCCCTTTCATATGCAGGAATTTCAGCTTATACCAAACGTCGATCACTCCGCCATAATTGGGGGGATACGGAACATCGAATGATACAATATGCAAATATTTGTCAGGCATAAGCTTTAAAAACATCAATCAGAATTTTTTCTTCTTTTTCCCAGCACAACTCCCTGGCCGCAAACTTACAGTTTTCCTTATAAGTTAACAGTTTGCTTTCATCGGCAAGCATTCCGGCGATCCTTGATGCAATATGCTTTGGATCGTGGCTTGTTATAGTTTCACCCACCTTGTAATCATCAACTATTTTTTTTACTTCCACTAAAGGAGACGCAAGTATAGGAGTAGCAGCATGAATATAATCAAACAACTTATTCGGGAGACTATAGCGGTAATTCATGTTTGTGTCTTTATCAATCGTCAGTCCAAGATCAGCATTTATAGTATATTGATAAAGCTCATCAATGGGTAACCTCGGAATGAATTTCACATTTTTCAGCTTTAATTTATTCACCTGATCTTTAAGGCCTTCAACAACATCACCTCCACCAATTATTAAAAGCTGAATGTTTTCAAGATAAGCCATTGCCTCGATCAACTCTTCTGCTCCACGGTGAATATTAATACCTGAACCCTGAAGCAGAATTATTTTTTTCTCGATGGGTAAGCCAAGTTCTGATCTCGATTTGATCTTATCAAAAGTTCTGGACACAGGAACATTCCTTAATACTTTAACTTCAACTCCATATTTTTCCTTAAAGATTTTAGCGATCGACTCACTCACAGTAAACACATCTTTCAATTTTGGAAAAATCCGGCGCTCAATCCTCTCCCAGACACCTTTCACAAACTTCCGGTGAATTACTTCCGGGGTTTCCGTAAATAACTCATGGCTATCGTAAACGATCGGTATTTTTTTAAACTTATGGATAAGGAAATTAGAAAGTAGAGTATCTAGATCGTTGGAAACAATTAAATCTGAGCGGTGAAACAGGAGAAAGAAAAATAACCGGGTATTGTATTCTGCATAAAAAAGAGGACCCTGTTCAAAAATAAGCTTCATTCTGTGCGTTCGGTAACTCCTTGTATCCATCGCAGGGCTTTTCTTTTTCTTTCTTCCAATCAAAAGGACGTCGAATCCAAGGTTGGTTAAACTATTGCAGACTTTTCCTACCCGCTGATCGGTCACGAGGTCGTTAATAACTGAAACCACAACTCTCTTCAAAGTTCCTCCTGTTAATAGATTACGAAATTAATTAATAAAGCACTCCTGAAAAAATTATATCTTTGAATCCATGATCAACAGAGAAAACTACAGCATAAAGTCGCTCAACACATTCGGTATAAAGGTAGATGCAAAATATTTTGCTGAAGTTGCTTCGCTTCAGGATATTATTGACATCAATCATTTCATTCGTGAAAAGCAGGTTCCCTATCTTGCTTTGGGAGGCGGAAGCAATATCCTATTTACAAAAGACTTTGAAGGTCTCGTTATTAAAATAGACCTTAAAGGAATTGAATTGGTCAGTGAAGATTCCGTTCATTACTATGTCAAAGCCATGGCAGGTGAAAACTGGGATGATTTTGTAAAATATTGTGTGGAAAGGAACTATGCCGGACTTGAAAACCTTTCATTGATTCCGGGCAATGTTGGTGCAAGCCCCATTCAGAACATTGGCGCCTATGGAGTTGAAATGAAGGATATATTTCATGAACTGAAAATGTTCGATTTGCACATTGGCAGGACGACAGTCATGAAAACCGATAATTGCAGGTTTGAGTACCGGAACAGTATTTTTAAAAATGAATTAAAGGGAAAAGCTTTCATCCTTTCTGTTACCTTCCGTCTTGATAAAAATCCCGTTTTCCGGACTGAATATGGCGCTATAAGAGAAGAGCTGAATAAAATGGGTGTTAGAGAGCTATCCATTCAGAATATACGAAATGCCGTTATAAATATTCGCCGGAGCAAACTTCCCGATCCCAAAGAAATTGGAAATGCAGGAAGCTTTTTTAAAAATCCCACGGTTAGTGCTAAGGTTCATGATGAGCTAAAAAACCGGTTCCCTCAAATAGTTTCTTTTCCTCAACCTGATGGGAAGTATAAACTGGCCGCAGGCTGGCTCATTGAGCAATGCGGCTGGAAAGGAAAACGATTGGGCGACGCCGGCGTTCATCAAAAACAGGCACTGGTAATAGTAAATTATGGAAATGCGAGTGGAAAAAAAATACTGGAATTGGCGGCTGAAATCAAAAAGTCGGTCTCGGATAGATTTGGAGTTGAAATCGAAACAGAAGTGAACATCGTTTGATTACCGGATTAAATGAAATATTAAACAAGCCTGTCATACTTCCATGAAGGAAAAATTACTCATACACCAGCACGCTCACATAATCCACCACTTCATCCGAGGGAATTACTTCACCGGAGTGACCAATCTTCAGAATTTTTGCTTCAGGATGTTCTGCCACCAATTTGGAATATTCGATTAAAGTCATAATAGGACCAAAACCACAAACAGTGATGTGCTTATCTCTTACCTCATGGTAAATACTTTCTGAGTCAAGTTTAAGGATGGCATCAATTACAAAGCGATCGAGCTTTTGACCTTCGTCAGGATCAACGAAATGAGAAAAGTCGGAGGAAGCGATGATGCAAATCTTTTTTTTGAGGATCTTATTCGCATTATGAATGGTTGTTGCAATAATCTTTGCATTCTGAGTATCCTGCCGCGACATAGTAATCGGGACAATTTTAAATGGATACGAAATGAACTGCTGAAGCAAAGGAAGCATCACTTCACCTGAATGTTCATATTTATGGGCAGCAGATGACTCCGAAAAATTCAGGTAGCGATAAAAATCCTTATCCACTTCAGTTTTGCCAAGAGGTGTTTCCCAAAGATCATTTTCATCAAGGGCAATGCTGGCTCCATGTCCGGTGTGGTTAGGATTGATGATAAAAAAAGTGTCAAATCGCTGGTTAGAATTTTTTAATATCTCAAAAAAATGAATTGCCTGGTACGCCGAATACATATAACCTGCATGGGGTACAACCGCGCCAATTATTTTTTTCTTTGACAAACTCAGGTCGATTTGTGAACTTTCTTTCGCAAGGATTTGATCAATAAGCTTATGAATGGCAGCTCTGTTGCCGGGATAAAAGGCTCCTGCTACGGCCGGTTGACGAATTTTCATATTTTTGCATTTAAAAGTTCAAATTTATCAAAATCTTAAAGATAATTGATACTTTAGCAATCAAATTCTATTCATTTTTATTTTTAGTCAATTAAACTTATAACCATGTTCGATGCAAAAATTTATACCGACCGCCGTAACCGCCTCAGGGCTGAGGTGAAAAGCGGAATCGTTTTGATTCTTGGGAACCCGGAAGCTTCCTACAATTATCCGGCAAATACATATCACTTCAGGCAGGACAGCAATTTTCTTTATTTCTTTGGCCTCGACCATCCTGATCTGGCGGGTGTGCTGGATTTGGATAATAACAAAGATTACATTTTCGGAAATGATGTGGACCTTGATGACATCATCTGGATGGGTCCGCAGCCTTTGATGATGGATCAGGCAGCATTGGCAGGAGTAAAGAACACCGCTCCTCTTAAGGATTTACCTGATCTTTTAAATGAAGCAAAGCTTAAAGGCAGAAAAATCCATTTTGTTCCGCCCTACCGCGGCGAAACCTATATGCAAATCAGCAACCTGCTCAATATCCCGATTGGCGAAATCCGTGACCATGTTTCGGTCGAGCTGATCACAGGGATCATCAAGCTTCGCTCGGTTAAAGATGACCTCGAGGTTTCAGAAATCGAAAAAGCTGTAGATATAGCTTACGAAATGCATACAACTTCAATGCGAATGGCCAAGCCTGGTGTAGTAGAAAGGGAAATTGCCGGTACGATCGAAGGTATTTCACTTGCTTTGGGCGGCCCGGTTTCTTTCCCGATCATTTTAAGCATTCATGGTGAGACACTTCATAACCATTATCATGGAAATGTATTAAAAGTTGGCAGGATGCTGGTAACAGATGCCGGCGCTGAAACCACCCGGCATTATGCAAGCGACATTACCCGGACGGTGCCAGTCGGAGGCAAATTCAATCAAAGGCAGAAGGACATTTATGAAATTGTGCTTGAAGCCAACCAGAAGACTATAACCGCCACCAAACCAGGCATTACAAACAAAGAGCTTCACATGATGGCGGCGACCATTATCGCTTCGGGTTTAAAGAATCTTGGTTTGATGAAGGGGAATGTGGAAGATGCCGTGAAGGAAGGCGCTCATGCTATGTTTTTCCCCCACGGGCTTGGGCACATGCTGGGACTGGATGTGCATGATATGGAAGGAATGGGTGAAAATTATATTGGTTATGATGACAAGATAAAACGCAGCTCACAGTTTGGAACCGCATTTCTGAGGTTTGGCAAAGAACATCAGCCCGGATATGTATTCACCATTGAGCCTGGAATTTATTTTATCCCTGCTTTGATTGACAAATGGCATAAAGAGAAAAAATTTACCGACTTCATCAACTATGAAAAAGTTGAATCTTTCAAAGATTTCGGAGGTATTCGTATAGAGGATAACATACTGGTAACCAAAACAGGTCATAAAGTCCTTGGGAAACCGATACCAAAAACTGTGAAAGAAATTGAGTACATAATGGCATCATAGAGATTTATGAGTCAATTTTAAGGGAACGCAGGATAAAGCCTGCGTTTTTTTTATTGCGATTTGATCTGAATGATCAGTTTTTTGATCTCCTCTTCTATCTGCTTTTTTGATAGGATTTCCCGTTCAAGGTCGTCTTCCTTATCGCGGTATTTTTGTTTCAAATCCTGCATTTCGCTAATAAGTGAAGAATTTTTTAGGGTCAATTCACCCAATTGTTTGTTCAATTGGACAATATCCTGCTGAAAACTGCTATCCTTGTTGATTTCTTCCCTTATTGGCCATGTTCTTTCAAGTTCAAGCTTTATGCTCCGGTACCTGATTTGCCGGTCAATAAAAAAAATGGAGGAAATCACGAATAACAAGCAAAAGCTGCCGGTAACAATCAAAAGAATATTGATCAGTTGCCTGTTATCCTCCAATGCCTTTTCCTGAAGTTCAGATTCCTTTTTAATAAGGGCGATTTCAAGGTTAAGTTTTTCAAGCTTGTCCTCAAGGGATTTGTTTATTTCAATTTCCTTCAAAAGGTAATAATTAATAAGGGTATTGTCAATATCGATTACCTCTTTCGCCTTTGCATTCAGTTCGGAACGATTCACCCAGGGACGAATGGTGTTGGCTTCTTCAAGCAAACGGTAATCGGTAAAGGTTTTGTTCCGCAATAGAATCGCAGAATCAAAAGATGTTTGGCCTGATAAAAAGAGTGATCCACTCCAAAAAAACAGGGTAAACAAGAAGATATTACAGGTAAATTTCATAAAAATCTACGGATGAATTAATCACTGGCTAAAGTAGGGATTATACCCATACGGAAAAGAATTGAGAAAAAATAACATCTCTAACTTTGCATAAATTACAATAACCATCAGTTTATTGTGCGGGTTTTGGTAGTATTAACTCCTGAAAAGGGTACGATGAATTAAATATAAATCTTGTTCAAAAATGGCAGTTAATTCGCTTCCTCCTTCCTGACCAAATAACAAGAAATAGGATAATGATCGGAAAGAGAAATCTTATGCCGTGTAAACCTTCGTGATTCAAAAACTACATCATGAAAAATATAGTCAATTCTGAAGGAAGGAAAGCTTTCACCTGCATAAGTCACGCCAAAGCCACTACCGCTTTCAACAAATGCATCGGTTAAGCCAGCGGTAATTTCCCGATAGGCATAAGAGGAAGGAGTATCATTGAAATCACCGCATATGATGACAGGATATGGCGAATCTTTAATATGCCTTTTAACGATTTTCACCTGGTGTCCCCTGTTAATAAATGCGGAACGCAATTTCGAGATTACCTGAAGTGAATTTTTCTTGATCACTTCCTGATCCTGCTGATTTGGCAAATCACTAATGAAGTCGTACTCTTCTTTTTTAAAATGAATGGATGCCAGATGAAGGTTATAAAGCCTAAAGGTATCAGAAGCTATAACGATGTCATTAAAAATGCCAATGGTTTTATCCGCATACTCAAGAAAGCCTTTGTTAATCACCGGAAAACGGGTGAAGATGGCAATACCGTCAAGTATTTGTTTTTTAGTCCTGAAATAATTCCTGTAATAAAAATTAGGAGTTTTGTTTTTCTTACCGAATTCATTGGCAAACTTCTGCAGGTCTCCGCGATCGTAAAGTATTTCCTGAAGACAAATGATATCTGCTTTCTGATCATTAATAAACTTTGCGATCTTGGCCTGATTATCAAATTTAGTGATATATTTGGTATTCGAAATGTTTTGTCTGACAAAATTCTGGATATTATAAGATAAAATCTTAACCGGCTTACTGTTTTTATCAATCTCTTCCTTTTGGTTTAACTGAACAAGCCTTCCCATATGATTCCAGCCCAAAAGGATGAATACTAATGATAACAGTGAAAATTTTATTCGAATAAATATCCAAAGAATAACAAATAACAGGTTTGTCAGGAGGATCAATGGATAACCAAGCCCGGCAAAGGCGATAAGCGAAAAATGAGCAGGATTGATATAAACCGAGATATAAACCAACAGCAGCATCAAAACGGCCAGCAGGTTAAACAGAAGGAGTAATCCTGATAGAAATGAAATCCGGTTTTTTTGTTTGGCGTCTTGCACTTTGTCTGATTAAATTGAATGTATCATGACTTTAATTCCTAATGCTTTTTTAAATGGTTAAGGATAGTTTACATTTTCTATCCTATTAGAAATGGCAAATATTCAAATCAACGAATTGAACATTAAACAACAGCTTATTTATTTTTATTGCTTGTTCTGAATAATAAATCCTTTTCCTCTTTCGATAAAGCATCATAACCTGATCTCGAAATTTTATCAAGGATTTCATCAATCCTCACCTGGTTTTGCTTTTTCTGCAAATTATAATCCTCATCCGTCATGGTTCGGGGGTTGGTGTAAACATTTTTGAAATTTGATTTTCCCGATTTTTGAAAAGGTTTAAGGATATTTTTAATTGAAATTTTACGAAACCAACTGCTGACATCCTTTCCGTTTCTTAGCATGGTGATGAAAAAGAAACCCCACATGGCCCCGCCAAGATGCGCCAGATGGCCACCCGAATTCGATGACCGGATCATCAAAACGTCAATTACAATTGAGAATAGGGCGATATAAATGATTTTGACAGGTCCCAGGAATAACAGATGAATCCTGTAATTAGGAACATAATACGAAATGGCAACCACAATGGCAACCACCGAAGCCGAGGCACCCAAGGCCACCGATTGGAGATAGGCATCCTGGAACTTGGGAAAAATATTGAATGACAAAATATAAAAAATTGCTCCGGACAATCCGCCCAGTAAATATGTAGTAAGCATTTGCCGTGCGTTCAAATACTCCAGGAATATTTTCCCAAACCAATACAACCAAAGCATATTGAACAGGATATGCCAGATATCAAAATGCAGGAACATATAGGTGACAAGTGTCCAGGGTCTTGTAATCAATGTATCCAATGATGCGGGTACAGCCAGCAAACCTATCACTTCTTCAGTAAAAGTTACCTGGAACAGATCGAACAACACATCAAGAAACATGATGACAAGCCAAACTGCAACATTGATGAGGATAAGTTTGATCAGGATGCTTTTACTCCGGAATAATCCCCTGATATCCTGAAATGGATTCTGATGTATATCGCTGCTGTTAGAATAATTCATGCTGACAAAAGTTCAGTTTACCTTTTTTTCCAGTAAAGTAAAAGCAGGAACCCAAAAATCATACCACCCAAATGGGCGAAATGAGCAACGCTGCTTCCGGTATCATAAACGCCGGAGAACAGCTCAATAGCACCATAAATGATAACAAAATATTTAGCCTTGACAGGTATGGCAAAGTAAACGTAGATCAATGCATTGGGGAATAACATTCCAAATGCAAGCAGGATACCGAATACCGCACCGGAGGCGCCCACTACAACAGGAGCATTCAGAAAATCGATCTTATACTGCGAAATAAAATCAACGCTTAATTGCAATGCTTTAGTAGGATCGGTATATAAAAGCTGGTTATATTGCTCACGAAAGATGCTAAAGTTATCCTGCACTTCAGTGGATATAATCTTGAAGTAGCCTGAGCTCAAATACACATTCAAACTTTCAGGCGAAGGATTGTTTAGATAGCCATCGATGGCCGTCATTACAGGTGAAATCTGAAAGTAAAAAACCACATAATGGGTAATGGCTGCCCCAATGCCAGTGACCAAATAATAAATTAAAAATTTCCTGGGGCCCCATATATTTTCGATTGCATTTCCGAACATCCACAAGGCAAACATATTGAATAAGATGTGCATGAGCCCACCATGCATAAACATATAGGTGATGAACTGGTAGGGTCTGAATTTTTCGGCTGCAAAATAGTGCAATCCAAGCATATCCGTAAGATCAAAACCGAATTTTGAACCTGTAGCTATTGTGGCTAAGAAAAATAATCCGTTGATGATCAGCAGATTTTTGACAACTGGCGGCAATATTCTGAATCCGGTGGGTCGGTATTGGTCCATTTAATTCAATTTCTTATTTTAACATCATCTCGATTTCATTCACGCTCATTATCTTCAAAACAGGTTTGCCATCCGGCGACACATCCGGCACTTTGCAGGCAAAAAGCCGGTCGATAACAGCCATCATTTCCTCCTTTTTCAACTTTCCATTCATGACGGCAGCCATATTGATTGCCATTGACCGCGCTAAATTAATCCTTTTGTCCGCAATCAGTTCCTTCTGGTTCTTTTTGAAATTTTCAATGATATCTTCCAAAACATCGTTGATGGTGTGATTGTTCAAGCTGGAAGGCAATCCATGAAAGATAAATGTATTTTCACCAAATTCCTCCAGATCAAAACCAAGGATTCTCAACTCTGCGAAAATACTTCTAACTATTTCGGTATCTCCTGCCGGAAGTTGAATGGTTGCCGGAAACAAGAGTTGCTGCGAATTGCCTTTGCCCGCTTCCAGGGATGACATGAACTCTTCATAATAAATCCGTTCATACGCCCTTTGCTGATGAAGGATCATCAGTCCCGATTTTACCACTGAAACAATGTACTTATTCTGCAGCTGAAAAATAGTTTCCCCTTGTACCTTTTCATCTCCATCCTGGTTGATCAAGGGTTCCTGCTTTCCGGGCAAAGGTTCTGTTTCAATTGACCCGGGAACAGCAGGTGTGAAATCATTTTCAAATAATTTCTCCCAACCTGTTACATTCTGCTGTGGTCTGCTGCTTGCTGGAGCAAAGGAACTTTTTATCTTCTGGTTATCAAAAGGATTGTAATCCGGATCCACTTTGATTGCGGGCGACTTGATTTCGTGAACCTTTCCGGGTATACTGAATTGCACCGTTTGCTCTATATCGAAATCGATAGATTGAACCACATTGAATTTTCCAAGTCCTTGTTTTACCGCCGAACTGATCATAGAATAGATCACCTGGCCGTTCTGGAAGTTCACTTCCGTTTTGGTTGGGTGAATATTGATGTCAATCTCTTTAGGGTCGATTGAAAGGTACAAAAAGTAAGCTGGAAAGGCATCCGAAGGGATCAATTCCCTGAAGGCATTGTCAACTGCATGATTCAGGTAGGGATGTTTGATGAACCGCCCGTTCACAAAAAAGAACTGGTCACCGCGGGTTTTCTTTGCAAATTCAGGCTTACCTATAAATCCTGAAATATTAACCACATTCGACTCAAGCTCCACAGGCAAAAGCCGGGTATTGTAAGCAGTGCCAAGGAGCGAAACAATTCGTTGTTTCAGATTGGATTTGGTCAGGAGAAATAACTGCTGGTTTCCATTGAAAAACGAAAATTTTATACCATGATTGACCAGCGCTACCCTTTCAAATTCTTCAATGATATGTCTAAGTTCAGTAGTGTCGGCTTTTAAAAACTTTCGACGTGCCGGAATATTGAAGAACAGATTTTTAACAGAAAGCGATGTCCCATCCTGGCATCCACAAGGCTCCTGGCTCTTTACCATGGATCCTTCAATCATGATCTGCGTTCCCAATTCATCCTCTACCCTCTTTGTTTTTAATTCGATTTGAGCAATGGCAGCAATGGACGCCAATGCCTCACCCCGAAATCCCAGCGTTTTAATGGCAAAAAGATCGTTCGCTGTTTTGATTTTTGAAGTAGCATGACGTTCAAAGCTCATCCGTGCATCGGTTTCCGACATCCCGCAACCATTATCGATCACCTGGATTAATGTCTTCCCGGCATCTTTGATGACCAATTTTATTTCATCAGCTCCGGAATCAACCGCATTTTCCAGCAGTTCTTTCACAGCAGATGAAGGCCTTTGAATGACCTCACCGGCAGCGATCTGGTTGGCTACTGAATCGGGTAAAAGATGAATGATATCCGGCATTGACCTGTTTTGGATTTATCTTTGGAAAGCGCTATTTTAACTCTATAATTATCTAAAGAAAATGATGTAAATCAAAATGATCACAATAAAAATATAAATCAATACACTCATGTTAGCTTTTTTCTGCCGTCCTCTTTCACCTGCCCTGAACCTCTGCCATCCGGCATCCAGTTTCGACCTGAAATCGCCGGTGGTTTCTGAACCGGCAAGGCCAAGCTCCCTTTTGCGTTGTTCCCTCCTCTCTTTTTCCTCATCGTAATATCGGGCGGGATAATTAAACTGACGTGCCTTTGGTGTATTGAAAAATACAAGTTTCATTGATAAATTGTTTGCTGCAAAGTTACCGAATATTTCTTTCAGGAGGTAACGGAAATTAAAGACAAGTAATTGCGAAAATATTTAATAGAATTTACAATCGGGATAAATGTCAATCAAGATATTACCAGAAAAAAATTGGTAGATGAATAAACGTAAAATGTACGTTAAATGTACGTTAAAGGTAAGGATGCTCAAAATTAATTATTAAAAGATATTTACCTTTGTGCGAAAAGTTTTAAATTATGGATGCAATTGTCATTGAAGCAAAGAATAAAAAGGATGTAAAATTCTGGCTCGATCTTGCAAAAAAAGTTGGTACCCGTGCTAAGTCTGTTGATATGGAACAAGTTGAAGATGCCTACCTGGCTTTTCTTATTGAAAAGGGAATAAAAACAGAAGACGTAAACCGCAAAAGTGTTATGAAAAAGTAAATGGTTCCAGGATTAGTAAGTAAACTCCCCAAACTCCGATTTTATAACAACCTTTTTACCTTCTGAGGCTTTGCAATACCCAATTACTTTCGCATCAATATTAAACGATTCCGAAATCCTGATGATGGCTTCTGCAATTTTCTCCCGAACATATAATTCCATCCTGTGGCCCATATTAAAAACACGGTACATTTCTTTCCAGTCAGTACCCGATTCATCATAGATAAGCTTAAACAATGGTGGTAACGGGAAAAGGTCGTCTTTTATGACTTCAATGTTTTCAATGAAATTCAAGACCTTGGTCTGCCCTCCCCCACTGCAATGGATCATACCGTGAACTTCAGAACGATAGTTTTCCAATACTTGCTTAATCACGGGTGCGTAAGTCCGTGTTGGCGAAAGAACAAGTTTTCCAATATTTATTCCTTCAACTTCTGAAGGATCTGTCAGTATTTTACTACCTGAATAAGCCAGTTCAGCCGGAATATCATTGTCGAAGCTTTCAGGATACTTCTTTGAATATGATTTATGGAAGACATCGTGTCGGGCTGATGTAAGTCCGTTGCTGCCCATGCCACCATTGTATTCATCTTCGTATTTAGTTTTTCCGAAAGATGCCAACCCGACAACCACATCTCCTTCCCTGATTTTATTTTCGATAATTTCCGATCGCTTAAGCCTTGCGGTTACAGTGGAATCGACAATAATGGTCCGAACCAAGTCGCCCACATCAGCCGTTTCGCCTCCGGTAGAATGAATACCAATACCACACCCCCGCATCTTTTCAAGAAATTCTTCGGTTCCCTCGATGATAGTCTTAATGACCTCACCGGGAATCAGTTTTTTATTTCTGCCAATAGTGGATGAAATCAGGATATTATTCGTAACGCCGGCGCAAATCAGGTCATCAAGGTTCATTACAATAGCATCCTGTGCTATTCCTTTCCACACCGAAAGGTCGCCGGTTTCTTTCCAGTAAATATAGGCCAGTGAAGATTTGGTTCCTGCTCCGTCGGCATGCATGATGTTGCAATATTCAGGATCGCCACCCAGAAAGTCAGGAACAACTTTGCAAAAAACCTGCGGGAAAAGTCCTTTGTCCAGGTTTTTAATTGCCCGATGCACATCATCTTTCGATGCAGAAACTCCGCGCTTGTCGTATCTGAATTCCTCAGGCATTATTCAGCATTGCTAAAATGAGCAGACTTTAATCGCCACCAAAGCACAAAGGCACAAAATCTCACTAAAAATTACATTTTTGATATCCCACATTTGGTGCAATTTGGAGTTTTAGTGTTTTAGTGGCATTTGTAATTCACCTTATTAAACTGTGCTCTATAATTATTCAAAGATAATTTGCTTGTTCTCCTCGTCAATCTTGTATTTACCAAGGAGCGAGAAGGTAGCTTCATCGAGGTAGAAACCAACCGGAATCTTATAATTCACCGTCACCTCGAACATTGTCAGATAATTTTTATCAACCTTCAATTCCTCGACCAGGAATACTGCAAGATCGGCAATGGTTGAATTGGCAAGGACTTCGTTGGGATCACCCGCAAAATCATCTTTGCTGATGGCACCATCCCTGAGCAGGTTCACCGCATTCTCAAGAGAGATCATCGGCTTGTTGATCTTCTTGTCTATGTATACATCGATAGGGTAACCATTCACTTCACACTTCACACCAAAGCGTCCTTCTTTGTCTTTTAACAAAGCAATCTTTTTCACTTCTTTCACAGGGTTGATAACGATATCGATTTGTTTAGGAATATAAACAGTATCCAGCTTTTCTTTAGGTACGAAATCATTATTAAGCACTGAGAATTCTGTTCGCCGGTTCAACTGGTGAGCGAATTCCTTAATATCATTAGTGGAAAGAGAATTGATAAAGCTTTCCGTAAGAACATTCGCTGAGTCCAGTATCTGAATCCCATTCAAATAATATTTATGGTGAAGTTCACGCGGCACCCTCTCGCCATAACCCTTAGCGACCAGCCGATCGGGATCAATGCCCCGAAGGATCAGGTAGTCGACCACTGACTGCGCACGTTTTTGCGAAAGGATATCATTGCGCTCGTCGGTATCGCGCAAATCGGTATGAGAGGCCAGCTCAACCACAATGGTAGGGTTCTCATCAAGCGTTTTGATCAATCCCTGCAATGAATCCTGGTACTGAGGCTTTAAATCCCATTTAGCAAGGTCATAAAGAATTTCCGGAAGAACAATCGGCTCTTTCGGAATCGGAACCAGCATAAAATCACGCTCAAAGTTCTTGCTTCTTTCGACACCTACAGTTGTTACTACACCGGTAGCGCTGAAATACTGCGCTTTGGATACCGTCAGTTCGTAAGTTGTTCTCGGGCGGAACTGGTCTTTCGAAAATTCATACCTGCCGATGGAGTTGGTTTGTTTTTCAATGGTGGTTCCATCCGAACCGACCATTCTTACATTGGCGCCCTCTATGAATTGAAGCGTTCGGTCATCCTTTACAATACCTGAAAGGGTAAACTCAACCGGTGGAACAATAAAATACCAGATATCGTCACCACCCTTGCTCTTTTCAAGTTCAAACTCCTTACGGCTCGAACAAAAATATCCTTCCTCTTCGGCTTCGGAGTTAAAGATAATTGCAAAATCATCGGCATTGGAGTTTAACGGATAACCAAGGTTAACCGGGATGCCCCATTCTTTACCTGTTTTGGTTGTTTTAAATACATCCAGTCCACCCATTCCAATGTGCCCGCTCGAAGAAAAATAAAGCACAGTATCAGATCGTAAGAACGGGAATCCTTCATTGTCGGGAGTATTGATGACCGGCCCCATATTTTTTGGTCGCCCAAAATCCTCGCTTGCACTTTCACGTGTCGCATAGTAGATATCTGTTCCGCCCTGCCCGTTGGGAAAATCGGCGGTAAAGAAGATAGTCATTTCATCTTCACTTAACGTAGGGTGCAAAATGCGGGAAGTGCTGTCGCCTCCAAGATCAATAATTTCGGGATCGGAAAAAGTCCGTCCAGTCTTTTTTGACTTGTAAATGTGGCAACCCAGCTTTTTGGCTTTTTCGTTGCCACAGCGTGCAAAATAAAGGGTACTAAACGAAGAATTCATCATTGGGCTGCCTTCGTTGGTGGCGGTATTGATCTTTTCTTCAGTTTCGATGAGGTTGGGAGTGCTCCATTCGCCTTTTTTATCCATACGTGTTAAAAACAGATCAGTAAAAGCCGAACCGGTTCCTTCGTCATTTTCCTTCCCGGTGGCGCCTTCCCTGTTAGATGTAAATATCAGTGAGTTGAAATTATCGCTTTCGAAGGTGGCACTGAAATCATCATCGCGTGAGTTGACCTGTTTGAGGTTCTTTATCTGGTGATTGGTAGGATGCTCAACCAGATCCTTTTGTACCTTGCACGACTGCAATCCATCATTACCCCGCGGATCATCAGGTTTCAGCTTGATGTACATTTCATACTGAGGCATGGCTTCATCGTAGTTCTGATTTATTTTTAATGTGTTGGCATAATGCAGCAACACGATGGGCTCCTTTTTGAAATAGTCGTTACGCACAAGGCTCTTGTACGTAGGTTCAGCCCTCTTGGGATCGCCCATCAGGCGATAACATTCAGCCATTTGAAACCGGATACGGTTTTTTACATCTTTATCCTTTGCTTTTGAATAAGCCTTTTTGTATTTGTCTACAGCTGTAGCGTATTTAAAATCCTCAAAATCTTTATCAGCGGTTTCCGTCAGGTTTCGCTGAGCATAAAGGGTTAGAGAGAAAAATAAGGCAGTTGCGATAAATAATCCTGTTCTTAAAGTCATAATCAATTTAATCTAAATTTCGCCGGCAAATATAGTGATTCCGGAAATTAACGGGATTGGAAAATATTTATTTCACGATAAATGAGGAAGGATTGACTGGATATAAGGGAAATAGGGGGAATAAGGGACTTAACCACAAGGGGCACGGAGAAGGCACAATGAACACAAAGGTTAAATTCCTTGTGACCTTTGTGATCCGCCTATGGCGGATTTTTGGGCTTAGTGGTTAAGGTATTACCGGCATAAAGTATCAAATTTTTGTTAAAATTCTTTTTGTGGTTTGAAGATTAAGTATTAAGTTTGACGGGACTGGGAATGGTACAGAGAACGTTATGTAAAAAAAATAAAAAAACAATAAAGATGACAAATAAAGAAACCATAGAGAGAAATATCGGATTAACTTTCGATTATGTAAATTACCTGATGGATCATCCTTCTGAAGTAGATAATCTTCCTGCAGATTTTAAGATTGAGTTTATTGAAAAGGACTTTCCTAAAATAGAGAAAAAAGAACCGGCAAAACAAACCTCAAAAGTTAAAAGGAAGTATGTGAGGGTAAGAAATTCATTTGAAATGACAAAATAAATGATTTTTAGGAGACAAGTTTTTGATTTCAGTAAATTGAAAAAGTGGGCGAATAAAGAAAACTAACTGCGGGTGGGGAAAAGCTAAATGAGGCAGCCGGAAAACTTGTGGGAGATTTATGATGTATGAAATAAGATTTATGATTTGAAAAGATTGAAAAGGTTTTAGGTGGCATAAGCGGACGGGTGCGCCATTTTGGGGTTGTTTGAACAATTTAAATAAAATTGATACGTGCTCAGAGTTTACGCTGAACTTGAAGAGTATGTAAAGATGTCTTTAATTAAAAAAACTAACTTTAATGAATTTGAAATAGATTTAAAAACAAATAACTTATTCATTTTACCCTTGGTATTATTTTGTTTATTATATCTTTTTCATGTGGTGAAATAATAATAAGAATGATAACAAAATTATTGAATTTTCTGAGAAAAATAAATAGCTTCTAAATAGAACTCTTATTAGAAAATAAATTCAATTGGTCGAATTTATGAGGTAAGTGATTTGTTTTAAATTGCAAAAGCGATCATTTGAAGAAACAATAGATACCTATTCAGAATCTACTGATGCTAATTTTCCAACTGATTTTTTCTATGATAAGAACCATAATTTAGGGTATGCTGTTTCCTATTTAAATAAAAAGGAAACAGTATTAAAATTAAATAGGATTATAGATTCCAAGACTGAAGAACTTCAAGCTTTAATGAATTTTGCTGATGCACAATTCAGCAAAAATCTCGTCACAAACACAATAGAATTATATTTAAATTGTGAATCACTGATAGAGGAAATTGAACTACTCATTAGTGAATTGTTATATTTTAGTAATAATGAAATCAAAGGGTTTAGTAAAGTTGACATCCTTGAGAAGAAAACATACATAGAAAGTAAAATAAAATTACTTAAAACAAACCCTGTTAATACCTTTGACGACCTTTGTTCTTTGATTTATATAAATTTGAATGAAATTAGAGAAATTAATAGAAACCTCTTTATATTGATCAATTTATCTTTGAACAGACAAATAGCGAAACTGAATTTTCCAATATCCTTAAAAACAATTTAATAATTAAACTCAAAAAACTTGGAGGTTATAACATTCTGGGACTTAAACCCAGAATCGCATATTTCCTTTTATCGGGAAGTTATCGATTAACTGAAAATGATTTAATAATACAAATTTCTCTTTTTTCAATGAATAATAATCAAGCCTCCCTTGATCATTTATTTGAAGTGAAACTAAAAAAATCTTATTTAATTGAAAATAATATTAAGTTTAAGACCGATTACATAGAGGAAGTAAAACCAGATAGTTTATTAAATCAGGCGAAAAGTTTTTTTGAAAAGATAAAAGGATTTTACTGTGATAAAAGCAAAAGCCCATTTCAATATATCATGGTAAATGATTTTAAATTATTGGGAAATGACAAATTACTTCTTAGTTGTTACTATATGAAAGATGCATTAACTCAGGATATAGACATTGTAGTCGATTTAATTACTCATGAGGTGAAAATACCTAATCTTGGTAATGGCAAATTGGAGTTTAATAAACCACAAATATCAATAAAATCAAATATGGGTTCATTAAATAAATGGAAATTTACTAAAACATTTTGATATGAGAAAATATACGTTTATAATTCCTGCATTTATTGTACTCCTTTATGGATGTTCAACAAACAATAAAAAAGAAGATGAATTAAGAAATGAGATAGATAAGAAAAATCGAACAATCGAAAACTTGAATGGGGAAATAAAACAAGTGATTAATGAAAGAGATACATTAACTAAAAATTATATTAAACTAACTGAGGAAAATAATGCTTTAACTGAAGATATTGCCAAAGGAATGGAGATGATAAATCAAATTCAAAAAAATTTAGATTTTATTACAACTCTTGAAAAACCATTAATTTATCCAGCAGATATAGAAAAAAAGACGAAACAATCTGAAATTTTTTCAAATATCCGTTTAATTGAACAATATATAAAAAATACTGATAATTTAATAAGACAATTACGTGACTCTACATCTATGATTCCACATTTTGAAGAATATATTATTGATTTGACAAAAAAAATAGAGGAAAAAAACCTTGAAGTACAAAATATAAAAAGTCAAGTTCAAAACCTTCAGAAAGATTTAAGCGAAGCTGAAAAAAAAATAGCCAATCAAGAGATAGAGATTGAAGAACTAAATAGAAAGACTATAATTTTTGTTAGTAATAAACAGACTGTATTAATTGATGCCCAAGAAAACCTGATTACGATTCCATTTAAATTTACTATAAAAGATATTTTAACAAATCATCCTTCATCCTCTTATAGTTTAACAGAAATTAAAGGAAAAGAGATGCATTTACAAATCCACAATTTAAATAATTTTTGGAATGAAGGGAATTACATGATTATAAAAGTAAATCGTAAAGATTTAAAATCACTTTAGTAAAAACTTAATTCTTCAAACTAAGACAATTCATTTAACTTTCACTTTCGTTTCCTGATAAAAACCAGGACAATTAATACCACAATTGCAATGCTGCCAAAAAGCAGCGCCCGGCGGTAGGTTTTTAGCTGGCGCATCTGCTTATCAATCTCCGGTTCCCAGGCTTTTGCCGGTTGCTTTATTTCAGGTTTTAAGGGCAGGGATAAGGTATCTTTCAGTACAGCAAACAGGTCGAGGTATTTTGATGCGCTGTCGAAATTTTCCAATGAGGAATATGCCATTACTAGCTGTTTGTAATTGGCGAGAATTTCCGCCTGAGCACCTATTTCTCTTGCAATGTTTAAACTGGTATAGAAATATTCGATGGCAGAAGTCTGGTTCTCTTTTTCAATTAAGTTTTCTCCTATTAATGTGAATGTTTCCGCGATGCTTCTCTGATCTTCAAGCTCTTCACTGATTTTCAGAGACTGAAAGTAATAGTCATTTGCCAAATCATATTTTTTTTTCTTTTCGTAAACTCTTCCGATATATTTTAACGTGGAAGACTTTCCTGTTTTATCGTCAATTTCATCGCGCATAACTATAGCCTTGTTTAAATAGGATAGGGATTGTTCAAGATCGTTCAACATTAAAAAATTCGAGCCCAGGTTGTGAAGTCCCATTGCCTCTTCATGTTTGTTCTTATATTGTCGGCTTAGGTTAACTACTTCTTTGTTAATTTCAATTGCTTTTAAATACAAACCCTGACGTTCATAAATAGCGCCTATATTGATGAAGCAGGATACTTTTTCTTTTTCGTTATTAAGTTCATCATAAATCGAAGCGCTCAAATGAAAGTACCTGAGGCTTTCACTGTATTGTCCTAAAAAATAATATATGCTGGCAATATTGTTATACGAACTGGCCATCCCATCTTTGTTGTTTGATTCAATTTCATATTGCAGCGATTCTTTAAACAGGTTAAGTGCTTCTTTGTATTTTCCCTGATATTCATAAATCAATCCAATATTATTATTACAATTTGCAATTCCCTTTGTATAATTTATAATCTTGAATTCTTCAATGGCTTTGTTATAATGATCAATGGCTGTATTGTAGTCGCCTTTAAAAAGATGAAGATTTCCAATACTATTGAGTGCAGCACCCTTTCCTTTGATGTATTGTGCTGAATCGGCTAAAGTGTATGCCTGCACGGCAAGTGAATAGGCAAGCTCCCTGTCGGAATACAGATTTTCTACACATTTTTTATTCAGGCTATCTACTATAGTCTTCGCTTCCTTTTCTGTAAAATCAACTGCCCAAACGAACGAGCATGAAAAGAATGAAATTAAGTAAAAATTTATTACAATTAAATTTTTTAAGTTCTTAGTCATATTTTTATCTAACTGATAAATAGGGTTCAATTTTCAAAAAAAGTTCATTGTATACCAGCTTCGCTTCCCTTATCTGAGCTATATCGGTGAAGGAGCCTTTTTCATTCCGGTAATTGATAATGGATTTAGCGACATAAAATTCAATATAGGGATGCTTCATCATCTCTTTGATCGAAACTTTATTGATGTTTATTTTCCTGATCTTTTCATTGTCCACGCTCACCTGGCCCGCAATGCCGAGGTATTTTGTACTGTCCATTCCATAAACTTCGAGCAGCTGCTCCCTGCTGTAAAAACCGCCAAGCAAGTCACGGTACTTAATGATCCTTCTTGAAAAGGATGGACCAATTCCCCGCAATTGCTGCAGATCAAGACTGTCGGCTGAATTCAGTTCAATTACCACATTTTTCTTTGTTGGAAAAGCCAAAGAAGTATCTGCCGGAATTTGAATAAATGGTTCGAGAATGGAATATTCTGCTTCAGTGAGGGTATAAATTTTCTTCAGGTCGGAGGATGACTTAAACTGACCGCCTTTTTGCCTGTAGCTGATAATGGCATTAATGACATTTTCGTGTAAACCCATTTCCAAACCCTGTTCCTTTGTCAGGTTGTTAGGATCAAAAGGAAATGGTGTGATTTCAGTTTCTTTATCAGCTTTTTTGTAATCCGGCGGTAAGGCCTTTATTTCAATATAAGGTTCCAGAATCCGGTACTCCTGCTCCGATATGCTGTACATCTTTGCCAGGTCCTGCTTCACCCTGAAACGGCCTCCTTTGTTCAGATAATTCAGGATCACTTTGATTTGCCTGTCTTCAAGTCCTAACTTTTTCCATTGATCGGGAGGCAATTCATTGGGGTCAAATTCGAAGGGTGTTAGCTTATCGCCGGTTCCACTGCTTTTTGTATAACCGGGTTCATTTCTATTTGAAATAGAATCTTGATAACTTTCCTGTTCAGCCTCGAATAAAGCAATTTGCTGCTCAAAATCTGAGAAGTCCGTTGGCTTTCGGCTGATGAAATAAGGAAGGAACAGGTTAACCAGTATTAAAACAACCAGCAATAGCAGCAAAACAAAGATACCCCTTCGTTCTTTGCTGCTGAAGGTCAGATATTCCTTTATTTGTCTTTGCCAGTTGGGCACAGCCCGCTCAATTTTGATTACGGTAAAAGTAATTAATTTTCAACAAAAAAATCCGCCGGATTAAAATTAGCAATGCCTGGTCTAAGTTCAAGACCTAAATAATCAGTAATTTTTTATCTTTGGAACAAATTAATAAAACAGAAACATGCCCATTACCCGATTTGGTGTCAGCCTCGACGAGAACATACTGAAGGCTTTGGATGCTTTCGTAGCAAATAACAATTTTCCCAACCGGTCGCAGGCAATCCGGCATTTATTCGAACGGAATCAGGTTGAGAAAAAATGGCAAAGCAATCAAATGGTTGCCGGCGCTATTGTTATGCTTTATGATCATCACAAGGGCGATATAACAACCAAATCAAATGACATTCAGCACAATTATTTTGATGTCATTCTTTCCTCACAGCATTTTCATCTAAACCATGACAATTGCCTTGAGATCATTGCCGTTAAAGGCACCGCCAACAAACTTACCGAGTTATCAGATAAGCTGATCGGGATAAAAGGGGTGATCCATGGCAAACTGGTGATGAGTGCAACCGAATAAACTTTCGCTGGCACCCTGCGATTGAGTAAGGGTAATTATTTTTTTGAAGATAGGGAGGATTTTAGAGAAAGGAAAGTTGGTTACTTATTAGCTGCAGTTTTATGAGGTGTCTTATTCTTTAATAGCTGTATTAATTTCTTCTTCAATTAGCATAATCATGTTTTCTACAGGTTGAAACAAAGGCTGAACTGAGCTTTGATCGTAGTCAATAATGTTATCATAATCACCTTTCTGCCTCCAATCAAAGAGTTCAGAAAACAACCTGCCATATTTCTTGTCGAATTTCCCTGTTTTAATGAAATGGATAGAAAATTGATTTTTTGTGCCAGAATGAGATTTAGTTTGAATTCCATTCAAAACTAATAGGGCATTAACAGAATAAAATAATGCATAATATAGCCTGTTAACGGATGAATTCCAAAACCCATTTTCAGCTAGTATTTTCGCAGCATCAAACGTTTTTTTAGCTGTTTCGATCCTGAATTTTATATAAGTATTTCTTTCCTCAATGTTCATAACCTAATTCCTTCCACAGAAACATTATGAAAAAAAGGAGTAATACTCTGCCTTGAGAGCCAGTCCGCTTTAGAGTAAACAAATATTGAGAATGGTTCTTCAGTTTCTAATTCCAAATCGTATAACTTGTTTCTGAAAAGTCTTTCTTTATTAAGATCAACAGGATAATCTGTCAAAATGAGGATATCCCAATCTGATTCGGACCTTTCGTCTCCGCGCGCGCGAGAACCGTAAAGAATCACTTCAGCTTTTGGGTCAATCGCGTTTATGTAACTACGAATTAACTGACTAATATATTGAGTTTTTTTCTTCATATAACAAAGCAAAGAAAACTTTTTGAAATAATAATATAATCAATTAGATTTTTTTATCAAAATGCCATGTAAAGATTACCGATACATCACAAGTTTTGCAAAATTAGCAGTTTTCAGAGGTACAAAAGTGGTCATAATATAAAAAACACTTTCTGTTTCCTGATTTACTATTTCAGAAACCGCAGAAGCAATGTCTCTGCAAGCAGGAAGGCAAGCGCTAAAATCACAAATAATTTCCAAAGCCTGATGCCCTGGCTGTATTCCGACAAGGTCTGAACAAAAGGTTTGCCGGTAGGAGTCAGTACCAGGATATGGTTCAATTTTTTTTCAGTGATATATTCCTTTAACATGTCGGATGAATAAAATACCATTTCCGATTCTGCCCGGTCATAATTAAAAGAGATCCCTTTCACAGGTTGATCACCGTTCACCAATTCATAGTTTCCTGCCTGGCTGATCTGGCCCCGTGTAAAAAGATCAATGGATGAATTCTGCCTCCTATGTTCAGGAATCACATCAAAATCAGAATTCAGCATTTTTAAATGAAGGACCTCTTCGTTACCCAGCTTAATGTTACCGATGTTTATTACCTCGTTTTCACCAATGGAATAATAAAGCGTTTCTTCGATGACACTTGAAATCGCTAGCTTAAACAACGTAGGAACAAAGATTGCATGTCGTGTGAAATTGCTGAAGTCAGTATTGAAAGGAACTGCAAACAAATAAACTTTTCCCTTTTCAACCTGAAAAACACTCAGAAAAGGTCCTCGGCTTTGCAATTCCAGCAAGGTCTCCCCTTTTGTCCGGCTTTCCAGCTGAATCGGGAAGTGCTGGAATACAAACGGTAGATCGAGGTTTTCAGGGATTTCATCAAACACATTTGAATACAGGGGATGTTCAAGATTAATGTAACTGATCCTGGTGTCTGTGGTATCCAACAAGCCATAACTTCCGGCATTAAATGATTTGAGTAATTCTGAGTATTCCGGTCCATCCGGTCTGCCGAACGGCAACACAACCAGGCTGCCGCCATTGTGAACAAAAGGAATGAGTTGCTGGATCAATCCGCTTGAAACTGATCTCAATTCATTGAGAATGATTAATTGGTAATTTGAGAAATCAGAATAACCGATGTTTCCTTCATTTACATTTTCGAACCTGAACAATGAATCCCTTTTGAAAAGTGAATTAAGGAATACATTTTCATCGTTACCATTGATACAAAGGATAGGCGTAAGGGACGAAACATAATACGAAAACCAAAGCTTATCATCAAAATTGATGGTAAAATCATTTATCTCCAGTTCAGCATTCTGGATTCCATTATCATAATTGGTATAAGGTAAAACGACTTCGGTTGACCCGTTTTCTTTAATATCAAAACTTGCAAGGGCTTTTTGCTTGCCGTTGATCATCAGTTTGACCGGGATCTTTTCGAAACTTTTAGCGGAACTATTTTTAATGCTGACTTTTAGTTCGGCATTCTGATTCAATTGGTGGACCGGAGTTTCAAACCAGCAACTGTCGATATACAAATTATCTTTATTGATACTTTCAAGCGGAATAAACAGAATGTTTAAAGAGGAATCCATTACCGGCACATCTCTGTTCAAAAAATCCCGCTGGAAATCCGAAATAATATAGGCCGTTTTTGCCTTTGAAGGATTCCCTTCAAAAAGGACCTGCTGCCTCGAAATAATTTCGGGTAAAGACTTCACTACCGGTGAAATCTGCATTTCATCAATCAAATCCAAAAACTCTTCCCTGCTGACAAACCGCTGGTGTCTTCCTTCAAAGTCATTCGTCAGCAATTGAAAGAGATCAGAACTTTTGTAAACTGATGCAATCTCCTTTGCCTTATCTTTAGCTTCATCCAGCAGTATTCCTTGTTCGGATGCAGCCTGCATGCTAAATGAATTATCCAAATAAATGCTTACGGCATTTTTTTCATCAGGCTGAATAATGTTTTTCGATACCGGAAAATAGGGTTGAGCAAATGCAAGCACTATTGCAGCAATAGCCATGATTCGCATGAGCAGGATCAGCAAATGCTTCAGACGCGATTGCTTTTGAGTTTGTTGTTTCAGTTCTTTAAGAAAGCTGACATTGGAAAAATATATCTTTTTAAACCTTCTGAAATTAAAAAGGTGAATGATAATGGGAATAGAAATAGCAAAAAGCCCGTAAAGAAATCCTGGATTAACAAACTCCATCTGCCTCAAGCATTATTGATAAGTGCGCAAAAGTAAACAATTAAGAAAAGTAAACGGTTTAAGCCACGGGTTATTATTGCTCAAAAAAAAGCCTCCCGAAAACCGGGAGGCATAGATATAAATATTAACTTAAAATTGTTGTTTCAATTAATTCAGGTTGTCAACCCAACCTTGAACTTCGAACCTTGAACCTCGAACTAAATAATCCCCTGATCGAGCATGGCATTTGCAACTTTCAGGAAACCGGATATGTTAGCGCCTTTCACATAATTCACATAGCCGTCTTCTTCTTTACCATGTTTTACACAGGTTTCGTGAATACTCTTCATGATATGATGAAGTCTTGTGTCAACTTCTTCGCGTGGCCAGTTCAGCTTCATTGCATTCTGCGACATTTCAAGTCCGGAAGTGGCAACACCACCTGCATTCACAGCTTTACCCGGGCCAAACATGATCTTGTTTTCATGGAATACTTCAACTGCAGCGGGTGTTGAAGGCATATTTGCGCCTTCTGCCACACAGATACAGCCGTTCTTTATCAGTATCTTAGCATCTTTCTCATCAAGCTCGTTTTGGGTTGCACAGGGAATAGCCACATCGCATTTCACTTCCCAGGGACGCTTGTTAGCTACAAAAGTAGCTTCCGGGAATTCATAAATATAGGGTTTAACAATATCCTGGTTTGAAGCTCTTAACTCAAGCAAATACTCAATCTTTGCACCAGAAATTCCTTCCGGATCATGAATATAACCATCCGGGCCTGAAATAGTAATCACTTTTCCACCCAGTTCGTTTACCTTTAATAGCAGCTCCCCAGCAAACATTACCAAATCCGGACAGACATACATTTTTACCTTTAAAAGTTTCGCCTTTGGTGGCAAGCATTTCCTGGGCAAAATATACTGCGCCAAAACCTGTAGCTTCAGGACGAATCAGGCTGCCACCCCATGCAAGGCCTTTACCTGTCAATACCCCATGATGCTCCCGGGTGAGTTTTTTATACATCCCAAAAAGGTAACCGATCTCTTTACCCCCAACACCAATATCTCCAGCCGGAACATCCATTTCCGGACCAATCATTTTCCATAGCTCAAGCATGAACGACTGGCAGAATCTCATGATTTCTCCATCTGATTTTCCTTTGGGATTGAAATCTGAACCACCTTTGCCTCCACCTATCGGCAGGGTTGTGAGGCTGTTTTTAAATATCTGTTCAAATCCGAGGAATTTTAAAATACTAAGGTTTACACTCGGGTGGAATCGCAAACCACCTTTGTAGGGTCCGATTGCATTGTTAAACTGCACACGATATCCAAGGTTTACATGTACCTTGCCACTATCGTCAACCCATGGCACTTTAAAAGTCAGGATCCTGTCGGGCTCCACGAGTCTCTCGATAATTCCAGCCGATTCGAAATGAGGATTCTGGTTTACTACTTCTTCGATTGATTCAAGCACTTCCCTCACTGCCTGTAAATACTCGACCTCGCCGGGATGCTTTTTCTCAAGGTCATTCATGATTTTTTCTAAGTTCATAGCTATAAAAAATTAAATTTAATTAGTTTATATCAGTTACTGTTATTCAGTTAACAATAAAATTAAAACGGCGCAAAAGTCTATTTTAAAAATATCAATTCCAAATTTTTCAGAAAAAAAATTTTATTCCTCAAAATGATGAAGATGGAAACTTTTAATTTTCAAAAGTAGCAAAAAGAAATTTGCACCAATTAATCTGAATTGATGGTATCTTTGCGGCCAGGTAATTGAAATTATGATAAGCAAATCAACCTTTATTTACGGGTTCAATCCGGTTGTGGAAGCCATCAATGCAGGCAAGGAAATCGAGAAAATCTTTATTCTGAAATCGATGCAGCAATTTCGCACCAGCGAATTAATCAACCTTGCCACACAGTTCAAGATTCCTTTTCAGTTTGTTCCCAAAGAAAAACTGAACCGGCTTAACAAGGCAAAATCACCAGGGAGTCGTAGCTATGGTTTCAGCTGTTTCATTTGTCGATATTGAAACGTTGCTTCCATCCATTTATGAATCAGCTAAAGCGCCGTTCTTTATCATCCTTGATAAAATCACCGATGTCCGTAACTTTGGCTCTATAGCCCGCACGGCAGAATGTGCAGGGGTCGACGCCATCATTATCCCTTCAAGAGGATCGGCTATGATCAATGCCGACGCTGTAAAGACCTCTTCCGGCGCATTGAATAATATTCCCCTTTGCCGCGCGGAAAACCTGAAGGAGACCATCCTGTTTCTGAAAAACTGCGGCATCACAATGATCGGAGCTACTGAGAAGTCGGAATTGAATCACTTTTCAGTCGATTATAACCATCCTGTAGCCATCATCATGGGTTCAGAAGAGCTTGGAATTTCAGAGGAGTACCTTAAGCTGTGCGACAAGACAGTAAAAATCCCGATGATGGGTGAGACTCAATCGTTAAATGTTGCTGTAGCAGCAGGCATCATCATGTTTGAAGTGCTGAGGCAAAGGTTATAGTGATACGCTCAAAGAAAAATGATCGTTCATCAATTCCACCGATACCTGGTCACATTAATTGTGATAACCGGCCTGATAGTCAACAGTTGCACCAAAACAGAAAAGACATACTGGGAGAATGGCAAACCGAAGTCTGTTCTTAGTAAAAAGGGCAAGCACTATAACGGCATCTCAACCTGGTATTATTCGGATGGCATTAAGCAGCATGAATGCAACTATGTGAACGATACCCTCCAGGGACCCTCGACGCGCTGGTACAATAATGGACAAATCAGTTCTGTGGATAACTATAAAGATAACCGTCGTCATGGAAAATCACTTAATTATGATTTCGAAGGAAGGTTGATTTCCGAAGCAAATTATATTCACGATACTCTGGATGGTTCTTATAAAGAGTATTACCCAACAGGACAGACTAAAGTTGAAGGAAATTATTTTATAGGTATGTTCGATGGTAAATGGATATACTATCAGAAGGATGGCACCATCACCGGGATGGGAGAATATAAAAACGGAACCGGAAGACAGAGGGCATGGTACCCGGATGGAAAACTTAAAAGAATTGTACAATACCAGGATAATGAGAAGCAGGGTGCTGAAATCTGGTACGACCCGGAAGGAAAAATCGAGAAGACCCTTGTTTATGATCATGGCCAATTGATTAATGAAAGAATTCAACAGGACTGAGAAATTATGCTAATCTACCTTACTGGATACATGGGAAGCGGCAAAACAACGGCCGGTCTTAAATTGGCCGTAAAGATGGGATATGCATTTGCCGACCTGGACGTGATGATCGAAAATAAATTCAAAATCACCATCAGCCAGTTCTTTTCGAAATATGGCGAACCTGCCTTCAGGAAAGTGGAAAGGGAGATGCTGATCGAAACATTTTCTTATAGCAATACTGTAATTGCCACTGGCGGTGGTACGCCATGCTTCGCTGATAATATGGATATCATCAATAAAAACGGCATTTCGGTTTATATTAAAATTCCTGAAAAAGCGCTCTTTCAGCGCCTTTTGAATTCGAAAAAGAAGCGCCCGCTGCTGGTAGGCAAAACGGATGAAGAGATACTGGATTATATCAACCATCAGATGATCGTCCGTGAACCCTTTTACCTTAAATCTTGTTTATCTGCTGAAGGAATTGATATTGATATCAATGGTTTGGTTGTAAGTATCAACAATTACCTTCATCCTGTTTCATGAAACAACGTATGCAGGAATTGAAAAGACAGTACTCCATTAAAAAAATAAAATAAATAACCTACATGAAATCTTACAGGAAAGAACTTTGGTTCAATACAGAAACACGCAGGCAACTCATCAATATAACACCGGAAGTAACGAAATGCCTTGCCGAAAGCGGCATCAAAGAAGGGCTTTGCCTTGTGAATGCGATGCACATTACAGCCAGCGTTTTTATCAACGACGACGAGCACGGACTTCACCAGGATTACGAAGCCTGGCTGGAAAAGCTGGCGCCCGAAAAACCTTATAACCAATACCACCACAACAGCTACGAGGACAATGCTGACGCCCACCTGAAGCGAACAATCATGGGGCGCGAAGTGGTGGTGGCCGTGTCGAACGGTAAGCTCGATTTTGGCCCGTGGGAGCAAATCTTTTATGGCGAGTTTGACGGAAAGCGCAAGAAGCGGGCGCTGGTGAAGATTATCGGAGAATGAGGAAGGGATTTCTGATTTACGATTTACGATTTAGGATTTTTGATTTGAAGGGAATTGCTGCTTACCCACATCAATTATCCTTATTTTAGTTATGCTGAGAATAACTTTTATTCAGGACGAAGTCACAGACTTCGACCTAACGATGGAAATCTAAGCCATTACCACGCGATGCAATCGCACGGGAGCGGGGTTAGTGGCTGGCATTTTTTGAGTCAAATATGTTAAACTATAAAGCATCAGTTTAATCAACATTTTAAAAATTTATAACATATGATAATGATGCACCAGTTACAGTTGCTTTTAAAGCAAAGGGTTCTGCATTCTTTGAAACATGAATTTCAATAGTGGGAGTTCCACCTTGATAATTGCCTATTTGTACTTCACATTTAAATCCCTTTTTGACAGGGCCGTATGTTTGATTCCAACTATCTGTCTGATAACCACTATTACTATATGTCCCCTCAGGGGTAGAGACTGTCCAATTGCTAAAACGACCATATGTACCAGACCCTTTTATAATATAGTTCACATAGTAATTGTCATTATTTACTGTTTGGTTATTGTCCATTTCCTCTTTACTACAAGAAGAAAAAGTGAAAATGGCTAATGTACTAATTGACATTAGTGTTATAGTAAAAATACTTTGTTTTAGAAAATGCAATTTCATTTTATTTTTTAGTGTTATTTGTGATTGTAATTGTTTTCATTTCTCATAACTCTTTTCATGCTTGCCAACTCGTTTATATACGCAATAAAACTGTGTGTATACATACCAAAATGGGTGTATAACGGTAGTTTTTGGCGCTAATTATTTCAATGTATGTTACAGCTTCCATAGTTAACTGCAAATATAAACTTTCTAATTCAAAAAACAGAAATGCTTAAAAACAAAACTGCCTGTTTTCATTCTTCCATTTTCAAATTTCCAATTTCAATCATATTTTTTCCCTAATATTCCCAATCAAATTATAAATTTGCCGGGCTTTTTTGAAAGCAAGATAATCATTTGATCACTTTTTTAAACAGACAATACTATGGGAAGAGCGTTTGAATACCGCAGGGCATCGAAGGAAAAGCGCTGGGATAAAATGTCGAAGACGTTCCCGAAGCTGGGTAAAACCATTACCATGGCAGCCAAGGAAGGTGGCATCGAGCCGGAAATGAATCCAAAACTCCGGACAGCCATCCAGAATGCCAAGGCTCAGAACATGCCAAAAGACAACATCGATGCAGCCATTAAACGCGCATTGGGAAAAGATGCCGAATCCATCAATGAGGTTTTCTATGAAGGCAAGGGTCCGCATGGAGTGCTTGTTTTTGTGGAATGCGCCACCGACAATACAACAAGGACTGTCGCCAATGTGAAATCGTATTTCAACCGGACCGGTGGGGCCATGGTTCCGTCGGGCTCACTTGAGTTTATGTTTTCGCGCAAAGCAGTATTTGAATTCGAAAAGTCGCCCGAAATCAATATCGAAGAACTGGAGCTGGAACTGATCGATGCGGGGCTGCAGGAAATAATTGTTGAAGAAGATAAAGTGTGGGCTTATGCCGATTATACGGACTTTGGAAGCTTATCAAAAGCGTTTGAAGATAAAGGAATCGAGATCACAAAAGCCAACCTTCAGCGGATTCCGAATTCACCCGTCGAATTTTCGGAAGAACAACTTGAAGACATCGAAAAAATGCTCGACAGGATTGAAGATGATGAGGATGTGCAGGCGGTTTACACCAATATTGCCTGATAAAAAGCCATTGGCTATTGGCTTTTAGAATTTGGAATTTCTCCTGCCGCTGCCATTGCTTCTGCTGCTGCCGCTGCCACTCCTTCTTCCTCCGCTTCCTCCAAATCTGCCCCTCTCCTTCCCTCCTGCTCTTCCGGGATTATGAGCCGGTGCTTCGCCAAGGTGCGATGGCAATGCCGATTTCATAACAGGTTTACCAAGCATTTGCTCTATTTGCTGGAACTTCCGTTGTTCCTTTTCGCTGATAAGCGTAATGGCAATTCCTTCTGCCTCGGCACGGGCTGTACGTCCGATGCGGTGGATATAATCTTCGCCGTCGTTCGGTACATCATAATTGATAATAAGGTCGATGTCTTCAATGTCGATGCCCCGCGAAAGAATATCGGTTGCAACTAAAATATTTACCGAACGGTTTTTAAAGTTCATCAATACTTTTTCCCGTTCCTTCTGGTCAAGATCAGAATGGATTTCTGCCAGAACTGAACCCGTTACTTTTAACTCCTTGCTTAGAATTTTAGCCTTGCTTTTTGTCGAACAAAAAATAATCACACTTCTCAGTTTTTTCCCCTGCAGAAGGTCTTTTACCAATGCTACCTTTTGCTTTTCATAAACGTTATAGGCAATCTGCAATACTTTTTCTGCTGGTTTTGATACAGCAATATTCACTTCCAACGGGTTATTCAGCACTTTCCTTATCAGTTCCCTGATCTTAACAGGCATGGTAGCTGCAAACAGGAGATTCTGCCTCTTTTCGGGAAGGTAGGAAATGATCTTTATGATGTCGTCATAAAAACCCATATCGAGCATCCTGTCGGCTTCATCCAGAACCAGGCATTGTAAAGTTTTAACGTTAACATAACCCATGTTTAAATGTGCAATGAGACGACCCGGGGTGCCAATGATAATATCCGCACCTTCTGTTAAAGCCTGCTTCTCCCTTGAAAAGGAAGCGCCATCCGTTCCACCATAAACCGCAATAGAGCTGATATGCGTAAAGTAGGAAAGCCCTTCCATTTGCTGGTCGATCTGAACGGCAAGTTCGCGCGTGGGCTCAATGACCAAAGCCTTTACTGAGTTATCATGCCCCAAAGACATTAACTGATGAACAACCGGCAGCAGGAAAGCAGCTGTTTTTCCGGTTCCTGTTTGTGCCGAAGCCATTACATCCTTACCCTGCATGATCATAGGGATGACCTGCTCCTGCACCGGTGTTGCTTTTGTATATCCCATCGCTCCAATTCCTTCGAGCAACTTCGGATCAAGACCAAATTCGTGAAAGTTCAATTTTTGTTAATTTTAATAAGTTTTGCTAATTGAGTTTTGTATCCACTAAAACAAGAAATATTGTTTTAAGTTCATTATTCTCAGCCAATCCAGGTTTTAACATCTTCGATTTTCAAAGCAGGAATTTCAAGCTTCATTTTCTTCCTTAATCCGCTCAGGTCATTGATTAACTTATTCGGATTGGCCTGTTTTAAATCAGCTACAGATTTGTAACCTGCTTTCTGAACTACCGGAATCCATTCAGCCGGAATACCAAGGTTCAGAAAATCCTGGTCATTCGATGCCGGAGCTTTCTTTTCCGGTCTCATCTGCGGGAAAAACAGCACATCCTGAATAGAGGGTTGGTTAGTCATGATCATTGCCAGACGATCAATGCCAACACCAAGTCCGGCTGTGGGTGGCATTCCAAATTCCAGCGCTCTCAGGAAATCTTCATCCAAAACCATTGATTCTTCATCACCTCTTTTACCCAATTCCACCTGCGATTCAAACCGCTTCCGCTGATCAATCGGATCATTCAATTCGGAAAACGAATTACAAATTTCCTTTCCATTGCAAATGGCTTCAAACCTTTCTACCAATCCCTCCTTGCTTCGGTGTTTCTTGGCAAGCGGCGACATTTCAACCGGGTAATCCGTAATAAAGGTTGGCTGGATAAGGTTAGGTTCTACCGTTTCACCAAAAATAGCATCGATGAGTTTTCCTTTGGCCATGCTTTTGTCAACTTCTATTCCGAGACTCTTTGCAAGATCAAATATTTCTCCTTCCTGCATGTTCGAAATGTCAATTCCTTTATTAAATGCCTGGATGGCCTCGTACATCGTATACCTTTTCCAGGGCCGCTTAAAATCAATTCTATTTTCACCCACCTGAACCTCTGTGGTTCCATGCATTTCCAATGCAATTTTCTCCACCATTTCCTCAACCAGGTCCATCATCCATTGATAATCCCTGTATGCAACATACAATTCCATCTGCGTGAATTCAGGATTATGGAAACGGTCCATTCCTTCATTCCTGAAATCTTTAGAGAATTCATAAACCCCGTCAAAACCTCCGACGATAAGCCTTTTAAGATAAAGCTCATTGGCAATCCTGAGATACAAAGTAGTATCCAGTGTGTTATGAAAAGTCTTGAATGGACGTGCTGCAGCTCCGCCATAAAGGGGCTGAAGAACCGGCGTTTCAACTTCAAGATAGCCTTTACTATTCAGAAAAGAGCGCATGGAATTGGTCAGGGTGGTCCTTTTAGCAAATACCTCCTTGACAGTAGGATTTACAATCAGGTCGAGATAACGCTGGCGATAACGTTGCTCCGGATCGGTAAATGCATCCCAGACTTTATCGTCTTTTTCCTTTACAATTGGAAGAACCCTTAATGACTTACTAAGTAATTTAAACTCTCTCACATGAACAGTGATCTCGCCCATTTGCGTGGTAAACACATAGCCTTTTACACCAATAATATCACCTATATCGAGCAATCGTTTAAAGACATTGTTGTACATTGATTTATCCTCTCCCGGACAAATATCATCCCGTTTAAAATACAATTGCATCCTCCCGGTTGCATCCTGGATTTCGGTAAAAGAAGCTGCTCCCATGATGCGGCGTTGCATGATACGGCCGGCAATGCTCACATCCTGAAACAGGGCATTGTCAGAAGGAAATTTTTCATGAATTTCCTTTGTAGTAGCAGTAATTTCATAGGATTCGGCCGGGTAGGGATTAATACCCAACCTTTGCAATTCTTCCAGCGATTGTCTGCGGACGATTTCCTGATCGTTTAATTCCATGTAATTAAAAATTGAGAATGAATGATATTCACAAAACGGGTGCAAAGATAGAAAAGATGATCAACCGAAGTTTACCTTTATTTCCGAATCACTATTTTTTGGTAGTAACTGGACTGGTCATTTTGTAAAGAAATCAAATAAATTCCGGAATTCAATTCAGAAACCGGTATTGATATTTCTGAGGAATAAAATTTTGGGATATACTGTTCAAATAATTTTCGTCCTGCCAAATCTAAAATTGTAATAGTGAAATCGGTGACATTTTCAATCCCGGAAGAGATATAAAGGCAATTTGTCGCAGGATTTGGAAAAATCTTTATTCCTGAAAAGTTCAGGTCATTGATCCCACTACCCTCCACAAAGACTTCAATATATTCCGGAGATATTTTTTCGCCACCGATATACACAGCACTAACATTATATTGCTGCCAGCCTGCGGGTACATTCTGATCAATAAATGAAAGCTCGGTAATAATTTGGCCATTCACGATGTTGCCATTTCTGAAGACACTATAACCAAGGAATTCAAGGTTACTGGGCAACTCAGGAGCCAACCATGTTATTGTAACACTTGAGGAAATTACGGAGGCTGCAATGTTCAAAGGCGGATAAATAAAAATTTCACCTACATCTGGTGCGATACCGATAACGGCATCATGCTGAAAATCGAAATAATTGTTCCCTGCAATCAGGGAATCGAGGTAGAAGTAACCATTGTAAATTCCATTCCACCCCCAATTAAAATGGAAGAAAGAGGTATCCTGGTAGCCATCGCAAACAAGCGTATGTCCTGCACTGGTTTGGCTGTCGGCTCCGCCATAAAGTACTGGCCGACCTTCATCCAATTCAGCTCTCAGCATGGCTTTCCAGTCACCGGGATAGGAATCCCGCCAATAAAAATGGGCGTCTGGCTTATATTTGAAATAATTTACAAAAGCATTCCGGGCATCAAAATCAAAAGCACCTGTTCCATTAGGATAAAACTGCGAATGAATGCTGATGGCGCAATGATAAAGTAATTGTGCAACAGAACTGTCTTCATCAGTTAAATGATAATTCATAGCTATCCAGTCATATTCGGTATTTTCAAAATCTGCTTCCACGTAACCATAAGAGGAATTATATCCATATGTTCCGGTTCCATTTTTAGGGTAATTATAAAATTTCATGATCTGTCCCATGGCCGTTGCCACACAACCGGTCCATAAATGTCCGCATGGGGCTGCTGAGTCTACAGGAAAATAAGAGTTATAATAGCATCCCTGGTGCCATGTGGTATGGATTAATGGCTGAACCTCTGATAAGACTTCCTTCGAATTAAAATAATTATCAGAATATCTTTCCCAAATTTCGTGGATAGATTTCCTTGACTCCCTGTCCTCGGTAATGGCAATCCTAATCTGTGATTTGTAATTTTCCATCCAGAATTCAAATGCCGGCGGAAAGTCGTAGCCGGAATGACCCGATTCAAAAGAATAAGCAAGAACCGGCATAACTGCATCAGTTCCTGAAATAATAATGAATCCCTCATTGAGGTTAAATACATAGCCAACAACTATACCTTTATTTAATATAGTATGCTCCTCTCCAAAAAAAATTTGATCATCCTTTATTTTGCATTTTTCAGCATAAAAATTTTTAGCTACTTTCCTTGCCCGACCTATATCAACATCTCCTGACCTGACGGTCGCAGATGATAAAACTAGCACGACAAATAATAATACTACCCTTGCGATTCTCATTTCTGTCCTATTTTTGTAGTGAATATAACAATCAAAAGTAAAGAAAAGATCAAATCAGGTATGAAGTTAAATCAGGAATTTTATATCCGGGCTTCTGTAACACAGATAGCGCAGGAACTTCTCGGGAAGTACATCTTCACCTTTATTGACAACAAACTTACAGCAGGCATAATCACCGAAACCGAGGCCTATGCAGGGATTATTGACCGAGCCTCCCATGCCTATAACAACCGCAGGACAGCGCGAACCGAAGTGATGTTTGCAACCGGAGGCTTAGCCTATGTTTATTTGTGTTATGGCGTGCATCATCTATTTAATATCGTGACAAACCAAAAAGATTATCCTGATGCTGTATTATTAAGAGGTATACTTCCTGTCGCAGGAATTGAGATTATGGAAAAAAGGATTGAAAAGAAATTTACGGCCAAAGGTTTTTCTGACGGACCCGGTAAAGCCTCAAAAACATTAGGAATTAAGGTAACTCATAGCGGTGAAAGTCTTTCAGGAAACACGATATGGATCGAAGATGGGGACATCTTAATTAATAAAAAGGATTATACCCAGGGACCAAGAATTGGAGTAGTATATGCAGGTCAGGATGCCTTCCTTCCCTATCGGTATTTGCTGACAAATGAAGCTTTGGGGAGGATCAAAAAAAAAGCCCAGCATAATGCTGAGCTTTTTTAAACATCGAAGCGGTTGTTATTTAACAGTTCCTGTTAATTCGCTTCCAGCTTTGAATTTAACAACTTTTTTAGCGGCAATTTTAATTTCCTTGCCGGTTTGAGGATTCCTGCCTATTCTAGCGGCGCGTTTTGCTACTGAGAAAGAGCCAAATCCAACTAAAGCGACTCTATCGCTTTTTTTCAGAGCCTTGGTAGTTGCAGTTACAAATGCATCTAATGCTCTCTTAGCATCGGCTTTTGTTAAACCAGCCTCTGCTGCCATTGCGTCAATTAATTCTGCTTTGTTCATTTTACTTCAATTTTTAAAATTGTTAGAATATGCTGCAAATATACGCTAAATCTATAAGAATGCAAGTCATGTTCTCTAAAACCCTTGATTTTGTTAATAATTCCATCATTTTGTTAATAACTTCCGCTCTGTAAGCCTCTGTTCAATGGGTTTTCAGAGTGCTATTCCTTTTCATTTGGAAACGATAATGGATAAAATGCAAAGGAAATTAACTTAGCCTCCATTTTTTATCTATTCTAAAACCTCTCAGGAATTCCTCTGTTTTCAACCTTCGCTTTCCTTCCAATTGGACCTCTTCTAATGAGATGAAACCCTCATTGCAAGCAATATTCAGATGGGTGCGCCCATCGGTTATTATGGTTCCCGGGATCAGGTTAATTTTTTCTGAGGATTCATCATTATTTCCAAAAGGTTTTGCTTTGAAAATCTTTAAAATTAATCTTTCGCCTTCAGCAGAAATAAGATTTGTAAATGCAGCGGGATATGGGCTTAGCCCGCGGATAAAATTATATACCTCAGTGACATTCCTGTTCCAGTCAATTTTACAATCTTCCTTAAAAATTTTTGGAGCAGGTTTTAATTCATTTGTTTGTTTGTAGTGCTGATCCTGGGAAATTGGATGGCAATTTTCCTCCTGAATCGCAGTGACCGTCTTTAGAACAAGATTAGCACCGGCTGCCATTAACCGATCGTGCAATTCACCGGCCGTTTCATCATCACGAATGGAAAGTTTTTCTGAAAATAAAATCCTGCCGGTATCAATTGTTTCATTGATAAAAAAAGTAGTGACACCGGTTCCCTTTTCACCGTTAATAATCGCCCAGTTAATGGGAGCAGCACCACGATATTGGGGTAAAAGAGATGCATGCAAATTGAAAGTACCACGAGGAGACATTTTCCAAATGATATCAGGCAGCATTCGGAAGGCAACCACGACAATTAAATCTGGCTTGAGGGCTTCAAGTTCTCTTTTAAATTCAGGATCTTTAAGGTTTACAGGCTGAAGGATTTTCAGGTTTTGCTTTAAGGCATAATCCTTGACCGGAGAGAATTTTATAATTTGTCCTCTTCCAACTGGTTTATCAGGAACAGTAACTACTCCCACTATCTCATAGCCAGAATTAAAAAGAATATCCAGACTTGGAACCGCAAAACCGGGAGTTCCCATAAATACTATTTTCATTACTTTTCTTTTTTACCTGTAAAGATAAAAAAAAACCTGTTCATGTGGAACAGGTTTTTTTTAATTTTCTTCTAGTAACTATTATAATTCATTAAGATTAGCTTTTGTCCGGGCAATATATTTATCTATATCGCGGGCTTCACGAGCCTGAGGAAATTCCTTTTTAATCCGCTCGTAAACTGCCTTGGCTTCTTTCCAATTTCCCATAATTTCGTATGCCCAACCTGCTTTCATCAAATATACCGGAGAAACAAAATCATTGGGTTTGTTATCCGCTGCATCCAAATAGTAATCGATCGCTTTTGTGGTATTATTTAAAGACATATAGGCGTCTCCAATGGCACCGCTGGCCATTCCCGAAACAATAAGATCATCACCATCAAATTTCTTAAGATAGTCAATGGCCTTCTGGTATTCGCCTTTATTCAGGTAACAAACTCCAGCATAATATCTGGCGAGATTCCCTGATTTTGTAAAACCGTAATCATCAATGATATCAAGAAATCCGTTGCTTTCACCATCACCATTAAGAGCTAAGTCAAGTGAATCCTTTTCAAAATAATATTCGGCTTTAAACATTGCAGTCTGTGCTGCTTTTTCTCTTGGTCCTGAAATGAATTTTTTATAACCAAAAAATAACAGGATTACGACAATAATCCCTACGATGACATATGTAAGGGTTTTTTGGTTCGATTCAATAAACTGTTCAGTTTTACTAAGTGCCGACTCAACTGCTTCAATCCGTTCTTCTGTACTGTCTTTCTTTTTTACCATTGTTGATTTTAATTTTGGGCGCAAAGATATATTTTTTTACAATATTGCCACATTTTATTAAATATAATCGAAAATGCACTATAAATAGGTTCATTCATTAATAATCATAGAAATAATTATTTTAGTTTCATTCCCATAATTCAATTTTAAATTTTATTCCATGTCAATTATTATTAATATTTTGGCATCGTTTTAAATCCGGATTAATGAATTCCGATCTTTCACCCGAAAATAAAAGGAAACTGCTTGATCACTTGCTGGGGTTTGCTTCAGACAATAAAAATAATCTGTTTGAAAAGATTATCCAATACAGGACTAGATATATTACCGTGGTTTTGGAAGACATTTATCAATCGCACAATGCAAGTGCTGTATTGCGTACCTGTGATTGTTTCGGTATACAGGATGTACACATAATCGAAAATAATAACAAATTTGAGATTAATCCTGATGTTGCCCTGGGCTCAACAAAATGGCTCAATCTTTATAAATATAACCACGGTGTAACAAACACACTTCATGCTTTCAGAAGATTGAAAACTCAGGGATATCGCATTGTGGCAACAACTCCTTATAAAAATGACTGCACTCTGGAAGAATTAAGTCTTGATTCAAAAATAGCACTCGTATTCGGAACGGAATTAAATGGCCTTTCCGAAGAGGCAATTAAATATGCTGATGAATTCGTTAAAATTCCCATGTATGGTTTTACTGAAAGTTTTAATATCTCTGTCTCAGCTGCAATAATCCTCCACTATTTAACTGAAAAGCTAAGGGCTTCTGACCGGAACTGGAAATTGAACGAAGAAGAAATAATTGATGTTAAACTCAACTGGGTGAAAAATGTCGTAAAAAGTTCAGACATGATTGAAAAACGGTTATTTAAAAATAGCTAATTTTACCGAAAATTTAAAACTCGTCACAAATTACATATTATGGGAAAAGGTGATAAAAAAACGAAGCGCGGTAAAATAATCATGGGATCATACGGTGTCCGCAGACCGAAAAGGCAGAAAAGTGTCGCAGCTACTGAAAACAAACAAGTGGTCGTGAAAGTAAAACCTGTTAAACCTGAAAAAGAGGCGATCCCGAAGGAGAAAAAGAAGCCTGCAGTCAAAAAGGTGGTTGCTGAGAAAAAAGAGGAAGTAGCTGTTGCCGCTCCAAAAAAGAAAACTGCCCCTAAAACTGCTGCCAAAGAAACGAAAAGTAAAGAAAAAGCAAAAAAGAAAGTTGAATAATGATTGACTTCATATAATTCACGGATAGTAAATGATCTGATGAATTTAGGGAGCTGGTAAGTTTTTAAATAGCGGAGAATTACAAATTTTCTGCTATTTTTTTAAATACTTCTCCCCGCTCTTCAAAATTCCGGAAAAGGTCATAACTTGCAGCAGCAGGTGATAAAAGACAGATGAACCCTCGCTGTGTATGGCTTCTGACAATATCTGATATTTCATTGAAGCTTTTAATCACAAACCATTTTTGGGTCCGATTAGGACTTGATTTTTCCAGGCCTTCAAGTATTCTTTTCCCGGCTTCCCCAATAAAAATAAGGTTTCTCACACCGGATCCGGGTAAAAAATCAACCAAAGGCTGGTAATCAATCCCACGGTCTTTTCCCCCTAAGATTAATGTATCGACTTTTTTAAGGCTCAATACAGCCTGAATGGTCGATTGCGGAATGGTTGAAATGGAGTCGTTGTAAAAACTAATTCCCTTAAATTCGCCAATATATTCAAGGCGATTCTTTAACCCTTTGAATCCCTTGATGGATTTATCAATGAGATCATCCGGAACTCCCATAATTTTGCTTGCGCAAATAGCTGCCATGATATTCATCAGGTTGTGATCGCCCGGCAAATATTGTCTTTTTATAAAATCGAACCTGGAGGTTTTTCCCTGAAAGCAACTGACTATCTCACCATTCTCATCTATAAAAGCTCCATCGCCGGCGATCTTGTTATGAGAAAAGGTGAGCAATTTGCGTTTAAGATTGGATTGTTGAAATAAATCCATCATCAACAAATTATCACCATTCATGATGAACCAATTGTCCTCTTTCTGGAATTTAGTAATGTTAAACTTTGCAAGCTGGTAGTTGGAATAGCTTTCATAATGATCGAGGTGCTCCTCATAAAGATTCAGTAAGATTGCAACGAAGGGAGATATGCTGATGTGTTCAAGCTGGTGAGATGAAAGCTCAAATACGATCCTGGTTTCCGGACCGATCCGGTCGATCATGTCAAACGGCGGAATTCCGATGTTCCCCACCAGCAAAACATCTTTATAGAAGGAAGACAAGATATGACTGATCAGGCTCGTTGTCGTGCTTTTTCCTTTCGTGCCGGTAATCCCAATGGTGCGGTCAGCATAAACATTGAGGAATAATTCAGATTGGGATGAAATCTTATCGTTTAAAACTTTACCATTCAATAATAATGTGGAAATACCAGGAGATTTGATAATGATATCATATGCATTTAAATTGCCAAGGTAATCTTTGCCAAGATAAAGCTGGCAATGAGGATGTATTTCAAAATCAATTTTCGTCAGCAGGTCTTCATCCTGGTCCGCAATTGCAATGTATTCTGGAGAGACTATCCGCATCAGCAATTTATAAGTCGATATTCCTTCCTTTCCAAACCCCAGAATAAGGATTCGCTTTTTTTGTAAGATTGAAGCTATTCCTTTATCCATGCATAGCTTTTTTTAGAATGGACATGTATCGGTCCTCGAGGAAGTGCTCTTTTTTCTCTATCCTTGTTATATCCTCTTTCTTGAAATCCTTATACCTATAATAAAAAGGTGTCGAAATATAAAACTTTAGCAATTCAGGCAGGTTTTCACCTCGTTTTTCAACGGCTCTACCCAAAGCATAATTCACCTCATCAATTGTTCCCACGCATTCAAAGGGCTTAATTTTGCTGATACCAGTTAGTTTTTTCAAGCTCCCTAAAAGCTTTTTATCATCAAGGAGATCCTTTCCGAAAATTTCAACAAGTTTCTTCTTTGAAATATAAGGAGAAAGAATAATAAAGGTAAAAAGGCATTTCGGGCAATTGCCGCACCATATATCTGTTTTACTACCCACATTGCAGCTTTTAAAAACACTGAAATAGGAAGGAAATCCTGCAAATAATCCGGCAATCACATACTCATTGAGGGGTCGTAAAAAACTAAAATAATTAACATCGGGTGTCATGTATCTTTCCAGGTAATCCCTGAAATCCTTTTCAAACTCAAATGATTTTGAATACTGATGATTCACCCCTGATTCGTCATCGGTCGGCTCATTGGCACTCGATTCATTGGAGAGAGCAATTGACCTGATACCCGCCATGGAAGCAGCAAATACGCTGATAAAAGCAAGCAAAGCCGAAAAGGGAGTATGTCCATTCAGGAAACCCAGACCATTCAATCGAAGCAGTTCCGGGTGGATGGTTCGACGTACCTCCAAATATTGATATTCCGTAAAACCTGCACTTCGGATCGTCTCCAGGCTCGCCTGTCTGGGATTAACAATAAATGGCACACAATTAAAATGGGATTTCAGCAACTCAAGAGTTACTGCCGAATCTTTTCCTCCTCCAACCGGAACCAGAACCCTGTTGTTATCAAGAACCAAATTTTCAGGAGCGAGATAAATGTCTGACTGGCAAACCAGGTCAACAAAAATTCCACCATTGGTTTGGATCTTATTCAGGTAAAAAAATTCACCGAGTCCATTGAACCAAAGGGTTTTCCACCAGTTAATTTGGTCATCATCCAGTTTATAAGGCTTAATAATAATTTTTGGCGGGCAGGCGGTTTTCCAATAGCTGATGAGTTCAACTAACCCAATATGGAATACAAAATTACGGATGACATTCTCTGCTATGGGCTTTTCAAATAATCTACCTTTAATAAATTCGAGGGTAGGATAAAAAAAAACTTTATCCGCCAGATTAAACCGATAAGTTACACTGAGCTTTTCATCCTGATCATCTATAGAGAAATCTTCGTAAACGAAAAAACTGTATTCCTTTCTCAGTTGTTCATATTTTTTATGATTATCTTTAAGCACTGTTTTGAGATGGTATTATTTTTGCAATTAACTTTTTGTGCGCTGAAGTGTTAAATCAGAGTACAAAAAAACAAAAAAATCATTGACAATGACTGATATAAATGACATTCTTAAGATAAAGACCAATGATATCAAGCCCGCGAAAGGTAAAATCCTTATATCGGAGCCATTTCTCATCGATTATTATTTTAAACGTTCGGTGGTTTTATTGGCAGAACACAATGAAGAAGGTACTTTCGGACTGATCATCAACAAGCCGGTTGATATTGCCCTGAGTGACGTTCTGCATGATTTTCCTGCATTTGATTCTCCGGTTTACCTCGGAGGTCCGGTTAAGACCGATAGTTTATATTTTATTCACACCCTTGGTGATCGCCTTGAAAACAGCCTTGAGATAACCGAAGGTTTATATTGGGGTGGTGACATTGAAATCGTTAAAGAAATGATCACCCTTGGAAAAATTACGGCTAAGGAAATCAAATTCTTTGTTGGCTATTCAGGATGGGTGAGTAAGCAACTTGAAGGGGAACTTGCACGGAATTCCTGGCTGGTTGCAAACATTAAGGCCAAACAGGTAATGGAATCCAGTCCTGAAAAATTGTGGAAAGAAAGCCTTAAAAAACTCGGTAAGGAATACGCTTATTGGACCAACTTTCCGACCGATCCTGTGATGAATTAATGATTCTGGCAGCTTTTATGGGACCATCGGATTGCTGATTCATACTAAGCATAGATAAGTCGCCGCGGAAATTGCATCACCCTATTTAATACTTGAACTTCGATTTCATTGCTGACGCTCAGAACAAAGGCTTTAAATTTGATTTCTCCGAGATAAACACTGCATATATCGCCTACCTTTATTTTTTTCCGTATATTAGCAGTGCGGCCTATATTCGTGATAATGGTAGCTGTATAAATGATAAGTAATATTGCAATTGTTGTCAGCATTGTATGTTCCCACCGCATTTGTGAACGGCCCATATAAAGAACGGATAAAATTATAATATTATTCATGATACATGCTGTTCGGGTCAAATATATTTTTTAACAGATAATGTTAACAAGATGAATAATTTTTATCCGGATTCTCAAATTTTGATTCTTTTTTTTCAATAAAATATTTTTATAATTTCGCGGCTCAAAATTTTTAACATCTCAAACAAAGAATATTATGGCTACCACTGCTGACTTCAAAAATGGGCTCGTCCTTACGATGAATAACGAACTAATGACAATCGTGGAATTTCAACATGTTAAACCCGGCAAGGGACCTGCTTTTGTGCGAACCAAACTACGAAACATAAGAACCGGTAAAGTTATTCCCCACACATTTACAGCTGGAGTTAAAATTGATACTGCCCGGGTCGAAAGAAGGCCTTACCAGTTCCTTTACAAAGACGATATGGGATATTATTTTATGCATACCGAAACTTTCGAGCAGTCCACCATTCCTAAAGAAATCATCAGTGCACCTCAATTCCTGAAAGAAGGTCAGGAAGTTGAGATTTTATTCCATGCTGAATCGGAAACACCGCTCTCATGTGATCTTCCTGCCTATGTTGTGTTACAGATCACTTATGCTGAACCCGGGGAAAAGGGCAATACTGCTACCAATGCATTGAAAGATGCCAGGCTTGAAACAGGAGCTGCTGTCAGGGTGCCACTCTTTGTGAACGAAGGCGAAAAAATACGGGTAGATACAAGATCAGGTGAATACTCAGAAAGAGTGAAATAACAGGATAGAATTTTAAATATCAGAAAATTACCCATGAATGAAATTTGAAAACCCTAAATCCCTTTACGAAATCTCCGATGTCATCCATGCCGAATTTGATGGCGATAAGGATTTTCTGATCACCGGTATCAATGAAATTCATATGGTTGAATCCGGTGACTTAACCTTTGTAGATCATCCGAAGTATTACGAAAAGGCATTAAAATCCAAAGCAACCACCATCCTCATCAATAAAAAAGTGCCGTGTCCGGATGGAAAAGCACTGATTTTCTCAAGCGATCCTTTTACGGATTATATGACCCTGGTAAAAAAGTTCAGGCCATTTGAGTCTGGCACCAAAATGATCAGTGATACAGCAGATATTGGTGAAGGAACAATTATACAACCTGGAGCTTTTATTGGGAACAATGTTAAAATCGGAAAAAATTGTCTGATACACGCCAATGTTTCCATTTACGATCATTGCATTTTGGGCGATAATGTCATTATCCATTCAGGAACGGTATTAGGATCGGATGCCTTTTACTTTCAAAAGAGAAAAGATAAAACTGTAAAGTTCGAATCGTGCGGCAGGGTGATCATCAAAAATAACGTTGAGATCGGTGCAAATTGCACCATAGATAAAGGAGTTTCCGGGGATACTATCATTGATGAATACACCAAATTTGATAATCACATCCAGATAGGCCACGATACCTACGTCGGTAAGCGATGTTTGTTTGCCTCAGCGGTTTTGGTTGCAGGAGTTACCCACATCGAGGATGATGTAATTCTGTGGGGGCAGGTGGTGGTGAACAAAGATGTTGTTGTTGGTGAAGGAGCAATTGTTCTTGCCACAGCCGGAATAGATAAAAGTATTGAAGGTAATAAAGTCTATTTTGGTGCTCCGGCAGAAGAAGCCCGAAAAAAATGGAAGGAGCTCGCCATGATCAGAAAATTGCCTGAGATGTATGAAAAGCTGAATGCGCTTACAAAAGATGTCTGAAAGGGAGTAAAATCCATTCAAATAACTTCTGGATTGCCGACCTCTGTTGCCAGAGATCATACCTGAATTCTTCACTGTTTTTAATGGTTACCGAAATATGCTGCCTTATTTGATCAAGCGCACTCTCGTCGTTGCAAATTAAAACAATCTCATGCTGAAACCTGAAACTGCGGTAATCAAAATTGGGAGAACCAATGGAAAAAACCTCCCTGTCGACCATTAAAAGTTTTGCATGAAGATTATGGGGAGTATAAAATAGCAATCTGACACCATTTTTTGATAAAAGCCCCAGAAACCGGGACCGTAAAACATCAATCAGCCCCACATCGGAATGCCTTGGGATGATCACTACCACATCCACTCCCCTCTTTGCAGCATCAGTTAATGCTTTCCTGACGAAAAAGCTAGGTAAAAAATAGGGAGTTTCAATGATCACTTCTTTGCTGGCAGTTTTGATTAACTGGATGTATCGTTTACGGATTCTTTGCTTTGTCAATGAAGGAACGTCTCTCAGTATCTCACATCCTTCATAGGTTAATTTTGGAATTCTGATCAGTTTTTCGAAAATATATTTATTGTAAATCTCATAATGCTGATAAAAGGCTTTCTTTAAAACGGTTGCCACACCCGATTTAATCCTCAGCATCGATTCCCTCCAGTTCAAAGAGTAATCAGTAAGATTTGCCGAACCAATATAGGAAATTTCATCATCGATGATGAGCATCTTTCTATGGTTCCGGCGATGATTACGGGTAAAAAAATCCCAGAAAAATTTTATTTTCAGAAAATACCTTAGTTCACCGCCATTTTTTTGGAAATCGCTAAAAAAGCTGGAAGGAAGGGAAGTTCCCCACGAATCCATCAATAGTTTGATTTCAAGTCCTTCTTTGCTCTTCCTCGTAAGTGCATCCCTAAACTTTATGCCGATTGAGTCGTTATTGAACCGGTAGGTTTCGAGGTAAATATAGCGTTTGGCATTTTCAATATCCGATAACATTGAAGTGTAAAATTTCAATGGGTCGTCAAAAAACTGATATTCCGGTATTATCTTCCCAGTCATAACAATACAACAATCATTGAATTACAGAGTTCATTTATAAAGCCCTGCACGAAGATAAAACAATACTGGAAAATAAACAAGGAAAGGATTAAATTCTATTACAAATGGAAGTAAAAGGACAAAACTTACAGTTGTCAATTATTTCGGTCTGATAAAATGGAATTTCCGAATTGAAAATATCGTTCAGGATTGATTTCAGTAGCGATTCAAATTTTTCCAGGCTCTCTAAACCGGAAATGTCTTTTTCAGGAAGTTCCAGATTTAACAATCCGGAGCTCAGGTTTCGAAATGAAATAATTCCCGGGACAATTGTCGACAACTTCTTGATTTCATTGTTTGAATAAATATAGGTATAAAACAAAAGCTGAAAAACCTTATCTAACTTAACATCTTTAGAAAGATCTTCCCATAATTTCAATTTTAAGTCTTTTTTTTCAATCCTACCTGTTTTATAATCGATAATCCTTATTGTACCCGAAATTTCATCAACCCTGTCAAATCTTCCGGAGAGATTAATTGTTAGACTATCCTGTCCATCCCCAATTAAAATCGAAGATGAAACCTTTTTTTCTATTTCCCTGATCATGACGTAACCCTCTTCAGCATTGATTTTTTTGCAAAAAAAAGTCTCACTTTCAAGAAAATTCAGGATGTATTGTATCGCAACTTTCACGATCAGCAGGTTTTTCCCAAAATCAATATCGCCATTTGCATAATGCTTCTTAAAGGCATCTTTGACAAGATATTCTGCTTGTGATTTTATTTTTTGAATATCATCAGGAAATATTTTCCTACCTTCAAAAGGTTTATACATCACTGCCAGAACATCATGAATCACTGACCCAAGAGTGCTGGCTTCAATTGTTTCCTCGGGTTCATCCGCTTCGTCAAGGCCAGCTATATATTTAAAATAAAACTGCAGGGGGCAATTCCGGTAAGTATTCAAAGCACTCGCAGAAAATCCATAAAAAACCTGATCATTTAGCTTTTTTAATATTTCAGGGGACTTACTAATTTCAATTCTATCATTAATTTTATCTGTTAAAGCCGGAACTGATAATATTCTCTCGTGTATTTTTATCTTCGGATTGTATTTGGGAATTTCATACTGCAACTGGGCAATAAATCTGCTTTTATCACCGCTACCAAGATCACCAGGTTCAGTATTATAAATTATTGAAACCTTATTTGCTCGTTGGATAAGCCGATAAAAATGGTATGCAAAAACTGCATTTCTTTCGTGGTATGTTGGGAGTGAAAATTTCCGACGGATATCTAAAGGAATGAACGAATTAGCTGATTTCCCCGACGGGATAAAATCTTCATTCACTCCAAGCATAATGATATTTTTAAAATCAAGTGTTTGGGTTTCGAGCATACCCATCACCTGCAATCCACGAAGCGGTTCACCGTAGAAAGGCAGGGTCATCTGCACCAATTGCGAGAATAATGACCTGAAAACCTTCAGATTTTCGATGTACGGGTATTCTTTTAAAAGCTTGCTGAGTTTTTGAAGGATAATATTAAAATGAAAAAGGTATTCCAGTTCAAGATCAGACCTATCTTTGCTCCCAGCTTCATCTCTGATCCGGCCGGTAAAATAGGTTTTTAATTCACCAATGACAATTAACAGGCTTTCCAACCCTGTTGTTGGGTTGTCTTGCCAGGGTTTTACCATGCAGGAGATTATTCTTTTGACACTACAATCTTTTAGAAAATATGAATCCATCAACTCATCATAACCAAGGAAAATTTTATTGGATTTTCTAATGCTTGATGGTAATTCCCTCAAATTGTCTTCAATCAAAAGAGCAAGGATATATGGATGATCTAAAACCCTTAAAATATCCCGAAAATAGATTTTGGATGTTTTGCTACTTGACCTTTCAAATTTTAAAATATTGGATTGTAATTCCATGACAGAATCAATCAACCGGAACAATGGAGTGCTTTTTAACGGTAATCCCATGGTCAGATTAAACTTTCCTGCTTCATCAGGAATAGAATTTAACAGAGGTTCAACCATCGATTCATCATTGAGAACCACTGCCGTCTGATCCAATTCACTTTCACGGACTGACAATTCCCTCAGTAGTTGTCCGGCAATCTTAACCTGGCCGACATTTTGCGGTACACCATAAAGTGTAATGACTTTTTCTGATTCATGAAAATTATTATCAACCCATTTAAATTTAGTTTTATTTGATTGTTGGTAAAATGCCCTGATAAATTTACCCGCCTCCTGAGTTTCGTCTTCCATGTAATACTTATCAGCATCCCAAAGCACTTCAGCTTTTCCTGAATTTTCGAGTGTTGAAATAATCCTGCTTTCTGCTCGTGTCAGAGCATTGAATCCTGCAAAAATGATTCTTTTCCAGGGAAGCTGTTCCTGAATGCTATCTATATTTTGAGCTACTTTTCGATAAGCCAATCCCTGATAAACCTCATTCTTATGAATCAGTTCGGCATTAAGCAGGCTATAATAACTTTTTAAAGACTGATAAAACCTGAGATAGCTTACCTGAAATTCACTTAATGCTGTATTTTCGGGATTCCATAATGAGAGTGCCTTCTCGTCAGTAAGATAACCAAAAAGCTGCAATGGGTCAACAAGATACTTATCCACTTCATTAAAGTCATTCAACAATACCCTGCCCCATTTGATGAAATCTTCAAAGCTTTGAGCGTTAGGTCCATCAACTTGTTTATGCACCCGATAAAGTTCAAATTGCAGGTAAACAGGATCAATTATTCTAAATCCGGAAAGTGAAATGATAAAATCTTCAAGGGAATAAATATGAGGAGCCCAAATGGTTTTCTTTGCCTGCGCAGCTATACTTCTTTTGAGGAACAATCCTGCCCGGCGATTGGGCAATACGATGCAAATACGGTCAATGTCCTCTGCAAAGTTAGTGAACACATATTCAGCTGTTTTATCGAGAAATGATTTCATGACAGGTGTTTAGAACCCAATCTGCTCTTTTAAAATACGATGGACTATTTCATTATTTCATCAATGATCTCTCCGGCCTTTGTTAAGCTCTCAACTTTACCAACATCCAACCATAATGATTTGTTATGTTCAAAAGATTTGATGATATGGTCGGCTGCAAGTTTCAAATAAACATCAATGATGGAAAATTTTCCCTCCTGTGAAATATAATTAAAAATATCCGGATCAACAACCTGGATACCGCTGAAAGCATAGGGATGGATCTCGGCCGATGGCCTTACAATATTTTTTTCTTCAGTATTTGTGTTCTCCCACCCACAGAGACAATTCTGGCGGTCAAAAAGAAGATAACGGGATGACGGCCTGGTCTTGACGGCCAGCGTGGCTAATGCTTTCGAGTCGATTTGTCTTTCCATCAACTGACCAAAATCAATATCAGAAATAACATCCACATTATGCACCAGAAAAGGTTTGCCGTCATCAAAGAACCACGAAGCCTTTTTCAATCCACCTCCAGTATCAAGCAATTTATCTCTTTCGTCCGAAAAAGCAATCCTGATACCAAAATCATTTTTCCTCTGCACAAATTGCTCAATTTGATCAGCATGGTGATGTATATTTATAATGATCTCGTTATATCCAAACGTCATTAACCTTCTGATCACAATTTCGATCAGCGGGATATTTTTTACCTTAATTAACGCTTTGGGAGTTGTTTGAGTGATGGGATATAACCTTGTTCCCAGGCCGGCAGCAAAAATCATCGCTTTCATGCCTTACGAAAGTTTTTCAGGTATACACAGGTCCTTCTTTTTCTTTGCAACCTGTTTGCACTTTTCGCATTGAAATTTAGGATCGGCGATTTCTTTTTCTTTTTTGCTTTTGCACCGGGTTTTAGTCATGCCAGTCTAATTGAAATAATTTTTAATCGATGAGCATTTATGCTGAAACATCTGAATCATCCTCGTCGAAAAACAAATTAACGTTAAACACCTGGTCAAAGTTAGTCAGGTCGCGGAGCAACTCACCACTTTTATCTTTGTTTTTATAAGTCACCTGATAAAATCCTTCAATTCTGTCATCACTGATGGTCTTCATGTTAACCAATCTCAGCTTACGGCAATGTTTTTTAAGTATCGATTCTATTTTGGATTCATTTTCCTGAGTGGAAAAATAAGTAAGCTGTATCAGGTATTCCCTTTTACGGGGTGCTCCGAATTTAAAGGTTACAAGTATAATAGCAATTATACTTATAATTAAAGTTCCGGAAAGTGCAATAGCATGCAGTCCTACGCCGGCTGCCATCCCAATTGTTAATGCAAAGAAAATAAAAACAATATCCTGTACATCACGAACTGCAGTCCGGAAACGAATGATGGACATTGCACCAACCAATCCAAAGGCACGGGCAAGGTTGTTACCGATTACCAGAATAACAATTGAGGTTATCAAAGTAAGCATGACCAGTGAATTAACATATGAAACTGAATAACTTGGCCCTTTATAAATAAACCTGTAAACCAAGGCAATGATCAGTCCGCAGATTAATGCTACAAAAAGATTAGTGACTACATCGAAAATGGTCACCGGGAAAAGTTCAAGACTCTGGAATTGTTCAAACATAATTTAATCATTCAGTTTATCATGAAGGAAAATGTGACCTGGTGAATAGGGTTGATTTCGTAAAAGTGCTGATCACCCTGCTCGAATCCATAGAAATCACATATTTTGATGCTGATTGTTTTTTTAATGATAGACTTGCAATAATCGGGTTGAGCCATGAAGGAAAATGGTCATTGAATTTGACCTCAAGTATAAACCTCCCTGAAAAAGCCTGGGATAATTTGTTTTCTTCAAATAAATTGTCAATTGAAGGATATGCTTTGCTGCGTAAATTTTTATCAAAAGTTAGCCGGACTGTGTTATCCATTTTTGCAAGATAGGCTTCTCTTTCGTAAACTACCAGTACAACTGGTCTTAAATTCTTACTAAAAACCTGGTAAAAAAAACGCTTTGAGTTTTCATTGCCCTTTGGGAAAAATTCGTTCGAGACGACCTGGCCATTAATGTTCCTGCTCCTGAACATATCAAGTGCATCTTCAAATGCAACAGGAGCCCGGAATTTCATGATCGGAACATCATATTTCCTTTTAATCTCAAAAAATACAATATTGTTTCCATCCACCTTATCATAACCACGCAGCCTGACTTTCTTCCGGTTTTTTATACCCTCAATTTTCTCATAATAAAAATCAAACCTGGAAGTATCGAAATAAATTGACCTTACGGTATATTGATGATTATCATCTACTTCAGCGAATTTATCTATTGTAACAAAGGGCAATATCATGCTGCGTAACCTGTCGAGGTCACTGTTTTTGACAACATATTTGAACTCATACCGCATCTTTTTAAATCTTAAGCTGGATGCTCCTTTGTAAAAATTCAAAAATAGTTATTTTATCGCAATAAACCTTACAACTCACCGCTAAACCCGGATAGATTCCTTTTATCCCGCTTTTTATCAACGCTTTTGCGATTATCAATTGCTGACTGGACGCAGTATCCATATTAACATTCCCTTCGACACTTATAAACGAAGCTTCCGTTTTTTCATTATAGCCGGGTATCGAAAACTTGATGCTACTTATTCGTTCAAGATATTGGATGTTATTAATTTTTACTGGTATTTTAAGAATAAAACGGTTTGTATCACTTACCGTAATTATACAATCCAGCATCCTGTTAAAGCGTATAATCCCATTTAATGGAGCTTTAATGAAATACTGTTCCTGCATTTTATCCAATGTTTGAATTTCATTTTCGTATGAATCTATCTTCTGTTGGATATAATCAATTTCTTCAGTTTTTGCACCTGTCTCAATAGATGACAACTCTTTGTTTGCTATCTGAACATTGATCCTGGCCGATTGAAATTGGTTTTCATAAACATCGAATTCGGCTTGGGAAATGACACTGTCAATGTAAAGCATTTTTTGTCGCTCGTAATTCTTCAAAGCGAGTTCGAGTTGCTGCTGGGCGAATTCCTGTCGCTGCTTCGATTGGTCGATGAGGGTTTGCTTTTCACCAGTAATTGTCATTTTTAAAGCAGCTTCTTCTATCTTTTTGAGATTTTTAAGTTTAATAATTTCATTCTCAATGAAAAAGGAATGAAGAACCGCAATCGTATCGTCAGTGGTTACATAATCTCCCGATTCCAGATTTTTACTAATGCGAACTTCGGCAACATCACCACGTTCAAACTTATAACTCAACAGGTTGCTGATGTTGTTGGTTTCGTGGTTGACCAATTCGCTGATGTAACTATCATCGGCACCCCGGATCATATTCCATTCTCTTGAGGGAAAAACAAGTGCCGCAGAATCAAAACTGTAATTAACCTTTATCGGCAGGAATAATACAATTACAGCAAGGATTAAAATGATTAATAAAACGATTCGTCTGTTAAACTTCATTTATTCGAAAAATTCCACTTGTGTTCGCAGCAAAAGTATTAAATTGGATTGCTTTTCAAGCAAAAGATAATAAAAAATGAAAAAAAGTTGCATGTCTGATGATACATTAATTCTAAATGAATGTTACATCCCGGTTTCTTGAGGAAATATATTTTAGGTTTTTGCATTTTTTAGAATTGAATTGCTTTTCAAAAACCGATAAAATTCAGAACAGGTTTAAACTTTTCCTTGCCGGAAAAAAAATAATTGTATTTTTGCCGGCGGAGAGATGGCAGAGCGGTCGATTGCGGCGGTCTTGAAAACCGTTGACCCGCAAGGGTCCGGGGGTTCGAATCCCTCTCTCTCCGCATAAGCGCCCGCCTTCAGCGGGATTTTTTTTCAATAACGGTCAGTTAAAATTACATATCTGAAATGAAAACAACTGCCTTATCATCACTGCTGTCCTTGTTCTAAACATAATTGATTTAAGCGTTATGGCCCGGATGAAAATATTATTTCTTTTTATACCTTTAATTATATCTCTATCCTCCGGCGCTCAAAATAGTTTTGGAGATATAATGGATACCGTGGTAATCAAAGGGAGGCCGGCCCTCCTCTTTTCCAATAAACGCTGGACCTATCTCGATGACTATAACAAATATCTTTCATACGACAGCCTTTTTACCAACAACTGGGAAACAAAAGGAATCCATGCCTATAGCAGAGAAAAGGAAAAACCATTCAACGACAGAACCATTAATCTGCTTGAAAACAACAGTGCCTTTGTATTTCCATTGGATACCTTTAAATATCTTCGTGGATTTAAAGGAAGCCATACCGGAATTGATCTTAAAGCAGAATCAGGAGACAGCATCAGGGCTGCATTCGATGGAAGAATCAGATTTGCAGGAATCATCCATAATGGATATGGCAATCTGGTTATTATTCGGCATTTCAATGGTCTTGAAACCTATTACTCCCATCTTTCAAAAATTTTGATTAGCGTCGACGATGATGTTAAAGCTGGAGATATAATCGGTTTGGTTGGCCAGACTGGCAGAGCAACAACCCATCACCTTCATTTCGAAGTCCGATACAGAGATAAGGTTTTTGATCCGGCCAAACTCTTAAGCTTGCAGGAAAAGAAGTTACTGGGGGACTCTTTGCAAATCTGTAATAAATTATTTGGCATAGGAAGTACAAATCCCAAAAAGGAAGTTACTCAAACCAATGGATCTGAAACTCAGTACTACACAGTTATTAAGGGTGATACACTCTTTAAAATTTCGAAATTGTATTCAACAACAATCGAAAACCTATGCCTGTTGAACAATATTTCAAAAACTTCCATATTGCAAATTGGCCAAAAATTAAAGGTGACGCCTTAGTATTCTGGCTAAAAATTCAACAGGAAAACGGATGGTTTCTTATGAATGTTAGGTTTTGTCAATTTCCACTCCCTGATGGCCATGGTGTGTATAAATTCATCTGTTGAATTGATATTACAGGCAATACAAAGCTTCAGCTCAGGAGAACAAATGGTTAGTAAAGCTTCATAGAGGCTTAGGTTTCGATAAGGAGTTTCGATAAAAATTTGCGTTCTGTGTTTAGAGAGTGAGTCTTTTTCCATTGCTAAGATGGATTGCTTTCGTTCATTTTTATCAATTGGCAAATACCCGTGGAAAATAAAATTTTGACCGTTCAATCCCGAAGCCATCAAGGCCAGGATAATAGAATTTGGGCCTATCAATGGAACTACAGGAATATTTTTTTGATGGGCAAGCAAGACCATTTCTGAGCCCGGATCAGCAACACAAGGGGTGCCTGATTCTGAGATAAGACCCATATCTTTTCCTTTAAGCAAAGGTTCAGCATAGTCCACAATTATTGTCAGGTCAGTATGCTCATTCAACTCGTAAAAATTAACCGAATTAAAATCACGCTTATATCCTACCGACCTTAAAAAACGCCGCGCAGTCCTCAATTCCTCAACAATAAATTCATCCAATTCTGAAAGTATTCGGTTATTGTAGGAAGATATAAAATCTGGCCTGGCTGAATCAGATAAAAAAGTTGGAATAAGATATAGCTTTCCAGGTTTCATTTAATGAACCAATAAATAATAGTCTTTAATTAATGCGGCAAATACCATGGGATTTTCTCAAGGTCAACGTTACCACCAGATAAGATAATACCAATTCTTTTACCCTTATGTTCAAATTTATTCTCAAGGATGGCTGCAAATGGCACAGCTGAAGAGGGCTCAATAATGATTTTCATGCGTTCCCAAATAAGCTTCATGGCAGCGATTATTCCTTCCTCGCCCACAGTCACTATCTGATGAACATTTTTTTGTATGATCGGAAAAGTTAAACTGCCGAGGGAGGTCAGCAAACCATCGGCAATCGTTTTTGGATTTACTGAAGGAACTAATGTTTGTCCATAATACGAGCGAAAAGCGTCATCAGCACCTTGCGGTTCTGCAGCGATAACCTTTGTCCCGGACGAGAAGTATTTACACGCAAGCGAAGTCCCGCTTAACAATCCACCACCGCCAACCGGAGCCATAACCAATTCGAGTTGCGGTACCGATTCAAGCAGTTCTTTTGCAGCAGTGGCTTGACCAGCAATGATCCGGTAATCGTTATAAGGATGAATTTCAACCGATCCTGTTTCCTGTTTTATCATAGCCAGGGTCGATTCTCTTGAAGCCAGTGTACTTTCGCAAAAGGTAATAACACCACCATAGTGTTTTACTGCCGCAATTTTAACGCGTGACGAGCTTTCAGGCATCACGATGAAGGCTTTTGTATTTCTTAACTTCGCTGCCCTCGATAATGCTGCTGCGTGGTTACCTGATGAATGAGTGCAAACACCTTTTTTAATCTCAACCTCTGAAAGTGAAAAGACTGCGTTAGTTGCACCCCTGGATTTAAAAGCGCCGGCTTTCTGAAAGTTTTCGCATTTAAAGAAAATCTCCGCCCCTATGAGGGTATTCAGGTTTTCAGAAGTTAAAACAGGTGTGTGATGGATATAATTATGAATTCTATGTGCAGCCTGTTCTATAGATGACTTATCTGGAATTCCCGTCAAAACTGATGTGTTTGGTTAGAAAACTTAATTAATATTCAAATCATTTGTTTTGCAATCACCTTGCAAGCATTTTCAATAATTTTATAGGTTTCATCACCAGCTTCCAGTTTGCTGTAAAAGCAATCGGGCACCGATTCATTTTTGCCAGGATGAATGACATTCATCAGAAAATCAATTTTGCTTTTTTCTTTATCGGTTTTGGCAAAATATAAAGCATTTCTGTTCGTAAGGGTGTCCATCACATAGATTTTATCAAATTTGGTAAAATCTACCCTGCTGAAAAGCCGGGCCTTTTTAGCCGAAATATCAATTCCATGATCAATTCCTTTTTTCGTCGCTCTTTTATCAGGGGATTCGTTGATATGGTATGCTTCAAAGCCAGCAGAGTCTATTACGGCTTTAATATTCTTTTTTTTCAAAATATCTTTTAAAAGGCCCTCTGCCAGGGGTGACAGGCACATATTTGTATGGCATAGGAATAAAACATTGAAAGCAGCCATGATCGAATTTTTATAAAAATTTAAACAGTTGAAACGAGGCTAACAGTATTTTGTTTAACACTGCTGCTGAATAAACTATAAAGTTATTTTTTTATCCAGTTCTTCGACGTAATTCCTGAACTGCTTATCTGTTTCAATTAAATTATTCACTGTTCTGCAGGCATGCAAAACCGTCGCATGATCCTTGTTACCGCAATGCATACCAATTGTAGCTAATGAAGATTTCGTGAGTTTTTTCGAGAAATACATTGCTAACTGCCTCGCCTGAACAATTTCCCTTTTTCTTGTTTTGGAGTTTATCGCCTCAAGGGGCAATCCGAAATAATCACAAACGATTTTCTGAATATAATCAATTGAAATTTCTCTTGAAGTGTTTTTGACAAATTTATCTATCATCTTCTTGGCAAGTTCAAGAGTGATGGCTTTTTTATTTAAAGAAGATTGAGCAAGTATTGAAATCATTGCTCCTTCCAGTTCCCTGATATTAGTTGTAATGCTATAGGCCAGGTATTCAATGACTTCAGTAGGCATTTCAACACCATCCTTATAAAGTTTTTTCTCAATAATTGCAATCCTGGTTTCGAGATCCGGAACCTGAAGATCAGCGGATAGTCCCCATTTAAATCTTGACAGAAGTCTTGTATTCATTCCTTCCATTTCAACAGGTGGTTTATCGGAAGTAATGATGAGCTGCTTATTGCTTTGGTGCAAATGATTGAAAATATGAAAATAGACTTCCTGTGTCTTTTCTTTTTTAATTAAAAATTGTATGTCATCTATGATGAGAACATCTATCATTTGATAGAAATGAACAAAGTCGTTCGAGCTGTTATTTTTTACAGCATCAATATACTGATTCGTAAATTGCTCAGAAGTAACATATAATACAGTCTTCTCAGGAAAATTAGTTTTAACTTCAATACCTATAGCATGAGCAAGATGAGTTTTCCCTAACCCAACATTAGAATAAATCAATAAAGGATTAAAAGCAGTCTTTCCGGGATTGCTTGCAACGGCATATCCTGCCGACCTGGCTAATCGATTGCAATCTCCCTCAATAAAATTATCGAAAGAATAATTTTCGTTAAGCTGAGAATTAATTTTGATTTTCTTAAGACCAGGTATAATAAAAGGATTAGGAATATCTTTTGAGGAGCCCTTGTTGAGATCAATTGGCATATTTACCAGGGGATTAGCCGTAGCATTCTTATTCGAAGTGGGCAAGTTAACTGTATATGGAGGCGTATTATTATAGGAATTCTCCATAATAACACTATACTCCAACCTGCCTTCTGAGCCTAACTCTTTTTTAACGGTCTTTTTGAGAAGCGTGATGTAATGTTCCTCCAGCCACTCGTAAAAAAACTGACTTGGGACTTGAATGGTCAATACATTGTCATTAAGCTTAACAGGCTTGATTGGTTCGAACCAGGTTTTAAAACTCTGGTGGCTGATATTATCCTTAATAACGTTAAGACAACTCTCCCAAACTGCTTTACAATTTTTTTTCATTCGCAACTAATTGTATTAAAGCAATTTAATATATCTTTAATTAAACTATAATATTTGTAATCAAATGTTTGCATTATGTGGAAATTCGCTTTACTGTTGAAATTCGTCAACAAAAATCGATTAAAAAAAGTACAAAAAAAAGTAAAATCTTTCTTGGTTATTCAAAATTAATAGTGTATAAAACCAACCCGAATTTTTGAACATTATTTTTAAATAATTTGTATGTGATTATAAGTTAGATTATTAATCTTTTTGAGCTTTTCAATAACCTGATCCGATTTGCTTTTCCGAATTGAAATTTTGATGCAACATTTATTTTCAAAACTATTTTCAAATGGTTTTGTGTCGCTTTCCTTTAATATTCTCATCACAGTATTCATATTTTCGTATTCAAATTCTACATCGAAAATATCATTTATTGTTTTAATAATGATTTCTGAGTCATTGAGCAATTCCCTTGTGGCAGTTTTATATGCATTTATTAAACCACTTACTCCTAATTTTATTCCTCCGAAATGCCTGACAACTACAACTAAAATATTTGTTAAATCAAATGATAGAAGTTGACCGTATATAGGTTTTCCAGCTGTTCCAGAAGGTTCTCCATCATCGCTGTAACGGAATATTTCTTTACTAAATCCAAGCCGGTAGGCAAAACAACGATGATTTGCATCATGGTGATCTTTGTTTATCGTCCTAAGCTGCTCATTTACTTCCTCTTCGCCCTTGACAGGAATCGCAATGGCTATAAACTTACTGCTTTTTTCTTTGTAAACCCTGGTGGAAATTGCTTTGATTGTACGGTAAGTGTCATCCGAAAACATTTATAATCAACATATTAAGTCAAAGAACTCTTGCGTTCTTTTTTTTGCTAAATATATCGAATATTTATTAAACAACACTTTTTGTAAAAAAAATTCTTTATTTTTTTTATGGAATGGTCTGAACGATGAAAGAATTGCCAAAAGTTGAACAAAATTTTAAGGTACTTATAGGGATATAAAAATCATTCCGCATAAATTCAAGCACATTCAATGGAAAACTTATTTTTGCAGCCTGGGTTAAATTATAGCTGTTGTATTTCGTTGTAGGTTGTATTCAAATTTTGTAAGATGGGTAATGACATTTATAATAAGGTAAAGCTTTTAGCTGAGGCATATTTTGATTTGACAGCCCAAAACCTTTCTAATCTGGTCCGGATTAAATCCCTAAGCTGTGAAGAAAAGGAAGTTCAGCAGGAACTCAAAAGGCAAATGGAAGTTAATGGAGCTGATGAGGTAAAGATAGATGGATTAGGGAATGTGATAGGCCGATTAGGAAAAGGATCAAAAATAATAGCAATTGATGGACATGTCGATACTGTGGACAGGGGTAACATCGACAACTGGACTTCAGATCCATTTTCGGGACTAATTGCTGACGGATTTGTGCATGGAAGAGGAAGTGTGGACCAGAAAGGAGGTGTCGCTTCAATGGTTACAGCCCTTAAGATTATAAAGGAGCTTGGCGTGCCTGATGATATTTCCATTTATTTTGTTGGTAGTGTAATGGAAGAAGATTGCGACGGCTTATGCTGGAAATACTTAATTGAAGAAGAAAAATTAATACCTGAAATGGTTATTATTACTGAACCGACAAACCTTCACATATACAGAGGTCAGAGGGGTAGAATGGAGATTCAGTTATCCTTTAAAGGGATTTCAGCTCATGGTTCAGCTCCTGAAAGAGGGAAGAATGCTATTTACGAAGCTTCAAAGGTTGCCCTGGAGATCGAGAAGTTAAACAACCGTTTAGCTTTCGACGAATTTTTAGGAAAAGGGTCTATCACAATCTCCGAATTTAAATCCGGTAGTCCTTCTTTATGCGCTGTTGCTGATTATGCCCGCTTGCACATTGACCGCCGCCTTACCTGGGGCGAAAAAGAATCTTCGGCAATGGAAGAGTTAAAACAAATTATTCAGAATTATGGTGCCAATATCGCAGTTCCATATTATGAAGAGACAGCTTTTACAGGACTTAAATATGGAATGAAAAAGTATTACCCAACATGGAAACTTGAGGAAAATAACCCTGTTATTACAAATGGAGTAAAGGCCTACCAAAAGTTATTCAACCAAAAACCTATGATAGATAAATGGACCTTTTCAACGAATGGTGTTACCATTAACGGCCTCTATGGAATTCCGGTAATTGGGTTTGGTCCCGGGAATGAAGAATTAGCTCACGCTCCCAATGAAAAAGTCCCTATTCATGATCTTGTGATTGCTTCTGCATTTTATGCAGCTTATATATATTCAATGAATGATTGATTGATATTATCGTACTAAAAATGACTACCAAATTAAAAAAAATATTAAATGAAATCTCAGGGCTGAAAAGCAATCTTCATCAGCATGATTTTTTACTTACATGGGAAAAGTCAAACGACGAAATCAAACAAATTCTTCTCGTCGGCCAGGCGCTGAAAATTTTAAGAGAGGAAAACATCTCAGCAAATTGTTTTGAATCAGGATTAGCGGTTTCAATTTTTCGTGACCAGTCAACCCGTACCAGATTTTCATTTGCATCTGCAGCCAACATGCTGGGATTATCCCTGCAGGATTTTGATGAATCCAAATCGCAGATCAGGCATGGCGAAACCATCAGGGAGACGGCCAACATGATATCATTCCTTACTGAAATCATTGGAATTCGTGATGATAAATTTTTGGGAATCGGAAACTCGTACATGCGTGAAGTTGCTTCAGCATTGGATGATGGTTTTCAGCAGGGTGTTTTGCCACAACGGCCGGGGATAATTAACCTTCAATGTGATATTGACCATCCCACTCAAAGCTTGTCGGATTTACTTCATTTAAAAACTCATTTTGGATCGTTGGGAAACCTGAGAGGAAAAAAGATTGCTATGACCTGGGCATATTCTCCAAGTTATGGAAAGCCCCTTTCGGTTCCCCAGGGAATCATTGGTTTATTGACCAGGTTTGGAATGGATGTGCACCTGGCATACCCTGAAGGGTTTGATCTTTTACCGGAAGTTGTCACGGATGCAAAAAGACAAACCAATGAATCTTCCGGAATGTTTGAAATTTCAAATTCAATGGAGGAGGCCTACCAGAATGCCGATATCGTTTATTCGAAAAGCTGGGCTCCTATGCACATCATGCAAAGAAGGACTGAAATTTTTATACAAAATAAGGACAACGAACTTAAAGAACTCGAGCAGGAAGGATTAAACTATAATGCAAAATTTAAAAGTTGGGAATGCACTCAGGGATTAATGAAACATACTAAAAATGGTTCAGCCTTATATATGCATTGCCTGCCGGCCGATATTACCGGGGTATCTTGCAAACAAGGGGAGGTTCAGAAAGAAGTTTTTGATAAATACAGAATTCCGACTTATATTGAAGCAAGCTTTAAACCTTATATTATTGCCTCCATGATATTGAACAGCAAGTTTTATAATCCCGGAAAGACTTTAACATCCCTAAATACCAGATCGCAAAACAGGCAATTGTTCAATTCATAAAATTTATTGAATTATTCCGGTAAAATAATTAAGGGTGATTTTCAACTGAACTTCACCCTTTAATTTCTATTTATAAATAGCGGTAATTATCTGCACTTCCCATCTCTCAATCTTCTCTCTGCACACTGAGCATCCAGGACAGCTATTGCCACCATGTTCACTATTTCAGAAACACTGGAACCAATTTGCAGCACATGTACCGATTTATTTAACCCATTAATTACAGGACCTATCACCTCAAATTTTCCCATGGTTTGTAACAGTTTATAGGCAATATTACCGGCAGTAAGATAAGGGAATATCAGTGTGTTTGCCTTTCCTCCTATCAATTTTGAAAACGGAAAGGCTTCCTGCAGAATATCCGGATCTAATGCCACATTCACTTGCATTTCACCATCTACGATCATTTCAGGATATTCTTTATGCAGGATGGCGACAGCTTCTCTTTGTTTTTGCGGAATAGCGCCATCATTAGAACCGAAATTAGAATAGGAAACAAAAGCGATTCGGGGTTTTATTTTAAATTGTTCGACTGCATAAGCTGTTTGCAGGGTGATCTCGACCATCTGCTCAGCAGTTGGATTCTTATTTACCGTGCAATCGGCAAGGAAATATGGGCCATCTTTCGTAATGATGATATACATACCCGAAACCAGTTTTGCGCCTTCCTTTTTTCCAATTATTTCAATCGCTGGTTTAAGGGTATCAGGGTATGATCTCGTAATACCCGAGATCATCGCGTCAGCATAACCCGTTTCAACAAGCATCGGACTAAAGTAATTGCGATGTGTCATTGAATCCTGAGCAGAGGTTAGTGTGACACCTTTTCGTTGTCTTTTTTTCCAATATAGCTCAGCGAACTGATCTCTCCTTTGTTTTTCCTTCCTCGATTTAGGATCAATAATTTCAACACCTTCCAGTTCAAGGTCATTTTCTTTGATAAGGGAACGAATAGTGTCCTTATTGCCCAGAATAACAGGAATAGCAAGCTCCTGATTCAATACAATCTCAGCGGCTTTTAACATTTTATAGTTTTCCGCCTCAGCAAATACTACTCTTTTAGCATCGTTCTTTGCTGTGGATTTAATTTGCCTGATAAGGGGATTACTTAATCCAAGCCTTTTCCCTAATTCTTCATTGTACTTATCCCAGTTTTCAATTGGTTTTCTGGCAACACCAGTTTCCATTGCCGCTCTGGCAACTGCCGTAGCTACATGGGTAATTAGTCTTGGATCAGTAGGTTTGGGAATTATATAATCGCGCCCGAATTTAAGATTGGTAGTATGGAAAGCAATATTAACTTCTTCGGGAACCGGTAACTTGGCTAAATCAGCAAGGGCTTTTGCAGCAGCCAGTTTCATTTCATCATTAATTGTTTTGGATCTCACATCCATTGCGCCTCTGAAAATATAAGGAAACCCAAGAACATTATTGATCTGATTTGCAAAATCAGATCTTCCTGTGGCCATGATAATGTCATCGCGCACTGAAAAAGCCTCTTCCGGAAGAATTTCAGGAACCGGATTGGCCAGGGCAAATACGATTGGATTATCGGCCATTTTTTTCAACCATTCTTTTTTTAACGCTCCTGCTTTTGATAAACCGAGAAACATATCGGCTCCAACCAAAGCCTCCTCAAGTGTATGAACTGGCCGATCAGTAGCAAATTGCATTTTTATCTCATTCAAATCTTTTCTATCCTTTCGCAGCACTCCTTTGCTGTCAATCATAGTCACGTTTTCTGGCCGAACACCTAACTTCAGGTATAATCGTGTACACGAAACAGCTGATGCGCCTGCACCGTTCACCACAATTTTAATATTCTCTATTTTTTTTCCATTAATTTCCAAAGCATTCAACAAGCCGGCGGAAGTAATAATTGCAGTACCATGCTGGTCATCGTGCATTACAGGAATATCAATGGCTGCTTTTATCCGGTCCTCTATTTCGAAGCATTCAGGAGCTTTAATATCTTCCAGATTAATGCCTCCAAATGTGGGTGCAATGGCGATAACAGTTTGAACAAACTTATCAATGTCTTTCTCGTTGACCTCTATGTCGAACACATCAATGTCAGCAAATACTTTAAATAGCAGTCCCTTTCCTTCCATCACAGGCTTTCCGGCTTCCGGTCCGATATCACCCAAACCTAACACAGCAGTACCGTTTGAAATTACAGCTACAAGGTTTCCTTTGGCGGTGTATTTATAGACATCTTCCAAATTGTCTTTAATAGCCAGGCAAGGTGCAGCAACACCTGGTGTATAAGCCAGAGAAAGATCACGTTGAGTTGAATAAGGCTTGGTAGGTACCACCTCTAATTTACCAGGTCGTCCTTTCGAATGATAATCAAATGCATCTTTTGTGAATAGCGTATCCATTACTTTTTATTTTTATTGTGAATAAATTAACAGCCCGGCAAAACTAATAATTACTTTCATTTAAGTTGTACAATTTTAATTCAATTTTTATTAATTAAAATGTTTACAAATTATTTTCAGTGCTCAAATTTCCGGTTATTTTAATTTATAGTTTAGCGATCTTTTTAAACTTTAGTCATATATCAATAAATAATATCAGGATTTAAAAGAGATGTATTCCTATATAGAAGGTAAACTAGCTGAGAAAAATCCGGCTTATGCAATCTTAGATTGTAATGGGATTGGTTACATGATCCACATTTCACTTAATACATATTCTAAACTTAAAGATCAGGATTTTTTCAAACTGTTTACACATTTAGCCATAAAAAACGAAGCCACTACTCCTGTTGGTTTCGTTTTATTTGGATTTGCTGAGGAACAGGAGCGTCAGCTTTTCCGTCAATTGATTTCTGTTTCCGGAATTGGTAATAACACAGCCATGCTCATGCTATCGGCACTGGCACCTCAGAAAATATACCAGGCCATTCTGGAAAACAATCCTGATATTTTACAATCAGTCAAAGGAATTGGAGCAAAATCGGCACAGCGTATCATCATTGATCTCAAAGATAAGATTGATAAAGGAAAGCTGTCGCAGGAAATAATGCCTGCACAATACAATACGAATAAAGATGAAGCGTTATCAGGTCTGACAGTGTTAGGATTCAATAAAATTGCAGCGGAAAAAGCATTGAATAAAATCGCTGAAAAAGTGGGTGGTGATTTGCCGGTTGAAGTATTAATTAAAGAAGCATTAAAAATTTTATAAAATATAATCTTTTTTTAGTTAACTGATGCTTTGAACAACTTTACAGCATTCACAATTGGTAGAGTTCTTCAAAGTTTTCTCATTTTAGAAAAGACTATTATTTGGAGCGGATCGTAAAAAATATTTTGATTTTTACTGTTCTGGTATTTTTATTTTCCACCCTATCAGGCATGGGAGGAGAATATAAAATATCTGACAACCGCTATAAAGTCAACAAGTTTCTCTACCCGCCTGATTCGACCATCAAAGGAGATACAACCAACAAAATCAACCTTCCTTACAAACCGGAAGAAGAACTATTTCCTTACACCGGTAATGAAAATACCAATCCGATGTTTTTAAAGCAAACTTCCAATGTCAAATCGGATGTGGAGTATGATCCTGAAAGCGGTCAATATATCCTGAAGCATAAAATGGGTGATCTGGATTACCGCCCGCCAACCTACATGTCGCTTGATGAGTACCGGGAGTACGACCTGAAAAACTCCGTAAAGGATTATTGGCGTGAACGCGCAAATGCAGCAGGAGCAGGTGGAAAAGACGGGATTATTCCTTCTATTTATATTGGGGGTAAAGCTTTTGATAAGGTTTTCGGCGGACACACCATTGACATCAGGCCTTCCGGTTCCGTGGAGTTAATTTTCCAGGTGCTATCAAATAAAAGGGATGACCCGACATTGGCTGTTAAACAACGTAGCCAAACCAACTTTGACTTCCAGGAGAAAATTCAGATGAATGTGGTAGCCAAAATAGGTGATAAAATAGAGTTCAAAACCAATTATAATACAGAAGCAACTTTCGAATTTGAAAACAAGCTCAATTTGCGCTACGAAGGGGAAGAGGATGAAATATTGCAATTACTTGAAGCTGGTGATGTAAGCCTGCCATTGAACAGTACGCTGATTACCGGAAGCCAAAGCCTGTTTGGGATTAAATCAAAAATGAGATTCGGGAGAACTACAGTTACGGCCTTATATTCGGAACAGGAAAGTCAAACTTCCAATATTACAGTTCAGGGAGGAGCCCAAACCAATGATTTTTTAATCAAAGTGGACGATTACGAAGAAAACAAACATTTTCTTTTGGCACATGCCTTCAGGAATAATTTTGACAGAGCATTGGCTGACCTTCCTATTATTACCTCCAGTATTAACATTACAAAAATTGAAGTTTGGGTTACCAACATTGGTGCTGCGGTCACACAAAACCGGAACATCGTAGCTTTTACCGACCTGGGTGAATACAACAGGATCCAAAGCGACATCATATCACCAGTCGGGCTTGATAGTTTACCGAGAAACCTTGCCAATAATTTGTTCGAAATACTTGAAGACACAACCAAAGTAAGGGATATTAATCTCGTTAATAACTATCTGCTCAGCCTTGGATTTAATGCAGGTCAGGACTTTGAAAAAATCGAGCTTGCGCGAAAACTTAGCCCGAATGAATTCACCTTCAATAGCAAACTCGGATTTATTTCCCTTAATAGTACGCTTAATTCCGACCAGACTCTTGCTATTGCTTACCAATACCAGCGAATTGGAGGCGATTCGACAATTTACCAGGTAGGAGAATTTTCAGATGAAGGTATCACTGGCCAGAGCGCATTGGTTGTTAAGCTTTTAAAAAGTACTTATACCGATATCAGAAGCCCATTATGGGACCTTATGATGAAAAATGTTTATTCTCTGAATGCCTATCAGGTGAACCGTGAAGATTTTATATTGAACATTCTCTATTCGGGCGACGAAAGTGGCGTTCCAACAGGTTATTTTGAAGAAGGACCATTTAATGGAGTCCCTTTGATCAATGTATTTAACCTGGATAATCTTGATGCCCAATTGAATCCGCTTCCAAAAGGTGATGGAACCTTCGATTTTATGGACAATGCCGCGACCCAGGGAGGAACAATGAATTCACAGAATGGCCGCATATTTTTCACTGTCCTGGAACCTTTTGGTGGATATTTGAGGAATAAATTCGTAGCTGAAAATTTTACTGAATTAGCCGATAAATATTGTTACGATTCGCTCTATACCCTCACAAAAACAGGAGCTCAGCAATACACCGAAAAAAATAAATTTCTTATTTCAGGATATTATAAGTCTCAATCAGGTTCTGAAATTTCTCTCAATGCATTGAATGTGCCACAGGGATCAGTCAAAGTTACTGCCGGAGGAGTTCAACTTGCAGAAAATGTCGACTATACCGTTGATTACACATTAGGCAGGGTCAGGATCATAAATGAAGGTATTATGAACTCAGGAACGCCCATCAATATTTCAATGGAAAGCAACACCATGTTCAGCATTCAGACAAAACGGCTGATGGGTGCTCACGTTGATTACGATTTCAGCAAAGACTTTCATATCGGAGGCACCGTGCTTAACCTTCATGAAAGGCCGCTTACTGAAAAGGTGAATTATGGCGATGATCCCATTTCCAATACAATATGGGGACTGGATTATAAATATCAGACTGAATCAAGGTTTATTACCCGGTTGGTGGACAAGCTTCCGTTCATCAGTACTTCAGCCCCATCCAATGTAGCTATTGATGGGGAATTTGCTCATTTTATTCCGGGTCACTCAAGGGCAGTGGGAAGCGAAGGTGTATCTTACATCGATGATTTTGAAGGAACCAAATCAACTATTGACCTGCGCAGTTCAAACTTCTGGTATCTCGGAAGTACTCCACAGTTTCAGCCCGAAATGTTCCCCGAATCAGGATTTAATTATGAGACAAATACAATATATGCCGGATTCAACCGTGCGAAAATTGCCTGGTATGTAATCGATCCCAGCGTTTTTTACGACAGAAATGGAAATTTAAAACCTGATAATGTCTCGAATGACGAGCTATCAAATAACTTTGTAAGGCAGGTACTGGAGCAGGAAGTATTTCCAAATAAAGATCTTGCCAATGGAACTCCAACAAATATCGGGGTTTTTAATGTGGCATTTTATCCCGAGGAAAGAGGACAATATAATTATGATGCTAATGGAGTCAGTGGTGTTTCGATGGGGATAAACGAAGATGGAACCCTTAAAGACCCCGAATCCAGATGGGGCGGTATCATGCGTGAAATCGAAACACCGGATTTTGAAGCTACAAACATTGAGTATATCGAATTCTGGGTGATGGACCCATTTGCAACAGGAACTATCAATACCAGCAATACCGGCGGAGATCTTTTTATCAACCTTGGTGATATCTCTGAAGATATTCTTAAAGATTCGCGAAAGAGTTATGAGCATGGGCTGCCAATATCTGCCACCTTTCAGGAAAGCGCTATAAAAAGGTCCGTGTGGGGTCGTACACCAAACAACCTCGATCTCGTCCAATCTTTTTCAGGCGAGGCGGGTGCCCGTGAGTTTCAGGATGTGGGATATGATGGTTTAAGAAATGAAGATGAAAGAACCTATTTTGCTACCGGATCGGAATACGACAGTGCATATACTTACATCGACAAAGTAAGAGATCTTTATGGAGATGGATCGACGGCTTACCTGCTCGCCAACAATGATCCTTCAGGAGACAATTATCACAATTTCAGAGGAGATGATTATGACAGTGATCCAGCTTACGGAAGCATATTAAAAAGGTACAAAGAATACAATGGATCCGACGGGAATTCACCTGAAAATGAAGGCGGAGGTGTGTACGACGGGAATTCCAGGCAACCCAACGCAGAGGACCTGAATGATGATAATACCCTAAATGAAGGAGAACGATATTTTCAATACAAAATCAGCCTTCGACCCAACAACATGGTTGTGGGAGAAAATTTTATAAGCGACGTACAGGAGGCCGCCGGAATTCAGCTTGCCAATGGTGAGGTGGGAACAGTGAAATGGTACCAGTTTAAGATTCCAATCAGGGAAGCAAGCAAAATTGTAGGCAATATTTATGACTTTAAATCCATCCGCTTCATGCGTATGTTCTTAAAGGATTTTTCCGAACCCATCGTTTTGCGTTTTGCAACTCTTGACCTCGTAAGGGGTGAATGGAGGAGATATCCTTCCAGTGCTGAGCTCCTTGAACCGGATGTTTACCTGACGACAAGCCAGATCAATTCCAAATCGTTTGAATTATCTGCAGTTAATATTGAAGAAAACGCTACCAGAGAGCCTATCAATTATATAGAGCCCCCCGGAATAGATAGGGAAGTTAATTACGGAACAACCAACCTCACTCAGATGAACGAGCAATCACTGGTAATTAAGGTTTGTGATCTTGCAGACGGAGATGCAGTAGGTGCCTATAAAACTTCAGAGTTTGACATGCGACAATTCAAGCGATTGAAAATGTTTGTTCATGCTGAACAATCCAAAGAAAACGATGTAGTCAAATATGGTGATTTAACTATTTTTATCCGCCTGGGTTCCGATTTTACCCAGAATTACTATGAATATGAAATTCCTTTAACTCCAACAATTTGGGGCGAAAAGTCCCCTGATCTTATATGGCCTGAGAGCAATGAATTCGACATAGACCTTGAAAAGCTTGCACAGTTTAAGCTTGAAAGGAATACAGCCATGCGTCAACCCGGTTCACCTGTCGAGCTTTACTCCCGTTACTATGGTTATGACGGAAATAACCGCGTAACGGTATATGGTTCACCCAGTTTAAGTGACGTTAAAGCCATGATGATCGGGATCAGGAATCCAAAAAAGACAGAAGTTAACCCTGAAGACGATGGAGAAAATAAATGTGCTGAGATCTGGGTGAATGAGCTCCGGCTTTCCGATTTCAATAAACAAACCGGTTGGGCAACAACCGCAAGGATATCAACAAATCTGGCTGACCTTGGAAATGTGGTGGTATCAGGTATGTATAGTTCACCATGGTTTGCCAGTATCGAAAAAAAAATTACCGAAATCCAGCTTGAAGCACATTCGCAGTTTGACATTGCGACCAACATCGAACTTGGTAAATTTTTCCCACAAAAAACCGGAGTTAAAATTCCCATGCATTTTGATTATTCAGAATCCAGATTAACCCCAAAATATAATCCCCTTGATCCGGACCTTATATTGAATGATGTATTGGATTCTTATAATTTGGAAGCTCAGCAAGATTCACTCAAAGCTATCACCATTGATTACACGCAAAGGAAAAATATTAACTTCATGAATGTGAGGAAAGACAAGGTTGGAGCTCAGACCAAATCAAGGATATACGACATTGAAAATTTTAATGTTTCTTATTCATATTCTAAAATCTATCACCGGAATATTGATATTGAAAATGCGGTGGAGCAAAATTACATGGGTGGATTGGGATATAATTATAACGCCAATCCAAAAAACATCAAGCCTTTTGAAAAAAATGAAGCCATCTCCAAATCTAAAGCCCTCACCATCGTCAAGGACTTTAATTTTTATTTCCTTCCAAAAATGTTTTCCTTCAGAACTGAAATGAACAGAATGTACAGCACCCGGCAACTAAGGAATAAGAGCTTTGGAGATGTAATAACCTATCCAACCTATAATAAAACATGGCTTTGGAATCGAATTTATGATCTGAAATTCGACCTCACCCAGGCATTGACCTTTAATTACAATGCGAATGCCGGTTCTTATATCAATGAATATCCAGGATCTAACAAAGAAACCTGGAATGAAGACCCAAATGTAGATGGCGACCTCGATATAAATGGAATAGGAACCATTGAGATAATTACACCGGAAATGAAAAAGCAACAGGTCTGGGATGAGATATATTCAGGTGGTACGAAAAATAAATTTACCCAGACTGCAGGGGTCAACTATAATATTCCAGTTAATAAACTTCCGGGGCTGGATTGGGTGACCTCCACTGCGGGTTACAATGCAGCCTATAACTGGATTGCTTCTCCGCGGTTTACCCAGGCTGAACTAGGGAATACAGTTCAGAACAATGTAAATTGGAACATCAATGGGAATGCTGATTTGAATAAGTTATATAACAAAGTCGGGTTTCTGAAGAAAATCAATGAACCACCCAAAAAACCACCTCCTAAAAAGCCAGCCCAAAAAGAAAAAGAAACCAAGAATCCTGCAGATTCAACGAAAGTGGTAAAACCGAAAATCAATGCCGGTAAAATAGCGTTTGAAACAGTTGTGAAATTACTTATCAGCGTTAAGAAATTGTCATTTCAATATTCGGTTAACGATGGAACTTCAATGCCAGGATTTATGCCGGTGCCCGATGTCATTGGAAACAACTGGAGTAAAAATGCTCCCGGTTTGGGATTTATTTTCGGTGCGCAACCTTCCGGTCCCGACTACTTTAACCAGGAGGGCTGGTTGACGACCAGTTCCAGGTTAAATACTGCATTTACACAAACAGCAAACGAAACGATGAACCTCCGGGCTACCGTTGAGCCTTTTAAAGATTTAAAAATAGAACTTACTGCTGAAAGAATGGAATCGCATAATTTACAGACCTATTATGTGTATGATACAAACAATAATGTTTTCAAAGAAAGCAGCCGGATGGAAATGGGCACATTTTCCACCTCCTATATAACCTGGGGAACAGCATTTGGAGGTTCCCTCCCAAATGATGGATCCCAATATTTCGAAGACATGAAGGATTACAGGATTGATATTGCCAATCGAAAAGCCAGTGAAGATCCCAGGGATTTACCCGTCAATGATTCAACAGGATTTCCACAGGGATATGGACCATCTTCACAATATGTATTATTGCCTTCCTTTATTGCTGCTTACTCCGGAAAAAATCCGGATAAAGTAAGCCTGAATCCTTTTCCTAAAGTACCTCTCCCAAACTGGAGAGTTTCATACAGTGGGCTTTCAAAGATTCCTTTTCTGCAGAGCATCTTTAAATCCGTCACACTAAACCATGCATATAAATCAACTTATAACATAGGTTCATTTACATCAAACCTTAACTTCAGCGATACCATCGTTGATGGTATCTCTGTTCCCAACAACCGAAACATAAACAGCGGAGACTTTTTTCCTGAGTTTGAATTTAACAATGTTACGATTACTGAACAGTTCAGCCCTTTAATCAACGTTGATATGCAATTTAAGAATAGCTTGATGAGTAAACTGGAAATGAAAAAATCAAGAAATCTTTCGTTGAGTTTTTCCAATAATCAGCTGACTGAAGTGACAAGTGAAGAATTCATTATTGGACTTGGATATCGGTTTAAAGAGGTTCCCATTTCATTTGCGCGCTTGAGCGGAGGATCAGGTAAAACGTTTAAGAGCGACATCAACGTTAAGGCAGACTTTTCAATACGTAATAACAAAACAGTTTTGCGAAGCATTGATTCGGATTTAAACCAGGTATCGGCAGGTCAAAAAGTAACATCTATCAATTTTTCCCTTGATTATATGCTCTCCCAAGCACTTACCCTGCGGTTGTTTTTCGATAAGATAACAACGAATCCTTTCCTGGCTTCGCAATACCGAAATTCAACGACCAAAGGAGGTATCAGCCTTAGATTCTCCCTTGCCCAATAAATTTGATTTTATAATTCCCGGCATCAAAACACATTTTTCAACAAGCCAATAATGACAATTTTTTAAAATTTGCTTGGAATTCAAATTCTTTAATTATTATTTTTGGCCATAATTAAAAACATAATCTTTATGAACTTTCCAACAAATTTAAAGTACACAAAAAACCATGAATGGTTAAGAATTGAGGGCAATGAAGCATATATTGGAATTACTGATTTTGCACAAAAAGAATTAGGCGATATTGTTTTCATAGAGGTTGAAACCGTTGGCGAATCATTGGGTAAAGAAGAAGTTTTCGGTACCATTGAAGCTGTCAAAACGGTTTCGGATATGTTCATGCCTGTTTCGGGTGAGGTTTTAGAATTCAATGCGATCCTTGAATCGTCTCCTGAAATCATCAATACCGATTCGTATGTGAAGGGATGGATAATCAGAATAAAACTCACTCACCCCGAAGAGATTAATCAGCTTTACGATGCCACGGCCTATGCTGAACTTATTGGCTCCTGAAAATCCAAAAGACTTCAGATTTAAGAAAGAGGCATCAATTTTGTCTTAAAATTGCAATGAAAATCTAATTTTTTTGTTCTTGTTTACAATTATTGTAATTTAGCAGCGTTTAAATTTAAACTTTTAATACCCTGAAAATATGATCGATCAAAAGAAATCACTAAAAGCAAATCTGGAAAATAAAAGTGTATTTTTCCTGGAGGTCGGACTTATAATTGCCCTCGGAATTACTTTGCTTGCTTTTGAATGGAAATCTTATGAAAAACAAAAGTTAGAACTCATTACCCGGGTTGCAGATGATACTCCTGAAGAAATGATTGAAATCACACAACAGGATAAAACGCCACCTCCTCCTGCACCCCTTCAGCAAACTACCATCATTCAAATTGTAGATGATGACGTTGTAATTGAGGATGAAATTGAAATTGACGCTGAAGCTGACCAGACAACTGAAATACAGGAATATGTCCCCGTGGAAGTGAGTAAGGAAGAAGAAGCCGAAGAAGTACAGATTTTTACTGTTGTTGAATCAATGCCAGGCTTTCCGGGAGGAGAAGCTGCACGAATTGAATACCTCAACGAAAATATTAAATATCCTCAAATGGCGCGTGAAAGCGGGATACAGGGAAGAGTTTTTGTAACGTTTGTAGTTGAAAGAAATGGAAGTGTAACTGATGTAAAGGTTCTGAGAGGAATTGGGGGCGGCTGCGATGAAGAAGCTATTCGCGTAATTCAGAACATGCCAAAATGGGAGCCTGGAAAACAAAGGGGTAAACCTGTTCGGGTGCAGTTTAATATGCCCATTCTGTTTAAATTGAATTAATAAAAAAATAATAAACCGGTCTGAAAGCCGGTTTTTTTTTGTTTAGTTGGTTTTTTTATTTTCGGTTTACAACAATAATATCCAACTCAAAGTTTTCTTCCTTTATCAATTTGCCGGTCTCATCCCATTCTTTAAAAATGCCTTTCTTCTTGCCATTTTCCCAAGTTCCCTCTTTCTTTTTGATTCCATTTTCGTAATAATGGGTGACTAAACCATCCGGCTGGCCACCTTTCCAATTTTCCTCCGATTCAATCTTGCCCGATTCAAAATACCATTTCCAAATACCTTCCTGTTTCCCATTTTCAAAAAAACCTTCACTGCGTTTATTGCCATTATTATAATATTTTATTTCCTTCCCATGCTGAAGACCCTTATCCCACTCAATTTCCGAGTGAAGCTTGCCATCCGGATACCAGCTTTGCCAAAGACCAACCTGGTTGTCACTTTCCCATTGGCCCTTATATTCAATCTTTCCGTCTTCATACCAATAAACCCATAAACCATTCTTATTGCCTTTTACAAACTGGCCTTCAAGGTATTTTTCACCATTGTCATAATACCTTTTCCACTCACCATCTTTTAATCCATTAACATAGAATCCTACTGATTCAGTTTTACCATTGTCAAAGAAGGAGGAGTATTTACCGTCGAGAATTCCATTCCGGTAATTCATTTCTGCCTTCAATTTACCATCGGGTTGAAATTCGCTACATCCACCCGAATATGTCGAATTATCAAGGTACATTAAATCATCTCTTTCTTCAAGATCATTAAAGTTGACATTTTTTTTACAGGAAAAGCTGATGAATACTAACACAATAACAAACAGGCAGTAGATCGTTTTTTTCATAATTTCCATGATTAATTTAACATTTACTTTGCGAAAAAATTTTAACCAAATGTTCAATATTTATTTACGGCTGTCAGCTTTTATGACTAAAAATTTCTATAATCAAACATTTCTATATTTCTAAGCTTTTTGTTACCACACAATCCCTTAATATAATTCATTTTAAAATTATTTGTAAGATTCAATCTCAGGCCAGCATATAGATCAAATCCATTAAAATCGGAAAAACCGAGTATGGTATTGATCTTATCAAACCCGAAAAAGAAATTGCCATAGCGTAATGAAAATCCTATTCGGGGATTTTTCCAATTCCATTCATAAATTGATATAGGTAGGCTGACTTCCGCGCGGGCGGTTTCAAATCGGGGGCTGATGGCAAGAATAGAGGGTCTTTTTACATATGCCTGCCCAAAATTGAAACCCCAGACAACTGTTGCATTGATAAATAAATAATCTTTGATTGAATAATCATACTGCAGACTCATAGCAGGTGGTATATGCATTGTAAATTTCTCATTACGGGTCACTTCTTCTGAATTGTCAAGAAAATAGGAATCAACTTTCGCATTAATTTCGTTAACCGAATTTACAGGTAATGTATCATAAGGCTTAAACCATTCAGTATGGGTATTTATATAAGATGTTTGCCGGGCTTTTTTAGTAAAATTGATATAACCGATGTCAAGAAACGAGATCCCAATCTTGTAATTATAGGCGTCATACCTTTGTTCACATAAGCGGCCATAATACTTTGTTGAATGACCCTTGGTTGTCTTGGTATAAGTCACTCCAAGGTCAACCCCAATCCCAAACCCCTTAACTAATGGATCTTGTGGAAAATGGTTATCGTTATAATCCACTGGTAAAGAGTAGGCATAATCGAAACTACTATTATACACAGATGCAGAATCATCATTGTGCACCTGGTACTGTAAATTATAAATATTTGTATATGTGCCCATCATGCCCAGCAAAGGTTTCACAGTAATTCCGGCTGACCATGATTCCCACCTGTACCTTCGAAAATTATAAGCATAGCTGAAATTAACTTCAAACCAGGCAAGGGAGCCTATCTGAATATCTTTTTCATGGTTATAAGTTATTCCTTGTTGTTCAGTATAATCAATGGCTTCATATAAAAACACTCCTATTTCGTTGGGGAGATTTTGAAAGGAAGTACTTGATCTTAATGCAGTAGTAATCCCATAGGCATGTTTGCCATCGACAATCATAGCTGCAGGACCTATTAATTTTTGATTAAAATAACCATAATAATTGTTGTCAGACCTGTAAATAGCATAATTCCGTTCTTCATTATCTTCCGTATAATAAATAGGAACTGTTCCATGAAACAAGTAATTTAAATAGTCATTCCTTTCAACGTAACCATAATTATTTACAAACGAGGACTGAAAAGAAAGCAGGTTATAATCCATGTATAACCTCGATCCAACCATATTGGCAGGATTCAGACTGATTCCATAAATTCCGGAATAATTGCTATTTACTATACCAAGCATTTCCTGGCTATATATAGTCAAATGGGCATAGAAAAACAGAATTGTTATAAAAAATACTTTCATCAACCTGAATAAAATCCACCCAATTTAATTAAGAACCTATTAAATATTTGCTTTGGGATGCAAATTCTGCCATTTAAACGCCTGATAAAAGCCAAAATTAAAAAATAATTGACCAGTCTTGATTTTAATAAATAAAAAAAGGCCAGAACACTTGAATTCAAGTTTTCTGGCCTAATTAACCAACCAAAACCAAATTTTACAAATAAAAATTAACCACCATGAAAAATTATTAGATTACATTAACCAGTTTGATGTTGTATTTTTATGAATCAAAGAACTGCGCAATATTATTCAATCTCTATGCCAAAAAATATAATCCATTAATTAACAAACAATTAATCATCCCTATATATCCGCTAATAATGATTAAGCTGGCTTATAATTTCATAAATGGCTCAATTAATGTGAATTGCAAAAGCAATATACAGAGAAGACATGACTTGTAAACTATCCAATTTCGTATAGTATTCCGCCAACGGATATTATGATTTATTTTGGTAAAGCGTTTAAAATTGGGAAATTGTTCCGAAAAGATCGAAATAATCAGCTTTGGAAACTTTCACTGGATAAAAATTTCCAATTAATAAATCTTTGTTATTTGAGCTTATTAGAACCTCATTATCTATTTCCGGAGAATCGAATTCTGTTCGGCCTATAAAATATTCGCCTTCTTGCCGGTCAATTATCGTTTGAAATACTTTATCAACCTTGCCAATATTAAGCTTTAAAGAAATTGATTGCTGAACATCCATAATTTTCTCCATTCTTTCCTTTTTTACTTCATCGGGAACATTATCCGGAAGTTTATATGCTTTGGTGTCTTCTTCGGGAGAATACATAAAAACACCCAAACGGTCAAATTTATATATACTTATGAAATCGAGGAGTTCATCAAATTCTTCCTGTGTTTCACCTGGAAAACCAACAATAATCGTTGTGCGTAAAGCTACACCTGGTATTTCCTGTCTGATTTTTTGAAGTAATTGGATGGTTTGTTCTCTGGAGTGTCCACGTTGCATCAAGGCCAGAATTCTGTAATTGATATGCTGAACTGGCATATCAATGTATTTGCAAATATTAGATTTCTGCCTGATTACCTTGATAGCATCTTCTGGAAATCCCGCCGGGTAAGCGTAATGTAACCGAATCCATTCGATACCTTTAACTTCGGACAAATTCTCCAGCAGAAAAGCAAACTGATTCTTTTTATATAAATCAATTCCATAATACGTCAAATCCTGAGCAATGAGAATTAGTTCTTTCACCCCTTTTGCAGCAAGATTATTGGCTTCTTTAATAATTTCATCCACTGGTTTTGATATATGTTTACCCCTCATCATAGGAATTGCGCAAAAAGTGCAATTCCGGTTACAGCCTTCAGATATTTTCAGATAGGCATAATGTGAAGGTGTGGTCAAATGCCGCTCACCAATTAAATCCGCTTTATAATTTCCGCCAATGCTTGAAATTATTTCCTTTAAACTATTTACCCCAAAGTATTGATCAACATCAGGAATTTCTTTCTTCAAATCTTTCATATAGCGTTCAGCAAGACATCCCATAACGTAAAGCTTCTTGACCTGGCCCCTTTCCTTCGCCCTTACATGCTGAAGAATTGTATCAATAGATTCCTGCTTAGCATCTTTTATAAAACCACAGGTATTAATTACCACAATGTCTGCATCTGCATCCTTTTCAAAGCTGACCTGAAAATCATTTGCTGTCAATTGGGCCATAAGAACCTCAGAATCTACAAGATTTTTTGAACAACCCAGAGACACCACATTTATTTTCTTATTATAATATTTTGTTCGCAAAGTGAAGTATTAAGATTTACTAATTGAAAAGACTATCAACGAATTCTTTACGATTAAATACCTGAAGATCATCTATTGCCTCACCAACACCGATATATTTAACAGGGATTTTAAATTGATCCGATATTCCGATCACAACGCCACCTTTTGCCGTTCCATCAAGTTTAGTGAGAGCAAGTGCATTAACCTCAGTGGCAGCAGTGAATTGCCGTGCCTGCTCTATGGCATTTTGGCCGGTTGATGCATCCAATATTAAAAGTATTTCGTGGGGTGCTTCAGGAAGAAGTTTTTGCATCACTCTTTTAATTTTTGACAATTCATTCATCAGGTTGACCTTATTATGCAATCTTCCAGCTGTGTCAATAATAACTATATCAACATTTTGAGATATCGCAGATTTTAGTGTTTCAAAAGCAACTGAAGCAGGATCAGCATTCATACCTTGATTGACAATTGGAACTCCTACCCTATTAGACCAGATTACCAATTGGTCAACGGCCGCTGCCCTGAAGGTATCGGCTGCTCCAAGCAATACTGATTTCCCGGATTGTTTAAACTGGTATGCAAGTTTCCCAATGGTTGTAGTCTTTCCAACTCCATTCACACCCACTACAAGAATGACATAAGGTTTAATCGCAGTTGGTACAATAAAATCAAAATTGTCTTCGGAATTATTTTCCTGCAACAGGGATGCAATTTCTTCTTTAAGTATTGAATTTAATTCTGTGGTTCCAACGTATTTGTCCCGATTTACCCGATCCTGGATTCTATTAATGATTTTTAAAGTAGTATCGACACCCACATCTGAGGCAACTAGAATCTCTTCGAGATGATCTAAAACTTCATCATCCACCTTTGATTTTCCGGCTATCGCTCTTGATATCCTGGTAAAAACATTTTCTTTTGTCTTTGCCAGTCCCAGATCAAGCTTTTCCTTTTTTTCTCTTGAAAAGATATTTAGTAACCCCATATAAATTCTTTTTAAATAAAAAAGCTTCTTCCTGAACAGGAAAAAGCCTTTAAGATTGTCATTTATTAATAGCTTATTTCTTAGCTAAAAAATCTTTTACCTGTTCCACATGCAAAATATTTTCCTTGAAAGTGTAAGCACCAGTTTTTGGTGATCTAACCATCCTGATAACCTTTGCATAATTTTTACCCGCTGTTTGCAGAGTTGCAATAACCTTCTTTGCCATGTTTCAAATTATTTAATTTCTTTATGTAATGTCATTTTCTTCATCACCGGATTATACTTTTTCAACTCCAATCTATCCGGGCTATTTTTCTTATTCTTGGTGGTAATATATCTTGATGTCCCGGGCAGACCACTATTTTTATGCTCCGTACATTCTAATATAACCTGAACTCGCGCGTCTTTGCTCTTCTTTGCCATTTTATTGAATATCTATTAAATTCGGGGTGCAAAAGTAAAATTTAAATTAAAACAAACCTAATTTTTTTAAAACTTTTTATAAATATCAATCTAATCCGATTTTCATACTTAATAAAATTTTCAAAATATTTTGGGACAATATTCAATGATATAAAAATGTAATTTTGAGAAATCATTATGATTTGGCAGAACTATATAAATGGATTTAAAGGTTATTTGAAACTCGAAAAGTCTTTAGCTAATAATTCTATTGAGGCTTATTGTCATGACATCGATAAATTTTCGCAATATCTTGAACTAAGTCAAAAAAATATTTCCCCTGAACAAGTAACTTTAACTGATCTTAAGGAATTTATTCATTGGATAAACGACTTAGGATTATCAGCTAAAAGCCAGGCCAGACTGATTTCAGGGATAAAGGCTTTTTTTAAGTACCTGATATTGGAAGATATCATCAGGCAAAATCCGGCTGAATTATTAGAAAGCCCTAAAGTGGGCAGAAAACTACCAGATACCCTAAGTATTGAGGAGATCAATAACATTATTAATGCTATAGACTTAAGCACATCTGAAGGTACCCGAAATAAAGCTATACTTGAAACATTGTATGGTTGCGGTCTGAGGGTTTCTGAGGTTATAAACCTTAGAATTTCAAATCTTTATTTTGCTGAAGGCTTTATTAAAATTAAGGGTAAAGGAAATAAGGAACGATTGGTTCCCATTGGGAGTACAGCAATAAAGTATATCAACATTTATTTAGAAAAAATACGCAGTCATATTGAAGTAAAGAAAGAAAGCTCAGATATAGTTTTTTTAAACAAAAGGGGTAAAGGTTTGAGCCGGGTAATGATTTTTTTAATTATTAAAAATCTTGCAAACCAAATTGGTTTAAAAAAAACAATAAGTCCGCACACATTCAGACATTCTTTTGCAACTCATCTCATTGAAGGTGGAGCTGATTTAAGGGCAGTGCAGGAAATGCTGGGTCATGAATCAATTACTACAACAGAAATTTATACCCATCTTGATCGTGATTACCTGCGGGAAACAATCCTCTCTTTCCATCCCCGTTCGAAGTAATTTCTATGAAGCTTATGGTTTCCGCAATTGCGAAAATTCTTTATTTAAAAGGAGAATTGGGTTCTTTAGCCATATGATTATATACGATCCTATCCATCCACTTTGGAAAAAACTTATTAAGCAAAACAGTCAATTTTCCCTGTGAGGTCATGATAATCCTATGTTTCTTTTTTTGGATGGCAATAATAATTTTATCAGCAACTTTTTCAGAGGTCATCATACTTGACTCATCCCTTGGAGATTCACCTTGTTGAGATCCATCTCCGGCGAGGGCAGTGTTTCGAATGTTAGATGCGGTAAATCCAGGACACACAATTAAAACATGCAATCCTCTTGACATATTTTCAATTCTCAGAACTTCCAAAAATCCCTGAATTGCAAACTTGGAGGCAGAGTAGCCTGACCTTCCCGGCAGACCTTTATATCCAGCGATTGAGGAAACCCCAACGACAGAACCCTTTTCTGTAAGCAAGTATGGTAGTGCATATTTTGTACAATAAACTGTTCCCCAGAAATTAACATCCATTAGTTGCTTTATTACTGTCAAATCTGTGTTTTCAAATAAAGCCCGCATGGAAATACCGGCATTATTAACTAAAATGTCAATCCTGCCAAACCTTTTCACCGTTCGGTCAATAAGTTCCTTACAATCTGATTCTTTGCTAACATCAGTTTTTACGATTAGCAAATTAATTTTTCGGTCTTGTAACTTTTCAGCTAACATTTCAAGAGCACTTGAATTCCGGGAGGCTAAGACCAAATTAGCATGTAATTCTGCAAACTTTTTAGCCAGGGCTTTCCCAATTCCTGATGAAGCTCCTGTTATAATTACAACTTTATCTTTCATTTAAATCATTTAATAAGAAAATGTGGATTTTCAAAAATAAGTAATTCCTGCTATTTTACATTTATTTAAATATCTTTGAAAAAAACAATCACTTATTATGCTCAACAATCGTGAACTCTTTTTCAGACATTTAGGCTTATCTTCACAAAGACCAACAGCCATTGAAATTGATCGGGCAAAAGGAATTTATCTTTATGATGAAAAAGGAAAGGAATATATCGATCTGATTTCTGGTGTATCAGTCAGTAATGTTGGTCATAGTCATCCAAAAGTTGTTAAGGCCATCAATGAACAGCTTAAGAAACACATGCACTTAATGGTTTATGGTGAATACATTCAGAATCCGCAAGTTAAACTTGCTAAAATGCTTAGTGACTTATTACCTGAAAATCTTGAATCAATCTTTTTTGTCAATTCTGGAAGTGAAGCCAATGAAGGTGCTCTAAAACTGGCAAAAAGGTATACTTCGCGTTCAGAAATAGTTGCTTTTAAAAATGCCTACCACGGCAGTACTCACGGTGCATTAAGTGTTTTGGGTCACGAATCTCTAAAAAATCCATTCCGCCCGTTATTACCTAATGTTCGATTTATCGAGTTCAATAACTTTGAGGATATTCAAAAAATAACAGAGTGTTCAGCTTGTGTAATTGCTGAATCCGTGCAAGCTGAAGCAGGTATCATATTACCGCATCAGGAATATTTAAAAGCCCTGAAGCAAAAATGTAATGAAACAGGGACATTATTGATTTTGGATGATGTACAAATGGGATTTGGCCGTACAGGAAAACTTTTTAGCTTCGAAAACTTTGATTTTATTCCTGATATCTTAACTATCGCAAAAGGAATGGGTGGCGGAATGCCTATTGGTGCTTTCATTTCTTCCAAACAAATTATGAATACCCTCGCATTCGAACCTGAATTGGGACATATTACAACTTTTGGAGGACATCCGGTTTCCTGCGCAGCAGCAATAGCAAATTTAAATGTCATCCTTGATGAAAAGATTTTGGAAGGGATCAATGAAAAAGGAAAACTTTTTAAAGTTGAATTAGAGAATAATAATAATAATAAAATCGGTGAAATCAGATTGATAGGCTTGATGCTTGGAATTGATCTGCCTTCTATTACCGAAGCTGATAGTATAGTCAATAGATTTTTGACTAACGGATTATTGACTGATAGATTTTTGTTTCGTCCTAATGCCTTTAGAATAGCTCCACCACTCAATATATCTTTTAAAGAAATTGAAAAGGCTTTATCTCTAATCAAGAAAAGTTTGGATTATTAACCAACAACATGCCATTATGGCTTCTTATTTCGCGAATTTTAATTACATTACTGCCTTTTTGTCTTAATATTGATTTAATTCTGGCTTATTTATATTGAAATTTCTTTTGGAACATATTTTGAAAAGGTTCTGAAAATTTTAAAATTAACAATTAAATAATAGGAGACACAAGTTATGTTACCAGTATTAAGAAAAAGAGGCTACTTACCCTACTACCGGGATGATTTTTTTGCAAAAGATTTAATTTCTTCATTCTTCAGTGATGGAGCAGATTACAGTGTACCGGCTGTCAACATTAAAGAAAATGAGAACCATTTTGAAATTGAAGTTGCAGCGCCTGGCCTGAATAAAGAGGACTTTAAAGTAAAACTGGAAAAAAACATCCTTACGGTTACTTCAGAAAAGAAAACAGAAAAAGACGAGGGAAAGGAAAATTTCATGAGAAAAGAATTCAGTTACAATTCGTTTTGCAGGTCCTTTTCCGTGCCGGAAACTGTTGATGTCGAAAAAATAAAAGCTTCTCACAAAAATGGTGTTTTAATTATTGAGATTCCTAAACTTGATGAAGCAAAAATAAAATTCAACAGGGAAATTAAAGTTTCTTAAACAGATCGACGACCTTCCTTAAATCTTATTGGAAGGTCGTCGTCCTTTTACCTCCTGAATAGCTACAGTATTCCTAAAACACAGAGATCTTAAAATATTTTTTAGGATTTAACCTGATATCTTCAAGTAAAAGATTTAGATCGCGGGATGATTTTTCTAGTTCAACATACAACGAATCATCATTGACAAGCATTCCAAGGCTTCCTTCTCCGGTATTAATTTTCTTCGAAATATCGGAGAGTTCATTCATGGTAGAATAAACTTCCTGTATTGTCTCATAGAATCTTGCCTTAGCCAAAGTATCAGAAATCGCTGAGAAGTTTGCAAAAATATTATTTAGTTTATCCTCATTGTTTTTGAGGTTCTGTGTAATTGACTCCACATTAATGAGTATCCTTTCTACCCTGTTTTTCTCTTCAGTCATAAGCTCATCCAGGGTACTGGTGGTTTTCTCCAGGTTCTCAAATGAGCCCGCAATATGAGCCACACTTCTTGATATATTATCGGTATTTGTTTTACTGAATAGACTATTCAACATGGTAATAACCGTATCAATTGAGACCAATAATCCCTCAGCTTTATTTTTTAGAGGCTTGAGTTGTCTGCTAACTTCTTCTTTTATAGAAATTTCAACCTCAGAAATTAAAGTATCACCGGACACCGCATATTCAGTTGAGGTTCCCAGAATAATTTCAACGGTTTTTGATCCTAACAAATCGGAACTGGCAATTCTGGCAATTGAATTTTTGGGTATTGCTATTGAATTATTTATTATTAGCTCAATAACAACATTGGCTTTTCCATCATTGCTGAAATTCATATCGCGCACATGACCAACTGTCAATCCATTAACTGTTACCGGATTTGCTTTATCGAGGCCTCCTACATCTTTATAAAGAGCTATAAAAACCCTTTCATTGGAAAAAATATCCTCACCTTTCAGGAAATTAAAACCCCAATACAAAAGTGCGAGAGAGATTATGACTATTAAACCGATTTTAAATTCCTTTGACAGTTTCAATAGAAATGTATTTAAAACAAAAATACACTATTTTTTCAATAATTGCTTAGCTTCACTCATCGAAATTCTTTCATCCCCCTTGAAGGCTACAACAAAAGCATCCGGAAACCCTTGTTTTTTTATCACTTTGCATAAATCGACCGCCTTTGACAATTCGTTTTCATTTCCGGAAACATACTTGTACAAACCTTTATCACGGTAAAAACTCACCTGATTTAAACCTTTAAAATTTTTAGAATCAAGGGGCAATTCCTTTGGGGAAACAAGGAACTGAACCTTCAAGATAATTTGATTATTGTTGCTCTGAGGAATCACAGGTTTAACCAAATTTTCCTTGACTACAGGTTTTACCTTTTCTTTTACTTTTTCGGGCTCCCTGTGAATGATAACAGTGTCTGGGTTTGAACCTACGGTATCCTTAGCAATCGATGATTCTTTATAGTCGTCAGCTACCAAACCAGATATAAATAATGGTATTGTATCATTATTTTTAAAATATCCTGACGATGCCTTCAATTTAATTTCGATCCTCCTTGTATTATCATCATGACCTTGAATTATATGGTAGGTGGATCTGTCGGGCAGGTTTACATTTCTGTTTAGCTTAATTTTAAGCAAAATATTTCCTGATCCGTTCCTGGCTGTATCAATTTTATTGATTTTGCCCAGGCTTTCATTTTCGATGTAAACAATATCACTTTCATTTAAACCATTAGCATCCTCAACCAAGATATAATAAAAATTACTATTATCGAAGATTTTAACGGACAAAAGATAAAACACGATAAAGGCGATGATGCTAAATGCAATAAGGACTATAGTGATATTTCTTTGTATAATATTCAATTCGATTAATTTTTATTTTCCGATAATTGCTTAGCCTCATCTAAAGGAATCCTTTTTTCATCGATAAAAGCCACTATAAATATATCTGTAAATCCCCGTTTTATTAGTTCCTCTTTAAGGTCATTCGTTTTTTGTAATGAAGTATCATTTCCGGTTGTATATTTAAACAGACCCTCATGCTGATACATTTTAATGTCCGATAAGCCCCTGAATTTTTTAAAATCCAAAGTCTTTTCCTTTTTATAAGAGGCAAACTGAATCCTGTAGTAAACAACTGGTATTAGTTCTTGCGTCTTTTCAACTATAACGACAGGCTTTAAATCTCTATTCATTTCCTCGAATTCATCTTTGAATTCCTTAAATGCAAGGAAGATCGAATTTGCCATATCATTCTGGCCCTTTTCAGAAAGTAGAAATTTTTCCTCATTTGCATTACTCAGGAATCCTAACTCTATTAGAATTCCCGGCATGGTTGTTTTATAAAGGACCCAGAATCCGGCTTGTTTAACCCCACGATCAAATCTGTTGTTGCTTTTAGTAAAATAATCCTGGACCTTGGAGGACAAACTAATGCTTTGATCAATACTGGCGCTTTGAAACATTGACAACACAATATAATCTTCATCTGTGTTTGGATCAAAACCTTCGTATTGCGATTTGTAGTCTTCCTCGTAATATATAGCGGCATTTTCTGTCTTGGCAACGTCCAGGTTATCCTGTGTTTTATGCAGGCCCATCACATAAGTTTCTGCGCCATAAGCCTGCGGAGATTTAATTGAATTACAATGAATGGAAATAAATACATCTGCGGCATGCTCATTGGCAATCTGCGCTCTTTTGTGCAATTCGATAAACTCATCAGCGCTGCGGGTATAAATCACATCAACTTCAGGTATGTTCTCAAGAATGAATTTGCCCACTTTTAAACCAATAGCCAACACGATATCCTTCTCCTTCGAATTTTTCCCAAGAGCTCCGGGATCTTTTCCACCATGTCCGGGATCAATTACAACCTTGGTAATTTTATTTTTTATTTGCGTATAGCCCTCTGGCCCCATAAGACCTGATAAGATTGCAATACCAAAAAATAATAAAAGCCGTTTCACCGTATTGGAATATTTTTTGTTTAGTTTTGAATCATTAATTTTATTTTTTTACAATACTTGCAAATTTAATATTTAATCCACCATTTTAGTTAAACAAATTGTCAACCAGTTTATTAACACAACCAGGCAAAAAAACTCTTTTACTCTTACCTTTTTCAATATGCCTGCACCTCATTGCATTAGCACAGATTGACACGCTGTTACTAAACGATACTATAAGCAAAAAAGTTTTACCTGACTCCTTAATAATCCCCGAACCTCAACAGGATTCAATACAGTTTGGTCTTTCTCCGAATGCCATAAAATCGCGTGTTGATTATAAATCGACCGATTCTATACGTCTGGATGTTAAAAGCCAGAAAGTATATATGTATTATGAAAACGACATCAGCTACGAAGATATTAATTTAAAGGCTAATTATATTGAAATTGAATTTAATAATAATACCGTTTATGCTACAGGAACAAAAGATTCTATTGGCAAGGATCAGGGAAGGCCTGTCTTTAAAATGGGAGATAACAGCTTTGAATCCGAATCGATTAAGTATAATTATGAGACCAAAAAGGGTTTGGTAAAAAAGGTTATTACTGAAGATGCTCAGGGTTATTTGCATGGAAATACGGTTAAGAAAATGCCAGATGATGTTACAAACGTTTATGAGGGATCCTATACTACCTGCGAGCACGAAGACCCGCATTTCGCTTTTAATTTTAAAAGAGCCAAAGTAATTCCTGACAAAAAAATAATTACCGGACCAGCCAATCTGGTTATTGAAGATGTTCCAACTCCTTTATTTATTCCTTTTGGAATGTTTCCCAATAAAAAGGGGCAACGTTCAGGCATTGTGATTCCTACCTATGGCGAGTCGGCGCAAAGAGGATTTTATTTCGAAAATGGCGGTTACTACTTTGCCATTAATGACTATCTTGATTTCAAAATTCTTGGAGATATATTTACACTTGGCAGCTGGGCAGTTAAACCGAGCACAAATTACAGGAAATTGTATAAATACACTGGTTTTCTCAATGCCAATTATGCAATAAATATTCTTGGCGAGGAAGGAACAGCTGATTATTCAAGGAACAGAGATTTTTCCGTCAGGTGGATTCATAACCAGGATCCCAAAGCAAGGCCCAATAGCAAGTTCGGAGCAAACGTTAATGTCGTTAGCAACCAATACAATAAATTCAATCCGGTGAGCAGCAATAATTATTTATCCAATACCTTTCAATCAAGCATCAACTATTCAACAAGTTTTTCAGGTAAGTATAATTTAAATCTCAGTTTAAATCATTCTCAAAATACCATTACTAAGGAATTGAACATGACCCTTCCAAGCTTTTCGTTTAATGTCGATCGATTCTATCCATTTCGAAAAAAAGCCACAACCGGTAAGTTGAAATGGTATGATAATGTGAGCGTGAATTATAACATGGTTGGAGATAACAGGATCAATACTTACGATTCGTTGCTGTTTGATGAAGGCTTCACTGAAAAATTAAAAAATGGAATAAAACATTCTGTTCAGATTTCAAGCGGATCTATCAAGTTATTGAGGAATATTGTATGGTCCAATAACTTTAACTATACTGAACGATGGTATTCACAGAAACACATTAATAGCTGGAGAAGTGATACCCTGTATCTAAATGAAGGCCCCATTTATGGATATGTCGGTACAGATACAATATACGGGTTCAATGCAGTTCGGGATTTCAATTTCAGCACCTCCATGAGTACAACCCTTTATGGGATGTATTCTTATAAGGCCGGACCGATAAAGGCTATCAGACATGTGATGAAGCCATCAGTTTCTTTTAATATCAGACCTGACTTCGGCACACAGAGTTGGGGATACTACAAGTACTACATAAATGAGAGTGGTGAAAAAGAAAAATATTCAATTTATGATGGATTTATTTATGGTACCCCCGAAGATGGAAGATCCGGAGCCATTGGTTTCCGGTTGAGCAATAATCTTGAAATGAAAGTCCGGTCGGAAAAAGATACGATAACGGGAACCAAAAAAATCGTGCTCATCGAAGATTTTTCAATTTCTACTTCTTATGACATTGCCAGGGATTCCTTGAATCTTAGCCGCCTGACTTTATCCGGAAGGACCACATTATTTAAAAACCTCATGATCAATTATAACAGTTCGTTCGATCCTTATGCATTGGATTCCCTCGGGCGAAGGATAAATAAATTTGAATGGGATGTAAACCACAAGCTGTTTCGCACAGAAAGCCAAAGCTGGCGAATGGGGCTTTCACTCAAATTACCTTTCGATAAACCTGCCCAGGAGAAAAAATCAACGGCGGGTACGCAACAGGAATTGCAGGATGTAAACGATAACCTTGAGGGATATGTTGACTGGACAATTCCATGGACTATTAATATCTCCTACGACCTGAACTACAATATTGCATATAGTTATAAAAACGGGTATTGGGATTACGATATATCGAAAACCAAAAAACTTATACAAACCCTGGGGTTAAATGGGAACATTAAAATAACACCCAAATGGGATTTTGGAATTCGATCAGGTTGGGACTTCGAAAATAATGAGCTTACTTACACGTCCATAGATATTACACGTGATCTGCATTGCTGGGAAATGCGTTTTTCGTGGATACCCATCGGGTTCAGACAAAGCTGGAATTTTACTATCAACATCAAAAGCAGCCTGCTGCAGGACCTGAAGCTGGATAAGAAAAAGGATTACAGGGATTATTAGCGTAGAGCATGAGGCTTGGAAAGAGATTTAAATCAAACATAAAACCCTTATGAAAAAAATCATTTTTACAATATTTTCAGTCCTGCAATTTTCAGGTGCTTTTGCGCAGTATTTCATTTTATATTCTGACACAATCAACTTTGAAGAGCCATGTAATTACTTAACCATTGATAATTCCGGCTCAAACCTCTGGCAGATCGGAATACCAAGCAAAACAATTCTTGATACGGCCTATTCTACGCCTTATGCTATAATTACGGATACTTCCGAGTACTACACAGCCAACAATCATTCAATTTTTACTTTGAAACTTGAACCTGAGAGTTTTGGAGATGGTGGCAATACGGAAATAAATTTTTGGCATAAATTCGATACAGATTCAATTAGTGATTACGGAGTCGTGGAGGTATCTTATGATGAGGGCAATGAATGGAAGGTTTTGAGGACAGACACAACATACTTAATAGACTTCACTAGAAATGATTCTTTTACAGCAAGTCATTTGGCCACAGGGCAGTCAAATGGCTGGGTAAATGATTTATATTGTTTTCGTTTTTATTTAGCAAGCGGCGGAGAACCTGAGAATATTTGGCTCAGGTTCTCTTTTTACAGTGATGGCCAAGAAAATGACAGAGAAGGCTGGATGATTGACAACATTCGAATTACACAAATATTGCCTTGGGGCATTGAAGAAAACAACCTTTTTTATTCGTATCCATATCCAAATCCATGTCAAAGTGTTTTAAACATTTTGATTCCTGATAATGAATATAAACATATTACACTTTATATTTGGGACAATTATGGGAGATTAATTGTATCTGAATTACTTGAAAATAAACAAATCAGGCTAACCACCGGGCAATTAAAAAATGGGCTTTATTTCTATACGGTATTAAATAATGGGAATAAAAGTAAGAGCTATGGAAAATTTATAATAAAGAAATAAAAACTCCGCTGGTGCGAGTTTGTAACTCGTGCCATCCAAAATATCTATCCTCTAATATCGTACATCTAATGTCTTCATTCTAACATCTAAAGTCTAACATCGCTTTCCATCAACAACTTTTCCCTACTTTTACACCTTCAATCATAAATAAAAATCAAATGAAGAAAGTGATCCATACAACGCAAGCGCCCAAAGCCGTTGGCCCATACAGCCAGGCGATAGAAGCAAACGGCATGTTGTTTATTTCGGGACAAATCCCCATCGACCCGGCTACCGGAAAAATTGTTGACGGAGAAATAAAAGAACAAACCACCCAAGTGATGAAAAACATTGAAGCCATTCTTAAAGAAGCCGGATATACATTCAAGGATGTGGTTAAATCGACCTGCTTGCTGAGCGACATGAATAATTTCGCTGCAATGAACGAGGTTTATGGAAGCTATTATACCGAGAATCCGCCAGCAAGAGCGGCGTATGGCGTGGTTAAACTTCCCCTTGGAGCTTTAATTGAAATTGAAACTATAGCAGCAAAATAGTATGAAAAAATTATTCACCATCCCGTTACTATTCCTTATCCATTTTACAGCGCAAAGTCAATACCTTGCAGCTTTTAACGATTACCTCAAGCATTTCTGGGTTTTTGAGGCAGGCATGTTCACCCAGGTGGAATACCTGCCAATACAGGAATACCAGGTTGGAGGCATTTTGGTAGCTTACATTGATGGTGGTAGTAAATTAAAGGTTTACCGCAATGGTGAAGTGAAAACCCTTATGGATGGAAATCCGATTAAATTTACAGCCACTGATTACCTGCTTGGTTACTCGCTTTATGAGCAGTTAAATGTGTATGATAATGGAAAAATTAAGGTTCTAAGCACCGAATGCGATGGTTATGTGATAAAAGATAGTATTATAGGCTGGCATAACAGGATTCAGCAAAATTTAAAGGTATATTATAAAGGCAGGATAGTGACGGTGATGGATGGTTTAGTTTATAATCCGCTTGAATCGTTCAGAATGGGTGATAATACCATTGCATTTGTTCATTCATCCACACAGGAGTTTTATATTTATTACCTTGGGAAATTGCAGGTACTCGATCCCTTTGTTGAAGACATGGTTTATGAGGCTGGCCGCGATATTGTTGCCTATATTGATATTCCCGATCAAGCATTCAATGTATTTTACCGGGGAGAAGTTACACAGCTTGAAACATTCCAGCCTAAATCCTTCCAGGTTGGCGATGAAATACTGGCTTATGTGGATAACCTGGGTAAGCTGAAATACTTTGAGAATGGTGAAGTTAAAACCATTAGCTCGTATGAACCATCGTTTTATACAGTCGAAGACAAAGTGCTGATCTTTGAAGAACAGGGATTCTTTAAAACGGTTTGTAACGGGCAGATTTATGTTGTTGAGCGGTATATTCCGCAGCCAAGCAGGATCGACTTTAATACCATCGCCTACCTCGATCAAAGTAGTTTTGTTAAAGTATTTCAGAATTGCGAGTCCTTTACCATCAGTTACGAAAAGGTGACGGAGATCAGCCTGATTCGTGATTTGGTTATTTATGTTTTAGGAAACAGCAAAACCAAGATTTATTTCAACGGACAGGTTTATGAGTATTGATCGATTATGGCAGGATTATTTGAACTTCCACAGCAATTGATGATACAATAGAGAGAAATAATGATCACGCTGCTTTTTATATTTGCATTGGCCTTTTTAGGTTTTGGGCTTTATTCTTTTTTGAAAAAGAAAAAGTTTATCGGCATCTTATTCACCCTGCTGGGAACCATGCTATTTGCAGTTGCCGTTGTAACGGTTATTTATTACCCCCAAACGCTTCCCTTTCAATTCTGATAATTGTTTTCTTGCTTGAGTTGCCTTTTTTTGAAGTCCTCTGCCTGGTGAAAGAAACAAGAAACAAGGAAAAAGTAAAAAGTTTAAAGTGCCTGCTGGTGAAAGCCGGCTGTTTTGTTTTAAAGGATTTCTTTTAATTCAAGCTTTTTCCCTATCTTTCTTCTATAAATCCTCGGTTACTTAACAAAAATGTAGAGCAATGGGGTTGCTAATTTCTTCTTCATCTTTCCTTTCGGAAGATATGTTTTTGTTCGTTAAAATAACGAGGATGCCAGTTTGTAAACGGGGTTATCCATCAGTTGATGGACATTGCCACCACAAAGTTAGCCGGCCTTTTCATTTGTTTTAAATAACTTTTCAAGTTTGCCTTGATAATATTTTTGCTTTCTTTCAATTTGCTCAGGTGATAAAACAATTTGTGGTTCGGCATAGGATTCATTTTTGGATAGCACATTCCAAATAATGACCAGTTGTTTTCGTGCAATTGCTATCAGAGCTTTTTTGCTTGATTTTCGAATGCTGAGTTGTTCAAATTTTGTTTTCAGGTAACAATTTCTTGTTCGGCTTGCCGCCCACCCTGTTTGTACGAGTATCCTGCGCAGGTATTTGTTTCCTTTTGTTATGGATCGGCTTTTTATTTTTCCTGCACTCTCATCGTTTTTTGGGCGAAGACCACACCATCCGGTAAGGTTTTGCGCTGTTTCAAACAAATTGATTTTTCCTCCGATTTCTGCAAATATGATAATGGCAGATAATTTTTTGATACCGGGTATTGTTTGTAACAACCCAATTTCCTGCTGGTAATTTTCATCTGCTACTTTTTGGGCTTGACCCACTAATGCTTCACATTGATCATGGATATGAATGTAATCAGCGTAAATCTGTTGCAACAAAAATATGTCGTGTTCATCAATGATGCCTTCCAAGGCTTGTTTTACTTTTTCTCCATGCTTATTCCTTATTCTACCATGCACTAACTTCAATAGTTGTTCCGGTTGATATTGCCCTTTGCAAATACTGGCAACAATATCAATTACCGTTTTGCTCCCAATGGTTGAACTTAATGAAGCTATCTTGATGTTGCACCTGGATAGTTGTTTTTCTATTTGTTGCAAGCACCTTGTCATTTTACCCTGCAACTGGGCATAGCGCCTCATGTAATCGCGCAGGACTCTTATGGTTTTGTCCGGCACAACGCTACCTTTCAATAACTCTTTATCTAAAAGCGTAGCTATCCATTGTGCATCCTGAACATCACTTTTTCGCCCGGGCATTTGCTTTATAAAATATGGATTAACCAGCAAAAGTTTAAAATCGCTCTCCAGCGCACGCCATACGGGCATCCAATAAATACCGGTGCTTTCCATGGCAACTTTTTCAACTTTTTCTCCCTGTATCCAGTGGCTTAATTCTGAAAGACCTTGTGTGGTTGTTGAAAATTGTTTGACTTCACTTTGGTATTTCCCTTTTTTGACACACGCAAAAATTATATCTTTGTGCACGTCCAGTCCGCAAACTCGTTTTAATTTGTTCATACAAATGTTTTTTACCGCAAAAATATTGTACTTCGAGTACGCGCGGCTAGTGAGAGGCGGACTGGATTTTTATCCCGTTTATGTGTAATCAGAAAATTTCATGTAAGTTTGAACCGCTGGCTTGGGGGAGGATAAAACACTAAGAAGTTAGAGCGCATTATAGAAACTCATTACAAATAATATAAGTTGAATTATAATGAACTATGATATGAATTTTGCAAGACCAAAATGGATTAAAGTACTAATTGGAATATTATCAGCTTGGGTATCTTTTACTCTATCGGTAATTGTACTTTTAGCAATTATTTTAATATTCCAAAAGCTACTCTCAGATCTAGAGATAGAAGGAACCATTGCATCAATCTTTTTAATAGCGATATTCATTATTTCGGCATTTGTTTCATTTAGAATTACAAAATGGCAAAATAAATACCTTGATAAAAAGTCTTTAAAAACAAATTACAACATTCTGGTTATTTTGATTTTATTAGCAGTATTGACGATACCTGCTCCTATTGTATATATTAATTTTTAATTTAATACCCACTCTCCCAATTCTTGTATGCAGCCTTCAGCGCATCAGACTGGTGACAGGTTAAGCGCCCGCCCCCACCCAAATTTCCACTTTCTATTTTCAACTTTCCAAAAACTTTCCCCCCAAAAAACTTGACTTCGCCTTCCCGTTTTGTATCAGCAGGCAAGTGTTCAAACACAGCCATGAGGGTAAGCAGTACTTTTGCCCTTATAAACCAGCAACTAGAGACAAGAAACAAGCATCCAGCAACAATTCACCCCCGCACGTTGTTTATAACATCAGGTTGCATTTAATACTTGCTTCTATTCGATAAAATATTACTTTTGCACCCACTTTTTTAATTACAACGAACGAAAATATGATCAATATTACCTTTCCGGACAACAGCATTCGTCAATTCAATGCTGGTGTAACTTCCCTCGAAATTGCAGCGAGCATCAGCGAGGGACTTGCCCGGAATGTCCTTTCAGCAAAGGTGAACGGACAGGTCATTGACGCTACACGACCTATTTATTCAGATGCCACATTACAATTATTGACATGGAACGACAATGAAGGGAAATCCACCATGTGGCACTCTTCGGCTCATTTGATGGCTGAAACGGTTGAGTTCTTTTATCCCGGAGCTAAATTCGGAATCGGCCCCGACATTGAAAATGGCTTTTACTACGATATCGATCTTGGCGATCAGCCAATCTCAGAAAACGACCTGAAAAAGCTGGAAGACAAAATGCTTGAGCTTGCAAGGGAAAAGCATAAATACATTCGCAAAGAAGTTACCAAGTCAGATGCAATAAAATATTTTACTTCGAAGGGCGATGAATATAAGCTTGAACTTATCAACGATTTGGAAGATGGTGAGATCACGTTTTACGAATCAGGAAACTTTGTTGATCTGTGCCGGGGCCCTCATTTGCCCGACACCGGCCCCATCAAGGCTGTCAAGCTCCTGAATATTGCCGGGGCTTACTGGCGTGGCGACGAAAAACGGAAACAGTTAACGAGAATTTACGGCATCACCTTTCCGAAGAAAAGCGAGCTTGATGAATATTTAGTTAAACTGGAAGAAGCCCGCAAACGTGATCACCGCAAAATCGGTAAGGAACTTGAGTTATTTACTTTTTCGCAAAAGGTGGGTCAGGGATTACCGCTGTGGTTACCCAAAGGCGCCCATTTGCGCGAAAAGCTTGAGCAGTTTCTGAAGAAAGTACAAAAGGAAGCTGGTTATGAACCGGTGATCACTCCTCATATTGGTAATGTAGAGTTGTATAAAACATCAGGTCATTTCGACAAATATGGCAAAGATTCATTTCAGCCCATCTCCACTCCTATCGAGGGTGAGCAGTTTTTCCTGAAACCGATGAATTGTCCGCATCATTGCGAAATATATAAGAGCAAACCGCATTCATATAAAGAATTACCTATCAGATATGCCGAGTTTGGAACGGTTTATCGCTACGAGCAGAGCGGCGAGCTTCATGGCCTGACACGAGTAAGAGGTTTTACCCAGGATGATGCCCATATCTTCTGTACACCCGACCAGGTTAAAAGTGAATTCAAAGGAGTAATGGCTATTGTGATGAAAATCTTCAAAGCCCTTGCGTTCAATGATTTTACTGTACAGATTTCTTTGAGGGATCCAAACGATCACGAAAAATATATTGGCACTGACGAGAATTGGAACAAAGCTGAAAAAGCCATCCTTGAAGTAGCGGAAGAAAGCGGAATGGATACAGTGGTTGTGCATGGAGAAGCGGCTTTCTATGGTCCCAAGATGGACTTTATGGTAAAGGATGCCATTGGTAGAAAATGGCAATTGGGAACCATCCAGGTGGATTACAATTTACCTGAGCGCTTTGATTTGGAATACAAAGGAAGCGACAATGAAAAACATCGTCCGGTAATGATCCACAGGGCGCCTTTTGGATCAATGGAAAGATTTGTAGCTGTTTTGATCGAGCACACGGCCGGAAAATTCCCCATCTGGCTTACTCCCGACCAGGTTATTATATTGCCAATCAGTGAAAAATATCAGAATTATGCAGAAAAAGTTTTAAGTTTCCTGAATAATTACGAAATTCGCGCCCAAATTGATGACAGAAGCGAGAAGACCGGCCGAAAAATCCGTGATGCTGAACTTAAGAAGATTCCGTATATGCTGATTGTGGGTGAGCAGGAAGAACAGGAAGGAACCGTTGCTGTCAGAAAACAAAGTGAGGGTGATAAAGGTAAAGTTACCCTCGAAGAGTTTGTAAAAATGGTAAACAAAGAAATAGAAGACGCATTAAATATTAATTAACGAATAGGAGGATTAATAATAGCTAAGCAATTTTTCAGACAAGGCAGAGGTTTTCCAAAAAAAGCTGAGGAGCCATTTAAAGTCAATGAAAGGATTACCTCCCCCATGGTTCGGTTGGTAGGTGAAAATGTTGAAAACGGAATTTTTACGGTAAGAGAAGCCATTAACATGGCAATAGAGCAGGATTTGGACCTGGTAGAAATTTCACCAACTGCAAATCCGCCTGTTTGTAAAGTCATTGATTATAAAAAGTTTCTTTTCGACAGGAAGAAAAAGCAAAAAGAGATTAAAGCCAAAACGGTTAAAGTTGTGATAAAAGAGATCAGGCTTGGCCCTCATACTGATGACCATGACTTTAATTTCAAGTTAAAGCATGCTATGAAATTTCTGCAGGAAGGAGCGAAAGTAAAGGTAGATGTGTTTTTTAAAGGACGAACAATCATATATAAAGATAAAGGAGAGATCATTCTGTTACGATTTGCCCAGGAAGCTGAAGAATTTGGCAAAGTTGAACAATTTCCAAGGCTTGAAGGCAAAAGGATGATCATGATCCTTGCACCAAAGAAGTAAACTATTTCACTTAATATAAAAACTGAATGTAATGCCAAAAATGAAGTCGAAATCCAGTGCGAAAAAAAGATTTTCATTCACTGGAACAGGTAAATTAAAAAGGAAGCATGCTTACAAAAGCCACATTCTGACAAAAAAGTCAAAAAAGAGAAAACGTAACCTGGGTTACTTTTCAATTGTTGACAAGGCAGATGATGGAAACATACGCAGTTTGCTTCAGAGTAATTAAATAAATGTTTAACTTGCCTTTAGCTCACCAAGTTTTCGTTATGATGACGAAACGCTAAAGCAAAAAAATCAGAAATTATGCCAAGGTCAGTAAATGCTGTCGCTTCGCGGCAGAGAAGAAAAAAGATCCTGCAAAAAGTCAAAGGACAATTTGGTAGGCGTAAAAATGTTTGGACGGTGGCCAAAAATGCATACGAAAAAGGCCAGCAGTATGCATTCCGTGACAGACGAACAAAGAAAAGGAACTTCAGAGGTCTTTGGATTCAAAGGATCAATGCAGCTGTTCGCGAATATGATATGTCGTATTCGGAATTCATGGGAAAGCTGCATAAAAAGAATATCGAATTAAACCGCAAGGCATTAGCAGAGCTTGCGATGAACAATCCCGATGCCTTTAAGGCAATAGTGGATGCCATCAAATAAAAAAATCCGCCGAATGGCGGATTTTTTTTTACTTTTATCCCGGTAAAAATATATTTAACAAAATTCCGTTTCTGTAATCTGTTAAATCATCTATTTTCAAAAAACTTACATTGTGAAATACAGGCCGTTTATCTACCTCGTCATTTTTATTGCTTTTCTTAACCCTCATGCTATGGCGCAAATCGGGGGTGATAACACATATGAGTTTTTGAATCTAACCCCTTCAGCCAGAATTGCCGCAATGGGTGGTGATTTTTTAACTATCAACGATAACGATATTAACGTTATTCAGGCGAATCCTTCGCTTTTAAACCCTGAAATGCACAACCATCTGGGAGTTGCGTATGTTGATTTTTATACTGATGTTAACTATGGAACAGCATCATATTCGCGGACCTTTGATAAACTGGGTAGTTTTGCTGCATCAGTAAAATACGTTGACTATGGTAAATTTGATTATGCTGACGCCACAGGAGAGCGAACCGGTACTTTTTATGCAGGTGAAACAGCTCTCGATATTGGCTGGGGCAGACGACTCGATTCATTATTTGCGATAGGAGCAAATTTAAAGTTCATCTATTCTTCTCTCGAAAGTTACAATTCATTTGGAATGGGTGTGGATGTTGCAGGAAGCTATATTAGCCGCGATAAAAGTTTTGTCATGTCACTTATTGCAAAAAATATTGGCAGACAATTAACAGCTTATGATGGGGGTAATATTGAGCCACTGCCTTTTGAGCTTCAGTTTGGTCTTTCCAAACGATTGGCGCATCTTCCTTTCAGGTATTCAATTTTATATAACCATCTTGAGAAATGGGACCTAAGATACGATGACCCTGCAACCAGACAAACAGATCCTATAACCGGCGAGGTTCAACAAGACACCGGTGTGGAAGAATTTTTCGATAATCTCGCCAGGCATTTTATAGTTGGAGGAGAAATATATATTGCTAAGATTCTTAGCCTTCAGGGCGGATATAATTATAAGAGAAGGCAGGAAATGAAGGTTGAAACGAAGACTGCAACTGTTGGTTTTTCGTGGGGTATTGGTATCAGGATTTCGAAGTTTCATTTTAACTATGCCAGGTCAGCTTACCATTTGGCTGGTTCTCCGAATTATATTACAATTACTACGAACCTTTCCGATTTTTTCTCAAAGAAGAATTAAAAGGTATCTTTGTAACGTTCCCATCAGGAATAATTCATAAGTTTTTAATTTCTGAATGAAAGTTAGCATTGATCCATTTGCAGGTTTTTGTTTTGGAGTAAAGCGAGCCATCGAAATTGCTGAAAATGAACTTCAACAAAGTGAAAAGCTTTGTTGTTTAGGTGAAATAGTCCACAATGAAGAGGAGACTCAAAGGCTTGAAGATTCAGGATTAGTAAGCATTGATTACAAAAAATTAACAGAATCAGCTGGAGCCAAAGTTATGCTGAGGGCTCATGGTGAGCCGCCTTCAACTTATAACCAGGCGCAAATAAATAATATGGAAATTATTGATGCAACCTGTCCCATTGTGCTGAAATTTCAAAAAAAAGTAAGGAATGCCTGGGAGGAAATGAAAAAGATAAATGGTCAGGTTTTGATTTATGGAAAAAAAAATCACCCTGAAGTCATTGGGCTGGTTGGCCAAACTGAGAATAATGCCATTGTTATTGAAGATTCGAATGGCATGGATAAAATAGATCCGCATCGACCCATCAGGTTGTTTGTTCAGACAACCAAGAATAAAGAGGATTATGACAAATTCATAGACCTAATTACACACAAATTAGAAAATGCGAACCCAGAAATTCCCGACTTCAAATATTTTAACACCATCTGCGGCCAGGTTTCACAAAGAATTCCGAAGTTAAAAAGGTTTTGCAATGATCATGACGTAATTATATTTGTGAGTGGAAAAAATAGTTCTAATGGCAGGCAATTATTCAGTATTAGTAAAGAAGTAAATGAAAAAAGCCACTTTGTTTCGACCGAAGATGAGATAGATAATGATTGGTTTATAAAGGCTGAAACTATTGGTATCACAGGAGCTACGTCAACTCCATTCTGGCTGATGGAAAGAATGGCCAGCCATATTTCGAAAATTTGATTTATGTTTTTAGAGCATCTCAAAATAATCAATTTTAAAAACTATTCTGAAGCTGAATTTGATTTTTCGAATAAAATAAATTGCTTTATTGGTAACAATGGAGCCGGCAAGACCAATATCCTTGACGCCATTCATTACCTGTCTTTTTGCAAAAGCTACTTTAATTCGGTTGATCAACAGAACATTTTGCATGAAGCACCCTTTTTTGCCATTCATGGCACTTATCAAAAAAATGGAAATGGAGGTGACCAGGTGTCCTGCATCCAAAAGAGAAATTCGAAGAAGCAGTTTAAACTCAACGACAAGGAATACGAACGTCTTTCGGACCATATTGGATTGTATCCTCTTGTAATGATATCGCCTAACGACAGAGATTTGATAAACGAAGGAAGTGAAGTGAGAAGAAAGTATATTGATACTGTCATTTCACAATTTGACAAAATATATCTTGATGACCTGATCAATTATAATAAAGCATTGCTTCAAAGAAACATTTTGCTGAAAAGATTTGCTGAATCTCACTTTTTTGACCCTTCAGCAATTGAAATCTGGGATGAACAACTAATAAAACATGGCGAAAAGATCCACTCAAAGAGGAAAGATTTTTTGGATGATTTTATGTCACTTTTTCAATACTACTTTGAATACATTACAAACGGGAAAGAAAAAGTTGATATTCAGTACCTTTCTCAGATGAACGATCGGCCATTGGAAGAATTGCTCGCGGCATCAATAGAAAATGATCGCTTTAGCAGGTTCACCAATTCAGGCATTCATAAAGATGACTTGTATTTTAACATTGATAATTATCCGGTGAAAAAATTTGGTTCCCAGGGTCAGCAAAAATCATTCGTGGTTGCCATTAAGCTGGCCCAGTTCGATTATACAAGGAACATCAACGGATTCAAACCCATACTTTTGTTGGACGATATTTTCGATAAACTCGACGACAACCGGGTAAAGCAGATTATACAGCTGGTTAGCCATGACAGTTTCGGGCAAGCATTTATTACCGACACCAAGCAGGAAAGAGTGGAAAATATTTTCAACGAAGTGATGATTGATCACAAATTATTTAAAATTGCGGAAGGCAATTCCATTCCGTTCAGGAATTCGTTGTAATTTAGGAATTTATTTATTAAAAAATTGAAAGGTTCAAACGAACAATCATTAAAAGAGGTAATTGATGAATTGATCAAAACCTATAAACTGGAGGATGGAATTGCAGCATCCAGGGTAATAAATTCGTGGGAAAAAGTGGCAGGAAGCATGATTTTCAAACACACCGAAAAAATATTCATCCGCAAAAATAATCTTTACCTCAAACTTGATTCTCCTGCATTAAAGCAAGAACTGTCATATGCAAAGAGCAGTATTATTAAAAAATTAAATAAAACAGTTGATCAAAACCTGATTGAGGATATTATTTTCTTATAGTCAATTCCGATACTTACGCTATTAGTTTATATCGATTTCAAAGGGCAGTCTTGCCTGAATCCCTTTAATTTCAGCAAGTCCTTTTACGTATTTATAATATTTATAATTGGTTCCCAATTCCTTTTGCAACAATGTTTGAGTCGATTCACCCATCAGGTCGGTGATCAATTTTTCGAATGGATCAAGCAGCGCAGGCATTTCCACAATTCTGTAATCTTCAATAGCAGCAAGCTCAGCAGCTGCTTTTACCGCATCATTAAGCCCACCCAATTCGTCAACAAGACCGATCTCTTTAGCATCTGTCCCACTCCAGACATGGCCCTGGCCAATTTCATCAACCTTTTCAACTGGCATATTTCTTCCAACCGAAACATGGCTAATAAAAGTCGCATAGAAATTATCTATTTCCTCCTGAAGAAGTGCATATTGAAATTCAGACATAGGCTTTGTCACTCCAATAAAATCAGAATTTTCATTGGTTTTAACCTCGTCGAAGGTAATTCCCAGTTTATTATTAAAAAATTTCTGAAAATTTGGAATAACGCCAAATACACCGATAGAACCGGTTATTGTATTGGGTTGGGCAATAATTTTATTGGCACCACAGGAGATGTAATACCCGCCCGATGCAGCATAATCTCCCATAGAAACTACAACCGGCTTTACCGTTTTAGTCATATTGACTTCACGCAGAATTACATCGGATGCAATCCCATCACCTCCAGGTGAATTTACCCTGAGAACAATGGCTTTAATTGTATTATCGAGCCGAGCATTTCTAATAGTACGCGCAATTTTATCAGAACCTATCGACTGATCGCTGCCCTCTCCTTGCGATATTGTTCCGGATGCAAAAACTACAGCTATCTTATTCTTACTTCTTTTCTCTTTCACAGTATTATGACTAACCGTAGTATATTTAGATAAAGAAATCAAGTCCTCTTTATTGATATTTTCCTTGTCAATTCTCTGCGCAAGCATAGTTAAAAACTGGTCATAATAAATAACTGAATCGATGAGTTTCAATTTGTAAGCATCTTCTGAACGCGAAGCCTCCAAACGATCAGCAATTCGGTTTATTTCTTCCAAACTTAAATTCCGGGATTGTGCCATCCCCCCTATCGCATCATTCCACATGGACTGGATGAAAGCCAGAGTTTGTTCTTTGTTGGCTTCGCTCATTCTATCCAAAATTAAAGGTTCTATTGCACTTTTGTACTTTCCATGCCGGATAATCTGAGGTTCGATTTCAAGTTTTTCGAGCAAACCTTTGATAAACATTACATCGCCCCTAAAGCCCCTTAGTTCAATCATTCCAACCGGATTCAGACAAATTTTATCGGAAACGGTAGATAAATAATATGCTTTTTGACTAATTATTTGCCCATAAGTGTAAATGAACTTTCCTGAGGTTTTAAAATCGACAAGGGCATTTCGGATTTCGGCAATCGTTGCAAGACCAGATGGAACATCCATTAAATCAAGGAAGATACCTTTGATTCTGTCATCATTTCTGGCTTTTTCAATGTTCTTTAATACCTCATTTAATCCTGGATTTGAACTAAAGGGAGCAAAATTAAAACCAGAAGCAAAAGGATCATTGGATGACCTGTCCTCAATTACATAATCGAGTTTTATATGCAGAATTGCTTTATTCCCGATCATAACTTCCTCAGGTTGAGCAAATGAAATCATTGCCATTACAAAAGCAAATAGAAGAAAGAACAAAATGATGGATGTCAGAAAGAAACCCAACATTGAAGCGAACATAAACTTAAAGAAATCTCTCATATTCAATAATTTTTTATTAACGCAATATTACTTAAAAAAGACATAACGCCAGCAGATCAGCAAAAAAATTAGAAATAACATAAATCAAAGTGAATTACTCATTGCAAGATTGTATTTTTGCTTTAAATTTTTTTCCTTTATGAATACCGTTTTGTTATCTTTAGGGACAAACATCGGAGATAGAAGTTGCTTTCTGCAACTGGCAATTGAGAACATCCAACAGAAAATAGGAAATGTCTCCAAACGGTCTTCTGTGTATGAATCTGAACCCTGGGGATTTACCGCTGATCAGCCATTTCTAAACCAGGTGATCAAAGTTGAAACAACCCTCTTGCCAAATCCGCTTTTACTTAAGCTTCAAGCCATTGAAAGGGGACTGGGAAGGAAAAGGAATAGCGGCGTGTATGAATCGAGAACAATTGATATTGACATTTTATTTTACAACAACCTGAAAATAAATAATCCGGACTTAACTATTCCACATCCCCTATTACACCAGCGCAGTTTTATTATGATTCCTCTGGCAGAAATAGCAGGAGATTTCATTCATCCCGTTTTTAATAAAAGTTTGGATGCTTTGGCCAAAACTTGTAAGGATAATAAATCTGTTGAAGTATATATTCAATCCCAGACAACAATTGTTCAAAAAAATGAAATATAATTACATTGCCATTGAAGGGAATATAGGTTCAGGGAAAACCTCACTGGCAAAAATGATCGCCAAAGATTTCGATGCAAGGCTTATTCTTGAAAGGTTTGAAGACAATTCTTTTTTACCAAAGTTTTATAAGGACCCTGAAAAATATGCATTTCCACTTGAAATGTCTTTTCTGGCTGATCGGTATCAGCAGGTAAAGAATGATGTCACAAATCATGATTTATTCATGTCATTTACGATAGCAGATTATTTTATTGACAAATCTTTAATTTTCGCAAGAAAGACCTTGAAAAAAGAAGAACTGAGGTTATATTCCAGGCTTTTTAACATAATTATATCCAAATTGCCGAGACCTGATCTAATAATATTTTTAGATGCGACCATTGAACAGGTAAAACAAAATATACAGAAAAGAGGAAGAGAATATGAGAAGGAAATTTCTGGTTCCTATTTGGAGAAAATCCAGAACGGGTATTTGGATTATTTTAGAACAAGTTCTAAGTCAACTATTCTTATTTTAGATACCCATAATTTAGATTTTGTAAATAAGGAAGATGACTATCGTAAAATTATTTCTCTATTTGAAAATATATTCACGAAAGGAATACACCGGATTTCCTTTGCATAAACCTACAATTCAAAAAAGAATTATTATTTGTTGGTTCAATAATAGATCTAATTCTTCACCTTGGCATTTTTCTATCAAAAAAAATCTCATTTTTGGAAAAAAATGTCAGTTTAAGATATTTTTGTAAAATTTGAATATCGTAAAATCAACATAATTAGCAATATAATTGGATGGCATAAAAATTGAAAAACCATTGAATGTGTAAATTTCTGCTATATTTATAATTAAATTTTTTTGTAAATAAGATTTGTTTAAGTAAGCTCAAAATGTTATATAACAAAGAAATACAAAAATTGAAGTATGCAAAAATTAATAATAAACAGAAATTTTTATTTTATAGTTTTAAATGAATAATAATTTTTTGTATTTTTGAAAAAAATATCCAATAGCATGGAATAGACCATGAACAAATGAAATTTGTGGCATTAGATTGATAATAAATACAACAGAAAAAATTGAATAAAATTTAACAACAAATACAGTAAAATCAGTTACTATGAAAAAAAATTATCAGATTGTATTAAAGACATTAATAATCGCACTTGTTTTTATTATACCCGGTGCGTTGTTAGCACAAAATGCTAACAGAAGTGAAAGCAGTGATAAACTCGTCTATCAATGGTATATTAATCTGAACGGTGGACTAACACATAGTTACTGCGACATTCAAAGCGGGCAATGGCAGGGAGGTATGCTTGCTAATGCCTTTGGTGAAAAAAATCATCAGGGATATGCCGGCGGACTTCGACTAGGAAAACATATCAGTCCCGTGTTTGGAATTTATGGTGCTTTTAATTATGGGAGTTTAAAAGGTACTAGCGGTGTGGACACTAAAAATTTGTATTTTATTACAAAACCATTGATGGAATATTATCTTGGAACTACTGTAAGTTTTTCAAACATACTTTTTGGTTACAAACCAAGATTGGTGAATGTATACGGTACAGTTGGTATTGGGTTGTCCACTTTTACACCTCAGGCTTATAGGTTGGAAACCGATGAAGAAGTGAAACCGGATTCCAATGATCCTACTGCCGATTGGTCAAACACCACAGAGGCTATGGTTCCAACAGGAATAGGAGTTGATTTCAGACTTAATAATCGTTGGGACATCAATTTTGAAACTACAATCAGGTGGTACGACTCTGACAAGCTTGATGGGTATAAAAGCGGAGAAAAAAATGATGCCTATTATTACACTTCGCTTGGTTTAGGATATAGTTTCTGGCAGCCTAAAGGATGCGATATGAAGATTGAAACAGAACCAAGTATTCTTGCTTTGCATGGCGATTCAATTCCGATTGAAATAAATGGCAAATTCCCTGAATGTTTCAATGAAAAGGCAGTTGTTGATTTTTCACCCGTATTAAAATATGGCGATAAATCTCTGCAATTGGAAACCAGGTATTTCCAGGGAATAGAGGTTCCTGTCGAATATCAAAAGCAGGGTGCTGATATTATTCCGGTAGCAGGTGGATCTTTTACCTATAGAACGTTTGTTAAATACGAACCCGGTATGGACATTTGTGAACTCTATGTCGATCCTAAGGCCTCAATTAAAGGGAATAAACCCTATAGTATGACAGACAGGAAAATTGCAGATGGTTTGATTATGACTTCAAAAAGGCTCAATAATGTTGAAAAACTATTGCTTGCAGATCATAATTATGTGAGAAACATTGTCGTTTCTGAGATGGGAATCATTTATTATCTTGTAAACAAATATGACTTGAACCTTAATTATAAACTTAACAAAGATGCTCAGGCAATAGAGGTTTTAACTAAATTGAATTCATTTATTGCGAAAGGTTGGGAAATGAAAGATATCGATATTAATGCCTGGGCTTCTCCTGAAGGCGAAGAATCTTTAAACCAGGGTCTGTCTGAGAAAAGAGCGGTAACAGGACAGAATTACGTACAGGCCGAATATCAGAAATACATAAAGGATCTCGCTAAAAAACTTGGAAAAAAACCTGAGGAATTGCAAAAAGAAATTAAATTTAATTTGAAAGCGAATGGTGAAGATTGGGACGGATTTATGAAAGCAATACAATCCTCCGATATCAAAGACAAAAACATCATTGCCAATGTTGTTAATTCACAATCAGATCCGTCTAAAAGAGAGCAGGAAATCAGGAATATGACTGTAATTTATAAAGAGATTGAAGATAATATCCTTCCTCCTCTCAGAAGAGCAGAAATAAAAGTAAATTGCATTGAACCATTCCTGAGTGATCAGGAAATAGCACAATATGCTACTTCTACTCCTGATTCCTTAAACCTTAACGAAATGCTTTATGCTGCTACCTTAACTACTGATGCTAATGCCAAACTTAACATTTACAAAACCGTTATTCAAAAGTATCCCAATGACTGGAGGGGTTATAACAATGCTGGTTTTGCAAGTTCAGATATTGGAGATTATGATGGTGCTTCTACCTATTTTGCTAAAGCAAAATCGATGGCAGCTAACAATGGTATTGTGCTGAATAATACCGGAGCAATGGCTTCAAAGGATAAAGATTTCGGTAAAGCTAAAACCGACTACGTGGCGGCACAGAAACAAGGTATAGATGTTGGTTATAATATGGGTATTGTTAAAATTGCAGAAGGAAATTATAATGGTGCAATTAATTCATTTGGTACGGTTAAATGTGATTACAACCTTGCACTGGCTCACGTTCTGAGTGGGAACTACAATGCCGCAACTTCAACATTAAATTGCGCTGAGAAAACGGCTGAAGTTTATTATCTGCAGGCAATCATTGGTGCAAGGACCCTCAATGATAATGTGGTATTTGAGAATCTAAAGAAAGCAATCATTGCAGATCCTTCCTATAAAGAAACTGCGAAGGAAGATAGGGAATTCTTAAAATATTATAGTAATGCTGACTTCCAGAATGCAATAAAATAAATACATCTGATAATTTTTATGGAAGTAGAAAGGCCGCAAACAGCGGCCTTTTCTTTTTTTACTCAATCTTATTTGTTGGTAAACAAATGCCAAAGCACAATACCGGCGCTGACCGCGATGTTGAATGAGTGCTTTGTGCCAAATTGAGGTATTTCAATACACAAATCAATATCTTTAATAATGTCCTCTGAAATACCACTGATTTCATTTCCAAAAATTAAAGCCAATTTTTCATTAGGCTCTGGTTTGTAATCGGAGAGGTTAATGCTGCTTTCCATTTGCTCAATTGCAACTACTTTATATTTTGAATTTTTCAATTTAACAATTGCTTCATTTGTTTTTTCCTGGTATTCCCAACCGACTGATTCGGTTGCGCCAAGAGCTGTCTTGTGGATTTCCCGATGAGGCGGCCTGCCGGTGATACCACACAAATATATCTTTTCAACCCTGAAAGCATCAGCTGTCCTGAATACTGAACCAATATTGTTCAAACTACGGATATTGTCAAGTACAATAACCAAAGGCATTTTCTCTGCTTTTTTATATTCATCTGCAGAAATCCTGTTCAATTCTTCATTTTTCAGTTTTCTCATAAAATATAAAGGCTGTAAAATTAACAAGCCAGGTCAAAACTATGGATTATTTTTATCAGAAATTACTGATTATAGTTATATTTTTGCTGAACAGATTTAATCTATGACGGCGAATCGAGAAATAGCAGAAACTCCTTTAATGAAGCAATATAATACAATCAAGGCTAAACACCCTGATGCATTGCTTCTATTCAGGGTGGGCGATTTCTATGAAACATTTGGTGAAGATGCAATCAAAGCATCAAAAATTTTAGGTATTGTATTGACCAGGAGGGCAAACGGTTCTGCCACTTATATTGAACTGGCGGGATTTCCGCATCATTCGCTTGACACTTACCTTCCAAAACTTGTAAGAGCTGGTCATCGTGTAGCCATTTGCGATCAGTTGGAAGACCCTAAACTTACTAATAAAATCGTGAAGCGTGGAGTAACTGAACTGGTTACCCCCGGTGTAACTTATAACGACAATGTACTGAATCATTCTGAAAATAATTTCTTAGCTTGCCTTGATTTGCAGGAGAAAGTGACAGGCATTTCATTTCTGGATGTTTCAACCGGAGAATTTTTCGTTGCCCAGGGGAGTAATGAATATATTGACAAACTTATTCAAAGCCTGAAACCAAGCGAAATCATTGTCCAAAGGGAGAAACTTGAACGCTTTAAACAAATATTCAGTGAAAAACATTTTACCCAAACCTATGACCAATGGATATTTACACCCGAGTTTACGACCGACCTATTGCTCAAACATTTTAAAACTTCTTCGCTGAAAGGCTTTGGTATTGAGGAATTCCAGCAGGGGACAATTGCAGCCGGTGTTATTTTACATTATCTCTATGAAACACATCATGAGCGTCTTGGTCATATTTCAACGATTTCAAGAATTGAAGAGGATAATTATGTATGGTTAGATAGATTTACAATCCGCAACCTTGAACTGGTTTCATCTGCCAATGAAAAAGCTGTAACATTGATCGATGTTCTCGATAAAACCATTTCACCCATGGGGTCAAGATTATTGAAAAGATGGCTGGTTCTGCCTTTAAAAAACAAACTCCCCATTGAAGAAAGGTATGAAATTGTAGATTTTTTCCTGAAGAATTATGAGCAGGTTGAAAACCTGCAACAACATTTGAAAGTCATTGGTGACCTGGAACGATTGATATCAAAAGTTTCGGTTGGAAAGATCAATCCAAGAGAAGTACTTAAAATTGAAGAATCACTGATATCTGTTCAAAAGATAAAGTCAGCCTTCAATAAATCAGGAAATGTTGCAGTAGATAAACTGATTGAGAAGTTAAATCCCATGCCCGTTATCGCACAGCAAATTCATAAAACAATTAATCCAGAGCCTCCCTCCCTTATTAATAAAGGTAATGTTATTGCTCCCGGTGTTTCTGAAGAACTTGATGAACTCAGAAAAATTGCATACTCAGGCAAAGACTACTTAATTCAAATTCAGCAAAGGGAAATCACCAACACCGGTATTTCTTCTTTAAAAATAGGATATAATAATGTTTTTGGTTATTACCTGGAAGTTACCAATACCCATAAAGATAAAGTCCCGGCCGAATGGCACCGCAAGCAAACCCTCACCGGTTCGGAGCGATATATCACCGAAGAACTAAAAGATTATGAACAGAAAATCTTAGGAGCAGAAGAAAAGATACTCAGTTTAGAAAACAAGTTATACAACGAACTCATCCTTAGCCTTGCAGAATATATTGAACCCATACAGTTAAATGCGCAGATTATTGCAAAGGTCGATGTTCTTCTTTCATTTGCTGTTTCGGCAAGGAAGCATAACTACGTTAAACCGGAAATTAATGATTCCTATTGTCTTGAAATAAAAAAAGGCAGGCATCCTGTAATCGAGACTCAAATGCCCATTGGAGAGGAATTTGTGCCGAATGACATATTCCTTGACAATGAAACGCAGCAAATACTGATCATCACAGGGCCAAACATGTCAGGAAAATCTGCCCTTCTAAGGCAGACAGCATTAATTGTTCTGATGGCTCAGATTGGAAGCTTTGTTCCTGCGGAATCAGCGAAAATTGGTATTGTGGATAAAATTTTTACGCGAGTTGGAGCTTCTGATAATATTTCTTCAGGAGAATCTACCTTCATGGTAGAAATGAATGAAACCTCGAGTATACTAAACAATATTTCAAACAGGAGCCTCATTCTGCTGGACGAGATTGGGCGTGGGACAAGCACCTATGACGGCATTTCCATTGCATGGTCAATAGCTGAATTTCTTCATGAGCACCGGCTTTATAAAGCAAAAGTATTGTTTGCCACCCATTACCATGAGTTGAACGAGATGGCTTCGAGTTTTAACCGGATAATGAACTATCACATTTCGATAAAAGAAGTTAACAACCAGGTTATCTTTCTCAGGAAACTGATTCCGGGAGGAAGCGAACACAGTTTTGGAATTCATGTTGCACGCATGGCCGGGATGCCGCCAAAGGTTGTGGAAAGAGCCAAAGAACTTCTGCTGGTCCTTGAAAAAACCCACAGCAGTGATGAACTTAAAAAGCAGGCTAAAAAGATCAAACATCAGCACGATCAGTTTCAGTTAAGTTTCATTCAATTGGATGACCCTCTGCTTTTGCAAATCAAAGAAGATATCCTGAATACCGACATTAATACGCTGACGCCGGTGGAAGCGCTGATGAAGCTGAACGAAATAAAAAAATTATTGGGAAAATAATTTGAAGCCGGTTTGGTTTTAAAAAATATTTATATTTGCAACCTCAAATTTTGAAACGCGAAAGTAGCTCAGCTGGTAGAGCATAACCTTGCCAAGGTTAGGGTCGCGGGTTCGAATCCCGTCTTTCGCTCAAGGAAAAATCTCTCAAATGCGGGAGATATTTTTTTTGAAATTCTGCCCGGGTGGTGGAACTGGTAGACACGAGGGACTTAAAATCCCTTGGCCATTGCGGCCGTGCGGGTTCAAGTCCCGCCTCGGGTACTAAGGAGTGATGAACTCCTTTTTTTATTTACAGAAAGATTTAAACACAAAGGCGCACCAAGGATTTTCACAAAGTACCACAAAGTCTAAAATTTGCATGGGGCTTGGAGCAGGGAGCTATTCCCCCTTATCTCCCCTATACCCCTATTTCCATTTATTTCAACTTATTTCTATTAATTTCAAATAATATCCCTTTTTATCTCATTCTTTCACCATCTTCCCCAACTCCACCATCTTTTCATTTTGCAGCTTTACGAAATAAACTCCCTGTGGCAGGGTGCTGATGTCGAGTTGGGTTTCGGTATTTATTAGCTGCCTTTCAAGTACTTTTTCGCCGCTGACATTGAAGATTGAAAGCTGTGTAATGCCGGTTAATGCAGATGAGGAAATGGTGATCTTGCCTTTTGCGGGATTAGGAATTAATATAATTAGATCTTGTTTTTCATTTTCTGATTCAATGTTTGTCAGACTGTTAAAATCTGCCCACCATAAAGAACCATTATTGACCACAATAATTTCATTTTTATCTGGAATCCTTACCTCCCTAATATTATTTGACCCTGGAGATGATTTTAAATACCAGGAATTTCCTCCATCATGTGTAATAAATATTACTCCATCCTGGCCAGCAGTGATCCAAGTGGTTTCATTTAAATAATCGATTGATTTTAAATTTTTTATTGTAGATATTTCCTTTTGTTCCCAAGTGATTCCATGGTTTTCTGTTTTTAAAATTAATCCAGTATCGCCAATTATGAAACCAATACTATCAGATGAAAATTTTATATCTTCTAAATCTTGTGCATTATTATTATAGGAAGTATCCCAGTTATATCCACCATCTTGTGATTTTAAGACTAAGCCATTTGTACTTAACAGATAGTAATTTCCATTAATGAATTCAATTTTCTTAACATAGTTGTAATCTGGTGTCGGGAAATTGTATACAGTTTTAAAAGTATCGTTTTCCATAACCATAAATTTCTTGACACCAGCCCATGTCTGAACAGCTGCCATATTATCAAAATCAACCATTTTAAAAACTATTCCTTGGGGGAAACTGCAATCAGGGCAATTAGAAACACTATTTAATCCACAATAAGTTCGTAATAGAGTCTGCGAACCATAATAAGAATTTTCAACAATAAAGCCAGTATCACTAGATATAAAATACCAATAATTTAAAAATGCAAAGTCGGAAAAATTTGAATATTTCATTGTCCAGTTTTCTCCAATATCTTCAGTAGCATATAATTTAAAGTATGAATAAGCACCACTCCCCCCTCCACATCCAACATTCAAACAAAAGTAAAAATGAGTAGTTGAACCAATTGCCCAGGAAGATTCAATTACACAACCCGGAGGTGGCGATTCATAATTAGGGGTCGATATGATTGACCATTGGCCGTACGTTATTATTGAGGAAAACAAATAGAAATAAAATAATAAATATTTTTTCATATTACTGATTTATAGGAAAAGAACTTTGCCTTACTAAAAACAAGGTGACACTCAAAAGTAAATAATTCACATCAATTTGAAATATTTCCTTTCAATAGTTATATTCTGTTCCCCTCACTCCGCCATCCTCACCAAATACTATCCTTCTTTTTCCGCACACAGGTTGGTTAGATTGATAAAATTGCCAACTCAAGTCACTCCAGAAAAATAAAGTTTTTTTTAACATGCTTTCAAAATTACTAAAAATTCTTAATTAATTCAACAGCATGTAATTTCTTCTTAAATTTAGCGTCAAATTCTGACCAATGAAAATTTAATATTTAAACCATGGAGGTAACAATGAAAAAAAGTTTATTATTATTCGTATTTGCCTTCCTGCTGAGCGCAGCATTGCTGGCACAGGAAGGAATGTGGCTTCTTAACCAAATCGATCAACTGAACCTGGATAAAAAAGGGCTGAAGATTTCTACTTCTGAAATTTACAGCAAGGACAAGCCTGCGCTTTACAACGCGGTGGTTCAGATTGGCGGCGGAACAGGCTCTTTTGTTTCGCCCGACGGGTTGATCATTACCAATCACCACGTAGCATTCGGGGCATTGCAGCGTGCCTCAACGGCTGAAACTGATTACCTGTCGAACGGGTTTACGGCAAAGAGTCGTACCGAAGAAATACAGGCGCCGGGCTACAGGGCCTTGCTGCTTGATGAAATGGATGATGTGACCAACGATGTTCTGAAGGCTGCTAATGGAATCACAGATCCCACCGCAAAGGAAAAAGCGATTAATGTAAAGGTTACAGAAATGACCGATGCAATTGAAGAGGGGAAAGATGATTTATTTGCAAGGGTTGCCGAAATGTACAACGGCAAACAATACATGCTTTTCGTTTACAAAGTAATCAAGGACATCAGGATCGTTTATGCCCCTCCCCTCTCGATTGGTAAATTTGGTGGTGAAATTGATAACTGGATGTGGCCCCGCCATACCGGCGATTTTTCTTTCCTGAGGGCCTATGTTGCTCCTGACGGAAAGGGCGCTGATTACGCTGCTGATAATGTGCCATTGAAACCAAAGGTCTGGCTTAAGGTCGCCAAAGAACCGCTGAAGGACGGAGACTTTACTTTTATCGTTGGATTTCCGGGATTTACCACACGGTATCGTTCATCGAACTCGGTAGAATGGAATTTTAACTACAATTATCCTTTCTCAATAAAGAATTTCCAGGATATCATCAATATCATGGACGAACAGACAAAAGGTAATGCTGAAGGAGAACTAAAAGTAGCAAGCTTCAGGTCGGGATTGTCGAACGGCCTAAAAAACTATCAGGGAAAAGTGGACGGGTTCGAGAAGACGAATTTCCTTCAAAAGAAACTGGATTTTGAAAAGGATTTTGTGAACTGGGCAAACGGCAATCCAACCACCAAAGAAAAATATGCCAATTTAATTAAGAAGGAGAAAGAGCAATATATCGTTCTGGAAAAAACGAGAGAAAGGGATAATGTTTTCGGTATATTCCAGGGGCTTGCCGGTACGCAGTTAAGCATTGCAAACCTGCTCTATACCGTTGCAAAGGAAATGGATAAGCCTAAGAGTGAAAGAGAGCCGGGTTTTTCTGAAAAAGACATCAGCGAGATCGGTGAGAATATGCAGTACAACTATTCCAATTATTTCGAACCGGTGGATAAGGCACTTTTAGTTAGAGCGCTTAAGATAGCAAAAGAGTTACCGAAAGACCAGCAAATAAAGGAGCTGGATTATATTATAAACAACCCTTCAAAATCCATTGAACAGTTTGTGGATGAAGCTTCAATGACATCAAAACTGAACGACGCTGAATATGCGAAGAGATTTCTTAACAAAACTTCAGCTGAGCTGGAGGCTACAAAAGACCCGTTTATTATTTTGTCGGCAAAACTTTATCCGTTATCAGAAGAGATCAGAAAAGCGAATGAAGTATTTGCAGCCAATGTCGCTGACATTAGAAAACAATACATTGATGCCCTTTACGAATGGAAAGGATCAGGACTTTACCCTGATGCAAACGGAACCATGCGCTTTACATCAGGACCCATCAAGGGATATGCTCCGGAAGATGCAGTTTGGAATTATCCGTTTACCAGCCTCAAAGGGGTAATCGATAAAAATACAGGCATAGAGCCATTCGACGTCCCCGCCGGACTGACTGATCTCTATAAAAAGAAAGATTTCGGCAAATGGGCTGATCCGGTGACGAAAGATGTTCCGGTTGCTTTTTTGCATCAATGTGATATTACCGGTGGTAACAGCGGTAGTCCTGTAATCAATGCCAAAGGTGAGATTATTGGTGTTGCATTTGATGGAAATTATGAAGCAATGCTTAGCGACTGGCAATATGACTTTGACTTGCAGCGGACTATTTCCTTAGATATGCGTTATGTACTTTTTGTCACTGAAAAGTTTGGTAAAGCAGGATTTATTCTTGATGAAATGGGAGTTGCCCATTGATAAAATAGTTAGGTTAGAATTTATTAAAGTCCCGGTAAAATGCCGGGATTTTTTTGTTTGACCTGATCTCTTCAAATTATTCTTAAATTTGGCAGCTTTCAAAATTCACTTAAAATGAAACAAAAACCCCGTTTAAGTTTCTGGCAAATCTGGAACATGAGTTTCGGATTTTTAGGAATACAATTTGGCTTTGCTTTACAGAATGCCAACGCATCAAGGATATTGCAAACCTTTGGAGCCGATGTTCATCATTTAAGCTGGTTCTGGCTTGTTGCGCCAATTACCGGAATGATTGTTCAACCGATAGTAGGTTATTTCAGCGACAGGACCTGGAATCGATTCGGAAGAAGAAGACCCTATTTTCTGGTTGGGGCATTTCTAACAAGCGTTGCGCTGATCTTGATGCCCAATGCTCCTCATCTTGCAACATTTATTGCACCCATGTTTATCGGAGGAGGCTTGCTGATGATCATGGATGCCTCGATCAACATTTCAATGGAACCCTTTAGGGCACTGGTTGCTGATAAACTACCAGACGAACAGCACACGCTTGGTTTTTCGATGCAGACGCTGCTAATTGGTATAGGGGCTGTAGTAGGTTCATGGTTGCCCTATATTCTTGGAAACTGGTTTGGGGTTCCAACGGAAGCGACAGGCAGAGGACTGGTTCCGGCCAATGTGACGGTTTCATTTTATTTTGGTGCTGCTGTGTTGCTTTCAACAATCATCTGGACGGTAACTTCAACAAAAGAATATCCTCCCGAATTTTATCGGGAAGAAGGTGAATCGGAAAAGATTACATCCAAATTTAAAATTCCAAAAACCATGTGGCAGCTTCTGCTTGTACAGTTCTTTTCATGGTTTGCATTGTTTTCGATGTGGGTATTTACCACGCCTGCTGTTGCAAAACATTTTTTCGGAACGACAGATCCTTATTCCACCGAATATCAAACTGCCGGAAACTGGGTAGGAATACTCTTCGGAGTTTATAATGGAGTTTCAGCAATTATAGCATTGTTATTGCCCAAAGTTGCAGCACGTATCGGCCGAAAAAGAACACACGCTTTGGCCTTAACTATTGGTGGATTATCTTTCTTGTCATTTTATATCATCCCGACACATCAATTATTAATCATCCCGATGATCGGTATCGGTATCGCCTGGGGTAGTATTCTTGCAATGCCTTACGCTATGCTCGCCAACTCTATCCCTCCCAGGCAAATGGGAATGTTTATGGGATTGTTTAACATGTCAATTACCGTTCCTCAAATCGTAAACGGGATATTCGGTGGATTGATCTTGCGCTATATTTTTAATGACGATCCTCAGTTAACCCTGATCATGGCCGGAGTATTTATGATACTCGGAGCCATAAGTACTATCTTTGTTACAGATATTCTGGATAAAAAGACAAAACTGAAATAACCTGAAAAATTAGCATTATCCAAATAGGTTCTAATGAGTTTAACCAAACAGGTTTTTTTCACATCTGACAGGCTTATTTTGCATCTACTACCTGGTAATCTTTGGTGATGAGAAGATCAGCCATCGGTTTTAAGGTCTGAACCATCTTGTGCTCCTGTCCCAGTATCGCCCATCTCACTTCATCCATCACTTCTTTACCACGGGAATCCTTGGTGTGTTTTTCTTTGGTTTCAAGGTAAGTGAGTTCGATAAAAATCCTGAGATCGACATGATTGGTCTTGATGGAATAAAGGCCATCCACAATTAGCATATCAACTTTGCTAAAATCAGTGATCAATTGGTCAACCTGTTCTGTAACCAGATCCACACAAGGCATCTCCGATTTTCGATTATTCTTGAAGTCATCAATGTTCTTGTGAATTTCACCCCATAGATATTCATTGTAACCCACCACTTTTTCAATTCCGTTTTCCACCCGCCATGCTTTGCGCTTGAGTGGATCGGTATTATAATAATTGTCAGTATGAAGCGGTTTTGCCATGATGTTGTATTTGCGAAGTCCTTTGGCAATCACGTGTGCCAGCTCCGACTTTCCGGAACCAGATTCACCGGATATCGCAACAATAAACTTATCTTTCTTTTGCTTAAGAATTCGCTGGATGATGTCTTCTCCGGCTAATTTGTGTTTTTCCTGAATTAATAAAATGTCGCCTAACATAATTTTAGATTTGGGATTTAAGAATTACGATTTACGATTTAAATTTATTTCTATTTCTGAATTTGGTTTTAAAGAAACTGAATTCCCATTGATAAAAACCACAACTTCATTATTTTGATCATTAGATTGCTTCATGCTAATTGAACCCTTGCTTACTGTGCATTGGTAAAGCACATTTTTAAAGCTAAAGTTAAATCCAATGGATCGCCAATGCTCAGGAAGATGAGGGTTGAATTCAACGATTTCTTTTTTTAGGTTCAAACCTGCAAATGATTGTAAAGCAATTAAGATGGTTCCTGCCATCACGCCGGCATGTATTCCTTCGCCGGTTGTTCCGCCCTGGATATCGGAATAATCGCTGGTCAAAGCATCCAGGTAAAGTTCCCAGCTCAGCTTTTTGTCGTTGATCATATTGGCAAGCTGTGCATGAACTACGCGGCTAAGCGTTGAGCCATGAGAAGTTCGCTGAAGATAGTATTCGAGATTTTTAGCAAGATAATTACCCGATGGTTGGTAACCAAGATTATTCAGGATTTCAGTAACATCCTTTTCATCCAGATTATAAAAAGTCTGCAAAGTATCTGCCTGTTTTGCCACCTTGAATTCGTCTGCTTCTTTTCCATCCGCTTTCAGCAATCGATCCATCCGGTAAATATTACCATACTTTTTCTTGTAATAATCCCAGTCAAGCTCTTTCAGTTCGAAATAGCCATCGTATTGAGCAAGAATATCCTTATTGATAACGATATTGATCTTTTTTGAAATATCCTGCCAATGTGAAAGCTCTTTCTCAGATAGGTGAATCTTTTCCAAAACATTTATCTTGTCAGTTCCCAGCTTTTTCAACAATTCGAAAGCCCGGGCAAAAACCCAAACCACCATTAAGTTGGTATAGGTATTGTCATTCAAACCACCTTCTTCCGAACCATGATATTTTTCGTGAAATTCATCAGGACCCATGACATTCTTGATCTCGAATCTGCCTGTCTTTGGAATCAGTTTTGATTTACTTGCCCAAAACCGGCAGATTTCTAAGAACATCTCCGCACCATATTTCGCCATGAAATTTTTATCCTCAGTTACATGAAAATATTGCCAGATATTGTAAGCAACGGCTAATGAAACATGACGCTGAAGCGAACTGTAATCATCTCCCCATTTGCCTGTTAAAGGGTTCAGGTGAACAACCTGGGTTTCTTCCCTCCCATCGCTGCCACTCTGCCATGGGAACATTGCTCCTTCGTAACCATATTCCTTTGCATATTTTCTGGCGGCATCCAGCCTGTGATAGCGATACATCAAAGCTGCTTTTGCTACTTCCGGGAAATGAATATTGTACAATGGCAAAATAAAAAGCTCATCCCAGAAGATATGACCGCGGTATGCCTCGCCGTGAAGCCCGCGGGCAGTAATGCTGGCGTCGATGGTCGCATTGTGGGGTGAAAGAGAAATGATCAAATGATAAAGGTGAAGCCTTAGCAGTTTTTGCGCAAGTCGGTCTCCTTCAATTTTAATATCAATCTTTTTCCAAATCTCTTCCCATTTATGAGTGCTATTCAGGAGTATAGTCTCAAAATCTTCTGCTTCTTTCGCCAAACCAATTGCTTTTTTCAAAGGATCATTACAATCCCATATCATTGAAGTATAAACAGAAACTATCTTTTCAATTTTAATGGGTTGTCTATCTTTTGCTTCCAGTGTAAATCGGGAATAGATTTCGCCTGGATTTTCGACATAAAAGCTTTCAGGATTTACTTTTTTGCCATCAAGTGAAATGCTGATTTTAAATGCTTCGGCAATCTTTACTGCCGATTGTGTGGTTTCGACCAGAAGATGACCAATTCCTCCTGACTTACCAGTTTCAACTGGTTTCAAATGCTGCTGGTTCAATTGGCGATACCGCGCAACCCCATCGTTAATGATGGCGCCATTAATTCCGGTTTGAAAAGTGAAATGTGCCGAATAATTGAGGGGAGTAATTTCATAAGTCAATGCAGCAAGATGCGGATTATCCATACTTACAAAACGCTTTGAAACAATCCTGGTTTGCCTTCCGTTGTCATCCTGAATAACCATAGTTCGTGATAACAATCCGGTTTTAATATCTAAATTCCTTTCAATTTCCAGGATTTTAGTCTTATTAATATCAACAGGACTATCGAAATTCAGATTCATCTGCATCTTCAGCCAATTGGGGCAATTCACAAAATCTTCATTTTCGACATCCCTGTCGCCGACTTTTGAAATCAACCTGTTATATAAGCCTGCAATGTAAGTCCCGGGATAATTATGGTTGCATGCATCAGTTTCTTCCATTGCGCCCCTCGTTCCAAAGTAACCGTTACCAACAGTGAGCAAGGTTTCTCTTGTTTTTTCCTTTTCAGCAACATAATCATTGTAAGTGATACTCCAGTTATCCCGATCAATTCCTTCCGCAAACCATTTTACAAACCCATCGAATCCAATCTCAGCAATGTCCTTAACTACAACATCAGCTCCATTGATCTTCAATTCTTTTTCATTTTCTTCACGGGCAATTCCCAGAACAAACCCGAAATTTCCCTTCGATCCTGCCTGAACACCTGAAACGGCATCCTCTACAACAACTGTTTTATCATATGTGACTCCAAGATTATCGGCCGCAACAGTAAAAATATCCGGTTCAGGCTTACCTTTCAATCCCAATTCAGCGGAAACAATTCCATCCACGCGGGTTTCAAACAGTTCAAGAATTCCGGCACGCTCCAAAACGGCTTTGCAGTTCTTGCTTGAGGATGCTACTCCAACCCTGATCCCTTTTTGTTTTAATTCCCTGATAAGCGCCACAGTTGAGTCATATACCTGCACGCCATCGCGCTCCAGAACATCATTAAATGCTTCGTTCTTTCTGTTGCCCAAACCACAAACGGTTTCTTTACCCGGCTCATCTTCCGGTTCTCCGAAAGGAATGTTTATTCCCCGCGATTGAAGAAAGGATTCGACTCCTTTATAGCGCGGTTTTCCATCAACGTATGGGAGGTAATCCTTTTCATGGTTGAACTCCCTGAAAGGTTCACCATGTTTTTTCTCCCTTTCAAGAAGATATTCATCGAACATTTTTTTCCATGCGGAGCTGTGAACAAGCGCTGTTTTGGTGATGACACCATCCAAATCAAAAATTACTGCATCAAATGAAAAATTACTCATATTGTATTTATGCTCTTATCTAAAACTTAAATAATACTATTACCGAAATTCTATTTATTTCTTGCTTTTTGCCTGATGATTAACCTTAGCGACTGATCGTAAGTCATATAATTCCATAGCCAGTTCAGGAAGATAAACATCCTGTTTTTTACACCGACTATCGACATCAAATGCACAAACATCCAAATGATCCAGGCGATAAACCCCTTCAACCTGATAAACGAAAACTCGGCTATGGCGAGGTTCCGACCAATGGTAGCTAACGAACCCTTGTCAATATACCTGAAGGGTTTTAATGGTTTATTACCTAATAAACTTTTTAAATTCAACGACAATAGTTTCGCCTGCTGAATACCAACTGGCGCCACCTGGGGGTGACCATCAGGAAATCCTTCCATTTGCATTGAAGCTATGTCTCCAATGGCAAATATATTTTCATACCCAATTACCCGGTTATGCTGATCCACCTTTATCCGGTTTCGTTTGTCGTAAACAACTTCTTCAAGTCCGGGAACCTTGTTGCAAATAATTCCGCTTGCCCAGATCAGGGTTTTAGAATGAATGGGAGGTTGATCTTTTATAGTAACATAATTGCCATCATAGTCGGTAACAATGGAGTTTGTCATTACTTCCACCTTTAGTTTTTTCAAATATTCTAAAGCTTGCCTGGAAGATTTTTCTGACATGGCATTAAGCAACCTTGGACCAGCTTCCAGCAAATAGATTTTCATGTTGTCAAAATTCAGCTCAGGGTAATCCTTTGGAAGAACATATTTCCGCATTTCAGCCAGCGCCCCGGCAACTTCTGCTCCGGTAGGTCCGCCTCCCACGATCGCTATATTTAATAATCCTTGCTTTTCCTGCTGGTCTCTGGTTATAAGTGATGCTTCGTAATTCTCCAAAATTCTGTTGCGGAGATAAAGTGCTTCGGCTACCGATTTCATCGAAACGGCCTTTTCCATCACATGCTTCATCCCGAAGAAATTGGTTTCAGCGCCCATCGCAATTATCAGGTAATCGTACCACACATAACCAATATCGGTCATTACTTTCTTATTTGCAGAATCAATGCTTTGCACCTCTGCCATCCGGATGTGAATGTTCTTAACCTTTTGAAATATTTTCCTTAATGGAAAAGAAATTGCGCTGGGCTCGAGTCCGGCTGTGGCCACCTGGTAAAACAAGGGCTGAAACTGGTGGTAGTTATTCCGGTCGAGCAGGACAACCTCCAAATCCAGTTTAATCAGTTTGCGTGCTAATGTAAGCCCGGCAAAACCAGCTCCTGCTATAACAACCCTTTTCTTATCTGTTTCCGGAATATTGATTGGCATTCCAAACTTTCTAAAATAAATAATTAGCTTTTCTTTTCTGTTAACCAGAAATAGGATAATGGAGGAAGTGTAATGGAATCGACATTCTTATCAATAAGTATTTTGTTATCCAAAACATTCATCCATGGTTTATTTTTAAGTGTATCAGGAACATTAGCTTTAACCTGCAAATCCGATAAATTCTGAATGATCAATATCTCATCTTTTCCATCCGACCGTTTATAAACAAGTATCTCATCTAATGGTTTATTATCCTGTCCTGTTAATTTGAGCCATTCTATCTTTCCCCGGCCAAAACACTGGTATTGGTTCCTGGCTTTAACCATATTCCTGACCTGTGAATAAACCTTCGACGATAACGATTCTGGATTTTTAAGTTCCATTTCAACCTTGTTCCAGTCAATTTTTCCCCTCACGAGGAAACGCGTATCATCCTTGCCGGTAAGCTTGATCATCTCTTTGTAATTGGCTTCATCATTCAGGGAGCCAAATTCATCGCCATAATAAATAATCGGTGTTCCCGGAAGGGTGAGCATAATGGAATAAGCCAGCCCGATCTTCTTCGGATTGCGGCCCATTAATTCAGACAACCGTGCAGCCACTCCCTGCCCAAGGCGGAAATCCCACAGAGGCTGGCGGCAATAATTTTCATGAATGTATTTCCGGTCTTCTTCCGAAACATAAACCAGCTCCAGGCTCAGCTCATCGTGGCAACGTAAAAAAGTAAACCATTGCGCCGATTCTGGAATGACGGGGGTGACAGCGGTGCTTAAGATGGATGAAATGGGTTTGCTGCTTTTCGAAGCAAGCGATTTAAATATCATGGGCATCAATGGAAAGTGATAGCCGGCATTGCATTCGTCACCATTGCCAAAGTATTTTATTACTTCATGCGGTTTCTGACAGGCTTCAGCAAGTAAAAGTGTATGCGGCCTTACATAATCCAGCACCGCCCTGAAGAACTTCACCACCAGGTGAAGCGTAGGATGATTCTCGCAGGTCGTGCCATCTTCTTTCCACAGGTAAGGTATAGCATCAGCCCTGAAACCATCCACACCCTGCCTTAGCCAGTAAAGGAAATTCCGGGTCATTCCGATGAGCACTTGCGGATTTTTAAAATTCAGGTCGGGCTGAAACTCGAAGAACCGGTGGAAATAATACCAGTCGCCATCCTTTTGCCAGTTGCTTTCGCACAGACCTTCAAAAATAATGCGTGCATCCTTGTACAGGCTTGTATCCTGCGACCAGATATAATAATCGCGGTAAGGATTGTCGACCGATTTCCTCGACTCAGTAAACCACGGGTGCTCATCGGAGGTATGGTTGATGGCAATATCAAATATCACTTTCAACCCTCTTTTGTGAGCCTCCGTCAGGAAATTCCTGAACAGTTGCCGTTGTTCGTCGATGGATGAATTTTCATCTATTCCCAGCAATTCTGTACGGATCTGGTCATAATTCCTGATGTCGAAGCCGGCATCTTTCATCGGTGAATCGAGGATGGGCAGCAACCAGAGGCAATTCACACCAAGATCCTGCAGGTAATCGAGCTTCGCTGACAGTCCGGTAAAATCCCGGTTGAACTGATCGACATACATCGAATAAACAACAGCATCCTTGTACCATTCAGCTTTATGATTCGAAAATGTGATCGAATGTTTTGTTTTCTGAATCTCCGAAATAAACCCGCTGAGCAGTTCAGGCGATTCTCCCGGATAAAGTGTATTCCAATATTTTGACAACACATTAAATAAGTCCATACCAGTAATTATTTTGGATGGCAAAGGTAGAAAATATCGGGAATTTGGAAGAGGTGGGGGGATTGTTTCTGGTGGCTGGTTGCTTGCTTCTGGCTGCTGGTCGCTGGTTTCTGGTTATAGGTAAGTAAGTTAATAGCTTTCAATGGTTAAAACTTTCGAAAGGGCTCCTTAAATTTCATCAAGAATACCCTGGTTTATTCTACCTATTTTCTTTATAAATCTTTCTTCGGATATTGAGCGAATTTGAAAACAGTCAATGGCTGATTCTTTCATCAGATTATTATGATTTTCAGGAATGATTTTTACCATCCAGGGTGCAATTTCATAACGGTCTTTCCAATCAGTCAACGGTACAATAATTTTGAGTGGGAGTTTGCCTAAGGTATTATCATTAACTACAACGGCAGGCCTGCTTTTTTTTATTTCAGCACCAATGGCAGGGTCGAGATTTATCAGCCAAATTTCACCTTGTTTCATAAAATGCTTCATAATCAAGTGCCATAAACGCGGTCAGGTTTTTATCCTCCTGGTATTCTTTATATAGGACATCAACCGCTTTTGCCATTTGCTCCCGGGTATCACTTTCCCTGATGGTTTTTAAAGTATGCTCCACAATAAGCATCCATTTGGTTACCGGAAGTTTTTTTATTGCATTTATTATTTCTTTTGTTTCCATATTGAATTGACGCTATTGTGCAAAGATAAAACAAATTCGATGATTACTTTTCCTTTGGTTTTACTTCCAACCTATAAACCTGCCCTTTTCATCAGGCAGGCTGCCTGTTGCTTGTTTCTTGTTGCTGGTTACTTGTTTCTTGTCTCTTGTTTATCCGGCACACGCGCTGCTTACCCGCATGGCTGGGATGGAACAGTTGCGCATGTAGAGGAGTTTATTTCTTTTTAGCATCAACAATGTATACCCAGGGATAAGATGGCCCAAAAAAGGTACAAACTCCTATTTCATTTGATGATGGCAACCTGCAATTTAGTTGGATTATAAGGTCCTCTTCTTGTAATTCTTCGGGAAGGTTATTGCCGATATAGATACCAGTAATAGGAGAATTGCCAAATTTTGCTTTTACTTCTTCAAGTTTGGACAGAAATTGGATTTCATAAATACCGCAGTCTATGTTGACGCCTAATACTTTGGCTTCATAAGCATATTCTTTTTCTTCAGAATGATCACATGAAGCGATAACCAATAGAATAAATGATAATATGCAGAATGGCTTAAATTTCATTATCTATTTATACCAATATAATTATTTAAAATTAACAAAAATCATTTAGGTGTTCTCAAATGCACTATAACTTCTTAGTGTTTTATCCGCACTCCTCCCAGACCATAGGTCTCAAAGATAAAGAAAGAAATTTGAATTAAAAGAAAACCATAAAAATAAAAACAGCCGTCTCTCAACAGCAGGCAGTTTTAACTTTTTACTTTATATCTTTATACTTTTATCTTTTTCTCCTATAGTCTTCGTGTCACAAGAAATGTCAGAAGCGCACTCGAAATAATACCAATGCCCAGCATTCCGGCGATTTGTATAATATGTTTGGTAAGTGTTATTTGTGAACCATTTGGATTCAGAACCAATACAAGATAAAGATAGACGATTAAAAACATGACCATAAATGTTATCAGCGAAGTGAAGAACAGCTTCAGGTATTTGTTATCAGCGTCAGTGAGTTTAACTGTCAAAACGGAGATGATAAGAAAAAGTACATAAGGTAATTTCTCCACAAGTACATTGGGCATTAAATATTCTATTAATACCAGTGTAAGTCCTCCTATTACACCCCAGCAAAGTCCGGTTGTCAAAGGGTTGTTAAAAATTGCAGGTTTTTTCAACGTTATATATAATTGTTTATAATTAGAGATTTGCAGCTTTTGTTACTAAACTTTTTTGCACAGGTGAATTTGTCAGCTTTAATTTCTCTCAAAGATAATGTTTTTAATAACAACTGACAAAAGAAACTTCCGGCTTTCACCAGCAGGCACTTTAAACTTTTTACTTTTTTCTTTAAACTTTTATCTTGTTTCTTCTTTACATCACTTGCGGTTCTGATAAAAATAAAAGGCCACCCTTTCGGGCAGCCTTTCAAGCTCTTGATCAATGCAAAGCAGTGTTAGTTGACTTTAAGCATTCGTTTTGTAGAGATAACCTTACCATTGATCTTAAGCGAATAAAAGTAGATGCCGGGGCCGGCATTGCTACCATTATATTGTTTTCCATCCCACTTCATGTTATGCTGTCCGGGCTGTTGATCGCTGTTTTTATATGTCCTAATTTCCTGACCCACTATATTCATTATACTTATTTCAATGTCAGAAGTTTCAGTTACAGAGAATAAAATAGTGGTTTCGGAATCGAAGGGATTGGGGTAATTCTGGCCGAGTGTATTCTGCCGGTAATTGTTACCCATTTCTATTCCTGTACCTGTGCCGAAATTGGCCAGCGCTTTTATGCAGAAGTTACCTGAATTCTGGAAACCTGAAGGATCGTCATAATAATAAAAATCCTTCCATTCCCCATTTTCTTTATAAAAGCTTTCGCCGGGATTAGAAGCCGATGGGACAATGGTTTTCGATCCACCTCCAAGCAGCACCGGCACATCGGATGTACGGTCGTAAGGAATGCCTCCTTCCGACAGGTACAGGTAAACATAAAAATCGTCACCTTCAGGAATAATTAACCCCTGACCCCAGTATATATTGAGGGTATGAAGCCCGCTATAGGCAATGGTCCCGCTTTCGCTAAACAATGAATTGGAAAGTTCGGTACCGTCAAATTCATTAAACACTTCAAAAGTATAGTCTACATCATTTCCTGCTACAAAAAAGCTAACAGCCAATACTTCTAAATCATTTTCAGCAATAAAGGCATTAAAGGCCTCTGTAGCAAAAGGGAGGGTGTCCCTCCAACCATGATAATCGTGATAGTAAACGGTATCATAAGGCATTGGGATCACGTTTTGGAACGAAATGGCTCCCATTTCAGGATTCTGGCAGGCATGCTTGTCGTAATACGAAATCCAGAAATAACCGGCATATCCCCAGTTGGCTCCCCAGCTGTTCTTGGTAAGCCATGCGCCATTTCCCGGAGCGCCCTGAACTTCGCGGTTATCATCCCATCCTATAATGGTTACCGAGTGATTGGGATCAAGGGTGCTTGATGCCGGCTGATAATGCTCGTATTCTGAATTGATGAATGAGCTATTATAACACATGCAGGTTGCCATGGCACCTTGTTCCATGACTTTTGTTTTGATCAGGTCAATATTTTCAAGGTTGGCGCCTGCGGTATACCACTCCACATCCAGGGGGTAATATTTATGGAAACTGGTATCATAAAATGAAGGTGGATTCGTGTATGACTGCCCATCAACGTCCCTCACAGTGCCATCGCCACGCGAAATATAGGCTGTCGAAACACGGTAATCTCCACCCATGTGCACTTCAAGTCCCTGTCCGTTGTTAAAAGGAGGGTCTAAATCCTTATTGTAATACTGATTGTAACCATTCCACCAGTCAAGGTGATATTCTGCAAGGTTTGGTTCACCGGTTTCACCTGCTGAAGCCCAGTTGCCGGTCATTAAAAGATTGCCCTCCATTGATGCCATTGTTCCATGTGTCCAGCATGTACCTCCCGACTGACTTTTAACTGATGTAACATAATTATTTCCGTTAAAATTCCGCAAATCGAAAGTTTGTGGTAATTGTGCTATAACATTTATTGCAAATGCAACGTATAACATAACAGTTGTAAACTTTTTCATTCTTTTTACTTTTTAGATGATTATGAAAAACCTTTTTAATTCAGACAAATGTACACAAAGTTTCGTTGCTCATTCCGGTCTGAAAATTATTAATAAACCGGTTCATAATCTTATAAGCAATAAAAGGGATGCAATGTTTGTAATTGTTAAATTTGTTCACAATATTTATTGAAATGGAGATGAAAAAATTAAACTTTTCATTGTTGACAGTTTTCCTGAGCTCATTATGCTTATCCATAATTTCTTATGCTCAACAAGATTCATTGAATGAATTTTGTATCTCTCCTGAAGAATATAAATTATTTAACCTCGTAAATGATTATCGAAAAACGGTGAATTTACCTGGCATCCCTTTATCCAAATCTCTTAGCAAAGTTGCCAAAACCCACATTGCTGACCTGATTCAAAACAAACCTGATACGAATACCTGCAGTTTCCACAGCTGGTCAAATAAAGGTAACTGGCAGGCCTGCTGCTTTACCAAAGAAAGTAAAGACAAGCTTTGTATGCAAACCAAGCCTAAAGAATTAACCGGATATCCGGGCAAAGGATATGAGATTGTTTATTGGGAAAGCCGCGAAGCATCAGCTGAAAGAGCCATTGGCCAATGGAAGGAAACCCTTGCAGCCAGGTCAGTACTGACCAATTTTAAGGAATGGGAAAATTACAATTGGGGTGCTTTGGGGGTAGGTATTGAAGGAGGATTTGCAATCATTTGGTTTGGGGAAGAAACTGATCCTGAAAAAGAAACTACAGTTTGCGGAGGTGAATCAATCGTCAACCAGCCAATAGTTGTTCAGGATATTGGACCCCAGATTGTATCTGAAAGCACCGGAAGGTTCTATTTGATAATTGGTAATTATAGTACAATGAATGGGGCCAAAGCCGTGGCTTCGAAATATGTTAAAGAGGGATTTACAAAGACAAAAATCATTTCAAAGGATGATAAATTCCGAATTTCTCTTAATGATTATGCCAGCAAAGAGCTTGCTGTACAAGCGAAAAAAGAATTACCAGCAAAATATAAGGACGCCTGGATAATGCCCCATTTAGAACCTAACGAAACAAGCCTGAAATAATCAGGTAACCTGGTACCTGAGGATATTGTACTCAATCAATTTGTTAAATTGGTCCACTAATTTACTTTCAATTATCCTTACTAAAAATCAAGCTTTCCCGAGTATTTTGGCCATAGCCATACCAATCTCACCGGGAGATTCAACCACAGTGACGCCGCATTCGGCAAGTATTTTCTTTTTTGCCTGCGCTGTATCGTCTTTCCCTCCGATGATCGCGCCTGCATGACCCATGGTTCTTCCTTTGGGTGCTGTAGCTCCGGCAATAAAACTTACGACGGGTTTATTACCATGTGCTTTAATGTAATAAGCTGCCTCGGCTTCCATTCCTCCCCCGATTTCGCCAATCATCACGATTCCTTCGGTATCCGGGTCATTCATAAATAATTCTACAGCATCTTTGGTGGTTGTTCCAATGATCGGATCACCGCCAATTCCGATGGCGGTTGATTGACCCAAACCAAGTTTGGTGAGCTGATCAACAGCTTCATAAGTCAATGTTCCTGAACGGGAAACAATCCCGATGGTTCCGGGTTTGTGTATAAAACCTGGCATAATTCCTACTTTGGCTTCGCCCGGGGTAATTACACCCGGACAGTTGGGTCCAACAAGTCTGCTTTGGGTTCCCTTTAGGTATTCCTTAACTTTAACCATATCCTGAACTGGTATTCCTTCTGTGATGCATATGATCACTTTAATTCCGGCTTCTGCTGCTTCCATAATTGCATCAGCAGAATATACAGGCGGAACAAAAATCACCGAAACATTTGCTCCAGCCTTATCCACTGCATCTTTAACCGTATTGAAAACCGGACGGTCAAGATGGCTTTGACCCCCCTTGCCAGGCGTTACACCGCCAATTATATTGGTTCCATATTCAATCATTTGGCTGGCATGGAAAGTACCTTCCTTTCCGGTAAATCCCTGCACCACTACCCTGGAGTTTTTGTTTACTAAAACACTCATTGAAGTTGTTATTTTTAAAGGCGGCAAATATAAAGTATTTGAGATTTATCATCGAAATTATTCATTACTTTTGTTAAATTAATTGATAAGAAGGTTCCCTAATGAAAAGCGCAGCGCATTTAGCAGGTTCTACAGACACGATTTGTGCATTGGCTACACCGCCAGGTTTAAGTGCTATTGCAGTCATAAGAGTATCGGGTAAAGAGTCCTTCCAGGTTTGTGAACAAATTTTCGAACCTGTTAATAAGAAAATAAAGCTTTCGAAAACCGATACCCACACGATTCATCTCGGGATGATCAAAAACAATGATGAAATCCTTGACGAAGTACTGGTGAGCATTTTCAGGGAACCTCATTCTTATACTGGCGAGAACGCAGTTGAAATCTCCTGCCATGGTTCTGAATATATCCAGCAAAAAATAATTGAACTTCTTATCGGCAAAGGGTTGCGTTTAGCCAAACCCGGTGAATTCACTTTACGTGCTTTTCTGAATGGAAAATTTGACCTCTCTCAGGCCGAAGCTGTCGCCGATTTAATTGCTTCTCATTCCAGGACTTCCCACGACCTTGCCATCAATCAAATGAGGGGAACCTTCTCGGATAAAATTAAAGATCTGCGGAAACAACTTATGGATTTTGCCTCACTCATTGAGCTTGAATTAGATTTCAGCGAAGAAGATGTTGAATTCGCCAACCGTGAAGAGTTCTTCAAACTTCTTAGGACTTTAAGTTCGGAAGTTGGCTTATTAATTAATTCTTTTTCAATAGGTAACGTGTTAAAGAAAGGAATTCCTGTAGCAATAATTGGCCAGCCAAACGTTGGGAAATCAACTTTGCTGAATGCCATTTTAAATGAAGAACGTGCTATTGTTTCTGAAATTCCTGGTACCACAAGGGATACCGTTGAGGATATACTCGTTATCAATGGCATTTCTTTCCGGTTTATTGATACGGCTGGATTGCGGGAATCAGGAGATGAAATTGAAAGCATCGGAATCGAAAGAACCTATCAGAAAATTGACCAGGCAAAGATCATTTTATATGTTTTTGATGTCAGTATCACCGGTTATTCTGAAACAGGAAAAGCATTGGATGAGTTCAACGAGCATATTCGTCAATTGCCTGAAGATATTTCAAAGGATAAAAAGTTCATTCTGATTGCTAACAAGACTGACCTGCTTTTTGAAGCACCTGAAGGTTTTAAGTCCATGGTCGAGATGGAATGCCTTTTCGTTTCAGCTAAAAGAAAAGAAAACATCAACCTCATCCTCGACACTCTTTCAGGTTATGTTGAAAATGAAAAGATTTCAGATAATACCATTGTTTCAAACACTCGTCATTATGAAGCTTTGCTGAAAACCAGCCAATCACTTGAAAACATTAAAAATGGATTTGAGCAAAAGATACCTTTCGATTTGATTGCCATAGATGTCAGGCAGGCAATTTATCACCTTGGTGAAATCACTGGTGAGATCACCAATAATGAAATTTTAGAAAACATTTTTTCGAAATTTTGCATCGGAAAGTAGTTTGTAAAACCATTAGGTATTATTTTCGTATGATAATATTAAATTAAGATTAAAATGAACCCTTATAAATATAGACTGTTTATAAGGATTAATTATTAAAAAACTAAAAAATGTCAAAAGTTGCATTAATATCAGGAATTACAGGCCAGGATGGAGCCTATCTTGCGGAATTTTTATTAAAAAAAGGATACATTGTCCATGGTTTGAAAAGACGCGCATCATTATTTAACACTGACAGAATCGATCATTTGTACCAGGATCCACACATTGAAAATCAAAATTTTTATTTGCATTACAGTGACTTGACTGATTCGACTAATATTATCCGGTTAATCAGTGATACAAAACCAGATGAAATTTATAATCTGGCAGCAATGTCACACGTTAAAGTCAGTTTTGACACACCTGAATACACAGCCAACGCTGATGGAATTGGGGCACTCAGAATGCTGGAGGCAATAAGGTTTTTAGGCTTGACAAACAAGACCAGATTTTACCAGGCCTCAACAAGCGAATTATATGGTTTAGTGCAGGAAGTGCCCCAGTCAGAAAAAACACCTTTCTATCCACGCAGCCCTTATGCAGTTGCCAAACTCTATGCTTATTGGATTACTGTAAACTACCGCGAGGCATATAATCTTTTTGCAAGCAATGGAATTTTATTCAACCATGAATCCCCTATCCGGGGTGAGACTTTCGTAACACGTAAAATCACCATGGCTGTTTCAAAGATCGCTATGGGGTTGCAAGATAAGCTTTTCCTGGGGAATCTATCCGCTAAACGGGATTGGGGGCACGCTAAGGATTATATTGTTGCCATGTACTTAATTTTGCAACATGATAAACCGGATGATTTTGTAATAGCCACTGGTGTAACAACTGAAGTTCGCGATTTTGTGAGGCTGGCTTTTAATGAGTGCGGGATTGAAGTGGAATTCAAGGGTCAAGGTGCTGATGAAAAAGGTTTTGTAACCAAATGTACCAATCCTGATTATCAGATTAAACTCGGGAAAGAGGTGGTGAGCGTTGATCCAAGATATTTCAGACCAACTGAAGTTGAATTATTAATTGGTGATCCGACAAAAGCAAATACAGAACTTGGATGGAAACCAAAATATGATTTGAAAGCCCTCGTCAAAGATATGATCCAATCGGATATCATAGAAGTAAAAAGGGATAAGTATTTGAAGGATGGTGGATTCAGGGTGATGAATTATTTTGAATAGGATATTTATTAATCGAACAGAGATCAAAATCAACTATGCATAAAGATAGCAAAATTTATGTTGCTGGTCATGATGGCCTGGTGGGAAGCAGTATTGTAAAAATATTAAAAGGAAAGGGCTATTCGAACCTGTTATTCAGGAAATTCGGTGAATTGAACCTGGTAAACCAATCGGATACGGAAAAGTTTTTTAAGGAACAAAAACCAGATTATGTTTTTCTGGCTGCCGCTAAAGTAGGAGGAATTCATGCTAATAATACCTATCGGGCTGAGTTTATTTATGATAACATCATGATACAAAGCAATGTCATTCATAACAGTTATTTGAATAATGTAAAAAAGCTGCTTTTTCTTGGTAGTACATGTATCTATCCTAAAATGGCAAATCAGCCCATGCGTGAGGATGAATTACTCACTAACACTTTAGAATATACCAATGAGCCTTATGCAATAGCGAAGATTGCCGGTATTAAAATGTGTGAATCCTACAATTTGCAATACGGAACCAATTACATCTCTGTAATGCCTACTAATTTATATGGATATAATGATAATTTCAATCTCGAAAATTCACATGTGCTGCCGGCTCTATTAAGGAAAAATCACTTGTGTAAATGTTTTGAGAATAATGATTTTGAAGCGATAAGAAAAGACTTTGCTAAATACCCTTCCGGAATCAGTCCTGATGCCTCTGAGACAGAAATTATTAATTACCTTGAAAAATTCGGAATCAAAAGAACAGGAAGTAAAGTGGAGCTCCATGTGTGGGGCAGCGGGACACCTTTCAGAGAATTCTTATGGGCTGAAGACATGGCTGATGCTTGTGTCTTTCTGATGGAAAATACTGATTTTAATGACCTGGTCAGGGTTAGCAATGTTAAAAATAATGAAATCAGAAACACCCATTTGAACATTGGTAGCGGCAAAGAAATAACGATTAAAGACCTTGGTTATCTGGTAAAAGAAAAAGTTGGCTTTAAGGGAGAGATAAAATTCGACCCAACTAAACCAGATGGGACCCAGAGAAAATTGACCGATCCTGGTAAGCTTCACACACTCGGCTGGAAGCATAAAATTGAACTTGCCGATGGTATTGATATGGTCTATAAGCATTATCTTGCAAGGTAATAAAGAAAATAGCAATGATCGAAAAAAGCAACAAAAGTGTCATTTCGAGGAGAAATGCAGGATTAGGAGATAATTTATTTGCTGCAGCTCATGCCTGGTATTATGCAAAAAAAACCAATCGAAAGTTGGTTATCAACTGGGCACCATCAATGTATTTGAGCGATAAAAGCGCAAATGCATTTCCTTTCTTCTTTGAAGTACCAGATTACATAGAGGGGGTTCCGATAATTTCAGAAGACAAAGTCAATTCAATAAAAAGATTCCTTAGAAGGCTTCCCTTAATTCCTTATCGCTATTTTCTGCCTGTTCTTTTCGCTGAAACTGTGCATAAATTATTAAGAAAAAAAACACCTGACTTCCTTATACGGTTTATGGAAAACAGGAGAAAATGGAGCATCGATTTGATAAAAAACGGTATCGATATCAGAAGTAAAACAATGATTTTTAATAGTCATTATGGCTTTTTGCTACAAGAAACAAAACCATTTTTTGATGCACTTAAACTTAAAAATGAATTTCAGTCGATAGTAGATGAGTTCTCAGAAAAGAATCTACAAGGAAAAACAGTGATTGGTCTTCACATTAAGTATTATGATAAAACAATGCCTAAAAGCAATCACACACAATATTGGCTTGACCCACAGGCAAGTCTGAATCAGATAAAAGATAAAATAAATGGAATAATATCCCGAATTAAAGATGCAAACTATGTTATTTATCTTGCAACCGATTCTGCCATCGTCCAGGATTTTTTAAGGGAGCATTTTAAGAACGTGGTTAGCTTTAATAAAGGATTTAAAATAGAATATACTCAAAGCCAACATTTGAAATTAACTGATGATGCTGTCACAGCTGCCCTTGTCGAAATGTTTCTGTTAGCAAAGAGTGATACTCTTTATCGATTTCCACCGAGCGGCTCCTGGTTTTCTCACTATGGAAGTCTTTATGCAAAAGAGACAATTATTTGACCTAAATATTTGTCATATAATGATTTAGAGACCATTATATTGTATGCAACAAAAACACATCATGATTTTTTTTATCCGCACTAAATATAACAATTAAACTATAATGAGCAAATATATAATCATTACAAGCATTTTTGAACCTACTGAAGCGGTAGTTAAGTTCGCTGCAAAGAAAGAATACAAACTGATCGTTGTTGGCGACAAAAAGACCCCTAAAGAATGGCATTCTCCCAATGTCGAATTTATTTCAATTGAGCAACAGGATAATTCTGAATTTGAATTAAGCAAAAGCATGCCTTATAACCATTATTGCAGAAAGATGTTTGGATACCTCCACGCAATTAAACATGGTGCTGAGATTATCATTGACACAGATGATGATAACATTCCCAATTCGAATTGGGGATTTCCCGACTTCAACAATAAATTTAGCTTTATACCTGAAGATTCAGGTCAGATAAATATTTATGAACTTTACACCAACCAAAAGATATGGCCAAGAGGATTTCCTTTAAGGCTAATCGCAGAAGAAACAATTCAAAAAAATAAAGTTACTCAAAAGGATTCTAATGTTGGGGTTTGGCAAGGATTAGCAGATGAGGATCCCGATGTTGATGCCATTTACAGATTGACAAGCAATGAGATTTGTAACTTTAATTATTATCCACCGATAGTATTAGGTGCCAATACGATTTGCCCATTCAATTCTCAAAATACTGCATTCAGGAAGGAACTCTTTCCATTATTATACTTACCGACTTTTGTTACTTTTAGGTTTACTGATATACTGAGAGGGCTCGTTGCGCAGCCAATAATGTGGCTTCATGGTTTTCAACTTGGGTTTACAAATGCAACTGTGGTTCAGAAACGGAACATACATGATTTTATGAAAGATTTTGAATCTGAGATACCCATGTATCTTCATTCTGAAAAGGTTGTTGAACTTGTATCAGCTGCTATTTTAAAAAACCAAAGCATCGAAAACAATTTGTTTAACGCTTATATGGCATTGTACAAGCAGGAAATTGTCGTATCCAAAGAAATTGAAACACTTGAAGCATGGTTAAAAGATTATCAGAACTGTCTAAATCTTTAACCATGTCCTATCTGTAAATTTTAAGAAATTGAATGGTTATAATATTGATATACTCATTTAACCTTCAGATTCAATTTGAATAAACAAAAAAGCTCGGCCTCTTTTGAGTCCGAGCTTTTTTTCTTATAGAATTAAAGCTTTATAAACTTTTCGAAAAGCATTTTTTCACCACATTGAATATTGACAATATACAATCCTTTACATAGATGTTCAATATCAATTCGTTTTAGCAAGCTTCCATCCAATCCGATGCAATCTTGCCTGATTATTACTTCACCTCTCAAATCAATGATGGAAATAATTACCAATTCATCCTCGATGTTTTTCACTTCGAAATTGATATAACTTTTTGCCGGGTTTGGATTTAGATTGCAAAACATTTGCATTACCGAAATTTTATTCCCAATGGTCAAGTTACCCCCATAACCTCTTAATTTAGCCATAAGCATCCATACTGCTTTCCCTTTCTGTAAAGCAGATAAGTAAGTAGAATGATGACACTCACTACCATCAAAAGCCGGATGTTGTATAGGTATATTCTCACCATTATATAAATAAGTAGATTGTTCTCCATCATGCCAACAATCCAAATCTGCAAAGTCGTATAAAACCTTATTGTTATTTATACAATATTGTCTGATTTGATTATTTCTCAAATGTCTATTATAACCAGGTGCTCCACCTGCCTGTGCATTTCCTGTCATATAAATAAATATAACGTTTGGATTTTGCTGCTCAAGTAAGTTTACAGCATCTAAATATTCCTGAACTTGTGCCTCTGTATAACTATCAAGCTCACTGCACCAGCACCATTGAGATATATTGATAGTAGGATTTTGATTAAGGGTTTGTTGAACACAACTTGGATTTTTGTAATACCCTGTGTTGCTTATTCTATAACCACAATTACCAGGGTAAATGCATAAGGCGTCTGGTATGTTTGGTAAATAAGGAGGATCCCATACATTGGCAAAACAACAATAATATTCTCCACCTATTTCAACATTATAAACAGGATTTGAATCTTCAATTTGAGTTATACCACACAACAGTTGACCACTATGTGATGTGCCAGAATATTGCCATTTGATGTTATCCTTTATATCATCAATAACTGATACTGGTATCTCTTCAAAATTTGTTGAAGCATGATCAATAATGATTCCCTGACCAATTCCGGGAATGATGCATAAATTGAAGGCAATATATATAATTAGTTTTTTCATTTTTACTTTAATTGATTTAATTAATATTCAAATCATTAAAGCTTTATAAACTTTTCAAAAAGCATTCTATCACCAGCTTGAATATTGACAATGTACAATCCCTTCCTTAATTCTTCAATATCAATCCGCTTTAGCAAACCTCCATCCAATACTTCACATTCCTGCCTGATTATTACTTCACCTCTTAAATCAATGAGGGAAATAATTACCAATTCTTCTTCAAAGTTAACAATATTAACGTTGATAAAATTGTTTGCCGGATTGGGATATAAATAGCATGCGGCCTGCAAACCTGATATAATCTCATGAATATTTACATTAATATTCATCAAACCTACCGTTATAATCGCTTGTGAGAATAGATTGCCCGGACCATTATCCTGTACCCTAATAGTAAGCCAAAAAAATGGGTTTAGCTCAAAGTTTAGAGCCGAACTATTATTTACAATCAAAACTCCTGTATTCGCATCAATTGCAAATGCATTATCAGTATTGCCATCAATAATCGAGTAGGTTAGTGTCTGGCCGGCATCAGGATCGCTCGCTACCACCATCCCTGCAAGAGTACCATTCTGACTATTCTCTTCTATATAAAAAGTTTGGTTGCTGATGTCGGGATTTTCATTTATGTCTATCAAATTTACAGTAATCACAGCCTGTGAATAGAGGTTCCCCTGTCCATTATCCAGGACTTGCACTGTCAACCCAAAACTCATAATGACTTCGTAGTTCAAAGCAACGCTGTTGTTAACAATTAAGTCCCCTGTGTTTTCATTGATCGCAAAAGCATTATAGGTATTACCGTTAATGATCGAATAAGTCAACATTTGGCCTGCATCTGGATCAGTCGCTACCACCGTTCCGACTTGCTGTCCGTCCGGGCTGTTTTCGTTAATAGAAAAGGCCTGATTATTGATATCGGGATTTTCGTTAACATCTGTTAGGTTGACCGTTACGGTTGCCTGTGAATACAGATTTCCCTGTCCGTTATCCTGAACTCTTACTGTCAATCCAAAACTCGGCGTCACTTCATAGTTCAGGGCTGAACTGTGGTTTACACTCAATACTCCTGTGTTTGCATTGATCGCAAATGCATTATCGCTATTGCCATTAATGATCGAATATGTCAACGTCTGGCCTGCATCTGGATCGGTCGCTACTACCGTTCCAACTTGTTGCCCATTCACGCTGTTTTCGTTTATCGAGAACGTCTGGTTGAGGAGTTCAGGATTTTCATTGACATCTATCAGGCTTATAGTCACTATGGCCTGTGAATAAAGGGTTCCAGGACCGTTATCCTGTACCCGTACCACCAATTCAAAAGTGCTAATTAATTCATAGTTCAATGAACCACTATAGTTTACACTTAAGGTTCCTGTGATCGTATTGATCGCAAATGCTAAGCCGGTATTGCCGCTGATGATTGAATAGGTCAATGACTGTCCAGCATCGGGATCGGTCGCAACTACTGTACCGACTTGTTGTCCGTTCGGACTGTTTTCAGCTATCGAAAAAGCCTGATTGCTGATTTGTGGGGGTTGATTTGAATCTGTTACATTTACTGATATTATAGCCTGTGAACTTAAATTGCCGGATCCATTGTCTACCACCTCTACAATTAAGTTAAATACGGGATTAACTGCAGAATTTATTGCACTGCTGTTTGCGACTATCACTGCTCCGGTAGCGGAATTTATTGTAAATGCATTATCCGTATTTCCTCCTAGTAAAGAATAAGTTAATTGCTGGCCATTATCCGGATCATTTGCAATCACAATACCAACCTGATAACCATTTGGACTGTTTTCTGGGACCCAAAATGTCTGGTTGCTGATATTAGGGTTTTCATTGACATCTGTTAAGTTTACAGTCACAGTTGCCTGTGAATACAGGTTTCCCTGTCCATTGTCCTGGGCTCTGACTGTCAATCCAAAGCTCGTTATGACTTCATAGTTCAATGCCGTACTATTGTTTATACTTAATGCTCCTGTATTTGCATTGATCGCAAATGCATTACCTGTGTTCCCGCTGATGATCGAATAGGTCAGTGTCTGCCCTGCATCAGGATCGGTTGCAACCACAACTCCTGCCTGTTGACCATTCAGGCTATTTTCGGCAATTGAGAAAGTTTGGTTGCTGATATTAGGGTTTTCGTTAACATTGGTTAGATTTACTGTTACTGTTGCCTGTGTGTATAGATTTCCCTGACCATTATCCTGCACTCTGACTGTTAAACCAAACGTAGTTATTGCCTCGTAGTTTAGAGCAGTGCTGTTGTTTACACTTAATGCTCCTGTATTTGCATTGATCGCAAATGCATTACCTGCGTTCCCGCTGATGATCGAATAGGTCAGTGTCTGCCCTGCATCGGGATCGGTAGCAACCACAACTCCTGCCTGTTGACCATTCGGGCTATTTTCGGCAATTGCGAAAGTCTGGTTGCTGATATTAGGGTTTTCGTTAACATTGGCTAGATTTACTGTTACTGTTGCCTGTGAGTATAGATTTCCCTGACCATTATCCTGCGCTCTGACTGTTAAACCAAACGTGGTTATTGCTTCATAGTTTAGAGCAGCACTGTTGTTTACACTTAATGCTCCTGTATTTGCATTGATTTGGAAAGCATTGTTTGTGTTGCCACCAATAATTGAGAAGGTCAATGTCTGGCCTGCATCCGGATCGGTTGCTAAGACGGTTCCTACCAGCGTTCCATTAGGAGAATTTTCATTAATACTAAATGCTTGATTTGCTATAACAGGAGGATTGTTCGTTGTTTGCCCGCCATCAGTATATTCACATGAACCGATATCTCTGGTATTTTCCTGCGGAGTTGGAATACTATCAAAATCATAATAATAGTCATTATAATTGACTCCTGCATTTCTTGCGATTGAACTTCCGGTTAAATGAAAGTCTGAATTTTCCCAATCAATAATTCCAAAATAACTGTTCCAAGTATTATCATTACCTATCACATAAAGATTATTACTATTAGTGGTGTTTGGTGTTGTAATACGTAAAGGATTTCCTGTCGTATTTCCAGCAGAAATATTATTTTGAACAAAACCATCATAGATATCCGATATATTTTGAATAAAATTAAAACTTCCATTATCTCCTTGACCACTTATTAAAGTATTATTTCTGAAATAAAGCGCTGTATTAACATCGTGTATTGTACTTCCAGCCGTAGTAGAATCAAATATGTTGTAATAGCAATTGATAGTACCGTTATTTTGTATATACAAAGCACCTGCCCCTCTTTGTTTGGTACCGTTTGAAGCAACTGGATAATCTCTTCCTATAAATTTATTGTAAGCTATATCTACATAATACTCACCTTCTAAGTAGAGTCCAGCACCACCAGTTTGATCTCCAGGCCATCTTGATACAGTATCTTTTGGTGGATAAATTGTGTTTCCTATGAACTCTCCCACATATTCGGGTGTTGTAGTAGAAGGTAAATTTGAAACTATGACTGCAAATTTACCAGCAGTTGTTCTTCTGTCGACAATATTATTATTTATTTTCCAATACTTGCTTCCCCAAGTTAATTGTATGGCATCACCCGGAGCAGTAACTCCTTTAAACCAATTCATATTTATATCCCAAAAATGACAACCTATAATCATTGGATAAGTAGCATAAGAAAAGAATATTCCATCCTCATCAATATTATAAATATTACAATTTTCTACTAAAAGAGAATCAGAAGCCCAATCCCAGGTATTATTAGCTCTTATAGCGCGTACACCATTATAACATTGATGAATATCGCAATTCCTTATCTGAATATCATGATTTACTGCTGTTGTGCTAAGACTGCTACCGCTGGCTTCAACACCATTTGCATTCCATGCTCCATTTGTAGATAAAGCATCTAAATCTCCTTTTAATTCAAATCCATCAATAATTATAGTCTGACATCTTCGAATTCGAATAATATCTCCTGTACCTGAAAGTCGATGTATTATTGGTTTTGGTCCAGTATCATAACTCCCTAAAGTAATATGTGATTTATCAAGTAAATATATTTGAGAGCCTATAACATAAGTAGTTCCACATTTTTGAAGATATGTATTACCTGAAACAAAAGTAACATCAGCCCATTGGTCAAATGGATGATCAATTGACCCATTCTGACCAGGATCACCTGAATTTGTTGGGTCAATATAAACAGTACTTTGGGCGAAAATAAATGCGGTATATATCAGGATTAATAATAAGGTTAATGCCCAGAATTTTCCACTTGATAAAAGGCTGGCTTGATTTCTCGTTTGTGTCTTGCAGTTCATAATGTTTAGTTTTAAATGTTTTTTTATTCATTGAGTTGCTTTCGAATGGCAGATTGAAGTCTTTTATTATTACTCCAAATCCGATCATCCGAAAATCGTCATTCAAACAATTATGCCAAGGATGATTATTATACACTAATTATTAATTATCAATGTTTTACAATCAACATCCTTAACCTAAACATATCCGAATCCGTAACAAAATTATTGTAAACGTAGAAGAAGAACCTATAATTTTCTAACATAGCAATTTTGCAATTTAAAATTAGTAGTACCGAGTTATTATTTTCAAAAACTCTCTAGCTTAAATTAAGAAATTTTAGAGTTCAAATTTGACATGAATGATTTTAGATTACTTGTAAATAATTAAAAACAGAAGGTATCATAATCAATCAGCGAATAAGAATAAATTGTAATTTGATACTAAAAAATATTTAAAGATGCAAGGATAATCTAAATCATCAACTGCGACCTTTGCACGACAAAAGAATTATGAACAGTTTATAGTTAAAAGGTTGGATAAGTCTTTCACAGTGGACTCCGGCGTATAGTCAAACTTTTTTGCTTGATAAAAATAACATATAAATGAGTATTAGTCAAGGCAAGGCAAAGCGTCATACAGGCAAGAATATACTTTACGGCAGATCGATCAAATCATTGAATGGAATCCGTTAGAAAAGGAGAGCATTAAAGATTAAAAAAAAGACAAAGTGTAGTTGGTCGGCCATCATAAAGCGGATTGGTATTGTTACTGGAAACATTGTATAACCCTGTTGACCCCGAAATAGAAGAGTTGATAATTGGCAGTCCGTGAGCTTTGGGGTTCTGCGGAAAGATATTAAAAGACGAAGTTCCGGATCACAGCATAGTAAGTCGCATTTTTTGGTTGAATCTACGCCTTACAATTTTCATATCTTTGCTCGATTTTTCAAAAAAACCTTTTAATGGTTGTTTCGTTATAAAGCTAATGGATTTTATATTATTAAAGCAGCCCAAGATAGGTAGTTGATAAATTAATTTTATGTCATTCAATAATAAAATAGAAGATTCATTATGCAATTATTTTTAAAATTAGCTGAAGCAATAAACAAGAATAAAGATGGTAATGCATTCTACATCAATGATGTAATTTTTACATATTTTGATCTGGCAAAAGCAATTTCTAAAATAAGAAAAGCTATTCAATTATCCGCAAAAGATTCTGAAAAACATATCGCTCTTGTTTTAAATGATGACCTTGAAACCTATGCCGCCATTATTGCTCTTTGGTTTGAAGGTAAGGCATATGTACCGATCAGCCCGGAGAGTCCTCAAGACAGGAATAATAAAGTCATTATACAGGCTGGGATAGAAACCATCATTGATTCATCCGACAAGATCTTATATCCTGAATACAAAGTTATAGCTTCAAGAAATTTAATTGAATCTGAAATTAATTTACAACCAATTGAAGTATCAAATAGTGAATTAGCTTATATCTTTTTCACGTCCGGGACAACTGGTGAACCCAAGGGTGTTCCGATCTCTCGGGCAAATGTCTCTGGATTTATTGATGCATTTTGGGAGATGGGTTTTATTATTGAAAAGCACGACCGGGTTCTGCAGATGTTTGAACTGACTTTTGATTTGTCTGTAATGTCCTACTTAGTCCCTTTGCTTAAAGGAGCTTGTGTTTATCCGATACCCAAAAGCAAAATAAAATATAATTACATTTTTGAATTATTGGACGAGCATAATTTAACGGTGGCTCTTATGGTACCGTCTATTCTTCATTATCTTCGCCCATATTTTGATGAAATAAATTCAACGAGCATGAAATATAGCTTGTTTTGTGGAGAAGCTTTGCCTTTGGATGTAACGGAGGAATGGAGTCGTTGTTTACCGAATGCCGAAATTATTAATGTTTATGGCCCCACAGAAAATACTATATTTTGTACGAGCTACAAATTCAATAGAAATTCAAAAAATAAAGAACATAATGGTGTATTGTGTATTGGAAAAGCAATGTTGGGTGTAACAACTATTATCGTAGATGATAAAAACCAACAACTACCTGCAGGTGAAAAAGGTGAATTGTGTTTAGCCGGAGAATTGTTAACCCCTGGTTATTGGAAAAATGATGAAAAAAACAAGGAAGCCTTCTTTTTGACAGACTATAAAGGAAAATCAACAAGGTTCTATAAGACTGGAGACCTTTGTGTTGAAGATGCTGATAGTGACATCATGTATCTTGGCAGAATAGATTTTCAAACAAAAATTCAGGGATTCCGGGTAGAGCTATCTGAAGTGGAATTTCATGCTAAATCGTTTCTTGGTAAAATAAATGCAGTTGCCATCGCTTTGACAAATAAGATAGGTAATACAGAAATAGGTTTAGCGATTGAATCAACTGATTTCGAAATAAATGAACTTTTGGATTATTTGAAAATTAAAATGCCACCCTATATGATTCCTACTCAGATTATTTTCGTAAAAACCTTTCCACTTAATACAAATGGCAAAACTGACAGAAATGAATTAAAGTTAAAGTTTAAAAAATAGATCTGATGGAGGATTATTTAATAAGAAAAGCAACCATAAATGACCTTTCTTTTTTAGCAGATGGAATAATAGCTGCTGAAAAAAGCAATACCGATATGCTTAGCTTATCTACTTTATTCAATTTGTCTGAAACTATAGTTAAAGATAAAATTATAGCAATGCTCGATGAAGAAATTGATGGTTGTGAGTTCTCAGTAAGTAGTTTTCTTATTACAGAATATGATAGAAAACCAGTTGCTGCTGTTGGTGGATGGATAGAAGGTTTTGTTGAAGACGTTCCTTCAAAAATTCTAAAATCGAATTTAATAGGTTTCATCTTTCCGAAAGAAAGCATTAAATTTCTTCAAGCACACGCTGATATCATTGAAGATATACAAATTGCAAGGGAAAGATATAGTCTTCAAATAGAATATGTATATGTTGATAATGCTCACCGAGGTAAAAGACTTGCAGAATTATTAATAAAAGAGCATTTAAAAAATGGGTTATCTGCTTATCCTAATTTAGGCAAAGCTCAGGTACAGGTATTTAATAACAACCTATCAGCAATTAAGTTATATGAACGAATTGGGTTCAGGATTGTTAAATCATATAAATCAAACAATAAAAGAATTTTAGAATTTTTACCTTCAAACGAGAAATTATTAATGGAGAAATAAATAATTATGGAAAATATTGAAATTAAAGAAAGAATCAGGAAAATTTTGATCAGGGTTTTAAAACATGAAAACTTTGAAATGAATGATGAGATGTCTGCTAAAGATGTTGCCGGTTGGGATTCCTTGACGCACATGGTAATTATTACAGAAATTGAAGACGATTTTAAAGTTAAATTTAAACTCAAAGAATTAAATAAACTTAAAAATTTAAGTTCATTGGTCGAATTAGTTAAATCCAAACTTTAATTTTTTCATTTTAACAAAGAAATGATTTTTAATTCTCTTCCGTTTTCCCTATTTCTGCCAATAGTATTTATTTTATATTGGTTCATCTTTAACAAATCATCGAAAAATCAAAATATTCTGCTCTTGTCTGCTAGCCTTTTCTTTTATGGTTGGGCTGATTGGCGATTTTTATTTTTAGTGCTTTTAAATGCTCTTCTTAATTACCTTATCGCAATTGGAATAACAAATACCCAAAAAGAAAAAATTAAAAAACAACTTCTTTGGCTGGGATTACTTATCAATCTCGGAGTGCTCGGCTATTTTAAATATTTTAATTTCTTTTATGACAGTTTTGTTGATTTATTTAATCATTTTGGTGCCAATCTCAATTATAGTACATTAAGAATTATTCTTCCTCTGGGTATTAGTTTCTTTACTTTTCAAACCTTGGCTTATATTTTAGATGTATATAATGAAGAAATTGAACCATATAGGGATTTACTTGTATTTACTACTTATGTAACCTATTTCCCAAAGATTCTATCCGGGCCAATTGAACGTGCTCAAAAGTTCATTCCTCAAATTGAAGTAAAGAGAAATTTTGATCATCAACTGGCAAATGATGGGTTGCGGCAAATTCTTTGGGGCTTGTTCGCAAAAATAGTAGTTGCTGATAATTGTGCTAACCTGGTAAATGAAATCTTTGATAACTATCAAAATCAACCAGGAAGCATGCTTTTATTGGGATTCTTTTTGTTACTTTATTCAAATCTATTGTGATTTTTCTGGTTATTCAAATATTGCGATTGGTGTTTCAAAACTTTTTGGAATCAAGTTGATGATGAATTTTGCAGCTCCATTTTTTTCTACTAATATAAGTGATTTTTGGAAAAAATGGCATATTTCACTTACAACCTGGATGATGGATTATGTTTTCACACCATTATCTTTTATTTTACGGCGATACAAAAAGAAAGGATTAATTCTTTCCATTATTACGACATTTGTAATCGTAGGTCTTTGGCATGGTGCAAATTGGACATTTATTGTTTTTGGGTTGCTTCAGGGCATATATTTTATTCCTCTAATATTCAAAGGAAATTTAAATCAACCTTTAACATTTGCACCCACAAAGCTGCTTCCATCATTTAAAGATTTTTTTCAAATGTTAGGCTTATTCTTGCTTTTAATGTTGACTGCTGTATTCTTTCGTGCTGAAAGTGTTGGTCAGGCTTTTGAATATATATCAAACATCTTTTCATTTTCATTTTTAGTACGACCCGATTTTGAACAAATAGTTTTCATTCTGCCAATAATAATTTTCTTTCTATTAATGGAATGGATTAACAAAGACAAGCAACATGCTTTGCAATATAAGAACCAACCTTTATACTTAGCATGGTCTGCATATTTAATTATAGGTTTTATGATAGTATTATCCGTTAATAGCAATACCAGTTCATTTATTTATTTGCAATTCTAAAATGAGAATCTTTTTAAAGACACTTTTTACTTATTTTCTTTTACTATCAACCCTGTTATTAATCTATATTGCATTAATATACTTTAGACCGGATTTGGTCGATGCATTTTATTACCGTTTTACCACTCCAAAAGCGCACTCACTCATTATTGGTGGATCAAGAGCAGCGCAGGGAATTCAACCTGAAATTATCAACAAAACGATTTGTTTACCGGAAAATAAAATCATCAATCATGCTTTTGCGATTGGTGCCAGTAGTTTTGGTCCAAATTATTTAAAGGAAATTACGAAAAAACTGGATAAAAACACCACAAATGGGTTGTTCATTATTTCAGTAACCCCTTTGACACTTGCAAACGACTTAAGTGATGATAAGGATGATTCCACTCAGTTTTTCGAGGTACAAAGGAAACTATTTGTTGGCAATTTAAAATCCAGCAGTACCAATCCTAATTTTGATTATTTGTTGCATCATTGGGTAAATAAATTCGAACCATTTACCCGGATTTTTAAATATATGATCAACTATAAAGGAATGTCCGTTCTTCATGCAGACGGTTGGTTAGAAGTTACTACTAATATGGATTCTGCTGCAAATAATGAAAGAATCAGAAGAAGCACTGAAGAAAACAGGAATAAACAATTAAAACTTTCTAATGTAAGATTAGATTATCTGGAAAAGATCATTCGCTATTTGGACAAGTATGGTGAAGTATTGTTAATTCGAATGCCGGTTACTATACAAATGTCTGAAATTGAAAATTTAAAGTTCCCTGAATTTGATAATATTATCCAACAAATAGCCGATAAAAACAAAGTACATTACTTTAACTTTTTTAGCTTATCGGGACAATTCCTTACAGTTGATACCCATCATCTTTACAAAAAGGATGGAGCAAGATTTACTTATTTATTATGTGATTCCATAATAAACTATTACACCAAACATCCATCAAATTTTAAATTAAAATTATTCTCCAATATACCTGACTCATCTTTATCAACCACTATCATTCATGATAAATGAGTTTGATTAGAGATATTAGATTGTCATAAAATATATATAGTAAGTTGAGTAAATAATTTTAATTTAAAATTTGCTTCCTGGTTTCAAAATTTAAATACATATTAGGTGAGTTTTAAAAGGTCTTTATTCAAAAATATTCTTACTCTCGGGGGCTATATGTATGGCACACAAGTCGCGAATTTTTTAGCCTCAATAGTTCTTGCCAGGTTATTGCTACCCGAAGAATATGGATATGTCGCCTTAATAGCAGTTTTTACAGGATTTGTAACACTTTTTTCTGATGCTGGCTTGTCTTTTTCAATAATAAGAAGCGAATATGGAAATACCTTTCATCGGGCCACTTCTAATTTAGCGTTTTATATAGGGCTATTGTTATTTTTAATAATGATATTATTAGCCTGGCCCATTGCATATTTCTATGATGATTATACACTAATAGTACCAACTATAATCCTGTCTCTCAGTTATATCTTTGGAGCTTTACAAATTGTGCCAATGGCAATTGTATCAAAAAAAATGGACTTCAATTATGTAGGTAAAGTACGTTTTATTGCCAATTGCATTAGTATAGCTTTAATGATTATAATGGCATTATTGGGATTTTCATATTGGTCACTTATTCTACCTTCATTAATTCTCCAAATTATCCAGTTCATATTATTTGAAAAGAAAGTCAAACTGGGATTCAGGTTATATCGATTTTCATACACAATCGCAGCCTTTAAGATAACAAAAAGCCTTTTATTAAATTTAAGCAGCTTTAACTTGATGAATTATTGGGCTGCTAATGCAGATGGTGTAATCATTGGTAAATTTTATGGCAAATACGATTTGGGTATTTATCAAAAAGCATTCAGATTGCTGCAACTTCCATTTAGTTTTGTTTCGGGTTTATTTGGAACGGTGCTTTATCCCAGCCTAAAGAAATTTATTTCAACTGGTGGTGATTTTCGCAAAGAATACAGCAGCATTCTTGGAATTATAAGTATACTTACTTTTCCAATGAGTGCTCTTATGATTTTAATACCCAATGAAATGGTACTATTGCTTTGGGGCAATGAATGGATGCTGGTAGCTGAGTATCTTCCTTTGTTCGGGCTTCTTATAATGATTCAATCTCTATTGATTAGTAATGGCCAAATATTTTTGTTATTGGAAAAAGAAAAAACATTCATGTATTTGGGAATTGTTGATTCTGTGGTTAGAATTCTTGCTATGATAATCGGCGCATTCTTTTCAGTTAAAGGTATTGTAATTGGCAGATTGGTTAGTTTTATGTTTATTATTGTACCAATGAGTATATATTTTGCATATATAAAGTCTTTTGGTTATTCGTGGTCGTTCATTTTTAAATTCTGGGTACCTAAAATCATCCTTAGCTCCATGATTCTTTTATTTATTTTTATGAATAATAAAATATTACTGTACTTTGCTACTGGTTCATACTTTCTTCACATTTTATTTTATCAAAGAAAAGAATTGGATAAACTTAAAAGTATAGTAATTCAAAGATTCAAATAGGAAGTTACAAATAAACTATGAGCATTCAGATATAAAATTAATTAACCTTTATAATAACAAAATAAATATCGAAAATTAAAATACAAAAATGGATCAAAAGTTAAAACCTGTCATAATTATTGCAGCCTACAATAGGATTCATACACTTCAGCGGATTCTTAATTCACTTGATATGGCTTTTTGCCCTCAAGGGACCAAGCTAATTATAAGTATTGATAACAATGGCAAAAACCAGGAGGTAGCAAAAGTTGCCAATAAGTATAAATGGAACCATGGTGAAAAGGAAGTTATTTATCACAAAGAGCGTCTGGGATTAAGAAATCATATTAATGCTTGCGGCGACCTTTCCTACAAATATGGTTCTGTTATATTGATTGAAGATGACCAGGTTGTGTCACCATACTTTTACAAATTTGCACAGGATGCACTAAATTACTACAATGATTTACCTGAAATTGCAGGAATATCACTTTACAATTTACCATATACTGAAGCTTCAAAGCTTCCTTTTATTCCTTTGCATGATGATTCGGATATTTACATTGCTCAAGTCCCTTGCTCTCTTGGCATGGCCTTAAGTGCTGATCAATGGGATGGCTTTAAAAAATGGTTTAATTTAAACCCGGAATTAAAAGATATAAAAGGATTGCCTTTAATAGTTACAAAATATTGGGCTGAGTCTTCCTGGAAAAAATTCATGTACGGTTATATGGTTGTCATGAACAAATATTTCCTTTATCCCCAAGTATCTTACATTTCGAATTTTAATGACCGGGGTGAAAACATGTATTCAAAGAGCTATTTTGGACAATTAGCATTGCAAATGGTTCCAACAGAAACTAAGTTTAAATCATTAGATGATTCCATGAATGTTTATGATGCCTATTCAGAAATTCTTCCGGATAGGTTAAAAAAACTAAGCAGTATGCTTAATGATTATGATTTTGAAGTTGATTTATTTGGACAGAAAGAATTTTTTTCGAAAGAATTTGTTCTAACATCTAAGCAATGTAAAAAAAGGATTTATGGATATGAAAGAGCAATGAAACCCACTGAACTGAATATTATTTACAACATTCCAGGAAATGAATTAAGTTTAGCGAGAAGCGAAGATTTAATTTTTAGTTCTAAGACAATAGAAGATTTAATTTTCAAATCAATGTCTATTGAAAAATTCATCAATGATCACAATTATTATTATACTAATGTTTTTGATACGAAAATGTTAATCAAATTATTAAAATTTCGAATAAAAAATAAAATAAGGATTATATTCAGGAAACAAAACAATCCCTAAAAGGATCAATCCAGTTATGATAAAAAAGGTTGTAATTTTTTTCATCATTTTAGCCTCATCATATTTTTACAAATTTATTTATATTCCTGGCCAGGTGGGCCTTATTCTGGCGTTTGCTGCAAATGGCCTGATGCTTTTAACCATCATCATAACGCTTATTTATGAGAGGGGTAAAAGTTTTAACCAAAAATCCGGAATTTTAATTGGATTTATGCTTTTTTCTGTTTTACTAAGCGTGTATGGCGCCAAATGGGGACACAATCAAAGTTTTTTATTAAGCTTATGGGCATCAAACTACATGTATTTTTATTTGTTTTATTTTTTCCTTCATGCTATGAGAATAAGACCTGAAGATTTAGAACGTCTTTTTATTGTAGCTTCCATAATATTTCTATTCATTTATTATCTGCAATATGCACTATACCCGAATATATTGTTTGGGGGAAGAGCCGAGGAATCGAGAGGGACTATAAGGATATTTATTCCTGGTGGAAGCTTTGCAGCATTTATGTATTATTATTTTTTACAAAAAACATTTACAACTGATAAGAAAATTTTTGCAATTTACTGTATAGTCCTGCTGGGAGTGCCTATATTGCAAGGAACCAGATCATCAATTATAACAACATTATTGGGGACATTGATTTTTATTCTGGTGAGTAAGCAAGTTAAATCAAAAATGATAGCTACAACATTAATATTATTTTCAGGAATACTCGTTTATCTCATTTTCCAGGATATCATTGTGAATCTGATTGAGGTTTCCAAGTCCCAGGCTTCTAAGGATGATGATGACATCAGGGTGAAATGCGCTAAGTTTTTCCTATATGAATTTCCACCAACAAAATTGAATTATTTACTTGGTAATGGAGATCCGCATGGAGCTTCACCCTACGGACTAAAAGATTACTATTATAGAACCAATTTTCAATTTTTTAGGAGTGATATTGGCTTTCTCGGTGAATATATAACGTATGGTGTTTTATATGTAATTTGTGTGTTGCTGATCCTGAGAAAATTTTTCACCACAAAGATTGAACCCCGATACGCATATATTAAATACTGGGCTATTATTGAAGTTTTGAATGCTATTACGGGAGGAGCTTTTACGAGATCAACAGAAATCATTGTTATTACTAGTATTCTCTATATTTACGATGTTTCCTCTTTTGAACAAGAACATCCGGATATTGGTGAAGATAAGAAATTAGTACCTGGTTAACTATTTGAATTATGTTAAGTTTAGCTATAGTATATCCGGTTTTTAATGGTTTACAACATACCCAAAATGGACTGCATTCTTTATTTTCTTTGCAAAAAATTGATACCCAAAATGCAAAAATCCATGTTGTAATAGTTGATGATGGCTCAACAGATGGAACTTATGAATGGATAAAAAATAATTATCCTCAAGTGCATTTACTTAAAGGGAAAGGTAATCTTTGGTGGAGTGGAGGAATAAATATGGCTGTAAGGTATGCAATTGATCAGTTGGAATGTGATTATATTGTTTGGTGGAATAATGATATTCTGGCAAAAGCCGATTATTTCTCAGTACTTATTACTCTATTAAAACACGATGATATAAATACAATAATCGGGTCGAAAATTTACCATGCTCACCTGAAAAATACAATATGGTCAATGGGTGGATTATTTGATCCGAAAAGTGGCAGGAAAAGCATGATTGGTTCAGCCGAAACAGATAGTCTGATGTATGAGGAAATTACTGAATGTGATTGGTTGCCTGGAATGGGAACGATTACTCATAAATCCGTTTATGAAAGAATTGGAATGCTTGATGCAGAGAATTTTCCTCAATACCACGGTGATAGTGATTTTACATTCAGGGCTAAAAAGGTTGGATATAAAATTATTGTAAATCCTGCTTTAAAAATATTTAACGATACCTTGCATTCTGGTATAAGACACAGCGAGAGTTCAAGAAGATTAATTCAATCACTTTTTTCCATAAAATCGAATTATAATATCGGGAAGGATTATTTGTTTTATAAAAAGCATTCAGAATCTATCGTTGCCTATTCAATTCTAATTGTTAAATATTCAAAATACATTGGAGGATTTTTTAAATGGAAATTGCTAGGTATGATTGGTATAAAGCGCAACAGACAATAATAATGATAATTGGAAATTAAATACAAAACTTTACAATACTTCCCTGAATCAAGGAAGTAATGTTTAAGTAAAACCAAAGATTTGCAATTACGTAATATTGTAAATCATTTTAATAACTTTATTTCATGAAAATACCATTTAACAAACCATATTTAGCCGGAAAAGAAGCCCATTACCTATATCAGGCTGTTTATTCCGGTAAACTATCAGGCAATGGAATCTATACTAAAAAGTGTCACAAATATTTTGAAGATAAGTACGGTTTTAAAAAAACTTTACTTACTTCAAGTTGCACTGATGCATTGGAAATGGCTGCAATCTTGGTAGATATACAACCTGGCGATGAAGTAATTATGCCTTCCTATACTTTTGTCAGTACTGCAAATGCATTTGTTTTAAGAGGAGCCAGTATAATTTTTGCTGACAGCAACAGTTATAATCCGAATATTGATGTTGACAAGATTGAACAATTAATCACTCCCAGAACAAAAGCAATTGTTCCAGTGCATTATGCTGGAATTGCTGTCGATATGGATAAATTAATTAAAATAGCAGAAAAGTATAATATATATGTAATTGAGGATGCTGCCCAGGCAATCGATAGTTATTATAATGACCGGCCATTAGGTGGATTGGGACATTTGGGTGCCTTATCTTTTCATGATACTAAGAATATCATTTCAGGAGAAGGAGGTATGCTGATAATAAATGATGAAAAATTCTTCGAAAGAGCTGAGATTATTTGGGAGAAAGGAACAAACAGGGCTGCTTTTTCAAGACATGAAATCAGTAAATATGGCTGGGTAGATATTGGATCGTCCTTTTTACCTTCAGAAATCATGGCTGCTTTTTTATTTGCTCAGTTAGAAAGCATGGAACAAATTCAAAATTTGCGAATTTCCGTTTGGAAGAAGTATTATTCGTCATTAAGGAGTTTGCAGGATTCTGGATTATTGAAATTGCCATTCCTCCCTGAAAACGCGACCAACAATTCACATATGTTTTATTTGGTTTGTAAAAATGAAAAAGAGAGAAATGAATTACTCAGTTTTTTGAATTCCCGCGGAATTGAAGCGATATTTCATTATTTAGGTTTACATAAAAGCCCTTACTATTCAACTAAGTATCATGGTGAGCCCCTTCAATATTCCGATTATTATGAAGCCGGATTAATCAGATTGCCATTATTTTGCGAATTAAACGAGAATGAGGTTAACTACATAATAAGTTCCGTATTTGAATTTTTTAAGGCATGAAAAAAATTTTACATATTTCAATAGATGACAAATTCATCGATAGTGCTATCTGGCAGTTTGAACAAATCTTTCCGGGATCGAATAAGTTTTACATTTTAAATTATAATAATGCTAAAACTTATAAATTTATAAAAATGCAATCGAATTGCGAGCTAATTGCTTTAAGTGAAGAATCATTAATTAGGATTTTGCATGAAACAAAAGAATATAACTTAATTGTTTTCCATGGTCTTCACGACTTTTGTTGCGAAATAGTCTTAAGGTCTGAGAAAAAACTTAATATTTTATGGTCATTTTGGGGCTTTGAGGTTTATAATTATCATAAGTATTTCATTAATAATATTTATGGGAATGAAACCAAAAGAAAATTTATGATTAAAAGACCAGAAACTTTAACAAGGAGATTGGCTAATTTATATAATGGTACAACTAAATTTTATAAGAAAAATAGAAGGTTTAGAGCAATAAGTAAAATCAGTCATTTTGGATTTCCTTATAAAGAGGAGTTTACTTTGCTTAATGAACTAAAACTATTGAATTCTGACTATGTAAGATTTACATATTATCCATTAGAGTTTATTATTAAAGAGCATGAAAACACATTTGTTTCCGGCAATAATATTCTGCTGGGTAACTCAGCAACTATGTCAAATAATCATCTTGAAATTTTTGAGATTTTAGCTAAAATTGATTTGAATTGGAAAAAGGTAATAGTCCCATTGAGCTATGGAGATAATGATTACCGTGATGAAATTTTGAAAATTGGCAACATGGTTCTGCCCGCCCATTTTGAGCCTTTGACTAAATTCTATCCGCTGGAAGAATATAATGAGATAATTAGAACATGTAATATTTTTATTATGAACAGTTACCGGCAACAAGGTATCGGAAATGTTTTTGCAATGTTATGGATGGGAGCCAAAGTTTATTTAGATGAACGAAATACAACTTACCAGTATTTGAAAAGAATAAATTGTTCAATCTTTTCAATTGCAAAAGACTTGAATCCCTTAAACAATAATATTTTCACACCCTTAAAATTTTCTGATATTGAGAGAAATAGGGAAATTTTAAGAAATGAATTAGGGAAAGAAAAATTATTGAAGGGTCTTAAAAACCAAATTGAGTCTATCTTTAATAAATAATTTAATACAAGAATAATATGGGATTAATTAAAAATGTACTTGATTGGAATTTAGAACTTTTGCCATTAGCTGTCTTAAAAAAAATCCAAAAACAGAGATTATTGCTTCCTCTCTATCATATAGTAAGTGATGTTAAAATACCTCATGTAGTACATTGTTATTCTTACAAAAATGTTAACCAGTTTGAAAACGATTTAGATTTTTTATTAAAGCACTTCAATCCTATTTCTCTTAGCGATCTTTTGCAAAGTATTAATAAAAATGAAGAATTACCTCATAGGTCGTTTCTTTTGACAATTGATGATGGTTATAGAGAAGTGTATGATACTATTGCTCCTATTTTGTTAAAGAAATCAATACCTGCAGTTTTTTTTATTTGCAGCGCTTTTGTGGATAATAAAAATATGTTATATCGCAATAAAGCCAGTCTGTTGATTGACAGAATAGAGAATAAACCGAATCAAATTCCGATTAAGGAATTAAAATTTCTGCTTGAGGAAAATGATATTATTTGTGACAATATAAAAAGTGCCATTCTTTCAATATCATATCACCAAAAAGAACTGTTAGATGATTTGGCTAATATTATGAATGTTGATTTTAACTTATACTTGAAAGAAAAAGAACCTTTTATTACCAGTGTGCAAATTGCTAAATTAATTGATCAAGGGTTTGATATAGGGTCTCATAGCATTGATCACCCATTATACAAATATTTATCTTTAGATGAGCAGCTTAGACAAACACATGAAAGTTTCAATTTTTTAGAGCAGAATTTCCAATTGCGTTTCAGAGCTTTCGCTTTTCCACATAATGATAAAGGAGTTAAAAGCTTCTTTGATGAAACGCATTATAACAAAGAAATCGAAATTTCATTTGGCACTTCTTCCTTCAGCAAGGGAAATTGTAAAAATAATTTCCAAAGGCAATCAATGGAAAACACAAATGATTCGGCCAGAAGGATTTACAAGGATCTTTTTAAGTACGAAGTTTTTAAACAGATAAAAAATAGCCAGGTTATCTCGAATATATTATCAAAAAAATTAAGAAAAAGAAAATCTATAGATTCTGGAACAATAGAATCCAATCTTAATAAAGAAAAAATCAAATTCGAAAAAATCAAAGTTAAAAATCTAAATGACTTTGTAATAAATTACAATGTAAGCAAGACACCCAATGATGTTACCGTTATATCCGAACAACGAGCGCTTGCACATTCTCAGAATCCCTATGCTGACAAAAATGACATAGGATTAATATTAGCCTATAAGGCAAATCACTGTGTAGGTTATTTGGGCTTATTGCCAGGATTAGTTGAAATCAGGGGTAATTTTGAAAAAATATATTTTCCTTCGTCATGGTTTGTTTCTGACCAGGTTCGAGGACAATCGGTTGGTTCTCTGCTTATGAAAGAGGCTTTAACACTTGATAAAGCTCTTATATGCACTGGAATGAATAACAGTTCCGAAAGTGCATTGAAAAATCTTGGATTCGAAAATATGAAAAGCCTGTATTATTGGCAACTCAATTTTGAGAAATGCAATCCACGGCTAATCCGCTCCTTCGATAAAGCTTTACTGAAAATTATGCATTTTAATAAACAATTTAACCAAGTCAGTGATCTTTTCTTCTACAAAAGATGCAAAACAACTTTATACAAAAAAATAAATAATAACGTTCTTTCTGATCTTGACAATATTTATTATCATGAGGTTAAATCGATTGAGTTTGAAATTCAAAAATCAGATAACACTAATAGTTACAAATTCATCCGTAATGTAGAAGTTATTAATTGGATGCTTCAATATCTGTGGATTAAAAGCGCAGGAGCACTTTCGAAAGAACAAAAAACCGGTTATTTTTTTTCAGATGTTCGTAACTTGTTTTATTATACTGCTTTGGAGATATATTCAAAGGACACTCACACCAAATTAGGCTTTGTGGTTTTTTCCGTATCCAAGTACAATGATAAAATAACATTGAAGTTACTCGATCATGAAATAAAAATTCATAATAAAACTCAAATCCTTTTAGGATTAGTGACAAAGTACGCCTCCGAAATACAGGCAGATAAACTTGAAATTTCAAGTGATGTTGCACAGCAACTTATAAGTTCGAAAATAATTAATCCAATTTTATTGCAAAAAAGGGAAAGGCGTTATTTATATTACATGTCAGATATGTCAAGCAAATTAGCCTTAGCCATAAAAAATGTAAACCCTGATTATTGTGATGGCGATATGCCTTTTTATTGATCATGTGCATCTATGGAAAAAGTATATTAAAATAATATTGTAGAAAACCTATTAAATTAACAACTCTATTTAATTTGAAAATTAGTTAAGTCTAATTCTTCTGCATATAAAGGACTTTAAATAAAAATGGTTGAAACATTTTAAATTTATTAAATATAATTATCGATTATCTTTTACGGTTTTGTTTTTCAACATTTAGTTTGAAAGGTTATTAATAATAGTTACCTAGAGTAAGAATAAAATATATAATAATATGACGTTGGATCCTGACTTAAAGTACAGACTTCAATTTATTGCCTCTTCAAAAAAAACAAATGATTTTGCTAATTGGCAATATACTGGATTTCCCGATGAAAATCTAAATATTTATACCCATCCTGATTTACAAATAACTTATTCTACCAATTCTGTCAACAACCTAACACTAATTCTCATAGGTTTTGCCATTGATCCTAATTTTTCAAATAAAAAGAATGAAGATATTCTAAATGAGTTGGTTGATAAAGGATTTTCATTTCAAGAATTAACACGTCAGATTGCTAATCTGGGAGGGAGGTTTGTTTTTATTGTCTCTTTGAATGGTAATAAATATGTTATTCATGATATGTGCAGTTTAAGGACAGTCTACTATTCCATTACAAAAGATCATTTTTATATAGCATCTCAACCTCTTATTTTTAATTGCTTTTTTAAACCTAAACCATCAGCAGATTACAAAGTTTATACAGAATCACAACATTACAAAAATTACCTTGAGTATTGGTTGCCCTGTGGTCTTACCCTTTATGAAAATGTTAATCAGTTAGTGCCAAATCATTATTTGGACATCCAGTTAAATAAGCAAATTCGGTATTGGCCTTATAAAAAAATAGAAAAACAAGATTTAACGGAAGCATCTATCAAGGCTTCCAATACTCTTGAAAATTTAATTCACTCTGCAAATAACAGATTCAAATTAGCACTCCCTTTAACAGCAGGTTGGGATTCAAGACTTTTATTGGCCGCTTCAAAAAAGTATGTTAAAAACATATTTATCTATACTTTGCAATATAGATGGTTGGTAGAGAAGTCTCCTGATATAATTCTCCCCCGCTATATAGTTAAGAAATTTAAACTCCCCTATCACAAGATTGATTGTAGAACTGAAATAAACACTGAATTTTATAAGATATACAAATCGAATGTTGATATGGCACATGGCGACTGGGCAAGTATCACAAACGGCATGTTTAACAAGTTTCCAAAAAAAAGGGTTATTTTAAAAGGGAATGTATCGGAATTGGGAAGGAACGGCTTTTATTCTGAAGGGAAGTATAATGAGGTCAGGTCTTCAAAAGATTTACTTTTCGACTGGCAAGATTGGAGCGAAATGCCATTTATTCTGGACTACCTTGATAATTGGATAAACAGTGTAAAAGGGATTTGCAATGAAACCGGCATGGACATAATCGATCTTTGGTACATGGAACTTTTTATGGGTGGTTGGCTTGCACAAAGTATGCTTGAATGGGACATAATTCATGAACAATTCATTCCTTACAACTATCGTCCATTGATGGAAACAATGCTTGGGGTGCCGGTAAAATATCGTTTGCACGATAAACCAATACTATATGGAATGATAATGCAACAATTATGGCCTGATTTGTTATATTGGCCATTTAATCCCCCCAAGTGGAACAAAAGGTTCCGATTCAAATACTTTTTAGCAGATCAATCTAAAAAGATTGGTATATACAAAGCGGGATTGAAGCTCTATAACCTTTCTTATCCAATATATTTAAAATTAAAAGGATATAAATAATATACCATTTACAAAATATGAAAACTGTTGGAATCATTGGAGGTCTTGGACCAGAAACCACATCAGAATTTTACCTTGATGTAATTTTTACATTTCAAAAAAAAAATAATATTAATAGAGCTCCGGTTATTATTTCAAGCGTTCCCCTCCCATATATCATTGAGATAGAAAGCATATTGAAAAATAAAGGTGTAAAAAGAAATTTACCCTATATAGTAAACGAAGCTAAAAGACTTGAAAAAGCAGGCGCTGATTTTATAGTGATGCCTTGCAATTCACTACACATATTCATTAATGAAATTAGGACTTCAGTCAATATTCCTGTTTTAAGTATCATTGAAGAAACTGTTAAATATATTAAGAAGAAAAAAATTAAAAAAGCTGGTATAATCTCAACTGCGATGACAGTTAAGAATAAATTATACGAAACAGAATTACTTAAAAATGATATTTCATTCCTGGGAGTAAGCACTATAGAACAATCAAAGCTCAATAAAATTATTTTAAATATTGTCAAAGGGAAAAAAAACAGGGCTGATTTTGTTTATTTAATGAGAATTATTGAGAATATAAATACCAAAAGTGTCGATTGTGTTTTATTAGCATGCACAGATTTACAACTATTAGAACCTAAACACCCTTCACTTAAAATATTTGATACAATGCAAATTTTTGCTGAAGCAACTGCTGATTATATGCTTGAATAAAAGATACTAATTTATTACAACTATACCTACCTTAATCAGTAAGGACTAATTAGTCTGTTTCAAGTATTCAATATGGCAGGTATAAATATTATGCCACATATCTATCCAATTAGAGTAAACAAAACCTGTAATTATGTCTCTTAAACTTTACTTTTTTTCTGCAAAGTTCTTTTTAGAAGGCTGGATTTCTCATTATTCTCATAATAATTTGACTGATAAGCATAGCCGTATGAATTCTTACTCATTTTTACATCATTTACCAGAATTGAAATATTTGATATATTCTTTATTGAAATGCTTTTCAGGTTCGTTTTAACAGCCTCTTTTAGCGAAAAGTTATGCCGGATGGTAAAAATATTTATATCAGCATATTTAAACAATAAAAATGAATCGGTTACTGCGCCAATTGGAGATGAATCGATAATTATATAGTCATAAAGTTTTTTTAATTCATCAAAGAACTGTTTGTTTCTATCTGAATCAATCAATTCAACCGGATTCGGGGGAATAGGTCCTGCAGAAATCAGATCAAGGTTTTCAATTTGAGTATGTTGCAGAATATCTTTGATTTCAGCATTTTTAATTAAATACGAAGTAATTCCTTTTTCATTCTTCAAATTAAATTCCTTAAACAAAGCTGGACGTCTTAGATCAAAACCTAAAAGAAGGGTTTTCTTTCCCAAAAGGGCATATACTGATGCAATATTAATAGCAGCAAAGGATTTACCCTCCCCGCTCATAGATGATGTAATCAGAATTACCATCTTTTCTCTTCCCTGTGCGAAAAAATTAACATTTGTCCTGATGGCCCTGAAAGAATCCGCAAGTGGTGATTTCGGGTATTCAGTAATTATTGCTTTTACTTTTGAAGTATTATGTAACACCTGTCCAATTATTGGGAAGGATGTAATATGTTCAATATCTTTAATTTCAGTAATTTTATTATTGAGGAAGTCTTTAGTTATGATGAAAACAAAAGGAAGAAATAATCCTATAAAAGCAGCAATGATTAAGTTCAATTTTGATTTTGGAGAAATTACACCTGCTTTAAAATAATTCGCTTCATCAACAATTTCATAATCTGGTGCATTGGATGCACGAGCAATTTGAGCTTCAGCTCTTTTTTGCAGTAAGAAGGTATATATCGCGTCATTTAACTTAAATTGCCTTTCCATACCAATCATTTCTCTCTCTGTTCTGGGCAATCTTGTAATCTGACTATTAAGTTTCGCAATCCGGCTGTCAATATCCTGAAATGAGATCATTATCCTTTCAGAATTGTAATTAATATTCTCAAGTATGGTACTCTTTAATTGGTTAATTTGTATTTCAAAATCTTTCAAAAAAAGATTTTTTGAATTATTCATTTGTAAATAATTCATTCGTTGGTTATTTAAATTAAGTAATTCGCTAATGAGGTTAACTAGAACATCATCCTGAACCTCCATAGCAGAAGGAGCAATCAAATCTGATATATCACTATTTTTTTGAAAATAATCCTTGATGTAATTATAATACTCTTGCTTTATTTTCAGTAATGCCCGCTCATTTTCCAAAGAACTCATTCTTTCATATAATTGTTCGCCCTGAAAACTCAGATTCATCACCTGATTCGAAGTGCGGTAGTATTGAAGTTTATTCTCAGCAAATCTTAATGAATCAGAAATATCCGAAATCCTTGAATCAATAAATTTTACCGTATTGAATGCAATCATATTTTTCTTTTCAAGATTTTTTTCAAGATAAACACTTGCCAAAGTATTAAGAAAATCCGTAATTTTTTTTGGATGAGTTCCAACTAATGAGATTGTAACTACTGAAGATGTTGTAGAAGTAGTTGCAATATTTAAACTTCCTTGATAATCAAGTGTTAGGAAAAAGAGGTTGTTAAAAAAGAAAAATAGATTTTTGTCTTTTAGCTTGTTTGGATTAAAATGTTCAGTTTTATAAATGATAAAATCATATGATTTGCCTGAAATTTTTTCACCAAACCGATATAATCCAAAAAAACTCAATGAATCGAGATAACCAACCGGTTTATTTGCTACATAATCATACAAGGTTACCTCTTCTCCCGATGCTTTTAGTTTAAAGGTACTATCATTTAGGATCTCTAAATAAAAGCGCAAATCAACAGGTTGGCTTTGAGTTTGATCGATAATAACCTGAATTGGAGAATTATCATATAAATCAGTATATGATTTAAAAGGCAGGAACTTTAATGGAAATAAGCCTTCTTCTAATACGTATGTAACTTCAAGATTAAGTTCCTGAATGGCCTGGTTGATGATGGTAAAAGAACTGAGAACAGATAACTCATTCTCAACATTTTGAATACCACCAAAAAGATCGAATTCACCCATCATACCAGATCCAGAACCCATAAATGAATTTCCATTATCCTCGCGAATCAGTATTGTCGCACTATTAGCATATTTTCGTTCACTATATTTATTGATTAAAAACGCGATTAAAAGGGCGAGAAGAACTGTTCCAATAAAAAAATATTTATAAGCTAATATCTTAAAAATAATCTCTTTGAAATCCGTCTTCTGCTGAAAAATTTCTTCAGATGCTTTTGGCATAATTAAATGATATTAATTAATTTTTCCAAAATAAAAATTATTATAATAAATTAAGAGTATAAATTATCACAAAAAGTGATACAAGTGTTGACATTGTAGATAATATCAATGTTGCATTTGTCAGACTAAGGTTAGTGAATTTAGCATTGATGGGTTTCACTATGATAACATCGTTGGGTATAATATAATAAAATTCGGAAGAAACAATATCTTTATTGGTCAGATCTATGTAATTATAACTAATCTTATTTTTCGTTTCCCTGATCAGGATTACATTTTTTTTATCTCCGTAATCTCTAAAATCCCCGGCATAGCTTAATGCTTGAAATATTGTGATCTGATCACGATAAAATGAAAATTCGCCGGGTCTGTTAACTTCACCAAGTACGGCCACAGTATTATTTACAAATTTCACCGTAATTGAAATATTTGTCAAATACTGCCCAACTTCAGCTTCAATTTTTTGTCGCGCCTCTTGCAATTTCAAACCTTGTACGTTTATTTCTCCGACAAAAGGAAAAACAATAAAGCCTTCCTGGTTTACAGTATAACTAACAAGATTAATATCCGCTGGTGAGGAAGCCCTTCCCTGGGTTCCGAATATGTTAGCCGTTTTCTCATCTGTACTTGAAACCTGGATATAAATGTTATCAAAAGGCTGAATCGTTTTTTCAGGCCTCACATTTACATATTCATCAATTTCTTTACCTTCCTTTTGTTTTTGAATGTATAACAGTTTCTTTTTGGGAATGCAAGATGGGGCAATAATCAGTAATACTAAGCCAATCATCAACCCTTTAATTAAGTATTTTTTTTCCAACTGATTGATTTTTAACTAAAAAAAATGTACCTAAAAATAAGGTACAAATATACATATTAATTCTAATGCTGCAAAAAATATTAGCTTAAATCCCCTTTATAGACTTCTGTCTTAAAAAGTCAAATCATGAGCCTGTTCCTTTTACGATTGTTCTAATGGTCTTGAAAAACAATACCAGGTCCAATTTGTTTGACCAATTATCAATATAGTTTAAGTCCATTTTCATCCATTCATTAAAAGAAATATTATTTCTATTTGGCTCAACTTGCCAAGTGCAGGTAATACCAGGCTTCATTGATAACCGACGTAATTGCCATCTTTCATACTGCTCAACCTCTGATGGGATGGGTGGTCTGGGACCAACCAGACTCATATCACCAATTAGTACATTTATGAATTGGGGAAGTTCATCTAAGCCTGTTTTTCTCAAGAACTTACCAATATTTGTTATTCTCGGGTCATTTTTAATTTTGAATACCGGACCGTCAGCCTCATTAGAAGTTAAAAGTTGCTCCTTCAATGCTTCAGCATTGATAACCATAGTTCTGAATTTATACATATAAAAAGTTCTTCCTCTCAATCCAACTCTTTTTTGCTTAAAGAAAACCGGTCCTTTTGATGATAGCTTTATAAGTATTGAAATTACAAGCATCGCCGGAAACCAAACCACTAAAATAATAAATGCAGCCAAAGTTGAAAATGCATTCTTAATTCGAAATGCAAAGTGGTCAGAAGGAGTATTATCAAATGTCAGGAAAGGTATATCATCAAAATGATTCAAATGTGCTTTAGTTGTTGACATATTGAATAATTGTGACTGCATTCTGAATACAACGCCAACTTCTTCGCAATCATGAATGATATTTTTTAGATTTTTTTGGTCTATCTCATTCTTGCAGTAGATGACTTCATCAATAACATTTATATCAATTAAATTAGGCAAACTAACATTTTCAGAGTGAACATTAACAATGTCTTTATACTTTTTATAGAGTTTACTTGAATTGGTAATTACGTATTTCAGAATATATCCCCACTCCTTATTATCAAGAATTCGTTCAATAAAAGGTTCTGAAGAATCATCAGCAATAACAACTACATTTCTTGAATTATAACCTTTAACCCTTAGATATTTTAGTACTCGGTATACTGTGATTCGAATTGAAAATAACGACATTAAGTTAATAGTTCCAAAAAACAGGATTACCAGCCGGCTGATACTGGTTAATTTAAACAAAAACATAAAAATGAAAATCACACCTAAACCGATCCCAATTACTGCAAAATAGGATGCCAGAATTTTGGAATAACTTTTTGTCCTATGAATTTCGGTCAAATTAAACACCTTCAATAATACAAACCAAGTTGGTATGATTAAAACACCAACGACTAAGTATTCATTAGGGGAATTTAATTTGGAATCAAAAAAGAAATGTCTGATTAAATATGCAATTAGAAAAGAAATGACCGAAATAATAACATCAACTACACCTAGAATATTGTTTATTTGCTGCTCTCTTTCCTTAATCATGATCCTTTATTTTGAAAAATATTTTAACGTATTTTCTTCATGTGACAATCTATCTTTCAAAAACCGTACCTTTGAATTAAAACGTTTAATTTCACCTATTTTACAATAAATAATCAAGTTTTATGATTCCCAAAAGGGGAAATAATTATATTTGCGGGAGACATAAAATATATATTATGGTTTAACCCAATTAACATAATAGCAACTGTTTTGTTTAACAAAAATAATCAACTTTTTATTAAATACACAGTATAAGGTTAAGAAATCTCAAGGTATGATCAATTATATTATAATTTCTCCGGTCAGAAATGAAGAGGAATATGTTGAGAGCACTATCAATTCGGTGCTTAAACAATCCATATTGCCGCAAGAATGGATAATAGTCAATGACGGGTCGACAGATGCTACCAGAGAAATAATTGAAAAGTACATAATGCTTTATCCCTGGATAAAACTAATCAACCTAGTTGATCGTGGATATTACTATCCAGGAACAGGAGTGGTTACCGCAATAAAAAAAGGTTTTGAACATATCGATAATTATGATTGGGAATATTTGGTTAAATTGGATTGTGACGTAACCGTCGAAAATAAATATTTTGAAAATATTTTTAACGAATTTAAAATTAATTCAAAATTGGGTATTGGAAGCGGAGCAATTTATTTAACCGATGGGGATAAAGAAATTAAAGAAAAATCGCAATTTGACCATCCATGGGGTGCTTCAAAAATATACCGGAGACAATGTTTTATAGAGATAAATGGCTGGAAGACAATTCCTGGGTGGGATTTAGCTGATCTTCTGGCTGCTCAGATGAAGGGATGGGAAACCCGGTGCTTTGATGAATATAAAATCTTACATCACAGGGAATCTGGTTCCCGCAGGAGTGGTTTTACACAAGGCAAATTTCTTCTTGGAAGATTTTTATATCGGTATGGTTATAGTCTTTTCTACACCTTTTTCAAAGGGATTTACAGAATTCCGGAGAGACCTTTTCTGATGGGCGGAATAAGTCTGATTGCTGGCTACCTTTATGCCTTTGTAACGAAAGAAGATAGATTATTTGACAAAGATATGAGAAGATTTCTCAGGAAAAAACAAAAGGTGTATTTCAGAGAAAGTGTGAAAAGACAATTTAACTTTACCAAAAAAGCGTTTTAACTTTATTTCAACCCATTCAATGTTTTTATTTTCAATCATCACAATTTGCAGAAATGATTTAAAGGGTTTGATAGCGACATCAGAAAGTATCATGTCGCAGTCATTTAAAGAATATCAGTGGTTTGTAGTTGATGGAAATTCGAATGATGGAACCAAAGTGTGGCTGCAGGAAAACCTTCCGGCGAATCAATGGATTTCAGAACCCGACAAAGGTATCTTTGACGCAATGAATAAAGGCATCAGATACTCTGGTGGCAAATATTTAATATTTCTCAATAGCTGGGATGAGTTTTCTGATAATAATGTGTTGTCCGAAATTTATGATGAACTGCAAAGAACAATCACAGAGCCTTCATTCATTTATGGTGATTCGATTGATGTGAATGAATCAGGATCTGAGTATTACAGGAAAGCCAAAGATTTGAGCCTCATAAAAAAAGGCATGATCACGCAGCATCAAGCTATGCTTTTCAACAAAACTCATTTCCCCGGACTGAATTACGATCCCAAATATAAGTTTACGGGTGATTATGCTTTGGCTTGTGAAGTTGCAAGCAAATCGGATTTGGGAAAAACCCTGAGGGTTAGTTTTCCAATCTGTAAATTCAAAATGGGCGGAACCAATGAATTATTCAGATTCAAAGCGCTCGGAGAAGATTTCAGAATACGCAGAAATATTTTAAAGCTTTCGTTTCCGGAAGCGGCTCTACTTTGGATGCTTCATTTCATCCATACAATTATCAAAAAAGTTATTCCTTCCTCCAGATTTATAAAACATAATACGTTGAAACAGGAATAGTCAGCAACAGCATCAATGTGAGGTAAATGTCAAAAACAAGGTATTATAATATTAATATGGATGTGCTGGATACACCGGAAACCCTTTCAAGGTTTCGCGGATATTTGGAATCTGAATCGAACCATATCGTGTTTTTTATCAATGCTCATTGCTTCAACATTGCTCAAAAAAATATAATATACAGAGAAACCCTCAACCAGTCCGACATCTTGCTGAATGATGGAATTGGAATAAAACTCGGAGCAAATAAAATTGGCATCCATATAAAGGAGAATATGAACGGAACTGATTTTATTCCGAAATTGCTCGAATTTGCAAGAGATCATAACAAAAATGTATACCTGCTTGGTGGCCGCGATGGAATTGCAACTTTGGCTGCCAAAAAAATGCAGCAAAAATTTCCGGGTATTTCTATTGTTGGCAGCCGGAATGGTTATTTTGAATTTGATAACGACCAGGAAGTATTGGATGATATCATCAGCAAGAAGACCGAAATCCTCGTTGTCGGAATGGGTGTTCCACGACAGGAACTATGGCTCACAAAAAACAGGAGAAAATTAACCGGAGTTAAAATCAGCGTTGCCGGAGGTGCTATACTTGATTTCCTTTCTGAAAATGTTGCCCGTGCACCCGTATGGATGCAGAAATTCGGGTTGGAGTGGGTTTTCAGATTGCTGCAGGAACCTCGCAGGCTTTTCAAAAGGTATTTCATCGGTATTCCAATGTTTCATTATTATATTTTCAAATTAAAGCCTTGAAGAAAGTTTATTTTTATCCGATCTCAGCCCGCAACGATAAGATTGTTTCATTCAATCCATACACGTTCGATTTTGTCGATTCAATTGAACAGTATTTTACAATTATCAATAAAGGAAAGCCTTCAGAACGCGGAATTCTTGATATTTATAAATACATTTTACGGATCGACTACATCATTTTTAACTGGATAGAAGATCTTCCCGAAAAGAAAGGTGGGTTCGTTCAGACGGTTTTCTTCTTTTTATTAATGTCTTTTTGCAAAATCAGCGGTGTTAAAATTATTTGGGTAATGCATAACAGGCTTTCACATTCCAAAAAGCACAAATGGCTGAAAAACACCATCTTTAACCAACTTATCCGTTATTCGGATGTTATTCTTACCCATTCCAGCGAAGGAATTTCTTACGGTGAATGCATGAGGAAAGGAAGTAATAATCGCAGTCATTACTTCCCGCATCCTGTTAAGGACCGAAGGAACCCGACAAGCGCTGACACCCTTTATGACATTCTCATTTGGGGAACAATATCACCTTATAAAGGTATCCTGGAGTTTCTTCAAACACTGCACAACGCAAAAAAAGAAAATGCTTATCGGATACTGATCATCGGTAAATCAAATGACAGAGGATATTTTAATGCACTTCTAAAGTACGCGAGTGATAACATTATCATCAAAGAAGCTTTCATGGACGACGATTCATTGCGGGCGCTGATCGGTCAATCCAAAATTGTGCTTTTCACTTATGCGAAATCAAGTATCTTAAGTTCCGGAGCACTGATGGACTCCATCGGGTTTGGCGGGAAAGTGGTTGGCCCGCATGTAGGTGCTTTTGCCGATCTTGCCAAAGAAGGGATCATCAATACATTCGCAGAAACTGATCAAATGTTTTCCGTCATTGATGCAGTTCTTGCTCAAAAGCATATCACAACAAATCCTTCAATCGATCATTTCCTTCGGGAGAATTCGTGGAATAAATTTGCAGATTTTATCTACCGGATATTGAAGAAATAAATCTTCCTTCCTGAAAAAATGCCCTTTCAAGATTTCCTTGTGCGCATCTGTTTAAACTGCGATTAACCCCATCCTTCAGCAACAAAATAATTGCTTTCTTTGCAAAAAAATCCGGATTGGAAAATATTCATTCATGGAAAAACTGAAAAAGATAATCAAAGTGGAAATTGACATTAACAGGGCCAGGGATACAGGAATGGCCATGGTCTTGATTCTGCTATTGCTCGAATTGTTTCTGGGTGGACTCATTTATCTTAAAATTGCGCTGCCGGTGCTGGTGGTCAACATGATCGTTCCACAGATTTTTATTCCGTTGGCGTATGTGTGGTTTGGTCTGGCCCATTTTCTTGGAACCTTTGCCTCCAAAATTCTTTTGTTTGTAGTTTATGCATTGGTGGTTTTACCGGTTGGTTTAGTACGAAAGGCAATGGGTAAAGATGCAATGCTGATCAAAAAATGGAAACAAAGTCAGGAGTCCGTATTTAAAACCCGCAACCACCTCTACACCGCTTCAGAAATTGAAAAACCTTATTAATTTCAGATAGATGGACTTTCTAAAAGACTTATGGGGATTTTTAAGAGTCAGGAAAAAATTCTGGCTGCTGCCTCTCATTATTATTTTATTATTGTTTGGTGTACTCATCGTATTCACCAGCGGATCGGCTATTGCACCTTTTATTTATACCTTGTTTTAAAAAAAACTTTCAACTTCATGTCAGAGGCAATTTTAGGGATTTCGGCTTATTACCACGACAGCGCTGCTGCATTGATCATCGATGGTGAAATTATAGCTGCTGCGCATGAAGAAAGGTTTACCCGAAAAAAACATGATCCTTCCTTCCCGATAAATGCTGCCCGCTATGTTCTGGAGGAAGGTGGTTTAAAGTTTTCCGACCTTTCGGCTGTAGCTTTTTATGATAAGCCCTACATTAAGTTTGAGCGCTTGCTCGAAACCTATCATGCCTTTGCACCCAAAGGATTACAAAGCTTTTTATCTGCCATTCCGGTATGGATAAAGGAAAAGCTTTTTATGAAAAAAATGCTTAAGGAGGAATTTGCCAAACTGGGTTCGGGCAACATTCCCATCCTTTTCCCTGAGCACCATCTTTCCCACGCTGCCAGCGCCTTCTTTCCCTCGCCATTCAGCGAGGCGGCCATACTGACCATTGATGGAGTGGGTGAGTGGGCTACTTCTACAATTTGCCATGGAAAAGGCAATACCATTAAAATATTAAAGGAGCTCGATTTTCCGCATTCTCTTGGATTACTATATTCTGCATTTACCTATTATACCGGATTTAAAGTCAATAGCGGTGAATACAAGCTGATGGGCCTGGCTCCTTATGGAAATGTAAAAGATCCTGAAACGCAGAAATATCATTGACATCATTTACAATGAACTGGCCGATGTCAGGCCCGATGGTTCGCTTGCTGCTCAATATGAAGTACTTTAAGTATGCCACCGGTCTGAAAATGACCGACGACGCTAAATGGCAGCAGCTTTTTGGTATTCCTCCTCGAAAGGAAGAATCTCCGATCACACAGTCGTATATGAACATGGCTCTGGCTATTCAGATTGTTACCGAAGACATCGTGCTTAAACTTGCGAAAACGACAAAGGAACTTACCGGCTGCAATAACCTTGTGATGGCAGGTGGTGTAGCGCTGAACAGCGTTGCAAATGGTAAAATTGTAGCCGAAAAGATATTTGATGACCTATGGATCCAGCCCGCAGCTGGTGATGCAGGTGGAGCAGTTGGAGCCGCACTGGCGGCCTGGCATATCTGGAAAAATAAAGAGACGGAAGGTAATCCAACATTTCCCGATGCGATGAAAGGCGCTTACCTGGGTCCTGAATTTTCAAATCGCCAGATAGAAATGACTGCCCGGAAATACAATTCAGTTTTTAATTTCTATACTGAATTTAACGAACTGGCTTCAAAGGTTGCAATGTTACTCAACGAGGGCAAAGTGGTTGGATGGTTCCAGGGAAGAATGGAATATGGCCCACGAGCTCTGGGTAACAGGAGTATACTTGGCGATGCCCGCAACCCGGAGATGCAGAAAAAAATGAACCTAAAAATAAAATACCGTGAAGGATTCAGACCATTTGCCCCCACAGTTCTTGAAGAAGATATACCTGAATTCTTTAAAATTGATAAGCCTTCGCCTTATATGCTGCTGGTGATACCTGTGAAAAATGAACGACGTAAACCGGAACCTCCCGGCTACAGCGACATGGAACTCTATCACCGTTTATATCATTTAAGATCCGATGTACCGGCCATAACGCATATAGATTATTCTGCCCGAATTCAAAGCGTAAATAAAAACACCAATCCGCGTTATTGGCAGGTGATCAATGAATTTAAAAAACTTACGGGTTACGGGGTTATCGTCAATACCTCCTTTAATGTGCGTGGCGAACCGATAGTTTGCACACCGGATGATGCTTTCCGATGCTTTATGCGCACTGAAATGGACTACCTCGCTATGGGTGATTTCCTTTTTGATAAACAAAAGCAGGAACAACTGAAAAACGATACAAACTGGAAAGAGGAGTTTAAGCTGGATTAACATCATTGTGAAGAGTAACTCTTCAATAAAAAAGCCCATATACTTTAGATATACAGACTTTATTAATTTTATCTGTGATCCCAGAAGGAGTCGAACCCTCAACCTCCTGATCCGTAGTCAGACGCTCTATCCAATTGAGCTATGGGACCGGGTTTATTTAAGATAAAGGATTTATGATTTTAGATCGATCAATCATTGATCTGTTATCTTAATAAATCTTGGGCAAAATTATGAAATTAAATTGTTCTGGAAAGAAAAATCTACCCAAATAATCTAAATTTGCAGGCATTGTAAATGAATTAGAATTCGAAGTAGTAATATAGTTTATATCAATTTTAACTTTCTGATGATTAAAGCTGGTTTTTTAATCCCCGATAAAGTGAAGAAGATCATATTTGAGAATTACCCTGAAGACTCAATAGCCTTTACATATTATTATACCCACTGTATAAAAGTAACAGAGCTGGCCTTAAAAATTATCGATCTTAACAAAAATCTTAAGATTGACAAAGAACTTGTTATCGGCGGTGCAATGCTTCATGATATTGGGATTATTCAGACTGATGCTCCCGAAATAGGTTGCTTTGGCAAATATCCTTATATCGCTCATACCTACCTTGGAAGGGAAATGCTCGAAAAAGAAGGCTTGTATGGCATCGCCCCGGTTTGCGAAAGGCATATTGGAGTTGGCCTTTCCAGGGAGGATATTATAAAAGCAAATTTTCCTCTACCGCACAGGGACATGATTCCACTTACAATGGAAGAAAAGCTTATTTGTTATGCTGATAAATTCTATTCCAAATCAGAAAAGCATCTTACCATCCCCAGGTCTCTGGAGAAAATCAGGAAAAAAATCCTTAAATATGGGGATGATAAGCTCCAAAAATTCGAAGAACTGGTCAAATTATTTGGAATTGATTTCAGCATTGAATAGTGTTCAATCGCATTAGAAAACCAAGAGGGAATCTCGTCTGGCCGACAAGATTCCCTCTCACTCTGCATTCACCGTAGTGATTGTATTGTGCCAAGTTACGGTTATGATGGTTGCTCTTTCCGGGTTCAACCTTTCGGTTTCATCTTTCCTGAGCCTGACTATGTCCCGGTTGTCCATTGCTGGTCTTCCTTCGCTTAGTCGCAACTTTTCTTGTTCCCCTGGAACAGATTTCCGTGCGGAATTCTACTTCAGGTTAGGAGCCGGTCCGTTAAACCTTGCGGCTTAATTTTTCCGAATCCCTGATCTTATAAGGTTGTCGTGCGTACATTTAGTTCCGAAAAACTTCACATTTGCCGTACTTAATCTTTAGCTAAAGCTTTCTTGCGAATACTTTTTGCAGAAACACCTGATTTCAAGACTGACTCATATTGGGTCGACAACCTAATGCCCTCCCCTCAATAAATCCGGGTTATCTGCCTTACGCTGTTTCCAGGTTCAGTTTTTAACCCCTGACGATCCAAGCTAACCTTTTATCCCTCGCTTGGTAAAACAAAAGTACGCAAGTTTATCGTTCCCTGTCAAGTTTTTATGGTTATAGATATTCACAGGTTGTACACAAAGGTTATTAACATTTGTTGATAAGTGAAAAAGCTAACTTTTCTTTTTGGGTCGCAATATCTCAATGTCTTTAAAGATAGTATTCCCGGAATCATCGACAACTGAAATCCTGTGTTTTCCAAATGCAGGTTGGATGGCGACATGATGGTTTCCACTGGTAATTCCAATAAAATCCTTATCCAAATGCCAGTAAAGGATAGATTGCGGATTTCGGTGAGCTACTTCCACAACAATTGAACCAGGTGAGCCATCCAAATCAACCGGTAAATAAAGTCTAGTGTTTTCTCCTGGATATATGAACTCCATAGGATTAGTTGAATTTCTTATTTCACAATCAGGATAATAAGGTGGTAAACTCCGGTACAAAGGATTACCCTTTTTATAAAACCACTCCATAACCGGTGGTAAAACGAACCACGGTTGGTGAATCATTTCCGATGGATCATAACAATTATCGGAAACCCTCATTAAACCTGTCTTATCAAGATGAACCAACTGATGATAGGGGCACGGCGGAGTTTTCAATCCTTTCTTTGGCACATAGGCAGTATCAATTGGCTCACAATAGGAATTTGCCCGGTGACCACTTAATCTGCAAACAGCAATCATCTCCAATTCATCATAAGGGGGATTAAACCAGGAGCTTTCGGGAAGAACATTAAAAATATCAAACATAATCGGAGCTGCCGCTGATACTCCGGTTAAACCGTTTCGTCCTTCGCCATCAGCATTTCCAACCCAAACAGCGACAATATAATCCGGATTAAGACCCAGCGCCCAGGCATCCCTGAAACCGTAGCTGGTTCCTGTTTTCCAAGCTATTTTCCCGGTTGATGAAAAGGTTTTCCATCCCGTGAGTTCGGCCGGTCTGTTTACTTCTCTCATCGCTTCGAAAGTGAACCAGATTGAAGATGCACTTAATCTACCTTGCTTTTTTAAATTTCGAGTGTCAATATTATTATTATTTAATTGGAATGATTGAACGTATGCTGGGAGGTGCCAGTCGTCCGGATTATAATAACCACTGTTGTTTGAATAATGATTTAATTCACGGGTCATGCCTGAATAAATAGTAGCGAGATCCCACAAAGTAGTTTCTGCCCCGCCTAATATCAACGACAGACCATAATAATCAGGCGGATTGGTTAAAGTTGTCATTCCGAATTTTTTCAGCATATCATAGAAATGATGAACACCAAACTGCTGTAGCATTCTTACTGCTGGAACATTTAAGGAACGGTAAAGTGCTTTGCCAGCAGGAACCGCACCAGAAAAAGTCCGGTCAAAATTACTGGGGGTTAATGCACCATATTGAGTTGGAATATCTGGAATAAGCGTATTCGGCAAAATTTCGCCGGCATCCATCATGCTTGCATACAGGAGTGGTTTTAGAATACTTCCGGTACTTCTTGGCGCAACAATAATATCCACATCATTGCCATGATCAATGCTGTCCGTTTTAGCTGTATTACCGACATAGGCAAGGACATGGCCGGTTTCAACTTCCACAATTAGTGCTGCAGCATTATGAATCTCATTGAATTTTAATTCACGGTGATGATTTTCAACAATTTCCGAAACGGTTTTCTGAAGAAAATAATCTATGGCAGTTTTTACTTTTCGTCCCTTAAGTTCTTTACAAATCCTATCGAGGAGGTGAGGCGCTGCCTGCTCTAATGGGAGAGGTTTGCCAGGTAAAGATTCATCTTTTGCCAGTTCTTTACTCATTTCATCAATAAGACCTTTGATGGATAACTGGTCCAGAAGCCTATTTCTTTTTATTAATAAACGAGATTGATTTTTCCCAGGATAAATCAGTGATGGTGCATTAGGCAGGACAGCAAGTGTTGCCGCCTCAGCCCAGGAAAGGTCATCCGGTGGTCTTCCGAAATATCGCCATGAAGCAGCATCCAATCCAACAACATTACCTCCAAATGGTGCATTTGCAGCATAGAGTGCAAGAATTGAACTCTTGGAATATTTAATTTCAAGCCGGGTTGCAAGAATGATCTCGATGAACTTCTCAAAAACGGTTCTTGGCTTGCCTTTTCGTGATAGCCTGATCACCTGCATCGACAGGGTACTTCCACCACTTTTAATCTCTCCTGTTTTAATATTCTGAACCAGCGCCCTCATTATCGAAAAAATATTTACACCAGGATGGTAGAAAAAATATTTGTCCTCAAACTCAAGGATTGCTTGCCTGAATTTTTCAGGAACATGATTGTTATAAGGAAAGCGCCATTGTCCGTCATCCGCTATTTTAGCGCCTATCAATATCCCATTCCGATCTTCGATAACTGTGGATGTTGGATCAATGAAAAGATGCTTCGGCAGACAGACAATATACCAAATAAGCAAAATAAAGATTACGAATAAACCAGCGATCTTAATTCTCTTATCAATTTTAAATCTTCCCGGCTTCATACTCTCCTGGCTTTGCCTTCAGAATTTTACTGAAGCTATCATCTACATCTGAATCATCAAACCGGAGTTAATTTCCTGGTTTAACTACCTCGACCCATCGACCCGGGACAAGCGCATTGATCGAATTATCGTACATCGCTTCACATTTGACAGCCGGAAGATAATACTTCCCTAAATAGGCAGCATTTAATACAAGTGTATATCTATTCGCTATATTTCCTAAATCAAAAAAGGAATATACCCTGTCGTCCCTGATATCCCTGTAATCTGGTTTACTAATTTCATGGGCTGATGAATAGTCTGCAATCCGGGTATTGATTATTTCCCAACCTGAAGGTAAAATCTGGGTCAAAGCTATGTCCTTGTAATAACCATAGATTCCCGGATTCGAAATTTCAACCTCTGCAATAAAATCAGTTCCATGCGGAATCTTATCAGGTTGGATTTCTTTTCCTTCAAGTGTTTTGTAACTCACTTTCATCCTGAGCTTGTTTTCTGCGTAGGTTTCCTGCCCGGCGACGGGTAAACCTGTTAAAATAATCTTTGCATAAATGATTGATTGTCCGGAATTCTTTACAGTAACAGATCCCTTTTCCTTGCCTTTAATTTCAATATTTTGCTGCGACAAAGGCAACTGGGTTCTCTTTGTACTTGAACCTTTTTTATCAATATTAAAATCAAAGATCAATTCCTTACCCACGAGATTTTCTTTTCCGGCAAACTTTGCCAGTGACATCAGGCAAAAGGCCGTTGTTTGCGTACTGTACCAAGACTCGCTGCTGATCTTCTTTGAAATTGCCAAAACCAGCGGACCGGCTTTTTCCTTTTCTCCCATTGAAACAAGGGTTTCGAGGATAATGGCCATATCTCTCAGGTCAGAACCATACGAATTGTTCATCAGGCTGTAACCGGGTACTTCGGTCTGAAGATTCGTGATAAGTTGTTTTGCAACTTCCATCTGTCCTGCAAGCGCATAAGTACCTGCAAGCTGCCATTTAGCCAAGGGTGTAAGTCCGGGCAATTCCCTGAGCCGGTTCATACTGCTCAAATCGGGAGCATTGGCTAAGGCTAAAGTATAAAGCCGGTAAGCCTGCGTAAGATGATGATGATAATAATAATCGTAGTATTGATTGGCATTTTGTCTCCAGTTTCGGGCTGCATTTTGCTGGTACTTGATCCACTTATCCTTAAAACCGGCAGGTAAAGTATATCCCTTGTTCTCTGCTTCAATCATAAAATTCCCGGCATAGCTCGTTACCCAGTCATTCGCAGCAACGGCATCCGGCCAATAACGAAAGCCTCCATTAGAAAGCTGCATATTACCAAGTATACGGATACCTTCCTTTATGTTTTTACTTGTATAATCCTGCAATTTTTCATCCACCTCCATCACATTCTGAAGATACAACTGAGGAAAGACCGATGAAGTGGTTTGCTCGGAACAGCCATAAGGATACCTGATTAGTTCCTTTAATCGTCGTCCAAAATCAATGGGTGGGATATTCGAGACTTCCAGGGTTCCTTCATTAGTGCCAACCATACCCACCGGCAGGTAATCGGTAGACCAGGTTTCTCCTGGCTGTAATACTTTTTCGAGGTAACTGGTGACCGGCGGATTTGGATTCCTGACATCCAGTTCAATATCGTAAGTAGCTTTCTCATTTCCGCTTGTTGCAACAATCGATACTTTCCCGATGCCAATATTCTCGGCGACACCAAGATTGAAATTGATGATTTCATCCCCTACATCTATAAATTCTATTTGCCTTGCCGATTCGCCGATGACTTTCAACAGACTGTTGGATTTAATTTCAACCTTCACTGATTTGACTTTCTTATCCATCGCAAAAACTGTAACCGGGAGGGTAACCGTTTCACCCGGCCCCAATACCCGCGGAAGAGTTCCCAATATCATCAGCGAATTTTTAACCGGAACAGTTTTATCGGTAAAGCCATATGCTCCCTCATTTCCGGCAATAACCATGGCTCTGACTGACCCGATATACCGCGGCATCACAAGTTTGTGAGTTTGTGTTCCGCCTTTCAGTTCAAATGGTCCTAAAAACATGACTACAGGCTTGAACCGGTTAGCCTTTTCATTTGGTTTCACAATGCTTCCGGCATCTCCGCCAATTGCAAACAACTTTTCCATTTTGCCACCATAAGCTCCGAGAATAAGATCAAATAAATCCCAAGTTTTAACACCCAAAGCCTCTTTCGCATAAAATATTGACCATGGATCAGGTGTTGCAAAACGGGTCAGGTCAAGCAAGCCCTCGTCAACAACAGCGAGGGTGTATGTCATGGGCCTGTTTTTTTCCTCAGAAACTGTAATAGTAAATTCCTTTTCAGGAGCCAGTTCATTGTTCATGGAGATCACAGGCTTTAAAATAGTTCCGGGATCTTCCACATTCACGGGTACAATCCCATACAGCCTGATGGGCAAATCATTGGTTGTCTGAGCATGGGGCTGGATGTAGGTAACATGAATATAAATATTCGGACACATTTGTTCGGTGATCTTGAAACTCGCCCTGGTTTCTTTTTGATTTTTTTCAGGCAGAACCCAGTAGGCATCCAATATCTCCGATCCGGTTTCGATGCTGACCAAAGCCCTTCCTTCACCGCTTGTTGGGATGGTTATGGTAGCCGTTTCTCCAACTTGATAAGTTTCCTTATCTGCCGAAAAGGAGAGAATTTTTGCGCCTTCAGGTTGTTTTCGTTTATCCCTGCTTACCCACGAAGGCCAGTCGGCATAAAAGACTTGTGTTACGGAATGTCCGCCAACCGGATCGATGATCCTGATCATAAAACGGCCCCAGTCGGGATAGTCTATTTTAAAATTGTAAACTCCCTGTCCGCCAACGACATCAACTTTCCGGGTTTGCATCAAATCTTCCGATTTATAGCCCATGTAATTTCCGAAATTATTACCGGAAACTTCCCACCACCACCGCCATTTGAGTTTATAAAGACTCACTTCAAGTCCTGAAACCGAAACAGGTTTTCCGTTTTCGTCAACAGCCACTATTTTAGCCGCATAGGTTGAATCGGTTACGAGCATGTCGCGGTAATTTCCTGATTTGGGGAGCTTAATTCCTATAAAGTTCTTATAGGGCGCATAGGGAATTGAAAAAAAATCGGTGCTGAATTCCCCGCCTTCCTCGAAAGCCCGGACCATGAAGTTTGCTTTGAGCATGCCCGGAGACTGAGTAAACGAACCCAGATCAGCTTTTACTTTTGCTTCACCTGCTGCATTCACCCGTTCATCAAAAATAACCTGTTCCTCGGCCCAAAATGATTTGCTATTATCATCAAAATTATAACCTTCGAAATTTTTAAACTTTGTTTGTATCGAACTTAAGGTGACAGTCACATTTGCTTTCAGGTTTTTAGCAACAGCGCCGTGCAGCCATTTTACCTTCAGGTTTCCCTGCAGGTTTGAATTATCGGCAGAAATGACACTCACACCATAATCGAGGTTTATTTTCAAACGGTTTGGTTTCACTGTTTCTATCCTGATATTCTTTCTGAATTTAGATCCACCCACCTGGACATTAATAGTCCAGATTCCGGTTGGGGCATCCGGATCGGTTTTGGTTGTAAAATCATAAAACCCGTTCAACCCTTTTGTCTTAACCATGGTTGTCACAATCTGCCCTTGTGGATTTACGAGTTCGAATGAAACCGGATGTCCGGCAGGTAAAACGTCCTTCTTGTCTTCAAGAATAAATGTTAAAAACAAAGTATCGCCCGGACGCCAAACTCCTCTTTCACCGTAAATGAAACCTTTTATGCCTTTCTGAACCTCATTCCCTGTTAAATCAAACATACTGATGGACAGTGAAGATCCATCATCCAACCGAAGGTATCCTTTTTCATTTCCTTTTTTTGCAATGAGTAAAAAAGGTTTTTCCTCGAGTTTTATATCTGCGAATCCATCTGAATTGGTTGTTGTTTCACTTATTTTTTGCTGCTGGTAATCGTAAACTTCTACCTTTACGCCACTCAGCGGCTCAGTTGACCGGATATCAGTCACTGCTATTTTAAGCGTTTTGTCGGAAATTCCTTTGGCAATAATACCCAGGTTGGAGGCAAACACATTCCGCCTGATCCAGCGGCTACCATTATAATACGACACGTGACAGGGATTATCCCTTTCTTCCCATTCGTATCCGGGAGGATAGTAATAATAATAGTCATAATAATACTCTTCAGAATCCATTTCATCGTATTCCCAATCACCGCCATAGCTGACCATGTCCCCGGCGGATTCTGAATCGCCGGAACACTTGAAAACAGAATATTCTTTTTGAAATGAAATTTCCACCTGGTAAATGGCACCGGGATCTTTGCCGATAATTTCAGTTAAATCAATAGAATAGGCATTCCATTTCCCTCCATCCAATCCGGGGTTAACATTGAGTGGAATTTTTTTCTTCATGATCTGTTTTCCAACCCTGCTGATTTCATAGAGTCCGTCGAGCTGGTTAACCTGGAGGAACTGGGTTATGTTATTCTCATAAATTTTAGTGACTTTCAAATCAATGGCATTCAAATTGACTGCTTCAAAAGGAAAAATCAGTCCTTCGGAGTTGGGAACAATTACGCCCTGGCCAATAAGTTTTACTTCAGGTTTTAATTCCTCGAACGACACCTCGATGTTATACGGATCCTTCATTTTAAAACCGGAAACATTCTTAATTCCAGCCTCGACGTAAACCATTCTTAAACCCGACTGACGTGAAACGGGATAGGCTTTTATTGTATTATTTTCGATTTCAAACTTACAATCACCTCCTTTATCCATCCTGACCAGTCCATCCAGATTCTGTCCTTCCTCAAGCGGATCGGAAAACTGGATGATAAGTGATTGTGAAGGTTGTTGCTGAACCTTGATTTCCATTACCTTAAAATCACCTAACGCAGGTATTGTCAGTGTATCTGAACCATCCACATCAATTCTGATCCCGCTTCCATTCCACTCGAGAATCACCTTGCTTTCAATAATCGTGCGGAAAATACTGTCAATGGTAAAGGGATACTTGTATTCATCACCTTCATGATTCCAGGTGATTGGTAATTCCTTCCCGCCCTGAATGGCTTTGAGCAGGGTGCCGGCATCCTCAGGTTTCATGAAATCAGCAGTCGTGATATAACCGTTCAGACTGTTTCGTTCGAGTACCTTATTATTATAGGGACCAAAGTCAAGGCGGGTGACATGAAAAGATTGCTTGATAATCCTGTACCCAAACTCGAAGATTTTAAGTTCTTTGGGTACTTCAAAGAGTTTATGAAGAGCCAGTTTCACTTCATAAGATTCATCTGATTTCATGGGTTCTTCAGGACGAAAACTCAAGACGTTTTTACTTTCTAAAAAAACACTTCCTTTGATTTTTGGAGTGAACTCAAGCAAATCAATATCCAGGGGTTTGTTGATTTCGACGCCGGGCAAATTCAATTCCTGCTGGAATTTTATTTTAATATCCGACTTAGCAGAAATCACACCCGTGGTGAAAGCATTAATATAAGTTGCGAATTCCGGGTTTATCTCAGGACCTTTTTTTGATTTGCGGGTATCACAGGAGGAAAGAAATACCAAAATTGCAATCGCTGTGAGCTGGGAATAAAAATTTACGTTCTTCATGATATTAATGTTATTACATGGTAAAGGTTTGCCAATTCATAACAGTAAAAGTATAAAAGGTATTGTAATAAATAATAAATCCTCTGGAATTTTTTTGTTGTATGAATTCTGGGGAAGTCGTGCCAGCGATTGAGCCTTTTTGAATTTATTTCTTCAAATCAAATACTTTCTTGCCACCAGACCAGGTTGCGATGACTTTCACCCCTGGAACAGAATCCAGTTCACAGGAAAGAATATCGGAATTGAGAATCACAAAGTCAGCAAATTTTCCGGTCTCAATACTTCCCTTTATATTTTCCTCAAATGCCGCTTTTGCAGCCCAAATGGTCATTCCTTTTATGGCCTCTTTGCGGCTCAGGGCATTTTCCATTTGGAATCCCTTTTCAGGCCAGCCTTTCTGATCTTTCCGGGCAACGGCAGCATAAAATGTATAAAGTGGATTGATTTTCTCAACAGGAAAATCTGTTCCCAATGGTATCCAGCCATTTTGATCCAGAAGCATTTTATAGGCATAGGCAGTTTTTATCCGCTTCGCTCCTACCCTATCCTCCGCCCAGTACATATCGGAGGTTGCATGTGTGGGTTGAACCGATGGAATAATTGAAAACTCATTGAACTTCTGAAAATCATCAGGGTGAACTACTTGCGCATGTTCGATACGCCATCTTTTGTCATTTTTACCTTTAAGGAATTGAGAATATAGTTCTATAGCAAATCGATTTCCTGCATCACCTATGGCATGTGTATTTACCTGGATTCCATTCTTTAAAGCCAGTTCGCAGATTCTATTATAATACTCGGGTTCATACATAAACAAACCGACATTTTCCGAATCGTCATTATAAGGTTCTATCATTCGGGCGCCTCTCGAACCTAAGGCTCCATCAGCATAAAGTTTTACTGAACGAACCGTAAGATAGTCAGTAGAATAAGGGCCTTTTGCAAGGTATGAATTCAGGTTAGCCTCGGAAGTTGAAAGCATGGCATTAATTCGCATATGGAGATCGCCATCCTGTTGCATTTGGTCAATCAGGTCAATGGTTTCTTTTCCTAATCCTGCATCATGAACAGATGTAAGGCCAACAGCAAAACAATTTGCTTCTGCTATTTGCAACCCTTTGCGCTGTTCAACTTCATTTGGAGGTGGAATCATCTTCGCAATTATATCTAAAGCGTTATCAATGAGTAGCCCTGTTGGTTGGCCATTTTTTAAAATGACTTCTCCCCCATTAACCTTTGTCTTGGAATTAATTCCAGCTCTTTTCAGTGCCTCAGAATTAGCAATGGCTGCATGTCCGTCAATCCTTGTCAGGTAAACAGGAGTGTTAGGAAAATTTTGGTCAAGCAATTCATTAGTCGGGAATTCCTTCACATCCCAATCGTTCTGATCCCAGCCACGGCCTTCAATCCAATCAGATGGAAATTTTATATAATGCTCTTTAACTTTAGCAACCACTTGGGCAAAAGAATCCGTTCCGGTCAGATCAACCGAGCTAATAAGATCCATTGCATACCCGTAAAAATGACAATGGGCATCAATAAATCCAGGATAGACGGGTTTTTCTCCAGCATCAATTATATTTTCTGATTGGTACTTTCTTAGAATATCTTGATTTGAACCGATAGCAACAAATTTTCCATCTTTAATTGCAAATGCTTGTTCAATTTCAAAACTTTCATTTATGGTATAAACTTTAGCATTGTGAACAATCAGATCAACTTTTTCTTTTTGGATACAAGCATTCATAAAAAAAATTAAGATCAGACAAATGAATAGTTCTTTCTTCATCACCAATGGTTTTGGACAAAAATAGGTATTATTTACTAATTTTGCCGATATGTATCAGTGGCCTGTTCTATCGCTCCTATGCCTCTTGCATAGGGGAGGAAAGTCGGGACAACACAGAGCGCCGTACTTCCTAACGGGAAGGGTCCGTCAGTTGACGGATACAGCAAGTGCCACAGAAAATAACCGTCCCGCCGATGGCGGGATAAGGGTGAAAATGTGAGGTAAGAGCTCACGTCGCGGTATGGCGACATGCCGGGAGGGTAAACCTTACGGGTTGAAAGGCCAAATATATCAGGGCTTAAGGGCTGCTCGCCCGATCCTGAGGGGTTGGCTGATAGATCCCGCCAGTGATGGCAGGACCAGAGAAATGATAGAACAAGACAGAATCCCGCTTACAGGGCTGCTGATACATGTTTTAAAACTATGCGCTAATCAGGAATAGTTATCAGTTGATTGAGATATTCATAGGATTTTTAACCTTCTCCTTAAGCAAAGCAAAATCTACCACTTCTATCATCTGATCAACATAATGGAATGTCATCCCGTTACGGTATTTTTCCTTGATATCAACTATATCCTTTTTGTTTTCAACTGAAAGAATAATGTCATTGATCTTTGCGCGTTTAGCAGCGAGTATCTTTTCCTTTATGCCACCCACAGGTAAAACTTTTCCTCTTAATGTGATTTCACCGGTCATTGCCACCTTCGCTCTGACTTTCCGCTGTGTGAAAGCTGAAGCAAGGGCCGTGAACATAGTAATTCCGGCCGAAGGTCCGTCCTTTGGAGTAGCCCCTTCGGGAACATGAATATGAACATTCCATTTCTGAAAGATGTCGGGATCAATCCCCAGCATTTCCGCATGAGACTTAAGGTATTCAAGAGCAATGGTTGCTGATTCTTTCATCACATCACCCAGATTACCAGTAAGCGTTAGCGTCCCTTTGCCTTTGCTGAGGCTCGCTTCAATGAACAATATTTCACCACCAACTGCTGTCCAGGCCAGGCCGATTACAACTCCTGCAACATGATTTGTGAATCCTTTTTCCTTCTGAAAACGCGGTGGACCCATAATTTTCAACAAGTCAGCACTTGTAATTTTCACATTGAAATCAGCATTTTCAACGATGTTCTTTACATTTTTACGAATGATTGTCGCAATATTTTTTTCAAGTGTTCTGACGCCAGCTTCACGGGTATAATCGTCGATGATTTTTTCGATGATCCCGTTTGTAAACTGAAGCTGGTTTTTTTTCACTCCATGCTCCTTCAATTGTTTGGTTATGAGATGGCGCCTGGCTATTTCAACTTTTTCTTCAAGGAGGTAACCACTTATATCAATCACCTCCATTCGGTCAATAAGAGCAGGATGAATGGTACTCAGGGTATTTGCTGTCGCAACAAACATAACCTTCGAAAGGTCATAATCTACTTCGAGGTAATTATCATGAAATGTCATGTTTTGCTCAGGGTCGAGTATTTCAAGCAGCGCTGCCTGTGGATCTCCGCTCACATTTGCACCCATAATTTTATCCACTTCATCAAGGACAAAAACCGGATTTGACGACTTAACCTTTTTGAGATTCTGAATTATTCTTCCCGGCATAGCTCCAATATAAGTCTTTCGATGTCCGCGAAGTTCAGCTTCATCCCTTACCCCTCCCAACGACATCCGGATATATTTTCGGTCGAGCGCACGGGCAATGGATTTTCCAAGCGAGGTCTTACCCACACCAGGAGGACCAACAAGACAAAGGATTGGCGCTTTCAAATCATTTTTTAATTTGATCACAGCCAAATGTTCAACAATCCTTTCCTTTACTTTCTCCAAACCATAGTGGTCTTCATCCAGAATTTTTTCAGCTCTCTTTAAATCAAAATTATCTTTGGTGTATTCGTTCCATGGCAATTCTGCAAACAGTTCAAGATAATTCAATTGAACCGAATAATCGGCAGCCTGGGTATTCATACGCTGTAATTTTCCAAGCTCCTTCTCAAAAATCTCTTTTACTTCTTTCGACCACTTTTTCTTTGAGGCTTTTCCACGAATTTCATTGATATCCTGCGTTCCAGGCGCATCACCCAACTCTTCCTGGATGGTTTTCAACTGCTGGTGTAAAAAGTAATCACGTTGCTGTTTATCAAGATCTACTTTGACTTTGTTCTGAATCTGATTTTTTAATTCCAGCATTTGCAATTCTTTCGTAAGTGAAAAAAGAACTTTTTGCGCTCTTTCATGAAAATCAGGTATTTCAAGCAGTTTTTGTTTTTCGGCAATATCGATGTTGAGATTGGACGACACAAAATTGACAAGGAAAACCGGGCTTTCTATATTCTTGATTGCAAAAGCAGCATCTGTAGGGATATTGGGAGACTGCCGGATAATCTGAATGGATAAATCCTTAAGTGAAGAAATTAATGCTTTAAATTCTTTATTCCTGACAAGGTTCTCCACCTTATCATACTCATCCACCAAAGCTTTGAAATAGGGTTCGGTTTGGATGATCTCCTTTAAAAGGAATCGCTTTTTACCCTGAATGATAACTGTGGTATTACCATCTGGCATCTGAAGGATTTTAATAATATTTGCCACCGTCCCGACACTATTCAAGTCTTTTATATCAGGCTCCTCGATATCGGCATCTTTTTGAGCCACCACACCAATCAGTTTTTTTTCTTTGTATGCTTCTTTGACAAGCTTAATGGATTTATCTCGTCCAACGGTTATCGGGATTACAACGCCCGGGAATAAGACAGTGTTTCTAAGAGGCAAAACCGGTAATACTTCAGGTATTCTTTCAGCATTGATCAGTTCTTCATCCTCCGAGGATAATAAAGGTATGAATTCAGTATCGCGATCCATCATCTCGGATACAGTAAATAAATTTCTTTCACTAAATTTCATGTGCAATAATTTTGAACTCTATGGCTTTCTATTACCAGTTAAATTTAGATAATATTCTGCAAAATATCTCTGTATTTCAAGGTTATACAATAGAAAGATTCAATGACACAATTACCGTATTTTCAATAAACCCTGACAACCAGTAAACTTTAAATTAATCGAAATGTTTCAAATTCAATCCTTTAATATGACTTAAAAGGGATTGAACAGATAGGATTCATGTTTGTCAATTTGTATGCCAAAAGCTAAAGGTTTCTATTAACAGCTGTCAGGTCAAATAAATTGATGAGAATGTCTTTTTCAATGGCATCAAAAACCTTACCTCTTCGGTCATACATTGCTTCGGCAACCTTGATGGCTTTTTTATAATCGTAAATCTTAAAACCTGAAGTGCCGCCCCAGGAAAATGATGGAATAAAGTTTCTCTGAAATCCTGCTCCAAAAACATTCACATTCACCCCAACGATTGTTCCGGTATTAAACATGGTACTAATTCCTGTTTTTGAATGGTCACCCATGATCACCCCACAAAATTGCAGACCTGTTTCGACAAAGGTTTTTTGGCTATAATTCCAAAGCTTGACTTCATCGTATGAATTCTTCAGATTTGAATTATTGGTATTCGCTCCAATATTACACCATTCACCAATCACTGAATTTCCTAAAAATCCATCGTGGGCTTTATTGCTGTATCCAAAAATTACCGAATTGTTAATTTCACCACCTACTTTTGAGTAAGGGCCTATTGTCGTAGGACCGTAAATTTTAGTACCCATTTTAACGACTGCATGATCACACAAAGCAAATGGGCCCCTGATAATTGATCCTTCCATGATTTCCGAATCCTTACCGATGTATATCGGGCCATTAGTGGTATTGAGAATGGAAAATTCAACCCTTGCACCTTTTTCGATAAAAATATCATGATCACCGATGGTTTTGTTTGTGGGACTGAGCTTTTCGCTTTTCCGCCTTTTGGTGATAAGCTCAAAATCTTTTTTTAGGGCATCGCCATTTTTGCTGAATATTTCCCAAACTTCATTCAACTTTAAGGGTTCCAATTCTGTTTGAATTTCCTCAATTCCTGAAATATCCATTTCACCCGAGACATCAAGATCCTCCGCATTCAGATGCAAAGCAATTATTGAATCCTTTGTAACAAGCGCCTGATTTGGTTTTAGTGAATTAATTTCGTTAACAAGTTCGGGATGCGGACACACCGAACCGTTGATCAGGATATTCTGGCTATCCTTTATTGTGGGATACTTTGCACTTAAATAAGATTCAGTCAAAGTTGAGGTCTTTGCTTTCAACAAAGTTTCCCATTTCTCTCTTATTGTAAGAATTCCAATCCTGATATCAGCAAGGGGTCGTGTAAAAGTTAAAGGAAGTAAATTATTCCTGCTTTGATCATCAAACATGATATAGTTCATATCCAAGTTTTGGTATTAAAAAAACAATAAAACACAACAAATAAATTCCGACACAAATATATTATTAAAATGTTATCTGTAAACCTATTGAATAAAAAAAGCCCTTAATCTTCTTAAGGGCTTGCAAAATGTCATTTTCAGAATGAAAGGTCTACTGGCTTTTCTTATCAAAATGCTTCTGGTAACGGTTTTTGAATTTATCAACACGCCCTGCGGTGTCGACAAGTTTCATTTTACCTGTAAAAAACGGATGAGATGTATGAGAAATCTCAAGTTTAATCAGCGGGTATTCTTTACCATCTTCCCATACAATGGTTTCTCTCGATTTGGCAGTAGACTTAGTCAGGAATGAGTATTCATTCGACATGTCTTTAAAAACCACAAACCTGTAATCCTTTGGATGAATATCTTTTTTCATTGTTTTTTGTATATTTTTTGGGAGTGCAAAAGTATATCTTTCTATTTTAAAAACAAATTAATGTTTAAAAATTTATAATTAGTTTATAAAATAATGAAAATAAAGAATACCGAGCAAAGAAATCATTATGATAGCAATAATTACAATGATTTGAAACCGAATAATGGATCTGCTCTTGGCTTTGCGATCATTCTCTTCCGAAATCTTCTTTAGTAAGTGTCGTATTCTTATGAAAGCAGTATCCCCTTTTACAATATAATCATAGGCGCCATTTCGCATTGTATCTACTGCAATATTTACATCGTCCGAACCTGTGAGGAAGATCACCTGTGTATCAGGAAATCTCTGTTTTAATTTTTTCAGAATGTCCATTCCGGTGAAATCTTTCTCAAGGAAATAATCAAGTAAGGCAACATCTGGTTTAGCGTCAAGGTTATGAAGGGCTTCCTTCCCGGTTGAAAAGGATTTTACATTGCTGTATCCCATTTTTTCGAGTTCCTTGTTTATCAGGTTCATATAGAGAATATCATCCTCTACTACGAAAATTGTTTCCGACCTTGGCATTTTTAATTGTTTTTAGAAGAGTAAAAAATTTTCCATTCAAATCAGATCTATGTTCTTTCTGTTCTTAAATATTCTTATTTCAGTTTAATGATTTTTTTTAACATCCAGCCTTGATCAAAATCAATTTTAATGGTATATATCCCTTCGGGGATATCAGAAATATCGATCATCATCACATTTGGGTTTGTTTTGCTGTAATAGTTTTTTATCTGTCTCCCAAGAATATCAAAAATAACCAATTTCAAAGTCGAAGGTTCAAAATTAATAAAATTTATGTTAACAATATCAGAGGATGGGTTTGGGAAAATATTTATCATTTCATTCGTAATATTATTTTCTTTCACCCTTAATATCTTTCCTTCAATCTCTGTTATTCCCGTATTATCAGGATCAAGCCAGGGCTTTAACTGAGCCGTATCTGAATCACCATTTGACTGCCAATGGTACGAAAATTTACCATAGTAGTCCGGTTTATCGGGACCGAAATTTCCTGATGATTCACAAGCGGCATAACCACCCGTAAGAGTACCAATGATCTTTCCCTCTTCATTCAAAAGCGGTGATCCAGAAGAACCTGGTTCAGTAACACCCCAGCCATTTTCAGTTTCAGTCCAAAATACTTTCCAATGCGCTAGGAGTGTGCTACCACCCCAAGGCAAGCTTACCGTTACAAGTGGCGTATCATAGGCTGATATTTTTTTTATATCTCCTTCCGGATGATGGATAGTTACACCTGCTGAACTGATTTCACCAACCGCTGACCAGCCTAAAAAATAAGGATTGTATTCCGGTGGCACAGCCTCGTTTAATCTCATTAAAAAGAAATCCGAACCGGTGCTTCCCATATTTCCACCCTGGGCTATTTTAGAAGCTCCAACCATCGATTTTACAGGGGGTTCCTGTAAAGGATCCTCACAAGTTTGCGATTCATAGTTAAAATAAAATAACCATTGGTTTAAATCTGAAACAGTAGCATAATGTCCCATCTGAAAGGCACAGTGGTCGGCTGTTAAAACATATGGGGAATTATCGTTCCTGGCATTATTAACCAGAGATCCCACACACCAATAACCTGATCCGGAAACCCTTACCTGTATCCTGACCACACCATTCTTTTCATCCTGCCAATCCAAACCTTCAGGACTGCAGCCAATATTCACTTCACAAAAATCGGAACTTCCGAAACCTTTTACCTGATCAGTGTTTGAAATATCCCTGTAAGCATAAGCTATATCCGAAATCTGAATAGCAGGTAAATCAGCAGATGAGAGGCAATCCAATTCGAGGATGATGGCATCTCCATAAATTAATTCGGTGGCAAACAGGCAGCTTGGGTGATTATTTATCGAGGTATAGGCTCCCTTAACCTGCCTTCCAGTTTCGTCGTAAATAAACAACTGTGCACCATTAGTTAATTTAAAACCCTTAAAATAAAGGCTCGTTGCCAATGCGCCCTCCGATTTAAGCTTCAACCGCCAAATACTGCTGCTATCGGGCAATTTGGTCCAGGTTCCGGAACTGGCAAGATCAACAGCAACAGGTAGCAACACGCAGAAACGGCGCGGAAGAAACTGATCAAAGGCTATACTGTCATCCTTTGCAATTTGGATTAAGTTAGGCGCTTGTATTACAATTGTTTCAAATTTGTCATCTGCCAGATTCATCTGAAAACTTTTTGGCATACCGCCTGATGATATTTGGGCATTAACGCCGTACGCTAATAAAAAGGTTGAAAAAACAAACAGTAATCTTGCCTTCTTCATGAAATGATAATTGCTCGTGATTTCATTAATAATTTTAACATAATTTTCGTCAAATGTAGAAATTAAATAAGATACACTACAGCTATAACTAACCAAATTTACAAGGTTTTGTTAACAACATTTTGTTGTATTTTTGCCACCATTTTAAATTTTAGCAAATGCTGGAAAAATTAAGTGCAATATATCAACGGTTCAAAGAGATTGAAGAAGAAATGAATAGTCCTTCTGCTATTGGAGATATGAAAAGGTTTATCAAACTTAACAAGGATTATAAGGAATTACAGCGGATCGTGAAAGCTTATTTTGAATACAAAAACGTAATTGACAATATTGCCTCAACAAAAGAATTATTAAAGGTAGAAAAGGATGACGATTTCAGAGAGATGGCCAAGCAGGAACTTACTGAACTTAACACCAGAAAGGATGAACTTGAGGAAGAGATACGCCTGATGCTTATCCCGGCTGATCCGCAGGACGACAAGAATGCCATTCTTGAGATCAGGGCAGGTACAGGAGGTGATGAAGCCAGTATTTTTGCCGGTGATCTTTACAGGATGTATGCTAAGTTCTGTGAAACTAAAAACTGGAAGATTGAACTAGTTGATATGACTGAAGGCACCGCCGGTGGCTTTAAAGAAATTATTGTTGAAGTAAAAGGTGATGGAGTTTATGGACAGATGAAATATGAGTCGGGTGTTCACAGGGTTCAGCGGGTTCCTAAAACTGAAACTCAGGGAAGAGTTCATACATCAGCAGCTTCCATTGTGGTATTACCTGAGGCCGATGAGTTTGATGTTGAAATTCTTCCGAATGATATCCGGAAGGACTTGTTTTGTTCGTCAGGTCCAGGCGGGCAATCGGTTAACACAACTTATTCAGCCGTAAGATTGACACACATCCCGACTGGTATTGTAGCCACATGTCAGGATCAGAAATCGCAGATTAAAAATTATGAAAAGGCGATGTCGGTGCTGAGGACAAGAATTTATGAAATGGAATATCAAAAATATCTTGACGAAATTTCGAAGAAACGGAAAACTATGGTATCCACCGGTGACCGTTCAGCTAAGATCAGGACGTATAACTGGGCACAGGCAAGGGTTACGGATCACCGAATCAATCTGACACTTTATAATCTTCAATCCATCATCGACGGCAACATACAGGAATTGATCGATCAGCTTCAGTTAGCTGAGAATGCCGAAAGATTGAAAGAAGGAATAAGTCAATATTAAACAAAATCATGACAAGACAGCAGTTATTTCAGCTGATTCAAAAGAAAAAATCTTTTTTATGCGTCGGACTCGATAGCGATTACAGTAAAATACCCGATTTTTTAAAAGAACTTGATGATCCGGTTTTTGAGTTCAACAAACAGATCATTCAGCAGACTCATGAATTCACAATCGCTTATAAACCTAACCTTGCGTTTTATGAAAGCCTCGGAACAAAAGGCTGGCAAAGCCTTGAAAAAACTATTGAATTCCTGAAAAAATATAACGTGCTCACGATTGCTGATGCTAAGCGGGGAGATATCGGCAATACCTCGAAAATGTATGCAAAGGCTTTTTTTGAGAATCTCGATTTCGATGCGGTAACCGTTGCACCTTATATGGGTGTTGATTCGGTTAGCCCTTTTCTTGAATACCAGAATAAATGGGTAATTCTTTTGGCATTAACATCGAATAAAGGTGCTTTTGATTTTCAGTTTGCAGTGAATAAAGAAACTTCAAGGAAGTTTTTTGAGGAAGTCATTATCAAATCGCAGCAATGGGGAACGGCAGATAACATGATGTACGTTGTGGGAGCTACACAAGCCAACATGCTGGCCGACATCAGGAAAATTGCACCGGATCACTTCCTGCTTGTTCCTGGGGTGGGCGCACAGGGCGGTAGCCTTGAAGAGGTTGCTAAATACGGGATGAATGATCATTGCGGCCTGATCGTGAATTCGTCGAGAGAGATCATCTTTGCTTCGAAGGAAAAGGATTTTGCTGAAAAAGCAGGAATAAAAGCTAAAGAATTGCAATATAAAATGGAGCTAATCCTTTCGGAAAACAACCTCATTTAAATGATCCGCACAGCTCAATACTGGATTGACAAACTTCAGTTAATCAAACACCCCGAAGGCGGATACTACAGGGAGGTTTACCGGAGCAATGAATTTGTGCATAAAAAGAACCTGCCAGGCAGGTATTCGAGTTTCAGGTCTTTTTCCACTTCCATATACTTTTTACTTGAGGGTTCTGAATTTTCTGCTTTTCACAGGTTAAAATCAGATGAAATTTGGCATTTTTATGAAGGGTCGGCAATTCATGTGTTGATGATATTTCCTAACGGGGAATTTAAAAGAATAGTGATGGGACGTGATGCCGAAGCAAACGAGGCTTACCAGGCTGTGATCCCTCAGGGATGCTGGTTTGCGGCTCATGTAAAGGACGGTGATTCTTTTTCACTTGTTGGCTGCACGGTTTCACCGGGATTTGATTTTGAGGATTTTGAAATTGGAAGGAAGAACATTTTGATCAGCCTGCTATCCAAAGTATACCCGAATTATTGAACAGTATTGCAGGTAGCAACTAAATTATTCAATATCTATATGCAATAGCATTGATATTCATCCCCGCTCCAACCGAAGCAAAGACAACGACATCGCCATCGTTGAGTTTATGACCCTTGTACTCTTCCTTCCTGACCAAATCGAGCAAAGTGGGTACTGTTGCAACTGAATTGTTTCCCAGCTTCTGAATACTCATGGGCATAATGTCCTCCGGAATATCATTGATTTTATAAAGCCTGAATAGCCTTTTGACGATTTCATGATCCATTTTTTCATTTGCCTGATGGATCAATATTTTTTTTACATCTGTAAGATCAAGATTGGCTTTTTCAAGGCATTTTTGGATAGCGCCAGGCACATATTTTAATGAAAATTCATAAATTTTGCGTCCGTGCATTTTCAGGTACCTGATTTTTGGATCAGATCCTTTAATATTTGATTTCCCAAAGTAAAGATAATAAGCCTCATCCTTGGTATATGATTCAGTGACATACGAAAGAAAACCCCTTTTATGATCTTCGTTTGCCGATTCAACAATTGTAGCTCCGGCGCCATCGGCATAAATCATGGAATCCCGGTCGTGAACATCGACCACCCTTGACAAGGTCTCTGTACCTATAACCAGGCACTTTTTCGCCATTCCATTCATAATAAAAGCATTGGCCTGAATCATACCCTGTATCCAGCCCGGACAGCCAAAAATAAGATCATAAGCCACACATTGCGGATTGCTGATGGATAGCTTGTGCTTTACACGAGCTGCCAGGCTTGGGCACATGTCAGTTTGAATTGTATCCTTTGTTACATCCCCAAAATCGTGTGCAACGATGACATGATCCAATTCTTCAGCATCCATTTTCGCATCAGCAATAGCACGCGCTGCTGCAATGGAAGCAATATCTGATGCCTGAAGATCATCGGTAACATAGCGCCTTTCGGATATTCCGGTTATTGCCTGAAATTTTTCAGAAATTTCATCATGTGAAATATCAAAGGCAACATTGTTTAAGTCGTAAAAAGTATTTGGTGCAAAATCGGGATTTGTAACCACTTCTGTGGGTATATAGCTACCAGTCCCCGTAATAATTGTATTTAAGTAGGCCATTTTGCAATACTATAAAAAGTCAAAAAAACAGGTTGCGAAATTAAGGATTATAAATGAAAAAATCAAGAGTATGGCTTGTTTGAGATGTAAAAAAATCAGAATTAATTAAAAAGAGAGGATTCTAATTATTTATCAAGATATTTACTCCATTCCTGAAATTTTCTTTTTTTCCAATCTCCCTTATGATACACATAGCTTGTAATCAATGGCAATACTGAGGTGGCTTCAGCATAAACCATCTGTTCATAAACGGTTTCCACTTTACCCCAGGAGGATGCTTCCTTTAGCGTCGAACTCGAACAGGCGCCATCACGGGGATCGGCTACTGTAATCTGAACAGCATATTGATGCATGGGTACATCCACCCCAAGCATTTCGGCACAAATAACGGTGTCCTGTATAAAATTCTTTGGGACTCCCCCACCTATCATAAACAGTCCGGAAGTTTTGGCTTTCATTTTTATTTTTGTCAGTTCGAGGAAATCCTTGACTGAATCAATCGTTATGTGCTTTTTCGGATTGTCCCACTGATGCTTTACTAGCCCGAAACCCGCGCTGCTATCGGTAAAAGCAGGACAAAATATCGGGACATTATTTTCAAAACAAACCTGCACCAATGAATCTTTCTTTTTAGAATGCCTGGTGAGGTAACGACCCATTTCCCTGATGAATTCTCGTGATGAATAAGCTCCTGGGTTTCAATCCATCGGCAATTTTCTTAATGGTGTTATCACAAACCTGGAGTTCATCTTCATCGATATAGGTATCGTAAATCCTGTCGATGTAATGATCTCTCAATTCCTTATCGTTGGCGTTGGGTGAACCTTTGTAATGCTTGAATCCAAGCGCTTCGAAAAAATCCATATCGACAATGGAAGCGCCGGTGGCAACAATGGCATCCACCATTTTATTTTTCACCATGTCGACATAAACCTGCATGCACCCGCCAGCGCTAGTGCTTCCGGCAAGGGTGAGAAAAATGGTACAACCCTTATCTTTAATCATCCTGTTAAGGATATCGGTTGCAACAGCCGTATCACGCGAGGTAAACGACATATCCCTCATTGCATCAATGATGCTGGTAGAATCGAAAGATTTAAAGTCGATGTGCCTGATGGTTTCCCTCAGGAATTTCTTTTTGTTCATTTTTTATGATTTAGGAATTTGTAACTTAATATCTTGTAAACCAATTTGGCAGCTAAGAAGTCGCTGCTTCTATTTATTTCATTTGGACAAAGTTCGGCTACATCAAAACCGATCAGGTTTCTCTTTTCAATTACCTTCTTCAGAAATTTTAATGTCTGATACCACTGTAATCCACCGGGTTCCGGTGTACCTGTACCTGGTAATATGGAAGGATCCAACCCGTCGAGATCAAAAGTCAGGTAAACATTCTTTGATAATTTTTTTATTGCCTTGTCCATCCAATCGTCATGATTAATTATGTCTCTTGCATAAAAAATATTTTCAGGAACGACATATTGCATTTCTTCTGCATCCATACTTCGGATTCCAACCTGCACAAATGGGCACCATTCGCTTACCCTTGACATTACGCAGGCATGATTAAATTTACTTCCCTCATATTCTGGCCGAAGATCGGTGTGAGCATCAATTTGCAGTACGGTAACATTCTCGAACTTCTCAGCATGTGCTTTTATTACACCAATACTTATCGAGTGTTCTCCACCAATAGTAACTACAAATTTATTTTCATTTATGTAATTTATTGCTTTATAATAAACGGCTTCAGCCATATTTTCGGGGCTGCTTTTTTCATTTATAGCTTTACTGGTATAAATTCCCTTTTTATAAACTTCACTATCGGTTTCAATATCATACAACTCCATGTTGGCAGAAGCAATCAGCAAGGCTTCAGGACCCTTGTCAGCACCTTTAATCCAGGTGCTGGTGCCATCGTAAGGTACAGGAATTATAACGATCTCTGAGTTTGCAAAAGCTGAATATTCTTTGGGCAATCCTCCGTAATTCATTTTACATTTCTGTTAGTAACCTAAAATTTTAAACATCGACTTATAGCTCTGCTCTTTTGCAAAAAGCCGGGGATATATTTCACCATTTTCATCAAAGTCGATAATGATGTGTTTGGGCGCAGGAATCAGGCAATGCTGAATTCCTCCATAGCCGCCTATCGATTCCTGGTAAGCGCCTGTATGAAATAATCCGATATAAAGCGTTCCATTCTCTTTGAATTTTGGTAAAAAGACAGCATTAGCATGCGCTTCTGAATTATAATAATCTTCGCTATCGCATGTTAAACCACCCAAAAATATCCGTTCATATTCTTTATCCCAGTTATTAATGGCAAGTAAAATAAACCGTTGGTTTGTAGCCCAGGTGTCCGGTAAAGTCGTCATAAAAGAACTATCTATCATATTCCAGACTTCCCTGTCGTTTTGTCTCTTTTGATTAATGACTGAATAAAGAACTGCTCCGCTTTCACCTACTGTATAAGAACCAAATTCAGTAAAGATATCCGGATCGGTAGTGTTATTTTGACTACATATGTTTTTTATCTGCGAAATTATTTCTTCGGTCATGTACTCGAAGTCATAATCGAATGCGAGAGAATTCTTGATTGGAAATCCACCCCCAATATTTAAACTATTTACTTCTGGGCAAACTTTCTTCAATTCGCAATAAACATTCACACTCTTTGCCAACTCATTCCAATAATATGCTGTATCCTTAATCCCAGTATTGATAAAGAAATGAAGCATTTTCATTTCTATCTGTGGGTTGTTTTTAACTTTTTCCAGATAAAATGGAACTATATCATTGTACCGTATACCCAACCGGGAGGTGTAAAACTCGAATTTTGGTTCTTCTTCAGAAGCAATTCTCATCCCGATTTTAAATTTTTTATTAGTGTTTAACCCTTTCAAATAATCATCAAGTTCCTGCATGCTGTCAAGAACCGGAATAATATTTTCGAATCCATCATTGATCAGCTTTATTATATTTTCAATATACTGAGGGCGCTTAAATCCATTACAAATGATGTAAGTCTTTTTATCAATTTTACCATTTTCATAAAGAGCTTCAACAATATTCAAATCAAAAGCCGAAGAAGTTTCAATATGGACATCATTTTTCAGAACCTCCTCAAGAATAAAAGAAAAATGGGAACTCTTAGTACAATAGCTATAATAGTAGTCACCCTGGTAATCGCTTTTCGCCATAGCTACATTAAAAAGTTTTTTGGCCTTCTGTACCTGTGCCGAAATCTTTGGCATATAGCTGATCTTAAGAGGAGTTCCATATTGCTTTATGATATCCATTAGATTAATATCATGAAAATATAACTCATCCTCAATAACCTTAAATTCATCCTGCGGGAAATCGAAGGTCTGTTCAATTAAATCAATATACTTTTTTTTCATTTTCCAAAACGATATTAGATACTATGGATATAAAACTCTAATGCAACTAACTTAGAATTATACCTGGTTACAAATCCAAGGCGGACAAAATTACAATTTCGGTTAATATCAGATCGAAAAAATAGTATTGAATTTAAACTTATTTTTGTAAAGACGGTTTATAGTGTAAAGTAAAAAATTTAACTTAAGGGAGAAGTACTATGAAAAAAGGATTAATCATTTTAATGGCCGTTTTTATTAACCAGTTATTATTCACTGGAACCAGGGTTTTTGCTCAGGATTCTAAAGATCAAGTCAGTTTAAAAAAGATTTGGGAATCACCCAATTTACTTACCACTTGCGAATCGGTTTGTTACGACGCTGTAGATCATTTCTTATTTGTATCGTGCATTAATGGAAATCCAACGGATAAAGATGGAAACGGCTTTATTAGCCGCTTATCTGTTACCGGTGAAATCACGACATTGAGTTGGATTACAGGCCTTAATGCCCCCAAAGGCATGGGAATTTTTATGAGAAAACTTTATGTTACTGATATTGACCGTATCGTAGAGATAGATATTGACAAAGCAGCCATTATTAAAGAATACCCTGTTAAAGATGCCAAATTTCTAAATGACATCACTATTGATAAGGAGGGCAATGTTTACATTTCGGACATGGCTACAGGAAAGATTCACAGGTTGTTTAAAGGAGTGGTGGAAACATGGCTTGAGGACAAAAACATAAGCGGCCCAAACGGGTTGTTTTATGAAGAGGGCGAAATTCTGATCGGCACAAAAGAGGGGATTTTTAGTACACAAATTGAGGATAAACGAACCTGGCAGATTATAAGAAACACTGGCGGAATTGATGGCCTTGAGAGCGATGGCTATGGGAATTATTTAATTTCTGATTGGATGGGTAAGATTCAATTGGTCAATTCTAACAGAGAACCGATTTTATTGAATAATACCACAGATCAAATGATTAATGCAGCAGATATTGAATATGTACCTGCAACTAAAACCTTGTATGTTCCCACATTCAGTGATAACCGGGTTATGGCTTATGAATTAATCTATAAATAGTCACATTCAGAAAAAAACGCACTAATGATTTTCTTATTTATAAAACCAGAAAAATTCCTGGTTGAAAATTAATTTTGGCTTGAATTGTGTGTAGTTTTGCCCAATTAATAAATATCAACATTTATAATTATCTCACCATGAAAAAAGTTTTAATTGTCGTATTAGTTTTGGCTTTTCATGCAGGTATTGCTCAGCGAATAGCCTATGTAGAAATAGAAAAAATCATCAACCAATTGCCTGAATATACAAGGGCAAACGAAATCATCGAAGCCCAGACAATTCAATGGGAAAGTGAAGTGGAATCTAAATTTGAAGCCGTCGAAAACCTATACCAGGAGTATGTTAAAAACGAAAGGATGTTCAGCGATGATGTTAAATTGCAAAAACAGGATGAGATAAGAGAAGCTGAGAAGCTCGCAAAAGAATTCAGAGAACAAAAATTTGGAAAACAGGGTGAGCTAACGAAACTCACAGAGCAGAAGATAAAACCTCTTCAGGACAAAATTTTTAAATCAGCTGAGAAGGTGGCAACAGAAAACAATTACGATTACGTATTCGATAAAACACCAGAGTCGAACTGGATTTATGTTAAACCGGAACACAATATTACCGAAAAAGTAATTGCCGACCTGGTTACTAAGCCGGAATAAATCCAATCGCAAGATTTAAAAACAGTGCGGCTTATTAGAAGTCAAAATAAATCTGGCCGTACTCAATTGGATTGATACACATTACCGGGATCTGCGCTTCATTGAACAGGAGTTTTTCATTCCACGAGCCGATGCTGAAAATGGACGATCCAATCTGAGAATCAGTAACCATTAAGATTGCATCTAAATTCTTCGCTACAGCCACTTCAACCAATTCTTTCGCTGTTTCGCCAGGTATTTTCGAAGCGAATACTTCAAACGAAATACCAGCCTTATTAAAGGCTTCGGCAATTTGTTTGGTGATGATTTCAATCCTCGACATTTCTCCCGGGTCTTTTAACACCTCTTTGAAAATATGTATGGTAGAACCAAACATTTTAGAAACTGAGATGGCAATGCCCACTTTCTGCCTTGGTTCAGTAAATGAGTTAACGGGCAATAATATATTTTTATACCCTGAATAAGGCTTTTTCTGCACGACCAATGTTGGAATTTTTGATTTTGTGATCACTTTCATCGCATAACTGCCCAGCAGGTGCTGCATTCCTTTTTTACCATGAGTTCCAAGTAAAATCATGTTGGCTCCAATGTCGTCGGCTACTTCGTGTATCAGGTCAAAAATGCTTCCTTCCTGAAACATGTAATCAATTTCAACGCTCTGGTTTTGCTTTTTTAATTCACTTACTAAATGTTTCAGCTTATTTTCGACTGCAGCATTTATATCTTTTTCACCTGCAAAAAGAGATTCGGTGTCTTTATTTATCACATGGAACAATGCCACTTTGAATTTTACAATTTGGGCAATTTTTATTGCATGGTCGGCAGCATTTGCACATGGGTCAGAAAAATCTGTCGGTACTAAAATGATGTTGTTGAGTTTCATCGTTCAAAAATTTATTATTCAGCAAAAGTAAAAAAAAATGCCACTTTACATGTGGCATTTTCTGTTATTTGCTTTTATCAGGATATTCCGGAACATCCGGCCAGCCTTCGGGCCAGTTTTTAAGTTCTTCGAGGATCACTTCAATGGCTTTGTTCAATTGCTGATCTTCGCCTGCATATTCTTTTGCAGGATCATTATCCACTTCAATATCAGGATCGACGCCATGACCTTCAATTACAAACGATTTGCCTTCGCGGTCGTAGGTCGAAAACTCAGGCCGCATCAGGCTTCCGCCATCAATAAACGGAAGGGAACCTCTGATTCCTGTTACACCGCCCCAGGTACGCTTACCAATGAGTTTCCCCATCTTGAGTGTTTTAAATTGATAGGGGAACAAGTCACCATCGGAAGCTGAATAGTTATTGACAAGCATCACTTTAGGTCCGTATTGCATTACTTCGTTTGTATTGGGCGAACCATTCCTGCTGATCCTCATCAACGAAAGTTCACGCCTCAGCCGTTCAATGATCATTGGCGAAACATTTCCACCTCCGTTTCCGCGGTCGTCAATAATCAAGGCTCTTTTCTTTAATTGAGGATAAAAATATTTAACAAACTCATTCAGGCCTGCCGCGCTCATGTCGGGTATATGAATATAGCCAACCTGGCCGTTGGTGGCTTCATTTACTTTTTTAATATTAGTTTGAACCCAGTTATAATAATATAAATTGGATTCGTCGGCTACCGGCACAATAATTTCACTGTGACTCCCCTCCTCTTTGGGTGAACTGTTGATTGAAAGTTCTACCTGCTTGTCAGCAGTGCCCATTAATGCAGTGTAAATATCGGTCATGTTTTGTGTTGATTTGCCATTGACAGCTACAATGTAATCCCCTTCCTTTACATCAATGCCAACTCCTGAAAGAGGTGAACGGGTATCTTTTGTCCAGTTTTCACCCTTAAGAATTTTATCAATTTTATAATATCCTGATTTATCCCTGCTTAATTCGGCGCCTAAAAGTCCGGTTTGTATTCGTTCAGGAGAAGGTTTGTCACCACCATTAACATAAGCATGTCCAATGTTCAGCTCTCCGATCATTTCACCGATGATATAGTTCAGGTCGTTCCTGTTATTAACATAGGCTACAAGCGGTTTGTATTTGGTATGAATGGCTTTCCAGTCAACACCATGCATGTTTGGATCGTAAAAGAAGTCACGCATTTGCCGCCACGATTCATCAAAAATTTGTTCCCACTCATCTTTTACATTTGCCCAAACTTTCATATTCGACAAATCGACGAATTCAGTCGCCGAAATCTTTCCTTTTGGCAAATCAATAACAGCATACTTTCCATTATCATTCACAACCATTTTTTTAAGATTGGCAGAAATAAGATAGCTCCTGTAATCTCCTAGTTCTGTTTCTTTCTTATCTTCCAGGTTATACATTTTCAATTTGGCTTTATCCATTGAACTATTGTTGGTGCAATAATAAATGCTTTTGTCAGCACAGGAAAGATTCCAGTACGCTCCGGCATCAATCGGAAGACCAATGATACGGTCGATAATTCCATCAAAATCTATTTTAACCACGATTTCATTTTTAGTTTCTTTCGCTCCATCGGCAGGTTTGTCTTTAGCTTCATCCTTCTTTTCACTATCTGCAGCTTCTTTTTTAACTTCAACTACATCATTCTCTGGTTTAAACGGGTTTTCGGTGTCTTTGGTCAAGGTTAAAAAGTACACTTTCGACATATCGTGGTAAATGGTGTTCCATTCAACCCAGCTATAAACCGGATTGAAATCGCGTGAAGAAGTGAAATAAAGGTATTTTCCATCATTACTAAAAACAGGTTCCCCTGAATCGTACCATATATCGGTAACAGCATTTTTTTCTTTCGTATCGACATTATAAATCCAGATTCTGGTCATGGTCTCATTTGTAGGTTTCGGATAAGCGATCCATTTGCTATCGGGCGACCAGGAATAATATCGGATTTCACCTTCACGGGTTTCTTCTATCTGAACAATTTGTTTGGAGTCAATATCAATATATTGCAAACGCTGCATCCGGTCGGACCATAACAATTTCCTGCTGTCTGGCGACCAAACCGGGTTATATTTATAGTTACTGCTGTTGGAAGTAATCTGAATAGCTTTTTCTAACCCATCCTGGTTTTGAATGAAAATTTCATCTTCGCCAGTCCTGTCAGAAATAAAAGAAATATATTTTCCATCGGGCGACCATTCAACATTTCTATCATGAACTCCGGATGATTCTGTGAGGTTCTTAGTCATTCCTGATTTGGCCGGAACGCTGAATACATCTCCGCGTGCACCAAACACCAGTCTTTTTCCATCGGGTGAAATTGCCCAGCTATCGATCATCTTCGATGCATCTTTTACCTCATTCCTGCCCGAAATGAAATCATCGGCGATGGTCACCGAAATTTTAACCGATTGTTGAGATTCTATATCCAAATTATAAAGATAACCGCCATTTTCATAAATAATGGATTTGTTTCCCAGAGAAGGGAATTTCACGTCGTATTCAGTATAATTGGTGACTTTTTTTGTTTCTCCTGTTTCGGTATTGTAAACAAAAAGATTCATTATCCGGTCGCGATCCGAAAGGAAATATATGTTTTTGCCATGCCACATAGGAATGATATCCTGAGCAACGTTGTTGGTGATATTAATGGTTTCTTTTGTTTGAAAATCATAAATCCAGACATCATCAGCCATGCCACCGCGATAGTATTTCCATGTACGGAATTCACGGAAAACCCTGTTATAAGCCAGCTTTTTCTGATCGGGAGAATAGCTGCAAAAACCACCGGCTGGTAAAGGAAGTTCTTCTGATAATCCTCCATTAACATTTGCAAGGAACAATTGACCAATAAATGAATTGAACGATTTTTTGCGCGACCTGTAAACAATCTGTTCTGCGTTTTTCCATGTCATCACAATATTATTTGGCCCCATACGATCAGAAATATCATCCCGGCCGAGCGTGGCAGTATAGGTTAACCGCTTCGGAATTCCTCCCTCTGCAGGCATCAGGTAAACTTCCGTATTGCCATCATACTGTCCTGTAAAAGCAATGCTTTTACCATCTGGTGAAAAACGGGCAAACATTTCATAACCAATATCGTTTGTCAGCTTCCGGGCAATACCTCCATCTGTTGACACGGTATACAAATCCCCTGCATAAGTGAATACCACCTGATCATTATAAACTGCCGGGAATCTAAGCAATCGAGATTCTTCCTGTGCGTTTAAGATACCAATAAATCCAGCCAGAAAAGTGAATAAGATAAATTTTTTCATTTTTTTTACCATTTTAATAAAACATTTTTATTGAATAAGCTGCAAAGATTCACGAAATCTATGCCACCATAGTTACCGGATTTATAATGAATGCAGTAACAGGAAAAATCATAAGATATTAGTGGAAATTTGTAAGATATCGAACACCCCATGTTCGTCTATGAACATATTATAATAAAATAAGAAAGCCCGAATGCGCTTACTTGCATTTATCTTTATAGGTATCCACCTGTTCAAAGATAATGGCTATGGCTTCTGAATTGAAGTCCTGAACCAGAGCTGTATTGTTGCGGACATTATCGCAAACTTTCCATGCATCACAAGCTTGTGAGGAATTAATATAATTCTGCGCAAATGCCAGCGAGCAGATCAATTGAGTGGTGTAGCTGGTTGAATTCTTAACCTTTGCTTTTTCAAGAATGGGTAATGCTTCAGTCAGTTTTCTTTGTCTATCTAATGAAATCATATAGCCAAGGCACAACAATTCGTCACCACTTAATTCATCCATATTTAATTTATCTGCGCTCTTGCCGTATTTTCTTCCAAGAAACATTTTAAAAGTTTCCACATTGTTCTTTCCTTTTTCATTCCATTGTAAGGCGTTGATCACCGCCAGCTTCTGATCCACAGCCACACTTTTGTCGGCAATATAGCCAGCCATGGAGCCATCTAAAATTTCCATTTGTTCAGCAAGCTGAACTTTTTCATTTAAATAGTAGGCTGAATAAAACCTGGTTTGGATCAGAGGAGAGCCTGCGAAAACAATGTTTCCGCAAATGGTTATAAAACCAGTTATGAATACGATGAGGATTTTTTTCATTTTAATCTCTTTTTTTATTACGACAAAGATACATATTTCCCGGATAATGATCAGACATTTTCAGAACAGAGATGGGTTGCAGTATTAGTAATATTTTAACCAAGTCTTTTCAAAACAGACATAGGAAGCTTCGTTGATGAACTGAGTTGTTATCAGTAAATTGATAATCTGTTAAATTCTAAACCCACTTAACCAAATTAAAATCCTGCCTGTGAGGCAAGAAATCAGCTTTCGGGAAAATCCGGAAAGCAAAATCAAAAACACCGGACACCTTAAGGACAATTGAGCAGGAGTATATTGCCTTGACCCCTGAATTACTCACCAGTTTTAATTCTTCTTTATGAAAAATATCTTCTACCTTATCCTTTACTTTTTGGCCAATGACGATATCTATTCCTATATTCTCAGCGTTAATTCCATTATTATTCAGGGTGATTTCCACTTTAAAATCGTTTCCAAGGTCTAATGGTTTGGAAGTTGAATTTGGTATTCTTACCGAGATTACTTCAACTCCAGGCCATTTTTCCTGGATATCCTGCTTCCAGCTCCGGATGGTATATGCCATCGCAAAATCTTTCTCCCTCATTGCCTTACCCCTCTTAAATAGCTTGGAATAGAAATTATTGTAATAATCATCCAACATGCGTTTCATAGTAAAACGGGGAGCAATTTCAGATAAGGTATTTTTAATATAAGAGACCCATTTATGAGAAATACCGTTGCTATCAACATCAAAGTACATGGGCATTATTTCTTCCTCAATGAGATAATAAATGGTCTCAGCATCCAGTTCATCCTGAAATGCCTGGTTGCCATAAGTTCGGGCTTCCTGTAATGCCCAGCCGGCATTCTCGCGGTAACCCTCGGCCCACCAGCCATCCAGCACACTCAAATTTACAACTCCGTTCATCACGGCTTTTTCACCACTGGTCCCTGAAGCTTCTAAAGGACGGGTTGGAGTATTGAGCCAGATATCAACTCCGGAAATCAGTTTCCGTGCGACATGCATGTCATAGTTTTCGATAAAAATAATCCGGCCAAGGAATTGGGGCATCCTGGAAATCTCAATAACCCTCTTGATCAGATCCTGTCCGGGTTTATCATTCGGGTGGGCTTTGCCCGAAAATACCAACCTGAGAGGTTTCTCAGGATCACTTAGCAAATTTGCCAGCTTTTCGAGGTTATTAAATAATAAATGTGCCCTTTTATAGGTTGCAAAGCGCCGCGCAAATCCAATGTATAAAGCATTCTCATCAATAAGCTCGAGGGTGTCGAAAATGATTTTTGGGTTTTCCTGCCTTTTTGTGAGGTCGGTTTGGATTTTTTTCCTTAAAAACTTTATAAAAGAGGCTTTGGCTTTCTGCCTTTGCTGCCATATCGCCTGATCAGGTAAGGTTTGAATTTTTCGCCAGAATTCGGGATTGGCTTGCTGCTGATAAATATCCTGACCCAGATTGTTTATAAAAAATTTTTGCCAGTTTCTCGATGCCCAGGTTGGAAGATGCACACCATTGGTTACATAACCGATATGCAGTTCATCAGGAAAATAAGCCGGATATAAATCTTTAAACATTTCACGGGTCACTCGTCCATGAATTCTACTCACACCATTCATTTCCTGCGAAAGTTTGGCAGCCAGCACACTCATCGAAAACTTTTCAGCAATATTGCCTTTATGAAAACGGCCAAGGTTCATAAAATCTTCCCATGCGATGTTAATCCGGTCAGCATAATGAGGTACGTAGGTTCGTAAAATATCTTCCGAGAAAGTATCGTGACCGGCAGGGACCGGTGTATGAGTGGTAAAGAGGGTCGTTGCCCTGACAATTTCAAGAGCAGTCTGGTATCCAATTGCCCGTTCTTCGATTAATCCAAGCAATCGCTCGAGGCAGGCGAAAGCTGCATGCCCCTCGTTCAAATGGAAAATATCAGGATCAAGGTTTAGTGCATTGATTAACCTAATTCCACCAACACCTAAAAGCAACTCCTGCTTGAACCTGTTTTCCCAATCGCCGCCATACAATTGATGAGTTACCGAGCGATCTTCGACACTATTTTCTTCAATATCCGCGTCCAATAAATAAAGTGGAATTCGGCCTAAATCAATTTTCCAGACTTTTGCGGTCAGGGTTCTTCCGGGCAAAGCTAAATTGATCATTACCCAGTCACCTTTTTTATTCCTCACCGGGATCAAAGGCATTTCAGTGAACTTTTGTGGAATCGCTTCTGAAATTTGGTCACCAAAAATGGAAAAGTTCTGATTGAAATAACCGTACCTGTACAAAAGCCCAATTCCGACCAGGTTTTTATTTGAATCGCTCGCTTCCTTAAGGTAATCGCCGGCCAAAACACCAAGGCCTCCGGAGTATATTTTAACGGATTCGTGCAAACCAAATTCCATGCTAAAATAGGCTACCTTTTCTGCTGGTTTGTTTTGAGCTTCAGCCATATAATTCAGAAAATGAGCATGAATGGCCTTCAAATTTTCGAGAAAAGCCATATCTTTTCTTAGTTCCTGGAATTTCTCATACGAAAGCCTGAACAATAAAGCTACCGGGTTATGATCCACTTCATCCCACAGCTTTTCATCAATCCCCCTGAACATTTTAATGGCTTCGTAATTCCACGACCACCAAAGGTTCATTGATAAATCGCGCAAGGGCTCAAGTTCAGCAGGTATTTTAACCTGAACGAAAATCTTTTTCCAATCAGGCTTTTCGAGCTTGCCATTGCCCATCACCGTGTATTCAAATGATTGTTTGCTCCTGAAAAGGTCAGATCTTTTCTCAACTTTAATATGAGTGAGTGAATATGCTTCAAAATATTTCAGCGCCAGTTTTTTCCAATGCAAAAGCTGAGAAATTTCATAGGCTTCATTTCGTGCAGCTTCATATTGTTCTGCTGTAGCGCGGCTAAAGTAGCCTAGCTCCTTAGCAACAGCTGCAACAACGTCAGCATAATTATCGTCATTCCTCTCAATAGTAGTTACTGCATGGTGTTTAACCTCACAATTCAATTTGACCCAAAGTCCAAAACCCGCCAGTGATGTGGTAAGGGTAGGTATCCTGAACGCGATGCTTTCAAGCGGAGTATATCCCCATGGTTCGTAATAGGAAGGAAATACTGTTACATCAAATCCATTTAATAGCTGATAATAATCAAGATTAAAAATGCCATCAAAACCATTGAGGTAAACCGGCACAAAAATAACTTTGACATTACAGTCCGGATCATTAGTGAGTCCATTTTCCTTTGACCTGTTCAGCACAGGATCATGAATGCGATCGTATAAAACATGGGTCAAATAATCATTTGAAACCGGATGCTTGAAATCTGCTTTTCCGATTTGGTCCTGCAAATCTTTCCTGGGTCCTGCATTGCTGCCGGGAACTGTGATGAGAGCAATTATCTGCCTTTTGATCTTTTTATCCGAGTTCAATTTTCCCAGTGCATCAAGAAAAATGTCCAGTCCCTTATTATGAAACTCATACCTGCCGCTGGTAAGAACAAGCAAAGCATCTTTTTCGATTTCCTGATTTAATAACGCTTCTGCAACATTGACGATCTGCATCCTGGCTGCCTTTCGCTGGGTTTCAAATTCAACTTTACTCGGGTGAAACACGTGAGAAAAGCCATTGGGAGTGACCACATCAACTGACCGGGAAAGTAAATATTTACATTCATTGGCAGTGATATCGCTTACAGTGGTAAAGCAATCGGCTTCTTTGGCAGCATTGTACTCAATTGAATACTTTGAGGTTATTCCCAGATTTTTTGCAAAATCACCCGGGTTGTATTTTTCAAGATCACTGTACAACCGCAGGTTATTTCCCGAAATCGACCTTCCCAGAACGGTAGCATGGGTGGTAAAAACAGTTCCTATTTGCGGAACATTCTCCTTAATATAAAGGATTCCGGCTCCGGTCATCCATTCATGAAAATGACCTATGATTTTGTCATTGGCAGACACATAAAAGTTATAGAAGCTCTCAACGACAATACCTGCTGCATAACCAAACAAAGCCGGTTCAACATAGTCCCATCCTCCTGAAATTGAATCCAGTTTATAAGTCTCCCAGAATTTAGCAAATATTTTATCCTTCTGTACGAAAAAGGGAGTGAAATCAACAAGCACGGCCACCGGTTTACCGGGAATGTTCCATCGGCCTATGCGAATTCTCAACCCTTCTTTTTCAGCACTATCATGCCAGTTTTTATAAAGCGATTTGTCTTCAATAAAATCCGGATTATCGATGGTTTCTTTCCATACATCCGGTCCAATAAAAATGTACCTGTCGCCAAAGCCTTCAGAAACCGAAAGGTATTTTGATGACAACACCGTATAAATCCCGCCTACCTTATTACATACTTCCCAACTAACTTCAAACAGATAATCAGGCATTTTATAATCATTCGTCATTTTTATTGGATTGAGTAAAAATTTACTTTAATAATTTAGCAATGCAAAAGGGTGCAAATTTATGGGAATAAAGTTTTCTGCAAAATCATAATTATTAACATTTTTTCCTTAATATGCGTCATTAATTTCGAATACTGATGCAAAAGAACAGCCATGCAATTCCAGCAACATCTGAAAAAAATATTAATACCATTTATTTTCAAACAATTATCATCAGATGAATGTTTGTGGCTAATAAGCTAAAAACAACAAAACAGCCATTTGGTTTATGATGATTCTGATTTTTTTATGAAAATAATTAATTGAAGTTTTTATTTTCTTATCTTCGTCGGGCTAACCTATAAAACTTTTGGTCATGAATATATCTTACAGTGACCCCTTGTCACGCGCATGGAACCGGATGAAAAAGGCATTATTCCAGCCTTTTGATATGGGTAAATGGTTTACAGTCGGATTTACCGCCTTTCTTGCAGCATTGATGGCAGGAACAGGCAGTCCGGGAGGAGGCGCCAATTATTCGGAGAGAAACAGCATGGACAATTTTGACTGGGAAGAATTACTTGAATGGCCCAACATCGCATGGTACTGGCTTATGAATCATCCCTTCTGGTTCGCATTGATCATTGTTGGGATTGTTTTTCTTTTTGCAGTCATGATTATCCTTACATGGGTGAGTTCAAGGGGTAAATTTATGTTCATCGATAATATTGTCCATGATAAAGCTGAAGTCAGTAAGCCCTGGAATGATTTCAGCAGAGAAGGAAATTCGCTTTTTCAATGGCGGTTGGTATTTGGACTTATTTCGGCCTTCCTGATCCTGGGTTCTATCATTGTTGCTTTTGTAGTTATGGTTAATTTGTTTACCGGTGAAACCACTTTAGGAACGAAAATCATTTCGATCGTTGGAATCATCTTTGAATTCCTTGTATTGATGATTATTATTTCGTACATTTCCATGCTTTTAAACGACTTTGTTGTTCCTATCATGTACAAACACCGGATCAATACAACTCAAGCCTGGCTTAAGTTTATGCCTGTTTTATTTTCAAATTTCTGGGACTTTATTGTTTATGGGTTATTCGTTTTCGTACTGATAATAGTGACGATAATTTGTATTATCTTTTTTGGACTATTTACCTGTTGTATTGGATTTCTCTTGCTTATTATTCCCTATATAGGATCTGTTGTCTTGCTCCCTGTTACTTACACATTCAGGGCATTTAGCATTGAATTTCTTGAACAGTACAGTGAAGATTTTAAGATTTTCCCCAAGCCTGAACCCGTTGAAGAAAATCTTGTGGTTTAAAGCATTGAAAACACTTCTACTAATGCCCCAGCATTATTTGAATTCAGTTTCACTGAACACATTGGCTTCATAAACAAAGATCTCGGCATCCTTCCAGCCATCCCAACCCAGGCCGGCTTTATCGCGGGAGCAATGACCGAGAAATTCTTCGAGGGTCCATCCTGTATCGGTTGCCACCTGAGGCAGAAAAGTCCCGGATCGATTGCCTTTTTTTATGTAAATGCCATGTTTTCCCAGAACGATTTCATCAATTGATTTGATCAACTTCATGGGTGTTAAAACCGAGATTTCTATTTCAAGTTCCTTTAATTCACTTTTTGTCACAGGCAAAAACCTGGAATCCTGAGTCGCTGAAGCTACAGCCATTTGCTGAACCACTTCATACAGAGGCTGGGTTTCGTCAAACCTGCCAATGCAGCCCCTGAGCTGATGGTTCTTATTTAATGTTACAAAGGCTCCACAATTAGTTTTTAATGTTCCGGAATAACCATCTGAATTAAGCGTTATAATTTGGTTTGATGACAAATAGTCTTCAATAGTTATTCGGGCAATTTCAAGTAACTTACTTTTATCTTCCTTACTTAAATAAAACTGGCCATCAATCTGATCTTTTGGAGGCAGGCTAATAGCTATAGCATTATATCCTACTACCCTTGCCTTATCACCATAACCGGATTCACCGGAATTCTTATAGTTAATAAGGGTATAATCGATGTTTTGGTTTTGTTCGGTTAAATAAAGTAATGTAAGGATTGAAGACCATCCACAAGCCCTGGTTGCTAAATTGGATATTTTGTTATTCTCTGTATCATTTATTGCCTGCAAGAATTTAGCCGGATTATTCAAAAGTATGGCATCTGCTGTTTTTTTATCCCATTTGTTTGCTTCAGTATATTCAGGATAATGCGAAAAATCAGAACTAATAATAAACAGATTATTTTTATTAAAATAAGGTCCTAAAGCTTCAGCGAATTTTTTGCAGACCTCTGCTGATTGTGTTCCTATTACGATTGGGATAATCTGAAATCCCTTTTTTAATTTATATTGCAAGAAAGGTAATTGAACCTCTATGCTGTGCTCAGAAGAGTGCGCTTCAGGAACATAAGAGAAGTCTTTGTTTTCGGCAATAAGTTTTTTCGCAAGTTCAATATTAACTTTTACTTCTCCAACAGGAGTTTCGCAATTGCCAATAGAATAAATAGAAGCCCCATCAAAATATGCACGGTGACTGGAAGCAATAATAAAAACATTTTCATAAGAAATTTCCGGATCAATCTGATTATAGGCCGATGCCGCAACCGATCCTGAAAAAACGTAGCCAGCGTGAGGAGCAATAATCGCAATGACATTATTCACTTTTTTCGGTTCAGAATCATCAAACAATGTCTTAAGCGCTCTTTCAAGCTCAAATCGATCTGCTGGATAAAACTGACCCGCAAACGCTGGTTTAAGATTTTGAAGTTTATTCTTTTCCGACGCCTTATCTATGGTTTCCTGAGAAGAGCAACGATAGCAAATCACAAGGAAAATTAGCACGAAATAGCTGAAATGTATTTTTCTAAACATTTATGTCTAAATTTGAAAACCCTAACAAATGTATAAAATGTTGTTCAAATTCGAAAATAGAATAAAATTTTCTTTATTCATCCTAGGATTCACTTCAATAATTACACAGATAATTCTGATCAGAGAATTCTTATCTGTATACAATGGTAATGAGCTTATTACAGGAATGATCCTTGCCAATTGGATGTTATTGACCGGATTAGGATCCTATTTAGGAAAGCTATTCGAAAATCAAATCAACAAATTAAGTTTTATTAATTTTAGCCATATTTTAATGGCCATCCTACCTTTGATTATTGCTTTTTTGACCTATTATCTGAGAAGCATTATATATCCACCCGGAAAAACAATAAACCTCGCAGAGGTTTTTTTCAACTCTTTTATATTGCTTTCTCCCTTTTGTTTAATTACAGGAATGTTGTTTCCGGGATTAGCTGCTATCTTGTCCTACCAGTCGAAATCCAACGTGATTAACAAAGCCTATTCAATTGAAGCACTTGGAAGTCTTGTGGGTGGAGTACTATTTAATTTTTTATTACTGGTTGTACTAAAAACTTTTTTCAGTCTTACCATTATAATGATGATAAACCTGATAGCGGTAATAGTAAATTTATTTTTATCAGGGAAAAAAATCACATCTTACATTTTATCAGGGTTAACAATCATGTTAACTATCACCATATCTTTCTCTGATATTGACCTAAGGGCTTTACAATACTTGTATCCCGGTCAGGATATAGCTTATTTTAAAGATACACCTTATAGTAAAATAGTAGTTACCCATACAGAAGACCAATACAATTTTTATGAAAATGGTAATTTTCTGTTTTCAGAGGACAACACAATCATGATAGAAGAAAGTACACACTATGCTATGATTCAGCATTCTGATCCAAAAAATGTATTATTGATCTCAGGTGGAATTTCAGGTATGATTAACGAAATTTTAAAGTATAAAATTAATACACTTGACTACGTTGAGCAAAATCCTGATTTAATCAATGTCGGAGAGCTATTTACAAGCAATATTTTACATGATTCAGCAGTATCAGTTATTAATAAAGATGCCAGACTTTTCATCAAAAAAAATAAAAACAAAAAATATGATGTTGTATTAATTAACCTTCCCGATCCTTCTAGTGCACAAATAAACAGGTTTTACACACTTGAGTTTTTTGAGGAGTTAAAAAAAGATTTGAACGAGAAAGCTATTATATCAATCAGCCTGACCTCAACCTCAAATTATTTGGGAGAGGAATCCAGAAAGATTAATTCTTCCGTGTTTTCAACACTTAAACTCCTTTTTGAACATGTAAAAATCATTCCGGGAGGGCTTAATTACTTTATTGCTTCAGACGGACAGTTAACCTATTCTATTATTGAGCAATTAGAATTAAGAAAAATTAAAAATGAATATGTTAACAGAAATTATTTAGATGACCAAAGAATTGAACGTGAAAGCAGGCTTATGGAGAATGTGATTTCTGATAAGGTGGCTATCAACAACGATTTCCAGCCTGTTGTTTACTTATACCAATTGCAATACTGGTTAAGCCATTTTGATATTAACTATTTTATTCTAATTACCCTTATCCTTTTTCCCATTTTTTACTCTTTTTTAAAACTAAATTTTATCAATTATGGAGTATTTATAACTGGATTTTCCGCATCATCGGTTGAGGTTATTCTAATCATCGCTTTCCAGATCATATATGGTTATACTTACCAAATGCTTGGAATCATCATTACTTTTTTTATGGCTGGACTTCTGATTGGATCTATATTTCTAATCAATAAAATCACCATTGGAATGAGAACCTATAGTATCATTCAATACTTAATAGGAATTTACTGTATTATACTAGCATTGGTTTTATATTTTCTTAGATCAAGTTTGTTAAGTAATTTTCTTGTTCATATAATCTTCATTTTATTAATCACTATTATGGGTGTTTTGACAGGTGTGCAATTTGCACTCGCAACAAAACTCCGGACTATTTCTATATCCAAAATTGCTTCATCTACTTATGCCTCTGACTTATTGGGAGCTGCCATAGGAGCTATTCTTATAGCTGCATTTTTAATTCCTTATTTCGGAATAATAAAAGTTTCGCTTATTGTCGCAATATTAAATTTTATAACTGGGTTATATATTCTGCTAAAGTTAAAGAAATAATACATTTTACTCAGCTGGTTCAAAACAAAAGTGCAATAAATGATGCCTCAGAAAATTATTTCAAAACGAGAATTCCTTAAAACAAGTGCAATTAGCATTACAGTTTTAGGATGTGGGTTTTGTAATCTGAAATCGTTTTCCATTCCGATTCTTGAGTCATCTTTTTCACCTCTCCCATATCACGCCTTGTCTGATGAAATTGGAGTAGAGGCAAAATACTACATCAATACCCCTAAAGGATTAAAATGCCTCCTATGTCCGAACGAATGTAAAATGTTATTAAATGAAGAAGGAGATTGCCGGACGAGAATGAATATAGACAATAAACTTATGTGCATTGCCTATGGAAATCCTTGCGCAATACATATCGATCCGATTGAAAAAAAACCCTTTTATCATTTTATGCCTTCAAGCAGCTCATATTCAATTGCCACAGCGGGATGTGTTCTTGCATGCTTAAATTGTCAAAACTGGGAAATATCGCAAACAAGCCCAAAGAAAACCAGAAATTATGACTTACCTCCGGATAAAGTAGTTGATGAATGCATTAAAAACGAATGTAAATCCATTGCTTATACTTACTCTGACCCTGTGGCATTCTATGAATATACCTTTGATACCGCAGCAATAGCAAGGGAAAAGGGGATTAAAAATGTTCTTGTTTCGTCAGGTTATATCAATGAAAAACCGCTAAGGGAATGGTGCAAATACATCGATGCAGCTACCATCGACCTTAAATCTTTTTCTAATGAAATATATGAAATGCTGAATGCGGGAAAACTGGATCCGGTATTAAATTCATTAAAAATTTTAAAAGAAGAAGGGGTATGGCTTGAAATTTCAAACCTCGTGGTCCCTACCTGGACCGATGATCTGGAAATGATAAAAAGAATGTGCAGCTGGCTTGTTGAAAATGGATTTAACAAAACGCCTTTGCATTTTTTAAGGTTTCAACCCTTATATCAATTGGCTAATTTGCCAGCGACCCCTGTTTCAACATTAGAAAAAGCCAGAGAAATAGCTCTCACCGAAGGTATTGATTATGTGTATATAGGAAATGTACCGGGATCAGATGCACAAAATACCTTTTGTCCTAACTGTAAAAAGATGGTTATTGAAAGAACGGGATTTCAGATCACCAATTTTAATATCTCGAATGGCAAATGTAAAAGTTGTGGTTCGGAGATAAATGGAATCTGGAATTAAAACTATGGTCAAAAAAATTGATAATCATTATTTTAAGATCAAACTATTAATTTAGATTTGATTAAAACAGGATTCACTACTTTCAATAATTTTTAAAACCATTTATAGTGTTTTACGTATGAACATAAAGACTTATTAAATTAATAATAATGAAACAATCCAATATTGTAAGTAGGTTAATTTCATTATTGTTAATCGCAGGAGGAACAATGAGTCAGATACAAATTGGTTCTTCTTTAGATAATGCTTGTTTTGGATCACCTGAATTCTAAGATGTTCAGAAAACAACAGGATCATCCGAACAATGTGTTAACACTATCGGAGGAAAATAAGTTTAGGATATTGATAGAAAAATGAATTATTTGATGATCAAATGGACCAACTCGGAAATAATGCATAATGAGTTTGTTAAAGTATTTGAAACAAATAAATATGGTTTATTTAACTATCAATTATATAATTAAATTTAAATATTTTTTGCCTCATAGGGTAACCTTTGAGCTATTTTAAGAATTAACCTTTGAAAAGTGCAGGAAATAAGAGTTGAGGAAATAATAGATGGGATCCGAAACAGAAGCACTGACGTTCTGGAGTATATTTATAAAAGTTATTATCATCAGATTAATGTCTTTATAAATAAAAACGACGGCTCAGATGAGGATGCCAAAGACATTTATCAGGATGCCATCTTAGTGATCTATCAAAAGATTCAGAAAGATAAACTGACACTTAATTGTTCTTTTAATACTTATTTATATTCTGTATGCCGATTGCTTTGGCTCAAGCAGCTTGAAAAGAGGAAACTTAGAAAAAGTTTCCTGGAGGAATCAGTAAAGTTTTTGGAATTGGATGATGATTTGCTGACTCTTTATGATACAAACGAACGATTCAAGCTATATCAGGAACATTTTAGCAAACTTAGCTATAATTGTCAAAAGATCCTGGAGCTTTTTCTGGCACAGATACAGCTAAAAGAAATTGCACGAATACTTGGGTTCAAGAGTGATCAATATGTTAAAAAAAGGAAACATCAGTGTAAAGAAAAATTGATTGCAAGTATAAAAAGCGATCCAAGATTCAATGAAATTATTAAATAGTAAAACTTTTAAATAAGAAGAAATGGATAATTTAAATGAAAGATTAGAAGATTTTCTCGATGGTCAGCTTACTGGCAATGAATTAAATCTTTTGCTTGTTGACATAGAAAAAAATAAAGAACTTGCTAAAGAAATGAATTTAAGGCTGGAAGTGAATCACCAAATTAAGGATAAAGGCTTTTTTGAACTACAGGATAAGCTTGCAATTCAATTAAATAATCCAAATAGTAACAATCCAGTCATTAATTTAGGAAAGGATTTCCTGAGAACATGGCATTTAGCAGCTGCATCATTTGCCTTAATTCTTGTTGTGGGTGGATTATGGTATATTTTATCCAACAAACCCTATTCCACTGAGAAATTAGTAAGCAAGTATTATAAACCCGCAAAGCCTGTTCTTCAAATAAGGTCCATCGAAGCCAATAATGAAAATGCGCTCGATCAAGCCTTTAAGTTTTATAAAGAAAATGATTTTAACAATGCCCTGAAGTATTTCAATTCGATCGAAAATCAATTTACTGCAAGATTTTACTCTGGTATTTGTTATATTGAATTGGAGCAATTTGACCAGGCAATTGAATCATTCTCCTACATTATTAATGATAACGATAATCTTTTCGTAGAACATGCAAACTGGTATCTTGGATTGATTTATTTAATGGATAATCAGAAAAGTAAAGCCATTGAGCAATTTGAGAAAATCGCAGAGGAAGAAAATCATTATGCTGCACAAGCTAATGATATTTTAAAATATCTCAATTAGAATTTCATCCTTTTTTCTTTGCTCTATACCTGAATAATAAATACAGGAAAGTCACCATGAGTATAGTTGCCCCTGAATAGGTAATGGCATTTATTTTGGATTTACTAATGATTGGAGTTGTTTTTCCAATTTGAACATAGGCTGCCCAAAAGTAAGGATGGGATTGAAGTGGGTCTGACTGTTCAAGATAGGTAAGTTTAGCATACCTTAAAGCCTCATCCGGCCCAATCCCAGCTTTTAGCTGCTTATAAAAATAAGTCATTATTTCGGCTCCTGAAACATCTTCAATTTCCCACATAGTCATTACAATGGAGGGAATTCCTGCAAATAAAAATCCCCTGGCTAAACTCATTATACCTTCTCCTTTACTTAATTTACCAGTCCCGGTTTTGCAGGCACTCAAAACAGCCAGTTTAGCATTCAATTTCAGGTTATAAATTTCATATGCATTTAATAATCCATCTTCGGTTGAATCATTATTTTGGGTAAAAATTAATTTGGAGGCCATCGGATCCTCGTCATCAATTAAGGTATGCATTGCAAAATGCAGAATGCCATATTTTGCAGCATTCATCTTAAAGTTCATTTCTGTTGCATCTTCGCCAATCAATACTTTACCTTTCATTATCGAAACAATATTTTTGACCTCTTCTCTTGAATGGTCAAGAGGGTTCAAATTGCTGATGATTATGTCCGATCGGTTTAACGATTCGGACGATTTTTTGAGTGATTTGTCATAGACAGGAGCCATTGCCAGAATTTTCCCTGAATTTGTACTTCTAACAAAATAGTTAAATAAAAGTGAACTTGAATAAGAATAAGTCACCGGGTAGGACTTAAGGACATATTCAAGTTTGCTGAAATCAATTCTATCAGGAACCTTATAATCTTTAATTAACGCTTCAAAAGGAAGGTAACCAAGAATATTATCTGGAACAATTATAACTCTTGAGCAATCTTCAGAAATACCATTTGCTGTAAATAAAGTTCTGTAAATAAAATTCCCCAAATAAATAAACTCAATGAAATCTTCTTTATCAAAAGATTCGGCCGGGAATTGATTAATAGATGAAATAAATGACTGAACTTTATCCTTAAAATCAGCTTCAAGTATCTCTTTATGAAATCTAATGCTATCATGTGAAATAAAGAAAGTAAATAGTAAAGAATCAATAATTTTATATTCTATTAAAAGTTCTTCATTTTTGAGTTTAGCTTGAACTTCTGAGATTTTAACTACCTCAAAGTTATATTTAAGGTTATAATATTGCGGATAATTAGTTTCGATAGAATTAATTAAGCTGTCATAACTAACCGTTTTATTGAAAATATTTTTCTTCCAGGTTTCGATTTTACTAATTTCGGGTGAACTCTTTTGATTTTCATCATTGATAAAATTTTTAAGCAAAGAGATATCACGTTTTAGTGTTTCCTCCATCTCCATGATGCCAACCGGAATATTTCCAATTTCTAAAGCTGCGAATCCCCGGATGGAAGACAACAATATTGCGGCTTTACCTTTTTCCGAGTACTCAAACGCAATATCTAAATATTTAGGATTATTATTTTTACTGTACAATTCGGTGGCAATGAGAACAACTAAATTATAAATATCATAAACATATTCATTGATCATTGTCTTTGTGTTTTCATCCTTGTATGAAGCCAATATTGATTCAAAAAGTGCAATTGCAAGTTTACTGGTCTCAAGACTTACTTCGAGGTCTTGAGAATTTTTAGATTTTTCATTATAAATATCATATAAAGTGTAGGCCTTTTTGTATAGGGTGACAAACTTATTGAATTCGGGATCTAAGTCTTTAAGTGAAGGATTGATATGAACATTTTCATTGTTAAAATTATCTGTATTGGAAATGATTGATTTTTGGTAGTATTTTAAAGCCTTATCAAGATTACCCATATTTTTGTAAAGGTCACCAAGGTAAGTTAAAGTAAATGAAACCTCTCTATTCTTATTGCCAAAGCTTTCAACCAATATTTCGTAAGCTTTAGTTAAGAGTTCCTCTGCTTTTTCAAAGTTTTTGGTTGAAATGCAAAAATTACCATATGCCTGATAGCTTCCTGCGGTATTAGTATGAATCGGTCCGAAAAATTTTTCGGCCATAGTAATTGACAATTTAAAGTTTTTTTCCGCTTCAATGTTGTCTTTAAGATTAAAATAACACCTTCCTAAATTTCTTAGAGATTTCACTACCGACTCAGAATTATAATTTCCTTTCAAGCCTTCATTATAATAATATATTGCTGTGTTTAAATCTCCTTTTTTTTCATAAATTAAGCCTAAGTTCATGAATAAATCACCAATAATAGGATTGTTCTGATTCGTGTTTTTTAAATACAGATTCAATGCTCTTTCATGATAGTCTAAAGCCTTATTCAAATCCCTCAGTAATATAAAAATTGCCCCCTTATTATAATAAATCGGGGCTAAGTTAAAATATTCCACTCCGAAATCCGAATAATATATTTCTTCAGCTTTGGTGTAATATTGTAAGGCCTGATCAGGATAACCCATGACATACAAGAACCTGCCATAGTTTAGATATCCGATTGCCAGTTGCGGATCAGTTTTATTCAGGGTTTTTTCTTTTAATGCTATCGACCTGCTAAGGTAAACGCCAGCGCTATCATAATTACCAGTTTGAGTAAAAACGATTCCAATGTTTTGAAACAAAGCTGCCAGCATTATTTCAGAAGGTCTGTTCCTTAATCTTTCTTTTTTTAGAGCATCCTTATAAAATGTTAAGGCAAGCTCCTGATTCCCATTTGAAAAATGAATATTGCCTATTGACCTTTTCACCAGAACCAGCAAACTGTCATTCACACCATCTCTAAAGTATTGCAATGAATGATTTAGCGAAATTAAAGAACTATCCAATTCTCCTGTTTTACTGTATGTAACTCCTTTAAGATAGTGGTAAGTACCGATCAAATTCTCATTTTTTACTCCATATTTTCGTATGAGTCCATTTGAAATACTTAAATAGTAGAAGGAAGAATCAAACAATCCGCTGGTTTGATAGGATTGGGCTACTTTTAAAATTATTTTTATAAAGTCCTCCCATTTTTCACTCTTTCCATAATGCTCCGAGAGAATTTTGTATTGTATTATGGCATCTTCATAATTTGAAGCCTGCAAGAGTGAATCGGCTCTAATCAATAAATATTTTATTTCAGTATTGGATTTATTTGTGTCAAAATTTTGACAATAAGACAAATCTATCTGAATTATCAAGACAAAAAAGATGATTAATTTAATATGCTTCAATGCTTCCAATAAATCTGATTCTTAAACTGCTTAGATTATACAATTAATAATTTATACTTATTTTCACTTGATAAGTTTTGTAAAATCAGTAAAAAAGACTAAATGAATATAACTGCAAGCTTAACACAATCCGATTAATCTCTTAACAATTAAAAAATCTTCATTAAATTAAATCCGAAATTGGAAAAGATAAAAAGAAAAGAGGAAGATTTCAGTTTTAAGAAATTTTCCTCTTTATTATCATTGAAATATCCTTCTTGCGGTTATGAAAATTTATAATTCTCTAACAAAATATAGAATGGATAAGTTATAGGTTATAATAAAAATAACAAAGAATAATTTTGAATTCAATCAAAATTATTCTTTGAGTTAAATTTTAGAACATCATTCGGGAACAAACGTGCCATTTATGTCATTTGATGAAATGCCAGTAATGTCCCCTCCTGAACCGGTAGCTTGTCCTGAATTACTTGTGTAAGAAAAAACATTTAAAGTAACTCCAAGGAAAAACACTGCCATCAGAATGGCAAAAACACTTCTCTTTTTCATAAATTCTCAAATTTAAACTAATTGTTAAATTAGAATAACGATTCAAAAATAATACTTTTTTTCAATTTGGGAATATTTTTTTCACTTTTTTTTAATAATAATTATACTTAAACAGCAAACCATTCATTTTCTGCATGTTAGATTTTGCTTTTTTAATTTGACACGGTAATCTTTTTTTCAAAGCAGGAATAAAAGATATGGATTAGATGCATTTTTAATCCGATCAAGCTTTTTTAGGATGATTAAAACCTATAGATAAAACTATTCGGGGGTTAATAAAATTAATAGTTTCAAATAGTTAACTTTTCAAATTTATTATCTGTTCTTCTAGAACTTTAATCCTATGTTCTGCATCCGTTTTTTTCTTATTCTCTTTCTCTACAATTTCAGCTGGGGCAGTCTTAACAAAACGGTCGTTCTCAAGTTTCTTTATCACTGAATGAAGAAAGCCCTTTGTATAGTTTAGCTCTTCCTGAAGTTTTTTAATTTCACTTTCATGGTCAATAGCACTGTCAAGAGGTATATAAAATTCGGTTGATTTAACAATAAATGAAACGGCATTCGCTACTTTTTCTTCGACATAGCTGATTTGACTTATATTACAAAGCTTAGCAATTAGGCTATCAAAAGTGTGATCTGGCTTTTGTTCGTTATTTTTTCTAATTTGTAACTCCAATAATTCCTTTTGATGTATATTTTTATTCTTTCTCATATTTCGAATAGCCATGATAACATCCATTTCTATTTCGAAAGTTGATAGTATATGCTGATCTAATTTTCCTCCAACAGGTAATTGCTCCAGCATAATACTTTCATTGCTTGATCTCTCGTTTAGATGATGCCAAATATCTTCAGAAACAAATGGTATAAAAGGATGCACGAGTTTCATCAAGCATTCAAAAAAATTTATGGTTTTTTCATAAGTGACAGGGTCAATGGGTTTTTGATAACCAGGTTTGATCATTTCGAGATACCATGAACAGAAATCGTCCCACACTAATTTATATACAACCATCAAAGCATCTGAAATCCTGTATTTCAGAAAGTGATCATCAATGATTTTTATCGTTTGATTGAGTTTTGATTCGAACCACCTTACAGAAACTGCAGCATATTCAGGCTGTTTCAGGTTTTTATCAATTTCCCAACCTTTAACAAGCCTGAGTGCATTCCAGACTTTATTGCTAAAATTTCTACCCTGCTCACATAATAATTCATCAAAAGGCAGGTCGTTTCCGGCAGGGGAAGTAAGCAACATTCCAACACGTACCCCATCAGCTCCGTATTTTTTTATCAATTCTAAAGGATCGGGAGAATTGCCAAGGGATTTCGACATTTTCCTGCCAATTTTATCGCGCACTATTCCGGTAAGGTAAACTTTTTTAAAAGGAATCTCATTCCTGTATTCCAACCCTGCCATGATCATGCGGGCTACCCAAAAGAATAGAATTTCCGGAGCAGTAACGAGGTCATTTGTGGGATAATAGTATTTTATATCTTCGTTATCAGGATTTCTAATTCCATCAAATACCGAAATAGGCCACAACCAGCTCGAAAACCAGGTATCTAAAACGTCTTCGTCCTGCCTTAGGTCATCAATTTTAAGATCAGGCAAATTGTATTTCTCTTTTGCAATTTTCAGTGCCTCTTCTTTTGACTTAGCTACTACAAAATCATTTCCAGGAAGATAATAGGCTGGTATTCTTTGTCCCCACCAGAGTTGTCGGGAAATGCACCAATCACGAACATTTTCCATCCAATGCCTGTAAGTATTTTTAAACTTGGATGGATGAAATTTGATAGTTTCGTTCATTACTACCTCAAGTGCTGGTTCAGCTAAGGGCTTCATCTTTAAAAACCATTGCAGCGAGAGTTTGGGTTCAATAACTTCATCTGTTCTTTCAGAATAACCAACCTTATTAATATAATTTTCAGTTTTGCTAAGGTTCCCCGAATTTTCAAGATCCCTGATGATTTTTTCCCTAACCTGAAAACGATCTTCACCTACATAAATCCGGGCTTTTTCATTTAAAGTTCCATCGTCATTGAAAATATCAATGATATCGAGTTTATGCCTGATGCCTATTTCGTAATCATTGATATCGTGAGCCGGGGTTATTTTAAGGCAACCTGTTCCGAATTCCATGTCTACATAATCATCCTCAATTATTGGAATTGGACGGTTTATTAAAGGAACAAAAACATGCTTGCCTATCAGGTGGTGATACCTTTCATCATTTGGGTTTACGCATAATGCGGTATCGCCAAGTATAGTTTCAGGACGAGTTGTAGCAATAGTTACCCAATCATCCGCAGTGGATTCAACCTTATACCTGAGGTAATATAGTTTCGATTGAACTTCTTTATAAATGACCTCTTCATCAGACAAAGCAGTAAGGGCTTTTGGATCCCAATTTACCATCCGAATTCCCCGATATATCAATCCTTTATTATAAAGATCAACGAATACCTGGATAACTGACTCATATAATGCCTCATCCATAGTAAACCGGGTTCTTTCCCAATCACAGGAAGCTCCAAGTTTCTTTAATTGCTCCAGAATGATACCACCATGCTTTTCTTTCCACTCCCATGCATATTCAAGAAATTTTTCGCGTGAAATATTTGCTTTATCAATTCCTTCTTCTTTTAGCTTCGCTACAACTTTTGCCTCTGTTGCAATTGAGGCATGATCTGTGCCCGGAAGCCAAAGTGTATTTTTACCCTGCATGCGGGCACGACGCGCAAGTACATCCTGGATAGTGTTGTTTAGCATATGACCCATATGCAATACACCAGTAACATTTGGAGGAGGAATCACAATACAATAAGGTTCTCTTCCATCAGGTATGCTTCTAAAAAAACCTTTTTCCATCCAGAAAGAATACCATTTTTCTTCGGTATTTTGTGGGTCGTATTTACTAGGAATAATCATTATATTCTGCTAATTTGAATTTGAGGTTGTAAAAGTAGAAAAAACCAGGAACTCTTAATTTAGGTAAGATAGTCTTTCGATTGATGCCCAACATTGAAAAGTAAATCTATAATACTTAAATTAGGTTGAAACCCATGCTTTTCCTTAAAGACCTGGGAATAAACGCACGAATCAAATGGTGAAGGTATTTTAGGACTTATTTTATATCGAAGGTCAAAATAGTTTTGTTTAACCAGACTTAAATACTCATTAGTGAAAATAATATTCCGGTTTATCAGTAATAATTTTAATATTGTTTGGAGCAATTGAGTATTAAAGTCAATCAAGAATTTAAAATTGCTGGTATAAAATGGTTCCAACTCATCTTTATAAAATAAAAAATAAGGCGAATGATTATATGCTGACACTATTGCACGCCAATGTTTCAATTGCCATTTCTCGGAATAGTCAATTTTTATGTTCTTGATTTTTGTATGATTTCCGTTTGTTTTAATGACTGGGACAGTCAATGAAATTTTTCCATTTGCAGTATAAATTTCACAGCGATTACGATAGGTTTGTTTGATATAATTTTCTTCTTTCTCAATGATTATTAAATCTGCTTTCAATATCCATACAAAATATTCAATTGGAGGCAAATATGCCGTTGAAAATAATATAGACGAAGATTCATTCATAATTTTATACAGGCAAAAATAGCAAATGATCAGGCATAAAAAAAGGTGCAAACAATGTGCACCTTATCAATCATAACCCAACTGAATTAATTAGCAGCAACAGGTTTGTTCAATAAAACCTCATCAATAGCACCCTTGAGTGCATCCTTTGGCAATGCACCCATTGCCATCTGAGGTTTTCCATCTTTCGGGCAAAAAAGCAGCGAAGGGATACTTCTTATACCAAAGGCGGCTGCAAGTTCCTGCTCAGCTTCAGTATCTACCTTATAAATATTGATCTTATCCTTGTACTCAACTGATAATTCTTCTAAAATCGGAGCTACCATTTTACATGGGCCACACCAATCAGCATAAAAATCAATCAAACAGGGTAACTTACCTTCAAATTGCCATTCCTTATTTTTTTCATAATTAAATACCTTCTCTGAGAAGGACTGCTTTGTTAAATGTTCCATTTTAATGATTTGTGTTTTTTATTTATATTTTCTTTGAATTCTCTGTTTTTAATTTGAGGACAAATTCATCAATAATTTTAATATATTCTTCCTTAGCAAGAGCACCAGGCTGCATTGCTGGTTTTCCATTCATTGGTGCAAATAATATTGACGGTATACTATTTACCTGAAAAACTGAAGCAAGCTCCCTCTCTTTGTCGGTATTCACTTTATAAATGATCACTTTGCCATCATAATAATCAGCAAGATCATCCATAATGGGTGCAACCATTTTACAAGGTTTGCACCAATCAGCATAAAAGTCAATCACACAAGGCAGCTCACCGCGGTAAATAAACTCCTGGGGATTTGCTTCGTAATCCCAAATCTTACTTTTAAAATCGGCGGTTGTTAAATAAATTGGCTTTAAATCACCTGGAGATACTTTCTGCTGTGCAAATTGATCATTTACTGCAACAGGTTGATCATTATTGTTGATGCTTTTACTCTCAAAATTTTGATTGCAAGAGAAAAATACGAACGATGAAGACAGCAATAAAAATGACATTAATTTTTTCATATCTTACTTATTTATTTTACTCATCCTTTTTTTTACCCAAAAGAAATTCATCAATGACTTGTTTGAATGACTCCTTTGGTAATGCACCCGTCGACATTTGAGGCTTACCTTTCATAGGGATGAATAACACAGAAGGAATACTCCTGATGCCGAATAAAGTTGATAGTTCACGTTGTTGCTCGGTATTGACTTTATAAACATTAATCTTTCCTTTATAGTCAATAGCAAGTTCTTCCATGATGGGCGCTATCAGTTTGCAGGGCTTACACCAGTCGGCATAAAAATCAACAACACAAGGAAGGTCTCCTTCAAATACCCAGTTATCAGGGCTTTTTTCGTAATTGTAAATCTTTTGTTTAAAGGTTTCAACAGTAAGATGTTCAGGTTTCACCTGATCAACAACCTGTGCAATGATAGTCAAGTTGAAAGCAAAAAATATCGCTACTATAGCTGTGAACAGTTTCATCATAAAATTTTGTTTAATTATTACTGAAATCAGAAAACGCTGCAAAAATAAAAAAATTTCTTTTAATGTATCGCTTAAACATCACTTTTTGTATTTTTGCAGTCAAAATTCATTCCAATTGACAGAATGTCATTTAGGTAAGAATTGAAATTGATGCAATCTTTATTTAAAAATATCGGTAATTTACAGTTTGAGACCATCTTCTCCTCAGAAGAAAAGTGCCTGGAATACCTGGCAGATGTGAAATGGAAGGATGGGTTTTATTGCCGGAAATGTGGCCATAATAATTTTTGCAAGGGCAAAAAAGCATACTCGCGCAGATGTACCAGGTGTAAAACAGAAGAATCAGCAACTGCTCATACCATATTTCACAAGTGTAAATTTCCATTAATTGAAGCTTTTAAAATCACCTACCTTGTTTGTCATAATCCTGATATTTCAAGTTACCGGCTTTCCGATAATATACATCTGCGGCAAATGACATGCTGGAAATTTAAAAAGAAAATCGCTGATTGTATCAACAGACAAGGCGATATTGAACTATTTGAAAAAGAAAATTAAAAAAAAATCCGTCCGGTAAAAACCAAAAAGCGCCTACCTTTTCGGGTTGACGCTTTTTGGATGAAAAAAATTACCAATTTATCCTGGTGAACTAACGCAATAATTAAAATTATTATTGCGCCTGTTAATAACTCTTAAATAATTTATTAAAATAATATTTTCCCGATGGAGAAAGAATTAAAAATCAATTCTAAATTTTCCCTTCCTCCTTCGACTTAGTTTCAAATTCTTTTATAAGTTCTTCAGGCGATTTTCCCAGGTTTTTAATAGATACGGCAGCATCATCAGCGAACTCATCATCGGGAAATTTAGCAATAAAGTCTTCATATATTTTTTTTGCAGCATTCAAATCGCCGATTTCATTTTCATAAACATAACCTTTCAGAAAAAGGCATTGAGGTGCTTTTTCAAAATCAGGATAATCTTTCAATATTCTGTCAAAAACCTGAATTGCTTTTTGAGGCATGTTAAGGTTCATCGACATATCCCCGGCTTTAAATAAATAATCCGGTGTATCTTTATCATTGGGAAATTCATCAGCAAAAGATACGTACGCTGTGACCAGCTCACCTGCCCTATCCCGGTCAATCATCTTATTTTCATCAGCAAAAAGATCAGCCTCAAGGGTTTTTATTGTTTCTTTTTTCTCAGACTGTGGAGATGAACACGATAGAACAATCAGTGATACCAGCATGAGATAAATAAATGACTTTAGTTTTTTCATAATTATTATTTTATACTGAGAATTATTATCTTCTTCCTTTTTTTTGCAGTGGGAAAATCATTTTATAAGCCACATCTATGTCACCTTTTGATATATCCTGTAACTTCCTTTTTAAAAGCACTTTTCGGATATTGCTGACCCTGTCGACAAATAAAACACCTTCGAGGTGATCATATTCATGCAGGATAATTCTTGCCATTACGCTGGTGTAGTGTTCATCAAAAAACTCCCAGTTTTCATTGTAATATTGAATGCGGATATTGGGTTTTCGGGAAACATCTTCCCTGATGTCAGGAATGCTCAAACAACCTTCGTTAAATACCCAGTCGTCACCTGTTTCTTCTATTATATGAGGATTGATTAATACTTTTTTAAATCCCCTGGCCTGGGGGTCCTCCTCGGCATAAGGTGTAGCATCCATCACTAATAAACGGATCGAAAGATTTACCTGGGGAGCCGCCAATCCAACACCGGAAGTAGCATGCATCGTCTCATACATATCGGCAATTAGCTGTTCAAGGTTCGGGTAATCTTTGTCAATATCTTTTGCAACCTTTCTTAATATTGGGTGGCCATATGCTGTAATGGGCAAAATCATTATTATCCTAAATTAATTACTTTTTAATCTTTTATACTCCATGAATGACTGAAGTATTAAAACTGCACTAATTTTATCAATTATTGTTTTATCTTGTCTGTCTTTCTTTTTTAAACCTGCTGCTGCAATTGTTTGACTTGCAATTTTAGAGGTAAACCTTTCGTCATAACTTTCTACGCTCATTTCCGGAAACTCTTTCCTGAGTTTTTTTAAGAATGGCTTAATAAACTTAACAGATTCAGATAACTCATTGTTCATTTGCCTGGGATCGCCTATGACGAAGGTATCAACTTTTTCTAACATGCAATACTGATGAAGGTAAGTAAATATATCCCTGGTATGCACTGTATCGAGTGCCGTTGCAATGATCCTGTTTTCATCTGTTACGGCGAGGCCAACTCTTTTCCGTCCATAATCTATCGCCATTATTCTTCCCATAATAAAAGTGAATCATTATTTAAAAAAGGCATTAACTCAGACCGGGCAAAATTATAAAGAAGTTTAGATTTGATGAAAAAATATCTAATTTTGAATATTTAAAATAAAGGGATGTTCGAAAATTTAATAAACCAGGTAGAATCTGCATGGAATGACCGGTCCTTGTTGAGCAATGAAATAATGAAAGGCGCAATCCGCGAAGTGATTGAACTTCTGGATAAAGGGATGATCAGGGTTGCCCAGTATAATGATGGACAATGGCAGGTGAATGAATGGATTAAAAAAGCTGTTATACTTTATTTTCCTGTTCAGCAAATGGAAACGATTCATGTGGGTCCTTTCGAATTTCATGACAAGATCCCACTTAAGAATAATTATGCTGAGCTTGGTGTAAGGGTCGTACCGCATGCCATCGCAAGATATGGATGTTACATTGCCAAAGGAGTCGTCCTTATGCCTTCCTACATAAATATCGGCGCATATGTGGATGGCGGGACAATGGTTGATACATGGGCAACGGTTGGATCGTGTGCACAAATTGGAAAGAATGTTCATTTAAGCGGTGGTGTGGGTATTGGAGGAGTGCTTGAACCATTGCAGGCTTCACCGGTCATTATTGAGGACGGATGTTTCATAGGTTCACGGTGTATTTTAGTTGAAGGGGTTTATATTGAGAAGGAAGCTGTTTTGGGAGCTAATGTAGTTTTGACAATGTCAACCAAAATTATTGATGTAACAGGAAGTGCTCCTATCGAGCACAAAGGCAAAATTCCGGCTCGTTCTGTTGTAATCCCGGGATCATACACAAAAAAATTCCCGGCTGGAGAGTTCAATGTGCCATGTGCCATGATCATTGGAGAGAGAAAACCATCTACAGATTTAAAAACCTCACTCAATGCCGCTTTAAGGGATTTTAAAGTAGCGGTCTAGAGAAAAAATTTTACACAGGAAATTATAATTGTAAAATGCGACTAAGCAGTGAAAAAATAACCAACAGTTGAACAAATTTCTGATCATACAAACGGCCTCAATTGGAGATGTAATCCTTGCCACTCCAATCATTGAAAAGTTGCATTTTCATTTCCCAGCAGCTTCCATTGATTTTTTGGTAAAAAAAGGGAACGAATCGCTTTTCGAATCCCATCCATTCCTCCATAATGTTTTGGTTTGGGATAAATCGGAAAACAAATATAAAAACCTACTTGTTTTATTATCTTTTATAAGAAATCAGAAGTACGATTGTGTAATCAATGTCCAGCGCTATGCTTCTTCCGGCCTGATGACTGCATATTCAGGAGCTAAATTAAAAATTGGGTTTGATAAAAACCCATTTTCGTTGTTGTTCAATAAAAGGATTAAACATACCATCAGGCAGGGAAGCCGGCATGAAGTTGACCGAAACCTTAACCTTGTAAGAAATATTACGGACGATAGCTCATTTTCGGTTAAGTTATATCCTACCCAACACCATTTTGCAAGATTATCACAATATAAAACCGTCAGATACATTACAATTTCGCCTGCTTCAATATGGTTTACAAAACAGTTTCCTGTAGAAAAATGGATTGAATTTATCAGGGAAATAAATAAGGACTTTCGTATTTATTTTCTTGGTTCAGGAAAGGATCATGCAATTTGCGAATATATTATAAAAGCTACTGCACACTCCAATTCACTTAACCTTTCAGGCAAACTCAGTTTTCTGGAATCGGCTGCATTGATGAAGGATGCAGAAATGAACTTTGTTAATGATTCAGCTCCTATGCATCTTGCTTCGGCAGTCAATGCAGCAACTACAGCCATTTTTTGCTCTACTATTCCAGAATTTGGATTTGGCCCTCTGGCTGATAATTCCGCCATTGTTCAGACAAGCGAAAAACTTGACTGCAGACCTTGTGGATTGCATGGATTTGATCAATGCCCGAAAAAACATTTTAAATGTGCAATAACAATTGATAAGGATTATTTGTTAAATAGATTGAATTGATATGGACGAAGATATTAAAAAAGCTGTAGAAGTATTAAAAGCAGGTGGCACTATATTGTACCCGACAGATACAATTTGGGGCATCGGCTGCGATGCAACCAACGTAAAAGCAGTTCAGAAATTAACACAAATAAAAAGCCGGCCTAAAGAATTCAGTTTTATTATCCTTCTTGAAAACAGCCGAAAGATTATTGATTATGTCGAAGAAGTTCCTGATATTTTATGGGACTTACTTGAAAGTTTCGACAATCCCACCACCATCATTTACCCTAAAGCTAAAAGACTTGCTAAAAATGTGATTGCTGAAGATGGCAGCATAGCTATTCGCGTGGTCAATGATGAATTTTGCCGCAACCTCATTTCAGCTTTTGGCAAACCTATAGTTTCCTCTTCAGCAAATTTCTCCGGCGAAACAACTCCGGTAATGTTCAGGGACATATCGTCCGAACTGAAAAAGAAAGTGGATTATGTAGTTAAAACAAACCAGAGAAAGCTGAATAAAGTAAAAGCCTCCACCATCATCAGGCTTAAAATGAACGGTGAGTTTGATGTTGTCAGGTACTAATATTTTCATCATCGGTTTCATCAAGTCTTTACTAATTTTTTGATTTTATGGAAAATGCTGCTATTATCAAGGCTGGGTTTATGCAATTCCAACCCCAACTCTGCGCCCCTGATCTAAACATGAGCCGTATCGAACAGCTCATGTACCATTCAGAGAATGCCGATTTAATTGTTTTGCCCGAATTGGCCAATTCCGGATACAACTTCGAATCAAGGGAGCAGGCTTTATCGGTTGCTGAAGAAGCGGGGAAAAGCCTGTACATTGAGTTTCTGATATCAATTTCAAAAAAATACAATCTTTTTATTGTATCAGGTTTCAATGAACTTGAAAACGACAAACTCTTTAACTCAGCCATTCTGGTTGGAAATGAAGGCTTGCTGGGAAAATACAGGAAAATGCATCTGTTTATGAACGAATGGGATATTTTCGAAAAAGGGAACCTTGGTTTGCCTGTTTTCGATATTGTAAAATGCCGGATCGGGCTGCTGGTTTGCTTCGACTGGATATTTCCTGAAGTCTGGCGAATAGTTGCGTTAAAAGGAGCCGAAGTCATTTGTCATCCCTCGAATCTTGTGCTTCCTTATGCTCAGCAAGCAGTGCCTGTGCAGGGATTGATTAATAGAACCTTCAACATTACAGCCAATCGTATCGGTACCGAGCGGGGATTAACCTTCACAGGCCAATCTATCATTTCCGATCCGGAGGGAAAAATATTAAGCAAGGCTTCTTCTGACAAGGAAGAGGTTTCGATCGCGAAACTTGATTTAACGCTTGCACGAAATAAAATGATCACTCCCCGCAACCACTTATTTAACGACCGATTGCCTTCGGAATATTCCTTGCTCTCCGATTAATATATCTGGTTTTTTAAATCAAGGCTCTTAAACTTATTTGATCCGGCGTTGTTATAGTCCCGTTTAACTTTTCGTAAATAGAATTAAACACACAAATTAGCATGGGATAAAATGTATTAATTTTGCTCCCATTATAAAACGCAGATTATTAAAGAAATTCAAATATAGATGTCTGAAAATAAAAAATTTTCTATCGAGAAAACACCCAAAGAAACCCTGAAGAATTGGTATTATTTGATGTCGCTCGGAAGGGCACTTGACGAAAAAGCGCCCAATTACCTCAAACAAGCTCTCGGTTGGTCGTATCATGCACCCTGCGCCGGACACGATGGAATTCAACTGGCCATTGGGCAGGTTTTTAAAAAAAATGTCGACCATTTATTTCCTTACTATCGGGATATGCTCACAGTCATTTCGGCTGGGCTTACTGCAGAAGAAATCATTCTGAATGGTATTTCCAAAGCAACAGATGTTGCCGGAGGGGGCCGTCACATGTCGAACCACTTTGCCAAACCGGAATGGAACATTCACAACGTTTCTTCCTCCACCGGGAATCACACACTTCACGCTGTGGGAGTGGCGAGGAGCATTAAGAAGTATAAGGCAAATGGAATCGCCATCAGTTCGCAGGGTGAATCATCCATGTCGGAAGGTTACGTTTATGAAGCTATCAATGGAGCCAGCAATGAAAAATTGCCGGTAATCTTCGTGATCCAGGACAATCGGTTTGGTATATCGGTTCCGAAAAAAGATCAGACGGCCAATCTTCGGGCTACAGATAATTTCCGTGGATTCAAAAACCTTAAAATCTATCACTGCGATGGAAAAAATGTTTTCGACGCCATGAATACATTGATAGAGGCCAGGGCTTTTGTTGAAAATAATCAAACGCCGGCACTTGTGCATGCAACTGTAGTAAGGATAGGCTCACATTCAAATTCTGATGATCATCAGCTTTACCGGGACGCGGAAGAACTGCATTGTGTAAAGGCTGCCGATCCGCTATTAAGATTCCACAAAATAATGGTTGCGGCTGGAAGGTTTACTGAGCAAGAACTTGATAGGATCAAAGAGGAGGTAAAAGCAGTTGTTTCAAAAGCACATAAAGCCGCATTGACTGCACCTGATCCGACTCCCGAATCTGTAACTAAATTTATTGTGCCTGAACCTTATATTTCAAAAAAATATCCAGACGGAACACACAACCAGCAGGGCACTAAAAAGAAATTAATCGCAGCACTAAATGAAACACTGAAAGCCGAATTCAGGCATAACCCCGACACATATCTCTGGGGGCAGGACGTGGCACACAAAGAAAAAGGCGGAATTTTTAACGTAACCAAAGGGCTTCAGCAGGAATTTGGAATAGAAAGGGTCTTTAATGCCCCGATAGCAGAAGATTTTATTGTAGGGACAGCCAATGGAATGAGCCGTTTTAATGATAAAATCCGAATCGTAATCGAAGGCGCTGAATTTGCTGATTATTTCTGGCCGGCTATGGAACAGTTTGTTGAAATGACACACGAATACTGGCGCACGAGCGGCAAATTCTCACCCAATGTCACTATAAGGCTGGCTTCCGGCGGGTATATTGGTGGTGGACTTTACCACTCCCAAACAACAGAAGGAGCATTAACTACTTTTCCCGGTATAAGAGTGGTTTATCCATCTTTTGCTGATGATGCAGCAGGTTTGTTGCGTACCAGCATGCGTTCCCAGGGACCTACTCTTTTCCTCGAGCCCAAAGCCTTGTACAATGACCCTAAAGCGGAAGCGGTTGTGCCTGATGATTTTGAAGTTCCCTTTGGTAAAGCGCGCATTCGCAGGGAGGGTGTTGATTTGACAATGTTAACCTATGGAAATACTACCCACATGTGCCTCGAAGCAGCTGAAAAACTGGCTAAGGAAACAGGAAAGCATGCTGAAGTGATTGATATTCGTTCGTTAATTCCCCTCGATAAAGAAGCCATCTTAAACTCAGTCAAAAAAACGAATAAAGCCCTGGTTGTTCATGAAGATAAGGTTTTCGGTGGATTTGGAGGTGAGCTTGCCGCCATGATTTCCGATGAAGCTTTTGAATACCTCGACGCACCGGTCAGAAGGGTCGGCTCGATATTTACACCTGTTGGTTTTAACCGCATCCTCGAACGGGCGATATTGCCCAACACAGAGAAAATTTATACTGTTGCTAAAGAATTGATTAATTATTGATTCCTTTATTCCCTTTAAATAGGAATAGTCCTCACTATCATTTATTCAATAAAAGGAAATTTATCACATAACAACTTACCGGTGAGGACAGGAGCATGACAAACAATACAGATTGCTATTTAATTCGAGTCAGGCTAATGGTTTGAGTGTTTGCCCCAGACACTATCCTGCAATAGCAAATTCCCTGCGGAAGGTCATCCCCTGTGATAGTAAGATTATGCATTCCTGCCATTTGCCATTCATTCACTAATGTTTTTATCTCCTTACCGTAAACATCAAACAAAACAAGCTTAACATCACCACCGACAGGCAGAATATACCGTATAGTCGTTTGATCCATGAAAGGATTGGGATAATTTGTAAGTGAAAGCATACTTTTCTTCACTGCAGGTTCCTTCGCACCTGTAATCTGAGGAGTAATTCGGGCATAATAAACATCCTGTTCATTATTGAGCGTATTTGCCCATACAAGATGGGCGCTGCTTACGTCAGATTCCATTTCGAAATAGTCGCCCATTTTTTGCTGTATGGGCCAGCCCACATGAGGATCGAAAGTATCAGAAAGCTTTTCATTCGCCGACCAGTTCAATCCCTGATCCATTGAATAAGAATAATAAAGAGCGGATAATAAATTCCCCGAAAGATCATCACGTGTATCGAGCCAAACCACATCAATGCGACCATTGGGTGCGACCGACATGGTTCCAAACCACTGGTAATCGTCCCAGCCCAAATCATCATTGATGCGCATGGGTTCACTCCAGGTATTGCCTCCATCCGTGCTTCTGGCAAACATCACATCACCAGGATCGCCTGAAAACCGCTCAACAGAAGCCAGAACATAAACATTACCATTTCCTGGTCCAGCAGAAATATCCACCGACACATAAGCTTGTCCCAATAAACCGGCAGGATTTACATCATTCCATCCCGACAAATAACCATCCAAATTGACCGTTGCATAAGAGTCCCAGGATACTATATTTCCTGGATTCTGAGCATTCGTAGATTTTAATACAACGATACCTTCCCAATTTTGTCCTGATTCATATAACTCTCCCTCAGGTCCCACGGCAAGGGTTCCCCAGTATGGATCTGTATCAACCGTCACGCAATCTTCGTAGGAATCCCCTCCATCGGTTGACCTGGTAAAAGAACCCGGATAACATACGCTATAAGAGGCATTCCAGCATGCATATACATTTCCTTCGCCCATGCCTCCCGAACGGTCAATAACCATCCACTGTTTGTCACCTCCCTGTGCATAAGCTCCGTTATCCCAGTTAAATGTTCCAGGATCATTCCGGTAAACATTACATGTATAGTTGTCAAATTCATCCTTAGTAAGGCTGTTGTAATAGAAAATACCTTCAGCATCACAATCCAGAACCGGATCAGAACGGAATACTCCTGGATTGATCACTCCGGGGAAAGTCCATGTTTGACCTCCATCGGAAGTATAGCCATAACCCGCCTGCCTGAAATCACTGTTTATATTGTCAAATTGCCGCCATCCGATCACCATTCTGTTCGGATCGGTCGGATCAATTGCAATGGAAGGTTCATTGGCCGCATCATTCATAATATTATTTCCGCTTTCGTCAACATTTACCTGGGTGGTAAAGAAAAGGCTGCTAAGGAAAATATAAGCAGGTGAAGTTGGGTGCTGATCTCGTGAATCAGGAACATATTTATCATTCTGAATTTCACGGTGCATATAAGACCGGTTTTTTATTCCGGAATTGACATTTTGACTAAGTGAAATTATCTGTGAAACTAAAATTATCCCGATTAACAGGAAAAAATTTTTATTTAATTTTTTCATAAAAAATAGAGTTTAAATTTTTGTGACATAACCATGACAAAATTATCTAATAAAACGAATGCACAAAAGGTTAAAAATATTTCCGACAAATTTCGGCATTCAAACCATTCAATAATGACATCCTGATTAATATTCCCAATCAGATTAAATCTTTTAACATACAAATTATTAAATCGTTTTATCTTTACAACCCTAAGTTATGCAATAAATGAGTATAGTCAAATTGAAAGTTCTAATAAACTGGGGGTTTTTGCTCATGGTTATCCTGATTACGCTGGAGCTTTCTCCCTATATCATCGGGCGATACTTTCTTCATCATCCGTTTTCAAGAAAAGAAATCCGGCAGGAATTAAAAGCAGCAGAACCAAAAACTGATACTCTTGAATTGCCGAATACAAATACAGATGGCTACCTTGGTGATCACATTTTACATCCCTACATGGGTTTTGTAAGCATTCCACACCAGGATTACAATGAATTCAACCTTCCGGGAATAAACCCACTTACAAAAAAATCTCCTGATAAAGTCAATATTGTAATTATGGGCGGGTCGGTAGCCAAAGATATTTATTCTTATGCCGGCGATAGGATCATTCAAAATTTAAAAAGATCAAAGGATTTTGAAAACAAGGAAATCAACCTTGTTGTATTCGCATTGGGCGGGTTTAAACAACCTCAACAATTAATTGCCCTTAATTATTTTATGGCCTTAGGAGCCGAATATGATATTTTGATCAACATCGATGGATTTAATGAAATTGTATTGCCTTATGCCGACAATCTGCCGAATCATGTGTTTCCCTCCTACCCCAGGCACTGGAATATTTACTCAAGGAAGAAACTGGATTCAAGAGTATTGCTTCTTATTGGAAAGCAGGCAGTCACAAATGAAAAGATGCTGCAGGACAAGACCTTTATGTCTGGTTCGGTTTTGCGATACAGCAACCTTGCATTGTTTATCTGGAAATTGGCATATACCAAACGACAAGGAACTTTTGCAGAGCTGGAAGCCAAACTCAGAAGGGCGATGGAAAACAGCGAAACAGATTACCAGTCTACAGGAATCTACACAACTGTAAAGGATACTCTTTTATTTTTCAGGGAACAGGCTGCCTTCTGGATGAGATCGTCAAAGCAGATTGCTCAATTAAGCCACGCTGCAGGTATTGAATACTTTCATTTCCTGCAACCCAACCAATATGATGAAGGATCAAAAGTGCTGACCGAGGCGGAAAAGAATATAGCTTTCGAGAACGGTCCCTTTTCCTATAAGGATGCAGCAAGGGCTGGTTATCCTTTGCTTCGTGAACAGAGCTTAATACTTAGTTACGAGGGAGTAAACTTTATCGATCTTTCCTTTTTATTTAAAGATGATGAGCGCACTGTTTACAATGATAAATGCTGTCATTTTAATCAATTGGGATACGACATAATAGCCGATCGGATATGCCGAGAGATTGTCCTTCGGATGGAGAATAATTCGAAAAAATAAAACTTAGCTCAACAATATTATGAAGAAATTTTACCTTTTTCTTTCGATCATTGGATTTATTGCGCCAAACATTCTTGTTTTTCTTGTGTCGGTCGATACCGGGAACATTTTATTATTGTTACATCCATCGGCGACGGTGGCTGGAATGTTTGCCAACCAAATATCATCCGCATTCATTATCGATCTTATCCTGGTGGTGTTTATATTTTTTATCTGGTCGAATAAAGAAGCCAAAAGATACGGAATTAAAAATGTTTGGATCATTTGGTTGCTGACATTACTATTTGGAATGGCTGGTAGCTTCCCACTCTTCCTCTATATGATTGAAGATATGCGGCATAAAAAAAACAGGAAAGAAAAGAAATCATCAGGGAGCAGAATCCAGGAGTTTTAAAATGTTTTTTATAAGCTCAAAAAGAGTTTATAAGAAATTACAAAAAAAGCACCTGATTTTTTATTGTTATTCTAAGGGTTTCAACTTTTCATACCTGCGATTGGTAATATAAGCCATTACACTTACCACAGCAACAACAATCACAGTGTAATAAACAAACGTTGGAACAGGCACCGGGTCGCCCTTTGCATAAGAGTGCAACCCTGAGAGGTAATAATTTACACCAAAATATGTCATCAGGACTGAGCTAAAGCTAATAAGAGATGCAAAGCTATATACAAAATTACCTCTGAACCCAGGTATGAAACGCATGTGTGCCACAAACGAATAGATCAGCACGGTAACTAACGCCCAGGTTTCTTTAGGATCCCAGCCCCAGTATCGGCCCCAAGATTCGTTAGCCCAGACGCCACCAAGGAAAGTACCAATGGTAACCATAAACAAACCGATTATCAGGGTCATTTCAATGATATAGGAGAGCTCAGTAATAGTCATGTCGAGCCGGTTATAATTATTTTTCGATTTTAAATTCATCAGAATAAGGTTAAAAAATCCTAGCAATGCTCCCAGTGCGAAAAATCCATAGCTGGCAGTAATGATGGCCACATGGATAATCAGCCAGTAAGATTTTAATACAGGAACAAGGTTAGTGATTTCAGGATCCATCCAGCTCATCCCTGCTACTGAAAGAATCAGCGAAGCCAGTAATGCAGTTACTGCCAGGGTAACCTCGGAGCGTCTTACAAAAATCAACCCGGATAAAATTGTTGCCCATCCGATATAGATCAGCGACTCATATCCGTTGCTCCAGGGCGCATGTCCCGATATATTCCATCGGATTACAAGTCCGGCAGTATGCATCACAAACAGCACTACCACCAGCCACGAAGAAATCCGGATGACTTTTCTTAAATTAATTTTAGGTTTGAGTATATTGATAAAATGTAAAACCAGCAGCAAAAATCCTATCAAACCATAATACATTGAAAGTCGTTTGAAAACATCGAATTTATTGTAAAATATTTCGAGGTTGGCTTTAGTATCGGAAGGAAGGACTTTTGCTCCATATTTCTTCTGAAAATCTATAATATAATTCAGATGATCGTCAGCCGCAGTCCAATTACCCGATTCAACAGCTTTTCTGACTTCCTCAAAATACATAGAAAAAATACCACCCACAAAAAGCGCTTCCTCGCCTTTAAAATATGCATCAGACTCCTTTGAAGTAACCCACTTGTGGTTTTCGTCGCCGGGAACAGGAAATACATTCAGGAAAGTACCGGAATAGATCATATAAAAGATGTTCAGCCTTTCATCCACCTTCATCACTTCCTTATCAAACTTATTTTGGAGAGCAGGCTTTTTGGCATAAGCCTTTTCAACGTACTCACCAAGCTTATAGCCTTCTGAAGTATGTATATCAACGATCTGGTTGAAGGATGCATACTTGCCGTCAAGTTTTAGAAATTCCTCCAGCTCAGGATTGTAAACCTTAATTATCGGTGTGGTTTGCCACCTATCAGGGTAAACAAGTATTCCTAAAAATACCTGTTCAGGGTTCATGCCCTGGAAGGAAGTTTTGCGGGCAATCTTCCGCAATACTTCTGAACTTAAAGAATTTAATGGATGTATACGTCCGTCCTTATTTTGGATTAAGAGTTTGCCGAATTTAGCAGCATGTTCTTTGTCAATAACAGGCAGTGCATTAGATTCGCCTTGCGCCATAATCGTTTGGTGAGGCATTGAAATGAGAGCCATGAGGCTTGCAATAAACAATATGCTTACCAGTTCTTTTCTGGATTTGCGTAACTGAGATGAAAGTTTTGAAAGCGACATAAAGCGACTGTTTCTGCTGAAGATGGTAAGGATCATACCCAGGGTCATGATTAAATAACCGATGTAGGTAATGATGGTTCCGGCAGCATCATGGTTAACCGAAAGGATGGTTCCCAGTTCATCCTTGTCATAAGAAGACTGGAAGAACCGGTATCCGCCATAGTTTAATACATGATTCATATAAATCCTGTAAGGCATCTCAAGACTTTTTGATTCATCAAAAACTGTTATTTCGCTGGCATACGATGAAGGACTGTTTGATCCCGGGTATCGCTCAAGCTGGAAATCATTTAGTTTCAGAGAAAAGGGCAGATCTATATTTTTGGCACCGAAAGCAACTTTAAAATTGATACCGTTTATTACCGTCTCGGCAGGTTGAGTAACAAAGCCCTGCCCGCCATAAACATTTACGACTGAAGATTCACTGCCCGCATTTATCCTCACACCTATAGCATCCTGGCTGGTCATCCCTTCCCGGCCTTCGGTACTTACCAGTCCGATCTTAGCTTTCTCATAAAATGATTTTACTACAATGCTGAGGGTTCCAAGACGATAAAGCGACATTTGCTGCAAAGGATAAATTGAGTCGGGAGCCAAAACCTGATTGGTATTGGCGGCCATATTCATATAGTTTACCGAATCAGAAGTAGAAAATCTCAGACCGCTTGCATCTGAAGTAATGTTGATTGCCCCCTGAACAGGTTCTGCATCGAAAGTAATGGCAGTGCTGCCAATTTTTTTAGTATCCCCCTTCCTGAAATAAACATCCTGCCTCCCCGACATCTTATCCGAGATAACGAGCCAAAGCAATGGATCACCCTCACCTTCAATCACTGTTTCACCAGCATTGATGTAATAATCGAGAACATCGACCTTTACCAGTTGCCCACCAAAAGAAAACTCGTCGGCAAACTTGCCTGCCGAAGCAGGAGTGGCCAATACATCCTCCTCCGAATAATGAGATACAGAACCATTGTCCGCCCAAATGCGGATATAGGTTTTATCTGAAATCAATTGGTTTGATGTTTCTCCCTCACGCAGCCGCATCATGCCTTCATAACTGATATAACGTGTAATTGCGGCACCCAGTAAGATGATGAGAAATGAAACATGGAAAAGCAAAATGGTCAATTTTTTCCTGACATACATCTTGTGTGTAAAAATGCTTCCGGTCATATTTACTGCAAGCAGCAATAACAATAATTCAAACCAGGTGGCATTGTAAATTCTCGATTTTGCAGCTATAGTGCCGAAATCGTTTTCGATGAATGTAGCATAACCAATTGAAATGGCAAACATCAAAAGCAAAGTGCCCGTGAGTTCCATTGAAAATATGATGTTTTTTATTTTTTTCATTTTATGTCGTTTTATTAGAATTGTGCAAAAATATACTTTATCTTTTTATGAATTTATTCTTAAACAAAAAACCAGGAAATTTATCTTTATAAATGTTTAAAAATTAAAAACTTGTTTGGAGAATAAATGCAGAGTAATAATATTTTTATATATTTGGCGTCTCAATCAAATCAAATAGTTATGAAATTAGGTCAGATTTGCAGGTATATCGGATTAATAACCGGCGCTATTGGCGGACTTTTAATGCTCGGAGGTATTATAGGCTTTTTTACAGGACCCTTCTTGTCTGTGGCCAAGTATTGGAATTTCTTTTGGGGTTCACAGTTTTTCTTTATGGCTGCTATCTATTGCATGGTAGTGCATATCAGCTGCAATAAAAAAGAGGATAAATCATAAAGGAATCCAAACCCCTATCCATCATAATAGGTGGATTTGATTCAATAAGAGCAGTCTGCACTTATAACGGTTATCTTGAATTAGACATAAGTAATTCAGGTTGTGTTTCATAATTATTATTCATCTTGTTTTCCCCTGTAAGCTAATCCGAGGATTTTTTTTTATTTTTGGCACTTCAAGAAAAATAGCATGAAAAAATTCTCCATTCTTATCATATTCCTCACCGGATTAATATTTACTTCATTTGGCCAAATGAAGGGTGGTTTAAAAGCCGGAGGAAACCTCTCCACGTTAATTGTTTCAAAATCAGGCGAAGTGCTTAATGACGAAACTTATTCTTCCCGATTTTCCTTCCATGCAGGCAGTTACATTCAAGAGCACTTTAATGAACATCTTCTATGGCAGATTGAGCTTTTATTTTCCAATAAAGGATATAAAAAAGAAGTAGAAGGGGAAACAATTAATGTGAGTCTGAATTACCTCAACTGGCCTGTTTTATTGGTTTATTGTCCGGTCAAAGTGGTTGAATTTGAATTCGGGCCGGAATTCGGATATATGATCTCCGGAGAAGAAATTTTGAACAGCTTCGACTTTGGAATTGACTTCGGAGCGAGGTTTAACATCAGCCCTAAACTGAATGCCGGATTGAGATATAGTTATGGTTTACCTTTCAAAATGCAACTTGAAGGTACATCGGCTGAAGGTTATGACATAAGCTATCAGAACAGTGTTCTCCAGTTATATCTGGGGTTTAACCTTATCAATGAATCAGCTTCAAAATAACAAGTAAATAGATTTCCCATCCTGACTAAAACTCCATATCCATTTGCTGATTTGAATCCTCTTCGCGTCCGTTACGTTGCTTTTTATAATTATTGATGATATAACTTAAATCCAGTGTGAGAATTGGAGCTTCACGTTTAAAATAATCATACGAATAAAAACCGGCTCCGGAAGAAGTCATTTCCCGTTTGGCAGTCATAAGCAAATCCCTCACCGATAAAGTGGTGGACAATTTCTTGTTGAAAAAATCCTTCCTTAAAGCAAGGTTAAGCATCGGAAAACCTTCCGATGTCCCCTGGGCAGTAACCGATCGCCCCTGGTAAATTCCGGATATCTGCGCCCGGAAATCATACTTGAATTTTAATGTGACGTTCAGCTTGCCATTCCAGTTTAAAGAGCTTTTGTTCACATCTTCACCTTCAACATTTCCAACAAGCTGATAATGAAATACATTTATACTGGCATTGATGAGTAACCATTTGGTAAGGTCCAGGTTAGCCATAATCTCGCTACCAAGCGAATAATCCTTGTTCATGTTCTGGAAGGTATGCAGTGTTTTACTGGTCACCACAATGGAATCATTCACATAAGTCGTATCCAGGAAAGCCGATCGTACCCGTGTAATTTTATTGGTATTGATCCTGTAATAACCTTCAATAGAAACAAATGAAGATTTTATTTTCTTCTGGTAGTTCAGCTCAAAGGAACCGATGTATTCGGGTTCCAACTCAGGATTTCCCATCTCGACATTATAAGGATCCATGTAGCTGCGGAAAGGATCAAGCTGATGACCATCTGGCCGCTCAATCCTGCGGCTGTAACTTGCAGTTAACTGGTGATCGTTTTTAAACTCTTTCGAAACATGGAATGATGGAAAGAAATCAAACCGGTTGATGGTATAAACCTGCGGAGATTGGGCATTATCAATCACGCGGTCGGTATACTCGCCACGGATGCCCGCCATGAATCCTATCGTTTTCCAGGTATTCGAAAAGGTTCCGTACATGGCCTGAATGTTATCCTTGAAATCGGCAACGCTTGTGTACAAATCATTTTCGGTCCAGGAAGCAAGGGTGTAATCATAATTCTGAAACAGGTATTTTTCGTTCTGCAATTCAATCCGGCTCTGGTATCCTGCCTCGATCTTCCCATCCTTGCCAATAGGTTTGGTATAATCAGCCTTTATCCTGATATCGTCCGAAATTTCATCTTCTGTTGTGCGGATGGTCTCAGGCTGGTCATCAATGATATTCCAATCCGGATCGGTGATGTAATCTTTCTGCTCTTCCGTGTCCTCACCGTTTCGCCTCGAATAAAATGCAACTGCTTCGATCTGATGACCCTTTTCGTCAAATTTGTAGACATAATTCGAGTTCAGTTCATAATAGTCTCCGCCTCTTTCGGAGGTCGTTTGCGATTGCGAATATTCATCAAAACCGATGGGGCTGGTATAAATATGACGTGATGCGGTTCTTTCACTGTTGAAGCCATAACCTCCGTACCTGCCCGAGAAGTTAAGGGTTGATTTATCGTTTATGTAGAAATCCATCCCCGCCTTTACGCCATAGCCCTTACGAACATTTTGACCTTTCATCTCAGTATCCCTGAAACTGGTTGAATCTGTTTCACCGGCAGGATCATAAAAATAGTTTTCGTAATTGGAATGGCCCTTCATGCTGAACTCGTTGTAATTGCCATCGATCCCGCCAAATACATTGAAATTTTTCGTCCTGTAATTGAGCAGTGCATCAGCCCTGTATTTATTTTTAGTTCCGATGGAGAGGTTAGCTATGCCATTGATGCCGGGGTTCTTTTGCTTCTTCATGATCACGTTGATGATACCGCCCGTTCCGTCGGGGTCGTACTTGGCCGATGGGTTCGTTATGATCTCGATTCGGTCGATGCTGCTGGCCGGAATCTGCTGCAGGGCATCGTTTCCGGTAAGAGCGCTGGGCCTGCCGTCGATGAGGACGGTAAAACTGGAGCTTCCACGAAGGCTTACATTGCCTTCGATATCCACATTGACCGACGGAACATTTTCGAGCACGGCTATGGCGGAGCTACCCGATGCCATCAGGTCCTGGCTCACGTTGACGATCTTTTTATCTATCTTGTATTCAACTCTTGCCTTATCGGCGGTTATTTCAACCCCTTCGAGGTTAGTTGTAGCCGGATCAAGAAAGATAATACCAAGATCAACCGTCTTTGCTTTCGGGGTGACCATGATTTCGCTGAGGGTGGTCTTATTATAACCGATGAAATTGGCAACCATGTAAAACTTTCCGTAAGGCACTTTTTCAAGCTTGAATTTTCCGGCAATATCCGTAACGGTTCCGGTAACAATTGAAGAATCCCTTTTACTGTAAAGCACTACGCTGGTATATTCCATCGGCTCGTTCAATTGTTTTTCCATCACCTGCCCGGTAATGATCCCTTCTGGTGGCATGCCCGACATATCCGGCCTGCCGCCGCCGGGTTGCTGAGCAAAAGCAACAACTGATAATGCCATGACTAAAATTCCAACTATCCAACAATTCATCCCTGATCTGATAAAAATTCTCATTTTCCCAATTAATAACCTCACAAAGAAAGCCAATATTCATAAAATCTTTTTTGAATATTGTTACTTTTTAATACCTCAAATGGTTGACAATGGCTCTTAGACAATAAGCCTGATGGGAAAGTTTAATGGCCCGGAAATTATTTAAGAGATTTTAACTAATTGGAAGGCATAGTTTAGGAGCTAAGCATATGGCTTGCTGTCAAAAACACAAATTTACTAAAACCAGGGTACAATTTTATTTACCAGCTCAATACCATTATTCCAATTCTATTTTTAAAGTCCAGGCATAGAGGCAGGGTATTTCATTAATGGTAAGGCGGGGTATGTGAATCCTTACCTTATTGCCTTCAACCAATTCCCATTGAATTACCCCATCATGCGACAACATATGGATATCCTTAACCTTTTCTCCTTCAGCTAATTTTATTTCAATCGAGTCGGTCCATCTGGTGAAAATGCAGAAAAGCTCCTTGTCTTTGCATGTAAAATATACTTCCTGGCTTGTTCTTTCCTGTTTAGGAATTGGTGATTTCCTGGTTTCGTAAATAGCTTCGCCATTTACTTCCAGCCACCGGCCTATATCTTTCAATCTTTCCTGCATAATTACAGGGATTCTGCCATCTGCCGTTGGCCCCACGTTCAGCAATAAATTCCCTCCACGGCTTACAATGTCAATCATTTCATGAATGAGTTCTTCCGAACTGTTGTAATCCTCGATGCCTTCTGCCCTGTTATAGCCGTACGATCCGCCAATTCCCCTGCTTTCTTCCCAGGGATGGGAGAGCTTCGCCTCATCCACATCCTTATATTCACTTGAATAATAATCTCCGTGATTGCCCGGCATGTCTTTGGCAAACCTGTCATTAACCACTACCTCGTCTTTTACCGGTGAATCGTTGTATAACCATGAAAGAAACTCTTTGGTTTTCCAGTAATCTTCTGTCCCGTCCCATTCTCCGCCATCGGCAAAAATAAGGGAGGGTTTATAGTTCACTACCAATTCTTTAAGCTGCAGGATCAGATGCTTATCCACGTATTCATTTTCAGGAATCTTGTATTTGTAAACTATATTCCGGGGCAGATAATATCCCGATGCGGTGCGATGGGTCCGGCTGCTTTCCCATTCGACAATCGAATAATAGATTCCCATTTTAAGTCCCTCTGCTTTTACGGCAGCAGATAGTTCTCCCAATAAATCCTGCTTAGGGCCAACATCCATTGAATTCCAGTCTTTCTTGTAAGGGCTTTTGGTTGGCCAAAGGCAAAATCCATCGTGATGTTTACTGGTCAATACCACATACCTGGCTCCCGAACTTTTAAATAAACGGGCCCAATAACCGGGGTCAAACAATTCGGCTTTAAATAGTGGAGCGAAGTCGCGGTATTCAAAATCCTTACCGTAATTACGATTATGAAAATCTTCCCCGCCATTATCTTTGTTGTACATCACTCTGGCATAATACCACTCAGCATACGATGCATACAAGCCGGGTTCCAGCTTTCGCCAGGCAGGTACGGAATACACACCCCAGTGTATAAATATCCCGAATTTTGCATCCTCAAACCATGCCGGAATAGGTCGTGAGTCGAGTGAAGCCCATGAATCAGTATATTCCTGTCCGTTGATAAAAGATAATTGTATCATCAAAAACAAGGTTAATAAAGCTGGCCTCATAATTTATTATTTAAGCTTTATGGTTTAATATGTAACGATCGAGCGCAACAGCCTGGCCCGGGTTATTTGACCGGCCAGGTGGGCGCCCGATAGTTCAAAGTTAATAAATCAAAGATCATCGTGACAATACCGCCCGCCTGGACGGACAAAATTTAATGACCGGGCTGGCTGATGCGCGTGTGTTGGCCACTGTTTTTAATTAAATTTTGTTAATTCATTTGGGTCAAAAAGGCAGCTATAAGGCTGCGTAACTTATTTATTTGATATTTCCCAGCTTTTACGCATTGATTTATATGCAGATTTCATTATCTCGTAATATGCTCCTGCCCAATAGTTGCGAAATCCAAAACCACCTGCTTTACCGTCAAAGTTTTCAGTTAGAAGCACTCGTTTCGTTTGTATATCAAAAAAAGTTACCCAAACGAATGCTTTTTCTTTCTGTTTGTTCAGGCTTTCGATGATGAATACAAGACCTATTCCCTCTTTATCTCCAGAATCATATTCCGATATTATTTGCATTACTTTTTCAGCACCAAAAGAATACTCAATTTCAATGACTAACTCATCGGAATTGGGAAGTGTATTCATTTCTTTAACAATATCAAGATAATGTTTTACTGATTCCTTGTGAAAAAATTTAGCCAAATTGTATTTGTCGGCTTCAGAAAAAATCAAACTATTCCAAACATCAAAGTAATAACTCTGTATCTTTTCAGGATTTTGAAAACCAATAGCTCCGATAAGTCTCACATTTGAGAAATCTAATCCATACCAGGTAATTTCATTCACTTCGAATACATCAGAAGTATTGTATTGTGCATTGATTTGAAATGATAATGTCCCATAAAATACGACTAACAATAGAAACTTTTTCATGATTCAAATGTTTTAAAAAAAATTGTGGCCAACTCGTTTATCTATATACCTCAAACTTCAAAAAAGGTGTATAAATACCTCCTTAACCGGAATGTTTTGTGCACGTTTTGTCATTTTACAGGTAAATATATTTCTTGCTAAATTAAACCAATTGTATAAATCCTCAAAATGTGATTTTATTTTTCGCAAATTACTTGCACTTATATGAATATAAATTTCAGTTGTCTTACCACTTATACACCAAAAGTAAAAATAAAATTGACAGGATAGTTGTTAATCCGGCACAAGTCTGCTGCGCTAAAGCTTACCGCACAAGACTTGCGCCGGTTAGGGTGGTTAATATCTTTCGGTTTGAAGCTTCTAAACACAGCCGCAATGAAAATTATCAAATATGGACACATGATAACCATGCTGAAGAAATATATACGAATAAGTTCATTGATCAGAAAATTGAGTATATTCATAATAATCCTGTAAAGGCGGGTATTGTTTTCCGCCCGGAAGATTATTTGTATTCCAGTGCCAGGGATTATTGTGGCGAAAAAGGATTATTAGAAGTAGTAGTATTAAAATAGCCTTAGTCTGAGACTAATATTTAAATCCGACGTAGTCAGAGACTACGCCGAACGGCGGGTCATCCTAAATCACATGGTGGCATAATGGAACTTAATTAAAAAAGGATATTCTTCATCTTCGGGATTTTCTTTACAAGCTTGCTGTAAAATTTCGATATAGCGGCCGGTATTGCCCTGAAGCCAATAATAAACACTCTCAGTAAGCAGGTAATTGCCCCTCTTGAAATGGTTCATTTGAGCCGTGTCGGTTATATTTGTAAAGACACGCTCCACTCCTCCCCGGTTCTGGTTTATCCATTTCAGGTTTTGCCGCAGGTTCTCTTCATCAAATGATGACAGTTCGAAAAACTCGGTATATGGATCGTTATCGGTGTTTATCCTGACCCCGGGAGGGAACCTGTTTATCTGCAAACTGTCGAGCACAAGGCAGGCTGCCAGGTGGTATGGGTTATTGTAAAAATAGGTGTCTTTGCCGATGGCCTCGATGCTCCTGCTCCATTTTTCAAAATCAATGGCGCTCTTTCCGTTAACCCCAAGTAAAACCGCATGATAATGCCCGATCCATACCGTAGCATTGGGGAAAACAGAATAAAAAGTTTTTATAATGCCCAGGAAACTGCTAAGGGTTAGCTTGTGGAGGGGCAGGTATTGCGATACCATTCCGCCGGCATTGAGTTTATCCCTGCAAAGCTGAAAGTATTCTCTTGTGTACAAACTCCCCGAACCTAAAATGGGATGAGTGGGATCGCTTGAGATAAGGTCGTACTTGTTGCGGGTGGATTGCAGGAAGTGACGTCCATCGCCCGAAGTAATGGCAAGCCGCTTATCGTTCTCTATACCAAAATTAATGCTATTGTAAAACCGGGCAGCGTTTTTCAACCCTGAAACCAGTTCCACACAATCGATATGCTTAACTTCGGGATGGGCTGCTATAGCCGAAGTGCTGACCCCGATACCAAATCCGACAACCAGAACATTGCTGCATTTTAATCCCGAAAAAAACGGGAGATGCCCCACCATTTTTACCACCTTAATGGCATCGTAGGTTGAGCCTATTACCGAACTGTTATTGACATAAGTGGATAGTATAGTCGTTTTACCAGATAATTCTTTGCCTACCACATAAGTGCCTTCGCGGGTTTCTTTGTAGTCCAGAATTTGCTTTTTAAATTTATTGAAGGATGGAGGCAGTATCGGAATTTTAGGATTGGAAACAATAACTAATAGAATGATCATGGCTGCAATCCCCGCACCCCATTTAATTATTATAATGCTTTTGATATTCAGATTGGATTTTGACAGAATAAAAACAACTGTTAAAACCATGACAATCACACAACTTACCGCCAGCGCCGCCCCTAATAATGGAACAAGAATAAACGCGCCAATTAAAGGTCCTGCTACACTTCCTGCAGTATTGGCAAGCAAAACGCTGCCAACGCTTCGGCTTACTTCGCTGAAATCGTTGTTGTACAGTGTGCATGCCAATGGAAATATATAACCCGTAACGATGGAAACAGGAAGTATAATAAGGATTGACGAAAGCACCGGGATAAGGATTATTCTTACAAAATGTCCCTGAAACAGGTCTGTGATTGGAAATAGCAACAGGGAATGAAGGTTCAGTAAGATGAGCAGGCCGGTAAAGATGAACATTGCCAACAGAATAAGCATCCCAAGCATGACACGGACATGGTTTTTTATCAGTCTTTCCTTTCGTGAATAGTGCCAGCTCCCAATAAAAAGCCCAAGTACTACCATGGAAGAAATCAACGCAAAAGTGTAGCTTGTATTGGTAAGGTAAATTTTGAAGAACCTCAGCCATATCACCTGCATACCTGTTCCAACCAGTCCGGCGATAAATACCCCGGCTAAGGGTAGAAAGGCATTGCCCCCGGGCGAAGGCTTCGTCTTTTTATCAGGATGTGATTTCTTACCCGGAAGATCCGTTTGAATTGATGGAAATGGTTTTTTAATAATAAACAAGACCACCGCTAACAGAACGTTGATTCCTGAGGCCAAAAGCATGGTTGACGCTTGACCGAGTGTGCCGATGAGAAAGAATCCGGTAGCAAGTCCTCCCAGCGTGCTTCCCAGTGTTTCGAAGGCATAAATTTTACCCAACAGGTTTGCAAACGAATCATTGTTTCGTATCGCAACCTTCGAAATAAGCGGAATTACACCACCCATAAAGAATGCAGGAAAAAACACGGTGGCAAAGGCAATGAAATATATTATGATTTCGGGCAAGTAAGCATATAACCAAAGGATCAGGTTTTTCATGATAAAATAATCAGCGAACCCTAAAATGCCGGTTCCTGCAAACAACAGCATTAGGATTTGAGCAGGATTGCTGTGATGATTTCCTTTTTTACCCCAGAAATAGGCCCCAACTCCCAGACCGGCCATAAAACCCGCAAGTACAAGTGTAGAAGCCGAAACGGTGGAGCCTACAGCGAGTGATAGCATCCGGAACCAGCTTACTTCAAAAATGAGGAAGGACAGCCCGGCAAAAAAAATAATGATCAATAAAGAATAAATATGCTTATTCTGTTGTGTCATTTATATTGCTTATCAGTTTTCAAAATAAACATAACCTGAATCCGGAATGTGCAAGTTGATAAAAAACGGTGCATGATTTTGTGTAATTTTATATCAATCAACATATTAATTAAATTACATTCACAAAAACGGTTAGGGATAAAACTAAAGTTTTTTTTATTAGGTTTAATGATTTCAAAGATGCATTTGAAGAATTTAACTTCTGATCAGAGAAAATACCTGTTATTTTTGTAGAAATTAAACTTAAGAATGAAATACAAATTGCCATTATTCATATTGCTCCTGTTCCTGTTTGCATTAATAGACAAGCCTCTTCAATCAAGAGACCAGGAAAAAAGAGAACTTAAAAAAACAGAGCGCAAAGCACGGGATAAATACCTTGGGCTTGGACTGGGGTTTTCGTATGTAAAGGTGACGGACCAGGCCACCTCTCCCCTACTGTACAAAGGCTTTAACTTCCCGTTTGCTTCGCTGGGTTATATGACCCATTCTGAAAAGGTCATCAAAACCGTTGAAACCGATTTCAGCTTCGGCAACCTGAAGTCCTCCATCGAAACGCCTTGGTACGATTCGCCCAGCACCAGCTATTACCTCGCCATAAGGTACAATATTCTGTACCGGTTACGGAAAATTGCCAACGAAAAGATCAACTGGTACCTTGGGCCGGAGTTCAACATTAACGGCCATTTCAGGGTGAATTATAAGTACGACAACTCCGCCCTGACTTTTGACAACTATTACGGGCTCGGCATTGCCACACGATTCGAATATCCATTTAGCTGGAAAAGCAGTTCCTTTAAGTTCCTTGGTATCAAATTCAACCGCCGTGATCGCGACCTGCGTATAAGCTGGCAGCTTTCGGCGCCGGTTGCAAGCTTTCTCATCAGGCCGACCTATGTTACCATCACCAACTTTATCGATCCCGACCTGAGGACAAAGATTACCAACGAGCAAACGACTGGAGGCCTTTTCGTGCCTTTCAACCTTCGATCTCAGACAGAGCTTTACTACATCCTGCATAACCAGAACATGTTCAAGCTGAGCTACGTCTGGAACTTTTACTCCCATGATCCGGGCTACAACAAGGTACAGTCAGTCTTTCATGGACTTGAGTTTTCGTTTATTTTTAAGTTTAACTACAAACCAGCTGCACAATGAAAAACCTGATTTATATACTCATATTATTCTTTATCTCAGTGTCATGCGAGAAAATCCTCATGGAAGATGAGCCTTCAAACGACCCGATAACGAATTTTGAATACCTCTGGAAAACAGCCGATGAAAAGTACTCCTTCTTTGAATACAAAGGCATTGACTGGAATGAGATTTATAACACCTATCGCCCACAGGTTAACAATGACATGAGCGATTATGAACTGTTCGACGTGCTTGGCAATATGCTCAACGAACTAAAGGATGGGCATGTAAATCTCACAGCCCCTTTCGACATATCAAGATATTCATTTAAATACAATGCTCCCGAAAACTTCAATTTCAGGCTGATCAAGGATTATTACATCGGCTGGGATTACCGGATGACAGGATCTCTAATCAATGCAACATTTGAAAGAGACAGCCTTACAATCGGGTATATTTATTATGCCAGTTTTTCACAACCCGTCCAGAGCGCCGACATCGATTTTGTAATTGGCAGCCAGTGGCATACCGATGGGATCATTCTCGATATGCGGAACAACGGTGGCGGTAGTGTATCCAATATTTATCAAATAGGCTCCCGCTTTGCCGATCAGGAAAGGATTATTTATACTTCAGCAATGAAGAATGGCCCCGGGCATGATGATTTTGGAGAGCCAGCCAAGGTAACTATGCAACCCGGGGGTGCCTACCAATATACCCGGCCGGTCATCCTTCTCACCAACCGGGGATGCTTCAGTGCGACTTCATTCTTTGCTACGGCTATGAAAGCTTTTCCTCAGGTTGTGCAGGTGGGTGATACAACAGGCGGCGGGCTGGGCTCCCCGGCAGGATTTGAACTGCCGAATGGCTGGGGTTACCGCTTTTCTGTTTCACGTACCCTTACTCCCGGTGGTCAAAACTGGGAAAATGGTGTCCCGCCCGATGTTACAGTTTGGATGAATCCTCTTCATGAAATCATGGGCTTCGACGACATTATGGAAATGGCGATTGAAGTAATTAAACAGAAGGCTGCAAAATAAGTCATAAGAACACTTTGAGTATTTGACTTTTTCCTTTGAGCTTTCTACTTTACTTTCTTTTTGTTCATAATTCTCTTGATATTTTAATTCCATCCTTATCCTCACTACTTTTAAATATGGATACTTTTGGTTTTGTTGGGGAATTTTGACAAAAGACTCCAAGAAACAGTCGCAAACAGCGTTGTTATGATTTCCTGGTTAATATCCTGAGTTAACGAATGGTTTTTAGATTAAAAATATTGCTGGTATTTTGGTTCATTTCCATCACCCTTTTGGGGAAGGAACTCAAATATGTTGAATTCCGGGCGAAGCCGGGCGATGCAACATACCTTCTTTTCAAGAAATACCAGCTTGAATCATCCAAATGCAACCTCGATCATTTCAAAGAAATCAACAAGCTATCCGAAGACATGTCGCTGTTCATAGGCCGGACTTATAAGTTGCCTGTTGTTGTATACACCTATAACTCAGTGAATATTCGCACAACTATAAATAACACCGATTTGAACCTCGCCAAAAGGATACAAGCCTACAATGAGGCAATGTTAAAAAAAGGGGTCAGGGAAAAAGATTACAGGGAGGATAATATACTTTGGGTTCCTTACGACTACTTATTTTGTGGCGCAGGAATCAATTTAACAACTCAAAGTACAGTTGATTTCCCTCTCCTGGGCGAAAAGTTTAAAACAGTTCAGATCAGGGATAAAAAACTGGAAGGCAGCATTTACTATATCATTGCCGGCCATGGTGGACCTGATCCGGGAGCCATGGGAAAATACGGGAGTCATACCCTGTGCGAGGATGAATATGCTTATGATATTGCTTTGAGGATGGCAAAGAACCTGCTTGAACATAGCGCCAAAGTTTACCTGATCACACAGGATAAAAACGACGGAATACGCGATGATGCGATCCTCGATCCCGACAAAGATGAAGTTTATTATAAAAGCAAAACCATCCCTCTGAACCAGATTGCCCGCCTTGATCTTGGTTGCAGCATTGTGAATGAACTTTATTCAGAACATAAAAAAAATGGAGACAAAAAGCAATTGGCCATTAACCTGCATGTCGATTCACGCAGCAGTGGTCAGCGTATCGATATGTTTTTTTACTACAAACCCGATGATAACAAAGGAAAAGAAATAGCCAACACATTGAGGGATAAGGTTGAAAAAAAATACAACCATCACCAGAAAAACAGGGGCTATTATGGCTCAGTCAAGTCGCGAAACCTTCATATGCTCCGCAAGGTAATTCCTACATCAGTTTTCATCGAACTGGGTAATATCCGCAATAGTGCCGATCAAAAACGATTCATTGTTAAAGAAAATCGACAGGCTGTAGCAAACTGGCTGGTGGAAGGATTAATGGAAGTTCCGTAATTCGGAAGAGCCATCGCTCCCTATTTTGGCTTATACTTTCCCTATTTTATTTTTCCATTGCCGGATATACTCAGAGGTGAGCTCCTCAAACTTTATTGAGATCCTTCTAACCAGTTCATTATCAACTGACAAAATCCAGTTGTCAATTTGCCTGACAGGGAGCACTTTCCTTGAAGTTCCCGTAATAAATACTGAATCATAGTTTCCGATTTCCGATAGAGGAAGGTTTACTTCATTAACCTTTATATTTTCTGAATTGCAGACTTCCAGCACTTTCATTCTTGTAATCCCTGGTAAAACTGCTGCAGATGGGGCAGTGTATAATTCATCACCTTTAACAAAAAACACATTAGACCTGCTTCCTTCTGTGATCTCTCCATTCCGGTTTACAAGGATTGCTTCATAAGCCGAGTTTTGCTGTAAGGCATTAATTATTTTCTCTCTGAAAGGGGGATTCCAAACTTTGGCATTTGGATTCGCCCTTTCTATATGAATAAAAACTGTTTTTACCCCGGATAAATATTCAAGGGGTTCGGGCAGGTAAGGCTTCATCAGGTAAACGACCGTCTTATCAACCGAAATCATCAGTTTAACAGGCCCCTGCCTGAAGTCATTGATGTCAATCAACTTCTGGATAAGTTTCTGTAAGTTAACAGGATCAAAAATTATTTTTAGTCCCGAAAGGGTTATTGTCGTTTCAAGCCTGGAAAGATAATCTTCGATAAATAGGGGTATCCCCTCCTCTACCCGAATAACTTCATAAACCATTTGACCAGACTGCAATAGATCATCATCAAAATCTGAAGCTGGGTAAACACTATTGTTTATTAAATATTTATTGCCTACACAATCACTCATGATCTTTGTTTTTATCAACCAGATTTCGAAGGGCGGACTCTGCATTTTTATACCTAAACTGAAATCCTGACTCCATAAGTCTCTCAGGAATAACCCTTTGACTCGTCAAAAGCAAATCATCAGCCATTTCATTTGGTAAAAATCGTAAAACAAATGCCGGAATATGAAACCATGATCGTCTCCTCAATGCCTTTCCTGCCAACCTTGCAAAATCCTTCATTCTTAATGGTTCCGGGGAGGTTAAATTATAAACACCGGCTGCAGTTTCATTTTTTAACAAGAAAATAATAGCCTGAACTACATCTGAAATGTGAATCCAGGACACCCATTGCTTTCCATTTCCTGCATGCCCACCAATAAATAATTTAAATGGAAGAAGAACCAGGGGTAAGATACCTCCATTGTTTCCAAGCACAATCCCTGTGCGCAAATAGATAATCCTAAGACCATCATCATTGATTGGATTCATTACATGCTCCCAGGCAGCCACAACATCTGATAGAAATCCCTTTCCTTTAGCTGAGCGCTCGTCAATTTGGGTATCGAACTGAGAGCCATAGAAACCAATTGCACTTCCCTGAAGGACTGAAACGGGTTTATCGGCCGAAAGATTTATAGCTTCTGTAATAGCTGTTGTTATTATTAACCGACTTCTAAGAATTTTATTCTTTTGTTTTTTAGTCCAAAGTTTTGATCCAATGCTTTCTCCTGCGAGATTAATAACAGCATATTTACCTTTAAAATGCTCAACAATTTTTTCCGGTGACTTTGTATCCCATTCAACGGCATTCATCTTAACCATGAAATATTTGGCAACTGAATCCGGATTTCTGGTAAATAAAAGCACTTCATAACCTTCACTGACCAGCAATGGGATGAGATGCCTGCCGATAAAACCGGTTCCGCCAAAAATTAAAATCTTCAACTGTTCGTCTGATTATGAATTGAATACTCCATTTTTAAGCTATGCAACCCTTTCGTTGCCACAAAAAAAGCAAGCCTAAAGGACTTGCTTTTCTTCAATGAAAACAAATTACATTATTGATTCAACATTACTGGCATAACCAGCATTAAAATATCTTCTTCTTTATTATCATCAACCGGATTTAATATCCCGGCTCTGTTCGGCGCTGACATTTCGATCTTAATCATTTCTGAATCAAGGTTGTTCAGCATATCTAGCAGGAACTTGGAGTTAAATCCGATTTCCATATCTTCCCCATCATAGCTGCAAGTCAGGCGTTCCTTTGCTTCGTTTGCATAATCGATATCTTCAGCAGATAATGTAAGTTCTTTACCGCTAATCTTCAGCCTCACCTGGTTGGTGGATTGGTTGGCATAAAGAGCAACACGGCGGATGGCGCTTATAAATGGAGCCCTGTCTATCGTCAACACATTAGGATTGTCTTTCGGGATAACCGCTTCATAATTCGGGTATTTTCCATCAATTAACCGACAAACCAGGTTTACATTCTCAAAAGTAAAAGAAGCATTTGTCTGGTTGTATTCAATGCTTACATCAATTTCTTCGGGTAAAATATTTTTAAGCTGGTTGAGTGGCTTCTTCGGCAGGATAAAAGAAGCGGCCGTTTCGGTAGTGGCATCTGTTCTCCTGTATCTTACAAGCTTATGCGCATCAGTGGCAACAAAAGTCATGTCTTCGGGCGACAATTCACAAAAAACGCCGGACATCACTGGCCTTAGCTCGTCATTGCCTGTTGCAAACAAGGTTTTATTAAACGCTTTTTTAAGTATCCCCGAATTTATTTTAAGGGCAACGGCGTCCTCTATCATCGGTGTCAAAGGAAATTCGTCACTTTTATGACCAGATAATTTGAACTTTCCTTCACCTGCAGAAATTTCTATCACCAGGGTTTCGCTGTCAATATTAACCGTTATAGGAACATTGGCAAATGTCTTCAGGGTATCCAGCAACAATTTTGCAGGAATAGTTACCACACCTGACTTATCGGCCATGTCGAGAGCAACACTAACCGACATTGTAGTCTCCAGATCGGAAGCAGTAATGATCAGCTTCTTGTCTTTTAACTCAAATAGAAAATCATCCAGAATCGGGAGTGTGTTGCTTGGATTGATTACACCGCTTATCAAATGCAGGTTTTTCAACAATACAGAACTCGATACAATAAACTTCATATCACATTTGTTTCTTAAGTAGCTTGTTTAAATTTCCTGTAAAATTATTATTTTTTTAATTAGAACATCGGGAAACATAAAATAGTTTTCTCAACATTTTGCCAACACTTTCGTTTTCTGAAAATCACAAAGAGAATAACCCTTTTATTGCACGAAAAAAGCCCCTTCATCCATCGGGAAATAAAGGTTTATTAACTTTTGGACAGAAAAAACTGTTTAGAAAATTAAATATCAGTGTAAAAAAAAGGCCGCCCCGTTTTTTGGGCAGCCCGAATATATTCCCCGATTCGTAATCTATTTATCAGTAGCTTTATAATCAATAAGATCCACTACAGCATCGCGATTTTTCCCTGTATTCCGCAAATCAGTCTGACTATCAGTTTTACCAGAATCAGCAAGATCACTTAAATTATTAGCCAAATGAAGATTGTATTCAGCGTCATAACCCAGATTGCTTGCAGCTATAAAATATTCTTCAGCTTTGTCAAATTTGTTCTGATGACAAGCGAGGATCCCCATATTGTTCTGAATATATCCGTTATCTGCTGATAACAGAGATGCCTGGTACAAGTAACAATTGGCCTTGCTCAGATCATCAAGATGTATTGCTGAAACTGCTGCATTGTTAAAAGCTCGCCAGTCTCTGTTGATGTGCACAAAAGCCAGATTATAAATCTCCATTTTCTCCTCAAGCACATCTGTCAGGTTTGCAGCATAAAGTAATTCTTCATAAGAAAGCTCATCAAGATTTTTCATGGCCTTTGCCAATATTTCATTATCCGATTTACTACTTTCGATTTCATTTGGCTGCATAACAGACTCTCTAAGGAAATAAATTTCATCCGCAGAAGCTGCTTGCCTATCATCCAATTTATAATCAACTGATTCTGCAACAATATTATTAATAGCAATATTAGAAGATTTTATATTCTTAGCAGTCAAAGTGCTTATCTCTGTTGCAGGTAAAAGATCATTATTGAAGCTAATTTCAATTGCTTCATTTTCTATTATTAAAGAGTTGGTTTGTCGGTAAGATACAAATACAGGTTCTATAAGAGCCATGGCTTCCGATGCTTGATCAATGGCAAAGTTAATATCAAGCTTAGGTTCCGACTTAAGAATAAGAGGAGTTGTTTCTTTATATGCCACCATTTGTATGATTTCGAAAGCCACAACACCATTCCTGTCAATGCTATTACTTAACTCAATCTCATCATCTGCAGGACTTATTTCATTGAAGCTAAGCAAATTTGCACTAATCGGTTCAATTATCCTTAAAACTTCTGGTTGATCCATATTTAAATCAAGCTCCGGTTCTGAGTACGCAATATCCACTGAAATATATTCATTGTAGCTGATTGGTTCAACTAATTTTGAAGCTTTTACTCCATCTGAGTTAAAATTAATTTCAAGACTTTCATCTAAAAAGGCAAGTACACTTGGTGACGCATGAAAAGTCAGTGGTTCAATAACTTTAGCAATCTCAACCTCTTTTACAACGTCTGAAGAATTATCAATTTCGATGTCTTGATCAATTATAATCTGGTCATAAGCCAGCAAGGTCATTTGAACCTGCTCGGCTACCTTTTCAGCTTCAACCTCATCAATACCAAAGCTCAGTTCCAAAGCTGATTCTGCAGGATCAAAATTGAGAGCCAAATTCTCCGAATAAATAGGCTGTATTAAAGCTGATATAATAACTTGTTCAGTGTTATCATTAATATTGCTCATTTCGAGCTCCTCATCAATATCATTAAGATTTTGAGCCAACAAAACTACTGTAACAGGCTGTACTAATTTTTCTGCTTTAGCCTCATCAACTGTAAAGTTCAATTCAAGAGTTGCTTCGTCTGGTAAATCATTCATTGCCAGATTTCTTAAATACACAGGTTCTATAATGGCAGCAATATTTGAAAGTTCAATTTTATCCGTGAGGTAACTTATTTCGATTTCTTCATTATAATTTTGATCTGCCAAAGTATATTCAACTGGTTCAATCAATCTTACAGCTTTAATAGCGTCTATCTCAAAATTCAGTGCTAAACTTGTTTCATTTGGTTCAACATAGGTCTTAAAAACATTTGCATAAACGGGTTCAATCAAGGGATAAATATCAGCTAAAGCAACCTTATCAACATTAAAACTGATCTCCAACTCAACATATTCATTATCAATTAAATTAATTGCGTTAGCTGAATAATTGATTGATTCCACAAGTGCCATTGGATTAGTTCTGTTGTCAATTCCAAAATCTATTTTCAGCAACTCATTTCCCGGATCAATTGAGGCAAAACCCGACGCTGAAAAAACAACAGGTTCGACTAAAGCGAGAAGCACTGCCGGTTTTTGTTGTGGCTTGGTTACTGAGCCGGATTCCTGAACATTCGTGCTTTTGTCAACCACCACTATTGGAACTTTTTCATCAAAAGACGACTTGTTATTATTCATTTCAGCCAGAAGCGTGTTGCTCTTATATGCTTTTTTAAGGTTTTCAGCAAAAGCGAACTCACTCTGAGGAACATTAAAGGTTGTCTTGTCATTTGTGATGGCCATCAACTGATCGGTATAATCTGTCAATGTATCGGCAACAGTCAGAATTTTCTTATAGCTGCTAAATAATACCAGAGTCTCCTCATAAGTGCTGCTTACAGAAGTTGACTGGATTTTACTTGCAAGCGTTTTTAGATTATTTAATTCCTGATTTTTTATTTTGACCTGATTACCTAAGTTCCAGGCGATTTTATTAGCATGGTTTGACCTCTGTTGCAGCTGATAAACATCCTCTTTAAATTTTACCGACTTCTCAATGTCCTGCAAAAATTGTTCTTCATTTGCAGCATTCGCTAACTGGGTAATACTTTCAATAAACCTTTCCTCCACAGTTTTTGCTTCATTTGATTTACGCAGTGAAATAGCGTTTGCGCGATCTCTTTTATTGGTCAGATCCCTTATAAGGTCTTTGGTGGCAGAAATAATCGTAAACGCACTGTCGGCAAGGGCCATACATTTCGACCGGTCATTTACCATAGAAGCTGCCTTTTTGGAAGCATCTGATAATGGCTGTTTTACATCGTTTTGCTGATGAGCAATATATGAATTGCCATTTGAAGCTCCATCTTCCGATATGCTATTTGTAATGTTGGAATTCCCGTCTGTATGATTAACAGCATTATCCTTATTTTCAGCAAGTATTAACCCTTCCGTGTTAGCATTATCAACCAGCCTTACTTTATAAACATTGATTGAACCATTGAGATTGTCGCGGTCAGAGGCAAAATAGGCATAAGCATCGTCCCTGGTAGGTATGAAGACAATATCATCAAAAGGTGAATTAATCCCCATGCCTAAATTTTCAGGCTGCTTAAATTCATTTGTTACAGGATCCAGTATTGACCTGAAAATATCATAACCACCCAATGAGTTGTGGCCCTTCGAACAGAAATAAAGGGTATTGCCATTATCCACCAAAACCGGATAGTTTTCGTCAAATGAAGTATTGATAGCTGCACCTGCTTTTTCCGGAATGCCCCAATCTCCATTTTCGTCCATTTCCACTTTAAAAATATCCCTGTTGTTGCCTATGCCTGTATACCCTGAGAAATATAGAACATTGCTCGGCTGGATCAAATAAACAAAACTATTTTCTCCAGATTTTCTTTCCTTTTCAGATACAAATATCTCCGGTTTAATCATTAATGATCCATTGAAATCCTGTGCTGCATATGCACGGTGAAAATTATCCTTTTGAAACTTTGAAGTTGAAATGACTTCCGAAACCAGGTTTTTATTCGCCAGGTTTAATCCATTCAGGCAGGCATTTACTTTTTCAAGAACAGAAGCCCTTTCAGGAGCATTTGACGACAATTTTGCCAGGTATAGATTAAAATATTTCATGGCATTGGCAAACTCCTGATTCTGATGATAGGCCATGCCAAGGTAATAATAAAGCTCCTGGTTATCTTGGATGGTTTGTGCAGCATTATTCAAATACCTGATTGGTCTTTTTTTGTCTTTCCTGTCGCTAAAAAGGGAGCAAACTCCAAACCTGTAATTAAATTGAGGATCATCAGGATGCACACTTACAAGCTGCGCATAAAGAGGCATTGCCGCCTGGTAGTCCTTTTTATCAAACAGGGATTGAGCATTTGAAATAATATCTTTTTCCGTCAAACCAGTTTGCTGGCTAAAGGTCATAATTGCTGTTCCAAAGAAAACCAGGAATAATAGCTTCAACCGGTTACCTTTCTGGACGCATTTTATATTTATAGTCTTCATAGTATGGGTTGATTTTTATCTCATTATCTATATTGCATCAAATCTGTTTCAATGTTTATACCAAAAGATGTATTAAAATGAATATCAACTACATAATAAATAAAAGCAAACCGGATGCAATTATGTTTTCGGAATCGAAGCGGATAATAACGACTCTAATTTGCTTATCTATTGATCGTTATATGATATTATCAAAGTCATAGAAATTCATCCGATTTCGGATGAGTAACCGAGGCAGAATAAACTGAAAAATTCTTAAGTTTTTTTGGGTCGGATGACAAATTTGGATTCTTCGCCTTTGATCAATCGTCTGATGTTTTTCCGATGTGTAATCGGAACAAAGACTGCGACAGCGATAGCAAGCATTATAAGTGAAACGAATTCGTTATGCCCAAGAATGAATATTTCAACAATTGGAAAGGTCAAAGAGGCAGTTATTGAGGATACGGAAACGTAGCCGGTAATGATAAGGGTAGAGGCAAAAATTAAAACAGCGATGAGCGATCCCAAAGGATACAATGCAATCCCAACACCCAGTAAAGTAGCAATCCCCTTCCCGCCTTTAAACCCAACATAAACCGGGAAGATATGACCAATAACAGCTGCAATTGCAAGAATTATTTTAAGATCTATAAAGTCAGGAAATTGTCCGGTATCTGTCCAAAAAAAATTCGCAATATTTACAGCCAGCCAGCCTTTAAATACATCGAATATGAGAACAGGGATTCCGGCTTTGTAACCAAGCACCCTGATGGTGTTAGTAGCTCCAGCATTGCCACTGCCCATGGTTCTGATATCCACATGGTAAAAAATCCGACCAATCCAAACTGAAGTTGGGACAGAACCAATTAAATATGCCAAAACTACTGCAATGAAAAACCGGATTATTTCCATTTTGACTACAAATTTTATTGCTTCACCTTCATCAGGAAATCTGCTTTCTTTCTAAGATTGGAAATCATATAGGAATATTCTTCTCCCTCTTTACTCTTCTTTTCAGTTCTTTTATCATCTTTCAACTCCTGAATGATGGTATTGTATTCAGTATTAGCAGAAATGGTCTGCATCAGGTTATTTCTATAGTTGAAGAAATACCAGTCCTTACCCTTGTCAAATTCAAGATAGATATTCAACACATCGCCGGTTCTTTTCCTTTCTATTTCAATTAATCCGTCAACGAATTTATTGATCTGTGTTTTACCAATACATCCAATTCCAATAGGCCCATAAGACATGTAAGACCTTGTGGCATAGTTCCATCTGAATTTAACATCGGTAAAAAACAAAGTATGTTCCAGCTCTGTTGGATATCTTCTGAACTTACCAAAAAGCCGGAGATCCGAAATCACTTTTTCGGCTTCTTTATCACCCAAAATATCGTTTAGAGCTTTCAAGAACTCAGGTCTCACAAGATTCACTCCCTGAAGATTTTTACCAATGATATTCTCAGCCATCAGGGTTAGTGCCTTATCGTCAAACGGGAAATCGACAGCCAAAACCAGGTCGAAATTAGTAGAGTCAGGTATGATATAATGTTTTGAGGTACCGTAAACGCCCATAGTAACCCTTCCAAGATCGGCACCAAGCTTAAACTGACCCTGAGAAGTTAATATGCATTTTTTTCTTTCGAGGGAAAGCTGGTTTCCTTTAGTAGTAAGGCCTTTTAATTTATCCAGAGAGGCTATTTCGTAGATTTCCCTTTTTTTATCAAATCTAATAAATCCATTTGCTGCTATAATACTTTGGTCAGAACTTGCCATTTTTGGTGTTAGAAATCCTGAATAAAAACGGTTGGTTTCTTCTGAGAACATGAGTGCTGAAACTATTGGGTCATTATCGAGCGTGACGAGGTTTTCATCCACCTTTATGTAAATACCCTGCGGGTTGATATCTGAATTAAACCGTACCCAACTCTTGCGGCCGGGATTACATGTTTGCTTAATTCTGAAACCTCCGTCGAAATTTAGAAATTCGCGGTTTGCATACAGCAGAATATTACCAGCAAAATCAAAATCATTGCTAATGGTAAACCCTGTAGAATCAGAAACATAGCCATTGCCAACACTTTGAAAGGATGGGTCTACCCCAAGATCCTTCAGGAAAATTTTTTGTCTGTATTCCCTCTCATCTACATAATCATAATTACCAATTCCTGTATATTTATTCTTCCCCTTAATGTCGATGACTGCATCATAAATTTCATGGTACCGGGTAACGGTATTTGTCAGGATTTTTGCATCGGGGATTGTATTCATTTTTGCGCCCGGATTGATCACAATTCTTTTATCCGTTGGAAAAATAGCTGCATCGGCTACCCGAATGTACTTTACATCTTCCGCGTATAAAATAAACTCCTTCAGATTGTAGGATGATACAGTAGAAATAAAGCTTAATGAGTCCTGATCAGGGCGCGTGGAAATGAACTCGGAACCCTCAAGCGGTATATCGATAAGCTCTCTGATGGTTAAATTGTCATATCGGGCCATTTCAGCTTCTTTTTCGGCACTGCCTATTGCAATTTCATATGAATCCATAAACCAGTCAAATTGATCGATCAAACAGATATACTGGTTAATTGGAAATTCGACAAAGGAGGCACCGCCATTTGAAACAAACTGACCTTTTCGTTCTCTAAAGTCGATATGCGATTTATAATTCTTGGTGGAGAAAGCAGATTGACCAAGAGAAGTGGATTTCAGGTTAAAATCGGCAGAATCTGCGAAAATATCTGATTGCTTGAATGTGTACATTTTTGATTGCATCTCAGCATCCTCAAAACTCATGGTTCCGGCGCCTTTCAAGTCCTGTGGTGTAAGTAAAAGCATTCCCTTCAGGTCCGATTGCTGATTAAACATTGAAAATGGCAACTCCTGCTGTCGGAATATCATTTTGTCCTCATAGGGTATCCAATGGAGAAGGGCGTTCAAACCAGTGACTGCAGGGTACTCAATAGGAGTAAGCTGTTCAACGATTTCAAAATCTTTTACAATTGCATTACATGAATCAGGGAAGAACATATAATCTTCGGATGTGGAGGTGGAAGTAAGGTAGTCGATAGAACCATTACCGCGTAGACCCTTATCATTCAGGCTGATATCGGCAAAATAGGTTCCTTTTCCTCCATACACAGGATACCCTTCGGCAGGCGTTTTTACTATCATACCAAGAGAATAATCCTGTTGAACCCTCAAAGTATCTTCTATATCAGGGAAAATACCTGCGGAAGCAAGATATCCATTGAACTCAAGCAACTCTGTTTTGAAATTATCCAGGCTATCAATAGTAAACGGATAAACATAAAAATAGAACTTCTCGCGGTTATATATCCGATTGAAAATAGAGGGTTTATCATAGTAAACATAGGCGTCCTTTGTACTATTAAAAATCGGATAATTAGGAAATGGCTTTAACCCGGATTTATTATTCGGATCATCGATGTAAAGGTCCCCGCCAAGATCGGAAATAACATTTTTCACCTTCACAGGATAGCGCTCTCCGTAATCATTGGTTTCAAAACTCTGAACCATAAAACTCATTGAATCAATGATGGGCATTCCAAGTTTGAACTGATTATAGCTAAATTCACATTTTTGCGCATAAAAATCAAAACTACCTGCGTGAACCCTTCCTGAAAAATTGAAGTCCATACCCTTTTTCACTATTAACTGCTCGTTTTGCGGATAAATAAAAACATTTTGTGAGTCGCTAAGGAAAACAATAGGTACACCATATAACTTAAGCCCAAAGCTATCCAATTCAAGAGAGGCATTTTGTATACGTGAAATTTCAGAATTGAATTGCAATACATCATAGTCAATTTTGCGGTTCATAGCACTGATGTAATCAAAAAGCTTCTCCTTAACAAATGCGGTTTTTGTATCCCGGTCGTAAATAACAAAGCCCCTGTTTGACAATGTAACCAACATTGCAATAACCTGTTCCTGCGGCATAAGTATTTCTTCCGACAGAGCCTGGACACCTATCTCCCTCACATTGTATTTTTCAGTGTAATTTTTAATTACATTCAGTGGATTCATCAAATCAATTCCCTGTAATTTCATGTACCGTCCCTCACTGAAATAATTACTCGATTCAAATGTTGCCATGCCGATTGCCGCAGTCCCTCTAACAGGTTCAAAATTAATGGTTGGATCTCCCATTTTCCAGTAAATAGCTTCAGAGTATATATCGAGGCTATGATAGGAATCATAAAACGGACTTTTCGATGTCCCTTCACCAATACGAGCGAGGGATAATTCCTTCTTTTCATCAATATAATTCAATTGCAACCCCGGATGGTAGATCGAATCATCTTCACACATTATGGTTGCTGAAACCAATGCTGATGCAAGCCGGTCAGGATAAATTACAATATTTTTTGAATGAATTTTCACAAACTCTTTTCTATCCTTTTTAAAACTCAGGTAAGCATCTTGTTTTTCATCACCATGACCAAAGAGTTTGAACCCATGCATTTCAATCCCGCCAATAAAATCAATATCATTAAATAACTCCAGGATTTCTATATTCATGAAATAAGAACGAAACCGGGGGTAACTTGCATTTTCAGTTGTAACATTAGCCAGTACTTTTTCCTCCAATGTTCCCAGCAGAGGGCTGCTCCAATATTTTTTATTGAAAAATTTAACCGAATCGGCTACATACTTCGAAAAACCAAGATATATCTCATAATTTTTAAGATAGGCATGAACTTCATTTTCAGGAAATCCTGCCCTAAGCCAATTTACCTCGCCTTTCTCTCCTTTCCAAATGGATATCAATGGATAAAAATTTCCCTGGGTTTCATAGATGACGGCACTGTCATTATTTGAATAACAGGTAAGGTTTATTTTTTCAAACCGAACAACAGGGACAGTGTCGAAATCAAACCTGAAATCGTTCGAATTCGACTTCCACTCAGTGGCCTGGGATCTGTAAAGTACATTTTCATAAAGGAGTTCGATACTGGTTTGAAGAAAGGAAATCAAAGGTTTAGTACTTCTTTTATCGTTTACAAGCATGATCACACTCTTTTCCCAGGCAAGATAACTTTCAACCGAATGGTCATATTCCATCAGACCATTCATGCTGGAAAGGTAGTTGTAGAAATTTGGATAGGCTTTCATCCTGCGGACAAGCAAATGATTACAAACATCCCTCATGTTCTCCTTTACTTCTTTTGTGTAAATTCCTGTGTTCCAACATTCAGTGAATTTAACCATCATTTCATCGCAAAGATCCTTTTGCTCTTTGACACTTAACTTGGAAAACATATCGTTCAGTTCACTAAAAAACTGATCCGGATCTCTGGAGAATTCCTTGAGATTTTGAGAAAACAATCCCGATAGGGAAAAGTAAAACAACAAGCTAATGAAATATCTGAACTTATGAATCATTTTGCTACAGACTGTTTTGATTTGATAAAACGGGCTGCTAGCCAGTCATTTTTAATGATTTTTTTGTCAGGAATTAATCCGGAGTCCATTGCAGACTGCAGAATTATATCGAGATCATCACGATAAAAACCACTCATTAGAAGGACACCTCCCGAAATCAAATGATCAGCATAGATATTCATATCCTCCAGTAAAACATTTCTATTTATGTTGGCCAGAATGAGCCCGAATCTCTCGTTTTTTAGCAATCCAACATTGCCCATAAAAACGCTGATTTTCCTGCATTTATTTTTGCGGATATTTTCCAGTGTGTTTTCATAAGCCCTTTCATCATTGTCGATGGCCATTATGATTTTTGCACCCAACATTTCGGCTAATATTGCCAGGATGCCCGTACCACAGCCCATGTCTAAAACCGAACTGCCTGACAGGTTCTCTTCCAGCATCAACTCAATCATCATTGAGGTGGTTTCGTGGTGTGCGGTTCCAAATGACATTTTGGGTTCAATCACAATTTCGTACTTTACTGAATCATTTGATTTATGAAAAGGAGCCCTTACATAAACTTTATCCAAAATCAACACAGGATGAAAATTGCTTTCCCAAACTTCATTCCAATTATGGCTTTTCAGCAGCTGATGGGTAAAAGCTAAACTATAGTTCTTTGAAAGAAGGTCAGACAGGTCTTCCAATTCTGGTAGTCTGAAATCCGGTGAAGGGATGTAAGCCTTCAGGGTTTCTTCTGCTTCCATAAAACTTTCATATCCAATTTGTGATAACATGGCAATCAATATCTCCGTTCCCGTAGACTTGGGTTCAATCACAAAACTCACTTCGATATAATCCATGGATAAATGTCTTAAAATGCCTTAACTGTCTAAAGTTAAAAGTTTGAGAAAAGTTTTTACATAAACAAATTATAATGATTGGATGATCTTGATAAACTCTTCCGCATCTAAAGAAGCTCCACCAATCAGCCCGCCATCCACATCCGTATTGCTGAATAATTCCTCGAGCATTTTTTGAATTGCAGCTGCCACCATAAAGAATGCTGGTATTTTCAGCAGCCTGTTGATCGTACTTTTCTTTGATCAATCCACGAATAAAGCTGTGCATTTCCTGTGCCTGTGCCGGTGAAGCATTCACCCCTGTTCCAATTGCCCAAACCGGTTCGTAGGCGATCACCAGGTTAGCAAAATCTCCTTTATTCAGGTGAAAGACAGACTCTTCAAGCTGCTTTTTAACGACTTCAAAGTGTTTTCCGGTTTCCCTCTCGGGCAATAATTCTCCGCAACAAAAAATCGGAGCAATTTCATATTTCAAAGCCATATTGACTTTTTGAGCAAGAACTTCATGTAACTCATTAAAATATTTTCTGCGTTCTGAATGTCCAATGATGGTATAATCAACGCCCATCGATAGTAACATGGGTGCTGAAATTTCACCGGTATAGGCTCCGGACTCAAAATTGCTGATATTTTGTGCTCCAACTAACAAGTCAGTTTCATGGGCAAGATCAGTTGCGAGCTCAAGGTAGATAGCTGGTGGACAAACGATAACCGCTTTATTCTCCAGTTGATTTTTATTCACAAATTCAAGGATAGCATTGATAAGATCATCTGCCTCCTCAAAGGTTTTATTCATTTTCCAGTTTCCTGCTACGATTTTTGTTCTCATAAATTTTGCTTCTAAGTAAAAATAATTTTTAAGCTTCTCTTACGATATTGCCTTCTATCTTGTTCAAATGCAAACGATTCAAAATTAAATTTAATGATAAACTGATCAGGAGGTGAAGAGAAAACTTTTAAATTAATTATTAACAGCAATCCTATTGGGCAAAAGAAGGATAGACCTCTTCGACTTCCTCAGCGGTTGGAAAATCATTGAAATGCCATTTCCTGAGAATGACACCGTTTTTCATTAAGATCAATCCGGGATTGGAGCGGATCATAGTCTTTAAAATGACATCGTCAGCAAAATAAAAATCCGTATCCAGGTCATGAGTCTCCTTGAAAATCAATACATCAGCAGGCAACGAAGAAGTGATAACTACAAAAGAAGTTTCTTTCTGATTGCAATAATTAATTAAATCCCTGATCCGGCCCATCTGCTTCAGATTGGCTTTAGATAAATCATACGAAATAAGCATAAACTGGTAACCTGGATTTTCGAGAATAGCTTGAGTCTGATCATTTCCCCTCTCATCCTCAGCCCTCAGGTCGTGAAGGTGAGGATTTGGGTCAACAACACGTTGATCGACAAACTCCCATTGGGCCATCCAGGCCGAATCGTTATAGGGGTAATCAGGTGACTGATATTCTTTGGTCTGCCCTGTTTGTTTATTCCGGTATTTAAGATAATATTTAAGGGGTAAAGGATTCTCATTCACCATTTTCTTACCCACTTTCCAATCCATAAAATCGATAGCCGGTAAGTGCCGGATATTATGGATTTCGAAATAAACAAAACCCAAAATTGCAAAAGCCAGTAAAGTCCATTCCAGCCTGTAATTAAACCATCCGGGTATGCGCTTACGGGTTAAAAATACCATTAAAAGTAAAGCATCGATCACCAGGTTTTTATAGAAAGTTTGCCAGTTGCTGATGATAAGTGCATCACCAAAACAACCACAATCCGGAACCGGATTATTGGTCGCATCATTAAAGGTGAGAAGGGTAAAGACCGACATCATTACAAGGACCAGCCAGGCAGAGATGCGCATGTTCACATTCAGCAACAACAAAATCCCGAGTACGAATTCCGTTGCATTAAGGATGACTGAGAGCGGCAAGGCAAATGGTATCGCCCAATCCGTCCCGAAAGCGATGAAATAGTCTTCGATCCGGTATTGCGTTCCTACAGGATCAACACCCTTTACAAAACCCGAAAAGATGAACAAACAACCTAAAATCATCCGGCTGATCGTTATCTGAAGCTTGCTAAAGTAATTTATAAAAATAATGACAAGGACAATTTCTGCCACCAACAGGAAGGTAAACAAAAGGCTCCAATTCTCATATTGCGAAATAACAAAACCTGAAACAAGAATTAAGATTAATAGCAGCCAACCCAATACCTCTCTGAATAAATTTTTTCCCTTGCCCATCTGCATAGTATTTTTTTAATCCTGAAATTCCGTTGCTTCGCTTAATTTAATCAATGCAAAAACGGAATAATTGATGATATCGAAGTAATTGGCATCGACACCTTCCGATACAAAAGTTTTTCCTTTATTATCTTCAATCTGCTTGATCCTGAGGAGCTTCATAAGAATAATATCGGTTAGTGAACTGATGCGCATATTTCTCCATGCTTCGCCATAATCGTGATTTTTATCCTCCATCAGAGATTTTGCAGCATGAACATACTTTTCATAAAGTTTAAAAACTTGTTCTGCTTTTAAATCCAGTTCTTCCGCAGCTCCCAGTTCCAGTTGAATCAATGCCATTACAGAATAATTGACAATGCCTATAAATTCAGGCATGATCCCTTCGTTCACTTTTTGCCTGCCTTTTTCTTCAATGCTCCTGATTCGGTTTGCTTTAATGTAAATTTGGTCGGTAAGTGATGGGGCGCGAAGGATGCGCCATGCACTTCCATAATCTTTCATTTTTTTCAGAAATACCTCCCGGCACTTGTCAATTGCTTTATCAAACTGTTGTGAAGTATTCATTATTTTGTAAAGATGGTTTAAAAAAATCGGACCAAAAATAAAGCTATTTTATTAATTGCGAGTAAAATGTTAAATGCTTGAGTAAACCATTCAATTTAATTATTATTACGAGTTGTGCGGTTTAATTTTAATAAAATTGATTTTGTGAATTTTAGAGCATTGGTGGCGAAAAAATTAAAATTGCTACGAAAGCACTAAATCACCAACCTGCCTGCAGCAGGGTTGCACAAAACATTAATTAATAATGGTTCAGGTAAATACGAATACAACTTTGCTTTATTTATTTATCAAGCATTTCAAACCGCACAACATGTTATTATTGTATTTTCGTTTCTAAAATTTGAGAAAATGCCGGCTATAGATTTGGGTACCGTTCCATCAAAAACATACCAGTTAAAGCTGAGAAATAAAATTCTGGATTTGCAAAAACCAGTTGTCATGGGCATCCTGAATGTAGCCCCTGATTCATTTTTTGATGGCGGAAAATACAATTCAGAAAAAGAGACCATCACCCAAACTGAAAAAATGTTGAGTGAAGGAGCGGCAATAATTGATATAGGTGCAGTTTCCACAAGACCCGGCGCAAAAGAAATTTCGCAAAAAGAAGAATGGCAAAGACTCCAGCCGGTTTTGAAAACACTAATAAATCAATTTCCCGAAGCTATTTTTTCCGTTGACACTTACGCGCAGTTATATTGCCGAAATGGCAATTCAGGAAGGAGCTCAAATGGTGAATGATATCTCAGGAGGTACTTTTGATAAACAGATGCCGAAGACAATTGCCCATCTGAAAGTTCCTTTTGTGATGATGCATATCCAGGGCACTCCCCAAAATATGCAGGTGGATCCGCATTATGATAATGTAGTTGAGGAGGTAAAAAATTTCTTTGAACTTCAGCTTAATAAATTCAAAGAAATTGGTGTTTCAGAAAATATTATTCTCGACCCCGGTTTCGGATTTGGTAAAACAATGGAACATAATTACAGGTTGCTCAATGAACTAAAAGTCTTTGGTGATCTCGGATTTCCGGTCATGGCAGGATTATCCCGAAAGTCGATGATCAATAAGGTGCTGAAAATAAAACCAGTAGAGGCGCTTAACGGAACCATCATTCTGAACACCATTGCTCTTTTAAATGGTGCTTATGTCCTGAGGGTTCATGATGTAAAGGAAGCTGTGCAGGCCATTGAGCTTGTTCAGTTTTATAAGAAGACATAAAAAAAGCTGCCGTTGCTTGGCAGCTTGGTAATCTATATAATTATTTTTTATTTAACCAGGAATGTAAATCCGACTTTCATGTAAGCGCCATCGCCACTCCTGCCGCCAAACTCAGCATTCAGGCCGAATTTATCAGCAAACATCCAGCGGCCACCAGCGTGAGGCCCTGCTAAAAAGTAAAAGTCATCGCCATCGTTCCAATCATAATCCGTGTCGTTGCTCTTATAATCGCCGTAAAAAGCAACGCCAAGATCAATTCCAGCATAAACATCAAACTCTTCAGGGAGTTTTAAAAGATCGTTAAAGTGGTAATCGCCCCGTGTTATAAAGGCAAAGCCATTCCGGTGATAATTAAAATCGTTACCATAATAATTTTCATTATCAATCCGGAATTGCATTTCGGCACCTACGCTTAAAAAATCCTTAATCATATAATTGCCACCGAAAAATACCGGAATAAATCCGTTGGATGAGGTAAAGCCCAATCCCAGGTTGAGATCAATTCCACCTTCTTTAAAACCCTGGGCTTTTGAAATTTGATTAAAGCCCACCAGCATCACTGCCAACATAACTACAATTGCATACTTTTTCATAGTGATAAATTTTTAATTTTTTGGGTGCGAAAATAGTAAAATTTTTATTCGAAAATTTTTTAACAAATTTGAGAATCATCTCATCAATGTCATCATGAATCTGTATCTCATTCATTACTCCGGATACTCAATCCTCAGGTGATAAATATTCATCAGTTTTTTCTTGAATATCTTTTTGATTTTCCGAATATCTCTCAGCGTAATGTCCGCATTGTCTAACTGATGGTTTTCCATTTGTTTGTCGATCATGTTTTCGACCAAAATACTAATTGATTCTTCATCCGGCTTTTTGAGACTCCGCGAGGCAGCTTCCACCACATCCGCCATCATGAGCACTGCCGTTTCTTTCGAAAAAGGCTCGGGCCCGTGATAGGTAAATACTTTTGGATCAACTTCCTCATCGGGATTAGCTTTTTTGGCAAGGGTATAAAAATATTCTGTTTTTCTTGTGCCGTGATGGGTTCTGATAAAGTCGATGATTTGCTCGGGCAACTTATGCTTTTTTGCTTTTTCGACCCCTGAAATCACATGATCAATAATAATCGCTGCACTTTCTTCGTATGTAAGTTCGTCATGCGGATTTAATCCTGTTGTTTGGTTTTCGATAAAAAATAAAGGTTCATTAATTTTACCAATGTCATGATACATGGCTCCGGTTCGCACTAACAATGGATTTCCTCCTATTTCGTAAACAGCTTCTTCCGCCAAATTAGCCATTTGCATGCTGTGTTGAAAAGTACCGGGCGCTTTTAAGGTCAGTTCACGAAGCAATTTATTATTGGTATTAGAAAGTTCAAGTAATCTGACATCCGTAATCAGCCCAAATAATCTTTCGAAAAAATAAATTAGCGGATAAGAAAAGAAAGTCAGGAAAGCGCTACCTGCAAACAGGACAAAATAAAAAGAATTCATCTCGTTAATACTGCCTTCCTTAATTAACGTCATCCCAACATAGATGATGGAATAAGTGATGAAAATCATCAATGAAGTAAGAAAAAACTGTGAGCGGCGATCAAGTCTGACGATGCTCAGAATGGTTACAATACCTGCAAAAAGCTGAAGGAAAACAAACTCATAACTATTGGGAACAATTAAACCTGTAAGGATAATGGTGATTAGGTGACTAAACAAAGCCAGCCGCGTATCATTAAATATTCCCACAATAATGGGAACCAGACATATAGGAATGATATAAGCGTACTCCGGATTGAATTTTACTACCAGTGCTGTTGCGATGACCATTGCCACAATCAACAGCAGGATCATAACCACTCTTTTCTGGTCATTGAAAACCTCTTTCCTGAAAAATAACAAGAAAAAGAATAACGAAAATAACGACACGGCCAGCAAAATTACCTGTCCGGTAATGATGCCTGTAAATTGAAAAGAAGAACCCAGCTTTGATTCGTACTCGATCCTGAGGGATTCGAGTAATTGCATCTTATCGTTGGTGATCAGCTCCCCTTTTGATATGATCAGCTCACCGGTTTGAATCATACCTCGGGTAAGGGATATTTTGCTGATCAGTGACTCTTTTTCCTTTTCAGTTTTTTCACCATCATATTTTAGAGTTTGTACCATTGAAGCTTCCAAAACAGAAATAATTAAATTCCTGTCGAAAGGTCCGTAAGGATCTAATTTTTTTTGAATAAAAACATCCGCGGAGTTAATAGTGAAAAATTCTCCTATTTTTTTTTCTTCCGCAACATTCCCTTTAATCGAATATATTTTATAATCAACCGGTTGGCCTTCGATGGCTTCATTTTTTTCGATGATTCCGATGGTCATAATGGAATCAAAAACAGATAAGCAAACTTGAAGATTTTTAAGCTTCCTGTCAGAAGTTCCTAGAGTATTCTTATAACTTTCGTTCCATGCACGTTCAAAATTGTTTACCAGAATTTCCCGTTGTTTAATTGCAGCTGACGTATCAACTTTAAAATAGGGCACGATGTCCTTTAAAAGCTGTTGCTTCTCTGAATCAAGCTCATCAGCAGTTTTCAAGATGGCAAAATCAAAGGGGGCGATCAGGTTTTGATGCATCCAGGGTTTACCTTTTCTGAACTCATATTTAAATTTCCCCTCCTTAGGCAGGATCAAAACAAGAATTACAATGCTGAGACCAAACAGGATAATTTTTGACAGCATGGCATATCGATCTCTAAGGTATGACAGAAACCTATTCATTATCATTCAATTTGATTTCACGAAAATAGACAAATTTAATTTTGGTTGTTTTCTTAAAGAAATCACTTGTTTCTTTGTCCTTGTTTCTTTGTCATTGTTTCTTTGTCCTTTTATCTTGTATCTTGAACTTCCGCTTCCATATTATATTTCAATCCTTCATAACCCGAAAGGTAAGCCTTTACCGACCCAATTAGAATTTTTGCTTCAGCCATAATCGGTATTTTATTCTGATCATCAGTAACCCATACCACCAGATCCTCGCCCCCTTTGAAAATCGTTCCTTCAACCAGCAAGGCGCTCATCTTGTGACATCTGTATTTTCTCCCTGATCTGTTATGGATAATTTCTTTACCCAGGTAACGGATGTATAGCTCATAAAATTCATTCTCGATAATAAACCTGACGGGTATTTTATCACCCGGACTATAGCGGTTATAATTGATGTTGCGGGCAAAGTAAACAGCAGATAATACATCAAACCGGCAGGAATCGAGGAGCAGGGTATCTATAGTTAAGGGCTTGCCGGAATGCTTGACTTGAGAAATGATCTGTCTGTGCTCAGTATTATAATCATACTGATTGAAAACTTCATAACCGCCTTCATAAGTTTTGCGCTGAAACCACAATGGCTGAAAGGAATTAGTATCTAACTTTGATTGATAAAGCTCTCTCACCTTATAAATCCAGTCGTAATATTGATAAGAGGTCCCGAAAGCTTCAAAACCATAAACAGCTTTATTGTTCAATATTGAAGTATCCGATTTAAAATAAACTTCGCCGGCATCCACCCAAATAACTCCCCAGTTATAAGCAACTTCGTATGTAAGTTTCTCACCGGGCTGAAACGAGATTTCCTGATCTGAACATTGCCCTATCACATAGCTGATATTCAGAATCAGGCAAAAAGCCACGAATATTTCACGGTAAATCTTCACCGGTAGTAATTTATGGCAAAATAAAGGATTTCCTTATTAACAAAACGGGTAAGAAAATTCTCCGGAAGTTTTTACATTAAAATTATAAAAGCTGCATTACAGATAGGTTTTTCAAAGAATCAGTGGTTTTCTGCCATTGACAACAGGTATTCAAATGTCGTAAATTTGTGACAATACTTTTAAAGTATGAAAACCAAATTTAAACCATAAAGCAATGAAAAAGCAACTTATTATCAGTTTCGTGTACTTACTGGCCGCTGCGATGGCAGTGATTGCGCAAAGTACCAGCCTTCCTGATGTTCCGCTGTATACGCTGGACGGCAAAGAAATCTCAGCAAGTATTATCTCCAATGAAGGAATGCCAATGATCATGACATTCTGGAAAACCACTGAAAACGATTGTTGCGACCAATTGATGCAATTGTACGATACCTATGAGCAAATTATTCAATACCAGGGAGTTAAAATGATAGCTATTTGCATCGATTGCTCCGGAAGCACCCAGCATGTGAAACCATTTGTTTATGGACATAACCTTGACATTGATGTGTATGTTGATAAAAATGGTGATTTTAAAAGAGCCATGGGAATTTCGGAGGCTCCCTTTACCATTTTGTTCGATCAGCAAATGGGATTCTACTGCAAACATTCAGGCCATTGCGGCAATATTGACGAATTGGTTTGCCAGAAGGTAAATGAATACCTCACTGCCATGAATGAAAAAAAGTGAGGGATATTAGATCATAAAATTATTGCAGACTACCTCACTGAAAAAAAAGCCCATCCTAAAAGCCGGATGGGTTTTTTTGTAGCGAGGGCGGGGATCGAACCCGCCACCTCAGGGTTATGAATCCTGCGCTCTAACCACCTGAGCTACCTCGCCATATTTTCGGGTTGCAAAAGTAAAAACATATTAATAAAAATTACGGTTTTATATTTCTTTTTTTAATTATTTAATCTGTCCCGATCTTAAAAAGTAATATTTTTTCAACAATTCAAACCCCGATTGAACTTTTTTATAGGTTTGATTGTCTACGTTATTAACAAAGGTGATATTAACTATTTAATTGAATAAGGGTTTGTATCATCAAATCTTTTTTTAAATTTGCACGTTTTAGTCAATGAATATTAACATAAATTTTTATAAATCATGAAACGATTCACACTCAGTTTATTGCTCATTTCATTTATCGGAATAGCTTTTGCTGCCAGGGTAGAACTTCAGGATGCGAGAACTATCGCCCTGAATGCATACTATCAAAAAGTCAATCTTTATCTTAAACCTGTTAGTTTTAACGACATTCAGATTTCTGAGAATTTTGACATTCAGAAAGATGGAGAAACAATGTTGTATGCATTTAATTTTTCCGATTTTGGATTTATTATTATTTCAGCTGATGATGCAATGAACCCGGTAATTGGTTATTCATTCGAGAGCCAATACATCCCCGCAAACCTTCCTGATAACTTTTCAGGCTGGATAAATGGCAGGGCAGGCGCTGTTAAATTCATCAGGGAAAATAATTTAGAGGCAACCGGTGAAATAAAATCTCAGTGGAAAGAATTTTCCGACATTTCAAATTTATCCCTTAAAGGAGGGGGTAAATCCATCGAACCTTTGTTAACCTGCACATGGGACCAGGTCCATCCGTACAATTATTACTGCCCTCCCCGAACCACACAACCAAATTCATCAGGTAAAGCATTGGTTGGATGTGTAGCCACCGCGATGTCACAGATCATGCTTTATTGGAGATATCCGCACCAGGGAACAGGATCTCACAGCTATAACGGCGGCCAGGCCGGTATAATCTCTGCAAATTTTGGCGAGACCATTTATGACTGGGATGGAATGCATGACAACGCTACTTCAAAAGTAATTTTACCTATTGCTTTAATCAGTTTTCATGCAGGAGTGTCTGTTGATATGGATTATTTTAGTTCTGGTGGTTCCGGCGCATATAGCCAAGATGTACCTTTTGCCATGAGAACGTACTTTGGTTACAGCAATCAAATTCAATTTTTGAACCGAAATAATACAGCTTTTACAACATGGAAGGGCTATATTGAAGATGAATTAGACTTAATACGACCGTTATATTACTCAGGCCGGGATGCTCAAACCGGAGGTTCTGGACACGCTTTTGTATTGGACGGTTATCATTCTGACGGCACTTTTCATTTTAATTTTGGATGGGGTGGTTATGGAAATGGGTGGTTTGATATTGCAAGCCCTTCCGGTTATGAATGGTATTACCAGCAAGCTATGGTCAGGAAGATTTTTCCTGCCGATGCTGCATATCCTTATGGCTGTAATCCAGATATTGTAAATACCAATCTTATTGGTTCAATTGAAGACGGAAGCGGACCACAGCAAAACTATGATCCGAATGTCAATTGCAGTTGGCTGATTGATCCGCAGACTGCCAATGATTCTGTCACTAAAATTCAATTGAATTTTATCGTTCTCGATACCGAATCGGAGGATATCATTACCATCTATGATGGAGAAACAACATCAGCACCGGTTTTAGGAACTTATTCCGGAACAGTGCCTCCTGCATCTCCCATCTATTCAACAGGAAATAAAATGCTGATTGTTTTTCAGGGTGATGGCGACGCCACAACAGGTACCGGATTCAGGGTGCAATACAGTTCTACCCAACCCACCTGGTGTTCAAGTTTAACTACAATTACTGCTACATCAGGATCATTTGATGATGGAAGCGGAACGTTTTATTATAAGGACCAATCAAATTGCATGTGGCAAGTTTCTCCTGAATGGGCTTCAGATTTGACCCTCTCTTTTACGGAATTTGATACCGAAGAAGACAAGGATGTCTTGAAGATATACGATGGAAGCAATAACCAGTTATTGGCTACCTATTCAGGCGAATATACTGCCGGAAATATGCCGGATCCTATTACCATTCCCAGTGGCAAGCTATTTCTTATATTCCAGGCTGACGGAGCCATTAACCGTCCGGGCTGGACTGCAGAGTGGGAAATAGCAAACACCTCGGTTGAAGATCAGGTTGACGGTTTTGATCATTTGATGGTTTACCCTAATCCTGCTGAGAATTTACTTAACATTAGCTTTAAAGTGGAAGAGAATCAATCACTTGAAGTCAGACTGATTTCTGCAACAGGAACGGTAGTTTATTCTGAGGATGCTAAAGATTTTGCAGGATATTATGTAAACACCATTGATCTTTCCAATCTTGCGAAAGGAATATATTTCCTCAGCCTTACTAATGACAATGGAACTGTAAATAAAAAAGTTGTAATTAAATAACTCGATATAGCTTTAATTTTAAAGCCTTCTGTAAAAAACAGGAGGCTTTTTTATTTGTCGTTTTAGGTTTTAAGGCACAAAAATATCAAATCAGCACCTTTGGCTTAAATCCAATTTATATTAAAGATTATTTATACTTTTATAAATCTTTTTAAAAGTTGGAATATGAAAAGAACAATCCTTACCGCTTTTCTTGTTGCTCCTTTACTGATGACTGTTTTGGGTCAACAAGTATCTGTTGCCGATGCTGAAAAAGCAGCAAGAAATTTCTTTTACGAAAGAATCAACCAGTATGAAAACACCAGGATAGATGATTTAGGTATCCTGAATTATTATTTGGTCGGTGATAAGGGTAATCCGATTTACTACGTATTTAATATTAATCCAAAAGGATATGTAATTGTTTCAGGTTTTAAAAATACAATCCCTGTACCGGCATATTCCCTTAATTCGACATATTCTGACACTCATCAACCACCCCAATTCACTTCATGGGTAAAGCAATACTATGACCAGATTAATTATGCGCAAACAAACAAAATCGAACCTCTGCCTGAAACGATTTCGGAATGGAACCGGCTTTTAACCGATGATCCTTCAAAATTACTGAACCTGAAATTTGAAAAAGAAGTTTCTCCAATGCTGATCTCTACCTGGGATCAGGGTCAGTTCTATAACCAAATGTGCCCTGCAGATCCTGCAGGTCCGGCAGGCCATTGCCTTACAGGCTGTGTCGCAACTGCCATGGGACAACTTTGCTATTATTTCAGGTGGCCATTGACAGGAACCGGTTCTTATACTTACCAGCATCCGGTTTATGGAATTATTACTGCAAATTTTGGAGATACAGAATACCGATGGAATGAAATGACAAATTCGGTTCAGGAGCAGAATGAAGCGGTGGCAGAATTGCTTTTTCATCTTGGTGTATCAGTTGATATGGATTACGGTCCTGCAGGATCAGGTATGTGGAATCATAAGGCAGCCTATTCTTTACGCACTTATTTTAACTATTCACCTGAAACTCAGTACTTGTATCGCGATAGTACAAACCTGGACTGGGACAGTGTGATTGTTGCCCATCTCGACCAGAAAATCCCGATGTATTATGCTGGCTGGTCGGTTCCCAATATAAATGGTCATGCATTTTTAGTGGATGGTTACCAAACGGAAACTTATTTTCATTTCAATTGGGGCTGGGGTGGCTCGTATGATGGTTATTTTTATCTTGATAACCTTGTACCGGGTGGAAATAATTTTAACCTTGCCCAGGAACTCGTAATTAATTGTTACCCGGATACGATTAATTATTCATATCCTTATTACTGCAGCAACCTGGATACGCTGAGATCTATGAACGGAACTATCGAAGATGGGAGCAGTCCTGCAATCAACTATCTGAACAATTCAGAATGTTCATGGCTGATTTCACCGCAAACTGAAGAAGATTCTGTTACTAATCTCATTCTTGAATTCGACAAATTCGAAACAGAACTCAATCATGATTTTGTTACTGTTTACGATGGTGAAACGACCTCAAGCCCGATACTAGGGCAGTTCTCCGGCACTACAAATCCGGGAATTATAAACTCCACCGGAAACAAAGTACTGGTGACCTTTCAATCAGATAATTCAGGAACTGCTCCCGGCTGGTTTATCAGTTACTCGTCTATTATCCCGAACTGGTGTGGTGGCCTATTGCAATTAACTGAACCAGAGGACACTTTAAGCGATGGGAGTGGTCATTTCCATTATCACAATGGATCAACCTGCATGTGGAATATCCAGCCTCCCGGAGCCTCAGAAGTGACAATTCATTTTCTGGATTTTGACACTGAATCTGGTAAGGACCTTGTTAAAATCTACGATGCAGCCTCAAGTCAGTTGTTGGCAACCTATTCCGGAACCTATGAAACAGGTAACCTTCCTAACCCGGTGACTTCAAACAGCGGGAAAATGTTTATTACTTTTTCTTCAAATATGACCGTTACTAAACCGGGTTGGAGTGCATTTTACACTTCAAATGGAGTGGGGATCAATAAGCATGATCATGTTTTTAATGAATTAAATATCTACCCAAATCCGGTCAAAGATTTTCTTTTAGTTGAATTGAACCTTCCTGTATCACAAAATGTTGATTTAAACATTTATGATATCAAAGGAGCATTAATCACCCGCGAAATGATTGGCTACAAAGGTGGCAGGCAAATTGAACAAATAAATATTTCGGGTTTTGACAAAGGGATTTACACTGTTAAGGTTATATGTAATGCAGAGGTTTATCTCCGAAAGGTGGTTAAGGTGAATTAATAATTAGTTGGTTGCTATTAAGTAGATTTTTAATTTATAATTTATGGCAGAAACTCCAAGCACAATGAAACCACTCGGGTTTAAAGCACCCGATTTTAATTTGATGGATGTTGTTTCAGGGCAGGCTTGCTCACTTAAAGAACTTTCTTCTGAAAAAGCAACGGTGATCATTTTCATCTGCAACCATTGCCCTTTTGTAAAGCATGTGAATGCCCAATTGATAAAACTTGCCAATGACTATTCTCCAAAGGGTATTTCTTTCATTGCCATCAGCTCAAACGATGCTGAACTTTATCCTGAGGATTCACCAGGAAAAATGAAAGAATATGCCAACCGGCTTGGTTACCCTTTCCCCTATCTCTACGACGAAACCCAGGAAGTAGCTAAAGTTTACGATGCAGCCTGTACGCCTGACTTTTTCATTTTCGATGGAAAAATGACTTGCCTCTATCGTGGCCAGCTCGACGACTCGCGGCCATCGAACGGAAAACCGGTCACAGGTAACGATATCCGCAATGCATTAGATGCAATATTGAATGGAAATGAAGTATCGAAAGACCAGAAACCAAGCATTGGCTGTAATATCAAGTGGAAAAGAAGCTGAGAAAAGATTTCTGATTTGTGATATTGTATTTTTGATTTACGATTGAGGCAGTTGATCTAATTCCCGATTGTTTACTGACAATTACATCTTCTCAATCCTGATGCCCACATCCTTTATCCCCATCAGTTCCGGTACGCGCATCCCCTGCTCTATCCTGAACTTATAATGTCCTTTTAACGGGAATGAGAAACCGCGTTTAAGCAACACCTGGTTGGACCTGATGCTTCCGATGCCCTTGCCAAACCATTTGCCTTTAGGATCAGCTAATATAATTTCGACTGTGTCTCTCGATTGTGACCCATCCGGGAAGAAAGTATCGACAAAAAGAAAAATATTACGAAATTTATACTCTGTGGTGTGTCGTATGTTGATATAAAAATTGAGCAAAGCCAGGGTATCGGTCGCTTCCAGTTCAAAGGGTATTTTGTCCGCGACACTCCAACCTTTTGAGTTAACGAGGGAGTTCTTTTCATAAAATCCTGATGGATCACAGGAGGTCCACATTGCCATTGAAAGTAGAACAATGCCCGCAAAGGTTATTCTCCTGAACTGATGCTGATATATTTTAATTCCGGGCAAGTAAGTATTTGCTAATTTGTAAATTCTTCATCAAAGCGACTCAGCTCTTCCTGGTCGAATGGAACGGAATAATCCGTTTTTTGCTCCATCGTAACAGCAAAATCTTCGAGCTGTTCAGGAATGGTTCCCTGTGCATTAGATCGGATAATCTCATGTACCTTATCAAGTGGAACAGCCATCATGCTTGCGCTATCATTTCTGTATGAATACCATATAATTCGCTTAAATACATCTGCTTTTTGGTACTCGGCATCACCTTTTTTCGTTTTGAGTATCAAATTCTGATTTGGAAAATCCTTCAGTGCCTCAAGATACATTTCATTTTCGTAGTTCAGGCAACATTTCAGCTTTCCGCACTGACCGGCAAGCTTGGATGGATTCAACGACAGTTGCTGGGTTCGTGCATTATTGGTAGTTACGGATGAAAAATTGGTCAGCCAGGACGAACAACACAACTCTCTTCCGCATGAGGCAATCCCGCCCAGACGCGCTGCTTCCTGACGGGCGCCTATCTGCCGCATTTCAATTCTGACTTTAAAAGTCTCGGCAAACATTTTGATCAGTTCCCTGAAATCAACTCGCTCTTCAGCCGTATAATAAAAAATCGCCTTGGTCCCATCTCCCTGCAATTCCACATCGTTGATCTTCATATTCAGCTTTTGAGCGAATGCCAATTCCCGTGACCGGAATAAGGCTTTGTCCTCCGATTCAACTGAGGATATCCATTTATCAATGTCTGTGAGCCTTGCACGGCGATAAACTTTCTTCACCAGGTCAACGGCCACCCTGAAATTTTTCTTTTTCATTTGCAGTGCGACGGCTTCTCCGGTGAGGGCTATAATGCCAATATCATGACCGGGTGAAGATTCCACAGCGACTACATCGCCAATTTCGAGCTTCATCCCTTGTGGTATTTTGAAAAAATCCTTCTTGCTATTTTTAAATCTGACTTCCACATAAGCCGGGTCTTTATCAAAGGCTGGCTTTAAATCCTGAAGCCAATCGTGGCAATCGAGCTTTGCACAACCGGATTTAAAAGCCTTTTCAGGATTAAAAGTACCGGGAGTTTTACAGCAACCACGCGTAAAAAAAGAATTTTTAAGTATATCCTGATTTACTTCTTCTATGTCCATAACCAAATTTGCATCAAAATTAATAAAATTCATGATCGACCGTTAATCATCCAATCTTTAACTGCACAACCCCCTCGTCCGGCGAGAAATTAAATGTTTTGCATCATTATCAAAACCATTTCTGAAGAAAACGGTTGCTATTAAACTTTAGGCATTTTCAAATAACTTCCCAGCTTAAACGATAAATCCAAAAACAGGATGCCTGAATGAGCATTTCTTTCAATGTGATAAATACTATCGTTCAGTTCATGCGCTATCAGGTGGACATTCTGCTGATGAATAAAGGGATAAAAACGCTTGGCTCCCGATCCGTTGATAAATCCGGACTCTTCCTTGTTCAGCCTTACCAATTCATTGCTGTCAGCCCCTATTAGCAGTGATTGCCGTATCATCCTGAGGGCATACTTTAGAAAACCTTTTTGTTCATCCCTGCTCACTTTCGATATCTCGCCAATGAATTCCATCGTATCCGCTACTTTTCCACTGAAGCAAAGACGCATCCAAGTGCTGAACCAGTTGAAATTCTGAGTCTCCTCCTCTGCCATCCCAAGGAGACGGGTAGCTTCAAAATAATCACCCCCTGAAATTCGAACCGCATCATTCACCCTTGATTGCTCATAACCTTCCCTTATAAGGGCTTCCATCAAAACATCTTCGTCGATAGATGGGATTTTAATCAATTGCGTGCGCGAAAGAATGGTTTTTAAGATTTGCTCCTGGTTTTCTGAAACAAGGATAAAAAGGGTTTTGTCAGGTGGCTCTTCCAGTATCTTTAAAATCTTTGGCGCCGCCGCATGGAAAAGCTTTTCGACCATCCAAATGATCATCACCTTATATTCGGCTTCGTATGATTTATAACTGAGCGTTTTAAGGATTTCGCTGCAATCGCGAGTATTTATGATGGCTTGTTTGCGTTCGATTCCAATCTTTTCGTACCAGGCCGGAAGGTCGAGATAACACCTCGTTTCCAGCAGCAGTTCGCGCCATTTTGCAATAAAATCAAGGCTGATCGGCTTATCCAATTTATCAACAGGGGCTGTCGGATAAATGAAATGCAGGTCGGGATGGATCAGCTTGCCATACTTGATGCATGAATGGCAAATTCCACAGGAATCATCATGCGTTCTGTTTGTACAGTTGATGTATTGAGCATAAGCAATCGCAAGTGCAAGTTTCCCTGATCCTTCCGGTCCCAGAAACAACTGGGCATGACTTACACGGTTATCCTTCACCGTTTTAATCAGCCTTAGCTTTACGGCACCCTGCCCAATCACATCTTTAAACCTCATTGATCAATAATTCACATATAATAACTGACATTCTTTAACAGAAGGTTAGCTCTTAAAAAGAAAAGATGTTGTCCTTTATTTTACAATCAGCTTCGATACTGTTTTAGCCCCATTTATTGTAAGCTCAGCGAAGTAAATTCCCTGGTTAAGCTTATTTCCGGTGCTATCAGTTCCACCCCAATGAATTACATGGCTGCCTCTTTCCAACCGACCGGAATACAAATGGCTTACACTCCGGCCATTCAGGTCGATAATTGAGAGTTCAACGGTTGAACTATTGGTCAATTCAAAAGAGATATTGAATGCTCCGTCGGAGGGATTCGGGTAGATGGTTGTACTTAATTGATCTGCCAGGATTGTACTACCGGTTCCTAATCCAATTGGTTTAGCCAATTTAACATCTGTATATATCCTGTATTCACCGGGTTCAAGACTGATTGCATCCGTAACATTAACAACATCAATCGAATCTCCGGCAAAATAATTATACCACTTTCCTATATGCTGAAAAGTCGGGTTGATGGCTCCTGCCTGAACATCAAAATTTCCAAGAATCGTAACGTTCATGCTGCTGTGGTCAAGCTGAATTTTTTTCTGCGCTCCGGAAACAGTGAGTGTAAAATCAGTAGTACGGAAAACTTCATTTTCCTTTTTCAAATGGATGAGCGCTTTATAAACATTATAAAGCTTTTTCCTTCTGAAATCATTCTGGTAATTCCATTTGATCGGTTTCTGATCCGTTCTGTGATCTCCTTCGCCAATAATCCCAGGGTAATTAATCCAGTAATCGTAACCCAGTTCACCGAATTGCCATATCATCTTCGGTCCGGGAATGGTGATGAAAAAACTGGCTGCAAGCTCAATTCTTTGCAAAGCAATAGTTGTATCTTTCACATTGTAATCACCTGCTGAATTCCCATAATAAATATTTTTAGCCATCAACCGCTCTTCGTCATGACTTTCCATATAACCCATCACATGCGGATCGTCCCAGCCTCTTTTTTGATATGAAATCCATTCAAAATTGGAGTTGGGAATCCAGCCCATGGTCGCTTCGTTGTAATTATAGTTCGAATTACCCCAAAGCATCATTCCATAATTAGACAATGCCTTTTCTTCAGTGTTATCGGCAAAATGCTCACAAATGAAATAAGCATCCGGATTCACTGACCAGACTGAATCAGCATATTGTTTCAGGATATTGATCCGACCCTGGTCGTATTGCGCCATAGCACCCGGATTGCCTAATGTATTGGTTTGTGTAAACCCTTTGGATAAATCCAGGCGATATCCATCAACCCTGTATTCTTCAATCCAAAACTTTAATGCGCGGCTAATGTATTGCTTGGTCGCCTGACTTTCGTGGTTCATATCATAACCGACATTAAAATCGTGTTTGGGAACTGGATTATAAAACGGGCTGTTGGCTGCCGGCCTGTTGTTTTCGCTGTCCCAGTAAAGTTTTACATAGGGCGATGTTCCGAATGAATGGTTATAAACGACATCAAGAATGACGGCAAAACCCTGGCTATGGCAAACATCAATAAATTCTTTCACAGTATTTTTCGGACCATAATATTTATCGGGAGCAAAATAAAAATTCGGGTTATAACCCCAACTCAAGTTTCCCTCGAATTCATTGATCGGCATCAATTCAATGGCATTGATACCCAGTGTTTTTAAATACGATAAAGTATCCTTAAGAACAGCAAACGAATGAGCACCAATGAAATCACGGATCAGTAATTCATAGACAATGAGGTCTGTTTTAGCCGGAGGTTCAAATGTATTTGTTACCCAGATGTACGGTTGTTGTTCAGTTTGTAAAACAGAAACAATCCCGTCTGCCAATCCGTTCGGATAAGGTTTTAAGTTGGGATAGGTTGTATTCGAAATGTACTGATCATTCCATGGATCGAGAACTTTCTCGCAATAAGGATCTCCAATAAATGCAGTTCCATCAACAAAATATTGATAGGCATATTCTTCGCCCGGATTGAGGTTGTCAAGTTGTATCCAAAACCGGTTGCCATCCGGTGTTCGGTTCATTAAACTGTTTTCATCCCAAACCCAGTTATTAAAATCACCTAAAACAAAGGCAAATTCTTTTAAGGGAGCAAATAGAGAAAGGATAACTGTTGACTCATCCACATAATTGATTCCGTCCTTAATTCCTGCTGGTAATTCAAGTTCGGTTGGCGCCGAAATAACTATATAGGAAAACGAATCAGCTACCATACTTTCCTCATTCTTTGCGATTAATTTAACCCAATGATTTGCCCAGTAATTGCCAAAATTATCGGCCAGAATTGTTTCAGTTAAGTTGATCCCCTCTACCGATTTGATCAATTCATCGTTAATGTAAAGAAACATGCTATCAGCCAATGGACTTATAGCTTCTATTTCAATTTCATCATTGAGCTGCGCAAGCAACTGCGATTCGAGAGGTTGCTGGATAACAATGCTCAGTTCAAGGCTGAATACATCAACAAAAAGGTCAGAAGTTTGGATATATTGAGGAGAACTACTCCTGAACACAAAACACATTTCTGTGATGTTTTCGTTAGCAGATGCCCCATAGAATCCGCGAATTGTTGGATTCATTTCAAGTTTATAAAGATTTGCTGAAATCTTTGTTAATTTTGGTTGAGTTGTATTATTTCCCCACGAACCGATTACATGCTGCCATTGATTTCCATTTACCGTAATACCTGTATGAGTATAAACATCTCCACTATATCCTTCGAGTGGTGTACCTTCAGCATTAAAGTATACAATCACACTGGCATCAGCTATAGGAAATTCAGGATCGGTATAAACGGTCTGGCTTTGAGTTGACAATACTAATGTAAAAAGTAAAATCAGCAGATAAGTAGTTTTCCATTGCTTCATAAAAATAATTTTTTAAAGAAATTTATTTCTCATTTGAATCTACAAATCTACATAAAATAAAAAAGCTGCCGGAAATTAATCCGGCAGCATTAAAATTTCGAACAGATCAAATTCTATTTCGCTGTAAACGAGTAGGACATGGTTGTTAAATCAACCCTTATCGTAAATGTTCCTGCTCCCGGTGAAGGTACTTCAGCTGGATCAGGAACACTTTCACTTGGACGATAAATCAAAGGACCCCCTTCCTCTGTTGCTGTAGCATTGGTACCCCATTGCGGTGCCCATTGTCCGAGCACTTCGAGGAATTTCATACCACCAGCAATAAGGGTGGTTGTTATCTCAAAAATATGTGGTTCTACTTCCTCAAATGGCAATCCTGCTGTATTTACCCAACCAGCTGTAGTAGCTGATCCAACCAGGTATAGTTCACCTGACGTCAGGAAGGTTTTATAGGTCAACCCAACAGTGTCTGCTTCAATGTAATAATTACCCGCAACATCGGCAACCGGTATTGCAGCCGGATCAGGCTCATCTTCTGTAGGCCTGTAAATCAATGGACCTTCCTCCGGTAATCCGGTAGGATCAGTTCCCCATTGCGGTGCCCATTTACCGAGGATTGAAATAAACTTTATAAATTGATTTGCCCCAGGAGTTAGTAATTCAACACGAGCATATCTTGCTTGACCCAGGTGAGCCATCGGCAAGGCAAGAGTATTTGACCATCCCACCGTCGTACCGCTACCTAGAAGATAAATTAATTTGGTTTCTGTCGGCGGAGGAACGGGAGGTTGGAAAGTAGTAACAGTAAGTCTTATAATTTCAGATGATGATTCAGTGTAATTAGCATCGCTGATCCCGCTTAAAACCCGCAATTCAACATCACCTGTCGAGTCAGCTGCCATTCCCATAGCCAATAATACTTTGTTAAAATTATAGACTATGGATTCAAAAGTAAGATTTTTTGTATTAACTAATTCCTTTGCTCCTTTAAATGCACTATCGGCAAAAGCTACCTGTAAAGAGTAAGTGGGCGTAGGAAGGATTACATCTCCTGAAACTGTATAAATGGTTTCTGACCAATGCACAACAAAAGGTTCAGCAGAATCAGCCAATGTCAGAATATAGGCAGAACCATTCACCGGACTTGAAATTTCAGAGGATATAGAAGATTCAAGATTCAACTTTGGCTCTTTGTCATTCTTCTCACAAGTTGAGAAAAACAAAACTACACCAAGCGCTACCGTAAATATTAATATTCTATTTTTCATGTTTACATTTATTTTAAATGTTTAATAATTTGGATTTTGACTAAGGTTCGGATTTGCATTCACATCCTGAGCCGGTAATGGATATAAGTCATACTTGGAATCCGTTGAACGGCCATCTTTAATATTGCCTTTCCATGTCCAGATATAATCACTTCCCGTTAATTTATTAAATCGAATTAAATCGGTTCGACGATGACATTCCCAATATAATTCACGTCCTCTTTCGTTTAATAAAAATTCTTCGTTTACATCAGATGATGCAATTTGTGAGTCCCCTACCCTTTGCCGCAAGGCATTAATATAATCAACTGATTGACTTCCGACTCCTCCACTTAAACGAAATTCAGCTTCAGCATACATCAGGTAAACATCTCCCAGACGGAACATCGGGAAATCAGTATCCATGTGCGTTTCGTTTGAACCTGGAATCGTATCACCATTTGTATTGTACCAAACATTCCTGAATTTTGTAACCGCATAACCATTTTCAAATGAACCAATATTATCAATTTCTAAAGATTGACCATCAGTAAAGAAGAAACCGCGACCATCATCCTCTGTAAAGAGAGATACAAACTCTTTGGTTGTCCGTGTTCCACCCCAATTTTCAGCCGTACCATAATCTTGAGGAATCATTTCTCCTCCGATTGAGGCGGCAATGATAAAAGTTGTTCCACCCCATGTTTGAGTTTGTGATCCGTTATAACGAATCGGGTAAATAATTTCCTGAGTAGTTGTGGGGTCAACATCGTTATTGGCAAGAAAAAGTTGATGATATGTTGGTGCTAGAGTATAAGGTCCACCAATTAATTTATCACAATAAACTTTGCATTCTGCATACTTGCTTTGTTCAATATAAACTTCAGCATTCAAATACAATTTGGCAAGCAGCATCCAAGCAGCGCCTTTATCAGCACGTCCGTATTCAGGATGAGGGGCATCATACAATGAACCATCTATTGTCTTTAATTCTGATTCAATAAAATTAAATAAATTAACCTTTGTTATTGCAGGAGGGAAGAAGTTTCCGATAGGATCTGTTTCAACCACAAAAGGTACGCCATTGCCGAACAAATCCAGTGCATGCCAATAACTTAATGCTCTTAACCACCGGACCTCAGCACGGTAATACGCAATTTTATTTCTCCACTCATCAGAAACACCGCGTTCATCAAGCAAATCATCTGTTGTCTGACGCAGAAATTCATTGCACAGTGAAATTTGATAATAAATCCTGTAATACATTGCTGCTATGAATGTGTCTCCGTCACCCCATTGCTGATAATGAAAATCTTTAATGGTTGCATCATCCCAGCCAATTACAGCTTCATCAGTAGGTAATTCCTGGTGATACCAGTATTGACGAAGGTATTGGCTGAATCCCCCATCAATACCGCTGATGTCGGGCATAGCGTCACCACCTTGCTGACCTCCGACTGCAAGACCTGCATAACATTTAGCCAGGAACTGGGTATAGGCTTCAGGGTTGTCAAAAACAGTTGCTGAAGTCAACACATCCGGATCTATAGGTACTGTATCCAGATCTTTAACACAGGAATTAAATATAAACGGCATCCCTGTGATTATCACGACTATATAAAATATTTTTTTCATTTTTATTTAGTTTTAAATTAAATTAGAAAACTAAGTTTACACCAAACATCCAAACCCTACTTCTTGGATAAATATTCCCATCAATTCCGTTTTGAACCTCAGGATCAAGACCGGTATAGTTGGTAATGACAAAAGCATTATTAACTGTAGCTGATAATCTGATATCCAAACGATCTTTTAAAACTTGTTTAAAAAGATAGCTGAGTGTTATATCATCCATGCGGAAAAAGGAAGCCTCCTGAACCCAATAATCGGAGAAATAGCGTGCAGTTTCAAAATTAGTTTCTGAACTCGCAGAAGTAATGTTACTAATATAAGGACCTTCTGAGCGGTACATTCTATTTAACCAACTATTTTCAGACTGAACATTGTTGTAGACATAATTTCCGAAATTCGCTCTGCCTGAAAAATAAAAACTCCAGGATTTCCAGGTTAAGTTTGATGAAATTCCGAAATAGTAGTTAGGGGCTGGCTTTTTAAAATAGTATTTATCTGCAGTAGTAATCTCTCCATCAGCATTTCGATCAACAAATAATCCTTCAATTGGATTTCCGCTCTCGTCATATACCTGTTCATAAACGTAAAACGTATTGGTTGCCTGGCCAACAGCCTGTTCCTGTATATTATTTCCAACACCTCCGGCGATTCCGCCGGTAGCAATGCTCGCGCCCTGATACAGCTCAGTAATTTTGTTTTTATTGTAAGTCATATTAAATCCTATATCCCATGAAAGATCTTCTTTGGATATTGCTTTAGCTGCTATCGAAAACTCAAATCCCTTGTTTTCCAGTTCACCGATGTTGCTGTTGATATAATTAGTTAAATTTGTTCCTGCAGCAACTGGAATCCAGCTCAGTAAATCCTTTGTTTTGCGCTGGTAAAAATCCAAAGATCCATAAATACGATCTTTCATGAATCCATAATCTAATCCGATATTCCACGTGGTGGTTTCCTCCCACTTCAGGTCTGGATTATAGCCCTCAGGACGAAGAGTAAAATTATAAGAACTACCAAATGGATAGGTCGCATAAGGATTTCCATAGGTGTACCTACCCATATAATCATAATAGCCTCCGATATCCTGTTGTCCTGTTACACCCCATCCCAAACGCAATTTTAATTGGCTAATGGTTTTAGAATCCTTCAGGAATGCTTCTTCATTGATTTTCCAACCCAAGCCTACAGCAGGGAAGATTCCCCATCGGTTATCGGGATGAAAACGGGATGTACCATCATTACGTAAGGTGAAAGTTAGCAAATACTTCTCGTTAAATGTGTAATTAAAACGTCCAAAAAATGAAATTAAATAATACTCACTTTTGTCGTCAAAATCACTTGTGACAAATTTTTGCCCGGTCGAATCTCCTGTGATCGGGTCTAGGATGGTAGGGATATTGCTATTATGAGCATTTGAGCTAACATAGAAATGCTGCCATGAATACCCGGCCATTACATCAAACCGGCTTTTAATGGATTCAACATCTTTTACATAATTCAGGTAAAAATCAAGCAACTTGTTCTCATTCTTGTTGCTGTATTCATTATCCACGCCTCCACCATCTTGAGTGTTGAATTCCTGAACAGCATAAGGCGCAACGTAACGATTTCCACTGTTGTTAGAGAAATCGTATCCAACATTCAGGTTAGCCCGCAACTCAGGGAGAAAATGAAATTTATAATCTAATTGAAGGTTTCCATATGATCTATTAGCATCAGATTTGTCATCTGTTAGATTCAAAAAAGACATTGGATTTTTTGTTGGTTGAGTCAATGGCACTCCAGTACTGCCAAGCCATGCCCAATATCCTCCGTAAGATCCATCAAGACTGTTCACTGGCTTGGTCGGATCCATTTGTAATGCAGCTCCTATTGCATCATCTTCCGCAAATGTATGTTTAATAAAAGCGCCGTTTATATTGAAATTAACTTTTAAATGATCTTTGAACAAACTGGGAGTCAGAGACAAACCAACAGTCGTTCGTTTAAAATTACTGGTTTTGAGAATACCATCCTGATCTGTATATCCAATGGACAGCCTATAAGGCAGCACTTTATACGCTCCATAAACACTCAATGCATGATCCATCGCAAAAGCATTGTTGTAAATTTCATCCTGCCAGTCAGTGTTGTGGATGGTTTGGGTATAACCTGCACGACCTAATGAATCTACAGGCACATTGCTCCAAACAACCGGATTACCATCCGGGTCTGTCCAGGTTCCCAACATATCAACTCGTTCAGGATAACGTTTTTTCAAAAGATTGGTAAACTCCTCTGAAGATAATACATCTATTGTTTTTGGAACCTGCTGATATGAAAATTTACCTGAATAATCAAGCCTGACAGGATATTTAGCACCCGATTTTCCTTTCTTTGTAGTAATTAAAATGACACCGTTAGAAGCTCTTGAACCATAAATGGCTGTAGCCGAAGCGTCCTTTAAGACGGTAAATGATTCAATATCATTCGGATTTATACTATTCAAAGGATCAAGAGTACCACCTGGTACGTCATTTGATATGGGCACCCCATCAATAACATACAATGGAGTATTACTGGCATTGAGTGAAGAACCACCCCTGATCCGAATGGTATTTGATGTACCCGGAGCGCCTCCGTTTGAACTGATTTGTACACCAGCAACTTTACCTGCAATCAAACCTGCCGGAGAGGAAATTACTCCCCGGTTAAAACTTTCAGATTCAATAGCAGTAACTGCACCAGTTGCATCTTTCTTCTTAACAACACCATACCCAATTACAACCAACTCAGACAATACAGTCGATTCCAATTGCAAGGCAACATTGACCTTTGTATTCGGCTGGACTAAGATCTCCTGTGTTTCGTAACCCACAAATGAGAATACCAGCGTTGTATTAGGACCAACTGAAATCGTAAAGTCCCCGTCAACATCCGTCACTGTGCCCTGAGTGGTTCCTTTCACCACCACAGATGCTCCGGGCAAAGTGGTTCCGTCGCTTGCGTCGGTTACCGTTCCGGTAACATTACCAACCTGCGCAAATGCAGCAAACGAACCAAACGTTATCGCCAGAAGCAACAACAATCTAGTAAGTAAATGTTTTCCCATGATAATTTTAAATTTGTTAATTAAAATATTTATAAAAGTTCACCTGATTACCTAATTATTAAACTACCCGAAAAATCAGGTAGCGAAATTAAAAAAATATTTATAAAAAAATATTTATTATGTTAATATTTTAACAATAAATACTGATTTTAAATAGTAACTTTAGACCCTAAAATTTAAGAGAAATGAAAGTATTGTTATTCAAATCGATTCCTTCAAAAAAATGGGTTTCATTCATTTGTATTTTATTGATTATAGTGCTTTCGGGCTTTAAGGGTTTAACCCAGGAATATGCCATTGGAGCCGATTTGTCTTTTATGAAACAGGCAGAAGAAAGTGGGTATAAATTTAAAGAGGGCGGCGTTCCAAAACCTGGCTTACAATTATTTAAAGATCACGGCTACAACTGGATCAGGTTAAGGATTTTTCATACACCCACTGAGCTTCCTAACAACCTAAGCTATACTATTGCCCTGGCGCAGGAAGCAAAGAAAATGGATTACAAATTCCTGCTTGATTTCCATTATTCAGATACCTGGGCTGATCCGGGCAAGCAGTTTTTGCCTGTTGCCTGGGAAGGATTGTCCCATGATATCCTGGTAGATTCGGTATTCAATTATACCCGGAATACCATTATCGCATTTGGTAAATCAGGGGCTACGCCTGATATGGTTCAGATCGGAAATGAAATTATCAATGGTATGCTTTGGCCTGACGGAAAAATACCTGAAAACTGGAAAAATTTCGTTGAACTGGTCCAGGCAGGAATAAACGGTGTTTTTGCAGGTTGCGAAAATCAACCGGTTCCGAAAATTATGATCCAAATTGACCAGGGAGGAAATCTGGAAAGAACCAAATACTTTTTTGACAATTTGTTTTCTTATGGAATAGACTTTGACATCATTGGACAATCCTACTATCCCTGGTGGCATGGTAATTTGCTTTCATTGATAGAAAACATGAATTTCATGGCAAAGGAGTATAAAAAGCCGATCATTTTGGTGGAGGTAGCTTATTGTTATGAACCTACTGAATATCTGACAAAGGATCCTCCTTTTCCAGAGTCACCCGAAGGGCAGAAACAATTCCTGGAAGAAGTGAACCAAATCGTCCTCAACACACCTGATAATCTTGGTGCCGGAATCTTTTGGTGGGAACCTGCCACCATGAATCTGAGAGGAATTTCAACACGGGATTTTTTTGATGACGATGGAAATGTTTTACCGGTGATCACAGTTTTCGATAAATTTACCAGATATTAAAATCCAAAATCTTTTAAATGAAAATTATAAACAACCTCATGTTATTGATCCTGATTTTGTCAGTTTCGCTCAGCGTGAATGCAAGAGAGATTATAAGCCTTAACAGCGACTGGAAATTTCATTTAGGTGAGGCAGAAAATGCACAGACTGTTGATTTCGATGATTCGGGTTGGACGGATGTTTCAATTCCGCACGATTGGGCCATCAACGGTCCGTTTGATCATAGTTTGCCGGCAAATACCGGAAAGCTTCCATGGAAAGGGATTGGATGGTACCGGAAGCATTTTGAAATGAAACCTGACCAAAAGGAACAGCAGGTTTATCTCATTTTTGATGGAATCATGGCTTTCCCAAAAGTTTATCTTAATGGAAAGTTGGCCGGTGAATGGGATTACGGCTACAACTCATTTTACCTGAATATTACAGAACTTATAAATTTTACGGGTCCAAATGTTCTGGCCATCCGCGCTGATACGAGGGAGCATGATAGCCGCTGGTATCCGGGAGCCGGAATCTATCGCAAAATACAAATGCTGATCACCGATCCCATCCATGTGAATGTTTGGGGAACTTCCATTACGACCCCAACAATTAATAAAGAACGGGCTGAGATTCATATAATAACGACGATAAATAATTTCCGCAATGCAGAGGAAATTGTGACAATTGAAAACCAAATCCTTGATCAGGAAGACAAAGTTGTTGCACAAAAAATAACTACTCAAACAATTGCATCCAATGGCTCACTCGATATTATTCAAGATTGCTATCTTGACAACCCACGATTCTGGGGTATTGAGCATCCGGTCATTTATAAAATGAAAACCATCATTAAAACAGGAAATAAAGTAAGAGATGTTTGTTTTACTGATTTCGGAATACGAACAATTGAATTCACTGCCTCAATTGGATTTTATCTTAATGGTAAACGGGTTCAGATTAAAGGGGTGAACCTTCATCATGATCATGGACCATTGGGTGCAAAGTTTTATCCGCGTGCGATGGAACGCCAGCTTGAGATCATGAAAGAGATGGGGTGCAACGCCATCCGGACCAGCCACAATGCGGCTGCACCTGAATTACTTAGCCTTTGCGATAGCATGGGATTCCTGGTCTTCGATGAAATTTTCGATAAATGGGATCAAAAAGCAGGTTATTTAAAGCAAAACGATTTTATGGAATTCGGTGAAAGGAACATCAGGAATTTTGTCATGCGCGACCGGAATCATCCCTGCGTTTTTCTCTGGAGTGTCGGTAATGAAATGGGTGACATTCAATGGAACATCGATAATGGTTTGGAAAAACTTGAGGCCATGGTTGGGTTCATTAGAAAATACGATCCCGCAAGGCCGGTTACCATGGTATGCGATGCATCAGGTTCTGTGAAGTGGCGGCATTTCGATTATTATGATGTACATTGCTGGAATTATGGAAGAAGGTATTTACCGGCCAGGGAAACGGATACAACGAAAGCAGTAATTATATCTGAATCTGCCTCTACTGTCAGTACACGGGGATTTTATGAGCTGCCGTTACCCGAAAAGAAAACCGACTTTACCACTTCCCTTCAGGTAAGTTCATATGATTTAAATGCCCCTGAATGGGCTGAAATCGCAGATGATGATTTTTTGTGGCAACAGGAAGATACTTATGTTGCCGGCGAGTTTGTCTGGACCGGATTTGATTACCTTGGAGAACCAACACCTTATAATGATGAGGCAGTAAAAGAAGGAAAAATTTCCAAGGAACAGAGCGCCAATAGTTCTTATTTCGGGATAGTTGACATGTGTGGAATTCCAAAAGACCGTTATTACTTATACAGAAGTTACTGGGCTCCGGAAAAAACCACCGTTCATATTTTGCCTCACTGGAATTGGGAAGGTATGAAGGGACAAAAAATTCCGGTTTTTGTCTATACCAACGGCGACTGCGCTGAACTTTTTCTAAACGGAAAATCACGTGGTAAGCGTTGTAAGAAACCGGATTCAGAAAAATCATACGAGCGATTCAGGATCATTTGGGATGGGGTGGAATATAAATCCGGTGAACTTAAAGCGGTTGCATATAATAAAGGTATAATGATAGGAGAATCTTTTGTAAAAACTGCCGGAGAAACCTATCAGATCAAATTGACACCTGACCGGCATGAATTAAACGGGAATGGGACAGATTTGTCTTACATCTTAGTGGAAGCATTAGATAAGAATGGAAATCCCTGTCCACTTGCTGACAATATGATAAATTTTGAGGTAAAAGGTCCTGCAATTATTGAAGGTGTTGGAAATGGGAATCCTCAATCGACCGAGCCTTTTATAACTGATTACAGGAAATTATTTTATGGCAAAGCTATGCTGATCATCCGAACATTAGAAAATAAACCAGGAATTATTTCAGTTACTGCAACATCTGAAGGATTAAAGTCAGCAGAGGCTTCACTAAATTCAAATTAATTGACAATGAATAAATTATTATCCGAAATATTTTTTCTGCTTATGGGTTATATCAGCCTGGCGCAGAATTGTTATGTAGGAACCACGATGGATTTTGCCCTTTATCTTCAAAATACCTGCGGGATTGTGTACAAGGAGGATGGCCTGCCAAAAAATCCCTACATAAGTGTTAAAGACCATGGAGGCAACATCATCCGGTTAAGACAGGACCTTCCACCCTACTCAAATAGCTATGTTGAAAATGAGCCACCGGTTGATTACCGGTCACCTTCAAGAGTTAAAGAAAATATGCAGGCTGCTCAGGATGCTGGTTTGAAAACTTTGCTCACGTTCAGTTATCAATCCTTTGCCCTTGATGCAAATGAGATGCTGAATCCCTATGTTGCTCCATTGGCATGGCAGTCCATTGCGAATAATGTGAATCAGCTGGCAGATTCTGTTCATGATTACACCTATCATGCACTTGCATACCTGATCGGTGAAGGTTTGGTTCCCGAAATAGTATCAATTGGCAATGAAACGAACTGGCGAATCCTTGAACCAAACTTAGCAGAAGGGAGTCTTCCGACATACAGCCCACAGCGCGTTGTCACTTTACTGAATGCCGGTGCTTCAGCTGTAAGGGAAATTAATTTAGATTATAACAAGAATATTAAAATCGCTCTTCATATTGCCGATGCTTCTGATTTGACATGGTGGATGAATACCCATGTTCCCTTGGGACTCGATTTCGATATTATGGGATTATCGCATTATCACGCCTGGCATTCCCTCGGAAATTTCAGTAGCTGGACTGAAGTTGTGGAATGGGTACAATCGAATTATCAGAAAGATTTTATGATCTTAGAAACTGCTCAATTATTCAGTTCGGGTTACAGCGACAATCATGTGAATGTGCTTGGAACAGAAAATATACCACCCGGTTATCCCAATCCACCAACTACTGCAACCCAAAAGGACTATCTAAAAGATTTGACAAAAGAGATTTTGGATGCCGGAGGTTTGGGAACAATCGCCTGGGGTGGTGAATGGGTAGGTTCGGATTGCTATATTTATCCCGATCAGTACGGACCCGGCTCGTCCTGGGAAAATAAAGCATTTTGGGATTTTAATAATAACCTGCATGATGGAATTGACTGGATGAAGGAATCCTGTCCGAATAATTCAATCCACGACATTTCTATGGAAACCCTTTTTAAAATCTACCCGGTTCCGGTTTATTACAATACCTTAACTATTCAGGCAAATGATATGCATGTCGTTGGAGTTGGTGTCACCAATATATTTGGTGAAAGTCTGGTTAGTCTGAGCAAGGATTCTGATTTTCAAAACATCATAACTATTGAGTTACCGGATAAGTTACCTTCGGGAAATTATATCCTTCAGGTAGTTGATGATCATGATCAATCATACTTCCGAATCATTCCTGTAATTCACTGATGCAAATGTCCCTGTTAAAATTTTATTTATGAAAAAGTTATCTTTGGTAATTACCTTCATTCTAATTTGTCTTTTTTTTAATATGTGCAAAAAACAAAATAACCCAGATCAATTTATTTTACCGCCTGAGTGGTCGAAAAATGTAATCTGGTATCAGATCTTTGTAGAGCGGTTTTACAATGGAGATCCATCCAATGATCCCAAACCTGAAAATATCAGAACAGCCTCCGACTTTTATCCCATACCCGATGATTGGTCAGTCACTCCATGGACACACAACTGGTACGATCAGGAAGCCTGGGCAAAAAAGATCGGTAAAAATTTTTACGGAACACTTCAGCTTCGCAGGTTTGGTGGAGATCTTCAGGGTGTGCTGGACAAACTTGATTACCTGTCCGACCTTGGAATCACAGCAATTTACCTGAACCCTATAAACGACGCACCCTCCCTTCATAAATACGATGCAAGAAATTACCACCATGTGGATGTCAATTTCGGTCCGGACCCTGAAGGAGATAACCGGATCATCGCTTCAGAAAACCCCGCCGATCCTTCAACATGGCAATGGACATCCGCTGACAAGCTATTTTTAAAACTGGTTGATGAAGTACATAAGCGGGGAATGCGGATCATTGTTGACTATTCATGGAACCACACCGGAGTGGAATTCTGGGCCTGGAAGGACATCCTGAAAAACCAGGAAAAATCACCTTATAAGGACTGGTATGAAATCATATCTTTTGATAATCTGTCGACCGATACAAATGAATTCAACTATAAAGGCTGGCTCAACATCAGGAGTCTGCCCGAAATAAAAAAAGTGAATGTAACCGTTGAACGGGTTAATGGCCGCCCTTATGAAGGAAATATCAATGAAGGAGCGAAGAAGCACATATTTGATGTAACCAAAAGATGGCTCACGCCGGATGGAGATATCTCTAAAGGGATTGACGGCTACCGTCTTGATGTTGCCGACCAGGTACCCATGGGTTTCTGGCGGGATTACAGAAAGTTCGTAAAATACATAAATCCGGAAGCATACTTCGTGGGTGAAATCTGGTGGGAAAAATGGCCCGATAAGATGATGGATCCTGTGCCTTTTGTCAGTGGAGATGTCTTTGATGCAATCATGTACTATCAATTATACCGGCCTGCAAGAAGCTTTTTTGCGAATACACAAATTTACATAAATGCAAAGCAACTTGCAGACAGCCTTAACAATCAATGGTCGAAACTTACTGTCCCCTATCGGTATTCGATGATGAATGTTTCAGCAACTCATGATTCGCCAAGACTTTTAACTTGCTTTTACAATCCAGGCAAGTATAAGTATAATGCAAAGCCAAGCGACGATTCTACTTATAGAACAGGCAAGCCGGATAAAGAAACCTACGACCGAGTTAAATTATACCTCATCCACCAGTTTACAAGCATCGGCTCTCCTCACATCTGGAACGGTGATGAACTGGGAATGTGGGGAGCCGATGATCCTGATTGCCGGAAACCGCTGTGGTGGAAAGAGTGTCAATTTGAACCTGAAACTGCAACAAACTTGCTGAAAAGAAAAAAGGTTTATGATACAGTTGGTTTTAATGAGGACTTGTTTAATTTTTACAAAAAGATCATTCGCATCAGAAAGGAAAATCCAGTATTAAGCAATGGGGAAATCGGATTTATTAATACTGAAGGAAATTGTCTTTTTTACAGACGGTTCAATGAAATGGATGAGATTCTCGTGATTTTTAATCTCGAAGACAAACAATTAGATTTTAAAATTCCGGCTAACGAATCCTATGTTGATTTACTGGAAGGCCAAATATTTAAGAGACCGCAGATAACTTTGGATCCTTTAACAGGGTTGATTTTGAAAAAACAACCAAAAAAATAATAGCAATGTAATTTATTTATTTCCAAAAGACTAAGAGATAAATCACAATGATTATTACTGATTATATAGGCCATAAAGTAATATAAAGTTGGACTATAAATGGTATCTGGTGGGTAATTTTAACCTAAATAATGTTTATGTCAATTAAGTTGAGTCCATACTTACCTCCAAAAATGTCAGTAGATAGTCCAATGATGACGATAATAAATTCAGACACCTGAAAACCTAATCAAATGAACTTTAATAGAAAAAGGTGTTACGTCATTTGTTATTAAAAACAAGAATTAAAGAGTAAAAAAAAAAAATTAAAAAAAATCTCCTATGTAAAAAAAACATATTAAATTTGCTAAAATCTTTTAATTTTGACATTATATATATAAATCACTAACATTTAAAAACAATTTTATTATGAAAAAACTAGTACTTTTTATTGCAGTTTTAATTGGTAGTAGCATCAATTTAATGAATGCACAAACTATCGAAAATTTCGAATGTATCAAGATGAACATTTTCGACGCCGGAGCTAATGGTGCCATAAGTGTTATTAGCAACCCCGACACTGCTGGAAATAACAGTTTGTACGTGGGTAAAATGGTACGTGGGTTTGATGGTCAACCCTGGGCAGGATGGTATGCCACAATGCCTACACCTATTGACGTAACGGCCAACAAATATGTTCATTTAAAATTATGGAAACCCCGTATCAGTCCCATTGTATTCAAGTATGAGGGACCCAATGGAAACTCAGGTGACGTTAATCCCATGAATGCCCAAACGCTTATCAATGAGTGGGAAGAATTCGTTTTCGACATGAGCGTTGTCAGCGGTGACTACGTGAAAATCGTGCTCATCCCTGATTTTGAGGACCCGCTTACATTGACGGAGGACATCACCCTGTATTTTGATCATATTTATGCGAATAATGATCCGGCTGTCGGCAGTGCCCCGGTTCAGGTCATGGAGAATTTCGAGACCATCCCGTTGAATTACATGCTTAATGGTGCTGACGATAGCAGCTATATGGAGCTGATTCCCAATCCAGATATGACCGGTGCTAACCTAAGCTCTTATGTCATTCATTTCTTGCGTGATAAGGATGGTTTCCCATGGGATGGCTTCTGGTCGAATTTGCCCGCTACAATTGATGTGACCGTTAATAAATATGTGCACGTTAAAGTTTGGAAACCACGTATCAGTCCATTGAAATTCAAAATTGAGGGTGGTGCAGCAGGCACAATCGAAGTGGCTAGCATGTATCCACAGACGGTGACCGGTGCTTGGGAAGATATCGTCTTCGACTTCAGTGAAAAAACCGGAACCTACCCGATCATTGCTTTCCTGCCTGATGTTTTAGACCCTGTTGGATTGACTGAAGACATTGATATTTATTTCGATGACATTATTTTAAACAACGATCCGAATCCTATCGGACCACCCGCACAAACCATCAGTGTTGACATGACCGAATCAGGTATGACAGCAGGCGAACCAGTATGGATTTCAGGAGCATTGGGTGGTATCTATGGAACCTGGAATGAACCAGGAACAAATCCGAATAATGAAATGTTGGATCCCGAAGAAGATGGCATTTATTCCATCACACTTTCATTACCCGAAGGTGTAATCGCATTCAAGTTCTTCTGGGGAATGGGCTGGGGCAATGCTGACCCTGTTGGAGACCGGACACTGGAACTCACAAACACGATGGATGTCCTCTACAAATGGGGAGTCGTGCCTACTCTTCCTGCAATTCACTGGATCGTTAATATGTCCCTCCAGATTGACTCCGGTAACTTTATTGAGGGAACAGATTATCTTGATATTGCCGGCACATTCAATGAGTGGGCTGGTGGCGAGGACTATCATTTGACCACAACGGGAGATAGTTTGTATGAATTCACTATGGGAGGCTTTGAAGTAGGTGAAATGATCGAATACAAATTCCGTATTAATGGTGACTGGGCTACTTCAGAATTTCCGAATGGAGGACCGAACCGTACTTATACTGTTGTAGCAGGTATGAATGAAATTGAACTTTGGTACAACGATGAAGTTGCAGGAATACACGATCAGGTAATGAAGCAATTCAACATTTATCCAAACCCGGTTTACGACAACCTCTATATTGGAAACATGAAAAATGTGAATAAGGTGGAGATTTATAATGTTACCGGCAAGCTTGTAAAATCTTTTGATTACAACACTACCGTTGATCAAACACAGATTAACCTCAGAGACCTGAATTCAGGCATGTACTTTATAACTATTTACACCGGAAACTCATCAGGTTCAGCAAAAATTTTAAAATTCTAAATAATTGATTTAAACAAATGAAAAAAGGGGAGTAAACTCCCCTTTTTTTGTTCCTGACTTTTCATTTTTTGAAAATTAGATTTTAAATATAAACTTACGGATACCCTTTGCTGATCTATGATTACAATATTTTCCCCTTTCTGTATTGGAGATATATTCAAATTTGCAAAATTGTTTTTCAAAATTCCACGTTCAGAATTATTTATATTTGTACTTTTGGCTATAATATCATAATTTAAAAAAACTGCTTTATTATAATAAAACTTTGTAACTATGAAAAACACAATCAGATTGAGTGTGGCAGTCTTACTACTTGTGGTAATTGCCCATTTCATTTCCTGTAAGAAGGATAAAGCCGACCTGGAGGTCCTTGCGAGTTTTTCTTACCAGATTGATTCCGCAGACTTCAAAAAGGTAATTTTTACCAACTGGTCAAAAAATTACACAACTCTTTCCTGGGATTTTGGTGATAATTCAATTGCTTCAGCTGAAACAAATCCTGTCCACACCTATAATAATCTGGGTGAATTTAATGTAAGACTCACAGCAACCTGGCTTGAAGGAGGTGAATCAACAGATACCTACACAACTAAAGTTACAATAGCTGATCCAAACGCCGAACTTACCAAATTGGTGGGCGATACCACCAAAACCTGGAAACTGCTTCGTGATGTAAGTACTAGCCGATATCCACTGGAAGTCGGGCCCATTGATCACTCATTAATTTGGTGGGCCGTTGGCCTGAATAACAATGAATTGCATCTCCGTCCGTGCATGCTGAACGACGAATGGACCTTTTACCGCAATGGAATTATGGATTTTAATGCCAATGGTGATTTTTGGAGAGAAGGAGGTATATTCCCAGCTGCCAATGTTTGCGATAGTACCGATGATATGATTAATCTTAAAGGTGAAGATTGTTCAGCCTGGGGAAGTGGTACACATACATTTCAACTTGTAAACGGTATAAACCCTAAACTTAAAGCTATTGGCAATGGTGCTTTTATTGGGTTTTTTAAATCAGCCACAGAATACGAAGTTACAAAATTGGATCCGATGGTTCAGGATTCGGTGGTTTATGATGTAATTAAACTGACCGATGGAGTAGTTGACACATTGATCATTGAGGCCAATTATAAATTTGAGTTGCCAGATCCCAATCCAAGCGGATACTGGAGGTATGTCCTTGTCCATTATGACAACCCGGATGATGAACCTCCTCTTCCGTAAACAATGAATAGAGTATGATAGTGAGAAAGAATGAACATGCTCCAATCAATATCATCCGTGGACATTTCGGCAGTATCAATATTATTAAGTAAAAAATTCTATAATATAATGAATATGAAAAAAATATTTATTCTACTATTAGCCATCGGATTGTCGGTTTCGTCGCTGGCTCAGGAAAGGATTGTTACCGGCAATGTTACGGATGCAGATGGTATTGGCCTCCCAGGTGTTACCGTTCAGGTTGTAGGAACACTGCTGGGCACAGCCACCGGTACAGACGGAAATTTTGAACTGTCAGTTACCGGCGGAGTGTTACGATTCAGTTATATTGGATTTACAACACAGGAAATAGCCATTGATGACAAATCCGTGATTAATGTTGTCCTTCTCGAGGAAAGCAGGACACTTGATGAGGTTGTTGTAGTCGGATACGGCACACAAAAAAAGAAAGATCTTACAACTGCTGTTTCTGTTGTCGGCGAAGAAGACATCAAAGATCGTCCGATTATATCACCGGCACAGGCATTACAGGGAAAAGCAGCTGGTGTGCAGGTTGTGCAGCCCTCAGGTAAACCTGGTGTTGGAATGTCAGTTCGTGTTCGTGGTTCAACCTCAGTTTTGGCAGGCAATGAACCCCTTTATGTAGTAGATGGCGTTCCGACCACCGATATCAACGGATTAAATTCAAGTGATATTTCCTCGATGAGCATTCTGAAAGATGCTTCTTCGGCTGCAATCTATGGCGCACGCGCCGCCAATGGTGTTGTTCTTATCACCACCAAACATGGCTCAGCAGGAGATAGCCCAATAGTAGCATTTAATGCTTATTATGGCATTTCTCAGCTTCGCAAAACCATTGAGGTTTTAAATACAAGACAATATCGTGATTTGATGCTGGAAATTGGCCAGACAGTTGATCCAACACGCACAGATTTTAATAATTGGGTCGATGAAACTTTTGGCACAGGGCAAATACAAAACTATGAGTTTTCATTCTCGGGAGGCACTGAAAAATCGAATTATTTTCTTTCGTTAGGTTATTTAAGCAATGAAGGTATAGTTAATCCCGCGAGATTTGATCGTTACTCTGTCAGGTTGAATTTGGATAATGAGTTGAAATCATGGCTTAAAATCGGGACGAACCTGAACGTTTACAGGTTGGATACCAAAGATACACCCGATAATGCCAGTTCAGGAAGAGGCGGTGTGATTATGAGCGCCCTCAATACCCCGCCATTTCTGAATACTTACCAGGGTGAGAATGATCCTGACTTTGTACTCACCGATAAAACCTGGTACGATCCGAATCCTTTTCAACCATCCTGGGAAAATCCGGTTGCTTATATGGAAGGGCCTGATCAGCGGAGTATCAACAATAGAATGCAAGGAAACATTTTTGCGGAAATAGGTTTGATGAAGGAACTCAATTTTATAACAAAATTCGGGGCCGATGTAAACAGCACCCAATGGGATTATTACCTTAATCCGTTTCAAACAAACTATGGCCGGGTAAATAACGGTATCGGACGATCAAACAAATGGAACGGCTATACATGGCTCTGGGAAAATACCCTCAATTATGCAAAGACTTTTGGTAATCATAATGTTACTGGAATGCTTGGAAGCAGTTTGCAAAAATACCAGGGTAACAATTCTTACCTTGAGGGTACCGATTTCCCGGATGATGTATCTGTAAAGACCCTGAATGCTGCAAATACGATTTCTGGTAATACTACCATGGAGGAATGGGCACTGGCATCCTTTTTTGGAAGGGTCACTTACGATTTTTCACATAAATATTATCTCACCGTTACGGTTCGTGAAGACGGATCGTCCAAACTGGCTCATCAATGGGGTACAATGCCTTCATTTTCGGCTGGCTGGCGAATTTCCTCCGAAAAATTTATGCAAGGGATCAAAGTTATTGACGATTTGAAGATCCGCGGTGGTTGGGGTAAAAACGGAAACCAGGAAGGAATTCCCAACTATGCCAAATACGGATTAATTGGCTATTCACGTCAGACCCCTACCAATCCACTCTCAGGTCCTGCTTCATACCAATATACTTATGGAAATCCCGATCTGAGGTGGGAAACAACTGCACAAACCAACATCGGGGTCGATCTTACCATGTTTAAAGCACGACTCACTCTGACTGTTGATGCTTATATTAAAAAGACCAGCGATGTTCTGCTCAATGTTCAGTTGCCAAATACCCTGCCGATCACATCGATTCAAACCAATGCCGGTGACATTGAAAACAAAGGGATTGAGTTTGATTTGGGTGGTGTAATCGTTGACAAGGAAGTGAAATGGCAGGCGGATTTAAACATGTCATTTAACCGCAATGAAGTAACGGATCTTCAATATACACCAGTGTATTACTATGGAAGGATTTACAGCAACAATTCAGATGTGTGCATCGTGAAAGAAGGCCTGCCCCTGGGCTCATTTTTCGGTTACATTTCCGAAGGGGTCGATCCGCAAACCGGAGATATTATTTATAAGGATATTGACAACAATGGAATTATTAACAGCAGTGACCGCACGGTGATTGGAGATGCTCAGCCCGATTTCATTTTTGGCTTTACCAACTCTTTGTCGTATAAAAGGTGGGATTTAAACATTTTCTTCCAGGGCAGTGTTGGCAATGATATTTATAATGCAACCCGCATTGATCTTGAAGGAATGTTTGACAGCAAAAACCAGTCGAAAGTGGTTGAGGACCGCTGGACAACTCCCGGACAGATTACCGAAGTTCCGAGGTCAGGAAATATGGATAACGTGCGCAATTCAACACGGTTTATCGAAGACGGTTCCTACGCAAGGCTGAAAGCTCTGACCCTTTCATACAGACTTATAGATAATAACGAGAAAATTAAAGCCATTAAAAAGCTATCATTATATTTTACGAGTGAAAATCTCCTGACATTTACTAATTACAGTGGCTTCGATCCGGAAGTAAACGCATTTGGAAACAGTGCCACTGAACTTGGAATTGACTATGGCACTTATCCGCAAGCCAGAACATTCATTCTTGGATTAAATGTTGAATTTTAAGAATCATTACTATGAAAAACATAACTAACATTTTATTATCAGCGTTACTGGTCGCAACATTCATTTCGTGTGAAAAGTTTCTCGACCTTGAACCCGTCTCCAATGGCATTGCTGTTGAGAACCAGGGTTCCGACTCAGTCCTTTACAATACTGCAAGTGAAGCAGAAGCAGCATTAGCAGGGGTCTATGGTGACTTCAGGAATGAGTACTTTGAGCTTGATTATTTTGTAAACGGCGATGCACAGGCGGATGATGCCTATGCCGGTGCTGACAACCCTTCCAACTTCCAGATTGATGATTTCAATATAGATGCAACAAATTTGAATGTGACCCGCGACTGGGCTTATTTGTACTCTACAATTGGAAAAGCTAATCTGGTGATTGACAATGTAATGGCAGTGCCTGATTTGACACTAACTCTTGAACGGAAAAAGGGAATTATTGCCGAAGCCTCTTTTATCAGGGCTTTCATGTACTTTCAGTTGGTTCAGCTTTATGGTGACGTACCGCTTGTGCTTAAGTCGATAACAACTTTCAACCTTGACATTTTGCCTGAACTGTTTCCTCCCCGAACGCCCTCAAGTGAAGTCTATACACAAATCATCAATGATCTTGAAACAGCATTGCCGGATGTCCCTGTATCTGCTGTGAATAAAGGCTTTATTACAAAAGGCGCCGTGAATGCATTATTGGCAAAAGTGTATGCCACTATCGAACCACATGACTGGAACAAGGTGTCGGAATATTGTGATGCTGTAATTGCCGGACCATACAGTTTATTGCCCAACTATGATGAACTTTGGGATAACATGCATGAAAATTCCGAAGAATCTATATTTGAGATCAATTATGAAGGCACCAGTTCAAGCGGTAATTGGGGGGTTAGCATGTTCCGGGGCATGGATTGGAAAAAATTCAACATACCATCCAATGACCTGGTAAAAGCATTTGATGATGAACAGGATAATATCAGGAAAACATCATCCATTATTTTTGATGATGTTACCGGCAAATGGAGTGATGCGAACTGGCCGCAGTCAAATTACCCGTTCATCAATAAATACCGACTTGTTGATATGCCAAGTCCGCAAAACTATATTTTCATTCGCCTGGCCGATATTTTACTGCTCAAGGCAGAAGCTATGAATGAATTGGGTGAGGTGGTGGGTGTAGCAGCATTAGTGAACCAGATCAGAAGCAGGGTCAGTCTGGCAAATACCTCCGCCAATACAAAGGAAGCTATGCGACTTGCCATCGAAAAAGAACGCAGGCTTGAACTGGCATTTGAAGGCCATCGCTGGTTTGATTTAAAACGCACCGGAAGAGCCATTGAGGTAATGAACAACGTTAAAGGCCCGGACGGGGTAACACCCATAGGTTATAACCTTACTCCAGACCGTTTGATATGGCCAATACCGCAAGCTGAGCTGGATAAAAATTCAAATTTGGTTCAGAATATCGGGTACTGATTTTTTTTATTTAGGCTCTTGGTGCTTTTCTGACAAACCGGCAAACATTGTTTGCTAAATTATTGATGCGCGTTATTGTACATCTACAACGTTATTGATCTATGATGAAAAATATTTTCAAGTTTTTTACGGTAAGTTTAACTTTTTTGATCCTTGGACAAAGCCTCGGATGTAAACAAGATAATCCTGACCCAGAACCGGAACCCAAAGTCTTCGCGGATTTCAGCTATGCATTTAACACGTCTGATTTAAGGATCGTCACATTTACTAATAAGTCCCAAAATTTTAAGTCGCTGGCGTGGGATTTTGGCGATTCGACCTCAATTTCAAACGAAGTCAACCCGGTTCATATTTATAATCTTGAGGGGACATACCAGGTGACCCTTACAGCAACAGCTCCTTCAGGAGACACCGCAATGCACCAGGATAATGTGACCATCACCATCCCAAATAATGAACTTGGAAAAGCTAAAGTTTGGCTCACTAAAGGTGATAAATCAAAACTATTATCCGGCGAACCAGACCTTTCGATTACTGAAACTGGTTCCGGATTTCCATTGATCACCATTGATACTGCCATTCAGTATCAGACCATAGATGGTTTTGGTGCTGCACTTACAGGTTCATCCGCTTACCTGATCGATGAAATTCTGGATGAAAGTGAGCGTTCAGCTTTGCTTACATCGCTTTTTGACCCTGAAGAAGGGATCGGGATTTCTTATCTGCGGCTCACTATCGGCGCTTCTGATTTTTCGCTTTCTGATTATACATATGATGATATACCGGCTGGTCAGACGGATTTCGATCTTCTGCAATTCACACTGGATAAGGATCGCGAGGATGTGATTCCTGTCTTGCAGGAGATCATACAGATTTCTCCTGAAATTAAATTAATGGGCTCACCCTGGAGCCCGCCCGCCTGGATGAAAACCAACGGCAGTCTGAAAGGCGGCCAGCTAAAAACAAACTGTTATAGCGTGTATGCAGATTATTTTGTAAAATATGTACAGGAAATGGCATTGGAAGGCATCACCATTACATCAATTACACCACAAAACGAACCCCTGTATTATACGGCAACTTACCCCTGCATGCAGATGCAGCCCACAGAACAACTCAATTTTATTAAAAACAATCTTGGCCCGCGGTTTCAGGAAGAAGGGTTAAATACGAAAATTATCATTTACGACCATAATTGGGATAATACAAATTACGCCATTTCAATCCTTAACGACCCTGGAGCCAGCAGCTATATTGCAGGTTCTGCATTTCATGCCTATGCTGGGAATGTTTCGGCCATGTCTACAGTTCATAATGCCCATCCGGAAAAAGAATTGCATTTCACTGAAATTTCCGGTGGTCAGTGGGCTACCAATTTTAGTGACAACCTAATATGGTATTTAAGAAATATATTTATCGGGACTGCAGCAAACTGGTCGAAATCAGCAATGATGTGGAACCTGGCTTTGGATCAAAATTATGGACCGCAAAATAATGGTTGTGGGGATTGCCGGGGAGTGGTAACCATCACCAATCCGGGTGGTGTGATCACAAAAAATGAAGAATACTACTCGATCGGCCATTTTTCGAAATTTGTTAAACCGGGAGCCAAAAGGATTGCATCTGCTTTATCTTCGGGTTTATCAAATATTGAACTTGTAGCTTTTCAAAACCCGGATGGAGATAAAGTTATGGTTGTTTGCAATTATGGAAATACTGCAACTTCTTTTGCCGTGCGTCAGGGGATAAAATATTTTAGCTATACGATGGATGGTAAATCTGTAGCTACCATCCAGTGGTGATATATGTTTTTAATACCAAAATAAAAATTTTGTTATCCAATAGTTTTGTTGTTAAAGGTTTTTATTTCTGTATTTTTACTCCAAATGGCTTTTTCCCGTATTCAATGAAAATTATTGAGTAAATCGTTTTAATCAAATTTAATATTACCATGATAAAAAATGTTGTAATTTGGTTTTTTAGCCTTTGTGTTCTTGTCACTTATTCTCAAAATAATAATCAAACTGCAATGAAAAACCATGGAGTAGTTGTAATCACTACTGCCGAAAATACCAATTTCAGGCTGACCCCATCTGATACACTTGTTTTTGACACCTTTGGCCAGCCCTTCGAAAATCAACCCTGTATTTTTGTTGATCCCGGGCACAGTTTTCAATCTTTTATTGGAATTGGCGGAGCACTAACCGACGCATCTGCCGAGACATTTTATAAGTTACCGGCTGAAAAGCAGAAATTATTTTTAAATTCCTATTTCTCCCTCGAAAACGGAATTGGTTATTCTCTGGCACGTACAAATATCCACAGTTGTGATTTTTCGAGTGGTAGTTATACCTATGTTGAAGATGGAGACAAGCAGTTAAAATCCTTTAGCATTGCTCACGACAAACAGTATCGGATCCCATTTATCAAGCGTTGTATAGAATCTGCAGGAGGATCTTTAAAGTTGTATGTGAGCCCCTGGAGCCCACCAGCATGGATGAAAGACAATAATGACATGCTTCACGGAGGGAAACTCCTTCCGGAATTTTACGATTCATGGGCCGAGTATTTTGTGAAGTATATTCATTCATATGAAAAAGAAGGAATCCCTGTATGGGGGCTGACGGTACAAAATGAACCTATGGCCAAACAGACCTGGGAATCCTGCATTTATACAGCCGAAGAAGAGCGCGATTTCATCAAGAATTACCTCGGACCAAAACTATGGTTGAACGGTTTAAAAGAAAAAAAACTTATCGCCTGGGACCACAACCGTGACCTGTTATACCATAGGGCCAATATAATTTTAAGCGATCAGGAAGCAGCTAAGTATGTCTGGGGTATCGGGTTTCACTGGTATGAAAGCTGGACAGGCGCGCCTACACCTGAGAATGTTAAGCTTGTTACAGATGCTTTTCCGGATAAACCTCTTATGCTGACCGAAGCCTGCAATTACCCCTTTAGCTGGAAAACTATTGAAGAGTGGCACTGGGCTGAGAAATATGGAGCTGCTATGATCAGCGACTTAAACAATGGAGCTGTGGCTTGGACTGACTGGAATATCCTTTTGGATGAAACCGGAGGTCCCAATCATGTCGGAAATTTTTGTTTTGCCCCTGTTCATGCTGATACCCGTGATGGAAGCCTGCATTATATGAATTCATATTATTATATCGGGCACTTTTCAAAATTTGTCCGTCCGGGAGCTCAGCGGATTATTTGTTCATCCAACAGGGCACAGCTTCTGACCACAGGTTTTATAAATCCCGATGGAACAATAGCTATAATCGTGATGAATCCGAGCACTAACAAAGTCGAATATCGAATGTATGTGGGAAACCAGGCAATTGAAACAGTAAGTTTACCTCATTCCATTGTGACTCTTTTATTTTAATTCCTGTTGTTCTGTTGACATCATCTTTAATCTTGTGAAAGAATTTTAAGTCACATTTGCAAACTATACTATTGTATTCAATCAGTTAATAATTAATGAATGAAATTTAATTTTTTTCGGGTATCCGCATTATTTCTGTCTTTAGTTGCAAGTCTTTCCAGCAATGAACAAATATCTCTATTAACCACAGCTAAACAATCAAACTTTGAATCCACCTCAACTTAACAGGATGTAATGACCTTTGCTGAAAAGTTGGTCAAAACCCAGCCCTATATTCATCTCGAATCGATAGAAATCCCTGCCTGAGGCAGTGCTGTGCCCGTATCGCAAAATTTCCTTTCATTACGGGCAGCAACAGGTATGTCAGTAATGATTTTCAAATTTTCCGGTATACCGATGTTCTTTTAATGAAAGCTGAATGTTTACAAAAGAAAGGTGATGCCAGCGGAGGGCTTGTTTTGGTCAACCAAATCAGGACCCGCACCGGTGTTGAACCGCTTACCGAACTCACTGCAGATAACCTGCTGGCTGAGCGCGGCAGGGAGCTTTTTGCCGAAGGACACAGGCGTAATGACATGATCCGATTCGGCAAGTACCTCGAAACCCGATGGGAAAAACCGGAAGTCTCTAACGACTGGGTGACCCTATGGCCCATACCTACAAGTCAGATACAGGCCAATCCCAATCTGATTAAGAATCCGGGATACTAAGAATCAGATCATTAACAATTTTTATAAGGAGCAGATAGCCATCAGGTTACCTGCTTTTTTTATGCCCTATATATCCGGGGGGAAAATATATGTTAATTTTTTGTTAAATTTTTGCATGGTAATTAAAATATTATTATTTATTTTTGTATACATCAAATGCAATGACAACAATGTTAACCTTTAAATATAAACTATCATGAAAAAAATTTACATTATTGTTTGCATGGTTTTGTTATCATTTTTGTTTACAAAGCCTATCCTGGCTCAATATTCCGGGCCAAAACCCACGGTAACCACATGTGTTTATCACGATGTATCCCCGCCACTAACGACTATCGTACCGCATCCCTCTTTACCAAAGGCAATTGACCTGACAGAAAATGAGTTGCCAGATCAAATAACTCCTCCTAAAGCAGGGGCATTGCCAATTGGAGAAGATCCCGTCTGGCAAAAGGAAAATGGTTCAAAAGGGACTGTAACACCTTATAGAAATTTTGAGGCAATAAGAAACTCTGATAATTCGTCTGGTGTTGCCCCTCCAGATTCAGATGGAGATATTGGCCCCAATCATTATTTTGCAATGGTTAATAACTCTTTTCAAATTTTTAACCGCGCAGGAACATCACTTTATGGACCCGCTGGTAGTACTACAATATGGGACGGATGGTCAGGATATTATGGTCAATCTATCAGCGATCCGATAGTCCTTTATGATGAGCAGGCCGATAGATGGTTCGCAAGTGTAATGACGACATCCACTTATGGCGGGCTTTATTACATTTTATGTGCGGTATCAACCACCTCCAGTCCAACAGGAACCTGGTACCGTTATGCATGGTCATTCAGTTCATTACCAGACTATCCCAAATATGGGATATGGCCTGATGGTTATTATTTGGGGCTCAACAGAACTGGTGATGATGTACTCGTATTAGAAAGAAGTGTTATGCTAACTGGTGGATCTGCAGATATGGTTTCTTTTGACAATCCCGGGAAACCGGTACCTAACAATACTACTTTTAATTGCGTTTTACCTTCGGATTGTGACGGAACTTTTCCACCTTATGGAACACCCAACTACTTTTGGGCAATTGGAGATGATGCATGGGCTGCTTATTCCTATGACCGCCTTTTGGTTTGGGAATTTCATGTGGATTGGGCAACTCCGTCAAATTCAACCTGGACAGGCCCGACTGCAATTGCTACTGCTGCATTTGACGCAACATTTAATGCTTTTGGAGCAGGTGAAATTACCCAGCCTGGTACCACTCAGGTTTTGGATTGTATACCCTGGGTATTGATGTTCCGACCTCAATTCAGGAATTTCGGAACGTACTATTCACTGGTTTGTAATCACTCGGTAGATGTTGATGCCACAAACCATGCAGGTGTCCGGTGGTACGAACTCCGGAAAACAACGGGGGGATGGTATATACGTCAGCAAAACACTTACAGCCCCGATGGAAATAACAGATGGATGGGCAGTGTTGCAATGAATGCCAAAGGTGATATTGCCCTGGGGTATTCTGTTTCAAGTACTTCTACCTATCCTTCAATCAGATTTACAGGACGATTGGCAGATGATGCGTTAGGTACCATGACGTTTACAGAAAGCAATATTTGGGCAGGAAGCTATTCGCAAACAGATACCAGAAGATGGGGTGATTACAGCATGATGAGTGTGGATCCGGTAAACGACCATTCATTCTGGTACATTTCTGAATATAACGGTAACTATGGTGGTTGGGCAGACTGGATTACCCAGGTCGCTGCTTTTACATTGGACGATTACTGTGCTGCCAGTGGCGGATGTGTAGAATATATCTCTAATGTTAATATCGGGACCATCAACAATACTACTGTTTGTGAACAATATAGTAATTATACCAATCTTTCAACCAATATTGATAATGATGCAACTGCAGCCTTAGCAGTTACAATTGGTAATTATTACTCTGGTGATTATATATTTGTTTGGGTTGACTGGAACGACGATAATGATTTTTCCGATGCTAATGAATATGTGGGAAATGATGGTTCAGCACCTTTTTCATTTACTATCGATCCACCTTCCGGGGTTATACTTGGAGAGCATAGAATGCGCATTAGACTAACCTATTCCTCTACTGCAGACCCATGTGGAATAACAAATTACGGAGAGGTAGAGGATTATTCTCTTAATATTACAGGTTCACCCGGACTCTGGAAAGGAACCGTCAGCACAGCTTGGAATAACGGGGCTAACTGGGACGATGGAACTGTTCCAACTTCTGCTGTAGACGTCACCATCCCTGCAGGAACACCTTTCCAGCCGGTGATTAGTAGTGGCGTGAGCGCAAATTGTAAAAATATTACCATTCAATCCGGTGCAAATCTAACACAAAATCCAACCAGTTACCTTCATGTTTACGGCGATTTCAATTCCGATGCCGGGCAGTTTACCATGTCTGGAAATACATATATGTACTTCGAAGGCAGTTCAAATAATAGCTGGGATGATGATAATGAAAACGATTCATACACAACTGTGGTTATTGACAAATCCATAACCACAGCTCAGACAACAATATGGCAAAACATGACAGTCAGTAGCCAGGTTCAGGTGTGGACGGGCATACTTGCCATTGATGCGACCTGGACTCTTAACATTACCGGCACCATTGCTGAGGCTTTTAATGTACATAACGGGGGCAAACTCGTACTCAATGATGAAACCATTACTTGCGCGGGCGGTGTTCATTTCTGGGATAATAGTCAGGCAGAAATTAACGGAGGTACTATTAATTGTGCCGGTAATTTCACCGTTGATGCAAATACAAGTTACAACGTTGCATTTACTGGCGGTACTTTGGTTATGAACGGTTCCTCAACTCAATACATCAATGACCTGGATGGAGGCAATCTTGATTTGTTTAATCTCACAATAGCCAAAACAGGAGGTGTTTGTTATATCCAATCTGCAAACCTGGATGTAAATGGCGCTGTTTTAATCAGCGGAGGTGCATTGAGCGCCAATAATGCTCCCACACCAACCGCATCTTACAATATAAAAGTTGGAAGTAACTGGACTAATACAGTTGGAGCCGGTGGTTTTGTTCCCGGCACAGGAACAGTTGTCTTCCATAGCCTTACAGGTGCAGCTCAGGATGCCGAAGGTATAAATACCTTCTACAATGTTCTGCAGGACAATACAGGACAATATTTACGGTTTAACCTGACTAATGGTAATACAACTATACAGAACAACCTTGAACTTCACCATTATAGCTGGGCATATCGATTGTTTAATGTTAATGGGATTTTAAATATTGATGATGTAAATTCACGATTCACTTCCAATGGACCTAACGGAGTTGCGACAATAGCCAGCCTGAACCAGGGAGGTAGATTGATCAGCAATGGTGGAGGTAGCTTAACGGTGAACGACCTGGTTGAAAACGGTCTTTTTGGTTCATATTATGTGAATAGTGCTTCTGACTTCATGCAAATTACAAATTCAGGCACCGGCACCTATGTTGATCTTGCTGCCGATTTGCATATCCTTGGCGGAACAATGAAAATTAACGGTACAATTAGTTGGTGGCCATATGGTGGTAATGCAGCAATTGAAATGACAGGTGGGGTACTTGACCTGACCGGTTGCGGCATCTACATTAATAACAATGTCTCCTTAAGTCTTAATGACAACATTACAGGAGGAACCATTCGCACTATTAGTGGTTTTTCAGGCAATAGAGCTGATTTTACTCCCACAGCCGGAACCTTTGAATTTTATGGACCGGATGATGCTACCATCAGCCAATCGAATGGTTGCACCCTCTATAATGTCAATATTAATAAAGGAACTAAGGATGGATTTATTAGTAAACCTGAATCAGCAGGATCAGATGAGAGGAAAGATGAAACCTGGGGCGGAGGAGGAAAGGCAAATTCAATTTCACTGGGTTCGAACTTTACCATTACCAATAACCTGACCATAACAGCCGGCTCTTTTGTTTTAAATGGCTTTCAAGCCAATGTCACAAATAACTGTGATGTTTACGGTACATTGACGATGAATAATGCGCTAGATATATTGAATGTCGGAACCAATTATGAAGATGCGCTTACTTTTTATTCCGGATCCTCAGGCAATTTTAATTTTGGAACGGTCAACATTTATGGCTGGATCCGTCCAAGATTAGGCTGTTTTTTCAGTGCCACTACTAACAATACTGTTTACTTTAAAGGTGTAACAGGAGGAGGTCCATGGTGCGACGAACCTACTGCTGTTTATGGACACATGGTTGTTGATAAAAATCCGGGAGAAAGAACTTATGCCTCCGCGTCATCCTCGCAACCAATTACTTTACTTGGAAATTTTACTGTAAATCCAAACAATGAATTCGAGTTACAAAACAACACAATGCATGTAAATGGATTTTTAACTGATAATACGAGTAGTGAAATATATGCATGGGACACTTCCAAAAATAGTAGTTCAAAATCAGCCAGTGTCCCGGATGAAGCAAAGGGCATAGAAAATTCGACAGATACAGATAATAATACAGGAATAGAAGATACTGGAAGCAAAGGAGGCTATTTGGAGATTGACAATAACTTCACCCTTAACGGATTAATGGATGTGGGTGATGGAAATGTTTTGATTCATGGTATGTTTAACGTTGCCGCAAGTGGAACCCTTACAATTACCACAGGAAGTTTGATTTGCGATGCACCTTCCACCTCAGTCGCTTATGTAGCCGGGAATTTCAATTTAGGCGAAGGTTTATATGAAATCAGAAATAACAGCCTCAATATGTATCCTGTTACTTCTTCAATTACCGGAGGAATCATAAAGGCAGGGGGCACTTTTATTGCCAATATGGCTGATAGATTTAAACCTGGTTTCGGCACAGTTGAACTGATTAATGGCGTTAATGGACATTACATCCAAATGCACAGTACCAATTATTTTAATTATCTCATCATCAACCGGTCTTATCCAATCGGGATTTATTCCGGAACTTCACTTACCGTTAAAAAGGACCTGACCATCAATGCAGGCGGACTTAATTCCAATAACCTTCCCATTTATCTGGGTGGACATTGGAATGAAAATATGGGACCTGCCGGATTTGGTGAAGGTACAGGGACAGTTTATTTCAACGGTGTTGGAGCAGTTCCATTTGGCAATCAGTATATCAATGGTTCTGAAACATTTTATAACATTGAGAATGCTAAAAGCGGTGGTGGTAATTTGTTTTTTGATGGAGCGATCACGGTAAGCAATAACTTCCTGGCGAACGATGAAAATATTGTTAACGGACCTTCACTCGATGTCAACAATCTCCTGCTTTCCACCGGAATATTAGGTTTGACTACAGGCGCACCAAATGTAACTGTAAACAACTTTACCATGGGTGGTTATCTTTCAGTAACTGATGGAAATTTCACCTGTAATGATGTCGTGAACAATGGAATATTCGGCACAATTACTATGTACAACGGTTCAATCACCCTTTTCCAGGATGCCCTCCAATGGTGCGATTTAAATGCCAGTGTCACGATTAATGGTGGCTATATGGCAATTAATAATGGCAACGGTGCAAGTGTGTGGGGCTATGCAGCGCCATGCAATATAACCATGAACGGCGGTTTACTTGATTTTAATAATAACGGCATTTATATTAGCACAACTCCCTACCCGGTTACTCAGAATATTACCGGTGGGACCATAAAAACTGATCAAATGTTTTTTTGTGACAGATCCACCTTTACTCCTGCCGGAGGAACTGTTGAGATGTATGCCGGAACCGATGCCTATGTGGTAGCTGCCAACAACTCCCACATTTTTAACCTGTTGATCAACAAATCAGGCGGGGTTAAAGAGTCAGGCGGTAAAGGAGATAAGGATGCTTTTAAATTAAATGAAACAAATCCATCTGTTTCATCCATTGATGGATTGTTGTCAGCCGAGCCCGGCAAGCGACCTGTATTCCCTGAAATAACCTCGAAAGCCAATGAGATATTCAATGGCGGAGTTTTGAAGGTGATGGGCACCACGATGATAAACGCAGGTACCTTAAGACTGACTGGATACCCGGTAACAAGTATGGGAAATATCAATATTAACACTGGAGGGAAACTTCAACTGACTGAAACTTCTTCACTGGCTATTGAAAATGGAAAAACACTCACAGTGAACAATGGGGGCATACTGGATGTGAACGGGAGCGCTGCGTTCCCGGCACTTATTACCAGAAATTCAGGGTTCTATGGATTGAATGTTGAAAGTGGCGCTACCATCGGTGCTGTTTATGGAGTTTTTGAATACATGAATACCAATGGTGTAAACATTAAGAACGGTGCGGTGGTGAATGTTTTGAAACCCTTTAACAACTGTACTTTCCGCAATGGACAGGCAGCCGGACGATTGATGTCAGTTGAAAATAACCAAACCTTTTATGTCGAAAACGCTGTTTTCCCACCCAATACCTGGGGAGGCGCTTATAATGTTTACAAAGCCGTAAATGCAGGAGGCGTTTACTTTGTTACGGCGACGGGTGGATTTGCAGGAGCTACTTATGAGTATGACCCAAACAGTCGTATTTTCTGGACAGAGCGTTCACTCAGCCTCAAGGCTTATCTTGAAGGACCCTTTAACGGGACGAATATGAACACTACCCTCAATGGTATTCTTCCACTAAGCCATCCGTTTAACCCGGCATTACCTTACTTCGGTAATCCCTTGCCCGACTGGCGTTTTACCGGTGCAGGAAATGTGGGTGCCATTCCGAATGTGAACATTGTGGATTGGGTATTGGTTGAACTCAGGGATGCTGCTGCAGCTGCTGCAGCCACTAAAGCAACCATGATCGCGCAGTTCCCTGCATTTATCCTTAACAATGGAAATATTGTAAGCCTAAGTGGTTCTTCAAACCTGCAATTCTCCAATGTGATTGTAAACAATCTATTCGTTGTAATTTACCAGAGAAACCACGTCAGCATCATGAACGCAAACCCGGTTCCTTATACAGCAGGTGCATATACTTATGATTACACCACCGGCGCTGCACAGGTTTATGGCGGAGCACCAGCACATAAACAAATGGCTACCGGTATATGGGGTATGCGAAGTGGCGATGGTAACGGCGACTGTGATGTTCTCATGAATGATAAAACCCAGGTTTGGGGAATCCCAACTCAACTTGGCAAAACAGGTTATCTGCCTTCAGATTATAACTTTGATCGTCAAACTAACAACAAGGACAAGAACGATAAATGGGTACCGAATAACCCCAGCTATTCGTCAGTGCCGAATTAAGTGTAATTCTTTCAATCATAAAAAGAGGCTGTCCCGGAATTGGGACAGCCTCTTTTTTTTCACCTTACAGTCTTTGTAAAAAAACAAATGTTAATTTATTGTTAAATTTTTGTGTGGTAATTAAAATATTAATATCTATTTTTGTATACATCTAAATGCAAAGACAACAATGTTAACCTTTAAATATAAACTATCATGAAAAAAATTTTTACTTTTTCCATTGTATTAATGAGCTTCCTTTATACAGAAATAAAAGCTCAGAGTAGTTATACTGTAAGAAGAGGCGAAAGACCTCCCATTGATTTGCAGGCCTTACCCAATGATGCTTACGAAAAAGGCATATTAAAAATTAAAATTGATGAATCATTTACAAACCAAATGGATATCAATCCGGTTATTGTGAATGAAAATGGAATTGTCAGTTTTAATATCACCTCTATTGATCAGTTGAATCAAAAATATCGTCCAACTGGTTTTGATAAATTATTTGGGAAGGAGTCCCCTTCTTCAAAATTTTATGAGAGGCACCGGGCCTGGGGTTTTCATTTATGGTACACACTGTATTTTGATGAAAAAACCGATATCAAGGAGTTGGTCGCTGCATATGGACAATTAGATGAGATTTCTATAGCAGAGCCCCAATATAAAACAGAATTACTTGTTTCTGAACCCATCACCTCTCAAACAAAAAGTGAGGATGAGAAACCGGGGCAATCACAAACAGATTGGACTCCGAATGATCCTTCTTTCAATTTGCAATGGCACTATCATAACACTGGTCAACAAGGCGGGACTGTGGATGCAGACATTGACCTGCCGGAAGCCTGGAATATTGAAAAAGGAAATTCCAATGTAATTGTTAGTATTCACGATATGGGTGTTCAGTACAATCATCCGGATTTAAGCGGAAATATGTGGATCAATTCAGATGAAATTGCCGGTAATGGAATAGATGATGACAGTAACGGTTATATTGATGATATTTATGGATATGACTTTTATAATAATAATGGCTCTATAGAGGCTGGTTATCATGGAACTCACGTTGCCGGAACTGTAGCAGCTGAAAGTAACAACCTTATTGGCGTTTCGGGGGTTGCTGGTGGATCAGGTTCCAACGATGGTGTTCGGTTAATGACTTGTATGGTATATCATCCAACCATTGGTGGTGGAGTTGGTCATCATTTAGCTCCGGTTTATGCGGCTGATAATGGAGCTTGTATTGAGCAAAATAGTTGGGGATATACTAACCCAAACTCTTATGATCAGGCAGTATTGGATGCCATTGATTATTTCAATATAAATGGTGGTGGAACTGCTTTATCAGGAGGTATCACAATTTATGCTGCAGGAAATAGTAATTCAAATGGCAATTATTATCCCGGATGTTATTCAGGAACATTTGCTGTTGCTGCCACAAATAACCAGGACATAAAAGCCTGGTATTCAAATTATGGGACGTGGGTTGATATTTCTGCTCCCGGAGGTGAAACTGATGTCCTAGCTGCAAGAGGTGTTTACAGCACTTATACCACAAATACTTATAACTACCTTCAGGGCACATCTATGGCCTGCCCACATGTATCAGGTGTTGCGGCATTGATTGTTTCCTATGCTTACGGCGAATTAAGTGCAAGTGAAGTTGCCGATATTCTTCGAAATACAACTGATAATCATTATGGAGTAAATCCAGGATATATAGGTCAACTTGGAACAGGTCGGCTAAATGCCTACCAGGCTTTGCTTGAAACAGAAAACTATCTCGGAACGCCTGGCCTATGGACTGGAACAGTAAGCACTTCTTGGAATAACGGGGCTAACTGGGACGATGGAACTGTTCCAACCTCTGCTGTAGACGTTACCATCCCTGCAGGAACACCATATCAGCCTGTAATATCAGCGGGAATGACAGCATATGCAAAAAATTTAACCATCCAGTCGGGTGCCTTGCTTACCCATACAGGCACAACTAATAGTTGGTTATATGTATATGGTGATTTTAATTCCGATGCCGGACAATATACCATGACCGGAATCTCATTTCTTTATTTTGCCGGAAGTGTCAGTAATAGTTGGGATGATGATAATGAAAATGACACCTACGTGAATGTGAGGGTAGAAAAAGATCTTGGCAGTAACGCCAATACGTATATGTGGCAGAATATGACATGCAGTGGTACGTTCGAAATTCGCGAAGGGATTTTCTCAATTGATCAATATTGGACACTTAATATTACGAATACAGGAACTACTGCTTTTGAGGTGGAAGCTGGGGGCAATCTCATTCTTGATGCTGCTACTGAAGTTATTACTGTGGCCGGAAATATTCATTTTTTTGACGGCAGCCAGGCAACTCTTACAAATGGTACTATTAACTGCGCCAAAGATTTTATTGTAGATGCCAACGCTTCCTACAACATTGCATTTACTGGCGGTACTTTGGTTATGAACGGTTCCTCAACTCAATACATCAATGACCTGGATGGAGGCAATCTTGATTTGTTTAATCTCACAATAGCCAAAACAGGAGGTGTATGCTATCTGCAATCCGCCAACCTGGATGTAAATGGCATCGTTTTGATAAGCGGAGGTGCATTGAGTGCAAATAACGCTCCCTCTCCAACAGCATCTTACAATATAAAAGTTGGAAGTAACTGGACTAATACAGTTGGAGCCGGTGGTTTTGTTCCCGGGGCAGGAACAGTTGTATTCCATAGCCTTACAGGTACAGCACAGGATGCCGAAGGTATAAATACCTTCTACAATGTTCTGCAGGACAATACAGGACAATATTTACGGTTTAACCTGACTAATGGTAATACAACTATACAGAACAACCTTGAACTTCACCATTATAGCTGGGCATATCGATTGTTTAATGTCAATGGGATTTTAAATATTGATGATGTAAATTCACGATTCACTTCCAATGGACCTAACGGAGTTGCGACAATAGCCAGCCTGAACCAGGGAGGTAGATTGATCAGCAATGGTGGAGGTAGCTTAACGGTGAACGACTTGGTTGAAAACGGTCTGTTTGGTTCATATTATGCGAATAGTGCTTCTGATTTCATGCAAATTACAAATTCAGGTACCGGCACCTATGTTGATCTTGCTGCCGATTTGCATATCCTTGGCGGAACAATGAAAATTAATGGTACAATTAGTTGGTGGCCATACGGTGGTAATGCGGCAATTGAAATGACAGGTGGGGTACTTGACCTGACCGGTTGCGGCATCTACATTAATAACAATGTCTCCTTAAGTCTTAATGACAACATTACAGGAGGAACCATACGTACTATTGGTGGTTTTTCAGGCAATAGAGCTGACTTTGCCCCGACAGCCGGAGTTTTTGAATTCTATGGACCGACTGATGCTGCCATCAGCCAATCGAATGGTTGCACCCTCTATAATGTCAATATTAATAAAGGAGCTAAGGATGGATTTATTAGTAAACCTGAATTAGCAGGATCGGATGAGAGGAAAGATGAAACCTGGGGCGGAGGAGGAAAGGCAAATTCAATTTCACTGGGTTCGAACTTTACTATTACCAATAACCTGACCATAACAGCTGGCTCTTTTGTTTTAAATGGCTTTCAAGCCAATGTCAATAATGATTGTGATGTATATGGATCTCTTGTTATGACCAATGCTGCCGATGTTTTGAATGTTGGCACAGAAAATTTAGATAACCTGATATTTTACCCAGGGTCCGTTGGGAATTTGTCTGCTGGTTCCATTTATCTTAAGTCCTGGATCGTACCTATGTCTGGTTGCTCATTTACTGCAACCACTGGAAATACAATATATTTCACGGGTAGTAATACGAGTGGGGGATTAGGAAATAATGAACCCACTGCTGTATATGGCAATGTCGATTGTATTAAAACTGCAAACCGAGTTTATTTGGATGGAGGGGCGACCTATCCGATCGTGGTGAATGGAACTTTTAACGTAGAGATGGGAAATATACTTGAAATGCAGGATGAATCTTTGATCATTCATGGAACAATGATTGATAATGCCACGAGTCAAATTTATGCCTATAACGCTGTAAAAGATGGCAGTACTGTTTGTTCTAATATTTCAAAAAATGAAGAACCATCAGAAAATATTGTGCAAACACCCGTAGACTCAGGTTCCAAAGGCGGTTATCTCGAAATCGACCCGGCATTTACTTTAAATGGATTGCTCGATGTTGATGGCGGTAACGTCCTTATTCATGGTTTATTTAATGTTGCTGCGTCAGGTACACTTACAATTTCTACCGGGAGTCTGATTTGCGATGCACCTTCCACCTCAGTCGCTTATGTAGCTGGGAATTTCAATTTAGGTGAAGGTTTATATGAAATCAGAAATAACAGCCTCAATATGTATCCTGTTACTTCTTCAATTACCGGAGGAATCATAAAGGCAGGGGGCACTTTTATTGCCAATATGGCTGATAGATTTAAACCTGGTTTCGGCACAGTTGAACTGATTAATGGCGTTAATGGACATTACATCCAAATGAACAGTACCAATTACTTTAATCATCTTATTGTTAACCGAGCCTATCCGATAGGAATCTATTCAGGAACATCACTCACTGTTAAAAAGGACCTGACCATTAATGCCGGAGGACTTAATTCCAATAGCCTGCCGATTTATCTGGGCGGACACTGGAATGAAAATATGGGTCCGTCTGGATTTGGTGAAGGCACCGGAACTGTGTTCTTTAATGGTACCGGCGCTATTAACCATCAGTTTATCAATGGTAACGAAACCTTCTACAATATTGAAAATGCAAAAAGCGGAGGCGGATATCTTAACATTGCCGGACCGGTTACTGTTGCAAATAATTATCTTGCCAATGGCACAAATATCATTTCAAGTACGGCTCTCACTGTTAACGGACTTCTTAACCTTGCTACAGGTGAATTGGGACTCTCAACCAGCGCTCCCAATGTTATTGTCAACAATTTTACCATGGGTGGGGTACTTTCTGTTACCAATGGCAATTTCACCTGTACCGATGTGACCAATAATGGAATCTTCGGAACCATTACACTAAATAATGGTTCAATTACACTTAACCAGGATTTGGCGTCTGGTTCCTGGCCGGACCTGAATGCAACCGTTAACCTACATGGTGGGTACATGGCTGTTAATGGAGGTCAGGGTCAAAGTGTTTGGGGTTTTGCTGCGCCCTGCAGCATTATAATGGACGGAGGTGTTCTGGATTTTAATAATAATGGCATTTATATTGGGGACAGTTATGCTATTACCCAGAATATAACAGGTGGTACGATTAAAACCAATTATTCGCTAGGCTGCACAAAATCTACCTTTATTCCTACCGGTGGTACTTTTGAATTTTATGGAGGAATGGATGCCTCTATATATACAACCAACGGCTCAAATATTTTTAACCTACTGGTCAATAAATCGGGAGGAGATAAAGAATTCTCCGGTATGAATTTTGAAACAAACAAGGATGATCTAGTACTGAAATCCTCCTCCAACAGCGAATTTGATGCATCAAATAATCCAGAACGACCAAAATTCCCTGATATATCATCCAAGTCAAATACTTTTTATACGATACAAATTTTAAAAGTCAATGGCACCACAACAGTTGAGGAAGGCACTTTCCTGGTTGATAATTATACTGCAACCTGCATGGGTAACATCAATGTAAATGCGGGTGGTAAATTAGCAATTGGCGATTATGGAACCTTAGCAATCGAAACTGGAAAGATTCTGTCAGTAAATAATGGTGGATTCCTCGATCTAGCAGGTTCCGTTGGAGGCGCTGCTACCATCACCCATAATACCGGGTTTTACGCCTTGAACGTTGAAAGCGGTGGAACCATCGGTGCGGTTTACGGAGTTTTTGAATACATGAACACTAATGGTGTGAACATTAAAAACGGTGCGCTCGTGGATGTCGCGAAACCCTTTAACAATTGTACTTTCCGCAATGGACAGGCAGCCGGACGATTGATGTCAGTTGAAAATAACCAAACCTTTTATGTCGAAAACGCTGTTTTCCCGCCCAACACCTGGGGAGGCGCTTATAATGTTTACAAAGCCGTAAATGCAGGAGGCGTTTACTTTGTTACGGCGACGGGTGGATTTGCAGGAGCTACTTATGAGTATGACCCAAACAGTCGTATTTTCTGGACAGAGCGTTCACTCAGCCTCAAGGCTTATCTTGAAGGGCCCTTTAACGGGACGAATATGAACACTACCCTCAATGGTATTCTTCCACTAAGCCATCCGTTTAACCCGGCATTGCCTTACTTTGGTAATCCTTTGCCCGATTGGCGTTATACCGGTGCAGGAAATGTGGGTGCTATTCCGAATGTAAACATTGTGGATTGGGTATTGGTTGAACTCAGGGATGCTGCTTCAGCTGCTGCAGCCACTAAAGCAACCATGATCGCGCAGTTCCCTGCATTTATCCTTAACAATGGAAATATTGTAAGTCTAAGTGGTTCTTCAAACCTGCAATTCTCCAATGTGATTGTAAACAATCTATTCGTTGTAATTTACCAGAGAAACCACGTCAGCATCATGAACGCCAGTCCGGTTCCTTATACAGCAGGTGCATATACTTACGATTACACCACCGGCGCTGCACAGGTTTATGGCGGAGCACCAGCACATAAACAAATGGCTACCGGTATATGGGGTATGCGAAGTGGCGATGGTAACGGCGACTGTGATGTTCTCATGAATGATAAAACCCAGGTTTGGGGAATCCCAACTCAACTTGGCAAAACAGGTTATCTGCCTTCAGATTATAACTTTGATCGTCAAACTAACAACAAGGACAAGAACGATAAATGGGTACCGAATAACCCCAGCTATTCGTCAGTGCCGAATTAAGTATAATTCTTTCAATCATGAAAAAAGGCTGTTCCAAAACCGGGACAGCCTCTTTTTATTTACCTGACTGGTCATTAATTCGAAATACATAAGATAATACCAGAAAATCTAACCCAAAATACGCCTCTGCTCTTTCGGATTTATAGGGAAGGCCAAAGGGGTGGCTAATCCGAAAGTAATTAAACGGGGATTTGAAATCCCGAATTTTTCCCACCGGGCTTGTCCGCCAATAACGTTCCTTAGGTACAAATCATCCAATATTTTGAGATAAGTTTATCAGATGAATTGGCGGGATTATCCGTATCGGAAGCCCAAGATCAAATCCCGACGAGCTATGAGATAAATCAATAAATCAGAAAGGCAGGAAATTTATTTAACAATTTTTTAACAATTATTTTTATTGATACTAAATATAAATAGTCATATATTTGCATATTTATATTTGACCTACTAGCAAATTTATTTTTAAAGTGAGCCGTCTTTCTTTTAACTTTTAATCTTGTGGCATTCTCAATTATTCATCATCATTTATATTTTCTAAACTAATATTATTTACATTATGAAAAAAGTATTTACGTTATTAATTGCATTTGCAATTTGTAGTTATTTATTTGCACAGGAGGTTGGAACAAGCTACACTCCTGTAGTTTCGCAATCAGCCTACTTTGATATTTCGGAACCTATTCGGGATATTGCTATTCCTCCGCAAGGCGCTGCTGCGCACCATCAATGGAAAGACAAAGTAGTTGAAAACAAATTCAAGGATAAAAAAATGGAGAATACCAAGGGTGCGCTTCCGGTCGGAGAAGACCCTTCCTGGCAAAAAGAATTCGGGACAAAAGGAATTACTCCACCCCTGCAAAACTTCGAAGGTGTCAGAAACAGTGACAATGGTATTCCTTCTGAATGGGTATCTCCTCCTGACACAGACGGAGATGTTGGGCCAAACCATTACTTTCAAATGTGTAACGTTATTTTTCAGATCTTCAATAAATCCGGAGCTTCTCTTTTAGGTCCTCTGGATAATTCGACTATCTGGGCAGGATTTGTTGGGCCCTGGACAGGCACAAATGATGGAGACCCAATTATTCTTTATGATGAGCAGGCTGACCGGTGGCTGGTGAGTCAATTTGCTGTAAATACTACGAATGGGACTTTCTGGGAGCTTGTGGCAATATCCACAACAGGCGATCCTACGGGTTCCTATTATCGCTACGCTTTCCAGTTTGCAAGTTTTCCGGATTATCCAAAATTCGGTATCTGGAGAGATGGTTATTACATTATGGTTCAGCATGGAACGGCAGCTGGTAATGTAACAGCAGCTTCATTTAACAGAAGCCAGATGATTGCAGGGAATCCAACCGCTCAAATGGTCAGTTTTGCAATGCCTAATCTGCCTGGGGGTGGTTTTATAGGAATGCTGCCTTCTGACAATGATGGACAGTGGGCGCCTGTAGGAACACCTAACTACTTCATGTACTTCAGTGATGATGCCTGGGGAGATGATCCGGTTGACAGGCTAAAGGTTTGGGAATTTACTGTAAACTGGACAACTCCGGCTCTTTCAACACTGGTATTGACGACGAATCTTAATACCACTGCTTTTGACTCTTTTTTTGGCAGTTTCTTTTCCGGTTGGATAACCCAGCCCGGAACTACACAAAAACTTGCTACTATGGAAGGAGCTTTAATGAACCGGCTCCAATACAGGAATTTTGGAACTTATCAATCTATGTTGTGCTGTCATACCGTGGATGTTAATGGATTATTGAGGGCAGGTGTGCGCTGGTACGAATTGAGAAAGACAACCGGCGCCTGGTTTATTTATCAACAGGGAACTTATTCTCCGGGCACTACCGATAATTACTGGATGGCCAGTATCGCTCAAAATGGTGTTGGCAGTATTGCCTTGGGATTTAGCGTTTCCAGCACTTCTACATATCCATCAATCAGGTATACCGGCAGAAATCAAGGAGATGCCCTGGGAGTAATGACCCAAACCGAACAAAGCATATTTGCAGGAGGTTTCTCACAGTTTGGCACTCACAGGTGGGGAGATTATACCATGATGAGTGTGGATCCTACTGATGATAAAACATTCTGGTATACCAACGAGTATATTAACAGTGGTGATTGGTCTGATTGGGTAACCCGCATTGCCAGTTTCAGAGTTGATCCCTATTGCATAGCAAGCGGAGGGTGTGATGAATATATTTCCCGGGTACAATTAGGAACTATTGATAATACAACCGGGTGCAGCAATTACAGCGATTACACCGCCATATCGACAGATTTTGGATTAATCTCTACAAAAACACTGACCATAACCAATGGTAATCCAATTTATTCTGGTGACCAATGTGGTGTCTGGGTTGACTGGAACAAGGATAATGATTTTAACGACGTAAATGAAGCTATTCTTGTATCAGGATCACCCGGAGTAGGGCCTTATACAGCATCAATCACACCTCCGGCCGGAACCACGGCAGGAACCACCCGGATGAGGGTGAGGATAACCTGGACCGGCGTTGTAGATCCCTGTGGAACAACATCTTTTGGTGAAGTAGAAGATTATACAATTAATTTGTTTGACTATTGCGCCGCCAGCGGTGGATGTGCTGAACATATTTCAAGGGTACAATTCGGAACTATTGACAATATCACCGGGTGTTCAAATTATGCTAATTATACCGGAATTTCAACAAATTTAGGACTTTCAGCCACAAAGACGCTTACTGTTACAAATGGGGTACTTACATGGCCATCAGACCAATGTGGTGTCTGGGTTGACTGGAACAGAGACAATGATTTCTACGATGCCAATGAATCGATTATCGTTGGAGGGACACCTGGAGTCGGGCCTTATACCGCATCCATTACACCTCCGGCCGGAACAATTTCAGGCCCGGTCAGAATGAGGATCAGGATCAATTATACCACTGGTTTAGATCCATGCGGATATAGCAGTTTCGGTGAAGTGGAAGATTACACCATCAATTTGATCGGACCTAATTATTGGGTAGGTGGTTTCAACAATTATTGGCACCAGGCTGCTAACTGGTCTGCAGGGCATATACCAACGGAAGATGAGGATGTTATCATCAACAACACCGGCTATCAGCCTGTTTATGTTGACAGTTACCCGGGATTTACAAATGAAGCTTGTTACAATTTAAACATCGGCTCCGGAGCCCAGGTGCAGGTTTGGGATATGATACTTAATGTGAATGGAAGCATGAACATCAGTGGAGCATTGTCTATGACAGATGCTACCGGAGTGATCAATGTCAAATTGGACTGGAATAATTCGGTTGGCGCTGGCGGATTCACTGCGGGTCCTGGCAGAGTTGTTTTCAACGATGGCGCATTTCACCAATATTGCACGAATGAGACCTTTAATATTCTCGAAGTAAACAAACCATCCGGAGGCGCTTTACGGCCGTATCTTGGGCATAATTTAGTTTGTGCCGCTTACGACTGGACAGCTGGCGCTGTGGACGTCATTACAGGATCCTTTACAGCCAATGATCTTTTGGACAATGGAATTTTTGGAGCATATTACTGTAACGCGGGCGGTACAATAAACCTGAATAACTTAACAGGTAATACTTACGTAGATTTAAACGGGGAAATGCATATCTATGGCGGCACCGTTAATGTTTCTGGCGGCGTTAGCGAATGGCCTTATGCGGGTAATGCCCTCATTGAAATGACCGATGGGTTGCTGGATTTTAATACATGCGGTATTTACCTGAGCCCTTCGGTCCTCTACACCCTGACCAATAATATTACAGGCGGAACAATACGAACTGCTTTTGGCTTTTACGGTAACCGGGCTGATTTTACGCCCACTGCAGGAACCATTGAATTATATGGCGCCAATGATGCCGGTATCAGCCAATCAAACGGTTGTACATTTTGGGATGTGAATATTAATAAAGGTGCAAAGAATGCATCCATTGGCGAGCCGATATTACCAGTTTCCAGCGATAGGATTGATAAAACTGCAGGAAATGGTGGAAAGGCCAACTCAGTTACTCCCTATTCGAACATCGCAATAACCAACAGCCTTGCTATTTCATCCGGCACATTCGAAATTGGAGGATCTACATGTACTGTAGCCAATAATGTATTAGTTTATGGGACATTATCTATGACAAATACCGCCGGAGTACTTAATGCAGGTAACTTTCTTTATTTCTTTCCCGGATCACTTGGAAACCTTTCTGCCGGTAACATTAATTTACCTTATGCATTGATTATTGAAAACGGAGCCTTAGTCAGTTCTTCGACCGGAAATACAATCAATTTCGGCACAACCCTGAGTTTCGGAGGAATTTCCAATCAGGACCCCAATACAACATTAGGTAATGTCAATGTAAATATGAATGGAGGCAAATGGATACTTGATTACTACCTCCCTGCACCAATTACAGTAAATGGTAATTTTACAATTTTCCCGGGAAATACAATTGAATTAAACAATAATTCGCTGACTATCCATGGAATACTTGCAGATGATCCAACATCAGCTTTTTATGTTTATGATGCTCCTGTGAGCAAAGGCAGTAATAGCCTGCAGGAAATAAATGATACTTTGGCAGTAAAATCTACTGGCGCAAAGGGCGGAATTCTGGAAATCGACACCGACTTTACGCTGAATGGACTTATGGACGTAGGTGACGGAAATGTGCTGCTACATGGTATTTTCCATCTGGCATCAACCGGCAACCTGACCATTGGCAGTGGTTCGTTTATTGCTGATGCGCCCTTACATGCCAAAGGATGGGAATACATCGATGGTCATTTGGCCCTTGCCACAGGTTTATTCGAAATCACCAATAATAGTATCAACTTTTCTCCAACAGGAACCTCTACCATTAGCGGTGGAATTATGCGAAGCGGTGAAGCTTTTGGGGCTGTCAATCCCGGAAATTTCCAGCCCACAGGTGGTACATTTGAATTTGTTGGAGTAGGACAAAATACACTTTATTGCGATAATGGCAATTATTTTTACAATCTCCTGATAAACCGTGATCCCAGCGCAGGATCCGTCCTTTATACAAATATCACGGTAAATAATAACCTGACTGTGAATTCAGGCACTTTGAGTCTTAACTCAAGAACTGCCAGTGTGTTGGGAGGAATAGAGATTAACAACTTAGGTGTTCTTTTACTCAATGGCGGTGCAAACCTATTGTTGGCGGGTGGCACAGCACTGAATGTGAACAGCGGTGGATGGTTCGCTGTGATTGGTGCTATAGGTTCACCGGGCAAAGTTTCCAGAATATCGACAGGGTATTATGCATTTAATGTTCAAAGTGGGGGTTTAATTATACCTAAATACGGGACATTTGAATATATGAATACAAATGGCATCAACCTGCTTTCAGGAAGCCTTGTTGATCCGGGATTTTCATTCAACTATTGCACTTTCCAAAATGGACAGGCAGGCGGACGATTGATGTCAGTTGAAAACAACCAGGTTTTCAGTGTTGAAAATGCTGTATTCCCGACCAATACGTGGTCAGGCGCTTACAATGTATATAAGGCGGTCAATGCAGGCACGGTAAACTTTATAACTGCTACAGGTGGTTTTGCAGGCGAAAGTTTCGATTTTGACCCGAATAACAGGGTTAACTGGGGAGGTCGTACGATATCGCTGAAAGCTTATCTTGAAGGGCCATTTAATGGAACGAATATGAACACTACAATAAATGGCATTTTACCCATCAGCCATCCGTTCAACCCCGCCCTCCCCTACTTTGGGAACCCCTTGCCTGATTGGCGTTATACAGGTTCTGGCAGCGTGACTTTGATACCAAATGTAAATATTGTTGACTGGGTTTTAGTTGAACTTAGGGATGCAGTGAATGCTGCAAGTGCGACAAAAGCAACAGCAGTTGCCCAACTTCCGGCATTTATCCTGAACAATGGTAACATTGTTGGCCTCGATGGTGTTTCTAACCTTCAGTTTTCAAACATTATCACAAACAACCTGTTCGTTGTAATTTACCAGAGAAATCACATTAGTATCATGAGTGCAACTGCGGTTCCTTATGCTGCGGGTGTTTACACATTTGACTATACAACAGGTGCAACCCAGGTTTATGGCGGAGCGCCGGCACACAAACTGCTGGCTACCGGAAAATGGGGTATGCGAAGTGGTGATGGCAACGGCGATTGTGATGTTCTGCTGAACGATAAAACCGCAGTCTGGGCTATCCCGGGACAAATAGGTAAAACAGGCTACCTGCCGTCGGACTACAACTTTGACAGGCACACAAACAACAAGGACAAGAACGATAAATGGCTGCCGAATAACGGTAGCGTATCGTCAGTGCCGAATTAAGATCATCAATCAAATATTTGATTTATCAGAAGCCGTCTCACATGTGACGGCTTCTTTTTTTTCAACTGGTATATTTTTCGTATTTTTATCCAAATTAAGATTGGATTCATTAACATGGAGATTTATACCCTGCCGGCCAACAAAGAGATTGAACACTGCGTCAGGAAAATCGCCATCTTCCGATCGGGCGAATATTCCAGTTTCAGGCAGAAGCTTACCCCCTCACCCTATTGCTGTTTAACTTACAACCATTACAATATACCGGATTTCACAGTAGACAACAAAATTTTTAAATCTGATCAAAGGCTTCAGGTAACAGGACCTAAAACCCGGGATGACATATTTGCCCTGCATAATGGAAAGCTCAGCCAGATTTTATTTGAATTCACAGCAAGCGGGTTTTATTGCTTCTTTCGGTGCACGCCTGCTGATTATCTCAACACCACAGTGGCTTTAACTAATTTAATTGTTGGTTCAAACACCGGAATGTTATCAGATGATCTATCAAAAACTGATGATCCCAATGAACATGCTGCCCTCATTCAGCAATTCATAGCTTCGATGAATATTCTCAAATCCCATAAATATGGTTACCTAGTAACAGCCATCAGGCTAATCGAAGAATCGAACGGGAATATTTCGGTAAGCACAGTGTGTGGGCAGATCAACATCAGCGAGCGGCAACTGAACAGGAAGTTTATCGAGATCATTGGATTAAAGCCACTTCAGTTTATCAAATTAAAACAATTGCATTACATCATTAACCTCCTTCATTCCGAGCAATTCAGTTCATTGAAAGAACTTGCTTATCAAATGGGATTTTACGACCCCGCCCATTTCAACCATCATTTTAAAAAACTCACAGGTATGAGTCCCGGAGCCTTCCTAACCAGCGAAGAACATATTGCATTCAAATACTACAATGACCTCCTGAAAGATTAGCCCAGATAATGTCCGTTTTTTACAAGCGGATGTCCATTTTATACAACCGAATTGAGATTCCCGAGTGTTAACTTTGGAAAAATTCTAAATTCAAATTCGAAAGTAAAACATAATTTAATTAATAAACTATTCATTGTTTAACTAATCATTAAGTATCATGAAAAAATTTATTTGCTTAGGTATTCTATTTGTCGGATTGTTAGCCTGGGTCGGGGCTCAATCCCAGGGAGTCGCCATCAACAACGACAACTCCAGTCCTGATGCGAGCGCAATGCTCGATGTTAAAAGCACAACAAAAGGTATGCTGGCACCAAGGATGACTTTGGCACAACGCAATGCCATTGTAAGTCCGGCTGCTGGCCTGGTGATTTATCAAACAGATAATAGTCCCGGACTGTATTACAATTCCGGCACGCCTGCTATTCCTGCCTGGTTCATTGTCGGAAATAATGCAGGTCAATGGCTGAATAACGGTAGCGACATTTATTATACTCTAGGCAAGGTTGGCATTGGTACAACCTCACCAATTGAGAAACTGCATGTTGACGGGTATCTCCATCTGTCAAACGCTACCGGTGGTTTTCCGTTTATTAGGTTTAACAATTTCGTTACAGGAGGTAACAGCGGATTGGAATTCAAAGAGAATGGAGTTAACAAGGCATGGATCTATTATAACGGTATTACTAATTCACTGTTCCTTAATGCAGACAATATAGGGGGATTCAGTTCTCACCTTGTGATAAAGAGCGATGGGAATATTGGACTCGGTACGGATACTCCTGCTTCCCATTTGCATGTAACCAAAGCATCAGGAACCCGGACAGGAACGTTTGGAACAGATATAAGCCCATGGACATCGGGGACTAATGTTGCAGTCGGTAACGACAATGAGGATGCTGTGCTATATGTTGGCCAGGCTCCCATGTATGAAGGATATCTACTCTGGCAGTATGATCCTGATCCTTCTTTAGGTTATTACAGTGTTGGTACCTATAATGGAGCCAATAATATGACGTTACAGGAATATGGTGGAAATGTTGGGGTGAGGACCAATGCTCCTGCAGCGCTGTTCCATGTTGCCGAAGCAAGCCCGGGATATACAGGTTTATTCGGGTCAAATATTACCGGTTATAGTGGGGGCACAAATGTTTCCATCGGAGATGATAATGCTTCATCCCTTTTGTATGTTGGTCAAAGTTCTTTTAACAAGGGGTTTATGTTATGGACATATGATGCCACTCCATCAAATGCTCATTTAGGCATAGGTACTTATAATGGAAGTAATCCCTTGATCCTCCAGGAAGCTGGTGGCAATGTGGGTATAGGCACTTATACCCCTTATGCACGTCTACAGGTAGATTATGATCTGAATGGACAGAGTTTCCTTGGATATAGTGCAATAAATCCTGAGTATTTGTATCATAGTGAAGATCCCACAAACGGAGATGGACAATCCTGTCTGTATGGCTGGAGAACAAGATCATCACAAAACGACGGCACCGGCTACGCTTATTATAATTCGAACTCAGCAGTCAAAGGATATGCATTCTACGGAGATCTTTATAGTTTTGGGACATCCGGTTTCAATTATAATGATTATACCCGATGCGGAGGTATATTAGGTGCAGGGGACTGGAATGGACTCTATTGGGGGGCTCTCGGATATAAAACCAGCGGTTATTCTTATTATGGCGGATATTTTTCAAGTTATACCAGTGGAGGAGGTAAAAACAGCCAGGCAAATATCGGGATTGGCATAGGGGCATGGGGCGATTTGATGGGTGCCGATATCCATGGCAAGGTATATGGCGTTTATGCCGAAGGAGAAAATTATGCGATGTTTTCGAATGGACCGGTCTACAGGAACAACCTCGACATCCACCTTCAGGATAACGGAACCGGAACCAGTACAGTTTTGTATACGAACGTATCAACCGATGCAACCATTCAAACCTGCGGTACCGCTTCATTATCGAATGGGACAAAAAGCATATCATTTGATCCGGCTTTCAGCGCTTCAGTCTCTTCCGATGCGCCTGTCATAGTCACTGTAACTCCTGTAGGCAATTCCAACGGAGTGTACCTGAGTGAAGTTTCTGGAAATGGTTTTACGGTTGTCGAAAATAACGGAGGGAAAAGCAACGTCATGGTAAATTATATTGCCATTGGCAAACGTGCCGGGTATGAAAATCCCAGCCTGCCACCGGAAGTTATCGATGCGGCATATACCAGCAATTTGGCAAGAGGCCTGCATAACGATGCGGATACGCAAACTAACGGTGAAGGACTATATTATGAAAACGGACAATTAGTTGTTGGAATTCATCCATCCACATTACCTGATCCGAACAAACCCGCTGAAGAAACTGTGTTGCCAAAACCTTCAGCACCTCCGAAGACGGGTGTAGCAAACAATTTCAGCCCCACGGGTATTGGAGAACCGGGACAGGTTCAGCAACAGGTTCCTGTAAAGGAAATACCGAATGTTGAAGAATCCGGGCAAGGAAAGATAAAAGATCAGCCCATACAGCAATCCAGACCTGCCAGTAATAAAACCGGGAGTGCATCGGAAAAAGGCGACGCCTCTTCCAAGCCGGCTGACAGTATAAATTCAGGTAGTAGTAATATTCCTAAGTAATTCTTGGACTACCAAATAATTAAAGGTATGAAAAAGCTATTTTATATTTCCGCGGCATTCGTCCTGTTGTTTCAGAATGTCAGCGGACAAGCCCATATGGTTTTATCTTCCGGATCAAAGGTTACGATTATCACGGGCACTTATATGGTCAATGCCCAGAATATAACTCTGCAGTCAACAGCTGCACTTACAAATAACGGTTCTGTTAGCCTGAAAGGTAACTTCACCAATAACGGAATGTCTGCTGCCGGAAATGGCTTATTTACATTTAACGGCTCTGCGAACCAGATTATTGGAGGCAGTGTTGCAACCAGTTTTGGTCAGGTAGCTTTAAACAATAATGTACAGCTTGCCACGACAGCTGGTATTTCTTCATTATTGAACTTTTTGTCAGGGAAATTGACCCTCGGTGCCAATAATTTAACTATTGGAGCTGGTGGAACTGTTTCCGGATATAATAGCTCACGTTATTTAGTTGCCTCTGCTGCGGGTAAATTAATTCAAAATGTCGGAGCTGTCAATAAAGTCTATCCTTTGGGAACTGCAACGACGTATGTCCCGTTTACGCTCAGTAATTCAGGTACTGCAGATAATTATGGAGTGCGGGTTTTTGCAGATGTATTAAACAACGGAACATCTGGAGGTACCATTCCATCCATCGCCCATGCCGTCAATATGACCTGGGTAGTGGATGAAGCAGTTGCAGGAGGTTCAAACCTTACAGCTACCTGCCAGTGGAATGCTGCCAACGAAGGAGCATCTTTCATCCGGGCTCATTCGGGAATAGGGGTATATGCATCCGGCACCTGGAATCCGCAAAACGAAGGCCCGGCCTCAGGTACAAATCCGTATTACCTTTCCAGGTCCGGGATCACAACTCCGGGACCCATGGCTGTGGGCGATGTTTATTCGCCGATGGCAGTGATTGTGGCCCTTACCTTTAATCTTAAGGAATTCCTGGAAGGACCATTTATTGGAACGGAAATGACAACACTTCTGAATTCCGGAGGAATTTTGCCTCTTTCGCAGCCCTATAATGTGGCACCCTGGAATTACAGCGGAACCGAAAGCGTGGGTTCCATTCCCAACAGCAATGTCGTCGAATGGGTACTGGTGGAACTGAGGGATGCCCCCTCCGCCCCTCTTGCAACAATCGGAACGCGTATTGCAAGGCAGGCAGGATTCCTGCTGAAAAACGGGCAAATTGTCGGGCTCAATGGAACGAGTCCGCTGCAATTTACTGTCATTGTGAATAACCAGCTTTTTGCTATCGTATGGTACAGGAATCACCTCGGTGTGATGTCGGCCACCGGACTTGTGAACGTCGGAGGTATTTATACCTATGATTTTACCACAGGTTCCGGGCAGGTTTATGGAGGTGCAGTTGCACATAAACAGGTTGGCACAGGAATTTGGGGAATGATGAGTGGCGATGGGGACGGCAATGGCACAGTGAATCTCAATGATAAAACACTTGTATGGTCTCTAAACGCAGGTAAAAAAGGTTACTTTGCATCGGACTTTAATCTTGACCGGCAAACCAATAACAAGGACAAAAACGAAAAGTGGTACCCCAACTTGAGTAAGTTTTCGCTGGTGCCATAGCGTTTTTTTTAATCTTAAATAAGATAGAGCACCCTGCTCGTCCTGATTTATGAACAGGCTCCGGAAGGGGGCATTCCGGAGTGATATAATTTAGGGATTTGAAATCCCGCAGATAAACAAGTATAAAAAATCCTTTTTAAATATTTTCGGATTATCCGGGGCAGTGGCTCAACCGTATATCAGAGAGAGCAAGGAAAACTGAAATAGTCCGGTATCCTTGCCTTATTAAGTAATGTTCTTAAGTCAGGCCTTCGGTGAGCATTGAACAATTTCAAATGGCTTGGCGTTTCAAACTGCCACACTATCTCCCTATGTATCAAATACCTTTTCGAGCTGCATTATAAATACACGACTTTAAATTCCTACTAAAATACTTGACATTTCTAATTAATTGTTAAATTTACAGCGTGATTCCCTGACCAACATATAAAACCTTAAATATGAAAAAGATTGTTTACTTTTCGTTAGGCTTCATGCTATTAAGTTTATACCTTTTAGCACAAACGCCGCAGGCGTTCAAATACCAGGCAGTAGCAAGAGACAATGCAGGCAATCTGATCGCGAACCAGAATGTATCCTTCAGGATCAGTATCCTCCAGGGTGGCACTGGCGGAACTGCAGTTTATATCGAGACGCACCTGGTTCAAACCAACAGTTACGGCCTCGCCAACCTTTCAATCGGGCAGGGAACCATAATTTCAGGTTCCCTAAGCACTATTAGCTGGAGTAGCAGTTCATATTTCATGAAAATCGAAATGGATCCATTGGGAGGCTCATCATACCAACTGATGGGGACATCGCAGCTGCTTAGTGTTCCTTATTCTCTGTTTTCAGAAAATTCAGCCGATTCCTACTGGTCAAAACTATCTACCAGTATATTTTACAACGATGGATTTGTAGGGATAGGCACGAACGCACCGGATGTAAAAATGGCCATCAAAGCTTCCGGCGCATCCGATGTGTTTAAGATCGTCAGCAATTCTGATAATCCTCTTGCAAAATTCAGATACACCAGTAATAATTCCGGCGCACTTTACCTGTATGATGCCAGCGCCACAAATACGGTATTATTGTTTGGTGGCGGCGATAGCTATATCACCGGGGGAAGGCTCGGCATCGGAACGAATTCACCGTCAGCAGGATTGCATGTAAAAGGGACGAGCTGGCCATCCAGCTTTATATATGTTGAAGGGGCTTCCGGGTACGATGCAGGTCTTCGCCTTTACGAAGGAACCGATGCCAAATGGCATATTTTCAACAATTCAGCACTTGGCGGATTACAGATCTATAATTCAGCAGCACAAACCGTATTTTATGCAAACCAAAGTACCACCAATGTGGGGATTGGTGTAAACAATTCTGAAGTGGCCCTTAAGGTAGCTACAGCCGTGCAATTTGATCCAGGCAATTATGGTGATAACAAGAAAGGTTCATTATTGCTTACTTTATCTTCCGGCGGAACTCAGGGATTAAACATGTATGGACCGGGCCTCGCGTTCAGTGGTATCAATACCGGACGCCGTCGCGCAGCCATTTCAGCCATACAGACATCCTCAGATGCCGACAATGTGGGCCTAGCATTTTTCACGCACCCATTAAACACAACCACGAACGATGAAATTACGCAGGCAATGGTAATCGATCATAATGGATACATAGGGATTGGGGAGGTTGATCCATATGGCAGACTGGAAGTATCAGGCGACGATTCGAATCCGGCAGTCATAAGTCAGAGCTATAGTGAAATAGCCTTGTGGGGGTATTCTGCTACATCCAATGGTGTCTATGGCTCGACAAGTATTGGGCTTGCAGGCTCATTCAATGGAAATGTGGAAATACTGGGCAACCTCTCGAAGGGTTCGGGCTCTTTTGTGATTGATCACCCTCTTGATCCGGAAAACAAAATACTGCGCCACAACTTCGTTGAATCCCCCGAAAACCTTCTGATCTACAGAGGAAAGATACAATTGGGTGTGAATGGCCAGGCTGTTGTGACAATGCCTGACTACTTTATTGCTTTAACAATGGAAAATGAAGCTACAGTCCAGCTGACCCCAATTGGGAAATCAAAGGGTGAAGGGAAATATGAGTTAAGCTATGAGTGGTCGCCGGCTTATGATTATTTTGTTGTAAACGGAGAGCCGGGAAGAACCGTTTCCTGGATGGTACTTGCCGACCGGGATGATCCTGTGATCCATCAATTGGGCAGGCCGGTAGAAGAGGAAAAAGGAAACGGGAATATTCTGTGTGATAAAGGTGAACTCTTATACCCTAAGGCCTATGGATACCCTGAGAGCAGGGGAAAGTATTATAAACTGGATCAGAAATATATCAGGAATTCTAAGAAATGAAACCACTGTTCGTCCGGATTTATGAAAAGGTTCAGGCAGGGGACAATCCGGACGGAAATCATCTAGGGATTTGAAATCCCGCAAATGGTAAAGGATTTAAAATCCTTTTTTAATACCTTTCGGATTATCCTGCTCGTCCGGATTTTTGAGCAGGCACCGGCAGGGAGCTATCCGGACGGAAGACACTTAGGATTTGTTATCTACTTTATTTGTTTGAGAGGATTACAAATCCTATTATATTTACTTTCGGATTATCCGGTGCACAGGCTTTAACACAAATCCGAAAGAGCAAGTCAGCCTTTTTAAGATCATCCTGAAAAGTATCGTTTTACTGACATTATCATCTTTGCAAAATACTTTACAATCATTTTACAAGCGAATTTCAAAAGTTAATGTGGGTGTGCTTTTAATTTTGGCAACAGATAACTAATTTATTGTCGAATTTAAAATTTAATGACTATGAAAAACTTAATTTCTTCGATGCTCATCCTTATGATGATCATGACATTCCAGTTGACCGGAGCCTGTTCCTCCGGCGGAAATAAAACCAACAAAGAAGTACAAAAAGCATTTGACCTCAGGATGAAAGGTCAGGTGGATGAGGCAAAAGCACTTCTTGGAAGCATCCTCGTAAAGGATTCAACAATCGCGATGGCTCATTATGAATTAGGAAGATTGAAACAATATATGTTTGTGGGAGGTGGCAATACCAGTTTAGATGAAATAACAAGCTCAGCAAGTAAAGCGGTGGCCTGTGAACCCACAAATGTGGTTTATTCCTATTATCTGGCCATGTCAAAATTCATGAATGCCTTCATGGCTATGCAGATGCAGAAGGGGGATGTGAAGAGTCTTGTTCAGGAGACCTGTGTTCAGTTAGAAAAGGTGCTTGCTCTAAAACCCGATTACCACGAAGCGATGCTCTATCTGGTGGAGTTATATGGAATGCTTCCGCCTGAAATGGGCGGAGACAGCCTGAAAGCAACCGGTTATGCTGAAAAGCTCGCTGTGATAGACAGCTACTATGGCGCTATGGCTAAAGCTGCGCTGGCGCCTGAAGATACCGATTTCGTAAAATTCTGGGAAGACCTGCTTGCAAAAGATCAGAAAAATACCGCGCTCATGACCGAAGTCGGTAAAGCATACCTTTATAAGGATGATCTTGCCAATGCTGAGAAATATTTTAATGAAGCCATGAAGGCAGATCCTTCGAAAAACTTTCTGATCCTCGATCTTGCAAGGTATCACATGTACCAGGTGATGCAAAACCAGGACCTCGGTGCTACTGAATTGCCCATTGCAAAATCCTATGTTGAGGAATACCTGAACAGCAAGCCTGAACCTATTATCCCGATGAAAGCTTATTCCATCGGGCTGATATCCATTTTCGAAAGATTTTTGGGAAACCCGGAAGAAGCTGATAAACGGGAAGCCGAAGCTAAATCGCTCGATCCCTATTTTTCAAAAGCCACCGGACTACCAAGCCTTTCGCTATTTGATCCTCCTGATAAGGTGTGTCACCATTATTTTTCTTTTTTCCGACCGTTTTAATATATTAATCCATTAGTGGGCACTTAAAACCCACTGATTTTTAGTTGATTATTATTTTGTTCTTTGACATTTTTGTAATCGCACTTTGTAAGTATCTCTCTAACAGGAGTTTTATCCAGTAGGGAAAAGCTGAGAATTTGTAATATTTCGTAGATTGAACGATCAACTTTCAATTTATTGCCAATGATTGCAACCAGACAGTATGCAATTATTGCACAATATATTTGGATTTTGACTGCATTTAAAGATGTGCCCCAAAATGCTTTGATTTTTAGATGCTGTTTCATCCACTTGAAAAACAACTCCACTTCCCAGCGTTTCTTGTAAAGGAAAGCGATTTCGTTGGCTTTTAATAGGGTATTGTTAGTAAGGAAAACAAGATACTTCTTACGATCTTCATCGTGATATTTGATTCGACGAAGCTTATCAGGGTAATCTTTCCTTGAATAAAATCCTTCAAGTTTGCCAATTTGGTCACTTTGCACACCTGTCGTTTTATCCACGGACTTGGAATACATCCTCTTAAACCGAAGATTATCCTTGGCTCTTGTGACAAAGAATGATCCATGCGTGTGAATTTTGAACAAGCGACAGAAATCGGTATATCCTTTATCAACGACATAGAAACTGCCAGCTTCATATGGTAAGAGATCAAGGATATTGACATCGTGAACACTTGCGGTGGAAATGTATAAAAAGCTCGGTATGGAAGTCTTTATGTCATACAACGTATGAAGCTTGATCCCTCCCTTGTGTTTTCTAAATTCAGCCCACCAGAAAACGCTTAGGCAAAGGTCAATGGTTGTGGAATCTAAAGCATAAACCTTTCCATCAACTTCAACTTCAAAATCGTTTTTATAACAACTTCTGCGGGCTTCATCGATCAACACATAGGAAAATTCTTCAAAGATTTTATAGCTGCGCTTCTCGTTTGCTTTCCCAAGATTCCTGCGAGTAACAGTTTGACCAAATCCAAGATGGTAGAATTTGGGTTGGTGAGCCTCGATACTCAACATCAAATCACGCATACTGTCTCTTGAAGTGAGTTGACCAAAAACCATACACAACATTTGGTTCCAACAGGTAAAAGATCTGATATATTTATTGCCGTCATGGTTTTTAACGATGCGATCAAATACCCTTCTGGGTAAAAATTCTGCAAGTTGTGCAAAGATGTATTTGCCTTGATTCATGGATGTCTGCTTCTTTGTGGCAAAAATCCATTTTCCAATTCAAATCGTCACGCAACCAAAATACGCTACAAGTGCGATCAACAAAAGATTTCAAAGAACGATTATTAATATTTAGTACCCATTAGTGATATTAATCGTAAATTTGATGTAAAGCTAATAATAAGTGGTTTTAAATTAAAATAAAAATCATGAAAGCCAGGAGCAATAATTGTTTGACACGAACATTGGTGTTGGGGGTGACATCCATTGAAATAACCAGTTATCACCAATTTAAATAAATTTCGGATATGAGAAAAAAACCAATTATTACCATAATCGGACTCATGGTTTTCAGCTTTAGCTTTGGACAGACAAATCCAAAATATGATTCAATTATGGAAGAGGCAGTGCCCTTTATCAAAAATAAGGATTGGCTTAAAGCTGCACAAATATATTCTAAAGCATTTAAAACTTTTGGAAACACTGGCTTTCTTGTTGACAAATACAATCCCTCAATGTTACAGGAAAGGTATGACTTGGCTCGTCTATGGGCCATGGTAAACCAGCCTGATTCTGCATTTCCACAACTTTTCGAAGCCATTCAAAATATTTATATCTGTGACTTGAACTTTCTGAATTATTTGATGATCGATACATGTCTCATCTCTCTTCATCATGATAAAAGGTGGTCAGAATTTACCGAAAAATTAATGGCAATAAAAAAGAATCTGGATGAAGACATTATCTCACATCTTGATGTAATATATAATGAAGACCAGGACCAGAACATTCGTGTCCAAATAGAAGATATTGCAGCAAGGCAGGGCTATGACTGTGATTCAGTACACGCTCTTGAAAAAATAATGTTCGCCAAAGATTCCGTTCATTTAATATATGTAAAAAAAATATTGGATGAAAGGGGCTGGCTTGGACCCGACAAAATCGGAATTCAGGGAAATACTACTTTATGGCTGGTAATACAACATTCTGAATTGGCGGTACAGGAGAAATATTTACCCATGATGAGAGAAGCCGTTAAAAACAAAAATGCATTTGCCCGTCATCTGGCACTTCTGGAAGACAGAGTTGCAATAAGACAGGGGAAAAAACAAATTTATGGCAGTCAGATAGGCTATGATTCTTTAGCAGGTACTGTTTACCCGTTGCCCCTTATTGATCCGGATAACGTCGATAAAAGAAGGGCTGAAGTAGGTCTGGACAGTCTTCAGGAATACTTATCAGGTTATGACGTAACCTGGGATTTGGAAGCCTACAAAAAGAAACTTCCGGAATATGAAGAAAAGCAGAAAAAATAAAACAGGTGCTACTTATATGAGATACATCATTTGAACATAACAAAATAAAAAAATGGAAACAAGGATGTTCCTGAAAGTTTTAAAAAGTTCCTTCTTTGGATTTATTCTTTTTCTGTCTGCTCAATTGCAGGCACAGGAAAAAGATAATGGAACTCAAGCAATACTCCAAAGTGAGAACTCCATTGAAGATACTGTTAAGACCCTGACTACTGAATCTGAATGGTTACCTGCAACATCTGTTTATGTTGAGTTAGGAGGCAAAGGGTGGTTATCATTGAATGTTGATTTCAGAAGAAAGGAATGGTACGCAATAAGTATTGCTGCAGCAGTGCTTGAAGAGGGAGTTGGCCCTAATGTTATGGGATATTATTTCGGAGGTAAGAGGCATCGACTTGAAGCCGGTGGGGGGGTCAGTGGAATTATCGCGGATGGAGGTTTTAATAGTATGATGCTTCATGGTGTAATTGGATATCGCAGTCAGAAAAAGAAAGGACTGCTTTTTCGTGCAGGGTTTACACCCATGTTTGAAATACCGTTTACAGATGATGGAAAATTCGTATTTATACCATGGGCAGGAATAAGTCTGGGGTATAGTTTCTGAATCTGTCCTTCTTTTGCTGAAACTGATTTGTATCTTGATTAAAAATGATTAATTTTAATTCTAAAGCAATGAAAAAGTCCATCCTTATTATCTTTTTTTATCTGTCAGTGGGAGTAGCTGTTACTGCCCAGACCTGGAAAACCGATATTCAAAGAACAACAGGCAAACCAGTGACAAGGACCCTGAAATTAAAACCTAAGACTGAGTTGCGCATCGGCACGCTCCTGAACGATGACGATTCAATAAAAGAAAGCAAATTTTATTATGGCAAATTTCTGAGCGGTAATAAAGATTCGCTGAACCTTAAGGTCATTTCCATTGAAAACCTGCATACCGAATCTGCCGGACTGAAGCAATCTGAAGTAACCCAGGAAAAGTATTTCACCCGGTATAAAGCAGATTCGGTTTACAATGTCAGTGTCGCCATCACGGATGTCCATTTTATCAAATACCAGCAAGACTATCAGAAATTTTTCGGGGGAGGTGAAGATTTCCTGTTGCTCGGATCACTGGCCGTACTCGTTGTTTCTCCTTTTATTTGCTACAACTACAAAGAAGGCGCTTTTAATGCGGAAAGCTATAAATACTGGGCACTGGGATGCACTGCCGGCATCGTGGTGGGTTTTAGTTTCCAGGTGCTGGGCGCCGAAAGAAAACTGCAATTCAAGCCCAACTGGCCCGATAAAGATGTAAGAGTATGGAGCTTTAAACAATGATTTGATAAGTTTTTCCTGTTCAAAGTTGAATCAAATTAAATTGAATAGATCAATGAAATAAAAATTCGTGATGCAGAAAGTATTAATCAATAAAAAATTAAAATGACAATGAAAACAACAATTAACTCAATCGTTTGGGTCACAATGGCCCTCACCACTATCGTTTTCGTTTTGGATTACGATTGTGTTTTAGCGCAAAAGAACAACGAATTTAAGATGGGTATTTATGATTCCCGTGCCGTTACTTATGCTTATATCAAATCCGACCTTTATAAAAAGGAATAGGAAAAAGTAAGGAAAGAGCGGGATGATGTCATGCAAAAGAATGATACTGTTTTATGGGAACAAACCATGTTCCAGGTAATGACAGAGCAGTTTCTTTTGCATCAGCGCTTTTTTGCAACTGGTTCAGCTACATCCATATTAAAGAAGGTAGAAGACAAGTTGCCAAAAATTGCAAAAAATGCAGGGGTAAGCACGATCGTCAGCAAATGGGAACTCATTTGGCAAGACCCGGAAATTGTTACCGTTGATCTTACAGATTCAATAGCACAGCTATTTACACCCTTTGATAAGCTTGATAAAACATATATACAGACCAAGGAAAGCGAGCGCATAGATGTGGATGAATGGTCTGTTGAAGAAGTTGTTGAAATGTGGAAAAAATTTGAGAAAAAATACCTTAAGAAATAAAAAATAATTAGCAAGCCATGGAACCATTAACAAACAGGGAAAAATTCCTTTTCTGGAAAGACTGGACACTGCTAAGTTCCGGCATTATAACGCTAAGCTATTTGCTCAGTCTGATAGCAGTTCTTTTGGTGCATGGAGCCTTCGGTTTTAATATGGAGGAATGGGGAACGCCTCTTTCGCAAATGCTAATGCAAATGGCTGGTGGAGCTGTAATAGGCCTCGGGACAGGTTTATATCAGAAATCATTATTAAGAAAATTGTTTGATGTAAAATCATCCTGGATTTACACCTTGATTACCAGCTTTGTGGTGACTGAAATGATAACAGGTGTTATACTCTGGCAAATGGGCCTCAATAGAGCTGAATTAAGGTTCATTGAATTCAATACATTGCCCGAATCCCTGATCTTTGCCTGCATTGGCTTATTGACTGGTATCTTGCAGTGGCCACTGTTAAAAAAGTATTTCAGCAGGAGTGGATACTGGATCATTGCATGTACAACAGCTTGGGGCATATTAATTTTAATCAATTTCTTATCGTATATGCCTTTTATAAGATCTTATTCTTGCTTCCATTCTCGTTTTTGCATTAGGTGCCTTATTGTATGGTGCAATTACTGGTGCCACACTGGTATGGATAATGGGGTTTCAATTTTCAGATGCTGGGAGGGCAGACAAAAATACAGTTCAGACCTAGCTGGCCAGCGAAAAAGGTGAAAGTCTGGAGTTTCAAAAAATAGAATAAATTAAAGCGTCGGTTATTGAAATTGCAAAACATTTAGAATATCACATGCTTTCTTGTACCAGATTATTAGTATAATTTTGTTATTTATAAAGTGATTTACGTCCATTGTAAAAACAGAAATATGACTGAAAAAACAGATAATATTAATCGACTTTATGAAAAGCTGGAAACGCTTTTGAAAAAGCAGGAAATGTTTTCAGGCGAAATAAATGAATTACGCAATGACATAAATAAGCTAAGGGCTTCCGAAACAAAGCAGTCTGTTATACAGAAAGAGCCGGGACAAACAGCAGATGAAATTTCCGGAGTTCAATCTAAAATTGCAACAGATGATTTTCATAAACAACCTCATGTTATTCCGCCTAAACCTTTACGATCAAAAATCAATATATTACCCAAAGTAAATAAGAATCTTGAAAAATTCATCGGGGAAAACCTTATTAGTAAAATCGGGATTCTCATCACCATACTGGGAGTTGCCATTGGTGCAAAATATTCAATAGATCATCACCTTATAAGCCCGTTGACAAGAATAATTTTAGATTATATCGCCGGATTAATTCTGCTCGGATTTGGTATAAAACTGAAAAAAAAATATGAAAATTACAGTGCTGTACTGGTAAGCGGTGCTATGGCCGTGATGTATTTCATCACCTATTTTGCTTATGGTTTTTACGACCTGATACCTCAGTTTATTGCATTTGGATTAATGGTTTTATTTACGGTTGTTACGGTGATTGCGGCCTTAAAATATAACAAGCAGGTAATTGCACACATCGGTCTGGTAGGGGCATATGCAGTCCCGTTCCTTTTAAGCAGGGATTCGGGAAACGCAGCTATCCTTTTTACATACATAGCCATAATTAATGCCGGGATATTAATCCTTGCTTTCAAAAAGTACTGGAAACTTCTCTATTATTCATCCTTCCTGCTGACCTGGCTAATATATTTTGCGTGGTATTCAGAAAGTTATCAGTACGCCATCCACTTCGGATTAGCGTTAACCTACTTATCCATTTTCTTCGTGATTTTTTATATAACATTTCTTGCCTATAAACTGATTCAAAAAGAAAAGTTCGATATTGGAGGTGTACTGTTATTGCTGACAAATTCATTTGTCTTTTTTGGTATAGGTTATTCCATTTTGTACCAACATATCACCGGGCAGCACTTTTTGGGTTTATTCTCTTTATGCAATGCGATAATTCATTTTATCGTTGGTGTTCATTATCTACAGGCAAAAACTTGCTGACAGAAATCTGTTTTACCTTGTCACAGGTCTTGGCACTGATTTTTATAACCATTGCTATGCCTGTTCAGCTCGATGGGAACTGGGTCACACTTTTATGGGCAGGAGAAGCTGCATTGCTGTTCTGGATTGGAAGAACAAAAAATATTTCTTTTTATGAAATACTTTCTTTTCCGATCATGCTATTAGCGTTAATTAGCCTGGTACTCGATTGGAAACTAATTTATTTAAATGATTTGCCACAATTACCATTTCTCAATATCACTTTCCTGTCTTCTTTATTATTTATTGCAGCGTTCTCATTTATTTACAAGCTTAACCTGAATAAAAACTATTCTTCTTCTTTAGTCACCCAGCAAGATCTCTTAAAGATAATGTCTTATATCATTCCGGGCATTCTTCTAATCACCATTTATTATACATTCAGGCTGGAGATAGCAAATTACTGGAATCGTTTATATTACAATTCAGGAATAACATCAACTGGCATTGAAAAATTAGTTCCTGATTCTTTTAAAGATGAGGATTTACTAAAATATAAAGCAGTTTGGCTCATAAATTATACCTTTTTGTTTCTCTCGGTTCTGGCTTTTGTGAATTACAAAAAAATTAAAAACCAGACGTTAGGTTTCATAGTTCTCGCAATAAATACTTTGGCTGTTTTAGTATTTTTGACAACAAAACTATACATCCTCAGTGAATTGCGTGACGGCTATCTTGAACAATCACTGTCTCAATATTATCACAGGGGTATCTTTAATATATTGATCAGGTATATTTCGCTGGCTTTTGTCGCGGTGATGCTTTTTGCAAGCTACAAATACATCTACAGAGTATTTCTGAATAAAGTTCTTAAAATAGTGGTTGAACTTATATTTCATCTGTTCGTTTTATGGCTGGCCAGCAGCGAACTGATTAACTGGATGGATATGGCCGATTCAACCCAATCCTATAAACTTGGGCTTAGCATATTATGGGGAGTTTATTCTTTGCTGCTGATTGCTTTGGGAATCTGGAAAAAGAAAAAATACCTTCGGATTGGAGCAATTGTATTGTTCGGAGTTACCCTGATCAAGCTGTTCATTTATGATATTTCGCACCTGAGCACTATCGCAAAGACCATTGTATTTGTTTCATTGGGGCTGCTGCTTTTAATCATTTCATTCCTGTATAACAAATATAAAAATATCATTTCGGATGATGTTGAAAAAATGAAATAGTCCCCTGCTCGTTCGGATTCCTGGCTCGTCCGGATTTATGAAGTGGTTGGTGCGTGGGATAATCCGGACGAATATAATTTAGGGATTTGAAATCCCGCAAATGGAAAAGGATTAAAAATCATTTCCTCCTGCTCGTCCGGATTTATGAAGTGGTTGGTGCGTGGGATAATCCGGACGGGAAGACCCTTGGGATTTGTAATCCACTTTAATTGGTTGGGAGGATTATAAATCCTTTTATATTTACTTTCGGATTAGCCGGCGCACAGGCTTTAACACATAATCCGAAAGAGCAGGGTTCCTTTTAATACCTTTCGGATTATCCGGGGCACAGGTTCAAAAGCGAATCCGAAAGAGCAGGATAGAAATTCTTTCAACCTATTTCCTCTGCCCTGTAAATACTTTTTTAAGCAAAGGATAATCGATATAATAGAGTATTCTTATTGAAAAGGAGTTGGTCTGCGGTGATGAGAAGGTTTCATTGAAAGCATCGAAATAGGTCCCCGAGGGTTCATCACCCTGGGTAAGGATATTGTTTTTCCAAACGATGCTCATTTCGCTGCCGGGAGCAAAATACCAGGCAAACTGCAGGTCGAGGTTAAAGACGTTAAAATCGATGTCCTCGTTCCGGTCGTAGCTTGCCGGGAGGAGCTCACCGTTGCTCTGCAGGGTATAAAAATCCAGGTATTCCACCTTCGACCAGTAATGCCTCGCCCGCAGGTTCAGGGAAATACTTTTGGTAAAAACATAGCGGGCAGCCAGCACATTATTTACTGCCAGGACATCCCGCTGTCCGAAATAAATCAAAGGATTCTGCGCCGGATCATACTGTGTGTCAACCCAGCCATAGTCATTCTGGGCAGGATTGTATGCACACATGAAGCTTGTGGTCAGCCGGTCGGATATCCGGTAGCGCGGCTGAAGGGCAATCCATAATTCAGTCCCTTTATTTTCAGGATAGACTATAAAACCGGTTTCAAATTCAGCCGCCAGCTTTTTACGCGAGTCGGTCGACATATCAAAACTTCCGTCCCATGAAGGCGGCCGGTGATAATACCAGCCTTCCTCGCGGGGCTCATAAAAGTCGTAATAGCCCCGGGGACGCCAGGCGATTTCCTCGTAAAATTCCCAGTAGCTTTTAAAAGTTGTGCTGTTATTGAGTTCAACATCAAGGAACATAAGTGAGTAAGGATGGTAACGAGTATAATAATTCACCCCAAATTCTGTTCTCGACTTGACAATTCTCCAGACCGGATTAAAAATATTGTAAGATAAAGCCCCTTCATTCTGGATTTCGTTGTTCTTCTCCAGGAATCCCATATCATTCACGTCGTAATGATCATCTGTAATCAGGCTCGAAAGGCTGTACCTGATAATTCCGCTGGGCCTGTAAAAGTTCAGCAGCGACTGGTATCCGAGCAATGGCTTGTACAATTCCTGGTACATCTGGCTTACATTAAGCCGTCCTTTAAACGCAAATGTGGTTTCCTTGTTAACCAGTTTGGTCTCACCACCTGTAACGTTTGAGCAATATTGCCAGTCAGGGGTCCAGTAATTGGTGGTGATGAAGGTATAGTACGAATTATTTTTCAGGCTCTGGTCAAAAACCAGCACATTATAATTGGTAAAAGGTTGTGTCGAAATTTTTCGGGTAGCCCCTGAAAGGGTGTCTTCGGATGATGCCCAGGTATTGGTTGTCATGCCGTTGAAGAATCCCAGTCCGAGTCCATTACGGTTCCGGCCGCTGATCTTGGTGGAATTGATGATCTGGGTCTGGTCCGGGTTTTGGGTAAGCTTTTCATTGGGATAAAGGCTATCCGCAGCAGCATCGTATCCTTTGGGGACACTTCCCACGCGCCGCGTATAAAAAATGTCGCATTTCTGGAACAATTCTGTACCTTCGGTAAAGAACTGGCGCTTTTCATCATACCGTACCTCGAAGGGAGTAAGATTAAGGATAATGTCGTCCGATTGGACCTGCCCGAAGTCGGGGATCAGTTGCATGTCGAGGGTATAGCTCTGGCTGATGCCGTATTTCAGGTCCATGCCGCCACGTATATTGTTGTTCCATTGCTTTTGGCCGGGATCTTTTTCAAGATACCCGGCAAGGTAAGGCCAAAGCGATAATCGTAACGGCGGCTTAATGCCTTCCATACCGGTGACAGTCCCATAATATTTAAAAATCTCACCCACATTGTTCGGCACCCAGGACCAGGTTGATTTCTCGTTGCTGCGGTTCAGGTTGCGCCACATGTTAATGCCCCATGTCTGGACTTCTGTTTTCGGGAAACGCAAAGCGCTGTATGGGATAAATACTTCGGCTATCCACCCGGAGTCGTTAATGGTGGCGGCGCTTTCCCAAACGGCATCCCACGATGACTCCCTTCCGACTGCAGAGAATTTGTTGTCGCTTTGAAGCCCTGCAGGGCTTATCTTGAATTCAAACATGGTGAGGCCGTCATTATAAGGAAGAATATCTGCCGTGATGTAGTCGGTATTCAGCTCATCGATCTGGTCGCGTTTACCCAGCTCTGCTGCAATGCTGTCGGGGTGAGGATCTTGCATGAAGGCGCCCATGTAAATTCCTGTTTCGTTATAACCGAACCGGATTTCTGTTTCATAAACAGATTTCCTGCCATTGTATGGTTCGTACTGGATAAAACTGTTGGCAACAGGCAATTGATCCCAGAGACCTTTATCGGGGATACCATCTATTACAGGAGTATGTTCGATCCGTTTGGCTTTTATTGACTTTCTTTCAAATGAAACGCTGTCCTGTCCCAAGCCAATGCCTGCATAAACTATAATCCCGAGGAATACCTGGAATCGCAGGTAAAGTCTTATATTTTGCCTGTATTTTTTATCCAGCATATAAAGCACTTAGCCAGAAAAATGAGAAACCTTCAAATCATTTCTCCCTGTGCATAAAAGTAGAATATTTTTCAAATGGTATAGAAATTTACAGGAAATTCATCCATAGTCATCAAATTCCTTGTAAAATCCTTGACATTTCGTTTTTATTTATTAAATTTACTGCATGATTCCTTGACCAACATATAAACATCTCAATATGAAAAAAACAACATTTTTTTTAGTATGCTTTGTGCTAATTTCCGTGAGCTTATTAGCGCAAACCCCACAGGCCTTCAAGTACCAGGCGGTAGCAAGAACAAGTAGTGGTAATTTAATTCAGAACCAGCTTGTTGCTTTCAGGATATCTCTTTTACAGGGCAGTCCCTCAGGAACGTTGGCCTACCAGGAACGTCACACCACCAACACTAATGATTACGGACTTGCCAGTCTGGATATCGGCAACGGGACCGTTCTTGCCGGATCATTCAGTAGTATTGACTGGTCAGCCGGGTCAATGTTCATCAAGGTAGAATTTGATCCGCTGGGAGGCACAGCCTACCAGAACATGGGTACTTCCCAACTCCTGAGCGTACCTTATGCTCTTTATTCTGAACATTCTGCAAATTCGCCCTGGCTAATTGGCTCCACAGGTATATATTACAATGATGCGAATGTAGGAATCGGGACTAACAATCCAACTATTAAACTTGAAGTAAACGGCACAACCCTCATAGGAATTGAAACCAAAGGCATCCGCTTTAGGAATGACGGAGCATTTACTGATATTGAATCACTGGGCACTGATCTGGCCATCAATTATCAGGGGGGGAATACTGTCTTGAATGGTAATGCAGGTAATGTTGGAATTGGGTGCCTCTTTCCGGATTACAAGTTCCATGTAAGAAGTTATGCATCCGGTACATGGCTATCAGAATTTTACAACACCAGCACCAGTTCATCAGGCAACGGCGTGGTTATTCGTGCTGACGGAGGTGATCCTTTATGGATTCAAAATAATTTAACCACCCTGCTTGCGGTTAAAAATAATGGGAATGTTGGGATTGGAACGACCACCCCAGAAGCTTCCTTACATGTTAATGGTCTCGGATTATTTAAAAGTGGTGATGGAGGCATATACCTTGGATCTAACGGGACTTCAGGATCTGTGGGTTATGCTGGTATCTCTGGTAGTTTTAGTAATATTACCCTGAATAATGGAAAGACAACTTTCTATGGAAATGTTGGAATCGGTACCTCTTCACCCAACAGAGAACTTGAAATTAACGGAGGCAATGCTGAGAATGGATTGAGGGTCGCATGGGGTCCAACCTATCCAACTGTATATGGTGAAATTTTACATGGTGGTTCCGGCGGATTCAAACTAAATGCCGAAGCCGGCGGTGGCGGCTGGGCAGATATGTCGTTTCAGACCAATGGCACTACCCGAATGTTTATTGAAAGTGTCGGCAATATTGGGATAGGTACTACGGCACCGACTCAGCTTTTGGATGTTAACGGTAATGCGCGTTTCAGGGCCATAGGTTCCGGAGCCTATGCAGGACCTGTAAACCGCACTTCCGACGGCACTTTAACGACAGCAACATCTGATGGCAGGCTGAAGGAGAATGTACATACGCTGCAGAACAGCCTGGATAAAGTGATGCAGCTACGCGGAGTTTCATTTACATGGAAATCAAACCCTGAAATGGGTAAACGTATAGGGTTCATTGCCCAGGAATTTGAAAAGGTTATCCCTGAACTAGTCTTCACAAACGCGCAGGATGGCTATAAAGGAATCAACTATGCAGAAGTAAGCGCCGTTCTGGTTGAAGCCATTAAAGAACTTAAAATGGAAAACGACCGCTTGAAAACTGAAAATGATAATCTAAATAACCGGCTGGAAAGAATTGAAGAACAACTGAATTTGAGCACCCAGAGATAAGAAGCCTCGAAAAGCCGCCAAGTTGAAAGATATGTTATATGTTCTCTTTGAGCGTCGAATACCTTGTTAGTGCTATATGACAGCGATATTTGTAAATAATTAAGAAAAAGCCATTCAAAAAACAATCTGTGCAATAACATTTATTTTTCAATACTTTTATCGCTCAAAAAATTCAGGTTTAATTGCTAAGCCAGAAATATAGATTGAATGCAATTTAAGAATCATAAGCAAAGTTCCGGGGTGAAGATTCTAACCCGTACCATCTGGATTATATCGCTTGTCAGCCTTTTTACTGATATCGCCAGCGAAATGCTTTACCCAATCATGCCTGTCTACCTGCGCTCTATCGGCTTTTCGATTTTTCTTATTGGAATACTGGAAGGCCTTGCCGAAGCCATCGCCGGTTTAAGCAAAGGATATTTCGGGAACCTTTCGGACAAGAAAGGAGTAAGGCTTCCATTTGTAAAGTGGGGATATTTTTTAAGCGCTATTTCGAAACCGCTACTCGCAGCATTCATTTATCCGCTCTGGGTTTTCATGGCACGCTCCCTCGACCGCATCGGTAAAGGCATCCGCACCAGTGCACGGGATGCATTGCTGAGCCAGGAAACGACTAAAGAAAACAAGGGAAGGGTGTTTGGATTCCACAGAGGGATGGACACAGTGGGTGCAGCCATCGGCCCGATAACAGCACTGATATTTCTTTACTTTTATCCTGAACAGTATCGCTGGTTGTTCATCATTGCCTTTTTCCCCGGACTGGTAGCTATAGCGCTTACCTTCCTTATAAAGGAAAAAAAACAACCGGTCGAAATCAACGGACAAAAGAAGATCGGGTTCTTTTCTTATTTCAATTACTGGAAAAGGTCTCCCCTGCTCTATAAACGGCTCGTCATCGGCCTGCTGGCATTTGCCCTTTTCAACAGCTCCGATGCCTTCCTGCTGCTGGCCATTAAGAACCAGGGTTATTCGGATGTGCAAATGATCGGGTTCTATGTGTTTTACAACCTGGTCTATGCCGTTTTATCTTTTCCGGTTGGAATACTGGCAGATAAATTGGGGATGAAGCGTGTATTGATTTCCGGATTGACCCTGTTTGCCCTTGTTTACTTTTTCTTCGGATTTGCCCAAACGATATGGCATTTTGGATTTCTGTTCATGTTTTATTCCCTTTATGCCGCATCCACCGAAGGGATATCCAAAGCCTGGATATCGAACATCAGCCACAAAAGCGAAACCGCAACTGCCATCGGTTTTTACAACAGCTTTGCCAGCATCATGACCTTTGCAGCAAGCGCCCTGGGCGGTCTGATCTGGTCGCTTTACGGCCCAAAAGCGATGTTCATCACTTCCGGTATCGGCGCAGGATTGGTTGTAGTCTATCTGCTGACGATTAATGTGAAGCAGGAAATTCTGATACGCAATTCTTCATAACCTATTTTTGCCCGGTTCAAACTTTTAGCTTTAAACCACCATGCCTATTCTTCAACCCTCGATCGGTGTAATCAATTGCACTGAGTTTATTGTTGGGCGGTATTAATGTCATCGGATTAGTTTGTTAAGGAGAACAAGCTATGACCCGTTTAACATTAAATAAAAATTCCGGTTTGACAAAGGCTGTTTAAGCCTTTAAAGTTCTCTTTCTGCCATCATGATATTTTTCACTTTTTGTTTCATTGAATTTTTTTGTGTTTTTTCTTGTTTATATATATTCAATTTTTTATTACTATCTTTACCGGCATGGAATTTAAATCATTAAAAACACACCCCATGAAAGCATTTTTACTTTTTTTATCCATGGCAATATTTTGCTATGCGCAGTCGCAATCGTTAAGTCCAACGGTTATTGCATCTTCGGGAGGATATTTTACCGGAACCGGCGCCAGTCTCAGCTGGACGCTGGGAGAAATAGCCACTGAAACTTTCAGCAACGGCAGCTTCATCCTTACCCAGGGTTTTCAGCAGCCCGTCGAAGGTATTGTAATTACAGGCATCAGCCTCGATCTTCTCGTTTATCTTGAAGGACCCTTTGGCACTTCGGAGATGAACACCTTGCTCAATTCGGCAGGGATAATTCCATTGTCGCATCCCTATAATTCAGCTCCCTGGAATTATTCCGGTCCGGAGTCTGTTCTATCCATTCCCAATCCGAATGTGGTCGACTGGGTCTTGATAGAACTGCGTGATGCAGCCAATGCGGCTTCCGCCACCCCCGCCACAAGAATCGCAAGGCAGGCAGCATTCCTGTTAAAAGATGGTTCGGTGGTAGGAACAGATGGAACGTCCATTCTCCAGTTCAACAATGTATTCACCCAGCAATTATTCGTCATCGTCTGGCACCGGAATCATCTGGGCATCATGACAGCCAGCGGAGTAACTGCATCAGGGGGTATTTATGCCTATGATTATTCAACTGCTGCAAGCAAGGTTTATGGCGGAAGCGCCGGTTATAAAAACCTATATGGCAGTATCTGGGGGATGGTAGCAGGTGACAGCAATCATGAAGGAATCGTCAATCTTTTGGATAAAACAGATTGGGCATCCGATGCCGGGGAAAAAGGTTATCTGTATACAGATTTTTCGATGGATGCACAAGTAAATAATGTAGATAAGAATAACAAATGGTATGCTAATTATCTAAAGCAAAGCCAGGTACCACAATAATTTCACAAGTCGACAAATCCGGAATATTTAACAATATAAAAATTAATATCATGAAAAAAAGAGGTTTCATATTAGTATTCGCAGTTTTTACTGCTTTTAGCTTGTGGGCACAACCACCCCAGGCATTCAATTACCAGGCTGTTGTAAGAAATAGCTCGGGTGAAATCATTGCTAACCAGCTTGTCGGTGTCCGCATCAATATCCGAAATATTACCGTAGCGGGTACTATTATTTACCAGGAAAGTCATTCACAATCCACCAATGCTTTTGGTCTGTTGAATTTAAAGGTCGGGTCAGGAACGCCCAGTATCGGAATTTTTTCCACTATTGATTGGCGTAACAACGCCAAATTCATTGAAGTTTTGGTTGATGTTACAGGAGGAACCAATTATGTTACCATGGGATCAACGGAATTACTGAGTGTACCCTATGCACAATTTTCAAAAAACTCCTCCGATTCCTACCTGAGTAAATCGGGAAGCAATATTTATTACAACGATGGCAATCTGGGACTTGGTACATCTTCCCCGAACCGTAAACTGGAAATTTTCGGCAATGATGCTGAATCGGGAATGCGTGTTGCATGGGGTTCATCCTATCCATCCGTTTATGGAGATTTATTATACAATACATCGGAAGGTTTTAAACTTAATTCAAATGCCGGTGGTGGTGGATGGGCTGACATCTCTTTTCAGACTAACGGAACCACAAAGATGTTTATCGAAAGCGCCGGAAATGTTGGCATTGGAACCACCACACCCGATAACCGCCTGGTAATTAAATCAGCCGGAGCGGGGGATGTGTTTAAGATCCTTAGCAACCTCGACAGCCCGCTTGTCAAGTTCAGGCATACCGGTAACAATTCCGGCGCTTTGTATTTATATGATGGTATGGGTGTCAACACCGTATTCCTTTATGGAGACGGCAATAGTCATATCATTTCCGGGAGTTTGGGATTGGGGACAACAAGTCCTTCGAGTGCGAAATTGCAAATTGAAGGTACCACAACCTACGAAGGAATTATAAGGTTAAATAATACAGGTACCAATGGTGCAAGTTTTTTTATGGGATCCACCAACAGCGACTGGGGTGGCGGCACCAATCAAAACCTGTTTGTAATGGGCCATGGAGCTCCGGCAAGCGCTGCTATTGATCTATCCATCAATAGTTCCGGTTACCTTGGAATTGGCACTCCCCTTCCTTCTGCAGGGCTGCATCTGAAAGGATCGGACTATCCGGCCAGTTTTATGTATCTTGAAAGTGCATCAGGCAACGATGCCGGTTTCAGGCTATATGAAGGAACTACAGCCAAGTGGCATATTTTCAACAATTCAGCCCTGGGGGGATTGCAGATTTATAATACCGCTAGTCAAACGGTACTCTTTGCCAACCAATCAGGTAATGTAGGGATTGGTACAACATCACCGGCAAGCCGGCTTGATGTGAGGGGAAATGTGACCATCAGGGATAACAGCACCGGCACCATTGCCGTTGAACTGGGGACAGGGCTCGACTATGCTGAAGGTTTTAATGTAACGGATAAAACAGATATTGAACCGGGTACTGTCCTTTGTATTGATCCTGAAAATCCCGGAAAGCTCATGATTAGTTCTGGTGCCTACGATTCGAAAGTTGCCGGTATTGTGGCCGGAGCCAATAACCTGGGTTCGGGCATAAGCCTTGGAACCGGAACCCATGATTTCAATGTGGCGCTGGCCGGAAGGGTTTATTGCAATGTGGATGCATCAGAACAATCCATCAAGGTTGGCGATCTGCTGACAACATCTTCACTTCCCGGATTTGCCATGAAAGTAGAGAACAAAGAAAAAGCACAGGGCGCCATTCTCGGAAAAGCCATGGAAAGCCTTGCCAAAGGACAGAAGGGTCAGATTCTCGTTCTCGTAACCTTACAATAATAAGGAGGTATGTGATGAAAAAAAATAAATTACTAATCCTGTTATTGATACTTCTGGCCGGTGGTAACTTAACTTACAGCCAAATGGTTAGTAAGGCAGAAGCTGAGCAAATTGCAAGTAACTGGATACAAATGGTTATTGACAAATATGATCATTGGGGAAATGGAGAAAGCGCAGTCTTACAACCCGTGCAGGAATTCAAAAACAACAACCGCATGCTTGGTTATTATTTTCAGGTGCTGCCTTCGGGATATATTGTGGTGTCTATAAGGAAGGAACTTGCTCCCGTAAAGGTCTACGATGACTATTTTACGCTTGATCCTGCTGAGGATAAAGGAATGACTGAACTGGTTAAATCCTCACTTTTAAGAATAATTGACACTATTGAATCCAGGTTAGGGGCAATTGATGCCATTGATCCATCCGACCTTGCTGCAATATTGGAAATTGATTACCGCCCCAACTGGGATTATGTTTACGGTTACATACCGGGTACGATACAAAAAAGTGTTTCCGGGACTGACAATTATGAAGAAGGTGAAGTTCTATTGTCCTCAATATGGCACCAGCATCCCCCCTATAATAACGATTGCCCAGATTTGGGCTGCACTACAACAAGCAACGGAAGGGCCTATGTTGGTTGCGTGGCAACAGCAGGCGCACAGATCATGAAATACTGGAGCTGGCCTCCTTATGGTTTAGTAGCAGGCTGGAACGATACTTATGACTGGCCAAATATGCCTGATAACGCTACCACATCCTCACCGACTGCTGTACAGGCAGCTGTAGCTGAACTGAACCATGAGGTGGGTGTGGCTGTTGGCATGGATTATGGCTGCGATGCATCCGGCGCATATACATACGACATGATTAATGTATATGAACTATATTACAATTACCATAGTTCCTGTGCCCAACTTACAAGAGAATATTATACTGCTTCGGACTGGTTTGATTTTATAAAGGGACAGATAAATGCCAACCGTCCGATTCATTACAGGATACCCGGGCATTCCATTGTTTGCGATGGATGGGGATACTTTGGGACCGCCATGATATACCACATGAATTATGGCTGGGCAAACAACGCCACGACCTGGTATGTGGTTGATGCACTTCAGGGAGGAGATATATATGAAGAATACATGCTAATAAGTATTGTGCCCCTAACTGCTTTGGGGGCAAATCTTTCAGGTACCTATGCAGCACAAGCTTTTCCATACCGCTATTTCGATCTGGATGCTTCCGGTTCAAGCGCTACTTTTAATAGTGGACAAAGATTACAAATTCTGCCTGAATTAACCATCAAAGGCACAGGAACAAGTACCTATGTAAAGTTCTATGGAACGTCGAGCCTTAACAGCCGTATTTTTACCGATGGAAACCAGGCAGAAGGTATCCTGATAAATAATGGAGGGATCAGGTTGAAAAGTAACGGGAGTATTAAATTACAATGAAACAGGCCCGGCCTGATCCTTCAAAATAGTTCATATTAAATAATACAAGGTGCTTAACCTGTAAATTAAAGCCTGCAGTTAACTTCGCTGCAGGTTCTTTTTTTACCTTCCCCGCTCGTCCGGATTTATGAAGAGGCTACGGCAGGGGACAAGCCGGACGGAATGATTCTTAGGATTTGTAATCCAATTTAATTGTTTGAAAGGATTACAAATCCTTTTATATTTACTTTCGGATTAGCCTGCGCACAGTCTTTAACAAAAATCCGAAAGAGCATTAGGGATAAAGGCTCTACAGGTTAGAAAAAACCTGTCAGGTTTTTATTGCATTCCTAACAGCCCACAACGTTTATCATCCCTGCCTAATTTATTATTTAACAATTAATTAACATTTATTAATTTTTTCCTGTGAACTATATTCACTGTCATATTGTTTTTAAAGATTAAATACATTATTGTACTAAATCAATCAAATTTTACTCCCTATGAAAACCACTACAAAAAGACTATTTTTATTGATGATTGTGTTATGTGCTTTTGTCCATACGAATAGTTTTGCAACCAAATGGATAATCAATGTTCAGAATTTTTCATTCTCACCTTCAAGCCTCCCCTCTGTTTTTATGGGTGATACCGTGCGCTGGGTGTGGATCAATGGTTCACATACCACTACCTATACAATCATTCCTCCATCAGCTCCTACCTGGGACAACCCGATCAATGTAAGTAATCAATTCTTCGAATATGTTCCATCAATAGTGGGAATATATAATTACAAATGCACCCCTCATGCGGGCATGGGAATGGTAGGTTCATTCATCGTTTCACCACTGCCATTTATCAGTTTAAACCTGAAAGTGTTTCTTGAAGGTCCATTTAATGGCACAGGGATGAATACGGATATAAACACCACCGGACTGATCCCATTGGCGCAGCCTTACAATGGCGTACCGTGGAATTATACAGGCACTGAAAATGTACCTTCTATTCCAAATGCAAATATTGTGGATTGGATATTGGTCGAACTAAGAGAAACTACCGGCGATGCCTCAACAGTTACTGCGGATAAACGAATCCACCGACAAGCTGCATTCCTCCTATCAAATGGAAATATTGTTAACTTAAATGGCAGTAGTTTGACTACCTACACAGGTTCTATTGCAAATAACCTCTTTGTGATTATCTGGCATCGCAATCATCTTGCCATCATGTCTTCAGGAGCGCTTACGGGAATCGGCGGAGTTTACTCCTGGAATTTTACTACCCAGTTAAGCAATGCTTACCTTGATGGACAAAAGGAATTAGTGGCGGGTGCTTTTGGAATGATCGGTGGTGACGCTGATGCCTTAGGGAATGTATCAGTGCCGGATATAAATCCGGGATGGTCTTCCAACGCAGGAGAACAGGGTTACCTTATGGGTGATCTCAATCTGGATGGACAAATAAATAATCCCGATAAAAATGATATTTGGGACATTAATATGGGTTTATCGGCGCCATTACTTTTGAAATGCGGTAATCCAATTATAGATGTGCGCGATGGACAATCTTACAATACAGTTTTGATTGGCGCCCAATGCTGGTTGTCAGAAAATCTGAACCTCGGAACGATGATCCAAGGCACCACCGAAATGTCAGATAACAGCATTGTCGAAAAATACTGTTATAACAACAATTCAGCTAACTGCGATGTTTACGGTGGTTTATACCAATGGCATGAAATAATGCAATATATAAATACCCCCGGAGTCCAGGGCTTATGCCCGGCTTACTTGCATTTACCGACCGATGCAGAATGGACAACATTAACGACCTTTTTAGGTGGTGAAAGCATTGCCGGAGGTAAAATGAAAACAACAGGTACAATTGAAGCTGGTACAGGTTTGTGGTATGCCCCGAACACCAGTGCTACAAATTCAAGCGGTTTCACTGCCCTTCCGGGTGGCCGCCGCTTCTACGATGGTAATTTAGTCAATCTGGGTATCGGCGCTTTCTTTTGGTCTTCAACCGAGGACGGTACAGGTGCCGCATGGTACCGGGCCCAGTATAATAGTAATGCCAGTGTAGAGCGTTTCAACTACAGCAAGGTCTATGGTTTTAGTGTTCGTTGCATAATGGATTAAAATCACAGAATCCGCAGCTTTATTTTCTGCGTACTGTTTTTTTAATTATTGAATCGATTGCAAAAACAGCTGGAGAGGAATTTATGTGTTGGACTTTGAACCGATCTGTTTTTCTTCGGTCGCATTTAGCTGGACATCTCTTCGAAATACCCCTTACGTGCCTTTAAAATGTTTACCCGCAACAGCGATCAACTCCCCTACTTGCTTCCCACATCATCGCCTGAACCAGAATTGAAATTCCGGCATTAGACCTAACAGGTTGGAAAAAACCTGCCAGGTCTTTTTTTAACAAATCTTTAACAAACACCCACAGGCCAAAATCTGATATAATGTGTTTATATTCATTAAACAAATCACATTATAACATGAAAAAACTTTTTTACTCAGCGATACTCTTTTACTGCACATTTACCCAATTCGAGGCAATGTCGCAGGGCGTTGCTATTAACTCCGACAACTCCAACCCAGATGCCAGCGCAATGCTGCATGTGAAAAGCACAACAAAAGGATTACTGATCCCTTCTATGACCACAACCCAGCGAAATGCTATAGTGTCGCCGGCTGAAGGATTAATTATTTACAACACTACAACCAACGAAATCAATCAGCGGCAGAATGGAGCCTGGCGGTTTTTACTTAACAGCGATTACTGGGTTGGTGGTGGGAGTGGGCAGATGTTCAACATCGGAGACAATATTGGAATAAATACAGCCGGACCATCGGAGCGGCTGGATGTAAGCGGAAATATCCGTAGTAATAGTTCGATGATCATTGATGACCCTTCAGCCATACTCCAACTGAGAAGCGCCGCAGTTAATAAAGGGTTTGTTCAGTTATCGGGCGATAACCTCCGCTTAGGCACCAACAGCGGTAATTCAACAGGTAATTTAGTAATACGCATGAATGGAACTGACAGATTATTCGTGGATGAGGCAGGAAGATTGGGTATAGGAGTGGATACGCCAACATCAAGGTTACATGTGGGAGGGGATGTCAATGTTACTGGAGATATTCCATTAAGTGAGGGGGGCAGTATTAAACGTCCTGTTACAGGATCATTTAATCAGTTGCCTGTATGCTATGGCAGAGTAAGTTTCATGGCAACATCCCTAACAGGTACACCTAATGTGTCAGTCATCAGGTTATCGGAAGGTGTTTATGAAATAACATGTCCCCAGTTCACATCAACGACCACCATTATTTTGACAATGAATAATTCTAGTAGTGGGGATTATGCCTATCCTAATGTAGGAAACTGGCCAATTGGATCAAATACATATCGGGTGACATTTTCGGGGTTAAATTTTGGTGGTACTGCTGATGCAGGTTTTAGCTTTATTGCATACCAATAGATTCTAATTCATTTAAAATACGAATTCCTATGAAACAGCTTTTTTTAACTATACTAATAGTCCTCCTTTTTACCAATTCAGCATCAATTGCCCAGGGCGTTGCCATCAACAACGACAACTCCGCACCTGATCCCATCGCGATGCTGGATGTAAAAAGTACAACAAAAGGTTTGCTGGTTCCACGAATGACACAGGCTCAGAGAATAGCCATTACTACACCGGCAAACGGTTTATTGATTTATCAAACAGATAATCCGAGTGGCTTTTATTATTTTAATGGAAGCGGTTGGTTTAGGCTTTCACTTCAAAATGAAGGATGGAGTACTACCGGGAATGCAGGAACCAATCCAGCGAATAATTTCTTCGGCACCACTGATAACCAACCCCTTTCATTCCGGCTGAATAATGCTCCTGCCGGAAAATTTGATCATATAAAAGGAAATTATTATATCGGTTCTGGAAGCGGATACTCTAACACTACCGGTCAGGGTAATATTGCAATCGGCAACGGTACTCTTAAATCGAATACTGATGGCTCAGCATCAATAGCTATTGGTGATTCGGCCTTATACAACCATAATGAACTATTGGGGGATGCAATTGCAATAGGATATAAAACACTATTCTCTGATATCAGCGGGCGCGGTAATATTGCTATTGGTTCCGGGACTTTAAATAAAAATATTTCAGGGGTCTATAATATTGCCATAGGTGCAAATGCCCTCTTAAGCAATACAACAGGAAATGCCAATATCGCAATTGGTGGCCTGAACGAAAATTCGACCGCTTCTTCAAACACTGCCGTAGGCTATAATGTTATGGATGCTAATACGACAGGTGATTACAATGCAGCCTATGGTTACCAGGCGCTTGCAAATACTACAACCGGCTCCGGCAACACAGCGGTTGGGTCTATGGCTGGTTATAACCTCCAGTATTATGTGAACAATGTTACGGCAATCGGAAATTTTGCCGGATTTAATACGACACCGAGTAATCACATTAATATTGGCAATACCAGCAATATCTGGATCGGCGGCCAGGTAAATTGGGGCGTTTGGAGCGACAGAAGAATAAAAAAAGACATTCAGCAGAATGTTCCTGGCCTATCCTTTATCATGCAGCTTAACCCGGTAACTTACCACCTCGATATCCACAAACAAAATGAAATGGTTTATACCAAAGGTTCGGACACTTTATCATGGCCAACAAAATATGAAATTGAAACCATTACTCAATCCGGTTTTATTGCTCAGGAGGTTGAACAAGCAGCTAAAGAAAACAATTATGAATTCAGTGGTGTTGTTGTTCCGAAAAGCGATGAAGGTTTATACAGCATCCGGTATGCCGAATTTGTGGTGCCTCTGGTGAAAGCGGTGCAGGAATTATCCCTTTCGAATGATGAGATGAAAGCCATTGTCAATAATCAGCAACGGAAAATTGAAGAACTCGAAAATACTATTAATAAACTAACTAACTAAATTGAACACAATGAAAACACAATTGATTTTGGTTATTACTATGACCCTGATGATTTTAAATTATCAGAGTTTCGCTCAAGGCGTTGCCATTAATAACGACAACTCCACTCCCGATCCCAGCGCCATGCTGGATGTAAAAAGCACAACCAAAGGTTTGCTGGCGCCCAGAATGACCCAGGCACAGCGCAATGCCATCACCAACCCTGCAACAGGTCTGACGATCTTTCAAACTGATGTTGGTCCTGGTTTGTATTATAATGCAGGAACTCCGGCAATTCCAGCCTGGTCAATGGTTGGCAGCAATGCCGCCCAATGGCAAAACATTGGATCCAACATTTACTACAATCTGGGTTATGTTGGCATTGGAACATTAACTCCTGATGCAACTTTATCCTTAGCAAATACAAGTTTAGGTGGGATTGCTACCGCGGGCTCTTTCCAGATTGGTCAATCCAATACCTATAACTTAGTTTGCGATAATAATGAAGTGCAGGCGCGTTACAATGGTACGGGTAGTACATTGTATTTACAATATTGGGGAGGCGACCTGAGTGCATGTGCATCTGGAGGTACAGCAACCTTTGGTGGTCCTGTTGGAATGTATTCTAATCTCAATATCTCAGGCAGAATTGGCATTAAAACAATTCCATCATATGATTTGCAAATAAACTCAACAGATTATTCGGCTGAATATATTTATAGTCCATACAACGGAGGCACAGTTACCAATATTATTGCTGCGGGAACTTCTGCTGGTACATGGGGCCTTTATTCATACGCAACAACCTTAGGCTATGCCGCTTATTTTTCAGGTAATATTTATTGTACAGGAAGTTACCTGCCATCAGATGAAAAGCTGAAGGAAAACATACAGCCTATGCAAAATGCGTTGGATAAGGTAATGAAACTGGATGTTATGACCTATACCTATAAAGCAACCGAATTCCCGGAAATGAACCTGCCCACTGACATACAAAATGGATTCACAGCACAGAACCTTGAAAGTGTTTTTCCGGAATTGGTAAAGTTTAATCTTGCAAAAAAGGAACAGCCCGTAGAGTTTAAAGCTGTCAATTACACCGGATTGATCCCGGTGCTGACTGAAGCAATTCAGGAGCAGCAAAAACAACTCGAAGCCAAGGACGCAAGAATTGATTCATTGCAAAATCAATACAATGATTTGCAAAATCAATTCGATAATTTACAAGCATTGGTTTTAACCATTCAGAAAAACCATTAGGGCGGTAACCTATACTGAACTTAAAATGCCGATGTTGAAGGCAGTGCAGAAGCAGCAGGCGATGATCGAAAAACAGCAACTGAAAATTGAGGAACTGGAAAAAGTATTAAAAAAGCTAAGCAACTAGAAGAATTAGACCTAACAGGTTGGAAAAAACCTGTTAGGTCCTGATTTCTCTCTACAACAAATTATTTAACAATTATTTAACAATCTCCTATAAAGTCAATTAATACTTTCATTTGTTTATAGCATTAATCGTTTAACTGATTTGATAATAGCATGAAAAAACTTTTTTACATAGTGATTCTCATCATTTGTACATTGACCCAATTCGAAGCCCGGACGCAGGGTGTTGCCATCAACAGCGACAACTCCACCCCAGATCCCAGTGCAATGCTCGATGTAAAAAGTGCGGATAAGGGTCTCCTTATCCCAAGGATGACCCAGGCAGAGCGGGATGCCATCGCCAACCCTGCAACGGGGTTGATGATCTATCAAACAGATAATTCGCCCGGTTTTTATTACAATTCCGGCACCGGCGGGAGTCCTGTTTGGTTAATTGCAGGAACCGGTTCCGGCTGGGGTCTCACAGGAAACAGTGGCACTTCAACGGGCACAAATTTTATCGGGACCACTGATAATGTTGCTCTTACATTTAAGGTAAATAGTGTGTTGGCAGGGAAAATTGATCCTTTGACTGCTAACACATCTCTTGGATACCAAACACTTAATTCTAATATCTCAGGAAGTTATAACAGCGCGTTTGGTTACAAGGCGTTGTACTCCAACACAACCGGATGGGCTAACTATGCAAGTGGAGAGGGTGCCCTGTATTACAACACAACCGGTGAAGCGAACACCGCGTGCGGGAACGCATCCTTATACCAGAATACAACAGGGAATTCCAATAATGCAAATGGTGTAGGTGCATTGTTTTTAAACAACACGGGAAATAATAATACCGCAAGCGGGAGGGATGCACTCTTAAGCAACAGGGCAGGAAGCAATGCAACAGCTGTAGGCATGAATGCTATGTTCTATGCCAACAATACGAATACACCGTTTATCAACTTCAATGTTGCAGTTGGCTATGAGTCGTTAAGAGGTTCAGGCATTGCCGAAGTAAATACGGGTAACTATAACACTGCCACAGGATACCAGACCCTTTTTTCGAATACCACCGGTAGCAACAACGTTGCCAGTGGTTACCAGGCTCTTTATAGCAATACCAGCGGTATTGAAAATACAGCTACCGGTTATCAATCGATGTATTCCAATACCAATGGGATGAACAATACGGCCTATGGCTTAATGTCGCTTTATTCCAATACAACTGGTGACCAGAATGTGGGTATTGGCCTGAATGCGCTGTTCAATAACACAGCCGGACACAATAATACGGCCGTTGGCAACGAATCACTTCGGTCAAATATCAGTGGATATAGGAATACCGCCATAGGACATTCTGCACTTAATACAAATACTTCCGGAAATTATAACTCAGCTGTTGGCATGGCTGCACTTTGGTTGAATTCCACTGGCAGTGAAAATTCAGCACACGGAAGTTTTGCACTGTCCAATAATTCAACCGGAAGCCAGAATACCGCTTTTGGTGCTTCTTCACTTTATTCCAATACAACCGGTATCAACAACACCGCAACCGGATATCAATCAATGTATTTGAGCAACACCGGAAACAATAATGTTGCAATCGGGTATCAATCCCTTTTTTCAAATTCCACAGGCAGTGAAAACACATCATCCGGATTTCAATCATTATATTCAAACAATTCGGGCGATCAGAACAGCGCTTATGGTTTCTATTCGCTATATTCAAATACTTCTGGTTATAACAATGCAGGTTATGGGGCCAGATCTCTTTATTCCAATACAAGCGGGCATGATAATGCGGGTTTGGGGAATTCAGCCCTTCGTGACAATACCATAGGCTATTCCAATACGGCTCTTGGTAATTATACACTGGGATCGAATATATCGGGTAATTACAATACTGCTGCCGGAACAGGAGCTCTTGGGTCCAACACAACAGGCAGTGAAAATTCGGCCTTCGGCTACGGCGCCTTGTTGGCTAATTCATCCGGTTCCCGCAATATAGCTGTCGGACTCAATACTTTGGGAACCAATTATACGGGAATAGATAATACGGCAGGTGGCAATGGAGCTATGTTTTACAATGAATCCGGGAGCTACAATACAGCATGGGGAAGGGAAGCTTTACTTAATAACATAACAAATCTAAATACTGCTGTGGGTTATCATGCTTCATATACCACAAGTTCCGGCTTCCAGAATACTTCCATAGGAGCAAATTCCCTTATTAATAATACTACCGGATCATACAATACTGCCTTGGGATATAATACAGGACCAAATGCAGCCAATTTATCCAACACAACATGCATAGGTATTGATGCCACAGCAACAGCAACTGATATGGTTCGAATAGGAAATGTCTTTGTTAATTCCATTGGCGGGAATGTAGGATGGACCACGCTTAGTGATGGCCGTTTTAAAGAAAATGTGAAGGAAGATATAGCAGGCCTTAACTTCATCTTGCAGCTTCGACCGGTTTCTTATCAGATTAATAACGAATCGGTAAATGATTTTACCGGGGTCAATGCCAGAAAAAAAGAGCAAATCAATGAAAGTGCAAGCGATCCTTCAAAATATCAAGCTGCAGCTTTGAGTGAAACCACCACAGGCTTTATAGCCCAGGAAGTGGAAGAAGCTGCCAGAAAAATCGGATTTAATTTCAGTGGCGTAGATGCTCCTAAAAATGAAAATGATTATTATGGTTTGCGTTATGCAGAGTTCGTGGTTCCGCTGGTAAAGGCAGTGCAGGAGCAACAGGCGATGATCGAAAAACAACAGGAATTAATGGAAAGCCAGCAACAGAAAATTGAAGATTTGGAAAAGGCAATTAAAAATTTAAGTCATTAGGATTGAAAGACCTAACAGGTTGGAAAAAACCTGTTAGGTCCTGTTTTCTCTGCAACAAATTATTTAACAAATATTTAACATACATCTATAAAGTCATTTATTAGTTTCGTTTGTTTATGATATTAGTTCTTTAACTAATTTGAAAATAAAATGAAAAAACTTATTTACTTAGCGATTCTCATCATTGGTACATTGATCCAATTCGAAGCCCGGACGCAGGGTGTAGCAATCAACAACGACAACTCCGCTCCCGATGCCAGCGCGATGCTGGATGTGAAAAGTACAACCAAAGGTATGCTGGCGCCCAGAATGACCCAGGCACAGCGTAATGCCATCGTCAACCCTGCAACAGGCCTGACGATCTATCAGACTGATGGCGGTCCTGGTTTATATTATAATGCGGGTACTCCGTCGATTCCTGCCTGGTCATTGGTTGGCAACAATGCCGGCCAGTGGCAGAACAATGGTTCCAACATTTACTACAACCTTGGAAACGTAGGAATCGGAACCGCGTCACCCTTAGCAGGCTTCCATGTTGCATCAAATAGCCCGGGCTATACTGCTTTATTTGGGTCGGACATTCTTGGATATGGTGGCGCTACCAACGTATCCATTGGCAATTATAATGGTGAAGCCCTCCTTTATGTCGGGCAGTCTTTAGCCGATAAGGGCTATTTACTCTGGAATTACAATCCTGCGCCGGCAGATGCTCAATTCTTTATAGGAACCTATAATGGCTCGAATCCGCTGGTGCTTCAGCCTGCAGGTGGAAATGTTGGTATCGGAAATGTAATTCCTGCCGGATTACTGCATGTTGCAAAAGTTCCCAATACGCAAACAGGAATATTCGGAACGCCATTAAGTAATTTTAATTCAGTCACCAATTTGTCTGTTGGGGATGATGCCGGCACTGCACTTTTTTATGTGGGTCAGTCAGAATTCGATAAAGGCTTCCTGATCTGGAATTATAATCCAACACCGGCCAATGCCCAATTCTGGGTAGGAACCTATAATGGAGCGAATCCCTTAGTGCTTCAGCCTGTGGGTGGTAATGTTGGCATCGGTACCAATACTCCTTCCTCAAGACTTGAAGTTCAATATGATAGTTATGGTAAAACCAAATTGGGATATTCAAATACCTGGACCAACTTCTTTGATCATATAGAAGATCCGGCTTACGGTGATGGTCAAACGGCCCTCTATGCCTTCAGAGACCGTATTTCGAATAATGATGGAACGGGTTATTCGAACAGCACGAGTAACAGTGCAATTGAAGGCTACTCTTTCTGGGGAGATCTTTATTCATTTGGTATCTCGGGATTCAATTACAATGACTATACGAGATGCGGAGGAGTCCTTGGCGCCAGGGTTTGGGGGGACTATTGGGGGTCAATGGGATATAAGGACAGCGGTTATACAGGATATGGCGGATATTTCACCAGCTGGAATGCAGGTGGGGGCAAAAGCAGCCAGGCGAACACAGGTATTGGTGTTGGAGCATGGGGTGACCTGATGGGAGCCGATATTCATGGCAAGGTATACGGATTATATGCTGAAGGTGAAAACTACGCGACGTACTCCAATGGTGTTGTCTTCAAAAACAACCTCGATGTACATCTCCAGGAAAATGGCACCGGAACCAATACGGTTCTTTATACCAATGTATCAACCGAGGTTACTCTTCAGACAAGCGGATATGCGACCCTCTCTAACGGAATGGCCAGTATAGATTTCGATCCTGCCTTTGCTGCTGCCGTCTCTTCCGAAACACCGGTTGTGGTTACGGTTACACCAACCGGAAATTCCAACGGGGTATATCTTTCGGAAGTTACCGGTAAGGGATTTAAAGTTGCTGAAAACAATAGCGGTAAAAGTTCTGTAGTAGTTTCTTACATTGCTATTGGAAAACGGGCCGGCTATGAACATCCCAACCTGCCAAAGGAAGTGATTGCAAGTAACTATACCAACAATCTTGCAAGAGGCTTACACAACGATTCCGATACACAAACCAATGGAGAGGGATTGTATTATGAAAACGGCAGCCTGGTGGTCGGAATACACCCATCCACTTTGCCTGATCCGAACAAGCCGGCGGCGGAGACAGTAATTACCAAGCCCACAACTGCGCCTTTCTCAGGAGTTGTAAATGCTGCAACCGGTGCAGGGTCGCAAAATGGATCACAGCAGAAAACAGTTGAGGTTAAAAAGGCGATAGAAGATTTGACAAAACCTTCGCCAGCAGGAAATCATATTAAATAGGGTATTGGTTTACTAAATTGGATAACAAAATAAAAACAACTACCTTAAAAGATAAAACCTTTAATACTATAACACTATGAAAAGCAGATACTTTTTGACTCTGTTGATCGCTTCTGGCAAGAAATGAAAGCTAAAAATTAATAAATATTAAATATGAAAAAACTATTTTATATCTCAGTAGCATTGGGCCTGTTGTTTTATAACGTGAATGGACAAGGCAACCTGATATTATCAACCGGATCGAGATTGGTTGTAAGCCCTTCCACTTATCTTGTCAATACGGGAGGTACTACCATCCAGTCAACAGCTACCCTCACAAACAGCGGCTCCATGAGCATGAAAGGTGATTTTACCAACAGCGGCACTTCTGCCGTTGGAACGGGATTATTGGCATTTAACGGTACGGTAACCCAGGCTATTGGAGGCAGCACCTCCACCACTTTCGGGCAGATGGCAGTCAACAACAATGTGCAGCTCGCTACGCCTGCCACTGTTTCCTCATCGTTAAGCTTCCTGTCGGGAAAGTTAATGCTGGCAGCCAGCAATTTAACTATGGGGGTTGGTGGTTCAATTACCGGCTATAATAATGCACGGTACATCGATGCCAGCGCTGCCGGTAAACTAATTCAAAATGTAGGCGCTTCCGATAAAGTTTACCCTGTCGGAACTGCCGCAACCTATGTCCCTGTAACGCTTAACAACCCCGGGACAGCCGATAATTATGGTGTACGTGTTTTTAATAATGTACTGATCAATGGAACGACGGGAGCGACAATACCCGCCATCAACCATGCCGTAGCTATGACCTGGGTGGTGGATGAAGCAATAGCCGGAGGCTCAAACCTCACCGCCACCTGCCAGTGGAATGGAACCAATGAAGGTTCCCTGTTTAACCGCACACAGGCCGGGATCGGCGTTTATAGCTCAGGAGTATGGAATCCGCAGAATGCCGGAGCAGCGTCAGGAGCCAATCCATATTTGCTCACAAGGAGCGGGATAACAACTCCTGGTCCTATGGCTGTGGGCGATATCAGTTCCCCGATGGCTGTGCTTTTAGCACTGACAGTAAACCTGAAAGAATTTCTTGAAGGGCCTTTTATTACAACCGAAATGACAACCCTGCTCAATTCAGGTGGAATCATTCCTTTGGCACAACCCTATAACGTTGCCCCATGGAATTACAGCGGCAGCGAAAGTGTGGCATCGATTCCAAATGCAAATGTGGTGGACTGGGTGATCGTGGAATTGAGGGATGCAACATCTGCTCCCCTGGCAACGGTAGGCACCCGGATTGCAAGACAAGCCGGTTTCGTTTTAAAGAATGGTCAGATCGTTGGACTTAATGGGTCCAGTCCTTTGCAGTTTAATGTAACAGTCGCAAATCAGCTTTTTGCCATTGTCTGGTATAAAAATCATTTGGGGGTGATGTCGTCAGTTGGACTGACAAATGTCGCGGGAACTTATACTTACGATTTTACTACCAGTGCAGCACAGGTCTATGGCGGCGCTCCCGGACATAAACAAATCGGGTCAGGCATTTGGGGTATGATCAGTGGCGACGGCGATGGTAATGGTACGGTAAATACAACCGATAAAACACCCGTCTGGTCAGCAAATTCAGGCAAAACAGGTTACCTTGCATCTGATTATAACCTTGACAGGCAGACCAACAATAAAGATAAAAACGAAAAGTGGTACCCCAACCTCAGCAAGGTTTCGCTGGTGCCGTAGGATTTTTTAACATTTGATAAGATTGGCTAAAGAACCTAACAGGTTGGAAAAAACCTGTTAGGTTTTTTTTTCCTAAATCTTGATTCTGAATGAGAATTGATATATTTGTCCCCTCATTAATAAATCAGGAAATGAAAAAATTCACAATCACCTTTCTGCTGTTAAGCCTTGTCGCAAGCCTCTTTGCCAGCGAATTAGTAATGATCGAAACAAAAACTAACAAAGATGTTCAGTCCCTTTATTCATTAGAAAATCTAACCGTTAATTACCTCGGTACTGGCTTTGTCCTTGCCACAGTAACCGGTAAAACCAAACAGGAATTTATCATTGTTGATAATGACGCCTGGCAACCCGGAGAGAATTATTTTCTGGTTTTTGCTAAGAAAAACAAGAACATGTCCTACCGGGAAGAAATCACTGGTTATGCTAAAGTACTTTATCAAACGGATGACCTTTTAGTTATCAAAGTATCTGATCAGAAACTACTGGAAGTGCTGCCTCCGGCTGATGGCAGCCTGACCCGTATTTGGAATAAAGAAGTAAAATTACCAACTGCAAGTATTTCATTTCCGCAGCAAAAGGCCGATCCCGATCCGTTTATTGTGGCAAGGATGGCAGAAGTGAATGTAACCACCATACAAACCAACCTTCAGCACCTGCAGGATTGCGGCACAAGAAATGCCTATACATCCCAATCTGTGTTGGCTCAGAATTGGATAAAGCAACAATTCGAAAGCTATGGATTAAGTACACAATTATTTGATTTCACGATGCCAAATCCCGCCAGTGATAACGTTATAGCCACTAAAACAGGAACGTGTTACCCTAACGAATACGTGATTATTGGTGGCCATTACGATTCATACAGCTATTCAGGCGGCGCTCCGGGAGCCGACGATAATGCAAGCGGAACCTGCGGGGTATTGGAAGTTGCAAGGATTTTAGCCCCTTACGATTTTGACCGGACCATCATTTTCTGTGCTTTTTCAGGTGAAGAATATGGCCTTTACGGAAGTGCCGCCTATGCCTCCTGGTGCGACGACCAGAATCTGAACATACTCGGATACCTTAACATGGATATGGTGGGATACCGGAACCCAAGCGATCCGATTCATACAGACATCATTGCGCCTGCATCAGCTCAAACATTGGTTGACTATTATACTTTAATTGTAAATCTTTATCTTCCGGCTTTTATTACCGGTCCGGGAGCGCTCTCCGGAGGAGATAGCGACCATACCTCATTCAACAACCACGGATTTATGGGTATTTTTCCTTTTGAAGACAGCCAGTACTATAGTCCATATATTCATACAAGCAATGACCTGATCGGCAACAGTGTAAATAGTTTTGAACAGGTGGGCATATTTACCAAAGCAATCCTTGCAACCACTGTCAGTCTTGCAAATATGGTCACTCCCCCAAAGAATCTTGTTGCTATTCCCGGCAATGGTTTTTTAACGCTGACATGGGATGCAATGCAGTGCATAGACGTAGACGGATATAATATTTATAAAAACGGTGGCCTCACCCCTTTGGCGTCAACCTTGGTACCGGTATTTGTAGATGATGACGTTATATCAGGCGCAACCTATACTTACTACGTTACAGCAATTTATTCCGATTCTGGTGAGGAATCGGACCCTTCTAACGAGATAAGCATTAAGTATTTGTCTCCGGTGGCCTATCCTTTTATTGAAGATTTCGAACAAGGTACTGTCCGCTGGAACTTCGATAGCCCATGGGGCCTGGCAACCGATTCATACCATTCGGCCACCCATTCGTTGACAGAAAGCCCTTCCGGAAACTACACGAACAACCTCAATATCTCGGCGAGGCTTTATCCATTCAGCCTGGCTACTGCAACAAGTGCATCGTTTTCATTCTGGACCAAATATGTTACTGAAGTAAATTATGATTATCTCTATGTTGAAATATCAACCAATGGAACGAACTGGACACAACTGGCTTCATATAACGGAACCCAGAGTACGTGGGTTCAAAAAACCTTATCACTCAGTTCCTATCTCGGGCAATCTTATGTTTGTTTGAGGTTCCGCTTTTTCAGTGACGTTAGCCTGGTTTATGCAGGTGTTAATATTGATGATATCAATCTTTCTGTAATAGCGCCTTCAACCTACAACATTTCACTTACCGCTTTCCTCGAAGGGCCTTTTAACGGTGCCACAATGAATACTGACCTGAATGGATTGCTGCCTCTGAATCATCCGTTCGATCCACCTTTACCTTATTTCGGCAATCCTACGCCCGACTGGTACTATGCAGGTACCGGCAGCGTTGGTTCGATCCCAAACACGAATATCGTTGATTGGGTGTTGGTTGAGTTGAGGGATGCCTGGAATGCTGATGCAGCAGTAAATGCAACCGTTTCAGCTCAAATTCCGGCTTTTATTCTGGCTAACGGCAATGTCGTCGGACTGGATGGATTATCTGCTCTCCAGTATTCCGGAAAGGTTTATAATAAAATATTTGCCTTAATCTACCATCGGAATCATGCAGGTGTGATGTCGGCAAGCCAGTCCAATTATTCAGCCGGAACCTTCTCCTATAATTTTTCAACAGGAGCGGACCAGGTCTACGGAGGCGCTGTTGCACATAAAGAACTTGCTCCCGGTAAATGGGGTTTGCGCTGCGGCGATGGCAATGGTGACGGAACAGTGCTTGATACCGATAAAGATGCACTCTGGGATATACAGGCTTCACAATCCGGTTACCTCCCTTCGGATTATAACCTGGACGGACAGTCAGACAACAACGATAAAAACGATTGGTGGATGCCAAACCTTGGAAGCGGGTCTTCTATCCCGGATTGAAAATTCAGTATATTGCTTTACTGAAGATTTTCAGTTTCCGATATCTATCCGGTCAACTGGAATTATTATTCATTTCAAAAAATTATAAATTCTTCAGAACATTTAAAACATTTGGAGGCTTCAGGGCTATGAAGAAAGTTAAAATTTTTAGAATTGCCGGTTTTATAATTATTGGAATTGCTGCAATAGGGTTTATGACAGTAGCAGATGAGTTCCGTCACATCGGTGAAATAATTGGCGTTAGCGGTGTTTTAGTTTCCGGAATTTTTTTAGTTGCGGCTGGTTATCAAAATTCGCTGACCAGGATATTCGCATTGCAATGGTTGCCTGTCGGTATCGGAATTGGGCTCCTCATTGGAGCTGTGATTGACAATATGGTATCCGGCCTCATTGGTGGCGTTCTGACAGGATTAATAATTGCTTATTTTGCACGACCACGAGAAATTTGATTTAGGCCGATTGGATAAACCAAAATCGGGGTGAAAAAAACAGCCGACCAACATTCCATCCCTCTGCTCTAAATAATACCTCCCCTGCCCGCTATCCCTAATACCTTTAGACCAGTCATTTGGCTCTGCCGGACTCAGGTTCATTTTTATTTTCTGTTAAATTTTTGTTAAACTCCCATTAATTAATACATTTGCCTGTTTTAATTCAGGTCGGATGATTTTCAAACCTTACTGTCAGTTGCAAAATCCGGTTCGCGGATATCACAGATGCACACCCTCTAAAATCATTGGTCATGACTAATCAACACCTATTAAATAGAAAATAAATATAAAATCGTATATAAATGAAAAATCTGATTACTCTTTTTTTGTTGTTATTCCTTGCGGCTGGATTAAATGCCCAGGAAAAATCAGTGGTAAGGATTTCGAATCCCAGCCCTGAAGATTACAAAACTTTTATTCACAGAATTATGACATTGCAGCGTATTGCCCTGGAATTTTTCTTGACCTTGTCATTGACGAAATTCAATACAATAGTTTGGTAGCCCATGGATATACCCTGACTGTGACCCAAACCGAGAAACAAATGAAGGAAAACTTAAAAGCAGTATCTGATCTTCCGGGCTACCGGAGTTATACTGACCTGTTGACTGAATTGCAGAATATCCAGGCAGCCCACCCCACTATTTGTAAACTTTACGATATTGGCGACAGCCGTGGCAAAGGAATATTCTGCTCCCGCATATAACAATTACAAACACGACATTTGGGCGATGAAAATATCCGACAACGTTGCCACAGAAGAGGATGAACCCTGTATTTTTTATATGGGAACTCATCATGCCCGTGAACCCATCAGTCTGGAAGTTGCCATGTATGTTTTGAATCACATTGTAAATAATTACGGAACCGATCCTGACATCACCGCCAGTGTCAACAACAAGCAAATCTGGTTTGTTCCGCTGGTAAATCCGAATGGTCATAAAATTGTTTGGGATAATGTGGATACCTGGTGGAGGAAAAACATCCGGGATAATAATAACAGTAATACAATCAATACAGGTACTACTGATGGTGTGGATCTAAACCGGAATTATAGCTGGGAATGGGGCGGACAGGGTACATCAAGTGATCCGACGGATCTTACTTATTGCGGTCCTTCGCCAACCTCAGAGCCTGAGATAGTTGCCATGAAAAACATGCTCGACACCCATCATTTTGTTGCAGGTATTACTTATCACAGCTATAGCGAACTGGTTCTTTTTCCTTATGGTTACTGAAACAGCTGCCTTTGCCCCTGACCATAACAGTCTTGAGGCATTGGCTATCAGTATGGCGAATACTATACCTGCAGCTGGTGGAGGATACTATACCCCGGATAAATCATCAGGGCTATATCCTGCATCAGGTGTAACCGATGATTATGCTTATGGTCAAAGAGGAATATTCTCTTATTGCATTGAATTGGGAACCACTTTCATCCCGCCCCAGGGTGATATTCTTACCATTTGCCAGAATAACCTGCAAGCTGCCAAAATCCTCCTCAACCGGGTAAATCAATCAACACTTACCGGCCTTGTCAAAGATGCCAATACGTTGCTGCCTGTAGTGGCTGAAGTGTATATAACGGGAATAGACAATACCGGCGCTTTCAGGGAACCGTATGAAAGCGATGCTTCCTTCGGAAGGTATTATAGATTGCTGCTAAACGGAAATTATACAGTTACATTTTCGGCTTATGGTTACATTCCACAAACTTTTAACAATGTCAACATCAACAGCGTAGGTCAGACCATTCTAAATGTTAACCTTGTTCCGGCTCTATCAGTATCTGTCACTGGCATTGTCACTGATTTAGCTACCGGTTTACCTATCCAGGGTGCAACCATTGAAGTGATGAATACTCCTGTTCCAACGGTCACTTCCAATGCAGCAGGTGAATATACAATACCCAGTATCATGGAAGGAACTTATGATTTTAGGATTAGTAAAATAAATTATGCCACCATTATTCAGTCGAAAAATGTCACTGTCAGCAACCACATTTTTAATTTTCAGTTGCAAATCAGTACAGCATGGAGTTTTGAAACCGGAGTTTATGAGCCTCAGTGGACATTCGGCGGAAGCGCTCCATGGTACATTACCAATATTGGGGCTTATGACGGACTTTACTGTTCAAGGTCAGGAGCCATTGGCGACAATTCCTTTTCGGATATGAGCATTACATTGACATTTTCTTCAGGGGGAAATATCTCCTTCTTCAGAAAAGTTTCATCAGAAGCCGGTTATGATTATCTGAAATTTTATATTGATGGCGTTCAGCAAGGACTATGGGCAGGAGAAGTTGCATGGAGTGATGTTTACTATCCTGTTACTGCCGGAACCCATACCATGAAATGGAGCTATGTAAAGGATGCAAATACCATTGGTGGCAGTGACGCTGCATGGGTGGACTTTATCAATTTCCCGCCCTATATTCCACTACCTGAGCCTGCTGACATAACGGTCAATCCGGCTAGCTTTGAGGTCACCCTGCCGGTTGATGCAACAACGGCCCAGCAAATGAATATTGGTAATGTAGGTGATCTCAACCTCAATTATTCCATTACGAAGCAATATATTGAAACCAATAAATCACCATTGGCTTATTGCACAGCAAGTGGCTTCTGTGACGAGTACATCAGCAGCATCACTTTCAACACCCTCACTAATACTTCAGGGGCTTGCAGCAGCGGCAGTTATGCTGATTATACAGCTATGTCAACCACGGTTGATGCCGGACTTTCATACAATTTCTCCTACACAATTGGTACTTTTTACACCACGGATGACATCGGTGTCTGGATAGACTGGAACCACAACCAGGTATTTACGGATGCAGGCGAGAATGTGATCTGCGTTTCCAGTTGCCCGGCCAGTGCAACCTATTCCATCACTGTTCCCGCCGATGCTCTTGATGGACCTACAAGGATGCGGGTAAGAATTAAATATACCAATGCTGACTGTGGTTCTTCATGCGGTACTGCTTCCTACGGCGAAGTTGAAGATTATACGGTGATCGTTAATAATTCCACCTATTCCTGGCTGACTGTTTCTCCTTTGACAGGAACCATTGCAGGTCAGGGAACATCACCAATCACACTGACTTTCGATTCTGAGGGGTTGGCTGAAGGTGATTATTTTGCCAATGTCAAGATCAGCTCCAACGATCCTGATGAACCCCTGGTTACCGTCCCTTGTACCCTGCATGTAGCCAATCAACTCAATGTTGACCTTACTGCTATGCTGGAAGGTCCATTTGCAGGAACGGAAATGCAAACCTCACTGAATACATACGGAATGCTTCCACTAAATCAGCCTTTCAACACCGCTCCCTGGAATTATTCAGGAACGGAAAGTGTACCTGTTATTCCAAATGCAAATGTGGTTGACTGGGTGTTGGTCGAACTGCGGGACGCAACTTCCGCTGCTGCAGCTACTTCTGCTACCCGGATCGCCCGTCAGGCAGCATTTATTCTTAAGGACGGTTCAATTGTCAGAACAGATGGCACATCAAATCTTCAATTTACCAATTCAATAGTTCATCAATTGTTTGTCATCCTCTACCACAGGAATCACCTTGGTATAATTTCAGCTAGCGGATTGTCTCAGTTTGGAGGAGTTTACTCTTGCAATTTTACAACAGGGGCCGGACAGGCTTATGGCGGATCATCAGCTCAGAATGAGATTTCCACAGGAGTCTGGGGATTAATCAGCGGGGACAGCAATGCTGATGGCAATGTCAACAGTAATGATAAAACAGCTGATTGGGATTTGTATGCCGGAAAAAGTGGTTTGCAATCTGCTGACCTTAATCTTGACGGACAGGTTGATAATCGTGACAAGGATGATAAATGGCTTCCTAATTTTGGCAAAGTATCCTATATCCCTTTATAAGTTGAATTTTAAAAAAATATAACAAAATGAAAAAGAATCTGACCTTCACAATATTCCTGCTATTTGGATTAGCAGCATTTGCCGGAGAAGTCGAGAAAACTTATTATTTCGGCGATTACAATCATGTGGCTAAAGGCGATTTCGAATACATTTCCTTTGAAAATACATTGCTGACTGGTAAAGCCGGAGAACCTTCGCTACCTTATTTTGCAGTAAAGATGTTATTGCCTCCGGGTGAAAAAGCTGTAAAGATTGAATTTACCGGAAGCGATGAAATTATCCTGCCCGAAAAATTCAATATCTATCCCCATCAGCCTTCAAGGCCACTATCGGAACCGGAAGGAGGAGAATTTATGCAAAACAAAGTGGTTTATAGCACCAATGCCTTATATCCACAAAGTCAAACAGGAGAGCTTGTTACCGGCTACCTGAATGGTTTTTCGATAGCGATGACCACTTTTACACCGGTCAGGTTTAATCCAGTAACAGGTGAAGTAAGAGTTTATCAGACAGTTAAAATTAAAATTATCAGTTCTTCCGATCCGGAAGCTGCGCTGGTTTTGCAAAATTTAAAATCGGATGATGCAATATTACAAAGGATTGGAACCTATATTCAAAATCCCATGGCGACAATCCAATATCCGTCAAAAAGCAAAAGTCCGGGAGATTACCAATTGCTTATTATCACTCCCAGCGCTTATGCAGGAAGCTACCAGAGCCTCATTGATGTTTATCTGGCAAGAGGAATAAAGGCGCAAGTTGTTACAACAGAAACAATTTATGCAACCATCTCCGGGAGTGATAACCAGCAAAAGATCAGAAATTACATTATACAGGAATATCAGGCTCATGGAGTAGAGTTTGTGCTTCTTGGTGGAGATATTGAACATGTGCCATATCGAGGGTTTTATTGTTATGTCCAGTCCGGATCGGGTTATACTGATAATGGGATACCTGCTGATCTCTATTATTCTGCACTTGACGGGAACTGGAATACTGACGGTGATAACCTATGGGGCGAGCCGGGTGAAGATGATCTTCTTCCTGAGTTAGCAGTCGCTCGTTTTCCATTCAGCAATACAACCGAACTTACCAGCCTGATCCACAAATCGATTTATTATCAGAATTACCCGGTACTTGGTGAATTCAATAATGTTACCCTTGCCGGGGAATATCTGTATGGGAGTCCATATGAAACCTGGGGATCTGATTACCTGGAATTGCTGATCGGGCATCATACCGATAATGGTTACGAGACCTGGGGCATACCTGAATACTACAATTATTTCAAGCTTTATTCCGAAATTCAATCATGGGGAGCAAACGATCTCAGGGTGCAGATCAATGCCGGAAGGCAATTTATCCATCATGTGGGTCATGCAAACTACACTTATGTAGCCTATTTTAACTATGCTGATATCACCAATTCCAATTTTACAGGTGCAAACGGAACAACACATAACTACACCATATTTCAGACACATGGCTGCATGTGCGGAGGGTTTGATCAAAGTGATTGCATCCTGGAAAGGATGGTGAACATTGAGAACTTTGCTGTGTCGGTGATCGGTAATTCGCGTTACGGCTGGTTCAATGAAGGCCAGACCGAAGGCCCGGCAGCCCACCTCCACCGTGAAATGATGGATGCCCTCTACCATGAAAAGATGAACCACATCGGGCAGGCATTTACCGAATCGAAAATACAGACAGCCCCATGGATAACAGCTCCGGGCCAATGGGAAGAAGGCGCCCTGCGCTGGAATTTTTATGACATCAATATCCTCGGCGATCCTGCTTTGAGCATCTGGACACAGGAACCCATAAGTATACAGGCAGCTTATGAAAATACTATTCCGGTTGGGGCAATGTCAACTTCGGTTACTGTCACCAGCGGAGGACTACCAATGGAAAACTTCATCTGTGCCATCCTTAAAAATGGTGCGTTACATGGAGTTGGAACCACCGATAATGCAGGACTTGCCCAAATCATCCTTGATCCTGCATTCACATCAGCAGGAACTGCACAACTGGTTGTTTCGGGGTATAACTGTTTACCAACCACATTTAATATCACGGTAGTCCAGGGGCTGAATCTCAACCTGAAAGCGATGCTCGAAGGGCCGTTTGGAACCACTGAGATGAGCACTGCACTCAACAGTTCAGGGTTGCTTCCATTGAGCCAGCCTTTCAATGCTACCCCCTGGAATTATGCAGGCACGGAAAGCGTTACAGCGATTCCCAATGTCAATATAGTCGACTGGGTACTAGTAGAATTACGTGACGCAACTGCCCCTGCCGCTGCCACTTCGGCTACCCGGATCGCACGGCAGGCTGCATTCATACTGAAAAATGGATCTTTTGTCGGAATGGACGGATCCTCAACTCTTCCATTTAACAATTCAATAACCAATCAGTTATTTGTTGTAATCTGTCAACGCAATCACCTGGCTGTTATGAGTTCGGCTGCTTTATCGCAGAGTGGAGGCACCTATACATATGACTTTACAACTCCTGCCGGACAAGCCTATGGAACAAATTCACAAAAATTAATGGCAAGCGGTATTTGGGGAATGATAGGAGGAGATGCAGATGGTAATGGAACGGTTGGAACTGCAGATAAAACGGTGGAATGGCAAAATGAAGCCGGAGAAGCAGGTTTATATCCCTGCGACCTTAATCTAGATGGGCAGGTAAACAACCGCGACAAAGACAATTGCTGGCAGCCCAATCTTGGTAAGGCAACGAATGTGCCGCAATAGGATTAAAATACGATAAGCTGCCGGGCGTAATGCAATGTAATTTTACCTTTAACCAGGAGTTTACTTTAAATCTTTTTCGAAAAAACGGTGGACTCTGTCAATTAAATCCAGCAGAGGGGGAAAAAAAGTTGCCATAAGGTGGATTAGCATTAAATTGATTTCATAAAAATAAAAAAACGGATTCAACGAACCATTCAGGGTGATTTTAGGTCTATTCAAAAATTGGATTATTACTGTTCTCATTTTTATATATTTGCTCGTTTTTAAATTCAGGTAGTCAATTAAAATACAAATACGATGAAAATTTATTTACAATGCCTTTCAGGGTTGAAAATGTCATTATTATCCGCTATTTTGGGATTAGGGATATGTTTTGACCTTGAGGCAGCGACTGGAAAATTTCAATATTCCGACAACTGGGGTAAGGCAGGTTATTCTATTGAATCCCAAAACAGCTCAAAGATTCTTATCAACTATTCCATCAGGGAGTTCTCATTGACAGACATAGAGGTGAATGGTGAGTCCTGCCAAAATCTTGAATTGGCGGGTCATTTTCTACCCAACGATGCAGGAGCGCCTAATCTTCCCGGCTCAGGAAGGTACATTGCCCTTCCGCAGGGTGCGGAGGCAACCTTTAATATTATTTCCTACCGTTCAGAAACATTTAACAATGTTAATTTGGCTCCTTCCTTCCGCATTCCATGGGATACAGAAAAAGGAGCGCTTGAGTATACAAAAAACGAATCCATTTACTCAGCCAATAAATTTTTCCCGGAAGAACCCATTATCTTGTCAAAGATTGATATGATCAGGGGAATTGATGTTGTTATGCTGGGAGTAACACCGTTTCATTACAATCCTGTAACAAGACAATTAATTGTGTATCGTGATATTAAAATTGAAGTTAGCTTCAGCGGTGGAACCGGTCATTTTGGTAATGACCGGCTAAGAAGCCGCTGGTGGGATCCGATGCTGTCTGACCTGTTGCTTAACTATGAATCGTTACCCAAAATGGATTATAATAAATCCTTCCAGGCAACAGATGAAACCGGCTGTGAATACCTTATCATAACACCCAATGCGACTGAATTCCAGCAATGGGCTGATTCAATAAGAAAGTTCAGGTCCACACAGGGAATTTTCACAAATGTTGTCACTTTGGGCGAGGTCGGCGGGAATACAGCCACCTTAATTGAAAATTATATCGATAACGCTTATAACACGTGGGACATAGTGCCGGCAGCATGCCTTTTGCTTGGAGATTACGGAACCAATGCGTCCAACAGCATTATCTCACCTTTATGGGACAATTATTGCGTATCGGATAATGTTTACGCAGATGTTAATAATAACGACCTGCCGGATATAATATTTGCGAGGATAACTGCGCAGGATGAAATTCAGTTGCAGGTGATGGTGACTAAATTTCTGAACTATGAAAGGACTCCGCCAACCGATCCGAATTTTTATTCCCACCCTATTACCTCAGTTGGATGGGAAACAGAAAGCTGGTTCCAGGTATGTTCGGAAGTGATCGGAGGCTACTGGCTTTCAGTGCAAGGGAAACAACCGGTCCGCATTAATGAAATTTATAGTGGCACCCCCGGTTCAGAATGGTCAACAGCTGCTAATACGCAAACAATAGTGGATTACTTTGGCCCAAATGGATTGGGTTATATTCCGGCATTGCCTTCTGAACTTGGCGGATGGAGCGGAGGAACAGCGAGTACCATCAATACGGCTATCAATAACGGAGCATTTATGGTTCAGCACCGCGATCATGGGTTTGAAGAAGGTTGGAGTGAGCCTGAATACACCAATATAAATATCAACAGTTTGATAAATACCGACCTGACTTTTGTGTGGTCGGTGAACTCCCTTACCGGAAAATTTAACTATGGAACCGAAGTTTTTGCTGAAAAATTTCACCGATATACGCACAAGGACGAAAACTCAGGATGCTTTGGTATCAATGCGGCTTCTGAAATTACATACTCATTTGTAAGTGATGTTTATGCCTGGGGAGCTTATGACAATATGTGGACTGACTTCATGCCTGAATATGGCTCCACACCTGAGCCGAGAGGCGTATTACCAGCATTTGCTTGTGCCGCAGGTAAATATTTTCTTCAGCAGTCGAACTGGCCATCTAATCCAGAGAACAAAGAAGCAACTTTCCATCTTTTCCATCATCATGGCGATGCGTTTACAACAGTCTATTCAGAAGTGCCTCAGGTATTGACCGTAGCTCATAATTCCTACATGTACATGGGGGAAACTACTTTCGAAGTTACAGCCGATAATGATGCATTAATTGCCTTGAGTGTAAACGGAGAATTGATCGGAACGGCCACCGGAACAGGAACGTCTGTAACAATTAATATTCCTGCACAAACTCCACCCAACCATGTAATGGTAACAGTAACAAAGCAAAATTATTACAGATATGAGGGTGATGTTATGGTCATTCCTGCAACCGGCCCTTATGTTGTACCGAATGCTATTACAATTAATGATGGATCAGGTAATGGCAACGGCATAATGGAAACATCAGAATCAATATTTGCTTCAATAACAGTTGAAAATATCGGTGTTGAAGATGCTACAAATGTATGGGTTACTATAGCAACGACAGATACTTACGTTACAATAACAGATAATACTGAAAGCTATGGAACCTTATTAGCAGGAACAACAGCAGTAGTGGCGGATGGTTTTTCATGGGATGTATCCAATAACATTCCTGATTTGCATAATGTGATTTTTGAGATGACAGCGACCGACGGAACAACATCGTGGTCGTCAACCTTTAGTATCGTTGGCCATGCGCCGCTGATTGAATTCGGTACGATGCTGATAGATGATTATATCGGAAATTTCAATGGCCGACTTGATCCGGGGGAAACAGCCTATTTAATTATTCCGACTTACAACAACGGTTCATATAATGCTGTTAATGCAATGGGATCATTAAGTTGTTCGAGCGGATTCATTACCCTGAATAATTCGACTTATAATTTCTATGATATTGGAGCTGGGATAATGGAAGAAGGTTTGTTTAGTATAACTGTTTCTGCAAATGCACCCGCCGGTACATACGTTGAATTTTTATATGAAGCAACCTCAGGAGGGTATTACAACCAGGAAATTTATCCTATCATAATTAGCATGGTAGTTGAAGACTGGGAAACAGGCGATATGAGCATGTTTGACTGGACAACCGGAGGAAATTCCAACTGGGCTGTATCGACCGAAAATCCATATCAGGGCAGTTATTGTATCAAATCAGGTATATTAGATCACAATCAAAATAATTACTTAAGCCTGCAATTTGAGGTATTAGGGGAAGACAGCCTGTCATTTTGGTATAAAGTGTCGTCCGAAACCGGTTATGATTTACTGAAGTTTTACATTGACGATATAGAATTATCATCCTGGTCGGGTGAGGTTAGCTGGGCCCGGGCAACCTACTTTGTAACAGCAGGGACACACACCTTTAAATGGACGTACAGTAAAGATGAAAGCTTAACAAGCGGCAACGATTGTGCCTGGGTTGATTTTATAGTGTTTCCGGTTGCAGTGTATGAAGCCTCATTTAACTCAAATGAAACCAATATCTGTGAGGGTGAAACCGTAAGTTTTTATGATCAGTCTCCTGTAAATACGATCAGTTGGGATTGGATTTTTGAAGGAGGTACACCGGGAACATCATCATTGCAAAATCCGGTAATTGAGTATTTGACTTCTGGTATTTATGATGTTTCGTTAACGGTTTCCAACGGTATTGAAACAAATACGCTGCTTCTCGCAGACTATATCACCGTAACTGCATTACCCGAAACACTTCCAGCTCCAACCGGACCCGCAACAGTTTGTGCGAATTCAGGATATACATCATACACCACAACGGGATTAACCGGAATTACAACTTATGATTGGTTGCTTGAGCCTTCTGATGCCGGAAATGTTTCCGGTACAGGCCTGACCGCAACCGTTATTTGGGCAAATGGATTTTTAGGCGAGGCAACCTTGAAAGTGGCAGGTGAAAATACTTGCGGAACCGGCGCTTATTCCAATCCTGTTGTAATTACACGTTATTTACCTGCAGTCACCCTTGAGCCTTTTGATTGGGTTTGCTTTGGCTGGCCTGCGTTTGAGCTAACCGGCGGAATGCCTGCTGGTGGTGAATATTCCGGTCCGGGTGTTGAAAACGGGTGGTTCAATCCCGCTTCAGCGGGAGTGGGTACCCATATTATTACATACACCTATACGGATCCTAATAGCTGTGAAAATTTTACTACAGAAACAATATTAGTTGATCCGTGCACCGGTATAAATAATAATTCGGGTTTATCCGGAATAAAGATTTATCCTAATCCGACAACAGGAATGATCACAGTTGATTTTGCTCAGACCACAGGCACGATTGAAGTCTCATTGATGAATATCTTAAATAAAGTGGTTTATTTTGAAGAATCAAATACGATGGCCGGAAAGAGTTTGACTATAGATTTAAGTGATCTGGTAAAAGGTATCTATTTCATCAAACTAAAAACGGAAGATAAGGAAGAAACAGTAAAAATTATTCTTCAATAATTCAAATTTTTGATGGTAATTCAATGGTTACAACCAAAAAGAGTTTTCAATTGTCTTTGCCTTAGATTGCTGTCAATTGACAGATAAGCGCATGATTGAGGAGTTTAGCAAGTTCAATACTGATAAGCAATTTAAAGCAGTAACATCAATAAAAAAAATAAGTAAAGCAGAAGTGTTCAGTTTTTTCATAGCATTTAGCATCCCGGGGTTTCAAAATTTAAATTAATCACTATGCAAAAAAAATCATTACTATCACTGATTATCATGTTGTTTATCCCATTCCTCATGAGGGCTGAATGGATTCCATTAAATAAACAGAATACATTACCAGCACCACCGAATGTAACGCTGATCAGTGATGACAACAACAGTACTGTCCTTAAAATTGAAATTTCCGGATTTGAGCTAAAGGATTTCATTTCAGGTGATAATCAATATCAAAAGATAGACCTACTGTCAGAATCGGTCACCACAATTCCTGGGTTTCCTGAGTTGCCATATATTGCTAAAGTACTGGCTATTCCAGACCAGGCAGGTGTTTCAGTTGAAGTTCTGGAAATTGGAGAGATACAATCTTTCAACAACATAAATCTGCCACCAGCAAGGGCAAGCTGGCTCGAAGGGTCGCCTGAGACGCCATACACCGAAAATACTGATGCATATAATTCCATGGGTGCCTTTCCCGGTGAATTTGTTCAATTAGATCCGCCATCAATTTTTCGGGATTTTCGTATTGCCCGTGTATCTGTTTTTCCATTACGGTATATTCCTGCAAAAAATCAAATACAGGCAGTATCCTCCATTACTGTCCGCATTAATTATGGTCCTGGTGAAGTGATAAATCCTAAAACCACCGCAAAAAAACCAATTGCACTATCTTTTGGGGAATTGTACCGGAGTTTCATTTTTAATTACCAGAGCGTATTAGATAATTTTTACGGTGGCAAAGAAAACGGACATGAATTAATGTTGTGCATTATGCCTGATGAATTTATAGCAAGTTTTCAGATATATGCCAATTGGAAAAGGCAAAGCGGAATTGATATTCATGTCACCAAATTCAGTGACATTGGAGCCAACGGCACAAATCCTGATATCATTAAAACCCATATTGCAGATGCTTACCATAACTGGGATGTACCTCCTACTTACGTTTTAATTGTCGGGGATGATGGTGTTTTTCCTAAAAAATTAGTAACGCTGGACGGATGGACATTTCCAAATGAGGACTTTTTTGTTGAGATAGATGGAAATGATTATTTTCCTGAACTGATGATAGGACGTTTTACCAACCAGGGTGATTATCGAATGCAGGTGATGATCAATAAATTTATCAAGTACGAAAAAACCCCATATACCGCTAATACGGCCTGGTTCAAGAAAGGAACCTGCTGTTCAAATAATGCTTATGCCTCCCAGGTGGAAACCAAGCGGTTTGCTGCCGCCCGTATGCTTCAGGATGGTGGTTTTACGTCCGTCGATACCATGATGAGTGATCAATGGTGCACATATGATATTTACGATATTGTGAATGCTATTAATGACGGGCGAAGTTATTTAAACTATCGCGGCGAAGGCTGGTACTCAGGATGGTCAGCGAATTGTTACAATTTTTCTCCAGACGTTATCACCAACAATGTTACCAATGGTGAAAAATTCACTTTTGTCACAAGTATCGGATGTGGCGTTGCCGGGTTCGATGCATCGGGTGGTAATTGCTTTGGAGAAGAATGGGTGGAGGTTGGTTCACTTACCAGCCCGAAAGGCGCTCCTGCATTTATCGGACCGACCTCAAACACACATACTGCTTACAATAACAATATTGACAGGGGTATTTATAAAGGCATGTTCCAGGAAGGAATGGAAACTCCCGGACAGGCACTGCTTCGAGGTAAATTAGAAATGTACAACGTTTTCGGCGGCGGCGATTCTTATGTTAGCTACCATTATAAAATATATTGTGTTTTGGGAGATCCCAGCATCCATATCTGGAAGGATGTGCCTCGTGAAGTAACAGCAAATTATGCTGCTTCCATTCCTTGTGGCAATAACCTGGTTGAATTTACAGTAAATTTTACAGCCACCGGTCAGCCGGTTGCCAATGCCCTGGTTTGTGTAACCGGAAATACTATTTTCATTACCGGTTACACGGATGAAACCGGTAAGGCATATCTTGATATTACCGCAGAAGTTCCTGAAACATTGAATATCACTGTTCGTGGTGGAAATGTAATTCCATTCCTCGGTACGTTGAGTTTAGTTCAACAGACCGGTCCTTATGTAATCAGGGATTCCTATACGCTGAATGATGTTACAGGCGGAAACGGAAACGGCATTATGGAAACATCAGAAACCATTTTGGCTTCCTTATCAATAAAAAATGTGGGGAATGTGATCGCCGCTAATGTTATAGTAACCATTGAAACATCAGATGAATATGTAACAATAACTGATAATATTGAACCTTACGGAACAATACTGGCAGGTGCTACAGCTATTGTAACCAATGGTTTTGGATGGGAAGTTGCCAATAACATTCCTGATTTGCACAACGTCATATTTGAAATGACTGCTACCGATGGAACAGAGACCTGGACATCCTTCTTCAGTGTTGTAGGACACGGACCAATAATTGAGTTTGGTGTAATGATGATCGATGATGCACAAGGCAATGGCAATGGCCGCCTCGATCCGGGAGAAACGGCGAATTTGGTCATTCCAACCTATAACAATGGCACATATCAGGCTGTTGGTGCAGTCGGGTCACTGAATTGTTCTAGCGGATTTATTACCCTGAATAATGCCACTTATGATTTCAATGTGATAGGAGCAGGCCTGATGGAAGAAGCAGCATTCAGCTTAACAGTAGCAGCGAATGCACCCATCGGGACACCTGTGAGCTTTATGTATGATGTAACATCCGGGGGATATTACCTTCAGGAGAGTTTCGAAGCCTCTATTGGCCTGATAGTAGAAGACTGGGAGACGGGCGATATGAGTCAGTTTGATTGGACCACAGGCGGTTCTTCCAACTGGGCAGTTACCACCAATAACCCATATGAAGGAAGCTATTGTATAAAATCGGGAGCCATTGGCAACAGCCAGAGCAACTATTTAAGCCTCCAGTATGAAATTATTGCAGCAGATAGTATTTCGTTCTGGTATAAAGTATCATCGGAATTGGGATGGGATTTTCTTAAATTTTATATAGATAACGATGTAAAATCCTCATGGTCCGGAGAAGTAGGCTGGGCACGTGCAGCCTTTGCAGTAACCCCAGGTATTCACACTTTTAAATGGACGTATAGTAAGGATTATGGAGCGATAGGCGGCAGCGACTGCAGCTGGGTCGATTATATTCTTCTGCCTGCAGCCGTATTTCAGGCCTCCTTTAGCTCAAACGAAACCAATATCTGCGAAGGCGGAACAGTAAGTTTTTATGACCAGTCGCCTGTAAGCACGATCAGCTGGGATTGGATTTTTGAAGGAGGTACACCGGGAACATCAACCTTACAAAATCCTGTAATTGAATATTTAACTACTGGTATTTATGATGTTTCGTTAACTGTTTCAAATGGTAGTGTAACCAATACCATGATTCTTGAAAACTATATTACTGTATCCGCTTTCCCTGAAACAGCTCCTGCACCTACAGGCCCGGCAACTGTGTGTGCCAGCGGTGGAAATACAACATACAGCACAGCGGGCTTATCGGGCATCACTTCTTATGATTGGGCACTGGAGCCGGTTTCTGCCGGAAATGTCAGTGGAACAGGTTTAAATGCTACTGTTCTTTGGGCCAGCGGCTTTTTAGGTGATGCAACCCTTAAGGTTGCAGGTGAAAATATTTGCGGAACGGGTGCTTATTCAAATCCTATCAATATTACACGATATTTACCAATAGTTACCCTTGAGCCTTTTGATTGGGTTTGCGTTGAATTGCCTTCATTTGAGCTTACCGGAGGAATGCCTGAAGGCGGTGAATATTCTGGACCGGGTGTAGTAAACGGCTGGTTTAATCCAGCTTCAGCAGGAGTAGGAACGCATACAATTACCTACACCTACTCCGATCCAAATAATTGTGAAAATTTTGCCACAGAAACGATTCTGGTTGACCCCTGCACTGGCATTAATGAAATGAATGGTCTGTCGGGAATAAAGATTTATCCCAATCCAACAACAGGAATTATTTCAGTTGGTTTTAATCAGAGCATTGGCAATGTTGAATTTACTATAGTGAATACTTTAAATAAGGTTGTTTATTCAGAAACTTCAAAAAAGATAGCCGGGAACAAGCTGCTTATTGATTTAAGCAACCAGTCAAAAGGTATTTATTTCATCAAACTGAAATCAGACAAGATTGAAAAAACAATAAAAGTTATTCTTCAATAATTCAGATTCAGGATTATTTTTTTAATCAATATTTTATGCGAAAAAATATACTTCTACCGCTGATTACTGCCATACTTCTTCCTTTCTTCATGAGGGCTGAATGGATTCCTTTGCATAAACAAAACACATCAGCCGCACCTCCTAAGGTAACCCTCCTCAGCGATGACTATTCCAGCACTGTCCTTAAAATTGAAATTTCAGGTTTCGAACTAAAGGATTTCATTTCAGGTGATAATCAATATCAAAAGATAGACTTACTGTCAGAATCGGTCACCACAATTCCTGGGTTTCCTGAGTTGCCATATATTGCTAAAGTACTGGCTATTCCAGACCAGGCCTGCGTTTCAATCGAAGTATTAGAAACAGGAGAAATACAAACGTTTAATAACTTATATTTACCACCAGCGAGGGCAAGCTGGCTCGAAGGGTCGCCTGAGACTTCATATGCTGAAAATGCTGACGCATATAATTCCATGAACGCCTTTCCCGCTGAATTTATTCAGTTGGATCCACCGTCAGTCTTTAGGGATTTTCGTATTGCCCGTGTTTCTGTTTTTCCGTTACGCTATATTGCTGCAAAAAAGGAACTACAGGTGGTTTCGTCCATTACCGTCCGCGTTAATTATGGTCCCGGTGAAGTGATAAATCCAAAAACCAGTGCAAAAAAACCCATTGCTCCATCTTTTGGGGAACTTTACCAAAGTTTCATTTTCAATTACCAGAGTGTTTTGAACACTTCATATGGAGGAAAAAAAGATGAAGGCCATGAGTTGATGCTTTGTATTATGCCTGATGAATTTTTTGCCAGTTTTCAGCCCTATGCTGAATGGAAAAGGCAAAGCGGCATAGATATTCATATTACAAAATTCAGCGACATTGGGGCAAACGCCTCTAATCCTGATATCATCAAAAATCATATTGCCGATGCTTACCACAATTGGGAGGTTCCTCCGACATATGTTTTGCTTGTCGGTGATAATGGTGTATTTCCTTCAACAACAGCAAACGGCTATGTATCCGAAAACTTCTTTGTTGAAATTGACGGCAACGATTTTTTCCCGGAAATGATGATCGGCCGGCTTACCCATGTGAGTGATTATGGTATGCAGGTAATGATCAATAAATTTTTGATGTATGAAAAAACTCCCTACACCGCTAGTACCGACTGGTTCAAAAAAGGCATCTGCTGTTCGAATGATGCCTATGCCTCCCAAATAGAAACCAAACGGTTTGCAGCCAAGCGCATGCTGCAAGATGGCGGCTTTACTTCGGTTGATACCATGATGAGCGATCCCGGATGCACGTATAACGTAACTGATGTAGTGAATGCCATTAATAACGGAAGAAGTTTTTTGAATTATCGGGGCGAAGGCTGGACGACCGGTTGGTGGGCTACCTGCACGCCTATGACCAATAACGATGTCTCAGGTTTGGCGAACGGACAAAAATTTACTTTTGTTACAAGTATCGGATGCGGGGTTGCTATGTTTGCGTCCGGCGAAAGCTTTGGAGAAACCTGGCTCGAACTGGGAACCCTATCCAGCCCGAGAGGTGCAGCAGCTTTCATCGGACCAACAGGGAACACTCATACTGCCTATAATAATAATATTGACAGGGGCATTTATGTCGGCATGTTCCAGGAAGGCCTGGAAACTCCGGGACAGGCGCTGCTTCGTGGTAAATTAGAAATGTACAACGTTTTCGGCAGCGGCGATTCTTATGTTAGTTACCATTATAAAATATTTTGTGTTCTGGGCGATCCAAGCATCCATATATGGAAGGATGTTCCAAAAGCTGTTACAGTGAATTATCCTGCTTCCATTCCTTTTGGAAATAACACGGTTGAATTTACAGTTACCCATACTGCCACCGGCCAGCCCGTTGCCAATGCACTGGTGTGCGTTACAGGAAATACTATTTTCTCAACAGGCTATACTGATGAAACCGGTAAAGCGTATGTTGATATCACTTCAATTGTTCCGGAAACATTAAAAGTTACGATACGCGGCGGAAATGTAATTCCATCACAGGGAGTTCTGTATGTGGTGCAGCCTGGCGGACCTTATGTGATTAGGGATTCATATACCCTGAATGATGTTACAGGCGGAAACGGAAACGGCATTATGGAAACATCAGAAACCATTTTGGCCTCCTTAACAATAAAAAATGTGGGTAGCGGGATCGCCACAAATGTTATGGTAACCATTGAAACACCAGATGAATATGTGACTTTAACTGATAATACTGAATCGTACGGAACAATTCTGCCAGGTGCTACCGCTATTGTAACTGACGGTTTTGGATGGGAAGCTGCCAATAACATTCCGGATATGCACAACGTCATATTTGAAATGACAGCTACTGATGGAACAGAAACCTGGACATCCTTTTTTACTGTAGTGGGTCACGGACCGAAGATTGAGTTTGGCAATATGCAGATTGATGACTCACAGGGTAATGGCAATGGACGCCTCGATCCGGGGGAAACAGTTGATATAGTCATCCCGACTTATAATAATGGGTCTTATCAAGCCATTAGTGCTGCCGGAACTTTGAGTTGTTCAAGTGGTTTTATTACCCTGAATAACTCGACTTATAATTTCAACGATCTTGGAGCAGGTTCGATGGAAGAAGCAATTTTTAATATAACTGTTTCACCAAATGCACCTGTTGGAACATCGGTTAGTTTTATGTATGACGTAACATCAGGTGGTTATTATTTACAGGAAAGTTTTGGCTCTACCATTGGCTTGATAGTTGAGGATTGGGAAACCGGAAATTTGAGTCAGTTTGAATGGCAAACTGGTGGTAATTCCAGTTGGGCAGTTTCCCAGCAGACCCCTTATGAGGGTGCGTATTGTATAAAATCAGGAGACATCAATGATAATCAAAGCAATTGGCTATCACTTGAATATGAAGTTTTAAGCAGTGACAGTATTTCATTCTGGTATAAAGTTTCCTCAGAAAGCAATTATGACTTCCTCAAGTTTTACATAGATAACGGACAAAAGGCATCCTGGTCAGGAGAAGAGGGTTGGGATCGAATTGCATGCGCTGTGACAGCCGGGATCCATACTTTTAAATGGACATACAGCAAAGATGTGAGTGTTTCCACCGGAGGAGACTGTGCGTGGGTCGATTTTATTGTCTTGCCAGCATCTGCATTCCAAGCCGCTTTTATTTCAAATGTAACTCAGATTTGTGAAAATAACACAGTTAACTTTTTTGATCAGTCTTCTGGCAACGTGGTTTCATGGGAATGGATCTTTGAAGGGGGGTATCCTTCTACCTCCAGCGAACAGAATCCGACAGTTCTATATTCCACGCCTGGAACTTATGATGTTGCCCTTACGGTTTCCGACGGTACTGAAAACAGCACCCTGATACTTTATGATTACATCACTGTAAATGCAATTCCTGAAGTCTCACTTGAGCCTTTTGATTGGGTTTGCGCTGGATGGCCAGCATTTGAGCTTACCGGAGGAATGCCTGCCGGTGGTGAATATTCCGGTCCGGGTATTGAAAACGGTTGGTTTGATCCAGCTTCTGCCGGAGTCGGGACACACACTATTACTTACACCTATACAGATCTTAATAGTTGTGAAAATTTTGCTACAGAAACGATTTTGGTTGATCCTTGCACAGGCATAAACGAATTTTCCGATTTTACAGGAATGAATATTTATCCGAACCCCTCGTCAGGAATGATCACTATTGGTCTTGCTCAGAACAAGGGCGCCGTTGAAGTCTTAGTGATGAATACCTTAAATGAGGTGGTTTATACTGAGTCAACTTTTATAATGGCCGGAAAGATTCTGAAAATAGATTTAAGCGATCTGGTGAAAGGCATCTATTTTATTAAACTAAGAATTGAAGATAAGGAAAAAACAGTAAAGATTATTTTACAATAATTCATATATATTCTAATTACTCAAGGTTTACAACTACGTTGAGTTATTAATTGTTTTTGGTTCAGGTTGGTCTAAATACACTAATTGAAAAATAATTAAAGCATTGAATCAATTCAATGTGGGTTGCTTATTTATTATTGGAGTAATCAATGTGAAATGAGGCAGAAAGTTACTTAGGATTATTTTTTTAAAAATATTTATCATTTTCAGGTTTCAAGTTTTAAATTAATCACTATGCAGAAAAGATTTTTACTACCATTTATTATTACCTTTGTTATCCCATTCACAATGAAAGCTGAATGGATTCCGTTGAATAAACAGAATACATCACCCACTCTACCGAATGTGACACTGATCAGCGATGACAACAACAGCACTGTACTTAAAATTGAAATTTCCGGATTCGAACAAAAAAATTTCGTTTCCGAAGGCAAAAATTATCAAATGATAGATTTGCTATCGGAATCGTTTACCAATAGTCCGGGTTACCCGGAATTGCCTTACATTGCGAAAGTGTTGGCTATTCCCGATCAGGCAGGTATTTCGGTTGAAGTATTGGAAACAGGAGAAATACAAACATTTAACAACTTATATTTACCACCCGCTCGTGAAAGCTGGTTTGAAGGATCTCCTGAAACCCTGTATAATGAAAAAACTGAGGCCTATAATTCCATGGGGTCTTATCCCGGTGAATTTGTTCAATTGGATCCGCCATCAATCTTTCGTGATTTTCGTATTACCCGCATATCTGTTTTCCCGATGCAATATATACCAGGCAAAAAGGAATTGCAGGTTGTAAATTCCATAACGGTGAAGGTAAATTACGGAGCGGGAGAAGCAATAAATCCGAAAGCTACCCCAAAAAAGCCGATTGCACCATCCTTCGGTAAACTATATCAGGAGTTCATATTCAATTACGAGAGTATGCTGAATAAGGAATATGGAGGAAAGGAAAAGGGCCATGAACTAATGCTGTGCATTATGCCTGATGAATTTGTTGCCAGTTTTCAAACCTATGCCGACTGGAAGCGTCAAAGCGGTATCGATATTCATATAACAAAATTCACCGACATAGGAGCGAATGCTACCGATCCGGCTATTATCAAGAATCATATAGCGGATGCTTATCATAACTGGGCAGTTCCGCCAACTTATGTATTACTTGTTGGTGACAATGGCATTTTACCAACAACAACAGCAAACGGATATGTCTCCGAAAGCTATTTTGTTGAGATCGATGGGAGTGATTATTTCCCGGAATTGATGCTTGGCAGGTTTACCAACAGTAGCGATTATGGATTGCAGGTCATGATCAACAAGTTTATCAAGTATGAAAAAACGCCTTATACAACAAGTACGGCCTGGTTTAAAAAGGGAATCTGCTGCTCGAATGATCAATATCCATCGCAGATACAAACAAAACGGGAAGCTGCCGCTTACATGCGGGTTGATGGCGGATTTACTTCGGTGGATACGATGATGAGTGATCCCGGATGTACATATAGCAATGCAGACGTTGTGGCCGCCATCAATGAAGGAAGAAGTTATTTAAACTACAGGGGAGAAGGCTGGACAACAGGTTGGTGGGCTACCTGTACACCAATGACCAATACAGAAATCTCAGGTTTGGCAAACGGTGAAAAATTCACATTTGTTACCAGTATTGGATGTGGGGTTGCAATGTTTGCCTCCGGTGAAAGTTTTGGCGAAACCTGGCTCGAACTGGGAACTTTAGGCAGCCCGAGAGGCGCTGCGGCTTTTGTTGGTCCGGCAGGAAACACTCATACAGCTTATAATAACAATATTGACAGGGGTATATACAAAGGGATGTTCCAGGAAGGACTTGAAACACCCGATCAGGCTCTGCTCAGGGGTAAACTCTATATGTACGGTGTATTCGGTGGTGGCGATTCTTACGTTAGTTATCATTATAAAATATATTGCGTTTTAGGCGATCCATCCATGCACGTCTGGAAAGATGTTCCCAGAGCGGTTACTGTTAATTATACCCCGACCATTCCTTTTGGAAGTAACCTTGTTGAGTTTACCGTCACACATACATCAACAGGACTTCCCGTTGCCAATGCAACCGTTTGCGTTACCGGAACCAATATTTTTGCCACAGGCACAACCGATGCAACAGGAAAAGCTTACCTTGATATATTTTACGAAGTTCAGGAAGATTTAACTGTTACTGTTCGGGGTGGAAATGTTATTCCTTTCATCGGTATTCTTCAGGTAATTCCAGCGAATGGTCCTTATGTGATCAGGGAAACCTATACATTGAACGATGTGGCAGGAGGTAACGGCAATGGACTGATGGATTACAGCGAATCGATTCTCTTGTCTCTGGTAGTAAAAAATGTAGGTACACAACCAGCTAACAATGTTATTGTTACCTTATCAAGTGCTGATCCCTATATTACTTTCACCGATAACACACACAACTATGGAAACATTGCAGCCGGCCAGACAATCAATGGTGCAAATGCCTTTGCTTTCAATGTAGCCAATAACTTACCTGACCTTCACAATGTGATAATCAATGTATCGGCCGCAAGTGGCGCCAATACCTGGAATAGTAATTTCACGGTTCCGGGCTATGCTCCTGTTCTTGGAATGGGTAACCTTGTCATTTCTGATCCGACACGTAATAACAACGGACGGCTCGACCCGGGAGAAACAGTTACCATCACAGTCCCAATCCAAAATACCGGACACAGTGTCTCACCTGTTACTTCTGTTATTTTAACTACTACATCACCCTACATAACCATTAACTCCGGAACCTCGAATCCTGGCCAGATTGCTGCAGGATCCTATGCCAATGCAGTATTTGGCATTACATGTTCACCTTCCACCCCTGTTGGGACATCCGTGGACCTGGCCATGAATGTAAATGCCGGAGGTTATGGGTTTAGTCAAACTCATTTTGTTCCAGTCGGACTTATCCTCGAAGACTGGGAACTTGGCAATTTTACCAGATTCCCATGGACATTCAGCGGCAATGCAAACTGGGCTGTTGTTAATGCCGGCCAATATGAGGGGAATTTTACAGCCATTTCAGGAGCAATTGAAGACAACCAGGCCTCATCCATAAGTGTTATGCTGCAAGTAAACGCGGCGGGTCCGGTTTCCTTTTACCGCAAAATATCAACCGAGGCGAACTATGATTATCTCAGGTTCTACATTGATGATGTGCAGCAGGATCAGTGGGCAGGAACCATGGATTGGGGACAAATAAGTTACCCCGTTAGCACCGGCGTTCATACCTTCAAATGGACTTATTATAAGGATTATTCCGTTTCGTCAGGATCAGATTGCGTGTGGGTTGATTATATTATTTTCCCGGCATCAACTATTTTAGCACCGGAAATTACGCTTAACCCATCTTCATTTACCAAAACACTCTTCCCGGCTGGTACTGCTAACGGCGTTCTTAATATTGCAAACAGCGGCAATGTACCGCTTAACTTCGACGCTAATGTGGATTATCCAACTTTTAATGATGACCAGACCATCGTTTATCCTCAAGCAATTAATTATGGCACGGGAACCTGTACATCTTCTGCCAAAACATTTACCAGCGCAGTGAAGGCTATTCCACCCAACGAATCTGGCTGGATGAAGTTTGATGTTAGCAGTATCCCTGCCGGCTCAACAATCAATTCTGTAGAGTTTCATGGGTATGTTGCTGGCAATAACCAACCTTACTGGAGTATCACACCCGTGTCTGTTGATCCTGTAACTGCAGGCGCTTCGGTGCTTTATGGCGATATTAATGCCGAAGCTAACTCTGGTTATTATTTATTCAGAAACGAAACCGGAACTCTTCCACTTGGTTGGATAACCCATATGCTTGTGGGCAATGTAAATAGCGATCTTGCGAATGTACTTACACAGGGATGGTTTGCCATTGGGTTCACAGTCAGGAACAATAGTCCATATAACATATATTTTAATGGATGGAACTCTGGGGCTAACAAACCTTATCTTGTAATTAATTATACGGCTCCTATAGTTTATTCCTGGCTTAAAATTAATGGTGGGAATACTGTTTCGGGATCTGTTGCCGCAGGAAATAACCAGAACATCACCCTTACATTTGATGCAGGTTCTTATCCCGAAGGGACTTACCTGGCGAATATCAATATTACCAACAACGATCCGGACGAAGCACAATTGGTGATACCCTGCACGATGATCATATCCGCCGGCATGAATGTAAGCGTTAAAGCATACCTTGAGGGCGCTTTCAGCGGGACTTCGATGAGTTCGTCCATCAATTCTGTCCTGCCGCTTGTACAACCCTACAATGCAGCGCCCTGGAATTACTCCGGGACGGAATCGGTTACCACCATGCCGGCCAACGTTGCCGACTGGGTTCTTGTCGAGCTTCGGGATGCCACCACAGCAGCCAATGCCACACTGGCAACACGGATTGCAAGGAAGGCAGCCTTGCTGCTAAACAACGGCAGTATCGTTGCTACCGATGGAACATCTCCTCTTTTCTTTTCCAATTCGGTTTTGAATAACTTATATGTAGTGATCCATCACCGCAACCACTTGTCTATTTTATCAGCCAATGAGGTTACACTCTCCGGTGAAAATTACACCTACGATTTCAGCACCTCATTAGCCAAAGCTTTTGGTACCAATGCGCAAAAAGAGCTGACTGACGGGTACTTTGGTATGTGGTGCGGGGACATGAACGGCGACGGTACTATCAATACAACCGATCTTGCGCCGGCCTGGAAAAGTAATTCCGGTAAAACGGGCTACTTTCCCGCTGACCTGAACTTCAACCGGCAGGTGAACAACCCCGATAAGGACGGCTTCTGGCAACCGAATGTTGGCAAGGGAACGAATGTGCCGCAGTAAGATATAAAATTATTAAACTGTCAAAGGGCGAAAAACTAACTTTAACCCTTTGACAGTTTTCCTTTACCCCTTTTGCTAAATAATTCATCTCCTGACAATACTGTCATTTCCTTTCAGTGTGCAAAAAAATCAAGTCAGGAATTATATTACCTTTGCCGCCACAGTCAAGGTTGGAATCAAAGCCTCAACACCTTCGTTTTTATACCTGACGATAAATACAATTATTCATAAACGGCTGATAACATTACAATATATCAAAGGCATCTTTGGGAGATACTGGAAACAAAGGAAATAAGGGAAATAATAGTAAGCCAACCCTTATACCTTATAACCTATACCTTTATCCACTTGCTCTAAATCTCTCCTATATTAAACATAATTAAACATCTCAACACAAAAAATACAACTATGCAATTTCAATCATTAAACATTATAGAACCTATATTAAAAGCGCTTCAGGAAGAAGGCTACACCTCCCCTACTCCTATCCAATCGCAAGCCATCCCTGTCGTTTTACAAGGCACGGATCTGCTGGGCTGCGCACAAACCGGCACCGGGAAAACGGCTGCGTTTGCAGTTCCTATTCTGCAATTGCTGCGCGCCACAAAAACGAACGACAAAAAACGAAAGCTGAGAAGCTTGATCGTCACACCAACACGGGAGCTGGCCATTCAAATCGACGAAAGCTTTAAAGCCTACGGACGGCATACAGGATTAACCAGTACGGTAATTTTTGGTGGTGTTACTCAAAATCCGCAAACATCTGTATTACGCAACGGTGTAGATATTCTTATCGCTACTCCGGGCCGCTTGCTGGACCTCATGAACCAGGGACATCTTACGTTGCGCGATGTGGAGATTTTTGTACTGGATGAGGCCGACCGAATGCTCGACATGGGGTTTATCCATGATGTAAAAAGGATCATCGCTGCACTTCCGAAAAAAAGGCAATCGCTCTTCTTTTCGGCTACCATGTTGCCCGAAATTATTAAGTTGGCGAGTACTATTGTGCACAATCCGGCAAAGGTTTCGGTGACGCCAAACGCATTGACCGTAGATATCATTAAGCAATCGGTTTATTTTGTTGATAAAGGCAACAAAAATGCCCTGTTGCTTGAACTTTTAAAAGATGATGACATTAAAACCGCCCTCGTGTTTACACGCACCAAGCATGGCGCCGATAAGGTGGTAAAAATCCTGTTGAAGCATAATGTGAAAGCTGAGGCCATCCATGGTAACAAAGCGCAAAATGCAAGGCAGCGGGCATTGTCAAATTTCAAGGCGAAAACCACCCGTGTTCTGGTGGCAACAGATATTGCAGCCCGCGGAATTGATGTGGATGATATGGAGTATGTGATCAATTTCGAAATTCCGAACATCCCCGAAACGTATGTTCATCGAATTGGCAGGACAGGCAGAGCGGGTGCAAAGGGAACGGCACTTTCATTTTGTGATGCCGAAGAAAAAGAATACCTGCGCGACATCGAAAAACTGATCGCCAAAAAAATACCTGTCATTGACGATCACCCGTTTCCGCTAATGGATCATAACCCCGTGAAAGCTCCAAAGCAACAACGGGGCATGCGTAATGCAGGACATCCAAGGCCAAAGCCTTCGGAAAATAAGAAACCGAAAAAGTGGTTTGGAGAAAAGCAAGGTATCTGGGCGGTAGTTTAATTCATCAATCCGATCTTCTCATTTTAGACTCAAATTCAAGATTAATATTAATTTTGCCTCCTCAGTTCAGGAGGGTAACGATTACAAATAAATACAACTGAGCTTATTGAATGAAGATTTCGGCATCCATATATTCTTACAAAAACCAGAAACTGGAAGACATCATCACCGATCTGGACCAGCATCACATTGATATGTTCCATATCGATTGCAACGACGATCCGGAAGTCTTCAACGATATCAAAATGATTCGCGAAATAAGCACCACCCCGATTGATTTGCACATTATTTCTTCCGAACCTGAAAAGTATTTCGATCTCATCAACGAGTATAAAGTGGAATACGTCCAGTTTCAATACGAAAACCTGAAACATCATATATCACCTCCCAAAAACGGTACAACCTCTTATGGATTAGGCATTATTTCCAGCACACCTTGTAGCATTTTCGAAGATTACAAAGATGATTTTTCGTTTATCCTTTTCATGACTACCATCCCGGGTGAAAGTGGCGGACAGTTCCAAAAGGAAAATTTCAGGCGGATTCGTAAGTTCAGGAACCAATACCAGGACAAGGATTTACATGTGGATGGGGGCATTAATGACGAGGTATCTTTCATACTAAGGAACATGGGTGTTTCTTCGGTAGTTTCCGGTTCATATATTGCCAATAACTATTCGGTCGGTTCAGCTTTGCTGGGATTACGGCTGAACAATGTGAACTCGCACTACCGCATCAGTGATTTCATGATCGAAACCGAAGACCTGCCCATTCTCGACATCACGAAAACCGATGTGAAAGAGGTTTTGAGTACTATAGAAAAATACAGGCTTGGATTTGTATTTTATTATGACAGGGATGGAAAGTTTGCCGGACTTTCAAGCAATGCCGATGTAAGGAAAGGGCTGTTGAAAAACCTCAGTGACCTGAATGCAGTAAAACTGGCTGACATCGTGAATCCGCATCCAGTTTCCATCAGTGATGAGGCCACCATTACAGACATGCTTAACCTGATCAAAAGCAAGAATTTCATAATCTCCTTTCTTCCGGTCATCAATAAAAAGAATGAACCTGTCGGAGGGGTTACCTTCTTCAACATGATCAGGAGTGAGAAATAAAGTTTATAAACTAGCAATAGAAAATTACAATGATCATTCATATAGATAAGAACCTTGAACAGAAAAGAGTTGAAGAACTGGCTGTAAAACACGAAGCAGTTTATTACAAATCGGCAGAAAAATATGTGCTGATCACTTCCTCAAAGATAAAATTAATTCCCGATGAACTTAAATCGGTGGCTACTGAACATTTTGTTTTGGACAGCGACATTCAGCTTGCCAGCCGCAGTTATTTGAAAGAAACAAGGAAAATCAAAATCGGCAATCATTTTATAGGTGGTGATCAGAAAAATACTATTATCATTGCAGGACCATGTGCTATCGAATCGGAAAAGCAAATCAGGGAATCAGCAACCTTGCTTAAAGAGCTTGACATTAATGCCCTTCGGGCCGGCGCTTACAAACCCCGAACTTCTCCATATACGTTCCAGGGATTAGGCAAAGCCGGATTGGAATTGTTAAATAAAATCGGCGAAGAATATGGCTTGCAGGTCGTAACTGAAGTCCGCGATGCCTCCCAGGTTGACGATGTAATCATGCATGCCGATATCATCCAGATAGGAGCTAAATCGATGTATGACCATGGCATTCTACGCAAATGTGCAAAAGCACAGAAACCTGTGATCCTGAAAAGAGGTTTTGGAGCATCACTGCAGGAATTTGTGCAATGTGCCGAATTCATGCTTTCAGGAGGCAATGAGCAGGTCATCCTTTGCGAAAGAGGGATTCGGACTTTTGAGACTAAAACACGTTTCACACTCGACCTTTGCGGGGTTGCCTATTTAAAAGAATATACAAACTTACCTATTATTGTTGATCCAAGTCACGCCATAGGTTGGTCATACGGCGTTGCTGACCTTGCCAGGGCCGGAATGGCAATGGGGGTGGACGGACTCCTGATTGAAGTACATCCGGATCCAAAGGTTGCCAAATCCGATGCATCGCAGCAACTGAACCATGATCAGTTCAGGGCATTATTTAAAACATTGAAGCCAATCGCTGAGGCTGTTGGAAAACATATCGTTTAATTGCAAATGAAAAATCTAACTGGTAAAATAAAACTAATCATAACCGATGTCGATGGGGTATTGACCGATGGCCATATTTATATAACCGATTCAGGTGAACAGATGCGCAGCTTTTATGTGCGTGACGGACTTGCTATTAAATCATTGATGAATAAGGGTTACCACGTGGGTATTATTACCGCCGCGCTGACGTCAGGCGCTGTTGAAACAAGAGCAAAAATGCTGGGCATTGAATTGGTTTATATCGGAATCGAGGAGAAAGTAAAAATCGTAGATCAATGGCGTAAGAATTTGAAACTGAAATGGGATGAGATCGCTTACCTTGGCGACGATATTATCGATATTGAAGTGATGAAGAAAGCCGGTTTTTCAGCTTGCCCTGCCGATGCAGTAGAAAGAGTTAAAAAGATCGCAACTATTACACTAAAGACCAAAGGCGGACAAGGCTGCTTCAGAGAGATGACTGAAAAATATTTTTCCGTTTAATAACTTTTTCAGGTTGATATTATTGATTGGTTTCACTAATTTTGATTAAAGTATTATTATTCAAACAAGGAAATATGAGGCTTAGACTGGTGCTTATTATCTTGCTTTTATGTCAAATTGTACTGGATGCTAAAACCGTTACAATTGAGAGGATTGAACCTCCTTTCTGGTGGACAGGGATGGCAAATCCGCAACTTCAACTATTGGTTTACGGTGTTGAGATTTCTTCCACAGTGCCGGAAATCAATTTCCCGGGAGTTGAAATCAGCGATGTATTAAGAACGGCAAATCCCAACTACCTTTTCATCAGCATCAATATCAAACCCGACATTCCTCCGGGCAATTTTGAAATTTTCTTCAAAAAAGGCAAGACGGCTCTAGTTGTCCAGTCATTTGAGCTTAAACAAAGGAAAACAGAATCAGCAGGCAGAAAAGGATTTAACGATTCTGATGCCATATATCTCCTTATGCCGGATCGGTTTTCAAACGGAGACACGACAAACGATTTTATTGAAGGAATGCTTGAGCAAACTGACAGGGGCAATCCCGATGGAAGGCACGGAGGTGACATTGCAGGCATTATCAACTACCTTGATTACATCAGAGATCTTGGATTTACAGCTTTGTGGTGCAATCCGCTGCTGGAGAATAACAACCCTTTTTATTCGTACCATGGTTATGCAATAACTGACTTTTATAAAATCGATGCCAGGTTTGGAACCAATAAAGATTATGTAAAGCTTGTAAATGAGTGCCATAAACGTAAAATAAAGGTGATCATGGATGTTGTACTGAACCATTGCAGCATCTATAGCTGGTTGATGCAGGACCTTCCCGAAACCAGCTGGATTCATAGCCATGACGAATACACCCGATCCAATTTCAGGGCATCAACCATTACTGATCCTTATGTTTCGGACTACGACCGGGATATAATGCTTACCGGCTGGTTCGATACACATATGGCTGATCTTGATCATCGCAATGAACTTCTTACAAATTATCTTATTCAGAATTCGATCTGGTGGATTGAATATTCAGGTGTTGATGGCATTCGTTTGGACACTCAGCCCTATGGTGATAAAAAATTTGTATCGGATTGGGCTGCAGCTATTTTTATTGAATATCCTAAATTCAACATTGTCGGCGAAGCCTGGATGCAGCAGGAAGCCCTTACGGCCTACTTTCAGAAGGACGCAAATAACAAAGATGGATATAACTCAAACATACCCAGCGTAACGGACTTTCCGCTTTATTACGGCATCAATAAGGCCTTTAACGAAAAGGATGGCTGGACAGAGGGGCTTGCAAGGCTTTATAATGTCCTGGCACAGGATTTTCTTTATCCTTCACCTGATTATAACCTGATCTTTTGCGATAACCATGACTTGACCCGTTTTTATTCAGGTATTGGAATGAATTTAAAAAAATGGAAAATGGGTATTGCATTTCTTCTTACTACCCGCGGCATACCTATGATCTATTATGGCACAGAAATTTTAATGACAGGAGAAGAAAGCAGTGGACATGGAGAAATCAGAAAAGATTTTCCCGGTGGATGGAAAGGGGACCCGCAAAACGCTTTTACAAGCCTGGGACGAACGAAGGAGCAAAACGAAGCTTTGAGTTACTTAAGAAATATGCTTAGATGGAGGATGAACAATAAAGCGGTAACTCAGGGGAAGTTAAAACATTTTATACCAGAAAACGAAACCTATGTTTACTTTCGATATACGAATGATGAATGTGTAATGGTAGCCATGAATAACAGCCTAAATGAAATGAAAGCGCTGAAAACTGAGAGGTTCACTGAATGCATAAAAGATTATAAGTATGCCAGGAACGTTCTTACAGGTCAAACCGTTAATTACCTTGAAGCATTAACTTTGCCACCGAAATCAGTAATGGTATTGGAATTAAAAAAATAGGAAAATGAGATTTGCAGCCTTTACATTGAGTTTATTGTTTTTAGCTGGTATATGCCAGGCCCAGGTGGGATCCGGAAATCAAACTAAAAAACTTAAAAAGCATAAGCACGGCCAGGCTAAAAATATCATCCTGATGATTGGTGATGGTATGGGCGTTTCGCAAATCTATGCAGGCATGACTGCTAACCATGGTCATTTAAACCTTGACCAATTTCAAAACATCGGCTTTTCAAAAACTCATTCAGCAAACGATTATATAACCGATTCGGGAGCCGCCGCAACTGCTATTTCAACCGGAAGAAAAACTTTTGATGGCGCTATTGGGGTTGATATTGATACAATACCTGCAACATCAATTCTGGAATATGCTGAAAAAAATAATAAAGCAACAGGAATGGTAGTCACCTGTTCGATGACCCACGCAACACCTGCGTCATTTATTGCTCATCAGGCCTCAAGGAAAAATTATGAGGAAATTGCTGCTGATTTTCTAAATACTGACATTGATGTCTTTATCGGAGGGGGACTAAAAAATTTCAACCAGCGTAAAGACAAAAGGGATTTGACCAAACTTCTTGATAATAAAGGTTACCAATTGATTTATTCTCCCGATAGCATCAAATTTGCAATCGGTGAAAAAATTGCCGGATTGGTTTATCAGGAGCATGGTCCGAAATATTCAGAGGGCCGCGGTGATATGCTCCATCATTCCACTCTAAAGTCCATGGAAGTGCTCAACAAAGATACCGATGGATTTTTCCTGATGATTGAGGGATCTCAGATCGACTGGGGAGGACATGACAATGATGGCCCTTATGTGGTTAATGAAATGCTGGATTTTGATCGCACAATCGGAATAGTTCTTGAGTTCGCTGAAAAGGATGGAAATACGCTTGTTATTGTCACTGCTGATCATGAAACCGGGGGTATGAGCCTGACCGGAGGGAATATTGTAAAAGGTGAAGTTAACGCTAAATTTACTACTGGTGATCATACAGGAGTGATGGTTCCGGTTTTTGCCTTCGGACCAGGATCTGAAAACTTCAGAGGGATATATGAAAACACAGAAATATTTAACAAGATGATGAATGTCTTTGGATTTGATCGGGAATAAACAAGAATAAAAGGTCATCAGTAATACTGCGATAACTAAACCTAATAATATGAACCATTATAAATTTAAGCTAAAACCTGAGGAAATAAAAGAAGTTATTCCATCAATGGGGTCTTGTATTGCTTCTGATAAAATTACGGTAGAAGGTTTACTGGTGGGTTTTATGTATCGCGAAGATCCGCAGGATGAAAATGACAGCGGCTGGAGATTCATCGCAGGCAGCGAAAATCAGGATTTCATTGATGATCCGGTGAACAGCATGATTTTCGAAGTAAATGTAATCGCAAACTATGATCCTGCCATTATCCCATATCTCAAGTTACCCATTGGTTCAGAGCTTGAAAGGTTGGGCGGCACAGATAAATTCGTAAAGATAAAAAAAGAAGATTAGAGGTATTTGATGCAGTTCACAGATATTCCCACCGAACAAACAACCGCACTAACGGACCTTTTGTTGGCCATAGTTTCAGCATCGGGTGTATTTTGGATTGTAAAGACAGGATTTCAAATAGATAAAAAAAAGACCATAATCTGGTCGACAGCATTCACCTTACTGACAGCAGCAGCCATCCTGGGAGCAATAGCCCATGGAGTAAAAATGTCCGCCGACACCAATGAACTTATTTGGCAGCCTTTGAACTTATTTCTTGGATTATCTGTTGCATTATTTGTTTCAGGGGTAGTATATGACTTTAATGGATTTAGAATCCGGAAATCGATCTTTTTCCTGATTCTCTTTTCCAGCTTTGCTTTTTTTGCCATAACCCTGATCTTTCCCGGATTATTTTTTGTTTTCATTCTTTACGAAGCATTAGCAATGCTTTTTGCATTAATTTCTTATGCTTTTCTAATGATAAGAAAGTTTCCAGGTGCAACTTATATGACCCTTGGAATTTTTGTTTCAATAATTGCTGCTATTATTCAGTCCCTGGAATCTTTAAACTTAAATTTCATTTGGAATTTTGATCATAACGGTCTGTTCCATATAACCCAGATTATAGGATTATTTTTTCTTTTCTCTGGTCTTATTAAAGAGTTTCATTCACGGGCGGTATAAAACGCCTACAACCTTTAATAATCAATTTCAAATTCCCTCCTAAACTATTTATTATTTCTATAAAAGAATAATCTCTGCAGTGATTCTTTGGTATTATGTGCCATCTCATTAGGCTAACTCTGGCAAAGATATTGCAAAATTAGTACTAGAATATAAATAGAAAATCAGCAAAACATAGTAATCATGCGGCATTACTCGAAAATATTTAATCATTTAAGTTTGTAATTGGGAATTTCTTCCAAAAATAGGAATACAAATAAGAAAATTATTGGAGGTTTTAAGACAAGAATAAACAAAAAGAACAGTGAAACGGAGACTCAAAATATTGACGTTTACATCGATAATGCTTTTTGTGATTGTTTCGCATCCAATCTATTCGCAAAACAAATTCGAAAAACTACGCTATCAGGATGAAATCTGGAATTTATGGACTATTGACGCGAATGCAGGATTGTTATCGTTTTATGGTGATTTAAGTTCATATGATGCCAATTACATTGATAAGCTAAAATATGAGAGTGGACAGGCCTTCAGCCTTAATATTTCAAGACATTTTAGCAGGCTGTTTGGTATATCCGGACAATTGCTGATAGGTAAACTTAATGGAAGTGCAGTTAATAGCTCCTTTGAGGCAGACATACTTGAATACAACCTTAATTTAAAACTGAATCTTTTTAATCTTTTTTTTCCCGATAATAGAGGCAAATTCGGCATCACTGCCAGGGCAGGAATAGGACAGTTTTGGTACAGCTCTGCAAAATCAGTTTACACGGAAGGTGGTAATGAAATAACAAAACGTGATGCCCGTGTTCCCGAGTTTACTTATTTAATAGGAGCCGGAAGTTTCATAAGGGTAATTGACAGGTTTGGAATATCATTGGAAATTTCTGTGCGACAGTGCCAAACCGATTGGCTGGATGTATCAAAATCAAATAATGATTTTGATTACTACTCCTACACGAGTTTAGGTATTACCTATTACTTTGATAGATTTAAAAAAGAGCCGATTAAAAATAAAGCAAGAATTGCCCATAATAAGCTCAAGTTAAAGCACCTTTCTGATTAATAGCCCGTTCGGCTCAATCGCGTTTCAACTACTCAAGAATCCAATTCCAAATATTTATAAAAGCACTCCCTAATTAAAAGTGATTATTATCGATCAGAAATAAAAAACATCAATCAGATTCCCATATTTTTTTTCGGGTATTGTATGAGAATCGATAAACATTACCGGTCTGAACTTTATATGTTTTTGAATTTGAAGCTTTTTCTTTTATCTTTAAATAAACTGACATTTCATCATCGAATTTATAATTACCGGAGTTGTTCTCCTGAAGGACAAACTCTTTCCAGTGAATATTGTCCGGACTAAGCTGGAAGCGAAAAACCCGATCAGAAGAATTATCTATTACCAAATAATTTTTTCCCAATGGTACCTCCGGCGACAAAGGAAGATAGGAAGAAATGGGTGTTTTGAATGGAAATGATTCCGGCACGTCGAGTTTGAGTGGTTCAATTGAATATTTATTGCGATAATAATTCCCCTTTTCGCCCAACATTCGTTTTCCCGGACCAGCTGTTTCTGCAAGAAGATAAAAATCCCCCTGAAATTCAACAAATGTCTGGTTTTCATCCGGCTCCTCTCTGACAGCGCAGAGCACATGATCCGACTGGTTAAGAAAAATAAAATCACCAGCCGGTAAAAGATAAATAAGGATAGATGCAAATAATAGAGCCTTGGAATCACAATCGCCAAAACCATTTATCAAAATCCCTGGTGGCGGGCTAACGCCTCCATAGTGGCGATTTTTATCAGCATACTCAGGAATTCCATAAGGAATATCCTGCACAAAACGGATGGCCAATTCTATCCTATCGCGCCGGGTATCGCGGCTGTATTCTTCCAGCGTCTGAACAATCATGTTGGCGATCGGTTTGCAAAAGGTTTTAGCATAACGATTAATCACAGCACTTTTATCTACTTCGATCACATTATTCCTCAGCTTAAATAAACCGGCTGTAAGTTCTTTATCTCTTATCTTCCGGTTATATTCGTTATCAACATTGGGTTCAAACAGCCATTTTGGGATACCCAAAACAGCTATTGCACTATCTGTAAAACTAACCGGCAGCTTAATGGAATAGTTCTGAAAATTGTTGTAATGATCTTTAAAAGTATAACTGATTGCGTAGTTTTCACCTGCCTTTGTTACTTCATAAACAACATGAGGATTTTTGGCATATTGCTTCTGTGCAATACTATTAGTTGAAAAGGGTAATAGAAAGTTAATGACTGTTACGCCTGCAAAATATCCAATTTTTCTAATCATTGGATAATAAACGTATGATCTATTTGGATATTTTTTGCGAAAAAAAAAGAAGAGAGGTTATCGGTTCAGAATATCAGCAATGAATTCTTTATTGCTGAACATATATGTTACTCCAACCGAAAAAAACCAATATTTATCATTTTTGCCGTTTACCTTTCCGTCGAGTTTGTCGCTGTTGATAAAGCGGGAAGATGCCTCCAGTTCAAGATTGATCTTTTTGTTCAATTTATAGTTTAAGCCAACTCCAACAGGGATCATAAGATCAGTTACTGGCTTGTCCTTTTCAGGATTTTTACCATTACCCTCAATATCTCCATCTACAACTTTATATCCATATCCATTCTCAACATATCCGTTCGGATCGCGAATAAGAACACGATAATTTATAAAACCTAAACCGGTGAAAGCATAAGGCCTTACTTTTTCAAACCTGAAGTTTCGGTCCACCCATGTATTCAAAATGACCTGGAAATTAATGCTACCTTCTTTATATTTATTTTCAAAGGTGTAATCATTCTTAGAGCCCTGCAGTCGTCCAAAATTAAACTGGCCTTTGATACCCCCGTTAAGAATACCGGTTGAAAGCACCTGCTTATTCACTCCTATGCCAAATTCGCCAGGGAATGTAACCACACTATTAACATCTAAATCTCCCCTGAAAACAGACAAACCGATCTGACCGGTCACTGACCAGTTATCCTTTATGCTTGAATGGTTGATAGAATAGTAACGGCTGGATCCTTTAGGAACCATATCCTGCATTTTATATTCCATCTCCCAGGTAGTTGTTTCATATGCTAGTAATGAGAAAACTATGTTATAATTATCCACGTATTCCTTGATCACTACCTTAGCAGTTTCATCATCGTTGATAAATTTATATGTAGCCGCAATAACCTGGTTACTTCCATAAGAGCTGTATTCATCTTCAATGTTGGTAAATGCCTTTTTGACTGCTTCAGTAAATTGAGTTTCACCCTCAAGATATATAACATCCCTTACCCTTAAAACTTTCATATCCTTTTCAGTGAATTGTATCTTTTTTGGACTCAAATCATAGTTGCTCGAATAAATCAATAATGTAACATCATAACTGTCATTGATGCGGTCCCTGTTTCTTAACAAAAGCTTAAACGACCTTCGGTACATATTTAAACGTGATTTATCAAAAAATACATCGGCAGCATCAAAAAGAAGCACTATTTTATTTCTTGTTGTGACATCAGATAGCATTATAAGTTCCTGCGGTAATTCCTTCTGCGCCGGCTCAACTTCAGCTGTTGTATCTACTATATTTACCATATTAGACTCAACTACCAGTATCGGTTCCTGAGGTATCTCTTTTTGCTCTGGCTCAGCGTAAGCTGTTGTATCCTCTATATTTGTTGCATTAGACTCAACTGCAACCACTATTGGTTCCTGCGGTATCTCTTTTTGCTCTGGCTCAGTGTCAGCTGTTGTATCTCCTATATTTGTTGTATTAGACTCAACTGCAACCAATATTGGTTCCTGAGGTATCTCTTTTTGCTCTGGCTCAGCATCAGCTGTTGTATCTCCTATATTTGTTGTATTAGACTCAACAACCACTATTGGTTCCTGCGGTATCTCTTTTTGCTCTGGCTCAGTGTCAGCTGTTGTATCTCCTATATTTGTTGTATTAGACTCAACTACCACTATTGGTTCCTGAGGAATCTCTTCTTGCTCTGGCTCAGCGTCAGCTGTTGTATCCTCTATATTTGTGACATTAGACTCAACTACCACTATTGGTTCCTGTGGAATCTCTTTTTGCTCTGGCTCAACGACAGCTCCTGTATCCTCTATATTTATTGCTTTAGATTCAACTACCAGTATGGGTTCCTGCGGTATCTCTTTTTGTTCTGGCTTGACTTCAGTAGTTTTATCTTCAATAATGATGGGCGGTGTAACAATGTTAGCAATTCCTTCCTCTATTTCAGAAGGCTTAGGCGCCGAATTATCCTGAAATACAACAATTCCAAATCGTTCAGTTCCGATAAAAAGATTGGGATGCTTATATGCAAGGCATGTAACCTCATCATCCGGCATAGATGAATTCTGGTAATCGAATACCTTCCATTCTACACTATTGAAAAAGTTTACTCCGCCGATATAGGTACCGATCCATTTATAACCATTTTCATCAACCATAATAGGCCTGATGTTGTCGTCGGCAATTTTCGAATTTTTAGAGTTGTAACTGATCCAAAATACATCGTTGAATACAGCAACACCACCGCCACCGGTCCCGACCCATTTATTGTTTTCCTTATCAATGGCAATTGAATAAATATAGTCACTTGTCAGTTTTGAATTTTTTTCAGAATAAATTGTCCAGACATTCCCGTCAAAGGAGCCGAGTCCTCCGCCCTGTGTGCCTACCCACAACCTGTCGTTGGTATCTTTTTCTATGTCGACTATCTTATTGGATAGTAAAGGAGAGTTTTCATCGTTATAAACGGTCCAATTTTGACCATCAAACCTTGCCAGACCACCAAAGTAAGTCCCTATCCATAATATTCCATTACTATCGCAATATACTGACATCACTACGTTTGAAGGCAATCCTGAAGTAGAGGTTTTGAACACCTGCCATGAAGTACCGTCGAACTTTGCAAGGCCACCGCCATCGGTACCAATCCATTTAACATTGTTTTTATCGATTGCAATTGAATTAATATAATTGTGTGGAAGTTCAGAATTAGAGGTATTGTAAACAGTCCAAACGTTATTCTTAAGTACGGCAAGTCCCCCCATATAGGTTCCAACCCACATCGCACCCTCTGAATCAAAAACGATGCATTTTACCGTTTCATTCGGCAGGGAAGAATTACCCGTATTGATGAGACTCCAGGATTTATCCTGAGCATAAAGAAACTGGGTAATTATCGTTAAAAGGACCAGAATGTATCTATACATTTTTAAATTTGAGTTGATAAAACTTAAGGTCTACTACGTTCAATTATGAATTTAAGTTACCAAAATGGGAAAACATTTAAGAAATAATTCATGCATTGCGATTTTCCTCAAAAACATTCTTATCAGGAGAAAATGGTCACCAAAAATTTTGAAGGGATTTAAAAAAACTATCGAATTTTTATCACTCAACAGTTATAAGCCGATTAACGGCAGCTTATTCTTTTATTATATGCTCTTTAATCTTCTCTGCAACCAATTTATTCCCCTCCTTGTTCCAATGCACATCGCCTGGAATGAATAATCTTTGAATAACCGAAACTGGCTCTTCGTTAGTAATAAATTCAGGGTAGAGATCAATGAACTTCAGGTTGTTCTTTTCGCAGAAAGTTTTCCAGAACCCGACCTGCAAATCATCCAGGTTTCGCTGTTCGATCACCGAGGGCCAGGGATAGAGTACTATAGTCAGCCGGATGTTGTTTTGCTTGCAGAGATTAGCCAATTGCAGCATGTTTTCATTTGCCAGTTGAAGTCCTTTCCTCCCCCACTTTTCATAAAGCGCAGGTGTATAGCTCCAGCTCAGCATGGCAGCAATAAAGTCGTTTTGTTCAACTGATAATTCATCCAGCACGGCGGCTCCGCTCATAGGATTCCATCTTGCAGCCACCGGCGATTTTTTATTTTCCATAATCTTAACCGCCACCGAGTAATAAAGGTAGGAATGGCTGAACAAATACCTCTTTAAATTATATCCTATCTTATTCAGTGGTTTGTCATTGTAAGGAATGAAATCTTCATAGGTAAGTTCGTTCAGGGGGTCGCTGTTGTCGATAAAAACACAGAGTTCATCAAACTTCAGTTTCACATTTTCAATCAGGTATTTTACCTTAAGATAATAAAGTTTCGGGCTGTAACTAACCACACCTGCATTAAGTATTTCGGTTTCGGGGAGCTTGTCGGCGATCAGTCCCGCAAAGCTCTCTTCCCAGGTCATCCCCATACTTTCGGTAAAGGAATCACCGAGGAAGACTATTCTTTCCTTATCTGTTGTTAACACTATTTCGCGGCAAGACTGATCTTTAAAACCGAGCGAATTGGTATAAACCGGGAATATCCTGTCGCCCCAGATGTTTTTTGCCTTGCGGTTGGGCAATAAACCGTGGTGAAAATACGGATCGGCGGTGCGGAAGGAGTTGTAATCCTCCGGGATAAAGATGAAGGCTGAGATAAAATCAACAATGAGGACGGCAATGATGATGATGACAACAAAGCTGACTGCGGGATGCCTGTGGAACCAATGTTGTTTGACCGTTTGATTCATAGCTCCAAAAATAAGGAAAAGGATTATTTAAGGGAAATTAATATTGATTTGATTATTTCGCCAAAGGTTTTATCACTTTAATGTCCTTCCCCGGAAATTTCACCACAGTTATAAATTGAATAGCATGCAAAGCGCCGGCAAATCCGTAATAATCAAATCCGGGTTTTTTGGAGTTTGGATCAAATGTGAAGTTTGTCTCTGTTTGCTTTTCGTTAAGGATCATGGTATATAATCCATGTATTTCCTCTATCTCATTTCCGCCTTTAAAGATGGCTTGTATCAGAGCCAGGTCATCTGTGTTTAATTTAGGAACATTTTCTTTTAGTCCGCTAATGGTTCGTTCCAGCAATTCCCGTGTTTCTCCTTTTTCGAATATTGAACCCGTTTTACAATAATGGTCAATAAACTCAATAAATACCTCTAATGAAAATAACAAGGTCAGTTCCTTACCATACCTGAGCATCGGCGCCTGGCAGATATTGCATTTGCCATTTATTGCAAAATTGCCATCATTCCCCCCGCATTGTGGACATTGGTGACCATAAGAGGCAGCCTTATTTATTAAAAAATCTTGAAAGCTCATGTTTGATTGATTAATATAAATAAAAATTATCCTTTATTGAAGAATATATATATTATCTGGTGAAAAAATTAAAACAAGTATTATCATTCAATAATTTTTTCGCCAGTTATATAATTGAATTTTTCACTTCTTTCTAAATGGCCAAGTTTATTTTCAACTTGATACTTTAACTTCTGATGTCTAGGATTGGTTGGATTAAAGGCATTATTGGTAATTAAATTTTTTAGACGTTTTTCAATCTTATCTTGTGAACAACAATTTTTGCAAGAATCACATATATACCAGCCATTTGGACAAGTTTTAGAAATACGACTGTCAACAATATTAAGACATTTCCAATTTAGGCAATGATTCAAATAAACAAATTTGTGATATTCAAGGCACTCAGGATTAGTACAATGGAATGATGTGACTCTATAAAATGCAAATTCAGAAGTTTGTTGGTCACGTAACAATTTATTACATGAATTACATCTCAATTTTTTTAGCAATCTATTTGAACGATTAACTACGCTAACAAAGCGATAATATTTTTCTTCTTCAAAAGGAAGATTTAAAATTTTTATAAAGTCCCTTAATGAATAACTATTCCACTCAAAGTGAGTATGATCATTTTGACAAGGCCCATAACACTTATCATTACAGCACCAGAAAAAAACTTTATTCAAATTTTCATCTTCTTGTGATTTAACTGCATCACAAAAAGTAACTCCGGCTGGTTTGTCATAGCGATGTTCAAAAAAATTAATTTCCTTTTTAGACCACTGGAAATTGTATGTTTTGCCTTCAATTTCAATGGTTTTATTATCCTTATTAAAAGAATAATGATTATTGTTGATAATAACCAAATTATTTTCTACAGTAAATTCTTTTCCTTCAATATTAATAAACCAACTTCTTGTTGTTTCGTCACTTCTACTTAACAGTAATCTACCCTTACACTCTTGAAATAAATCTTTTATTTCTAATAAAACATTCACATTCTCATTAATATATTGACAAATAATCTCAGAAATTTTATTTTCGCCTATGTATTGGTTTTGATTATGTAAAGAAGTAAGGACAGAAAGACAAATTTTTACATCAAGATTTAGCTTTGAACTTGTATTTAAATTTGATAATTTAATAAAAAAATTATTGTCAGGAATAATTTTTTTAACATGAATAATTGAAAATAATTTTCGTAATAATTTTGGTTGTTTTTCTAATTCGAATTTGTCAATAACATCAACAACTTCATTAATATCAATATTGTTTGTATTATCATAAAACCATAAATAAACTCTACCATATTTTGAAATTAAGTCATATAAATAAAAATATATTTCTTTTGCAATTTTTGATGGAGCACCTAATTGATTTACTATTGATAATAATTTATCTAATTTAATAACATTTTCATTTAAAAATTTTGGAATAAAAGATTTAAATAATGAAGTAATATTATTTTCAGCTGTCTTCTTTAGTATTTTCACAAAAAATTCAAAAGTATCATTAGGAGTAGGATTTCTTATTTCATTTAAGAATCGTTGAATTATTTTATGTTGTTCAATCAAATCAAATTTATAATGCCTCTCACCAATTGAATAAAGGTTTTTTTCAAATATATACGTTTGGATTCTATTGATAAGTTCTGATGCAAAGTAAAGATCGTTTAGGGAGTTTAAAATTTGAAGATAGGAATTAAAATTTTCAAAAGTATAAGGAATGCCTGATATATTAGCGTTTGTCCCATAAGCTTTGCCTGTAAGTATATTGACTTTAGAAAAATTAATCCAAAAAGCAGCTTTATAAATCTGTGGTAAATCGGAAAATACATCTTTAAGTCCAGGATAACGACTTTCAATAATCAAAAAAGTAAATAAGCCAATGTTTTCTATTTTGTTAAGATCTGATATTTGCTTTAGATTTTTAGTAAAAATTTCTTCATGAAAATCTATTGGGGCTGAAACAATATCGGAATAAGATAATTGATTGTAATATTTGTAAAAAAAATCCTTTTTAGGTTTAAAATATTTTGTTGCCTTCCACAGAATTAGGATGGAATCATCAGAGATAAGTTTATTAAGTTTTCTTATAATTACATCATATTTAAAATTATTCGATTCATTTTTGATGGAATTTATAAAATAATTAAATATTTCAACGGATTCTTTATTAATATCTGATAAATAATATTTGGTTAATAATTCTAATACCCTTTCTATGAATGATTTCCTTAATTCATTTGTTTGCTTTGAGTTTGATAGTAATTGAATTGATGCTAATATTTCATCAAGTGATTTTTTTGAAATGGAATTTAAGTCAAATATTTTTTTCTTTATAATTTCTGTAACTATTAGAATGCCGTCTGATTGTTTAATGATTTGATTTAAACCACGCGAATTAATGGTAGAATAATTTTTAATAAAAAATTCAGCAGGGAATTTTAATTTGGGTTCGTTTATATAATTGTTTCCAAGTTGTCTAGAAATGTCAGTATAATGACGAGGAGGAACGTAATTCATAACATAATAGCTTTCGGACTGCCAAATTTCCAAAAGATTATCATTGTCTAACCTATTTAGGTAGTAGTTAAATAGTTTTTGAATTAACCATATTGATGAATTAAAATAGTTACTTGCCTCGACTACAATAGTATTCTCATTATTTATTGACGAATATTTACTTTCAACTTCTTGAACTACATAAGTATTAACTTCAAGCCTTAGATTAAAAATTATGTTAAAAGTGAATTTAAAATAATTTTTTACAAATTCAGAATCATCTAAAGGATATTGCTCGTCAAAATATTTTATAAAAAAATGATAAATGTTTTTTGATGGTATGGTTTTGAAAAGCTGTCGGAGTGATTCCCCGACTAAATCATGTGAAATACTTTCATTATATTTATATGGAACACCCCTTTTATTTTTTCCAGTAATTGTTTCCTCAATAATAATGGAAATATTTTTCCCAGAATATGTTAAAATAGTTTTGAAATCCTCATATGAGTTGGGTGGGGAAACATTTATTGCATGAGGTATTGGGATGCTTTTTTTTATTTCAAAAAGTAAGGATGTGCCTTTTAATATATTTTCATGTCTGTTCGTGAAATTAGATTGGTTAAGGTAAATATCTTTTTGGTCAGGAGTTGTAATTCGACCAAAACCTTTTTTATCATCGAACCATTTTACCAATCCTATATACCGCATATTTTAAAATATTAAAGCATTGAAGAAAAAAAGTTTTTGATCTAATTCAATAAAATTAAAATAAACCAATTATAATTTTATTACGTATTATCCATTTCTAAATATTGCAAATTAGAAATATTAATAATTTCCTCCATTCCTGTTGAAAAACTATAAAACAAAAAAGTACATTTATCAGGATTATAATCACCTCGGTAATATCCAATAAATCCTTCACCACCGCTATTTACAATTCGTATTTTAGCACCAATATTTAATGCCAGTGATTCAAAATAATTATTATTCATAGAATTTTTTTTTATACTATCATCAAATTACATCTTTCAAATCGTCAATCATAAGCGTAAAATTACTTATCCTAAATATTGACCGCCCTCCGGTTATTCCCTGCCATTTCACCCTCAACTCCGGTTATATCATAGTCTACTATGGATATCTCCCCTAATAATGCATTTCTAATTACATTCATAACAATTGGATCAAACTCATTTAACTCTTCAAGATCATCATTAAGTGAATCTGATTTATCAGCTATTTCTGTAACACTAAAAGGGCATTCAAGAGAATCTTCCATATCTATTTCAATATATCCACCTCCAGAACTAGCCCAAACTTTAATTTTATATTCTTTAAGGCAGTTACCACATACAACAAGTTCGGTATCGCTTTCATAACTATCCTTATAAGTCTCAGCAGAGAAATTTATTTTAGGTACACTTAAATGATCTACTATTACTTGATTTAAACACTTGTCACAACTAAATTTGACATTAATTGCAACATTACCAAAAGGATTAAAAGATTTTTCCATTTTATTAAAATTTATAGGGTAAATTAAGCTAAAAATAATAGTGAATTAGCATACATAATTTAGCAAAATCATATGTATAGTGCAAATTATTTAGGCTAACGTATCTACTTGTTCACCCTCCGCCGTAAGTCTTCCAGCCTTAGCCTTAGCCTTAGCCTTATCTTTAGCTTTGCCTCCACTTGTGCCTTTTTCAATTCCTTCCTTTCAAATCATAAATCATACGTCACATATCATATCTCTTACATCAAAATCCACCAACATAATACTCTTCAAACTTAAAACATTCTTTCCATGCAGCCAAATGAATTCCATTATTTTTTACTTCAAACCATTACCAAGTCAAATGAAACCAGTAGCAAGCAACCAGAAACCGGTCTCCAATCTTTTTATCAAAACGTTTCAACCAGCAAATCAATCCTAACAAAATCTTTGTAATTTTGAGCCCACTCATAGCATTGTAAATCGTAAGCACAGGATGGAGAACTTTATTGTTTCGGCCCGGAAGTACAGGCCCCAAACCTTCAACACGGTAGTGGGGCAAAAGTCCATTACCAATACCCTAAAAAACGCCATCAGGAACAACCAGCTTGCACAGGCATTCCTGTTTTGTGGTCCGAGGGGAATTGGCAAGACCACTTGCGCTCGCATCCTTGCCAAGACGATCAACTGCAAAAATATTTCCGAAACCATCGAAGCCTGCGACCAATGCGAATCCTGCATTTCCTTCAATCGGTCAGCTTCCTTCAATATCCATGAACTCGATGCCGCTTCTAATAATTCTGTAGATGATATCCGCAACCTGGTCGACCAGGTGAGGATACCCCCGCAGATTGGAAAATACAAGGTGTATATCATCGATGAGGTGCACATGCTTTCGCAAGCTGCTTTTAATGCTTTCCTGAAAACGCTGGAAGAACCCCCGGCTTACGCCAAATTCATTCTGGCCACCACCGAAAAGCACAAGATCATCCCGACCATCCTTTCGCGTTGCCAGATCTATGATTTCAAGCGGATAACGGTAGAAGACATTGCAAATCATCTAGCTTATGTTGCAAATGAGGAAGAAGTAACTGCTGAGCAGGATGCCCTGCAGATCATCGCCCAGAAATCGGATGGTGCCCTCCGCGATGCCCTATCCATTTTCGACCAGATCGTGAGCTTTGGCGGGAGAAACATCACCTATAAAAATGTAATCGAAAACCTGAACGTGCTCGATTACGATTATTTTTTCAGGATCGTGGAAGCTATCGTGCAGGGCAATATCCGCGATACGTTACTTATCATTAACGAAATTATCGACAACGGATTCGATGGACAGCATTTCATCATTGGATTTGGCGAGCATTTACGCAACCTGCTTGTGTGCAAAGATCCCGGAACCGTCAAACTTCTTGAAGCGGGCGGCAGCATCCGCAATCGCTACCAGGAGCAGTCGGGAGCCTGCACGGTGGATTTCCTGCTGAAAGCGTTGGACATTAACAATAAATGCGATATCGATTACAAAACAAGCAACAACAAAAATCTGCACCTTGAACTTGCCTTACTGAAAATGTGTTCGATTAATTCCGAATCATTTTCAGCTCCAATCGCAGCAAAACCTTTACCTGCTGCAAAACCCGAAGGGTCGTACAAGACGTATGCGACCCCTTCAAAAACAATTGCCAAAGAGCCTCCTGCAAAGGAAACTGAGAAAAAACCGCAATCGAAGACCGGTTCCTTTTCCGGAACGACCTCGATAAAGAAAAAAGAGGAAAAGCAGGAACTTGAGAAGAAAGAAGGATTAGGGCAAATGGCTGATCAGCCTGCGGAGGATTTCTCACCTGAACAGCTTGAAGACGCCTGGCAAGAGATAACAGAACAATACAAAACTGACAAGAACCTATTAATCACCTTTACCAGGCATAATCCATCCAGGGCAGGTGATAAGATGATTGATTTTACAGTGGACAACAAAATTCAGAAGAAAGAAATGGAGGACAGGCTGACGGAATTCCTGCCAATGCTTCGTCAAAAGCTGAATAATTATCACCTTCAGTTAAATATTCAGGTTAAGGAGCAGGCTGCCGGTCAAAAAGCATATACACCCCAGGAAAAGTTCGCCCAAATGGCTGAAAAGAATCCTGAACTTAAAAAGATGAAAGACCAGCTTGGCCTCGAAATAGACTTTTAATCCAGAGCCTATGTTGTATTATATTTCAAAGTTTATTCTGTGGATTACCGGCTGGAAGATCATCGGAAGATTTCCAAAAGACCTTAAGAAATGTGTCGTTGTGATGGCGCCTCACACCAGCATGTGGGATTTTGTTTGGGGCCGGATTGCATACTGGGTATTGCGTGTAAAGGTAAAATTCCTGATTAAAAAGGAATCGTTTGATACTTTTTATGGCGGACTTGTCAAATGGGCCGGCGGAATACCTGTTGACCGAAAAAACAGTGCAAATATGGTGGAGACAGTTGCAAGGATGTTTAACCATTACGATTCACTTTTTATTACCATCACCCCTGAAGGAACCAGAAAATACAGCCCAAACTGGAAAAAAGGATTTTATTATATCGCCCTGAAGGCAAAGGTTCCGATAGCCCTTGGATTTCTTGATTATGCAAAGAAAGAAGGTGGAGTAGGTAAAATATTCACTCCATCAGGCAATTTTGAAGAAGATTTTAAAATGATCGAGGATTTCTACAGGGGAATGAAGGGGCGGTTCCCGGAGAACTTTAATTTGAATTGATTTACAAAGTATGACAATGAATGCCTAGCATAGGAGCTGTTTTGTTTTCAAAACAAAACAACGGTATTTGAACCATAGTTTCATTGAACCAGACTAATTAGAATTTTTTCTAAACAGGGAATATTTATTCTGCATAAAAAAGGATCATTTTTTCAATGGCATCTTTACAAACCTCACAAAACTCATTTCCTTTAAACGAATTCATCAGGCAATCATAAGCAGGACGGTAAACGCCTTTAGCAGCATAACCCCCGCCTTCGAACACGCCAATAGTGTTGAAGTATTTATTTTCGGCTGGTGTAGGAACCGGAAGATTCTCATCAATGTGCTTTTGCCACTTCGAGGCAAAATTAACAAGGGTGGTCAGGTTCGGCTCCCAGGGTTCAACATTGGTGGGATAAAATTCATTGTAGGCAACTTCAGAATCGAAATATTCATCTCCAAGGCCCGCAAATCCGTGACCGAATTCATGAACAAATATTTTGGAAGCGTGAAGGTTGCTGTTTACACTTACCGAATAGTAATTGTAAATTGCCCCGCCACCATATTTTTTCGAATTGACCAAAATATAAATCTGATCATAAGGAGCATTGGCGGCCAAATCGCGAACACTTTTGTTGTCGTAAGTCATGCAGTAACGTTCACTGTTAAAAGTATAAAAAGAAGTATTTAAAAGTGTCTTCGTCCATGTCGAATCCGCAGGTATATCACTTCCAGAGCCCTTCGAAGCAGCAAGAACTCCCCTGATATTGAATTTATCCTTATAACCCGCATAAGGTTCGAAGGAAAAGAGAATATCAGCAAATTTTTCACAGTCCTTTATAAAAACACCCATTTCTGATTCATCATATCCTTCTGGAAGGATAACGATATCGACCTTTTTCTGAGGAGGGCCGGAGATAAAAACATCAAAAGCAGGATATTCCATTCTTTGATCAGTTGAAATGAAATAATTGGCGGGATCATACTGATAGATAAAACGTTCCTCCAATTCTCCCTTTTTGTTTCGACTATAAATCTGGATGTCTGCAACCATTTTTGGTAAAGGAACCAGTATGGTTTCAGTTAATGCCCTGCTTAAATTTTTTGCTTCATCGGTCGTTTGCCACTCCCCGAAGAGGGTGCTGTAACCTCTTGAATACAGCAACTTACCAGTCAAATGATCCGCAACATTCACATAATTCTGACCATAAAAAAAGGTATCAATAAGGTTAACTTGCGAACCTGCCCAAAAAGGTTCGATTTTAACCTCATCAAGATAATAGGTCTCCGTTTCATGATTGCCGGCATGATAATAATCAATGCGAAGGCTTTTATCCAGAAAGAAATCATTAAATTCAGCTAAAACTGTGGTTGAAATCAATACCTGCAAAAACATTATTCCTTTTTTCATATCCTGTATTTTACAATGGTGTGAAAATAAAAAATTTTAGTCAATCACAGCTTACAATTTCATTTAATGTTCCATTTCCGGAAACCAAATTCCCGAAATCATAAAAAGCAATTCGGAACAAAAACTTGATCATATACTACAAATGTCAGATATTCTGCGATTTAACTACTAATTTCCCAATGGCACGAATCTTGGAATAAAGGACACATAATTATTTTTCATTAGCGTAGAGGGTAAAGTCCGCCGGCAGTTTTGCAGGCGGACTTTCGCTTTCAGTCAAAGAACCTTTCGTGAAAGTTAACCAGGTATAAAACTTTTGTTGCCCTGGTAAATGCCGTATACAACCATCGGAAATATTCCTTGTTCACCTGCTTTTCGGTGATATAACCCTGATCAATAAAAACCCTTTCCCATTGCCCGCCCTGCGTTTTATGACAGGTCAGAGCATAGGCAAACTTAACCTGAAGTGCATTGAAGTAAGGATTGTTTTTGACCTTTTCAATCCTGCCTCTCCGTGAAGGGATTTCCTCATAATCTTTCATAACTTCATCAAAAAGCTTTTTGCTATCTGATGAAGATAAGGCCGGTCCATCAACAGTAAGGGTATCAAGCAAAATTTTAACAGTCAGGTCTTTTTCCTCTGGATAATCGGTCAATCGAATTGTAACATCGGCAAAACGGAAGCCATACATCTCCTCGTATTTCAGGATACGCATGATCTCAACTATATCTCCGTTGGCAAGAAATCCCGGACGCGAATCTTTATCCACCCAGAAATAATTATTCCTGACGATCATCATGTAATCCCCTGTTGAAATTTCGCCTTCTAAAAAGAGAATTCTTTTTCTTATTTCCTGGTTAAATATATTTGCACGCTTATTCGAACGTGTGATGATAACGGTTTCCTCACTACCTGATTGAGAAAAGGCACCATTCAGAAAATCCTCCAGTTCAATTCCGGTTATCCTGATTATATCAGGAAAATCTTTATCATTAAGACCAGGAGAATCGCCATTCGATTCTATATTTCGTCTGATTTGAGTGGCATTGGCCAGTATACCCGATTCAAGAGACTGGCGAACCACTTCCTTTAACTCGAATGTACTGATTAGCAAATGAAAAGAGCTCTTAAGATATTCAATATTCAATGCAGGGCTTTCATCAGCACCTACAGGCGGAAGTTGTGCGCTATCACCTATAAGTATTAATTTGCAATTTTTTCCGCTATAAGCATATTGGATCAGGTCTTCCAGGAGGTTGCGGGATGAAAACAATCCGAAATTATTTGAAACTGAACTATCGGGGATCATCGAAGCTTCATCAACCATAAAAACGGTGTTCTTATGCTTATTGAAAGCAAGCATCATTCTTACTGCACCATCTAATCCGGTGGATAAAAAATAAATATGCTTATGAATCGTGTAGGCTTTTACCCCTGAATACGATGATAAAACCTTGGCTGCGCGTCCTGTTGGTGCAAGCAAAACAGAATCTTTTCCAATTAAATGGAGGTTTTTTACGATAGTGCTGACGACAGTCGTTTTACCTGTACCGGCATAACCTTTTAATAAAAAAAGCTTTCGTTCTGCCGGGTCCAGAATAAATTCAGATAGTGCTTCAAATAAGTTCTTTTGTGAAGAGGTGGGTGAATAAGGGAATTCATTTAAAAGCTGCTGAGCAAAAGTTATATTGTCCATTTCTTTGGTTTTATTCGCCCCTTAGGTAGCTTTATATTACCTCCGGCAATTAAAATGGATAACCGATTCCCAGGTTAATAACCGGATGAAACCAATTTCCGTATTTGCCAATCACCCATCTTTCTCCCTGAGGATAAGAAGGATCTTTCATTCGCTGAGCCACATCAATTCGAAAGATAAAATAAGTGAAGTCTAATCGCAATCCAATTCCAACATCCATTGCGAGTTCTCCGGGAAACTCCTGAAGGCTCAGTTCTCCTCCAGGGAATGTCTCATTTTCCCTGAGGTACCATATATTTCCAATATCATAAAAAAGCGCTCCCTTAAAAACCTTATATATCGAAAAACGATATTCAGCATTTGCCTCAAGCTGAAAATCGCCAACTCGTTCAATTCCAGGATTTAAATTTTGATAGGCCCCCGGACCCAGGTAACGAAGCGGCCATGCACGCATGCCATTCGCACCCCCTCCGTAAAACCCTTTTTCAAAGGGGATATCAATGGAGTTGCCATAAGGTATTGCAATTCCTATGGCAGTTCGAATGGCTATTTGATGACTTTTACTTTTCATGATATAATAGCGAAAATCATAATCGTTTTTAATGTATTGCGAAAACCTTATTCCGAAAATAGTCCGGTATCCCTCTGCATTAGGCTCTGATCCTGCAAGATTCTCAATCAAGGCAAGCAAATTCCCGCTCGCTTCTATATTGCCCCGGAAATAAATGAAGTTCTTGATTTTATTTAATTCCTGATTATTAAAGATATAACTGTATTTTAAACCCACAATTAAATGATCGGTATATTGGTTTTTATATCTTTCCGATTCCTGGCTAAGCACTGAATCAAAATATGGAGTTGTATTTACCTTTACAAGGTTGATATCCGCGGGGTAAAGAATGTGACTTGTGGTCTTTGTTTGCGACCATTCATAACCAAAGGATAAATTTGTAATGGTTCTTCTGTAATCAAGATTATCCTGATAATTATAACCGATGTTAATATTCGTTTTGGGCCTGAAATAAATTGAAAAGAGGTCCTGGTTAATAGGTGCCAGAAATTTTGGCACATTAAGATTTGCCTCAATACCGGCTTCATAGGTGTTAAAAAACAATATTTTCTGGTCTTCTGTTTCGGCTGATGTAGATCCTCCTTCCTGTGCTTCAAGTGCTCCTTTTAGTCTGATGTTAAAAACTTCTCCTCCACGAAACAGATTTTTATTCTGATAAGTAAGATAACCACCAATTCCCAGGTCACCTCCGGAAGTGGTTCCCTGAGTTTCAATCGAATAAGAGTGAACTGGCTGGGGGGTTAATTGAATCGAACAATCAAGGTAGTTTTTCATTAATCCACCGGATTCTATTTGTCCGGCGTCACGGAAATTCACGGTTACATGCTTATTGATCCTAAGTTCACTTAACTTTTTATAGGTTTGTTGTGCATCAACAGAATTGTACTTTTCATCTTTTTGAATAAAAATCGATCTTGTCAGGATTTTAGGCTTAATCTTTAGAGGCGGAACATAAATGATATTGTATGGATGTGTAATGGTGTCTCTCCTGTGTGTAACTTCTTCAACTATAGTATCAGCAAGGGTTGTATCAGCCTGAAGTAGTCTGATATTTGGATATATATTGACGCTATGTATGTAATAAACTTTATGGTTCACCTCTTGTGGGGGTTGGTTCGGAATTGAAGAGGGAATCATTACATTTTTAATAACCATTGTAAGATTTACCTGCCTGCTCTGAAGGGCGGTATCTGCTTCAAAATAAATGTAATCCTTGCTGAAACCAAAATATCCATTTTCATTTAAAACGGATGCTAGCCTGTTCCTTTCTTTATCCAGTTCATACGAATTGAATGTCTCATCCTTCTTTAGAAAAGACTCCTTATTGTAGAATGAAATAAGCTTCTTAATCGAATCATCCTGGGTCCTGTATGTTATTTCCCTGATCCGGTAAGGAACAGAAAGGTTCACCAGGTAGGTTACATTTTTCGCTTTCTTCTTCTTTAACTTTAAAGTATGGCTTACCCGTGAGTCAAAGTAACCCACCGCCTCCAGGTACTTTTTAATTTTCTCTTCCGATTCAGAAATCATCATCATATCCAGGACAACCGGAGGTTCGCCCTTCTTTGGAAATATGCTGTTCCACCACAATTTAAACGGAACGGTTCCGAGGAATCTGGAATTTGGTTTTTGGCTGATAAAACCCTGGAGTGTCCCTGATGATATTTCTTTGGCAGGGTTGGCTATTTTAACTTTGTTGCTCACCAGTAAATACTGATCTTGCTTCAGCCTTTTTGTTGAACTGCAGGCGAACGTCAGCAGGATCAGGAATAACAGGCTAATAAAGTTGAAAATTAATTTCAATCGTGATTATTTAATAATGACCAGATACAAAAATAGCAGGAAAGAAATAAGAATACCCCGTCAATTGATTTATTTGTTAAATTCATTCTGTTAATATTACTTTCCATGTAAGTGTTTCCAAACCAGAATATTTAAGAAATTAAAGGCATGCTTTAATGAAGTAATTAATTATGATTACTTTTGTCGCCCCAACTCCTTCCCATTTTTCATGGCCTAAAGGATGACAGGTTTTAAGTATTTTCATAAACATTTTATCACTTTCATTGTTATCATCGGATTCTAACATTATTCATTTAAAATGCCATTAACAAAACTAAGAAACATCGGAATTGCTGCGCATATTGATGCAGGCAAAACAACCGTGACGGAACGCATTCTCTTTTTTACAGGAACCACCCGCAAGATGGGTGAGGTGCACGACGGGCAGGCGACCATGGACTTTATGAAACAGGAACAGGAACGCGGGATCACCATTGCATCTGCCAGCCATTACCTGTGCCTGGAAAGGTTCCCAGGTGAACATCATCGACACTCCGGGACACGTGGATTTTACGGTTGAAGTGGAACGTTCGCTGAGGGTGATCGATGGTATGATTGCCTTGTTTTGTGCCGTTGGCGGTGTTGAGCCTCAAAGCGAAACCGTCTGGAACCAGGCTGACCGCTACAGAGTTCCACGTATTGCATTTATCAATAAAATGGACCGCACCGGTGCAGATTTTGCTGAAGTGCTTTCGCAAATGAATAAATACCTCGATGCCAATGCACTTCCATTCCAGATTCCCATCGGTGTCGAGGAAGACTTTACAGGGGTTATTGATGTGATTGAAAGAAAAGCCTACAATTTCCAGGACCAGGATAAAATCGAAATTGAAATTCCCGCTGATTATAAAGCCAGGGTTGAAGAAGCCAGGAATACCGTGATTGAAAAACTGGCCGATTATGATGATGAAATCATGAATCTCTTTCTTGAAGATAAAGATGTTCCGGCAGAACTGCTAAAAAAAGCGGGCAGAAATGCAACGTTAAAGCTCTTGATCACGCCGGTGTTTACCGGAGCTGCTTACAAAAATAAAGGTGTTCAGCTTCTGCTGGATGCTGTGATTGATTATCTCCCTTCACCCATCGATGTTGGTGCTGTCGTAGGAATTGATGTTGATGATCCGGAAAAAACCCATACCCGCCACCCTTCGGCAAAAGATCCTTTTTCAGCTTTGGCTTTTAAGCTGATCAATGATCCTTATGTCGGTCAGCAAACTTTTATCAGGATATTTTCCGGGTCACTTAAAAGCGGAATGCCGATCATAAATTCAACCAAGGACAAACCGGAACGTATCGGCAGGATTTATAAAATCCATGCCAAAGACCGGGAAGAAGTTAAAGAAGCAGGCCCCGGCGACATCGTTGCACTCATTGGTATGAAATACACCAAAACCGGTGATACGCTTTGCGAACCCGGACAACCATTGTATCTTGAGACAATCCATATTCCTCCTACGGTAATTGAACTAAAAATAACACCTCAGAATCGTAAAGATCAGGGTAAGCTGGGCGAAGCCTTAGGTAAGCTGGCCAATGAAGATCCTTCATTCAATGTCCGCTTTGACGATGAAACAGAAGAAACCATCATTTCCGGAATGGGAGAGCTTCACCTTGAGATCATCGTCGACCGGCTGAAGCATGAATTTGCAGTAGAGGTTGAAGTAGGTGAACCTGCAGTAGCCTTCCGTGAAACCATAACCGCTGAAGTAGAAAGCAATTACAAACACTCCAAGCAAACCGGTGGCAAAGGGCAATATGCCCAAACTGTTATCCGTCTCGAACCCAATGAAGGCAATGGATACGAATATGTAAACCACATTAAGGGCGGGGCTATACCGAATGAATATATTCCTTCTGTCAATAAAGGTATCGTAAAAACGATGGAAAAAGGGATCCTGGCAGGATTTCCTGTAGTTGATGTGAAAGTTGTGCTACTCGATGGCGGTTTCCATCCGGTCGACTCCTCTGATATGGCTTTCCAGACCTGTGCTTCCATCTGTTTTAAAAATGGATTTATGAAGGCATCTCCAATCCTTCTCGAACCCATGATGAAAATTGAGATCAATACCCCTGATGATTACATTGGTAATATTGTTGGCGATCTGAACAAGCGTCGTGGAAAAATCGAATCGATGCGCAGGCACAGGAAGGGTGCGCAAAAGGTTAATGGATTCGTTCCCCTGATGGAAATGTTTGGCTATGCTACTTCACTCCGCAACGTATCAAGCGGAAGAGCAAACTATTCAATGGAATTCTATAAGTACACGCCATTGACCAAATCAGTCCAGGAAGATGTGCTGAAAAAGTTAGAGGAGAAGAAAAAGGCTGGAAAATAGCGGAAGATAGTTCAAGGTTTCAGGTTTGAGGTTTGAGGTTTCAAAGTTCTCAATACATAGTTTGCAGTTTGCCGACTACTTATTGCCGACTGCCATTTGCCGATTGCCAACTGCCAATTGCTCATTGCCAACTGCCGATTGCCGACTCCCGATTGCCAATTGCCGACTGCAAACTGCCCTCTTACTCCACCACCACTTCATCAGTAAAAATCCAGGCTTTTCTTCCGGCGCCTTCATGCCATTCGGGGCAGGTTTTCATATTCACAGCACGGACTTTAATAAACCTTCCTTTGATATTTTCAAATGTAGATGAAATATCTTCAATCACAGTTCCTTTTGCTTCAATGGTTGTTTCGGGAATACGCTCTGCGACAGCTATCTGGTTATGATCATTGTCATAAACAATAAACTGAACTTTTAAAGGCATAAAAATCCAGGAACCGGTGTTCTGGAAAAATGATGCCTTCACAGAAGTTATCGGAATTTCCTGACCCAAATCCAGCTCATAGTCCAAATCTGCACCTTCAAAACCCAACCAGTAGCCATCCCTGAAATTATTTGAACCCTTCAATCCATCGGTAAGGGATAATACGCCATTTGCATAATAATTTTTGCTGGGTTGTTCAGTAAGTTTGCCCGTCTTGCCCAATCCTTTATGGAAAATTAATTCCTTTATTAGTAGAGATATTCTTTTAGCTTTCCATCAACAAAAATACCTGCTTTTATCATCGCCGACTGACTGATCTGTAAAGGTTCTTTGTAAAGAGGTGAATTGTTGGAAGGGTCAGATCCATCAATAGTAAAATGGATATTGTAATCCGGTTGCTCCGATTCGAGGATAACCTTAAAAACCCCGTTGTCCATCGAAGGCAGAATATCCACTTTCCACGAGCCTTTTGAATAATTGACCTTCATCAGGTCGAACCTTTTGAATTGGGTTTTCAGCCTTTCCCTGAATCCGCTCCAGTACCTTAATATCTGCAGGTGTCCATACCACTTCGGCAAGGGCAGTCATTCGCGGAACCGACATATACTCAGCATGCTCAGGAGTAGAAATGTATTCCGTCCAAACATTTCCCTGTGCACCCAGAATATATTTTACTTTGTCCTGGAGCCAATCCCTCAGGAACAGGTTCGAATGAATAGACCTTCTTCAAACTGAGGAATCCGCCGATGGCTTCCGGTTCAAAATCAGGATTAGCCTGGTAATAATCAAAATAGCAATGCGAGGTTGGGCACATGATCACATCGTGGCCCTGCTCGGCAGCCTCCATTCCGCCATTAAACCCCCGCCACGACATCACAGTTGCTTCCGGCGCAAGCCCTCCTTCAAGTATTTCATCCCAGCCGATGAGCTTCTTGCTGTGGTAATTCAGGAAACGCTCTACCCTGCTAATGAAATAGCTCTGCAATTCGTCTTCATTGGCCAATTTTTCATCTTTGATCCTTTGCTGGCAGAACTTGCATTCCTTCCATCTTGCCTTATTGGCTTCATCTCCTCCGACATGGATATACTCAGAAGGAAAGAGTTCCATCACTTCGAGCAAAACATTTTCAATAAATTCAAAGGTCTCTTCTTTCCCGGCGCAGAAAATATCTTCATTGGGCCAATAACTTCCCGGCTGAACATAAAGCTTTACTCCGCGGCATGATAATTCAGGATAAGCTGCAAACACTTCACAGGAGTGTCCTGGCATCTCAATCTCCGGGACGACTGTGATGAACCGTTCAGCTGCATATCGAACTACCTCCCTGATGTCATCCTGTGTGTAAAACCCCCATAGGTTGCTTTTTCTCCTGGCTCCGGTGGAGTTACCTCCCGCCAGGGTGCATCTTCCCTGTCTGACCCTCCAGGCAGCAACTTCAGTCAGCAATGGATACTTCTTTATCTCTATCCGCCAGCCATTATCATCCGTCAGATGCCAGTGAAAGACGTTCATCTTGTGCATGGCAATCAGGTCGATGTATCGTTTGATGAATTCCACCGGAAAAAAATGTCTTGACACATCCAGGTGCATCCCCCGCCACTGAAACCTCGGTTTATCTGTTATCCGGCAGCAGGGAACATCCCAGGTTATTCCATTTTCTTTTTTATTGCTGAATATTTCGACAGGCAGGAGTTGCAAAAGGGATTGAACGCCATAAAACAGCCCATTCGATCCATTTGCCCTGATTACAATCTTTTTATTAGTCACTTCCATTTCATAGCCTTCAGTACCCAGTTCATTATTTCCGACAAGTTCCAGCTGGATCACATTCTTACGGCTACCCATCTCACCTGTCGGTAAATCAAATCCGGTGGGTATCTTAATCCATCCGCCAAGCAAACCGGCAATTTGCCTGATACTTTCATCCTCAGGAAAAACCAGTTTGGTCTTAGCATTCAAATTAAAAGTTCCGCCTGTGAGTTCTATCTTCACAGGTTGGGGGATAATGCTTATCGGTTCGAAGTTATTATTCTTTTTTGTACAGCTATAATGAACCAGAACTGAAATAATAAGAAAGAAGGAAATTAATCTTTTCATGATCATGCTTTTGAAGAATACTGAAAGCAAAAGTAACGAAAAACTGTTCGATGTTGGGTTTACTGTTTACAAGTCTCTGCTTCGTGCCAACTAATGTTGTTGCCACTGCCACTTCTCCAATTCAAGGTTTTTTATTTTCAGTTATCCTTTACCCTTCCTGAACCACTCCATCAGTTGTATGGTCATCATCAGCATCATCATGTTATAGATCGAATCTTCTATTGGTATGGTGAATATGCGGATGTTGAGGTTTTGGGCAGGATCGTATGAAACAATTGGTTCAGGAATAAAGCTTCCGGTAAGAATACCATTCACCAGCAGGAATGGAATAAAAGTTACAAAGTAAGCCAGTAAAAACATACTCAGCCAGGGCTGGCGCTTTTTAAGGTTATACAGGATAAGTAATGCCGTTGCAATAAATATAATGGAGGTATACAACTTGCTGTAATTTAAAACTCCCACAATAAGCAGTAGGAAACTCAAAGTAAAAAAGAAAGGCCGGTGAATCTTTTTCAGCAGGTCAACTTTTAAATAGGCTACCAGGCAGGCGTAAATGAATACACTCGCATAAGGAACAACAATAAAAAACAACCATTCCTCAATGGGTAGTCCCAATAAACGAAAACCAACTAAGTAGTCGTCGTTAAATGACCAGATTCCGTAAGACGCAAAGATCACATCCTTGGCAATAAAAAACACCGCCATGATTGAAATAGCCGGAAAAAGATATTTCCAGCTTTTGTAAAATGCTACCTTTTTATCAAAACTCAAAAGTAAAGGGGCTGCCAATGTAAAAATATCGAGGTATAAATAGAGTTTGTCCATCATATTTTTCCAAAAACTAATGAAGTGAAAGCCCCTGCTGAAGGATAACGATAATAAAAAACAATGCCTGAACAAGAATGACATAGATTGCCAGCCTGTTTTTAAGGTTTTTCACAAAATAATAAACGCCCAATAGCATCACAAAAGCAATCACCCACCATGCAATATAATTTTGTATTGGGATCAGACCTCCTGCCCAGCTCCAGAAATCAAACCTTACAGCTACGGGTTCGAGAAGTACATCATATAATACCATTATTGTTGCCGCCAATGCCGCTTTCAGCCAGCCGGGCACAGAAATAAACTGCACCACTGCGGCCGAAGCAAAAACCAGTACAGCCCAGTTAATCCCGATGATGAGAGGTACTCCAAAGAGTTTCAATCCCAAACCCGAACCGTAATAATATTCACCAAAAACCAACCCGGTTTCTATCCCCAGCAGCTCAAGCAGGTAACCTGCACAAGCAACCAAAACAAACCAACCCAAATAAACTTTGCCAATCCCTTCAGCATTATATAACAGCAACGCCGATGCAAAAAGCAGGTTAAATGGCGTAAGCTGCATCAGGCTATCGGCATGGCCTGACAGCACGCTGCTGATACCCACTGCATAAATGACGATCAGCAGAAAGAGACTGTATTGAAACCGGTTTGTAAGAATCTTCATCATGGATTCGGACAAATTTCTGAGACAATTTTCGCCGACAATAAACACAACGGAATCCCTCCGCCGGGATGCACACTTCCACCACAAAAATACAATCCCCGTTTTCGGCTGCTCTCATTTGCATGGCGCAGAAATGCTGCATACTTGCTGTTGGAACTGGTTCCATACAGCGACCCTCCCAATGAAGATGTTTTAAGTTCAATTTCAGGTGGGGTTAGGGTGCTTTCATTGACAATATGCCTGGACAAATCTGTTTTCAATAAAGGATTAAGCTTGTTGATGATCGTTTCGCGATACTTTGGTATCTGTGTTTTCCAATCCTGGTTGGTATAAGTTGGGACATTAACCATCACGAACCAGTTTTCACGACCCTGAGGTGCATCACCGGGCACATCCCTGGAAGTAATATTCACATAAATTGTAGGGTCGGCGGCAGGTATTTTGCCTTTAAAAATATCCTGAAATTCCATATGGTAATCGTCGCTGAAAAAGATGTTGTGCAATCCGAGATCCTTGAAAATGTGGTTAATTCCCCAGTAAAAGATCAGTGCTGAACTGGATCGCTCCTGGTTTAAAATACGTTCAGGAGCTTTCACTTTTGGCAGGAGCTTTCTGTATGTCGGAGTTACATCCATATTTGAAACCACAAGATCAGATTTATAGTTTTTGACAGTTGTCCTTACCCCTTTTATGATATCATTTTCAATCTGAATTTCTTCGACCCGTTCACCCAAATGAAAGACTACACCCATTTTACTTGCAAGGTCATAAATGGCTTCAGTGATCTGATGCATGCCTTCTACAGGAAGGTAAGTTCCGATGCCATGTTCCAGATGGGGAATAATGTTAAGCACTCCAGGCGCACGGTAAGGATCAGAACCATTGTAGGTGGCATAACGGTCGAAAAGCTGCACCAGCTTAGGATTATTGAGCATGGCTTGATTGTCATTGTGCATCGTGCTGAACAAACCCAGCTGGTGAAGATTCATCATGGCCATTGCAGCATCACGGGTAAGCCATGTCGCCCATCGGTTTAGCGGCTTTTCAAGAAAAACGCGGCCGGCCAGCTCATACATTCGTTTGCTTTTACGAAGCTTTTTCAACACGACCGTAGCTTTCACACCTAGCTTACTTTCCACCTCTTCAGCAAATTTTTGCTGATCTGCCCATGCAGTTAAGCGTGTTCCGTCGTTCCAGAAATACCGGCATGATTCATCTTTACGGATATAATTAAAATGATCTCGTGGATTGAGGCCGCATAACTCAAACAGCTCGTCAACATACATCGGCATCGTGAAAAGAGAAGGACCCGCATCGAAGCGATAACCTTCCTGATCAAAAGCCGTCAATTTGCCTCCGGGGTATTTATTGGCATCGAATACAATGACCTCGTAACCTTTGTGCGCCAGTCTGACCGAAGCCGCAAGGCCGGCGATTCCTGCTCCTACGATGATGGCGGCTTTTGTTTGCGTCATAACCCAATGTGAATAAAGCTGTAAATTTAGGCTTTCTCCTTTTTCCAGGCAAATTTAACCAACTCGTGCAGATCAACATAATCAAGTGTGCGCTCATGGGTGGCTTCCAAAATAACAAGGGGGGCTTTACCCGCGCGGTAAGCTTCCACCCACCGTGAAGCGCACAAACACCAGCGATCGCCGGGTTTTAGTCCTGAAAAACGGTATTGGGGCACAGGGGTGCTCAGGTCGTTGCCGGCTAGTTTGGAAAATTCGAGGAATTCAGCTGTCGCGACTATACAAACCGTATGAACTCCTTGGTCATTCTCTCCGGTATTGCAGCATCCATCGCGGTAAAAACCCGTCAAAGGGCTTCTGCTGCAGGTTTTAAATTCTTCACCAAAAACATTTTTATTCATTCGCTTTAAATTCTGGTAACCTAATTAACAAACTTTTAGCCATTTGGTTCTATTTGTAATGGTGGTTTTTGATGATGCGCTTTAAATCGTTCTGGGTTTTCAGTAAATCCTCAAAGTAAAGTTTTCAGTTTACAATCTCTTTTAGCAGTTGGCTGCCTGTTTATAGCAATTCTAAAATAAATCACCCATTATCCAAACATTAACTGTATCTTTGCCGAAATTAAATAATATAACATGAATAAAGGAACAGTAAAATTCTTTAATGAATCAAAAGGTTTTGGATTTATTAAAGACGCTGCAAGCGAAAAAGAGTACTTCGTACACGTATCTGGTTTAGTTGATCAAATCAGGGAAGAAGATGAAGTATCTTTCGAACTTCAGGAAGGAAAAAAAGGATTAAATGCGGTAAATGTTAAACTTTCATAGTTTATTATCATATAAGTCATTTAAAAATTTAACCCCCGCCGTTTGCGGGGGATTTTTTTTGCTTTTCCTTTTTTTATTACAAATAAAACTTCCTTTGTATTTTTTGAAACAATTCTTTTCGCCAAATGTTCTATATGGAATATTTGTAAATAAAAAGATACGACCGCAACGAAATGGCTCCTGCTTTTAAAAACCAAAAATGTTAACAGGATATGATTTATTTCAACGGAAACGTTAATTGTAGGTAAACTTTTGTAATTTTATCTGAAATTTTATTTGAAGGGTTAAAACAGCATGCTTAAATTCCTCAACAAACCTTATCCGTTTAACGGTGATTTAAAGCACAATACCAAAATCATCTTTTTCATCAGTGTAGGTGTTTTTGTGTTTTTATTTCTCTTTCAGCCTCTGCAGATCGATGCTTTAGCACTCCGGGATAAATATTTCCTTGTTATAGGATTAGGAATTATAACCTTTCTGTCATTAAGCCTTAACCTGTTAATCCTTCCCAGTCTGTTCTCAAGGCTACTGATTGGATCGTCGTGGAATGTTAAAAAAGAAATACTCTGGGATATCTGGATCCTTTTCACCATAGGTTTCGGCTACTTTCTATATTATAAAGCGCTCGGCATCATGGTATTTGGATTCGACATGATCATTAAAATGATGCTCATTGCCATTGTTCCCATATCAGTTCTCATAGTGTTTAACCGGAACCGGCTATTGCGCTCGCACCTGAAATTGGCAAATGAGCTTAATATCAAGCTGAAGGAGCACAAATCACTTCCCGAAAAACTCGTACATTTTGTGTCGGACTACCAGAAGGACAATCTTTCCATCAAGGTAAGCCTGATACTTTTCGTCCGTTCGGCCAACAATTACATTGAAGTGTTCTGGAAGGAAGGTCAGGCTGTGAAGAGCCAGATGGTAAGGTGCAGCCTCACAAAAGCAGAAGAGATACTGAAAGATGACAAGTTTATCTTCAAATGCCACCGTTCGTATTTGGCGAATATTAACCACATCGACAAGATTGAAGGCAGCCAGCAGGGCTACCGGCTGTTTTTCGAAAAAGTTGATTTTCCGGTTCCTGTTTCGAAAAATTATGCTGACAAACTAAAAGAACTTATCTGATGTTCATCCCGCGATAAATTTTTCCGCACCTGTATTGGCTGTTTTCGCCCCTAAAAATTCGTTTTGTAACTATTCTTGTTCTCATTCATCCCTATTATTATATTTGGGAAAATGCTCAATCCTAATTTTGTCGTTTAATAACGTAAATTAAATTCTTCCGTCGAATAAACAAAAAGGCAAACCGGATTTTCACGATTTTAAGATTCTGCCCTGATGTCAAAAACGGATACTAAGAATAAGCAATATGCAATCATTTAACATCGGCGACCTCAATGTAAAACTACCTATTGTACAGGGAGGAATGGGAGTAGCCGTCTCATTATCGGGATTGGCATCGGCAGTTGCCAACGCTGGAGGTATTGGGGTAATATCAGCGGCAGGAATCGGAATGCTCGAACCGGATTATATAAAAAACTTCCATGCAGCCAATAAACGTGCCCTGCGAAAAGAGATAAGGAAAGCCAAAAGTATGACCCACGGTGTATTGGGTGTAAACATCATGATGGCATTAACGGATCATGAAGAACTAATTAAGGTAGCAATTGAAGAAAAGATCGATATTATATTTATGGGTGCGGGATTACCACTCAAAATCCCTCACATTATAGTTGAAGCAGGACTTAGCGGCCATCATACCAGGCTGGTGCCTAAAGTATCTTCCGCTAAAGCAGCCCACCTGATCTTCCGTTACTGGGAATCCCATTACAATTTTCTGCCCGATGCCATGGTAGTTGAAGGACCTATGGCAGGCGGACATCTTGGCTTTAAAAAGGAAAACCTTGGGATGAACAGGATTCCGCTTAAACAGCTCGTAGAAGAAACCGTGTCAGTTATTCGTCCATTTGAAGAAGCATCTGGAAAAACCATACCGGTGATAGCAGGAGGAGGACTTCATACAGGTAAGGATATTTACGAGATTATGAAGGCAGGCGCTAAAGGAGTGAAGATTGGAACCCGCTTTGTAACAACCCACGAATGCGATGCTTCGCTTGCCTATAAAGAAAGTTATCTTGCAGCGCGCAAGGAGGATATCGTAATTATCGACAGCCCGGTGGGATTGCCGGGAAGGGTGGTGAAAAATGAATTCGTACAACAAATCATGAATGGCGAAGCCAAACCATTTAAATGTCCTTGGAAATGCCTTTCATCATGCGATTACAGGAAGGCTCCATTCTGCATTGCTCAGGCCTTGTTCAATTCGGCAAGGGGAAATATGGAAGAAGGGTTTGCCTTTGCAGGTGCCAATGCCTATTTAGCTACTGAAATCAATCATGTATCGGATGTGATCAACGACCTGGTTGCCGGCTTTAACCATGAATCTTTGCTCAGGCAACTAGCGGCTGTCCGACCCCTTAAAGCGCATGTCCAGTGCCGTATAGCTGTGTAAATGGAAATTGGATTAAAAAAATTAATTGGATATTAAGCAAAAAGGTTCAGACAATGATTTGCCTGCCTTTGCCGCTTAACAGATTCAGGCTTTGCCAAAAAGATTTCTTTAAAGGGTCATTCCAAAACACCGAATTAAATAATTAATCATTCATTAAATTAACAATTTCTCACATAAACTGCGCTTAATCCAATCATTTGAATTATCTTTGCAGAAATTAAATATCACAATATGAATAAAGGAACAGTAAAATTCTTTAACGAATCGAAAGGTTTTGGATTTATTAAAGACGCTCAAAGCGAAAAGGAATATTTTGTACACTCCTCCGGACTGATTGATAAAATCAGGGAAGGGGATGAAGTATCCTTCGAACTTCAGGAAGGTAAAAAAGGATTAAATGCAGTAAATGTTAAACACGCTTAATCTAACACCCGCAAAAGTCATTTAAGATTTTAAACCTCCCGCCAAAAACGGGAGGTTTTTTTTTACCTGATCATTCAAATATGTTTTGTTTACGATAATGGACAAAAGATAAATATTGATCAATAATCAAATATAAAACGGAAAGGATTCTTCAGGCGTTATCACGGATATGAATTAAAATCCGGAGCCTGAAATCTGAATTACACGTGTCACCTTTTTGTTATTGAGCTTTATTGTTTAATAAATTTCTTCACTATGATGCCTTTGCTTGTTTTTGCCTTTAGGATATAGACTCCGTTTGATAAATTTTCCAGATCAATTTTCGTCTCTCCGATATCACTTTTGATTGTCAATATAACCTGTCCCTCAATATTTAATATCTCTATGTTTGATTTTTCAGGAAGAATTACAATAATTTTTTCTGAGGCAGGATTTGGAAAAACCGACACTGCATTTTCGGTATCCATCAATATATCCTCTATTCCAAGTGTTGAAACAGCTTTTGCATACCAGCTTTCGTTGCCTGCACATTGAATTTCATTAACGATCGTTTCAGGATTATCGGTCACGGTATCAGCCGAATTATCGTATGCAGTAACACTAGCAAAATAATTCCCTGAGGAAAGACCAGTGATTGTATAGGAGGTTTCATTGCCCAGATCAAGCGTATTTTCATAAGGGTAGTTATTTGTTGCTCCCCAGTGCACTTTATATCCTGCCAGGTCAGGTTCTGAATTCGTATTCCAGCTCAGGCTGATTTGACCCTCACCTTCAGTAAGTGTTAATCCTGAAGGCGGTGAAATGGGAACATCAGATCTTATGCTGGTTGCAAAGGGCGAATAATCCACTATGCCTATTGAGGCATTATCTAACCAATCATAAATGAGTCCTTGTATTTCTGTTTCAGCGGTTGTTCCCCACCAGTTTTCCTTTGCATCAAGGTGTGCCAATAGTGAACCATTATTGTTGTATAGCTCAAAGGTAGCAGTATTGCCGAAAAAATTATTGAAGTTGATGGAAGGATGTGCCGAGATGCCCATTGAATATGCAGGATTCTCTCCAGTTGCATTATTTCCGGTAATTGTGTTATACTTGAATTCATATGGGCTGTCGGCTATATAAATATCTATTACCGAACCTTGTTCAGCCAAATTATATACGATTGAATTGCCGGTGACGCTGTTTTGTGACATGTATATGGCTCCCCCTTTGTTCTCAGCGATATTCCCGCTGATGCAATTACCGGAAATCAGGTTGCCACCGAATATTCCGCCCCCGTTCCCTCCAATGTTTTGGGTAATTTCATTTTGAGTGATCGTAACATTTGACAGGTATGATAAAATTCCTCCTCCTTCTCCCTCGGAATAATTACTGTTCAGTATATTATTGCGTATTATATTTTTTGATATAGTTGAGTTTCCTTGCCTGATATAAATTCCGCCACCTCCTCCTCCGGCGCCATAACCGATGGATGTATTGCCTGAAATCAGGTTATTGAAGATTTCTGTTGTATTGGAATAAGCAAATATTCCTCCTCCCCCATAGCTTGATGATGCTTCGTTTCCTTCAATGGTATTTCCTTCAATGATCACATATCCGCCCCAGGCATTGATTCCGCCTCCAGTAGGTGCAGTATTGCCGGTTATTATATTGCCAATGATCCTTAGCGTGCCCGGAATATTATTTGCATAAATCCCTGAAGCGCCATTATGCTGTATGGTGCAATGATGAATATATGGAAGCGCATTATCAGCCATAATGGCACCGAAAGTATATTCACCACCGCCGGCAAATTCCACTACACAATATTCCATAACTGAACCGCTTACATAGTTGCTGTTTTGGTCAAATACCGCATCTGTGCTTGTATTGCTGAACAAAATAAAATCCCAGTCATCGGGTGCGGGGTTGAATTTATTAGAAGTAAAAGTGATCTTATTGATACTGTTACCTCTTGCAACTAATTCTCCGTCAACCTGCAATGCCATCAACTCGTCAAACCGTATTGTAACCCCTGCATCAATATTAAGTGTAACTCCTTCGTCAACCAGCGTATTTCCAATTACAATAAAAGGGCTGCCGGCCAATGTCCATGTCGTACTTGTGGATATCAACCCGCTCACATTGGTTTGTGCATTTAATGTTGTGCACCAGCCTAAGGCTACAATCATTACTGATACTAAAATTTTTGTTTTCATCTTTTTATCGTCCGGCTTTATAGTGCTGACGCTGCACTTTAAGTATTTGTTATAATAATTGCTTCAAAACTTCTGTGATCCTGAATAGCGGCAATAATAAATCAGCTCCGCTTTTGAAATGAGTGGAAGAATTAAAATTCCCTAACCGCCCGAATATAATAGGGGACAGTGGTACCAAATTCAACGCCCGGACCGGCAGTAGTGCTTTTACTCTCGCTATTACTGCCGAAATAATTCAGATTTGTAACATATCCAAACCATGCAGTGTTGGCATCAAACTCAGATGAAGACCAGTAATAAGCATATGTTGTCAATCCTGTTTCACTATGAATTAATTGTAATTCATCAATGGATGGTAAAAACCAGTCATTAAATCCGTTAAGCACCAGTTCGTCGCATATTTTTGCCGCATAATACCCTGCACCCTGCAAGGAAACAATGGCAACTGTGTTCGACTTTCCTGTGCCAATTGCAGTTCCCGTTGCATTTGTGGTGATATAGCTTCCGTTGTACCATTGGATGTTGGAACCCTGATCAATTTCTGCGCTTATTAAACCATGCTGCCCTGAATTATCAGTATAAAATACCACACCACCCTGCGCTGTGTCTCCTACCACATAATTCGTAAAAAAAGTCATGTCGTTTCCATAGGCTGTACCCGATGTATTCACAATCCTAAGCCTGAAATGATAGGTTGTTACAGCATCTAATCCTGTCAATGGAGCGCTTACAGGGGTTTGGACATTACCTGTCACCTGTTCCGGAATGGCTGATAAGATATGTCCATAGTTGGTAGTGGTACCGTATTCAAAATAAACAACTGTCACCAGGTTATTTGCATTTACAATCCCATTCAATATCGCTTTGGAGCACCTTACTGAAGTGGCCTCCAGCGTGGTGGCAAACGCTGATGTTTCAGCTGTCGTAAATAACTTTCCATCCCCATATCCTGTGCCTTCACTGTTGGTGGCATAAGCCCTGACATAATAGGTTGTATTTCCCGTAAGCCCGAATATGCTGCATGAGTAGCTGCCCGTTCCCACACTTCCATCGTTTGATTTATAATCTGCAATGGTAGGGTCAGGTGTTATGCTCCAGCAGATTCCCCGTGATGAAATGTCAGCACCCCCATCAGATGTAATATTTCCTCCGCAAATGGCTGTTGTTGATGTAATTCCTGATACATTAAGGGTTGTAACCACCGGAATTGTCACCTCAGTTGAATCCTCCTTTGTACAGCCGGCTGCCAGCACAATGATGATTGCATGCACCCTGATCAGCCATGGCCAATAGATTCCCTTTAATTTACCCATATTGAACCTGCCTTTTGAAATAATTTTCTTTCAATAACTACCACGAAACTGTATGCCCGAAAATATTCACGGCAACGGTCGATGAACGATTAATGCTTACCTGGCCCATCGAATTGATGGAGCGGGTGGTACCGTCATGTGTTACCGTGCCCTCAACCTGCAGGTTATCCGATTGGTGATTCACACTGGTATAGCTATTCGAAAAACTGCCCGTGTAAGTTGTAAATCCTGTCAGGGTTATATGGGTAGTCCACGTCTTATTGCTTCCGTCGGTATAGGAATAGGTGTATTTTACTGCATTCATCGAAAATACCAGGTCCGTTGTTGTAATCCCATGGGTATTGTCGTAGGTGGTTGTACCTGTAATCAACACGGTTCCTCCCATCGGACCATCTGTTGTTATGTTGTGCGAACCGGTGGCAACACCGGCAAGGTTCTGGTTATAAATATCCGTATAGCAGTTGATCATTGAAACCCCCACCATCATGTAAAAATTATAATCGCTGATCGTGGCTGGTTCTTCGGGTTCATCTTTTTTACAACTGCTGGTTACCATCAGCAGGCATCCCAACACAATGATCGGGTAAGCAAACATTTTACTTATTGTTTTCATTTCTAAAAATTTTAGGATTTTTTTTAATATCGAAATATTTTCCATTCTTCAGCTTCTACAAAACGAATTGCAAATACTGCATTTCATTAAGTTTTATACTGAGTGATTGGATTATAGTTTCGTTAAAACAATCCTATCCTTAAAAATGGAATTCCTGTACCGGGAAAAAGGCGCTTAAAGCAGGACGGAAAACTTTGAACCGAGAACCGAAAACCTTTGACAAACCTATTGTTAACATCCCCCTACCCTCCTGCCAAAGCGGGACAGGCTATTCAAAGGGGGAATTAAAATCCAACTCCAAAACTGTGAACTGTAAACTTCTGATAAAGGCATTCCTTCGTGAAAACCACTAATGTATAAGATTCTAATGACGGTTATCAGGTATTATTGCTGTCCGGGAGAAGCAAGTACCCTGTAAACTTTAATCTTGCTTTCTTTACCCCTTGGGACAAGCTCATCAGCAAAATCGATTGAATATTCAGGATCAGGAATCCTATCCTTTATGTATTCTGAAACCAGGAAATCACAGCCCAGGCGCTTACATTCTCCCTGGATCCGTGATGCAGTATTTAAAACATCCCCGAGATAAATGATCTCTTTTTTCAACTCCCCAACCCAGGTAACCAATACCTTTCCTCCATGCAGGCCCGCTTTGAACTCCGGGACATAACCATAGCGTTGCATGTAAACATTTTGCTTCATCCTGATCGTCTCTTTCATCATGAAAAAGCAGGCAAGCACCCTCTTATAATTTGTTTTGGCTTTAACTGGCCAGTTCAGGATAATTTCGTCACCCACATACATGTATATTTCAGCCCCTGAGTAACGAATGGCATCAGTGATATCGGAATAGTAATCCTTCAAAAAAGAACCGAATTTTAAATTACCCAATTTTTCAGCAATGGTGGTAGAGTGATTCAAATCGATGAAGCAAAAAAGTAATTCAATTTCTTTTGGCTGGTGAAAGCGGCCAAGGATAAACCGCATCAGTTCTCCTTTACGGTGCAAGCTGTTAATTTGATTTACCCCGAGTATCGCAATAAATAATACAATTAGTGTAACAAGGTTTACCAGGTATGCTTCCGATTGAAGATAATAACCCACTCCCTCCATAAAGGAAATATTGTTATCCATGCTTTCCCATATCCCGTTAATGACAATCAGCCACAAGGTAATGATGACCGAGTATGAGACTGACCGCAAAATAACGATCATTAGAAAAGGCTTTTTCCTGAAGGACATGTATAAATAACCTTCAAAAACAGCGATTGAAAAGCCCATGAAAACAGCGGCACTCATGACACGAATAAGCAATGGTATATATTCCCGTTTGTCGTTGATCCAGATACCGAAATAGTATTCCGCAACAGAATATAACAAGCCAAAGCAAACTACATAGAGAATGATTTTCCGGATTAAGGAGAGGTTGGACTTTAGCAGAATATTGATTTGCCTGTAAAATAAAGATTTCATACCATGTCAAAAATACAAATAATCATTTATTCAATCTGAGTGTTTGCCGGAACCTAATAAAACAATTTCCTTAAGTATAAAAAGTGACTGGACTTTGTGCTCAGAACAAAGAACCCGGAGCCGAAAACTTCGAAAAAGTGAACTGTGAACTGACATCGAACTTTGAACTTCGAACAAACCAAAAGTTAACATCCCCCTGCCCTCCCGCCAGGTCGGGACAAGCTCTTCAAAGGGGGAATTGAATCCCTGAAACCAAAACTGATAACTGTAACACTGAACTCTTTTTCCATTACCCTTCTTTGTTCCCGATCACTTCGCGGAAACGATCACGATACATATTTCCAATCGGTATGGATTGATCACCTATCTGCAGGCTGTTCCCTTCGATGTAGCTGAATTTGTTGACAGATACAATGAAAGATTTATGGATCCTGCAAAAAGGCGGCTCAGGCAACTGGTTCTGCAGGTTCTGCATTGTTTCATGAACCACGATGAACCGGTCTTTCAGATGGATCTTTACATAATCTCCAAGGGCTTCAAGATAATGGATATCGGAAAGAAAGATCTTATGAATCTTTTTATCCGCCTTAAACAATACGAAATCATCCTTCATTTGATTTCCTGCGACTTTTTTCAGGCGATCAGCAGCCCTGTTAACTGCTTTCAGAAACCGGTCGAAGGGAAAAGGTTTTAAAAGGTAGTCCACTGCATCCACTTCAAAGCCTTCCAAAGCGAACTCAGGATACGCTGTCGTAAATATTACAAACGGCGGATGGGATAACGATTGATAGAATTTCATCCCTGACAAACCCGGCATATTGATATCAAGAAACATCAGATCAATATTTCGGTTCATAAGGACTTCATTGGCCTCGAAAGCATTTTTGCAGGTTTCCACAAGGCTGAGATTCGGGCAATCCGCAATATAGGCCTTGAGGGTATCCTGCGAAACCGGCTCGTCCTCAACTATCAAGCAATGAATTGTCATACCGGAGTGTTTATTGTTAATTCTACCTTAAATGTCAAATCGTTGTCCTTCACGTCAAAGATATAATTATCCGGATAAATCAGATGCAACCTGTTACGGATATTTTCAAGGCCAACTCCTCCGCTATTCTTTTGAGGCATTTCAGATGAAATTCCCCTATTATTTTCAATAGTAAAATTAATCCGGTTCAATTGCTGAGTGAGCTTTAAACGGATAAAGGTTTCGCCGGTATCACCCATGATTCCATGCTTAAAGCTGTTCTCTAAAAGGGGCAGCAGCAACATGGGAGCAATCCTTGTATTACCGTCGGGTATATCAGTTTTAAATTCGATTTTCGCGCTTGCATCTATCCGGTATTGCTGCAACTGTAGATAATTGTTAAGCAGTTCAATTTCCGAATTTAGTGTCACCGTTTCCTTATTCGATTCATAAATTACGTAGCGCAAAATATCCGACAGCCGGATGATGGCATCCGGTGTTTCGGCCTTCTTTTTCATCGCAAGGGAATACAATACATTCAAGCTGTTGAACAAGAAATGCGGGTTCACCTGGTTCATCAGCGCCTTCAGTTCTGCATCAAGCTTTTCCTTTTCGAGCAGCGTGATCTTCTCACGCGTCTTACTCAGTTCGAACCATTCCTTCGAAAGTTTCAGCAGGGTGGTAAGGATCAAAAAGGTGGCGAAGAACTTCAGCAGGTCGCCATAAGAATAATACGAAATAAAGTAATATCCCGGAAGGATGAAGTCGATCAGACGGTCAAATAATAACTGGTTAAAGAAACTGAACACAAAAAGACCGGACAGGATCATAATGCCGTAAGCACTGTACCTGCCGGTATTCAGCAGCCGCGGGATAAGCAGGAACAGGTTAATCGCAACCGGGATAAAGAGGGTGCCAAGGAATATACCTGTATAGATGTAATCTATGGTCTGCAAGGTGTCGGACCCTGCAAACAGGTGCAACAATATATAATACCCCAGCACCCAGAAAGCCAGGTGCTGGAGCAAAGCATTCCGTAGCAGAGCGGATAGCCATTTCATTATTTTTATTTTCACTTTGTCCGGTTTAGTTTCAGGTAAAAAAAGTTCTTATTATCCTCATCGTTGAAAGCATTCGGGTCATTTCCGTATTTGACGATGAATTTCTTCAATTCGCTGGTCGAAGCCGTCAATACATATTGCTTTCCGTAGCCTGTTTCATCAGAAAGGATCACTTCGTGCGAAATTCTCACGCGGTTCTCTTCAAACAACTTGTTCAGCCATTCTTCATTAAACCAGCTTATTGTCATCCGGTCGTTGCTGTCGAACCTTACCCGTGCCAGCGAGTGTGCAGGCACAAGGTGAATATCATAAAGCTCCTGTTCACCCTTATCCCTGATCGGCAAAAAGTCAAGGTAAAGGAGTCCATTGATAGAAAACAGATGCACGTTGAACCTCGACGGGTGGGAGGTATCTTCATACATCTCCACAAGGTACGAATTATCGAGGCTGTCGCCTTTAAAAAGACCTTTGGAGATGGTAAACCGGCTGATGACCCATTTCGACGAATCATCATCCAGCCATTTACCGGTTAATTCCGGCTTATAGATCACATCGCTTTCATCGTAGAACGAATGCAGCGATTTCACCAGGCAGCCGCTCATCATCGTTGCCAGGATACCGATTAAAATGATTTTTTTTGTTTTCATAAAGTGTAAATTTAAATTAAAAAACTGAATCAAAATAAAGGTGAGGAATCTGCACCAGCAACTTTTTTCGACGAACACTTGAATATAATCGTTGAACGGCAATTATTAATATATTCAAGAAAAATAAATCCTTCCGCATTCATTTATAATCAAAAGCACTATGTCCCGATTTTTAACCATTGGTAAAAATTTATAATTTTTTTGTTTATAATTTTTGTCTTAAATTTGGAAAGAATTCCATAATCTAAAATCTTTTACTGAAATTGGAAAACTTTTTAAAGAATATGCGTGGATTAAACGATTGTTTATCAGCACACAATTCAATATTAAGTTTACAGGAATAATTATTGATATCCATCGAGCCTGGTATAAGCAAGGCATGATGAGATAAATGCAAATAGAGAATCAAATATTTATGAATTGAACATCAACAAATATTAATTGAGAAAAATATTTCATTATAAACTATTTTCTATGAAACAGATCTATCTTGCAACCAGGCTTCAGGGCTTATTGTTTGGCTTGCTAATAATTAACTCATGCAGTAAATTTGATTTTGATAATATTAAAACCGATAATCTTAATACGGAATGGGGTGTGCCCCTGGTGCAATCAAAGCTTACGCTCGCAGATTTCCTGAATGATACAAGCGGCACCATTCATACAAATGAAGATGGATTGATTTCTCTTATTTATGAAAGTAAAGAATTGTTATCGGTTGAGGCAAGTGAAAGAACCAAAATACCTGATCAATTAGAAATTGAAACTGAAGTTTTTACAATTCCCCAGCCGCCGGTACCATTACCTCAAGGTACCTGGGTGGAATTGCCGCCGATATATTTTAATATCACATTCGATTTGACGAATGAAGGTCAGAGAATTGACAGTCTGTACCTTACCAACGGATTATATAACTTATCTGCTTTGACTAATTTAAACATGGATTCCTCAATATTGCACTTCACTGTTCCAAATTTTATTAGCACCCTCAATGGGAATCCATTGGAATATACCTTTAAAATCAGTAATCCCCAGGGAGGTTCATTGACACTTAACACGGATGTCGACCTTATTGATTTTTATGCGCAATTTGAAAATAATCCTTTAAACACAATCATTATAGTTGCCGATGTATGGATTAAAACTGATACAAATGCTAATCTATTGCCGGAGTATTCTTTAACCCTTACCAACGAGTTAACGAATATTGAATATTCGAGATTTTACGGATTTATTGGCAATCATATTGAATCCTACTCCGATACAATTGATTTGAATATTTATAATTCTGCCGATTTTGGCTCCATATCCTTTGGTCCGGAATGTGTGAGATTAAAGGTCGATTTCTACAACGAATTGGGACTTCCTGTAAAGGTTGAGGCTGAAAAGTTTACAGCCTATCATACCACTGGTATTAATCCGGATAGTCTTGATATTTATCTTTTTAGCCCTGACACCGCAAATAGTTTTATAATAAATTCACCTGATTGCTATTCCGCTTTGCCATCCTCCACTGAAGTGATGCTGAATAGATCGAACATTGTGGAGGCATTGGAAATTGCTCCCAACAAAATTTATTTTAAGTTAAACGGACTTTTTAATTATGAAGGAGATAGTCTGATAACCAATTGCTTTAGAGATACTAGTCAAATCAATATTGCGGTATCCGTTGAAATGGATTTATACGGTAGCATAAGTGATTTTACTATAGCCGATACTCTTGATTTTTCAATTGAGAGTGTTGAGAATCTGAATGCCATTGAGCTTAGAATTGATATCAGCAATGGATTTCCGATAAATGCCTTTGCACAATTAGATTTTATCGATTCAGAAAATCAGCTTTTATATTCCTTATTCCCGGATAATGAAAACATCATCGTTTCGGCAATTACAGGCAACCCGCCCGATTGCAGGGTTATTCAGCCTTCTAAGAAAGAAACCATTGTAACCATTATTGGGGATGATTTGGAATCCCTGTTGCAGGCAAGTCAAATTATTTTTAAATCAACCTTATCCACCGAACCGGATAAACTGGTCAAAATATATTCCGACTACAGCATTGATTTGACTTTATCAGCTAAATTATATGTTAACTATTAAAAATTGAAGCTATGAAAACACATATTCTGAATTGTGTAAAAATTTCGTTGATAGTTTCATTACTGGCATTGTTAAATGAGCACAGCATAGCCCAGGTTTCCCGTTCTACATATTTTTACGACTATCTTCCAGTCGCTAATACTTTGAATCCGGCCTTTTCGCCTTACGGTAAACTCTTTATAAGCCTGCCTGTAATTTCTTCGACCTACATCGGATTTAATAGTCCGCTTAATTATTCTGAAATAACTGAAAAAGGAATTGCGGATGATTATTTATACATCGATCGTCAGTCAATTCTGAACAACCTTGACGAAGTTAATGTGCTCGCCATGAACTTTTACACAACTCTTGGACAAGTCGGGATCAGGTCAAACAGGCATGCATTTCAAATAAGCCTGGCAAAAATCTGGTCTGTAGATTTCTCTCTCGAAAAAGAATTTGTGGAGTTTCTATTGTATGGCAATGCCAGCCAGGAATTCATCGGAAGGGATTTGACTTTTAGCAAGACTGCTTTAAATTCTTCCCTCTACCACGAAATTGCCTTCGGATATTCCTTTGATTTGAACAATAAAATTACTTTAGGCACCAAGCTTAAATATTTAAACGGAGCAGCCAATATCTATTCCGAAAAAACAAAACTGGAGATTCACACTCAGGACGATTTGAGTCTGGCAATTACTGCAGCATCCGATATTGCCATTCACACCTCCTCAGCATACGGCTACCTGGATAAGATGGGTGACCAGGATATGAATCAATACCTCTGGCTCGATTTTTCAAAAAATCACGGCTTTGCTATGGACCTTGGAGTAAAATATACCCCTCTGCCAATGTTAAAATTATCTTTAAGTGTGATTGACCTGGGCAGGATTTACTGGAAAGAGAACGTTAAATCATATGTCAGCAAATACCCAGGACAACCCTATACATTTCATGGAATCGACCTGAATGACTTTATCCACGATAATACCTTTGTGGATACAGTGCCCCTGCTCGATTCAATCCAGGAGCATTTCAAAGTCGAAGAAGTTAGTGAGCCCTATTCCTCCCATCTTACACCCAAAAGTTATCTCGGTGTAACCTACGACGTAACGCCTAAGGATCAGTTTGGATTACTTATAAAAACAGATTATTTTCAATATCTCACCCGGTTTTGTTATACAATCAATTACAAAAGACGCTTTGGAAAAATCCTTTCAGCTAATATCAATTACAGTTATACAGGCAAAAGAAGCAACCTGGGTTTTGGATTAGCCTTAAAAGCAGGTCCTGTTAACATTTTTGCCCTCAGCGATATGATTCCGTCTTTTTTTAATACCCTTAATGCCAGGGCTGTCTACCTTCAGTTTGGAATATGCCTTGTTTTCCATGAATGATAAAGGTCATTGATCTCAAGAACCCTGAACCCAAAACCCAAAACTGAGTACAGAGAACAGTGAACTCAACTTCAAACTTCAAACTTCAAACTTTGAACTTCGAACTGAGAACCGTGAACCTCTTAAATTCCAAACTCCTCCGCCACCTTTTTCAGCATATCGTCAATCTGCTTTGAAACTTCATTGCTAAACCTGTCGCTTAATTCGGCGGCGATTTTACTGATGTGGGTCCTGTCCTGCTGAACGATCAATGCGCTTACTTTTATATCAATGTCGCTGGTGATGTATTGATAAAACTGTTCAAATTCCACATACGCTTTTTCCGAAAGCAGCCTGCGTGCCTTGCTTGTTTGAATTCTGAAGTGGGTGAGCAAATCCCATATTCTACTTTCATAGTCACGCGCAGCATCAGGGTATCTTGCATCACCCGACGCAGCATAATAAACCACTTTCTTCGACAGGTAACGCCAATTCCAAAGCGTATTCGTCAAATCGTCTATCAGCGACGATTGCGCTTTCAGTATTTCCCTGTTCGATTCAATTTTCTTTAGGATGTATGGAATCAGTAACCCGCTGAATAAACCGGTTACGATTACGATTACGATGCTTTGAACCAATACGCTTGCTGACATAAGTTGGGTACTTTTTAAATAAGGTTAACAGCAATCGTAAGGAATTGTTTATTGATTTGCCTTCTGTTGACCAGTTATATAACTTGTAAAACCTGACCATTACAGATTAATATGGCTCCGGGAGCCATATTATTATTACTAATATGATCGTAGTTTGAACCTGTACCTTCAAACTGTGAATTGTGAACCGATTCCCGGCAACCTACTCCTTTACAAGTTTTAAAACTTGATTCATGTGGATTGATCTTATTTGACAGAAATAAAGACCGCTATTTAATGCTGACAGATCTAACTCGTTATGCTTATTGTTTAATTGAAAGGAATACAACGACCTGCCACTTCCATCATAGATCAGCGCCATGGCCGGCGCATCTGTTTCAGTCAATTGAACAGAAATTCTATCCACAAATGGATTGGGCGATATTTTCAATTCCATATCATTTTGGATGCTATTTACATCAGTAATTTGAGCCGGATTATAATGATAAGCCGTCATATTTGAAGAACTGATTGCATATAAACTGTTGTCTGAAGCAAGCATACAAGCCATCCCCCAGCCACCGTACATATTAGGAGTATCCATCCAATCCTGGGTTCCGGTATTGCTATATTTCAGAATAACCATTTGTAAGTAAGAAAGATTATTGGGATCAGGTGATGGGCCTCCTTTCCCTGTAACGATTACTTCGCCATTTTGGCTGGCAGTAATAAAATAGGGATATTCATCATTATAGGCTGTTCCATCATAAGTTGCATTCCATAGTAATGTACCATCCGTATCAACCTGGAAGGTCTTCCAGTCAAAATATGCCGCAGGTGTTGATGGACCCCAGCCAATGGCGCTTAACCTGTTATTTAAATAAACGAATCTTGTTGGAAATTCAGAGCCGCCAAAATCATAATCTTTTTTCCATAATTGGGTTCCGGTTGAACTTGAATTTAGTCATCGTAATGTCTTCTCCGCTTGTGGGCGAAACAGCATCGGTTAAATGGCTGATTACAAAAATATCGCCTGAATCATCTATTTCGACATCATTTGCACCATGGCCTGTTGCTGCGGCCGTAAATAAAAATGTTCCTGCAGTATCCCATACATAAACAGGAGCAACTTCAGTAATGGAACTACCTGTAGCCAGCACAACTTTATTGCCCTTTACCCGCATTGAGGTAAAACCCAGGGGTGAATTTACAGTACTGGTATTTGTAAAAAGGAGATTACCATTGGTGTCTATTTTAGCAAAAATAGCTCCCGAAGGTGTTGCAGCAAAACTGCCTACATATAAATTGCCGTTGATGTCAACCTCGCTTCTGACATTAAAGGCAGGATGCTGGCTGCCAATCAGCATGGTAACTGGGATCGTTTGTTTCCATAACAAGACCCCTTCAGGCGAATATTTTAATGCAATAATTGCATCCGGGTATTCCCATCCAGAACCAATTGAATACCTTTTTCCAACTACATAAATGTTATTGTCTGAGTCGCAGTTTGTCCAATAAGATTTTTCGTACATACCCGGTAGGCCCGATGAATCTTCTGCTTCCCACAGCAGGGTTCCGTCAAGGCTAACCTTGCGGGTGAAAATGTTATTACTCTGCCAGTAGCCCGTCACAATCAGGTTGTCCTGGTTATCAATGGCACTCATTACGGCTGTTTTACTATAATTTCCTGCATCGTTCATCCAGTCAAAAGTATATTGTGCAATCAATTCAGATGATATTACAACAAGCAAGCCGAGGATATAAATTACTTTTTTCATATTGTCAAGTTTATTTAATGAATACTTAATTTTCATCCAAAACTACTTCCCGGCATATTTGTAAACTAATTAAAAGTATTGAAACGGAAAATTATCTCATTGAAGCCGCATAAAATGGCATTGAATCAGCATACAAGTAATACCAGGATAACCGGGATTGATAACCTTTGAACTCAGAACCCAAAACCCCGAACTTTATTAGGGTACTAATAACCAGCAACAAGCCATCAGGAACTGAGAACAGTGAACTTTGAACTCCACCACCTACCACACAAACGGTATCAGCCGGTAGCGTGTTTTTTCGCAGTACTCTTTATAGCCCTTCAGGTCTTTCATCAAAACCCGCTCCTCATCAAAGATCCTGAAAACAAGAACCACCGGCCATAATGCAAAAGCAATGATCGCCCACCATGATCCCAGTGCTAACGGTGTAAATAAAAACATGACAATCGTCCCTGTATACATAGGATGACGAACAATCGAATAAGGTCCGGTGGTTATTACTTCCTGTTCTTTTTCAACTTCAACAATACGCGAAGTATAGCTGTTTTCCCTGAAGACAAGGAATACAAAAAAATAACCGGCCATCACAATGACGTTTGCAGCGATGACAAAGGCCATTGGTATATCCGACCAACCGAACCTGTAATCGAAACCGGGAATTAAAAAACCAAGAATAAAAGGTAACCTCGACAGCCGTATGATCAGCTTTTGCTTTTCTTCCTTTTCCTTAAATCTCATCCTTCTTTCAAGCAGCTTAGGATCATATTTTACCAGGTAAAGAAGCGTGGTGATCATGGGAATAAAAAGGGCCAAAGAATATATCCATGCTTCGTAATACCTGAATGATCCGGCGGGTAAAAACAGGAATACCCCGACAAACAAGGGGTACAGGATTAATACTTTGGCTATTAATTTCATAGTGGCACTTAATTTAATGATTAAATAATGCCAAATCGAATTCTATAAAACACTATCAGTATTTAAGAATCACAAATATAGTAAGTATTATCCAATACAAACCCTGTCAACGTTATTCAGGCTATAATGTATTTTGATGTGCTGCAGTAATATTGTCGTATTTTGCAGCAAGCATAAAACAGGCATTTGGTTATCCACGTGATTTCTTTGCCCGTAGGGCATTAATATAAATAGAAAATCACATTTGCCGGAAGTAAATTTCCCGTAGGGAATTAAAAATAGCCTCGTCATTTAAAGTAACCGTGGTTTTCTGTGCGAGGATAAATCAAATCTCAGGTTGGTAAAAGGTACTTTGATAAATTCCATTCTCGTATTCCACCTCAAATCAAAAGGGGTTTGTTTTGGGTATTTTGTTTATGTCCTACGGACAATTAATACTTTCTTTTGTTATCATCCTATTGATATTGAAGCCCTACGGGCTATGGATTCTTACCCTTTACGACAGCAGTGCAGTTAAAAAGTTGAAAACTCGCAAATTTTCGATACCATCAAAAACAGAATCTTTTTATCATAGCACATTATTTTATTATTTAGCCGTTATTCAGGCATGGTCAAACTCAGAACTCAAAACCCTGAACCCTGAACTCAGAACCCAGAACCCAGAACCCTAGAACTGTGAACCGCCAACAGTGAACTTCGAACTTTTCTTCCAACCGGTGTTTAAAACTTTTTTCCACAATCCATTTAAAATGCAACTTATTTATTTTCTATATTCGCATCGATTTAAAGTCGATATATATGCTTCTTTTTAAATATTTGCTTTCTATCGCTCAATCAAAATCTTTCCACCATGATAAATTTCAGTTATAAGGATCGTCAGATCCGGTTAATGGCAATTGTTTTTGTCCTAAGTTTCCTTACAGGTGAGCTCGCCGCACAGGATCCCATAAGACCCAGGAATACTTTTCTTACCGTGGGTTTTCTGCAAATAAAAGAAAGTGAAAACTATGGACTTGTATTTCGGGGACCTTCGCTTGATGCAGGAATGAACTGGACCTTTCCTCACAAAAGCAATGCCTGGATTTACGAATTCAGATTAATGCTTGGCGCTCCCTTTGCAAAAGATGTTACTGCGATGAATATCAGCTTCAAGCCCCTTGAAGCAGCATATGCATGGAATATTCCAGTAAATAAATTCGGTTTAAAGATCGGGCCGGCCTTAAAAATGGAATATAATTTCCAGATGTATCCCGATCTTCAAAGCATATATTACTTCTGGCTCACTAATTATAGCGCTGGCGTTGAAATTTTTGCCAATTATAAAATTAAAAATGCCATTTTCAAACTCAGGGTTTTCAATAACCTTATCGGGTTTGTTTCGAGAGGCGAAATCTATGAAGATCCCTATTTCAACGACAGTAAATTCAGCGATATTATGAGTGATATTCACAGCAATTTCCAATTCGTCTCACCCGGAACCTTTAACAATACTTTCTTCGAAATCCGTTATCAGAAAAACGCTGCTTCAAGGCTTGCCTTTTCCTATATCCTCGATTATTTCGTTTACACTGATGATCCTGCAATTAAATTTTTGAATCAATCGCTTCGGTTAACCTTTATTCCCCGCTCGAAAAATGAAAACTAAATCTTTGATCCTTATCCCGTTTATTGTCGCTTTATTCATTTGCTTCTCCGGATGCCTGAAAGAAGATGAGCTGACAAAGCCATTCACTACATTCAAGCCAGTTGCCATCGACGATGGCTGGAGCCTGTCGTGCCCTTCAGCCGAAAATGTCGATTCCCTTGCATTGGTTGAGATTTACAATGATCTTTATGCCCACGAGAAAGCCTGGATGGTGAAATCATTCCTTGTTTTCAGAAACGGAAAGCTCATCGCAGAAAGCTATCTGAAAGACGAGGCCGAAATTGATCATTACAATGCCATCTGGTCGTGCACGAAGCAGGTAACAGGTATTGCCACCGGTTTTGCAGTTACTGAAGGGCTAATTGAATCCCTTGATGATCCGATTTCAAAATACCTTCCTGACGAAGTTGCAAGCCACCCTGATAAAAAAGATATTACCATCGCAAACCTGCTAACCATGCGTTCAGGAATTTATTTTGATAACGATAAGGAATCGGACGTGTTTCGCACCCATTCCACCGAAAGCAGTGTGGATTATGTGCTTAGCGATGAATTAAAATGGAGTCCGGGAACCCATTACCAATATAATGACGGCGCTCCCCAGATCGTTTCGGCCATCATCCAGAGGACAACAGGTATGACATTGGCTAATTATACCAAGCTGAAGCTCTTTTCAAAAATTGGCCTTACAAGGTACGAGTGGAAAGATTATTCCGATGGCATCACACTCGGGGCTTTCGGGCTTATGATGCCTGCGCGGGAACTGGCAAAAGTAGGTCAATGCGTATGCGACAGTGGAATGTGGAACAGCGAGCAGGTTATCCCTCGCGGCTGGCTTAAAGAAATGCTCACCATTCGTGTGCCCAATGCAAGCGGAGAAGTCGGGTTTGGATATTTCTGGTGGATAAGCGATGAAAAGCATCTTGTGCATACACATGGGCATGGCGGGCAGTATGCAGTTGCCTATCCTCTTAAACGACTGGTTGTGGTGATGACTTCGCTTGAGCAATTAGGAATTGATTATTTCAGTCCTGAAGAATTATTCACCTTTACCGACCGCATCTACGCGATTTCCGATTAAGCACAGAATCGCCTTTTTATTTTTTGTTGCTGCTTCATTAACCTAACATGAAACTTGTCCTGAAGGGTTGCCTTGGGTAAAACTTGACACTCAGAACCCAAAACCCAGAACTCTGAACCGTCAACAGTGAACTGAAAACCCAACTTCAAACTTCGAACTTCGAACTTCGAACCATGGCAGGGTATAAGGGAAATAAGGGTATAGGGTGAGCTCAGAACCCAAAACTGAGAACCGTCAACAGTGAACAGAGGACCCAACTTCAAACCTGTGTTGCCTCCATGTTAAATTGACTTACCACATTTAGCAGAGGATTGATACTTTGGATTGTTAATTTTTTGATCTGTAGTTTTTCAGGGAAATATATTATAGATAACTGATCTGTGCATGACCCTGTAAAATATAATCGTTTTTTGACTGTATTTTACACCGATGCGATAATTACCAACTTTAATCCTTCCATAACCTGAATATTGGTCAAGCGATTTAAATCCCGGGATGGATTCAGGAGCAGTACATTCATGAGCCAGGTCGAAGATGTTTTCTATTTCATCAAAAAAATCAATATTCCTGATTTTCGATAAATCTTTAAAGAACGATTCTGACGATTTTACGATCATTTAACCAGGCTTTTTCTCAAGGTTGAAAATCGTTTTTTCGAATCGGAAAAATTGTACAACTTATCTTTCTCCGTTTTCTTTATTTCTTTTAACAATGTCAAATCCAGCAGGCTTTCAAAATCGTCCCTGCTCATTTTCTCTGAAACATTTTTGATGCCTTTGATATGTCTCAGCAGCCTTTTTATTTCAGCCTTATTGGCTTTTTTTTCCAGTTTTACGATCAAAGAATCCATTTCACTTTTTTTTTACAAAGGTACGTAAAAATACAAAGTTTACTTGAGCAATAACGGTCAACGTTATTCAGGCATGGTCAAACTCAGAACCCTGAACCGTCAACCGTGAACTGAAAACCCAACTTCAAACTTCAAACTTCGAACTTCGAACTTTTTGTCCCATCACATCCCCCTGCCCCCCTTCAAAGGGGGAATCGAGCCAGAACCCAGAACTCCGAACCCAGAACTCTATTTGGGATATAAGGGAAATATGGAATTAGGGGGAAGCAGCACCGGCAGTGGCATCATCAGTTTGAACACAGAACTCAGAACTCAGAACCCAGAACCCAAAACCCAGAACCCTGAACCGTCAACCGTGAACTGAAAACCCAACTTCAAACTTCAAACTTCGAACTTCGAACTTTTTGTCCCATCACATCCCCCTGCCCCCCTTCAAAGGGGGAATCGAGCCAGGAACCCAGAACTCAGAACCCAGAACCCAATACTTCATTAGGGTATAAGGGATTCCGAACCAACCAGTAACCAGCAACCTGAAACCTAAAACCTGAAATGATTTGTATTGGTAGAAAAAGGAGATTATTTTATTTTTTCTGTTTGGTTCTTTTTCTTAAAAGTTCTTGTGTACTAATAACTTTCTTATACCCTTTAATTTTTAAACCGGTATAAAGCTCTTTATCTCCGGTCCACAAAACTCCTTTAAGATAATTGGTAAGTGCAACAAAATCAGTGTCATCAATGTCAATGTCCGAAGTGAGGGTTTCCGCTTTCAACCAGATTTTTTCAGAAATTTGTTCTTCATTAATGAAATGAATTTTAGTGTAAAGCCGGAAAAGTGATTCCTGAAGTTCTTTATCTGTAAGTTTTGAAATCTTTTTCAGTTTATCCCAATGTTGCTCAATTTCGAGGCGCATATAGTCGCAGCCATAAAACTCAAACACATTTTCAGAATCAAATATTAATTCACCAATTGTTGAGTTGGAATTGAGCAGTGCACTAAAAATAATATTCGTGTCGAGGATTATTTTCACTTGATAAACTTACTACGGTTTTTATCCCACCAGCCTTTTTTTATTTCTTTTGCAAGTTTATCCACATCCTCTTGTTTGGCTTGCGATTTGGCAGTAGCTTCCTTGTAGCAAAGATAATCTATAAACCGCTGAAGGCCGTCCGTGTCAACGTATGAAGGAAGCCGGATAATGATTTCATTATTTGTTCTTTCTATGTACATTTTTTTTCGTTTAAGTGTCAAAGTTACATATTTCCACCAATATCCATCACCCTCTGATTTTTTTTCCTGAAACCCAACTCTGAGAACTGAGAACAGCGAACAGTGAACTGAAAACCCAACTTCAAACTTCGAACTCCTCCCCCCTTTCTTCCATTCCATTTCCAATTTATTCCAGGCCGTCTTTATGCAATATTGTATAGCTTTGTAAACATGAATGACGTTCACTGTACCCATTAATACCGCTATTCAACACGTTAAAAAATGAATAAAGAGAATCTGCGATTAACAGAGGATAAAAACAAGAAAGCCCATTGGCGGAAGTGGGGTCCATATCTTTCAGAAAGACAATGGGGGACTGTTCGCGAGGACTACAGCGACAGTGGCGATGCATGGAACTATGTTACCCATGATAAAGCCCGCAGTTATGCCTATCGCTGGGGGGAGGAAGGGATCGCAGGTATTTCAGATAACCACCAGTTGCTTTGCTTTGCACCTGCCTTCTGGAATGGTGAAGACACGATCATCAAAGAGCGTTTTTTCGGGCTGAATAATTTTGAAGGAAACCACGGAGAAGATGTAAAGGAATTATACTACTATCTCGATAACACACCCACCCATTCATACATGAAGTTCCTTTACAAATACCCGCAACGGGAATTTCCATACAATCAGCTTGCTGAAATGAACATGAACCGCAACCGTACCCAGCCTGAATTTGAAATTATGGATACCGGCGTATTCAATGACAATGCCTATTTCGATATATTTATTGAATATGCTAAAGCCGGAACTCACGATATACTTGCCAGGATAACTGTATTTAACAGGAGCAGGGATGCAGCCGGTCTTCACCTTTTACCACAGCTATGGTTCAGGAATACCTGGTCGTGGTCAGGAAACACAGATAAACCTGCAATCAGGGGAACGGGTAATTCCTTTCTGCAAATCAACCATAAGGAACTGGGTAAGTATTATTTTTATTTCGAAGGTAAACCCGAACTGCTGTTTTGTGAAAATGAAACCAATATAAGTCATTTGTATGGATTGGACGGAGGTAACAGAACATTCAAGGATGGAATAAATGATTATATAGTTGAGAAGAAACTTTCCTCCATTAATAAAAAGGCTTCCGGAACAAAAGCCGCTCTTTGTTATAAAACAAAAATAAGCGGACAGGGAAGTGTAAGCTTCCTGTTCAGGCTGTCGAATAAAGTGAATCAAAATCCCTTCAACGATGCAGAAGCGATATTCAATTCAAGGATTGAAGAGGCAGAAGCTTTTTATTCAGATATCCAGGAGAATATCATCTCAGGCGAGGAGAAAAGAATACAGCGGCAGGCATTTGCAGGTATGCTTTGGGGAAAGCAGTTCTATTATTACGACATCCAGCAATGGCTTAAAGGAGATCCGGGCTTACCTCCTCCCCCGAGCGAACGCACGAAGGGAAGAAATTCGGAATGGTTCCATCTCTACAATGAAGATATTATTTCGATGCCCGATAAATGGGAATATCCCTGGTATGCTGTGTGGGACCTTGCTTTTCATAGCATTCCATTTGCCATTATCGATCCTGAGTTTGCTAAAAAGCAACTTCTTCTCCTTACAAGGGAATGGTACATGCACCCCAACGGCCAGCTCCCCGCTTACGAATGGAAATTCAGCGATGTAAATCCTCCCGTCCATGCCTGGGCAACCTGGAGGGTATTTAAGATTGATGAAAAGATCAAAGGCAAGCCCGACATTCAATTCCTCGAAAGGGTATACCACAAATTGCTTCTTAATTTCACATGGTGGGTAAATAAGAAAGATGAAGAAGGACGAAACATCTTCCAGGGAGGCTTCCTGGGAATGGATAATATTGGATTGTTCGACCGGAACACCCTGCTCACTTCCGGCGGAAGGCTCAACCAGTCCGATGGAACAAGCTGGGTGGCCATGTTTGCATTAAATATGATGCGGATAAGCCTTGAGCTTGCAAAGACAAATTCCAGCTACCAGGATATGGCCTCCAAGTTCTTTGAGCATTTCCTGCATATTGCAGGCGCCATGACAAAGGCTGCCGGAGAAGGCATTGGGCTATGGGATGAAGAAGATGGATTTTATTATGATGTTCTTGAAACTTCTGTTACCCATCCTCTGAAAATAAAGATAAGATCAATGGTTGGGCTTATTCCTCTTTTTGCAGTTGAAGTCCTGGAGCCCGACCTTATGGCTCAAATGCCTGAGTTTGAAAAGAGGATGAACTGGTTTCTGAATAACCAGCCGGAATTGGCCTCATTGGTTTCGCGCTGGAACGAACCCGGAGTGGGCGAGCGAAGATTACTGTCTCTTCTGCGCGGAAGCAGGATGAAAAAGCTGCTAAAGCGGATGCTTGACGAAAACGAATTTCTTTCTCCTTATGGAATACGCTCCCTTTCAAAATATTATAAAGACAATCCTTACACTTTCCGGCTCGACGGTGAGCATTTTACCGTTCAATATTCCCCTGCCGAATCCGAAACAGGGATGTTCGGAGGCAATTCAAACTGGAGAGGCCCCGTTTGGTTCCCAGTTAATTTCCTCATCATCGAATCGCTTCAGCGGTTTCATCATTATTACGGCGATGATTTCAGGATTGAATGTCCTGCAGGTTCAGGGAATTTTACTTCACTCAAAAACGTGTCAGAAGAGCTGACAAGGCGATTGACTTCTATCTTTCTCCCTGCTGAAAACAATACACGGCCTGTGTATGGCGATGAAAGCATCTTTAACCATGATCCGTTTTTTAAAGACTTCATCCTTTTTTACGAATACTTTAACGGCGATAACGGCAAAGGCCTCGGAGCATCTCACCAGACAGGATGGACAGGTTTAATCGCCAAGCTCATTCACCCCAAAAAAGATTAGTTCAAACGCCTATATTTCCGCTCTGTTTCAAACCTCCCTTGAAGTCAGCAACACTATTTCACAATCCCGGTCAACGTATTTCAGGCATGGTCAAACTCAGAACCCAGAACTCTGAACTCAGAACTCTGAACTTTGGCAGGGTATAAGGGAAATAAGGGTATAGGGTGAGTCCAGAACCCAGAACTGAGAACAGAGAACTGAAAACAGAGCACTCAACTTCAAACTTCGAACAGAACAAGTGCCTTAAGTACTTGTAATACGAAGATTTACTAAATCGCAATCAACAATCCTTTCGTTTATTTACAAGTCAGGACAATCAGGGCTTCTCTGAATTATAAAGATAAAATACTTCGTCTTCGGTTAATGATGCATGGAAGATTCTGACATCATCCAGTAAACCTTTAAAATGGTTCGCATCCGGGAAATCATATCCTCCCCATGGCTCATTATCCCAAAGTGTACCTGCACGAGATTGGATAAAGCCAAATGCCATTTCGTTTACAACTTCGGGTGCAACTCCACCATATTTAAGTCCGACAATGGTTTGTTTAATGTCACCATCCGGCCAAAGATTAAAGTCAAAGCTCTTCATTTTCTCGCCATTGTAATAAAGTGTACCTTTCTTTTCAGCGCTGTTATAAGTATAAACTACATGAAGCCAGCTATCTTTGAGGTATTCTATCATTTCATCAAGTGTAATAGATTTAGCAAAATCCCATCCCTGCCATCCACCATTGGTATTATCCTGGGCATTATACGGAAACCACATATCTTCAGATGTAGTACTGCCATCACCTGCCTCGTACCTGACGGCAAATTTAGCTCCACTGTAATCACTGAATATCTCGAAATGAATACCATAAAAAGCACCCAACCCCATAACAAAATGTCCGGAAGTTTTATCAGCTGAATTTGTTTTAACCCAGAAACTAATAGTGAAATCATGGGTATCTATTAATTGATCACCGTCGGGAATCTCAATAATACTTGTTGATCCGTTAAAGGATGCGGCTTCACCCGCTGCCATGCTGCGGGAGTCGGCATAAGTAATGTCAACAATACCGCTTGCCAAAGGATTAAAGTTACCCACCTGGTCGTTGGCATTGTTCTCAAAATTCCAGTAGGATACCTGGTACTGGTAAAAATCGTTAAATTCAGTGGTAAAGGTCCTCTCGAAAGCGGGCAGCGGCTGGTTATAAATGGATTGGATTCCTTCAATAAATTTTATTTTATAAGCCATTCCGTATTCCAGCATTTCAAAGGGAGCAAATGAAACTACCGAATCATTCACTGATATATCGAGCGCAATTTCAATCTGGCCGCTGACCTTCATGAGCTTAATGGTATTGCTGCTGGCTGTGGAAGGAATGATATCAAAGGTAAACGCTGCCTTGAATGCTGAACTTAAAGGAACATTTACAGGCGGCTGAGCGCCATTTAAATCAATTGTATCTGCTGCAGTTAATGAAAGAAGCAGGAATTCCGGTACATCGGTCGTAAAGGTAACAATGCTTCCATAATTCGTCCCCACTTCATTGGTAGCATAGGCCCTCACATTATAAGTTGAATTAGGAGTCAAGCCGGTTATTGAGCTTGTAAAACTTCCAGCCCCTATGCCATCAGATGTATTATCATCTGATATTGTGGGGTTGGCTCCTGTGCTCCAGCAAACTCCTCGTGCGCTCACATCCGAAGTTCCCTGTGAAGTTACTTCACCTCCGCAGGTAGCCTCAAAATATGTAATGTTTGAAATGACCCCAGTTACCACTGTTGGAGCCTCCGGAACAGGCAGCGTTGTAAATGCAATGTCGCTGCCATATGAAGTGCCGGCCTCATTGGTAGCATACGCTGCAACTGCATAGGTCATATTCGGTTCCAGACCGATAATGTTACTCGTGAATGAACCGGTTCCGGCTCCTTCATTTGTGCTTCCAACCTTATTTGATAAGGTGGGACTGCCTGTGAGATTCCAGCAAACACCCCGGGCGGTAACCGACGAGCTGCCCTGTGCCGAAATATTACCTCCGCTTGTAGCGGTAGTTTGTGTGATGTCGGTAACAGGATTACTGCTCACCGTGGGAGCTATCTTTTCAGGTTCTTCTTCTTTTTTACATCCTGACTGAATGTAAATAAAAATGCTTATCCCTAAAGCTGCAGTCAGGAGAATGGTTCTTTTTATTTTCATAATAACCTCCTAATTTATTTATTTTAGAAATCAATGCAGGCAAATCATCAGGGTATAAAGATATAAATAATTTATTTCTTATCTGCAATTAAACAAACAATGATGACTCAGAATTTTGGATTTATATAAAAATACTTTAAAATCATACCCAGAACTCAAAACCCAGAACCCAAAACCCTGAACCCAGAACCCTGAACCCAGAACTTTGAACAACAAACCAACCTTGAACCTGAAACCTTGAACCAACTTCCTTTTTGCCATTTCATTTCTTATTTATACATTCGTGGCGAATAAATCATTTTTCTTTAATTAATAAATTTAGAGAGATATGGCACAGTTTTTAACCACAAATGGCACATCCTACCACATTGAGAACATTATTAAAGGTGCAAAGAATAAACTTGTTTTGATTTCACCATTTTTGCAAATCTCTAAGACCTTTTATGAACGATTAAAAGATGCTACAAATCGGAATGTTCAAATTCTAATTATTTATGGCAAGGATAATCTAAAACCAAATGAAAAAAATTCACTTGCTGAGCTTAATAATGTTGAATTACGTTTTTTTGAAAATTTACATGCTAAATGTTATTTTAATGAGAGAGAGATGGTAATAACATCAATGAATATGTATGAATTTTCAGAGAAAAACAATAGAGAAATGGGGGTATTTTTAACTAAAAATGAAGATTCAAAACTTTATGAGGATGGTGTAGCTGAAGCAGATTCAATTTTAGTTTCATCTGAAAAAGTAGCCCTGTCTAAAACAATTCGCTCATTTACGACATCAGACAACAGCTTCATTTCTCCCAAACGAAATGAAACTAAAACCGATAAAAAAGAGCCCACTCGTGGTTATTGTATACGTTGTCAAAGCAGAATACAATACAATAAAGAAAAACCATATTGTTTTGCTTGCTACACTACTTGGGCACAATTTGAAAATCCCGAATACGAGGAAAATGTTTGCCACAGTTGTGGAGAATATGAAAATTCAACTATGAATAAACCTTTGTGTTATGAATGCTTTAAAGCTTATTCAAATTAAAGACTTCTAATTGCAAAATGACATTCAAATAAGACTGGAAATTTTCAATTGGCTTCAAAAGCAAATTGAATTCTACAATGAAGTATTGCCTTGGGATATTCTTAGTTATGGCTGTAAATTTAATAATGAACGAGTTCCTTTAATAGGCGCACAAGGGATTTGGAAACCTAAGATATTAAAAGATTATCCTATTTCAATAACGACCTCCCCCAATAGCCCTTACGATGATAAATTTTCTGACGATGGTCACTTCTTAAGTTATAAATATATGGGGAATAATCCTCAGCATCGTGACAATATCATGATGAAACAAGCAATGCAACATCAAATTCCGTTAATTTATTTCATAGGATTAAGAAAAGGATGGTACTTCACAGTATTTCCGGTTTATATTCTTGGTGACAATGAAAAAGACTTAACCTTTACTATTGCAGCAGAAGATTCGAAGCAAATTAACTTCAAGACTTTAGATGAATTTGATTCAAATATTGATGAAAGTCTGGGGCTTTATAAAAAAAGAGAATATATAACAGTTCAGGTTCGGCAAAGGCTTCATCAAAGATCATTCAGAGAAAGAGTATTAATGGCTTATCGTGAACAATGTTCTTTATGCCGAATAAAACATACTGAGTTATTAGATGCTGCCCATATTTTGCCAGATAATGACCCTTTAGGAGAACCGATTGTTTCTAATGGAATTTCTTTATGTAAAATACATCATGCCGCTTTTGATTCTAATATTTTAGGAATTACGCCAGATTATTTGGTAGAAATAAGAAAAGATATATTAGAGGAACATGATGGGCCTATGTTAAAGCATGGATTAGTTGAATTGCATGGAAGTAAATTGATTGTACCCAATAAAGAAATTTATAAACCTAATCGAGAATATTTAGATTTAAGGTATCAGAAATTTAAACATGCATCTTAATCGCATTTAATTTTCTTATGTATTTTATAAAATATAATAATAAGTTCAATTGCTTTAAATTTCAGATTATATTAATAATATACTTTTTAATACATAATTTATAAACTTCATCTTGTAAGGTACTATCTAAAAAAATTACGCAAGAGTGGGATTAATTAACCATCATTAGATTATCAAGTTGTTCTTTCCTATCATCATTTTTATCACCAAGTTTTGGAGGCCAAATTGCTAAATTCATATCAAGGTACAAAATCCTTTTACCTCTATTATTGAATGAATACTTCGTAATATCCCCAATATTTAAATGCTTTGCTTTTACTAAATATTCAATAAAAATTTTAGTATCTTTCAAGTCATTAACAATCTCTTTTTCACTCAAAATATCAACCAATATCTTCAATAAAGTATCGTAGCCAACAGTTGTGTGAAAAATATTTTGAGTTTTCTTGGATTCAATTGAAAAATCCCAATATGGTATATTATCATTATTAATAAAAACTTCTCTAACTGCCTTAAAGTAAAAGTAAATTATATCTCCAATCATATAATCTTTATTAAGGGCATAATACTTTCTAAAAGGTAGAAGCTTTGCGGAACCTACTGATCTTTTCATTAAATCTTTCCGTTTACGGTAACGATCATTTTCGGATTCTCTAATGTTCTCGCAGATTAAATTAATTATTGATCTAACAATTGTAGCTTGAGTAATTGGAGGGCTATTTTCATTTGAATAACTTCCTCCATATAATTTTATCCTTTTATAAAAAGGGGAATTTTTATTTCCATTGAGTTCCAAAGCTATTTGTAAAGCTATTTTCTGGGGTGTATCGTTTTTATCTAATCCAAATAAATCATAGACAAGGCTTTGTGAAACCCTTTTTTGTGTTCTATTAATTGTTGAAAAGATCATAGCTTGATATTCAAGCGTTTTATCGATAAAAAAAGAAACAACTAGTTCAATATTTTTTAAATCTTTTAATCGCTCAATTTTAAAGTTCAAAATGTCCTGTAATTCCATATTATGCCTCACCCTAAGAGTCTTGCTAAGATCATCTATTTCAGATTCCAGCCTTTGAATAGCAACTTCAATTCCTCGGACCCTATGTTGTCCATCAATTATAGAAATAAAAACATCTCCCGCTGGATTATTAATCTCGTTAAATACTTCCTCGTTTATAGTTATAATAACCTGGCTCTCCAATTCATCCTGTTTTAGTATTACTTCTTTTGGTATATGTAAAACAATATTAGTTGGAAAAGAAGCATTTGGGTCTTTAGTCAAAAAATCAGCAATTTTTTCCACTCTAGGGGGTTCTACAAATCTCTGAATTTTATTATTATATTCAGGCTTGCCTTCTTCATTATAATTGACTATCAGTCTATGAGTATACCTTGTAAACTTAAAGAATTGTTCAATAGTAAATACCCCAAGAATAAAGTCCTGCTTATTTTGACTAACAGGAGTTCCTATAATTCTATTATCTATAAGACTTTTCATTATTTCCAATTTTTTCCAATTCCTTTTGATTTTGCATCCTCTCTAACAGAACTATCATAGCTTTTTTCTTCAAATTTTTTACTTTTAGCGTTCGCTACTATCCACATTAACAAGGATAAAATTAATCCTAAAATGGCCGGCAAATAAACCCAATTTGGACTAATATTAAAAGAAAGAACTAATAATAAAGCACCAAAAACTAATATTAATAAACCAGCTTGTTGAAATGCTTTATAATTCGATAGTTTTTCATTGAGACTAATGTCTGCATATGAGACAGCCATTAATGCAATAAAATATGTTCCTAATCCTTTAGCAATATTTAGGCTACCATCAGTTACTTGAGTTCCGATATTAAAAATTATCAGGATTACTCCTAAACCGCCAATTATTAAACATATAATGAAATAAAAAAAGAAAATAGGATTCCAAGGAGATATAATTCTATTTATTACCTCTTGAGAAAACCTTTTCCATTGCTCAATATTTGAATTTATTTCTTTAACCATAAAAGTTTAATATAATTTATTTCTTCATCTGAAATTAATTTAACTCTTGATTTATTTTGAACTTCAAACAATTTATCAAGAAATTGTTTCCTGTATTTTAGTTTTATTTTACTAACGGTACCATCCTGTCTAAGAACTCGAGTTTCTTTGTGTCTTGTTGCTTCCCATAAGTAATTTCTGAAATCATATAAAGGTTGTAAGTGGGACCATTCCTCCTGAGCAATAGTTCTGGCCATTGCTTTATCCTGCTTAACTACTGTGCACATCCAACAGCCAAATCGTGTATCATGTCCATTATATACTTTTCTCAACATGCTTGTGGGGTAATTTAACCGTGGGGCAAATCCGTATAAATAATCCCATACATCACATAAAGGCCAATTGATAATTGGAGCCAGATAGCCGATGTTTAATTTTTTACTCTTACTAAACCACAATCCTTGTCCACATTCACCACCTCTTGAACAAGATGTATTTAACCTTTGATCTCTGCTGGATGATTCACCAAATCTGACGCCGGTTAATATGGCCGTTTCATTTTCTACAATAAAATTTTTTAATACTTCATCACAAGGATTGATTTTGAGTCTCTTTGTACACCAACGAAAACGTTGATGGGGTGGAGGATATCCCTTGCCTAAAACTTTTACCCAAAATCTGTCTTCCATTTTAGGATAGACAATATGAACATCTATTGGTAATTCAGAGAAGCGAATTGAAGTACTAATATAATCAAGAAAATTAGTTGCAAACTGATGAATAGAAGGGATTTCAAGCAAGGTATCAGAATATACTATATCTATCTTCTTAACTCTATCCGGAAATTTAATTAAATATTCCAATGCCAGAATTAATGTTAATGAGGAATCTTTACCTCCTGAAAATGTAATCATCCATTTATCATAACCTTTTTCAAGAACATAATCGAATGCTCTGAAGGATTCATCAATTCGATCAATAAGTGATTGATTATACTTTAGTTCTTCAACAATTTTTCCTCTATATATTACCTGTTTGGCAAGATTTAACATAAGCGACAATAAGTTATAGGTTTGAAATATAGTAAGTTAATGATCAAATATTTCAATCAGAATCAAACTTTAAGTCCCAAAATTACATAACTCTTTTTATAAATAAAACATAAAAATAATTTAGTTATTATTAAAATAATTTTCCGTAGGGTATAAAAGATTTCCATTTATTACCTTTTAATAGGGTCCCAAATTGGGCGTAGTCTTGTGCGTCAGCCTGTGTGCTGGATGACTACGTCCCCGCTCCTGCGCTATTGTATCGCATGGTTTTTAACTTTACCAGGATTCTCCGTAAGTATTCAGTTCCGAAATAATTCAATAAGGTAATAAGGTTTTATGCTTTCGGTTTTTCTCTGGTACTAAGGTTGGGAGGGGAAAATAAGGTTCATTCGCCTGCGGTTGAATAATCCTAACAATTCACCCATTCCCATGCTCCATTCCCGCAATTCCTATGTGAAATTCTATTGTGTCCTAATGTGCCTAATGTGGTTAAGAAAAGGAGTTAATCGTTGGTACACACTAATTAGATTTTTAAAATTGGGAAATTCAGTATGCCCCAAAAATCGTAATTCGTAAATCGTAATTCCCAAATCCCCTGTCGCCCATTTTTTTAAACCCATCCTATTTTGTAACTTTGCAATGTTTACTTTTATTCAGGATGAGGCTATTATTCCTTTATAGTGTGATAATTTTAACGCTATCCACGGCAAAAGCCCAGCAAATCCCGGTCGATCACTGGGAGATGATGGTGGATGCCAGCCAGGTATGGCATTATTTCCGTGGTACGGAGGAGCCTCCGGCAGCCTGGAAAAATACCGGATTCGATGATACCCTCTGGAGCGAAGGACCGGGAGGGATTGGCTATGGAGACGGAGATGACAGCACGGAAATTGATCCGGTTGGATCGGTTTATATGCGTAAAGTGTTCGCTGTTACCGATCCCCAGCAACTGGCCGGCGCCCTGTATTACATCGACTACGATGATGGTTTTGTGGCTTACCTGAATGGGTTGGAGATCGCCCGCGGGAACATGGGGAGTTCGGGTTGGATTCCGCCTTACAATGCTTACGCTGACAACGATATACATGAGGCCCAGCTATACCAGGGGGGCGTGCCGGAGCAGTTCCCGGTGTTTAAGCCACTCCTTGATTCGTTGCTGGTGGCAGGTGAAAATGTGCTTGCCATCCAGGTGCATAACTGCAATGCCACCTCCAGCGACCTGTCGTCCATCCCATACTTATTTGCAGCTTCAACCGATACAACGGGGAATACGCCGGAATTACCTGAGTGGTTTGTCCCTTATGATTTTGATTTTACATCGCATCTGCCCATCATGTCGATCAATACCAATGGGCAAGCCATTCTCAATGATCCGCGGATCGTGGCCGATCTGAAGGTGTATGACAATCAGGATGGTGAGCTCAACTCGAGAAGCAATCCGCCCAATGGTTATAACGGACGGATCAGCATTGAAATAAGGGGTTCCAGCACCCAGATGTTCGACAAGAAATCGTACGCCTTCGAAACACAGGACGAAAACGGGGAAAATAACAATGCAGAACTGCTGGGCCTGCCCCCGGAAAATGACTGGATCCTTTACGGACCCTATTCCGATAAGTCGCTGGTCAGAAATGTGCTGGTGATGCAGCTTGCCCGCGAAATGGGATGGTATGCTTCACGCACAAAATTTTGTGAGTTGTTTATCAATGATGATTACCGCGGATTGTACATCCTCATGGAGAAGATTAAACGGGATAGAAACCGGGTTGACATCAGCGAAACAGATGCAGACGACAATGCCGGAGATTCATTGACGGGCGGTTATATTGTGAAGGTCGACTGGCCTGACAATGGTTCCACCTACGACTGGCATTCACCGGTTAATTATTTTAACGGTAACTACCTGGACCTGAATTACCAGTACGAATATCCTGACCGGGAAGATATTACCGGGTACCAGGAGACGTATATCCAGGATTTTGTGTCGGATTTCGAACTGGCGCTGATCGGGAATAATTACAAGGACCTTGCGAACGGTTACCGGAAATACATCGATGTTCATTCGTTTGCCGATTATTTTATCCTGAATGAGATTGCAAACAATGTGGATGCCTATCGTCTGAGCAATTTTTTTACCAAGGTTGTGGGATCAAAAGGGGGTAAGCTATTCGAAGGACCTGTATGGGACTTCAACCTCGGATTCGGGAATGCCAATTACGGGAATGCCTGGCTGACCTCGGGCTGGGCGCTTTACAATCCGGACGTTACAGCGGTGATCCCGTTTCACCTGAAGCGGTTGCGTCAGGATCCGGCATTCACCGGTCTGGTTTATTGCCGCTGGAATGGTCTGAGGACGAACATTCTTTCGGATGAGCATATCAATGCCATCATCGATTCCCTCACAACATACCTGGGTTCTGCCATCGACCGAAATTTTGAACGGTGGGATATTCTTGGAACCTATGTATGGCCGAATTTTTTTGTTGGTGACACCTATGAAGAGGAAATCGGTTTTTTGAAAGATTTTATAGAAGGCCGGCTGAACTGGATGGATAATAACATCACCGGAAATCCGGAAGCCTGTCAATCCGCATACCTGGATAAGATCATCATCACGGAAATCAGATACCAGCCTGCTGATCATTTCGAAGTAGGTGATTGGTTTGAGATTTACAATAACAGTCCTGAAACCATAACCCTGACCGGTTGGGTAGCGAAGGATGAAAACAACCTGAATACCTATACCTTTCCGGCAGGCACCCTGGTCTATCCGGGTCAGTACCTGGTTGTGTGCAGCGACCTGGCTCAATTTACCAATGTATTTTCGAATGTCTATAACAGGCTGGGTTCATTCACCTGGATGCTGGGGCAAAAGGACAGGATTCGAATCTATGATGAGAATGGTAAGATGGTCTGCGATGTCCGCTATCAGGACAATGGTGACTGGCCTTCACTTCCTGCAGGGCAGGGCCAGACCCTTGAGCTGACAGACGTTGGTGCTGATCCAAATGATCCGGCCAGCTGGTTTGGCGGTTGTCCGGGCGGATCACCCGGAACAGCCTATATGCTGCCCTGCCCCGAATTAAGGGTAGCGGAAGAACAGTTGAGGCCATTTTCAATTTATCCCAATCCTGCAAAAGATGTGCTGAATATCTGCTTTGGCAGCAAAAAGAAAGCCTCCATCGGGATCATGACGGTTGAGGGAAAGAATGTAAAAAACCTTGTAACAAATACCGACTATGTCCAGGTAAATATTACAGGTTTGTGTGAAGGTTTTTATGTTGTCAGGATCATCACACCGGACGCCTGCCTGACCCAGCCTTTTATGATTGAACGGGAATAGTTTTAGGCCTTCATAAATTTAATGATTGTACGCTATTGGTTTGACTACCTTTACCAGGGACTATTCCCCCCGCTGGCTTTAGTCTCCACGCTCGTGTCCCCGCTGCAGGATTCTATTGCGTGGCTTTACTATAGTGTAAGCTTGCACTAAGGCTGAGCCCGGTTGGATAGGGCTAAGGCAAGGTTTTCCTAACCATAATCAAAAAATCAAGGTAATATCAATTGGAAACATCTTCTCCAGTTTAACATTAAGTGTTTAATATCAAGATATTGTTTAAATTTTCCCGTAGGGAAAAAATATTGGTAGAAATGTAATTGCATTGTAAAGATTTCGTCCCGTACGGGACGATATATTATCGAATATTTCCATTTTTCTACCAATATTTTGTTCCTAACGGAACATTTTTTTCAATTTTTAAACAGTCTCTAAGTGTTTTATATTCCTTATGCCCGTTTCCGCCCCAGCCTTTGCTGTTTTACATTTAATGTTTAGTGTTAAAAATTCCTTTTAACTTACTTGTAGCAATTTTTCCTCAAACATGAACTTAAATTATATCACTCCTTCGGATTTTTTTGGCTTGGTTTAACCTTTTCTTCTATAATCATTCCACTCCTATAGAGTTTACAGACATCAAACAATTCAAGTCCCGGTCATTGTGTTTTATACTGAAACTTAACAGGTATGCGGAGCAATAGCTGTTTAGTTACAGTTATGCCGCCATATTTTTCCGTTTGTTTTTGTTCCAAAGGAATCCTCCGAAGGAGTCCTTGGGACCTTTGGGACAAACCTGTTTTCTATCGGTATAACACATCACACAATACACAAAAATTTTTTACTTTTATATCCTCAAAATCTTTGATCCTATGAATGCAACAAAAGAACTTATTTCTCCAACTTCTATATCCGAACGCATCCTTTCGCTTGATGTCCTGCGAGGTTTTGCTGTATTGGGTATACTGATCATGAATATCCAGAGTTTTTCGATGATCGGTGCTGCTTACATCAATCCTGCAGCTTATGGCGATTTAACCGGTATCAACAAATGGGTATGGATTTTAAGCCACATACTGGCCAGTGAAAAATTCATGAGTATCTTTTCCATGTTGTTTGGAGCAGGAATTATTCTTTTTACTGAACGTGCCATTGCAAAGGAAAGAAAGCCTTCGGCGTTGCATTACCGGCGAATGTTTTGGTTGCTTGTGTTCGGAATGCTGCATGCCTATCTGATTTGGTATGGTGACATCCTGGTAGCTTATAGTCTTTGCGGAATGCTGGCGTTAGTATTCAGGAAAATGAAGCCAAAGAAACTGATTCTTTTCAGCTCCCTGTTCTTTATTGTTCCGGTGATCTTTTGTTTTATCACCGGATTGACAATCCAATACTGGCCACCGGAATCGTATGAGCAAAATTTACAAAGCTGGTTTCCTTCCGCTGAAAAAATCAATCAGGAGATAGCGGCTATGCGGGGTGGCTGGCTTGATCAAATGGATATCAGGGTCGCCGGATCGATATTCATGCAAACCTTTTTATTTTTCTGGCTTACCTTCTGGCGTGTAATGTCAATGATGTTGCTCGGAATGGCATTATTCAAATGGGGCGTGCTTTCTGCCCAAAAATCAAAAGGTTTTTATTTGAAACTGACTTTTATTGGATTAATGATCGGCTATCCTGTGATTATCCTTGGTATATTTGAGAATTTCAGTGCAGGTTGGAAAATGGATTATTCAATGTTTATTGGTACAATCTATAATTATATTGGAAGTGTCGCGGTTGCTTTGGGTTATATCGGAATTATCATGTTGATTTGCAAACAAGTTAAATTCGAAAGGGTTAAAAATATTTTTGCAGCTATTGGCAAGATGGCTTTTTCCAATTATATCCTGATGTCGCTGATAGCTATGTTTATTTTTTATGGCAGCGGCCTGGGACTTTTTGGACAGGTAGAAAGAAAATTCCAGCTATTGATTGTCATTGCCATCTGGATTGTAATTATTGTTATATCACCCCTTTGGCTGCGCAGGTTTCGTTTTGGTGCTCTTGAGTGGATATGGCGGATACTTACGTATTGGAAATACCAGCCGCTAAAATTAAGAAAAGCTGAATGAGAATTGTGAAGTATGATTATATACCCTCCGCGTCCTTTGCCGTTCCTTCGTTTTGCGGGCTTTGCCTGCCCGACAGCGTCATTCAGGCGGGCCTGCCCGACTGCGTCATTCAGGCGGGCCTGCCCGACTGCGTCATTCAGGCGGGCCTGCCCGACTGCGTCATTCCTGTCCGAATGGCTCGTCCAGGCGGGCAGGCGGGCGTGAAACCGAAACATTCAGCACCTAAGGCGCTGTAAAGAATTTTTAATGTTTTTGTTTCTACCGATATTTAGCTCCTATCGGAACTATGGGGCTGGTGGATTATGGGTTTCTTGATTTCTATGTGAAATCCTAATGTGCTCTACTGTGGCTATGTGGCAAAAGAATTGGCTGTTGGCTATTAGCTGTTGTAGGTTTCTCACAAAGTGATACCTTAGGTAAAATAGAAAAACGCTTCGCATTTTTTATAAGAAGCAGTATAAATTGTTTTTCTTTGCAGCGATGGAACTCAACGAAACACAAAAGACACATGAGCAGCGCAAGTTTCCGCGGCAGGTGAAAGTCACCCGCAGCAAGCCGCTGAAGTGGCTTTATATTTCCCTGGGAACCCTTTCCGTGGGGCTTGGTTTCGTGGGCATCTTTGTACCGGTGCTGCCAACAACCGCATTTCTGCTGCTGGCCGCCTGGTTTTATGCCCGCAGTTCCGAATGGTTTTACAACTGGCTGCTCAGCAACCGTATGTTTGGCAAATACCTCACCTCCTACCTGGAAGGAAAAGGTGTGCCATTGAAGACCAGGATTTTGTCGCTGTCTCTGCTGTGGATTGCCATACTGAGCTCGGTAATATTTTTTGTAGAGAATATCTATGTCGATTTGTTGCTGATCGGCATAGCAGCCGGAGTCAGTTATCATATCCTTACCCTGCCTGCATATAAGGGCTAGAGCGTGGGACTTGGGGCAGTCCGCTGGGGCAGTTGCAGTTGCAGAAAGTAACCAGTAGCCAGAAACCAGTGACCAGCAACCAGGTTCGCTATTCCTTCACTATTTTTCGCACCCCGGAAGTATTTTCATTCTGAATCCTTACCAAATAAACTCCCGCTGGCAGGGTGCTAATGTCGATTTGTGTTTCGTTTTCGTGTAATTGTCTTTCCATTGCCTTCTCTCCATGAATATTAAATATCGAGAGAATACTATTTCTGTTTAATTCAGGGGATAGGATGGCAATATTATGAGTTGCCGGATTCGGGAAAACCAATAAATTAATTTCTGCTGTTCCGCTTTCCATTACTGATGCAGGAACACCATTTTCGTTAAAAACAGCCACTCCGCCATTATAGGTTCCGATCCACTTCGACCCGTTACTGTCGATGATTATTGACGATACAATATCAGAGGGCATCCCCGAATTTAAAGTATTGTATACGGTCCAGTTATCTCCGTCGAATTTTGCCATTCCGCCCTGATCAGTGCCGATCCACATCATCCCGCCTGGGTCAATAGATATTGCAGTTACCCAGTCGTCAGGCAGTCCCGAATTGTCAGGGTCATAGGTTGTCCAGTTAGTTCCGTCAAATTTTGCCAATCCTCCGTTCATTGTTCCAATCCACTTCGTCGTACTTCCGATTGTAACGATTGCCGTCACTATATCAGAAGGTATGCCCGAATTTGAAGTGCTGTAAGTTGTCCAACTGGTCCCGTCGAATTTTGCCAGACCGCCACCATTGGTTCCAATCCACTTAGTACCGCTCTGGTCTATGGCGACTGAAAATACCCAATTTTTAGGCAAGCCTGAATTTGAAATGTTGTATGTAGTCCAGTTTGAATTGTCGAATTTTGCCAATCCGCCGGTCCATGTCCCGATCCATTTATCGCCATTTGCGTCGATGGCTATGGAAGAAACAAAATCACTCGGCAAGCCGGAATTTGAAGCGGTGTATGTTGTCCAGGTTGTTCCGTCGAATCTTGTAATTCCGCTGCCGGTAGCATAAATATTACAATTGGCCATCCATATGAGCCAGCTTCCTTCGATGGCTATTGCCGGCACGCCGTCGTCGGGCAGTCCGGAATTATAAGGATCGTAAATGGTCCAGTTCATCCCGTTAAATTTTGCCAGTCCGTTCAATCCGGTTCCAATCCATCTTGTACCCGATGCGTCCATGGCAAGCGATCTGACAGGGCCGCCTGGCAAGCCGGAGTTTGAACTGTTGTAAACACGCCATTGCTCCTGGGCGTTTATCAAATCACCAAGGCACATGCATGCGAGCAGAAGTAAAATCAATTTTTTCATTTTATTTATTTAAAATAATTGCCGAAAGTAGTTTGTTTTTATAAATTATGTTGACTATGAACGCATAAAAATATAAAACTTAAGAGTTTACAAATAAACAGAAAGTTTTTCTTTTTCCAAATTGATTTGTCTCGCACTAAAATAGTATTACATACAAGCAATTCCTTTCTGGATTCCTGATAAGTCCTTGCGGACTTTCAGGAATGCCTTTAAGACTCCGAAAGATTTCCTGCGAAAGCCCGCCTGACCGCCCGCTCCCGCGCGATTGTATCGCGTGGTTTAACAAATTTTTAATTTAACTCCTCGCTGGAGTGCTTGTAGCTCCCGCCTTTCAAATTCAAAACACCCCTCCCACGTCCGCAGAATCCAAAAGTTAAATTTGTTATAGTTGTTTCAAACGCTTAAAACGCGGGATTAGATTTAGAGTGCAGTCAGAGGGTTCCAGCCATTTGCTCCCTTGATACTTAAATCATTAATCAATAAAATATAGGCATAAGCCTGGTATTTTTTCTTATATTTGTGGTTTAATTGTCAAGGCAAAATGAAAAAAAAGTCTGTAATTGCATTGGCATTGCTTATACCGGGAATCATCCTGTTCGCTCAAAACCAGAAAGAATCCCCGGACAAAAAACCATTGAACAATATTTATCTGAGTACCTTTGGTGTTGATGTTTCAATGTTTTCAATTAATTATGAAAGGCTGTTTTTAGTACAACCAAAATTCTTTTTATCGGGTGAATTGGGCATTGGATATAATAAAGTAGTTCACTTTATCGAATCTTTTGGTTTTCCAGCCATCTATGCATACGGGGATTATTTAACCATACCTCATCACATCACGATGAATGTGGGAAAAAGGAAAAGTTTTTTCGAATTTGGTATAGGCGGAACCGCCATCATTGGCTGCAATGCTCCTGAGAAATATTACCTGTATCCGATCATTGGATATAGGTTGCATCCATTCATATCAAACAAAGTAAATTTCCGGGTATATACAACTTACCCCGTTGATTGTATTGATAATATGTTAGATATCCTGCATGGTGCAGGTTATGAAAACTGGGGATTATGGTGGTTTCCCGTCGGAGTGAGTATAGGTATAGCTTTTTGAAATAATGTTGCAGCGATGTTCGGTATTAGTAAGGCCAGGGGCTCTCCGCTGGTTCAAATCTTCCAGCTTGTGCCTGTGCGCAAGCAAGACTTCGTTATCTCATACCTTCCAATTAATTTCCATTAATCTCCATCTATTTCAATTTATTTCAATCTATTTCAATTCATTCCACCTTTCGGATAACTGAACAAATCTCCAGGTTAAAAATTCATCTTCTGAGAACAGACGCACCTATTAATATTTCCTACTTTTATCCCCGCTTATAAAAAATAAAATGCTGCAGCAATTCATGAAGGTTTCCTTTAAAGCTTTATTCATACTTCTTTTACTTTTTCAGGGCACATTCGCTCAATCGCAGCCCTGCAGTTACCTGCTGAGCATGCAGGACAGCTATGGAGATGGCTGGAATGGAGCATACCTTGAAGTTTTCATCAATGACTTATCGGCTGGTACTTTCGCTGCAAGCAATTACGGCAGCACAGCTACTTTTGAGATTAACAACGGTGACCTGCTGGAGCTTTTCTATACGCCCGGTGCTTATGAGAATGAAAATTCATACCAGTTATATGATCCGGCCTGGAACCTGGTTTTTGCTGACGGGCCAAACCCTCAGACGGGGAATGTCTTTTCGTCAACAGGGAATTGCGATGGTACCATGGTGCCGGGCAGTCATCCCTGCACAGCAATTGCGATTGATACAGGATGTTTTATGACCAGCAACACCGGACTGCCGGGCTCGGGCATTCATCCGGGCTGCGCCAGTTACCAGGGCGCCGATATCTGGTTTACGATACAGGCGCCATCCTCAGGAAACATAAGTTTTGTCACCGACAATGGTAATATCACCGATACAGGTTTGGCTGTCTGGACAGGCACTACCTGCACAAATCCTTATCTTTTAGCATGTGATGATGACGGAGGGAATGGCTATTATTCGCTTGTGGCTTTATACGACCTTGATCCGGAACAAATACTTTATATCCAGGTTTTTGGCTATGGAGGTGCAACAGGAACCTTCGAACTCTGCGCAACCGATTTGGGAACGATCGTTTTCGACAGCACCGAATTGCCAATCATTATGATTAACACCCTGGGTCAAACCATTGTTCAGGATATAAAAATTAATGCTTTAATGGATATAAAATACCATGGCCCTGACAGCATTACATATGTAACCGACAGTTCCAATGTTTACAGCGGGCATATCGGAATTGAAATCCGTGGAGCCACTTCTGCGGGTTATCCTCAGACTCCTTATAACTTTGAAACACGCACCGAGTCGGGTGCAAATAACGATGTTTCGATTCTGGGAATGCCGCCTGAAAATGACTGGGTGTTGTTATCCAATTTCAACGACCGCTCGCTCATCAGGAATACACTGGCTTTTAAGCTTTTTGAAGAAATGGGAAATTACAGCGTGCGCACCAGCCTTTGCGAAGTGCTTGTCGACAGCGCTTATAAAGGCATTTATGTTTTTTGTGAAAAATTAAAACGGGATCAGTACAGGATAGACATTGCCAAATTACTTTCGGTTGACACCGCAGGTGATGAGCTTTCAGGAGGCTATATTCTTCAGCAGAATTACTGGGATGCAAGCAACAGCTTTCAGTCGAACTATTCACCCATCGATCACCCAGGTTTTGATGTGCATTTTGTTTACGAATACCCTGAAGCGGATTCGATCAATGCTCCCCAAAAATCCTACATTGCTTCTTATGTCGATAGTCTGGAAACAGCGCTTTACAGTGAGGATTTTGCTGATCCGGTTACCGGTTACCGGAAATACCTGGATGTAAAATCATTCATCGATTACTTTCTTGTGAATGAATTATCGCGCAACAATGATGGCTTTAAGAAGAGCGTATTTTTCTACAAAGACAAATATTCCAATGGCGGCAAACTGAAGGCTGGTCCGGTTTGGGATTTCGACTGGGCATGGAAAAATCTTTGGGGCTGTTCGATATTTGAAAACCTGGATGGTTCGGGATGGGCGCATCATATCAACGATTGCCCCACCGATAATTATTCCTGTGGCTGGTATATCCGCATGCTGCAAGACAGTACCTTTGCCGATGAGCTTCGCTGCAAATATGACGACTACAGGCAAACACTGTTGGATACCGCCTCGATCTTTGCATACATCGACAGCATACGAACCCTGGTGCAAAATGCGCAGGCAAGGCATTTTCAAAAATGGCCTATCCTTGGCATCAGCGGCCCGGCACCCGAAGTAGGGGCCATTGCCACTACCTACAATGCCGAACTGGATACACTTAAAGCCTGGATCAAATTACGTATCCAATGGCTCAATGGAAATATTCCGGGACTCTGCAATCCTTTTACCCATGTTGACGAACAAACAAGTTCATTCAGCACATTGAGATACTATCCCAATCCGGGCACAGGGATGATTCATTTTGATGGCTTTCTAAATGGAGCTGGCCTTTTCCGGCTGACTTTTTATGACGGAACCGGCAAAAAGATTGATAGGATAGAGCTGCAGGCAGGGAATTTGGAATTCAATTACCAATTGAAGGGAAAAGGTGTGTATTATTTTACCCTGATAAATAATGACGGACTTATCCAATCCGGAAAACTCATTGTGCTGTAGGTTTTATTGCAGCTCTTAGCAGGTTTTAATAGATTATTATCGACCCTTTGTAAGAAAAATGTTTCACGCAAAATTCGCTAAAGGTTAACTTCAATCACTTTGCGGAGCTTTGCGTTTTCATATTTGTGACCTTTGCGTGAAATGCTGTAACTCACATTAACCCGACTCAGATTTCGCCTCACTCAGCTACCACTGCTACTGCAACTGCCCATTGCCGACTGCTTACTGCCTACTGCCCTAATGTATATTCATAAATCCGCTAAATATCAGCCATACCTGGATTTCGTTATCATATCCCTGGAATGCAGGCAAATTTGTTTGATCATTGTAAAGTAAACCATTCAAGGTAAACATGCGGTATGCTTTACTTTCACCCGTTGCAGGCCTCGTGATAAGTATATCGAATAAAATTGTTTCGGTCAGATTCAAATCATCAATATTCAGGTGCAATTCAACTTTATAATTCTGGGTTTCCTGCTTCTGGTTGATTATGTCGCTTATAGGAAGCGTTCCTTCGAGGGTCAATTGCCGTCTAGGTGCATCGGATTCCTTTGTCATGTAATTATCCTGATCGGGCTTCACAAAATCAGTGTTTGTTAAATAGGTAATAAACTCTCCCGTCTTATAGTCTAAATTGACTGAAACATTTTTGTTTTCCCATTCAAGTGATTCTCCGTTTTTCGAAGCTTTGATCTTCATAAGTGAATTGTGGGTTACGTATTTCGATTGCTGGGCAAGAAGAATGGTTGCCGAAAAAAAAGAAGAGATGATATCGCGATTGCTTTCATTTTATACGTTTTGATGTAAAATTAATATAAAAGCACATTGCACGATATAATAAAATGCGAAAATCAAATATTCAGGCATGTTTCGTCGAAAGACAAAAGTCTAAAGTAATTTCTTTGCGATGCCCTGCGAGACAATCATAAAAAAGCTTTCACGCGAAGAACCGCCAGGAAGCGCGAAGTCATAAGCAAAGTGGTTTAATAATCAATAATTTTATACCCTACCAGCAGTCGGCAATTGGCAGTCGGTAAAAGTCAAGAGTTTAGGTAAAAAATTTGCTGATAACTAAGATTTTTATATCTTTACAGGGTTAATTAATAAAACAGCCAATGAAATTATTCTTTAACTTAAAAATGTAAAAAATGAAACCATTTATTCTGATCAGCTGGATTTGTGCTGCAATTGCAGTAATTCTAATGGCATGTGGCGCTATTGACTTCCTTGGTGGTGGTGGTGTAATGGGATTAAAGCATTCTTCAACTTTTTTTACCGTCGCCAATACTTTTCTTTTGCTTACTATTTTCTTCAGATGGTATAATTCAGGTATAGAGAAGAAATAAAATCTGATAGAATTTTCTTTTATTTTTATTACACCAGAAGGCCTTAGGCTAAGGCCGAGGCTAAGATTAAGTTCCTTTGCGAGCCTTCGTGAATCCTTTACACTTGCATACCTTGCAGGCCAAGTGTTCCTGCAAGGTATGTGTGTTAGCATCATTAGTACCCGTTAATCCACGCAGTTTCTCTCAAATCCTAATAACCCCGAAAATAGCTAAAACAAAACGGCCAATGTTATTCAGGCATGGTCAGACCTGAAACCTGGAACTTGAAACATGGAACTTGAGACCTGAAACAACCAGCAGCGTTACTTCGCTTTCCAGGGTTTCATTTCCTCATTTTCTTTTGGCTTCTTAAAGAGCGGCGCTACCCCGGCCAGCTCACCAATGACATTAACCAGCTCACTTCCGGTCGGAATAACGATTTTAGCATTGTTCTGAAGAGACGCTTCAAGCGCTTCAAGTTTCCTCAGAATCTGCGCATTGCCAATAAAATATTTATCCGCCGCTTCATTCACCAATCGGATGGCTTCAGCTTCTCCTTCTGCATGCAGTATTTTCGATTGCTTATATCCTTCTGCTTCTTTGATCTTTGCACGTTTAACACCATCGGCAACTGTTTCAGCAGCCGTTGCAGAATCAATTGCTGCTATCTTTTCATTCTCAGCTTTCACTACTTTATTCATGGTTTCCTGGACATCTTTCGGCGGATCGATTTCTTTTAATTCAGTCCTTACAATTTCAATTCCCCAGGTCTGTGTTTCGGTGTGGAGGGTTTTGTAAAGATCTGCATTGATCTTTCCCCGCTCACTATTGGCTGATTTCAGGGTTAAAGTACCAATGATGTTACGCAGGGTAGTGCGGGCAAGATTCACGATCTGCCATTTGTAATTATTCACATTGTAGATCGATCCTTTCACACTTTCTTCATCAGGCTTCACCTTAAAATAAACCTGTGCATCCACCTTGGCATTGAGGTTGTCGTTGGTGATGATTTCCTGCGGTTCGGCATCCACCATTTGCTCGGTTATATTTACCATAAACAACCTGTCAATAACGGGAATGATCCAGTGAAACCCAGGGCCGGCAAAATTATGATACTTTCCGAGCCGCTCAATCAAACCTCTGTGAGTTGGCCTTACAATCCTGATCCCTGCAAAAAGTATGAACACCACAGGGACGATAATAAAAATGTAATTCATTTTGCTTGGTTTTAAGTGATTACTATATTTCTAAATAAACTTAAAGTCATTATAATGCATCTACAGGTTTTCAAATTGTCCGGGTTTATTTTATCCGGATTTAAACCACTCATTTAACAGTCTATAAAAGTAAAGAATTTTGCAACAGGAATAACCAATGTGTGCTTTAAAATTTAAAATGATGCCAGAAACGAGAAACCAGCAGCGAGTAACCTTTATCGTTTTGGACTAGTAGTCAGCAGTTGACAATCTGCAGTCGGCAATTGGCAGAAGCCATAAGCTGAGGCTAAAGAAGGGCAAATCGGTAAACAATTCAAGAAACAAGTAAAAAGACACAAGGTAAAAGTTATAGTCAATAGCCAGCAAAAGCAGGGAGTCCAATACAATTCTTCAAGACAACAAGCATCCTGGCCTTACATCTTTTTCCATCATTCCATTATTCCAACATTACATCACTCCCTTCCTCCGCTTAATTTAAAATTGATGGTTTAGGAATCCGGTAATAAAAAAGGCAGAATTATTTTGTTAAAAAAATGTTAAATATCAATCAATTGAACTTAGATGAACTTAAAAGAAATACTTTTGTTTATAATTATTCTAAATAACGATTTTAACTTAATCTTAAATAATATTTATAACCACTAAAAACAATTCTGATATGAAGATGATTACACAAACTTTAACTTTAAAGTACCTCGCCGGCTGGTTAAGCCTGCTTTTTATTGTATTTAACTTAGCTGACATCAAAGCGCAATCGAACTGCGATGTCACCAAAGTTCATGGACTTGGCTATTCAACAACCATTAAATCAGTCACAAATAATAGTGGCAATATTTATACGATAACATTGTCGGTAAAGCATAATGGCTGCCCTGGTCCGGTATGCAAGGAGCTATCCAATTACGCCGTCGAAGCAAAACAAGGCACCTATTCCAATGTCAGTGTTGTTGTTATTTCAGGTTCAATGACCTATACCAATATCAATATGGGGCCTTACCTTTCAGGAGTTCCATTTAAAGGCTTTAAAATTGAAGGAATAGATGGTATTGGTGATGGGCAACCCGGAGAATTTACGATTACTTACACTTTAAACAATGGATTGCAGTGCGAGCAGACGATGGTCAAAGCCGGAACCACAAAAAAGTATGTAAGTTTCGCGATTGCAGACTTTCAAACTGTTCTTAATTGTGCGCCAGATAACATCATTCCTTATTATCCACCACCCGCAGGCGGTAAGCTTGTATCACTCATTGGTCCGGAACTTACAGCGCTTTACAATACTTACATTGCAACCGGTAATGCCGTGTCGAATGATATTTTCCAGATTTTTGGCAACAAGGTCCTTATTGAGATATTCCCTCTCGATGGCCAGTATACCGCATTGCTAAATTTGCTTGATTTCTTCTTACGGATTAACTGATGTAATTCCCGATCCGGATATGAAAGTGATTATTGGTAAACATACCGATCAACGTGCTGCTTTCTTTAAATCTTCTGACTACTTACATCAATTATGCAGTTCCTGTTTACCCGGCTATTCCGACAAGCGGTATCATCACCAGCCTGGGTGATGTTTCGATGCGTTCCGATTTTGCACGCAATGGATTTAACCTTGAAGGAGAAGGCGTTAAGATTGGCGTTATTTCTGATAGTTATAACACGCTGTTGGGTAATCCTGCCAATGATGATGTTCTGAAGGGCGATTTACCCGGGATTGGAATCAATCCTGACGGAACTCCTCTGCCAAATCCGGCGAATTCAAATCCGGTGGAAGTGATAAAAGAATATCCTTATGGTACACGAACCGACGAAGGAAGGGCTATGCTGCAGATCATCCATGATATTGCTCCCAAAGCCAACCTTGCATTCAGAACAGGATTCATCAATTCAACTGATTTTGCTGATGGCATCAGGGAACTTGAACAAGCGGGTTGTGATCTCATTGTGGATGACATCACCTACATTACACAACCTTTTTTATCAGATGGAATTGTTGCACAGGCTGTAAACGAAGTAAAAACGCTTGGTGTAACTTATTTTTCTGCTGCTGGAAACTATGGAAACAAATCATATCAAAGTTCATTTATACCCGGAACTACTCCACCGGGAATTGCCGGGACTGCTCATAATTTTGCCGGTACAGGCGGCAATGACATTTATCAGAATGTGTCGCTGGCTGAAGGAAATTATACCATCGTATTGCAATGGTCTGATGGTTCGGCTTTTGAAAGCACGGCTACCGACCTCGATATTTATTTAACCAACGATAATGGTACAACCTTGTTTGGATTTAACAGGAACAATATCGGGGGACAGCCGATTGAAGTGCTGCCGTTCACTGTTACTGCAGGAGGTGCGCAAACCAATATCATGATCGTTAATGCATCTGGCGGAACCAATGTGTATCTCAAATATGTTGTCTTCCGTGGTGATCTTACCTTTAATGAATACAATGCGGGCAATTCAACTCTTGTTGGACAGTCGAATGCTGAAGGAGCCATTGCAGTTGGAGCTGTGCTTTACACCAATACGCCTCCCTTTGGAGTAAATCCTCCAACCATAGCTTCATTCTCTTCAGTTGGAGGAACACCCGTGAACGGGATTGTAAGAAACAAGCCTGAGCTCACAGCACCCAATGGTGTGAACACAACAGTTGATCTGGGCGGAGTTAATATTGATGGTGATCAATTTCCAAACTTCTTTGGAACTTCAGCAGCAGCGCCTCACGCAGCAGGAGTAGCAGCGCTGGTCGTTGAAGCCCGTTCTAAATTCTATGATACCGGGATTTCGCCTGATGAGTTGAAAGGAATATTACAAAGCACAGCCATTGATATGAATACTCCGGGATTTGATTATTCAACAGGTTATGGATTTATTCAGGCAGATGCAGCATTGCATTCTCTTGCCAACCCTGAGCCGGAGCTATCGGGTCTGCAATATGACACAACCCTTGTTCCCGGTCAGCAGCCGATCGATATTACTATAACCGGAAATTATTTTACCCCGGGGTCTGAAATCTATTTTGATGGTGCACCCCTTGCATCAGGGACAACCATTGTAAATGGAACCTCCCTGAGTGGCACAATCCCTGAGTTCACAGGATTGTACAATCCTATCCAGGTTTATAATCCACCGCTTCCCGGAACCAATGGCACTGATGGCGGACTCTCCAATCCATTGTATTTTAACACCAAAGAAACAGTATTAATTACAATTGATAATAAAACCAAGAAATACGGAGAGGTACTTCCTGAGTTTACTGCCATTTATACAATCGAAAGCATTGATGCAAGCGTACCCCTCGATTTGAGCGGGATCAGTGAAAACAGGATAGCCAGAATAAAAGACATTCCATTAGTTTCTATCGCCGGTTCACTGAACAATGTGGGTCTTTGGGAAATTGAACCCTCAGCAAATGATCCGCTGAATCCTGAAAGTAATTTAATAGCGACTGACACAATAGATATTAATTTATTGAATCAATACAATTTTGTTTTTGTCAATGGATTGCTATCGATTGAAAAGCTAGACCTGTTAATCCAGCCAAAAGATACAACCTTTGTTTATGGAGATTCGATTGCGGGAATTGATTTCAAATATATTTACAACAACGACACCATAAATAATGTAGTCATAACAGAGGCAGACAAAGAGGCCATTACTTCATCTTTGCAGCAATTGCATGCGACCGCGTTGGTAAATGCTACCGCGTTGGTCAATGCAAAAGCGCTTGTCAATGCACAGGGTGAACCCCTTCTGGATGCTACTGCGCTGGTGAATAAAAGCTTTTTAATTTCAGAAGCCACTGCATTGGTGAATGCTACCGCATTGGTAAATGGAACGATGATAGACCCCCAGGCATTGCTCGATGCAACTGCATTGGTTAATGCAACTGCCCTGGTAAATGGAACTGCGCTGGTCAATGCAAAAGCATTGGTTAACGGGACTGCTTTGGTAAATACATACGATCCGGATGGCAACCTGATCAACGCAAAAGCACTTGTTAATGCCACCGCCCTTGTCAACGCTACTGCTCTGGTTAATACTATCACAATCAATGATTTAAGCAACAACGAAACCATTGTCATACTTGGGGAAGGAGACATAGCTATCCTGGCTGGTGATTCAGTCGGAACTGTAAACCTGAGATCGATTAACCTGGTAACCGGTAATGACGTTGGTCAGCACCTGATTGTTCCAGGAGGATTTCTTACCAACAACTTCAATGTTTCATATGAACTTGGTACCCTCACAATCACACCAGCACTGGCAACAGTAACATTCGATGTGGCAAGCCTTACGCAAACCTATGATGGAACGGGGAAGTTACCTGTTGTTGCAACAAACCCGGAAAATCTGGATATTGATTTTACATTCAATGGCAACTCAAATCTTCCTGTAAATGCCGGTACTTATGAAGTAATCGCCACGGTGAGCAATGAGAATTATGTTGGAGGCAATGCAGCTACTTTGACTATTCAACAGGCAAATGCAACTGTGACATTGGGAAATCTCCTTCAGGTATATGATGGAACTGTTAAAGCAGCTTCTGTTGCAACTGATCCACAGGGGCTTTATGTTAACCTTAGCTATAACAATATTCCATTAAATGCCGGATCCTATGAGGTAACTGCTACGATTGACAATCCGAATTATATTGGTTCAGTAACAGGGACATTGATTATCCAACCTGCTACTGCTACCGTCAATCTTACAGACCTTGTTCAGGTATATAATGGAGCAGTTAAATCTGTATCAGCAGCCACCCTGCCCGATGGTTTGAATGTATTGTATTCCTATAGTGATACTCCTATAAATGTCGGAACCTATGATGTAACTGCAACGGTTGACAATCCGAATTATATTGGTTCGGCAACAGGGGTATTAACGATTAATCCGGCAACTGCTGCGGTCAGTCTTACGAACCTTGTGCAAGTATATGATGGAAATGTTAAGTCAGTTTTGGTTTCAACACAACCCGAAGGTTTAAATGTAATATTAACTTACAACAATACACCGTTAAATGCAGGATCCTATTCTGTAACAGCCACTGTTAATGATCAGAATTATATCGGTTCGACCACAGGTACTTTAACCATATTACCCGGAAACGCGACTGTTATTTTATCAAATCTTGAGCAAATCTACAGTGGCACGGTGAAATCCGCAACAATTACAACCACCCCTTCAGGCTTAAATTTTTCGGTAACCTATAGCAACACACCAAAAAATGCAGGATCATATATTGTTACAGTGACAGTGACAGATCAAAATTACACGGGAGGTGCTGCTGGAACACTGATCATTAATAAAGCAACGGCCTATGTGGTAGCCGCAAACAAAGTGATTAAAAAGGGAGATCCTCAACCTGCGTTTACATCTTCCTTCAGTGGATTCGTTAATGGTGAAAACCAATCGGTGGTTACCTCGTTGACATATGCAGTAAGCCCGGCTTATTGTGGTTTACCAGGAACTTACCAGATCATTCCTACGGCAACAGCAGCCAATTATACATTTGTTGTAACTAATGGTAAATTGTATGTAAATCCCTACGGAAGCGGTGCACAAAAAATCCAGATATCCCTTGTTTGTGTGGAGCAAATACCCCCTGATGCAAATGGCTATACTTATATTGCACATTTTAAATATGTCAACTGCAATGCAACAGATGTATTCGTTCCTCTGGGAAGCGATAATTTAATCATTGGATATGGAGGTTCATTCAGTACCGAAGGACAACCTGAATTATTCACTTCTGGTGAAGGATTCTTTAGCGCGAAGTTCGACGGGGTGAAAATTAAGTGGCTGGTTAAAAGTTATCAGGGTACCCAAAAACAGTCTTCCTATGCCTATGCTATCCATAGTTCCCCATCCTGCAATAAATCAACAGTCGTAACTGAAGTTACAGAAGACGACATCAATCCAACGGATGAAATTATGGCATATCCCAATCCAACTTCGGATAAAGTTTATATAAACCTTGGTGAAGCAATGGTTACGGAAAAGGATGTTGTCATCTTTGACCTTTTTGGCAAGGTTTGCGAGGTTGGAAACATCAATGCCTCAGGGGCAACATTGGAAATGGATTTTTCAGCTTTGGAGCCAGGTGTCTACATTATCCGGTTAAACCTTGTTGATGAAATTAAAACATTCAGGATAATTAAGGATTAGCAATCCAGATCTTTTTTTCATAGAATAATTTGATTAATTAGTCGAAGAGGGATTTCAACAAATCCCTCTTTTTTTTGTTTAGCTGCTATGAATAATTGTTTATCATCCTTTTAACCTTTATTTGAAAATTGAAAACGAATTCAGAACTATTGCGAAAGGATCAATGAAAATAAATACACAAAAAGTACTTTTAATTTTTTTACTGCTTTTTCAATTCGTCTGTTCATATGCGCAGAATAATCCGGCTGATAGCCTGAAGGCAATTTTGGAATCAGCTAAAGCGGACACCGTGAAAGTGAATGCATTAATCGCTCTGAGCAAGCATTATTGCCGAACATCTCCAAAGGAATCAATCCAATATGGCCAGCAAGCAAAAGAAATTGCAGAGCGGCTTGGTTTAAAAAAAGATGTGGCTTTGGCTTTAAAATATATTGGGATGAGCTATTATTTTCAGGGAGCGTATCTTGAAACCATTAATTACTGGCAACAATCGAAAGCGACGTTTGATTCTATTGGCGACAAATTAGGCGTTGCCAATATGCTTAACAATATCGGAGCTATTTATTTTAACCAGGGGGATGATAATAAAGCTGTAGTTAGTTATTTGGAATCGCTTCGTGCTTCGGAAGAAATAAATGATAAACTAAGGATAGCAACCGCATTGGTAAATCTCGGGGCAGTTTATTTTAATAAGAAGGCCACCTACAATCTTGCCCTTCAATATTATTTTAAGGCCTTGCCCTTAAGTGAGGAGTTGGGGGATAATGATGCCATTGGAACCTCTTGCGTAAATATTGGTGAAATATACCTTGAACGAGATAAAGATGATTCAGCTCTTTTTTATTTTAATAAAGCATTGGTCGCCTATAAAAAATCTGAAAGTGGAAATGTTGCCTATGCCTTGAATAACATAGGAAAAGTGTATGCCAAAAGAAAAGATTATAATACAGCCATAAGCAAACAAAAAGAAGGATTTGAGAAGGCAAAAAGCCTGAATGCAAGGCTGGAGATGGCACAGTCTCTGCTTGGCCTTGCAACTACCTATGAAATGAAAGGAGATCTGCAATCTGCTGTTAATTCTTACCTGGAAGCCCTTGCAATAGCAGAAAACATTGGAGCAAAAATTGAAAGGAAAGAAGCTTACGAAGGGCTGGCATTAGCTTATTCAAAACTCTCCGATTATCAGAATGCCTTTAAATACCAGACATTGTTTACAAGCATTAAAGATACCTTGTATGATGACGAAATGGATAAAAATCTGCAGGCGCAATCCCTGCTTTATGATATTGAAAAGCAACAGGCTGAAGTTGACCTTCTCACCAAGGATAAAGCTTTGCAGGAACTCGATATCAGGCGTCAGAAAATTATAAGGAATGCAGCAGGTATTACAGGAATTCTTCTCCTGCTTCTTGCCGGCGGTTTATTTAACCGTTACAAATACGTGAGAAAAACCAAGAAGATCATTGAAGATGAAAAGGAACGATCGGAAAAACTACTGCTAAATATTCTTCCGGTCACGAAACAGCCGAAGAACTAAAAGAAAAAGGTTCAGCCACGCCCAAGCATTACGACATGGTTTCGGTTCTTTTTACTGACTTTAAAGGATTTACATCGATTGCCGAAAAGCTGACACCTCAGCAATTGGTTGAAGAACTGAATCAGTGTTTTATGGAATTTGACAGGATCATCGACAAGCATAACCTTGAAAAGATTAAAACCATCGGAGATGCCTACATGTGTGCCGGCGGAATACCAGTGGCAAATGAAACCAACCCGGTTGATATTGTAAAAGCCGGTTTGGAAATCAAAGCATACATGGAGAAACTGAAATCGGATCGTGAAGATCAGGGAAAGGATTACTGGGAGTTGCGAATTGGCATCCATACCGGACCCGTCATTGCTGGCGTTGTGGGTAAAAATAAATTCGCCTACGATATCTGGGGAGATGCAGTGAATACAGCGAGCCGGATGGAATCGAGCGGAATTCCAGGACAGGTCAATATTTCCGGGACCACCTACGAATTGATAAAAGATCAGTTCAATTGCAATCACCGGGGTAAAATACAGGCAAAGAATAAAGGTGAGATTGACATGTATATTGTTGAAAGCATGAAGTTACACGAAACACCAAAAAACATTCCCATTTTTGAACAAATCTGAACTAAAACATTCCTCCAAATTATAATGTTTTCAAACCTCCACATTTGAACATTCGACCTTTTAAAGTGTTTCGATATCAGAAACAATCGTTCTTTTATTATCAGGTGAACTCGCTTAAAAATTACTATTTCAACTAATCTCAATCTACAATGGAAAATAACTTCATCGATCTTCATTGCCATCCCGCCATGAAACCTTTCGGGAAAAGCTTTAATTCAAATAAAGGAGAAAACAATACCAACCGGAGGGTTGCAAATAGCATTTGGCATTATGATCCGCCTACTGTATTTGATAAAGCGCTAAACATTGCGGTTTCATTGACTAAGTTCACACAGGCTGATTTTTCCACCCTGGCATACGGTGGTTCTCATGTTGTAATTGTTTCATTGTATCCACCTGAAAAAGGATGGGTTATCGATAAGATGGGAACTAAACAGAATGCCGATTCTTTAAAGAACCTTGTGATGGGTGTGGGTCAAGAAAGGATTGATTACCTTCAGCAGATGCCCGACTATTTTACCGATCTTGAAATGGAATACAACTTTTACAGGCAGCTTGATGGAAAGGAAATGAAGATTGAAGGTGAAAGATGCCGTTACAGGATGGTGTCGGGATTCGACGAAATTGAGCAGGAACCAGAGAAGGGTATCAAAACCATTTATGTTGTGCTGACAATAGAAGGAGCCAATGTTTTCAATACCGGACTAAAGGCCATGGGCAGGGTAACCAATGAACAGGAAGTCTTGAATAATATTGATAAAGTTAAGAAATGGGATAAAAGACTTTTTTTATGGGTCTGACCCATCATTTCTATAATGAGATTTGCGGACATGCCAAAAGCCTCACCAGTTTATCAAAGATTTCTGCTGACCAGTCTGAAGGTTTGGATACAGGATTTACCATTCTCGGGAAGAAAGTGTTAAAGAAATTACTTGATAAAACCAACGGGAAAAGGATATTAATCGATATAAAGCACATGAGCGTGCAGTCGCGGAATGAATATTATGAGATGCTTAAAAAAGATTATGTAAATGAAAATATACCATTAATTGTAAGCCATGGCGCCGTCAATGGATTTAGGTCATCCAGAGAAAGAGTGATCGATAACCAAAACACCTACGGGAAGTTCCAGGAAGAAGACATAAATTTCTTTGATGATGAAATCATAAAGGTTGCAGTATCAGGGGGTATTTTCGGCATTCAGTTAGATGAACGCCGTGTCGGGAGTAAATCCGAGATTAAGAAAACAAAAGGAAATATGAACCGGAGGGATATGCTGTTCTACAAATCGAGATTGATCTGGAACCAGATTCAACACATAGCTGAGATACTCGACAAACAAAACCTATATGGCTGGGGAATACAATCTATCGGTTCTGATTTCGACGGCATGATCAATCCCTTAAACGGATATTGGACTGCTGAGCAAATGTATCTTTTGGAAAGTAACCTGGAAAAGCATGCCTTTAATTATTTCAACTCCCCGTTGGCAGCTAATCTCAAACCCTTTAACAGGGTGAATCCGGGTGATGTGGTTGATTGGTTTATGCATGACAATGCATATAAATTTCTGCAAAGAAATTTTTAATTTTAATATTGGATTTATTTGTTCCGGAACATGCAATTTTCTCTAAATATGTATTACTTTTATATGCGTGACCTATTGGTGTTAAATAACGGCCCTTCGCGGATCAGGTGCTATTAAAGAAAGGATCAGGTCGTTGTTACTTAAAATTCATTGACTACTAAAAACAGTAAACTATGGAATCGATAACACGCCGCAAACGTTTCAACATCATCAGCCTCATCACGATTATCATTATTTCCCTGGTTTTTGGTTATTACTATTTTTTCTACGTTAAATACAAAGAACATCAGTTCCATGAAAAAGCCTTTCGGATCATGGAACAGGTGGAGCAAAACATTGGGGACAAATACAGCAATGATCAGAAAGTAATCCTGAATTCCATAGACCAGGCAAGGCTTGAAAGTAAAAATTCCAGTGATTTTTTAAAAAAGTTTTACAACTATTTCGATACAACAGGTTTCCCAGTTAAAATTGAACTGATTAGATATAATCCTCAATTTGACAAGCTTTTGATAACATCCCATTTTGATAGTAATAAAGTTATTGTTAATGTGAGAAGCAATACTTTTGAAGTGAGGCTGAGCTATGGGTTTTCAAGGCTTTTAGCCAATACCATGCAACACGATTTCTTCAAAAAGTACATTGCTTTATCTAAGATTTCAGCTGATAAAGGAAAAGTTATCTATAGTGATATACCAATTAGCCCTGAAGTGGAGATTTCGTATGACTCCCTTATTAAAAACAGCTATATCCGGCATTCATCCATAATCAGCACTATTTACTACAACGGTAAGCCGCATATTGTTTACCTGATCCCAGTAAATCTTAACGAGGCATTCACTGTGTATATCGGAGGACTTATCGAGAAAGAATATTTTATCGGAGAAACTTTCAGGTTAAACCCTGTAACCCTGGCAGCTATATTTTTCGCACTTGTACTGCTTATCCTATCCTTACCCATCCTGAAATTGATATTGCTCAGCGATTGTGAAAGACTCTCGACACGAGATGTTATTTTGAGCTTTATCGTAAAAATTGCAGGAACAGCGTTTTTAATGCTCATGATCGTTTATCTTTTTTCGAAATACGGGCCTGATTATGAAAACCGGAAACAATTACTTAAAAGCTATGCCGATCAGATCGGGATAGGATTAAAAAATGAAATCAGGGATAAGCTCAGGATTATAGATAAGAAAGAATCGGTCTATTATCAGCGGGAAGGAAACGTAAAAGAAAAATATTATTACGATGATACGAGCCGCGTGCACTCTTTTGATTTTATGACCTGGATGAACAAGGACGGTTATCAGTTAGTAAGATGGCAACCCAAGAAAATAACTCCCAGGGCAAACGTAAGCGAAAGAGAGTACTTCAAATATTCCCTCAACCAGCAGCTTTGGAGGGATAGTTCAATTTCAAATTCTGAATTTTATTTCGGCTCGATTGTTTCATGGACAACAGGAAAGCATAATGCGATTATTAGCAAGAAGGTTAATTCCTCCATCAATTTAACAAGACTTAGAGATCAGGAAGCCTTTAAAAATGAATTAGCCTCTTGTAATGATACCAGTCAGTTTTTCAAACCACGTGTAGTAACAATGGGTACGGAACTTGAATGCCTGAAGGCTTTAAAATTACCTTCACAAATTTCCTACATGATCATCGACCAGAAGGGTCAGGTATTGTTTCATAAAGATAAAGACAAAGAACTCCAGGAAAACCTGTTAAAAGAAACCGATGGTGATTTTGATTTAAAAAGTGCATTGCACGGTAACACGGACATGACATTTTTTCAATCCTACAATTCTAAAAACAGGATGTTTCATATGAGTCCTATTGGTACATTGCCTTTATTCATCGTAACCTTTCTCGATTATGACTATGAATACATTATTGATGTTCAAATCCTCAGCCTATCTTCGCTTTTGTATTTCACACTATTTTTAACCATTATCTTCATTACATTTATCTACCTATTCATTGATTTCAGGCGGAGCTACAAGGTGCAGGGAAGGGAATTATTATTTAATTGGTTCTGGCCTTCTCAACAAAAAGGAACCACCTACTTTACCCTCATTCTCTCTCTTATAATTGTTGGATTTCTATACTTTTTATTTGGTATCTACCGCAATCTTTATTCTTCTTACGTTTTCTTTTCACTGGTTTTTATTTTGAACATTCTCTATTTAAAGCATTACCGGTCGATCAAGGCAATGATGAGACAATGGAAAGATGTCGCATTTTTCAGCTCCACTATTATTCCGGGAATTGTCATAAATTTTATGATCCCGAATGCATCTGTTATCCAGAAAGCAGGTGTTTTAGTATCCGTTGTTTTGTTCATTTTAATGATGAGTTATTCGTTGCAGATTGCTGACAGGCTGAAATTTTTAACACCTAAAAATTACACCGCCCGTTTCAATGCCTACATTTTCATCCTGATCTTATTTCTCGGATTGTTACCGGTATATAGTTTTTATAAAAATGCCTGGGAATATGAAAAGGAACTTTATGTAAAAAATCTTCAGCTTAGTCTGGCCCGGGGAGTGGATCAAAAACCCAATAAGCTCTCAGACACCACCATTGTTAAATCATTTACCAATATTACAAAAGGCAAATACCACTACTCTAACGCTTCGGCAGAGCCTGAAAAAGGCTTAATTAAAAGGTTAAGAATAGCATTGGATACAACCGTAGTTGCCTCAGACGTTTTAAATGCAAAATCTTCAAACGAATCTACTCATTTCTTTTGGCAAATTAATTCCAGTGATTCCTTGATAATCTATTCTGGAGGATCGGGATTAACGATTCAATCAGCAAGGCCATTATTCAGTTTCAGGTCTCTGATCGGTCGTAAATTTGAAGAAAAAGGCATTGTGTTAATTCTGATAATTTCATTTCTTGTTCTTCTCCTGGTGGTTTACAACTTTGTGACTTTTTGGTCGCGAAAAGTTTTTCTGCTGAAGCTAATTCCTCATCCGCAGAAGGACTTGAATAAAATGTTGACCACCAACCAGAATTGTATTGTAGTATGCACTGCTTTTTCAATGGGATTGAACCATTTACTGGAGCAAATAACTGAATATTCCGAACTTCGTCCTGATGAAAAAAACCTGCCACTAATTGATCTTTCCCGGTCCGGTGATTTTTCATTTGTCCAAAATGAAGTTAAACGACTGGGAGAAAAAAAATTCCCAAAAATTCTTATTGCTGATTATGAAAGCTATTCAAAGAAAAATATTGAAACAAAAATAAAGTTGATCGACAGCCTGAAAGAATATGCACGTGTGAACCAGTATCAACAGCAGATAATTATCCTGGTGCCTCAATTGCTCACCAATATCAATACTGCAGTTTACAATTTGGATGAAGCCCTTTTCGAAAGGTATCTTGAAACGACCAGTGAGTTCAGGAAATCTTACTTACCACTCGGCGAATTGAATCTCCCCGAAGTGGCTCTTAGCCATCTATTTGACTATGAAGATGCAATATTATATAAACAAAGTCAAATTCATATCCTTTATCACAGCATTTGGCAGAACTGTACCAGGCGGGAACAATATCTTATATATGATATTGCACAGGATGGATTGCTCAATCCGAAAAACCTGCCGGTCATTTACAACCTGTTAATGAAGGGTATCTTCATCCAGGATGAGGATGGCAGAATAATATTATTCAGTAACAGTTTCAGGAATTTTGTTCTTACAATAATTAACCGTGAACAAGCTTTACAAATTGAAAATGAGGCAAAATTAAAGGGTTTATGGTCAAACATGAAGCTTCCGATCATCCTGATAATCCTGGCACTTTTCATCCTTGTTTTCGTCACCAACCAGGGAGCATTCAATAACATGATAGGATGGCTGACAGCGGCACTTGGAAGTGTTGCTATCCTTTCAAGGGTATTGTCAGGCTTCTCCATGTTAAACCTGTTTAAAGGTTCAGGAAAATAAAACTAAAACTATATGCAGGTTAAATTATGAGGGTACAAACAACACCTGAATATTTTCCTGGTTTTCTTTTTTAGTTCCCTTTGCAGTCAGGAGAGTTATTTTTATGATATTTGCACCATTGGTAATTCCCGTGAAAATTACATTTTTACAGGAAGCCTGAAATAAAGATAATTTTTCTATTGTAATTAACAATTATCCTGACTTTATGGACAGATTTATAGGACTTCTCGGCCTGATCCTCATTTTCGGGCTGGCATTTTTAATGTCGAACAACAGAAAGGCCATTAACTATCGGCTTGTCATTACAGGTCTTCTTTTACAGATCGGGCTCGCAGTATTTATCCTAAAAGTCCCCATCGGTCAGGAGATATTTTACTGGATCGGTAAAGCTATCAACAAACTGCTTGATTTCTCAAACGAAGGAGCGTTGTTCGTTTTTGGTGACCTGACCAAAGTTACCGAAATTCTTCCGCCCAACCTTGTAAAGCAGGGAATGTTTGTCTTTATTCTTCTTCCAACAATCATCTTTGTATGTGTACTTGTGGCTATAGCCTATCATATTGGCCTTATGCAGCGGGTGGTAGCAGTCATAGCGAGGTTCGTGCACTGGGCCATGCGCGTCAGTGGAAGCGAAGCACTCTCAAATGTGGCAAGTGCATTCGTTGGGCAGGTTGAAGCTCAGATCATGATTCGTCCCTACCTGAGCGGGATGACCCGGTCGGAACTGCTGGCATCCATGGCCGGCAGCATGGCTTGTATAGCCGGAGGGGTGATGGCAATTTATATTTCGATGGGTGTACCGGCATCCTATCTTTTAGCAGCAAGCCTTATGGCTGCCCCCGGAGCGCTCGTGATTGCCAAAATTGTTTATCCTGAAACCGAAGAATCGGAAACCAAAGGAAAAGTTAAACTTGAGATCAAAAAAGAACATTCCAACATCATGGATGCCATCAGCCATGGAGCGAGTGATGGAATGAAAGTTTCGATCAATGTCATTGCCATGCTGATTGGTGTAATCGCGCTGATTGCCCTAATTGACGGATTGCTCGGGTACTTTGGCAATTTCCTTGCATGGACAGGAATTTCACTTGACTTCGCTGGAATAGATGTTTCCCATTTGCGATTAAAAGATATTTTCGGGGCGGTATTTAGCATCTTTGCCTGGGCAATGGGCGTTCCTTCAGCCGAAGCACAAACCGTTGGATCTTTAATGGGAACCAAAATGGTGATCAATGAATTTGTTGCCTATACCGACCTGACGCCTCTGATAAACTCAGGTGCCCTTTCGGCCAAGGCTGCTGTAATAGCAAGCTTTGCGTTGTGCGGGTTTGCTAATTTCAGTTCTGTTGCTATCCAGCTTGGGGGAATCGGAGCACTGGCGCCCAACCGGAAGGCAGACCTGGCCAGACTCGGATTGAAAGCGATGGTTTGCGGTACCCTGGCCTCTTATATCTCAGCTACTCTTGCGGGAATGCTGATGTAAGGAGATTAAGAGAATCTTGCCAATGTTACAGTTAAACCTGCTCAACAATATCTTAAGAATCTTATATTTCAATTTCACTTGTTTATTAAAGATTTTAAAATATTGCATCAATAGGTAGCCATTAAAAATTTGTACCTTTGTTTCCTAAAAATTGAGAAATGACAGCAAATATTCTTATCGGTGTAGTTGGCCCTTGGCAAATTATCCTTATTGTTGTAGTAGTCGTATTATTGTTTGGTGGCAAAAAAATTCCTGAACTAATGAAAGGCATTGGACAGGGTATTCGTGAATTTAAGGAAGGCATGAATCCTGATCAGGCTTCCAAAAAAGACAAGCCAACTGAAGAAAAGAAAGACGGCTGATCATCAAGTTTTCGCTACATTTAAACTGCATATTGCCATCGCATCTACATTAGTGGTTAGCTTTTCCCAATATCAATGCTTCCTTCATTGATTTAAAGTAATTTAATGCGGTATAACAGGCAATAATTATCAGGTATGGAAAGAGAAATATTAAGCACAAACCGGAAGGCCTTGCAGGTAAACCTCAATGAAAACATCTATGGTACTTTTGCCGAGATCGGAGGAGGACAGGAGGTTGCAAGGAATTTCTTTCAGGCAGGGGGTGCTTCTGGCACAGTTGCCAAAACCATTTCAGCCTACGACAAGCTATTCAGCGACAGGATATATAATGAAGGAAAGCCCGGAAGGTATGTTTCGGAAGAGCGATTATTGAAAATGCTCGATACTGAATACAATGATTTAATCAATATCCTGGTTGAAAAAAGGGATCATCCAACTTGTTATTTCTCATTTGCCAACACAGTAGTTACCATAAATTACAAAAAAGACAACCAGGCACATGGCTGGCTGGGGGTCCGGTTTCAATTAAACCCTGCGTCACCTGCCAATGAAGTGATCCTGCATGTCAGATTACTTGAACAGGAAACACTTTTACAACAGAATACATTAGGTATCCTGGGTGTGAACCTGATCTATGCATGCTACTTCTATCAGCAGTATCCAAATACTTTCCTTCAGTCGCTGCTCGATAACTTGTCACCCGACAGGATCGATCTTACGATGATCCGCATGGAAGGCAAAGATCTCGATTACGTCGATAACCGGTTGCTTGCCGTACAACTTGTAAAAAACGGAATAACAAAGGCCATCATGTTCGACCGGTATGGATCTGTTCAGGAACCGGCAGACATGCTTTATAATAAAAATGTGCTGGCATTCCGTGGTAGTTTCAGACCCATCACTTATGTAGGATTTGATATGCTGAAATCCTCCTATGCGCTTTTTAAACGCGACGAAGATTACGAAAGGGACAATACCCTTGCATTATGCGAAATGACGATCAACAACCTGATGGAAGAGGGCGAACTGGATGAACGCGATTTCCTGGCACGGGTGGATATTCTGAATGGCATGGGACAAAACGTAATGGTTTCGGCCTTTATGGAATATTACAAACTTGTATCCTTTTTTTCCCGTTTCAAAATAAAGAACCTCAGGATCGTGATCGGCATCCCTACCCTGCTCAATGTGCTTGATAATAAGTATTACAAAGACTTAAAAGGAGGTATTCTCGAAGCCCTGGGAAAGATGTTCCCGGAAAATATGAAACTTTACGTTTATCCCACGGTTTCTTCTGTTTCCATTGATGATCCAACAAAAGGGGAACACTTACTGACTGCTGAAAATCTTCCATTACCAGAAAACCTTGAATTTTTATATCAATTCCTCAAGCATAACCGAAAGATTCTTGACCTTAAGGAGGTAAAGAAGAAATGGCTATATATCAATTCCAAAAGGGTATTGAAAATGATTCAAAAGGGTGAGAAAGGATGGGAAGATATGGTTCCGAAATATATCCAGCAGCAAATAAAAAACAGGAAGCTATTTGGATATCAGGAGCATGAATAGAAAATCATAACGAAAATTGAATTTTTGCAATGCACTAAACATTACCTTACCAACTTTGTTTATACAGTACATAAGGCTGACTTACTTTGTTTCTAAAAAAACTGAAAATTCTGTTAACAAAGAGATAATTACTACGTACAAGTATAAATTCACATATTGTTTTTGGATCATTATATTCAATTATTAGATTTACATTTGGGAAATATCATTCATTTTATCGTATAATTATTCATCTTATTCCTTCAGATTATGAAAAAGTTATCCTTATCAGTTATTATTGCAATTAGTTTAACTATTGGGATTTTTGCACAAATACCACAGTCGTTTAAATATCAGGCTGTAGTAAGAGATCTTTCCGGCAATGTCATTACAAACCAACTGGTATCAGTTAAAGTTAGCTTGCTAATTGGAACCGAAACAGGTCCGGTAGTTTATAGTGAAGTACATAGTAGTGCGACGAATCAATTTGGTACAATTACCCTCGACATAGGAAATGGGACAATTGAATCAGGTGTTTTTTCATCCATTGACTGGCGACTGGATAATTATTTCATAAAACTTGAAATAGATATTGCAGGTGGAATCAATTTTCAATTTATGGGTACTTCCCAGTTACTCTCTGTTCCTTATGCTCTTCATACAAAAACAAGCGAAAAATTTCCAACCATAACAAGTGCTATAAGGGATACAATGACAGTAATTCCTGAGGGTGCTTGTTTCTATAACGCCACTACAAAAAGGCTAAATTTTTATAATGGCGTAAGCTGGTTCGAACTAACCGGAAATTGTGAGCCGCAACCTACCACAGCAAATGCCGGTTCTGACCAAACAGATGCTTGTACAACAACTTTACTTGCTGGAAATACACCTCAATATGGTACAGGAAACTGGGAAATTGTAAGTGGAACGGATGGAAGTATTGCAGAACCGAACAATCCAACAAGTCAGTTTAATGGGTTGGAAGGAAACAGTTATATTCTAATGTGGACGATTACAACTGCTTGTGGATTTACGTACGATGAAGTAAATATCACCATAGGAGTATCCGGTCCGCCCGCCAATGCCGGACCTGATCAGATCAGTGTTCCCTCCCCTACTGCACTTGCAGGAAATACACCTTTAACAGGAACAGGTCAATGGACCATCATTAGTGGCATTGGTGGTGTTATCAATGATCCATCAAGTCCGACAAGCGCATTTTCCGGCCTGGCTAATAGTTCCTACACTCTTCGGTGGACAATCACCAATGGTTGCGGCATATCGAGTGATGACATGAATATTACTTTTACCACTTCCGCCTTCAATTGCGGTACAGTCCTGACTGATTACCGTGATGGAAAAACTTACAATACAGTGCTGATCGGAACCCAATGCTGGATGGCTAAAAACATAAATATTGGAACCCGGATTGATGGTACGAGCAATATGTCGAATACAGGTACTATTGAAAAATATTGTAACAGCAACCTCGAAAGTAATTGCGATGTTTATGGCGGATTATACCAATGGTCCGAAATGATGCAATATAATACAGTACCCGGAACACAGGGCATTTGTACCCCAGGATGGCATATACCTACAGATGCTGAGTGGAAAACACTTGAAGGGACAGTTGACAGTAATTTTGGAGTAGGAGATCCGATTTGGGATCTAACAGGAGATCGTGGCTTTGATGCAGGTGGTAATCTGAAAGAAACAGGAACTACTCACTGGGTATTCCCCAACACAGGAGCCACCAATTCTTTCGGATTTACCGCTTTACCCGGAGGCGCGCGCAATACAGATGGCACGTGGGTAAGTTTTCAGATTATAGGTCGGTTTTGGACATCAAATGAAAGCAGCACTACCGCATACCGCAGGGTTTTGAATACTACCCGGGCTGATATTTATCGCGATGCTACTAATAAGCTTTTTGGCCTTTCGGTTAGATGCATTAAGGATTAACTTAATTGGTGAGTGACATTTTTAGACAAAATAGGATTGTTAATGTTATATCTCTCGGTTTCTGAAAAAAAATCAATGGATTTCTTTAATTTCAAATTGGTAGTATCTATGAAAAAAATTTGCAAATCAGTTTTATTTACGGTCCTTTTAATAAGCACCGGAATTTATGCCCAGCCGCCAATGTCATTTAAATACCAGGCTGTAGTTAGAGATATTTCCGGTGTTATCATTACCAATCAACTTATTGCGGCTAAAGTGAGTATTTTAAAGGGTAGCGAAACCGGCATAGTTGATTATAGTGAAATACATGCAGTATCAACCAACCCATTTGGAACAATCACCCTTGATATTGGAAAAGGAGTGGTTGAAAATGGTAATTTCAGCGCCATCGACTGGGCTGCTGATAATTACTTTCTTAAACTTGAGATTGACATTGCAGGCGGAACTTCTTTTGAATTCCTTGGCACATCTCAATTATTATCGGTACCCTATGCTTTGCATACGATCACCAGCGAAAGGCTTATGAATCTGACCACCGAACAAAGAGATATAATGGCCACCATTCCGATAGGGACGAATTTCTTTAATACAACTACCAATAAGATAAATTACTATGACGGTATTCATTGGTATGAAGTGAACGGAACATGTCTCCCTCAACCCACACAACCTGATGCTGGCCCCGACCAGAATAACATTACAGGTGCCACCACGACCATTCAAGCCAATACTCCCTCTTCCGGAACAGGAGAATGGAGTATTAAAAGCGGTGTTGGAGGCTACTTAATTGATCCTTACAATCCTACTACATTATTCAGTGGATTGCCAGGAACCAACTATACTTTAAGCTGGATCATATCCAACTCCTGCGGATCACTTTCTGATGATGTTCTGATAAATTTTGCTCCATTTTCCTGTGGTTCAACGTTTAAGGATGTTAGAAATAATAATGTATACACATCTGTTTTAATTGGCACTCAATGCTGGATGGCTGAAAATATAAATATCGGGACAAGAATCGGGGGAGGAGACAACATGACTGATAATTCGATAATTGAAAAATATTGTCAGGGTAATATCGAGGCCAATTGCGGCGTTTATGGTGGTCTTTATTCCTGGGCAGAGATGATGGAATACAATACAGTACCTGGAATTCAAGGAATATGTATGCAGGGCTGGCACCTGCCCACAGATGATGAATGGAAAGTACTTGAAGGTACTGTTGACAGTCAATATGGAGTGGGAGATCCTATCTGGGATTTAGAAGGTGATCGGGGTTATGATGCCGGTGGAAATCTGAAAGAAACCGGATGGGAGCATTGGGCCTGGCCCAATACAGGTGCAACCAATTCTGCAGGATATACTGCATTACCTGGTGGAGTTCGAAATACTGATGGAACATTTCCAAGTTTTCTGATTGCCGGAAGATTCTGGACTTCAACTGAAAGCGGTACAAGCGCTTATCGCCGTAATCTAAGCAATACCAGAATGGATATATTCCGAAATGCATCGAATAAAAACTTTGGACTTTCAGTGAGGTGCCTCAAAGATTAGTGCAGCATATTCACAAGCCAACCACAAGTTTTTATTTCTGGATTTGTGTCTAAAATGAATGTTTACTGAAGGACCTTTGCTATTTCATTAATTGAATATGAATCGATTTAAAGGTAAAGTACCTTTGAATCATATAGCTGTATAAAACTACAATTACTGTTGTAAACATTTTGGAAACCGTCGGCCAGATGCTAAAACATTCAACAAAAAGCTTTAAAAATGCATAGTTCAGGACAATTGATCCAGTTACAGCCACAGCATACCTGAAAAGCTGAATTCGCCCTTTTAAGGATGATCCTGTAAAAGTTATATATTTCCCTGCAACGAAACCGGTGAAAAACGTGATGGGAAAAACAAAAATAAACGAAGCGATATGAGGGCTAATAACGACAAATCCCAGGTCTAACATTTGCTTTCTTAAGATAAAATTATAGCAAATAAAGTACAGAAAAATATCCAGAAAGGTGTTTATCCCTCCCATGGCAGCATAACGGAATGTTTCTGGTGGAATAATTTTTCTGAATGGTTTATTAAACCAATCAAGCAAATTTAAAACAAAGGATTGAAACGTTACAAGATGTTTTGCCATCCTAATTTCAGCTTTATTTAAAAGCTTTTCTTTCAACAAAATAGATATTTTCCGAAGGTATACTGAATACAATATATCCAAATTTACAATCAAGGTTTTGGCAAGCCATAATCGAATATATTATCAAACCAAATATATAAAGTCAATTTCATTTTTCTCAGCCGGCCCTATTGAATTATGATCCTTTTTGTCTCAGAATTTGAATTTCCGGTGATTTGCAAAAGATAGATCCCGTCTGGCACATCGGTAATATCTAAATGATGAACCCCTGTCATCTCCTCAACTGTCAATTTCTTTTCTATCACTGAAACTCCAGATAAAGAGATTAATTTAATATCGATTATTCCGGATTGGTCTTCAGAAAATTCAATCGTAATTCTATCATTTGCAGGATTCGGAAAAATCCTGTACTGACTATCTGATTGCAAGGTATTATCTATGCCGGTAGTTACAGCATTATAAATTGCCTCCCAACCTGCAGAAGTTATACTGCCATTGGTAGAAAAACTAATAAACATTTTACCACTTGGGGAAGTGACTGGTGCTGGTAAATTCGATGCAGGATATGAACCTGAATAAGTAGCCAGTAACTCCTGGGTTTCATAATCATAAATCCGGACCCGGTCAACATTGGGTTCAGTTTCGAAAGCATTGAAAGTCAATGTTACCGATTGGGCAGATGGAGGAGTAATCATCCACATACACATAGTGGTGTTATGATAATCAAATGTGCCGCTGCCATCATTGATGGTTCCGGAGTTTTCTTCAAATGTCACTAAACCTTTACAGAAATCAGGGGTAATGGCTGTAAATTCAGCCAGCCACCCTTTTGCCGTCCCCGAGCCATCCGAATTAAAAACAAGCAAAACCTCCAGGCTGGATGAAGTTATAGTAGGTGGCAGTTCACTTCCCGAAAATGATCCAAGAACCTCATCTTGAATGGTCGGGCCATTATAGATTGTTACAACATCATTCTCAGCTGTTTCGAAAGTGCGAAAAACGATTTTAATATTGCTGATAGAATCGCTGCCAGTTTGCGGAGTAAATAACCATGAACAATTCACATTGTTTTCATAATTATCTATCGGTCCGCTACCATCAGTTATTGAACCGCTTTTAATTGTTACCAAATGGTCACCGGTGCAGTAATATGGATAGTTAGATTCAGGGTAGGTATCAAAAACAGCACCCTGTCCATCATTAAATCCATTCACTGATAACAATGTATAAAAACCATCCTGTGATCCGCCCCATCCAAAATTAAAATGGAAATACTCCTCCTGGTAACCGTCGCAAACAAAAGCATGACCGCCTGCCGAGCTATACCCTGAATAATACATCGGCCAGCTATTATCAATATTTTCTTTCAGCATGTTTACCCATTCAGTGTTACTATGGTCATCCTTCCAGGTGAAATAGCAATCAGGTGAATAGCCAAAATAATTAATCAATGCTGGTGGAACATCTGAACTGTAAGCGCCACTACCATTCGGGCCATACATCATATCTACAGCGACACCACAATGATATTGAAGCTCAGCAATCGGACCCGGATATTCGTAATCGATTGAATTTTTCATCCCCTCCCATTGGTAAGTCGTAGCTCCAAAATTGGCAGTCAGGTTACCGTAAGGATAATAATAATAAGTATGCGAGCCTGTTCCCTGAAGCGGATACCTCCAGTAATACATTACCTGAGCCATGGCTGTAGCTACGCATCCGGCATAGACATAACCACCTGATCCGCCCGCGTCTGCCGGACAATTAACATTATAAGGATACGATTGATTCCATTTACATTGTACCAAGGGATCAACTGACTTCGAACCAGTTGATTTGGTCAGCATTTCAGGATTATCAGTTGAATAATAATTCCAAAGTGTTTTAATATCTATAGATTGCTGAAGGTTATTGTTGCGAATAAACAGAATGGCATCCCGGTATGTCTGAATGAAATTTCTATACGAATCAGGCTGATCCTCATCCAGATATGGAGCATCAAACGAATATCCGATCACTGGCTGCAGAACATCCTCGGCAGCAACGATCACATACCCATTTCCGGCAAGGGTAAAAACATAATAATCATTTCTGCCGCCGGTTGTTTTTGTGAAGGTTTCCTCCAGCACTACATCGTTAAAAGCAATGCCGCCATGATAAAGGTTGGCTTTCTCGAAATAGAAATTTTTTGCGACAATGCGGGCTTTTTCGACATTCACCTCTGCTGAAAAGGCGCTGAGAACAATGCACAATGCACTCACCAGGAGGAGTAAACTTTTCTTCTTCATGATCAGATTTTTTTTTGCAAACGTAATAAAAGTATTAATAAACCGCATGTTTATCCCCAAAAATTACATGCCGAAGAATAGACAGTTAAACTAAAACAAGGGTTGTCAGCAGGTTCTAATTAGCGTAACACAAACAAAGCAAACGCTTTAGACCAAATAATATAAAAGAAAAAAATTATTCCAACAGAATTTAAAAATCTAAAAGTTATTCTATCTTGAAACGGAACTTGCTCAATTCTCCCAGATTTTCTTTACCCCATAATGGCCTCAGGATAAATTTATATTCATACTCCCCATAATTCAACGTATATTGATCATGGGGTCTGGCGCCCCAGCTATCATCGCCTCCTACGCCGGTTTGTTTGTAATCAACATTCAGTGAGATAAAATCCTTTGGAATCAAATCGTTGGTGTGTTTATAGTTGGGCTTAGTATCCTGGTCAAGGTCATCGATGGTATATGGGAGTGAAGAAAAAGAGATCAAAGGTTCCCCGATAAACATCAATCCTTTGCCCTTTTCATCCTGTATGGCAAACCAGCGGGTATCAGTTTTGTAACCATACTCCTGCGGACGAATGTAAGGCATTACCTGATCAGCAACCGTACTTTGATATTGCCCGACAAAGGCAGCCGTATTCCTGTCCTGGTAATTTTCCTGCGGTCCCCTTCCAAACCACTGGATATTTGAAAATTTCGAGGGGATTTCAAGTCTTGTCCCATATCTGAGCATTTCCGGAAATTGAAACTCCCTTTCAAGCAATTCAACGTCAAACCCATTGATTTTCTCTGCGATCTTCAATCCTTCGGTTGATTCAAAATCGAGCCAAACAATTAATCCTTCATTAGAATTACCAGGTTGCACTTCACCGGCAGTCAATGCCCGGTTCCAGATTTTAAACTCATCCATTTCACCAATGAAAAACCGGCTTTCGCTTTCATATCCTCCGATATAGCTTATCCCTTCTGTTTCAAGAGGAACTGCGCTGCTCAGCTTCTTTTCTTCTGCGAGCTTTCCATCAGCATATAGCTGGATTAACTTAAGGTTTGAATTATATACAATTGCAAGGTTATAATACTGGCCTGTATTAAACTTTTGACTGAAATAGACATAGTCAGTTCCATCAATGAAAAAACAAAGTTTGCCATTTCTGAATTCGAGGTGCAATGTGCCGGGCGCCCACAGGTCATTTTCCCAGACCGCATTCTTGCGGGTAAATTTATCAGCCCTTAAGGTTACTGCAATAGTAAATTCTGCAAAATCAATATTACCCAGAGAAGGTAATGCAACCATTGCCGGTTCTTCTTCTGTAAACCGGACTGCTTTACCATTTGATCCTGCAACAAAATAGTCTCCTGTTCTTTCTTTTTTCGGTTCAGGAATAAAATGATTGGAAACTTCAATGTCGCCGTTTCCAAAAATCCTGTAAAGCGTTTTGTTTTCGGCTTTCACTTTAGCGTAAGAACGAACCACCAAAACCTGCACTTCATCGTTTCCGATCTGGTTAACTGTGAACGATTCCAAATCCTTGCTGTAACTTGCCTCTTTCCAAACCGCACAGCGCTCTTCCATTCTGTTCCCAAAATCGTTGTCGGTGGGAGCCCTCCAGAAGTTTGGTTCGGCGCCATTTATAATCAGTTCCTCATCATAATATTTATAAGAAGTCAGAACTCCTTTCAGCCGATCGAAAACGATTTTAAAGTTATTAGCATTAATCTCAACCTGTGTTTTACTTTCAACAACTTTTAATACAGAGAAATTATCTGACAGAATGGGAAAATTAAGGCGCTCGAATGGAAGGGCTATCTGCTCCGAAGCAATTTCAAAACCTGCCGGCAGCAGACCCTCGGCATTCTTCGTCCTGACAGAAAAATTCATGAAATACTCCTTTCCTTTTTCCATCTTTTCTATTGGAAGAGGGATTGTCAAATCAATCGAAGATTGCGGCATTACGGCAGGTGAATTGATAATTCCTCCGGTTACTTTTTGTCCGTCGCCCTGAAGTTCCCAGTAAACATCAACAAAACTGAGCGGCTTAAAAAAGAACTTGTTTGAAATTTTAAAAATTCCCTTCGCCGGTTTTACCGATGTGACCTTTACATTTTGGTAAACCTTTTTCACCTCGGCCATTGCAGGTTTGGGTTTACGGTCGGCTGATACAATTCCATTTGCGCAGAAATTGCCATCCGAAGGAACATCTGCCGGGCCAAAATCACCTCCATAAGCTAAATATTTTTTACCTTTTTCGTCAGTCTTCCAAATTCCCTGGTCAACCCAATCCCAGATGGAACCACCCTGCAACTGATCATATTTCTCCATTACATCCCAGTAATCCTGGAAATTACCTGTACTGTTGCCCATTGAATGAGAATATTCACACATGATGAGCGGCCTGTCCTGCTTCTTTTGAGCATAAAACTCCAGGTATTCAATGGAAGGATACATTGGGCAATAAATGTCGGTATTCGGACCTAATTCAGTTCGCTCATAGTGCACGGGACGGCTGGCATCCCTTTCTTTAATCCATTTGTAACAGGCAGTAAAATTTTCACCATCACCTGCCTCGTTTCCCATTGACCAGATGATAACCGATGGATGGTTTTTATCTCGTTCCACCATCCTGATAATCCTGTCGAGATGAGCATCTTTCCACTCAGGGTTTTTGGCAAGGCTTTTTTCGCCATATCCCATTCCGTGCGACTCGATGTTGGCTTCGTCAATCACATACAGCCCGTACTTATCACATAGTTCATACCAATAAGGATCATCCGGGTAGTGACAGGTTCGAACCGTATTGATGTTATTTTGCTTCATCAATGTAATGTCCTCCAGCATTCTTTCTTTCGAAATAACCTGGCCAGTATTTGGATCATGTTCATGACGGTTCACACCCTTTATCAGGATGGCCCTTCCATTAACAAGCAACTGGCCATCTTTTATTTCTGAAGTCCTGAATCCAATTTTATGTCTTACGGTCTCAAGTGTCTTCTGATCCTGGTCTTTTAAGGAAATGATGAGTGTGTAAAGATTTGGTGTTTCAGCGCTCCACTGGGCAACACCCGGAATAGTTGCACTAAAAAGGACTTTTGGATTTCCTGCCTGACTAAAATCAGCACTTTCGGAAAGGCGAAGAACTTCTTTTTCGGATTGATCATAAAGGGTAGCTTCCACATACCTGATCGGAATCATTCTCAGCTTCGAAAGGTTTGAAAGTTCAACTTTAAGATCGAGCTTGCCGTCAGCATAATTATTGTCAAGCAATGCTTTAGCAAAGAAATCGCTGATAAAAACATCAGGCATCGAATAAAGAAACACATCCCGTGTGATCCCGCTCATCCGCCAGAAATCCTGGCATTCGAGGTAAGAACCATCTGTCCAGCGATAAACCTGCATAGCAAGTAAATTCTCTCCATCTTTTAAATACTTGGTTATATTCCACTCAGCCGGAGTTTTGCTGTCCTTGCTGATGCCGACATATTCGCCATTCACCCAAAGGGAAAAAGCTGACTTTACTCCTCCAAAATGAAGTATCACCTGACGATTTGCCCAGGTTTCAGGAACGGAGAATTTGTGCCGATACGATCCCACCGGGTTATAATCATGGGGAACATGAGGCGGATCGGGTTCATAAGTCCATTCATAGGGAATGTTCACATAGATGGGGTAACCATAGCCATTCAATTCCCAATTAGCAGGCACTGCTAATTCATCCCATTGACTGTCGGAATAATTTATTTTATAAAAGTCAATCGGACGACTGGCAGGATTTTCCACCCAATTAAACTTCCATTGCCCATTAAGTGAAAAGTAAAAGGGTGATTCTTCATTCCGCAATGTCTTTGCGCTTTCGATATCAGCAAATGGAATAAAGAATGAATGAGGCAATGTTTTATTTTCACCTGTCAATTTAGGATTTTCAAAAACCACAGGGAACTCTGACTGACATAAGGCAGGACATGACAAAAAACCTGCAAAAATCAATAACGAAACTGTTATTTTAAGCATGCATCTATTTTTAAATAAAAAAATGAAAAGCAGACAAACTGAATATTGAATTTTCTGATCATAAATAAAATCAGATATTTAGAAGCTGGTTACCAGATTACAAACCGAAGTTTTTGGCAATTCCAATTCCAAGATGAAAATTTTTTATCGGCATAGCAACCTCATGCTCTGTGATAACAAAAGTTTCCTGGTCCTGATCGTAGGTGATTTCGTCAATAAATTCGAAAGTGGGCTTACAATTGGCATATTCAGCAATAAACCTGATTGCAAAGCTGCTTTTGAATGCATACCTGACACCAGCACCCACTGAATAGCCAAGGGCAGGGACGGCTTTGCCTTCAATTTTTCTCGAAAAAGAGCCTTCTTCCGGATAATTTATATCAATGGTTTGGTATGGCTTCCAGGCAAAACTCACCCCCCCCATCACCCGAAGGTCGAAATTAAAATTACCTGCCGGAATAGTTACATTAGGCCCTATAAACATGTTCAGGTACTTCCATACTCCATAATCAAGCACAATGCTATCCATTAGGGATCCTTCGAGAAAAGGATATTGATCCTCGAATTTATCTATTATCGATTGTTCTAGGTCATTAATATATTTTGATTTATCCGGGTTATTGCTGGCATACGTAACCGTAGCTCCAACGCCAAGATAATCATCCGGAAACCAGGCAGCATCGAAGGTAAAAACGAATCCGGGAGTGGCATAACCGTTGGTCGAGTCCTTGAAATTATCTTCAGAAAACGATCCCTGGGGAATGGCTCCGCCAAAACACAATCCCAAAAAACTTTCCTGCTGGCTTTTAACTTCAACTGAAAGTAGCAATGCTATCAGAAAACATAAGTAAGCAGTTCTTTTCATGTTATCAGATTTTTATATTCAGGTGGTAAAGATAGTATTATTTGAATTTCGCTTTCAGAATGAAGTTGAAAAAGTAAACTCCAAAAACTTCCTGTTAAAATCGAGAATAACATTCGTTACTGAGAGGGAACGACCACTCTGCCAAAGGGGGATAATGCAAGGGATGCCAGCTTGAAATGCTGAATGCCGAAAGGAATACCTATGACGGTAATGCCAAGAATGATCCCAAACACAAAATGAGTAAGGGCAATCCAGATACCACCAAGCAGTATCCAGAATATATTCATTCCGGTATACAGGCAACCCGGTTCCTTTGATTTAACTACCGAAGTGCGGCCAAATGGAAATAATGCGAACGAGGCCAGCTTCAGAGTTTGAAAACTAAAAGGAATGCCTACCACTGTAATCATCAGCACGAGGCTGAATATAAAATATTCGATTGCAATGATGATACCGCCGAAAACCAGCCAGACCACGTTACCTAATATTTTGATTGAGTAATTGTTCATGGAATAATGCTAAATAACTCCTTACCAAAATGTACTTTACTTTTGTAATACGTAGAAAACATAACCGTAATATTCAGAATATTGTCTGAAAATATCAATTTCATGAAGCAGTGGCCTCAATAAATTCAAGACATTTTTCTCTTGCCGGAAAGTTGTCATCATGCTGGCAATTTTTTCTTCAAGCGGAAGATAATAATCGTCCCACCAGGCTGATTCGGGAAGAACAAAGTTTTCGACCAAATGATAACCGCAGTTTTCAATGATGAAAATGTTTTCATTTATTGTTTTGATATCAGGATATTCCTGTTCCCAGAATTTCTTTAAATCTTCAGGTGGATTCTCCCTGAGCCATGTGACCTCTGAAACAGCAAAATATCCTCCGGCTTTCAGGAATGGTCTATAATCCCTGAGACCCTTTTTAAAACCTGCGATATAGATAGACCCTTCCGCCCAGATAATGTCGAACTTTTCGTCCTTAAAAGGGGGATTCAGCATATCTCCATGAATGCATTTTACGCGATCTCCCAATCCTGATTTCCCGGCCCTTTCTTCTATTCGATCAAGGAAAGGCTTGTGATTATCAAGAGCGAACACTGTTCCACCAAAAAAATCAGCAAGTTCAAAAGTCTGAATTCCTGTGCCGCAGCCCAAATCGAGGATCACAGGATTGCGCGGTACATTTTTCAGCAATTGTGCAGCCTGCCTGGTTGCCTGTCGGCTTCCGGGGCCCTGTCGCGGAAGGTTTTCAAAAATCTTATAAAGAATATCTTCCATGGCAGTTCTCCCAATTATTTGGATTTGCTTTTTGCGATCATTTCGGTGAAGACAGAATCCACAGGCTCCCACAATTCAATTTTATGACCTTCGGGGTCCATTACCCATGCAAATTTTCCGTAATCAAACTCTTCCATCTCACCGATTACTTTTAATCCTTTTTCTTTGAGTTCTTCCAGCAAAGCTTCCAGGTTTTCAACCCTGAAATTGATCATGAAATCGCTTTCTGACGGGTCAAGGTATGTTGTGTTTTTTTCGAAGATGCTCCAGGCGGTATAACCCATTTTATCCGGATCACCGGTCTGGCGCCAATCAAATGTATGTCCATGATCATCACATTCAATTCCCAGGTTTTCGCTATACCAATGCATCAGTTTCTTCCGATTTTCCGACTTAAAGAAAATACCACCCAAACCGGTTACCCTGCCCTTCTTTTTATCCATAAATCAATTTTTTCTACTCAAGGATCCCGCAGCTAAATTATAAAAAATAAAAAAGCCTGCTCTTTCGGGCAGGCCATTTAACTAATTTTCTTTAAAATTAATCTCCAAGTGCGAAAATCAATCCGCCGGTAAAATTACCCTGAACCATAGAAGTACCACCACCCACATAAAAGCCACTTCCACCGGTTCCAACTGCAAAACCTGTACTGCTCCAAAACATCGGAAGCATAAGATTTCCCTGAAGCCTTATTCCCACGACATCTGAAAGCCAGATTTTAACTCCTGCGCCCATGGTCATGGAAAACTTCCACGCGGGATCAATATTCACAACGTCACCATCAGTGTAGGTTACGTTTTTAGGTATAAAGTAGGTAGTACCCAGCGAAAAAACACCAAACGGACGAATTTGATCGAGATTCATTTCCCGTACCCCACCAATTTGAATATATCCAACATTCATATCAAATGGGTCGATATCGTAAATATCATAGTAACCATAATATGGCTCGAATTGGGCGGTGGTTCCCATCTGGGTCCACATCAGCTCGATCTGTGTATCTTCTGCCAGCTTGATATCCATAGCAATCCCATAGTTCAAATTATTTTCGGCTTTTAATTTGCCTTCATAGAAATTAAGGCTGCCTCCGAACATATATCCCGCAAAAGGTGAAATCTCAATTTTTCCCTGTGCAATTGTAACAGCCGGAACTATCATAAAAATGATAAGAAAGGCAACGACGGAAATTCTAAATAGTTTTTTCATATTATTTAATGGTATAATTTTTTCAACATTTAACTTTAAACTTCGAACCCTGAACTTTGAACATGTTTTAGTTTCCCCATGCAAATCCTACATTCAATCCGAACCATGAAAAATTCATAGAATCGTTAGACTTGATTACATAGTGATACCTGATACCCACGTTCAGATAGGAGTCCATCCCAACCGGATAAAGCATTCCGATATCAGGCGACATCCCAAAATGCCAGGCATTATTTGTGACTTCCCAAACACCGGCCTCGACTTGCTGGTCAACCACATAGGCACCCAAACCGGCGCCTAAGTAAAACCTCGGTTCATATTCATCCGTACCCATAAAGTAATGCGCTGTCAAAAGCATGGGATAAGCGTTGATATAGCGGTACTGGGTTCCTGTCAGGGTTGCAGTACCATCGGTATATGTTGCACCTGCAAGCTCTTCGTAGAAAGTTTGCCAATTGAAAAGTCCTCCCACTGATATCTGGTCGGAAACGAATCCCTGGCCCTCAAAAGTAACCCCTCTGAAACTCGCACTGCCAATAAAATCAGCAGTTTTACCTGCGCCAAAACCCATGGTATAAGTCAGGTTGTATAAACCTTGTGAATGAGTTGCGATTGTTAAAAATGCAACGGCTATAATTGTTACAATGTATTTCATATCAAAAGTTTTTTTAGGTTTATAAATTATTTACCGCTTAAATAGGGTGACTGTGCAAATGCCTGATCAATTCCTTTGGAAATTCTTGGAATAGCATCCGAAGCACCAGAACCAGCAAGACCATTGAGGATTCCTGCCCAGCTAACCTTAATTTTTTGGTTTACGTTATCCACCAAATCAGGATCATACATCACCATAGCAATAGTGCCTGTAGTATACGAAGTCACATAACTCGTTCCATACCAGGGATAATACCAGCCATAGTTATAATAATCTAAATTACCGGTTCCTTTCCAGTACCATCCATAACCCCAATAAGGATAATAATAAACATCGTAGGTTGTTGTAACCAATATACTTGTAACCACTACTATATCAGGCTTATTGCCACTGATTGTGTCATTCAGATCGAACTCCACCCACCCAATTTCATTCAGGTTAGTTTTAATAAAGTCTAGAATGTCGCTGTCATATTTTGTTTCGATTGTGGATGGGTCATCCGCAAAATGCCGGATGGTATCGCCCACGTAGTAAGTTTGAACACCGGCAAAATTATACTCCGGATCATAATTGGTATACACAAGATCTGTGTCGGAGGTGGTTTCTACTCCACCCGGGTAGCACCCTGTTAGGGCGATAGCAAGTCCCGAAATAAATGCAAATTTGATTAATGTTTTTTTCATATTGAATTTTTTAAAATGAGTTCAAAATAATATATTTTTCACTGTATCCTTAAATCAGGGGGCAAAAATAGTAAATAAAGTGCGAAAGTATATTTCACAGGTAAATAATTATCAGAATACTTATTAATAAGTATTAAAAAAGGGAACCTCGAAAAACTACACCGTCATTGCGAACGGAATGAAATGGAGTGAAGCAATCCCTTCATTTACAGATTGCTTCGCTCGTTCCTCACTCGCAATGACGATGTGGGTTATTAGTTTTTAGAGGTACCCTAAACTAAAACGCTTCATTAAAACTGATATAAAATGCACTGGAATTTACTCCAACGCCATAATCAATGCGGAGATTCATTCTTTTCATGATTTCAAAGCGCAGACCGACTCCCCCATTGGGAATCCAATAAGTAAAATCACCGATTTCCTGCGTTACAGAACCGGTGCCTCCCCAGACCACAAACCCGAACGGGCCGTACATATCACCCCTGCCATTGGGCTTTTTCCTTGGCAACATATACCGGTATTCCGCCAGCAAAAACAACGAGTTGTAGTCGCGGTACTGCCCCCAGGGATAACCTCTCAGGTCGAAGGGTGTACCGATCATCGAAAGATCGGTCCAGGGAACATCGCCGTAGCTTAACCTTGTTTTCATCTGCCAGGCGAGGGTGCTTCCATCCCGGATAATTTTCTGGTATTGCCTGTAATCAAATTCATAAACCTGGAATATATTATTGCTGCTGGTATGCTTGCCATAAGCAGTACCGGCCAGCTCAAACAAGACCCCCTTGTATGCATTTTCAGGGAAATCGCGGCTGTCGTATCGCCACACCAGGCCAAATCCCGAATTGAATACATCGTGTCCGTGCAGCAAATAGTTCGAGTCTGCAGCCATCACCTCGTTCACTTCGGTTGCATCAGTACTATTGTAATCGTAGTTAACACCAATATAAAAATCGTTTGCAACTTTATAAGCTACTTTGAATTTAAACTGCTGCCAGTTCCGGTGATATTCCGTTGTGGAATCTGATTGCGGAGTATACCTTCCCTTGTCATAACCTACGCCCCAGTAATTATCGGGCATGTTTTTATTCCAGTATTCACCGGTAAACCGGAGCTTATCGCTAAGCCCGTAAATATTAGCTTTAATGCTGATGAGCAGCGATCCGTTAGTACTGTATCCAATGGAAAAGGGAACAGACGATCGTGACAATAATTTATTATCCGGACTTATCTTAAAGGTATATAACCCTCCCAGGGTAAGCATTACAGATGTTTCAGGTGTATAAGAAGGTGCAATAAACGGTACAAGCGTCGAACGGCCTCTTTCGAGTTTCCAGTTTGTAATAGAATCCATCCGCTGCAGCATGTTCTTTTTCTTGTAGACTGTATCCTGTTCCTGGCAATTTAGGTTGCCTGAAAGAAATGAAATAACAAGAAAGACAGTTAGCGAGCGAGAAACCATTAAAATCGTTTTGCGGCAAAAGTAAGAAATAACTGGACTTCTAAATGAAAAGACAGATCTAAGTCGCCTTTAAAAAATTTATACTTTTGATAAAAAAATTAATGATCGAATTAAGACAATTTAAACATATTGGAGCCTTGGCTAAATACCGAACTTCAGTCTGGCAGCAGCATCGGTTCTTATATCCCAACTTCGTTACAAACTCTTAATCTGCCATGTGCCGGCAAATATTTAAACTTAAACTTTTTCTGTTTTTCTGTGCAATTAATATTTTATCAGCCTTGTCCCGTGTTTATGCCCAGGACCTTGAGCCGAGGGCCTATACAAACATACCTGTCGGATTGAATTTTATTTTAGCTGGTTATGCCTATACCGCCGGCGGTGTTGTATTTGACCCGGCCGTTCCCCTTGAAAACGCAAATATAAAGATCCATGGATCCGTTTTAGCCTATGCCCGCTCCATTAAAATCGGACGTATGTCTGGTAAGGTTGACATGGTCTTACCGTATGCATGGCTTTCAGGTACTGCCGATTTCCAGGGGCAACCCGCCTCCCGTGTTGTTTCCGGATTTGCTGATCCGAGGGTACGCATGACAGTGAATTTGGTTGGTGCGCCAGCACTGCCGCTTTCGGGTTTTAAAGATTACAAGCAAAACCTGGTTATCGGGGCGAGTTTGCAGGTGCTTATGCCGCTGAGTCAATACGATCCCGACAGGCTTGTCAATATCGGGACGAACCGTTTTACCTTCAAACCGGAAGTGGGTATTTCCAAGACATTTGGTCATCTGTTCCTTGAACTGGCAGGAGGCGCGGCATTTTACACAGTTAACCATGAATTTTATCAGGGGAAAACCCGATCCCAGGACCCTATCGGTTCCATCCAGGGACATGTTATTTACAGTTTTAAGAAAGGGATCTGGGCGGCATTGGATGGCACCTATTATTGGGGTGGCCGCACAACGGTGGATGGTGTGGAGGGAAATGACCTTCAAAAGAACTCTCGTTTTGGTTTTACCTGTGCGCTTCCGGTAAGCATCCGACATTCTCTGAAAATAAACCTCAGCACAGGTGTCTCCACACGAACGGGCAGTGATTTCAATATGATAGCCGTTGTCTGGCAATATCGCTGGGGCGGAGGGCTTCCTATAAGTAAGAAGCGTTAGAAGATATATTTCAGAGAACTCCCCGCTCCTTGAGTTCATAAATTAAATCTGAAATGGTTTTCTTGCCTGTCTTGGTTAAAATATTCCGGCGATGGGTGTTAACAGTATAAATACTCAGGAATAATTTTTCTGCAATTTGCTCAGTGCTCAGCCCCGATTCAATCAGTCTGATGATCTCAAATTCCCGGGTGGTAAATACATTTCCCATTTGCAGCATTTCCTCGTCAGGATATCTGAAATAAGACAAATCGTTACCAATATAATAATGATACCCGTGTTTGATCTTTTTGAACCAGTCAATATTGGTGTGGATTTTCAGAAAGAAAACAGTCTTATAAGGGATTTCGGAATAAAATAAATAGTTCTGAAGAAGGAAATGAGCGTATCCCCCGCCCGAAACTCGTATCTTAAAGTCAGTTGAAATTAAGGCAGATCCATTTCCTGCAATAAAAATATCCTGTGCCTTTTTTATCAATTTAGTCCTGCCCAGGTTAAGCCTTTGAATTTGGTCAGGATGGGTTGCTTCCATGAAGTAATAAAATGTTACATCTTCAGGTGCAATACCAATCATTTCCGCACTCCACCTACTGGTAAATAATATTTTCATATGGATAGCGTCGGCGATATAGAAGAACTGATCATTCTTTTCCATTATCTGCTCAAGCTCTATCATCAGCGGATCGCCAGGATTGATCCCGTTGAAACCAACAGGTAAATACGTTTCGATGAATTTGTGAAACAGATTGTAGTTACCGGGCTTTTTTACCATAACTTAATTGAAGTTACTTTTTTATTACAAGCAACAAAAGTACTTAAAATACCTATTGTTAACTATATTCGATGATGCGAATAGGAAGTAATTTTGATGTGCTTAAAATATCGTTAATATTTAATAAACTCATTGTGAATAATAAATTTTTAAAACAAATAATTATGGAAAACGAAAAAATTAAAGTTACAACTTTTGAAAACACAAAGTTGAACGTGGTTAAGTTGAATTGGAAAGAGGTGTATTACACCAATTGTCCGCTGGTGTCTGCCAGTAACGTGGATGAAGGCCTGGGCCTGACCAAGAAAGAGTTTAAGAAGATCGGGGTGAAGTTTGCCTACATGCGTTCGACCCCTGAAACCGATTGGTATCCCCACTACATTCACAATCAGGAAAATCTTATCCGCTTCGGTGGTTTGTTTCCGCCTATCCAGGTCCACGCAGATATCCGTCGGACCAAACTTCTGGGGGTAACACAGATGCCGGCCGAAGGCGGCGTTATGATGGTGCGCGCCAAGGACGATATCTACCGGATGGCTGATTTAAAAGGCAAAAAGATCGGCATTTCCAAGAGTATGAACCAGATCAAAAACGATTGGTGGCGCATTCAGGAGCACCAGGGGATCGAGTTGATGCTTCGGATGAACGGCATGACAATGGACGATATTGAGTTGGTTGAGTTTCCCTACGCAGATGACTGGTATAATCTACCGGAAATGATGAAAGCAACCATGGAACTTTCGATTGATCTGTGGCTGGCGCGTGACCACAAGCGCGACCTGGCTTTCCGTCCGCTGGAAACCGCTCTGGAAAAAGGAATCATCGATGCGATGTACATGCAAACCAAGCCGCTTCAGCAGGTCAGCGAGGCGACGGGTAAGTTTGCAGCAATCGAGGACCTCTCCCGCTATCCTGACTGGCGCCTTCAGGTGGCTAACATTCCTGCAGCTATCACATGTACCGATGTCATGGCCAAAGAACACCCTGAACTCGCTGTCACATTTATGAAAGGTATGATTCGGGCCGGTCGCTGGGCCAATCAGAACAAGTATGCTGCAGCGGAAATTCTCGACCAGCAGACCTTCTACCGTGACATCGAGGCACACCTACCAGGGCATCAGAGATGTTGACCTGGTGCCCAACCTTTCACCTTTGAATCTCGCCGCTGTTAAGATCGGTAAGGATTTTATGTTAAGCCATGGTTACATCAAGAATGATTTTGATGTAAACGAATGGGCTGCACCTGAATTCTTGGAGCAGGCTGCAAGGGAGTTGTTGGAAGCAGAATGGAAAAAACAGACTACTGCAAAACTTCCTCATACAGCCGGTTCATTGGAATCAGGAGGTAGAATGGGTTAGTTGTGGAAACCAGCATCTACCGGGCAACAAACCTCAGAAGTACCTGAGTTTGTTGCCCGCTTCTAAATTGAAGGATATAGAAAAACATGAATATAAAAACCAAATAATTTCTGTAAAACTTCCTCATACGGCCGGTTCATTAGAATCAGGAGGTAGAATGGGTTAGTTGTGAGTAAGACAATATATGAAATCGCTTGCAAATAATAATAAATGCTGAATAAGATTAACGAAATAAGATCAGAGAATTTCTCAACCCTCCTTTTCGATAGGCGAGATAACGGATTAGTTATTGTTACTCTAAACCGTCCGGAAGCGGGTAACGCAGTCAATACAGAAATGGGGTTGGAGCTGCTAGATGTGTGGACAGATTTTGTGCGCAATCATGAAGGTCTGCGTTGTGTCATATTAACTGGTGCAGGTGAAGAAGCATTTTGTGCAGGCGGAGACATGAAACAACGAAAAGGCATGTCTGAGTATGACTGGCGCCATCAGCACGAAATTTTTGAGCAGGCGTTGTGGACGATGATGGAATGTCCGGTTCCCGTTATTGCCGCAGTAAATGGTAAAGCCTTTGGCGGAGGGCTGGAGATGATCCTTGCGGCGGATTTTGCCTACGGAGTGGACAATGCCAAATTGTGGTTTCCTGAATTTATGATCGGAATTTTACCAGGAGTAGGAGGCACCACTACCCTGCCACGCATCGTTGGCGAGCGTCGTGCAAATGAAATCATATTAGCCGGAGGTGCGTTTGGTGCTGCAGAGGCATTGGAGTGGGGTATTTTTAACCGTATTTGCAGTGCAAAGGATTTGATGCCTTCTGCTATCGCAAGTGCGAAAACCATAGCCGGCAATGCCCCCCTGGCTGTTCGTCAGGCCAAGAAAGCGATCCACGAAGGATTGCAAATGGATGTCCGCACCGCACTCCGGTACGAAGTAGAATGCTACAACCGACTAACCGGTACAGAAGACAGGGTAGAAGGCACGTTGGCCTGGAACGAAAAGCGCAAGCCCGTATATAAGGGACGTTAAACTTTTATTCAAATATAACAAAATTTATGAAATCATTTCATGTTTTGGTAAGACTCTTTATGGTTCTAATTTTCATGACCGGATTTTTCAGCTTTATTGCTTTACCAATAGTCAATGGACAGGTCAAAACCTCTGAACTTCCAAAAGAGAAGCAGACAATGCCAGGGCTTTATGTAACCTCCAAGGAAGCTTATGATAAATGGAAAGCTGATCCTGATAAAGTGAAGATTCTCGATGTCCGCACACAGGAAGAGTACCTTTTCATCGGTCATCCGGCAATAGCATGGAACATTCCCATTTTCTTTCAGTCGTATGATTGGGATGCAGAAAAGAAGCATTTCCCGATGAAACCAAATCCCGATTTTTTGCAAAAGATCAAGGAAATGTTTCAATCTGATGACATCATTTTAGTCACTTGCCGTTCAGGCGGTCGCAGTGCTATGGCTGTAAATCAACTTGCAGAGGCAGGATTTAAAAACGTGTATAATATTACTGATGGGTTTGAAGGGGATATGGTCAAAGATAGTGAGAGTGTCTTCGTGGGGCAGCGAATGATCAACGGCTGGAAGAACTCTGGCTTGCCATGGACATATTCCATTGATCCGAAGCTGATGTTAATTCCTGAAGTTAAGTAGAAAGTTGTTGTATTAATCAAAATAAATTAAGAAATAAATTTATGGGTAATTTTAAAAAATGGATTGTACCTAATTTCACATCTTTATGTTTGATCATGTTTTTCTTAACTTGCAGTAGTCAGGTCTCGGCTCAGGATACAACCAAGGTCAAAAAATGGCATTTCCTTACCGATGTTTACCTTATGTTTCCGTATATGGACGGAGAGACAGGAATTGGGAATAACCTGATATTACCTGTGGATGCCAATCCCGGCGACATTTTCAGCAAGTTGAAGATGGCTGCCATGCTTTACCTTGAAGCGAAAACAGATAAATGGGCGATAACTTCCGATTTGGTTTACATGAACCTGGAACAGGATGTTACGCCGGGTACTGTTATAAATTCAGGAACAGTTAATGCGAAACAATTAATCTGGGAGCCCGCCGGCCTTTACAGGCTTTTCTCTTTCCTTGAGGTTGGAGTCGGTGGCAGGCTTAACAATGTTCAGGCAGCCATTGATGTTCGCCGTAATATATTTCCGGCAAGCACCGAAGAAGTTACCGGGAATTCCTCAAAAACCTGGTTTGATCCGATACTTATAACGAGACTCACTGCGGATATAAAGGATAAGTGGCTGTTCCAATTCAGGGGCGACCTGGGAGGCTTTGGTGTTGGCTCAGACTTTACCTGGCAGTTGCAGGCATATGCAGGTTACCGGTTTACGAAAGTGTTTCATTTAACAGCAGGCTACCGGATCTTATCAACGGATTACAATTATGGCGAAGAACCCAAAGAATTTATCTTTGACGTTAATGAATTTGGTCCGGCGATAAGGTTTGGATTTAATTTTTGATTTTAAATAACTGATATTGATTAACGGGCGGCACCATAAAAGATTTATTATTTGTTTAGTCATCATGACAGGTTTAAGTGCAACCAGTAGCCTGATCGCCCAAAATTCATCTTTTGAATTCTGGCCTGAAACGGATATATGGTACAGGATCAGTCCTTCCTGGCGTCTATCGGCATTCATCCCGGTTACAAAATACTATGAGAGCAAGACCCGGGACCTGAATATCTGTTTACAGGCTGACTATGCCTGGTGACATACAAAAAATGCCATTTACATGAGGTTGGTTGATCAAAACAGATATCAGTTACTGAAAACATGGATGGTGAGGCCGGGATATATGGCGGGATGGAGTTTGGATGATCCGAAAGAGGGCTATACCGAGGATATGGTTTTTGCTGAAATTCACAGGAGGATACCGTTCAGAGGAGGAATTTTAATTTCCCAGCGAATCCGGACAGACTTCCGTTGGGTTGGACAGGAGCCTGAATTCTCATACAGGATCCGTTACCGCCTGATGGTCGAGAAAGAGATTTCTCCCCAAACCACATCTGTTGTCCCGTATTTCAATGTTGAACCCTTCTTTGATTCGCGATATGATTATTTTAACCGTGTAAGAGTGATAGGTGGAGTTACTATATCATGGAAATCATGGTTTGCATTGGAAGGCAATTTAACGTATCAATATGACGCAAAATATTCAACTGCCAATGTATACGCTTTAAATTTGATTTTACACTTATTTTTTGAAACACACAAAGCTAAAACAGGTCTGTAATTAATTTTGAACTGAATATTTTTTAACTGAAAATTTACAAATAATTAAACAAATTCAAATCCTATGAAAATAATTATTGTTGGTGGAGTAGCCGGTGGAGCCTCCTGTGCAGCACGGCTCCGCAGATTGGATGAAAAAGCCGAAATCCTTATGGTGGAAAAAGGACCTTACGTTTCATATGCAAACTGCGGACTGCCTTACCATGTCGGAGGCGTTATCGAAAAGGAATCGAGCTTACTGGTTTCGAATGAGAAGACGTTCAAGATGATGTTTAACATCGAGGTGCTCATCAATTGCGAGGCCATTGAGATTTTACCCAAAGAAAAAACCATCAAATTGCGCGATGTTAAAACCGGTGATGTGACCATACATGCCTACGACAAACTGGTGCTTGCACCCGGTGCAGTTGCGGTCCGACCACCCCTTCCCGGCATCGACCTTCCGGGTATTTTTCATGTCAGAACAGTTCCTGATGCCAGAGCAATCAATGAGTGGATTGAGAAAGGTAATCCATTTCTTGCGGGTATTTATCGGTATTCCGGATTCCAGGCTGTAAAACCGAAGACCCGTGCTGTAGTTGTCGGCGGAGGGTTCATCGGTCTTGAAACAGCGGAAAATCTTATCCATCGCGGCTTTGAAGTGACATTGCTCCAAAATTCGGATCATGTTCTTACACCGCTTGACCCTGAAAATTCAAGTATTGTTGAATCACTCCTAAAGAGGAACGGGATTCGTCTTGCGATGAACGATGCAGTAGTCGGGTTTAAACCAGCCAAAAACGGAGGAGTCGATGTCGAAACCAAATCGGGTAAAATCTACCCGGCTGATATGGTGATCCTTGCCATTGGTGTGAGACCGGATACAACACTGGCAAAGACCGCGGGACTTGAAATTGGTGAGCGTGGAGGCATCCGGGTGGATGAGCACATGCGTACAAGCAACCCGGATATTTTCGCAGTTGGTGACGCGGTAGAAGTGAAAGATTGGGTAACAGGAGAATGGGCATTAATTGCGCTTGCAGGGCCGGCTAACCGCCAGGGACGTATTGCAGCCGATGTGATCGCAGGACGGGATTCCCGTTACCGTGGCACTCAGGGTACTTCAATTATTGGACTATTTGGCGGAACAGCTGCATGGACCGGTGCCAGTGAAAAAACACTGAACCGTATCGGCGATACAGATTACGAAAAAATATACCTCTACCCAAACTCCCATGCAGGATATTATCCCGGCGCCAAACCGATTGCCATGAAGGTCATCTTCCGGAAATCTGACGGCAGGTTGCTTGGAGCCCAGGCTCTCGGAATGGATGGAGTAGATAAAAGGATCAGCGCTTTTGCTGCTTTCCTGCAAATGGGGGCTACCATCTATGATCTGGAAGAAGCTGAACTTTGCTATGCACCCCAGTTTGGAAGTGCCAAGGATCCGGTGAACTTTGCAGGGATGATTGCAGCGGATGTTCTCAGGGGTGATCAGCCGATCAGTCACTGGAATGAAGTTAAATCAGGATTTATCCTGGATGTGCGTGAACCAATGGAACTTGCAGTTGAAAATGTACCCGGAGCGGTCAACATTCCGCTCGGACAACTCCGCGCAACGGCTCAGTGAACTTCCACGCGATCGGGAAATCAATGTCATTTGCCGTTCAGGCCAGCGTGCTTACCTGGCAACCCGTATCCTATTGCAGAATGGATTCAAAGCCAAAAATGTATCCGGAGGTATGCTTTCCCTTGCCCAGAACCACATGCTTGATTCTAACGTGCAGGATGTGTAGAATCTCAATTAAAATAAACAACAAATAAAAAGAATTACATGCAACGATTTGTTAAATTATTGAGATCGTATTTTCCAATACTGGAATGGAGCCCAAAATACACCAGGCAAACCGCCGTGAACGACCTGGTTGTGGCACTGATTGTTTCGATCATGCTCATCCCGCAGTCGCTTGCCTATGCCCAGCTTGCAGGTCTGCCACCCGAGGTCGGTTTGTATGCATCAATGGCTCCCCTAATAATGTATGCCATCTTCGGAACATCACGCTCACTTTCAGTTGGGCCTGTTGCTGTAACAAGTCTTATGACGCTTGCAGCAGTTGCTCCCATAGCAACCCAGGGAACTCCTGAATACCTGGCGGCTGCCATGGCACTTGCCTTACTGACGGGTTTGATCCTTATTGTACTTGGTTTCCTGAAACTTGGGTTTCTTATCAAATTTTATGAGCTTTCCGGTCATGGCCGGATTGGGCACTGCCGTGGGCATCCAGATTGCCGCAGGTCAGCTGACACCGGTTCTGGGGATCCCTTCAAAAGGAGGAACATTTCTTGCTCAAATCATTTCGTTGGTAGAAAACTACAGTCAGATCAATATCTATACAGCCGCCATCGGTGTGCCTGTATTTATCTTTTTGCTGGTGGTACGGAAATACCTTGCTGATCTGCTGACCAAAGTTGGGATGGGCAAAGGACTTGCCGGTATTCTTGCAAAAATGGGACCGGTAATTGCCATTGTCATTACAATTTTAGTTGTGTCAGGGTTTGGGCTCGATAAACAAGGAGTGAAAATAGTGGGAGCAGTTCCAGCCGGGCTTCCCAGCATTGCTCTGCCGCCTTTTGATCTTTCACTTTGGAGCCAATTGGCAACCCCTGCAATTCTGATTGCAATTATTGCATACGTTGCATCAATCTCAGTGGCTCAGACACTTGCCGCTAAAAAACGGCAGCATGTTGATCCTAACCAGGAATTGCTGGCTTTGGGAGCTGCTAACATCGGGGCATCCATTATCAGGTGGTTTTCCTGTAGCAGGTGGTTTTTCACGATCCATTGTTAACTTCGAAGCCGGTGCCGAAACCCCTGCTGCAGGCGCTTTTACTGCGGTCGGTATTGCTCTTGTCGCACTTTTCCTTACTCCCCTGTTGTTTTTCCTGCCCAGTGCAACCCTTGGGGCAACCATTTTGGTAGCAGTTCTTTCCATGGTCAACTTTAAAGCGGTTAAAATAACTTATGCTTATTCGCCAACCGATGGCATTGCCATGGCATTGACGATTATCCTTACATTGACTTTGGGAGTTATTGTCGGGCTTATTGCAGGCATTGGTACTTCCCTCATGATGTACCTTTACCGTACCTCCAGGCCTCATATGGCAATCGTTGGCCAGGTTCCGGGAACACAACACTTCAGAAATATTGACCGTCATGATGTTGTGACAACTGCACAGATCGTTTCCATGCGTATCGACGAAAGTTTATTTTTCCCCAATGCCAGATTTCTGGAGACCAGGGTAAATGAAATGGTAGCCTCAAATCCTGAGATAAAACATTTTATTCTCAATTGCTCAGCTGTAAATAGCATCGACGCTTCCGGACTGGAAAGCCTTAAATCCATTAACCAAAGACTAAAAGAAGGAGGAATTGCATTTCACCTTTCCGAAGTTAAGGGTCCGATCATGGATGGCCTGAAAAAAACACAATTCTATCAGGAATTTAAGGAGAGGATCCATTTTACGCATTATGATGCTGTTTATAGCATTGATCCGGCTCTGGCAAAGCAAACAATGGAACAAACAAAAATGTAATCAAACATTGTTGTAATGGAAAATCAAAAAGTGAAAAAGAACTTGAAACAACGGCTCTTTCATGAGTTTACTGAATACTGGATCAATGTGATCTACATGGCTCTCTTTTTCAGTGCTGTAGTTTTATACAGAAGATTGTTACTGGCTCAGCATGGTATCATCATGGAAGATTATTTTGCCGGCGTTATTAAAGCCCTTGTTTTTGCCAAGGTAATAATGATCGGTGGATTTATACGTTTCAGCCGGAAATATGAACACCTGCCATTAATCATTCCAACGATCTACAAAGCCATATTGTTTACCATTTGGGTCATGCTGTTCGACATGATCGAAATTTATATCCGTGCCTTTATTAAAACACCTGATCTGGCTGAAGCTTTCAATGAATTAAAGCACCATATCAATCTTGTCTGGTTGGGTGCGGCGGTTGTGATTTGCATCTCTTTTTTGCCTTTCTTTGCCATGAAGGAAATATCAAGAGTAATTGGCAGGGATAAATTTCGTGCCTTGTTTTTTAAGAAATAGGAGCAAACTTAACCTTATAGTAAATAAATGATCAAAACTTAATGATTAAAATACTACAACCATATAAAAATTGTACCTTTGCTGCACACTAGCAATTCGTTGGTGGATTACAATGTTGTTTGTGGCTATAACAAATTAAAAATTAAATATTTTTTCACCTTCTTAAAACATGAATTTATGAAACTAAAAGCATTTCTGCCCCTGAGCATAATCGGATTAATGGTTGCATGCAGTCCGGCAACCAAATTAGTAAATACATGGGTTGATCCGGCATTAACTTCGGAAACTGTAAAACCTTTTAAAAATGTTTTGGTTATTGCCCGTATTAAAGATGAAACCAGTAACCGGGTTGCCGAAGATAAAATTGTGGCAAAGATTAAAATGCCTGCATCGCCTTCCTATGCGTTTTTGCTACCCAGCGATACCAATGTGGTATCAGTGGATCAAAAGTTGAAAAACGCTGGTTTTGACGGCGTGATCGCCATGAGACTTACGGATGTAAATGAAACCCTGAATTATCAGCAGGGCTCCGGCGGATACTATGGCGGGCATTATGGCGGATACTATGGCGGACGTATGGGAGGATATTATGGCTATTACGGATCACCCGGATATTATACGCAGGACAAAACCTTTTATGTAGAAACAAGCATTTTTTCCCTCGTAACCGGCAAGCTGATGTGGTCAGGAACCACTGCCACCCTTAATCCAACCCAATTGGACAAAACGCTGGATGAAATTATTTATGCCATCAGAACGGATTTAATTAAAAGAGGATTGATAAAAGAATAATTCATATCTGTCCATAATACAATCTTATTCGATAAGTTCAACCTTTTTAAAGAATTCCCTTCTCCTTAAGGTCGTGAATCAATTCAGACATTTGTGCCTTTCCGAACTTGTGGAGAATATTTCTGCGATGGGTATTCACCGTATTCGTGCTGATGAACAATTTTTTAGCTACTTGTTCGCTGCTGTGACCTTTCTCAATCAATTGCAGGATGTCAAACTCACGCCTTGAAAATACATTTCCATTCCTCAATAGTTCATTGTCAGGAAATCTGAAATTTGACAGCTCATCACCCAAATAATAATGACACCCGTGCTTGTGGGTTTTAAACCAATTGATATTAGTGTGGACTTTAAAAACAAATACAGATTTATAAGGGAGGGTACTGTAATAAATATAAAACTGCATTAATAAATTGTCGTATTTCCCGTTGGCATTTTTTATCCTGAAATTGGATGATAATACCTTAAGTCCATTCTCTGCTAAATAGAGGTCGTGAGCGAGCTTTAATAAAACAGACCTTCCAAGGATGTTTCTGTTCATTTCATCCGGGTGAACTGCATTGAAAAAATGGGCTCCGGACAGGTCGGCAGGCTCAACACCCATCATGTCCATACTTCGTTTACTGGTATAAAGGATTTGAAAAAGTATGAGGTCGCCAAAATAAAAAAACTGATCATTCTTTTCCATCATCTGTTCGGCCTCAATGATCAGGGGATCATTGGGGTCAATGCCGGCAAAACCTTGTGGGCCAAATTTCTCTATGATATTGAAGAATAATTTGTAGTTTAGATTAGTATCTGTCATGCTGAAATACAAATTCTTATACAATTTTTTCTATTATAATTATTGATAATTACTATCGACCTAATGGAGCAAAATTACTTAAAATTGAGTATGAAACATTAATCATCATGGTTGTAATTTTGTTCACTGGAAAAATTTTTAAGTCAAATATAAGATTATTCATTTTCATCACACTAACTAATTTCTTATGAAAAAGCAATCATTCATTTTTTTATTCTTACTGTCAGCAGCAGGAATTTACGCTCAAACCGATAAGGAACAACTTGCCTTGAATGTATCTAAGGCAGAAGAAGCAAACCAGGAAATGCTTAAGGAATATATTTGGAAAAGAAGTTCCAATGTTTTCATTGATAATCAACTTAAACTTACGAACGTTGCAGAATTTAAATTTAATGCCGACGGCAAACTCGAAACTACTGTAATTGATACAAAAACAACCGTTAAGAAAAAACCCGGTTTACGGGGAGCCGCCCAGCAAAATGCAGCCGAAGATAAGGCAGATTATGTACAAAAAGCATTGGAACTGGCTATGCAATATGCATTCCTGTCGAAAGGCGAGCTGGTTGATTTTTTTGATAAAGCTGCTATAGCTGAAAAGGACGGCCTGATTGAGGCTACCGCCAGCAATGTAGATGTGAAGGGAGATAAGCTGACGTTGAGAATAGACCCGGCCACTAATCTTATCGTTTACAAAGAATTTTCAAGTTTACTGGGTACTGATTTAATAGATGGTCAGCTCAATTACGATAAATTCAGTAATGGAACAGTGCATGGCACAACAACCATTTTAAATTTACCTGTTCAAAAAATGAGGATTGACGGGCTGAATCAGGATTATACCATTCGTGTGCAATGATCCTAAGACCGACTTTAGCTATCCGCATAAATAATCTTGCTGTTGTATTAGGATACAGTTGTAATTGTTAAATTTTCTTAAAAAGAATACTAATTCATTAGAACAATGAAACATATTTTTTCCATTTTTTTGGTTGTGATTTTTTTACTCCTTTGTGAACATTTGAGGGGACAAAAAGAGACAAAACGACCTAACATTGTTATCATCTTAGCCGATGATATGGGCTTTTCGGACATGGGTATGTTTGGAAGCGAAATAAAAACACCTGCCATGGATGCCCTGGCATCTGAAGGGGTACGTTTTACAAATTTCTACACACATGCCAGTTGCTCTCCCACAAGGTCTATGCTATTATCGGGGCATGACACGCACATCAATGGTTTGGGTGCCATGGATGAGTGGACCGCCCCCAACCAGTTGGGCAAAGAAGGGTACGAAGGGAATCTGAGCACCAGCTTGGTAACCCTGCCTCAATTGTTGAAAGATGCAGGATACCACACGTATATGGTTGGCAAGTGGCACTTGGGTAAAGCACCTGACAAGATTCCAGCCGCCCGTGGCTTTGAAAGGGATTTTACCCTCCTTGATGGCATGGGTAGCTATTGGGACATGACCAATATGACAGCACTCAACCATACGTCAGTTTTTACGGAAGATGGAAAATACCTGACCCGACTTCCCAAAAATTATTATGCCACTGAAACCTACACGGATAAACTGATCAGTTTTATCGATGACAATCATGGCGATGGCAAACCCTTCTTAGCGTATGTGTCTCATCAGGCGCCACACGATCCATACCACCTACCCAAAGATTGGAGAAACCGCCACGTGGGTGAGTATGACAAAGGTTGGGACATAGTCAGACAAGAACGACTGAAGAGGCAAAAGGAACTCGGCATCATTCCGGAAAATACCCAACTCGCAGAGCGGATGTGGTACGTTCCTGATTACTCGATTCTGGCACCTGCGGCCAGGGCCCTGGTTGGGAAGAAAATGGAACTCTATGCCGGTTTAGTTGAAAACCTGGATTATCATATTGGAAGGTTAATTGACCATCTGAAAGAAATCGGAGAGTATGAAAACACCATCTTTATAGTATTTGGCGACAACGGAGCGGAAGGCACCGACCTGGGCGCCATGATAGGTGGCACACCCGGCACACTCAATTACCTGTTTTTTGCATCCAAATGGTCCAACAACCATCCCAATGCATGGGGAGAACCGAACTCTTACGTGGGCTATGGTGCAGGCTGGGCACAGGTTTCAATGACTCCCTTCAGCCAGTACAAAGGCTGGATGGCCGAAGGCGGCATAAGGAATGCATTGATAGTAAGTGGCCCAATCAACAAACTGCCGAAGGGCAGCATCAACCATGGCACCATGTTCGTGGCTGACATTATGCCGACCTTGCTTGAAGTAGCAGGTGCAAACTATCCCGACAACTTTAACGGCAAGGCTCAACCCAAATTAGCGGGTAAATCCTGGCTTCCTGTACTGAATGGGCAGGCTGATTCTCCACGAACGGATAAGGATTATATTGCATGGGAAGTTTTCGGTAACCGCGCTGTTAGGCAAGGCGACTGGAAAATACGCTGGGAGATAAAACCGGTTGGTAAGTCGGATTGGGAATTGTTTAACCTCGCTCAGGACCCTGCCGAACGAAATGACTTAGCAGCCCAAAACCCTGATAAGCTAAAAGAAATGCTGATACTTTGGGATAAGTATGTGAAGGAAAATAATGTGATACTACCCGATCGTACTGTTTTTGAAACACTGGAAGATCAATTACCTCAAAGGTTCCCTGTTCAGGAAGGCTATCCTCCGATTATCAATATCAGACAATTTATTCCGCCTAAAGACATGATGGCTGAACCTAAAAAATAAGCATAGAATATTATGAAAAGACATTTAATTCAATCATCCAGCAGCTTTTATAAAACTATAACAATAGCTGTTTTAACAGTTTTCATCGTTCTGCCTTCGTATTTGCAAGCCCAGGGTGACGGCCCCCGGTTCTACTGGAAAACTTTGATGGGCACAAACGCCGTCCCTGTAATCGCAAACTCTATGGGTGGAAATACCAACCCCTTGGATCCAGCTCATAATGTTGTTCCCGGCTCTGATTTCTCAGCAAGCATGAGCATGGCAGGCTATGCAAAGATGCTGCCCATAGGCAAGCGGGCGGCTATGGTTTCGCTGCTTGTTCCAATGTGCAGGATCACCGGAGACCTTTCGATTGACGACACTTTGAGCTTAACCCCTACAGCCAACTTTAGCGCATCTGCAAGGGGATTTGGAGATCCTTTATTGCAAATTGGCATAAACGTAATCGGAAATAAAGCGATCATGAACATTCCGGATATGCTGCGTTATAAGCCCCGATTTTCCTTGGATATTATTGGTAGTATCGCTTTTCCTATCGGGAATTATGATAATACAAGTCCTGTCAATATAGGACAGAACCGTTGGTATGGACGTATAGGGACTCCCATTGTTTGGCAGATCGGACAGTGGATTCCCGGCAAACGCACCACTTTTGAGTTTCTTCCAGCAGTATGGTTCTTCACCGATAACAAGGATTTTGTTGGCAAAACAATGTCAACAAAGCCAATGTATCAATTGGAAGCCCACCTTACCCGCGATTTTATGGAGCGGCTTTGGGGATCATTGGACGCCATTTCTTACTCTGGCGGAAATGCAACCATTGATGGTGTGGAGGGCAATGAGCTGAGTAATCTTGGAATGGGTGGTACGCTCGGTTATCAGATTAACGATAACATGCAGCTTACACTTTCTTATAACACTACTGTTAACGACAATGATGCCGAAGATTTGAAAATGGATGGATTCTGTATTACCCTGATTTACGGGTGGCACAAGCTAATCGAGGGGATGAATCGCCTCAAAGGACATGAATAGCAATCCTTGTCGGAGAAAATAGTATTTAATGATTGATGAAGAAAATAACTTCAACAATTATTGCCACTCAATTTTACCTGTTAGTAGGCTATATTCTTACAGCCATCAGGATGGAAATCCTTGATCGGGTTCCCTTTGTTGAAGAGAAAAAATAAGGTTAGTTTATATAGAATTATCTGTAGCAAAGAATGGCTGACTGAGATATTCATTTTCAGTCAGCCTTTTTGTTTATTAAGCCGGGAATATGAGTATTTTATTTTACTAAATTTACCGCCATAAAATGCTGGCATTGATTTATGCAGATTAAAGTTAATAAGCAATGTAAAAAAACGCTTGACCTGATTGAAAACAGGCGCCATGAGCTGCTACTCCTTTCAACCTTCCTGGTACTGGTATTGCCCGCTTTTTCGGGCACCGGATTACTTTCCGAATTCCTTTTCGTAATAACAATGAGCTTCCTGTTTATCCAAAGTATGATCGTGGCCAATGTCAGGGAATCGAGGAAAAGGCTGATCCGGTTTATCGTAATCTCGCTTATACTGGTTACCTGGCTTAAGCCGGTAGGAATTGATTCCATTTACATTGACGTTTTAAAGCTAGCCTCAATTGCGACCTTCTTTATTTTTGTAGTAATTTATCTTGTCAAATTTATGTCCAGATCTACTTCAGTTGATTTGAATGTGTTAATTACTTCTGTAAATATATACCTGCTGGCTGGTATTATTGGTGCGAGCCTTGCTTTCATCTTTTATCTAATATATCCAAATGCTTATAACTTTCCGGATTATATTGCCAAACCTATTTTCGTCCATTTTATTTATTACAGTTTCATTACGATGTCAACAGTTGGTTACGGCGATATTACACCACGCATCGCTGAAACCCAAACACTGGCTTACCTGATTTCCATCTCCGGGCAGTTATATATGGCGATCATCATTGCTTTTCTCATTGGCAAATTTTTGATGCAATCGGGTGGAAAGAAAGCGGACAATTAGGAAAATGTATAAACCATTTAAAACAATATCCTATGACCTGGATTTTGCGTTACCGTATTAAAAGTTTTCTCAGGAACTCTGTTTGGTTCCCGCCCCTGGTTGGTATGGTAGGAGGAATCCTCACTCATCGGCTGGTTAGATGGGTGGACATTATGCTGGGCTGGAAGGCTTCCGTAGAACCGGATGGCGCCCGGGCACTTCTTGGCACACTTTCGGCGTCAATGTTTACGTTCATTGTCTTTGTTTTTTCCATCCTGCTTTTATCTGTGCAACTTGCGAGCGCTCAGCTTACACCCAGGATCATTGCTTTATTTTATCGCAGTCCCGTCCTTAAATTCTCCCTTACGGTCTTCGTATTCACATTCACTTTTACACTTGCAGTGCTTTTTCGCATCGGGGATACGGTAAACCAAATCTCCTTGTGGATAGCAGTTTACAGCAGTCTCGCCTGCATTGGTATCTTTCTCTACATGATTGACAATGTGGGTAAGTCGCTGCGGCCCATCAGTCTTTTGAATCTTATTGGCAGCAAAGGACAAGAAGTAATCAAGCAAGTTTATCCAAAATCGATCACAGAATCACAATATTCGGTTGCAAAGAAACCTATTATGCCAGAGCATTCCACCTCCCGCATAATTGTTTCACATCAAACCGGAGTTGTACTTGCATTTGATTTGACCGGTCTCGTGGAGACAGCCAGCCGGGCCAACTGCCAGATTGAACTTATTCCTCATGTAGGTGATTTTATTACAACAGGTGATCCGATGTTCCGGGTATACCGTGGAGGAGAAATCGTTACTGATAACCAACTAAATAAGGCTGTTGCCGTAGGTCCGGAACGCACGATGGAGCAGGACCCCGGGTTTGCATTCCGCATCATTGTCGACATAGCAGCAAAGGCGCTTTCCCCTGCAGTTAATGACCCAACCACTGCAGTCCTCGCCCTCGACCAGATCCATCGATTGCTCAGGCTAGTTGCCAGGAAGCAACTGGAGACTGGGCTGGCATACGACGATAAAGAGCAAATCCGACTCATCTACCGCACTCCGGATTGGGATGATTTTATTAATCTGGCAATTACCGAAATCAGGCACTATGGCAAAGACAGCATACAAGTTGTCCGTCGCCTGGGAGCTTTGCTTGAGAACCTGATTGAAGTAGTTCCTCCTCAGCGGGTTGCATCTCTGCGTGCAGAGCTTGAAATTCTAAACCGGGGACTGGAAAAAGACTTTCGCGATCCAGAAGACCGTGTGCGTGCTGCCTCGGCCGACTCGTTAGGAGTAGGTGGCAGACGATGAGAGTAGATGGATACTTATCCAATAAGTTTCAATTCTATTCATTATGCTGTCAGGTGTTTTCAACTGACGAAATTCATCATTCTTAATTGATATAAATTCTAAACTTTTACGTTAGGTCAGGCTTAGGAATCATATGAATCACAAAGTTATTAAGCAGTTCATTTGTCATAAGTAAAATATTATTAAATTTACACCCTATATAAAGCAGGAAACAGATTGGAAAAAATCTTTTGAAATCATTAATGGGAACCTCAAAAAACTTTGGCGTCATTGCGAACGGAATGAAATGGAGTGAAGCAATCTCTTCATATACAGATTGCTTCGTTCGTTCCTCCCTCGCAATGACGACTAATCTTATAGTTTTTAGAGGTGCCCTAATTTATAATAACTCTTAAAAAACATAATTATGAGCTCAGGAAAAGTATTATTAGGCGTATTGGCAGGCGTTGCCGTTGGTGCGGCGCTTGGAATCTTATTTGCCCCTGATAAGGGATCAGTAACCCGGAAGAAATTATCAAAAAAAGGGAGTGAGTATGCCGATGCATTAAAGGATAAACTTGATGAATTCCTCGATGAAATCTCTGAAAAGTTTGACCAGGTAAAGGAAGATGTCTCTGAATTTGCAGAAGAGGCTAATGCAAAAAAGGCGGAAGTTAAAAAAGATGCAAAAGCAGCTAAACCGGCATAAATTGTAGTGTCTTATTACCGGCAAATTATTATTTACCCTGATTTTAATAAACTTTAATCAAGACATTATTCATGGAAGAAAAATCAAACTTGATCGAATCACTTATTGAAAGAGCTACTGATTATGGCAAGACAAGCTATGAACTGGTAAAGCTTAAAGCAGTTGATAAAACATCGGATGTGGTTTCAACAGTAATACCATATTCCTTTGTTTTTGTAATGATTGCCTCTTTCATGCTTTTTTTTAACCTGGGGGTGGCCTTCTGGCTTGGCGAAATGCTTGGGAAAATCTTTTACGGCTTTTTCATCGTAGCTGCCTTTTACCTTCTCATGATGACGGTTGTTTATTTTTTTATGTATAAATGGCTCAAGAAGGTCATTGGCAATTTTATTATAAAACAACTGCTAAAGTAGAGGATTATGCAAAATATAACCAACGCTACCGAGCTTAAAAACGCAATACAATTATTGCAGGAAGAGGAACTCATCAAAAGGCAGCTTTTGCAAGAGCAATTGAAAATTACTTTCGAAAGCTTAAAGCCAATTAACCTTCTCAAAAAAACCGTAAAGGATTTTTCTACATCGCCTGAACTGATTGATAGTATAATCGGTAATGTGGCAGGTTTAGCTTCCGGATATCTTACTAATAAGATTTTTGTTGGAAAATCAGGAAATTTGTTAAAAAAGATTATTGGTGTTATCCTGCAATTGGGAGTAACTAAAGTTGTATCGCAATACCCCGATGCAATCAGATCTTTTGGACGGTTTATCATAGATTATTTCCTCAGCAAAAAAGATACGGATTCAAAAGACAGTGACAGCTAAAAAACCAGGTTAGACTTTAGATGATATGCCAAAGGCCTGCCCGACTTTGTCATTCAGGCGGGCATCCTTTCGGGAGACTTTTTGGATTTAATCCGGAGACTACCCCCAACGAGGTTCAATATTCAATGCTTAATGTTAAATATTGAGTTCACTCCGAAAAGTCTGAAATGAAGATTTTACCAGATAGACACATAGTGCACAATAGGTTTCATATAGCTGAATTTTAGCTAAATTTCTATGTGGATTTCTATGTGATCTATGTTCCTATGTGGTTCAAAATAACTTTTCGGGAGGAACTTAATATTAAAAGTTCCGGGTTTCCATATTCAACAGAAACTTTATATTTGCAATTGCCATGTTAAAGGAAACAAAAAATAAGACATTCAAAACCATACAATGTCATATAGTGGTTGTTGGCTTGATATGGTTTTTCCGGATATATAAGCAAGTTATGCGAAACCAATGTCAAACAAATAATAATTTAATATGGCTGAAAAAAAATCAAAACTCGCTGAAATAAAAACAAAACCAACCGCTGCAAGCGTGGAGGAATTTATCAATAATGTGAAGGATGAACAAAAACGCAAAGACAGTTTTGTACTTTTGGAAATGATGAAAAAAGCAACCGGTGAAGAGCCAAAAATGTGGGGCAGCTCACTCATCGGTTTTGGTAATAAACGATACAAAAGCCCCGCCACCGGCAGGGAAGTTGATTGGCTACTCATCGGTTTCTCTCCCCGCAAAGCCAACCTATCGTTGTACCTTAGCATGGATATTAAGGTGCATGCAGCTGCCCTTAATAAGTTAGGCAAGCATAAAACCGGTGTTGGTTGCCTCTATATAAATAAGCTGGAGGATATTGATATGAAAGTTCTGACGGGAATAATAGAGGACTCATTAAATCGAAAGTAAAATACGTTGTCACATACTGCCGCCATTCTTGTTGGCAAGCTTCAGCGCAGCAGACTTATGACAGGTTAACCGAACGCCACCCCAAATTTCCAATATCAAGTTTCGCCATGAGTATCCCTTTGGGACAAATTTCCAATTTTCATTTTCCCACCCGGCCAAAAAAATACTTACTGCTGACTATTTTACTATTCCATGCAAAATAATTACTAAAAATAGTTTCCTCGTATGGCTTCAATGGTTACATTTGCCAATTAAATCAATCATGTGAGGATGGCATTTGCAAATCCATAATTTTAAACAGATGCGGTACTTTCATTCAGCGGTACATCGGCACAACAACTTATAAACTAAATAAATATTAAACACGATGAAAAGAATCTTTATTCAAATTGCATTGATGATCCTGATGGTTACGATGAGCATCACGGCAAAATCACAAGTGCTAATTTCGCTGCTCCTCGGCGATAAATTAAATACCGGCAAAATCGAATTCGGCCTCGATGGCGGCGTAAACTGGTTAACAATGTCCAACACGGATAATGCAAAATACCTGTTCGACTGGAACCTCGGCTTTTATTTTGATTTCAGGATGAAGAATCCTCACCTCTTCATTCACACCGGGGTGCTCGTTAAATCAAAAATGGGAACCAAAGGCCTTGATCCTGGTGATTACTCACTCGGTAAAGATACACTCGACGCTGTTTTTATAAATGGTACCATTGATCGGAAGATAAATTATTTCAATGTTCCGGTGATGCTGCGTTACCGTTTGGATAATTTTATTCATTTTGAGGGTGGCGTTCAGCTTGGCTTGCGCTATACCGGGTATGATGTTTACAAGCAGGAAATCAATAAAAAAGATGATTTAACTTTTATGAATGATGTTGCGGATAATTTCACTCGAATAGACGCCGGCGCTTTGGCCGGGGTAGGATACCGGTTTCAAAAAGGCAAGGGTATGATCTTAGCTGTGAGGTATTATTATGGATTTGTGGATGCTGACAGAGTGAGCGATGGTAATCAGAATTATTCTGCCATATACATTACCGGCGCTATACCTATCGGAAAAGGTAAAGCGGAGAAAAAAGCCGCTGAAAAGGCTGCGGAAATAGAACAATTGAAATAACCGGATTATCTTATTATGCAATTACAACAATCAGGGCATCCCCAGGCCGGGCGATTAGCCAAATCATTTATTATCTTCATCTTGTTTGTAAACGTCTTTGGTTTGCAAAGCCCCTTAAGTGCTCAATCAGACGGATTACTGGCATCGACAGACAATAAATTCAACTTGAACCAGTCAGCAGACAGGGGCAAATGGCTAATGCCACCTGATACCACCGTAGCAGACAGTCTTTCGGAATTCGATAGTTTCAACAAGAAGATGGAGCATCTGTTTATTTACATTCCCGTTCCGTTGTATTCATATTCCACAGAGGCAGGCAATACTTTCGGGCTGGCAAAGTTCAATGTGATCAATCTTTATAAAAAAGATACCATAACCAAGGCATCAAAGATTTCTGAGGTCTTTACCGTGTCAACCGAGGGGAGGATCAATGCCTCCATCTCAACCGAGCTGGTGTTCAGGAATAATAATTACATCCTGCTGAGTTACATAAACTATAAAAAAACACCCGAATACATCTTTGGAATCGGGAACGATGTTAAGAAAGAAGATGTTGAAGAGATCAAAACCGAAAGGATAAAGTTTTATACTGTTGGACTTTACGAAGTTGCGAAGGACTTTTATGCAGGCGCCGGAATTGACCTTGCCAGTTACTTCAGTGTTCAAACCGATTCAAACAGTTTTCTTGTAACAGAGAATGTTTCAGGATTGGACGGAGGCCCCGATATCGGCATGGGCCTGGCGGCAGCCTGGGATACGCGCGATAACAGGTACAATGCTTACCAAGGTCATTATATACTCACAACATGTTTCTTCTATCCTGAATTTTTTGGAAGCAAATACCAGTTCACAGCTTTTAATTTTGATGCCCGAAAATTTTTCAATCCCTGGCTGAATCATGTGATTGCCCTGCAGGCGACTACCACCTTCACGAACCGGGATGTTCCTTTCTACGACCTTGCGTTGATGGGAGGGGAAGATAAGATGCGTGGCTATTACAAAGGCGCCCTTCGTGACCGGGTGCTGGTGGATGCCCAGGTGGAATACCGGATGCCGGTTTGGAATATATTCGGTGTTACCGGCTGGATCGGAACAGGACGGGTTGCTCCCGGCTATGATGGTCTTTCACTCGACGGGTTTTGGTTATCGTATGGTGGTGGGCTAAGGATAAAAGTTGACAGTAAGCACAATACCAATCTCCGTTTCGATTTTGGATTCGGACCAGGTGGCATCCATGGTTTTTACATTAATTTTGCCGAAGCTTTCTAATCTTGATGAGAGAACAAAATTCTGTGATAATATCCTATGAAATTAATTAGAGAATCAATCGGTTTAAAAATATTTTCGGTTGTACTCCTTATCGTATTTGTAATGGTCGGTGTCTCGGTCGTGAACGTCAGGCTCGAACGTCGCGTAGGTCAGACACTCGACAGGGTTTCGAATCGATACTTAATCGCTTATGGTTCGCTGGCAAGAGCCAATCTGAGGTCTGTTGAGCAGGCGCTTGACATTCGTGGTTTGTTTATATCGACCAAATTATTAATGCCCGAAAGTGTCATAAACAATATAAAAGAAGAGATACATACCAAGGGAAATCAGTTTTGGGAAGAAACAGTCCTTTTTCACGATATGATTGGTATAGAACTTAAAGAAAGGGATGACCTGGTTGATCATACTTTGCTTGCCCGAATTGACGAAAAGGTGATAGGACTTGAGACAACCCAGAAATACTTTGAAAGTGAATACGAGCGATTAATGGAATATTTGAAAAATGGTAAAGTGGATGATACTTCTGAGGAAATTACCAGGGTTGAAGCCCGTAGAAGAGAATTCAATGAAACCCTCGAAACAACACAATACCTCATGCTCACAGCCACACAGGCTGCCTCAGCCAAAGTGATCTTACTTCAGAATAGATTGCACCGGATAAGTATTATTTTAGTTTCACTTGCCGCGATCCTTGCCATATTTTTAGCTGCCTTTATAACCAAAAGTATATCGAGACCGGTCCGCGTGCTGCTTAACGGCACCAATTCTGTAATCGACGGACGCCTTGAAGTTACTTTGCCGGTTACCTCATCCGACGAAATCGGCAACCTGACCCACGCGTTTAATTCAATGACCGGCGAGCTTCGCAAAGCTGACATCGTCAGGGATATGTTCGGAAAATACATCGATCCCCGGATTGTGAAAGGTTTGATCGATCAACCGGACCTGAAAGCCACCAAAGGTCAGCGACAGGTCATGACCATTTTGTTTTGCGATATGAGGGGTTTTACCGACCTGAGCGAGGGATTGACTCCCGACACTCTCGTTACTCTTTTGAACCGGTATTTTACGCTGATGTCTGAAGCCGTTCATGAAAATGAAGGTGTAGTCGATAAGTTCATCGGGGATGCAATCATGGCCTACTGGGGTATGCCGTTTAACCTGGAAAATAAACAGGCTCAGTTAGCAGCCCAGGCATCCATTGAAATGCTTCATAAACTTAAGGCTTTCAGGAAAGAACTACCTGAACTGCTTGGTATCCGCCGCAATCTGCCCGAAATTTCAATTCGCACAGGCATTGCTACAGGTGAAGTGGTAGTAGGGAATATCGGTTCAGAAAAGACAAAAAACTTTACTGTGATGGGAGATATCGTGAACCTTTCCTCTCGTATAGAGGGTGCAAATAAAATATACGGAACACAAATTCTGATTACTGAGGCCACCTCCCTTTTACTGAATGAAAATATTGTTACCCGTGAAATTGATACCATTGTAGTTCCGGGTAAAAATGAAGCCAATAAAGTGTTTGAGATCATGGGAATGAAAGGAATGATGAATACTAAATTGATGGAACTAAAGGAAAAGTTTGCTGAAGGACTTGCAGCATACCGCAGCAGGGACTGGAAAAATGCCCTGCAGGCTTTCAATGCCTGTCATGTGATAAATCCTGATGACGGGCCTTCATTAACCTTCCTGAAAAGAACAGAACAGTTTCAAATCAATCCCCCGGAATCAGGATGGAATGGAACTTGGGTGATTACTCAAAAGTAGGTTGCTAAAAATTTTTACACCACTCCCTACAGCATTTTTTCTGACGGTTGAAGAACAATTTCTCCAGAGCATTGTTAAATCCTCATGAAAATTCGAATTGCTTTTAAAATCCTTATTTTGTCTACTACTTTCATTGGGTTTTCAATTACCTCCTATTCACAGGAGGCAGGACTAAAAGGCAATGTTTCCATTTTCTGGGGATGGAACCGGGGATGGTTCACCGATTCTGATATCAGGTTTAACGGTGAAAATTATGATTTTACATTGTACAATGTAAATGCCAATGACAGGCAAACTCCTTTCAGCGCTGATATCTACCTGAATCCGGCAAAAATGACCATTCCCCAAACCAACTTCAAAGCCGGATATTTTATTTCTGACCATTATTGCATCTCAGCGGGTTTCGATCACATGAAGTATGTGATGGTTCCGGACCAGACCGTTAAAATAAATGGTGAGATTAACTTTGTCAATTCACCATATAATGGCACTTACGACAATGCAGATATTGTTCTGAAAGAAACTTTTTTACAATATGAGCATACCGATGGCCTGAACTATATCAATGCAGGAATCAGCCGCTATGACAGAATCATCGACCTTCCGAAACTCAGGACAAGCATTTATTTTACTGAGGGATTTGATGCAGGCATAGTAATGCCTAGAACTGCTGTAAGGTTTATGAACCAGGAACTGAGCGACTATTATCATATTGCAGGGTATGGATTTAACCTTGAGGCAGGTGTAAGTACAATTATTTTTAAGGTCATTACCATCCGAAGTGAATTAAAGGGAGGCTTTATAGGTCTTCCTGATGTAAAAACAAGCAATTCCAATACCGACAAAGCTCATCAGCATTTTTTCTTTCTTCAAACCAATATTTTATTTGGTGCAACTATTCCGCTGTTTGTAAAGCAGACGTAACTTAACTGAGATCTTACGATCCATTTCCTTGTCTATTTCCCTGCATTTTTTACCCACCAACGGTCAACTCATACTATTAGGGTGAATGTTCAAAAGGATTTCATATAAACAAGTTATAGATAAAGGATAATTCAAGCGTTGGATCTTCATCACCAAAACAAAATCAATTCCAGGTTGTTTGTTGTTATGAAGGTCTTACTATAAAATACTTGTCTGATTCTAATTCATTTACTATGAAAACAACATACAAATTACTCAGCCTTATACTTCTGAACGTTGCTTTGACAGCAGCCCATTGCCAGCCAATAAACAGCCTCACACCCTTTGCTTCCGCTTTTGACGATCCTGTTTGTATTGCAAATGCCGGAGATAGCCGTTTGTTTGTCGTTAGCAGGGCCGGCTATATCTATATCGTTGACAATACTGGTAACACTAACCCGGTTCCGTTTCTTGATATTGATGCAAGGGTAAAATCCAACGGTAGCGAACAGGGATTGCTGGGTCTTGCTTTTCATCCGGAATATCCTGATAGCGGGTACTTTTATGTTAATTATACAGGTGTCGGAGATAGCACTCATATTTCACGATTTTCATTAAGCCTGTCTAATCCTGATTTGGCGGACGCCCTAAGTGAAAAGAAATTGCTTACTATATTTCAGCCTTTTGCCAATCACAATGGTGGTGATTTGAGTTTTGGTCAGGATGGCTACTTATATATCGGCCTTGGGGACGGCGGCTCAGGTGGAGATCCAGACAACCGGTCACAAAACCTGCAGGAATACCTTGGGAAGATGCTGCGAATTGATGTCAATCATGGGAATCCTTATGCCATTCCTGAAACCAATCCTTTTTACAACGACCCAATAGCTTTAGATGAAATCTGGGCTTTGGGATTGAGAAATCCATGGCGGTTCAGCTTTGACCGGGTCACCGGTGATTTATGGATTGCGGATGTAGGCCAAAATACCTGGGAGGAAATTGATTTTCAACCGGCTTCAAGTCCGGGAGGTGAAAATTACGGATGGAGATGCTATCAGGGTAACGCCCCCTACAATACCACCGGATGTGGTGGATCAGAATTGTATACTTTCCCCATCCATCAGTATTCGCATAGCTTCGGATGTTCGGTCACAGGTGGATATGTTTACAGGGGTTCACAGTTTCCGGCCATGTATGGCAAATATTTTTTTGCTGATTACTGCTCTGACAGGATATGGACAATCCGTGACGCAGGAGGAATCTGGACTGTTGAATTATATGGACAATTCTCCGGCAACAATTTCACTACCTTTGGCGAAGATGCTAACGGACAGCTCTATGTTGCAGGATACTCAACCGGAATAATTTATATTATCGGGGATAATTCTTCAGGCGTCAATCTCGATGTTAATGTTAATTTGGAGGGTACTTATTCCGGAACACAAATGACATCCGATTTGAACACATCAGGAGTTATTCCTTTAGCACAACCATACAACACCGTACCCTGGAATTATACAGGAACTGAAGCAGTCACTGCCATTCCAAATAGTGATGTTGTCGATTGGGTTCTGGTTGAATTGCGTGATGCGACTGCCGCTGCTACTGCCACTTCTGCTACCAGGATTGCCCGCCGGGCAGCATTTCTCCTGAAGGATGGAAGCATCACAGGGCTGGATGGAATATCAAATCCTCAATTCAATAATTCATTAATTCATCAATTATTTGTCGTTATCTGGCATCGAAATCATCTTGGGGTTATGAGCGCTAATCCCTTGAGCTGGTCGAATTATGTTTATGCTTATGATTTCAATATCAGCTCCGGTCAGTTTTATGGCGATCTTTCCGGTCATAAAGAAATTGCACCCAATGTCTGGGGTATGATTGCAGGCGATATTGATGGAAATGGTGTTATCAATGATTCTGACCGAACGGGCAACTGGAATGGTGAAGCCGGGCAGTCGGGGTATAATGCAAGTGACTTAAATTTGGATGATGAGGTCAATAATTCAGATAAAAATGATTTTTTGATTCCAAATTATTTAAAATCCTCTCAAATTCCTTATTAATATCGTTTTTTTTTATACTTGTGCTTTCTTTAGTGATTGTCTATTAGATCAATGGTTCAAATAAACAGGCGCACGCAGGCAAATATTATCATTTTCTAAAGTTTCTTTTTTACTTTTGTAGTAGTAATGGTAAACATTCAAACTTAAAAACGATGAAAAGAATTTTAGTAACCATTGGATTTTTTCTCCTGATCAATCTTGCGTTGCATCTCCCCTGTAATGGCCAGGAGGAAACAAAACCTAAAAAAGAATTGAAAAATACTGTTTGGATCAACATTTTCAATCCAATCATCGATGCAAAATATCTTGTTCTTGGTTATGAACGTGTTTTAAAAAACAACCAGACTTTCACATTTAATATTGGCCGGTTTTCATTGCCTAAGTTTAGCATAATAGATACAGATAAGTTAGGCCTTACAGGTGAATATAAGGACTGGGGCATCAATACCTCTGTGGATTACCGTTTTTATCTGGGTAAATTAAACAAGTATAATGCTCCGCGCGGCGTATACCTGGCGCCATATTATTCATTTAATCATTTCAATCGTGAAAATAATTGGACTTTAAAAATCCGATGTCCCTTCGATATTGATATTGTAACTGATTTTACACTCAATATTAATACCTTAGGCGGACAATTAGGCTACCAGTTCATTTTTTGGAGAAGGTTAGTAGTTGACCTGGTTTTGATTGGTCCCGGAGTCGGATTTTATGGATTGAACGTCAATCTGGATACTTCACTGGCGCCTGATGATGAATCGCTTTTTTTCCAGACACTGAACGATGCGCTGAAAGACAAATTTCCGGGATATGACCTGGTGATTGAAAGCGGTGAATTCGAAAAAAAGGGATCCGTTAGAGCCACTACTCTTGGATTCAGGTACATGATCCATATTGGATTCAGGTTTTGATATTCCTGACGGAAGAGGCAAATCGATTTACCTTTTCACACCTCATCCTTTGTTCTTCCCATTAACATGGAGCACTGAAGAATGAACGGTGAACTGTGAACCGTTGAACTTTCTCCTCCCCATGAAAACCACCGATTTTACTTCCGGCTGTTTTCTGCCATGGTTTGCGCTGCAGGCCATATTACATTTGCTTCATCAACTTTAAGTTCATTCAATTAATTAATCACCAACTAAAAACAAAAAAGCCATGAAAACAAAAAATTTAATTTTGATCGTTGTGCTGGTTGCGTTTGCAACAATGAAATACTCGACAATTGCAGATGAAGCTCCGCGCTTTACTGTAAAAATCACCTTAAAGGCTGCGCTGCAGAATCCCTATCTTGTAAGGGCTATGCACGAACAACTTACTCCAGCATTCTTGCATGGAAATGAGGGACCGGCTTATTACACTGTATCCGTCAAGTACAGACATGGACGGTATATAATTACTGGCAGCTATAGCGAGTGGAAAAAGTTTTTCGAACTTGCAATCGAAGGCCGGCCACCTGTAAGTTGACGAGTTATGCAGTTTACCCAAACCAAATTAACCATGAAAAAAGAAAAACCCGCTCGTCGCAGCGGGTTTACTTTTTTTATTCCTTTTCATAACCGAATCGTTCAAAAATATCCGTAGCATAGCGATTCACCAGTTCATAGGTTTCAGCAGGTGTTTCATAAGGATCGCGGCTGTAATTCGAGTTGATGGAAAGGTAATTTTCGAAATGAGTTTTTGATATTTCAAAATCAGGAAAGTCGAATTTTTGATAAATCTTTTCAAGGTAACCTATCTTATCCTTTACAAAGTCTTCCATTTTTATTTCCATCAGTTGAGATTCGGGTATGGAAATCTTTGAAATAAAATACTGGTTCATGATTTCAGCATACATCTTCACGATTTTTTCCCTGTTGTAATCGGTTGGAATCTTTTGCAATTGAGTGCCGGGGAAAATTGCCAGTATAAAACGGTAAAGCGACTCAGCTACCTTGTATGGATTACGGTAAATGAATATAAATTTTGCATCCGGATACATTGAAAGTAGCAGCTCTATGCGGCAAAGGTTACATGGGTTCTTGCTTATGTATCGGATACCACCTGTGTTGATCAATGCTTTTTTAATGAGTTTATTGAAATTGTATTTCCATTTGATCAGATCTTTGGAATCAAGATTTCCGGTAAATAATTCATCTTTATATATCTTGTCAAAGTCCCTGGGAAAATTGAAAATGTTATAAAAACTAAAAGGTTGCATAGCAGCCAGACCATATTCATCCTCCTGAGGAAAATCCATATCCATGCTCACATTATCAAAGGGGCGGTCGGCAGGAAGCAGCAGGTTGGTGAGTTTTTTCAGCCACCATGCCTGGGTAATCGTACTATGCGGAAAAACGACTTGAAAAGTTGTGGTATAGGCTGCATGAGGATCTTTGCATAAAAGGTTGTGAAGCAAAGTGGTTCCGCTGCGCCAGAAACCAATAATAAAAACCGGAGGCTCATTCATCCGGGTTTTTTTTAGCCGTCGATGAAGCCAGATCCTTTCCCAAAGGTTGAATATTTCAAAAATACCTGCTACAAACAGCGTTAATAGAAATTTCGGGAAATAGGGCCAGTCTATCCTATACTTGCGCCAAAGGGAAATGATATTGGCCACGGTGCTGCCAACAAGCGGGTTTACAGGAAAACTAAAGTGTTTGCTACGCATTATTGGATATCCTTAATATGTTAAAATTAAGCCCGCAAATATAGGGAAAATCATATCCGGGAAGCAGTTTCAATTTTTGGTACCGGAAAATAAAATCCCCCGGTGAACAGACCTTGCCGTAGCAAAAATCAACTCAAATTATTTGGCTAAATAATAAAATAATGTGCTATGGTAAAAAGATTCTGTATTTGATGGTATCAAAAATTTGCGAGTTTTCAACTTTTTAACTGCACTGCTGTCGTAAAGGGCAAGAATCCATAGCCCGTAGGGCTTTAATATCAATAGGATGATAACAAAAGAAAGTATTAATTGTCCGTAGGACATGAACAAAATACCCAAAACAAACCCCTTTTGATTTGACGAGTAATACGAGAATGGAATTTATCAAAGTACCTTTTACCAACCTGAGATTTAATGTATCCTCGCACAGAAAACTACGGTTACTTTAAATGATGAGGCTATTTTTAATTCCCTACGGGAAATTTACTTCCAGCAAATGTTATTTTCTATTGATATTAAAGCCCTACGGGCAAAGAAATCACGTGGATAACCAAATGCCTGTTTTATGCTTGCTGCATAATACGACAATATTACTACAGCAGATCAAAATAAAATATAGCCAATTATTGGGGTTTAGAAAAAATGCAATTTATTGACTAAATTTGAACCCGTTTGAACTTAAAATAATTCCAATTGAAAAAGATAGCCTCCCCGGGACTATTGGTTTTGTACCTGCTTATCTTGTTTTCTGCGAATATTTCAGCTCAGGAATTAACTGATGACGAAAAAAAAGCCAGACGTAAGGCTAAAAATCAGGAGAAAATCGATCAGGGGAAATTTATAATCACACCGCTGGCGGGCCCGGCCTACACACCCGAGCTTGGGATTTACGCTGGCTGTAGGTATCATGACATCGTTCAAAACCAACCGGCAGGACAGCCTTATTCAGCGGTCTTCAGCACCTATCCTGGCGGGTTTAACTACAACCGGGGCTTATTTCTTAGGCTCGGAATTGACCACTTTCTGGTGTCATGATAAATTGCGGATGTATGCCGATATCAATTTTAAAAACATGCCTGATAATTACTGGGGCGTTGGTTTTCAAGAGGGTAAAGACACTCCCAAAAGCGATACTACAACCAAATATATAAGAACCTGGGTACAATTTAACCCAAAAGTATTGTGGCAGTTTAAAAAATATTGGTTTGCCGGTGCCAATATCGATTTCAATTATACCAAAGGAAGTGAGGCTTGTGCTGGTGTAACCGCTGATCCGTATTACGCGGAATTTAACGACAAGCCTTTCAATGGTGGATTGGGCGCTGTTTTTCAGTACGACTCAAGAGATATGCCCGTCAATGCCTGGAGCGGTGCATTCGCTGAATTGTCAGCAACCGTGTATGGATCATACCTTGGCGGACAGAATAATTACCAGATGTATGATGCAGATCTTCGAAAATATTTTAAGATCAAACGGGTCGGTAGGACGCTCGCTGTTCAACTAAAAGGACGGTTGGGCCATGGAGATGTTCCATATGGTGAGATGTCGCAACCAGGCTCTCCTTTTGACCTTCGGGGGTATACCTGGGGGCGCTATCGGGATAAATCCATGTTTTTTTCGATTGCTGAATATCGCCATATGTTCCTGAAGAAGAATGGTGAAGTTGGTTCGCATGGCTTCGCGGTCTGGCTTGGCGCCGGAACGCTTGGAAATACAGTGGATGATTTTGGGAACTGGCTGCCCAACGTCGGATTGGGATACCGGCTTCAGGTGCAGAAAAGAATGAATTTAAGGCTCGATTTCGGGTTTGGAACCGAAAGCCGGGGATTCTATTTCAATTTTAATGAAGCTTATTGATATCCATTTTTCTTAAAAAAACATTTTAACATTATTTAATGATTTTTGAATATTGACTCTGCCGTTCAAACGCAGAAATGAATATCTTTGCAGAAATTATCATTCAATTAAAATTAACTAAAAAATTAACAAATGAAAAAGATCACATTATTGATTGCCGCATTGGTAATTGGAGTTGTAACGTATTCGCAGACCAACAAGGAAGAAGTCGATTTATTCCAGGCTGCATTTGGAATGGAAAAGAAAGCTGTAGTAGCAAATTTTGTTCATCCAACCGATTTGCAAAAAGATGCTTTCTGGATGCTATACGACGAATACGAAGCTGCTCGTAAAGAAAACGGGAAGAAGAGGATTCAGCTACTCGAGCAATATGCCAAAGAATATAAAACGATGACTAACGAGCAGGCTGATGCATGGACAAAAGAAGTAATAAAACTTTCAACGGCCACTGATAAGCTGATTGTAACTTATTACAACAAAATTAAAAAGGTGACTTCTCCGATCGTTGCAACCCAGTTCTACCAGATTGAAGGCTACATTCTCACAGCCATCAGGATGGAAGTCCTTGAGGGCGTTCCTTTTTTAGGTGAGAAAAAGTAAGATTTTAATATCTTTCAATACAGAAAAGGCTGACTGGGGTAATCATCTTCGGTTTGCCTTTTTTTTATATTTTTAAACCGTCAGTTTCATGGACGTTCAATACAATCCTTCAAAGATCAGCTATTACATCATGGCTAAGCCCATTGGCGCTGTTTGCAATCTTGATTGCACGTATTGTTACTACCTTGAAAAAGAGAAACTTTATCCCAACGACCCGGATAAGTATCACATGAGCGATAAGGTGCTCGAACTCTTTATCGCCAGTTATATCCTTGGTCAAACCGACCGGAACATACTTTTCACCTGGCATGGTGGTGAACCCATCATGCGTGGGATGGATTTCTTTAACAAAGTCATGGAACTGCAGAAGAAATACGGTGCCGGGAAAACCATCGAGAACTCACTGCAAACCAACGGCACACTTCTGACGGATGACTGGTGCAAATTTTTTAAGGATAACCGTTTCCTGATCGGTCTTTCGATTGATGGTCCGGAACATTGCCACGATCATTACCGCACGTATAAAGACGGGAAGCCATCGTTTGCAAAGACGATGAAAGGTGTGGAATTATTCATTAAACATGGAGTAGAATTTAACACCCTGTCGGTGGTGAATGATTACAATTCAAAATACCCGCTGGAGGTTTACCGGTTCCTGAAGCAAATTGGCAGCCGGTATATGCAGTTCATCCCGATTGCCGAATGGATCGATCCAGAAGCTAAACCGGATCAGCTGTCGATAATGACTCCGAAGACAAATAAAAATGCAATCGTAACAGACTGGTCGGTCGATCCCGTGGATTACGGAAAATTTCTGATTTCCATCTTTGATGAATGGGTAAGCCGCGATGTAGGAACCTATTATGTGATCACCTTTGATGCTGTATTGGCAAATTGGGCAGGAGAGCCACCGGCAATTTGCGTGTATGCCAAAACATGCGGACATGCAGGTGTGATGGAGTTCAACGGGGATGTTTATTCATGCGACCACTTTGTCTTCCCGGAATATAAACTTGGAAATGTCCGTAAGACTTCCCTTGAAGCCATGATGCATTCCGATTTGCAGAAAAAATTCGGGAGGGATAAAAGGGATACCTTACCGAGGTATTGCTTTCAGTGCGAGTTTTTGAATATTTGTACAGGTGAGTGTCCGAAAAACCGTTTTCTAATGACCCCTGATGGACAGCCGGGATTGAATTACCTGTGTGCCGGGTTCAAATTATTTTACACCCACACAGCGCCATACATGAAATTCATGGCCAATGAACTGAAGAACAACCGTCCTCCATCAAACGTGATGGAATGGAGCAAAAAGAAACAAACCATACCAAAACCTGTTTTGCCGATAACTGCGAATAAACAGGCTCCTAAAAAGATCATCGTTCACCGTAATGACCCATGTCCGTGCGGAAGCGGAAAGCCCTATAAGAAATGCTGTGCACTTAAACCAAGGAGTGAGCGGGGATTTTCAGATTAATTGGTGAAATTGACCCGTATTTAATCCAAATAACACCATCCAGAATACCATTGCCCGATTTAGATTAACTGTTTTGGTTAAATTTAATATTTTAACCACCCAATTATGTTTGATTAAACCCGGTAAATGAAAAGACACTTAATTCTTGCATCAATATTCCTCTTTGCAGGAAGCATCACAATTGCGCAAACAGATACCATTCAAAAAGAGAATAAAGGTAAAGAGTGCGAACAACAAGCTCTCGGTGACCTGTTCCGCAAGAAGGGTAAAGCACCAAAGCCACCCAAAAAACTCAGCGCCCTGATATTGCCCAATATCGGTTCAACTCCGACCACTGGTTTTGTCCTTGGTGTGGGAGGTGCATTGGGATGGTATATGGGTCCTAAGGAACACACCAAAGTATCATCTGCAGCTTTCACTGCAGCCGTTACGTCCAAAGATCAACTAATCACTTTCGTTAAGCCGAACATCTACACACAAAAAAAACCGATTTTACCTGCAGGGAGACTGGAGATTCTATATTTATAGCCAGCCCACTTATGGACTGGGCACAAATTCACCGGACACAGCCTCCGTTCCGTCGGGCATGCATTGGATGGGCGAGGAAGTTAGCGATGAAGGCCTTTTATTCCCTATGAAATTTATCTATGTCAAAATCCATGAAATTGTTAACAAAAAGATAGTTGGTAAACTCTATGGTGGTTTAGGCTACCATTTGGATTACTATTATTCCATTACGGACACAAGCTACCATGAAGCTACTGCCTCCACCCCTGAATTACAAACACCTCATCATTATTATTCCGATAAAAATGAATTCAGCACTGAGAAGTATTCGCTGAGCGGTGTAAGCCTTAACGTGGTTTACGATACCCGCGACAACCAGATATCTCCGTACAAAGGAATGTATGCCAATATCAACTACAGGATTAATCCCACTTTCCTGGGCAGTGATCAGCCTTCTACTTCTTTATGGCTTGAATTCCGCACCTATAAAGGACTATCGAAGAATACCCCACGGCACCTGATTGGATTCTGGACATTCGGTAGTTTTAACCTTTCAGGCAAATTGCCATACCTCACCATGCCATCATTGGGTGACGACCAGCGGGCCCGCTCCGGCAGAGGCTATACCAACGGAAGATATCGCGGAGATAACCTCCTTTATGCTGAGACTGAATACCGCTTCCCAATTTCACAATGCACCAAAATATTGGGAGGGGTTTTGTTTGTGAATGCCGTAACCGCCTCCAACAGGCAAAATAATGTCGAACTTTTTCAATATATAAAGCCGGCTGTAGGAGTCGGCATCAGGGTGATGGTCAATAAATATTTCCGGACCAATATTAACCTGGATTATGCTATTGGCAAGCAATCCAAAGGATTTTATTTTTCGGGACAAGAGACTTTTTAAAATTGAAGGCTTTCCCAGTAAATTTCTGTTCTTGTTTTCTGGCCTCTCTGCAACCAGCATCCACATCAGAAGTTAATGCAACCCAGTCTTTGAGCAAAGAAAACTCAAAACTGAAGAAAAAGATGACTTTTATTTATCCTTCACACACCTGAAACCCAAATGTTCCATACTTGAATCCGGATTGGGAGGTGTTATAAATTGTTTCTCTGTTTCATCTATCTTGCTATTTCCAGCTTCAATGGTAAATTTCAATGACCATTTAGTCTAAATTTGTTCCCTGTTTAATTAAACAGTTGATTTATCCGATGAAAAAAACTTATAACATGGTATTGATTAACTTATTCATGGTTTTTATACTTAATTTTTTTAGTTGCACGATGAATTCACACACTCCAGAAAATCGAACAACGGGCTATAATTTCTCCCGCCCCGATCAGACACTTGTTTTACCCGATACCCTGCGCGAGATTTCGGGGCTGACACTTATTGATGATAGGAGGTGTGCCTGTATTCAGGATGAGAATGGCATCCTCTTTATCTATAATTTGGCGGAAAACAAAATCGAAAAACAGGTTGTTTTCGGCGATAACGGTGATTATGAAGGTATCGCACGGGTTGGGGATACTTTTTATGTGCTGAGAAGTGAAGGGACTTTGTTTGAGATACCGGATTACACATCAGAAAATCCCAAAGTAACCTCTTATTTTACCCGGGTTCCTGCTGAAGAAAGCGAAGGTTTGTGCTTTGATCCTGACAAGAACAGGCTTTTGATTGCAATTAAGGGTAAAGCCGGCAAGGGAAAAGAGAACAAAGACCGGCGGCTGATATTCGGTTTTGATTTACAAACAAAAACCCTGGAGGCCATGCCCGCATTTAGTTTTAATATAGAAACGATCAGGGATTATGCCCAAATGAATAAGATCGAATTGCCAACCAAAATAAAAAAGAACGGTGAAATAAGTAAGCCTGTTTTGAAGTTTAAGACTTCTGCAATAGCTGTACATCCAATAACCAAAAAGCTTTATTTGATTTCGGCTGACGATTATCTGTTGTTTGTATTTGACAGGACGGGGAAAATAGAAAACATGGTACAACTCGATTCAGCCATGTTTAATAAGGCTGAGGGAATTGCATTTGCCGGTAACGTAGATTTGTTCATCTCAAATGAAGGACAGGGTAAAAACCCGACTATATTAAGGTTCAATTATCAGGAATAAAATAAGCAACCTCTCTGCTTCAAGCGCCCACGCCACTCTTTGCTTCAAGCGCTTGCCTGACGGCAAGGCAGGTCCACACTTGAAGTTATTACTAACTGTTCAATGAGTGGATGGAATATCAGGACAGGGAGGAACATTGCATCTAAATCATTTATTTATCTTTTACACACCTAAACCCCAGGTGCTCCATTGAGGAATCGGGAGTGGTTTTCATCCGTCTTGCTACCCTGAAGCCAGAACAATAGGAATCGTTGCAAAGGAACGAACCTCCGCGCATGGATCGCTTTTGGGCGTATGGCTCATCCGGATCCCAGCTATCGGAAGGTCCCTGCGGGTTTTTAATGCCATCCGGATTGTTCGTCATTTCATAATAATCGGCACGGTACCAGTCGGAGCACCACTCCCACACATTACCGGCCATATCGTAAAGCCCATATCCATTCGGCTGATAGGATTTAACCGGTGCGGCATAGAAATAATTATCCCAGTTGTTGTTTTCATAAGGGAACTCGCCATTCCATGAGTTGGCTTTCGGCTTTCCCTGTTCAATGGGTTCATCACCCCAGGGATAGATGCTGTTGTTGAGTTTACCCCGCGCAGCCCACTCCCACTCTGCTTCCGTTGGCAATCGCTTGCCCGCCCATTTGCAAAACGCCAGTGCATCGTAATACGAAATATGAACCACAGGATAATTCTCTTTCCCTTTTATATCGCTGCTCTTACCATGTGGATGCTTCCAGTTTGCGCCGATTTCCCATCGCCACCATTGCGAATAATCATCCAGGTTCACCTGTTCATTGGCTGAAAGGAAAATCATAGAAGCCGCCTGTAAAAGGCTGTCGTCAGGTTTGGGCGTACCTGGCGGAACGCTTTTCTTCAGTTCTTCCCAGTCGGGTTTCTGCTCGGCGGTGGTAACATAGCCTGTTGCTTCCACAAATTCCGCAAACTGCTTGTTGGTTACTTCGGTCACATCTATCCAGAAACCATCCACCGTAACTTTATGCTTGGGGTATTCATCCGGAGAAGCCTGGTCGTTATCAGCGCCCATCATATAGGTTCCGCCGGGGATAAAGACCATTTCGTCCTTTGTAACTTCGGGTTCCATTTTATTGTCCCCGGTTTTATTATTACCGGACACACCGATATTTCCTCCGGAACTATTACCGGAATTACAACCCAACATTAGGAAAGAGATAAGCGAAATAAAAACCAAATTCAGGAGATGCCTCATAAGCCAATGATAATAAATTGAAAGGTAAAAGTAATACAATTGTGAATGATTGAATTGTAAGTTAAATAGGCTGTGTTCTTCAATAATCACTTGTTAAGTGAAGTCAAACATTATCATAAGATAGATTCCTGCTTCGGCAGGAATGTTTAAGCAGGCTTAATGACAGTTGCATCGTTGGAATTCTTTTATAGACCTCCTCAATCACAAAACTGTCAACATCAACCGTGCAATGAAAACAACTTTTAAAACAGCAAAGCGAGAATAAGGGGCAGGAGAAGTTGTGGTTTTGTAAATTCGGTTAATTGATTTTAAACTTTTATTTCACAATTCTGTTTAGAATACTAAGCTAGTTAATAAAAGTTAATAAACTTTTCTACTATTAGAATAATTATGGATATTTGCAGCTTCAGTTTGTAATCTTAGTGAAACGAATTATAGCATTTATTTTTTTGGTTATTGTCAACATTATTTTGTTGGCACATGCTGTATTTCCTCATCACCACCACAATTATCAGGTTTGCCTTTTAAATTCGCACTGCAACGATGATAGTAAAGCTCATAAACACAATACGGATGAACACAATCATGATCATGACGGAAACAACAAGACGCAAAACTGCTTATTAAAACAGGCGGTAATCATTCCTTCCAATTCGCTTAAGGACCAGGTAAAATGCACTGATTACTCCCGATCGAATAATAATTTACAATTCATTCTTTTCTATTCAGAAACAAGTTCATCGACTATTTATCCGGTTTCCATTTCCAATAGGAAACCAGTTTTTAAATCAGAATATTCTTTCCTGATAAACCACAGTTTAGGTTTACGCGCTCCCCCGATTGCTTAAAATGTAACCTGTTTACAATGAATGCAGCCCGGCAAGTTTTAGTTTGCCATATAGCTGTCATGCATTCGCATTTCAAATCTGTTTTTAAAATTTATACACAATTATTGATGAAAAAGAATTTTTATCTTTTTGCATTACTTGCTTTATTAATGGCAGGTTGCAGGAACGACAACAAGGAAATTGCAGATAATCATACCTCAGAGGCAGTAAAACTTAAACTCACTGCTTACAGCAATGAATTTGAACTTTTTGCTGAAACCGACCCATTCATTGTTGGCAAAACCTCAGGTATTTTATCCCACTTTTCACACTTGCCCGGCTTTAAAGCGCTGGAAAAGGGAAGTGTTAATATCAGGCTTCAAGTTGGGAGTAGTGAAGTATCCCAAATTTTAGACGAACCCACACGCAAAGGCATTTACAAGTTTGAATTAAAACCTGAACTTCAGGGTGCAGGCCAATTAATTTTTGATATAAAAATAGCTCAAACCGACCATCAGGTTATAGTGCCAAACATTACCGTTTATGCTGATGAGCAGCAAGCCCTGGATGCAGCCCGGCGCATAATAATACCTGGTACAAATGCAGTTGCGTTCACAAAAGAGCAGTCCTGGAAGATAGACTTTGCAACCGAGTATCCTGATATCGGTTCATTTGGACAGGTAATTAAAACAATTGCTCAGATACAGTCTGCTCAGGGTGATGAACAAATTATCACGGCTAAAACAAATGGAATGGTCATGTTTTCTAAAAATGATGTGGTCGAAGGATTGGGATTGTCGCAGGGTCAGGTCATCTTTACCATATCCGGCAGCGGGTTAGCTGATAATAATTCATTCGTAAGGTATTCTGAAGCTCAAAACAATTATGAGCGGACAAAAGCCGATTACGAAAGGCTCAAAGAGCTTGCAAAGGATAAAATTGTATCCGATAAAGACCTTTTAAATGCTAAAAATGAATTTGATAATGCCAGTGCTGTCTATAATAATCTGAGCAATAATTTTTCCTCCGGTGGTCAGGCTGTTAAAAGTCCTTTAACGGGTTTTATAAAGCATGTTTTCATAAGCAATGGCCAGTTTGTCGAAGCAGGCCAGCCACTTTTAACCGTATCCCAAAATCAATCGCTGTTACTCCAGGCTGATGTTCAGCAAAAATATGCGCATCTGTTAGGTGAAATTTCTTCCGCAAATATTCGTTCGGTCGAAAATAATCAAACATATACTCTCAGTCAGCTTAATGGTAAAGTACTGTCGTATGGCAAAAATGCCAATTCCGATAATTATTTGGTTCCGGTCATTTTGCAAATCGAAAACAATGGCAGCTTCATTCCCGGTGGGTTTGTTGAATTGTATCTCCAGACTAACACAAGTACAAATTCCTTAACTGTTCCCAATGAAGCATTATTGGAAGATCAGGGAAACTTTTTTGTATTCGTACAAACCAACCCCGAATTGTTTGAAAAGCGTGAAGTTAAGATCGGATCAACCGATGGGTTCAGGACTGAAATTACAAAGGGTATTTCAATAGCAGATCGCATTGTCACAAAAGGAGCAGTATTGGTTAAATTGGCTCAGTCATCCGGAGCTTTGGACGCACATTCAGGTCATGTTCATTAAACATTCAAATTATGTTAAATAATATAATTAAGTTTTCGCTTAATAACAAGTTCTTTGTTTTGTTGTTTAGCGTCGTTCTGATAGTTGTTGGTTTAAGAACAGCCAGCAATATGGACGTGGATGTTTTTCCCGACCTTACCGCTCCTACAGTTGTGGTAATGACGGATGCTCATGGTATGGCTTCTGAGGAAGTGGAGCGTTTGGTAACCTTCCCCATAGAAACAGCAGTTAACGGCGCTACCGACGTGCGACGGGTACGCTCTGCTTCTTCACAGGGATTTTCATTTGTTTGGATTGAATTTGACTGGGGTACTGACATATTTAAAGCCCGTCAGATCGTAAGTGAAAAGCTCATCAGCATAACCAATCAATTGCCTTTTGGTATTGGACAACCCACCCTTGCGCCTCAATCAAGCGTTATGGGCGAGATGTTTTTTATTGGCCTTCAGTCCGACAGTACCAGCTTGATGGATCTGCGCACAATTGCCGACTGGAATCTTAAACCCATGCTTTTAGCCACCGGGGGTGTGTCGCAGGTTACGATTATTGGTGGAGATTATAAGCAATACCAGGTACTGGCTAACCCTCAATTGATGAAATATTATCATGTTTCGATGTCTGAGTTAGTGCAAATATGTAAAGGCATTAGTCAGAATTCAACCGGCGGGGCTGTCCGCCAATTTGGTAATGAATATGCGGTTCGTGGTATTGCCCGGACTTCTGACATTGAAGCATTGGGTAACTCGTATATCAAATCGATGAACGGGAAGCCGGTAAGAATTATCGATGTGGCAGAATTAAAAATAGGAGGTGCATTAAAAATGGGTTATGCTTCCGAAAACGCAAAGCCCGCAATTATTCTTTCTGTATCAAAACAACCCAATGCAAACACGGTTGATTTAACAAGCCGTATTGAAGCAAATCTTGCCACCCTTCAAAAAACATTACCCCGTGATGTTAAAGTAGATACTAAAATATTCCGCCAGGCTGATTTTATTGAAACTTCCGTCAATAATGTAAAAAATGCCCTGTTAGAGGGATCGGTTTTCGTTATTATAATCCTTTTCCTGTTTTTGGGAAGTTTTCGAACCACCGTTATAACATTACTGGCAATACCAATATCCCTGTTAGGTTCAATCATTGTGTTAAAGCTTCTGGGTTTAAATATAAATACCATGAGCCTGGGAGGTATGGCTATTGCAATCGGAGTGCTGGTGGATGATGCCATCATTAATGTTGAAAATGCCTATAAGCGGCTTCGGCAAAACCGACAAAAATCTATAGAAGAACGGCATTCAGCATTTACTGTAGTTTTTGATGCATCAAAAGAAATGCAGGCCTCCATCATTAATGCTACGCTTATTATTATTGTTGCATTCATTCCCCTTTTCTTCCTTTCGGGCATGGAAGGACGTATGCTCATCCCATTGGGAATCGCATTTATTGTTTCATTGTTTATTTCTCTTGTTGTGGCTATGACGCTTACTCCTTTACTATGCAACATGTTGCTTTCAGATGATAAATATTTGGCAAAAAATGAAAAGGATAAATGGCTAACCCGCAAGCTGATATTCTATTATGAAAAGTCACTTGAATGGGCATTTCGATACAGGAGAGCTGTGATTTTATCTTCTTTGGGACTACTGTTAGTTTCTCTTATTTTACTCTCAACTATGGGACGCAGTTTCCTGCCTGAATTTAATGAGGGTTCTTTAACCTTATCTGTCATTTGCAAACCTGGCACTTCACTCGAAGAAAGTAACCGGCTGGGAAATCTGGTTGAAACAGAATTGCTTTCTATTCACGAAATAATGAGTACAGCGCGAAGAACAGGACGCGGCGAATTGGACGAACATTCACAAACGGTAAACAGTGCAGAAATAGATGTCAATTTTACGTTGTCAGACCGCAGCCGGGATGAATTTATGACTGACGTTCGTGGAAAGATTGCTGGCATTCCGGGTATTGCTGCCACAGTCGGACAACCACTCGGTCATCGCATCGATCACATGATTTCGGGTACGAGAGCCAATATTGCGATCAAGGTTTTTGGTACTGACCTTGGTAAAATGTTTTCCATTGGAAATGAAATTAAAAGCTCCATCACAGCCATCGAAGGATTGGTGGATGTAAATGTTGACCAGCAGGTTGAAATTCCGCAAATTCAGATTCGTGCCAATCGTGAGATGCTGGCTTTTTATGGTATTAGCGTTAGTCAGTTCAACGAATTTGTTGATATTGCCTTTGGCGGTGAGAAGCTTGCTGACATTTATGAGTGTCAACGAAGGTTCGACCTTGTTTTGAGGCTGAACAAAGACTATACAGAGACCATTGAAGGAATCCGATCGGCATTGATTGATACACATGATGGCAAAAAAGTTCCCCTGGAACAAGTTGCCGATATTGTTTCTGTAACAGGTCCGAGCAGCATTAGCAGAGAAAATGTTCAGCGAAAAATAGTTATTTCTGCAAATGTATCAGGGCGCGATTTGCACAGCGTGGTAAAAGATATTCAATCGAATATCAACGCAAAGATTATCCTTACCGGAAGGCTATAGGGTTGAGTATGGAGGGCAGTTTGAAAGTGAGGCTAAAGCATCACAAACATTGCTCATTACTTCAGTTTTAGCTATATTGGTTATTTTCCTGTTGCTCTTTCAGGAGTTTAAAAATTTCAAGCTGGCGGGAATTATCCTGTTAAATCTGCCTTTGGCTTTAATTGGTGGCGTTTTTTCAATATACTTCACTTCAGGCGTTTTAAGTATTCCTGCTATTATTGGATTTATAACTCTTTTTGGCATTGCTATCCGAAATGGAATATTATTGATTTCCCGGTATCAGCATCTTCAAGGGCAAGGCAAATCAATTTATGAAACTGTAATGAAAGGATCATCGGACCGGCTTAATCCTATTTTAATGACCGCTCTTACGGCAGCGCTTGCTCTCATTCCATTGGCTTTACAAGGTGATTTATCCGGCAATGAAATTCAAAGCCCAATGGCAAAGGTTATCCTCGGCGGATTACTGACTTCAACATTGTTGAACATTTACATCGTACCTATAGTTTACAGCATTCTCAAAAATCGTGGAATTTTAAAATCAGAAAAAGTATGAAAGCCATAATAATTACAGTAATCAGTATGATTACAAGCTGTTTTTCGCTTTTTGCTCAAAACAATATCGATGCGGTTTTGTCCGAAGTGGAAAAGAACAATACCACCCTTTCTGCCTTGCGTATGCAGGTTGATGCTCAGAAACTCGGGAACAGGACAGGCATCTATTTGCAAAATCCTGAATTTGAGTTTAACTATCTCTGGGGAAATCCTGATGATATAGGTAACCGCACCGACATTACAGTAACTCAATCTTTCAACTTCCCATCTGCTTATAGTTATAAAAAGCACATTACAGATGCACGAAATGAACAAGTTGAACTGGAATACGAGAAGCAAAAAAAATCGATCCTTCTCCAGACCCGCTTGATTTGTATGGATTTGATTTATACCAATGCGTTGCAGTCCGAATTTAACAAAAGAGTCAGTAATGCACAAACCATTGCCGGCGCTTACCAGGCTAAATTTGAGAAAGGCGAATCAAACATCATCGAAAACAATAAAGCACAGCTGAATTTGCTGAACATCCGTAAAGAAGCAGAAGTCCTCGAAATTAGCAAAAATGCGCTGTTATCAGAGTTGGCTTTGCTCAACGGCGGGTCAGCTATTCATTTTAATGACAGAACTTACCTGTCGCCTGAAATACCCCTTGATTTTGAACAGTGGTATCTGAATGCCGAACAAAATAATCCTTTGCTAAACTGGTTAAAACGGGAAATTGAAATCAATCTGCAGCAGGAAAAATTAAATAAAGCCATGAGCTTGCCCAAAATGTATACGGGTTATATGAGCGAACGGGTGGTTGGGGTAAATTATCAGGGCATTACCATAGGCGTTTCAATTCCGCTATGGGAAAACAAAAATACAGTGAAGTATGCGAAAGCACAGACCGCTGCCATTCAGGGTTTGGTCGCCGACAACAAGCTGAATTTTTATCATCAGCTTAAAATTCAGCATGCCCGGGCAATTAGTTTACAGCAATCGGTCAACGATTACCGCAAACAAATTAAAATGTATGACAACTCCGCTTTTTTGGACAAAGCATTAGCGTATGGAGAAATTTCGCTGACTGACTATATCCTAGAACTCACTAACTTTTACAGCAGCATAGATAAATTGCTTGAGGCTGAATTGGAAATGAACAGATCCATTGCTGAATTAAATCAATATTTATAAACTATTATTTATGGATCAATTGCATCATAAATACGAACGTAAAACTATTTTGGTAGTAATGCTTACAGCCATTACGAGGATTATAGAAATCTCTGTGCCTTCTCTGTGCAACTTTGTGAAATAAAGAATTCCTACACAGAGGTTCACGTAGAAATATTTCCTCCTTTGTATAAATGACATTTTAAGCAGGTGCTGAAAAGATTTTCAACCTTCTTTACGATTTTGGAAAGATCATTATCTGCAATATGGGGTTAATTTTCAATTTTAACCCCAAAACATACCGGAAAGGGTGCATCAGTTAAATTTTGCCCACCTTCCCAAATGGGAAGGGGTTTGCTTTCAGAGATGAATAGCAAACATTGATAAATCCCATTAAAAATTATCTGACAGAGTTAATCCAAAATGCTTTAGATTTGCATTCAGCTAATGGACGTTGGATATTCTAAATATACACAGGTTTGTTTATCCCTGGCTTATTAAATTCAACAGGCATTAACACAAAACAATTCAGTATTTTAAACCTTAATAATAACGATAATTTATAAAGTAATTATGAATCAAAAAACGACATCACAGGCATTGTTCTTTTCGACAATTGCCCTTGCTTTTGGCTGCACTTCGCCCCAGCAACAAGCAGATAAACCCGTATCAGAAGCGATTACCGGCAGCATGGATCGCACTGTTCTGCCGATCAGAGAGCCACTGCGTCAGACTTATAAGGAACTCGATGCCCGCAATGCTACAGCGCCAAAGCGCTTCGAAGTAAAAGCTCCTGAAGATGCACCCAATGTGGTGGTGGTATTAATTGACGATATGGGATTTGGTGTGTCGGAAGCTTTTGGCGGACCCATCAGCACGCCAACCATGGATAAATTAGCCCAAAACGGTTTGAGGTATAACCGCTTCCATACCACGGCATTATGCTCTCCCACAAGAGTAGCTTTGCTAACCGGCTATAACCATCACAGCAACAATGCAGGTTCCATCATGGAAACCGCCACTAATTTTCCGGGGAATAGTGGTGTCCGTCCTCAGTCCATTACCCCTATGGCAGAGGTCCTGAGGCAGAATGGATTCAACACCGCTGCATTTGGTAAATACCATGAAACTCCGCCCTGGGAGATTTCCAATTCGGGTCCGCAGGACCGATGGCCAACCCGCTCAGGATTTGAAAAGTTTTACGGTTTCATTGGTGGTGAAACCAACCAGTGGGCTCCGCTGATCTATGATGGCGTTACCCTCGTGGAAACACCGCATGATCCGGATTATCACTTCACGACCGATATGACCAACCAGGCCATCTCGTGGGTACGGTTCCAGCAGGCTTTAACGCCCGACAGGCCGTTCTTTATGTATTATGCACCCGGCGCTACCCATGCCCCGCACCATGTTCCAAAAGAGTGGATCGAAAAATACAAGGGGAAATTTGACCAGGGCTGGGATAAGATCCGTGAAGAAACTTTGGAGCGCCAGATCAACCTGGGTATAGTTCCTGAAAACACGAAACTTGCCCCCAAACCAACCGACATAAAAGACTGGGAAACGCTTTCGGCGGATGAAAAGAAATTGTTTACAAAACAAATGGAAGTATATGCAGGTTTTGCCGAGCAAACGGATTACGAGATCGGCAGACTGGTTGCAGCCCTTGAAGATTTGGGTGTGATGAGCAATACGGTTTTTATACTTATTGCCGGTGATAATGGAGCCAGCGCTGAAGGACAGATGAACGGTATGTACAGCGAAATGACCTTTTTCAGCGGGATACCTGAAACCGTTCCGGATATGCTGAAGCATTATGATGAATGGGGTTCACCCAGCACTTACCCGCACTTTGCGGCCGGCTGGGCAGTGGCGATGGATGCTCCTTTTTCGTACACCAAGCAGGTTGCTTCTGATTTTGGAGGAACACGCAATGGTATGATCATTCACTGGCCGAAAGGCATTCCTGCCAAAGGGGAAATCCGTTCGCAATTCAGTCATGTCATTGATATCACTCCTACGGTTTTTGAACTTACTAAGGTACCCGCACCCAAAATGGTAAACGGCATTGAGCAGGATCCAATTGAAGGAAAGAGCCTTGTTTATACTTTCAGTAATGCCGGTGCTGCCGAAAATCATACGGTTCAATACTTCGAAATGTTTGGTAATAGAGGAATCTACCAGGACGGATGGTTTGCCAGGACGATCCACAGGCCGGCATGGAGACAAAAGCCTGATAACGCATTGCAGGACGATAAATGGGAACTTTATAATACACAGGAAGATTTCAGTTTAGCCAACGATATCAGCGCTCAGAATTCTGAAAAACTCAAAGCCATGCAGGACCTGTTTATGCAGGAAGCTGAAAAATATCATGTGTTGCCGATTGATGACCGCTTACTGGAAAGGACCAATGCCGAACTGATGGGCAGGCCTACTGTGATGGGAGAAAGAACCTCAGTGACTTACGGCGAGGGAATGAAAGGCATGGGCGTGGATGTCTTTATTGATCTGAGAAATAAATCCTATACCATCACTGCGGATGTGGAGGTAAATAACTCAGGGAATGGTGTAATTGTCTGCCAGGGAGGGCGATTTGGAGGTCTTGTTTTATACATGAAAAATGGCAAGCCTGCATTTACCTACAATTTCCTGGGAATGGAATCAACTGATATCACCGCTGCACAGACGTTGAAACCCGGCAAATATCAATTGGTATACGATTTCAAATACGATGGAGGAGGAATGGGCAAGGGAGGAGTCGGTACCATTACCGTTGACGGGAACAAAATTGCCGAAAGCAGGATTTCAAGAACACAGCCCGGACTTTTCTCGGTTGATGACCTGGCTGACATTGGAACGGATGACGGAACCTGGGTAGCAGATTACGGAGCGTCTGCTAAATTCAACGGAAAGATTGGTAAAGTAACCATCGAGCAAAAGAAATAGACTGGGAATAAAATGAATTAATAATTTTAAAAGGATTAAACTTATCCGCCCAATAAATGTTTATTTGTTGAATTTAGGATGCATACGTTTATTTTCCTGAGTCCAAATAATTAATCCTCATAGGTTTAATATTAATCCTTTAAATTGTAATTAAAAATAACAGATGAATCAAAAAACGACATCACAGGCATTGTTCTTTTCTACAATTGCCCTGGCTTTTGGGTGCACTTCGCCCCAGCAGCAGACAGATAAACCGGTATCAGAAGCGATTACCGGCGGCATGGATCGTTCAGTACTTCCCATCAAGGAACCAACGCATCCGGCTATCACAGAACTTGATGCCCGCAATGCAACGGCACCCAAACGTTTCCAGGTGACGGCCCCTGATAAAGCGCCCAATGTGCTGGTAATCCTGATTGATGATATTGGATATGGGCATTCGAGCGCTTTCGGAGGTCCCATCCACATGCCGACACTGGAGAAACTTGCACAAAACGGTTTGAAATACAACCGCTTTCATACCACAGCCCTGTGCTCACCAACCCGTACGGCTTTGCTTACCGGCTATAACCATCATTCAAACAATGCCGGTGCTATCATGGAAGTGGCAACTGCTTTTCCGGGCAATACCGGAATTCGTCCGCAAAGCATTACCCCGGTTGCTGAGGTTCTTCGCATGAATGGATACAGTACCGCTGCATTTGGGAAATACCACGAAACACCGCCATGGGAAGGTTCGGTTTCAGGCCCATATGACCGCTGGCCTACCGGATCTGGATTTGATAAATTCTATGGCTTCATCGGTGGCGAAACCAACCAGTGGCATCCAATGGTTTACGATGGCGTTACACGGGTCTACCCGAATGTTGACGATCCGAATTATCACTTTACCACCGATATGACTGACCAGGCTCTGGCATGGATAAACACGCAACAATCGCTCACTCCGGATAAGCCATTCTATGTTTATTTTGCAACTGGCGCTACACACGCTCCACACCATGCTCCAAAGTCATACATAGAGAAATATAAAGGTAAATTCTCACAGGGCTGGGATAAGCTTCGCGAAGAAACGCTTGAGCGGCAAAAGCAACTGGGCGTGGTACCACAAAATACAGTACTTGCGCCCAAACCGGCTGATATAAAGGACTGGGATAAACTTACACCGGATGAAAAGCGGCTTTTCGAAAGGCAGATGGAAGTATTTGCCGGTTTTGCCGAGCATACCGACGAAGAAGTCGGCAGGCTGATCGCCGCACTCGAAGAAAGAGGAAAACTGGACAATACCCTCATCTTTTATATCGTAGGTGATAACGGATCGAGCGCTGAAGGTGGTATGATCGGGATGTATAACGAAAATACTTATTTCAATGCAGTGCAGGAAACCCTTGATATGCAGTTGAGCCGGATTGATGAACTTGGCACGGAGCATACCTACAATCACTTTGCTGCCGGCTGGGCTGTAGCTGGTAATACACCCTTTACATGGACAAAACAGGTAGCCTCCAATTTTGGTGGAACCCGCAATGGAATGGTCGTTCACTGGCCTTCAGGCATTCAATCCAAAAATGAAGTACGTTCCCAGTTTCATCATGTGATAGATGTTGCCCCGACTATTTATGAATCTGTTGGCGTTCCGGCTCCCCGAATGGTGAACGGTATTGAGCAGCGGCCACTTGAAGGTGTCAGCATGGTTTATTCGTTCGATAATGCTTCAGCGCCTGATATGAGAAAAACCCAATATTTTGAGATGATCGGTAACCGAGCTATTTATCATGATGGGTGGTTTGCAGGAACCATCCATAAAGCGCCCTGGGAAGCCGCACCAAGACGTCCACTGGCGGAAGATATATGGGAACTTTATAATGTAAACGAGGATTACAGCCAGGCAAACAATTTAGCTGAACAAAACCCGGCTAAGCTTGAGGAACTTAAAAAGCTGTTTATGGATGAGGCAGTTAAATATAACGTGCTGCCCATTGACGATCGTTCTATCGAGCGGTTTGATCCGGTCATTGCCGGACGTCCCGACCTGATGAACGGACGCACAAAACTAACTTTATATGAAGGAGCCAAAGGGATACCTGAGAATGCTTTCATTAATGTGAAAAATACATCACTAACCATTACTGCTGATATTAACGTCGAGGCAAATTCCAGCGGAGTTATCCTTTGCCAGGGAGGCGATTTCGGAGGATGGACTTTCTACATGATGGACGGCAAACCAACGTATACTTACAATTGGGTAGGCCTTGAAATATATACAGTAACCTCAACACAAAAAGTAACTCCCGGCCGGCATACACTGAAGTTTGATTTCGCTTATGAAGGAGGCCGCGGAGCCGGAGGCACCGGCACAATATACCTTGACGATGCCAAAATTGGCGAGGGAAAAATTACCCATACCAACAGCAACACGTTTGGCATAGATGAGTCGGCAGATGTGGGAACCGATGAAAACACCCCGGTATTCCTTGGTTATAAAGGGAAAGAGAAGTTTACAAGCAAGATAAATCAGGTAACGATCGAAACATTCCCAAAGAAGTAATTTTCCGGTTCAGATACAATCAACGGCCATCCATTGGGTGGTCGTTGATTTTTATCAAATAATTAATTTTGATTAATATTTACCCTGATTTATGTTAGACCCTAAAAACTTCTGTGTTCAGGAAATACTCAAGAATGGATTGAAAGTAACCATACGCGCTATCCAACCCGGCGACAGGGAGGATTTCCAGAAAGCGATAGATGAACTTGACGAACATACCCTTTACATGCGGTTCTTTCAGGCAAACAAAAAATTTACCGATAATGACATAACCCAGGCTATTGAAGTTGACTTCGATACAGTTGTGGCACTCGTCACCTGTATTCCTGATGAGAACGGGGAAAAGATCATCGGCGGAGGAAGATATATGGCGTTTGGTGTGAATAAAGCTGAGGTGGCTTTCATGGCCAGGAATGGATATCATGGATTGGGTATTGCCGGCCAGATGCTGAAACATCTTGCCGTCATCGCGAAAGCAAGGGGCATCGTGGAGTTCCACGCCGAAGTCCTGTCATCCAATACCGGTATGCTCACGGTATTTAAGCGCAGCGGTTATCCAATAAAACTTGAATACGAATCAGATGTGACGCATGTGACGCTCGAGATAGGATAACAGCAATGAAGTTCGCCATTACGACAAGCATTCCAAAAGGAAATAAGGGATAGCTATTTCTTTTCCAGAGACTCCACAGCCATCGAATACTTCAGTTCAAACTGCGGAAAACTTCCTAAATTTTTAGGCGATTGAGGATCGGGAATAAGAAACCGGATTTGGGTTGAATCGTTTACCTGGTGCAAATATTTATCGAGGCTGCTCTTACGGGATTGAGCATACAGATCAGCAAGAGAATCTAACATTGCAACAGGAACCAAAGTTCTTGAGGCCTCCACAATATCTACAGAGTCAGCTGCGGTTTTCTCTTTTAAAAAATCAATAAAGTCCTCCTCTTTGGTGCGATAATCTTTGCCAGTTTTGTCCATAAAAAGCTTACCGGCTTCATCAACAGCAATTTGCCTTCTTTCCTTTTCAAGATCATTAAAATAGACCAGCTCAATCTTAAGCCCATCCTTTTTTTGCTCCAGTTCGAGCAATAAATCAAGTTGTCTTTGCCGCTCGGAAGTGAAGGCAGTATCCAAATAGTTGTATTCAATGGATTTGATGTCTTTCGGATCAACACTGATCAGGCCTGCCAAAAAATCAAAGGGTGCGGTTGCCACCTTTACGATCAGGTTTTTAAATGTTGTCCAAACAATTTTCCCAATGCTTACGGTTGGATCGTTCAGGTCGCCTCGGACAGGTATGTCCAGATTAATAATGCCGTTCCTGTCTTTAAGCAAAAAGAGAGCAAACTTCATTGGTAGATCGAATAAACCACCCGATTTATCACCCAATTCGGCATTTTGAATGATCAGTTTGTTTTCGCTGGTAAGCTGATTGCTGATGATCTCGGTATGGCTTTTATAATACATGTCGCCATAAATGATCGGAAAGCCCACGTAAAATCTTGAATAAATGTTCAGATCGCTTAACTGAAAATCGGTGATTGTGTAGTCAAGGATGATGTCGAGTGGGTTGGCAGGGTCAAATCCTACTTCAGCAACCAGTTTGCCCCTTTTGTTCAGGAGCATATTGGAATAAATATTCACCCAGTCGGAATTGCTGAGTATGCTGTCGGCTGACAGTGCGATCTCACTAAGATAATAGTCAAAAGGCTCACCTGTAAGATTATCCCTGTAATCAACAATCCCGTTCTTAAGTACCAGATGATTGATGGCATAGTAAAGAGTATTGCTGGAATCTGCAAACAATGTATCAGCACTCACCTCAGCAACCTGCATTGTATCTTCCTCCTCCTCTGTGATATTAAATATTTCAAAGAAATTATTGGTTGCAGTATCAAGCTCAAAATAAACATAAGGTTGGGTCAGGGTGATCGAATCAAAAATATAGCTTGAGTTGTAGTAATCAATTGCTTTAAGCCTGCAATCCAATTTCCGGGCACCCAGAAATTCCTTGTCCTGATTATCTTTCATCACAAAGTCAATCACTTCAACCGATCCTGAAACGACTGATTTTTCAGCTTCGTTTATATTGCCGGTTATTGCAAGGTCGCTGTTCAGCATACCCTGAAAGGCGTTAATATTAATATTCGAGGTAACATAATCCTGAAAAGCCTGAAGATACAAATGATATATTTTGATATTGGCTTCATACTCTCCACCTATGGGATCAATATTTATTGAAGATTCAAAATAACCTTCATTTTTAAAAGCGAACCTTAATCCAGCCTCGCTTTTTTCCTTCTGGTTCCATCCGATAAAGGGAACAAAAAATGAAAGGTCGTTTAGGGTAGTTATTTTATTTATTGTTTTATTATCATGGATAAATTCCGCCCCTTTCAATTCGATGTTTGAGAATAGAAAATGTAATGGTTCGGAAGGGGTAGTATCCGCTGGTATGGTATCTTCCTTTGGCGTATAAAAAGCCACCAGATCATCAAAATTAAAAGTGGAATCGTACTGAATTACTTTGGCCTTCAAACCTTTCAAGTAAAACTGTTCAAGAACAATTTCATTCCTGATCAAGCGGTAAGGTTCCGCGTCAATAACCAATGTGTCGAATGAAACAAAGATGCTTGTATCATCAGATTCAAACATCTTAAAATCAATAAATTTTACTGTTCCTGTAAAGTAGTTCATCTTCAATTTTTCAAGTGCAATCTGACGACCTATCAGTTTCTTGCTATGTTTAACGGTATAGCGTCTGGCCATTCCGGGAAGCAGAATTAAAAACAGAATAATGATGGCTGTTAAAATAATGAATGTCCTAAATATAATTTTTCTGATCATTGTGCAAAGTTATGAATAAACCTCTAAAAATTTTAACAACCCCGACCTGAAGGCCGGGTTAGACAAAATCATATAATTAGGCTTTAGTCCTGAATTATGAATCTACTAGTCAGGTAGTTTATTTTGTGTCTTCTGAATTACCAAACCAATTGTAGATAACCGCACCGATAATCCCACCTACTATAGGAGCAACCCAGAAAAGCCAAAGTTGTTCGATGGCCCAGCCACCGACAAATAAAGCGACTCCCGTACTTCTTGCAGGATTAACAGATGTTTGGTCCACAGGAATGCTGATCAGGTGGATCAATGTTAAAGCGAGTCCAATAGCCAAAGGTGCGAAACCTGACGGAGCCAATTTATCTGTTGAACCCATGATGATCATTAGAAACATAGCGGTCAGTACAACCTCAGCTATTAACGCTGCTATTAGAGAATACCCCCCTATGGAATGCTCACCATATCCATTCGCACCGAATCCGTTGGATGTGCTAAAACCTTCTTTCCCGCTTGCTATCAGATACAACACCAATCCTGCAAAGATTGCTCCAAGAACCTGGGAGATAATGTAAGGAAGTAATTCTTTCCCTGAAAATCGTTTACCCGCCCAAAGTCCAAAGGATACGGCAGGATTGAAATGTCCTCCTGAAATGTGCCCGACAGCATAGGCCATCGTTACCACGGTTAATCCAAAGGCCAGTGATACACCGACAAAACCAATACCCAGTTCGGGAAATTGTGCAGCTAAAACAGCACTACCACAACCTCCGAATACCAGCCAGAAAGTTCCGAAAAACTCAGCGGTCGTTTTTTTAAAGATTCCGTTCATTTTTTTGTTTTAAGTGATTAATTGATTTAATAAAAATAATAATGTCGCAAAAATACCAAGTTTATTTTAACTAATCATAAAGAAATATAAACCTGAATACAGGAGGCAGTCATGCTAATACTCAAATCCATTAAAAAAAGAAGACAGTGGCTATTTAACCATTAGGTAAAGTAAGTTGTTGATTTTTTTTAAACTTCATTCTTTAAATACAAAGTCTTTTCACAGAACATACCACATCTCTATGCACACTAAAATTTTGATAATGTTTATAGACGGAAATCCGACCTATTTTATTGAAAATATCAAGAAATCTTCTGATCACCGCTTTTAAATCTACAACGGTTTAGGCATAGGCGGAATGATGTTCAGTCTCCTTGCAGATATTGCCTTTGAAATGGGCATCATAGCGTTTTATGCTGAAGTCCTGCCGTCTAATACGGGCATGCTCACGGTATTTAAGCACAGCGGCTTTCCTATAAAACTCGAATACGAATCTGATGTGACACATGTGACGCTCGATATAGGTTCACCAAAATTAAGCTTGTCAAATCCATAGACTCAACCACCGGCAAGAGCATCAATGCTTGGTATCACAGGAGACGGGAAAGGTGGTGCCCTATTCTTAAGGAACCATGTCCATAATGTAATGAATGTAAATTAAAATACTTTCGTAGACAGGAACCTATGTGTTTTCTATTGTGTCCTACTGATCCTATGCGGTAAATAAAGACCCAACGTATTATTAGCCGGAAAGCCAAATTATTTTATTTTATTGTACTTTCTGGAGATCACCTGCGCCAGGTCACTGGCTGTCTTAACCGCTACCGGCAGTCCACCGCCCGGCCACGACCAGTGGCTTGCATAATAAAAGTTCTTCAATCCCGGTAATTCAAAGCCGACCGGCGAAGAAGCCATGATATTTTTTCCTGGCAGCCAGCCTTGTGCACTGCCTTTCCAGCTTTGGGTATAACGATGGTAAGTTGCCGGTGTAGCCACATCCATCTCTTCTACAAAATCCTTCATCCCTCCTATTTTATGCTCGAGGATATCAATTACCTTGTGGGCAAACTCACTTTTTACCTGTTCGTATTCTTTTATATCTTGTTTGCGCAGGTCTATCCAAAAATCACCTTTCCGTGTATAAAAGCTCACCGAGACACAGGTTTTTCCCTCCGGGGCCAGGGTAGGATCATAGTTGTAAACATGCAGCTCCACCCGCTTATAGATGGTACCATCGGGTGAAACAAGTTCTTTAGTGATGGGAAACCTTGAAAAATGCGGAAGGTGGCTGAGCGGTTTGGAAATTCCAAGAGACACATTGATAACAGAATAATAAACCTGAAAACTTTTCCCGTCGCGGAGAGCAAGTATTTTTTTATCCGTGAAGTTACCTTTCAGGGCTTTGAATACAGTGAAATACCAGTCTGCTGATGAAACCGTAATATCCGATGCAATCTCGCGGCCATTATCCAGAAGAACTCCCGTAGCAATATTATTTTTTACCAGGATTTCTTTGACACCTGAATTATAATTGATTTTCCCTCCCAGGGAGAGGTACTTTTCTTCAATCCTTTTCGCAAAACGAAGGGAACCGCCTACTGGATAACCGGTCCCTTTCAGCTCAGAAAAAGCCAGGGGGATGGTAATGACAAAAAGAGGAACTTCTTCGCCATCGAAGAACAAACTGAATGCTTCCCTGAGAAAGGGGTTCTTCAGTTTTTTAGCAAAGGAAATATTCGTCACATAACGGTTCCTGAGCATGAAAAAAAGCAGCGGAAGATGCTTTATCATACCGATTCTTTGCTTCATTGAATAAAACGCAGGCAGGGTTTTTACCTCGGGAGGGAAATCATACCGCTGGATCCTGCGAATGGAGCAGATCAGCTTTTTAATTTGTGCAGTATCTTCCGGAGCGATGTCGGTCATATAGCTCTCCAGCCTCGTCAGGTCAGTATAAAGGTGAAATACCCTGCTGCCGTATTTATCAGCGCTGTGTTCTACTTCAATATCCATTCGTACCTCGTGGCTGACAAATTCAACGGATTCCATATCAATCAGATCCGACCATAATTTGTAAAAAGGATTGCTGCTATTGGAACCCAGGAGCCAGTGTAGGCAACCATCGAAAGTATATTCCCCGACCTGCCAGCTGGTGCAGAGACCTCCCGGTTTTGAATGTTTCTCAAAAATCTCCGTTTCAAAACCTTTCATTTGCAGATAACAGCCTGCTGATAAACCCGAAATTCCTGCCCCAATTATCGAAATCTTCATAATGAATTAAATCTATGAATGCCTTTGCTTGTTTTATATCTTTTTATTTGCAACAAAGAACAGGAAGACATATCACTTTTCAAAGTTTTTTTTATCGGATGCAATTAATTTATTGGGAAGGAATATTTTCCAGCAAAACAACAAAAACAGCAGTAACAAATCCGAAAACGGTAAAAATGCCGGCCAACCGGCCGCCATGTTCATAAGCTTCGGGGATCATGCTGTTGGCAAGCATCACAAGGATTGCGCCTCCGGCAGATGCCTGTATAAAAGCAATAGCCAAAGGGGATTCATTGCTGAATAATCCGTAACAGGCCATTGAAGCGAAAGCGCATACAATGGCGATAATGAACCAAAGGAGTAAAATCCGCTTTTGGCTCCATGCACCTGCAACCATACCCGAGGTTCCGGCCATGGCTTCGGGCAAATTGGAAATAAAGACAGCTACCAGCATTAACAAACTGACTTTTCCACCGCACAAAAAGACCAACTCAAATCCTAAATCCTTATTCCTAAATCCCAAATTTATTTAAAGGATGAACGGTGCCCCCATGAAATCCACCGATTATTTTTCCGGCTGTTTTCTGCCATGGTTTGCGCTGCAGGCCATATTACATTTGCTTCATCAACTTTAAGTTCATTCAATTAATTAGTCACCAACTAAAAACAAAAAAGCCATGAAAACAAAAAATTTAATTTTGATCCTTGTTCTGGTTGCGTTTGCAACAATGAACTACTCGACAATTGCAGATGAAGCTCCACGCTTTACTGTAAAAATCACCTTAAAGGCTGCGCTGCAGAATCCTTATCTTGTCAGGGCTATGCACGAACAACTTACTCCTGCATTCTTGCAAGGAAATGAGGGACCGGCCTATTATACTGTATCCGTCAAGTACAGACATGGACGGTATATCATTACTGGCAGCTATACTGAGTGGAAAAAGTTTTTCGAGCTTGCATTCGAAGGCCTTACACCTGTAAGTTGACAGGTTATGCAATCAGGCCAAACCTGATTAACCATGAAAAAAGAAAGCCCGCCCCTAAAAGGTGGGTTTTTTTTTATTTCAGGATCATTTAAATGGTGACCCACAAATCATGAATATCAGATTAGTTGTTATTAAAGTAATTGCAACTGCAATAGCTGAAGATAGAAAAACATTCTAAGGTTCATGGGAGTATTTAAATAACCTAGTCTATGAGATTTTCACAGAGTTGGAGGATATCCCCGACTTTCCGAGCTAAATCATGGAAGATTTCTTAAAGAATCTTTTCTTTTCCAGACCGTTATTGGGTCTTTCCCGGAATAAACACTTTACCCCTGGCTTCCAGCCTGGCCAAATAGCGGACGCGGGCCTTTTCGGGATCAGCGCCGGGTGCGATATAAATCCTTGTTCTTACATCAATGACTACTTCCTGCATCTTCGACAGATCGGGTGTCTTGAAGAGTACTGGTTTTTTGTCGTACTTATTATAATTTTTTCTTATCGTGGTCATGGCTACTAAATTTAAAATGTGAATTACAATGAAAAAAAACAACTGTTTAAAACCACTTCTATAGCAGTTTTAAAATAAATTTACCTTTATTCGTGTATCGGAAATGTTAAGAAGCTATTCTCTGCCTCGACAGGTTAAAGGCTGAGATGTAAAAAGAAAATCCTGTCAATAAATTTTAGCTTTTTAGCGGAAGCACATTAAAAAGGATCAGAACTGTTACAGAATAACGCTATATTTTCAATAAAGTATAAAAGTAGTCAAAATATAATACATCCGACAAAGATTTTTGCATTTAACTAAAATATTTTTCTGCAACCGGAAATTCCTGTGAACCGGAAAGTTCATCAAATGCATTAGAACCCTTACAGCAATGGCTTTCTGGTCGGTTATAATTGTATGTTAATATTCAATAGGAATCTTACAAATTTCTTTTACCTTTGTAATTACTCAAATAATAAATAATCAACATGGACATTTCAAAAGATCTCAGGATCGCATTGCTCATTGATGCAGAAAACGTTCCCCATGCAAGCCTGAAGGGAATGCTGGAAGAATTAGCCAAATATGGCACCCCAACCTTTAAACGGATATATGCCGACTGGACCAAACCTGCCGTTACCGGATGGAAAACCATCCTGCTTGAAAATGCGATTACACCCATTCAGCAATACAGTTATACGACCGGCAAAAACTCCTCCGATAACGCCATGATCATCGATGCGATGGATATACTGTATTCAGGCAAAGTTGACGGTTTTTGCATTGTATCGAGCGACAGCGATTTCACACGGCTTGCCACCCGTTTGCGTGAAGCCGGAATGAAAGTCATCGGCATGGGAGAAAAGAAAACCCCGTCGGCTTTTATTTCAGCGTGCGAAAAATTTATCTACATCGAAATATTAAAACAGAAGCAAATTTCTATAAAAACGACCAGGCCTTTAAAAGGGAAAGAGCCTGCCGCACCGCCAGCCGATACCCTGAATAAAATAGATAATGAGATTATCAAATCCATCACCGATTCAATCAATGACCTTGCTGATGAAGATGGTTGGGCCTTTCTTGGCGAACTGGGTAACTTAATATTGAAAAAACATCCTGATTTTGATCCCAGAAATTTCGGATTCAGCAAGTTGCTGCCACTGATTAAAAGTATTAAGAAGTTCCAGGTTGATGAGCGGAAATCCGGTAACAGCAATATTAAGATTGTTTATGTTAGAATAAAACAAGGACGGTATTAAGGAATTTGCATAAATCATTCGGGATGCATCCCACCTGACTTTTACGTGATTGATTTATTAAGGCAAATTGAATAACCCTGATAAATGTTCTATAAGGTTACTTTTTCTTCTCCAGATCCATTCCGCATTTAGGGCATTCACCTTTAAAGGATGAAGTAACCTCAGGATGCATCGGGCAGGAATAATCGCCCATCTCTAAATTATCGACCTTACTTTTCATGGCAAAAAACCTGAATGTGAGTCCTGCCGTGACCTGAAGCTCGGTGCCTACCTGGTTTCCGGTCACATACTGATAAACCGGAAGATCAATGAGCGCGTACACGTTAAATTTCCAAAAGGAGTAATTGACCATTGGCGTTACAAACACTTTTTTGTAACCTGATGCGGTATTGTCGGATTGGAAATCATTTTCCTCGACAACTTTATTCAGTTTCATTGGTGCAATCAATTCGCCCCGCACCTGCAAAGTGGTTCCAAAATTTGGCAAAAATGATTTGCTTACAAAAAGCCCGACAGTTGCAAAATCGCCCATCTTTTCACCCAGCGGGTTCCAGCCCTTCTTGATATAAAGCGCATTGGCAAAAAAACGAAGGTTATGTTTGGGGTAACCCCTATAAAAAAATGTATAAAAAATAATATCCTGTGCACCGGTTGTAAGCTGCACTGCCCGTGGATTTCTGACATAATAAGTCTCTCCCGAATAAGGTTCCACATTTCCAGTTGAATCGTTATAACTTCCGATGGGAATTTTATATCCCAAACCAACGGTAATTTCGGTCTTGGCTTTGTCGGTGGACACGTTTAAAATATCGTAACGCGGGAAAATAACCAGGTCGCTTATGCCCGAAGATTTATAAGTACTTGAAGGATTATTGTCAATGCCAATTTCTTCTTTATAGAAATAATTGCCGGTTTCGATTGACATGGTAAAATCCTTCGTCACGCCATAAGCAAACCTTAAATACTGGTAAGCACTTCTAAACTGATATTTAGGATTGCTGGTGTCGCGGGAATCGCCGGTGTAAAACTTATCGCTGTTGATGAACTGAAAGTTGGTATTCAACTCGAACTGTTTAGCCGACAATACGCCCTGTGAAGTACCTCCGGCTATCGGGCTGCCTGAACCTCCTGCACAGCATTGTGCATAGGAAGTTCCCGTATATAAAAACAAGATTAGTATTGTCAAGAAAAAATCTTTCATACACAAGTCTGTTTAATCCAGGAATAAAGTCATGAAATTATAAGCAAAAATCATCAAGCATAAACAATGCCTGCTGATTCATATTATTTTTTTGCAAAGGGACTAGTGGGTTATTGCCACCTTGATCATTTTACTCCGGATGCCATCACTCAATTTAACAAAATAAATCCCGTTACTTAGCTCAGCAGTGCTGATTTCAATTTTATTTTCTCCCTGCGGAAGATTGGCCAGGTTCATTTCAAAAACTTTCTTTCCCAGCTGATCATGGATTTCAACTTTTACATCCGATGACTTTACCAGTGAGAAAACAATTGAGGAATTGGTGCTGGAAGGATTCGGGAAGAATTCGACGGAAGAGAAAGCGGATTTATCTTCCTCAACTCCGGTTGTAGTAGAAGTAATAGCTGTGTTAATGGCTTCCTGAAGAGCGGTGGCATTAACAGAATTATTTGCGTTATAAAAAACTGCATGGTTTACATCGCCCACAACGACCACTTTAGGCATCCCGGGTGAACCATAATCCGACATCTTAATGGCTGAATTGGAAAACACACTGGCCGGATGGATATTGTTGTTGTTTGCCCAATTGTTCAATGAGTTGCAATTGGTGTTTGCATAATCATCCACAAGATACATGAAAACCTTTTCCGGATAACTGTTTTCAAAACTTGCAACAACATTAGAGGTTGTCAATGAAGGGCCGACGCATGACCCGCAGGGCATAACCCAGCAAAGAACGATTACTTTTCCGGCATTGAGCTCGGTAAAGAGGTCGTGGTTGATACCTTCACAATCATTGCAGTTAAAATTAGTTGCGGTCTGAGCAAAGCCGATGCTGAACATCAAGGCTGTGATAGAAACGAGTAGTGTTTTTTTCATGATAGTACATTTTAAACCGTTAGACAAAATAACCGGGTAAAAGTATGTTTAAAAAGTATTTAAAATCTCCTGCCAGTGGAATTAACAATAATGAAAGGAATAGGTTCACAATGTCTCCAGAAACCATTCCAAAGTTGAATAGAATTCCAAATATAATGTGAATGAGAGTTTCTAATATGATAGTGAGTAAATCTCAACGTGTAATGACCTGACAAAATGATATTCCTTAAACAATATTTTTTGCTCGAATCGTTATCATAAATTTATTTAATCGTTTGTTAGGCGTATTTTTTGTAAATTTGAGCGCGAATTCATTTATATTTATATCATAATATCATGAAAGGTAATTTTTTATCATTTTTAGTAATAGCGACGAGCTTATTAAGCTTTCCTGTTTTTTCTCAAACAGAGAATGATACGACATTATTAGGCTTACCGGGGGATAACCTGGATCTTTATGCTGTATTGGATCTCTTTCAAAAGTCAAAGACCATCGAGGATTTTGAAAAAACGTTAAATCTTAAAGAAACAGGAATCAATAACCTGGATCTGAATCTTGATGATAAAGTTGATTTCATAAAAGTTCAGACAAAGCAGAAAGACAAAGATTTTACTTTCATACTTCAGGTTGATGTTGCGGAAAAAGAGACACAGGATGTTGCTGTAATTTTATTATCAAAGGATAAAAATGATAAAGTTACGTTACAAATTGTAGGTGATAAAGATTTGTATGGTAAAGATTATGTGATAGAACCTAAACCTGCAACTCCACCTGTTACGCCTAATCCAGGGTACACCGGCACCGAACCTGTTACAGAGAGCAGTGCGGGTTCAACCACTGTTATAGTAGTTGAATCAGCTCCGGTGGTACAATATGTATATTCACCTGTTTATATTCCCTATGCTCCACCTTATTATTACGGTTATTATCCGCCTTATTTTGCAGCAGTTACTGTAATGGCGGTTGGGATTTATCGCCATAATAATTACTATTACCATGGGGGATATCATGGGGGATATGGCCACAGTACGGTAGTGGTTCATAATACGAATAATTATAATAATTACAATAATTCCAGGAATAGTTCAAATACCGTGAACCATAATAATGCGAATGGTAATTATAATAAGAATAATGCATCCAATCGTCCGTCAGGTGGAGCGTCTGCTTCCCAACAGCCTGCAAATCGCCAATCAAAAGGATCTTCTGCTTCCCAGCAGCCGGCAAACAATATGTCCAAAGGTTCTTCTGCATCGAAACAGCCATCAACTTCAAACAATATGTCTAAAGGATCTTCAGCATCTAAACAACCATCAGCATCAAACAATATGTCTAAAGGATCTTCTGCATCTAAACAGCCATCAACTTCAAACAATATGTCGAAGGGTTCTTCTGCTTCGAAACAGCCTTCAACATCAAATATGTCTTCTTCTTCCAGACCAAGTTCTTCAGCATCCTCACGTTCAAGTAGCGGTTATAGCGGAGGCGGAGGCTCGAGAGGTGGAGGCGGCTATAGCGGAGGCGGAGGTGCAAGAGGTGGAGGCGGCGGCTCAAGAGGTGGAGGTGGCAGAAGATGATACTCAGCAGATTTAATCAATAAATGGTCCTGATTCAGACATAAAACAGTTTTATAACTAAACCACTATGGATTAGAAATCCATAGGTTGTAAATACTGTAAAAAATGAAATTTTTTGTCTTTATTCTAATATCCAATTACCTGATTGTACATTCGGTTTATCCCGATGATGTTCAAGATATTCCTGAACCATCTCATCCGTTATATTTCCTGTACTCCAAACACCATAACCAACTGCCCAAAAATGGCGACCCCAATACTGCTTGCCCAATGAGGGAAATTCTTGCTGAAGAAGTCGTGAAGTCCTACCCTTCAACTTCTTTACCAATTCACTTATACTCAACGAAGGAGGATACTCAACATGGATGTGAACATGATCTTTGCTTACTACCCCCTTTAGTATTTGAACATTCTCAGCATTACTTATTTGAACAACCAAATCTCGACAACGTACTTGAACATCACCCTTTAAAACATGATAACGATATTTCGTTACCCAAACGATATGAGTTGTTAAACGACTTACAGAATGTGAACCTAACCTGTATTGTTCCATCTTGTAAAACTAAAAAATTTATAGAAACTAAAGTGCCTGCAATAAATTGCAGGGTTTTAACCATTTTTTAAGATAATAAAAAAGCCATCCGAAAATACTTCCCGGACAGCCTCTGATAAAAACTTATTTTACGCCTGATTATTCGAACGGTATATCAGACACGCTCATGTCCCTTACACAAACATATTTACCATTTCTTTTTTCAAACAGGCTCATATAATTTCCGGAATTAATAATGGCATTGGTGGAGTCAACTATTTTAAAATAGCCAATTTCAACCACCTGGTTCCCATCGTTTGAAACATAAACCTCCCTGGTTTCAAATGAAATTTTATTGGATACCGGTATGGAATCTATATTGGCCTTTAAATACTCAATAATTGCCTGCTTTCCTACCAGTGGCTCCCTGTTTTGCGAAAAGGAAGTGGCATCATCAGCATAATAGCCAATATTTTTCAATTCCCGCGCATTGTAAACCTCAGCAAATCCATCTTCCTTGGCCTGGATTTCTTTTTTTATCTGTTCTTTGTCAACCACCACTGCTGTGGGTTCTGCATTTTTTGTACTACAGGCGATTATTAATGACAACACAAAGGATAACAATACTCCATTTAAAACCTTGTTTTTCATAATTATACTGTTTTATAAATTACGCATTTTAGATTTGACATGAAAAGTTAAAATTAATAAAAAAGACAAAACATCAAGCGGTTAATTTATTTGTTGAATTGTAAAATTTTATCGCAAATTTACTTATTAAAAAGGAAGCCTGTACACAGCGCCCATAAGTTTTCCTAACCGTGTGAGCGATCCTGTGGCATGTTTGCAGGTCAAATTCTCCATGTGGCTCATTTCAGAGAAAGCCCCTTTATCATCTTTGCAACAGATTTATATGCAGCAGGCGATAACGAATCCAGATATTGATTTTGTGTAAGAAGAATAATTTCACGTGATAAATCAGGATGCTTTGTCGCTAATTTAACGATGATCTTAAAAGCAGTAAGCCGCAAGGATGGCTTTTTATTTACTTTCTCCCAAATCGAAATACAATGATTAAAAAGTAAACCTTCAAGTTCTTCATTTATCTCCATTTGATGAAGAATTATTAATAGTTCCCGCTCTTGATTATCATTCCTGGCAGATAGGGTGTCAATGATGCTTTTAACGTAGCCTTGTATTCGGTGGTCATTTTTTTCCATACAACTCCACAACAACCAGGCTGCCCGCCAGGAATAGGGTTGCTTATTTGAAACAGCTAATTTAATGGCCTCCTCAAAATATTCGGGATGAGCATCCATCCAGGCAATCATATCAACTTTATAACTGCTTGTTAAAATGTGTTCTAATGCTGTTTCCATAGATTAAGAGAATGCGCCGGTTGGGGTAACACTATTGACGGAGCAATTTTTTATTCAGATTGTGCAGCACTTTCTATTCCAAACAAGTCAAATGGTTTTTCCTTAAAATAATCATGAAACAAAAATACGGTTAGCACAATGTATACGATAAATCCAAAGACAATAAGCATTTGCAATCCGGATGTTTTTTGAATGGGTTGCCTCGATTTTACATCACAGACTTCACCCGGACAGTATTGCACTTTGTCTTTAAAAAATAAAGGGTAAAATTTACATCCGAGGCAAATACCGAATGAAGTTTCGAAGAATAAAAATACCAGGCAGATCAGGCAGATAATACCGGTAATCGGGCTGAATGAGTTTACCAAAACCATGAGAATGAACATGGTACTTGCCAGGACGATACCTATGATCCATGCAAACTTCTTTTGCGGAGCCCCCACATATTCGGGTACCTGGTTCCTTACGATCAAACGCCCGAGGATTAATGTAGGGGAAAATTTAGGATTAACAAGAACACGAATCAGGATATCGGTCAGGAATATTACAGTCGCGTACTTTAACAATAAAAAATCTCCTTTAATAGCTGCTAACAGAATTGAAACAAACATTAAAACAAACAGTATTCCTGCCGCTGCCCTTATTTCTCTTTCATTTAAAACAGCTACGTTATAACCCTCTACATCTTCTCCAAATTTTATAATTTTTTTCATTTTACAATTCCTTTTTAGTTTTTAATTATTTTGCATTGATACCTGTGTTAGCTTTAATGAAGCATTCAATTTATTTATTGCTGCTGGCGTTACACACATGCAGGTAGGGTAATTCACCCTGTAACTTCGTGCTACGAACTGCACCTCAAAAATACATTTTTCTTTATCCGAAAAGTAAAATGAGGATGTTTTGTTTGTGCATGATTATTTAATCCTGCATGGCACAAGCGGACGCTTGAACCATTTGGGGCTTGTTTGCTATTTTTAATTTGTCGCCTGAAATTTACTTCTATTTCTTCTCTCCCCCAAAATTAAACGAAGCCCCGAAGTAAAGGCTTAATGAATTAAACAGGGGATTCATCGTGTTGGTCTTAGTGCCCTGCAGGGGAACGTCTTCAGCGGTGTTATATTCAACCGGATCGGAAAGGCTGGCCAGTTGCTGCTGGTTTTTATCAGCGCCTACGGTATATTGCAACCCGGTAATAATGTCCTGCCCGAATATATTCCACGACAGGCCGCAGGTTAAATGGTAAAGATCGAGGCTGAGGGTTTGAACTTTTCTTTCATCGGCAAAAGGAGCATAATCCATATTCTTCTGGTAATTGAAATCGGTCCTGAAGCCTGCCATCAGGAGCAGGTTTTCATTCAGTGTCCAGCTATAACCGACAGCGGCATTAAATACCGGCCTGGCTCCGCTTACAAACGTCAGCCATTCTGAAGACACAACTTCTTTATCGGTCAAACCTGAGGTAAGCACAGGACTTTCATCTGCTTCAACCAAACGATAAGGATCAATTTTTGAAAAATATTCCATGGTGCAGTAAAGCGATCTTTTACGATCATTGAATTTGTAAGTAATACCGGCAGCGATCGAAAGAGGGGTTTTATAGGATACAGACACATCGCCCTTTTCCTTATAATCGACAATGACAAGATCAGGTATAGGCTCGCCTGTTTCGGGCAGGGTAATATTGGTTTGCTTTTCCTGGCGTGTCACCCTTTTACCGTCGGAATAAACACCCAGGGATGGCGTGGTAAGACTTAAACCCATGCTCAGGTTTCCCGTTCTGTAATAAACACCGGCCTTCCAAATCAACCTGTAATCATTGAATTTGAGGTATTCAAATTGTTGGCTGCTGGCCGCATAGAATGGAACATACTCATTGTTGACAAGAATGGAATCGTTAAGGGAAATGGCTTCGATGCTGAGTGAGTTGGTATAATCGACGCTTTTAATTGTAACAAACATGCTGATTCCTGTAAAAAACTTTTCGCTCAGTTTTACCGAACCGCCCCAACCTATCCAATCGTCGCGAAAGTGATCGCTATATTGGTAATAGGCGAAATATCTTTCATTGCCCGGTATATGGGTCAAAATATCTATTTGTTTATCGACGGATTTGGTTAGTTGCCTTTTAATATTTTCATTGTTTAGCGTGGCGATCTCAAAACTCCAGTTCTTATGTCTTTTTGATTTGATCATGTAAGATATAAAACGCGGCTCAATGTTTCCCCTGGAAGAATTAATATCAATGCCATCGCCCAGGGCATTTTCAATATTGATGAAATCGAATGAAAATAAGCTTGCATTCAATGAGAATTTTGACGCTGTAACTTCTGAAATACTGGAAGGGTTATAATAAATAGCGCTGGGACCTGATCCACCTCCAACCACGGCTCCTGACAGAAGGGAAGATTCCTCGTTGAAGCTCCTTGTCCAGTAATTGTGTGACTGTCCCCAGGTTTTAAAGGGAAGAGAGATCATTAATAACAAAATCAAAAAAGCGCAGGCTGAAGTTATAATTGAAACTCTCAATTTATTAATTGTAAAGGATTGTGAAACAAAAATAGTGTATTCCCGGTTTGGTTATTTAAAATCGGCATTTCATTTTAAATTTTTATTTTCGTAAACAAATGAATAATTCAGTTGTTTAACCGGTTAAACTTATCAATATGATGATTGCTATTCCTTACCTGCACTATATCGGGATTATGCTTTTAATGGGTTCATTAATCTCTGAACATCTGCTTTTAAAACCAAAAATGACCAAAGAACAGATCAATTCACTTGCCATCACCGACCTTATTTATGGCCTCTCGGCAATTCTCGTTCTGACAACCGGACTCCTGAGATGGTTTGTATATGGAAAGGGCTCCGATTACTATCTGAGCAATCCGCTCTTTCACACCAAGCTGACTTTGTTCGTGATTTTGGCGATATTGTCTATTTTCCCCACCATTAAATCCCTGAAATGGAGAAAACAGGTTAACAGCGGCATCGAACCAGATTTGAACGAAAAAACGGTTAAAAGACTTTTAATGTATATTCGGTTGGAATTGTTAATCCTTGCTTTTATTCCTCTTTTGGCTGTGATGATTGCCAGAGGGACGGGGATAAATTAAAGAAAGGTTTTCGGTTCGCAGTTCTCTGTTCCCTGCTCTCAGTCTTCGGTTGTTAAGGTTTTTGCCAATTGCTGACTGCCTAGTGCCTACTTCCCTCTGCCACTGCCACCTCCTCTGTTTCCTTATTTCCCTATTTCCATTTTCCCCTTTCACTCCACCGATTCACCGACATAATGGATCACAATGCGGTTTACTATTCCGGGTTTTGTAATTGGATCGCCGGTAATGATGATAATTGGATCACCTTTAATAGCCCATTTGTTTTTGATCAAAAGTTTATCAACAGTTTTGATGAAAGCGCTTCCTGATGAAGGTTGCTTCATATAAGCCGGTTTGATACTATAAAGAACAGAAAGCTGGCGCAACCGCGTTTCATTTTCTCCAAATGCGATGATAGGAACCAAAAGCCTTTGCTGCGAAAGAAAAATTGAACTTCCGCCCGACCGTGTCCAGGTGACGATTAATTTGGGCTTTATATCTTTTACAATGGTGCTGACTCCATGGGCAAGGGCTGCAGTGCGACTGAAAATATCTGTTCTGTTTATAAACATACCTTCACTGGCCGAGCTGGCTTTAATGTAAGAGTTGGTTTTATCTGCAATCCTGTTCATCATCCTGACTGTTTCGACAGGATATTTTCCGACAGCAGTTTCACCTGAAAGCATCACAGCATCGGCGCCATCAAAGATGGCATTGGCCACATCCGAAACCTCAGCACGGGTAGGAACGGGCGATTCGATCATGCTTTGCAGCATTTGGGTTGCAACAATAACCGGTTTACCATTTTCGTGACATAGCCTGGTAATTTTTTTCTGAAGGATGGCCACCTCCGCAAGGTCCATCTCCACACCCAAATCGCCACGGGCAACCATAATTCCATCGGTTTCATCAATGATGGATTGAAGGTTATCTATTGCCTGCGGCTTTTCGATCTTGCTGATGATGGGAATATAGTTTTCAGCATCTTCAAAAACTTTAGAGAAATCAAAGCGTCCTCCTTTTAATCCATCCGTTTTTGGCCTTGCTTTCAGACGAATGAGTTCCCTCTTTAATGCCCGCACATCTTCACCACTCCTGACAAAACTCAAAGCCAGGAAATCAAATCCCTTTTTCACAGCAAATTCAGCGCAGGCATAATCCTTTTCTGTCATGGAAGGAACGGAAAGAACAGAATCGGGAAGGTTGATTCCTTTGGATGAAGTTACCAAACCCCCGACTACAACCTTGCAAATAAGCTTTTTGCCGGCTTTACCGGAAACCTTTTCCATACAGGTCAATTGGATGTTTCCATCATCGATGAGAATATTTTCACCCTTCTTTACTTCATCTATAAAATGAGGATAGGTTGATGAAAAGGCAAATTCTGAGCCCTTCTCACCAGAAACAACTTGCTGTTTCACAAATTCAATCAGTTGTCCTTTTTTGAGCAGGACACCATTCTTAATTACTTTACCAACCCTGATTTTTGGTCCGGATAAATCGCCGAGGATGGCAACATATTCTCCGGTCAGCTTTTCAGCTTCCCTTACTTTGTCGAAATAGGCCTCATACTCATCAAAGGTACCATGTGAAAAATTGATCCTAAAAACCCTGACGCCTTCTTCTGTCAGCTTACGGATTTTAGCAACTGAAGAACTTGCAGGTCCCAGTGTTGCGACAATCTTGGTAAATAAAAATGAATTATCAAGCATAATGGATGCTTTCTTAAACTGTTAAATTGTTACTGACCGAAAGAAAACGATTCTGTTCCAACTGCAAATCAGGATTTATAAAGAAAATACGGTATTCGAATTTATAATCCCAATTTACAACTACAGTATTAATAATATGACTTCTTTTCTTTTCCTTCAGAAAAAGTATCTTTCATATTCTTGAATGGATTAAAGGACAAAGCAAAATAGAATACATTCGCTTTTAATCCTTCATAAGGTTTACTACCATTATTATCGACGTAATCCATGTCATGAAAATTGGACAGGTAATACTTGAATTTCAGGTTTGCGCCATATGGCAACTGAATGCCCGCAAAAAATCCGTGCTGAAACTGTTCAACCCTGTCACTGAACCATACATTGAACTTATCATCCTTGTGGTCTCCGTCAAAGGTTTTTTCTTTATAGTTGAAAGGGAATTCGATTTCGTAACCTCCATAAACAAATACTTTATCCAACAATCCAATTTTCAAACCTATTGGTAAACCAAGGTTATAGGTTCTGAATTTCTTTTTAAGCATTTTAGTTTCACCGGGGACATCCGGATTAGGCACTTGCCACTGGTCATATATGAACCCGATATTGCGGATGGATAAACCCAAATAAGAACCAAAATTTTTCGAGAAGTCATAATTGAAATTGGTCTGCAGGCAGAAGAATGGTGAAAACCTCATAATGTTTCCTTCCGAATTACCCTCTGGGTAATATGTATTTGTATGATCAATGGCAGCGAGGGAAAATATTATCTCTCCTCCAGCAGAAAAATACGTTTTGGACTGTGCATAAGCTTGGCTTGTCACGATAGCAAAAATTGCGATAATTGTTAAATTTTTCATGTTAAATTTCAATTTTAAGATTACTATACATTACTATTTATTAATTGTTCAATAAATCAAAATAATCTGTATTAAATTTAATGCAAATCTATCGGAATAAATTTGATTTAGTTTTATTTTTTATGATGTTTTAGTTAAATAAAGATTCAATAGATATTGTTTTATCCATTGTTAAATTATTCTCAACGCCTTGATTGTTCAACTTTTAATTACCTGATTAACTTTTTTAGCCAGATTTAATTTTTTTCTTGTTTGAAAGAATTATTGGCATATATTTGCACTCCCAAATTTTGAAATAGTTCTTAAACATAATGGGAGTTTAGCTCAGCTGGTTCAGAGCATCTGCCTTACAAGCAGAGGGTCACTGGTTCGAATCCAGTAACTCCCACGTTATAAAGCCGCTTATGTGGCTTTTTTTATTGCCGGCTATACAAATTGCATTTTTATTGCACAATCTTCCTTCCTAGTTCATTCATGTCTATCCCATCAAAATTCCCTGAGCTCATCATCAGCAAATTTTTGTTTTTCCAATCTATCTTCAGAAGGTCATTTAATAATTCGGATGAATGGGTGTACACTTCGGCATCAGGATTCCCAAAAGCTTTGTTCACCTGGGCTTTTGTAAGTACCGGTAACTTCTTTAGTTCAAGTGCATGCGGACTGAAAAATATTTTTGCAATATCGGCCTGATCAAGGCAACCCTTGTAGTGACTCAGGAAGTTTTCACTCAGGCTGCTGAAGGTGTGCAATTCAATGCAGGCGACCAGCTTTCTTTCAGGAAATTGCCTTTTGACAGCGTTGGTAGTTGCCACCAGTTTGGATGGCGAATGAGCAAAATCCTTAAACACAGAAGTGTATTCATTTTGGGCAACAAGTTCTAGCCGTTTCGAAGCTCCTTTAAAGCTTTGAATCGCTTCATAAAATAGCATATCATGAATTCCAAGCTGATTGCAAACAAGTCTTGCTCCTTCCAGGTTCATAAGGTTGTGCTCGCCAAAAACGCTCAATGGAATTTTTCTTCCATGGAACAGGATATTTGTTATTCCGGCTTCAATAAAATGATCAGGTATAGAGTAAGGGAAAACGGAGATGTCCTTCCTTGCACTTTCCCCGATTAGCTTTACGTATTCATCTGCTTCACAATAAATAAGTGTTCCCTTTGGATTAATCTGACGGGCAAACTCCGCAAACTGCTCAACATAGATTTCGAAGGTTGGAAAAACATTGATATGATCCCACGCAATTCCACTGATCAATGCAACATCTGGTTTGTATAAATGAAACTTGGGTCTTCGGTCGATAGGTGAAGTCAGGTATTCATCACCCTCGAGAATCATAAAAGGGGCATCCCTGGTAATTTTCACCATTACTTCAAAGCCTTCAAGTTGCGCTCCAACCATGTAATCGCAATCGATTTTACAAATATTCATAACATGCAATATCATGGAGGTTATAGTGGTCTTTCCATGGCTACCGCCAATGACAACCCTTTTTTTATTCTTTGATTGTTCGTAAAGATATTCAGGGTAAGAAAATATTTTCAATCCGATTTCTTTTGCTTTCAGCAGTTCAGGATTATCAGCACGGGCATGCATACCGAGGATAACAGCATCAAGGTTTGCACTTATCTTTTCCGGATTCCAGCCTTCTGTTTCAGGAAGAATGCCATACTTTTTCAACCTGCTTTTGGAGGGTTCAAAAATCTCATCATCCGAACCGGTTATCTTGTAGCCTTTTTTAACCAGCGCAATGGCAAGGTTGTGCATGGCGCTCCCGCCAATAGCGATAAAGTGAACTTTCATCTAATCTCTTTTTGGCAAAAGTATAAAAATAAAATCCACTTCTAAGCCGCGAATGCGCTAATGGCAAACAGAAATTGCCGTTTTAGTGGCAAAATTATTAATGGTATTTTTGCCGGTAATTATAATGATATGAAGATATTCCCTATAATAGCTGAAAACTGGAAAATGGATGGCGGTGTTGCCTTTGGAGTGGTTCCACAATCAATATGGAAAAAGCTTGCCGAACCCGATGAATTTAACCGCATTAAAATAACAAGCCGTTGTCTTTTAGTCGAAGACGGCAACAGGCTGGTACTGATCGATACAGGTATGGGAAATAAACAATCTGAAAAGTATTATAGTTACCGCCATCTGTTCGGTGATGATAATCTTCAAAAGTCATTTGAAAAATTGGGATACATTTTTGATGATGTCACCGATGTTCTGTTTACCCATTTGCACGATGACCATTGCGGTGGTGCAGTGAAGCTAAACAAAGAAGGAAATCCGGAACTGGTTTTTAAAAACGCAAGTTATTATGTTTCTGAAGAACAATGGAACTGGGCATTAAATCCTAATAAAAGAGAAGCCGGGTCATTTTTTAAAGAAAATTTGTTACCAATTGAAAATTCAGGAAAGCTGAAATTATTAAAATCAGAAAGTAACCTGACGGAAAACATCAGTTACCGCTTCTTCCATGGTCATACTCAGGGATTGATTGTTCCATTCATTAATTGCAATAATAAAACCGTTGTTTTTTTAGCTGATTTTATTCCTGCATCTTCTCACATTCCGCTTCCGTTTATTGCCAGCGTGGATATTCAGCCATTGGTTGCCCTGAAAGAAAAAGAGATGTTTTTGAAAGAAGCTGCTGACAAAGGATATTATCTTGTGTTTGAACATGATTACGATACCGAATGTTGTACAGTAACAAATTCAGAGAAAGGGGTAATAATGGATAAAACATATCTCCTGAATGAAATTATGAATTAATTCGCTTAAAATGATCAATCATTATAACGAACGATTTAAAAATAGCTCGGTTACTGAGGTTTTAAGTTTTTTTCTGCAGGAATTCAAAGGGAAAATCGCATTTGCTTCCAGCCTGGGTGCCGAAGACCAGGTTCTGACCCATATGATTGCTTCCATTGATCCGACAGCTAAAATTTTTACACTTGATACCGGGAGACTTTTCCCGGAAACCTATGATTTGATTGAACGCACAAACAGCCGGTACAAGATTAAAATGGACATTTATTTTCCGGAAGCAAAAAGAGTAGAGCACATGGTAAAGGAAAGAGGGATCAACTTGTTTTATGAAAGCGTTGAAAACCGAAAACTCTGTTGCCATATTCGTAAAATCGAGCCACTTCGAAGGGCTCTTGAAGGGATAGAAATGTGGATTACCGGCCTCAGGCGAGAACAGTCTCAATCGAGAAATACAATGGCACTGGTTGAGAAAGATGAGAATAACAAGGGAATTTTAAAACTAAATCCATTGATCGACTGGACGCATGATGATGTCTGGAGTTTCATTAAAGAAAACAACATACCTTTCAACAAATTACACGATAAAGGCTTTCCGAGCATAGGCTGCCAGCCTTGTACCCGGGCTATTGGACCCGGTGAAGATATTCGTGCCGGACGATGGTGGTGGGAAATGGAAGGCAAGAAGGAATGCGGGCTGCATGAATGATTAGTTTTGCCAATTATTTCACAAGCATTTTTGCTTCCTCCGTAAAATACATCGTCCCGCAACCCGGGCATATGAAAAAGTATTCATAATAAAATACAGCACCCGGTTTAACTGGTTTGTTCTCAGCACGGTTTTTCTTAATGACCGGCGTTGAGCACTTTCGGCAAGGTTGACCTTCTGCTGAGATTTTGGCAGAAACGGAAGTTTTACCCTTCTCTGAATCAGGTTCATCTGAATTGATACCATTTTCATAATTCACATCGGCCGGAAGAGTGGGCTGTCGCGCAGCCATTGTTGCCAACTGGTCGCATCGTTCATTTTCATTAATACCGGCATGACCTTTAACCCAGTTAAATTCAATTTGGTGCTTTCCGGATACTTCAACCAATTGCTGCCATAGGTCTGGATTTTTCACTTTCTTCCAGCCCTTTTTAATCCACTTCTGGACCCAACCCTGTGTCATGGCGTTCACCACATATTCTGAGTCGCTGTAAAGCTTTACCTTGCATGGTTCTTTTAATGCTTTAAATGCTTCAATGACAGCTATGAGCTCCATGCGGTTATTGGTCGTTAGCCGGAAACCACCTGAAATTTCCTTACGGTGCCTGCCATGAATCAAAACAACTCCATACCCGCCCCTTCCTGGATTGGGATCGCTCCCACCGTCAGTATATATGATTACTTCTTTCAAATTATCCATGAATATTGAATCTATTTACAATTAAAAGCCGGACACCAAAAGTATTAATAAAATATTCTCATATTTGTAGTCGCAATTTCAAATCAAAAAAATAAATCCTGAGATAGGAGTCAGAAAATGGAATCCATTGAGGATAATCAATTAAGGCTTGCTTATCAATTTGTCGAAAATACAGGACGAAATATATTCCTAACGGGGAGAGCAGGCACGGGTAAAACCACTTTTCTGAAATCGCTCAAAAACAACATCTCCAAACGGATGATCGTTGTCGCTCCAACCGGCGTGGCAGCCATCAATGCCGGAGGAGTCACCATCCATTCCTTTTTTCAGATGCCTTTCGGGCCTCACATTCCAAATGATGCCAGCAGGATAATTTCTGAAACCGATACTCAGAACACGTCAAAAAACATCCAGCGGTTCAGCAGGATCAAAATAAATATCATTAAAAGCCTCAACTTGCTGGTGATTGATGAGATCAGCATGGTAAGGGCAGATTTACTTGATGGAATTGACGAAGTGCTTCGCCGATATAAAAACAGAAATCAGCCCTTTGGAGGTGTTCAACTTTTAATGATCGGTGACCTGTTGCAACTTGCACCGATTGTTAAAGATGACGAATGGCAACTTCTCCGGCCCTATTACGACACAATGTTTTTCTTTGGCAGTAGGGCACTTCAGAAAACAGATTATGTGAGCATTGAGCTTCAGCACATTTATCGCCAAAAGGATGATGATTTTATCGACATTTTAAATAAGATCCGGGATAATAAAGCTGATGACAGGGTTCTGGAGACGTTGAATAAACGATTCATCCCTGGATTCCAGAAAGGAAGCAAAGAAGGCTATATCACCCTTACTACTCACAACTACCAGTCACAGGAAATCAATGATTCGGAATTGCGAAAGCTTCCCGGAAACATTTTCACTTATCATGCTACAATTGAAGGAGATTTCCCGGAATATGCTTATCCGACCGACTTCAAACTGACTTTAAAAGAAGGTGCACAGGTGATGTTCATCAAGAATGATCCTTCTCCTGAGAAAAGATACTTCAATGGCAAAATCGGAGTTATCGTCAGCATAGATGAGGATGCTATAATTGTAGAATCCAAAGATGATATTGAAAAGATAGCCGTTGAAAAAGTTCAATGGCAGAATTACAGATACTCGATCAATGAGAAGACTAAAGATATTGAGGAAAGCATCATTGGCAATTTTACGCAATACCCGCTCAAGCTTGCCTGGGCCATAACGATTCATAAAAGCCAGGGGCTTACCTTTGACAAAGCCATCGTTGATGCCAACGCTGCGTTTGCTTTCGGACAGGTTTATGTGGCTTTAAGCCGCTGCCGGACGCTGGAAGGATTGGTTCTAAGTTCGCCAATTGCTGCCAGGTGCATCAAAAGCGATGCAACGGTTTCGGAGTTTGTTTACCAGATTGAGCAAAACCCACCCGGTGAAAACCAATTGATCGAATCGAAACAGGCTTACCAGCATTTGCTTCTAAAGGAAATGTTTGATTTTCATACGATTCAAAAACGGATTTTTTATTGCCTGAAAATCATCAGGGACAACAAAGGCAGCCTTCCAGATCATTACCCTGAAAAAGTCTCAGCCATCGCAGAATCAATAAGAAATGAAATCACTCTTATAGCTGAAAGGTTTGAAACCCAGGTAAATCAATTTGTCAGCCAAAATGGTAATATCGAAGAGAATACTCAGTTACAGGAAAGGATAATAAAAGCATGTGCTTATTTCAGCGACAAAACAGAAACTTTAATAACAAAAGAACTTGACAAACTTCCTGTGGTATCCGATAATAAAGTGGTTACGAAACAACTGGAAGAGGCCATTGAAAAACTTGAGCTGGATGTTGCAGTGAGACAGGCATGCCTGAAAGCTTGCAGTAATGGCTTTACGGTTAAAAAATACCTTGATACGAGAGCCAAAGCTTCGATTGAAGAACCAACAAAACCCTATGAACGCAAAGGCAGAGATGAAGCCTTTACTGGGATGATTGATCATCCTGAACTTTATACGAGATTGAAAAAATGGCGAACGACTAAAGCGTTGGCGACCAATTCACCTATTCATCGCGTCCTTTCTCAGAAAAGCATGGCCAAGCTTACTAACAGCCTTCCGACAAATTTGGTTCAGTTATTCTCGGTTAAAGGTGTTGGACAGAAAAAACTGGAAAAATTCGGCGATGAAATTCTGGACATCATCATCGCTTATTGCACCGAAAAAAATCTTCCGGTTGCCGAACCTGAAATAAAGTCTCTCAAAAAAACCAGTAAAACCAAGGTGGATTCAAAGCGGATCAGTTTTGAACTCCTGCAAACTGGGAAAACTATCGGAGAAATTGCATCAGAAAGAAGTATGGCTCCCTCTACCATCGAGGGTCACCTCGCATGGTTTATTGGCAATGGTGATCTGAATGTAAATCAGTTTATACCTGCAGATAAGGTGGAAATTATATCAAAATACTTACTTAAAAATACTTCCTATAGCATCGGACAAGCCAAGGCTGCACTGGGGAACGATATAACGTATGCAGAATTAAGGTTTGTGTTGAACCATTTGAAGTACAAAGAAAAATCGGAGACGACCTAAAGCCACATCCGATTAAATCCTTTATTTCGAATCTTTGGATTTTAGATTTTTAAATGTCTGGATTTTTACTCCACAATCATATTCCACGCATGCTTATCTTCGATCTCACCTTCCTGGATACCTTTGAGGGTATTGTAAAGCCGGGTAGAAACAGGACCTGCTTTTCCCTCGCAGCAGTAAGTATACTCTTTGCCAGAATCACGGTCAACAATCCTTTTGATGGGAGAAATTACGGCGGCTGTTCCGCAAGCGCCTACCTCTTCAAAATTGGCAAGCTCTTCAACCAATACTTGCCTTAACTCCACATTCATGCCCATGTCTGTGGCAAGCTGACGCAAACTCATATTGGTTATAGAAGGAAGGATAGTCTTTGAGTTCGGAGTTATGTATGTTTTGCCTTTAATCCCAAAGAAATTTGCGGGTCCGGCTTCATCAATGTATTTATTTTCTTTTGCATCAACAAAAAGGACGGTAGAAAATCCTTCATTCTTGGCACGTGCAGCAGGGCTCAGACTGGCTGCATAATTTCCACCAACTTTGATATGACCCGTACCTTGAGGTGCACAGCGATCGTAATCACGAACAATCTGAACATCCACCGGATGGAACCCCTCTTTAAAGTAAGGGCCGACAGGTCCGGCAAAGATTAAAAACAAGTATTCATCAGCCGGTTTCACTCCTACCTGGGGTCCGGAGCCGATTGTTAAGGGTCTAAGATATAATGAAGCACCTGCTCCCGGAGGCGGGATGAATTTTTCATTGAGCTTAATGACTTTGATCATCATTTCCTTAAATAGATCGAGAGGCGGTTGAGCCATCATGATCCCTTCACACGACCGCTGCATACGCTTGGCATTTTCTTCCCAGCGGAAAACCCTGATTTTGCCATCTTTCCCCCTGAACACTTTCATGCCTTCGAAGCATTCCTGCCCATAATGCAAACAGGTTGCTGCTATATGCAAGCTTACGTATTCGGAATCCGAAACTTCTATCTCTCCCCATTTTCCATTTTTGTAATAGCACCTTACATTGTAATCGGTTTTGAAGTAACCAAAGGGTAATTCGCCCCATTTAATATTTTCCATAGATCGCGTTTATTTATGTAAAAATCAAGATCAAATCGACGGGCTAATTTAGATATATTATTTAATTCAGATTGACACTTCACTAAAAAATAATTTTCAAATTAAAATTATCATCTTAAAAATTAAGTTGTTAATTTAGTTCCCGCATTCGAATTTATAACAATTTTAAATAAAATGGATAAAGAACAATTAAAGAAACTGGCGCGAAATCCAAATCATATCATTGGAATTTATAATTATTGCGACCGCTGGTGCGAGCGCTGTACGTTTACTTCGAGGTGCCTGAACTATGCTATGGAACAGGAAGACCCGTTAAAGGATGATCCCGAAGCCAATGATTTATCTAATAAAAAGTTCTGGAACAGGATTAGTGACAGTTTTAAGCTGACCAGGGAAATGTTGAAGGAAGATGCAGAACGTTTTGGAATCGACATTGACAACCTCCCCGATGATCCCGAACTAAATAAAAAGCTTGATGAAAAGCATGAAAATGCCAGAAGCCATCCTGTTACGAAGCTTGCTGATAATTATCTGATCAGAGTTCACGAATGGATGAAGACCAGTAAACCTTTGTTTGAAAAGAAGACCGAAGAACTTCAGCAAAAACTATTACTCCAACTCAAAGGTGATCATCCCGCAAATGATGCAGATATAATCGGGGATGCTGTTGAAATCATTCAATGGTATTTCATGCAGATTGAAGTCAAGATTGCACGGGCTTTTTCGAGCCGGTATATGGATGAAGAGGAAGGATGGGATGACGCGGATGCTCTTAAAGATTCGGATGGTTCGGCTAAAGTTTCACTGATCGGAATTGATCGTTCACTTGCATCATGGGGAATATTATTGCAGCATTTTCCTGAAGAAGAAAACACCATTCTCGATATGCTTGCCAACCTTGAAAAATTGAGAAAAGCAGTTGAAAAAGAATTTCCGGATGCAAGGTCTTTTAAACGACCGGGATTTGATGATTAAGAATGAAATGAGATTAATGGAAATTGATGGAAATATATTGAAATAGTTTGAAATAAAGGGAAATACTATAAAATTTCAGATTGATTCATGAATTAACGGAATATCTATATAATTGAACAGAATTCTTTATTCATTCGAGCATTTCTTCATTTAAGCATTTTAACATTCAACAATTCGACAATTCAACAATTTAACAATTCAACAAATAGTCCCCGATCCAAGCAATTCATCATCCGTATACCAGGCGGCAAACTGTCCGGATGTGATGCCCCTTTGCGGATGGTTGAAAACAATATAGATTCCTTCTTCACGGCAGTAAAGTTCAGCTTCCTGCAACTCCTGACGATAACGTATCCGAACGAGGAAACTACGCTGCTGCCCAGCTTTTAATTCCAGGTCAGGTCGGATCCAGTGGATATCTTCCTTTTTAATAAACAATCCTTTCCTGAACAATCCCGGATGATCTTTGCCCTGGCCTACATAAACAATATTGCGTTCAATGTCGGTGGCAATAATAAACAAAGGTTCGGGTGTTCCGCCAACATCCAGGCCTTTGCGCTGGCCTATGGTGTAGTAAAAAGCACCGTTGTGCTCTCCGACTTTCTTTCCATCAGCAGGCTGATAGTTTCTGTCGGTGCAGAGCATTTTTAAATTGTCGGTTACATCCGCAACGGAAGAAACATTTTGATCAATTTTAAGAACATGATCCTTCGAAATCTCTATGATATCTCCTTTTCTCGGCTTTAATTTTTGCTGCAGAAAAGTGGGCAGATCAACCTTACCCACAAAGCAGATACCCTGTGAATCTTTCTTTTTAGCAGAGGCAAGCTCAAGTTCCGCTGCAATCTTTCTCACTTCAGGTTTCAGTAAATGACCGATTGGAAACAATACATTTTTAATCTGATCCTGCGAAAGCTGGCAAAGAAAATAGCTCTGGTCCTTGTTGGGATCACTGCCGGCAAGCAAACGATAAGTCTTTTTGCCATCAACGATTATTTCTTCCTTACGGCAATAATGTCCGGTAGCAAAAAAGTCGGCACCAATTTCCTTAGCCTTTTGCATGAAAACCTCAAATTTGATTTCCCTGTTGCAAAGTACATCCGGATTGGGAGTTCTTCCCTTTTCATATTCACCGAACATGTAATCAACCACCTTTCGCTTATAATCTTCACTCGAATCGACCACATGCAAAGGAATACCCAGCTTTTTAGCGACAAGCTGCGCCACGATCAGATCTTCTTCCCACGAGCAATCACCGCTCAGCGTCACGCTGCTGTCCTTCCAGTTGATCATGAAAAGGGCTTCCACATCATAGCCTTGCTGTTGCAGAAGATAAGCTGCCACGCTTGAATCAACCCCGCCCGATAAACCGATGATGACTTTGTTTTTATTCAGAGCGATAAAATTTAGTAATTATCTTTGCAAAAATAGTATTATTCGGCATTTCCATAATCTGTAATTGATGGCATTACCCTTATTCAGAAAGCATTTGTCCTATAAAAATTCTATAATTGTGTTCATTGTCAGCCTGCTTGTTGTTTCAACTTATTACAATTTCCCGAGGTATCTTTTTTATCATCCCCAATCGATTCACTTTTGGCGACAGTCCGATTGTGCTTCCACCGCATTATTGTATTCCGAACATGGCATGCATTTCTTCAAACCAGAAGTTCATAATCTTTTGTCGGATGGTGAAACAACCGGGTTTGCTGTTGGAGAACTGCCTGTCATCTATTATTTAGCCGGTGCAATGTACAGGGTATTCGGACATCATGAGTTTATCCTCAGAGGAATCACCCTGCTTATTGTATTTATTGGTTTATTTTATTTCTTTATGCTTGCTTATCTTTTGTCAGGTGATTCATTCTGGTCTGTTGTTTTACCGCTTTTACTTTTTACATCTCCTTTATTGGTTTATTACAGTAATAATTACCTCCCGGAAGCGCCATCATTGGGTTTAAATATCATCGGATGGTATTTTTTCTTTAAATTCTATAAAAAACCTGCAACCTTGAATCTGGTGCTTTCTGTAATATTTTTTGCTTTTGCAGCCATGATCAAGGTGACTTCAGGAATGAGTTTGATTGTCCTGATTATTCTCTGGGTAGTTGAAGCGGCCGGATTTGTTTTTTTATCGAGGCAATTCCGGCTGTACAAACTACCTGTTAAAAGTGCTGTAATTATAATGACCGGAGTGGCTATAGTAGTTTGCTGGTATGCATTTGCCATTCACTATAATGCTATACACAATTCTGGATATTTCAGAACCGGTATTCTGGGTTTCTGGCAAATATCACCCATTGAAATCGACAAGACGTTCACTCAAATGGGAAGAAATTGGAAATTCTTCATCTACAATGATTCGGTTTATTTTATCATGGGTTTTGTCTACGTTCTGGTTCTTATAAATTACAAAGAAAAGTTGCTTTTATTCATTAACAGCCTGCTGATTGCCGGTGTTTTATTGTTCCTTATGCTTTGGTTTGGCTTGTTACAGCATCATGATTACTATTTCGTACCCTTGCTAATACTCACCTTTTTGCTTTTCATCAGTTGGGTGAAATTAGGCAGTACACGTTATCCGGGAATATTTAGTAGCTGGGTAATTAAAGTTGCTGCTTTAATTGTTCTTATCATCAACGTGAATTATGCTAAAAATAAAGTAAATGGTCGTTACAATGAGACTCCGTCAGCCGATATAAAAAAAGAGATGGTTGGAATTGAAGGATATGCAGAAGAGCTTGGAATTCACAAAAGCGATAAGGTGATTTGCACCTGTGATTATTCACCCAATCACATGCTCTATTTAATGAACAGGCAAGGCTGGACCGATTTTAACAATCTGCAGGGTGATAGTTTGAAGGTTGTGAATCAAATCAAAAACGGAGCGAAATATCTTGTGGTATATGATCAGATACCTGAAGAATATTATCATTTGCTTAGCTTCATCAATAACAAAATAGGTGAAAAAGATAATGTGGTCTTTTTTACTTTAAAAACGCCCGAACAACTGGAAGCTGAAAATAATAAAATATCTGTAAATTGATATCCCAGCCGACCTCTGCTCGCACGAGCATGTAGCCCGTGTCGATACTTAAACTTGTCATCAGCAACAAAAATAACAAAAAAAGGCAGCCATTTCAGGCTGCCTTCTGTAAACTTTTGTTTCGATCTTATTTATAAATCGGTTCTACACCGAGATTATACATCATAAACGACCATTCGTCAGTGTACTCTTCAATCACCTTAGCCGTTGGTTTTCCTCCGCCGTGTCCGGCTTTCACATCAATGCGGATCAGAACCGGGTTATCACCCTTGTGCTTTTCCTGCAGGGTTGCAGCAAACTTAAACGAATGCGCCGGAACCACACGGTCATCATGATCGGCGGTGGTAACCAGCGTTGCCGGATAAGCCATACCTTCCTTCAATGTATGCAATGGAGAATATCCATAGAGATAATTGAACATTTCCTGGCTGTCCTCGCTTGTTCCATAGTCCGAAGCCCAGGCCCAGCCAATGGTAAATTTGTGATAGCGCAGCATATCCATAACACCCACTGCCGGCAATGCAACTTTAAACAACTCCGGCCGCTGGATCATGCACGCTCCTATCAGCAATCCACCGTTCGAGCCGCCTGCAATAGCCAGTTTCTCCGAAGATGTATATTTTTCTTTCACCAGGTATTCGGCTGCAGAGATGAAATCGTCAAAAACATTCTGCTTCTTCATTTTCGTTCCGGCCTCATGCCAGTCTTCACCATATTCACCGCCACCGCGAATGTTTGCCAGGGCATATACAAAACCATTTTCGAGCAATACCAGCCGTGTTATGCTGAAATTAGGTGTCAGGCTTACATTAAACCCGCCATAACCATAAAGTAAAGTTGGGTTCTTTCCGTTTAGTTTTACTCCTTTTTTATGGACAATAAACATCGGAACCTTTGTGCCATCCTTCGAAGTGTAAAAAACCTGTTTTGTTTCGTAAGCATCCACATCAAAGTCAATTTCCGATTTCCTGAAAATCTCGGAAGTATTATTAGCCACATCATACTTGTAAATGGTTGACGGGAAAGTAAAGGAAGTAAATGTATAGAAGGCGATGTTGTCTTCTTTTTTCCCGCTGATACCAGCCAGCGACCCAATTCCTGGCAAACTCAAATCGGCGAGGTATTTACCTTCATAATCGTAAATGTAAGCAACACTGGTGGCATCTTTCATATACGTGGCAACCATCTTTCCACCAATCAAACTAACTGATTGTAATACTTCTTCCTTTTCAGGAATGATCACTTTCCAGTTTTCCCTTGAAGGGTTATTGAAATCAACCATTACCAGTTTCCATTTCGGTGAATTCTCGTTGGTCATCATTAAAAGTTGATCACCAAAATTTTCGAGAATATAGTATTCAAAGTCGAAACCTTCAGCAATCATGGTAAATGGTTTGTCGGTTCCGTCAAGTTTTTTAACCCAAAGCGAATTTCCGCTTGTACCTTCACTTTCGCTCAGAATAAGGATGGATTCGTCTTCGGTTGTTCCTGCACTGTAATTCCGCAAAGGAAATTCATCATTTTTATGAATCAGCTTATCTTCACTTTGGGCAGTTCCAAGCTTATGATAATATACTTTATGAAACTCATTTTTCGCTTTCAGGGCATCTCCATCGGCGGGCTTGTCGTACGAACTGTAATAAAATCCGTCGTCTTTCCATGAAATTTCTGAGAACTTGATCCACTCGAGGTGATCTTCCATCTTGGTTTTTGTGGCAACATCCATTACAAAAATCTCATTCCAGTCTGACCCGGATTTGGAAATGGTATAAGCAGCAAGTTTTCCATCTTTGCTAAATTGCAGGTCGCCAAGAGCAATAGTTCCGTCTTCCGAAAATGTATTGGGGTCAAGGAATAATTCCGGTTCTGCATCCAGTCCTTTTTGCTGATAGAGCACGTATTGATTTTGCATCCCGTCATTTTTGAAGAAATAATAATTATCACCTTCCCTGAAAGGGGCGGTGTATTTGGGATAGTCCCAGATTTGCTCCAGGCGCTGTTTGATCTTGCTTCTGAATGGAATTTTTTCGAGATAGCTAAAGGTAACTTTATTTTGGGCAGTTACCCAATCGGCAGTTTCGGCTGAATTATCATCTTCGAGCCAGCGATATGGATCGGCAACTGTCGTTCCAAAGTAATCATCGGTTTGTTCAACTTTATTGGTTACCGGATAGGCATCCGGTATGATTTTTTTCTGCTGGGGTTCACATCCTGCCATAATGATAATAACTGCTAAAATGAAAAGAAAATTTAAGTGTTTCATGAATGATTTGTTTTAATTGATTTATAAACCTTATGATAGATAATATTTTAAATTTGCGGCTAAATTAGAAAACAAACTAATATTGTCCGAAAATTTTCAAATCGATGAATAAAAAAATCAAATCTATTACTTTATTCAAATATGATTTTATCAATCAAAAAAGATCCGGTGAAGAATCGGATGAAAAGGGTAATAAATTCAGTTATACCGAATTGGATGAAAAAGGCAATCTCCTGGTCGAAATAAAATATAACCCTCAGGGTGAAGTTGAAGAAAAATATTTATATACTTTTGATAACCAGGGTAATTTAACCGAAGAAATAAGCTACCTGTCCGATGATGAAATTGCCGAGCATAAAACTTATGAATACGAACCGGAGGGTAAATTGGTGAAGGCTTTCAAGCATTATGCCGATGGTTCAAAAGATATTATTCTATACGATTATGATATTCACGGAAATCTGAGTTCAAAAACAACTACGGATTCTGAAAATGAAATTGAGGCAAAAGAAATTTTGGAATGGGAGAATAAAAGCCTGGTGAAGAAAGAAGTTTATGAATTCGATGAATTGGTTTCAAAAGAAACAAATGCCTTCGATGAAAAAGGAAACCGGATAGAAAACTCAAAATGGACGCCGGATGAAGGAACTACACGTTCAGAATATTTTTACAATGATAAGGGTGATCTATTTAAGCAATTAATTTACAACAAAGATGATAAGCTGGTAGCCAAAACAATTTATTCATACAATGAACATGGTAAAGTTGTGGAGATGAATGATGAATCCATCAGAAGTAAAAGTAATACAACCATCTTTTACGATGAAAAAGGAAATGCAACTGATCAAACGGAAGTCAATGAAAACGGCGAAGTCAATAACAGGGCAATCAGAAAATATAACGACCACAATGAAGTGGTGGAAACATCCGTGATCATCGACCTGCATGGCAAAGGACTGAACCAGGAATATTTGCTTCATTATGAATACGAATATTTCGAAAACTAACTTTTCTACTGAATCAGAAACAGGATATATTTCTTTTTTTTGATCCCAAAAGACAGAACGTCGATTTGCAATTTTAACAACAAAATGTTAATAAAAACCATGAAATAGAAAGGATTTAGCAATCTGAAATTCATTTAATTAAACTAATTTTGCACCCATAAAAAAATTTTATTTTAAATCGTTGATTATGACTGTAGAAGAAAAGAACAAATTTGCGAATGAAAATTATAATGCAAGCAACATTCAGGTTCTTGAAGGGCTTGAGGCTGTAAGGAAAAGACCTGCAATGTACATTGGAGATGTAAGTACCCGCGGATTGCACCACCTGGTTTATGAAGTGATTGACAATTCTATTGATGAAGCCCTTGCCGGTTTTTGTGATACGATCTCGGTGATAATTCATGAAAATAACTCCGTTACTGTTACTGATAATGGCCGGGGAATCCCAACCGGTTTGCATGAAAAGGAAAATAAGTCTGCACTTGAAGTCGTCATGACGGTGCTTCATGCCGGTGGTAAATTTGATAAAGGCTCCTATAAGGTTTCCGGCGGATTGCACGGTGTGGGTGTATCGTGTGTAAACGCTTTATCCGATCACCTGAAGGTGACTGTATACCGTGAAGGTAAAATCTTTGTGCAGGAATATGAAAAAGGAAAACCACAATATGATGTAAAAGTGATTGGAGAGTCGTCTAAAACAGGGACAGATGTCACTTTTATTCCCGATGGCAGTATCTTTATTACACTTGTATACAGTTATGAAGTCCTTTCTACAAGGCTAAGAGAGCTTGCTTTTCTGAATAAGGGGATCACCTTAAAAATTACCGATGAAAGAGAAAAGGATGAATCGGGTAATTTTATTACAAACACTTATTTATCGCAGGAAGGACTAAAAGATTTCATCAATTACCTCGATGAGACCCGTGAAAAGTTAATGCCGGATCCTATTTGCATCGAAGGTGAAAAAAATGGTGTACCTGTTGAACTCGCAATGCAATACAATACTTCATTTTCAGAAAATGTGCATTCTTATGTGAACAACATCAATACTCATGAAGGTGGAACCCATCTTTCTGGTTTCAGACGAGGCTTGACAAGGACATTGAAAAGTTATGCGGATAAGTCAGGAATGCTTTCCAAGCTCAAATTTGACATTAACGGGGATGACTTTCGCGAAGGACTCACAGCAATTATTTCTGTCAAGGTTCAGGAGCCACAATTCGAAGGACAGACGAAAACAAAGCTTGGAAATTCTGATATCATGGGAACTGTTGATCAGATGGTCAGTGAGCATTTATCCTATTATCTGGAAGAACATCCTAAAGAAGCAAGGACGATTGTAAACAAAGTGATACTTGCTGCTACAGCCCGTCATGCCGCCCGTAAAGCAAGAGAGTTGGTGCAGCGAAAGAATGTACTTACCGGATCAGGATTACCAGGGAAACTTGCCGACTGTTCTGAAAAAGATCCCGGGATGTGCGAAATCTATCTGGTTGAAGGTGATTCTGCCGGAGGCACTGCCAAACAGGGACGCGACAGAAAGTTTCAGGCAATTCTTCCTTTAAGGGGTAAAATATTGAACGTGGAAAAAGCCATGCAGCACAGGGTTTTTGAAAACGAAGAAATCAGGAATATGTTTACAGCACTTGGAATTTCCATTGGAACCGATGAAGATAGCAAAGCCCTGAATCTCGAAAAGCTTCGCTATCACAAAGTAATCATCATGACCGATGCCGATATTGACGGCAGCCACATTGCCACATTATTGCTTACCTTCTTCTTCAGGTATATGAAAGATCTTATAGAAAACGGTCATGTTTATATCGCGACTCCTCCCCTTTACCTCATAAAAAAAGGGAAAGAAGAAAAATACTGCTGGAGCGAGGAAGAAAGACAAGCCATAGTGGCTGAATTTTCAGATAATGGATCGGATAAAGGGATTCATATTCAGCGGTACAAAGGTCTGGGAGAAATGAACGCCGAGCAACTCTGGATGACCACAATGAACCCGGAATTCAGAACACTCAGGCAGGCAACCATCGAAAATGGTACAGAAGCCGACCGTATTTTCTCAATGCTTATGGGCGATGAGGTTCCTCCCAGAAGAGAATTCATTGAGAAAAATTCGAAATATGCCAATATCGATGTGTAGCGAACAAGTTAAACTTAAATTTCTCTTTTCATTCTCTTACAAAATTGAACTTTGAATAACTTCGTCTGTTTTTAATCATCAGGCTGGATATAAAACTATTTTGCCGCTTGAGTAATTGAGAGTGTTAAATTTATTTTAATGGATTAACAACATTTAACACTTTCAGGCGTATTCAATGATGTAAATCAGTACTTTTACATTTTAATTCATACAGTTCAACAATAATCGTATCATTATGCGTTCAAGATATTTCAAATTAGGTGGTATAGCGCTTTTAATTAGTGTTTCAAGCTTTTTATTCATTGCATTCCAAAACAATACGGAGGATCTTCGACGGGACCTCCTCCTGAAAGTCATTTCTTTTGCTATCAGCAACGGACATTATAATCCGGGTGAGATCAATGATGATTTTTCGGAAAAGGCTTTTACCTTATATATTGAAAGAATGGACTTTGGGAAAAGGTTTCTTCTTCAGGAAGACATTGAGAAACTTTCGAAATACAAGAAAGAACTCGATAACGCGATGAATGATGTTAACTTCGAGTTTTTTGACCTGTCGGTTTCAATCCTGGACAAACGAACTTTAGAATCAGAGGCATACTGTAAAGAAATTCTTAGCCACCCATTCGATTTTACGGCGAATGACAAGGTAGAGATAGATGCCAAAAAGCTTGATTTTGCTAAAGATAAAAATGAATTGAAAGGACGGTGGAATAAATTGCTCAAATATGAAACAATGAATTCTCTGTATGATTTGGATGATGAACAAAAACAGGCATCAGAAAAAAGTGATACCTTTACAATTAAAAGTTTTACGGCCCTCGAAGAAAAAGCGAGAGAAAAAGTATCGAAAAGGTATTCTGAATATTTCCACAGAATTTCAAAGTTAAATCAGGACGACAGGCTGGATGTTTATGTTAATTCACTCGTAAATGTTTTTGATCCGCATACCGAATATTTTCCTCCCAAGCAAAAGGAAAACTTTGATATCCGGTTCTCCGGACAATTGGAGGGTATAGGAGCCCAGCTCACACAAAGAGATTATTATATCGAGGTGGCAAATATTGTTCCCGGAAGCCCCTCATGGAAGAATGGTGAACTGGAACCCGGTGATATCATTTTAAAAGTTGCACAGGGTGATGAAGAATTCGTTGATGTGGTGGATATGCGCCTTGATGAAGCCGTTTTACTCATCAGGGGGAAAAAAGGAACGATGGTTCGGTTGAGCATCAAAAAGAAAATCGATGGAGCACTGAAAGAGATTTCACTGATCAGGGATGTGGTTGTTCTGGAGGATACCTATGCGAAATCAGCGATTATAAATGATCCGAAATCAGGGAAGAATTATGGATATTTAAAACTTCCTTCCTTTTATGTGGATTTCGGTAACGTGAATGGTCGTAATTGCTATGACGACGTGAAGATTGAAATTGAAAAACTGAAAAACGAGAATGTTTCTGGAATTATTTTTGACCTTCGGGATGATGGGGGTGGATCACTCGAAGATGTTGTAAAAATAGCCGGTTTATTTATAAAGGATGGACCCATTGTTCAATCAGTTGGGAGCAAGGGCGCAAAAAAAATTCATAAGGATCTTGATCTGCAGGTGCAGTATGATGGCACGCTTGTAGTAATGGTCAATGCGATAAGTGCATCGGCATCTGAAATATTTGCTGCTGCCATGCAGGATTACAATCGCGCCATTATTATTGGGGGTAATTCAACCTATGGTAAAGGAACTGTGCAGAATTTTACCGAACTGGACCGGATGGTCCCAAAAAAGCCTGCTGACATGGAGGACCTTGGTTCACTGAAAATGACAGTACAAAAGTTTTACAGGATTGACGGCGGGGCTACCCAGCGCAAAGGAGTTATACCTGATATTATAGTGCCCGATTACTATAACTATATGGAATTTAATGAATCCTTCACGGATTATTCGATGCCCTGGGATGAAATTTCCTCTTTATCTTACTCCACCTGGGATTTAGGCTTCGATAAGCAATACATTTCAACCCTGAGCGAAAAAAGAATAAATAACGATACCATATTCAATCTGATTGAAGAAAATGGAAAACGGCTGAAAGACATCAGGGATAATACTAACATAACTTTAAATTATAACGAATACGCTGCTGAAATTGATCGTCGTGAGCAGGAAGGAAAAAAATATGACCGGATCGGTAAGGATCAATTAAACGTTGCAATAAATATCCTGAAGTCCGACAAAGCAGAAATTCAATCCGACACCTCCAAACAAGCCAGGTTGAATGCCTGGATTTCGGGACTTAAGAAAGATGTATACTTGCTTGAAGCCACTAACATTCTCAAGGATATTGATTCTTATCAAATCCAGAACGCTAAGAAGGAAGAATGAGATCTTAGTCTGCAGTCTTGAGTCCTTAGTATTTAGCCCTTAGGTGTTATTATTCTGATTCTAATCCTGATCATCCCCGGTAAAAACTATAGACTTAGTTCTCAATACCTGATGCTCTCTGCTAACTACTCAATACTCATTCCCAATTTATTCACCGGAATTTTAGTACTTTTGGAATCTAAAATTTGTCGTGATGTGGAATAGAATTATGATGATGGGTCTGGTACTGCTTCCTTTTTTTGTTACAAGCCAGCCTGAATTTCCGGAGGATGATCCAGTATTTATTGATGAAGTTGTACCCCGTGTCGATATTTTTATCAATCCTGACACCTTGGACTGGATTTATGCAAATGTTGAAAGCTACCAGGAATTTCATGCAATATTTGTTTTTAACAACGGAACCATAATTGATACAATGAATGATGTAGGTTTCAGGCTGCGTGGCAATACTTCCCGATATTCGCAAAAGAAATCCTTTAAAGTCTCCTTTAATACCTTCGAAACAGGAAGAACATGGCATGGCCTCGAAAAGCTCAATCTGAATGGTGAACACAACGACCCATCAGTGGCCAGAGCTAAGTTTTGCTGGGACTTGTTAAGACAATTTGAAATACCTGCTCCAAGATCAAATCATGTGCAGGTTTATATCAACAATAACTATTATGGCCTTTATATCAACACTGAACATATTGATGAAGAGTTTGTTGAATCAAGGTTCGGCAATAAAAACGGCAACCTGTATAAATGTCTGTGGCCGGCTGATCTTAATTATTTAGGTTCGAATCCTGAATCGTATAAAGTGACTATCGGTTCCAGGCGTGTTTATGATCTCCGAACCAATACCGAAGAAGATAATTACTCTGATATTGCCCATTTTATTGATGTGTTAAATAATACTCCTGACGACGAGTTTATTTGCGAAATGGAAAAAGTATTCAACCTGTATGATTACCTTAAGATTATTGCGATAGATATCTTTACCGGAAACTGGGACGGATACATTTACAATAAAAACAACTTTTATCTTTACCACAACACCGCAACCGGAAAGTTTGAGTATATCCCTTATGATCTTGACAATACCCTTGGCATTGATTGGCTCGACAGGGATTGGGGAAGACGGGATATGTACGATTGGGAGCAGCATGGTGATGAAGTAAGGCCCCTTTATACCCGGATAATGGGAATACCGGAACTAAAAGATCAATACTCATTTTACATGAATGAGCTGACGACAACAATAACCAATGAAGATTTATATTTCCAGGTTATTGATGCTACCCGAACAAAAATTGCACCCTACGTTATTAATGATCCCTATTACCCGCTTGACTATGGGTATACGTATACGGACTTTTTAACCTCCTATACCGCCCCTTTAGGCGGTCACGTGGACTATGGATTAAAACCCTATGTCCATGTAAGAGATAGCAGTAATTTGAGTCAGTTAGACTTAAACAATATCCGGCCTATCGTTAAATACATTGACCATTCAAGTTTAATTCCGGGGCAGGATTTCGTGGTAACTGCTTTCGCTGAAGATGAAGACAATTCACCTGAAGTGAAGTTATTGTACAGGAAGAACAGCGGTCCGCTGCAATCCGACTTCATGTATGATGATGGTGAGCACGGGGATGGGCAGCCGGGAGATAAAAAGTATGGTGGAATGATTTCCGGCATCACCAGCAACACTTCTTTGGAATTCCAGGTTTCAGTTGTCGACAATTTTGGCTATTCTTCAATAAAACCATGTGAACCAATTGTCATTGCACTCATTCCATCTGAAAATCCTGAACTTTTCATCAACGAATTTATGGCATCAAACGATTCAGCAATAGCAGATGAATATGGGGAATATGATGATTGGATTGAGCTATATAATGGTGACGACATACCCGTATGGTTAGGCGACAAATATCTTTCTGATAACCTTTCGAACACCAACAAATGGCTTATGCCTGACATTACACTGCAACCCGGCGAGTTTATTCTTTTCTGGGCTGATAACGATCCGGAACAGGGGATCAAACACACCAACTTTAAACTGAGCGAAGAAGGGGATGATATTGGCCTTTTCGATTCAGAAGCAACAGGTTTTTTTACCATTGATAGCATAGTTTATGGAACACAGAGCCTGGATGTTTCTTATGGTCGTAATCCGGATGGAGGAGCATTGTGGAAATTTTATCCGGTTTTCACACCAGGATATAGCAATACAAGCGGTGCAGCAACCGGAGAAAATAAGTTCGAAAACATTCTGCCGGCATATCCAAATCCTGTATATAGCGATTGGGTTTATTTTGGTGAGAAGATGGATGTTAAGTTATACAATTCGACCGGTGAACTGATTCTGACCGGGGAGCAAATTGATCAGATTAAAGTAAATCAACTTCAATCCGGACTTTACCTAATCATTAACGATAAAGGGCAACACGTTAAATTAATCATACAATAGCAGAACAATGAAAAAAATTATTCCATTTTTTTTTCTGGTTTTCATACTATCATGTCAGGAACCTGAAATCCAGTTCCCTGAAAAATCTCCCATTGTCGGCCTGGCAACACCAATCAGGCTGAATCCGAAAGAAACTGATATCATGATGGAAGATTATTTTACCGATCTGGACATCGTTGATTCTGTTTCTCTTCCTGTCCAACTTTCAGGTCAGCTTTCAGCAGATAAGAAAATCCTTCATGTTGAAAAAGCTTCCGAAAATCTTCCTAACCTCATGGTATTGAAAGTATGGTCGAAAGGATTTCCATACGCTATTTTAATCAAAAAATCGACAAAGCTGGATTACCTGCTCACCTTTGATCCAGGTGGTAAAGCCTATCAACAGGTACATGTAACAGGAGAGGTCAATGGCTGGAATCCAAAGGTCGGTCCGATGGAATTTCTGGATGGAAAATGGAGAATTAATATGGAACTTTTCCCCGGTAAATACCAATATCAGCTTGTTATTGATGGCAAAGGACAACTGGATCCGAATAATCCCGATTCGGTCGACAACAACATCGGCGGTTATAATTCATTGCTTAAGGTCGGTGAAAATGTTACGCCTCTTTTACCTGTCCTTACAACAAAATCTTATGAAGAAAACCTTGTGGCTATCAATATAAAGAATAAAATTAACAACGTTTATGTCTTTTGGCAGAATTACCAGATTCCTCTTTCGGAAATAATGAACAAAGACAACACACTGATAGTTTCTATTCCAAAAGCTGCAAGGAAAATTGAAAGGTCATGGTTAAGGGTGTGGTCGGAGAATGAATTTGGGATATCCAATGACTTGTTAATCCCTTTGGACAAAGGAAGCATCATAAGTTCAAGCCGTGAGCTAACAAGGGAAGACTGGGAAGCGACTGTCTTTTATTTTATGATGATTGACCGGTTCAATAATGGAAATCCATCCAACGATCTTAAAGTTGATGATGCACAGATTTTACCGAAAGTAAATTATTACGGAGGTGATCTAGCTGGAATAACGCAAAAAATCAGGGATGGATATTTTTCTGATCTTGGCATTAACACCATCTGGCTTTCACCCATTACCCAGAATCCTTTGGAAGCTTATGGCTTCTGGCCAAATCCTCCGACAAAGTTCTCAGGATATCATGGTTACTGGCCGATGTCATCATCTAAGGTCGATTTCCGATATGGTACGGATGCTGAATTGAAGGAACTTATTGAAACTGCCCATAAGAATAACATCAATGTCATCCTCGATTATGTGGCACATCATGTCCACGAATTACACCCGGCCATCAAACAGCATCCTGACTGGGCAACGAATCTTTACCTTCCTGATGGCTCAATGAATACTGAGCGCTGGGACGAATATCGCCTGACCACCTGGTTCGACAGTTTCCTACCCACACTTGATCTTTCCAAACCTGAAATAGTTGATGTAATGGTTGATTCAGCGCTATTCTGGATTAAAAATTACAATATGGATGGATTCCGTCACGACGCCACCAAGCATGTCCCGGAATTATTCTGGCGTTCATTAACCAGAAAACTAAAGGAGGATGTGATTATTCCACAAAATAAACGGATTTACCAGGTTGGAGAAACCTATGGCAACCGGGAACTCATTGGCAGCTATATCAGCACCGGAATGATGGACGCACAGTTTGATTTTGGAGTTTACGATCAGGCATTTTCTGTTTTTGCGAAGGACAATGAACCCTTTACCAAGCTTTCAGGTTCACTTCAGGAAAGCCTTGACTATTATGGTTATCATAACCTGATGGGATACATTTCGGGCAACCAGGACAAATCCCGGTTTATTTCTTTAGCAGGCGGAAGTCTGAAATTCGATGAGAATTCGAAAATGGCAGGATGGCTGAGGGATATTGGTGTGGGTGATCCTATTGGATATAAGAAACTACAATGCTTCACAGCTTTCAACATGACCATTCCTGGGATTCCGACTATTTATTACGGTGATGAATTCGGGATGCCCGGGGCGAATGACCCGGATAACCGCCGGATGATGAAATTTGATAGGCTTTCCTCTGAAGAACAACAAACGAAAGAGATCACTGAAAAACTGGTTCACCTTCGCCGGGACAAGCTACCGCTTACCTTTGGTGACTATCAGTTGCTATTAACAGATCAGAATACCTATGCTTTTATAAGGACTTATTTTGATAAAATAGCTGTAGTTGTATTTAATAAAAGCCCTGAGCCCATGACGATTTCAGTCATTCTGCCGGAATGGTTTTCCAATACAACACTTGAGGCAAATTTCGGTTCAGAACTTACCAAAGAAGGCAAAGAAGTCATGGTAGTATTAGTTCCCAATTCATTTGAGATTTTGACAAATTAAGACTTACCTGGATTTTTTATATGTTTTATATTTTTAATGACTGAAAACGAGATTTCTAATAAAATTATAGGTTTAGCAATTGAAGTTCATAAAACGCTCGGTACCGGACTGCTAGAAAGTGCATATAAAGAGTGTCTGGCCTATAAACTGGAAGAACAGGGTATTTCAATTCAGAAAGAAAAACCAATGCCACTGGTTTTTGAAGGAGTTCACCTTGAATGTGGTTATCGGATAGATATTCTTGTTGAAAATAAAGTTGTCATCGAAGTGAAGAGTGTTGATTCTTTAAATGATATTCATCTTGCTCAGACACTTACATACTTGAAATTAGGAAATTTTAGATTGGGTTTATTAATCAATTTCAATGTTTTGCTTTTAAAGCAAGGGATTAAAAGAGTAATAAATGGAAGTTTATAGGAATCTTAACCACAGAGGGCACCAAGTTTATTACACAAAAGGCACAAAGAAAAACCTCTGAGGCCTTTGTGTAAGTTCTTTGTTAGCTTCGTGGTTAAAATTTTAATTACTTCTTAAATATCTTATTATGGCTGGCAATACATTTGGTCACATTTTCAGGTTAACCACTTTCGGCGAATCGCATGGTAAAGCCATTGGTGGCATTATTGACGGCTGCCCTGCAGGATTGGAAATCGACCCGAAATTTATACAACATGAACTCGACAGACGACGTCCGGGACAGTCTTCACTTTCATCACCCCGACAGGAAGAAGATAAGTTTGAAATTCTGTCCGGTGTTTTTGAAGGCAAATCCACAGGGGCACCAATCGCATTCATCATTTGGAATAAAGATCAGAAACCAGAAGATTACGATCAACTGAAAGACCTTTACCGCCCATCTCATGCTGATTTCACTTACGATCAGAAATACGGTTATCGTGATCACCGCGGTGGAGGCCGTTCTTCAGCACGCGAAACTGTAAGTTGGGTTACGGCTGGCGCTATCGCAAAACTCATGTTAAATAAGAGTAAAATTAAAATTACTGCTTATGTGACTCAGGTTGGAAATGTCCTCCTGGAAAAAGAATATCATTCACTCGACTTATCCAAAATTGAAAATTCTCCCGTCCGTTGCCCTGATTCAGAGACCAGCCTGAAAATGGGAGAACTGATTGAAGAGTTAAAAGAAAAAGGCGATACAACAGGCGGAATAATTCAATGCGTCATTACAGGGGTTCCTGCCGGTTTGGGTGAACCTGTCTTTGATAAACTGCATGCTGAATTGGGTAAAGCCATGCTTAGCATCAATGCGGCTCATGGTTTTGAATACGGAAGCGGATTTGCTGGTGCAGCAATGAAAGGCTCTGAGCATAATGATCCATTTCAAAAGAGACAGGATAAAATCACAACAACGACCAATTACAGTGGCGGGATTCAGGGAGGAATTTCAAACGGGCAGGATATCTATTTCAGAGTGGCATTCAAACCAGTTGCAACCTTGATGACTGACCAGGAAACAATAGATAAAGCTGGTGACACTAAAACATTAACCGGTAAGGGTCGTCACGATATATGTGTCGTTCCCCGTGCAGTTCCAATTGTAGAGGCGATGGCAGCTTTGGTGATTGCTGATTATTTATTGCTGGCAAAGGTTTCCAGAATTTGAATTTCATTTATGCTCATTAAATCGATGGCTTTGAGTCATCAGATGAATTTTCCATGAACAACTTTCCTGATTTAACCCTATTTTTGTAAAGTGAAACTACAATTTGGTTAAAATAAAAAATCCTTATACGTTATGAAAACAGCATTAAAAATCGTCGGCATTTTCGTCTTACTGATCATCGCATTGGCAATCTTACTTCCCATCATTTTCAAGGGTAAGATCATTGAATTGGCGAAACAAGAGATTAATAAAAGTGTCACTGCTAAGGTAGATTTTAAAGATGTCGGACTGTCCCTTTTTCGTAGCTTCCCCGATTTCAGCCTGAGAATTGATGGCTTGACGGTTATTGGTATTAATGCTTTTGAAAAAGATACGCTTGCCGATATCGAAAAACTTGAACTAACACTTGACCTGATGAGTGTATTATCTGGCAACAATTATGAAATTAAAAAAATCAGGATTTATCATCCGGACATTTATGTGAGGGTTTTAAAGGATGGAAAAACAAATTATGACATCTCCCCTCCGGAAGAGGAAAAACCGGTAACAACAGCGGCTGAAGGAGAAACCCCCTTTAAACTTACATTAAAACTTGTGGAAATTGTAGATGCCAATATTGTGTATGATGATGCATCATTACCAACAAAAGCTATTTTAAAAGGATTGAACCACGAGCTTTCGGGAAATATGGTTGGGGATTTTACAACTTTGAAAACCTCAACTTCCATCGATAATTTCGATCTCGATTATGATGGGATCAGGTATTTCAACAATGCGAAGGTCAATTACAAAGCGGATATTGAAGCCGATCTGAAAAATGAGGTCTACACCTTAAAAGAAAACGAATTGAAGTTGAATGAGCTGTTCCTGGCCTTTGCCGGGTCATTCGCATTCGTTGGCGAAGATTATAAACTTGATTTCACATTCAATGCTCCAAAAACTGATTTTAAAAATTTCCTGTCGGTTGTACCAGCTGTCTATGCAAAAGATTTTGCCTCAGTTGAGACCAAAGGTAACCTGAAGCTGGATGGAATGGTGAAAGGCCTTTATACTGAAACCAGTTTGCCCGCTTTCAATCTAAATCTTGTAGTTTCAGATGCCATGTTCAAATATCCCGACCTTCCAAAAGCGGTAACCGGCATCCACATCAGGACTGTCATTTCAAATCCGGGTGGCGATGCTGACAACACTGTGATTGACATTTCTAACTTTAAAATGCAGTTGGGTAACGACCCGATAGAAATGAAAATGCTGATCAAGACTCCGGTTTCTGATCCGGATATTGATGCAAACATTAAAGGAAGTTTTAACCTCGCCGGCGTTTCCGAATATTACCCGCTCGAAAAAGGAGAGGAATTAACTGGTTCGTTTATTTTCGATATCTTGCTGAAAGGAAAATTATCTGCCGTTGAAAACGAACAATATGAAAATTTCACCGCCCTCGGTTCATTAAAGGTAAAGGAATTCCAATACACCAGCAGCATGGTGAACGAACCGGTTGAAATTGCTATTGCCCAGCTCGATTTTTCTCCTTCGTACCTCGACCTGGTTTCGTTTCAGTCAAAGATCGGAAAAAATGACTTCAATGCACAGGGAAAGCTGACCAATTATCTGGCTTATGTTTTCAAAGATGAAGTACTCGTTGGAAACCTCAAAACAACTTCACGTTACTTTGATGTTTCTTCCCTGATGCCCGAATCTAAAGCAACTGAAACGCCGCAGACAGCAACCGATACTGCAGCCATGTCAGTCATCGAAATACCGGTAAACATTGACTTTGAAATGGCCGCCACCTTCGATAAGCTGCTCTACGATAATATTATGATGGACAATGTAATGGGGATGCTGAAAATAAAAGATAAAAAGCTTGAACTGACCAACCTCAGTATGAACCTGCTAAAAGGTGAAATGGTGATGAATGGAGTTTACAGTACAGTTACACCTGATAAACCTGATTTCGATTTTGGATTGAATATGAAAAACATCGATATCCAGGAAGCTTATAAAACGCTGGAAATATTGAGTACTTATGCACCCATTGCTCAAAAGACGAGCGGTGCGATGTCAGCAAAAATGAACATTAAATCAAACCTCGACAAGGAAATGATGCCGGTTTATGAAACGATGACAGGTGGAGGAGAATTTTCAACCAGTCAGATCAAAGTAAGTGGGGTAAATACGCTGGATAAAATAGCCGATGCACTGAAAATGGACAACCTTCGCAGCCTTGATATTTCGAAGATACTCGTCCAGTTTGAGTTCATTGATGGAAAGATTATGGTAAAGCCATTCGACATGAAAGTATCGAATTATACTGCAAAGCTGGGCGGATGGACCGCGTTTGACCAGACTATAGACTATGTGATGAACCTGAATGTTCCCCGCAAGGAATTCGGTTCGGCAGCGAATAATGTGCTGGATAACATGGTAAGCCAGGCCAATTCAAAAGGCGCCAATTTCAGCCTTGGAGAAATGGTTTCACTGGATGTTCTCATTGGAGGAACATTGACCGACCCAACTATAAAGACAGGATTAAAAGAAGCTGGCAAAGACCTGATGGAAGATTTGAAGGAGCAGGTAAAACAAGAGGTTGAAAATAAAGTTGAAGAAGTTAAAGAAGATGCCAAAGCCCGGGCGCAGAAGCTGATTGATGACGCCAACAAATCTGCTCAAATGCTGATTTCCGAAGCCGAAAAACAAGCCGACAACCTTCGTAAAACCGCTGCCGATGGAGCTAAAAAGCTTAGGGATGAAGCAGATGTTCAGGCAAAGAATGTTGAAGCAGAAGGCAAAAAGAACGGTTTTATTGCCGAAGCAGCAGCCAAGGAAACAGCAAAAGGAATTCGCAAAGAGGCTGATAAAAAAGCCACAGCTATGACAACTGAAGCCGATAAACAAGCCAACGCTGTCGTTACGAAAGCCAAACAAGAAGCAGATGAAATCAAGAAGAAAGCTCAGGAAGAGGCGGATAAACTGCTGGGGAAATAAGGAATATTGGTTAATTAGGTAAATGGTTAATTGGGAAATAGGGGTATAAAGGATATACAGTTTCTATTTTGAAACGTCTGTTTTACTGGGTATGGGAAAATATGAATAGTCTTTTTCGAAGAAATATAATAATGGTACCCCCAAAATACATCAGCATAAATCCATCCCCTATGTCCCTTATATCCCTTATACCCCTCATGCTTTTCATTTTACTAACAATCCAATCCAAGTCCCAAACCCTCTCCGACTCCTGTCCCGATTATAAAAGCAACCGTGCTGATAAGGCCTATGATAAAGCAATTCGTGCTTTCAGCCAGAGAAGCTATTCAGAATGTATCGGGTTGATGAAGGAGGTGATCGACATTGAACCGGACTATGTGGATGCTTATTATGTGCTAGGCCTGATCTATATCAAGGAAAGCCGGATGAACCTGAAAGCTGCAAAGGAGAACTTCCTGAAAGTAGTTTCAATATGCCCATCATACGATGTTTATGCTTATTATCACCTGGCCAGAATTGCTTACGGCGCGCAGGATTACCAGGCAGCTTATGACTACATAACCATTTTCCTCGAAGATGTGGATAAGATCAAAACGGATGAAGATTATGATGAGGCCATCCGGATAAAAGATTTTTCGAAGTTTTATGCTGACATGCTCAACCACCCTGTTCCCTTCGAGCCCAAACCTGTACCCGGTATTTCAACCGAATATGACGAATACCTCCCGATCATTTCGCCGGATAATGAAATGGCTTTGTTTACCCGAAAAGTAAAGACAGAAGCCAAAAAGGACGCATTCACCTCCCCTACCGGTCTGAAGGAAAAGTTTATGTACAGCATTCGTCAGGACGGAGAGTTCGGACGAGGACAACTGATGCCTTCTCCGTTTAACAAATATGATAACGAAGGCGGCGCTACTCTGACCATCAACAACAAGCTGCTGTATTATACCCTCTGCAAATACACGGCTGACCATCGCTATTACAATTGCGATATCTGCTTTTCTGAAAACATAGCAGGTACATGGACGCTTATTAAAAGTATCGGTGATAAGGTAAACTTTGAAAACACGTGGGAATCACAGCCATCCGTCACCTCCGACGGCAAAACACTTTATTTTATCAGTGACCGTGATGGCGGGTTGGGAGGTTATGACATATATAAAACCACGAAGGATAAAGATGGGGAATGGGGAATACCTGAGAACCTCGGACCGGGAATCAACACGGCAGGTAATGAAAAAGCCCCATTCATTCATACCGACAGCCAGACGCTTTACTTTTCCTCCGATGGATTAATGGGTTTGGGAGGCTATGATATTTTTTACAGCAGATTGAATGAAAATGGTTTATGGAGCGAACCCAAAAACATTGGCTATCCCATCAATTCGTTTGATGATGATGTGGGTTTCTTTGTGAGCACCGATGGTCATTACGGATATTTTGCCTCCAATAAGTTTGATGGATTTGGTGGCTGGGATCTTTATTCATTTGATCTGTATGAAGAAGCCCGTCCGGAAAAAGTCCTTTTGGTTAGAGGAAAGATTACTGTCAGGGAGTTTACAGGATTTAAGGATACAAGAATTGAAATTAAAAATGTGGAATCCAAAAAGATCACCGAACTGGAAGTCGACTCCATTACCGGTGAATACTTTGGCGCTGTCCTTCTCAGGAATGATTACATCATGACAGTAAAGAAAAAAGGGTATGTGCAGGAATCGAATTATATTTCAAAGATCAGCCCGAGGGTTTCAAAGCCTTTGAATCTGTTTATTGATCTGAAACCCATCCAGGTGGGGAGGTCATACAGGCTTAACGATATTTATTTTGACTTCAACTCTATTGATTTGCTTCCTGAATCTATGGTGGTCATTGATGAGTTTTACCAGTTCCTGCTTGATAACCCAACGCTCAAAATCTCCATCCAGGGCCATACCGATAATATTGGAAGCGAAGAAGACAATCTAATGCTTTCTGAGAACCGTGCCAGCGCTGTTTTTAATCATCTTATTCAACGGGGGATCAACATCGACCGGCTTGACTACAAAGGTTTTGGTGAGTCCAAACCTATCGATTCCAATGAAACTGAAGATGGCCGGGCAAGAAACCGGCGAACCGAGTTTGTGATCATCGAAAAATAAATTGGTTCCAGATTCAATTCCCCCTTTGAAGGGCCTGTCCCGCTTTGGCGGGAGGGTAGGGGGATGAATTTAGGTTTTAGTATTTTTACAAGGGTTTATTTTGACGACTCCCAATTGCCGACTGCTGACTGCCAACTGCTGACTGCCGACTGCTAAATGCCTAATCCTTCTTCCGAATACTCCAATCAATACTCTGTATTCTTATTCCTGATCTGTTTGTATAATTTGGTTAATACCTGTTTCCCTCTGGATTTAACAGCCACAGTTGAGCGGGGCAACTGGTCTTCGATTGTAGAAATGAGTTCAGATTGGATGTCAGGGTAGAACTGTAAAATTTTATACAAAATTTCCATTGCATAAACTTTCATTGCAGGTTTTTCAGATGGACTTATCAGATAATCAAAAGAAACATTCACCAGAATCCCTAATGTGTCTTCATCAAGGTTCAATGATCGTTCAGTAAGTATTTTTAGGAAATTCCGTCTTAGTCCGTCGTTTTTGAAAGTCGGAAGTTTATGGATGATCTCCTTAATATAAGGCCGGATCAGTTCAGGATGGTTATTACTGGCAAGCTGAACAACCCTGGCAGCCCGCATAGCATACCGGCCCTTATCCTGCATGGCGAAGTCAAGGAATTTCTTAAATATTTCGGGATTATCACCAATTAATCCGACAGCAATGTCGGCTGTTCGTCGGGAACTATCGAAAAGGAGGTCTTCCAGGTCCAAGTGAAAAAGATTAAAAAGATAGAACTACATAAAAAATCATCTGGCAACAACGAATTTATCTATAATTGATCCGATATTCTTGATATCTGCCTTAATCAAATAAATGCCATCATCCAGATTGTGGATATCAACGTCTATTGAATTTTCAGTAATTATTCCCTCTAGTCCTATAACTTCGATTCCAAAATTGTCAATAATCCGGATATTATATCCTTGAAATAATTCATGAGTGTGTAGTTTTATATGAAGAAAATCCTTCACAGGATTAGGGAAGAGTCTTAATCCCATAATATTCCTATCAATAAGAGGTCTTGTATATGTAATTATCGAATCAGCATATATTTTTACCAAATAAGCATCTCTCCCATTGATATTGCCTGGCACACTCCCACCAATAAAGATATCTTTACCAGAAGCAATTATAGTTTTCATTTCAGGTTCATTGCAATCATGAGTGTAGTGTCCAATTAAATTATTTTCCTGGTCCAAAGCATTAATATAGACTTCGCCTAGGTAATAATCATCCATAATTGAAAAAAGCCTGGCGCTGCCATCTATGTCCATTGATATTACATAAAAAGAATAATTATCAATAAAAGTCCGGGTCCATTGAATTACACCATTTTCATCAGATTTAATTATCACTGGATCACCGATTATTCCTTCTTTTTTCCAACCACCCAAATAAATATTTTCACCATCAATTGCCAAACTTGAATTTCCACCATGAACTTCATCAAATGATTGATAGAATATCAGGTTACCATCAGCATCATACTTTTTCAGGAAGTAATTCATATCATAAGAATCTCCCTCATTACCCGACAGATAGATTTCATCATCAGAAGTTCCTGCTAATCCAACATACTCGGTTCCAGGACTTATTATAGTTGAAATCAATTCACCGGTATTTGATAATCGCAACAGTTTGGAAGTAGTTGGAAGCAGCCATATCCATTCTGTTACCATCAACTCAGCATTTGATAATTCGAAAATATTTTGAAATGAACAACTATAATCATCACTATATACTTTACTCCATATTGAATCGCAACTTTCATTAATCTTCAACAAAAAGGCATTGATACCAAGGCTTCCAGCAATTAAATAGTTACCATCAGAAGTATGGATAATTTTATTTGCAACCGCTAATGAATCTCCTCCAAACGTTCGTGAGCAAAGGGTATCCCCATTACTATCGATTTTTACAATTAGAATGTTTACAATACCATAAGTATTAACAGTTCCACCAATCAATAAAAAATTGTTTCCTGGAATTTCTATAATGTCAGTTATTTGGTCCTCGGCACTAAAATCATAGGTTTTTTCAAAAGCAATTGTCTGAGCAATCAAATTTCCCACGAATAATAATGCACTTATAGTCAATAGAAAATAGGTGAGGTAGGATTTGCTTTTCATAATTTTAAATTTTAATCAGCCAAAACAGTTGATAAAGATATTAAAAATATCTGAATCCTAAAAGATTTGGTTTAAAATTTCAAAGAAAAGTAATATTTGGGAGAAAAAATCTTACCCTCCAAACTCCATCAAATAAGCCTTAATAAAATCGTTCAGGTTCCCATCCATGATAGCTTGAACATTTCCGGTTTCAAGTCCTGTCCGCAGGTCTTTCACCAGTTTGTAGGGATGCATCACATAGTTCCTGATCTGGGAGCCCCATTCAATTTTCTTTTTATTGCCTTCAATTTCTGCCTGGGCTTCTCTTTTCTTCCGAAGTTCGATTTCATAAAGCTGGGAGCGAAGCATTTGAAGGGCTTTGTCACGGTTTTGTCCCTGTGAGCGGGTGACCTGGCATTCGATGATGATGCCCGAAGGAGCATGTTTTAACCTGACAGCCGTTTCTACTTTGTTAACATTTTGGCCACCCGGCCCGCTCGAACGATAAGTATCCCAGCTGATATCCGAAGGGCTGATATCTATCTCGATGGTTTCATCCACAACAGGATAAACATACACAGAAGCGAAAGAAGTATGCCTTTTATTGGCAGCATCAAATGGTGAAAGCCTCACCAGCCGGTGAACTCCGTTTTCTCCTTTCAGATAACCGAAAGCAAAATCGCCATCAATTTCAAGCGACACAGATTTGATACCTGCGACATCACCGGGCTGTAAATCGAGTTCCTTTACCGTGCAATTGTTTTGTTCCCCCCACCGGTAATACATCCGCATCAGCATCGATGCCCAGTCGTTGCTCTCTGTGCCGCCGGCGCCGGCATTGATCTGAAGAATGGCGCTCAACTTATCTTCTTCGCCACTTAGCATCCGCATAAACTCAAGGTCATCAACCAGTTTGAGTGAAGCTGCATAGTGCTTATCCAAGATCCTCTTCCGATGCCTCTTCGGCCTGGAAAAACTCAAACAAAACCTGCAGGTCGTCAAAACCTGCCTGAACAGCCTCAAACCGCTTTGTCCAGTTCCTTTTCTCTTTGATTGATTTGAGGATTTCTTCGGCTTTTTTTGGAGTTTTCCAGAAATCCTCTTTCTGGGTGAGTTCTTCTTCTTCTTTTATTAATTGCAGTTTTTTATCAACGTCAAAGAAACCTCCTCAAGGTTTCAATCCTCTCATGCAATTCCCGAATTTGTTCTTTAAATACCATTTTGAAACTTTAACTATCTAAATTTATACAACCAATGGTCCTGAATAAAAAAAATTCTGCTAAATCTAATCTTTAAAATTTAACACATCCCACACGAGGTTTGATTCAAATCCCCGGGAAACAGCAAAATTAGCAAGTTTTTTTATTTTCTTTGAAAAATCGGGTTCAATCACCTCCTTGCTTTTCTTTGAAATTATCGCTCTCAGCCCGGTAATGTATTCATGCGGATCAATTTCATTCAATCCCTCGAGGATAAATAGTTCGGGCAAACCTTTCTGCAGCAATGCCGCATAAATTTTATTCTTTCCCCAATGATTGATCCTGAATTTACCACCTGCAAATACTTTGGCAAACCGTTCCTCATTCAGGTAATCTTCCTTAATCAGTTTGTTAATAATACTGTCGTAAACATCTTCCTGCAAATGAAAAGTGCGGAGTTTTATTTTCACATCCTGGATGCATCTTTCCTCATAAGCGCAATAGTGTTGCATTTTCGAAAGGACCCAATCAGGAATTTCCCGGGCATGATCTTTGATTACCATAATTTTTGTAAACTTTAAAGCAAATTTACTACTTCATAAGTTAGAATGTTAAAGTTTTGTTAAAAACTTAGTAAGTTTAATTAAAGATTAGGTAATGTTATGAAGAACAATTATTTTTGCGTCATCCATCTAAAACACAAATATACTATGAAAAAGTTTTTTCATCTTATTCTTATTTCAATTATACCCGGTTTGCTTACTGGACAATCCATTTCGCCCTCTGTAATTGCTTCCTCGGGAAATTACTATGAAGGCACCACTGCTTCTGTAAGCTGGACTTTAGGCGAAATCGCTACTGAAACCTACACCGCAGGAAATGTTATTCTCACGCAGGGATTTCAGCAGCCCATCAGTATTTCAATTACAGGGATCAATGTCGATGTACTGGTTTATCTTGAAGGTCCTTATTCAGGATCAGCAATGAATACGGGCTTAAATGCTTCCGGTGTAATTCCTTTGGCTCAACCTTATAATACGGTACCCTGGAGTTATTCGGGAACAGAAACGGTAATAACAATTCCAAATGCTGATGTTGTGGATTGGGTTTTGGTTGAATTGCGTGATGCAGCAAATGCCGCTTCTGCAACTTCTTCAACAAGAGTTGCCCGTCAGGCTGCATTTCTGTTAAAAAATGGAACTGTAGTGGGTTTAAACGGAACAGCAAATCTTCAATTCAATAATTCAATCACTCAACAATTGTATGTTGTCATTTGGCACAGGAACCATCTTGGTGTTTTATCAGCAAATGCTTTATCTCAAGCTGCCGGTGTTTATTCCTACAATTTTTCGACTGCTATGACACAGGCTTATAACGGTGGAGCTGGTTATAAGCTGATTGGAAGTGGTGTATATGGAATGGCCGGAGGTGATAATGATGCGGATGGAGATGTCGATCTGACGGACAAAGCAGCATGGACAGTCCAATGCAGGTGTCCGCGGATATAAATCTTCAGATTTTGATCTGAATTCACAGGTGAATAATACTGATAAAAATGATGTTTGGGTCGAAAACAGGACATTGACGAATCAGGTACCGAATTAATAATGATCTAAAAAAAAGTTGATTAGGCCGGTAAATTGTTAAATTTGCCGGCCTAATTCTTTTTCAATGAAAAAACTGCTTTTGCTATCCATGCTGGGCTTATGGCTATCAGCGCAATGTCAGGAACACATTTTCGAGGCAACCATTAAAAACGCACCCGGGAAAGAAATCTACCTTGCCGATTTTTATGGTGATAAAAATCACCTGCGCGATACAGTTATTCCTGATACCAGTGGCTACTTTAGCTTCAAGTTGAAGGAAAGTTATTACCCCGGAATGTACCGGGTATTTCTTGACAAGGATGTTTTTTTCGATTTCATATACAACCATGAAAATATAAAAATAAAGACGGATTATGATCATTTAGCCGATAGCCTTATAGTGATCTCTTCAAAGGAAAACAAGCTTTATTACGAATTTCTAAGGGCCGGGAATGATTACCGCCGAAAATTTGAGCTCCTTGGTCCGGTGGTTAATTATTATCCTCAGAGCGACAGCTTCTATACCGAAATAAAGGAAAAATATATAAATACTCAAAAAGATTATATCGGTCTTATGAATAAAATGATAGCTGCAAACCAGAATAAGTGGGCTGCTAAAATAATTGGTCAGAGAAAGCCCCTGTATTATGATCCGGCTATAGACGAATTTGGCAGAAGGGAATATGCTACCGAGCATTTCTTTGATAACATAATTTTTAATGATGTCGATCTGATCCGCAGCAATGTATATACCACCATTGCCATAGAGTACATGTCGCTTTACAGCAATCCAAACTTATCACAGGATCAGCTTGAAGCTGAATTTATTAAAGCGGTGGATAAAATCATGAAGGAAGCCGCTGAAAACAGTATCATTTATGAATTTATTGTTGAATACCTTGTGGGAGGATTTGAACGATTCCATTTTGATAAAGTGCTGGATTATATTGCTGAAAATTACAGTCCGGCGCAATGTGAAAACGAAGAAAGGAAAACAGACCTGCAAACCCGGCTGAAAAAATACGCCGAACTTTCAAATGGGAAAGATGCTCCTGAATTTGAGATGAACGATTTGAATGGCAATTCTGTAAAACTATCCAAAATTAAAGCAGATTACACACTGGTATTGTTTTGGGCAAGCTGGTGTCCGCATTGTGCTGAGACCTTGCCTGAAATCCATGACATTTATCAGAAAAATGATAAATCAAAACTCGAAATAGTAGCTATTTCACTTGATAAAGAAAAATCAGAATGGGAAAAAGCGGTAAAAGAACTTGGTTTTGACTGGATCAACTGCTGTGATTTGAAAAGCTGGGACAGCCAGGCAGCCATCGATTACAATGTTTATGCAACGCCTACCATGTTCCTGCTTGATAAACAAAAAAAGATTGTGGCCAAACCGATTACCATTGCTGAATTGAAGAATGCCCTGACTGCTGAAAAAATCATCAACTAAATCAAATGGCAAGTTCTGTAAATATCACTTCAGAAATCGGAAAACTGGAGTCTGTAATCCTGCATACTCCCGGCGGAGAAGTTGAAAACATGACTCCCGAAAGCGCCAAAAGGGCTTTGTACAGCGACATTCTGAATTTGGATGTGGCGGTGAAAGAATATGAGCAGTTTAAGGGTGTCCTTCAGAAAGTAACCAAAACCTTTGAGGTTAAAGATTTGCTTAAAGATATATTGGCCGTTGAATCGGTCAAAAACGATCTGATGAATGAAATCTTTAAGGAGGAAAAACTTACCGGCCGGGATGAATTTATCCGTTCCCTTTCTCCTGAGAATCTTGCAGATCAGCTTATCGAGGGTGTATTGATGCTCAAAGATAACCTTACCCGCTTTCTATCCAAAGAACGATACTCCCTCCCGCCACTGCATAATTTCTTTTTTACCCGTGATGCAGCAATGGTTATTTACGACCAGGTTTTGATTGGTGAAATGGCCAACAAGGTGAGGAACAGAGAATCACTGATCATGAAAGCAATTTTCCGGAATCATCCCGATGTTAAATCAGAAACCATTGCTCCCCTCGATTGTGTGGATTGCATGGACGCTGTATCCATCGAAGGAGGTGATGTACTGATAGCCAGTGAAAACATCCTGCTCATCGGCATCGGAACCCGCACCACCACGCAGGGTGTGGATTATATTTTAAACCGGCTGAAAGAACAGAAAAAAAACCGACATATCATCATACAGGAATTACCGTCCTCGCCTGAATCCTTTATTCATCTTGATATGACCTTTACCTTTCTTGATACCAATCATTGTATGGTTTATGAACCGCTTATTTTAAAACCCAACAAGTACCAAACCGTGCATCTTTCTATTGAAAATGGTAAAGTAAACACTATTCAAAATGAAAGCAACATCATTGAATCTCTTAAACAATCTGGGAATGGAAATGAAACCCATATTGTGCGGTGGAAATCATGATCAATGGATTCAGGAGCGGGAACAGTGGCACAGCGGTGCTAATTTTTTTGCTTTTGCTCCCGGTAAAGTCATCGGTTACGAAAGGAATGTTTACACCATTGAGGAAATGAACAAGAACGGTTTTGAAATCATCAGGGCGGAAGATGTAATCAAATGGAAAAATCAACCCGTTCGATTACAACAAATGTGTTGTTACCATTGAAGGGTCAGAACTGTCGAGAGGAGGTGGTGGCGCACGATGCATGACCTTGCCCATCAGAAGAAAATCCCTGTAAGGGAAAGAGTTTTGTTAATAATCTATCATTGAATTTTCACAAGCCATCTCTCAAACAAAATTTTAAAGCAAAGGTGCTATTCATTGATCAAATCCCTGATGACAACTGAAGCGGCAATGAGTCCAAAAACTGCAGGCATGTAGGAAATTGTTCCGACCGTAGATTTTTTATTGGGTGAATCATCAGTCACGATCATTGCTTTTTTAGAAACCGGTTCAGCGGAATAAACCACTTTGAATCCGGTATTAATTCCCAATCCATGAAGTTTCTTACGAACCACTTGTGCAAACTGGCAACCGTAGGATTGATCGATATCAGCAACTTTCACCTGCAGGGGATCATACCTTCCTCCTGCTCCCATCGAACTTACGAGCGAAATCTTTTTCTCCAGACAGCTTTTTATAAAAAATATTTTTGGAGCAAGGGTATCAATAGCGTCGATCACATAATCGAAACCAATGTTCAGAATTGCAGGTATTTCTTCAGCTATAAGGTATTCGTTGAAGACTTTTAATTCCAATTCCGGATTGATATCGAGCAGACGATTTGCCATCAACTCCGATTTGCTTTTTCCTTCGGTACTTGTTAACGCAAGCAGCTGCCGGTTTTTGTTGGACGGGGAAACATGGTCGCTGTCAACAATGGTCATCTTACCGACGCCAGCCCTGCAAATGGCTTCAGCGGAATAACTACCTACTCCACCAAGTCCGGCAACCAGAATGTGGGCACTTTTTAATTTATCAAGGCTTTCTTTCCCGATCAAAAGTTCGGTTCGCGATAACCAGTGAGCGTCATTCATGTTGAGAATTAAAAGTTTGTTCAAAATTCCTTTGGATCATTTCGGCCAGGGTGTTTATAGAAATTTTTCTGATTTTTGCTGCAAAGGCATAAATTTCCTGAATGGACAAAGTGCTGTCGTCCGTCTCAAGAAAAAATCTATTTTCTGAAATCGTTTCCAATATTTTTTTAGCATTCGATCCCGGGTGAGTCAAAGCCTTCCCAAATGAAAGGATCAATCCTTCGTTAATCAATCGCTCCGCTATCTGAGGTTTAGAATTATATCCATGAACAATCCAGGGAACTTTAGAGCCTGTAATTTTCTTTATCCCGATTACCTCATCAAATGCCCGGACACAATGGATGATGAGGGGTTTGTCATTTTCCTCTGCGATTTCAATATGCTTCTCAAAAAGAATTTTCTGAAGATCAAAGTCTGTTTTAGAAATCTTATCCAGGCCGGTTTCTCCAATTGCAATGCAGGATTTATTTTTCGCCCAATTTCTGACGATTTCAATTTTGTCGTTATAATCTTTGATATCAATATACCAGGGATGAAGCCCAGTACTAAATAATCTGCCTGATATTTCAGGAAGATTTTCTTCTGGGAAAAGATTCAGGACTGATTTTATGGCAACCGAATTACCGTGTGTATGAATATCAATGTAATTCCATTACCTTCACTTCATCAGAAAAAGAGCGAAATTACTACTTATTAAAAATGTTCAGAAAAATAATTTAGCAGTTTCTTATTGAATTTCAATCATTTTGTATTTGGAGTTTAAATAATACTTACTTTTGCCACATTATTCATTAAATCATTACGATCTAACAAGTTTTTTATGAACATTTATTTAGGAAATCTTCCATATAACATCAACGAAGATGAAATTATGGAGCTCTTTGAAGAGTACGGAAGTGTGACTACGGTAAAACTTATTACCGACAAATTCACCGGAAAAAGCAAAGGATTTGGTTTTGTTGAAATGCCAACTGACGATGACGCAAAAAAAGCCATTGAGGAATTAAACGGAAAAGAAGTTAAAGGCAGGAACATCACTGTTAATCAGGCCAGAGAAAAGACTGATGACGACAGAGGTAGTAACAGAGGCGGTGGACGTAACTTTAGAAGATAGGACTGGAAATATGAATTGGTTTAAAATCCAATAAATATTAAGTGAATTCTTTCAAAATCCTGAAAACTTAAAAAGCCCTTTTTAGGGCTTTTTTTATTTGCAATTATTTGGGGGGAATTACGACCCTTTCAGTAGCTGTTCCACCAATTCAGGAACACCATCACCTGCAGTCTTTTTAATGATATTAAGATTGGAAATCCCGCCAACAGGGAAGGCTTTTGGGTCGATGTAATATTTTGGTTTGTCGGGAAGAACATAAATGATAAGGCTGGCTGCAGGATAAACCACCATGGAAGTACCGATAATCAGGAAAATATCTGCCTTTGAAACGATATTCTTAGCAGGTTCTATCATCGGTACCGGTTCACCAAACCAAACAATATGAGGCCTGAGCTGGGATCCTTTCTCACATTTGTCACCCATTTTTAATTCCCAGTTTTTAAGTTCATAAACCAGGTGAGGGTCGACAGTGCTTCGTGCCTTCTTTAACTCACCATGCAGGTGAAGAACATTTTTGGAACCGGCACGTTCATGAAGATCATCCACATTCTGGGTAATGATTTGTACATCAAATTTTTGTTCAAGTTTGACAAGCGCCCGGTGGCCTGCATTTGGTTCTGCTTCCCATACTTTTTTGCGTCTCCAGTTGTAAAACTCCAGTACAAGCTCCGGATCACGGTTCCATGCTTCAGGGGTGGCAAGGTCTTCGAAACGGTACTTTTTCCACAAGCCATCTCCATCGCGGAAAGTCTGGATTCCGCTTTCAGCGCTGATCCCAGCACCGGTAAGTACTACAATTTTTTTCATCAGACACCACAAAAAAAGGTATCCGAAGATACCCCATTTTTTTTATAATGAAATTTCTGATCAGAAAAGTTTCATATCGTCCAGTGTTTTCATAACACTCCTCACTGACTCAGCCGACTCCATAAGTAACTTCTTTTCTGCTTTATTTAGCTGAAGCTCAAAAATCCCTTCAATACCATTCTTACCGAGCTTAACAGGAACGCCCATGTAAATATCCTTTAGTCCATACTCCCCTTTTAACATAGCACAACAGGGAAAAATTCTTTTCTGGTCATCCACAATGGCTTCCACCATTTGCGCAGCGGCTGCACCCGGAGCATACCAGGCCGACGTTCCCATCAGGTTTACGAGTTCACCACCGCCTAAGCGTGTGCGCTCAACAATTTTATTGATCTCATCCTTGCCTAAAAGTTCATCAATTGGAATACCGTTCACAGAGGTATAACGTGGCAAAGGAACCATCTGATCACCATGTCCGCCCAGAGACAATGAAAGAATGTCCTTGGGAGAAACATTCAACGCCTCGGCAATAAACGCACGGTAACGACCCGTATCGAGAATTCCTGCCATACCGAAAACTTTGTGGGAGGGCTTGTTGGATGCGAGATAAGCGCAATAAGTCATCACGTCCAGTGGATTGGAAACGATTATTATGATGGCTTCCGGAGAATATTTAATTACCTTCTCGGTTACTTCCTTTACAATGTTTGCATTGGTCTTGATCAAATCATCACGAGACATTCCTGGTTTGCGGGGAATTCCGGAAGTGATCACGACGATACCTGAGCCTTTGGTCCTTAAATAGTTGTTGGTGACTCCTACCACGCGGGTATTAAAGTTATTGATGGACGAAGTCTGCCAGATGTCAAGTGCTTTGCCTTCGGCTAATCCTTCTTTTACATCAACTAAAACCAATTCTCTTGCTAAATCCTTGTGAGCAATCACATTTGCAACGGTGGCGCCAACATTTCCGGCACCGATTACGGTTATTTTGTCCATGATATGATCTTTTTTGTTTTTAGATTTTTTAATCATTTTCTAATTCAAGGAAACAAAATTAGATGAAATGATCTTATCATCAAAATTAAATACATTAGATGTTTAATGTGCAACAGTGAAAATGAACGGCTGAGTTAATTATTAAACAGGTTGATTTCATCAATTATTAAATGATTCTAATCCTTTTCGATCAGGCAATTATTTTTAAATTTGTAAAGTATGTTTACATGATAAAGTTGCAGATTAAAAATAACAACCTATGAAAAGTAAAAGTTTAAAAAATCCAATATTTATAATCATTGTTATGTCCAATATTTTATGCCTTAAAGGCCAAAATTTTGTTTCTGTTTCATCTCCTGACAGGGCGATTGTTTTAACCACCTTAAATGCTGAAAACGGAACTTTCTTTTACAATATAACCTATAAGGGCAAAAGTGTTATTGAACCCTCAATACTGGGTTTTTCGCTGAGCAAACCGGAAATAGATTTAAACACCTTTGAAATTTTATCCGTCGATTCGAGCGAGGTGGATGAAACCTGGAAACCTGTGTGGGGCGAAGTCAGCAGCATCCGAAATCATTATAAAGATTTAAGGCTTTTAGTCAAAGACAAATCAGGTTCAGGCATACAGTTGCAGCTTACATTCAGGGTTTTCAATGAAGGGGTGGGTTTCAGGTATGAATTTCCAAAGCAATCTGTGCTCAATCATTTTATTGTTGCAGAGGAATTAACACAATTCAACTTAACGGGTGATCATAAAACTTTTTGGATTCCGGGCGATTATGACAGCAATGAATATCTTTATCATACAACCAGGCTCAGTGAGGTCGAAGCACTGAAGGCATCGGACAGCGAACCCGCCATTTCAGTGAAAACAACTTATGCAGCAAATGCAGTCCAGACCCCATTGATGATGAAAACGGCAGATGGAATCTATATCAACATCCATGAAGCGGCGCTCTTGAATTATCCTGCCATGAACATGATGATTGATAAAAGGAGTTTTATTCTTACTTCGCACTTGGTTCCGGATGCTGTCGGAAATAAAGCCTACCTGCAAACACCTGCTAAAACTCCCTGGCGAACAATCATTATAAGCGATAAAGCAACCGATATCCTCGCTTCAAAAATGATCCTGAACCTGAATGAACCCTCTGCAATTAAAGATGTCTCCTGGATCAAGCCCCAGAAATTTGTCGGTATCTGGTGGGAAATGCATATTGGTAAGTCAACCTGGGATAAAGCCAGCGGGAAGCATGGAGCCACCACTGCCAATGCGAAAGATTACATCGATTTTGCTGCTCAAAATGGGTTTGACGGTGTTTTGGTTGAAGGATGGAATGAAGGTTGGGAAGACTGGTTCGGTAACTGGAAAGAAGAGGTTTTTGACTTTGTCACTCCTTACAGTGATTTTGATATTGATTATCTTTCGAAATATGCAAAGGAAAAAGGTGTTAAAATCATTATGCACCACGAAACTTCAGCTTCGGTTACCAATTACGAGAGAAGGATGGATGAGGCATACCAGTTTATGGTTGATCATCACATGAATTCCGTTAAGACAGGTTATGTGGGAAAAATCATACCAAGGGGCGAACACCACGACGGGCAATGGATGGTGAACCATTATGTCAGGGTTGCAGAAAAAACAGCGAAGTATAAAATTATGCTTGATGCGCATGAGCCCGTCCGGCCAACCGGACTTCACCGGACTTATCCCAACTGGCTGGCCTGTGAAGCAGCACGCGGCAATGAATTCAATGCCTGGAGCGCCGGCAATCCGCCTGAGCATGAAACCATTCTGCCTTTTACCCGGTTAATGGGCGGCCCCATGGATTACACACCCGGTATTTTCAATATTAAACTCAATCAATTCGATCCCTCAAAAACCAACCAGGTTCATACCACACTTTGCAAACAGCTTGCGCTATATGTTACGATGTATAGTCCACTGCAAATGGCTGCCGACCTGATAGAGAACTATGAGAAAAAACCCGATGCTTTTCAGTTTATCAAGGATGTGCCAGTTGACTGGGATGACACAAAATATCTGGAAGCCGAACCCGGTGATTATATTACCGTTGCACGAAAAGAGAAGGGCGAGAACAACTGGTTTATAGGGGCAATTACGGATGAAAACAGTCGGGAGGTAAATATATCCCTTGACTTTCTGGAACCAGATGTGAAGTATATTACAACGATTTACCGGGACGGAGAAACCGCCGATTGGCAATCAAATCCTGAGTCTTATATCATTGAGAAAAAAAAGTTAACAAATAAATCAACTTTGAAAATACCGTTGGCAAAAGGTGGTGGCTGTGCTGTAAGCCTTATGAAGGAGTAAAAAAAATTTGAAATAATAAACCGGAAAAATGTCTCAGAAAAATAGTTCAGAAATAAAAATAGATGGGGCGAAAACGCAGGATGAGAAAATGCAGTTGCTGATGAATGAACTGCAGTTGCTGCTGGCTGAAAAACGAACCTCGTTGTCAGTGCTTCGGACGGGAATCGCTGTTTTTGCTCTTCCTCTGTCGGTGATGAGTGTGCTTATTGCCACTTCAAAAATGTATTCGATTAGTGAAGTGATAAATTTATTTGTTCCGGTAGTCATCCTCAATTCAGGGTTGGTGATCCTTGGGGCTTACCTGATCGTAAGGTCGCTGATGAGGCTTCACCGGATTGACCACCATATCAACCGGATTAAAAGGAAATCCCCGGTTACCGATAAGCTTATTGACTAATGTTTTAGTTGAACTATTCGGCTAAAACAAATCTTATTTTACAATCACCTCATCGCAAAAGATCCAGGAAGAATAACCACCACCGGGATGCCAGGATGGACAGGTCTCCCATATTTTTTCCGCCGACTTTTATATACCTTGCCCTAACAGGATCTGTTTCAGCATTGTAATCCTCCACTATGGCATTCCTTTGATTCTGAGGAGTTATGGGCTTCATCGATTTAATAGAGTAAAATTTATCTTATCAGCTGAAACAAAAAAATACACTTCAACAGGCAGAAAACCCACGACTGAATATCCTGCAGGAAGGAAGTTTCAATAGAATGGATTTCAGTTTCAATCCCTAAATCAATGATGGCTTCCAGGTCCGGGCCCTCAAAACCCAGCCAGTTAAAGTGATAGTCATTCACTCCTTTTAATCCATCGGTTAGAGCCTGACTACCCCCTACCGGGTATTTTTCACTTGGCTGAGTTAGTAGTTCGACAGGTTTAAAAATTGCCAGATTATCCTGAAAGCTCTTGTTAATATAATTCAGCACTGTTTCCCGGTATTCGTCGGGAGCATTGCCATGTTCCCAGTAACGGGTAATTCCGGCAGCCTTTGCCTCCCATGTAAGCTTTTCAAGTTTATCAATCATGTCCTGCCTCTTAACAAATTTCTGACCCTCTTTTTTAAAATATGTCAAGTCTTCATTTACATTTCTTAAAGAAATATCGAGGATTGCGAATTCAAGCGGCAACCGGGCAACCTTGACCCTATCAAGATAATCAGGTTCATCTTTGACAACCATTTCAGCCTGATCGAAAAGAGAAATATAGGTTTTAATGAGATCGGGAGTTAGATAGGTATTGAATTCCGTCATACGGATAACCATATATTCCAAGCTGGCCGCCCGACTGTTCAAGAGCATCATGCATGGTTTCGATGTATTCCCGAATGTAATTAGCTGCCTGTCCATAATAGCCATTCAGAAAATTATCCATAAGTGCCTTCACATCAGCATCCGGGTTCCACAAAAGCTTTGCGATAATGTATTGCCGCAGTTCGTAAAACTCGCTGATGTTGCCGCCGGTTCCCTGCTGGAACATCATCTTCATGCCTTTATCCCGGAAGTATTGAATATTCGGCTGCAACACCCGCAGGTTTGGAAAAGGGCTGACCATATTTCGGAACTGAACCACATAATCCCACATAAAAATATTATCAGTCAAGCTTGCACCAATCTTCAGCATCTTTCCTGAAAGAAGCGCTAAGTGAATCGGTCGCCAGTGACCGGCTACGGTTGCATTCGATAGAACAGAACATGATGTTGACATTACCGGCAGGCTTAATATTTTTTGGGGCCGAACGGGTGTACTGATATGCCAGGGTTGAAATTACTTTATCGGGGAATTCATCAGCAACCTGGTTCACAAACCAAATCATTGCACCTGAATAACCACCGTATTGGTTGTAAAGTTTTTTACATTCATCACATTCGCAGGCTTTGTAAGTGTCATTTTGCGAAACCGACCAGTACTTTGCTTCGGGCATTTCTTGCATGCGATTTTTTAACTCGCTGATCACGATTTTAAGCACATCGGGATTGGACAGGCAAAGTTGTCCATCCGGAATGCGCTGAACATTCAGGAAAGAAAAATACTCAGGATGATCTTTAAAATACTTTTCAGGCGGAACAAGGGTTTGAAAAGTATGGACAAACATACCCCATTCATCTTTTCCTTTTTTTACATCGAGCTTATGCCAGTTGCGGTAATCCTCATCATTGATCGGATCTGGAAAATGAAGCTCACGATACGCAAATGCAGGCTCCTGCATAACATCAATTGAACCAATTGAAATTAACTTTGCGTGCGGCACCATAGTATATTTCGCACTGTATTTTCTGCACCCCAAATAATCCTGAAGAAAAGTATAAACACCATAAAGAGTTCCTTTATCTTTTCCTCCGGCGATAATCAGGTTTCTTCCTTGTGTTAGAATAATAAAACCGTCTTCGTCCAAAGTGGCAATTTTTTCAGAAATTCCGGCTTGGATTAATCTTTTGCTATTTCCAATGATAATTTCATTTTCAAAAACAGGAGATTCATCTGTTGTGATTTTTATCCGTACGTCAGAGATGCGTTCGATATATTTCTGCAACTCAGTAGCTGCTTTAATAACCTCTGGATCGGCTTCAGTGGAAATGACAATGACGTATTCCGATTTTCCATTTTCTGCAAGTGTAAGTATATGATTTTCCTGACAGGAAAACATGATCCCAATCATTATAAGACCGATGAAAATCCAACCAAATTTCATTGCCGGATTTTTAATTATCAATAAACAAGGACTGGTCAGAAATAAGAATTTCTTTAGTTCCCATTCCTTTGAAATAAACCTTCAGGTCATCCTGACCCCCCTTTTCAAAGAAAGTCACTTTTATTGAATGATACCCTTTTGCTAATGCGATGGCACCTTTCTCCTGCACCATGCCATGCAGTCCATCGTTATCCACCACAAGATTTCCATCGATGAATAACTGGCTGCCATCGTCCGAGTCGGTCATGAATTCATATATTCCATCCTGCTGGATTTGAATGAACCCCTCAAACACAAATCCATAGTAATCCCCTTTGATTTTTTCCGAAAGATTAAAGTTATTAATGATACCGGTTTTTACAGGTGTCAGTTTATTAAAGTCCGGAAATGAATCCCAATCTCCTTCGTAATAATTGAATTGAATTCCGGGTTTTAAATCACCTGTTTTTGCTGGCTGCAAAGGTTTAACCTTTGTGAACATCACGCAAATACTGTCGCTCACAGGTTTTCCATCCCTGAAGCAACGGGCAGAAAGCAAGGTGGTTTCAGTAAGAGTTAATGTTCCTGTGTATTTGTGTGATTCAATAGAAGGCATGGTTCCATCGGTTGTATACCTGATTTCGAAATTGTCGCTGGATGATGTGAGTTTTGCCTCAATCTGATCAATAAAAATCATGTATTCCGACTCAATCACCGGAGGATAACTGATATCAGGTTTGCCTTTGATGTCGAGGACAACCACCGTATTGATCGTATCAGGTGACTACTGCAGAAAGCGAAATCCACAAAGCATCTTCATTTCTGGTGACATTTAACGAAGCCTTACTTTTATCAGCAAGTAACCAGGCTGATTTTGGTTCATTAAATATTCCCGGAACTTTAAGGATTCCATCTTCCGGCCAGTCAAAAACGTGTAAGTATAGTCGTGTATCTTCACCCAATTGTTTTTGGGTGCACCGTCCCCAATTCAGTTTTTCAAATGGACTTGCGCTTGTTTCATAAATAGCTTCCCCATTTTTCCTCATCCATTCTCCGATTTCTTTTAGTCTGTTGATGCTTTCTTCCGGGAATTTGCCATCGGCTTTTGGCCCGACATTCAAAAGGAAATTTCCACCCTTTGAAGCGATATCAGCCAGTTTGCGAATGAGGTCAGTGGTGGATTTCCAGTTGTCGTTGTATTTATTATAACCCCAGTGATCATTCATGGTCATGCAGGTTTCCCAATCCATGCCTGGCATTCCTGTCGCCGGTATTTCCTGTTCGGGTGTACCAAAATCTCCGGCATAGCCTCCATCTCGTGTCATCCCTGCCATACCTGACCGGCCATTATCCACACGGTTGTTAATGATGATATCCGGTTGAAGATTTCGAACATAATTGTAAAGGTCAACACCATATTCATGCGTCCAGGTTTCTTCCCATTCCCCATCAAACCAAAGGACTCCGATTTTTCCATAGTGGCTTGTCAGCTCTTCAAGCTGTGCCTTCATATATTTGATATACCTGTTTATATCAGCTCCTTCAGCCGGCCTGTTTGTTTCCCAACCCCTGCGGGGGAGATAATCAGGGTGATGCCAGTCCATGATGGAATGATACCAGCACATTTTAATACCTTCAGACTGGCAAGCTTCGGATAATTCTTTAAGTATATCCCTTTTAAACGGGGTTGACATCACGTCGAAATCGGTTTGTTTTGAATCGAACAGACAAAAACCGTCGTGATGCTTGGAGGTGATGACGATGTATTTCATACCAGCATCCTTGGCCATCCTAACCCATTTCTGCGCATCAAAATTTACCGGATTGAACTGCTCCCGGAATTTGTCATACTCATCCAGTGGTATTTCAGCTGTCGTCCTGATCCATTCACCGTGATTGGTTTCACCTTTCCATTCACCGGCAGGAACGGAATAAAGCCCCCAATGGATAAACATCCCGAACCGGGCTTCACGCCACCATTCCATGCGGGCGTCTTTATCTTCTTGTGACTCGTTCATGTAATTGACCGGTTCGTGATGACATGAAATTAAGGATGTAAGTATTAAAGCTGAAAGTGAAAGCTGGAAATATTTTTTCATGCTATAAAATTTTAAGAATTTCTTATGGATCAAAAATAAGGAAACTTAGCAAAGATTTGGGGATTAATTCTGAAATATTAGCTAAGGGAAATAAATTCAGAAATTCCAGACCACCTGATAAATAATTTCTCGTCATTGCCCCAAAGGGATGCCTTTGGCACGATACCGCTTTTTCAGCGGGAGAAGCAATCTGTTCTTTTTTAGGTGGATTGCTTCGCTCCATTACATTGAGCTATCAATGACAGATTTTAATAAAATACTGCTTTTGGAAATTTTTGAAAGCGTTGGGTCACTCTGAGCTTGTCGAAGAGTGTGCGCTGAATAAACTTAAAGATATTATTTTACAAAGCCGGTACATCCTTCGACAAGCTCAGGATGACCTAATCTCAGGTTACCAAGAACAGGCCTGTCATCACCACATTGTGACCAATTTTTTTGGGTGAGGACTCGCAATGACGGTTCGGATTATGCTTTCCGCCACCGCTCGAGTTTAGGTAGGTTCATGGTGAAGAACCAATGGGTAAAACCCGGGAATCCCATCTCTTTCATTTTTCCTTTGACCAGTGTTTTCATTTCGCCAACTGTCATGTCAGGTTTTGTAAACTGACCATTGATATAGCAATAACTGCAATACCTTGGGCTTTTCAGCCCATCAGATTCGGTTCCGCCATGATTGGGATCTTTGCTGAAGGGCATGCCGCAACTCTGGCAGAATTTGTAAGTTTTTTCCATAGAATTATTATTTAACCATTTTGAATAAAATCATTTTATACAAATTTAAAAATAATACTCTATTTGAAAAGGAATCTGATCCAGAATTTAAATTGTACAATAAAATTTGTAAAACCACCAAATATTTATTATAACTTTGTGCAAACAACGACCACAATGAATTCAAATTAACCATAAAATTAAAACGTGATGAAAAAGATTATTCTTACCTTAATAGCAACAGTTATAAGCTACTGCATAGCTTACCCGCAGCCCTGCCTGCCCAACGGAATAGAATTTACATCCCAGGAACAGATTGATAGTTTCCAAATAAATTACCCTGCGTGTGCGGAGATTGAGGGGAGTGTAACATTTGTTGGCGAAGATATCACTAACCTCAATGGGTTAAGTGTAGTAACATCAATTGGCGGAGATCTGATTATTTGTAGTTATAACGGCTGGGGTGGCTCGTACTATCTTTTACTAACCTGTCTGACAGGGTTGGATAATCTGGCATCCATAGGGGGTAATCTTCATATTGAGCTTGATACTGCCCTGATCTCCTTAGCGGGATTGGAAAGCCTGACTTCCATAGGGGGCGGTCTTTTGATTGAAAAGAATTACAACCTCATAAATATAAACGGACTTGAAAATTTAGCATCTATCGGGAGTAATCTCCAGATAAGTGACAACAGTTCACTGACCAGTCTTAGTGGACTGGAGAACATAACATCTATCCCAGGTGAACTTTGGATATCACAAACCCCCCTGACCAATTTAAACGGGATTGAGAATGTTACATACATTGGGGATAATTTATCAATAATCATGAACATAGATTTGACCAATCTAAGTGGGTTGGAGAATTTAATATCCATCGGTGGAGGTTTTACTATAAGTGACAATGAAGTACTGAGCAGTTTAACGGGTTTGGATAATTTGATTTCTGTCGGGGGCTATCTTTTTATTTCGGGAAACAATGCCCTGACAAGTTTGACAGGACTGGAGAATTTAACATCCGTTGGTGGAGATCTTTTTGTTGGTTGGAACGATGTCCTGAACAGTTTAGCCGGGCTGGATAATCTGACTTCCGTTGAGGAGGGTGTTGAAATTTATTCTAATGTATCACTCAATAGTCTGGATGGTTTGGAAGGTCTGACTTCCATTGGAGCATTAGGCATTAATGATAATGATGTCCTGACCGATATAATCGGGATGGATAACCTGACTTCCATCGGGGGTGATCTTTGGGTAACAGCTAATAATTCTTTGTCCACCTGTGAGGCAGAATGGTTATGTGGCTATCTGTCGAATCCCAACGGCAGTATTAACATTTTTGGTAATGCAGAAGGTTGCAGCAATCCGGCTGAAGTGGTAGATGCCTGTGGAATAACCCCATTTTGTCTGCCTTATGGTAACTATTATTTACATTCACAAGCCGATATAGATGATTTTCAGTCCGACTATCCTGATTGTACTGAACTGGAAGGCAATGTTACCATAACCGGAAACGACATCACCAATTTGAATGGCTTAAGTGTAGTAACTTCCATAGGGGAGTACCTAATGATTAAAGGTTTCTCTCCTTTATACAATTTAACAGGACTTAATAATTTGACTACTATCGGGGGTGATCTTATGATTTATAATACTTCCCTGATGTTTTTGACAGGGCTGGATAATTTGACTTCCATTAAAGGTAGCCTTTATATTGGAGATGAGTGGCTTGGAGGTAATCCGGACCTTAATAATTTTACAGGCCTCAATAATCTCACTGTCATCGTAGGTGATATTTATATTCGCTGGAACAGTTCGTTAACCAGTTTAACAGGACTGGATAATTTAGATGCTGGTTCAATCGCTAATCTTACGATTATGCACAACGTATCGCTATCCACTTGCGATGTACAAAGCATCTGTGAATATCTGGCAGTCCCAAATGGCACATTTGAAATCTTTTACAATGCCCCCGGCTGCAACAGCCCGGAGGAAGTGCAGGTAGCCTGCGCTAACACAACGGTAGAAGAATTTATAACCGTAAATGAAATTACAATTATTCCAAACCCAGCAAACGCTAAAATCACAATTTCGTCCCTTTCAATAACGGGCAATACCCTGCTATCAATTTTTAATGTCAGTGGGGAAAAAGTTATGGAAAGGCAGCTAACAGAAACAGAAACCCAAATCGACATCAGCGTCCTGCCGCAGGGAGTGTATTTTGTGAAAGTGCAAAATGAAACGATGGTAGAGGTGGCGAAGATGGTGAAGGAGTAGGTCTTTAGTACTTAGAACAAAGTAGTTAGTAGTTAGATGACTTAACAAAAACATTAAAGGTTATGAAAAAGGTTATTGTTTTATTGATTGCGCTGTTTGGTATGACCGGTGCAATGGCACAATGGGTACCACAAAATTCCGGAACGACGAATGATTTAAATTCAGTTCATTTTACCAATGAATTTGTAGGTTTTGTTTCTGGTGATGGGATTATTCTGAAAACTACAGATGGAGGTATAAATTGGTCATCTCAAAATTTTGAATATTGGATAACTTCTTTATATTTTCCTTGTGATAGTATAGGTTATGCAGTCGGATATTCGCAGGATACAATTTATCATGGAATAATTTTAAAAACCATTGATGGTGGTGAAACCTGGATGACTCAATTTATTGGTGAAAAATACTTTTTAAAATCCGTGTTATTTACTGATTCAAATACAGGATATGTGGGTGGCGGTATTCATTATGGTAGTACAGAATATGATGGAGTTTTGCTTAAAACCGAAGATGGGGGAGATAATTGGGTAATTCAATTTTTTAATGATTCATGGTGGATAGCAGATGCTTGTTTTACTAATTCAATTACCGGATATATAATTGGAAATGAAAATAGTATGTGGAACCCACACTCCGTTATTTTAAAAACTTTTAACGGAGGGATAGATTGGACTAGCCAACTGACTATTGATCATAGTGTTTTGTCATCTATTTTTTTTGTTAATGAGGACCTTGGTTACTCAGTGGGGAGTGATTATGGTGATTATAGTATTGACCAGGGTTTAATATTAAAAACTTTAAATAGTGGTGCAAACTGGGTAACGCAAGCCCTTATTGATAGTGTATACTTGTCCGATGTATTTTTTTCTGACGAAAATACTGGATATGCTGTTGGCCACACATGGGGAATTCAAGTTGACAATGGCATTATTTTAAAAACAACAGATGGAGGAGAAAACTGGACAGACCAGTCCTCTGGAACAAAAGCATTGAATTCAGTTTTCTTTACAAATGAAAACAGTGGTTATATTGTTGGGAATACTGGGACTATTTTAAAAACCACAAATGGCGGAGCAACAGGAATAGATGAATTTGAAAGTGTAATCATAACAAAAAATCTGAGAATATATCCCAATCCTTCAAATGACAAAATCACATTATCATCTACTAAAATAAACGGAAATACTCTGCTTACAATATTAAATGTTAACGGAGAAAAAATAATTGAATTGCAATTAACAGATAACGAAACCCAAAGCGACATCAGCGTCCTGCCGCGGGGAGTTTATTTTGTGAGGGTGCAGGATGAAAAGATGACGGAAGTAACGAAGTTAGTGAAACAATAAATGCCAATGGTTTCTGGCTGCTGGTTTCTTGTTTCTTTTTGACCAGCGACCAGTTACAAGTAACAAGCAACATAAGGATGGAGTAAGTTACAGTTACTTCCTGATTATACAAAAATCTCTACCTTTGTAAAAAAAGATCTTAAATGAATATACAAGCAAAAAAATATAAACTAATTAAGTGGATTACAAATATCCAGGACAGCAAACTGATAGATAAACTTGTTAAAATCGCTGATGAAACCGATTGGTGGGATGAAATCTCCGAACCTGAAAAAACATCCATTGAAAAAGGATTGAAAGACCTGGAAGAAGAGAAGGTTATCTATCATTCTGAAGCGAAGAAGATTTATGAGAAATATCTCTAAAATTATTTGGTCAGAAGAAGCGGTCAATAATCTAAGATATATTATAGATTATCTTGAACATAATTGGACAGAAAGGGAAGTCAGAAAATTTGTACATAAACTTGAAAAGCTTATTGACACAATAAAGAACCAGCCCTTTGCCTTTCCAGCCTCTAAAAAAATGGGTATACGAAGAGCCGTTTTGACCCGTCAGACGGCAATTCATTATGAGATATTTAATGATACGATAAAGATTGTAACCCTGTTTGACACGAGACGAAATCCTGCAAAACTCAAAATTTAACAGATTTATAATCAGGTATCGTAAATCGTTCAGCATAGTCATCATCGGCATTATTAATTGTGACATGTTTAATTAAAGACTTCTATTCTCCCACTATTGATAGAAATTATCTAATCAGAAAATTTTTTATCTTTGACAATATGAAACTTGATCAAAAATATTTTGAATTAATTAGGAATTATCTTAAGGATAAACCTGTAAAAAAAGCCTATTTGTTCGGCTCATTTTCTAAAGGAAATGAAATGCCGGAAAGTGACATTGATATCCTGGTCGACCTGGATTATACCAATCCAATCGGGCTTGAATTCATACAAATGCAGTTGGATTTGGAAAAAATCCTTGATAAAAAAGTCGATCTCGTTTCCTCCAACGGACTGTCAAAACATATTCAACCATCTATCGATAAAGAAAAGGTACTGATCTATGCAAGGTAAACAGGGAGATAAGGCAAGGATTTTGCATATCCTGGATGCAATTGAGGAAATTGATTTTTACAATTCAGATGTTGATTTTGAAAAATTCAGAAAAACATCCATTATTCGTTTTGCATCAATTAAGCAAATTGAGATCATTGGTGAAGCTGCAAACCATGTTTCAGATGAAACAAAGAGCAAACATCCTGAAATTCCCTGGAAGAAAATCGTTGGATTAAGACATATTCTGATTCATGAGTATTTTGGAGTGGATGCAAAAATAGTTTGGGACATCATTCAAAATGACCTCCCTGAATTAAAAAAACACATCCAATCACTTCTTCTATCGATAGAAAATTAAATTGTTATATTCCCTATCTCAGTTCATTATTATAGGTAGAACACCATGAAGAAACATTTAATAATCGCCTCACTCCTGATAGCCGGAATCTATTCTGGTTTTCCCATTATGACTCAATCCCAAACCAGCGCTAAGGTTGAAAACATTAACTTTTATGCTGAAGGATCAAAGCTTATTGTCACTTACGACATTGTGAAGGCGAAATTGGGCGAGACCTTCGATGTGTGGATAAAAATTGTGACTTCTTCGGGAAGGGAGATCAGCCCTGCAACTTTGACCGGAAACATTGGGAGCGGAAATACCGGCGGTGCCGGCAAAAAAATTACCTGGGATGTGGAAGCAGATAAGGCGGTGATTGATGAGGAATTCTCAGTGGAGGTCTTTGCCCGCCCGGAAAAGAAGGAGGAGGTGAAAGTACAGGAAAAGGAAAAGACCGCGCCTGTTGTCATTCCCGTTGCGGCAGGCAGCCTGAAAGCGGCTGATGTGTTCATGCCTGAAAAAAATAACTTTTACTGGCTGGGGATAGATTATTCGCACATGAAAATCCAGGCAGAACTGGAACCTGATGTTGTAAAAAATCAATATTTCGCTGCCTGGAATAAGCTGATACTGGATGAAGCTGATAAATACAACATTAAAAAAATGTTTAATCTGAAGGAGATTCAGAACGACATCAGCGTGATAACATCAGTGAATTCACAAGCCAATACCAATGAAATGAAAGCTGAAGGAGTTCCGAATTATTCACTGAGCAATATTACCTCCTTTGCAGGCTCTTATCCTTCCTTTGGCCTCAGCGGGATAGGGATTGTTTTTATCGCTGAATTTATAAGTAAAAAAGAAAAAGAAGGATTTTATCATGTCGTCGCCATTAACCTTGCAAACAATGAAGTTTTATTTTCGGAAAGGATGCGGGGTGAGCCGGGAGGAGCGGGATTCAGAAATTATTGGGCAGGCTCGGTACTTGAAGTAATCCTTAAGTTCGAAAAAAACTACAAGAACCTGAAGTCCAGGTATTCAAATTAAACCAATAGCTCTTTCGGATTTATAGCAGGTTAGTGGGCAGAAATAATCCGAAAGTGAATAAGCAGGGATTTTAAATCCCTTTGCTTACACATCCGGATTACCAGCCGCAATAACGAACCCACAAATCCGGATGAGCATCTGTTATTTCTGCAACAATTCTTTGGCCTTTTCGAACCTAAAAGCTCTTTCGGATTTATGACTAGCCCGTGGGCAAGATTAATCCGAAAGTGAATAAGTTGGGATTTTAAATCCCTTTGCATACACACCCGGATTACCTGCCGCATTAACAAACCCACAAATCCGGATGAGCATCTGGAATAAGTATTCAAATTAAACCAAAAGCTCTTTCGGATTAATAACTGGTCCGTGGGCAAGATTAATCCGAAAGTAAATAAGCAGGGATTTTAAATCCCTTTGCATACACATCCGGATTACCAGCCACAATAACAAACCCACAAATCAGGATGAGCATCTGTTATTTCTGCAACATTTCCTTTGCCTTTTCGAACGCCTTAATTAATCCGTCTGGATTTTTGCCTCCGGCTGTGGCAAAGTGAGGCTGTCCCCCGCCACCGCCATTAATTTCTTTGGCAATTTCACGTATCATCTGGCCTGCATTTAATCCCTGCCCGGTGATTAAAGAATCGGAAATCAGGATGGTCAGGTTTGCTTTGTCATCAGCAATCGAACCTAATATGAGAAACAAATTTTCGACTTCGTTTTTAAGGTTATATGCAAGGTCTTTAATCGTATCGGCATCCAGATCTACTTTCCGGGCGATGAAATTAATGGCACCCACTTTTTGAACACTTTTTACAAGGTCACCTTTTAATGAAAGTGATTTTTCTTTATTCATTGCTGCAACCAGCTTCTGCAACTGAGTATTTTGTTCGTTCAACAGATGAACAGCCTTTACTATATCCTTTTGGCTCTTGAAAATTGATTTAAGATCACTCACAATTTTCACCTGCTCATTCACAAATTCTTCAGCTTTCACGGCTGTAATGGCTTCAATCCTTCTTACTCCTGCAGCAATAGCGCCTTCCGAAACAATTTTAAACAATCCAATCTGGCCGGTCGCAGGAACATGGGTTCCACCGCATAATTCAACTGAATAGTTTTTATCAAAGGTGATCACCCGAACTTCATCTCCATACTTTTCACCAAAGAGAGCCATTGCTCCCATTCCAAGAGCAGATTTAATTGGAACATTCCGTTTTTCAGTAAGATGAATATTCTCTCTTATCTTTTCATTCACGATTTTTTCAATCTGGGCGATCTCCTCATCAGTAACTTTCGCGAAATGAGAAAAGTCGAACCGTGTGCGGTCTTCATCTACAAGAGAACCCTTTTGCTCAACGTGATTACCGAGAACCTTACGCAGCGCCGCATGCATCAGATGGGTAGCGCTATGGTTATTGGCCGTCAGCAATCTCTTTTGAATATCAACCTGAGCATGAAATTTACCCGACAAATCAGCCGGAATTTCGGAAGTGAAATGTACGATCAGGTCATTTTCCTTCCTGGTATCATCGATGATTATCCGGTTGTTGTTCTTTACGAGCCAACCTTTATCACCAACCTGTCCGCCGGATTCAGCATAGAATGGGGTTTTGTCTAGAATGATCTGAAAATAATCTTTCTTCTTCTCAGTAATTTTCCGGTAACGCAAAATTTCCACCTTTGCTTCTAGTGTTTCATACCCGACAAATTCAGTTTTTTCATGTCCTTCTTTCAGAATGATCCAGTCATGGGTATCTTTTTGTGCAGCCTGGCGTGAACGGTCTTTTTGCTTTTCAAGACCTGAATGGTAACCTTCCATGTCTACTGTCCAGCCCTTTTCTTTTGCCATCAGTTGTGTAAGATCGATCGGGAAGCCATAGGTATCAAATAACTCGAATGCAAAATCTCCGTCTATTATTTTGCTTTCCTGGTTATGATCCAGGTAATTCTCGAACTTCTTTATTCCATGAGATAAGGTTCGCAGGAAAGCAATTTCTTCCTGGGTGATTACTTTTCTGATCAGCTCTTCCTGTGATTTAATTTCCGGAAACACACTACCCATTTTCTCAACCAAAGCCGGAACCAGGTCATTGATAAAAGGATCGTGCATACCAAGGAAAGTATAACCATAACGGATGGCCCTGCGCAAAATCCTGCGAATGACATATCCTGCTTTAATATTCGATGGCAATTGTCCATCGGCGATTGCAAACACAACTGCTCGCAAGTGATCGGCTATCACGCGCATGGCAATGTCCGTTTCTTTGGCTGAATTATATTTCTTTCCTGTTATTCGGGCTATTTCTTTTATAATGGATTGAAAAATATCGGTATCATAATTCGATTTAACTCCCTGAAGAACCATGTTCAGCCTTTCGAAACCCATGCCGGTGTCGACATGCTTTTCGGGGAGCTGTTCAAGACTTCCATCTGCTTTACGGTTAAACTCTATAAACACAAGGTTCCAGATTTCAATAACTTCAGGATGACCTTTGTTAACCATTTCCCGCCCGGAAACTTTTTTCTTCTCCTTTGGGTCCCTTAAATCAGCATGAATCTCAGAGCAGGGTCCGCAGGGTCCGCTATCGCCCATTTCCCAGAAATTATCTTTCTTCGATCCGAATAAAATCTGTTCTTCCGGAACATGCTGCTTCCAGAAATCATAGGCCTCATGGTCGGCATCCAAACCCTCGGTTTTATCACCACCAAAAACCGTAACATAAAGGTCCTTTTTATTAATTTTATAAACATAGGTCAGGAGTTCCCAAGCCCATTCGATAGCTTCTTTTTTAAAATAATCGCCAAACGACCAGTTGCCCAGCATTTCGAACATAGTGTGGTGGTAAGTGTCGTGACCTACTTCCTCGAGGTCATTGTGTTTTCCGGATACGCGAAGGCACTTTTGTGTATTGGCGACTCTATGGGCTAAAGGTGCGGAGTTTCCCAGGAATATATTTTTAAACTGGTTCATACCTGCATTGGTAAACATGAGTGTAGGATCATCTTTTATTACCATGGGTGCAGATGGAACAATAGTATGTTTTTTCGATTCAAAAAAATCAAAGAATATTTGTCTAACTTTGTTCGAATTCATTTTTTAATAAATATTAACACATTTTCGTTAACTACTCTTTCTGAAAAGGTTGCAAAATTAATTTAATTAGTTAATTTTGTCGTCAGAAAATAAATAATACTAACAATTGAATCCTTCCGTTTGATATTATCGTAGAAAATGTTGATGTCGAAAATAAAATACAAGTTCAATAAGAAATCACTTCAGTTTGAAGTTGTTAAACACAGCTTTAAATCCAGGTCATTAAAGGTACTTTCTTATCTTGCGACTGGGGCAGTGTTCTCAGTATTAGTTATTTTCTTTGCCTATACTTTTCTGGATTCACCAAAAGAAAAAATCCTTAAGCGTGAAATTGCCCAATATCAGCTGCAATTCCAGATGATCAATGAAAGAATTTCACAATACGATGCAGTTTTGACTGACCTGGCAGACAGGGATGACAATATTTATCGTGTGATATTCGAAGCTGAACCTGTTCCAAATGCTATAAGAAAGGCAGGGTTTGGTGGTACCGACAGATACTCTAAACTGGAAGGATACGAAAATTCAGAAATTGTTATCAACACTGTTAAAAAGCTGGATAAAGTTCACAGCCAGTTGGTTGTTCAATCCAAATCCTTTGATGAGGTCTTTAATCTGGCTAAGAGAAAAACGGAAATGCTTGCGTGCATTCCTGCAATTCAACCAGTAAGTAATAAAAACTTAAAACGTCTTTCATCATATTTCGGTTATCGTACCGACCCTGTTTACAAAGTCCGGAAATTTCACGAAGGAATCGATTTTTCAGCACCCACCGGAACACCCATTTACGCTACCGGTGATGGTGTGGTAAAGGAGGCTTCGCAATCTTATGCAGGATACGGTAATACACTCGTTATTGATCATGGCTATGGCTATCAAACTATGTATGCCCATATTCAAAAGTTTAAAGTAAAACAGGGTGAAAAAGTGAAGCGTGGCCAGTTGATTGCGACCATTGGAAATACAGGGAAATCAACCGCACCACACCTTCATTACGAAATCTGGAAAAACGGAAATAAAATCAATCCAATCTATTTTCTCTTTAACGATCTTACACCTGAGGAATATCAAACGGTGTTAGACCTTTCATCCCGTCAGACCCAATCAATGGATTAATCCATGAATGAAAAGGGTCCGCAAACCGGTAAACTTTTCTATTCCATTGGCGAAGTAGCAAAAATGTTCAATGTCAATACTTCATTGATCCGGTTTTGGGAAAAGGAATTCGATATTATCCGGCCGAAAAAAAATAAAAAAGGAAACCGGCTCTTCACCCAGGCCGATGTGGATAATTTTCATATCATTTTTAACCTGGCCAAGGAACGCGGTTATACGCTTCAAGGGGTCAAAACCAAATTAAAGGAAAACAAGAAAGAAGAAACTTTGGACAATTTTGAGGTCGTAAAGACATTGAAAAAACTGAAAGAATTCCTGCTTGAAATTAATAAAGGGATATAATAGCTAAGGTCAAAATCAGAAACTCCTGCCGCTGATCAAAAACTCCTGAACATATTCCTCAATCCCCTCTTCAAGGGTGTAAAAAGGTTCCGCGAAGCCAGCTTCATGCAATTTCTCCATTTTTGCTTCAGTAAAATACTGATACTTATCACGAATGTCGACAGGTGTATCAATGAATTCTACCTCAGGTTTCCTATCCATCGAGCGAAAAGTAGCCATTGCAAGATCGAGAAAGGACCTTGCCTGCCCGGTACCCAAATTATAGATTCCTGAGTTTGGCCGTTGGTTCATAAAATAATACAACACATCCACCACATCTTTCACATAAATGAAGTCGCGCAATTGTTTTCCATCTTCATACAAGGGATTATGCGAACGGAACAACTTCATTTTACCAGTCTCGGAAATCTGTTTGAACGCATGCCATATCACCGAGGCCATCCGGCCTTTATGATTTTCGTTGGGACCGTAAACGTTAAAAAATTTAAACCCTGCCCAAAAGACCGGCTTCTGTTCCTGTTTTAAAGCCCATTTATCAAATTCATTTTTCGACTCGCCATAAGGATTCAATGGCTTCAACTTGTCAATCAAAGCATGGTCATCAGAATAACCCCAATCACCAAGGCCGTATGTGGCAGCAGAGGAGGCATAAATTAAAGGGATTCCGTGCTTTACACAACCTTTCCAAACGGATTTGGAGTAATTCAGGTTTAACTTGTCGAAAACTTTTTTATCAAACTCAGTGGTGTCAGTCCGTGCACCTATGTGCAAAATGAAACTAACATCGGCGTGATGGCTGTCAAGCCAGTCAAAAAACTGGTCCCGGTGCACCTGCTCAAGGAACATTTTATGCTCAAGGTTTTTGCTTTTCAGCGGATTTGAAAAATCATCCACAACCACAATGTCCCTGATCCCTTTATTGTTCAGCTTATTGACAAGGCAACTACCAATAAAACCCGCTGCTCCGGTTACAACAATCATTTTCCTTGTTATTAAATGAATTACAAAGATAATCCTTAAGTCACAAAATAAATCATGTCGCAGGTAATTATTTATTTACTACAATTGGCTCATCTTTTGCCAAAGCTTCTTGCTCAAACCTATCGAGGTTTCAGAAATTGCATCTTCATCAACCGAGATCAATTTTCGATCATTTACAATGAGCCGCCCTTTGGAAATAACATGTTGAATGTGTTTCGATTCGATTCCATATATAAAATGACTCAGGAAATTATTTGCACTGAACTCCGTTTGTGGCTTGAAGTCAAGCACAACAAGGTTGTTTTCTGCATTTCCCAGAAAACTATTTTGGATAAGGTAGCGCTGAGCATTTCTGAAACGAAGATAAATACCCGGTAAATCAATTTTATCGTTATTCAGGCCAATGAAATAGGACGCTTTGGCGGCTCGAAGCATGTCATTGTGCATGCCATCAGTTCCCAGCATGATATTTTCTCCTAACCCAACCGAATTAAAATAACCTACCCTGTTGTTTAAATTACTCTCTGTGTTCTGTGCAACCCAGGCCCCTGATGCTCCTATGGATCGGCGTTCTGTATCTTGCAGATGGAGGCAATGCACCAGGATTGTTTTTGAATTAGCTAGCCCACCTAACGATTTTATCCGCTCAATGACGCTTGTCTGGAATTGCTGATTGCAATGCTCCTGATCGTACTTGTCTTCTGCAACATGAATATGAATCCCGGTATTGTGATTATCAGCCAGGGTCAATGCTTTTCTGAAAGTACTGTCACCAACCGTAAAAGAGGCGTGCAATCCAACCAATCCCTGTTTGTGCTGAAGATAGCTATCTGTTTCCTCCAGCGCTTGTTCTGTTTTAGCCGCACCATCCCGATCGGATATTTCATAAGAAAGAAGGTGCGAAATTCCAACCTCATCAAATGCTTTTGCAATTGTGTCAAGGCTGCCTTTGATAGCGTTGGGCGAAGAGTGATGGTCAATGACAAAAGTGACTCCGTTTTTTGCACTTTCTATAGCGGTGATCAATGCACTGATCCTAACCATTTCCTGATCTATGCTTCTATCCAGTTTCCACCAAACGTTCTTCAGTATCTCAACAAAATTTACCGGATTCCTTTTTAGTGACGGCATTCCTTTAGCAAGAGCTGAATAAGCATGTTGATGGCCATTGGCGAAAGCTTTGGTTACATACTTCCCTGTGCAATCAATGATGGTATTACCATCAGGAATTTTTAAATCACTAGGCAATATAAATATTTTACCATTTTCGCCTTCATCCACCATGATATTAGCTTTTGTGAATTCGAAGGTTTTCCAGTTGATAAAGGTTGAATTCCTAAGGTAAAGTGGCATTTTATATGACGTTTAAATATTGCAAATATAATGAAACTTACCCGCTAATCAATAAAAATGTGTATTCACTTCCGGCTCCCATAATGCCCGGTATTTTGAATTGAATGCCCCTTTGCACGATCCTTCCAGCAAACATTCATCATGAGAAGAAAGGGTGAGCATGTTCATCAGGCTGCAGGGGTTTTTCATGCATGTTCTGATCTGGCAGAGCTGAGTTTCATTGCAACAACTTCTTCCAAGCGGCCAGAAAAAGTCATTCAGTTTGGAAGCAGCATGGCCCGAAAATTGGCTAATCAATTTTATGGCTTCAATACAAACTGTCCTGATTGGCTCATCCGAAGACAAAGGAATTCTGGCTGTGATCTTTTTCCTCAAATCATCATCCACAATTTCAACGCATCCTGTCCTTAACAGCACCCGTTGCATGTGATAATCCATAATAGGGATCAGGTTTTCAGGGTCTTTTATTCGAATCAAGCCAGCGTTGGATGCAAGTTTCAGGAAGAAGGTGATTTTTTTCCTGAGGGGATCTGAAAATGCCGTAAACTGAGGAAGCACTTCATAAAGCCCATTGCCATTATTGAGGAGCCGGCCTTCGCATCCATCAATCAGCTCAGAGATATTACGATTAAACCTGGTTCTTACCACCCTGCAGATTTCCAGCAACATATTGGTTCTTTCTTCAACGCGATCGAGAGTGCAATGCTCCCTGTTGCCATCCGGAGAAAAAGCTTCCTGCAGGTATATAGTCATATCAAGATCGCTGCAAGTGCTTACATAACCCGGATTAATAATCGGATGCTTCTTCCTGAACATCTGAAGGAAAGCGTACTCGATGTAATCCCAACCCCAAAGGTCCAATTTTTCGTTATGCAGGTGATGGGTTTGATGACAGATAGCAACTGAAAGAAAGTAGATTCTTAATTTGGTTTCCCTGTCGGCTTCAAAGCGGATGAATTCCCGGTTGTAATATTCAGGCCGGACATCCACTTCAGAAATAGCCAGCGCTATTTTGTGACACTGCTCCTCATTCAAAAAAATAGTTTGATCCACAGAAATACTATTTTGGAAATTTACCAAATGATTTTTTTAACCAGCGGTGAAAACCGTGCATCCCTTTGACAGGCTCATTAAACATCAGGATACACTGGCCCGCAATGATGTTTGAGGGGCTCTTTACGCTTTCGGCTATTGTTTTCTTATCTGCCGAACCTTGCTGAAGCCAGATGTTCTTAATCCCTTTTGCTTCGACCGCCTTAATCAATTCAGCTGTAATAGCCGGTTTAGTGTTAATCACAATCCCGGTGACATCTTCGGGAAGTGATTCGATGCTCTTGTAACATTTCATTCCTTCAAACTCATCCAGATTTGGATTAACCGGATAGACATTCATTCCTTTTTTGCTTAATTCATGAAAAATTGTATTGCCAAATTTATTTTTGGTACGTGAAACACCAGCAACGGCAATATTTTTCTGGCCCATAAATTCGTTAATTGCTTTTAAATTAGTCATAACACCTGAGTTTAATTTTACTTTGTAAAGTTTTGTTTTATAACCATCATTTTTGTTTTCTCTTCATCGGTAAGCTATATCTCCTGATCTTATCAAACTGGTAAAATGCATTTGCCACGGCAGCAGCAGTGGGCACCAGACCAATTTCACCAACTCCTTTTGCGCCATAAGGCCCGACAGGGTCTTCAACTTCCACTGCTTTTACAATCACCTGCGGCATATCCATTGCTTTCAGGATACCAAGGTCTTTCATATCATCACTCAGTAAGTAGCCATCTTTCATGGGTAAATCCTCCGTAAGTGCATAACCCAGTCCCATGTGAACGGCACCTTCGATTTGTCCCTCGAACAATGCCGGATTAATTATTTTTCCTCCATCATGGGCAGCCACTACTTTTTGTATATTACCTGAGTCATCCAAAACCACCAGTTGGGTTGCATATCCATAAGCAAAATGAGTTACGGGATGTTGAACCTCAGAAGATGGTTTGGTTGTCCAATCGCATTTGAAAGAGCCATAATAAACATTGCCTGATAATTGTTTCAGCGTCTTGTTTTGAAGATCCCGCATCAGCTTGCGCGCACCATCGATGATAGCATTTCCAACCAATACTGTGGCGCGGGATGAAGTCGTCATCCCGGTGGGGAGTCCTGCATTTGTCTGAACAGTGACTTTTACCAATACGGGATCAATTTTTGTCTCCTGGTAAAAAGCCTGCACCGCAATTGTATCCACACCCTGCCCCATTTCCGTCCAACCATGTTGCAGTTCAATCTCTTTTTCAGATCGGATAATAATTTTTATGTCCGAAAAATCAGGCAACCCATTACCAACGCCAATGTTCTTTAGCCCGCAAGCCAGGCCACCAAATTTTGCTTCATAAAAATCCTCTTTAACGGCCTCAAGAGTTGCCCTGATCCCAACTCCCTTTTCAAGAACCTGGCCTGTAGCTGTGATGGATCCATTAACAAGTGCATTCCTGTACCTGAACTCCCACCGATCGAAGTTCCCCTTTTCACAAATTTCATCAATGCAACTTTCAAGCGCAAAAGTAACCTGTGGAACACCGAAGCCCCTCATAGCACCAGAAGGGATGTTATTGGTATAAACAGTTAAGGCTTCAAGATCAACTGAAGGAACAGAATAACCACCTGTTGCATGACCAATGACCCGCTCCATAACTTTGGACCCGACTGAAGCATAAGCCCCGGTATCGCCAACAGCGTATAGATTAATGGCAGTTAACTTCCCGTTTTCATCTGAAGCGACTGTAATATCCATGTAAACTGGATGGCGCTTGGGATGCATTCGGATCGATTCCTGCCTGGTCAATACAAGTTTAACGGGCTTTTTGAGAATCCAGGCAAAAAGTGCCGCATGCCCCTGAACAGTCATGTCCTCTTTTCCACCAAAACCACCTCCTGTTGGAATCAGCCTGATATCAATTTTCTCCTCAGGAAGGTTTAATAATTCGGCTATTTGCCGGCGGTCGACATAAATTCCCTGGCTGCTAACTAAAAGCCGAAGGCCATCTTCCCCGTCCGGCATGGCGATGGCTCCTTCTGTTTCCAGGAAAGCATGCTCTACCCTTTGGGTTTGATATTTGCCGTGAGATATATACTTCGATCTTTTAATAACCTCTTCTGAACTTTCCCCCCTTTTCAAAATACATCTTTCCAAAACATTGGAGTGTCCTGGATGAACCTGTTCTGAATCATTATTTATTGCCTGGTATATGTCTGTTACAGGATTTAAAGGTTGATAATCTATTTCAATAAGTTCGCACGCTTTACGCGCTATGGATAACGATGTGGCAGCGACTCCGGCTAACACATCACCAATATAAGCCGTGGTCTCCATTAGGCCGACCATCAAAGGCCAATCCCCGAAAATCAAACCGACATTTCTTTTTCCCGGAATATCATCTGCTTTAAAAACTTTGACGACACCCTCCAATGACTGCACTTTGGAAATGTCAATTTTCAGAATTTTAGCACGTGGATAATCAGAAAATTTCAAGACAGCAAATAACATTCCTTCTATCCGGATGTCATTGATGAATGGTCTTTGTCCCAATGCAGTTTTAAGGGCATCTACCTTTGGGTAAGAAAATCCAACCCCGGCATTACCTGATTCCAATTCAATTATCCTGCTATTTCTGAGTGCATCAAAAGCAAGTTCAATAGCTTCGACTATCTTTTGATAGCCAGTGCAGCGACAAAGATTCAAGCTCAGGGCTTTTCTGATTTCATCTTTTGATGGTGCTGGGTTTTCATTGAACAAAATCTTTGATCGCATCAATATACCGGGTGTACAAAAACCACATTGAACGGCACCTTTTTTAACAAAAGCTTTTGCAAGAATATTGATGATTACCTCTGGAACACCTTCGAGTGTGGTGATCTCGGAACCAGCTAAATTTTTAATTCTTGTTTTACAGGATAGTCTGGCTTTTCCATTGATCTCAACAAGGCATGCACCACAGGCTCCCTGACCGGAACAGCCATCTTTTACAGAAGTGATATTCTTTTCCTCTCTTAGGAAAGTCAATAATGAAATTTCAGGATTACCCGTGTGTTGAACCTCTTCGCCGTTTAGCCTGAAAGCAACCATCCGATAAGAAAAACTCAATTGAAAAAGTAAAAATACTGAAAAAGCAGCTAGAAGTTAAAAAATATTATTTTTCGCAAAAAAAATTACTGCTGCCAAATCTCCCACGATTTTTCAGCCTGAAGATGAAGCATTTGTTGGCCATTTTTTGTGATGGCTCCTTTTTCTTTTCCCTTTTTCAGAAATAAGGTTTCTGCAGGATTATAAACCAGATCAAATAATAAATGTTCAGGAGTGATCCATTCATAGGGGATATCAGGAAATTGGCTGGTGTTGGGGAACATGCCTACCGGTGTGGCATTAATGATGAGGAGATGCTCTCTAATTATCTCCCTGGTTAAACTATCGTATTTAATCTGATCACTTTTCTGTGGTTTTCTCGAAACGGAGTAAAAATCAACATCCAGAGATTTTAATACAAATGCAACGGCAGCCGAACTACCACCGGTTCCCAGAATAAGCGCTTTTCTGTGCCGGGCTTTTAATAAAGGTTTAAGGGATTGCTCAAATCCATAAATATCTGTATTGTGTCCGGTGAGATAAGGATTTCCTGAGGATCTGTCAATTTTAAGGCAATTCACTGCACCTGCTTCAGCAGCCTCAGGGCTCAGATGATCAAGATAATTTAACACCTCCTTCTTAAAGGGAATTGTTACGTTCAATCCAAGGAGGTTATTGTGATCTGTGATCAGGTTTTGAAATCCAGCCATGCTTTTCAAAGGAAAAAGCTGGTATTGACAATTTGAAATGTTTTCTAACTGAAATTTCCGGTTAAAATATTCCTTTGAAAAAGAGTGTGTTAGTGGATTACCTATCAGGCCATATAACTTAATCATTGAATTCCTATGATTGATTTTACGGGCTAATTCTTTAAAAATTCTGTTTCTTTTTAGAGATCAGAATCAATTGGTCCTAAACAATTCAATGATCCGTAAAAGATTATCATCATTTCGGAGGTCGGGATCATACTCAAAGATTTGGTCATGGGTCTGGTAATTCATTGCGAGGGCAACTTCCAATATCGCATAGGCCTCTTTGAATTGCTGGTTTTTCAAAAGATAAATGAACTTCCTGTAAACAAGTTCTGCATTATCCTGTTGTTCTGAAATGCCTGTATTCAGACACTCAAGCGCCCCTGAATAATCAGAACCTATAGCGTAAATATGCGAATAGTCGAGCCAAATATCCGGATTCTGAGGATCAAGAACGGTAACCTCCTGATATGATTTTTTAGCTTCATCGAATAAATCAGCCTTGTATTGCACATCACCCATCATATACCAGTATTCTGAATTCGCAGGTTCAATATCAATAGCCCTTTTGATATGGTTAATAGATATTGTGTATTTATTCATCTCCTCATAAATCATCCCTATCCCAATCCATGCATCAGCAAGCAAAGGATCCAGATCAATGGCTTTGCGGTAGTTTGTTCTGGCCTTTTCAAGATCATTCAGCTTTTCATAACATTCACCTATATAATAATAGGTCATCGCCTCCGGCTCCTCAAACCGGAATGTTTCGTTGTAATATTCAATGGCTTTTTCGAATAAGTTAAGATTTGCATAGGAATTCGCTTTGTTAAAATAAGCCGACGCAAAATTGTCATCTATCGCTATTGCAAAATCATAAGCTTCAATAGCTTTTTCATACGCCTCAAGATTGTTGTGGGCAATCCCAAGATTAAACCAGGCTGCTTTGGAGTAGGGATTTTTATTCAGGAATTCGTTGAAAAAGAGGATGCATTCATCCAGTTTGTTAGATATTTCATAACAAAAGGAAAGCTCATAAATGACGGCTTCATTTTCCGGATCTATTTCAATCGCTTTTATTAAGTACTCAATGGACTTATCATACTTTCCTAAATTTTCGTATTCGAATGCAATATTGGTATACACTTCTGCAAGGTCTTCCGCTTCTTTTATTGCCTTGTTATATTCTTCAATGGCCTTTTCGTATCTTTTAAGCTGACTGTATATCCCTGCTTTGGTAAGGAAAATCTCGGGATTTTCCGGTTCCATATTTTCAACCTCCAAAAGAAGTTCAAGTGCTTTGTTTATATTATTTGAAGAAACCAGCATCTGCGCCTTTTTTAGCATGAATGAAGCAATATGCGGATGTTGCTCCATCGCATACTTGATGGCAATATTCGTCTTGTCAAGCTGGTTTACCATCAGGTAATGATCGATGATCATCTCAAATTCTTCCACATCAAAAAAGTACCGATCCCCCGATTGAACCATGCCATCGAACCTTTCGACCAGTATTTTCAACTGTTCTTCTTCGTTTTCTTCAAAAAAATCCATCCAAAGGTCTAATCAAATTTTTTACAAAGCTAAATAAGTTAATGGTACAATCTGTCACAAAAATTTTAATTTTGCCATCCACTTTATAAACACACTGCAATGACCTTGATCAAATCTATTAGCGGTATCAGAGGAACCATAGGTGGTTCGCCGGGTGAAGGATTAAGTCCTTTGGACATCGTTAAATTTACTTCAGCATTTGCAACCTTCATCATGAAGGATGTTTCTGCGAAGAAAGCCAGATTTGTTATTGGACGGGATGGGAGGGTTTCGGGCGAGATGGTAAATCATCTTGTTACAGGAACACTTATCGGAATGGCGGCTGACGTGATCGATGGAGGTTTGTCGACTACCCCCACTATTGAAATGGCTGTTGTTAACTTAGGGGCTGACGGAGGTATTATTATAACTGCAAGTCATAATCCTGAACAATGGAATGCGCTGAAATTATTAAATTCTAAAGGAGAATTTATATCTGCAGAAGATGGAGCTGAGGTGCTTGCAATCGCTGAAAAAGAGAATTTCAAATTCGCACCGGTTAATAACCTCGGAAAATATACTATCGATGATACCCTAATCGATAACCATATTGAAAAAATAACAAAGCTCGAATTGGTGGATGTAAAAGCAATTAAAAAAGCAAACTTCAGGGTGGCAATAGATTGTGTCAATTCCACCGGAGGAATTGCTTTACCTAAATTACTAAAGGCTTTAGGCGTAAGTAAAGTCGACCCATTATATTGTGAACCCAATGGAAAATTCCCGCATAATCCTGAACCACTGCCCGAAAACCTTGGGGAAATTTCAGAGATCGTTAAAAAGAATAAAGCCGATGTCGGTTTTGTGGTTGATCCGGATGTGGACCGGCTGGCAATTATAACTGAAAATGGTGAAGTGTTTGGGGAAGAATACACCCTGGTTGCAGTGGCTGATTACATACTTAAAAACATAAAAGGAAACACAGTCTCTAATCTTTCTTCAACAAGAGCTTTGCAGGATATTACAGAAAATCAGGGGGGCAAATATTTCGCATCAGCTGTGGGCGAAGTAAACGTGGTTGAGAAGATGAAAGCAGTGAATGCAGTAATTGGAGGAGAAGGGAATGGAGGTATCATCTATCCCGAATTGCATTATGGAAGAGATGCGTTGGTTGGAATTGCACTTTTCCTAACCTACCTTGCCAAAACAGGACTGAAATGTTCAAAACTTAGAAGTACCTATCCCGGATATTATATCTCAAAAAATAAAATTGAATTATCAGAAGGCATTGAGGTGAATGATATTTTAAAAAAAATTGAAGAAAAATATAAGATGAACCCGATCAATACAATTGATGGTGTGAGAATAGAGTTTGATAAACAATGGGTCCATTTACGCAAATCCAATACCGAACCTATCATCAGAATATACTCTGAAAGTGACAGTGAAGAAAAAGCAAATCATTTAGCAAAAAAAATCATTGAGGATATTGAAGAAGCTCTGAGAAATTGAAATTTAACGGAATTAGGACAAATTTAATCAATCAGGTTTGTTGCTGAAAAACTTTATCGTAAAATCATCAATAACCTCGATTGCATCTCCTTTGTATTCATAAAAACAAGTAAGTGTTCCGTTCTCCGGACTTTCATGGATCTCGGCACATAGCCTAAGTAATTCCCAATCGGAGTGGATAACGGATACAAATTGACCTTCGGCGATTTTATAGAATTTACCGTCAGTTCCGGTTGAACAAAGTAATAAGTTTCCTTTACCATCATGATCATCCCTTTTCCGCTTAACAGTCACCTCAAAGTAATCGCCTTCGAAAACTTTTTGAACCTGCAACTCAGGGCTTTTGGAATGATTTTCACTCAAGATTAAAGAATGGTAACCATTGCTTGCACATATATCTGTCAGATTAAACTGACCTGATAATGCATATTTTTCATCATCAGAGAAAAGAGTATTTCCATCAAATCTCTCAAAACCGAATCTGCCAATCAATTTTTCATTCCAACCTGATTTATTTTTCAATCGGATAATATGATTGTTATTGGCGCTATTCTCATAAACCGTATCTCTTTGATATAAAATTCCATAATTGAGTGAACAGCTATCGATATAGTTACAAAGCAAATCAGCATTTCGTCCGGGAGTTGAATAAATGAAAATGCTTCTGCCACTCTTAAAAATAGCTTCATTATTTGCATCAATCATTTTCAAATATTGAAGTGGATTTTCTTTACCATTCCAGGTCAATATGTTCGGATAATATCTTTCAAATTCGTTGTAATAATAATTCCTGTTGGCAACATAGCTAAGGCCATAAGCCATCCCATTTGCAATCAATGGGCCCGACAGCCAGGTGGGCTCAATCAGAAAATAATCATTTGGCGAAACATTCCTGGTAATGAATTCAGCTGTAAGATAATTATTATAATTGTTTTTTTGCTTTTCCCAATAGGGATTGTATAGAAAAGATAAAGGAATGTATATAAAATACATCAAAAGTAGAACAAATACTATGTTTGTGTAACGTTTTGTGAATAGTTTTCGACCGACCTTTAATAAAATCAATGTAGTAAAACCGGTAAGACTTATAACGGGTATAATATAATAATCCTTGAAGTGTTTGGCAGTAATTAGCGTCCCGATCAGCGTGATAAACATCAAGGCAATGAAGAAAAGAAACTCTTTTTTCAGATCTTTACGGGTAGTAGGTTTTAATAATAAAATAATAAAAGCGACCAAACTTAATCCCAAAGCGATTGTGAATGATAAGTTCTGCCTGAATATCAAAGTGGTATTGTACCAAAAAACTTCCGGGTTAAAAACCTGTTGCGATCCCCCACCATACAATCCATCATGTTTTATTATTGAAGTGATAAAACTTTTAAAATAAGAAAACTTATCATAAACCGGCAGGAATGAAACAACCGACGCAATCGCCAGGGTAATGAAATAAATCAGCCGCTCCCTCATTTTGGTGATTAATATTATCGGAACAATCAGTATGGGGAGAAAATTAAACTTGGTAACAAACCCGATTCCTAAAAGAATTCCTGAATGAATGGCAAATTTTTTTCCTGAGTAATTTCCTGTGTAAAAATATTTAAAACAAAACCCGGTAAACATAATTACGACAACCGACAACATTCTGTCAGGAATATAGCGACACGGTAAATCAATCAGAAAAACATTGACGAACATCGATGATTGAAGAATGATCGCCCCGACAACATCATTTCCATCCAATAAAACTATTTTTCCAAGCCACACCAACATTATTGCTGATATTAAAGTAAGATAAAATGATAAAACAGACAAATAAAATTCAGGGCGGGAAATGACATCATCAACTATTTTACCTTGTCCGGCTATCAAATGTGAAATCCTTATAAATATACCAGTAAGAAGCTGGAAGGGAGTGCCTGGGTGATCGATATGACCAATCCTTGAAAAGTCGAGATTTGCACAATTTAACCCATTCAACAAATAGATATAATCGGGGTCGATTCTGGTTAAAAAAAACGGACCGCTTATTCTAAGAAAAAACAAACTCCAAAGTATGACGATTCCAGGAATTATATAGATCCAACTCCGATTCAGATTGCAATGCTTGAACATAACTGAAATAACTTATGAAATGAATTTGATTTTACGGGCTGCAAAAAAGCTCATCCTGATAAGCAGCCATCCATGTTTAAATCTACTGATCTGGGTTGAACCGTATTCGCGGTCGCGATAACGAACTATAACTTCAACAATTTTTAAATTTAACTTAGCCGCACCGAAAAGGAGGTCGAAATCACCAAAAGGATCAAACTCACCAAAGTATTTCCGGTTGGCTTTAATCAGTTCATAGTCTTTTTTAAACAGAACTTTTGTTCCGCATAGGGTATCCTTCAGCTTCTGACCAAGCAGGTAAGAAAAAAACCAACCAAAAAATTTATTACCAAAATAATTTAAAAACCTCATAGCTTCTTTCTCCATCGGGTAAACAAGCCTGCATCCATTGATAAATTCTCCATGATTATTTACCAAAGCATCATAAAACTTAATCATATCTTCGGGGGGAGTTGTCAAATCTGCATCAAGAATCATCAGTATGTCTCCCTTTGCCACTTCAAATGCTTCTCTCACAGCATTCCCTTTTCCTTTACCACTCTGCTTCATCACTTTGATATCCTTATTCGGCCATGCTTTCTGAACCCTTTGCATTTCTTCATAAGTACCATCACTCGAATTTCCCTCGATAAATATAAACTCCTGGTGAGTGCCGAAGTCCGGGGTTTTTATAATAGCATTTTCAATATTCCCCATTTCATTCCGGGCAGGAATTACCATTGAAACGGAATAGTTTGTTTTCGCTCTTAGGGATGGGCGGGCAGAGATAAAATTAATAAGATTTAACCGGTTCACCCCTGGTAGATTTGCAATAAACTTATTAAATATGGAATTAATAATAGGAATGTACTTGGGTATTAAAAGCTTTCTGTCAACTTTTATTACCTCAAAATCCTCGAGTTCAAGAAGATTAGATATATCCTTAATTGTGAGCCAGCTTTGCAAAGGTTGACGTGCCTTGATCCCGGTGAATTCGCCAAAACGGAGTATTGGTTCCCAAATGTAGTTGTAGGTTGAAATAATGATTTTCGTATCGGGTCGCACCACCTTTCTTAAATTTGCAAGGACACCCTGAATATCCCACAATGAACTAAGCAAATCAGAAATAATTACATAATCAAAACGGCCCTCATAGGTAAAATCAACAGCATCTGCATGAATAAATGTAAGATGAGGATATCTGCTTTTAGCAAGGGTAAGTATGTTTTCAGAAAAATCAACACCTACACCAAACGAAGGACTAACAGCATTTAAAAGATCTCCGGTACCGCATCCCAACTCTAAAACATCAGCACCGGCCGGAATCATTAATTTATAATGCTTTTCAAGTGTTTTATGGTAAAAACGATTTCGCCTTTTCCATTTTTCCCTTTTAGGAGCAAGCTTTTCGAAATAATTCTTCAAAGTTTCTTTGCCACTCATATATTGATCCATTAATGACTAGTCAGTTGCGAAAGTAACATTTTTTGCATTGGCGGGCACTAGCATGTAACAATGTGTTGCCGCTTCTATTAAAGCCGTAATGAATTGAATTTTAAACCTAAAAAGTATAAGACTGAACCTGTTGAAGTTTAGATGAGGTTACCTGTTTCCCCTAAGATAAATATAGATGAACTCCAGTAGCAACAATAATTGAATTATAACACTTCAGCTACAACGAATGTACTCCCACCAATGAAGATAAGATCGTCTTTTCCGGCTTCTTTTTTTGAAGCCGTAAATGCGTCGTTCACTGTCTTATAGGATTTACCATACAATCCGAACCTTTTACCTGAAGTTAATAGTTCATTTTGATCGAGCCCGCGGGGAATATTTGCTTTGCAAAAGTAATAGACTGCATCTTTTGGCAATAATTTTAAAATGCTTTCGATTTTCTTATCCTTCACAAAACCTAATACAAAATGAAGATTCTTAAATTGCATTTCATTTAATTGAGCAACAACTTCCTTGATTCCATCTACATTATGGCAGGTATCACAGATAATGAGAGGGCTTTTCCCAAGTATTTGCCACCTGCCTTTTAAGCCTGTGTTCTTTTTAACATTCCTGATCCCTTGGTGAGTATGACTTGAACCAATAGAATAGCCATTCATTTTCAAAACTTCAACAACCTGTAGAGAGGTAACAATATTTTTTATTTGATAATTTCCGGTCAATGGACATTTCAGATTTTCTAAATATAACTTTCCTTCCCGGAGGATATCCATTTGATAAAGCGGATGAATTCCGCCCGTTTTCCGAGCATTAACAGCTTTAAAAAATTTATCTGCGATGATAAGTTCAGCATCATTTGCTTGTGCTTTTTTTCGAAAAACCGGAAGCACATCATCCTGGGTTTGACCAATTATTACCGGTACACTGTGCTTGATTATGCCTGCTTTTTCGAATGCTATTTGTTCAGGAGCTTCACCTAAAAACTGAGTATGATCAAGCCCGATATTCGTGATGACTGAAACGATTGAATTGACAACGTTAGTGGAATCAAGCCGGCCACCCATACCGGTTTCAATTACAGCAATATCTACCCGCTCATCAGCAAAATATTTCACAGCCATTCCAAAAGTATATTCAAAAAATGAAGGTTGAATCGCTTCAAAAGATTTTCTATAGGTAGAGACAAAAGCTATTACATTCGATTTTGGAATTTTTTTACCATTGATTCTGATCCGCTCCCGGAAATCTTTCAGGTGAGGTGAGGTATATAATCCAGTTTTATAACCTGCTGTTTGCAGCACCGAAGCTACCATATGCGAAACAGAGCCCTTACCATTTGTTCCTGCGATATGAACACATTTGATTTTTTTTTCAGGATTTCCCAGTATCCGGCATATCTCAATGGTATTATCGAGATTAGCTTTATAAGCTGAAGCACCAACCCTATGAAACATTGGAAGCTGACTAAATAAATAATCAATTGTCTGCTGATAATTCATTTAGTTCTTTACAACAAAATGGTAGGTGATGGTTCCCCTTTGTACATCTGCTGCATCGGTATTGGCATTGAATATGGCTTGTTTGGCTGCCTGTTCGGCTAAACCACGCAAGGTAGCATCGGTGGTATTTGAACCTTTATCAATTGCAAGCGCTTTAACTACTTTCCCATATTTATCCACATCAATTTGAACCACAACAGTACCATTTTCTTTAAAGTTACTGGAGGGCTTTGGCAAATATTTGGGCGATCTTCCTGCAAGACTATACGAAAGCCCACCACCAGAGCCGCCTGTTCCGGAATAATTATCAGAATCAGGAGTTCCGTTAGGTTTTCCCTGGTCTCCGGGTGTTCCGGTTATTCCTTGACCGGATGTTCCATTTGATTGTGAACTTTTTCCCTTGTAAAGTGCTTCTGGATTCACTTTTGGTTCCTCTTTCACAACCTCTTTTAATTTGGTTTTATCAACGGATTTTTCCTTTTTTTTATCCTGATTTGGTTTTTCAACGATAGTTGTTTCCTCGGTATCCTGCGTAACAATGTCTTCTTCCGTTTCTTCGGATGAAGGTTTTGGGCTGATTTCTTCTTTAACTGCTGGTGGCGTTTCGGGTTGTACATCACCCTGGCCCTCATCGCTGAATCCAAGGTTAACTTCCACACCCCCTTCTCCAGGAAGTGGCAGCGGTGTTGAGAACCCAAGAATTATCAAAAGAATCAGCAAGGCAGCATGAAATAGGACTGTCCCAATGATTCCTTTGTATTTATCCTTGTTTAATTCCAACTTCAATTTTTTTTGTTTTACAGTTGTTCAACCAAAATTGACTAACTATTAAAGTCATTCTATTTTTTCGGACTTGTTGCCATTATGACCTTATGTTTGGTGCCAAATCGCTGATTTACATTATTCACTATATCAATCACATTAACGACATACTGAACCGGGATATTTTTATCAGCTTCAAGCCTGATGGAAACGCTTTCTTGTCCTGCAAGTTTTTCGAGCAATCCCGACTCAAGGGATGCTTCATTAACCTGGATTCCCTGTAAAAAATATTCAAGATTCTGATTAATAGATACAATGACTTTTGGTGGTTGTTCAATCGTCCTGCTGTTGCTTGCGGGCAATAGCAACTTTATCGCGTTGGGAGCAACCAGCGTAGAGGTAAGCATAAAAAAAATCAGCAAAAGAAAAACCAGGTCCGACATAGAAGCCATGCTGAAATTAGTGCTCAATTTATTTCTTGTTTGTATTGCCATTGTTTAATTTTAATTAAATCAATATTAGCTCAAAAATTATTTTTTTGCAGGCTCGTGCAAAACATCCATAAACTCAGTTGCTCTGGCTTCCAATAAAAAAACCAGCTTTTCAATTCTTGCAACAAGTATATTATAACAAATATATGCTATAATGCCCACGATCAATCCGCCAACGGTGGTTACCATAGCCTGGTATATTCCGGTGGAAAGCAATTGAATATCGATGTTATTTCCAGCCATCGACATATCATAGAAGGCTTTTACCATGCCAATTACTGTACCCAGAAAGCCAAGCATAGGTGACGCACCAGATATGGTTGCCAACCCGGCAATGTTTTTCTCAAGGCGTGAAACTTCAAGTTTTCCAATGTTTTCAATTGCAGTATTGATATCACTTAAGGGTCTGCCGATCCTCGACAATCCTTTTTCGATCATCCGAGCAATAGGAGAATTGTTATTCTTGCAAAGGGTTTGGGCAGAGTCGATCCTCCCTTCATGTATGAAATCGCGTATGTTATTCATGAAATTTTTCTCCTCCTTTGAACTTCGGTTGATAGCCAGAAATCTTTCAATAAAAATATAAATGGCAATAACCGAAAATACAGCAAGAACGATCATAATCCAACCCCCTTTGACTGCCAAGTCCCACATGGACAAGCTAAGGGCGCCCTGGTTTCCGGCAGCCTGGGTTACCAATAGTTGTGTTGACTTTCCAGTTTCTGTAATTTGCAATAAAATCGTTGTTAACATATTAAATATGATTAATTTGAAAAGTAAAATTACGGTAATACACTGTTTAGGTAAATGTTATCTGCCAGATTTGTTAACAGTTTTTTGTTAATATATTTGAGTTGAAAATCAGGTTATTACAATCAAAAATATCATCCTGTATTTGTTGGTTTTTTACCATGAAATTGTGTTGATTATTTGCCTTTCCTTGGTATGTTTTTTGAACTTTTTTATTTTATAAAAGATCCATTTCTAGTATAGCCACTAAAACGGAAGCATGGCCTGTTTATTTCATAAAGGTCATGTGGGTCAAAATTTTTCAGGAATCATGAAGGCAGAATTATGAAGAGATCCATTCATTTGAGGGCTTAATCAATTAAGTCAGCCGTTGACTAATTTCTTAAACGTAAACAATTGATCCGCCGCAGCTATCCCTTTTGGCGCCTGTAACTGATGAGAGGGTATTGATCTCTCTCCGCCATCTTAAAATTCCAAGAAATGCAAATATAAGGGCTTCTTTAAAATCAATTATTTCGACTTCAGGAACTACCACATTGCATTCGACTTTCGTTCTTAAAACCTCAACCAGAAATTTATTTTTAGCACCTCCGCCGGTAATTAACAATTTACCCTTTGGAAAAGGATTTAATACTGCTGCAATTTGTATAGCGATATGTTCAATAACCGTGCGGAGTTTATTTTCGATGGGGTCCGACCCTTTATTGATCAAAGGAAAGAAATTACTTTCAATCCATTCCCTGCTAAGCGATTTTGGAGGATTCTTTAGGTAATAAGTCAGTTGATTCAATTTCTTCAACAAGGGTGGAATAATAAAACCCTTCGAAGCGATAGAACCGTTAATATCATATTTGTAACCTGCCAGCGATGCCAAAAAGTTTAAGGCTATATTTACAGGGCAAATATCAAATGCTAATCTTTTACCAGCTTGCTCAAAAGAAATATTTGCGATGCCACCGAGGTTCAAACAATAATCAAACTGACCGAAAAGAAGCCGGTCGCCAATTGGAACCAACGGCGCTCCCTGGCCGCCAAGTGCGACATCCAATGAACGAAAATCAAAAACGGCAGGAAATCCTGTGACAGCTGAAATAGAATTTCCATCACCAATCTGCAGCGTAAAACCTTTTTCAGGCTGATGAAAAATTGTATGTCCGTGTGATGAAATAAAATCAGGTGAAAGTCTATTTTTTCGGATAAAATTTCCTGTAATCTCACCTAAATACTTCCCATACTCAAAATGGGTATAACTTATTTTCTCGGCATCAGAATTTATTAATGATGTAAGGCGATCGATCCATTTTTGCGGGTAATCGATAGTTTCAGCACAACCAATTTTAAAATCCCATTCATGGTCAAATTTGAACTCACAATAGGCTATATCTACACCATCAAGAGATGTACCTGACATTAATCCAATGACTTTGTATTTATTCATCTATAATAGATTTACAATCTTCTCCAATTGCATTTTACGCGATGCTTTTAAAAGTATTGTGCAATTTTTTAATGGATGCGTCTTGATGTGTTCTGCCAATTGATCGATTGAATTAAAGCTTGTAAAAAATTTGTTTTTACTGACCTTATGAAAAATGGGACCAACTAAAATCGTTTCCTGAATATTAGCATATTGCAGGGATTCAATCAAACCTAAATGTTCTTTTTCTGAGTCGATACCAAGTTCTGCCATATCTCCCAGAATCAAAACCTTGTTAGTAAAGTTACTTTCGGCAAAATTTTCAACGGCTGCAACCATGCTTGAAGGATTTGCATTATATGCATCAAGAATTACTGTATTATTTGGTGTTTGAAAAATCTGTGACCTGTTGTTTGAAGGCTCATAGGATTCTATGGCTTCCCTGATATCAATAGGTGAGATTTTAAAGTAGGATCCAATACCGACAGCGGCCATAACGTTTTCAAAATTATATTTTCCGATTAATTTTGTTTGAATTGAGATGGATTGGCCATTTAGTTTGCTCTCAAGCTCGATATAAGGATGAACTCCGATAATTTTCCCGACACAATCAGCATTCATGCTGCCATATGAGTAAGATGTAATTCCCTGAGCTGCTTTAAGAAGGCGGTTATTATCCGAATTGATAAATACTTTACCGTTGCTTTTCCTGAGATATGAGTAGAGCTCAGTTTTTGCTTTCACAACCCCTTCAAAGCTTCCGAAACCTTCAAGGTGTGCTTTGCCAACATTCGTGATAACTCCATAATCTGGTTGGGCAATATCAGAGAGCGCAGCTATTTCACCCGGATGATTTGCACCCATCTCAATCACTGCAATTTGATGATCAGTAGTTAATGAGAGGAGAGTTAAAGGCACCCCGATGTGGTTATTGAGATTACCTTCTGTTGCATGTGATTTGAATTTTTTTAATAACACTCTTTGGATCAATTCTTTTGTGGTTGTTTTACCGTTTGAACCGGTAATGGCAAGAATCTTTAATCCAAGCTTTTGCCTGTGGAAGGTGGCTAGTTCCTGCAAAGTTTTCAAAACATCTTTTACACGAAACAGTCGGTTGTCATCTTCTTGAAAATCCCGATCAACCACCGCCAATACGGCACCTTTCCTTAAGGATTCCATTGCAAATTTATTACCGTTAAAAGTTTCACCTTTTATGGCAAAAAATATTGAACCCGGAACGATTGTTCGGGAATCTGTTGTTACTTTAGGATTTTCTTTAAAAATTTTATATAGTTGGGTAATCTTTTCCATCATAAAAACAAAAATAAAAAATAAACCCCATCCCTTTAACCGGAATGGGGTTCAAATATTTTACTGAAAATTAATTATAATCCGTCATCACTGCCCACACGGTCCATTGCGCATCTGAAGCCAATGTAATCGGTAGCAACATTTTCGTCAAGATACCTTCTGGTCGCCGGCATCATCCAAAATGAATTATCTTTCCAAGAACCGCCTTTATAAACCCTTGCATGATCATTGAGCATGGTAGTGGTTGAAAAATCATACATGGTACTTGAATTTGAGTCTTCGCCTTGTTTTACCCAATCTTCAGAATTCACTGTTGACTGGAAATCACCATCCAGGTAGTTGATATTATTAGATTTGCGATAATTTCTTCTGTCTGCTATGTCTTCAACCGGAATCTGTTCATATTGTAATTTTCCAAATTCATCCTTTTCAGCAATTAAACCTTCGGAATCTCTGACTTTCCGTTTAAAAACATTACCACGGTAGGGATTGAGATCAGCAACATCCTCATATGAAAGCGGGCGGTAAACATCAGCAACCCATTCAGCCACGTTACCCGACATGTTAAATAATCCATAATCATTTGGCCAGAATGAACCAACCATTGCCGGTCCAATTGCTCCATCATTCAGATCACCAGCTACCCCGGCATAGTCGCCTTTTCCTCTCCTGAAATTACCCATAAAGCTTCCATAGTAGATTTTATCATCCGTCCTTAACACATGACTGTCCCATGGATAAATCCTTCTGTCGAGAATCCTTTCATAAACCGTATTTCCAATCTGTCCTATTGCAGCAAATTCCCATTCAGCTTCAGTCGGAAGCCGGTAGCGTGGCAATAATAATCCATCTTCCATTCTGACGCCTCTCTCACCGGTGCCATTTGGACTCAGGTCTTGCAGGTTTTTATTAACCAAGCCTTCATACTGTCCGGCTAAGTATGCTTCAGTATTGAAATTGTTTTCATTTAACTGATCGGGATCAAGATCCAGAATTCCACGATCAACAAGAAGCATTTCGTTAACTCTGTCAGTTCTCCAGGCACAATAATCGGAGGCCTGTAACCAACTCACTCCTACCACAGGATAATAATGATACGCCGGATGTCTTAAATAAAGTTCAGTCATCGGTTCATTGTATGCCAATTGATCACGCCATACAAGTGTATCCGGCAATGCTCTTCTGTATACTTCGGGATAATCAGTTCCAAATACCCTGTTCACCCAATAAAGATATTCGATGTAATCAAGATTGGAAACTTCTGTTTCATCCAAATAGAAAGTCTTGATGGTAACTTTTCTTGGCATATTATCCCATTCGTACATAGGATCATCATAATTTGATCCCATTGTGAAACTTCCACCCTGGATAAGAACAAGTCCCGGACCATTTATTTGTCCGGCGAAATCCGCTACTGAAAATCCACCATTCTTGGGATTATTATATTCCCATCCGGTAGTTGCTGATTTTTGCTTTTTACAGGAAGACAAAACCAATGCAAAACCAACTAATAATGTGAATGTTAAGAAACTGATATGCTTCATTTTTTTAAAATTTGATGCAAACATAACTAAAATTCCGGACATTTTATTGCCCCTGGTCTATTTCTTTTTTTATTACAATTAACTAACAATGTCAATGAAACTTCATGAGCCCCTCCCGTTGTACCTCTAAGTTTTGATAAGGTTACATCGTAGGAATAGCCAATTTTAATTCTTTTATGTGATAATCCGAGTAAAAAAATTGCTCCGTCTGAATTTTCCACATTGTACCTGTACCAAATACCTGCAACAAGAGGCTTTTTCTCAAGATAAACACCAAAATTAATTTGTTGAGCAAATTGCTGATACTGATACAAAATATTTGGCGATAAGACAAAATTATTATCCTGACGGTTGTATGCACCTCTGCCAAGATCAAATTTTGCTCCTGCGTGAACAGTATATTTCCTGTAAAGTAAATTATCTTTTGAGTTTGAATAAAACTCCAGGACAGGCTGGGCAAGATGATGAACCGCAATACCGATAAAATACTTTTCACTGATGCCTAAAAGTAAACCGGTTGCAAAATCAGGTATTGAAACTGTGGAATTATCTACAGGTACTTCGGCTGTATTTCCATAATTAATATTCCCCGTTGCAGGATCAATCATATCTCTGAAAATCAGCTCTTCATATTTCAGTTTTTGCTGATGAAATGTCGCTTCAAATCCCGCATTCAGATTCATTTCATCGCTCAGCCGGAGATGCACCGAATAAATAGCACTTAACCGGGTAGTATTCATGATTCCCTTACCTATATTATCAGAAATCACCATAATGCCAAGTCCACCAGAAAGCGATCTGAAATACCGGTCGGCAGATGCACTATAGGTTGTGAAATTATTATCGAGTGAAGGCCATTGATTCCGGTAATTGAACATCAGGCGGGCACAATCGTCATTTCCGGCGAGAGCAGGATTGAGGTATAAAGGGTTGCTGTAAAATTGAGAGAAAATAGCATCCTGACTAATGGATAACCCGGGAAAAAAGAATAAAAAAATAAAAACACACTGAAACAAAAGCTGCGGAGTCAGGTTTTTAAGGGTTAATGTTCGTAATAAAATTTTTAAAACCAATCTTGTTGAGCTTATCATATTCAAAGCAATAATAACCCTGCACTAACGTTATAAACCATAATTTTAGTTTCCGGCATTAATGTTTTTAAATGTTTTGTTATCAATGTTTTGTAACTTTAAAACAATTTCTAAACAAGTTTTTTCTTTATAATTACTTTTACAAATTTCAATATTAATAAAGCCTGGCAATACTTATGAAATCGAAATTTTTTATTATCCACATTATTTTGTTAATACCCGTATTCTGTTTTTCGGAAATTCAAAAGTACGAAAGAAATATTACATGGACGGGTATTCAAAAGATCGGTATCGATGAAAATGAAACCATTTCGATGATCCGGTTCGACGGTTCAATCAATGATTACGGGAATGGTTTTTTACCGTTGTTTTTTGAACGATTTCCACTGGCATCTTTAGCGGAAAGCCTGAAAGTTGATCTTAAAAATAAAATTTTCGAACCATTAACTGATTTGGAATCAGCTTTAGTTTCTCAAAATAGTCAGATTTCAATAGAAATTATAGTTAACAGTTCCCTGGCTTTTGACAAAAAAAATCCTTTTGCAGCAGTTTCCTTTATTCCCATCCGAAAAAATGAATTGACCGGATTTTACGAAAAACTAATTTCATTCGAAATCGAAATTAACTATTTGGCATTAAAGGAATCCAATGGCACTTTGAAAATAGCATCTTATGCTGAGAATTCAGTCTTATCGACCGGAAACTGGTATAGGGTCGCTGTCGCCAGCAGAGGTATCCAAAAAATAACCTACCAGCAACTTGGCGAACTGGGAATTAGTGTCGGGGCGATCAATCCAAAAAATATAAGGATTTATGGAAACGGAGGAGGAATGTTGCCTGAGAATGCAAGCAGTTTCAGGTATGACGATCTTCAGGAAAATGCTATTTTGGTTTTTGGTGAAGGTGATGGAAGTTTCGATCCTTCAGATTATATTCTGTTTTATGGTGAATCACCAAACGAATGGAAATATTCTCCAATGGATAAAAAATTGCACCAATACCCGCATTTATATTCCGATTACAACTATTACTTTATAACTACTGACATGGGGGCAGGGAAACGAATTCAAATTCAACCCTCCAGTGGGCTTAGCCCAACCTTTACCTCCACCCGCTACAACGATGCCTATCATTACGAACTTGAAGGGCAGAATCTGATTGGTACTGGCAGGATGTGGTATGGAGAAACGTTTGATTTGAACACTACTTTTTTAAAAGAACTTAATTTCCCTGACCTTGACCTCAATTCAAAGGTCCATATTGCAGTGGATGTTGCCGCCAGATCGAGTAACACAAGTTCATTCAGCATTTTTGCAAACAATATTAATATAATGACTTTGCCTGTACCCCCTACCAGCAGCACGAATATTAACTCTGATTTTGCAAAAACGAAATTTGACACCGTATCCTTTAATGTTAGCAGTGCAAGCTTAGATATTAAAATTGTCTACAATAAACCCTTACAAGCTTCTGTTGGATTCCTGAATTTCTTTACAGTTAATGTTATCCGCAATCTAAGTTTTAATGGCGGCCAGCTGATTTTCAGGGATCTAAGAACAGCTAATCTTGAATTTGTTGCAGAATACAAACTATCAAAAGTCACCTCGCCTGTTACAATCTGGAACATCACTGATCGTATTAATCCGGTGATAATGGAAACCACAAGTGGTAACAATCAGCTAATTTGGAAAGTCCAGTCAAACAGCTTGCAGGAATTTGCTGCTTTTGATGGTACTTCCTTTTACTCGCCTGTCACTATGGGTAAAATTGAAAATCAGAACCTCCATGGGCTCGGCCAATATGAAATGATCATTGTCACACATCCCGATTTCCTTGAACAAGCCAATCGCCTGGCGGAACATCATTATAACCAAGACAATATGAGTGTGGTTGTGGTAAAACTTCAGGATATTTACAATGAGTTTTCAAGCGGAGCCGCTGATATATCAGCCATTCGTGATTTTGTAAAAATGTTGTATGATAAAGCCGCGGCTAACCAGGAACCAGATTACCTTCTGTTTTTCGGTGATGCATCATACGACTATAAGGACCGAATTGTCAATAACTCCAATTATGTTCCGACATGGGAATCGATAGAATCGCTCAATCCCGTCGGATCTTACATTACTGATGATTTTTTTGGATTACTTGATGGGGATAACATGGTGGATATTGGTATAGGTCGGTTGGTGGTTTCCTCAACAGAACAAGCTAAAACTGCTGTGGATAAGATAATCCATTATTCAACTAACACTGATCTGGTCATGAACGACTGGCGCAACATTATCTGTTTGATCGGTGACGATGAAGACCAAAACCTCCATTTTAATGATTCGGAAAAGTTAGCCCAGCAAATCGATACGACCGACAAGAATATAAATATCGACAAAATATATCTTGATGCTTATACACAGGAATCCACGCCAAGCGGAGAACAATATCCAAAAGTCACTGAAGATATCAACAATCGGGTAAACAGGGGAGCACTGATTATAAACTATGTGGGGCATGGGGGAGAACTCGGCCTGGCACATGAAAGAATCGTTACAGTTGCCGATATCAATAGCTGGAGCAATTACAATAACATGCCTGTATTCCTCACTGCTACCTGTGAGTTCAGCCGTTTTGATGATCCCAAAAGGGTATCGGCCGGAGAGCTTGTGTTTCTGAATCCCAACGGAGGTGGGATTTCTCTGTTCACAACCACCAGGGCCACTTACGCCGGAGGAAATGCTTCCCTGAATAAAAACTTTTTTGCCTATAGCTTAAAAGAAACTGAAGGAGAACACATGAGAATGGGCGATGTTATCCGTCTGGCAAAAAACTCAACCGGTACTAACGAAAATACCCGCAAGTTTGTATTGTTGGGTGATCCTGCATTAAATTTTGCTTTCCCTAAACAACATGTTGTAACGGTAACCATCAACAATATATCCATCCTAGAAAATATCGACACGCTTAAAGCGCTGTCGGAGATTACAGTTACCGGTGAAATGCAGGATTACTTAGGCAATAAGCTTTCCGATTTTAATGGTATTCTTTTTCCAATCGTTTTTGATAAACCTTCGAGGTATTCTACCATAGCAAATGATCCGGCAAGTTCAAAAGCCACTTTTTATATCCAGAAAAACCCGCTTTATAAAGGCAAAGCCAGTATCGTAAACGGTGAATGGTCTTGCTCATTCATTGTACCGAAGGATATTGCTTATGATTATGGTTTTGGGAAAATAAGCTATTATGCCAAAGATGACAGCCAGGATGCATCCGGAAATTTTATCAACTTCATTGTGGGAGGTTATAATCAAAATGCCAATATCGATAATATGGGTCCGCAGGCAAAACTATATATGAATGACGAAAGCTTTGTTGCCGGAGGATTAACAGATCAGAATCCTTCACTGCTTGCTTATGTAAGCGATGAAAGCGGGATCAATACGGTTGGCAATGGAATAGGGCACGACATAGTGGCCACCCTCGACGGCGAAAATAATTTCGTCCTCAACGATTACTACCAGTCCGACCTGGATGATTTTAAAAACGGAATTATACAATATCCTTTTTCCAATCTGAGCAATGGCCACCATAATTTGTCATTAAAGGTATGGGATATCAATAATAATTCGACTACCGTTTATACCGATTTTATCGTTGCCGAATCTGAGGGCATGGCACTTGAAAGCCTGATGAATTATCCAAATCCTTTCAGAGAGACCACAAAATTTACCTTCGAGCATAACCAGGCGGATCAACCGCTTGAAGTTACCATCCAGGTTTATTCACTTGGAGGGCAGTTGGTCAGAACTATAAGTGATCAGTATTTCTCTGAGGGATACAGGTATACATCCACCGAATGGAATGGAACCAATGAAGGAGGAAGCAAGTTGAAACAGGGAATGTATATTTATAAAGTTTTGGTCAGGAATTATGATGGCACATCAGCCCAGGAAAACAATAAACTGGTAATCCTTCGATAAAGTTAATCGTAGTAATTTTTATTTGGGTGGTATTTTCTATCCACGCAACGAATTGGCTAAAATCTGCGTCTTCTTTGATGATCAATCTTCCGCAATTTTTGTTTTATTTAGAAATTTCATGATGAAGAAAAATACATACCTTACTTTATTCTTGCTAATATTTATGGCAGGGGCGGCTGTTGCTCAAACATCCTACCTCAACGATGCTATTGTCTGGAAAAAATTAGTGAGGGAAACTGATGCCTCAGGAAAAATTAACGAGTACATGAGTTTTGACGGTGCCTTTTCCGAAATGTCCACCAACCTTCCTCTATATTCGCAATCCATTCCAATGGAAAGTCCACATTCTGAGATTAAGTACAGCTTCATCTCAGTGATCTTCGAACCCTGTCTTCCTGACGAAATTACTTATTTGTCCAGCTTGCAATTTAAAGAACCATCGGTAAGGATTAACGCGTCGGTTGCAGTAAAACGCAAAATCCCTCATGGGGTTATCAGTTTCATTCCCATCCGGTTGAACCCAGAGACCGGGATATTCGAAAAGCTGGTTTCTTTTTCAATAGAGATATCCCAAAACCTTATGAGCCAGCCTTCAAAACCCACTGAACGGTCTTACGCTGAAAACTCAGTTTTAAGCACAGGTGACTGGATTAAAATAAAGGTTAATAATTCCGGCATTTATAAAATCGGATTCACAGAGCTTCAGAGTTACGGACTAAATCCTGCGGCCTTTGATCCGCGTACCATAAAAATATTTGGGAACGCAATGGGCATGCTTCCTGAGAAAAACAGTATATTCCGTTACGACGACCTGCAGGAAAATGCAATTTTTGTTTCCGGTGAGGACGATGGAATATTTGACGAACAGGATTATATCCTGTTTTATGGCATGAACCCTAATACATGGGATGAAGTTCTCGGATTTTTTACTTATCGGATCAATCTGTATGATGACTATAATTATTATTATCTGACAACTTCTCAGGGAACAGGCAAAAGAGTTCTGTTGCAACCCTCCTCTGGGTTAACACCCACCCACATTCAGACTGAATACAACGATTACCAGGCAATTGAACACGATGAGGTCAACCTGATCCTCTCCGGCAAAAAATGGTATGGCGATATTTTTGGCGAAATCATTACCAGGGATTACAATTTTAATTTTCCGAACCTCAAGGCAAATGAAGAGGTAATTATAAAGTTGGAGGTAGCAAACCGGACGTTTATAAATGAATCGATGTCTGTTGTTATTAATAATGAACTTTTCGATACCATCATCCTCACTTCTGTTAATCCTTCTTCAACCAAATATGCTCAGAAGAAAAAGAAGACAGTATACTATAATGGTACCGTAGGTCAGGATATTCATGTCAAACTGGAATACCTTCCTGCAACCACATCCTCGATTTCCTGGCTGGATTATATTATGGTAAATGCCATCTGCAATCTGAAATTATATACCGGTCAGTTTTCGTTCAGGGATTTATCCACCGTCCTGGATGGGGCCATTACGAAATTCATCATCTCAGATGCGAATCCAAATGTAGTGGTGTGGGACATTTCCAATCCACTGTTACCCAAAAGGATGGAATCGGAATATAATTCAAATGAGGTAAGCTTTACCATGGCCACCGATTCTTTACATGAATTTATTGCTTTTGACGGTAGCATGTTTTTAACCCCGGAGTTTGCTGAGGCGGTCGAAAACCAGAATTTACATAATGAAGGGCCGTTTGACCTCGTCATTGTCACACATCCCCTGTTTATAGAAGAAGCGAACCAACTTGCAGCCATCCATGATTCACTGGATGGGTTCCTGATAAAAGTAGTAACTCCGGGTGAAATTTATAATGAATTTTCCTCCGGCAAACAGGATCCATCTGCCATTCGTGACTACATTAAAATGCTTTATGACCGGAGTGAAAGTCAGGAACCAAGGTTTTTATTGTTATTCGGAGATGGGTCATTTGATCCGAAAGACCGGCTTGAAAATAATTCAAACTTAATACCTACTTTTCAGACTGAAGAGTCATGGATTACCGCATCAAGCTATGTGATCGAGGATTATTTTGGATACCTTGATGATAATGAAGGAGAAGATGCTATCGGTGAACTGGATATTGGAATTGGCCGCTTTCCAGTTCAAACAAAAGAAGAAGCCGGGATCGTCATTGCGAAAATTCAACGTTATCTAACGACTGCTGAGCCATTTTTCGGAAACTGGAGAAACCGCATTTGCCTGATTGCCGATGATGAAGATGGCAATCTTCACCTTGAACAGGCCGACAGCCTTTCAAATGGTTTTATTCCGAAACTTTACAATCAACAAAAGATTTATCTTGATGCATATACCCAGGTTAAGACTCCTTCCGGATTTCGGTATCCTGATGTAACCATTGCTTTGAATAAAGCTGTAAATGAAGGTGCATTTATCGTTAATTATGTAGGTCATGGAGGAAAAGCCGGTTGGGCGCACGAGCGAATCCTTCAATCAACCGATATTTTAAACTGGAAAAATAAAGACAAGCTTCCTGTTTTCATCACAGCTACCTGCGAGTTTAGCCGCTTCGATGAGCCTGACCTGAAAACCGGTGGGGAAATGGTATTATTGAATCCCGAAGGAGGTGGAATAGCATTACTCACCACCACCAGGCTTGCCTATTCTCAGTCGAATTTTACGCTAAATCAGCGGGTATACTCCACGGCGTTTACTCAAATAAATGGCGAATATCCTTATTTGGGAGATATTATTATGCGGTCGAAACCACCAGGACAGGGTACCACGCGAAACTTTGTATTGCTTGGCGACCCGGCATTGAAAATGGCTTACCCGAAATTTCAGGTGAGGACCCTTTCCATCAGCAACGAACAAACCGAATCGCTAACAGACACCCTTCATTCGCTTGATTTAATTCATGTTTCGGGAGATATAGCAGATATAAGCGGAAACGTAATAGAAAACTTTGATGGCTTTTTACAAATCGAGCTATATGATAAGAAAACCCGTTATAAAACCATAGGAAATGATACTTACAGTTATCCGATAGAATTTTACTGCCAGGATAAAATAATCTGGCAAGGGAAAGCAAGTGTAAATGCCGGTAAGTTTGAATTTTCTTTTTTAGTTCCTAAAGATATTGCCTATAATTCCGGCCCGGGAAAGATTAGCTATTATGCATGGTCGGATCAGGCTGATGCTGCAGGTTATACCAATGATATTATTATCGGCGGCATCAATCCAAATGCTCAAACTGATTTGGTTGGACCTAACATAGATTTATTCCTCAATGACCTGTCATTTGTCAAGCGGCGATCAGACCCATGAGAATCCTCTAATGCTGGCATTTTTATCGGATGAAAGCGGAATAAACCTTTCTGCCGGAGGAATCGGTCATGAGATCACTGCCGTGCTGGATGATGACAATTCCAATGTGATCAGCTTAAATGATTATTTTGTAGAGGACATCGACAATTTCCGAAGTGGTTCCATCACGTATCCTTTTTATAATTTACCCGATGGAACCCATACACTGACATTAAAAGCCTGGGACAATTACAACAATTCGGCTGAAAAAACCATTAGTTTCCTCATTAGTACCCATGGCCCACTGGAATTAAACCAGGTTATCAATTATCCCAATCCATTTAAAAACAGCACCACTTTTTCATTTAATCATACACGGCCCGGCGATAAGCTTGAAATAAGCCTTGAAATTTTTGACCTTACGGGAAAAATAGTTCTATCCTATGAAGAGACCTATGTTTCTGAATTGACGAATGCTCCTTTTCTTGTTTGGAATGGTGACGACTTGAAGGGAAACAAACTGAGAAGCGGGATTTATCTTTACACCTTACAAGTTACTGATGAGGATGGAAACACCTCTGTGCAGCAGCAGAAGCTGGTATTGATGAATTAATTTTCTTCAGTATTTTAATACTTTTTAAATACCAGCGTCACATTATGACCCCCGAATGCAAAGGAATTTGAAATTGCAGCATTGATTGACTTTTCCCGCAAAACATTTGGAACATAGTCCAGGTCCAGCTCCGGATCGGGTTCATCAAGGTTGATGGTGGGAGGCAATTTGCCATGAATTATACTGAGAACTGTAAAGGCTCCTTCTATAACCCCGGCAGCGCCCACCGTGTGACCGATCATCGATTTATTTGAAGAAACAGGAATCTGGTAGGCACGATTGCCAAAAACGGATTTAATGGCCATGGTTTCAAACTTATCATTTAACGTGGTGGAAGTACCATGAGCATTGATATAACCAATCTCCGATTTATCGATCCCGGAATTTCTTATAGCGAGTTCCATGGTTTGTGCCATACCTTCTCCATCTTTTTTGGGAGCCATGATATTGTACCCTTCATTGGTGAAGGCATAACCGGCAAGCTCGCCATAAACTTTGGCATTGCGCGCTTTAGCAAAAGCTTCCGATTCCAGTATCATGATTCCGGCGCCTTCGCCGATAACGAATCCATCACGGTTTTTCGAGAACGGCTTGCTGGCTTTTTCGGGTGGGTTATTTTCAACTGACAGGGCGAACAGTTCATTAAATCCTGAAATCTCTTCCGGGTTGATGATTGAGTCGGCACCACCGGCAATGACAACGTCCGCCATGGCCATTTTTAATCATATCGTAACCTATCCCGATAGCATATCCCGATGACGCACAAGCAGTAGAAACGGTGAAACTTGGCCCGGTTAAACCATACTCAATGGAAATCCATGCCGACATGGCGTTGTTCATGCCTTTGATGATCCGGTTTTTAGCATCGGTATCTTTTTCCACACTTGAATTTCCTGTATTTACTATTCCCAGTATCACTGCTACCCTTGATCTGTCCAGATTTTCAAAATTGATCCCGCTTTTTATAATTGCCTCCTGAGCGCACACATAGCACATTCGGCTTACCCTTGTCATCTGACGGGCAATCCGTTTCTTTATTTTTCCTTCAGCATATTCTTCAAAACTGTCGGGAACCTGGGCGGCAATCTGTGTTTGTAATTCCGAAGGATCAAACAGGGTAATTCTTTTCACGCCGCTTTTTCCCAAAAGAAGATTATCCCAGTTGCTCTGCAGATCAAGCCCCAGCGAAGAAATTACATTCAATCCGGTTATCAGAACACGATTACCCATTACTTATGTCTAATTTATTTTAGTGGTATATTTAACAACCAATGCGGGTGCAAAGTTGCAAAAAGACAAGATAATGTTTCATTAATTATTATTGGTTTAAAACCAATTTCTTTGGCAAGTTCGAATGGACTTTTATCCATTCCCATGTATTCCCTAACAATAATGCTCCATTTCCTCTTGGGTCAAAATATCGTTTGTCAACAGTTTCGAAAATGGGAGTCAAATACCAGAATAAATCTTTTCCGTAATTACGTTTGGTTGTGAAATATCTAAATTTTCATCCTCAGTAAAGTTTATATCATGGGTGGCTTTTGTCCAAATAATTATAAAATCCCTTACCTGTTTTAACGCCAAGTTGATTTCTCTCTTTCATGTCTTCAAACCTTTGATCAAGGGCTGTAAAAATCAGCATCGGATTTGCCCAAGCGTAATAATTGGAAACAGAAGTATACATTACATCAATCCCTACCTGGTCAAAAAACTCAAATATTCCGATCGGGAACAATTTCTCTTTTATGAGAAAATCAAGGGTCTCAACGGTATTTTATCTTCTTATGAAGGTTGTAAACCCCGGCCTGCAAGGGAAGGAAAAGGCGGTTAAAGAAAAAGTGATCGGGTTCAGGAAGAACCTTAAATAATTCCGGTTGATTTCTAAAAGCATAAGCGAGATGACTTCAACTACAGTAAACTGAAGTTTCAGTAAAGGATATTTACCTCAACCAGGTTTTTAATTTTAACCGGATAAAAAAAATGAAGACCGACAAACCTATCAATTCGTTCCATTGGATGGACCAATGATCCGATTGGAATGGAAGAGGTATTGGATGCTAAAATTGTATCTGGTCTGACGATAATTTGTCAAGCTCCAGAAAAAGATCTGATTTAGTTTCTGGAAATCTTCAGTAATGGTTTCAATAATAAGGTCGCAATCAGAAAGAGAGCTCAATTCATTTGATAAATTGAATCTAAAATCTTTTCGTAATATGCACGTTTTCATCAACCTGTGAATTTTGCCTTTGCGGCTTTTTTATCCAGTATTCCACGGGCTGTTCTCCATTTTCACTTTGAGACTTAAACACCCAGGTCAATTGGAATGGAAAATCAGTAAGAAAATAAAAGATATCGGTTCCCATTTTTCCCACCGCCAATAATTCCAATTTTGTTGTATCATTTGTTCCAGCTGTCAGTGGACTTCCATTGAAGAGTAAATCCGGCCTGCATGAATTTACTGACTTCAGTGACAAAACTAAGGATCACATCATCATTTTGCAGTTTTTCTTCTTTCAGGATCCGATCGAGGCAAACAAAGACCATTGGCGGTCCGAGATAACCCATGGTGCTCATTTTTGAATAAAGCTTGCTTTTCGGAATGCCCAGCGATTCGCATTCTTCCATTACGAGTTCCGATATGTGTTTTGAAGGGAAATTTACCTGGAAAAACCTGACCTGTTCAACCGGGATCTGATAATCATCTATCATCCGCTTCAGTCCTTTATAAAAAACCGATCCGCCTTCCTCATTAAAGTGAATCCTCAGTTGTTCGTTGAACATTTGTGCAAGGTGATGTTTTCCGGATTCAAATTCTTCCTTTGGATTCATCCAGTAAGCCGGCCGCGCTGATTGAGCATCGCAGCAGGTTTGTTTACCACCCACTGATTCCATCATCACATTTTCAACGTATAAGCCGGTCCTTTATTTTCCGTGATCGCTTCCAGGATCACCGCTCCTGCTCCGTCACTTAAAAAATATCGCAGGAATGCTTCTTCCTTTTTAATTAAGGCTGGTTGTAATATTCAGCCCTCAAGTTCTGAAGATGACATGCTGGAAGAAATGACCAGCGCCCTTTTATAACGTCCAAGACGGAGCATATCATAAGCTGTAAGCAGGGCTTTATAAGCCGATGTGCAATTGGAATGGATGGAAAGCTCTCCGCATTTTTCAATTCCCAATGCTTCCTGAATTCTAACTGAAGCGGTCGGCATTTGATCCTGATGCGCGCTCCCATAAACAATCAGATCAATATCGGCACGTTTCAGATTAGCCTGCGGCAGTCCAAGCCGGTTGCTGCTTTTACCGACATCGTGATGTTATCTTCAGTAAACTTTCGGGTAACAGGGTCAATGGCAAAATAATAGTTCTCCACCTCAAGCATCTCCTTCATCAATCCCTTCATGCGCTCCAGCCATTTCTGGATTTTTACAGGCGCTCCAGTCAAAGCGTCCAAGGAAGTAATCAACTTCATCAATTGATAATTGGTTTTCCCGGCAGATAAGAACCTGTTCCTGCAATCCTGACGTTTATTCCTGTTTCTATCTTCTTTCATTTTAATTTCCTTCAGTTCGACTTTAAAGTCTTGTCCAGCTGGTGAAGATATTCTTTTTTATTGTATTTACGGTAATTGAAGCAGCAATATCGACCAAGTTTTCTGCAGCAACTAAAGAACATCTTTGCCGGAAATATCCTATCGACTAATTCCTTTTTTGAGGCTTCCCCTGCATTAAATGTCGAACCGCTGAAAACCATTTCCATTGCAGTTGTCTTTGGTACCATGTTCAAGAAGCATGCTGAATTCCACCCAACCCCGGAATCAAACCATAGGTGGATTCCGGGAGACCAAGAACAGCATTCTCAGCACATAACCTGAAATGACTAAATAATGCAAGCTCAAATGCCGACCCGATGCAAACTCCTTTTATTGCTGCTATAACCGGAATCTTTAAATCGTTAAAAAATTTAAAGCTGTCGAGGTTCCTCTGCATAAATTCAGGGATGTGGAGGATTTTGCCCTTATCATTAACTTTGATTTGTCGTTAATTGAATCTGTTAATTCCTTCAAATCCGCTCCTGATGAAAAATGCCTTCCCTGTCCGCTAATGATAATGCCTTTTAAATTCCCGATTGTTTTAATCTTTTTTAGTTAACTCATCTAAGCTCCCCAAAAAAATCTAATGTCATTGCATTGGCTGGAGGTTGGCTCAAGACCAGATAACCAATTCCATCTTCTATTGCTCCATTTCAACGTTTTATATGACATGTGTATTTCCCATATTTCCCTTTTCATCTTTTCACCGAGTAATCCTCAGCTAGCTCGCAAAACATCTCAACATCCTTTATCATTGCTTCTTCCTCAGGTAAGAGATTCTGCATTGCGAAAAGAACGCATCAGCATTTGAATAACCTTTGCATGAACGGTCTTTAATTAAATCCTGCATATATTGTTTGCTATAATCAAGACAATCTTTGGAAGGAATAACCTGATCAACAATTTTTATTTCCAGAGCTTTATTGGCATTCAGAATAGTCACCTGAAGAAGAATTTCCATTGCCGTCTTATGTCCGCAAATCTTCTCCAACCTTTTTAATCCGCCAAGTCCGGGAATCAGTTCATGATTGATTTCAGGAAAAGCAAACATGCTTCTGCTGGTGCAAAACCTAATATCGCAAGCAAGTGCAATTTCAAGTCCTCCACCAAAACAAACTCCGGAAATAGAAGCCAGGACAGGAATTTCCAAATGTGCAATAAAATCCAGCAGTTGGTTTCCGCTTTGATCATGTTTTGTTTCAATTCGCTCGAGGTTACTCGTTTGATTTATGAAGTTCTTTAATATCCGCCCCTGCTGAAAAATGACTTCCGGTACCAGTAATAATCATCGCCCTGATATCATCAGACAACCATTCTTTTAAGTTGCGGAATAGCTACAAACTCCGGGTTGATAAAATAATTTTCCGGGAGGATTATCCAGGCTAAGAATTCCAAGATATCCATCCTTTTCCCATTTTATATTTTTCGGTTCAGCCATTTCCCTCCTGATTATTTGCTAATAAGATATCATCTCATCGGGATATCAAGGGTGTTTTTTTTTCATCCAGGAGAATGGTTTTTATAACCGCCCTTGCAACACTGAATATTTCCATTTTGATTGAATAAGTTTGTGATAAAAGACAAGGTATGGAGCCTCCTTCTTCACTTTTGTCTGAATGATAAGCTCATCAAAAAGCTTAATTTCTTCACGTACCTCACTTCTGCTTTAATGACGACCAGTTTCTTTCCTTCCAGATGAGCTGGTCAAACATTCCAATTTCCCGGATGATCTCCCACCGCGCCTGTTCATGATAATTCAGGTAAACTGCATGATTCACATGACCATACGAATCCAGTTCATACCCTCTGACTGTTATGTTGATATTCAAACATTTTGATTTAACATTTACTGTTTAATCTTTTTTCTCAACCGTTCATTTTCATGCATTACGATTTGCCTCATCCTTCTTTGGGTTACAAATGTAAAAATGGTTTTGTGAATAACATCATTCATGAATTTCCTTTGTTTCCGGCAGATTTTCTTTGCATAGAAAAAAGTTCTTTTCAGAATAGTAAGAAAGCTGTATCCTTTTTTGGCAGTTTATTCCAGTGCATCTATGCACCTGTTCATTGGTCATCGTGTGATGCGGTACATTGGTCAAGATTGGAGTTGTATCCCGTAATTTATTTTCCTTCATTAAACGTAGATAAAGATCTGTTCCCGTTAATGCATTTACAGGTGTAAACACCGGCATCAGGTTCATTTCATTGCAAAATTCAAACGTTCTGTAATAAGTATCCACATCATCATCCTCATAACCTATCGCAAACCATGCAGAAATCAATATTCCCTGGTCCTGGATAAAACGGATATTTTCCTTCATCCTGGCCATCACATCCTCATCCTTCTCGAATTCCCATTTTTGAAAAGCTTCCGCTTTTCTTCAGCACTTCTGCATTGATTGATTCCATGCCGATAGCTGCATAAACGAGGCCTGCTTCAACTGCTTTCCGGATGACTTCCGGCCTTCTTCATGCGATGCAGCATCCAGGTTAGCCTGGCCGGTCCAGTATCTGACCTTCTTTAATTGTTTGATCTTATCATAAAGTGACAAGTAATAATGATACGTTGAAGGCCTTCCAAAAACCGTATCGTCAATCAGGTAGTAATACCTTTTGAACGATTCAATTTCTTTTACAACATCTTCTACCGGTTTAAACCTGTAGGTTTTACCGAATAATTTTGAAACTGAACAGAAATCACAATTGATCGGACATCCGCGGGAAGCAAAAACCATGTCGAAAGTGTACTTCTTTCTGAACAAATCTCTCCTCGGAATCGGCATATCTTTAAGTTCCGGTAATTGGTCAAGCTGAAAAACGGTATGTCCATTAGCATTAAAAACTCCCGGTGAGCAAACATAAAATTGCTTCAGTTTATTGGTTTTAAAGTCGCTGAGCAGGATCGGCCAAAGTTTTTCTCCTTCCCCTATGACAACCACATCCGAGTGTTTTAAGGCTTCAAAGGGATTGGAAGAAACCTGTGGACCACCCATCACGACTGTAATACCTTTCTTCCTGAATTGATCAGCCATTTTGAATGCTGTTTTCTCTGCCGACATCCTGACACTAATACCCACAAGATCAACCGGCTCCTCAATATCCACCTCATCCCATAGCATGTCGGTAAAACTGTAGTTGTGATCAGGAGCTACAGAGGCAAGGATAGCGAGTGACAATGGCATGAATGGATCCTTCTTTCTAAGCGGGTCATTTTCATCGGCTGAAAGAATCAATTTAATATTTAGTGTCCTGTTCATTTTGGGGGTAAAATTACATCAAATCAACCTTTGGAAATTTATCTATTTTTGCAACTCAATTAACTGGTTCGACAAAGAATTGTTTAAAAGTATGGTTAAAATAACAGATCAGATCAGGCAGGAGGTACAGGAGATCGTTTATGATTTTTTTGCTGAAGAATGTGAAGTGGATAAAAGTGAGCTGAATGACAATACAAATATAGTCCGCGATATTGATGGTGATTCTTTAATGTTTCTGGAATTAATCGAAATTTTTAAGGGAAAATACAACCTCGATATTGAATTAAAAACCATTGGTAAATACAGCATTAAACATCCTGTAGAAACCATTGGTGAGTTAATGAAGATGCAACTGCTCATCATTGAAAAGGGAAATGCCATCTTACTCGAAAATTGAGCAATTCTTTTTACTTTGATTCGATTAACCTGAATTTCAAGAGTAAGACCTTTATGTTAACAGGCTTTATTTTCCCGGCTTTTGTTTCGGAATATTCCGGAAATGAAACTGAAATTCTTCGGGAACAATCAGATGATTTTGATGATTTACTGAAAAAAGCTTCCAATCACCTTGGACTTGATCTCACCGTATTTGATATTCGCAATAACAATTTTCAGGATCATGAATTAAATACCCAGTTCATGAGCTATATCTTCAGTTGTGCGGTTTCTGATCTTTTGAAAAGTAAGAAGGTTTCTCCGCAATTACATTTCTGGCTACAGCATGGGAATTTACGCTGCTTTGTATTGCGGACGGGCTGTTACATTTACTGTGGGACTTGACCTGATCAAAAAAGCATTCGAACTGATAAAATTAACTACCCGGAAAATTGATACCGGGATGGCTTCCATTGTTGGCCTTGTCGAAAGAAGATATTCTTAACCTTATTGCCAATAAAGATGGGTTAATTCTTGCCAATACCAATGGCACTTATTCCTACATGATTTCAGGCTCAATCCGGAAATTAGAAATGTACTTAATCTTGCCAAAAAAGAAGGCGCACTCCATGCTGCCATGATGAACGTGACCTGCCCTTATCATACTTCATTTTTGAATGATGCTTCTGAAAAATTCAGGGATTACGTTTTGCAGCAAATCAGATAAAAGATTCAAATTTTAAACTTGTTTCCGGGATTGACCAGCGAATATTTTCAGCCAGGAATGAAATTATCCAGGAATTGTCCGCCAATATGAATACCGAAATCAACTGGCTAAAGACCATGGAAAAAATGCTGGAACTAAATGTCAGCAGGTTCGTGGAATGCGGTGCAGGAAAGAGTCTTGAAAAAATCGGGAAGTTTATCAAAGGCGATTTTAAGATTTACCCGGTTAGTTCACTGGACAGATTTTTCGGGATGTAGCTGCTTACAGTTGGCTTTTAGCTGTTTGCTTGTTTCTTGTCTCTTGTCTCTTGTTTCTTGTTTCTTGTTCTTGTCTCTTGTGTCTTTGTACTTGTATCTTTTATCTTTTTTGAGCTAACTCAGATAATATCTTCTCCTTTCTTTATCAACCAAAGTTTCCCGACATTTTCGTAAAACTTCTCCAGTGGTAAGGTCGTTTTCATGACACTGTTAAAAAAATTGTATTTCGAAAGGTCATGGTCGATGATCTGATCCTTCATCTGCTCATACAAAACTGTTCCCGGCATGGGTGTGAGGATGGTGTAACCGGCATAAGTAACCCGGTGTGAGTTGGCATATTCTGCGAGCGCTTTAAAATCATCTTCAGCATAATCATTCGGAACAACATAGTTACCTCTCAGTAAAATTCCATTCTGATGAAAGATATCAATAGCTTTATGGATCAAGTCCGCCGGTGATTTTTTATTATATTTTTTCAGCTCATTGTCACGGAACGATTCAAATCCGCAGATAACAACCTTTAATCCCTGCTTGGCAAGTTTTTCAATAAGCCCGGGATGATCAACCGCAGTATCGGCACGGATATCCATGATGTATTCCTTTTGAATCCCTTCTTCCTTTATTCTGTCGAAAAGTGTATTGATAAAATCGATGTTGACAATGGTATTGGCATCGGCAAAACGGACGATATCATAGTCAATCAGCTTGAGTTCTTCGATCACACTTTCGACTGTTCGCTGGTGATATTGTCCTTTATGTTCTTTCCAGATGGAGCAAAAGGTGCAACGGTAAGGACAACCCAGCGAAGTAAACAGGTAAGTAGTTGGTGAAGGAGCATTGCCCACCTTGTAAGTTTGCCTCCAACGCTCGATTAGGCTGCGGTCGGGCATGAGGAAATTTTCATTTGTCGGATCCCACCGGCCATTGAAAGGCCGGGTAGCTTTTAATCCCTTATGTGAATTTACATAAATTCCTAAACATCATCAAACCCAAGATTCTTTTCCTTTCTTAAAACCACCTCCCTGAAAGTATTAGCCGATTGTCCGGGGCATAAAATGTCCACCGAAGGATCAGTAAAATCTTCGGGGCAAAGAGTAGTGTGAAGTCCGCCGGCAACGGTTAGAATATTAGGATTGTATTTTTTTACTGTTTTGAATATCTCAATCGAAGCATCAAACTCGGAAGTGATAATGGAAACTCCTACAATATCAGGATTAACTTTGACAAGCCATTCCGTGATCATACTATCCAGGGGAGGCGGGTCGGGGATAAGGTCGTATTCTCCTTTGGTATCGAAAACCGTGACGTCAAAATCTTTAACAGCGGCAGCAATGGTTAGCAAACCCAGCGGTGGTCCGATGAGCTTTTTGTGGATAAACCGTTTTGCCTCCTCCGGGGCTGACTGAAGGATCATATTGTGCGGCGAACGCGGCGGATTGATGAGGAGGATCTTCATTTAAAACCTGTTATTAAAAGGGGGTAAAAATAGTGAGAATTTGGAATAGTTGGCAGTGGAAGATGGAAGATGGCACAATGAAAAACATATAATAAAAAATGCTTAATGAAAAACAGAAGAAGTGGCAGGAGCAAATGGCAATTGACAATCGGCAGATGGACAACTATATCCGACAGTTAATCCGCAATTGCTCAGTCTCCCCGTCAACAAATAAATAAACAGTTGTGAATAAAATAATTAACTTTATCTGATGAAAATAACGATGCAGGGGGTTGACTCCTCAACTACCCATACCCGCCGGGCCTTTACCTGCAAGCATAGAAGAAAACCGTGAAACGAATAATGCATGTATTTGACGCAATATTTGCAACGATGATTTTAAAATGCAACGAAATAAGATGTATATTTGCAGCAAAATGTGCAACGAATGAATGCATTTATATATCAAATGGACAATTGGCCGAATTTTTCATGGAGAATTGATGAGTTTATTACCCTGTTAAGCGAAGTGAGAAATCTGCAAGGGCGACTTCTTGGGAGAATGGAATCATTAGGGTTTGATTTAAGAAATGAAGCTTCGCTTGAAACATTGACCCTTGACGTATTAAAATCGACAGAAATTGAAGGAGAGATATTAAATCCAGAGCAGGTTCGTTCTTCGATTGCAAGAAAATTGGGAATGGAAATAGCGGGTTCGATAGAGTCGGATAGAAATGTCGATGGAATGGTTGAGATGATGATTGATGCTACGTATAATTGTTTCAAACCATTAACTGCAGCAAGGCTTTTTGACTGGCATGCCGCATTATTCCCAACAGGCAGAAGTGGAATGCATAAAATTACAGTTGCAGATTGGAGAAAAGATACTACTGGCCCAATGCAAGTCGTATCGGGAGCCATGGGTAAGGAAAAAGTGCATTTTCAAGCACCTGATTCATCTTTAGTTAAAACTGAAATGAACCGTTTCTTGGATTGGTTTAATAAAAAAGCAGACATTGATTTAGTTATAAAAGCTGCTGTAGCTCATTTATGGTTTGTAACAATCCATCCATTTGACGATGGGAATGGTCGAATCACAAGAGCATTGACAGACCTGTTATTAGCGCAATCAGACAAAAGCACACAACGTTTTTATAGTATGTCTGCACAAATTAGACTTGAAAGGAAACAATACTATGAAATACTTGAGAAAACACAAATAGGCAACCTTGATATCACGGAATGGATTAAATGGTTTTTAACTTGTTTAATTAATGCGCTGAAATCGACCGATACCGTTTTGAACCGGGTTTTATCTATAGCTGATTTTTGGAATAAACATGCCAAAACCATAATCAACGAAAGACAGAAAAAGTTGTTAAACAAAATTCTGGATGGGTTTGACGGTAACCTGACATCCTCTAAATGGGCAAAAATTGCAAAATGCTCAAAGGATACAGCAATTCGAGATATTAACGATTTAATAAGTAAAAACATATTACAAAAAGAAAAAGCAGGAGGAAGAAGTACAAATTACGAATTGAAATAAATGCCAGCAGGCAATCGAGTAGGCTGCCCCACCAGCGTTAGCTGATGGGGAGTACCTCTCACACCATCCGCCTTTGGTGATAAGGTTCGCCCACTCATAAGTATTATCGCTCTTAAAATTCGAAATTATTATGATTTTGAAATCACAACTTACAGTTGGTGAACTAACTTTTGATCTGGGCAGCGCTGGTGAAGAGTCTAATGAAACAGTAATTCTGTTGCATGGCTTTCCAGAGACCAGCCATATGTGGACACCTCTAATGAAGGACCTGGTTAAGGAAGACTTTTACTGTATTGCCCCAAATCAACGTGGGTAAAGTAGAGGCGCAAAACCAAAAGGTAAAAAGAATTACACCATTGAGAAATTTGGTGCTGATATCATCCAAATCAGTAAGGTCTTGAGCAGAGGCAAGTTTCACCTTATCGGTCATGATTGGGGTGCTGCAATTGTTTGGTATTTATCTAATCAATATCCAGAATTACTTCTTAGTTGGAGTGCCTTATCTGTCCCACATATACAAGCTTTTGGTGAGGCAACAGTCAGTAACCCCATACAAAAACGTATGACTGCCTATATCGGACATTTACAATTCCCATGGTTACCTGAGTTCAACATAAAAAAGCACGATCATAAACTTCTTAAATGGTTTTGGAAGAACAGTAGTAAAGAGGAAATAGATGATTACTTATCAGTTTTTCGGGAACACGGAACTGTATCTGCGGCTCTCAATTACTATAGGGGCAATTACCGGGTGTTAAAGAGTGGTGGTGGCTTTTGTGATAAAAAAATACCAAAAAAGACCTGATCGATAAACCCAAAAATAGCAGATTATTTTTAGTACCAAACATACCCCCTGGAATCTTGGTCTTAATTGACATTTCGGAAACCAAGAATTTGACATACAACTTTTTTAAACTTCGGTTAAAGGAAGAGGTCCTGTTGATTAAAATTTCGAACTGCCATTTGAATAAGAAAAAAACTCAAGTAATTTTGCCACAGTCATCATTTGTTTGTTAAACAAAAAATAAATGCTGGTGTTATTGCTTGCACGGGTATGAAAGAAAAAGATCTGTATATCGATTTTGAATCTCAGCAATCGGTTTATTACGTTGAAAAAGACGATGAATCGTATGGCCCGGTATTGAGCGGCTCGCAGCTGGCAAAAAATTACCTGGATGATTTTTATGAAAAAAGATTGAAACAGGAGAAAGCGCTCCGTGAGCAATTGAAAAAAGGGGAGATCAGCCCTGTTTATTATTACCTGATCATGCAGGAATACGGAGAAGGCGACCTGGCATCGAGAGCAGGAGTTTCGCTGAAAAAACTAAGGAAGCATTATAAAATGGAGAATTTCATAAAACTTAAATTAACCCAACTAAAGAAATACGCGGAAGCTTTTGATATCCCTTTGGTAAAAATGTTCAGCCTAATGCTCACTAAGCAGGAAAATACAGGAAAGTTTACCGTTGAATATTCGGAAACCGCTAATCCATATTTTGTTGTAGCTAAAATTGAGGCAGTTAAGGAATGAAAGAGATCGATTTTAAACATAAGATGGCAGCACACTGCGAAACGGGAACGGTAACTGCGTTGCTTAACCATTCAGGCCTGGAAATAACCGAACCGATGGTTTTTGGAATTTCGAGCGGAATATTTTTCGGGTACTTTGAATCATCCAATTTTTCGTTTCCCACTTTTATTGTCCGTAACAAACCAGGTTCGATACGCGATAACATTTCAAAAAGGCTGGGTGTTAAGTTTGAATCATTAAAATTCAAAGATCACGGCAAAGGCGAGCAAACATTGAATGACCTTATCCGGAGAGATATTCCTACCGCAGCACAGGTCGATTTTTACTACATGGATTACATGCCCGAATACCAGCGGGTCCATATCAACGTCCATTTCATCAATGTGATCGGGATGAACGAAACCAGCTACCTCATCAGCGATAGTTATTATCCTAAAAAATCGGTACTAACAAAGCAGACGCTCAATAAAGCAAGATTTGCCGGTGGTTTTATGGAGCCGAAAGGATTCCTTTTTTATCCTACTCATATTCCGGAGGTAATTGATTATGAAAAAGCAATTATTAAAGGAATTAAGAAAGCATCTTACAACATGCTTAAACTGCCCGTTCCTTTCATCGGGATTAAGGGAATGCGGAAGTTTGGAAAAAAAGTAAAAGAATGGCCCAAAATTGCAAGAGATATTGATCATCTTTCACACGAAATTATGCGGATCAATATTTTGCTTGAAGACCAGGGAACAGGCGGGGGCGGATTCCGTTATCTTTATGCCACTTTCCTTCAGCAGGCGGCAGGTATACTCAATGACAACCAGTTGAAAGACCTGTCGAAACAAATGATGGAAATTGGGGATAACTGGAGAAATATATCTTACTTTGCTGCCAAAATCGGGAAGAACCGTGATCTCGGACCCGACAGACTCAATGAACTAAGTGAAATGATCTTAGCCCGTGCGGATGAAGAGCAAATGTTTTTCGGCGAACTGGCAAAAGCGGTGAAATGAAAATTTATAACTGACATGCAAGAAGCACCTACACAGGAACTAAAGAAAGAAATAAAACTGCTGATCCTGGAAACCCTTAATATCAAAAATACCAAGCCCGAAGACATTGACGATGCAACTCCAATCTTTTCAAAAGAGAGCGTTCTTGGATTGGATTCCATTGATGGTATTGAACTGATCATGGCTATTCAGAAAAAATATGAAGTCAGGATCGGCGACCAGAACTTAGCCCGCAGTGTGCTTGAATCGGTCAACAGCATTGCCGAATTTGTGACAAAAGAAAGAAAAGGCTAAGCTGGTTGATGAAGCACCTTTTCATTATCTTTACACTTCCTATATCGTTTGAGAGACAATGAAACATTCTTATATTCTGGCAGGGACAACTTCGGGAAAGCTATTAAAACTGGTACTCAGCAATGGAATATCGCTCAACCCAATAATACTTTTCCGTTTTTTATTCCTTCTGCAGAATGGTTTTTGGGCATCTGTTTTTAAGCGAAGAGAACGTTTGAAATTCAGCAAAGCTTTATCAAATACTCCGATTCCGGAGAATCCGGTTATCATTATCGGACATTGGCGAACCGGAAGTACCTTGCTTCATCAGTTGATGAGCCTGGACAAAAACCTGGTGGCGCCTTCAGTTTTCCAGGTTTCACTGCCTGATAGTTTTCTGGTTTCTGAAAAATATTACCGGCCGGTCATGTCGTGCATGATGAGCCCCACCCGCCCGATGGACAATGTAAAACTTGGTTTCGACGAACCCCAGGAAGATGAGTATGCTTTGCTAAAACTTACTGCAGACTCACCGCTAAAGCGAATTATTTTCCAAAAGCCGGATGAATATTTTCTTAAGCAATACAAGGATTATATTCCTGAAAACATTGAAGAATGGAAAGAGGTGATGAGACAGTTTTGCAGGAAGCTTCATTTTGCAACCAGTAAACGAATCATCTTAAAGAATCCCTTTCATTCCCTGCGGATTGAACTCCTGAAGGAAACATTCCCCGATGCCAGGTTTATTCATATTCACCGGCATCCTTATAAAGTGGTTCCGTCAACCATAAATATGTGGAATATTGTCGCCCGGCAGAACCGCTTGAACGGAAAATGGGAAGAACCTCTGGTGAAGGAAGTTACGGAAGTGCTGAACGACATGCTTTTTAAAATCAGGGAAAGCCTGGATCAAATGCCCGCCGGAACCTGGAGCGAAGTGAGTTTTGAAACATTTGAAAAGGATCCGGTTGCTTCCCTTAAAATAATTTACTCAGAAATTGGCCTTAAATTTACCAGTGAATTTGAAGCAAGAGTTGTCGAATACTTGTCAGGGTTAACTGGTTATAAAAAGAATGTATTTACCCTGAAGTACGAAGATAAAGAACTGATCCAAAAAATAATGGCTGACCATTTTAATTACTATCATTACACTCATTAATAAAGCTCAGGAACACCATGAAATTTCGTCTGATCTATCCGATATGGGAGAAACTTGAAGGCCAAACTCAGTTTAACCTTCCACCGCATGGGCCGGTTGTCTTTGCGGCTGCATTGCCAAATTATGTGGATGTTGAATTTATCGATGAGAATGTCCAGTCTTTAAGTTATGATGATCCGGTTGATTTTGTCGGCATCTCGATGATGCTTACTTCACAGATCACCCGTGGATGGGAAATTTCAGAGGAATACAGGAAAAGAGGAATAAGAGTTATTTTTGGTGGAATATCAACCATGCTTCATGCAGAGGAAACCCTTGAACATGCCGACAGTATTTTTCTTGGTGAAGCCGAAGGCAGGATGGAAGAGGTTTTTGAAGATTTTAAAAAAGGCCGGTTAAAAAAGGTTTACAATTACCTGCCTCATCCACCCGATACAGCACTGATCGGGCCGGCCAGGAGAGATATACTGAGCAGAGAATTGTATTATCACAAGGGAGTGCAAATGGTCGACCTTTTTCATGCTTCGAGGGGATGCAGGTTCAGTTGTTATCCATGCGCTGTCTCCTATTTAGGCGGACGTAAATTCAGACCGAGGCCTTTCGATAAGGTGGCTGAAGAATTGGATCAAATGGAAAACAACCGATTATTTGTTGTCGACAACTCTTTGGCACAGGATACGGAATGGGAAAAGGAATTATTCAGGACGATGATACCCTTTAAGAAAAAGTGGTGCAGCCATACCATCGAAGACAAGCCCGAAGTGCTCGACCTGGCAGCCCAGGCGGGAGCATGGTATGTGTACCAGGCCATTTTTGATACTTCGGATTATATCAAAGATCGTATCAGGAGATACCACGATCACGGAATTGCTGTGGAAGGCACTATTCTTTTGGGTATGGATAATCAAACCGAAGATGACATCCGGCGATTAATTGACTTTTTACTGGAAATCAACCTTGATTTGGCCGAATTCACTGTGATGACACCATTTCCGCATACCAAAGCATGGGATGATATGGTGAAAGAAAAAAGGATTTTCAATTTAAACTGGAATGATTACAATGCCGGTAAAGTTGTCTTCTATCCCAAACACATGACCCCCGAAAAGTTGCAAAGCCTTTACCACTTTGCATGGGACGAGTTTTACCGTCATGAAAGTCAGGAGCAAAAGATGTTTAAGTTACTGATGAAGGTGATTGAAAAAGAAATGGCCGATGGGACGTATCGATCACCGAGGAAGGATCTAGTTGAGAAGAGTTTTGGTAAAGAGATTATGAGGTAATGCTTCCTGATTCGAAATACATAGAAGAAATCTACCACTTCAAAGGAGCCTGGGAAGTTCCTTCCTTCTGCGAATTGAAAATTATCTCCAAACCTGACAAGACCATCATTATAACAACTGAACTCTACGAAAGCAATCCAGGAACCTCGGTTACAAGCTGGGTAGACAAATTAGCCACAGAACTAATTCAGAAATTTAAAATCAATCCGGACCAACTCACTTTTATTGTGCATAATCCGGACCGAAAGTCTAATCTTGAGTTTTTTAAAGAGACTTTTGATATTGTTAACTTTGAGTGGAAGGGAGAGAAATTTATTAATCCGTCATGGAAGCGCATAACGAAGCAAGAATTAGATTTTCTGATCAGCTAATTTCTTAGCTTTATTTGCTATTTTCGCTGAATGTACTGTTCAATTCAAAACAGGTTTTATCTGATACTCTTGTGTATATTTTCGCTTGCAGGTTCACTGCCTGGTCAATCAAGATTTGTCCAGATTGTCAAAGGCATAGTCGTTGATAAAAGCTCTCAGATTCCCTTAGTCGGAGCAAATGTAATCCTTTTGAATTCTGATCCATTAAATGGAACGGTCACAGACCTGAACGGAAACTTTGAGTTAAAAAATGTCGCGGTCGGACGTCAAAATCTGAAAATTAGTTTCATTGGCTATCAATCAATCGAACTCACCGAACTCATTGTATCAAGTGCAAAAGAACTTGTTCTGAAAATCGAGCTGGAAGAAAACATTTATACTACCGGAGAAGTAACCATTCTTGGCGAAGTTCGGAAAGACAAACCCCTGAACCAGATGGCGCTGGTAAGTGCCCGTTCATTTACTATTGAAGAAACCAACAAATATGCAGGCAGCTATGGCGATCCGGCAAGGATGGCAGCCAATTATGCCGGGGTTTTATCTACAAGAGACAACAGAAATGATATTGTGATCAGGGGTAATTCATCCATGGGGCTGCAATACCGGATGGATGGAATTGAAATTGCCAACCCCAATCATTTCGGAGCTTTGGGAACAACCGGAGGACCGATAACAGTTATTAATACCAATCTTCTTACAAATTCTGATTTCCTCACCGGAGCTTTTCCTGCAGAGTATGGTAATGCACTGGCCGGAATATTCGACCTGAAAATGCGGACCGGGAATACAGAACGCAGGGAATACTGGGCTCAAATAGGCTTCAATGGACTGGAGTTCGGAACTGAAGGTCCGGTTTCCCGGAAAAACGGGTCTTCCTACCTGGCAGCCTACCGTTATTCCTTTGTTGATATTCTTGAAAAACTGGGAGTCAACCTGGATGAAACCGCAAAATACCAGGACCTGTCCTTTAAACTAAATTTCCCAACCAAAAAGGCAGGTACATTCAGTGTGATTGGCATAGGTGGAACCAGCAGAATTGAAATACCTGATTCAGAATCTGACCAGGAAGACTTGACATTTGAAACTCATGGAGAAGATATCAATACAGGATCGGCTGTTGGTAGTTTAGGTCTATCACATCTTATCTTTATTAACGAAAATACCCGGGTAAAAACCGACGTTTCATTTGTCGGGTCTGACGTTGATACCAGAATTGATACATTCAGCCTTTCTTCACCTGAATTATTCAACTGGGGAGGTGAAAGATCCACTGAATTGAAATATACCCTTTCCTCAGCGCTAAAGAAAAAGCTGAATGCGAAGAACAATATATCATTTGGACTGACAGGAGATTATTACGATGTAGCTTATTCAGACAGCACTTATTATAAAGGAAATTATCACAAGGATACGGATAGCAGGGATAACTTCGGAATTCTCAGAATTTATGGTCAATGGGAAAGAAGATATATTAACATGCTTACCAGTTATTTAGGTTTGAATTATCAATACCTGACCCTGAACACTTCATCAGCAATAGAACCGCGGGCAGGATTAATGTGGGAGATCAATCAGGTCCAAACCCTTAATTTTGGAATCGGCATGCACAGCCAGATGCAGCCCCGGATGATGTATTATGTGCAATCGCTGAATCCTGAAGGGAATTATGTTCTTTCGAACCAACAGCTTGATTTTTCGAAAAGCCTCCATCTTGTTTTGGGCTACAATTACCTGATTGCTGAAAATCTAAGGTTAAAAACAGAATCATATTATCAGCATTTATACAACATTCCTGTCTCCGAAAGTATTCCTCAATATTCCATCCTGAACGAAGGTACGCAATATTTCGTCGACCGGCAGGACAGCCTGATGAACAAAGGAGCCGGCACCAACTATGGCCTCGAACTGACCCTGGAAAAATTCATGGCCAGGAATTATTATTTCCTTTTTACGGCCTCTCTTTTCCAATCAAAATATAAAGGTTATGATAGTGTTGAAAGAAGCACTTCCTTCGATGGCAATTATATTCTGAATGGAGTGGCGGGTTACGAATTACCCCTGGGAAAACGTAAAAACCTTGCTTTGATCTTGGGTTTGCGACTGACCTGGGCGGGAGGTCAGCCTTATGTTCCGTTTGATGAGGAAGAAACTGTGGCCGAAAAGCAAGTTGTTTATGACTGGGACCGGGCTTACCAAGAAAGATATGACGACTATCTGAGAGGCAGCTTCAGGTTTGGGATCCGGCGAAATGAAAAAGGCTTCAATATGCAATTTTTTATCGACCTTCAGTATCGCGCCAATTATACTTATGTATATCTTTACCGTATTGATGTTACAACCGGCGAGATCATTAAAACTTATAAAATGGGATTTTATCCGCTGGGTGTCTGGAGAATTCAGTTTTGATCTTTTGTAAAAATAAAATTAAGGTTATAACTTTACCGCCGAATCAAATTCATAAAAACTGGATGTCTAAATATTAAACAAAGTAAAAATGAAAAAATTAAATCTTTTATTTTTCGTGTTGCTGATCGCATGTATTAGTACTGCAAGAGCACAAAAGATCAAACTGGAATCCGGAAAGCTCGATTTTTTAAAAGGAGTTACAGAATTAAAAGTTGAATACAACTACGAGGCCGTGAGCGTAGGAAAGTTTAAAGTAGAGCAGGACTACGTAACTCAAAAAAAAGCCGATTATAACGAAAAGGAGCCTGGAAGCGGAGATCGCTGGGAAACTGCTTGGTTTGCGGACCGTTCAGAAAGATATGCTCCCCGGTTTGAAGAAGAAATGAATCTTCAGTTTATCAAAAGAGAAGTTACATGCAAGGTAGGACAAGATTTGGAAGGTACATACACGGTAATTTTAAAGACCACTTTTATCGAACCCGGATTCAATGTTGGTGTCGCCCGGAAAAATGCGTATATCAATGCTGAAGCAATTTTTGTGGAATCGGCAAATCATGAAAATGTTCTTGCAACGGTCACCATAGAAAATTCACCCGGCAGGGATGCTTTTGGTTATGACTTCGATACCGGACTAAGGATTCAGGAAGCCTATGCTAAAGCAGGGAAAGAACTGGTTTACTTCATCTGGAAGAATTATTTGCAGTAGATACAACCATTTGTGCAAGTGCAGACTGAATGAGTTGAACCATAATGATGAAATAATAAAAACCAATAAGTATTCTTAAAACTTAAAAAAAGCAAATCAAGGTTTCAAAGAATAGACAACAGCTTAACAAGCTGCTGATTCATAAAAAATTTTATTGGTCTTCAACCAAAACATATTGAACATACATGCTATGGACTCCGGATTCGGCATAGCTGTTATTGCCATTTACTGTTACAAGGTCTTCTGCATTTGCTGCATCGGCGTTGTAAACATTTCGGAAAATAGCCGGCAACCCGGGTAATAACCTGAAGTCAATTACATAGAAGTAATCAATCGTATAACCACCTGCTGTGAGGTAGGAGCCAACTGGCATAGCATCATCGCCCAATGCTGTAGTTCCGGAATGTCCGGCAACATATTTATCAGCAAAAGTGGGCAATGTAAGAGTACCATTGTTTACATAAATGCTTTTTGCGCCATTGTGAACGGTAGAGGTCGTTAACGGCGTTGAATAATCGATGCAGGTTGCAATAATTCCTGCAATACCTGCACCCCTGGTAGGCTGCGACTGGCGTAATTCAACCAAACTCAGAGGCAATTGATTGATGGTTTTGGTTCCTGAACCTGAACCGTTATCAATTACCTGGCCCCAGAAAGCTGGACCAATTTTATTGTTGAAACGTCCAACAGCATACATATCCCAACTTACAGTTGAGCTAACCTTTAAATTAGTTGCATCGTATTTGGTGATACCGGCATCATAATCATCACCTTTAGGTGAATTAGACCTGGCGTCAACGCAGTTTAACAGGCCTGTGAATAGAATGACTGAAAGGCATAAACCAGGAAAATGTAAAAAATTTGCATTTAAAAAATCATTTTTCATTTATCCTTCGGTTTAAATTTTTCTATAATATCGTTCGAAATTGGGTATTTATACTTAAAAGTTTCCTGAGGGTTTCAAATTTTGTCATAATTTTCAATATGTATGTATTTTTTCAAAATATAAAATTGTAGTAAATCTGTGATTTTTTGCTTTTATTTAATTATTTCATCCAATAAATTCCAGCATCAAGTTTTTTTATACCTTAGCTGAAAAATCAGTTCATTGTTAAATTATAATTTCAGAAAATGAAAAAGTTATTTTTAGTTACGTTAATTGTGAGCCTGGGATTGCTTATTTGGTCATGCACAACCAGGGTGAATGTTGAAGAACAGAAACCACAGGCTCAGGAAATCATTGGGAAACCAGCGCTTCAGATCCAATCGGATTTAATGACACCTGAAGTGTTGTGGGCTTTCGGACGTGTGAGTGGCCATGAAATTTCACCTGATGGGAAAACAGTACTTTATGGAGTAACCTATTATTCTATCGAGCAGAACAAAGGCAACCGTGAATTGTACACGGTAAGTGTTAACGGTGAAAATTTGAAGCAAATAACTACCTCGGTCAAAAGTGAATTCAATGAAGTTTGGCGTCCGGATGGAAAGAAGATTGGATTCCTCTCTTCCGAAAGCGGTTCGGTTCAGATTTGGGAAATGAACCCTGACGGAACCAACCGAACTCAAATTACAAATATTGAAGGAGGCATTACCGGGTTTAAATACTCACCCGATCAGACAAAAATTTTATACACCAAAGATCTTCCTTTGAAAAATAAATTTGAGGATTTATATAAGGGATTGCCACTGGCAACAGGCCGGATCAATGACGACCTGATGTACCGGCATTGGGATCATTGGGTGGATACTTACAGCCATGTTTTTTATGCTGATTACGACGGAACTAAGTTAACCAACGATAAGGACATTTTGGAAGGTGAGCCCTATTCTTCCCCTTTAGCACCCTTTGGTGGGATTGAGCAAATCGACTGCAGTCCTGATGGCAAATTTATTGTTTATACAAGCAAAAAACTCCTCGGTAAAGCTGCTTCCCTTTCCACTAATTCCGACATTTATCTATATAACATCGAAACGGGGGAAACAAAGAATATGACCGAAGGAATGATGGGATTCGATCTGGCACCTTTGTATTCGCCTGATGGAAATTATATTGCATGGGAAAGTATGGAGCGGGATGGTTTTGAATCGGACAAAAACAGGCTATATATTGTCGATACCAAAACCTGGGAAAAAACTTATGCTACCAAAGACTTTGATCAGAATGCCGGGACTTTGATCTGGTCGGCAGATAGCAAATCTATCTATTTTACAAGCGACTGGCATGGAACTTTCCAGATTTACAATTATAATCTTGCTGATGGCAAAATAAACAAGCTGACCGATGGATTGCATGATTATACTTCAGTTGCTCTGGCCGGCGATGCATTGATTGCCCCGAAAGAAACCATGTCGTTCCCAACTGAATTATTCTCCATCAATTTGAGTGACGGTAAAGCACAGCAAATAACTTTTACAAATAAAGACCTGCTCGAAAAATTATCCATGGGAAAAGTGGAAGAGCGCTGGATGAAAACGCTGGATGGTCAGGATATGCTAACCATAGTGATTTATCCTCCTCATTTTGATCCCAATAAAAAATATCCGGCATTGCTTTATTGCAAAGGTGGTCCACAGGGTCCCCTGAGCCAGGATTTTCATTACCGCTGGAACTACCAGATTATGGCTGCCAATGACTATATTGTGGTTGCTCCAAACAGAAGAGGAGTTTCCGGATTTGGACAGGCATGGCAGGAGCAGATCAGCGGCGACTATCATGGAAAGAGCATGGACGATTACTTTGTTGCAATAGATGAAATGGCAAAAGAACCTTTTGTGGATAAAGAAAGACTGGGTGCAATTGGTGCGAGTGCCGGTGGCTGGGCTGTTTACTATCTCGCCGGTAACCACAATGGACGGTTCAAAGCCTTTATAGCCCATGATGGAATTTTCAACGAGGAAGCCCAATACCTTGAAACGGAAGAAATGTGGTTTGAAAACTGGGATAAAGGCGGGGCTTTTTGGGACAAGAATAATAAAATTGCACAGGAAGTCTATTCCCATTCACCCCATAAATTTGTGGATAAATGGGATACTCCTATCCTTGTCGTTCATAGCGAACAGGACTTCAGGGTGCTTTTCACTCAGGGGATGACTGCCTTTAATGCTGCTGTACTTAAAGGTGTTCCGGCTGAGTTTCTCTATTTCCCCGACGAAAATCACTGGGTATTAAAACCGCAAAATGGAATCCTTTGGCAGCGTACTTTCTTTAACTGGCTGGATAAGTGGCTGAAGTAAAAAGTTTTGAGTTCCGTGTTTTGAGTTTTGGGTTAAGAATTTGACAGATAAAAACTGAACTTTGAACCCGGAACTCAGAACTCTGAACACAGAACCCAGAACAATTTAAGGATATGACAAACCAAAATACTGTTTACAAATGGTCAGCCCGGATAATTGGCGGACTCGCTCTGCTTTTCTTCGGATCATTTTTCATTGGTGAAGGAATACCTGATTTAATCAAAGGTGGTGATGGCCATTTGCAATCCATGATGCTCCTGATGGGATTTGCTTTACTGGGCTACATTTTTGCCTGGTTTCGCGAAAAGGAAGGAGGATATGTATTGTTATTCAGCGGTTTTATCATGGGATTAACCATGTTCTATGACGGTGGCCTAAAAGATATCAGCATAACCCTGATTTATTCAGTTCCTTTTATAGTTTCCGGGTTGCTCTTTCTCCGGGCTGGAAAAAGTTCTGAAATTATGAAATCCAAATTAAACGATACAGCCGAAAGTAGCAGGGATAGAGACCTATAGAGATTACAATCTGGTCTATGATAGTTTTCTTGCTAAAGAAAAACTAACGGGTATAAATATTTTATTGCTTCACAGCCTCCACAATCGAAAATGGCGAAACCGTTGGAATAACTTTCTTAAAAATGAAACCAGATTTATTGAGTATTGATTCGAATTCTTTTTGTGTCCGCTCCTTACCACCATCAGTTCCTATAAGCATTTGAAGGTCGAACATTTTGCCGTAGGCCGGTTTATTATCCGCCTCAATTACGGCTTCCATGATCAAAAGTTTAGTTCCCCTTTCCATTGCCTTACCTATATTTTCCAACAAGCTTATACAAAATTTATCATCAAAGGCGTGTAAAATATTCTTCATGATATAAACATCGCCTCCGGTTGGAACAGAATCAAAAAAATTGCCTTCAACAAAAGTAGCCCTCTCCCCCAGTCCAAATTTCCTGAAGTTTTCTTTTGCCGGGTTTACGACATGAGGCAAATCAAATACAATACCTCTAAGGTGCTTATATTTATTCAGAATAACAGTAAGCAAATATCCCTCTCCTCCACCGACATCAACAATAAGCCTATGTTTTTTAAAAGAATATGCAGCCAGGAAAGCAGCAGCTGACAACGCTGAAGTATTGGTCATGGCTTTATTATACAGTTCATTCTTATCAGGATTCCTTTCAAGGTGGCTGAAAGCGTCGGTACCCACAATTTCTCTTGCAGCACTTTTACCGGAAGCAATGCTGGAACCCAGCTTGCCGATGATGGCCCAGTTGGTTTCGTTAAATTGGTGCCGGATCATAAATTTCATTGAACCTGTTCCCTCTGAAAGGCCTGTTGATAAAGCGGTATTCGCAAAAATCCTTCCTGCCGATTCCTTAAAAATCCCTTCCCCGGCCAAAGCCCTCATCAGGCGGTAAAGAGCTTGTTGGTCAGTATTGCTTGCCGCTGCAATTTCTTCTATTTTTTTTGGGCCGGAAACCAGCAGGTCTGCAATATTGAGGTCGCATGCGACACCAATGGCTTTCGCGATCCAGAATCCCTGTGCTTTTTCATAAACGGCGACAGAGGGCGGCACCATCAGGGTTTCGATCCGTTTAAGCCGAAACCGTATTTTTTGAATGATGCGAAATAACCAAACCGGGGGTATGACAGGATTTTTGTTTGCAGTCTTCATCATTGTGAAGGATTTTTTTCTTTATTATCAAAAGTAATTATGATTTCCGAGTGATGGGTTTTGAATATTTAATTGGACTTTTGTACGGCAATTTCAGTGTTGATCAGCTCATCCAATGAAACAATGCTGAAACTTTTCTGCAGCGCAATCAGGAACTTTTCAAATGATTCCGGAATCTGTTCGCCGGTTAAATCAATCCGGATGATGCTTCCGTTTTGTATCCCGGTAACAGGTATGTCTGCGATTGAGTTATCTGAAATTTTAATCCTTTTACTCCATCCAATCACCTGGTACCCGATGACTTCAGCGGCCTTTCTTACAGCTGGGTTGGTGATCCCATAGGGTGGCCTAAAATAGAAAACTTCTTTTCCCGTAGCTTGAAATATCAGTTCTTCCGTTTCGTGCCACTGAGTAAGTAACTTCCTGGCCGAATAAAAACCAAACTTACCGGAAACAGAATAAGAATGGTTTCCAATGATGCTCCCTGCATCAGTCAGTTTCGTAACCAATTCCGGTGATTTTTCAACTAACTTTCCGGTAACAAAGAAAATAGCAGTAACTTTATGTTTATCGATTATTTCACCCAGACGACTCCATTTTTTATCGGGTTCTGCAAGGTTAAAACTGATAACAACATTATTCCTGTCCTTTGGCCCTTTGCAAATGGCTTTTAAATAAAGGTTTGCACGAATAAATAATGAAGCAAGAAATGGAATAATCAAATAGGCAGGGACAGCAATCCAGTAAAAAAGCGGACCAAAAATAGAAGTGTTGAAAAATAACCAAAGCGTAATAAAATAAAAGATGGTTATGTTGCGGATGTTTAGCATGCCGAAAGAAGGATTAATGAATGGTTCTTATTCCTGTAATGATTGTAGATTAGAATTTTCCTATATGATCGAAGTTCTGAACTGCCTAGTTTTACAACATCTGGTAAGTACTGATGTTTCATGATATTCGCGCCAAGCCATAATGCAAACGCCGAAGCAGTATGGTATTCACCGCACAGGTGCTTGAAATACGCAACCGGAGTATTTTTAAAAAAATGGCCGGTCACATCATGATAAATTCTATCTAAGATTAAATCTCCATTACATCCGGCAATTAACAGATCCATTCCAGCTGATGTCAGATTGTTTTTAGCCAGGAAAGAGTTGATCTGACTGTGAACAAAAGCATTATCGGGCGGATCATTAAAAGTGGTCACATCATGGATGCAAGCATAACTGCTCTTGCCCTTTTCCCTGCTGATCATAAAAAAAGCATTTCCCTCACCGGCAATGGTTCCGGGGGTCTTGTGGTTCAGCAATTCAAGGTTATCAGGAATTTCATTTTTATAATATTTCAGCCGGTTGTATAAAGTGATCTGGTTGGCAGTCATTTCATCGAATCCACCCACAAGTACATTATTAAAACCAGGTTCATTCAGAAGCGAAAGGCCGTCCAGCAGTGCATTCTCAAAAGAGATTCCCCGCTGGGTATAAGTCATATTATAGTTGGTGCATTGCAACATCAGCGCTATCTGCGCCCCAATGGTGTTATGGGTTGATTGAATAAAGGGTGTAGGAGGTAAAAGGCGCTCACCACTTTCATAAATAGCCGTTAAAAATTTTTCGGTATCTTCCAGACAGCCCATTCCGGTGCCCGTTACGATGGCATCCGGCATTTGGACATTCGCGTCGTCAAGGCAAATCTTTGCTGCCGACCAACTCATCCGGATGATCCGGCTCATCCGTCTTAACAACCTGCTTTCTATCAGCTTTTCATAATCCGGTTCGATGCAGGTTAGCCTCTGACCTGGCTGGGATACAACTTCCTTCAGAAAACTTTCGTTGTCAAAAGTCTTCTGTGGTGATATATTCCCGGTTCCGGTTATAAAGGCTTTCATACAATCAAATTTTAGAAAATATCAGCGTGGTATTGTTCCCGCCAAACCCAAATGAATTAGACATCGCATGGCGAATGTTTATATTTGTGACCGCAGTGGTGACCGGCTTTATATTCAATTCTTTCATTTGTGTTTTAAAATTCAGATTGGGTGAAATGAAACCCCTCCTCATAGCCAAAATGCAAATCCCTGCTTCTATTGCTCCCGAAGCGCCCAGCAGGTGTCCGGTCATCGGCTTAGTAGAGCTGAAGCAGGGTACCTGGTTCGAAAAAAGCTGTTGGATGGCCATGCCTTCCGCAAGGTCATTGTTCTGCGTAGCCGTGCCATGCGCATTGATATAATCAATATCAGAGACTGACAGCCCGGCGATATCCAATGCTGATTTCATGGCCAGGTAAGCGCCCCTTCCTTCGGGTGAAAGCGCTGTTTGGTGAAATGCATCATTGGCATTGCCATACCCGCTTACCTCGCAAAGGACTTCTTTATTGCCGATAACATCTTCCGATTCCAGCACCAGAAAACCGGCGCCCTCACCGAGGTTCAGTCCATTCCTTTGATCGTCAAACGGTTTGCATGGTTCCGGGTCAATGATCATCAGGGTGTTAAAACCATTCAATGTAAATTTTGAAAGGGCATCCATACCGCCAGCCAGAACCGTTTCTGCTTTTCCGCTTTTGATTAGCCGTACTCCAAGCATAATGGCATTAGCGGCCGAGGAACAAGCAGTATTAATGGTAGTATAATTTCCTCCAATCCCAAGGTATCCGGCAATCCGCTCGGTACTGTCGCCACAATCATGCGATTCGATAAAATCATTTTTCGAATCATTGTTGAGAAAATCAGGATAGTACTTTTCAGTGGAAACCATTCCGCCTACAGTCGTTCCTGAGAAGAGCGTCAGTTCTTTCAAATTTGTCAGACCTGCAGCAACAATGGCTTCTTTTGCAGCGATCAATCCCAGCAGAGTTGTTCGTGTAACCCCATTTATTAAAGCAATACCTGCCATATCAGCAAGCTCTTTATCTGTAAGCCTTACTTCTCCGGCAATCAGCCGTCCCTTATGATGAGTGTCTAAAATGGAGATGGGTCCAATGCCGGATTTACCTGAAAAAACAGCTTCCTCCATCGCACCGAAATTATTTCCAATGGACGAGATCATACCGCAACCGGTGACAAACACTCTTCTGGACATTTATGGGTAATTTGAATCGAACTTATAGAAAGCAGTAATTCAACCTGAATACCTGAGCTCCTATATTTTTCTGCATTTTAAAAGTGTATGACTAATACCGATGTTATCGAGATCCTCAGCAACTTCAAAACCGGACTCCTTAATTAACATCAGCATATCTTCCGAGTGATACATCCTGCTGTTACCATTGGCAAGACAAGTAAAATAGAGCGATGTAGCATTAATGCAATAGGATGAAGCTTCATACTTCTGCCTGTCCCAGAAAAGCTCAAGGATGTATACATACCCATCATTTTCAAGAGCATCATAGCATCTCCTTAAAATACTGACAATCTGTTCTTCGGAAAAGCAATCCAAAAGCTGGCTCATCCAGATGGCATTGAATCCTTTGGGGAAAATACGTGACTGATCAAGCAGATCCAATGAGCAGGTATGGATTCTATTCTCCATTCCTTTTGATTTGATATTTTCAATCGCCTTCTGCAATTGGCCGGGTAAATCCATTATCGTCACCACAACCCCTTTTGAAAAATCGGTACACTGAAGCGAGAACTTACCGGTATTGCCACCGATATCGAGAAGATGTTTAACTTTTTCTTTAAATATTACCGGCAGGACTTCCGGAAACGAAACATCAGAATAGAAATGATCAAAATTAAACCAGCTTGCTTTGGCGTTTTCGGGTAATAGGGAGAGATTAGGATAAATGGTATCCCAGTTTCCGAATTCTTTCAACCCGGCTGGCCTTCCTGTATACACCGCTTCCTCCAGATGGTACATGCCCTTGTAACACACATCGTGAACAAAATCTAAATTGGCGCGGGTAAGCTCATCCGAAAGAATAAAGAAACCTGTTTTTGTAAGGAAATACCTTTCGTTTTTCAACTTAATCATTCCCATGCTCAAACCGGCATCGAGTAAAACCTTCACACCATAAACGGATAAATTAAGTACTGATGAAATTGTCTCAGGTGATCCGCCATCCTCCCGGGCATTCTTCAAGTATTCAAGGATACCGGCATTCCGAAGCAGCCTGGCCGCCTGAAACATCACCGGACCAAAAGCAATTTTCTGAGCTTCAAACTTGGCATCAACTGCTCTGCGCTTGTCAGAGCCAAAATCTTTTTTCATTCAATAACAATTATACAAATTAATACCGTTAACTTAATCCCCACTGGTCATCATTCAGGTCAACTATTTTGAGTTCCTTTTTGTCCCATTTTATCTTTAACATCAGGTAAGCAAAGCAGGTATCTTTTGAGATGTGTACAGTAGTTTTTCCGGAAGCTGAGCCTCCTACACCTAAGTTTACCTCGAGCCCTTTGATGCCAGCTGCGATCTTAACACCATAGTTTCTATTAATCTCACTTGCTAATGTGGCATCGATCACGATAAACACCTGGTGCACAATCCTTGCATCCTTGCCCCAGCGATGCAAATCCTGAAGATTTTCAGGCGAATTATTAGCTGCTTTCTTCATCGCATTATTCGAAATACTAAATTTTGCGAGACTGAGTTCACCCATTCTCAGCTTTTTAAAAGTGGCATCACCATCCAATTTCACAGGTACTCCTTCTACAATTGCAGTGGCACCCAGATTTAAGTCCGTTTTTGATGTTCGGTCAAAATCAATATCTACCACTGTGGCCTGAATTACATCATCAGTTGGAACAAGTAATCGGTCCTTTACTTCAAGGTAATTCTGCTTGGTAAGTGGTCTGCGGATTTCCCCAATACTGCCGATTTCCACATTTTCAGCATGTGCGCGGAAGTAAGCCACTCCCCCAAAGGTGAGATGATTTTCTTTTACAATTACGTTTGGCATTTTTTATTTCCTTTCTTAATTTTATAATACATTATTTAAAATCCCTTTGGGTAGCCGGTTATTTAAATATTCTTTGTGTGAATCGTCAAACAATTGCGCGCCACCATTTAAGGCAAATAATAAATGTGAGAAAATAGCAAAAATGAATTTCATTAATAAACTTTAAGGCAAAGATAAAATTATCAAACATTTAAATCAATAATATTTTTTTTGCAATATAATTTCTTCTTCGTTGTTTCAATTTTTTTATTTAACGTTTACAAGGTTAATTTATAGGAAAATATGTTAGGCAGTGTTTACAAAGAGTATTTTTAATATTGTAAATCGTCAGCTAAAAGTTTAGCATTTGCGAACTCCCAAATTTTAAATGGGTGGCAAATCTCTTTTTTATTATAACTTTGCTTAACTGGAGAAAATTACTAATCAATGAATACATTTACTAAATCCGCTTCAAGTTGATAAAAATGAAAAAAATAGGGAGGGTCTTCCATTTCGCTATTAACACTTGGTTGCTGTTGTCATTTACTACGACTATAGTCAATGGCCAAAATCCGTTAAAGCCCGGCTCTCCAAAACAAATCATCATTGAAAATTTTGATAGTGGTACAGTTGATCTTACATCATACCCGTTTGAAGATGAAGACCCTCTCGATTGGGAATTGAATTCAACAATCACCTATGAAAATTCTCCCTGGTCATTAAAAATATCAGGAAATACCTGGAAAGTTCAAAGCATTTCACCCACCATTGTCAATGCAGGTGATGTCTGGCAGGTCAATGCCTACATTGCTTCGAAGGCAGAAATCCAGGGATTTGCCATTATGGATGCTGCAAATGTGCTGTTCTATTCTTTTGCCGGTTCAGAAATGTTGAACATAGAGGAATGGGTACCTGTGTATCAAGGATGTTTTCCTGAAGACCAATGGAATGTATATCAACTTCCTGTCGCTGACGACTGGCTGGCTTTTTTTGGTTACCTGCCGGAAATTACTGGTTTGGTTTATATCAATGATAAGGATGGGACATCGCAGGGGGTAGTTTATTTTGATAACATTTTAAATATCAGCAGCGATTTACCTTATATTCCAGAGGTTTCGATTGATTTTACTATAGGAGGAGTTTATACAGATGGAGGCGGCAACAAAGTTGCTGACGTTCAGTTTACAAGTGAAGTGATTGACCCTGATAGTGAAACCCATGACTATTTCTGGAATTTTGGAGATGATTCTATCAGCACAGAACAAGATCCGCAGCATACTTTTTTAGTCAGTGATGATCATCCTTACAGGGTTTTACTCCGGGTTGTTGACCCTACTGACAGATGGGGACAGGCAAGTTGCAGCGTTGAAGTTGACCCGGGAAACAGCTCTTTTCCTGTAACTTTAAATTTTGTTGGTGATATCATGCTGGCCCGAAGATATGAATATCCGGGCGGAATTATTCCCACTCAGGGTGTTGAAGCCATCTTAGAACCAACCAGGCCATTTCTTGGAGATGCTGCTGATATTACTGTTGCCAACCTTGAATGTCCGTTGACCACAAATTCGGAGCATCATCCGACCAAATCAATTTATTTTAAAGGCTCGCCTGCGAATGTAGCCGGTTTGACTTACGCCGGAATCGATATTGTTACCCTTGCCAACAATCACATACTGGATTACATGTATGGAGGGATGCAGGAAACCCAATCAGTTTTAGAAGAAAATGATATCCTCTATTTTGGAGCCGGGGCAAATTCCTATGAAGCTTACCAGCCTGCTTTTTATTCAAAGTCGGGTGTGAATTTCGCATTCCTTGCAGCAAGCGACAGAACCGGGCAATACAGCAATCAGCAGCCATACCTGAATGCCGGCTATAATAAACCCGGCTTTGGAAACCTTGAGCCATATTATATTAAAAAGCAAATTGATGAAGTTAAGGATGTCTCTGATCTGGTGGTGATGGAATGGCATACCGGTGTCGAATATGCATCAAGTCCGGATTATACATGTGATACCTGCTCCTTATTCGGTGAGGATAATGAATCGGATGAAAATTATTTTCCATTGGCTTATGCTCCCGATCCAAAGGACAGGACCACTACGCATTTTGCCATAGACAATGGAGCTGACCTGGTTATTTGTCATCACCCACACATGATGCAAGGTGTTGAGCTCTATAACGGCAAGCTCATTGCACATTCGTTAGGGAATTTCGCATTTGATCAGGAATACCCTGAAACTTACCCCTCATTTATCCTGAATACGAAAGTTGACCAAACAGGATTTTACGAATTTACCATTACCCCGGTGTATATTGATGACTATATCCCGCAAAGGGCTGAAGGAGGTTTGGGGTTGCATATACTGGATGATCTTGCCCAGCGATCAAAAGATCTGGATACTTACCTGGAAATTGACCGGGACAGTGCCATCGCAAAGGTTATAATGGATACCGCAAGTATGCTTATGTACTTTACAGAAAATTCTGTTCAACTCCCTATGGAAGAAGCTGGTAATATTTGGACAACTCCTCCGCATCCCCTGGCAAGATTGGGAAGTATTTCATCCGTGAACAGCATAGTGCCAAACGGTACTTACGAATTTCGGCTTGGGAGAGAATTGATTTGGTTCGGCAATATGGAGGACGAAGGTTGCACATTGTGGAATCTGAACAGCGCCGATGAAAATTATTGTGATTCGGTCGCCGTATCAGGTGAGAGGTCCATTCAGCAAATAAGGACGGAAAGCTCAACTTCCAATATTGTAACAAATTTCGAGGAAAGAATAATTTGTCCTTCCTATAATATTAATCATTCACTCTGCGGTTATATAAAAACTCAAAACAGTGCTAATGTCACTATCGAAATAAGATATCACCAGGATCGCACCGGAATTGTGCCGCTCAATACTGAGAATGTCGGTGTGCAGGTAAATGGTAATACTCCCTGGACTTTTTATCATCATGATCTTACTATTCCTGCAGGAACGAAGTTTTTCGACATTCGCCTGAGCAGTGGTATACCGAATGCGGGCACGGCTTATTCGTGGTTTGATAATGTGAGTATTGTTCGCTGGGATGGATGGGCAGATTATGATGTTTCGCAAACCATTCCCACACCGAATGATTATTATTTCATCCAGGTTAAATCATCTGACATTTCCGAAGATATAACTTTAAATTATTCTGAGTCCAATCACGGATCAGCCTATACCATTGAGGCCGATTTGATAGTCTTCCTCGAGGGCCCATTTAACGGGACAGATATGAATACTTCATTAAATCCTTCTCTGTTGCCTTTATCCCAGCCCTATCAAACAGCCCCATGGAATTATGATGGAACAGAGTCGGTTGTTTCCATTCCAAACCCTGAAGTAATAGATTGGATTCTGGTAGAATTCCGTGATGCAAATGATGGAGCAAGTGCAATCGGTGCCTCCACCATAGAGCGACAGGCTGCATTCTTACTGCGTGACGGGTCGGTAGTTGGAACAGATGGAGCCACTCATATTCAGTTCAAAGGTGCCGTAACTGAGCAGCTTTTCGCTGTGGTGCTTCATCGAAATCATGTTGGTGTTATGTCAGCAAATCATTTAACTGTAACGGAAGGATTATATACTTACGATTTTACTTCTTCCATTGACCAGGTATACGGGGGTGGTGCCGGATATAAATCCATTGCACCAGGAATATATGGAATGGCAGGCGGAGATGTTGATGCAAGCGGATCGGTGGATATGGCAGATAAAGTCCTGTGGGATTCAGGCAGCGGAGCGAATGGTTATTTACCCGCCGATCTGAATTTTGATGGCCAGGTTAATAATCCGGATAAGAATGACATGTGGCTATTAAACACCAATACCAAATCATCGCAAGTGCCGGAGTAAAAAAAACTGATTGTCTTCTGGTAATCGTGAGCGCCAAAAGAGGCATAAAAACAGAAAAGTTCAATTTTTAACTCATTAATAGTTAAACAACTGAACTTTTAAGATTTATTTTCGTCGGGGTAGCAAGATTAACTTCGTTGATCTTCAATTTAGAGGTGTCCAATAGAAAAAGCCTTTATCGCTGCGCGATTGCGGTCTTTTTTATTTCTTTGCCCTTGCAAGTAAACTTGCTGGCTCCGAAATAAAAAAGCCCTTCTGCCAAAGGCCGAAAGGCTTTTTCTTTTGTCGGGGTAGCAAGATTCGAACTTGCGACCTCCTGCTCCCAAAGCAGGCGCGATAACCGGACTACGCTATACCCCGTGATTAAATTCCAATAAACAAATAACAAAACTCTATTCTTCTTGCGGAGAGAGGGGGATTCGAACCCCCGGTACCCTTTCGAGTACGACAGTTTAGCAAACTGTTGGTTTCAGCCACTCACCCACCTCTCCCTATAAATTCCTTTCTCCAGTTTAGTACTCGTCAACCGACGGACTTAACTCCCTGCTTGCCATGAGGCAGAATACTCGCCTCTCCCCTGCTTTTTCTTTCTTCTTTAATCCCGCCCTATCACTTTTAGTATAATTTGGACTGCCGGTTTAAAAAAGAGGTGCAAAAATAAAGAATTAATTGAATGAACAAGTTATTTTATCAATAAATTACAGGCTAAATAAGTTGATTATTTAACTTTGCATTAAACTTACCATAAGATGGGCATTTCAGTAAACGTGAGTTTCATTAAAGAGCATATACCCGGACATGTAAAATTAGTGGCGGTTTCAAAGACTAAAAGCGTTCAGGAAATCCTTGAAGCATACCAGGCCGGACAAACCGTTTTCGGGGAAAATAAAGTTCAGGAAATCACGGCTAAACAACCCCTGCTTCCAAAAGAGGTAGAATGGCATTTCATCGGTCATTTACAAACGAATAAAGTAAAATACATTGCCCCCTTTGTTTATATGATTCACAGCATCGACAGCTTTAAGCTATTGAGTGAAGTAAACAAGCAAGCATTAAAGTGTGATAGAATCATTGATTGCCTTCTGCAATTTCATATTGCAACCGAAGAAACAAAATTCGGTTTGGATTTTGAGGAAGCCTCACAAATTTTGAATTCCCCGGAATTTTCTTCATTAAATAACATCAGAATTTGCGGAGTGATGGGAATGGCAACTTTTACAAAGGATGAAACACTGGTTCGAAAAGAGTTCAGGAATTTGAAATCCATTTTTGATCAATTAAAGAATAATTTTTTTCACGATCAGGGATTTTTCAGCGAAATTTCAATGGGAATGTCGGATGATTATAAAATTGCAATTGAAGAAGGAAGCACGATTGTCAGGATTGGGAGTGCGCTTTTTGGAGAAAGGAATAAGACTATGGATTGACCAATAAAGGTTCAAATTATGGATTGGATCTAAGAATGGTTACCGATCCGGTATACGTTTTATCTTCATAATATCCATCACACTTTAGAATATAAAAGTAAACCCCATCCTTTAAATTTTCGGCATCCCAGTCATTCTTATAATTATCAGCCTCATAAACCTTTTGTCCATATCGGTTAAAAATCACCAGCGTATTGCTGAGATAATATTTACTCAGGTCAATAGGTGTCTCATCTGAATTAATACTCTTCAATCCTTCACCGCCCGTATTATTTCCTCCTTCATCACCAGTGTCTTCAAATATTTCAAATAACTCATTGAATCCATCACCGTTCGGAGTGATAACAGCCGTGGCCTTCAATTTTACCGGCTCAACAATAATTTCGATGTGAACATCATTTGAATCTTCACATCCGTAAAAAGTCCGATAATGAAAATAGACCTGGTAAGTTCCGGTTTTGGAATAAATATAGTCAGGTGCCGGATTGTCGTAAAGAAATATGCTGTCAGTTCCAAGAAAATCCCACCAAAAGCTACTCAAATAAAAGGTATCAGCAGCAGTGGAATCATAGGAAACATTTTCATAAGTAAAATGGACAAATGGTTTTTGGAGAAAAATTGTATCTGCTGGATCGGAAGTCAGCTCTATTTCGGGCAAAGGATAGGCTTTAACTTCAAAATGATGTTTTAATAAACATCCAATAGTATCAGTAACGGTCAGCAATTTTTCACCATTTGTTAGTTTCCAGGCTTTGGATGGATCACTGAAAAAAGGTTGTCCATCTGACCATTCATAATTATAGGGAGGGAAACCACCTGAAATATAAGCTTGTACCTGAGCTGCTGCTGAGTCAGGACATCCCATTCTGAATTGTACGACAGAATCAGCAAAAATAATAGGTTCAATAATGATTCGAATACTATCAAAACAGTAATTAAAATCTAAAAGAGTATCATAAATTCCGGCATAATAAACCGTTGTATCTCTTGGAAATACGACTATGGAATCAGCAGTAACATTCATTGGTTGCCAGATAAAATCATAAGCATTGGAACTTCCATAAATCGTGATCGTATCGCCGCAAATCAGAGAATTATTTGATTTTTCTATTTCAGCATCCACGATAACAACAAACACTGAGTCGGATATAAAAAGTGTGTCTCCCTGGTTAACATCAACCGTATAGGGTCCTGTAATGTTCACCCAAATAGCCTGGGTGGTATCACCAGTACTCCAATCGTAGCTATTGTAACCAAAACCGGCATCCAACAAAAGACTATCGACCTTACATGACCTAATTGTATCAGGTAAGATATCCTGTGCATAAATTTGTTTCTGAAATGGTATTACAGATAAAAGAAAGGCTATGCCTATGAATGATTTTTTGAATAAAACCGGGAACATTAACAATTGCGTTTAACTTTCAAAATTCGCTCTTCGAATCAAACCAAAATAACGTACAAAGATGATTAAAATTTTAACAGTTGTTTCCAGATGGATTAACTTTTTGACTGAAACAAGACAAATTTTCATAAAAATTGATTCTATTACTTTCAGAATCAGGCCATTTATTCTTGCAGAAGGTAAAAACTATGCCAATAATTCTTAAATTAGACGGTAAGTTTTCCCCGGCAACAAATTTGAGGGGTCAAATTGAGGTTAAAACTTTAATACAATGAATTTAAATAATTTCACGATCAAATCGCAGGAAGCTATTCAGAAAGCGCAGGAAATTGCTTCTGGAATGCAGCACCAGGTTATTGAGAATACCCATTTTCTTAAGGGGCTTATAACCATCGACGAAAATGTGATTCCGGTTCTACTGAAAAAGCTTGATGTTAATCTCAGTTTACTTACTAAAGCTTTGGATAAAATATTAGAATCTTTACCTAAAGTCGTGGGAGGTGAGCAGCATCTTTCGCGGGAAGCGAATACAGCGTTGCAAAAGGCAGGAAGTTACCTGAAAGAATTCAATGACCAGTATATTTCTGTCGAGCACATTCTGCTTGGTATATTAAATGGAAACGATACAGCAGCAAAACTTTTAAAGGATAATGGCATCAACGAAAAAGACCTTAAGGCAGCAATCAAACAATCAAGAAAAGGATCAAATATATCCAGCCAAACCGCTGAAGACACTTACAATGCGCTGAACCGTTATGCACGAAACCTGAATGAACTGGCTCGGTCTGGTTCATTGGATCCTGTTATCGGCCGTGATGATGAGATCAGAAGGATATTACAGATCCTCTCAAGGAGGACGAAAAACAATCCTATCCTTATCGGTGAACCCGGAGTCGGTAAAACAGCCATCGCCGAAGGGCTGGCAAACAGGATTATTAATGGTGATGTTCCGGAAAATCTGAAATCAAAGCAAGTGTATTCTCTTGATATGGGCGCTCTGATAGCCGGTGCAAAATATAAAGGAGAATTTGAAGAACGGTTGAAAAGCGTGGTTAAAGAAGTGATTGCTTCGGAAGGGGAAATTGTTTTATTTATTGATGAAATCCACACCCTGGTGGGAGCAGGAGCATCCGAAGGCGCCATGGATGCTGCTAACATACTTAAGCCTGCACTTGCCAGAGGGGAGTTAAGGGCCATTGGTGCAACAACATTAAAAGAGTATCAGAAATATTTTGAAAAAGACAAAGCACTCGAGCGCCGTTTTCAGATCGTGATGGTGGACGAGCCTGATGTTGCCGATACTATTTCAATACTCCGGGGACTTAAAGAGAAGTATGAAACCTATCACCATGTCAGGATAAAAGATGAAGCCATCATTGCTGCTGCCGAATTATCACATCGCTATATTACAGACCGGTTTTTACCCGATAAAGCCATCGACCTTATTGATGAAGCTGCAGCCAAACTTCGCCTTGAAATAAATTCTCTACCTGAAAATTTGGAAATCCTTGAAAGGAAAATTAAACAGCTTGAGATTGAAAGGGAGGCAATCAAGCGGGAAAAGGATGAGGTAAAACTCAGCAACCTGAGTAAAGATATTGCTAACCTGAGCGATGAACGAAATCATTTGCATGCAAAATGGAAATCGGAAAAGGAAATAGCCGAACAAATCCAGCAAAAGAAAAAGGAGATCGAAAGCCTGAAGCTTGAAGCGGAACAAGCAGAACGAAACGGCGATTATGGCAAAGTCGCTGAAATCCGCTATGGAAGCATTAAATCAAAAGAAGATGAAATTGAAAAGCTGCGAAGCAAGTTAACCGATATCCAGGCTGACTCACCCATGATCAATGAAGAAATCGGATCGGAGGATATTGCTGAAATTGTTTCACGATGGACGGGTATACCGGTTAGTAAAATGTTGCAAAGTGAGCGGGAAAAACTACTTCACCTCGAAGAAGAATTGCATCATCGGGTCATCGGACAGGATGAAGCGATTACGGCTGTTGCAGATGCCATCAGGAGGAGCCGTGCCGGATTACAGGATGCCAAACGACCCATTGGTTCTTTTATTTTTTTGGGAACCACCGGTGTCGGTAAAACAGAACTGGCAAAAGCATTGGCTGAATTTCTTTTTGATGATGAAAATTCAATGATTCGGATAGACATGTCGGAATACCAGGAACGACACTCAGTTTCGCGGTTGATCGGTGCACCTCCCGGTTATGTGGGTTATGATGAGAGCGGGCAACTTACCGAGGCAGTGAGAAGAAGACCCTATTCGCTAATTCTGCTTGACGAAATTGAAAAAGCTCATCCCGATGTGTTCAATATTTTGCTACAGGTATTAGACGACGGAAGGTTGACCGATAACAAGGGTCGCACTGTCGACTTTAAAAATACCATCATTATCATGACCTCAAATATCGGGTCGCACATTATACAGCATTATATGGAATCCATGACTGAGAAAAACAAAAATGCGATTATGGAAAATACCCGTAATGAAGTATTTGCTTTACTGAAGACAGCCATTCGTCCTGAGTTTCTTAACAGGATAGATGAGATCATTATGTTCAGTCCTTTAAGTGAAAAGGAGATCATAGAGATTGTCAGGTTACAGTTCAACCTGATTCAAAAACTCCTTGACCTTAATCAAATCCAGCTAACCGCAACAGACGAAGCCATTGCTCATATTGCCAAAGAGGGATACGATCCGCAATATGGCGCCCGCCCGATAAAAAGAGTGATTCAAAAAAAATTGCTGAATGAGCTTTCGAAAATGATTTTATCAGGCAAGGTCAATAAAGATTCTGAAATTGTATTGAAGCTGAAAAATAATAATCTTGTCTTTTCCAATTTTGATTAAAATAGCTGTAAACTTTGAAAATGGAGGTGTAACCATTTAATGATATGTTAGGTATAATCACAAAAAATAATTTTTAGAGATGATCGGTTGATTAAATTAAAACATATTCTTTAAAATTTAAGAACAATGCTCCCATTCAAAAAAATCAGTATACTCCTGATCGCGGCCAGCCTGGCCTGCTGCAATTCCACCTTTGCCCAGTTTACCGGCGGTGCCCGGATGGGTGTGAACGCATCCAGTTTAAGAGGCTCTTCTGTCGAGAATAATTCCATGTTAGTGGGCTATAATATTGGTGGATTTGTGAACGTTGGGGGTGAAGATATTTTAAAAGGTGATATTGCTGATATTTTTTCACTGCAAGTGGAGCTAACCCTTGAAACCAAAGGAGCTACAATGGATTATCCTACAATAATAGTCCCTGCTGATACTATAACGCCAAATGTCATTTCTTCAAAAATAAATTTGACCTATGTAACTGTTCCTATTCTGGCAAAGTTCAATTTTGGTGAGAAGTCAGCTCTGAACTATTTTGTTGAGGCAGGATTCTATGGTGGCGGTTTGTTTGGAGTGACTGTTGACGGTGAAAAAAAGTATGACAATGATTTAGATCCCTCAACGGACAGAAGGAATTTCCGGGATGATTTTGATGGTTTTGATATAGGGGCAGTCTTTGGCGGAGGCATAAGCATTCCATTTGGTGGCAGAAAAAGTCCCTGGCGCGCATATAGTGATCTCAGATATAGTCTTGGATTAGCCTCTGTCGGTGAAATGAGGAAAGGCACTCCGGACGTCTATGCTGAATATCTGAAAGACATAAAAAACAGCGCTATTTCCTTACTTTTTGGTGTATCATATAAATTTTAGATGAAAATAATTTATTCTTAAAGGCTGCCGGTTTCGACAGCCTTTTTTTATTTTTGTGGAAGTTTCAAAAAAAATGACAAACAACCTGCACAATTCTAACCTGAAGGACATTGCTCTTCAAATCAGGATAGATATAACCCTTAGCCTTGCTGAAGCCGGATCTGGTCATCTCGGGGGTTCACTAGGTCTTGCTGATGTATTCACCGCTTTGTATTTCCGAATACTGAATCACAAACCTGAAATTCCCGGATGGACAGACAGGGACAGGCTTATACTTTCCATAGGACATGTAGCTCCTGTTCTTTATACAACTTTAGCACATGCGGGTTATTTTCCGAAAGACGAACTTCTAACCCTGCGCAAATTGGGAAGCCGTTTGCAGGGTCATCCGGGGAAAGAGCATGGATTGCCCGGTCTAGAGCTTTCTGCCGGTTCTCTTGGACAAGGATTATCAGTTGCAGTTGGTCTTGCTTTAGCTGCTAAAATGGATAACAAATCATGGAAGGTTTACTCTGTTCATGGAGACGGTGAACTCCAGGAAGGTTCAATCTGGGAAGCCGCTATGAGTGCAAGCCATTTTAAACTTGACAATTTAATTGCTATTATCGACCGGAATGACGTTCAGATTGACGGGAAAACATCTGAAGTATTGGAAATTGAACCCTTGACTGATAAATGGAAGGCATTTGGTTGGCGTGTAATGGAATGCAATGGTCATGATTTTGAAGATTTAATCAGCACATTTAATAAAGCCAGGCAATCCATTAATAAACCCACAGTAATTATTGCTCATACAATTATGGGTAAAGGGATCAAAGAAATTGAAGGTGATTACAAATGGCACGGGAAGGCTCCGACACAGGATGAAGCAAAAAGGTTTATTGAGGAATTGAAGGGAAATATGTAGATAAAAATTTGAAATAGGTTGAAATAGATAGAAATAAATTGAAATTGATTGAAATTTTTAGAAATAAGGGAAATAAAGCTACCAAAACCGGTTTTGGGGAAGGAGTGCTTGAAGTGGGCAAACTGAATTCAAACGTAGTTGGAATTGGTGCAGATATAACAGCATCGGTTGGGATGAATATGTTTGCACAAGCCTTTCCTGAAAGGTTTTTTTCTATGGGAATAGCTGAACAAAATTGCATTGGCGTATCTGCCGGACTGGCTTTAGCAGGTAAAATTCCGGTCTTTTCAACCTATGGTGTTTTTGCTGCTTTAAGGACTACAGATCAAATTAGGATTTCGGTTTGTTATAACAATTTGCATGTGATCATTGGAGGAGCTCACGCCGGAATTTCAGTCGGACCCGATGGCGCTACACACCAGGCATTGGAAGATATCTGCTATCATGCGGGTGTTGCCAAATATGACTGTGATTTCACCCTGTGATGCCACACAAACAAAGATTGCTACCCTCAAAGCCATCACTGAATTAAAGGGTCCGGTTTATATCCGGTTTGGAAGGGAGCCGGTTCCGGATTTTACAATAGAAAATCAGGAATTTGAATTTGGTAAAGGACAAGTTTTAAAGGAAGGTAAAGATATATCCATCATTGCCACCGGCCACATGGTTTGGGAAGCGTTGCAGGCCGGATACCTATTGGAAAAAGAAGGAATCGGTGCAAGGGTTATTAATATTCACACCATTAAACCGATAGATGAAGAAATTATCAATAAGGCTGCCAGGGAAACCAAAGCAATTATCACCGCCGAAGAACACCAGATCATGGGCGGTTTTGGAAGTGCTGTTGCAGAAGTGGTGGTAAAGCATTATCCGGTTCCGATGGATTTTGTCGGGATGCACGATTCCTTTGGAGAATCAGGCAGGCCGGAAGAACTGATGATGAAATACAACTTAACTAAGGATGAGATTATCCGGAAAGTAAAACAAATGTTGAATCGGGTTAAAATATTAGGTAAAGCCTGAAAGGTGATTCTTGATCAATACTAAACAAAACATAAGAATAAATTAACTTTATATTAATGTCAAATTTGCTATAGATTTCTAATTCTGCCGCAGAAAATAAAGATGAAACGTTCATCTTTTACAAATGAAGCGGCAATGGCCAAGTTTAAAGCAGATTGTCGCGAACGGGGAAAACTAAAAGTTGACCTCAGATGGCTGGAAAATTCCGGCTTTTTTTATGCCTGATAACTAAATTCCTTAAAGAAGCTAGACGTTAACTTTCAATTAACTCCCGGCTACCTGATTGATATCTTTACTTTCAAGAATAGTTTGTTGATGGCCTGATAATGCCACATTAATCATTGCCCTCCCAAGCTTTTCAGTATTTGTGACGATGGTTGGAAAATGTTTTAACAGAGGATATAAAGGTTTCAGGAAAGAGTAAAGAACGTTATAACTCTTAGTTCTCGATCGTATTCCCTTCATCGGTTGAATATATCCTGGCCTGAACATATAGGCGGCATTAAAAGGTAAAGCCAGCAATGCATTTTCGGTTTTACCTTTCACCCTTGCCCACATCATTCTTCCTTTTTCTGAGCTATCGGTCCCGGCGCCTGAAATATAACAAAAAGTGATTTCCGGGTTAATGTTTAGAAGGGTTTTCGCAAAACTCAGGGTAAGCTCATACGTTATCCGGTGATAATCCTTTTCCGGCATTCCGGCTGCGGAAACACCAAGGCAGAAAAAACAAGGATTAAATCCTTTCAATTCCTTTTCGATTGTTGTAAGGTCAATAAGATCAGCATGAATGATCTCTTTGAGCTTTTCATGCTTCATTCCGCCGTGTTGACGGTTGATGACAAGTACCGATTCCACCTCTGGATTTTCGAGGCATTCAAGCAAAACTCCTTTGCCTATCATTCCGGTTGAACCTGTAATGATCGCTTTGATTTTCATTTCAATAAAACAGACGATCCGGGAAATAGTTTTACCTTTTAATAAAAGATCTATCAATCTATCTGAGTCGTATGAAATGAACCCACCGAATCCATAAATTGAGTTATGTGTGAATCAAATCAATTTTTGGGCAAGTCGTGAAACTCGTTTATTACGAATAAAGTCATAAAAATGCAATGGCAGCCAGGTTGGTGATTTAGTGCTTTCGTGGCAATTTTTATTTTCTCGCTACCAAGGCACCAAAGTTCTAAAATTCACAAAATCAATATTATTAAGATTAAAATTCACAACTCGTTAAAGCATACAATATACAATGATGAAAACAAACATTATTTTGTATGCTGTAACCATAGCTTTTCTAAATCGTCATATTATTAATAGGATAAGGTTGGATTGAAAAATCCCCTCCAATGTAGCTCTTTTTTTTTCAAAAACAAACCCATCATGGACAAAACCCAGATAAAATATAGTTTTCGTGTGTTTAAAAGGCAAAAGGCCTATGTTTTCATCAATGTGATTGGACTTGCCATTGGCCTGAGTTGTAGCCTGATCATTGCCCTGTTCATCAGGTATGAACTGAGTTATGATCAATACAATGAAAAAAAAGACAGGATATTCAGGGTAATTTTGAATGGGAAAATAAGCGGCCAGGAGGTTACTGTTACTTCCACAGCTTCTAAGATCGGGCCAACTATGCGTAGTGAGTTTCCTGAAGTGGAAGATTTCCTCAGGTTGAATGGATGGGGCGAAACCGTTATCAGGTTTGGTGATAATCAATTTACTGAAAATGCCTTCCTTGAAGCAGACTCATCGTTTTTTAATTTTTTCTCGATCCCTTTGTCAAGAGGGAAAAAAGAAACCGTTTTAAATGAACCACACACGGTAGTTATTTCGGAATCAACCTCAAAAAAAATATTCGGCGAAAATGACCCCATAGATAAGATGATTAAAATAGGAAACGATACCAGCTATTACCGGGTTACCGGAGTGATGGAAGATATACCTGCGAACACACATTTTGATGCCAATTTGATCGGTTCGTTTATGACCAATCCCCGAGCAACAGAAGACCAATGGTTATCAAACAGCTTCAACACCTATGTCCTGCTGCATCCTAATACTGATCCACAAAAAGTCAACAATCGGTTTTCAGAAATGATTATAAAATACGTAGGACCTTTGGTTACAAAATATTTTGGTATAACCATGCAGGATTTTTTAGCTCAGGGAAATAAGTACAACATGTTTTTGCAGAAATTGACCGACATCCACCTTGAACCTTCCATCGAACAGGATCTGAAACCGGCCAATGATCCAAAATACCTGTGGATTTTTGGAAGCATTTCCGTATTGATTATTGTAATTGCTTCGATTAATTTCATGAACCTTTCAACAGCCCAGGCTTCCAAAAGGGCCAAAGAGGTCGGGATTAAAAAAGTCAGTGGTTCAACAAAAGGTATGCTGGTCAGTCAATTCCTGGTTGAAACCATCATCCTTTCTTTACTTGCTTTGCTTATAACCATTTTAATAGTGGAGATATCCTTGCCATTTTTCAATAAACTATTGGGTTTACATCTGAATGTTGGATATGTGAGCACATGGTATCCGATACCAGTAATGATTATTTTTTCTGTGATAATCGGCATTCTTGCAGGCACATATCCTGCTTTCTATCTGTCATCATTTAATCCTTACCTGGTATTAAAAGGAATGCGAACCAATAACCGGGGAGGTACCGGTGTGAAAAGGATCCTTGTGGTTCTGCAGTTTTCGATTTCGATTACCCTGATTGTTGGCACATTGATTATGTTCAGACAGATTCGATTTATGCTCAATAAAGATCTGGGATTTAATAAAGAACATTTGCTTGTGCTTCGGAATGCCAGCACCATTGGGAAAAAAGTAAAAACTTTTACAGATGAACTGCGAAATATTCCGGGTGTCGTTAAAGTAGCATCCTCCACAGCAGTTCCGGGTCATAATAATAACAATAACGGCTATGTAATAAAAGGCCGGCCTGAGGAATCATATTTACTTCAAACGAATTGGGTTGATTATGATTATCTCGATGTATATGGTATCCTATTATCTTCCGGAAGGTTCTTCGATCCGTCATTTTCAACAGACAATGATGCGTGTGTCGTGAATGAAAATGCCGTTCACAGTTTTTCAATGGAAGACCCGTTTGCTATACGTTTTGAAACAAGAAAGGATGAATCAGATGAAGTGACCTACATGCCCATCATTGGTGTGGTGAGAGACTTTCACCATGAGTCCCTCAGGAATGATATCACACCCTACATCCTTAGGTTTAAGGATGAAGAAAACAACTGGGGGTATATTAGCATAAAGTTATCACCAGCGGCTTCATCGGTAACCATAGAAAAAATTGAAGAAGTTTGGCGATCATACACCAACAACGATCCCATGCAATATTTTTTTATGGACAAAGACTTTGAACGATTGTACAAAGAAGAAAAGCAAAATGCCCAACTGGCCATCCTGTTCACCATTTTGGCTATTTTCATTGCGTCATTGGGTTTATATGGATTGACATCATTTTCTGTTCAACAGCGAACCAAAGAGATTGGGATAAGGAAAACATTTGGTGCAACCATAAGCAACATATGGACATTGGTGGCCAAAGAGATTTTAATCCTGATTGTTATTTCAACGGCCATTGCCTGGCCAATAATTTATTGGATTGCAAATGACTGGCTCCAAAATTATCATTACCGGATCAACCTGCAAATAGCCGATTTTCTTTTTGGTTTTGTCATCGCACTGGTCATTGCATTAGCTACCATCAGCCATCGCACCATCAAAACAGCATTGTTAAATCCCTCAGATTCTTTAAGGTATGAATGATAAAGAGGATAGAGTAAGTTATACTGAAGCTCCCTAAATATCCACCATTAATTTTTTAAGATATGATGATAAAATTACCAGTCATCAAATCTGTCCTCAAACGATTACCTGATAATCTGTGTCGATAATGACAATCCATGTTATTGGTATTATTTCATTTTCACTACCATTTCTCCTCCTCCACTCAATTCAGTATGCTTCAGAAAAGGTGCTTCCAACTTATTCCCATTAAGCATAATTTCCTTTACCTGCAGATTTTCTGCAGACTGGTTTTCCACTTTTATTTTTAGGATTTTGCCATTGCCCAAATCAATCTCAGCAGATTTTACCATTGGACTTCCAAGAGCATACTCATCGGAACCGGGGCAAACAGGATAAAAACCCAGCGCACTGAAAATGTACCAAGCGCTCATCTGCCCGCAATCGTCGTTGCCGCAAAGTCCATTTGGGGAATTGGCATACATGGTACTGCATATCATTCGGACACGTTCCTGTGCCTTTTCAGGATGACCGGCCCAATTATAAAGATAAGGAATATGATGCCCGGGTTCGTTGCCATGAACATAAAGACCTATGATGCCGTCGCGGGTAATGTCTTCATTGGCTTCGATGTGCTTGTCTTCCAACTGAAGCGTAAATAACTGATCGAGCATTTTCGAAAATTTCTTCTTCCCTCCCATCGTTTCGATAAGTGCATTCGGATCCTGTGGAACATATAACCCATAGTTCCAGGCATTGCCTTCAATGAAGCCCTGACCGTGAGTATTCAACGGATCAAATTCCTTTTTGAAAGTGCCATCCGAAAGTTTGGGACGCATAAAACCAATTTCTGGATCATAGACATTTTTATAATTCGTTGATCGCGCCATGAATTTATCATAGACTTCCTTATTCTCTGCTTTTTTCGCTATCTGTGCAATTGCCCAGTCGTCATAGGCATATTCAAGTGTTTTGCTCACCGAACTACCGCTTTTATCTTCGGGCACATAACCAAGATCAATATAATATTGAAGCCCGTCAAAAGGACCATAATTGGCTGTCTGAACACAGGTATTTAAAGCACGGCTTATATCGCCCTTATAAATTCCTTTTTGAATGGCATCGGCAATAACTGAAACGCTGTGATAGCCAATCATACACCAGTTTTCGTTGCTGTAATGCGACCAGACTGGAAGCATCGGATGCACACTCTGATCGAAATGAGCCAGCATGGAGCTAATCATGTCGGAATTTCTTTCGGGCTGAACCAGGTTAAATAATGGATGCAGTGCCCGGTATGTATCCCACAAGGAAAAGACCGTATAATTTGTAAATCCATCCGATTGATGAATATTCTGATCCAGCCCGCGGTAATTGCCATCAACATCTTCATAAATGATCGGACTTAAAAAAGCATGGTAAAGGGCAGTATAGAAAACTACTTTTTCATCCGGTGTAATGGTTTCTACCTTTATTTTAGATAATTCCCTGTTCCACTTTTCCTTTGCTTCTTGCCGGATTTTACCAAAGTTCCAATGCGGGATTTCAGCCGACAGGTTTTTTATTGCGCCTTCAGTACTTACTGCTGATAGAGCAAACTTGATCTTTAGTTGCTGGTGTTCTTCAATATCAAAATTGAAATATGCCCTGATCTTGTGTCCGGCCATTTCAGGGAAGTTTTGCTCTTCGTTAAATTTCCTGTAGAATCCCCGATAAACCAATTGATCATACTTTTTGTGGCCGTAACTTTTATAAGGTTTGCTGAAAACCATCGCAAAATAGACAGTTCGTGTACGCGCCCAGCCTGAAGTCTGCCGGTAACCGGTTACCAAAGTATCATTTTCCACCCGAATAAAAGTCCAAATATTTTTATCTTCGTAATTGTAAATTCCATGGATCAGATCGAGGATGATGTGAGCATCTTTTGTTTCAGCCATTGAATATTGATGAAAACCTACCCGCTCGGTGGCTGTTATTTCTGCCAATATATTTCCATCATCCAGCTTTACACTGTAATAACCAGGTTCAGCCCGTTCGGTTTTTTTATTATAGGTCGAACGGTATCCTTTTTCAGGATGATCAGCAGTGCCAGGATTGATTTGCAGTTCACCGCTTGTGGGCATAATCAGGAAATCACCCAGATCGGAATGGCCGGTTCCGCTGAAATGGGTATGGCTGAATCCAACGATGGTTGGATCGTCGTATTGGTAGCCTGCACAATACTCATAAACTTTTTTATTGTAATGATCCTCTTCCCAATAACCAATAGTATCGGTATCCGGGCTCAACTGCACCATCCCAAAAGGTACCACCGCCCCGGGAAAGGTGTGCCCCATTTTTTGTGTGCCAATGAATGGGTTGACAAATTGGGTGAAATCTTCTGCTTTTCCGGCTTGACCAATTGCATAAATGTAACCACTTATGAAAAATGCTAAAGCAATATATCTTTTCATTGTCTTTTGGATTTTTAAATATCTGACTTTGTTTCTATCCAACCCATATTTGCATCCTCTTTCATATCAAAATCGCGAATATAGGGCTTAATATCAAGCAAGGGTGTTCCATCAAGAATGTCAAGTCCGGAGGTATAAACCCGGTTGCCTTCAATCTTTTTAATTTTGGCAATGGTTAAGCCAACTGGGTTGATCCGGTTAGGTGAGCGGGTAGCCCAGAGACCGACTTCAATTCCATTGCCTCTAGGAGGGAATACGCGCATTTTAGACTCTCTTTTCGGTTTATGAAAGTAAAAGAGGATATAACAGTAATTCAGCTTATCGAGCAGGTAAAGTCCATCAGTATATTCTTTATTCAATTCAATGTAAAATTCACCTTCTGCATTTTCAAAATCGGTAAAAGGAGCATCATCGATGTAAGGAGTGTGGATAGTACCGATGGGAGTTAATTCGATTTTCAATTATAGATATATGAATGATAAAGATTTATGAAGTTCTATCATTGAATAGCAACACTGCTTCAATGTCTATTGTATCATTTTATTTGTCCTTTAAGCCATTTGTACCAGCTATCCATTCCCTCACCTGTCTTTACCGAAAGCTCAAAGAACTTCAAATGATGGTTGACCTGCAAGGCATATTGTTTAGTTTTCTCAACATCGAAATCTACATACGGCAAAAGGTCTGTTTTATTGATGATACAAATATCCGATGATTGGAACATTGTGGGATACTTAAGGGGTTTGTCATCTCCTTCTGTGGTGCTAATGATGACCACACGGTGTGCTTCGCCAAGGTCAAACAAAGATGGGCAAACCAGGTTCCCAACATTTTCAATCATCAGTACAGAATTACTTTCAACATTCAGTTCTTTAACAGCCTTGTTCACCATATCTGAATCAAGATGACAACCATTTCCGGTATTGATCTGCACAACAGGTGCTCCTGCTGCATGGATGCGGTTTGCATCATTCATGGTTTGCTGGTCACCTTCGATCACGAAGAATTTAATTTCTTTTCCCAGCTCCTTAATTGTCTTTTCCAGCAGACTTGTTTTACCGGAACCAGGAGAACTTACAAGATTAAGGGCAAGAATGTTCCTGGCTTCAAAAAAGCCACGGTTGCGTTCCGCCAGCAGGTTATTCTTCGATAAAATGTCCTGCTCAACCTGAATTTCCCTTCCATGCGAATGATGATGATCATCGCCGTTATGATGGTGAGCATGACCCTCCTCATGATGATGGTGGTCATGATCGTGGGAATGGCTATGATCTCCATGAGCGTGGCTATGGTCGTGATCGTGAGGATGAGTATGCTTGTGCTCGTGTGAATGAGAATGTTTTTCCCCATGATGATCGTGCTCATGCTCATGAGCGTGAGTATGTTCGTGATGATGTTCTTCTGAATTTTGCTGGCCCGGTTTCCTGATGGTTACGCCATCGTCGTGCCCGCATCCGCAAGTGTCGCACATAAAGATATAAGATTTTAGATTTTAGAAATTAGATTTTAGATTTTTTAATGCAAAGATATTGATTATTCTACTTTCAGAGACTTGACCCGAAGCTCTTTTCCCTGAAAGATATCAGAAAATAAATTACTGCATTTTGGACAGGGCGAAAAAAGGTCTTCGGTTTCAAATTCTTGATGGCAGGAATTACATCTGGCCAGTGCCGGAATTTCATTGATCACCCAATTTGCCTTTTCAAGCATGGTATCTTTCTTAGCAGATTCAATTGCAAATTCCAATGCTTCAATAACCACACCCGCTTGACTTCCAATATCCAACTCAATTTCAGTTATCACAGAAGCGTTTGCTTTTCTTGCGTTTTCTTCTGCAATTTCGATTATGTCAAGGGCTATTGATAATTCGTGCATTTTCTTAATTATCTTTATTATTTCTGAATCAACAAATCCTCGGTAGTTGCTCCCCTGCTAACATATCAATGATCCTTCTTCCTCCAATTCCTGTTGTCAGCCAGGCTCTGCCAAGGTGCTCATTGACGATTTCTCCAATAATGGCTGCCTCCTTACCTAATTTATTCTTCCTTAAAGTTTCCAGCACTTTTTCAGCATCTTTTTTTCCAACCACCATTACCACCTTACCTTCATTGGCAACATAAAGCGGATCAAATCCAAGCAGCTCGCACATTCCCCTTACGTTTTCATTTACCGGCAAGGCTGCCTCGTTAATCTCAATCCCAAAATTTTTTTTCTCTGCCAGTTCACAAAAGACAGTTGCCAGTCCTCCGCGTGTAGCATCTCGCATAAATCTTATTTGGTCTGTTACAGCGAAAGCCTCACCAATCAAATGATTCAAACAGGCGCAATCCGATTTAATGTCTGTGGTGAAACTGAGTTCTTCACGTGCAGCCATTACAGCCATCCCATGATCACCGATTGTACCGTTGATGATGATTTTATCTCCGGGTTGGATGTTACTTCCTTTTCCAATATTGATATGCTTCGGTAATAGTCCTCCAACTCCGCTTGTATTAATAAAAACTTTATCGCATTTTCCACGGTTGACAACTTTTGTGTCCCCGGTTACAATTGAAATTCCTGCTACTTTAGCCTCCTGAGCCATTGATTTGACAATTCTTTCAAGGTCTGCCAATGAAAATCCTTCTTCAATGATAAATGAAGTACTCAAAAAGAGTGGCTTTGAACCGGATACCGCCAGGTCGTTAACAGTTCCAGCCACAGCCAGCTTTCCAATATCACCGCCCGGAAAGAATATCGGGTCAACCACAAATGAATCGGTCGTAAAGGCCAGATTTTTGGAAGCCACCTGAATAACAGCTGCATCTGTTTGTTCCTTTAAAATATCATTAGAGAAATATTTTACAAACAGATCTTTGATCAGATCATTTGATAATTTGCCTCCGCTACCATGACCAAGAAGTATATTTTTAATCATTAGGGATTATAATTTTATGATTCTGATATGGGTTTTGGAAATAACTGAAAAATGGTTTATCATTTCCTCCTGATGGCGTTCGATGGCACTGAGTGTCAAAATAATTTTCTGCTCACTGTTTAACCCGGATAACCTGATTAAAACAACTCCAAGATGGTGTCTTTTTTGCCTGAAAACAATTTCTCCAAAATCTTTATCAGAGGTGATCAGGATACTGTTTTTTTCATTTGCAATCTTGAGTACTTCATTATCTGGGATCCCATGATTTTCCTCAAGAATATAATAAACCTCATGTCCATTGGCACGCAATGCTTCAACAATCGGCTTATCAACACTCTCATCTGCAACGCACTTCACGATACCAATTGATATGTAACTTCATTGTTTAACGAATCTTTGGCAAAGGCAAGACAAGCTAAAATACTTTCTTTATTTATATGGGGGTGTGCCATAAGAATCTGGTCTATTGTTTCTTCTTCAGAAAGTTTTTCAAGGATTAATTCAACCGAAATCCGTGTGCCCTTTATTACCGGCTTGCCGGCTAAAATTGAAGAATCTGAGATTATATGTTCTTTCCAGTTTATCATAAATGCAAATGTATGAAAATAATCAATAAAACATCAACATCTTTAATCAATCTCTTTTATACCGGTAATAGGCATGGCAGGATCCTTCATGTGAAACCATGCAAGCGCCAACGGGATTATTTGGAGTACAGGCTTTGCCAAATAGCTTACAATCTTTTGGATTTTTGATTCCCTTTAATATTTCACCACAAATACAGCCTTTATCTTCCCTTGTCGGCTCAACCTTGACGGGAATTTGAATTTCAGCATCATGGTCTGCATATTTTTCCCTGACTTTAAGGCCGCTTTTTGGAAGAACACCCAGACCGCGCCACCAATCATCCCGCAATTCAAATACCTCTTCAAGCATTTGCTGCGCTTTTATATTTCCTTCAGGTTTTACAACCCGTGTATAAGCAATTTCAACTTTCGGGTCATTTTTTTCGATTTGATAGACGAGCATTAATATTGCTTTTAAGAGATCAACCGGCTCAAATCCTGAAATCACAACACCCAATCTATATTTCTCGGGTATTCTTTGATAAATTGAAGTTCCGGTAATTGCACTGACATGACCCGGAGCAATATATCCGTCAAGTTTGACACCTTCATCTATCAAAGCCTCCATTGCCGGCGGCATAACCTTATGCGAGCTGAATAGATAAAAATTACTGATTCCTTCCATCCTTGCATTGATGACTCCGACAGCAGAACCCGGCGCTGTTGTCTCAAATCCAATACCCAAAAAGACGATTTTTTTATTCAGGTTGTCCCTTGCAATTTTAAGTGCATCCAAAACCGAATAAACAATGCGCACATCAGCTCCGTTTGCCTTTTCCTGGTCAAGCGTAGAAGTTGAACCGGGAACGCGGATCAAATCTCCGTAGGTAGCAATGATCACATCATCAAGCCGGGCATAGGCAATTGCCTGATCGATATACTTGCGATCGGAAACACAGACAGGGCAACCCGGACCAGAGATCAGTTTAATAGTGCCGGGCAGTAAAAATGGTATTCCGAATTTCTGAATAGACATCGTATGACCGCCGCAAACTTCCATCAGGGAAATTTGTTTTTTTGACACCCTTTTAATGTGTTCAACTAATTTCTGAACGAGATCTTTGTCTCTATATTCATCAATAAATTTCATATAAAGTACTTAAAGTATATTAAAGTGTCTCAAGTTCATAGAGTTCATAGAGTGCCTGAAGTCTTTGTATGCCTGAAATCAATTGAAAGTTAAAAGTTTTAAATATTTATGTTGTAAGACTTTTACTAATTGAAGTAAAAATTGCCAGAAGTTCTTCGGATTCTTTGTAATCCCATTCTGTCTCTTTTTCCTCCAACCATTTCAAAAAACGGATAATCTTTAACCAATAATTAGTTTCACTTGCTTCACTTTCACATATTTTTATTTTGCTTTTAAAGTCTGCCTTACTTCTTGATCTGTTTGCTTCTCTGTAATTGGCGCCCACACTTGTTCCAGCTTTCGTTAGTTGATTCCTGACCACTTTTCCTTCAGTTGTATTGGGAAGTTTCGCAGATAATTTTATTATTCTGACCGCAAATATCAACGTTCTCTCCTCTAATTGCCGGGCAAATTCCTTATTATCCATGGCATATTTTTGTTACTCAACTTTTAGTACTTTAGTCACTTTATGAACTTTAGTCACTCTATGAACTTATATTATGCGTTTCCCACTCTCCCTCTCTTTCTTATCCAACTTCTTATTCAACTCTTCAAACTCCTCAAAAACCTTTAGCGATTCCAAAGCTTCTTCTTCACTCATCTTCTGAATCGCAAAACCGGTATGCATTAATATATAGTCACCAATTTTTACATCATCCAGCATTTGCAGGCTGGCATTGTATTTTGTCCCGCCAACGGATACCACCGCCATTTCTCCTTCAATGCTTTCTACTTTTGCAGGTATGCTTAAACACATTTTGATTTTCGATTTTTGATTTACGAATTACGAATTTTTCCCTGGTTCTCTTCTCTTTGCCGCTATTACCAATTGACCCAATGCGATTCCGCCGTCATTTGAAGGGATTTTACAATGCGAAAATACCTCAAATCCATCCTTTTTCAAAATTAACTCCACTCTGCTGAGAATATATTTGTTCTGAAACGTTCCGCCTGACAAAACAATTTTATTCAATCCGGTTTCTTTTCTTATTTGGCTGGCAACGGTAAAAATAACATTAATCACCGTGTTGTGAAATTTTGCTGAAATCTCAGACACATTAACTCCTTCCAATAAATCCTGAACAATTTCCTGTATTGTCGGTTCAAAAGAAATCACTTCGCCAAAATCGAAAGGGTAAGCAATTTCAATGGTACCTGAAGCAACATTTTCAAGCCGCATGGGGGCTTCAGCATGAAATTTTGAAACCGGACAAACATTTGTAATTGCAGCCACTGCATCAAACAACCTTCCGGCGCTTGAACTCAACGGACAATTTATTTTCTTGTCAATGGCCTGAATGATCATTTTTGTTTTTGTCAAATCCAGGTTTTGAATAAACGGAATTTCAAGTTTCAGGAAATCCTTTCCATAAATTTTATAAAGGTACGAAACTGCCGTTCTCCAGGGTTCTTTAGTAACCGAATCGCCCCCCGGAAGCGGGATATATTCAAAATGAATTTCCCTTGCATAATCTGCCAGATCGCAAACAAAGAATTCCCCGCCCCAGATATTACCATCGTCACCGTAACCGGTCCCATCCATGCTCACGCCGATTACCTTTTCATCCAGGTTATGCTCCGCCATGCACGATGCAATATGCGCATGATGATGCTGAACTTCTAACCTTTCTATGTTCAAATCTTTGGCAAATCGGGTTGATAAATAATCAGGATGCATATCATGAACCACGAGGTTAGGATTTGTGCGAAAAAGTTTTTTAAACCTTTCGAATGATTCCGAATAAAATTCCAGCGTCTCCAAATTTTTCAAATCACCGATATGTTGACTAAGAATCGCCTGATTACCTTTTCCTATGCAAAAACAATTCACCAACTCAGCTCCTGCTGCAAAAATTCCATCCACATTCAGATTCAGGTTTATCGGTTCAGGGGAATATCCTCTTGAGCGACGGATCAACCGTTCCTTTTCATTTACACTCATAACTACCGAATCATCGGTGCGGTTATAAATTTCACGGTTATAGACTATAATAGCATCAGCGATTCGAGTCAGCTTTTCAACCGCTTCCCGGTTATCAATCACGATAGGTTCATCCGACAGGTTCCCGCTCGTAAGCACAATCGCTGGGATCTTCAGCTCCTCAAAAAGCAAATGATGAAAAGGCATGTAAGGCAGCATAGCGCCTATTGTCCTGAAACCGACACTAACTCCAAAAGCTAATTTTTTCTTTTCCTGTGCAATCACAATCGGCCTCCGCCATGATTGAACAGACTTCTTCTCTTCAGGATACAGATGGACAAACTCCTGCAAAGATTCAACACTTCCAAACATTACGGCAAAAGGCTTTCCTTCCCTGATCTTTCTTTCACGCAATCGGTTTACGGCTTCTTCATTTTGGGCATCGCAGGCAATCTGAAAACCTCCAATCCCCTTGATGGCAATAATTTTACTGCTTTCAAGAAGCGTGCATGTTTTATTTAAAATTTCAGCGAAGGATTTTATAGATTCTTCTCCTATGATCAGCTCATATTCTGGTCCACACTCAGAACAGGCAACCGGCTGTGCATGAAATCGTCTGTCCAAAACATCTTCATACTCCTTTCGGCAGGTATCACACAACTGAAAGGGATCCATTGTTGTATTAGGCCGGTCGTAAGGCAAATCTCTAATGATTGAGAATCGTGGACCGCAATTGGTGCAATTGATAAACGGGTAATCAATTCGATGCGATTGGATTTTCAAATCCTCCAGACAATCTTTACAAACAGCAATGTCAGGGCTGATGTCGGTAACCTGGTCCGAAGTGTTTTCACTTTTTACAATCCTGAAATCAGAATAACCTTCATTCAGAACTGGCTCATGAAAAATTTCTGTGATGGAAGAAGCCGGAGGAGCTTGTTCCTGGATGACTCTGATGAATGATTCAACCGAATCAGGATTTCCCTCAATATGAATAATTACTCCGTCATTACGATTCTCTACCCATCCATTCAAATAATACTGATGGGCAAGACGATAAATAAATGGTCTGAATCCCACACCCTGAACCCTTCCACGTATGTGTATACGATTTGCAAGATATTCTTTCTGACCAGCCAAATTTTATCAATTTATATTTCAAGTTTGTATTACCCGAATTGTTGCAAAAATATGTTTTGTTAATCAAATCCTTATTTATAATTTTTGCTATGGCAACATATCTTCAGATATTTATTTTTAACCATTTAATTGAACCGAAAGATATTTTCTTTACTTTTATTCGCTCAAAGTTGCCTAATGAATTGTTGGTTTATTTTAAATATTTTTAGTTTTATTTTTTAATAACAAATTAAAGGGAAGTTCCTATGACAAAAACAGTTTCGCTGAGAGTAAAATGTCCCCATTGCGGAAATTCTTTTATGGATTCGGAAACAATGTTGCATGAGGCTCCCAGCATCAAGTTAAACATCGAAACACCCTCTGAGAGAGGAACGATCAGACTTTGTTCGATTTATGGATGCTATGATCATCTCTGCGATTTTGATTTAAAAAAAGGTGAAATTGCACGGGTATACTGCCCAACATGCAACAAGGAATTAAAAAGCAACGACGAATGCGATGTAGCAAACTGCAATGCTCCCATGATTCCATTCACCCTCGAACTGGGTGGGAAGGTATTCATCTGTTCCAGGTGCGGTTGCACCAATCACTTCGTTGCATTCGAAGATCTGGAAACGCAACTTCGGAAGTTTTATCATGAATATGGGGAGTAATAGGGCCTGGGTTGGTATAAAGTTTATTTAAATTGGCAACTGAATTTTTCCAACAAGAATAAATTCCGTTGAATTTAGTAACCTTTATTTTCGAAGGGAAAACCTGAGATTATTGATCCAACCCAAAGAATTCAAGAAATTTATAGAAAAAGGCTGTATTTTCATAAACCCCGGTAAATTCTTCTTCACCTGGTCCGAATGCAAAAACAGGCACCATGCTTCCGGTATGCAGCCAGGTTAAAAACTGACCCTGAACTGTATGGTTAGATAAATTACCATCGATAAGTGAATAACCTCCGGTTTCATGATCACCTGTAATAACAACAAGTGTGTTTCCATCAGCTTCTGCAAAATCCAATGCCCTTCCGACAGCCCTGTCAAAATCGAGCATTTCAGCCATCAGGTAATCCTGGTCATTATCCTCACCTGCCCAGTCGATCTGAGCGCCTTCAACCATTAAAAAAAATCCCCTTTTATTTTGTGAAAGACGGCTCACAGCAACAGTAACAGCATCAGGTAAAACATTTCCCCTACCGTGGAGGTAAGTTAATGGGGCACCTTCAGAAATCAATACTGCCGCTTTTTGATTTCCCGAAACAAAAGATAGATTATCTTTAACCTGATAATCTCTTTTTACAAGGGAATCCAATAAATTTAAACCATCTGAACGCTGGTTAAAGTATTTCCAGCCACCACCCAGAAAAAAATCCACACCCTTGCTGACAAGCTCCAATGCCATTGCTTCATACTGATAACGGTCGGTTTGGTGGGCAAAAAAAGCTGCAGGCGTGGCATGAGTAATCTCAGAAGTAGTAATCAAACCAGTAGAAAGTTGATTTACTTCAGCAATTTCTACAATGCTGGTTAAAGGATTTCCAGCAGTATCAACACCAACCGAATAAAAGTTGGCTTTTTCACCACATGCCATTGCTGTTGCTGCAGCTCCTGAGTCGGTTACATATTTATCGGCAGCATGGGTGGATTGTATTCCAATGGAACGACAACGAAGGATATTCAGGTTACCTCCGTTTACAGTTCGGGCGCTGGTTATCTGGGTAAGGCCCATTCCATCCCCGATCATAAGGATGATATTTTTCCCGTGCTGCAACTCAGGTTTTTTAATAGGTTCCAAAGCTATATTATCATCTTTTCCTGAACAGGCGTATAGAATAATTAATAGGAAGGTAATCCGTACAATCGATTTCATTCAGACGGGGATTTTAAGTTTAAGAATCTTTTTACCAAACAATAGCAAATAAACAACTATAAACAAAAAAGCTTCAATCATTGTTTGGCTGAAAGTAAGATCGTAAAATCTTTTTATCATTTGGTCAAGTGCTATCTGCAGGATCAGCAGCAGAATCAGGAGTCCGATGCTGATGATGTATTCCCTGCTTCTGAAAAAGCCCGCATCATCCTGAAGATAAAAATACAATAACAAAAATAAGTAAGCTGCCAGTGTTGTAATAGCTGCCCACTGGTAACCATATAATGGAATGAAAATGAAATTCAGTCCAATATTCAGAATGCTGGCAATAATAACTCCAATGGCAATATTTTTCAGTTTATCCGCAAATTTAAATTTTACCTCGATGAACATAAATATTCCGTAAAGGAAGGCACTTATAAAAATATAAGGCATGATGGTATAACCACTTCTGAATTCCCCGCCAAGAAGGATGAAAGAGAGCGATTTGGAAAATAGGCTAAGCCAGGTGATCAGCGGTAAACCAAGAAGCAGAAAAACATAAAGGTACTTTGAGATCAGGATATTTGCGTTCTGAAAATTAAGTTCCAGTTCCCTGTTTAATTTGGGATTGATGGTATTAAAATAAACAGTCACCAGGGCCACAACACTTAGCTGACAAATGGAATAAACCTGGTTATAAATGCCAACCGACGCCATGTCAGTAAAAAGTGCAATGATATACCGGTCGCTTGAACTGACAAGCAGGAAACAAAAATTTGCAATCAGGCCAACACTTCCAAACCTGAACAATACACTCAAAGTGGGTCGAGCTATTTTCTTTAATGATAAAATCACTCCTTCTTTGTTCAGAGCCAAAAGATAAATCAATGCAACGGCATCGATGAAAATGGTGCTGGTTAGTACTGATGTAATCCTGAAATGATAGCCAAAAGCCATCACATAAAGCAAACCGAAACTGAGCACTGCCCGCAGGGAATGAATGATATTGTATTTCATCGACTTCCCTTCAAGCCTTGCGATGATCAGGTATAAACCGATAAGCTCACGAATCAGGTATTGAATAAAAGACAGGATGATCAATTGCCTGATTAGTTCATTTTCCGAAAAAAGAAACCAAATGACTGAAATGACAAGCAAAAAAAAACTCGCTCCAGAAAAGATGAGGAACAGGTTAGAGTAGAGCGTTTTAAGGTCGTTCTTTTCCTTGTAGGCATTATAATACCGCCAGAGGCATCCCGAAAGCCATGAATAAAGAAAAACTGAAATGTATGAAAAGGTAATGGTAATTAGACCGAGGTATCCATATTCTTCCGGTGTAAAATAACGGGTAAAAATGGGGGTTTTAATAAATCCAACTCCCATGGGGATGATGGTTCCAAGCAGATACCAGCTTAAATCCTTCATGAACCCGGAATTATTTAGCCTTGAATCTGTCATCCTTTAATCAATTTTTATCGGCTAACAATTCATGATAAATACTTAGTAATTTCTCCTCCATGAATTGCCATTTAAATTTTTCAGATGCCTTTAATCCATTCCTGCTCATTTCTTCATAAAGATTTTTATTTTTTAACAGAGAAGTTATTGCATGGGCTATCTCTTCTTCGCTTTCGGGATTGACAGTCAAACCTGCCTTGTACTCATTAATGTAACGGTTGATGTGGCCGAAATTACTTCCGATAATCGGCAGTCCGAAATTCATGTATTCAAAAATCTTGATTTGCAGAATGATTTCGTGCGTTCGGATGGGAAGGAAAATTCCCAGTCCAAGTTTACTTTTGCGATAAAACCCTGCTACTTCTTTGTAGGGAATGGCATCCATCAGGATCACATTTTCCTCAAGATTATTCTTCTTAATAAAATCAGACATTTCCTTACTCAATTCCGGAGGAAAGAATGTACCGAGAAACAGCACCTTCAAATCCGGTCGTTCCTTTTTTGCCAAACTGACTGCTCCGAGAATTTTCATTGCGCCCCGTCGCTTTGTAATTCCACCGCTATAAATTGCATCGTAATCTTTCTCTTCTGTGGCTAAAGGGATTTGAGAATTATCCAGATCAGTATAATTATAAATTATCTGAACTTTTTCGTCCGGCAAAAATCCTCTGAATCTCGCCTGAACATTCTCCTCAGTGGCGATGATGAAATCGTACTTCAGGGCATAATTGTTCTCCCATTTCCTGATGTACTCAGCGTAGCGGTTTTTTACAAATGTAGCCAACCCCTTTGTTTCATTGTAATCCAGAATATTTTCAGGGTAAGGTTCATGTACATCATAAACCAGTTTTGGTTTCCAGGGAAGCTTCTTTAATTTTAAACCCAGGCGGTTTACTTTTAAATCGTGTATATGGTAAACATCTGCTTTAACAGACTTTGCAATCTTGAACATATGTTTATAAAGCCCTCCGGGAAGCAGCAACTTCACCAGGTAATTGATATACCTGTTTCCGGAAAACGTTTTCCTTTTAATCATTGTATAATGAATCCCCTCCCCGGTAATTCCATTCTTGGCCCTGTCTGTCGCCAGGACATAGTACACTTCATATCCGCTTCGACTGAGCGAGACAGCTTCCTTCCAGTAAATGCGGTCATCGTAAAGACCATGAGTGTCAGCAAGCATACATATTCGTTTGGGATGATGAGTCATATAATACTTTTATAAGTCATGTGACCTTAATGATCAATCTTTAATCGCTTTTCGACATGCATTATCGCATTTAGCAAGCGTTGCTGACCAAAGCCATTGACGATTTCGAATGGCAAATTTCGTTTTTTTAATTCGTCCAAATATAGATTAAATAATTCTCTTCGCTTATCTGGATGCTCCCGTAGCGGATCCGGTTGCCAGGGTAAGTCAATATCGGTCAATAAATAAAGTTCATAATTTTGCTTTGCAAGCCGATCCAATATCCACGGATGGCATTTACCATACTTCACCACACACCAGATCTTCAATACGATCATTTCTGTATCAACAAAGATGAGCCGATTTGAATATTTCAGTATTTTTTTTTCTGCTTTTACCTGTCCCTTTGCAATCTTCAGGATATCCTCATAATCGTAAGGACGGTTCAAGTTATTCAGGTAATCTCTTGCATACTCCGGAACCCAAACAGTCTGGTAATGTTCAGCCAGGGCTTTGGCCAAATCTGATTTTCCGGCGCTTTCGGGACCTGTTATAGAAATGCGTTTGGTCATTCGATTAGCTTTTGATTAATTGAATTTTGCATGGAGCATGGGACTTGGAGTTTGAAATTCGAAACTTGAAAAATGCCACATCCCCCTACCCTCCCGCCAAGGCGGGACAGGCTCTTCAAAAGGGGAATGAATCCTTGAGCATGAAACCTGAAACATGAAACCTTGAACTTTAAACATTGAACCTGCTTATAAGTGTTTTCTTCCAGGAAATATACCCCATTACAGCCAGCACCAGGAAAACCATGAACTGAAAACCTGTAAAGGCAAGTCCTTTGTATATGAATAGAGGGATCGAAATTACATCTCCTATGATCCATAGAATCCAGTTCTCAATTTTTTTTCGGGCCATCAGCCACATACCAATAATAAAAACTGAGGTGACAAAGGTATCAATATAGGGAACAAAAGTTGACCAGTATTCCATATCATCTTTCTTAAATACTTTCAACAAAAAAACAATTATCATTAGCGAAACAAAGAACAATCCAATCGAAATATACCAGTCTTTTTTGTTGCAAGCAGTAATATGAAGTATGGGTTGATTCTTTTTAATCGCCCAATTATACCAGCCATAAACACTCATCACAAAGTAAAACAAATTTATTCCTGCATCGGCATAGAGCTTTACATTGTAGCAGATAAAAACATAGAGGACCACACTAATGATACCGGTAGGATAAACCAGAATTTTTTCCTGCTTTGCATACCACACGCTGAGCAGCCCGAATACGACAGCAGTGAATTCAAGCCAGGAAGTATTCAGGAGATTGTGCCAGAAGGTCTGAAAGATGGATTCAAAGATCATGGGCTATTTTGATTTTACTAGAGTTTGCAATTTGAATTTGCCAATTGCATACTGCCATCTGCTTACAACAGACTGGGAAACGTTGGCTTTTTTCAAAACCTGAAACTTGGAACCTGAAACTTGGGACCTGAAACCTTGAACCTGAAACCTGAAACCTTGAACCATCTCACTTAAGGTCTGCGTTGACAATCTTTAAAATAAACACCGAGTGCGGCAGCTCGAACGATTTTTCAATTTCGGTAGTGAGCGCTTTCATTACCGCATTGTACTCACCGAAGACCTGTGTGCTCATGCCGCTGGTGACTGCTTCGATTGCTTTATGTTGTTTTAACCTTTTGATGAAATCGAGGATGGGGGTTACAAACTCGGGTCGCAAAGGGTAATAGCTTATTTCGACGGATGTTTTCATTGCTGTATGTTTTATTAAGGGCAAAAATATTAAATATCCGATAGTTTGGAAGAGCGGGGAAATTGATGGAGATTATTGGAAATTGGTTGAAATAGATTGAAATAGGGAGATTAGTGGAAAACACTCCTTTGCATAAAGAAAGGGCAATGGTGGGAATAGGTAAAATAAGAGGTTTAACCACGAATTCACGCAGGAGACAAAATGGACACAAAGAGTAAAACCCCTGGTGACCTTTGTGTAAAATCTTTGTGCCCCTTGTGGTTAATCTTTTTATCCCACAAAGGCGGCTTATGGAAGTTGCTGGTAGCTGGTCGTTGGTTAATTTAGGTTTTATATTATCGTTAAGTTTTTTGGTTGTTTTGAAAATATGATTTAAATTTGACGGGATAATTAATCAATTGATTAAAAATTTGCTTTTACCTTTTAAGGAAATAAATAATGAAAAGATTATTTTTATTCCTTCTCGTAGTTCCGGTTTTGTTATCTGCACAAACGGAAGAAAAAGTTTATAAAAACTCAATATTTTTTGAGTTTTCTCACTTTAAAAGCAAATTAAAAAAATATCCGAAGACAGAAACCTTTAACCAAATTTATAAATTCAATTATTACAGGTTACTGTTAAATAAAGAACTTGTTAAATTAAACCTTGGAGCCGGAATTGGTTTTTATGGTAAAGAAATAAATAATGGCTATGGATTCTTTGAAAAAATGATTACCAGCCTGTATTTCAAATCTTTTTTTGGAAGAAACAAGCACCTTGGATTTATTGGAGCAGGCGCATTACTTATTCCCGATAATTGGGATATTGATTTTTATATCCCGGTTGGATACCAGTTTAAATTAGCCCCTTATTTATCCGGCTTCTTTTCATTTTCCCAGCTTATGATGACATTCGACGGGGAAACCACGTGGATTTGGGACGCCAAATCAAATACATTCACCATCGATGTCGGACTTGGTTTGAATTTTTAATAATTTTAGAAGGAAAAATATGAAAATAACTTTCTTTCAATACGCTGTAATAATCCTATTAGTAATATCTTCGACTAAATCTTACTCGCAATTAATCATTGAAACCAGTGTATCTCCAGAAGATATGGTTCAAAATATTTGTGACGAAAGTGTAAGTTTTATTGATGTAATTTATTATGGTGATAGTCTTTCAAGCGGTACCTTTTCGACAAATGGGATTACAAACCTGGGGATGACTGAAGGTATATTCTTTACATCAGGAAGAGCCATGTTAGCTATTGGTCCTAATAATGATCCGTATATAGGCTATGTAAATAATTTGCCTGGACATCCTTTATTAAATCAGCTTTTTGGTGGTAGTACATGGGATGCCAGCGGGCTTGAGTTTAGTTTTATCCCAGGTAATGATTTATTAATTTGTAAAATAATTTTTGGGACTGAAGAATATCCAGTATATCCGAATATACCCGAAGGAATTGGTGTGTTTATTTCAGGTCCAAAGCCATTTGGAAATATTTATGCTGATACAAACATTGCTTATATACCTAATACAACTTTACCAATATGTGTAGAAAATATAGTTCCATATTATCCTGAATATTTTATTGATAATTCCAATGGCCAGTATATTCAATATAATGGATTCTCCACGGTAATTAATTTATACTGTAATGTAATCCCTGATTCGACCTACACAGCCAAGGTGCTTATTGGTGATTTTGCTGACAGATATTATGATTCAGGATTATTTATCGAAACAGATGGATTTAAAAGCATTACTTCTATTGATTCACTTGGATTTAGCTTTAAGGCGGTAAATAATCCAGAATTAAATGAAGATTATGTAGGTATTATCACCGAAGATTCAGTCCTGGTTTCTTTGCCATACGAAACTGACCTCACCTCTCTGATAGCCAGTTTTTCTGTGTATCCTGGAGTTCCCGTATATATTGATTCTGTTTTACAAATCAGTGATGTTACAATAAATGATTTTTCTGTACCTCTTATATATTCTGTAGTTTCTCCAAATGGCAATAGTAAAGACAGAACTGTTGTTGTAGATTACCTGCCAAATACAGAACATGAGTTATTTATCTATGCTTTTCTAACAAATTATAATCCGAATTTGTCGGACAATTTGATTGGAGTTTTTAACGGACAAAACATTACTGTTGAGGCTCCCGGGGGTACAGATGTTTCGAACCTGATAGCCACTTTTTATCTATCAGATAATGCTATTGCAATTGTGGATGGAGTTGTCCAGCAAAAAAATGTAACCCCAAATGATTTTAGTGAGCCAATTTTGTATGTGATTCAAGCGGAAAATGGAGATACAAGCCACTAAATTGTAAATGTAAACCTTAAAACAGGTGAAAGTGAATATTTAAATCAACCAGAAATTGAAACTTACCCTAATCCTGCAACTGAGCACATCATAGTTACCATTGATAACGCACTAAATGAAGAATCCTTTGTCAGTATTTTCGATATCAAAGGACAACAAGTAATACAACATAACTTCCAAAATCATAAGCGGATTGAAATTGATGTAAGCAATCTGCCAAAAGGTGTTTATCTAATGAAAATCCTGACGAAAGAAGGAATGGAGGTTAAGAAACTATTGATACAATAAAATCTCCAAAATTGTTCTTAGTCATAATACCTTCTGATTTGAGCTAACTTTTTTTTCCTCTTAATCACGAGTTCCAAAAAATATTTACCTTTGGCTGAAAATAAATAATATGAAGAGGTCGTTAATATCGCTGCTTTTAATCGTTGTGTTATCCATCGTGATAACCGGCTGTCTTACTGTGGAGAAAAAGGAATATACCTTTCAGTTAAAGGACAATAATTCGGGTACGCTCACCATCAAATTCATTAATATCATGTCGATGAAGGACGATACCTCGGATGTGTCAGACAGTGATTTTGAAGAATTAATGAACTCCTACATTAACGGCGACCAATTGGAGTCGGATTACGAAAATGCCACTGTCCGCAGTAAAAGGCTTTTTGAGGAAAATGGTGTGTTGTGCGGTGAGGTGATCATTGATTTTAAGGAATTAAATAATATCGGGTTATATCAGTATGAGGCTAAGGGGCCTTATATGATGAGCATTGGTTCTTTTCTTGAGGGGGAAACTTACCTTAATTCAAGCGGGGAATATGGGGGTGACATTATGCCGGTGGTTTTTTGGCCGAAATCGCAAGAGACCCTTACTTTAACTACCTATGTGACCAGCCCTGATGAGGCCACTGTTGGGTTGCTGGCATTGTATAAAAAACAAAAATGAGCTTTTCTCAAAGTGGATTCCTGCCTTCGCAGGAATGATTTTGTTGTTATAAGGCATTCCTGAAAATCCGCAAGGATTTGTCAGGAATCCAGAGATATAAAAATGATTTATGGTTTCCTGCCTGCCAGTCCCGGTCAAGCGGGCTATCGCATGAAGGCTTTCTGCCTTCTTATTTTTTAACCGGCTTTTCCATTAGTTCCTGGTCGTAAGGCAGCGGCGGGCCATCCTTACCAACCACTTTGCGAACGACTTCGACCCTGAAATCTTTTTCAGCATCCATCAGCATCAATATCTTTATGGAAGGGATTACTCCCTTTAATTTTCCAATGAATGCTTTTCGCTGTTCGATAGCCTGCTGCTCATGTTTCATTTGTTCCTCAATAAAAGTATTGGCTTCGGCATCCGACATGGCTTCGATGTCTTCTGTTTCAAACGGATGACTTTTCCTGAATTCTTTATGGAAAGAATCCATCGCAACTTCATGCTCGTTGTAGATGGGCCAGAACTTTTCTGCCTCGGCTGGTGTGAGTTGAAGCCGTTCAGTAATAAACGCAATTTTATGCGCTTTGAGCCTTTCCTTATTTTCTCCCATATGCCTTTCGTGGCGTTCTTCCTGTGAAGTTAAGTCTAGGGTAAGCATGACAATCAATCCTAAAAAGGTTGCCATTAATGTAATTTTCCGATTTGTTCTCATTGCATAAACTTTTTAATAATCATTAAATAATTCGGGTGTTAAATTTTCTTCTGAAAGGTATTCGTCCAATTCGTCATGGGTTAAAGTTGAGCCATTAAAATAATTATCATCAAAATACTCAATTATAATTTCACCATTATCTGCAAATAGGGTTTCAATCAGCAATGATTCATCCATGTTTTCTATAATATCAGGGCTTTCGGTCAGGATGTCGTCGAAAGTGTAATCAACAAGCGATGGACCTATTATTGAATCGGGCTTATTGAGAATAAATATGGCCATTAAGATGAGGAGGATAGATGCTGCAATGGGAAAAGCATACTTTGGGCGAAGCAAAAAATCAAGCAGACTCCTATATACCGATCGCTTCTCTCTTTCTGTGATTTTTGTAAGAATTTCCATCGGAAGCTTATCGAAATACTTTTCATCAACACTGAACGGGTTGGCTTTTTTCAGAGATGCTAGCGCTGGAGCCAATTCAGTAAGCTCATGGGCTTCATTTATTTCATATTTTAAATCTTTGTGCTTCATCAGTGTCTTGGATTATAAAAACCAGCACAGGTTTAATTGTTAGTTAAGAATTCTTCAACTTTTTTTACTGCAATATGATAGGATGCCTTAAGGGCGCCGACGGATGTGCCCAGCATTTGTGACATATCTTCGTATTTCAACTCTTCGTAATACCGCAAATTAAAAACAAGACGTTGCTTGCCTGGCAATGACAGTATAGCTTTCTGAAGCTTCAATTGAATTTCGTCACCACTAAAATAATTGTCGTCTTCAATTTTCCGGGTCAGGGCATGGTCAAAATTTTGAACGAGAAAAGCATACTTTAACTTTTTAAGTTTTAAAAATGAAAGGGATTCGTTCACTGCAATTCTGTAAATCCAAGTATAAAGGCCGGATTCTGATCTGAAGGTTTCAAGGTTTTTCCAAACTTTAATAAAAGTTTCCTGAACCAGATCGTCAGCATCATCATGGTCAATCACCATCCGGCGGATCAACCAATAAACCTGTTTCTGGTATTTATTAATGAGCAAACTAAATCCGTAATTCTTTGAATCAGGACTCTGGCAAATCTCCAGGATTTTATGATCGGGAAAATTCTCCAACAATATTTATTATTCGTGACAACGAAATTAACCAGAAAACAAATGATTTGACTAACCAAAGAAGAATTGGTTTAATAGACCTCTTTTCAAAAACTTATTGTTGAACAAATCAAAATTTAATTCGTTTAAAATCGTTAATTTTGCAAGTTATGAGAAATTTCTTCCTATACTTCATTTTATTGATGCCCTTTCTTCTGACCGGACAGACTGGTTTGGTAAATTATTCCAATTCTGATTCGGCAATAATTGTAAAGGATAGCCATTCCGATTTTAATGAGGAAGAAATAGAGTCATATTTAAAGGAGAATAAAATGAAATTCCGCTTAAGCGCCGGTGCTTTTGCTGGAACAAGCTTTGGCTCAGGTGAATATTTCGGAACTTATGTTTCCCCCCAGATCAATTATCGCCTTAGCCCAAAGTTAACATTGACAGCCGGGATGACATTGACCAACACATTTGGAAATCCTTATAATTACTATTTAGCAGAGGGTGGTAATGGTTACCCTTCAGCCAACTTTACCCGGTCGTTTCTTTATGCTTCCGGAGCTTATCAATTAAATGAGCGGCTTGTTCTTTCCGGAACAGTCTACAAAGCAATAAACCTTTTCAACCAGAATACTTTTTCAACTAAAAGCAGTGCCGGTGATTACCAGGGAATGATCATGGGGGTGGATTATAAAATTGGCAAAAATATATTCATACAGGGGCAAATAGAAATTTCAAATAATCCATATCAACATTATCATCAACCCGGATTTTATAATAACAGCTTTGGAAACAGTTCATTCGGGAATCCAAATCCTTTCTGATTAAGCAAAATTTATTACCTGTTTTCGCAAAATTTTTCCTTTTCTGAAATTAATTTTGCAATTATTCGTCATTATGATTCAGGCAATAAAAGATTTCCTATTATTGCATCCGGAACGATGGATTTGAGTTTTATCAAATAACAGATTGAGCGTGGAAAAAATACTTTCGATTAATAACCTCAACAAAAAATATGGCAAAATCCACGCCGTCAATAACCTCTCGCTTGACATTTTTAAAGGCAATATATTTGGAATACTAGGTCCAAATGGAAGCGGTAAAACCACCACGCTTGGTATTATTCTGAGTGTAATCAATGCTGATAGCGGTAAGTTTTCCTGGTTTGGTGAATCCAACTCAAAATACAACCGGAAGAGAATCGGAGCTATTCTTGAGCAACCTATTTTTTATCCCTATCTTTCTGCCGTAAAAAATCTCAAAATTATTGCGGATATCAAAGAAGTTGACCATAAGGATATTGAAAGAGTACTTCACACAGTTGATCTATACCACCGCAAAGATTCCAAATACAGAACTTTTAGTTACGGGATGAAACAACGGCTTGCCATTGCAGCCGCTTTGCTGGGCAAGCCAGAGGTCTTAATTTTTGATGAACCTACGAACGGCCTTGATCCAAAAGGAATTGCGGAAATAAGAGAATTAATCATTGCCATAGCAAAGGAAGGAATTACCATCATTCTGGCAAGCCACCTGCTGGATGAGGTTCAAAAAACATGTTCACATGTCGCAGTCCTGAAGGATGGATCTATCCTTTTTAATGGCATGGTAAGCGATGTACTGAATATAATGGACACCATTGAGGTTTCATCGGATGACATTCCACTATTAAAGATGGGATTAAACGAATCGGCACTGGTTATTGAAATTACTGAAGAACATGAAATGCTTATCGTAAAATTAAGAGAGGGAATTACCATAGCCGAACTAAATCATTACCTTGTAAGCAAAGGCATTGTAGTAACCCATTTGATCCGGCGAAAGAAAACCCTCGAAGATCAATTCCTGGAATTATTATTGGACAAAAAATGATCAGACTGCTTAAAATAGAATTAAGAAAGCATCTCAGCTACAGGGCATTCTGGCTCATGATCTTGTTTTATGCAGCCCTTTTGGCTGTCATGATTTTTGGGATACCTGGTTTAATAGATTATATAGCTGAAAAATCGGGTGAACCCTCCAGGTTCAGAATATTTAAAGCCATTGTTTTTAATTTCCCTGATATCTGGCAGAATATCACCTTCGTCGCCAGTACACGGTTTTTTATTAAAATTATCCTGGGTATTATCGTCATTATAGTTGTTACCAACGAATATCATTTCCTTACCATACGATCAAACATAATCAGCGGATTGGACAAAAAAGATTTCCTGATTGCAAAGCTCGAACTGATGGTGCTTTTAAGCCTTTTTTCGACGCTGGTTATATTTTTCTCTGGGCTATACCTTGGATTTACTCACTCCATTTCAAAATCAATTAGTGATGTGTTTGGTAAAATGATCTTTTTGCTGGGTTACTTTATTGAAATTTTTGCCTATTTGAGTTTTTGTCTTCTGCTTGGAGTCATTTTTAAAAAAACGGGTATTACGTTCATCGTTCACTTTGTATATTTTATTATTGAGCCCATCCTTGATTTCAAGTTAAATGATAAGCTGACTCCATTTCTGCCCATCAATGCCATCAACAGCGTCATTACAAGTCCGAACACCTCTTTAATAAAAATAAAAAGTCCGGATTTTAATTATGACTTTCAGGAGGCGCTAATCTTGGGAGATGTGGGGCTTTGCCTTGGGTATACCGCCTTATTTATTCTTATTACCTATGCAATTTTGAAACGAAGGGACATTTAATTATTTTTACTCCCTGTTAATTGTAAATTTGGCACATGAAATTTTCAATATCGGGTAAGTTTCGGTTGCTTATAATGGTTATTATCGTCTTCTTTTTTAGCCTGATCTCAACAGCTTCTATCGAATTGCGCGATAGCTTGCAACGAGAATTTTATCTGGCAACACAACCTGCTGAAAAAATAATCCTTTTAAATCTTCTTGCCGAAAGCTATTTAAAAGATAATCCTCTTAAAGCTTACAATTATGCTTTCCAGGCGCGGTCGCTGGCCGAAACTTCCGGCAATTTGACCGAAGAGGCAAAAGCTTTATACTATATGTCGGTTTCCAATTACAAGCAGGAAAATTATATAGTAGCTTATAATCTGATGGTGGAGTCGCAGGATGGATTTAATAAAGCAGGTGATATGTATTGGTATGGCAAATCCTGTCTTGAACTTGGAAAAATTTGTGAAAGGCAATTTGAGTTTGAAAAAGCACTCGAGGCTTTACTTAAAGCTTCAGAAATATTCAGGAATGCAGGCGATTCAGTCAAGTTAGCTGAAACCTATAATATCATTGGCATCAATTATTACGATCAAAAAGAGTATGATAAAGCTTACGAGAATTTTCAAAATTCAATGAATATCCGGCTTCAGTTAAAAGATGAAGCGGGACTTGCATCAAATTACAATAATATTGGAGAAATCTACAGACATAAGAACGAACTGACGCCAGCCCTGGAATATTTCAACAAGGCTATAAAAATCAATAATCGAATTAACCGGCCTCAGTCCCTTGCTATCAATTACGACAATATGGGAAACATTTATACCCTCCTGGGAAAATTTGATTCAGCAAACTAATATTTGAATGAGAGCCTGAGGCTGAGCAAAATCCGGAAGGATGAAGAAATGGTTTCGTTAAGTTACATCAGTAAAGGAATACTATTCAGACGTTTAAATAAAAACAATGAGGCCTTTCAATATTTTGATTCCGGGTATCAAATTGCTCAAACAAACGGATATTTGATTCACATGCAGGATGCGGCTTACGAATTAAGTGAATTATATAAGGATATTAATCAATACAAATTAGCTTATCAATACCATAAGGTTTTCAAAAAAGTTGGCGACAGCCTATTCGATATCAGGAACCAGGAAAGAATTGCTCAGCTTGAGATGAAATTAATTTTTGAGCATGAAACCAAAATAAATGAAATACAGCAGGAAAAGACAAGGTATAAGTATTTCCTTTTGGCATTCGGTCTTTTGAGTTTATTGATAGTTTTTATTCTGGTTTATGGCAGATTAAGAATAAAAATCAAACATTCTAAAATACAGCAGGAAAACTTATTGCTCGAAAGTCAGCAGTTAAGAAAAGAAATCGATATTAAAAACAGGGAGTTAGCTACCAATGTAATGTACCTGGTAAAAAAGAATGAATTGATCAATTTTATCAGTGAAAAATTATTAAAAGCAAAATCGGTTTTTAAAAAAGAACGCCAGGAAATTGTACAGGAAATAATACTGGAACTGCAATCGAGCATCGATACTGATATTTGGAAAACATTCGAAGAGAGGTTCAGGGCTGTTCATAAGGAGTTTTATCAGAAATTAAATGATAGTTTTCCTCTTTTAACCGAAAACGATAAAAAGCTTTGCGCATTGCTCCGTTTAAATTTGAGCACAAAGGATATTGCGGCAATTACTCATCAAAATCCCAACAGTATTGACGTTTCGCGTACAAGATTGAGAAAAAAATTAAATATATCCAATAAGGAAATTACATTGGTTTCATTTCTTGAGAGCATTTAGAATGAGGAAACTAACTCTAATATTTTTAGCAATGTTTTTGTGTTTGGGCATAGGTGCTCAGAACCAAAAACATATTGATAGTCTCCTTTTGCAACTTGAAATGGATATTGCAGATACAACAAGGGTAAACTTACTGAATAAAATTGCTGGTGACCTTTATTATGTAAACCATGATCAAATTCTTGAATATTCACAAAAAGCTCTTGAACTAAGTGAGGACTTCAATTACAGTAAAGGGATTGCCGAGGCCTACAACAACCTTGGAATTTACTCCCGGTCTAAAGGAATGTATGATTTGGCAATCGATTACTTCTTTAACAGTCTTGAAATCATGGAACAGATTAAAGATATAAATGGTATTGGTCGCTGTTATAATCTTATTGGTATCATATACTATTACCTTGAGAATTATCATCTAAGCCTTGAATATTATAAAAAGGCACTCGAAATTAATATCGAGCAAAACGATAAAAAATGGATTGCAGGCAATTACAATAATTTGGGTATGATCTATGAAAAAATTGGAGAATATGGAATGGCTCTTGAATATTATTTTAAATCACTTGAAGCAAATATTGAACTGAACAATTATAACTGGATTGCCAATAATTACGGGAACATAGGCAGTCTTTACCAGGAAATGGGTAACCCTAAAAGTCTGGAGTATTTCTTGAAACGATTGCAACTTAACGTGCAACTTAATGATATCAGTGGGATAGCCCAATCAAACTATTTAATTGGGAGGTACTACAATTCTCAGGGAAAATACAATGATGCTATAAATTATTTACAAAAGAGTTATGACCTTTCTGATAGCATTGGCAATCTTTACCAAACCAATAACATTGCAAAAGAATTAGGTAATGCATATGCTGGTATCGGGAACTTTAAAGAAGCCTATAATTATCACGTTATTCTTAAACACCTTAATGATAGTTTAAACTTAGAGGAGAACACACAAAAGATAACTCGTCTGGAAATGCAGTATCACTTTCGAAAAGATCAGCAATTAAATGAGTTAAAATACCAAAAAACAGAATTGCTGCAAATAGCAGTTGCTACATTTCTTGGAATACTAATATTAATCTCAATATTATTTATTGGACGGCAAAGAGCCAAAGCAAAACAACACGATCTGGAACAAAAGAAACTTCAGCTCGAAAATAATTTACTCAAAGAGGAGCTTCTTTTTAAGGGCATAGCGTTTCAGGATAATGTTAAATACCTGCTAATTAAAAACGAATTGATCACTAGTATTTCTGCGAGACTTACGCAAGAAAAGCCATTTTTTCTCAAGGAAAATCAAAAAATAATCGAAGAGGTAATAATTGAACTTCAATCAAATAGTAACAACGATATTTTGGACGAATTTGAACTTCGATTTAATCAGGTCCATGTCGATTTTAACGAAAAGCTAAATAAATATGCTCCTGATTTAACTGCCAACGATAAAAAACTTTGTGCATTTCTGAAATTAAAAATGTCGACCAGGGAGATTTCCTCAATAACGGGCCAAAGTATAAGTAGCATTGAAACAGCCAGAACCAGGCTCAGGAAAAAGCTAAATATTCCAAACAAAGAAATCTCTTTACAAGAATTCCTTGAAAATCTCTGAATCAATTTTCGTATCATAATAAACTAATATACTGAACTTTAGTCGTAATTGTATGGTTAATGTGACAGTTTTCATTTAGCATGTATTGCTTTGTAACATTTATTTTTTACGGTTGTATCGATTTTGTAATGTCAATAAATTTGACAGTTAAAGTTGTTATGTACACTTTTGCGCTTCAATTTTAAAAATACAATTATGAAAAATGGAAAAGTAAGCATGGAATTGAATCAAATTGATGATAAAATCCAACATTTCATCAAAATGAAAAAGGACGAAAACTCTGCCTTGAAAAAGTTGCTGACTGCCTTAGAAAATGCCAAGAAGAATGCGGCAATAAATCAAAAAGCATAATTGTTTATTATCAAAAATGAAAATGCAAACTGCAGAACTTAATACCGAAATATACCTTCGCAATGATGTAAAATCGAAAGAGCTAATCTATCGGCATTTTGCTCCAAAGATGTATGGAATATGCCTTAGATTCGCAGGGAATGAAATGGAAGCAGACGACATTTTACAGGAAGGGTTTATTAAAGTTATGACAAAAATTAATGACTTTAGGAATGAAGGTTCTTTTGAAGGTTGGATCAGAAGAACAATAATAAATACGGCCATTAATTACTACCGCAAAAATTTAAAGTATTCCAAGTTTATGGATATTGATGACTGTGAAGTTAACAATACCAGTGACGAAACCATTTTTGATAAACTATCGAAGGAGGAACTGATCAATTTGATCCATGAGCTTCCAAATGGTTACCGGACGGTTTTTAATTTGAATGTGATAGAAGGCTATACACATAAGGAAATTGGTCAAATGCTCAATATTTCTGATAATACTTCAAAATCTCAGTTGACCAGGGCAAGAAGCATTCTTCAAAAGAAAGTCACTTCATTAATGAAGAAAAAAGTTAAAGTACCATTTGAAGATATGCGGTTAATAAAAAATGACAAAGTCAGGAAGTTACAAATGATCAAAGAATACTCACAAGCAGTTTGATAATATAATGAAAAGAAGCATTAAACCTAGTGGAATGAAGTAATTTTTTAAACCAATAAATTGAAGAAATAATCGTTATAAATTTGTTGGTAAACATTCATTATCAAGCAATCGTTCTTTTTATAAGATCTTAAAAGTAAGGTGTCTTTCCTTAATTGGTTTTGGTTAATAATTAGGTTTATTCTTTTCCTTTCTTAAATTGCCTTACTTTTAAACCGATGGGAGCCAAAAGCTTTCATCGGTTTTTTTGTGCTCACCTTTAAATACTAATATGCCCAAAAAAGTTTTTCAGATTACCGCTCGCCTTTCCTTCTTAATTTTTACTTTTGACACAATAACTTCATCTGAGCAACTATAGTTAATTTAGGTGAAGTTTAACTATTGTTTCATTCTCATTTCAATGAATTAATTATATGAATCGTAACAAGTTTTTGGTTTTAGTATTTCTGCAATTAATATTATCTATTAGTGTAATAGGACAATATATAAGCGGATACTATAAGGAAATAGCCGGAGAAACAATAAGGTATGAATGTCAGCAACCTGATGCTGACAGTGCGCTGTTAGTCCGTTCACTTATTGAAGACAAATATATTGAATGGCTCACCGCCCCGGTTCCTGATGAAATCAATGGAAGCTTTGTGGAGTATATTTTCATTGCTGGCATTGACGTCAATGCCGAAAATAACCATCAATTTAATTTGTATATAAATGATGAGTTCCAATTTTCTTTTCGCAATCCCATTGATACCCTCAATAAAAACTGGAAACTAAATGGAATGAACGGGATACGTTTAGATTTTGAAGGCATGATGTATGATAAATATGGAGATCTATTCGGGTACATGTTTTTGAAAGTTCCTAAATCATATCTCACAAATAGTAAGCAATTGAAAATTAAAGTTTCCGGTGAAACAGCAAATAGCCGGAGCTGGTTTATGGTATTTAAATACAAGGCATTTCAGGGCGTAAAGTTCATACAGGAACAATCAATAACTAAACTTAATGGTGAAGAATATCAATTGGTTAGGGTAGACATTTTACATTTTGATAAACCTGCAGAAGCATTGATTAGCATTGGGAACGTAAAACAATCATTTCCAGTAAATTTAGGATTTAACATATTTAGAATCAATGTTCCTCTGGTGAAAGAACCTGTTGAATCAGATGCTGCGGTCAGATTAAATAATAAAATACTAGATGAACAAAAAATCATGCTATATCCGGTGAATAAAAAAACTATTTACCTTTTGCCTCATTCTCACAACGATATAGGATACACTCATATCCAAACCGACGTTGAAAAAATACAGTGGCAAAATCTGAAAGATGCCATACGGTATTCTAAGGAAACCATAGATTACCCTGCTGGTTCACAATTCAAATGGAATGTGGAGGTAATGTGGGCTGTGGAAAGCTATCTAAGACAAGCTAATGGTATAGAAAAACAAGATTTAATTGAGGCGGTTCAAAAAGGGTGGCTTGAACTTGATGGATTATATGCAAATACCTTAACTGGTTTGTGCCGCCCCGAAGAACTTTATCAAATGTTTGAAGCTGCTCATGAAGTTTCAGCGTTGTGCGGAACCCAATTAACCTCTGCAATGATCTCAGATATCCCGGGTTATTCCTGGGGAATTGTACCTGTGATGGCTCAATGTGGAATTAAATATTTTTCTATTGGTACAAATGCATTTCATAGGATTGGAGATGTTCTAAAGGTTTGGGGAGACAGACCTTTTTACTGGGAATCTCCTTCGGGTAAAGAAAAAATCTTATGCTGGGTTCATGGCAAAGGATATTCGGAGTTTCATACAGGGCTTGCTTATACTAAACTTAAAAACAAACTAAAAGAACAACTGATATTTGATTATATAAATGAATTGAATGAAGTGAACTATCCCTATGATGTCATAACCATGCGCTATAACATAGGTTCCGACAATGGGCCGCCAGATCCATATTTATCAGAAATTGTAAAAATGTGGAATGAAAAATATGTTTCCCCCCGACTTATTATATCCACGGTAAGTGAGAGTTTTGCAGCTTTCGAGAAAGCAAATGGAAAAATATTGCCAGTGGTGCGAGGAGACTTCAATGGATATTGGGAAGATGGAGCCTGTTCATCTGCTAATGAAACCGCGATAAATCGTGAAAGTACAGAACGATTGATCCAGGCAGAAACAATATGGACTATAACTGATCCCAATAATTATCCATCTGATGAAATTGGTGAAGCATGGAAGAATGTTTTATTGTTTAGTGAACACACCTGGGGAAGTTGGAACAGCATCAGCGAGCCTTATGCTGATTTTACAACCCAACAATGGGAAATTAAACGATCTTTCGCCTTACAAGCCCAGGAAAAATCAAAATCAATCCTGAATGAAGCATTTCCGATATCCGCATCATACTCTTCTATTGATATATACAACTCAAACTCCTGGGAAAGAACAGATCTGGTTTTAATTTCCAATAATTTCAAGGGCAATGGCCCATCAGTTTTGGATGATGCCGGTAATAAAGTACTTTCTCAAAAGCTATCAACCGGCGAATTAGCCTTTATAGCCGCCGATGTACCTGCTTTCGGAGCAAGAAGATATTTTATTGAAAATTCAAATGATAACCCGACGTCCTTATTTATCCAACAAAGCAAGTTTAGTATTAACAATAGCAATGTTAAAGTTACCATCGATGAAGGAAGTGGCGCTATTTCTAAACTGGAATTTGCTCAACTCCCTCATGATTTTGCGAATTCTGAAATCTTCAAAGGACTGAATGACTTTTATTACATCGAAGGACGGTTACCCAACAATCCAAAAACGAATTTCTTGCCTTCCATTAAAGTAAAAGAAAACGGACCACTTATTTTATCGTTCATCATCGAATCAAATGCTCCCGGCTGTAATCAACTTACAAGAGAAGTAAGAATAATTAATGTTATTAACAGGATCGATATCATAAATACTGTCGACAAATCTGATATTTTGGAGCCTGAAGCTATTCATTTCGCTTTTCCGTTTTCTGTTCCCGACGGGCAAATCAGATTGAGCACTCAATGGAATTACTACAATCCATTGAATGAGCTTCTACCGGGTTCAAATAAAAATTTCTTTTCTGTAAATAGGTGGGCGGATGTATCCAATGATCAATATGGGATTACCTGGGTGAGTTTAGATGCACCTCTAATTGAATTAGACAAGATCACAATGGATGAAATTGAATATGGCTGGGTAAAAGAAATACCTAAGACCCAAACCATTTTATCCTATGTAATGAATAATTACTGGGAAACCAACTACAAAGCAAGCCAGGGAGGAAAATCTGTCTTCCGGTATTCTGTTTTTCCACATTCCGGATTTGATCCGGTCCAGTCTGAGAAATGGGGAGTTGAATGTCATCAACCATTAATTAGCATCGCTGCAGATAGTTCCGCACCTGTTTACCAACCTTTGTTTTTTTTGGACAATGAGAAGGTAATTATTTCTTCAATGAAAGTTTTAAAAACGGGTGGAGTTTTAGTCATTCTTTACAATCCTGGTAATGAGGATGAAATATTCCATTTAAAGTGGCCTGAAAAATACAAGACCATTTCTTTAAGTGATCCCTTTGGAAATACTGGAGAGCAGTTGGAAAATGAAATTGAAATTAAAGCAAGGGGTATAATAAACCTGGTAATAAAATAATTTCATGACTCCAGTCTTAAGCAAAATAATCAGGACATTCAAAATGGATAATAATGAACCATTATTATCATTATGGTTTCAATAAAATTCAGTAAATCAAACAGCATTTTGTTTCTGGCAGCTGCTATTTGGGGCTTTGCCTTTGTTGCACAAAAAGCCGGGATGGAGTATGTGGGGCCATTTACTTTCAATGCGATTCGTTTTGCAATGGGTAGTCTTGCGCTTCTGCCTTTTATTAAACTGGCAAAAATCAGATTTAATGAATCAAACTATTATTCCAATAAACAACTGCTTACTGGCGGGGTACTGGCAGGATTAATTCTCTTCGCCGGGGCTTCGTTTCAACAGGTGGGTATTGTTAAAACAACTGCTGGAAATGCGGGGTTTATAACAAGCCTTTATGTCATAATGGTTCCAATATTTGGATTCTTTTGGAAACATACCACTAATCTTCAAACCTGGATCGGGGCTTTTCTGGCAACGATCGGTTTATATTTTCTTTCAGCGACCGAAAGATTGTCATTGTCACCCGGAGATGGAATCGTGTTAATCAGTGCCGTTTTTTTTGCATTCCATGTATTGGTCATAGGTAAGATATCACCCAGGACCGATCCTATTAAAGTTTCAATTATTCAATTTACAGTTTGTGCGCTTCTTAGCTTTATTATTGCCCTATTAACAGAAGAAATTACCTGGTTCGCAATCAAAGGTGCAGCATTGCCGTTGATTTATGGTGGAATTTTTTCTATTGGAGTGGCTTTTACTCTTCAGGTTATTGGGCAGCGAAAGTCAAATCCTTCCCATACAGCAATTATTTTAAGTTTTGAATCACTGTTTGCTGCATTAGGGGGATGGCTATTCTTAAACGAAGGCTATACAGCCAGGGGATTCATGGGCTGCGGACTAATGTTATTGGGAATTGTGGTTTCTCAAATCAATTGGTCAGGAAGATGAAAGAATTAAAATTAATTTGTTATCCCAGTCCGCTTTAAAAGTTGTTCGAAGGCTCCTGATTAGTGTTTTGACATGGCTTAACAAAACTGGATAAGCGTTCTCAACAAAAACTACAAATAATTGTTTATTTTTATAGCGGTTTTCTAACCGAATTTTTTACAGGTGTCAAGCAATTTCATTTACTGATAATTTGATATAAATTTTTCCGTTATAGTATTATGCAAAGTCAATCCCAAAACAAAACAGATAATCAGTTAACCTGGATTCAGGTAATTTCACAATATAATTTTCCGGATGCGGCGAAAAGCTGGTGGCAAATAATAAACTCTGTTGTTCCTTATTTGCTGCTTTGGGTTCTAATGGTTCAGAGTTTAAAAATTTCCTATATACTTACTTTGTTCCTTTCCATCATTGCTGCAGGATTTATGATCCGGATTTTCATTATATTCCATGATTGCGGCCATGGCTCTTTCTTCAAGTCGAACCGATTGAATACCATCATTGGGATTTTTACAGGTTTGTTTACATTTACGCCCTACCACAAATGGCACCGTGACCATAAATTGCATCATTCCACTGTAGGTAATCTTGACAAGCGCGGAATCGGTGATGTACCTACCTTAACCACTGATGAATTCAAAAAAATGTCAAAGTGGTCCCGGTTGCGTTACAGGGCATTTCGGCATCCTATTTTTTTATTTGGCATAGCGCCCATGTTATTGTTTATTTTTCAAAACCGGTTTACAAAAAAATATATGACTTTCAAAGAACGGGTTTATGTTCATTTGACCACATTGGCAGTGATCGCTATAATTTTATTAATGATTTGGGCCATCGGGCTTAAAGCCTATTTAATGATCCAAATCCCAGTTCTTTATATTGCTGCCGTTCATGGAGTCTGGCTTTTTTATGTACAGCATCAATTCGAGGATGTATTATGGACCCGATCTTCTGAATGGGATTATAAAACATTGGCTATCCAGGGAAGCTCCTTTTTTAAACTTCCTAAGATATTACAATGGTTCACTGGAAATATTGGATTCCATCATATCCACCATCTTAGCCCAAGAATTCCGAACTATAAGCTTGAAAAATGTCATAACGAAAATTCATTATTCCATGATGTTAATACCATCACTTTTTTCTCCAGTCTCAGGACAATGAAACTCCGGTTGTGGAATGAAAAAACACAACAGTTAGTCAGTATCAGAAGCTTTAAAAAGGCTGAGAATGCTGCAATGAGTTAGATCGTTTTTTATTCTGATCCTCCTGCATTTACATTTAGAATAGAATTTGAAATATTTTTAAAATGGAAATAAAGGACAGATTTAAATCCTGCCAATCATCAATCAAAGAGCTTGTAAAACTTCAGTAAGCTTTTCAATATCGATCGGTTTGGTTAGGTAGCTATTCATCCCGGCTTTGTAGCACTTTTCTTCGTAGTCCTTAAGTGCATGAGCAGTAAGGGCAATGATGGGTATTTTTGGATTCCTGACATTTTCCTGGTTATTCCTGATTGCTTCAGTGGCTTCAATGCCATCCATTTCAGGCATTTCAATGTCCATTAAAACGGCATCGAAATCCTCTTTGCTGAGTACCTCCAAAGCAATTTTGCCGTTGTTGGCAATTTTGGAAGTATGCCCGAGACGATCCAGAAATGCAGCTATAACATGGCAATTCAACAAATTATCTTCGGCAACAAGCAAATGGAGTTTTTTCTTTTTATCAGTTTTAATTTCAGTTTTTGTCTCCACTTTAGAATTATCGACCTGAAGGGCAATTTCGAATTTAAATTCACTACCGATTCCCTGGTCGCTCTCTACTGAGATTTTACCACCCATTAGTTCGACAAAGTACTTGCTGATTGTCAGTCCTAATCCTATCCCACCGTATTTCTGCGAAGCGTTATTATCGACCTGTGTAAAATCCATAAATATCAGCTTCTGTTTCAGTTTGGAGATGCCGATTCCGGAATCTTTAACTGAAAAATTCAATTGTACCTGTCCTGAGTCAGGGATCATCTCCGCAATATCTACCTTCACTTCTACAGTACCCTTATCAGTGAACTTGATTGCATTGCCAATTAAATTGTATAATACCTGCCGCAAGGCGTCAGGATCTCCAATCAATATTCTAGGCAATTTATCATCTATCTTATGCGTGAGTTTTATGTCTTTGCTTGAAGCATCAAGGTAGTAAGCATTAATAATTGAAATGATCAGCTTACGGAAATCGAAAGAGGTGATCTTCAGCTGCATTTTCCCGCTTTCAATCTGGGAATAGTCGAGGATATCCTTGATCATTGCCAGCAGATGCTCCGACGAGTCTTTCACCCTCTTTAGGTTTAATTGATGTTCATTATCAATATCAGTTTTAATGGCAAGATCGCAAAATCCGATGATGGCATTTATCGGGGTTCTGACTTCATGGCTAATGGTTGCCAGAAAACGGTTCTTGGTATCTTTGGCAATTTCAGCCTGTTCCTGGGCAATGCGTCGTTGTTCGTTCTCTGCCTGTAGCATTTTGGTTCTTTCTTCAACCCTTCGTTCAAGTTCGCCATTGAGTTGCTGGAGATCTTCATTTTTTCTCATATTCGACCGGTATCTTTTCCATAAAAACCAGATGAGCGATGCAGCGAATAATGAAATGAATATGATGATATTGCGCAGATTTCTCACTTTCGAAGTCTTTAATGCAGTATCTTTTTCGGTTATGGTCAATTGAGTTTCCTTTTCTCTTATGTTATGCTTAAGCTGCAAAAGTGTGATTTTATTACTTGCTTCTTCATCAAGCAGTGAATCTCTCAAAAATGAATATTGCATATAATATTCCATTGACATTTTATAATCAGCTAATAAGCTATAGGTCTGGGAAAGTTGTTCAAGCGCATCCTGCTGAATCTTTAGTAAATGGATATTCTCAGCAAGTATCCTGCTTTCATTTAAATACTGTATTGCTTCTGAAAATTTCTTTATTTCCTTATTTGCAATTCCGATATTTTTTAATGTTATGGCTATCTGATTCTGGTCACCAATTTCCTGACTGATTTTTAATGCCTCCAGGTAATATTCTGTCGCTTTATTCAGGTCACCAAGGTCTCTGTAAACATTACCAATATTGTTTAGGAGTGCTCCCGGATGTTCTCCCTTAAAGTTTTTCTCGCGGGTAGTTGCCAAAGCTTTTTCGAAATATGAAAGTGCCTCAGTATTATCTTTGTCATACCAATACACATTACCTATCGAAATCAGAGCTGAGACCATATTGGTCAGATCATCATTTCTGGTTGATATTTCAAGGGCTTTGAAATAGTTTTCAAGCGCAATTTCTTTTTGTCCTAATTTTCCATATGCTACACCAGAATTTATAAGCGAAGATGCAACCCCCAAATTATTATCCAACTCCTCATAAAAATGTAATGCTGTCAGATGAAAGTCTAAGGCTGAAGTGTAATCCCCTAGTAAACTGTATACGCTTCCCATGCTATTGGCACATTTGGCCAATCCCTCTTTGTCTGATACTTGATCAAATATTTTTTTTGACTGAAAATAATAATCAGAGGCTACGACATTTTCGCCTTTCATTCGATTAGCTTCTGCAATTAAAAACAATGACCGGGCCTGCCGCGATAGATCGTTCAAAGCAGTGGCCAATTCCAATGCATTATTGGCAAGATCAAGTGTCCTTTGTGGTTGCTGATTCAGGTATGCTTCCGAAAGATTTAATAATAAATCTATCGTTCCGAAACTATATCCAGCAGACGTCATAACTTTCACCTCAAGGGAGTCCAGCGATTTTTGCTCTGCTTTCAAAGCAAAAACCTGTAAGAAGGTTACAATCGTAATTACTGTTATGATGCTTGTCGATTTCAATTTAACCGGATTTGCATTTAAATTTCTGACAAATACTTAAATTCTGCTAATAAGTGAATTTGAAGATTATACGTAACATATGGTTTTAGGTTATAACTATTTGATAATTATTGTAAGCTCACCCTATCATCATTGTTTGATATTTTACTAATTTTGCCACCCATCAATGATTATAAGTCGGTTTATAAGAGTTCAATATATTAAATCGTAATTCTTAAATCACAAATTATAAAGGGGTCCCGTAGCTCAGTTGGATAGAGCAACAGCCTTCTAAGCTGTGGGTCGCGCGTTCGAGTCGCGCCGGGATCACAGGAAAATGTTAAAGACCTTCAATTTATTGGAGGTTTTTTATTTTAAAACGATGAAACAACGGTGTGACGAGAAGTTTATCCCGAGCGGGGTTGAACGGTGCGATAGCCTTTCGGGAAGTCCGTTGTGATTACTTAAAGCTTCCATAAACCTTAAGGTTTTTTTATTTCAAAAAGTAGTACGATTCACATTACGACAACAAGTATAATCCGAAACATACCAAAATAAAAATTTCAATACCCGATCTGACTAAAGGTTTTATTCTTGATCCCTTCAAATAATACATTTAGACATGTTAAAAAATTTATTTACAGGCAGACATGTTTCAAATAAATTAATCCTGTAATTTTATCTCGGGCTTTTTGATGATAACAATAATCAAACAAATCATAAAATATTATTTCAATGAAAAGATCAGTTTTATTAAGTCTTTTGACTTTAATCTGTATGAGTTTAACCTCATTGGTTTTCTCTCAGGAGATCAATTACAAACCTGAAGGTAAAGTTCCTTTCGATGCAAAAGTAAATTACGGAAAGCTCGATAACGGACTTACTTATTACATCCGCGAAAATAAACGTCCGGAGCAAAGAGCGGAATTCTATTTGCTGGTGAATGCCGGCGCCATGCAGGAAGATGACGATCAAAACGGGCTGGCTCACTTTTGTGAGCACATGGCATTCAATGGCACAAAAAATTTCGAAAAGAAAGAAATTTTGAATTACCTCCAATCTATCGGTATGAAATTCGGGCCGGAGATCAATGCCTTTACCAGTTACGATGAAACCAACTACATGCTGCAAAAGGTTCCGACAAATGACCCTGCGGTCACCGACACAGCTTTGATGATATTATATGACTGGGCCAATAATATTGCATTTGAGGATGCAGAAATAGATGCCGAGCGGGGCGTGATCCATGAGGAATGGCGCACCGGGAGAGGCGCCATGTACCGCATGATGCGTGAAGCCAACAAAACCCTTTATAAAGATTCGAAATATGCTACCCACGATGTGATCGGCGATATCAACCTGCTCGATACTTTTCCATACGATGCTATTAAAAGGTTTTACAGCGCATGGTACCGTCCGGATTTTCAGGCTATAATTGCAGTCGGAGATTTTGATGGCAAAGTTATTGAGCAAAAAATAAAGGAAATGTTTTCCAAAGCACCAAAACCATCCGATACAAAAGGTCATGAACTGACACCTGTTCCGGATCATAAGGAAACATTGGTTACGATTCAAAAAGATAAAGAGGCTCAATATTCCATGGTCCAAATTGTTTACAAGCATCCACCCACAACAGATAAAAACCTGGGCTTTTATCGTAGTTCAGTAGTTGAAGAGCTTTTCAATAGTATGATGAACGCGAGATTACAGGAACTTTTACAGGTTGCCGATCCTCCTTTTGTTTATGGTTATACGGCCTATACCAACCTGGTGCGCAGCAAGGATGCATTTCTTTCCTTTGCCATTGCGAGGAATAATGAAATGCAAAAATGCCTGAAAGCCCTTCTCACCGAAAATGAAAGAGTAAAGCAATTTGGATTTATGCAGACAGAGTTGGATCGGGCGAAAGCAGAATACCAAAGGAATGTTGAAAAACAATACACGGAACGCGATAAACAGGAATCCGAAAACTATGTATGGCAATATTATTCGCATTTTCTGACCAATGAACCGACTCCGGGCATTGAGTACGACCTGGAATTTGTAAAACAAATGATGCCCGGAATAAGCCTTGAAGAAATTAACGCACTGGGTAAAGGCTGGATTGCTGACGAAAACAGGGTTGTAGCTCTCATGGCTCCTGAAAGTCCGGATATTTCTGTTCCAACTGAAGCAGAAGTATTTGAAATCATTAACACGGTTCAAAACGAAAAAATCACCGCATATATTGATAAAGTAAGCGACCTGCCTTTGGTCCCCATTGAACCTGCTCCATCAAGGGTGGATAAAACAAGCAAGAACAAAGAGCTTGGAACTATTAAATGGAGTTTTGAAAATGGTGTAGAGGTTGTTCTGAAACAAACCGACTTTAAAGAAGATGAGATCCTGATGTCGGCATTTAGCTACGGAGGCACTTCTCTTTATGACGTAAAAGATTTGGTATCCGCTGATAATGCCACCAACGTGGCTCAGGAAAGCGGGCTTGGCACTTTTGATAAGACCGAACTGGATAAAAAACTGGCAGGGAAGATTGTCAATTCCAGCCCCATGATTTCGGAAAACGATGAGGGATTCAGGGGAAGTTGTTCACCTCTCGACCTGGAGATTTTGTTGCAGGAGGTATACCTTTATTTTACAGCACCCCGAATGATGGAAACAGCATTTGAAGGATATATTGCACGAATGAAAGGCGTATTAGACAACAAAGCAGCCGATCCCGACCAGGCTATTTGGGATACTGCAATGGTGACATTGGCCAATTATAGTCCCCGTGTTCGACCCTGGACATCTCAGTTGCTCGATGAAGCCAACCTGAGCCGTGTTCGTTCAATTTTTAAGGACCGGTTCGGAGACCCTGGCAGCTTTACTTTTTATTTCGTTGGTAACATTGATCCTGAAAAAGCCAAACCTCTTATTGAAAAATATCTTGGAGGCCTTCCAAAAGTAAACCGCACAGAAACCTGGAAGGATAATGGTGTGAGACCACCAATGGGAAAAGTGAGTAAAACCATCCTCCGAAATATGGAGGTACCGAAAGGAACTGTTTATATAACTTACACCGGAACCTATGACTATGACGATTTCCAGACAAGGCTTAACCTTACGGCACTGGTAGATATTCTCAAAGTTAGGTATGTTGAAACCATCCGCGAGGAAGAAGGTGGAACCTATGGAGCTGCTGTCTACGAGGATCAGCAAAAATATCCTTTTGAATCTTACAGTGTGACTATATTTTTTGACTGCGATCCAAAGAATGCAACTCACCTCAAAGACATCGTCTATAACGAAATTGAAAAACTGAAGAAAGAAGGGCCTTCTGAAAAAGATTACAAAGGGGTAAAGGAAAACAAATTAAAGGCTTACCAGGAAAAACTGAAAGAGAATAAGTACTGGCTTAATCTTATCAAAAATCACGATTATTACCAATCGGATTTAGCGGAATTCAAGAAGTATGAGGAATATGTGAACAGCTTGACAATTGAAGGTTTAAAACAGGCTGCAAACCAGCTTTTTAAGGACAATGTTGTTGAAATCCTTTTGCTTCCGGAAAATATTGAAGACGATGATGTGAATCCGATGATTAAAAACTAAATTAGGAAAATCGTTTCAGTTCCTTCCAAACAAGGGCGCTTGCACCAAGGATGGCAGCATCGCCGGGAGGTAGCTCTGATGGAAGCAATTTTACTTTGTTCCTGTAAATATTGAGCATTTGCTCTTCCATATAATATTTGGTTGGTTCAAAGATCAGATCACCTGCCTGCGCAAGTCCCCCAAACAGGAAAATCGCCTGCGGACTTGTGTGCGCAATGGCATCAGCAAGTTTTAATCCAAGCACTTCACCAGTATAATCAAAAGCTGCAAGGGCTATTTTGTCACCTTTCCGGGCAGCTTCGTCAATCGTTTTTGCTGAGAGATCATTAAAATTAGCGCCCCTCAATGAACTTGGTTCAATCATTGAAGCCAGGAGTTCAAAAACGGTTCGCTTAATACCTGAAGCCGAAGCATATGTCTCGAGGCATCCTTTTCGTCCGCAACCACAATCTCTTCCATTGGGGTCAAAGATAGTATGCCCTATCTCACCTGCGAATCCATCATGTCCATAAACCATTTCACCGTTAACGACTATTCCGCTTCCAACACCTGTTCCCAAAGTAATCATGATAAAATTCTTCATCCCTTTAGCCCCCCCATAGATCATTTCACCAATGGCTGCTGCATTAGCATCGTTAGTGAGGACAATAACATCGAAGGTAAATTTCGTTTTCAGAAATTCAACCACCGGAACAATGCCTTTAAATTTAAGGTTTGGTGCAAATTCAATGGTTCCGTTGTAGTAATTGCCATTCGGCGCTCCAACACCAATTCCTTTGATATCAACTTCACCTTCAACAAGAGCAACGGTTTCCTTCATCAATTCCGAGAGTGAGTTCATATAGGCATGGTAGTCTGAACTTGTTTTTGTCGGCATGGAATTTCGGGCTATAATATTTCCATCCTTATCTACAATACCCATTGTTGTATTGGTACCTCCAATGTCAATTCCAATTGCTGCTTTTTTCATACTTTATTTATTCTGGTTAAGGATTAAATTAATTCCTTGCTGCCTGCAAGGTTGTAAATATTATATATAACAGTGCTGCCATTAGAAAACAAAACCAAAAAATAACTGTAATTGGTATGCCGCAAAACCAATCATGATAAATCCTGAAAACGTCATTAGTTGAGCCTGAAAAGTTGAAACCTCGAATGACTCTTTAACACGGCTTATCAATGATCTAACCACATCCCCAAAACCCATACAGAGAAAAGCAAAGAAGATGGGGATTGCTCTAAATTTGTTATTATTTTTATCCGGCATTCTCATAATTGAAGATTTTATTGTCCATCAATTTCAGTAAGCCTAATTGTTCGCCATGGGGCTTTGACACCACGATCTATTGTAATAAATTCCAAAGCTTTGAGCTCATCTGATTGAAAAATATATTGAGGTTTATCTGAAGTTCTTTTTCGTAATTTCATTTCGGGGTATCCTGACACTTCAGTTTCTGAAATTGAAATCATCAATCCATGTGTAGAAATAAAGTTCACAGGTAAATCCAGTTTTTCGACGATGCCTGGTTCAGATATAAACGTGCTGTCACCAGCATGTTTAACAGGTCCAGAAATCCGCCAATCGGAATCATTACCATACAAATCGAATTGAGTCTCCTCAGAAATAATAAAGACCTTATTTTCACTTTCATTTTCTGGAAAGGAATAGCAAATGGCAATACCATCATTGTAAGCTCTGAAAACAATAGAGAATGACTCCTTTACAAGAGACTTCTTTTCAAAAAAAACAGTCATTTCATTAAAGTTATCTGTAAGTGACAAACCACCCTTATCAATTAACAAATCATTTGAAGTATTGGAATGGGCTTTATTTTTAACAAAAAGCAATCCTTCAGATAATTTGATCTGATTTTTTAGGGTTACACCTAGCAATGACCAATCAATAATAATTTTATTTTTATAATATACAAGGTAATACGGCTCTCCATTATCAAGATTGAAATAAACATGAATTCTCGAATCAGGGGAGGGGAGCACAAGCTTAAAATTACTTTCTGGCCTATTGCAGGAATACAATAAGGGTAATAAAATCAGAAAAAAAACAACAAATCTCTTCATTAGGCAAAATACAAATTCAGCATGCTAAAATAAGCATGTAATTGATTTGAAGAATAAAAAAAATACTGAATCTTAAATGCCCAGTTTATTTTATTCCAGGATCAAACAACCCTGGCAAGGGTATCATTTATGGTTTCAAGAAACTGCTGCCTCTTAAATGGTTTTGAAATATAATCATCCATCCCGGCTTCGATGCAAATATCTTTGTCGGATTTCATAGCATAAGCCGTAAGTGCAATGATCGGGGTATGCATTCCCTTTTCAAATTCAATTTGTCGGATAATTTTTGTGGCTTCATAGCCATTCATGACAGGCATCTGAACATCCATTAGAATGATATCGTATTTTCCGGATTTATATTTTTCAATGGCTTCAGCGCCATTTTCCACAATTGTGATGTCCCAATCCTGCGATTTAGTAATTACTTTAATTAGAAACTGATTGGCTTCATTGTCCTCTGCCAGCAGGATTTTTATTTTTTTTGCATCAGTCTCTCTTTTGATTTCAGGCTTGTTCATATATTCCTCCTTGCTTCTTTCCATAGTACCTGTTCCTGATTTAAACGGAACTGTGATGATAAAACGGCTTCCTTTTCCTTGTTCACTTTCCACCAGAATTTTTCCATTCATCAAATCCAGCAATTTCTTTGTTATTGTTAAACCTAATCCTGTTCCTTTTATTTTTTTGGTTAAATAGTATTCAACTTGCTTAAACTCATCAAAAATTTTATCCAATTGGTCATTACTTATCCCTATTCCCGTATCTTCAATAACCATCGTAACTTCGATCAAATCATCCTTTTGAATGGAGCCACCAATTACCAGCACTGATCCTTCGTCTGTAAATTTAATGGCATTGGAGATGACATTTACCATTACCTGTTTAAACTTATAACTATCGCCCAGCAAATGGTTCTCAGTGATTTTATCAGTATTAATTATATATTGCAGTCCTTTTTCCTGGGCAGGCTTATGAAAGAAATTAACTGTTTCTTCAATCAGTTCATTCAATTTGAAAGCTTCGGATTTGAGTGAAATTTTACCGGTTTCAATTCTCGAGTAATCAAAGATATCATTGATAATCTGCAGCAGTTGATAACCGGAATCTTCAATCATATTAAGAATACGGGCTTTTCGCTCATCGGGTTCCTGGCTTGATAACATTTCGGCAAAGCCGATGATTCCATTCAGAGGAGTTCTAATTTCATGACTCATATTAGCCAGAAACTGACTTTTTACTTTATTGGCAATTTTTGCTTCATCTGTGGCTTTAATCAAACTTTCTTCCACAAAAAATCTTTGTTGTTCCAAAGAAAGTGCCTTAGAAAGTGTAGAAATTATATTGATTTCAGTTTCGGTAAATCTTTTGGGCACATTGCAAACCACACATAACGAACCTATGGCCTTTCCATTTATAATTACAGGCATTCCAAGGTAGGAACGCAAACCATATCTTTTTACATTTGAATCAGTATTAATAAAATCAGTTGTATTGAGGTCCTCTAAAATTACGGGCTTGTCTTTTCCCTGAATTGTAGCCTCATAGCAAATATGGCCATCAGGCTTGTCCAGCCTCTTAAAATCAGCAGGCGCATTAAATTCCGACCAGGTCAGTAATGACTTATTTTTATCATCCAGCCTGTTGTATAAGGAACATGATCCTTGTATTATTTCGCATGCCTTTTTAACAATGGTTTGGATATTTTTCTCCGGATCAACTCCCATTTCAAGATAAAGATGATTGAGTTCGGCAATCTGCAATTCAGCAATTTTCCTTTCGGTAATGTTCTCAACAATTCTTTCGATGTATAAGGGTTCGCCGCTTTGATCAAGAATTTTTTTTGCACTTTCCATGATATAAATGGGTTTGCCTTCTTTCGATACCCAGGTTGATTCATGATCATTAAAATTACCCGATAAAACCGGCTTACCAAAAAAACCTCCGCTTTTATTTGTTCCATTTTTATCTGCTGCCGATGCATAATAATCAGTGAATTCTTCAACATTGGAAAAACCAAAGATTTTTGCCAGGGAAAGGTTGGCGATGATCAATTTACCATCCGGACTTGTCCTGCAGAGTCCGAGCGGTGAATCATCATATAGTTTTTTAAACATGAACTCACTATGCTTCAGCTCTTCTTCAAGTGTTTTTCGATAGGTACAATCACTCAGCAAAATGGTTATAATATCTTGATCCGAAACACTGACATATAGATCAAACCATTTTTTTCGCGACTCAATATAAATCTCAGATTCAAAGTTGGAACCTTCTGTCAGTTTCGCCTTATTTTCTTGTAAACTTTCAGCAAGAAATGTTTTCAGTTCCGGAGATACCTCAGTTAATCTTTTGCCAATTAACATATCATGGGATTGACCAGCAACTTTTACCAGGAGATCATTTACCTCGAGAAAAGTTAAATCAACAGGCTGGCCCTGGGAATTATAATTTATCAGGAACTTAACAAAGGCAAGCGGAAGATTTTTGAAAACTTCGGAGGATTCTTTTTTTTTCTGTCCAAAAATATCCATCATCGTGCCTGTCAATCAAAAACAAAAAAACTTCAGTTTATAATTATTTCCAAGATTAACTTAAATTGATACCGCTAAATGAATGAGTATTGCAAAATTAAAAATCACGCTTTTCGCAAAAATATGGATAATTTTTAATTCGTATTATCCATGAAATAATTGGAAAGTAATAACAGAAGCATATTTCATTAGTACAGAATCGGTCAGAGTAAAAATCGCAAGTCGCCGCCCGGAGGTACTTCCTTTGGATTTAAACCGGATTTGAAAATTCTGGCTGGCCTGGTACCTTTCAGCTCAATTTTATGATTATCAATTGATAGCAGAGTGCCTTCCCTTAATCCAATAACATACACATCATTGTTGACAACCAGGAACTCCTCAATTCTCTGTTCCCTTGTTTCTCCGCCATGACCTTCGATCACTGCATCAATATAATGCGGATTAATCTGAAACGGAACCAAATTCAGGCAATTCATACTCTCAGGTTCAATAATGGGCATATCGTTGGTTGTTCGCATTGTTGGGCACGCCACATTAGCGCCTGCACTCCAACCCAGAAATGAAGTCCCCTTTTCAACCACCTCTTTCATGGTTTTCATTAACTTTAGCTGGTGAAGCATATAAACCAAGTGGAAAGTGTTCCCGCCGCCAACAGCTATTGCCAGCGCATCTTTGATAGCCTGCACGGGATCATTCTCCCTGTGGATAGAGTAAATTTCGAACCCCAATTTATTAAAAACACCATTTACTCTTTGCTCATAAGCATCGTATGAAGCCTCAAGACCATCATAGGATAATGCAATTCCGGCATAAGGAATAAATAAAACTTTTTTAACCCCAATACTATCCAGAAAGTCTTTGATGTAATTTTTTGGCCAATCGAGATAGTCTTCGCCATAGTTTGTCGAATTGCTGATCAGTAATAACCTCTTTTTCATTGATAAATTTTTATATAAAAACTCCTCGTTCGAAAGCGTCGCTAATATACAATTTCTTTTCCAACAAGGATTAAATATTTTTTATGAAAATAAAAAGCCAGTAAATATTACCAGTTTTTGATGTAGGCTTTTTTAAAGTGCTTTAGGTAGGTTTTACCCTCTGTATATTCGTTAACGATAACCATTGGATCGGCTGTATAGATACATTCCTTATCAGCTAAAGCCATATTTTTAGCCAGTTTTTGCTGAATAGCCTTGGTATCTTTGTCGGAATAATTATTTGCGTCAAGAACAACAAGTAAATCAAGAACTGTTTCAAATTCTTTTTTGCTTTTAAAATACTCAATTGAAGATTCAAGTAAAGCAAGGTTCTTTTTAACAGAGAAAAGGTAATGTAAGGGAAGAGGCTCAATATACTTCCTGATGACCTCATAATTGCTTGAAAGGAATTTCATCCTTTCATGGGCTTCAATAAATTTTTCATGATTTTTGGAATTCAGTGCCTCTTGCGCAACTTTAGCCAATTGCTGATATTCGGCTGCAGGACCATATTTTGATTTTAATTCTGATACCAGACCTTTGTCTAATTCACAATAGTAATTTTTAGAGGTTAAATTATCAGTAGTATTAAGTAACTCAATTGCTGAAATAAAATCACCCTGGTCGACTGAATTATCAAAAGCAGTGATGATCTTTTCAAATTCCTGATTCACCATTTCACAGTGTCTGTTAAATATGCTATTGTTTAAAAGGGTAAGACTTTCCTGCACATTGGCTTCATAGACCAATCCATATTCTTCCTGCAATTTAAAACAGTCATTGTAAATATCTCTGGCCTCGTTTAATTGACTTTTCCTGACCTTCACCTCACCGAGGCTGCACAAATCGACTAATACCGGTGTAGCTGCCCGGTAAAAAAGTTCAGGCAAATCCGGGCTCAATTCAAAATTAGATTTCGCCTCAAGATCGAAAGCAGTGAGGAATTTTTCGTATGCCAGCCGGTAATCACCCGCCTCAAGCAAGGATTTTCCAGCTTTAATTAATTCTTCGTAATAGTGGTGGTTGATTGAAGAACGAAGAAAAACATGCTCAGGTGAGTAAATAATTTCATAATAATATCCTGCAACCAATTGATTTGCCTCTTCCAACAATTTCTCAGCGCTTTCAAAATCATTTACCTCTAATTCATCTATTATTTGATTAATCAGGCTTTTATACCATTCATTGCGCGCACTCATCAACCCATGTTTGATTTCATAATCATAATTAAACCTACCGATTTTATGACACAGTTGCAGCGCCTGCTCAAAACAAAAACTGGCATCTTTAAATTCTCCATCTTCATTTAACTGGTTTCCTTTTGCAATGTATAAAACAGCTAGCTGCTGCGAAATCTTCACAGTGTAATCCTCAGATATAATCGAAATGCTGTTATCTTTCTGGTACTCCTTTGCCTTGTTCAAATAGTTCGCGGCCAGGTCATAATTACCCACTTCAATAGCCCGGTCGATCAATTGCAGATAAAAGTCATATATGCCATAATTAGCTTTTGAAACAAGTATATTTAAAGCAACTGGAAGTGTCTGGCTTTTTGAAATTTTGTAATATTTTTCAGCATTTTGCAACAATCCAATAGCAAGATGGTACTGTTGATTTTCGATCAGATCTGATGCTTTGTCCATATAGACATTAAAAACTTCATTCTGCAACTTTTGTAAGATCATTCCCTCTGAATTGCAAAAGGTTGATTTATTCAATACTTTCTTAATATCCTTGCCGTATCGATTGACCATAGCATTGTTATAATCAATCCCGCCAAGGCTATAGAAATACCTTGAATGGGAATGGGTGACCTCCTGCGATAAAATCAGATACCGGGTTGCCTTTTCTACATATAGCTTCGAAAACTGTTTTATTGTTTTGTTAAACCTGAAAAAATCAATCGATTGCGTCAAAATATCAAAATACTCGGTGTACCTGACCAATTGGTTTTTCATTTCACCAAGTTTTTCATAATAGCCTCCAATATCATTTGACTTAATCCCAAGTTCAGTTAAAAATAATCCATCTGATACCTCATTGAAAGTCAGTTCAAGCTCCCTTAAGTTTAAATAAAACTCTAAAATGGAATTCCGCTCAATACTGATTTGCTTGAATTCCTCCAGTGCATGATCAATAATAGCGATAGAGGCATAGTAATCGTCAATCTGGTTTATCCGGAAATTAAATTTTTCCTGGTCCTTGCTATCAGAATAAAATTTAATATTATCAAGCTTGAGCGTGTAAACTTTTTCTTCATCAAGAGATTCAAAAATGAATTCAATATGACAGTGATTGCTGTCATCGATTGCAATTCCAAAAAAGTCCTTGCTGGTAATATATATTCCATTGCTAATTACAATCAGTTTGATATCCAGCTTTTCGGGCATCAAAATATCGGAGATATCAAAATCCTTATACAAGATGTCACCTGAACATTTCTTACCTATAATATCGGTTGAAACGCAAAAGGTATTGGGCGAAGTAAGCTGAATTCCATTATTCACTTCGTAATGGAAGGTGTAACTTGTATTATAAAGACCGCTGAGATTATATTTGGCAATCTCTTTTATAAAGTAATTCGTAGTGGAATTTTCAATGGGTTGATCGGAGGAATAGCCAAAAACATAAGAATTGTTTTCTTTTCGCTCAAATATTTTATCTGAAGCCAATAAAATGGTTCCGTATAAAAAACTGACTGAGAGTAAAATATAAATTTTATTAAACTTCACCTTGATTCTCTAAATCCAGTAATTTGTAAAATTATTTATTGAACCACGTTACTAACCATTCATACAATAATTTTATTAACAACAGTGTTTCTTTGAATTTATACGAATTTCCGGATTTTTGTTGCAATTTATAAACAATTTTTTTATCAAACAAAAAAAAGGCAAAAAAAAACGCCTGAATATCATTCAGACGTGAGTGCCCAGAACAGGACTCGAACCTGCACAACCTTGCGATTACTGGTCCCTGAAACCAGCGCGTCTACCAATTCCGCCATCTGGGCAAATAAACTTCAGGTTCAAAGTTTAAGGTTTCAAGTTAATTGGTTTCAAAATAACAATGAAACTTATAACCTGAAACCCAGAACTAATTTGTGCCCAGGACAAGACTCGAACTTGCACATCCGAACGGACACCAGCCCCTCAAGCTGGCGTGTCTACCAATTCCACCACCTGGGCAAAAGGAGTGCAAAAGTAATAATTTTAGAAAACCAACTATTAAATTTCAAATATTTTATCTGGGAAACACCACTAATGGTCTTAATTGCTTCCTGTCAATCATCTTATAAATTATTAACTTTGCCTCCCTAATGAAAATTAATTAGCAAAAATTTATGCGGTTTATCAAAATTTACGGGGAGCAGAATTCAGGAACAATTTACCTTGAATGGTTGCTGAATAAGAACCTGGATACTACCTTGCTCGATTCTTACGAATTTGGATGGAAACACAGGATTGCCCCCTCAGAAGATGAATTAACTGATAAAATAAAACAAGAGGTTTTGTTTTTATGTCTGGTTAAAAATCCGTATTCATGGCTCATCTCCATGCATAAGCGTCCGTATCATCACGAGTCCCTCAGAAAACTGAGTTTCCTGGACTTTCTGAAGTATTCCTATGGCGACTATCGTAATCCAATAGTGATGTGGAATACGAAAAACGCGTCTTATGTTAAAATGAGTGACTTTGTAAAATTTCATGAGATTGTAAAATACGAGGATATTCTAATGGACCCGGCAGGGTTTGTCAATAAAATGGCAGAAAAATACGGCTTTTCAAAGCCACCAATTTTTAAGAATATGTCCAACCTGCTCACCAATTCGCATGGAATCAAAAGTCAAAAATTCCACAAGGAATATTACCTTACGGAAGAATGGCGGAAAAACCTTCGGCACGATCATGTGAAGCAGATTAATGACTGGCTTGACCAAAGCCTGATGGAAAAACTTAATTATTCTATTTTATAACATGTTTAATAAAGCTGACCTTCTTCAAATTGAGAAACGGGGATCTGAAGTTGCCGTTATTTTATGGCAGATAGAAAATTTCAAAAAAGGGTTTCCCTTTACTAATCTGAAACGACCAGCCATAATATCAGATGGGATAAAGCAGTTTGCTCAGAGCGAAATTGACCAGATGGTTTCATACTATGATATCCATTCAGGAAATTGCAACATTATCAAATTTGTCCCTGCATCGGGTGCCGCAAGTCGAATGTTTCAAAATCTTTACAGTTTTCTGGATCAACCTAATAATGCTGAATCAGAAGCCAGACTCTTGCAAAAAGACAAAAGCTTCAATTCGGTTTATAATTTCATTTCAAGTATTAAAGACTTTGCTTTTTATGAGGATTTAGTATCTGCTTTGTCAGAAAATGGTTTTGATTTGGTAGAAAAGCTCACCCAAAATGATAACCGGACGATCATCAATTTTCTATTGAATGACAAAGGGCTTGGCTATGGTAAATTACCTAAAGGCCTCCTGAAATTCCACAGTTATAAGGATCATAATAGAATGGCTTTTGAGGAACATATTGTTGAGGCAGCCAGCTATGGAACTTCTACAAACAAGGTTGCATCCATCCATTTCACGGTTTCACCTGAACATTTAAGTCGATTTCAAGAAGAAGTTGATAAGGTTCAAAAAATATATGAAAAGCGGTTCGGAATTTATCTGAAAATTTCTTTTTCCATACAAAGATCTTCAACCGACACCATTGCTGTCGATATGGATAACGAACCATTCAGAGACAAGGGAGAACTTATTTTCAGGCCGGGCGGGCATGGCGCTCTTATTGAAAACTTACACGACCTGGATGGGAATGTGGTTTTCATTAAGAACATTGATAATGTTGTTCCTGACCGGCTTAAGGTACCAACCACTCAATATAAAAAAGCCATTGGCGGATTGCTGCTCAAGCTTCAGGCAGAAATTTTTAGTTTCCTGAAAGAATTAGAAAAAGTAACAAGCAATGAACGATGCAATCAAATTGCAGAATATTCGAGAAAAGAACTCAACATTTATATTCCGGACAGATTCAACGGATATAATGCAGACAAGAAAAGGGAATTCCTGCTTCACTATCTGAATCGCCCTATCCGTGTTTGTGGTATGGTAAAGAACGAAGGCGAGCCGGGTGGCGGACCTTTCTGGGTAAAAAACTCAAAGGGGGAAATTTCATTACAAATAGTCGAATCATCGCAAGTAGATAATAACAATTCGGAGCAATCAGCAATTCTCAAATCCTCCACTCACTTCAATCCTGTTGATCTTGTTTGCGGGTTGAAAGATTATCAAGGCAATCCTTTCGACCTTCATAAATATATTGATCCTGAAACCGGATTCATTTCCATCAAATCGAAAGACGGTAAAAACCTAAAGGCACAGGAACTACCGGGGCTATGGAACGGAGCCATGGCCGACTGGATCACATTGTTCGTAGAGGTTCCCATCATTACCTTTAACCCGGTAAAAACCGTTAATGACCTTTTGAGGCCGCAGCACCAGCCGGAATAAAATGGTTGGAACTGGCTTAACCATTTCAGGATTTGGAGCTTCAATTTTAACCGATTTAAAATTTTTCTTTTCCAATTCAAAAATAAATATGATCTTTGCCGGCTTTTCCGATAAAAAGGAAAAGGATAAAACTTAAAGTGTTATTAGATTGATTGTAATTTATTTATCATTAAAAATTTATTTAACGTATGCCAACGAAAATTAGACTGCAGAGAAAGGGAAAGAAAGGGCAACCTTTTTATCACCTTGTTATAGCGGATGGTCGTGCACCACGGGACGGGAAATTCATTGAACGAATTGGCACATATAATCCGTTAACAAAACCGGCCGATATCAATATGGATTTCGACCGCGCACTTTACTGGCTCCAGACCGGAGCGCAACCTTCCGATACGGTAAGAGCAATTTTAGCGTATACCGGTGTTCTTTATAAAAATCACCTGAATAAAGGTGTTAAAAAAGGAGCTCTTTCACAAGAACAAGCCGATGTTAAATTTGATGCATGGCTGAAGGAAAAAAGGGAAAAGATTGAAAACAAAGCCAAACAAGTAGACCTTGATAAGAAGGGTGATAGCAAAAAACGCCTGGAGGCCGAAAAGAAAGTGAATGAAGCAAGAGCTGAAGAATTAGCCAAAAAACGTGCTGCTGAATTGAAAGCCAGAGAGAAAGTGGCGGAAGCAGAACAAACAGAAGAAGCAGTTGCTGAAACTCCTGCTGAGACTCCAGTTGCTGAAGCTCCTGTTGCTGATACTCCATCTGCTGAAGAACCTTTAGCTGATACACCGACAGCTTAAAAATAAGATTACACAGAATGATCAGTCACTGACTGAATAAAAAATAAAATTCAGTCCGTATGGATAAGAAAGATTTTTACTTTCTTGGAAAAATCACTAAAACATCAGGTTACCATGGTAACCTGGTGTTTTTTTTTGATGTAGATGACATCAATAGATATTCTGACCTCCCTGCAATATTTATAGATATCAATGATGAATTAATACCTTTTGCCATTAAAGAGTTGCGAATAAAAGGGAATAATAACGCTTTCGTATGTCTTGAAGATATTAGCGATGAAGAGCAAGCGAAAGCCTTAACCGGATGTGAGCTATACCTGCCCCTCTCCTATCTTCCTCCTCTCAAAGGGACAAAGTTTTATTACCATGAAGTAACCGGTTTTGAAGTTTTTGATGAAAAGTCAGGATATATCGGCACAATTGACACTATTTTGGATCAGACCGGTAACGCAATTTTTGTTATTATAAATAAAGGTAAAGAAATCCTTTTACCTGTGACCGATGATATCATCAAAAAAATTGACCGGAAAAATAAGAAAATTGAAGTAGTCATGCCCGATGGATTACTTGAAATATATCAATAATCTCACCGGTCATGCGAAAACCTTTCCGGTTTAAACAATTCAGCATTATTGATACCAACTGCGCCATGAAAGTTAGCACAGATGCAGTTTTACTTGGAGCATGGACGGAAATAAGAAATTCAGGCTATATCCTAGATATTGGAACCGGTTCAGGAATAATTGCATTAATGCTGGCCCAGCGATCAGCAGCGCAGGTTGAAGCCATCGACATCCATCTGCCGTCCTGCGAAGATGCAGTTCTGAACTTTGAGAATAGCCCCTGGAATGACAGATTACATCTTTATAATTCAGCCTTTTCGGATTTTTTAAAAGCACACAAAACAAGATATGACCTGATTGTAAGCAACCCGCCTTATCATAATAGAAGTTTAAAATCACCATCTGATAAGGTAAACCTATCAAAGCACACTATCTCATTATCTCATGAAGAATTACTTAGGGGGATAAAAAAGATACTTCAACCTGATGGAAGATTTTGCATAATTCTTCCTTTCTCAGAATTTCAAAATTTTAAACAACTGGCTACCTTCGAAGGGCTTTACAGCTTGCACGAATGCCTTGTATTTCCAAAAACCAGTAAACCAGCAAACCGCATGCTGATAGAATTTGGACTACTCCGTCCTTCAGAAATTCGACGATCAGAAATTACCATTCGTAATTCTGTTGGAGATTATAACGAAAGTTATAGGGAACTGGCAAAAGATTTTTACCTCCATTTTTGACCAAATGGAATCATTATTGTTTATTTTCTTCATAAAATTTTAACCCTATGATTCATAAATTTACATTGGTTGTCCTCCTGATTGCAACCTTTTGGTTCAATTCCATCTCAGCACAAAGAATATTTTCTTGCGATAACAAGTACGATGCTGACTTCAAGGTTTTTGTTGTGGAAAATAAGTACGATGCCGATTTGCTTGTTTATAAAGTCGAAAACAAATATGATGCAGAGGGGAATAAAGGCTTATGGTTTTTTGTTGAAAACAAATATGATTCGAATAAAAAGATATTCTTTGAGGAAAATAAATATGATGCCGACTTACTAATTTTCTTTACAGATAATAAATACGATGCAGGTTGGAGAATTCGAACTAAAATGTATTTGTTGTTTTAGCCCTGCAGATTGTCTTATATAAGCTTCAAAATTCGAATTCACAATTTAAAAAAATCCTATCTTCGCCGCAAATTTTTACTAATCAAATCGGAATTATATGAGAAAAATTACCTTACTGACGGTGTTTTTGGTTTTCGCATCGTCATTTTTATTCGCGGGAGGATACCAGGTTAGGCTGCAAGGCCAGAAACAAACCGGTATCGGACTCATCGGAACACCGTTTGCCTTTGGGGCAAGCAGTATCTTCTACAATCCAGGATCACTGTCTTTCATGAAAGAAAATTACAGTTTTTCAGCAGGGTTAAGTGGCATATTTTCAAATGCTATATACGGGGCAGAAGGCTCTGATTATACGGCTGAAACTGATAATCCAACTGGAACACCATTCTATTTTTATGGCGCAGGTAAAGTTATCGAGGGCCTATCGGTTGGAGTGGGTGTATTTACTCCGTTTGGTAGCTCGACAAAATGGGATGACATGTGGAATGGAAGGTATTTAGTAAAGGAAATTTCACTACAGGCTATTTTTATTCAACCCACAGTTTCCTATAAAATAAATGAGAAGTTTGGCCTGGGCGCAGGATTGGACATTGTTTTAGGAAGCGTGGATTTATCACAAGCCATCGCATCACCTGTCAATGGTCAGTTCGAAATGGAGGGTAAATCTACAGCCATAGGATTTAATGTTGGGGCCTATATAAAGCCCACAGACAAACTCAACATTGGAATTGATTATCGTTCGAAAGTGAACATGGAGGTTACCGACGGTGAAGCCAATTTTTCCGAGATACCTTCTTCTCTGAGTACCTACTTCCCTTCATCTGCAAACTTTGACGCAGAATTACCTTTACCGGCCAATCTTGATTTTGGTTTATCCTATCAGGTTTCCGAAAAATTTTTGCTGGCAGCGGAGTTGAATATCATTTTCTGGTCAGTTTATGATTCATTGATTATTGATTTCGAGGTAAATAATGAAAACCTGGTGGATTCAAGAAGTCCCAGGGAATATAGAAACAGCTTCATCCCAAGGCTGGGTGCGGAATACAAGTTTAATGATAAGCTGATTGCACGGGCAGGTGTTTATTACGACGCCACACCAACCAACGAGGATTATTTCAGCCCGGAAACAATAAGTCTTAACCAATTTGCCTTCACTCTTGGCTTATCCTATATGCCGGTCAAAGGCCTTAGCATCGATCTTTCATACCTTCAGCTTGAAGGATTGGAAGCAGATAAAATATATACACCGGAAAACTTTGAAGGTACATACAAGAGCAGGGCTTTCATACCCGGTACTGGTTTAAGTTATAATTTCTAATCCTAAAAAATTGAGAATCATGAAATACAGATATATTTTATTTTTAGTCATAATTGGTTTACTCTATTCATGTAAGCCGGAGCTAGACGAATTCAGTCCTTCGCAAGGTAGTGCAGATTTTTCGACCTATGTAGCGCTTGGCAATTCACTTACGGCAGGATATGCCGATGGAGCATTATATTTATCTGGCCAAGAAAATTCGTATCCAAATATTTTAGCAAAGCAGTTTCAAAAAGCTGGCGGAGGCTCATTTTCACTGCCATTAATGCCGAATGAAGACGGAATAGGAATCTCCATTACCCCTCAAGGAATGGCTTTAACAACAAAGTTGATACTCGGTTTTAAAACGGATTGTTTAGATAAGACATCCCTTGCCCCGATTCAATTAGTTGAAAATCCTGATCAGCTTGAACTTTTTGGGCAACTAACAGCTCCTGTTGCAGGACCAGTGAATAATTTTGGAGTTTACGGCGCAAAATCTGTTCATCTATTAGCACCCGGTTATGGTGATCCTGCTGGTTTGGTAACACCTATTCCTACCGCAAATCCTTATTATGTTCGCTTTGCCAGTTCTGCTATTTCCACAATATTAGGTGATGCGATTTCAACCCTTCCAACCTTTTTCACGTTGTGGATTGGGAATAATGATGTATTAGGTTATGCACTTTCCGGTGGTATCGGTGATACCATAACCACTCCGTTTTGGTTTGGTGCTTATATGAAAACTATTATTGAGACTTTAAATGCTACTGGTGCAAAAGGTGCTGTAGCTAATATTCCTTCAGTTACCAGCATTCCCTTTTTTAACACTATACCTTACAATGCTTTGGAATTGAAAGTACAGGCTCAGGTAGATGCATTAAATGGAGCTTATGCTCCTTATAATCAACTAATGGAATTAAATGGATTACCATATCGAATCAATTTTAATTTAGGGTATAATCCAATGGTAATTTTTGATAATGGAATGCCTTTACCTCCTGAATATGCACAATATAAATTCCGGCAAATTACCACTAATGAAATCATATTATTATCAACTCCTCAGGATTCAATTAAATGTGCAGGATGGGGAAGCCAGGTACCAATTGGTGATCAATATATACTTACAGAAAGTGAAATACTTGAAATAAACAATGCGATTAATGGTTATAATGAAACCATTAAAGGGTTAGCTACCCAATATAACCTTGCACTTGTTGATGCTAATTCTGCATTAATTACATTGCAAGGTGGAATAGTTAGCGATGGTATAACTTTAACTTCTACTTATATTACCGGCAACGCATTTTCATTGGATGGCGTTCACCTAACACCAATTGGTAATGCTTATATAGCCAACTTATTTGTCGCTGCAATTAATTCAAAATATAGTGCTAAACTACCAACAGTTAGTTTGACAAATTACCAATCTGTCATTCTTCCCTAATACTTTATTTTCACCCATCCCCTCCTGCAATCGGGAGGGGATGAACCGGTGAAACCCAATTTTTGCTCAATGGTCGAACTGGTTTTTGCTACAAATAATCTTCACAAGTTTGAGGAAATAAGGACTATAACCGGTGATACGGTAAAAATTCTTTCACTCAGTGAAATTGGTTGTAATGAAGACATTCCTGAAACAGCTAGTACTTTAGAAGGCAATGCCTCCCAAAAATCACGGTATATTTTTAACAAATTCGGAAAAAACTGTTTTGCAGATGATACCGGTTTGGAAGTGGAAGCACTTAATGGAAAACCCGGCGTTTATTCGGCAAGGTATGCCGGTCCGGAGCATGATCCGGAAAAAAACATTGTCAAACTATTGGCAGAATTAAAAGATTATTCGAACCGAAAGGCTCAGTTCAGGACGGTGATTTCTTTAATCCTGGATGGCAAAGAATTCTTTTTCGAGGGGATTGTCAAGGGGATGATTTTGCATGAAAAGCAAGGTGATCATGGGTTCGGTTACGATCCTATTTTCGTGCCCGATGGATTTTACAAATCTTTTGCCGAAATGGATTTGGTTGAAAAAAACAGCATCAGTCACAGGGCAAAAGCGATGGAAACACTGGTTCGCTTCCTGAAAAATTTATAATTGGTGTCTTATTAAGTTCTTTCTTCTATAAAGTCTATTATCTTCCCTATCTCATCCGGGTGAAACCAGGTTATTGCATTATCCTTTTTGAACCAGGTCAGCTGGCGCTTTGCATAACGTCTGGTATTTATCTTAATTTTATTAATTGCTTCTGTGAGCGAACAATTGCCATCCAGATAATAAAAGATTTCTTTGTATCCGACTGTATTCAATGAGTTCAGGTTTCTGAATTTAGCAAGGCTCTTAACCTCTTCAACAAGGCCCGATGCAATCATTTGGTCAACCCTTTTTTCAATTCTTTCGAACAATTCAGGCCGGGGTCGATCCAGTCCGATCTTGATTATATTAAAATTTCTGGGTTTAATGTTTCGTATCCGAAAGGATGAATAGGGTTTACCGGTCATCAAGCAAACTTCCAGTGCCCGTAAAATCCGGTTAGGATTTTGAAGATCGACCACCAGATAGTAATCGAAATCCAGCTTTTTCAATTCCTGCTTCAAGGGCTCAAGACCTTGCTCAGTTAGTTTTATTTTGAGGTTTTTTCTCAGATCATCATCAGGATCAGGTAAAAAATCGATTCCATTGCTGACTGCATCAATGTATAAACCCGAACCACCGACCATCAGAGCATGATTATTTGATTTGAAGTAATTGTCCAAAAACCCGATTATATCATTTTCAAACCTTGACACATTATAATAATCGGCAACTGAAAGATGTCCGATGAAATGGTGTTTAACCGCTTTCAATTCAACCTTACCGGGAGAGGCCACCCCAATTTTCAGCTCCCTGTAGAACTGCCTGGAATCGGCAGAGATAATCTCAGTGATTAGTGCTTTGGCGATTTTAATTGATATCGCTGTTTTTCCAACGGCTGTTGGACCGCAAATAACGATCAAGGATTTATTTACACGAGGTTCCAATCAGGGGTGTTAAGGAGGACGAAGATAAAAATCTGTTTACTATTTCGTTAATTCATTTTGAAGTCGCTTTCTTCCAGTCCTTCAGTATCCTCTTTAAAATCAATTATATCATCGAGCATTTCATCGAATTCACTCAGCAGCTGGCCATTCAATTCTTCGTCTTCCTCAATGATGGGCTGTGGCACTTGTTGTTGTTCCATGTCACCCTTTCTCAATGTACATTTCGGATAGGGTAATTCATCCTTTTGCTTGTGAACGCTCAATAATTCGATAAAGAAGGTATTCATGTTCAGGAAATCATACTCGTAAAGCAGCCGCTGGTGAGGTTCATTAATAAAGTCCCTGATAACAGCATCCTTCATAATATAAGTTTCCTCAACGGTTTTACTTTCCTCACCCGTTTCTTCCATGCCTATCATATCTATCAGAGTTATTTCCTGAAATTTATTCCATTTCTGATCACAAATGTGAAATGAAGCAAGCTCCTGCCCGCTTAATTTAACGCATTGATTAATTGCATTATGAAAATCGAGAAATGTCTGATTTGCCTGAATTTCAATATCTCTAACAAAATCATCATTGATATCCGACAACAATCTGAACTTATACACGTGCATAATTAATCACTTTTGATAATTTGCAATAAAATTAATAAATTTTTAAATAAACAATAATTTCTGATGGAGAATTTTAGATTAAAAAGAAAAAAAATCAATTATTCTCTTCAATAGCAGGTTTTAACCCCATTTCTTTTGCCCGCTCTACCATAAAATTAAAAGCTTCCTGGTATTCGTTTTTAATTTGCCCATCCAGTATGGCCTCTCTTATAGCAGTTTTTATATCACCCACCATTTTACATGGCTGAATATTAAAAGTCTTCATGATCAATTCACCCGTTACAGGTGGTTGCCAATTTCTTAATTTATCCTTTTCCTCAATATCTATCAACTTTTGCCTAACAAGCTTGAAGTTATTAAGATACTTGCTGACCTTAAGCTCATTCTTTGAAGTAATATCCGCCTGGCAAAGCATCATCAGGTCATCAATATCGTCTCCGGCATCAAAAAGAAGCCTTCGAATGGCTGAATCAGTAACATTGCTTTCAGCAAGAACGATCGGGCGTAAATGAAGAAGCACAAGTTTTTGAACATATTTCATGTGATCATTCAAGGGCAATTTTAGTTTACCAAATATTTGAGGAACCATTTTTGCCCCCAGAAATTCATGACCATGGAAAGTCCAACCTGCTTTCTCATCATATTTTTTTGTGGCCGGTTTGGCAATATCATGAAGCAATGCAGCCCATCTTAACCATAAGGTGTCAGTATTTTCTGACAGGTTATCCAGCACTTTCAGTGTATGGTAAAAATTATCCTTGTGCCCCTTCCCGTTAATCATTTCCACGCCTTTCAATTCAAGAAGCTGGGGGAAAAACAATTTTAAAAGTCCGGTTTCCTCAAGAAGTGTGAAACCAATCGAGGGTTTAGGTGCCAGTATGATTTTATTGAGCTCATCCGTTATCCGTTCTTTTGAAACGATGCTAATTCGTTCCGCATTTTCAGCTATTGCTTCAAGGGTCTGCTTTTCAATTTTAAAACCAAGCTGGGTGGCAAACCTAATAGCCCTCATCATCCTTAAAGGATCATCTGAAAAAGTCACATCAGGGTCAAGGGGCGTCCTAATCATTTTTTTTCTAATGTCTTTCAATCCGCCGAATGGATCAATCACCTTTCCTAAATCCGCCTCATTCAGGCTGATGGCGAGGGTATTAATGGTAAAATCCCTGCGATTCTGATCATCTTCAAGGGTTCCGTTTTCAACGATTGGCTTTCTTGAATCCAGCCGGTAAGATTCTTTCCTCGCCCCTACAAACTCAACCTTCATTTCCGGATTACCCGGAAAAATAACCAGGGCTGTTCCGAAATTTTTAAAAATGGTAACTTTCTTTTCCTGCCTGATTTTTCTGGCAAAATGATGTGCAAATTCGATTCCACTTCCCAATACAACAATATCAATGTCAGTGCAATCCCTGCCTAATATCATATCCCTTACATAACCACCCACAACATAGGTCGGGAATTTTAATTCATCTGCAGACTCTGCTAAAAATTTAAAAACCGGTTTATTAATAAATTCCGTCAATACTGATTTTTTTGCGAAATTATCAAATATAAACAAGTCACCAATTTCCGAATTAATAAAACCTGTAATATTCGTATCTGAGATCCTTATTTAGGGTTTGAGATAAGCAGCTCTATATAAATCGCACCTATTTTATCGTAATCCAATCCATATGAATTCCTAAAAAATCAGAACCCTTTTTATTGCTTGATAATATTATTTATATATTTGCGTGGGATAATTTTTATTAATTACAATTCAGAAAGCATGGAAGATTTAGAAAACAAAGAACAAGGCAGTGCGAGGGAAGAGATCTTTTCGAGGGCTGTAAGAGCAGGAAAAAGAACATATTTCTTTGATGTGAAGGCAACCAAATCGGACGAACAATACCTGACCATTACAGAAAGTAAAAGAAGATTCAGCAATGAGCAGGGTAAATTTCTTTATGAAAAACATAAATTGTTTCTTTACAAAGAAGATTTTGAAAAGTTTGCCAATGGACTCAATGCTGTCATCGAATTTATTCAGACAGGAATCGCACCTCCTGAACCCGAACCAACAGTCTTCCATCTCAATAAAGACGAACACCTGAATGAGGTTGAATTTGAAAATCTGGGAACCGAAGTTGGCAAAGACGAACTTGAGGCCGGCAATCCGACAATAGATTAAAAAATCATTAAAATATTTTTTTATGTAACTGAAGCTGTTCATCTGATTGGACAGCTTTTTATTTAACCAAAAAACACCCTGATATTAACAGACAGCTGATAATTGTTAATATTTAATTTATACCTACTGGGTCTTATTGTAGTAATTTTGTGTCTGTTCAACAAGCAGGAATTTTTTCTAAATTATTTATAAAATGGGCAAAGTCATTGCGATCGCAAATCAAAAAGGTGGGGTAGGAAAAACTACCACTGCCATTAATCTTGCAGGCAGTTTTGCCGTACTTGAATATAAAACACTCATCATTGACGCAGACCCTCAGGCCAATGCCACTTCGGGGGTTGGATTCGATCCGAGAAACATAACCACCAGTATCTATGAATGTATCATTGACGATGTGGAACCGGGCAATATCATACTGAACACTGAAACTCCCAACCTCGATATTATTCCGGCACATATTGATCTTGTTGGAGCTGAAATTGAGATCATCAATCTTCCAAACAGAGAGAAGATGCTGAGGAAGGTAATTGCAAAAATAAAAGACAACTATGACTTCATCATTATTGATTGTTCTCCTTCGCTCGGGCTCATTACAGTCAATTCACTCACCGCTGCTGACTCGGTAATTATTCCGGTTCAGTGTGAATATTTTGCTTTGGAAGGATTGGGAAAATTGCTGAATACCATTAAGATTGTACAGTCGCGGCTGAACCCGGAGCTGGACATAGAAGGAATATTACTTACTATGTTCGACCAGCGGTTACGTTTAGCAAAGCAAGTGGTGGATGAAGTCAAAACACATTTTCAGCAAATGGTTTTTGAGACCATTGTGCACCGCAACACAAGGTTAAGTGAGGCTCCAAGTTTTGGTGAAACCGTTATTATGTATGATGCAAACAGTACCGGCGCAATTAATTATCTTAATCTTGCCCGCGAAATCCTCCAGAAGAATAACATGACTGCCATCAAAGAATCAGATAAACAAATCCCCATAGTTAATGAAAATTAAGAAATCTGCTTTGGGAAGGGGTTTAAGTGCCATTCTTGAAAGTCCGGAAACAGATATCACCTCCAACGATATTTCCGGGAACTATGTAGTGGGTGCCATTGCTAATATTCCACTTGAGAAAATAGAAGCGAATCCATTTCAGCCCAGAAACAAATTTGAAGAAAACACTTTGAATGAACTTGCACTTTCGATTAAGGAGCAGGGAATCATTCAGCCGATTACTGTGAGAAAACTTGGGTATGATAAATACCAGCTGATCTCCGGGGAAAGAAGGTTGAGAGCTGCTAAATTAGCTGGTTTGAGCAATGTACCCACCTATATCAGGGTAGCCAATGACCAGCAAATGTTAGAGATGGCGCTCATAGAAAATATTCATCGCGAAGATCTTAATTCACTTGATATAGCCATCAGCTATCAGCGCCTGATTGATGAATGCAAGATGACCAATGAAGAATTAAGCGAACGGATTGGCAAGGACAGGTCAACCATCACTAATTATGTTCGTTTGCTGAAACTGCCCCCGCAAGTGCAATTAGCCTTGAGGGATAATAAAATTAGCATGGGACATGCAAGGGCATTTATCAATATTGAAGATGTGGACTTGCAACTGGAGATTTTACGGGCAATTATTTCAAAAAATTTATCAGTCAGGGATGTAGAGCGAATTGTGAAGGAGCTTAATGGAGGGTCAAGGTTGCCAGCTAAACTTCCTCCTGCAGCTTTTCCTGATAAATACCTATCCGCCAAACAAGGATTGTCAAGCCACTTTGGCGCCAGGGTAGAAATCAGGCAAAATAATAAAGGCAAAGGAAGCATCGTTATCCCATTCAAATCTGAAAAAGAATTTGACAGGATCCTGGCCCTCCTCGAGAAATGAAGTGTTAAGAAAAGTAATGATTAACCTCTTCTTAAAAAAACAAAAGAACTGCTTCTTTTTTAAAGCGGTTTTAGTGGTTATTATTTTTTTGGTTTTTTTTTCATTTAACTCCAGGGGCCAAAAAGATTCAGGTTCTGATAAAAGCAAAGATCAATCAAAAACAAATCCCGACACTTCGTTTATCAATCGTCATGATCCCAAGAAAGCAACTATTTATTCGATGATATTGCCAGGACTGGGGCAGGCATACAATAAAAAATACTGGAAAATTCCAATTGTTTATACCGGGTTCGGTGTTTGTTATTATTTTATCTCATTCAATGATAAGGAATATAAGGAGTGGCAAAAAGCTTACAACCACACCCTGAGCGATCCAGACAATACTGAACCTCCGGTGAATGAATATGAAGAAATGTATGGTGCGAACCCTCAGGTTTTGAAGGACCAGAAGGATTATTACCGCCGCAACCGTGACCTTACCTATATTTTTACAGGGATTTGGTACTTGTTAAATGTAGTAGATGCTACCGTGGATGCTCACCTATTTTCATGGGAAATTGACGATGATTTATCCCTGAAATTTGAACCCACGCTGACAGAACCCCTTTATGGTTATAAGCCTGGCGGTGGTCTTCGGCTCACTTTGAATTTCAAATAGGTTTTTTAGAAGCTCTTCGATCATTATGAATTACACGTTCACACTGTCATCCATTGACTTGTGCGCTGCATAGTTTTTCCATTTTGCAACCAATTCTGTCATATCAGGAGGAAGACCGGATTCAAAATAAACCGCACTCCCGTTACCAGGATGAATAAAACCAAGAGATTTGGCATGTAATGCCTGACGCGGACAAATTTTAAAGCAATTGCTTACAAACTGCTTGTACTTGGTAAATGTGGTGCCTTTCAGGATTTTATCCCCTCCGTATGTTTCATCATTGAAAAGGGGGTGGCCAATGTATTTTAAATGCACCCTGATCTGATGGGTTCGGCCGGTTTCAAGTTCACATTCAATCAAGGTCACATAACCCAGCCTTTCAATCACCTTATAATGGGTAATGGCATGCTTGCCATGATCTCCATCAGGGAAAACAGTAAACACCTTTCGGTTTTTCGCACTCCTTCCGATGTGGCCGTTTATCGTTCCGCTATCCTCTTTAATATCTCCCCAAACGATCGCTTCATATTTTCGTTTGATGGTATGATGAAAAAACTGTTTACCCAGGAGGGTTTGAGCTTCTTCCGTCTTAGCTATCAGCATTATTCCTGATGTATCCTTGTCGATCCGGTGAACAAGCAGTGGCCCGATGGTATTGACATTGTTTTTCAAGTTATTCTTTTGAAAATGTCCCAGCAAGGCATTAACCACAGTACCATCGTAATTGCCATAAGCGGGGTGAACCACCATACCAGCTGGTTTATTAATAACGATCAGATCTTTATCTTCGAAAAGTATTTCAAGCGGGATATCTTCAGGAATAAGCTCTATTTCGCGCAAAGGATGAGTCATCATCACGGTGATAACATCCTCAGGTTTTACTTTATAGGAAGGTTTAACCGGTTCATTGTTTACAAGGATAAAACCTGCATTGGCAGCGGCCTGGATCTTGTTGCGTGAAGCATTCATGATTCTTGCCATCAGGAATTTATCAATCCTTAATAAACTCTGGCCATGATCCACTTCAAACCTGAAATGCTCAAACCATTCCTGATCGTCTTCCTGGAAATCTATATTATCGGGTGTATCCAAAAAATTAACTTATTTAGTAATCAGAAGTTTGGCTGCATAATGTTTCGTAAAAGCTGCATCCAGAATATCGACGATATAAAAACCCGGATCAAGGTTTGAAATACTTAACTGTTCTTCATAAGGTGCAGAAAATAATAACCTGCCTGATAAATCATAAATCCTTGTGGTCATGTATTTCCAGTATTGGGGAGAAGAAGCCCACGCAGGCAGTGTTAATTTAATAATGTCAGTATTTCCGGGAGGATTTGGGGTGATTTCCAGTTTGCCGGGTGGGCTTTTTGGTTTGGTACCGGATTCAGCTAATGATCTTCCGAGGACCGGCCGTATCATTAAGGAACCATCAAAAGGAGAAGAAATCCAGGTACCGCTTGTATTATAAAAAGTTTTGCTTTTTGAGTTATTATTTCTGTCGAAACCGATATTTAAATTATCAAAAGTTGTTTGAGTAACGCTCACATAGAAATTATTGACGGTCAAACGGAGAATTGTATCTTGAAAAATATAGGTATGAAAATCATTCAGGTCGGGCAAATAAGGTTTCAGATTTTCTTTTTTATAAATCAAAGATCCGGGTTTACCATTATTATCGTTCCAAACTCCAATATGAAAGTAATCATAAACATTCACAGCCTGAATTCTGTTGAAATATATCTGAACACCTCTCAAAGTATCAGGTTGGTAGGCTCTGAACTGAACAGCCATTTTAGTATTATCGGCCGATGCACCATAACTTCTTTCCGCCGTTCCATCATCATAAGCAAAATAGTTACTGAATACCTGACTATAATATAAGGTATCAGTTACTAAAGTATCATCAATATCTTTTATGAAATGGCTTACAGTAAACACAGCATCCACAGGTTCCGGCGGATCTATTGGACCTCCTGTCGGAACTTCTGCGAATGGCAAATTTGAATTTATACCCTTCAAATAATACGGCTCGAGCATTCCGGCATATTCACCACTTAAACCCTGGACCAATCCACCATCCTCATTTTTTACATTAAATGTGTATTTACAGGAATGGGATATGGAATCATTGTTATTGGCATAAACGCTTATTGACGGCCTTATCATGCCGGGTGTGAAATGGAGCATTGGCATCGAAGCTAAACCAATCAACAAGGAAGGTGCCGGCTGCACAAACCTTATTTCACGGGTAAAAATATCATTCTGCGACCTGCCTGCATTCAGGTATACTTTATCGATACTCCAGTGATCGGTATTGCTTTTCCAACTGTTGATGGATGAAAGACTAGCATAATTATAAAACCTGAACTGAAAATCTTTCCTAAACCAGGTGGTATCAGTGATCGGAATCATTACCATCTTGAAATAAACATTATTTTTTATTAAAAATGTATCCAATGCTTCTCCCTTAGCATTCCAGACATTTTTCCATGTTATCTGCTGATTGAATACCGAATCACAGGCAACATAAACAGAATCGGAGTAAATCAGGGTATCTTCAGATATCACATAATCATAATCACATCCGGTATAAAAAATGGTGTCATTGGGTTTTATTGTATCTCCTTCTGCAAATGGAATACCACCTGAATTGGTTGCCTTGGCTATTTGAAGCCATATTTTTTCAATTTCTGAAAAAGCAGAATCTGTAATACCAAATTCCAGGGCTAAAGAATCGTAACTCAGCGGTGCATCACCCCTTCCCTGAGGCTGGTAATAGAAACTAAAATATACCGAATCGGCGGGTGTCACCTTCCATGATGTGCCCAGTTCTAAATCAAAAATCGAATCAAGCCTGATAGGATAAGAGGTAAGATAATCGGCGATAATTGGAAATACATTGGCATCGGTGTAAATACCGCCTGTATCGTTTAGGATATCAAATGTTGCCACCCCATAATCAACCGGAAATACAGGATAATGGGCATTGATATATACCGCACTGTCGAGCCATTTGGTTGCATCTGGATAAGGTCCATCATTGGAAAAATCATCCATAAAAGGTAACCTGAGCGGTTCAAAGGACAGGTTGGCGGCTTTTGTTGAAGGCAAATAATCAGTCCTTTTCAAATAATTTGTAATCACCGGGGTGGACGACGAACCTGACAGGTAAACCTGCGCGGGTGCCAAAACAGGCAGGATACTAAAGACGAAAATATATTTGAGTATAAACTTCATAAGTTTAAAATTCCTCCAATGTGTCAGTTGAAAAACTATCTGTAGGCAAAGAATCGACAGAAATATTTTTTACATACTCTTCAAAATCAAACAACTCATCCGATTTATACCATAAATGAATAGAGTCGCCGGGGTAATATGGCAGATCAGAATTCCACATCGGCTCCTGCATATAGACCCTGGCCGTTTGATCCATTACGCTATCCATATAAACCTCCTTACCCAAATTAAAAGATGCAGTATTCAGCTGATAAATGGCTTCTTCACGGGTTTTTCCGACGAGAAACGGAACCGGTATCTGGTATTCACTTTCCCCTGAACCAATGATCAAATCAATGACCGATCCTTTGATCAGGGTTTCGCCGGGTAAAATGGTATCTCCCTTATAGAACTGCTCAAGCACGGCATTTTTATCAAAACTTGGTTGGTAAGTTAACCTGCCGGCTTTTAAATGAGCCGAGGTAAGGATGTTGAGCGCCTGCCGCAAAGTCAAATCTTTAAGATCCGGCATTAAAACAGATTCCGGAGTTGACGCCACAACTGAAACATAAATGTTCCGGCCTTTTTTCACCTTCGATCCCGGCAATGGATCCTGGATGATAATAGCACCGGGCTCATACCGATCGTCATAAAGGGAATCGATTACAAAAAAATCAAATTGCCTGGTATAGCCGGCTGCCTGTACCTCCTGAACGGTCATTCCATAAAATACAGGAACCGTCAATTCTTTACCATGCTGGGTATAAACTCCTATAAATTTCATTGATAATAATAACACCACGATGATCAATAATATTGCCAGTCCAAATTGAATTAAGAACCTTCGACTAAACAAAAAACTGATAAAGCTACCTGATCCAGAATTTGATTTTTGCATTCCCCCGGTTGATTCTTCCGATAAAAATTATTTTATTAACTTCAAAAAAACGGCTTTATTGCCTGCACGTGCAAAGATAAGCCGAAATGTTAAATCAATGAGATTCATATTTTATAAACGAAGTGCAATAAAATTTGCAAGTCGAATTCGATCCCGGGTGCAAAGCAAATCGGGATCAACGATCAAATTTTCCCTGACTTGCTGCGAATAATACAAATATTCAATTAAGTTACCCTTTCTATCTTTTGTCAAAGGCATCATTTAAAGAATCCATTCTTGACATTTCTGTTTCCATTATTGTTTTATTTTTGTTTTATCATTCCGGAGAAAAACCGGTTATCAGGTTTATATTCTAAATAAGTAAGTTTTCTATGACAAAGATAAATGTAGCAATTGTAAGCGGCGGTGATTCGGGTGAATTCGGCATTTCGGTTCAGAGTGGGCTTGTTGTGAAGAAATTTCTCGATCCAAACAAATATAAGATTTACCCTATTTTGATGAAAGGTCCGGAATGGTACCATGAATGCAAAAACATGCACATTTATACTGTTAATAAAAATGATTTTTCAATTGAAATAGGTGAAGAAAAGATAAAATTCGACTGTATTTTCATTGCTATTCACGGCACACCAGGTGAAGACGGAAAGCTGCAGGGCTATTTTGATATGCTTGGAATACCTTACACTTCCTGCGACCATGTAACTTCAGCCCTCACTTTCAACAAGTATTTCTGTAAAAACTACATAAGCAATTTTGGAGTAAAAACGGCTAAATCAATTTATATTACCCATCTAAACCAAATAAGTCCCGATGAAATTCTGAAGCAACTAACCCTTCCGGTTTTTGTAAAACCTAATAATGGCGGATCGAGCGTTGGGATGTCTAAGGTAAATAAACCTGCCGGGCTTAATCCTGCACTGGATCTGGCCTTTAAAGAGGACGATGAGCTTCTGATTGAAGAATTTATTAAAGGAAGAGAGATTACCTGCGGTGTACTGAAGTATAAAGCTCGGTTGATTATTTTACCCATCACTGAAATAGTAAGCAAGAAAGAATATTTTGATTTTGAAGCCAAATATGCTCCGGACCTGGCTGATGAAATTATCCCTGCTCAAATACCTGCCGGTGTTTACAAAGAATGCCAGGATACCTCGGCCAGACTATATGAGAAATTGAACTGCAAAGGAGTCGTACGATTCGATTATATTTATAACGATTCAGGAATGTATTTTCTGGAGGTAAACACCGTTCCCGGATTAACGGAAGCCAGCATTGTCCCGAAGATGGCAAAAAATCATGGAATGACATTGCAGCAGCTTTTTAGTATGCTGGTGGAAGAAGCAATTGGAAATCAATCGATTTAAAATTGTTTTTTGTTTTAGCTTTTAATAGTCAAAAAGATGAAAAAAATCGTTTCCTGGGTATTAAAGTATTTCGATCGTAAAAAACACAAACCCGGTTATGGCGGGCTTGATATCATCAAATATATAGGACCCGGTTTACTTGTAACCGTTGGATTTATCGATCCGGGAAACTGGGCCGCAAACATTGCTGCAGGCTCTGTTTTTGGTTATCAGTTACTTTGGATGATGACGCTTTCCACACTCATGCTCATTATCCTCCAGCACAATGTTGCACATCTGGGAATTGCCACAGGATTATGCCTTTCAGAAGCGGCTACCATTTATTTACCCCGATACTTATCAAAATCTATTCTTATAACGGCAATGGGCGCCTCAGTTTCCACCTCCCTCGCTGAGATACTTGGCGCATCAGTGGCATTGAATATGCTTTTTAACATTCCGATTCCTGCCGGTGCATTCATGACATTTGTCTTTGTCCTCATTATGCTTTTCACCAATTCATACAGGAAAATTGAGAAACTCATCATCATCTTTGTTTCTATAATTGGACTTTCCTTTTTATATGAATTGTGGTTGGTGAAGATCGACTGGGTGCAGGCCGGGATTGGATTTATTAAACCTTCTCTCCCTGAAGGTTCGATTATCATTGTGATGAGCGTTTTAGGAGCGGTGGTTATGCCACATAATTTATTTCTGCACTCTGAGATCATTCAAAGCCGCCAATGGAACCTTAAAGATGAAAAGGTGATCAAAAAGCAGCTTGACTTTGAGTTGTTTGATACTTTAATTTCAATGGTCGTTGGATTTGCCATCAACAGTGCCATCATTCTTTTGGCTGCGGCTACTTTTTACAGTAACCATATCAAAGTAGATGAACTTCAGCAGGCACAAAGCATCCTTAAACCCTTGCTGGGAAATCATGCTTCACTTGTTTTTGCAATTGCTTTGTTATTTGCTGGAATTGCTTCCACAATAACTTCCGGTATGGCCGGGGGATCCATCTTTTCCGGGATATTTAAGGAACCTTACGACATCAAAGACAATCATTCACGTTTAGGAGTACTGATCTCATTAGCCTTTGCACTTATTATCATTTTCTTTATCAGCAATCCATTCCAGGGATTGATAATTTCGCAGATGATCCTGAGCATCCAACTTCCATTCACGATTTTTCTACAGATCTACCTTACTTCTTCAAATAAAGTGATGGGGAAATATGTTAATTCCTGGACGACCAATTCCATGCTACTCATTATTGGTGGAATTGTCACTTTTTTAAATATACGGTTGCTGTTTTCAATATTTTGAAAATCCAACCTCTCCAAATTAAAAAATGTTATCTTGAATACGTTTCATTATTTTTTACTTTGGTTTTATTCCGGCACCTGCGACGATCTGCCAGAATTTCCCTGCCAGATTTCGGTTTTATCAGTCAATTCGACCAATGTGTTCATATTGAAATCGCCCAAACGATAACCGGTGTTCGCCTGCTGGAGATACCAGATATTATTTTTATCAATATTGTCTGCATGATGATCGGCACTACCAGCTCCGCCAGCCATTGCCCATACATTCGCTGATACGGTTACGCCTCCTGTATTCCCTCCATAAATCTTATTCGCCTGTGAAAAGTCATAAACATAAATGCCGTTCACCTTTGTTACGGCTTCTGCAGACATGATACCAAGATGATTCCGATGCCAAACGGCAACATATAGATTAGCGGAAACCTGCAGGTCAAATTGCATTGGATTTATTCCATCAATGCCTGTGATGATCCCATTCTTCAAAATAAATCCGGCCTGCCTGCTGATAATCTTATTCGGAGTTGCAGTAGCTGCATTACCGGTTGTTTCCCTCAGTTCAACCAATATCCAGTCTACCACATTTTGATTGGGGATGGAAGTTACGGATTCGGTTCCGGCATAAAGCCAGGGGGCAGCATCGTAAGGCTGATCAAGCGGCAGATTGCCGGAGGTATTTAGTAAAGTAGTCATTTCGGTACCACTGAAAGGACCCTCAAGATATGCTTTCAGGTTCAGGATGGTATGGTTTTCCTGGACTATCCTTGCCGTGGGACCTCCAACGACATATACATTATTGTCGTTGCCGATATCAAACCCTGAAACAGTGCTGCTGCCCGACATTGTGAGCGTCCATGCAGATGATCCATCACTGTTCACCTTGCAGATCGCCATTGCAGTTAAAATACCTGCTCCGAGATATATATTATCGGCAGCATCCATTCTCAGTTGTGAATGAAGCAGCAGGTTTAAGGGTCCATCGGCATCGGGATTTGCCCAAACGATTCCTCCGCTAGGATTTACCTTAATAAAGGAAGCACCACCGCTACCGGTATTTGGGAAACCGCAGGCAACGGGCATGTTATCATTTCCAACCTCAACCCGGTAAGCTGTTAATGCGTAGATGTTTTCCCAGATCAGGCTACCGGTTGGAGAGACCTTTCTGATGACAGTTCCCCCGCCGGAGACATAATCCCCATGAACAATATAAGAATTTCCGTCACTGTCTCCTGCAGCATCGCCTGCCGTTAAACTGCTCACCCCCGGATAACTCCAGACATGCACTCCGTCATTTGTAAGTTTTGCATAACCATTTATGCTACCATATATCGCCCTTGCTGAAATAAGAATGCCATTATCGGGTGTAAATTTAAAGTTGATGGGCATTCCGATGCCATCGTTGTTGATATAGGTCCACAATACTGAACCGCCGGGACTGAACTTTTTCACTTTTGTAACCGGAGAGGTTCCGTTATGCCCTGTTCCAAGCACATAAATATTATCCTGTGCATCTACAATACATTTTTTTGTGTATGAACCATCGAAATCAGTTTCCCAAACATTTCTCCACAGCAGATTACCCGAAGGATCATACTTCATAAGCAAGCTGTTTGCATTTACCGGGTTTGAATAACCAGACCTGATGGTGCCTGAAACAAGAATGTTGCCCTGGCTGTCGGTTTCTACCCAGGTTGCCACTTCATGCCTCGAATTATTTGTATTGTTGTAACTGACCTCCCAGATAATGTTACCGGCTGCATTCCTTTTGGTCAGGTAGATATCTCCGGCCGGGTTGTAGTCCCAGTAGGATGAATATACATTGTTTGAAGCATCGGTAGCCACTGAAACACCACCGGGGTAATTTGACCAATCCACAAAGGCTTGTGTGAAACCCAGGAATGGTATCAGGATTAGAATTGTAAGAAGTTTTCTCATTTTTGTTTTTATTAATTATTTCTGTTTCAAATCGAATTTGAAGCAAACTGTTAATATTTAGTCAGTGAATTTAATAATGTGTTATCGAACAATGATTTTTGTTGTTGATGATAGTCCGGCATTCGATAATCTTGCAAAATAAATTCCACTACCGACTCTTTTACCACCATGATCAGTTAAGTCCCATTCATTTGTATAACGGCCTTTTTCCAATGTTTTACTGATTAAATCGGTTACTTTCTTACCCTGAAAATCATACACTGAAAGTTGAACAAATCCTGCAATATCATTATCAAATCCAATGCTGACTTTGTCACTGGCCGGATTTGGATAAACGGATAAAGTGTTTTCAGGGTTTGTAAATGTTGGTTCTGAAATGGCTACCGGCGGATCCAGAATAACATCAAGCACAGCTATTCCTCTGCCAAGGCAACTCATCCACAATTCATAACCGGTATCTGTTTCGCGCACTTCCAGGTGTTTGATGCTGCTGTTTGGCAAACCGCCCCACTGTGGAATACCACCGGGTGAAGCAGGGAATATTCCGACATTTTCACCATCATACCAGCATAAACCAGCATCTGTTGACGGATACTCCGAATCGTATTGCATCCAAAGCCGTCCGTCGGGGGAAATAGCCATAGGCCGGACATGCTCACCGGGGAACGGCCAGCCCTCATCATGTGACCAGGTCTGATACAAGCCTGTGTTCGCATCGAGGCGTATCAGTGTGCTGCCGGTGCTGGTAAACTGCGACCAGGTTCCTACCCAGACAATACCATCCTGATCGGCTGCAAAACCTGTAAACCATGCTGCGCTACCTGGAAAATCCTCGATTCCACGGCTGAATGAGTTGGTGCCATCGGTACGCAATATCTCGTAGTCAGTGATTGCCCATATTGTTCCGGGTAAGACAGGATCCTTTTTGATGCTGCTCCCCCAGCCTACAATAGGCACCGTAATCCATTCAAGCGTATTTTCATCATAATATCTTACATTATAATACTCACCCAGACTCCATAACCTGCCTTGTGAGTCTTCAACAAATCCTTCGGATGTCGTCAGTAAATCTTCCAGCGGGAAAAAGTTATTCCCATCCCAGGCATGAATCCCGTTGAATGTGGGATTAAAAACTACATCGCCATTTGACGGCCTCCGGTAAATAGCTTGTGTATTGTCAGCCTGGTAAGGAAAAGGATAACCCAGTCCATAGGTAAACTCATTAAATCCGGTCCAGTTTGTGCCGTCAAATTTCTGAAACCCACCAACACCAGTACCTGCATTTCCTGTAAGCCATACATTACCCTCGTTGTCCAATGAAAAGTCTTCGACAAAATAATCAATCTGGGAAGTGTTTGTTATTCTGTAACGCTGCCAGTTGCCGGTTACAATATCCCTCTTTGCTGCACCTCCTAATCCACAAACCCAGACATTTCCTTCCTGGTCAGAATCCACTGAGAGCGTAAATTCCCCGGGGCGCCAAGTGCCGTAATTATTCCACACAGTGCCATCAAACATCCAGGTTTCACCGGTTGTGGTTACCAGTAAAGCTTTTCCATAACCGTATGCTTTGAATGCATCGATATAAAAGCTGACATTTTCATAAGGTGGTGTGGGATAAACCCAGTCGCCGTCGGGTGTTTGATATTCAAGCGTTTCCCAGTTCCCATCAAACGACATCCGCACTGCCCAGAAATTTCCAGCATCATCAACGCAATCTTTACCGGGTAATCCGGCAACATCTCCAATTGCCGAAGGCAAATAGTCGGTATACTGATTGGTTGCGCTGTTATATGTGAACACATGTCCAAAATATATATCTGCAGACCAGACAAGATAACTGCCGTCCGGTTTGGGTTGCACGGCAATCCGTATATTCGATCCTGCCCAATTGGTCCATTGGTTGTTCGAAGGATTATAGCGAACAAGGCCTCCACTTGTAAACCAAAGGGTACTGTCAGGTGCTAAATCTATATCATAAGTGAATCCAAGTAAATCTGAATTTTCAGGATCGAACTTTTCTATAGATGAAGATCCAGCCAACGGATTAAATTTCAGTGCACCGGTAAAATTGCCCATCCAGAGATTATTGTCATAATCTTCTATAATATCAAGAATCTGGACATCCCCATTATCAAATGAGCCCAAAATGGGATAATCCACATTTGAGTAATTTATCCATTTGTTATCCGTCTGGCTGAACTTTGCAAAGCCGCCTTCACCCCAATTACCTGTATTGGCAGCAATATATGGATCTCCATTTTCATCAACCCAAAGAGCAGTAGCCTGGTCGCCCTGGATACCTGTATTACCCGGGCGATAGTAACGCCATGAATATTCAGGTGATTGTGAAAGTAATGCAGTATTGATTGAAATCAGGAGTAATAGTGTTAGGATATTTTTCATAACTATGTTTTTTATTTGATTAGGTGTAATATGAAGAGTTGTGCTATTTTGTTAAATGAATTGTGTTTAACGGGAATTTTTTTGCATACTCGTTTGTTTCAACCTGACAAAAACCTTCCCGTCTCAATATATTTCTATCAATTAATGAATAATAGTTTTTTTGTTTCAACTTTTTGCCCTTTAATAATGTTCAGAAAATAGGTTCCATCACTGCTATTAATGCCTTTTTTATTTTCCGGAGACCATTTATAATAGAAAGTTCCGGAGGACAGTGTGAAATTCTCAAGTTCATCAACCACTTGTCCTTTTGAATCCATTATCCAAATTCTTACATACCGAGGATCTTGCAGGGTGAAAGTTATGTTCACGTCAGAGTGGAAAGGATTTGGAAATACATTGGTCAAATCAACCTGATCAATAGTTTCTGATTCATAGGTAGTTTGAGGGTCCTGTACTATTCTTGCTGTAGTACCACCAACTATATATACATTATTGTCGCTACCGATATCAAATCCTGAGACAGTGCTGCTGCCCGACATTGTCAGGGTCCATGCTGAAGTACCATCACTGTTCACTTTGCATATCGCCATTTCGAACAGGGTCCCAGCAGCGAGATAAATGTTGTCGAAAGCATCCATTCTCAATTGTGCGTGCATCAAAAGGTTTAAGGCCCCATCTGCATCAGGGTTAGCCCATACTATTCCTCCGCTTCCATTTACCTTAATAAATGACGAACCTCCGCTACCCGTATTTGGGAAACCGCAGGCAACTGGCATGTTATCGCTGCCTACCTCAACCCGGTAAGCCGTTAATGCATAAATGTTTTCCCAGATCAGGCTACCGGTTGGTGAGACCTTTCTGATGACAGTTCCCCCGCCGGAGACATAATCCCCATGAACAATATAAGAATTCCCTTCAGCATCTCCTGCGGCATCACCTGCGGTGAGACTGTTAACACCTGGATAGCTCCAAACAGGTGTTCCATCTTTCGTAATCTTTGCATAACCATTAATACTGCCATAAGGTGCCCTCCCGACTATAAGGATTTGGTCGTCAGGGGTAAACTTGATATTAACCGGTAATCCGATTCCCGCATTGTCAAAATAGGACCATAAAGTGGCTCCGGAGGGGCTGAATTTCTTAACCTTTGAAACCACCGCCGTTCCGTTGTTCCCTGTTCCCAGAACATAAATATTATCTTGTGAATCAACGATACATTTTTTTGTGGATGAACCATCAAAATCCGATTCGTAAACATTTCTCCACAACAAGTTACCTGAGAGATCAAACTTCATTAGAAGACTATTTGCATTCACGGGATTTGAATACCCCGACCTTATGGTACCTGAAACCAGTATATTTCCTTCACTATCAGTTTCTACCCAGGTGGCGACTTCATGCCTGGTCGGATCAGTATTATTATATGGAACTTCCCAAAGAATATTACCCGCCGTATCTCTCTTTGTTAAAGTAATGTCGCCTGCCGGATTGTAATCCCAGTTAGCTGTATAAACATTGTTTGAAGCATCGGTAGCCACTGAAACACCACCGGGGTAATTTGACCAATCCACAAAGGCTTGTGTGAAACCCAGGAATGGCATCAGGATTAGAATTGTAAGAAGTTTTCTCATTTTTGTTTTTATTAATTATTTCTGTTTGAAAATGAATTTTTCGCAAAGTAAATTAAGCTGAATGATGGGCGAAAATTAAATCCGGTGAACAGGAAAAAAAAAGGGTTGAACGAGCAAATTAAGCATGAAAGCAAATTTTTCAGAAATACATTTTATGATTTAATTATTCTTTGCCTGATCAGTTCAGGTTAATTCAATTGAAAAATTTCTATTAAATAAAACTTGTCCTGGATTTTCTATATCACAAAACGCTTATTGATATTGTCCCAGATAATGTATTGTGCCCAGGTATATTTCGAAACAAATTTCAGGTACATAATTGCCATTTCAGAATTATGCCTGCGATAGAAATCAAATGCGTTCCGCTTCCCTTTATGGTTGCAGATGATTTTTAAACCGGCTCGCTCCTTTTTTGTCAGAACGTTTTCCAGTCGAATCAATTCGGATTCCGGGTTTGCATGTTCACCTGGTTTTGCGCTATGCACGACTTCCATTAAACCTATTGTTCTGTTTTGCTTAACCAAAATTTGCTCATTTGCTTCCATGATTAATATTTTTTTGATTCATTTTTTTAGTTTATTATTTCAGATTTTTGAAAAGTTTAGGTAATCTGTTCCGCCGTTTCCCCCACTTACGTCTTCCAGCTTAATAACCGAAGAGCTTTGTTCAGTAACATGCCAGTCATCTGTAATTTCATCAAAAGGAGATGCCCCTGAAAAAGTCAGGTATAATTTCACCTGGCTATCATCATTACCTGTACTCCATGTTCCTGTCTGGGTAACCGACCCATTTGTTGCTGTTAAAGTTCCATTGCTGCCGAAAGTGAATGTATAACCGTTAAATTTATAGGTTTCATCGGAACCAGAGTCATTGAAATATTTGACTTTCCAATTTCCTTGTGTTATAGTTCCATTGGTTTTATCAGTACTGAGTGAATCATCATTTTTGTTTGTGCATCCAATCAAAATTGCCACAAAGACCGAAAGGGTCAAAATCGTCTGTTTTTTAATTGTTTTCATCTTTTTTATTTTTTAACTTTAATTTGAAACAAAGTAAATTGATGGTCATAACACACAAAAACTAAATAGGTTGAACAGGAAAATATTGAAGTTGAAGGAGTGAAATGCCTCTTTAAACCGTTATAAAGTCGACAAAATCAAATGTTGCTTTTACTCTGCCGCTAATTGTCCAGAATCATTTGATGTGCAACAACTTTCTGGTTTCTATGGATGTTCCTTTTTTAATGTTCAGAAAATAGATTCCATCCCTGCCAGTCATGCCCGGACTATTTCCTACAGCCCAATGATATTGATAAGAACCTGATACAAGGACTGAATTTTCAAGTTCATTAACCATTCGTCCTTTTGAATCCATAATCCAAACCCTGATAGCATGAGGTTCCATAAGTTTAAAAGTTATATTCACCTCCGACTCAAAAGGATTAGGGAAAACAAATATTCCTTCAGTATTGGAATTAAACTCCGGATTAGAAGTAATAACTAACGTTTCGTAAGCCCCAATGTCTAAATAATAATTCATGATCCGGTTGTTACCGGCAAAGTCATATTCGGGAAGGTAAAGTCCGGATGTATCAGGTGTACCATTGTTGATGCAGATTGAATTTGGCGAGGGCTGATAAGGATGCTGCCCGGTGCCTGTAAATAGCGGATCAATTTCATAGCAGTTTTCATAAACGCCGATAAAACCTCCACCTCCTCCTGTGCCGCCAAACTGCTCTGCACCATCTTCCACATCACAATAATAAAATTCAGGCGCGGAGAAGGTATCCCATATGTAAACCTGTGGGCCGCCTCCTCCGAGATCGTAGTTATCCCAAACCACACAGTTTTTAAAAACTGAAAATGAACTGGCATTGAAATATAGTCCTCCGCCTGCGCCCGAAAAATTAGCCACTATGGTATTGTTTGTAAACGGCATGGTGGTCTCGAGCACTGCGATACCACCACCAAAGAACAAGCTGCTGTTGGCTTCAACCAGGTTATTCACGATTGGCCTTGTCCCATTTGAACGAAGGCAAACGAATCCCCCACCAATGGCGCTGTAATTATCATAAAAATGATTGCTCTCCATTTGCGGATCGGAATACTCAAAAGATAAACCGCCTCCTACACCCGTCGAACGGTTGTTGATAAAATAATTTCGGTAAATAACAGCATTCGAATATTCGAGGCAAATCCCTCCTCCATAGCCATACAAGGTCGGTTGTCCGCAAAAATTATTTTCGAAAGTTGAATGTTCAATTTTAAAGGTAGCATCTTTAGCATAAATAGCGCCACCGTTTTTATAAGCTCTGTTATTTATAAACCGGCAATTGGAAAACCTAAGCCTGTCGAACTCCCTGACGCATGCAGCACCTCCATACCAGTTCGTTGAATCGGTATCAAAGGCAGCTTTCCCAAACACGAATTTGCAATATTCGAAAATAGAAGAATCGTTAACAGGAGCAAGATGATAAAACCAAAGACCGTTCCAGGCTCCGTTGCCGGTTTGAAGGTTCGAGAAACCGGTTGTATCACTCACCGTAAACAATATGCTATCCCCTTCTATTCCCATGGCCAGCAGCTGTCCGTCCACCCTGAAACGGAAATGCCCTTGAAATTCTACCCGAGTCCCGGGCAAAATATTGAGAATCTGCCCGCTGGCAATTAAAATATTATCGGTCACAAAAACGGTATCCACATTCCAGCTTCCCGAAACATTACCTGAGACAATGATATGAGATGAAAAGCTCCGGATTGTCAGAAGAAAGATGAGCAGGATAAGGAGGAGGAATTTTCGCATAACCCTTTTTTACAAAAGTAATTTTAAAAGCAATGTAACAATAATGTTCAAAAAAAATCCGGGCTAACTCCCGGATTTTGGTTGATAGTAATATGTTCGTTCAGATTTTTCTTTAGTATAAAATCCAATATAGTTGATCAATAGGAATTTCAACTGGCAGGTAAGAAAAGGTTTAAACGAGCCTTCGTACTGATTTCCAAAACCCAGTTCATCATTGATAAAATAAACCCTGGTTTCTTCTGATATGTTTCTTATTGGGAGATCAAAAAAATAGGTATTCTTTAGAAATTTAAACACCTGCAGATCCGTCATCTCTATCACAAAAGGATCGTTTTCCTTATCCTCCTCCTTACGGTCGTAACGCTGCTGAAAGGCCATGGCCGATACGTTCAGCATAAAAGCCGAGATAAAGATTACCAGGCTGATTGAAAATTTTCTGTACATAAAAATTCAGATTTCAAAAATAATAAAAAATGCTAATTTTAGCCAAAAGGATTTTATGAAATTTCAAATCACTTTAGCAGCTTTAATTTTTTTACCTGTTTTGTTATTCCCACAAAAGCTGGTTGTCACCGATGAATATTTAAAAATCGCTGCATCTGCCGACAATCCGCTTTACACCACCTATGCCGCCACCATCAGCCGATCCAGGTTATATGGCGACAAGGCTTACAAGATGGATTACTACTCCGATTTCTCACCCATAAACTATTCAAGCGACCAGGCCGGAAAGATTTATAATGTTTGGATGATCAATAAACTGGTAGTAGATAAAATCTCCAAATTTTACCAAAAGCCTGTGATCATCGCATCCTTCCCTGATATGGCCATATTGGAATACCAGCCATTCGGGGGAATAAAAGTGCAGGAATGCTTTTTTGTTTATAGTTCAACCCTTGCTATGGTGCAGCTTCACATTGAAAATACTTCCGGTTCGAACCAGGCCATTGAGCTTTTTCCAATTCTTGAATTGGGGAATGATTCACTTGAGATCATTCGCTTTGATAAAGAAAACAACGGATATGTGACCCATCATTTTGAAACCAAAAAAAGACTGGTCAGCAATTTGTATGCAAAAGCCCCCTACCCTATCCATACCCGGGATTTTTTTGCCGGCAGCGAAAAGCCATATTCCTATGGTGGATTTTCAGGCACTTCCGAAGATTTCTACAACTACATCAAAACCGATTTTTACAGTGAGAGCCGGACGCAGGATTCCTTGAATTTAATGGATAGTGGTTTTGTCGACTTCGTTTCGATGCAATATAAATTCGAATTAAAACCGGGCGAAACCAAAACCATTCGATATTTCAGAGGTGAGCAGGATCAGAGTGAGGATTTAAATCATCTTGTGCAGCAGGTGCAGGAACTTAAAACGGCTTCTCTTCAACCCTTCGTTGATGAAAACATTAAATTATTCAGCAAAATACCCAGAATCAATTTTAATTCGGATGATGAAAAGCTGGTTTATTTGAGTGCTTTCAATCTTGTGAGAGGATGTATGCTGCCGCCAACCGGAGAAACTTCGCACAACTTCTATGTTTTTTCAAGAAATCCGTTGTGGGGCTGGGGACATGGACACCAGGTGTTGCATGAGTCGCTAAGCATGATGGCTTATGTTTACCTCGATCCAGAATCAGCGCAGGAATCGCAGCGGGTTTATATGGAGCAACAAACGGATAGCGGACTGATTGCTTATCGTCATGGTCCGAGAGGAGCGCAGACGTATCCTCATAAAGGTGAACCGACTACTTCAGCACCTTTCTTTAGCTGGATCAACTGGGAATTGTACCAGGTAAGCCAGGACAAGAAGTTTCTTGCAGAAGCTTATGAATCGGGTGTAAAATATACACAATGGCTTTTCGTGCACCGCGATAAGGATAAAGATGGTTTATTCGAGTGGGGTCCTTACGGGATCATCGAGAATGTGCGTGACTGGTACAACGCAGTTTTCCAGGTTTCTGCAGAGCGATATCTCGATGTGGACAAGGAAGATATTTCGGATGAATTAGAATGCCTGGACCTGACATTGATGATCATCAAAGAAATGCGTTGCCTGTCGCAAATGGCAATGGAACTTGGGAAAATGGCCGAAGCGAAAGAATGGATAGAGAAAGCTGACAAGACATCTGAACTTGTCAATCAAAATATGTGGGATGAAAAGAGTAAGTTTTTTTATTCCACCAACATGAAAGATCATTCTTTCTTTTTTATGGATCGCGATCTGAAGCGGCAGGAGATCATTGGATTTCTCCCTCTCTGGGCGCAGGCAACCGATAAAGAACGAGCTGATCTGCTGGCTCAAACCTTAACCGATACAACAAAATTCTGGAGAAAGTATGGAGTCCCAACCCTTGCTGCTGATGATGATTGGTTCAGCCCTTATGTTGATTATTGCTGCAAATGGAACGGTCCGGTTTGGTTGCTTTGGGATTACATGGTATTTGATGGATTGGTGAATTATGGCTATAATGATCTTGCTATTCAGCTTGCCGATAAAATGACCCATGCAGTCACAGAACAACTTTCGAAGAATCATAATTACTGGGAATCTTATTCTCCTGATAACAATGTGCTTGACTGCCCACCGAATTATATCTGGGATGCCATCATGGCAAAGGTGCTGATAGAAAAATATCGGTTAATTGATAAAAAATAAGAAGATGAAAAACCAACCGGACAGTCCCTTTTTTAACATTCTTTTTTAGCCGCGAATCCGCCAGAGGTCGGACAGGTGCGTGAATTTCAATCGGTTTCTTTTTTCCTAACAGTTATTATTCGTGCATTAGCGGCAATAAACTTTTTCAATTATTTCCAAATGAATTAAATTTTATTCAACTTTGTATCCATGAACCATTCGTTTTATGCTGACAAGTAAGCGTGAGATTTTATTTACCATCCTTGCCGCTATCTTCATCACCAATGCGGTTGCCGGTGAACTGATTGGAGGAAAACTGATCCAGTTAGGTCCGTTTACGATGAGCATCGGCATCATTCCCTGGCCGGTTGTTTTTCTCACCACCGACCTGATCAATGAATATTACGGTAAAAAAGGCGTCAGAAGGCTTACACTGCTTACTTCCTTATTGATCATTTACACCTTTATTCTTCTTTTTGCCGGTATGAATATTCCTGCTTCAGGAATATCACCCGTAAAAGATGAACAGTTTCATGGAGTATTCGGCCAGTCGATGTGGATTATTGTCGGGAGTGTAACTGCTTTTCTTGCTTCACAGCTTATTGATGTGGTGGTCTTCTGGCTTATCCGAAAAAGGACAGGTCATAAAATGATCTGGTTGAGGTCAACCGGCTCGACTGTGGTTTCTCAACTTATCGACAGCTTTATCGTCACCGGAATCGCTTTCTGGCTGCCGGGTAAATTATCGTTTGGTGAGTTTATCAATACTGCAGCTACCGGTTATTCCGCCAAGCTGATCATTGCGGTGTTGCTTACTCCGCTCATTTATCTTGGTCATGGTATTATACACCGTTACCTTGGGGAGCCTGATTCTGAAAAAATAACTGAGGAAACTGCTTTGGAAGAGACGGGATCGAAATGAATCTGATTCTTAAAATTTATTCAATCTATAAAAATGAAAAAATCAGCATTATTACTTTCCAGCCTGCTTTTCGCAGGAATCATTGTTTTCGGGCAAAAACAACTAAACAGCTTTGAAGAATTAATGGCCTCTCTTAATTCCGGCAAGCAGATAAAAATGGTCATGCATTATGCCAAGTGCCAGTTGATCAGTGATAATGAAATAGAGGATAAAGTGCCTGATGCGATCGGTGGCATGACCATCGATGTGTATGAATATTTCGAAAAAGGAGCTGTTCGTAATGACCAGGCATTTGTGGTCTTTTCTGAATCGAAGCTGATTCAGTATCCCAAAGGTGAGGGTTATGTTTACAACTACGTGAAAGTTAAAATTACTGCCGATAACAAAGTAAAAATTACAGCTGAATACCTGAACCCGGTCAATTTTAGTGTGATGATGACGGAGAACTTCTTCACCTCCATCAATGATGGGAAAAATAATGAGGGAGCTTATTTATTTGCGGAATAATAAATTATTCAATTATTAAGAATGGTTAAGTCTTTCGGTGAAAAAATTGTATTCATTTTCATTCCTTTAATTACATTAACGTTCTGTTCATTCCAGGCGATTTATGTTCACAACTCCTATTCCATTGATCCGGATTATGCTTACCTATTCAATGGATTGAATGTAATCCGGGGTGAATGCTATTCAATTGTTCATGTCGATCACCCCGGAACACCACTCCAGGTGCTGACAGGTCTTTTCATTTTCATCATCAGCATCATAAGAGGCGCTGATGATATGACAAGGGACATATTAACCAATCCTGAAATCTATATCAAAACCATCATCATTAGCATTTCATTTTTCCATTCTGTGTTATTGTTTTTTATTGGTAAAAGGTATTTCAGGTATCAAAGGAACCTTTTACAGGCTTTGTTGCTTCAATTTTCATATCTTCTGATAGCATCCATTGCAATCACATCCTCCAAACTTTTTACGGAAACCATCATCCCCCTAGGATCATTTCTGATAATATTGCTTACCATCGAAAAAACGTGGGGAAAGTTAAATGAAATGAAATTTGCCCTGCTGAGCGGGATTGTCCTTGGAATTTTCGTAGCAACCAAAATTACTTTTTTACCTGTAGCAATGATTCCAATAATGGTTGCAGTGAAATGGAAAAACAAAATGGTCATCATCCTAAGTGCTATTATTCTTTTCCTGATTTCAATTCTCCCTGTCATTGACCGGATCATACTGTTTCAATCCTTCATACACAGAATTGCCACCCACAGTGGAACCTATGGAAGCGGAACAGAAGAGCTCCTGAATATATCAAAACTACTGGGTAATTTATGGAAAATTTTACAGGCTGATTATACGTTTACCCTGATTCTGATCCTTTCATTGGCAATTTTGGTTTTCGCCTTAATAAAACAGGGCAGACACTTTCTCAATGATCCTGAAACAAGGGTTCTCACAGCTATCGTCCTGATATTTTTGGTTCAGTTAATTATTGTCTCCAGGCATTTTGGTTTCAGGTATATGGCCCCATCGTTGTTGTTTTCGGGATTTGCTTTAGTTCTTATAATTAGATATCTTCAAAAATTTAGAATCCTTTATTTATTGAGTCTTATAATTGTTTTAATCTTTTCCGCTTTTTACCTTTTTAAAATGCTGAATAAGGCTGTAAGTCTCCGGCAAGACCAAGAATTGACATATTCCTTTATTAAAGAAAACATCAAATCCACGGATCCTGTTATTATAGTATCGCGGGATTCGTGGTTTGGCAGCCCTTTTACCGAACATTCGGTAATGTTTGGCAAGCAATATTGCCTGCATGATGGAGAACAATACGGAAATATGCTCAGGAGCTTGAGTCCCAACCGCTATTTTTTTGATCAAAGCAACAAGCAATACATCAACTGGGATGTACCGTTAATGCCGGAGTGGATTTTATCGGAACATCAGTATTGTTATCTTTACATTCAAACAGATAATCCTGGATTATATCAAAACGTAAGGCTTGATTTTACTGAACGGTTAAAAAACCAACACAGTGGAGGGATTATCAAGGAACTGGTATTTTCCAATCCTGCTATGGATGAGGAGATTTATCTGATCCGGGCCAATGGCCATTATTCGGTCGCACCAACACTCCTGGTAACCAGTGATTTCGAAGAAATTTCTGCCAACGAGCAATTTGTGTTATCCAGCCACGACAGCATTTCATTTCAGGAGACAGGTAGATTAACAAAAGAAAAGGCATTTCAGGGTAACTACTCAGTAAATCTGAAACCTGAAAATCCTTATGGAATTTCAGCAACAATCCCTTTCGTTAATCAGTTCGGATGGATTCATATTTCGATCATGTGCCAGCGGAAGTCAATCCGTCATGAATGCTGCATTGGAATTAAATCATTCGACGAAAAAGAAGGATTTGTTAACTTAGGTGGTGTCTCTACTTCAATGATAGATGGCTGGGAAAAAATTGAATATACCTACCGCTTCGATTTTCAGCCTGCAGGCGGGAAAGTTGTTTTTTTCATCTGGAACAACAGCAATGAACCAATGTATTTCGACAATATAAAAATTGAACTATACTAAATCCATTAAACAAATAAGGATCCATATTCTTATACAATAATCCATTTAACCAGCCTTTAACGACCGTCTAATTTTCTTTCATCCTTTTCAGGAATTCATCTTTTCGTCTTCGGGAAATCTCAACCTCCGATCCATCGGTCATAATGATTGAACCTCCATCTCCTTTAATATATCGTTCCACAAACATGATGTTGATAAGGTGCGACTGATGAACCCTTATAAAATGGGTGCCTGAAAGGGTTTCTTCGTACTCCTTCAAAGTTTTGGTGACAAGAATACACTCCCTGGTTTTAAGGTAGAAGTTGGTGTAGTTATTGTCGGATTCGCAACGGATAATGTCGTCGAGTTTTACAAACCTCAATCCGTCTGAAGTAGGCAGCGCCAGTCTTTCATGCCCCGCCCGAACGCCAAACATTGTTCTGAACTGTTCAGCCATCATTTGCATATTGCTGTCAGCAAGCCGGGCCTTGTTAACGGCATCAATCAGTTGCTGAGGATCTATGGGTTTGAGGATGTAATCGAGCGCGCTATATTTTATGGCTTTTAATGCATATTGGTCATAAGCCGTGACAAAGATAACCCTGAAGTTGATCTCAGGGAGCTGTTCGAGCAAATCGAAGCCAGTACCATCAGGCAATTGAATATCAAGAAAAACAAGATCCGGCAATTGCCGGATAATCTCTTCACGGCCGCTCTGCACAGAATCTGCCTGACCCACAACTGTAACATTTTCACAAAAACCGGTAAGGATATTGTTGACAGTATTCCGGCTTTCTTCTTCGTCGTCAATGATTAGTGCCCGGATGATCATTACAGAATTTTTTATTCTGAACAAAAATAGGGAAATTTAACAACCAATTGCAGCTTATTCTGTTTCGCAAGGTATGTTCAACACTACTTCAGTCCCTAAAGCTTTCCCTTCTGCATCTTTCAAATCATTGATCATGGCTGAAAAGCTTGATTTGTATTGTTTGTTTAAAGTCGTTAACCGCTCGCTGGTGAGTTGCATCCCGACTGATTTGTGTGTAGGTTTATTCGCCTGATTCAATTCAGCTGCTTTTTCCCTGCCAATTCCATTGTCCCTGATGATGCAATTCAAAAAATTATTTTCCTTTTTGAAAAAGATTTCAAGCAAACCTTTCTCAGGCTTTTTTCTCAACCCGTGCTTCATGGCGTTTTCAACATAAGGTTGTAGCAGCATTGGCGGCAGAAAGGTTCTCTCCGGAATTATATCCGGTTCAAGCTCAATCTTAAAATCAAAGTGTTCTTTAAACCTGATCCTTTCAAGCTCCATGTTAAGTTGCAGTGTGTTGATCTCCTCCTCAAGAGAAACCATACTCTTACGGGAGTTTTCGAGAATATACCTCATCAATTTTGCGAACTTCGACAAGTACGACATGGCAAGGAATGAATTATTCGCTGAAATATAACCCTGAATCGAGTTGAGAGAATTGAAGATAAAATGAGGATTCATTTGGGTGCGTAAGAGTTTTTGTTCAGTTTCAAGGTTTTTCTTCTCAAGCTCAGTCCTTAAATGTTTTTGCTTTAATTGTTTTCGACTAAACACAAGAAATCCTGATACCATTACAAGACCGGCAATCACAGCAAACGATATTTTTTGGTTCTTCTGCTTCTGCAGTTCCAGGTTTTTGATCTCCATATCTTTTTTCAGCATCACGATTTCTTTCTGCTTTTTCTCCGTTTCGTAGCGAGTCTGCATTTCGGCTACCTTTTCGGCCATGTCAGTATTGTAAATGGTATCTTTTAGGTCAAGGAGATTTGCCTGTGCTTCACTGGCTGCGCGAAAGTTATTTTTACTGAGATAATATTTTGAGAGAAACCGGTAGCTGTCCAGCATCAATCTTTTTGCGTCGATCTCGTTTGCAGTATTCAATCCATCCTGAATATAAGGAAAGGCCATATCCGGCTGATTCAATTCAAGATAAATATCGGCTATGCTGTTAGAAGTATTGGTAAAACTGTAAAGATCCTCCATTTCTTTGAATATTTCAAGTGCCTGGAAATGATAATCCAGCGCTTTATCATACTGTTTCTTATCCAGGTAAATGATTCCGATATTGTTTAGGGTAGTGGCAATTTCATGTCTGTTGCCCAATTCATTTTTTATTTTGAGCGATTCTGTATAGCTATCGAGGGCTTTATCAAACTGCCCCATTTCTTCATATACCACTCCAATATTGTGCAATGAAGCTGCAATCCCTCTTTTATTGTTTAGTTCCGTACGGATGGTTAGCGCTTTATTGTGATATTCCATGGCCTTGGTAAAATTACCCATATCATCATAGATCACCCCTATACTGTTTAAAGTATTAGCTATGCTCAAACTGCTGCCGATTGTTTCTCCGCTGGGAAGCTTTTCTTCTTTCAATGTCAGGGCAGAAATATTAAACTTTAAAGCGTTATCAAAATCTCCAATATATTGGTAATCGACCCCAAGATTGTGCTGCACATTGGCCAGTATCTTTTTATCCCCGAGGTCGTTTGCAATGCCAAGAGCTTTTAAGTGGTATTCAAGGGTGCTGTCATTGTTTCCAGCCTCACTATAGGCTGTACCGATATTAAGCAATGCTTCGATTCTCTCCTCCGTAAGATTAAGTTCCTGTGCAAGAGAAAGCGCTGTATTCCCATATTCTATGGCTAATTCAGGATCATTGTAGCGGACAAGCTTTGAGAGTTGGTTAAAAATTTTGGCTTTTTCTGGTTTATCTGCACTTTCTGAACGCTGCAAAAGACTGTCTGATTCAGAAATCTGTGAAAATAAAAATTGAGTCAACAACAACAAACTGATGGCAGTATATACTTTCATGGTGTTTGTTTAAAATAATGTTTGACGAAGTTAATAAAATATCCCTTTCGCAACATCTATAACATTTTTGATCACCGAATTCTCAGCCATAACGAATAATTCTATGCTAATTATTGCCAGATTCTATTTGGTACTTGATTTAACAGGGCTTCAGGAAGTATTTTTATGGGTTAAATTTAATTTGGATACAAACATTTTAAAACTTTAAAATATGATAAAACTTCTGGTGTCTTTTCTAATAGTTGCGAGTTTCTGTCAGGAAATAATCGGGCAATATAATCCGGTTTCGCCTGATCAGGTAAAATTAATTGCCATAAGGAATGCTCAAGCTCTCTGGGGCGAAGTTTATCCTGCAGATCCCTTGACTTATTATGGTTTGGATGAACAGCCCATGGCTTATATGTTCAATTTTTCGATTGGCAAGCCTTTTCCGTCAAAAGAAACACTAATTGCTGAATCAAAACAATTTAGCCTTTCGGGAGACGAATACGAACAATGGGGCGGTGATGAATATGGACGGATAATGATTGCTGCCAGAGATAACATGCCCGTAATACTTGAGTATTCACAATGTCTTTCGCAGGAATATGCTCTCGGATCCACACTGATGGATAAAGCCTCAGAAAGCCTTGGCCAAAACTTAACCTTAACGAAAACTTACTACATTAACCATGCTGAACACTGGCAATGCTATTCCAATGGTAAGGAAGAAGTTTATGTCAATTTGTTTCCACCAGTAAAAATAGTTGGGAAGCAGGATTTTCTGACTCTAACTGTGAATAAGTCCGGTTCGGCATACCAGGATAATTATAGTGCTGAATGGGATTCATATTTCAAGGGAAAGGTTATCGATAATAAGGCAGATGTCTATATCAGCCACCACGAAATGTGCCCCTTCCTCGATTGGAGCTATGGTTGTACTCCAACCGCAGCCGCTATGATGCTGGAATGGTGGGATAACAATTCAATAAATAGTGATTGGGATTTTTCGGCGCTTGCCGGATATTATTTTCAGCGCTGGGATTCTCTGCAGGGTGAAACCGATTATAATGTATCGAACCTTCATTGGTTGCTCGCTCTTGGGATGGAAACCGATACGCTGACAGGAAACACAAGTGAATTTGACATTGATGAAGGGATTGAGTGGGCTACAAATACAATGCTTGGTTACAGTTTTAACGCTAACTTTGATTTTTGCTGTGATCTATGGTCAAAGATTAAAATTGAAATCAACGCCGACAGACCTATATTGGTAAGTATTCCTGGTCACAGCACCTGCGGGGTCGGTTATAATACTTCGAGCAACACGGCTATAACCCATTACACTCATGACCCACCAGATCATCTGGTTTGGATTAATAAAGATGATGTGGACGGAGTTTGCAGACTTAGTCCGGGCGGGGATAAAGGCAAGGCTTTAAATCTTGTCTTTCCTCTCGGCGATACGAATTACAACCACAATGGCAGCGGTGAAACATTGCTGGAAGGAAGTGTTTACGAGATCAAATGGAATTATGAATATGCCGCAGGTTATCACGCAAGAATATACCTCTCAACAACGGGTACCGGTGCCTATGAAGAGCTTGTCATTGCCGACGAAACTCCGAATGATGGTTCTTATGATTGGGTAATCCCAGCGGGTTATATCTCAAACACATGCCGGCTGGTAGTTGAGTCTTTCAATGATCTTGATCAATTAATGGGTTGCGATGGTACGATCGGGAATTTTAAAATTCAAGCAGGCGGATCCATCCAGAGCCTGGTATCCGAAACAGGGGTAAATACTGATCAGGTACCGGATTATTACCAGTTCAATCATACTGGCAGCAATTGGTGCGTAGTGGGGGTGAGGCCCCATACTCTTGGCGATGATTGGGATATTGAAATGTTTACCGATAATACATTTGAAGAGGTTGCAGAAGGTTCATACTCAGTAGCAGAAAACAATGTTGATTTTATCGTCATGGATCGTCACCACCTGACATCCCAAAACAGAGGGATCAAAGTGAAAAGAGACAGCGGGTCGGATTATGGCAGGGTTGAATATGAAGGTGGATCGGAAACTCTGGTAATCGGAAACAATAACGGTTTTATCTGGATGGTGCAGGATGTTGCAGAATGCTGGGATGTACATCTAACTCCCGGAAATTACCGGTTCACACTACATCATGACTATGCTGATACTGATCTCAATATGGCATTATATTCTTCCACAGATGGTGATTATTTCAAGAATAAAAATATGTGGCTGGCAAACTCATATTCAATTGGAGTGGAAGTGGATGAACAATTTTTGGTAAACATTACGACAGAGGATGATTATGCTCTTGTTGTCTGGGCTGAGGGTGACTTGGGAGCCCATTATGATATTATCATTGAAAACCTGATCCCCGGAGTCTGGACCGGCGCCAGCTCCGAATGGTGGCACGATTCAGGAAACTGGACTTTGGGTGACGTTCCTGATGCAACAATGAATGTAATTATACCAGCCGGTGTTCCTAATTATCCAAAAACCGATTATACGACCTGCCGTTGCCGCGATCTGACCATAGAAGCCGGAGCAACTGTTACATCCTGGCTAGATACCATCAGGGTTTGTCGCGATCTGACGGTCAGAGGAACACTAATCCTGAGTAACTCTGCCGCAAGGGTAGTGGTCGCTGACGATGTTTTCTGGGAGTCAGGGTCTGCTGCCAGCGTTACGGGAGATGCTGAAATTTTGGTTGGAGGCGACTGGATATTTAATGAAGGTGCAGCGGTTCACATCGATAATGGCTACGTAGGATTTACGGGTTCTACAAATTCAAAAATTGAGGTCAAATCTGATAACTGCTGGTTCAACCACCTTGGAACAGAAAAGCCTTCCGGGTATTTCCTTTATAATGAAAATACGTCCACCCAACCCCTCAAGCTACAGGGGGATCTTTATATTTTTGCAAACAGTACTTTCATCAATTATTCGCTCAATTCGGTCATCATAAAGGGTGACGAGCTTTGGAGCGCACCCGGCGGACGATACCTTTTCCCGAACGGCTCCTGCAAAATAGACGGGAGTATAGCTTCAATTTCTTCCGATCCCGACAGTTATTTTAATGATCTCATCGTAAGTACTTCTGGCAATTTTCAACTTCTCGACCCTATTGAGATAACGGGGGACTTGCTGATTGAAAGCGGTGTTTTGGATTGCAATAGTGAAACAATTGTAATCAGGGGTGATTGGACGAATAATGTAGGAGTTTCGGCATTTTGGCAGGAAACAGGCACTGTTGAGTTCTATGGAACGGGTATTCAATACTGTAACGGTGAGCAGTTCAATATACTTAACCTTAATAAATCCGCAGGAGAACTCAGGTTTTCATCGGCCACTACGCAATGTGCCTCTTACAACTGGACTGATGGCGCTATCAGGGTCAATGGAGGAACTTTCATTGCTGCCGACCTGACGGATGATGGCCTCTTCGGCGATATATTTGTGAGCGCCGGGCAGCTGACTTTTACCCAGGATGCATCTCAGTTTGTTGACCTCAACGGATATTTAAATATCTCAGGTGGAATTATGACTGTATGGGGTGGCGGAGACGACAGTTACTGGCCTTATGCCGGAGATGTAACGATCATGATGAGCGGAGGAGCGCTTGAATTCAGAAATGTAGGGATCAATATAGTCAATTCCACCACTTATACTTTTGGCGAGGGCATTCATGGCGGTACGATCAGGACAACAGGCAGGTTCACTGTGTCCAGGACCGACTTTACACCGACAGGAGGAACCATCGAGCTTTACGGGGCCGATGACGCAAATGTTAGTCACGGCACGGGAAGTAATTTTTATAATCTCATCGTCAATAAAACCAGCAAGGATGGAGATGCTTTTTCTCTTAGTGAGGCGGTCAAATCGAACAGCCGCGATGATGGCGGAGGGTATAAAGCAGAAGAAGGTGTAATCACTGCCACCACCAATCTCGACCTTAATGGGAATCTGCTGATCGAAGCAGGAACCCTTGTTGCTCCCCCTATAATCCGCATTGCCGGCACCTGGGATAACTTCGAAGGCACCTCGGGCTTTACAGAAGGCACAGGCTATGTTTCGTTCGATGGAACCGGTGATCAATATTGCAGCGGCGAAACCTTCAACAGCCTGGAGCTTTCGAAGGCATCCGGCTCACTCATTTTCGACAATGCACCAGTTACAACCAATTTGTATAACTGGGCATCCGGGGCATTCATTGTTAATGGAGCCAATGTCGTTTTCAATGATCTTTTTGATGACGGGATTTACGGAACGATTACAGTTAATTCCGGTCTGCTGGAACTTCACCAGGGAATTACATCGGGAGAGTATGTCGATATCAATGGTAATATAACCATCAATGGTGGTAACTTTAACGTTTATGGCGGTGCTGACGACAGCTTCTGGCCTTATACGGCTAACGGCTCACTCACCATGACCAACGGGAACCTGAGCTTTATGGATGTCGGTATCTACCTAAACAATTCACCGACATACACCTTTAACGAAACCATAACCGGTGGCATGATAACAACTCAATCGGATTTCAGAGGCAACCGAACCGATTTCACTCCTTCAGGCGGAACCCTGATGCTATATGGCGGCCTCGGATGCTTGCTTCAAATGGGAACAGGCTCAAATATTCATCACCTTGAAATCGACAAATCAGCCACTTCCGGTAAGCAATCTTATCCGAAAGAGGGCAGGATAAAGGATCCGGAAATCAAAGATGACCCGAAAGCAGGAACAGTTACTCTTTACAGCGATTTTGTTGTGAATGGCAACACCAACATCCAGAGTGCGACCATCGACTTCAATAATAAAATCGTGACATGCAAGGGCAATGTCAACGTAAACAACCTTGGCAAGCTCGCCTTGGATGCCAATGCCAAATTGCTGATGGGAGGCTCAAAAACACTCAGTATCAACAACGGAGGTACATTTGAAATCCTTGGAACGAGTGGTTCCCCAGCCTATTTAAGCCATGTTTCGAGTTATTACAATGCTAATTTCGAATCGGGAAGTACGATCTATGCATCCTATGCGGTGTTCGAATACATGGGATATGGAGGGATTTACATTAAGAATGGCTGTACGGTCATACCGCCATTTGACAATTGTATCTTTACAAACGGAAACGGACAGGCAGGTTCCTGCTTGTTCAGAATTGACAACAGCCAAAGCTTCACGCTCAATAATATTAATTTTCCGCTGAGTTCCGGAACCGGAACGTACAATGTAATGAAGACTGTCAATTCCGGATTAGTGACCTTTAACGCTCCGACCGGTGTATTTGCCGGTCCGGCATACGAGAGCGATCCTTACAACCGCATCAACTGGACAGGTTTTCTCGGATTTGATGTAACGCTGACCGCTTTTATGGAAGGCCCTTATAATGGGTCAACAATGAATACTACACTAAATAGTTCAGGTAATCTTCCATTGAACCAGCCTTATAACATCTATCCCTGGTTCTATGCCGGCACTGAAAGTGTGGCTGCTATCCCCTCACCCAATATTGTTGACTGGGTTCTGATCGAATTGAGGGATGCAGTGAATGCTGCCGGTGCAACTCCAGCTACCACCATTGGCTTTGCTGCTGCATTTGTCATGAACAACGGTGAGATCAGGACAGTGAACGGAGGGTCTGCCATCAGCTTCCCTAGTACAATCGTCAATAATCTGTTTGCTGTTGTTTGGCATCGGAACCACTTGGGCATCATGTCAGCTTTCCCACTCACACTGACCAGTCCGGGACATTATTCCTATAACTTCTCAACAGATGCAACTCAGATTTATGGAGGCACTTCAGGTTGTAAAAAAATCGGAATTATCTACGGAATGGTTGCAGGTAACGGTTATCCTGACAATAAAATCAAAGAAACTGATTTGGATAATGTATGGAACCTGCAAACAGGAGGTCGAGGATATAAGGCAGGGGACTTTGATCTTAATTCGCAAGTGAATAACCAGGACAAAAACGGCCTTTGGTATATTAACCTTGGATATGAATGTCAGGTGCCTGAACTTTAATTTATAAGCACTATTGTATTGTTGAAGAAAATTCAAAGATTTCATCAGTCTAATGCATCACCGGACTGGGAAATCATAAGAATATCTTAATTATTTTTTTATTCCTTAATTGTTTAGCACCACATTAGCAGCTATATGACATGAAAACATTTACATACCAATGAGTATATTTCCATCAGCAGGATTCGGCTATTGTTAAGTTCTTGTGAAAATGATTCGCTTATCGTTGAAGATTTTAATCGCAGTAACACTTATTATTAGTTACTGACAAGTTCATTTAAGTCTCCCTCTCCTTTCTTCAAAGTGGAAAATTATCTTGAGTATGATACTTAAATAAAAATATTATTGAATGATGAGCTTCTTCATTTCAGTTTTATCCGGAGTCTGAATCATCAGAATATGGATTCCTTTCGGATAAGCTGAGAGATCAAGTTGTGCAGATTTTCCGTTCCATTCAAAATGATCCAGAAGGGTCCCTGTTGTATTGAAAAGTTGGATCGTTGAGGATTGCATTTCCGATGATCCAACAACTGTAATTTCCACTTTTCCATTGGTTGGGTTTGGCCTTAGATTGAAGTATGAATCGATTGGATAGTTTTTTCCGGTTCCAACCAATATTGGATTCTCAGCAAAAACAACCAGGTTGCAAGCCACATCAAGCATGGGATTGAAGCCATCATTGCAATCAGAACAGGTTACCCCGGTTACACAGTCAGGATGATTCGGATGACAGAGATCCACATAGTTTTCATAAAAAACGTAGTCCATTTCAATATCTCCTTCTGCAACAAATGGTGTCATATTATAATCGAACCATTGCGCGATAGCACCCGGACACCATCCTGCACGAGCTTATATACCAAGTTCCGTTCTGAGGCTGGCAACCATCAGGATTTGGGTTGCAATCAGTACCAATTATGCTGTTCGAAAGTCTGTAACCCATTTACCCAAATATGATGAGTAGCATTGTAAAATTCAGCAGCATTGCCAGTATTAAGTGGTCCCCAACCATGTCCGGTAGAAACAAGCTTCAACTTAGCCGCAACACTATTTTCCGGGAATTGGAAATTCCAGTTTTCAACTGGCTGGAGATTGGCATAATCGCCGAAAGGATAGATTTGATTCCAGACCTCATAAACAGAACTATATAAGTATTCGGGAGTACCGTGGCCATAATTCAATGTTAGGCTGTAATAGTAACCATTATCAAGCGTGGAACAATTAAACCGGAAATCGACTTTTCCCTGCAACAGAGAAATATAATCTGTCAGGTCGATGGTATGTGAACAAGGCACACCATAGGGAGTTATGTACCGTATGATCTCGAACCATTTCCCATCATGACCTCTGGCATCTACGCTGGCTACCCGGTCCCATTCACCGCAGCCACCCGGAGGACAAGTAACAGCAAGTGTAGCCGTTACCTGGTCAAAGGCGCCGAGGAAGGAAGGCAGCTCAGCTTCAACGGTTTCAGTCACATTGTTTGGACTCAACCATACATTTTCTGCAGCCAGAACTTCCATATCACTGGCTGCAGACACCACATTGATATTAATGGTTTCGCTGGCTGCGGCTCCGAAGTTACTGGTTGAAACTATCGAAAGGATAAAGTTTCCATAGTTAGGTGGTGTCCACCACGCAATATAGTGTCCATTGAAGAAATCCTGAGCCTGTATGGTCTGTCCGTTAACCTCAAACTGAACACTCTGCACATAAAACAATTCAGGATAAGTAATTGTAGAAACGGTTGCAAGCAAGATTTGTGAAAGAGCAGGGACGTAAACACTTCCTGCAAGAGGATGCCGGACATCGATATCAGGCACATGCAGATCAGGGTCAATCACCATAAAAGAATTCACAACTGGTTCAGCAGGATCGAACTGGGCATTGCCTGGTTGGGTAGCTTCAATTATAACTTCTCCTGCACCGGTGAGGGTAACTATGTTCCCGTTAATCGTAGCAGGACCTGAAAGCACTTCAAATAATACCTCCAAGCCTGAAGTTGCAGAAGCTTCAATTTCAAAAGGAGCATCGGTAGTAAGGTGATTGGGAATCTGAGGGAATGAAATAGCCTGGTATCCCGGATCGAGGGTTCCGCCAAAATTGGAGGTTTCGCCCGTAAGTGCAAAATTCATCAGTTCAGCATCCCGTTCACCGTTTCCTATTTCACATTCCAGGTGGGTGATAGAAGTATTATTTCCACCCGGAACACCCTGGTTAAATTTGTAATACAATTGTAAATTAGGTTCTGAACCGGTAAGCTCACCGGACATAATATCCTGAATTTCTGTTTGTGAAAGAGCCTTATTCCATGCTGATACCTCATCAATCCTTCCTCCGTACACAAAATTAAATCCTCCTAAAATGCTTTTCCCAATAGCAAAAGTCACATTTTCTCCTGTAAAAGTTCCCGAGGCTGTGGCATTACCAATTAAATTTCCATTAACATAAAGTTTTATCGTGTTGACGTCAAAAATCCAGGCAATATGTTGCCAAACCTGCGGAATAACAGTATTCGCTGGTGCAACATATTCATGTAGCCCGGTAGTAGATTTTAACCGGCATTCCATTACTCCATTGTTCAGCTGAATAAGGTAAAATTCAGCATTTCCGGATCCAGCCCTGAAACCCATATAACCCTGTCCATAAGCCAAAGCGTCGCAATAAAACCATCCTGTCATGGATAACTGATTGGTCCCTGAAAAATACTGGGAACCATTTTCCAGTTGCACAAAATCATCAATCATATCAAAATGAAGATACTGATTGGTCTGAGAAATCAGAATCACAGGCTGCAAAAAAATTACAAAGAGAAGCAGCAATCGGAATTTTGAGTAGAGTTTTTTCATAGAGCTATTTTTAAAATTATTATAAAATAAATTAACCTAAAGATTTTTACAAATTTACTCAATTTAAAAAATTGAACTTTTAAAAATTACAAAAGAACCTATTTATAAATAAATTAAGGTATCCACCAGATTTTGAAATCCGGACTATCCCCGCCCTGGTTGGCTATTGCTTCGGCCCAATTAGCACTATTATATTCAACTTCCGAAGGCGGATAGGGTAACCTGTAATGTGCAATCGGATCACCTTCTCATGAGGGGTCTGTCCGGTTCTGCGAGCCAATGCATAAGCTTCCCAGGGTTGCCTGAATGCATCCAGCCACCATTGAGTATAAAAGAATAAAAGTTTTTCCTCTTCAGTGGTTGCATTCCAGGGACCAAAACGATTTTGCACAGAGACAGAATTCAAATTATCTGGAATAGTTATCATGTCAGGAAAAGACATACCTGACGAGGGAAGTTTGGAATTTTCTGCAACCATCATCCACCAATTAACGGAAGCCATTAAACCATTTAGATATTCAATATCGGCCTCGATCTTTATCCTCAGCTACTCCAATTCCCCTGAAATAGGCCTCAGCTCTGATAAAATGAATTTCTGCACCGGTAATTAAAATGATAGGTATGTAATCTTCATCCCTGATCAGAAAATAATTGAATGGTGAATAAATGCAAGTTTCCCCTTTAATTTGAAAAGCGCCTGTCTGATCTCTGTGAGTTCCATAAGGAATACCTCCGGATGATGGTGTATTTATATCCGGTAGTTGAGGAAATGGCTTCCACCGATTGGTATTATCTGTTTCAAAGAAAATATAAGCACGCGGATCAAAGATGCCGCTTCCATCAATGCTGTCATGATTCGAAAGCTGGTGCCAGACATTGGATCCCATCCTCAGATTGTTGTGCTCCCTGAACGACCAGTTCATGCTCTCATTTTTAAATCCCATTGCTGCCGGCCATAGACAAGCGCTTTCAAAAACAGGTGCATTAAAGTCATATCCCAGGAATACAGGCCTGTCATTTTCAATAATGTCTTTGATGATCTCACCGGCCAAAACCGGTTCCTTTTCAGCCATACGCATGGCATGGCGCATCCTGAGTGAATTGGCCAACTTTCTCCAATTCTGCATATCCCCGTTAAAAAGTTTGTCAAAACCTCTGAACGTTGCGAAAGGCTCAACAACTGCAGCTGTATCATTGATGTTTTCATCCGCCCATTTCAATTCATCAAGCAGAGACAGGTAAATGTCTCTTTGGTTATCAAACTTGGGATGCAATAAATTCAAATTCTGAAATCCATACCCAGCCTCACTAAATGGCATATCGCCAAACAAATCCGTCACCTTAAAGGTTTTCAATGCGAGTGCGATCTTTAGCATGGCTTTCATATTAGTTGTTCCGGGAGAATCGTCATAAAAGCTAAATCGCTTTTCCAGTTCGCGGATTTCAGTAAGAGTACCATAATAGTTGCTCCAGATTTCTTCGGTTCCGATTGTATAATTTCCCCAGGCTTCTTTTGTTAAAGCCGCCTGCTGCGTTTGCTTATACAGGATTTCATTGTTAATGTAAAATTGTTCATTCCATCCCAGTTGCAACGATTCAATCACACTGTTGAACAATGATCCGTCACTGGCTGTTGTAAAACCGTGGGGATTGGTATTGATCTCTTCAAAATCCTTGCTACAGAATGAAAACAACAGTATTGTTATCAAAGCTGCGACCACAATTGGATACCTGGTTTTTATCATTTTATTTTGCATTTAATTTTCCTATTTTAAGTTAAAAACTCCAAGGAAAAAGTTTAAAGGAAAAAGTTAAATCTTGTTTTATCCTTATTAACATTTAAATTAATATACGCCTTTTTTACTTTTTCAATGAAGCCTTTGTACAAATTGCTCCTAGTATTTTTTTCAATTCTTCTGATTCAATGACTAATTCATTTATTTCAGTTGTAACTTCATCGTTCTTATGAATCCCAGCAAGGATTTTCAACCAATAATGCGATTCCCTCATCTCTTTCAATGAAACATGTACTTTATTATTAAAATCAGCTTTTGAAGATGCTCCCTGAGCTTCTTCATAATTTGCACCTGCTGATGATGCCGATTTAGTCAGCTGATATTTGATTATTCTATGCTCCGATGTATCCGGAAGTTTTCTTAACAACTTAATTACTCTGATAGCAAAAGCAAGTAACCTTTCGCTTAAATCATTTCTTTTCATTTTTTAATTTTAAATAACTTTTAACTTTTTCCTTTGAGTTTTTACCTTTTTCCTTAAAACGAAGCACTAATTCCAAAAATAAACGACCGGGTTCCGGGGTAAGATGCCCATTCAAAGCCCTGTGCATTGCCAGAACCCATGATTCCTTCAGGATTGATTTTATCAGGCAGGGTTGTATAAATGTAAAATAAATCCCGGCCTGTAATTGAGAGTGTTAGATTCTGAAAAACCTTTGTTTTGGCAATCAGGCTTTGCGGGAGAGTATACGATAAAGAAATTTCCCGCATCTTCACCCATGTATTTTCAATGATACCAGGTGTCGATAGAAAATGTCCCCAACCACCGGCATTAGGCAGGTATTTATAATAATAATGAACCACTCTTGTATTGGGTGTGCCATCTTCATGGACTCCTTCGAGAATAATTCCAATGTTACTGGTATTTCCATCTGGATCAGTATAAGGCAGGCCACCTCCTTCCCTTTCAATTAAAGTTTCCAGACTTTGACCGGTCTGCAGCGATATCACATAGGAACCACAATAAATATCACCACCCCACTTGGTATCGATCAGGGCGCCCAGTTTAAAGCCTTTCCAGGTAAGTACGGTATTCCAGCCGGCAATGAAATCGGGTGATGCATTCCCGATAGGAACGCGCGTATCGGTGATGAGATATTTTGTTCCTTCATCATTAACAACCCGGTTTCCGTTTTCATCATAAATATAATCATATCCGCTGATGGTTCCATAATCATCCCCTTCATGCAAAATCATAGCCGGACCATTTAATCCCCAAATATCAGCCAGTAAATAAGTATCTGCATCGCCACCCAGGCTGACTACTTTATTCCTGTTCCTGGCAAAATTGATCCCGGTCTTAAGGGTCAAATCTTTTTTCTGTAAAATGTAAGCGTTAAAAATAATTTCAAAACCCTGATTGGTAAGAATCCCTTCGTTGGTCATGATATTGGTAGCTCCCGATGAACTCGGAATTGGAAGATTGGGAATGATCTGATCAAAAGAATAAAGATAGTAATAGGTAAAATCCAAATCGATCCTGTTTTCCAGAAATCCAAGGTTTATACCTCCCTCGTAAGCATTGACCCTTTGGGGCTTAAGCTCGATGGGTGGAATGGTTCCCGGGAAATTAGATGTTTGCTCACCACCAAACTGACTGGTATTATAATAAAAAGTGTTAAGGTAGGGTTCAGCATCCGTTGCAGTTTGCGCAATACCGCCCCTGATTTTCAAAAAATTCATCCAGGGCAGCCGCTCCTGAAAACGAAACGCTTCGGAAGCAACAAATGACAATGAAAGCGAAGGATAAAAATAAGAATTGTTTTCAGGAGGCAAAGTAGAGGACCAGTCATTTCTACCGGTCAATTCCAGAAACAAATAGTTGCTATAAGACAAATTCATGAATGAATAAATCGAATTAATTCGTTTGCGCACAATGCCTTCGCCTGCAACCATTGATCCTGCAGAGTTTCCAAATGTTTGAACAACTGTATTATTGTTTGCATCTGTATAGTATGTGTTCTCAGTATAATTAAAAAAAGTATACATGTTTGGGTAGTACCAGATACCGGAATGTCCGTTGATATAGTATTCATCTTTATTCCACCGGTTAGCACCTGCTGTAAATTTCACATCAAATTTCGAATTAAATATCTTATCTTTATAAGCGGTTAAAACAAAATCATAGTTATCACCTATATTTCTAGACAAGCTATTGGCATAATAACCATCCTCCAAACCAATCACATCAATAGGTTTATTTCTTGTTTCATATTGCTCAGTGGTGAAATCCCTGCCAATTCTACCCATAACGTTTAGCCATGGTGTAATATCGTAAGTGAGCGTAAGCACTCCTATATATTTATCGCGGGTCAGTGTTGTGTTGTTGTTGTAATAGCCCCACCATAAGGTTGGGCTGATATAATAGAAGGGATATCCTTCCTGTGGATTTTGGGAACCGTCAGGAAACTCATAAAATTCCTTATCGATCCCTTTATAGCTTCTTGGCCAGGAATATAGAAATCCTTTATTGAAGGAACTCCAGTCTTCACCCAATGTCGGACTGTTCAAACGGTTATAATTGACATAGGACATAGAAACATCTGCCCGTACTTTTTCTGACACCTTTAGATTCGCGCCAACATTGATAGTGGTTCTGTCAAAGTTACTGTTTTCAACTATGGGCTTATTATCCTGTCTGGTAATAGAAACCCTCATCGTTCCTTTTTCCCCGCCGCCGGTTGCCGAAATGTTATGGGTTGTGGTATAACCGGTGTGATAAGGCATTTCCATATTGTCAGGCTGGGGAGAATAGTCCCTCATTTCGCCATCCCACCATTTCACCATTTGTCCTTCCATCCTGGGACCCCAGGAAACAGCAGAACCATAATATCCAAATTCGGCAGAAGTACTTGATGTTTCACCGTCCTGGTTGATGATCAGGTTTTCATTACCGTAAATTCCTGGATAAAGGAGGGTATCGCCCGACATAGGGAACGTCGGAGGAGTAAATGAAATGGGTCCTGCATGTCCGTATGTATTTTGAACTTCCCGGTAACGATAAGGTTCTGTTATTTTATAATCAAAATTATAAGTAACTCCAATTCCTTTTTGTTTGTTCCCCCTTTTTGTAGTTATAAAAACTACTCCGTTTGCACCCCTCGAGCCATAGAGTGCGGAAGCAGCACCCCCCTTCATAACCGTCATGCTTTCGATATCATATGCATTCAGGTCGTTAATGGCACTTCCCCAATCCACACCCCTGCCAATGTCAGTCAATCCGGGATTGTTCTCGATGGGAATATTATCCACAACAATCAAAGGCTGATTATTTTTGTCATTGCCGATGTTATTATTACCTCTGATAATAATACGGGTGGAACCACCTTCCACACCATCCGCTTGTGAAATCTGCACCCCTGCAGACCTTCCTGTAATAGCACTGATCACATTCTGGGCTTTGGATTCAACTACAACATCGGCATCAATTTTTTCAGTTGAATAACCGATTTCTCTTTTTTGCCTGGTTATACCCAATGCTGTAACAACTACTTCTTCAAGTTCTTTTGCACTGATCGACAATTGCACATTAATGATTTGCTTATCTCCAACAGCCACTTCCATAGGTTCAAATCCTACAAAACTGAAAACCAGAATGGTTTCAGGGGTCAATTCAGAAAGTTTAAATTTTCCATCAATATCGGTAACTGTGCCGGTAGTAGTTCCTTTTACCTGGACAGTAACCCCAGGCATAGCCTGCCCATCATCTGCAGAAGTCACAACCCCTGTTACAGTGCGTACCTGGCTAAATGCATGGGTAAAGAGGAATACAAAAAAGAATAAACCAAGTATTGTTTTTTTCATAGTTCATTATTTGATTTCTACAAAATAAAATCGACTCAATAATTTTAAATTTACTGAGCAGTTAAAAATAAATGATTTTTTCAATATGGAGGTTTTTGTATAAAAAAAACACCAGTTTCGTTTTTCAAAATCTGGTGTTTAAGAAATTTAAATGGCTGTTTAAACCAAATTAGCAAAACCCATAAAAGCAAGCGAAAGCAGTCCTGCCGTAATGAGCGAAATCGGAAAACCTTTCATGCCCTTTGGAATACCGGTTAACTCGAGTTGCTCACGGATACCAGCCATCAGAACCAATGCAAGGGTAAAACCTGCAGCGGTGGCAGAAGAATAAATTACACTTGTAATAAGGTTGTAATCCTTTTGAACTGCAAGAATTGCAATACCGAGAACAGCGCAATTGGTTGTGATTAAAGGAAGGTAAATTCCCAGCGCCTGGTATAATGCCGGTGCTGATTTCTTTAAAATAATTTCAACTACCTGAACCAGAAATGCGATGACTAAAATAAATGTGATAGTTTGCATGAACTGAATGTTTAGTGGATTCAGCACATAAAACTGTATAAGATAAGTAACCAGGTTGGCAAGTGCCATCACAAAAATTACAGCAGCTCCCATACCGAGGGAGGTCTGCACTTTATTTGAAACACCCAGGAAGGGGCAAATCCCCAGAAACTGAGCCAGAACAACGTTGTTGACAATCAGGGCAAGGATGACTATTTTAATGAGTTCCATTGTACATTATATTAATCGTAAAAAAATCATATATTTTAAATATTATACCTGCTTTTAATCCTGTTCATGATGGCAATCAGGTAACCATATGTTAAAAATGCACCCGGAGGCAAAATAAAGATCAGGATCGTTTTAGCTTCCTGCGACATCAGCCGGATATCGAATATCGATCCGTTTCCCAATATCTCCCGAATACCTCCCATAATGGTTAGCGCAAGGGTAAAACCTAATCCCATTCCAAGCCCGTCCAATACTGCATGATGCACTTTATTCTTCTGTGCAAATGCTTCAGCTCGGCCAAGTATGATGCAATTTACAACGATAAGCGGAATAAAAATTCCAAGTGTTTTATAAAGGTCAGGAGTGTAAGCTTTCATCACCAGGTCGACAATGGTAACAAACGTTGCAATAACAACTATAAAAGCGGCAATCCTGACCTTGTCGGGAATTACATTTTTTAGTAATGCTACCAAAAGATTTGAACACACAAGGACGAAGGTAGAGGCCATTCCCATGCCGACTCCATTCATAGCCGCTGTGGTTACTGCCAATGCCGGGCAAGTGCCGAGAACAAGAACAAAAGAAGGATTATTCTTTATCAATCCACTGGTGAAATATTTCATATTGCTCATTGTGCTCCTCCTTTCATTTGATTTATGGTATCAACCTGCAAAGAATCCGGCTGAGAAAAATCAATGATTGGTATACAATTGACTTTATAGCCATCGTAAGCTCTCTGCACCCCATCGCAAAAAGCCCTGGAACTAATTGTTGCAGCAGTGATCGCATCAACGGGTCCGCCATCCTTCTTTACTTTTAATTTAAAACTCTCAGGATTTTTTCCGGGAAACTGATCCTTGAATTTTGGTTCCTTCATTTTGGTTCCAAGCCCGGGAGTTTCTTTGTGATCAAGCACAGTGATGTTATGAATCGTTCCATCAGGTTTAAAACCAACCATCATGGTAAAATGGCCGCTAAACCCTTTATCGGTATAAGATTTAACAGCATAACCAACAATCTCCTCATTTTTTGTGGCAGTATAATAGTCGAGTCCCTCTACTGATTTTATATTCACGGTCGGATCGTTATCAAATTCAGGAAGCACATCTGTAATTGCCCGCACTTCTTTCATTTTATTTGCTTTTTCAATGGGTTCTTTGGTCAATGTATAAACAAACCCAAGCGCAGCTGACATCCCTATTGATATAAACAACAGAGACATTAGCATATTTTTAAAAGTTGATTCCAGTTTAGCCATTTTTAATTACCTCCCCGAAACGTTTTGGTTTAAATCCTCTGTTAATAAGCGGTACGCAAGCATTCATGATAAGAATTGCAAACGATACTCCTTCGGGATAAGCACCGAAAATCCTGATGAGTACAGTCAAAATTCCGCAACCCAACCCAAATACGAGCATTCCTTTATAAGTCATAGGTGATGTTACCATATCTGTTGCCATATAAATAGCGCCAAGCATCAATCCTCCTGCAAGTAAATGAAACAATGGGTCGATATAAATTTCAGGATTAATCAGGTATAGAGCACCTGTAAAAATAAAAACTGAAAGAAGATAAGAAACCGGGATGTGCCATGTAATGATCTTTTTATAAAGCATATACATACCGCCAATAATTAAAGCAATTGCGGAAACCTCACCGAGTGATCCGCCAATGTTTCCCATGAACATTTGGGTATAATCAGGGAGTTTGGAGTAAAGTTGTGATACGGTTTCTCCATTGGCAATTCCTTCTTTAACAATACCCAATGTAGTCGGCCCGGTAACCGCATCAGTCAATACAAGCCGGTTAGAAATGGGCAATGGCCAGGAAGTCATATCCACCGGAAAAGAGATCAGCAGAAAAACCCTGCCGACAAGTGCAGGATTAAAAGGATTCTTACCCAAACCACCGTATGACATCTTAGCAATGCCAATGGCAACAAGGCAACCAATTATCATTTGCCACACCGGCAAGCTGCTGGGTACATTGAAAGCCAGTAAAACACCGGTGATAACTGCTGAACCATCCATTATGGTGGGCTGTTCTTTCAGGATATACTTTTGTATTAAAAATTCAAACAGAACACAAAATACAACAGCAGTCAGGGTGATAACGATGGCGCCCAGACCAAAATACCAGAAAGATACCAGCATGGCGGGAATCAGTGAAATGATAACACCCCACATGATCCTCCGCACAGAACTATCGGTGTAAACATGCGGTGATCCTGAAACTGTCAGTAGATTCATTAATTTTCTTTTATTTATGATTTGCTCTCTTGCTTTATTTAATTTGTAACGGTTATACCCGAACGGATCAGGATGTTTTGCTTCTCATCATTTGTGAAACCCTGCTTTTCCCATAACGGATATAATCGAGCAGCGGGCGACCGGACGGACATGTAAAATGACACGATCCGCATTCGATACAATCCAATACCCTCTCTTTCTGGGTCTGTTCAAAATTTCCATTGATCACAAGCTTTTCCAATAAGTAAGGTTCCAGGCCCATAGGACATACAGTTATACATTTACCACATCGAATACAATGCGCAACTTCTTTACGACCTGATTCGTTTTCCCTCAAAATTAAAATACCGGATGTTCCCTTTACAACTGGGACATCTGCTGATATCAGTGCTTTTCCCATCATTGGACCGCCACCGATAATTTTTCCGGTGTCCTCCGGTAAACCTCCCGCTGCCTCAATTAAATCCAAAACGGGTGTCCCAATTCGAACCAGAAAATTACCCGGATTTTTAACCGACTTACCTGTAATCGTTACTACTCTTTCGAACAAGGGTTTATTCTTTTGAACAGCTTCATATACAGCATAGGCTGTTCCGGCATTGTGAACAACAGTCCCCACTTCAATTGGAAGCTTACCTGAAGGGACTTCACGGTTAACCAGTGCTTTGATCAATTGCTTTTCAGCTCCTTGCGGATATTTTACCTTAAGTCCATGGACAGAAATTCCACTAAAGTTTTTTGCTAATTCGGCAAGATGACTGATTGCATCAGGCTTATTATTTTCAATCCCTATCATGGCTTTATTCACACCAAGGGCGATCATGAGGATTTGGGTCCCAACCAGCATTTCTTCCCCTTTTTCCATCATCAAACGATGATCGGAGGTCAGATAGGGTTCACACTCTACGCCATTAATAATAAGCACTTCCGCTTTCTTTCCTTCGGGAACCATTAATTTAACATGAGAAGGAAAAGTAGCCCCGCCCAGGCCAACCACTCCCATCTCATTTATTTTTTGAATGATCTCTTTTTGACCGAGCCGTATTTCCTTTTTCAGTTCTTTACTCCTGTCAATTGACTCTTCCCATTCATCTCCTTCAACTTCGATTATCACAGCCGGTCGTTTGTAACCGCTTGTATCAATTACTTCGTCAATCCTGGCAATTTTACCGGAAACTGATGAATGTATATTTGCAGAAATAAAGGCTTCACCCTTCGCAATCAACTGCCCAACTCTTACTTTATCACCCTTGTTCACCAATACTTTTGCAGGTGCACCCAGATGTTGTGAAAATGGTATTGATGCCACTTTAGGAATGGCTAATACCCCGATGGATTTGTCCTTCGAAAGTTTATTCTCTGCCGGGTGAACTCCTCCCAATTTGAATGTTTTAAGCATCCCAGTTTGAATTTTTTTATCAGTTTTAATTAGATTATTATGAATTTTCTCCGCCGGTAGGTTTCTCATCTTCTTTACCATCTGAGATAACAGCTTCGTCGGTTTTCGAAATTAGTTGTGTTGCAGCATGAGCGATTTCTTTAGCTACTGGAGTCTTCTTTACTTCCACCCCTTCACCTTCCTTCTCTTTTCGGGGAGGGAAGTTTAACTCATGGATCGCATTTGTCGGACATTCAGGTGCACATTTTCGGCAAAGTTTACATTTTAATGGATCAATGTAGGCGAGGTTATTAACCAGCGTGATCGCATCAAACGCACAAACCTTAACACATTTGCCGCACCCTATACAAGCCACTGCACAATTTTTCTTAGCCGGGCCACCTTTTTCCTTGTTCACACAGCTTACAAATATCCTTTTGTCTTTTTTACCCTTTGGCCTGAGTTCGATTATTTTTCGCGGGCATGCATCTACGCAGGCGCCGCAGGCAACACACTTTTCATTTACCTCTGGCAATCCTGTTGCCGGGTTTATATGAATGGCATCGAATCCGCAGGCTATAACACAATCGCTCAATCCCAGGCATCCAAACGGACATCCGCCTTCGCCGGTAAAAAGACTATGAGCAAATGCACAGGAAGTGGCGCCTTCATAGGATACCTTTTTAGGAGAATTTGCAAATGAGCCGTTGCACCTTACAACTGCAATTAATGGATCTTCTTCCTCAACGTCGAGTCCAAGTATTTTACCAACTTGCGCCATCACATCATTTCCACCCACCGGGCATCTCAGTTTATCGATGTTCCCTTTCTGATTCTTTTGGTTAACAAGCGTTTCTGCAAAAGCACGACAACCGGCAAAGCCACAGCCACCGCAATTGGCAGCCGGCAAGACTTCGGAAACTTCATCAATCTTGGGATCCTCAATTACTTTAAACTTTTGAGCAACAAAGTATAAGATAACAGCGGATAATGAACCAATCGCTCCCAGCGTGATAACCGAATAAAGCAAAACAATATTCACAATATCAACTTTTTAGAAATTAAATATTCTATTGTTAATTAATTAACGGTGGCAAATGTATAAACAAATAATAAAGATGCACAAGGATTATAATAAATTTTATTTAATTACAAAATCATGATGTGCAATTACTTATAAAACTATTTCGATTATCTTATTCGTAATTGAGATGGGAAAGAAATTGATTTATAAACAATTAAAATTTCAGTTTATATAGATTCTAAATTTCATGTCAACCAGGTGAAGATTAAATCCTCCTTTTGCATCCTATACGACCCTTTACAAAATCGACAATTATTTTCCCTTAAGGCATAAGTGGAAGCAATATTAAACCACTTGTCAATATTTTTGGTAAATCTGAATAAAAGTTCCTCATAACAGATGCATTTTAATGTTTTCCGAAAGATCAAAAATAATTTTATATTTTTGCAGTTTTAAGATACAGTTGCTTCAACTCCGATTTCAAATCCAATCCATTTAAAATCCCTGCTGGTGCAATAAAGGTTTAACTACAACACTAACTATTCATGAAAATTCTGCTTGTCTCGCCCTGCTTGAAAAATGAGCTTCGGCAAAATCAGTTTTCCATTCCTCAAATAACGTTATCATTGATTGCGGCAATGACCCCTCCCGAGCATGAAGTAGAGGTTTGCGAAGAAGTATACGGAGATATTATTGACTTTGAAGGCGATTATGATGTAATCGGTATATCTTTGATGAGCCAGACCTGCCTGAGGGGATATGAAATTGCCAATGAGTTTAAAAAACGTGACAAGACGGTTGTTTTTGGAGGTATACATGCTTCAGTGAGACCAGAGGAAGCCCTTATGTACGGCGATGCAGTTGTTATTGGCGAAGCAGAAGGCGGTCTGTGGGAAAAGGTGCTAACTGACGTTAAAAATAATAATCTTAAATCATTTTATAAGCTTGACAAGTTACCTGATCTCCAGGAGCATATCTTCCCAAGACGGGATTTGATCAAATGTTCATCAGGTAAACTTCAGATTGCTCCAATCGAAGCAACACGAGGGTGCCCCTACAATTGTAATTTTTGCACCGTTTCAAGGTTTTTTGGGGTAAAACAAAGACACAAAGTTATTCACGATATAATAAAAGATGCGGAGTCCTGTCCTCAGAAGTTTCTCTTTTTTGTAGACGATAATATTGCACTTGACAGGAAATTTGCAATTGAGCTCTTCAGAGAAATGATTCCATTAAAAAAAATCTGGGTGGGTCAGGCGTCAATCAATCTTTCCAAAGATGAAGAGCTGATGAAAATGGCTTATCAGTCAGGGTGCCGGGCTTTACTTATTGGATTTGAGTCAATGACAGACGCAGGCTTAAATAGTTACAGAAAAACATTAAAAACGGTAGAGGAAAACGTCCAAGCCATTCAAAGGTTGAGGAACAATGGTATTCTTGTCATGGCTTCTTTGGTTTTTGGTCTGGATACCGACACTGAGGAAGTTTTTAAAATTAGCCATGAATTTTTAACAAAATCAAAACCTGCTTTTTTCCAGGCATGTGTGATGACGCCTTATCCGGGCACACCTGTTTTTGATCAGCTTAAAAGTGAAGGACGAATTCTGACCGACGACTGGAGTAAATATGATACCAAGAAGGTTCTTATTGCTCCAAAAAACATGACCACGGAAAGTCTTTACAAAGGCTACGATGAAATAAGAAAATCCCTTTACGGGATTAATTCCATTGTAAGCCGCTCATTACCTCATATTTTTATGGGCACCCAGGAATTTCTTTTGTATTTTTCCTTGAATATTGGGGCGCGTAAAACTTATAAAGAGAATGATGGAGCTGGAATTTTCATGAATCCCATGGATTTCCCTTTGGATTTTGATACTTCAAAGTACGTTGAACCCTATAAAATGAAGCGATCAGCAATGCAGGCATGATTTGCCTGAGATTAAAAATCAAGGAATTGGATTACACCCGGTCGATATTCCTGGAATAGGGTTTTATCAAACTTTTCAGAATATTCTTTTCAAAATAGTGTCCGGTTTCAGATCCCAATACCAGATTATAAATTCCCTTGCCGGACAGGTCAGTTTCAGGCACGAATGCTGAAGTTAAAAGTTTTTTTAAACCTGTCTTTCAGAAAATAAAGTACCATGTAATATAGAACCAGAACAGAAAGCGAAATTAATCCTGATATACCTTCACTGTCTAAAACCTTAAATGCAGCAATTAAGGTGATCAATAATAAAACAAACGGAATAATATAGCCAATCAGAACGGCTTTGACGCCCATCGATTTGTTCATAATAATTTCAACTGTATCACCAATGTTAAATGATTCGCCGGGCTTTCTGGGAACTTCGATCATTTTCTCCTGCATCTCAGTCACACTGCAGACACCCTTTGAATGACACGAAGAACAAGCACTCTGAGAAATTATAGAAACGTAATAGGCATGGGTGTCAATATTCTTGATGGTACCCTTATGGGTTAAAACATCCATTTCACAGTTTTCGCTTGAATAAAGTTCCTTCATCGTATCAGGATTAGGGTGTAGAGAGTGATACAGGTAATATTTTCCCATTCATAAAATGATGCCCGGTAACCGCAAAATCTTTAATAAAACCAGCTATGTCTAGCGGCAGAACGGGAGCCTGATATTCCGGAAATGCTTCGGACAGCATTTCTGTCTGAACCGCACCAAGGGCCAGACAATTTACTCTAATCTCCCGGTCTTTGAATTCTTCAGCAAGACATTCGGTTAAAACGGCTAAGGCTCCTTTGCTTGCACTGTATAAGGATAATCCGGGAAATTTTGAGCTTCCCTGGTAACCGCCCATGCTGCTGATGTTGACAATGTGCGATCCCGGTTTGAAAAATGGAAGGAGAATTTGAATAAGTGAATAAGCACTTTTTACATTGACACCAAAAAGTCGGTCAAAATCCTGTCCGGTAAATTCTACGAATGGTTTCTTAATTAGCAATCCCGCGTTATTTATCAAAATGTCAACTGATTCAATAAGCCCTGAAATTTGTCCGGATAATTCTTTGGAAAAAACCTGAGCCTCGAGATCGAGGGGCAGGATGAAAACTTCAGAACCTTTAAAAAACGTATCGCATTCAGCTTTTAGTTTTTCAAGCAAATCAGAGTTCCTCGAAATAGCAACAATTTTATTTCCCTTGTCGGCGGCAAATGCTTTTACCGTTTCGTACCCAATTCCTTTGCTCGCTCCTGTAACAACAACATTCATGATAATTGATTTCTGTTTATCAACTCGAATTCAAGGACTTTCGTTTTTCGGGGAGGTCCTTTACAAAAACAAAAATAGGCAGAAATATTTTTATGAGCCGAAATAACGAAATACGATAAAATTAAAATTTCACCTTTAATTTTTATTAATTTTGTTGAATGGATTAATTGGGTCTTTGATGAAAGTTGGTTCGAAAATTGTAAACTATTAACCTGTATAAAATGAAAAACAACTATTTAAAATACAGCCTTCCGGTCATATTTTTGATGTTATTTATGATTTCCAAATATGGCTATACCACACCTTCTGGTGAGGATTTGATCAAAGACATTTCTACTGCCATAGGTAAAATGGACTCAAAAAAGCTGGCTGATTATTTCAGTTCAACCATTGACCTTGAAATGAATGAAATAAATGGGAGCTATAGCAAAACACAGGCTGAAATCATTCTTCGTGATTTTTTTAAAAATAATCCAGCCATATTATTTACCATCAATCATCAGGGCGATTCTGATGATGGTTCAAAATTCTTTATCGGAACCTATAAAACCAACACCAAAAACTACAGAGTGTATGGGCTGCTTAAAAAAGAATCAGACCAACTCGTTCTCCGTCAGCTTCAGTTTGATGAAGAGTAATTTGGGGCCAAGTTTTTATGACTATTGATAAAATTATTGAGCAAGCCCTGATTGAGGATATGGGTGATGGAGATCACACCTCCATGGCCACCATTCCTCCTGAAAGCACTGGTAAAGCTCATTTAATTGCAAAAGAATCCGGAATCCTTGCCGGTGTGGAAATTGCTGAAAAAGTTTTTCACACGATCGATCCCTCCCTTATCTTTAACCCTTTAATAAAAGATGGCAGCGACCTTAATAAAGGAGATATTATTTTTAAGGTTGAAGGAAAATCTATCTCAATCCTTTCAGGAGAGAGACTTGCATTGAATTTTATGCAACGGATGAGCGGTATAGCCACCTTTACAAGGCTGCTTGCCAATCAGATTAAAGGAACACGGGCAAAACTTCTTGACACGCGAAAAACGACACCCCTTCTTCGGGAACTTGAAAAGTATGCTGTAAAAACCGGTGGTGGTGAAAATCATCGGATGGGCTTATACGACATGATCATGATCAAGGACAATCACATTGATTTTGCAGGTGGGATTGGCAAAGCGATTGATGCCACACAAAAATACCTGAAAGAAAAAGGCAAACAACTGAAAATAGAAATTGAAGTCAGAAATTTTAATGAGCTTCAGGAAGTAATAGATCACAAAGGAGTTGACAGGATCATGCTGGATAATTTCACCCCTCAGGATTTAAAAAGAGCCGTTGAAATTATCAAAGGAAAATATGAAACTGAGGCATCAGGCGGAATTAACCTGCAAACCATCCGGTCTTTCGCAGAAACGGGAGTGGATTATATTTCAGTTGGAGCTTTGACCCACCAGATCAAAAGTCTCGATTTATCTTTGATTGCAATTAAATGAATTTATTAAAGGATAAATTGTATATAGCTTATCAAAGAATTTTGAATATTAACATTCTTAAGTTTAAGCCGGTTTTATATATTCTTCAGTTATCAAAAAAATTTACGATTCCCGGTTTTGACGGGCTGCCGTTGTATGACGTGGCCCGGTTTTTCTTTCAGGGTATCTCCAGAGGTTCATTAGCGGCAAGGGCATCTTCAATCGCGTTCAGTTTTTTCCTGGCAATATTCCCCATGATCATTGTTTTTTTTACACTGATCCCTTTTATCCCAATTACGGATTTTCAGAATTTGGTTTTGAATTTTATCAACAACATTATTCCTGACCAGGCTGAAATTTTTATACAATCCACATTAGTTGATATTATTCAACGTCCAAGAGGGAAATTACTTTCACTGACTTTTATACTGGCTATAATTTTTGCTACAAATGGCTTCCACAGTATCATTGAAGCCTTCAACAACACTTACCACACCATTGAAACCCGCTCATGGATAAAACAAAAATTGATATCGTCCATGTTGTTTTTCATTATCAGTTTCATTTTGATCGTTTCCATTCTGTTGCTTACTACAAGTGCACTTTTCCTGGATTTCCTGGTTGAAAAAAAGATTCTTACCGGCATAATTACAGTTTATCTGCTGATCTTAGGTAAGTGGATCATACTCATTGGCATGTTCTTTTTCACAATTTCCTTTATTTATTATTTAGGGCCGTCAAAATCGAGTAAATTCAGATTTATTTCCGCAGGCTCCTCACTGGCCACTTTTCTGACACTAATTACGACCCTTGGATTTAATTTTTATGTCAGTAACTTTTCGAGTTACAATGCATTGTACGGATCAATCGGAACCTTGCTGATTGTATTGATCTGGATTTATTTTAACGCGATCATCCTCCTCATAGGTTTTGAACTCAATGCCAGCATACATATCGCCCGAAGAGATAAATCCTGATTTGTAAACTTTCAGGAGCATTGGTTGTTAATTACTATGAGGAGTGGAATCTGTCGGAATATTCACCTCAGTAAAACAAAATTTGCTTTTTGGTTCAGAGTCAGAAGACATTGAAATAGTGTGCTTTACTAACAAATAGCTTGTGTTTTTGATACATTCAATTATTTATTGTAGGTTTGTGCGATAAATTGTTGATTATTTTTTTATAAAGCATTCATTTTTAAGGCAACCATTTTGGTTTGCATTGTGTCTTTTTTTATAATAAGTTCAGGTGTAAGCATTGTAACCGTATATAACGACAAAAACAGAAAAATTAATTAACCACTAAAAAGTAAAATTCTGTGAAAAAATTAATACCATTTAATTCCAGGGCAATACTCATCAGCCTATTATTTTTCAGCCTGGTCTCAACGGCCCAAATAAATATCCTTCCCGGCCCAGGAGTAACCGCGGTTGATATGGTTGAAAATATTGTAGGTGAAGGTATCATTTTTGACAATGTACAGTTCACTGGGGCAAACGCATCAAGGGGTATTTTTAATAACGGACAAACCACGAATCTTGGAATTTCCAGCGGAATATTCCTTACATCGGGTGCAGGCTATGTGATCCCGGGGCCTAACACTTCATCAAGTGCCGGAGCGAATAATGGAACCGCAGGGAATGCAGTACTAAATTCAATTACAACTTCCACCACCTATGATGCAGCCGTCCTGGAATTTGATTTTATCCCAGAATCGGACACCATGCGATTTAAATATGTGTTTGGATCCGAAGAGTACAACGAATGGGTCGGATCGAGTTACAATGACGTGTTTGGTTATTTTGTAACTGGACCAAATCCCATGGGAGGACAATATTCCAATAAAAATATTGCGATCGTTCCGGGCACCGCTAATACCAGTGTAAAAATTAACAGTGTAAACAATGGCTACTCCATGCCGGGAGTTGTTCCCACCGGGCCCTGCATGAATTGCACTTATTATGATGACAACACTGGCGGACTTACACTGGAATATGATGGTTTCACAGTAGTTATGGTAGCATGGTTACTAGTGGTTCCATGTGAAGAATACCATATTTTGATTGGGATTGCCGATGCCGGCGATGGAATTTATGACTCAGGTGTTTTTATAGAAGAAAATAGTTTTGAAAGCCCTAAAATTGAAGTTAAGACAGATCCCTACCCTCAGGGTGTTTCTGAAAATATGATCGAAGGATGTGTGGAAGCTGATATCATTTTTATACTTCCCAATCCTGATTATGCCCCTATTACGGTTTGCTACGAAATTGGTGGAACGGCGGTTAATGGTGAAGATTATGAATGGATTGATAACTGTGTAACTTTTGAAGAAGGTGAAGATTCAGCAATGGTTCATGTTGTTCCTTTAAAAGATGGGCTGATCGAAGGGCCAGAAACCATAAGACTCATTATTGAGAATACACTCGGCTGTATTGTTCGGTACGATACGGTGGAATTTATCATCGTCGACTATGTGGATATGATAACTGATATGAGTCCGAATACTATGATTTGTGAGGGACAACCTGTTGAGTTGTGGGTGAATACATTTAATGGGATACCTCCGTATACCTATGATTGGGAAGGATATTCCAATGATAATGATACAATCACTGTTTACCCCGATACCACAACATGGTTCCTGGTCAATGTGATGGATTTATGTCTCGACACAGTTTCCGACTCTGTTAAAATTACTGTTTTTCAAACGCCTGATGTCGATATTGGTCCGGACTCAGCAGTGATTTGTGAAGGCGATTCTCTTATCCTGAATGCCGGAAGCGGATTCCTATCTTACTTATGGCAGGATGGATCGAATGATTCAACTTACATCGTCACGGAAGAAGGATTTTATTTTGTCATCGTTGCAGGACCGGGAGCTTGTACGAATTCCGATTCAATTTATGTCACACTATCCATCCTGGAAATTGATATAGGACCCGATACCACAATATGCATCGGTGATAGTGTCGTCTTTGATGCCGGGGCCGGGTACACCGGTTATTTATGGCAGGATGGATCGAATGAACCAACTTACGTGGCTAACCAAACCGGCACATACTGGGTTAAAGTTATCAACGACGGCTGTACGGATTGGGATTCAGTGTATTTATACGTTGATGATCCGGCGATAGCAATGAATCTGGGTAATGATACCATCATTTGTCAGGGTGATGAAATTGTCCTTAAACCTGCCTTCGGGGTTTTCAACGGCTATCTCTGGTCAACCGGCGATACTACAACGACAATAACTGTATCCTTACCTGGCACCTATACACTAACAGTTGAAAGTGGCTGTGGAACTGCCGCTGATCAAATCACCATTGGCAACTGGCCGTATCCAAACCCAAACCTTGGACCAGATCTGCAACTTTGTGTCGATGAATCAGCAACGCTTAATGCTGCATTTGGATTCAGTGATTATACCTGGCAGGATAATTGGAACTTTAACTTTTATACTGTTTCTCAAAGCGGGGTTTACTGGTGTGATGTAACGGATATCCACGGTTGTGTCGGAAGCGATACTGTTTATGTGAGTGTGGCAAGTGAGGTCGAATTTGCCGAAGATTCACTTGACCTTTGCACTGGCTCAACCATAACAATTGATGCAGGATATGAATTTGATTATTATACATGGTACACTTATTCGGGAAATGATTCCACGGTTTATGCTTCCGGGGTTCAATCAATTGAGATTACAACAGGTGGTAAATATTCGGTTTATGTAAATTATTATTTTGGCTGTGAGTCCAATGATTATATCTATATCACAGAATACCCGGTTCCCGTTGCCAGTATTACCGGTGATGATATGTTTTGCGCCGATACATCTATTGTACTTTATGCTCCTTCCGGAGATTTTGATTATACCTGGTACCTCAATGACAGCCCCGTGTCAAATGAAACCTCAATTTTAATTACCCAGGGAGGCAATTATAAATTAATGATGGAAAATCTATGTGGACAGAATACAGCTGAAAAGACCATTCAGGTTAATCCGTTACCGGATGTATATCTCGGTGAAGATGTTACTTTGCTTCCGGGAGAAAGCATTACTTTAACGGTAGATGAAGGATATGAATCTTATGTCTGGAGTAATGGATCAACATCTAATACCACTACCATATACTGGGAAAATGCATCTGAAAATGATACCATATCTGTTATCGTAACAGATGCATTCGGATGCGATAATTCTGATGTAATAGTAATTGAAGTTTTCAATGTCAAAGTACCCAATGTCATTACTCCGAACGGGGATGGATCCAATGATTACTTTGAACCCGGTGAAGGATGGAGCGGTATCAATCAGCATAAAATGATCGTTTTCAACCGCTGGGGAGAAAAGGTATGGGAATCAAGTGACTTTACTTCCGGCTGGGATGGCAAACAGAATGGCAAATATGTCGCTGAAGGATCTTATTTCTGGGTGCTTGAAGTATTTTACGGAACCGATAATATTAAAAAAGTATATAAAGGCAGCCTGACAGTGCTGGGAACAGATAATTAATCAATTATAAAACCCTGTAAATCATGAACAGAAAGAAATTTTTAGCCATTATTGTAATGCTGGTATCATTCTTCCAGGTTTTTTCTGAGGATTATTATTGGGTTGGCGGACAGGGCGACTGGTCCGATCTTAACAGCTGGCGCACGATCAATGGATCCATACCCAATGAAGTACCGGATGCGGTTGACAATGTCATCTTTAACCAAAATTCCTTTTTGCAGGACTATGATACGGTTTTCATCCTTACCGGAAACCCTGTTTGTAACAATTTTACTTTCGTAAATATCCAGGATACTGTTGTTATAGTCGGAGGAAATCCTACCAGCAACTTCAGCATTTACGGCTCACTTACTTTTCATCCCAAAGTAATCAATGAATACATGGGTAAGATTTCTTTCATGTCGCAGTTGCCCGGTAATACAATTACTTGTGCAGAAACCCGGTTTCCGGGTGATATCTGGTTTTTAGGAACAGGTGAATGGATTTTACAGGATACACTATTTGTTTTAGACACAATCCCGGCGGGCTGGGACACCGTTATTTATTATGGTTATGAACCGCTTCCACCGGAACCGGTAATTGTTCATGACAATGGTACTTTCAATGCCAACGGACAAACCATTATCACAAGGGGATTCCAGACAACCGGCAATAAAACCCGGTCCTGCCTCATTCAGAACTGTGATATTCTGATGGTCGGTAACTGGATACTCGGCGCAGAAAACCTCAACTTTAATGCCGCCAACTCTTACATTCTGATCGGGGGCGATATGAATAACTCCAGCGGAGAACTTATCAGTTATTACGACATTGATGTGTTGCCGGTGGATGGAGGGATAAGAAACACGGATATACGAACCTATATGCGCAAGGTACACTTCCTGGGTGGTGGTAGTCTGGATGGTAAAAAAACACCTGGTATTGAAGGCAGTTTTACCATCGATACATTGATTATGGAAGGCGCCTGGACTATGGCAGGACCCATCCCTAATGAAATCGCGGGTATTTATAATATCATCCATTATACTCAGATCAACCAAACGATGGGTTATGTTGAAACAGATAAATCCGATTACCACAGGATTGATTACAATTGTTTTATACCGAGTTACCTCAAAGGATATGAAAATGAAATTGACTCTATTCATTTTTTTGTACCTGAAGGCGCTTTGGCAGGAGATAACGTTGTAAATAATTTGCTCCTGTTCAATTCGTTGGGAGTTCTTAGTTCCTGGGTTGCCAAAGAATCGTATGTTGAACATGCCGTATTTATGGACGATGGCCACATGCTTGGTAACAACTCCGTTAATCTTCTGACTTTAAATTCAGGTATTTGGATGACATTAGGCTGCGACTCATTATCGCAACCCGGCAGTTATTACACCAATAACATAATCCAGACCATTCATCAAATAGAAAACGGAAGTGATTGTCTCCAGGGATTAACCATGCTTACAACAAATTCCAAAGAAACACAAGCCATAATGAATTACACCGGTTCATCTCTGGCTGTGGAATTTCTGATGGTAAGAGATATCAGGAACAATGGAAATATGATTAACATTTCAAAAGGAATTGATTTAGGAAACAATACCGGTTTCAATTTCACCAATCCGCACGTTCCACGGACGCTTTACTGGGTGGGAGGTGATGGTGACTGGGATGATATCACTCATTGGTCGCTCACATCAGGAGGAACCCCGGGCGATCAGTGCCCTCCAACGATATACGACGATATTTTCTTCGACAATCAATCCGGTTTTAGTGACAGCGGTATGGAGGTAAGAGTAAATGTTAAGCATGCTATGTTCAACGATATGACATGGATTGATTTAACCAATCAACCTACTTTTTCAGGTTCTACATTTTTGCACATCTGGGGATCGGTAAAACTTGACCCTTCAATGTCATATCTGTTTTTCGGTAAGGTCTATTTTGAATCTGAAGATGACGATGAATATGAAAGTATTGACCTGACATACCGGCTTGAAACTGATCCGGGAGTATTTGAAATTTTCCATCAGTTGTTCAGCCAGGTTTATTTCTATGGGCGGGGCGGTAAATGGCGCTTCGACAGCAAATATGAGGATTACTCCGACACGACCTTTGTAAAAATGGGTTCGATTTTACTCGAGAATGATACCATGATCTGCTATAATTTTAACTCGGAGGACACCCTGAAAAAGGGGATATATTTCATGGGAAATACGCTTTGTGAAGTTCACGCCTATCAGCAGGATGCATGGCTTCTGAATGCATATGGTTCAGGATATAACGAAGATCCGCTGGTTGATATGGATACTACTTTCGCCTATAACTTTGGCAATTCTATCATCCGATCCTACGGAGATATTACACCACCTCCGGGAGCGCCTCCCGGATTTGGCAATATCCGGACCTACGCCGGAGAGGTGAAATATCATAATATTGAATTCAGTACTCCGGAAGTAAACGGAATACGTTCTATTTTGATAAGTGAAAGCAAGTGTGAATACAACCTGGTCGATTATTATATAATGTTTGGTGATGGAGTGGGCAATGGTATTATTGATACTTTAACATATAAAAAAGTGATTGATACACTGACAGGGCAGATTGTTGTGAGTGCGGATGGTTGTAAATTGAGAAACAACTATACTGTAAACTTTGTAATGGCTGAAAGTTTTGGGGATACCCTTATCGGAAACCACGTAATCGACACCGCTTTCTTCTTTGATGACGGAGCAATGTTTGGTTATCACCAGGTAGGTTATTTGCAGGCTGACAAATTCATGCACATGATTTTAGGTAATCGCATTGATACAGCAGTTTTATTTGGAAATGGCGCTTTTTCGGGAAGTAACCAATATATTCAATTAGTTCTTTCACCTAACAAGCGATATCTTTTCCAGCACGACCTTGCTGATCCTTCACAATTAGATACTACGAAGATTTATAACGATCTCATCATGACCGGTTACTGTGATGAGCCGATCAGGATACAATCCGATTCCATCGGAACACAAGCGTATATTCTTTATAAGGCGCAGCAACCAACCAATGCCGATTTTACCGCTAAATATGCTTCCATGCGCGACATCACCATGGTTCCTTTTAATAATAACCATTATATTGCAGAGAGCTCTATCGATTTAGGAAATAATACCAATTGGGAATGGACTAATGTGAATGATGAAGTTTATTATTGGATTGGAGGCGTCGGGGACTGGGGCGATTGGAATCATTGGTCTTTTACAAGTGGTGGACCACCAATAACAGCTATGTGTACTCCAAAAGAAATTAATACAGTTATATTTGATAATAATTCGTTTTTAACCGCGACAGATACAGTTACTGTTGATGTTTTGAATGCTTACTGCAAGAACATGTATTGGAAACATGATACTACATTTACACCAACATTTATAGGTGCTGATACAACCGTTCTTTATATTTATGGTTCTGTTGAACTTAGTACGACTATGGACTATCAATATGCTGGATTAATCTATTTTGACCAAATTGAAGAAACTAATTTTGTTGCTGATACCATTACGTCAAGAGGTAAAATCATTTTAAATGACATTCGCTTCCAGGGCATTAATGATGTTGTACTTCTGGGAGATGATCTTACTTTGCTGGTTGATCCTGCAAATTCCATTTTTACAAGTGTTTACCTCGAGCATGGAAATTTTACACTCAATGGCAACCATCTTTACACAGGTGGATTATTTTCAGTATTTAAAAATCCAAGAACGCTGAATATTGAGAATTCAAAAGCCACCGTTCAATACGATTTTGACCGTGCCTGGTGGATCGATGCGGATAACCTGCAACTCTTTGCAGATAAATCCACGATTTATAACAAATCATTCATGGGTACCATTTTTTCTGAACATGGAAGCAACCTTCAATATTACAATGTTGAACTAAATGGCCCGATTGACAGCCTTGCCAACCAGAACAATATTACTGAGTATAACCTGGTGAGCATTAATATGGAATCTGGTTTAGTAACCGGAAACTTCATTGCCGACACCGTGTTTCTGCGTGGCAGGAATTCAGGAATGTTCAATAAATCAACTACCAACGTGGTTTATGTCGATAGCCTTTATGGTTCCATTAATCAAAAGCATAACATCAACCGTTGTTTTGTGAACAAGTTTGGTTTTATCAGGGGAAATAACAATATCAAATACTGTATTTTCCAGGATGACGGGGTGTTTATGGGTCACAATATTTTTGATACGCTCGTGCTTTACCCTGGTTCAGGAAATGAGCAGGGATTGGGTAACTGGTTTTACTTCCAGGCTGATTCAACCCAGGTCATTAATGATTCACTTTACGTCAGGGGAAATCAGTGCAGCAACATCAATTTGACATCACTCAGTGCTCCCAAATTAGCATATATTAAAAAAGACAACGGGTATGATGTTGCCTCTGACTACCTGAACATTTACAGCTTAGCGGCCGAAAGCGAAAACATTGACTTTTATGCCGGCGCCAACAGCACACCGTTGCCCAATCCGGATGATCCGCCGCCGGGCTGGATATTTGAGAATGCCCAGGGTTACATTTATGGATTTAACGGTAAAACAGACAGATTCTGCCTGGGTACGGAATATGTGATTGATGCCAGTAATTTTAATGGAGATAACAATACCTTGTATTTTTGGGAAGGTTCACCCTATCCGGGCAACGAAACTTACATCGTTACAGAACCGGGCACATATCATGTGAAAATCCAGTATTTCGAAGGATGTACGGTTGATGATTACATTGTGGTGGAAGGAAGTTATCCGCCGTTGGCAAGCATTGATCCGGGGCCATTCTGTGAGGGCGACATTATTCATGTGAACGTATCTCCCGACAACAATGCCTACAAATACTCCTGGTTTAACGGTGAAACAAGTTCCCAGATCATAGCAGAACTAAGTTATACAGGAGGCATATTTGTACAGGTCATTGATACCACGAATAATTGCGAAACCAACCCCAATCAAACCATTGTGGTAAAACCAGCGCCCAAGCCTGAACAGGCTCTGGGGGATGATATAACACTGATATATGGTGAATCCATTACGCTGGATGCAGGGATAGGTGATACCTACACCTGGACTTCGAATCCTGAGGTCCCGATCGAAAACCCAAACTCGAGAACCATAACCATTCATGGCTATACCAATCCAAATCCTGTGGAATACCAGGTGAATGTTGACCTGGATGGATGTCCAGCTGAAGGGTATAAACTTGTTGGGATGTTTCCGCCGAGCAAATGGGGTGTTCCAACTGCTTTTTCGCCTAATGGTGATGGCACGAATGATATTCTCTATGTTGAGGGTAGCGGTTTTTCTTCATTGGTCTTCAGGATTTATGACCGCTACGGAAAACTGGTTTTCGAAACCACCAATCCCGACCGAAGCGAAGGATGGGATGGCACTGTAGATGGAGCAAAGCAAGAAATGGAAGCTTATACTTATTATGTGAAGATTGTTTTTGAAGATGCTGGTGTAGTTGAAGATAAAGGAAATATTACATTGCTGAGATAGCAGATGAAAAAGTCAATCACGAAAATCCTTTGGGTCGCACTATTTGCTTTGGGATGGTTACTTTCCGGAGCACAGGACATCCATTATTCCCAAATGTACAATACACCATTGTACGTTAATCCTGCTTTTACGGGCAATCATGAATGTGATTTCAGGGTGGCTGCAAATTACCGGCAACAGGCTGCAAGTTTTACCGTTCCTTTCGAAACTTATACAGCCTGGGGCGACACCCGGCTTTATCCGGAATTTTTAAGAAGACGTGGTTGGTTTGGACTTGGTACTCATTTGTATTACGACAATGCGGGCAACGGCGATTTACAGAAAGTTCAGGGAATGCTGTTCGGAGCTTATAGCCAGGGATTCAATTCAGATAATTCACTTTATGGAAGCCTGGGTGTAGGATTGGGCGTTACCAACAGAAGCATAGATAAAAATAACCTGATCTATGGCGACCAATGGAGAGATGATATACTTGCATTTGATCCTTCCCTTACTTCGCAGGATATTACAAACATCAAGTATACTTCCATCTTTTATGCTGATTTCAATCTTGGCTTATCATTGCATCACCTCATCAACAATAAATGGATGTACGAAGTAGGTGGAAGCATCAGCCATATCAATAAGCCCAAAGAATCATTTTTTGGACAAAATGATCGCAGGGTTGGAAGAAAGATTATTGCGCACGGCACGGTTCAGCATATACTTTCTGAAAGTCTCCTTATTAAGCCGGAAGTATATTTTATAAGTCATGAGGGTGTTCAGCAGGTACTAATGGGTGCCAATCTTGTTGCTGATATAGTGGAATTGAAATTGTACGGCGGACTATGGTATCGTTTTGGAAGGGACATTATTCCAACCCTGGGTATTGAATATAACAAGCTTGCTCTTATGTTTTCATACGATATCAACGTTTCAAAACAGCATGTGGCAAGCAATTATAAGGGAGGATTTGAATTCTCACTCGTGAAAAAATTCTGTGCCCGAAAATCTACAAAAAGAGAACCCTGTAAATTCTTAGAGTTTTAGCTTTCCAATTCAAATATAATGAGACATTTTTTCGCTCCTGCAATTATCTTATTGATCTTCTCAATGCAGGGTTTTAGTCAATGGGACTGGAAGTATCCTTTGCCACAGGGAAATAATCTGAATGAGCTATTTTTTAAAAATTCTTCCGGTCTGGGGTATGCAGTTGGGAAGCACGGAGCCATTCTGAAAACTGAAAACAAGGGAATTTCCTGGACAATGATGGATTCTACTACAACCAATGAATTATACTCCGGATTTTTTGCCGGTGATCATGCATTCATTGTAGGTGATAATGGTATAATCCTTGAAACCTCTGACAACAGTTCATGGAATACAATCGTATCCGGCACTCATTACAGGTTGAATTCAATCGTATTTACCGACGAAAACAACGGATATATTGGTGGCTACAAAGGAATGATATTAAAGACAACCGATGCAGGAGAATCGTGGCAGGAATTAAACTCGGGGACATTGTACTCCATTTATTCGGGATATTTTTTCACTCCTGACCAGGGAATTTTTGTAGGTGACAGCGGCCTCATCTTAAAAACAACCGATGCCGGTTCCTCCTGGAACAAACCAAACTCAGGTACCCAACTGGCATTGCTTGATGTTTACTTTCCTTCAGCCACCATTGGCTATATTACCGGCAAAAAAGGACTTATCCTGAAAACCACAGATGCAGGCGAAACCTGGACTAATATTTCATTCGATCCGATGGAAGAGGAGCTTTACAGTGTGCATTTTTATAACGACACCCTCGGATATGCAAGTGGCGCCTATGGGGCAATCTTACATACCGTTAACGGCGGCATCAACTGGGGATTCTTTCCATCAGGAACAGATCTTGCAATAAGGTCTATTAATCAATTCTTTCAAAATGATACACTGTGTGATTCATTGATTATTTGTGGTGATTATGGCTTAATTCAACGAACCGATTCCTGCGAATTCTGGTCGAATATTACCGGTGCCAATCCTTATACGCTTAACTCCGTTATGTTTACCTCTGATTTGCGCGGAATCGCTGTCGGAGGTGATCCTTATGCCGATGAACCTTACATGCTCCGGTCAGCAGGACCGGGTTCAGCATGGCAGCCCTTTGCCATCGACACCATTACCCATTATCTGACAGATATCAGTTTCCTGGCAAGTTCAACCGGCTATATGTCGGGGAGAGAAGGCAGTATTTATAAAACCATCAATGATGGAACCGATTGGATCCCACTTGAAACAGGGATCAATCAAAATCTTTACTCCGTTTGGTTTGTTGAGCCTGGCCTGGGTTTTGCCTGTGGACAGGATGGTACAATCATAAAAACTACATCCGGCGATACCACATGGACGAAGCTTATTTCCGGAACTACAAATAACCTCTATTCATTGTTTTTCTTTAATGCTGCAATAGGTGGTTATGCTGTTGGGGAAGAAGGAAAAATTTTAAAAATTAAAAATGGAGGTAACCAAATATCAAATATTCCATCAGGCACGAATGTTCCATTGTACGACATTTATTTTCCTACCGATAGCATTGGCTTCATTGTAGGTTATGCCGGTAAAATTTTGAAAATAAAACGGGGCATTGCATCCGACAGTTTGTTTAACATTCCTTCCGGGATATTAACCCCATTAAACAAAATTTACTTTCCGAATCCTGACACCGGTTATATTGCCGGTGAGGGAGGTGTAATACTCAAGACAACCGATGGCGGTGAAAACTGGTATCCTCAATATTCCGGAACATCCAATAGCCTGAGAGGAATTTATTTTATAAACGATACCATTGGATTTGCTGTCGGGGCTGGATTAACTGTTTTAAAGACCTTGAATGGCGGAGGCGGTGTTATCCTGCCCGGTATCATTGAAAAGGAAATTGAGGATATTCCAATCAAGCTCTATCCGAATCCAGGATCCGGTTTCACATGGATTGAATACCAACTTCAGGAGAGCAGTCAGGTTCAGATAAGTATATTCGATTTATCAGGCAGAAAATTAAGAGATTTTATCAATATGAAAATCGACTCCGGGGTCCAGAAACAGATTCTTGATATTTCAGGTATCGAAACCGGAATCTACTTTGTTGTTTTGAAAACCAAAAACAGGGTTTACGCGAAAAAGTTGATCGTCTTTTAACACAAAGGCCTTATCTTAATCATAAAAACTTTCCCATAGAAAATGATTAATATTGCAGACAGAAAAAGTCTCGCAATAAACTTTTAATGAAGCTCGACAATAAAGAATTTTTCAAGCTTTCCTTTCTCTACACTGCAGTTGCGGCAGTTCCTCCATTACTCAATATTGTTATCAGACCCTTTATCGAAGGTGATGGCAGATTAGCACCAGCCGACTTCTCCCAGATCGAAATCAGCGAAACCATTATTTCTCTTGTTTTTATCATTGCAACTTTTGCTATGACCAATTCAATTTCACGATTCTATTATGATTTTATAGATAATAAATCTGGGTACAATAAATTGGTTTCAAGTGTATTCAATTCCATCCTTGCACGGGGTTTAGTTCTACTCGTACTGGCTTACATATTTAAAGATTATATAGGCAGAATTTTTACTCAACCTGAATTGCAGGATTTCTCAAGCTATGGAGTAGCCACTGTTATTGTCGGTATCAACAGGGCCATCAATACGACTGCCTTTGCTTTATACCGCAATGAAAAGAAAGTCAGAATTTACCTTGTCATTAGTTTGTTGCTCGGTGTATTTAGGTCAGCATTTCAGGTGATCGGGGTTTTTTATTTCGATATGAGTTTTATCGGCTATGTATATGGAACTTGTATCGGAACCACGCTGATTTCAATTATCATCCTTTACTTTATTTATCGGGATACCGGATTTCATTATGACCGAAAGATATTAAAATTAAACAATCAATATGCGTTGCCTCTTTTTGAGTATGCTTTCATTGCCTGGGGCATCGCATTTGCCGATCGTTATTTTCTTGAAAGTTCACCCACCATTTTAGGAATATACAGCCAGGCATTGATCATCGGGCGGGGAATGGAAATAATCCTGCAGGGACTTCAGGGAGCATCCCAGCCTGAAATGTTCAGGCTGATGAAAGATGGGATCACAAAAAACATCGAAGAGATCCGTAGGTTGTCCCATCTCCTGATGGCTCAGAGTCAGCTGATCATCGCTATCACAATCCTTCCAGCAATGGTATATTGTTCCATCTTTAAAACAGACTTAAAGCTGGCAGCCGGCTTGATCGCCATTACTTTAATACGCTACACCCAGCGAACCCAGTATATTATTTTCTCATTTCCTGTTTATTATGAAAAGAAAACAAAAGTCTTTCTTTACCAAAACCTGGTCGTACTTGCTGTTAACCTGATTCTGCTTTATTTTCTGGTGCCTGTTTGGGGCGCATATGGTGCCATCACTGCGATACTTGTTTCGCAATCATTGCAGGTAATCGGGATATATCTTTATCAGAGGTCCATTGTTGACATTCCGTGGAACCTGAATAAATTGTTAATATATCCATTCGCAATCATGTTCCTGACTGCTTTACTTGAGGTCATTAAAATCAAGTTTAATATCGATCCGTTCCTTATCGGCTCACTGGTTGTTCTTTCAATTCTGTTAAGTCTTGTCCTTTTGTATAAGAATGAAATCATGAAAATCCTGACTAAACAATGGAGATAATTGTTGTCAACAGGTTATTGGAAAAGGAGGAAGAGGATCATATCTCTGGCTGCTTAACTTCGGCAGATCGGGATATTCAACTGTATTCCGATATCACCCTTTCCGATAAACTTGAAAGATTTTCAAAAGGCTCAATTGAACTTTCGTCCGATGAAAAAAGAGAGATCAACTATGAACTGTTTCGGCATGTTCTGAATTTTGGAGAGATCAAAATCGGTGAAACTGCAATAACTGATTTGCTGATGGTGGAAAAAGCAAGCATCTGGCATTACCACAAGTTCAGAACCTACTTTTTTATCCGAAACCTGACCTATGAAATCCGGTTGATCGAAAAACTTTCTAAAAGCTATCAACGAATTACTTATTATGGAGAATCTGGTTACCTGAAAGAATATCCATTTTACTTTCCTGGATTAACAATTCATGCTAAAGAAAGCAAGCAAACAAAAGTTAATTACCGGACACTTATTGCTTATTCTACTTTTTTCATTATTCGGGCATTGAATAGCTATTTAAAGTTCAAAAAACTTAAGACAGCAAAACATATTGTCATTGATCATTCTATTAAACAGACCTGTCTGAATCTTCGAACTTTAAAACCTGAACCTGGAAATTATAACCTTGCTTATTTGTTCGAAAAGCTCGATGAAGATTTCATAGTTCTGGATGATATAGACATACCAAAATTTCATAAAGGGTCGGAATTCAAACTGAATCGTGACCAGTTCAAATCAGGAAAGAATAAATTATTTGGAGAATACATATTATTTAAAGGACTGTTATCCCGGGAAGTAAGAAAACAAAATAGGTCTGTGTCATCCGGTCTCGTTGAGAAATACAATCAGGTTGAATCACACTTGACGAATCCTTTCGATTTCATTATCCTAAAACAAATCCGTTCCTTGCATTCATCAAGCAAGCTTTTTCTACTTAAGTATTTTGCCTACAAAAGATTTTTCAGGAAACACAAATTCAAAACCATAAGTACCATTGACGAAAACAGCCCAAGAATCAAATCTATACTTGATGCTGCAAAAACAAATGGAATAAAAACCATCGGTATCCAGCATGGAACCATCCACGATCTTCATCCGGCGTATATGTTCACGCTGAATGATAGGGAAAGGAATATCTTTCCGGATCGCACCTTTATCTGGGGTGAGCGGTGGAAAGAATTATTATCAGGCAAAGGAAATTACGATCCTGAATCACTATTTATTACCGGTCAGATCAGGACAGATATAATACCGGTTTTGAAGAATAGTAAAATCAAAGGTGTTTTAAACATTCCCGAAAATTCCAGAGTCGTTTTATTTGCTTCACAGCCCCAGCAGGATCCTGAATTAAGAGAAAAGTCAGCCTTTGATGTATTTACTGCAATGAGTAATATTCCAAATGCTCATCTTGTCGTCAAACTGCATCCCGCGGAGAAAAACGATATGACCTATTATAAGGAAATCGCCAGAAAAGCAGGATGTAATAATTATCAGATCATATACCATATTGACCTTTACCTGCTAATCTCCTTAAGTGATATTGTGATTACCTGCTTCTCCACAGTCGGGGCTGAAACCGTTTACTTTAACAAACCGCTGATCATCCTTGATCATCTGAAACAGGATATCCAGGGATACCACAAGGAAGGAATTGCTTACCAGGCAATCGACCAGGAAGAATTGAAGAATTATATTCTGAAGTTCCTCAATGGACAATTATCAATTAATGCAGAAAATTATAGTAACTATATCCGAAATTTTGCCTTTAAAATTGATGGAAGGGTAAGTGAAAGAATCATTAATTTCATTAAGGGCCCCTCTAAAAACTAAAAGATTAGTCGTCATTGCGAGGGAGGAACGACCGAAGCAATCTGTAAATGAAGAGATTGCTTCACTCCATTTCATTCCGTTCGCAATGACGGGAAAGTTTTTAAAGGTTCCATTAAGAATTCTTAAACTTTTCCAAGTAGGAATTTATAACCGTTTCCAAAACACCGGAATCAGACAGCATTTTCTCAACAAATTCCCTGAATACTCCTTCTCCCCCGCTTTTCGTTAGATTCCATTTGGCAAAAGGTTTTACATATTCTGGAGCATTGGCTGGTGCGGCGCTGATCCAGACTTTTTTAAGAAGTGGAATATCGTTAATATCATCCCCAATGTAAGCGACTTCTTTTGAAATGTCCAGTCCGAGCTTATCGCAAAGTTTCCTTGCTGCTTTCAGTTTATCCTTAACCCCCATATAGAGGTACTCCACTTTTAGTTTTTCAGCACGCCGCCTTACGATTTCGGTATCTTCTCCTGTAATGATTCCCACCGGAATTCCAAGCTTCCTTAAAAACAATATTCCGGCACTATCGGAAGTATTGAATTTCTTCCATTCATTATCCTGGTTATCATAATACATTCCGCCATCGGTCCAAACACCGTCAATGTCAGTAAGCACAAGTTTTATGTCCATCATCCAATCATGTTTTGGTAAATAATTTCATCTTTTGGGATAGCTACCTTTGCCCTTTTCCCGATTATCTTGCTCCGATCAGCCCATTTATATCCATCGCCAGGACTAAGCAGGTGCAAATCTGTTTCGCTGATCACTTCCCCTGGTTTTATTTCCCTCAAGGAAGCGATGGAGCGTTCAAGTTTTACCTTTGTTTCTGTAATGCTTTCGCTCACAAATATTTCTTTCGATCCCAAGGCCATTTCCACATTGCGGATATCCCTCACCATGCGGTAAATTCCATCTGGTCCCAGCGAACCTTCATGATCAGTACCTTTCATCTTCCTGTCGAGTGTGATATGCTTCTCAATTACTTCAGCTCCTAAAACTACGGCTGCCACGGGAATAACGATCCCGATTGAATGATCAGAATAACCGATCGTGTATTCAGGATAATTTTCTTTTAAATAGGAAATTGTATGGAGGTTGATATTCTTATACTCCGAAGGATATTGCGACAAGCAATGAAGAATGGTGATGTTGCTATGGTACCTGGTGATCACCGCCAGGGCATTATCAATTTCAGGTTTCCCTCCCATTCCTGTGGAAAGGATCATCGGCACCTTTGTCTCCGCCATGGCAGCAAGCAATGGTAAATTGGTGAGGTCGCGGGAGGCAACTTTTAACCGGTCGGGTGAAAAGTATTTAAAAATTGAAAGGCAACCTCTCGCGCAAAGGGTTTCCACAAAATCAAGTCCTTTGCTTTTTGCGTAAGAATACAGCTCGAAATGCTGTTCATCGCTCAGTTCAAGGAATGCCCGGTGTTCACCATAAGTTTTGCCAAAAGAATGCGGGCTGTCATAAGGTTTCATCATGGCCGATGCCGATAACTCCTCTTTCAGGTCACGTTTGGTGAATTTCACAGCATTCATCGGTTTGAGCTTTTCACCAAAAAGATGATCAATGACAGGTTCAGAAACAACATCAATCAGTTTTCTGGCAATGGCCATATCACCGTTATGATTCTGCCCTATTTCTCCTACAATATAAGTTGACTTCATACCTTCCTGTTTAATTCGATCTGACGATTCATTCGGGTTAGGTATTCCGGGTGATCATCAATATAACTAATAATACTCACAGGCTCCGGCCTGATATTTTCCTCAATCAGTCTGGAGTATAGTTCCTGCATCATTTCGAAATCTTCTGTTGTATCTACTGTAAGCCTGATATCATCCCTGTAAAATAAGCAATCAGGAGCATCAACCAATTTTACCCTGAACTTTCCGGGGTGCTGATGAATGTAATTGGTAACATGTTCCCTGTAAACTGATTCAGAAATTTCTTCATGTGCTTTCTTTAAAGCTGTAAGTGTAACTGCCTCGCCCCAAAAACCGGAATGTGTTAATATTGTGGGTCTGTCACCCATAATTTTATATCCAATATAATCCCATTCATTAGTTTCTAAATAAGACTTCAGTGCAAGGGTTCCTTTCAAATCAAACAAAGGATTATCAGCGCAAACCCTGATGACATTTTCGAGTTTAAATTTTTCAGAAGCTCTGATAAACCGCAAGAGAACATCATTTTCAGAGCCCCGGTATAAATTGACTTTCTTGTGTCTTGCAATGTTTTCAATTGCATCATCGAGTGGATTATCGGTTGTAGCGATAATTAATGGAATGCTGTTGCTTATTTCAGAAACGAACCGGTCGATGATCAATTCAATCATGGATTGACCTTCGTAAAAAGGAAGGATCATTTTTCCGGTAAGCCTGGTTGATCCGGTTCTGACCTGTATGATAACACCAGTATTTCCCAACAATTATTTATTTAGGTAACCTGAACAAAAGTAATATTATTCAAAGTAAAATCGATGTGATCTTGTTTAACTTTCATCCACAGTACTTTTTAAATTAAATGTATTTTTGTTTTATCTAATTTTTTAATTGCTCATCCACAATGGATTCAAATATTCAGAACATCATCATCATCGGCGCCGGCGCTATTGGCACGGCAGTTGGCAACATCCTTGCCCGCAAGCATCAGTACAATGTAAAGTTATTATCCATTGAGGAAGACGTTGTTGAATCCATCAACAATACCCGTTACAATAAAAAATACTTTCCTAACATCAAGTTGAGCAAATTCTTAAAAGCTTCTAACGACCCAACAATTCTGAATGATGCTAACATCGTTTTCCTCGCGATACCTTCTTACGTTACGGTTGATTACCTGTTGGAAATAAAACCTCATTTAAGCGGTAAAGCTATTTTGTTGAATATGGCCAAGGGATTCAGCAGGGAACAAAAGACCATTGCAGAAAGCCTGAGCGCCAACCTGCCTAACCCGGTTTGTTCGTTCAAAGGACCTACATTTGCCAACGAGCTCATCAATAAATTCCCTACTGCCTTTACCCTGGGATCCACAGTAAAATCGCATCATCAGTTATTCAAGGAAATATTCAGGGACACCCCAATCCATATTGATTTCACTACAGATGTAAAAGGGGTTGAAATCCTCAGCATCCTGAAAAATATTTACGCCATCGCTACCGGTATTGTCGATGCTCACTTCAATTCACCCAATCTCAGGTTTTTATTTCTTACAAAAGCATTTAACGAAATGAAGGACATCCTCATTAAATATGGGGGTAAGGAAGAAACTATGTTCAGGTATTGCGGCTACGGTGATTTCTGCCTTACGGCCTTAAACGATCTTAGTCGTAACAGGACACTTGGACTATTGATCGGGAAGGGATTTTTTACAAATAATATCACCGACAAAGTTGTCCTCGAAGGTAAAATTGCGGTGAGTGTCTTTTGTGAAGAGATTTCCAAAACCAAATCATTAAGCTGCAACTTTCCTATTATGGCTGAGCTTTATAAGGTCTTTAATGAAGACTATGATATTTCAGGTTTTGTAAATAAAGTGATCAACACAGAGTATTGATCAAAAGGACTCTTTCTTCGCGCTGGCAATTAGCTTTTCCGGATCGCTAAAAAGATCAACATTCTTAATGATTTTGCTATCCTCCCAATTCCACCATTGTATTTTCAACAATTCTTCCCTTATTTTCTCACCGAATCTGTACCTGTGAAATTTAGCCGGTGTTCCGAACACAATGGAATAGGGGTCCACATCTTTTGTTACCAGTGAATTTGCCCCCACTATCGCTCCGTCGCCCACCTTTACGCCAGCAAGAATAATAGAATTTCCTCCAATCCAGACATCATTTCCAATGATGCACCTTTGCCGGGAATGATCCTCAAAATCACGGCTCTCGTTTATAAATCCATATTTTTTATCATAGGCAAAATGATGCGTGCTGACCCAATCTACCGGATGATGACCCAATCCGATCTTGACACCATAGGCAATTGAACAGAACCGGCCGATGGACTGCGTATTTTTATCCACCAGAGAATATTTGTTAATGTAGGTAAACTTCCCAATCAAACCGGTTTGGATATGTGTTCCATATTCCAGTGTCACGCATTTCTCCAGTCGCACATTCCGCGAAAGGCTTGCAGATTTGATTGTACAAGTAGGATTTAGTATCCGAAGATATGTTTTCCAGAGAAGTTGCAATAGGCTCATATTATTTAGATTTCAGGAGTTTTACTATTTTCCATTATCGATTCAATTTCTGACGATTTCATTTAGTAAAGAAGCTATGTCACCAGCCAGTTTTTTCCTCGAATGCTGATCAATATTAGCTTGCTGAATGACCTTGATGGCATCATCTGAAATAAATTCACCAAAAAGCTTATTAATGGAGGATTTAATCCCTGCCATATCTTCAAAACCAGCGACTATCCCTGCCTTACAATCGAGTATGATCTTTGCACTGTCACCTCCTTCCGGGCCGATGCACAAAATGGGACGCTGTAAAGCAAGGTATTCAAACAGCTTACTTGGAATGATACCATCTACATTCGGGGTATTGTTTAAGGGGAGCAATAAAACCGAAGCATTTGCTGCTATCTCCATAGCTTGTTGATGCGGAAGATAGTCTATCTTTTCGGCATGACCGGAGAGATTAAATTCCTTTAATGATTCAAAAACAGAATAATCGGTCTGCCCGATAAAGGTGATTTTTAATTTATTTTTAAAACTAATATCTTCCTTGCAAAGCGCTGATAATTCTTTCCAGAGATTCACCGGATTCCTGTCTTTGTTCATCGAACCCAGATGAACCAATTCAAATTTATCCCCCCTTTTGTATTTTAATGTTTTAAAATCATCAGGATCAAATCCATTAGTGACCACTTCAACTTTTTTACCACTTAATTTTTCGAAATCCTTTGCCCAGAATCCACTCACAGTTACAATTTTATTAGCGAGCTTAAGAACTTGCTGTTCCATTTTCATGTGAGCTTTATCCGACCTCCTGGTCAGCATCAGCTTATCATAAAAGTCAATCTTGGTCCATGGATCCCTGAAATCGGCCATCCAGGGAATGTCAAGCTTTTCTTTAACACCCAAGGCAATCATGTGCATGCTGTGCGGTGGGCCGGTGGAGATAATTGCATCCACCGGGTTTTTCGATAAATAATCGACAAGAAACTTAACCGAAGGCCTGATCCAATATTTACGTGCATCGGGAATAAAAAAATTACCGCGTATCCAGACAGAAATCTTTTCGGTTAGAGAAGGATTTTTCTTTTCTGATAAAAAACCAACCTTGATGCTGTCTTCCTTTTTACGACCCACAAAGCGTTTATAAGCAGCATAGGGCTCCCATATCTTTGTTTTAATAACCGTCAAATCTTTTGGAATATCTTTTTCAAGTGAAGGATCAATGGCTGGCGCTTCCGGATTTTCAGGTGTGTAAACAACTGATTCCCATCCGAATCCACGAAGGTATTTCACAAACTTTAACCAGCGCATCACGCCGGCGCCTCCGCTTGGCGGCCAGTAATAGGTAATGATGAGTACCTTTTTCAAAGGAACTTTTTTTGATACATTTTAATGCGATGCTGGCTTCTGGAGAAACTTCCTGATTTCCCAAACACCTCCGCCAATCACCAACAGGATCAGTAATATTGAAGAAGCCAGTGAAATTTTTTCACCTACGGCAAACACTTTAGGTTCAAATTTGTATTCAACCAAATGTTTTCCTGCCGGAACGATCATACCCCGCAAAACATAATTTACCCTGAAATGTGTAGTCAGAATTCCATCCACATAGGCCTTCCAGCCCTTATCATAATAAATCTCAGAGAATACTGCCAGTTGATCCTTACTGGTATTTGCCTGGTATTGCAAGTCGTTAGGAGCATATTTGATGAGTTTTATCTGGGCTGTAGAATCACGACCAGGTTTAAAACCATCAAGGTATTTGCTAAACCGTTCATCGACCACGGCAGTTGTTTCAGGGTTGAAATCAGTCAAAGCATCAATTTCTGCATCAGCATTTTCAACCTGCTTAATTTCTTCAACAAACCAGGCATTGCCCAAAGCTTGCATATTGGGATAAACCGAAGGCTGCTTTTTATCATCCGCCTGAATGATGTACTTTGTATTCAACATGTTCAGCACATTTATGTTAAGCTTGCCCTTGATGTGATGATCATAAAGTTCCTGGTACCTTCTCAGTTTCGCGCCATGATAACCGCCTATGGATTTATGAAAATAAGAGGTTCCTGCATCGGCAAAAGGATCGACAGTGAGATTAAGGACTCTATAGTTGGGATCAACATCCTTGAGAATCAATTCGTCAGCCCTTGTTTTCTGAAATGGTTTCTCGGATTTAGATTTTGAAATGAAGTTTTCTTTGTTCAGATACCTTTTATTTACCGACCACATATCGACCAGTATCAAAACAGAAATCAGTCCAATTGCAACGCCTTTCTTAATCTTATTAGTAGCAAAAGTCCAGATAACGATCCCGGCAAGTAAAATAAATACAAAGGATCTGAAAGCATCGGCCCTTAAGATGGCCATCCGGGCTATTTCAACGTTAGCATAAAAATCTGTGATCTGGGTAGCATACTCGGGATTGGACTTTTTTTGCTGGGCAATTCCTGAAATTTCCTGATCACTTAGAAAATTGAAAAACACATTGGGCAAAACTGCAAATAACAAAACGATACCAGCTGTAATTCCAAATGAAAGATAAAATGGATTAACTTGATATTGAAATACCTTTATCTTTTTCTTAAAAACAGCTGAATCTTCAAGTATGGTATTCAATGCAAATAAAGCCAGAATAGGTAATGTTAACTCAGCGATTACCAATGTCATTGATACAGCCCTGAACTTATTGTAGCCAGGGAAATAATCCATGAAGAAGCTGGTTAATGGCATAAAATTTTTACCCCATGCCAGCAAAATTGAAAGTATCGTACCAACAAGAAGCCACCATTTCATCCTGCCTTTAATAATAAAAAGTCCATAAATAAAAAGAAAAACGATGATCGCTCCGGCATAAACAGGTCCCGAAGTAAAGGGCTGATCGCCCCAATAATGATTGGCATTATTTGCAACGGTTTCTTTTAACTGGGGGTCAACATTATTAAGTGCGTACTCGTTATTACCGATCAATCCGGTTGCACCTCCTTTTATATTTGGAACCAACAAGGAGAAAGATTCAGCTACTCCATAACTCCATTGGGTGGCATAATCTTTATCAAGGCCTGAAGTCCTGTTTTCCTGGTTGGTTGTTAGCTCCGATTTTCCCCGGATGGTTTCTTTACCATATTCATAGGTTGCCCAAAGGTTGGTAATATGCGTAAGCACCCCTATCAAACCTGCCAACAATACAATCACTGACGCTTTAATAAAAGAAGGTAAAGATTTTGATTTTACTGATCCTGAAAATTCTGCAATTCCAAAGATTAACAGGAGAAGGAATAAATAATACGTGATCTGCGGGTGGCCGGCATTGATTTCCAAAGCAAGAAACAATAGGGTTAAAATTCCTCCTAAAATGTATTTTCCTCTGTAGGTCAGAATAATTCCGGCAAGAACTGGAGCCATATATCCGATGGCATGTGCTTTTGAGTTATGGCCAGCCTCAAGGATGATAAAGAAATAGGACGAAAATCCAAACGCGATGGCACCGCCAATACTCAGCCAGGGATCTATTTTTAATACAATCAACAGGATGAAAAAGCCAAGCATGTATAGAAAAACCAATCCCGCCGGATGGGGCAATCCCAAATGCAGAATATCATCGATAAACCTGACGAGATTGCCCTTATATTTCACAGAAATCTGATAAGCCGGCATCCCGCCAAACATGGAATTGGTCCATAACGGATCGATACCGGTCTTTTCCCTGTAATCAACAATCTCTTTCGACATGCCTTTATGCCGGGTGATGTCATCCTGTTTTAAACGCTGTCCTTCAAATAACGGACTTAAGTAAACCATCGTTATGACAATAAAGATGATTATTGCCGAAACATAAGGAATGATCTTTTTAATATTGAACTTATCCATATTCCTGTTATTAAAATGCTTTAATCTTTTATTTCTTCATAGTCCACATATTCGCCAATGTGGCCAACCTGGGGTTTCTTCTTGGGTGAATATTCAACATTTATTTCACCGGTTTTTCTTTCAGGTGCCTGTTGCTGTTTAATATTTTCCTGGGTTTTTCTGATAGCATATTTTAGGAATAAAGGCAAAAGGTATCTTGCGGCAAATTTTAGAAGATAATAAACGATGATTATAATGAGTATAATTCTGAGTAATTGCATATTGATCTGTTTGTGGTCGGAAAACGATTGCTTGACAATGACCTTTACTAAATTCCAGAATAAGGCAAAATTAGGATAATTTTTTCATTCATCGGTCAGGGTTAAAAATGAAAAAGGAGATAATCTGAAATTACCTCCCTTCATGTAAAAGCTATTGCTTATTTTTATTAGCAATTATTTCTTGTCAAGTTTTTCGTCTGAAACAGTAAGCTTTTTCCGTCCTTTGGCTCTTCTGCTTGCCAGTACCCTGCGTCCGTTTTTGCTGGACATTCTTGCCCTGAATCCATGTTTATTGGATCTTTTTCTCTTCGAAGGTTGAAATGTTCTCTTCATTTTTTACTAATTTTTTGGGAGCGCAAAAATAGAGTTTTTTTTATTAATGACAAACAAATTTAAAAAAACTTAAAGAATTTTCTAAAACAGTAGTTTATTTCCACCAATCATAGTTCCCGAATACCCTTTTGTTCAGTTCAGAATTTAAAATTAACCGGGTTATTTTAGATAATTTAATAGGTCTTAATTATTATCAGCCTGAAAAAACATTTTACTGAACTTTTTGTTATCCATGAATTATTTAACGCGTTGTGCGGTTTAATTTTAATTATTTGGATTTTGTGAACTTTAGAGCTTTGGTGCTTTGGTGGCGAGAAATAAATATTGCCACAAAAGCACTAAAACACCAACCTGCCTGCCGCAGGCAGGGTTTCACCAAACATTAATTGATAATATTTCAGGTAAATATGGATAAAATTTTGTTTTATTAATTCATCAAACATTTCAAACCGCACAACGCGTTATTTAATTTTTAAAATCAAATCAATATAAGAAATGAAAAAACCATTACTACTTGCCTTTATCACATTATCAACAATTTTCTTATCGTTTTCGCAAAATGAAGACCAACAGTGTATTCCTCTGATAGGTGAGCGCGCGCCATCATTTAATCAGGTTTCTACCATGGGTAATATTAATTTCCCGATAGGGTATCCCGGAAAGTGGAAAATTCTATTTAGTCATCCTGGTGATTTCACGGCGATCTGCAGCACAGAAATTCTGGAACTGGCTGACATGCAGGATGATTTCGACAACCTGAATACAAATATTTTTGTTCTTTCAACGGATGGACTTAACAGTCATTTGGAATGGATAAGATCACTCGAATCAATTCAAACCAAAGAGAAGGATGCGGTCAAGATAAATTTTCCATTGATTTCAGACACCGATATGTCGATCTCAAAAAAGTATGGCATGATCCACCAATATTCAAGCACAACCAAGGACATCCGTGGTGTTTTCATTATCAATCCCGAAGATAAAATTGCTGCCATCTTTTATTATCCCAATAAAATAGGCAGAAATATGGAGGAGATTAAAAGAACCCTGATTGCTCTGCAAACAGCAGAAAAATACAATATTCTCACCCCGGTGAACTGGAAGCCGGGAGAAGATGTGATGATACCCAGCCCGGTAACAATTGAAGATTCTAAAAAACTGGAAGACAAAAAAGACAAAGATACTTACATGAAGACCTGGTATATGTGGTATAAGCGATTGCCCAATATTTCTGAAGATTAACAACAACTAAAAGATTCGTTATTTTTGCAGCACTTATTTACCATTCATGAAGACATTATACATTCATGGACTGGATAGCTTTCCGGTTAAATTTAATGACCGAAATCAGATAACATTTTTTTGTAATATTGCAGCCCTGAAATAATTTTTAGTAAAATACAGATAATCAACATTTAAGTTCAAAATATTTAAAAATTTTATTATGATTAATAAACATGTTTATACGTTTGGCGATAAAAAAGCCGAAGGTAATGCAGGAATGAAAAACTTACTGGGTGGCAAAGGTGCCAACCTTGCAGAAATGAATCTTATTGGAGTTCCGGTTCCCCCGGGCTTTACCATAACCACAGAAGTTTGTACACTCTACTATAAAGAGGGCAGAGACAAAGTTGTTAAACTGATTAAACCCCAGGTAGAGCAGGCTGTTAAGAATATCGAAAAGATCATGGGAGCGAAATTCGGTGACAAGGAAAATCCATGTTTGGTTTCTGTGCGTTCCGGATCCAGGGCATCTATGCCGGGCATGATGGATACTGTTCTGAACTTAGGCTTAAATGATGTGGCAGTGAAAGGAATCGCTAAAAAAAGCGGAAACGAGCGTTTTGCATGGGATTCCTACAGAAGGTTTGTCCAAATGTTTGGAGATGTTGTGCTGGATTTGAAACCGGCCTCAAAAGAAGATATAGATCCTTTTGAAGAGATCATCGATCAGCTGAAAGAAGAAAGAGGAGTATTGCTGGATACTGAACTCACCACCAGGGATCTTAAGGAACTGGTTAAACGCTTTAAAGCTGCTGTGAAAAAGAAAACCGGAAAAGATTTCCCGGATGACCCATGGGAACAGCTCTGGGCGTCGATCATGGCCGTATTCGGAAGTTGGATGAACGACCGCGCAATTTACTACAGAAAGCTGAATGGTATTCCCGATGAATGGGGCACAGCAGTGAATGTTCAGGCGATGGTATTTGGCAATATGGGCGAAGGTTCTGGAACCGGTGTTGCCTTCACAAGAGATGCCGGAACAGGTGAAGATATTTTTAATGGTGAATACCTCATCAACGCTCAGGGCGAAGATGTGGTAGCCGGCATTCGTACTCCACAGCAAATCACCAAAGAGGGTTCGATCAGGTGGGCGCAACTCGCTAATGTTTCAGAGAAAGAGAGAAAATCACTTTTCCCGTCTCTCGAAGAAGTTATGCCTAAAGTGTATAAAGAGTTAAACACCATCCAGCAAAAACTGGAAGATCATTATAAGGATATGCAGGATCTTGAATTTACGATTCAGGATAATAAGCTTTGGTTGCTGCAAACCAGAAACGGTAAGAGAACCGGTGCAGCGATGGTGAAAATAGCCATGGATATGTTCAAGCAAGGTAAGATTGATGAAAAGACTGCTTTGATGAGGGTTGAACCCAATAAGCTGGATGAACTGCTTCACCCGGTCTTTGATCTGGATGCAATTAAAAAAGCCCATGTAATTGCGAAGGGTTTACCGGCATCGCCCGGAGCTGCAACCGGACAAATTGTATTCCATGCTGATGAAGCTGAAGAATGGGCGGAAAAAGGTTTAAAAGTTGTCCTCGTTCGCATCGAAACTTCTCCCGAAGATTTAAAAGGTATGAACGTTGCCGAGGGTATCCTGACCGCACGTGGCGGGATGACTTCTCACGCTGCTGTGGTGGCAAGAGGTATGGGAAAATGTTGTGTTTCGGGAGCCGGTGCAATTAAGATTGACTATAAAGCCCGGACATTGACCTGTGACGGTATCTTGTTTAAAGAAGGCGATTGGATTTCGCTGAATGGTTCGACCGGTGAAGTATACAAAGGGAAGACCCCAACCAAGGAACCTGCCATGAGCGGTGATTTTGGAAAGCTGATGAAACTTGCTGATAAAACAGCGAAATTAAAAGTAAGGACAAACGCGGATACTCCGAACGATGCAAAGGTAGCACGCGATTTCGGAGCTATTGGAATTGGACTTTGTCGTACTGAGCACATGTTCTTCGGAGAAGGAAAGATTCAGGCGATGCGGGAAATGATTCTTGCTGATGATCTGGAAGGAAGGAAAAAAGCTTTGAAGAAATTATTACCCATCCAGCGCAAGGATTTTGAAGGTATTTTCGAAGCCATGCGCGATCTGCCGGTAACAATCAGATTGCTCGATCCGCCATTGCATGAGTTTGTTCCTCATGAAGAAAAAGAGCAAAAAGATATGGCAAAACTGATGGGCATTACCCTCAAGGAAGTAAAAGAAAAGATCGACAGCCTTGCGGAATTCAACCCGATGCTTGGCCATAGGGGATGCAGGCTTGGAAATACCTATCCTGAAATTTCAGAAACTCAGGTCAGGGCTATCATTGAAGCTGCTCTTAACCTGAAAAAGAAGGGAATAAAAGCGGTGCCCGAGATCATGATCCCGCTAACCGGTACCCTGACTGAAATGAAAATGCAGGAAGACATCGTTCGTTCAACTGCTGAACAGGTTTTCAAAGAGAAAAAGGATAAAATAGATTTCCTTGTCGGAACCATGATTGAAGTACCGAGAGCCGCTCTGATAGCTGATGAGATTGCTAAATCGGCTGAATTTTTCTCATTCGGAACCAACGACCTTACCCAGATGACATTTGGTTATTCGAGGGATGATGCCGGAAAATTCCTCCCGGTTTACCTGCAAAAACACATCCTGAAAGTAGATCCTTTCCAGCAACTGGACCAGGAAGGTGTGGGCAAATTGATCAGGATGGCTGTGAAGAAAGGCCGGAAGACCAGGCCGAACATCAAACTGGGTATTTGCGGTGAACACGGCGGTGAACCGACATCAGTCGAATTCTGCCACAGGGTTGGCTTGAACTATGTAAGTTGTTCACCTTTCCGCGTGCCCATTGCAAGGCTGGCAGCGGCTCAGGCAGTGATCAGAAAAAAGATGGAAAAAGGAGCAAAGAAGAAAGCAAAGAAAGAAAAGAAAGCTTCTAAAAAATAAACTTGTAAATGGCTGCTGAATTATTTCAGTGGCCATTCTTCATTTTATCCAATAAATTGAAAAGAAGATTCCTATTCGGTTTGACTGGCATTGTCCTTCTGGCTTTTATTCTATCATGTCAGAATAAGAGCAAATCCTCTGAAGGAACGCTCAAATCCTCTTTCCCGGCAGGTGATGCCAATTATTACCAGGCTGACTCACTGGCTGGCCATTTCCATAAACCCAATGTTACCCGCGACATTAAATGGCCGGAACATCCGCTTGGAAAAATTGTTATGAAGACCAATAATATGGGATTCAGATGTGATGAATCGACAGGTATTAAAAAACCTGAAGGCACTATCAGAATATTAATTACCGGGGATTCGCATACCGACGGTGTCATTTATAATTCGGAATCTGTTGCAGCCCGGCTCGAAGAACTGCTAAAGAAACAGCAGCCCGGCAAGGACTTCGAAGCGCTCGAATGCGGGTAATGGATATTTCGGGCCACAGAATTTTTTGGGTGTTTACCGAAAATTTTCATCGCTGGAATCCGATATTTTTATCGTGATCATTTACACAGGAAATGATTTTCTGGATGGAATCCGAATTGAATCGGAAAATGGACGGTTATCGGTTCCGGTGCGTTCTGACAGTTATTATGAAGATCTCTGGAATATTGATAATCTTTATAGCGGTTTTACAGGCCAGTTTCTTAACCAGGTGAAATTTTTTAAATCTTATCCGCAATTCACCGACACCGCAATGAAGATCATGAAAGACAACCTGGAAAAGATCAATAATCTTTGCAAAAAGAATAACACCTGGTTTTTGGTAGCATTGCTTCCTTCAAAAATTGACACAGAAGCTCAAACCGATTCAATCCGGATTGCAGAAGTATTCAACATCATGAAATACAATCAGCAGGTTGTAATTGAAAACAAAAAGATGACAGAAGAGCTTGCAACCTGGCTTACTGAAAAGCAAATTCCTTTTGTTGATCTATTCCCATCTTTTAAATCCTCTGAAAAAGAGTTGTTCTGGAAAGCCGATTATCATGTCAACCATCTTGGGCATGAGGAAATGGCGAAACAGATTATGATGGCTAGGTTTTTCACTGATTTTACCAAACAGCCAATAAAGCCTTAGCACGATTGACTAGTCACAATTGACATCCGTAAAGCAGAAGCCAACAGGGAAAATTAGTTATTTTCGCAAAAATTTTATCATCATGAACGGATTCCAAACACCACCTGACAAGACTAGTCGAGCTTCCTCTGATCTGGCTAAAAAGTTTGGAATAAAAGCAAAAGCCATTTCTGATGAGGAACTATTGGATTTGGGCTTGCCAAAGGCATCCCTTTGGGAGATTGACAAAATTGCCGAAGCTGCCTAATGCCAACTGCCTACTCCACCAACCATCTTCATTCCAGCCCGGCTTTCGTTGTTTAATGACCTCGAGGAAGTACATTCCCGGCTTTAGCCCCGAAACATCCACTGTGTTGTTTACCGGCACAGCCACCAGCGCCTTTTGCCCGAGGTGGTTGTTGATGATGGCTTCTTCTATTCGAATGCCTTCTTTTATTTGAATGGTTATGATGGTGATGGCGGGGTTGGGAAAAATGATTATTTCTTCTTTAGTGATATTATCTTCAATTGCAGTAAGACAGGCTACTTCTACTTCTTCAGGGCTATTGCAACCGGGGGCATTGTTGTGAATTTCTACTGTACCATTAGGGCTGGCAAGGTAGTTGCAGATGCTTTGCACATCGCATTCGAAAGCATATAATTATACATAAATGTATAAGATCTAATCAATTGAATTTGCCTGAATATTTTCCAGCCCGGACAAACTGGTTAGGGCAGAGATTGCCAATAATCGAAAGGTCTACCACCAATGGAGCTTAGGCTTTACAGCCCGGACAAACTAGTCAGGGCAGCGTTATACCGAATCGAAAGCCCTCCCCCGATGGATGTCAGGCCTTCCAGTCCGGACAAATTCTGGAAGGACAACATTGTAATTAATCTCAAAGGCCTCCCCCGATGGATGTCAGGCCTTCCAGCCCGGACAAACTGGTAAGGTGCAATCGTAATGTCTCTCCAGATCAATGTCCAGTTCCTCCAGTGGTTACTAATTCATTCAATCCATTCAAATTTGCAAGTAAAGAATTGGACTTTATTTGAAGTATTCCACCTATTTCGGTCAGTGATTCAAGCCCCTCTAAACTTAATAAGTGAATAATTATCGATTATCAAACTTCCCCCTACTTGAGTAAGTCCATTAAGTCCGGAAATACTGGTCAAAGCATCATTTCCCCATATTTAAATCAAACCTCCAACGGAGGTCAAATTATTTAAACCTTCCAAATTATCAAGGTTTAATTGAAAAATATACTTAGTTCACCCTCAATCCATTTAAATTATTAATACTATTGGCTTCGATATGCCCCAATAATTTAACCGCCCCCTCAATCTCCGTACACCCCGGATAATTGGTTTGGAAATTATTAATCTGTTCCTGCGTGGTAAAAGTGATCCCCTCCGGCAAACAGCCTTGGGAGAATAAGATAGTTTGGCTGAGCAAGAGGAAGGCGGGTAAAAGAAATAAGTGTTTCATAACAAAGATCTTTTAACGTTTGGTGCGGCTAATTTACGGAAATAATTAACCCAAACAACTTAATTGACTAAATTGACAAGAATTTGGATTGACTAAATTGTTGCCGACTGCCAACTGCCGACTGCTTATCGCCAACTGCCCATTGCCGACTGCCGACTGCTCATTGCTGACTGCCGTGCAATTTTTTTGTCCATTTCTATTTTTTATTATTTTTGCCGGCTTTAGTTCCTTTTTTCATCGAAATAACAGTTACAAATTAATTAAATTTATGGCAATAGACTTGAATAAAATCCATGCTGATTTGCATAACTATGGGATAAATGACGTTAAAGAAATTTACTACAATCCATCCTTCGAAGAACTCTTCAACCACGAAATGGATTCTAAGCTCGAAGGATTTGAAAAAGGACAGCTTTCGGAACTGGGAGCCGTGAATGTGATGACAGGCGTCTTTACCGGCCGTTCACCAAAAGATAAGTACATCGTCATGGATGATACCTCAAAAGATACGGTTTGGTGGGCGCATCCCGGCAACAGGTCAGACAATAAACCGGTCGATGGGCAGGTGTGGAAGCATTGCTACGATCTTGGATCAAAGCAGCTATCAGGGAAAAAGCTCTATGTGGTAGATGGTTACGCCGGCGCCAATGACGATACAAGGATCTGTGTGCGCTTTATCATGGAAGTGGCGTGGCAGGCTCATTTTGTAAAAAATATGTTCATCCGCCCATCGGAGGCTGAACTGGAAAACTTCAAGCCCGATTTCATTGTTCTCAATGCAGCCAAGACAACCAATCCCGAATGGAAAACCATGAAACGGACAGATGGTGTGCCTTTGAACTCAGAGGTTTTCGTGATCTTTAACCTTACCGATCGCAAAGCCGTCATTGGCGGAAGCTGGTATGGCGGCGAGATGAAAAAAGGAATCTTTTCCATTATGAATTATTATCTGCCGCTTAGGGGCATTTCTTCGATGCACTGTTCAGCCAATGTAGGTAGGGAGGGTGATACTGCAATTTTCTTCGGTTTATCCGGTACAGGAAAAACAACCCTTTCGACCGACCCGAAGCGCGCCTTGATTGGTGATGATGAGCATGGCTGGGACAATAAAGGAATTTTTAATTTTGAAGGCGGATGCTATGCCAAAACGATCAACCTCGACAAAGAAAGCGAGCCCGACATTTACCATGCTATCAAAAGGGATGCTTTACTCGAAAATGTTACTGTTGATAAAAACGGCAAAATAGATTTTAATGATGGTTCTGTTACTCAAAACACACGTGTTTCTTATCCAATTTATCACATCGATAATATTGTTAAGCCGGTTTCAAAGGGCGGCCATGCTAAAAAGGTGATCTTCCTTACCGCCGATGCTTACGGGGTAATGCCTCCGGTTTCGAAGCTCACTCCCGATCAGACCAAATATCATTTTCTTTCAGGATTTACAGCTAAGCTGGCAGGTACTGAGCTAGGTGTAACCACTCCACAACCCACTTTTTCAGCATGTTTCGGAGCAGCTTTCCTGCTTCTGCATCCGACCAAATACGGACAGGAGCTGGTTAAGAAAATGGAAGCTCACGGCGCAGAGGCATTCCTTGTAAATACCGGTTGGAATGGAACAGGAAAGAGAATTTCAATCAAGGACACCCGTGGCATTATTGATGCCATCCTTGATGGTTCAATTGATAAGGTTCCAACTAAAAAAATCCCGATATTTCAATTTTGAAGTTCCAACAGAATTGCCGGGTGTCGATCCAAAAATTCTTGATCCGCGCGATACTTACACCGATGCAGCTGAATGGGACAAGAAAGCCCGCGAGTTGGCCGCCTTATTCATTAAGAATTTTGTGCAATATACCGATAACGAGGAGGGCAAAAGATTGGTAGCGTCAGGACCTCAATTGTAGTAGCTAAGAATAAAATTCACTTTACCACATTAAGACCGGCAGTGACCGGTCTTTTTTATTTCTTATCAGTTAACCCAATTAATCAAACCTGAGCTAATCTTAAACCTGTATTACTTTAACACTCACGATTAAAAAGTTTTATTTTAACTTTGTCTTCATCAATCATTAATTCTTTTTATTATGCCAACTGGAACAGTAAAATTTTTCTTGAATCAAAAAGGCTTTGGATTTATCATTGATGATGAAACCAAAGAAGAAATTTTTTTTCACGTGTCAGGCCTTGTCGACAAGGTGAAAGCAGAAGACAAAGTATCTTTCGAACTGGAGGAGGATAAAAAGGGGAAAAAGGCTAATTCAGTAAAAAAGATATAGTTTGTTCTAACGATTCATTTTATGAAGCTTCTCCGGTGGGGAAGCTTTTTTTATCATTTGTATTTCCTTTTTTCTTAAATTAGAGCGCTTTTTTACAGAGTTATAATCATCAAAATTTAGTGTTATGCAAACTTACATCTTACTAACAAAGCTTTCTTCCGAAGTTTCGATGAAAATGAAAGACAGGTCGAAAATTGGCCATTTATGGCTGGACCAGGTTAAAGAAAAATGCCCTGAAGTAAAATTCATCGCCCATTACGCTATCCTGGGCCAGTATGATTTTATCGACATTTACGAAGCACCCGGTGTGGAAACGGCCGCAAAAGTGTCGATGATCAGCCAGGCAAATGGAGCCCTTCACGCCGAAAGCCTGGCGGCTATACCCTACAAACGGTTTCTGGAGCTGATAACAGAAATTTAGGGAGTTTTAATCGTAAGAGGGATAGCCTGTGATTCAGAAATTCACAGCTAAGAAGGAAAACTATTTGCCTTTTCTAAATTCTTCCCGGTAATATTTGACAGGTGCAACAAGGAACCCATAATTATAATGAGCATGGGGTTTATGATGCTCCATATGTGCTTTTACCGTGGCCCGAAGATATCTGTTAGAGAAATTCTTAAGGATTTTCAGCCTCTGATGCACATACACATCATGAAACAGGAAATAAGCTATGCCATAAGCTAAAATGCCCAAACCTATCCAAAACCTATAATCGAAAGATTCAAATCCAAAGAATATCAACAGGAAACTTGGAATGGCAAAAATAACAGCAAAGACATCGTTCCATTCTACCTTTCGTCCGTCGCGGATATGATGATCCTTGTGCAGCACCCACAAAAATCCATGCATAATGTACTTATGGGTAAACCACGCTGTGAACTCCATAAATATAAATGCACCAACAATTAATAAAAGAGGAAATATCCAATTCATTTCAAATTCATATTAATAATCAGCCAAACACTCAATACGTTTTTTTTATTTTATTTTTATCCGGTTTATATAATTCTCCATTTCCACAAAAGCAATCCTGAACCATACCGTGTAATTTGCAGGGCTTTCCAGCATGTCTTTTTTAATATCGGCCATCAGCTTGAATTTCCAGTTTTCTGCTTCTTCGCGATTTATTTGCGGGGGGTTGTCATATATACCAATAAATACATGATCAAACTCATGTTCGGTCAATCCATTTCCAACATCGGCCTGGTAAGTAAAGCTGAAGATCTCTTCCATCTTACAGTCAAAACCCATTTCCTCTTTCATCCTTCGATGGGCTGCAGCAATGGTATACTCTCCAACCCTGGGATGACTGCAACAGGTATTGGTCCACAATCCAGGTGAATGGTATTTCGAAAATGACCGTTGCTGCATCATTAGCTCTCCCCTACTATTAAAAATGAAAACGGAAAATGCACGATGCAATTCACCTTTGCGGTGAGCTTCCATTTTTTCCATTTTCCCTGTCGGGAAATCGGTTTCATCGACCAGTATTACAAATTCCTTTTCTGTCATACCTAAGTTTTTGAAAGTAACTTTTTCAGTTGTTCTTTCTCCCCTTCCGATAGCAATTCCGAGCTCAGCATAATTTCAGAAACCGTATAATAAAAATCCCCGGTTACTTCCTGCTGCAAATTTAGATAAAGAGCATTCAGAACTATATTCTTATCTTCATCCAGGTTATTATAATTTAGAAAATCCGGAATATGGCTTTGAACTGTGAACCTGATAAAACGAATTTCCCAATTCTGCGGATCACCATTAACGGCCAATTCTATCTCTTTTTTCCCTGATTTAAAATAATCGTATTTGTTCCATGGCATCGATTCACAATTGGCAAGTGTACTTATTGCTGCTCCCCGATAAGCCAGTAAAACCATATTATCACCAAGATTTTCGTCTTTCAGCTTATGAGCTAATTCTTTAGCACCGCACATGCCTTCCCAACCTGAACAATACAACATCCTTACTTCATCGTGGAGACTGTTCTGTCCATTTGCCAGGGTGCAAATAAAAAACATTGATATTACTAAAGCCCTTGCTATCATTACAATAAATTAAAAGCATGTTTGATCGCCGAGGAAACAAGAAGCCGGTATTTTTCAGAATCCGGAATTCGAATTCTTTCCTTCATGATTTTGGAAGGGGGTGTTCGCTTGATCTTTCGCAGTAATGATATATAATAAACGTATGCAACATAAACCCCAAACCTTGCTCCCCTGGGAAGCTGCCTGATTCCTTCATAGGCTATCATGAAATCATTTTCAATATCCCGGATAATTGCATTTTTAGAATTCTCATTCAGCCTGGTTATATCCAGGTCAGGGAAATAAGATCTACCCAATTCAGCATGGTCTGCCCTGAGGTCCCTTAAAAAATTGACCTTCTGAAAAGCCGATCCTAATGACATCGCAGCTGGCTTCAAACGCTGGTATTCTTCTTCGTTACCCTCAACAAATACACGCAAACACATCAATCCAACTACTTCAGCCGATCCGAGAATATATTTTTTAAACAATTGCTGATCGTATTGTTGCTTGTTCAAATCCATTTCCATGCTTTGCAGGAAAAGATCGATAAGTTCCTTTTCAATACTATATTTATTCACAACCCACTGAAAATTGTTAAGAATAGGATTCAGGCTGATGCCGTCCTTGATGGCTTCATATGTATCTTTTTTGAACTTTTCCAGCAACCCCTTCTTGTCGTATCCATGAAATGAATCTACAATTTCATCACCAAACCGGACAAAACCATAGATAGCATAAATCGGGTCGTGAAATTTTTTATGGAATACGCGAATCCCAAGCGAAAAAGAAGTGCTATATGATACCGTCGCAAGCTTGCTCGATTTTCGTGAGATCATATCAAATATGTGTTTCATAGCTTTAGTTTTTAAATTGCTTGACAATTTCCCGGGCGACAACCTGTCCCGAGATGATGGCCGGAGGAACCCCCGGACCCGGGACTGTAAGCTGACCGGCATAAAACAAATTTTTCAACTTTTTTGATTGCATTTTAGGTTTTAAAAAAGCAGTTTGCATAAGCGTATTGGCAAGTCCATAAGCATTGCCTTTGTATGCATTGTAGTCATTAGTAAAATCTTTATGAGCATAGCATTTATTAAACACCACGTGTTTCCTGACCGCTTCGCCTGTATATTTTTCAATTTTATCCATGGCATATTGATAATAATGTTCCCGAATTTCCTCAGTATCATCCAGTCCGGGAGCAACCGGAATGAGTACCATCAAATTCTCCATACCTTCCGGTGCAACTGTTGAATCAGATTTCGAAGTACTGCTGATATAAACCGAAGGTCGCTCGGGCCATTTCGGGTGTTTGTAAATTTCATCTGCATGCCTGTTAAAATCCTCATCAAAAATCAACGTATGATGTTTGAGATTTGGTATCCTTTTATCGATACCCAGATAATAAATGATGGAAGAAGGCGACATTACCCGGGATCCCCAATAAGCCGTGCTATAGGTTTGGTATTCCTCAGGTAACAATTGTTGTTCCACATGATTGTAATCTGCACTGCCAACAATTACATCGGCAAGATAAGTTTTGCCATTTGCAATAACTCCGGTTGTTTTTCGATCAGAAACTGTAATAGCAGAAACCGGTGCATTATAAATGAACTCGACTCCAAGCGATTTAGCCAGGTTCTCCATTCCTTCCACAACTTTATAAATCCCTCCATCCGGATACCATGTACCAAGCATGATGTCGCCATAATTCATTAAGGAATACAGTGCCGGCGTCGATTTCGGAGTTCCCCCAAGGAAGAGAACCGGAAATTCAAGCATTTGTATAAGTTTGGGATGGGTAAAATATTTCCGGACATGATCATGAAATGATTTAAAGACATCCAGTTTAAACATACCTGCGATCAATCCCGGATCAACAAATTCGAATGGTGAAGCACTCTTTTTATAAACCAGTTTATTTATTCCTACGTTGTATTTGTACTGAGCCCCTTCAAGAAATTTCATCAATCTTTTTGCACTGCCTTTTTCGAGGTTTTCAAACATTTCGCAGTACTCATCAAATTTGGCAGGCAAATCGGAAAAATCGTTTTCACCCCAGACAATCCGGTAGCTTGGATCCAATCTTTTTAAAGTATAGTAATCCTCAGGCGACTTATTAAAACTCCCGAAAAACTTTTCAAAAACATCCGGCATCCAATACCAGCTGGGGCCCATATCGAAAATGAATCCTTCGGTTTCAAACTTTCTTGCCCTTCCACCCGGAATTGAATTCTTTTCAATGACGGTTACTTCAAAACCATCCCTTGCAAGAAAACTTGCTGCAGAAAGGCCGGAGAATCCGGCACCGATAATTATTGCCTTTTTTTGTTTCATTATTCGTATTAGAATAAATATACAGGAATAACAATAAGCTCATTCGTTTGTTTAAAACAATAGCTTTTTTTTTAAACAAAACCAATGCTGTTACTTTAAAAAAGTTGAAAAAATAAATGACAAAGCATTATTTTTGACCTTTCTCTTATTCATAAAAAATTTTTTTCATTCAAAACATGTTTAATAATGATGATAAAAATTAAATTAAACCTGATAATCATCCTGATCCTGGTAAGTCTAAGTAAACCCATGTCGGGGCAAGAACTCTCAGCCAAAGAGATCATTGTTAAAGCGGATTTAAAGAACCGTGGTGAAACAAGCGAGGGGACTATGGAAATGAAAATCGTTCGACCTGGCTGGGAACGATCAGTGGAAATGAAAAGCTGGTCGAAAGATGATGACTATTTCTTAATTTATATAACCGCACCAGCAAAAGAAAAGGGGCAGGTATTCCTGAAAAGGCAAAAGGAAATGTGGAACTGGGTGCCTTCCATTGAGCGCTTGGTGAAAATTCCTCCTTCGATGATGATGCAATCGTGGATGGGGAGTGACTTTACCAACGATGACCTTGTAAAGCAATCTTCGACTGTAAAGGATTACAATCAGAAATTGGTGGGTGAGGAAATAATCAGGGATATGATGTGCTATAAAATTCAGCTTGATCCTCTTCCGGAAGCCCCGGTTGTTTGGGGAAGAATCATAAGTTGGATCACTAAAGATGGTTATAACCTTTGGAAAACAGTTTACTTTGATGAAGATCTGGAACTGGTGAATGAGGAAAATGCCTATGATTTAAAAGACTTTGGCGACAGGACATTACCATCACGAATGGAAATTTTCCCAACCAATAAGCCGGGAAATAAAACGATAATTCTTTTAAAGGAAATGACTTTTAACAAACCCATTGATGATGGTTTTTTCTCACAACAAAATATGAAACAGGTGAAATGATTAGATCAATGTTTGAGGTTTGAGGTTTGAGGTTTAAAGTTTATGTATAAAAAATAAATGAAAACGAATTTAAAACTTGCTTGGCGGAATCTTTGGAGAAATAAGCGGCGGACTATTATTACTACCAGTTCCATTGTTTTCAGTGTGTTTTTTGCAAGTATCATGCGTTCGATGCAGGAAGGTTCGTATGACTCAATTATTGGAAATCTTGTGAAGTTTTACTCTGGGTACCTGCAGGTGCAGGATACAGCTTACTGGGAGGAAAAAACACTTGAAAACACACTTGATTATGACAGTGCATTGATTGTGAAAATCGCAACCATCAAAGATATTGTAATGGTTACTCCCCGACTTGAGTCTTTTGCTCTCTCAGCTTATAAAGAAAACAGTAAACCGGTTTTTGTGATCGGTATTGACCCGGAAAAGGAAGACGGGATCATCAAACTTTCTCAAAAAATAATCAAAGGCAATTTCATAACCAAAGAGGATGATGGTGCTCTTGTTGCCGAAGGTCTTGCAAGATTCCTAAAAACAGATGTTGGAGACACCCTGGTTATGATTTCCCAGGGTTATCATGGTATAAGTGCTGCCGGAAAATTTGCAGTGCGAGCCATTTTCAGACACCCTGCTCCAGATTTTAACAACAACATGGTTTTCCTGAGTCTCCCTGCGGCACAAAATTTCTATTCAGCCGGAGTACAATATACTTCAGATGTGATCATGGTAAATGATCATTATGAAGTTAAAAAAGTAAAAAAAGCCCTTTCAGATTTTTTACCTCCGGATAAAATCGTAATGACATGGGATGAGATGCATCCTGAATTGATGAGTATGGTAGAAGGTGACCGTGCAGGAGGCATTATTATGTTATGGATTCTTTATCTGGTCATTGGCTTTGGAATATTCGGGACTGTATTGATGATGGTAAATGAACGGCGCCGGGAATTCGGAGTGATTCATGCAGTAGGTATGCAAAAAACCAGAATTAACCTGATGCTTTTTATTGAAATTGTATTATTAGCTATACTTGGTGCAGTAGGCGGTTTGATTGTCACTTCACCCGTTATATGGTACTTCTATTATCATCCGCTCCCACTTACCGGAGATTTGGCAGATGCCATGCTCGAATACGGAATGGAACCCTATATGTTTTTTTCAATCCGTCCGGTGATTTTCATATTGCAGGCTGGAACTATCTTTATCATCAGCACAGCCATTTCGCTGATTGTGATGATCGGTATATCCCGTATGAAAATTATCAAAGCATTGAGAAATTAAGCTAAATTTAAGAAGTTTTAAAACATATTCATTACTATGATTTGGTCAATTGCATGGAGAAACGTTTGGAGAAATAAATTAAGAAGCTTTATTGTGCTGGCAGCTATAGCTATTGGATTGTTTGCTGGGGTGTTTTCTACCGGGTTTTACAAAGGGATGGCTGACATGCGACTAAAAACAGGTATTAAGACCGAGGTTTCACACATTCAAATTCATTTACCGGGCTACCTCCTAAATAATGAAATTGAACATTATATGAAAAGTACCAGTCAAATACTGGAAACAATCGGTAAATCTGAAATGATTGAAGGTGTTAGCAGGAGAATCATTGCAGAATGTTTTTTTAAAACAGCCCATGGTAGCCGTGGTATCAGGATTATGGGGATCGAACCAGACAGAGAAAGAGATGTAACTGATATATATGAAAGAATTAAAGACGGAAATTATCTTGAAAATAATGACAGCCGGATTCCCCAAATTGTTGTTGGAGATAAATTACGGGAGAAACTTAAACTAAAACTTAATTCAAAGGTACCGGTTGACATTGTTGACGTCAATGGTAATTTCTCCTCACGACTCTATAAAATTGGCGGATTTTACTCTACCAATAACACCGGATATGATGAAATGACTGCATTTGTGAAATATGAGGAGTTGAGGAACCAACTTAATCTTCCGGAAGATGTGGCACATGAGATCGCCATTTTCCTGAAACCGGAAACCAATGTTGATGCTTTGAAGCAAATATTCGGGCGGGAATTTTCCGGACTTGAGGTAAAATCCTGGCACGAGATCAACAAGGATCTGGCATATATAACCGATTCTATGGATCAGTATATGTTTATTTTTGTTTGGATTATTTTACTCGCACTTTGTTTTGGGATCATCAACACCATGCTGATGGTTGTTCTGGAACGGACGAAAGAATTGGGAATGCTGATGGCAGTTGGAATGCATAAAGCAAAAGTATTTCTGATGATCATCCTAGAATCTGTATTTCTATCTCTATCGGGTGGTTTATTTGGAATAGCAATCGGTTATGGAGTTATAAAAATTTTTGAAAAGCGACCCATTGTTCTTGAAATGTTCAAAGGTTTTGAACAGTATGGCTACTCCACTGAAGTATATACTAACCTGCCGCTTTATACAGCCGTTTATATCGCCGGTATGGTTTTTTTCATTGGCATTATTTCGGCGATCTACCCGGCAATCAAAGCAATAAGCCTCGATCCGGTGGATGCAATCCGAACTGAATAATTGAATAAATTGGATAAATAAGCGACACCATGAATATTCTGGAAACAAAGAACCTGCATAAAATTTATGACGAAAAAACCCTTCCGGTTCATGCGATAAATGGTATCAATCTGTTGATAAAAAAGGGTGAATTTACAGCAATCGTAGGACCATCCGGCTCAGGCAAAACAACCCTGTTGAACATGATTGGCGGACTGGATAAACCTACCAAGGGCGAGATATTTATTGATGGCATAAAAATCCATGAGCTTTCTCCACGCAAATTAACTGACTTTAGGCTTAGAAATATCGGTTTCGTTTTCCAGGCATATAACCTGATTCCGGTTTTGACCGCCAGGGAAAATGTTGAATTCATTATGCATCTTCAGGGACAACCAAAAGTTATTCGTGAGAAACGGACCATTGAATTGTTAAAAGCAGTTGGTTTGGGTGACCGCATGGATTCACGTCCCGGAAAACTATCCGGTGGTCAGCAGCAGAGGGTAGCGGTAGCAAGAGCCATTGCGTCAAAACCCAAATTTGTCTTGGCAGATGAACCAACCGCTAACCTCGACTCCAAATCCACCGAAAACCTTCTTGAGATGATGGAAAAACTCAATCGTGAAGAGGAAATAACATTTATCTTCTCGACCCATGATGCCCGTGTAATGAAAAAGGCCCGGCGTGTAATTACCGTGGATGATGGTAAAATCGTAAGCGATGAGACCAAATAGGCCATGAAACGAATTTTCATTCTTTTATTAGTCTTTATTTTCATATTAATTAACATCATTCATGGACAGAAAAAGCTGGACTTTAGCGGCCATCTTCAAAACCTTAATACGGTTTGGATTCAGGACATTGAGTCGGAATGGTATTCCACCTCATCCATTTACAACAGATTAAACCTGAAATGGTACATCCATGAAAACTGGATCTTTTCAGGAAGTGCCCGAAATGTTATAAATTACGGCCAGCTTATTTACATGAATTACCCTTACTATTCTGATTTACTTGTTAAGGATGATGGTCTGGTCGATCTGACTGGCACAATAGCCCGTGATTCATCTTACATTCTATATACAAACTTAGATCGTTTGAATTTAAAGTTTAACAAGGGTAAGTTTGAAGCGATTGCTGGAAGACAAAGGATCAACTGGGGTATCAATACAGTATGGAATCCAAATGATATTTTTAATACCTTCAATTACTATGATTTTGATTATGTAGAAAGGCCGGGTTGTGATGCCTTACGGCTCATATACTTTACAGGCGCTTCCTCTTCAATTGAAGCCGCTATTAAAATTGATCAAGACCATGAACTCACCATGGGAGGTATATATAAATTTAACCGATGGAATTATGATTTCCAAATAATGGGAGGTGTTATAGAAAGTGATGTGGTATTAGGCATCGGCTGGTCAGGTAACCTAAAAAAAGCCGGATTAAATGGAGAAGCCTCCTGGTTCAGGGATAAAAACAATTTTACTGATACTACTGGTATATTTGTTTTATCAACAGGTATCAATTATACATTCAAGAATAGTCTTTTTCTACATGGATCCTTTTTATTTAACAGCAATGGAACAACCGGAAAAGCTGGGGTAGAAAATCCATTTCTAAGCCTTCACGAAATTTCACCAAAATCATTTACTGCAGCCCGATATTCAATTTTCGGGCAGGTTTCATATCCTTTTTCTCCCCTGATAAGTGGCGATCTTTCATCAATATTTAATCCGAATGACCTTTCATTGTTTGTGGCTCCAAACATTAATTTTTCGCTGTCGGATAATATAACCTTATTATTAATGTCTCAAATTTTTATCGGAGATCAGGGTACTGAATTTGGTGGGATAGGCAGCCTTATTTATCTCAGGTTAAAATGGTCATTTTAAAAATTCGATATATGAATTCGGTTTGATTACACAGGTAAATTAAAATTTATTATTCAATTATTTGCTAATTAAAAAGAAACTATTAATTTTGCAGCCCTAAAATTTTGAACCTTTTTAACAATATTGGAATATGTATTTAACATCTGAAAAGAAAAAAGATTTTTTCAAGGACTACGGGAAATCAGAATTTGATACCGGTTCCACCGAAGGGCAAGTTGCATTGTTTACTTTCAGGATCGCACATCTAACCGACCACCTTAAAGAAAACAAAAAAGATCTTGCAACTGAGCGATCTCTGATCAGGCTGGTAGGTAAAAGGAGGAAATTACTCGATTACCTAAAACGAAAAGACATCGAAAGATACAGGGCAGTGATCAAAAAGCTTAAAATAAGAAAATAACATTTCAAAAGGCAATTTTCGATTGCCTTTTTTTGTATAAAAAAATAAAGATTAATTAAATGAGTAAAACAGGAATTCAGAAAACCTTCCGACTTTCGGATGGTAAGGAAATCACAATAGAAACAGGTAAACTTGCAACCCAGGCTGATGGTTCGGTTGTGGTGAAAATGGGAGATACGATGCTGCTCGCTACTGTTGTTTCGGCAAAAGAAGCCAAAGAAAATACCGACTTTCTTCCACTATCGGTCGATTACCAGGAAAAATATGCAGCATCCGGAAGATTTCCGGGTGGATTTTTTAAACGTGAAGCCAGGCCTTCAGAATATGAAATATTAATAGCCAGATTGGTAGACAGAGCTCTACGTCCAATGTTTCCGGAGGATTATCATGCAGAAACACAGGTTTTAATTACCCTGATTTCATCAGATAAAAATACCATGCCCGATGCACTGGCAGCCTTAGCTGCCTCTTCAGCACTGGCAGTATCAGATATTCCATTCAACGGTCCGATCTCAGAGGTAAGGGTCGGAAGGAAAGATGGAAAATTGCTCATTAATCCTGCTATTTCCGATATTGAATTTCTCGATCTTGACATCATGGTAGCAGCTTCTATGGATAATATTATTATGGTTGAGGGTGAAATGAAGGAGATCAGCGAAGAAGATATGCTTGAAGCGCTAAAATTTGCCCACGAAGCCATCAAACAGCAATGTCAGGTTCAGATCGAACTTGCCGCAATGGTTGAAAAATCAAAGTTGAAAAGGGTTTATTGTCATGAGGAAAATGATGAAGATTTAAAAAATAAAATATGGAAAGATACTTATGATAAAGTTTATGCCATTGCTAAAAAAGGAACTGCAAAACAAGAAAGAAGAGATGCGTTTGACCTGATTAAACAGGAAATTATTGATTCAATTCCTGAAGAAGAGAGGGAAGTAAAAGAGCCTTTGGTTGAAAGGTATTATCACGATGTTGAAAAAGAAGCTGTACGTAAAATGGTTCTGGATGAGCGGTTAAGGCTTGATGGACGAAAATTAAATGAAATTCGCCCCATTTGGTCTGAAGTTGATTATTTGCCGGCAGCGCATGGTTCAGCAATTTTTACCAGGGGCGAAACGCAATCCCTGACTACAGTAACACTTGGTACCAAGCTGGATGAGCAAACAATAGATGGTGCTGTTTTTGAAGGGAAAAGCAATTTTATACTTCATTACAATTTTCCTCCCTTTTCTACGGGTGAAGTGAAAATGATGAGGGGAACAGGCAGGCGCGAAATTGGTCATGGGAATCTGGCGCTTAGAGCCTTAAAACCAATTATGCCATCAGTTGATGATAATCCGTATACGGTGAGAATCGTATCTGATATTCTTGAATCCAACGGATCTTCTTCGATGGCCACGGTATGTGCCGGAACACTTGCGTTGATGGATGCCGGTGTGAAGATTAAAAAGCCTGTTTCAGGAATTGCCATGGGATTAATCACAGATATTAAATCGGATAAATTTGCTATTCTTTCCGATATTTTGGGTGATGAAGATCATCTTGGAGATATGGACTTTAAGGTTACCGGAACAAAAGACGGAATTACAGCGTGCCAGATGGATATAAAGGTTCAGGGATTGTCGTATGAAATATTATCTCAGGCGCTTCAGCAAGCGAAAGAAGGTCGATTGCACATATTGAAAGAAATTGCCAAGACCATTACCGAACCACGTGCCGATTATAAGCCTCATGTTCCAAGAATTGTGAAGATGACAATTCCAAAAGAATTTATCGGAGCGGTGATAGGTCCGGGTGGTAAAGTTATTCAGGAAATCCAGAGGGAAACCAATTCAACCATCGTGATTCAGGAAGTTGGCGAATTTGGTATTATTGATATTATCTGTACAGACGAAGTTTCCTTTGAAGCAGCAAAAAACAGAATCAAAGCGATAATTGCTTTGCCTGAGGTGGGAGAAGAATATCTCGGTACCGTAAAGAATATTACAGCCTTCGGAGCCTTTGTTGAAATCCTGCCAAATAAAGAAGGTCTCCTGCATATTTCGGAGATAGACTGGAAGCACATTAATAAAGTGGAGGAGTTGCTCAATGTCGGAGATAAAGTTAAAGTAAAATTAATTGATATTGACGGACGAACCGGCAAATTAAAACTTTCGCGCAAAGTTTTAATTCCCAAGCCAGATAAGCAATAAGATCTGTAACATTTAATTTATTGCTGCGTAATACTTCCCGGGAAAAAATGTCTTTCCGGGTTTTTTTATTTAAAACCCCGGGGAGAAAATTAATCCTGGCTTTCATCAACATAATGGAAGCAAGGATTATTAATTATTTAAATCTGGATTATGCGGCAGCTAAAGATTATAAAGCAGGTTACCAACCGTGATACTGCATCACTTGAAAAATACCTTCATGAAATTAGCAAGGTTGGTTTGATTACTGCCGACGAAGAGGTGGCACTCGCCCAGCGCATTAAAATGGGAGATTGGAGCGCCCTCGAAAGACTTACAAAAGCCAACCTGCGCTTTGTCGTTTCTGTTTCCAAACAATACCAGAATCAGGGATTGAGTTTGCAGGATATTATTAATGAAGGAAATGTTGGATTAATAAAAGCCGCTCAGCGATTTGACGAAACCAGGGGATTTAAATTCATATCATATGCCGTCTGGTGGATCAGGCAATCCATTATGCAGGCATTGGCTGAACAATCAAGGATAGTAAGGTTACCTCTCAACCGGATTGGTGCGCTTAGCAAGATTAATAAAGCATATGCTCAATTGGAGCAGAAATTTGAAAGGGAGCCTAATTCTTCTGAAATTGCTAAGCTATTAGAGGTTGATGAAGATGATATTAAAATTTCAATGAGAAATTCCGGTCGTCATCTTTCTATGGATGCACCGTTATCATCAGATGAAGATAACAACCTTTATGATGTGATTGGAAGTGATGAATTGCCGGATTCTGAAAAAAAATTAATTCATGATTCACTAAAAATCGAAATTGAAAGAGCAATTTCAACCTTAACCGCAAGGGAAGCTGATATACTCCGTTTGCATTTTGGATTAAACAATAATCTGCCACTCTCCCTTGATGAAATAGCTGATAAATATGAGCTAACAAGGGAGCGTGTACGACAAATCAAAGAAAAAGCTATTAAAAGGCTTAAGCAAACATCAAGAAGTAATCAGTTAAAAGCATTTTTAGGTTAGTAAAAGAGCGGATCAAAAATCCGCTCTTTTGTTTTTGAATTTCTTATTACTTTTATGCGGTTTACATTTTTCATACTATGAAAAAATTAATTGCTCCTTCTTTGCTTTCAGCCGACTTTGGACGTCTTAGGGAAGAAATTGAAATGATTAATTCCAGTGAGGCAGATTGGTTTCATATCGATATTATGGATGGCGTATTTGTTCCAAATATTTCTTTTGGATTTCCCATCCTTAAATTTATTCATAAGTATGCAAAAAAGCCATTAGACGTTCACTTAATGATCGTTCAGGCAGAAAGGTATTTCGAACGGTTTAAGGACTATGGTGCCAATATCCTTACTATTCATTATGAAGCTTGCACACATTTGCACAGTTCGGTTTATGCAATCAAAGAATTAGGAATGACTGCCGGAGTCGTTCTGAATCCCCATACAAATACTTCGGTATTGGAAGACATATTGGATGATTTAGACTTGGTTCTTCTAATGTCAGTGAATCCGGGATTTGGCGGACAAAAGTTTATCGAGAATACATATTCAAAAGTATCCAAACTTAAGAATCTAATTAAAACCCGCAATATACCAACACTTATTGAAGTAGATGGTGGAGTTGATTTAACCAATGCGGAAAAACTTTTTCAAGCAGGTGCTGATATTCTAGTCGCAGGACAAAGTATTTTTGCCTCAGCTAATCCAAAAGAAACCATAAAGTTACTTAAATACTCATAAACTCTTGCTCACTCTTATCAATGTTCGTCTGTTTTAATTTAATAGACGAATAAATTATTTAAATAAACCAACTTATTTAATTCCAATACGTATAAATGTAAATATCTTAAATTTTTTTGAGATGAAAATGACTTTATTATTATCAGTAACCTCTCTGCTGCTCAATGGATTTTTTGCATCAGCTCAAAATGAAACTGCGGATAATGAAGCTTTGACGCCAGCGGAGGTAAGTATTGCAACCTCAAGATCATCCATTTCTCTGAATTTTATTGATCTTTATGAAATCAATACACAGATTGCTAAAAAGGCAAAAGTTTTAAATGACACTCCCTTGGTTACGCTCCCCAATAGTATTTCTCAGCAAATCGCATTAATTCCTCGCGGGGAAGTAATCGAAACTTACAAATATTTTCCGAAAGAAGCTGTTTGGGCTGTACATTATAATAAGAAATGGGGATTTGTAAAAACCACTTCTCTTTTACCCTTTCAGGAACGACCATTAGAAGAGCAACAGAAACTTTATGATGAGGCACCTAAAATACTCTCAACTATCCATATAATTTACCCTCCAGAGGCGAGGGAACATGGCCTGAGTGGTAAAGTAATGATTAAGGCACTAATAAGCAAAACTGGCTCAATAAAAGAAACAGAAATAGAAGAAAGCATTCCCGGGCTGGATGAAGCAGCGATAGAAGCTGTCAAAAAAGCTAGATTTAAACCGGCAAAATTCGAAGGAAAGTCTGTTGAGGTTTGGATTAGAATCCCAATTAGTTTTGAGATCGGAAAGTTTTAAATAAATCAATTAAAAGTAATACTTCATGTTGAAGTAATACATTCCTGACAATTAAATTTTGTTTCAATTAATTAACCTTCCGGAGAATATCTATTAGATATGAAATCTTTGCAAAATCTAAGCTTTTAAGTGGATTTTACATTAATTTAATTACTTAAGTTATTAACCGTTCAAACCCTTCTACAATTTTATATTCATGATTTTTATTATTCTAAAGCAGGAGTTATTTCATTAGGTTAGCCTTATTTATCAAAGAAATTATATCTTTGAAAGCTTAAATAATAAGTTTTAACCTTCAAATAAAATAAAGTAATGTCAAACGAGATTAACAAATTACATCCGGAAAAATTGTGGTATTATTTTAGCGAAATATTAAAAATTCCTCGCCCTTCAAAAAATGAGGAAAAAATTCTCAAATACATTTTAGAATTTGGCAAAAAGCAAAACCTGGATACTATTCAAGATGATACTGGTAACATTCTTATCCGAAAACCAGCGACCAAAGGATTTGAGCATGTAAAATCAATTGTATTACAGAGTCATGTCGACATGGTATGTGAAAAAAACAGTGACCTAAATTTTAATTTCACGACGGATCCAATACAGGCATGGATTGATAATGGATGGATAAAATCAAAAGGAACAACGCTTGGTGCCGACGATGGTATTGGAATAGCTGCTCAGTTGGCCATTTTGGAGGCCACCGATATACATCATGGCCCTATTGAATGCTTATTCACCGTGGATGAAGAAACCGGCTTAACAGGAGCCAACGGTCTAAAGTCTGGATTTTTGAAAAGTGAAATCTTATTAAATCTTGATTCGGAAGACGAAGGCGAGCTTTTTATTGGGTGCGCAGGTGGTAAAGATACGGTTGTCAATTTGACGTTTAATAAGGATAAGGTTCCTGATTCCGTCGAGTTTTTTACAATAAAGGTTTCAGGTCTTACTGGTGGTCATTCCGGAGACGACATTCAAAAAGGCAGGGCCAACGCCAATAAACTGCTTAACCGGATTTTATGGCAAACGACAAAAGATTTCGGCCTCAGAATATCTCATATTGATGGTGGTAATTTGAGAAATGCTATAGCGCGCGAAGCATTTGCTGCTGCATGCGTGCCATCAGGGAATGCAACATCATTAATTGATTTTGTTAAACATTTCAATTCAATAGCAAAGGAAGAATACAAGGTAACTGAACCGGATTTGAAGATTATAATAGAAGAAGCCAAAAAGCCGGAATTTCTTATCGATATCGAAACCCATCATAAACTGATTAATTCAATTTACGCTTGCCCCCATGGAGTTATTGCATGGTCGGCTGACATTCCAAACTTTGTTGAAACATCCACCAACCTGGCTTCGATAAAAATTAAAGACAATGTAATTACAATCTCCACCAGTCAGAGAAGTTCGGTTGAATCGGCCAAGGAAGATATTTGTAACATGGTAGCAAGTGTTTTTAAACTTGCCGGAGCAGAGATTAAACATTCTGATGGATATCCGGGTTGGAAACCCAATTCAAACTCCGAGATAGTTGAAATTACGAGGAAAGCCTATGTCGATCTTTTTAAAAATGAACCTCAGGTAAAAGCCATTCATGCAGGATTGGAATGTGGACTGATTGGGAATGTGTATCCGTCAATGGATATGATATCCTTTGGTCCAACTATCAAAGGTGCCCATTCTCCGGATGAAAGACTTGAGATCAAGAGCGTCTCGAAATTCTGGGATTTAACGATTGAAGTGTTAAAGAGAATACCTAAAGAAAACTAAATATTAAAACCCAGCTGCAAATCCTATTCTGATTCTTGGGTTAGAATAGGGTGAATAAAGCTCCTCATTAAAGTTCCAAAGGACTTCAATATAAAGATAGGATCGGTCAGTAATCATTTGTCTTAAGCCACCGCCAAGGAAATAACTGGTAATAGTTAATTGTTCGTTTTCATTTATGTAATAATTGCCATATGCATCGATAAAATCTCCCTGTTTATAAGGCATAAGCTTGTAGTCATTTGTAAAGATCAAGGGTTCGACTTCTGCGTGTAAAAACATATTCTCGATCACGGGGATTCCTATTCCGGTTAAAAAATATCTTGCAAAGACGCTTCCCCCATAGATATTGTTTTTCAAATCCGATAGGGACCCATCATCTAATTTCAAATAGTAATCATTCAATTGATAGTATTTATAAGTCAATCCAAGACCAACAACAAAATTATCGGTTACTGAATATCCTATTATGGGTGATACATCCACTAAGATTGAATTACTGCCAAATCCAAAACCCAGCGCTCCCCCAATTGAAACCCTATCGATAAAAGTCTTTTTGTCTTTGATTTCTCTTCTAATTTCCTGAGCCATTGTTCTATGAACCCACGAAATAATTATAACCAGCAAAATGACCTTAGCAATACGATCCGAAAATTTTATCATGCTATAACGAATTGATTACTCAACAAAACTAACTTCGATTTATGGACTTTATTATAAAAATCTTCCTGAGGAGAGAAGGATTAACATACTAACTTCTCCAGGAAAAAAGCAAATGTAAAACAATTTTTTTAAGTATATCAATTCAAAAACAGGCACTTAAAAAAGAAATTAAAAATATTTTTAAAAGACTTGTTTTTTAAATTTAATAACTTCTATCTTTGCACCCGCTTTTAACAAATCGTTCTTGAAAAAAATCTGAAATATAATTGGGTGGCGCAATTTTTTTTATTATCTTTGCTACCCTCATTTTTTGCGAGTTAATAATTTTTTTTATAAAAAGCTTGCACATTAAAAAAATGGGTGTACTTTTGCAGCCCGTTTTAAAAAACAGAAGAAGTTAAAACGATATAAATAGTTCTTTGAAAAAATTGAAGTAAAGCCTAGTAGCAAATATCCGCAATATCCTAATTGATTTGTGAATAGTAAATCTTGAGACATCAAATGACTTTTATTACAATGGAGAGTTTGATCCTGGCTCAGGATGAACGCTAGCGGCAGGCTTAATACATGCAAGTCGAGGGGTAACAGGTGTAGCAATACATGCTGACGACCGGCGCACGGGTGCGTAACGCGTATGCAACTTACCTCTAACTGGGGAATAGCCCCGAGAAATCGGGATTAATACCTCATAACATTTATCATTCGCATGATTGATAAATTAAAGCTCCGGCGGTTAGAGATGGGCATGCGTGACATTAGCTAGTTGGTGAGGTAACGGCTCACCAAGGCTGCGATGTCTAGGGGTTCTGAGAGGACATTCCCCCACACTGGTACTGAGACACGGACCAGACTCCTACGGGAGGCAGCAGTAAGGAATATTGGGCAATGGACGCAAGTCTGACCCAGCCATGCCGCGTGCAGGATGAAGGCCCTATGGGTTGTAAACTGCTTTTGTACGGGAAGAATCTTCCGCACGTGTGCGGAATTGACGGTACCGTGCGAATAAGCACCGGCTAACTCCGTGCCAGCAGCCGCGGTAATACGGAGGGTGCAAGCGTTATCCGGATTCATTGGGTTTAAAGGGTGCGCAGGCGGAATGATAAGTCAGTGGTGAAATCCTACAGCTCAACTGTAGAACTGCCATTGATACTGTCGTTCTTGAGTATAGTTGAAGTGGGTGGAATGTATCATGTAGCGGTGAAATGCATAGATATGATACAGAACTCCGATAGCGAAGGCAACTCACTAAACTAAAACTGACGCTCATGCACGAAAGCGTGGGGAGCAAACAGGATTAGATACCCTGGTAGTCCACGCTGTAAACGATGATCACTCGTTGTTGGCGATATACTGTCAGCGACTGAACGAAAGCAATAAGTGATCCACCTGGGGAGTACGATCGCAAGGTTGAAACTCAAAGGAATTGACGGGGGCCCGCACAAGCGGAGGAGCATGTGGTTTAATTCGATGATACGCGAGGAACCTTACCTGGGCTCAAATGCAGAACGACGTTTCGTGAAAGCGGAATTCCCTTCGGGGCGTTTTGCAAGGTGCTGCATGGTTGTCGTCAGCTCGTGCCGTGAGGTGTCGGGTTAAGTCCCATAACGAGCGCAACCCCTATTCTTAGTTGCCATCAGGTAATGCTGGGAACTCTAAGGAAACTGCCTACGCAAGTAGTGAGGAAGGTGGGGATGACGTCAAATCAGCACGGCCCTTATGTCCAGGGCTACACACGTGCTACAATGGCCGGTACAGAGGGTCGCTACCTGGTGACAGGATGCTAATCTCGAAAACCGGTCTCAGTTCGGATCGAAGTCTGCAACTCGACTTCGTGAAGTTGGATTCGCTAGTAATCGCATATCAGCAATGGTGCGGTGAATACGTTCCCGGGCCTTGTACACACCGCCCGTCAAGCCATGGAAGCTGGGGGTACCTGAAGTCCGTGACCGCAAGGAGCGGCCTAGGGTAAAACTAGTGACTGGGGCTAAGTCGTAACAAGGTAGCCGTACCGGAAGGTGTGGCTGGAATACCTCCTTTCTAGAGCATTTACTATTGTCCCGCTTTTGGCGGGATGATATTTGCTACGAACTTTACTTTATTTTTATATTATCCCAAACGAGTGATTGTGAGGGCTCTTCCATTAGAGCGAAGAGGGAAATCTCTGAAGCTCTATGAACAAGGGCTTCGGGAATTGAAAAGATTGAAATTCTAAACAAGGAAACAGTCCCGTAGCTCAGTTGGTTAGAGCACTACACTGATAATGTAGGGGTCCGCAGTTCAAGTCTGCGCGGGACTACAAAAGCTCTTTGGGGAATTAGCTCAGCTGGCTAGAGCACCTGCCTTGCACGCAGGGGGTCAAGGGTTCGAATCCCTTATTCTCCACAAATTGGGTGTGATTTTGAGAGTGAGTGCGTGTGACACGTCATCCGCTTACCGAAAATCACAGAAAACCCTAAAAGTTCTTTGACATATTGAAAGAAAATACAGTAAAAGTAGTTTAAGATTATTACGACTACAGAAAGAAAGTAATTAAGAGCGTACGGTGAATGCCTTGGCTCTCAGAGGCGATGAAGGACGTGACAAGCTGCGATAAGCCTCGGGTAGGTGCAAATAACCTTTTATCCGGGGATTTCCGAATGGGGCAACCCATCTGGCTGAAGGCCAGATATTCCGAGTAATCGGAAAGCTAACCCAGGGAACTGAAACATCTCATTACCTGGAGGAAGAGAAAACAATAGTGATTCCCTAAGTAGTGGCGAGCGAACGGGGAAAAGCCCAAACCAATATTGTTACGGCAATGTTGGGGTTGTAGGACTGTAACGTGGAAAGTAAATTGATAGTAGAACACTTCTGGAAAGTTGGACCATAGGGGGTGATAGTCCCGTAAACAAAATCAATTTATGACCTAGCAGTATCCTGAGTACCGCGGGACCGGAGAAATCCTGCGGGAAGCTGCCAGCACCATCTGGCAAGGCTAAATACTACTGAGAGACCGATAGTGAACAAGTACCGTGAGGGAAAGGTGAAAAGTACTTCGAACAGAAGAGTGAAATAGATCCTGAAACCGTGCGCTTACAAGCGGTCGGAGGCCAATTTAGTTTTCGGACTAATAGTAGCTGACGGCGTGCCTTTTGCATAATGAGCCTACGAGTTACTCCTCGCTAGCGAGGTTAATCCTGAAAACGGGAGAAGCCGAAGCGAAAGCAAGTCTGAACAGGGCGTTCAGTTAGTGGGGGTAGACGCGAAACTTTGTGATCTACCCATGGTCAGGTTGAAGTCTCGGTAACACGGGATGGAGGACCGAACTAGTATACGTTGAAAAGTGTTTGGATGAACTGTGGGTAGGGGTGAAAGGCTAATCAAACTGAGAGATAGCTCGTACTCCCCGAAATGCATTTAGGTGCAGCCTCGAGTACAAGTGTCATAGAGGTAGAGCTACTGATTGGGCTAGGGGGCTTCACCGCCTACCAAACCCTGACAAACTCCGAATGCTATGACATGTTGCTCGGGAGTGAGGCGTTGGGTGCTAAGGTCCAGCGCCGAGAGGGAAAGAACCCGGACTATCAGCTAAGGTCCCTAAATATATGCTAAGTTGTTGTTTAAACGAGGTCTGATTGCTTTGACAGCTAGGATGTTGGCTTGGAAGCAGCCATTCATTTAAAGAGTGCGTAACAGCTCACTAGTCGAGCGATCGGGCATGGATAATAATCGGGCATAAGCATATTACCGAAGCTATAGATTTTCGTCGCAAGACGAAAGTGGTAGGGGAGCATTCCAGTTGCGTTGAAGGTGTATCGTAAGGTATGCTGGAGCGTCTGGAAAAGCAAATGTAGGCATAAGTAACGATAATGCAGGCGAGAAACCTGCACACCGAAAGACTAAGGTTTCCTGATCAACGCTAATCGGATCAGGGTTAGTCGGGTCCTAAGGCGAACCCGAAAGGGGTAGTCGATGGATAACTGGTTAATATTCCAGTACCAGCAATAGCTGCGATGGGGTGACAAAGGAGTGAAAGACCCGCGTACTGACGGAATAGTACGTTGAAGAGTTTAGGTATACATTCAGCAGGTAAATCCGTTGAATGTGCTGAAGCTCGATAGTACCGCAAGTCTTCGGACAAGCGGATAGTGGTCCTAATCATACTTTCAAGAAAACCCTCTAAGCTTCATGTTATTGCTGCCCGTACCGCAAACCGACACAGGTAGTCGAGGAGAGTATCCAAAGGTGCTCGAGTGATCCATGGCTAAGGAACTAGGCAAACTAACCCTGTAACTTCGGGATAAAGGGTGCCCCGAGCAATCGGGGCCGCAGAGAAATGGCCCAGGCGACTGTTTATCAAAAACACATGGCTTTGCTAAATTTAAAGATGATGTATAAGGCCTGACACCTGCCCGGTGCCGGAAGGTTAAGTGGAGATGTTATCCGTCGCAAGATGGAGAAGCTTTGAAATGAAGCCCCGGTAAACGGCGGCCGTAACTATAACGGTCCTAAGGTAGCGAAATTCCTTGTCGGGTAAGTTCCGACCTGCACGAATGGTGTAACGATCTGGGCGCTGTCTCAGCCATGAGCTCGGTGAAATTGTAGTTCCGGTGAAGATGCCGGATACCCGCAACGGGACGGAAAGACCCCGTGAACCTTCACTATAACTTAACATTGACGTTGGATAAACAATGTGTAGGATAGGTGGGAGACTTTGAAGCGGCCTCGCCAGGGGTCGTGGAGTCAACCTTGAAATACCACCCTTTGTTTATTTGACGCCTAACCCCGCACAACGGGGGACAGTGTTTGGTGGGTAGTTTGACTGGGGTGGTCGCCTCCAAAAGCGTAACGGAGGCTTTCAAAGGTACCCTCAGCACGCTTGGTAACCGTGCGCAGAGTGCAATGGCATAAGGGTGCTTGACTGTGAGACCTACAAGTCGACCAGATACGAAAGTAGGACATAGTGATCCGGTGGTTCCGTATGGAAGGGCCATCGCTCAAAGGATAAAAGGTACTCCGGGGATAACAGGCTGATCACTCCCAAGAGCTCACATCGACGGAGTGGTTTGGCACCTCGATGTCGGCTCGTCACATCCTGGGGCTGGAGAAGGTCCCAAGGGTTCGGCTGTTCGCCGATTAAAGTGGCACGTGAGCTGGGTTCAGAACGTCGCGAGACAGTTCGGTCCCTATCTGTTGTGGGCGTTAGAAGTTTGAGGATACCTGACCGTAGTACGAGAGGACCCGGTTGGACGCACCTCTAGTGTACCTGTTGTGGCGCCAGCTGCATTGCAGGGTAGCTATGTGCGGATGAGATAAGTGCTGAAAGCATCTAAGCACGAAACTTAGTCCAAGATGAGACTTCTTTTAAGGGTCGTTGTAGACTACGACGTTGATAGGCTGCAGGTGTAAAGTCAGTAATGGCAAAGCCGAGCAGTACTAATTACCCGTAAGCTTTTTTCTGAACGTTTTAACTATTCGTACATACTGTGTTTTCTTTCTCTTATATGTCATAAAATATTCACGATCTTATGGTGACTATTGCGGTGGGGTCCACCTCTTCCCATTCCGAACAGAGAAGTTAAGCCCGCCAGCGCCGATGATACTGCCTTCGGGTGGGAAAGTAGGTCGTCGCCAGCCTTATTAAAAACCCCGTCAGAAATGATGGGGTTTTTTGTTTTAGCCTGATATTAATACTGCAATTTCAAAATCATTCCAGAAAATATTTTTTGTTTGAGGTTAAAATGATCTTTGCTTCGGGTGGTAACCCCGACGAACTTCGTTGTCGGGGTAAAATCCGGTCGTCGCCAGCCTTATTAAAAACCCCGTCAGAAATGATGGGGTTTTTTAATTTATGCGTTTCCTTGTAACTTCCTTTTTTTCAATCCTGTTGAAATTTTTTCATCCCAGGCAGGCTTTCTTAAATATTTAAAAATTACTTTCGTTAATTCATTTTAATGAATCTGATGCTGCAAAGTTTTTTTAAAATTATTATTCCCCTGCTTTTTTCCCTCACGGTTAAATCGTTTCTTTTTGCCCAGGATACAATAATAACATCCTTAGATTCATCGAAAGTTTATTATTTCAATCATGATTTTGAAACAGCTGGCCCGGAATTTCTAAAACCAATTGACACATTAATTACAGGCATCCAAAAATACGATCCCGTTTCAAGGCCGGGAAACTATTACGCTACACTTGGAAACATTGGTGATGCTGCCATTAATATGATATATAAACCAGTTTTGAAAAGTGGATTTGATTTTGGCAATACCCATTCATTTGAAAAATTTTTATTTTACAACGATAGCCTTACCTTTAACTGGGTAGGAACACCTTATACACATTTGAAATATGTAATGGGTTCGAAAAAGGAACAAAATTTATCTGTTGATGCTTCCCAAAATATTTCAAAATGGCTTAATGTAGGGCTTACCTTCAGATATACAAATGGGCCGGGTTACTATCCAAACCAGAAATCGGATGATAAAAATTTTGCCTTTAAAACCAGGTTTCAAACAAAGGATTACCGGTATATGGTTTTAGCCGTATACCTTCATAATAAAATAAAGGTGGAGGAAAACGGCGGGATAAAATACGACTCAATTTTCGAACAAAACATTGAACAAAGCCGACAGAATTATGAAGTGAACCTCAATACAGCCAAAACTGGTTATAAGGAAAATACCTATTACATCAAGCAATATTTCTTTCTTTCGAAAAGGCACCGGTTCAGGCTGGAAAATGAAGATTCGCTGGCTCCTCATAGAAAAATAATTCCGGGAAACATTTCCCTTTCATCTCTTTATTCACGAAAGATCCATCTTTACCAGCAGGAATTGACAGATAAAAATGGATTTTACCAGTACACCTATGATTCGGTTAATCCGACTTATGATTCCACTTTTATCACCATACTTGAAAATCAACTTTCATGGACCAACACCGACAATGCAAAGCCCCAGTTGCTGACCTTTAACTTTGCGGTTAAACATCTTTACACCGAATTCACCCTTGATTCAGCAAAAACTTATATCAGCCAACTCATTCCATCGGGAGAGGTAAATTTTACCGTTTCTGACATCCTCCGGCTTGGGTTTATGGGTGATTTTGTAACGGGTAATGCCTCTGCGGGCGATTATCACTTAAAAGGAATTCTTTCGATCAATACAAAATGGGGCGAATTGTCCTATACTCTTACCCATGCCCTGCAGGAACCCGATTATTTTTATAAGCGTTTTTATTCCAATCATTTCAGGTGGGATAATATTTTAAAGAAGGAAAGCTTTGTGCTTAACAACATTCAATACAGCATAAAAAATCTGCATGCCGGTGTAAACCTCATTAATATTGGAAGCTTTGTGTACATGGATTCGGTGGCTATGCCAGCACAACTTGGCGATAACCTGAATGTGTTTTCGGCTTATTTGCGTAAGCTGATCCATTTGGGAAACTGGAGCTTCGACCTGAGGGGTGTGTACCAAAATGCTTCGAACAGCGCCCTGCGGGTTCCGGAGTTTGCAGGTGATGTTTCCATTTACTACACCAAAGACTTATTTAAAAAGGCGGCCATCCTGCAACCGGGCGTTGATGTATTCTACAATACCTCCTACTTCGGCTATGCCTATATGCCTGCTATCAAAAGTTTTTATTTGCAGGATGATAAAAAGGTTGGAAATTATTTTTACGGTGATATTTTCCTTAACCTTCAGATCAAGCGGGCGCGACTAACCCTGAAATACGTCAATTTTGGATACCTTTTCAAGGACTTCAGCTATTACACCGTTCCCTCCTACCCTATGCAGGATGGCGGCTTCCGGTTTGGCTTGAGCTGGATGTTTTATGATTGAGGAATAGCATGGGGCATGGTGCTTGGAGCATAGGGTAAGTGACCAGATCACCCTTAAGTATATTTCACTATTTTTCCAATTATTTCAAACAAATTACTTGTTTGAATTGGTTTAATTTGAAAAAGATCAATTAGTTTTCTTAAATTTGTTACCTCAAGTAAATCAATATGGACATAGCAAGGAAAAAATTGGAATTTATTAAAGAGGTGCTGCATTTATCCAATGAAAAGATAATTGACAAACTGAGCGCTGTTTTGAAAAAGGAAAAAAAACATCACATGTCAGATAAAAAGTCAGTTAAAGATTTTTATGGAATAATGGATAAAGATGAAGGATTGGAGTTTAAGGCAACTATTGAAGAAGGATTCGAAAAAATTGATAAAAATGAATGGTAAGAAATGCCTACTCGATACCAGTATTATTATTGATTTTTTTCTAGGTTCACAACTTGCCAAAAAACAAATTGAAAACATTACTGAGTTATTTATTTCAGCCATCACCTATGGAGAACTTCTTTATGGCGCTGAAAATTCAGGTAAGAGGAGCAAGCATCTGAAACAGGTAAACGAATTTGCTAACATTTGCCGCATCGTTCAAATTGACGAAGAAACTGCTAAAATATACAGCCAGATAAAAAGTCAATTAAAAAAAGATGGAAAACCCATTCCTGAAAATGATATTTGGATAGCTGCATCAGCAATGCAAAATGATTTAGCACTGATTGCCAACGATGTTCACTTTACTTTTATTAAAGAACTGAAATTAATCCACTAATTATACGATTCCTTCGGTCTGATGCATAATCCAACTATAGCTTGAGCTGGATGTTTTATGATTGAGCCCATTGCGTGGAGCATGGGGAAGTAACCAAACAATCCCATCTTTTTCGAATAAAAGCTTGACTTAGCCTAAAAATTGTCATATATTTGGCAGCCGAAAATCACATAAAGTTATTTTAAACCTTAAAAGGAAAAATTATGAAAACAGTTGTATTTATTTTTTTAGCATTACCATTTGCCGTATGGGCAAAGTGGGATCCCTATGGCGTATTGAGCGCCGAGGTGAATGGAAATTCAGTAACCCTCAGAAACGATTCTGTTCAAAGGAATTGTGCCAGTTATTACGCAATGGAAGTAATTCAACTGGAGGGTGATACTTTGGCATGGTACCAATTGGACCTGGTTGGGTGGATTGCATATTGCATGTGTAATTTTGATTTATCGGCTACATTGGATTCTTTGAATCCAGGGAATTATTATGTAAAAACTTATTTTACCGACTATCCTTATCCGGAAGGAGATACAATTTATATTGGGCTGATTTTATTTACGATTACCGAGCAGAATTCATTTGCAAGTTTTGCCCAAACCAACGAATACCAAAGCATGTGCTATTCGACCGGTGTGGAGGAAGAAAAGCAACCAAGCACTATAAACTATACTCTCAGCCCAAACCCTGCAAATGATTTAATCACCGTTACATCAACTGCAATAATCGGTGTTTCTCAGCTTTCAATATTTAATGTTAGCGGGGAAAAAGTAATTGAAAGGCAGCTAACAGAAAAAGAAACTCAAATCGACATCAGCGCCCTGCCACGGGGAGTTTATTTCGTAAAGTTGCAAAATGAAAAGATGGTGGACGTGGTGAAGATGGTGAAGGAATAGTTAGTACTGAGTATTTAGTACATAGTAGTTAGATGTTAGACTTTGTGTAACTTTGTGAAAAGCCTTGGTGGTCTTTTTGGTTAAGTCTTTTTAAATTTAACCACAAAGGAACACGAAGGAGCACGAAGAAAAAAATAATGTATAAATCTTAAAGCGTATCAATTATAAAAAAAACTATTTTTTTATTGTTTGCTGTGTTTACTATAAACGCTGCAACAGCACAGTGGTTGCCACAAAATTCCAACACGACAAATCACCTTACATCCATCTGTTTTACTGACAATGATACAGGTTTTACAGTCGGCGAAGCTGGTACAATTTTAAAATCCATCGATGGTGGTGAGAATTGGAGTATAATAAATTCAGGCATTTCAGCAGAATTAAATTCCGTTTTCTTTATCAACCAAAATATTGGTTATGTAGTTGGAAATTATGGAACAATATTAAAAACAACAGATGCAGGAGAAAACTGGACAACTTTTATAACAGGAACCACCAGCAATTTACTTGCCGTTCATTTTCCAACAGAAGATATTGGCTATGTGGTCGGAGGTGATGTCATAGAACCCGGACTAATACTCAAAACCACAGATGGAGGAGAAAGTTGGGCAAGTTCTACCTGGGAGGTCAATACAAAGCTTATGGCCGTTTACTTTATGAATAATGATACAGGTTTTGCAGTCGGTCAGAAAGTATTTATGAGTTTTCGTGGTATAATTATTAAAACTTTAAATGGGGGTGCCAATTGGGAACTCGTTTTTTCATGTGGGCCAGATTACGGATCACTTTCTTCAATATGTTTTACTGATCAGAATAATGGTTTTGTCTCAGGACAAAAAAATTACACCGGGTATTTAGTTAAAACAACTAATGGTGGAACAACCTGGACAGGTAACTATGTTAACATTGCCCAAGGGTTAAATTTTAGTCATTTTCCTAACTCAAATATTGGGTATGCTGTAGGAAATGATAGTAATATGAATAGAATAATATTAAAAACCACAAATGGCGGAAACGATTGGTCACTCCAATATACTGGAGGTCCTTATGGTTTGGGATTATCTTGTGTCAATTTTTTAAATGAAAATAATGGATTCGTAGTGGGTAGTAAAGGTTTAATATTAAAAACTACAAGTGGTGGCACGACTGGAATAAATGAAAGCGAGGCGGTACAAAATTCAATTACAATCTTTCCTAATCCTATTAAAGACAGGATCACACTTTTATCAACTTTAGTAACCAACAATACCCAGTTTTCAGTATTCAATGTAAGCGGGGAAAAATTACTTGAAAGGCAGCTAACCAATACCGAAATCCAAATCGACATCAGCGCTCTGCCACAGGGAGTTTATTTCGTGCGGCTGCAAAATGAAAAGATGGTGGAAGTGGGGAAGATGGTGAAAGAATAGTACTGAGTACTGAGTAGTTAGTAGTTAGACGAGAAATAGGGGAAATAGAGGATTACTGGATTTGCTCCATGCCCCAAGCCCCATGTCGAAGCGCAGCGAAGATCCCGCTTTGCGGGGCTCCATGCTCACACAAACAACTCCACCAGCTCCGCCAACCGGTAAGAATACCCCACTTCGTTATCGTACCATGCGACCACTTTCACCAGCTTGTTTTTGTCGCCAAGCACAGCTGTAAGTTTTGAATCAAAAACGGCTGAGTGCGAATTCCCGATCACATCCATCGAAACAATAGGATCTTCAGTATATTCGAGGATGCCGTGAAGGTAAGTTTCTGAAGCTTCTTTGAATTTTTGATTGATCTCTTCGATGGAGGTACAGTGCTTCAGGGTACATGTCAGGTCGGTGAGTGAGCCATCAGGAACTGGAACCCGGATTCCGGCGCCACCTATATTCTTATCAAGGTGAGGAAATATCTTTGTTACTGCCTTTGCAGCGCCGGTTGTTGTCGGAACAATAGAATAAGCCGCTGCCCTGCCCCGGCGGAGATCGCTGTGCGGACCATCGAGGATATTCTGATCGCGGGTATAGGAATGTACGGTGGTAATGAATGCTTTTTCAATGCCCCAGAATTTATCAAGCACCATGATAAGGGGAGCCACATTGTTGGTGGTACAGGAAGAATTTGAAATTACTTTATCCCCTTTGTTGATCAGGTGGTTGTTCACACCAAGAACGATATATTGAACTCCATCGCTTTCACCTTTTGCAGGCGCAGAAATGATAACTTTTCTCGCTCCGGAATTAACATGCTTTAAAGCAGCATCGCGGCTTAGAAATTTACCTGTGGCTTCGATCACAACATCGATACCCAGTTTCTTCCATGGCAGATTTTCAGGATTTTCTTCACGAAAAATCAGAATCTTTTTGCCATTTACAATGAGATGATCGTGGTTGGATTCCACCTGACCGTTGAACCGCCTGTGAACCGAGTCATATTTCAGCAGATGAGCCATGGTATAGGGTTCCATTACATCGTTGATGGCCACAATGTCGAAGTTCTCCTTTGCATGGGCGATCCTGAAGAACATCCGGCCTATCCTGCCGAAACCGTTGATGGCTATTTTGATTTTTTGCATGCTCTTAAGGTATAGGGGTATAGAGGTATAGGGGGAATAAGGGCTGAATTAATATTAGTCATAGAGATTAATGTAATTTCTCGTTTTTACTTTTGACATAATTAATGAAGCCATTCAAACTGATTTTTGCCTTTTCAATTAATTCCAGGCCTTCATTGTAAATTACTTTGTTGATGTATTCAAAATCCAAACAACTGATAAGGTGATCCTTCAATTCGTACATAGAGCCTCTCGAAATCCTATAGAACTGAAGTCCTTCCTGAAAATGAAAGCGGCCGTAACCCTCTGAAATATTGGTTGTCGAACTGCAAGAAGCTTTTCTTATTTGTATATCCAGGTTAAACTTTTCCTCTTTCGGAAGTAAAGGCAGTACTTTCTTATAAAAGAATAATTTAACCTGACGAGCATCCTTCCAGCAAATCAAGCTTGTAAAATCCCGGTTTTCATCATACTTACCCTCAGGTTCTTCAAATATATTTTCCATTTCTTCAGAATATGCTTAAACTAAATCCTGACCAAAAATCTACCATCTAAATTCCCTATTTCCCTTACACCTATATAACCATATACCCCCTATTCCTCATTTCTACTTCCGCAGACAAAATTAAAATTATTTAACCACCACCTTAAGGGGAATTATTATTTTTGACGATCATTCAATTAATAATTAAATAACCTTACATACATGAAAGACTTAAAAACTTACATCGAAAGCAATAAAGACCGGTTCCTTGAAGAACTGTTTGGATTAATTCGAATCCCTTCTATCAGTTCTCAAACGGAAAAAAAGGAAGATATGAAAAAGGCGGCAGAATACTGGAAACAAACGCTGCTGAAAGCCGGTGCCGACAAAGCCGAAGTAATGCCTACGGCAGGTAATCCGGTGGTTTACGGCGAAAAAATGGTTGACAAAAACGCGCCAACTGTTTTGGTTTATGCCCATTACGATGTGATGCCGGTGGATCCGATTGACCTTTGGAAATCTCCGCCTTTTGAACCTGAGATCAGGGAAGGGAAAATATTTGCCCGTGGCGCCGATGATGATAAAGGTCAGTCGTTCATGCATGCCAAAGCATTCGAATATATGGTTAAAACCGGTAACCTGCCTTGCAATGTAAAATTCATGATTGAGGGAGAGGAAGAAGTTGGCTCGGTGAGTCTTGGCAAGTGGTGTGCGGATCATAAAGCGATGCTGAAAGCAGACATTATTCTCGTTTCGGATACAGGAATGATCGCAGAGGATATTCCATCAATTACCACCGGACTCAGAGGACTGGCTTACTGGCAGGTGGAAGTTACCGGTCCGAATCGTGATCTGCATTCCGGTCTTTTTGGTGGTGCTGTTGCAAACCCAATCAATGTGATGAGTAAGATGATTGCTGGCATGACTGATGAACGGGGCAGAATAACCATTCCTGGTTTCTACGATGATGTGATGGAAGTTTCGAAGAAGGAAAGAGAGATGCTTGCAAAAGCTCCTTTCAATCTTGAAGAATATAAAAAAGCCATTGACCTAAAAGAAGTTGCTGGTGAAGAAGGCTATTCAACTACTGAACGTACCGGAATCCGTCCGACATTTGATGTATGTGGTATCTGGGGAGGTTACACAGGTGAAGGAGCAAAGACGGTTCTGCCATCAAAAGCTTACGCTAAAATCTCAACACGCCTCGTTCCGAATCAAAATTATAAGATAATCGAAAAACTTTTTAAAGAATATTTTGAATCCATTTCACCCAAATCGGTTAAGGTTGAAGTTACACCCTTGCATGGAGGACAGGGCTATGTTTGCCCAATTGATATGCCGGCTTATAAGGCAGCTGAAAAAGCTTACGAAACGGTTTACGGAAAAACTCCGGTCCCAACCCGCAGTGGAGGTAGCATCCCCATCATTTCAACTTTTGAGGATGTGCTTGGAATTAAATCAATCCTTATGGGATTCGGCCTGGAATCGGATGCCATCCATTCGCCCAATGAAAATTTTCCGCTCAAACAGTTCTTTAACGGGATTGAGGCTATCCCGTATTTTTATAAGTATTATGCGGAATTGATGAAGAAATAAAGACTGATTAACTCTAACACCAGCCTTGTTTCTATTTTGACTCGGGTGTTATAATTTTACATTCCTCTGACAATCAAATGATGTATTTCCATTGATTTAGCTATTATAGATTTTATTTCACATGATTTCGGAATCAGTTTATTTTTTATAAAAAATTTCAGAATAAACAAATTCAATTTGTTTAATTTCGTCATCAGTTAGAATTTGAAAGTCCTTTTCTCTTGCTCTTTTTGATAATTTGCCCTCGCCCTGCTCAAGAAATCTGGATAGCAAAGCAATCATCTTATCTGGCATTTCCCAGGATTGCTCAATCCGGAACTTAAATTCATCATATTTACGGAGATAATCAACCTCTTCCGGTATAATTTCATCAATAGTTTGTTGTACGCAGCTATACAGAAATTCAGCCATTTTTGTAGCGTCAAAATATCGATAGAAGTCAATGGTATCATTCAATACTTCTACATTATTGTCAGGTGTAGGTCGCCAGTCGATTAATTCTATTCTCGGTAATGAATAGCTTTCCAGTACTTCCCTGTATTCTGCTATACGCTTCAGAATGGCAGCAGAAACAGGGAATATCAGGTTTTTATTTGTGAAACCTTTCTTTGCTAAAACATGATGGATCAAATACCGGTGAATTCTTCCATTGCCATCGACAAACGGATGGATTAAAACAAAGCCAAATGCAATAATCGTTGCAGCTAAAACCGGGTCAAAGTCTGAGTTCTGGAGTCTGTTATTTGTTTTGATAAACCCATTAATCAAAACTTCCAAATCCTGCCATTTGGCAGATATATGGTCAGGAATAGGGGTGCCATGAATTCTGTCATGTTCTCCAACAAATCCACCCTGATCCCGCCATCCGGCTTTAATGAACCGCACATCTTCAATTACAATTTTTTGTAACCGCAATAGTTCCTCTTTAGATAGTTCTTTATTTCCAGCCTGTCCAATCGCCCTACCCCATCTTTGTATTCTGTTTTGAGGAGGACTTTCACCTTCAATGGTATGGGAAGCCTTTGAATCCTTTAGAAGTAAAAAAGCTGCAGCGCGCATAAGTGAATCCCTGCTAACCATATTTAATGATTTCTCGATTTTTTCATCCAGCTTTGCAGCAATATGTGCTTCAAGTTGATCAGTTTTCCTGATTAAGGGACAAAAGTCTTTTACCCCCGGAAGATTGTTACGTATCCTGTGACGGGGAGAATTCTCTGGAGGTCCCGGGTATTGTATCCTATCATCAATTGCATCAAAATAATTACCGGTTTTTAAGTCTGGTATGGCAAGCGTTTTATCCATCAGCCATTCGTATAAAAACCAAATTCTTCTGCAATACTGGCTAGTAGGTTCAGCTTCAATAATGCTTATTATTTCTGCTGCAGAAACCACAGAAAAAAGGCATTTTAATACACCAAGATCTATTCCCTCATATTTTAAAGCGAATGTAAGATGTCCGGTCAAAGAATTCTTTGGTGCATGCCGGGGTGTGTAGACATCCCAATTATCTGTGGAATACCTCTTATGTTTTGTACTTATCAGTGCAACTCTATCAGGAACAGGAGCAGCAAGATTAAAAGTCGTAATAAGTGCACTATATCCTGCAAGTTTTCCAGGTTCAGGTGCAATCCTTTTATGAAAGGCAGTTATTTCATGTGAATATTTATTATTATCCATAGTTTCTTATGAATTATGATTATCAAAAGTATGAAAAATAATTACTTCTCATGAAATATCATTAATAATGTCTAAAGTTTGTGAAATATTATTATCAGGGTAAGCTACTATTGTTTTAACTTTTCCAGCCCTGTCTCTTTCAGGAGTATGGCTTATACCAATTCATTCTTCTTTTCTTAATACCTCTTCCAGATTATCCATAATATACCCCCAACACCTTGAGACGCGACAAGTTTTTGACCTCGTCAAATACAAAGGGCAAGAAGACTCTTAAATCCAATCAACTGTCAAACGCGTCGGAGTTAAATTATCAGAAAATATTGTGATTGCTATTTTAACTTTAGGGAATAGATTCTCTTCTCAAACAAATCAAAGAGAAATATCTTATGATATTCTGTTTTAATTTCCCAACCGGTAATAAAATCTGAGTTTCTCATGGTATCAGGAAGACTAATATAATCAATCGTTATAAGTAGCCAGAAGATATTGATTTTCTTTTGCCGGTAAAGGGCAAGTTTTTCTTCTTTGCTTCTGATCGCCGCTCTGATATTGGCGTAATTCAGTTCAGGGACAGGGAAGCCTGGATTGCTCTTTGGGGTATTTGCTTCACGTAATCTTGTAACTTCTATCCCGATAGACTGATGATAATTCTGTCGTAAAATAAAATCCGGAGATTCCGATTTTACCAGCTTACCCTTCGGAAAATCCTGGTATTTCTTTCTGAAAAGGTCGAGTATTAATATTTCCTCGTCATGATGATTCATTGTAATCTTTTAATGGCATCCTCCATTTGCTTCATAGCTGTTTCGACATAACTTCGCGGACAGGCTAAGTTCATGCGCTGAAAACCCAATCCTCCCGGGCCAAAGACTTCTCCGTCATTCAGCCCAAGCTTTGCGCTGCGAAGTAGAAGGTTATTTAATTCTTCCCTGGAAAGATTTAGTTCGCTGAAATCAAGCCAAACCATGTAGGTTGCTTCCGGGTAAATCATTTTTACCTGAGGTAAATTCCTTTTCAGGAACTCATTAACAAAATCAATATTGCCTTTTACATAATCCAGCATCTGGTCCAGCCAGTCGCTGCCAAATGTATATGCCGCTTCCGAAGCTGCTGCACCGAAAATATTCCCCAATCCCAGGTGAAGCCTGTCGAGCATCGCTTTAAAAGTTTTTCTTAAATCCGGGTTGGAAATAATGACTGACGAAGTAGACATCCCAGCAAGATTGAATGTTTTGCTGGGTGCCATCATAGTTAGCGTATGATCCGAAATTTCACCAGATAGTTTAGCCACTACCTTATGGTGGTGGGGTTTAAATACCAGGTCACTGTGTATCTCATCAGAGAGGATCAGGATTTTATTTTTGATACAAATTTCTGCAAGTTCTTTAAGTTCCATTTCAGTCCACGCTCTTCCAACCGGGTTGTGGGGATTGGAAATGATGATCATTTTGGTTTGAGAAGTGATCTTCTTCTGAAGATCATCGAAATCCATAGAATAACGATCATTGTGGAGCCGGAGCTGGTTATAAACCAGTTTACGGCGGTGATCAGTAACAGCGGTGAAAAATGGAAAATAAACTGGAGGCTGAACAATGATTTCATCGCCAGGCTGCGTAAAAGCCAGTACCGCTATATTCACTGCCGGAACTATCCCCGGGCTAAAAACGATCCAGTCCTTTTCTATTTTCCATCCATGAAGGTTTTTTACCCAATCGACAATGGATTGATAATAACCCGGCGGGCGCATGGAATAGCCATAAATCTCATGGGTAGCCCGCTCCTTCACTGCATCAATGATGAAATCGGGTGTTTTAAAGTCCATATCAGCTACCCACATCGGGAGAACTTCTGCCTCACCTAAAAACTCTTTGGTATAATCCCATTTAATACACGAGGTATTTTTGCGATCGGTGATCTCGTCAAAATTGTAATTCTTCATTCCGTTTTTTATTTACCGCGAATAGCGCAAATTTACACGAATAATGATGTCATCTTATAAATTTCACCTGATCTGAGGCCGGTTCAATTTATTACCGGTCAAACCAATGACTTAAAACACTACTTTTGCGGATTCATTTTCCGATAGTAAACCGCAATACGATTTATGAAGAATGTTAGAAATATTGCTATTATAGCACACGTTGATCACGGCAAGACTACACTTGTTGACCGGATTTTATACCAATCCAAACTTTTCAGAGATAACCAGGAAGTCCGTGAGCTGATCCTTGACTCAAATGACCTGGAAAGAGAAAGGGGAATTACCATCCTTGCAAAGAATGTCAGTGTGAAGTATAATGGCTTTAAAATAAATATCATCGATACACCCGGCCACTCCGATTTTGGTGGAGAAGTGGAAAGGGTATTGAACATGGCAGATGGCGTGCTTTTGCTTGTAGATGCTTTTGAAGGTCCAATGCCTCAGACAAGATTTGTTTTACAGAAAGCCCTCGAACTAGGCCTGCGCCCTATTGTCGTCATTAATAAAGTCGACAAGCCCAATTGCTCACCTGATGAAGTTCATGAAGCTGTCTTCGAGCTGATGTACAACCTCGAAGGTACTGAAGAGCAACTAAACTTTCCTACCGTTTACGGTTCATCCAAGCAGGGTTGGATGTCGGATGACTGGCAAAAACCAACAAACAATATCCATATTCTGCTGGATACCATCATCAATTATATCCCAGAATATAAGGTTGAACCCGGCACATTACAAATGAAGATCAGTTCGCTTGATTATAGTTCCTACATGGGAAGAATAGCCGTCGGTAAGGTTTCAAGAGGAAAGATAAAAGCCGGTATGCAGGTTTCGGTAGTTAAAAAAGACGGAACTATTCTTAAATCTACAATTAAAGAGCTGTATCTTTTTGAAGGACTTGGCAAAGAAAAGGTGAAATGGGAAGTGGAAGCCGGTGAAATTTGCGCGGTATTCGGACTTGAGAATTTCGACATCGGCGATACCATTGCCGACTTTGAAAATCCAGAGGGGCTTGTACATATAGCTGTTGACGAACCTACCATGAGTATGTTGTTCACCATTAATAATTCTCCTTTCTTTGGCAAGGATGGTAAATACGTCACCTCAAGGCATATCCGCGACAGGCTGATGCTCGAAATAGAAAAAAATCTGGCGCTCAGAGTGGAAGAAACCAATTCGCCGGATAAATTCATTGTTTACGGAAGGGGGATTCTTCATCTATCTATCCTTGTTGAAACCATGCGTCGCGAAGGTTATGAGTTTCAGCTTGGGCAGCCCAATGTGATCGTCAAAGAGATTGACGGGGTCAAACATGAGCCGATCGAACGCCTTACTGTCCATGTGCCCGAGGCTTTTTCGGGCAGGGTCATCGAAATCGTGACCAAACGAAAAGGCGATATCCTGACCATCGAAACCAAGGGCGACAGGATATTACTTGAATTTACTATTCCTTCAAGAGGTGTAATCGGGTTAAGAAATCCCATACTGACGGCAACAGAAGGTGAGGCAATCATAGCCCATCGTTTTAAAGGTTTCGAACCGTGGAAAGGCGAAATTACCAGCCGTCGCAATGGCTCGCTGATTGTCATGGAAACCGGCACTGCGATTGCCTATTCTATCGAAAAATTGCAGGACAGGGGCAGATTTTTTATTGATCCTTTTGAAGAAGTGTATGCCGGACAGGTGATTGGCGAGAACACACGTCAGGATGATATGGTAGTGAATGTGATCAGGACAAAGAAACTTTCAAACATGCGGGCTTCAGGTTCTGACGATAAAATTGTAATTACTCCTGCGGTTAAGTTCTCGCTGGAAGAAGCCATGGAATATATTAAGAATGACGAATACCTCGAGGTTACACCCAAATCGTATCGCCTGCGCAAAATAATGCTGGATGAACACGACAGAAAGAAAAGCAAGAAGACTTCTTAATAGTTAGATTATAAATCAGCGTTAGCCTTTTTTTCAGGAACAGAAAGCCATTCTTTGATTTCCTTTTTCTTTTTCGGATTGGCAAAGGCAACAGCCAAAACTCCACCGGTAATGACCAGCATGGCTGCAATAATTCCTTTTACACTAATCACCTCAGGTATAAACCAGGTTACCTCATAATAGGCTGCTACGCCCATCAGTATAAAAGTAATAATGGGATTCATGGTAATGATCATACTGATTTTATTGGCTTCAAGATATTTAAAGGCAAGCGTCAGACAGCCGTAACTGAAAAGGGTATTCAGTCCTAAAAATGCCATCAGCATCCAGTTGACAAATGTTAACTGAAGAAATCCCGAGAAGGTGACAAATGGCAGGAAGAGTATTACCGGTAAACCAAATACAAAAAGGTTCAGTTGCTGGCTTGGATAGGTTTTGATGAGCAGTTTCTGGAAGGCGGCATAAACCACCCATGCCATGGCTGCAACCACGATCCACAATATTCCCATATTGAAGAGTTCTTCGTGACCAATAAACTTTGCAATGCTGTCGTAGTAAAAAAGAGCGAGGCCCACACCGGCTATCATAAAACCCATGGCCTGCCGCCGGCTGATGGTTTCCCTGAAAAAAACAAATCCGACAATCCCCAGCATAATGGGCCCGATCTGAATTAATATCTGCGAAATGGTGGCCGAAGTGAACTTCAAACCATACATATAGGCAATGTAATTAATCCCCAATCCCAGTGCAGCGATAAGGAGATACATGGGCGGATGGGTCAGGATGCTTAAATAAGATGGTTTTTTTATAGCATAATAAACCAACAGGACTGAAAAAGCCAGCAGGAACCTGAACCAAACGATGGTCATCGGATCGAGGATTTCGATGGCGACTTTAAGACCAATGGCCAGCACACCCCACAGCAAAGCAGTAATTGATGCCAAAATAATACCGATAACCCGCTGGTCTTTAAATTTAAACATATAAGATTTTTGCCAAAAGTAGGGTTTCTTTTGAATTGATGGAGGGAGGATTTTCCATTTTACAAAATAGATTTTGTACAAAGCATAAACTTTATTGTAAATGTTTTATCTGTGGTAATCATTATATCCAGCGGAAGCTACTTTTATTGATTCATAACAAATTATTATCTTTACAATCCTTAACATCAACCTATAAGTCTATGAAACTAAAAATAGTTGCTTTAGTCTTCCTTCTATGCATCGTAAGCTTAGCATCAGGCCAGGTCAAATTCAGGGTGAAAAAACTGAATGCAGACAGCCTGGCGACTCTGATCCCTGAAAAAGAAGGCATTCAAAAAATCGATGCGCTGAACCTGCTATCCAATGTCATCAGCAGAAAAAGCCCTGACAGCAGCGCCATCCTCGCAAACCAGGCCATCACCCTATCAGGAGTGCAGGAGTACAAAAAAGGGCTGGCTGACGGATATTTCAACCTCGGCAATGCGTATTACCTGCTCGACACCCTCGACCCCACAATCTCAAACTACCTGAAGGCATTACGCATTTATGAAGACCTTGAGCCTTCGCAGGAATATGGCAACCTTTGTATACAGCTCCTCCTGATAAATTACTTTACCGGCAGGTATGAGGACGTTTTTACATATGGCTGGCGGGCTCTTGAAACCTATAACAAAATTGAAGACAGGAAAGGAATATTCACAGCTACATATTCTATTGGGGTTTTGAAAGTTTCAGTAGCAAAAGATTGGGACTCGGCCATTTATTTCTATAACAAGGCATTGTCATTTCTTGATCCTGCGACTGATCAGAATGAAATAGCCTATATTTATGCTGACATCTCCCAGGTATATGCTAATCAATATGATAAACCCACGGATACTTTATTCATCAATAAATCTATAAGGTATTCTTTGAAAGCACTGGATTTGCCAAAGATTACTCCGGAAGTAAAAGCCTGGATCTACCTTCATCTGGGAGGCCTTTACCTTACATTGTATACCGATTCCTCCATTGCTAAAGGTAGGGAGTATTATGATAAACTCGATCAAATTGCTGATTCCTGTTTCGATGCTTATGACTTTAAATCCTGGATTTATTCTGATTATGGGTATATAAGTTACGACAGACACGAGTACAACAAGGCCATCAGTTTTTTCAAACAAGCCATTGATTTAGTCAAAGAAAGAATAGCCGGATATACCATCAATGATTACAAGGAACCTACTCTTGGCCACAATTGGCGAATGTATATGAAAGGCATTAAATCGCGCAGTTATCATCAGCTATATGAAATATATATGGAACTTGGTGATTACCGGCAAGCGCTTGACTATTACATTTTAAACCAGGAGTCAAAAGACGAAGTATTCCTGGAGCAAAACCAGAAACTGATCACCATGATGGAAGCCTCATCAAAAGATGAGAAGACAAAAAGCCAGATTGAATTGCTTGCACGCGACAATGAACTGAAAGCCCTGGCCATCAAACAATCCAGAACCCTCAATTTTGGAATAGCGGGAATCTTTGTAATTCTATTGCTGGTGGGATTATTGTTCCTGCGGCAGAACAAAATGAAGAATGAACACAAAACCGTTTTGCTGGAGCAGAAGTTATTACGCCTTCAAATGAATCCCCACTTCATTTTCAATGCCCTGTCGAATATCCTCAATTTCATCGATGGAAAAGAAAATGAGAAAGCTTCCAATTACCTCACAACCTTTAGCAAATTGTTACGAACTACGCTGGAAAGTACCCGTGAAGATATGGTTCCCTTTGAGAAAGAGGTTGGCAGCTTGAGGAATTATCTTGAACTGCAAAAACTCAGGTACAAGGATAAATTCTTTTACCATATAGAAGTTGACGAAAACATCAAACAGGATGACATGTCCATCCCTCCCATGCTGGTTCAACCGTTTATCGAAAATGCCATTGAGCATGGCATTCGACACAAGAAAACTCCCGGCAGGATTGATGTCCGGTTTATACTGAAAGGCAAAAAAATATTGTGCGAAGTTGAAGATGATGGTGTGGGACGCGAGAAAGCCTGGGAAACAGAGGTGAAAGAAAGGACAGGACACAAATCACTGGCCACAGAAATTATTAATGATCGGATCAAAGCGCTGAATAAAAAGTTCAGGAATAAGATACAATTGCAGATCATCGACAAAATTTCAGAAAATGTGGAAACAACAGGGACCAAAGTATTGCTAGATCTTCCTTATGGTTCGGTTTACGAATAAAGCAGGTTCCAATTTAATACTTCTGTGAAATAGCCCTGCCTGCTGCAGGCAAGTGTTGCACTGAGTTACACAAAGAAGACACGCAGAGTCGCACAGAATTTTAATGAAATCAAATTATTTACTTAGTATATTTGTGCAAATATTTTTTCATGATCCGCACACTCATTATCGACGATGAAGAAAATAACAGGCAAAGATTATCAGGCCTTATCAGGGATCACTTTTATAATATTGAAGTCATTGGAGAAGCCGATGGTGTTGAAACAGGAGTCAATGCTATCGAAAATTTAAAACCAGATTTGGTATTGCTGGATATCAGGCTGACAGATGGGGATGCCTTTGACCTTCTGAGCCAGTTAAAAAATATAACTTTCAAGATCATATTCATTACAGCTTACGAAGAGTATGCCCTTAAAGCCATTAAGTTCAGTGCACTTGATTACCTGTTAAAGCCCGTCTCTATCGACGACCTGCGGTCTGCAATTATCAAAGCGGAAAATCAGTTACTGGCCGATCTCCGGCTTCAGCTGGCCACACTCCATAACAATCTTCAGCCAACCAAAAGTAAAACACTGGTTTTGCGCGGCAGCGATAAAATTAATTTCATCGAAACAAAGGATATCATCCGTTGCGAATCCGACAGAAATTATACCTGTTTTTTTGTCAATGAACAAAAGAAGCATATTGTTTCCTTACCCATGAAAGAATATGAGGACATTCTTTTGGAATATGGGTTTTTCCGCATCCATAAATCGCATATGATCAACCTGGCTTTCATCGAAAGCTTCGACAAGGCTGAGGGAGGTTCTGTTATCCTTAAAGACAAAACTGAATTACCCGTTGCCAGACGAAAGAAAAACGAACTCCTTGAACTTTTCTCCAGATTATAGCTTACCGATTATCCCTGTTATCTGACCGCAGGATAATAACTTACTACCTCAGGGTCATTCTGCTTGCTATTCCTTGATTGGTGTTGTATCTTTACTCCCAATAAATCAATAGACAAATTAAATTGTTTCCTGGTCAAACATGCTTATACCCATTTAAAGGAGGTTTTTTATGAAAACAAACTTAACAATCTTGATTCTCTTTACAGGGCTTATTTGTGCCGAAGCACAAAACTGGACTTGGTCAGAAGATCAACTCACATTTCCCAGGATAGGCCTGTCGGCAGCCGTATTGGACGATAGTATTTTTTTCTCCGGAGGAGCCCTTGAGTGGGGAGGTCCCTATTCTACCCTGATCGAAATTTTTAACGTGGGAGAGGGTACATGGAGTTATGGCGAGCCCACAGCCACCGGAAGATGGCAATCCGCAACCATTGCAGCAGGAGGAAAAGTATTCATTGCAGGAGGAAATAATTATGAGGGAGGAACTGGATACAATTTAGCTGAAATTGATGTTTTTTCCAAAGAAACCGGAGAATGGACATTAGAGTCCCTTTCCCAGGGACGTTTTGGTATTGGCGCCATAGCTTATGGAAACAAAGTTTTTTTCGCCGGTGGCGCAATGTTAAACATGGGAACTCTTATAATGGAATACACCGATGTAATTGATATTTATGACCTGGAAACGGATACCTGGTCCACAGATGCGTTGTCTGTTGCAAGGGGTCTTGTGGGTGCAGCTGCTGCCGGAGGTAAAGTTTTCTTTGCCGGAGGAGCTACCGGTGAAAATGCCGCCACAGATATCATTGATGTCTATGAAGTCAGTACGGGTGAATGGACTGTGGAGTACCTGTCAGAACCACGCGCCTTTGTAGCTGCCATCGACTATGACAGTTTAGTATTTTTTGCAGGGGGTGTTCAGCCCAATGGAATAGCCAGCCCGATAATCGATGTGTTCAACGTGCAAAGCGGGGAATGGGAAGACCTGCTTTTTCTCTGGACGCCAAGGATTGTTAATGCCATGAAAGTAATGAACGCCCTGGTCTTTGCAGGTAATATAAATTATATGACACTTGAAGGTCTTTGGTGGATCGGGGGCGCAAATGGCGTTACGGAAATATTCTATCCTGAAACCGGCCAGTGGGATTATTCGGTACCTGACCTGGATCCTCCGCGAAAGCTATATGGCTATGCTTCGTATGGCAATAAGGCATATCTGGCCGGGGGTGATGCTGGCGGAGCGGTCAGCACAATCAGTATCCTTGAATTAACAACAGGTGTTTCAAGCCAAAAATTGAAGGAGGCCATAGCACGGGTAAGCCCTAATCCTTTTACATCCGATATCCGGATCGATTATAACTTACAACAACCGGATAACATAAGTATCATCATTTATAACCACCTTGGAGAGAAGATTGAAGTCCTGTTAAATGAAGTCCGGCAACAGGGTGATCAACATATAAATTTCAATGCAACCAAGTTACCATCCGGGATATATTTCTGTGTATTAAAAACCAATGAAGGATTACAAACAATTAAACTGATAAAACTAAATCATTAATTAAAACTTTTGAAAACGGAGGTCATTATGAAAACAAAAATTTTACTTTCGATGCTGTCACTTTTACTTATTGTGAGTGCCTTTAGCCAAAAACCGACAATGGAATTAACCTTTACCGCTGTTGACAACGCTAATTCCCTCCAACTCTACGGCATCAAAGTCATGAACCTAACCCAGGGAGTGGATACGATATTGTCCTGGCCTGATACAGTGCTGTTGCTGGATTACCAGACGGGAATATCTGAAATCAGCAATGATGCTGAAAGATTGAAAGTAACCCAAAATTATCCCAACCCGGTAATTGACCAGACCACCATCTGCGTGTATGTGCCTGAAAAGGATAATGTGAGGATTATCGTTACAGATATGTTGGGACGTTATATACTCCAATCGGATAAGACGTTAGATAAAGGGATTCATTCCTTCCGGTTCATGCCTGGAGGCGGAAACCTTTATTTTTTCAATGCACAATGGAGGGGAATGAACAGCAGCATTAAAATCCTGAAAGCTGCTTCAAATTCAAGCGGAGCGGGTTCACTTGAGTACATTGGTAGTGAAGTATTAACTCCAATGCTAAAAGCAACAGAAGATATTCAAAACTTCGAGTTCAGCCTGGGTGATTTGCTGCTTTACATTGGTTATGCAAATGACCTCCAATCAGGTATTCTGGATAAACCGGAAGAAAGCCAAACTTACACCTTCCAGTTCGCTACCAACATCCCCTGCCCGGGAACGCCCACGGTGGAATACGAAGGACAGGTTTACAATACCATTCAGATTTTCAGTCAGTGCTGGCTCAGGGAGAACCTGAATGTGGGAACGATGATACAGGGAAACGAGAATATGACCGATAACGGCATCCTGGAAAAATACTGTTACAACAATAAGTCGGACAGTTGTGCCAAATACGGCGGACTGTATCAGTGGGACGAAATGATGCAATATACAACACAACCGGGCACCCAGGGCATCTGCCCTCCGGGATGGTACCTGCCCACGGATGAAGAGTGGAAGGTGCTGGAAGGAGCAGTGGACAGCCAGTATGGGATTGGTGATCCGGAGTGGGATCAAGTGTGGCCGATCGAACGGGGTTATGATGTCGGCACGAACCTGAAAACCACCGGTGGCTGGATTAGTGGAGGTAACGGCACTGACCTTTATGGTTTTTCAGCTCTGCCCGGTGGTGGCCGCAGCTCCGGATACTTCGTTTGGGTTGGCACCTATGGCTATTGGTTTAGCTCGACGGAGTACGACAACCTCGTAGCCATGGACCGCCGTATCAATTACGACGTACCTGGAGTATTCCGGGGCGGCGACCAAAAGTACTACGGAACAAGCGTTCGTTGCGTGAAGGATAATTGACAATTTGACTATACACCTGCCACAGCTTTAGCGAAGGCAGGTTTTATTCCATCGGAGGATGAACAGAATGCTGATAAAGACCCAACAACACAGTGAACAGAAAGTGGCATTAAGCATCACAATGCTGCATTCAGGAATTAATTTCTTTCTATTAAAAACAAATGAAAAGACACAAACGAAGAAAATGATAAAACTATAAATTCACAGTTCTGAGTTTTGTGTTCAGAGTTCTGTGTTGATTGTTACTTAACTCAAAACCCGGAACACTGAACCCGGAACTTTAATAAAGGAGGCGACATGAAAAACCTAACACTTTTATTTTCAGCTTTACTGATTTGCTGCCAAACGCAGCTTTCTTCACAGCCCTGCCTGCCCGAAGGCATCACCTTCTCCACCCAGTCAGAAATTGATAATTTCCAAACTAACTACCCGGGTTGTACGGAGATTGAAGGAAATGTATTAATAGGTACCGACATTTATGGAAGTGGCACCAACATTACTAATTTAAACGGATTGAATGTATTAACGGCGATAGGTGGAAACCTTAAAATTGGGGGAAATTATTCTTTGGCTAGTTTAGAAGGATTGCAAAACCTGATTTTCGTTGGTGGCAATTTAAATGTTGGTTTCATTAATAGTAATTTGGATCCCTTGGGTAATCCATCCCTGACCAATATGCAAGGGTTTGAAGGTCTGACTTCCATTGGGGGATATCTTAAAATTGGAGCAAATAATTCTTTGACCAGTTTTGAAGGACTGCAGAATCTGGTTTCAGTTGGCGGCAATTTAAATATTGGCATTTATTATGCTACTTCCGTGATTCCTAGTGGATATGGCAATCCGTCCCTTATCAGTTTGGAAGGACTTGAAGGAATAACTTCCATTGGGGGAGAAATATGGATTATAAAAAATCATCAACTGACCACTTTAACTGGTCTGGATAATTTGACTTCTATCGGAGGAGGCCTTACAATCTATGATAATGATGCCCTGATCAGCTTAACCGGCCTTGACAATGTGAGTTTCATCGGGGGTTACTTGGGTATTTATCATAACTCTGCTCTGACCAGTTTAACCGGTTTAGAAGGGCTTAACTCAATAGTCGGAGGCATAGTTATCGGAGAAGTAGATGGTTGGTTGCTAGGTAATAATCCTTCCCTTACTAGTCTAAGTGGATTGGACAATTTGACTTCCATCGGAGGAGGACTGAGTATTTCTGTAAACGCAGCCCTGACAACTTTAACAGGCCTTGACAACTTGGCTTCCATAGGGGGATACCTTGGGATTGGATATAATGCTACCCTGTCCAGTTTAATTGGTTTGGCAAATCTGACTTCCATCGGGGGAGACCTGAATATTATTGGTAACGCTGCTTTAACCAGCTTAACCGGCCTTGACAATTTGACTTCCATTGGAGGATATCTTCAAATTGGAGCAAATAATTCTTTGACCAGTTTAACCGGTTTGGACAATGTGACTTCCATCGGGGGAGACCTGAATATTATTGTTAATGATTCCCTGACCAGTCTGACAGGCCTTGATAATTTAAGCTCAATAGCTGGAAATTTATATATTGGAGGATATTATACTGGAAATCCTTCCTTAACCGATATTTCAAGTGTGGGAAATTTAGCTGCGGGATCGATCAACAATTTAACAATACGCTTTAACAGTTTCTTATCCAATTGTGATGTACAGAGCATTTGCGATTACCTGGCAAGTCCAAATGGAACCGTTATAATCCATGATAACGGCGATGGCTGCAACGGCCAACTTGAAGTTGAAGAAGATTGTGAAAACAATTGCCTGCCCGAAGGCATCACCTTTTCAACCCAGGCAGAAATTGATAATTTCCAAACCAATTATCCGGGATGTACGGAGATTGAGGGGGATGTAACAATCGATGGAGACGATATTACCAATTTAAACGGGTTAAATGTACTGACAGCCATCGGTGGAAACTTTTGGATTTCCGGAAATTATGCCCTAACCAATTTAAGCGCATTAAGCAATCTGACCTCCATCGGGGGAGACCTTGATATTAGCAGTAACCCTGTCCTGATCAATTTATCAGGTCTGGAAGGATTGTCTTCCTTAGGTAACCTGTGGATATATGATAACGCTACCCTAACTAGTTTAGAAGGATTAAATAATTTAAATAGTATCGGAGGTAACCTGTGGATATGTGATAACGCTACCCTAATTAGTTTAGAAGGATTAAATAATTTAAATAGTATCGGAGGTAACCTTGTAATTGGCTATAATGATATATCGTTTTCTTGTGGGAATCCATCCCTAACCAGTATTACCGCTCTTGATAATCTGGCTTCAATCGGGGGAAGCCTTAATATTGGTCTTAACGATATCCTGACTACTTTAACGGGATTGGAAAATGTGACTTCCATCGGGGGAAACCTGTTTATTGCGGGGAACAATGCCCTGATCAGTTTATCGGGTTTGGATAATCTGACTTCCATTGGGGGAGACCTTTCTATTTGGGGTAATGGTGCACTGACCAGTTTAACCGGGCTGGAGAATTTGACTTCTATCATGGGAGGCCTGGCGTTTTATTGGAACCCTACCCTGACATGTTTAACCGGGCTGGAGAATTTGACTTCTATCGTGGGAGGCCTTTGGATCGAACACAATAATATCCTGTCAAGTTTAACCGGGCTGGAGAATTTGACTTCTATCGTGGGAGACCTTAGGATTCAGGACAACAATTCCCTGGTCAGTTTGACTGGGCTGGAAGATTTGGCTTCCATCGAGGGAGGCCTTTGGATCGAACACAATAATATCCTGTCAAGTTTAACCGGGCTGGAAGATTTGGCTTCCATCGGGGGAGGCCTTTGGATTAGCTCCTATGCCATGACCAATTTGACTGGGCTGGAAAGCCTGTCCTCCATCGGGGGATATCTTAAAATTTATAATAACGATGCCCTGTCCAGTTTGACAGGTTTAGACAATCTGACTTCAATCGGTGGATACATGGAGATTCAATATAATACAACTCTGCCTAATTTAACGGGTTTGGGAAATCTGACTTCCATTGGGGGAAACCTTTATATTTGGGTTAATGGTGCACTGAACAGCTTAACCGCTCTGGACAATTTGATTTCCATCGGAGGAAACCTGTCTATTGCGTGGAACGATGCCCTGACCAGTTTATCGGGATTAGAAAATATTGAACCGGAGTCAATAAGCGATTTACACATTTACGAAAATGATTCCTTAGCAAATTGCGATGCTTACAGTATATGTGAATATTTGCTCACATTAAATGGAACTTACGACATTCATAACAATGCTTTAGGATGCAATAGTTTTGATGAGGTTGAAGCTGCTTGTTTGGAAACTTCTGTTCAGAAATTAAGTTCTGAAGAAATATTCATCATTATCCCCAATCCTCTGGGTTCAAGTTCTCTGATTCAATACACGTTGCCCAGTAATTCTCCAGTCACTTTAAAAATCATTGACCTGAGCGGAAGGGAAATGGCAACGCTCTTAAATGAATTCCAGCAGCAGGGCGCGCAACAAGTGATATTCAATAGCTCCGGCTTACCGGCAGGTGTTTACTTCTGTGTATTAAAAACCAATGAAGGAGTGCAAACGAAGAAAATGATAAAACTTTAAATTCACAGTTCTGAATTTTGTGTTCAGAGTTCTGTGTTGATTTTTTTACTTAACTCAAAACCCAGAACACTGAACCCGGAACTTTAATAAAGGAGGCGACATGAAAAACTTAACACTTTTATTTTCAGCTTTACTGATTTGCTGCCAAACGCAGCTTTCTTCACAGCCCTGCCTTCCCGAAGGCATCGCCTTCTCCACCCAGTCAGAAATTGATAATTTCCAAACCAATTATCCCGGCTGTACTGAGATTGAAGGGGATGTCTTAATAGGCTCTGGTTCTGAACTCACATACATTACAAACCTGAATGGGTTAAATGTATTGACTTCCATAGAAGGATACCTGATGATTACATATAACGCTGACCTGACCAATTTAACTGGCCTTGGCAATCTGACTTTCATCGGGGGAAGCTTGGGGATTGCTAGTAATGATTCCCTGGTCAGTTTAACAGGACTTGAAAACTTAACTTCTATTCAAGGAGGATTAGCGATTGGTGCTGGTCCCCAAGGATGGTTTTACGGTAATCCCTCCCTGACCAGTTTAACAGGTTTGGACAATCTGACTTCCATCGGGGGTGGTCTTTTCATTGTTGGTAACGATGCCCTGACTAGTTTAACAGGTTTAGACAATCTGACTTCCATCGGGGGGGCGCTTAGGATTTATTGGAACAATGTCCTGTCCAGTTTGACAGGTTTGGATAATCTGACTTCCATTGGGGGAGACCTTTCTATTTGGGGTAATGGTGCACTGACCAGTTTAACAGGTTTGGAGAGTTTGAATGCAATAAATGGCAGTCTGCAGATTGGGGATGACTATTACAACGCGGGTAACCCTTTGTTAACCAGTTTAGCGGGATTGGAAAATATTGATGGTAATTCAATCCAAAATTTAAGAATTTACTATAACTATTCCCTATCCAACTGTGATATTCAAAGCATTTGCGATTATTTAGCAAGTCCAAATGGAACCGTTATAATCCATGATAACGGCGATGGCTGCAACGACCAACTTGAAGTTGAAGAAGATTGTGAAAATAATTGCCTGCCCGAAGGCATCACCTTTTCAACCCAGGCAGAAATTGATAATTTCCAAACTAACTACCCGGGTTGTATGGAGATTGAAGGGGATGTAACAATTTATGGGGATGATATTGTCACTTTAAGCGGATTAAATGTGCTTACAGCCATCGGTGGCGGTTTTTTTGTTGGATACACGGACTCACTGATCAATTTTGAAGGATTAGAGAGCTTAAATTCAATTGGAGGAGATTGTATAATTGGATGTAATTATGTCCTTAGTACTTTAGAAGGATTAAATAATTTAAATAGTATCGGAGGTAACCTTGAAATTGGCTATTATGATATGTCGTATTCTTGTGGGAATCCATCCCTAACCAGTATTACCGCTCTTGATAATCTGGCTTCAATCGGGGGAAGCCTTAATATTGGTCTTAACGATATCCTGACTACTTTAACGGGATTGGAAAATGTGACTTCCATCGGGGGAAACCTGTTTATTGCGGGGAACGATGCCCTGACCAGTTTAACAGGTTTGGATTATGTAACTTCCATCGGGGGAAGCCTTATTATTGGTCCTAACGATATCCTGACTACTTTAACGGGATTGGAAAATGTGACTTCCATCGAAGAAAACCTTTACATTGTCGGTACCGATGCCCTTATCAGTTTAACTGGTTTGGATAATGTGACTTCCATTGGGGGTGATCTTAGTCTTGAATTTAATACATCCTTGACCAGTTTAACCAGTTTGGACAACGTGACTTCCATTGGGGGAAACCTGACTATTAGGGGGAACGATGCCCTTAACAATTTGGCAGGTCTGGATAACTTAAGCTCAATAGCTGGCGACTTAGCTATTGGAGGAGGCCAATTTTGGGGTAATTCTGCATTAACCAATATATCAAGTTTGGGAAATATAGCTGCGGGTTCGATCAACAATTTACAAATTGAAAATAACAGTTCCTTATCCAATTGTGATATTCAAAGCATTTGCGATTACCTTGCCGGTCCAAACGGAACTGTTACAATTTATAATAATGCCCCTGGCTGCAACAGCCAACTGGAAGTTGAAGAAGCCTGCGCTTATTGCCTGCCCGAAGGCATCGCGTTTTCATCACAGGCAGAAATTGATAATTTTGAAACCAATTACCCTGGGTGTAAGGAGATTGAAGGGGATGTGACAATTAATGGGGATGATATTGCCAATTTAAACGGATTAAGTGTGCTGACAGCCATAGGGGGAAGATTGTATATTTGTAGTAACGCAGCCCTGACCAGTTTAACCGGTCTGGACAATGTAACTTCCATCGGGGAATACTTGAGTATTAATAATAACGAAGTCCTGATTAGTTTAACCGGTTTGGACAACGTGACTTCCACTGGTGGAGACCTATATATTGGTAGTAACGCAGCCCTGACCAGTTTAACCGGATTGGACAATGTGACTTCTATCGGGGAATACCTTGGGATTGTCAATAACGACGCCCTGACTAGTTTAACCGGATTGGACAATGTGACCACCATTGGAAGTAACTTTGAAATAATTGACAATGCTCTCCTCACGAGTTTATCGGGATTAGAAAATATTGAACCGGAGTCAATAAGCGATTTACACATTTACGAAAATGATTCCTTAGCAAATTGCGATGCTTACAGTATATGTGAATATTTGCTCACATTAAATGGAACTTACGACATTCATAACAATGCTTTAGGATGCAATAGTTTTGATGAGGTTGAAGCTGCTTGTCTGGTAACTTCTGTTCAGGAATTAAATTCTAAAGAAAAATTCACCATTATCCCGAATCCTTTGGGTTCAAGCACTGTGATTCAATACACGTTATCAAGCAATTCTCAGGTCACCCTAAAAATCCTTGACCTGAGCGGAAGGGAAATGGTAAGGCTTATTGATGAAATCCAGCAAGAGGGGGAACAAAAAATAGTATTCAATACTGCTGCTTTACCGGCAGGGGTTTATTTCTGTGTATTAAAAACCAATGAAGGTGTGCAAACCAGGAAAATGATTAAGCTCGACTGATCAGGGGCTAAACACCATAGTCATCGAAAAAGGCCATCAGTTAATATTGATGGCCGTTTTAAAAAATAATCTTGTACTCTTAGGACAGCCTCTTTTTACTATTTCAACCCCCTCTCTTTCTTAATTTGTTCCCATGCTGCATTTACCTGTTGGAACTTCTCATTAGCAGCTTTCTGGAATTCATCACCCAAATGACTTACTTTATCGGGATGGTATTTGGTGGCCATCTTTCGGTAGGCTTTCTTCAATTCTTCTTCATTGGCATCAGGGGTTGTTTCAAGGATTTTGTATGCGCCATAAACATCTTTATAAAACATGGCTTTGATGGATTCAAAATCTGTAGTTCGTATCCCCAGATAATCACTAATCTTTCTGATCATTTCTACCTCCTGGGTATGAACATGTCCATCGGCAGAAGAAATCCCGAAAAGAAAATGAACCAGTTGCAGGCGCGAGGGGTGATCCATATAGGTGCGAATTTGTTGCGAAACCTCTCTGACGTTGATTTCCTGCTTGAGCAATTCCTTAAGAACCAGCATATTTTCAATGGCCAGCTTGGACCCGAATTGCCTGTTAAAAAACTCCTTCACATAATCCAGTTCGCCCTTCAGGACTTTTCCGTCAGCTTTCATCACAGCAGCGGCAAGAACTATGAGGCTTGCGGCAAAATCTCCGGGGCGGGTTTGTGTTGTTCCCGGAGGACCATAAGGCTGCTGCCCTTTGTTTTCAAAGGTACCACTTTGCATCCCATCGAACATCGATCCGAAAGCCAGCCCAAGCAGACCACCAATAGGGCCTCCCAATGCCCAGCCTAAACCAAGCCCAACCCATTTTCCGTATTTTGCCATGATTTTAATATTTAAGGGGTCAAAAATAGAAAAAACCGCAATCAATTTTCGATTACGGTTTTGTTACTTGATTTATCTAAGGTTTTTCAATAAATTTTAACCTGTTTCCATCTATTTCAACTTATATCAATTTATTTCAACCTATTTCTATTTATTTCAGCATCGCGCTTTCCGGTAACCCAAACTCTTCCACCATCTTTATTCCAACAGTTTCAAGACGATCAAGAATTGGATTATAAATCCCTGGCAAAACGGGAATATAAACACCTTTTTCTTTAATCTTTCCTGCAAGTATCATCTCAACACCCATTGCAGCAGGTAAAGCTACTGTTCTTGCGATGGCAGTATCGGTAACCTGCGTGCCGAAATCAAGCATGCTCGATTTGATTACCTCTTTTTTCCCATCAGGGTAAGAGGCGAGGAATAAATGCTGAAGAACAACCATATCTCTTTCATTGCGTCCGATCATCATCTTTTCGATCATCAGGTCCGAAGTGATCTCGAACGGAGAATCCTCTTTCCGGCTCATTGGTTTGTCGTCGAACAATCCGAGCCATTCAATCGACTTAAGTGCATGGGCATCAGGTTTAACTCCCAGGAACTTCGCTGCTTTAGATTTAATATCCGAAGCATCTTTTTCACCGATTAACATGGCCACCATACCTGCAAAGGTTTTTCCGGTGAAATCGAATTTATCCGGTGAGGTCAGCTTCATGGCCTTCATGGCATCCAGCGATTCGCACCATCCCTGATGACGGAAGGTTCCGCGGAACATGGTTTTAGTCTCAGGAATACCATAAAGATTGACATAAGGAACTGAATCGCGGTTGGGATAGATATCCAGGTTACCTACTCCGGGGAAAGTTGTCTTCATCGGATTCTTAAACAAATCCTGAGGAGGGACATAGGTGATCTTGCCATGCCTGAGATAGTTAGCGTCGTTATTGCTGGCGAGCACCACCCCTTTCGGACTCCATGAGAATTTGTAATTGAAGGGATTATTGCAGGCTTCAGGGGCCGGCAATGCACCGCAGATTGAATAGAACTCTTCTATCTTTCCACCTTTGTTGTGAACGTGATCGATGATGCGCATGGCAGACATGTGGTCGATACCCGGATCGAGTCCCAACTCGTTAAGGATGATGATGCCGGCTTTCTTCGCTTCACCGTCCAGTGCTTGCATCGCTGGCTTTACATAAGAGGTAGTAACCATGTCTTTCTTCTGAGCGACGCACTTTTGTGCCACCATAATATGATGCATCCAGGGTAAAAGACTCACGGTCAGGTCATGTACAGCAATCATTTTGTCGAGCGCTGGCTCGTCTTCCACTGTCCATGCGATGGCATTACCGTTTTTATGCCCGTCGATCATTTCATCAGCTTTCGATTTTGTCCTTGTAGCAACGGTCACAAAATATCCTTTTTCCAACAGGTACTGAACAATCGGCCTAACAACCAAACCAGCACCGAGAATTAATACTTTTTTCATAGATTACAATATTTATTTTTTTAATAAGAAAATCATATCAAAGTCAACTCCAGCTCAATTATTGATTTCCAAAACAGGCGGCTAAATTAAAATTATTTTCAGCCAAAAAAGTTTTTGTTGTTAATTTATTCACAGTTAATCATAGCAAACCCTTAAGGACAAAGAAGGGACAACTATCGTTCATTTTACAAACTAAATGAAATCCAGCCACGGTATCTACAAATACTGTTCAATGTATTTGAAACTGGGAGTAAACTTTCCTTTATGCAGGATCATTGCTCTTTTAATTGGTGCTGGTAAGTCAATCTCTTCAAATTTCAGGTCATAATCAGCGGTGGTAATCGGCTTAATGAACTTAAACAAAGCATTGCTGAAACCGATGGATGCATCACGTGGCAATTCACTGGGAAGAATATCCACAGCCATTACCAATATTCCGGTTCCCTTAAATCCCATCAAAGGTTTTCTTGTGAATGGATCATACACAAAAACGGGATCTTCGATCTCAGTCCCTTTATGAGTGCATTCAATCGATCCATCGCGGTCGCAGGTTACATCACCAATGACAGTAAGTTTCGGTCTTCCACCCGAAAATAATTTCTCTAAATAATCTTTCGTTACGATCCTGGGATAACGCTCGTTCCAATACATGCAGTTCATGAGCATTGTGAGGTGAGGGATATATTGTTCGAAAACGCTTTTATACCTTTCGGGGTGGGAATAGTAATCTGCAAGGTCGAATTCCTTAATTTCATCTTTTGGCTGTGAGAGGTCCCATTCTTTAAATACAACCTTATAAATTACATTTTCCGGAAGGTTTTTTCTTTCTTTTAGCGCCAGCAAACCTTCCGGGGTAATTTCTTTGATCGGAAGAAGCCCGGCAATTTCCTGAGCACCCGTTGATACATTTCCATACCCGGTAAACCCGATGGTTAATGGAGTTAATTCTTTCGGCAAACCATGTTCAACGATCTCATGACCTACATCTGAAATCACCTTTATTGCCTCGCTTAATGAAGAATAAAAATGCGATTGTTTGATCTTCGTAAAAGGTGTTTCAATTCCATATTCCTTTAACCGTTGGCCAAGCGACCAAAGAGAATTGATCATTCCGGCTATGCCCGCATACCGTCCGAAAAAGATGAGCCGCTTCCCTACCTCATCCTCGATTTTCTCATAATCGATAAGCGTCACATTCTTTTCGATCATTTTTTTCAGCATGGGCATATTATAAGGCTGACCTTTGATGACATGGGCGAAAAAAATGTAGGTTTTACCTTCCTCAAAAAAATCTTCCGGAATTTCCTTTATTCCAATAATGACCGGAGCATCCTTCAACGAATCAACCAACGCTGCCCCTTTAGAAACATAATCATCATGGGTAAAAATCCTCTTGGGTGATTTCTGTACCAGAATTTTTAAACCCTGTTCTTCGATCAGCTTTTTTGCATGACCCGGAATAATGGCAACACGCCTCTCCATTAAATACTTATCCTCGTGCCGGATACCAATAATATTATTCATTTGAGCAACAATTAATGTTTGATTCTTCAGAAGATCATAGTTGAGTATGATCAGAGTCCGATTTTTGAATCAGGCGGCAAACATAAATATTTTAAACCTTCCTAAAAAATAACCAGTAAGAATAATTCAATAAAAGGAAAAAAGCAGGTTTTAATCCTGATCAAGAACCTTGTAAATTCAATAAAAATAGGTTCACCTGCAATCCAAAAGAAAATATCAGAATAAGATTTCGGCAAATAAAAAATTGTCTGATTTATAAAAAAAGTTTGCCGCCTTAAATTTTTTTTAATTTTGCAGCATAAATACACATCAAAAACGTTAGTTTAAGATTGTTTTAGTTTTCGAACCTTTTTATAGAATTCCTTAGAGGCCATTTACTCGGGCAAAAAATTTCTAAAAAAGTATTGTAAAAAAGATGCCGTCAACTAACATTTAATAAAATCAGTTATGGAATATAATACAGGTAGAGGCAAACTCTTCATCAGAGAATACGGAAGAAATACACAGAAGCTTATTCAATATTGCACAACAATTGAAGACAGGGCTGCCCGGACGAGTTTCGCAAAGGTGATCATCCAGATCATGGCACAGATTAATCCGGCTGCACGCGAATCCGGCGATTTCAGACATAAACTCTGGGACCATCTGCATATCATGTCCGATTTTAAACTTGATGTTGATACTCCTTATCCATTGCCTTCGAGAGATATACTTGTTGCCAAGCCAGAACGCTTGAAATATCATTCTGAGACTGTTGATTATAAAATGTACGGGGCTAATATCAAGAAGATTATTGATGTTGCTATCAATTATGAAGAAGGTCCTGAAAAAGATGCCCTGGTGCATGCCATTGCAAACCATTTGAAAAAGTCTTACTTAAACTGGAACCGTGAATCAGTAGCTGACGACCTCATCTTTCAGCACCTCGAATCTCTTTCAAACGGAAAATTGCAGCTTAAGGATGAACTGAGGCTCAATACCACCAACGATATTCTGTCGAGAAATAAAAAGAAAGTGCCTGCAAAACCTACAAAGCCGGGCAGGCCTGGTAAATATTCAAGACCGGGAGAATATAAGAAAACTCAAAACCCGAAGATGGTCAGGAAGAAAAAGAAATAAAGTATTGCGGTTCTTATTCTGAATTACTATTTGATTTTCTTATAAATTTCTAATCCTTTCCTTAACTAATCAAAACAGTATATACTGTTAAAAAATAAACCTGTTTCTGTGGGTATCTTATTTTATCATTTCGGATTGGAGTGATGAAATTGCATTATTTTCGCCATAATTGCTGAGAGACTCAGTCGTTTTTTTAATTAAAGCTATAGAGTTATGGCATCTTATGAAATATCAGGTGGTAAAAAACTTCATGGTGAAATTCTCCCGCAGGGAGCGAAAAATGAAGCCTTGCAAATTCTATGCGCCACATTACTGACTCCCAAAAAAGTCACAATTCATAATATACCCGACATCAGGGACGTCAACAAACTTATATTCCTGTTGGGTAAAATGGGAGTTAAAACCGAAAAATTAGGAAAAGGGTCCTACAGTTTTCAAGCCGATACCATAGACCTCGAATACATGAAAACTGAAGATTTCGTGGAAAATGGTGGTAGCCTTCGCGGATCAAACATGATCATTGGGCCATTGCTTTCACGATTTAAAAAAGCCTACATGCCTCAACCCGGAGGGGATAAAATCGGACGTCGCAGAATGGACACCCATTTTATCGGACTTCAAAAGCTTGGTGCAAGACTTCAGTATGAAGAAAAGGAAATGCTTTATCGCATTGAAGCCGATGAATTAAATGGATGCTATATGCTGCTGGATGAAGCTTCGGTTACCGGTACTGCTAATATCGTTATGGCTGCTGTACTTGCAAATGGGCAAACGACAATATTCAATGCAGCCTGCGAACCCTATCTTTCGCAATTATGCAATATGCTTAACAGGATGGGGGCTAAAATTTCCGGTGTTGGCTCCAACTTACTGACCATCGAAGGGGTTGAAAAACTTAGCGGGACTGAACACACCATGCTGCCGGACATGATTGAAGTTGGCAGCTTTATAGGCATGGCGGCCATGACGCAATCGGAATTAACCATTAAAAAGGTCAACTATGAAGCCCTGGGAATCATTCCTGAGGTTTTTAGAAGATTGGGAATTAAAATAATCAGGAAAGGAGATGATCTTTACATTCCTGAACAGGAAATTTATGAAGTTGAAACATTTATGGATGGTTCTATCATGACCATTGCTGATGCTCCATGGCCGGGATTTACCCCTGACCTGATCAGCATTGCCCTGGTAACAGCAACCCAGGCGAAAGGGAGTGTGCTGATCCATCAGAAAATGTTTGAAAGCCGGTTATTTTTTGTAGATAAGCTGATCGACATGGGTGCCCAAATCATTCTTTGCGATCCACACAGAGCCACTGTCATCGGACTCAATCGTCAACACTCTTTGCGGGGAATACGCATGTCTTCACCTGATATCAGGGCTGGAGTAGCCCTTCTTATTGCCGCACTATCTGCAAAAGGAGTTTCCATCATTGATAACATAGAGCAAATTGACAGGGGTTATCAGGATATTGACGTCAGGCTGCAAAAACTTGGAGCAGAGATCAGACGAATCTAAATTACTTTACAGGTTCTGTTTTAACTTTTTAAAACATAAGATATCATGAATGTTTTACTTATAGGGCAGGGAGGAAGAGAACATGCAATTGCCTGGAAAATTTCAAAAAGTCCATTGCTAAGCAGGCTATATATTGCACCGGGAAATGCAGGAACTTCGGCTACGGGTGAAAATGTTGAGGTAGATATAAATGATTTTGAGAAGATTAAAAGATTTGTATTGGAAAAGGACATAAAGATGGTAGTCGTAGGCCCCGAGGAGCCACTTGTGAAAGGCGTACACGATTTTTTTCTTTCCGATCCTTTACTCAAAGATATTCCTGTGATTGGCCCTGCTGCTAAAGCAGCGCTTTTAGAAGGGAGTAAAGATTTTGCGAAAGGTTTTATGGAACGTCATCTTATACCAACTGCAAGATACAAAACTTTTGACATTAAGAATATCGATGAGGCTCCCATATTTCTTCAATCTTTAGAGCCTCCCTATGTTCTGAAAGCCGATGGACTGGCCGCAGGTAAAGGGGTGTTGATCTGTAATTCATTCGAAGAGGCAATGATTGAATTGAAGGAAATGATTCAAAAGGCAAAATTTGGCGCTGCCTCCCGAAAAGTAGTCATCGAAGAGTTTTTAAAAGGTATTGAGTGCTCGGCTTTCATTCTTACTGATGGAAGTTCATATAAAATTCTGCCTTCGGCTAAAGATTATAAGCGGGTTGGAGAGGGCGATACAGGTCTTAATACAGGAGGAATGGGATCCATCTCGCCGGTACCCTTTGCAGACCATGCATTCATGAAAAAAGTTGAAGAACGCATTATCATACCGACAATGAAAGGGTTGAAAGCTGAAAGTCTCGATTATAAAGGATTTATTTTCTTCGGTTTGATAAACGTGGCGGGTGATCCTTTTGTGATCGAATACAATGTAAGAATGGGTGATCCTGAGGCTGAATCAGTGATTCCAAGGATAAAAAGCGATCTGCTGGATCTTTTCTCAGGGGTGGGTGCAAGGAATCTGGACTCGAAAATCCTTGAAATTGATCATCGGTTTTGCACCTCAGTATTTTTAGTTTCGGGAGGATATCCGGGCAATTATGAAAAAGGAATGGAAATAACCGGATTGCAAGAAACAAGTGATAGCATTATGTTCCATGCAGGAACCAAAAGAGATACTGTTACAAATTCTATAATTACTAACGGCGGAAGGGTAGTTGCTATCACTTCGTTTGGTGAAACAATGGAAGAAGCCCTTGAAAAATCATATAAAAATGCATTTGTAATTAATTTCGAAGGCAAGTATTACAGAAAAGATTTGGGTAAAGATCTTATAAACTAATGGCAAATAGCCAGACTATGAATAGCTAAATGATGCAGCAAAATATTAATAACAAAATTAGACTTTCATAAAATGTTGATTGGGTTCTTCAGAAAAAGCTACTTTTTCCAGTATTTTATTTTGATTATACTGGCAGGTGTTTTTTGGATGGGTGCCTTTCTTCATCCTGAACTTCCTGACTCTAAAGTGGATACTTTCCTGATGCCAGCTTATGTTTTGCTGATAAATCTCATAGGTTCAAATGCACTTCTGAGTGTAATTGTTGCTTTTATTCTGGTTTTAACCGAAGCTTTTTTATTCAATTACATCCTGATAAAAAATGAACTTGTCCCCAAAAATACACTGATTCCGGCAATGGTTTATGTCATTCTCTTAAGCCATTCCAAAAGCTTGCTCCATCTTCATCCAGCGTTAATATCCAGCCTCTTTATAATCATTATCCTGTATAATTTATTCCAGGTTTATGCCGAGGAGGAAGCCTATTCGAAAATTTTTTATTCCGGCTTCCTTGCAGCAGTTGCATCTTTTTTTTATTTTCCTGTATTCTATTTCATTTTTTATATCTGGCTAACATTTATTGTGTACAGGCTTTATAAATGGAGGGATTGGTTGATACCTTTTACCGGACTCATCACCCCCTATATATTTCTCTTTACTTATTTTCTCTGGAGCGATACACTTTTTTTAGCTGTGGATGCTTATAGCAGTTATTATTCAACAATTGCATTTTTCCCATTATATAATGAGTTCTCATTATTCGAATGGATCATTACGGGTATGATTCTGCTGTTTTTTTTATGGTCATTTTTTTGGTTGCTGGGCGAAATCCAGGAAAAAACGATCGTCATCCGAAAACGATACTGGATCATATTCTGGCTGTTATTTATGGCTCTCCTCACTTATCTGGGTTCGGGTATACTGGCTAAATCTCACATGGCACTAATAGCAATTCCGGTTTCTGTTTATATTGCTTATGGCTTCACACAAATCCGGCGGAAGTTTTGGTTTGAGCTTTTTTTCGGGTTACTCATCCTGACAATTATCTTCAATAATTTAAAAGGTGTTTTCTTTTAACAGAATCGAAAAGCAGGAATGCTAAAATTATCTTTTTCAAATCAATTGCTGGAAGCCGGATGCGATGAGGCGGGACGCGGATGTCTTTGCGGACCTGTTTTTGCTGCGGCTGTTATACTTCCAATTGATTTTCAAAATGAGCACCTCAATGATTCGAAGAAAATGACAAAAAAACAAAGGGATGCTTTACGAATGATTATTGAAAAAGAAGCCATAAGCTGGGCAGTTGGAATCGTGGATAACTTACTGATCGATGAGATGAATATATTAAACGCTTCGATTTTGGCCATGCACAAAGCACTGGATAAGCTATCGATTAAACCGCAGATTCTTATCATTGATGGTAACAGGTTCAAGCCGTATCATGATATATCGTTTCAATGTATTGTGAAAGGAGACGGACTTTTTGAATCCATTGCTGCAGCTTCTGTTCTTGCAAAAACCCACCGTGATGAATTCATGGAAAAAATCCACAACGAATATCCAGGTTATGGCTGGAATAAAAACAAAGGGTATCCTACTTTACAGCACCGGCAAGCCATTTCCAGGTTAGGAATTACCCCTTATCATCGAAAAAGTTTCAACCTGAATGAACAACTCAAATTAAATTTCTAAAGAGAATTTCAATTAATTCATGAATTATTATTATCTTGTGAGGCAAGTAATGTCGATGTAAGATGAAGTTAAAAATCACTTTTATAAAAAGTTCATACTTTCTAAAATTAATACTGTTTATTATGATTTCTGTTTTGATGGGAGATTGTAATTCCCAGGAATTCTTAAAAGATGACTATGCTGCCAGAAGAAAAATGATGGTTGAATCCCAAATCATTTCAAGAGGAATAAAAGATCAGAAAGTAACAGATGCCATGCTCAGGGTGGAACGGCATTTATTTGTACCATCCGAATACGCAAGTCAGGCTTACGGTGATTTTCCATTACCTATTGGCGAAGGGCAGACGATTTCTCAACCTTATATCGTCGCACTCATGACGGACATTCTTAACCTGAAAAAAAATTCAAGGGTCCTCGAAGTTGGAACCGGTTCAGGCTACCAGGCAGCCATTCTTGCACAGATTTGTGATAGTGTTTTTACAATAGAGATTTACGAATCCCTGGCAAGTAAAGCCGAAAATCTGTTTTCCATACTTGGATACGAAAACATAAAAGTCAAATCCGGTGATGGGTACCAGGGCTGGGTGGAGTATAGTCCATTTGATGCTATCATTGTAACCTGTGCACCAACGCATGTTCCTCAATCCCTCCAGGATCAGTTAGCTGAAGGAGGCAGATTGGTAATTCCTGTGGGAGAAATGCACGACCAGGAACTGATTCTTTACGAAAAAAGAGAGGGCAAATTCAGGAAAAAGAACGTGGTGGCTGTGAGGTTCGTTCCGATGATAGACAATACAGGCAAGAAATATTGACTTCAGGTATCACCATCTTTGTCTCTTGGCAATTCTGTCAATCTTTTTACCTTTGCAACTGTTAATTTCATAAAGTTCAGTAAAATGAAAAACAAGATTGGTTATATTTTAATAGCGCTTACCGCCTCTTTATTCGGGTTGAAGGAAATCTGCGCACAGGAAGATACTAAACCGGATGCCAAAGGTTATCAGTTTACTATTGTAAAAGAAAATCCATCCACTCCTGTTAAAAATCAATTTAAATCCAGCACCTGCTGGAGTTTTTCTTCACTTGCTTTTATTGAGTCGGAATTAATGAGGATGGGTAAAGGAGAGTTTGACCTTTCGGAAATGTTTGTTGTGAGGCATACTTATGCGGAGAAGGCTGTAAAGTATGTTCGTTTCCAGGGCGCTCTTAATTTTGCCGGTGGAGGTGCATTTCATGATGTTCTTCATGTTTTCAGGGAATACGGTATGGTTCCTGAAGAAGTTTATAACGGAAAAGTAATTGGTGAAGAAAACCACATGCATGGCGAACTGGATGAGGTCACAAATGCTTATGTTGATGCAGTGATCAAGAACAGAAATAAAAAACTAACTCCTGTGTGGTACGAAGGCTTTGAAGGAATACTTGATGCTTACCTTGGTCCATGTCCGGAAAAGTTTTCATATAAAGGTAAAGAATACTCTCCTCAATCATTTGCTGAGGAATTAAAAATCAACGTTGATGATTACATTGAACTTGGCTCTTATACTCATCATCCCTTTTATGAAAAGTTTATTCTTGAAGTTCCTGATAATTGGCTGCTTGATCAAATCTATAACATCCCTATGAATGAAATGATGAAAATCATTGACAATGCAATAGAAAACGGATATACTGTTGGCTGGGGAAGTGATATAAGCGAAAAAGGTTTCTCATGGGAATATGGCTTGGCTATAGTTCCTGATGAGGAATTAACCGATTTGTCAGGGTCCGAGAAAGAAAAATGGGAAAAACTGACCTCCAAAGAAAAAGAGAAAGCACTTTATACATTTGACCATCCTGTAAAAGAAAAGACAATTACCCAGGAAATGCGCCAAATAGAATTTGATAATTATTCAACTACTGACGACCATGGCATGCAAATAACCGGTATTGCGCAAGACCAGGAGGGCAACAAATTTTATAAAGTGAAAAATTCCTGGGGCGACAACAATCACATTTATGATGGCTATTTTTATGCTTCAAAAGCTTTCGTGGAGTTAAAGACTATCGACATCATGGTTCACAAAAATGCAATTCCACAGGACATTCAAAGAAAATTAGAACTCTAGTATAAATCGCCCGGGACATTACGAGGTTAATAATCCTGGCAAGCAATAACGTGAAGTACTTGCTAATTCAAGAAATTAATCTGTTTAACACAACCTTAACGGAGAAATTTCGTTGAAATAATGTATTGCTGTTAATCAGCAAGGTTTGAACTATGAAGAAAGTCCTGTTATTATTTTTCTACTTTATATTCAACCTGTTAATTTTTGCAGACCCTGCTTCGTCAGCAGATTCAGCGAATGTAAAAATTGACAGCCTTGAGAATATTTTATACAACTCATTAAACTTTAATCTTTCCCCAGTCGAAAAAATTATCATTTGCAACAAGTTGGCCAAATTATATGCTGAGAGTTCATGGGAAAAACAAATTGAATATGCATCCCGCTCCCTTGTTTTAGCTGAAGAAATTAATGAGAATACACAAATAGTAGTTTCGCTAAATTTGCTCAGCAATGCCTATCGGAAGCTTGATAAATATGAAAAGGGAATTGAATATGCCACAAGGTTATATAGTATTCATAATACAAATAAAAATGAAATTGAAGCTGCAAAAGCCTTAAGCGAAATTGGATCGTGTTATTATGACTGGGGGAAGTATGTGGAAGCCAAGGAATATTATGATAGGGCTTTAGAAATATTTAATAAAAATCAAAATTTTGATGGTATTGCAAATACCCTGAGAAATATAGCCAAAATTCTTAGTGATTGGGGAGAATACGACGAAGCGCTTAATTATAACCAGGAGGCGTTGAAATTTTGGGAGGAGATTGATAATGAAACAGGCATTGCCAATTCTTACAACAATATTGGCATTATTTACCAGGAGCTTGGGAATTATGATCGGGCGTTCGACTATTTCTACAAAAGTCTTGATATTTTCAAAAAGCTGAACAAAACCGATGACATCGTGAATTTAACACTTCATATTGGAGACGTTTACCTGCAAAGAGCCCAATATGATAAAGCCCTGGAATACTATTATAATGCAGACCTCATTGGTAAGCAAATCAATAATAAAAAGTTGAAATCCATCACATTGAGTAATATCGGAGAAGCCTATAATCTTAAGGGTGATTACATCAAGGCATTGGATTATCAGAAAAAGGCGCTTAAATTAAAGGAAGAAATTGGTGATAAGAAAAGATTGACCATTACTTACACAGAACTGGGCATTATTTATAAGAATGTTGAAGACTACGATAAGGCTTTGGATTACCTTAATAAAGGTATAGCTTTAGCAACTGAAATTAATTTCAAGTACCAGTTGATCAAATGTTACTTAAACCTTTCGGAGGTTTATACAGGTTTAGGAAGTCATAAAAAGGCTTTGGAATATTATAAAATGTATATTGAAGCCAAAGACAAGCTATATTCCGAAGAAAGTAAGCAAACCATTGCTGAGTTGCAGGCGAAATATCAGGTTGAAAGAAAAGATAAAGACAATGAGCGATTGAAGCATACCGAACAATTGAACAAGGCTCAGATCAGAAACCAGCAGTTAATTATTGGCTTTGTTTTGTTCATTTTGTTAGGATTATTTACCATGATGATAATTTTTCACTCGCGTTATCAGCAAAATCAAAGACTAAACGTGCAGCTTTCCCTAAAAAATAAAGAAATTGAAGATCAGCAGGAGTATGTTCAAAAGCTTAATAATGAACTAAAAGAAGCTAACCAGACTAAAGATAAGTTCTTTTCGATTGTGGCACACGACCTGAAGAGCCCTTTTAATTCCCTCTTGGTTCTGACTAGTTTATTGATAGAAGATTACGATACGTTTACAGAAGATGAAAGGAAAAAATTTATCGCTCAGATAAAAGCATCCTCAGAGAACACTTTTGCCCTGCTTCAAAATCTTTTGGATTGGGCTAGTGCCCAAATGGGAAAGACAATGCTTGTTCAGGAAAAGATAGACATCTCCAAGATTTCAGAAGAAACCCTGCTATTGCTTATGCCCATAGCAAGGAATAAAAAAATCAGCATAAAATCAGATATACCTTTAAATACCATTGCTTATGCCGATAAAAACATGGTATCCACCGTATTTTTAAACCTGGTTACCAACGCAATTAAATTCACTCCTCAAAACGGCCAGGTGAACATTCGGTCACTAGTCGAAAATAACCATGTGGAGGTTGAAGTGTGTGATTCAGGAGTTGGGATATCTCCGGATACCCTTAATAAATTGTTCCGGATCGATCAGAAAATTCAAACAGCCGGAACCGACAAGGAAAAAGGAACAGGGCTTGGGTTAATTCTTTGCAAGGAATTCATCGAAAAGAACAATGGGAAAATTTGGGTGAAAAGTATTGAAGGAAAAGGAAGTCAATTTTATTTTTCATTACCAACATAACAACAATCGGTTAAAACAAAATTATATTTTGAGTTTTTTGAATTAAATAAAAGGCTATTTTTGCCATAATTATTAAAATTTCTTCAGGGCAGGGTGAAATTCCCGATCGGCGGTGATAGTCCGCGACTCCATCAAATGATGGACTGACCCGGTGAAAACCCGGAACCGACAGTTAAAGTCTGGATGGTAGAAGAAGTTTGGAAGTGATGATGATTTCATATTATATGCCCTGAAGATTTGCGTCTTGAGGGTTTTTTTATGAATGAACAGGAAGATATAAAGTACATGAGGCGGGCAGTTGAACTGTCGAAAAAAGGGGCTGGATTTGTCAATCCCAATCCATTTGTTGGAGCTGTAATAGTGAAGAATGGTAAAATTCTCGGAGAAGGTTACCATGAATACTTCGGTGGTCCCCATGCCGAAATAAATGCCTTGAAAAATGTGGCAGAAGCTAAAGATGCCACCCTTTATGTAACCCTTGAACCCTGTAATCATTTTGGAAAAACTCCGCCATGCACTGATCGTATTATAATGGAGAAATTTTCGAGGGTAGTCATCGGGATGAAGGATCCTAATCCACTGGTAAATGAACAAGGAATTATAAGATTGAGAAACGCAGGAATCAGTGTTGAGACGGGAATTCTTAATAATGAAATCCAAAAACTGAATGAAGCCTATAGTAAATTTATCACCACCGGTCATCCATTCATTGCCCTTAAAACAGCTATGACCCTCGACGGTAAAATTTCAACTTTCACAGGTGATTCTAAATGGATTTCGAATGAAAAATCAAGAAGGCTGGTGCATGAACTCAGGCACCGGTATTCAGCAATCATGATTGGGGTTAATACCGTTATAAAAGACGATCCTGAGTTAACAAACCGATCACACCACGCTCATAAAAAAAATCCAACAAGAATAATTGTTGATTCAAATGGGAGAACACCTGCGAATGCAAGGGTTTTGAATACAGCCGAAGCAAAAACAATTGTTGCCGTTACAAAAAACACGGGGCAGGAATTTATAAAAATGGTAATCGATAGCGGCGGAGAAGTAATAGTGTGTCCTGAAAAAAATAAAAAAGTGGATCTTTCTTTTCTTTCTGAAACTATTGGGAAAAAGGGAATCGATAGTATTCTGCTGGAAGGGGGAAGTACCTTGAATTTTTCGGCAATAGAAGAAGGGATCGTAGATAAAGTCTATTCATTTATTTCCCCCAAACTACTTGGAGGCGAAAAAGCAAACACACCTCTTGGTGGCACCGGGTTCAGTAAAATAAGTCAGGCCATTACTTTGAGAATAGAAGAAATTATGAGTCTGGATGAAGATTTAATGATTGAATCATACATCATAAAGAATTAAGATGTTTACAGGAATCATAGAAGAAATAGGAACGATCCGTTCGATCAAGTGGGGTAGCAGATCAGCTGTAATTAGAATTAGGGCCACCAGGATTCTTGAAGACTTGAAAAAGGGTGATAGCATCAATACAAACGGGGCATGCCTGACAGTAATATCCGTTGAAAAGGATGAATTTTTAGCAGACATAGTGGCTGAAACCATGCGCAAAACCAATCTTCAATATCTAAAAGAAGGATCGGAGGTGAACCTGGAACGAGCGTTGAAATTAAGTGACAGGCTTGGCGGGCATATGGTTAGCGGACACATTGATGGCACAGGTAAAATTACAAACTACGAAGAGGAGGACAATGCTTTATGGGTGACCATTGCAGCAGGTGAGGAAATTCTGAAATACATAATCATTAAAGGATCCATTGCAATAGACGGAATTAGTCTGACTGTTGCAAACCTTACCAAAAATGATTTTAGCGTTTCATTGATACCTTACACTATAAAGGATACGACATTAGCGAAAAAAACCAAAGGTGATCTGGTTAACCTTGAATGCGATATGGTAGCGAAATACATCGAAAGATTTCTTACTGCTGGTAAGCAAACAAAAGAAAAAGCCATAGATATGGATTACCTGAAAGAGCATGGGTACATTTAAATGAGAGAAAAATACACTGATAGAAATTTGGGAGGGTTTGATAAAATGCGAATATTTAATACAATTGAAGAAGCGATTGAGGATATAAGGGAAGGTAAAATGATCGCAGTGGTGGATGATGAGCGCCGTGAAAATGAGGGTGACCTAATTATGGCTGCCGAAAAAGTAACGCCACAGGCTATTAATTTCATGGCAAAATACGGAGGTGGACTGGTGTGCATGCCCATCATCAGGGAGCGGCTTGCCGAACTGAATATCGGGATGATGGTAAGTGAAAACACTGATACTCATAAAACTGCATTCACTGTTTCTATTGATGCAACCGGAACAAAAACGGGTATTTCAGCTCATGAAAGAGCATTCACAATAAAGAAAGTGATTGATCCTGAATCGGGACCTGAAGATTTCAATAAACCCGGACATGTTTTTCCTCTGGAATATAAAAAGGGCGGGGTACTTGTCAGAGCAGGCCATACAGAAGCGGCAGTGGACCTGGCTAACGCTGGCAGGCCTCTATCCTGCAGGTGTGATTTGTGAAATCATGAATGAAGACGGAACGATGGCTCGTGTTCCGGAACTGATAGAATATGTTAAAAAACACAATCTTAAAATCATCACCATTGCCGATCTGATCAATTATCGGCGAAAGCATGAAAAACTCGTTGAAAAAGTTTCCGAGGTTAACCTCCCTACCAAAAATGGTATATTTAATGCCGTGGGTTATCGGGATAAGATCACCGGAGAAGAACATATTGCCCTTGTAATGGGTGATGTGGCAAATGGAGAATCTGTTTTAGTCAGGGTTCATTCCGAATGCCTTACCGGCGATGTTTTTAACTCACAACGATGCGATTGTGGCGAGCAGCTTAACCTGGCGTTGAAAAGAATCTCACAGGAAGGAAGAGGAATTCTATTGTATATGCGCCAGGAAGGCCGTGGAATAGGCCTTTTGAACAAACTGAAAGCCTACCACCTGCAGGATACGGGAATGGATACTGTTGAAGCCAATGAAGCATTAGGATTTCCACCTGACCTCAGGGATTATGGTATCGGTGCAGAAATTCTGGCGGACCTTGGTGTTAAAGAACTACGGCTCATGACCAATAATCCGAAAAAAATATCCGGTATCAATGGCTTCGGATTAAAGATCATTGAAAGAATACCGATCGAGGTTCATCATAACGACAATAATTATTTCTACCTTGAGACAAAAAGGATTAAATTTGGACACATGCTGAATGAAAATTCATCAAAGCAAAAAATATTATAAAACAATCGTTATAATACTGAAATTATGAAGGTAATTGAAGGAAAGCTAAATGCAAAAGATTTGAAATTCGGAATTGTCGTTGGACGATTCAATGAATTTATCAGCAGCAAATTGCTGGGAGGAGCTATAGATGCTCTGAAACGTCATGGTGCTGAAGAAAAAGCCATTGAAGTGATCTGGTCACCCGGATCGTTCGAAATTCCGCTCATTGCCAAAAAGATGGCCAAATCAGCTAAATATGATGCGGTGATTTGCTTAGGAGCGGTTATCAGAGGGGGAACTCCTCATTTTGATTATATTGCATCCGAAGTTTCCAAAGGTATTGCCAATGCAATGCTCGAAACAGAAGTTCCAATCATTTTTGGAGTTCTAACGACTGACAGCATCGAGCAAGCCATTGAAAGAGCCGGGACCAAATCCGGTAACAAAGGTTTTGATGCAGCTATGAGCGCCATAGAAATGGCCAATCTGATGAAGGAATTATAGGATGACAACCATATTTTGTGGGTATTTTCTTTTTAATCATACTTTCCTGTGAATGTTGAGCTGTTTATAGCAGAGCGAATCATTTCGAAAAGTAAGGCTAATTTTTCCAAACCTATTGTAAGGCTGGGAGTTATTAGTGTAGCATTGGGACTATCGGTAATGATCATTTCGGTTGCTATTGTCACCGGGTTCCAGCAACAAATTAGGGACAAAGTAATCGGCTTCGGTTCGCATATCGTCATAACCAGTTTCCAGGTAAATACCTCTTTTGAGCCCTCGCCAATCAGCATAAATCAGCCCTTTTATTCTACCCTTGATTCCCTGCCTGGTGTCAGGCACATCCAGGTTTTCGCAACAAAAGCCGGTATCATTAAAACAGATGATCAGATTGAGGGCGTTGTATTGAAAGGAGTCGGTCCTGATTATGACTGGTCATATTTCAAAGAAAAATTGGTTGATGGGAATATTTTCATAGCAGAAGATACTGCAACAACCGATGATGTAATTATTTCAAAAAGCCTGGCTTCGAGGTTAAAACTTAAAACCGGAGATCCTTTAAGGATGTATTTTGTAGGTGGAGATGAAATGCAGCCCCGTGGTCGAAAATTCAATATTTGCGGGATTTTTGAAACCGGGCTTGACGAATTTGACAAGCTTTATATTTTTGGCGACATTGGCCATATTCGAAAGCTGAACAATTGGAATGCAGATGAAGTGGGGGGTTTTGAAGTCCTGATCGATGATTATAACCGGATTGACGAAATGGGAGAATTGGTCTACAATTTTATCGGATACAATTTCGATTCAAAAACCATAAAACAACTTCAGCCGCAAATATTTGAATGGCTTTCTCTGCAGGACATCAATGTTGTGGTAATCATTGCCCTGATGGTTCTGGTCGCAGGAATAACCATGATCTCTACCCTGCTTATCCTGATCCTCGAAAAAACAAATATGATTGGCCTGTTAAAAGCCTTTGGCACTCAAAACCGAAGCATCAGAAAAGTGTTTATCTACAATGCTGTTTATATCATCGGAAAAGGATTGTTGTGGGGAAATTTGATTGCAATTGGACTCTGCCTTCTCCAGTTAAAAACAGGAATATTCAAACTTAACCAGGAATCGTATTACATATCCCAGGTGCCCATAAACTTACAAATCAGCCACCTTTTAATTATCAATTTCGGAACGCTCCTGATCTGTACGCTAATGCTTATCATTCCGACATTTATCATTACCAGAATATCTCCTTTAAAAGCTATAAGGTATAGTTAAAGATTTAAAGAATTCAGAAAAAAATTTTATCAGCGCCCGGATTCATTGTTAGAATTAATAAGATCAAGATAAATGGGCAAATGATCGCTGAAACCACCATGGTAAACCGGGCCAATATAAGTCCGGTTAAGCCTGAATCCAAGATTGGTTTCATCCTTTTCAAGTAAAAAAGATTCATCATAAATGCTTGCCCCTTCCCCGGCAACTTTCAAAGCACTTTTTCCGCTTATTAAGTTTCCTGTGCAAATAAACTGATCAATCACGCTCCACTCAGATTGGAATTTGTTTGTTCCAATCAAATTATTCTTTTTAATCAAACCCATGAGATCAACCAGTTCATTTTTTTTCAAACCAAAAGTATCCGATTTTGCTCCCAGAATAACACTAATACTCTCATCCCACGGTTCATCGTTAAAATCGCCCATGATAATGATGTTTGGGTCGCGATTGACCGACAGGATGGAATCAACCCTACTCCTTAGCACAGATGCTACAAATATTCGCCGCGGCTTGGAATCTTCATAACCTCCATACCGCGAAGGCCAGTGATTTACAAAAAAGTGAACCGTATCGGCTTCTGCCAGCACTCCTTTCATATAAAGAATATCTCTTGTTTTTGAAAGGGTATCATCAGGGAAATTGATAAGGATAGGCGAATAAAATAATGGAATAAATCTTGATTCACGGTACAAAAAGGCAACATCTATACCCCGTCTATCCGGCGATTCAGCATGGATGATTTTATAATCGATACTTTTCAAAGGTGTTTCGTAAATAAGTTTGTTAAGCACAAACCGGTTCTCAATTTCGCAAAATCCAATAACAGAAGGAGGGTTCCATTCGCCAATACTAATAATTACTTTTGATAGATTATTCAGTTTTTTGTAAAACTTATAGTTGTTCCAATTCCTATCACCCTCAGGTGTAAACTCATCGTCATTGGTCAATGAATCATTGTAAACATCAAACAGGTTTTCGACGTTGTAAAATACGATTCGATCCCTGTTTTCAGTGTTCTCCAATTGTTGAAAATCCTGGGACCAACCTGAGACCGAAATCAACAGGATCGGGAATAAAAACCGGATAAGTTCGTTTTTCAAACCAATAAAATTAAAGCTTCACAATCAACCCCGCCCTCACAATTCGCGGTATATCATAATAATCCGGGTTCTTCAGTTTATATTCGTATAGCATTCTGTATGAGTCGGGATTGACCTGCTGATTAATTTGTATGTGCCAGTTAGGATCGCTCAGATATCCGTCATCGTCCGGCTCTCCGGTCTCTGCATCAATATAGAAAAGGTTTTCCTTGTTGAAAAGGTTCTCAATCCAAAGGTAAAAACTTGCGGTCAGCTTTAATGGTTTAATATAAATCCCCTTTTCAATTCTTAAATTCACAAGGTCAATATCCGGGGAGTGTGAATAATTTCTAGTCTGGTTGGTTACCGAAGAATTCAGGTAAATAGGCGATAAAGGCAATTCCATCCCTTTTCGGTGCTGATGGAAGATTCCGATACCAAAATTCTCAAAGATGGCTCTGACGGTTTTATTACTTCCCAGAACAAATTCTTTTCCGCGTCCAAAATTGAAGGTCAGGTGGGTGTTGGCGACTATTTCAGGAATATTCAGGTAGACATTGCTTGTATCTGACATGAAGTTATAGCTGAAAGAAGAACCAGCGGCTATTCCGGAAGACCTGGGTGAGTAGTAATTAAGCGACGCTGTAATGCTGGATGAATAAAGCATTTGATCAAGATTGATTACTGTTATGTATGATTTGGGATAAGCGCCAATCAGTGCCTTAAGATAATTAAAATCCTTGATAAAAATCCCCATGTATGAAACATCTGCGAATAAAGTTTTGTATATCCTCGGCGCTATGCCAATGTTTACCTTATCGTATCTCGTTGGTTTCAGGGCAGGGTTATTCATTACTCCTGTTAAGTTTGAAATAAAATAATATTGGTCGGGCCGAAAGGTGTTGTAAGCAACCGGATTCTGCGAAAAAGCGTTGTAATGTAAGTAAGTATTCCCCCACTCCTTTTTCAATTCCAGGCTCAGTTGCGGCAGAATGGATGTTTTAGCATGGTAATCCTCAAACGCATTCGGTCTGACCATGTATTGCTGCGTATCTGTTAAATAAGGGGATACCCCAGAACCCCTGTCGAGGTCATTCGGATCCAATGTTTCTTTCCCGTCATAATTGTACCATGTATAACCATCACGGTACCCTGTAATTTCAGTCGGAGAGGTAACATTATCAACATAAACCACATAATCTTCGCCCATATTTTCCGGGTGGGTTACGGGCTCATTGCCAACCACTGTCACCTCACCAACAGTTTGAGCCGGATACAACAAGTAAAGATCTTTCAGCATCGGCTGGTTGGCATTGAAGTTATCAATCCTGATTCCGGCACTTATATCAAATGATTTCCACCTAAACCGGTCGCCAAAAAAAGCTGAAAAATAGCTCGGTTTGTAGGCATCAACCGTCCAGTTTTCAAAAAAGTCATATTCTCCCTGCTCGCCCTTCAATTTATTTCCCAGATAATCATACCCCATATAATTCACTCCATAATTTCCATCACTAAGTAACTCCTCAGGCGAAAACATATCCAGGCTGAATAAGTCACCATTTGTTGAAATCGTTCGCAATATGCCATCTTTATCGTAATAATCAATGATGTTGTTCACCATATCGTAAGAGTCTGTTAAAATAAAATCCACACCATCAACCGGCAAGCCAAGCTTTGCCCTCAGGTTTTTATCAAAAGTAAATTGAGCTGGTTCATCGTACTTTCGGTAGAAATAAATGATGTCATTCGAAATCTGATCCATTTGCGGATTACTCATATCCAGTTGCAACAAATGGTTATTTGTAAGGCTCCTCATTCTTTCCCATAATGCCAGCGGATCAACCCTGTATGATCTTTCGACTTCTTTAAGGTATTCAAAGCCAATAAAAAATTTATGCGATTTATAACTTACATCAAACTGTAGCGTACCCCTGTATTTTTCATTGCTTGAATATCCAACCGACCTGTCTAAAGCACCCTGACTTTGCCATAAGTAATAAACCGGTCTTGGGTTTTGCCCATTTAATAATCCTCCCCTCATCTGCAACTGATCTGAATTGCTCCAGTTACCAACTGAATTTCCCTCCTCCCAATTGACGGGAAACAGTTCATAAATCTGCTCTGTAAACCTTGCTGCTTCCGGATTGTAATTCAGAGCTTGAAAAGTATAGGCTGTATCGAAATCCCAACTGTTAAGGACATAAACGTTTTCATAAGTCACCCCGTCAACTGTGATTTCATCCACCAATTCATAATTCGGTATCTTAGCAGTCGAGTACTTCCCCAGGTAGCCATATTCAAAATACCTATCCTCGTACTTCGGATCCTGCTTTTCAAAATAATAATTTGAATATTGAAAGTTAACCTTATAGCCTATCTTCAAATCCTCATTGATGTCGAACCCATGCTCAAAATTCAGGAAGTTATCGAAGTTCCGATAGCTGGTTTCCGGGTTATTGTGCGAATTCAATAAAGCATTATCAAACACAAACTCCTCTCCCCAGTCGAATTTGGCATAGCTGCCCATCGTAAGCAAAATATTTTTTGAAATTGGAAACAAAAACTTTAAAAACGTATTCGACGACTGCCGGTCTGAGTTTTGATGCGTATTTACTTCCTTTATATCCTCAGGTTCCATGAATTCAGCATTCAGAAATGTCCTTGAGTATTGCTCATCCGACAACCTCAGGGGATTTTCTGTCAGATAGTTCTGTGTTTCATCTGTTACCATATATTTCGTTTCAATGCTCGGATTTTCATCGTTGGTAAAGGTATAATTGGAGGCAATATAAAATCCTGCTGCCCTTCCCGCTTTCTTCTTGCCCGAAAACCTGATGGGTCCGCCCGCATTCAGCTCAACGCCATTATGCTTATAATCTTTGTCCAGCGATGTATAACCATCCAGGTCAAAATGAACCTTATCCGCATAAACCGGTGTTTTAATTTCCACTAAACTCCCCGCAACATTCCCGTATTGAATGGGCTGGTTACTTCTGTAAAGCTGGTACTCCCCTATCGCCCGGTAAGGAAAATCATTTGCATCTCCCACCTGCATCCCCTCAATAAACACATAATCACCTGCTGCTTCCAGTCCGTCAACAAACAAGCGGTCATACTTCAGGTAATAGGTATTCGGGTTGCTCAGTGCTGCTCCGTTCACTGAACGGAAAGGCATGTACTGCAACCGGTCAGCTTTAATACAGCTTATTTTTTGCTGGTCCAGGTAACGGCTCGAATCACCCGGCATGCTTACCGTATCCTCAGGCTGGGAAAATACTGCTGAATGACTCAAAAGAACAAACACAACTGTCAAAACTGAATATGCCGGATAAATTCTTGATACAATTTTCTTCATGGCATTTGATTGTTAAAGTTTGAAGTTTCCTTTCATGGAATAAAAATATTAAAAAACTCAATTGAAATAATTATCTGGAAAAAAGAATTTCAAGTTTACATGAAGACAATGGCTTGGTGATAAAACATTATTAAATAACAGAAATCATAACTACTTAATTAACATTTTTACAGGCATTGAATAAAACTTTTTTTTCAACTTTAGAATTCATTTCCCTGCCAAATACATACATTTGCCGCTTTCAATAAAATCAGACAAATTACTATGCAGCAATACTTCGATGCAAAGAAGAATTATGAGGAAACGCGTCAGACCATCGGATATGTTCCGCGTAAACAAGCCACTCAAAAAGATTATGACCGGATTGGATTTATGTCGGGGCTGGAAGTTCACCAGCAATTGAAAACAAAACATAAGCTATTTTGCAGATTGTCCCGCAGGTATTTACCAGAAACCGAATGAATATGATGCGGAAGTTATCCGGCACATGCGCCCAACCCTGAGTGAACTTGGGGAATACGATGGGACAGCTTTGATGGAGTTTAAAACCCGCAAAGAAATAATTTATCATCTTTCAAATGACACTGCCTGTACTTACGATGTAGATGACACACCACCTTTTCTTTTAAATCGGGAAGCGCTGGATATTGCCATCCGGATTTCACTTCTCTCAAAACTCAACATTGTCGGAGAGGTGCACATTACCCGAAAACAATACCTTGACGGAAGCATTCCTACCGGTTTTCAGAGGACAGGTATTATTGGGGTTGAGGGTGAAATTCAACTGAAACACAAAAAAATAAGACTGATTCAGTTAAGCCTTGAAGAAGATTCATGCAGAGAGGTTTCGGACATTGGACATACAAGGGTTTACCGGACGGATCGCCTTGGTATGCCGCTCATCGAAACCGTTACTTATCCTGACTGTGTTAACCCTGATGAAGTGAAAGAAGCCAATGATTATATCCGTTTCCTGAACCGCAGCACAGGTCTTGTCAGAACCGGGATAGGAGCCGGAAGAGAAGATGTGAATGTAAGTTGCCGCGGCGGTTCACGAGTCGAAATTAAAGGGGTGGCCCACACAAAATGGATTCCCGAACTCACGCACAATGAAGCTTTCAGGCAATGGGCATTGCTTCATATTAAAGAATTATTAAAAGATAAGGTAAAAGATATTCCAAATTGGAAAATCCATCAAGTTCAACTGAATGGATTTTTCAAATCAGACAATCCAAATATCATTGAAGCCTTCAGAAAAAAATTCAAGATATTAGCTGTAAACCTTACCGGGTTCAAAGGTATTTTATCGCATTTCACACAACCCGGAAAAATGTTCGCACATGAAATAGAGGACCGGTTAAAAGTTATTGCCTGCCTCGAAAAACCTTTTATGGTTCATTCGGAAGAACTTAATCCGGCTTTAAGCGAGGCTGATCAAAATGAAATTATCAAATTGTTAGATGCAGGACAGGAAGATGCTCAGTTGATATTTTGGGGTCCGGAAGAAGATATTAAAACCGCTTTGGAAACCATTGAGGAACGCTGTAAAATGGCGTTTGATAAAGTACCCAACGAAACACGCAAATCTTTCGAAAACGGAACAACAATGTTCGAAAGGGTATCTTCCCGGTGCCGACAGGATGTATCCCGATACCGACTCAGCACCCATTCCTCTGCCCGATGCACATATTGAGGAGCTCAGGAAAAACCTGCCAAACGACATAATTGACAGATATCATCAACTCCGTCAATGGAAAATACCGGAAGATACTTATACCTATATTTTCTCCAGAAACCATTTCCCCTTGATCAGCCGGTTGATCAAAGATCTTAATCTTGATCCGGTTTTTGCAGGTACATTTATCGGGCATACCTTTAAATTCATCCAGGGTCATTATAAATCCGCCGATATTTTCAACAATGAATTGATTTTCGATTTGTTTCATTACCTTAAACAAAATGAAATCAATTTTGAACTTGCCCGCTATATGCTTCCCGATTTGTATGAACATCCAAAAATGGATTTTGAATCGGTATTACACAGTATAAAATTCAACAAAATTCCTGAAGACCAAATTGTTTCAATGATTCCGTTCCTGAAAAATAAATTTGAAGAAACTGCCATTCACCCTGATGATACAAACAGGGTAAACTGGATAATGGGCGAATTGCGAAGAAAAGCAGTCGGGAATATTGCACTCAATCAATTATCCGGTTATTTAACAAATTAAAGCGCTTTACATCATGTCACAGGATTTTTTTCAGGGTTATAAAGGAGATTCTTTAGAAATATTAAAGAAATATAATGTCAGGGTTTGGGGTCAGGTTGAAATTCAAACTACCCGCGGTCCGTTCAAGGGTACGATTTTACCAAGGTCGGAAAACGACGATGACCAGCATATCGTATTGAAAATACCAACCGGCTACAATGTGGGGATTGACATTATCACTATAACAGGAATGTCAGAGACAGGCTATAAAAAAGCCGTTTACAAAATACCGGAAAAACAATTTCCCGTTACACCCGGATTGCCCAAAGTAAAATTATTCGGAACCGGAGGAACGATTGCGTCACGTTTGGATTATCGGACCGGTGCCGTTATTCCTGCATTCTCACCCGGTGAATTATATGGCGCAGTTCCCGAATTGGCGGATATTTGTAATCTTGAAACGGAAAAAGTATTTGCTGTTTTTAGCGAAAACATGGGACCAAAACAATATGTCGCGCTTGCACAGGCTATCGGAAAGGAAATTGAAAATGGCATTGACGGCATCGTCATCGGTCATGGAACGGATACCTTGCATCACACCGGTGCGGTGCTGACCTTTATGGTTCAGAATTCACCCGTTCCAATCGTTTTGGTAGGATCGCAGCGTTCTTCCGACAGACCCAGTTCTGATGCAGCCACCAACCTGATGAACGCCATGTACACTGCCGGTCACAGTGATATTGCTGAAGTTATGATTTGCATGTTCGGACCTACCTCAGATGTTTATGGATTGCTGCACAAAGGCACGAGGGTCAGGAAAATGCACTCCTCCTACCGTTCAACTTTCCGGACGATTGGTGACACTCCTTTAGCCAGGGTTAAAAGAGGCGAACTGATCCACATCAAAAAGAATTATAAGCCCCGCCGTAAAGACAGGAATGTTACTATTCTTCCTTATTTCAGCGATAAAGTAACGATGCTTTATTATTATCCGGGGATTAAACCCGATACCATTGATAACCTGGTAGAAGCCGGATATAAAGGCATTATCATTGTCGGTACCGGACTCGGACATGTAAATAAGGAATTATATCCCGCCATCGAACGGGCGCATGCCAAAGGTGTTCACATGTACATGACGCTCCAAACGATCTGGGGTTATGTCCACATGTTTGTTTACGATACCGGAAGAGATATGATGGCAAAAGGCATTATCCCCGCAGGAAACATGCTTCCTGAAGTCGCCTGGGTCAAATTAAGCTGGGCACTTGGACAAACGGATGATCCTGATGAAGTAAAACGGATCATGCTGACACCGGTTAATGATGAAATAACCGAACGCGAACCTTATAATGGCTATCTTGTTTACCAGGGCGGCGTTCCCGAAGTTGAAGACTTTATTAAAAGGGTGCTGAAATAAGATTTTAGCTTTTTTTAATGATGATAATAAAACCTCAAATTACAGCGGCAATTGCATTAATCGTTCTCCTTTTATTGGGTAACCTTGTTAAGAGTCAGATAACCCTTGATCACACTTACAATGGCTGGGCATCCGTTGCCAATCTTGATATTTCCGGTTATAAGTATTACGTTCTGGATACCCAGAATGAAACGCTGAAGCTTTACAACACCGATCATTCCCTGTGGAAGTCGGTGAATCTTTCAGTACCTACCGGTTACCAGTTAACGACAACGGTTTATAATATTTCAGAGAATTTATTCAGTCTTGATGGTAAAGTATGCTTTACATATTCCTATTACACTACAACTCCGGATTACCAGTCAGAAACGATAGTGATCAACGAAAACGGAACGGTTCTGCTGACGATCGCGGGCGCCAACTATGCCTATGCTGTGAAAGTGGAAGAAGATACCAAATTGCTGGCTTACATCACAAATTACACTACCAATGTAACGACAACAAAGGTTTATGATCTTCCGGGTGATCTGACAACTGATGTCATCAGCGTACCTTCTGAAAACCTGCTTCCATTTCCAAACCCTGCGATTGATGTCCTCACGATCCCCTATCCCTCTGATGAAATGACTGAAGGCGGCGAAATCCGGGTTTTCAATTCAGGGGGCCAGTTAATGAAATCGTATCAGGTTGATAATACTTTTAATCACATCATCATTCAACTGGGTAAGTTATCCTCCGGAGTTTATCATTACAAAATACTTAATTCCACCGGTGAACTGGATGCAGGGAGTTTTGTGGTGCGATGAAGTGACCTAAATAATCTTTTTAAGTTCCATCTTTTCCAGGCAATTCCATTTCATGGTTCAAAATTATGGTTTTGCACGCAGACGCAGGCTACGCCCAACCCAGGAAAGGAAAAAGGGGCAGCAGTGGGAGTAGTGGCAGTGGCGGGAGCAGTAGTAGCAGCAGTAGTCCCGCTCTTAGCGGAAGCTGTAGCTGGTACTGATTGTTTCTTTTCGATCAAAAAGGATCGTAACTGAATCTTCAATTTATTACATTTGCAACCTTTGGTGATGCCTATTTTGTCATTACTGAATTACAGGTAGTTCCAGTTATTCATTCTAATCTCATTGGTAATATGAAGAAAGCTTTACTCTTATTCGTTGTGGTAATCTGCTCCGCAGGAATGCTGATGGCGGGTATCGTCCCCCAAACGGATGCAGCATTGGTTGCTAAAAATCATTACATAAATTATGCTCCCGGAATCAATAACGGCAGCATTGTGTTAACCCTGGTTTACACCAAATTCGCCGGCAACGAGCCATTGTACTACATCTATAATGCAGGATCCAGCAACGGCTTTGTCATTGTTTCAGCTGAAGATAATGTTTATCCTGTCCTTGGCTATTCCTTCGAAGGAAGTTATTCAATTGATCCTGGTTTTGACGCAGAAAACTTCAACGCATGGATGGAAGATTGCAGTGAACAGATCGTTTATGCCCGTGAAAAAACTCTTCCGGCAGATTCAAAAATTGCAAGCACCTGGAACAACCTGCTTTCGCCAAATCCCCAGCCTAAAGAATTCGACAATGTAAATCCTCTTTTAACTACACTCTGGGATCAGGGGACCTATTACAATCAATTGTGTCCTGTTGACGCAGGCGGACCCGGTGGTCATGTCTGGGCCGGCTGTGTGGCTACGGCAATGGCACAGGTAATGAAATACCATAACTTCCCCGACCAGGGAACCGGTTCACATTCTTATTATTGCGCAGGTTACGGCACTCAATCGGCAGATTTCGGTGCAACCACCTATGCATGGGCTTCCATGCCGAACCAGGTCAACTCGAGCAATTTGTCAGTCGCTACCTTGCTTTATCATCTCGGCGTTTCGGTGGATATGCAGTATTCGGCCAGCGGATCGGGAGCATACAGTTCCGATGCACGGGATGCGCTGGTTAATTATTTCAGTTATTCTCCAAACGCAGTCTTATTGCCCAAGAACAGTTTCCCCATCGAAACTTTTGTTTACAAACTTAAAAATGAATTGAATTTAAACCGGCCTGTTTATTACAGCGGCTCGGGCAGCGGCGGAGGTCATGCGTTTGTCTGCGACGGCTACCAGGGGGATGATTACTTCCATTTCAACTGGGGTTGGAGCGGGTATGCCAATGGCTATTTTTATGTCAGTAACCTCAATCCCGGCGGTTACCAGTTCAACCAGGGTCAGTCCGCCATGCTTTATGTATATCCTGAAGGCACAACCGTGCTTGCCAGCCCTGAAAACTTTGTGGCTGAAGTGAACGGTTCGGATGTTGACCTCTCCTGGGATGCTCCTTCCGGAAAAGCACTCACCGGCTATAATGTTTACAGGAACAATATCCTGATCACGTTTACCAGTGAAACGGTATTTACCGACCCCGGATTGCCGATGGGAAGCTATACCTATTATGTATGCGCTCTTTATGACGAAGGTGAATCCATGCCGTCGGAAACCATGTCGGTATTTATCGGAGGCGGAACAACCACGGTTTTCGCTGATGATTTCGAAGCGTATACGGCCGGAAATAAAGTAGCCTGTCAGAATACCACCGACTGGACAACCTGGAGCAATGCACCCTGCGGAACGGAAGATGCGGAGGTCACTTCTGCTGTCACATTTTCGGGATCAAAAGCTGTAATCGTTCAGGGTGTTAATGATCTTGTGAAAATCATCCCGGATTATACGGAAGGGTTGTACAAGATCAGCTTTCAGATTTATGTTCCATCCGGGTTCCTTGGGTATTTCAACACCCTTCAGGATTTTGCAGGAGCCGGCAGCGTTTGGGGAATGCAGGTTTATTTTAACATCAACGGATCGGGTTCTGTTGATGGCGGCGGCGAAGGAGCCGGAACGTTCAGCTTTGCTCATGATACCTGGATCCTGAATGAACTGATTGTGGACATGGATAATGACTGGGCCGAATACAAGCTCGACGGGGAATCGGTGCTTGGATGGCAGTGGAGCATCGGGGCTTTTGGCGACGGTTCACTGAACCAGCTCGGGGGTGTCGATTTCTATGCATGGGATAACAGCGGCGCCGGAATCCCAAAATATTATTTCGACGATTTCATGATCGAAGAATTCGGGTTGCCCGCTCTTATGCCTCCTTTGAATTTCACGCTCAATGTTTCTTTCGAAAATATTCAGCTCACCTGGGATTCTCCTGTAGGAAAGGAATTACTGGGCTATAACATTTATTATGCTTTTAATGGCGGTGATTTCAGCCTGCTGGCTTATACCACCGAAACTTCCTACGTGGTGGAATCTCCCGGAAGCGGACTTCATGCGTATTATCTTACGGCGGTTTACGACGAAGGCGAATCGGCTCCGACCAATATCCAGGAAATTTTACTCACGGGTACTATAGATTATTCCGCCAATGCCTCCATAAGTGTCTTTCCGAATCCTGCCAGCCGGTTTGTGTACCTTGATGCCGGTGAAGCCATTGTATCGGTAAGCATATACAACTATGAAGGACAGGAAGTGAATTGTAACACCACCCTCAGCGGCCATTCGGCGATGGCAGATCTGTCAGGAATGAAGGACGGGATTTATTTTGTCCTGATCAGGACAAAGGATAAATCCGTGTACCGGCAGGTGATAAAAAACTAACCTAACGGACACGCTGCAAGACGTTAAGAAGCGGGGGTGATCCGGCGTAAAAGATGGAGGTTAGGAGTAGGATTTCCTGCTTGCCGTGCTATCAATTTCATAGTTTAAAACGAGAGATTATTTTAGACGCAGACGCAGTCTATGCCCGACCAGGGACTTTGACATTGTTTATGTGAAACCTTAGGATTACTGCATGTTTAGAAATGAAAGAATATGATTCATATAATCCGGCTTTTCTATTAGTCGATAGTCTGTATGCCTGAACAAAGGCACCAATGGTCTTCCAAGCCGATTCAATTCGGCAGGTATTGGAATTTCTATTTTCAGCCCATATAAATCTTTTGCCGGCCATACCTTTTCTCCATCCTTTAGCAACGCTTTGTAAATATCATGAGCCGTGATGAAAACTGGTAATTTTTTATCAGGAATGAGTTTGTTTAGTTTCCTTGCAAATACAGGGCAATGTTCCCGGGCTCTTGTGATGAATTGCTTATTCTTCCCGGTTTCTATTTCCTGGTAATCCGATAGAAGATTATCGATGTATATGTCCTCTAAGTGCAATCCCAATAAATTAAGATTATCGAGTATCGACTGGAAATATCGCGGGTCCTGTCCGATCCCAAAGGCATGATGCAAATCAACTCTCTGACCTTTGTCAGATACATTAGTCGGATCGGCACCAAGGACAATGGCTTTGAGGTGGGATTTGCTGAAATAAAAGGGTAATGGATTTTTCATATTGTATTTAATACTGAAGTTGTAAATCCGCCATCAATTCCGCCTGTTTCAAAACCGTATCAATAGCCTTCTGCTGCTTATCCGGCGGGTAACCGTATTTATTTAAGGTCCGTCTTACCAAAACCATAAGCTTTGCCCGTGCACTTTCACGGATAGTCCAGTCGATGGTGGTGTTTGCGCGAACCTTATCGGCTATTTCAATAGCCAGCTTTCGCAAGTCGTCTTTTCCCATGACTTCTACGGCGCTTTCGTTGTCGGCAAGGGCATCGTAAAAAGCAACCTCGTCATCATTCAGGTTCATGGCTTTTCCTTTGTTCTTTTCCTCCTTTAACTTCTTGGCAACTTCATCTACCATAAACTGAATGATCTCGGCTGTTGAGAGTAAATTGTTCTGGTATTTTTTTATCGCCGATTCCAGCATTTCCAGCAGCTTCTTACTCTGTACCAAATTTCGTTTTGCCAAATTCCTGATCTGGTCATTCAATATCTTCTTCAGCAACTCCATTGCAAGATTCTTGTGCTTCATTCCCTGCACTTCGAGGAGGAATTCATCGGAAAGGATTTCAAGGCTTGAAATATCAGGCTTTTCCAATCCGGCGGCGTCAAAAATATCAATGACTTTATCGCTGCTTAAAGCTTCATCCACAAGCTGCTTGATGGCTGTTTCAATTTGTGAATTCGTTTTTCCTCCACCACCCGGACCTTCAAACTTTACGAGTCTTGCTTTTACTGCCTGGAAGAATGCCACTTCCGGCAAATAGGGCTGTACCTCTTCTTTTGAAATGCAAAGTGATAAAGCCTGGCTCAAAAGACTAACCTCCCTGATAAATCTATCCTTTCCTTCCTGCAATCCCAAAATATGCTCTTCTGCTTGTAAAATGATGGAAAGCTTTTGCTTTGAATCACCTGTTAGAAACCTTTGATAATTGAACTTAAATGAGTTTTTATAGTAGGCTTCCGGTTCTTCGACCAATATATCTTCGCGTGTTTTGGTTGATTCATCGAACATCTGCCTGACCACTTCGATCTTTTCGAGGAATACTTCCAGCGCTTTTTCGATACTTTCAGCGGGATCGCCTTTGCCGCCAGCCTCCCCGTAAAAGGAAAGCGCTTTTTTTAGGTCGGTTGCAATGCCGAGATAATCTACAACCAAACCTCCGGGCTTATCCTTAAAAACACGGTTTACCCTTGCGATGGCCTGCATCAGGTTGTGACCACGCATGGGCTTATCAACGTACATGGTATTAAGGCAGGGAGCATCAAAACCCGTCAGCCACATATCCCTGACGATAACTATTTTCAATTCATCATCAGGATCTTTCATACGCTCCGATAAATCCCTGCGCTGTTGCTTTGTTGTATAGTGTCTGGAAATTTCGGGACCATCCGAACTGCTGGAAGTCATTACAACTTTGATGGCACCTTTGGTTAATTCAGTATGATGCCAATGCGGGCGCAAGGCAATGATCTCTTTATAAATATCGGCTGCAATCCTCCGGCTCATTGCAACGATCATAGCTTTACCTTCAAACACTGACTTTCTCTTTTCGAAATGGGTGACAATGTCTTTTGCAAGGTTTTTTATCCTTTCCTGGTTACCGACAATCGCTTCCAGCTTGGTCCATTTTGCTTTTGCTTTCTGGCTTTCAGTTATTTCTTCATCCTGCTCCAGTTCTTTATCGAATTCCTCTATCAGTCTTTTTCCTTCCTCGTCAAGGTTAACTTTTGCCAGCCGACTTTCGTAGAATATCCTTACCGTTGCTCCATCCGAAACGGCATCTTTTATATCATAACGGTCGATATAATTGCCAAAGACCTGCGGCGTGTTGACATCGGTACCTTCGATGGGTGTGCCCGTAAAACCAATGTAAGTAGCATTCGGCATGGCATCGCGCATGTATTTGGCAAAACCAAAGGCAATCCGCTTACCAACGACCTGGTTGGTTATCTTATCCCGTTCATCAATCAGCTTTGCTTCAAAACCATATTGGGTGCGGTGGGCTTCATCGGCAATGACAATGATATTTTTCCTGACTGAAAGTTGGTCGTAAACCGATCTGTTCCCTTCGGGCATAAATTTCTGAATCGTGGTGAATACGATTCCGCCGCTTGCGACCTTCAACAGTTCTTTCAAATGTTCCCTGCTTTCGGCCTGAACCGCTTCCTGCCTGAGCAACTGAACCGATGCGGCAAAGGTGTCGAATAACTGGTCGTCGAGATCATTCCTGTCGGTAATGACAACAATGGTGGGATTCTTCATTTCGGGGGAAGTGATCAGCTTGCCCGAATAAAAGACCATGCTCAGGCTTTTGCCCGAACCCTGTGTATGCCAGACCACGCCGCCCCGCTTGTCGCCGTACTCGCTTGCAGCTGCAATGGTTGACTGCACCGCTTTGTTCACGGCAAAGTACTGATGATAGGCAGCCAGTTTTTTCTCTGTCTGAATCTGTATCAGTCCGGTTTTTATATCTTCTTTTTTGGACTTTTCAAAAACGATAAAGTTCCTGACCAGATTGAGCAAGGTTGCAGGTTGAAACATTCCCTTCAGCAAGGTTTCAAGTTGCGGTTTGAAGCGTGAGGCATCTTTAATTCCATCAGCACTCTTCCAAACCATATAGCGGTTCAGGTCGGCTGAAACGCTGCCGGAACGGCATTCCAACCCGTCGGAGATAACACAAACGGCATTATAAGTAAACAATCCCGGAATAATGGCTTTGTAGGTTTGGATTTGTCTGAAAGCGCTGAGGATGTCTGCATTTTCATCGGCAGCATTTTTCAATTCCATTACCACCAGCGGCAATCCGTTTACAAAGAGCAAAACATCCGGGCGCTTGTTCTGGTTGTTCTCGACAATGGTGTATTGATTGACAACAAGGAATTGGTTATTTGCAGGATGATCAAAATCTATCATTGCTACTTCATGACTGCGCTCGTAATCGTCGTGCTGGTAAGGGATTTTAACTTTCTCGATGAGCATCCGGTGAAACTCCTCATTGTTGTGAAGCAGATCGGGTGAGGATATCCTCAATATTTTCTGAATGGCTGCTTCCTGGGCATCTTTAGGAATATGAGGATTGATGGATGCAACAGCATTTCTTAAACGGGTAATTAAAATTACCTCGCTGAAGCTTTCCCTTTCGCAAAACAATCCTTCGGGTGAAATCTCCTTACCATTAGCATATTCCCATCCCTGCGATTGAAGAATTTCGATAGCTGAAGCTTCGATGATATTTTCGGTGATGGATTTCATATCAATCCCGAAGGGATGTCATTATTATAACATCGTTTGATCCAACGATGATTCAACCCCGAAGGGGTGGCATTATTCCTTTTCAATCCAATTGAACAAATATTTTTCATCATATTCGATTTCAAATTTCATTAAAAATTCAATATATTCCTCCCTGAATGTCTTTGTTTTATGATGTTGCTCCTGGTGTAAAATGTAATTATAAACCGATTCAATCTGTGATTGAGAATAGGAAAAAGCCCCATATCCTTCCTGCCATGAAAACTTACCCTTCACCAATTTTTTTTCATTGATGAAATTGGTGGAATTATTTTTTATATCTCTCACCAGATCGGAAATTGCCATTGAAGGTTTTAACCCGATGAACGCATGAACATGGTCAGTTGAACCATTCACAATTATCGGTTTTTGATTTTTCCCCTTAATGATTCCGGCAATGTATTTAAACAGTTCGTCTTTCCATTGCGGCATAAGAAGATTTTCCCGACCTTTTACAGCGAAAACTGCCTGTATGTAGATTTGTGAAAATGTGCCCGGCATTTGTTATTTATTTCACCCCTTCGGGGTTTTAGTTGATTTTTCTTTCATATTTCTATAATCCTGTCATCCCTTCGGGATTGGTTGATCCATTTTCACCCTCACTTCCCCGCTCATCAGCTTCGGTAACAAAGTATCCCTGAGTTGTGTAAGCGTGCGGATTTGAGTTTGGTTTGATTCTATTTTTTCAATTATTGAATTGAATTCTAATTCATAATCATTAATTTTTTCTCTAGCAGGAATTTTAAAGGAAATGCCTTTTAATCCTTCTATGGTTAATGCCTCTTGAGTACTTCCAATCGTTATTGAAGATAATTCTTCTTGTCCAATTTTAGAAATTAGCCATAGGTAAATTATTGAACTCGGCATGCCTTTAAAGTCTTTGAACCAAGTTAAATTCCCATCTTTGAAATAAAATTTATCAGACTTTCTAACTCTGTATGCTATTCCTAGTGTTCCGACTGAAGTCATTAAAATATCGCCTTCTTTGGGAGAACCAAACTTGTTGTTTATTTCATTAAACCGCTCATTTGAAATGTAAAGCTCACTATTTGTAGAACCACTCTTTCTTAACTCTATAATTTCTTTACTTCTAAAAAATGGAATACCAGACGGAACATATTCTGAATAGAATATTCTTTTACTTGAAGTTATTGTAAGCAATTCACCAAGTTTCTTTTCTTCCCAACCCTCCTCCACTTCCTCCACAAACCACTGCCTGAAAAGTGTTTCCGCTATTTGCTCCAGGGTTTTGTTTTGCCGGTGCAGCAGATCAATTTTATCATCGAGGCTGGTGAGGACGGAGGCGATGGCGGTTTGTTCTGGGAGTGAAGGAATGATTAAATCAATTTCCTTAAAATCCTTTAACACAATTCTCGGTACACCGGAACCAGACATAAAGTTGGTTAGTATTGTATCTATCGATAATGGTGATTTTAGAAAATAACTTAGAAAATTTGAATCAACAATATGGTCATCTGGTCTAATAATAGCAATTGAAGAAAGCAAAACATAATCAGGTTTACCCTTTACTGTAAATATATGTTTTAAAACTGATCCATCTTTTGCAATTAGAATATCATCTTTTTCAGGTTGGCAGCCTTGCTTAATCAATGAATTATAATTCTCCAATGAAATTCGTTTTACTTTTGAATAGTCAAAACCGTTATCTCTCATATCTTTGACAGAAAACATTGGATATCCATCAGTATATTCCCTCGGACTGAAATGAGAGCCATCAGTAATTACCGAACATATTTCTTTTAATTTATATTCCTTCCACTCACTCATCCCTCTTCATTTTTATTTTCACCAAACAACTCGATGGCATCTATCGCATCCTTGTCGCCGCTGTCGGCAAATTCGCCATAATACCATTCGGCTACCGGGTTAGGTTTCACACGGCGGGGCTTTAATTCCCGGATATCGTTGTAGCCGTCTTCATATCCGCGGATAAGGATTTTGGTGTCGGGGGGAAGTTGCTGCAGTTGGTTTATGAGTTCTTTCGCTGTCATGGTGGTTATGCATTATAAAATTTATCCTCGTTCCATTTTGCCTGGTTTTTGTATAATGTATTCCGAAATTGTCCAATAGGACCGTTCATCTCTGATAATATGGTCATGGAACCGCGATTGCCATTGAAAATCCTGATGATCGGATTTGTTGCACCATCGTTTCACCGATGATTTGTATTGGTTGATAATAACCGAAACCGAACCGGCGACGGGTTTTCCGAATTGATTATATTTCGGTTGGATTGTGGCATTGGGTGGGGTCATGCCATGGCATGACCCGTTGTTGGTGGTGTTATCGTCCGGTAGGGACATTCCATGGAATGTCCCTACCGGTTGTTCCATTTCATCCTGTGGTGACACACCATGGCGTGCCCGAACATCGTCGTTTTTATCCACCGGTTGTGATGTCCCCGTCAATTCAATGATCCCATGAACATGATTCGGCATTACAATATGTTCATGCAAAACCACGTGCAGGAAATGTTCGGGTATCGCCCGCCAATATTCATCCGTGATCGTACCGGTTTCATTTAAAATCATCCGGTGATTTTCAATATTACCGAACCGGCAAATCCTGTCGTGGCAACAAATGGTAATGAAATACAATCCCGCCATTGAATAATCATACCCTTGCAATCGTGTGGACTGCCGGTGATGGATAGATGGATTGTATTTGGGATTGTTAATCATGTTGCGGCATTATCAGCTTCGCTAAATTGTCTTTAATTCTGTTATTAAGATCGGTTTCCTCAGCCATTTGTTTTTCCAGTTCGGCTTTTAAAGTATTGAACCATTCTTCAAAATTAAAATCATCCTCATCCTCCGGCAATCCGACATACCTTCCCGGAGTGATCACATAATTCAATGCCTTTATTTCATCGAGGGTTGCGCTTTTGCAGAATCCCTGTATGTCTTCATAGACAGATTGCTTCTCCGCCGGCTGGCGGATCGCAATGACGTTTCGCCAATTATAATAGGCAGAGGCGACTTTATTCATATCCTCCTCGCTCAGATCACGGTTGCGGCGATTCACCAGAAAGCCGAGATTACGGGCATCAATAAATAAAACCTGTTCTTTTCGGACAGCTTTATTCCGGCGCAGGAACCATAGACAAGCCGGAATTTGGGTATTCAGAAAAAGTTTGGTAGGCAGGTTCACCACACATTCGAGCAAATCATTATCAATAATCGCTTTACGGATTTCAAACTCTCCCCCCGATTTCGTGGTCAGCGAACCTTTACTTAAAACAAACCCGGCAAGGCCGCTTGGTTTCAGATGGTAGAGAAAGTGCTGTATCCATGCATAGTTGGCGTTGCCAGCTGGCGGTATTCCATAAACCCACCGTGCATCTTTCTTTAATTGATCCCCGCTCCAGTCGCTGTCGTTAAAGGGAGGATTGGCAAGGATGTAATCGGCTTTCAAATCCTTATGCAAATCGTTCAGAAAACTGCCTTCGTTGTTCCATTTTACATTGGTGCTGTCGATACCGCGGATGGCAAGGTTCATCTTGCACAGCCGCCAGGTGGTCTGGTTGCTTTCCTGCCCGTAGATCGAAACATAATCGGCAGGATTCAGTGAAAGTTTCTTGACGTTGTTTTTTTTATAATGATCCTGATGGTTTTTAATGAATTTCTCACTTTGAACAAACATACCTCCACTTCCGCAGCAGGGGTCGAAAACCCTTCCTTCATAAGGTTCCAGCATTTCAACAAGCAACTTTACTACGCTTCCGGGTGTGTAGAATTGTCCGCCCTTTTTACCTTCAGCAAGAGCAAATTCACCAAGAAAATATTCAAATACCCGTCCCAGAATATCCTTGCTCTGTGCTTCTTTGGTGCCCAGCGTAGCCGTGCTGAACATGTCAATCAATCCACCCAGGCTTGCTTTATCGAGCTTTTCCTGTGCATATACTTTTGGTAAAACGCCTTTCAGACTTTTTGGATTGTCCTTTTCAATGGCATCCATTGCTTCATCAATGTCCTTACCGATTGTTGGAAGTTTTGCCCTGCCCTGCAACCATGTCCAGCGGGAGGAAGGCGGAACATAAAACACCTTTTCGGCAACATATTCATTTTTATCTTCGGGATTTGCTCCTTCATATTCACCCTTGCCTTCTTTAAGTTTTTGATAAAGTTCTTCAAAAGCATCGGAAATATATTTCAGGAAGATCAGCCCAAGAACGATATGCTTGTATTCGGCAGCATCCATGTTCTTTCGAAGCTTGTCAGCAGATTTCCAGAGCTTTTTTTCGAGGGGTTCCTGAGAATCGTTCTTGTTGTTTTTTGCCATGCAATTATTTAAGCTAAATATTAAGGTTCATCCCAGCAAATATATAAACTTCTTCCAGATACCAAAGCAGGATAGAGGATTTTTTTGTTTTCCCCACCCATAAAAGTGTGCCGGGGATTAAAACCCCGGAGGACCCGAAATCAAGATATATTCTTTTAATCACCAGCCAGTCAACACATCATAACCGGTTTATTTCGGGTTGATTGGATAAAAATCCTTTATTTTCGCCTGATAACTTTCATCACCTGATTGCTTATTCCATCGGAAAGCTGAATGAAATACAGGCCCTTAGTCAGTCCGGATGCATCCCATTCATAGCTGTAATTTCCGGGTATCCTGTGATACCATAACCGGCCATGAACTTCTTTTCCGAATTGATTATAAATGGTAAGTGTAATATCACTCACGGACAGAATTTCATAGGTAATATTCACGGATTGGCTGAATGGGTTTGGAAAAGGACTTTGAATTATAAACTTATTTCCGGTAAAGTGATCCGGGATCTTTACAATCATTTTCTGATTTGTGAAATAATTGAATGTACCGTTATAGTTCCCAAGCGTAAGATCAGGATCACCATCTCCATCGAGATCGCAAAGCGCGGGAGTTGTATTTTGCCCTCCTGAAATCCCCTGAAGCAGTTCATTATTTTCAATCCAGTTACCTTCCTGGTTCTCAAAATACTGAACTTCGTTGAATAAATCACCGGTAACCAAATCAGGATCACCGTCAAAATCAATATCTGCAAGAGCAGGAACACAATTGGAACCGACATCAATACCACTAAAAAATCCTGCGATGGTCACCCATAAAGGAGACAAAACCGAGCCCTGGTTTTCAAGAAAAGCAAGAACACCGTTTTCATTACCGGCAACAATATCCAGGTCTCCATCGCCATCCATATCAACAAGCCTGGGAGCTGACCAACCTCCCAGATTAACCGTACCGAGCAGCGCAGGATTAAGAATAAAATCGGAACCGTTATTCAGATGGCAGTATAAATTCCCGGACAAATCACCTACAATCGCATCCGGAAGTGAATCCCCGTTCACATCACCCACCGTCACGACGCTGTAAATCGAATGTTTCAGGGATGCAAACGGTGCGCTGTTTTCGAGCCATGCAGGGCCTGTTGGGGTTCCGGTATTTTCGTAATACTTTATATCACCTAATTGGCTGCCCGTAAACAAATCAAAGTCTCCATCATAATCGTAATCGTGAAAGAAAGGATTACTGGCTGAACCTACATCCATCACCCCGCCAAAAAGAGTTGCATTTACCTGCCACGCAGGGATTTCAGGTGTTCCGGTATTGACATAATAATTTAAAGGACCGGTGAAAGTTCCAAAAACCAGGTCAAACTTGCCGTCGCCGTTCATATCCACCAGATCAGGTGAGTTCCAGTAGGTTTCATTACCCAGGTTTTGAAACGGAACATCATCGGGTTGCCAATCAGGATTTTGGGGAGTTCCAAGATTCCGGTAGAAAATAAATCCGTGCTCGTCCCTGCCCGACAGAATATCCTGATCCAGGTCATTATCAGTATCACAGAAAACCGGATAAGCGTATAGTCCGACATCTCCAACCGTTAGGACATTCTCCTCGCTGAAAATTGCGGTAAACAAAGAACCTGTATTTGTATAAACCTTAACAATGCCACTTTCACTAAATCCAACCACAAGGTCAGGGTCGTCATCATCATCCACATCCGCCAAATCGGGCACAGGATTGTAACCGGCAACCAAACCATCGAAAAACCCATCTATTTTAACAAATTCAGGATTATAAACATCCCCGACATTGGTAAAGAGGTTCAAACCTGTAAATCCTCCCGAAATAAAGTCAGGATCGCTGTCGCCATCGATATCGCAAAAAACGCCCATCTCAGCATCAAGAGGCGAAACATCAGCAAAAATATCATCACCTGTCATAAAAGCCGGTACAGAGGGTGTTCCTGAATTGACCAAATAATAAGGCTGATTACTGGTGTTCCCGATGATCATATCAGGGTCACTGTCATTATCCAGGTCGGCAAAACGGGGCTGGGAAAACGGTAAACTTGGAATACCGCTCGGATTAAAAATACCATCGTTCTGGACCCAGGGCTGGCCGGATACTGAGTTTATCAGAGCGACGATCAAAAGGATCAGAAAAGAATAATTTTTGTTCATGACGATTAATTTTAACATAAAAATAATTAAAACTTTGGAACCACTACCTTTATTTATAAATCTTTGGTTCCTCCTCACCTGCAATGCTTCCTTCCAAGCCTTATGTGATAGCCCGACTCACCTCTGCTTCATGCGCCTGCCTGACGGTAAGGAAGGGGTCTGCGCTTGAAGTCGCCCTCCAACCTCAGTAAACCTCCGTGACTTCTTTGCGAAACTTTGCGAAAACCTTATACGGACTTTGCCTGCCCGACTGCGTCATTCAGGCGGGCGAGAAACAATTTCACGCAACAGCAAAGAAACTCTAAGAAACGCAAAGATTTAATTTAAGAATATCGATTAACGATTTAAGATTTATAAAGTTAAGCACCACCTTTGCGAACCTCAGTGTCTTCTTTGCGAACCTTTGTGTAATAGCTTTTTCCTCTGCCTCATCGCCTTCCAGATGGCAAGGCAGGTACTCGCTTGAAGCAGCTCCGGTTGCGGAAAGGTTGAATAAACAAACACATTAATTTATGACGATTACTGATAAACTTTCTGATGATAAATTAAAAAGGTTTTTACATTATTTTTGACCGGTCATTTTTAGATTTATACATGAGATTTTTAATAATCCTTTTCTCCTTTTTGTTCCTGAGTTTAGGAATGACTGTGCCTTCTTTCAGAGAAGAACAAATGAAATTCACCCGGGTGAGGGAAGCCTATGCCGATAAAGAGAAAACCGTAATAAAAACGCTTGCTGAACATTCTATTTCGACGCGACAGCCTGAGGATTTACTTCCGCGCTTTCAAGACCGAAAAGATTATAGAGCTGTGGGCAAAAAACACTTCCGACCCTGTTTTTAAATTTATCAAAGAAATCCCGATCTGCGAACTCTTCGGCGACATAGGTCCGAAGCGGCGTTATCGCGACCTGCAGGTTCCGGAAGGGTTTTACCACATCTCCGATCTGAATCCTTTCAGCAAGTATTATTTGTCGATGCAGATCAACTACCCGAACGCTTCCGACAGCATCAGGGGTGTTAAGGGTCATCTGGGAAATTATATTTTCATTCATGGTGAATGTGTATCATCAGGTTGTCTGGCCATAACCAATGAAAGGATCAAGGAATTATTTGTCTGGAGCATTGAAGCCTACAACAGCGGCCAGGAACAAATTGAAATAACCATCTACCCGGCACATCTGAGTGATCCTGTTTATTCCGGTTTAAAAACCAAATACAGCAAATATAAGGATGACATCAGCTTATGGGCCGACCTTAAAAAGAGTTATGATCTGTTTGAAAAAAACAAAGTGCCTCCGAAAGTAAAGTTCCTCACCGACGGAACGCACGAGGTGAACTGAAGAGAGGGGTATAGGGGAAATAAGGTTGAAATAAATAGAAATAGATTGAAATAAATGGGAATTGGCCGGAACAATCAGGCAATTGCATGCTGCCCATTGCCGACTGTAAACTGCCTTATATGAACAATTTAGCAAGTCGACAATTCATCAATTAAAATCATGTTGGCGGATGCAGCCTCTGGTTGAACCATTTTCGTACCGCCTGCATAGTTTTTTGCTGGTATGCTGATGTCTGACGCTTGCAGGTTGATCTTTCAACACTGTTCTCAGGTGCGCCCCAGCGAATTTCGATACAATCATTCGGATTGTAAGCCATTTCAAAAGCCTCTTTTCTTTCAAGGATTTCAGTAAGGGTCAGTTGCTGATCTGAACCATCTGAACGGGTATAGCTTAATCGTTAAGCTCCGAAATCTTCTTTTCAAGGAGCGCCTGAAGTTTTATCTTAATGTCTTCAGGTGAGCTTTGCTTTGAGAGGTTAAAATCGTCAGGATATTTGGCAACCCTGTCGGGGAAACCGAGCACTGCATCCATAGCAATCAGAAGCCTTAAATCGCGGTTGGGTGTTGAATAATCTTCCCACAAACCTCCGGTCTGAAATATACCGTTGGCATTGGACGGCATAGGAATCACAGTTCCCGGATGTGCTTTTAGATATGCTTCACCATTCGCCACCGATTTTACACGAACCAACAACTGCTCATGAAGTGCCTGGATCAGGTTTAATAAGGCATCTTCCGGGTCAAGCGGTTTCGGATTGATAATCCTTTCCATTGCCAGGTAGAAAACCTCGCTATCCATATTTCGCTGCTCAAGCGAAAAGGGGGCGAACCCGTTTGATCCATCCAGTGCTTCGTTTGTCATCAGTCTTATTTTGTCATTGTCAAATAAAATTGGACGGAAAGCTTTAAATCCTGGTTCCCCAACCACTTCAGAAGTGTTAAAAAGAAAATTCCCTTTCCAGAACCGTTTGATCGCTATCGTTTTATCAGGTTGTGCATCCACGGCAAGCAGCGCTCCCGGATGTTCTTTCGTCTGTGGCACCCAGCTTACCAGAATAAAAGTATGCCCGTAAGGATCCGCATAAACAGTACCGGGACGAAGCGCTTCCCTTGTGAGTGAAACAGGATAATAATCTGAATTTTCATTATCGAGAGAAGTCCGTGCCGTGCCTGAATGGACGCCATCCATCATCCTTCTCAAAAAAGAATTGAACGCCAGTACCGGATTTGTTTTCGAGGAGGAATTTTCATTGGTGATCCATTGACCTGTATTGGGATTTTTTCCAAGGTAACCCCTGTCGCAAATATGAAAACCGAACGGAAGTCCCAGTTTCCATGCAAAATATGCCCTCAGGAAAAAAGGATTGTCGGCACAATCGGGTTCCATAATCACTTTGGTTTTGCCCTCAGGATCATCTTCTCCAAGGGAAAGGTAGTTGTATAAGAAAATTATGTTCCTTGTTCTGGGTCACCTCATGAAGAGCAGACCATGAAGTTTGCTCATCGCTTCCCTGAAACAAAGCGTTGACCCAGGCGGAATAGATGGTCTCCATGGCGCTGTCCCAGCCTCGGGTAGTTTTCCAAATCATACCTTTCTGAGAAATTTCTTCCGGTGCAGCAATTTTAAACTCCAGGTTACTCATTTCTTTGTGATCCAGAATCAGGGTAGCCTTATAGTTGCCCGCAGCGCTTCCGGCAAAATCATCTATCCGCCAGCACGGTAATTCCTCTCCGGTTTTATTATTCAGCGATTCCAAATTACCCGAAGGACCGCTGACGATGATCTTCGCTTTCCGGATATTCCTTCCTCCTGTGGCCAGAATGCGAAAACCTTCTCCCGGAGCAGGATTTCCGGGTAAAACCAGTATTGCATTCACAGGATTGTACTCATCCGGTGTTTCGCCCTCTATGACAGATTCGATTTTTTCGAGTAATGTTGAGCCCTGCTTCTCCTGCCTGTTCGCCTCCGCAGGATGTTATGACTGCGAAAAGCAAAGGAGTGATTAAACTCATAAAAAACAATCGAATAGATATTTTGACCATAATTATTATGGTTTCATTTTTCTTCCTAAAACACGTTCTTCACTACCTCCAATCCAATCCCCGGTTTATCGATCAAAGTTACTTTACCATCAACGATTTGCATTCCGGAGAAAGGATCATTTGAAATAAGCAGGTTGCCATCGAGGTCTGCCCAGTCTGCTTTGGGAGCCAATTGTGCTGCCGCCGAAACGCCGCACGATGTTTCCGTCATGCAGCCGATCATCACTTTCATATCCAGCGAGCGAGCCAGCGTCAGCATTTGATGAGCCTCACGCATCCCGGTGCATTTCATCAGTTTTATGTTGATACCGTTATAAACGCCGTGGGCCTTCATTACATCGGGCAATCGTTGAAGCGATTCATCGGCAATTGTTGGCAACGGACTGTTTTGCGTCAGCCATGCCATATCGTCGATGGCTGTTTTGGGCATAGGCTGCTCGACAAGCACGACCCCATTCTCCTTTAACCAGTGGATCATTTCAAGTGCCTTCACGCGGTCGGTCCAGCCCTGGTTCACATCCACACACAAGGGCTTGTCGGTCACTGAGCGGATGGTTTCGATCATCTGGCGGTCGGTTGCCTGTCCGAGTTTTACCTTTAATATTTTGTAGGGAGCAGCTTCGGCAACTTTTTGTCTGACGACTTCAGGCGTATCAATGCCAATGGTAAACGAAGTATTGGGTGTATCCGCCGGATCAAAACCCCAGATTTTATACCAGGGCTGTTTCATCATTTTACCCACAAGATCGTGGAGAGCAATATCCACGGCAGCTTTTGCGGCAGTATTCCCCGGCATCACAGAATCGACGTATTGGAGAATGTCATCCATTTGAAAGGGATCATTAAACTGGCTCAAATCGAGTGATGAAAGAAATTGCGCAGCAGTTTCAATACTTTCTCCCAGGTAGGGTGGCATTGAAGCTTCACCATATCCAACTACTCCATCAATTTCAATGCGGGTGAGCACATCTGGTGTTGTTTTCCTGGAACTGCCTGACAGGGTAAAGACGTGCTGCAATTGCAGTTCGTATGGTATAAAACTAAGCGATAAACCTTTTTTTGAAGAGGGGATAACTTTATATCCTGAGGTCGCAAACAGATTTTCAACTCCGGTAATTCCCGCCAGGGCTAACAAGCCGGCAGTTCGAATAAAAGTGCGGCGGTCGGTTTTCATAAAATGGCATGTTAGGGTTGAACTTTATACCATGGATGATCTTTCACCCTGACAATTCCTTCTGTACCCAGTGAATTTATGATTCTTCGGGCAGCTACAGTATTTCTTGCCGGAACAAATTTCGGATCGCCGGGATCAATACTATTGATGCGCACCATGCCTGAAGAATGGATGAAATTTCCGTTTCCCAGATAAATGCCCATGTGTTTGATCTGTTGTGCTGAGGATCCGAAAAAGAGCAGATCGCCGGGTTGCAGGTTGTTCCTGTTGCTGAAATCGACCGGTTCGCCGTACCTGGCCTGTTGCGAAGCATCGCGGGCAAGAATAATTCCCTGCGTGTAGTATACCAACTTTACAAAACCTGAGCAATCCATTGCCTTGCTCGAAGCTCCTCCCCACAAATAAGGAGAACCCATCATTTTCCTTGCGACTGAAAGGATGGATTGGACTTCAGGCGCCGAATTGGTCCAGGTCATCAAAAGAAATACAGTCGGTTTTCTTGACAAATCCGATGCGCCCATCGGGTATCTTTATTTTCAGAAATCCTCTGGCGGAAGGTTCAGCCTCGAACAGGTCGCCAAGAACAAGATCGGATATTGCTTCACCCTTTTTACCGGGAAGATCATAAACAAAGCCGGACATACAGTTATAAAGACAGCGATTCGATCCTTTCCAGCGATCCAGTTCTTTTTGTGTGACCGTCTGCAAACCGCTGGTATCCATCCAGCCGATATAGTGCTCGGGTGTCTGAACAAGATACCATTTATCTACATAGTCCAGTACTTTCATGGGGGTTCCCATCAAAACCTGCGAAACCAGCTCGGAAGCATCCTTTGGCAGAGCGCGCATATTCGACACCGATAATTTTGCCAAAGCCCAGGTTTTATCACCCAGCGAAGAATCAGGTAATAACCTGATGGAATCAATGAACGAGACCTTTCGATCGGTCAGAAATTGAATGATCTGCCTTTTTGTTTCAGGAAGGTCGGTTTTCCCAGAAACAACAACCACGGCTTGAAGCGTATCCTTAATTTCAATTTCAAGAATTGCCACCCGTTTATCAGGTACAAGCTGTTTTTGAAGTGATTGCAGCTCCTGCGACAGGGATTTATACGATAATGGTTGAGCCGACACCATTGTCGCTGCACCCATCAACAGAAACAGGCAAACGGTTTTTATGCAAGAAAACTTCATTACGCGATTTAATATCAAGTAACAAAAATAAAGGAATTGTTTAAAGTCAACGATTATTTATAATCTTCCACCTCCCGAACATTCTTACATAGTGAAATTCTCCTTCTCAATTCCCTTTTCTTTTTTTGAAGATTTTATTTACTGAAAAAGATAGACCTGAAATCAGGATCATTCCTATTGTGGATATAACTGATCACGATAGATTCCAGGAAGTAAATCTGATTCAGAGGATTGATATGGCTTTTAAAGGAAATAAAAAAGGACAACCGCGAAATTTTAAGCAGTTGTCCTCTTGGGTAGCCCGTAGGGGAATCGAACCCCTGTTACCAGGATGAAAACCTGACGTCCTAACCCCTAGACGAACGGGCCTTGTTTATTTAAAGATCGTTTTGAACAATTTCTCTTTTTCGAAACTGCTTCTCTTCAATTTAAGTTCTCTTTTTCTTGCCTCAGTTTTCGAATTAAACTCTTCTGTATGGATCAATTTATATGGGATTTTATGTTTGATTGATTTAGTTTTGCCCTGATTATGCTCTTTTATCCTTCTAACTAAATCTTCAGTATATCCTATATATGTTGAACCGTCTTTTTCACTTTGTATTACATAAACATAATACATACAATCAATTATTTCCGGGATGTCACCCTACGGGTGATCAGCCGAAGGCTGAAAAACCTGACGTCCTAACCCCTAGACGAACGGGCCTTGTTTATTTAAAGATCGTTTTGAACAATTTCTCTTTTTCGAAACTGTTTCTCTTCAATTTAAGTTCTCTTTTTCTTGCCTCAGTTTTCGAATTAAACTCTTCTGTATGGATCAATTTATATGGGATTTTATGTTTGATTGATTTAGTTTTGCCCTGATTATGCTCCTGTATCCTTCTAACTAAATCTTCAGTATATCCTATATATGTTGAACCGTCTTTTTCACTTTGTATTACATAAACATAATACATACAATCAATTATTTCCAGGATGTCACCCTTTGGGTGATCAGCCAAAGGCTGAAAAACCTGACGTCCTAACCCCTAGACGAACGGGCCATTATATTTATTATTCAATGAACGAATTTTTGGGTGTGCAAAAGTACACCATTTTTTTTCAAATACAAGAGTTAAGAAAAAAATTATCTTTGCCTTAGTCTTTGTCAGCCTGAAACTTAAAGCCAAGCCGCTTTCCTGTTACTAGTTTTATTGAATCAGCGGCTGAAATGAATTCCTGCAAAGTAACTTCCTTTACATCGTTATAGGGAGGTGTTAACAGGTCAAAGTTAATAGTATAATAGATTGCCGACTGGAGAATGTCGCCGGCATTTTTTTCATTCATGATGGTAACACCAAAACTGTTGTAAAGAAATCCTATCTCTCTTTTCCCTTCGGTAAAGTAATGCTTATCCTTGTTGATCAAGATCCTTCCAATCAGGTAGCCAATATCATTTAAGCGGTTGTACTTAAATGAATCATTAAGAAAATTAAAAATATTTATAATTCCGCAATAGGTCCGTTCTTTATCTTCCTTAATGTAGGGTGTATTCATAACTTCATGATCCCTCGGAATTTCAAAAACATTAGAGTGCATCAAAAACACCAGTGTGTCTCCCGCAAATCTAAGTTCGGCCTCAAATTCACCACGGTCTTTGTAAGTAAAAGGTATTTTTTTCGCATCCTTTGAAGACAGGGAATCATATTCGTAAGCAAGCAAAGCCATACCACTTTTCAATAGATTCAGTGTTTCAAGGGTATTCCGGTAAACGGTTTGCTTCAGGGTTGCTTTTTTCACAAGGGTAGTAAAAAGTTCATTGGTTTTTGATTTTTTTTTCACTTTATTGGAAGTTAGGTGTTGACTTGGTATCCAAACTCGAAAAACTTATAACTATTCAAACGTAAACGTAAACTGAAAAACCTTTGAAGAAAGTCGTTCTATGCCATCAGTATAAATATTACCCTCCCTTTTCAATACATCCAACAGACCGTATGACATTTTTAGCTCCGTTCCTAACTTAAACCATTCAAAATAAAAATCAAATCCCACACCGAGATCATAATAGAAATCGTTTCTATTCAGCTTTACCTGCACCAGACCCGAATCTTTCCGCTTTTTTGCTTGTGAAGAAAGGTCTAACCGGTAGTTAAAGCCACTCATCACATAGGCCCTGAAGTTGTTAAGCCTCCTTGACTTATATTTGATGTGAAGCGGAAACTCAACAAAAGTAGAAGGAATATTTTTTCGAACATCCACAAGCGTTCGTGTGCCATCCCTGAATTTCATGATGCGGTAATCGAGATTACGTTCACCAAAAGCCAGTGAAGGAATAAACCTAAGGTCAAGTGAATTATTGATTCGTAAATTGGAAACAATTCCTACTGTAAATCCATAAGTAGGCTCAGATTCAATGGAATAGATCAGCGCTGAGTCGGCATTGATCTCGGCAGAAGCAATAGAATCAAAATAAGTCTGCTCGATATTTGCGATTGGTTTGATCACAAAATGCATTTGGTTAACAGCCAGGATAAATCCAAAATGGTACTTTGAGTAATCGTAGGTGGGCATATTTTCCACCTGCCGTTTCTGGGCATAACCATCATTGGTTAAAATCAAAACAAGACCGGCAATAGTTATTATAATCGCTTTGAAAAATCTCAAGGACTTTCTATTTTTGATTATTACAAACGGGTGTACCAAGTTTTTATTTTCAGGCAAATTTATAATATTTCTTCATTTCTACCTTTCCAATCCATTCATAACGTTATATTCAGCATCATGGTTTCCTGTATAAGCTGTTTTTTGTCGACAGGCACCACTCCCGGCTTCTCGCAAACCAATCCACCCGCCAGGTTTGACACTGCGGCAAGCACAGCCGGATCAATCTTTAACGCTAAACACAAAGCAGCAACGCTGATCACCGTATCGCCTGCCCCTGATACATCTGCTATTGATCGAACGTGAGAGGGCAAGATACGGGTGCTCTTTTCACCATTCTGTCTGTACTCGATAAACACTCCATCCTCTGACAAAGTCAGCAAAATCATCTTTGCTTTCAGCAATTGATTAAGCTGTGTAACAGCCTTTCTTAATTGATTCTGATCCTTCGAATCGCAATCAATGTTCAGGCCTTCCTTAAGTTCTTTCAGATTCGGTTTAAAAAGGGTGACACCGCGATAAGCTTTAAAATTTCTTTTTTTAGGGTCTACTGCAACCGGTATCTCTTTCTTTGTGGCAATTTTAACAACATTACTGATCAAATCCTCAGAAATAACCCCTTTATCGTAATCCTGAAAGATGATTACGTCAATTTTCTTTTTTGCAATGATCTTGTCAAACGATTTGTAAAATGCCTTTTGGTCATTACTATCAAGCGGCTTTTCCGTTTCTTCATCCACCCGAAGCATCTGCATTTTATTGCCAATTACCCTGAATTTGGTAGTTGTGATTCGCCCATTGCTGAATATGATGCCGGAGGTGTCCATCTTCTGTGCTTCCAGCAGCCCGATAAACTCTTTTCCTTTTTGGTCGTTACCAATCACAGAGCAAAGGATAGGATTGGCACCAAGGGCTTTGATATTCAGGGCAACATTTGCAGCGCCGCCCAGCCGGTTCTCACGGTTTTTAACCGAGACGATAGGGACAGGCGCTTCAGGTGAAATCCTGTCAACCTTGCCCCACAGGTATGAATCCACCATCACATCCCCGATGATGAGAACATTTAAGTGATTGAAAGAATTAAAAAGTTTTATGATTTCTTTTTTCTGCATGGTAACCTGATCTAATCAGATCAGACAAAAATAGCATAATTGATCAAATATATCCGACAAACTAATTACAAAGGATTAACAATCTATGACAATTGAGCTAAAGCCAGTTTAATCCTGTCGGCAGCTTCAATCAGGTTTTGAGTAGAAGTTGCATAAGAAAATCTTACGCATTCGGAATTTCCGAAGGCACCACCGGGAACCAATGCCACAAGTGCTTTCTCAAGCATGTACATACAAAAGTCCACATCATTTTTAATGGTAGAACTTCCAATGGATTTTCCATAAAATTCTGCAACATTGGCAAAAACATAGAATGCACCTTCCGGCCGGTTAGCCTTTATCCCGGGAATCTGATCCAGCTTTTCAATTAACAGATCCCTTCTTTCTTTGAAAGTGGTTATCATCGTTTTCATTTCAACCGAAGTGCAGGGTTCAATCTTAACGGCCCTGAGGGAAGCCAACTGTGAAATGGAAGAAGCCCCCGAAGTAATCTGCCCCTGGAGCGTATCGCAGGCCTTGGCAATGTCCAGAGGGGCTGCCATGTAACCAATTCTCCAGCCGGTCATAGCAAAACCTTTGGAAACTCCGTTCACAATGATCAGACGGTCTTTAAGGTAATCGAAACTGCCGATTGTGGCATGCTTTCCGGAATAGTTCAGGTATTCGTAAATTTCATCCGAGATGATATATATGTTCGGATATTTTTTAAGAACTTCGGCTATCGCTTTTAATTCGTCAAAGCTAAAAACAGCTCCTGATGGATTGTTGGGCGAATTAAACAGGAAGACTTTAGTTTTTGGAGTTATTGCAGCCGCCACCTGTTCAGCAGTTACTTTGAAACCCTGTGCTTCGGTAGTTGGTATCTCGACCGTTACCCCTTCAGCCAGCTTGATCATTTCGGGGTAGGAAACCCAGTAAGGGGCCGGCACAATTACTTCATCGCCCGGATTGACAAGGCATAGCAAGGCATTTGCAATGGATTGCTTGGCACCATTGGATACAATGATCTGCTGGAATGTATAATCCAGCCCGTTGTCCTTTTTAAATTTCTCTGCAATAGCCTGGCGCAACTCCTGGATTCCGGCAACCGGAGTATAATGCGTTTGGTTGGCATCGATGGCTTCCTTTGCTGCTTGTTTTATACATTCGGGGGTATTGAAGTCGGGCTCGCCAATGCTCAGGTTGATCACATTTTTTCCTTGCGCCTTCAGCTCTTTGCTTTTTCGGGTCATCTCGAGCGTGGCCGACTCCGATAGGTTCTTAATCCTGTCTGATAAATTACTCATCCTTAAGTTTATTAATTAACGGTAGCAAATGTATAGAAATTAAATATTAAGAATCAACTGAATCAGGTCAGTTTATGCGAAAAATTTCGACATTTGTACTAAATGAAATATTCTTACAGGTGATAAAGCAAAAGGTTTCAGTAGTTTTTATTCTGTGGGGAGTGATCCTCCTTCTTTATCCAACCGGACAATTGGTAGCTCAAAACCTCACAAGGCAAAAAAGCCAAAAAATCAGCTGCCAGGAAAAATGGTGGGCAGTTAAACACCTGTTTATCGCGGATAAAGCTTTCAAGCTTACCCAATATTCCCTTTCGGTGACGGATAGCATTGGCAGGACAAAAACCCTTGATGGCAATATCAATGGCGGACAACTGGATGCTTTTAAACATGCTTACTGGATGGCAACGCTTACGCAAAACTTTAATTGGAAAAAGGCACAAAGCCTCGGACTGGCGCATGAAAAAGCAAACTACCGGTCCTTTCTCAAAGCATCGAAGAAAGGAACGATCGAAGGGCATGACCAGGTAAGCGCGGATATGGATCTCTGGAACAATGAAAAAGGTTTAGCAATAGGACTTGCTTGCAAATGCTGTGATCAGAATATGCTAAAGCAGGTTGTGCTGGATTCAATACAGGGAGGATCAATGAGGATAATAAGAACGAATTCAGAAGGAAAATTTCTTGACAAGGAAGGCAATCCTTTACCTGCTGAAAATTATAAAGGAAAATGGGTCAATGATAAATGTCTTATCCCGTCAAATGAAAAATTATAAAGAATTAACTTTCACCGATAAGACGCAGAGGCGCTAAGCTTATTTAGATATCGAGTCCTTGCGACTTAGCGTCTCAGCGGCTAAAAAACTATGAGGCATTGAAATAATGAAAAATCTTTTAATAACAAATGGACTCATTTACAGTTCCGGAAGAATTGTTCAAGGCGATATCCTGATTAAAAACGGGAAGATAGATCAGATTGCACAAGGAATTTCGGCAGATCCAGAAATGCTGACTGTTGAAGCTTCAGGTAAACTGATCTTTCCCGGCGGTATCGATCCGCATGTGCACATGGAACTACCCTCCCCTGCCGGTAACAGCAGCGATGATTTTTATACCGGATCGAGGGCAGCACTTGCCGGAGGAACGACTGCGATGATCGACTTTGTTACCCCTGCAAGGGGAGAATCTCTCATCTCTGCTTTCAAAGAGAGAGAAAAACTGGCCCGGAAAAGTCTGATCGATTATGCCCTTCATGTAAGCCCAACCTGGTGGGGAAAGGAGAGCGCCGGAGAAATGGAAATTCTTGTGAAGGAATATGGCGTCAACTCTTTCAAGTGTTACTTAGCTTACCAGGACAGGATCGGGATAAATGATGCTGTGTTGACTGAGGTAATGAAAACTGCCAGAAAACTGAATGCCTTGGTGACGCTTCACTGTGAAGAGGATGCCATGATCCGGAAAAACTCTGCAAAATTTATTTCTGAAGGAAATACTTCTCCAAAATTCCATCCGTTATCTCGCCCACCCGAAGCAGAGGTTTTGGCTGTGAAAAAAGCAATTGACTTGGCTGCAATTACCGGTTGTAAAACTTACATTGTTCACGTCTCAACCAGCGGAGCTGTTGAATTGATAAGGAAAGCACAAAAGTCGGGAATAGAAGTTTATGCCGAGACCTGCCCTCAATATTTGCTGCTGGACGACCATGTATATGACCAGTCTTTTGAGAAATCAGCGCCGTTTGTGATGAGTCCGCCGCTGCGGAAAAATGAAGACCGGGAAGCCTTATGGGAAGCGATTGCTGATGGAACTATCCAAACGGTTGGGACTGACCACTGCCCGTTTAACCTGAAAGGACAGAAGGACAGAGGAAAAAATGATTTCACCCTGATCCCCAATGGCGCCGGAGGGGTCGAGCACAGGCTGAGCTTGCTATACACCTATGGAGTTCTTGCCAAACGAATCTCAATGGAACAATTCATAAAGGTCTCCAGCGAAATCCCCGCAGCCATTTTCGGGATAAAAAATAAAGGAAAAATTCAAACCGGATTTGATGCTGACCTTGTGATCTGGAATCCTGATAAGGAATCTGTCATATCAGCCAAAACACATCATCCAAAACTGTGATTCGAATATCTATGAAGGAATGAAAATAACATGTAAACCGGAAATTACCATTAGCAAAGGCAAAATTGCTTTCGTAAATGGAAAAATTAAAGAAGAAGAATTATCCGGTAATTACCTGAACAGATCGGTTAATTGACAACCACTTTCCTGGTTTCAGTTATTCCATCTTTCTTCAATTCAACAAAATAAATTCCCGGTAGCAGGTTATCAACTGACAAGGTAATTTCCATGCTCACCAGCCGGAGATCCTTTGACCACAGTTCCGATCAGGCTGTAAATGACAATATCCACATCTCCGATGTTGTCCAGTTCGAAACTACCAACAGCAGGATTTGGATAAATCAATACATTGCTTAATTCACTGTCTTCAATACCAGTTGTCAGATCAACAACTATCTGCCAGCCTTTCTCGTTCCTTCCCGACAAATGATAATTCAGTGGTTGTGTAAAATCATTCGGGGTTATTCCGCTTTGCTGAATCTCTCCATCTAAATCAACAACAACACCACCCGGGGTTTCAAACGAGGCAATTAAACCTATAAGGTCTGTTCCATATGGCAATTCAACCATTACCATATCATTTTCAATAACGCCAAAAATGTCTTCCGGAAGTCCCGGATTAAGCGTAACAAGGAAACCAAATGAAAGAAAATCAGCAGATCCCTGACTTTTAAAGCTTCCGCTTTCAAGTAAAACCCCTGAATCATATATTCCATCGCCGGCATCGGCAATGGCAAGTTTAAAATGGTAGGTTTCTCCTGGAATAACAGCGACTTTAGCCTCCAATGGAACTGTAAATCCGTCATATTCAATTGTCAGGCCGCCGGTGTTGTCCACAAAATATTCCCCGTTCACACCCGGACCCGGAGGTGGCACACCCGGAGGTGCATATCCCATATTCACATTGTTAATGGCAACAGGAAGTTCAGTTCCCAGCACAAGAGCGATATTTTCATTCACATAATTTCCGCCATCGGGCTTGGGTCCGTTGACAAAAAAACCAAAAATATCATTGAAGGATGAACCAACCCATTCACTGTATTCTTCAGAGCCAAATACATACAAGCACCAGGCGGTATCGGAAGCAGGATTAAAATCAAATTCAAGCACAGAGGCATCATAAGTTGGACCTCCCAGACATATCATAAGTAAATCATCTCCTTGTGTACCGTTATTGAAACCAATGCTGGATGATGTATTCGGGCCAATGATCAATTCAATTTTCCCACTGGTCAGTGCGATGCCCTGATTCACTCCAAGATTGGTAGAATTCCCGTTACTGAATAATCCCCTTGCAACTTGCGCTCCGGTGTATTGAGCGTTGCTGAATGTAACTCCCGGTCCAATGAAGGCTTGTACCATTTCCTCGGTTGTTACTGTAGTATCCACCTGAAGCTGACCAAAGGATTGAAATGCAATTAATGAAATTATAAATAGCATTAATCTTGCTTTGTTATGTTCCTTTTTCATTGGATTAATTATTAGAATTGTTGAGTGAAACCAAATTACGATTATTCAGTGCGAAATTTAATTGACAACCACTTTCCTGGTTTCAGTTATTCCGTCTTTCTTCAATTCAACAAAATAAATACCCGGAAGCAGGTTATCAACTGAAAGGGAATTTCCATGCTCACCAGCCGGAGATCCTTTGACCACAGTTCCGATAAGGCTGAAAATTTGAACATCAACATCGCTGATATTATTCAGTTCAAACTTACCGATAGCCGGGTTGGGATAAATGCTGACATTTTCGAAAAAATGATTTTGTATGTTGCTCAGGAAATCGACCTTGACAACCCAATCCTTAACATTGACTCCATCCAGATTGTAATTTATGGATTCAGTAAAATTATTCGGAGTAACACCGCTTTGCTGTAATTGGTCTCCAACTTTAACAATGACTCCACCCGGAGTATCGAAACTGGCAATAAGGCTGGTCAGATCAGTGCCATCCGGAACAGTGAGGTTCACCGAGTTTTCATTAATTTCTCCATAAATGTCCTCCTGTAAACCCGGGTTTAAATCGGCAAGGAAGCTAAACGACATAAATTCAGCCGATCCCTGGCTCTCAAAACTTTCAGCCTCAAGCAGCACACCGCTGTCCATTATCCCATCGCCGGTATCAGAAATCGCAAGCTTAAAATGATAGGTTGCTCCCGGAACCACAGCACATTTTGCAGTCAGAACAGTTGTAAATCCGTCAAGCTGGATGGTTAGTCCGCCAGTATTGTCAACATAATACTCAGGATAGTAAAAGGCGTTTACATTATTGATCGCGACAGGAAGATCAGTTCCGGGGACTAAGGCAATATTCTTAAATTCATAATTGCCACCCTCGGGATTGGGGCCGGATACAAAAAAACCGAAAACATCATTGAAAGTGGTGCCAACATATTCCGGATACTCTTCTGAGCCAAACACAAAATCGCACCAGGCCGTATCAGCGGCAGGCACAAAATCAAATTCGAGGACACACGCATCATAGGTAACGGTGCCAACAAGCGCCGACAGCAAAGAATCACCGGGTGTACCATTGTAACCGCTTGTGCCACTGTTGTTATCGGGTCCCGGGATATTCTGGATTGTTCCGCTGGTAAGAGCCAGACCATGATCGACACCAAGATTGGTGGTGCCACCATTGGTAAAAATACCACGGGCTGTGTCAGCTCCGGTGTACAATACATTGCTGTAATTGATACCCGACCCGACAAAGAACTGAACCATTTCTTCGGGTGTGAGGTTGCCATTGACCTGTAACTGGGCTTGGGACTGGGAATAGATGGCAGTTAATACCACCAGGGAAATGAAAAAGTACTTGATTGCTTTCATATGTTTGTTTTTTAAAGACAATCAAAAGTACATTATTTTCTTAATTCCATCAAAAAAATGCAATATGAGAAAATAAAATTCCTGGTTCCTTTAAGAAAAAGTAACAAATTCTGCATGACGAAACAATCTCAATTTCTATTATGGAAGGGCAAAAATTATCAGTGATCCACCCCTACCATCACGTTAGAAGCTTTGATGATGGCATAAACTTCCTTACCTTTCTTTATTTCCATGTCGACGGCTGAAGTCTTTGTGATCATGGCTGCGATCTCCACTCCGGGAGCCACTTCGATAATCACTTCGGTATTGATGCTTCCTTCGGTTACTTTTTTCACTTTGCCTTTTAACTGGTTGCGTGCGCTTATTTTCATGATTTTAAATATTTATAACAAGTAAACAATTGGGAAGTATGATAAGTTTATTGCCTGCTTTTTTTACCACAATAGGCACATTAGGGCACAAAGACACAAATCGCGATCGTCATTGCGAGGAGCGCCTTTCAGCGACGAAGCAATCTCTTGTTAATTGCAGATTGCTTCACTGCGTTCGCAATGACGCTCAATTTCTAATACTGTGTTTTAACTCAGAAACAGTAATGCCACTCCTCCTACCGCCAATCACTGCTCCGATGATCTCCTTCAGGTTTACCTTTTCTTTAAAGATAAAAATAGCCGGCGGGATGATCAAAACCGGCACAATAGACATAATGGTTGCTACAACGCCGGTATTGGTATATTGAATGGCCGTCAGTGAAAAAGCAACGCCCAAAAAAGGCCCGAAGATGGATCCAATTCCGGTGAACATCATCCCTTTTTTATTTTTCAAACCTATACCAACATCTTTCCATTTTCCTAAAACAAAGAAAAGAATAGTAAATCCAATCAGTCCGGCCAGTACACGGATTTGTGAAGCTGCAAACGGATTGTAATCCTTCATCCCGAATTTACTCAGCACCAACCCCGTCGCCTGCCCGGCCGCACCGCCAAGGGCCAGTAAAATTCCGGTTAGCGGATAATTGAACTTCAATTTATTCCGTCCGTTTCCATTCAGTTGCGGGGCTTCTCTTTTAAGCACGACCAATATGATCCCGCTGATGGTCATTACCATACCCAGGATATTGAGCAGGGTGAGGGTTTCACCAAGGATTAACCAACCGATGAGGGCGGTCATGGGAGGCACAATGGCCATGATCAGCATCGAAATACGTGCGCCTACCACCACAAATGCCTGGAACAACAACTGATCGCCAATGACAAATCCGACCAATCCTGACAAGGATAGCCAAAACCAGGCTTCGGGGGTAGCATCTGTCGGAAAGATCAGGCCGCGGGTGAAATATAAAAAGACGCAATAATAGAAAAAGGCCAGGTAAAGCCGGATGATGTTCACCGTTAATGAGCCTATCCTTTTGCCTGCAGCCTCAAACACAAGGCTTGTCACTGTCCAGAAACAGGCCGTGAGTAATGCTGCAAATTCACCAAGATGTTGTTGAAACATACTGTTTATTGTCGCGGCAAATTAACAAAGAAAAAACGCATGAACAGTTTACAGTTCTCAGTTCTCAGATCAGAGACTTCAGAATTCTGACTTTTTGCTTACTGCCGACTGCCTCTGAAAGCGGACCAAATGCCGACTGCCAACTGCCGACTGCCTATTGCCGACTTTTCAACAAACCTAAGCCCTGTTATAAATGGCAATAATTTCCGAGGCGATTTCTTCGATGGCTTTACTGGTCACGTTAATGACCGCCCATTTTGGATGCCGCTGATAAATAGCATGTGCAAACCGAAGCTCATGAGTTACATGATCATAGTCGGCGTAATGACCGGACATGCCGCCAAGATGCTCATGTCTGGTCCTGCGCAGTTGTGCGAGCCGGCTGGGGAAGGTAGTCAGCCCGAAAACTTTCTTCGGATCGATCTTACTCAGGATGGCATGAGGCGGAGTATCGAGGACAATCGGGACATTGGCCACCAGCCAACCTTTGATAGCGAGGTAGATGCTCAGCGGGGTTTTAAATGTGCGCGAAACGCCGAGGATCACCATATCGGCTTTTTCGATTTCCTCAATATGCTGACCGTCGTCGTGACGGAAGGTATATTCCATGGCTTCGATGCGACGGAAGTAATCCTTGTTCACCTCGTTAAACAATCCCGGCCTTTCAGAAGGCGCATTGGCAAACTGCAGAGAAAGCCTGAGCAGCAGGGGTCCCATCAGGTCAATCGTGTCGACATTGAGTTTCCTTGCGGTATTCAGCATGAGACTCCTCATTTCATCCGAAACGAGCGTGTGGACGATGAACGCTTTTTTCTTGAGCGCTTCTTCCACCACTTCGAGAACCTGAAGCTTAGTTCTTACAGCCGACCTGACGATGATCTCCACCCAGGTGTCCTCGAACTGAGTAAGGGCAGCGTCGAGCGCCTGCTGGGCTGTGCGGCCGGTACCGTCAGAAACTACGATGATGTAATACATGGAGTCAAAGATACAAGAAACAGGGAAAAAGATAAAAGAAAAAAATGCATGGGGCAGGGAGCATGAGGCAAATCGACATTTCCCTATTCAATCACAATCTTTGTTCTTATGCGGCTTTCGCTGGTTATGACTTCGAGGAAGTAAATTCCGGGCTTTAGCTTCGAAACATCCACCATATTGTTTACTGGCTCAGCTACAAGCGCCTTTTGCCCGAGGTGGTTGTAGATGATGGTTTCTTTAACGGGAAAATCTCCCTGCACGGTGATGGTGATTAAAGAGGTGGCGGGGTTAGGCAGCAGGGATATTTCAGGTTGATCTAAAAACTGCTCTATTGAAGTCATACAAGCCTGCTGTACTTCGGAAAGGTTGTTACAACCACTGGCATTACTGGTAATGTATACCAGCCCGTTCGGAATCTGTAAATAACTGCAGATACTTTGTATTGCACAATCCGATAAACTGTAATTGCCCATGATGGCAAGCCAGCCCTGTATTGAATCCGGATTAATATTTTGTAAGGCTGTTATATCAGTGAGATAACTATTATTATTAATGAAGATCGAACCTGGTACTAAGATTAAACTGCTAAGGCCTTCTAAACAGTGCAAGGATACATTACCTATGATAGATAAATCACCATTGATTGCTGTAAGCGATTCCAACGCTTCGATGCTCGTGAGGACATTATTGAGGGCAATCTTAAGTCCTCCGCCAACATGGGTCAGGGAATTCAATCCCGATAGATTATCCAATTCGGTGCAACTTTTGATCTCCAAAGATTCGCCCACTTCGGTCAATGCATTAAGTCCTGACACCTCTCCAATGCTAAGGCAACCAATGATATCCAGGCGGCCATTAATTTTTTCGATAGTGCTAAGCCCCTGGAAGTTCATAATATTCAAATTACCAGTCTCTGAGCCGATGAACACATTGCCTTCTATTTCGGTACATCCCGGATAGTTAGCCTGGAAATTGTCAATCTGTTCCTGCGTGGTAAATGTAATCCCCTCCGGCAGGCAGCCCTGTGAAAAAACGATGCTAAGGCTGAAAGCCAACAAGGCAAGTAAAAGAATTAGCTTTTTCATAATCAGGTTGTTTTAGGTTTATTGTTTAATAACCTTGGTCCTCCCTCTCCAATCTATTGCTGCTACTTCTATAAAGTACAATCCTGGTTTCAGCACTGAAACATTCACCGTATTATTCAACGGCTTATCGGAAAGAACCTTTTTTCCGAGGTGGTTGTAGATGATGATTTCTTCAACGGGCTGGCCCTGCGGGGTGGTGATGGTGATGAATTCGGTGGCGGGGTTGGGGAAAAGGGAGATTTCATCTTTCAAAGTATTTTCTTCCACAGAAGTAAGACAGGCGGCCTCAACCTCTTCCGGGCTGTTGCAGCCGGGGGCATTGTCGTGGATTTCGATAGTACCGTTTGGGGAAGCCAGGAATTCGCAGATGCTTTGGGCATCACAGTCTGATAAATAGTCATTCAATGAAATGTGAATTGACGTAAATGAGTTTTTGTCGATATTTTCCAGTCCATTCAAACTAGTAAGATTGGTAATAAAGATAACAAGGTTACCATCAATTGATGTTATATTTTCGAGTCCCGTTGTGCTTGTGAGTTCAAAACAATTATCAAGATTTAGATTGCCATTAATTGAAGTCAAACTAACCAATCCTTCAAGACTCTCTATTCCGGTATAATAAAATTCAAGTCCCCCTACCGTAGTTAGTGATTGTAAACCAGTCAAGTCATTCACTTCAGAAAAGGCAATGCCCAATTCTCCTCCGATACACGTCAGTGCCTCCAGTCCGGTTAAATGCTCCAATACAATATTGTATGTAATGTGAAACCACCCACCGATATAAGACAAATTATTGAGTCCTGTAAGATTCTGAAGCATTGTGCTGTCAATCCAAAGCCATCCGCCTATCGATGTAAGGAAATTCAGTCCGTTGAGATTGGTAATTTCATTTCCATAAACACGAACATCCCCCTCTATCTCCGCACATCCCGGGTAATTGGTTTGGAAATTATCTATTTGTTCCTGGGTGGTAAAAGTGATGCCTGCGGGCAGGCAAGACTGCGAACAGGCTTCCTGCACTTCTTCCTGGCTGTTGCAGCCAGTGGCATTGTCGTGGATCTCTATTGTTCCATTTGGGCTGGCAAGGTATTCGCAAATACTCTGCACATCGCAATCAGATAAAATATTGTTATAATTTATTTTTATACTGTCGATGGAATAGGCATCAATATTATTCAATCCCGCCAAACTGCTCAAATTTCCGTTTGCGGTGATCCAAATATTTCCGGCTACAGAAGTCAATTCTATCAAACTATATATATTGGCCAAGGTGTCGTTGCCTGAAAAATAAAGATCACCTGCGATACTGGTCAAATTTTTCAGTCCCGAAAGATTATATAGCACCGGGTTATGGAGAATTTGCAAAGCACCACCAATAGAAGAAACATTATCAAGCCCTATTAAACTTGTTAGAGCCTCGTTTCCAAAAATAAATATGCCTCCGCCAATAAAAGACAATCCCTCCAAATCAGTAATATACAGGAGGTCATTATTATATAGAATACCCAGGTTTCCCTCAATAGAAGTTAAATTGTTCAACCCGCTTAAATTGCTGAGGGAATTGTTTCCTCCGTAATAAGAGTTTCCAATATATAAATTTCCACCGATGTAAGTCAAATTATCAAGTCCGGTTAAACTAGTCAGACCGTGGCTTTCATAGATTTCAAGGTTACCACCAAGCGAAGTTAACACTTCTAATTCATTTAAATTGGTTATTTCACTACCCCAATCAGTTATCATAACACTCCCTAATATCTCTGTGCACCCCGGGTAATTAGCCTGGAAATTATCAATCTGTTCCTGGGTGGTAAACGTGATGCCTTCAGGCAGGCAACCCTGAGAAAAAACATTGCTATGGCAGAGTATCAGGAAAGCGGCCAGAATAATTAAGCGTTTCACAATAAAGATCTTTTAACGTTTGGTGCGGCTAATTTACAAAGAATTATTACACCAACCCAAAGGTAAAAAACTACTTTTGTTCTTTTTCAACAGTATGATTTGGCATAAGCGGTGGTTTCATTTTGCAGTTCTCCTTGGATTAGGGCTAATCTGGGGAAGCTCATTTATACTCATCAAGTTTGGTCTGAAAAGTTTCAGCAATGACCAGGCTGCAGCCATCAGAATGCTGCTCGCTTCGCTGGCCTTGCTTCCCATCTCGTTAAAAAATATAAAATTCATCCGGCGAAAGGATCTGCCGGCGCTTCTGTATTCGGGTTTCCTGGGGAGCTTTGTCCCTGCATTCCTGTTTACCAAAGCACAAACACAGATTGACAGCGGTGTTGCAGGAATACTGAACTCACTGACTCCTGTATTTACGATGATTGCAGGAGCGGTAATTTTCAAATTCCGATTCAAGACATGGCAGGTTGCAGGATTGCTGTTGGGACTGATCGGGGCTGCAGGATTGATAGCAGGTGGAAAGGGTTTTAATTTGGGAACCATCAATATTTTTGCGATGCTGATCGTTCTGGCTACTATCCTATACGCCTTGAACATCAATATTGTAAAGATTTACCTCACCCACCTTACCGGTGTTCAAATAACATCACTGGCATTTATGTTTTTATGGCCGGTGGCGCTTATTTATTTAACTACGACCGATTTTGAACCGGTTCTTCAAAATCCTGATTGGCCTGTTCATTTAGGGGCTCTTGCCCTGCTGGGAATTATAGGCACTTCAGCTGCCTTGATGATGATGAATAGCCTGATACGATACGTGTCGCCGGTTTTTGCTTCATCCGTCACGTATATCATCCCGGTATTTGCCATCATGTGGGGTTTTATCGATGGTGAAAAGATTACCCTGCATCACCTGGGGAATATGGCAATCATTTTAATAGGCGTTTACCTTATCAACAAAAAGAAGAATAGGGAAATAATTTCAAAAGCTAAAGGCTAAAAGCAAATAGCAAAGGCACTTCTCTTACTCCACTTTCACCACAATCTTACCGGCAATCTGTAAAGCAGTGGTCAGCGTTGAAGTATCCGTGTACAAATTACCATCCTTTCCGGAATAATGGCTGTGGCCGATTACTTTCATCTCGGCTTCCTTTACACCATTGCTCAGGTCGATGGTGGCGAGGTAAACGACTGCCGGTTGCGAGGAGGTTTTGTAATCATAGTCGTCCATATACATGGTATTGGTCCAGTAATCGTTCCAGTCCCACGGCTGGTTGACCTCGAGCAGCACATTAAAAATCTTAGGACCTTCTTTATCCAATCTTGTATTCAGGATAAAGTCATTTTGAGGGGTAGCGCCTGAATAAGCATCGGGCACAGGATGATCAGGAGTGGGCATGTACAATCCATCAGCCGCAAGCACTCCCCTTTTGTGCGCCCAGTAAGGCAATGCAGCTGGTCGCCTGATTTCGCCTTTGGTCCACTGACCGGTGGAATTATCGCCACGCGCGAAAATTCCGGTAGCAATGGATTGAGCCACGTACAAGGTCTGTATATAATTGCCAGCTGTATCTTCCACCCAAACAGCCATCAGCGGATGGTTGTGCGATTCACCTTTACTAAAGGTAATGATCAGCTGCGAGCCTGAACCATTTAAATTGGTATTAAATGATTCGGCTTGCGTAGTTTGCTTTTTCTTTTTACCGTCCTTTTTCTGAGCATACACAGGCGAAATCGCCAGAAGTATGACCGATAAAAGCAGCAGAATAATAAGTGGGACTTTGCGTTTCAGTTTCATGGTTTTTACATTTAAACTTTTAAAATTCTACAATAATTCCAATGGTCGGAACTATGGTTCCTGATTCATTGGGCAGACTTCTGAGAATATATTTTTGCTGGTCGTAAGGTAAATTTGCAGTTTCCGGATCAAGGTTAGGATTTCCGTCTTCGTCCAGGTTGGTCAGGTAATCCTGCTGAACCAATTTAAAGTTAAGCACATTCTGTATATCAACATACACATTCAACGACCACTTCTTAAAAAAGTATTCCTTATCGATCCGGATATCCAGCTGGTTAAAATTGCTCAAACGAAGTGTATTGAACTGGCTGAAATCAGAAAAAGGAAAATTGCGTGAATCCCACGCCGGCCGTATACTCGATTTTTCTTCATCATAGGGAGTATAGGGCGAACTACCAACAAATCTCCATTTTGCTCCGATATCCCAGTTACGTTTAAAGGTTTTGCGAACGGTCAGGTTAAGCAGGTGTTTATTGTCCCATGCCGAGGGAATGTAGGTTCCCCAATAATCCTGAAATTCGCTGCGAACAAATGTATAGGAAATGATCACATTAAACCCTTTGATGTTTTTTTCCTGTGCAAGAATTTCAAAACCATAAGTCCTGCCTTTGGATATGGACAGAACCTCTTCGTCTCCGTAAGTACCATAATCACCCCCTTTGCTTGCCAGGGCAATGGAATCATCCACAGAGAAAGGATAGGAATCATACATCTTATAAAATCCTTCCACAGTAAATTTCGATTTTTCCGTTGGCAGGTACTCTATACCGGCAACAACATGATTGTTACTGATATACTTCAAACCATTTTCTTTATTGATCAGGTCACCCTCGTTATTTTTATATCCAAGCGCCGTATAGGGTGGCCGCTGGAAGTACCTGCCAGTATTGAAGTTCAGGAAGAATTTTTCAGTCAAAGCATAAGAAGCAGAGAACCTTGGCGAAATCTGATCCAGCATATTTGTCATGCTGGAGGAATAATCGTTGGCATCCATCCTCACGCCAAGAGATAACGTCAACCTTTCTTTAAACAATGCTTTGCTCACCTGTCCGAAGACATTCCAGCTAAAGACATTCAACGAAGTGCTGTAATCTACCACATCGGCTTCGGTAACATACACCTGCTTGGTAGTTTGATTGGTATATTTAGCATAGTTGATACCCGCTCCATAATTGACTTTGTACCCATTCAACCGGGATGTATGTTCAAACCTTGCTTTGTTTTCGGCTTCAGTCGAAGCGTAATCATAAGTCTTAGGATTATTTTCATTGTTATCAATGTGCTTATATGCTGTGTTGTTCAGGAAATTCCTGCTAACCACCCAGGTGTCGAAACCCTTGCTCCTGAAATGCTTGTAAACCACTCCCAGCGTATAACTCCATTGTTCGTTAATTGGAAGGAACCCGAGAATATACCTTTGTGTTTCGTCAGGATTCTTGATTCCGGTGTTCAGTTTAAACTGATCGATGGAACCAATACCCAGTAACGAAATTTCATTTTTCTGGTTGATCTTGTATTTGTATTTCAACTGCATATCGTTGTAAGTAGGCAGAAATGGCAAACCCAGCGCACTGAATAATACGCTGAGGTAAGACCGCCTGACTGAAAACAAAAGACCGGAGTTTTTATTAATTGGACCATTTATAGATAATCCGATATCAGTCGCACCCAGGGTAGCTTTATAATTCATCTTGTCCTTGTTTGGGTCGATTTGCTTGAACTCAAAAGCTGAACTCAATGTATTTCCCTTTGATGCAGGAAAAGCGGCGGCATAATAATCCACCTCGCGGATAAAATCGACATTGATGATCCCGACCGGGCCGCCCGAAGCCCCTTGCGTCGAAAAGTGATTCAGGTTGGGAATTTCCATTTCGTCAAGGTAAAACACATTTTCGCTGGAGCCTCCACCCCGCACGATCACATCATTCCTAAAGGATAACGAAGAGGCTACGCCGGGGAGAGACTGTATTACCCTTGAAATATCGCGGTTGCCCCCGGGATTTTTTTCAATTTCAGAAATATCGAGGCTTCTCATGGAAACCGGGCTTTCTTCAATTCTTCGGAAAGGAGATGCTTTTACCACTACTTCTTCTAATTGAACAGCCGTTTCCACCATTCGGATTTCAATGTAAGCGGTTTGTGGCATTGGTAACCTGAATGTCTTCGGAAATAAAATTTTGATAACCGACGGAGGTTGCAGCAAGCCGCACATAACCCGGTTTGAGACCGGTAAAGGTAAAATTCCCGTCAAGGTCGGAAGAGGACCCGATATTGGTTCCCCAAATAATGATATTGGTAAATGGCAATGACTCATTGTTCTTTGCATCATAAACCCGTCCCTGAATTTTTCCGTTTTGAGCAATGGAAATTAGCCCAAAACCAAGGAGTAAAAATAAAAGTGCAATGCGTATTTTCATTAAATTCTTGTTTACTAATTCACCTAAAAAACATAAATCATCACCTTTTGTTCAGAGTTTTTAAAATTAAATTAAACAATACATCAAAACATTCATTAACTAATTTTATCTGCCGGTAAAACAATCTAAAGTTAAAGGTGTTATTATGTGAAAGATTTGTAAAATTAATGATAAATTCGATCAACAGGTTTTTATTTATTGGGATTTTATTCATTTCTCAATCTGCCTGTACACAGACAAATAAAGAAACAATGAAATTTAATCCGCTAACACTGGAAGAAGCCAGGGTCATCCTTCACAAAGGAACCGAACGTCCGTATACCGGAGAATATGTAAATTACAAGAAGAATGGAACCTATACCTGTAAACAATGTGATGCACCGCTTTACCTTTCGAAGGATAAATTCGATTCGCATTGTGGCTGGCCAAGTTTTGATGATGAAATTGAAGGCGCCGTTAAACGGATTACGGATGCTGACGGGATGCGGACTGAAATCATCTGTGCCAAATGCGGAGGCCACCTTGGGCATGTCTTTGAGGGAGAAGGGTTCACCGAAAAAAATACCCGTCATTGTGTAAATTCAATATCATTAAACTTTATACCTGAAAATAATATGACTAAAACAGATACTGCAATCTTTGCCGGAGGCTGCTTCTGGGGAGTTGAATATTACATGCAGAAAGAACCCGGTGTAATTTCAACTACTGTTGGATATACCGGAGGGACAAAAGAAAATCCTACTTATGAGGAAGTGTGTGCCCATGTTACCGGACATGTGGAAGCTATTGAAGTAGTATTTGATCCGGAAAAAACCAGTTATGAAAAAGTTGCCCGGTTGTTTTTCGAAATCCATGACCCGACGCAAGTCAACGGTCAGGGTCCTGACATCGGTGAGCAATACCTTTCGGTCGTTTTTTACAAAAATGAGGAGCAAAAAGCCATTACAGAGAGGCTCATCGGTATTTTAAAAGGAAAAGGATTTAATGTTGTAACCAGAGTTATTCCTGCAACTACATTTTGGAAAGCAGAGAATTACCACCAGGATTATTATCAGCATAAAGGCACATTGCCTTATTGCCACGGGTACACAAAAAGATTCTAAAACCCAAACCATTAATGGCCAGTGTGGTGGAGACTTTCGTTTAAGAGCGGATGCTTTTCGGGAATTAATGATGCACTGCTAAGGGTCCGCAAAACGATATAGATAAACAAACCGGCAAAACCAATAAAGCTGCCGATTTCAGTTAGTCCGATTTTCACTTCACCCAATGTTCCGGGGACGATTTGCTCATAAATGTCGATGTATTGCCCGATGATGAGAAAGCAGATAACGATTCCAAGTATGAATTTCTTCCTGGCAAAATAGTTTGGTAACAAAACCAGAAATGGAATGGACCAGTTCAGGATAAAGTTAAGGTAGAAAATGATCTTCCATTTACCTGTAAGGCGCATCACATAATAGTTGGTTTCCTCAGGAATATTGGCATACCAGATAAGCAAATACTGGGCAAACCAGAAATAGGCCCACATGATAGAAAGGATAAAAACATATTTCGAGAAATCAGCCCAGTGTGCATTACTGATAAATGAAAAGTATCCGTAATGGTGCATGATGAGAACGATCAGGACTATGATGGATGATCCATGGAAAAAGGCAGAGACAAAGTTTTTCAGTGAGTAAATGGTGCTGAACCAGGTCGGCTGGATTGACATCAGCCAGTCGAAGGATGCAAGTGAAAAGGTCAGGGCCAGTGTGAAAATATAAATCTTCGAATAAAACTCGCTTTTCTTAAAATTTTCCAAACCACCAACAGCATCTTCTTTTAGCGAATATTTACGAAGTAATCGTGTCATGAAAATCCAAACTGCAAAGTAAAAGACCAGCCTGACAATAAAAAAGGGCACGTTCAGGAAAGGTGACTTGTGATGAATCAGATGCATAGAGTGTTCGTCAAAACCATGCGATTCGGGATTGATCCATGTGTAAATCGAGTTCATACCAAAAAGCAGCAGGATCATAATGACCGCAGCAAAAGGAATGTAGGCGCTCATCGATTCAGGTATGCGCTTGAATGCGGACGACCAGCCAGCTTGTGTAATATACTGGAGAGCCAGAAAAAAGGAAGCTCCGATGGCCAGTGAAAGGAAATAGAAATTATTGACCAGCAGGTTCACCCAGCCCCTTTGAGGGTCCGAAACAAATCCTATAGCAATGGCAATAATTCCGATTCCCATCAGCGTATAGGTTGCATATCTCAATTTCGGTTCAAATTTGAATTGCTTTTCCATGTTCTAACTAATGTTTCTAATAACTTTAATAATTAATTACTAATACTTAGGCCAAGGCTGAGGCTCAGGCTAAGGCAATTAAGACTCAAGGGTCTTATTAATAGCGTTTAACTCATCAATTATTGATCTGCTTCTTTTTAAAAGTTCCTCTTTTACAGTTTCTAACTTTATAAAACCTAATCTGTAGGAGGCGATTGTCTGGCTCATTAGCTCATAACAACGACCTCTTGAAATTTTATAAAATCTTGTTTTATCTCTATTTCCAAATCTACCGAATCCTTCGGCTATATTATGAGTTACAGAATTCGCCGCCCTGCGCATATCACTGACCATTCCAAACTTTTCCTCTGTGGGGAATTCACTGGTTACCTCATAAACCCTAACCAATAACTCCAGAGCAGCTTTCCAGACCGGCATTTCCGTAAAATCCTTATAACTCATTGTATTCCTTTTCCTTTTACTTTTCCTCAGCCTTAGCCTCAGCCTTGTTCTTAGCCTTGTTCTTAGCCAATCCTCTACTTTCCCAAACCATTCTTCACATACGTAACAATTGCCCACCTATCCTCTGGCTTGATTTGCGAACCATGCGCTCCCATCAATGTGGAAAGGGAACCCAGGGTTATTACATGAAATAATTCCCCGTCAGGTTTTACCTGCACAAACTCACTCACAAGCGAAATCGGCTGGGCTGTGAATAGTTTACTTGTAATCAGGTGGCCATCACCTTTTCCGGATGCACCATGGCAATCCATGCAAAAAATGGTGTATTGTTCTTTGCCTCTTGCAAGAATATCTGCTGTCGGCTGAAACGGATTCACCAGTTCGCGTCCTGCTCTTTGCTGCTCTTCAAAAGACTTGGTGAATTGATATGGTATTAATTCACGTGGAACTGTACCCTGAACAGGAGGCTGCATCGTTTTTCCATCCACAAAATTCGGATTGGGCGAATAGGTCTCATAAGCATTGGAATAAGCCATGTCGGGAAAATAAGCATACCCGGTGGAGTTATTATCCCGCTTGCACGAAACGAAGACAAGCGCTCCTATCAACAATCCTAAAAGACTAACTGTTTTTATAGTGTTAAATTTTTTCATCTTTACCCGTTTTTCATTTGATAGCTTGCTGTTCTTTTACTTCCAAAGCACCGCCTTCATGCAGAAGTTGATTGAGTGCATTTACATCCATATCGGCAGCTTTGTCGACGATGATCACGAAACGATCATCCGTTATCCCGGGATATTCAAAATGCACTTTAGCTCCGGGGCCTTTCTTTTCCGTGATAAAAAACGTGATGATAGTAAAAAGTGTCGTCACAAAGATGATCATGACAAAGATGACGATAATAAAGGACAGGGTATTTTGAGGTTTCCCTCCGAATATCAAAGGGTAATTTACAACCGAAGTCCAGTATAGGAATCCAAAGGTGACTACGAAAGCAAATACACCATAAATGAATGCAGCCACCGGTATCCTTGATTTAAGCTTGAGCTCATCAAAAAGCTCATGGATCGGGTAAGGACTAATCACATCTTCGATTTTGATGCCTTTTTTCTGAATGCTGCGGACAGAAGAAACCAGTTTTTCTTCATCGTCAAAAACGCCGAGTATCCTTGATTTATTCATGTTCTTTGGTATTTGTAATAATGCTTGTTCCTTTTAATACGGTCTTCAATTCACTGATAGCCATCATTGGGATGTAGCGCAGGAAGAGCAATACGCCAAGACCGAAAATACTGATCGTTCCTGTGTATATCCCTATTTCGATGATGGATGGTGTATAAGATGACCAGTTAGATGGCAAATAATCTTTGGTAAGTGAAGTCACGATGATGACATAGCGCTCGAACCACATCCCGATGTTGATGATGATGGATATAATAAAAACAATGGTCAGGTTTTTTCTGATCTTTTTAAACCAGAAAAGCTGCGGAATGATGGCATTGCAGGTTACCATGGTCCAGAATGCCTTGTAATGGTCGCCGGCAATACGGTTATGGAAGAAGGTATAGATTTCACCCTCGGAACCTGAATACCATGCCATGAAAATCTCTGTTGCATAAGCTGTTCCCATAATCAAACTCACAAATGTCAATATCCTGCCAATGGCATCAAGGTGACCATCCGTCACAAAATCCTGAAATTTAAACACTTTTCGGATGATGATCATGAGTGTGAGCACCATGGCAAACCCGGAAAAGATTGCTCCTACCACGAAATACGGAGGAAAGACAGTCGTGTGCCAGCCCGCCATGACGGATGTTGCAAAGTCCATCGACACAATAGAGTGAACCGCAATAACCAGCGGAGCTGCCAGACCACCAAGGATCAAGGCAGTGGTTTCAAAACGCAGCCATGACCTTGCAGAACCAACCCAGCCAAAACTCAGGAAACCATAAATGGCTTTCTTTATCTTCGAGGTTGCCCTGTCTCTTACTGTTGCCAGATCCGGGATCATCCCGATGTACCAGAAGGACGCAGAAGCCATCAGGTAAGTACTGATTGCCACCACATCCCAGAACAAGGGAGAATTAAAGTTAACCCAAAGGGGACCTCGTGAATTGGGATAGGGCAGAATGAAAAACCCATTCCAAATTCTTCCCATGTGCAGCAATGGATATAACCCGGCACAGATAACTGCTACCACCGTCATTGCTTCAGCAGCACGGTTGATGGAAGTCCGCCATTTCTGGCGCAGGATCAAAAGGAATATCGAAAAAGCAGTACCGGCATGTCCAATCCCGATCCACCACACAAAGTTGATGATGTCCCAGCCCCAGCCCATGGAGTTGTTCAGCCCCCAGGTGCCGATACCCTGCGTTACTGTTACATACATGCTGTAAAGCCCGAATGCGAGGCCAATGGAAAACAAACCCATAAAAGCGAACCACCACATCGGGGCTTTTTGTTCCTGCGGCGCCAACACCTCACGGGTGATCTGCCCGACGGTTTTGTTGCCTTTTATCAGTACTCCGCGTATTGTTTTGTCGTACATAATATACTGGTAATTAATATTTCTTAATCAAAAAATTTCTAACTATGATTTCCTGAATCTTCATGATCCGCATCCTTGTTTCTTACCTTGGTAAGGTACCCAACCGAAGCCAGCGTATGCAATTCCTCAAGCAACTGGTACCTGCGTGCATTGTCGAAAAGCTTTGAAACCCGGCTTTCCTTGTCGTTGGTATCGCCAAAGACGATAGCTTTTGTCGGACAAGCCTGGGCGCAGGCAACATTAATTTCTCCGTCATCAAGCTGGCGGTTTTCATTCTTTGCCAGGAGTTTCTTTTCCTGGATACGCTGTACGCACATGGAGCATTTTTCAACCACTCCTCTTTCCCTTACCACAACATCCGGATTCAGCACCATTTTGCTAAGCTGTCCGTTGAAATTATAATCAAACTTATCGTTGTCGGTATAGCGGAACCAGTTGAAGCGGCGCACACGGTAGGGGCAGTTGTTCATGCAATAGCGCGTCCCTATGCATCGGTTGTAAGCCATCTGGTTTAGTCCTTCTTTGCTGTGTGGAGTAGCAGCAACCGGGCAAACATTTTCGCAGGGCGCATTGTCGCAATGCTGGCACATCACCGGCTGGTGGAATACTTCCGGATTGTCCGGCTCAAGGTTCAGGAACTCTACTGGCCCCCATTTATCGGGTGAAACAGTGGAGAAATACCGGTCAATCCTGATCCAGTGCATAATCCTTTTTCGCTTCACTTCCTCTTTACCAACCACAGCCACATTGTTCTCCGCCTGACAAGCTACCACACATGCGCTGCAACCGATACACTTGTTCAGGTCGATGGCAAGTTCCCAGTGGAAACTGTCGTAATGCGGTTTTTTGTAAAGCGAAACAGCTTTCTCTTCATTCATCCGGTGAAGTTCATTTCCCGATTCAGGGTTTTGCTGCCATTTTCCAAGAACCGTTTCGCGCACCAGTGGCCTTCCTTCCATCGAATGGTGGGTTTGGGTGGTAGCCAGCGGATAAGTATCTCCGGTCTTTTCAATGGTAATTTCCGAAACATTGTATTGTTTCGAACCATTTATAAAACTGACAAAAACAAAAGCATTTTTGCCGAGGTTATTGGCAACCTTACCGCCATCCGTCCTGCCATAGCCAACAGCTATTGCCGCTGTTCCGTAAGGCTGGCCGGGCTGCAGCATCACAGGAAGTTCGATAGATCCATTGATCTTTACGACATCTTCCAATTCAAAGCCGTTCTCTTTTGCCCAGGTGGGTGAAAGGGAAAGATAGTTATCCCAGACTGCTTTTGTGATCGGGTCGGGAAGCTCCTGCAGCCATGGATTGTTGGCTTGTTTGCCTGAACCGATACCCACCTTTTCGTAAAGGGTCAGCTCAATTTCTGAAGCTGCTATACCTGCTGGCATTGATGGCACAAGAGAATTCAAGTAATCGAAGTTATACAGCGGGCAGGCATAAGGCTCGAGCTGAATCTCAAACACGCCTTTCTGAAGGGTGTAATTCCAGAAATCGTTAAAGGCGAGGTATTCCGATTGCTTTGGATAAAGGTTTTCTTCCCAGAATTTTTTTATGAATGAATGAAAGTCGGTTGGATTACCAGCCCATTTAAGTAAACTTTCAGCTGCCTGCCGTGTGTCGAAAATCGGGTGAATGGTTGGCTGAGCCAAACTGTATATTCCATGATAAGGCTCTGCATCGCCCCACGATTCGAGGAAATGATGATCCGGGCAGGCGTAGGTGCAAAGCTTCGTTGTTTCATCAGGAGTTTCACCAAATGAAACAGAGATTTTTACTTTCCGGAGTGCTTCAGCAAATTTCGCAGCGTTGTAATAATCATAAGCCGGATTTACTCCATAAATTAACAATGCGGCAATATTTCCTGATGCCATCTCGCTTACAAGCGTTTCAAACCTTCCGTCATCTCCCCTCTTCTGATTTGAAAATCTTTCAAATCCAAGCGTAGTTCCCTGGTTACCCAGGAGGAAATTAATGGCATTTACGAGTGTCTGGATATGGAGGTCATTGGTACCGGAAACCACCAGCGATTTTGTCTGGTGATTCAGTAAATCTTCAGCTAACTTATCAATATTTACAGGCGATACAGCAACATTTATCACCGGCATATTTGATTTTTCAGCGATCTTATTGTAAAGGTTCAACAGGATGATCTTCTCATCCGAAGGTTTAATCCCCTGACGGATATCTGCATTGCTGCCGGTAAGCGACATCCACGACTCATACTGGTAATGCTTTGAAATGGTATTTTTTCCGCTGGTCAGGTCGCGCGATTTGGCATATTGAAGGGCGTATTCCACTGGTGAAAGCCAGTTTCCGAGAAAGTCACAGTTAAATCCTGCAATCACTTCAGCATCCGCAAAATTGTAACGCATCACTGCATTCTTGCCGAAAGTCTCAAAATTAGCCTTGCGCATCGCTGAATAGGATACCGTATCGTAGTAAACAATTTCTGAGTTTGGATATTTTACTTTGAATTCTTCATACACTTTCAGCATCGAAGGGCTGATGACTGAAGCCGAAAGAATTACAATTTTGCCTCCTGTGCTGTTGATTCCGTCAAGCATTGCAGTTATTTCACCATCAAGGCTATCCCAGTTGGTTTGCTGACCATTTTTAAGCGGATATTTTAACCGGAATGAATCGTATAGCCCAAGTACCGATGCCTGAACTCGTGCATTTGTTCCTCCTTCAGTGATGGAAGATAGCTCATTACCCTCAATCTTGATAGGCCGGCCGTCTCTTACTTTAACAACGATAGGGCAATAATCATCTCCATCATAAAAAGTAGAGGCATAATGGTTGGCCATTCCTGGTATCACTTCTTCCGGTTTGTTCAGGAAAGGGATCGCCTTCCGAACCGGCGCTTCACAGCTTGCCGCCAGGGCAACTGTACTCACCGAAAAACCCAGCATCTTCAGGAAATCACGACGGTTCGATTTCATCTTATTACTGACTTCATCCTGAGTCAGTCCCTCGATTGAAAACTCCGGTTCCTGCTGCGTCAAAAGTTCTTCACTATCCTTTAAATCTTTTAACTCTTCTAAACTTTTCCAGTATTTTTTCATATTTGGAATGATAGTATAATCAAATTAAGATATTCCTGATTTTAATAATGGCATGTCTGGCAGTTGTTCCCGCCAATGTCGTCCACGGTTACCCGGCTTCTTATCCCGGCATTCATTTCCTCATGGTATTTTGCAAACTCTTTATAGAATTCGTTTTCCTTAAACTGCACATTCGTATTCCGGTGACATTCAATACACCAGCCCATTCCGAGGCTCTCCACCTGGATGATCCTGTCCATCTCTTCAACCTTTCCATGGCATTCCTGGCACTGGCGTTTACCGACGTTGACATGCTGTGCATGGCTGAACCACACATGATCGGGCAGGTTATGAACTTTTATCCATTCAATGGGCTTTTTGGTGTTCCACGATTCAATGACTTTGGCAATTTCAACTTCGCCGGTTATTTTTCCTTTCTTCACCACGTTATGGCAATTCATGCAAACATTGGTTCCCGGGATGCCGGCGCTCTTGCTTTCCATGGCTGTGCTGTGGCAATACATACAATTGATCTTGTTCTGTCCGGCATGTACCTTATGTGAAAACCATACAGGCTGATCGGGTGAATAGCCTTGCTGTCGTCCCAGTGTTTTGGCTTCAACGTAAACGATCTCTCCGACAACGAAAATGGAAACTAAGATGATGATGATGTGTATGAAGTTTGCTTTAATGATTTTAGTGAAGGCGAGGTCAATTAGAGCCAGAAAAAAGAGTACCAAAAAAACAATAAAAGTAGGCTGGGTATTCCCCGGGCCAAACCTTTGCTTATGCATTTTTAGTGAAGACTCTTCCTCTAACTTGGATTCAACCGTTTTATCAACCTGCTGAGTAGTTTCAGTTGCAACCACCGAGGCTTCATTATAGTTTTTGATATAGCTCAAAATGCCCCTGATCTGGTCATCCGATAAATTGTTATCCGGCATTGGGATTTTGTTGTTCTCTTCAAACAATTTGACTGCAACCGGATCACCATTCTTGATCATCTTCTGCGACGATTTGATAAAGCTGATCAGCCAGGCTTCATCGTGGCGGTCATTCACACCTTTTAAATCAGGGCCAATCAGTTTTCCTTTTCCGATGGTATGGCAAGCCGCACACACAGCATATTCGGCCGGAGGCTGGTTTTGCGCCAGGATTGCTGATGAAATAAAAAGGAAAAAGAAAAACAGGACAAGGAAATATAAACTATGTCTCATTTTAAGGTATATGTTTATTCAATTAATTTTAAATAAATTACTTCGCAGGATTCATTCTCTTCAAATAGTTCGGAACAAAAATAGAAAAACAATTTTTAAAAAGTTAAGCTAAGCCTTAATATTTTCAATTTGGAAGTAATATAAATTACGACAAAATTTTGGCAATTCCAAAATTGATTTATAGCTTTACAGGCATGATATTTTGACCAACATAAAACAAATTATATGAAAAAAATTACATTATTTTTTGTCAGTTTTTGGCTGATGACAGCATTAGTCATTGCCCAAATCCCACAGGCCTTTAAATACCAGGCAGTAGCAAGAACAAGCAGCGGTAACCTGATCCAAAACCAGCTCGTGGCATTCAGGATTAGTATTTTGCAGGGGGGTCCTTCAGGGACGCTTCTCTACCAGGAACGTCACACAACAAACACCAATAATTACGGGCTTGCAAATCTCGATATTGGTAGCGGTACCGTACTTTCAGGAATATTCAGCAGTATTAACTGGTCGCTGGGTCAAATGTACATCAAGGTGGAACTTGATCCCCTCGGAGGTACAGCCTACCAAAACATGGGAACCATGCAACTTTTAAGTGTGTCCTATGCCTTGCATTCCAATACATCAGCAGGCCTGACCCTACCATATTCTGGTTCAGGATCGAGCAGTACCAGTGCATTATCAATAACGAATACAGGGACAGGAAATGGCATTTCAGGAACAGCCGCAAACTCATCGGGATATGGAATTTATGGCACAGCTCCTGTTACCGGAATAAAAGGAGTAGCGACAAATGGATCAGGCGAAAATTATGGAGTTTATGGACAATCGAACTCAGCTCAAGGATATGGAGTTTATGGAAAAGTAACAGCATCAGTTGGAGTAAACTATGGGGTATATGGTGAAGCACCTTCGGAATTGGGATATGGAGTAAATGGTACAGGGGGACGATCAGGAGTTATTGGAAACGGTAGCACTGAAGGTGCAACAGGTGTTGCAGGTATCAATTCTTTTGAAACTGGCAATGGAATTGGAGTTTGGGGATATTCAGGTTCTGTTTCGGGCATAGGGATACGGGGGATTGCTGCTTCGTTAAGCGGGATCAATTATGGAGTTTATAGTACTACAGATTCGCCAAACGGGTTTGGAGTATTTGGAACCGGACCTGTTACTGGTATAAAAGGAGTAGCGACAAATGTATCGGGCGAAAATTATGGAGTATATGGACAATCGACCTCAGCTCAAGGTAATGGAGTTTATGGTAAAGCAACAGCTACTACCGGATATAATTATGGTGTCTATGGCGAATCACAATCTATCATTGGAACAGGAGTTTATGGATTAAATAGCACGTTATCCGGAGGGTGGTGTTCAGGTGTTCTTGGTAAATCCACTTCCTCAACCGGGATGGGTGTCAATGGTGTCGCAACCTCGGCAACAGGGCAAACAAGAGGTATTCGTGGATATGTTGCTTCACCTGATGGATTTTCCGGATACTTTGAAGGAGGGAAATTTTTTGTTGATGGAATAGTGGGGATCGGTACACAATCACCCAGCCGTACTTTATCTGTCCATGGTGGTACTAATGGAAGTTCTGCAAATTTCATCAATAACTATACTGGAAGTGCTTCTACAGATGGTTTAGTGATTAATTGTGCAGCAAACTTAACGGGGTATTTAATGAATTATGAAAATGCACCTCTGATTATAGGAACGAATAATCAATATGATAATATTGTTATTCAATCCAATGGCAATATTGGAATAGGCACACCCACCCCTGTTTACCTTCTAGATATAGGGGGTACTGTTAACCTTAACAAGGGTGTTACATCAGGAATTGCATTGAGGTGCAATGGCGATGAAGCCTTATGGTATAATAACACTTACTATAGCTGGGGCTATAGTGGAACCTATAATTTCTTTGGGAATAAGTTAAAAATTGCCGGTAACGGCAATGTAGCACCAGCTTATGAACTTTATGTGGATGGAAATGCTGCTAAAAGTCTGGGTGGTTCCACATGGATCGTATCCTCCGATCTCCGGCTGAAAAATCTGAACGGGAATTACAATAAGGGATTGGACGAAATTATGGCTTTGCAACCGGTAAAGTTCAGCTATAAGGCTGGCAATCCGCGTGGGCTGCCGTCTGACGTTGAACAAGTCGGTTTTGTTGCCCAGGAGGTTCAAAAGGTTTTTCCAGAGGCAGTAAATGAAGGTGAGGATGGCCTCCTCGATTTTAACATGCACCCTGTAAACGTGGCATTGGTTAATTCAATTAAGGAATTAAAAGCAAAAATCGATATTCTCGAAAATGAAAATGACCTAATGAATGATGAAAACGACTGGCTGAAAGCCGAAAATGAAAAAATGAATGCACGACTCGACAAAATTGAAGCTTCGATGAGCTCAAGCGCAGCAAAATAATCTGGTTTTTTATGGTTACACAATTTTAACAATAAAATATAACATCTATGAAAAAGATTGCCTTAACATTCGTCAGTATATGGCTGATGACAATGGTTGTCATCGCCCAAACCCCACAGGCCTTTAAATACCAGGCAGTGGCAAGAACCAGCAGCGGCAACCTGATCCAGAACCAGCTTGTGGCATTCAGGATTAGTATTTTACAGGGGGGTCCTTCAGGTACGCTTCTCTACCAGGAACGCCACACAACAAACACAAACAATTACGGGCTTGCAAACCTTGACATTGGTAGCGGTACCGTACTTTCAGGAATATTCAGTAGTATTAACTGGTCGCTGGGTCAAATGTACATCAAGGTCGAGCTTGATCCGCTGGGAGGCACAACTTACCTAAACATGGGAACTACCCAGCTTTTAAGTGTACCCTATGCATTGTATTCCAAAACATCAGCCGGCATGACCCTGCCGTATTCTGGTTCCGGTTATGATGATTTCAGTGCTTTTTCGGTAACTAATACCGGAAGTGGAAACGGCATTACAGGAATATCGACAAACTCATCGGGTTATGGCTTATATGGGTATGGACATACTGGGGTTTTTGGATTTTCTACAGAAGGATATGGAGTATATGGTTTAGGGGTTTACGGTGTTTATGGAGAGGCTTCACTCGATGGAGGAATGGGTGTTCATGGATTACACAATTTTACATCTGGTGCTGGTTGTGGCGTACTTGGACAATCCTCATCCCCCATAGGAACAGCCGTTAAAGGAAGTGCAATCTCATCTACGGGGATGAATTACGGTGTTTATGGTACTACAGCATCTCCAGCCGGATATGGAGTATTCGGATCCGGACCTGTAACTGGAATATATGGAGAAGGAACCAATGAGTCGGGTGAAACTTATGGAGTATATGGAGTAGCAGCTTCAACCAGCGGCATAGGTGTTTTTGGTTTTGCCAGCGATTACGACGGAACCAATACAGGGGTCTATGGGTTAACTCTTTCTACTAACGGGGTTGGGGTTCATGGCTACACCACGCTAAGCAACAGTACTTCGGTTGGTGTTTTGGGAGAAACCAATGCTCAGAGCGGCAAGGGGATTTATGGGAAAGCCATAAATTCATTCGGAACCAATTATGGCGTTTATGGAGAAGTTACGAGTGCGTTGGGGTATTCTGGATATTTTACCGGTGGCCGGTTTTATGCCAGCGGAAAAGTTGGAATTGGCACAACTACGGCTGATTACCCGCTGGTTGTCAAATCTACCGGGCTAAGCACCATCATGGCCAGATTTGAAAACTATAACTCGACTGACCCTGTGATCATGCTAAGGCAAAGCAGCAACGGGTCCGGGGGCTTTTATATGTATGATGGATCCAGTACAAATACCATTTTCCTGTACGGCGAAGGAAGTAGCTTTATCTTAGGTAACCTGGGGATCGGAACAAGTAGTCCCGGTTATAAATTACAGGTGGGTGTAGCCGGTGATGGTACCCAGGCTCGCGCCAATGCGTGGAACTTGCTTTCGGATGCCAGGTTAAAAAAAGATTTTACTAGTTTAACAGATCCACTGGGCATGGTAGATAAAATTAACGGGTATTATTATTACTGGAATACCGGCATTGATAAAACCAGGCAGGTTGGTTTTTCTGCACAGGAGGTTTTGAAGGTAATCCCCGAGGTGGTTTCAAAAGGTGAGGACGGTTATTTATCCATCGATTACGGAAAGATGACTCCTTTGCTCCTTGAAGCTATCAAAGAACTCAAAGCCGAAAATGACCAGTTGAAAGCCGAGAACGAAAAAATAAACGCGCGTCTTGATAAAATTGAAGCATCAATGAGCTTAAGCGCAATAAATAATCAATAGGAGTTTTTGGTTTTTTCAGGTAAGTGAATTACTCACTTTAATCGAACAGCAAAGTGTTATGAAAACTAATCCTGATTTTTTACTTCGTTAGTCAAATAATTTAAACAACAAAATAATACTCTTATGAAAAAGATTACTTTAACATTCGTCAGTATTTGGCTGATGACAATGGTTGTCATAGCCCAAACACCACAGGCCTTCAAATACCAGGCAGTGGCAAGAAACAGCAGCGGAGACCTTATCGCAAACCAGCTTGTGGCTTTCAGAATCTCCATTTTACAAGGCAGTCCTTCAGGTACACTTCTCTACCAGGAACGCCACACAACCAGCACTAATAATTACGGCCTTGCAAACCTTGATATTGGCAACGGTACCGTGCTTGCAGGAATATTCAGCAGTATAAACTGGTCGCTGGGTCAAATGTACATCAAGGTCGAACTTGATCCATTGGGAGGGACAACCTATCAAAATATGGGTACTACCCAACTCCTGAGCACTCCATACTCAAGATACTCCACAATGGCGGAAAGTCTAAACCTTCCATATTCCGATTCTGTTTCGCCAGGTTCAGGATATGCCTTTTCTGTTGTCAGTACTAATTCCACCTGTATACAAGGTGTGGGACATATCGGTGTTTTAGGTGAAACAAATTCTATTTATGGGTATGGAGAGGGAGTATCAGGCGTTGCGTACCAAACAGAGGGAGACTTTGATGGTGTGCAGGGCAAAACAAGTTCTTCTGCCGGAAAGGGAGTTTATGGGCTTGCTTATGCTACCACCGGATCACCATGTGGCATTTACGGAGAAACGAGGTCCGGAACAGGCTACGGAGTGTACGGTCTTGCAACCCTTAATAATGGAATTAATTATGGAGTTTACGGTGAAACAACATCCAATGTTGGCAGAGCTATTTATGGCTTTGCTTCTGCATCCACCGGATCTTCAAGGGCAGTGACAGGCTCGGTAGCTTCACCTGATGGGTTCTCTGGTTATTTTTCGGGGGGTAAATTTGTAATAACAAGCCCTAAAATAGGTATAGGGACTATTTACCCCGAATGCCAGATGCATATACTATCACCTGGCAACGACGATGTAATGAAAATCGTCAAACCTGCATCAGGTAATTATGTATTCAGGTTTCGTGATACCAGCAATGGTTCTGGTGCGCTTTACATCTACGATGGCTCAGCAAATAATACGATTTTCTTATGGGGTGATGGTAACAGTTTTATCAATGGAGGAAATCTTGGGATCGGGACGACCACACCGGCATATAAACTCGATGTGGGGGGTACATTAAACCTAAATAAAGGTATTGCTTCAGGTGTAGCTATGCGTGTGAACAGCGACGAAGCTATTTGGTTCAATGGAACCTATTTTAGCTGGGGCTATGGCGGTACTTATAATTTCGTTGGAAACAAGCTTAAGATAGCCGGTAACGGTAATACAGCCCCAACCTATGAGCTTCAGGTGGAGGGAAATGCTGCCAAGAGTTTGGGCGGTTCCTCATGGATTGTATCCTCTGATCTCCGTTTAAAAAACTTACTTGGGAATTACAGTAAAGGATTGGACGAAATTATGGCTCTGCAGCCGGTAAGGTTCAGCTATAAAGCCGGCAATCCTTGCGGTCTGCCGTCTGATGTTGAACAAGTCGGTTTTGTAGCCCAGGAAGTTCAGAAGGTTTTTCCGGAAGCAGTAAATGAAGGTGAGGATGGTTTGCTCGATTTTAATATGCACCCGGTAAACGTGGCAATGGTTAATTCCATTAAGGAGTTAAAAGCAAAAATCGATAAACTCAAAAATGAAAATGACCAAATAAAAGCCGAAAATGACCAGCTGAAAGCCGAGAACGAAAAAATAAATGCACGACTTGACAAAATTGAAGCTGCAACGGGCTTAAGTGCAGCAAAATAATCTGGTTTTTATAAGTTACACAATTTTAACAATAAAAAAATAACACGTATGAAAAAGATTGTCTTAATATCCATCAGTATGTGGCTGATGACGATGGTTGTCATAGCCCAAACACCACAGGCCTTCAAATACCAGGCAGTGGCAAGAAACAGCAGCGGAGACCTTATCGCAAACCAGCTTGTGGCTTTCAGAATCTCCATTTTACAGGGTAGTCCTTCAGGTACGCTTCTCTACCAGGAACGCCATACTACCAACACCAACAATTACGGCCTTGCAAACCTTGATATTGGCAACGGTACCGTGCTTGCAGGAATATTCAGCAGTATAAACTGGTCGCTGGGTCAAATGTACATCAAGGTCGAACTCGATCCGCTTGGTGGCACAGCCTACCAAAACATGGGAACCACGCAACTTTTAAGTGTGCCTTATGCATTGTATTCCAATACATCTGGCGGTGTGTGGATAGACGATTATAGCAACATACTCTCGGGAAACAGCAACGATCAATCCCTAGAAGGATCTACCAACGTGGTGCTGGGGAACGACGCTTTCGGGGACCTTGGCGGCCCTTCAAATTATGTGATTGCGATCGGGCAGGGGGTGTGCAATTCGGAGTCAACCATGGGCGATGCTTATGTAGTGGCACTTGGACTGAACACAGCTTTTTATAACAGTGGCAAGTACCTGAATGCCATCGGGGCTGAAGCGGCAAACGTCAACAGCGGTGAGCATGTAAATGCCATGGGTCAGTATGCAGCTTACGGAAATACAGCATATTCAGTCAATGCATTCGGGGTGTATGCCGCCGGGGGTAATACGGGTTCAAACGTAAATGCCATGGGTTCAAGCGCTGCGCAGACCAACCAGGGAGAATATGTGAATGCATTCGGGCAGTCGGCCTGCTTCAGCAACACCGGTTTAAACGTGAATGCGATCGGGTATGAGGCTGCGTATGGGAACACGGAACAGGATGTGAATGCCTTTGGTTTTCAGGCTGCCTTTTCCAACACACAGTGGGCGGTAAACGCATTGGGCGCAGTATCTGCCCGGAACAATACTGGCTTTCTTGTCAATTCACTTGGCACGCAATCGTGCGAAAATAATAGCGGTAATTCGGTAAATGGGTTGGGGCACATGTCTGCACAGGAAAACCAGGGCCACGAAGTAAACGCAATGGGCGCGATGTCGGCACAGTTCAATACAAATCACAATGTTAATGCTCTGGGCAATAAGGCCGCACAGCACAATACAGGATGGGGCCTTAATGCTATGGGGCTGGAGTCGGCTCAATACAATACCGGTGCCAATGTCAGTGCACTTGGTGTACATGCAGCCCGATACAACAATGGAAACAATTGTGTTGCAATAGGTGAAAGGGCACTTACAGGCAGCGAATTCATCAATGAAGGAGAAGGAAACATTGCCATCGGATTTCAGGCGGCCATGAATATTGAGACAGGAGCTAACAATATAGCCATTGGTTATGATACACAATTAATTGATGGGAATGCCACGAACCAGATCAATATCGGTAACAGCATCATCAGGGATGAGAACGGCGTTATACAACTTAAAGACCTGATCAGGCTGACACCCATAAGCGAACCGGCATCACCAACAGCCGGAATGATCTATTTTGACAGCTCTTCGAATGTGCTGAGATACTACAATGGTTCCACCTGGATTAACCTCTGATAAAAGGACTATGTGTGACCATTCGTATGTTAATTCTTTGTTATTAAATTGCTATAAATTGTTTGCAATCTTTAATAAAAGTTGGTGCTTGTTTGGTGTCCCCGCCTGCAGTCTGATGTTGAACAAGTCGGTTTTATTGCCCAGGAGGTTCAGGAGGTTTTTCCTGAAGCAGTAAATGAAGGTGAGGATGGCTTGCTCGATTTTAATATGCACCCGGTAAATGTGGCAATGATCAATGCTATCAAAGAACTCAAGGCCGATAATGACCAACTTAAAACAGAAAATGACCGGCTGAAAGCCGAGAATGAAAATATTAATTAACGGCTTGATAAAATTGAAGCATCAATGAGCTTAAGCGCAGCAAACAATCAATAGGAGCTTTTTATCTTTCAGAAAGGTGCTCTTTTTTATTAGGCTCTGAAGTTTTTGCTCACCTCATCCAGCAGGTTCATGTCTTCCTGTGAAAGTTGGAATTTCATGGCGCCTGTATTTTCTTCAGCATGCTTTGCTTTGGTAGCGCCTGGAATGGCCACCACAGCATCACCATGAAAATGGATCAGCCAGTTAAGCGCTACCTGAGAAGGAGTCTTCTCATACTTCACTGCAAGCTTTTGTACCAGCCCGGCTAAGGGCTTGCTTTTCTCGAGTCCCTTGGGTTTGAACATTGAAGAATATTTGCGGTAGCCAATGCTTTTCAACAGTTCCGGGTTATCATGGAATTTGCCGGTAACAAGCCCCTGTGCCAATGGAGAGTAAGCAATGATTGTGATCCCAAGTTCTTTCGCGGTGTCCAGCACTCCGTTGTTTTCAATTTTCCGGTTAAGCAGACTGTATTGTACCTGGTTCGAAACAAGGTTGATTCCCGATTTTTGAAGGGTCTCCCATGCGCTGCGCATCTTCGAAGCTGAAAAGTTGCTTACACCCACATGTTTGATCTTTTTTGCCTGAACCAGCTTAGCCATTGCTTCCATCTCTTTCACCTCAGAGGAAAAGCCCCAGGGCTGATGAACCTGGTAAAGGTCGATCGGAAAAGGATTTAAACAAGCCAACCGGTCATCGATTGTTTTTGCAATGTTTGAAGCAGTCCGGAACATGGGCCACCATTTGGTAGCAATGAGAAGATCTCCCGGCTTTTTGCCAAGCGAAACCAATGATTTCGCCAGCATCTTCTCGGAAGCGCCACTTCCATATACTTCTGCAGTATCAAACCAGTTAATTCCTCCTTCCAGACTGATCCGCACAATATCCAAAATAACATCATCTTCGAGTGAAGGCCAGAATTTTCCGGCCATATTGCCTCTTTTACTGAATTGCCAGCACCCCAATCCGATGGGCGTGATTCTTAAATCCGATTTCCCAAGATTTCTTAAGGTGATTTGATTTTCCATCGAACAAAAAAATATTGAAAGGAATAATTATATCAACGTTTACCAGCTTCCGCTTGCTCCGCCGCCGCCAAAGCTTCCGCCACCAAAGCCTCCGAAGCCTCCTCCTCCCCCACCGCCAAAACCACCAAATCCTCCGGATCCGGATTTGAAATCACCCCATGATCCCCGGCTGCTACTCCCCAGCATACTCCCCAGCATCATTGCTGTCCAGAAGGAAGAACTGTTGCTTTTTGTACCATACTGCTTTCCTTTATTCCGGTTAATCATCGAAATGATAATAACGAGAACAAGAATGGGTACAAGAAATCCAAACGGACTGCTTTTACCGGCTCTTTTCTTGTACTGATCGGCAGTAAACTGACCCGCCGCCAGCGACATAATGGTATTAACGGCAGCATCAAGTCCACTATAATAATCATTGTTCCTGAAGTGAGGTTTCATTTCATTTTCAATAATTTGCGTGGCAGTTATATCAGGAATTATGGGTTCCATTCCATAACCCACATCAATATTTACCTCTCCTTTGTCTTCAGCAGTTTTCGGTTTTAAAACTATGATCACACCGTTATTGTATTTCTTTTCACCTATACCCCACTTCTGCGCCAGTCGTTGCGAATAATCCACGATATCATATCCTTTCAGGTCGTTCACAATCACAATTGCTATCTGTGTGGAATTGGTATCGCTGAAAGCCACCAGCTTATTTTCGAGCGCATTGATTTCCTGCTTGCTTAACAAACCAATAAAATCATTTACCAGCCTGGGTGGGTTAGGCGGATCGGGTAAATCCTGCCCTATCAGTTGACCGAAACTTAATAGGACTATAAACAGAACCAGGATCTTTACCTTTTTCATGTTATTGTGAATTTACTTTTTCATTCTCACCATACGATATTTCATCAGAAAGTTCGTTCACATCATCTTTTTTAAAAGGAAAATGCTTTTTCAACTGATGGCCTGCAAGGGTAATACCTTCTACCAATCCATCAGTGAACTTATTATCCCTGAAATGATTCAGCAAAATATTCCGTACTTCATCCCAGAAATTTTCAGGAACTACCTTATTGATACCCGCATCACCAATCACAGCAAATTTCCTGTTTTTAATTGCAAGGTAAAACAAAACCCCATTTCTTAGCTCAGTCTTATGTATTTCAAGTTTTTTGAAAATAGACGAAGCACGGTCTAAAACATCACCCGGACATTTTTCTTCAATGTGCACCCTGATCTCACCAGAAGTATCAAGCTCAGCGTTTTTTATGGCTAAGTTGATATCTTCATTTTGCTGGCTTGTAAAAAAAGATTTTAGAGTCATGGTTTCAGTCATTAGAATTTAACTTCCGGTGCTTTTTCGGCACCTTCCTGTGCCTTGAAGTAAGCCTTCTTCTCGAACCCAAACAACGAAGCATAAATATTTTTGGGGAAGGAACGGATATATGCATTGTATTCCTGTGCCTTGGTATTAAAGTTCATGCGTTCGACTGTAATCCGGTTTTCGGTTCGTTCAAGCTGGGTCTGCAGGTCTAAAAAGCCCAGGTTCGCTTTGAGGTCAGGATAACGCTCTACTACGACCATCAATCTGGATAATGCAGAACTTAATCCGTCCTGTGCAGCCTGAAATTGTGCCATCGAGGCTTCATTCAGGTTGGTCGGGTCAATGGTCACCGAGGTGGCTTTTGATCTTGCTTCAATGACATCAGTGAGGGTTTTCTGCTCAAAATCTGCATATCCTTTGACAGTAGCCACCAGGTTGGGAATAAGGTCAGCCCTCCGCTGGTATACATTTTCCACCTGCGCCCATTGCGACGTAACACTTTCGTCCATGGTAACCATTTTGTTGAAAGTTCCCTTGATGGAGGTGTACATTATGATGGCAAGCAGCACAATGACTGCGATTACGATCCATGATTTTTTAATTGATTTCATTTTATTTTTCTGTTTTAAAGATTTGATGTTCAGTTACAAATTACGGTTATTTTCCAATCAGTTCGACACTTCGTTTAATAAAGTCAGTCAATTCCTGACCCTTTAAAAGATTTTGCGAAAGCCTGGCAAGATCAGTCAGTTGCTTTACAAGGTTTTCCTGTCTTGAGGCATCCTGCTCATTCAAAATATCCGAGATGATCGGGTGGTTTGAGTTGATCACGAGGTTATAGGAATCGGGCATAGTCCCCATGTAATCCATTCCTCCACCGAGTTTCGACATATCCTTCATGCGTCTCATAAATTCGGGTTGGGTGATGATCACAGGCTTGTCCTTTTCGCTTAAGCTCTCAAAAACAATAGCGTATTTTTCCTTGCCCGCGTTTTTTTCGAACAGCGGTTTTAGCTTTTCCTGATCCTTATCCGAAAGCTTGGAAGGCTGAGCTTCCTCCTTTTTAATGATCTTGTCGATGATATCGGCATCTACCCTTGCAAAGGAAGTGTTTTCGAATTTCTGTTCCAGTGTATTAATGAAATGGTTATCCAGTACTCCGCCCATTTCCAGCACATCATATCCCTTTTCTTTAGCCGATTCAATAAAAGCATGCTGCTCTTCCTTGTCGGTGGTATAGAGGTAGATTAATTTTTTGTCTTTGTCCTTTTGAGTTTCCTCGATATGTTTTTTATAATCTTCGTAAGTAAAATATTTCCCGTCCACATTTTTGAACAAGGCAAATTTTTCAGCCTTTTCATAAAACTTAGGTTCGGAAATCATTCCATATTGAATGAAAATTTTGATATCGTCCCATTTCTTTTCGTAGTCTTCGCGGTTATTTTTAAAGATGTCTTCCAGCTTGTCCGACACTTTTTTCATGATGTGGTTCGAAATTTTCTTCACACTGGCATCGCTCTGAAGATAGCTTCTTGAAACATTCAGAGGAATATCCGGCGAATCAATCACCCCATGCAACAGCGTAAGAAAATCGGGAACAATCCCTTCCACAGAATCTGTGACAAACACCTGGTTGGAATACAATTGAATCTTATCGCGCTGGACTTCAAAATTGCGTTTCACCTTAGGGAAATAAAGGATACCGGTCAGGTTAAAAGGGTAATCCACATTCAGGTGAATATGGAACAGCGGCTCCTCAAAGTTCATGGGATAAAGCTCCCTGTAGAAACTGTTATAATCTTCATCTTTCAGGTCAGCCGGTTTCTGTGTCCAGGCTGGCTTTGTATTATTGATAATGCGTGGCTTTTCGACGGTTTTATACTCGTCATGGCCGTCCTTATCTTTCTTTCCTGTTTTTTCAGAACTTTTCTCCGTTCCAAATTCAATAGGAACCGGTAAAAATTTGGAATACTTCTTTAACAATTCAAGGATACGGTATTCATCGAGAAACTCTTTGGATTCATCATTAATGTGCAGTATGATGTCAGTCCCGCGATCTTCCCGGTCATAATCTTCCATGGTATATTCCGGGCTGCCATCGCATTCCCACCTGACGGCTTTGGTCGGGCCACCTTTTTTGTAAGTCTTGGTGATGATCTCAACCTTTTCGGAAACCATGAATGAAGAATAGAATCCAAGCCCGAAGTGGCCAATCAGTGCGTTTTTGTCCGCATCGGATTTGCCTTTGTATTTTTTTATGAATTCTTCGGCGCTTGAAAATGCTATCTGATTAATGAATTTATCAACTTCTTCAGCTGTCATTCCGATTCCTCGATCTTTTACTGTGAGGGTTTTCTTTTTCTTATCCAGTTCAACATGAATGGTCAGATCGCCAAGCTCACCCTTGAATTTGTCGAGGGAGGCGAGGGTCTTTAATTTTTGTGTTGCATCAACAGCGTTGGAAACCAGCTCACGGAGAAAAATCTCATGATCGGAATAAAGAAATTTTTTAATGATTGGAAAAATGTTTTCAGTCTGTACGTTGATTGTTCCTTTTTGCATACCTGATTCAGATTTAAAATTCAGGCTATCCAATCAAAGACTATTCCACTGGAAAAAATATGCCAAATTGTCAAATGGAGGATAATAAGGGATTGCAGGCAATAAGTTACATTTCTCTTTCAAGAATTTCCTGGCCTGCTCAATTCATAAAGAACGGGATTATAAATCCCCACGATAACTCCATCCGGATTACCCGACCCGCCAGCTAATACTCAAATCCGGACGAGCAATTAAATCAATGAACCCAAGTTGATAAAAAAAGATGTATTGAGTTGTTTAACATTTCAAATTAAATCTACTTTTGCAAAAAATTAACGTTCAATTCATAAAAACAAGAAAATGAAAAGGTACACAATTCTATCGATTATTACAGCTAGTGCGGCTGTTCTGTTCACTGCATGCGGCGGCGGTGGAAATACTGAATCCAGCCAGGTTCCAAAAGAAGAAACACAGGTAAAAGAAGAAGTTAAAGCTGAAGTTTCAGGATTAACGGCTCAATTAGCTTTGGGTGAAAAAATTTACAAGGAAAAATGCATTGTATGCCACATGGCAGATGCAAAAGGAGTTGCCGGTGCGTTTCCTCCATTAGCCGGTTCAGATTACCTTTTAGCTGATCCGAAGAGGGGTATCCATCAAACGCTGAACGGTTCGCATGAAGTGATGGTTGTTAACGGAGTTATCATACAATGCACCCATGGTTCCGCAGGTTCAAACCAAGGAAGATGCTTTAGCAGTTATCAATTATGTGCTAAAAACTTTCAACGGATTTACAGATGATAAATTATTAAAAATGGAAGATGTAGCTGATATCGTTATTAACCCCATGAAACCCAAATGAGAAATATACTTTATAGTCTGATCCCCATTTTGGTTCTGTTTTCGTGCAATCCTCCCGGGAATAAACAAACCGGGACAGAACAGCAAGGTAGTGAGCAGGGTTACTATGGTGAAAAAATATCAGGAGATAAAGCAATTTCCGGTGCAGAGCTTTTGACTCTGATGCAGGAAAAGGATTCGGTTTGGGTAACCATGAAATCGAAGATAGTATCCAACTGTCAGAAATCGGGTTGCTGGATGGACCTCGATTTAGGTAATGATGAAGTAATCAAAGTTTCTTTCAAAGATTATGCTTTTGTGATTCCCATCGATTCACAAGGTAAAACGGCAACGGTTGAAGGATTTGCAAAGAAAGAATTGATTTCTGTTGAATTGTTGCAGCATTATGCTGAAGATGCCGGAAAAACACCAGAGGAGATAGCTGCAATTACCGAAGAAGAATATATCTACACTTTTGAGGCTAAGGGGGTGGTCATAGAGGAGTGATTTCAGGACTTCTAAAAATGCAGAAGGCTGTCAAAATATGGCAGCCTTTTTATTTTAAAAATCCTGACAAAAATATTGTTTAAGCTTATCCCAAAATCCTTCTGACTCATGACAATCGGAATGGCCTTTGTCAGAAATGGGAAACAATTCAATATTTTCGGACCTGCCTGTTGCCAAAAGCTTTTCAGCATGTTCAAAGGGAGTTGTCTCATCAAGCCGCCCATGGATCAAGAAGAATTTTTGCATCCACTTTGTGAATGTTATTCACCGGGGCTATATCATTAAACCGGAATCCAATTTTATACTCAGCAATTTTCAGGAACAACCATACAAATGGGAAATACGGGATGTGTCGTTTTTTCATTTCAAGTTTCATCACATCGGCAGGATGAGCAAAAGCGCCAACGGTGACAATCGGATTTATTCGTTTATCGGTCGCAGCGGCATAAATGGTTGCTGACCCACCCATCGAAAGTCCAATGACCCCAACCTTTCCTCCTTTTTGAATCAGGCTATTTTCAAGATAATCCAGTGCGGCAATAATATCCTCTGCAAATTTGGGCATGGAAGATAATCCATCCGTGTCACTGCTGCCATGATTTCTTGCATCAAAGACAAATAAATTATAACCTTCGGGATGAAGCTGTTCTGATGTAAGGCATCATCCTGCCAAGGTTCCGGTTCCAGCCATGAACCAGAAGGATCGTCTTGACATTATTCGGTGAATTATTTACCGAAAGAATCCACCAGCCGTATAAAGTGACAATTGTTTTTGGATGGAAATCGCACTTCCTGAAATCCAATTCCATAATCTGAGGGAACACTTTTATGTTTTTCTATCTTATTTCTGAACATGGCCGACATGATCAGTATCAATATCAACGTAAGGAAAACAAAGACGATTAAAACTATCAATAACACCATGATGAGAAATTGAATTTACAAAAGAAACGAAAATCAGGGAGTATATGAATAACAATCATTCGGGCATTCCCGGCAAATTTTAAGTTGAAAATATGGAGATTAAACAAAATGCCTATTATTGTGTTCGGATAGAAAGGTATGAAAAACTATTTTAAATATTTAAAACAAAAATGGGGCATTGAAAGCAATTTTCAATTCTGGCTGATCTTTACTATATTCGGGATTTCAGGAACATCTACCTTGTTTGTAAAAGAGCCAATTTTTGCTTTGTTTGGAATGGATGAATATACTTCCTTCTGGATTAAATTTTTAGTATATATCGTCACCATCACGCCGGCTTATTTTACTCTTTTGCTTTGCTATGGAACGTTATTGGGGCAATTCAATTTTTTCAGCAGATTTATTAAGGACTTCTTTGTTAGGGTCTTTTTCATCAGAAGCCTTAGAAGAAACAGTCGGCCGTCATTGGAAAAATCGAATAACCAAGGTCCGGAATAATAAAATCATCAGGATTTTAACAAGACCATTCTGGTTTTTCAGGATAATGGAAGTGTAAAGGCAAAAGTACTTCCCTCACCAGGTTTGCTTTCAACGAAAATTTGTCCATTGTTCTTTTCGACGAATTCCTTACTCAGCACAAGACCTAAGCCGAATCCGGGTTCCATTTCCGTTCCAATGGTCGAAAAATTTTCTTCAATCTTAAACAACCTTTTCAAATCATTTTGCTCAATCCCAACTCCCGTGTCAGTAACCAGAATTTCTGCCATAGCATTTTTCTGATGCACTCCAATCTGAATTTTGCCACCTTTCCCGGTGAATTTAATAGCATTCAAGGTTAGGTTTCGTAAAACTGACTTTACCATATTCTCATCAGCATAGGCATAAACACCATTATTTGGCAGGGCTTCTATCACAAGTCCTTTATGCTCGGCAAATACTCTGTTCATTTCAACGCAATCGTCAATTACGTCTTTTACATTCATCACCTTAGGACAAAAAGAAATGTCGCCGGTTTGTGTTTGTGCCCAGTAAAGAAGGTTCTCAAATATCCGGTGAGTTTGAATGGAAGTTTTATGGATTTTCCCAAGAATTGATTTCAAATCATCCTTTGAAATATCGTCCAAATCGTTCTGCAACAATTCGGAAATTCCAATCAGAAAGTTAAATGGATTTCTCACATCATGTGCGAGAATGGAAAAATACTTATCCTTGGCTGCTATGGCTTTACGCAATTCCTTATCCGACTTCTCCAGCGCCAGTTCGGCAGATTTACGCGCCGTTATATCGCGACTGTATTCAATAACTTTTTCAAGATCACCCTTCTTATTGAAAATAGGAAATCCGTGCAATTCGTGGTATTCGGTTTGTCCATCCCGGATGATCTTAAATTCATCGGTTTTAAAATGCCCTTTAGTTTTAAATATACTCTTGAGAGAACACTTGCAGGCATCACCATAGCAGGGTTTATTAATTTTTTCTTTAAGTGTAAAACATTGCGCATCGATGGGTACATGGGTTGTGCGCCCTGCGTTGTTTGCAAATTCAATCTTGCCGGTTGCGGCATTAACCACATAAAAAGGGTGGTTAATTGAGTCCATTACTTTTTTTAAAAGATCCTGACTTCGCTTTTTGGACCGGTATAAAAGAAAAAACAAATTGATCGCAATAAGGACCAACAGGATCAGGATAAACAGGAGCGGTTGTACCATTGTTTACAATTTTATTCTATCCTCAAAGCAAACGCAAACCGCAAGTGTATAAAAGGCTATGCATTAAAAACATCATTTCAATGAATAATAATAACAGTTAACAAACAATCATCGGGCAACAAAAGTTCATTTCCATAAAAACAAACCATGGGTTAAATTCTCAACTTATAATCTCCCTCAAAATCATGTAACATAACCTTTTAAAATAAGGTTAAATATCTGCATGATAAATTATCCATGTTCTCAGACAAAAGCCTGCTTCTATTATGCATCCGATCAGGCAAATTTTTGGGAAAAGGATATTGAATGAATAAAAGAACAAAAATCTCGTTTTTGAATAATTATACTTTTGTATTAACGTATATAAAATCGGTTGAACGATCAATCCACTGATAAAACATTAGACAGACAATTGTTCGAACAATTGTTCAAGGAATATTTTATTCCCTTATGCAATTTTGCCCGGGGGTTTGTCTATGATACGGATTCTGCCAAAGAAATCGTTCAGGATGTGTTTATTAATTTATGGCAAAAGAGAGATACCATTGAACAGGAGAAATCTGTCAGAGCCTATTTATTTCAGTCTGTCAGGAACCGATGCCTGAACCATATCCGCGATAACCAAAAATTCAGGAGTCATTACCTGGATGTTGAATTAGAGCAAAATAATCAGGCATGGGATTATGACCATTTGGTGGGTGAGGAAATGCACAAAAAAATTGAAGCAGCTATTCAAAAACTTCCTGAGAAGTGCCGGGAAGTTTTCGAGCTGAGCCGTTTCGAAGAAATGAAATACAACGAAATTGCGCTTAAACTTGGCATTTCAGCGAAAACAGTTGAAGTACACATGTCAAAAGCGTTAAAAATTTTACGGGAGGAGTTAAAAGATTTGATGATGATTTTATTACTTTTATTTTTAGGAAAATAACAAAGTGAAAAAGTACTTTAGGCACTTATCAATCTCAACTAAGGGTAAATGAAACGACAGGTGTATACTTAACAGCAAAAATGAATAATGAAAATAACCATATCGCCCCTTACGAAATGATCTGGAAATACCTTGCCGGACAGGCAAGCCGGGATGAAATATCTTCGCTTGAAAGATGGGTAAAGGAAAATCCTGAACATGAAAAGCTATTCCTTGAATATAAGCGGCTATGGATTATGACTGGGTTAGATAAAGACAACTATTCAATAGATGTTGAATCTGAATGGAAGAAACTGGAATCAAAACTTTTTGCTGGGGATGTGAAAGTAAAATCGCTTTACGAAAACACAAGATCGGGAATTTTTAGGCCTCTGTTCCGCTATGCTGCTATTTTTATTACCCTGATTGCCCTTGCCGGTGTACTTTATTTATTGCTTTCGAAGCCGGAAATGAAAGAACTTACCGCGACAAATTCAGTTATTACAACCCGGTTACCGGATGGATCAGAGGTGACTTTAAATCACGGCTCAAAACTGATCTATCCATCAAGATTCAAAGGGGAAACGCGGTCTTTAAAACTTGAAGGAGATGCTTTTTTCAAGGTTACACCGGATAAAACAAAAACATTCATCGTGGAAGCTGGACAGGCAATAGTAAAAGTTCTCGGCACCTCATTTTATCTGAATGCAAAAGCTGACCAACCGGATATTGAGGTCACAGTGAGTTCAGGGAAGGTATCATTCGGGTCAGATTCGGAGGAGGTGATTCTTATCGCAGGTGAAAAAGGAGTTTTTAACAAGGAAAAGGGAACCCTTGATAAAAAGCCAAATCAGGATGAAAATTTTATTTCGTGGAAAACAAAGAAAATGGTTTTTCACAAGGAGAAACTTGAAGTTGTTTTCCGAAAGATCGAGCAAACCTATGGGGCAACCATTAAAATCACCTCACCCGCAATTCTTGAATGCAGGCTGACAGCCACTTTCAATGATCAATCACTGGAGAAAGTGATGGAAATACTGAAAGCCACTTTTAACCTGGAGATAAGTCAGGACGAAGGTCTGTTTAATGTGGACGGAGCAGGTTGTGATAATTAATTTTAGGTTTGTAAATAAAAAAACCACAGAGACAGGGAGGACACAGAGATACACGAAAATGATAAGAGTTCATTTAAACAAGCTTTTTTAAATTGGCATGACTCCAAAATCCAACCGGTTCATCTGCCTTCTCCTCACACTGTTTATTCCGGGTATTATCCTTTGCCAGGAAACAGCCCTGTCAAAAATTGTTACTCTTTATCTGAAGGATGTGACCCTTGAGCAGGTAATTGAAGAAATCACCCATCAAACCGGCATCAACTTTTCCTATAACAGTGAGTTGGTTGACCAGGACAAGAAAATCAACCTCAGCTTAAATCAAAAATCTGTGAAGGAAGCCCTGGATGAGATACTCCACATATTTAAGATGGAATATGAATTGGTCGGGAATCAAATTGTACTGCAAAAGAAAAAACAATCTTTAATCTCTGATAAATCATTTACCATCAGCGGTTTTATCCGCGACAGTCAAACCTCCGAAAGCCTGCCTGGGGCTACTGTAATGATCGCACAAACCGGTTCCGGAACCATTAGCAATGCTTATGGCTATTACTCCTTAACCCTGCCACAAGGCAATTATACCATCCATTATTCCTATATTGGATTCCAGGTGCAGAAATCAGAAATTCAGCTTGATAAGAACGTTACCCTGGATACAAAGATGGTCTTTAACTCAAAGCTTCTGAATGAAGTAATTATTTCAGTTGACGATAAACTGGAGGCCATCGAAAAAAGCCAGATGAGCAGGATCGTAGTGAATCCAAAAAATTTATCCTTCCTGCCTGAATTTGCAGGAGAAGTGGGGTTGAACCGGTGTCTGCAGACATTACCTGGCATCAAAACACACAGCGACGGTTCGTCCTTTTTCTTCGTCCGGGGAGGGAATAAGGACCAGAACCTGATTCTTATCGACGAAGCGCCTGTTTTCAATCCGGCTCATTTGTTCGGTTATTATTCCGTTATCATCCCTGAGGTAGCAAAAAATATCAGTATTTATAAGGCTGACATTCCTGTGGAAAAAGGTGACAGGATATCCTCGCTCATCGACATCCAGACCAAAGACGGCAATATGAATAAGTTTGAAGTTAACGGCATGCTCAATCCCCTGATTTATCGTTTTTCATTAGAAGGCCCTTTCGCTAAGGAAAAAGCATCATTCTATACCTCATTCCGGCATTCAAATTTTAAATGGCTTTACCGGCAGGCGGCTCCCAACAGTGATGTTTACCTATATGATTTCAATGGAAAGCTTAATTTTATCCTGAATCCGAACAACAGGATTTTCTTTTCTTTTTTCTATGGAAAAGATAACCTGACCAACGAAACCAACAATGAATTTGGGGGTATCCGCTGGTCGAACCTGGCTTCAACTTTAAGATGGAACCATATTTTTAACCGGAGGCTATTTTCAAACCTGACCCTCTTCGGGAGTTCATATAATTATACCCTGCTAAGTAAAGATGTCAAATGGTTGTCGGAAATCAGCAGCTTTAACATCAACCTCGACTTCACCTATTACCTGAAACCACAGCATACTTTCAAATTCGGGATCAACCAGAGCTTTTACCGGTTCAATCCTGGCAACCTGGTTGTTGCACAGGAAAATGCCGATATCCCAAAGGTTTCAGAAATCCGTTCATCATTGACCGCTTTCTACCTAAACAGTGAAAGGCACCTGACCAAAAGATTTTCCTTTTCAGCCGGAATAAGGATGCCCATCTGGACAAACAATGCCCCAACAACAATCTATCTTTTTGATACGAACTTCCAGGTTGTTGACACGTTGAATTTTCAGGATAAAGAATCGGTTAAAACCTTTGTAAACCTTGATCCAAGGATCAGCCTGAAGTATATGTTCGACAGTACTTTTTCTGTGAAACTCAGTTATGGGATTTATCACCAATACCTGAACCTGATTTCCAACTCTATCAGTCCTTTTTCTTCCTTTGAGGTTTGGTTGCCGGCAGGGACAAATATAAAACCGCAACGCTCCGATCAGGTAGCAGCAGGGTTCGTGAAATTTTTTAACAAAGCTAACCTTGAATTTACAACCGAAGTTTACTATAAATACATGCATAACCAGATTGATTACGAACCCCATGCCAGCCTGCTGTTAAACCCGCTCATCGAAGGTGAATTGCGGTTTGGAACTGCCCGCTCCTGGGGACTGGAGTTTATGCTGCGAAGAACTCAGGGAAGGTTCAGCGGATGGATCAGCTATACCTGGTCGAGGGTATTGAGCAAAATTGAAGGAATTAATAACAATACAGAGTTTTCGCCCTTTTACGACCGTCCTCACGATCTATCGGTTTTTCTGTCGTACAATCTATCGCGGAAAGTCAACTTCTCTGCCAACTGGATTTATTATACCGGCTCTGCTATTACCACGCCTATCGGATTTTATACCTACAACGGTTCAAACGTTCCTTTGTATGGCGAAAAGAACAACGACCGTCTTCCTGACTACCACAGGCTGGACATCGCCCTGATCTGGAACCTGAACAAAGCCGAACGCAAATTTCAGCACAGCCTTTCGTTTGGCATATATAATTTATACAACAGGCACAACCCTGTCTCCATTAACTTTAATAAAATCGAATCAAAGGATAGTAAATATGTGGTTCCGGCCAACCTATATGGCATGGAAGATATTGTAACCACGCAGGAATACCTTCTGGGGGTTATGCCTTCGATCACCTATAAATTCAAATTGTAAATGAAGATACGACTCAATATATTTTTTGGAATGTTGATCTTCCTTTTCTCTTGTGAAGAAAAAACCGACTGGGATATTCAGTCCGGAAATCTTCACACCATCGTTGTTGAAGCCATAATAACCAACGAATACAAGCAACAGGAGGTTAAACTCAGCAAACCCTTTCCCGATTTAAACGGACAAGCTCTTCCTGTTTCAGGAGCGGTAGTCGCAATTAGTGACGACACGCAAGTGATGAACTTTATTGAATCTGCCGAAGCTCCCGGATCTTATTTCAGTGAAATCCCGATTGGTGCTTCTATTGATAAAACCTATGTACTTAACATTTATAGTGAGGGTGAAACCTATACCGCCGAAGCTTATATGGTTCCGGTTATTCCATCCTGGCCGATACAGATTGTTCCGGCTGAAGATAACCTCCGCGAAATAAACTGGACAGCGCCCGGCTACAACCCCGACGACCTGGCCATGTATGAAGTCATTATTTCATGGACACACCTGACCGATACAATTTTTACCGACACACTTACCGAAGCCCGGATGTTGCATTATACACTGAATACCATAGATATCAGCTATGTGGTTTTTCCTCAGGATAAGGAAGAAGTATTATTTCCCGTTGGCAGCATCCTGATTGTAAGAAAATATTCCGTTACTGAAGATTACGCCGCTTACCTCCGTGCATTGTTAGCCGAAACCGAATGGCAGGGCAGTCTTTTTGAAGATGCACGCGGTAATCTACCGACCAACATCTCCAATGGAGGATTCGGTTATTTCAGCGCCTGCTCGGTAGTGGCGGATACGATTGTTGTGGAGTGACTATAAATCGCGATTTAATATTGTCTGCGACACAATTTCGAGCTATAGGGATTTTGCATGAGGCTGTGAAAAAGATTCAACGAACACAAAGACTACGCCAATCCGGACTATCCTGGACCTATGAATCTGTCACCATTAAAATGTATCATGTGTTCAGGAAAATCCATCAACCAAACTTCTGTGTCCCATGCTATATCGGCTATATGCTTTTTGAATTCTTTGAAATCGGGGAAGGCAGAGATATAAACTTTACCGGCTTTACAGTCTTTAAGAAATTTTTCAAGTTCGACAATTCGTTTGGGTGAAACCGGACCGTGAGATGTTACGGCTTCGATAAGGAAAAGCCACTTGCGTTTTTTATCGTATAGAACAATATCAGGTAATTTGCTATGCTCGTTAATAGGAATTCCTAATGAAATTATAGATTTCGTATCTATGTATAAATCTTTATTTGCAGTATCACCCACATAAAGTATTTCGCTTCCACGAGCAAACCTTGATGCAAATTCTTTTATTATTGCAACCTGCACCTGATTATGCTTTCCTGGCGAAAATCGTAATTCCTTGCCATTTGCAAGTTTTACAGGTATCATTTGCAGGTTTCGGGTTTTATTATATTTCTCCTGTAACGAACCAATATTTTTATGGAAAAACTTTATTTCTTCATTCCATTTCCTTGAATTGAAAGCATGGATGACTTTTAATGCCGCATCTGTGAGTCTGTAATGATTGTCTTTGCTATTGGTAGGTAACTGAGGATTGTCTGGGTTATGCTCAACTATACCAGCTTGAACAAATTGATGCAATGTTTGACGTCGAAATGTTTCTCTGCTGTTTTCCGCATACTGCTTGCTATAATGCTCAGCGATAAATCGCATTACTCCTGCATATTTAGGATTTTCCTTATTCCCAACAACAGCCATGCTAACTTTTTTGGCATTCTTCCACTTATCTTTCTCTCTAAGATTACATAAAGCAAGAAGAGTCAATGCGGAACGTTCATTTTGTTGCTGTTTTGGTAATCCAAATGCTTCAAGTATCTGCTGTGCTTCGGTTACTTTGCTCATATAACAAGTTCTCTATTATTCAAAAGGGTTTGGATAACAAGGTCATCAATACCTTCCTGTGAGAAAGAAGTATTATTTAATATCAGTTGGTTGCCTATTTGTTTGATTAATTCTAAAGGAGGTAAAGGCATTTCCCTTAACTCCGTTGCAGAAACATTAACGTTCCCATTAAAAATCCGAAAATAATTATCAAATAATCTGCTATTCAATATTGCTGCTAAACCGATAACTTCATTTCGTTCTAATTCCGCTTTTGGGCGGTAAATGTAATTAACCTTGTTTTCAATCCCTACGAATTCAGCATCCTGTACCTTTGCAAAATAGGGAGAGGCAATTAACCTGCTTTTATCGTCTTTAGCACTGAAACGTCGCAAAAGAATATAGTTTTTATTAGGAAGCAATAGGGACATGCTGCCAGAACAAATTTGAAGATATTGCCCCTTATTAGGTCTATGAACAGGCCAAGTAATGTGCATTTTAAATACATTGTGCAACCAAATCAATGGGGCAAGAATAATACCGTTGTTTTCATAAACTTCTCTAATATATTCGGTCGCACGGAAAGCAACTACAGGTCCAGTAGAAATCTGAATATTATATTTATTTAATGACCCATTCCAACTTCGAAACAAATCAATGATTTCCTTTTCTGCGTCATTAACTGGAATATGTAAAATCTTTTCTTTGCTTTTTAAGTTTAGAATTTGATTTTGAGGATAGTTTTTCAATACTGGATTTGATAAATCCTTAATTCCTTTCGTACTGGTGATTATAACATTAGAATCTGAATTGACATCATTCCTTTTAGTTGCTTTTAAAATTAACGTTTCCTGCAATACATTGTCTCGGTTAAAAGCATCTTTTCGTGAGTTGAAAAGATGAATGTGATCAATTGTAACATTACTGAAAAAAAACTCCCGAAACGACTTAAAGTAACTTCCGGAAGCGTAACTTCGGGGTGTTATAAATATTAATTGTCCATTATGGCATAGCATTTTAGAAGAAATCGCCATGAACAATGCATAAATATTGGGTTGTCCATTAGTAATTGATTCAGCGGCCTTAGCACGGGTATCTTCTTTATTAAGTTTAAAATAAGGTGGGTTAGAAATAATAAAGTCATATTCTAAGGTTTCTATATTGTTAAAAAGAGGAACTTCTCTTTTTAGAACATCAGCATTTTTTAAAATAAAATCTTCTTTAATCAAATTATATTGAAAAGAAATGTTCTTATTTCGCAACCATTCCTTTAAGAAGTCTAAAACATTAGTTGAAAATGATAATATTTCATTGTCTATTTCATAGACATCAAGGTTTATAGATTTTAAATCAGATTTTGTTGCAACTAAATTCTCAACGATGGCACAACTCAATATTGCTGTTCCACAGCCAGGGTCAAGAATCGACACTTGACTTTTAATTGTTTTTGCCATTCTTCCCATAAATCTTGCAATGGCAGATGGGGTAAGAAATTGTCCTTTGATTTTTTTGAGGTTTTGCGTAACAAATGAAGAATATGATAATCCTACCCTGTCGGCATAATCAACCGGAAGTTCATTATCGAATGGTAATATTTTTATTGTATTATTCATTAAAGCAAAGATATAAAAATTTGACGTAGGTGCGATTATATAAATATAGCTTTTTAAAGACCATTGGTAGGTAGTTTAAACATTAGGAATTGTAAATGAGCTGAGATGAAAGTGAGGTTGGTCATTATTAATCCTGATTTATTCCATTGAAAAAAACAGGGAAGTGAGTAAGTCTGAAAAGATTAAAGCTAAAGAATGAATAATTTTTTTACACTTTTGTTAAGCCGTACTAAAGTAGCGGCCGATGGTTGAAAACTGAAGCCAAAAAGAAACCTGCATTTTCCAATGGCGGGTTCGGTTATTTCAGCGCTTGCTCGGTAGTGGCGGATACTGTAATTGCCCAATAACCAGCACAAAGAATTCCGGAAAATCCAGACATTGGTATGATTCAATCTTTTATGAATTTCTTTTGCCCCAGCGATGTTGAATTGGCAAACAATTGCAGAAAGTACAATCCTACGGGAAGCGAAGCAACAGGAATTTGCTTTTCGGAATTATTTAATGTTCCGTCTTGTATTTCAATACCATTCCAACAGAATATTTTGTAATTCAAATCACCCTCAATGTTCATTTTAACCTTCAATTCCTTTGTTACAGGAATCGGGTATATGCTCCAGGACAATAAATGATCTGCCGGTAATTTTGTAATGCCTGTTGAGCTTATGTTAATGGTTTGTAGAATGGTGTCCTGCATGGTGCATTTGCAGGAAGTCAGCATTACGCTATACGAACCGGGTATAGTATAATAATGAATTGGATTAACCATGGTAGATGTATCACCATCACCAAAATCCCAGAGGTAGGTTTCTGCATTTTCAGAACTGTTCGTGAAGGCAACCTGATTATTGCCGGTAATTTCGTAAGTGAAATTGGTCACCGGATCATATTCCCCTATATGCCAGTTCATCAAACTATCATAAACGATTAGCCGGGCAGCGGTTCTGATATTGGCAGCATAGGCTTGATTCAAAGAAGGATTAAAAGTAACCAGTGTTGGGTCTTTTCGAAAAAGAGAGGAATAAAAACAGCAGGCAGCGGCATAAGAACCTGCAACTGACGGATGGCTTTCATCAGCCATATATAACTCAATGGATGGGTAGTTGTGCCGGATATAATGCCACACCGCGCCAACCGGCGAAAGAATTGCATGATTGCTGTCGGCAAGCATTCTGTATCGCAAATTCAAAAGACTATCCATTCCTTCATACGTGCATACAGGTGGCCAAATGTCACAATTGGAAGCATCGCCATTCTTCCTTCCCCAGGTCATGAAAAACACAGTTTCACCACAGGGATTGAAAGCATTAAATATACTGTCTAAAATTCGGGCATAAGGAAAAACATCTGCGATAACCTGCTCAATAGGAAGGGAAGGGCGCTGACTTTGCTCCTGCAATACAATATAATTCCAGTCTCCTGCTTTGATTTTATTGAGAGAGGTTTCATTGGTTGAATGAGCTTCTAAGGTAAAACCACCCGGCGTATTGCTATCAAATATCACTGTGTCACCAGTGGACAGGGCAACATCTGCTACCATCTGAGGTAAATTGTTAAAGGCTGTGTAGCTGTTACCAAGGAATAACACCCTTTGTGTCTGGCTTTGTCCTATAGTTATTGAACAAGTTAATGATGCCAGAATGGCTATTGCTATTTTCATTCTATTTTTTTACAAGGTAAAAATTAATTGCAAATTTATATGCTTTTGTAACATCAGCAACCGGCATATCTGGCTGAAGCATGAAACCTTAATCTCCCATTAAAAAATAAATCACACACTCGTAAGGGTAATTGAAAACTCATGTGTATTACCATCAAATTCTCAAATGTTAAACTTTAAAAAATGAAAACAATGAAAACATTAAAAGCAATTTCAATTCTTGCGGTGATGGTGACCGCGATCGTCTTCCAGTCGTGTAAGAAAAACGAAGTTGAGCCGGTAAATGAACAACAGAACATTATGCCCGAAAGGTTCAAAGTGGATATTCCGAGTTCCATCAGCAGTGTCTCTTATAACAAGGACGCCAATGTGGATACCCTTCAGGGGAATGACATTTATAACCACCTGCGGACGTTTATTTGTGTGGGAGAAGGTGCAGCCGACATTGTGGGTGATATTATCCTTGTTATCGGTTTCTACAACCTGAACCAGCCGATGTCGTTTTCGTTCACCAGCGAAGATGACGGGCGGCTGAAACAAGTGGTGATCATCGAAAATGCGGTGTTCGAAGATTATACCTGGCAATATAAGATGACCATTACCGATGAAGGCCAGGATGCCAATGAAAATACTGCTCTCCAGATTTTCTGGGACAAGAACCCGATCAAGGGAGTCGCCATCCTGAATCCTTACAACATTGACCGGAACACCGATCCTATATTCATGGAGACCATGTACCGCATCGACTACAGTGAAGCCGGCGAATATGGTTATACGCATCACATGATCGTGACCCTCGACGGCCTGCCGCTTGAGAATCCGCTTACACAACCTTATTCCATGTCGACACTGAAAATGTTCGTAGGCAAAAACGGTGATATTGTGAGTGTGTATGGAAACTCTGAACATCCCAATGCCACTTTCTTTAACGGCGAAACCGGTTTTGACTGGGCCTTTACTGCAGCAGGCAAAAACTCAACTGATATCGGAGTTGCTGAGGTTGGATTGCCTTCCAATACCCTGAACTCCTCCGACAGAAATGTCCTGCTCGTCGAAAATTCCATTAAGAATGTATTCACTGAACAGATATATTCACTATGGCCCTGGATTGACAGCACCACTGTACAGGCTTACCTGTACAACACCGAAGCACCGGGGTTCTTCAATCATTATGGGTTCGTAAAGGGCGGAACCGCCCCAGGTCCCGAATATGGTGTGCTGGTGAACACCATTGCAGAATTAACACCTTTCAATCCTGCCATCATCAATCAACTGGTAGTCGAATTTGATTAAGAAGATGCAATAAAGTAGTTTCCTTAAAAGTCGGGTTAACCCTGCGCAGGTGCGCGGGGTTAATTTTTTATAGTCCGTTTAACTCTTGTGATGACCTGAATCAGTAATTTTAAGTCGCATATTATCTTTCATGTTTTTTTCCTTTACTTCAAGTATATTTAATCCGAAAAAAATTATTCGGGTTTGAACAATTAATCAACTAAATATTTAGTTATAATAACTAAACCATTAGTTATGGGTGGATTGATGCAAAAATTATCGAAGATTTGAAACAATAAATTCTGAAGCAGAAATCCAATAATATGAAAATACAATTCAAACTTAAATATTTTGTTATGAAGACCATTGCCGATAAATCTGTACTTGCTTTTATGCTGTTTATCACGCTTTCAGCAAATTTATCCTGCCAGCAAAAAGTGGATGATAAATCAGATAAATCGCATATAATTTCAGAGGATCAATTAGAGGAATTAATGAAAAAACCGCCCTGCCTCGAACAGTATGTGTCTAACCAATCAGGTCCGCTTTATCGGATTGGTTCAAATGATGATGAACCTGACGATAGCACTTTCACCGTTGAGAAAATTAAAATTCCAAGCGAAGGTTTGTTGATAAACGGATGGCTTTATCTTCCTTTGGGTGAAGGGAAGTTTCCGCTGGTGGTTTTAACCAATGGGGGCGGAGATGGTCGTCGTCCCATCAAATCTCTTTCTGACTGGATCGCTCCAATTTTAGCCCATTGTGGTATTGCTGCATTTGTTCACGATAAAAGAGGAACCGGAGAATCGGAAGGTATTTTTGTTGAGACAACCTATAATGATTACATCAATGATGCCGGTAACTGCGCGATCTATCTTTCAAAGCACAAGAAAATAAATCCTGATTTGATTGGAGTATTGGGCGGAAGTGAAGGAGGACGAATTGCTGTAATAACGGCAAGTCGTTATCCGATTGTTAAATTTGTAATTAGTTTTGCAGGAACAGTTGTAAGCACGGAGGAAGACCGTTTATACGCTCAAATGGGAGGTTATAGGTCCGGAGGTATCAGCGACTCAGTCATTAATTTGATAACACCCCTATGGAAAAAATCATTTGCTGCATGGGCAAGCAACGATCCTGCGGAACATGAAAAAGTAAACAAGGAAATTATTGAATGGAGGAAAAGTTTTGATAAGGAAATTTTGCCCTGGACCAAAGAAGAGATGGATAGTATTCCTGAATTCAGTGATGTTTTATCAACCTGGTATTCGATGCCAAATGACTATTTAACTGAACTGGAACATTTTAATAAGAAATGGCTTGCAATCTTCGGTGAAGTTGACAAGGTGGTTCCAACAGAGGCCAGCATAAAAAACATAATTCACTATATGTCGATCAGTGGAAATAAAGATTATACAATTGCAGTTATTCCCAAGTGTGGCCATGCTCCGGTAAATATCGAAACAAAAAGAATGGTAAGAATTGATAACCTTACCATTAACTGGTTAAATGAAAATGTTCTCAAATAATCCAACCATAGTGAGGAACAAAAACATATCACTCAGATTATCGGGTTTGGTAATGGTCGTCGCCATTTTATCATTTGGATGCAATCCCTTTTTCCCTGCTCAAACCGATGGTGTAAGCCAACAATTAGATTCTCTTATCCGGGTTGAGAAACTAAATGACAAAGCAATTTTAATAACATTGGGTACTGATGCCGTTACAGCAATAGAAACACAAAAAGGAATTGTGGTAATAGACGCAGGGATTTCAACCGGATTAACTTCAAAATATCGAAAAATTATTGAAAATGAATTTCAGCGAAATGATTTTGCCTATTTGATCAATACACATGGGCATCCTGACCATAACGGGGGCAACAGCATCTTTGACGATGCAATCATTATCGGGCACGAAAATTCTGCGCAGAAATTATCAGACCAAAGGAAAGACCCTGAGAAAGTAAAATCATATTTGCTTAAAATTGTTGACGATTATGATAAAGAACTTCAAAAATTGGAGCCCGGCACTGACGAATGGACTGAAGCTTTCTGTCAAAAAGCCCGATACCAGTATGCCTATAATGATGTATTAAATAATATCCCGGTCGCAAAGCCTGAGGTTACTTTCAATGATACTTTGACTTTTTCCATGGGAGATGCCACATTAAGCATGATTTATTTCGGCAAGGCACATACCAATAGTGATATCATTGTTCATATTCCAGAACTTAAATTATCAATGACCGGTGACCTGTTTTTCTCAGGAGGAAGGCCTTCAATTGATGATGCCGGCAAACAGGATGTGGAGCGATGGAAGACCGTGATGCGGTGGCTCAAAGTTCGATGGAATGAAATTGATAAAGTAATAGGCGGACATGGTCAAATTATGTCACAAAAGGATATGGAAGCATTCAATAGTTACGTAAATAAACAATGGGAAGAATTGAAATGAAAAGGGTCGGTGCTGGATTCTTGCCTGCCTGTGGGGTCAGGCGGGCCTTCGCAGGAATGCTTACCAGTAAACAAAAAAAGGAACCCCATCCGGAATTCCTTTCTTTATTTATCCGACAAAACCTCATCATGACTTATCATTTCTGTCGGTTCGGCCGTTGTCATAATTCCCTTCAAGCGCCACAACTTTATTTCCTTCCTTTATAAATTTCACCCTGAAATAGTCTATATCATCGAACATGAAAAGGTCTTCTTTCATCGGTACCATTTTCATTTTTGGGCGGTTTTCGCGCTGGTAATAAAGTTCCCCATTTTCCAGGGTAATTTTTCTCGGACCATAAACACCCACATATAATTTCAGCGTTTTTTCATCTATCTTAACCGGGTTTTGTTTTGTCTTTAAACCGTTAATGGTCCATTCAACGGACTGCCTGATCTCTTTATCTTCTTCTTTTTCGAGTCGCTTTTCAAGGGCAAGCATGTATGCGGTTTCCATAGCCTTGTCTCTCGCAACTTTTACATCAGGCTCCACACCGGTTCCTTCCCAGTTGGTATTTGTAATCGGATTGACTGCTCTTCCATAGGGTACAGAAATCCCGAAATGATCATTGATAATATGCATATCCACCGGATGTGCGCCTCCTCCGGTTGTTTCACCCACGATGGTAGCCCGTTTCAAATTTTTCAGGTTATAAGTAAATTCTTCTGCACCCGAAAAAGTATATCCGCTGGTAAGCACATAAATATCTGTTTTGATCATCTTCGGACCGGGAACGTAAGGCAATGTCCAGAATTGTTCGGTTTTATCGCCTTCCCTGATATAGAAAGAATTCAGATGCTCCGGTTCTTCAAAAAAGTAAGTTGTTATCAACTGGATCAATGACGGACTTCCGCCACCATTATCCGTCAGGTCAATGATCAGCGCATCGGTATGGGCAAGAAAGTTCATGGCTGCTATAGCAGTGGGTCCGGCATTTGAAGCATCCTGAAAACTGTTAAACTTCAGATAACCCACATTACCCGGGAGTATTTTCACCTCTTTAAAATTGTAGTTGCTGTATTCACTTCTCCTTTTCTCATATTCTTCCAGCTCCTTGTTGTTTTCGTCTGCATTGGCCTTCTTCATCATGGCAATATACTCCGGATTATATTGCACCCCGATATGCCTGTCATTATTTACCGTTCTCAGATCTTCCGTTAGCTTACCAGCAAAATCTTGTGGATTGCTGATGTTTTCGTAGGCGCCATCCTTCAGATTTTGTGTAATGAGGTCACCCATTTTTTTACCCATATCCGGAAAGACATACTTGTCGGCCATAAATCTGGTGATACTATCAACAACCTGCGCTTTTTCCTGCTTCGTTAATTTGATTTCGGGCTGATCCGCCTGCCCTAAACTAATCCCTGCAAAGCCCATGAAAAGGATGGCGAGACTGATGATCATAAATGATCTTGTTTGCAATTGTTTGTGTTTTGTTGTTTTCATGATTTAAATTATTTGGTTAGACAATTTATCTTATTTTGATATAACTGTTCCATTTTCGACTGATCTTTAATTTGCTTGTCCATCGCTTTTCCACGATGTGAAGCTTAGAAGAAACACTTTAATCAAAATATGGGCCTGAATAAATAACTCATTGATAAATAATTGATGAGCGCTTCGAATGAAAGCGCCGGATGAAATTATTGCCCGCTGCTGAACGGAGGGATGTACATAAATGATCAGTTGACCGTTTTCTGTTCCCTCTCTGCTTTATGACTGATGGCTTGAAGTTCATCTCGACCTGTGCGATAGATATTTTCTTTGATTAACTTTGCCAACATGTGCCAAATGAAAACACTTTTAATAATATTTGCCTTTATACTGGGCTCCTGTTCCAGGGATATAAAAATAGCCTGTGTCGGAGACAGCATTACAGAAGGATCTGGGCTGGTAAATCAAAGCAGGACATCTTACCCGGCAAGACTCGATAGTATTTTGGGTGCAGGCTATTCTGTGATGAATTGCGGACGAAGCGCTGCAACACTGCAGAAAAAGGGTGACCTCCCCTACTGGGAATGCAAGGAGTTTTATGATGTTTTCGCATTTAATCCTGATATCATTATTATCAAGCTTGGAACCAATGACACTAAAAGACAAAACTGGAATTATGAAAACTTTAAAAAGGATTACCAGGCGTTAATTGATACTTTCAACACCATTTCGGGTAAGCCGAAGATATTTGTTTGCCTTCCGGTACCGGTATTCAAAACCATGTGGGGAATAAATGATTCCACCTTAACCACAGCCATTATACCCATCATCAAAGAAACGGCCAAGAAAAATAACCTGCCGGTAATCGATTTATATCACTCCATGAGGAATCAGGAGGAGAACTTCCCGGATGCTATTCATCCCAACGAAAAGGCTTCAAAAATAATGGCTGGTATTATTGCCGGTGAAATAAAAAAGTAGTATCCTCCCTCAGTTGCCAATCTTGTTCGGAATGATTAATTGTTGAAGGTTTGTGAACTTTTTTAAAATAATGACTGATCATTTATCTGCAACCTAATACCAATAAATTAAGTGAACATTCCGCTCACCGCCTTTGTTATATAGCTTCAAATAAAATTAACTAACAAATAACTCTGTAAATAATTAACATATGAATACTAAAAAAACAATCGTAGTTGTCGGCGCTACAGGAGCGCAGGGCGGTGGATTGGTTCGGGCCATTTTGAATGATCCAAACCATGAATTTAGTGTACGGGCAATTACACGCGATGTCAGTTCTGACAAAGCAAAGGAACTTGCAAAGCTGGGAGCAGAAGTGGTTGCTGCCAATGTGGATGATGTCGAAAGTCTTAAAAAAGCCTTTCATGGCGCTTATGGAGCTTATTGTGTCACTTTTTTCTGGGACCATTTTTCCCCGGAAAAGGAAATGGCAGATGCCAAAGCAATGGCTGAGGCAGCTAAGCATGCCGGGATTCAACACGTAATCTGGTCAACCCTTGATGATACCCGCAAATGGATCCTGCTCACTGATAACCGCATGCCAACCCTGATGGGAAAATATAAAGTACCTCATTTTGATGCAAAGGGTGAGTCCAACCATTTCTTTACAGATCTTGGGTTGCCTGTAACCATGTTTAATACAGTTTTTTACTGGGATAATTTTATCTATTTCGGGTTGGGGCCAAAAAAAGGACCTGATGGTAAACTGGCCATCACAATGCCCATGGGCGATAAGAAGCTTCCGGGAATAGCAGCAGCCGATATTGGTAAATGCGCTTTGGGAATATTCAAGGCAGGGCAAAAATATATTGGAAAAACTGTTGGAATAGCCGGAGAACATTTAACCGGAAAACAAATGGCAGAATCATTCAGCCGTGTACTTGGCCAAGCGGTGGTTTACAACGCTATTGAGCCTGAAGTTTATCGCAGCTTTGGATTTCCGGGCGCCGAAGACATGGGAAACATGTTCCAGTTTAAACGCGATTTTGAAAAGGAATACTGCAAATCAAGGGATATTGAATTAAGCCGATCGCTTAATCCCTCGTTACTCTCTTTCAATCAATGGCTCGATCAGCATAAAAATCTCATATCGGTTGAATAAAAGGGATCTTTGAATTCCTGATATTTGAAGCGCTGCCAGGTGTTTTACTTGTGTACCGTTATTTTACATTTCGCCCGATCTGTTTCAAGACTACTGACTTGAAATTCAATAAAGCTTCAAGCCTCCCGGCTTGAAGCTCACCATCATTTCACGTAATTATTGTTTAGACTGCAATCATGGTTAAGAACGTTACCCCTTTGCGAGACTTCGTGTTTTTTTGCGAACTTTGCATGGAAATACAATAATCCAAAACAGATCGGAAGGTCTTTGTTATTTAAGGGGATTTGAAATACTAAATAAAATCCCTCGTGAAAAAAAAGTTTTATTGATTAGTAAATCCTATTGAACTAAATTGTTAAAAATTTGTTAAATCCTCCAATTACAGGAGCTGTTTTTTCAATAGTTTTACTTTTGCAAATACATCCGCATGAAAACAATAGTTAGATTACAGGTTATCAGTCTTTTCGTAAAAAGATCGGCAGTTCTGTTGCTGCTAATTTTATTTAATTCGACCTTAACAATCTCCGGGCTGGTGGCTGAGGAAAAACCTGCCGAGCTTGGAATCTATGAACATCTCGATCAAATCCTTCCCGACGGGCTTACTTTTACCGACGAAAACTATAAGGTAGTTGACCTGAAAAAAGAAATCGACAAGCCTACAGTGATCGCATTGGTATACTATGAATGTCCCGGGATATGCAGTCCTTTGCTCGAAGGAGTAGCCCAGGTGATTACCCGTGCAAAGCTCGATCTGGGAACGGAATACCAGGTATTCACCATCAGTTTCGACCCTGATGAGAAGCCCAGGCTGGCAAAAGATAAAAAAGCCAACTATGCCAGGCTGGTCAAAAACAAAGATGTTGAAAAAGGATGGCGATGGTTTACAGGCGACAGTGCCAATGTCACTAATTTATTAAACAGCCTGGGATTTAAAGTGAAAAAACAGGGAGAAGAATTTATTCATCCGGCTTCACTCATCGTGCTGAGTCCTGAGGGAAAAATTACCCGCTACCTTCATGGCACTTATTTTCTTCCTTTCGACCTGAAGATGGCGGTGATCGAAGCTTCTGAAGGAAGATCCGGGCCAACCATCAACAAGGTGCTCAAATATTGTTTTAGCTTTGACCCGGAAGGGAAAAAATATGTGGTGAATATTACGAGGATCTCCGGAACATTGATCATTTTTATTGCAGTATCATTTCTTGTTGGACTTTTATTGAGCAAAAAAAGAGGTAGAAATAAAAAATTATTAAACGAAGAATAAGATGTCGGTATCAGTTACACAACCTGTCAGTTTTTATCATTCCTCAAAAGGACTAAAGAGCTGGATATTTTCAACAGACCACAAGCGGATCGGGCTTTTGTATTTTTATGCAATAGCCACTTTCTTCCTCGTTGCTGTCGGGCTTGGCATTCTCATGCGGCTCGAATTAATAGCACCAGGAAAAACCCTCATGGAGGCAAAAACATACAACCAGGTGTTCACTTTGCATGGAGTGATCATGATATTCCTGTTTCTTATTCCCAGTGTACCGGCGGTTTTCGGAAACTTCTTTCTTCCGATCATGATTGGTACTGATGATGTGGCTTTTCCAAAAATTAATCTCATGTCGTGGTGGTTGTATATTTTAGGAGGATTATTCGCATTATCCACCCTTGTAGTTGGTGAAGGTCCTGCTGACACAGGCTGGACATTTTACGCCCCTTATAGCGTCAGGACAGGAACCAACGTAACGCTGGCCGTGCTGGCGGCATTTATTCTTGGATTTTCATCCATTCTCACGGGATTGAATTTCATTGTCACCATCCACCGGCTGCGGTCGCCCAAAATGGGTTGGTTTCAGATGCCTTTATTTTCATGGGCTTTATATGCCACTGCATGGATCCAGGTATTGGCTACACCGATCATCGGGATCACTTTGCTGATGATCGTTGCCGAACGGGCATTCGGACTGGGTTTATTCGACCCGTCACTGGGTGGTGACCCGATTTTGTATCAGCACCTCTTCTGGATTTATTCCCATCCGGCTGTGTACATCATGGTGCTGCCGGCCATGGGATTGATCTCTGAAATGATTCCCACCTTCGCTAAAAGAACAATATTCGGCTATAAAGCCATTGCCTATTCGAGCTTAGCCATCGCTTTTATTGGTTATTTTGTCTGGGGGCATCACATGTTTACCTCCGGAATGAGCGGTCCTGCAAGGGTTATCTTTTCAATCTTAACATTTCTGGTAGCCGTTCCTTCTGCCATAAAGGTATTCAACTGGGTGGCCACTTTATATAAAGGTTCTATCATGATCAAAACGCCTTTGCTTTATGCCATGGCTTTCATCTTCCAATTTATGATCGGAGGGTTAACAGGCCTTGTTGTGGGAGCCCTTGCAGCCGATATTCATGTTCACGATACTTATTTCGTGGTGGCTCACTTTCATTATGTGATGTTTGGAGGAGCGGGATTTGCATTTTTCGGAGCACTGCATTACTGGTTCCCTAAAATGTATGGGAAGATGTACCGGGAAAAATTGGCAAACATTGCCTTCACCTTTATGTTTATCGGGTTCAATATGCTTTATTTCCCGATGTTTATCCTTGGCATCATGGGCATGCCACGCAGGTATTATGATTATCTTCCTGAATTCACCACACTGAATGTTGTTTCAACTGTGGGTTCATGGATATTGGTTACCGGGATCATCATCATGATCGTGAACCTGATCCAATCGGCGAGGAAAGGTGAAAAAGCCCCTAAAAATCCCTGGGGAGGGACAACGCTCGAATGGCAGACAGCCTCACCTCCATCATTGCACAATTTTGATGAAGAACCGGTTATCCCGGCAGGCGGACCTTATGATCATAGTTAATAATCAGAAAAAATAATAATTTATGTCGGAATTTGTATTGGTTAATTCAGGCCATAACCGTGATGACGAAGCCTCCAAGCTGGGCATGTGGTTATTCCTTTTCACCGAATTGTTATTATTCGGAGGCCTGTTCCTCGTTTATACCATTTACCGCTACCTGAATGCAGATGCTTTTCTGCATGCATCGTATAATCTGAATGTCATCCTCGGCACCGTGAACACGATTGTGCTGCTTACCAGCAGCTGGACTGTGGCCATGGCCGTTACAGCTATGCAAAAGGGAAACATCAAACTTTCAGTTAAATTGATCGATGCGACTATTTTTTTTGCAGTCGTTTTCCTTGTTATCAAATATTTTGAATGGACGGCGAAGTTTGAACACGGGCTATTCCCAGGTATGGATCACTACAACCAGTTGGAACCCGGCGCCAAGTTATTTTTTTTCCTGTATTATTTTATGACCGGATTACACGGGCTCCATGTAATTGTCGGGGGGATCATTCTTATGTTCGTGCTTCATGCCATTCAAAATAAGAAGACGACACCTGGAAAATACATGTTCCTTGAAAACGCCGCGCTTTACTGGCACCTGGTGGATGTGATCTGGATTTTCCTGTTCCCGTTGTTCTACCTGATACACTAAAGTGCAGGGAGCAGGGAGCGTGGAGGAAAAAATTGTTGAATTGTTGAATTGTTGAATTATTGAATAAATGAATTATCGAAGGGATGAATTTACTCAATGAACTGAGAACTGAAAACATTGAACCGAAAACTTCAAACTTCGAACTTCAAACATTGAACTTTAAACTTTGAACTTACACATATGACAGATCATAACGAAAGCAGACATTTGCCCGGTGACCCGGAAAAACATCATGTGGTTTCATACAAATTCCTTTTCGGAATCTGGCTGGGACTCATTATTCTCACTGTAATGACCGTATTGATTTCGGTGATGGGGACAAACCTGATAGCTTTTTCAGTGGTTACCGCTCTGTTCATTGCATCGGCTAAGGTAACGGTGGTGGCCAATTATTTTATGCACCTCAAATACGACAACATGGTGCTGAAGATTTTATTGGGTATAACTTTGTTTCTTTTTATAGTGTTTATTGTTCTGACAGCAATTGATTATATAACAAGATAAATTCAGGAGGTATGTTTTCGAACGCATCAAATTTTGTTCAGGGTGTTGATCTTTCGTTTGCCATCATTTTAGGGATTTCGGTTTTCTTCCTGGTGAGCATAACGGCAGTGATGATCTATTTTGTAATCAGGTACAACCGCAAAAAAAATCCCACTGCAAGCAATATCCATGGCAATAACAGGCTTGAGATCATCTGGACGGTAATACCAACCATTTTAGTGCTGGTCATGTTTTATTTTGGTTGGATGGGCTACAAACCGATGAGGTCGGTTCCCAAAGATGCCATACCTATTAAAGCATACGGGCAGATGTGGAAATGGAGTTTCGAATATGCCAATGGTAAAATGTCCGACACACTTTTTGTCCCCAAAGATAAACCGGTCAAGCTGGACCTCATCTCACGCGATGTGCTCCATAGTTTTTATATTCCTGCTTTCAGGATAAAGGAAGATGTGGTTCCGGGAAGGGAAAATATGCTTTGGTTTATTGGACAGGAAGAAGGTCAATACAATATTTTCTGTGCTGAATATTGCGGCGACCGCCATTCGTATATGCTTAGTAAAGTGTCCGTTCTTCCCGAAAGTGAATACACACGATGGTACAATGACACTACTGCATCGGCTGATCATCCGGGTTTGGTTGTGTTGAAAAAGAATGCTTGTATCAGTTGCCATTCATTGGATGGATCGAAGATTGTTGGCCCTTCGTTTAAAGGTGTTTGGGGAATGACTGAAACTGTGATCACCAATGATGCGGAAAGAGAAATTACAATCGATGAAGCCTATATCAAACGATCAATAATAGAGCCCAATGCAGATGTGGTGAAAGGTTATAACAAAGGATTAATGATCTCCTATAAAGACCTTGTAAGCGAAAAAGAGATGAATGATATTATCGAGTACATTAAAACATTGAAGTAAAGGAAAGAAATTGAAATAGGTTGAAATATATTGAAATAAGGAGATGAAGTAATTTGAAAACATCCTTTTTACCTACCCTGCTCGAACTGAGCAAAGTCAGGATCACTTTTGCAGTTGCACTAACTACTATTACAGGTTATGTCCTTGCATCAGGCCACTTCGATACCGGACTTATTCTTCCAACCATCGGGATATTTATACTTGCATGTGGATCATCTGCTTTAAATCATTACCAGGAAAGAGATAAGGACATACAAATGGAACGGACTAAAAACCGGCCCATTCCTTCGGGCAGGATTTCTGCAACCGGGGCTTTGATTGTTGCCATTGTTCTCATCGTCATCGGATCAGCATTGATTTATACCGGCTCAGGCTTCCTTGCCATGCAGTTAGGGATTTTAGCGCTCATCTGGTACAATGCGATTTACACTCCATTAAAGAAGCGGACAGCTTTTGCAGTAGTTCCGGGATCGGTTATCGGCGCCATTCCGCCTATGGTAGGCTGGGTAGCCGGTGGCGGGAGATTGGACGATCCGCGGGCCTGGATTATTGCCTTCTTCTTTTTTATCTGGCAGGTGCCGCATTTCTGGTTGCTGCTGCTTAAATTCGGCAAGGAATACGAAAAAGCCGGCTTTCCTTCCATCACCAGCATTTACACCGACAAACAAATTAAAAACACTACTTTCATCTGGACGATGGCAACAGCTGTAACTGCTTTAATGTTACCTGTTTTTGGTATCGTGAATTCAACGATTATTGGTGTGGGATTGCTTATTGCAGTAATCTGGCTGGTGGTTGTCTTTTCGAAATTATTACGATCAGGGGATGAAAAATTCAATGCCCGGTATTATTTCATGAAGATCAACTACTTTGTATTGTTCATGATCATTTTCCTATCTGTGGATTCGCTGATTTGATAAGAAGACTAAGGCGAAGGCTAAGGAGAAGTTTATTTGTTTAACATGCAAATATTTTGGGAAAATAAAGCTCATTCTGAATCAAATGACTTAAGCTAAAGCGCAGGTTTGCGATATATAGGGGTTAAAATTAATTCAATTCCGAAACTGATGAAACTCTTTTATAAATCACATCTTCGAAATTTTTGAAATGGGCTTTGCCGCAATCAATTTTTAATTTTTCACTGCCTCTAAGTTCCTGACCGGAAGATTTGGTTTCGGCGACAAAATATATCTTCTTTTCTCCTTTGAACACTACAGCCCAGTCGGGGCGATAATTGCCAATAGGGGTTTTGATTTCGAACCAATAGGGAAGTTTAAAATAAAATTCTATTTGCTCACTGCTTTCGCAATCTTTGGCAAACTGGTTTTCTACGCTGCTATCAAGAGGAATGTAGTTTTCATAAATTGTCTTTGAAATGTCTTTTACTGTATGCGTAAATTCATCAATGTAAATTTCGATGTCTTTATCATCAAACAAAGCCATTTCGTAAATCCTGTCACCGATTTTTTCATATTTAATTCCATCAATCATGAGTTTGTGTAATTCCTCCCTGATTTTCGAAACAGCATTGTCCATAAACATCTGGGGATTGATCATTAAATCTTTTAACCGTTTTGAATTCCTCAGAATTTCCATTATTGTGCTTCGTGTCAATTCCGTTTTGCTCTGGATATAATTCAGCACGTCCGGAATATCGAAGGCGATTCCTAATTCATCATTTGCACTGTCGCTTAATAATTGCCCATCTACTCCTTCTTCCGTAATCAATAATTTTTTCTTCGTTGACCGGATGGATGGTTTTTTTGTTTCATCCATTTTGTTCACTGCTCCGGCAGCAAACCTGATGAGTTCTTCCGTGTCGTAATTGACGCTGTATTTTGTTCTAAATCTTATTTTCTCCCAAATCTGCAGAAATTTCGGGTCTGCTTCAAATCCTTTTCTATAGTTTACTTTCTTCTTATCATTTTTATTTTTGATCCGGCCTTTAAATTCAACTCCACAGTCTTCCTGAATTTCTTTTTGAAGTCCTTTTGCATAATCTTCAAACCGTTCGTTTGCAATAACGGTCAACCTGTTCAGATTCCTATCCTTTTCTCTTTCTCCATTCTGGTTTACACAAATGCGCAATCCCCGTCCTATTGTCTGACGCTTGTCTCGTTCCGTATTTAGCTCTCTTAGTGTGCAAATCTGAAATACGTTCGGATTATCCCAACCTTCTTTAAGGGCTGAATGGCTGAAAATAAAACGAAGCGGAACCTTGCCATCAAGCAATCTTTCTTTTTCCTGCATGATCAGTTTATAAGTATCATCATCTGCCTGTGTTTCTCCACCTGTGTCCTTGAATTTGCCCTTGCTATCCTGTGAAAAATAACCATTGTGTAAATCCTCAACAGAAAATTGAATTAATCCTTTAAACAGAGGCTTTGAAATTTCTTTTTGATAAATTTCTTCGAACCATTGGGCAAATTTTCCTTTGATGGGGATACCGCCGGAATCATACTCACGGTAGTTTTTGACCTTATCGATGAAAAAAAGTGAAAGCACTTTAATTCCTTTGTCTTTATAATTTTTTTCCTTTTTAAGATGTTCCTCGACAGTTTTACTGATCATAAAACGCATCACTTCATCGTTCATTCCGCCCTGTGTTTCACCTTTTTTCAATACTGTCCCGTTGGTAAGTTCAATTTGCTCATTACCAAAATCAATCTCATAAATCTTCAGTCCGTCGTATTTTTCATTTCGTTTTGAAAGCAAGTATAAGTCAAGGTTTCTTCCGTTTGCGGTTACAGATTTTCTTTTGATCCCATTCTCAGAATTTATATCAATTTTAATCTTTGCATTAATTGCATTTCCTGACCGCGTGATATTTTCCAATTGAATGAACGGGTTATTAAAATCATTTTCGCTTATGACAGAATCAACCTCAATCTGCTTCACCAAACCTAAATCATAAGCCTTTACTGGATTGAGAGAATAAACCAGATTGTACAGATTGGTGTGAGTTGCAGAATAGCGAAGTGTGCAAAGTGGGTTTAAGTTTTCAAGGGCATGTTTTCGGATTGGCGTTTCCATATTCTGAGGTTCGTCAACAATCACAAAAGGTTTGCAGCTTTGTATAAACTCAACTGGTTTTTTCCCGGTTAATTTATCATTTGGCTTGTTGATAATGTTTTCGTCTTTAGCAAAAGAATCAATATTAATAACCAAAATCTGGATTGTATTTGCCGAAGCAAATCCTCTGAGGTTTGATACTTTTTTGCTATCGTAAACATTTGAAGTAACAGGAACCTTGTCATAAAGATTCTGAAAATGTTCTTCTGTTATTTCAAGATTTTTCATCACTCCCTCACGGATAGCAATAGAGGGAACGACAATTACAAATTTTTTGAATCCGTAAAGTTTATTCAGTTCATAGATGGTGCGAAGGTAAACATAGGTTTTACCTGTTCCTGTTTCCATTTCGACAGAGAAATTCAAACCGTTGAAAATGATTTCCTCTTTTGTTAAAACCTTTAGTTTGTTATTTTTTTGAATTTGCTGAATGTTTTGAGCTAGAGATTCGAGGTTTGAAAAAGTCGTTTTATTGCCAAAACCGTTTTCATTATGCAATGCTCCCGCCTGTGTGATTGAAAATTCAAAGTCACCTCCATTTAAAGGTTGTCCTTCAAAAATATCGGTAATGGCTTTTATGGCTTCTAACTGGAATTCCTGAGTGCTGTCGAAGTGGAGTTTCATTGTACTAATTAAATTTCTGCTGCCATTTCTGCTGCTGGCGGTAAAATAATATCTTTCATATCGTTCAATTCAATAATTACCGGTTGCTTTAATTTTAATGCTTTACCAATGGCAATACAATGCCTTTCTTCCAATGTTGGTAATAAGTTTGAGTAATCGGAACCTATGTAATTTTCTAAAAATTGCTTGCCTGTATCATCAAAAATTCTCATTGCAAAAATTGTATTGCATTGGTTTAATATGCTTTTGCTGATGTTTGCGGTTCTTTGGGTAATTACCAAAGAACCTAAACCATATTTTCTACCTTGCAAAATTATTTTCGCAGTGCCATTGGTTGCATTTTTATCTCCGTCATTTGCTACTGAGTTCCATTCTGGTATTAAAGAATGTGCTTCTTCAAATACTAATAACAACTTTGCTTTACCTGATGAATCAATAGGAAGCTTCATTATTATTTTGAATATCTCTTCAGAAATTATTCTCGTTTTTTCAGCTTGTGTTAATGGAGATGTGATAACATTATATCCTATTTTTTCTCCTTGAGATGCTTTATGATAATCAGGATTATAAATACGCACTCTTTTTTCAGTAGAGAAAGCAAAATTCTCAGGAATTGTATTGTTGTTAAATAAAAAATGATGTAAGTCAGCGGCTAAAGCCATTTGATATAATTTTTTATTCCCGCTTTCATCAGGAAATTGCTTATTGTTTCGTTCCTCAATATGGTCATATCTTGCACTAATTTGATGATTAAATATACCTTCAACATCATGTGTGATTAATGGGGCACTTATATATTTTATAAGTTTGTCATCCTTGTAATATTCGTTTGTAATATCAATACAAATAATCTTTACATCTGTATTATCTATCAATTTCTTTATTAATTCAAATGTCAAACAAGATTTACCAATACCCAATATACCTAGAATAGCTGTGTTATGTGTAACAAGTTCATTAATTAGTTTTATAGGAATACCTAAGTTTGTATTTGGAAGCTTACCTATAAAATGTTTTGGATAATACTCCATATGTTGCGGATTAATAAGAAATAAGGGAGTATATATTTCAGGTAACCATTTGACTGTATTTAATTCATTAGTTTCTAAATCATATTTGCCCAACTTCTGTGCAGTGCCAACTGTGAAACCATGCGAATCTTTATTCTCTAATTTTTCTTCCTCTGTTCTTGCGTCAATAATTTGGTAAAGCACTTCTTCAGTGCCAATTGTTGTTTGAATTATACTTCCCTCCCCAATTCCTTTTTCTTTTAATAAAGCATCATCAAATAATTTTTCGAATTTTATTTTACTTATTGTTGATCCGTTACAAGCATATCCAACAAGGTTCTTGAAATTCTGATATATATTATTTGCCTCTATTAATCTTTTGACATCTTCTGAAACTTCGGAAATGTTTAGAAAATAAACTGCATTGGTTTTAGAGAAAATTGTTTTCTGGTTAGCCAGCGGCTTAAAAGATTTAATATTGAACGAGATCAAGTTATTATTTTCATCTCTAAGGGAAATAATTTGAATCCACTTTCTTCCTAAAAGTACTTTTTCATTTAAAATAATTCCAGCAATGCCGTTGGCAATATTTTCAAGATAAACCAATTTTCCTTTGAGCTGTTTTTGAATTGAAATATTTTCACTCTTAATCTCAACATTATAAAGATCACTGCTTTCGTGAAAAACAATACTACCAATGAATTGATTTGAATCTGATTTAGATGCAGCAAAAGTGAAAAGTTTCCATATCCACTTTGTAAGCCATACGACTGGTTTATTTATTAATAGCAAGAACCCAAATCCAATTAATACCGGAAATTCAAGTGAAGAATCTCGAAAAAATGAAATTACAATATCAAAATATAGAATAGAAAAAACAATTTCAGGTCTTGATATTTTACAAATAATATCAATTATCACTTGCTGAAACTTTTCGAATTTTGAAAAGCCGTGAAGCAATATAAGAAACAAAGCTATAATTGTAAAACAAATAGAAGCCCATATCCAATATTCAAAAAGCAATATACTTTCTTTGCTATTAAGCCCTGATAAAAAAAGAAAGATTGCAACCCACCTTATGATTACATCAATAGGCTTTGAAAAATATGGTTCTGAAATATAAGTGCCGAGAATAAGCGCAAGTCCAGTGGCAATTAAAATTGCATTTAGTTTATTGTTGTTGTCTAACAAAAATTGCCAGTCATGGCTGAAATAATAGCCAATTCCTAAAATAATTGACAAATAAATAGCAACAACAAAAAAACGTTGTTTAATATTTAATACCATTTTTTATATCGTTTTAAAATCAATTTCCGCATCCCTCATCTGCAACACCGTATTGGTTTTCAGTTGGTCATTGCCCGTAAAAAGTTTATCCAAAGTTATAACTTTCTTTGGCTTGGTTGAGATAATTGTGTCAATTAGTTCCTGATTCATTTCTTCTAAGGCAATAATGAGTTCTCCTTCATTCACTGAGTAATATTTCTCATTATATACGACTTTGTCAGTGAGTAAATATCCTGCTTTTAACATTAATTCATAAAGCATATTTGAATTGGATGAATCATCAACAGAATGATTTTCCTTCACTGGATCAATAAAAAATTGCAATTGAGTTTCTAAATTTTCTTCAGTGATTTCGCTGCCTCTCCAGATTTTGAAATTGGAGGGTGAAAGTTTGAAGACTTTGAAACCTAAATCCAATTTTCCGTCATCGAACAATTCAGGTTTTTCGGACTTTTCTTTTTCGATTTTTTTGATAACCCGGTGGATTCTTTCTTTACCTATTTCTGCAATAGTTTTATAACTTTCTTTAAAAGCTTCGCTTTGTTCATCACATTTCTCTGATAACTGTACTAATATAAATTTTCTATTGCCCCCATCTTCTTTATTTTGCTCTAAAACGGCTTGTCCTGTTGTGCCTGAACCAGCGAAGAAGTCGAGAATTATATCTTGGTTTCTATTTTCAACTCCTGCAACTTTTAAACACTTTTTAATTATTCTCACTGGTTTTGGAGTTTCAAAAATGCTTACGTTTTCAAGTATCTCCTTAATCATTTTTTTGCCTTCTTGAGAATCTCCAACATCTTCTCTTAGCCAAAGAGTTTGAGGTGTAATTCCATCCTTTACTTCTGAAAGAAATCTTTTTAATTGAGGCATTGAATTACCATCTGGACCAAACCAAATTCTATTATCCATAATCAATTCTTCGATTTTTTCCTTAGGTCTACCCCAACTATTCCCTTTAGGCGGTCTAAATGATTTTTTTGATGTTGGTGAAATTATTTCATAATCATCGTTTGTTCTATATTCTTGCCTTGTTAAATCACTTGGTTTCCAAGACCCTCTATGGTCATTATCGGGATTCTTATAACGTGCATTTGCTTCTTCTGTTCTTTCTAATAAACCAATTTTAAATGAATCTAATTTCCTACTATAACAGAGAACATATTCATGACTATCTGAAAAATATTTTGCATCATTTTGAGGACTATATTTTTTTTGCCAAATAATGCTTGCGACAAAATTCTCTTCTCCAAAAATCTCATTCATTACCATGCGAAGGTTGTGCACTTCATTATCATCAATATGAACGAAAATAACTCCATCATCACGTAAAAGATTTTTTGCAAGAAACAAACGAGGATACATCATGCTTAACCAGTTGCTGTGGTAATGTCCGTTGTCTTTGCTGTTTTTACGGAAAAAGCCTTCTTTCATCAAATAACCTTCTTCGTCTTTTTCGCCAATACGTTTCTGGTAATCTTCCTTGCTTTCTTTAAAACTATCGGGGTATATGAAGCTGTCATTTCCAGTGTTGTAAGGAGGGTCAATTTCGATTACTTTTATTTTACCATAGTATGCCTTTTGTAAAACCTTAAGCACTTCTAAATTTTCCCCTTCAATAAATACATTTTCGGTGGTGTCAAAATTGACAGATTCTTCAGGTACAGGTTTTAAAGTAGCCATTGTTGGTTGCTGCAATACTTTAAAGGCTTCAGACTTGCCAGCCCAATTCAATACATAACGTTCGTTGCGGAACTCAATGTTCTCATTTCCAAGGGTTGCCTGAAGTTTTTCCCAATCGATTTTATCCTCTGTTAAGGCTTCGGGAAAAAGTTGTTTTAGTTTTTCAAGTTGGTCTTGCATTATGTTTAGGGATTCTCCTGTCATTGTCAAGTCTCTTTTTAATAAATGTAAAAATAGAGAAAGAAGATTAAAGTGATAGTGAAAAAGGATAAAATTTACCAGAATGAAATTAACAGGAATAAAAAATTATGGTTGAGATTGAATGAACCTATCGTAAGGAACTAATAGTAAAATTAGAACCTCGAGCGTGGACAATCACAGCAAATAATGAAGGCTTTGCATTTGAAAGCAAATCATAACACCCCCCTGGCCCCCCTCAAGGGGGGAGAGACACGACCTCCGCCCCAAAGTCATAAGCCGGTCAAGCCTTAAGGAGGGAATTGAACCTGGAATTGGTGATTTCAGGAAAATAATTATGAATTCCGGGAATAATTGTGTTAATTTTGTGTTACCAGCTATTTTTAAATTAAATCAACACACCCTGCCAGGGGGAGTATATTTCGTAAGGTTGCAAGATGAGAAAATGACAGAAGTAACGAAGTTAGTGAAACAATAAATGCTGCTGGTTTCTGGTTGCTGGTTTCTTGTAAACCAGTGACCAGCGACAAGTAACCAGTGACAAACAAAAAAAGGAGGTTAATATGAAAAAAATATCAGTATTTTTCCTGTGGAAAGCCAAACTTGCAGGTCAGCTATATTTCATTCATCTCCTCGCTTATCTTGCGTTCATATTTTTATTCACGGGGTGCATCTCCCTTTATTATGCTCCCAATTCGCAGAACGTACCTATGTTCAAAGAAAAAAATGAAACAGAAGCATCTCTTGCTTTTCAGTTTGGAACCTTAACCCTTGGGTGTGATGTGGATATGGCGTATTCATTTACGAATCATTTTGGAATGATGGTCAATTACAATCATTGGGGCGCCAAAAAGAGAAGCCTGTTACCCAACTCCGATATAGAGTATGAGATATCTGGCAAGAATGACCTGATTGAAGTGGGAGCAGGCTATTATTTATCATTTCAGGGTAAGTTCGTTTTCGAAACTTATGGAGGAGTGGGCTGGGGAGGAGTGAAAAACGAATACGAATCACATCTGGAATCAAAATTAAATTATAACCGGTACTTCATTCAACCCTCATGCGGTTATTACAACAAACATATTAACCTCATTTTTTCCCTCAGGTTTAGTGGAATCGATTACAACCGAATAAAGTATGATCCCGGTATTGACGTGAGTGACAGTTATGATTTGGAATATATCATAGATTATCCTTTTGCCTTATACATTGAACCTGCTTTCACTTTCAGGGCCGGAGGCGAGAAGCTCAAATTCCAGTTCCAGGTTGTTGTTTCGGATAACCTGAATACTCCAGATTTGATTTATGAGCCGTTATGTATCACTACAGGGCTGATAGTTTTGTTCCCAAATAAAAAGGGCCAGAAAGATAACATGATTAATTGAAGACGATAAGATTTGCTTTCAATTCAATCTATCTGGATCTATGAAAAAAGACCAATAAAAAATTATTACCTTAGCCACACTTAAAAGTTGCCGAATGAAGTGTGCTGACTTCACACCGGATAATGAAAAAAGCAATTAGATGTACTGTGCTTTTTCAACCTCCTTTATTCTTTCTTTGAAGGAATGGCATTGGATTCCGGAAGGAGTTCAAATGTTTTCTCTCCAACCAGGTCATTGAGAAGGTATATCCTAAAGATGTATTTTCCCGGTTTTCGATTTTCGGGAGAGATTGAAATGGAACTATTAATTGTTGAGGAGGAATCGCCGGGATTAAGATCAATCTGCTTTTTATAAATAGACTTGCCGTTCGGCCCGATCCAGTCAACGCGGAAACTCATGGTCTGATCCTTAGAAATGCTTTGTTTTTCGATATCAACAAGAGCGCGAACCTTCTCTTTTTCCGCGATTGTGAAAACGGTACCCACTCCCATTCTTTCTCCTGTTTTCTTATCAATATTTTTGCAAAGCTCAATTTTAGCCTTTATTCCTGAAGCCTTTTTTAAAGTGACAATGGGTTCATTGCGAAGTTCAAATTTCTTCTCCGCAATCAGATCATCGAAGAAACTAGAGTCGCAAAATGTATTTCCCTGGCTGCTTCTCATTTGGTGAGATCGGGATGGCGCTACTTACTGTGGAGGATGAATCGTCGGGTGTCAGATCAACCTCTTTTCTGAAGAAGGACTTGCCACTCTCATCAATCCAGTCGAAGGAGAACTTCAGTTCACGGTCGCCGAAAACATCAAGGTTCTTTAAGTCTGCAATAGCACGAACCTTCCCATTTTCCTTGATTATAAAAACGGAGTCAACTCCAATTGGGGCGCCTGTCTCCTTATCAATGGTTCTGCACAGGGTAATTTTATTTAAGATATTCTCTAGGTCGGAAGATGTATATTGGTATTCCGGCCTGAGTTTGAATTTTTTCTCTGCAATCAGTTCTCTGAAAAGGTAAACCCGGAAATTGTATTCTCCCGGTTGTCTTTTTTCAGGTGAGATCGATAAGGAACTTATTAATGTAAAGGAAGAATCGTCAGGGGAAAGATCCATTCGCTTAAGAAAAACAGAATTGCCGTTTTCGTTAATCCAGTCTAAGTGGAACATCAATTCCCGGTCGCTGGTTTTGAAAATATTCTCGAGATCAACTATTGCCCGGACGCTCTCATTTTCCCTGACGGTGAATAACGTTCCTACGCCAATTCGTTTACCTGTCTTCTTACTTATATTTCGGCAAAGGGTGATCTTTGCAGAGATGTCATCAGCAATCTTTGCGGGATATGTAATTGTCGAATCGGCAAGAGCAGCAGGAAGTTCACTGCGACTTGAACAACCGGCATTTAACAGAAGCAGCGCAGGTACCAGGAAAATTGCTATTGTAAATAGTTTCATCATTTTCATTCCAATCCCTCCCCTTCCTCAAATCATTTGGATGAAATAATTTTTATTTCGCTTTTTTACCCCATAAAACCATTTGCACAGTGGAAGCATTACCAGCAGCATCACAGCCAATCCGATGAGCGAAGCGAAAACCTCACCTTCGCGGTAAAACAGTCCCAACCGTTTTACAAATACCCCCATAATTGCAATGTGCATAAAGTAAAAAAACAGTGCCACCTTACCCGGGATACTAAAAACCTCCAAAAGTTTCGGAGCCACTTTTCCAATGGCAATGAATGCGCAAACACCAAGGACTACCCATCCAAAGAACCAGAGGTTCATGTAAAGGCTTGGCGGATATTTCTGGTCGAAGAAAAAAGAATAAGACCCGAAGCCGGAAAAGGGGAAAATGTTCCCATATCCGCGGTCCATCCTTACAATCATCGAAATGAAAATGGCAACTGCACCAATTCCGAAACTCATGTAAATTCGTTTTTTATCTGTCTTCCATCCGACGAGCCATCCTGTTGCCATCACCGATCCCAAAGTTGCCATGGCAAACCAGGGTAATACAGGGTATTTGTTGAATTCACCCGCGTCGATAAATGTTTGCATCAGCACCCGGGACCACGTGACTTCCGGATCGTAAGGAATCCTGAGCAGAATTGGATGGATTGCCAGGATTGCAAGCCCGATGAATAGTCGTAACAGCCAATGCCATTTTACAATCAGCGTCAGCAGAATAATGGAAATGCCAATGCAGGCAATGATGCCAAGATGGTTGGGTTTAAATTCACTGAAGCCACCCCAGGATGAGTTTACCCATGTAATCTGAGCTAAAATCAGAAAAAGTCCTCTCTGGATCAAATGCCAGCGAACAGTCCAGGCCGGAGTCCCCTTTTTAGTCTTCTGCTGAAATGACCACCAAACCATAGCACCGGCCATCATCAAAAAACCAGGGGCGCATAGGTAGGGTACATATCGCAGTGCGAATTGGCCCCAGGTGTTGAAAAGCGGATCAAGCGGATCGATTTGTTCCCAAATGGAATTGAAGTAGTAAGATGTATGATCAACAAGCATTAGGATGATAATCAAACCACGAAACTGATCGATAAATGGAAAGCGTTGTTTTTCTTCCGCTGCTTCGCTCATGGCTATTAATCAGGAATAGAAATGATAATTATTCCTTCAATATCATCCGCCAAATAAATATAATTTTCATCCAGGTCCAGCCCAAGTGCATATTCAGTTTCAACTGTGCCAACCAGAGTTGGATTGGCTATATTGGTTACGTTGATTATTTGAAGACCTGACAACTCAGTTGTCATGAAAACAAGGTTATTTTTATATTCCAGGTCTTTGGCATATCCGCTTCCATCATAACTTCCGGCAATAAAAATGTTGGCGGTATCAGAATAATCTATAATTTGAAGGCCTGCAGTACCGCAGGCTAAAAATGCAATAGAATCATTTTCCCTTATTTTAATTGCCTCTGCATAACCAGGAGTGTCGCACCATCCAACATGGGGGTATATACCATACCCTTGCTGAAAATCAGAAATGTTATACATGGACATCCCCATTTCACCACAGGCAGCCAATAGAAGAGTAGTATCGTTGATGGCTAAACCATTGGCATATCCTGAAACTGAAAATCCTCCCCTGATATCAGGCGTTGTGGGATCACTAATCTCGGCAATACCAACACCCTTTTCGGTTATAGCTACAAGCAAATAATCACCGTGCAAGGCAAAGCTTGTGGCAGGTTTAATACCCACATTTGTGGCTGTCACCTCGGGGAATAACGGATCGCTGATATTAACTACATTGAGTCCAAACCCGCCGGCTGCCAGATACACCACACTATCCTTCATAGCTATACTGGTATTATAACCGCGAACGTCGTCAGACGTTACAGAAACTATTTCCGGATTTACCGGATCGGCAACATTCAGTATCAATAATCCTCCTTCACCCTGAGCGATATAGAGCAAGTTGTCTTTTTTCAACACATCCTGGGCATACCCGGAAGTAACAAACTTATTAACTATTTTATAACCACCTGAAATATCGGGTGGTATCAGTGATTCGGGATCATTCGGTTTTCCGCAGCTAAACAAAAATATCAAGCCAAAAAGCCACAACTTAAAATTTTTAATCATTTTCATTTTCTATACATTTTTAATCTTAAAATTTCGAACTATTGAATCATAATAATTGAACCGGTATATATCAGAATTTCAAACTATATGTTACTTCAAGTCCAATCTGCCCCTGCTTGTAATCTTTTTCATTGGAAAGATACTGATCATTGAAGGAAGGTGAACCTGAATTTCTGCCAAACCATTTGTAGAATAATGCAACTTCAAACGCTTTGCTAAGCTTCAACTGATAATTGAAATCAAGGTTGATAACATCATCTACCCGACCGGCATGTTCGGGATCTTCTTCCACATAGTTGTTCGTTGTATAATAGCGTTTTAAGTATTCAAAACCAGCACCTAAAGAATGGTTTCGTTTAAAAATTTTGGGCATTTGCCAGGTAACACCCAACATATATGTATCACCTTCGTTGTCAGCGTCAGCATCCGGATTGGGTTCTTGTGGTCCGTCAGTAGCCACAGCGTCAGAAGTCATGAATTCAAAGCCAAACTCCATATCCACTTTTTTACCTATACCCTGCACAACCTGAAAGCCATAGGTAAAGTTATCACAATCGTATTCTGTGTAATGCTCGTTATGAAAGTATTGTGAATAATTGAATGTAATTCTGACTCTTGTAGTTTTAAAAAACGTATTTTGTATCCAAAAACTATAATCATCTTTCGAAAATGAAAAAGGGACAAAGGTTTCTGGCACATATCCAAAACCATATACTTCTTTATAATAATTTACCATATCTTCATCCCTGAAATGCCTGACATAAAATTCAGGAACGTAAGAGTAGGCTATTCTGAAACTTGCTTTTTTGAGGAAGCTCTGCTGAAATCCTAAACTGATAAATTGCCAGTTTTTGACATCATTAACAATGTAAGCGCTGTAGTTGTAACTGAAATTTATTCTTGACTTTTGCTTTTTAAAAATCTGGTATGTTGCACCGATTTGCAGGGAAGGTTTCAGGATCACATCATCATAAGTTTCAATTTGAAATCGTCCTTCATCTTCGCCGTTCATAAACCGGTCCAGGTATTTTTCGGAATATTTTAAAATGTTGTCATCATAAAATGTAGCTAATCCGAATTTAACATCAAAAAGTTTATCTTTCTTTTTACTCTTTTCCTGTCCTAAAATAGTTCCTGATGACAAAAAGAAAATGATTGTCGTGAGGATCAGGCTTATTTTAGGCAAAAAATAACGGTGATTTAGTATTATTCTTTTCATACGTTTACTTTGCATTTAAAACTGCAACCCGGATTTGCGATGCCATTAATTTTCCAGACTAACATCTTTTTTAGGGATTAAAAGCCGGCCTAAAACAGTGTTCTTATCTTCATCCAATGGGGTGATTACATAAGTATGTTTTCCCTTTGGGACGATAATAACAAACTCACAGGCTTTGCCGGGGATCAATTCCTTATTATCTTTATATACCGCAGTTTCAGAGCGTTCGCTGCTTAACTGGTAAGTGTTTAAAACCTTATCCAATTCCTTCACCTGCAAGCGATAATGGATTCTCCCTTTCATCTCAAAATGATTCTCTATACGCGTTAATACACGCAATTCGGTTGGACCATTGATTTCGATTTTTAAGGGTTTTTCTTTTGAGAACCTATAATAACCAGTAGTTGTTTCCCCGGAAATCAAATCAACAGGTTCTGAAGGCAGCTTAGGGCAAAATGCAATCCAGTCCTGCTTTTTCTCCTTTGCAGGAGTAAAAACATAGCGGCATGCCACACTTCTTGTATTGTCTTTAAGCTTAATTGCTACAGTGTGATTGCCCCGTCCCAACTCAATTTCAATATCTTTAAGCTGACCCGGCACACCCAATGTCCCATTTTCATAAGTGGCATCTTTAGAACGCTCAACATTACTTATTGCTACACTCTTTTGCTCGCCGCCATCAACAGTGTACAATACTTCATATTTTATCACAGTCCCTTCACCGGGCTTAAATCTGCCACGGGTGTTTACCTTCAACTTACCCGGCCCCAGAATATTTATAACGGAAGGAGTTTCAGAACTGAGAGAATAATAATTTCTGGATTTACCAGCAATTATTGTTGTTACTCTTTTTTGATAACCTGTCGGCTTCAGGGAGGTGGATTTCCCATCTGACTGGGCCATAATTACAGAATGGCAGGCAATCAATATCGACAAAACAAACAGGATCTTTTTCATTAATGACTGATTTTATTTAAAGTAAAACTTAACAGCATTTTATTTATAAAACTGGAATCTCCTCATTGTCATCCTTATTCCTATTTTGATTATTCGTCATGGGTACCACGTCCGTTCCCAGTTGATGGTGCTTTCGCTCACTCAGATATATTAAAACAATCACAACAACTAAAATGAATGTAGCAATTGCAGTTACAAAAATATTGTATTTTTTTTCTACAAAAATACCACCTTCACCAGGCTCAGGAGGTGGAACCGGGCTATTAGGTAATCCAAATTTCGCAAGTAACTGATTTATATTCAGCAGATGAATAATCGGAATACCTTTTTGTCCCATTTGAATGATAACACCCTGAACCGGAAAATTTTTCATGGGTAAAAATTCTGTTAACCCTGAAGGGATAAGGTTACCGTTAACAGTATTCCCAAGACTGGCAATTCCACCACCCACATTAATATATGCTTTTATAGGCTTCCCTTCACTTCGCTCATCGTAAATTGCCAATCGCCTGGCAATATTTTTTTCGAGGTACTTTTCATTAATGAATTCGACATTGTTCCTTTCAATGGCTTTAATAATCAAATCACGTCCTTCCGGACTTAATCCGCGGCCCTGGTCATTACTTCCACCAATAGAAGCAGCGACGGACTTGCTTTGAAAAATGTTGGCTTTGTGCAATATGCTTTCCATATCCAACCAGGTGAAGTACGGATCATTTGCGCCATAGTTGGAAGCGCCAACCGAAGTGATAATAGTAGGTCGCAATTTTAAGGTTTCCAGCGCCGCAATCACTGAAATATTTAAACCAGGAAATGAACCGGAAAATGCAACAGCCACGTTATCCCCTTCTTTTAAACGGGCTTCCTTTAATAGTTGCACCACCACGGCTGCAAAATTTGGATTTGTAGATGACAGCTTTGCTTCAATCTCACCCTGATCTGTTGTTATGAGTGTGTATTCCTGACCAATCAATGCAGTTTGATTTGGGTCGTTGACAGCATCAACGAAAACGCTATTTTCAAGCCGGTGGTTTTTTAAATAATCGGCGGCCAATTGAGAAAGCTGAGCCGCTTCGAGTTTCTCCTTGTACCAGTCCTGTTTAGCATCTACCTTGCTATTCTCAACCGCAATAAAAGCCAATAGCGATAAAACGGATAACAGGCTCAAAACGATAGTGGATGTGGCTCTGAATTTATACATTATTCCATTTATCTTATTTGGGCAACAAAGCCCCCATGAAAAACAATATTAATATTAACCGCACGAGTACTGAAGAAACAAACAATACGCTTAATGTTTTAAAGATACCCTGCTTTGCGAACCAATGAGCAATTAATCCGGGAATGACCCAACCCACTGCCTGAAGCTCAAGCGTTGTACTTGCTAACTCAATCGACAGGAAATACCGGGAAAAATTAGCCAGTAAACAGCCAATTAATAAACTGAGCACCATTTGGCGGCGACCGTAAAGGAAAGTATAATTCGCTAAAACTTTAATAATTAAGTAGGTAAGCAAACTTACCCCCACGGTACCAATAAGCCTTTCAGGGTGCGAAAGTTGCAATGCAATATACCCTGGCACAACGATACCTCCCGCAGCTATCCCGAAAACTTCGTAGGAAAGCAAACTTAAAATTAAACCTAAAGTAATTGCTAGCTCAATCATTTTTTAAATGCTTCTGTGCTTAAAAAATTCAACTGTTTCAGCACCCATGCCTCCCATATTGCCAATAGCTACTATAGTGGACATTTTTTCAGTTACAGATAATATCTTTTCAAAAACCTTATCAGGTGTTGTCCATCCTACACTTATTATCTTGTTCTTTGGAATTCCGCAACTGATTGAAATATTTTCAACAACATCTGTTGATTGGCCGATCAGCATCAAAAAGTCAAATTCATTTTGCATTCTGCTACCCACCATTTCTGCCAGTTGACGGGCACGGTAAAGCCTGTCCTGACGGGTATTTAAAAGAATGATGCGCAATCCTTCAAAACCAATCTCATCCCTGATTTTTTGCCATACCAGCAAGGTTGAATCCGGATCGTTTGCTGCAAATGCGTTGTAAAAAATCAATCTTTTTTGAAATACTTCTACCCTGTGACACCATAAAACACCGGCATCTGGAACAGCATCGTACATACCTTTTAAAGCTATTTCACGATCAATGTCAAGGTGTTGGCAAATCGCCAGAGATAATGATACATTTTCCCGATGTTCAATATACCTGAAACCTTTCATTTCTTCCTGGGAAACTGATTGCGGATCAATAAAATGTGTAATTGTGTTTCGCTTATCCGCCATTTTTTTCAGTGTCTCTGGTATTACGTTTTCAGAGGTGAAAAGGTGTTCATTTTTAGGAATGGTGCGTCCCAGCGTCTCGGCGATTTCCGGTAAGGTATGACCCATTACATCCGTATGATCTATCCTGATATTCGTCATTACATTAATATTGGAATGAATCATGTGATGCTCAGTAATCGTCTGAAATTGGGGTTGCAGTGCCATGCATTCCATGACCAAAGCCTTGACTTTACGGGAAGCTGCAAATTTCACGATAGATAACTGTTCAATGATATTTGCTGAGGATTTACGATGGATGTAAGTTTCCGTACCGTCTTCAATGATCAGGCGGGGAAATGTGCCGGTAACTTTTGTAATGTTTGATATACCACCTGCCCTCAAGCCGGCCCCGATTAACCGGGTAACACTTGACTTGCCCCTTGTGCCATTAATATGAATTCGTATTGGAATTGAATAAATGCGTTGCTGATGACGCATATATTCAACAAGACCCACAATTACAGCTATAATTAATATAGCAAGTAAAATGTAAAAACTATACATTCATTGAACTGTTTCAGATTACTTCAGCATGAACATTTTCATGGTACCGGTAAATCCTTCCGCCTGAAGACGATAAAAATAAATGCCTGAAACCATAGGATCTCCACCGTCATTCTTCCCATTCCATTCTACGGTATATTTTCCTGCCGGCTGTTGTCCGTTCTGAAGTGTAGCTATCAATTCCCCTCTGATATTAAAAACCTCAAGTGATACATGGCTTTGTTCAGGTAAAGTATAGCTTATCCGGGTGTGAGAATTAAATGGATTGGGCTTATTTTGCTCCAATCCAAAGCCTCCCTGCGCAAGTTCATTACCTGGATCCTGGTTTTCCTCAACAGATGTTACAATTGAAGCAGAGGGCGGTTCAGTACTAAATTTTATAGCCAATTCATTTACCAAATCAGAAGCTGTAGGATCATAATTATCATTAAATACATATTGCAGACCAATATTCTGCGAATTATTTTCTATGCCAACCGTAACACTTTCAGTAGCCACAAGCTTTTTATACTGGAAGATCATTTCGCCATCTCCGGTTGCAGTCGGATAATGGGCAGGATCTAATAAAATCACCTGAAAAACCTCTCTTTTAGGTTCTACTAAGGTATCATTATGCGAGATGCTATCCCACTCAATAATGAAACGGTGGTTTGCATTATCATTATAATAAAATATTTCACCCGGATAAAATGGTACACAGTGCAAATCATCCCAGAAAACCGCTGACATACCTGCCACATTATCATTGTGCGGAAGGGGAGCATTTACGGGGGCAGTTTGTGTACCACTGCCCATCGCTATCCAGCCATCTGTGCTGATCCGAATTTGATTATAATTAGTACCATAGTATTTGAATGCAAATGGCAAGCTCACAGTCTTTGTATAATCACCTAAACCCAGTATATTTATTTGAGTACCCATTCCTTCAAGTTCAAACCAATCATAAACCGGTGTCTGATCATAAAAAGAGTCATTGCTTGCATAAGCATAATAACCATAGGCGTCAGGCCCGGTATAATCAGCAGGTATGGGTAAGCCAACCGGAATAATTAAGTCAGGAAATGTTTGATAAGGATAATTTCCACCCTGTGTGTAAAGCTTCAGCGAAAACTCAGGAAAATATCCTGCGGGACACGATGCATCAACACTAACCTCAAAATAATCATAAATATTTATCCCAACACCATTGATTTGGATTATTCCAAATGAACTGGTAGAATCTTCAATAGTGATATACTGGTCATTGCTTGTTAAAATCCCCAATACATTGGGCGCAACATCTACTCCGTTATTCAAAACTGAGAGAAATAATTCAACTGTTTCTCCCGGATCCATCCGGTAATTTTTATTCGGTGAACCATCATCGTGTACCACATAATTATTAACCACCAACATGCATCCCTTTACTTCCACATTATAATTATAGTTCCAGGAATTGGAACCGCTGGTAACGTGCAATTGTAGCGTGATTATTTGTCCTACCGGACAAAAGGGTTTTATGTAAAACTGAAATGGGTTTCCGGTAGACGAACCTCCCGGAGCCAGGTTACCAAAGTTTACAGGACTGGTAGTGATTATTTGTACATAATTTGAGCCAGGTGCCGATAAAGTAGCTTGCACACTGCTGGCGGTTTGGCTTCCCCAATTTTTAAGGGTGAAAGTAATATTAGCATTTTCATTGGGATTTATCAGTCCATCCGTATTTCCGTCAATATCAACAACGATAGGATCGCTCGCCGGTTCAACAAATACTGCGGGCTTGATAACTTCTAAAGTACCCTGAAAAGGAATCACTTTTCCTCCGCGCACCGTTACGGTCAAAGTTTCCTGTATTTCAGGCGTTATGTCAATAAATACCTTTCCTTGCGAATCAGTAACCCCTGTTACAAAGATTTCTTCTCCGGTTATGCAAACCTCAGCATTTTCAACCGGTCCTCCCGATGAAGCAAATGTAACTGTAAATTCCATCTGGTTGTTACCAATAGGAATAGTTGATGAATAATTCACATTCACAGCAAGTGGAATATCTTTCCAAATATGCATGCTCGGATCTCCTAAAACACAATAAACTTTATAATGATATTGCACATAGTATTCGTTTCCGTAACAATTGTACATAAAAAGTTTTCCCCGCAACAATGCCTGCCCTGGAGTGTCCATTCCTTCCTGAAACATTCCTACATAAATACCCCTGTCAATCTTGTTGTTATATTGTGTATGAGTGTTGGAAGTTGGACCGATAAAAGCTGCGGCACCTCTCGGACTGGATAATGAACCCATTTCAACCCATTCTTCGCCAAAACAATTACCTCCCGGGGCATCGAACATTGCAACACCGCAGCCAATACTCGTCACAAAAGTAAATTTTTCACCGTTGTTTAAACTGGATACATCTGAAGTACTGAAGTCATAACAACTGGCATACCATCCATAGTACCAGCCTTCGCCACGATAGTTTAAATAACTCCGGCCATTGTTAATTGCACCTATAATATCATCTATATCATAAGTACAGCCGGGATCACTCATCATGGTATCCACGGAGGTAAAACCACCATCTTCGAGCATTAAATCGGCCGTAAATCGTTTGACTTCTAATTGTGAAGCATAATCATTATTTGCACAAACAATTCCTTTTTTAAGCCAGGCCGGATTAGCAGTATAAGGAGTTTTTTCGTACTTTAAAAATTTATTTATCATTATCTGCAAGCGGACATCGCCCTGATTGGTAAAACGTCCTATCATCATTTCAGGAAAATAATCATTTCCATCTACCTCTACAAAGTAATCTTCATTTGGGAATGAATAGTTGGGATAAGTGACAATTTTTTTAGGAAATACACCATCGTCACCTATGATTAAAACATAAGTTGGCGGAAACTCCCAATTATGATAGGCATCGGCGATATGATTTTTGATGATATCCGGATTGGTGGCATTTGCCCCTATATCACTGAATTTGGTCACATGTACATCCGTTCCGCTTTGACGTTTCCAATCGGCATAAATCTGAAAGCTTGCAACAAACTCATCGGGCATAATACATAGTATCAATTCATGTCCTTCCTCCTTGCCATCATAAATCTTATCCAATACACTCTGATAATTGTAAATGAAACTACGATAAAGGTTTCCGAAAGAAGGCGCAATTGCTTTTTTAGCGATAATTTTAGGATTCACAACTTCACCGGCACCATAATTTATACGAATAGTGATAGAGGTAGCAACCTGCAGTTCCTTTTTACCCGGAACATAGCGGACCGGGAAAACAGAAACACGGGCAATGCGAAAATCACGGAATACTGCGGGAGACTCAACTTGAGCATAAACATTCGGGTATACATCATCAGTGTGATAGATGTCCATATTTTCTTCATAAGGAGGTTCTGGCTGACCTTCAAACCAACTCATCCGTGCGGGTGGTAAATATACATTGTTGAATGTCAGAATTTCACTTGTTTCTAAAACTTCAACTGAAATCCCGGACTGATCCGGTATAGCTAAAACTTTAGCTATATAGGGCACTTCAGGATAACCTGGGTTTGCGGTGAACATTTCCGAAAGTAAATCAACAGCCTGAAATGTTTTGCCACTTGAATTGAATTCCTTTACATCGAATCCGGAAATTTCAATCTTAATCACAGTGCTGCTATTATTATCGCTGAGCATTGTAACTTTTGGAGGCGTATTCGGTGTTTTATTATTATCCAGCGATACCCATTCAGCTTCCATTTTGAATGGAATTAACGCTAAAATTAAAAAGGAAAGTAGAACTTTTCTCAACATGGTATATAATTTTTAAATTGTTAAAGTCGGGGACAAAGTTATTATTATTAAAAAATGGAAATTCAATTATCCTGAATTTTCGATATACATGGCATTATGACAATAAAATCTTAATAAAAGGTTGCTTGATTCAATAAATATATAACTGTAATAAACTATTAGGAATTGAAACCAAAAGCAGTCTGTTAGTATACAGCGAGTTTACCAATAGACTTCCTCCCTTCAGTAAGAACCGTGACTAAATATATGCCTTTGGGGATATTCCTTACATCAATTTTTTCATTTCCCCGAACCACTCCTTTATAAACCAGAAGACCATCCTGGCTTATCATACTTATATCCGCCTGATGAGCATCTCCGATTTTAACACGGATGAAATCACTGGCAGGATTAGGATATAGATTTACTTCTAAAGGCCTGATTTCTGTGAGAGCTGTAGAAGGATTCAGGTTCCAGGTTGTATATAAAAGACCCCTTCCATGCGTTGCAGCTAACACCATATTATCTGAAGTCCGTATTTGAAGCATGTCAATCCTTACATTCGGCATACCGGCATCTGGCTCCCAAATAACATTAACCTGACTGGCATCGTTGGTTGACCATATTCCAATCTCAGTTGCCAACATAAGCCTTTTGCTGTCCTGGGGGTGATATAAGCTCCAGCGGATCGGCATATCCGGAAGATTACCCGAAATATCTTCCCAGTATGTTCCACCGTTATATGATTGCCAGACTGAAGGAACACCATAATTTGAGAAAGTAACAAGGAGAGTATCCTCGGAACCACCAATGGCTAAACTTGACAGGTATGCTAACGGGAAATCATCGGAACCAATTTCAGTCACCACCGGATTGGTTTGTGCATGATTCACCCTGAATAACCGGCCATTTTGCGATCCCAGGAATAAAGTGGTAGTTCCATCAGGGGAAAAGGGCGAAACCCTAACAAGTGAAAAAAAGGAGTTCAGGCTGACAGGCAAGCTGATCAATTGACTAACCGGGTTATCGGGGATACCTGTAATCTTCAAAATCTGGTTAGAGTAAGTACCATTAAATTTTACCGCATTCGCAAAAAGAATATTATTTTCACTATCATAATCGGCTGGATTAATAAAAACTCCGGTTTCAACGATGCCCATATCGGCGTAGGGTTCCCAATTATAGAATATTTTATACTCGTTAAAAATGGTAGATGTGATCATGATATTTGGTTCTGTATTATCAAAAAAGCAATAAGCTCCGTCATTGATGTCGATCATGTCGTTAATGTCAAGCGGTTCACCGGTATAAAGTAAAGTTCCGTTATCCTGCAGTCCACCCACAAAATAATTAATACCGGTAACAGGGTAAATAGCGCAGGTGTAAAATTGAAGTGTGTTATAGTTTTTATTTTTTTCCTGGAAAACAGGATTGCTGGAGTAAGCATTACCCGTATAGAAAACACCCCCGTCATTGCTCAGCAACATTTCGCTGGATGTATTTTCTTTATAGAGTTTTACATGCTGGTCACAATGCACATAATCATCACCTCCGCCTGAGTACATCAGGGTCCAGTCAGACACTTTCGACCATGAATCCCCTCCATTAATCGATTTCCAGATATCCAATCCTCCAACATATAGTTTATTCGAGTTAGTTGGACTTACAGCTGCTGCAAACGCATGCCATGATAGGGTTGCCCATTCCGGATTACCGCCCGGTAAATTCGTTTGGGTCCAGTTTTGCCCGCCATTGTTTGACTTGAGAATATACCTTCCTTCTGCATAATTAAAGTTGGTAGAATTTATCCAGCCGGCACCAACCAGGGCGTAAACCCTGTTTGCATTAGAGGGAGCACAGGCAATAATGATCCGGTCGGGAATATTATATTCAGGATCATTCTGGATAATTGCTTCATAGTCATCAAATAGGGTCCAGGTACCTGCAGAACCCATATCAGAATAAAGGATTGATGCACCCCCGTTTCCATCAAGATTCTTCATGGTTCCGACAAATATTCTGCCAGTGGGACCGATCTCAAGATCGGCCGGAGTATAAGGATGATTCTCTCCGACAATATTTGGAAGTACCTGCCCCCATGTATTTCCTCCATCTGTCGACCTGTAAAGACCGTCAGATGGAACGCTTTGAAAATTGATTCCGTGATAATAGCCAGAAACAACACCGGCATATAAAACACTTATGCCATTTTCGTCTCTGAATTTCATATCAGAAATATATTTAAAATCTTCCGTGGAGGATATGATGTCCCAGGTTTCCCCGCCATCGGTTGATTTCCAGATTCCAATTCCTACACCTGAAGATTCGCGGTATATGATCCTCGCTGTTTGATACTCGCCCGTTCCCGCATAAAATATCATCGGGTCATTCGGATCAGAAACAATACAACTGACTGACAATCCCGGCCAAAAGTCGTTTACCGGCTGCCATTCGGATGAATCATCATAAATATCATTGTTGTACCACAATCCTCCGGTCACACTGCCAGCCCAAACTTTGGTTCCGGCCACATCGTTGGGATCCCACATAATGGCCCGGGTCCGTCCGCCCATGTTGGAACCCGTTTCAATCCATTCGAGGTCGGTTGCAGAATTTTTACTTTCCTTTTGCAATAGGAATTCTTTGGTTTTCATGAAAGCACTATATAACCTTTCTGAAGGAACACGTTTCAGTTCCGGATCAATGGTCATATAGTAATTCTGGAGAGCTGCCATATCAGGCTTGCCGGCACCTTCAGGTACCTTTTGATATTCATCCGAAAGGTACTGTTCCCATGAGTCGCGGGAATAATCTTTTGGTTGACGAATATCACTAATTGAAAAAACTAAAACTGCAATCAATAACAAGAAGCCTGACGCAGTAATTTTTATACCCATAAATTTTTTTTGGTCAACTATTCATTCCTCCTATCTGAGAGCGAGTTTCTGAAAAAGTTAGCGCCTCTAACCTTTTAAACCAGTGTATTTTATGATAAATTTATTATTCAATCAAGAATCCTATGAATCATTTTTTGCTTCAAAAATAGAAATTTTTCTTCGTTTTAGTTCTGATCAAATGTTTTACGCAGACAGATCAGGTAAAATTCGCTTTTATTCCCTTGATCCCCCCTTTTGGCGGATTCTCCTGGCAACCTCCATCGTAAACAATAGTGATAAATTATTACTGTGGTAATAAGTTTTTTGAGCATGCTTAAGGGCGGATGATTTGTGAGGAAGGATAAATAAAGTTTGTAAATTAAGGTCACAACTTTGGCAGATTAATAACCCAAAGCTAAAACTTCTTCAAACGAGTAAAATCCTAATTCTTGTAGGAACAGTTGATGGATAAAGTATTGAAAAACACAAAATCCTTTGTATAAACGCTGATGGAATAATCGCCATCTGAATAAAAATCATAAATGAAATAATCCCATGAACGGCTGGGATCTGTTACCGTATAGTATTTGGTATCGAACGTCTGAGATACACCGGAAGCATCATTTTTATTGATGTAAACAATTAACTGATCGGTGTGGATGTCCTTGCTGGGATTGGTAACTTTAAAATAGATTCTGCCTCCCAGACTACGGTCAATTGAAAAGCTTGTGGATACAGTATTGGGAGTTCCCGTATAGGAATCAATTCCAACACACGCTTCCAGGGTGGAATAAGTGTAATAAAACATGCTGGTCGGGTCATCGTAATCGAGCCAGTCGTCATCTGATGAACTTGTCGCAGGTTCTTCTTCTTTCAGCACTAATTGAAGGTATTCCTTTGAAAGTTCTTTTAAATTCTGATCCTTTATTACAACCCGGTAATCTCCAATGTTCATAAAATTATAATCATACACAGCCCAGTTTTTGGTCTTGTCGATGGTCATTTCTTTTACATCGAAAGGCACATAATCGCTGGTGGCCAGCTTATCGACATAGATGAATAATTTATCCGCTGTAATGTTAGTGCTTCCATTTTGGTAAAGAATGTAAATATACCCACCTCCTGCCGGCGAGCTCAGTTTCATCGATGGTCCTATAGGTTCTCCGCTTTGGGTATAATTTTCACAAAAATAAATCCGCTGCGAGTAAACCGTAAGAATTATCAATGACAGAATAATAAATAAAACCGCTCTTTTCATTTTTTTAACTTTAAAATTATTTGGGATGCAACATTATGAAATTTACCGGAAACTGCCAACCACACAAAAGTAGTATTTTTCATATTTTTATTCTTACGACATATACGCTGAGGCCACTGAAAAGTTCACGAGGTATCAAATTATCTATTGGATATGGAAAAGAAATCGCTTCATTATCCTCATTTGTGAAGCAAAGGGGCAATAAACCTCTCGCTCATCTGCCAAAGCTTATTTTGAAAAACAGGATCATGAGATACCTTAGCGGAAATGGCAGGCCGGCTATTTGCATAATATCTGCCGGTTACTTTTTCAACTTCATTAGAGGAAGCAAGATAAACAGAAGTTTTTGAACCTGATGATAAAGAACCGCCCCCCATTCCCCACCCTACCCTGAGTAGTTTTGTTTTAATTACTCCCGGGTGAAGGCAATTCACCGTGGTGGAAGTTCCTTCAAGTCTCGTTGCAAGTTCGTAGGAAAAAATTATATTGCAAAGTTTGGATAGAGAATAAGCAGTATATCCGTCAAAAAAATTTTCAGCCTGAAGGTTGTCAAAATCCATTTCATGGGCATGGGCCATAGACGCAACATTGATGATCCGGCTATGAGCGGGCTTCTGAATTAAATCCATCAGAAGGTGTGTAAGCATGAAATGTGCAAGGTGGTTAACGGCAAAAGTCATTTCAAATCCATCTTTGCTCAACTCCCTTTGCTTCATGTAAACCCCTGCATTGTTGATGAGAACATCAAGCCGGTCGTATTTCTCATGAAGTTGATCGGAAAGCGTTTTTACCTCCTGTAGACTGGAAAAGTCAGCAACAAAAAAGTCAACAGAAGGATTTCCGGTGGACTCTTTAATTTCGATGGCTATGTTTTTTGTCCTTTCAGGATCACGGCCATGAACAATTACCGATGCACCCATTTCAGCAAGATCGAGCGCTGTCCTGTTTTGTGCAATGCATGACCCAAGTTTCAGATTTTCATATTTAGGAGCTGAGATTGAATAGGGTTTGGTTTTAGAAGTTTGCTTTTAAACTGCCTTGATTTTGGCAATGAATAGTTTAGCTGCCTTATTTCTTTTATGTTTTCAATGGCTTTTTCGGGTGAGAGTGATATTTTGTTGTTTCTGAGTAGTCTTTCAAGTTCTTTGTAAATGGTATATGCTGTAAAACAGATGCTAATATGGGCTTCGATCCTTTTCTTTAGCCGGTGAAAGATAGGCCTTATTCTTAAATCTGTTTTAGATATCCGGAAGGCTTTTTCAACATTCCATAATTGGCTGTAATGTTTTATCACTCTGTTTTTGCTTAAACTGGTATTGGTAACATATCCCTTTAATCCATCCCATTGTCCATCTGTCTGGAACTTCTCATAATCGATTGCAATATTAACCTCACCTGTTAATTTCAGGTATTTGTTGTATCCCCTGTTGTTGATGTGTTTCTTGGAAAGCTTGCCGCTTTCTACCTTTTTTTCTAACCGTATTAGTCCTTTCTCCCGGTTTTTCCGGTCGTTGTGTGCTCGTTTTGGTGAATAGGTAACAATCAGCCTGCCATTGGACGATGATAATTCGCGTGGCTTGTCTTCCTTTATTTTAAGGCTTAAAATCTTTTCTTTAATGACCTCAGTTTCATTCTTGATTCTGCCGCCAAGTATATATTCATATTTTTCAACTCTGAGAGCATCTATGTTCTTCTGTGATAAAAGAGCGGCATCAGCAATTATGATCGGCTTATTGAGTTGAAATTTCTTTTGGAAATGCTCAAGTACAGGGATTAATGTCTTGGTTTCTGATGTGTTTCCTTCAAATATTTCGTAGCCTATCGGGTATCCATGGCTGCTGATCAAAAGTCCAATCATAATCTGGGGCTGTTGATGCTTGCCATCCTTTGAAAAGCCTGTAATGCGATAGTCATCCTCTTCAGATGCTTCAAAATACAATGTGGTCATATCATAGAATACAATTCCTATTTTACCACGCAGTATTTTCTTTGTGTAGTTAAATGATATTTCTTCTATTTCCTGCTTCAGCCCGGATGCTAACTCATCCAAAAACCGGTAAATAGTATAAACACTCACATCAAGATTCAAATGCTGCCTGAAGTAATCAACGGTCTTTAATTTGCTGCCAGGATAAACCAATCTACACAAAACCAGCCTCTTGAAGTAATCGCATGACCCACCCTCCGGAAAACCAATTTTTTTATAAATTTTCCCCAGGATCAATTCCGGCCCGACTATTTGCAAATGATCGTTTGAAATGCTCTCAATAAAATTGTCAACTACCAAATCATCGTGTTCAACAAATAGGCTTTGGCTTCCCTGAATCCCATCCAGTTCAGTCTTTGCCAGCATAGTGAGAAGTTCTTCTTCACGTTGGGTTTGAGCTAAACCGACCGTCTTAATGACCTTATTTTTGCGCTTGTTTTTTTTAACAATTTGGATACTGACCGAGCCACTGCGATTCTTATTTTTCCGGATAAACATACCCCAAATTTACTCCGCATGACCCAAATAGCAATTTTTAATTTTCTAAATCATTGAAAATCAATAACGATTTTTGAGAACGCTCACATCGCGCTCAAAACAGGAAGTAAATCCAAAATCGACAAAAACACCTGAAAACCCGACAACACCGAATTTTAAAAATTTCCAGAAAAAAGGCCAGCTAAAATATTCCGACATGAATTGCAATTCTTAATGAATGCAAATCTACTATCAATTTGTTTAGTAAAAAATTTCAGGTTTAGAGCAGGATTAATCCTTAGCAGATTGTTATTTTCTCTGATCACCAAGCGGAGGTTGTTCATTAAAGACATAAATCAACCGAAGGGAGAAAAGGTTGTTATACTGATCACGTGTAATGGTCTCATTGCCAAATTTATCAAGAAATGTTCGGGTACGGATTTTACTCATAGAATAAGCATAACGGATATTCATTTTGAACCTGGGAATTTTTTTATGAACCCTGAAATTAAGGTCAACAAGAACATCATAATCATTCCTGTCATAAGGTCCTCCGTTAAGTGTGGTCGTTTCCACCTGCCTCCCATGCTCATATTCTTTTACATTTACCAACCTTCCATAAGAGAATCCAACCCCCGCTGTTATAATTTCTTTGTCGGTATAATGAAATAAAACCGGCACCTCCAGGTAATCAAGTTTCAGCTTGTACTCTCCGGTCCACAACTCTTTATTGCCCGTTGAAGGATTGGTTACGGTATCTTCATACTGCTCTCCCTGGTATGATCCTTTCTGATTAAACAGGGTCTCAATGGTAAATGAAAAATTCTTGCCCAATGGAAGGATAGCCCCCAGACCTGCATTCAGCCCCGCTTTGTGAAATCCATAAACTTCATCTCCATCCACCTGCGAAAGGTTCATCCCGGCAATAATTTGACCCTTGATGCGCTGACCAACTACTTTCAAATCCATTAAAACCAGGATAAGAAAAAGAAAGAGGACAAAAATTTTTTTCAACATGAATTCAAATTTCAGAATACAAACGTAATAAATATTGTAAAATTTTGAAGATGTAAATTATCTTGTGATCTCGTTTTCCTGCACTGTTAAGCGTTGCGAAAATTCCATGGGGTGAATTTTTAATTAAAACGACCAGTTAAACAATACCCTTCATACAAAATATAATAATTCTCTGTCGGATGCATTGTTATTTTAATTAATTTGGCAACATTAATAGCAAAGAAATGGAACTTCAAACTCAATATTTCCATTTAAAACCAGAAAAACTACAGCCGTTTTCAACTAATAAATTCTTCGCAAATAAATTAAAATGCGTTAACATCCCTTTGATAATTCGAATTAAACATAAAGTTTAAACAGGTTCTATTGTTAAACATTTAAATTAAATTATCATGAAAAAGACATTTTTTTTGACATTTGCTATTCTTTTAGCGGGTTCAGTTTACACAGCATCAGCGCAGGAAGAAAAGTCTGAAATGAAGATATTTGGTATGGGGTTACAATTTGACCAAATGATTTATTTCTTTGATTATTCAATGCTTCCTTCTAGCAAAATTTTATTTACAATAACGCCGATGAAGAATTTCAGAATTGAGCCTGAGATTGGGTTAAGTCTATACAAAGACAAGGATGATGATTTAACGGACCAGGGTTTATATTATGGCGCAGGATTTTTCGGTATGTTTCAAAAGGGACAAACTAATTTTTATGGAGGCCTTCGCTTTGAACTCGGAAACGTTAAAAATAATTACATAAGTTACTACAGCGGATACGAAACCAAAGAAGAGATGAAATACAACTTATTTTCTGTTGGGCCAGCTTTTGGAGCAGAATATTTGTTTGGTAAACATTTTAGTCTTGGAGGAGAAATTGGATTAATCTATACCTCAGGAAAATCGACTGACAGCCAGGATGATGAGGAAAGTAAATACTCAACTTTCAGGACTGACACAGGCGTATTACTAAGGTTTTATTTTTAGGAAATAAAATAAAGTACTTCCTTAACAACCTGGGATGCCTGTCCTCCTTAGGGTATTTTTTGAAGTTTTATTGTAACAGGGAAGTGGATCAGATGACCTTACTTTTGATCCATTTCCTTCATCGACAATTGAATCCTGCCTCTAATCTTGTCGATCTCAACGATTTTAACCTTAACCTTCTGGTTCAGCTTCACATGTTCAGCCGGATCGGAAACGTATTTATCGGCCAAATTGCTTTTATGAATAAGTCCGTTTTGCTTTATTCCTAAATCAACAAAAGCGCCAAATGCAGTGATGTTGGTGACGATACCGGGTAATATCATCCCGATTTCAAGGTCGTTGATGGTGTGAATGCCCTTGGCAAATTCGAAGAAACCGAACTTTTCGCGGGGGTCGCGCCCTGGTTTGGCAAGCTCTTCCATGATGTCTGTCAATGTAGGCAGTCCTGTTTTTTCGGTTATGAAATCTTTCAGGTTGATGAGTTTTCTATGCTCTTCCTTTGTCATTAGTTCGCTTATTTCACAATTCAGCTTTTTTGCCATTTTCTCAACCACATAATAGCTTTCGGGATGAACAGCGCTCTTATCAAGTGGGTTTTCAGAATTCCTGATCCTGAGAAATCCTGCAGCCTGTTCAAATGCTTTTTCTCCAAACCGGGCGACTTTCTTCAATTCATTCCTCGATTTGAATGCGCCATTTTTATTGCGGTAGTCAATTATGTTTTTTGCCAGCATCGGTCCTACACCTGAAACATAAGCAAGCAATTGTTTGCTTGCTGTGTTGACTTCCACACCCACCGAGTTAACGCAACTCATCACTGTATCGTCAAGACTTTTGCCTAATGAAACCTGGTTGATGTCGTGCTGGTATTGTCCGACACCGATTGATTTCGCATCGATTTTAACCAACTCTGCAAGCGGATCCATCAGTCTTCTTCCGATGGAAATGGCACCTCTCACAGTTACATCATATTCAGGGAATTCTTCCCTTGCAACCGGAGAAGCCGAATACACCGAAGCACCACTTTCATTCACCATCACCACCATGACATCTTTTTCAAAACGTATCCTCCTGAACATATTTTCGGTTTCTCTTCCTGCTGTTCCGTTTCCAATTGCAATCGCGTCTATTTTATAAGCATTGACTAACTGTAGAATTTTATTGATGGATTGCTTTACTTCGTTCTGAGGCGGGTGAGGATAAATGGTTTCATTGTAAAGCAATTTACCCTGGCGATCCAGACAAACAAGCTTGCAACCTGAGTTAAAGCCCGGATCGATAGCCAGGACATTTTTCTCGCCAAGGGGGGAAGCCATCAGCAACTGCCGAAGGTTATCGGCAAAAACCCGGATGGCATATTGGTCGGCAATTTCCTTTGCCATAGCCCTGATCTCTGTTTCAATAGATGGCTGGATCAGTCGTTTATAGCTGTCTTTCATCGCATCGTAAACCTGGTCGCCGGAGGCATTGCTGGATTTTACAAAAAGTTCCTGCAGGATATCCAATGCTTCTTCTTCGGGAGGATGAACTTTTACTTTGAGGAATCCTTCATTTTCTCCTCTGAACATCGCCAGGATGCGGTGCGAAGGGGATTTCATGATGAGTTCTTTGCAATCAAAGTAGGTTTGGTATTTATTTCCGGCTTCTTCCATGTCCTTAACGAAAGTTGACTCAATCAGTGCCCTGCGCATAAACAATTTTCTGATTTTTCCTCTTGCAAACTTATTTTCACTGATCCATTCGGCAATGATATCTCTTGCTCCTGCCAAAGCGTCTTCAATGGTTTTAACATCTTTCTCTTTATTTACGAAACGTTCAGCCATAACTTCCACATCGTTGCTGTTCTGAGCCATGATCATCTTAGCCAGTGGTTCAAGACCTTTTGCTTTTGCAATGGTAGCGCGGGTTTTCCGTTTGGGTTTAAAAGGAAGGTAGATGTCTTCCAGTTCCGACATGGTTTCGGCTTCTTGGATCTGCTTTTCGAGTTCATCGGTAAGTTTGTCCTGCTCCCTGATGGAATTCAGGATGGCTTCCTTTCGCTTGTCAAGTGCGATCAATTGTTCCATCCTGTCGCGGATGCGGGTGATCTGTACTTCGTCGAGACTGCCGGTTACCTCTTTGCGGTAACGCGCGATAAAGGGAACTGTGGCGCCTTCGTTTAAAAGGGCGACCGTGTTTCCAACCTGTTCTTCGGACAAGTTAAGCTCCTGTGCTATTTTATCTATATGATCCGTCATTCCACAAATAATTTATCACGAAATTAAGAAAAATGAAAAAAAGGAAAGGCTCCGATATTTCATATCGTTAATCACTGTAATTGAAAGAGAATCCAAGAGCGAAATAAAATCTCCAATACGAGTCGCGGGTATTGCGGCTTGCTCCGGCGCTGATAGGCCCGATAAAGCTTTTATAAGTTAGTTTAGCGCCATATCCAACCAAAGAATAATCATTGAAGGCGGTTCCAAAATCGAATGATCCTAAATCATTAAGTGAAATATAATCATAGGGCAACAGGAAATCCGCTCCTATATTCAGGAATAAGCTACTTAGCAGGATTTGCTGGAAGTGAAGTCCTGTAAGCAGGTAATTTTCATAATCCTGTTCAGCAAAGTTCAAACCCAAACAACGGACGTCAGTAAATTTTACCATTTGATGACCCCCTAATCTGAATCCCTCAAATAATCCGGCGTCCTCTCCTGACAGCGTCAAACCTGCTGCAATATAAGGGATCAACTGGTTTTTTGGTTTAAGCGGAAAAAACTTACTATACGTGAATTGTAAAACGCCGTATATGCCAGGCGTGAGCGGATCGACAATCAGGTTGTTAAACTCATCTTCGGTCAAATAAATCCCTGAAAAATTTAATGAATCAACGTCTTTCTCATATTTGATGTTATAAAAGTTATGCAGGTATAAATCGCCATGAAGGCTGAGGTCCTTTCCTTTTGTGGGATAATTGCGGTCGTTCATGGTATTGACAAAGTAGGCCGTCTCAAATTTTATATTGTTAAAATTGCCATGCTTTATTTCTTCCGGGATTACATTTGAAAACTTTGCTTTTTGGGTATTCAGCTTAAGACCTCCGCCAACATAATAGCACTTTTCAAGCTTTTGAGTTGTAAGAAAACCGACGGTGAAATTATGTTCTGTGGTAATATCCACATCCTGGAGCTGGCCTTCATTATATGTGGGAATTTGCTCGTTTAAAAAATTGTACCTGAAGTTAAAGGCTTTGCTTTGCTCACTGCCGATGTATTGAAGATAATCGAACCGGAATTTCGGATTTTTTGAAAGATCTCCGGCAATGATAAACCGGGATGATTTGATCAAATAATCTCTCAGCGTCATGTTCAGTGTTATACCGGTTGAAAAGGTGTTGTCGTGATGAAGGGCGGTTTTAAAAAGGATTCGTGGTTTTTCGACCAGTTCAATCTCCAAAAGGTAATTGTCTGTTTTCTTCCCCTTTTTAATATAATGATTTACTTTCCTGAAAATATTAATCCCAAAAACTCTTCTTACCCCTTCTTCAACTTCCTGCTGCGTGCATTCTTCATTCTGTTCTATCCCAAGTTTATTAAAAATAAGCTTCCCCGATGACCATTTATTTCCAGTAATGGTAACGCTTTCAATAGTAACAGGATCGGGTATAAAAGAAATAGGCTTATGTTTTTTCTCTTTTAATTTAAATTTCTCACGAAGCTCCCTGAATTGTGGCCGATATTCCTGTCCGGTAGCATAACCCAGCTCCAGAATTTCTTCGTAATCACTAAAACTGGCTGTTCCATAACCTTTCAAGTCGGGTCTGATGTAGATATCACATTTCGTTTTTTGTTTTTCCAACCTCTCCAGGCTTTTAAACATTGATACCTGAAACAGGATGTCAGTCATACCACCCAATTCTTTTGCCGGAATAAATCCATCACCAACATCAACACCAATGACGACATCAGCGCCCATTGCAAATAATTCTTCCACTGGAAAGTTATTGACCACACCCCCATCAACAGCCAGGGTTGAATCCAGGTCAACAGCGGTAAATGCAGTTGGAATGGCCATGCTTGCACGAATAGCCTCCGACAGGGACCCTTCCCTGAAAATAATTGGTTTACCAGTACTTACATCAGTTGCCACACATCTGAAAGGAATGGGAAATTCGTCAAACGTCCGGTACTTGTTGGCAGGCCAGGTATAATGATTCAGTACTTCGTTAAGGGTTTGCCCTTCAATCATACCTGAAGGGAGTTTCAATTTCCAATTCTCGACAGGGAACTCAAGCAGGTAACGGTTGTAGTACTCTTTTTCTTCGTAAGAAATAAAATTAAGAGGTATATTGTTTGAAAGAACGAGATCCCAATTGATTGACCGGACGATGGTATCAAGTTGATCGGCTGAATAACCAATAGCATATAAGCCACCAATGATGCTGCCCATGCTGGTTCCGGTAATATAATCAGGCCGGATACCTTCCAGTTCCAGCGCTTTTAAAATTCCTACATGGGCAATTCCCTTGGCGCCTCCCCCGCTCAAAACAAGCCCGAGTTTATAGGGTTTTTTTTGTTCGTAAAACGGAGGCTGACTTTGAAGCAGGAAATGTGTAGAGGATAAAAGCAGGATAATAAGAGAAAATCTTCTGAGTGACATAATTTACTTTCCAAACAATTTCTGAAATAAAATCATTACCATCCTGACGCCAGAACATCTGCAATGTGGGCTACTTTGATAGGAAGTTTGTGCTTTTTGATAAATCCTTCCTGGTGCATCAGGCAGGATGAATCTGTCGAGATAATATATTCTGCACCGGTTTCAAGTGCATTGTGAACTTTTTGCTCGGCCATGGCTGTGGAAATGGCTTCATGCTTAACTGAAAAAGTTCCTCCAAAACCACAACAAACTTCAGTGTCCTTCATTTCGATGAGTTCAAGTCCTTTCACATTTCGCAACAGAATCCTGGGTTGGTCCTTCAATCCATAATCACGAAGAGCAGCACATGAATCGTGATAAGTGACTTTGTGGTTGAAGGAAGCGCCCATATTGGTAACCTTTAATTCAGTAACCAGAAAATCGGTGAGCTCAAAAATGTTCTTTTGAAGCTTTTTGTATTCAAGGTGGTAAGCAGTATTAAAGAAAAGCTTGTCGAAATGACTTTTCACATAACCCACACAAGAGGCAGAAGGAGCCACCACAGGGCGATCGTTTGGAAATTCGTTGATGAATTTTGCACCGAGTTCTTTCGCTTCATCCCAGTAACCACTGTTGAAAGCCATCTGTCCGCAACAGGTTTGATTGTCGTTGTAATGTACCTGAACGCCACACTTTTCCAGGATTTTAACCATGTTCATCCCGGTTTGCGGATAAATCTGGTCAATGAAACAAGGGATAAATATATCGACGGTCATATTGTCTTAATCATTCGTGACAAAGATATTTAAAATGAATTATTGAAAAATGGGTAAGTTTTGAATTATAATTAACAAGGCAAATAAAATCTGATACCAATAATATTTACCAATTTTGTCTTACTCGGCCAATATCAATCCGGCTTTTTTTAAATCCTCCCAAAATCCAGGGTAGGATTTGGAAACAACTTCTGGATTTTCAATCTGGATAAAACCTAAAACCAATGCTAATGGTGCAAATGCCATAGCCATCCGGTGGTCGCCATAGGTTTTAACGGGTTCTGTGTTCTGGGTTCCGGGTTTTGAACCTGCCTGCCAGCGAGGCAGGTTCCGGGTTCTAAGTTCTGAGATTCCTTTTATATCAATTTTAAATCCCAATTTGTGCAATTCGTTTTGAAGGGCAATTAGTCTGTCAGTTTCTTTGATTCTTAGACTTTCAAGGCCTGTAAATTTGCCTGGAATATTAAGTCCTGCGCAGGTAATTATGACAGCCTGGGCAAGATCGGGACAATGGGTAAAGTCAAATGTAAATTCTGAGACAACCTTGCCGGACTTTGCCAGCCTAATTCCATCAGCAAGAAATTCTGTTTTAACTCCAAAATGATTGAAAATTTCAGAAAGAATTGCATCGCCCTGAAGACTTTCCTTTTTTAAACCTTTTAAAAAAAGATTTACATCAGAAGCAAGAACAGCCATCTCATACCAATAGGAAGCTGAAGTCCAGTCCGTTTCTATGGTAAGTTCGCCGGGTTTATAATCCTGTTGTCCAACTGTGATGGTGTTGACATTGAAAGTTGTCGAAATTCCGAACTGGTTTAACAACTTCAATGTCATTTCTATGTAAGGCAGAGAGCTGATTTTATGCTTTAACTTCAGGCAGAGGCCACCTGAAAGTGAAGGGGCAATGAGAAGAAGTGAAGATATAAACTGACTGCTCACGCTTCCATCAATTTCGAGTTCTCTTCCATTCAATTTTTTTCCTTCGATCAGCAGAGGAGGGAACCCATTTTTTCCCTGATATTCAATATTGGCGCCTAACTTTTTCAAACTTTCTGCCAGAATTCCAATGGGTCGTTCTTTCATTCTGTCAGAGCCGGTAATTAGCCATTTACCCGGAGTGATCGCGAGGAGGGCAGTAATAAATCGCAAAGTAGTTCCAGCGTCCTGGCAATCAATTGTTGTGGGTTGGTAAGCTCCTTTGTTTTCCTCAATGATTTTAAGCAAAACAATCATCAACTGTGTATCGTCTGCCTGTGAAAGATTATGCAGGCGCAGTTTTTTGCCGCTCAAATAATGGATGATCAAAGCCCTGTTGCTGATGCTTTTGGAGGCTGGCAGAAAGATTTCCCCCTCAAGTTTACTATTGGTTTTTTGAATGGTAATTTGATTCACCTTAGGTTTGATGATATATTTAAGGATACCAAATATTAAAATTCCTGTCTGGGGCTTTAGTTCTTCAGATTCTGATAAAACCTCAGACTTTCATTGATCAGATTGATGTCAACCTCCTGGTTGATCAGGCTGTTGCCAATTGAAGTGAGCAGGGTAAAATTAAACTTATTACCGCTATTTTTCTTATCGTGCTTCATATTATCGATGATCAGGTCGAAGTTGCCGGACCTGAAGGGATAGTGTTCGAAGTTTGCTACAGTGTATTGAATGATTTCATCCATCTCACTTTTAGGCAATTTTGCCTGTTGCGTCGAAATAAACAATTCGCAGATTAGTCCAATTGCAACGGCTTCTCCATGCAGCAGGGGCTGACTGTCGTTTTGAAGGGAAAAGGTTTCGATGGCATGTCCAATGGTGTGACCAAAATTCAGGACCTTGCGGAAGCCTTTATCAAAAGGGTCTTCAAGTACAAAATAGTTTTTGATTTCCACCGACCAGTCAATAATTTCTCTCCAGTCCTTAATTTGGCTGAAAGGTTTGGCTGATAGGTCGTCCCAGAAATGTTTTTCGTACACAATGGAATGTTTGATCACCTCAGCAAATCCGGCATGCAATTGACGCAGTGGCAAAGTTTCAAGGAATTCGGGAATGATAAAAACCACCTGCGGATTAGAAAACAGTCCTACCTCATTTTTCAACCCTTTTAAATCGATGCCCACTTTTCCACCCATCGATGCATCTACCATTGCCAGAAGGGTAGTTGGTATGTTCAGGTAACGGATGCCACGCTTGAAGGTGGATGCAACGAAACCTCCCATATCACAGATTACTCCACCACCCAGGTTGATCAGTATGGTATTGCGATCGGCATTGTTGTCGGCTAATTCCTGCCATAAACGCTGGCAGGTATTCAGGTTCTTGAATTCTTCTCCATCTTCTATTTCGAGGATGTGAACTTTCTGAAATACCTGGATGTTGCTCATCAACCTTGGCAAACAATATTTCCGGCTGTTTTTATCAGCCAGGACAAAAATTTTATGTTCCGAAAATTCAAACTGGTATAAATAAGAGCGAATGGTATCGTAAACATCGTCTCCGATGAAGATCGAATAACCTTTGGAATTAATTATCTTTTGTATCATACTTAGCAAAAATAGTGAAATTCTGAAATCTTCAAATTAAACTTTACAAATTGCAAAATCCTGGCCTAAATTTCCCTGGTTAATACGCAATAAAATTTAATGAGTGACACCAAATAATTTTCACATCTTTGCATGGAAGTGAATCACCAATAAAAAATGATTGATACTTATGTTATCCTTCGAAAATACCCAGATTGCTTTTGCCCATCGTTCGGATCGTGAATTGCGCAAAGCTTACTTTTTATTCAGGATGCTCAGCAGCAATACCCTTGTTTCGTTCGGGAAAAAATTAACACAACTTTCTATCGGTCTTCATTTGCCTGTTGATTGGGCTGTAAAGCCTACCATTTTTGCTCATTTCGTAGGCGGGGTGACCATTGAAGAATGCAGGAAGAATGTGAGGTTGCTCGAGAAAGCCGGTGTAAAAGCCATTTTGGATTACTCGGTTGAAGGAAAAGAGTCTATTGAGGATATTGAAAAAGCGATGGCGGAAACACTTCGGACTATTCTAAATGCGGCTGTTGATCAGAATGTTCCTTTTGCCGTTTTCAAACCTACTGCTTTTACCGTCCACAAAGTCCTTGAAAAGGTTAGCGCAGGAATGGATTTAAGTGAAGAGGAAAAGAAAGAGGCCGAAAATTTCAGAACAAGGATTGGAAAGCTTTGCCAAACCGCCTTCGAAAATTCCCTTCCGATTTTAATTGATGCTGAGGATTCATGGTTTCAGAATTTCATTGATGAGGTCGTTTATGAAAACATGGAAAAGTACAACAAAGAAAAAGCAATTGTTTTCAATACCTATCAGATGTACAGGTTGGATCGCCTGGAAAAGCTTCAACAAGCCTATAATATGGCAAAAGAAAAGGGCTACTTCCTGGGTGCAAAGTTTGTCAGGGGTGCATACATGGAAAGAGAAAGGGCAAGGGCTGTTGAAAAGGACTATCCTGACCCCATTCAGCCGGATAAGGAGAGCACCGACAGGGATTACAATGCAGCCCTGAAGTTTTGCATCGAGCACATCGATAGAATCTCAATCTTTAATGGAACCCACAATGAATACAGTTCGAGGCATATGACTGAATTAATGGCTGAACATGGGATAGCCAAAAATGATCCGAGGTGCTGGTTTTCCCAGCTTTACGGCATGAGCGATCACATCAGTTTCAACCTTGCCAGCGAGGGATATAACGTAGCCAAGTATGTCCCATTCGGACCGGTAAAATCGGTTTTACCTTACCTGATAAGAAGGGCGGAAGAAAATACCTCGATTGCTGGTCAAACAGGTCGTGAGCTAAGACTGATCATGAAAGAAATTGAAAGAAGGAAAATTGACAAATAAAATATTCTAATGATTTAATTTGACTATTGAAGTCACTCACCAATTCAGCAATTCATCAATTCAACAATTTGCTCTCTTACCTCCTCCAGTTCTCAATGGCAATATACCAGCTCGATTTATAGGACGTCGACCGCTGTAATGAGTAATCGTTCAAGGTAAAAGGATTTTCCACTTCATCAAAATAGAAATTAATTGTCAGGGGATTTCCTCTTTCTCCATAAATCCATTGTTCCTGGCCGGTTTTCCGGTAGATTTCAGAAGGCGGGCCATAAATGATGTAAATAATACCCCTGTCGGTTTTCCAGCCTTCCTGGTAGGAGGTGAACCATTTGTTAGCAAGAACAACCCTCTGATAATACTTCGCGATCATATTCTTTGCGCGTTCAGGCTTATTGGATGCCCTTTCCAGCCAAAGACTGTCTACGGCAATTTTATAGTCAGAGTATTTCAAAAGCGCATCATATTCTTTTTGGGTAGTCAGATAGCGCAGGGGAAGAATTGCTTGAAGTGGGGTTTCAATTTCCGGAAAACCCTCATCAAAATAGAACAGGGTCAATCCTTCTGTTTGGGTTGTATCGGACTGAAAATGATAGATGCCGTCAAAGGGCAGCTTTAACAGAATGGATTCGCCATTGGTCATCGAAATGTCATACAGGCTGTCTGCTTTAAACTTAAAAGTAAAATTTTTTTCAACAGCAAAAGGAGTCTTGGCTATTGGTAATTTACGGTAGTAGTACCTGGCTATCAACTGCTGGATTTCTTTCTGGTTGCTGAGGATTTTAAAATACTGTCCCTTTTCAATGTGTTTAACAAACAGAGGATTGCTTTCTTCATCAGCTACCAGGAAATTCTGGGCTGAGTTTTTATTTGTTTTTGAGACTTTGTAGAGGTTAAAAACTGCAGGGTTTTCTTTGCGGTTCAAATCAGTAAGTGTGATTTTTAAAATATAATCTCCGGGAAAAGCAGCCCTGATATCAAAATCAACAACCATGTTGGCATCTACGTTGTAATTTACCGTGTCAATAAATATCAGTCGTGCCGAATCGGACACTGTTTTTGATTCGTAATTTGGATAAAGCTCATAGAAAACACTGAATCGTGCGAAGTGGCGTTTATTGTCTTGTCCTCCGAGATATTTCAGGTCTTTCAGATTGACATCGAGGTAAACTTTTGATTTTTCATCGGATATATGGTAAATCACAGCCCCGAGTTCGGTGAACCTTGTTTCACTAAACATCTCTTTCAGATCGGTTTTATATAGTTTCCTTTTGGCTGGATTACCGGCTGAGGCTTCAAATGAAGCAAGCCCAGCCAGGATCATTGACAGAAAAATAAGTCTTTTCATAGTTACTGATTATCAATCGTTATTATCGAAAAAGCTTTCCGGGATAGATTTGGTAGTTTTTGCACCCAGTTTTTTCAGGTTCTCCACCCTTTTAACAATATTTCCACTTCCATCAGCAAGTTTTCGTTTTGCTTCATCATATGTCTTGCTCACGCGGCCAATCTGTATGCCTAAATCCTCCAGGTCTTTCAGGAAACCAACAAACTTATCATATAACGCTCCTCCCTGGGTGGCTATTTCCATCGCATTCTGAGTTTGCTTTTCATGCTTCCAGATGGAGGCGATGGTTCGAAGCGTGGCAAGCAGGGTTGTTGGGCTTACCATTACGATCTTCTTCTCCCAGGCAAAATTGAACAATTCTAAATCAGCCTGGATAGCTGCGCTGAAAGCAGATTCGATTGGCATAAACAGCAGGACAAAGTCGGGTGTATCGTAGGCAGAAGCATTCGTGTAGTTTTTCTCGCTCAGGCCTTTCACATGATTCCGGATGGAATCGACATGCTGTTTCAGGTAAATATCGCGTTTCGCCTGATCTTCGTCATTGATGAACAACTCATAAGCCACCAGCGAAACCTTTGAATCGATGATGATATGCTTGTTGTCGGGAAGGTAAACCACCACATCGGGTCGGATCATATCGCCGGCTTCGTTCCGGGCTGTCTCCTGGGTTTTGTATTCCTGTCCTTTTACCAGGCCCGACCGTTCCAGTACCCGTTCCAATATTACTTCTCCCCAGTTCCCCTGTTTTTTTGAGTCGGATTTGAGCGCGCGGGTAAGGTTATTGGCTTCTTCGCTGATCCTGGTATTCAGGTCGTATAGTTTTTTGAGTTCGGCTTTCAGGTCAGTCTGGTCTTTAATCCCTTTCTGGTATGTATCTTCCACCTTTTTTTCAAAGGTTTGAATTTTCTCTTTCAGGGGGTTCAGGATGTCGCCAATGTTCTTCTGGTTTACAATTGTAAACTCCTGCGAATTCTGTTTTAGAATCTTGTTGGCAATATTTTCAAATTCTGTAGTAAATTTTTTCTGAATGGTCTCCAGTTCAGCTTTCTGTTTTTCCAGGTTTTCTCCAAGGTTTTTATTTTCAGTTTCAGAGCGGGCGATTTGGGTATTCAGGTCTTCGCTTCGTTTTCTTGCAGCAATCAAATCCTCAGTAATCTTTTGATTTGTGATATGAAGGGTGTTGAATTTTTCTTCGAAAATGCTTTTTTCTTTATCAAGTGCATTGATCTTCTCCTGCATCGCTTTTTCTGCATCGGATAACTTTGTTTGAAAACCGCTTTCCAGCTTGCTGATTCTGGTCCTTTGGATCAGCCATGCGATAAGCCCTCCGACTAAAATTCCAATGATCAGGTATATGATTTCCATTTATTTTTTTTGTAAAATTAAGAATTCCTCACCGGAAGACTGGAAAATTATCAAATATTGTACCTGACATTACAAATCACTAATTTATCCAGGGATTAAAATTATCATAATTCATTTATTTTATTTTAAATGTTGGCGCTTAAAGGAAAATTTCTCTAATTTTATTGCGACAAAGTAATTATAAAAATGAAAACAGCAATTCGTTATTTATGCAGACTCATAGTCCTCAATATTGCCATTGCTGGCTTATGTATCCCATTACTTAGAGGACAGAATGTTAACCTGCCGCAATGGTACGGCGACAACCGCCAGCTGCGCGAATTTATCAGGGAGGAAATGGTCTATCCTGAGAAAGCGTTGCAGGATAAAACCGAAGGGACAGTGATCATTTCTTTCATGATCCATAAGGATGGCTTAACCGCTGATTACAAAGTTAAACAGCCGCTGTCCAAGGAAACCGACGAAGAAGCGCTTCGCATCTGCCGGATGATCCTGTGGTATCCGGCTACTGACCTTGGCAGACCGATCGATTATGTGCATGAACTGGAATTTAAGTTTGATATTAAAAAATATGAGAACCAGGTTAAAAGCCGTGGCTATGATAAAACCATTTATCCTTATACTCCTGTTGATACCAGCTTTGCCATCTTTCCCTTTATCGATGCCGATGTTTCGCCAAAGCCTGTATATTCGAGCAAGGACTATAACTTCAGTAATTTTGTTTCCAACCACCTCACTTACCCGGAAGCGGCTTTTAAGCAGAACATTTCCGGAACGGTGAAACTGAAATTTGTCATTGAGCCCAGCGGAAGGATTTCGAATATACTTACTGAAAAAGCCGTTGGCGGGGGCTGTACCGAAGAAGCCATCAGGGTGGTTAAGCTTATCAGATGGAACCCGGGAATACTGCACGAAAAAGCAGTGCGGACCTGGATGTGCCTTGAAATTACCTTCGACATTGCCAAAAAATCGGTAAGCGGAACCATCCCCGATCCGGGGCAGGTGCATTAGGAAGTAGAAAGTTTAAAGTAAAAAGTTAAAATAGACTTTGTTGGCTTGATTATAATACTTTTGCTTTGAAAACAAATTTGATTTCAATGACCCGCATCGGACTGCTTTCGGATACGCATTCATTTCTTCACCCCAAGGTGTTTGAACATTTTAAAGCCTGTGATGAGATTTGGCATGCCGGCGATATCGGCAGTGCGGAGACAATTTATGAATTGAGAAAGTTTAAGCCGGTGAGGGCTGTGTTTGGAAATATCGATGGTTACCCTTTGAGATCAATAGTGCCGGAGATAGAAATATTCTTTTGCGAAGAGGTAAAAGTTTTAATAACACACATCGGGGGTTACCCGGGACGATATGAAAAAACAGTTCGTCAGCTCATTGCCGGTGAGAAGCCCAACCTTTTTATTTCCGGGCATTCGCACATCCTGAAAGTGATATTTGATAAGAAAAATAATTTGCTTCACATCAATCCCGGCGCCGCCGGTAAATCAGGTTTGCACAAAGTGATTACCATGGTAAGATTTATTATTGATGGGAAAGATATTAAAGACCTTGAGGTAATTGAGATAGAAAGAGGATTTTGAAATTGGAAATTTGAAACTTTAGCCTGAAGACATCCCCCTAACCCCCTTCAAAGGGGGAATTGAACCTGAAATCTGAAATTTGAGTCAGAAATCATTCCCCTGTCCTCCCGCCATAGCTGGACAAGCTCTTCAAAGGGGGAATGAAACCTGAAACTTTGAACCTTGAACTATCTTAGCCTGTCTGCTGAACGAACCAGTTTTTCATCTTTCAGAATATACCTGTTGGCGACTACCAGCAACACAAGGGAAATGAGCGTGAAGTAAGCCCCGGAACCGATTTCCATCCTGATTTGTGAATCGGTAAAGAGTTTTGGGTAATTCAGGAATATCCCGGCGACAAGAATGATATTCAGAAAAATGCAGATTTTAACCAGCTTCAATTGGTGGAGTCTCTGTTTATACCGGGAGATTGCATAAACAATGAACACCAGCATCATCAGCGCCAAAATAGCCATTGGAACGAATGTTAATGAGTTCATTTGGGGCGCGCTATCATTAGAAGGATCGGCAAATCCGGTTACCGTAAGGCTGTAATAGTCTGTTTCGAGACTATCTAACTGGACGGTTGTAAATTCGGTAATATTGATGACTGGATAAAAAGCCATGGCAATTAAGGCGATTGCTGCCAGGCCGAGAAAAAGGGATTGAATGCGCTGAATCATAAATGTTCAAAAATTATATTTTAGCAAAGATAATAATCATTTCAGCTCGGCTTTCATTTGTTAAGCATAGTTTGCTCTGTTGCCTGCTCTTTCTTCGATTTTTTTTCCTTTTTATTTTTCCGTTTAAATAAATCACCAAACCGGTTGAAATCCTGCGTATAAAAAACACCCACTCCCTGGGTATAGGGGGCATAGCTTTTATACAGGTCATCGTTGTTCGATTTATTGAACACTTTAGCCCTGAATCGGCCATCGTCCGTAATTTTGACTTCCACAGTCACTTCACCTATAAGGTTACTGGTTGTCTGTTTTCCACCATAACCTACATTTCCATCGATTGTAACCCGGTCGTCAAAAAGTCGAGTAGATAAAGCAAGCTCAACCTCATCAGAACTGACTTGTCCCCCCGGTCGGTAATTGACCCCGATATCGACATTATTGCTGAAACCCGAAAGCCAGTTATTCAATTGGTTGGTTACAAGCGAAAAGGTATTAAATCCTACTGAACCAGTAGTGCCGGATGGAAAATAAAAACTGTTCAGCAGAAGGAGTGAAATCATTTGCTGGCTCATCAGCGCCTGGTCGGTAGTGTCGAGTTGTGAATAAACAAATTGTTTTGAATCCTCCTTAAGGTCAGGAAATTCTATTGAGAACTTTATATCCGGATTGAAAAGACTTTTGGTAAGAGCGATAATACAATCTACCTGGACTCTGGTTGCTGAATCTTCAACCGGTGCATATTCCCCGAGAGTCGTCTTTACTTTGTAAACGGCTTTCAGGTCGATTTGAGCGTTGTAGGGATCTCCTGTCCAAACAATACTGCTTCCCCGCCGTATGCTAAAATCACGGTTAATGATACTTTGGAGAGTCAGAAAAAAAGAACCTTTGTCAATGATATATTGGCCTTCCATTGTAAAATTGCCTGCAGGATTGATGTTCATAATCAGGTCGCCTTTTCCGGTAGCCTGAATGTTACCCATTTGATAAGGCAGAAAAAGCTGAATGCTGGCATCATGCGTCACGTTCAATGCCAGGTATAAAGCAAGTCCCTTTAAATCTACATCATAATCTTTGTCAAAAGTTATAGTATCCTCATCCCGGTTGGTATATACAATAAAATCATTTTCACCGACATCGGTTCCATAGGAGGCTGGAATTTTAATGTTTGTCCCCTTTTCTGATTTCACATCGATATTCATTTTCAAATTGTCGGGCGGGCCGGTAATTCTTACAGTTCCGGAGGCAAATGCCGATCCATAAAAGGTTTTGTTTTGGCTTCGATTTGTATTTAAACCGATTAGCTTATTGGCATTAAAACTCAAATCAAAATTAAAATCTTTGAAGTGATTATGATGGATTTTACCACTTGCAGTTGCCTGATTGCTTAAAGAATCATAAATGATAACATTGTCAAAATAAATCAGGTCTTCTTTGAAGTATATCTTATCGGCAAGAAAATAAGTAACATTCAGGTAATCGATTTTTAATTGAGCTCTCATGAGATTTATACTCCCGGCCAAAACGGGTTTATTGGTCGATCCTGTAAGCTTTAATTCTCCGGTTGCCATCCCATCTATCTTTGAGCTGAAAGACCTGATAAAAGGTTCTACGGTTTTCAGCTTATAATTAGTCAGGCCAATGCTAATATCATAATTATTGTCTTCCTTATATGGATAAAATTTGCCAGTAACTTCAAGAGTTTTACTTTTTCCGATATTCCCCTCATAAATAATCTGAGCCAGAATATTAAACACTTTATTTTTGGGATCCCAGTCGCTCTTTAGTATCCCTTCGCCCAGAATTTCCTTGTTGAAACCTAAGCCTGAAATGGATATATCAGCCAGATAATTGGGCGTTTGATAAAAATCGACAATTCTAAAATTACCATTGATCATACCGTCGAGATCGATGCCCGACTTGCTCAAAAACTGGTCAGTATTGGATAGATTAAAATACTCAAACCTTGCGGTTAAAGTATCCTCGGGGTGGTACGAAATTTTTCCGTCTAAAAACAAACCCTGATTAAAACTGGTCAATCCGACATTGCTAAAGCTCAAGCTTGTAGAATCAATTCTCAAAGAATTGGAAGGACTGATTTCCCAAATGGTGTCGTTGATCACAATTTCTCCGCGTTTTACCTGAAATTCCATATCTTTTGGTGAAAAAAAGACAAGCTGTCCTTCCAGGTCACCATAGTTTGATGTTTCCCAATTTTGGTTATTCCACTTAATTGCATACAAAAGAGAATCTCCCCCAGCCTTAACAGAACTGCGAACACTATCTATGGATAAAGAGTCAGTAATGAAAATCTGTTCGGTGAAGGTGGTCAATAAAAGGTCATTATCCTGTCCAATAAGTTCTGCTTTGGTTTTGGTAAATCTAATACCACTATAGCTAATCTCATTTGAACTTGCATCAAAGAACAAATTGTTAATTTTTGAATTAAATCCACCGGTTATTCTGGTTCCTTTTGCAATCCGGAGTTGTGGTAAAAATAATTCGGTTAAAGTGGCTGCATTCTTGAATTCTACATCAAATGTAAAATCCTGGGCATTTGCTAAATTATATGGATCTGGTAAATCGATAAACAGGGTATCAAGGTACTGGTTCATGAATGTATTAAAATGGTTGGGCATTTCCCTGATTAAAAATTTTCCCTCTACTGAAACATCTGCAATATCTGAAAATAGCCTGAGTAGCGCATATTCAGTTCCATCGCGGGTAACACTAAGGGTAAAATCATTCATGGTATATAATTTACCATTTTCACTATACCTTGTGCTATCGAGTTTGACAATGCCCTGAAGATTATCGAATTGGTCGCCTGATAAATCAATGTCCAACTGAGTAGACAAATACATTGAAGAATCTTTACTGATCAGGTTCATTTTATTTAATTGCGCGCTGTCAACTACTGCAATGAATTTATAAGCCGGTATCATGTGGCTGTAATCAATGATTCCATTAAAATCCAGTTTGATAAGCTCATCATTTATGTTAACAACTCCATTAAATTTTTTATCACTCAGGCTTCCCGCAATATCAATCTCATTATAGGTATTACCATAAAAATCGAGAGAATTGATCATTCCATTAACCGTTAGGTCCATTGTTTTAAAGTCAAAACCATGTCCTCTGACTTCGGCTTTTAATGTCAGGTTATTGATGTAGGTTTCCATATCAAATATGGTTCCGACATCGAGATCCTGCGTCGCGATGCTTCCCCTGTATTCAATATTTTTTTTATCTTTTACTTTAAGAAGAAGGTCTGTTGTTATTTGACCAAGATCAGATGTGAACTTTCCGTACGAAACAAAATCATTATAGAACCCGGTAAACTTTCCCTTGATGTCGATAACACCCAACTTTTTCAGAAATTCAGGAAGCTGAATACGGTTAGATTCAATGGGTAGATTGAATATGACAATATCGCTGGCAGAAGTATTAAAGTCGATGATGGAGAGATGAATAAATGTTTCAAAAAAGTCCGGTAATCCATTCATTTGTATGTTGCCGTTAAAATGAGTTTCATCGCCAAATGAAAATTTAAAGTCACGGGTTTTAAAGTTATCGACTGTCCCTGAAATCTTACCCTCCACGATTGTTTTATTGTCCATTTCAAACAAAATCGGGGCAAAATAACCGACATCATATAAATTAAGTATCGTTGGTCTAATGTTGGCCTGAATGTTTACACTGTGAATAAAATCGCTGAAACTGGCCATTGATTCATAACTAAACTTCACATCGAGGTTTAAATCATTGTTTGCTGTCCTGACAAAAAGATTGTCAGCCTGCAACAGCGTTGGGCAAAAAATAATATTACCGGACAAACTATCCACTTTGAACCCGCTTTTTTCCCGGAACGATAACTTCAGGATGTCCGCCATTATTGAATCACCATTAATCGATACATCGCCCGTTTCGAAGTTTTGAATTAAAAGATCAATATCAGAAAAATTGATCGCTTCAGTGGTTGCAGTGTCGTTTTGATCTTCATATATGAACCTGCAATTAGAGATATTTATTTTTTCCAGGAAGAAACTTAGCGATGATGGCTCTTTTTGTGTTGAATCAGTCGATAATTCTTTTCCGCTGCTAAAATAATCGAGAATAAATGAATAATTTAAATCGGTTGTGTTTTTGTATTTCTTCAGCCGAATGTCAGCATTATTAATAAAGATGGATTTTAGTTCAAACCCGGGATTTTTTAAACTCAGTTTTTTCCATCCAACTTTAAGTTCTTTTGTGTATAGCAAAGTATCCTGATGCTGGTCCAGGATAAGCAAGTTATTAAGCGAAATCCGCCTCAAAGGATTGAACTCCAGTCGGGCGATTTTTAATGTAGTGTTCAATTTGGTTTCAAGGTAGTTTGCGGCTGCACGGGCAAGAACAGTTTGGACAAAAGGATTCTTCATCAGTAATAAAACCACAAAAAATAAAGTGATTACTGAGGTCAGAAAAATAACAGAAGTTTTAAGAACCCTATTTTTAATAATTTTGTTTTTAAATAAATTAAACTGGATTTTACCAGATTACTAAATTCAGTAAGAATAACAAGCATCAAAATTATTTAATAATATTTTACCAACAACGACTTGTGCAAAATCCTGTTAAACAACGAATATAATAAATGAAAACTTATATCCTCGGCATCGAATCTTCCTGTGATGATACTTCTGCGGCCGTGCTCGCAAATAACAAGATTCTTGCCAACATCATTGCCAACCAGGAAGTGCATCGCAAATATGGCGGTGTTGTTCCGGAACTGGCTTCAAGGGCGCACCAGCAGAATATTATCCCGGTTGTCAATACAGCCTTAATAAACGCTGGCATAAATAAACAGCAACTGAATGCAGTTGCTTTTACCAGAGGTCCTGGTTTGCTTGGCTCTTTACTGGTTGGAACATCCTTTGCAAAATCATTTTCTCTGGGACTGGGGATTCCATTAATTGAAGTAGACCACTTACAAGCCCACATTTTAGCACATTTTATTCAAAACAATGAAGGTTCAAGGCCAGTTCCTTCCTTTCCCTTTTTATGTCTGACCATTTCAGGCGGACATACACAAATTGTATTGATAAAGGATTACTTGCAAACAGAAATAATTGGGAAAACAATTGATGATGCAGCAGGTGAAGCATTTGATAAAGCGGCAAAAATTCTCGGACTTGCCCTATCCTGGTGGACCGGTTATCGATCGGCTTGCAGCGGATGGTGACCCTTACAGATTTTCTTTTCCAAAACCAAAAATTGCCGGCCTCAATTTTAGTTTCAGCGGTTTGAAAACATCCTTTTTATATTTTATCAGGGATGAATTATTAAAAGATTCGAATTTCATTCAGAAGAATCTCAATGATCTTTGTGCATCAATTCAGCATGTTATTGTCAGCATTTTGATGGATAAAATTGAAGAATCAGCTAGAAAGACAGGTATTAAAGAAATTGCCATTGCAGGAGGCGTTTCAGCAAATTCAATGATGAGAAGCAGATTAAAGGAAACCGGTGAAGCCTTGAATTGGAAAGTATTTATTCCGGAAGTTCAATTTACAACCGACAATGCAGCCATGATTGCTATTGCCGGATACTATAAATATTTAAAAAAGGATTTTGCTGACCAACGTGCTGTACCTTATGCCAGAAGCCAGATTTAAGCAATATTATGAAGATACCAAATGATGAGTTAAAGGATTTTCTTGATAAAAAGGTTGATCAGTACAATCGCCCGGAATTCATTAGCGGTGATCCTGTTTCCATTCCTCATCAGTTTACATTAAAGGAAGATATTGAAATTGCAGGTTTTCTGACAGCAACCCTCTCCTGGGGAAACAGGAAATCAATCATTCAAAGTGCCTCCCTGTTGATGCAGCTTATGGAACAATCACCTTACCATTTTACTATGGAATCCGGGGATGAGGATATGAAAAGATTTCAGCGATTTGTTCACCGTACTTTTAATGGTAATGATTGTACCTATTTTATGTCGGCTTTAAAGAGCATATACATGCATCATGGCGGGTTGGAATGTGTTTTCAATGAGATGATAATTAAGGGTTTTACTTTAAAGGAAAGTATAATGCACTTTCGCAAAATCTTTTTTGAATTACCCCATCTTAAGCATGCTGAGAAACATGTTGCCGACCCTTCTAAAAATGCCTCTGCTAAAAGGATCAATATGTTTCTTCGATGGATGGTCCGAAATGATAAGAGAGGAGTGGATTTTGGCATCTGGAAGACAATTCCACCTTCAATGCTTTTTTGTCCGCTTGATATACATACCGGTAATGTTAGCCGAAAACTGGGCTTGCTAAACAGGAAGGCTAATGATTGGAAATCAGTTGAAGAATTAACCATTAGACTAAGAACCTTAGATTCGGATGATCCGGTTAAATATGATTTTGCCCTATTCGGACTAGGAATTTTTGAGAATTTTTAATCTGTTTTCATCTAATATTTCTATTAAGGAAGCGTGTATTGTTTTTTCCATTGTTATAATTATAATGAAATTGCTAAAAAATTAATTGAAAAAATCAATCCTTAAAATGGAAAATAACGTATAAAGATTTGTAATTAACCCGTTCAGTTCAATTTTAAGGTTTAGATTTTTAGCTGATCAGCTGGGTTGGGCAATTGATAATTTTCTGAAATATTGAAATTTATTTTAGGAGTACTATTATTAATAGTGTTAATTAATTAAAGGATCTTGCAGATTGGATGATAAATAAAGCATTATCATTTTTAGATTTATTGGAAGTTTATAATAAATTTGCAGTAGTAATGAATAAAGGATAATTTCGCAATTAGGCGGAATTATTAAAAATTTTATGAAGGTAAAATTGAAGCATTGGTTGTTTGTTTTTTTAGCATTTCATATGTTCAGCTTTTCCCCTTCCTTTTCTCAGCAAAAGGATCCCAAAGCGACAACACAAAAATTCGCTTCTGTGCTGCAAATAATAAACTTTGCTTATGTTGATTCTGTTTCAGAACCCGATTTGGTTGAAAAGGCAATTATTGCAACATTGAAAGAGCTTGATCCTCACTCCCAATACATTTCCAAAAAAGACCTAATGAGAGCAAATGAACCATTGGAGGGAGAATTCGAAGGAATTGGAATATCCTTTCAGGTTTATAAGGATACGATTTTGGTCATTGCTCCTGTTCCTGGTGGCCCAGCCGAAAAATTGGGAATACTAGCAGGGGATAAAATAATTTCTATAAACGGTGAAAACTCAACAGGAAAACTAATTGATGATAATTATGTTTTTAAGAAACTTAGAGGTGATACCGGGACTAAAGTTGCTTTGACAATCTTCAGGACCGGTAGGATCAAGCCAATCGATTATATCATTGTTAGGGATAGAATTCCTATTAATAGCATTGATGCTGCATTCATGGCAAGCCCTCAAATAGGGTATATTAAATTAAATCGTTTTGCCCGCACCTCGATGGATGAATTCAGAATGGCTTTAGGGGAACTAAAAGATAAAGGAATGCAAGATCTGATCCTTGACCTTAGGGGAAATTCCGGAGGCTATCTCGATGTTGCTGTCGATCTAACAGATGAGTTTATTGAGCAGGGAAATGTAGTTTTATATACCCAGGGAACCTCAAGTCCTCAAAGAAAATACAAATCGACATTCAGGGGTGAATTTGAAAAAGGTAAATTAGTTGTATTAATGGATGAAGGATCGGCATCGGCCAGTGAAATTGTAGCCGGAGCAATTCAGGACCTGGATAGAGGAATTGTTGTCGGGAGGCGTTCGTTTGGAAAAGGTCTTGTACAAAGACCATATTATTTGCCTGACAGTTCGGTGATCAGATTAACAGTTGCCCGATATTATACACCCACAGGCAGGTGTATTCAAAAGCCTTACAATGAGGGTTATGACCAATACTATAAGGACTTGCTCAAGCGTCTTGAAAAGGGTGAGCTAACAAATGAGAATAAAATTAATTTCCCGGATTCCTTGTTATTTTATACTCCAAAGAATCGCACAGTTTATGGCGGTGGAGGTATAATGCCTGATGTTTTCGTTCCTTGGGATTCGACAAAATATACCGATTTTTATGTAGATCTTTTAAGCAAAGGCATTTTCAGTGATTTTGTATTGGATTATCTGGATGTTGAGCGAAAAAGCCTTAACAAGAAATATCCTGTATTTGACCTGTTTGATAAATCTTTTCAAATTGATACAGACTTCCTCACACAATTCGTCGAATTTGCAAAAACCAATGGATTGGATGCATTACCCGAAGATATGATTCTTTCGGGTGATATTATTAAGCATCAAATTAAAGCATTAATTGCCCGAAACCTTTACGAATTCAAATCATACTTTCAGGTGATGACTCAAATTGATGAAGGATTCCAAAAAGCAATAGAAGTAATTGAAAATGATTCCAATTTTGCTGAATTGGCCTTTGAGCGCTAATTCCAAAAATTTAAAAAGATTTTCCCTAATCCGAACCTGAATTTCTTAATAGTTAACTTTTTTGATTAAACTTTTTTCACTATTACCTTTGATCTTAGACGATTAGGATGGTAATAAATTGTTTTTTCATATTTTAATCCTTATTCTTTCATCAACTTAGTGACTAAGAATATCTGACCCTCCTATTATCATTTTGATTTTTGTTAATCATGAAAGGAAAGTTGGAATTTTGGAAATACTACCCTATATTTTTCCCAAATTGAAACAAGCTTAAAAATAGAATTTTTCATTATTCTTGTTAATTGAGAAATTTTATTCATATAGTTATCATTTGCTAAAATTCTTCAAAACAACTACTTGTGTTTTGTTTTCAATTAACTTTTGCCTTGAATAGATTTGTGTTTCAATTGGCTTGCATAGTTTTTGACACTTCCAAATCCATCAAGGTAAGTAATCACATTAAAACGGAGGAATAAATTGGTATCTTATTCCTCCTTAAACAAAAAAAGAATAAATGAAAGCAAGAACTACATTTTTACTCTATTTTCTGTTAAGTTTTCTGATTCTGAAATCACAAACAACCATTCAATCAGGTGATGTATATGGGGATTGGTACCTAAGCGGAAGTCCCTATTTGATCGAAGGCGATATACATCTTCCATCTGATCAACGCCTTAGGATTTGGCCTGGAGTTCAGGTGATCTTTCAGGGACAATATGGTTTTGAGTTGGAAGGTAAATTGGATGCGACAGGCACTGCCTTAGATAGTATAACGTTTACCATTAATGACACCACAGGTTTTAGCCAGGATAATTATTTTGGCTGGATTGGATTAATATTTACCGGCATGAACTACGGTTTTTCTGATAGTTCAATAATGGCTTATTGCAATATTGAATATAGCGGGTTTAACGGAATTACTTGCATAAACTATTCTTATTTGGTTATCAGGAACACTGAAATTCGTTTTAATTATTCTTCAGGTTTGGTTTTGTTTGATTTTTCAGATATAATGGCTGAAAGTATCGTTATCAGAGAGAATAAGAGCGGAGGATTGATTTCTTTCAGTTCCTCACCTCAGGTAACAAATTTTCTTGTTAAAAATAACTCCGGTACTGGTATTTCAATAATGGGAAACAGCTCAGGAAATCTATCCCCCTTCTTTTCAAATGGGAGTATCCAAAATAATACATCACTTTATAATGGCGGTGGAATAGCAATAGATATTGATGCCTATGTATATATTGAGGATACTAAAATCATTGATAATGTGGCTTTCAATGGCGGTGGAATCTATTGTGGTATGGCCCAATGTGTTTTAAATAATGTTACGATTATTGGTAACAGTGCCCAAAATGGTGGTGGTGTATATGGAAGCACTTATTCTTATCTGACAATGAGCTATTGCCTAATTGCAAAAAACCTTGCTGATTATTCCGGTGGGGGGGCCAATATCAATCAGGGGATATTGAATCTTTACAATTGTACTTTTTCTGCCAATTCTTCTGTCGAAGCAGGAGGAGGTTTACTTTATAACTGTAATTATGTACTACAAAGCACTATTCTCAATTCCATCGTATGGAACAATAATCCTGGCGAAATAGACGTAATTGGAAATGGGCCAATCATAAATTTTTCTGATGTGAATGGAGGATATTCCGGAATTGAGAATATTGATGATGATCCTTTATTTATTGATCCGTCGAATAATAATTTTCATCTCTCATGGAACAGTTTCCCTGAAGGAAATGGTTCCAAGTCACCTTGCATTGATGCTGGTGATCCCGATTCAAGTCAGGACCCCGATGGAACATATAGGGATATGGGTGCCTTTTATTTTGACCAGGGATTTTTCACAACGGTAAATGATACAAAATCTTTTAATGAGGTTAATATATATCCAAATCCGGCACAAAACTTTATTACCATAAGTAACGTTTCTGGAATTGATCGTATTGCTGTCTGTAATCTTACCGGTGAGATAATTATAAGTATAGATGTTAGCAGTAATATCGCTGATATTGATATTTCTGATTTGAATTCGGGAGTTTACATAGTTCAACTATTTCACATGCAGGATAAATTGTCAACCAAAAAAATAATTAAGAATTAATGCTTTTAATTGAATTGATAATAAGGAATAATTTAGAGTAGTACAATTTTACAAATGAGGTTTGGGAAGCCTTAATCTCATCCTTTCATTAATGTAGTTCATTTGAGCCGGGAAGATACCACCCGGCTTTTTTTTATCATTGAATAATTTCTCTGAGGCATGCTGGATTTTATTAATTTTGAAAAAAACAATTTCATGAAAGAAATAAATTTATTGGAGGAGCAAATAGCTAAACTGACTAGCAAAGAATTTGATTTCAGAGCATGGAAGCAATATTCGATCATACTTTTATCCAGGATATTTGGAGATGAGGATCAAAAAGTAAAACAAATTTCAAAGCTTGAAATAGATTATTCAAGTTGGTCGTTGCGTGATGCATCAGGTAAGTCTTCACAGACAGATACTATTAAAAAGATTGGAAAGGAAATCTTACAGGCAGCTATCGATGAACTAAGTTCCTTTGGCGTCCCTGACAAAAATCCATCAACCCATATAAATTTATCTCAGCAAGTAATTCTTTCGGCTTTAGAGAGCGAATTGAAAACATCACAATTAAAAGAACTGGTCTTGTTGATCAATGGTGAGCTGACTATGGAATTAAAAAAAGCCGAAATTTCGAAAAAGCTTGCAGAATATGGTAATCAAGCCCACATAAATATTTTAGTAAATATTTTAGCAAACATCAATTTTATAGGAAAGTTATAAAATTTCAGAATTTTTTACTTGTTAAAATTATTGCAGAAGTATCTTGTTGATCATAAAATGAAAAAAACATTTGCAGAATCGATTTTTTTTCTAATTTTGCACTCCATTTTTTTTGCAATAAGTAAATAAAGCTAAAATGTACGCAATAGTAGAGATCACAGGCCAGCAGTATAAAGTTGAGAAAAATCAAGAAATCTTTGTTCATCGCCTTGAAGGAGATAAAGGTTCATCAGTGAATTTTGACAATGTTTTATTATTAGATCAGGAAGGCAATGTTTCTGTTGGTACCCCAACTGTAAATGGTGCAATGATCCAGGCTAAGATTATTGAACACTTAAAAGGTGATAAAGTGATAGTTTTTCATAAAAAGAGAAGAAAAGGATACCAGAAACAGAACGGACATAGGCAATATTTGAGTAAAGTGTTGATTGAGAATATTCTGATTGATGGAAAACAACCTGATTCTCCAAAAAAGGAAAAAGCTAAAAAAGAACCTACAGGAGAAAAAACAACTGTAAAAAAGGTTAAGACTATAGAGAAAAAACTTCATTCAACAGAAGATGTTTCAGTTGAACAACCTAAGAAAAAGGCTAAAGTGCATGATGCGCCCTCACCTCAAGTTTTAAAAGATGTGAAAGTTAAATCAAAGGTGAAACCTGAAGATAAAAGCGAAGAATAATACATTTAAATTAGTAAATTATTAAATAGTAAAATATTTTACCATGGCACACAAGAAAGGGGCAGGAAGCTCAAGAAACGGAAGAGAATCGCATAGCAAGCGGTTGGGTGTTAAGATTTATGGTGGACAATTTGCAAAAGCCGGCAATATCATTATCAGACAACGGGGAACAAAACACTATCCGGGTGCAAACGTAAGTATTGGTAAAGATCATACTTTATTTGCACTGGTGGATGGTACGGTTGAATTCAGGAAAAGAATGGATGACAAATCCTTTGTAAATATTATTCCAATGGATACCAAAGAAGCTGTCAATTAAGAATCTCTGGGAAATAAATCATACTCTTTATATATTGATGGAGAGTTTTTAGAAATGAAATACAGAAGCGCCGGCAATTTGACCGGCGCTTTTTTTATGATTGAATTGATAAATCTATATCCCACCTATCTAATTGTTAACCTATCGCTGTTATAATAAGATAATCTCTGCTGTTTTTTTATTGCCACGAAAAGGATACTTTTGCTTTCAAATTCAATAGTTCACATGCTACAGATAAATTTTATTAGGGAGAACAAACAGGAAGTTATTGATCGGCTTTCAATTAAGAATTATAAAAATGTCGATTTGATCGAAAAAATAATTGAACTTGACGAAATCAGGAGAAAAATCCAGAAGCAATTAGACGATATCCTGGCTGAGTCCAATAAGTCAGCAAAAGAAATTGGGGCCTTATTTAAACAAGGAAAAGCTGCTGATGCTGAAGCCATGAAAGCCCGATCCACTGAGTTGAGGAATCTGTCAAAGGAACTAAATGAGCAACTTGAACTTAAAGGCAATGAAATGAATGCCTTGTTGGTTCAGGTTCCAAATTTACCGCATCCATCGGTTCCCAAAGGAAAATCAGCTAATGAAAATGAAATTGTTCATACTGAAGGTGAAATGCCGGTTCTTTATCCTAATGCCCTACCTCATTGGGAGCTGGCTGTAAAATATGATATCATCAATTTTGAACTTGGAAGCAAAGTCACTGGCGCAGGATTCCCTTTTTACAAAGGGAAAGGAGCTAAGCTTCAGAGAGCATTGATCAATTTCTTCCTGGACAAAGCACTTGACGCCGGATACATTGAAATTCAGCCTCCTCTCATGGTAAATGAAGATTCAGGTTATGGAACTGGTCAGCTTCCTGATAAAGATGGCCAGATGTATCATGTAGGAATTGATAATTTATATCTGATCCCAACAGCGGAAGTACCTGTAACTAACATTTATCGGGACATGATACTTAAAGCAGACGATTTTCCGGTTAAAAATGTAGCGTATTCTCAATGCTTCAGAAGAGAGGCAGGGTCATATGGAAAGGATGTCAGAGGTTTGAACCGGCTACATCAGTTTGATAAGGTTGAAATTGTTCAGCTTCAGCATCCAGAGCATTCCTATGAATCCTTAGAACAAATGAGAGCTCATGCTGCTTCACTTATCAGGGCATTGGAATTGCCATTCAGGATTTTAAAACTATGTGGAGGAGATTTAAGTTTTACTTCGGCATTAACCTATGATTTTGAAGTTTATTCGGCTGCTCAAAAACGGTGGCTGGAGGTCAGTTCAGTATCGAATTTTGAAAATTTTCAATCGAACCGAATGAAACTCAGGTTCAAAGATAATGATGGAAAAACAAAACTGGTACATACCCTGAACGGAAGTGCTCTTGCTTTACCAAGGATTGTTGCTGCACTTCTCGAAAATAACCAAACAGAGGAAGGGATCAGGATTCCTGAGGCATTGGTGAAGTATACCGGTTTTGAAATGATCAATTAGAACAAATTAAAAATTGATTTTTTTAATTAAACTTTCTCACTTTTATCACTATCGATTGTTTATAATGTTAAATGTTAAAATTTCCTGATGATTTCACCGTTAAAAAGAAAATCCTGAAATGTTAAATCGGTTTATCCATATTTTTTTCTTTTTAATTGCAGCTAAAATTGTTCTATCGCAGAACGATGTTATATTGCAGCCGGTAGAAATTCATCCACCTAAACCCGGCTTTGAACAAAAACCTAAACAGGAAAGTGACGATCAACTGGCGGCGCAGTATTTTCAAAGAAAGGAATATGAAAAAGCAGTTGTATTGTATGAAAAACTTTTTAAGAAGAGCAACAACAACCTCAATTACACCTACTATTTATACTGCCTGATTGAATTGAAGGATTTTAAAAGTGCAGAAAAACTTGTCAAAAGCCAGATTAAGGAGTTTCCGGATATTTTGAAATATAGTGTGGATCTTGGTTATGTTTATGCGGAAGAGGGAGAACAAGGGAAGGCCAATAAACAGTTTGATGAGACCATAAGACAAATTAGACCTGACCGTTTGCAGGTGACTGAAGCCGCCAATTCCTTTCTGATTCGCGGGCAGTTAGATTATGCAGTGGCTTCATATCGGAGAGGAAGCGAGATTATCAGAAATTATCCTTTCTACCTTGAACTGGGTGATCTTTATAACCAGGCGGGTAATTATTCGATGATGATTGATGAGTACCTCAATTATTTAGATTATAATTATCAGAATCCTTCCTTAATTCAGACTAAACTTCAAACGGCCTTAAGCAATGATGCTGAAAATAAAATCAGCGAAATGCTAGGGAAATCGTTATTGAAACGCATTCAGAAATATCCTGAAAAAATTTTCTATTCCGAAATGCTGTTATGGCTTTCGATACAACAAAAGGATTTTGAACTTGCATTTATCCAGGCCAAATCAATTGATCGGCGTTTGGGAGAGGAGGGCGACCGGATTTTTGAACTTGCTGGATTGAGCCTCTCAAATCAAAATTATGATGTAGCCATTGAAGCATATAACTACATCTTAAAAAAAGGGAAAAACAATCATTTATACATTGAATCTAAAATCGGCTTGTTGACCGCCCGTTACCTTAAAATCACCGACTCGTATAACTTTACCCAAACTGATTTGGTCGACCTGGAAAATGATTATATTTCTACACTTTCAGAATATGGTGAAAATGCATCAACCATTGGTGTGATGAAATACCTTGCTCATCTTCAGGCATTCTACCTGGATAAAACTGAAGATGCAATTTTATTGTTAAATAAGACAATCATTATTCCGAATGCCAATCCATCTGCCATTGCGGAATGTAAAATTGAACTTGCTGATATTCTGCTGTTCACCAACGAAGTTTGGGAGGCCAAACTTTTATATGCCCAGGTTGAAAAAGCTTTTAAAAACGATCCTGTCGGACATTTGGCAAAATTTAAAAATGCCAAGCTCTCATTCTACATAGGAGAATTTCAATGGGCCAAGGCCCAACTGGATGTTTTAAAAGCTGCCACATCCAAGCTTATCGCAAATGATGCGTTACAACTTTCCGTTCTGATCAGCGACAACATTGATATGGATTCATCCACCGTTGCCCTTGCTTTGTATTCCAAGGCCGATCTTCTGTTATTCCGTAATAAAGATGAACAGGCTTTGTTGGTCCTGGATTCCATTTTTGATTTAGCTGACTGGCACCCGATTTTTGATGAGGTTTGGTATAAAAAAGCTGAAATAAAAATTAAACAGAAAGATTTTGAAAAAGCTGCTGAATACCTCACGAAAATTATTGATGATTACCCTTTTGATATAACAGCAGATAACGCCTTATTTCTTTTGGCCGATTTGAATGAAAACCAATTTTATGATAAAGAAAAAGCACTTCAATTGTATGAAAGGCTTTTGGAAGATTATCCAGCAAGTGTTTTCACTGTTGAGGCAAGAAAACGTTTCAGAACCCTGCGTGGAGATTTTATTAATGAAGGGACATAGGATTTATATGAAATTAAAATTTTCAAAACCGATAAATCTTTATCGTGATTTGCACGATTGAATAAATAATGAATAAAACCAGCTTCTGAAATTTCCAATGGTTCGACCTAAAAAACATTTAGGACAGCATTTTCTGCGGGACGATAATATTGCCCGTAAAATAGTTGGATACCTGCCACCCGAAACCTTAAATGTTCTTGAAATTGGCCCTGGTACTGGCATCCTGACAAAATACCTCATTCATTCTGGGGCCTATTATTACATGGCCATTGAAATTGACAAGGAGTCGATAGAATATTTAAAGAACCATTTTCCTGAATATTCAGAAAAATTTGTTTTAGCCGACTTTCTTAAAGTGGATTTGGAAGAACTTATCCATGATAAGGTTTCCATTATTGGAAATTTCCCTTTCAATATTTCAAGCCAGATTTTATTTAAAATTCTCGAAAACCGAAACAAAGTAACTGATGTTATTGGCATGTTCCAGAAGGAAGTTGGCGAGAGGATAAGCTCTTCATCAGGCAGCAAAAAGTATGGAATACTAAGTGTTCTTGTACAGGCCTATTTTCAAATTGATTATTTATTTACTGTCAATGAAAATGTCTTTTACCCGCCACCAAAGGTTAAATCTGCTGTTATCATGTTAAAGCGGAACCAGGTTAAAGCCCTGGATTGTAATGAGAAATTGTTTTTCGAAATTGTTAAAGCCGGATTCAATCAGCGACGAAAGACATTAAGAAATTCACTTAGGAAATATTCCTTTCCTGAATCAGAAAAAATTACTGACTTGCTGAATAAAAGGGCAGAGCAACTGGATGTAAGTGATTTTGTATATCTTACTCAAAATGTAATCAACAAATCAAGTGAATCCTGATAATTCTTAACAGCGTTACCCTTTAATTTGCAATCGACAGTCCAAATCACTTCTGGAGAAACTTCCTGAAACAATTAATGCGAGCTCCGAAAAAAGATTTTAGTTTTTTTCTTCGTTGCACTTATTAATGCAATCTATGATTTCAGTGAGTGTAACGCTCTTCAATGAGTAAAAGATTTTTTTACCTTGTCTTTTCGAAGTCAAAACCCCTTTATTTTTAAGGATGTTCAGGTGATGTGATGCTGCTGCCTGTTCAATATCAAGGTGCGTATAGATTTCCGTTACGTTCAGTTTACCTTTATCATTCAATAGATCAATAACTGCAATGCGCATCGGATGCGCAATAGCCCTGAGTTTGCTGGCAGCCATTTCAAGCTTAGTGACGTCAAGAACTAATTTTGCCATAATTCGTAGTTGTTTTTTTTTGCAAATATAAAAAATATTTTGTACAAATAAATATGTAGATATTTAAAAATAATTTAATCATCAAATAAAGAAGTAAATTCAAATTTATTACCATCGAATAATCCCTTATCACTCATTTTTAATTCCGGTATAACCAAAAGAGCCATAAAAGATAGTGTCATGAAGGGTGATTGGAGCAATGAACCAAGGTTTTTTACTTCATAGTTAAGCAATTTATAATTATCGGCTACTTTATAACCATTCTCATCCGACATGATTCCTGCCACTGGCAGTGGAAGGTGCAGAATTTTATCTCCATTAACCAATGAAATTCCACCTTTAGATGCAATTAGCAAATTGATAGCCTGAACAATTTCTTTGTCATTTGTGCCAACAGAAATTATGTTATGGCTATCATGGGCTACAGTTGATGCAATGGCACCCTTTTTCAGACCAAATCCGGTAATAAATCCAACTGAAGGTTTTGATTTTGTATATCTGTTAAGAACAACAATTTTGATGATATCATTTACCGGATCATTTGGGATCAATCCATTTTCAGGCTTGACTTTAACAATTACTTTTTCAGTAATCAGTTGACCCTCCAAAGCCCTTATAACTTTCATAAAGTTTCCCCGCACTTTTACTTCCAGGTCCTTTGTCTGAATCAAATCAGCGCAGAATTTATTTGGAGTGGTAATAGACACAGGTTTTAAAAAACCCCTTCCATTTTGGGCAACCAGTTCTCCGTTAATATAGGTAGCCATGATGGAAAAATCATTGAGGTTATCTACTATTGAAAGATCTGCCGGGTCTCCAACCTGTAGAAGTCCAACCTCTAATTTATAGTGATTAACAGGATTGTAGGTGCATGCTTTTAAAACATTAATCGGATCATATCCAAGATGAATGGCGCGTTTAACCAGCAAATTTATGTGACCTTCTACCAAATCATCCGGGTGTTTGTCATCGGAGCAAAGCATAATCTTATCGGGATGCAGTTTAAGCAAGGGTATCAGTGCATCAAAATTTTTGGCAGCACTTCCTTCCCGAATCTGTATTTTCATCCCATATTTAATTTTTTCAAGGGCTTCTTCGATGGTAAAACATTCATGATCGGTAGCGATACCTGCATGGATATATTTTTTTAAATCCTCGCTGGTAAGTCCGGGGGCATGACCATCGACGGGCTTATTATATTTACGAGCAGCAGCCAGTTTTGCAGCAACTTCATTATTTTCATTAAGAACACCCGGAAAGTTCATCATTTCCGACAAATACTTGATTTCATTTCTTTGCAGTAAATCATCAGTATCTTCAACTCCAAGAGTAGCTCCGGCTGATTCGAATGGAGTTGCCGGTACACAAGAGGGGGCGCCGAAATAGAATTTAAAAGGTATCTTTTTGCCATTCCCGATCATAAAATCTACTCCTTTTATTCCGAGAACATTTGCTATTTCATGGGGATCGGATACGGTTGCTACAGTACCATGGACCACAGCCAGCCTTGCAAATTCAGATGGTACAAGCATTGAACTTTCAATGTGAATATGAGCATCAATCAGCCCGGGGATAATGTATTGATCATTATCGGTTTTACCCTCTTTTATTGAAATGATCTGCCCGTTTACAATTTCAATGGACCCTTTAAAAATTCTTTCACTTACAACATCAACAATATTTCCTGATAAGCTAAATGGTGATTGCATAGATTTGCAAATTGTATTAGTACAAAAATAGTCTAATTAGATTTGTATCTAAAATCCTGTTACTTTTGAAAATAAATAATCAGGGTTTTTATTTTATTGTTCAGATGCGAACATCAGCTGTATTTTTCTGGACAACTTTAATAATGCTGAACGCGTGATATTATTGTGAGATTTTAGTTTTCAGTGATTTAGAACCATGGCATATTTTTAGATCAATCGAAGTTTTTAATTTAACACCAGATCATATGACATCATCAGAAAAGGGGATTGCTGTTTTACAATTGGGAATATATTCCCTAATCCAACAGAGAAAATTTTATTTGGGCGTTATTCTTTTATTACATTTCTTTTTTTTAGTGTTAGCCTTAAGAGCCCAGGATAGTAAAATCTGGACACTGGAGGACTGTATTAATTATGCCCTTGATAATAACATCAGCGTGAAAAAGCAGGATCTTTTGATTAACAATCAGGAGGAGTCATTGCTTCAGAGCAAGCTTGGCATTTTACCCAATTTTAATGGTTATGCTTCGCATGGATATAATTGGGGGCAACGCGTTGATCCTTTTACCAATGAATTTGCAACCGACAGGGTAAGATCAAACAACCTTTATTTGCAAGGGGATTTGAATCTATTTAGCGGGCTACAGCAAGTGAATCTTATCAAGCGCAGCATGTTGAATTTAAAAGCAGCACAATACGATGCCGACTATTATAGGGATGAAATCGCTATAAACGTTGCTACTCAATATTTACAAACTCTTTTTTATATTGAATTCGTAGCAATGGCAAACAACCAAATCGACATTACACGTCAGCAGGTCGAAAGAACAAAAAAACTTGTAGACGCAGGAACTCTGGCTAAAGGTGATTTGCTGACAATCGAAGCACAGCTGGCCTCAGAAGAGCTGTCAGTGGTAGAAGCCGAAAATAACCTGTCGCTCTCATATCTTAATTTAACACAATTGCTGGAATTACCAACTCCAAAGGGATTTGAAATTGAAAGACCGGAGCTTGGATTGATCGATCAACCTGAAATCCTCACTCCCGAGCAGATATTTGAAATTGCTGTTCAAGCCCGTCCTGAAATAAAAAGCGCAGAAGTGAAGCTGGAAAGCTCAGAAAAAAGTTTAGGTATTGCCAGGGGAGGATATTATCCATCATTGTCTTTAAATGGTTCATTAGGTTCTGGTTATTCGGGTGCTAATGTTATTTATGAAAACCCATATTTTGGCGATCCTAGGGAAATTGGATTTACAGAAAGTGGTGAGAAGGTCTTTGAGCCAAGTTATAAATTTGAATCTTCCAAAGCAAAACCATGGGACGATCAATTGCAGGATAATCTGAACAAATCATTAAGCCTTAACCTTCGTATTCCAATTTTTAACGGATGGACAAGCCGGTCGAATGTTGCACAGGCAAAAATTGGCATTGAAAATTCCAGTCTCGACTTACAATTGCAGAAGAATAACCTTTATAAAATTGCTCAGCAGACTTACAATGATGCTTTAGCAGCATCAAATAAGTATAAAGCGGCTAATAAAAAGGTAAATGCTACTAAAGAATCCTTTAATTATGCAGAACAAAAATTCAATGTTGGGCTGATCAACTCTGTAGAATATAACAATGCGAAAAAAGAATATAATAATGCTCTTTCGGAACTGATACAGGCCAAATATGATTTCGTTTTCAGGGCCACAGTGATCGATTTTTATCTTGGCAAACCTTTAACCTTAAAGCGGTAAGTATTTTAATCTTTATATAAATAGTGTTAGCATAAAAGTCACTGCAAGTTTTACAATTTGCGGATTAAATTTTTTTTAGCAATCATTCATGGTTTATATTTCGTTAATTTAGCACAATTATTCAAATAGCACATTAAACTTTTATAACATGGTTTCCAGAACAGGAAAGAAAAAAATTTTCATAATTGGTGGTCTCGTTTTTTTGGCAATTCTAATTATCCTTGCAGTGACAAAAAAGAAAGGAACGAGCGAAACCAACGTCGCAACAGAACTCGTTACCAGCCGTACCATCATCGAATCAGTTTCGGCCAATGGTAAAATCCAACCTGAGGTTGATGTAAAGATTAGTCCATACATTTCAGGTGAAGTGGTTGAACTTAATGTTATTGAAGGAGTCAAAGTGAAAAAAGGGGATTTGCTTGCCAAGATCGACCCTGAGATTTACATTTCCAATTATGAGCGGATAGAAGCTTCCTTACAAATGCAGAAAGCCAATCTGGCCAATGCTAAAGCAAGACTGGCACAATCGCAGGCACAATTTATCAAATCAGAGGAAGATTATAAGCGTAACAAAAAGCTATTTGATCAGAATGTTATTTCACAATCGGATTTTGATGGAGCCTCCTCTGCCTTTACCGTAGCTAAAGAAGAAGTAACAGCTGCAAAGGAAAATGTAAATGCAGCTGAGTTTTCAGTAAACAGTGCTGAAGCTTCACTTCGTGAGGCAAAAGAAAACCTCACAAGAACTTCAATTTATGCACCGAATGATGGGACGGTTTCACGATTGGGTATAGAAAAAGGTGAACGTGTAACGGGTGCATCTCAGTTTTCCTCGGGTACCGAAATCATGCGAATTGCTAACCTGGAAAGAATGATCGTAATTGTGGAGGTGAATGAAAATGACATTGTAAGGGTTTCAATATATGATACTTGTCAGATTGAAGTTGATGCTTATCTGAATACCAAATTTAAGGGTATTGTAACAGAAATTGCAACATCTGCAAATGTAACTGGTATTAGCGCTGATCAGGTTACAAACTTTGAGGTAAAAATTCTCATCCTTGAAGATTCTTATAAAAGCCTGGTTGGAGAAAAAGATATTATAAAATCACCTTTTCGTCCTGGTATGTCAGCCACCGTTGATATTCAAACAGAAACTGCCCCCAATATCCTTACAATTCCCATACAATCTGTTACGACTCGTGCAGATACGACTGAAAAAGCTATGAGTGCTGAGAAGCCTGAAGAAAATGAACCTGAAGGAGAGGAAGATGAAACCGTTGTTACAAAAAGTAAAAAAGATGACGACCAGAAGGAATATGTTTTCTTATATGATAATGGAATAGCCAGAATGGTTGAGGTTAAAACCGGAATCCAGGATAATATGTACATCCAGATAACGGAAGGATTAACCAAAGATCAGGAAGTCATTGCCGGGCCTTACCGCGCGGTTTCCAAAAAACTTAAAGATGGTGATAAAGTAAAAAAGGTGGATAAGAAAGATTTGTTCGAAACGAAATAATTTCCTAAAAGGCGGAAATAAATTGAAATCGAGATTTTAAAAATTAAGCCAGGCAATATATTTCCCTATTGTTTCAATACTATTTCTTCAAGCTGCACATTCACCAACAATATTTAAATTTTGTAAAAATCTTCATGTCCCTGATCCTTTGCATCGAAACAGCTACGCCTGTTTGCTCTGTAGCCTTAACAAAAGATGAAGCTGTTATTGGCTTTAAAGAAACACAGATAAAAAATTCCCATGCAGAGGTTGTGACTGTGTTTATTGATGATCTTCTGAAGAAATATGATATTGGTTATGCAGATCTTGACGCAGTTGCAGTAAGCAAAGGCCCGGGTTCCTATACCGGTCTGAGAATTGGAGTTTCAACTGCAAAAGGTTTGTGCTATGCACTCGATATACCCCTGATTGCGATCCATACACTTCAAACACTTACTTCCGGGGTATTGAAAAATTACGAGACAGCTAATAATAAGCCTTTATTATTCTGTCCAATGATTGATGCCAGAAGGATGGAGGTTTATTCAGCTTTGTTTAATTCCAATCTTGAACAGGTCAGGGAAATTAAAGCTGAGATTATTGAAAAGGGTTCATTTACAGAATATCTTGATAACGGCCCCGTTGTTTTCTTAGGTGACGGCTCATTGAAATTCAAAGGTTTGATAAATCATTCAAATGCAGTTTATTCAGACCATCTGTATCCCTCAGCAGCCCATATGGGAGCCTTAGCATTTAAAGCATTTCAGAAAAAAAAATTTGAGGATGTGGCCTATTTCGAACCTTTTTACCTAAAGGATTTTATCCCTGGAATACCTAAAGTTAAAGGGTTGATTTAATATCAGGTTATTCAATATATCGGCTGGTCTTTTAATTCAAAAAAGCCTTTCACTAATGTGAAAAGCTTTTTTTGTCGGGGTGGCGAGATTTGAACTCGCGACCTCTTGACCCCCAGTCAAGCACGCTAACCGGGCTGCGCCACACCCCGAAATCTGACTGCAAAGATAAAAACATTAGGAATAGATAATAAAAAAAATGCATAATTGGTCAGATTGTCAGGGAATATTTAATTTAGCCTGCCCGATAATCTGTTGAATGATAATCCTGTTAAATGTTGGCATAATTTTCGACAGCAGGGCTTCTATTCCTTAAAATACAGGAGTTATAAATAATATAAAAAAGATATCATGAGTGAAAAAAGTGTGGATAAAACCCAATGTCTGATCATCGGATCAGGGCCGGCAGGTTATACTGCGGCAATTTATGCAGCCAGAGCTGACCTGAAACCTATCCTTTACCAGGGATTACAACCAGGAGGCCAGTTAACTACTACCACAGAAGTTGAAAATTTCCCGGGCTATCCCAACGGGACTCAGGGACCCGAGATGATGGAAGATTTTAAAAAACAGGCCGAACGCTTCGAAACAGATGTCCGCTGGGGATTGATAACCAAAATCGATCTTTCCAAACGTCCTTTTATTGCTAAAGCTGATGATGGTAAAACCATTCAGGCCGAAACAGTAATAATTTCTACGGGTGCAACTGCAAAATGGCTTGGATTACCTTCTGAGTCAGAATACAATGGTTATGGTGTTTCCGCTTGCGCAACCTGTGATGGATATTTTTACCGGGGAAAGGTGGTAGCCGTATTGGGTGGTGGTGATACTGCTGCTGAAGAAGCAACTTATCTTGCCAAGCTTTGCAGTAAGGTCTATCTTATCCATCGGCGGGATGAATTGCGGGCATCCAAAGCAATGCAGCACAGGGTAATGAACACTCCGAATATTGAGCCTGTTTGGAATCATGTGCCAAAGGAGATCATTGGTGAAACCGAAGGATTTGCAAAAAAGGTTACCGGAGTTATTGTAAAAAATGTAAAAACGGGTGAAGAAAAAACCATCGCAATCGATGGATTTTTTGTTGCCATTGGCCATAAGCCCAATACGGAATTATTCAAAGATCAGCTTGAAATGAATGAGGTTGGTTATTTGGTTACCAAACCTGATTCTACTGCTACCAATGTACCGGGCGTTTTTGCAGCAGGCGATGTTCAGGACCATGTTTTCAGACAGGCAGTTACTGCTGCAGGTACGGGTTGTATGGCTGCCATTGAGGCTGAAAGATTTCTTGCAGCACAGGAATAGAAATATTGGATTTTAAAATCAGGAGTTAAGTTTCTGCTTTAAAGAAAATTCAAAGAAAACCTTTTTGTTTAACTGAGAATTTTTATATTTTCTCAACATTACTATCTTTGCAACTCAATTGACGGATGATTTACATATGAGTTTGTATACTTCCCTATCTGAAAGCAAAAAGCAGTTTGTGGTACTTGTCGATCCTGATAAGTACAACACCCGTCAATTGATCGATCTGGTCGGTATGGCTGGGAAGTCAATGGTTTCATATCTATTTGTCGGAGGAAGTTTGTTATCGGATGATAACCTTGATAGCACTTTAAAAGTTATTAAAGAGCATTGCAATATTCCCATTATCATTTTTCCCGGTGACATCATGCAGATCAATTCACGGGCTGATGGAATATTACTTCTTTCTCTGATTTCCGGGCGAAATCCGGACCTGTTGATAGGTAAACATGTAATTGCAGCTCCTTACCTGAAAAAAAGCGGCCTGGAAATCCTGCCTACTGGTTATATGCTAATCGACAGTGGAAAACCTACGACAGCTTCGTACATGAGTAATTCATTACCCATTCCCAGCGATAAAGATGAAATTGCTGTTTCAACGGCAATGGCCGGCGAGATGCTTGGTTTAAAGCTGATCTATATGGATGGCGGGAGTGGAGCTTTAAACCCAATTCCAATCAGTATGATTGAAAAAGTTAAAGCAACAATTAAAGTTCCCCTGATTGTTGGTGGTGGAATTCGCAATCCCAACGAAGCAGCCGACAGATTTAAAGCTGGCGCCGATATTATTGTTGTTGGTAATGCCATTGAAAATAAAAACTCCCTTCTCGAGCGCATCGCCGAAGTAGTATACTCCTTTTAGTTTTTATATTTTTACCGGCTCGTTAATCTATGCTTTAAGATTAAGACAAAATTGAAATTCAATTTTTATGGTGAAAACTAATATGAAATTTAAAATTAACAATAATAATATGGTTAGGAATCTTCAATTTCAGTTGATGGTTGTTTTTGTGCTTATATCCTTATTTCTTTTCGGGCAGGATAAACTATTAACCCTGAAGGATTGTGTTTACATGAATCCATCGGTATTACCCAAAACCGTGAATCAACTCCAGTGGATAGGTGAAGGAAATGACTTTGTCTTTGTGAGAAATGACACCTTGATCAAAGGCATAGTTGCCACAGGTGACCGACTTCCTTTGACCAATCTTGATGATCTTAATGCCGGAATGGCTGATCTGGAAATCGACTCACTGAAAAGATTCCCATCCCTCTCATTTGTTGAGGATTTTAAATTTAAATTCATGGAGAAAAACAAGCTCTTCCTGTATGATATTGTATCGAAAAACCTGACTTTCGTGAATTACTATTATGAGGGAGGTGAGAACATTGATGTTTTCAATGAAACGCTTGCCATAGCATATACATTAGAAAATGACCTTTTTATTGCGTTGAATAGTGAACAAATCCAGGTTACAAAAAATGACAGTGCCGGAATATTGAATGGGCAAATCGTTCATCGGAATGAGTTTGGGATCAATAAAGGGACATTTTGGTCGCCGAATGGACGTTATCTCGCTTTTTATGGAAAGGATGAATCAATGGTAACCAATTATCCATTGGTAGATATTTCGAAAAGGGTAGCCTCTGTCGAGAATACCAGATATCCTATGGCCGGAATGAAAAGCGAGCAGGTTACATTGGGTATTTTTGATATGAATGAGAGAAAGACCATTTTTATTAAAACAGGCGAGCCAAGAGATCAATATCTTACATCGGTGACCTGGGATCCATCTGAAAAGTATATTTATATCGGAATATTAAATCGTGAACAGAATCATTTACGATTGAATAAATACGATGCTGTTACAGGCGAGTTTGTTTATACTTTATTTGAAGAAAAAAATGAGAAATATGTTGAACCTGAAAACCCTCTCTATTTTCTGAATACCAATTCAAGCCAGTTTTTATGGTTCAGTGAGCGCGATGGTTTTCAGCATCTCTATCTATACAATATTAGCGGCCACATGGTTAAGCAATTGACTTCAGGGAATTGGGTTGTGACAGAACTAATCGGCATTGATGAAGATGATAAATTTGTTTATTTCCTGGGGACAAAGGATAGCCCGTTGGAACAAAATATTTATTCAGTTGAAATCCGAACCGGAAATATAGCCCGTATCAGCAAGGATCATGGAACTCACAATGGACGGCTTAGTCATTCAGGGGAATACCTGTTTGATATCTATTCGAGCACTGAAATTGCCAGAGAGTATAAACTATTGGATGGAAAAGGCAATGTAATTGAGACCTTGCAAAAGAATGAAAACCCCTTAGATGATTATCGACTTGGTGAAACTTCATTATTTACGCTCAAAGCTGATGACGGCTCTGACTTGTATTGCCGATTAATTAAGCCAGCCAGCTTTGATCCTTCAAAAAAATATCCAGTGTTCTTTTATGTTTATGGCGGACCTCATTCACAGCTTGTAACTGATTCATGGCTGGGAGCTGCGGGAATATTCCAGAACTATATGGCACAGCAAGGCTATGTTGTTTTTACCATGGATAATCGCGGAACTGCAAACCGTGGTCTTGCTTTTGAACAAGATATTTTCAGAGATCTGGGAACCATCGAAATTGCCGACCAGATGAAAGGGGTAGAGTACCTGAAATCCCTAAGTTATGTTGATCCCGAAAGGATGGGAATTGATGGTTGGAGTTACGGAGGATTCCTTACGATTTCAATGATTTTAAAACATCCCGGTACTTTTAAAATTGCTTCAGCCGGTGGGCCGGTCATCGACTGGAAATATTATGAAGTAATGTATGGCGAGCGTTACATGGATACTCCCAAAGAAAACCCGGAAGGATATAAGAATGCTTCACTTCTGAATTATGCGGATAAACTGGAGGATCGGTTGTTAATCATTCAGGGCACGATGGATGAAACTGTCGTTTGGCAAAATAGTCTTTCATTCATAAAAAAATGTGTAGATGCAGGAAAGCAGGTAGAGTATTTTGTTTACCCAGGCCACGAGCACAATGTGAGAGGGAAAGACAGGATGCACCTCTATGAAAAAATCCAGAAATATTATGATGAGAATTTGAAGGATTAATTTATTTATTCCTTATTTGGTTTTTCGACCAGCCTGATCATTTCACTGCCTGCGAGAAGAAATGCACCAGTAATAAATTCGTCTGAATCCTCTTCCTTAACTTTTCCAGGTTTCCTTGATTCGGGTTGTCCCCAGCAGACTTTTCCATCTTTACTAACGATGCTGTATAAGCCTTTCCAGGATTTCCTGATAACAGGCTCAAATTTTTCCCTGTCCAATATTCCATTATTGATTCCCCAGCAAATAGCATATGTAAAGAAGGCTGTTCCGCTCGATTCGGGATCAGGATATTCCTCGAAGTCAGCAAGGTTGGTTCTCCATAGGCCATCCGCACCCTGGCATAGGGCTAATGAAGCAGACATTTTTTGTAACAATAAAGTGTACTGTTTATAATAAGGATCATCCTTAGGAAGGTAGGTCAAAATGTGCGGAAGGCTTGCAATCACCCATCCATTACCCCTGGACCACAGAACTTTTTTGCCATTTTGACTTTGTTCATTAAAACGGGCTTCACTGTCACGATAAAATAGTCCTTCCTCATTGTCAAATAACTGATTGGCTAATTCCCAAAAAACCCGATTGCCATAATCGGCGTAATTATTTTCTCCGGTTATAGCTGACATCATCATGAACGGTGGTATACCGACATAAAGTGCGTCTGCATAATACCATCCCCGAAGGTAAGCAGGTTCATTTATCATGAGTTCAGCATCCAAATATTCTTTGGCATTTTTTATCATAACTGAATCATGCATTTCAAAGAAAATCTGCATGTAAGTATGGGTACAAGTCAATCTGTTGGCAGGGAAAAACATTTCATTTCCTACTTTCCAATCATTTTTTTCAGCCCATGATAAAGCTTGTTCCATTAATTGGTTGTCGTGGGTCAGATGATAAAAGGCCATTACGCCAGTGTAATAGGTTGCCTGTTTCCAATTTCGATTTAGAGTCATTCCATTTTTTTTAACCTGGTAATTATTGACTCTATACATTAAATCCAAAATGGTTTTTTTATCAAACACATCGTTTTGGGCTGTGGCAGAAAAGGCATTCAGAAAAACGCAAAGGATAATAAATGCATTGATAGAATAAAGAGACCTATGCATACTGTTTCCTTTCAGGTAAAAACGTTTGAAAGTTATTAACTCCTTGTTTGGTATCATGACTGGGATTGGCGGAGAGTGAGGGATTCGAACCCTCGGATCCGCAATGCAGATCAACAGTTTTCGAGACTGCCCCGTTCGACCGCTCCGGCAACTCTCCATCAGGGCGCAAAAATAATTAAATAGTGAGGACTTTTGAAGTTTTTCTTCTATTCAGTTTAATTGCTGATCATTTCAATTACAATCGCATGTTTGTTTTTGCCGCGAATGCACGAATGAATTCCTTTTTAATGTTAAAATTCGCGCATTCGCGGCTATTTAGAAATTGGATTTCAAATAAGCAATGGACTATTCTTATTTCTCTTCACCCTCCTTGCTTTTAGAATTATATCTGCCGGCATCTTTCAACTCTTTGCTGATAATCCATTCCAACTGCCCATTCACACTTCTGAATTCATCAGCCGCCCATTTTTCGATGGCTTTCATTACTTCGGGATCAATCCGCAATACAAAAGGTTTCTTCTTTGTCATCTCTTTTAAAAGTAAGATTGTTTAAATGATGAACTTTAGAATTTACTGTTGGTTCTTAAAATTATTTCGGATAATCGCTGGCAGCAGCCATTTTGTTCATTGCATCATGGATAGCCATTTTTCGCTGCGTTCCAAAAAGTATCTTCTTCCCGTTCTTTAAATATAACTGTAAGCCAATATTACCGCTGACATTGTAAGCCAATCCTGCGTTACGAAATCTGCGTGTACGTTGCCTGAAGCCCCAGCCGCCATATTCCTGGATGGGTTTGTATTGACGAACTTCAAATCGTTCAATTTCTTCCCGGCTGATTTTTTTCTCATTCCAAATAAAAGGAAGAAAACGGTAAAATAAGCCCGATTCCCTGATTTCGAGGATCATCTTTACTTTTAGCATTAGGAACAATATTCCTGTCAGGACTATGTTCACTAAAACAGTAGTCACGATCAACCCTTCATCCGACATCGGTTCATCGCCCCAGGGCTTTCCCAATGAAATCTGCTGATACAGGCCAATTCCGAAAAGAATGTTCATTCCAGTAAAAATCGGAAACATAATCAACCAAGCTAAACCGGGCTTTATTTTCTGTTCTTCGCGATAATATGTCTTTTCCATTTTAACTTACATTTTCAAAAAAATTAATGATACAAAGTGCCCGTATTGACAACAGGTGTAGCATCTTTATCCGAACAAAGGACTACCATAAGGTTGCTTACCATGGAAGCCTTTTTTTCCTCGTCCAGATCAACGATCTTCTTTTTCGACAAATGATCAAGGGCCATTTCAACCATGCTAACTGCACCTTCAACAATTTTAAATCGCGCAGCAACTACGGCTGTTGCCTGCTGGCGCCTTAACATAGCATTGGCAATCTCAGAAGCATAAGCCAGGTAATTGATCCTCGCTTCGATAACCTTTATCCCGGCAATGGCGAGTCTTTCAGTAATTTCATTCTCAAGCATTTTATTCACCTCTTCAGCACCTCCCCGAAGAGTGATTTTTGCATCTTCATCCTCCAGATTATCGTAAGGATATTCCCCTGCCAGTTTCCTAACAGCGGCCTCACTTTGAATGGTTACGAAATGCTCATAGTCATCAACTTCAAAAGCTGCTTTGAACGTATTTTCCACTTTCCAAACCAGCACAACGCCAATCATTACCGGGTTACCGATTTTATCATTCACTTTAATTGGCTCGCTGTTCAGGTTGCGTGCACGAAGGGAAATCTTTTTCCTTGTAAAAAAAGGATTTACCCACCAGAATCCGTTATCCTTAATGGTTCCCTTGTAAGCTCCAAAAAGTACCATAACACTCGACTCATTTGGATTGACAATCGAAAATCCGCCGATACAGAACAGGGTCACAAACAATACAATCCCGGCGCCAATTTTAACAGCTACATCCGGGCAAAAGACCAGGGTAAGCACCATCCCTATGATAAGAACAATTACAACGAAAAGGGCCATATAGCCCGACTTTGCTTTAAAATCTTTTTCTGCTTTCATGTTGTTTAAATTTAAAATGATATTAAAATGATATTGCAATGATACAACATTTCAATGGCCGTTGTCAAGTTTTTTTCAGGTTATTTTTTTAATTGAATCTTAAATCGCTGTAATTCAATGAATAAATTTTGCAGATGAAATGCTTTTAAAGGGCTGGGAAATCAGTTTATGGGTTTACACTTAAAATAATCTTATCTTTACATCAGAATAAATTGGAAAAATGAAAGTATTAACTTCAGCAATTTTCAGAATAGTTATTATTCCTGTATTCATGTTTGCCAGCATGTCAGGGAATTCCCAATATTCCCTCGACTTTAACGGTGAAGGAGATTATGTTGCACTGAGCGGAACCGATATCGCACCTCCCTGGACAATGGAGGTGATGGTGAATAAAAACGAAACCGACAACTACCAGCACCTGCTAACAAGCACAGATGGAAACAGTGGCATCCGACTGGAACAGTATTGGGGAAATAAAATCGGTTTCACTCAGTCGGGTGTTATGGACTGGTATTTCAATTACATCTGTCCCATCGGGCAATGGATACCTTTAGCGATTACCAATAACGGAACTGTCTCCAAGCTTTATGTCAATGGAACCCTGAACAGCACGGTGAATGCATCCATCAATTTCCCGATGAAATGGATCAGCAAGAACACCAATGATGCTTCGTTAAAGTCAAAGGTTGATGAATTGAGGATTTGGAATATTGTATTGAGCGACGCTGTAATCCTGCAATATGCCGGGCAACCTGTCGAGCCGACTCATCCGAACTATGCAAACCTGCAGCATTATTACAAATTCGAAGAGGGTTCGGGCAACATTTGCTACGATTCGAAAGGAACATTAAACGGAACCATTTACGGGGCGGTTTATTACATTGACACCGATCACGATGCGGGTATAACCAAGCTTGTTGCTCCGGAAAATTCCCCGGACAACTATTCCTGGGCAGAACCGCTCATTATAAGGGTCAAGAATTTCGGGTTTGAAAACATAACCCAGGACTTCACTGTCTCTTATACCCTTGAAGGATTGTTGCAGGAAACTGTTACTATTCCTGCCGCTACAACTCCACTTTTGACCAATCAGACCATTGATGTGGCGTTTACACCTGTAAACATGAATACTTCAGGTTCTTATCATTATAAATTTTTTACTTCTCTGCCCGGCGACGAGAATATGAACAATGATACGCTCACCAAGACATTGATCAGCATGTCGAATGTGATTGGCAACATTACCGGTTTTACCATAGATACATGCACAGCACTGATCACTTGTGGAAGCGCTAAAGTAAGGGTGATCTTCTACAAGGATGATATGTTCCGCATCTGGCTTGCACCAAACGGAAATTTTTCGAATCCCGCGGGGAATAATATCGTCGTCAGTTATAATTTTCCTTTGATCAGCATCAACTGGTCAGATGAGGGCAGTTATTATAAAATGGCAACCAATGACCTGGTTTTAAGGGCTTATAAAAATCCATTGAAGTTCGCTCTTTATCAAAACGACAACCTAACACTGATCTGGAGCGAATACCAGGGACTGGATTACGGTACACGAACCTTTCAATATTTGCAAAATTCAGCTGATGAATATTTCTATGGTGGAGGAATGCAAAACGGCTATTTTTCTCACAAAGGATACAAAATAAAAATTTCGAAAGAGACTGAAAACTGGGACAACGGTGCCGTTCCCAATCCTGTTCCTTTTTACATGAGTACAAATGGCTATGGAGCTTTCCGGAATACGTTTGGGCCGGGAGAATACGATTTCAAAACCATTGCAGGTTTGAGTCACCAGGAAAATCGTTTCGACTGTTTTTATTTTTATGGTCCTTCTTTGAAAGAAATCTTAAACGGTTATACGGAATTGACCGGCCGTCCCTCATTGATTCCCCGCTGGGGTTTGGAACTTGGCGACGCCGATTGCTATAACCTCAATGGTCAGACAACAATGGATGTGATTGATTTGGTTGCCGATCCTTATCGTGAAAATGATTTACCGGGAGGCTGGATTCTCCCGAACGACGGATATGGCTGTGGATATACTGATCTCCCGAATGTAGTTTCGGAACTCCATGAAAGGGGATTCTGGACAGGTTTGTGGACTGAAAATGGAGTGAGCCAGATTGCCTGGGAGGTTGGAACCGCCGGAACCCGTGCCTGCAAACTTGATGTGGCCTGGGTTGGATCCGGGTACCTCAACGCTCTCAATGCATGCAAAGCTGCTTATGAAGGTATTGAATCCAATTGTAACGACCGTGCTTATGTTTGGTCGGTATGTGGCTGGGCTGGAACGCAGCGGTATTCTGTGGTTTGGTCGGGTGATCAGTCAGGAAGTTTTGAATATATCCGTTTCCACATTCCTACTTTTATAGGTTCAGGATTATCAGGATATAATTACGCTTCAAGTGATGTGGATGGCATTTTTGGAGGTAGCGGATCCACTTATGTCCGCGATCTGCAATGGAAAACTTTTATCCCGGTGACCTATGCAATGTCGGGTTGGGCTACAAACGATAAGCATCCCTGGAATTATGGTACGGCAATCACCAATATCAACCGGAATTACCTCAAACTGAAAATGAGGTTAACCCCTTATTTTTATACCTATTGCAATGAAGCCTATGAAACAGGAATTCCTGTTGTACGTGCGATGATGCTTGAATATCCTGAAGACCTGGCCTGCCTTGATAAAACCACTCAATATCAGTTCATGAGTGGTGAATGGTTTCTGGTAGCGCCTGTTTACAAACCTGCATTAGAACGCGACAGCATTTATTTCCCGGCCGGAAAGTGGATTGATTACTGGAATGGAACCGTGTATGAAGGACCACTTACCCTTAATGATTATCCTGCTGACTTATCGAAATGCCCTGTCTTTGTTAAGGCTGGGGCTATCATCCCGATGTACCCTGAAATGCTTTATGATAATCAGTACCCGAAAGACCCTGTTACCTTTGATATTTATCCAAATGTACATTCCGAATTTGAGCTATATGAAGATGATGGAATTTCCCGGGAACACAGAGACGGAGCTTTTTCTAAGACCTTAATAATCGTTGATGGACCGGAATACGGTGGTAAGGAGGAGATTACCATTTCGGTGGGAGAAAGTACGGGCAATTATGCCGGAAAGCCTGAATCAAGAGCATACATTTTTCAGGTTCATATTAATTGGAAACCATTTAATCCTACCGTAAATGATGATTTTTCACTAACCGAACATTTGACTTATGAAGCCTGGCAGCAGGCAGACGAAGGGTGGTTTTATAACCAGAGTATAAGTAACGGAATCGTCTTTGTTAAAACATTACCCCTTTCATTAACGGAATCCTTCTTCGTTCACTTTGGATCGATAACCTCTGTTGAAAACCTACCGGATGACAAATCCTACAGAATATTTCCGAATCCTACTGCTGGCGTTGTTAACATTTATGCGGGAGATGACAGCATTTTTCAGGTAGAAGTTTTTGATTTCAACGGGAAGCCAGTTAACTATAAAATAGTTTATAACAAACCAGGCACCAATGCTCAGGTTGATTTATCTGATCAAACCAATGGAGTATATTTACTGGAAGTCAAAACGGGAAAAGGTTTGGTTAGCAGGAAGATTACCATAGTGAAATAGGGAAAAGCAAATTTTCAAAAAATTACGATTATACCAGGAAATTTTTATGAAGTGCAGGGTATTAAAGATTATCATGATTTATGTTCTCATTGTAATGACAACATCCTGCCTCGTTTATAATGAAAAATTTCTTGTAGATTCACGGGATGGTAAAGAATACCCTGTCGTTAAAATCGGCGATCAGAACTGGATGGGAGCTAATTTAGCGTACCTGCCATTTGTATATCCTTCAGAAAGTGATAGTGGTTTTTATGTTTATGGCTATGAGGGAAGAGATACTTCATTAGCAAAACGCACGAAGGAATATCAAACCTATGGTTGCCTGTACAATTGGGCTATTGCTATGAATCTTTCACTTGAAGCGAATGACCATTTTCAGCATTTATCTGATAATACCTGGCAGGGCATTTGTCCGGACGGATGGCATTTGCCAACAAATGATGAAGTAAGGGAAATGGAAAAATTACTGGAAACTTATCCAGACTTTCCAAAGGAAGATGAACGGAGACATACCGGCGATGTTGGCAAAAAGCTCAAATCGCAATTTGGGTGGCATGAAAATGGAAATGGAACAAATGAAACAGGCTTTTCAATGCTTCCCTCAGGTATCAGATATCAGGATGGCTATTTTACAAAACAGGGTCAATACGGATATTTCTGGACTTCAACTGAGGTTTATGATGGAAGCGCTAACTACCGTTATATGGTTTATAACAGCGATGGTACTTGTATCGGATATCCAAGCAAAAAAATAGGGATGCCGGTGAGATGCCTGAAGGATTGAACCCAATCCGGAAAGTAAAACTGAATCATTGGTGGTGCTTTTCGGAGTGGACTCAATAATTGTCCATTCAACATTTAACACCAGATTATTTTAATTCGCGATTTTGTAATGCACTTGATTAATTTTGCATGAACATCAAGCTATGAAAAAATACGAACACATTTTTATCGATCTTGATCGTACCCTTTACGATTTTGACCTGAGTACCCGGGAAACTTTTCTTGAATTGTTCGACAAATTCGGGCTTTATGAACGTGGGGTAAAACCATTTGAAAAGTTTTTTGAATTGTACCTGAAGAACAATGTTACCCTTTGGGAAAAATACCGTAATGGTGAGATCAGCAAACGGTTTCTAAATGTTCACAGATTCCATATTACCTTGCTGGATTTTGGAATTGATGACCGGGCATTTGCCGGCAGGTTTGCTGCTGATTATCTTCACCTGAGTCCAAGGAAAAAAGCTTTATTCCCGAATGTAATCGAAGTGCTTGAATACCTTCACAAAAAATATATCCTACACATCATCACCAATGGGTTTGAAGAGGTTCAGGAGATCAAGATCAAAGCTAATGAACTTGATAAATACTTTAATACTATCACAACCTCAGAGGAAGCCGGATCAAAAAAACCAGACTTGCTAATATTCAAATATGCCCTAAATAAAGCAGGGGCATCGGCAGAAGAAAGCCTGATGATAGGTGATGACCTGGAAGTGGATATTGAAGGCGCCAAAGCTGCAGGAATAGATGGGCTTTTTTGTAACTTCGATAACCTTTCTCACAATGGAAAAGTTACTTTTGAAGTGAAAAGTTTTGCTGAGATAAAAGAGATTTTATAGGGTTTCCAACCTTTAAATGGTTGAAAACCCATTGCGTAAATTACGTTACGTAAAACATGAAATAATTGTTGTGCATTTACATTGTAAAAAAAATAACAATGAAAATTATAGATCCTTTTATAATAGGAAGATATGAAATGGAAAATTACTATATGTTTTTAAAGAAGAGGGGAAAATAACTTCATATTTTGGTCATTGCTTGACAAAATACTGTATTTTTTTGCCAAAAGATTGGGAAAATATAGCCTTAAATAGTGAATATCTTAAATTGGCAAGTAAACCTTATCCACCATCTCCCGGTATTCCGATTCGCAGTTGCTGAAGCTGGTAATTCCACCCCCGCTTTTAAAGTAGAGTTCATCTCCGGTCTTTTCAATAAACCTGATCATCACAGCGCTGTCAAGTTTTTGTCCGTCGAAATAGCCAAATACACCTGTAAAGTAACCACGGTCATAATTTTCAACTTCTTTGATGATCTCGACTGTTTTTTTCTTGGGAGCGCCACTAATAGACCCAGCCGGCAGCAATGGGATCAGGATATCGCCTAAGTGTTCCTTCCAGTCCGAAAGCAAATCACCGCAAATTTTTGAGCTGGTTTGCAGCAATACCTTTTCATGGGTATTGATTTTTTCAATATACCTGAACTTTTCAACCCTGACATTTTTTGAAACCATACTCAGGTCATTCCTGATCAGGTCAACGATGGTATTGTGTTCGGCCAGCTCTTTTTTATCGTTTAGCAAAATGGTTGCTGCATCAGGTAATCCGGCATCAATGGTTCCTTTCATCGGGTAAGAGGAAATCGAATTATTTTCAATCTTTACAAAAGCTTCAGGCGAAAACACGACAAAGCTGTTTTCAAAGTAAAGTTTATACCTGGCCTGGCTTAACCGGTAAATTTCAGAAAGTGACAGATTGCTTTCGATTTTTGTTGGAAAAGTTAGGTTAAGTAAATAGGTATTGCCAAGCCTGATATGCTTGATAATATTTTCAAATCCAATCGCATATTCGTTAAACGAAACCGGAAATTTTTTGAAAATGAATTGTTTTGCTGGCAAACTTTCTTTAGTGGTTTTGCCAAATCCATCAATGTTGAACCGGATTTTTTCCGGATCAATATCCTTAATCCTTAACAGAACAGGCTTTTCCAGATCAAAGTCCAGAATAAACAGGAAAGGTTCGGAGCGCTTTCCAAACTCATTCATCTGTTTTATAATATCTTTGACGCTGCTCATAAAAATCGCAAAGGACAAAAATATTCATTCCGTGCTTATGAGGGTTTTAATCATCGACAATTACGACTCTTTTACCTATAATCTCGCTCAGGTTGTGGAGCAATGCGGTGTTTCTGATTTTAGTATCATGAAAACAGATGCACTGGATATGAAGAAGGCGGGAGATTACCCAAAGATCCTGATTTCTCCTGGCCCGGGCTTGCCAAAAGATTATCCAAATCTTTTTAGTCTGCTTGAATTGTACTCGTCTTCAAAAAGCATCCTTGGTGTTTGTCTCGGTCATCAGGCTATTGCTGAATTTTTCGGAGCGAAGCTGTTTAATCTGAATGAAGTTTATCATGGAGTCACTAAAAAGATCCAAATCTTAAAAAAGGATGATTATCTATTTCGCAATATACCTGATGCTTTCGAAGGCGGATTGTACCATTCATGGGCAGTTTCGGAGGAGGATTTTCCACGGGACCTTGTAGTTACTTCAAAAGCTGAGGATGGAATTATTATGTCGCTTTCGCACAAAATCTTTGACATAAAGGGTATACAGTTTCATCCGGAATCTATCATGACAAAATCCGGATTCGCGATCATATTAAACTGGCTGAAGCATTAGCAATTCCTTCTTTTAACTAAATTTGCGTGTCTATCAAATAATTTGGGCGACAACGAATGTCAGTTCGTATTTTATATATTGCTGCAATAATTCTCTTATTATGTCAAGATGCCTTGTCACAGGATCAGTTTGTAATCAAAGGAAGAATCAAAGATAAAACTTCAGGTGTTCCCATAAGTGATGTAAATATCAAATTGAGAGACTTTCCGGCAGGAACGACTACTTCAAAAGAAGGCGAATTCAGCATTTCAGTTGAGGAATTGCCGGTAATACTTATTATTTCGCATATAAACTACCAGACTAAAATTATTGAAATCGCTGATCTGTTTGAACAAGAGATTTCTCTTTCACTTGAAAGAAAAACCGAAGAGCTTGATGAGGTTGTTATATCTGGTTCTAAAGTTGAAACAGTTTATAAGGATGATGTTTATTCCGTTCTCGACTATGAATTCCTGAGTGATGATATCCTCCTTTTGGTTTACAGAAATTCTTTTTCAAAAGAACTGATGCTTTTAAATCCGTCCAATGATACAATTGCAAAGATCAATTCGACAAAAATAAAACCGGCATCACTTTTTAAGGATTGTTTTGATGCAGTTCATGTGTTATGTAAAGATACTGCTTATCAGCTTTACTTCCATGATGGGCTAATCGATCTGATCTATCCAACGCCTGTATATGAGTTTAAGAAATTGATGTTACCTTGCGTCACACAGCTTAATGATAATATCTATTTTAAACTGACTTTTTTTAATGAACTGGTAGTTGAATATCAATTTGCAAAAGAAAGAGAAGGCCAATTGCATCTTTTAAGACGGATTGTCGATTCTGTAAAAACAGATTTGATCAATTCCAATCCTTACATGAGGAGTTTGTTGAATATAGGTTTGTATAATGGTGCTGAAGAGGGGATTTTAAACATGATCGATTATGTAGCCATGGAGGAACAGGTTAAAATGATGAACGATCTAAGAGCTGGGGAATTTGAAGCCCATTACCTGCGGAAAATTGTTTTAACTCCTGTGTTTGCTCCACTTGTAAAATTGCGGGATACCCTTGTGATCTTCAACCAACCTCAAGGACAGATTGAATTTTATTCCTCCAATAGCCGGTTAATCAGAACAGTGAAAATTAATTATGCTGATGATCCCGATTGGGTGAAAGAAATAATTACAGATGAGATTTCCGGCAATGTTTATTGCCTTTTTCTAAAATCAGGAGTTTATAATATCAGAAAGGTAAACACCCAAAATGGTCAAATGGATGAGATTTTAAGAATTTATTATCCTTTTGTAAAAAAAATAAAAGTCAGGGATGGGTATGTCTTTTATCTTTATAAAGGAATGGTTGATGGGGAAAATTCAAAGCTTTTTCGGCAAAAGCTGAACTAATAATTTCAAAAATGTTCCATTTGGAACCTAAAACATCCCCCTGCCCTCCCGCCAGGTCGGAACAAGCTCTTCAAAGGGGGAATGGAACCTTGAACTTTGAACCTGGAACTTTGAACTAATCAATTATCCACATAATCCTGCTTCATCACCAGGAAATAATAGTCTTCCTCAATGGGCAGATAGCCGAATTCGTAACAATAGTAATAGACTTTACCGGCCTTGGTTTTATAGGAGTTGGTGTAGTAGTCAAAGTTAAATCCTTTGTCCTTTAATTTCTGGAAATGAACTTTGGCTTTTCCGGATGGGTTTAGTTCTTCAAGGATACGCCGGTTTTTGCGGAGGATTCCGTTTACGTTTCTCACAAAATTGTTTGAATCCTGTTTTTTGCGGTTGTTATAAGTGTTCCGGCACTGGTCGGAACAGAATTTTTTGTCGGACCTGCCGATAATTTCAAATCCGCATTCCATACATTTCGCTTTTTCCATATTATAAATGTTGTACAATTTATTCTTTCTGAGGTTCCTTAATTTTTAAATAATTGAAACTGATCTTTTCAGGTTTATTGTTCAGGATTCCCTGTATGGTTGCTACCAGCTGATCATCTGAAGTTAATTCATAAGTGATCATTTTTGGGAAGTCGTGTGCCTTATTTTCAAAGACAACTTTATCTCTGCCTGATTCAATCAGTTTGAAAGGGACCGGCTTTTCCTTATTTTGCCCTCTTACGGTGGCCTCATAATATATTTCACCTTCTTTTTCAATTATCCTGATTCTTTCGGTTAAGAGGGATTCCTTGCCTAAAGGTTTATAAACTGTTGCCCGGTATAAATCACCATCCTTTTCCCACTTTTCGATCGTGGTGCTGTTTTCGAGCTTCCATTTTCCCGGTAACCTGTCGAAAAATTCTTTTGCTAAATTAGATTCCTTTTTTATCGGTGACGAACAGGCGATGACCAGAAGGCTAAACAATATGAGCTGGTATTTTTTCATTTTTAAGTGTTTCGTTTTACTGACATGGTTATTATTTTGCAATCCTGAATTCGGGGTTATAAATTAATCCGATGATGTTACCCCATGGGTCTTTAACGGAAGCAATTACAATTTCTCCCCCGACATTTGTAGGCTTCTCATGTTCCACTGCACCAGATTCCAAAAACCGGTTGTACTCTTTTTCAATGTCGTTTACACCCCAAAAGGCAACTACGCTTTCAGGTTTTTCAGTTGGTGGGTTTTCGTCCGGTTGAAGCCCAAGCTCATAGCCTCCGATATTGAAGCCGACATAAAAAGGTTCATCAAAATAAGGTTCAATCTGAAATGCTTTTGCATACCATTCTTTTGCTTTGGCAATGTCGCCAACTTTGTAACTTATTGTCCTCAAGCCGAGGATGGATTTCTGATTTGCTGTCTTTTCCATAGTTAATTGATTTGCGTTTTTCTGTGAAAAAATATTCAGAGAAATTAAAAGGGTTAATCCTGATATTAGAAGTTTGATTTGCATTTTGTATTTTTTTTAACGTTCCCACGATATTACCAGTTTGCATTTTTTTCGAAGGATGCCGGTTGATTTGTAAGTTGTTGTTTCTTTCGAGTTTTTGTTTGGATGACCCGGATGCGCCAATTGGCTATTATCGTGTGATAGCAAATGTTATTTTGTGTTTTCAATTTTATTTGGTTTATTAGTTTCAGTCTTAATCCAGTGATCGTAAACATACATTCCTATTATGGTCAACATAGAACCAATTATGAGTAAAATGAATCTTTCAATCAGTCCTGTTTTACTATAATGTTTTATTTTATATTCAATTTTTGCTATCAAACCTGCCTTTTTAAAAATTGTACTTGATGAAGGGTTTCGGATATTAGCTGAAAATAGATGTTCAATCTGGTCGGAGTCAACATAAATATAATCATATTCCTTTAATTGTGGTCTTTCTCTTTTAATAAGTACTTTTCTTTTAGGTCTTATTCTCTTCATTTTATCAATTTGATGTTAAATCCTCCATAAAAAATTGATCTGTATAAAATTCCAGTGGTTTTTAATTTATAATATTTGCTAACTTGTTTATTTTAACACCTGTAAATTCTCCCCCAAAATTATAAAACATTTATTGAAAATCAACAAAATAATCGTGTTTACCCAAGTGCACACACTTACAAACGAATGTTAAACGAATACAAATGATTAATAACCGAATCAGGTGGCGGGGTGGGAGTAATTTTGCTTCAACAAATTCAGTTCAGGGTTCAGAGTTCTGGGTTTTGAGTTCAAAGTTTTTAACATAAATAAAATAAATAGAAATCATGGCAAAGTTTAAAAAGTTCGAAGAAATTGAATGCTGGAAAAAAGCAAGGGAATTTTCGCAGATGATATATTCTGAATCTTCTAACGAGAGGTTCACAAAAGATTTTGTTTTAACCAGGCAAATTAGAGCTTCCTCAGGCTCCATAATGGATAACATCGCGGAAGGATTTGAGCGCGGTGGAAATAAAGAATTTATACACTTTCTTTATATTTCAAAAGGCTCCGCTGCTGAAACCAAATCACAACTATACAGAGCCTTGGATCAAAAGTATATTTCAAAAGAATTATTTGCAACACTATATTCTAAAGCCAATGAAATCGGTAATATGATAGGAAGTTTGATTAAGTATTTAAAAACAACTGAATTCAAGGGAGTCAAATTTAAATAAAACCTTAGGGTGAGTGCTAAGTTCAACTCAGAACCCAAAATCCAGAACTCAGAACCCAAAACTCAGAACACGGAACATCTTTTAAACAAACATATTTTATTAACAATTAAATTTTTACAATTATGAACGCTTTAAGAAACAGAGTACAGCTCATCGGACACCTGGGAAATGATCCCGAAGTTAAAACTTTTGATGGTGGCAAAACAAAAGCCAGATTTTCAATCGCAACAAGCGAATCCTACAAAAAGGACAATGGCGAAAAAGTAACCGAAACCCAATGGCACAATGTGGTTGCCTGGAACGGAACAGCAAAAATTGTCGAAAAACTGCTGAAGAAAGGTCGCGAAGTTGTTGTGGAAGGAAAACTTACATCCCGCACCTGGGACGACAAGGACGGCAATAAGCACTACATCACAGAAGTGATTGCCAATGAAATTCTCCTTTTAAAGTCGAAGGAATAAACAAATCTTTTGACTAATAATTAGGATGACCATTCCCAATCATGGCGGGATGGTCATTTTTTTTTTGATTAAATTTTAAAATGCCAACTTAAAGACTGTTTAAAATTTAGATTAAGTTTTGATTTTAAGTGTTTTATATTTTGTGGTTTTTTGTGTCTTTGAGATTTAGTGGCGGAAAAATTTAGCCACAAAAGCTCTAAAACACAAAGTTTCACTAAAAATTTATTACAAATTCAACCCTCTGCAATATTCATTATTGCGAAATTTAAATAGTCTCTTATTCCGTTTTCTTTACCTTCAGGTATTCCTGCAAAGCCTCCACATACTTTTCGAAAGCATCAATTCCTTTCGGTGAAACTTTACAGGTTGTAAGCGGATAATTATTCCGGAAGCTTTTCTTTACATCAATATAATCGCCTTCTTTCAGTTTGTTGATCTGAACGCTGAGGTTTCCCCTTGTAGCGCCGGTTTTTTCGAGAAGGAAATTAAACTCTGCTGATTCTACACTGATTAACAGGCTCATGATTGAAAGCCTGAGCTGATTGTGCAGTAAAGGATCCAATTCCTGAAACATGGCTTAATTCTCCTTTGACTTTAGCATGTAACCGGGAATCAGGTACGAAATTATTATGGAGAGAGCAGTTAGCAATAATACATTTTCTGAAGCTACAAAAAATGCTATAACTGCAATGATCCAGCAAGCAATTCCGCCAATGATCAATGGCTTGAAACGCAGAACGCCACCCGATACAAATGTTCCCAGTCCGTAAAGTGAAATAATAAGAGCATGCGTGGTTACCCAGGGAATTTTCTGGAAGGCTGCCATAATAATGATAATCATGAGTGTAAAGAAAAACCCGTACCAAAGGTAAATCATCATATTATCGAAATGAGAAACCACCTTCGCCTTTTTTCCAAGCCGGATACCGGCGATAATTGAAACAACCATTCCTCCCAGCATCAGTATCGGCCAGGGAAGGTAAGCATATTCATGATGGTTCATTCTTAACAGGAGGTAATGAGTCAGACTAGCGACCAATACCAGCCAACCCCATAATAAATAGAAGAAACTGTTGTCCCTGAGTTTGCTCTTTGACGTTGCAATCATTTCCTGAATGATTTTCAGGCTTTGTTGTTCTGTGAGATTTGTTTCCATAATTAATGTTGTTTTAAAATTGTGAATAATGAATTTATAAATAAGTCGCAAAAATAAACCAGTTTATATTATAAACCAAATATTTTTTAATTTATTTTTCGTGAATTTAAAAATGTCGTATGTTTGCGACATAATTTGAATGGAAATGACGTATACTAAATCAACTGCTTTTGAAGTCAATTTACAGGAAGTGGCAAAATTCGCCAAAGTGCTGGCGCATCCGGCAAGACTGGCCATTCTGCAGCATCTTTCAAAATGCTGTACCTGCATTTCTGGTGATATTGCCAATGAGTTACCATTAAGCAGGACAACCGTTTCGCAGCATCTCCAGGAATTAAAAAATCTGGGATTGCTTAAATACGAGGTGGATGGAGTTAAGGTTTGCTATGAAGTGGATAAAGAAATGCTGATGAATTATAAACAAGCTTTAGATGATTTTTTTAATGTCGGACTGCATGAGCTAACTTGTGGTTGCAAAAAATAGTTTAAAGTTTTTCGATGTTCGTTTAAATCATATTACTAAAACTCAGAACCCAAAACCCGAAACGATTAATAATTAATAAAATAATGGAAGAAAATATAAAAACAATAGAGCAAAAAGAGCAGATTAAAAACAGTGCCTGTGGATGCGGTTCCGGAGGATGCGGTTGTCATTCACATGATCACAGCCATCACCATGCTCATGGACAAATGGAATTACCCATTCGATTTCAAATACTGCGCGAGGGAGACAGGGTTGTTGAATTTGGTTCCGGAACCGGAAATGATTGCCTGGCTGCTGCACAGGTAGTCGGACCAACAGGTAAAGGTTATTGGAATTGACATTTCTGAAAAAAATGTTACGACTGCCAGGGACTATATGGATCAGTTGCGCATCAGTAATGTGGAATTCAGGGTAGGGGATATTACGAATGCGCCAATTCCGAAGGAGTATGCTGACATTGTATTTTCAAATTGTGTTTTCAACTTGCAGGAAAATAAGCAAAAAGTGGCGGATGAAATGTACAGGGTTACCGACCATCACGGTTTGGTTTGCATTTCGGATTTTGTCACCATCCAGCCCGTTCCTGAAGGATTGAAAAAAGATGGAGGGGAACTTGCAGGATGTATTGCAGGTGCTGAGAACATCGAAGATTTTATGGAATATTTTAGAAAGACTGGATTTATTAACCTTGAATTTGTCGAAATGAACAAGGTTCATCTGCCGGATGATATCTTTCAAAAACATTTAACGCCTGAGCAAGTTGAAAACTACAAAAGCATCAATTCTGATGAAGGAATTTTCAGTGTAACTTTAATTGGAGAAAAACCTGAATCATGTTTAGCAGAAACCTGTTGCTGTAATCCGGATAAGCATAAGAACTGAACATAGGTTCCCGGAATCAAAAAAGTTAATTTGCAAGATTAAGGGAGGTGTTGGTAAAGTAATGAAAGGTTTTTTAAAGAACTTTTCTGGCCAATATTTCTGCCTGATCATTTAAAAGGAGCAGTATTCTCTTCACAGGGTTTTCCCTAACAATGACCTCATAGAATACCTTGTTTTCACGATTAATTTCGATCACGTTCATGATTTCACCATTGGCAAATGCTGCTGATCTGGAAGGTTCAGCAAGTGATGCTGGTGCAATATTGGTCCTGATTTCAAGCAGGATTCCTTTTTTGTCGAACCGGGCTATTTTTTCAATTTCCTGCTCATAAAATAATGCCTCATAAACTTTTCCGGTTTTGGACCATTCAATGTTAATGGAATCGTGAAAAGAATCGGAGAATCCTTTTATTACAGATGCCGGAGGTTTAAGCGTTCTTCGCAGAAAAAGATTTTTTATCAGACTTTTCACCCATTAAATTTTGTATTATGACGGACATTTGTATGTATGGTCACAATTTAAAAATTTTCAATAGGCTTCTGCGTATATTTTTCTATATAAAAAAACTACCCGTGCCCGCGCCCTTTTGATACGCATTTTTGCGGCACTTTCGCTTATCCGAAGTGATTTTCCGATTTGATTGATAGGAAGTTCATCGTTGTATTTCATTAATAGAAGTGCTTTTTCCTCCGGATGGATCATTTCAAATATTTTCATCAGCCGGCTGTAGTTGATTTCTGTCAGGTCTTCCTCGGTTTCATCTATTATTTCGGGAATTTCATTATTGTTATTCCAATCGGGATAGTGCAATTTATTTTTGACTCTCAAAAAATCAATACAATAATTATAGGTAATGGAATAAAGCCACGATGAAAACGATGAATTCCCTTTAAAAGATTTCAACTTCTCAAAGGTCCTTTCAAATATATTTTGAACAGCATCCTCGGCAAGTTCCTTATTTTTTAAAAGGCTATAACACTTGTCGCGGACTTTTTTTGAATACCTGTCGTAGAGGATATGAAACAAGTCGATTTTATTCTCTTGTACAATAATAGCTACAATTTCTTCATCCCTTAACGACCCGTTATGATCATTGTTCATTCGTCAAAATGAATTAACAAAGAGCGAAGGTAGCGAATGTTTATTATTCGTCAATAAGTAATGACTGAAAAGTTATTAAAAAAAAATTGTTACTTTTTTGTAATTCTTCGTCATAATAGCATTAATTTTGCGTTCGCTTTCTTTAAATGGTTATAAATCAATATTCCGAAAGGAAAACGATAAAGTCTTAAATTAATAACAAAGGTTTAATAATTTTTTTAACATTTAAAATCACTACTGGAGGAAACATCATGAAAAACAGAATTTTATTAAGTTTGATTACCGTGATTACAGTTGCATTTATGACCAGCTGTAACAAAGTCCCACAAGTTGAAATTGATGCAGCTACATTAGCTCTGAGTGAAGCAAAAGCAGCTGGTGCAGACCTATATCTGCCGGATCAATACAATGCTATTCAGGATTCGATGAATGTAGCAATGCAAATTATCGAAGCTAAAAAATCAAAATGGTTTGCACGTTATGGTTCAAGTTTAGTACAACTCGAAGCCATTAAAACGAAATCAGCTGAAGTAATTCAGAATACTCAAATTCGTAAAGAAGAAATTAAGAAAGAAGTTGAGGCTGCACTTACTGAAGTAACCACTCTGCTTGCAGAAGATAAAGAATTGCTTGCAAAAGCTCCAAGAGGTAAAGAAGGCAAAGAAGTTCTCGATGCCATTACCAGTGAGTTAGCTGTTCTGGAAACTACTGTGGGTGAAGTGAGTGCTCAACTTGCAAGTGGTGATTTACTTGGTGCACAAAGCAAAGTGAATGCTGCAAAAGAAAAAGCAATGTCGATTAAGACTGAATTAGAAACTGCAATTGCCAAAAAAGCAGGCAAGAAGTAAGAAATTCTAATTGTTAAATAATAAGTAAAACCCCCGGGATGTTTCTTTCGGGGGTTTTATTTAAAAAGTAGTTTTGATGAAGAGAATACGGAAAACAAGGGTTGCTATTGCACTTGGGATTTCATTAGTGCTAATTGTGTCCCTTGTTTTCCTTTTTATACGAATGGCTCCTGTACCGCCTATTGAAAAAATTGAAAAGGCTCGTATTGCCATTTCTGACGCAAAGAAGGCAAAGGCTGATACATATGCCCCTGCTTTATTCAAGGAGTCGGAGAAACTATACAATATGGCTTTCTCACGCTGGAAATCGGAAAACGAAAAATTCATATTGAAACGGGATTTTGCATCAATCGATCAACTGGTATTACTGTCTGTATCAAAAGCCAAAGAAGCAAAGAATAAAGCGCTTTCACATTCCAGCGACCTTGAGACTTCTATAGGTGCTACCATTAAAACGCTTGAAAAATCAGTCGAGAAATATGATAAACTTTTCGATAAACTTCCTTTGAGGAAAATAACCTACCAGAATTACGAGAAAGGATTAATGCTTCTGAAGGAAGGAAAATACGATTACAAAGCGAAGAATTACCTTGTCAGCAAGCCCAAGATTGATAAAGCATCTAAATATTTAAATGATTGCTTCACCGCTGTTAAATCTTACCTGAGGGATTATTTTTCCCATTACTCATCATGGAAAGAATGGAATGACAAAACCATCAGTGCATCAAGAAAAAATAAAACAGATGCCATTGTAGTGGATAAGTATGCAAAGAAATGTTATGTCTATAAAAGCGGAAAGCTAAAGCACACTTTTGATTGCGAATTGGGTAAAAACTGGATAGGTACTAAAAGGCACAGGGGTGACAAAGCTACTCCGGAGGGAATTTACCATATTACTAAAAAGCTTGACAGTAGAAAAACAAAATATTACAAAGCCCTGTTGATCAATTATCCCAACGATGAAGATAAATCGAGGTTTCAAAACGAAATCAAACAAGGAACGTTGCCTAAGAAAACAAACATTGGTGGCTTGATTGAAATTCATGGTAACGGAGGCAAGGGTGTAAACTGGACTGAGGGCTGTGTTGCCGTCAAGGATAGCGATATGGACATTATTTATAGGATAGCTGATGTTGGTACAACCGTGACAATTGTGGGTTCACTCGAAAAATTATCCGATTTGGTTGATTTGTAATAATTCAAGTTTCGAATAGCAATTAAAAATGGAAAAAGGCAAATAATGAAACTATTAACAAAATTCTCTGAGCGGTTTCATTCATCGAAAGAATTCAGAACCTGGAGTTATATTTTAGGTTCGGTAAGTGCGATTGGACTTTTAATTGCGTTTATTGCTCTTTTAGTTTTTATTGTTTTACCTGCTGCATATAATAGTGGAGCAAGACTGATGCCGGCTTACATAAAAGCTACCAGCAGCCTTTCCATAGATGATACCATTGTTTCAAGTTTAATGGTAAAGCAATCAAAAATAGTTGCCAATCTCGAAAAGCAATTCAACAAGCTTACCCCCAAAGCTAATTATCTGGTAATTAATACCACGGAAAATAAATTTTTTCTTTATTCGAATAAAGAATTGCTGCGGGCAGGAATATGCTCTACCGGAAGCTACACTTTGCTTGTGCAGGGAGATAAAAAGAAATGGGAATTTAAAACTCCTAAAGGAATTTTTAAGATACGGGAAAGAAAAACCGAACCGGTATGGAAGAAACCTGATTGGGCATTTGTCGAAGAAGGATTGCCTATACCATCCCCCAATCATCCATCAAGATTTGAATATGGAACACTGGGTGATTATGCCCTAAGCCTTGGCGACGGATATATGATTCATGGTACATTGTATCAGCGGTTCCTTGGTATGCCGGTGACGCATGGCTGTATCCGGCTTGGGGACGACGACCTGGAAGCAGTATTTAAAGCTATGCCCAGCGGAGCTAAAGTATATATTTATTAATACAATCAGACTCATGAAAAGCAAAGTGGTTATAATTGTGATATTGAGCCTGTTGGTTGCTATTTCATTAACATTCATCATTCTTTCAGCAATGTCACCCATCAGGGCGATTAAGCTTGTCAATGAGAATTATCCTGATACCAGCTTCGTTGAAGATATTTCGCAGGAGCAACTTAAGTTAGAAAAGGAAGAAATTTATTTACGGGCAAGACTAAAAATGGCTGAGGCTGATTCAGCATGCTTATCGATCAATTTGGTAGATAGTATTATTATAATGGAGATTCAGGGCGTTAAATTAATCGAAACAAAGATTCATAAGATTAATTCGAGTAAAATTTTCCCACGCTATAAAAAACAGGCCTTCTACGAATATTTTTCAACACCCTTTGTGATCGACAGTGATTACTGCACCATCCCAAAAGAGTTCTTCAATATCAAATATGCTCCTGAAGATACGATAGCTGCACAAGCACCGAAGACAATGCCCGACACAACCATACAAGATCCTGTTTATTTCACTCTCTACCTCGACCGAGGACTGATGGTGGATATCAGGCAAACGGATACCATAAAGCCGGAAATTTATAAGGGCTATAACAGGTACTTACGTAATGAAAAAATCAGCCGGATGTGGAGTCATCTTTATAAGTTTGAGGTACCACCTTATGATCCGTGGATCAGGATTGAGATACCCCATAAAGATGCCCGGTCAATTTTCAAGGCACTGCCTCATCATGCCCAGGTATCGATAATTATGTAGGAAAATGATAGTTATGTTCCTAAAAAACCAATGAGATTTTCTACCTTTTCTTGAAGGGTTTAAAAGAAAAATCAGTTTTTAACTTCCGGAATAATCTTCTTTGTAATCTTTTCCCCCGAGCGCTTTACCACTATCTCAATTTCAACATCAGGTTTGAGTCCATTCAGGATGTTCATGAAATCATAGATGTTATTTACCTCTTTGCCATTCAGGTTGACAATGATATCGTTGGCGATGAGGCCAGCTTTTTCAGCCGGTCCTCCAGGTCTTACACCCTGGATCTGAACACCAGGTTCATCACTGCCGGCATAGGCTGGAATTGTTCCTAATGAAACTGAAGCTGCACCTTTGCTTGATTTGGGACGATTTATTTTTACTTCCTGGTAAGTAAGCGGTTGCTCAGGCTTCATTATTTCTTTGATGAGCAATGATGAAAACTTAGTGATCCGCTGCATACCTTCAAAATTGATGAATTCAACATCATCATTGTAGGTGTGGTAATCGTTGTGAACTCCCGTAAAGAAACTGGCCACCGGAATCCCTTTCAGATAGAAGGATGTTGCATCCGTTGGTAAATAAGGATCTTCACCCATTACAAGGTTGAACCCTGAAACCACATTTTTCCTCTCAGCAAGTGACTTCCATTCTGTGGCAGAGCCGATACCTTGCAAATCAAGTCGGTTATCCTTCAGGCGGCCAACCATGTCATAATTAAGGTAGGCTTTTATTTTATCAGCATGTACAGGTAATTTGGAGGCAAAGCTGTTTGAACCAAGCAGGCCAAGCTCCTCAGCTGACCATAAGCAAAAAACAAGGTTACAGGTTATTGCTGAAGGATTGTCCTTTTTAAGTCCGGAAAAATATTCTGCCAGCTCAATAATAGCGACTGTTCCTGATCCATTGTCATCCGCACCATTATGGACGTCTGTTTTATGTTCGCCCATTGAGCGGGAATTCACCTCTCCCATCCCAAGATGATCGTAATGAGCACCAATGAAAATATAGCCTGCATCAGGGTTGTCAGACGGAATCATACCTACTATATTATTATCCTGTTCGATGATACGATCAATTTTCGCAGTGATTTTCACATTTGAACCTGTTGCAAACAAGTTTTCATTGCCTTTCGGATCGCCATCCTTAAGTTTATCCTTTATGGCTTCAATGGTTTGGTTTGATTTGACCATAATTTTGTTTGCCAGATCTTCCGAAATATTTATTGAAATGATCCCTGAAGTGCCGACAATCTCATGGTTTTTTTCGTCGTTTATCTTCGGAGTAACAAACATAATGGCTTTTGCACCATTCTGACGGGCAAGCATCTGCTTGAAACCACTGGCAATGTTTCGTTCAAACAGTTTTTCCTTCAGGGAATCAAGTCCTTCGGGAATCCCGCCCAGAACCAACACGATTTTGTCTTTTACTTCCAGCTTTTCGTAGGAATTGTATTCATAGCTTCCGTCATTAATTTTCATTCCATATCCGGCAAAGATCACTTCTCCCTCAAATGCTCCGTTCTCGGTAGATGAAAGCGGAATAAAGTCTTTATTCAATTCAAATTCTTTTCCATCTAAAACAAAATGATTGGAACCAGCTTCCGATTTAATATCAGCAGTAAAATCGAATGACCAGTAATAATCAGAATGGCCGGTTAAAGGTTGTAATCCCTGCGCTTTAAAAATATTGGTTATGTAATCTGCAGTAAGCTGTATTCCTTTAGAGCCAGTCATTCTGCCTTCGGTTGCATCCGAAGCGATATAGGCTAACTTTTCCTGTAATTCAGATTCAAGGATATCAGGTTTGAAATTATAATTCAGACTTCCCGTTGTGTTTTTCCGGAAAGGTGATTTAGCCAATTGTTCCCGTGCGAAAGTATCATTCCAGTCGGCGATGAAAAGTTGGGTTTTCCCATCGGCACACCTGCTTGACGTCCACACAAGCTTTTTACCGTCCGGCGAAAAGACTGGCAGTCCGTCAAATTTATCAGTATACGTTACTTTTACCGGTTCCCTTAAACCTTCAGCATCTACGAGGTAAACCTCAAAATTTGTAAACCCCATCTTATTTGAAGCGAAAACAATATAATCGCCTGAAGGATGAAAAAATGGAGCCCAGCTTAAGCTTCCAAAGCCAGTGATCTTTTTCACATCGGTTCCGTCAATGCTCATGGTATAAACATCGGCATTCATTCCATCTTCACTAAACCTGCGCCAGATTATTTTTTTCCCATCCGCTGAGAAAAAAGGCCCGCCGTCGTATCCCGGAGCATCTGTTATTTGCTTTAGTCCGCTGCCATCGGCATTCATCAGGTAAAGATCGCAGAAGTAGGAGGGATCGACTTCCTTTTTTTGTTCTTCTTCTTTTGTAAGCTTCGAGTTAAATGCATACCTGTTAGAACTGAAAACAATCGACCTTCCATCGGGTGAATAAGAACCCTCAGCGTCGTAGCCATTTTCTTTGGTGAGTTGTTTGATATCCGAACCATCCCTTTTTGATGTGAAGATATCCATTGTCGGTTCATAATCCCAGGCGTAACGCCTTTTTTGGCCTGATGCCCGGAAATCGAGTTCTGATTTTTGTTTATTTATTGCATCAGGATCAAGATGGCTGGAGGCATACATTACACGGTCGCCATTCCATTGAAAATAAGAACAGGTTGTTTTTCCATATCCGGGTGAAACCCTGTTTATGTCACCGGTTTCAAAATCGAGGATATAAATTTGATAAAAAGGATTATCAGGCTCTTTTTCACTTTGGAAAATCAGGAACTGACCATTCTCTGAAAAATATCCTTCACCCGAGCGGTTACCGTCATAAATCAACTGCCGAGTATTTGACAGGAATTTGTTTTCGTGGTTCTCAGTATCCTGAGCGAAAGTGAGGATGGCAATAAATAATGCGGGAAACAAAAAAATCTGTTTTTTCATTCATTGTAAATTTACCTGTCTATAACACTGCTTTTCTTTATTTGTTTTGTAAAAGACCGGCAAAATTAGGTTTTTTAAAATGAATTCTAAATTCGGGATATCCCTCATGCCGCTAATGCGCGAATGAAGTTTGTTTATTATTAATTATTCACTAGTAATTTTTACATTACCGGCAATTTATCAGGAATTCGCTTTTATCATTTTTTTCAAAAGTGATTGTCCCTTTCGTGGTTTTCCTGTTTTCAATTATTTGAGTAATTTTAGACCATAAAGAAAATCAGAAGCTATGAATAAACTTTACTTTAGATTAATAATTTTAGGGCTGGTAAATTTATTTCCGGTTACAGTCATTTACACTCAAAATTATGTTACAACCTATGCCGGAACAGGAAGTCCCGGGTTTGTGAATGGCGATACAAGCGTAGCAAGTTTTAACAAACCATTTGGTATTTGCATAGACCAGGAAGGAAATTTATATCTGGCTGATGCTTACAATCATTGCATCCGGAAAATTGGCACAGATGGAATAGTTTCCACATATGCCGGTACCGGAACTGCAGGTTATTTGGACGGTCCAGCCATGGAAGCCAAATTCAATCAGCCGATCAATATTAGTCTGGACGATTCAGGAAATATGTATGTGTCAGATTTTCTTAACCAGCGAATCAGGAAAATTTCAACGGATATGATGGTCACAACCATTGCCGGAACTGGAGTTGCTGGCTTGCTGGACGGACCTGCTGCTCAGGCTAAGTTTAATTATCCGAGAGGTATCTGCCTTGATGATACCGGCAATATATACATTGGAGATTCATGGAATCACCGTATCAGGAAAATTTCTTTGGATGGAATGGTTAGCACCTGGGCTGGTGGTGGAACCACCATTGGTGTGCAGAGTGTCGGCGATTATGTGGATGCAAGCGATACGGCAGCCCGTTTTTATACTCCGTGCGAATTGTCCATTGATCCATCAAACAACATTTACGTAGCTGATGCCTATAATCATCGAATCCGGAAAATTGATCCGGAAAGAATGGTGACCACAGTTGCCGGAAGCGGGGAATCGGGACCTGATGGGGGAGGGTTTCAAAATGGACCGGCTGAACAGGCAATGTTTAAAGTGCCAACCGCTTGCCATGTGAGTTTAACCGGATCGATTTATGTTGGGGATGGCCAGAACCAGAGGGTTCGTAAAATCAGCACCGACGGGATGGTAACAACGTTTGCCGGCTCGGGGGAAACAGGATTCGAAAACGGACCTGATTCACTGGCAACATTTGATTTTCCCAGAGGATGTGTGATGGATTATGATGCCCATAGGTTATATGTTGTGGATTATAACAATCATGCTATACGGATCATTCATCTATCTGAAATTACAGGTTTGAATATTGGCAAGATTGAAGATGGCTTCAGGGTTTTTCCCAACCCGGCAAAGGATGAATTTCAAATTACCGGAATGGATCAACAATCAAATCCTGTCATCCGGATTTATAATGCTTCAGGTCAATTGGTAAAAGAAGAATTAGTGCCTAAGGAATTACCTGTAATACTAAATATTTCTGATCTGGAAGTCGGAATATACCATGTTGGCATTTTTTGCAATCAGTTGTTTTTAGGTGTTGAAAAGCTAGTTGTCATGCGCAATTGATTGCTCCTGGAAAGAGTAATTTAATTTTTCTTCAGTACAAAGATAGGTCACAAGACTTTCAATAAATGAATCGGGAATTTAAGATAGGCGGAATGAAATGTTTGAACGGTATTTTCTCCTATACTAACGTAAATCAGAAAATATGGAAATAAGGCAAAGGTAAAAGATACAAACTTCGCCCAACCGGGGAATGAATAATGAATTTTCATAGTATAATTTATAAGCATTATAAACTTGCAACCCTTCTGAATTTCCCTGTGTCTGAATAGTGTTTAATTCCTAAGTATGACTAATTTTGCTTGGATATAAATATATTGAAATTCTTTAACAATATAACAAGAGGTTATATCATGAAAAAGTTTAAAAGTTTGCTATTTGTCCTTGCCGGTTTAATGATCAGTTTAAATTCTTTTACACAAACCGGCACCAGTCCGAATGCGGACTATTCAACCCATCCTTACTGGATTGAAATGATGCAGGATCATTCGGTTAATTTTTACGAGGTGCAGAAAGCCTTTAATGCCTATTGGGAAAATCGTGAGATTACCAAGGGTAGTGGCTGGAAACCCTTCAAGCGTTGGGAGTGGTGGCAAGGACGGCATATTTATCCTGACGGAACCCGTCATGAAGCCGACCTGGTTTATAAAGAATATAAAAAGTACCTGGCTTTGCATCCCGGGACTGACAAATCCGATGCCGATTGGACAAATCTTGGACCCATGGACGTTCCGTCGAAAGGTTATGCAGGCCTTGGCAGGATCAATGCCATTGCGTTTCACCCTACAAACCCGGATATCGTTTTTATCGGTGCACCAGCCGGCGGATGCTGGAAATATAATGCTGAAACAAGTGAGTGGATGAGCACCACAGATGTGCTGCCAACCCTCGGCGTTTCTTCCATTGTTGTCAATTGGAATAATCCCGATAATATCCTGATCGGAACAGGAGACCGTGATGCCGGTGATGCAGCAGGAATGGGTGTTTTCAGAAGTATGGATGGCGGCCTGACCTGGGAGCAATCGAATACCGGAATGGGGAATACTACTGTCGGCAGGCTTTTACAGCACCCTTCAGACCCGAACCTCATATACGCTGCCACGGGTTCCGGAATTTATAAATCGACAAACGCCGGTGCAAACTGGTCACAGATTAAAACAGGCGGATTTAAAGATATTGTTTTTAAACCCGGAAATACCAATGTAATGTATGCCGGCGGAAGCGGGAATTTTTTCCGTTCAATTGATAGCGGTTCTACGTGGCAACAAATCACCAATGGATTACCCGGTGGAAGCAGGTCAGTGATTGCGGTAACGCCTGATGACCCGAATTATGTTTATTGCCTTCTTTCGAATGGAGATTCTTATAAAGGGATTTATCGTTCGACAGATGGTGGAACTTCCTTTACTGAAATGTCGACTACGCCCAACATCATGAGCTGGGGCTGTGAGGGTGGAGACGGCGGACAGGCATGGTATGACCTGGATGTTGCAGTGGATCCCGGCAATAAAAACACTGTTTTTGCAGGTGGAGTAAATTGTTTTAAATCCATTGATGGTGGAGTTACATGGGAAATCAGTTCGCACTGGTGGGGCGATTGCGGAGTGCCTTCTGTTCATGCCGACCTGCATGTGCTCGAATACAATCCTTTAAACGACAGGCTTTATGCCGGTAATGACGGGGGTATTTATTACACTGCCAATGGCGGAACTTCCTGGCCTGAAATTACCGATGGATTGCCCATCAGCCAGGTGTATAAGATCGGACAGGCAAAAACGGATGTTAACAAGGTGATCAATGGCTACCAGGATAATGGTACATCCACCTATTACGGCAACAGCAATTGGCAGACAACCAATGGCGGCGATGGTATGGAATGTGCGTTCGACGATGTAAATCCGGCTTATTCGTATTCTACTATATACTACGGCGATATTTACAGGCATTTTAATAACGGAAATGCTTATCAAATTGCAGGAAATGGTAATCATGGCTTAACCGAAAGTGGTGGATGGATCACTCCGTTCTGTATTTATCCGCAGCACGAAAACGATTATGACCTTATGTTTGGTGGCTTTAAGAATATCTGGAGAGCTATAGGAGTTAAAACAACAAATAATTTTACCTGGAAAAAACTGACCGATGATAATGCAGATAACATCAGTGTTGTGGAACATTCACCGGCAAATCACGAAGTGTTCTACTATTCAAGAGGTAGCCAGCTTTATCGCAGTGATAATGTGATGAGCGAAACCCCGGAATGGACAACGCTTACTACTTACCTGCCCGGTACAGGGAATGTATTTGATGTGGAAGCTCATCCTTTTGATGAGAATATTGTCGTTATCACCCGCGGAAGTAAGGTTTTCCGTTCGGAGAATAAGGGATTTAGCTGGACTGACATCACGGGAAGCCTTCCGGCTATAAATATGAATTCGCTTGCTTTTTATGAAAACAGTTTCGATGGCATTTATGTTGGATCGGATGCAGGAGTTTATTATCGCGACGCCTCAATGACCGACTGGGTGATGTTCAGCAATGGTTTGCCGGTAGATGCTTCAATAAATGAAATAGAAATTTACCATAATCCTGCAGTTCCTGCAGAAGATGTTATTAGGGCAGGTACATACGGAAGAGGATTGTGGTCCTCACCGATGTGGCATAATCAGCCGGTTTGCGAATTTGAAGCCTCTGAGACCGAAGTCCCGGTGGGTTGTGCTATTAATTTCTTTGATCTTTCGTCCGGTGTTCCAACTGAATGGACATGGACATTTGAAGGAGGTACACCTGCAACTTCGATCCAAAAAAACCCGGAAGGTATCATTTACCTGGCCGAAGGAACTTTCTCCGTTACGCTGATGGTAAGCAATTCGGAAGGATATGATACCAAAACTGTAAATGGTTATATAAACGTTACCGGAACAGCTCTGCCCGGGGTAAACTTTATTGCAAGCGATTCCATTACATGTTCAGGCAATGAAATTGTATTTACCGATCTTAGTTCCAATTGCCCGACCGGTTGGTTTTGGGAAATTACTCCTATGACCTATAGCTATGTAAACGGAACCAGTCAGAATTCGCAAAATCCCCATGTTATTTTTACCAACGGGGGAAGCTACAACATTAGCCTTACTGTTTCGAACAATGTTGGTAACAGTATTTTAGTTAAGGAGGATTACATTCATGTGGGTGGTATTAATCTTCCATTTGAAGATGATTTTGAATCGGGAACGCTGGTATCAAAATCATGGAGCCTGGAAAACCCTGATTATAATATTACCTGGGATATTGCGACCGTTGGAGGAATAGTTCCCGGTGATAAAGCAGCGTTTCTTAATTTCTTTGAATACATTGTACCTCCCGGAAGAAGAGATCGATTGATCACCCCGGTACTGAATTTTGAGGGAATGGATCAGGTTTATATGACCTTTAAACATGCTTATGCCAAACGACATACAACCGTTACAGACTCGCTCATTGTTTATATTTCAAATGACTGTGGAGAAAACTGGACCCGACTTTTCGCCGGAGGTGAAGATGGAACAGGTGTTTTTGCAACCCATGAACTGATGACGACTTTGTTTGTGCCGCAAACAGAAGATGATTGGTGCGGCAATGGCTGGGGTTCCGACTGCGTTTTCCTTGATCTTTCGGCATGGGCCGGGCAGGAAAATATTAAGGTAGTTTTCGAAACCTATAATTACTTCGGCAATAACCTTTACATCGATAATGTTTCAATTGGTTTACTTACGGATGTAAAAGAGCAAATTTCGAATGATGAAATTCAAATCTTTCCTAATCCTGCAACCGGTTTGGTTAATATAATAATTCCTGATGCAGTTTCCGGCGCAGAAGTTTCAATTTATTCTCCTCAGGGTACACTGGTTTATAAGTCGTTTACGGGTGCAGCTAACGAATCAGTCACCGCCGATCTCAGTGCATTTGGAAAGGGTGTTTATTTCATCCGTGTAATGAACGGGCACAGAAATGAGGTTAAAAAAGTGATTCTGAAGTGAGGTCATAAATGATAAGCTATAGAAGCCGGCATCTCTGATGGGGTGCCGGCTTTTATTTTAATCTGTTCTTTCAATACAATTGTTTTTTTAATATTGCTTGTGATTTAGTAAAACTGAAACTTACTGGATGAAATTTTGATGGGGATCGGAATTCACTTTTCATTTAATTGGTAGGCTGTAAAACTATTCCTACTTTTGTTAAGGAAATAAAAAATGATCATTCTTAAACTTTGTAAAAAATGAAAAATACATTCTTTACCTTTCTTGCTGTATTATTCTTCACTTCCAATAGCATCGGCCAGCAATACAATAAGTACAAAGGTACCTCCACTTTCAAATCGACTACAAGCTTAAAGGAAATTGAAGCCTGGGATAAAGAAAACCCGGCGGCAGGACCCAAAATGAAAGTCCCAAACAAGGAGGCATTCGTTTACCCTGAATTTGCAATTGAAGGTAAAAAAATACTTTACAGAGATGAGATGAAGCAAAACTCAGGTCAAAGCAATCAGATTAAAGATCTTTCGCCATTACCTGCAAAGGATTTTCTGGGTTTAAAGGATAACAACAATTCTATTCCACCTGATGTAAACGGCGCAGCCGGGCCGAATCACCTGATGATCACCCTGAACACTGAAGTCAGGATCATGGATAGGGATGGCAACTCTATTTCGACTGTCGGTACTGGCAGTTTTTGGTACTCCATGCCTGGTGCCGGAGATACTTTTGACCCAAAAATTATTTATGATCCTAACGAGGGCAGGTGGATATTTCTTATGCCTAGTAGTTCTGATATTAATTTATCCAGGTTGTTGGTTGCAGTTTCTGAAAATTCCGATCCTACGGGTAACTGGTACAGGTATGTATTCGATACCGATTCTGCCAACAGCTTTTGGTTCGATTATCCTAACTTCGGATTTAATAAGAACTGGATTGTTGTTACAGGGAATATGTTCGGTTCGGGATTTGGTTATACTTCTTTATTTGTATTGGATAAAAAAGATCTATACAACAATGAACCTGTTGCTGATTATTCGAGATTTGAGATTTATGACGGATTTACCCTGGTTCCTGCCTTCACCTATGACACCATTGAAGAAGATATTTATATTGTAAACAATGCCGGTGGAAATATTAATGGCAAAGGATATTTAGATTTGTGGAGAGTGACCGGGGGATATGGAAACGAACTGGTTGAAAACATAGGATTAATTGAAATAGCCGATCCATGGAATAATGGTTCTTATGCCAATGGCGGAAATTTTGCTCCTCAATTGGGCAGTGATCAAAAGATAAATACAGTCGATGCGCGGATGGAGAATATGGTTTACAGGAATGGAAAATTATGGTGTACACATCATATTTATCTTCCTGTTGAAAATCCCACCCGGTGCGCCGTACAGTGGTTCGAGCTGGCATTGGATGGCACAATTCTTCAGCGTGGTAGGGTGGATGATGCCAATGGAAATATGTTTTATGCATTTGCATCCATTGCGGTAAATTCCAGGGAAGACATCCTCGTCGGTTATGCCAGTTTTTCTCCCAACCAATATGCCAGCGGTAGTTATTCTTTCAGGTTTGCAAACGATCCTCCTAATACACTCCGCGATAGCTATCAGTTTATTAATGGGTTGGCTCCCTATTATAAAACCTATGGAGCTGAACGCAACCGTTGGGGCGATTATACAGGCACCGTAGTCGATCCGATTGATGACCTTGATTTCTGGACTTTACAGGAATATGCCGATCTGCCCGGATCACAGGACCAATGGAGTACATGGTGGGCTTACATTAATCTTGATGCGAAACCTTCAGCAGATTTTGATGTGAACATAACCTCTGTTCCTACCGGAAGCGGCGTAAATTTCTTTGATAAATCGAAATATGAACCTTCTGAATGGCTCTGGATTTTTGAAGGCGGTAATCCAGCAACTTCTGCTGCTCAGAATCCGCAAAATATCATTTATCAAAACTCAGGATTATTTGATGTAACCCTAATTGCTACTAATTACCTGGGTTCGGATACAATTGTAATGGAAGATTATATCAATTCCAATACAACTATTTTACCTGAAATCATTTTTACTGCAGATAAAATAAAGCCCTGTACAACTGATACTGTCCTTTTCTCCGATGCCACCATTTATAACCCCATCGGATGGCAATGGACATTTTACCCCGACTCAGTTACATTTGTAAACGGAACAACTGCAAACTCTCAGCATCCTCAGGTGATTTTTGATTTACCAACTCCTTATGATGTTACTTTAACCGTTGCAAACCTGAACGGTTCAAGTACACTTATAAAAACTGATTTGATCTATCCCGGAGGAATGTATCTGCCGTTTGAAGATGATTTTGAATCCTTATTATTTAAAGATAAATCCTGGACAATTGAAAACCCTGATGGCGGTAAAACCTGGGAGATCACAGCCGTAGCCGGTAATGAGCCCGGAAATAATGCTGCCTATGTTCATATAAAGAGCTACAATGGCCTTTACGAGCGCGACAGGCTCATCAGTCCGATTATAAACCTAAAGGATTACAACCAGGCTTCCCTGGAATTTCAGTTTGCTTATGCGCAAAGATTTGCTCAATACACCGATTCGCTGATTGTTTACCTTTCAGATGGTTGCGGCCAACAATTTCATCGTCTGCTTGCATTTGGCGAAGACAGTCTGAATCTTTTTGCTACTGCACCTCCCAATACTCAAAATTTTATTCCTCAATCGGCTGAAGATTGGTGCGGTGCAGAAGGTAATCCTCCCTGTGCATCGTTTGATCTCTCAGCCTGGGCTGGCATTCCCGATCTGCAAATTATTTTTGAAACATTTAATGGTTTTGGAAACAATATTTTTATTGATAATGTAAAGATTGAAGGAACACTTAGTGACATAGCCAAAGTTCAGACTGAAACCGATCCGGTTTCACTTTTCCCCAATCCATCAGGTGGTGCATTCACTTTAAAGTTGAAAGAGATAACCGGACCGGTAACAATAAAGGTATCTGATCTTGAGGGACGCCTTGTTTATGAAACTTCGTTTATCAGCGATGGAAACACAAACAAGTACATCGATCTGACAGACAAAGGCAGGGGAATTTATATTGTTGAAGTGCAAGGCAGGACAAATGTTTGGGTGAAAAAAATGGTGGTGAGGTAAAAGAATTTTTTGAACCGCATAAAAATATTTTAGTTATTCGGATTAGCTATTTTTTGACGCTTGTATTTTAATCCAAATCATTATTGAGTAGTTAAATTGAGCTAAAGTTTGGAGTGTTTAAAGTATTTTAGGCACTTTAAACTTTAGTCATTTTAGTCACTTTTTACTTCCCCCCCCTGTAACATTCATTTTTTTCTGAAGTCATTATATTAAACGTTTTAAAAATTGGAAGCTGCTTCTGTAAATATTCACCAGGAATTGATTGAAAGGTGTCGGAAAAACGACCAGAAAGCGCAGCTTGAGATTTATAAACTTTATTACAAACCGATGTACAATGCAAGTCTCAGAATATTGAACCACGAAGCCGAAGCAGAAGATGTGATGCAGGAGTCCTTCCTTGATGCCTTCAGGAAAATTGAAGAGTACAAGGGAGAGGGCAGCTTCGGGGGCTGGCTGAGACGCATCGTGGTGAATAACTCCATTGATACCCTCAAGAAGAGAAAAGAAATGTTGCCGCTCGAAAATAACTTCTTCGAACAGGCTGACGATAATGCTTCTGCTGATGAACAAGTGGAATACAGGGTAGAAGAAATCAAAAAGGCAGTCCCTTTGCTTCCTGAGGAGCACCGGATTATCCTATCACTTTTCCTCTTCGAAGGATATGATCATGAAGAAATAGCACAGATACTAAAGATCTCAAACAATGCTTCGCGCACCCGCTATTCCCGTGCTAAAAGCAAACTCTTAAAAATTCTGGCTGATCAGCGTTCGATAAAAATGTTTCATCCGAATTAAAAATTAAGCACGTCATGCAACGCATAGAAGACATTATTAAAAAGAACAAAGAAGCTTTCAGCGAAAATGAACCCAGGGACGGGCACCTGGACAGGTTCAGCGAAAAGCTTACGGCTTATCACCGGCAAAAAGAGAACTGGTTCGAGCGGTATGCTATTGCAGTGAGAATTGCAGCCGCCGTAGTTCTGTTTGTCGCTGTCGCTACCTTGATTTTTACAGACCGGGTTCCCGGAATTAAAAATTTATTCACGCAGCGTCTTGCTTCCGCTGAACTTCCGATGGAGTTGGTCGAGGTGATGCAATATTACAACATCCTGACCGATAAAAAAGTAAGCCAGATTGATGAACTTGCTGTATCGACTGATGAAGCCAGCAGGGTGAAGGAAAAAGCCATGACCGAATTAAAGGCCCTTGAAGAAAGTACAAACGACTTAGAAACCGAATATGCTCAGAATCCGAACAATGAGCGGATTATAAATGCTCTTTTACAGAATCAGCGAGAGAAAGCTAAAATTTTAGATAAGATTTTAAATACATTAAGCCAGACTAACTAAATAAATTTAAACGTATGAAAACAATGAGATCAAGCCTGTTTATCATTATGCTGAGCGCTATCATGGGCCTTCAGCTTCAGGCAGAAGATGAGTTTACCAAAAAGGTCAGTAAATCTTTTGATGTAAATAAAGATGCAACCCTTACGGTAAAAAATAAATTTGGAAAAGTGCACTGCGAGAACTGGGATAAAAATTCCATCTCCATCGAGGTAACGATCACTGTGCAGGCCTCAAACCAGGAAAAGGCCAACAAGTACTTCGACAAGATCAAAATTGACATAACCGGAACAAATTCTCTGGTAACCGCGATCACTTCAATGGAGGATAACATTTTTGGCAAAGGCAACAATGAATTGAGTGTTGATTATATGATCAATATGCCTGTGACTGTAAATGTGGAACTGAATAACAAATTTGGCGACATTATCGTGTCTGAGGTTGGAGGAACATCGAAAATCAATCTGGGTTATGGTACAATTGACATTAAAAAATTATCGGGCAGCTCCAATGTTTTGGATATTGAGTTTAGTGATGGTTATATCGGCTATATAAAAAGTGCCAACCTGGACCTGAAATATTCTGAGCTTAAAGTAGATGAGATCGCTGACATGACTGCAGAATCCAAGTTCTCGGAACTGAACATCGGGAAGATAGATGTCCTGACCCTTGAAACTGGTTACGATGAAGATTTTATAGGTTCTGTCAGAAATATTGATGTGGAAGCGGACTTCTCGGATGTCGAAATAAGAATTGTTGAGCAAACCTTGACCGCTAATTTTGATTATGGTGAGCTAAAGGTAAAGGAAGTTGGTAAGGCATTTAAGCTGATTGATATCACCAATAGCTTTTCCGATGCCAATATTGGATTCAATCCAGAGGCAAGTTACCGGATAAATGCTACTGTAAAAATGGGTGACTTATCCTATCCGCAGGACAGGGCAAAGCTTTCAGTAGTTGAAATGTCTTACACATCCAGCAAGTATGAAGGCCTTATTGGTGGAAATACTGACACACAATCGAAAGTAATGATTGATTCGCAAAATTCAAGTGTAACTTTGTATTACAGGTAAATTACAAAAGCAAGTACTTAAAGTGAACTAAAGTTTGGAATACTTAAAGTACTTAAGCCATATTAGAAAATAATTCTTCAAGTCAAACTAAAAATAATTTTAAACATGAAAACTTCAAAAATCAAACAAATTGTAGGTTTAGCCATTATTATGACTTTCCTGATGACATTGCAATCGGGTTGCACTTATGCGTTTCACGGCATCAAAGGAAATGGTAATGTTGTAAAACAAGAGCGACAAATTTCATCATTCAATTCGCTGGAAGTAGGTGGTGCATTCAGGGTATTTCTTACCCAGGGAGATAAAGAATCGCTGACAGTAGAGGCTGACGAAAATCTGCTCGAGGTTATCAAAACTTCTGTCGTTGGAAATACATTGAAGATATCGACGACTGAGGATATCAGCAATTCAGAGGCGCTTAACATTTACCTTACCATCACTGATCTTAAGGAAATGGAAATAAGCGGTGCATGCAAACTTACATGCGAAAACAAGCTTAAGTTGAATGATTTGGACATGGATTGCAGCGGTGCTTCGGATGTAGAATTAAAATTGGCAGCAAACAACCTTGAACTTAATTTTAGTGGCGCCAGCCAGGTGGATATGTTTGGAAGTGCAAATGAAGTCGGCCTCGACCTGTCGGGAGCATCTGACCTGGATGCCCTGGAACTGGAAACAGATAAATATACAGCTGATATCAGCGGAGCTTCACATGCTTCTATTTTTGTAAAAAGTGAGCTTTCGGTTGATGTATCGGGCGCAGCAAGTTTAAAATATAAAGGTGAACCCAAACTTATTCAAACCGATGTATCAGGTGCAGGCAGCTTAAAAAAATATTAAAATTTTCTTTTATAATAGAAAGGCTTTCATTGTTTCGATGAAAGCCTTTTTTAATTTAGGGAATTTCTGTTGACAGATAAGACCTATATGATTATCCTATAAATCTGATGATTAACTATTTTCAACTTAATAGATGTAAAATTTCACTTTTTTAATTAAAATATTTCTTACAATAATATCTTTATCATCTTAATACATTACAGTACCTTCGCAATTCATAAATTTTAGCTTTAGTTTTTTTAAATTAGTTCGAAATGGAGGTTTAATAAATTAAAACATTAAAAATATGAAACCAAATTCTTTCCTACTTAAAGTCATGACCCTGCTGCTAATCGTGGTTTACTTGTTTGCCTGTAATACAAATCCTTCCGGTAATCAGGGGAAGAATGATAAAGGTGAATTACAGGGCACCATTTCCATATCAGGTGCGTTTGCCTTGTATCCCCTTACAGCGAAATGGGCTGAGGAATTCCAGAAAATTAATCCAAAAGTCAGAATTGATATTTCAGCAGGAGGAGCCGGAAAAGGAATGGCTGATGCCTTGTCAGGGATGGTTGATCTCGGCATGTTCTCGAGGGGGATTACAGATGCTGAAAAAGAAAAGGGTTGCTGGTGGGTTGCTGTAACAAAGGATGCGGTTTTACCTACCATCAATGCCGCAAATCCATGGATTGATCAAATCCGGAAGACAGGGATTACCCAAAATCAGTTTATAAAAATATTTATTAAAGGCGAAATTGTAAAATGGAAAGAATTATATAAGGATGGGGAAGACAAGCAGATCAACATCTATACCCGGTCGGATGCATGTGGAGCCGCGCAAATGTGGGGAGAATACCTTGGCAGGGACCAGGAAAGCCTGATCGGAGTAGGTGTCTTTGGAGATCCCGGGATGGCTGATGCTGTGAAAAATGACATTTACAGTCTGGGATTTAATAATGTAATTTATGTTTATGATTTAAAAACCCGGAAATGCTATGACAAGATGGGAGTCATTCCCATCGACCTAAATAGTGATGGAATAATCAGTACTGATGAGGATTTTTATTCTACAATTGATGATGTAACCATTGCAACAAAATCGGGCAAGTACCCTTCACCTCCTGCACGGGACCTCTATTTTGTTTCAAAAGGCAAACCCGCAAGTACCGTAGTCATTGAGTTTTTAAAATGGGTTCTGACCGATGGACAAAAATTTGTCGAAGAAGCTGGCTATGTAAACTTGTCAGAAGAAAAAATCAACCAGGAATTGGAAAAATTAGCACCCTGATCCATGCGGTTTTTCGATATTAGCCGGGGATTCAAAGACAGATTTCATTTTAGCTGGATGACCATCAGCCTGGTGGTGATCATGATCTTACCATTCATTTTATTTTTTGGACTTCTGTATAAATCAACCATGATTTTGGGCAGCCATTCCCTTGTTGATTTATTATTTTCAAGCAACTGGCGACCGATGAAAGGTGAATTCGGTTTTCTGCCGTTTATCATAAGTTCCATCTGGGTTACCGTTTTATCCATGTTAATTGCCGGCCCGGTTTGCTTGCTGACTTCTATTCATCTTACCCAATATGCTAAGAATTATGTACTTAGGATTATGCAGCCGGTGATCGATATTCTGGCCGGGATTCCTTCGGTTATTTTTGGCGTTTGGGGTATTTTAATCGTGGTTCCGTTTGTTGGGAATTATCTGGGTCCCTGGCTCGGAAAGGAAGTATCAGGTTATAGCATTCTGGCTGGTGCAGTGGTTCTATCCATCATGATCATCCCGTTTGTGTTGAATATTCTCATTGAAATTTTCCGAACGATTCCGATTGAGCTTACTGAAGCTTCACTTTCTGTTGGGGCAACCAAATGGCAGACGATAAAATTTGTGATGTTGAAAAGAGCTTTACCTGGAATTATCTCAGCTTTCGGTTTGGGCATTTCGCGTGCATTCGGTGAAACCATCGCCGTTTTGATGGTGGTCGGGAATGTAGCAAAAATGCCGACAGGAACATTTCAACCCGGGTACCCTTTGCCTGCTTTGATCGCCAATAATTATGGTGAGATGCTTTCCATCCCTCAGTATGATTCTGCCCTGATGTTAGCCGCGCTGATATTGTTTGTCGTTGTTGTGGTATTCAATTTTGCTTCACGAACTGTAATAATGAGATATGAAAAGGCGTCGTAGATTACCGGACCGAAATGCAATCATGAAAGCAGAAGAACTCCTGTTCAGGATTTTCATGTTTCTATCGACCCTGCTGATCGCTGTTTCATTGCTGCTTCTGATCGCCAGTATTCTTGTAAAGGGCTTACCAGCCATTTCATGGGAAATGATCAGTCAAACACCCAAAGGAGGGTATTATTTCGGCAAAGAAGGTGGTATCTTAAATGCTATCCTCGGATCGCTTTACCTTTCAATTGGCGCAACTTTTCTTGCATTTATCATCGGCTTGCCGGTGGCCCTGTTTATTAATATTCATCTTGTAAACAGGAGAAAGTTTGTAAATGCAATTCGATTTTTCCTCGATTTATTGTGGGGAGTGCCCTCCATTGTTTACGGCGCTTTCGGCTTTACATTGATGATTTACCTTGGCTTGCGCACATCACTTCTGGCAGGGATTATAACAGTAACCTTATTCATTATCCCAATCATGGTACGGGGGATGGATGAGGTTTTTAAAACTGTTCCAAAAGGTCTTTACGAATCTGCAATGTCGCTGGGTTCAACCAAATCAGAAGTGGCTTATATCGTATTTTTCAGGCAATGTATTCCCGGTATCATGACAGCTATCTTGCTATCATTCGGCAGGGCCATTGGCGATGCGGCTTCTGTTCTTTTCACAACGGGATATACCGATTATATACCCACTTCACTTTCCCAGCCGACGGCAACCCTTCCTTTGTCTATCTTTTTCCAGTTGTCATCACCTATTGATGAAGTGAAAGCAAGAGCTTATGCTTCCGCAGTTGTATTGACGGTAATTGTTTTGGTTATCAGTATAGCTGCCAGGTATTTTACAAAACGATTTCAGCAACATAAAATTTCAGATTGATATGAAACTACAGGAGGCGAAAATCAGGATCGTGAACCTTAACATGTCGATCGGAAATAAACCGATCCTGAAAAATATTAATCTGGAAATACCTGCCAATAAATTAACTGTGATTATCGGGCCATCAGGATGTGGCAAGACTACTTTGCTGAAATGCCTCAACAGGCTTACTGATTTGTATCCTGATGCATCAGTAGACGGAAATATTTTTATTGGCGATGATGATATTTTGCATACAAAGGAGAATGTGAATGATATCAGGAAACAGATGGGCTTGCTGTCGCAACGACCTTATCCTCTTCCGATGAATATATACAAAAATGTCAGCTATGGATTGAGGATCAGCGGCCGTCGAAAAAAGAAATATCTTGATAAACGCGTTGAACATTACCTCCGGATGGTAAATCTTTGGGAAGAGGTTAAGGACAGACTTCGGGAACCAGCTACAAGCCTTTCAATCGGACAGCAGCAGCGCTTGTGCCTCGCCCGCGGCCTTGCCGTTGACCCAGCAATCATTCTCGCAGACGAACCCACTTCAGCCCTCGATCCCATTTCAAGCGAAGCCATCGAGAAAAAATTTGCAGAATTAAAATCAAGGTATACCATTATCATGGTTACCCATATTCTGAGACAAGCCAGGAGGATCGCCGATCATGTGATTTTTATGTACCTTGGAGAAGTCATCGAGCATGGTACCGCAGAACAATTTTTTAATGACCCCCATGAAGAAAAAACAAAACAATTTATTAAAGGAGCATTCAATTAATGTCATTATGAAAAAAGCACTGTTTATTATCTGTTTATGCCTGACGGCATCCATTGGTTTCGGACAATTAGAGATCAATGCTGAATTGCGCCCAAGAGCCGAAGTGAGGCATGGTTATAAGCTTATTCCAGCAGACTCTACTGATGCCGCTACTTTTATCAGCCAGCGAACACGATTAAATCTTTACTATACTCATCCTAAGTTTAAGGTTGGCTTTGGTATTCAGGATGTAAGGGTTTGGGGCGATGAGCAACTTTTTAATGCAACAGGTGTTTATGGCGATAATGCCAGCCTGGATATGAATGAAGGCTGGATTGAAATCTTTGCCGGTAAATCGAATTCATTTAAAGTCGGAAGGCAATATTGGATTTATGAGGATGAAAGACTTTTGGCCCGAAGAAACTGGAATCAGAGTTCAATTAAATATGATGGATTTCTATACAAGTTTGAAAAGGATAAAATCAAAGTTCATGCAGGGCTTTCCTTGAACAATAATATCGACAACATGCTTGGAAATGACTATAATTTGTATAAGGAAGTTACCTATTTCGATACAGTCAGCCAAACCAATATAACCGTTAAAGTTCCACTTCAAAGCAAACAAAAATCACAAAATTTTATTTATATCAATAATAAAATCAGTGACAAGCTGAATTTTTCATTTCAGGCATTAGCCACCGGATTTCAAAAAGACGGAACAGCAAATACGATTTATGTTAAAGGAACCTATGGTCTGTATGTGAACTACAAACCCGGAAAATTTGCTTTTAAAGCAAATGGATTTTATCAAAATGGTAAAAATATAAAAGGCAAAAAGGTAAGTTCATATTTTGCAAGCTTGAGAGGAGATGCTAAACTCGATCCGTTTGCAATTAATGCAGGTATTGATTACCATTCAGGGCAGGATGCTAAGAAAGAAAACAATAATTACCAGGGAACAGATCATCTTTTTGATGTCTTTTATGGTGGTCGTCATCAATTTTACGGCTATATGGATTTGTTTGATAATGTCAGCAAATCAACTGCCAATGGAGGGCTTGTAGATATTTATACTGGTCTTAAATATAAAATCACTAAAAAATCAACACTCGCTCTCGATTACCATTACTTCAGGTTGCCGGTCAATGTAAAAGATCCTTCAGATGCCAGCAAGGTACTTGATAAATCACTGGGTTCGGAGTTCGACTTTACATTTGAAGTTCCCATCATCCCGGAAATAATTATTACTGGTGGATTCTCAGCTTTTTTACCAACAACCAGCATGGAAAAATTACAAGGATTTAACAATGGAGGAACCGGATTTGCTTACTGGGGCTGGTGTATGATAACAGCCAAACCAACTTTATTTAAAAGCGAAAAATAAAAGGTCACCAACCATTTTAGGTAAGTGACCTTAACTCAACCTTGTAAAAACAATTCTATTTTATAAACAGAAGTTCCCTGTATTTCGGTAAAGGCCAAAGTTCATCATCCACCATCAGCTCCAGTTCATCCACATGCGTGCGGATCAACTGCAGATAAGGCATCACTTTCTGATTATAGGCTAAAGCCTGTTTGGCAAAATCTTCGATTTTGTTTGCTTTCTTTCTTTCATCAAGCATTTGTGCTACCTTTTCTTTGATCTCTTCCACATGCTCCGAAATCTCTTTTATGGTCTGCATCTGGTTGCGCGAAAGTTTGACAAAGGTTTTCGAGTCAAGCACATCCTTTAATCCTTTAACATTTTCGATAAGGGTATTCTGATACCTGATGGCTATAGGAATGATATGATTTTTGGCAAGGTCGCCCATCACCCGCGATTCGATCTGGATTTTTTTTGTGTAATTTTCCAGTTGGATCTCGTAGCGTGCCAAAAGTTCTCTTTTCAGCAAAACTTTATTGTCTTCAAAAAGTTTTATGGTATGGTCTGCAATCAGGGCTTTAAGCGCTTGAGGAGTGGATTTGATGTTCGGTAATCCACGTTTGGCTGCCTCTTTCTGCCATTCTTCGCTGTAATTATTTCCTTCAAACCGTATCTTTTTCGAATCCTTAATGTATTGCTTCACTACCTGGAAGATGGCTTCATCCTTCCTGACGTTTTTCTTTAAAAGTTTATCCACATCAATTTTAAACTGCTTCAATTGTTCGGCAACAATGGTATTCAATGCAAGCATTGGCTGTGCGCAGTTGGCCGATGATCCGACAGCCCTGAACTCAAACTTGTTGCCTGTAAATGCGAAAGGCGATGTCCGGTTTCTGTCGGTATTATCAAGCAGAATTTCAGGAATTTTTGGAATATTGATATTCAGATTAAAACCATTGGCATTCACTTTTCCTTTCTTCGCCTGCTTCTCGATCTCGTCCATCGTTTTTGACATTTGCGAACCAATGAAGACAGAGATAATCGCCGGTGGCGCTTCATGGGCTCCTAACCTGTGATCGTTTCCTGCGGAAGCGATATGCGCTCGTAATACATCTGCATAACGATCAACTGCCTTAAGGACAATAACCATAAAAGTTAAAAACCTGAAATTGGAAATCGGAGTTTTGCCAGGAGATAGCAGGTTGATTCCGGAGTCAGTGGCAATAGACCAGTTATTGTGCTTCCCGGAGCCATTTACACCTTTATATGGTTTTTCGTGCAGCAGAACCTGGAAATCATGTTTCCGTGCCACCTTTTCCATCAGGTGCATAAGCAACTGGTTGTGGTCGACCGAAATGTTTGTCTCTTCGTAAACCGGTGCGCACTCAAACTGGTTGGGAGCAACTTCATTATGGCGCGTCCTGATTGGTATTCCCAGGCGGTGGGCCTCATATTCCATCTCAGCCATAAAATCCAAAACCCGTTCATGAATGGTTCCAAAATAATGATCCGAAAGTTGCTGATCTTTCGCCGAGGCATGACCGAAAACTGTCCTGCCCGTCAGGGTCAGATCAGGCCGTGCTTTGTAAAGCGCTGCATCCACAAGGAAATACTCCTGTTCCCATCCAAGGGTCGCATAAACCTTGTTTACATTTTTATCGAAATATCTGCACACTTCAGTTGAAGCCCTATCAAGAGCAGTCAACGATTTAAGCAATGGAGTTTTATAGTCTAAGGCCTCACCGGTGTAAGAAACAAAGATGGTGGGCACACACAAGGTCCTTTCCATAATAAACGCCATCGAGGTCGGATCCCAGGCAGTGTAGCCACGTGCCTCAAATGTATTCCGAATACCACCGCTTGGGAAGCTTGAAGCATCGGGCTCCTGTTGAATCAATTGTTCTCCCTGGAAATTCTCTATGGCTTTCCCGCTTTCGACCGGGATGATAAAAGCATCGTGTTTTTCAGCAGTGGTTCCGGTAAGTGGATGAAACCAATGCGTGTAATGGGTAGCTCCTTTGCTCATGGCCCAGGACTTCATTCCGGCGGCAATCTGGTCGGCAACCTTGCGTTCAATGGTATCGCCTTTTTCGATAACATCGATCAGTTTCTGGTAAGCCTCACGGGTAAGGAATTCCTGCATTGCGGCCCGGTTAAAAGTAAGTTCACCATAGTAAGTTGAAACTTTCTCTTTTGGAAGGTCAATGGTTCTCCGCTTTCGTGATAATGTTACTTCAAGCGCTTTAAAGCGAATGTTTGTCATAATTTCAGGGGGATTAATTGCTTAAAATTTTGAAAAACGGCAAAGATAGAAACTACCCTTAAAAATAATGTTAAATTTTTGTTAATTTTTTAATTAGATATAAACCGGCGTAGGTAAGTATTCCATTTAAAAGTAACAATTCAAATCCAAACTTATATCCGTTTAACCATTGTGTGGAATTTATACTGATCAGATAGCAAATAACCGGGGAGATTATAGCAACAATTGGGACCCATTTATCCTTTACATCCCATTTGGTAAACAAACCAAAAGCAAACAGTCCCAATAAGGGTCCGTATGTGTATCCGGCAATGGCAAAGAGCTTTTCGACGATCGCCGAATTATTTATTGAATTGTAAATAACAATAATAGTCAACAGGATAATAGCAAATCCAATATGGATCAGGTAGCGGAGTTGTCGTTTTTTTTTCTCATCCCAATCGGTCCTCTTATTAATGCCAATAAAGTCTATTGAAAAAGCAGTGGTCAGAGAAGTAAGAGCTCCGTCTGCGCTTGGATAAGCAGCAGAAATTAATCCCACGATAAAAATCAGTGCAGGTATCGCGCCCAAATAGCGAAAAGCAATAAAAGGATAGAGATTATCGGATGTTCCCGGATGGGTGATCTGCTGAATATCGGCATAGTAATACAATACCGCTCCCAAAAACAGGAACATGAGATTAACAAAAACCAGGATAAAACTAAAGGTAATCATGTTCTTCTGGGCATCGCGGAGCGTCCGGCAACTGAGATTTTTCTGCATCATTTCCTGGTCAAGGCCCGTCATTGCAATACAAATAAAGACACCGCTCAGAAATTGCTTCAGAAAGAATCTGCTGTCCCGCCAGTCAGTGAAAAACATTTTTGACATGTCGGTTTCCGAAACCGATTTCACCATTTTTATAAATGGAATATCAAGCTGCCGGAGGATGATAATAATTGAAAAAATTACAGAAAGCAGCATGAAGGTCGTTTGAAGGGTATCGGTCCAAACGATGGTACGAATTCCGCCTTTGAATGTATAAAGCACAATCAGGGTGATAAAGATCAGGCTGGTCAGCCAGAATGGAATTCCCCAGCTATCAAATACAAAAACCTGGAGCACGCTCACCACAAGAAAAATCCGGAACGATGCACCAATAGTTCGGGATAAAAGGAAAAAGAACGAACCCGTTTTGTAAGACCAGAATCCATAACGCTTTTCGAGGTAAGTGTAAATTGAAGTCAGGTTAAGGCGATAATACAACGGAAGTAGCACGGTGGCAATGACCATATAGCCTGCCAGGTAACCCAGAACCATTACCATATATGAAAAACCGGTATCTTTCACCCAGCCCGGCACCGACATAAAGGTGACTCCGGAAAGCGAAGCCCCAATCATTCCATAGGCAACTACAAACCACGGTGATGCCTTATTGCCAATGAAAAAAGTACGGCTGTCGGCCTTGCGGGCAGTCAACCAGGTTACATAAAAAAGTAAAGCTGTATAAGATAGAAAAGTGATGAAAAGCAGGGTAGGAGTCACAGGATAGAATTGGTTTTAGGGTTTATGAATGAGTGATTCAGCAAAGCTTAGCAAATTGGGGAATGAAAAATCAATCAGGTCCGGGTTTTCCTTTCTGATAGCTTTATTCTCTGAGATCAGGGCGGTAAACATTCCGGCGTTTCTTCCAAACTGCATATCGGTACTGGAATCGCCTGCCATTATTGATTTTTCAAATTGTATTTCGGGAAAGTCAATCTTCGCTTTTCTTGCCAGACCGATATTGGGTTTCCTGAATACGCTGTGCTCTTCTTCACGATAGGGTGAGTGATAAATTTTATTGATCCTTCCTCCGTTGTTTTTTATTTCCATCATCATTTCATCGTGGATGATTTCCAGGACAGCTTCCGTCATATATCCCTTTCCAATCCCCTGCTGGTTGGTTACCACGAAAATTTTACCAAAAATTTCTGAAAAAATGGGCATGGCCTCCATTACTCCCGGAAGAAATTCAAACTCCTTCCATTTTTTCACATAACCGCCTACAATCCTTTTATTGATCACACCATCCCTGTCCAGAAACAATGACCAGGTGGAATCAATATTCAAACTCTTTAAAGTCATCTTGTGCCTTTTGGTAATCTTCAGGTATTCCGATATCGATAAAATATTGTTTACAGATAGTGCCGTAAAATGGATATGAGCCAACCATTTTTTCAAGGCAGTCCTTCTCGATAGAGAATTTTTCAGGGAACTCAATTTTCTCAAAAAACTTTTTATTGATCAGGTAAATGCCTCCGTTGATCATACCTCTGCCTACCCTTACACCTTTCTCATTAAAACTTGTAATGCGGTAATTTTCATCTCGGTCAACAGTGCCATACCTTCTCACATCTTCTACCTGGCGGAGGACAACCGAAAAATCAGATTGCTTGTAAGAATGAAAATCCATTAAACGCAACAAGTCCATTTTGAGCAATGTGTCCCCGTTAAATACCAGTGCTTTTTTGCTGAAAGTTAATCCAAATGCCTTTTTAATTGCCCCGCCAGTGCCTAAGGGTTCATCTTCAATACAGTAATCAATCTCAATTTCTTTGTATTTTTTACCGAAGTGATTTTCGATCACTTCATGTTTATATCCAACTGAAAGGATCACATGTTCGATTTCATAATGGTTGAGGTAATCAAACAAATATTCAAGGAAAGGCCTGCCATTGACAAGTGCCATAGGTTTAGGCAAATCACCTACCACCGCTTTTAGCCGTGTTCCTAAACCTCCTGCAAGTATGATAGCTTCCTGGACAAACAATGGTTTATTGTTAAATTGCTAATAGATAAATTGTTAGTGTTATATTCCTTTGTCCCTTTCTGAACCAAAAATTCTGCTTTCAATCAACTCGCAAATAATATGGCCAATGAGTATATGACTTTCCTGTATACGCGGAGTGTCTTTCGATGGAACCTTTATGAGGAAAGTGGAAACATCTTTCATTTTTCCGCCGGTTTCACCGGTTAACCCTACAGTAACGATTCCAAGTTTATTAGCTGTTTCAAAGGCTCTTAATACATTGGGGGAATTTCCCGAGGTTGATAATCCTATCAGTACATCTCCTTTACGGCCTTTGGCTTTCACCAACCTTGAAAAAACTTCATCAAACGAATAGTCGTTGGCTACTGCAGTTAGGTAAGAAGTATTTACATGCAGCGCTTCCGAATCCAATGGTTCACGGTCGAAATAGAACCGGCCGGAAAGTTCAGCTGCAAGGTGCTGTGCATCGGCAGCGCTGCCTCCATTTCCGCAAAAAAGGACTTTTCCTCCGCTCCTAAAAGAGGCGATACAAAGATCGGTAACTTTTTCAATGGTTTCCAGGATTTGATGGTCATCCAGCAATTGCTTTTTGACATCTATCGATTGTTGAATTGCTTCTTTAATTCTCATTCTGATTGTGAAAAATGAAGAAACAAAAGTAAATGAATTTCAGTAATTGTTTTAACAAAATGATTAAACCACAATGAGCACTAAGTTTTTACCCCAGGACCTAAAGGAGGTTTTTCCTTGAAAGATTTATTTTTATACATTGTGGCCTTTGGGAACCTTTTGGCTAAGTGTTCAAATTATCAAAACTTACAATGTCACTTTGCGGTTTTCTTTTTTCATTATGCCTTTCCGGATCAGTTTGAACGTCAGGATAACCCAAGGGCAGAAAAACAATTGGCTCCAGATGGGCCGGCAAGTTAAACAGTTCAATCGTTTTCTTTTTATCGAAATTGCACACCCAGCAAGTTCCTAAACCCCTGTCTGTCGCAGCTAAGGTCATATGATCGGCAGCGATAGCGACATCAATATCGGTATGGTCTTTACCATCAGCTCGCTTCCACCCTTGTTTGTGATCTCCAAGCAAAACAATTACCACCGGCGCTTCCCTGAACCAATCACGGGAATAAGTTTGATGGATTTTCTCAAGTGATTCTTTTTCCCTGAGAACCAGGAATTGCCACGGCTGGTAATTCACGGCTGATGGTGCAATCCGACCGGCTTCCAGCAAATAGTTGAGGTCTTCATCCGGCACCGGATCGGGTTTGTATTTGCGGACGGAGAAACGGCTCTTTGCAAGTTCTAAAAAATTCATGGATGGAATAGGTTTTCAATAAGAATAAATAAATTATATCGTCCAGGTTGTCAATCCCTGGGTAGTAAATTCGTAACGTTTTGATTCTCCGCCAAATTTCTTCAACGCTTCTATCACCTTTGAGCGGGTATTATCCGGACAATAGAAAAAGATGAATCCACCTCCGCCGGCGCCGGATATTTTTCCACCTGAAGCCCCATTATCCATGGCTGTCTGATAGATCTCATCTATCAAAGGATTGGTAATGCCTTTTGCCATCAGTTTTTTATTTTGCCAGCCATAGTCCAGGATTTCTCCTATTTTTTTCAATTCACCTTTCAGGATCGCTTCTTTCATCATCAATGCCTGCTGCTTCAGTTTATGCGTTGCTTCAAGCGTTACCTCGTTTTTGTTAATGATATTTCTTGTCTGGTTCTCAATGATCTTCGAAGACAAACGGCTGGTTGCAGTGTTGTACAAAACCAGGTTAAATGCCAGCTCATTCAGGTACACAGGTTTAATGCGTAAGGGGTTTACAATTACTTTATCGTCTTTGTAAAACTCCATGAAATTTACGCCACCAAAGGTTGCAGCATACTGGTCCTGCTTTCCGCCGGCCATTTCCAGGTCGAGACGTTCAATTTCATAGGCAAGGTGAGCAAGGTCGTATTCACCCAGCGGAATCTGAAGCCATTCAACAAAAGCTCCAAGTATCGCGACTACCAATGTTGAAGAGGTACCTAATCCAGAACCTGCCGGAGCATCAACAAATGTTGTAAGTTCAAAGGACAATGGTTTTTTGGTAAAGTCTCTGACGATGCGGTTATAAATTCCTTTAGCAAGGTTAAACTCTTCATCTATTTTCAGTGCTTGAGCCGATTTATATTCCTTGCTGATATTTTTATCTACTGAATTGAGAATGATCTTTTTGTCATTTCGTGGCTGTATGGTAGCATAGGCATACATACTGATGGTCGCATTGAGGATGGCGCCTCCGTAAATATCGGAATAGGGAGCCACATCGGTTCCGCCGCCTCCCAGTCCAAGCCTTAATGGCGCCTTGCTTCTAATGATCATGTGTGTTTTTTTTTGTTTCTAAAAGTAGACTATCAATGGTTTCTGTCATCCTTTCCCAGGAATATTTTTCTTTTTCAATCTTAACATTGGCCGAAAATTCAGCTTCCTTGCCTTCTTTATAAAACTTTTCAATGGCATCGGCAATTTCTCTGCTATCGGGATTGATCACATAGCCAACCTTTCCATCAGGAACAATTTCTGCCAGTCCCCCGACATTGGTTGTGATCATAGGTTTGTTGAAATGAAATGCGATCTGTGTGACGCCGCTCTGCGTTGCATTTTTGTATGGTTGGACAACGATATCGCAGGCGCTGAAGTATTTTGCCACATCACTGTCAGGAATAAAATCATTCGACATGATCACGCATTCTTCGAGATTTTTCTCCCTGATAATATCAAAGTAATGTTTGGAGTTCGTATAGAATTCGCCGGAGACAAGCAGTTTTATTTTTAAATTCTTTATCCTTTCTTCTGCCATCGCATTTAACAGCAAGTCAAGTCCTTTGTAATCCCTTATGAACCCAAAGAAAAGGATATATTTCCCATGTTCATCTAAAACAAGGGCTTTTCTGGCCAAAGCTTTGGCCTGACTGTCTCCAAAGTGATCGTAGAGTGGATGGGGACAGAATATCTTTGGTTTCCTCTTGTTAAAAGTATCAAGGTCATCAAGCACACTTTTCGACATCACCACGAAACCATCGACGCTTTTTACCCAATATTTTCCGAGCCATCTGTCGCCGGGCCTTTTTTCGTGAGGGATAATGTTGTCGATGATGGAAACAATCTTCGAATGTTTGTTTTTTCGGATTATCCTTGCAATTGTCCCAAGGCAGGGAGCCATAAAGGGTATCCAGAACTTGATAATGACCAGGTCAGGTTTTAATTGCTTAATTTCCCGACCAACACTGATCCAATTCAGCGGGTTTATTGAGTTAATCTTTACCTGAATTTTCAGGTCAGTTGGTGAAGGATCGGTGGAATATTGAGTTTTGCCCGGAAACAGAAATCCGGGATATTGTAGACTAAATGTATAGATGATTACTTCATCGCCGCTTTGCAAATAAGCCCTGGCAAGTCTTTCGTTATAGGCGCTAAGACCACCGCGTAAAGGGTAAGCAGAACCAATGATAACTATTTTCCTTTTTTCAGGCATGAAAACTTATGCGGATCAGAATTGAGCATGTTTATCCAGACCAATCTTTTCCTGTATTTTGTAAACATTCCGGTCAGGAGAATTCCTCGAAACCATTTCGGTAAGAAAGCCGGTAAGGAAAAGCTGCACGCCGAGCACCATTGCAAGAAGTCCAAAATAAAACAATGGACGGTCGGTCATTTTGTAAATCCCGAAAAATAATTTTTCGACAGTAAGATAGACGCCGATGATAAAACCTGCAATAAAAATTAAGGTACCGAGCGATCCGAACAAATGCATGGGCCTTTTACCGAATTTGGAAATGAAGGTGATGGAAAGCAGGTCAAGGTATCCTTTGATAAGTCGTTCCATTCCAAATTTTGTGACGCCGTACTTTCTGGCCCGGTGCTCAACAACTTTTTCACCTATCTTGTTAAATCCTGCCCACTTGGCGATCACAGGAATGTAGCGGTGCATCTCACCATATACCTCAATGTTCTTAATTACTTCATTTCTATAAGCCTTTAATCCGCAATTAAAATCATGAAGTTTGATTTTAGAAATCCTGCGAGTCGTCCAGTTAAAGAATTTCGAAGGAAATGTTTTGCCGAAAGGATCATGTCTTTTTTTCTTCCATCCTGACACAAGATCAAAACCCTCTTCCCTGATCATTTTATAGAGACCAGGAATTTCATCGGGGCTGTCCTGAAGATCGGCATCCATGGTAATCACCACATCACCTGAAGCTGCTTCAAAGCCTTTATTCAGCGCAGCCGATTTGCCATAATTCCTGCGGAATTTTATTCCCTTAAAACAGGAATTCGATTTTGAAATATTTTCAACAACCTTCCACGATTTGTCGCTGCTTCCGTCATCCACAAAAATTACCTCATAGCTCAAATGTTCCTCCCTGCAAACACGACTTATCCAATCGGCAAGTTCAGGCAGCGATTTTTCTTCATTAAATAAAGGTACAACTATGGTAAGATCCATCTCAGCCTTATTGTTGTTCAACTTCAAGTGATTTGTTTTCCTTTTTTATAAAGATAGAAGCAATCAGAGAAAAGACAGTTCCAAAAAATACGTTACTCAGTAAAGAAATAACTGTAAGCCAAAGCGGATTCATCATTCGTTCGGTCATTTTCATTGCCATATCCAGTTGTTCATCCGACATTTCAGGTGCACTTTCGAGCATCGATTCTTCAGCTTTTTGCAAAAGAACAGCCTTAATTTCCTCACCAGCAAAGGACATAAATATACCGGTATATATTGCCGCGATAACCGCAGCAAAAAGTGCCGTATAAAACCCAACCACAAAGCTCTGTCCATAAGTTATATAACCATTTAAATGCTTGTCCCGGTAGGAAATAGCAGAGATTACTATTCCACCGAGCAATAAAGCATAGGTGATATAACTGGTCCAACTTGCAGTGTAAAGGTCAAAAACATAAAACAACAGGGATAAAACAATCAGGGCTGCACCCAGATATATTCCATACATGATCGCATGTTTCCATGCCGGGTAATTTTGATTTTCCATGGTGATAAAGTTTAATTTTACATCACGCAAAGGTAGAAAATTTAGAATTCATTCATAAATTAAAGGAATTCAAAGTTCCAATTGAAAAATTTATAATTTTGCCGCGGGTAAGTCTGGTACGACCAGCTCCTGCTGAACTCCCCCAGGACCGGAAGGTAGCAAGGGTAGGCAGTTGAGCGGTGCGATATTCGGGCTTACCCTTTTTTATAAAATAAGTGCCTTGAGTACTTGAAGTACTTGAAACTTTAGCTCACTTTAAGTACTTCCTTTTCTCCTTATTTAGAATCGAAAAAAATTTCACCATTTAACTTTTTACAAATCAATCAATTAATATTTTGTTATGCAAAATACTAAAAAATATTTAGTACTTTGTATTGCATAGTACTAAAAATGTATTATCTTTGCCGGATGAACATCGAAAAAACAAATGCCCAAATGCGGAAAGGAGTGCTGGAATTTTGCATCCTTCTTATCATAGCCGAACGGGAAGTCTATGCATCCGACATCATTACAAAACTAAAAGAAGCGAAGCTTTTAGTGGTTGAAGGAACACTTTATCCACTATTGACCCGATTAAAGAATGACAGCCTTTTGAGTTATCGATGGGAAGAATCCAAATCGGGTCCGCCCAGAAAATATTATGAAATCACCGATTCTGGCAGGACATTTTTAGAAGAGATGAAAAATAGCTGGAAGGAATTGGTGGAGGTTGTTGAGAATCTGACAGAAAATAAAAATTAGTAAAACGTTATAAAACCATTATAAATAATGAAAAAGACTTTAACAGTGAATATCAGCGGACAGGTTTTCCATATTGATGAAGATGCATTTAGTGTCCTGAATGATTACCTGCAAAGTATCAGGCAGCATTTTGCAAAGACTAAAGGAGGTGATGAAATTTTCACCGACATTGAGGCACGAATTGCTGAAATGCTTAGAGAACGGCTGGTCGACAATAAGCAAGTGATAACCATTGAAGATATCAGTCAGGTTATAAAAACCATTGGCGAACCAAGCGAATTTGGTGGTGACGAATTTGAAGAACAACCAACTTCCGAAAGTCAAGCCCAAACAGGAAAATCAAATAAAAGATTATACCGTGACCCGGAAGATGCTATGCTCGGAGGTGTTTGCTCCGGTTTAGCAGCCTACTTCCATACTGATCGGGTTTGGTTCAGGTTAGGATTTGCAATTGCTGCCATAGTCGGCTTTGGCGCTCCTGTGCTTGTCTATCTGCTGCTTTGGGTAGTGGTACCTCCAGCCAGTACAGTAACCGAACGGCTGGAAATGAAAGGCGAGAAAGTAAACCTTTCCAATATAGGCACTTCAATAAGGGAAGAAATAGAAAAACTAAAAGACAAGATAAACGACTTCGCAAACGAAGCAAAAAATACCTACAAAAAAAAAAGTGATATTCACAGGTCGGATATCAGGAATGCAGGGCAGGTATTCGTCATAATTCTTGAAATCTTTGTTAAGGTAATACTTGTATTGACCGGCATTGTGCTGCTTTTGGTTGGCTTATCCCTGGTTGTCGCTTTTCTTACCCTGGTTCTTGGATTTGGTCACCAGGTTTTCTTTTTCGATTCGGAAATCATTTTTATTCCAATGAACGATCTTTTGAATTTAATTACCGGACAGGCTGACGACAACGTCTTCATCAAACTCGGATTGATGATGTTAATTGGAATACCAATATTGATGATTCTGTGGGGAGGCATCAAACTCATTTTTGGAATCACCAGAACCCGGTATGTCGGCGTTTTGTTTGTCAACCTGTGGTTGGTTGGGCTTATCATCTGTCTCTATTTTGGATTTAAATTCGGAAAGAGTTTCCGTTTCACAGGAAACCATCAGGAAAGCCAGCGAACGGAACTGCGTTCAGATACCTTAATAAATCTTGATATTGCAGAAAATGAACAGATCAGCAAGGTATTCAGATCCGGTGAATTCATCGAAATAGAAGATTTAAAAATGTATATCACCAATGATAATGGAGATGTTTTTTATGGTGTTCCTCAAATAAGAATTGAAAAAGCAACAGGTACTGAAGTTAAACTTGAAACCATCAAAATGGCCAAAGGCCAGAGTGTACCTGATGCGGATGAAAGAGCAAAACGAACAGTTTATCATTATGAAACAATTAGCAATTCACTGGTCTTCGATCCTTTTTTTAAATTACCTGAAAACGATTTATGGCGGGTACAACAAGTGAACCTTCTTTTGGAAGTTCCTGTTGGAACCTATCTGCATATTGATCAGGATATGGATAAAGTAATTGATAAAGATACGGATTTTGGATACGACCTTGCCGGTAAAACCTGGAAAATGACCGAAACAGGTTTGGTTGAAGCAACGTATCCGCCGCAATAATCCTGTTCCTATTAATAAATAAAAGCCGCAGATTCACAGATTTAAAATTCGTGAATTCGCGGCTTTTTTTATTCCTGATGTCCTCAAACATTATGTTTGCAATTATTTCAGCGTATTTCTACCCGAATAACTTTTTAAAAAATGCCATCCTGATTTAGATCGGATTCAAAATTAATCTTTATCATTGTACATCAATTTTCATTTTTGAGATACATGGTAGTTGCGATACTCAGTATTAATCATAATCCGGATTAACGATGGCTTTATCTAATGAATCATGGGGAACACGCGTCGGACTAATACTTGCAATGGCAGGTAATGCTGTTGGCCTGGGAAACTTTCTCCGCTTCCCGGTACAGGCTGTCCAAAATGGCGGCGGCGCTTTTATCATTCCATACTTTGTTTGTTTCCTTCTGCTGGGAATTCCATTATTGTTTATTGAATGGTCCATCGGCAGGTACGGCGGACAATTCGGGTATCACACCACCCCCTTCACATTTGTAAAAATGGGCGTTCGAAGGTACTGGCTTTACCTTGGGACATTCGGTATCTTTTCAAGCATTGCCATTGCATCCTATTACTGTTACATTGAAAGCTGGACCATGGCTTATGTATACCATTCGATAATAGGAACATTTCAGGGCAAGGATCAGCACCAGGTGGCTGATTTCTTCAATAGTTATACCGACATTTTTGTATCTACTACCGGAATTCCTTTTGAAGCAGTATTGTTCTTTTTATTGTGCCTTGTTCTCAATTCCTGGGTTCTAAGCAAGGGTCTGAGTGGCGGTGTTGAAAAAGCGGCTAAGATTGTGATGCCGTTGCTCATTATTTTTGGAATATTCCTTGCCATCAAAGGAATTACGCTCGTTGCAGGACGAGAGGGAGCAATTTTCGACGGGACAGTTGGCTTAGATTTTTTATGGACACCCAATTATGATTCTCTCGGTAATCCGAAAGTTTGGTTGGCTGCAGCAGGGCAGATATTTTTCACGTTATCCCTCGGACAAGGTTCCATTCAATGCTTTGCGTCGTATGTAAAAAAGAAGGACGATATCGCCCTCAATGCCATGTCGGCTGGATGGATGAATGAATTTGTGGAAGTGGTATTGGGCAGCGCCATCATTATCCCGATCTCCATTGGTTACCTCGGTATTGATAAAGTGTTTGAACTTACACAGGCAGGTGGCCTGGGACTTGGGCTTCAGGACCATGCCGTTTTTATTTCAGAACTGGGGACCCATTCTGGCTGCAATAGCCGGTCTCGCTTTTTTCGGATTGTTGTTTTTTGCAGGGATAACTTCATCTCTTGCAATGGGAACTCCTTATTTGTCTTTCCTTCGTGATGAATTTAACTGGGGACGAAAAAAGGCAGCCTGGTTTTTTGGGGCATCTGTATTGGTTCTCGGGCTTCCAACTGTGCTTTTCTTTCAACAGGGTGTTTTGGATGAATATGACTACTGGGCGGGAAGCGTTTGCCTCGTGTTTTTTGCGCTCGTTGAAACCATTCTCTTTTCCTGGGTATTTGGTGTGAAAAAGGGATGGAAAGAACTTCTTACGGGATCAGATATTAAAATACCAGTCATTTACAAATTCATTATTAAATGGGTCACACCGGTTATGCTATTGATCGTTTTTGTTGGTTCTCTCATACGTCCGGCAAACGATGAATGGAACAAAATCAGTTTCAAGGGCTGGACATTACACAAAGAAAGTATTATCGGACAGATCATGCAAACCGGTATTGGTCCGAACAAAGACTATTTTGCCAAAGAATTTTACGCTGAAATTGATGGAGTCGTTGACTCACTGTATGTGAAAGATAATAGAACGTTTGTCCGAATTAAAGGTGAAAACGGTCAGCTTTCTACGATTAAATATGACGATAATGACAAGGTTATTGTTGACATCGGTAGCAATGTAAAAACGGGTGATACGGTTTATACCGGAAAGGTCATCAATCGAGTGTTTTATATTGATTTTGCACGTGCGCTTCTGTTAACCGTTTTCCTGGTGAATGTTGGTTTTATTTATGTAGCTTACAAACGAAGAAAAAAAGAAGGGACAATCTGATTATGAACAGAACAGCATTGATATTTATGGTCGTTTCAGAAACGGTAATTACCGGTATCATGGTTTACTTTTTTCTGAAAGTTTTATTTACTAAGCCAAAACCCGAACCTGATTCCTATACGGATAACGATGAGGCTGAAAGGTAAATCATCAGCCGGACAGGCAGAGTTCAGGAAAAGCCTGAACCTGTTCGATTCTACGGCGATCGTGATCGGTTCCATGATCGGCTCGGGGATTTTTATTGTGAGCGCCGATATGGCGCGAACCATCGGTTCTCCGGGATGGCTCATGGTGGGCTGGCTGGTTACGGGTCTAATGACCATTATCGCTGCAGTCAGCTATGGCGAACTGGCTTCGATGATGCCGAAAGCAGGAGGAGTTTATGTTTATTTACGGGAAGCATTTAATCCTTTAAGCGGTTTTCTGTATGGTTGGACCCTTTTTCTGGTTATCCAGGCGGGCTCAATTGCCGCTGTAGCCATGGCATTCGGGAAATTCCTTGGCGTGATCATTCCCTGGATATCGGAAGAAAATGTTTGGCTCAACCTGGGATTTGTCAAATTCCATACGGTTCATATCATTGCCATTTCTTCCATTCTTTTCCTTACATGGATGAATACACGAGGAATCAAGACCGGAAAGTATCTTCAAAATTCATTTACTTATACCAAGCTATTAGTTTTATTCCTTTTCATCATTATCGGATTGGTTCTTGCCAAAAGTTCAGGCGCCATTGTTGAAAATAAGAAAATTTTCTGGGATGCCATGCAGATCAATGGCGACCAGAGAATTTCGCTGACCGGGTTTGCTTTGATGGCTGCCCTTGCCACTTCACTTGTGGGTTCATTGTTTACCTACGATGCCTGGTACAACCTGACGTTTACTTCCGGCGAAGTGATCAATCCAAAACGGAATGTGCCGCTGGGAATGGCATTGGGAACATTTATCGTGATGGTGGTTTATATGCTGACCAACCTCGTTTATATCTATGCATTGCCATTGCGGGGTTCTGCTGAAGGTGTTACTGTCATCGAAAAAGGAATTCAGTTTGCTACCAACGACAGGGTGGGAACGGCTGCTATGAGTGGCATTTTTAGTGATTACTCTTCTGTGATCATGGCTGCATTCATCGTATTTTCGACCTTTGGTTGTAACAATGGCTTAATTCTTTCCGGTGCAAGGGTTTATTATGCCATGGCTGTCGATGGACTGTTCTTTTCAAAGGTTGGAAAGTTAAACAGCAAGGCTGTTCCAGCCAACGGACTGATCTTCCAGGGAGTCTGGGCTTCAGCATTGTGCCTTTCGGGAACTTACAGCAACCTGCTTGATTATGTGATTTTTGCCGTGCTGATCTTTTTTGTTTTGACGATCCTTGGAATATTTGTTTTACGATACAAGCGACCGGATGCCGAAAGACCTTACAAGGCATGGGGCTATCCATTTGTTCCGGGATTGTATATCCTGATAGCAGCTTTTATTCTGGTCATATTACTTATCTACAAACCTGAATACACATGGCCGGGTTTGATCATCGTGCTTTTGGGCGTACCAGTTTACTTCCTATGGAAAAGAAAAAAATAGAGAAGATGTTAGAGGTTAGATATTAGACCTTAGACTTTGAATTTTAGATTGCTGATTATTTGGCGGAAGATTTTTCCTCTTTTGCTTTGCGATAGTGTTTCCAGAAAAACCATGCTCCGGCAATTACAATGGCGCCAACAATAAACAGGTCAATGGTATGACCGTATTTCAGCATGAGGTCCCAGCCTGCCTGTCCCCATTTTACACCGGCCCAGGTTAGAATGGCATTCCACAAGCCAGCTCCGATGATGGTATAAATAGAAAATTTCCAGATGTTCATCCTACCGAAACCGGCAGGAATGGAGATAAGATGGCGGACAACCGGAATAAACCGGCAAACGAAGATTGTTATATCGCCGTGTTTGGCAAAATATTTTTCACCGGCTACCAGCGCTTTTTTGTCGAGGAGGAAATACTTGCCGAATTTGTCAATGAACGGCCGTCCACCTGAAATACCGATCCAATACGACAGCAACGAACCAACTATACTTCCTAAAGTGCTGGCAATGACCACACCCGCAAACGTAAACCTGCCCTGCGAAATCAGCAAACCGGCAGGCGGCAGCACGGCTTCGCTTGGAACCGGAAAGATCATGCTTTCCATCACCATAAGGATGAAAACACTGACATAGCCTGTAGTTTCATAAAAGCTCATCATGTTTTCGGCTAAGAATTGCGTTACTCCCATAAAATAGATTTAAGCGGGCAAAAATAGGATATTATCTGGATTTATCCTGTTAGGTTTTTTCCAACCTAACAGGTTAAGAATACCCTTTAAACTTTTTAAAATAGAAATATTTACCGTGCAAATTGAAATAAAAGTTTTATAATTGCACGGTAAAAATTTCTCCAACTCATAAATCAGCTATTGATCGTACAATGATAAATTCAAACTTAAATTTCTGATTCTATCCCTGCAACCATTATTTCCCTATTTCAAGTTATTTCCATCTAATTCTATAAACTTAGTTATTTCTTCACAAATTTCCCGCTGGCCATCAGTTTTTGGTTTTCGAAGAGGTTGATGAGGTAGATACCGGAGGTGTAAGCTGAAACATCCTGCTTCAATTCATCTCCTTGAAGGTCTTTTAATGGGATTTCGTTAATTAGCCTGCCGAAAATATCATATATCCTGAGCAATGAATTGTTGTGGTAGCAATGGTTGAAATGGCGGCTGGTCATGGGACCCCATTGGCGTTCGTCGGCTGTGGCAACAGGTAGTTTTATTGTAATTTCGTTTTCTGCAGGGTTAGGATAAATAACAAGGTATTGTGCCATACGATATTCTATTTCTCCCGGAAGTCCTGTCCATACATCACAATCATCTATACCAATTGTATCCGACACAATGGGCAGGTTTTCGCACTTATAATCGTACTCAAAGGGCTGGGTGTAGATAGTGTCGTATTCGAGGTTGGAGTTGAATTTATGTAAATAGATTTTAACCAGGTTATTTTCCATAACGGAACCGGCAAATAATTCCTTATTATCAAAGGTTTTAATTGACTCATTCAGTCCAAATTCAGTTTGAAGTACTTTTTTTTCCATGATCAGGTTGCCATTGGTATCGGTGCGGGCAATTGCTGCATAATCAATTTCATCAGCATATTCCCAAACTCCTCCGATATCGAATATTGTATCGTTTAGAATATTTATACTAAACGAATTGGCTTTGAACGTGCTGTCAATAATATATTTTTGAAATATCTTATTTCCATCCTTATCTGTTTTGAACAAAGCCGGGTAGTAACCTGGCAAAGGATCTTCGTAACAATCGGACCTCCCTACAGTGTATATATTGCCATACTTATCTTCAATCGATTTCTCGGGGTCTGACCAATATGATTCATCCTGGTAGTGAATTGCCCACCATAATTCATTCCCATCCGTATCAGCAGCACAGATCATGGTCTTATCATACCCATAAGGCAGGCCGTAATCGTTATAAATTGGCCAAACGGTAATGATCACTTTGTGCTTACCTTCTTCTGCCAGGAATTTTGATACAAGCATATGTTTTGGTATTTCGTTCCATGCATTCGGATGAACTTCATCAAAAATGTTTTTCATCCACAACGGATTTCCTCCATTATCGAGTTTAAATAACCATATTCCTTTATAGAAAGGTGGTACGAAATTATCTCCCCATTGAATGACAAGCGCTATATAGGCATCTTCGCCCGGTACAGGATAAATATTTAAACCGAAGTCATAACTGTCTGTTGGGCCTGCATGATGGAAAATCCTGCACCATTCTTTTTCACCACAAGCATTCAGTTTCATAAAAAAAGTATCACCATGCCAGCTATCCAGAAGAAAAGTTGCACCCGAAAGAATATAGCCACCATCTTCGGTTTGTTGAATATCGTGTAAGCCGGATACATGTATGCCGTCACCAATTTTCTTATCCCATAATATTTCGCCGTTGATATCGGTTTTTATGATCCAAGTCCATCTTTCAGATCCCATAACAGGCCTGATAGTGGCAAGAACAATATAGCCTTTATCGTAAGTTTCAATAAGGTCAACACTCCAGCAGTCCATATATTTCCAAAAGACCCTAATCCAGTCGTCTTTATTAAAATCATCCTCAGAAGATGAATTGGCATTGGATTTTCCTGGTCTTTTCCATTTAATGAGCTGATCTGCTTTGTTTAAATAGAATTCATAAAGCTTATGAACCATCCAAGCTTGTTGCGAAATCAAATCATTTTCATCGGCTTTTAAGTTATTTAGAATTTGGATCAAACTGGTCTCAATATTCCTGGTATTTGCAAATTCAAAGAAAATAAGAACAGCCATTTTTCTTAAAAACAATTCCTTGAATTCATCATTGCTCAGGTACAGACTTTCATTGAGCAGTTCATCTTTTAGCATTTCAATATGTTTCGGGATATTGCCGGCTGGAGCGCCATGAAGCATATTTTTAGTGACATGAATAAAACCAGGCTTTATGGGTGGGTTAACCGGGTAAAGAAGCTGGTCGTAATCGGGTGAAAGAACAATCACAAGGTTAGTATCATAAAACCTTGCATCTGCCAGGGTTGTAGCCCATTCGGGGCAATTCTGGGTGAATGATCGGGTCAAGAAAAATAGGATTGAAAGCGCTGATAGTGTGAGGTATTTCATTTCCAAAAATTTCTTTTGTGTTACGGATTGGGCTTATCTATTTTTAAATGAGGCATTTTTTTTTGTTAAAAACTTTAACCAAAAATACAATTTTAATCCAACTTAAAAAATTTCTCCTCTAATCGTGCTTCATTGTATTTATACTATTATGATCAGGCTATATTTAAACCGCAGGTTTGTTTTGCCAATTCAATTTCATTCGAATGCTTAATTTAGCTGCCAAATTTTCACTGGTTGAACGAAATTCAAAATATCGTCCTTATCGGCGCCGGGAACGTGGCGACTCACCTGGGTTTGGCTATTCAGAAAACCGGCAGGCGGATCGTGCAGGTTTACAGCAGGACTGAGTCCTCAGCGAAACAACTTGGCAGGAAACTCAAAACCCATTATACAGATACTCTTGAAGAAATCAATCCTGAAGCGGATCTTTATATTGTTTCTGTTTCAGATAGTGCGATGAAAGTTTTGTCAATCCGGTTAAATTTAAACGAACAATTAATCGTCCATACTTCAGGTTCAGTTTCCATGGATGTACTCCGGAATTCTTCATTGAATTATGGCGTTCTTTATCCATTGCAGACATTTTCAAAATCAAGAGAAGTCGAAATTTTTGAGATTCCGATATGTGTGGAAGCGAATACGAATAAAAACCTGGAAAAACTAAAAGGACTCGCGGGAGACCTATCAAAAAAAGTGGTGGAAATTAATTCAGAACAAAGAAAATTATTGCATCTGGCAGCAGTTTTTGCATGCAATTTCACGAACTTCATGTACAGTATTGCCGATAAGGTTTTATCTGAGCATAATCTTGATTTTAATCTTTTACGGCCATTGATTTTGGAAACGGCATTAAAGGTTCAGCAGGTAAGTCCGGCAGAAGCCCAAACTGGACCTGCTGTCAGGAGGGAAGAAAGGATAATCGCAGAACATTTAGCCTTACTTAAAAATTCTCCTGAGTTGCAGAAAATATACAGGCTATTGAGTGAAAGGATTAAGGGGATAAGGGAATAAGGAGGTTTTGGAATAACGGGATGTTGGAAAAATGGAATGATGGAAAAATTGAATTTTGGAAATGGCTCCATGCTCCATGCCCCATGCTCTACGCCCAGGTCTAACTACTCAGTACCCGCCTGACAAGTCGGGCAGGCTAACTACTAACTAACAAAAATGAACAATTACAAGAGTTTATTAAAGAACATTACAACCTTCATCTTCGATTACGATGGGGTACTTACTGACGGGACTGTGATTTTACAGGAGGATGGTGAAGCAATAAGAACGGCAAATGTAAAGGACGGTTATGCACTTCAGCTGGCCGTTAAAAAAGGATTCAATGTCGCGATTATTTCAGGTGGTACCTCACCGACCATTGCACGAAGATTTCAAATTTTGAAAGTCAATGATATTTTTCTGGGGGTGGAAAGCAAGCTGGAGAAATTTCATCAATACCTTGAGCAAAAAAATATTCTATCAGCTCATGTATTGTACATGGGTGACGACATCCCGGATTTTAAGCCGATGAAAGAATCTGGTGTTCCATGTTGCCCGGCTGATGCGGTTCCGGAAATCAAAGCCATATCAAAATACATTTCGGCCTATGGTGGAGGTAAAGGCTGCGTCCGTGACGTAATCGAGCAAACCCTGAAAGTGCAGGAAAAGTGGATGACTGAGGATGGTTTTAGGTGGTAGGGGCTGAAGGGTTAAATGGATAAATTGTTAAATTGTTGGATCTGAATAAAATGTCCATGACTGAAATAGGTTGACCAAAAATAAGATAAAAAGTCAACTTATGGAAACAAAGCAAAAAGGGAAAAAGGGGTTAAGGCTCCGACGTCATTTCAGTGTAGGGATAAAGAAACAAGTAGTAAGGGATATTGAAAAAGGAAAGTGTACTGTATTGGAAGCCAGTCGTGAGTTGGGAGTAAGTTTTCAAACTGTGTACCTCTGGCTTTATAAGTATAGTTTATATTTGCAAAAAAACAAGATACTTATAGTGGAAGATAAAAGCGAAGCCTATCGCAGCAAAGACCTTGAGAAACGGATATTAGAATTGGAAGCTGTTTTGGGGCGCAAGCAAATGGAAATTGATTTGCTCAACAAAGTAATTGAACTGGCCAACGGAGAATACAAGACAGATTTAAAAAAAAGCATGTTAAAGAAGCCCTTGGATGGTTCCGGCTCAATAAAGGGATCAAGCACTTCTACAAGATGAAAGAGTTATATTCGATAGCCAACATAAGTAAGCAGGCACTGTGGAAGCATGACAGGCGGCAGGAAACAGTCACAGCAATCACAGGGCAGATGGTAGATATAATGGAAGACATCAGACAACGACATAAACGTATGGGATGCAGGCGGATGTACTATGCGACTCAGGGAACTTTACCTGTAGGCAGGGATCTGTTCGAGAAAATCGGTTTTGCCAATGGTTTCAAGTTGCGGCGTAAACCAAATACAATAAAAACCACCTGGGGTCAAAGAGTAGAGGTTCATCCCAACCTGATCGAAGGCAAAATACTCACTGACATCAACCAGGTGTGGCAAAGCGACATTTTCTACATCAAGATAGAAGGAAAAGACTATTACGGAGTAAGCATAGAAGATGTATACTCAAGAAAAATGCTATCCATGCACATTTCAAAAAGCCTGCAGGCAGAACAAGTTGAGAACGCCTTAAAAAAGGCAATCAAAGTAAGAAAGAACATGGATTTAACCGGCTGTATCTTTCATTCGGACCGTGGCAGCCAATACATCAGTACCCGGATAAAAAAACTCTTGCGCGACACACAAATGCAAATCAGTATGTGCAAAATACCGCAGGAGAATGCCTATGTCGAACGTGTGCAGGGAACCCTCAAGTACGAATACTTGTATGAATTTGATTTAACCGAAAAGAATTTGCCTAACACGATTCGTAAAATACTGGAATATTATAACAAGGAGCGCCCTCATAGTAACTTAAAGATGAATAATCCTGAAAGATTTGAATTAGAAGTTGAAAAGCTTGTTGAAAAACAACGTCCAAAACTCCAGATATACAAATGGACTCATGGGGTATCAACAAAAGAAGATGATATTAACAAAAAAGAAAAAAGTAGCAAAAAAGAAAAAATGAATACAATAAAAACAAATAGTATTTAATTGAAAAAAGTCAACCTATTTCAGGCAAGTACAAAAAATCTAAAATCGAATATCATAAATCAAACATCATCTTGAACGGTTATTTAAAAATAATACGGATTCCAAATCTGCTGATCATCATCCTTACCCAGTACCTGCTCCGAATTTGCATTATCGGGACTTTCTATGGATTAAATGCCACGAGCCCGGCTTTCGGTCATTTTGATTTTGCATTGTTGGTGTTATCTACATTGCTTATTGCTGCAGGCGGATATGTGATCAACGATTATTTTGATTTGGAAGTAGATAAAATTAACAGACCCGGGAAAATGGTTATTGGCAAGTCAATGACAATGGGTTCAGCTTATCTTTACTATTGGATACTAACAATTATAGGTGTTGCAATCGGTTTCTACCTTTCGTTCCGTGTAAAATATTTCATGCTTGGCTTTATTTTCATCGCCATTGCCATGATGCTTTGGTTTTATTCGGCAAAATATAAAAAGACTGCCTTTTGGGGGAATTTTGTAATCTCTCTTTTATCTGCTATGGTGGTGCTGATTGTTTGGCTCTTTGAATTTTTCGCCCTGCGCGCCAATCCGATCAATTATGCCGAAGCTATGAAGCAACTGGGATTGATAAGCATTGTTGTAGCTGGTTATGCCATTTTTGCTTTTTTGGTAAGTATGATAAGAGAAATAGCGAAGGACGTTGAAGACCTCGAAGGAGATAAAGCAGCCGGATATAAAACATTGCCGGTAGCGATCGGAATTAAGGGAGCCAAACGCATAGCCATAGTAATAACCTGCGTTACTATTATCCTGCTTGCTATTTGCCAATATTATCTTTTCGAAATGAAGCTGATGCTTGTTTTCTGGTATTTACTGATTGCCGTTCAATCGTTTTTATTTTTTCTGATTTACAGCATATTGAAAGCAAAGACAAAGGAGGACTACCATTTTCTGAGCAATGCAGCCAAAATAATTATGGTTGCTGGAATTCTCTCCATGCAATTATTTTATATCAGTTATTAGGTATGCTGCACGAAAAGCTTAAAAATTATCACATCATTCTTGCTTCGCAATCGCCACGCAGGCAAATGCTCTTGAAAGGACTTGGCCTGGAATTTGAAATTCTGCCAGTGGATGTAGAAGAAAATTATCCTTCAAAACTCAGACATCAGGAAATTGCCATTTACCTTAGCGAACTCAAAGCAAACACTTTTGAACTCTCCAAACTTTGTGATAATTGTTTGATTATTGCCGCTGATACCATCGTTTGGAAAGACGACCAAATTCTTTTAAAGCCTAAAGACGATCAGGACGCTAAACGGATACTCAGAAATCTTTCCGGAGAAATGCATGAGGTGATCACCGGAGTCACTTTGAGGACCAGGCAAAAGATGAAAACATTTCATGTGATCACGAGAGTATATTTCAATTCGCTGACTGAAGATGAGATTGATTATTATGTGAGCAATTACCATCCTTTTGATAAAGCCGGGGCTTACGGAGCGCAGGACTGGATTGGATTTGTCGGTATCGAAAGAATTGAAGGCTGTTACTTCAATGTGGTTGGATTACCGGTCCAGCAGCTTTGGAAAGAATTGAATGATTTCCTCAATTAACCTATCTTTGCCGAAGATTTACATTTTGTTTGTTTAGAATGAAAAAACCATTGATACTCGTCACCAATGACGATGGAATATATGCTCCAGGGATAAGGAAACTGATCGAAATTGCGCGGCAAATCGGGAAAGTTGTGGTCGTCGCACCCGATTCACCCATGTCGGGTATGGGGCATGCCATCACCGTCAAAGTTCCGTTGCGGCTCAGAAAGATTGCTGAGGAGAAAAATTATGTGGAATACAGTTGTAACGGAACACCGGTAGATGCGATGAAGCTGGGTGAGAAAGTGGTGATAAAAGGTAAACCTGACCTTGTAGTTTCCGGTATTAATCATGGATCCAATGCTTCGGTTAACATCATTTATTCGGGAACCATGGCTGCCGTGCTCGAAGCAAGCATCGACGGAATTCCAGCCGTTGGTTTTTCTTTGCTCGATTATTCCCATAGCGCTGATTTCAGTGCTGTAGACGACTATATTAAAACCATCATGCTGAATGTTCTGAAAAACGGTCTGCCTGAAGGTGTTTGCCTGAATGTAAATATCCCGGCTGTAAGTAGAGCACAAATCAAAGGCATCAAAGTCTGCAAGCAAGCAAAGGGACGGTGGGACGAGAAGTTTGATGAGCGCACTGATCCTCATGAGCGCAATTATTATTGGCTTACTGGTGTGTTCAAAAACGGGGATGCAGCAAAAGATACGGATTCCTGGGCCTTGCTGAATAATTACATCTCTGTCGTTCCTGTGCATGCCGATTTTACAGCGCAGAAAGCCGTCGCTGAATTAAAAAAATGGAACTTTACTGTTTAACCTGAAAATCCGGTTTGCAAACCTGAAAAATATATTCCATGCAATTTTTAAAGAAGGATAATTTCATTTTAGGTGCAGCCCTGGGTTTGCTGATTCCAGGGGTTATTTTTGGTTTGATTCTGCTGATCAATTATATTTTGTTGCAGACAGGCATAGCACATATTTATTTCGACCGGAAAATTCATGTTCTCATCAGTCTAACCGGAAACCTCTTACCCATCAGATATTATTTTGTTAGCCTGAAATATGACAAAACAGGTCGAGGCGTTTTACTTATTACATTTATCCTTTTTATGTTGTTTTTCGTTTTAAAGGATCGGATTCTATGAAGTACTATATCATAGCCGGTGAAGCCTCAGCCGATTTACATGCTTCCAACCTTATGAAATCTATTCATAAATTGGATGGATCAGCATCCTTCCGTTGCTGGGGTGGCGACCTGATGAAAGCGAAGGGTGGCAATATGGTTAAGCATTACAGAGACCTGGCTTTTATGGGATTTTCGGAGGTGGCGATGAACATCAGAACCATTGCTGGAAACATTAAATTTTGCAAAGAGGATATTCTTCATTATAAACCTGATGCTCTTATACTTGTTGACTATCCGGGTTTCAACCTTCGGATTGCTGAATTTGCTCACAAATCAGGATTGAAAGTGTTTTATTATATCTCTCCGCAGGTATGGGCCTGGAAAAAATCGAGGGTTTACAAAATCAAGAAATTTGTCGACCGGATGTTTGTGATCCTTCCTTTTGAAAAAGAATTCTACACAAGGTATGATTGTGATGTCGATTTTGTGGGTCATCCGTTGCTGGATATGATCGAGACACTTCCACCTAACATTGAAAATGCTTTCAGACAAAAATACGGACTTTCAGCTTTACCAATCATTGCCTTGCTTCCGGGCAGTCGTAAACAAGAGATCAGCAAAATGTTACCACTGATGCTTTCGGTTATTCCAAAATTTCCCGATTATCAGTTTGTAATGGCAGGAGCTCCTTCGATTGAGACTGTATTTTATAGCAATCTGATCGGTAAATCCAATGTGAAACTGATCAGCGGCGCGACTCATGCTTTACTGCAAAATTCCTTTGCTGCCCTGGTAACATCAGGCACTGCAACACTCGAAACGGCGCTGTTCAATGTTCCTGAAGTGGTTTGTTATAAAGGAAGTTTTATTTCGTACCAGATTGCCAAAAGAGTGATAGACCCTTCCATCATTAAATATATTTCGCTGGTTAACCTGATCATGGATAAGGAGGTGGTGAAAGAGCTAATTCAAAATGATTTAACCCCCTGGAACTTAATACTTGAATTAAATAAGATTACTGCTGACAAAGCAATCAGGGAACAAATGTTTAAGGATTATAATCAGCTCAGGGAAAAGCTGGGTGGTTCAGGTGCATCAGAAAAAACCGCGAAATTGATTTTGAACTATTTGTAAGAATCATTGTTCGTTTTACTATCTCTGGATTTCTTTCTCCTATGAATTCAATGAAAAATAAAATAATCCTTATAACCGGGTCCACCGATGGCATCGGTAAACAGACAGCGCTCGATCTTGCTGAAATGGGTGCATCGGTAATTGTTCATGGCCGTGATCCTGAAAGGACAAAAAACATAGCCATCGAAATTAAAGAGTCCACCGGAAATCCTTCTGTTGACTTTTTTGTTGCTCCTGTTTTGAGCGCGATGTGAGCGTTCTCAAAAATCGTTATTGATTTTCAATGATTTAGAAAATTAAAAATTGCTATTTGGGTCATGCGGAGTAAATTTGGGGTATGTTTATCCGGAAAAATAAGAATCGCAGTGGCTCGGTCAGTATCCAAATTGTTAAAAAAAACAAGCGCAAAAATAAGGTCATTAAGACGGTCGGTTTAGCTCAAACCCAACGTGAAGAAGAACTTCTCACTATGCTGGCAAAGACTGAACTGGATGGGATTCAGGGAAGCCAAAGCCTATTTGTTGAACACGATGATTTGGTAGTTGACAATTTTATTGAGAGCATTTCAAACGATCATTTGCAAATAGTCGGGCCGGAATTGATCCTGGGGAAAATTTATAAAAAAATTGGTTTTCCGGAGGGTGGGTCATGCGATTACTTCAAGAGGCTGGTTTTGTGTAGATTGGTTTATCCTGGCAGCAAATTAAAGACCGTTGATTACTTCAGGCAGCATTTGAATCTTGATGTGAGTGTTTATACTATTTACCGGTTTTTGGATGAGTTAGCATCCGGGCTGAAGCAGGAAATAGAAGAAATATCATTTAACTACACAAAGAAAATACTGCGTGGTAAAATAGGAATTGTATTCTATGATATGACCACATTGTATTTTGAAGCATCTGAAGAGGATGACTATCGCATTACAGGCTTTTCAAAGGATGGCAAGCATCAACAGCCCCAGATTATGATTGGACTTTTGATCAGCAGCCATGGATACCCGATAGGCTACGAAATATTTGAAGGAAACACATCAGAAACCAAGACATTAATCCCTGTACTTGAGCATTTCCAAAAGAAATTTCAACTCAATAAGCCGATCATAATTGCTGATGCCGCTCTTTTATCACAGAAGAACATAGATGCTCTCAGAGTTGAAAAATATGAATATATACTTGGCGGCAGAATCAAGAATGAAACTGAGGTCATTAAAGAAAAGATTTTAAGCCTTAAAATAAAGGAAGACAAGCCACGCGAATTATCATCGTCCAATGGCAGGCTGATTGTTACCTATTCACCAAAACGAGCACACAACGACCGGAAAAACCGGGAGAAAGGACTAATACGGTTAGAAAAAAAGGTAGAAAGCGGCAAGCTTTCCAAGAAACACATCAACAACAGGGGATACAACAAATACCTGAAATTAACAGGTGAGGTTAATATTGCAATCGATTATGAGAAGTTCCAGACAGATGGACAATGGGATGGATTAAAGGGATATGTTACCAATACCAGTTTAAGCAAAAACAGAGTGATAAAACATTACAGCCAATTATGGAATGTTGAAAAAGCCTTCCGGATATCTAAAACAGATTTAAGAATAAGGCCTATCTTTCACCGGCTAAAGAAAAGGATCGAAGCCCATATTAGCATCTGTTTTACAGCATATACCATTTACAAAGAACTTGAAAGACTACTCAGAAACAACAAAATATCACTCTCACCCGAAAAAGCCATTGAAAACATAAAAGAAATAAGGCAGCTAAACTATTCATTGCCAAAATCAAGGCAGTTTAAAAGCAAACTTCTAAAACCAAACCCTATTCAATCTCAGCTCCTAAATATGAAAATCTGAAACTTGGGTCATGCATTGCACAAAACAGGAGGATAACAACCTTTTCTCCCTTCGGTTGATTTATGTCTTTAATGAACAACCTCCGCTTGGTGATCAGAGAAAATAACAATCTGCTAAGGATTAATCCTGCTCTAAACCTGAAATTTTTTACTAAACAAATTGATAGTAGATTTGCATTCATTAAGAATTGCAATTCATGTCGGAATATTTTAGCTGGCCTTTTTTCTGGAAATTTTTAAAATTCGGTGTTGTCGGGTTTTCAGGTGTTTTTGTCGATTTTGGATTTACCTATGTTTGCAAGGAATGGATAAAAATTCCGAAATACGTTGCCAACGCCATCGGGTTTAGTATAGCAGCAAGTTCAAATTACCTCTTCAACCGAATATGGACGTTTCACAGCCACAATCCCGAAGTCATGATGGAATTCTCGCAATTCTTTGCTATATCAATTATCGGTTTGGGGATCAATACCCTCATCCTTTGGATACTGGTAAGCAAATATAAAAAGCATTTTTACCTTTCGAAATTGTTCGCCATCGGCGTAGTTACCATCTGGAATTTTCTGGCGAATTATTTTATCACTTTCCGGTAGATCAGATCCACAATTCTTTCCAGTCCTTTGGCATCTTCTTCATCAAAAGAATTTAATTCCTTGCTGTCCACATCAAGCACTGCTAGAATTTCACTATTTTTACCATATACCGGTATAACGATTTCAGAATTGGATCGGTCATCACAAGCAATATGCCCGGGGAATTTGTGAACATCAGGTACAATTACAATCTCTTTCTTGTTAACCCCTGCCCAACATACGCCAGCACCCTTTGTTAATTTAATGCAGGCAACAGGCCCCTGATAAGGTCCGACAATAAGTTCACCATCGGTCAACAGGTAAAATCCGGTCCAGAAAAAATAATCGAATTTATGATGCAGAACCGCTGTAATGGTTGCCATGGATGCAATCTCGTTATTTTGGTGACGAAGCAACTCAGTCAGCTGATCGCAGACCCGGTTATATCTGGCGGCTTTCTTTTTCTTTTCCATCATGCTGCTCATTAACAACTGAAATAATCAAATGTTGTTTCAGGCAAGTTAAATTTGAGCTTATTTTTGAATATTCCACTAAACAATCAAAACCGGTAACCCAGGTTTGCATATATTCTGTTGAAGGTGACTACCTTTTCAAAAGTTCCCTCATAATAAACTGAAAAAGATAACTTTTTAACGATTCTCCAGGTGAGGTCAATTTCTCCGATATTCTGCACCAGGGTTGTTTCAGCATTCCTAAAATTGTAATCGACATACCGGTAGTTTAAGCCAGCACTAACTTTTCCTGGTATGAGGTCACGTGTAAGACCAAGGCTGTATATACTTCCGGTCATATAACTGGATTCCAGAATGGTAAACGATAAGGTAGCAGCAGCATTGATCCCCGGAACACGGCTGTAGGTAGCATAACTGTATAAATCCCTTGCACTGTATGTAATTAAACCAAATAAGATCGTTTCTTGGTTTGGATCATTGTTTCTGTAACGAATTCCTCCTTTCGCGCCTAATGAAAGGTTTTTCACCGGCCGATAATTAACCATCAGCCTGTAGCTTTGTAATGTCTGTGATTCCAGAAGCCTGTCAATAAAATCTTTATAAGTCTCGTAATAAATTATGTTCTGCCGGGCGCTGTAAGAAAAGGACATCGATAAATTCCGTGTAATGTTATACCGAAGCAATAAATACAAATTTGAGAGTTTGAAAGATGATTGGGGTTTATAATTTATTTCACTTGTGGTAGAATCTACCGTTTTAACTTCTTCATAAAGATCCATTTCAACGGATCCAAAAAAGTACACTTTCTTTAACATTGAATTGGCATGCTGGAAGTAGACAAACCTGCGGTCAGTGTTGCCATCATTTTTTTGTTCAACATAAGCAACGGAGGTCTGCATGTTTTTTTTATCTTTCACATAATTGTGACCTACATAAGCTCCGTATTGCAAAAGTTTAAAACTGTAACTGTAATCATTATAGTCGGGCCGGGAATCCAACAAAAGCACCGACAGACATCGATTTAAACCTTTTTTCAAACTGCAGACCGTCAATTGCACCCACGCTCGATAACATAGGATTGATTTTCCGGCCAAACGATAGCGTAGTTGTTTTATTTAAATCATACCTGAGTGACAGGTTATAAACTTTTAACCCGTTAAAAAGATTGTCCTGTACTTCACTCCAATTGTTATTTGAATGTACAAAAGAGAGATAGCTTTCAAGGGACAATTTTGACTTAGCTATATTGTTCATGTTGAATGATACCGTATATCTCATTCTCTGGGAATCTCTGGCATCTGCATTTGAAAAGTTGGTGTATGACGAAACGGAAACACGGCCAAAAACATCTTGCTTTATTTCTTTCTGCGATCCTGTTTCACCCAGAATGGTATCTTTTATTACTAAGGGAAGAGCTATTATTTCCGGCTTGGGTACAACCTGGTCTTTTGCTGTAATTACCGGAGCTTTCGGTTTGGCAATAATGACATCGGAGACTTTCAATACCTTTGAAGATAGAGGAGCGCAAACGCATGAAATGGATGAAAGGCTTGTAACCGATAAAACCGGGATCAATTGATCCCCCAGCTTAAAAAATAGCGTATCGCCGACAATAATGTTTTCGGTAGATACAAATTTAACATAAACATTCTGAGATGTAACATACGAAACCGATCCCTCAACAGGTTCAATGATTGTTTGGCATTGGAGGCTCATCCAAGCAAAGACAAAATGAATTATCAGTAAGAAAGATTTCATCATTAATCTTTTTTAAATTGATCGATTATTGTTTTAGAATTTCCACCATCCGGGTGACATGCCAGGCATGCATTGCTGTTATATTGATATCCTGATACGCCTTCATGCTGTGAGTTTGTTTCTCCTTGTTGATGGCAGGTAAGGCAAGTGAATATTGCGTAATTGCCGGGGTTCGTGTGGCAATCGCTGCATTGATCCCATTCTCCATTATGTTGTCCACTATAAATTGGAAAATATTGTCCATCATGATTAAAGGTTGAAGGATCCCAGACACTTTGTGTGTGACACATTTCACAATCAGTTGGAAACTGGGCCGACTGATGGGGTGGATTGGTTGTCTGGTTATAATCTAAAGTATGACAAGCATAGCATGTATTAGGGGTATTATTATAATTTCCGTTGTGGCAGGTAAAACAATCAGTTGCAATTGTTGCATGTGCTCCAATTAATGCAAAATAATTGTTATGTGTAGGAAACGTAGCGGGCTGCCAGTCAGGATTTGTGGTATGGCAAATTTCACAATCATTTGATATTCCAATTGCAAAATGATTTGGATTTGTCGTTTGATTATAATTATCTGTATGGCATCCATTGCAAATATTTGGTGTGTTATTATAGTCACCGGCATGGCAGGAAAAACAATCACCGGAAATAGTAGCATGTGCTCCTGTTAACAGGTAATAATTATTATGAACAGGAAAAGTAGCCGGTTCCCAGCCCTGTGCAGTTGTATGACAGGTAGCACAATCGTTGGGGATACCAATAGCAGTGTGGTTCGGATTGGTGGTTTGATTAAAATCGTCTCCGTGACAATCTCCACAAATGGTTGACGTTCCGTTATAACCATTTTCATGACATAGAATACATTCAACAGTTGCATGACCGCCAGTGAGCTGAAAATTCGTTGAATTATGATTAAAAGCTCCTGATCCACTTCCATCCGGATGACATGCCAGGCAAGCATCACTATTATATTGATAACCTGGGATACCTTCATGTTCATTATTCATTTCACCTTGCGGATGACAGGGAAGACAGGTAAATATGGCATAATTTCCAGGATTCGTATGGCAATCGCTACATTGATCCCATTCACCATTATGTGATCCGCTGTATATTGGAAAATATTGCCCATCATGATCGAATGTAGAAGGAACCCAAACACTTTGCGTATGACACATTTCACAATCGGTCGGAAACTGGGCCGATTGATGCGGGGGGTCATTTGTCTGATTATAATCCGAGGCATGGCAGCCATAACAGGTATTGGGTGTATTGTTGTAATTTCCATTATGACAGACAGCGCAATCATTGGCTATAGCCACATGGGCACCGGCTAAAACATAAAAACTGTTATGGATAGGGAAGGTTGCCGGCTGCCAGTCGGGATTGGTTGTATGGCAGGTTTCACAATCGTTGGTAATTCCCAGGGCGCTGTGATTCGGATTGGTTGATTGATTGTAATCATTCTGATGGCAATCGGAACAAATCGTAGAAGTGCCACTGTAGCCGTTTTCATGGCAAAGTATGCAATCAACAGTTGTATGAGCGCCTGTTAATGGAAAATTTGTGTTATTATGGTTAAAGCCACCAGATCCGCTTCCATCAGGATGACAAGCCAGGCAGGCATCACTGTTATATTGATAACCTGTTATGCCTTCATGCTCTGAGTTAGTTTCACCTTGTTCATGACAGGTCAGACAAGTGAATATGGCGTAATTACCAGGGTTCGTATGACAATCGCTGCACTGATCCCACTTACCGTTATGCGCTCCACTGTATATCGGGAAGTAGAGTCCGTCATGATCAAACGTCGAAGGTTCCCATGCGCTTTGTGTATGGCAGGATTCACAGTCAATCGGAAACTGGGCAGTTTGATGGTTCGGATTATTTGTTTGATTGTAATCTTCTGTATGACAAGCATAACAAGTATTGGGCGTATTATTATAATTTCCGTTATGGCATGTAAAGCAATCGGTAGCGATAGTGGCATGTGCCCCAATTAATGCATAATAGCTGTTATGAGTTGGAAATGTTGCAGGTTTCCATTCAGGATTGGTGGTATGACAGGTTTCACAATCATTCGCAATTCCAATGGCAAAATGGTTTGGATTTGTTGTTTGATTATAATTTTCAGAATGACATCCATAGCAAATGTTTGGAGTATTGGTGTAATCTCCCCCTGTATGGCAGGAATAACAATCACTGGCAATAGTTGCATGAGCTCCTGATAGAAGATAATAATCATTATGAACGGCAAATGTTGCAGGTTTCCAATCGGGTTCTGTGGTGTGGCAGCTTGCACAATCCGTTGAAATGCCAGCTTCAGTGTGGCTTGGATTGGTACTTTGATTATAATCATCTATATGGCAATCCTCGCAAATGATCGTTGTTCCGGCATACCCATTGGCATGACATTCAAGGCAATCGGTAGGTATGTGGGCACCTGTTAATGGAAAATTAGAATTGTTATGATTAAAACTATTATCATCCGCCTCTCCTGTTGGATGACATTCAAAACAAGCTGCATCATTGTATGCATATCCTCCTACTTCGTCATGCTCTTCATTCAACTCGCCCTGATTGTCGTGGCAAACGATACAACTATTGGAAGCAAAGTTGTTTGGATTTGTATGGCAATCGATGCAATTGTCCCACTCTCCAGCATGTTTACCTGAATAAATAGGGAAATATTGGGCATCATGCTGATCGAATTTTGCAGGACTCCAGCCCGGTTGAGTAGTATGGCATTGTGCACAGTTTGTTTGTATATTCGCTGATAGGTGATTGGGATTAGTTGTTGAATTGTAATCCGTCTGATGACAGGTAATACAATCAGGGGAAATATTTGAATAATCGGTTCCCGTATGGCATGCCTGGCAATCATTTAAAGCATGGCCTTCGGTCAATGGAAAAAATGAATGGTTAAAACCGGAGCCGCTCCAGCTAAAGGCATTTATATTATGACAATCCAGACATTCGGTCGAAAAATTTCCCTGAACATGATTCGGACTTGGTTGCACCATCATAATCTTTTTGATGACAATCAATACACTCCACACCAAGTGGCTCAAACCGGAGCAACGAAGCAGAGGGATGGCAACTGTAACAATCAGCAGTTAAATGTGCACCTACAAGAGGAAAACGACTTTGCCGGTGAATATCATTAATATTATCCACCAGCCATGATTTGGGAGTATGGCATCTTTCACATTCCATACCAACCGTTTGATAATGCATATCTGTATGACAGGAAACACATTCTGTTTCAGCTTCAGAAAAAACCAGCGTAGGATGACACAAATTGCAGTTGACATCCTGGTGCATACCCAACAAAGGAAATTGAGTCTTGTCGTGGGTAAAAGAATATGTTCCTGCTTCAAGTTTCCAGCCTTTAGGATTATGGCAATCCGCACAAGCCATGGTGAGTTCCTTGCCGTGAGGTGATTGGGCATAAAGGCCGACACTTAGTATCAGCAACAGTATTATTTGTGACAGGCTTCGCATCGTATATCCTCAAATTTATATTGAATAAAAGTCAGTTGATCTTTTTGAACCGGTTTGTGGCATTTGTTACAGGCTACATTCTGATGCTTACCATCGAGTTTAAACCGGGTAGTATTGTGATCGAATTTCACTGCTTTCCAATTGTTAACATCGTGGCAGGAAATACAATCAGTAACTCCATTTTTTTCGAACTGTTTATTATGCTTGTCGTTGTGACAATTAGTGCAGCTAACAGGCAATCCGACGAAGTGTTGCTGAACAGTGCCATCATCTTGTTTGATGAAATGACATGACCTGCAGGATTGTTTCTGATGAGCTCCGGCAAGTTCAAATTTAGTTTTCGCATGATCAAAATTTACCTCATTCCATTTTTCTACTTTGTGACAATTTTCGCATGCTTTATCAGGATAAAATTTTTCACTGATCATTGTTTCATGGATGTCTTTATGACAATCCACACATCGTTTACCAATGTTTCTGAAACTCCACTTTTTTTCTTTCAGGTGACATGCGAAACAGGGTGTAGCAAGATGTCCGCCCTGCAATTGAAAATTACTCGTATTGTGCTGATCAATGGTGTAGCTCGATCCGACAAAGCTATTTGAGTTATGGCATGAATTACAATCCGGTGAGATTCCTTGTTTCGCAAATTGTTTGTTGTGGTAATCAACATGGCAATCCGAACATTTGTCGTGTTTGATAGGATCGGTGTACTTGGTTTTGTGACAGGAAATGCAGGTAACCAATTTATGTTTGCCTTCTAGTTTGAAAGTGGTTTTCGAATGATCGAAATTTTTCATCTCCTTGATAGCGTGAAAAGATTCTTCGCTATGGCACTGGATGCAATTTTGTCCGAATTGTTTCTCATGAACATCCTTATGACAATTGGTACAGGTTTCAAAAGGGATTCCTGTAAACTTCTGAAAATTTTTGCCATCCAGTTCTTCAATCTTATGGCATTTTAAACACTCTACCTGCTGGTGTTTACCCAGTAATTTATATTTTGCCTTTGCTGTGGTCAAACTTTGACGCAGGTTTAAAAGCTTCAAAAGTATGACAGGAAGCACAATCTGTTGAAAGGGTCTTTTGATGGTAATCGGGATGGCACGACAGGCATTCCGTGCCCAATCCCAGGTAAGTCTTCTTTTTTTTCTTAACCTCCTGATCAGTGATGAACTCAGGCTTATGGCAGTCTTTGCATTCTTTCTTTGCATGAGCGCCCAACAATTCGTATCCGGTCTGATCGTGATCAAACTTGTCATAAACAATCCGAACAATCTCAAAGTTTCTTCCGTGATGGTCGCTATGGCAGGAAACACATTCCTTGCCCTTTATTACTGAAGATGAATGATAACCTTTTTGCTGATCGATCCGTGACTTTAATTCGGAATGGCATTTCAGGCATTTATCATTCGATACTTTTTCTCCAAGGATATGGCATTGGGTGCAATTCGACATTCCTTCCAAATGGGCATGAGGTGCAGCAAGGTCTCCGGGTGAAATCTGGCTGAATCCATTGCAGCTGAAGAATAAAAACAAGGCTATTAAACCGATTATTTTTCTATCCCCCATAAAAAGCTTAAACCTGATGTCAAATTTAATAAAAAACACTATTTATGTTTTAAAATAGCTTCCCCAAATTTCTTTGTAATTTGTATGCCCGATTTCTCCAGGAATTGTGTTGGAAGTTCACCTCCTGCAAAAATGTAAATAAGATCATTCTTCAACTTTACTTTTTCTCCATCCTTATTTGATAAGGTAATTTCTTCTTTGTCGATCAGCTCCACATTTGTGCTAAACCTGACATCAACGAGTCTCTCTACGATAGCTGCATTAATCCTTTCATTGTTTTTGGGTTTGATTCGCTGAAAAACATCGTTGCGGTACGAAAGAGTTACCTTGTTGTGATCAGCAAGCATAAGTGCAGATTCAATGGCCGAATCACCGCCACCAACGACCATAATATTTTTCCCGTGAATCTCCTCAGGTTCCAAAAGGCGGTAGGCTACCTTTTCAGTATCTTCTCCCGGAACATTTAATTTTCTTGGCGTACCCCTTCGACCGATAGACAATAATATATTCTTAGCGGTGTATTGCTCACCCTCCTTTGTTTCAACTTTAAAATGTCCGTTCTCAGATAGAATGGCTTCAACCTTTGTGTTCTCCTTAATCAAAATTCCATTTTGATCAAGAACTTTTCGCCATAGCTCGAGCAATTCGGATTTGCTGGTTTCATGGAGCTTCACTTTACCAAATAGCGGAAGATCCATGGCAGAAGTCATGACAATTTTAGATCTGGGAAAGGTGAAGACCGTTCCACCAAGTGTATCCTGTTCAAGAGTGAGGAATTTTAAATTGTTCTTTTTGGCTGCCAGGGAAGCTGAAATACCTGCCGGACCCGCACCAACTATAATAAGGTCATAAGTTGCCTCATGGGTTTTTTTGGCCATTTTTACAATGTTTTCCACAGCCTGCCTTCCCTGTTCGACAGCATTCTTTATCAGGCCCATTCCACCCAATTCGCCGGCAATAAAAATCCCTGACATATTGGTTTCGAAGTTCTGATTCACATGAGGAAGCTCGACACCCCGCTTTTCAGTACCGATGCATAACGTGATGGCATGTGTCGGGCAGGCATGAAAGCAAGCGCCGTGGCCAATACAACGGGATGCATTTATAGTAGTGGCTTTCCCATTCCTAATACCCAGTATATCTCTTTCCGGGCAGGCTATGATGCAGGCTCCGGTTTTTATGCAACTATGAACATCGATTACCGGATGGAGTGATACCGGTTCATAAAGTCCGTTCAGCTTTGCCTTTTCAATTTTCGCTTCCACTACTTTGGATTCTCTTTTTTGCTTGCGCAGATATATAAATACAATCAACCCGCAAAAGAGGAGAACTCCGCCATAGACCAATATGTTTTCAATCAGGACTTCCATGTTTTAAAATATCCAACGGTATCCGAAAACAATAGTTACGATAACATGAATAACCATAATAATAAGCATCACCAGCGCAAAAGGTAAATGAGCGACATGCCAGTACTTAAAGAGATTTTGCATGGTTTGCAAACGGTCAATCTTCCTGTTCAAAGAAATTTCATTTTTCAGCAGTTTTAAAATATTCCTTGATTCCACTTGCGAAAGCTTGTTCTGTTTAAGCACTAATTTCACATTTCGAATCGTTTTTGAATCGCTCCCCACCTTTCTGAAATATCTGACAAACGGGTTTGAATGATATACATCAACTTTCTTTTTAACAGATTCCAGGATATCATTATAACTTTTTTCATCCAGGTTGTAATTTGTTTTGAGGATGCCGCTGATATCACTCTTCAGGTCCTTAACTTCGTTTAAACTCAACTCCCGACCTTCAATGGATCGTGGAATTTGAATATAAATGAACCGTCCGATAACACCGCTCAGGAAAACAGCTACCATGCTCCAGAAGCTTATAGCGACTATTCCTCCGAACTTATATGCCGTATGAAAAAGCACCATGATCGGTCCTAACGTACACAGGAATATGTGAAACTCTAAGCCATTGCCCGAGTTTTCCCAATCGTAACATCCAATGGAATCTTTTCCTTGCCATATAGATGGAGACGCCGATGATCATCAACAAAGACCCTAAAATTCCCAAACCATGGCCCAATGCTCCGCTTGGCTTAAGCAGGTCGTGATCGGGATGGTAAAACCTTTCCTCCAGGCTGGTATTATAATATTGTAAACCGAAATAAATAAGTGCTATAAGAGTCAGAACGACAATTACAGACATAATACCAATATAAATTTTATGAGCTAATTCCGACATTTTTATTAAATCTAAATGGTATTTACTTTTTAAAATACCATTCAAAATTACATAATAACATATTTATAGGTACAATCTGATTCTATTTATATAGTTTCTAAACAATCTGATTTCAAATCAATGCTGAATATTTACTTGCTTTATTTAAAAGATCTAACAATCCTTTTTTGGCCATTCCTGATTTAACCGAATCCAATTATACATTCGGTCCCCATAAAAACAATTATGCCAAAGAGCGATAACCTAAGCTTTTCGCTAAATATCAATACGTTGGTGGTACAACTTATTAACGGGATTATATCCGAAAACGTATGTAAATAGTTGAATACGTCGAAACCAGGATTAAGGTTATTTAAGATTCAATTATTAATTCTATTGAATATTAATATTTTCGATTAATGGGATTTAAAATTGAGTTGCGGCTTAATGTTTAATAGGTTAATTTTGTCAATGTAATTAAGAGTTAAACAGATCAAAATAAAAATTTATTTAGAATATTCGTGTTGTGCGGTTTGAAATGTTTGATGAATTAATAAAACAAAATATTATATGTATTTACCTGAACTATTATCAATTAATGCTTGGTGAAACTTGGTGATTTAGTGCTTTCGTGGCATTTTTTATTTTTTCGCCACTAAAACACCAAAGCTCTAAAATTCACAAAATCAATTTTATTAAGATTAAACCACACAACTCGTTAGAATATTTAAATTATTACTCATCATAAAACTTTAAAAATGAAAATCGGATTTATCGGACTTGGAAAAATGGGCGCTAACATGGTTCAGCGGTTGCTAAAAGATAACCACCAGGTGGTGGTTTGGAACAGAAGTCAGGGGCCTGTTGAAGAACTGGCAAGCAAAGGAGCAATTGCATCATCCTCTATCGAAGACCTGGTAAAAAAGCTACCTGAAAGAAAAGTAGTTTGGCTCATGGTTCCTTCGGGAAAAGCGGTCGACGATAACCTGGATATTCTGCTCGGGCTTCTTAAAAAAGAGGATATTATCATCGATGGTGGAAATTCCTATTGGAAAGACACCCGTGAACGCGGAAAAAGAGTAGCCGAAAAAGGCATACATTACCTCGATTGCGGAACAAGTGGTGGTGTGTGGGGATTGCAGAATGGCTATTGCCTGATGTATGGTGGCAATAAAGCCGCTGCAGATTATCTTGAACCGATATTTAAAACACTTAGCTCCTGAAAATGGTTATGTTTACTGCGGTGAAAGCGGATCTGGTCATTTTGTTAAGATGGTGCATAACGGCATTGAATATGGCATGATGCAATCATTTGCCGAAGGATTTGAAATTATGGAGAAATCGCCATTCAATATTAATCTGACCAAAGTGGCCGATGCCTGGCAATATGGAAGCGTAGTTCGCAGCTGGCTGCTCGAACTTGCAGTGAGAGCCTTTAAAGAAGATCCTAAACTTGAAAAACTGGAGGACTATGTTCAGGACAGTGGTGAGGGAAGATGGACTGTGCAAACTGCCATGGACCTCGATGTTCCGGCGCATGTGATAACCGCTTCTCTTTTTACCCGGTTCCAGTCAAGGCAAAATGAATCATTTGCCATGAAAGTACTGGCTGCTCTCAGAAATCAATTCGGCGGTCATGCCGTGAAAACAAAAGAATAATAGCCAATGAGCAAACCTGAAAATCAAATCTTAGTCATCTTTGGGGCTTCGGGCGATTTAACCAAACGGAAGCTCATACCTGCCCTTTATGCGTTGGAAATTCAAAATCTTTTACCCGAAAAATTCGCTATCATCGGAGCCAGCCGTACCGAATTGAGTGACTATAAATTCAGGGATGCAATGAATGAAGGATTGCAGAAGTTTTCGAATGAGAAAGACAAAAGCCGGGATAAGATCGAAGCTTTCCTGAAGAAGATCTATTATCAAAGTGTGGATGCCAAAGATCCCTCATCTTATAAAAAACTGGCCGATAAACTTTCAGATTTACAAAAGACACTTGGTATTAAAGGCAATTCAATTTATTATCTTTCAACGCCCCCAAGTTTGTATGGCATTATTCCAAAAAACCTCGCCATCAATAAGCTGAATGATCAAAGTGACGGGTGGAAGAGGGTAATTATTGAAAAGCCTTTTGGATACGATCTGCAAAGCGCCATTGAACTGAATTCAAACCTGGAAAATGACTGGTTGGAAGAGCAAATTTACAGAATCGACCACTATCTTGGTAAGGAAACAGTACAAAATGTGCTGGTAACAAGGTTTACGAATGGAATATTTGAGCCTTTATGGAACCGAAATTATGTGCATCATGTCGAAATCACTTCAGCTGAAAGTATTGGTGTTGAAAAACGCGGTGGCTATTATGAAGGGTTCGGGCGCCTTGCGCGATATGATCCAAAATCATTTGTTGCAGGTAGTGGGTTTAATTGCTATGGAGCCACCCTCCTCAATGAAACCAGATGCTATCAGAAATGAAACAGTCAAGATTTTTCAATCCATTCGTCCTTATAAGGAAGATGAAATCAGTAAGTCAACTATCCGTGGTCAATATCTCGCTTCCACAATAAAAGGAAAGGAAGTAAAAGGTTATCGGGAAGAAGAAGGCGTTGATCCAAATTCAAAAACAGAAACTTACGCAGCACTTAAATTTTATATCGATAACTGGCGGTGGGGTGGTGTTCCGTTTTATGTAAGAACAGGCAAACAACTTCCAACACGTGTATCAGAGGCGGTTATTCATTTCAAACCAACCCCCCATTACCTTTTTTCGCGAAAGGGTGCATTGGACGACAGCAATCAATTGGTGATAAGGATTCAACCTGACGAAGGTATATTATTAAAGTTTGGTATGAAGACACCGGGTGCCGGGTTTGATGTTCAGAAGGTGAATATGGATTTTCATTATTCCGACCTGTCACATCAGCGTATTCCGGAAGCTTATGAAAGGCTTCTTCTCGATTGTATGACCGGCGACTCGACTCTGTATTCGAGGAGCGATGCCGTAATGGCAACCTGGAAATTCCTTGACCCGGTTTTAAATGCCTGGAAAAATGATCCCTCCATCCCGGTTTACGGTTATCCTGCGGGAACCTGGGGACCTGAAACTGCTGACGATTTGATTGAGGAACGCGAAATGACCTGGCGCTATCCCTGCAAAAATCTCTCGGACGACGGAATTTATTGCGAGTTGTGATGATGAAAAAAACAATTCAAATATTCGAAAACATTGAAACGCTTTCAGCCGCGTTTGCCAAAAGAATTTCTGAAGATATTTCACGAACTGCTGATGGACAGTTATACTCCATCGCTTTATCAGGAGGTTCAACACCGCGTGCTGTCTTTAAATTTATAGCAGAAAATTACAGATTCAAAATCAATTGGTCCAAAGTGCTTGTTTTCTGGGGTGACGAAAGGTGTGTTCCACCTTCAAGCGATGAAAGCAACTACAAAATGGCAAACGATAGCATGTTGGAGCACATCATCATTCCGGATTATAATATTTACAGGATCAAAGGGGAAAATGATCCATCCGCTGAAGCAAAAAGATATGCGGAATTGACAGATTATCTTTTACCTCATCAGAACAATATTCCTCAGTTTGAACTGTTTATGCTTGGACTTGGAGAAGACGGACATATAGCATCCATTTTCCCCGATCAGATTTCGCTGTTTGACTCCGGTAAGCTTTTTGAAGCAAGCCGGCATCCTGTATCAAAGCAAAACAGAATTACAGCAACCGGCAAACTGATAAACAATTCCAAACAGGTCTGCTTTTTAGTTTCAGGCGTGAGCAAAGCCGAAAAAGTCGCTCAGATTATTGAGAAGAAAGAAGGCTGGGAGCTTTTACCGGCCTCATTCATCAATCCTAAAGAAGGAGAGCTGATTTGGATGCTTGATGAGCATTCAGGAAGAAAGCTCACGGATAAAAAAAACATTTAAAAAAATCCACTTCCTCATTCAACCATCTAATTTCCTTTTTCATAGTTGATTAATTCCAGTTCGGTATCATTTGTTTGGAACGGCTGTTCTGCTGAATGTAAATTTGTTCGAATTTAACAATTATCAAAGGAGATCGAGCAAGGTTGCATCATTCTATTTTGTTGTGATTTTGCTGAGATTCCCGGACTGGTTGGTGCCGGGAATCTTTTTTATTGGAATTCCTTTCTATTCCTTTAAATGTCATTTATCTTTAAAGTTCTTGTATAAGAAAGGTCACACAGAGGCATGCACCAAGTTTGCTGAAGTTTTCGAAGCATGAAGAGCAGGCAAACAGGGCAGATCATGAGGTATTTGATTCCAATGGGCCAATATCGGCTCAGATATCCTGGTATTTGATTCCAATGGACCATTGTTGACGTTAATAACCCGCCTTTATGAGCTCAATTGACCATTATTAACTTTAAGAAAACGCTATTGCGAAACCAATAAATCACAACTATCTCAAAAGCCTAATAATGAAATAAATGTAAATAAAGCATTTAGTTATATTTCGAATTTTTATATATTCGTAGCCTTTAAGCCAACACAAACATGAAGCTCAGTGGTAAAATAAAAAGCGATCCCTTTCGGAACCGCTTTAAATGTTTTCACAACGGAATAATCCTTATTGTGATTTGCTTCAAATTGTAATGCAAATATAGATATAAAATCATAACGCAAAATATTTATGAAAAAAATTTTAGGACTTGATTTGGGAGTAGCCTCAATTGGTTGGGCAGTGATTAATGTGGAAAATGATATTCCTTCAGAAATTGTTATTATGGGGAGCAGAATAGTCCCACTGACAACAGATGATGCAAATGAGTTTTCAAGTGGAAATGCTATTTCTAAAAATCAAAACCGGACAAAAAGCAGAACACAAAGAAAAGGATATGACAGGTATCAAATGCGCCGAAAAAACCTGACTGATTTTCTACGTAAATTCAATATGCTACCATCCGAAGAATTGATTAAACTAGATGTTCTTGAATTATGGGGGCTTCGCTCTAAAGCAGTAAATGAACCAATTTTAATGTCCGAACTTGGAAGAATACTTTATCATCTCAACCAAAAAAGAGGATACAAATCAGCAAAATCAGATGAAACTGAAGATAAAAAACAAAAGGATTATGTTGCAAATGTCAATAACCGATACAAAAAAATAAAAGAATTAAACCAAACTATTGGTCAATATTTTTATGATCAGCTATTGAAAGATAAGCACTATAGAACCAAAGAACAAGTTTTCCCACGAGCAGCCTATGTTGAAGAATTTGATAAAATTTGGGATTATCAATCTAAACAATTTCCTACAATTTTATCAGAAGAGAACAAAAGCATTGTACGAAATGAAATTATTTACTACCAGCGTAACTTAAAGTCATGTAAACATCTGGTTTCACTATGTGAATTTGAAAAAAGATCATATATAAACAAAGAGGGTAAAACTGTTTTTGACGGACCCAAAGTAGCTCCGCGTACTTCACCGCTTTTTCAGGTTTGTAAAATCTGGGAAAGCGCTAACAATTTAGTATTAAAAAACAGAAAGGGGGAAGAACTATATATTACAGCAGAACAAAAACTGAAAATTTTCAATCACTTAGACAACAATGATAAACTGACTCTCACTGACCTTTATAATGTACTCCAAATAAAAAAGACAGATGGCTGGTGGGGAGGGAAAGCAATAGGCAGAGGATTGCAAGGAAACACAACCAAAATGCAACTAAAGAAAGCATTTGGAGATAATGCAGACATTGAAAAGTTTCTGCAATTCAATTTACATATTGTTGATACCAATTTAGTTGATCCTGAAACAGGCGAAATTGTGCAACAAATTGATTCAGGTTTCATCAATGAACCCTTATACCGTTTGTGGCATACTGTTTATTCTATACAGGATAAACAAGAGTTTGAAAATACATTACTAAAAAACTTTGGGATTACAGAGCCCGATATAATTGAAGCATTGTATAAAATTGATTTTGTAAAACCAGGATTTGGGAATAAATCTTCAAAAGCAATTCGTAAAATATTGCCTTACCTCCAGATTGGATTAAAATACAGTGAAGCCTGTGAAGCAGCAGGTTTCAGGCATTCAGAAAGTCTTACAGTTGCGGAAAACCAAGCCCGTCAATTGCTTTCTAAGCTGCCTCAAATTAAGAAAAATGAGCTTAAGCAACCCATTGTAGAAAAGATACTCAATCAGATGATCAACCTAGTCAATCAGATTATTGAACAATATGGTGAGCTAGCAGAAATAAGGGTTGAGTTGGCACGTGAATTAAAGCAAAGCAGAGATGAGCGAAATGCAACCGATAAAAATATGCGACTTCGGGAGAAAGAAAACGACATTTTTGCCAAAAGGATTTTCGATGAATATGGCCTGGCAGCAACACGCACACGTATTCAGAAGTTCCGAATGTGGGAAGAAGCTAAACAAAAATGCTTTTACTGCGGACAACCTGTCAACGTAAAGGAATTCTTAAATGGTTTTGATGTTGAGGTAGAACATATAATTCCAAAATCATTGTTGTTTGATGACAGTTTTTCGAATAAAGTCTGTTCCTGCAGGAAATGTAATTCAGAGAAAGGAAATAAAACTGCTTTCGATTATATGAATTCAAAAGCAGAAAATGAATTTGACAGCTATTTAAACCGCATAGAAGAGTATTATAAAAATGGAGATATCAGTAAAACAAAAAAAGAGCGACTGCTTACGCCCAAAGACAAGATTCCTACTGATTTTATTGACAGGCAACTTCGGGAAACCCAATATATATCTCGCAAAGCCAAAGAGATTTTAGCCAAGATAACCCGCAATGTATGGGCAACAAGCGGAAGCGTAACTGACTTTGTCCGTCATACCTGGGGATGGGATAATATTCTGCATGATCTTCAATTTGAAAAATATAAAATTACAGGACAAACTGAAGTGGTGGAATACACGCACAAAAACCAAACTCATACTCGTGAACAAATAAAGGGCTGGAGTAAACGGCTCGACCATCGTCACCATGCTATTGATGCATTAACTGTTGCATGTACGAAACAAAGTTTTATCCAGCGGCTCAATAACCTGAATACCGAGCGTGATGCTATGTTTCAGGAACTAAAGAACCAAAATGAAGAATTGAAAGAAAAATTCACCCTTATGGAGAAATGGCTGAACGAACAACCCCATTTTTCAAAAGAACATGTTCAAAGTAAAGTGGCAGAAATACTTGTTTCTTTCAAAGCTGGAAAAAAAGCAGCATCAACAGGAAAACGCATCAAATATGCAAACGGAAAGAAAATTGTTTTGCAGCAAGGAATTATTGTTCCTCGAGGGGCATTGCATGAGGAAAGTGTATATGGTAAGATAAAATCTATTGAAGAAAAAAAGCCTTTGAAATATATCTTTGAAAATCCGAAATTGATATTCAATCTTTATATCAAAGAGATGGTAGAAAATCGTATTGCAGAAAATGGAGGAGATACTAAAAAGGCAATTGCTTCATTAAAGAAAAGTCCCCTTCTACTGAAAGAAGGTGTGAATTTAGAATATGCGACATGTTTTAAAGAAGAATATATAATCAAGTATCCTTTACAATCAATTAAAGCCAAAGATGTTGATTCAATCATTGATAAGCATTTACGTGAAGTTGTAAGAGAAAGGTTGCAACAATTTAATAATAATGAAAAAGAGGCATTCAAGGATTTGGAAAACAAGCCTGTTTGGTTGGATAAAAATGAAACTATCCGGGTAAAAACGGTTCGTTGTTTTACTGGTTTGTCAGCTGTAGAACCTGCAAGAAAGAATGAGGCAGGAGAATCAATTGGATTTGTCAAACCAGGAAATAATCACCATATAGCCATTTATAAAAATACAGATGGCAAGAGGCAAGAACATACCGTAACATTTTGGAGTGCAGTAGAGCGCAAGAAATATGGTGTTCCTGTTATAATAACAAATCCTTCCAAAGTGTGGGAAAATATTCAAGACAAAGAATTACCCGAAAGTTTTCTGAATTCACTTCCACAATTCGATTGGACATTTGAAGTTAGTCTTCAACAAAATGAGATGTTTTTACTTGGTATTAATAGAGAAGATATGAAAACACTTTCCTTTTCTGACAATTATAATGAACTTTCAAAGTACCTGTATAGAGTTCAAAAAATTGCAGAATCATATTATGTATTTCGACACCATCTTGAAACAAAAATTGTTGACAATGAAGAATCCAAAATATCTAAAAGATTCATTCATATTAGGAGTGTAAAAAGTTTTGAAAGTTGGAATCCAATAAAAGTAAAAATTAATTTGCTTGGCTCAATAATAAATAAACATCAAGATATTCTAAGTCATTGATTTTGAATTATGATCAAGCGCACCCTTTATTTCGGCAACCCAGCTTATCTTCATCTTAAAAATAATCAGCTTGTCATAAAGCTACCGGAGGTGGAAAAGAATGATGAGTTGCCCGAATCGTTTAAAAAGGATGCTACTACAACAATACCGGTAGAGGACATTGGGGTTTTGATCATTGACAACGGACAAGTGACGATAACGCAAGGATTGGTGGCGGCTCTGCTGGAAAATAATACGGCGGTCATTGTATGTAATGAAACCCATCATCCAACCGGACTGCTGCTTCCCCTTTCGGGCAATACCCTTCAAAGTGAAAGGTTCAAAGTGCAAATTGAAGCTACAGAACCATTGAAAAAACAATTATGGCAACAGACCATCACATCAAAGATAAGCAATCAGGCAGCTTTACTGAAAAAAGAGGGAAAGGATAATAATAAGCTGATCTATTTTTCGAGAAATGTGAAATCGGGCGACCCGGAAAACGTGGAAGGACGTGCTTCATTCTATTATTGGCAAAACCTTTTTCCTGAATCAATAAATTTCAGTCGTAAACGAGAAGGCGATCCGCCAAATAACCTTTTGAATTATGGTTATGCTATTCTCAGGGCAATAACCGCAAGGAACCTGGTAGGTTCAGGATTGCTTTCCACGCTAGGGATTCATCACCGGAACCGATACAACGCTTATTGCCTTGCTGATGACATCATGGAACCTTACAGGCCGTTTGTGGATGAGATTGTTTTACAAATAATAGCAAGTTTTAAAGATTATACAGACCTGACTACCGATATTAAAAAGATGTTGCTTGGAGTCGCTTCGGCTGATGTTCAGTTTGACAGTGAACGCAGCCCGCTGATGGTAGGAATGCAACGAACCACAGCCTCACTCGTACAATGCTTTGAAGGGAAAGCAAGAAAAATTATCTTTCCTTCAATGATCGCTTAGTTAATAATAGTTTGAAAGCGGAACGATTAAACGAGTACAGGATTTTGTGGATTTTGGTCTTTTTTGATTTGCCGGTTGTAACCAAAAAGGAACGGAAGATAGCATCCCGGTTCCGAAAGGACATTATGGGTGACGGTTTTTCGATGTTCCAGTTTTCGATCTATGTGCGGCATTGTCCCAGCCGCGAAAATGCCGATGTACATATCAAAAGAGTGAAAAAGAACCTGCCTGAAAAAGGACATGTGGGAATCCTGACCATTACCGACAAACAATTCGGGATGATGGAAATATTTTACGGGAAAAAGGAAGCCCCGGTACCTGATACACCCCAGCAACTTGAATTGTTCTAAATGAAAAAAGCTTATCCTCACTGAGAGAACAAGCTTTAAACTTTCATTTTTCTCATCCTGATTTACTCCCTTAACTACTGATAATCAACTGAAATGAGCCCTGTACGTTGTTTATCAAGAAATCAAAGATACAATTTGAAAGCAAATCACAACAATAATAGGTTTTGGGATAACGGGAACTTTGTTGTTTATCAAGAAATCAAAGATACAATTTGAAAGCAAATCACAACTTGAGGCTTCGATGATAACCAGGGAGACAGTTGTTTATCAAGAAATCAAAGATACAATTTGAAAGCAAATCACAACATAAAAGGATGTGGCTATTTTATTTATTGGGTTGTTTATCAAGAAATCAAAGATACAATTTGAAAGCAAATCACAACCTAATACAGGTGCGGGAACTGATATTGATGGTTGTTTATCAAGAAATCAAAGATACAATTTGAAAGCAAATCACAACTTACTTCGCCAGTAGTTGGTGGCGGTTATAGTTGTTTATCAAGAAATCAAAGATACAATTTGAAAGCAAATCACAACGCATAACCCTTTTTGGCTTTCAATACCTCAGGTTGTTTATCAAGAAATCAAAGATACAATTTGAAAGCAAATCACAACTCAGCTCCAGACATTAATTCAAGCAATACAGTTGTTTATCAAGAAATCAAAGATACAATTTGAAAGCAAATCACAACATTGCGGATGGAGCGGATGTCGTTCTTTACGTTGTTTATCAAGAAATCAAAGATACAATTTGAAAGCAAATCACAACTCTAACGCGAAATCCCATCAAAAAGAAATCGTTGTTTATCAAGAAATCAAAGATACAATTTGAAAGCAAATCACAACGTGTACGGATTTACTAAGTAGGTATTAGCTGTTGTTTATCAAGAAATCAAAGATACAATTTGAAAGCAAATCACAACGGAATATTCTTCTTTACTTCATTATCTAGCGTTGTTTATCAAGAAATCAAAGATACAATTTGAAAGCAAATCACAACCAATCACCCCAGCACTGTCAAGGATATAAGTTGTTTATCAAGAAATCAAAGATACAATTTGAAAGCAAATCACAACGATTCTACCCGATTAGATTCACTTGGGGGAGTTGTTTATCAAGAAATCAAAGATACAATTTGAAAGCAAATCACAACCCATAGGCGTAAAAGGTTCCAAACCCTGAAGTTGTTTATCAAGAAATCAAAGATACAATTTGAAAGCAAATCACAACGTCAAACGAACAATCTGAAAAGTACATTCTGTTGTTTATCAAGAAATCAAAGATACAATTTGAAAGCAAATCACAACGAGTTAATGGAAAACATCACCGGTACTTCAGTTGTTTATCAAGAAATCAAAGATACAATTTGAAAGCAAATCACAACTAATAACCCCGTGTGGAATAGTAATCCTTCGTTGTTTATCAAGAAATCAAAGATACAATTTGAAAGCAAATCACAACCACAGCCGACAATGTAGCTTCATTGGTTCCGTTGTTTATCAAGAAATCAAAGATACAATTTGAAAGCAAATCACAACCAATACGATTGCGGAGTACTTCAGCATCAGGCCTTATTCATCTCTATATCGCACGTTTAAATTTTTCAAATTTCTCTGTCCTTCTAACTTACCTTCTGTTAATCTGTGATGCAAATTACAAAGCCAAATCCCATTCTCTAACTTATCAGAACCACCGTTTTTGTGAGGAGTGATATGTGCTCCTTCAATTTGGCCAATACAAGTACTATTCAAAATCTCATGCGGAATAGCTGTAATCTTGTCTATTTCACATTGTCTATCAACCTTTAGCAAACTTCTATTCAGCGATGCATTTCGTTTAAAAATTGGTTTGCTCGGATATAACCACATAAACAAATCCCAACTTCTGCCAATTAAATCACGAATATCTTTATTTTCAAACCCGCTTGCAAGCCCCAACGCAAATATGTTTCCTGTTTTCGGATCTTTAGTTGTTGATTTTGTAAAGACTTGTTTATTAAAACAACCTTTCTCTAAATCGTCTATTTTATGTAAAAAATCCTCTATCTTTTCAGTCTTGAAAACTTCTTTTTTTGAAGCAGATTTGGAATAACGAATATAATGCTCATCTCTAAATTTAGATGTGCCGACAACTATATCTCTAAAAACTCCATAATCGAAGTTATTAGAGAAAAATGTTATCATAATTGGAGAATGAGCAATTACAAAAAGAAGATAACTCTTGTCATTTCTTTTAAGATAAAGGTATCCGCTACGATAATCATTACGTTTATTTCTGTCTGCTTTTTGAAAATACGAAAAGGCTAAATCCAGAATGAAATATTCATCACGGTTATTTATCTTTCTGACAATAGCCTCTCTTCCTAATTTCTCAGAAACAATTACTCTTATATTTTCAACTATTTCAGGAGGTTCCATTCATGCTTATATAGGGAATAACTCGTATATAATTATTTGTTGTTTAACAATAAATCAAAGATACAATTTACTCGCAATCTTTAATTTATTTTATCGGAGTTCGTGAATGCTTCGCATTTGAAAGCAACCGCCCCGTTCCTAAACAATTGTATCGCGAGGTTTAACTGCCTCGGTTGGACATAGGCTTTGTCTACGTCCAAAATAATCCGTAGTTTTGAACTTTGATTTGGAATGGACAGGTAACGAGGAAAGCTTTAAAGCCTAAAGTCAAACATTAATTTCTGTTCGCCATGAATACAGCAAGTGTCCGTAAAAGCACATAAACCCAACAACATGTATTTACAAAAATCATTCTATCAGCATTTTGCAGGCATGGTATTAAAGTTGTTCCCATTATTATTTTTCAATAAAAGCTCATCAAAAAACGAAAAACATGAAAACAATTTTCTCATTCGCAATCATGGTTACATTCAGCATATCTCTGTATGCTCAGGCTTCAGCAGATTCGCTGGCCATTGAAAAAGCAGTCCGTGATTATGTTGAAGGCTGGCAATCGGGCGATACCGAAAGGGTTTCCAGTGCCGTATCACCCGAACTGGCAAAAAGGGTAGTGATGTCGGACGAAAAAGATCATTATTTTATCTCTGATATGAGTGCTTCCCTGCTGGTATTCGCCACCCTGAAAAACAAAGATGGTATTCGCATGCCCGACCTTGCACCGGATGAACCTTTCAAGCTGTATGTAAAGATCCTTGACATATCAGGCAACGTTGCAAGCGCCAAAGCATGGAATACCAAGTACGGCTTCCTCGACTATTGCCACCTGGCCCGTTACGGTGAATCATGGAAAATTGTGAATGTGCTGTGGGATTATTTACCAAAGTAACTCATTCCATTCCCCCGCTCCCCTTCCCGGGCGATTGTAACGCGTGGTTTAAAATCCCCCCGGTTTAGCGCAGCCTGTGTCTGCGTCCCCCTAGGGCTTCAATATCAATAGAGTCAATGATGGATTGAATTGTTTTGTCCGAAGGACATCAACAAAATCCTTTTTCTGAAATGTTATCAATGGTTAATTCCCAGATCTTTATTAAAATACCTGATCAAAAAGGTTGTAATTACAAGAAAAAAGTTTTCTTCTTTATAATATTATTTTCAAAGAATTAATATTTTTGGAAATTAAAATTAACTCAAATGAAATTTAACCAAATTTATCTGCTTTATAAATCAGTATTCGCAGCGTGTTTATTTTGCTTATCTATTCCGGTTAACTTAACAGGTCAGGAAGGAGAAAAACTTGCACCTGATACTTATATAGTATGGAAAAAGACAAACCCTGACGGCAAGGAAAGTGTCGGGATTAAAGTTCCCGGGATGCCGCCTAAAGGATTTAAAATGCCGGTAGCCCAGCCTACTGAAAGTGCAGTACTCCTGAACAATGTTCCGGCTTATGACTGGTCGTTTGGATGCTCAGCAACATCTGCTGCAATGATGGCCGGCTATTACGACAACAACGGTTACCCTTCCGTTTACACCGGGCCCACAAACGGAGGTGTTGCTCCCCTGAATAATAGTGTCTGGGGTTCAGCATGGATTAATGGAGAGGAACGAAAACTCTGTCCCCTGAGCGCCACCCGCCAGGGACTCGATGGCAGGTCGACCCACGGACATGTTGACGATTATTGGGTCGTATCAGGTCATACCGGCCCGGATCCCTACATTACGAATGGTTGGGTTCAGCACAGCTATGAAGATTGCACAGGTGATTTTATGAAGACAAATCAGGCTGCTTTCGGAAATTCCGATGGCTCTACTATATTCGTATATTGGGTTGACGGAGGCGCCTATGGTGAGCCCAATGAAGGTGACGGGTGCTATGGACTTAAATTGTTTTTTGAATCGAGAGGATGTGAGGTATTTAGTTATTACAACCAGTATATTTTAGGATATAATGGAGTTACAAAAGGATTCACATTTGAGCAATACTGTGATATGATTGACCGCGGCAGGCCTGTTCTTATCCAGGTTGCCGGTCATACGATGCTGGGAATGGGCTATGATATTTCAGGCAACAAAGTTTATTTGCATGATACATGGGATTATAATCTTCACGAGATGACCTGGGGTGATTCGTATGCAGGGATGCAGCATTACGGCGTTGCGGTCATCGAGTTTCCATGTGATCCATTCAACGATTTATCGGAGAATTTTACCTACAGTTCTCTGCCAGCCTGCTGGCAGCAATCGTTTGGCGGAGGAGTGCTCTCGAACCGCTGGTCTTTAGCACAAACAAATGCCGCCGGTGGTCAGCCCAACGAAATGAGATCGGACTGGACGGAAGGGATTGGTGTCTCCAGACTAATATCAGCGCCCATTAATTCAAGCGGGCTTTCATCACTTACTCTGATTTTCAAAACTTTTTTCGACGATTATGGCTCAGGAGCAACACTCAAAATTCAAAGCAGCACCGATTTGATCAATTGGGTGGATGAAGGCTGGTCCTATACAAGCGGATCAGGAGATATTCCTTCAGGAACGGTAATTACAGCACCAATAACCTACAACCTTACAGGTACAACTTACATCGCCTGGGTGATTGATGGAGATCATTACCAGTACGATAACTGGTTTGTTGATGATGTTTCGTTAGCACCGGTCAGCTCATTCAACCTGAAGGTATTTCTGCAGGGACCTTTCAATGGCACAAATATGAATGCATCGCTCAATCCGGTTTTCATTCCGCATATTCAGCCTTACCAATCTGCCCCGTGGAATTACAGCGGGACGGAATCGGTGAGTACAATCCCTAACAGCAATGTTGTCGACTGGATACTGATTGAATTAAGAGAAACCAGCGGAGGTGCCTCATCCGCTACATCCGGCACGGTCATAGGCCGGAGAGCCGGATTCCTGTTAAGAAACGGAACGATTACCGATCTTGATGGCTCAAGCCCCCTAAGATTCAGCAACAGCATCAGCCAAAATCTCTATGTGGTGATATGGCACCGGAATCACATAGGGATTATGACAGCAAATCCGGTAACACAAACGGGCGGAATTTACATATACGATTTCACCAATAGCCCGGATAAAGTTTATGGCGGAACTGCAGGATATAAGTTGCTTGCATCGGGAATATGGGGAATGATCGGAGGCAATGGCAACATTGATGGAAATGCCGATAACAGAGATAAAAATGACATCTGGAAAACCAACCTGGGATTATCAGGTTATTACAATGCTGATTTTAACTTGGATGGACAGGTTAACACAGATGATAAAAACAACATTTGGAAACCTGTTGCAGGTAAAAGTTCGATGGTACCATGATTATTTAATCCGCCGTACCCGCCATTGTTCTGCAGAATCACTCGTGGGAATAATTAAGCAAAGGTTTTATCTTTGCATAAAGCTTAAGCGGATGCGGGCAGGTAAGCAGGATTGGTGACAGGGAAAACAATAAAGCAGTTGAACGATCCACGATAATGAAAAAGAAACCCACAAGTCGCGCCATCATAGAAGGCCAGGCGGGAGGAATGCGGGGGTGGGAGACTGAATAGAATAAGTGATCATTTAAAATTAGTATTAACATTTAAATTACAAGAGGAATGAAAACAAGATTTGATTACCGGAATTTAGTTTTGGCTTTAACAGGTTTGATCATCCTGGTTGCAGCCGGTTGCAAGAAAGACGAAAATGATTCATTGCCTGTCATTACCACATCACCTGTAACCTACATCGACGAGCAATCGGTATTTGTGGAAGGGGTTGTTACTGACGATGGCGGGGCGGCCGTAACCACAACCGGAATATGCTGGAGCACTTCGCATAATCCAACAACGGCCAATGATAAAATAATGGGGTCGGGACCTGTATCTTTCACCTGCATGCTCGGTGGATTAACCACCAATACCCAATACTATGTGCGCGCTTATGCTATCAATAGCGTGGGAACAGCGTATGGGCCTGAGATTTCGTTCAGGACATGGAATGCAGAAATGGTGACTGATATTGACGGGAATGTTTATCATACCGTTACCATTGGCACCCAGATTTGGCTGGTTGAAAACCTGAACGTGACCCACTACTGCAATGGCGATGCGATAGCGTGGATACCTGATAACCCTGAATGGGAAGGCCTGACCACAGGCGCATACTGCGATTATGAAAACGACGCCGGCAACGCCGCCACGTATGGCAGGCTCTACAACTGGTTTGCCGTGGACGACAACCGTAACATTGCCCCTGAAGGCTGGCACGTTTCGACTGATGCAGAATGGACTGCGATGACGACATACCTGGGCGGCGAGGCAATTGCAGGCGGTAAACTGAAAGAAACGGGACTGACACACTGGCTCGATCCAAATTCAGGCGCAACAAATGAAACCGGCTTTTCAGCGCTTCCGGGCGGCCATCGCGAATATGGGGGCAATTTCGATTACATGAACTGGGGCGGAGGTTGGTGGACAACGACCAGTGAAAATCCGAATGATGCCTGGGTCCGTTACCTTGACTATGGCGCCATTGATGTTTGGCGTGCCCTCGAAGATAAGCGCTATGGGCGTTCTGTCAGGTGCGTAAAGGATTAGGAAGTTCACTCAATCCGTTGGGCGCATTTGGGTCTTGCGTCTAAAGTAATCCATAGTTTTAAACTATGAAATGAAATGGAACTGAAATCCCCTTCTGGCTTAAGTCCTCATGCGATGGCAGGTGCGAAAGAGCGACTTACGTCCTGGTCATACTGTCTTGATACCACTACTATAATTGATATCCTGCAAAGTAAAGCGCTGCAGAAATGTGTGTGGCATATCCCAATGAAAAAATCCTTATCTTTGGCTAATTAAATTTTAAATTATATGAAAAAGCTATTCTTTCTTTCAGCGTTAACATTATTTATTGCGACTGGTAGTAAATCCTATTCGCAAACAGGTTCGCAGGTTTTTACCTCATCCGGTGTTTTTACTGTTCCGGCAGATGTTACAACAATTACCATTGAGCTTGTTGGTGCAGGTGGTGAAGGAGGTATCAACGGTGGAGGTGGTGGAGGCGGCGGTGGTTACGCATCAGGCGTTTATTATGTTGTTCCTTTAACGGATTATACGGTAACTGTTGGAACTGCGGGCGGAGGTGCTTCCGGGGGTACAACAAGTGTGGGTGATTTAATTTCAGCAACAGGAGGAGAAAATGGAACATGGGTTCCTAATCCCAATTTAGGCGGAGGAGGAACAGGTGGAATGGGTTTAAACGGAACCATTGCTAATAGAACAGGCGGAATAGGCGGTGGTGGATACTGGACCTATTTTGGAGGTGGTGGAGGTGGCGCCGCCGGTTCTGTGAGCGATGGGTTTGCGGGAGGCAACACCATTACGTGGACCGGAAATTGCGTGACACCCGGTGGCGCTAAAGGTTTATGCGGCGGAGTGCCGGGAGGTGCCGGAGGAAAAGGTGCAGGATTTACAGATGTGAATTGCAATGTTACTGATCCGGCCGGAAATGGTGAAAATTATGGCGGAGGTGGTGGTGGTGGAAATGGAAATGGTGGTGTTCAGGGAACCGGTAATGGGGGTTATGTTGTAATAACCTGGGAACTGACTTCAGAAAATTGCTGCGATTATTCTAACAACGGACAGAATATCGGTATCGAAAGTGAATCGTTTGGAGTGGCATTAGGAGATTTAGATGGGGATAATGACCTGGACGCTGTAAAAGTGGATGCATACAATGACATTGAGGTATATGAAAACAACGGCAATGCTGAATTTACACTGATGCAGAATGTGGGACAGGATGGCTGGCGGTATGGAGTTAAACTGTCGGATGTGGATATGGATGAGGACCTGGATATTGTTACGGCTGGTTTTGGACTGAATTATGGCTGTGAAGTTTATAAAAACAATGGTTCTGGAAGTTTTACCCTCACACAGGGCGATATTGCAACCAACCTTACGATCAATAAATTTGACATTGCCGATCTGAATGGCGATACATTCCCTGATCTGTTTTTGCCTGCTTATTCCGGTGGTGGCAGCCAGGTATTGTTTAACGATGGTTCCGGGCATTTCGATTATTCCCCTCAAACTCTTCAAACCGGTCAATCCTGCACTGACGTGGCCTTGGGCGACTTCGACGGTGATGGTGATGCGGATGCCTTTATATCGTGCACCAATTCTGCTCCGGGCATGGTTTGGATAAACAATGGGTCAGGCATTTTTTCCAATAGCGGACAGGCGCTTGGAACCGGCAACAGCTACGGAGTGGATATGGCTGACCTGGATAACGATGGAGATAACGATGTGGTTTGCGCCAACTGGACGGTTCCATCTCAGGTTTGGCTCAACGATGGCGATGGGAACTTTACTGAAGGATTTGTGATTGAGAATAACAATTATGCGAAATCGGTTAAGCTGGTCGATCACGATTATGATCATCTGGTTGATATTTTTATCGGCAGTTATGGATCAAACGGATTGCAGATTTGGCACAACATAGGATCAGGCAATTTTGATCTTTGCTATGAAAATGACGGAGAAGTTTATGCTCAGGACCTTGCGGTTGGAGATTTAAATAACGACCTGATGCCGGATGTGTACCTCGGAAATTTTAGTTCCGATGATGGTGACCAGGTTTACATAAAAGCTTCTACGATGGTTTTAAATGAAACCGCTTCTATTTGCCAGGGCGACAGTATTTTTCTTGGTGGAGAATGGCAGCATACTTCTGGAAATTATATCGATGCATTGAACTGCGATACGATTATTCAAACAGCACTTACAATAGCTGTTGTTGATACTTCTGTAACAATGAATGGTACGACATTAACCGCCAACGCTGCGGATGCTTCCTATCAATGGCTCGATTGTTCAACATGGCTACCGGTAGAGGGTGCAACATCTCAATCCTTTACACCTGCAGAAACCGGAAATTATGCTGTGGAAGTGACCCAGGAAAACTGCATTGATACCTCGGGCTGCTATTATGTCGTCATTACTGGTCTGCCCGATGCTGCGGAATTGCAACATTTACGTGTATATCCCAATCCATCCGATAATAAGCTTTTTATTGAAACGGACAATAAGAACGGATGGATGGAAATCAGGATTACTGATATCATGGGTCTGGAGATAATCCGGCTCAATTCTGTTTCAACCGAATCCATGGTATTGGATGTTTCTGATTTGAAAAACGGATGTTACTTCCTGCATGTTCAGTATGGCGGATCAATTGTCACACGGAAAGTGCTTATTTACCGATAATGAATGAGTAAGGATGAATGAAGAAAATGACTGAACTTATCGGCAAGGCGACAATTAATCCGCTCTTGTTTTATTCCGGGAAGTTTTCAGGATATTTTACCTGGATTGTACTTTTATCTTCTCTGCTCGGAACTGAATTAATACCAAAGGTATCGTTCAAATTTGTTGAGTATGTTGCCTATTTTTTGATGGGATGGGGATTATTGGCAATTGTCATCAGCCTCATTAATTTGGGTAGTTCAACACGGTTTGGATTACCTATAAAGAATACCAAATTTAAAACAAATGGAATCTATAAAATAAGCAGAAATCCTATGTATGTTGGGTTTAACTTGTTGACAATTTCTGCAATCCTTTACACCTTGCATTCCTTAATTATTGTAATGGGTATCTACAGCATTTTAATTTATCACCTGATCATTCTTGGCGAAGAGCGGTTTCTGGATAAAAGGTTTGGTGCTGACTATGAACAGTATAAGCATAAAGTCAAAAGATATTTATGAACCGTCATACCTGAAATTAGGATTATAAAATGAAACCAACATCAGTCAATTTTCAAATGGTATTGATGTTAAAGATAGGTTTTACCGGTTTTTAGTAGCTTAAGGTAATTTAATTCGGGACCTGATTATCTTCTCCTTTGTTTATAAGCCACATTTCATTTTTATCCTTGTTATCTACCTGTGTGTCTGCATTGCAATCAGCAGATAAATAGTCAAATAATCCGGCTTGAGAAAACCATGTGGCTGTTTCATCGGAGTTATTTATAGCTCCGTCACCATTGGCATCACCACCATAAAGGCCAAATACTCCTGTTCCCAAATCTTTTTGTGCATTATTACCAAAGGCTTGTAACGATAAAAGTGTGAAATCATAACTGTAAATCTCCCCATTAAGGTTAAGCGGAAATGCAGACATTACCGGCAGGTGATTTCTGTGCCAGATGACTGTGAACAACTGGTTATTTGGCGGATAGTCAAGAATCAGGTTTGATAAACCATCCAAACCAACAACAGAACCATCATACAGAATAAAAGCTGCTTGTATATTGATTCTCGTTGCCGGGATTGCAGAAGCTGCATCCAGTGCATCTCTTAACTCAATTAACACCCAATCGCACACATCCGGACTGGGAATAACTCCTACTTCTTCAGTACCAGGATAGTTCCATGGAATACCAGTGTATGGTTGAGATAAGGGCAACATGGTATTCAGGTCCGTTTTCATATTTATTCCGTTATAAAATCCTTCAAGAATAGCTTTTAAATTAATTTGATAGCTGACACTTGGTACTGAATTCCAACTGGCTATATGGCTTGCACTTGTAGAACCTGCGCTTGAAAACAAACCACCAGCAATAAGATCAGTTCCATAAACACAAAGCGTATTGGGTCCAAAGACATTCGAACCACCATAAAAGAAACCTCCATTTAAACCTGACCAGGAACTACCATCCCATTTGGCAATTCCATTAACCGTAGTACCTCCTGCTTCTGTAAAATACCCACCGGCAACCAGATCACCATTATAAACTGTTAAGGCCAGTACATATTGATAAAAGATTCCTGCCATACCACTACCCAATGCGCTCCAAGAACTTCCGTTCCACATCGCTATATGATTTGCCGGTACACCACCGGCTGATAAAAACAAACCGCCTGCAACCAGGTTGGTACCATGAGGAGTAAGAGAATAAACAATATTGCTGATTCCGTTTGCTGTTCCGGTTCCCAAAGATGACCAGCTTGTCCCATTCCATTTAGCTATATGGTTGGCTGGAACTCCACCTGCCGAAGTAAAAAAGCCACCGGCTATTAATTCATTATTGTAGACCGTTAACGCCATTACCTGCCCCTGGCTGCCGCTCATCCCACTGCCCAAAGATGACCATCCATTACCATTTCTTTTGGCAATATAATTAACCGGAAGATTGTCAGCCTCAATGAAATATCCTCCCACAATTAGATCCGTTCCATAAACAGTTAATGCAGCTACTGTACTTCCCACACCACCTAATTCATCGGACCAGGAAGTGCCATCCCACTGAGCAATAAAATTCACCTCAAGGCCGCCGGCCATAGTAAATTCACCTCCTGCAACCAGTAAGCCATTATAAACAGTAAGCGCGTTAACTTTCCCATTCATTCCTGTTCCCAAAGGTGACCAACCTGATCCATCCCATTTAGCGATGTAATTTGCGTTTACACCTCCAGCAGAAGTAAAGGTTCCGCCGACAATTAGTTCGCCCTGGTACACCACCGAAGAAAACACCCAGTTATTCATGCCTCCGGCCATATTTGACCAGGATTGCGAATAAATATTCTGGGAACAAAGTATAATAATGATAAATAATAAATAAATGCAGGCCTTTCGGCTGATTGTTCTTAATTCGAGTAGACTTTTTTTCATGTTTATTTGTTATGGAATGATGGCATTTCAAAAGCACTTTTTTGATGTTGCAGCTAAATGCAAAGATAGTATAAAAATAGTATTCACAATTCAACATATTTTTATCCACTATTAGATAGCCATGGGCTTTACCTGTTGATGTCCTCACTTGCTATTTTTGACCTATTTGCTGTGACTTCAGTCAATGGTAAAGGTATGGATGCTGTTTATTCAATGGTAGGGATTAATACTTATAATGATTTGCCCGTTAGCTTGAATCTTTATTATTTAAGTTTCCGAATATCTCAACATAATTATGAGATAAATAAAACAGCAATTCCAAGATTAGCATTTCTGAATAACTATGTTTTTAAATGGAATTCATTTCGTAATGTTATTCAATAATTAATGTAGTTATGCTACAAAAAAAATAATCTCAATCTTTTCAGCAGCATTAAAATTATCTATCTTTACCTGAAAATTTATAGATAGATTAATCTCAATAAAAATTTATTCTTTTCATTAAATAGTATACGAATTCAAGGATACCGGTAAGTGTTAATCATGTGAAATATACACTTAAATAAAATAAGAATTAAAGTAATGCCCTGAGTCAGGATACAGTAGCGAATTCACAAATAAATAGGATGTTCTTTCTTAATTTTATAATCAATTTAAAAAAGGAGGTGTTATGCGAAATTTTACTTTTTTCATTTTAATGCTTTTCGGATTGGTCCCGTTATTGCTAAGCGGGCAGGATCAGCAAGCAAAACCGATTACATCAGTTGGTGTTCATTCTCTTGGTCCGCAGAAATTAGGCAATCTGCCACCCGTTGTTGCTCCGCTGAATAATCCTCAATCCAGCCTGAAAATATTGCTGGGTAAACAGCTTTATTTTGATACAAGGTTGTCAAAGGATAACACAATCAGCTGTGCAACCTGTCACAATCCTGCATTGGGTTGGTCAGATGCCGGACCGACAAGCAAAGGTATCAATGGGCAAATGGGCGGAAGAAGATCTCCACCTGTATCAAATGCTGCATACAGCTTGTTGCAGTTCTGGGATGGCAGAGCCCCCAGCCTCGAGGAACAGGCAAAAGGTCCTATCCAGAACCCGATCGAAATGGGCAATACCCATGATGTTATGATCAAGTCGGTTGATAATATTCCAGGCTATGTGGAAGAATTTGAAAAAGTATATGGCACAAGGAATATTACGGTCGATATGGTGGCTGATGCCATTGCGGCATTTGAACGCACGGTTGTTACTACCGACTCGCCCTTTGACCGATATGTTAATGGCGATCACCAGGCCCTTACCTGTGAGGAAAAACTGGGTCTCGAAATCTTCAATGGCAAAGGGTCATTGCACAGCATGTCATTGGGGCGGTTATTTCAGCGACAGCCGCTTTCATAATCTTGGTGTTACCGAAACCGATCCGAATAAGCCCGACCTTGGCAGGTACGTTGTTACCAATGATGCTGATGATAAAGGTGCATTTAAAACACCAACCATTCGCGATGTGGGATTAAGAGCGCCTTACATGCACAATGGGACTGAAAAAACACTTGAAGATGTGGTAGACCTCTATGATAAAGGCGGTCGGGTAGGTGATCCTAATCTTGATCCATTGATTGTGCCCCTTGGGCTAACCAAAAATGAAAAGAAGGCACTGGTTGCATTTATGAAGCGGGCAATGACAAGCACCAATCCCGAAGTTGCCAATGTAAAACCAATTCTTGCGTCAGAATTCCCTAAATAAAGGAGGTCAAAATGAAAAAAATTTATATTAGCATCATTGTTATTTTAATAACCGGCATTATTCAGCCTGTCAATACCTTTGCAATACCTGCATTTGCACGCAATTATGGCTTTAATTGTATGATGTGTCACACGGCCTATGCAAGATTGAATGATTTTGGCCAGCGCTTTCGTGATAACGGCTACCAGATACCAGGACAGGAAGGAAAAGAAAAGACTGTATTTGATCAGACTATACCTGTCTCGATGCGATTGTCTATGGGCTATACGGGTTACTACAATGAAGATGGAAAAGCCTCCTCATTCAATCTCTATGGATTTGATCTGCTTGCAGCAGGTGTTCTGCATAAGAATATCTCTTTTCTCCTGATCTATACGCCAAGAGTTGATATCCCTGCCAGTGATTACAACGGACCCAATGCCTGGTTTGCTAATCCTGCACAGGAAGGCGCCCTGGAATCGGTCAGCCTGATCTTCAGCAACATCATAAAGGATGCACTTAATATCAGGGTTGGAAGGTTTGAGCCTGCATATCATGTATTCAGCTCCAAAAGATCGTATTATTTGTTCCAGCCTTATGAGGTCTATACATTGACTACTCCTAATAACAGTTACTCTTTTGATGAAAACCAGATCGGCATTGAAGCAACGGGCCATTTCCGGTTCGGGTTTAAATATGCTGCAGGTGTCATCAATGGCAATGGAGGCAACTCGGATAACAACAATAATAAAGACATGTACCTGAATGTCACCCAAACCATCGGGAAGGGCGACGGGCAAACTGCAGGTCAGCGAATAGGCTTATTCGGCTATTATGGATGGCAGCCACTTGAAACACCGGGCACTGTGATTGGAACACAGGGACAAACAAACGGAACACTGAACAAAACATTTTACCGCATCGGCGCCACAGGAGGGTTAAATTATAAAATGCTCAGTCTTCAGGCAATGTATATGACGGGAACTGACGAAAGCGGTTTTGATATGGATACAATTCCACCGAATGGAGAATATAATTATAGTGGTGGCTTTGTGGAATTAAACTATGCCGCTTTGGCAAATAACAGGCTGGTTGCATCTTTGATGTATAACTGGGTTAAACCCGAATCTGATGATCCCGGCAGGCAAGTAAATGCTTATTCCGCGCTTGTAAGGTATTACCTGGGAGGATGGAAAGCGGTGAATATTGCCATTCATGCTGAATATACCCATCGTATCGGGCAGACTATGAACGAATCCGGTGATTATGCGGATTACCCGGAGGACATGTTTGCACTTGCGTTGGATTTTGCTTTTTAAAATATTTTAATTAATGTTCGAGAGACCGGGGTCAAATTAAGGGAAACCTTAATTTAACCCCGCTGCTTCAAGTCCTCAGTCCAGGTCTTTTGGGTAGGCATGATTAGGATTAGAATGAAGTAGGTTTATACTTCGACTCCTTGTGGTTTGATCCGCAGGTAAGTCATACGATTAGGAAAATTTAAATTAAATAAAAATGAAAAGATTCCTACAATCCTTAGCATTATTATTCAGTATGGTTTTTGTTACACTTCTGCTGGTTGTTCAATCCGGCACAGTATTTTCCCAACCTGTTCTTCCTGTTCCCGACCATATTGTTGTAGCAATATTTGAAAATCATGCTTACTCACAGATCATCGGTTCATCAGCAGCGCCTTATATCAACTCGCTGGCAAATGATACAAGCTCTGCATTGTTCACCCAGTCCTTTGGAATAGAACATCCCAGCCAACCGAATTATCTTGATTTTTATTCCGGGTGCAACCAGGGAGTAACAGATAATGAAATTCCGGTAACAAATCCATTCACAACAGCTAATCTTGGATATCAGTTAATTGACTCCGGCAGGACATTTATTACATACTCTGAAGATTTGCCATATGTTGGATTTAACGGAGCCTCTTTTGATCATTATGTCCGTAAACATAATCCTGCTGCAAATTGGATAGGAACTGATACCAACCAAATTCCGGAAACAACAAACCAACCTTTTACGGCTTTTCCTTTTACCGATTTTGCTTTATTGCCAACGGTTTGTTTTGTGATGCCGAACCAAATTAATAACATGCATGACGGGACTTACCCTGAACGCGTCGCAACAGGCGATACATGGATTTCGGATAATCTGAATAATTACATAGAGTGGACTAAAACCAACAACAGTTTATTTATTCTCACTTTTGACGAAGATGATTACGCGAATAGCAATCATATCGTAACAATTTTTACCGGCAAGATGGTGAAGGCAGGCCAATACACCGAAACAATTAATCATTACACCATTCTCAGGACAATTGAAGATATGTATGGATTGCCTTATGCCTGTAATGCATCAACTGCCACTCCTATTTCCGATTGCTGGAATGTTGCAAATGGTGTAAATGAATCCGAACCGGATGATAATATCTTTTCAGTTTATCCTAATCCATCGAGCGGAACTTTCAATATTCATATGGAATGGTCAACGTCGGTCAAGTCGTTAAGCTTTGAAATATACAACATGTTTGGTGAAAAAGTTTATGAAGAAATTTTGACCAGTCCTTATTCAAAAGAAATTCATTTGAATAATATTTCTTCCGGATTTTATTTTGTGAAAGTGAATGATGAAACAAAAACCTATACAAAAAAACTCATTGTTCAATAACATCAGACGGATTAGCTATAATAGATACAGGCACAATCCCGAACCAGAAAAGGAAATTAACCCATTATTATTGAGATACTTTATTTCTTAACAACATAATTCCCACATTGATGAATACACAAGAAACAATTAAGAAATCCTCAAACAAAATTTGGCAAAAATGGTCAATTGCTTTTAAAATAATGCCTTTGGTCATTTTAGTAGCTATATTAAAGTTTCTTTCTCATAAATTTGGATTAGAGGTCATGGAGTTGAATGCTCTATTTACAAGTTTAGTAGCCGGTACCATATTCCTTATTGGATTTCTTATCAGCGGAGTGCTTTCCGATTATAAGGAAAGTGAAAAAATACCAAGCGAGCTTTCATCCTCCATGAAATCATTACTAGATGATACTTACACCATCTATAAAGGTAAGAACTCTAATACAGCTTATCAATTTATTGAATTTCAAAAGTCATTTATGAATTCTTTGATGGATTGGTTCTACAAAAAGGAAAGTACCAAATCAATCTTAGAAAAAATCAGCATGATGAATGATTTTTTCATTGAGCTTGATAAAGAAGGTGTTCAGGCTAATTATATAATAAAATTGAAGAATGAACAAAATAGCATCAGAAAGATGATATTAAGAATTGATACAATCAGGGACACCGAATTTGTTGGCTCAGCTTATGCAATTGTGGAAGCCATGGGATTTTTAGTTGCAATCGGTTTGATACTTATAAAAATTGAACCCTTTTACGCGTCCCTCTTTATCACATTACTTGTTACTTTCCTGATATCCTATATGTTTTTATTAATTAAAGACCTTGATAATCCGTTTGATTATTCTATTCATGGCGAAAGCGGAACAGAAATTTCATTAAAGCCACTTCACGACCTGGAATCGGTAATAAAAGATTTTGTGTAAAATTCAATTTTCACTTCGTTTGTTTTAATCGAATGTTATTGATTTGAGGGCAATCTAAATTATTTGAATCAATATTCAGAAATTTTTTCCTTCAATGGAATCTTTTGGCTATTTTAATGGTCTAATGTTTATTGAATATTTAATATGACAGAAAATGAATTGCTTGAACATGCAAGGCAGGGCGATCATAGGGCATTTAAAAGCCTTGTTGAATGTTTTGAGCGACCCATTGCAACAGTTGTAAAAGGAATTTTAGGTGATTGCGCAGAAGCCGAAGATGTTGGACAGGAAGTTTTTATCAGGTTTTATAAATCCATGCATCAGTTCAATGGCAAATCAACCTTAAAAACATATCTGACATGCATCGCCATCAATTGTTCTCTGAATGAATTAAAAAAGAAAAAGTTGACCTTTAGCATCAATAATGTGGAGTTACAAAACGGATTAATGATAAAGCAAGCTGGCAACAGTAATTATGAGAATCAGGAGTTAATAGATAAAGCCCTGAATCTGCTTCCTCACAGACAACGCAGTATTGTTGTACTAAGGTTGATGCAGGGATATTCAGTTAAGGAGACTGCAAAGATTCTTCAAATACCTGCAGGAACAGTGCTTTCGCGTTTATCAAGAGCCACGGAAACATTGAAAAAAATTTTAAAACCTATAATTACGGTAATGTTATGATAAAGAAATTAAGAAAATTGCTTTTAATGTCGTTTGATAACAATCTTACCCATAAAGAGCAGGAAGAACTAAAGAAAGGTTGTGAAGATTTTCCTGAACTTGTTAAAGAGAAAGAAGAGTTATCGTCATTAATGAATGTTCTTCAAAAACGAACCTATTCATTTCAACAGGGATTTTCAGGAAAGATAATGCGTGAAATAGAATCACTGTCATCTTTAACGATACAAAATCCCCGGGAATATTTTGAAGCTCAGCTAATTTTATTGTTTCGTTGGGTAGCTCCTGTTGGAACAGCAGCCATCATTCTATTTCTTATTACAGTTTACTTAACCCAGGGCTCAATTTCGGTTAACACCATCACCGGAATCGAGAATCTTTCATTCAGTGATGCCATTACTTTGTCTTTTTATAATTATTAATAAAAAAGTTATATGCATAAATTTAAGCCCGCATTAATCATTATAGGTACGCTGCTTATTGGATTTGTCCTGGGATATTTTGTTTCAGGAACTGTTACCCATCATAAAATAAAATCCTATATGAGGGTGACAGAAAAAGAAGGATTTGTAAACATGATATATGATCGTATCGATCCTTCAGACGCGCAAAAAGAACAATTGTATCCTATACTGCAAAAGTATTCTCAGAAAAGCAATACATGCCTTGAGCAGCACAAAGTGGTCATTGATTCATTGCGAACAGAATTAGAGCCTTATCTTTCCGCCGAACAAATGCAAAAACTTGAGAAATGTATAGGATGCAAAGGAGAAACCTGTTCACCAAAAAAAAATAATTGTCAAATGGAATAAAGGATTCCCCAATGTTGTCTAATAGGTAATAAAATCTAAAGCAAGGCAAGGCTTGATATATAATAATCCTTCTCTTTTCCCTTGTAATCAGAGAAACAAAAAAAATACTTTATGAAAAAATTAATTTTAGTGATTGCAATTATTGGATTTGCTTATGCAGTTAATGCTCAAACTACAACTAATGATAGCAAAAACGAAAAGGCAAAGACTGAACAGACACCTGCTAAAGAGACCGGCACGCAAATCAGCAGTGAAAAAAGTGCATCATGTGGTTCTATGCAAAAAGAAGGCAAAAACTGCACCGTTGTTTGTAAAGAAAGTAAGGCATGCACAGGAGTAAGCAAAGATGGACAAACCTGCACTTGCGTTTGTAAGGATGGTAAAACCTGCACAGGCGTATGCAAGGATGGTAAATCATGCACATGTGTTTGCAAGGATGGAAAAAAATGCACTGGTGTTTGCGGAGATAAAGGCAAATCCCACAGCGATTGCCAAAAGAAGTAAAGGATAAAAATTATTTTATTTCAAAAAGTAAGGTGAGCGGTAATTAAAGTTACTGCCCATCTTTTTTTAGTTTTCGTTTTTTGCTTGATAAATGAAAAAATTATTGGTCATATTGTATATTGGAATTTTGTCTGTCATTTTTTTGACCCAGGCATCAATGATGCTATTGAACTGGCATTCACACATAAATACCGAATGTGTTATGGATGCTACTACTCATATTGATCATAATTGCCCTGAAGACATGTTAACAAACAAGAGTGCCGGCCTAAAATATCAATCAGTATTATTTAGTCTTATTTATACAACTCATTATTACCTAATTTCCGGAATCCGACCATCTCCCTGGCAGCCGCCTGAATAATTCTTTTTCTTTCCTGTAATACAGATGCTATTTTAAGCATTCTGCACTTTAATCAATTCGATTATTTTAATTTTAAAAATCAATAACATGAAAAAGACACTAGTTTTATTAGTGGTATTGCTATTTGCAATAACCATTATCGGTTGCGACAGAGACGAATGTCCGGTATGTCATGAGTGTGAATGTATATGCAAGTGATAGTATTGTTAACATTACATGATTCGCTGGAGGACACAACCTCAATATCAAATTGTTTAACCCAAATTTTTAAAAAACATGAACAAATCCAAAATTTCACTTTTTGCAACATTATTATTGCTTTGCGTATCATCGTGCAATAAGGATGAAAATCCCCCTGCTTCCAATGACAATAACATTCAGGATATTTCGAACCATGAAAGATGGAAAATTACTCTTTATAAAGATGAGGGATCAGATGAAACATATCATTTTTCCGATTATTCATTCACATTTCATGATGGTGATACCGTCATTGCAGTTAAAAACAATGATTCAGTAATAGGCACCTGGCACAAAATTATAGATGACCATCAGGAAAAACTTCATCTTGACTTTGGATTATCTCTGCCGCTTCACGAACTGAATGAAGACTGGCATATTTTCGAGTATTCAGAGGCCAAAATGCATTTGGGAGATGACTGTGGAAGTGATGTATTATATGATATACTGATATTTGAAAAGATTTGAATTTAAAGTTGCTTTGTTTTCCATAATTGCAACATGTAACGTTTATATTCCATTAAACGAAGTGTTTTTTTAAGTTGTATTTTGGAATATCACCAAATTCTTTTCATCTAAAAACCCGCGGTTGAAACTGCGGGTTTTGAATGTATTAAAAGTCTATCATTCTTTTATATTTGGAGTAGCATGACAAGTGAACATCATAAAATCTGCTATTGGCAATTTGTATAATTAAAAAAATGTCAACCTGAAAATGTACAACGTCAAACCAATTCATAAATTTACATTAAAAAGTCTTAATTACAACAATTACTATTGCAACACATATTGTTGCTACTATTACAATAGGTTTTAATTTAGTCTCAAATAATTTTTTGACTTCGGGGCCTAATTTTATTATCAAAAGTGCCGTTAAAAAGTACCTTATTCCCTGGCTTATCAGAGTGGCAAAACAAAACATGAATATATTGATATCAAACACTCCCGCCGAAATTGAAAATATATTATAAGGAAGGGGCATAAATGAGGCTATAAACAAAATCCCAAAATCCCATTTTTCAAGTTGAATATGGATGTTGTGGTAAACATCTTTGGAAAATCCCGGTACGTTATTAAACATAAATTGTGAAAGTTCTGTAAAATCGCCATTCACATTTAGCCAGGCAAAATGACCTACTGCATAACCTGCAATACCTCCAAAGACCGTTCCCAAGGTCCCAAATAATGCATACTTATATGCTTTCGTGATATTTAGCAAAGTCAATGTCAGTAATAACATTGGAGTAGGTAATGGTAAAAAGGATGCATCGGCAAATGCACACATAAACAATGCCCATGCGCCCCATTTTGTGTTAGCCCAATTCAAAATCCAAACATGTAACTTTTTAAACCATTTTTTCATTCAACACATTTGGATAAATCATCGACAACATGCTGTCTCTTTAACAGATTTTCTTTGTTTTTTATAAACTTCAAAAAGTTCTTCCTGATCTTTGCCTTGCCTGATACCACTAATTAATAAAACCAACAGATAGGGTATTTCGCTTTCTTTAAAACCGGATATTAAACCGAAATTACTTGCTAAGCGCATTTCATTTTTATCAATTACCCCATCAATCAATGCCATTTTTATAATGTCATAAATCTGTTCAAAGCGTTCAGATAGCTCGTAAGGTGGAAAGTAATCTGACTTGCCCGTAGTTTCAATTAATTTATCAATTTCTAGTTCCGTAAATCCAAGCTTTTGGCCCATCCTATGCAGCAATGCCATTTCGGCATTGGCAATTTTATCATCGGATAGTGCAATGCGGACCAGGTGAACAAAATATTCTATATTCTGCTTTTTTATTGGGTGGTTAGTATAATCCAAGATATTCATTTTTTTTGTTTTTTAAATTAAGAAATTTCAATGAGTTAGCTAAAAAAGGAGACTACTAGTTTGAAAGCATTATTAGGATTTATTTGCCTGAACCTTTCCAAATTTTATCAATAAAACCAGTAATACTATCATATATGCCTTGTAATCCATTTTGACTTATATAATTAAAAAGCTTCATAAAAACGGGCAGCAGAATTATTATTAGAACAATGATTACTACCAAAACCAATATACCTGCCATTACGACTAATAGTTTTAGCTTTTTGTTTCGTCTAATCTTCTCCTGAATGTTCAACCATTTTAATTGATAGTCTTTTCCAAGATATGAATGGTTCGAATCATTCGAATATTTTTTGTCATCAGGGTATCTGTTTTCTATGTAATTTCCATGATGGTTATGTTTGTTTTCAAATAAGTTTTCAAATCCCATATAGTTTTGTATTAAATTAATGAATAATATCCATTTCTTTCAAATGGTTTAATTGGTTTAAATTCTAAAAGCATGAGTAATGAACTCATTCAGAATTTGTAAGATAATACTATATTTTTCTAGTAAATTTTTGGCGGTTGCCAAACGGAAAATGAGACTTTATTAATTAAAAAGCAACTCTGAGTGAATGATTTTTGATATTTACATTCCAGTAAGGAATTGAATCCATAAGTTGCGCTAATTTGATCATCATCTAATGAACCAATATCAAATATAAAACTACTTCCGAAACTATTAGTTCCTGAGGATAGTTCTAAATAAAATTGCTGGATACTGCAATTTGAATATGAATGCAATCCGAAGCAGAAAAGAACTGCCAATGAAATAATAATTCTAAATGATATTTTTCTATACATTTTCACTTAAAGCAAAAATACACCAATTATTACCATCGCAATAATATTCTGTGTTAAATAATCATAAATAATTGATTTATTTGTAAATACTTTACGTGTCTCGCAACTTTAAAACAAATAATCTAGTCTAAATGAGTACTGGCTAGTACTTTGATTTAAAGAAGAAATGAATAAATGATCCATTAATTCAACCTTGCATTCAACTGCATAGACCGAAGTGTTTATGAGTAGTCAAAATTTATGCTTGTAGAATTACCAGCCCATCATCGTATTTAATTCTCACAACCCTAACTCAATCCTTCATTATATTAGATTCCCTCACATCAATGAATAAAACATATTACAAGAATTTCATCTTTATTCATGTATGCAAAATTGTACTTCCTTTTTTGAAGATTTACGCATTACCCTTGCAAATAAAAATCAATGAAATAAAATCAATCATCTTCATCTTCTCCTTCTTCAACTTCTGGATTTTCTGTTTCGGTGTTGCTTAACTTCAGATTCTGTGAAGTTATATTGGCTGCGAACAATGTTAAAGCCCCAACGATCCAGATAATGCTCAATACCTTTTGAGTCATGTTCATTTTAACATTTTCCGCAGACAATTTTTTATAACCGCTAAACATAGATACCAGGGTGCCGGTTTCACCGTGGAAAATGGTATCTACTGCTATACCTAAAAGATGTACGACGACTAGAGCGATTAAAATTTTTACCATCACCTCATGTGCTTCTTCAAAGAATTCTGACTCTTTAGGCAAATTCAGGAAGGTCAATAATCCCTGACCTTCGGTAGCAAGATTTGCCAATCCCGAAATACCGACCAGCAATATTGCGGTCATAATGGCAATCATAATCAATGAAGCTGCCGGGTTATGGCCCGGATATTTCAGCTTAGTTGATTTCATGTTGGTAACAAACTCATTTATATTCCCTATTCCAACCGGAAAATCGCTGAATCTTGAATAGCGTGGCCCAAAAATTCCCCAGATGATCCTGAAAAGGATCAACGTTCCGGCCAAATAACCAAAGGCTGCATGAGCATTGATATATTCTTCTTCGCCGCCCAAAATGTAAGCAACAACCAGTGCGATAAAAACGAGCCAGTGTGAAATCCTTGTAGGGAGGCTCCAGATATACGTTTTCATATTGTTTTCACCTTTCGTTTTATTGTAATTTTTCGTTTAATTTATTTATTAATGTATCGGCTTTTTCAATCTGCTGGTCAATTGTTTTTTGAATGGTTGAGTCAAGACTCTTTATTGTTGAATCTACCTTTGGCATGTGTTCATCAATTTCTTTAGTTGTAGTCTCTTGTATTTCCCTGGCCTTATCCTCAATGTTTTTCTGCAGATTATCGCAGGAAATGCTAAAAGTCATGATAATAATGAGTGATATTATTTTTTTATATGGTTTCATTGTTAAAGTAATTAGGTTAATTCTCAGGTTCAGGATGGATAAAAACCTCACATCTTGGAATACTTTTTCCGATCTTTTCCTCAATCTTGTCGCAAATCTCATGTACTTCCTGTAACGAAAGATCAGGCTGCAAATGGATGTTAACTTTCACAAATGTATCAGCTCCTGCCGCCCGAACCTTAACATTATGGTATTGCTTAATCTCATGAAAACTTTTCAGTATACGTTCAATCTTTACAACAGAATCACCCGGAGCTTTATCCAGTAAAACATCTACACTCCTTTTGCCCAACCTGTACGAAATAAAAAACACAATCATGGCCACCATCAGGGCGGCGACCGGGTCAGCAAAGTAAAGGCCGAAGTTAGCACATACCAAGCCAAGCACTACTACCGAAGAACTCCATATATCCGTCGAAAAATGCAATGCGTCCGCTTCCAGTGCCTGACTGTTGTATTTCTTTGCAACTTTATACAATGCTCTTGACCGGGTCACATCAATAATGATGGAAGTTATCATGACGATATAGCTCCAGACATTGACCTCAATTTCTGTTTCTCCAGTGATCAGCCTGTTCAAGGCTTCGTAAATGATCCAGAGGCACGTAACAAAAAGAAGAATCGTTTCGACCAACGCTGAAAAGTTTTCAATTTTCCCGTGTCCGTAATTATGTTCTTTATCCGGAGGTTTATCGGAAATCCTTACCGAGAAATAGGTTATTACGGCGGCCACCAGGTCAAGGCCTGAGTGCAATGCCTCCGAAAGCAAGCCCAGACTGCCGGTTAGGATAGCTATCACAAACTTAAATCCGGTTAAAAAGATTGCTGCAAATACGGATATTCCGGCAACCCTACTTTTTTCGTTAACCATCTTTTATTGTTGAACCCTGGAGATTTTTTTGCGAATTTCTGAACTTGTATTTATATTGCTAAAAGTTCCCTTTAGATATAGAAAAAACCAGATTAGCTTTGTTTTGGAGGCTGCCAGATGGAATTCGAGATTTTGGAAGGCATCTTATCCAAATACGAATTTATAAAATCTGTTTTTATGCATACAGGATGTGCAACCCTCACTGCCTGATTTGATACAATATCGTCACCATCCCAGGTACAGTCATGTGGATTGTTATGATCCTGTGCATCATTTGCTTCTTGTAATAAGAGAGGAGCTGGTGACAATTGAGAACAAATTATGCTTGTGTTATTCAAACTTAATAACATGAGAATGATTATAAAAGATATGTTTTTAAATGTGACCATTAATGGCAACAAATGTATTTATTTTATTCAATTCAAAGTTGTGGTTGTTAATTTTTGGTAACATTTCCTGTATAAAAATCAGCTTATTTAAATCATAATCCTGATCAATCCATTTTTTTTCTCATTCATCAGTGAATTATTCGGTTTGCCGGATAATAACTTTTTCTTTATACTTTTGAAATAGAATTTTGTATCAAATTCATTCTAACATCGCCAGTTCAAAAAGTATCAAGAAAGAATTAAATAAAAATAAGGAAATCAACCTTTTAAAAACAAACTAAAAAGTAAAAAAATGAAAAAATTAGCTACTCTGACAATCCTGATGCAAATTGCATTGTACTTGCATGCTCAAACATGGACACAACTCAACACAGGCAGCGCATACAATTTTACTGATTGCTGTTTTGTAAATGCCGATACCGGTTATGTAACAGGATTTTTTCCCTGGGGCGAATACCGGGTGCCTTTTGTTTATAAAACGACTGATGGTGGATCAACGTTCAGCTATCAGCAACTGGAATACGGTGTAACCTGGTGGCAGGCGATTTACTTTATCAATGAAAGTAAAGGCTTTCTTGTTGGGGACGCAATTCGTGTAACCTCTGACGGAGGAAATTTCTGGAACACTGTTCTGGATATGTGGATGATATCCGGAACCTTACATGACATCACCTTTTCAACTCCTCAAAAAGGATATGCTGTCGGTGAAGATTGGTATCAGGTACCTCTGTTTTATAAGACGACAGATGGAGGCAATACCTGGACCAATTATCCGATCATCTCTGAAGCTACTGCGATCACTTCCATAGCAAGCCCGGCTGAGGGCATTTTATATACGGGAGCTAATTCTTATAGTACAGGAATCCATACTTTCAGTAAATCGACTGATGACGGAGCTACCTGGACTCAAACCTCATTTACTGAGAATATCTTTACACTCTGTTTCATTTCAACAAATACTGGTTTTGCCGGTACAGATACGGGAATTTTTAAAACAACCAACGGGGGTAGCAACTGGACATCGGTTTTGACAACTTCTTCGGCGGTGAACAGCATTGATATCAAAAATGGATTCGGTTTTGCCGTTTGTAATGATGGAAGCATTTATCAGACTACCAATAATGGTGATAACTGGATATCTGTGATAAGCCCGGTACAGGGCACCAAGATTTTGACTGCAGTTAGTGTCGTTTCACCCCAATGCGCTTTTACTTCAGGTTCGGCAGGAACGCTTTTGAAATTCTCTGCTCCTTTTGTTGGATTCGAGTCACAAGTTGCTAATTCAGAATCTATTTTAATGTATCCAAATCCTGTTAAAGATTTGTGCACCATAAAACTAGAGGGAATTGCTGTTGAAGGAATTTCGGTTCACATCTATAACCTCCTTGGTCAGGACGTAATGAAAGTTGAAAATATCGGAAACAATACGGTTAACCTTGATCTAACCGGCCTGGAAAGTGGAGTGTATTTTTATTCAATTGAAAACAGGAATCATGTTTTAATGACATCAAAATTTGTGAAAGAATAGATCAGGTCACCCTTGTTTGTTGTGATTTGCTAAGATTCCCAGACTGCGAGAGCTGGGAATCTTTTTTTTGTTTTCAACCGGATTTTGAAAAATTTATCACTCAACTGGTTTTGCCTCTTCCAGTATGACAGCAAAAAAATAACCCATTCCGAAATCTTTATCCAGGTTTATTATTCCAGAGTATGTTATAATATCACCTTCTTTTGGCTGTTGATCGGTTGTAAGAGTTAAATCGAAGCTTTCGCCTGAAGAAGTTCCGTCCTGGATATGGATCCAGTTCTTACCCAAAATGGCTGTATTGACTTTTGTTACCTGCCCCCTTACTTTAACTTGTTTACCTGAATATGTTTCACGTTTTTCATACAATTCACCGATGGAAACACCGCCTTCGGGTTGGCTTATCTGAATATCCAATTTCTTTAAAGCAGCTTTTTTTGAATGTGAATCGGGCATGTTCATGGAGGCATTCAAATCAATGGGAGAATTGCTGATATTCTGCACGAAATAGACTGTTTCAAATGTTCGCTTAAGTTCCGGACTTTCAAAATTTGTCATTTTCAGTCCACCTGTATAATAAATCAATGCCCCTTCTGTATAATCTTGTTTTATAACCGCTAACCACAAATCTTCATTGTTTTTCTCAACCCTAAGGTATGTATACGATGTTGTTTGGATAACTTCTTTTATAATGGCTTTTTGATTTTCATTACCCGATTGAGTGGAAACGGCAGTGCTATTACTTTCCTGACAGGAGGTTGTAAGCATAGCTATAAGCATAACAAATAAATTGATTTTTTTTAACATGTTATTTTTTTTAGTTATCGTTTAATTTTAAGTAGAATCCATTAATAATCGTAAAAGCATTTAACCATTTTGATTAATAATGCATTAATAGAATTACCTGACTAATGATTTATCAATTCAATTATTTCAAACGCCATAAGAATCATATATTTCTTTTCGAACAGGGCATTCACAATAATCTCTGCCACCAATATTATGCTTGTAGGAACATAATCCATCATTAGCACAATAGATAAAATGAATATCATTATCGTAACAACTTATTATCCTGCATAGTTCATCGCGCTCAGATGATAAGCATGAAAATTCTTTAACACAATTTGTGGAGGCCTGTCTAATTTCTTCTTTAACATTAAATTTCATTTCTTTTCTGTTGATTATCCAATTAAAAATATTTCAAAATTGCCAACTCTGCATGAGTAACATATTATAATATATGACAAAACTACTATTCCAAAAATCTTATTTTCTATTTTTTATGACAAGTTAAACACAATGCGCTTTTATCGTTGGACTTCCAGAGAGAAAGAGATATGGTTCTGATAATGCCATTAACTCCCTGAATATGGCAACCTTTGCATCCTTCTGTATTTCTTGAAATATGCACATCATGGCAAGAGGTGCATTCCATTTTTCCATTTTCAAGTAAATCCTCTTCAATGGTGCCACCTAACCCTGATAAGGTAGTATAGGGATCATACAAACCGTGATCGACTTTAACCAGTGCAGAATCATAAACAAAAGAAATCGGATGATCGTCTCTTAAGTCCAAGGTTTGATTTCCCGAAGAAAATTGAGATTCATTATCTGGGATACCACCGTGACTTTGCATGGCAACCGTTCCATCATGACAGGAAAGACAAAGTTTGGATTTCCCGTTAGGCTGATCCGGCTTACTATCCATGGTTTTACTGCTATAAACTTCGAAAAATAAATTGGTTGATTGTTGATCCCAAATAGGCATTGTTGCAATTTCTGTAAAATTATTTTGGGCAGTATGGCAGGGTTTGCATCCATCTTCGCCACCCCATGGCGTATTGCTAAAATCATGATGGCTTTGCTTCAAACCCTGTCCAAAAATCATTAATGATTGACTAATAAATATAATTATCAGCACGTTGTTTAATACACCGAAGAATCTTATTATTTGCTTAAGCTGGATCATAAACTTAATACTTTATTAAACTAAAATTTTTAATATCGCACTAGCAATTATTATTTATAAATTCTATCAACAAATCATGATTCATATATTTGAAATCCATTTCCTTAATGGTATTTATTTTATTAATTTTAGTTCAACTCTTCTGTTTTCAGCTCTTGTTTTTTCTGATTTATTTGATACGACCGGCATTGTCGATCCAAAACCTTTAGTGGTTATCCGTTCTTTGCTTATTCCAAAATTTACCATCATTTTCTTCACTTTTTCAGCTCTCATCAAGGATAGAGATATGCTATAATCATTCTCACCGGCACCATCGGTATGCCCGTCTATCTCCAATTTACTGGCGGGGTATCTTCTCATAAAATCAATAACATTAATTAAATCATCTTCAGTTCCAGAAATTATGATAGTTGTTTTAAATTCAAATTTTATTTCCGGAGTTACGATTTTATTATATTCTTCAAGTATTTTCCAATATTCATTATTTGTATTGACTTCAATTGTATCTTCTTTCAATGTTATAGTTTCTGGTTTAATATTCGACTCTTCAAGAGGTTTGGTCTCTATTTTCGTCACAATGATAGATTGTTCTGGATTATTATTAAAAAATTTAATCCGGTCATATTTTTTTTCGCTATGACATCCGGTCAAGCAGCTACCACCGTTTTCCTGTGAACTATAATTCAAAGGCATTTCCCATTTGCCAAATTTCACTTTGTCAGCAATCAGGTGATCACTTTGTGATGCATGTATATCGTGGCAGACATTGCAGTTTCGTCCTTTATCCCCATTAATATGTGTAAAATGGAGGTTTTGATTTTCATTCCTGAAATTAGTTTCTGTTTTCACAACTTCATCAACCAAAAGTGCTTGATCATGACAATTAAAACATAACGCAAAGCTATCGGGCTGCGCTGGGGCATATTCACCTATGGGAAAAGCAGTTTTTAACAAGGCGGGATACCTTGAAGCATGAGCCGCATGACAACCGGAACATCCTTCCAGATCTATAGCGCCATGAATAACTTTACTACTTTTTAATAGTTGCTTCATGTTAGTAAGCTTTTTGTCAGTTGTTGAAATTGACTTGTTATGACAACTCAGGCATAATTCTATTGATTCGGCTTTGATCAACTTTTCCTCGGAAGATGAATGGGGAGAATGACAATTTATGCAGCTCTTTTTTTCGATAACTGCCTTGTGAATTACTGGCATACTTTGAATAAAATTCTTGACATCGTCGTGACAAGCGAAACACAATTCTGGTATTCCTTCAATTAAAGAAAACCCTTTTACATTCTCCAAAGGATGCTCATTTCCCGTTGACTGATGACAATTATCACAAGATTCTTCTGCTGGAGGATGTATAATATTATTATTTAGTATATCGGTATGGCATTCTGCGCATTTTTTTTCTTCAGCTTTAAAATGGGTAATGCAATCTGCATTTATTGCTGAATAAGAAATTAATATTAAAATCAGAATATTCTCCATGTAATTTATCGCACTAAAATTTTCTCACAATACTCACATAGGCACCGTTAAAATTTATCGTTTCATTATCGAGGTAATAACGGCGGTATACCTCTAAACCAGCTGTTAAATAAATCTGTCTGATAATCATTGTAAACTCAGTTCGTGCTGTCAGTAAATTCAGGTTAATTTCATATCCGATCTGTTTTCTATAACCTAATTCAAGATTAAGCTTCATCTCAGGTTTAAAGCTGTAAGCAAACCTACCGGATATATCCTCATATATTTCGTTAGTTCTGTCAGCAATCATTTTGTACTGGTTGATATTTCCGACCAGGGAAAGTAGAAATTTATTTCGATAATCCCAGTGAATATTTGCATAGTACCTTATCAAACGGTATGGAATAATATTACTTTCATAATTATCATATTCAATTCCCAATGTAGCAAAATCAACATTAAAGGAGCCACCAACCAAATTTTGTAAATAATAGTTCAATGCCAGATACTCTGCTTGTTGGAGGTTGTTATAGTCTTGCCTCGATCTCCTGTAATACAATTCGAGATATTGATTGAAAAGCAAAACACTTACTGAAATAGTTTGATTATTTAAAGTGTATCTGTATGATCCGGGCATCAGGGTAAGATAATCGATTAAAACTTTACCATTATTGGCGATTTGACCACCTGGAATTCTTTGGATCTCTATATATTCATTCCTTTTAATTAAAACATAATCTAAATTTATCTGGTATATAATCGTTCCTGTTTCGTCTTTAACCACAACCGTTTGTTGTTCAACATCGGGCTTGTTTAGCAAAATAATTTGGCCATCAATCATGACATGTTCTTCATTTATAACCTGCAGGGCGACAGGATCACTATTCCTGCTGAAATTTCGATTATAAAATTGATAGGAAAAAGATAGCTGACCTGTCGGAATTTTTTTAGTATAATTTAAATTAATGCCTGTTTTGTAGTCATTTTCATTGTAGAGAGTATGATTCTGATTTGAATATTCAAAAAATAAATTGGTTCTTAAACTTAAAAATAACTTATGTTCAAGATCAAACTTGGCTCTATTCTGATTTAGGGTGTAAAGCCTGTCGTGGTTGTTAAAAAAATTATAATCGGCAAAAAATTTAAAATTCTTTGGTAGTTTACATTGTAAATTACCAAAAACCTGGAATCTATTAAGCTCCTCACTCCCCTTCTGATTCAAGTTCGAAAATATTGTGTTAAAGTTGTAATTCTTTTTTTTATCAAACGAAAGGTCACTTCTTAATTCAGCATAGTTGATTGTGTTGTTCCTTACAAGAGCACCTGCTTCCTTACTGATATATTCATCATGAGTAAAATTCAATTCATTTTTATCTCCCCGAGTGAATGATTTTGTAATCCTGCTATTAATATTTCGCTGCCAGTAATTATAAGTACGCCCGGTTTCTATTTCCTGTTGATCCCACTTTCCCTCCTGATAATTTACTGAAAAAGGCAAGGCTTTATTTTTATAGAACATTCCACCACCCCAAAACATTCTGTTTGTTCTAGAGTTTGTAAGGTTTTCCCTGTTAATATAATTCTGATTAAGATTTATAAATGCATTTAATGTTACCTCTTTTTCCTGGAAAAATGTTGTATTTACATTCAACCTTTTTAATGTCCTGACCTCTGAACGATCGGGAATAGAAAGGAATTGCTCATCCATCTTTTCAGGATTATACTCAGCATCAATATCAAGCGCTAACAAATTAGGATGCACAAGAAAACTTCTCGATTCAAGAAGAATTCCGCCTGAAAACAAAGTGCCTTGAATGTCATCAGAAATACCTGATTTTAATATCCTTTGCTGATCCCTGTAATGTCCCTTAAGAGTCACTGCTCCTGATAAAGACTTTTGATTCCAAAATCCATATTGATTCGAAGTGTTTTGAGTAAAGCACCTGATAGATACAATTAGTATTATTAATATTACACTAAATGATTTCAATAAAGATCTGATTAAATCAGTTTAAAAAATACTTATCATATCCGCCGTGCGGATTATGGCAATCCGTACAATTTGTATCTTCTATCCCTGAATGCGCTTCGTTTTTTAATACCTGCTCTGATTGATGGCAGTGCAGACACAATTCCTGTCCGGTTCGCAAAAGCAATTTCTCGTTTTCTGCCATGTGAGGACTGTGGCACTCTGTGCAAAATCCACCTGAAACAGGTCCATGAATAAACTTATATTTTTGAGCGAAGTCGTCATGGCATTGATAGCACAATCCTGGTTCTGGCTGAAGAAGTTTTCCCATCACATTTTGATCATGGCAGGTGGCACATTCTTTTTCCTTGTATGGAGGATGAAAAACAAATTGAGGCTTGAGATTAGTCTCACTATTTTGCTGAAAACTCGCACTATCAATCTTACTAATTGAATCTGCAATGCGGAGGCTATCTATCAGGAATGGATCAGAAACACCATCAAAGATTGCTGACAAAACTTTATAATTAGATTTTGGTGAACAAGCAATTAAAAATGAGATTATCCCAAAGAGGATCATACATTTAAAAAATAATTTCTTGTCCATCTGATTCTCTTCTATAATTTGGGTTCTACATACCCATAAACACTTATTTTATCAGGACCATACTGGTTTGTAACCAGAATTAAATATTTCAAATTGAATCTTTCATTAACAAAATTTTGAAAATACTCCAGGTTATCATAATCTATGGTTATTTTTGCAGGTAGCCACATATCACCGGGTCTTTTATAAGGCCCACCAAAAAACATTAATAATTTTCCTTCCTTGCTAAAAATTTGGGTGTTTTCAAAACCGGCATCAACTACGTACAGATTCAGATCACGATCGACGGCGATTCCTTTAGGCCTTACAAATTGTCCTATTTTTTCACCATAACTTCCAACTGACATTATAAACTCTCCATCATGAGTAAATAATTTGACCTTAAAATCTCCAAAATCACTTACGTAAACTATGTCCTTTGTTACATAAATATTTGTCGGTGAATAAAGGAAGTCTTCATTACCTGATTCCGAATCAGGCCAGGTGTATAATAATTTGTTTGAATCTTTACTGTAAACGTGTAGCCGGTTATTTAAAACATTTGCAACCCAAATTTTATCTTCATTAACAAATACATCGGTTGGCTTAAAGTTTTCCGTGTCTCCAAAACTATTTACGTACTTTCCGTTCTTATCAAATATTACTATTTGACATCTCCCTCCGTCAGCCACATATAAAAAACCATTGTCATCGACAAAGCAATTGAGTGGTTTTTTTAATTGCCCCAATCCCGCAGGAGTAAAATATTCAAAACTATGTTTATCAAGGTCTATAATTTCAAGAGCATCGATTCCGGTATCACAAATATATATTTTACCTTCATGAACAGCAATTCCATATGGCTTTACAATTGATTGTTGCTTGTAGTCACCAAAAATAAATCTTGCAAAAGCTGACCTCTGACCTGTTATTGCCTGGGAATTACTTATACTTGTCAAAAACTGAATTCTGGTTGTATCCGGTGGTGGAGGAAAAATTACGATATTTTCGGATGCAACAATTTTATTAATGGATCTTGAGCATGATATAAAATGCAAATAACAAATTCCAACTAAAAAATAAAAAACTAATATTTTATTATTCATTATAAACTACTGTCAGTTAAGTATTTAAAATTAATATAGTTTGAAAAATAAAAAAGGCGATCAAATAATCGCCCTTCTTATATCCTTGAGTATGATGCGAAAACATTATTTGTTGTGGCAGGTCAAACACAATCCGCTGGCAGCATTAGACTTTACTAAGAGATAATCTATACCTGAACTGTTATGAACATCATGGCAGGAAGCGCACTGTAATTTTCCGCCAAATAACATATCGGCATTAATTGTTCCTCCCAATCCCGAATTTGTTGTCGTCGGATCAAACAATCCCCCATCAGCGTTTGCCAAGGTCAAATCGTATGTAAATGAAACCGGATGATCGTTCCTGAGATCAGTGCCGATATTTGCATCACCAGTAAGTGTCTCCGTGCCAGTCGTTGTACCGCCAAAATTATCAACAGCAGTAACTCCATCATGACAGCTCAAACATAATTTTGAACTTGCATCAGGCTGACCCATTGTAGCATCCAGGGTACTTGAAGCATAAAGCTGGAAAGTCTGGGATGTAATCTGGTGATTCCATAGAGGCGCATCGGTAATTGAAATATCAGAATGGTGAGGTGTATGGCATACGATGCAAATTTCACCTGTGGTATTCCAGGTTGAACCTGAAAAATCATGTGCCGACCCAGCAATCTGACCAATACTAAACTGAGTCATAAAGACGATAAATAATACTGCACTAATTTTAGCAATTGTTTTCATTTTATTTCCTCCTTGTTTATTAATAAATAAATTTAAATTTTCATTTGGCAAACAATATGCCTAATAACTAATTTTCCATAATTTAGATTTATTCCAAACACATATAGTAATCTCTATATAACTTTATGAAAATTCCTTAAAGTTAATTATCGCTATAAAGTGTATAATTGAATGGGCTAATAAGAGCTATGAGAAATATTCACTAAATTGTTAATTCAGCTACTAATATTTTATTAATTAATTACTTAGCAGATTTATTAAATGACCTTCTATTTTCTAAATAATTAGAATTATTATTTATTTTCAAAATTTTATAATATTCTGAAAAAAGAAGCATTAAAAAACTATTGGATAATTAATATAAGTGAGAAAATTCCTTAGTAAGAAGCTTTACTTTTTAAGATCTGGTTATAAATAAAAAATTATGGGTTATATAGCCCAGGGTATTAGGTTATATAACCCACTATATTAAAGTTTATGTTTCTTTTTTTTGTACCTGAGTGTATCTCTAGAAATTCCTAGTAGTCTTGAAGCTTTTGATTGATTGTTATCGGCTTTAACCAGAGCTTGTTTGATTATTTGTTTTTCTAATTCGTCCAGCGAAATTCCCGAATCAGGAAAAATAAATTGATAAGGATTTAATGCCCTATTCTCAACGGCAGCAGTAATATTAATTTCTGCTGGAAGGTTCTCAACCTGGATAGAAGAAGAACTTTCAAGTAATATGGCTCGCTCAATTACATTTCTCAATTCTCTGATGTTTCCAGGCCATTCGTAATGGACCAGTAATTTTTCTGCATCAGGATGGATATTTTTTACATTTTTTTTAAACTGAACATTAAATTGGTTGATATAATGCTGAGCTAATTGTGGAACATCTTCTCTGCGCTCGCGCAAAGGCGGAAGATCGATCTGGAAAACTTTAAGCCTGTAATAAAGGTCCTCCCTGAATGTTTTTTGTTCTATTGACTTTTTTAAATCCTTATTGGTGGCTGAAATAATGCGAATATCTACAGGGATATCAACCGTCCCGCCAAGACGTCTGATAATCCTGTTTTCAAGAACGCTTAATAGCTTTACCTGGGTGGTAAGATTAATTTCACCAATTTCATCCAAAAACACAGTTCCTCCTTCTGCGATTTCAAAAAGACCTTTTTTAAGTTTATTTGCATCGGTAAATGCTCCTTTTTCGTGACCAAAAATTTCGCTTTCTAAAAGTGTCTCAGGAAAAGTGGAACAATTTATTGTTACGAATGGGCGATTACTCCGGGTACTTTCATTATGTATGGCAAGCGCAAACAAATCTTTCCCGGTTCCGCTCTCGCCTAAAAGGAGAATTGTAGTTGTTTCTGATCGGGCAATCCTTTTTGAAACCTGGACAATGTGTTTAAGTGCATTTGACTCCCCAATGATGTGGTCAAAAGTGACCTTTTCTTTCTGCTGCCTTTTTAATAATTGTATTTCGTTGATAATATTTTTATTATTCTTAATATTTTCAATAATAATATCAATCTCTTCAAAAGAAAAGGGTTTATTTATATATTCGATTGCCCCAAGTTTCATTGCTTTTACAGCGGTATCAATCGATCCATACGCTGTCATAAATATGATAGCAACATCCTCATCAATTGATTTTATTTTCGAAATGACTTCCAACCCCCCCATTCCGGGCAATTTGTTATCAATAAAAACAATATCCGGGTAATGGGTTTCGAATATTTGAATTCCTTCCTCTCCTGTTTCAGCAGTGAAAACTTTATATCCTTTAGTGCTAAACTGCTTTTCAAAGGACCAACGAATTAATTTTTCATCATCAATCACTAAAATTTTTAATAATTTCATTTTAGAACTGAATTGTATTTAGGTGATTCTTAAGATCAAACAGCAGGTAAAGATATATAAAATTTTGTGCCTTTTCCTTTTTGACTCTCAACCCAAATTTTACCATTATGCTTTTCTATAATTTCTTTAGTAATTGCCAGTCCTAATCCGGTTCCTTCGGTGTGAGTTGTATAAAATGGTTCGAAAATTTTTTCCATAATATTTTCAGGAATTCCAGTTCCGGTATCTTCAATAGTAATCGTAATTGTTTTATCCTGATCGTCAAATCGAGTTTTGAAAATAACAGTACCTGAATCCTTTATGGCCTGAATAGAATTTATTCCAAGGTTGAGCAGGGCATTTTCAATTTGTTCACGATCAAAATTAAACCTTGGAAGATTGGGCTGTAAATCATGAATAAATTCAATTTTCTTATTTTGTGTTTGATTTTTTATAAAAAAAATTAATGCCTTAATGATTTCATTTAAATCATTTTCATCTTTTTTTAAATCGCTGTTTCGTGAAAATCGAAGTAAGTTTGAAACCGCACTATTTAACCGTAATACTTGCCGCCGGATTTCTTCAAGTACTGGTTTATTTTGATCTTCTGGCATTTCGTTAACAATAATTTCAATTGCATTTTTAATTCCTGTGAGCGGATTTCTTATTTCATGGGCAAGCCGTGCTGACATTTCTCCAATTGTAGCCAGTTTTAATGCACTTTCTAATTCCTGTTTATGATATTTATTAAGCTCTGCCTGTGTTTTCTGAAACGTATCGACCATTTTATTAAAACTTTCTCCAAGCTCTGCCAATTCTCTTGACACAGGAATGGAAATGCGTTCATTCAGGTTCCCTTGATTAATAATATTAATTGATTTATGAAAACTGTGCAAAGATTTTTTGATAAAACGGTAGTGCATGGTAAAAACCAGGGCCAATATTATCATTATGATAAGAACCGAATAAAAAACACTGAATTTTTGAGTAAAAAGGATACTTTTTCTGGCATCAGAAAGAGAAATATCAAAGATCAATAATCCGAGGTGCTTTTCATGTAGATTATGACAAGCATAACATTTTGGAGAATTCTTAAGCGGAACATAAGCACGTATGAAAGGGTCGGATTCACTTGCAAACGATTTTATTGTTATTTTATCTTTTTTGTATTCGGTTAAATTATCAAAACCTGGGCTTTCTGAATAATTTGAATCATAATCTGACTGGTAGGTAATACTGTCTTTGGAATTAATTAGAAATGTGTGGAGAACATGGTTATTCTCCTTTACCTTTTCTAATAAGGGTTGTAGCACTTTTCCACCATTCACCGAAAGTGTGTGAATATATTCATCCTGTAAAATACTCAATACGGATACTACCTCATCTTCGGCATTCTTATATAGCTCCTTCGCAAGGTAGTTGTTATAAATATATATAGAAAAAAATGAAATGGCACCTACAACCAAGATAAGGGTAAAACTTATTATAAACCGAAAAGAATAAGATTTCATTTTGGGATAATGAAATTTTAATTTCAATAACTTAATGGGTTGTGATTTTCACCATGACAAGTCAGGTAACAACGTCCTGCAAAGTTGCCCTGATCATCAAATCTAAGCAAACCACTGCTGCTTGGAGTTACTATTCCCAGCTGAAAATTAATCAGGTTCGAATTATTTGTACTATTTCCCTGAGTACCGCTTATTCCATGGGGATCATGGCAAACATTGCACGGAGTTCGTTCATTAACAATATGTTTATCATGTCGCTCAAAAGATGCATCATTTAAAATAGAGGTACGGCTATGACAGCTATAACAAAGTGCATAGGCGGTGGCAGATTCTATTGTATTGTCAGCCTTGGCATAATTGAATTTCAGAATACTAGGATATATAGATCCGTGTGGGCCTGCCGGAGATGAAGTCCCATCGCTTGCATGGCAATCTGTACAGTACATTTTACTGCTAGTGGTCCAGGGAGAGATTAAACTTGGGACTGTTGTGTTTTTTCCTACTCCTTCAATGGGATGATAAGAAGGACTTGCTAAATCAAACTCAAAGCGCACATTATTTTGTTCAATTTGCCTAGTAGTAGGACTGGGTGGCTTATTGGGGCTGTCGGCATGGCAACGATAGCAAATTTCATAGGCAAATTGGACGGGTTCGACTGGTGAACCGTTTGTATTTATACCTTTAGTTCCACTATTGAATCCGTTGACATTTGGAGCAGTTGCGGCTAAATTTCTGGTAGCATGAGGATTATGACAATCTTCACACTCTACATGACTTGTCAATACCAAAGCACTCTCATTTGCATCATGCACTAGGTTATAACCCGTTATATTATGCCGATAAGGTTTATTGAATTGTTGTTGAATATTTTTTGTTGCAACATTACTATTATGACAAACATAGCAATTATTCTCTTCAGCCTGATAATTCAATAACCTGGGATTAAGTCCTGCATTATGCGGATTGTGACAATTTTCGCATGCATTGGCATTAACGGTGGTATAGGGAGTATGAAACCAGGGATTGGTTCCCTGTCCATTCCATGCTTTTGTTGAATTACGATGGCTACCTGTAATCCAATAATTATTTTGATGACAGTTAGTGCACAAATTTGAATTTTGAGTAGTAGCTACAAGGAAATCTGTATAAATATTTTTATGTGGATCATGACAAGCCGTACATTGCATTTTGCCATTCTCTAACTGAACTGGCCCTGTTAGGGTTATAGGATCAATCAATTCTCCATCAGCTACTGCTAATGATGAATTATAAATAAAGGACACAGGATGGTCATCAGCCAATTCAGTAGAAAGATTTGTGCTGCCAATTGGCAGGGTCGTAATGCCTCCTGTAAAATCTATATCAATAATTCGACTTATCACATTTCCCAAGGCAATTGTTCCATCGTGGCATGAAAGACATAAAATCGACGAGCCATCCGGTTGTCCTATTGTGGCTTGTGTCGTCGAACTATTATACAGAATATAGGTTGATCCCGGATCACTTCTGTTCCACAGAGGTCCCATTGGAGTACTGTTATGGGGCGTGTGGCAAAAAATACAAATTTCTGATTCACTGATGGCTTTAATCGTGCCAGGTCCACTAACTGATAAATTATGAACCGTATTTACAATTGATTGGGAAAATAAAACCGATGGAATCAATAGAAAAAAGTATAAATTAATGTTTACCAGACTCTTCATTTACACCTCTATTAATAAGTTTAAAAATCTGAATTCTTGAATTATAACTGTCAGCGATATAAATATAATCTTTATCATCAATATAAATTCCGACCGGTAACCAAAACTGACCATTTTCATGTCCCTGCCCTCCGAACTTGTATAAAAATTTTCCAGATTTGTCGAATATTTGAACAGCATGGAATAACGCATCTACTAGATAAATGTTACCGTATGAATCAGTAGCAATTCCTTTAGGTCTGGAAAGATATCCGGTTGCATCGCCAATTTCACCAAATAAGGATAAAAATTCTCCTTCTTTATTAAAAATCTGCACTCTGAAATTCATGGCATCAACGACATATATAATGCCAAATCTGTCGATCCAAATAAATGTTGGGAAGTTAAACTCCCCAGGATTAATACCTCGTTTTCCTATTTCCTTTATGATCTCGCCTTTTTCATTTAAAACTAAAATACAATGAGCATCCGTATCAGTGACCCATATTTGATTGGTTATTTTATTATATGCAATACCTGTTGGTTTCTCTAACCTTAGGGTATCATTTAATGCTATTAATTCTTTTCTGTCAGTCGATAAATGGAAAATCTTATTTAAATAGGAATCGGTAAAGAGAATTTCTCCATGACTTATTTCACAGATTCCTACAAGAGATGGAAAATCCAATTTTTTTTTATTTATGAAGTGGGGGATTTCACCCACCTTCTTATGAACTGACAAGACAGATCTTTTCCCTTGGTCTAATACCCAAAATGACTCGGGACTATCAGCAATTAATGAAATCGGTTTTGTTAATTCAGGAGATCTATGACCTAACAATAATTCATTAATCTTTTTAAAAAATCTTACTTTCCCTGTGTCAGCATTAGTACTGGGAAATTGGCCTACCCATTGGATATAATTAGTATCATTTGATACAGATTCAATAAAGGTAGTATTCTGAGCAATTGTAGTATTAAGAAATGTGACAAGAAGTAATCCGCTTAGTATAATTTTCACCATTAAAAAAACAATTGTAATTTCAATTCTTCACCTTAAAATTTTTATCTATCATCAGGCTAAATTATATTAAAAATACAAAATTGATAGGTAGTCAATAATTGATAAAACTTGATACCATACTATTACCAATAATTACAGTGATATGTCATTTCCGAAATATATCAGTATTATAAGTTATGGAATTTATAAAGAAAGAAATTGATTGCTTATCTAAATTCACTAGTTCAGAAATAATTTTATAAAGCGTGCAACCATCTTATATAACATAATTAACATTTGTAAGTAATGGAGTTGATATGCAATAAATAATGTTATGATCAATTTTGATAATTTTGAAAGTTGTATCGCTTGATTTATATGTGTTTTTACTTTAAATAGGAGTCTTTATCAATTAAAGTATTATTACATTACTTTCCACTGAATAATCTTTTCCAAATTTTACAAAAAGTTTAATAAGTCTTTGTCATATCAGAAGGAATACACAATATATAATCAGCTAAATTCAATGACTCATTTTTCAGATCAGTTATAGTGTCTTGTTCAACCGTTGAAATGGTAAGAATTTTTAACTCTGGCTTTTCCAGCTTCAAGTACCAGATTATTCCTTCATAGTTATCAGAGTGGTAAGCACCGTTGAAATGTAAAAAAGTGGTTCCAGGCTTCAAGTATTTAAGAATGGAATTAGCCATTGTCGCATCTTTGATGGCCTGAGCTTTTGGAAGATTATCCGTGACATGTCCTCCAGCTCCTCCCTCCTGTCCTTCCATCATTTCCAGCATGGATTTATATCCTTTTAGTTCAGGATCGTATTTTACCGGTAAGGGTGCAATATATTTTTTTGCACCAGTATTCAGGCTGTCAAGTCCTTCAAATCCTTTTTTGTTAACTACACTTGCATACCTCCTGGGGATATTGGTTGCTACAAAAATTAATTTATTAGTTTTAGCAAATTCAACCAGGGGCTTGTAATCAGTCTGATAGTTATCCCACAATTTGGCTTCCTTTTCAAAATTCTTCTGCGCAATCTCTCCCGAAAGATATTCATCGAGGACTAACTGATTATCTGTTTCAAACATCTCGGCGCCGAGGATCAGGTTGCCTTTATTTTCAGCATACAAATCTTTGGTCAATTCCAGTTCTAACCAATGACTGATGGGATTATTATGCTGCTCGCCAAAAAACACGATATCTGCTTTGAGGGCATCTTCAACCATGTTTTTGTACTTTACTTCTTTGCCTTCTGCATCATAAATGATGTAGGCAGGTCTATCGCCTTTCATAGCTGAAAATAGAATAATCAGCATCAAAAACCCAAAATTTTTAATCATTTTCATAGTTAATATTTTTTTAAAGCGTTAAATTTTACACAATCATCAATCAGGGCTGCCTTGCCGTTTTCATCAATTTTTACAAACAACATTTCGGTGGAGCAAACACTTTCTTCCTCATCATTTCTGAAATTGATCCGTTTGGCTTCCACCAAAACCTTTATAGAGCTGTGACCAATATTCAAAACTTCGCCATAAATTCTAATATGTTCTTTTACTTTGACCGGTTTCTTGAAAATCACTTCATTTACCTTGAGTGTGATCATATTCGGGGAGCAACATTTAACCGACGCAAAGGATGCACCTGCCTCGTCCATCCATGAAAGCATGGTTCCGCCAAAAAGGTTATTGTTTACTCCGATGTCACTTGTCTTACAAATTTTGGTTGAAATAAGTTCCATGATTAAGTTGTATTCTGATTATTTTTTAGTTCTTCTGCAGTAAACATCAGAGGGAGAATATTTTTCACACCTTCAACAACGATGATCTTACCGTTTTCGCCATGCATGATCAACCGCATTTCACAATGAAACCTGTTTTCAGTTTCGGCCATTACCTGACGGCATGATCCGCAGGGTGTGACGGGTGATTTAATTCTAAAATGCTTTGCTTTTGCTGAAACGGCAACGGCTTTAACCGGCACCTCAGGAAACTGAGATGAGGCATAAAACAAAGCTACCCTTTCGGCACATATGCCCGAAGGATAAGCAACATTTTCCTGGTTATTCCCGGTTATGATCTGGCCGTTTTCTAACAAAACGGCAGCTCCGACATGGTAGGTTGAATAAGGAGCATAAGCTGATTTTATTGCTATTCGGGCATGCTCTAGCAAAGAACGATCATCAGAATTTAGCTCTTCTATGTTTGAATATTCCTTATAAGAAATAGTAAAATCAATTTTATTCATACACTAAATTTCGGAAGGCGAATATACAACTTTCTCAGAGATTGCTTTCCGGGGGATCATCTTTTTGAACAAACAGCAGAAATGAATTAAAGAATGCAAAAAGTGTAGCGCCCATCTGGGTTTCAAGAGTATCCTCAAATAACATCGAAAGGCTGATGATTGCAAAAAAGACAAAATACCTGAAATTCCTGAATGCTTTTAATTGAATGGGCGGATAAATCAGAGTAAAGATAAACCAAATAAACCCAAAAACTCCAAAAGCTGTAAATATCGCCAGGAATTGATTATGAGAACGGTGCCTTACGTCAGGTGGAAGTTGAGTTTTTATTTCTTCGTACTGAATCCTGAAGGCCTCATCCATATCACCCGTTCCTACTCCAAACCAGAAATTTTCATGGATAATTCCGGTTGCTGCTTTCCAGTATTCAAGACGTTGAACAAATGAAAGTCCTCCGGGGCCAGCACCTCTTTTCATCGACTGATATTCCCATAAGAATTTATAAATTCTTGAATTTGGGTTAAACTTCTTGGCATAATATTGATTGGCAATTCCCTGTTCAACATTCCGGATATCCTTTTCATCCAACTGATTCAACCCTTCAGCATCTTTCCTTAAACCTTTGGAATTAAGGTAACGGATGAGGGTAATTTTCAATTCCTGCCCTTTTTCATCCTCATCATCGTAATCCAATTTACTCCTGCTATTCCAGCGTTCACGCAATTCCTTATCGCAAACATATAGGCCTATAAAGCTTCCATTTTCAACTGAAAATTTGGATGTGTCATGTGAATAGGCATTACCCTGAATGGAATAGTTTTCAAGATTTTTCAGGTCATTTCTGTGGGGGCTGAGATATGCCTTTGCAGTAAAATAAAGGTAGATACCTAATACAACCGGAATCAGGAGGGCAAGGATGATCACAAAGCGCTTCAATCTGGTACTTTGAATGCGGGTGAATCCCCAAATGACCAGACAAAACAATGCTCCGAATAATACATAGAAACCAGTAGCCGACTCGCTGAAAATTAAAAAGGCGATAAGCCACAAAATACACAGGCCAGACAAAATCTGATACTTTAGCTGACCCTTGAATTTGCTGAAAAGAAAATATCCCGTAAAGAAAATGGCGAGGCAAATGTTAAGGCTCAACCGGATATGAGAGATAAAAGGTGAAATTTCACGGATATCGCTGACATCTTTAAACATTAATATTCCAATGCCAATAAAGGTAGCAGCCAAACATGCTCCGATGAAAAGCCACAATAAACGATCGAACTTTTTAAGGTCAAGGGGTTGGGTAGTGGCAAAAATTATGGGTAAAGCAAGTAAAGGAAGCTTTACCCGCAAATCTTTAAATGCATAATTAAAATCCGTTGTATAAATCAGGCCTGCGACATGCAGGAGATACAAAGAGACAAGAATAATAGCAGCTTTATTTGAAAAGAATGTTTTGATTTTACTTTTGAAATTCATTTCCAAAAGCCAGTTGCCAAGCAGCACAAATTGGCCAACACTAAGAGCAAATTGCGATAAAGGCAAACTGATGATCGTGATAACCAACCCGGTGAAATAAAGTGCGGAGTGGTTTACCTTGATCTTTTTCAGCATCGCATTATCAAATGACGAACGTTGATAATTATTTATTCCCTGACACCTGACTGCTCTTTGGAGCCGTCAAGAATGGCAAGGTATGAATCCTTTTCATCCAGAATCTGGATGGCTTTTGCAATATCAGGATCCTCAGCAATGGAAGCAATGATCTGACCCTTCTGGTAATAATATCTCGAAACAATTTCGAGTTTCAATATTTTTTTAATTTCATCTTTATGCTTTGAAAGATCATGATCTTTATTCTCTTTCAAGGTTTCCACCAGCTGATCATAACTAGTCTGTATGGCATCAAAATACTTTTCATCATGTGCATACTGCTTGAGCTTTTCAAGGGTTTCTTCGCTCCTGGTAGTATAATCATAGTCCTTGTCAGCAAGGTAAGCAATAAAATCGTTGTAGATTTCATCGGTAACCTGAAATTCTTTTGCGGATGGAATTGCAGGATGCTCTCTTTCGAACTTAGTGGCATATTTAAAAAACAAATATTTCACCAGCAGAGAGGTGCTTAACGGGCTCAGATTTGGCTGCTCCGTCTTAACATCGGGATCTATTCCCAGACCATCATAAACTGTTCGGCCATTCTTAGTTTTATATGCTGTGACCAGTGAATCAGGAATTTTTTCTGAATCGCCATTTACATTCTTCTTTGAATAATCAATAGCCTGAATGCAACGGCCACTGGGAATATAATATTTTGCCACAGTAATTTTTGCCTGGGCATTGTAGGTAAGTGGAATTACATTTTGAACCAGTCCTTTTCCATAGGTCCGCTGACCGACGATCACTCCTCTGTCGAGGTCCTGTATTGCTCCGGCCACAATCTCGGAAGCGGAAGCACTGGAATTATCGACAAGGACAACCAGCGGAATATCTTTATCAATGGCTAAGTTGGTGGTGTTATAAGTATAATTTTTATTCGGAAGTTTTCCCTTTGTGCTTACAACCATGTTACCCTTATCCACAAAAATATTGGTGATCGAAACTGCTTCCTGAAGCAGGCCGCCACCATTTCCGCGAAGGTCAAGCACTAATCCTTTCAGCTGGTTATTGGTTTTCAGCTCTGTAAAAGCATCCTTTACCTCCTTGCCTGCTTCCTGGGTAAAGCCAAGCAGCCGGATGTAACCAACACCCTCTGAGATCATACCATAATAAGGAATGTTTTCTATTTTTACATACTCCCTTACAAGTTCTTTTTCAATAGGTTCAGAAACACCTTCGCGCTGAAACAGAACCATAACTGAAGTACCGGGCTGGCCTTTTAAAATAGCACTGACATCGGAGGTTGATTTTCCCTTCACCGATTGACCGTCCACTTCAAGAATAATATCTCCGGCTTTAATTCCGGCCTTCTGAGCAGGATTTCCTTCATACGGTTCAGCAACGACGACCTGTTCTCCTTGTTGCTGAATCAATGCTCCTACGCCTCCATATTGCCCGGTGGTAATAAACTTATAATCCTCAACTTCAGATTCAGGAATATAGACCGTATATGGATCAAGAGATTCAAGCATCGCCTCAATGCCCGTTTCCATCATGTCACCGGGAGAAATCTCGTCGACATAATTTTTATTTAATTCTCTGAAGAGGGTAGCATAGATATCGAGATTTTTGGCAATTTCAAAATTATTGCTGGTTTGACTCACAACTTGAAGTGGAACCAATCCAAAGAAATATAAAAAGATCCCAACAAAAATTATTTTTGAAAATCTGTTCATGATTAAGAAAATTTATGGTTTAAATTCATTTAGTTTTATGGGGTTCAGGTACCGGATCATAACCACTCCCACCCCAGGGGTGACATGATAAAATTCGTTTAAAGGCAAACCAGCTTCCCCTAAAGGGTCCGTGCCTTTGAATGGCTTCAATACCATAGGCAGAACATGTGGGTGTATACCTGCAGGATGGCAAAAAATAAGGGGAAATAGCTCCCTGATACAACCTGATTAAAGAAATAAAAAATTTACCTAATGCTTTTTTCATATTCACTTTGAAAACGCTGTAAAAGTAAATTTATTTTCTCTTCAATTTCTTTGTAGTCAGCTATCAGGTCTGAATTGTATAGCAATGCAAAAGCACATTTTACCTGATTGCGATTTAAGAATTCATAAAACTCATCTTTGTTTTTCCGGTACGCTTCTCTGATGCGTCGTTTTACCAGGGTTCTGTCGACGGCTTTTTTAATCCGTTTTTTTGAAACCGATATAAGCACCTGTGCCGGGGATTGTCCGGCAAGTTCATATTCAAGCCATACTACCCTGAACGGACTGACCACAAAAATTTTTCCTTCTGAAAATAAAGTATCGATTATTTTTTTACCGGATAACCGTTCATGTTTCTTAAAGGTTTGCATCGACTATCCCCTTATTGGGATCATAGTTTTAGACGAAAATGGATTTCTATTTCTTATTGATCGAAACCAGATACTGGTCGATGGCATCGGTCATCGATAAAGCTGTTTTGGTAGGAGCGGCTATGTCCAATTTCAGACCGCTCTCTTTAACTGCGCTGATTGTGGTAGGGCCAAAAGCACCAATTAAGGTTGAATTCTGTTCAAACCCCGGAAAATTCTTAAATAATGATTTAACCCCTGCCGGGCTGAAAAATACCAGCAAATCATAACTCCTAATGTCAATGTCCGACAAATCACTTGCCTGTGTTTTATAAATTACAGCTTTGGAATAATTAATTTCATTTTCATCGAGAATCCTGGTAAGACTAGCCTGGTGAACGTCGGAGCAAGGCATCAAAAACTTTTCTTCTTTATGCTTATTGATGATCTCCACCAGGTCCTCGAAAGTTTGTTTACCACTGAATATTTTTCGTTTCCTGTATTGAACATATTTCTGAAGATAAAAGGCTGATGCTTCCGAAATACAAAAATATTTCATAGTATCAGGTATCTCCACCCTCATTTCTTTAGCAATACGGAAAAAATGATCAACTGCGTGCCGGCTGGTAAAAATTACAGCTGTATGGTCCTGGATGTAGACTTTATCCCTTCGGAAATCACTGGCCGTAATTCCTTCTATCGCAATAAACTTCCTGAACTCAATATTGACTTTGTGCTTTTGAGTGAGCTCTCCATAAGGTGATTTCTCAAAATCTACCGGCTCAGGCTGAGATACAAGAATTCGTTTAACTTTCAACTTCTATTTCTCCCTTTTATTAAATAAAATCCTGAAATCTTGTTTTTAATATTGTTAAATAATTAACCTAAATAACTCATTATTAATTTAGTAACAACTAAAAACGGAATTATTTCGAAGGTGCAAAGATACAATATTCTTGAAAACAGCGAAAAATTTGTGTAAGATAATCCTGTAAATAACTCCCTGACAAATCGATAGAAATAGATTAATAGCCACACAACCACTGCTGCATATATCAGGTAACTGAATGACATATAAACAGAAAAAATAATAAAAGGCAACAAAACTAACCCGGTTACCATGTTGAAAATAAAATTAATTTGCATGTAGTCAGATAAAATCAATTGGTTTTTAAACAATACACCTATAAAGTTTAAGGCTAAATTTTTGATAAACCAGGTGAGTAAAACTGAAATGAATATAAGGGAAAAGAACTTAAGCCCGCTAAGGTTCATAATTGTCGGTTCAGAGTCACCTGCTATGATCAGGTAAATTAAGAGTGAGAATGCCACCAGGTAAATAATAAACAACGGAATTGAAATCCGTTCTCTGAACAGGTTACCCTCTTTGCTCAATATGCTGGTGTATCTTATTCCTCCAAAGGCTTTAATGATTTGCTGAAATCTTTTGCCATAGTAGATTTGAACTCCTGCAAACAATAACAGACAAACGATGAGATGAAAAGTAATCCAATCTCTTCCTGTGGCATTTCTTTCAATCGCCAAATGATTTTTTGGAACCAGCTCGTGAGATCTGAAAATGGACTTTCTGTATAAAGATTTCCCGGAAAGAAGGTCTTTCTCTGAGTCCATTGAACTTCCGAAATAGGTTTGAAAAAAAACTTTTGAGGTGTCAACCGGAAAATAAACAGTATCAGGTTTTATATAACCGCTATCCTGCTGAATAAATGCGGAATCGGATAGCGGAGACTGAATCAAAGAATCCTGCGACTGTTGTGTGCTCAATTTTAATAAATATTTCCTGCGAAATTAATTATAAAAATAATTAGTCATTTGCCTTATATTTGCGGCGATAGTAAATTACTAACCTTTTAATATTTTGATCATGTTCAATTTTATTTTATTTGGTCCTCCCGGTTCGGGAAAAGGAACCCAGTCATTAAAGATTGCTGAAAAGTATAACCTGGTGCATATTTCAACCGGAGATATTTTCCGTAAAAACATTCGTGAAAAAACACCACTGGGATTAAAAGTTCAAGTTATTATTGAAAAAGGTGAACTCGTTCCGGATGCTTTATTAATTGAAATACTTGAAGACGCCCTGCAACAGCATTCGAAGGCAAAGGGTTTTGTTTTCGACGGTTTTCCGCGAACCATTCAGCAAGCCCATGACCTCGATTCGATGCTTGGAAAGAACAAAGAGTCGGTTTCACTGGTACTTGCCCTGGAAGTTGGTGATGGTGAGATTTTGAAAAGGCTATTAAAACGCGCCGAAATCGAAGGAAGGAAGGATGATACCAAAGAGGTAATTGAAAACCGCATACAGATTTACAATAACCAGACTCAACCTTTAATTGATTTTTACAAGAATAAAAAGAAGTTTCAATCCATTCAGGGAATAGGTGGAATTGATGAAATATTTAAAAGCATTTGTAAGATCATTGATCAGCACATGGGTTAGAGAAGAATCAATACCCTATTCAAAAAAAGGCAGATTGCATTTATACTTTGCTTCATTGCTCGATAACCATTAAATCCTTCGAAACAGAAACGGTGGTATCGTCATTAAAATTTACCTTGAATCCGAGTTTTTTAAACACAGCGATCATGGATTTGTTATCTTTTGTAGTTTCAGCAGCTATCCTTTTAATTCCTGAATATCGTGCGATTTCAATACAATAATTGGTTAGAATTTGTCCAAGATCTTTGTGCTGCCATGCATCGGTTATCAGAACGGCATATTCTGAAACTTCCACATCCGGATCGCCAATTAAACGACCTACACCAACCAGCTTTTTCTTACCCTCGACTTCCACTTCAGCCACTATCGCCATCTCACGATCATAATCGATAAAACAAAACTGGGTGGCAATTTCATGAGCATCATAAAAGAAGTCGTACCTGAACCTTGAATAAATGGACTGCTTGGAGCAACTGCCAAGCATTTCAAGCCACATTGGTTCATCTTCGGGTTTGATGGGTCGCAGCAACACTTCATTTCCATCGCTGAGGGTAGCCGGACGTATCCACCTTTCAGGGTAAGGCCTTAAAATCAGGTGATCATAATCGCGGTGTTCCTTTCCAAGTTGCTTTTCATCAACTATAATTGTTGCATCAAGGGCAATTACATTTTCCGGTGTTACAATTAACGGATTAATGTCCAATTCTTCAATTTCAGGATAGTCCGCTGCGAGATATGATAAACGGATAAGGACTTCAACAAGCTTTTCAATATTTTTTCTTTTGCTTCCCCTAAAACCTGTCAGCAAAGGATAAATCGTCAGCGATTTAAGCATCTGCATGGCAAGCTTTTCATTCAAAGGTGGAAATTCAAGACGGTTATCCTTAAATAATCCGGCTGTAATGCCACCCATTCCTACAAGCATAACGGTGCCGAAAACAGGATCTTTCTTAATACCAAGAATCAACTCAACCGAATCTTTCGACCTGATCATTTTCTGAACAGTGATCCCCTCAATCTTTGCATCAGGTTCATTTTGAGCTACTGTTTTCAGCATATTCCTGAAAGTAGCCCGAAGCATTTCTTCATTCTCAATATTTAAAGCCACACCACCCACATCCGTCTTATGAATAATACCAGGAGAATGTATTTTTAAAACTACCGGATAGTTTTTCTTTTCAGCAATTATAACTGCATCATCTTCCGTTTTAGCCAGTTCAGGATGCGTTGTCTGAATATCATAATCATTGATCAGCATTTTGGAATCATCTTCGGATAATATTTTTCCTTTGGGGAAGATATCCCTGATGTATTTCTTTCTCAGTTCATCCCGGTCATATTTAAAGTCTACCGGCACTTCTTTTGGAGTTTCAAACAAAAGATCAAGGTTTTTGGAATAAAGGGATAAGGTCATAAAAGCCCTGATGGCTTGTTCAGGAGTTTCAAAAACCGAGATACCAGACTTGTTGAAATATGCAATTCCCTCGTGCATGCTCGCTCCTCCAAGCCAGGCAGCCATAATGGGCTTGGACGTATTATCGGCTAAAACTGTGATGGCTTTTGCAGATTCTGTAGGCGCCGTCATGGCCTGCGGCGTAAGGATCACAAGTACAGCATCTACATTCTCATCATTTAATACAATTTCTGTGGCTTTTGCGAAACGCTCCGGAGTAGCATCCCCTATAATATCTACGGGGTTGCCATGCGACCAGAAAGGCGGCAGATAATCATTTAATTTCCGAATGGTATCATCCGACAAATCAACCAACTGTCCACCCATTGAAATCAAAGTATCAGTAGCCATTACACCCGGTCCTCCTGCGTTGGTAACAATGGCCAGGCCATGTCCCCTTGGGGCACGCTTTCGGCCAATGAGGTCGGTAAAGTCGAAAATATTACCGATGTCTGTAACCCTGGCTACTCCTGCCCTTCTGAATACAGCATCGTAAATAGCATCTTCCGAAGCCAGAGCTCCTGTGTGTGATGCAGCCGCTTTTGCCGATTCAGGGAAACGGCCCGATTTATAAACAATAATGGGTTTTTTACGTGCAAAACCACGGGCAGCCGACATGAAGGCCCTGGCATTGGTGAGGGATTCAACATATAGAACAATCGATTTGGTACTGGGGTCCTGGCCGAAATAATCGATTAGGTCACCAAAGTTCACATCCATTGAATTACCGATGGAAACAAAATAGGAAAATCCCAAGTTAGCTTCCTGGGCCCAATCCAGCACAGAAGTGCATAATGCTCCTGATTGTGAAATAAAAGCAACATGTCCTTTTTTAGGTAAAGTAGTCGCAAAACTTACGTTCATGCTGAGCCCTGGTACGAGAATACCCAAACAGTTGGGTCCGATGACGCGCATATCAGGAAAGCTTTTCACTTTATGCAGTACCCGGTCTTCCAATATTTTTCCTTCGGGTCCCGATTCCTTAAACCCGGCTGACATAATAATAACGCCATTCACACCCGCTTCACCACAGTCATCTATAATCTGGGGAACAAACTGGGCAGAAGTCATGATAACAGCCAGGTCAGGTGTTTTGGGCAGACTTTTAATATCAGGATAGCAGGGTATTCCAAAAACCGCTTCACGCTTGGGATTAACAGGGTAAACAACTCCATTGTATCCTCCCGAAATCAAATTTTTTAAGGTGATCCCTCCTACGCTTTTAGGTTCATTTGAAACCCCGATCAGGGCAATTCTTTTTGGTTTGAATATGCTGTCTAATTTCTTTATTGGCATTTTAAAGTTCTATATCTTAAAAACTTAATAACTTTTAACTTACAAATCTATTGTGAATTTATTCACAAAATTAACAAACAAAACGACTTCCAAAATTAATATTTGACCCGGTAAAAATTCAATGTTAACATAACCTAAAAAAAAAAGAGATGTCTGCTCATGACATCTCTCTAACTGAAATCCTTAAAAAATTTTACTTCTTCGCCGGTTTCACCAATCCAATAGTGACAACTGCAACGATGCACAATATTCCGCAAATGGTAAATGCGAGCGGGAAATTTCCTATATCTCCAAGCTTACCTCCCAATATAGGTCCGAAGATTCCGCCTATTGCATAAGCCAGGAAGACCCATCCGTAATTCTGGCCGATGAATTTTGTTCCAAAAGTATCTGCCGTAATCGTGGGGAAAAGGGCGAAATTCCCACCAAAGTTAAACCCAATCAGCATAGCAAAAAGATAGAGTGTAGCAGGACTTCCTGCCATGTACTGGAAGAGGAAAACAAATACCCCTTGTGTGGCCGACATGATGATAATGGACGTTTTCCTTCCGATTTTATCACTGATCATTCCCCAGACTATCCTGCCCAATCCATTGAAAAGGGCAAAAAAAACAGCCATAGCTAATGTTGCAGCGGCACTGGCTTCTTCCGGCGATATTCCATTTGCCTGGAGTGCCTGCATTGGCCATAGTTTCATCAAACCGATGCTCATCAGGCCAGCACTGGCCCCAAATGCAAATGTGAATAGAATTAAATAGAATTGAGGTGTGCGTAGCATTTCGCTGCTGGTGAAATCCACGCTACCTGCAAGCGGCTTATTGGCAGTTGATACAGGAGGAGTCCAACCTGCTGGTTTCCAACCTTCCGGAGGAAAAACCATCCATGTACCTCCGATGACAACAATTACCAGATAGGCAATTCCATAAACGATAAAAGTTTTAGAAATACCAATGTTGTGGATCAATTGCCCTCCTCCAAGAGGTCCCAGTTTATCGGCAAGGGCCATCCAAAGGGTAGCTCCAAAACCAAAGCCGGCAACTGCCAGGCCGGTAATCAATCCTTTCTTGTCAGGAAACCAGCGCATTCCAACAGCTATTGGCACGACATACCCAAGGCCAATTCCTGACCCGCCAACGATACCGATAAAAATAAAAGTAGTTGTAAAATTTTCTGCACCAAAAATTCCTGCAAGGATATATCCGAGACCGAGCACTATTCCTCCAGATATGGCAAGTTTTCTAGGTCCGACCTTTGGCATTAATCGGCCGGCAATAACCATGACAATAGCAAATAATGCCAGTCCGGCAGAAAAGACCAACTGGGTTTGTGACTTGGTCCACCCGGCTTCAACCAAGCCTTTTGTGTAAACCGACCAGGCATAAATGGCTCCCAGACAAAGCTGTATGAGAATAGCGCCCAAAACCACAAATCCCCGGTTCATTGTTTTTTTATTTTCCATATTTTTAATAGTAATTTAAATTAATTGCTTAATAAAAAAAAGGCATTCCGGGAGAATCCTCTCCTGAAATGCCTCTAATTAAAATAGCTTATTATTACCGTTTAACTTCAACTTTTGCACCGGCAATGATATCTTCAACAACACCGGGGTCAAGTAAAGTAGAAGTGTCACCAAGGTTGGTGGCATCGCCTTCTCCGATCTTACGAAGGATGCGGCGCATAATTTTCCCCGAACGGGTCTTGGGTAATCCGGCTACGATCTGAATAACATCAGGTTTTGCAATGGCACCAATAAACTTGTTTACGGTCTCCCTGATTTCTTGTTCAATCGTTTGCATTTCGGTATCCGACAACTCATCGCAGGTAACGTAAGCATAAATGCCCTGACCTTTGATAGGGTGAGGATAACCTACAACTGCCGATTCATTGACTTTCGGATGCTGGTTGATGGCATCTTCAACTTCAGCAGTACCGATACGATGACCGGAAACATTGATAACATCATCCACGCGGCCCATGATGCGGTAATAACCTTCTTCATCGCGTTTTGCACCGTCACCGGTAAAATAGAGTCCCTTATAGGTTGAGAAATAAGTTTGATAACATCTTGGATGGTCACCATAGGTTGTCCTTAACATTCCGGGCCATGGGAATTTTATACATAGATTTCCTTCAACACTGTTTCCCTTGATAATCTTTCCTTCATTGTCAACTAAAACAGGCTGTATACCGGGAAGCGGTAAAGTAGCAAATGATGGTTTGGTAGGTGTAATTCCCGCAAGGGGAGTGATCATAATACCACCGGTTTCTGTTTGCCACCAGGTGTCAACAATCGGGCAGCGGCCTTTGCCAACGAGATCATGATACCATCTCCATGCTTCTTCATTGATTGGTTCACCTACCGTTCCAAGTACTTTTAAGGAATCGAGTTTATGTTTGGTTACCCATTCATTGCCTTGTGCAACTAAGGCGCGGATAGCTGTAGGAGCAGTATAGAATTGGGTCACTTTGTATTTATCTACAACTTCCCAGAATCTTCCGGCGTCAGGATAGGTAGGTACACCTTCGAACATTACGGTTGTGGCTCCTGTCAAAAGCGGACCATAAACAATGTAGGAATGTCCGGTTACCCAACCGATGTCGGCAGTGCACCAGAAAATGTCGCCATCATTGTATTGGAATACGTTTTTAAAAGTATATTCAGCAAAAATCATATATCCGGCTGTGGTGTGAAGAACGCCTTTCGGTTTTCCGGTTGAACCGGAAGTATAAAGAATAAAGAGTGTATCTTCCGAGTCCATAATTTCGGCTTTATTATCTGTACTTACACCTTTGATGAGGTCATGCCACCAAATATCGCGGGGCGCCTGGAAGTTGATCTTTTCCCCTGTATGCTTTAAAACAATTGTATTCTTAATAGTCGGACAGGTTAGCAAAGCTTCATCAACAATTGATTTCAGTCCGATGCTTTTTGATCCACGGAAAGCACCGTCAGAAGTGATCACAACATTTGATTCGGCATCAATGATCCTGTCAGAAAGAGAATTGGCAGAGAACCCGGCAAATACTATAGAGTGAATTGCCCCAATCCTTGCGCACGCCAGCATGGCAATCGCAAGTTCAGGAACCATTGGGAGATAAATGGCAACCCTGTCTCCTTTTTTCACACCAATCTTAAGGAGGGCATTGGCAAACTGTTTGACTTTATCAAATAATTCACCATAGGTTAACTTGACTTCTTTTTGTTTCGGATCATTGGGTTCCCAGATGATAGCAATCTGGTCTTTGCGCTGGAACATGTTCCTTTCGAAAATGTTCTCAGTAATATTCAGTTTGGCATTTACGAACCATTTTACGTTAGGTGCATCCTTTCCTTCAAAATACCAATCGAGTACGTGGTCCCATTTCTTTTGCCAGTAATGGCTTTCAGCTACATTCGCCCAAAATCCTTCCGGATCAGCAATACTGTCTCTGTACTTTTGCAGATATTCCGCAAAACTTGTGATTTTATTTGTCATAATTGTGTAGTTTAATTAAATGAATATTATTATAAAATGAACTTATTTTTCTCATTTAGAACATATAATAAATTGCCAGTAAAAGTCGGAGATTACTGATATCTTTCGTGTCTTTTACAAGTCCTTTATCCAGTTGATCTGTTTTCCCATAAGCTGCTACAGTGTTTTCAACTTCGGCTGCAAACCGCATTTTACCCGGTTTAAAAACTACCCTTGGTGCAATCCTATATACATAATCGATATTACTTCCACGTCCATAAATATTTTTCGTTATATCTCCATATGGATTCTTTTCAAATCCAAGATTCTGTGTATAACCAGCAAATAATCCCAATTCCCATTTAACTCCGTTGGAATGGATATCTGTCCATACTGATATTATATTCATTGATGAATAACCTACTGTATTCATAGTGACATCAATTATGTCTGTCACAGCATATCCGCCAAGCATGGTCAGGTTTTCAGAAAGTTGACCATAAGTCGCTTGCACTTTAAATGTTATCGGTTTAAACTTGAGTTTAAAATAAAAGAAGGATGAAAGACCACTTACTTTCTCATCGGTGGTATAATTTGCCGTATCAGCGACAGTAGTATATAATAATGGTTTTAACACTTTGTAATCAATTCCGATCCCGACAAGAAATTCTTCACTTCTTTCGGTATTAACCTTGTTGAATTCGAATTTAAAATTGCCTTCTGGTATTCCTGAGTTTCTTAAATATTCTGAGCTTAATCCCTTGGGTCCATTGTTTTGAAAATCCCTTTGAGCCACTGCTGTGCCAATAACTCTGAATTTACTAAATCGGAAAGTATAGCGGATCTGCGGATTACGAGAAAAGGGTTCAAACGGAGCACCCGTATTAAAGGACACTGTGTTTGGAAAACATGAGGTAATAAACATCGGATGCCAAAACTGACCGACCATTAACTCCGATTTTTTCCAGTCAAGCAGGGCATAGGCATGCCGAAGTCGGAATCCGTTAATGTCAGCATTGCTTGTTCCGAAAAACTCCGCCTCAATATATGCGCTTGTCTTTGCTTTTAAAACATCCGGGCCGGTAATAGTTCCAGCCAGCCTGGTTTGGATGGAAAGAAAGTTAAAGCTCGATTGGTCATTGATATCATTACCAAGTTCATCCTTTGAAATATTTTTTGGCAAGATTAAAAAATGACCTTCCCTTAAATCGTCCGTTTGCCGGGAATCATAAAAAATATCGGTTTTTACAAATCCTGAAAACTGAATTCCGAACTTTTTCTCTTCCTGAGCTTTTGTTAAAATGGGTAAAAGGATCACAAGGATCATCAGTAATTTTTTCATAAATCTAATCCTATTAATTGCTTTAAAATCTGCTTGTTATTTAATTAACAATAAACGGCGGCAAAAATAAAATAAATTTCAACCTGACAAAAATGTATCTCTAATTTATCAGGAATCTAAATAAATTCATTCGTGAGTTTCTTTTGTTAAAACTTTCACAACCAAAGTTTGGTTAGATTGAAAAGGCTGTCTAATTTCGCCCGCTTCAATTCTAACTTGATACTATGAAAGTTTTTGTTCTCAATTGCGGAAGTTCGTCCATCAAATATCAATTGATCCTTATGCCCGAAAAAAAAGTATTGGCAAAAGGTCTTGTCGAAAAGATTGGTCTTAACGGGTCAGGAATAAAATATAAAATAAATGAAGATCCCGAAAAGATAATTGATGTTTCGGTACCCGACCATACATCAGGTATTCAAATGGTTTTTGAACTTTTGACAAATAAGAAAAATGGTATAATCAAAAGCATAAATGAAATTGATGCAGTGGGTCACCGGGTAGTTCATGGAGGCGAAGATTTTAGCGGGAGCGTTCCGATAACACCCGATGTGATAGCTGCCCTGGAAAAGAATATTGACCTTGCTCCCTTGCACAATCCACCGAACCTTGCTGGAATTTTTGCCATCAGTAAATTGTTGCCCGGAGTCCCCCAGGTTGGCGTTTTCGATACTGCATTTCATCAGACCATGCCTCCTTATGCGTTTCTTTATGCATTTCCTTACCGCCTTTACGAAAAATACAAGGTTAGGAAGTACGGGTTCCACGGCACAAGCCATAAGTATGTTGCAAACCGTGCCTGTGAAATTCTGAAAAGAGACATAAATAATTCCCGCATTATTACCTGCCATCTGGGCAATGGTTCTTCTATTACTTCTGTTAAAAACGGCAATTCTGTTGAAACATCCATGGGCTTAACTCCCAATGAAGGACTGATTATGGGAACCCGCCTGGGCGATATCGATGCAGGCGCTTTGCTTTATGTTGCTGATAAGGAAAAACTCAGTATTCCCCAAACCAATGCTTTAATCAACAAGGAAAGCGGCGTGCTCGGTATTTCCGGAATTTCTTCTGATATGCGCGAGCTTGAAAAATCTGCAGCGGGCGGAAATGAAAGAGCGCAACTGGCGCTCGATATGTTCCATCACCGGATCAGGAAATTCATTGGCGCTTATGCAGCAGTGATGGGCGGCGTGGATATCCTTGTCTTTACGGGAGGGATTGGTGAAAATGCCGATATGAGCCGCGCAGCTATCTGCAAAGACTTCGAATACCTCGGCCTCATTTTCGACCCGGAAGCAAACAAAGGCCTCCGGTCGAAAGAAGCTGTCATCAGCAAGGACCATTCAAAGGTTACGGTAATCGTTGTACCGACGGATGAAGAAATGGCCATTGCAATGGATACATATGGAATAGTTCAGGGTTTAAAGTTCATCTGAAACTTAAAACTAAAACGTCATGATAAGCTTCACATTCAATTGCCGTGGCGTAAGGTAATTCGGAACAGCATATTGCCTGCCGTTAATGTCCGTAACCCACGTATACGAAATCGTGTTATTCCGCTGCAGCAGGTTTAATATTTCTGCAGTCAGCCAGAGGGTATTGAAAACCCTTAAAGGATTTTTAGAAGAAAATCGGGTATGCTCGCCAATGATCTCCTTCGAAAATCCAATGTCAACCCTAAAGTAAGCCGGCATTCTTAAAGTATGGAGGTACTTTGGAGAATCGGGAGGGCCAAAAGGCAGGCTGCTTCCATACATCAGCGTTAAACCCATTTTATAGGTCGGATTACGTGGCAGATAATCCTGGAAAAACACACTTACATTTACCCGCTGATCTGCCGGTCGGGGAATATAGCCGGGCTCTCCCCTGCTGTAATCAGGATTACCGGAAGGATCGAGATAATAATCTCCATAAAGATCCTCCATCGTTTTCATCAGCGAAAAACTGAGCCACGATTCAACACCAGGAACAAATTCACCATTCACTTTCATGTCGATTCCCGTGGCATAACCATGCGATTGTTCAAAAGCATAATACCTAATTCTTACATTGTCGATGAAATAAGGAACAAGGTTATCAAGGTATTTATAGTAGATTTCTGCAACATACTTAAATGGCCTGTTCCATGCCTTAAAATTATAGTCGCTGCCTAATACTATATGATAAGAAGTTTGTGCCTTCTGATCTGTATTGAGGGTTCCATCCACGTCTTTAAGCTCCCTGTAGAATGGAGGTTGATAATACAAACCGGTGCTGAGCCTGAAAAGAAAATCTCTTTTCCATTCAGGCTTATAGGAAACCGAAGCCCTCGGGCTGACAACCAGTTGCTGATTGTAATCCCAGTAATTAGCACGGATACCTGCTGTAAATGTGACGTTCGAAAGATCCGGGTTTGTTCCCCAGGTATTCTGGATGAACCCTGTCAATCGGTTTGTATTTAGATTGGCTGTAGTTTTAATCAGCTCATAAAGATTGAATGGATTATTCGGTTGGGCATTTGGATTAACAAATCCAACTGAATCAGGTGGCCGGGGAAGGGAATAACCAGCAGAATCGATCATTATCCACTCATTCGTTTCGTCCTCAATCTGTTCATTCTGATACTTTATCCCCCACTGAAGAAGCTGATTGCCATTCTCTCTGGTTCCTTTATGAGCAATGTTTACGACATCGATATTCATATTATTTCGGGCATGGTTCATATAAGACCCTACACCCTGCGTTTCGATGACATCTCCAAAATTTTCGCTGCCGAAGTTGGTTTCAAGCCTTCCGATCCAGTATTGACCCAGGATATCATACGTTTCGCTTTCAATTGAATTATACCCTGAAGCAATTAATTTCAGACGGGTTTTGCTGTTAGGTGTGTAGGTTACGGTTGTAGCTGCAAGATAAGTTTTGTACCGGTCAACCTCCTGACCTTCAAAATAAACTGTTAACCTGCGTGCATCGCTGACTGTCCCGAAATCAGTTTCACGGGTTTGAGGAACAAATTGGTATTTGTTGTTGGCAATATTTCCTAAAAATGATACTTCAACCTTTTTAGAGATATCATAGGTAAACAAAGCCTGGATATCGAGGAAAGATGGTTTGTAATCTCCTTCTGTTTCTAATCCATTTAAAAGGTACTGGTTGGTTTTATAACGGACTCCAACCAGGTAGGTAAATTTCTTATTAAGAGCAACACCTTCTGTATGAAATGAAGCTCCCAATAAGCTAACCGAAGCCGATCCACCAAATTCGTAAGGCTTTTTATATTGGAGGTCGAGAACGGAAGCCATTTTATCTCCATATTTTGCATCAAACCCGCCTGCTGAAAAAAGCAGGGATGAAACCAAATCTGAATTAACAAAACTTAATCCTTCCTGCTGGCCTGAGCGCACAAGATATGGCCGATAAATCTCAATATCATTTACATACACAAGATTCTCATCATAATTTCCTCCCCTTACCGAATACTGCGAGCTCAATTCATTATTGGATGAAACACCGGGTAATGTCTTTAAAAGTGTAGGAATTCTATCAGAGGAGGTTGGAATATTGAACGCTACTTTCGGATCAATACGTACTAAATTGGTTGAACGGATATGCTCGTCCTCCACCTCCACCTGGGGTAGTTCGGTAGATATGGGAAGAAGTGTTTTATTTAACTCATATCTTTCGCCGGTGCTGAGCATAACCTTTTCCGCTCCTTTCTCCAGACCTATAAACGACATAGAAATATAGATTTCCTTATTGGCAGGAACCTCCAGTTCATACATTCCCTTTTTGTCAGTCATTGCTCCACCGGGTAATCCTGAAATCGCTACATTAACAAGTTCAATAGGCTTCCCTTTTTCATCGGTAACTTTACCGAAAACCACAGCCCTCTCCTGGCTGTATATCAAAACAGATATCAATATAAATAAGGAAGATAATAATCCAGCTTTCATCCCGTCGAATATTTTCAGTCTTTATCTTTTCGTTTAAATTTTCCTTCTTTCCAGGCTTTGATGAATTCAGCCCATGCAAAAGGATTTAAAATTGTGATGGGTTGAGTTTGCCCATTGTAATATAGCTTTTCCTGATACAGTTGCATTGAGTTTCTGAAGTTCATGCTTCCATCCATTGGATAATTGGCTGACATTTCTCTTAACTGAGCTATGTCAAGATTTTTCTTCGCCCGCTCATAATCGTCATCGGGAACGTCATATTTCAGGAAAGCCTCTTTGAATTTTTCTTTTGATGGCCAGGGATAAATTACAGTTTGTGTCAGCATAATGGTATCCGAAGCCATCACCTGGATCAAAGAATAATGGCTTCCGGTAATAGTATCAGGGATAGAAAAAACTCCCTTCTTAAATCCAACAGCAGAAAAAACAATCGTATCCGATTTAAAAGCAACAAAAGAAAAGTATCCATAATAATCTGAACTTGTTCCCCTATGGGTATTTTTGATGGATATGTTTGTATATGGTACAGGAATTAAACTATCAGCTGTAACTACAATACCCGAAAACTGGACCAGTTCGTCCTCGGCTTCCTGGGCAATAAGTTGACCGATAGGTATCAGCGAAATAAATAGTATGGTAACCAGCGATTTAAAACTCATTCGGCACAAAAGTAGCTTTCTTTGATAAATATTAACTTAACGGAAGCTATTCATAATTATTTTCACTCTGTAATTTCAGGTGGAATAAAAAAAAGCTGCTACCCGAAGAGCAGCAGCAGACCTTATTGATATAACATCCTGTTATAAATATCCCTTTTCTTTGGCCTCCTTCAAGGCAGCTGAAATTCCAATTTTATTGATTGTTCTGATACCAGAAGTTGATACTTTAAGGGTAACAAACTGGTTTTCCTCAGGGACAAAGAATTTCTTGGTTTGCAAGTTGGGATAGAATTTTCTCTTCGTTTTGATATTTGAATGGGAAACACTGTTACCATTCATCATCTTTTTTCCTGTTATCTGGCAAATACGTGACATTGCTATAAGTTTTTCAATTACTGTTTAAAAAAGGAGCGCAAAGAACGGAATTATTTTTTACATATTCAAATAAGACCTAGAATTTTTTTTATTTCCGGAGATTTTATTTGTGATAACAAGAAACCTTTGTTCAGAACTACAGGTACAACGGGAGATTTAATAGGTTTTCATTAAATATGCTTTTGGTGAAACCATTAGAACTTTATATTATTTAAATTCTTATAAATCAGGAAGTATGAAAAATTTTATGTTTGTTTATTTGGCCATTTTTGGCTATCATGATTTTTAGGTCGTTGAATGGGCAACCCTTGAATGATGATATTGGATTTGCAACGGTTATTCCTCACACCGATGGATGGACGTCTGCTAATGCTGCCTATACCACTAATGGTGCAACTGCTGACGGAAATGCAGGGACCTGCTGGAATACCTCACCAAATTATAATGTTTGGTTCAGGTTTCAGGCTACTGGTCCTATGGTAAAAATAACTATTAGACGAGGTGGTGTCTATGGAACCATTGCCAGGATTAATGCTGCTATCTGGCAGGTAAACGGAACAACCCAGGTGGCATGCAAAATTTATGTAAATGATTTTGACGAGGTGATCATTCAATCCATGGGTCTTGTGACCGGTAACTGGTACTACCTCTCGGTTGATAATAATTATGCCGGTTACAGGGGTACCTTTAGCCTGCTTATGGAAACTGCTTTGGATTATGACTTCTACGAAGGGGCCATTGAAATACCTCATACTGATGGATGGACTTCTGTTAATGCTGCGTATTCTACCATCGGCGCTACTCCCGATCAACTTCCCGGCAGCTGCTGGAACACTTCTCCCAACTACAACCGCTGGTTTAAATTCCAGGCTACGGGTCCTATGGCTAAAATTACCGTCAGAAGGGGCGGTGTTTACGGAACCATTGCACGTATCAATGCTGCCATCTGGCAAGCTAACGGAACAACTCAGGTTGTCTGTAAAACTTATGTAAATGATTTTGACGAGGTGATCATTCAATCCATGGGTCTTGTGACCGGTAACTGGTACTACCTCTCGGTTGATAATAATTATGCCGGTTACAGGGGTACCTTTAGCCTGCTTATGGAAACTGCTTTGGATTATGACTTCTACGAAGGGGCCATTGAAATACCTCATACTGATGGATGGACTTCTGTTAATGCTGCGTATTCTACCATCGGCGCTACTCCCGATCAACTTCCCGGCAGCTGCTGGAACACTTCTCCCAACTACAACCGCTGGTTTAAATTCCAGGCTACGGGTCCTATGGCTAAAATTACCGTCAGAAGGGGCGGTGTTTACGGAACCATTGCACGTATCAATGCTGCCATCTGGCAAGCTAATGGGACAACTCAGGTTGTCTGTAAAACTTATGTAAATGATTTTGACGAGGTGATCATTCAATCCATGGGTCTTGTGACCGGTAACTGGTACTACCTCTCGGTTGATAATAATTATGCCGGTTACAGGGGTACCTTTAGCCTGCTTATGGAAACTGCTTTGGATTATGACTTCTACGAAGGGGCCATTGAAATACCTCATACTGATGGATGGACTTCTGTTAATGCTGCGTATTCTACCATCGGCGCTACTCCCGATCAACTTCCCGGCAGCTGCTGGAACACTTCTCCCAACTACAACCGCTGGTTTAAATTCCAGGCTACGGGTCCTATGGCTAAAATTACCGTCAGAAGGGGCGGTGTTTACGGAACCATTGCACGTATCAATGCTGCCATCTGGCAAGCTAATGGGACAACTCAGGTTGTCTGTAAAACTTATGTAAATGATTTTGACGAGGTGATCATTCAATCCATGGGTCTTGTGACCGGTAACTGGTACTACCTCTCGGTTGATAATAATTATGCCGGTTACAGGGGTACCTTTAGCCTGCTTATGGAAACTGCTTTGGATTATGACTTCTACGAAGGGGCCATTGAAATACCTCATACTGATGGCTGGACTTCTGTTAATGCTGCGTATTCTACCATCGGCGCTACTCCTGATAAACTTCCCGGCAGCTGCTGGAACACTTCTCCCAATTACAACCGCTGGTTTAAATTCCAGGCTACGGGTTCTATCGCTAAAATCACCGTCAGAAGAGGAGGTGTTTATGGAACCATTGCACGGATCAATGCCGCCAGTCTGGCAGGCCGACGGAACAACCCAGGTGGCTTGTAAGACATACGTTTACGATAGTGACAATGTAATCATTCAGATGCTGAATTTAGTTCCGGGAAACTGGTATTACCTGTCAGTTGATAACAACTATTCAGGTTACCGCGGTAACTTTCAGCCTGCTTAATGGAAACCACGGTAGATTATGACTATCTACGAAGGTGCCATTGAAATTCCTCACACCGATGGCTGGACTTCTGCAAATGCTGCTTACACAACGATCGGCGCAACTCCTGATAAAGTTCCTGGCAGCTGCTGGAACACTTCATCCCAATTATAACCGTTGGTTTAAATTCCAGGCTACAGGTTCAATCGCTAAGATCACCGTCAGAAGAGGAGGTGTTTATGGAACCATTGCAAGGATCAATGCCGCCAGTATGGCAGGCCGACGGAACAACCCAGGTGGCTTGTAAAACATATGTAAATGATTTTGACGAGGTGATCATTCAATCCATGGGTCTTGTGACCGGTAACTGGTATTACCTCTCGGTTGATAATAATTATGCCGGTTACAGGGGTACCTTTAGCCTGCTTATGGAAACTGCTTTGGATTATGACTTCTACGAAGGGGCCATTGAAATAGTGAATCCGTCCAATTGGTGTTCAGCAAATGCTCAATTTTCAACTATTGGTGCTACTCCGGATAAAAATCCCGGTATCTGCTGGAACACTTCACCAAACTACAATCGTTGGTTCAAATTCCAGGCTACTGGAACAGGAATGATCTCTATTTCGATATTAAGAGGCGGAGCATATGGAAATATTCTTGCTATCAATGCAGCACTTTGGGAATCTAATGGAACAACTCAGGTGGTATGCTCAAGGTACACCAACATTGCTGACTCTCCTATTGTATTGCAGAAATCCGGATTAGTCGTAGGTAATTGGTACTATATTTCTGTTGATAATTATTATGCAGGCTACAGAGGTTCATTCTCCCTTTGCATTAACGATGGAGTAAGTATAAGCTGGAATGGGAGTGTTGACAATAACTGGAATAATCCTTCTAATTGGAGTAGTGGCAGCATACCAAATGAATTTGTTAATGTTACAATTCCTGGAGGAGTTCCTAATTATCCTATAATATCCGGTGAGTTAGTTGTTGGAGTTAATTACGGAACTGAAACATGTAGAACTTTAACAATTAATAATGGCGCTCAGTTAAGTGTTGTAGGATGGGGACAGATAACCTTATTTAACAATGTCGTAATAAATACCGGTGGTAGTTTAACAGTCCAAAGACTAGTTGTTGGCAATGGAGGTAAGCCATATATTATTGGAGGAACAGTAATTGCAGGAAGTTGGTGTATATTCGCTGCAGGTACTGGTGGTTATATGAATGGTGGGTCATTCACTCTTAACAGATTATACGACCAAAATTCAAACTGGTATGCTTCCGGTGGAACAATGTATATTGATGGTCCTTCGGGTACCGATGCCATATTCGATATTACCGGTACATTAAATATTAATGATCTGGAAATTACTGACGCAACTAAGGTTGTCTATACAGGAAACACAAATATTGCTGGCAATTTTACTATCCAACCAAACGGCAAATTCGATCTTACAACAGGAACCATCAATGTAACTGGTAATACTTATTTTGAAGCTGATGCTACAGGAATGGGACAATTCATCGACCATGGTACACTTAACGTTACCGGAACATCAACAGTAGAAGAATACCTCGTTTCTGAAAGGTGGCATTTGGTATCTGCACCCATCGATGATGCTCAAATTGGAGTTTATTTTGATATTTATCTGTTGGAATACGATGAACCTACAGATACCTGGAATTACCTGGTATTGCCAGTTACGATTCCGATGCCTGTAACAAAAGGTTATTATGCCTGGGCAGACGATGACATGACAGGTACAACTACTGTTAGCTACACTGGAAATCTTAACCTTGGCAATGATTTTCCCATTTCTTCTTTGAGCTATACACCCGCTAGTCCTGCAGTCGGCTGGAACGTTATTGGTAATCCATATCCAGCACCATTGCAATGGAATAACTCATGGACAAAATCAAATGTGAGCGACTGGGCTTGTATCAAAAACAACGATCATGAGGAATGTTATAATGCCGCTACTTCAACCGGCTGGCCTAATGCAGGAGATATGGCAGATGGTATCATTCCATCCACACAGGGATTCTGGGTAAGGGCAACAGCTGCCGGCGCCTCTCTCACCATTCCACAAAGTGAGAGGATGTTTAGTGATCAGGATTTCTATAAAGATGCTGCAGCTACAATAAACGAATCTCTCCGTTTAAGGGTAGATGGAAACAATGATTTCGATGTTTGCCTCATTCAGTTTATTCCTGGTTCAACTGCTGGATATGATGCATCCTATGACCTTGAAAAACGCTGGGGTGATGATGCAGCACCGCAATTGTATGCAATTACTGGTGACGATGAATATTACTCGGTAAACGCTTTACCTGAAATTACCGAGAATATGATAATTCCGCTCGGATTTCAAGTTGGATTTGAAACCGAATATGTCATCACTCCTGCTGAATTTTCAAATTTCAAGAATGGGATGACTGTCATTCTCGAAGACATTCAAACGAACACTTTCACAGAGCTCACATTGAATTCGACCTATAGCTTTAGTGCTTCACCGCTTGATGAAAACCATCGTTTTAATCTGCATTTTAAAACTTCCTCCTTCGGCACTGATGAAAATCCTGAATTGAGCATTAATGTTTATTCTTCAGAAAAGATCGTTTATGTTCAAACACCGGAAAATACAATTGCTGATGTTGCAATCTTCGATATGATGGGAAGGGAAGTTGCCAGAGAAAAAACACATGGAGATATCATTTCAAAAATCAAACTGAATTCTGAAACCGGATACTACCTGGTAAAGGTTCAAACGAATGATCAGTTCATTACAAGGAAAGTGTTTATTAAATAAAATACAATAAAACAACTACTAAAAAGACCCGTTTAGCAACCGCTGAACGGGTCTTTTTGTCTTGTCTAAAATAAAAAAGACACCTCTTCTATTAATTATTTAATAATTTTGGTAAACATGTGTCTGTATTCATTCTGAGATAAATTGAAAGCAACCTTATTATATAAAGTGATTTTCACAGCATTTTTATTCATCCTGGTATGTGATCTTCACAGTCAGGTTGTGATAAACGAAGTGTCCTCCAGAAATGCTACAATTCTAACTGACTTTGATAAGGACCATCCCGATTGGATTGAACTGTTGAATATGGGCAATGAAATAGTTAATCTGGAAAATTGGCATCTTTCTGATGACATCAATCAACCCGATAAGTGGGTTTTCCCTGAAATTTTGTTACCACCAGATTCACATCTTATTGTTTTTGCCAGTGATAAGAACAGAAAAGCAATTGTCGATCATTGGGAAACGGTAATTTACGCAGATGAAATATGGAAATATTGGATGCCTGACTCCGAACCGGATTCAGCCTGGAAGGATCTGGATTTTGATGATCCGGACTGGCTCGAAGGCCCGGGAGGCTTTGGCAGAGGTGATGGGGATGATAATACTGTTTTACCAGATACCGTGGCAACTGTTTATCTAAGGAAAATTTTCAATATTCCGGACACCTCAATTATTTCCTTTGTCCTGCTGCATGTGGATTATGATGATGCTTTTGTTGCTTACCTTAACGGGGTTGAAATTGCCCGCACAAATATTGGGTGGCCGGGAAAAATTCAACAATGGGATGACTTTTCGTATGATGTTCACAAAGCAAAAATGTATCAGGGGCTTTTGCCAGAAGAGTTTTTTATTGACATGGGGGTATTTCGATCCATCGTTAAGCAAGGTGAAAACGTATTGGCAATCCAGGCACTCAATGCATGGAACAACAATGGAAATTTCTCCATCATTCCTTTTTTATCATTTGGAATTAATGATTCTTCTAATACATATCAGCCGACACCTGACTGGTTTGGTGAAAAGCCCATTCACCTGCATACTAATTTTACTTTATCAGGACAGGGTGAAAGTCTTATTCTGTCGGATCCCGAACAAAACTTAATTGATCAGGTCAACTATCCTTACCTAAAAGCAGATCAAAGTTATGGAAGAGAAACAGATGGCAGCATCACCTGGAAATATTTCGGACAACCAACGCCCGGATTGAATAATGAACTTTCAAGCGCAGCTTCAGGGTATACCAAGGAACCACAATTCAGCCTGAATGCAGGTTTTTATAACGATACGATAGAAGTAAGCTTTATAAATTTCCAAACCGGTGATACCATACGTTATACGATTGATGGCAGTTGGGTCACAGATAGTTCAACAATATATTCCGGTGAACCAATAGTTATTGATTCAACCATTGTTCTTCGTGCGCAGGTTTACAAATCCGGTTTGCTGCCCGGTAAGGTTGCTTCCAATACCTATATTATCGGTTATACTTCCACCCTCCCGGTGGTTTCGGTTAGTTTAAATCCCTATGACTTGTGGGACTGGGAAGAAGGGATTTACGTTCTTGGCCCCAATGCCAGCAATGCCTATCCTTATCTTGGCGCTAACTATTGGATGGACTGGCAAAAGCCATCCCATATTGAATATTTCGATGAACAGCAGTATCAGGGTTTTGAACTGGATGCAGACATCATGATCCATGGTGGATTTTCACGTGTCTTCCCAATGAAAAGTCTTCGGGTGATCACAGACAGCAAATATGATGAGTCGGAAATTAACTACCAGCTCTTTAAAGATAAAGACATTCATACATTTAATAAATTCGTTCTTCGCAATTCTGGCCAGGACTTCAATGTGACCCACTTCAGGGATGCATTAATGCAGAAAGTGGTTCAAAAGGAAACTGACATAGATATTCAGGATTATCAGCCGGTTGTGGTTTTTCTTAACGGGCAATACTGGGGAATCCATAACATCCGTGAAAAAATAGACAAGTTTTATATTAATAGTAACCATGGAGTTGACCTCGATAGCATGCATGTGCTGCGCGACAATATCAAAATTGTAGAGGGTAATTATTACCAGTATATGCAAATGATCGAGTACATTAAGTCCCTTCAGGTTGTTGATTCTCTGGCATACGATTCAATCGGAAAACTATTGGATATTCCCAATTATTCCGATTACTTTATTGCTGAAATGTATTATGTAAATCCTGATTGGCCCTTGCACAATACCAAATACTGGAGAACATTTGCTGACGGATCGAAATGGCGGTACATCATGACCGATCTGGATTTTGGATTAGGCTTATATTCTTCTGTTTACCAGAATGAATTGTACCGGGTGCTTTACTCCTCTATCCCCTGGTCCGACAACCATTGGGCGCTCAGACGTCTTATACAAAATGCTGAATACAGGAGATATTTTATAAATCGCAGTGCGGATATGTTTAACACGATGCTCCTGTCACAAAACATCGTGAACACAATAGGCACCTTCAAAGCAAGACTTGCACCTGAAATGCAGGTTCATATGCCCCGGTGGGGAAGCAGTTTTCCGGCGTGGGAGTCAAATGTTCAGGCCATGAGCAATTTTGCTATGAACAGGCTTCCTTATGTGTGGCAGCATTATCTTGAGGAGTTTGAGCTTGAAAAATTGGTAACCATTGCGCTGGACATTGATTCTGTTAAACATGGTAAAATTAAAATCAATACCATCATCCCCGACTCTTTGCCCTGGCAGGGAATATATTTTGACGGCAATCCTGTTGAAATTTCAGTAATTCCTGATTCCGGCTATGTTTTCTCTCACTGGAGTTCAAACATAGTTATTACCGGAATTGATACATTAAATCCAACACTAATAGTAAACGTTGATACCAATGTTTTTTTTAAAGCTCATTTTATAAAGGATCCCTTTGTTCCTGTTATACCAAAAATAGTCTTCAGCGAAATCAATTACCATTCATCGGACACCCTTGATGCCGGAGATTGGGTCGAGATTTTGAACGTTGATACCACCCAAATCAATTTGTCAGGCTGGATTTTTAAAGATGATGATGATTCCCACGAATTCATTTTACCGACCGGAATCTATTTGGATACTGCACAATACCTGGTTATTTGCCGCGATACAACAATGTTTCAAAGTATTTATAGTGATACTGTCACCCACATTGGCCCTTTTGAATTTGGCTTAGCCAATGAAGGCGACCAACTCAGGCTTTTTGATGCTTCAGGAATGCTTGTTGTTTCTATGACTTATTCCAATCTTCCGCCCTGGCCAACGGATGCAGATGGTACCGGAAAAACCCTGGAGTTACTCAATCCGTTTGGCAATATGAATGATGGATCAAACTGGTTTACGGGTTGTTTGGGTGGTTCACCAAGCGGGCCATTTGTTGAATGTGATACAATATTTATCCGTGAAAATTCAGATGAAACCGAACAAATCAGGGTTTATCCCAATCCTTCTAAAAACACGGTAATGGTTGAGATCATTTCAAAACAGAATGATCAAATAACATTTACACTTTTTGACGCCGTGGGAAATACATTGCTTAAAAATAGCCATACTATAATTTGCGGTACGCAAAATACGATCCCGGTTAATATTTCCAAATTAAATTCCGGAGCCTATTTCATCACAATTCAGGGAATGTATATCAACCATGCAGCAAAAATTTTTATTCGTTAACTCAAATTAGAAGATCACTCTGACCTAAATGTCAATTAGCAATATGATATTGAAGATAGTATTTGTTTTAACCGGAATGATTTTCGGTATTATTGAATGCTCTTCTCAGGAAGCTGGATTTTATTCAATTCATAAAGAGCAATCTGAATACTATCGGGCACTTGGTTTACAATCAACCACAGAATTCGATTCCATCAATTGCTATAAAGTTGTGGGACCAAAGAAGTATGATTCTCAAAGTCTGGTTAAAAGAGTTTTCGGCTATTTCCCTTACTGGGCAGGGAGTAACTACCTTAACTACCAGTGGAACCTATTATCCGATCTTTGCTATTTTTCATACGAAGTTGATCCGGCAACAGGTGATCCGGTTACGATTCATGACTGGAATACTTCCCCGGCGATCGATTCAGCCCTGGCGAATGATGTAAAAGTTCATCTCTGTGTCACCTTGTTTTCGGGGCATTCTACCTTTTTCAATTCGCTAACAGCGCAGCAAACACTGATCAGTAATGTGATTACGCTTATTCAGGACAGAGGGGCACATGGAGTGAATATGGATGTAGAAGCCCTGTCTTCTTCGCTGGGAAATGCCTTCACCGATTTTATCATTGATCTAACCGACCAGGTGCACAATGCCATTCCCGGCTGCGAAGTCAGCATTGCTTCACCCGCAGTTAACTGGAGCGGGACATTTAATATACCTGTTCTGAATCAGCATATCGATTTTTTTATGGTCATGGGCTACGATTATTACTGGAACGGAAGCGCACAGGCCGGGCCGGTTTCGCCGCTTTATTCGATGGCTGGAAATTACGATTATAATTTCTCGAAAACCATTTCCTATTATCAATCGCAGGGCGTTGATGCTAATAAAATTTTGATGGGTGTTCCATATTATGCCCGTCAGTGGCCGACGGAAGGACAGTATGCACCATCCAATACCACCGGGTCAGGAACGGCTTATACTTACCGCTATGTAAAATTGAATTCATCAGGGAATTATTCAGTTGAAAACCGAAACCTTGAACCCAACAGCCTTTCGAACTATTATTCTTTCAACTCAGGTGGCTGGAATCAATGCTTCCTCAATGAAGTTTATGACCTTGGCAAAAAATATGATATTGTGAACCGGAGAAACCTTGGAGGAATTGGTATCTGGGCATTGGGATATGATGACGGCTATACCGAACTTTGGAATTTGATTGCAAATAAGTTTTCTTCAGAAGCACTCGCGCCTGAAGCCGATACCATTTATGATTCCGGCGGACCTGCTTTTAACTATTACAATGATGAAATTTATCTTTACACCATTTCAGCGCCCGAACAAAAAACCATTCAGCTCACCTTTGAATTTCTTGACCTCGAACCCGAATATGATTCATTGTGGATTTATGACGGACCCAATACTTCGGGTTTATTGATCGGAGGCTATTCAGGGAATGATGATCCCGGAAGCTTCAGTTCGTCTTCAAATTTTCTTACAATGAAGTTTTCATCTGACGCCGGAATAACCGGGCAGGGCTGGAAAGCCGTTTACCAATTCAATCCTCCTGCAGTAATTAGTGAAAAGCCTATTTCCAATGAGCAGGAAATTATGTTTATTTATCCAAATCCATTCAGCTACTCAACTCAAATCTGCTACGAAATTGCCAACGCATCATCGGTAACGATAAATGTTTACGATTATGCCGGTAAGTGCATCAAATCATTTGATCAGGGCAGGATGGATAAAGGATCGCATTGTGTTGAATTCGGTGCTGATGGTTTGACTGCGGGTATTTATTTCTACAGCCTTGAAGTAAACGGGCAGGTAAGGGATTCGAAGAAGATGACGGTGGTGAAATAAACCTTAAAGTTTAACCAGATATGTTTTAACTTTAGACTATATTTGGAAAAGTTTTGAAACTGTATTTTGAATGGAAAATCATAAACCATCTTTTACTTTTTTTATTCGAAGCGCTTTATTTTTCATTCCATTCATGCTCTTTGCATTTGCCGCTGGAGACAATAAAAGCCAGTATGTAATTCCTGGCGGGGCCAGAACAGTATGCACATCGGACATTGATAATGATCAGGATATGGATATCATAACCGGACACAATGTAGGTTGGGGATATACAAATAAATCAGTTTCTGTATTAGAAAATATTGACGATGGTATTTTCGCAGTTAAAGACACTTCAAAGTCGTTTTGCGGATACCAGGAAAATATTTTCACCATTCGTGTGGACGATGATTCATTGGCAGATTTGATCGTTTTTTATGCAGATTTTACAAGCGGATTACAACGATATATCCGGGTATATTACAACGATAGTGGCAACTTCAATGATTTTTCAAACTTCAATTTAAATAGTGATGCAACATTTGGTTATATTAATTATGGTAAAGTAAATGATGATGAATTCGATGATATAGTAGTCATTGCTAACAATGATCAATTTTGGGGAATATTATATAATGACGGGAACGGAGGTTTTACTGAACCGCAATATTATGACCTGGACTGGCCTCCTACTGATATTGTATGCGGGGATTTGAATGATGATGGTCGTGATGATGTTATAGTAGCAGGACATAAATTGATAGTTTATTACAGTACTGACGCAGGTTTTGTATATGATTCAATAGGGTACCAGAAAGGAAGAATTCAATTAGCAGATCTGGATAAAGATGATGATTTAGACATCGTATGTATTAGCGAATTTTTTTCCTATACCTTAGTTGATCTCTTTGAAAACCTCGGTAATGGATCCTATTTACCACATAATTGTGGCTATTACAGCCCCGCATGCTGGTACTTTGTTGCCTCTGATTTAAACAATGATTCATTGCCTGACCTTATTACTACTAGCGTAAATAATGGAGTATATTTATTATATAATGAAGGAAATTTTCAGTTTTCCAATCCGGTTTTTATTTCTGTCCCTTTGGTTGGATATGATTTTGTAAATGCATGCAGCGCTGACCTTGATAAAAATGGATACAATGATCTGATCATAACTCAGACAAACGCCTATTTTATTAACTTACTATTTAATGATGGTAGCGGGAGCTTCCTTGAAAATCCAATTACAAATACCAAAAAGCTAAAAGCCAAATGCCAACAGCCTTTGGTCTGTTATCCCAATCCTTTCACAACCACTACTCAAATCTGTTACGAAATTGAGAACGCATCATCGGTAACAATAAATGTTTACGATTATACCGGCAGGTGCATCAGGTCATTTGATCAGGGCACGATGGATAAAGGTTCGCACTGTGTTGAGTTCAGTTCCGATGGCTTGACTTCAGGCATTTATTTCTACAGCCTTGAGGTGAACGGGCAGGTAATCACTTCAAAAAAGATGACGATAGTGAAATAAACCTGTTAAATTTAACCTGACAAGTTTCACTTTAGTCTATGTTTGGAGAAGTTTTGTAACTGTATAAAGAATGAAAAAAATCATTAATACAATGCTGAACCCAAATTATTACCTGGGATGAATCTTACTCCTTGCAAATATTTTCTGATCCTGTTTTTTGCAAATGCATTGCTGCTTTCAGGTTTTGGGCAGGAAAACTGGACCCTGCAAAAGGATAAAGATGGCATAAAGGTTTACACAAGGGACAGCGATAAAAGTGCTTTTGATGAATTCAGGGCAACTATACAGCTTAATCAATCCATCCACTCTTTTGTTGCTGTAATGAGGGATGTTGAGAGTCTGCATGAATGGGCATACAATGTAAAAAATGCAAGGCCACTAATGTTACTTGGCGATAGTTTGCAATACTATTATTCTGAAGTTTCAATCCCTTTTCCTTTCACTGACCGTGATGGTATTTACAGGAACCGCTACACCTGGAAGTCTGACAGCAGTTTACTGGTCATTGACATTGATATTCTTCCCGATTACATCGATGAAAAAGAAGGCCTTGTCCGCATTCCTTTCGGGAAGGGATTTTGGCGTGTAAAAGTTCTTGGAGACAGGTTCATTGATATTACCTTTCAGATGGTGGTTGATCCGGGAGGCGGCGTTCCTTCCTGGATGGCCAATATGTTTATTGATGACACTCCAACCTATACCCTGACAAAGCTCAGGGAGGTCATTGTTAAAGAGAAATACCAAAATCAGAAATTTGATTTCCTGGAGTAAATTGACCTTGATTCGTCAGTCGGTTATGGTTTCATTTTTTCAACCGTGAAATCCTCGTCCTTCAATCCCTGGTCGAATTTCACATCCTTCATCAGGACAAGGGTGGAATGATTCTTCCTGAAATCATTCATAAAAACTTCTTCAGCGTACCAATATTGACCTGCCTTTTTATATTTATAGGTGGCGGTTTTAAAATGGGTTCCTTTTTTGTCGTAGAAGTCCATTTTTTCAGGATAGAAATATTTTTTATTTAAAACCAGCATGATCTTAGAGTATTCCGGCTGTTCCGATTTGGGCTTTAATTCAAGTAAGTAGGTTTGATCGGAATCAGACTTCTGAAGTGTTGGTGTGTAACGCTCGCTATAAGCTTTGCTGTCCATATCTTCATACGAGAAATCAGTTCCGTTAAATGACTGGCTTTTGGCAAGTAAAGATATTTTTTTTGGTTTGCCGAAAGCCGGCATGTACATCCACATAACATCATCAGGCAGTGAAAGCGTAGCGATTCCAGCCTGGTTTTCAGGTTTTGTGTAACGGTACAGTTTTTTGTCCTTGCCTTTCTGCATCATTATCGCCTCCCTGACTTTCTCCTTTTCTGACTTGTTAGTCAGGGTCATTTCCACAATTCCCTGCTTGTCTTTTGGAGCTGACATCAGGTTGTCCATGTTCCGGAGAAGGGTAACTGCATCCTGCCCAAAGGAAACATTACCAATAACTGAAAATAAAATCAAAATAAGTGAAGTGAACCTATACTGTTTCATGATACTGAATTAATACTTCTATTTTTTCTGTGAACAAGAATAAGAATAACAGGTAACAGGGTCATAGCACCCATACTTGACCCTATCATGCTGAAGGCCATCAGCAATCCAAAATGCTGAAGCGGAACAAAGTTGGAAAAAATCAAAACAAGGAAACCTGCGGCTACTGATAATACATTAATCACGATGGCTCTGCCACTGATCATGATGGTGTCATACAATGCCTTTTTGACGTCCATATATTGTTTAAAGGCAAATCTAAAATAAGAAATCACATGGATGGAATAACCGATTCCATCTCCAACTGCTACACTGGCAACCAGAACAGTGGCAATATTCAGGCGTATCCCTGTAAATCCCATGATGCCAAATAAAAGCAGCGTGGCGGCAACAATGGGTATGCTGGCAAAAAGACCATTTTGAAATGATCTTAATATCAAACAAAGGATTAAAAAGACAAAAAGAATGGCAACTGTTACGCTTTTAAACTGACCATCAACCAGACTTTTATCCAGGGTCACATCCACAAAAGGCATCCCCGTAATTTGAATTTTGCATTCCGGAGTTGAATGGGCATTGATAAATGCTTTCATTTTTTCACCAAATGCCTTTTTATCATTGACATTTGATGATGTGAATTTTGAAATTATGATTCCTTTGTCCAGGTCATCGTTAACAAATTGCCGGATAATTTCATTGCCTTCGAGCATAAACCAAAGTTGTTCTATCTGTTCCTGGTCATCAGGAATGGATCTGCCATTTCCCATCACATAATTAAGCTGAGCAATCAGATCGGCAACGGATTGTGTTGAAGTCACATAAGGATTCTCTTTCATATATTCTTCAGTCCTGATCATGGTTTTTAGGACATCCGGATTCTGCATATTTCCTTCAAATGCGACAAATATGGGTTTAGAGCCGCCAAATTTTTCCACCATGATCTCTTCAGCTAAACGTACATGATCATTTTTCTTAAAATAATCCTTGATATCAACACTTCTTTGTATAAAAAAGATCCCAACCAAGCTGACCAATAAAAGAAGGGTCCAGATTGTCAGAATGTATTTGGGGTGTTTAAACAATAATGCATGAAGGGGCGCCAGGAAATTTTCTGCTAAAGAGGACCTCTTTATCCTGTCATCATTGGTATTTGCTGTTTTCATGGAGGAAGGCAATAGAGTAATGATGGCTGGAACAAAAAATATAGAAAGTAAAAAGGCGAAGAACGTACCTATTGCAGTAAAGAGACCAAACTCCCGGATCATGTCGAGGTATGTACCGAACAAAAATGACAGAAAGCCAATTGCTGTCGTCAGTGCAACTAGGAATACAGGTAAAGTGATGTATTTCATGGCCGTCAGTACGGCATTTTTCAAGTCTTTTTCTTTTTCCTTGTTGATTTTATTTATAACATGGATGGTGTAAGCGGTACACACTGCAAGTAAAATAACCGGGATATTACTGGAGATCATCGATATCTGGTATCCACCCAATGCCATGATTCCAAGTGTCCACAGAATGGCAAATGAGGTCGTCAGCAAAGGAAGGATCACTCCCCGGGCTGAGCGGAAGCCCAACAAAAGAATCAGAATGATGAGCCCAAATGCAATCGGTATCAGTTTCTTCAGGTCAGCGATCATCACGTCGGATATATGCGTTACGATCATGGGCGAACCACTGAAATAAACCTTTTCAGGCAGATTCAGTGCTTCTGTTTTTTGTTTGATCGCTCCTGCAACCGTTTTTATGTCAGCATCCCTCGATAAAGTAAAGATGATCACAGTAGCTTTTCCATCTTCAGAGATTAACGTACCAGTATAAGTTCCCTTCTCATAAATTCTGTTTCTTAATTCGGTCAATTCAGAAGGAGAGTCGGGTAAGTCAAATTCATCCACGAGTTTTGCGATCTGAAATCCATCCTCGTCACCTTTGATATCCATGACATTGGTCAGACTCATTACGGTTGCAATTCCCGGAGTCATGCTCAATGTGTCAGTAATAACCCTGATGTGCTCCAGAACCTTATTAGTAAAGATATCGTCTGCTTCCAGAATGACCATACCCATGTTATTCACTGCAAACTGCTCATTGATCTGCTTGAAAAGAACAGCATCCGGGTCAGAGTCGGGCAATGAGCTGATCACATCAGGGTTGAAGCGGAGATTTTTGATCTGAAAGCTGAGAAACAGGGTCAAAATGATGACTGTGACAATTGTCACCCATCTGTATTTTATGATATTCCTTGCTAGTTTGTCCATTATGTCATTTAGAATCGCAAATGCTTTGAAAAGAGGCAAAATTATATTTTCTTTATCTATATCCTTGCTATAATTTCACAATTTTTATTATTTACCTGTGATTTGATATCCTTGCTTACCTTGATTTAACTTTTCGGCTTTGTATTAACTGCTTCTTCTACATAAACGTTTGTGGTTGTATATCCATTTATTATCATTGATGCTCGACTCAATTTTGCTTATTGATTTTAAATGTAAATTTGCCCAACTTACCTGAAAATTGTTTAGTTAAGATATTAGTATTATGGAGCAGATAGAAAAATTCAGCAAGTTATTTACCGAATTCCCTCCAGTCACGACCAAAGAATGGGAAGATAAAATAACTGAAGATTTAAAAGGCGCTGACTATCAAAAAAAACTTATCTGGGATACTGGTGAAGGTTTTTTGGTTAGGCCCTATTACCGAGCTGAGGATTTGGAAAACCTCTCGTTTATAGATTCACTACCTGGGAAATTCCCCTATGTCAGAGGCCATATAAAGAACCATAACGACTGGTACATCAGGCAGGATATTATAGTTGATGATATCAAAACGGCCAATAAAAAAGCCCTTGATGTGCTGATGAAAGGGGTGAACTCATTGGGATTTACTATTAACCCAAAATTCGAACCGACCATTGATGAAATCGAGTCTCTCTGTGAAAACATTTTCGCCGATGCCGTTGAACTCAATTTCATCTGTCACCACAATTCCCTCAAGGTCGTTCAATCGGTTGAAAGACTAGTAAAAAAATACAACCGCGATCTTGAGAAAATTTATGGATCGGTTGATTTTGATCCGCTTGGGCAGTTCGCATTGAAGGGAACTTTCCGTGTTTCGGCCAAGGCTTCCTTTGATCTGGCAAAACAAATGATTGAGGTGGCTGAGCACCTTCCTCATTTTAAAGTGATCACAGTCAATGGAACCTATTTTCATAATTCCGGATCATCAATCGTTGAAGAACTGGCTTTCTCATTGGCTCAGGGTTCCAACTACCTGACCCAGCTTACAGAAAGAGGATTGACAGTAGATAAAATTGCTTCGAAGATTAAGTTTCAATTTGCTGTTGGTTCAAATTATTTCCTTGAGATCGCCAAGTTAAGAGCCGCAAGGTTGTTGTGGGCACACATCGTAAAAGCTTATGGGTGCAGTTGCGAAGAGGCTTGTGTTATGAATATCCATTCCATTACTTCCAATTGGAACAAGACAGTTTATGATGCTTACGTGAACCTATTGCGAACAACTACCGAATCGATGTCAGCCATCATTGCCGGAGCCGACTCGCTCACAGTCAACCCTTTCAATTCATCTTTTGAAAATGCAACAGAATTTTCTGAACGGCTGGCTCGTAATCAGCAGTTACTTCTAAAAGAGGAATCCTATCTTGATAAGGTCGTTGATCCGGCAGCAGGTGCATATTACATTGAAAACCTGACAGATTCGATTGCGGAGCAGGCCTGGAATTTATTTCTTCATGTTCATGAAAAAGGCAGCTTCCTTGAGGCATTGAAAACAGGTTTTATCCAGGAAACAATTGAGGAGACTGCGCGGCAAAAAGACATTTCCATTGCAATGAGGAAAGAAATACTTTTGGGAACCAATCAATACCCTAATACCGGGGAAAGCATAAATAAGGAATTAGATTTAACCATTTTTTCCAGGAACAGTAAGCGGGAAGAAAACACAATAATTCCAACATTAAAGACCTATCGTGGAGCCCAGGCATTTGAGCTTCTGCGTTATAAAACCGACCGGTTTAGTAAAAAAGGTAACCGCCCCAAAGTTTTTTTGCTTACCATCGGAAATGCAGCCATGAGAAGGGCTAGGGCTCAGTTTGCAGGAAACTTTTTCGGATGTGCAGGGTTTGAGATTATTGACAATCCGGGATTTAAATCAGTGGAAGTAGCTTGTGAAACCGCTCTCAAAGCGGGGGCCGACATTACAGTCATCTGCAGCTCCGATGAAGAATATGCTGATTTTGCTCCAAAGGTTCTTGATCTTGTGAAAGACAAATCAATAGTAGTTGTTGCAGGGTATCCAAAAGCAATCGTTGAAGATTTAAAACAAAAAGGGATTCAGCATTTCATTCATGTAAAATCGAATGTGCTGGAAACTCTTGGCAAATTCCTGGAAATGCTATCAATAAACTGACAAACTATTTATTAAGCAATAAAAAAGCGGGCTGACTTTTAGTTTAAACTTTTATGGACGCAAAATCTGACCTTAAATATAATAATACGGAAATTAAGAACCCACCAATTTTGACAAATAATGAAGACATTTCTTCTATGATATATTTTGTCAGAGGTCATAGGATAATGGTGGATGCTGATTTGGCAATGATTTATAATGTCGAAACAAAGCGCCTTAAAGAATCTGTAAGGAGAAACATTGAAAGATTTCCTGAGGATTTTATGTTTGAATTGACACAAAAGGAATATCAGTTTTTAAGGTCGCAAAATTCGACCTTAAAAAGAGGAGAACATTCCAAGTACTTACCTTTCGCTTTTACAGAGCATGGTGCAATAATGCTGGCGAGTATCCTGCGAAGTCCTGTCGCTGTAAAAGCAAGCATTCAGGTCGTTCGTGCTTTTGTAAAACTGAGAGATGTCTTGTCTTCCAATAAAGAGTTAGCGTCGAAATTGGAAGACTTAGAAAAAAAATATGACAAACAATTCAGCATCGTCTTTGACGCAATCAGACAATTAATGTCCCCTGAAAAATCAGAAAGAGAGCCCGTTGGATTTAAGATTAAAACGAACAAAAAATGAATTTTATGAAGCCGAATTTTCATAATGTTAAGATAAAAGCTAAACCAAAAGAAATAATGGATGTGAAGAAATGGGAACATGAAAACCACATTTCAAAAGACTGGACGCCGGCTGAACAAATACCAGTGAAAGCCGTCTATACCAAAGAAGATTTACTCGAAATGGAGCATTTGAATTATGCCGCTGGGATTCCTCCCTATTTGCGCGGTCCTTATTCCACCATGTACGTGATGCAGCCATGGACCATAAGGCAGTATGCAGGATTTTCAACTGCAGAGGATTCAAATGCTTTTTATCGCAGGAATCTTGCAGCTGGCCAAAAAGGATTATCCATCGCTTTCGACCTGGCAACACATCGTGGCTACGATTCGGATCACCCAAGGGTTATAGGAGATGTTGGAAAGGCGGGTGTTGCCGTTGACTCGATACTTGACATGAAAATTCTTTTCGACCATATTCCACTCGATAAAATGACCGTTTCGATGACGATGAATGGCGCAGTCATTCCCATACTGGCATTTTATATTGTGACGGCTCTTGAACAGGGTGTGAAGTATGAAGAGATGGCCGGCACCATTCAGAATGATATCCTGAAAGAGTTCATGGTAAGAAATACCTATATCTATCCTCCCCTGCCCTCCATGCGCATCATAGCCGATATTTTTGAGTTCACTTCTAAGAAAATGCCGAAGTTCAACTCTATCAGCATCAGTGGTTATCACATGCAGGAAGCCGGAGCCACTGCCGATCTGGAGCTGGCATACACCCTGGCCGACGGATTGGAATACCTCAGAACAGGTGTGAATGCAGGAATGGATATTGATTCTTTTGCTCCGCGGCTTTCCTTCTTCTGGGGAATCGGGATGAACCATTTTATGGAAATTGCAAAAATGCGCGCTGCCAGGATGCTTTGGGCAAAGATTGTCAAACAGTTTAATCCAAAAAACTCAAAATCGCTGGTCTTAAGGACACATTGCCAGACATCGGGATGGAGCCTCGCAGCCCAGGATCCTTTTAACAATGTAACACGTACCTGTGTTGAAGCGATGGGCGCTGTATTAGGCCATACACAATCGTTGCATACCAATGCACTGGATGAAGCCATCGCCCTACCGACTGATTTTTCGGCAAGAATTGCACGAAACACACAAATCTATATCCAGGAAGAAACCAATGTATGCCGCTCGGTTGATCCCTGGGCTGGTTCATATTATGTCGAGTCTTTGACACATGAAATCGCCCACAAAGCATGGAACCTGATACAGGAAGTAGAAAAGCTTGGCGGTATGGCAAAGGCAATCGAAACCGGCATTCCAAAAATGCGAATCGAGGAAGCGGCAGCTCGTAAACAGGCGCGAATCGATTCTTACAAGGATACCATTGTCGGGGTGAATAAATACCGGCTCGAAAAAGAAGATCCGATCGAAACTTTAGAGGTAGACAATACCGCAGTGAGGGATTCACAAATAGAACGGCTGAAAAAATTGCGTTCTGAACGAAATGAAACTGAAGTGATTGAAGCCTTAAATGCAATAACTCAAGCCTGCGAATCGAAAAACGGCAATTTGCTCGAACTGGCTGTAATCGCTGCACAGAAAAGAGCCAGTTTGGGGGAAATTTCTGATGCGATGGAAAAGGTTTTTGGCCGATATAAGGCCGATATAAAGGCGATTTCGGGGGTTTACTATTCCGAAAGCAAAGGAAATGAAAGCTTCAAACGTGCTTGCGAACTCGCTGATAAGTTTGCTTCCATCGAAGGTCGTCGTCCCAGGATCATGGTTGCCAAGATGGGACAGGATGGACACGACCGCGGAGCCAAAGTGGTTTCTACCGGTTTTGCCGACATCGGGTTTGATGTAGACATCGGACCGTTGTTTCAAACTCCCGAAGAAGCAGCTAAACAAGCTGTGGAAAATGATGTGCACATTCTCGGAGTATCCAGTCTCGCAGCCGGACATAAAACACTCGTCCCGCATGTGATCAATGAACTGAAAAATATGGGACGGGACGACATTATGGTGATCGTTGGGGGAGTAATTCCAGCACAGGATTACGATTTTCTTTACAAAGCCGGTGTACTGGCTATTTTCGGACCGGGTTCGGTGATTTCTGATGCGGGGATTAAACTGTTGGAACTTTTAATCGAAGCGAGGGAGTAAAGAAATTGTTGAATTGCTGAATTGCTGAATTGTTGACTTCAGCAGTTAAAAATAGGTTGTGTCTGGAAGCTTAATCTTTGAACTTTTACAGGTCAAGATTGTACTGCACTTTGTATTCTAAGGTGTTCAATTCGAGGGCTAACAGGTTTCCAAAACCATCCCGTTTTGTCATGTAGCATCCATTATCAAGATCGATGTATTTGTAGGATTTGTTTTTAATGTTCAGGTCGATGAATTCAAGGCTAACCGGCACATGACCATGAATGATGCGTTTGTTCCCAATCTTTTCTTTATCTATTTCATATTCCCTTATCCACAGCATTGAATCTTTATCCTCGAAAGGATTTTTAAGCTTGAAATTGAACCCGGCATGCACCAGGAAGAAATTATCCAGTTCAATATAATACTCAAGGTTTTTCATCCAATCCAGGTAATCAAGAGGAAAATCTTTTAAGTCATTCAAATGGAAGCTTTTCATAGTATCCTTGCCACCGTGAAATAACCATTCTTTTTTCTTCAGGTTTTTTTGCTTGATCCCCATGAAGCTTTTCAGATTCATCTCTTCCTCATAAGCTTTAATGAGGAATTCTTCATGATTTCCCATCAGTGTAAGAATGTTGTACTCCTCTTTTTGAAGGTACATGATGTAGTCAATGACTTCCTTCGAGGAGGGTCCCCGGTCAATATAATCACCTAAAAAATACAACCAGTCATGCTTTGAAGGCTGAATCATGTCTTCGATTAAAGCCCTCAGCGTATTAACACATCCGTGTATGTCAGGGATTACCCAGTGTTCTCTCATTTTATTTCTTCAATGGCAAATTTAAAAAATAGTTATATGAAGGTGGATAAGGTAATTTGTTAATCTTTAATAATAATGCTTTAATAGTTTAATCCTGTTTTCACTTTCCAATCATTGGATTTAATAACCATATTCTTTTCTGTGATTATTTCTTCGCCTGGTTGGCAACCTGTTCCATGAGCTTTTTAATTTCCTCTGGATCTCCGATAAAATAATCCTTTATGAGATTCATGTTGTCGTCAAACTCAAATACATACGGAATCCCGGTTGGAATGTTGAACTGGATAATTTCTTCTTCGCCCATGTTTTTCAGGTACTTTACGATACCCCGCAAACTATTGCCATGAGCAGCCACAAGAACTTCCTTGTGTTTTTTCAACGATAGCGATATATCGCTCTTCCAGTAAGGAACAATCCTGTTCACGGTATCCTGAAGCGCTTCGGTGGAAGGAATTTCATCTGCAGAAAGTCCGGCATAACGCGGGTCATGTTTCGGATGACGCGGATCACTTTCGGCAATGGGTTCCGGAGGAGTCGAGTAACTTCTTCGCCAGATCAGCACCTGCTCATCGCCATATTTTTGTGCTGTTTCTTTCTTGTTCAAACCCTGCAATAAACCATAATGCTTTTCATTCAGCCGCCAGGTTTTATAAACCGGTATCCACATCAGGTCCATTTCCTCCAATATAATCCATAAGGTTTTAATTGCGCGTGTCAGGTAGGATGTATAGGCAACTTTAAAAGCAAATCCCTGCTCCTTTAATACTTTACCAGCGTCATGGGCCTCCTGGATTCCCTTTTCCGACAATCCGACATCGGTCCAACCCGTAAAGCGGTTTTCTTTGTTCCAAATGCTTTCACCGTGGCGTATCAAAACAAGTTTCATCATATATGGTTGTTTAGAATTAACCCTGCAAAATTATTTATTTATTCCATTTTTCGTTAAAAATCTCAAACCCATCAGTGACACAACCGACCCGTAAGTTTATATTTTATACTTTCGCATTTTATTATGCCTGATTGACAATGGAAAATTACAAAAAGTTAAATAATATCCTGGGGTGGATTATTTTCGTGATCGCCTCTTGTGTTTATATCATGACGGCTGAACCCACAGCCAGTTTCTGGGACTGCGGGGAGTATGTCGCCACTGCATTTAAGCTCCAGGTAGGACATCCACCCGGCGCACCTTTGTTCCAGCTGATTGGAAGATTCTTTACCTTGTTTGCCTTTGGTAACACAGCTAATGTGGCGATGATGGTAAACATCATGTCTGCAATTTCAAGTGGGTTTACGATATTATTTCTTTTCTGGACGCTAACCATACTCGGAAAAAAACTGGCGCTTCGCTCGGGTGAAATGACAACAGGAAAAATGTATGCAATATTCGGAGGGGCTATTGTCGGTTCTCTGGCTTACACTTTTTCAGATTCTTTCTGGTTTTCAGCTGTCGAAGGGGAAGTATATGCAATGTCTTCTTTTTTTACAGCCTTGGTATTCTGGGCAATACTCAAATGGGATGAAGCCTCTGATGAAAAGCATTCATTCAGGTGGCTGATCTTTATAGCTTACATGGTAGGACTTTCAGTCGGTGTCCATCTTTTAAATTTACTTGCGATCCCTGCTATTGCATTTGTATATTACTTTAAAAAGCACAAACAAACCAGCTATAAAGGTATGATGATTACTTTCATCATATCCATTCTTATACTTGGTTTTGTGATGAACGGTATCATACCCTGGATAGTGAAACTTGCGGGATTTTCAGAATTATTTTTTGTGAATACCTTAGGATTGCCTTTTAATACCGGGACCATCATTTATTTTATTCTGCTCATAGGTTCTATATTTTTTGGTTTAAGATATACCCGGCAGAATCAAAAAGTCATTCTGAATACAGTCCTCTGGGGAATTACATTTATTCTCATAGGGTATTCTTCATTTTTTTTATTGGTTATCCGTTCAAACGCCAATCCACCGATCGACGAAAACAGTCCTGAGGATGCTATCAGTTTGTTATCCTACCTGAACCGCGAGCAATACGGCGACTGGCCTGTTTTACATGGTCAATATTTCAATGCACCGATAGTTGACAGAAAAGATGGGAATCCGGTCTACCGGAAAAACAGAGTATCAGGAAAATATGAAATCATCGACGATCGTAAAGGAACCATACCGGTTTATAACGAAGAATTTACTACGCTTTTTCCGCGTATGTGGAATGACTCCGAACAACGTTATATAAAAGACTACAAAACCTGGAGCAAAATGAAAGGTATTCCGACAAAGGCAACAGATGAATATGGGGAAAGCAAAACACTGGATAAACCAACCTTTGGAGAAAACCTTCGATTCTTTTTCAGGTACCAGATCGGTCATATGTATTTCCGGTATTTTATGTGGAATTTTTCAGGACGGCAGGACGATATTCAGGGTCAGGCTGATCAGAAAAACGGGAATTGGATTACCGGAATCGGGTTTCTGGATAAAGCACGGCTTGGCCCGGTGATGGATACACCTGCCAGCCTTGCAAATAAAGGAGCAAATAAATTCTATCTCCTTCCTCTCCTCCTTGGGATCATCGGATTGATTTATCAAATGAGATCCGACCGTAAAAATTTCATTGTGATAGCGTTGCTCTTTTTAATGACAGGATTAGCAATCGTCGTGTACCTTAATCAGCACTCGCCACAACCACGTGAACGGGATTATGCTTATGCCGCCTCATTCTATGCTTTTTCTATCTGGATAGGATTGGGTGTTTATACATTGTTCGAAATATTAAAAAACAAGATTGATCCGAAATTGGCAGCCATTGGTGTTACAGGGATATCACTGCTGCTGGTCCCGGTAATCATGGCGAAGGAGGGTTGGGACGATCATGACCGTTCGGGAAGATATACGGCGCTGGCAATGGCTAATAATTACCTTAATTCATGCGCACCCAATGCCATTTTATTTACAAATGGTGACAACGATACATTTCCTCTTTGGTATGCCCAGGAAGTTGAGGGTATAAGAACTGATATCCGGGTAATAAACCTCAGCCTGTTAAATACTGAATGGTATATTGAACAAATGAAGCGCAAAGCTTATGAATCGGATCCCGTAACCTTTTCGCTTCCCTGGAAAGAATACAACGAGGGCGCCCGAAACTATACTTATTTTATTGAAAATGAAAATATCAAAGGTCCGGTTGAACTCAAGCAATTATTCGATATCATAAATACTGATCCTGAAAAACTTACTATGCAAACCCGTGTTGGACCCATTGATTTTTTCCCGTCAAAAAAATTTAAAATAACAGTTGATTCAGCTCAATTAATAAAGACCGGAACTGTTTCGCCTGAAAATGCCAACCTTATTGTTGATGAAATTTCATGGACGATAAACAGAAGTGGGATCACCAAGAATTACCTTATGCTTCTCGACCTGCTGGCCGCTAACAACTGGGAACGGCCTGTATATTTTGCTACTACTACAGGAACCAGTGCATATATTGGATTAGAGGATTATTTCCAACTCGAGGGACTCGCCTACCGGTTTGTTCCCATCCGGTCGGCTGAAACGAAAGGTCAGGATGGAAGGATCAACACTGCAGCGATGTACGATAACCTTGTCAATAAATTCCGGTTTGGCAATTTGGATAATCCGGACATCTACCTGGATGAAACCAACATCCGGATGACGATGAACCTGCGTAATAATTTTTACAGGCTGGCTGATGCTTTGATTACTGAAGACAAAAAAGATTCGGCCAAAGTGGTGATGGATTTATGCATAAGGGCGTTACCTGATAGAAGTGTCCCTTATAATTATTTTGTCATGCCAATTGCTGAAGGATATTACAAAATTGGAGACATGGCCAAAGGCAATGAAATATATACCCGAATGATCGACATATTAAATGAACAGCTGAATTATTACTTTGCTTTTCAAGATGATATGAAAGATAAATACAGCTTTGAAAAAGAACAGAACCTTGCCATGCTCCAAAAATTGATGCAAGTGTCCACACGTTTCAAACAGGCTGAAATAAGCGAAAAAGCTGAAGAAGCTTTTGACATTTATTACAAATTATATTCAGGGGAATAAATCGATTTATCAATTATTATCCTTATCTTTCTGAATTTATACTTGCAAAATTGAAAAGGAAGTAATTATTTTAGTAATTTTGCAGCCCTATTAAAAAACAGCAATCGACAAAATGGAAAAACCTAAGGTTTTATTTGTAGCTCAAGAAATGATTCCATACCTCCCCGAAAGCCAGATGGGTACAGTTTGTCGCTACCTCCCGCAAAGCACACAAGAAAGAGGAAAGGAGATCAGGACCTTCATGCCAAGATTTGGTAGTATTAATGAAAGGAGAAATCAGTTGCATGAGGTCATTCGTTTATCCGGGATGAATTTGATCATCAGCGATAATGACCACCCTTTGATTATTAAAGTAGCTTCTATTCAGCAGGCAAGGATGCAGATTTATTTTATCGACAATGAAGATTATTTTCTGAGAAAATTCACCATCAATGATAAAAATAACAAGCCCTTTCCGGATAATGATGAAAGGGCGATTTTTTTCTCGAGGGGTGTTTTGGAAACGGTAAAGAAACTTGGCTGGGCTCCCGATATCGTTCATTGCCACGGCTGGATGACAAGTCTGATACCGATTTATATAAAAAAAGCTTTTAAGGACAATCCTTTATTTACTGATACTAAAGTTATTTTTACAATTTATGATGACGAATTCGAAGAAATGCTCAGTTTGGATTTTGCAAAAAAAATAAAGATTGACGGTATCACCAACAAGGACCTAACCCATTATCAGAATCCGACATATGCCAATATCATAAAAGCAGCAATAGATTTTTCTGATGCAATATTTGAGGGTTCTCAGAGTTTAAATCCGGAGATAAAAGATTATTTGAATAATTCATCGAAACCTAAACTTGGCTATGTATCTCCGGAAAATTTCATCCAGATCTACAATGAGTTTTACGACGAAATGCTCAAGAGTATTTCAGAATAGCATTCCGATAACCCTAATTGAAGAAAAAAGTTTGAAAGTATTGAATTATAAGTTTCGGTTTTTGTTTGCAATATTTGGCGGGCTACTTATTTTTTCCGGCTGCAATAAAAAACCTGAATCTATTGGCCTCGACCTGGTTGACCAAAATAAGCTCCCTGTTTTTGATACCCTGTTTTCAGTAAGCGCTTATTCAACTGCTGAGGATTCTGTTATCACCGATGAAACATCGGTAAACCTTCTGGGAAGCCAATATACTGAAAATTTTGGACTGACAGTGGCAAGTATTTATACCCACTTAAGGTTAGTCACATTTCAGCCTGATTTTGGTAATAACCCGCAATTGGATTCAGTATTTCTGACCCTTGTTTATAGCGGTTATTATGGAAATATTACGACTCAGCAAACCATCAGGATTTATGAAGTACAGGAAGATTTTTACAAGGATTCGACCTACTATTCAACTGATAAATTTGAGATTTCTGACGTTGAACTTGGAAATTTAACATTTGTTCCAAATCCTTTAGATAGTGTTCCGATTAATGATTCAACCAAAGTTTCAGCACAAATTAAGATACCCCTTAATGAAGAGTTCGTTAATAAGATATTCTTTCCCAATGACACTACTGACCTGTCTTCAAATAATGATTTTCTCGAATACTTTAAAGGGATTTACATTACTGTTGACAGCGTGAATGCTCCTGGGGATGGAGCTATCCTTTACTTTAATTTATTGAATTCCCGATCGAAAGTAACCATATACTACAATGATACTTTAACTTACAACCTGGTATTCAATCAGAATACCGGGCGCATAGGAAACTTCTATCACAATTACGCTAAAAGTCAGAATCAGAATTTCCGCGACCAGATCCTGAATAACGATACAACAATTGGTACGCAAAATCTTTATTTGCAGGGTTTGGCAGGGGTTAAAACCATAATTAAAATCCCCAGCCTGTCTGATTGGGTGAATACTAAAAACTATGCAATTAATGATGCAAAACTCATTATTCCGGTTTATGAATCTTTAGATTCATTATTAAAACCGGCTGACAAACTCCTTCTTTTTAAACTAAATGAAGCCGGTGATGTTGTTTTCACTGATGATCAGCTTGAAGGAGATAAATACTTTGGCGGTAGCTTTAACGATAACACAAATAATTACGAGTTCAGGTTATCATTTTACATGCAGGATTTATTAAACGGAGCCACAGATTATGGTTTGGTCCTGCTCGTTTCAGGTAAAACCACAAATGCCAATGAAGTCAGTTTATATGGAACAGAACCGGATGGACCTGACCTGCTAAGTATGGGTCTGAAAATCGTTTATACTAAAGTCGATTAACTGCGCTGGGCTCCGCATTTTGTGCTTCAGTAATTATCCATATCTTTGCATGTTAAAAAAATCCTAAATAGTTATGTGTGGAATAGTAGGTTATGTGGGCTCCAAACAAGCCTTCCCGATATTGATGAAAGGGTTATACCGAATGGAATACAGAGGATATGACAGTGCCGGGATAGCACTCCTGGATGGCGATTTAAAACTCTATAAAACCAAAGGAAAAGTGTCCGATCTTGAGCATTTTGTCAAAGACAAAGATATCAGCGGTACTGTTGGAATTGCACATACCCGTTGGGCAACCCATGGAGAGCCTAATAACGTGAATGCACACCCGCACTATTCACAAACACAACATCTGGCATTAATCCACAACGGAATCATCGAGAATTATTCATCCATTAAAGAGGAGCTTATTAAAAGAGGTTACGTATTTATCAGCGATACCGATACCGAGGTCATTATTCATCTGATTGAAGATATTAAAATAAATGAAAAGGTTTCTCTTGAGGAAGCTGTGCGTATTGCCCTGAATCAGGTTATTGGCGCTTATGCCATAGTTGTCATTTCAAAAGATGACCCTGACATGCTGGTAGCCGCCCGGAAAGGAAGTCCTTTGGTGGTTGGAATAGGCAAGGATGAATTTTTCCTTGCATCGGATGCTGCACCCATTGTTGAATATACGCAGGATGTTGTTTACCTGAATGATGAAGAAATTGTGTGTGTCAGGAGAAATCACAAGATAAAAATCAAGACGATTAAGAATGATGAAAAGACACCGTATATTCAAAAACTGGAAATGAACCTGACTGAGCTTGAGAAGGGTGGATTTGATCATTTTATGCTCAAGGAGATTTTTGAACAACCCAGGTCTATTCACGACAGCATGCGGGGCCGTTTAAATGCCAAGGAGGGAACAGTTAAACTTGGCGGTATTCTCGATTATGAGCAGAAAATGGCCAATGCCAAGCGGATCATCATCATTGCCTGTGGAACCTCATGGCATGCCGGCCTGGTTGGTGAATATCTTTTTGAAGATCTTGCACGTATTCCTGTCGAAGTAGAATATGCTTCCGAATTCAGGTATCGGAATCCAATTATTTATGAAGATGATATCGTGATCGCAATCTCGCAATCAGGTGAAACGGCAGATACACTCGCTGCTATTGAGTTAGCGCGCTCCAAGGGAGCAACCATCATCGGAATATGTAATGTGGTCGGATCATCGATTGCACGTGCAACGCACGCCGGTTCTTATACACATGCCGGACCTGAGATTGGCGTTGCTTCAACAAAAGCTTTCACCGCTCAGGTTACGATCTTAACGTTAATGGCTCTCCGGATCGCTCAGATGAAAGGAAGCATAGAAAAATCGAGGTTCCACCGTATTCTCAATGAGTTGGAAGCCATTCCTGAAAAAGTGAAAGAAACCCTTACCGTTGATGCACAGATAAAAGAACTTGCCAGGATATTTACTTATACACGTAACTTTTTATACCTCGGCAGGGGTTATAATTTCCCTGTAGCTCTTGAAGGTGCACTTAAACTGAAAGAGATTTCCTACATCCATGCAGAAGGTTATCCTGCTGCTGAGATGAAACATGGTCCCATCGCGCTGATTGATCGTGAAATGCCGGTAGTGGTAATTGCTACAAATAAAGGTACTTATGATAAAGTGCTTTCAAATATTCAGGAAGTGAAAGCCAGAAAAGGAAAGATCATAGCCATTGTTACCAAAGGTGATAAGGATGTGAAAAATCTTGCTGACTATGTTGTAGAAGTACCCGAAACTGAAGAATTACTGGTTCCCCTCCTGGCTACGATTCCGTTGCAGCTTCTATCCTATCATATTGCTGTGATGCGGGATTGCAATGTCGACCAGCCCAGGAACCTGGCAAAGTCGGTAACTGTTGAATAATAAAAAGTCTCCCGTTAACCGGGAGGTTTTTTGTTAGAGTTTCTCTTTCACTGAGTCCCAATTCACGAGATTCCAAAAATCGGCAATGTAATCTGGTCGTCTGTTTTGCTTGTCGAGATAATAAGCATGTTCCCAAACATCACAGGTGAGTATCGGCGTCAATCCATTCCGCAATGGATTGCCTGCATTGCTTTCCTGGACTATTTCAAGTTTGCCCTGTGGTGTTTTGACCAGCCATGCCCAGCCTGATCCAAAAAGGGTGGCAGCAGCTTTGGTAAATTTATCCTTGAAATCGGCAAAAGAGCCAAAACTGACTTCAATGGCATCCTTAACTGTACCTTTAGGTTCGCCACCTGCTTTAGGTGCAAGACAGTTCCAGTAAAAAGTATGATTCCAAACCTGTGCTCCATTATTGAAAATACCACCGGTTGATTTCTTTACGATATCTTCAAGGGTGAGATTTTCGAACTCAGTTCCTGGAACAAGGTTATTCAGGTTCGTCACATAAGCCTGATGATGCTTGCCATAATGAAACTCTATCGTTTTCTGTGAAATGAACGGTTCTAAAGCGTTCAGTGCATAGGGTAATTCCGGAAGTTGAAAAGCCATAACTTTAATTTTTTAAGGTGAATATTTTTATTTGCGTGTTTAAGTATTGTTGTTGTTTAAAAATGTCAATGCTTCAATAAATGTTTTGTCGATCGAAAGAAATATGGGATAGAAACCTTTGTCGTCATAAATATTCCTGCTGATATATGCTTTTAACAGTGTGCTGATTTTTGCTTTTGCATAATGCAGACCTTCTTTGTCTTTTTCAACTCCATTCTTCTCAGCATAGGCAACTAATTCATTTAATAAAACATCGGTAACGATAAATTGTTTGTCAAAATCATCAAACCCATTGTATTTTTGAAATTCCTTTCGGTGTTTGTCAGTTTGTTCAAATGCAAACCTGAAGATGAGTCCGCTTTGAACAAGTTTGTTATAGTATATTAACTGCGTATCTTTTTCGACTGGAATAAAAACATCCGGCATAATGCCTCCCCCGCCGTACAAAACTTTTCCACCGGGAGTAGTATATTTCAAAGAATCAATGAAATGAATGCTGTCCTGCTCTTCAAGCTCGCCATTTACAAACCGATTGTAGTGTTCAGCATAATATTCCTCAAAACCGTTGCCTTTGATGTAAGGCCTTTGTATGCAACGGCCTGTGGGTGTAAAATACCTTGCAACAGTTAAACGAAGGGCCGAACCGTCAGGAAAATCGAGCTGACGCTGAACAAGGCCTTTACCGAACGATCGTCTTCCCATGATCTCACCCCTGTCATTATCCTGAATAGCACCTGCAACAATCTCACTTGCCGAAGCTGATCCCTCATCAATCAAAATGACGACATCATTATCTTCAAGACTACCTTTTGATGTTGCATAAAATGATTCACGGGGCTGACTTTTACCTTCTGTATATACAATCAGTTTATCTTTTTGCAAAAGTTCATCCGATACATCGATGGCTGCCTGTAAATATCCGCCAGTATTATCCCGGAGGTCGAGGATCAGTTTATTCATCCCCTTCTCTTTTAAACCAGATACCGCTTTTTTAAATTCGTCAAACGTAGTTGCTGAGAATTTGCTAAGTTTGATGTATCCCACCGACGCTGAAGGCATGAAAGCCACATCAATGCTGTATGTGGGAATGACATCCCGGGTAATCATAAAGTCAAGAAGATTGGTCAGTCCCCGCCTGAATATGCTCACCTTTACCTTTGTGCCTCTTTTTCCTTTGAGCTTTTTCATTGCATCAATATCCGAAAATTTTACTCCGGCAACGAGTGTATCATCTATTTTCACAATGCGGTCTCCTGCAACCAAACCTAATCTTTCTGAAGGTCCGCCTGGGATTGTCTGTATAACTATAATTGTATCTTTTTCAATCCTGAACTGAATGCCAATTCCTTCAAAGTTACCGAGCAGCGGGTCATTTACGTCATGAAACTCTTCAGCCGTAATGTACTGTGAGTGCGGGTCGAGGTCCTGTAAAATACCATTGATCCCGTCTTCAGTAAGCCTGTTTCGGTCCACTGTATCCACATATTCCTGAACAATGTAATTGACCATATCACTCAGTTTGTCGTACTTTTTCAGGTTCAGGTGAAACATATCGGGATTGCTTGTTGATACAGGTGTAAGCCGGTTACCGATCAGAATACCAACGATCAGTACGATGGCAAAAAGTATAGGCAGGTAAATCGAAAATTTATTTTTCAAAACCAGTTGTATTAAATCCGCCACCAAAATTAAAAAAAAAGCCTTCCTGTTTTACAAAGAAGGCTATAAATGTACCCGGAGCCGGAATCGAACCGGCACGAGTGTAACCTCATTGGTTTTTGAGACCAACGCGTCTACCTATTCCGCCATCCGGGCATTTATATAAAGAACTTTGGCGGTGCAAAAATAATTTATTTTCTGAGTTAAAAGGGATTTTTCAAAAAAACGGGAATGAGGGTTGCTTTAAATTTGCATCAATTTAAATAAATGTTAATTTCGCGGCAGATTTTTACCCTGCAAAAACATCCTGAATGGCAACAAAAGCACTGATATTTTCAGGCCGGGCAACCCGATACCTGGCAGAAAAAATAGCTGAAAGCTATGGGCATCCCCTGGGCAATGTGGATGTAACCGTTTTTTCGGATGGAGAATTTCAACCTTCCTTTGAAGAAAATATCAGGGGCAGGGATGTATTTCTCGTACAGTCTACTTTTCCACCGGCTGATAACCTGCTCGAATTGCTTATGTTGATTGATGCCGCAAGGCGGGCATCGGCCAAAAGAATAGTTGCAGTGATCCCTTATTTCGGATTAGCCAGGCAAGACAGGAAAGATAAACCCAGGGTTTCGGTGGCTTCAAAGCTAATTGCTAACCTGCTTACAGCAGCAGGTGTGCAGCGTATTATTACGCTCGACCTTCATGCGGACCAAATCCAGGCATATTTTGATGTTCCGGTCGACCATATTTACGCCTCCTCTATTTTCACTCCCTATATCGAAACTTTAAACCTGCCGAATTTATTGATGGCATCACCGGATACCGGTGGAACCAGAAGAGCAGCAGCTTATGCGAAGTTCCTGCAAACCGGATTCGTCATCTGTTACAAGCAGCGGTCAAAACCGAATGAAATTGGCAAAATTGAACTGGTTGGAAGCGTGGAAGGAAAAGATGTGGTGCTGATTGATGACATTATTGATACGGGTGGGTCTATTACTAAAGCAGGTGACCTGATCATGGATCGGGGAGCTGCAAGTGTGAGGGCATTTTGCACCCATCCTGTATTTTCAGGCCAGGCATACGAAAAAATAGAGAAATCGAAATTTACGGAGGTGGTGGTTACCGATACCATGCCCTTAAAACAGCATAGCGACAAGATCAAAGTTCTTTCGACTGCAAATTTATTTGCCGAAGTCATCCGAAGGGCTTTAAAAACAAAGTCGATTAGTTCGTTATATCAATTCAAATAATTCATTTAATTACTAAATTTTATTTTTTAAATTATGAAAACAGTATCTATGAGCGGCTCTCTGAGAGAGAGCGTAGGGAAAAAAGATGCAAAAAAGAGCAGGAGAGAAGGTAAAGTACCCTGTGTACTTTATGGCGGAAAAGAACAAATCCAGTTTGTGATGGAGGAGAAACTTTTTATCAAAATTCTATTTACTGCTGAAGTCTATTTATTGAAAATCAACATTGGTGAGAAGGAATACAATGCGGTTATGCAGGATATTCAGTACCACCCGGTAACAGATAGGGTTTTGCATGCCGATTTTCTTGAAATTTTACCCGGAAAAAAAGTAACGATTGCTATACCGGTGAAGGTGGAAGGTGTTGCACCGGGTGTGCTGAATGGTGGAAAGCTAAACACTAAATTACGGAAGATCAAAATCAAAGGTTTGATCGAGGATTTACCGGATTTTGTAACCGTTAACATTAATGAACTGAACATTGGTGATTCTATCAAAGTGAGGGATGTGATAAATGATAAACTGGAATTCCTGGACATGCCGGGCTCAGTGATCGTAAGTGTTAAAACTGCCAGAGGTGCAACTGCAGAAGAGGCAGCCGAAGACGCTGCAGCTGCAGCCAAAGTGGCTGAAGGTGCTGAAGCAGCTGCCGCTAAAAAAGAAAAAGAAGGCGAAGAGAAAAAAGCATAGTTTTTCATTATTTGAAATTCCAGGCTCAGGATCAGTTTTACCGAAGGCCTGGAATTTTTGTTTTTGCAGGATTTGTAATTTAGTGACCTGAAAATATGATGGAAAAGAGGGAAATAAGGGCAATTGGGTATAAGGGTTTAGGGTGTATTAAGGTATAAGGCGCCCCTATTTCCACTATACCCTTATACCCACGTTTACGATTTGTTCGGTTTTCTTTTTATTTTTAAAATGAACTAATAAACAGGAAGTGAAATACCTGATAGCAGGATTGGGGAATATTGGATTAGAATATGCCAACACCAGGCATAATATCGGTTTTATTGTAGCTGATGCACTTGCGCTTGAGGGGAAGGCTGTATTTGAACCGGGAAGGCTGGCAGATGGGACCAAGGTAAAATATAAAGGGCGGATACTGGTGGTGATAAAACCTACGACTTATATGAACCTGAGCGGGAAGGCAATTAAATACTGGCTTAATAAGGAAAACATCCCCCCGGAAAACCTGCTTGTGATAACGGATGACATTGCATTGCCGACGGGTGTGCTGCGCCTGAGGGCGAAGGGAGGCGACGGGGGGCACAACGGGCTGATTAGCATTGTTGAACATTTGGATAGCACGGATTTTGCCAGGCTGAGGGTAGGGATTGGAAATGATTTTGCACAGGGAATGCAGGTGGAATATGTGCTGGGCAAATGGACGAAGCCGGAAGAGGAAATTATGATACCAAAGGTGAAAACGGCGGTGGAAATTATTAAAAGTTTTGTGGCGATTGGGGTGGAGAGGACGATGAATATTTATAATACCCGGTAGGAATCATAGATTGCTGTTTTTTTTGAGTTGCTTAACCAATCCCACTGAAAAATAATGCCGCCAGGCTTTGGCATCGTTAATGTCATTCGCCAGGCTGAAGCTCGCCATATAGCATGGAAATATTCCCAGCATGGGGCTTAGTGCAAACTCGTATTGTGCACTAACCGCAAATCCGAACTGAAAATCGGTATTATCCACCTGTTCCAACTCATAGCTTACAGATACAGGATTGGACATCGACCATCCGTTTCCGGTCCCTGTCGACTGGTCGTTGACCAGCCATTCGAAATACATACCCCCGGATAAATAAAAACTACCAGGTGAAAAATTAAGCGGGTATACGCTCAAGTTAACCAGGTTTTTATTAATGCTTGCTGTTTCGCGCTTCCCTCCTCCCAGTCCGCCGGAGTAGTATTCGGCTTCGCCCCTATAATTCGAAAAGCCGGCTGAAAGTTTAAAGGGTGGAATTTTGGAAGCCCTTTCGAAAAGATTATCGACAAAAATATTGAAGGAGTAACCGAGGCCAATCTCATATTCTGATTGTTCATGCGGGTTATCCTCAGAAAAATCGACATAATGGCTTAGGTTAAGGCCGCCTGAAAGGCCGAAGCGCTGTGGAAAAGCCGAAATGCATGAGAGCAGAAAAACAGCCATGATGCTAACGGAGATAATTCTTTTCATGGGTGATGTGTTTACCAGATGCAATAACCAAAAATAGAAAAAAAAGTGTAAAGAGGAATGAACAATGAATGTTCTTAATTTTTTACTATAACTTCCCGGCCAGCACCACCGGCCTTTTGTAATGTTTAATTTTCCCGGTTAAATCGAACGCTTCCATGTAAATAACATAAATCCCGATGGTTGCTTTTTGATTTGCATCCGTGCGGCCATCCCATGAAAAAGTTCCTTCGGTTCCCAGCAGTTCGTTGTTGACGAGCTGATTGACCAATCGTCCTTGAGCGTCGTAAATAGAGATGCTGCAATTATATCCGGGTGAATCGAATTTATAATTAACGTTCACCACATCGTCGAAACCATCGTTGTCGGGTGAGAAAATTTCAGGATCGATGGTTACCTCATCATTGACTTCGGATGATTCGCTGAACTGGGAGTTTTTATAGGCGGGTGTTGCAAAACCACAATCAGAAGAGGCGGAATGCCAGTTGGTGTTGTCCTGAGTTGGCCGGTCGAAATTAATTCGTTCCAACGAAACTCCCTCCGCCGAATTCAATAAGGGATAATGCATACTCTCATCATAATTGAATGCATCGATCATAATATCATTGCTGGAAGATAAAATTACTGAACCAGCATCATTGTTGTATGCGGGAAAAGAATTCATCCAAACAAAACCGCCGGGATTTTCAGTAAAATACTGCTCCTGCACTTTAACCGGATCCGTGGTCAGGGCAAGGTAACCACCCAAAAGCAACAGGGCATTCTCATCCGAAACCGATTTGAAAATGGTATCGTTGGGCTCAAACTGGTTTATTTCTATGGTGCCTAACTTTAGCTCCTTTATGTCAATTATTTTTTCGGAGCGGTTGTAGATTTCAACAAAATCAACACCGTCGTCTGCAGGGTTAAATAGCACTTCATTGATTACAACATCATTGGTTTCTGCTTTTTCAGGAATTCCGAAAAGGATTTCAAAACCGGGCAGAACGGATTGCCCGATGCAGCTTTGAATATCATCGGCGACTGCGAGGCTATAAAGGATTCGCAATTCAAGCGATCCGGAAAATTCAATGACCACTGTATTCATATCAAGATTGCCCGGGCTGACCTGTACAGGATGCCCGATTCCCTGGTCAACCGAGTAAGCGTTTGTGTTCAGAACCGTTGATTCATCCATTTGCTGGTTGAAATAAACTTCGAAGGTATTATTGTCAATCGAAATTACTTTGGTTACTATGGGGTCAACCGGGTTTTGTGCTTGGACGGAATTCTCAATTCCCGGGCTGCCTCCCCTTTCATCCATACTCACAGTCCAGTTGTCTTTACCGGGACAAGGATTTAACGGATCGATCTGTTCGAGCGACCAACCCCCTTCAGCTTTTTCAGTATCATTATACCAATTGTCGTGGTAAGATACAGATGAAATGACTATTCCCTGATCATTGATCAGTTTCAGGGAAGTTCCGGTGTTGGATAATCCCAAACTTGAAAAACCAAAAGAACGCGCCAGCATTCCATATAGATTTGCAGCCTCATCCTCGGTAAAAATGATGAATTCATTGGGTCCGATAATGAAATAGGGAATGGGTTTATAGGTTGTTCCAACCTGCAGCACCCAGCCCGAAATTCTTAAATATGTTGAAGTTGCATTGTAAATTTCGATAAATTCAAACTCGGGCAAACCGACGGGAGGATCAGGATCGGCCATGATCTCATTGATAACAACATCGTACATTTCGGCTTCGGCAGGCATGATAATCTGATAAACTGAATTGAGCCCGATAAAATCGCCTGAGCAATTAAATAGCGTGTCACTTATGGTCAATTGATAAACTTCATTTTCCAGAAAATCTGCATCAAATTCAAGCAAAACGGAATTGAATAAATCCCCACTCACACTCACATTGGTTGGAATCCCTATGCCGTTATCTACAATATAGGCTGATTGATTTATCAAAGAAAGACTATCCATAAAATGCGAGAAGTTAATGGCCACGATGTTTATACCTGAGATTTCGACAGAAAGAATTTCAGGTAAAGAAAGATTTATACCGTTCACTGCATTTTGTTTTCCCGGTGTTCCGCCGCTGGCATCTGCAGAAGCACTCCAGTTTTCTTTTCCGGTGCAGGGATGCTGCGGATCAATTTGTTCCAGAGCCCATCCTCCCTCCTTTTTTATTTCATCGTTGTACCACTCATCGGTATAGGAAACAGAGGAGATCAACGATCCTTCCGGATTTCGTAATACTATCCTACCCTCATTATTCATTGTAAAACCGGGGAGGCCAACCACCGCTCCGTAAGGTTCAAAATCAGGTACAACAGAAGTTTGAACTACAATTAAAAAGCTATCGGGTTGTATAATCATATAAGGAAAAACAATTGGATCAGCCGATTCACGGGGTTTAATTGTGCAATCTTCCAGATTGATAGCCTCAGAAGTTCGATTATAAAGCTCAAGGTAATCAGCTTCAGGCAAACCGGCAGGTAAAGGGTTAACATCCGTCATAATCTCATTGATCACCACATCAAAAGGATTAATTTGGGAAGGAGGCTCAAACTGGAAAATGGCTGTTGCATTATCCATGAGGTTTCCCGATAAATCAGCGACATTATTTACTGTCAGGGTATAGTTTATGCCAGTAGTAAAATTCTGTTGAAAAACAAGGTGTACCAGCGAAAAATTAACCGGATCACGCACAGCAGTGAGAGGATTACCAATGGTATTCACAAAATAATTCTGAATAGATTGAGATGAATTGATCTCAACTTGTTCGTTTAATTGCAGATCGAGTTGCGTTGCGGAAATCACTTCAAGAGCATCAATTTCGGGAGGTATGGTATCGATGATAATTTCATTTACATAAAAATCATCAAAGTAAAACTTAGTCGAATTGCTGGATGTGTACTTGCAAAAAAGTCCGAAATAGCCGGTTGTTGAAAAAGTGTTGTCATTTGAGATTCCTTCGGTTACAAAATCATATCCCCCGCCCATTGCCGAATAGAGTGTCCAAATGTTGTCAATGTCATGGGTAATCCTGATTCGAATTACATTCGTCGAATTCCCGGTAAAGGCAATTGAGCCGGAAATGATCTTTACAGAGGTAAGTCCAACCTGTTTAAATAATGCTATACTATCTATGGCTCCACCCATCTGAACATAATATCCGTTTAATGGTCCTTTAAGATTTTCCTGATCAGAAACAAGGTAGACACGGGCGAAATTATTGGCTGAGGTGTTGAATGACAATTTTACCCAAAAACGCCATTCTGTATTCAGCATCATAGAATTGGGAAGATAAAGAACCGACGTATCGGAACCTTCGGCATTAAGCTGCAGGGCAGGTTTCATTTCAGGAGGGATGGCGCTGCTGTTGGTGATCTGAAATTGCTCAATATCACCCTGCCAGGCGGGATTCGAGGTGACGTTTCCATCCAGAAAATCATCAAAAACCTGCGCATCAGTTGCCATCCAACTAACAAAAAACAAAATGAAAACAGAACTTTTTAGATTGACGATTAAACCATTCATAAAGTGTCTCATTTTGATGAAAAACTATTGATCAAAATTTATAATTTTGGCACCTATTTATTTAGAGCGTAAATATAGTGAATAAATCTTTTTCAAATTAAAATTAACCCTTGAAAATTTTTCAAAATATTGCCGATTTTAACAGGATAGATTTTGCCGTAGTGACGGTTGGGACATTTGACGGGCTGCACATCGGGCATCAGAAAATAATCCGGAGGATGGTGGATCTGGCCGAAGAAAATAACGGTGAAACCATTGTGGTCACATTTAATCCTCATCCCCGCTTTATACTTGATCCGGGTAACAGTGAACTTAAATTCATTACAACCGAAAAAAAGAAATATGAACTCCTCGAAACACTTGGAATTGATAACCTGATCATCGTTCCTTTTACCAAAACCTTTGCAGCTATTCCTTCCGGTGATTTTATAAGGGAATATCTTGCTGAAAAGTTACGGGTTAAAATGCTGGTGGTTGGATACGACCATCACTTCGGCAAAAATCGTGAAGGCAATTATGACCAGCTATTCACACAGGGAATACTGCATGGATTCAGTGTTGAAGAAATTCCCGCTCAATATATTGAGGATACGCCGGTAAGCTCCACCCAGATCCGGAATGCCCTGACGGAAGGGAATCTTAGCCTCGCCAACCGGATGCTGGGATATGAGTACAGCATCACAGGGAGGGTTATTGAAGGGAATAAGATCGGAAGGTCGATCGGCTTCCCGACGGCCAACATTGAGATTGAAGATAAATTTAAACTGATTGCTGCCGGAGGGGTTTATGCCTGCAAGGTGGAATGTGAGGGGAAGATGTACAAAGGCATGGGAAATATAGGCACAAGGCCTACAGTAGGCAAACATGATTTCACCACCGAGGTCCATATTTTTGATTTTGGTGAAGAAATTTACGGAAAAGAGATAACCATTTATTTTGTCGACCGGGTGAGGGATGAGAAGAAGTTTGAAGGGCTTGATAAACTAAAGGAGCAGCTTGGGAAAGATAGAAAAGTGGTAACAAACCTCCTTGACTTGGTGTATTGAATAATTAATCAACTTTTTTCCTGGAAGCTATATTTATAAATCCATTTAATTCTATGGAAAGATTTATTGAATATCCCCTTAAATCAGGATAAAAATCTACCGGAATGAAATATAGCCTGGCCCTGAGATCGGTTTCTGTATTTTCTCTGAAAACATTCATTGCTGGAATAAGTTCAAACCGTTTACGGAGCTTAAAATCCAAATTCATTCCGAAAACCAGATTATTTTTATCAACCATTCTGAAATCTTTAGAAAGTTCATCATCCTCAATTTCCTGATTTGATATTTCTATCAAGGAAATCCCGGCAAAGGGCGCTAATTTAAATTTCGATCCGTTGATAATATTATAACCAAGAGAAACCTCCATAATAGCTATTCCAGTTTTGGTGTCTTTCTCCCAATAGTTTTTTTCGCTATAATTCTGCTTTACATGATTCCAGTTTAAGTTACCATTAAAGTACAAAACAAAGTTTTTAAATCCAAAATCAAATCCAAAATTAAAACCAAAACCTGGGCTGAAGTAATTTGCTAAAGAACCGGTCAACCCTGCAATGCTTAGCCCGGCATGCGCTCCAATTCCAGTTCCGGATTGATGAATTGGCAGTTTTAAATCATCCTTTGTATCCGACAACTTGTTATCTATTTCTGCCCTCCTTTTTTGAAGGACATAGATAAAATTTCCCTGTAGGGTAAGATTTTCCAATTCCTCTATGTCCTGGTCAATCTTATAGAGATAATTATTAAGAATCTGATCTGCCTGATAAATCCAATTAATTTTATAAATCTCATTTTGAAACTCTCGTCTGTAAATTTCAATAATATCGAAAATTAACTGGTTATAAAAGAGGTATGTCTCATTTTTAAAATCCGGATTAATCCAAGATTGATCTTTAACAAAAAAGGAGTATGCTTTTAAACGAATTATTGTTGTATCATTACTTCTAAGTTTTTCACGTTCATAACCAAAGTAATAAGCAAAATAACTTTTTTGAATCAAGGTAATAAAGGGCTTCCCCTGAAAATCGTCCCAGGTTATTGCACCTTCATTCCAGCTTTTATAAGATGGATCTTTAAACTGGGAATAGCAAAATAGCGGTGAGAAAATTAATAGGCAATAAATCCATTTAATCATTTTTGAAAAATCAAAAGAGTTTGTAAATGTTGCCAATAAAACATTAGTTTTTTACCTGGCTTTTTCAAACAATAATCCAACTTCTAATACTCCCGGTAATTCAAGCCGGGGCCATTTATTTTCAATTTCAATCCTTACGGTTCCGGCTTCAGGAAAATTAAAACCTTCGCGTAACATAAAGGACAGGTCACACAAGTCGCCAAGGCATTCGCTAAGACTTTCACCCGCATTATCTGTAAATTTTATGATGTGCTCAGCAGAGCGTATTTCACCGGAAGGCATGTAAAAAGTAACATTGACGGGCAATTCCTTTATTTTGAATTCAGGCAAATGACGGATAACAAGTACAATATCGAAGGAGGTCTTAGTATCGTCAACTGGCACTTCAAACTTGATAATATTAAATCGATTCCATGACTGCTTTTCGAATTTCTGATATTGCTCAAATTCAGTCCTGTTAACACATGACATAAATGAAATTACTGTGACTGCACAAAAAAAGATGAAGGTTTTTTCAACTTGAAATCCACGTCTCATTCTGCATGTTGTTTTATTTGTTGTTTTTTCTTTCCAGCCACTTCAGCGCTTCCCTTCTGCTTAGCGGTGCAAGTTGGCAAGTTGCAACATAATCCCTGACCCAATCGCCATCAGATTTGGAATATTCCCTTAAGATCCAGCCAATGGCCTTGTTTATGAAAAACTCCTTCGATCCCTGAAGGCGCTGGATATAGCTGGTCATTAACGTAACATCCGTTTTCTTTTTATATTTCAACTGGAAAAGAAGCGAGGTTCTTTGCAGCCACATATTTCCCGTATTCATCCATTTTTCGGTGACAGGATTTATCAGGTCAGGATACTTCTGAAAATGAACCCCGACCAAATTGGAGGCGATATAATCAACCGTATCCCACCACGATTTATTCACGATCATGAATTCATACAAATCAATTCGTTCCTTTTCTGCTTTTTTAGCAAGCCTTTCAAGCACTTCCATGATAAAATACTGGTACTCCCGTTGGGGCAGATTCCAGCATTCTTTGGTAATGAGTGGCAGGACTTCAGATTCGGGCAAACTATACTTCTGAAGGAACTCTTTCTTTAATTCCCTTCGCTCCGGTGATTTAATTCCAAAATACGCATACTGGCCTTTCATATACTTCTTCATGTACAAGGCGATCTCTTCATTGGCGCGCTTCTGAAAAAGCTCAGATAATGGAATCAGGTAAGGATGCATGTAGTCAACTAATTAGTTTTTAATCAGAACCAGCTTTTCGGAGGCAATTGTCTCGTGATTCAAAGATTGGAATTCAACCAGGAAAGTTCCTTCATCCAAATGAGTTGTTTCCCAGGTAAATGTCTTTGCTGGATCATCTACAAGGCAGGATGCTATCAGTTTTCCTGAAATATCAAAAAAATTGAGGTAGCCCGGCTGGCTGGTTCCGATATTAAAATTACCATTGGAAGGATTAGGAAAAATATGAAGCCCGGATCCATTATTCTTCCTGATCTCATTCATTCCAACAAAAGTATCGTTACAAACAGCAAGGGTATATTCACCTTTTTGAAGATTATCAACATATAAGTTTCCCACTGAAAAGTTCCCGATTTTTGTGAAAGGGATGAACTGCCAGTTGAATGCAGTTCCCGGCCGGTACAGGATGACCAGCGAATCGTTTTGATTGACGAGCAAACCATCGTCGAGAAAAATGGTTTTATTGTAATGAAATACTCCTTTTGCCTGGAATCCTTCCGGAATTATTCCATCGATTTTCCAGTACCGGTAGGGAGATAAAATAAGTCCCTGTACCGGAGTTTTCAGTCCATCAGGCGGAGCCCAGTTATGCTCTACCCTCACAAAAACAGAATCCGAAATGCTCTGAACATCCAGTTTAAAGAATGAATGTGCACAGTTGATAACACCGGTCTGTTTCACCGTCAATGCATAATCAGTGGTTGCATCGAAAACCAATTCATGCAGATCAACAAATGCAGCTACCGGTGTGATTGGAATATTGAAGGAAGTACTACCCAATTCACCATCAAAAGAAACCGTTTCGGTATGCTGGTTCCAATCTTCATCCATGAATGTCACTTCAAATTTATTTCCGTTTCCTATAAACCCGGGACCATGCCTCTTTTGCCTCAAATATACAGTTACATCCGTATTTCCGGGAGCAGGTTCTACAATCATTGAATCGATGGAATAATGTGGCGTACCTGAATGAAAAACCCAGTTATCGAACCACCCTGTCATATCAATTCCAGAGTGGATGGTAATAAAGTCCCGCATATTTTCTGATGTAACATGACTGTATTTGTATTCTTCATTGAATGCAGCCATTGCATCAAAAAAGATATCATCCCCGAGGTAACCTCTTAACGTGTGAACCCTGATTGCCCCTTTGTCGTAAGCTGCTAATCCATCATAAGTGAGGGTTTGAGGAATTTGATTCAATGGGAAATACCCGCTGCTTGTCGTGTGACAAAACTGAATTACGTTTTTATGTTTATTCCGCATGAACTCAATGTATTGTTCTCTGCTATATAAATTTTCCTGGTATAATCCATCCATAAAAGTCGCCCATCCTTCGTTGATCCACATTTCTTCGGCGCTGGCACAGGTAACATTATCACCAAACCACATATGCGCCAATTCGTGTGCTATATAGGTTTCATAACCCAATCCTCCACTGAAGGTCGCATGAGGAGAAGCAATGTTGGTTGCATGTTCCATAAAACCTATGGCTGTGCTCACATAACCGACCCGATCGAACCTGTAAGGGCCAAATTTCTCTTCAAAGAGTTCAAGAATGGCATGCAGGTTTTGAAATGAACCATTAACGTTATTTGAATCAGAAGGCCTCACCCAGATTTCAATGGGAACATCCCCATTTATTCCATTATAGGTATCTGTCCACCTGGCGTAATCACCAACGGCAACTGAAGCAAGATAAGTCGGGATAGTCTGCCCCAGCACCCATTTATAAGTATAAGTCCCATTCCCGTTATTCACAACATCTTCAAGTAATCCCCCGCAAACTGCATCTTTTCCAGCCGGAACCGTTGCAAAAACGGTATATAAAGCCCGGTCACGAAAATCATCGATACATGGAAACCATGTTTTACCCAGATTGTGAGGGATGGAGACAAAACCAACACCCAGATTAAATGCGTAATTTCCCGACCAGTGAAATCCGCCCCAGTCTTCGTGGAAGGGCTCACCATGATAGGAAACAGAAACCAGAATATTATCTCCTGTATTTATTGGACTGGAAAGCGGAATAGAAAGGATCATACCTTCGTGCTGGAAATTCGGAACTAAAACTCCATCAATATGGACATCATCCACGGTAAGGTCCATCAGCTCCAGTTTTATTTCATTGAGGTTGTCCACTTTAGAAGCCAGTTCTACTTCTGTTAGTGCAGTGATCTCATGATTTGTAAAATCGAAAGATGTTAGATGAATAGTGTAGGAAAGGGCATCGAGTGTATCGCTGATCCATGATTTTTCGAAGGAGGATGTGTGAGAACATTTAGACTGTTGCTGAGAATATGCCTGCACAATCAAGAAAAAAGCAAGCAAAGCGATAATCAGTTTCATTTTCATATTGTTATTTTTTAAAGTATTTGTGTTCGAGTTTTTCGCCATCGAAAACCAGATATGAGTAATAGTTTATCCAGTCGCCAATGCTGTAATAACGAGCTTTCCCATTCAAATCAATGACTTTGGGCTGATGGATGTGACCAAAAATAAAATAATCAATCTCCGGATTTTTTTGAAGGATTTGCTTACAATACCCTGTCAGCCTGTCAAGACCTGCCTGATTCACTTTTTCAAGGCCGGTATTTTCGTTGGCAATTCTGCTCCGGTTCGACCAGAACAAGCCCATTGCAGTTCCAACATCAGGATGAAGCCAGCTAAAAAGCCACTGATTAATGCGGTTGCGAAATACTTTCTTAATAAACTTATAGCCGTTATCTCCTTTACCCAGCCCATCTCCATGACCAAGAAAGAAAGTTTTGCTATTGAATTCTTTGACCAGTGTATCCGGAAAAATTTTAATATTGATTTCCTTTGCTAAGTAATCAAAAGCCCAAACGTCATGGTTTCCCCTAAAAAAATAGACTGGGATTCCTGAATCAGTAATTTCCGCAAGCTTTCCGAGCAGACGCACATAGCCTTTCTGAATGACGGTTTTATATTCATACCAGAATTCAAATAAGTCGCCCATGATATATATTTCCTGTGCGTCCTTCTTTACTTCGTCAAGCCATAAGATAAAAAGACGTTCACGTTCGAGACTTTTCTCACGTGTGGGTACTCCGAAATGACTATCGGAAATGAAATAAATCTTTTTAGAAGGTGCTAGTGTTGTCAATAGTAAAAGTAATTATGCAAATCTATTAAAATATCTCCTCCAACCGGTTGATTATTTTGTTGAAGTCCTTATCGCGAAATAAGATTTTTCTTTCTTCATCAACGATACAATAATAAGGAAGCTGATCTGTTAAATTATAATCCTTTATCACATCCGAATTCAATCCCATAAGGTCGCAACCTTGTATTCCCGGAAGCTGGTCCAGCTTTACAGCACCTTTCCATACAATTTCACTTTCATCCAGCGATACACCAAAAACTTCCAGATTTTTTTTCCGAAATCCGGGATATAATTTAACCAGTTTCCGGTTATCCTGCCTGGATTTTGCATTCCAGCCTGCCCAGAAACAGATTAACACCTTTTTACCTATCAAAGTTTTCAGGGCAACAGGATTGTTACTTGTATCCCTCACGACAATATTGGGGGCTGTTTTACCAGGTTGAAGTTTTTCATCAGCGGTAAACCGGTCGAATTTCCTTCCACGGATTTCCTCTACCCGGCCATGATGATCTATGACATGTTTGTTGGTTGGATAAAGAATATTTAAAGCGCTATCAATCCTGTGAAAATAAATGAAATCCTCATATTCATCCATTACCTTGTTGTTCCCAAGCTTTCGGTTAATTACCAGCAGCGATGCCAGAGACCCCGTATTTTTATTGATAAAATTCATTACATATTTTCTCTGATCTTCCATCACATTTGAATAAGCTGAATCCAGTTCGAGCTTTTTGATTAAAAAATCAGGAGTGCCTTCGTAAGAATAAAAAACTTCAGCAAGAGAATCAATCTTTTGCTTTTGCATCAGCATGAATTTTTCAAAATCCAATAAAAAGGCTGAGCCAGGCGAACCAGTCACAGTGCATCCTTGATTAAGCGACTTTGTTTTGCAAAGGATCTCAACTTTTTCATTTTTGTCAATCAACAAGGTAAGCCGGTTTTCATTTGTGCTCCTTAAGATGAAAAATGCAGGGTCAGTCAATTGAATTTCAAAATTAAAAGTTCCTTTTTCATTAACTTTTATTGAATCAATCATCACCAACCTCTTAACTTCAAGCTCCTCGAGATACATCCACTGATCCACTAATTCAGGAGCCGACCCGGAAATTAAAGCTGATCCCCGGTCCTTTTCATTTGAACACGAACCCAGCATGATTCCAACCAATATACCGAGAATAATTTGTTTGATCATATTTTTCAATCGAACTGCAAAAATAAGCAATGAAAAGTTTTAAGTCATTTAAATGAATTTGAAGATTAGGATTGATTAATCCTGAGAATTTGAAGTTATTATGATTTTTATTAATTTCGGCAAGCCAAAGATCGTATGCAAAGGATTAAGAAAAGTTGGATATTTTTAATTCTGTTTGCCTTAGGATTCAACCTGGGGGCACAAAATATTTTCATAGTCGAACGACCGGGAACAATTAAAAATTATAAGTTCTACAGCGGTGATAAAATTAAAATAAGGACAATTTCCAACGATACCCTCATTTCCGGAACAATTAGCATTATTTATGACAGTAGCATCATTATCGACGATGCAAATGAAATTATGATCGGAAATATTGCCGCAATTTACAGGAAACCATGGGGTTTTAATTTTCTGCAATATCTTACTGTGCTTTCCGGAATCGCTTATTTAGGCATCAGTACAATTAATGGTTTGATCAATAGTGACAATCCTATTGTTCCCGAAGAAACCCTTATCATTAGCGGAAGCATGATTGCTTTTGGAGTGGCGCTGACGCCATTGACAACCCGAAAATACAAAATCGATAAAGAAAAGTGGCGTGTGTTCATCCTGGACTTCACGGATTGAATTGCGCAAATAGTACGGCGAAAAAAAATAATCATTTTCTGCTCTGTTTTTTGAAAGGAACTTCAAAAGCAAAAAATTAAACCTATTCAACTCATTTTTGTTATAACTTTGTTTAAAATAAAATGTCTAATTAAATATTCAACTCATAATTATGAAAAAAGTAAATTATTCAATTTTGGTATTATTACCGGTAATCGGATTTACCTTTGTTTTATTAACCTCATTCGGTGAATATGGTACTAGACCTTCATTCGGTTCCGTCCCCCAGGAAAAATTCACGATCCCTGAAGGTATAAACAGCATTCTCGACAAGTCATGCTTTGGGTGTCATAATTCAGAATCGACCAATGACAAAGCCAAAGAAAAGTTGTTAATTGATAAATTGCCTGACCTTTCAAAGGCAAAATTAGTTGCCAAACTTGATGGTATTGCTGAAACAATTGGCAAAAATGAAATGCCACCTGAGAAATTTCTGGCTAAATATCCTGACAAAGCCCTAACCAAAGAAGAAGCCGAACAATTGAAGGAATGGGCAGAAAATACCTCAGAAGAGTTAATGAAATAGTTAACTAAAATGAAAAAAGTAATCAGAATATCGTTGCTGGTTCTGGTGGCAATATTTATAATTATCCAATTCATTCCAAACGGCAAACCTTTAAACCAACCCTCACCTGGTAAGGATTTATTTGAAATCACTGAAATTCCACAGGAAGTAGGGCTTTTATTGAAAAATGCTTGTTACGATTGTCATTCGCAGAAAGTTAAATTTCCATGGTATTCGCATGTTGCTCCGGTTTCATGGTTGGTTGCACGAGATATCAAGGAGGGTCGTGAACATCTTGATCTCAGTAAATGGGGAGATTTTTCAAAGAAGGATAAGCTGAAATCGCTGGACAAAATTGGGGAGGAAGTAAGCGAGGAAAACATGCCCATGAAAATATATACGATTATGCATGCAGAAGCCAGACTTACAAAGGCAGAAAGAGATATTGTTGTAAAGTGGGCTGAAGATTTTGCAGAAAAAGTATTTGAGGAATAAAAGTATCGATCTTCTTAAAATTCTAAATTCTCGATCATTTCCTTGATCACAAGAGTCATCTTGGGTTCAACCAAACTTGCCGCATCTATCACATCATCGTGAGAGATTTCGACTATTTTCCCTTCCACACCCAAATCGGAAATGACCGATACTGCAAATACGGGTAAATCCATATGCCGCGCAGCAATCGTTTCCGGAACAGTAGACATACCCACCGCATCTGCGCCTAAAATTCGGATGTATTTATATTCGGATGGCGTTTCAAAAGTAGGACCAGTGACAGCAGCATATACCCCAACCTGGAAATGAATGTTGTGTTGCCGGGCGATCCTGGTAGCATGCCTGATAATTTTTTTATCATAAGCATCGCTCATATCCGGGAAACGCGGTCCAAGCCCGGTATCATTTTTTCCAATTAGCGGATTGTTCCCCATAAGGTTAATGTGATCCTTAATTATCATAAGGTCACCGATCTCATAATCCGCATTTACGCCGCCTGCTGCATTGGAAAGGATCAGTAATTTTATTCCGAGAAATTTCATAACACGGATGGGAAATGCCACTTCCTTCATAGTATATCCCTCGTAATAGTGAAACCTGCCCTGCATGGCCACAACATTTTTACCGCCCAGCTTGCCGAAAATTAATTTGCCTTCGTGTCCCTTTACGGTTGAGACGGGAAAATTCGGAATATCCTTATAGGCTATGGTACTTATGGTTTGAATTTCGTTAACCAGGGCACCCAATCCGGTTCCCAGCACAATTCCAAATTCAGGTTCAAAATCAGTGCGGCTTTTAATGTATTGAACTGTCTCCTTTAATTGCTCTAACATAATCTAAAATGTGTTTATCAAATATTGGTTTGTCATCCTTATGAAAAACGATTTCTATCTGTATATAACAAACCGGATAATGCTGCAAATTATTTATAAATTCGGGTCGCGAAATTCGCATTAAATCCTTTTCAGTAGTCACAATAATTTTATTTTGTGTAATAATTCCATCATACGTTTCCATTATCTTGACAATGTCGTTCTGATCGTAGGCATGATGGTCAGGGAATCTCAGTAATTTAATTTCATCACAAAAACTCTTTAAGTGAAATTCCAAAGGGTAGGTATTTGCAATACCTGCAACGATCATAATAGTATTATACCTTTTTCGCCCATCCGGAACAAAATCAATTCCTTTGATCGGAAGAAACGGACCATAATCGATATAGGAATACAAAAGTTTTTGAAGTGTTTTTGGCTTAATCTCCTCTTTAATACTTTGACGTGTAATGGGGGAAAGGACTTTGGATGTTTTAGTAACCACAATGATATCGGCTCTTTTTGCACCCCAGCGAAACTCCCTTAATGAGCCGGAAGGAAGCACATAATCATGGGTGAATATGTTGTGATAGTCGGTTAGTAAAATGGAAAAACCTGGTTTCACATACCGGTGCTGAAAAGCATCATCAAGCAACACGATATCAGCACGCGGGGATAGTTTCAAAAGGTTTGAAATACCCCTTTCCCTCTTTTCATCAACCGCAACGATAATATTTTTAAACTTGGTAAAAAGCTGAAATGGCTCATCACCGATTTGGTCCGGGCTGCAGTTCTCACCAGCAATTATAAATCCTTTTGATCTCCTCTTATACCCACGGCTCAAAACTGCGACCTTGAATTCCTTACCAAGTAACCTGATTAGGTATTCAATGTGTGGTGTTTTTCCTGTACCACCGGTGGAGATGTTTCCAACCGAGATCACCGGGATATCGAAGGATTTTGAAGACAGAATTCCCCAGTCAAATAATTTATTCCTTATCCAGGTTATCAGGCCATAAATAAGGCTAAAAGGAAATAATATTAAACGGATCAGATTCACCCGTTAAAAATACAATAGTTTTTATTTGCAAATTCATTATTCATTGAACTTTAAATTAATTTTGAAAAAGAAAAATAATCGCAAAATGAAAATCAAAGAAATTGTCAAGCCCCTGGAAGAATTTGCTCCATTGTTTTTGCAGGAGTCATATGATAATTCAGGCTTATTGTTAGGCCATCCGGATGATGAGATCAACAAGGTTTTAATCACGTTAGATATCACCGAGGAGATAATGGAAGAGGCCATCCGGAAAAATTGCAACCTGATTATCTCACACCATCCCTTGATTTTTTCCGGTTTGAAAAGCATTACCGGAAAAAATGCGACCGAACGCATGGTCCAGAAAGCAATTAAAAATGACAAAGGAATATATGCACTTCATACAAACCTGGATAATTCTGATAAAGGCGTAAATGAAATATTATGTGATAAACTCGGGCTCAAAAACAGGAAAATTCTTTCACCCAAAAAGGAAATGTTGAGAAAACTTGTAACCTTTTGTCCAACTGAACATGCCGAAAATGTTCGGAAAGAATTATTTGAAGCCGGAGCCGGAAACATTGGTAATTACGACAGTTGCAGCTTCAATACTCCCGGAAAAGGTTCATTCAGAGGTTCAGAGAAAGCTAACCCATTTGTTGGAGAAAAAGGAAAGCTTCATTACGAAAACGAAATTCGCATTGAGACCATTTACCCTGTCTTTTTGGAGGAAACAATTTTAAATGCACTCATATCCGCTCATCCTTATGAAGAAGTAGCTTATGATATATACAGGCTTGAAAATAAATCCAACCGTGAAGGCGCAGGGATGATTGGTGAATTGGAATATGAAACAGATGAATCAGACTTTTTAAATTTTCTTAAAAATATTACTAAAACTGGTTGTATAAGGCACTCCGGCCTCATTGGTAAAAAAATAAAAAAAGTAGCTGTCTGCGGCGGTTCCGGAAGTTTTCTGATTCAGGATGCAATAAAAGCAGAAGCTGACATTTTTATTACAGGGGATGTTAAGTACCATGATTTTTTCGAAGCAGAAAATAAAATTGTTATTGCTGATATAGGACATTACGAGAGCGAACAATTTGTAAAAGAATTAATTTATAATGTTTTAAAAAATAAATTTCCTACTTTTGCAGTCCTTATTTCAGAAATAAACACAAACTCAGTTAATTATCTATAAGGCAATTAATTATGGCAAAAAAAACAAAAGCAAGTGCAACTAAAAAACCATTACCGGAAGAAAAAATTAAACCGGTGATTGCAACTCCTGAAAAAACAGAAGAAGAAATTACCATTGAGCAAAAACTTATTGCATTATATACACTTCAACAAATTGACTCGCAGGTCGATAGGATCAGAATCGTCCGCGGTGAACTTCCACTTGAAGTACAGGATCTTGAAGATGAAATTGCAGGGCTTGAAACCAGAATTGGCAATTACCAGGAAGAAACAGATTCTCTGAAGAAACAGATTGCAGAGAAAAAGATAGCGATCAAGGAAAGTGAAGCCATGATCAAAAAGTATGAGCAGCAGCAAAACGATGTCAGGAATAACCGGGAATACGACTCGCTGAGCAAGGAAATAGAATTTCAGACATTGGAAATTCAACTCAGTGAAAAGAGAATAAAAGAATTTACGTTTAAGCTGGATATTATCAAGGAAGAGATCACTAAGTCAAAAGAAATTTTAAGTGAAAGAAAGAAAGATCTTTCAGCAAAAAAAGCTGAATTGAATGATATTGTTGCCGACACTCAGAAAGATGAAAATGAACTCATAAAAAAATCCACTGAAAACCAGAAATTTATAGAAGATCGCTTACTAAATGCTTACCAGCGAATTCGTGTAAATGCAAGAAATGGTCTGGCAGTAGTTCATATTGAACGGGATGCCTGCGGAGGATGTTTTAATAAAATCCCTCCTCAATCGCAACTTGACATCAGGATGCATAAGAAAATTATTGTTTGCGAATATTGCGGGAGGATTATCGTTGATGAGGAAATTTCGAATTTGGTTAACAAAGCAAACTAATCATAAAAATCTTCGTATGAAAGAGGGGTTATTTTATATTTCCCCTCTTTTTTCTATTTTTATGGAATTGAAATAAAAATATAATGTACAAGACAGGAACATTTTTTATTCTGATTTTTATATGCAACTTTAGCTTTGGACAATATAAGTATGATTTTAATCCGAATTGTGTAAATGCTTACTCAGCCATAATCAGCCTTAAATTTAAGGAAGGAAAAAAATTAATCGATCAGGAAAAAACCATTAATCCTGAAAATAACATCCCATACCTCCTTGAAAACTATATTTATTTCCTGTCAGTTTTCATTGCTGAAGAAGAAAAAGACTTCGACAAATATGATGATTTGAAAGATCAGATAATTGACAGGTTGAAAGAGGGAGACGAACGTTCGCCATATTATCGGTATTGTTTGGCACAGGTTAATCTTCAATGGTCAGTAGCAAGGGCAAAGTTCAAAGAATATACCACAGCTACTCTTGAAATCAATAGAGCCTATCGTTTGCTTGTTGAGAATAATGAAGAATTTCCGGATTTTCTTCCTAATCTGATCAACCTTGGAATGATGCATACATTAATAGGTACCGTTCCGGATAATTATAACTGGGTGAAAAAACTCGTCGGTGTCGAGGGAACCATTGACCAGGGAGTAAATGAAATTTTAAAAGTATTAAATGCTTCAGTTACACAAAAGGAATATGCCCACTATAAGGCCGAGTGCTTATTTTACCTGAGCTTCATCCAAATTAATCTTACAACCAACCGCCAGAAAGCGCTTGATAATATTAAACTTATTGAGAGTGATAGTTCCGGCCTGAGGAATCCCCTTGCGATCTATGCGATTTCCCGTATATACTCTGATAATGGAATGAACGATAAAGCCATTGAGCTTTTATTGTCGCGGCCCATGGGTGATGAATATTTCCCTTTCTATTTCCTTGATTATTTAACAGGCGTGGCAAAGTTGAACCGGCTCGACAGTGATGCTTATAAATATCTATTTAAATATGCCATCAATTTTAAGGGGATCAATTACATCAAAGATTCCTATCAGAAAATTGCATGGTATTACCTTGTAAATGAAAATATGGATAAGTACCAGGAATTTATTGCCAAGGTAAATCAATATGGTAATGCTGTTGTGGATGCCGACATACAGGCTGATCGGGAAGCCACTAATAAAGCTGTCCCGAATGTGTATCTTTTAAAAGCTCGACTTTTATTTGATGGTGGTTATTATGAAAAAGCCCTGGCGGCCATCACCAGTTCGAAGACAACCGGATTCTTAAAAAATTCCAGAGACTCACTTGAATTTTCCTATCGTATCGGTAGGATTTATCATGAATGGGGAAAAACAGAAACCGCTGTCCCGTTTTATTTGAAAACCATTGAGAATGGGTCAGAATCCCCATACTATTTTGCTGCCAATGCTGCCCTGCAACTTGGAATCATCTATGAAAATAAGGGAGATTTTAAAACGGCGGCTGAAAACTATGAATTAGCGCAGAGGATGGAAAATAAGGAATACAAAAACAGCATCAACCAAAAGGCAAAAGCCGGCCTTAACAGAATAAAAGATAAATAATTTTTCTATTCATTTCTTCTTCACCCCTTCTACTTTCCAAAGTATTCTTATTTTATGCAATAATAAACATACATCGATATCATATTGATGTGATTGATTATCAAAGAAAAAACTTGACTTTTCTCTTTTATTTTTGTACTTTGGCAGCCTGAAAATTTCAGGTTCTTTCTTACTTATTGATCGTCATCAAATCTTTAAAAATTAGCATAACAATTAAACCAAATATTATGAAAAAGATTTTTTTACTTTCAGTTCTGGTTTTTTTCCAGCAGGTTTTTTTAATTTTTCCGGTTTATACACAAAACCAGGGAGAAAATTCTGGAGAACAATCTATTCAATCTTATCTCTGCGAAGAAGATTGGATAGAAGTAATGTTCACGAGCGAATCAAAAGTTAGAATGCGCAATGGAAACCTGGTTGATCTTGCAACCCAGGCATTGCAGGGAACCGATCAGGTTTTAAATGATCTGGAATGGCATCAGTGGCATAGGATCACTGATGTGCCTGAATCCACAATTGACAGTTGGGAAACAAATGGAGAACGTAATACTGGTCAGGACCTTTATAACCTAAACAACATTTACAGACTTCAAATTCCAAAAGGTCAGGATGTCTGGAAAATTTGCAAACAACTTGAGGCACTCCAGGGTATTGAACGGGCTATGCCCGTTCCAAAGCCCGTACCGGCCCCATCTCCTCCTCCGGTAAGCTATCAATACCTGCAAGGATATCTTAATGCTTCGTCCAATAATCCGTCAGGTGTTGATGCGATATGGTCATGGACACAAACCGGTGGAACAGGAACAGGGGTAAACGTTTGTGATATTGAATATGCATGGAATTATTATCATGCAGATATTTCCAAAGCATACGGCTCTCAGATTAACCCTAACCAAATTGTTAATCCGGAAGCAAATGATCACCATGGTACGGCAGTAATTGGTGAATTGGTTGCTGATAATAACCTATGGGGCACAACTGGTATCTGTTATGGTTCTGGTTTATTGACTTGTGGTAGTTATTACTGGGAATATGGCTCTTTAAGTTGGAATGTTGCCGGAGCAATTTCACTGGCTATTTCAAATTTATCTGCAGGCGATATCATCCTGCTTGAGCAACAATGGGAACTTTATAATCCAAATCAATGGTATGTTCCAATTGAATGGTGGGGAACATCCTATCCTTCAACCACTCAAACATACAACGCAGTATATATTGCCATTACAAATGCTATCGCTATGGGAATTCATGTCGTTGAAGCAGGAGGCAATGGAAATATCAATACAGATAACTATTCATGGTATGGAAACTCAGGTGCGATTATAGTTGGAGCAGGAACAGCCACATCAACAAATGACAGGCAAAGGATTACTCCATCATATTCCGGAAGTTGGGGATCAAGTTATGGTCAGAGATATAACCTGCAAGGCTGGGGAGAAAATGTTTTTACCACCGGCTATGGAAACTATTATTCAACAGAAGGGTTAAACTATTACTATACATCAACGTTCGGTGGCACATCGAGTGCATCACCTATTGTGGCAGGAGCACTGGCTTGTATTGAAGGGTATTATCTTGCCAATGTATCTTCAACGCCACCTACTCCTTCCTATATGAGATCTCATTTGTCAACCTGGGGAACGGCTCAAGCTTATGGACCATCCGGAAACATTGGACCAAGACCTAATATTAAGGCTGCGATACAGAATTTTCCAGCAGCTACTTATGATTTCGGGGACGCTCCTGCACCATACCCTACATTATTTGCAGTAAGCGGGGCAAGGCATGTGAATACCGGACTAAGAATGGGTAATCTGATCGATTCAGAATCTGACGGTCAGCCGACAATGCCTGCTGACGGAGATGATATTAATCCTTTGGGTGCTGATGATGAAGATGGGGTCGTTTTCACCTCTGCTCTTGTACCCGGGCAAATGGCGACACTCCAGATCACCGTTTCGGCTGGAGGTATGTTAAATGCGTGGATTGATTTTAATAAAATAAATGTTTGGGGGGATGCAGGTGAATTTATTTTTCAAAATTACAGTTTGTTACCTGGACCAAATATTTTAAGTTTTATGGTTCCCGCATCAGCGCTTTCGGGATACACTTACGCAAGATTCAGATTCAATACAACCGGTGGTATTTTGTTTTATGGCACAGCCCAGAATGGTGAAGTCGAGGATTACAGAGTTTTTATCGAAGAATCGGAAGAATTTGACTGGGGAGATGCACCGGATGGTCCGTATCCTACCTTATCAGCAAGCATGGGAGCTAATCACATGATTATTACAGGAATGTATCTGGGAAATTCGGTTGATGGGGAACAAGACGGCCAACCCGATATACAGGCGATGGGTGATGACCTGGATATCCTGTTTCCACCACCAAATGATGATGAAGACGGAATAACATTCAAAACAGCTTTAATACCCGGTCAATCTGCCACCATCGATGTTATTGCTTCTCAGACCGGTTTTCTTAACGGATGGATTGATTTTAACCAATTGAATTCCTGGGGCGATCCCGGAGAACAAATTTTCATCAATCTCATGTTAAATCCCGGATTAAATACCGTTGCTATTCTGATTCCTGCTGGAGCGCAAATCGGAACTACATATGCTCGCTTCCGGTATAGCATGGCGCTCGGATTAGGCTTTTTCGGTAATGCTCCTGATGGTGAAGTGGAAGATTACTTAGTCAATATTACACAGGGCGCAAGCGGAAATCTGGTAGATCCGGATCCTTCAATGTCATTTGTTCAAAATGAAATTTCAATGGCACTCCTTCAGGGAGTGCAACCTGGAATTCCGGCTGTACTTTTAGCTGCTTATAATGATCACCCATATCCGGGAGGTCCGGGATTAGGCGTTAGTTATAGCAACAATGGCGGAACCTCCTGGAATCCGCTTCAGTTGCCTTATCCTCCCGATCCTTATGGAGGGGGAAATTTTATTGATGCATTTGATCCAACAGCTACAGCCGATGCATTAGGTAATCTTTATGTTGCTCATATCTCCACAGATTATGACTGGGCAAATGGACCGGCAAGCGGGCTATTTGTGCATAGATCTACCGATGGCGGAATTACATGGAACGCACCGGTAGCTGTTGCAACAGATGGTCCTCCATCCGGTTCACCCGATCCGAATTACAGGTTCAACGACCGGTGCCAGATAACAGCTGATGTCAACCCGGCAAGTCTTTTTTTCAATAATATATACATTGTTGAAATTAAAGATAGAGGATGGAATAATCCGCTGTTGCAGAGTGATATTTATTTTTCAACCTCTACCGATGGCGGATTAACATGGAGTACACAGGTAATTCTTAATGGTTCACAAAGTAACATGGCAAACATGCCTGTCCCGGCAGTTGCACCTGACGGTACTATTTACGTGAGCTGGCTCGATTATAATGTTCAGACTGGCGGTTCTGGTAGTATTTATTTAGATGTTTCAACTGATGGTGGAATTACCTGGCGTTCATCAGACATCCCTGTAATGACAATTCCACTACCTCCTTTGAATCTGAATGGTGGTTCTGATGTCCTGGCCAAAGGAGCGCCAGTTATTCATACTTCTCCCTTTAATTCACAGGAAATTTATATGGTCTTTGCTGCTCAAGCTCTTGGCGGAGATGAAGGGAATATTATCTTCATTAAATCGACTAATGGAGGAGCGACCTGGTCACCCGGAATCATGGTGAACGACGACGGTACAAATAACGACCAGGTTTTACCATGGATGGATGTAAAACCCAATGGAATTATAGACGTTGCCTGGTACGACAGAAGGAATGACCCGAGCGATCTAAACTGGGAAGTATATATGGCTACCAGCACTGATGGGGGGAATAGTTTTAATGCAAATCAGATGGTAAGCAGTTTCAGCGCTCCATCACCCAACACCCCTTCAGGTTTATGGATGGGAGAATATTTAGGACTGGTAGTTGATCAAACTCATGCTTATATGACATTTACCTTAGCCAGTCCTGATGCTCAGGGTGATATTTATTTCAACAAATTAGAAAATCCAGCGCTACAAGAGATGGATTACGGTGATGCCAACGATCCGACATACCCAACCAGGTTTTCAAGCAATGGAGCAAGACACTTTTTAGATGGGATTACTTTCCTTGGAGCTTCAGTTGATCCTGAATTCGACGGTCAACCCCATCCTAATGCCCTTGGTGACGACAATGATGGATATGATGATGAGGATGGCATTGTATTCGGACAGATATTGGCCGGAAGCCCGGCTCAGATTACGGTCACAACCAGTGTTGCCGGCTATTTGCAAGGCTGGATGGACTTCAATGCCGACGGTGATTGGGCAGACGCTGGAGAACAGATTTTCACCGATGAGTACATTCATTTTGGTTATACAGTATGCTTAAATCACATGGTTCCGGTCACTGCCAATTTAGGAGTTACTTATGCTCGGTTCCGGTTTAGCAGTGCTCAGCTTTTGTCATACAATGGTGCTGCTCCAGATGGTGAAGTTGAGGATTATGAAGTTGAAATAACTCAAAATCCTGACATCAAGTGGATACAGGAACCTTGTGTTGAATTGCCAGGTTTACATGCTCATGATTATGTGATGCCCCCTTATGATTATATCATTCTGGCAGACGATTGGTTGTGTAATGGAGGAGTGGTTACAGATCTCCATTGGTGGGGAAATTACGAACTCGATGCCTCAAACCAGGAAAAGAGAGGCTCATACATCAATCATTTTCACATCAGTATTCATGCAGATGATCCGACAGGGCTTTGTTTGCCAGTCAATTCTGAATTAATTGGATTTGATGTTCCATTCTCATCCCTGGTTGAACAAAATACAGGACTGGTTAACAATGAAGGTTCTGCAATTTATTTATATGAGTTTGTCCTCCCGCAACCATTCAATCAAATTCCTGGCAACAGGTACTGGATTGATATATGCGCTTATTCGAACAATCCGAACGATCCCGCTATTTGGAGGTGGCAGGAATCTGATCGGTCCACAGTTCCTGTTCTTTGTCCAGCTGCATCCATGACTTCATTTGCTCCATGGCAAAGCATCGTTTGGACTTCAATCCAGCCTTACCGGTATAGCGATATGGCATTTGTCATAACCTCTGAAGAAATTGTCGAGGAACTGGATTTCGGGGATTTACCGGACGGACCTTATCCGACCATGGCCGCTAATAATGGTCCAAGTCATTTGATTAGTCCTCTGTATTTCGGAAGCCTGATTGATGCCGAGTTAGACGGACAACAAGATCCTGCTGCATTAGGTGATGATAATAACAATTTGGATGATGAAGACGGAGTTGATTTCATTGGTGGGATATTCCCTGGTCAAGTTGCTCAATTGGCAGTTACTGCTTCACAGGGAAATGGTTTTCTCCAGGGATGGATTGACTTAAATACAGATGGTGATTTCAATGATACTGGTGAACAGATATTTACTGACTTTGCTTTGCCTGTTGGGCGTAACCTGCTAACCTTCACAGTTAATCCAAGCGCTAACCTTGGGTCAACATTTGCCAGGTTCAGGATCAGTACTGCATTGGGCTTAGGTTATATGGGAGCAGCACCTGATGGCGAAGTTGAAGATTATGAAGTCATCATCCGTAATCCAGTTGCCATCTGGCATTTTGACGAAAACACCGGAAACGTAGCTTATGACGCGACCAGTAATCAAAACGACGGGATAATAACAGGTGCAACATGGACATCAAGCTTGATGGGTTACGCTTTGAGTTTTAACGGAAACAGCGATGATGTCACCGTTCCTCATTCTTTAAGTCTGGATATCACTGGTCAATTCTCGGTTCAGGCATGGATTCAGTCAACGGGTACAAACAGTTATTATGCGATCGTTGATAAATATGAATACAATCCGGCAGGAAGCAAAGGATTTACCTTATACATTAGCAGTGGCATTTTAAGATTTTCTATCTATTCAGGAGCCGTGGGTATTGCAGATGTATTTGGCACAACAGAACTAAGAGATAATACCTACCACCATGTGATGGCATCATGGGATGGTTCCTTTATGAGTGTTTATGTTGACGGTAACCTTGAAGGTCAGGCTCCATGGAGCAATCCGCCGGCTTCAACCACTCAAAGTGTAGGAATCGGAATGCGGTTAAGCGGATGGGGGGGCTACATGCCTTTTAATGGCATTATTGATGAAGTGATCATTTCAGCCGATCCTCCACCAAGTATTGATTTTGGAGATGCAATGGATCCGGCTTATCCAACCTTAATCATCAACGATGGGGCAAGACACTTAATTGATAACATAACCTACCTGGGTGCAGGTGTTGATGCTGATATTGATGGTCAGCCTGATCCGAATGCTCTGGGTGATGATAATGATGGAACGGATGATGAAGATGGTGTCAGTCTTTATCCCTTCTCTCCCCCATGGTCTCCGGGTGGAATAATCTGGCTTGATGTTACTGCTTCAGTTAGTGGAATTTTAAATGCATGGGTTGATTACGATGCCAACGGATACTGGGGTGACCCGGGCGAGCAAATCTTTATTGACCAGCCATTAACAGCCGGAACAAATAGCTTTATTATTGGAGTACCTGCAAATGCGCAAGTAGGTAAGACTTTTGCAAGATACCGGTTCAGCTCTGTAGCAGGATTATCATATACAGGACTTGCTCCTGATGGCGAAGTTGAGGACTATCAGATAACAATTGAAGGTGACGTAGAGGTTGGTTTAAAAGTTTTTCTTGAAGGTCCATTTACAGGAGTAAATATGTCTACAACGTTGAATACTTTAGGTTACTTACCACTAGGACAGCCTTACAATTCTGATCCAACAGCAGTTTGGTATTACAATGGAACAGAATCTGTACCTTCAATACCTAATGTAAACATTACAGATTGGGTACTTGTTGAGTTTCGGGATGCACCTTCTGCAGCAGCAGCCACAAGAGCAACAATGGTTTCGATGCAACCGGCTTTTGTTCTGAACAATGGTTTGGTAGTAGGATTGGACGGAGCAAGCCCGCTTAAGGTATTTGGCGTTTTCCAGTACAATCCATTTGTAGTAATTTGGCATAGAAACCACCTAGGTGTTTTATCGGCTTCACCATTAATCCTATCAGGAATTAATTATTACACCTATGATTTCGGTACTCCTGCCGGGCAGGCTTACCTGAACGGACAGAAAAATTTAGGTGGTGGAATCTATGGAATGTATGGCGCTGATGGCGCTCCAAACCAACTGATAAACCTGGCTGATAAAACAACTGTTTGGAATTCGCAGGTCGGAACAAAGGGTTATATAATGGGTGATTTCAATTTGAATGGACAGGTGAATAACCCCGATAAAAATAATGTGTGGGTTCCGAATCTTGGACAAGGAACTAAAGTTCCCTGATCATGAACTTTATTGAAATTAAAACGGCTGCCATAAATTGACAGCCGTTTTTTTAATACCTCAATCCTATTGTTAAAAGAACATTATTTGTAATGTATTTATTCTTTACCGGATTAACCTGAACATTTTCTGATCTGTAGAGGTAATAATCTTCTTTGCTTGAGGAGTAAACATAAGCAAGGTCAACAAAAAAGTTTTTATCCCGATAGCCAAGTCCGCCGGTATAGTAGTTTTTCTTGCCATCATTCACTCCTGATGCAAACGGACTGCCGTAAAATGAATACCCGGCTCTAAACGCCAATTGGCCTAATTTATATTCACCTCCAACACGGATATTTTGAGATTTTTCGTATTTACTTTTGATTGCAGCATTTTCATTATAAAATCCATAGTCATATCCCTTAAGTTCTGCCCTTGAATAATCAACGTATTCATAATCGGCGCTGATGAGAGCCACTTTACCAATGATAAAGGCTATGTTTCCCATGGCGCGCCAGGGAGTTTCTATTTCATAATCGTAATTACCTTCTGGTGAATTTTTTATAAAATAATCATTATTATCATACTCAGCTGAAAGCGTAGTGTACCAATAATCTCTCATGTTGTAAAACCAGGTAGGTGAATGAATGGCACCACCAACCCGAACCCAGTCTGCTGCCCTGAAAATAACGCCAAACTTCATGTTAAACCCGGTTCCACTTGTATGTAAATCCTGATAAAGATTCATTCTGCGAAAATCATTCATCAGGTTTTTATTATCCTCCTCACTGTATAACGATTCTTCAAAATACCGTATGTATGGAAAAGCAAATGCAGCACCAACATACAATCTATCGGTGAAATTAGCCCCAAAAGCAAAAAGGAATTCATTCATTGAACCCCACGAATTAATTTCTTTTTGTTGTAACTTATTTTTACCTGGTGTAACGGCTCCCCGATATTGATCAGATGAACCCTGAAGGGTATCAATCAGATAATCATACCAGGCAAGGTTCAGATCAAAGGCATAATCGCCATAAGGATCATCCTCAATATCCTGATAATTGACTCCATTTGCATCTTCAACATAGGTATCAACAATTGAATTTTTACTATTGTAACCTTCCATCAGCATCCGGTTATTAAAATTATTGATCCTGTTAAGGCCAATGCCAAACTGGATGTTTTTCAAAATCGATCTTTCGCTGTTATTTGGTGGAGCCGAAAATATCATCCCTGCATTGCTGACATTAAAATTAGTTTTTGAGTCATCCGCTTTAGATCCATTGTATTCAGATATGGTTTTACCGAAGTAAAGGGAAGGTGTAAATGAAAATTCCGATTTTTTATATAATCCGATACCTGCAGGATTCGAACTTAGTGTTGAAAAATCAGCTCCCAATGCGCCAAACGCCCCACCCATCGCCATATACCTTGATGTACCACCAAATGTAGTTCTGGAATATCGTAAAGCATCTACCTCATTCTGTGATTTTACAAATTCACTGACACTACATAGGGCAATTAAGATTAAAGCTATCTTTTTCATACCAGATGTATTAAAAGTTAAGGTTGAAATAATTCTTCGATGTACTATTTTCTTCCACCTCTGCTCGATCCACCGGAACTGGAACCGCCGCCACTACTTGATCTTGATGAAGAACCACCAGAACTGCTGCTTGAGCGGGAAGGTGACGAATATGATCCGCTGCTGCTCGACCTGGAAGGAGATGAATAGCTTCTGCTACCACCTGAATTCGACGGTGATGAATAGCTCTTTGAGCTACTCGATCTTGATGGCTGGCTATAGCTATTGGATGACCTTGAAGGTTGTGAATAGGAATTGGAAGAGGAACGCGCAGGCTGACTGCTGCTTTGGCTATTACTGTTATAACCCGATGGCTTCGAGTAGCTGTTGGTATTGTTCGATTGAGGCCTAGAATAGGTCTGCCTGTTTTGATTTCCTGAGGTTGTAGACTGTTGACCAGAGCTTACCTTTCCGGTTGTCGTGGAATTGTCATTGGGTTTTGAATATTTCTGTGATGGTCTTGAGCTATTATTGCTCTCAATGCTTTGACCTGGCTTATATCCTCCTTTTGCATCATTGGAATTTACCGCAGGTTTTTTATAGGTGTATCTTGATGATGAATTAGACTGCCTGTTCTGATCCTGTATTACATTCTGTGAATTATTTTTCTCGCTGGCAATTAAACCTGTTCCGCCAGCTGTATTTGTTGAGTTTGTTCCAATAGGTTCCTGCTTACTACCACTGATAGTTTGATCAGAATCTCTCCCGGGGGTAGGATTATTGTTTTGAGTATTTGCAACAAGAACATTTTGATTGTTTCTCGAATTGGTGCTTGGTCTTGCACCGCCATCAGTTGAATTGGTTGATGGACGATCAGGTGTATCGCTTTTGGCTATTTGTGGAGTTGTCCGCTCCATGAAATTTGGCTGAGTTACTTTTTGAACAGATGAAGGATTATCTTTGCTCACTCCGGAACCTGAATTGTTTGAACCACTTCTATTGTCCCTGTGACCGTAATAATATCCCGAATAATAATCATTATAACCATAGCCATAATAGCCATCCCAGTAACCATTCCAGTAACCATCATTATACCCATACCAATAACTATTGTATGGATAATACGAATAATAAGGATAGCCCCAATACATGCCACCCCAACCCCAGCCATAACCAAAATAAAACGAAGGCATGTACCAGTAATAATCCCAATACCAGGGATCATAGTAATAACCTGTATAACAAGGAGCATAATAATTGTAACCCATATTAGGGCCGTAAAACCTGTCTATACTGGATGCATATGAGTAGTCATAATAATCATCAGGTGCGTAACCTTCATAATAGTTATTTGTAATATAATTTGTTCCTTCCGGTGTTGTTACCGTTTCGGTTGTAGTCAGGTAAGGTTCGTCGCTATAGGCCACATTTTCACCCGTTTCATAATCTTCAGGATTATTACCGGCAATGTTTTCTGCACCTTCTGCATAATAATCAGGACTTGTAACCTGGGTTTGGTCATTCCCTGAAGTGGTGGTTCCACTTTTCTTTTTGGTAGTAGAATAAACATCATCGTAGTCTGCTGTTGACTTTGAGGTTGAACAACCGGCGAGGATGATGACCGATAGGGCTGTTAGAAGCATGAATGTTTTCATTTTAAGATCCTCCAATTATATTAATTTTTAATTATTTTTGCGCATCTTAGAAACGCATACAAATTTATACAAACACTATACCACAATAACAATTATGGCAAAAGATTTTCCTACACGGAGTGAAAACTATGCGCAATGGTATAACGACCTGGTTATCAAAGCTGATTTGGCAGAGAATTCTGCAGTAAGGGGATGCATGGTCATTAAACCTTATGGATATGCCATTTGGGAGATTATGCAAGCAACCCTCGACAAGATGTTTAAGGATACAGGACATGTAAATGCCTATTTCCCTTTGTTTATTCCCAAATCATTTTTCAGTAAAGAAGCGGATCATGTGGAAGGATTTGCCAAGGAATGTGCCGTTGTAACGCACTATCGTCTAAAAAAATCACCGGATGGTAAAGGCGTGGTTGTGGATGAAGAGGCCAAACTCGAAGAAGAATTAATTATCAGGCCCACTTCCGAAACAATTATATGGGATACTTACAGGAATTGGATCCAGTCTTATCGTGACTTACCACTTTTGATTAATCAGTGGGCAAATGTGGTTCGCTGGGAAATGCGGACAAGGCTATTCCTGCGAACGGCTGAGTTTCTATGGCAGGAAGGACATACAGCACATGCTACCAGTGAAGAGGCTATCGAAGAAACAAAAAAAATCCTTGACGTTTATGCAACCTTTGCGGAGGATTGGATGGCTATGCCTGTTTTAAAAGGCACGAAATCACCAAATGAAAGATTCGCAGGTGCAATCGACACATACTGCATTGAAGCTTTGATGCAGGATGGAAAAGCACTGCAAGCCGGCACTTCTCATTTTCTTGGACAAAACTTTGCTAAGGCATTTGATGTAAAATTCCTTTCGAAGGAAAATAAGCTGGAACATGTCTGGGCCACCTCATGGGGTGTATCAACCCGTTTAATGGGAGCATTGATCATGGCTCATTCTGATGACCAGGGTTTGGTATTACCGCCTAAGCTTGCTCCCATACAGGTAGTTATCGTCCCGATTTATAAAAAGCCTGAACAGCTCAATGAAATATCGGAATATGCGGTAAAAATCAAGACTAACCTGGAAGCAAAAGGAATTAAAGTAAAATATGATGACCGTGACACCTATAAACCTGGTTGGAAATTTTCGGAATATGAATTCAAAGGCGTTCCCGTAAGGATTGCAATCGGACCCAGAGACCTTGAAAACCAGACAGTGGAAGTTGCCAGGCGTGATACACTTGAAAAAGAAATTTTGCAGGTAGCTGATATTGGAAGTAAAATTGAACATTTGCTGGAACAAATTCAGAAGAAACTTTATCATAAAGCTTTAGCCTTTAGAGAAAACAGTACTTATTCTGTTGATACCTGGGATGAATTTAAAGATATCATTGAGAATAGAGGTGGATTTGTGCTGGCCCATTGGGACGGAACGACCGAAACTGAAGAAAAAATAAAAGACGAAACCAAAGCAACTATTCGGACCATTCCTTTAGATGGGAAACCCGAAAATGGTAAATGTATTTATACCGGGAACCCTTCAAAACAAAGAGTAGTATTTGCAAGGGCTTATTAACGGATTTTTATTTAATAACCAGGATACATATCTTCGAATTATTGCAGTTTTTAAAAATGGCAATTCACCTAGCGGATGAACATGATGCCGTTTTAATCAGGGAATACTGGAATCCTTTATCAATAGAATTCGTATTTTTGGGTTAATTTTATTTTAGTTACCAGTAAATATCCCATTGCTTTCATTGAATATAAATTTAACAAAAGCAATTTACAAGAGGAATTATCAATAATAATTTGTTATACTGGAAAGTATTTTATTTAAAGATGAAGAATTTTAAACTCATAAATATTATTTTCATAATTCTCTTCATCCTTTTGAATAATCCTGCAATTGGACAAGTTGAAAGCATGGAAAACCAGCTTCAATATGTGAAAGGATCGACAGAGAAATTTGAACTCCTCCTGAAGATTTCAAAAGAATATTGGTCTAAAAACCCGGTGAAGAGCGTTGAATTCGCACAGGCTGCGCTCAAAATCGGAACCGAAGAGGGTAATGACATTCAAAAGGCAAGAGCACTAAATCGTATAGCCAATGGGTACTATTTCCTGGAACAATATAAACTTGCACTGGAATATTATGTGAAGTCACTCGAACTAAGTGAACTCAGTAACTACACAGAAGGAATTGCATCCGCTACAAATAATATAGGGCTAATTTACCAGGTCTTGGGCGACTATGACATGGCCATTGATTATTATCATAAATCGCTTGAGCTTCAGCAAAAACAAAATGATATTCCCGGCATAGCCAACGCATCTTTGAATATCGGTAACATTTATTATTACATCAAGAATTACAAAAAGGCGCTGTATTATTTTCATCAAAGTCTTGAAATTTTCACAGAATTAAAGGATGAAGATGGTGTACTTGATGTTTATAATAGCATTGGAAGCGCTTACCTGGACCTGCTGCATCCCGATAGTGCATTGTACTTTTTTGACCTGGCTTATCAATTAAGCGGTAAGATCAACAACCTTGATAAACAAGCAACGTCCCTTAATAATCTTGGAACAGCCTATTTCGATAAAAAGAAATACAAAAAGGCTCTCGAATATTATGATGCTGCTCTCCAAATCGAGCTCGGGCAGGAGGATTTATGGCTTCAGGCCAATACCATCAGGAATATTGGTGAAGTAACCCTTATGCTCAGGGACTACGAAAAATCCTTAAACTATTTTATACGGGCAGCTGAAATAGCCAGGAATATAGGTGCCAAAAGGCTTTTAATGGATATTTATTCAGGTTTGTCAAAATACTGGGAGGTAAAAAAAGATTATAAAAAAAGCTATGAATATTTAAGGTTATCAAATGAAGTAAAGGATTCGATTTACAATGAAACAAGCCTGAATCAGATTGCTGAATTTGAGGCCAAATACTCAATACGCAACAAGGACCAGCAGCTTCAAATGATAACCAAGGAAAGCAAGGTAAAGGAGTTACAGATTAAAACACAAAGTTATATCATTTATATTGTCGCTAGTTTAAGCCTTTTTATTTTTACATTATTTTTCGTATTTTATATCCGGGCCCGGACTAACAAAAGAGCGAAAAAGATACTTGAAGCGAAAAACATTCATATCACAGAGCAGAAAATTGTGCTTGAAAAAGCCAATGCTGAGCTTAAGGAAAATGATGAGAAACATGTTTCGTTAATCAAAAACATTCAGGATGGTATATTTGTGATCCAGGACGGGAAAATACGCTTTGCCAATGAAAGTTTTTCTAAAATAATCGGCTATCCGCTGGAGGAGGTTTATGAGCTGGATTTCCTGCAATTAATTCATCCTGATGACAAGGACAGGATTGAAACTAATTACCGGAAAAGACTTGCAGGAGAAAATGTCCCAAGCTCCTATGAGTTCAAAATAATAAATAAAAGAGGTAAAATGGTTCATCTCAGCCTGAGTGTCGGGGTAATCAATTATCTTGGAAAACCTGCTCATATAGGCACCATCAAAGATATTACAACCTATAAGAAACACGAAAGCGAGCTGATCAAACAAAAAGAAAAAGCGGAACAGGCTACCCAATCAAAATCCATGTTCCTGGCAGGCATGAGCCATGAAATCAGGAACCATATGCACAGCATCATCGGCATCAGCGAAATGATAGCCGAAACCAAACTCAATTCGGAGCAAAAAGAATATTTCAATATCATCCAATCTTCAGGCAATGAGTTGATGAATATCATTAACGAAATCCTTGATTTTTCAAAAATAGAAGCCGGACAGGTGGTACTCGAAAATATTGAATTTAATCTAAAGGAGCTTGTTGCCAAAGTTCTTTCGATGCATGAAATGCAGGCCAAACAATCCCATCTTTACCTGAAGGCTGAATTCCAGGAAACGCTTCCCGAAAAATTGAACGGAGATCCTACACGATTGGGTCAGATACTGATAAACCTGGTAAATAATGCCATTAAGTTCACAGATAAAGGTGGTATAACAGTTAAAGTGAGCCATAAACCTGACTATAATTTAGATTCAGCAACTGATTCGATATTTTACAAGGTACAATTTGAAGTCATCGACACAGGGATCGGAATTTCAAAAGATAGTCAGCAAAAATTGTTCAAGCCATTTTCGCAGACCCACGCTGCAGTTCAGAGAAAGAAAGGCGGTACAGGACTGGGGTTAGCCATTTGCAAGCAACTGACCGAAATGATGAATGGGGATATAGGGGTAATCTCTCATTTAGGTAAAGGATCAACTTTTTGGTTTTCCGCCACCCTTTCAACCCTTGAATTAAAAATGCAATCCAGTTCATCCGAACCCCCGGGAAAGTTAATTTACAATAAACACAAAACCAAAGTAATTGTCATAGAAGATAATCTTTTGAATCAACAAATGATGGTGAATGTTTTGGTTAAAGAGGGATACAGGGTGGATATGGCCGAAAATGGAAAAGTTGGTTTCGACCTTTATAAGAAAAATCGTTACGATCTGGTGTTGATGGATATTCAAATGCCGGTTATGGATGGTATACAGGCAACAAGGCTGATCAGGGATTACGAAAAAAAGAATAAACTTAAGAAATCAGTGATAATTGCTGTTACCGCTCACACCAAAGAAGGTGAAAAGCAGAATCTCATTGATGCCGGCATGAATCTCTATATGAGCAAGCCATTTAAAACCTCCGACCTGATCGAAATGCTTTACAACCTGAAATTGTCGTAAGAGTGCAGGGTCATTTTCAGTATTTGCTAACTTTGCCCACATTACAATTTATATTCATTTTGAAAAATTCCTGATGACTGATCTTAAGGAAAAATTAGAAGCATTCGAAAAACTGCTTAAAATCATGGATGACCTGAGGGCGAAATGCCCTTGGGACAAAGAGCAAACCTTCGAAAGCCTGCGCCATCTCACCATTGAAGAAACATACGAGCTTTCTGAAGCCGTCCTTGATAAGGATATTGATTCGATAAAAAAAGAACTGGGCGACCTGATGCTGCACCTGGTTTTCTATGCTAAGATAGGTTCTGAATCTGGCAACTTCGATTTTGGCGATGTACTGAATTACATCAACAAAAAGCTGGTTTTTAGGCACCCGCATATATATGGCGATGTGAAGGTGAAGGATGCGCGGAACGTTAAGGATAACTGGGAAAAACTGAAACTGAATGAAGGCAGGGAATCCGTTCTTTCGGGAGTACCGATGTCGTTGCCACCGCTGGTTAAGGCATACAGAATACAAGAGAAAGCCAAAGGTGTCGGGTTCGACTGGGAAAAGCCGGAACAGGTTTGGGAAAAGGTCATTGAGGAATTAAATGAACTAAAACATGAAGTTGAGTCCGGTTCTGTTAAAGACAAAATGGAGCATGAACTGGGTGATTTGATTTTTGCCCTGGTAAATTATGCGAGGTTCATTGGGGTAAATCCTGAAGATGCTCTTGAACGGACAAATAAAAAGTTTATTAAGCGATTTCAGCACCTCGAAAGCAAGGCTAAGGAAATGGGCAGATCCCTGAAAGATATGACCCTTGCTGAGATGGATGTTTTTTGGGAAGAGGCGAAGATGGGGGAGATTTAGTTTCAGGTTTCAGATTTAAAGTTTCAGGTTATTTTCATCCTGATGGTGGCTGGACAATTTTCAAGTTTCTAATTTCATTTATTGAATATAGTAAGCAAACACCGGTATTTCTTCACAACTGAGCTAATCCTGGTTGCAATATTTATTAACTGTTTTTCTGGCATTTCCCTTTCACAACCGGATTCTGCGAACGAGCCACATAGCTTTAATAAAAAGTATATTGTTTCGTACTGGCACGATACTAAAAAAATTGTTGCTGAACCCTTTCACTGGAAAGCCAGGCAGTGGTCAATATTTGCTGGTGTAGTTGGAGTGTCGGTAGTAGCTTATGTTTATGATAAGGAGATTTATGATTTTTTTCAAAGGAACCGAACAGAAACAACTGATGCAATCAGCAAATACGCGATTGAGCCCTGGGGCAGCGGGTTATATTCATTGCCTCTGCTGACAGGAATTTACCTGACAGGGATTAAAAACAATCATCATAGAAATGTTGCGCTGACGGGGCTAAAGGCATTTCTGCTTAGTGGGGGCGCTGCCCAGGTGACTAAATATATTTTTCACCGTCATCGACCAGGCGATAATGATCCACCAAATCCCTACCTCTGGGAAGGGCCGTTCGAATTCACGACTGATTATACTTCTTTTCCTTCAGGGCATACTACGACAGCCTTTGCCATAGCTTCGGTTCTGGCTCATGGATACAAAGATAAAATCTGGGTTGGACTGACTTCCTATACAATTGCCACCCTAGTGGGACTATCCCGCATTCATGACGGGAAACACTGGGCAACAGATGCCATTGCCGGTGCAGCCTTGGGTACATTCATCGGAACAGTCCTTAGTAAAGTTAATTTTACTGATAATCCGAAATTCGCAATCAATCCCCTGCCTTTGAAAGGGGGATTTGGACTAAGTGTAGCTTATAGGTTGGAATGAATAGCTTTTTCAATCGATTCCCACAGCCTGTCGGCTGATTTCTGCCAGGTAAAAAGTTTTTTTCTCTCATTGCCTTTTTCAATCAACGACTTTCTGAGCTTTTCATCTGAAGAAATTAGCAGCATGGCATTGCTTATGGATTCAATGGAGAAAGGGTCAATAAGCAAGGCAGCATCACCGGCCACTTCCGGCATGGAAGTTACATTGGATGTAATCACTGGTGTTCCTGCATAAAACGATTCCATGATAGGAATGCCGAAACCTTCGAAATAAGAAACATAAGTGAGGGCAAGAGCAGAGCCTACCACTTTTGTGAGTTCATTAAAACCAAGCCGCCCCGAAAAAACTACCTCATCTCTGTGCTTCATTTGCTCATAGGCGGTTCTGATCTCCTTTGTCCACCACATTTTTTCGCCCACAATTACAAGCTTTATTCCAGAAGTGTTCGATTGGCTGAATGAATCGAATGCCTTAAAAAGGTTCACCAGGTTTTTACGCGGATGCAATGCGCCAACGAAAACAAAATAAGGTTTACCACCCGAATATTTTTCCCTCACCTGTTTCTTTTCATCTTCGCCGAGTAACTGAAAAGCTTCACTGGCGCCATTATATATTACATCTATTTTTTCCTTATCAATACTATAAAGTTTTATAATATCATTTTTTGTATACTCTGAAACTGTAGCAATGCGATCGGCTTTTTGAACATATTTTGGAAAAAAATGCTTATAATACTTGCGCTCAAAATAAGGTAAGTTCAGAGGATAATATTCAAAATTCAGATCATGGATTACATGCATCGATTTGAATTTTGTCGAAAGAGACAGGTAACCGTCAGGAGAGAAAAACAGGTCGGGTTTGATTTTTTTTAGAACATGTGGAATGGAATACTCAAACCATAAATAATATAGAAAGGGGTGACGCGCCTGGGGATGAACAACGATAGGAGTTATGTTATCAGAAAAAATAAATTCATCACTAAACTTTCGGTCAAAGATGAAATAAAACTGATGCTCCTTATGCTGCCGTGTTATCCGGCTCATGGTTTCGTATGTGAACCATCCGATCCCTTCCAGTTTATTCTTTAACAATAAGCGCGTATTAACTGTAATTTTCATTTTAATATGGCTCCCCGTAATTCAATATTCGGTTCTTATCTGAATTCTGTCTTTCGAATTCACGAATTCTCTTAATTCATAAAAACTATAACTTTGCGACAAATATCAGAATTTTATTGAAGACCTTCGTAGATTCAAACAGATAATGCAGAAAAAATTCCTCACCAACCTCGGTTTGCTGTTATTTTTAAATCTTCTCATCAAACCCTTCTGGGTTTTGGGGATCGACCGTTCGGTTCAGAATGCCGTTGGTGCAGAGGATTTTGGCTTTTACTTTTCCATCCTGAACTTTTCCTTTTTATTCAATATTCTGCTCGATTTGGGCATCACCAATTTTAACAACCGGAACATCGCTCAAAACAGTCACTTGCTCAACAAACATTTTTCGAGCATACTGATCCTAAAACTATTGTTATTGTCGGTTTATGTGCTTTTTACATTTGCAATCGGGTTGATCATCGGATACAACATTGTCCAATTTAAGATGCTGGCATGGGTCATCGTAAACCAGTTTTTACTTTCGTTTGTTCTTTACCTTCGGTCGAATATCTCAGGCCTTCTTATGTTCAAGACCGAAAGTTTTCTTTCGGTACTCGACCGTTTGCTGATGATCATCTTCTGCAGTGTGCTTCTATGGGGAAATGTGACAGAATCTAAATTCCGGATCGAATGGTTTATTTATACCCAGACCGGAGCCTACCTGATTACAGCGACTATCGCATTTTTTATTGTTATGTCGAAAGCATCTTTTAAAAGACTTAGCTGGAACCGGCCTTTCCTGCTGTTGATCATTAAAAAAAGCTTGCCGTTTGCTTTACTTGTGCTGTTGATGGCGCAATATAACCGCATCGATACAGTAATCATTGAAAGAATTCTACCGGAGAATATTGGTAATCATCAGGCCGGCATTTATGCACAAGCCTACCGTCTGCTCGACGCAGCCAATATGATTGCCTATCTTTTTGCAGTATTGCTGCTTCCTCTTTTTGCGAGGATGATAAAATTAAAACTTCCGGTTGAAAACCTGGTCAGGACATCTTTTTCATTGCTTTTTGCAATCAGTGTGGTGGTAGCTTTGGGTTCCTACTTTTATAGTTCAGAACTGATGAACTGGCTTTATCCGATGCATCCCGATGAATCCCTGAATGAATTCAATATCCGCATTGCTGAGTCTTCAATGGTATATAGCTTGCTCATGTTTGGATTTATTGCCATCTCCACAACGTATATTTTCGGGACTTTGCTTACGGCCAACGGAAGCCTTAAAAAACTAAATATAGTTGCCGGCACAGGAGTTGTCATAAGCCTTACCATTAATCTTTTACTGGTATCACAACTTCAGGCTGTGGGTTCGGCCTATGCCAGTTTGAGCGCTCAGTTTATCACAGCCATAGCACAGGTAATCATCGCCTGGAAAATATTCGGATTTAAGGTCAATTATAAATACCTTAGTGTTTTATTGACTTTTGTTTCAGGTGTAGTATTGTTAGGGTATTTTTCAGGATTATTACCTTATGCATGGAAAATCAATTTCTCTTTAATGCTGGCGGGTTCAATCCTGTTAACTTTTCTTCTCCGCTTAATAAACATCGGAGAACTTGTCAGAATACTCAGGTCGGAACAGGCATAAAAAAATCCCGCTAAACGGGATTTTAATACATTATTCCTTGGCCCTTACATTTCCGAAATTATCTTTTCCGAAATTTCGAGATTGTGGAACACCTTCTGTACATCGTCATCATCCTCAAAAAGTTCAATTACCTTCAGCACTTTTCGGGCATCATCATCTCTGAGCTTTACAGTTTCATGGGGAATTCTTTGCAATCCTGCACTTTCAGGTTCAATACCCATCTCCTCAAATTTTTTCTGCATCCGGCCGAAATCTTCTTTTGCCGTAGTAATGTTAATGAATTCATCATCTATTTCAATGTCTTCAGCGCCGGCGTCTATCATTTCCAGTTCAAATTCATCCTGGTTCATATTTCCTTTAGGAATTGTAAAAATGCCTTTCCGCTCGAATAAGAAGCTTAAAGAGCCATTTGTACCCAGCGTTCCACCATATTTATTGAAAATCGCGCGGATATTGCTTAGGGTGCGAAGCTGGTTATCGGTGGTACATTCAATGTAAACCGCAATAGCGTGCGAGAGGTAACCTTCATAGGTCAGTTCTGAAAAAGTGGAGCCGTCTTTATCTTTTCCCTTGCTGATAGCGCGCTCAATATTGTCTTTGGGCATGCTGGCTCCTTTGGCGTTGGCTATTGCCAAACGTAAACGTGGATTGCCATCAGGATCAGCTCCTCCTTCTTTAACGGCTACCGTGATATCTTTAATGATTTTCGAAAAGATCTTTGACCGTTTGGCATCCAATGCTCCCTTTTTTCTTTTAATAGTTGCCCATTTGCTGTGTCCTGACATACTTGCACTTTTTTGTATTGATTACTAATAAATTAGTTCAGATAACCATCTTGCAATTAATGAGCAAAATTAAAAAAGTATTGATGAAAAAATCAAATTTAAAATGAAATTTATGAAAGGTGAGAAAGAGGGAGGATAAAGGTATATGGTTATTGAGGTGCAAAGATAAAGGGGTACAAAGGAATTTCCCTTATACCCCAATACCTATATTTCTCCTGAATTTTAGTATATTTTTAGATTACAAATTCACCAAAGTAATTCCCACCGTCCAGGGATAGAGTTCGGGACCCTTGTCTTTTTTAAAGAGTGTATTGACCGAGTAAGTCGCAAACAGGTTAATGAATCCCCATCCGATCCTGGCTGTTGCGTCCCATTTGAAAGGGTTCATATAAAAATCATCAAAATCCTTTGCCTTGGCATAATCTGGTGAAACTGGTTTTGGATATTCGGGATAGGGAAAAGCATCTACATAACTATCAGTTTCAGGATTATACTTTGTGATTGTAAATTCCTTGTTCCATTCGTCGTAATATTTCTTGGTATGCGAAGAAAGACGGACGCCCATTATCATTCCGGTAGCAAAATGAAAGCTGTTTTTCTTCATGTAACTGTTGGTCTGGAATTCAAAAAGCAGAGGAATATCGAAATAGAGCGAGGTTAATTTAGATTTCCTGATGCTGATACCTTTATCAACATAGCCAATTAATTCCGAAGAATCTGAATTAAGCCGGGTATCCATGCTGAATCGGTAGTTGTTCCAGTTAAGTCCCAAACCGGTTACCATCCCCCACTTCTTGTTTTTTGACAGGGCAATATTCTGCTCGTAAAAGTTCACATGCACAGCCCAGGATTTCGTGGCGCGGAGATCCATGTATTCCGTTTCCTTTGGAAAACTCATCTTGAAATCCGGCATAAAATATCCGTTCAGTCCAAGATCAAAGCCTGCCCAATGGCCATTGAATTTCTTCTTTTTACACCTGCTCAAGCTTACATTGCCATCCTCGTCAACATAAAGTTCCCGGTTGCCGACAACCACTTTTACCGAATCATCCCCTTCATATACTTCAATATTCAGTCCTCCAATTTTCACTTTGGTCGAATCATGATAAGGTTCATCCCATTCAACATAGGCATCATCTTCTTTTATAGTTCTTGTTACTGCAGTTGTTTCAGGATCACCAATGAACTTAACATCTGATGCTCCTTTGGTTTCACCTGACAGATTTTTGGTAACATTAAGAAAAGCATCACTTGCGCCTTCCACAACGTATTCGGCATCATCCGTCACAAGTCCCTGGGCTTTGAGGCTGCCCGCGCCGCTTACTCTTATTTTATGCGTAGTTGCCCTCCCGGATAAAGTAACATCAGAAGCGCCGGAAACCGTTGATTTCAGGAAACGGACATCAAGGTCCAGTTTAACCGAAGATGCACCACTTGCTTCAAGGGTAAATTCACTGGCTTCAAAGAGGGATTCCCCCGTTACATCCGTTGCCCCGTGAGCATTAAGTGCCTTCAGTTCGGTGGTAGTGACGTAAACATTGGTTTTCGTCGCATTTTTAATTCCTTTCGAACCGACTTTCAATACATCATCCGCAACTTCAGTGATGATTTTATCCATCAGGTTTTCATCCGTCTCGATTTTCACCGTCTGGCTCGTTCCTTTTTGAATCATCACATTTACTGAGCCTCCAGCATCAATGGCATTAAAAGATGGCAATTGCCGGTCCTGCGTGATCACATTTTTATTACCGCTTTCCTGCGCCGGCAAGAATGTATAAGCAGCTATCAAAGAGAGCGTGCTAATGATAAACACAATTTGTTTAGTTGATTTCATGATAAATTAAATTTAAGGTTATACATTTTGTAAATTTTCAGGTAGGACGGAGAGGGGTTCATAAATGTTACAGAAGGATTGGTGATGTGAAAAATTAACCTAACAGGTCGGAAAAAACCTGTTAGGTTTCTTTTTGGTGGAAAACCACTGATTTTTTTCCCGGTGGTTTTCTGCCATGTTTTTTCCTTACTGCCTGTTTACTTTTACAAAAGATAGTTTAAGTATTGAAGGTAACTGATAAATAAGGTATGAGATTTTTAAAAAATATTTGCGGGCTTATGGATTCAACAAAAGTCAACCGGCCTGTTTCATTAACAGGAAACGATTCATCAGCTTGATTTCGATATTTTAATTGTCGTAGTTTAATAGTGTAAATATAATAACCATCAAAAACATAAACGCCATGAAAAAACTAATTCTTTTAATCACAGCAGTGATCCTCAGTCACACCTTCGTTTTATCTCAAGCCTGCCTGTGCGGAGGCATCACATTTACCAGTCAGTCCCAAATCGACAACTTCCAGGCTGATAATCCCGGTTGCATGGAAATTGGCGGGGATGTGACAATATATGGGAGTGGTATTACTAATTTAAGCGGATTTAGTGTTTTGACTTCCATCGGGGGAAATCTTAATATCGGAAGTTTTGAAAATGGAGGCATACCTCGCTTAACAAGCCTGACAGGGTTGAATAATTTAACCTCCATCGGGGGAAACCTTGGGATTAAATATAACGATGCCCTTTCAAGCCTGACTGGATTGGATCGTTTGAATTCTATAGGTGGATACCTTTCGATTGGTTGGAATGCCCTTACCAGTCTGACCGGTATGGAGGGGTTGGCTTTCATTGAAGGTGATTTAGAGATTCGAAATAACTACAACCTGACCAGCCTGACGGGTTTGGACAACGTGACATTTATCGGTGGATTCATATTTATTGATAACAACATCGCCCTAAATAGCCTTTCAGGACTGCAAAATTTGACTTCCATTGCAGGTGATCTTTATATCGGGAACAACTATCTGCTGACTGCTCTTTCGGGGATGGACAATGTAACTTCCATCGGGGGAGACCTTTATATTTATTTCAATGGTTCACTCACTAGTTTAACGGGATTGGAGGGTTTGACTTCTATCGGGTCAATCATTCTCCAGGGCAACGACGCCCTTTTCAGCCTGACCGGATTGGACAATGTGACTTCTATCACTGGAAGTTTATGGATTGGAGGAATCAATCCCCAAAGTAGTAACTCCGCCCTGACCAGCCTGACCGGGCTGAACAATCTGACCTCCATCGGGGGAGATCTCGGGATTAAATATAATGACGCACTAACCAGCCTTGAAGGATTAAACAATATAACCTCCATCGGCGGAAAACTTTCGATTTATTCCAACAACCAATTAACCAGTTTGACGAGCCTTGAAAATATTGATGCAGGTTCTATTGAAGGTTTGGAAATTTCATATAACAATTCTTTATCCGACTGCGATGCCAAAAGTATTTGCAATTATTTATCCAGTCCAAATGGTATTATTAAGATTTCCAATAATGCAGCAGGTTGCAGCAGTCCGGATGAAATGAAAATAGTTTGCAATCCCGGCGCTGTTGAGGATGTATCTTTTGAAGAAGGATTTACAGTTTTCCCCAATCCTTTCGGCAATTCAACCATCATTGAATACCAGCTTCCAGAAAACGCACCTGTTACCTTAACCATCTTCAACCAACTCGGACAAAAGGTTGGAATGCTGGTGAATGAAAAACAATCCCAAGGAATTCAACAGGTTCAACTTAATGCTGAAAATCTGAAGGCTGGAATTTATTTCTGTGTGTTGAGAATCAATGATGGAATACAAACGAAGAAAATAATAAAACTATAAACAGTTCGATGTTTGAGGTTTGAAGTTTGATGTTTTTCTATTCTAAAAATATTGTAAATTTGAGGGAAATATTTTAAATACATGAGCAACATAAAACTTTTTGAAAGTAAGCAAATAAGGACAGTTTGGAATGAAAAAGACGGGAAATGGTATTTTTCTGTTCAGGATGTAGTTGAGGTTTTAACAGAAAGTATCGATGTTAAGCAATATATAAAGAGATTGTTAAGCCGGGATGGGATGCTTAAAAACAACTGGGGTACAATTTGTACCCTGGTTGAAATGGAAGCTGCGGATGGGAAAAAGCGAAAGATACAAGCTTCCGATACTAAAGGACTTTTACGGATTATTCAATCAATTCCATCGCCTAAAGCAGAACCATTTAAACAATGGCTGGCACAAGTAGGATCAGATAGATTAGACGAAATTGAAAATCCTGAATTGGCTACTCAACGGACTCGGGAGCTTTACAAACTCAAAGGTTACCCTGATAATTGGATTGAAAAGCGGATGCGAAGCATTGCCATTCGTGAAGAACTAACCGAAGAATGGAAAAACAGAGAGGTAAAAGAACAAATTGAATATGCCATTTTAACTGCTGAAATCTCAAAAGCTACATTCGGATTGACTCCTTCTGAGTTTAAAAAAATAAAGAGTTTAAAAAGTCAAAACCTTCGTGATCATATGACTGACCTTGAATTGATTTTTTCAATGTTAGGCGAAGCATCAACTACAAAAGTGACCAGAGCCAAAAATGCCAAAGGTTTTATTGAAAATAAAGCAGCTGCAAGGATTGGAGGTAAAATAGCAGGAAATGCATTGAAAGAATTAGAGAAAGAAAGTGGTGAAAAAGTGATTACTTCGGAAAATTATTTAACAGAGACAAAGAGAAAAAAAGAAATAAAAAAGGGCAAGGAGAAATAATCAAACTATATTTGATTTCCATATAAAAAATCCTGTCTGACTTATCCGTGCAGTTTTTTATATTTTATCCTGTGTGGCGAAGCATCTCCAAGCCGCTTCTTCTTATTCTCTTCATATTCTGAATAACCTCCTTCAAAATAGTAAACAGATGAGTTTCCTTCGAAAGCAAGTATATGCGTGGCAATGCGGTCGAGGAACCAGCGATCGTGAGAGATCACTACCGCGCAACCGGCAAAGCTATCCAGTCCTTCTTCAAGTGCACGAAGTGTATTCACGTCAATATCATTGGTTGGTTCATCCAGCAACAGAACATTGCCACCGGATTTCAATGTTAGGGCCAAATGAAGCCTGTTGCGTTCCCCGCCCGACAAAACACGGCATTTCTTCTCCTGGTCGGCACCGGTAAAATTGAACCTTGCTACATAAGCGCGCGCATTAATCAGCCGTCCACCAACCATGACCTCATCGGCACCACCTGAAATTATCTGGTAAACCGTTTTCTCCATATCTATGTCTTTATGAGTCTGATCAGCATATCCAATCTTAACAGTGTCGCCTATTTCAAAATTCCCAGAGTCAACCTTTTCCATGCCCATGATCAGACGAAAAAGAGTTGTTTTTCCAGCCCCATTCGGACCAATCACACCTACTATTCCATTGGGTGGTAACATAAATTCAAGATTTTCAAAAAGCAGCTTATCACCAAATGCTTTGGAAACAGCTTTGGCTTCAATTACTTTGTTTCCAAGCCGTGGACCGTTTGGAATAAATATTTCCAGTTTATCTTCTTTTTGTTTTACATCTTCGTTCAACAGTTTTTCATAGGAACTAAGTCTGGCCTTCGATTTTGCATGGCGTGCTTTCGGGCTCATCCGAACCCATTCCAATTCCCGTTCAAGGGTCTTCCGGCGTTTTGAAATTCCTTTCTCTTCCATTTCGAGCCGTTTTGACTTCTGTTCGAGCCAGCCTGTGTAATTTCCTTTCCAGGGAATTCCTTCACCACGATCGAGTTCGAGTATCCATCCTGCCACATTATCGAGAAAGTAACGGTCATGTGTAATGCAGATCACAGTTCCCTTATATTGTTGAAGGTGCATTTCGAGCCATTCCACCGATTCGGCATCGAGGTGGTTGGTAGGCTCATCCAGTAAAAGGATGTCGGGTTGACGAAGCAACAATCTGCAAAGCGCAACACGCCGGCGCTCACCACCGGATAAAACACTCACAGGAGTTTCCCCTTCAGGACAGCGCAAAGCATCCATTGCCCTTTCCAGCTTATTGGTCAGGTTCCAGGCATCAGTGGCATCAATTTTTTCCTGGAGCACAGCCTGACGATCAATCAGTTTTTCAAGTTTATCAGAATCTTCGTAATATTCCGGTAGTCCCATTTTCTCGTTGACTGCCTCATACTCTTTCAATAAATCTACAGTTTCCTGGACTCCTTCTTCAACAATTCCCATCACAGTTTTTGAATCATCCAGCACGGGTTCCTGAGACATATACCCCACAGTATACCCTGGAGAAAAAGACAGGTTACCCTGAAATTCCTTTTCGATACCGGCAATGATTTTCATCAGGGTTGATTTTCCGGAACCGTTCAAACCGATGATCCCGATTTTTGCCCCAAGGAAAAAGGATAGTGAAATATCTTTGAGCACCTGCCGGTGAGGTGGATAGGTTTTGCTCACCTTGTACATCGAAAAAATGATCTGCTTGTCGTCTGCCATCGAATGAAAATTTAAGATTGATGCGGCAAAATTCGGATATTTTCCGGCAGGTGAAAAGGAAAATCTTTCATCTGCCTGATTTAAAAAAATATTTAAATTTGACAGCATCAAAAACAGGAAATGAAACGGAGAACCCTATCTTACTTTTCGACTTTACTTAGGGGAAATATGATTTTTATTCCCGTTTACATGCCTGTATGGAACAAAAACGGGAAAAAAGTTCCTGTTATAGTAAAGTTGTGCAACATTGAGTGAGCATCACACCGACACATCATTATGATTGAAAGATTATTAATTATAAAACAGAATTTCAGTTTGAGATTTTCAATAATCTCTCTAATATTTTAGACTGGATTTTTCATTATAGCAATATTTTATTATCCACTTGATCTTTTCCTTTTCCCGATTTATTTCTTTTGGATAGCGCTTCTGATTAGTTCACCAGTTTGGATTATATGGTTGATAATATTAATAGTTAAACTGAAAACTGATAGAAAATTAAAAATTGCTATCTCATTTTGGTTGGGTATGATTATTTCCCTAATTCCAAGTCAATATCTGGCAATCTATAGTGAGAAAAACTGGAAACAAGCAGGATTGATAACTGAGCAAGCTATTGAGACCTATAATGATTATAATGGATTATATCCTAACAAACTGACAGAGATACCTGATTCATTATTCGTTTATAATAATGACTTAACCAAGAGATACTCAAAACAAATTATATATTATCGTAATGATAAAAACGACAAAAAAAACAGAAATCTTCCAGATTCTTTAAATTACTTATTGAGTAGACATGAAAATTTATTTGATCAATATGAATGGGACAATGTGTTGAAAGAATGGAAATTTATTGATTTTTAGATAACAACGTTCCACAACAGCTGGTCATAAAACATTGCGCGGAAAATGTTAATTTTAGCGAAATATCATTTAATAAGAGTCAGCAATACACTAATATGGAAGCTCTTCGAAATGCACAACGATTTTATACCGGCAAACCGTTATCGCAATTTGCGACCACCTTGGGCTTTTTTATCAAACAGGGAAATGCAATAAATCCCTATCCCGCTCGTCTGAATAAATTGTAATTAAGAGCAATCATGAACAGAAAATCAGATCACGATACCCGGGTTTGTCCGGTTGAAAATGCCGGAGTCCTTGACCATTCGTTGCGGAGGTTGATCCAGAATCCCCGTAAAATCTTAAAACCTTATATCGAAACCGGTATGACCGTCCTTGACATGGGTTGCGGCCCGGGGTTTTTTACCATCGAAATGGCGAAACTGCTCAACGGCAATGGAACAGTGATCGCCGCCGACCTGCAGGAAGGCATGCTGGAAAAGGTAAGGCAGAAAATTTCCGGAACCGCGCTGGAGCAAAGGGTGAAGCTTCACCTATGCAAAAAGGAAAGCATCGGCATAACGGACAAGGTAGATTTTATCCTGGCGTTTTATATGGTCCACGAGGTTCCCGACGCGGAGCATTTGATGAGGGAAATGAAATCAATCCTGAAACCGAAGGGAAGAATACTGATCATCGAGCCGAAATTCCATGTGACGAAAGAGAAGTTCGATGGCTTGAAGGAAATGATCCGCAGCAACGGCTTTGCAATACAGAAAGGTCCGAAGGTATTTTTCAGTCGGTCAGCCATTCTGACTCTTAATAATTAATATAAAATCTTTAAGATTTATTCCTCAAAATGGTTATCACTGCTTTACCTGGTTTTTATTTCTCGAAAACGAAACATTCTCACCATTCAATAAATAAGCAATGACTTTTCCGTTTTCATCTACTTCCCTTTCAATAGAAACTTGTTTATCAGCCATCAGGTTATAGCCGTCAATAGTATAATCGAGAAAAGATTTTCCTTTGAGATTATCGGTTTTTATAACTTTTCCGGCAAGTCCGGCAATAAACCTCGATACAAAAGATTGCTGTTTCTCAGTATTTGAAGGTGGTGTGCCGACTGCTTCTCTTGAAAATAATGGCTCATCCTTTCTGTATTCAGCGAAGGCAATACTATTGCCATCAATAGTTTTAACATTCTTACCCGGTAAAATACTCATCCTGAAATTGGCTGACAATCTTATGATTTGTTCGATTTCGGAGTTCATCGCTTTAACTTGTTCAGGATTCTGTGCTAACAAATCCTCTTCTTTTTGACGAGGAGCATTTAGAGGACTTTCTGGTAAAGTCTTCGCATCTTTTTTTATAGGGGTGACTTTCTGTGTTTCAACCGACGTAATGATCTTCTGTTCATCAGGCTGCTTTAAAAATCCGAAATAAACACCGAGAAGAATTATGATTGAGGCGGCAACCGCTAAAGCATATACCATTTGTGTCCTGTAAATAGCGAGTAAACCTGTCTTTTTCAGTTTATCCTTGCCGGTAAACTGAATTGATTTGTCGGGTTTAAGAAAGGTGGAACGGTAAAAGTTGTATTCAAGCCTGGTTTTCGGATTCAGGCTGATGAATGCCTTAAGTTCGATGTCATCATCTTCGCTCAGGTCGCCTTCAAGGTCAGCCACTATATAATTGTCGTAATTGCTGCTATCAATATTATCGGTTGGAATCAAATCGTTTTTTTTCAGATTTTCTTTATGTTCGAACCGGGTGTTTTTATCAGGAACAAGTTGGAAGTATTTGAAGGATTCGAATTCATTTTTAAGATCAGGGTTTTGTTCCAGAAAGATTAAAAGCTCCGCAACCTGCCCCGGTGACAAGTTGTTTTCCCGGTAATCGAGAAAATAAGCTTCGTAATTATTTCTGTTAATGTTCATTTTATATAACCCTATCCATACTCACAAAGTAGTCTTTCATAAAAATCCTTGCCCGGTATATGTAGACTTTTACCTGTGATTCGTTTAGTCCGGTGATCTGTCCGATCTCTTCATATGAATAACCTTCATAATCGCGGAGCAACAAAACCGATCGTTGAATTTCAGGTAATTTTTCAACCGCTTCATCCAGGATTTCTTTCAGATCGCTGTAGCCGGAATTTTCAGATGAATTCATATTTGCAAGGTTATCAAGCGCTTCCTTTGGCCTTTCTTTCCTGATAAAATCAATCATGGTATGATAAGCTGCCGTAAACAAATATGATTTCGACTTTTCAAATGAAATATCCCTGACCTTTTCCCACATTTTGGTAAAAGCATCCTGCACGATGTCGCGGGCATTTTCCTCATCTTTTAAATTTTTAAGGATAAACCGGTAAACACCGTCGGCAAACAAATCCACACATTTGTTGTACTCTGCAGCAGTCATTCAGAAATTCCTGATTTTACCGACAATCAAAACTATGACGGACGGATGATCGATTAGTTACAGACACACAAAATTAAGCTTAATTCGTTTACTTTTGATATGATAATTTTAAGGGTAATTATAAAAATAGCGGCGAATGCACGAATTCAAAGCTAAAATTTGAGGATAAATGTTTCATTCGCGTATTAGCGGCAAAATAAGTTACTTTGCATTGGTTTAGAACTAATTTTATAGAATTTACATGATCAGAATTGAAAAATTCATCTTCAATCCATTCTCCGAAAACACTTACCTTTTATATGACGAAACCGGTGAATGTATCATCATTGATCCGGGCTGCTATGAACGATTTGAAGAAAATATCATAGCCGAATTCTTGTTATCACAGAGCCTGAAACTTGTTAAGCAGGTTTTTACCCATTGCCACATTGATCATATTTTCGGAGTAAATTTTATTTTCAATCAATATGGACTGAAGCCTGAAATTCACAAAGCGGCATTGCCTTTTATAATCAAAGGTCCCCAGCAGGCAAGTTTTTATGGATTTGACATGCCTAAAATTACAGAACCAGGAAGTTTCATTGTTGAAGGTGATAAAATAAAATTCGGAAATTCAGAGCTCGATGTCGTATACACCCCAGGCCATGCGGATGGAAGTGTTTGCTTTATCAATTATCCTCAGAAATTTGTGATTACAGGTGATGTTCTTTTCAGAGAAAGCATTGGACGCACCGATTTTCCAACCGGCGATTTTGATTTATTAATGGAAAGCATCCGAAGCAAGCTTTTTGTTCTTGATGATGATTTTATAGTGTACTCCGGACATGGGGAGGAAACTACAATTGGTTATGAAAAGATGAATAATCCTTTTATTAGGTTTTAAGGAAAAAGTTCAAAGTTTAAAGTTCAATGTTAAGAGATTTAATTTTGAATTTTCACTCCATAACTATTTATTAACCTGATTTACCCTTTAAATTGGATTTTGGGATTTTGACTTTGGAATTTTCACAGAATTATCTCCAATTCATTCATGCACTTAAAATGTCCTTTCGGGCATTTTTTATATCCAAGTTTACTACATGGCCGGCAGGATAGACCCTTAACTTCAAAGATGTGCGACTGGTTTTCATTTCCGGGCATGTAAGGAAACATCCCGAATTCAGGAATAGTATTGCCCCAAAGGCTAATAATCTCCTTCTTAAAAGCGGCTGCAATATGCATCAATCCTGTGTCGTTGGTGATAATTTTTTCGGCTTGTTTTATCAATGAGGCGGATTGATTGATGTTGAGTTTTCCGCAGGAATTGTAAATTGTATCCCCGACTTCATTTTTGATTCGCTCACCCTTTTCGGCGTCTTCAGGTCCGCCAAGAAGAACGATTGGTTTATCAGTTCTTTTACAGGCTTCAATGATCTTTTCCTCGGGGTAAACTTTGGTATTAAACTTTGCCCCGATCACCCAGCCGATAAAACCTGCCTGATGGAAAACAGGCAATGATTTAATTTTTACCTGATCCTTTGAAGGAATGAAATAATCCAGTCCCAGGTTATCATTCTTAACATCAAGCTTTTCGACTGCCTGAAAACAGCGGTCAACAATGTGGATTTTGGGTAAACGGTTTATTTTCAAATTAACGATCAACCATTTCTCGATATTGATTTTGTTAAAGGATGTTGAAGGCTTTTGCAGTTTCAGGATAACTCCTTTCGAACGGAAATTTTTATGCAGGTCGATCAACTGATCGTAATTCTCTTTTTTAAGTTCAGGAATGATTTCATCAATCTTTTCACTGATCGAGTAAAGCTTATCAATGTATGGATTGGCTTCCAGAAGCGGCACGTACTGCTTTTTGGTAAGATAGTGAACCTCGGCATCACTAAGTTGTTGTTTCAGACAGCGGATGACAGGTGTTGTAAGGATGATATCCCCAATAGAACTGAACCGAATGATCAGGAGTTTTTTCAATTCGAATTTTTTTCAAAAATAAGGTAAATTGAAATAGGTAGAAATACATGGAAATACAAAGAAATACGTAGAAATAGATGGATATTGGTTGAGATTGATGGTTATTTTTAAGCTCAACATTAAAACAATTTAACAATATAGCCATTTAGCAATTTAACAATTCTCCTACTTTTGCAGCATGTTTCTGATTGACACGCATACACATTTATATTTGGAAGAGTTCGATTCCGATCGTCACGAGATGGTTGAACGGGCCATTCAAGCCGGAGTGGATAAAATGCTTCTTCCCAATATTGATAGTGGTTCCATCAAAGGTATGCTGGGACTTTGTCAGGCGTTTCCCGAAAACTGCTTCCCGATGATGGGTCTGCATCCAACTTCGGTTAAAGAGAATTTTGAGGAGGAATTGAAAAATGTTGATGAATGGCTGGAAAAGCAAAAATTTTATGCCATTGGGGAAACCGGTATTGACCTTTACTGGGATAAGACCCATCAAAAAGAACAGGAACTTGCATTTGTCCATCAAATCAACCTTGCTAAAAAGCACAATCTTCCGATTGTGATCCATTCCCGGAACTCATTTGATGAACTCTTTGCTGTTCTTGAAAGTCATATTGGACCGGATCTTACCGGAGTTTTTCATTGCTTTACGGGCAACCTTGATCAGGCAGAAAAAATAATTAATATGGGATTTATGCTCGGAATAGGTGGGGTCATTACTTTTAAAAACTCTGGACTGGATAAGGTGGTAGATGAGTTAACGCTGGATCAGATCATTCTCGAAACGGATGCTCCCTTCCTGGCTCCGGTCCCTCATCGGGGCAAACGAAATGAAAGTGCCTATACTCAAATCATCGCTCAAAATATTGCCGAAATAAAAAATATAACGCTGGAAGCTGTGGCTGAAATTACATCAGCAAATGCCCGTCGTCTTTTTAAAATCTGAACATTAATGAATTCAAAACCTTCTATTTTGCTTTTGTATACGGGTGGTACCATCGGTATGGTCATTGATAAAAAAACCGGTGTATTAAAACCCTTTAATTCCAGTAAACTTTTTGATTATGTCCCTACGCTTAAGTTGTTCGATTATATTATTGACTCCTATAGTTTCGATCCCATAGTTGATTCCTCCAACATGAATCCATTTTATTGGGGACAAATCGCAGATGTTATCGAAAAAAATTACGAAGCCTATGACGGGTTTGTTGTGTTGCATGGATCGGATACCATGGCTTACACTGCATCAGCACTAAGCTTTATGCTTCAGAATCTCAACAAACCGGTTATTCTTACCGGATCACAATTACCTCTTGGAATGGTCCGATCTGATGGACGGGAAAATTTCATCACTTCCGTTGAAATTGCTGCAGATAGAGATGGCGATACCCCAATAGTTCCTGAAGTCTGCATTTATTTTGAAAACCGTCTTTACCGTGGTAACCGAACCCATAAATCTAGTGCGGAACATTTTGGTGCCTTTCGTTCACCTAATTATCCGCCTCTTGCAGAAGTGGGTACAATCATCAAGTATAATCGCAGTGCCATTCGAAAGCTTAATTTTGAAAAATTGAAACTGAATAAGAACATGGATGGGAATGTGGTAATCCTGAAATTGTTTCCTGGTATTACTGAAAAAACCATCCGATCAATTTTAAAAATCGAAGGATTAAAAGCCCTTATCCTCGAAACCTATGGAACCGGCAATGCACCTGATGAAAAATGGATGTTAAATTCACTGGCAGAAGCCATAAAAGGAGGATTGATTGTGTTGAATATCAGTCAATGTGAAGCCGGCTCGGTCGTTATGGGGAAATATGAAACGAGTGTCAGACTAAAAGAAATGGGGGTGATCAGCGGAGAAGATATGACCACGGAAGCAGCAGTCACCAAGGTTATGTACCTGCTGGGTAACTTCAGCGATCAGGCTGAAATAATGCAATATTTAAAAAAATCATGCGTTGGTGAAATATCTTTGAATAACTAAAAATAATTTTATCATAATTTCACAGAATGAATTTTTTTGTACTTTAGCCCGCTAATTTGAGGGTGATAAAATGAACCTTGACAATTTAACAGGAGAGATGACCGAGTGGTTTAAGGTGCACGCCTGGAAAGTGTGTGTTTCGAGAGAATCGGAACCGAGGGTTCGAATCCCTCTCTCTCCGCAACGAATCAGACAACAATAAAAAATAATTAAAATAATTTACGAATCAATAAACATTAATTATGAAAAAAGTAATAGCATTATTAACAATTGCAGGATTGCTGATCCTCGGTATTCAAAATTTAAGTATTGCACAGGGAAGCGCTCAGGGTGATCAAACTGTGCAGCAATCAACAGCACAAACAACTGTTACCAAAACCGATCAGAAATCACAGTCTTTCCATCAGGTTTTAAAACAGAAATTTATTGAAGGAGGTGCAGGCTGGATGGCTCCTATTTTAATTTGCTTGCTCATGGGATTAGCTTTAGCCATTGAAAGAATCTTATACCTCAATCTTTCGACGACCAACACCATGAAGTTACTCAACAAAGTTGAAACAGCCCTTGAGGCAAATGGAGTTGCTGCAGCTAAAGACATTTGCCGTGAAACACGCGGTCCGGTAGCCAGTATTTTCTACCAGGGATTAGATCGTTATAACGAAGGTCTTGATGTTGTTGAGAAATCAATCATTTCGTATGGTGGTGTGCTTATGGCAAGGCTCGAAAAAAATCTATCCTGGATCACTCTTTTTATCGCACTGGCGCCTATGCTTGGGTTCCTTGGAACGGTAGTTGGGATGGTATCAGCTTTCGATTCGATTGAGGCTGCAGGTGACATCTCTCCCACCATTGTTGCCGGCGGTATGAAGGTGGCTTTATTAACAACTGTGTTTGGTCTTATTGTTGCCATTATCTTACAAATTATTTATAACTATCTTATAACTAAAGTTGAAAGCATTGTAAATTCTATGGAAGATGTAACCATTTCCTTTATTGATTTGCTGGTAAGATTCAAGAATACTAAAAAATAGAAAATTATGAATAACTTTATTGAAATTGGGCTTTATTTATCCTATGCATTATTAATCATAACACTCCTGTCTATTATTATCATCCCTGTTTACTTTACCATAGTTAATTTTAAAAAGACAAAGCAGGGGTTGATTGGTGTCGGTGTGCTCGCAGTTGTATTGCTGGTAGCCTACCTGATTTCGCCTGCTGACCAGGGATTGTTTTATGATACTATGAAAGTTGGTCCATCCGGGTCCAAAATTATTGGTGGAGGTTTGTTCGCAACTTATTTTGTCATGATAGGCCTAATTGTTGCCATTTTATATGCCGAAGTTGGCAAGTTGATTAAATAATTCAAATTAAATTATTTTCGATATGGCCAGAAAAATGCCTCAATTAAATACCGGTTCAATGGCAGATATTTCTTTTCTGCTGTTAACCTTCTTCCTTTTAACTTCTTCGATCAATACAGATATGGGTATAACCCGTAAACTTCCTCCGCCACCTGAGGACATTAAACCTCCTGAAATCAAAGAACGAAATATATTTACTGTACTTGTCAACCAAAATGACAGGTTGCTGGTTGAAAATAAGCCCAGTGATATTTCATTACTTAGGGTACAAACAAAGGAGTTTCTTGAAAATCCTTCAAATAGTCTGGATTTGCCTGAAAAAGAAATGAAAAACATACCTTATTTGGGTGAGATTTTTCTTGCAAAAAATGCAATTATCTCCTTAAAAAACGATAGGGGAACTTCATACGATATGTACATTCAGGTTCAGAATGAGCTAACTGCAGCTATTAATGAACTTAGGGATAAGCTGTCGGTAGAGAAATTTGGCGTCAAATTTTCAGTGTTGACAAATGAAGATTACATTGAAGCCATTAAAAAAGCTTACCCTGTAACCATTTCGGAAGCCGAACCAGAAAATATTGGAGGAAAATAACATGGCAAGATTTAAGAAAAAAGGATCAAAAGGTTTACCTGCAATCAATACCGGCTCAATGTCGGATATTATTTTTATGTTTCTGTTCTTTTTTATGGTTATTACCACCATCAGGGAAACAACTTTAATTGTCAGGGTCCAGCCTCCCCATGCAACAGAAGTGCAAAAGCTGGAAAAGAAGTCCCTGGTGAGTTTTATTTATATTGGTGAACCTGTGAAAAAGGCTGAAGGTACTGCTTCGCGCATACAATTAAACGATCAATTTGCAACTGTTGCTGATATCCAGGAATTCATCACCCGTGAAAGGGAATCACGAGATGAAGTCGACAGAAAACTTATTACTACATCTATGAAGATTGACAAGACTACCAGGATGGGAATTGTTACTGATGTCAAACAGGAATTAAGAAAAATTGGAGCCTTTAAAATTAATTATTCTGCTGCTAAAGGTAAAGCTCAAAAGAAATAATTCGTTTATTTGATTGCTGGTTATTGATATAATAACCTAAAAGATTTTACATAAACCCGAATACAGATAAAAATGTATCCGGGTTTTTTATTTCGCATATTCAGGCTTTCGGAAAAGTGCATGAAGAGTTGAAGAAATCCTTATTAAGAAATGTTCAGGGAGCAGGCAAAAATGCAGCCCTTCTGTTCCTGTAAATTATCCACAGAAACAAAAATGTGAAGATAAAACTTGCTGAGATAATAAATACATTATCGGTAACACCAAAGGATTCAATGTCAGTCGAAATGAAACCGTTTTGAAACAGATAGGCAACCGCAACTGTAGTTCCGTTAAAAATAAAATGTAAAATTACAGGTATCCACAGGGAACCCGACCACACATAAATATATCCGAAAAGAATTCCCAGGGCTGTTCTGGGTAAAAATCCAAAAAACTGCATGTGAAATGCACTGAATAAAATGGAGGATAATATAACTGCAAGATGTGTATTTTTCAACCCATCAGAAAGAAGCCGTAAAACTACCCCCCTGAAAAGAAACTCTTCACCCAAGGCAGCAAGAAAGCCAATTATAAAAAGGTTAATAATCAATCCACCTAAGGTACTGACATTTAAAAATGCTTCTGTAAGCAAATTGGTTTTATCTTCACTTTCGCGCATCCAATCCTCGATACCCTTCATAAAAGCTGGCAGTTTCATTTGTTCATTTAGCCATACCATAGCATTTACTGCCGGAATGAATGCTATGATTAGAAATATAGAAATGAATAAAATATATATACCAGGTTTCCGGTCAATATTCAAATAGGTGCAGGAATTTCTGTTTTCCAGATAACCGTAAAGCAGGGCTGGCAGAATAAAAACTCCTATTTGATTAACAACCTGAAAATATTTTAAAAAAGCGATGGTTGTAATATCATTGAAATCATTCATCGCATTAAAACCCGTAAGAAAGCCGGTACCAAAAAAAGGAACCGCCAATAAAATTCCAATTACCATTAATAGTACGAGTGAAATAGCAATGATGAGCACAAGTGTGCTAATCTTATACAAAATGGACTTATCTTTTAAATAAGGAAAGAAGTCAAGCATAGTTAGTTTTACTTTTGCAAAAGTAGGAATTTCCTTAGGGAACATTCATTCTCTGTTTCCACTCAGAAAAATACTACTCATAATTCTGGAATTAAAGATGAACCGCGGAACAGATCGGTAATTTCCATGCCATATTGCAAGTGCAGGGTTTTTAAACCAAGTGCTTCAGCTGCAATTACATTTTGCCTGGAATCATCAATAAATAAAGTTTCTGATGGAATGATATTTTCTTTCGCAATGATTTCAGCAAAACTGTCAGCGTTGGGTTTTCTTTTACCCATTTTAAACGACCAATAAGTTTGATGAAATAAAGATTGAAAATCATATCCGAATTCGAGCCTGAAATTCTCAATATAATAGTTGTAATGAATTACATTGGTGTTACTTAATAGAAACAGGCTATAGTTATCTTTAATTTTCCTGAGTAAATCAATTCGACCGGGAGGGTAATCGCCAATGATCTGGTTCCAGGCATTATCCAAAACGTCATTTGAAACTTTCAGGCCAGTCATACTCTTCACAGCTGACCTGAATTCATGAGGCGAAATTTCACCTGTTTCGAATTTTTGAAATAATTCAGATTGCTGGGCCTGGTTAAAAAGCTCTTCAAAATTGCTAACCCCAAGAGATCTAAAGGCATCTTCAAGCTTTTTATGACTTATATTTAAGATAACTCCTCCAAAATCGAAGATGATGTTTTTAATTCTGTGCTGTACTTTTAACTCACCCATTTGTGAAATTTTTACCTCATTTGTTTGATTATCTTTTGCAAAATTGTACATTTGCACCCCGATTTCCAAGAAGAGCTGGAAACTATTTATAAAGAATTTTTTCGGGCCTATAGCTCAGTCGGTTAGAGCACCTGACTCATAATCAGGTGGTCCCTGGTTCGAGCCCAGGTGGGCCCACACAATTGGTACTATTAATTGATATTATTGGATTTAGCCTTGAAGTTAGGGTATTTTGGCAATGACTGAGAAGCACTTTAATTTTCAGTTCCTGATAATATCCGGCTATCGGTTAAATTTTTTATTGCAGAATTTAATTAACTCAGGAAGGATCTTGAGAAAAAGTATTTAAGTATTTTAACCAAACAACTAAAACTATTATTTTTTTGGTTTATTTCAGTATTTTAGTGAATTGCTGATGACAGTTAAAAACTTTATTAATAGTGAATTCATATTCATCGCAGGAATTATCTATATTTTTATTGTAATTTCTTTGGCAAAACTAGGCTCCGGCAGGGTTTGCGGGGGACTGAAAGCCTTTATTATCAGCTTATTGCTTACCCCCCTGATAGGTTTGATCTATGTAATTCGCTCTCCCCAAAAAAATACCTTAAAAATTATCCATTACAGATGTCCTTCCTGTGGCCTTGATTATACAAGCAAATACCGTTATTGTCCTTCGTGCCAAAAAGAGGGTAAATCCATTCACCTTGAAAAAATTAGCATGAAAACCTATTGATCCAAATTCTGATGGACTTATATTATCCATTGGATTCCCTGCAACCTGCATGCCCGGGCCAGCTTATTCTGGTTACCTTTCGGCTTTTGTAAATACGTTCAGACAAACAGAAAGTCAGGATAAAAATGACTTGTGGTTTATTAAGTTGAATTCAGAGAGCGAAACTCCGACAGAAGCCTAAAAATTTTAGAGAACCTTGATGCGTCTTCCTTTTGTTTCGGGGAGGGTCCAAATCCAAATGCCGGTAAGAAGAGCAAACAGGGCAGCAATGGAAATTCCCCCGCTTAATCCATAGCTGGTTGCGACAACAGTAATAACCACTGGTGTAAAAAATTGAATACCCCTGGCCAAATTAAATGCAGTTCCCATTGCAGTACCCCGGATTTTAGTCGGGAAAAGTTCTGCGAATAAAGGTCCGTAGCCTCCGAACATCCCGGTTCCGAATCCAACAGTGAACATAAAAACAAGGATCAGATAATTGTGAAGTTCGATTAAATTCCAGAAGGTGGTGATCATCAAAAGTCCAAAAGCCATAAAAACGGAATAAATCGAATATGCAGGTCTCCTGCCAAGCCAGTCTGCCACAAATCCGAAAGAGAAATATCCAAGGAATCCACCTAATTGTGTGATCAGCATAAATTCGGTTGACTTTGCCATGGTAAAAGCCCTTTCGCGATTTAGATAGCCAGGCATCCAGGAATAGGTGAACCAATAGGCGGACATGTCAAATATGGCGAGGATAAGACAAAAAATAAAGATCTTGCGGTATTCTGGTGCAAAAAGCAAAGCTATTTTATTACGGTTTTCTTTTCTAATGGTATCGGGAGAAAGCTTTCCTGTATCAATCAACTTTCTTCTTTCCTGCCAGACATCAGATTCCTGCAAGTTTTTGCGAATAAAGAGCACCAGGATTGCTGGCAGAACGGAAATAAAGAAGCTGGCTCTCCAACCAATCATTGGTGTAATGTAACCCCCAACCAGCGAAGCCAGGGCAATTCCGATCGGAGCACCTGTTTGCATAAAAGCACCAAACCTACCTCTGACTTTTGCCGGGAAAGTCTCTCCTATATATGTTTGTCCCGTTCCCCACTCCCCTCCTACTCCAAGTCCTGTAATGAATCTGAAGACAAGCAATAACCATAAATTAACTGAAAATCCACTCAGGAAAGTACCCAGACTATAAGTTAAAATGGTCCATTGCAGAACCTTTTTCCGTCCAAACCGGTCAGACAAATACCCAAATATAATTCCACCGATAGCAGTGGCAGCGAGGCTTGCACCAAGAACAAGAGAAACTTCCACATCGGTAAGGTTGAGTTCAGCTTTTATTGAACCCATCAGGAAAGTGTAAAGGATCAGGTCGTAAAAGTCAAACACCCAGCCGGCCCAGGACATCAGTAAAATGGAATAATGCCTGCGGGTAAGCTTGTCATATTCATTCAGAAGAGCCGGCATAAACTGACAATGTAAGCCAAAAATAATAAAAATAGACTTAACCAACACTTAAAAATTCCATACATAGTAAAATATTTTTATCTGTATTCTGGAAAGTAATTTAAGATTGATACCTTATAATTTAATAAGGATAAGCCGCACATTAAACTGTTTTTCCAACCGTATAATAAAATTCCCTTTCATTATTTCCTGCGAATGACTTACTTTGTATTAATCTTTAATTTTGAAGAGAATTCAGATTTAGAAACTGACGTTGTATCACTTTTTCAAAATAGCCTTAATCCTAATATTTGCAGGTTGGATGAATCTCCTTCTTGGTCAGTATAGTTTTAATCATTACACTGATGATAAAGGCCTTCCATCAAATTCAGTAAGCTCTCTACTGAAGGATAAAGATGGCTTTATCTGGGTGGCCACTCAAAAAGGAATTTGCCGGTTCGATGGTCATGATTTTTTACTTTTTGATACAGAATCGAATGAGTTCCCCGACTTAAACCAGAGTGATGAATTTAACATTTTCCAGGACAAAGAAGGAATTGTATGGATTGCAACCAAAGACCAGGGACTTTATGCCTTCGATAAGCGAAAAAAATCATTCAGGCATTTTAAACATGATGAGCTGGATCAGAAAAGCCTATCCGATGATTTCGTCAACTTTGTTTTTGAAGACAAAGCGGGCAATCTGTATGTAAGTTCGCATAGTCATGGACTTGATCTTTACGACCGTATTAAAAACAATTTTACAAATTACAAACCATCCGATTCTTATCCTGATTTAGTGGCCCGCTTGATTGATGATCTTATAAGTTCTGCTGTTGATCCGGTTGATGATAATGTTTTATGGTTCGGAAGCCTTTCAGGATTATTCTCATTTGACACAAAAAAACTGGTTTGGAAATATTTTCCGATAGATCAGAAAAATGCTTTTAATCCATCACAATACATTGGCAATGAAAAAATTTGCCGGTCAATTGTATTTGATAAAAATGGCAATTTATGGGCTGGAACATGGGGTGGAGGACTTATTCGGTTTGATCCTTCAAAAGGTATGTTTGAAATTTACAAGTACGAAAGTTTGCTACCGGTAAATGGCTTCCGGAATAATATTAAACAACTGATCTGGAAAAATGATCAGGAATTATGGGTTGTGGCACCGTATCGCGGACTTGGAATTTTTAAATTAATGGATCACTCCTTTCATTTTATGGACAACACTGATACCGGGGAACCTGTAATATGGAATCCGGTTTTTATTGTCATTGATAGTTCAGCATTTATGTGGGTAGGTTCGCGCACCAAAGGACTTTACACAACCAATCTGAAAGCAGCAAAATTTTCAAAAGTGCAATTGCCCTATTCACTAAGGACAATGGTATATAATACGAATTCATCAAAAATGCTTGCCGCTACAATCAGGTCAAATAGTCAATTGATACAAATTGATCCAGTGACAAACGATTGCGAGGTATTTAATTATAAACCATTGCTCAACAAAGATGAAAACTATATTATTGATATAATTCCCCTGCAAAAGAAAACCTGGATTGTTGAAAGCTTCAATCTATACTATTTTGATGGACAAACAATTCAGCCACTGAAGGAATTTGATCCTCAGGAAGTGAGCCCCCATAAGCAAAGTAACCCGTTTTTCATTTCAGCCATGAGCTACCCTAATGGTGATATTTGGCTGGGAACGAAATTTCATGGATTGTTCCGGATTAATCCTGAGAAGAATATTTATGAAAACTTTTATTATGCAGGTGGTGACACAAGAAGTCCGGGATTTGAAGAGTTCGTCTATACTTTGTTTTGTGATGCTGACGGTCGCATCTGGTATGGTTCCGAAAATTTTGGTTATTACGATTACCTTAAAGGCCAGTTCGTTAGTTTTTCAACTGATAGAAACCTGCCCAATTCAGACATTAAGGTAAAATCCATTCAGGCAATTTCTCAAACAAAAGACGGGAACCTTTGGATGGGAACAGAAAAAAACGGTATTGCTGTTTTGAAAACAACCAATGATAAGCTTTCGTTTATCAAGTCGTTCACCACCTTAAATGGACTTGCCAGCAATGATATTGTTGAACTTGCAGCCGATCATGAAGGTAACATATGGGCAATTACCGGAGCCGGATTAAGTAGAATTTACACCTCAGGTGATTCAGTTGAAAATTATGGCTTTCAGTATGGACTTTCATCACTGCACTGCCTTAAAGTTACGTCTGACAACCGCATTTTAATTGGCAGTCGCGATGGATATTATTCATTCGACCCAAAAACGATTACCCCATTTTCTTACTCCGCAAAACCCTATATCCGGTCATTCAGCATTTTTGATGAACCCATAGACTTCGATCAAATCATCGACTCTGCCGGAACCATCAGGCTCAATTATGACCAGAATTTCTTTTCGATTGAATTCGGACTGATTGATTATTTTCAGCCCAATAACCGATCCCTTTCCTTCATGCTGGAAGGAGTTGACCAGTCGTGGCAAAAATCAATGAACAGAAAATACCTGAGTTATGCCAATCTCGATGGAGGAAAATATACTTTCAAACTGAAGGCTGCTGATGGTCATGAACTTCAATTACCCATTTTCATTGAAACACCATTCTGGAAAACAATTTGGTTCTATTTGATGATTGCCGCCATCATTTTGGCAGGTTTATATGGATTATACAAATACAGACTGAGGCAGGTAAGAAAACAGGAAGATATAAAAACCGGTTATAACAAAATGATCAACCAGCTTGAAATGAAAGCGCTCCGGGCTCAGATGAATCCTCATTTTCTATTCAACAGCCTCAATTCCATCCGGTACTATATTCTGAAGGAGGAATTTGACAATGCTTCGGATTACATCACGAAGTTTTCGAAACTACTTCGGCTCATTCTTCACAACTCCCGTCAGAATATGATTACGCTAAAAGAAGAACTTGAGACACTGAGAATTTATGTTGAATTCGAACAAATGCGATATAGCAAAAATTTCACTTTTAATGAGGAAATAAATAATTCCGTCAATCCTGAAGAAATAATGATCCAACCCATGACCCTTCAGCCATTTGTTGAAAATGCCATCTGGCATGGATTGATGCCAAAGGAAACCAACCGGCAGCTATCTTTAAGCCTCAACAAAACTGATAATTTGCTAACCATCATCATTGAGGATAACGGCGTCGGGAGGCAAAAAGCCTCTGCCATAAAGCACGAAAATGATATGAGTGAGACCAAATCGTATGGCCTGCAAATCACCGATGAGCGCTTTGCTATCCTTAGAAGCATCAGGGGAAAACGATCGGATTTTGAAATAACGGATCTCTTTGACAAAGATAAACGACCATCAGGAACGCGGGTCACCATTTATTATGAGATTTAAATCAACACGAACATGCAGATAAAAGCGGTAATTATCGACGACGAACAACACAGCCTTGAAACAACCGATATTTTGGTCAGGAAATATTGCCCCGGTGTATTGGTGATGGGATTGGCGGATTCTCCTGAAAAAGGCATTACCCTCATTGATGCTTTAAAGCCACAACTGGTTTTCCTCGATATTGCCATGCCGAGGATGAACGGCTTCGAGATGCTGCAGTTTGTGAAATTCAAAGCATTCGACATTATTTTTACTACTGCCTTTGATGATTATGCAATTAAGGCTTTCAAAGTGAATGCCATTGATTATTTATTAAAACCCATTGAACCTGAGGAGCTGATCAAAGCCGTTGATAAAGTAAAATCAAAGCTTGATAAAGACCTTCATCTGCATCGTATTGATGAAATATTGCAAAGCTCAGGCATGCAGGGTTTCAGGAAAAACAAGCTGGCGCTGCCTGTTGAAGGCAAAATAGCCATGCTGGAATATGGCTCGATTTTATATTGTGAATCGGATGGCAATTATACCCGCATCTACTTTTCCGATCAAAAAACAATCATGATCAGCAAGACGCTCAAGGATATTGAAAGCATGCTTCCCCATCCGAATTTTCTGAGGATACATAACTCCTTTGTGGTCAATATTGATCATATCAAAGAGTATATCCGCGGCGAAGGTGGTGAGGTGATACTGACCAACGGGGAGTCGCTAAGGGTATCGCGAAATAAAAAGGAAGAACTCATTGCCGCGCTGAACCAATAAAACCTGATTGCTGACCGACTATTTTCAGTTCCCAACTTTCCACTAAAAAATTTCCGCACTCTATCATGATTTAGCAGCGCTTTGCTCAAATCAACTTTTATGTTTTGTTTTTGACAGATACTTTAGTACCATGTATTTAAATCTTCACACATAAAAATTACACCCCGATGAGAAAAATTACATTTTTTGTATCTGCATTGCTGTTAACTTTTACAACAAGCATCTTTGCTCAGAAAACCTGGACCGGCACCACAAGCACCGCCTGGAATACATCAACAAACTGGTCGCCTGCGGGCGCACCAGCCTCTACTGATGATGTGATCATTCCATCAGCGCCGGCAAACCAGCCCCTGATTAACGGGGCGATAACGCCAGTATGTAAAAACCTAACCATTAACTCCGGGGCTACACTGTCGATCAGTGCCACATCACTCAATAATGCTTTACTCACGGCTTCAGGCAATGCAATTATTAACGGAGCCTTGAGTATAGGAGGGGCAATTACTAAAACCGGAAAACTGGTAGTTGTAAATATTACCTGGGCTTCTACTGCTTCTATGTCTGGATTCCTGAATGGAAGCATTGATGTAACCGGGAATTGGGAGTTTTCTACCGGCTCTGCAATTTCGATGGGATATTGTGGTGTTAACTTCATCGGAAGCACAAATACGCAAATCATCAGCAAAAGCGCCGGCAGTAGTTTTTATGCAGTCACAATTAATAAAAACAGTGGTAACACTGTTGATATTGCAAGTACTTCAACGGCTACGCTGAATTTTGGCAGCACTGTTACCATCAATACAGGTTCCACATTGTTGTGTCATGCCACCAATACAATAGTTATTTCTAACAGCCTGTACAATACTGGTCATTTCTCATTCGGTACGGGTACTGTAAGTTTCGAAAAAACCTCAGGGACTCAGATTATCCAGGTAAACACAAGCGACCTTTTCAATAATATGATAATCAATTCTGGCGGAACAGTGACCATCAACAATACACTTAACATTCTCAATGATCTGACCATAAATTCAGGAATTTTCGATCCGCTTGGAAACATGGTGATATTATTTGGTGACTGGGATAACAATGTTGGTCCTGATAGTTTTACTGAAGGGACTAGCAGGGTCATCTTTTCAGGGGGGAACTATCATCAGTATAGCTCCACTGAAAATTTCAATATACTGGAAGTAAATAAATCTATCGGAGGTGCTTTCAGGGTGAACACCGGAACCGTCACCTGTAATCAATACGACTGGACTGCCGGTTCCATTGATGTATTAAATAACGGAACTTTTACTGCTCTCGATCTTGCTGACCAGGGAATCAGGGGTAATTATTATGTGAATACAGGTTGTACCATAAGTCTTTACCAGGATGCTTCGCAATACGTTGACCTGGGTGGGAATCTGACTTTTACGGGAGGTGGCACCATCAATGTTTATGGCGGCAACGGAACAGTAAGTCAGTGGCCCACATACGCCAATGCCTCCATCACGATGGATGGCGGAACCCTCGATTTCAAAGACCAGAGCATTACCATCAATACACTTTCGGGTTACTCCCTCACATCCAACATCACTGGCGGGACAATACGGACATCGAGAGGATTTTTCAATAACCGGACCGATTTTAATCCCTCCGGAGGTACTGTTGAGTTATACGGTTCAGTCAACTCTGGTCTCGATTTTATAAGCGGTTCTCTTTGGAACCTGGAAATTGATAAAGATGTTGCAAGTTCGGTTACCCTGAATACAAACCTTACAGTAAACGGCAATCTAACGGTTAATAGCGGGACTATCACTTATGTAAATAAAGTACTTACCTTAGCCAATACACTAAACATTAATTCAGGCGGAGTCTTCAATTTAGGGGCGGCAGGGCAGTTGAAACTTGCCAGTGGTAAATACCTGAATGTAAATAGCGGCGGTTTGCTCAAAACAGAAGGAACCGGTGCAGATAATGCAATCATTACTCATAGTGCAGGTTATTACTTTATTTCTGTAAAAAACGGCGGTACTATTTCATCAAAATATACTTTTTTCACGTATCCGAATTACGTCCAGTTGATGAGTGGATCAACCCTCGACCCGGCCAATGCATTTTACCGGTGTACTTTTACAAACAACGCACCAGCGCCATTGGCTGCAGTACTTTCCTTTGCCAACGATCAGGTTGTTTCCATCCATGAAGCCAATTTTGTTGCATTGAACAGCGGATATAATGTTTTAAAGTCTAACGATGCCGGGCATGTTTACTTCAAAGATGCGACAGGCGCTTTTGCGGGAGCAACTTATGAGAACGATCCTTACAATCGTATCGACTGGGTAGCTTCCACACCTGGATTATGGACAGGGTTGGCATCCGCTGATTGGTTTAATATAAACAATTGGGATGACTATAATGTACCGACTGCAACGACCAATGTCATCATTCCGGCAGGAACACCCTATTCACCGGAAATTGACGATGACAATCCATCCGGAAATTATTGGGCATATTGTAATGACTTGGTTATTCATTCAGATCTTTCACTAAAAGCAGGTTCCCACCTGACTATCAATGGTTCTTTCGACTCTGACGACGGACAGTTTATGCAAGAATTATCAGCCTATTTATATTTCAGTGGATCCAATAATGCCTCCTGGGTGGATTCTGGCAATGATGTTTACACCTATATTTATGTTGTAAAAAGCACGGAAAATGTAAATGTAGATGCTACTGGAACTTTCCACTGCAAGAAATTGATCATAACTGAAGGCGAACTAATAATAAATCAAAAACTTGAAGCAAATAATGCTTCTGATGTTGCTCTTATCGTTGAAGATGGCGGAGGACTGATACTTGTTTGGCCTTTTTCTGAAGTAGATGTAATCGGTAGTATCAACCTCTTACCAGGATGTGGAATTAGTAATCAGGGCACCATTTCCTGCTCGAAAGATTTAATTGTCGAACCTGGCACTTATCTTAACTTTATTGGGCCAATTGAGATGAATGGTACAGGAATTCAATACCTGGAAATTCTAAATGGAGACAACAATGAATTTGGAATAACCATTAATAAGCCCAGTGGAATTTGTTACATCAAATCTGCTGATCTATATATATACGAAATCCATATTAAGAGTGGAACATTAAGTTGTAACAATGGTCCAACTCCCACCAATACCTATAATATTTACCTTAATTTCATGTGGCGCAATGAGGTTGGCCCTTCAGGATTTGATGAAAGTACAGGGCGAGTGATTATTTATAGTACCGATTGGTGGACGGTTTGTTATGGTGAAACTTTTAATATCCTGGAAATTAATAAACCTGAAGGTAAATATTTTGACGCATCTTATGGAGAAGTAATTTGTGCTCAATTGGACTGGACCTCCGGATCAATTAAAGCTAGGAATGGCGGTACTTTCACCGCCAACGACCTGCTCGACAATGCCATCAAAGGTTCCTTTATCTGTGAAGAAGGTAGTACCATCAACCTCACCAATTCTGGTACGGGAACTTATGTGGACCTGGCAGGGGAACTGCATAACTTCGGCGGAACGATCAATATTACAGGATCCCTTAGTTACTGGCCTTACGGAGGCGATGCAGTAGTAGAAATGACCGGCGGTGTGATCGACCTGAAAACCTGCGGACTGAACATCAATAACAATTCCTATTCTCTGAATGATAATATTACTGGTGGAACAATAAAGACAGCAGCCTACTTCTCAGGCAATCGAGCTGATTTTACTCCAAGTGCCGGAACCATTGAACTTTATGGCACTTCTGATTCGTACATTTTACAATCAAATGGATGCACAATAAATATTTTAAATATCAATAAATCTGCGGATGATGGTATGAATCCTCTACCTCCCGTTGTTTTTGATGACGAAAGAAACGGAGAGATGATCATCGAAGGAGGAAAGGCAAACAATATTAGTTTAAGTTCTGATTTCTTAGCCCGATATATAAATATTGATAACGGTTTGCTTACCTTAAATGGGCACACATTAAATGTGGTTTATGATGCAAATGTTTACGGGTCACTAGTGATGAATAATGTTGCAGATGTTGTAAATATAGGCCAATCTTACTTAGATGCTTTAAGGTTTAAGAACGGCTCTCTTGGAAATCTTTCTCAAGGAACAATTAATTGTTGGGGATGGGTTGTTCCTGAACTAGGTTGTTCGTTTTCAGCATCCATGAATAATACTGTGATATTAAAAGGTATTACTGGTGGGGGTTTGACAAACCATGAACCGACTGCTGTTTATGGCAATATAGTAGTTGACAAAAATGCTGGTCAGATCGCTTTCATTGATGACAATGCCACTCAACCAATTCATATAAGTGGCAATTTTGCCCTTAGTGCAAATAACATTTTTTCCATGCAGAATCATACAATGATGGTCAACGGATTACTTACCTATGTTTCGTCCAGCGAAATCAGGCTCTTTGATTCTTCTAAAGAAGTGAAATCTGAGGGATCTTACTATGCTATAAAAAAGCAGGATCAAAATGATAATTCAGTATTTCAACCTGTTGATTCAGGAGTTAAAAGCGGCAATCTGGAGATTGATACCGATTTTACACTCAACGGTCTTTTAGATATTGAAGATGGTAGTGTACTTGTTCATGGCGAATTCTCAACTAATTCCACAGGTTCGGTGGTTATCAATGGAGGTAGTTTTGTCGCCGATTCACCAAACCATCCTGACAAGGGATGGGAGTATCTTAATGGAAATTTGACAATGACTTCAGGCTTATTTGAAATTTCGTACAATAGTATACAATTCGGTAATGTTGCTACGACAAATATAAGTGGCGGTATATTACGAACCGGTGGGGCCTTTTTTGCCGGCAATACGGGTACTACCTTCAATCCCACTGGTGGAGATGTTGAGGTAATAGGTGAAATAAACGATGATGCTATCTATTGCGGAAACGGTAATTACTTTTTTAACCTTCGGATAAACAGGTCACCAGGAGTTGCTTGTTATGTAAATTGGTATCCAGTTACTATAAAAAATGATCTTACCATCCAAAGTGGTATCCTGAATTCCAATGGATTTGACATTTACATCGAAGGCGACTGGAATAACTTAGTTGGACCTGATGGATTTGTGGAAGGAAACAACAGGGTAGTATTTAATGGAGACGGAATTTTTCAATACTGTTCTACCGAAGAATTTAACATCCTCGAAGTTGAAAGGCCCGCCGGTTGGTCATTATGGAACCTTCCCGGCGCTTCCATCTCATGCCAGCAATACGACTGGACCCAGGGAGGAATATCTTTGTATGAAGCAAACGGACATTTTTATGCAGCCGATTTAATTGACGATGGAATTCAAGGGTATTTTGCAGTAGGAGACAACTGTTCGATAGAGTTGCACCAGGATGCATTGCAGAGTTTGGACCTCATGGCAAACCTGCATATTACCGGCGGGGAATTTAAGGTTTACGGAGGAAATGATCAAAGTCAATGGGGTGAAAATGGAAATACAAGCCTCTATATGGTTGGCGGTATCCTTGATTTTGTTGATCAGGCTATTGTCATTCAGGACCTCAATCCTTATAGTTTTACTTCCAATATCGCAGGAGGGACGATCCGCACCCGCAGTTTTATAGCCCAGTCACCCGGGTTTGATCCAACCGGTGGTACAGTTGAAATATATGGAGATAATAATGGCCAGGTTGTCACCAGCAATGGAGCATATTTTCATAACCTGAAAATTAACACCGAACCAATGCCATTCTACACAAATATTTACTCCTGCAACATCAACAACGATCTCATTATCGAAGAAGGATCAGTCAGCGTGGTATTTGGGAATACTATGCAATGCGGAAATGTCATCATCAACAGCGGTGGCGACCTAAGATTTAATTCCTCAACCCTCAAAATGAAAAACAATGGAACCATCAATATTAATTCAGGCGGGTATCTGAACCTGGAAGGGTATGAAGGTGCAAAATCCACTGTTACCGGCATCAATCCTACAGATCATTACCAGTTCAATGTAAATGCTGGCAGTACTATCTACCCGACTTACACTAATTTTGAAAATATGAGCATTAATGGGATTTATATAGCATCTGGTGCAACAGTTTTGGAATGGCAGCCCTTTAAAAGCTGTGAATTCCGAAACGGTGCTACCGGCGGCACCCTGCTCAATTTCAACAACGACCAGAACCTGGTTATTGAAAATGCAGTATTCCCAACCAATACCTGGGGCGGATCATACAATGTAAGCAAAAGCAACAATGCCGGAAATGTTACATTCCTCGAAGCAACCGGAGGTTTCGCAGGAGAGAATTTCGATAACGACCCTTTCAATCGTATCCACTGGGGTGAGCTTACCAATTACCTCAACCTGAAGGTTTGGCTCGAAGGACCATTCAACAATACAGACATGAACACCAACCTGACCGGTTTGGCCAATTTCCCATTAAACCAACCTTATAATGTTTCCCCATGGAATTATGCAGGAACCGAAAGTGTAACAATCGTTCCAGGTAATGTAGTGGACTGGGTTCTGGTTGAGCTCCGCGATGCACCTACGGCAGCCCAGGCTACTTCTGCCACCCGAATTGCCCGCCAGGCAGCCTTCCTGAAAAAAGACGGATCAATCGTTGGATTGAATGGGACTTCACTTCTCCAATTCAATAATTCAATAACTCATCAATTATTTGTCGTCATCTGGCACCGGAACCATATTGAAATTATGTCGGCCATTCCTTTGGTGAAAGTTAGTGAAACCTATTCGTATGATTTCCGGACTGATGTCACCAAAGCTTATGGCGCCGGAGTTGGATACAAGGATTTAGGAGCCGGAGTTGCCGTAATGGTTGGAGCTGATGGTAATGCTGATGGCAATATCAACAACCTTGATAAAATTGGCCAGTGGAATCCGAATGCAGGCATGAAAGGTTACCTATCCTCTGACTTTAATTTGGATTCGCAGGTTGACAATAAAGATAAGAACAACCTCTGGATTCCTAATCTTTATGAAGGGTTTAACAGCCAGGTACCGGACTAACCATTTAATTAAGTAAGGACAAAACAACACATCTTCGCAATTAATATCCGAACAAACCCTGCCAGTGGTGGGGTTTGTTTTTTTACCCGGGAAAATCAATACTCGTAAGTTGATTAGACTTGTCAGGATTGTTTCTTCAAAAACTTTCTGAGGTTTTTTTTGACAATTAATCTAATCTTTTGTTAATTTTATGGCAAATAAATCCTTTTGAAAAATGAACTACAAATTATCGTTGACTTTCGTTTTGATCATTGTAGCCTTATCAGGCTTTGCGCAGGTGATTTCCACTTTCGATACCAATACCGACAACTGGCATTCCGAAGGGGATGGCGATTATTATTGGGAAGCCGCTACAGGCAATCCGGGTGGTTGTTTCCGGGTGGATGATGATGCCACAGGTGACTGGAACAACGGGTTTGCTCCTGTAAAATTTCTTGGCAACTGGTCATCAGCAACTGTTTCCGATTATGTGTCTGCTCATGTTTTTGTTCATCAGATCAGCGGAAGCTACGGCGTAAGCACTTATGTTTTTAAAATTAAAGGTCCGGGTGGTGAAGCTAAAGCATTTGCCGATGTCCAGCCTCCATTAGATGTATGGAATACTTACACGGCCTATATAGATCCGGCAAACTGGATACTTATTTCAGGAACCTGGAGCCAGCTATTGCAGCAGGTAAATGAACTTGTTGTTAGGGTGGAATACATTAACGGTGACGAATACGACAGGATTGACAATATACAGCTTTCATTTACTCCTGTGGTAATACCTGTTGTGCCGGTTGTCTGTTCCGATTTTGAAACCACAGGATTCGATGGTTGGTCATTTGGCTTTACCGCCGGAGTAACCAACCAGGCAACGGGTGGGAATCCCGGACATTATATCAGGATTACGGATGGAACGGGTACTTCCGCTGCTTATCCTCCCCCCAAATACTTGGGCGACTGGAATAGTTTGGACAGTCACAATGCAGATATCAGGGTTGATCTAAAAGTTACAGATTTTACCACTGCTGCTTTTATAAGCAGTTATTTTCTGAAAATATCAGGTCCGGGTGGTGTTGCACAGTTTCCAATGGATAATTCCATTTCCCTGGCTTTCAATCGCTGGAAGACTTTTGTTTTTCCGATTGACCAGGCATCCTGGACAATGGTTTCAGGCACCTGGACTGACCTGATGGATCATGTAAATAGCTTTGAAATGGTGGTCGAATTTATCAGCGGAACAGAAATCGTTTGGATGGATAATTTCTGCATCACAAATCTGCCACCGGTTTCTGATTTTAATGCCAATAAACAAATTGAATTTATCGGAAATCCGATACAGTTTAATGATATATCCATCCAGGGACCAACCACCTGGGCGTGGAATTTCGGTGACGGACAAACCAGCACTGAACAACATCCGGTTCACGCATATCTGACAAGCGGAGTGTATAATGTCAGCCTTTCCATTAGCAATCATTTCGGCTCCGATACCGAATTAAAAACAGGATATATCGAGATCCTTTCGAATGACCAATGCCAGAAATTTGAAGATGACTTCAACGACAACATCATCAATCCTCTTTGGACAATAAAAAACGGAACCTGGAGTGAAGCCAGCGGAAACATCAGGCAAACTTCAAATTTCTATACCGGAAGTTTATTGGGAGGCTGTTTTGCTACTACAGGCTCTATGCTTTGGCAGGATTACATTTTATCCTGTGATTTAATGTCAACAGACGATGATTATATTGGTCTCGTTTTCAATTGGCAGGATGAACAAAACATGTATATGTTCTGCTGGTACCTTCAGGGGAATAATCGTCGGTTGTATAAATGGGTCAATGGCGTTGAAACCATCCTGGCCTCTGATGCCGTTGGATACAGCACAAGTTCATGGTATCAGATTGATCTTTATTCAATCTCCGGTAAACTGGTGCTGGCAATAAACGGAACTCAAATATTTAGTGTAACGGATAACACATTCCCAACTGGCAAAGCCGGATTGTTCTGTTATGGAAATCAATCAAGTTATTGGGATAACTTCCGGGTAGAATGTGCCGGAACACCTGTCCAGTTAAAAGCTTTTCTCGAAGGGCCGTTTGAAGGAATCGAAATGAATACCACTCTGAAGACACAAAACATCCTTGCACTCTCAAATCCTTACATAACTGTGCCCTGGAACCATACGGGAACCGAAGGTGTACTCAGCTTTGCAAATCCTGATGTTGTGGATTGGGTACTTGTTGATTTCAGGGATGCTCCCACTGCCAGTGCTGCTCTTCCGGCCACGAGCCTTGCAACCTTTGCTGCTTTAATGCTAAAAAATGGTGATATCATTTCTCCTTATGGAGGAATGCCTCTTTACCTGAATGCAGACATCAGTAATAACCTTTACATTGCCATATTTCACCGGAACCATTTGGGTATTCTATCGGCAAACCCTGTCACATTATCCGGCGGAATCTATTCATACGACTTTACAACCGGTACAGGTCAGGCTTATGGTAGCAATGCACAGAAAAATCTTGGCAGTGGAAAATATGGAATGTATGCAGGTGATTTTAATGCTGATGGCACTATTAACCCGAATGACAAAACAAATCCCTGGAATATAAGTGCCGGTAAATATGGGTATCTCCAGTCAGATGGTGACTTTGACGGGCAAATTGATAACAAGGATAAAAACGATTTTTGGTTTATTAATAACGGAAAAGCAACACAGGTTCCCAATTAAGGTATCTTGAGAAAGGTTCCTTGATTTGGGGTATGATATTTTGGGATCAGTAAGGGAAACTTACATTTTTATGTAATAAACTTAAATAGGATTGTTATGAAAAATGCAATCATTTTAGAAATTATACTCTTATGTGCTGGACTTTCGGCAAATAGTCAGGATAGTCAGTACCGAAGCGGAATATTCCTTCATCACTCTACTGGTGGGTGCATCTGGGGTCCTAATGGAAGTCCAACCGATGTACCTGAACAAATGAATTTTTATAATATTGCTCATGGTTATACTGGTGATGATGCTGTTACATTGAGCCAAACATGGTATCCCGCATGGAATAACAATGAATGGTCAACATGGCATTCAATTTTTGAAACGGATGCTCCTGAAGTAATTTCCGGTATACTCAATGCGAATAAAATCGTGATGATCAAATCGTGTTATCCAAGTTCTCAAATTTATTCCATTGGCTCCAACGAGGATACGTTGGATCCCTCATATAAATCCATAGTCAACTATAAGTGGCACTGGAGGCATATTGTAAAAGTGATGGAAAACCATCCGGATAATTTCTTTGTAATATGGACCAATGCCCCGCTTGAGTTGTATTCGACCAATGCTACCCAGGCCGCTTATTCTAACTGGTTTTGCTATTGGGCAAAAGATACCCTGGCACAAAACCTCGATCCTGTTTATGGGGTTTTCCCTCCGAACGTTTATGTTTTTGATTTTTTTCATAAGCTGGCAGATGCCAATGGTTTTCTGCCACAATATTATGCAAGCGGACCCGGAAACAGCCATCCTAATGCAGCAGCCACAGAACTGGTTGCACCACAACTAGTAAATGAAACCTTCGATGCGGCCATCGCTTACGAATCAATCCTTAGATTGGACATAAAGGTATTTCTTGAAGGTCCTTTCAATGGTATAAATATGAATATTGATTTAATTGGTTTAAATGATTTTCCTTTTTCCCAACCTTATAATGTTGCACCCTGGAATTATTTAGGATCTGAGATTGTCACTACAGTACCTTCAAATGTTGTTGATTGGATATTGGTTGAATTACGCGATGCAACTGCTGCTGCAACTGCCACTGCTGCAACAAGAATTGCACGTCAGGCTGCCTTCCTGATGAATGACGGATGTATTAGAGGTCTGGATGGAACCAGCAATCAGCAATTCGACAATTTAATTATTCAGCATTCCCTATTTATTGTCCTCTGGCACCGGAATCATCTTGGAATTATGTCAGCTTTACCTGTTACCCAAACTGATGGCGTTTATTTCTATGACTTTACAACCGGATCAGGCCAGGCTTATGGAATCAATGCTCAAAAAAACCTGGGCTCAGGAATATATGGAATGTACGCAGGCGATTTTAATGCAGATGGAAGCATCAATCCGAATGACAAAACAAATCCCTGGAACATAAGTGCCGGTAAATATGGGTATCTACAGTCAGATGGGGACTTTGACGGGCAGGCAGACAACAAGGATAAAAATGATTTTTGGTTTATTAATAATGGGAAAATTAGTCTGGTTCCGCAATAAACTTTTTACACCAATCAAATCAACGCTCTTTCATTTTACAAACAAAGATTAACATTTCACACATGAAACACAATCAAATGATACATTGGATTATCATTTTGATGGTAATCATCATTACTAATTCTGCTCTTAGCCAAACTTATGAAACGGGCAACACATCAGTCACCTATAATGATCCGAACCGAAATAACCGGTCCATTCCGACCCAGATATTTTACCCGGCTAATTCTAACGGAACCAATGTACCGGTTGCTGAAGGAGAATTCCCTGTTATTGTTTTTGGTCATGGGTTTGTGATGGGTTATTCAGCTTATGAGTATTTATGGCAAGCGTTGGTACCACAAGGCTACATCCTTGTTTTGCCAACCACTGAAAGTGGTTTTTCCCCTAATCACTTAGCTTTGGGATTGGATCTTAGATTTCTGGTTGGTAAGCTAAAAGCTGAAGGTTTGAATCCTGGCTCTTTATTTTATAATCATATCTCCGAAGGTTCGGCCATTATGGGACATTCGATGGGAGGCGGGGCATCTTTCCTTGCTTGTCAGGATTTTAACGAGGTCAGCGCCATGATCACTTTTGCAGCTGCCGAAACCAATCCTTCTGCTATACAGGCTGCTGTCAGTATACAGGTTCCGACCCTGGTTTTTTCAGGAAGCAATGATTGTGTTACACCACCGCCCAACCACCAGGTACCTATGTACAACAACCTGTCAACCTCGTGCAAGACTTTCATTTCCATCACTGGAGGCGGACATTGCTATTTCGCCGATTACAATTTCAACTGCGCCTTCGGCGAACTCACCTGCAGCCCATCGCCAACCATCACCAGGGATCAGCAACATACCATTATTCTGAATCATCTTATCCCTTACCTTGAATTTCATCTAAAAGGTAATCAACAGGCCTGGATCACATTCAATAACCTGCTTAATAATCCCACTGGAATAACATCCTTACAAAGCTGCAACATCAGATTGATTGATGTAAAAGCCTTTCTCGAAGGGCCATTCAACGGTACAAATTTGAATACTTATTTAACCGGGTTAACTGATTTTCCATTATCCCAGCCCTATAATGTTGCACCCTGGAATTATTTAGGATCTGAGATTGTCACTACAGTACCTTTAAATGTTGTTGATTGGATATTGGTTGAGTTACGCGATGCAACTTCTGCTGCAACTGCCACTGCTGCAACAGGAATTGCAAGTCAGGCTGCGTTCCTGATGAATGACGGAAGTATTAGAGGTCTGGATGGAACCAGCAATCAGCAATTCGACAATTTAATCATTCAGCATTCCCTATTTATTGTCCTCTGGCACAGGAATCATCTTGGAATTATGTCAGCCTTGCCTGTTACCCAAACTGATGGAGTTTATTTCTATAACTTTACAACCGGAGTTGGTCAGGCCTTTGGAATCAATGCACAAGCAAATCTTGGCGGTAATCACTATGGAATGTACAGTGGAGATATAGCTGGTGACGGACAAATCGATATGACTGACAAGAATCCTGGTTGGGCTATAAACGCCGGGCTCAAAGAATACCTTTCAAGCGATGTGGATATGGATGGACAATCAGCTAATCCTGACAAAAATGATTTGTGGCTGAAGAATTTAGGGAAAATGAGTCAGATACCGGAATAAGCATTAGATCCGATGACTTTGAGTCATCGGATCAAAATCTTTTCTTAAGGAATTGCTGAAACTTTATTCCTGTTCGGATACCAGATGTCGTCTTTATCCTGGTTTTGTACTTGCCCATTTAGCTTATAGTCGCCACCCAGGTAACCAACTTTACCAGCCTGAAGGTTCCAGACACCGGTTTTATCCTGCGTCAATACCTGGTTGTTTCCATCGCCATCGCCGCCGTACATTCCAAAGTAACTCCCCAGCACTTTCTGTCCATTGTTGTATGCCTTCCCCAGGGCAGTGGTAAAATCCCATGAATAAACGCCACTGCTTTCGGTTAATCCGGCTGAAGACATGATCGCAAGGTGATTTCGGTGGTAAACCACAACGAACAGGCTATGGCTGATGCTAATTGGAAAACTGATGGGTTGTAGATTCATTCCAACTATATTACCGTTGCTTAAAAGCAATCCTGCTTTTTTTCCGACTGAGGTTGCAGCCGTTGCGCTGGCTGCGCTGACAGCATCCCTTGCTTCAACAAGCACCCAGTCAACTACAATGGCTGGCATGGAGGTAACACTCTCCGTTCCAGTATAGATCCAGACCGGGTTCGGATTACCGAAGTAAGGCAAAGCCGGATTGAATGGCTGACTCAACGGCAGATGTGTTGAGAGGGAAGTATTCATGGTAGTACTTCCGTTAAATGCCCCTTCGAGATAGGTTTTAATATTTACCAGTATCTCGGCAGCCCCCTGTTCAATTATGGAAACATCATCAACAATTGTATAATAGCCTCCATTGTGCTCGGCTTCAAAGGCGATCTGATAAAATCCCCCGGGCTGAGGAAGGCTCAGGGATACCTGGGTCCAAACCGGAACATTGGTGTTGTTGAAATATATCTCGTTCCATGGTTCTTCAAATCCAGTACGGTAATAAACTTTAAACTCATTCCAGGCTCCGCCATTGGCCTCCTGGGCGAACCAAAATGACAGGACAGGATTTGATGCCCCGGTAATATTGATTGGCGGACCTGCAAACTTGGTAATATCTCCAAGACCTCCGCTGAAGAAAGCATTAGAAATTCCGCCATGCGCGGATGAAATGCTTCCGTTATTTCCATCTCCATAGTACCATTGCGAACTACCAACCTCGGCAATATTACTCCAGAAATCTATGGTTGGAGAATCATCTTCCCATGTTTCATAAAAAGGCAGGTCGTTCACAACAGCTTCTCCTATACCCGAAAGGGGAACCAGGTGAACAGTTTTTCCTGTAAGGTTGTCGGTGATCTGGAGGCTGGCACTTTTATTTCCCACACTGGTTGGAAGAAAAACCACACTTACTGTTATGGTTTGATTCATCGCGAGTGATACCGGATAAGTGTTGATATCCGTAAGAATAAACTGGCTTACATCTGTACCTGATTTCTGCACGGAATTAATTTGCAGGATACCGGTTCCATTGTTCCGGATGGTGAAGGTTTGCGGATCAGAGGCGGTTTGCACCGGGTAAGATCCAAAATCTTTTGAAGTTGGAGTAACCAAAAATTCCGGACCCGCCGGAAGGTTTTCGAGCTGAAGCCGGATATTGGGAAATCCTGTTACAACAGAACCTTCGTAGGGAAACTCCGGGTCGAAATCACTATAATCATCCTCATAAGCCAGACTTCTGTTTTCAGGGGTTTCGGTTCCATAAAAATCACCATCATCGAAGTCGGGCGTGTTTTCATCAACCGCTATCACAAGGTTCTGTGTATTGTTGTAATTAAATGGGTTATCAAGAATGATTTCAACCCAACCAGCCACATCCGGTAAAATTACCTCGCCATTGAATACCTCAAGCATTTGCGAAACCGGTATCCAGTCATTTCCGGTATTAAATCCGGTGTTGGTGGTATGACCCATATAAATCACCCAGTCCTTGCTCGACTCAGCAGCCTCGAGTCCGGTCCAATAGTAATAAATTTTGGAAATCCGTTTGTTGGCTATATTAATTTCCGATTGCAGATAAATGGTTTGGGAATAATTATATCCATAGTTTGCATCGATTGGCAAATCAAGCCAATCTTCTGTTCCCTGACCAATCGGGACGCCATTTACAGGAACAGTCGTGAACCTCCAGATCGGGCAATTGACCGCGTCACCCACACTGTTGGTTGGTACGATCTTCCAATAGTAAGTAGTTGCACTGTTTAAAACGCCAGTAACCTGATGGTTCAGGGATGTTAAAAGTAAACCATTAATAACATTCGTAGGAGTTGTGGTTCCGTTTCCGTCAGTTCCCAAATAAAGTTTATAACCTGTGGGGATACCGCCTGCTAAGCCTGGTTGCCACGAAAGCAAGGGAGAAGTAATTACCCAGTCGGATAAATCAGCAGGTGCTGGATTGGTTGCAGCTATTGGGAGCACTGGAACGATTTGCGGACCGATAACATGGTCAATGTAAACGTTGGCTCCACTTCCACCAGTTGTATAATAGGTGCCGAAAGCGAGATAATAATTATTGCCGGCAAGACTGCTTAAATCTGCTTCATAACGATTCCAGCTGCCGGGAATGACTGAAAATGCGGTGCCTAAATTCGTCCAGTTTGTTTTATCAGACGAATACATGATCTGTATCCTTTGATAAGCAGATGACGCTGTTCCTGCAAAAAACTCCAGCTTACTGCCTGAAGTAACCGAAAGCAATGGAGTGATGAGCTTTACCGGTGTTGATATAGTGGACCTCCTGGCTGACCTTGCACCATGATAAAATGATCCATTCTCCCATACATAGCCATAATCCATGCTCCAGCTTATAGGAGGAAAGTAAGGCAGTTCAAAACTTTCAGCAAGCTGAGAAGAGTTAACTGTTGAGAATGTCCAGACCGGCACATTGGAAGCATCGCCAAAAGCATTGTAAGGAACTACTTTCCAATAGTATGTTGTATTATTAACCAACCCTGTGGGAAGGAAGGTAAGGTTGGGACCATTATAAACCATATTCGTTGGATTGGGATTGGTTCCAAAATAAACTTTGTAACCTGTAACCGGTTCCGATCCTACAGGAGCATTCCATTTTAATTCAGGATTAATAAGGGTAGTCTTACCGTTCAAAGGTTTGACTAATGTTGCTGTTCCCGGAAGAATACCCTCAATATAGACTAAATCAATATCAAAACCGGAATATTGTGATGCAGAATAATACTGGTAAAAAGCAATCCAGATATTCTGTCCGTTATAAGCTGTTAAATCAATGGTATGCTTGGTCCATGCGGTATTGGTGCAATTGAAATCACCGAGTTCCACCGTAAAATTTGAAACCTGGTTACCGGTTGTTGACAGCATTATTTTATACGAGTTGTTACTGGCAGCGCTGCTCACCTTGTCCCACCAAACCAATCTTGGATTCACCATACCGTTCATAGTAAGCGGAGGTGAAATCAGCCAGTCATTATTATTGCCACTTCCACTGGCTGTAAGAAAATAGGGGGCTGGCCAAAGACCGTTTTGCTCCCAGGTAAATCCATCCACGCCAATAACATGCCAGCCTTCCGGAGCCGCCGGAGAATGACTCCAAACACCATCAAAATTCTGTAAATATGGAAAAGTATTGATGGGTGTTGAATAGGTAACCGCATTTATATTGACTGAGGTTGAATAGTAGTTAAAGGCATCCACCGACCAGCACCTGTAAAAATGCTGCGACCAGGTTGACAAACCAGTATGCGCATAGCCACTTGCCGAACCCTTGTAAAGCACAGTTCCACCGGAAGGAAGCGGATCGCCGACATTATAATTCGTTCCGTTCACTGGGTTTCCAATTGAGGATGTACTATGGGTTGCGATAAGAACATCATGATTTGCGGCATTCTTCGTCCAGTTCAGGTTAATCTGTGTCTGACCGGGTGGAATAGCTGTCAATCCTGTGATGGGAAGAACCACAGGTGTTGAATTGGCCGTGATACCCAGCGAATAGCTTGCCCCATCGTATGAAAACGCCTTGTAATAATACGCCGTTCCGGGTGTGAGACCTGTATGGTTATAGGGTGAAATCTTCCCAATGTAGATCACTGTCCCACCTGCCAGCGGATTCCCTGCAACCGGCGTTCCCGAAGGCAAAGTAAACGTTCCGGTGGTATTAAAAACGATGACGACATCATTGTTGCCGGCATTGGTTGTAAAAGTCAGTTTGTTTCCCTGCGAACTTGCCGGAGCTGCAGAAAGGGAAGCTGGGTTTAAAACAAAAGCTGAAATCCCGGCAAACTCATCAGCTCCGATATCGGGAGATGACAACCGGGTGTTCCCGTCATAATCAGTGGTAATGGCGAATGGGCTTGTGATCGGTTGTCCGGCTCCTTCAGCCAGTGTTGGTAGGGTTGTTTGCAGATGCAAATCATAAGGCTGGGTGCTTACATTGACAAACGGCGAGTCTTCAGAGTGAGAATTTGCTTCTCTGGGCGCCACATATGCCTGATATTCTGCAAGGGTTTGATAGCCGCTGGATCCATAAAAAAAGGCAGTTCCAGGCGCTCGGTGTTCCGGCATATAGGATATTGTTGTCGGATCCTGTAGCAAAGTTTGAAATCACACCATTAGCCTTTCTCAGCACGACAGCTCTTCCGCTGCCGGTGCGAGTGGTTTCGTTTATCAGAATATTGTTCCGCATATCAAGCACGGCTTCATTTCGTTCAATGCAACATGATTAACCAATGTTGTTCCGAAATTGATCCCTGAGGATGTTGCATTCAGGTAAACCGTATTGTAATACAAGCCGATTGTTGAATTGGGTTGGGTACTTGTAATTGAAATTGCACGAATGGCATCACTATTGGAAGTCAGCGGTGCCCTGAAATCAGAAATGAAATTATTATAACACGTAAACTGCAGTTCCGCTGGAAATAAGCAATCCATTAAAAAATCCAAGTGTCGCAGATGTTGAGCTCGTGCTGATATTTGTTATCTTGTTTTTATAAATATGGCAGGTTGAATTTCCAGAACCCAGCTTCACAACATCAACCGTTCCTCCGGTAGTAATATTACTGATTTCATTGCCATAAATATTTCTGTTTTCCGACGTACCCAGGTCAATTGCTGAAAAGGCCCCTGTTCCGCTGGTGATCCCGCCAATGGTATTGTTATAAACCTGGTGGCTGCTTCCTGCATTGGGGTAAGAAAATATACCATAGAATAAAGAGCTTCCTGACTGACTGATATTCTGGAAACTATTCCCGGAAATAATTTCGGTCCCGGTGGAGGCGCCATTGGTATAATACAAATATACAGAACCGGATGCGGCAGTTCGGGTAAGGGTTCCCTGAAACCGAATTATTCTGAATATAAACAATGGCCGGGCTTTGCTGGGAGTTTACATTGGAAATCAAATAAATGGTTCCGGTGGTATTCAGGGTTCCTGCAAAACTGTTGTTGCTGATGGTAATGTCAGAAGCTGAATTTGATGTAGGATCATTATTAACGTAATAATAAGCTCCCGAAGAGGCAACACTGTTGGAAAAGGAAAAGGTGTTGTTTTTGATTTGAAGCGTTCCGTTACTTCGGTTCCTGATCCCGTAAACCGCATGGGTTGCGCCCTGCGATGCCAGTGTAATAACATTGTATTCAGCCGTAAATGGTGAAGTGGTTATGGTAAGATTGTAAATACCATAGCCTGCTGCGGTAAAATTTGCCCCGCCTCCGGCTGCATTGCTTGATGGTATTGTAGTTTACCGCAAAATTTGATACATGTTCGAGATAAATTCCGTAGGCGTCATTGGCGATGTTTCCGGCAAAGTTCTGAATGGAATTCCCAAATCCTGAGGTTCCGACAGTGAAGTTTTTATCATGCAATACTGCAACATCATCACCTTTAAACAACATACCAGCAAAAACATTCCCGATGGTATTGCCGGTTATGGTTATGTTTTCGTGAATCCCCCCGGCTGATTCAAGCGAAATACCTGAAGCGGATGAACTGTTATTGGCAGCGCATATTCCGACCACAAAGCGACTGGTTCCCTTGGTCATGGTAACCGTTGAGTTGGTGATGGAAGAATTTTTACAACCATCCGTAATGGAAGCTTTACGCAAATAATAGCCATACTCAATACCCTGCTGGGAGGCGGCAACATCAATGCGATTGAAGGTAGTATAATCGGAACCTTCCAAAATAATCACCCCGTCACCATGGTTTCCGATGGTTGAAGTGGTGACAGAACCGGCGTCCGTTCTTGTAACGAGCGGGTTGTTGCCTGTTCCGCTTTTCTGGAAGATGATTGGATTTGAAGATGAACCAGAAGCTGTAAGTATGATGGGTGCGGTAATACTTTCAGTATACCCCGCTGCAACATTGAAGGTTACTCCGCCTGATCCGATCACACTGTTGTTCAGTTCGGCGACAGCAGCGGAAATGGTTGCATAATCTCCAGGAATGGTTTTTACACCGCTGATCAGGTTCCCGATTTTCCTGGTTCCTGTCGGATTGGTTGCCACTGGTAACTTTAGCCGTTCCTGATTCGGACGTAATGAACTGTGTGCATTGTGCGTCCACAACATTATTGAGCGTGGCTGTGGTTTTAATATCATAAGCCAACCAGAAGTAATTATTGCCCGATGTCAGTGCTTTGGACCCGGTGACTGATAAAAGTTCCCGCAGGGTTCGAAAAAGTAGTTCCGAATTGATTGGAGGTATTGAACACCGGAGTTGAAGTGTAATAAACCTTCGCTGCCGAAATATCATTGGTGGCATTGGTCGAACCGGTTGTGTTGAAAGTGATGGAGGTAACGGAATAAGGATTGGAGGTTTTTTGCGTGATCACATTCAGCCGGATAATATCATTGTTCGTGCTGTTGATGGCTACAATACCTGTATTGGGCTGCTCGGTGGTGGCGGTTGTATAGGACATGTTTGTTCCGTCCTCAAGCAAAAAGTTGTCAATATCCGCATAAAAATCTCCGCTTACCTGCGTGCAGTTGAATTTTATCTTAAGGTATTGCCCGCTGAAAGATCCGAGATTAATGACCTTGTTGGCAAAAGCGTTGGTCGCCGTATGGTTGCTTTGATCAATGGTGTGAACCGATGCATAGGTAGCGCCGTCATCAGCTGAAACCAGGATTTCAATTTTTTCATTGGGTGCCAGTACTGTTCCTGTCAAAGGATACCCTAAATCATCAACAATGCGGTAATGAAAACTTAATTGGGTTGTGGCAGTTATAGGTCCCAGTAATGGTGCGATTCCGGAAGCAAATGAAAGCGAACTGTACAGGTGTTTACTTAATCCCCTTATGCTTGAACTTGGTGTTCCGTGTGCAGTAATGATTGTCATATCTCCTGCCCAGCCTGCCGGAAGAGAAGAGGAAGCATTATAGTCCTGAAGGTAAGGTATGGTCATGGATGTGCGTGTTTCAGCGGTTAATCCGTTGGAGTAATCGAGCACCCCATCCACCGACCAGGCTTTGTAATAATATACCGTTCCGGTGCTCAGCCCGGTATGATTGTAACTGGTGTTGCTTCCGTTATAAAGTACAGTTCCCCCGCCGGCTATGGTATTCCCGGCTGAATAGGCTGTGCCGTTAACCGGAATACCAAATACATTGGTCGTGTTAAAGGCTAATAGCACGTTATCATTCGCGCTGTTTTTTACCCAGTTCAAATTAATCTGGCTGGTGCTGATCGCGGTTGAGCCAATACCTGCAGGATTCAGCAACGGCTTCCATCGGTAAGTCAACCCTGCTGAAGGGACAGTGGTGGGAGTTGTTGAATTGAAATACATGGTTGCTGAACTGGATGTTCCTTTTGTTGAATTGATCCAGTTTCCGCCCGCAGCAACGATGGTTCTGTTATTGACATTAGCCGAATAGGTATCGTCCGGTCCCCTTAAACCAACCTGCGAATAAGATGAGCTTGAACCCGGTGTTATCGTTCCTCCGTAAACTACTTTAATTTCGTTGGTCGTTGTGTTCAACCGCACCTGGAAACTGATGATTTCTCCTGCGATTGTCTTTCGCCTGACGTCCTTCCACTGGATCACAAACTCATTGCCTACCTGCTGGTACCTGATGGCCGGTGAGCCTGTTTCAGCCTGGTGCAGATCCTTGCCGAATGCTGAAATGGCGCCGCTATAAGCGGCCGAATTGCTGATGGGTGTGTAATTGGTTGCAGTCGGGGCAATACCGAAGGTGATAAACCCATTGACGGTTATATACGCCGAGGTATAAGCCGTTCCATCGAAAACAAATGAAGGAATGTTGATGGCACCCGACACTTCATTGTCAAAAGTTCCCGACCAAAGGACTGTTCCTCCGGTGATCTCAGAATAGGTAAGATTCTTCTGCTCAAATGCATACTCGTTGACCTGTGCATTTAATTCCAGGAATAACAGGAAAGTTGCCAGAATAAAAATTTTACTGCCTCTCATTGTGATATATTTATTAAATGAAAGAAAACTTAATTTGTTTGGGGCTAAAGTACAAACCAAAATCAATTAAAAAAGGTGATGTGAGCATTATGCTGCTATAATCATGATAAAGTGCGGGTTTTTTTTAGCAGATGAAATGCCGGGAAAAAGTTGCCAGGTACTGAAATAGCGGTTTACATCTTCGCAAATACCCAGCCTGCCCTGAGTTAAGCCAAAACATCGGCTGGCAGGTATCCAAATTTACCAACCGGCCATTCATTGCTGAATGGCTGGCTGGCATTTTTTTGACCATTCAATTTATCTTAAAATCAATATTTTAACAAATATTTAACATATTGTTATGAAAAGCTGACAAAATTTATTATTATCTTTGCATTTATTAAATTATCAAATCATTAACAATAAAAACTATCTGTTATGAAAAAGCTTTTTACACTCATTATCAGCCTGGCTGTTTATGGAATAGCCTTTGGCACTGACGTTACAGGAACAATTGCTGTAAATACCACATGGAACCTTGCAGGAAGCCCCTATATTGTAATCGGGGACATTACCGTGAATAACGGAGTTACACTTACAGTCGATCCTAATGTTATAGTTAAATTCAACAGCGGACGGAGAATGACTGTGTTAGGATCTTTGAATGCAAATACCGCTACATTTACTTCCAATCAGGTAGTACCGGCCCCCAATGACTGGCTGTATATTCAGATTGGTAATGCATCATTTGCCGGCGCAACAACGCTTACAAGCTGTTTTCTCAGGTACGCCCAGAGTTTTTACATTTATAGCGGAACAGCTACTCTTTCAAGTACAGTTATTGAATACTTTTATTACTATGGCATGTACAACTCAGGGACGCTAAATATGACCGGCGGTTCAATTAACCTGACCGGATACAACAGCTCCTATGGGCATGGAGTTTACGCTGCCAACGGGTCAACTGCGAGCTTAAATAATGCTGCCATCATCCATTGCAAAAACGGAATACTGACTGAAACCAACTCGACTGTTAATTTAACCAGTTGCATTGTAACCACAAACGTATGGCCTGTATATTATTCTGGCTCCGGCGTCCTGACAATAAGCGGTGTTTGCGATTTTACAGGCAATACTGTAAATGCATTTTATGTGAACCAATCTACCCATACCGGCACCTGGACTTTACCCACTTCTGCGGTCCCGTACTATATGTACAATGGGTATACTGTTGCAAATGGGTCAACGATGGTTATTGGCTCACAGAATATTCTAAAATTCCGTGTTAATACAACTTTTGATATTCGTGGTACCCTGACTGCTGATGCCACTGTTGGTCAAAATATTTTCTTTACTTCTGACAGGGATGATAACTGGGGCGGGGATACCAATAACGACGGTACCAGTACAGCCCCTGCAAGCGGAAACTGGTATGGTATAAGATTTTTTGATGAAAGTAATAATGCCAGTGTGCTTAGGAGATGTAAGCTGCGATATGCAGGATATTCCAGTATCGGTGGTATCAGTTTGTACGATGCCAACCCAACGATAGACCTTTGCGAATTGCAACAGAACTATTTCGGGGCATTATTCCAGAATACCTCATCACCTACTTTTACCAACAATACGGTCGGCTCAAGCCAGCTCACTCCTATCGCCATGTCATTTGAAGCTAATCCGGTTTTTACAAATAATGTTTTATCATTCATGGACAATCAGTATGATGCCATCGGCTTATTGGGAGGGACATTAACCGCCAATGCCAATATCATTAAACGCGATTTTACTACTGTCACCAATATTACTTATGTAATGCTTGCCGGAATTACAGTTCCCGCCGGGCGAACCCTTACCATTCAACCGGGGATCGTGATTAAATCAGCTTCCCAGACTTACCGGCTTATTATAGAGGGAAAGTTAGTTGCCGATGCTACATTAGCGGAAAGGATCACCCTCACCTCTGTGAAGGATGATAATTTCGGCAACCCATCGGATACAAATAAAGATGGAACCATAACGACGCCTGTCTTAGGTGATATGGGAGCCATTATTTTTGCGAATGGATATGATCCGACATCCATCATGGATTACGTGCTTATGAAATATGCGACTGCATGGAATTATTATTATCCGAATGGTGGGCAAAATCATTATATTTATGGGAGTGCGGTTGCCACCATAAGTGCTACAGCACCGGCACCGGCAGGACCTACTATTTCTAACTGTGAGTTCAGGGAACTGACCTACGGAATCTGCTGTTATCAGGCATCAAACCCGACCATTTCTAACAATGCTATGATCAACATCTCCGGGACACCATTTGCCATCGCTGCTTCGGCAAATCCAACTTTCATCGGTAATACCTTTACTAATGTTGGCATGCGGGCCCTGGGTTTAATCGGGAACAATGTTGTGGTGAATGGAACAATATATAAACGGGATGTGGCTGGGTTTACAAACATTACCTATGTATTGTTGGAGGACATAACCGTTATAAGTGGCACTAACCTGGATATTGCTGCCGGGGTGGTAATTAAGTCATTAAGTAAAAGATGGTATATTGATGGCGGGTTCAAATGCAATGGAACACTTGCGGAACATGTTGTGATGACCTCCCTGTATGATGATAATGCAGGAAACCCACTGGACACCAACGGTGACGGGAATGCAACAACACCGGCCCGTGGCAATTGGTATAATGTACAGTTCAGAGATACAAGCAATGACCTTTATTGCGCTTTCACTTATACCGATATGAAATACGGTGGCAGCAGTGGTATACTTAGCACATTAAATGCCTCTCCTGTTATAAGTACCACGCTGATTGACCAATCTGATTACGGGCTATGGATTGACGGGAATTCAGCGCCCTCTTTTAACACAGTTATTATTCAAAACTGTTTGTATGATCCTATTGCCATGTCACTGACCTCCAATCCAACCTTTACCAATATTACATTCAGCGCCAATGGCAGCAATGGTATCAAGATCATCGAAGGTACACTCTCTTCCAATGCTACTTTGGTTAAACGTAACGTTGCCGGATATACCAACATTCCTTATATTGTTGGTAGTCTGACAGTGGCATCAGGTGCTGTATTGACTCTTGAACAGGGAATTATACTGAAATTCAGATATGCCGGTTGGACATCAATCTTTGTTCAGGGAGGCCTGAATGCTACAGGAATTGTTAGCCAGAAAATAATTTTCACTTCTTTTAAAGATGATTCTTCAGGTGGTGATACAAACAATGACGGTAGTGCAACCATTCCTTCAAATTCTGATTGGTACGGATTGATATTTTACCCGGAGTCAATAGATGCAAGCAATAAAATAATTTATTGTGAAGTAAGGTATACAGGCGGGGGATATTCTGCACCTTATGGTTCTGATACTTATTATGGAGCTGTTAGGGTTAAAGATGCTTATGTTCAGATCGACAATACAATATTTCAGCAGGGAAGCGGAACTGCACTGGGAATTTATGGGGCTGCCAACCCGGCTATAACCAACTGCCAGATGTATAATTTTACTTATACGCCGGTATATATGGCTATGTTTTCAACTCCTTCTTTTTCAAATATCACGGTTTCAAATGTTGGAATGTTAGCCCTGGGAATCCAGACTGAAACATATTCTCAAACAGCCACAATTCCACAACGGAGCTTTGCAGGTTATACCAACATCACTTATATCCTGAATGGTTTTACTGTCAATTCAGGAACTACTATCACAGCGCCGGCAGGGACTGTCTTCAAAACACAGTCTACTGAAGGTATTATCATAAATGGAAAGTTGACCGTTGCAGGTACGGTAGGAAGCAAAGTGATATTCACTGATTATCGTGATGATGGTTATGGTAATCCTGCAGATACCCAGCAAAACGGATCGGCAACCTCACCAACAACCGGCGGTCCCTATATCCAGTTTAATGATGTGAGTGATGATGCAAGCACAATTAATTATGCGATTATGCGGTATACAACAGATGCAATCCGCTTAAACAGCGCTTCTCCGTCTATAACCAACTGTTTATTCAATTATATGAATTATGGTATTACCAATTCAGGAGTTTGTGCGCCCATAGTCAATAACAACACCTTCGACAATTTGACTTATTCACCAATGATCATATCCCTTGTGTCTTATCCTGCATCAACAACGGGAAATGTTATTTCGGGCACAACTTATAAGTGTATCAGAGTCGATAACGAAACCCTGACACAGGATGTTACCTTACCAAAAAGGTCGTTTGGTGGTGTAGTGAATATTCCTTATTTTTTCCAAAACTATACAATTGGAACAGGAGTAACTTTGACAATTGCGCCTGGTGTCGTTTGCAAATTCTGGTATGCCGGCTATATGACCGTGAATAATGGATTGATTGCAGAAGGTACTGCTACAAATGCAGGAAACATTGTGTTCACATCTATTTCTGACGATTTCCATGGCGGTGATTCCAATTCAGATGGAACTGCCACTGCTTATGGGGCCTCTCCATGGCAGGGAATTACTATCAACGATGTGGCATTGGATCCGCAAACCAGATTTGCCAACTGTATTTTCAGATATGCTGATTATGGTAGCTCAGCCGGAATAAAAACAATTAATGCAAGTCCATCTATTTTGAATTGCTCATTCAATAACAGTTATCAGGGTGTACAAGCTTCCGGAGCTTCAAATCCAACCATTAACTTTTGTGATTTTTATAATTTATCAAATAATGCAGTAAATAATGTGAATCAATCCTTTGTCATCAATGCTGAAAATTGCTGGTGGGGAAGCAACACCGGACCCACCCATGCAACTAATCCAGGTGGAACAGGGGAACCAGTTACGAATTCAGTGGATTTTCTGCCATTTGGAACCAGCGGCGTCATCAATCCGCTGATGGGTGATGTCAGTTTGAATGGAATCATTCAGGCATATGATGCATCATTGGTATTGCAACATGTTTTGGTGCCTTTCTTGAATGCCAAGCAGCAGGTTGTTGCAGATGTAAGCGGCGCAGCAGGTATTACTGCCCTGGATGCTTCTCTTATTTTGCAATACGTGGTCGGATTAATTAGTTATTTCCCGGCAGAATTGCTTAGTCCGTTGCCTCCTTATACGTCTGAAGCCGGACTCGTTATTGGTAATTATACAGCGATACCGGGCGAAGAATTTGATCTGCCCTTGCAGATGACTTATGTTGATGGGGTATTTGCCGGGCAGGTAACGCTGAATTATGACCCGGAATACCTTGAGGCTATTGAGATCATTAACCAAATGGCGGAGATGACATTGCTGTCAGACATTGATGAAATAAATGGTATCATCCGAATTTCTTTTGCAGGAATTGAAGCATTGGAAAGTGATCTGACCATAGCAAATATCCATTTCAAGGTGAGTGAGAATGCTCCATCAATGACCATCCCTGTTGAGGGTAAGTTTTTTATGGCCAATGAATCTAACCTTACAGGTAATGTCACTAACGGTAGTGTCACCGTTAATGGTTTTGCAACCGGTTTTGAAAATAATTTAGAAGGAAAAGATAATTTGTTGGCTTGTTATCCAAATCCGGTGACAGATGAACTAACAATAGATTACAATGTGGAGAAGGAAGGTGATAATGTGTTCCTCGCTGTGTATGATTTATTCGGACAAATGGTTGCTGAAATTGCAAATGGCAAGCATGCATCAGATTCCTATAAATTAACCTGGAATTGCAATGGTCAGAATGGAATAAAATTACCTAGCGGGACTTATTTTATCAGGATGGTTTCAGGTAATAAAACCATTGTACAAAAAATTCAGATTGTGAAATAAGGTTGACTGAAAAGCATTTCAAATGATTAACCCTTAAAATTTACAATCATGAAAAAGATCAAATATATTTTATTGTTCTGTTTGGTGCTGACCGGATTTATTGTCCGGTCACAGACCATTCAGATGAGGATTCCTGCATTGTCTTCAACGGTGGGTAATTCAATTGATGTGCCTGTCTATGTCGATAATTCATTGACAGGCTTGAATGTGTTGTCCTTTCAATTGAAAATAACATATACCAGCGCCTACTTAAGTTATAATTCGACTGTAATTGCCGGCACAATGGTTTCAGGTTGGGGAAGCCCAACCGTTAATAGTTCGACAGCAGGCACCTTGAACATTGCTCATGCAGGAACAACACCACTGATTGGAACCGGAATATTGTTTTATATCCGGTTTCAATGCATTGCATCAGGTACCGCTTCTGTTGCGTTTAGCGGAGGAACTGCTTCCAATTTCTTTAATGAAGGCTTGCCGGTTATGACCTTTGTAAATGGAAGCGTAACAATCAGCCCTGCCCCATTCATTACTGTTTCGCCCAATACAGCTTTACTGTCGGTAGGTGAAACACAGCAATTTACCGTGAGTGGAGGAACAGCGCCCTATACATGGAGTGTGACGAATCCTGCTGCGGCAACTATAAGTACAACCGGCTTATTAACTGCTACGGCAGCTGGTTTTACTAAAGTCAGTGTTCAGGATAATGGCGGCATAATTGATCAGACAGATAACAACATTGAGATCAGGGCGATGAAGCTTACCTTACCGGTAACAAGTGCCTGGCAGGGAAGCATGGTGGAAATTCCGATTACTACCACTGCACTAACAGGATTGGGGATAATTGGAGGAAATATTAAAATTACATTTAACCAAAATATCCTCACACCTGTTGGCTACAACTCAACCGGTACTCTGCTCAGTGGTTACTCAAATATTTTATTGAACACTTCTGTTCCGGGTACGGTGACCCTAGCATTTGCTGGAACAACAGCCCTTTCGGGATCAGGTGTCTTACTGTACCTGCAATTCAATGTTTCATCAGTGAATACAGGAAGCAGCGCTCTGAATTTTACTGAGGCATTGTTTAATGAGACCATACTGGCAAAGACAGTGAATGGGTCATTTACTACGATTAATTTTTCTATCATTACTGTTACACCCAACACAGCTACATTGGTTGCAGGAGAAACCCAGCAATTCAATGCTTCAGGAGGAGTGGCACCCTATTCCTGGAATACATCTAACACTACCGTCGCAACGATTAGTCCTTCCGGTTTATTGACAGCGCTTAAAAGCGGAGTGATACAAGTGATTGCAACCGATAATGTAGGTGCAACCGGAACGAGCGGGAATATTACGATTTATGACACATGGGTAACGATACCAAATGTCCCAGCACAGCTTAACACAATCTACGATATGCCTGTGCTGATGTCGACCCTTCCACCCGGTCAATCTGTGTTTTCGATACAGGGAACGATTAGCTTTAAAACTCCCGAATTGACCGCGCTCGATATTGTAACCGCCGGAACCATGACAAATGGATGGACTGCCGTTAAAGTGATTTCAGCGAATCAAATCACTTTTGCAATTGCAGGAACTACCAGCTTCAATACACCCGGGGTTATGTTTAAAATTCAGTTTCAACTAAACCCTGACCTGACTGCAGGTGAATTTGCATTTGTAAACATCAACAACATCATGCTGAATGAAGGCATCCCGCTGCCGAGAACTGCGAATGGCGGCATTACAGGTGCAACAGGTTTTATAGTCAATCTGAATGCATACCTCGAAGGGCCGTTCAATGGTGCCAACATGAATACATTTCTCAATTCAGGAGGCTTAATTCCGCTGGCTCAACCTTATAATGTGGCGCCATGGAGCTACTCAGGAAGTGAGAGTGTGGCCGTTATGCCCAATGCAAATGTGGTGGACTGGGTGCTGGTAGAATTGAGAGATGCTGTCACTGCAGGTACTGCGACTGTCGGTACACGCATTGCACGCAAGGCAGCATTCCTTTTAAACGATGGATCGATTGTCGGGATGGATGGTTTCAGTGATCTGATCTTTACGGCCACAATAACCAACAATCTGTTTGCAATAGTTTGGCACAAAAACCACCTTGGTGTGATGTCTGCTGTGCCATTAACTTTAGGCGGTGGAATATATTCCTATGATTTTACAACAGGTTCTGCACAAGCTTATGGAGGTGTAAATGCTCATAAACAACTGGCAGTTGGAAAATGGGGCATGTTTTCCGGCGATGGTGATGCAAACAATACAATTATCCTAACTGATAAAACAGCGGTCTGGACTCCGAATGTTGGCAAGAAGGGCTACCTGAATGCTGATTTTAACAGGAACGGACAGGTGAATAACCCGGATAAGAATAATTACTGGTTGCCGAATATTGGGAAAAGCTGCCAGGTGCCTTAATTACCAAATAAATTTTAAAAATCATCCGATGACAATAAGAGAAAGTCATCGGATGATTTTTTTAAGTTAAGGGTATTTGCGCACAAACCGTTGATTGCTGATACCACTATACAGATTCAGTCGACCTGTTAATTTTTTTTCTTAATTCATTAACCTGATGTAAAAGTTCATTTATTTTTTTCCATCCCAATAATCTTGTTTCTTTTTAATATATTTAATTTGTAAAAAATTTAAACAATGAATAAGTTTATCTGTCTCATTTGTTTATTGATTATCAGTGTTAACACTAATTATGCACAGCACCAGAATATAATGATCAGCTCTTCCAATTCGCCTGAAGAACCTTCGATCTTTATTAATCCCAAAAATACCAGTCAGCTTGTCGGAGGGGCCAATATCACCAATGTATATCACTCTGATAACGGAGGATATACCTGGAGTATAGGAACAATGGTTTCACCAACATATGGTGTTTGGGGTGATCCCTGCTGTATAGTGGATACTGCCGAAAATTATTATTTCTTTCACCTTTCCTGGCCAGCATCCGGAAGCTGGATTGACCGCATTGTATGCCAGAAATCAACGGATGGCGGAAATACCTGGAACAACGGATCGTACATGGGACTGAATGGCACAAAAGCCCAGGATAAGGAATGGGCCATTGTTGACCGGAATAACAATCACATTTATGTTACCTGGACACAATTTGACGTTTATGGAGATTCAAATCCGATCAATAAAAGTATTATCCGGTTCTCCAAATCAACCGATGAAGGCGAAACCTGGAGTCCTGCAATAAAGATCAATGAAGTTGACGGGGATTGCATCGACAGTGACAATACAGTAGAAGGCGCAGTTCCTGCTGTGGGTCCAAATGGAGAAATTTATGTGTCCTGGGCCGGACCGGCAGGACTGGTGTTTGACCGTTCACTAGACCAGGGGGAATCCTGGCTGGATGAGGATATATTTGTGTCAGATTTTCCGGGTGGCTGGGATTATAATATTCCAGGGATCAACCGGTGCAATGGTTTAGCTATCACTGTCTGTGACCTAAGCAATGGGCCATATCGCGGGAATATTTATATTAATTGGACCGATCAGAGAAACGGTGAAAGTGATACGGATGTCTGGATGTCAAAATCCACCGACGGGGGAAATATCTGGAGTGATATTAAGCGCATTAACAACGACCCCCCAGGAAAGCAACAATTTTTTACCTGGTTAACTGTCGATCAGGTGACAGGCTATCTCTGGCTTGTATGGTACGACAGGCGTAATTATACAGATAACAATACGGATGTTTACATGGCTGTATCAACTGATGGAGGTGAAACCTTCAACAATTTTATGGTTAGTAACGCTCCATTTATTCCAACATCCAATGTATTTTTTGGTGATTATAACAATATCAGCGCTCATAATAACGTGGTCAGGCCAATATGGACAAGGCTTCACCAGGGACAATTAAGTGTCTGGACCGCCATTGTAGAACCCGATTCGGTAATTACAACCGGTATCAATGTAAACTTAAAAGCCTTCCTCGAAGGGCCTTTCAATGGAGCGGAGATGACCCCTTCATTGAATCTCCTGTTACCATTAAACCAACCTTATACTGCAGATCCCTGGAATTACGGTGGAACTGAAAGCATTGTTTCGGTCCCCAATGCCAATGTAGTTGATTGGGTGCTGGTGGAACTCAGGGAAACAACAGGCGATGCCACCACAGCTACTCCATCAACAATAATTGCCCGGCAGGCCGGATTTCTTTTAAAAAATGGCACAATCGTGAAAACTGATGGTATCTCGCCTTTGCGGTTTGATGTTACAATTACGAAAAATGTTTTTGCTGTCATCTGGCATAGAAACCATTTGGGTATTTTATCGGCTAATCCTTTGATGTTAGCAGGCCCAACGTATTCGTATGATTTTACCTCCGGACAGGGACAGGTTTACGGAGAAATAAACGGGCACAAAGAAATCAGTCCCGGAATATGGGCTATGATGGCCGGCAATGGTTTTATAAATGATGACATTAATAATTCTGATAAGAATGAAACCTGGCTGATACAAAACGGGAACGCGGGTTATTATTCAGGAGATTTCAATATGGATGGCCTGGTAAATGATTCGGATAAATCTGAACAGTGGGAACAAAATGCCGGAAAATCTTCGCATATTGTAAAATAACTAAAGTATTATTCCAGTAAAGGAATTTAAGGGGACACTTTCCCCAACAAAGTTGCATTACTAATGCATGAAACGGGATAAATTTATACACTATGACTACTGATTTATTTTTCTGCCACAAAGACACTAAGCCTCTAAGAATCAAAAAGAAACACTTCGTGAACCTTTGTGTTTTTGTGCCTTAGTGGCTATTTTAAAATGGTCGGTTTTATCCCGTTTGTAGTTAAGTTGACCTTTCACAAAACATTAGCCTCTTTTTTTATTTATGGGTTTTGGTAATAATGACTTATTTTTACATGGCTTAATTCTAATCGAATATTCGTATGTCAAATCATTTACCGGTCATTTTGATAAAGGCGAATGAGGAAATTCAAAAGGTGATCCGAACGCTGCCATTAAAAAGTCTGCAAGCCGATTGCATTTTTACTGAATCCGCCAGAGAAGCTGAAAACCTGCTTAAAAGTTCAAAAATTGATCTCATCATTTATCAAACAGAGTATCCAGACAAAAAGGACCTCAGGGTTAATCTGCTCCATACAAAACTTACAAAAAAGAACCCGGCACCAATAATTTACCTCGTTAAAAATGACCGGCAAAAAATCCCTGGATTAGATAAAATAGAGCCGGGAAGCTTCGATTTAATTATGGAACCTATCGAAAAAAATCTTCTGATCACTAAGATTACTACTTTCCTTAAAACTATTGAGCTAAAAAAAGAATTAGCCGGCATCAGCTCAAATATAACGGTGCCATCCAAACTGAAAAATAACAGGCTTGCTCTTTCAAAAAACCCTAATGAAAGAATGAAACAATTATCCATCGATATTAAAGATCACATCAAAACCAAACCGGAATATTATCACCAGAATAAAAGGTTGGATGAAAATCTGCAAGTTTTTTCAGCCTTGCTCGACACCATCCCCAATCCTATGGTTATCAAAAACCACAAGGGTGAATACCTGCAATGCAACCGTGCCTTTGAACAATTCTTCGGAATTAAATCTTCAGCGTTAAAAGGTAAAACGGCTTTCGACTTTTTTGACCGGAGTTTTGCAGATAAAATTACGCAGTTTGATAACGATCAGGTAAAAAGAAAAAAAGCCAAAGGACAGGAGCATGCTCATATTAAACCTGATGGCACTGTAGTGCATGTAATGATATATAAAAACGTGTTCTCTTTTGGCAGAAATGCTGAACCGGGCACCATTACAACCATCGTCGATGTAACCCATTTGAAAAGAGCAGAAGATTTGCTCAACGTGCAGTATACGATTGATTATATTGCATCCCTTGAAAAAGGGATCCAATCAGCGCTTAACCTGATCCTTGATCATATTTTTAAGCTCTATTGGGTTGATGGCGGTGGAATATATCTCTACAATAAGAACCATAATCGATTAACCCTTGTTTGTCATAAAGGCTTGTCGGCGAAATATGCAAGAAAAGTTAAAACATACACGAAAAATTCTCCTCAGGTGCAACTCCTTTTGAAGGGGTCAAATCTCTATGTAAAGTCAAATGAATTGTCTCCTGAAATCAGGACGCTTCTATCAGAACAAGGCATATTATCGGTAGCAATTTTACCTTTAATCAACAGTAAAAACAACGAAATTATCGGGAGTTTGAATCTTGCTTCGAAGAATTTTGAGCAGATAACAGAGCAGGATAAAAAAGGAATAGAATCCATTTCAGCCCGAATTATTAATCTGATAATGTATGCTCAAAACCAGGAAAAGGTTAAAGAAGCTCAACTATTTCTTGAGCAAAAAGTAGATGAAAAAACAAGAGCGCTGAATAAAAAAATAAACGAACTGTTAATAAAGAAAGATGAAATCAAAAGAAGTGAACAAAAGTTTCGGAAATTGCAGGAAAATCTTCCGGTTGGAATATTTTCAACAAGCCCCGATGGCCGGCTCATCCATTTAAATAATACGGCTGCTGAGATATTTGGGTACCATTCGGCAGATGAGATGAAAGATGTCTCCGTTTTGGATTTATATCATCAAAAAGAAAAAAGAAATGAGCTGATCCAAATCCTTACAACAACCGGACAATTAACCGACACAGAGGTTCAACTGGTAAAGAAAGACAAGTCCGTTTTTTGGGGCGTAATTCGTGTTCAGGCCCTCGAAGATAAAAAAGGAAACAAGGTACAATTTGATGGTGTGGTAGAAGATATATCTGAGATCAAGAATGCAAAATTCCGGCTTGAAGAAGCCAATAAAAAAATTACCTCTATTAATAAAAATCTTGAAAAGAAGATTCAGGAGGCACTCAGCAAGCATGAAACACAAAATGCCCTGCTGATACAAAAATCAAAACTGGAATCACTGGGCGAGCTCTCGGCCGGAATTGCACATGAGATCAATCAGCCTCTCGGGGTCATGGCACTAACTTTTGAAAACCTGAAGTTGAAAATCAATGCTGAAAAATTAACCCCTGAATACCTCGATACCAAATTCCAGTCGATCGAAGATAATATGAGGAGAATAAGGGAAATTATTGACCATATCAGAACCTTTTCGCGTGACCAGGAATCATTTGTTTTGAATAAAGTAAATGTGAATAAAGTTGTCAGAAAAGCATTATCCATGATCGGCGTTCAATACAGCAACCATAATATAAATATCAGGCTGGATTTAATGGAAGACATTGGATTTACTGTGGGCAGCAATTTGAAGCTTGAACAGGTAATCCTCAACCTGCTTGCCAATTCAAAATATGCGCTGGAAGAAAAAGGAACGTTTGAAGGTGAAACTGATTTCTCAAAAGAAATTCTGATTAGGACCGATACTACCCCTGATAAAATTATTTTGCTGGTAGAAGATAACGGCGCTGGTATCAAAGCTAAACATTTGACACGAATATTTGATCCGTTTTTTACCACCAAGCCTGAAGGCTTTGGCACGGGGCTGGGCTTATCCATTGTTTACGGTCTTGTGAAGGATATGCGGGGAGATATTGTTGTTGACAGCAAGGAAAGAAAATACACAAAATTCAGGATTACTTTTCCGCGGTTTCCCGAAAAAGATTAAATTTGGTCTTTAATTTTAAACCAAATTTGTTTATAATGAATCATTCTCACAACATTCTTATTCTGGATGACGAACAGGGATTCAGAGATGAAATCGGTGAATATTTAACCGACAAGGGTTACCATGTTTACCTGGCAGGTTTGCCTTCGCAGGCAATTGAAATCATGGATACCAATCATATCGACATTGCCGTGTTTGATATCCGTTTGCCGGAAATGGATGGGCTGACCCTGCTTGAAAAGATCAAACAGAAACATCCCGGTATTGATGTGATCATGATGACCGGATTTGGTGAGATGGACGACGTGGTAAAAGCCATGCGGTTTGGTGCGCTTGACTTTCTGAAGAAACCCTTTAAACTGACCGAGCTGAAAGAGATCATTGAACGCCTTTTAAAGTTTAAAACCGTAAAAAAAACATTAGAGGAATACGACAACATTCAGCCCGATATCATGAGCGGAGAAATCTCCCTGGTAAGAGTAAGTCACGCCATGAAAAACATACACAAGGTCATTTCCAAAATTGCCGCCACACCCGATACCACCGTTCTTATTTCGGGTGAAAGCGGGACCGGAAAAGAGCTTCTTGCCAGGGCCATCCATTTCCTCAGCCCGCGGAAAAACAACCCGTTTCTGCCTATCAATTGTTCCACCATCCCCGAAGAATTATTTGAGAATGAATTTTTCGGCCACAGTAAAGGATCCTATACCGATGCCAAGCAGGACCAGAAAGGATTATTTGAAGTAGCTGATAAAGGCACTTTGTTCCTCGACGAAATCGGCGACCTGAAGTATAGCATGCAAGCCAAGCTGCTGCGGGTGATCGAGGATAAAAAAATATCACGGATCGGGCAATATGCTGAAAAAAAAGTGGATGTCAGGGTGATTGCAGCAACCAACCAGGATCTGGAGTTAATGATCGAAAACAAGCAATTCAGGCAGGATCTTTATCACCGGCTGAACCTCTTCCGGATCGATATTCCTCCGTTGCGCAAGCGAAAGGAAGACATTCCCCAGTTGATAGATTATTATATTGCCGACCTCACCAAAAAAATGGGGAAACCTATCCGCAAGCTGGAGCAATCAGTCATCACAAAGCTCATGGAATACGATTTTCCGGGAAATGTGAGAGAGCTTAAAAACATCATCGAAAGAGCCGTCATCATTTGCGAGGGGGATGTATTAAGAGAAAAATGTTTTGACATCCTCGATGTTTTATCACAAAAACAAAACGGGTTTGAGATCACTGAAATGCTCAGCCTAGGAACCATGGAAAAAGAATCCATTGTGAAAGCGCTAAGGACAACGAAAAACAATAAGTCCAAAGCAGCCCTGTTGTTAAATATCTCACGGCAGGCGCTCGACCGAAAGATGAAAAGGCTGAAGATCAATCCAAATTAATTTATTTTTTTACCATTAAAATGGCTCACGCAAAATAGTCGCAAAGCACGCAAAAATAAATTTCGAGAAGCTTGCAAAAGTTTAACTGCAAATTCTTTGCAAAACTTGAACAGCTTCAATTTCCGGCGAGAAAGATGCTTTAGTAAAGATGTCAAAATAACTTCCACAATTCAAAATAAGAAATCGATTAGCCCGTCAGGGCTTTAATATCAATAGAATAAAGATTAAAAAACATTCCATTGCCCGTTAGGGCATTAAAATGAATGGAGCTAATATGACAAACACCTATACCGAAGGAATATGATGAACGGTACATCTTTAAAGAGGTTGATTAGACAATGTTTTTCCCCATACGGGGAAATATATCATTGTTTGTAATTTGTCTTCTAATGATATTTATGCCCTAACGGGCAAAAGAATAATTCACTTTACTAAACTACATTTTTTTATAATCCCCCAACTTATCAACCTGATCTGCAAAGTTCTGCCTTGCCTGAAAACAGGCTTGCGTATGTGGTTTAGCCTACTTTGCATGAAATAAATTTTTCAGCACATTAGAATATTATTTAACCTATTTTTCTCGCAATAAGGGTATTGTGTTATCAACATATCCCTGTTTACAAAATATGCCCGCATCCGGGCAATTGCCCGAATGCGGGCAATTTTTCCATTATATCCCTCTATCGGCTGTTATTACTGATCCCGCGCCTGTTCCGATGTGGAATACTGCTCACTTATGGGCATTTAGCCAAATATAGCCACTTTTAAATATCTGCTTTCCAACATATTAAGTGCGGCATAAGTTTAGCATAGCGCTCACTCCCTACGTTACATGATAATTTTTTATTGCGATGAATATACTTATACAAATTCGCGAAACTGCCACCGATAAGGAGATCAAAGAATTTACCGAAGGTGACGGTAACCAGGTTATTATTTCTCATTCCACAGAGGAATCCATAACAGAGTTAAGCACTCACTCTTTCGAAAGAGCAGTGGTGAGCCTTAAGAACATCCAGGATGCTAAGATCCTGAAGTACCTGAACGATTATTACCCGGAGATTAAAGTGGTAGTGATTGCCAATAAAATTTTCGACGATATTATTTCCGTTTTTCAAAAGGTGAACTATTCAGTGCTCCACGAACCGCTGCAGCTATCGGAATTGAAAAACCAGCTCTTGACAAATCTTAAACCCGCCTGAATGGATAGAATGCAGATACGATACAAACATATTAATCATATTTCAACAATACACGGTAACGACCGGACCGAGCCGATTTACTACAATGCCGACCGCATGTTCCCGAAATCCCCGGATGTGCGCATCCCTGCCTACCTGCAGGGTAATTACAGCACATCTCCCTACCTAATGAAAAACGACCTGAATGGGCTTTTTCCTACAGATCAACCTGGACAGCCATTCACGTGGGATAATCGGGAACATGCCGGCATTGTGGCTTCACCTTTTAACAGACCACCTGATTTTTTTGCAGGTGCCCCGCCAGAATTTATATGATGTAACGATCATTAAACATAGAAAAAATTCAATTTATTAATTAATACTAAAAAAGTATGGTAAAATTTTACGCTCTATTCCGGAAATTCAGCAACATTTTTGCTCAATTATCAATTTCTGATTATTATAAATTAATTGGAACGAAAATAAATTATTTATTTTTTAAAGTGACCTTGCTCGTCGCAATGATGGTGTTGCTTACAGCAGAACTTACGTTCGCCCAGGGCTTCACCTCGGTCACCAATCTAACAAGTTTAACAGTTTCTGCCATTACAGGCGAAAAACCACAATCCAAAGTATGGACCTATGCAGGAAGATGGTGGGCAGTGATGCCAAATTCAAGTGGTACGCACGTCTGGCGATTGGATGGAACCACATGGACAAATGTTTTAGACATACCCGGAGGCACAGCAACCCATGCTGATTGCAAAGCCGTTGGAAGTGTTACCCATATCCTTCTTTACCAGGGGACCTCTTCTTCGTTGGTTTCTGTGGAATATGTTCCTGCTTCAACCAGCTATCAACTATGGACAACACGGACTTCCACCGTTTCTATTAGTCTGGATGGAGGAGTTGAAACCGCTACCATTGATATGGATGGAACCGGAAGGATGTGGCTGGCAAATGCCGGGAATACTGAAGTATATGTGCGTTGGAGCGATTCCCCATACTCCGCATGGAGTTCTCCGATAACGATCGCAACTGGAATAAATGACGATGATATTTGTGCGGTTACGGCTTTTGCAGGAAAGATTGGGGTGTTATGGTCCAACCAAAACACACAGCGTTTCGGTTTCAAATCCCATGTTGACGGGATTGATCCCGCGACATGGTCAACTGATGAAGTTCCTGCATCTCAGTCGGCACTGAGTGTCGGAGGAGGAATGGCTGATGATCATTTGAATTTTGCAGTCGCAAGTGATGGGACGATTTATGCAACTGTAAAAACCAGTTATGACGCTTCAGGTTACCCTAGAATAGCCCTTTTGGTTCGTCGACCTGCAGGAACTTGGGATAATCTTTATGAAGTTGCACAAAATGGAACAAGGGGGATCGTGATTTTAAACGAAGCTGCTGGCAAGTTGAAAGTAATTTATACAATAGGTGATTCGGGTGGAAATATACAATATAAAGAGACATCTACATCAACCATTTCTTTCGGGGCTGTCAATACCCTGATAACCGGAGGAACTTATAACAATGCCACCAGTACCAAGCAAAACTATTCGGGAGATGTTGTAATTCTGGCTGCCAATGGATCTTCTGCGGCTGGGGTACTAGGGACAGATATCAATATTAATTCTTATGCTCTCGATTTTGATGGCACCAACGATTATGTCAATTGCGGAAATGAAGCTTCTGCAAACATAACTGGGGCTATTACCCTAGAAGCTTGGGTGAGGGCGGATGTACAGGGCACAATGTCGATTGTTAAGAAAAACGGTACTGGATCTGGATATGAACTTAGCCTTGCATCCACATCAAGTCCCGGAACACCTGGAGGATATTTCTTTAGGTTAAACGGCTCAGATACCTATAGAGTAAATTCAACTTCATTATACCCATTCGACGGTACCTGGGTGCATGTTGCAGGCACATGCGACGGATCTATTATGAGACTTTATGTGAATGGGGTTCAGGAAGGAGGAAATAATGTGCTTGCACCGCCTTCAATTATCACAAACACCAATAATTTAGTTATAGGGACCGACGCTGCTGCTCCTGGTGTTCCTGGAACAACAGGAAAGAATTTCAATGGTGGCATCGATGAAGTAAGGGTTTGGAATGTTGCACGGACGGCCCAGGAAATACAGGATAGTTATACCAAACAAATATCCTTTGGTACCGGACTTATCGGGCGATGGGGTATGGCTGAAGGAACAGGCACTACCACAGCGAACTCCATTTCAGGCAGTCTTAATGGTACACTAATGGATGGGACAGTTGTCGGAAATGGGCCTCTTTGGGTTACCGGAGCCCCTTTTAATGCCACAGAACCTTTACCAACTTCACCACCAGTACCAATATTACTTTCACCAACAAATTCTGCCACAGGAATAGCTATTTCACCTACCCTAAGCTGGAGTGCTTCATCTGGTGCAACAAGTTATCAGGTACAGGTGTCAGCAGTAGCGGATTTTGCGACAACACTATTTAACCAACCCGGGATTACAACAACATCGGTTTTAGTGACTCCGGCGTTGGCAAATAACACTCTCTATTACTGGAGAGTAAATGCTACGAATGCTTTTGGAACAAGCGCCTGGTCGTCTCCAATTTGGAGTTTTACTACCATTCCTACCATCCCGCCAGCACCGACACTGGTTTCACCTGCTGATGCTGCTACCGGAATAGCTGTTTCGCCAACCTTAAACTGGAATGCATCATCAGGCGCATTAACCTATCAGGTACAAGTGTCAACAGTATCGAATTTTGCTTCAACTGTATATAACCAAAGCGGTATATCCGCAACATCTGCTTCAGTAACCCCGGCGTTAGCAAATAACACTCTTTATTACTGGAGAGTGAATGCTACCAATGCAAACGGAACAAGCGCCTGGTCTTTGGTCTGGAGTTTTACGACGCTTCCTTTGGCGATACCTTCTGCGCCCACATTACTTTCGCCGGGAGATCTTGCTACAGGGGTAGCTGTTTCGCCAACCTTAAACTGGAATGCTTCATCAGGTGCAACATCCTATCAGGCGCAGGTGTCAACGGTATCGAATTTTGCAACAACTGTATTTGACCAAAGTGGTATAGCCACAACATCAACTTTAGTGACCCCGGTGTTGTTAAATAATTCCCTTTATTATTGGAGAGTTAATGCAACCTATGCTGGCGGAACCAGCGCATGGTCGTCTGCATGGAGTTTTACGACCATTGCTTCAACACCAACCATTCAGGACAATGGCGCTGGTTATGCGCTGGATTTTGATGGCACCAATGATTATGTGAACTGTGAAAATAATGCATCTGTTCAAATAACAGGAACAGCCATTACTATAGAAGCATGGATCAAACCCACAAAAATTGGAACAATGTCAATACTCAAAAAAACAGGTGCAATAGGAGGTGGTACAGGCTATGAATTGTATTGTGGTAGCTTGGGGTATATCTACTGTAGATTTAATGGTGATGACGCTTCAAGAGCATGGTCAACAACAACGCCCTATCCTACTGATGGCACATGGATGCACGTTGCAGCAACTTATGACGGTATAAACACAAGAATATACCTCAATGGTTTGATGGCAGCTTCTAAGGCTTACACTGCACCAATAGTCAACAGTGCAAATCCTTTATATATCGCTAATGATCCCTCTACTTCCGCAAGATTCTTCCAAGGTTCCATCGATGAAGTCAGACTATGGAATGTAGCCCGGTCTGACGCGGATATCAAAGCAAATATGACCAAGAAATTACTTGGCAACGAATCCGGATTAGTCGGCTACTGGCGGTTTGATGAGATATCAGGAACATTGATGAATGATGAAACAGCCAACAATAATGACGGAACAATGATGGGCATGGATCCAGCTACTGATCATATTTGGAGTGGTGCCGCATTAGGTGATGCTTCAGCAAACGACTATCTAGCCGCAGGCGGATATTCGGCTACTATCAATCATGCAAATGGAGATGTCCTTACAGCTACCACAACTTCAGGTACCATTGCAGGAATACAGGTTTACCGGGCAGATGATAATGCTGTAAGAACCGGTTCCACCGGACTTACTGGATATACTTTGGACCCATCAAGGTTCTGGGGAGTAAAGGCAATAGGAACTGCCACGCCAACTTATACTGTGGTGTATAATTATACCGGTAATCCTGCTGTCACAAGTGAAACAGGACTTAAGCTTGTAAAGAGAAATAATATTTCCGTTGATGCCTGGGCCGATGCATTGGCAACACTAGACCAAGGTGCCAATACACTTACGGTTACCGGGCAGACGGGTACAGAGTATGCGCTGGCAATACCCACAGCGCCAGCTGCACCAGCGGCTCCAACACTAATTTCGCCCGCAGATCTTGCTACCGGGATAGCCCTCACGCCAACCTTAAGCTGGAATGCATCAGCAACAGCCACATCCTACCAGGCGCAGGTTTCAACAGTATCGAATTTCGCGACAACTGTATTTGACCAAAGCGGAATTGGAACAACATCTGTTGCTGTATCCCCTGCGCTGTCAAATAATACCCTCTATTACTGGAGAGTAAATGCATCAAATGCGGGTGGCCCAAGCAGCTGGTCAACAGTCAGGAGTTTTACTACCATTGCAGGGATTACGGCCCCTCTAGTACCCATATTAGATTCGCCGGCAGATCTTGCTTCGGGAATCGCCCTTGCACCAACCTTAAGCTGGAATGCAACAGCAACTTCTTACCAGGCGCAGGTTTCAACGCTATCTGATTTTTCAACCACGGTATTTAACCAAAGCGGTATATCCGCAACATCTGTTGCTGTATCCCCTGCGCTGTCAAATAATACCGTCTATTACTGGAGAGTAAATGCTACGAATGCTGGAGGAACAAGTTCCTGGTCAACAGTTTGGAGTTTTACTACCCTCCCACTGGCACCTGCTGCACCAACATTAATTTCACCGGTAGATCTTGCAACAGGAATACCTGTATCGCCAACCATTACCTGGAATGCTTCTTCGGGAGCTGCCAGTTACCAGGTGCAGGTTTCATTGCTATCGGATTTTTCAACCACTGTATTTAACCAAAGCGGTATTACGATAACATCTGCAACAATAACACCTTCGCTAACAAATAGTACAGTTTATTATTGGAGAGTAAATGCTTCCAATCTTGGCGGGGCCAGCGGTTGGTCGGCAGTCTGGAGCTTTACGACTGACCCAATAGTCGCGTATTTCATGATGAACGAAGGAAGCGGAAGCACACTTCTGGATGCTTCCTCAAATGTCAACGATGCCACCATCAGCGGCGCTGCGAGTTGGATACCCGGCATTTCCGACCAGGCGTTTGTATTCAATGGCACAAACACTTCAGCGTATGTAAATAGCAATACCAGCTTAAACATTACAGGTCCAATCACTCTGGCAGCCTGGATCGCTCCCGGTAAATCAGGGACACAGAGAATTATTGCAAAGGCATCTATGAGCACTACTGATGGATATGAACTTTCACTTTCAGATGTTACTAAAGTGTTCTTCCGTTTGAATCAGAAAACTTCCGGTAATACATTTAGAGTAAACTCAAGTATATCTTATCCAACGAACGGAACGACCTGGATTCATGTGGCTGCTACTTACGATGGGACGACAATAAGGATTTATATCGATGGTGTTCCGGACGGATCGGTTGCTGGTCCACCATCCATCGGTACCAATAATAATCCTCTATACCTCGGGAGAGAGGATAATACTACTCCATATTGGTATCAGGGCAAAATGGATGAGGTGCGCATTTACAACCGGGCACTGACTTTATCGGAGATCCAGTCATTGGCAACACCTGTTGCACCCACATTGATTTCGCCGGCAGATATGGCTACCGGAATAGCCCTTACACCAGCCCTAAGCTGGAATGCATCAACCACTGCAACATCTTACAGGACACAAGTTTCCTCAGCATCCGATTTTCTATCAACTGTATATGATCAAAGCGGCATTGCTGCAACATCTGCTTCAATAACCCCTGCTTTGTCAAATAACACCCTCTATTACTGGAGAGTAAATGCTTCTAATGCCAGCGGAACAAGTAGTTGGTCAGATGTCTGGAGTTTTACAACGATCACTGCAACCCCGCCAGCAGCCCCGTCAAATCTGGTGGTTACTCCAGTTTCCGGTTCTATTCTGCAATTAAATTGGACTGATAATTCAACAAATGAAACCGGGTTTGAGATCGAAAGGTCAACCACCGGTTCAGGAGGTCTTTTCACATTGTTAACTACACTTGGTGCAGATGTTATAACATACAATAACACGGACCTCACACCTTCAACAAATTACTGCTACAGGGTACGTGCAACAAATGCGGCAGGTTCCTCTGATTATTCAAATACAGATTGTGAAACAACTCCTGCAACTCTTTCACTCCAGGATGGGCTAAACGGTTATGCCGGCACAAGGGATACCTATACGGATAATACTGCAGGTCAATTATCCACCATCCGAGGTGGAGAGGCTGAAATGATACAGGATATCGATCCAGCTGATCCGGATGAAAGAAGATCTTTACTTCTTTTTGACCTATCATCTGTTCCGGCAGGAGCCTTAGTTCAGTCAGCTGAGCTACAAATGTATGTTAATTTTGAGGGTCAGGGATTTAACATGCATCGCATGCTGGTTCCCTGGGACGAAGCAACAGTAACTTATGCTTCCCTGGGCAACAGGCATTTTGCCGCTGATGGAACTGATGCGGAGATATCTGTAAATGCCAGCTGGCCTGGTGTGGATACTTATGTAGGGTTTATAACTGTTTCTGTTCCTGCTTCTACCATACAAGATTGGATAGATGGCCTGTTAACAAATAACGGGTGGCTGATGATCGCATCACATCCCGACGATGGTCAGCGGGAAAGGACACACGAGTGGACAACAATAGAAGAAAGACCCAAGCTAACGGTACAATATTACCCTCCGGTAGTACCAACAATATCTATCACAAATACACCTCTGAATCCATTCAGCAGTGAACTCGGTATGCTATCTGCAGAGCAGAGCTATACTGTTTCCGGAATCAATTTAACCGCAGATATTGAAATTGCAGCTCCGGCCGATTTTGAAATTTCGACCATAAGCGGAACTAATTTTGGTTCTACTGCCACCCTGCCTCAATCTGGCGGTAATGTATCGGCTACAACGATCTATGTTAGGCTCAACGGGTCAACCCCTGGAACTTCAAGCGGGAATATTACCCATACCAGTTCCGGCGCAGCCATGCAGAATGTTGCCGTTACCGGCACAACAGCAGCGCAGGCAACCCGTACTTTTCAGGATGGGGTGAATGGTTATACAGGAACTAAAGATACCCACATTTATGAAATAAATCCAACAACTCCCCTGGGCAACCTGGATTATTTTAAATGGGATACTGAGAGTAGCGGTGGCTACATGTATGGATTATTACGCTTTGATGATATTTTTGGTACAGGAGTCGGACAGATTCCGTTAAATTACTATATACAATCAGCCATTCTTACGTACACTGTTTCCAACGTTGGAGATTATGCAAATGTTTATGAGGCAGCGGTTGACTGGACGGAGGATGTCACATATAATGATTTCGGCGGGGATGCAGGAGTCCAGCCTGACGAATATGGAGCCCTTGTGACTACTGCACCTGGAACCGATGTTACTTCTTACCAGCTGGATGTAAAGTCGAGCCTTATTAGTTGGTATGCTAATCCTTCTGCCAATAAGGGATGGCTGTTCTACCCGACGGCTTCTGACGGTGTCAATGTCAGTTCTTCAGAGTTTGCAACTATTGTAAACAGACCGAAGCTAACAGTTGTATATGGTCCATTTCCTCCTGATCCCCCTGTGCTGGTTGCACCGACTGATCATGCAACAGGAGTATCTGCCTCACCCACTTTGCAGGTATCGGTCTCAGATCCTGAATCTTTACCCCTGGCGGTCAGTTTTTATGGCAGGCCTAAACCAAGCATTGGGGCGGATTTCTCTATTGTAGTCCTGCCCGATGCACAAAATTATACCGCCGAAATGAATGGGGGAACGCTGGCGATGTTCACCTCGCAGACCACCTGGTGTGTGAATCAGCAGAGCGCTCTGAATATAGCTTACGTAGCGATGGAAGGCGACATCACAAATGGAAACAACGCAACGGAATGGGGTAATGCGGTTAGCGTGATGAGTATTCTTGAGAGTCCAGCTCCCGGGATTCCCTATGGGATTTCTATTGGAAACCATGATGGCGCCCCCGATGCAACTGCACTATATAATGAACACTTCGGAGAGGCACGATTCTCTGGCCGCAGCTATTACGGCGGACATTATGGTTCCGATAACAACAACAACTACGCACTTTTCAGCGCAAGCGGCATGGATTTCATTGTGATTAACCTCGGAGCCGGATCGACAACGCCCACAGCCGATGTTTTTACATGGGCTAACGGTTTGCTGCAAACCTATAATAACAGACGGGCTATTGTTCTAAACCATCACCTTTTGTCTGGAACGAGCTGGAATGGCCCTGGGCAGGCAATTTATGATGCCCTGAAGGGTAATCCAAACCTGTTCCTGATGTTGTGCGGGCATCTGAACACTGAATCCATGCGAACCGATACATACAGTGGTAATACAATATATACTGTACTTACCGACTACCAGGGAGTAACGAACGGTGGCAACGGATGGCTGCGCATCTTTACTTTTTCACCTGCAAACAATACGATTACATTATCATCCTATTCACCCTATATTCCGCAATCCAACTATAGTGCACCTACTGTGCTTCCTTACAGCATGTCACCTGCAAACAATTACCAGCTGATCGGAACAAACACAGGAGTAGCTTCCGGAACGACGACCAGTATTTCATGGCCGTCACTCTCCAATTCTACCGAATACGAATGGTATGTTACAGTTAGCAATGGCAATGCTACTATAACCGGCCCGACATGGTCGTTTACAACCGAGAGCGGGTCACCGCCATTGACCTTTACCAGTGCAACTGTCACCGATCCGATTGATTGTTTTGGCGGAACAGCTACGGTAACATTAGCTGCCACAGGAGGAACTGCTCCGATATCCTATACCTTTAATTCTCAAACCAATAACACCGGAATATTTACAGGAGTAGTGGCAGGAAACTCTAAACCGTATAGCATTACCGATGCAAACAACAGTGGTCCACTTACCGGCACCATGGATGTGACCCAGCCTTCAGATATTACTGCCGGTGCTACTGTAACTTCAGCAATTCAGTGTTATAATGGAACAGCAACAGTAACCGTTACCGCCAGCGGCGGAACAGGTGCCATTACTTATACCTTCAACGGTGTCACCCAAGGTAATGACGTATTCACTGGTATTCCAGCCGGTGCGGCCTATGCCTGGAGTGTAAAGGATGCAAATAACTGCGAGAAGTCGGGAACACTTGATGTGACCCAGCCTTCAGATATTACTGCCGGTGCTTCGGTAACTTCAGCAATTCAGTGCTATAATGGAACAGCAACAGTAACTGTTACTGCCAGCGGCGGAACAGGTGCCTTTACTTATACCTTCAACGGTGTCACCCAAGGTAATGGCGTATTCACTGGTATTCCAGCCGGTACGGCCTATGCCTGGAGTGTAAAGGATGCAAATAACTGCGAGAAGTCGGGAACACTTGATGTAATCCAGCCCACATCTCTCTCCGTCAGTGGTTACTTTAACTATAGTAATGCCGGTACGCCATTAAATGGCGTATCGATCGAACTGCAACAGTTAAGTAATCCGGTTTACAATACTTGTACAGATGCAGACGGCCATTTTACTTTCCTGAATGTTTGTCCGGGTACTTATGAAATGGTTGCTACTTCCACAAAAACAACCGGCGGTATTAACGTTACCGATGCTGCCCAAACCAATTACTGGGGTGTCTTCTTTGGAGGCATCGAAAAGGTCAGGTTCCTCGCCGGTGATGTAAACGGTGATAATAATGTAACTTCTAATGATGCCAGCAACATACTGCAATACTTTTTAACCCAGGGCAACCCATCTCCGGCTTTTGCTTCTCAATGGAGTTTCTGGAAAACCGGAGATCAGTTGATTCCCAATAATCCTCCCGGATCACTAGGCCTTCCTACTATTATTGTTGCAGGTTCTAATGTTACCCAGAACCTCTATGGACTGGTAACCGGCGACTTTAATCAGAGCTTTGTGCCAGGTAGCACAAAAGCAGTAAGTGAATCCCTCACCATGATCTATGGCGAGACCATTTCTGTTATTCCGGATGTTGAATTTGCTCTTCCGCTTTCGGCTGCCTTGGATATGGAGGTCGGAGCCGTTTCACTGATCATGAATTTCCCGTCGGATCTGATGGAGGTAAACGGTGTTTACTTAACCGATGATCCCAATACTCCTGTGATGTATGAAGTTTCGGGAGATGAATTGAGGATCGGCTGGAATTCTATTGAACCTGTTTCTTTGATAGAAGGGGAAAGCCTGCTTACACTAAGAGTTAAGGTGATCGGATCAACAGGAGAGGAAGGCATCCGCTTCAAGCTTGCCGCTGACCCGCTCAATGAGCTGGCCGATGGCGGTTACAACGTGATCAGCAACGCGGTGCTTAGTATCGATATTGTTAAAACCGTTACAACAGGTACAGGTGAAATTTCATTGTCTGAAAGACTCACGCTTACCAATCATCCCAACCCGTTTAAGGGAACCACCAACTTTGTTTACACCTTACCAGCTGAGGGGAAGGTGACCCTCGAAATCTATGATATTGTGGGGAACAAAGTGAAATCGCTGGTAGATGAAACACAACCGGCCGGGGATTATGTCCTCCCGATGGACGAAGCTGTCTTGCAGCCCGGTGTGTATACTGCTACCTTATGGCTTAATAATTCAGGCAATATAATCACTCGCACGATCAAATTGATAAGTAAAAAATAAAATTATATAAGAGAACGGGAGGGTAATGCCCCGTTCTCTTTTTATCCTTTTCAGGATAAAGTTCTTTGACAGTAATTGGAAATCTTAAGGCCGGCATTAAAGATTTAGCGTCATTGCGAGTCCCGCTCTGGCGGGACGAAGCAATCTCACTTCGTCATTGCGAAGGAGGAACGACTGAAGCCTGTCTGCCGACAGGCAGGCAATCTGTTATTTGAATAGAGATTGCTTCGCTGCGCTCGCAATGACGGACGGGTTTTGACCGATCGCTTCGCCCGCAATGACGGTTGTTCTGTCGTCATTGCGAAGGAGGAACGACTGAAGCAATCTATTCTTTGTTGACAGATTGCTTCGCTGCGCTCGCAATGACGGACTGGTTTTGACAGATTGCTTCTCCCGCCGAAAGGGCGGTATCGCAATGACGTGGGAGTCGACCGGGATTGATTTAAGTTTTCCCAAATAGGAACAAGAGGGTTCAGAATGAAAAAAAGATTTAGAAAAATAAATAATGTACAAGTCTGACAAACAGACAAATGAAATTTATGGTAATAGTATTGTTAATTAATAAACAGGGGTATGAACATAAATAATAAGAGGTATAGATCCCGCCATATAAATTTGAAAAAAACAGACAGCAGCGCAGGGAACCTGCCCGCCGTTTTATTTTGGTTTGCAGGGTTTCGTGGTATTGTATCGATGCCGCTGTCCTGCCTGTGGCGGACTACCGGGCTTCCCGTCTGCACGTTCAGTTTTGCAGGAAGGAGTTTGAATTTCGATTTAATAAGGATATTAAGCAACAGCAATGATGATAAAATAAAACAGCTAACCAACAAAATACGCATATGAAAACATTTTTACCCGTGAAAAACGGCGGTACACCGTTATCTCGCGGAATACAGAGGGGGCATGCAACCCGGTTTTTACAATCAAAGCATGGCAGTTCAAAACAAGCACTTATTAGCCTGACGCTTCTCCTGGCATTTATAATGGGGGTCTCAGGATATGGATGGGGGCAGACTAATCCAACTGCTCAATCTTTACCATATTCACAAGATTTTAGCAGCCTGGCATGGACATCAACATCTTATCCTTCAGGATGGAATGGTTGGACAATTTCTACAACACCAGGAAGCAGTTTCAATACAGCAACGCCAACAGCAGACAGGACATTAACAGCCAGTAGTACTGCTGCGACAAATAGTGGTAATGTTCACAACTACAATGGCAAAATTGGTTACCTAAATAGTAGTAGCTTAGATTTAACTATTGTTTTAGCAATAACGACATCAGGAAAAACATCGATAGGAGTTGCCTATGATATAATGACTATAAGAAACCCATATGATGGAACATCCAATACAAGAATCAATGAGGTAACATTACAATATCGTGTTGGAACAAGTGGTACTTTTACAAATTTAACAGGCATTGAATACCAAAATAATACTACTACTCAAACAACCGCGGTAACAACACCTCAAAATCCGCAAACTATGAATATTACCTTGCCAGTTGCCTGTGAAAACCAATCAATTGTTCAGTTAAGATGGGCTTCAAGGCAGGTCAGTGGAGCCGGATCTCGACCAAGTTTTGCAGTTGATAATATTTTCGTTACAGGTATTTCACCTTCAGCCAGCATAACCCTTTCACCCGCAATCCAGAATTTTGGACCTTTTTGCAATTCCATTACTAACAGCGTTGCTCTGACTTACACCACTTCAGGCACAGTCACCTCTCCTTTCGTTGAATTATCCAATTCATCCGGAAGTTTTTCCACTGGGACTGCAAACTTAGGCGGGATTGTGACAGGAGGTCCTGATTACACAATAACGGCCGATATTCCATCGGCACAAACAGCAAGTACTTTATACAGGTTACGAATAAAAAGCACGGACGCTGTTCCGATCGTCAGCCTGGATAATGGAAGTAACATTCCTATAAACGATCCTGTTACTCCTTCGGTTACCATAAATGATCCCGGTAATGTTTGCTCTACACAAAGTGTAACATTTACACCTGTTCCATTAAATCTTGGTGGCGGCACGGCTTCCTTTTCCTGGACTATCAACGGTGTACCCGATGTAGCTTCAGGAAATACCTATACTCAAAGTATCTGGGAAACCGGCAACAGTGTGCAGGCTGTAATGACTGTAACAGGAGGATGTGTGACATCAACATCAGCATCATCCAATACGGTAACTCCAACTGTTAGCGCTGCTACACCATCGGTCAGCATTGCCATCACAGCAGGTACAAATCCCACATGTGACGGTTCTTCCGTCACATTTACCGCAACGACTGACGAATTGGGCGGCGGCACAGTTAGTTATCAATGGAAGCTGAACGATGAAAATGCCGGAACAGATTCTCCAACTTATACCTTAACACCTGACAATAATGATGAAATTTATTGTGTGATCAATGTTACCGATGGTTGCGTGACCTCTAACACTGCCAGTTCTTCCACAATCACCATGACTGTGAATACTATTCCTTCAACACCAATAGTAACAAGCGACAGCCCGGTCTGTGTGGGATCAACACTTAACCTTACTTCGGATGCCACTGGCACGATCGCCTGGACAGGACCAAACAGCTTTACCAGTGACGAGCAAAATCCATCCATCACCAGCGTGACAACAGCAGCTGCCGGAATATACAGCGTGACATCAACAGTTGACGGTTGTGCAAGCGAGGCAGGAACCACCACAGTCATAATCAATACATTACCTGCCATAACAACACACCCTTCTTCAGCTTCAATCTATGAAGGCGAGAACCATACCTTTACAGTCGTGGCCACAGGAACCGGCCTGACTTATAAATGGTTTGAGAACACCATTGAAATTCCATCCGCAACATCTTCTTCATACACCGTTACAGTTGCAACACTTGCAATGTCAGGATATTCATATACCTGCGAAGTTTCCGGGACTTGTGCTCCACCGGTAACATCAAATCCGGCTATTTTGACTGTGACTCCTCAGCCATTTGCAAAGTGGACATTTGAAGGTATTACTGTATCCGCGGCTGCCGGGACATCCCCGGTTTTAACTGCAGGTACTTATTTGGCTGATTTTGGCACACAAACCACTGGATCATCCTTCACTGGCTATCATGCCAATAGCGCTACAGTATGGTCTACACCGGCCGGTAATGGATCAGTAAAAGCTTTAAGCGCTAATAACTGGTCTGTTAATGATTATTTTCAATTCCAGGTAAATACATCCGGTTATTTTAGTATATCCATAAAATTTGATCAGACCGGAAGCGCTACAGGGCCTCGTGATTTCAAATTTCAATACGGCACTGATGGCACTAATTATAATGATTTTGCAACTTATTCTGTTCCAAATAATGCCGGAGTTGCAATCGGTTGGAGCACAGGCTTAAATCATCCGGAATCGACTTTGAGTTTTGACTTGAGTTCAATTATCACCTTAAATAATAAGGGTGCTGTTTATTTCAGAATGGTTGATAATTCTACAACCGCAATAAATGGGACAACGGTAGCAGCTGCTGGCACGGGCAGGATTGATAATTTTTCAGTTTTTGGAATGTCCTGTACTGCACCTTCATCTCCCGCAGCCGGAAATATCGAAACAACTTATGATGGCTCACTCCATACCGGTTCTGCCACCCCTCCCGAAGGATCATCTGTTGCATGGTATGACGCAGCAACGGAAGGTAATTTACTAACTGAACCTCCCTCAAGAACAGATTTTGGCACTTCCACTGCCTGGGCGGAATCAGTAGAAGACCTTACAGGATGCACAAGCGTCGCAAGAACGGAGGTAACAGTAACAATCACTAAAGCCCCGCTGACTATAGCCGGAACATTTACAGCTAATAATAAGGTATATGACGGTAGTAGCGATGCCACCATCAATGATAACAGCCTCACGCTGGTTACCCCTGTGACCGGCGATGACGTTTCTCTCACCAGCATTGAACCTGACTTTGCTAATGGAAGCGTGGGAACCGGCAAAACCGTTAGCATCACCAGCGCTTCATTAACCGGATCAGATGCAGGGAACTACACCCTTTCACTTGCCGGAGCGTCAACTGCAACCGCGGATATCAACCCGGTAACTCTTAGTTTAAAGGTGATGCTCCAGGGACCTTATGATACAGGAACAGGATTCCTGAAAACTGATCTCTATACCGCCGGAAATATACCGACCGGACAACCTTACGGTGTTGCTCCCTGGAATTATACAGGTGGTGAAACGGCAACGTCTTCTTCAACATCGGTCGACTGGATTTTGGTTGAACTGAGAAGTGACGTAAGTACTATGATTGCCCGATTTGCAGGCCTCCTGAATAACGATGGAACTATCGGCATCACGATAAGCGATGCGGACTACCCGGACATTCACGCGGGATCAAATTATTACATTGTCGTTTGGCACCGCAACCATCTACCTGTCATGTCAATAGGTGCACAAACAATGCCGGTCAGTTCCTACGACCTAACCCAGCTCTCCAATCTATACGGCACAAATCCGGCCATTGATATGGGCGGAAGCGTTTACGGCATGATCGCCGGCGATGTCACCAAAAATGGCAGGCTGCAATACAGCGGAGCGGGCAACGACCGCGGCCCCATCATTGCCAAAATCATGTCAGAACCCGGGGGAACAGGAGTCGGCCTCTATAAAACAGTAACAGACGATTACTGGTTCGAAAATACGAACATGGACAATATATTAAGGTATCTGGGTGATGACAATGACCGGGGTATTATCCTTGCAAACCTGAATGCCCTGGTTTCACCTTCCCTGAACAGTGTTTACTCTTCAGCGGTGCCGGGTGCAACAGGTGGAAAAGACACATGGAAAAATGACGGGCCTTTCGATATTCAATTGTCAGAATTTGGTCAGCCGTTAGCTATCAATCTTATTACCAATGAAACCATTGAGAACGGGCTGGTGGATAATATCCAGTTTACCCTCGCATGGAAAGCCGATGATACGGAAATAGCTGAAATGCTCAGCTCCTTTACTTCTGATTTCATGATCGCGCCCCAGGGAGAGGCCTATCCAATAAATGGCCTGATGCACCAGGTATATGTTTCAGTTACGCCTGTTGATCTGCCCGTCGAATTCAACGAAGGTGACCAGGTAACAGTGATGTCATTTGATAATTCAACCGGACAAACGGTTACAGGCAGGCTATGGATTGCCGATGATGATTTCACTGCTGAAAACAATTCAATGTATTATGTTTCGGTCTGGGGTAGCGATTTTACTGGCATGATCCAAAGTATTGCCACAGGCCTGAATGAAATTCCTGCTGCCGGATCGGTAAGTATTTATCCGAATCCTGTGGTCAATGGCATGGTCAATATTGCCATCAACCTTGAAGGATCGCAGGAGGTAACCATCACGCTGACGGACATGCAGGGAAAGATGATCTCATATGAAGAGATCAATTTAGGTAGAGGACTTTCCATCCACGCTTATGATTTAAAGGGCGTTGGAAAGGGTGTTTATTTCATCAGGATATCCGGCGATAACCTGAACATCATTGAAAAATTAGTCATTCAATCAATAAAATTATAGCATAAACTTATAAACTAACTAGTATTCATTTAAAATTAAAACATCATGAAAAGATTAGTACAGTTACTCATTACGCTGCTTTTTGCAGCAACAAGCATGTGGGTTCAGGCTATTGATGGCCCCATTACGACGATTGGAAATACGATTGTTATCGCACCGGCTTCAGTGTCGATACCGGTAACAGTTACCAACTTCAACAATGTGGGTTCCCTTTCCCTGAAACTTAATTACAATGCCAGCATCCTCACGTATACGGGTTATACCGTGGCGGCACTCAGTGGCATTACGGCTGCTACTCCCTCAAGCGGGGTTGTTACCATGGGCTGGTATGGTATACCGGGTCAAACCCTGTCGGATGGAAGCATCCTGATTAAACTCAATTTTAATGTCACGAACAGTGGCACCTCAGCCCTGACATGGAATGACGGCGGGAATGCCTGCGAATATGCAGACTATCCCGGTTATGTTGCGTTTAATGATTCACCTACAGCAAACTTTTACATCAATGGATCTGTTGCTTCATACGGAAAGATAGACATTGGCATTTATAACACAGCCTGCGGCGATTTCGAAGTACGGTGTAAATCTGTGCTTGGTATTCCGGGTAACTATCTTACAGATATTCTTTTTGCTGTAAAATGGCCGGTAACTTCTCCCAATGCTTCGCTTATTAATGCTTCAAGTCCTGTATTATTTGGAATTGCACAACAAGGATCGACAGCACAAAGCGGTGGCTACAATTATGCAACTTTTGTGGCCACACCTTTAAGTGCGCTTCTTAACTGGACGGCCGGCACTGAATACACTGTATTAACCTTCAGCCATAATAAAGGAGGTGTCGGCACCGGTGATTTTGTGATCGGAAATGATACCTGGACCACCGCCAATAATGCCAATTATTTTACCGAACTTTCCGGATTGGATAATACCGGAGATATTTATGCAAGTGCTACAGGAGTGGATTTGGGCACTGCAGTAGCAGACGATCCAGCCGATGTTACGGCTTGTGACAGCTATACTTTACCAGCGCTGATCAACGGAAATTACTTTACCGGTGCAGGCGGAACAGGAACAGCATTGTTTGCCGATGATGAGATCACCAGCACACAGACCATCTATGTTTACACTCCAGCAATAGCACCTTGTGTTGCTGCAGAAAACAGCTTCCTGGTTACCATCAACACTACACCAGTAGCAGACGATCCAGCCGATGTTACGGCTTGTGACAGCTATACTTTACCAGCGCTGATCAACGGAAATTACTTTACCGGTGCAGGCGGAACAGGAACAGCATTGTTTGCCGATGATGAGATCACCAGCACACAGACCATCTATGTTTACACTCCAGCAATAGCACCTTGTGTTGCTGCAGAAAACAGCTTCCTGGTTACCATCAACACTACACCAGTAGCAGACGATCCAGCCGATGTTACGGCTTGTGACAGCTATACTTTACCAGCGCTGATCAACGGAAATTACTTTACCGGTGCAGGCGGAACAGGAACAGCATTGTTTGCCGATGATGAGATCACCAGCACACAGACCATCTATGTTTACACTCCAGCAATAGCACCTTGTGTTGCTGCAGAAAACAGCTTCCTGGTTACCATCAACACTACACCAGTAGCAGACGATCCAGCCGATGTTACGGCTTGTGACAGCTATACTTTACCAGCGCTGATCAACGGAAATTACTTTACCGGTGCAGGCGGAACAGGAACAGCATTGTTTGCCGATGATGAGATCACCAGCACACAGACCATCTATGTTTACACTCCAGCAATAGCACCTTGTGTTGCTGCAGAAAACAGCTTCCTGGTTACCATCAACACTACACCAGTAGCAGACGATCCAGCCGATGTTACGGCTTGTGACAGCTATACTTTACCAGCGCTGATCAACGGAAATTACTTTACCGGTGCAGGCGGAACAGGAACAGCATTGTTTGCCGATGATGAGATCACCAGCACACAGACCATCTATGTTTACACTCCAGCAATAGCACCTTGTGTTGCTGCAGAAAACAGCTTCCTGGTTACCATCAACACTACACCAGTAGCAGACGATCCAGCCGATGTTACGGCTTGTGACAGCTATACTTTACCAGCGCTGATCAACGGAAATTACTTTACCGGTGCAGGCGGAACAGGAACAGCATTGTTTGCCGATGATGAGATCACCAGCACACAGACCATCTATGTTTACACTCCAGCAATAGCACCTTGTGTTGCTGCAGAAAACAGCTTCCTGGTTACCATCAACACTACACCAGTAGCAGACGATCCAGCCGATGTTACGGCTTGTGACAGCTATACTTTACCAGCGCTGATCAACGGAAATTACTTTACCGGTGCAGGCGGAACAGGAACAGCATTGTTTGCCGATGATGAGATCACCAGCACACAGACCATCTATGTTTACACTCCAGCAATAGCACCTTGTGTTGCTGCAGAAAACAGCTTCCTGGTTACCATCAACACTACACCAGTAGCAGACGATCCAGCCGATGTTACGGCTTGTGACAGCTATACTTTACCAGCGCTGATCAACGGAAATTACTTTACCGGTGCAGGCGGAACAGGAACAGCATTGTTTGCCGATGATGAGATCACCAGCACACAGACCATCTATGTTTACACTCCAGCAATAGCACCTTGTGTTGCTGCAGAAAACAGCTTCCTGGTTACCATCAACACTACACCAGTAGCAGACGATCCAGCCGATGTTACGGCTTGTGACAGCTATACTTTACCAGCGCTGATCAACGGAAATTACTTTACCGGTGCAGGCGGAACAGGAACAGCATTGTTTGCCGATGATGAGATCACCAGCACACAGACCATCTATGTTTACACTCCAGCAATAGCACCTTGTGTTGCTGCAGAAAACAGCTTCCTGGTTACCATCAACACTACACCAGTAGCAGACGATCCAGCCGATGTTACGGCTTGTGACAGCTATACTTTACCAGCGCTGATCAACGGAAATTACTTTACCGGTGCAGGCGGAACAGGAACAGCATTGTTTGCCGATGATGAGATCACCAGCACACAGACCATCTATGTTTACACTCCAGCAATAGCACCTTGTGTTGCTGCAGAAAACAGCTTCCTGGTTACCATCAACACTACACCAGTAGCAGACGATCCAGCCGATGTTACGGCTTGTGACAGCTATACTTTACCAGCGCTGATCAACGGAAATTACTTTACCGGTGCAGGCGGAACAGGAACAGCATTGTTTGCCGATGATGAGATCACCAGCACACAGACCATCTATGTTTACACTCCAGCAATAGCACCTTGTGTTGCTGCAGAAAACAGCTTCCTGGTTACCATCAACACTACACCAGTAGCAGACGATCCAGCCGATGTTACGGCTTGTGACAGCTATACTTTACCAGCGCTGATCAACGGAAATTACTTTACCGGTGCAGGCGGAACAGGAACAGCATTGTTTGCCGATGATGAGATCACCAGCACACAGACCATCTATGTTTACACTCCAGCAATAGCACCTTGTGTTGCTGCAGAAAACAGCTTCCTGGTTACCATCAACACTACACCAGTAGCAGACGATCCAGCCGATGTTACGGCTTGTGACAGCTATACTTTACCAGCGCTGATCAACGGAAATTACTTTACCGGTGCAGGCGGAACAGGAACAGCATTGTTTGCCGATGATGAGATCACCAGCACACAGACCATCTATGTTTACACTCCAGCAATAGCACCTTGTGTTGCTGCAGAAAACAGCTTCCTGGTTACCATCAACACTACACCAGTAGCAGACGATCCAGCCGATGTTACGGCTTGTGACAGCTATACTTTACCAGCGCTGATCAACGGAAATTACTTTACCGGTGCAGGCGGAACAGGAACAGCATTGTTTGCCGATGATGAGATCACCAGCACACAGACCATCTATGTTTACACTCCAGCAATAGCACCTTGTGTTGCTGCAGAAAACAGCTTCCTGGTTACCATCAACACTACACCAGTAGCAGACGATCCAGCCGATGTTACGGCTTGTGACAGCTATACTTTACCAGCGCTGATCAACGGAAATTACTTTACCGGTGCAGGCGGAACAGGAACAGCATTGTTTGCCGATGATGAGATCACCAGCACACAGACCATCTATGTTTACACTCCAGCAATAGCACCTTGTGTTGCTGCAGAAAACAGCTTCCTGGTTACCATCAACACTACACCAGTAGCAGACGATCCAGCCGATGTTACGGCTTGTGACAGCTATACTTTACCAGCGCTGATCAACGGAAATTACTTTACCGGTGCAGGCGGAACAGGAACAGCATTGTTTGCCGATGATGAGATCACCAGCACACAGACCATCTATGTTTACACTCCAGCAATAGCACCTTGTGTTGCTGCAGAAAACAGCTTCCTGGTTACCATCAACACTACACCAGTAGCAGACGATCCAGCCGATGTTACGGCTTGTGACAGCTATACTTTACCAGCGCTGATCAACGGAAATTACTTTACCGGTGCAGGCGGAACAGGAACAGCATTGTTTGCCGATGATGAGATCACCAGCACACAGACCATCTATGTTTACACTCCAGCAATAGCACCTTGTGTTGCTGCAGAAAACAGCTTCCTGGTTACCATCAACACTACACCAGTAGCAGACGATCCAGCCGATGTTACGGCTTGTGACAGCTATACTTTACCAGCGCTGATCAACGGAAATTACTTTACCGGTGCAGGCGGAACAGGAACAGCATTGTTTGCCGATGATGAGATCACCAGCACACAGACCATCTATGTTTACACTCCAGCAATAGCACCTTGTGTTGCTGCAGAAAACAGCTTCCTGGTTACCATCAACACTACACCAGTAGCAGACGATCCAGCCGATGTTACGGCTTGTGACAGCTATACTTTACCAGCGCTGATCAACGGAAATTACTTTACCGGTGCAGGCGGAACAGGAACAGCATTGTTTGCCGATGATGAGATCACCAGCACACAGACCATCTATGTTTACACTCCAGCAATAGCACCTTGTGTTGCTGCAGAAAACAGCTTCCTGGTTACCATCAACACTACACCAGTAGCAGACGATCCAGCCGATGTTACGGCTTGTGACAGCTATACTTTACCAGCGCTGATCAACGGAAATTACTTTACCGGTGCAGGCGGAACAGGAACAGCATTGTTTGCCGATGATGAGATCACCAGCACACAGACCATCTATGTTTACACTCCAGCAATAGCACCTTGTGTTGCTGCAGAAAACAGCTTCCTGGTTACCATCAACACTACACCAGTAGCAGACGATCCAGCCGATGTTACGGCTTGTGACAGCTATACTTTACCAGCGCTGATCAACGGAAATTACTTTACCGGTGCAGGCGGAACAGGAACAGCATTGTTTGCCGATGATGAGATCACCAGCACACAGACCATCTATGTTTACACTCCAGCAATAGCACCTTGTGTTGCTGCAGAAAACAGCTTCCTGGTTACCATCAACACTACACCAGTAGCAGACGATCCAGCCGATGTTACGGCTTGTGACAGCTATACTTTACCAGCGCTGATCAACGGAAATTACTTTACCGGTGCAGGCGGAACAGGAACAGCATTGTTTGCCGATGATGAGATCACCAGCACACAGACCATCTATGTTTACACTCCAGCAATAGCACCTTGTGTTGCTGCAGAAAACAGCTTCCTGGTTACCATCAACACTACACCAGTAGCAGACGATCCAGCCGATGTTACGGCTTGTGACAGCTATACTTTACCAGCGCTGATCAACGGAAATTACTTTACCGGTGCAGGCGGAACAGGAACAGCATTGTTTGCCGATGATGAGATCACCAGCACACAGACCATCTATGTTTACACTCCAGCAATAGCACCTTGTGTTGCTGCAGAAAACAGCTTCCTGGTTACCATCAACACTACACCAGTAGCAGACGATCCAGCCGATGTTACGGCTTGTGACAGCTATACTTTACCAGCGCTGATCAACGGAAATTACTTTACCGGTGCAGGCGGAACAGGAACAGCATTGTTTGCCGATGATGAGATCACCAGCACACAGACCATCTATGTTTACACTCCAGCAATAGCACCTTGTGTTGCTGCAGAAAACAGCTTCCTGGTTACCATCAACACTACACCAGTAGCAGACGATCCAGCCGATGTTACGGCTTGTGACAGCTATACTTTACCAGCGCTGATCAACGGAAATTACTTTACCGGTGCAGGCGGAACAGGAACAGCATTGTTTGCCGATGATGAGATCACCAGCACACAGACCATCTATGTTTACACTCCAGCAATAGCACCTTGTGTTGCTGCAGAAAACAGCTTCCTGGTTACCATCAACACTACACCAGTAGCAGACGATCCAGCCGATGTTACGGCTTGTGACAGCTATACTTTACCAGCGCTGATCAACGGAAATTACTTTACCGGTGCAGGCGGAACAGGAACAGCATTGTTTGCCGATGATGAGATCACCAGCACACAGACCATCTATGTTTACACTCCAGCAATAGCACCTTGTGTTGCTGCAGAAAACAGCTTCCTGGTTACCATCAACACTACACCAGTAGCAGACGATCCAGCCGATGTTACGGCTTGTGACAGCTATACTTTACCAGCGCTGATCAACGGAAATTACTTTACCGGTGCAGGCGGAACAGGAACAGCATTGTTTGCCGATGATGAGATCACCAGCACACAGACCATCTATGTTTACACTCCAGCAATAGCACCTTGTGTTGCTGCAGAAAACAGCTTCCTGGTTACCATCAACACTACACCAGTAGCAGACGATCCAGCCGATGTTACGGCTTGTGACAGCTATACTTTACCAGCGCTGATCAACGGAAATTACTTTACCGGTGCAGGCGGAACAGGAACAGCATTGTTTGCCGATGATGAGATCACCAGCACACAGACCATCTATGTTTACACTCCAGCAATAGCACCTTGTGTTGCTGCAGAAAACAGCTTCCTGGTTACCATCAACACTACACCAGTAGCAGACGATCCAGCCGATGTTACGGCTTGTGACAGCTATACTTTACCAGCGCTGATCAACGGAAATTACTTTACCGGTGCAGGCGGAACAGGAACAGCATTGTTTGCCGATGATGAGATCACCAGCACACAGACCATCTATGTTTACACTCCAGCAATAGCACCTTGTGTTGCTGCAGAAAACAGCTTCCTGGTTACCATCAACACTACACCAGTAGCAGACGATCCAGCCGATGTTACGGCTTGTGACAGCTATACTTTACCAGCGCTGATCAACGGAAATTACTTTACCGGTGCAGGCGGAACAGGAACAGCATTGTTTGCCGATGATGAGATCACCAGCACACAGACCATCTATGTTTACACTCCAGCAATAGCACCTTGTGTTGCTGCAGAAAACAGCTTCCTGGTTACCATCAACACTACACCAGTAGCAGACGATCCAGCCGATGTTACGGCTTGTGACAGCTATACTTTACCAGCGCTGATCAACGGAAATTACTTTACCGGTGCAGGCGGAACAGGAACAGCATTGTTTGCCGATGATGAGATCACCAGCACACAGACCATCTATGTTTACACTCCAGCAATAGCACCTTGTGTTGCTGCAGAAAACAGCTTCCTGGTTACCATCAACACTACACCAGTAGCAGACGATCCAGCCGATGTTACGGCTTGTGACAGCTATACTTTACCAGCGCTGATCAACGGAAATTACTTTACCGGTGCAGGCGGAACAGGAACAGCATTGTTTGCCGATGATGAGATCACCAGCACACAGACCATCTATGTTTACACTCCAGCAATAGCACCTTGTGTTGCTGCAGAAAACAGCTTCCTGGTTACCATCAACACTACACCAGTAGCAGACGATCCAGCCGATGTTACGGCTTGTGACAGCTATACTTTACCAGCGCTGATCAACGGAAATTACTTTACCGGTGCAGGCGGAACAGGAACAGCATTGTTTGCCGATGATGAGATCACCAGCACACAGACCATCTATGTTTACACTCCAGCAATAGCACCTTGTGTTGCTGCAGAAAACAGCTTCCTGGTTACCATCAACACTACACCAGTAGCAGACGATCCAGCCGATGTTACGGCTTGTGACAGCTATACTTTACCAGCGCTGATCAACGGAAATTACTTTACCGGTGCAGGCGGAACAGGAACAGCATTGTTTGCCGATGATGAGATCACCAGCACACAGACCATCTATGTTTACACTCCAGCAATAGCACCTTGTGTTGCTGCAGAAAACAGCTTCCTGGTTACCATCAACACTACACCAGTAGCAGACGATCCAGCCGATGTTACGGCTTGTGACAGCTATACTTTACCAGCGCTGATCAACGGAAATTACTTTACCGGTGCAGGCGGAACAGGAACAGCATTGTTTGCCGATGATGAGATCACCAGCACACAGACCATCTATGTTTACACTCCAGCAATAGCACCTTGTGTTGCTGCAGAAAACAGCTTCCTGGTTACCATCAACACTACACCAGTAGCAGACGATCCAGCCGATGTTACGGCTTGTGACAGCTATACTTTACCAGCGCTGATCAACGGAAATTACTTTACCGGTGCAGGCGGAACAGGAACAGCATTGTTTGCCGATGATGAGATCACCAGCACACAGACCATCTATGTTTACACTCCAGCAATAGCACCTTGTGTTGCTGCAGAAAACAGCTTCCTGGTTACCATCAACACTACACCAGTAGCAGACGATCCAGCCGATGTTACGGCTTGTGACAGCTATACTTTACCAGCGCTGATCAACGGAAATTACTTTACCGGTGCAGGCGGAACAGGAACAGCATTGTTTGCCGATGATGAGATCACCAGCACACAGACCATCTATGTTTACACTCCAGCAATAGCACCTTGTGTTGCTGCAGAAAACAGCTTCCTGGTTACCATCAACACTACACCAGTAGCAGACGATCCAGCCGATGTTACGGCTTGTGACAGCTATACTTTACCAGCGCTGATCAACGGAAATTACTTTACCGGTGCAGGCGGAACAGGAACAGCATTGTTTGCCGATGATGAGATCACCAGCACACAGACCATCTATGTTTACACTCCAGCAATAGCACCTTGTGTTGCTGCAGAAAACAGCTTCCTGGTTACCATCAACACTACACCAGTAGCAGACGATCCAGCCGATGTGTTGGCATATGGTAGTTATACTTTACCAGCATTAACTGTGGGTGATTACTATACAGCAACAGGTGGTCCTGGTGGAACCGGAACAAAACTCCTTGCTGGAGCTTTGGTCACAAGTACAACAACACTTTATGTCTATGCAGAAACAGGTACAACACCAAATTGCTGGGCAGAGAACAGCTTTGTTGTTACTATCAATCCTGCTTACGAGTTAACCTTAACAGTATTCCTGCAGGGACCTTACAGTGCGGGACAAATGAGTATGGCTCTTAATGGTTACTTGCCGTCAGGTCAGCCTTTCGGTGGTGCTCCATGGAACTATCCAGGTACCGAAACGTTACCATCACCTCTTTCGGCTGATGTAGTTGACTGGGTATTGGTTGAGTTGAGGAGCGACCTAAATACAATGGTTGAAAGAAAGGCCGGTCTGCTTTACAAAAATGGTACTGTGGCTGTCAGCTTTTCAGGTTCAACGCCAGGCGGCACCTATGTTGTTGTTTGGGCACGCAATCACATGCCTGTGATGTCGATTTCTAAAGTTACCCTTCCAATTGAAGGCGCTTCATATAACTTAACTTCACTTGCCAATTTGTATGGTACAAATCCGGCAATTAATGTCGGAGGCGTTTATTGCATGATCGCCGGCGACGTGACCAAAAATGGCATGCTCAAATACAGCGGAGCGAATAACGACCGCGGGCCTATCATTGCAAGAATCGTTGCTGAAACGGGTTCAAACAACATCAATGGCGTTACTGGCCCGGGTTACTGGCAGGAAGATGTCAATTTAAACAGCATTGTTAAATATTTAGGCGAGGTCAATGACAGGGGTATCATTCAGGCAAACCTGAATACCCTTACAGGGTTCCCATACCTGAATAACACCTACACCTCTGTTGTACCGGGAGCTTATTTCGGTGGCAAAGATGGATCGAACGACGGGCCGGTGGATATACATTTTACAGAAACAGTTGCGGATCTGTCAATTGAAATGGTCACCAATGAGCTGATCGAAAATGGCATGGTGGACAATATTCAGTTTACCCTTGCCTGGAAAGCCAGTGACACGGAAATTGAGCAATTGCTGAACACTTTTGCTTCCGATTTCGATCTGATGCCGCAGGGCGATGCTGTTACACTGAATGGTATCAAATACCTGGTCTATGTATCCATTACTCCAGGCTATCTGCCTGAGGTTTGGAATTCAGGAGAAACTGTTGCCGTCATGACCTTTGAAAAGGAATACGGTCAGCTGATCAACGATCGCCTCTGGATAGCCGACAACGACTTTACAGGCAGCAACAATGGCGACTACTTTGTTTCCAACTGGGGCAGCGACGTTACGGGTATCATTTATACTTCAACGGTTGGAATCGGCAGGATGGAAGCAGGAGAAATGAAACTGTATCCTAATCCTGTGCAATCCAACAATCTCTTCGTGCAGTTGGTCACCGATCCGAATGTCGACCTGCAGGTCGAGATCCGGGATATGACTGGCAATCTGATCAGAACACTTGAACTTAAAACTGTGGACGGAACAACAACCTTTACAATTGATGTTACACAGTTCTATTCAGGTGTATATTTAATAAACGTTATTGGGGATAAAGTCCATTTCACGGACCGGTTTATAGTTAAATAGTTCATTCCCTTTTGATGCACTCCTCCGGCGATGCCGGAGGAGAGGCATCAAAAATTTCGTTCATTCGGTAATTCATCATATTATGAAAAAAAATGGGAAAATATTGATTGACAAAAGAACCACCGGGATACTATTCATATTGTTTGTCATGGCCTGGATGTCAGGACTCAGTTCTGCAGCAGGCATGGCTAGTTTGGATGGAGAATCGTCCGCGGTCGATATAGGAATATTCAGCACAGGATGCGGAAACTTTGAAGTGCGGGTGAAGCCTCATGATGATTATACAGGCACAACACTTACAAACTTACAGTTTACCATTTCGTGGCCGGCAAACAGCGTTAACCTGACGAACCTGACTTCAGGATATGATGTTCAGCAGCAGGGGCCGGTTTATACAGCAGGTGGTACCAACTATGCCATTTTTATTTCAGCTTCTCCCGTTGCTGTAAACTGGATGGCTGAAACAGAATATACGGTGCTCACCTTTGCACATGATCATACGGGAGCAGGGTATGATGACTTTTTACTCTCCTCGGATGCCTGGACGCAAACCAACAATGGCCTTTATTTCATTGAAATACTCGGAACCGACAACACCGGTATTTTATATCATCAGGTTCAGAACACTTACCTGGGCGACTGTGATGGCGTTGATATCGGCACTTTCAATACAGGATGCGCTGTATTTGAAGTGCGGTTAAAGCCCCATGTTGATTACCTTAACAAAACGCTGACCAATATTCAGTTTACCATTAAATGGCCTGCAAATTCAGTTAACCTGTTCTATTCCGTATCAGGGATTGGACTGACTCAGCAGGGACCGGTGGAGGTTGTAAACGACACCAGTTATGCTGTTTTTGTTTCAGTAACCAATAATCCTGTTGCCTGGACCGCCGAAACGGAATATACCGTTCTTACCTTCCTGCTTGACCAATCCGGCCTGGGCTATGGAGATTTTGCGATTGATACATACGAATGGGCCACTACGCATAACGGCGCTTATTATGTGGAACTGACCGGGCTGGATTATACGGGAATTGTCTATCACAATGCAGAAAATTCCTATCTGGCTGAATGCGGCATTGTCGATGTCAGGGTTTTATTGCAGGGACCCTGGGATGCCTTATCAGGCAGGATGAACACAACGTTGAATGCAGCAGGAAACCTGCCACTGGATCAACCTTTTGACATGGCGCCGTGGAATTACATGAGTAATGAAAATGTAAGCAGTTTCCCCGATTCCATTGTGGACTGGGTACTGGTTGAATTGCGCGACAAGGTCAACAATACACTTACCATCGAAAGAAGGGCCGGTTTGCTTTCAAAAACCGGTATCGTGATGGAAACAAATATGACCAGAGGATTGCGCTTCACTTCAGCTGAAAACCTCGGCAATTATTTTGTTGTTGTCTGGCACCGTAATCACATGCCTGTGATGTCTGGATTGCCGGTGGCCTTACCTAACCTGGGAGCACCTTATGATTTTACAGAGGTGGCTATTACACAACCTTTCAAGCACAACGACCCGTTGCCGGCAGAACTGGAATTGGATCCACCCGGAAGCGGCAGATATGGCATGATTGCCGGGGATATAAATGCAAATAAGGAATTAAAGTACCTGGGTGCAAATGATGACCGGGGACTTATCCTTGCGAGGATCATCAGTGTTTCGGGGCTGCCCTATTTGAACACCGTCATCAACGGTTATTATAAAGAAGATATTACACTTGACAATCAGGTGATTTACCTGGGGCCAGCTGACGACAGGAGTCTTATTATGACCAACCTGAACAAACTGACGGGCTCAGCAAACCTGAATTCGATATATTATTCTGTTGTACCTTGATTCAATGACACTCGATGAAAACAAGCAAAGCGAAGTTTGAAGCGAAAGTGGAATTAATCCCGACAGCAAAGCTGGTCGGGATCTCAGGGTCAAATTCCCTGCTTCTTGCAGCGAATAGAAAAATAAAATTCAAATATAATACCTCGCTGCTATGCGGCGAGAAAGTTTAAAAATGAACTTCAAACAAATATTTTAAGGGAAAATATTTAAAACTAAATAACTATAAACTGAGACAATATGAAAAGCATTACAAAATTTTTTAAAGCATACAGAGCCATGCGCAGATTCATTTTTTCATTATCCCTGGCCTTTTTGAGCCAGGTAATGATTGTACAGGCGAACCAGGTTGATATCGGGATTTTTGCCTCGACCACTGTTTCAAATAATATTGAGGTACGCGTCCGGCCCGACTTCAACATTTCATCTATTCAAACCCTGACCGGTATCCTATATACCGTAAGATGGGATGATCCGACTGTGGTGATAACGACCCAGTACATTGTTCCATTTTCAGTAGCGCCGCAAGGTCCTCCTGTGCTGTACAATGGATATTACTACCAGGTTTTCGCTGCGGTACCCGTGACTCCCGTTGCCATGAATGCAAACCAGGAATACCTGATTTCATCATTTAACTTTACAAATACAAATTGCGGGAAATTCGAAATAATTGAAGATGCATGGACACAGGCATACAATGGAAATGTCTATCTTGAGCTTGTCGGGCTGGATGTAACCGGGATCATTTATCAGCCGGAAGTGCAGCTTGCAAGTATCGGTGGGACCATCTCAGGAAGCGCTACTATTTACCTGGGAAATTCCACCGGAACCATGATCCTTTCGGGTTATACCGGATCTATCTTAAACTGGGAGCGGAAGGTGAATGAAGGATCATGGGTAACCATTCCGGGGACGGCAGGCGCAACAACCTATAGTGAAATTCCTCCAACAATGGGCGATTATTACTACCGGGCCAACATTCAATACAATACCTGTCCGGCGGTTTATTCAGCAATAGTTCATATAATAGTGGTGGCCGACATCGGCTTTAATTTAACCGTCTTTCTGGAAGGAGCATTTCAGACGACCGATATGTCAGCCGACCTGAATGACCTGGATTTGATCCCGCTGTTGCAGCCCTATTCTTCACCCCCCTGGAATTATACCGGAACCGAATTGGTAACTGCCATCCCGGCAAATGCCGTCGACTGGGTGCTGGTTGAACTCAGGGAATCTGCAGGAGGAGCCTCCACTGCCACATCCGATAAAATGATCAGCAGGCAGGCAGCATTCCTCATGAAAGATGGGTCTGTAAAGGGCCTGGATGGAATACAAAACCTCCATTTTGTTTTATCGCTGCATAGTAATTTATACATTGTTATATCTCACCGGAATCATCTATCCGTGATTTCAGCAGTTTCACCTCCGGTTTTACCAGGGAACTGCACCTATGATTTTTCATCAGGTGAAAACCAGGCCTTAGGCGGAAATTTTGGACATAAGCAACTTGCCGCCGGAATCTGGGGCATGATGGCAGGTGATGCAAGCAGTGATGGGTTCATTGATGATACTGACAGGCTCAGTTACTACTGGAATCTGAATGCGGGAACATGGGGTTATATTTCTTTTGATTTTTCGATGGATTCACAAGTTGATAATAAAGATAAAAACGATTTCTGGGTTGAGAATTATAATAAAGAATCTCAGGTACCGTAAAATGCTGTTGCATTGCACAACCAGGAAATGAATATTTAATGGGTTCAAAAAAAATACCATCATGAAAAATCAAAATTTTAATCAATCGGATTTACAGCAGACGCTGTCAGCAAAACTATTTAAGACCTTCATGGAAGGACTAGGTCTTTTAGCAATTTTTCTATTGCTGGCAATTAAGCCTGTGATGGGACAAAACCCCATTCCAGCTGAAAATCTCCTTACCGGCAGTCCTGCTTCAGAGTGGGACATCAGTGGTTATGGAGACCCTACTATACAGGGTTTCGCAACACAGCTTAGTATAAACACCGGTGGCACTGTTGAATTTAAGGTCGATGTTGATCCTGCTGTCAACTATTCGATCAGGATTTACAGGCTCGGATATTACGACGGGCTTGGAGCGCGCCTGGTGCAGGACCTTGGCAGTTCCTTTTCGGGCGTGGCCCAGCCTGATCCGCTGTACGACAACACTACCGGTAGAACATACTGCACGAACTGGGAAGTGTCTGCCACATGGACTGCAACAAATGCATTATCAGGTGTATACATCGCCAGGCTGACAAGGAATGACAACAACGGGGCGAGCCACATCGTATTTATTGTACGTGATGACACCAGGAGCACTGATATACTGGTTAAGACATCCGACGCCACATGGCAGGCTTATAACGCATACGGTGGTAATAATTTTTATACTGAGGGGCTTGAAGTGTTGGAATTTACCCACGCAGTCAAGGGGAGCTATGACCGGCCTTTCTATACACGCGGCGGTGATGGCTGGGGATATGGTGCCGGAAACTGGCTTTTCAATGCCGAGTATCCTATGATCCGCTGGCTTGAGAGGAACGGATATGATTTATCCTATACAACTGATGTTGATATGGGCCGGGAACTGAAGTCAATCACCCCGGCCATGCATCAAGTGCTTATTTCCGTAGGCCATGATGAATACTGGTCGGCCACTGCCAGGGCAAATTTTGAGACTGCCCGGGCGAATGGAGTTCATCTTGCATTCTTCAGCGGAAACGAGGTTTACTGGAAGACCCGCTGGGAGGATGAAGGAAGAACGCTTGTTTGTTATAAGGAGGGAACCATGGGTGAAAACACATGTGGCTACAAGTGTGATCCGTCAACTGAATGGACCGGTCTGTGGAGAGCAGAATCACTGCCCCCGGCAACTGACGGTGGGAGGCCTGAAAATGCGCTTACCGGTCAGATAAGTTGGTACCCGGTTGTAAGCTCGATTCAGGTGCCGTCTGATTACAAAAACCTTCGATTCTGGAGGAACACCTCAGTGGCATTACTTGAAGATGGACAGACAGCTACCATGCCTTATGGAACCCTCGGCTATGAAATGGACTGGGAGCAGTATTTCGACACTTATCCGGCAGGAAGGATTACCATGTCAAGAACAGTTGAGGCTGGCCACACGCATAAACTTTCCCTTTACCGTTACCAGCCTAGCAACGCAATTGTATTTGGTGCAGGGACTGTGCAGTGGTCATGGGGCCTCGACGGAACCCATGACGGAATTACAACAACTCCAAGTCTGGCGATGCAGCAGGCTACCGTGAATCTGTTTGCCGATATGGGCGTCCAGCCTGCCTCTATACAAGGTGGTTTAATTCCAGCAACTGCTTCCAGTGATATAACTCCTGCAGTTTCTGTTATTACTTCTCCAACCAGTGGTACAAGTTTTTCTGCAAATTCCCCTGTTACTATTTCGGGAACTGCATCAGATGCCGATGGTATCGTTGCAGCAGTAGACGTTTCAGTTGATGGTGGTCTTACCTGGAGGCCGGCAACAGGTACAACCAGCTGGACTTTTACCTGGATACCCACAACACAGGGTTCTGTCACTATTAAATCCCATGCAATTGATGATTCATATAATATTGAACCCTCCGGAACCGCTCCCTCTCCAAATGTAATCGAATTGACAATTACAGAACCTGTTGCTCCAATTTGTCCATGCACGATATGGGAACCATCGACAGTACCCGTTAATATAGCAGATCCAGATGCAAGTGCTGCTGAATTGGGTGTAAAATTTCGTTCCAAGGCGAACGGTTACATTACAGGGATACGTTTCTACAAAAGTTCTACCAATACCGGTACGCATATCGGAAATCTTTGGTCAGCTTCAGGAACAAATTTAGCGACAGTGACATTTATTAATGAAACCGCCACAGGGTGGCAGGAAGTTGCATTTGGAACCCCGATACAAATTACTACCGGTACCACTTATGTAGCATCTTATCATACCAGCACAGGACACTATTCAGAAGATGATTATTATAATTTTACTCAATATGGAAACACCTATTACCTTGAAGCATTGGCTGATGGTGTTGAGGGAGCAAATGGCGTATACAATAAATCTTCAGTAAGTGCATTTCCAACCACAGGTTACCTTTCCAGCAATTACTATGTGGATGTTGTATTTAACACCACAGTTGGTCCCGATAATACACCACCGGTTGTCGTTTCTGTCAATCCTTCAAACAATGGTTCAGGCGTTGCGATCACAAATCATCCTACTGCCTATTTTAATGAAGCTCTTAATACCTCCACGGTAAATAGTAACACTGTTTTGATGACCGGTCCCGGAACCACACCTGTTGCTGGCACGGTAAGCTGCACTGCAGGTACAGTTACATTCACGCCGGATTTATCTTTAGAATATAGTACAACCTATATTTTAACACTGAAGGGTGGTTATAGTACATTTCACATCGAAGATCTGGCAGGTAATGGATTAGCCTCCGACTATATCTGGACATTTACTACATCTGCACCTCCACCGCCACCTCCTACAGAAGGTCCCGGAGGTCCAATTTTGGTGATTAGTTCTGCATCAAATCCATTTAGCCGCTATCCGGTCGAAATATTGCGGGCCGAGGGACTTAACGAATTTTATGCAATGGACGTTTCTCAGGTAACCCCAGCTATTCTGAATATTTACGATGTAGTAATTTTGGGTGAATTTTCATTATCATCCTATTCTTCATTTGTAACAGAATTAACTACCTGGGTCAATGCTGGTGGAACATTGGTGGCTTTGCGTCCAGATGCACAACTGGCTTCTCTGCTTGGAATTTCACCCACAGGAATTACACTTTCAGATAAATACCTGTTAATTAACACCACTTCAGGACCTGGTGTTGGCCTCGTAAATGAAACCATTCAATTCCATGGTCCGGCTGATCTTTATACATTAAATGGAGCAACCAGCCTGGCTACATTCTATTCGGATGCAATCACCCCAACAATTAATCCTGCCGTTACTCAAATCCTGGTTGGATCGAACGGTGGTAAAGCAATTGCTTTTACCTATGATCTCGCTAAATCAGTTGTTTATACCCGGCAGGGAAATCCTGCATGGATAAATCAAAAACGCGACGGGGCTATTGATCCTATTCGTGCTGACGACATGTTTTTCCCCGATTGGATTGATTTTAACAAAATTGCCATTCCACAGGCTGATGAGCAACAAAGACTCTTATCCAATATTATCATTAAAGGTAATTTACATCGCAAGCCGATGCCGCGGTTTTGGTTCCTGCCAAAGGGCCTTAAGGCAGCAATTGTAATGACTGGTGATAACCACGGTGATGGCGGCATGAAATCCCGCTTTGACACGGACATTTCATTGAGTCCCGCCGGATGTTCAGTGAACGACTGGGAGTGCGTGCGATCGACAGGTTATCTTTATACCGGCAGTACTTTTACAAATGCTGATGCTCAATACTACAATAGTCTTGGTTTCGAAACAGCACTTCACGTAAACAGTAACTGTGCCTGGTACAATTATGATCAATATGCAAACTTCATTACCACCCAAATGAATGTTTTCAATTCAACTTTTCCTTCTATCCCTTCACCCCAAACCCATCGCGTCCATTGCGGAGCCTGGAGCGGCTTCTCAACAACAGCCGAAGTCGAGGCAGCTAAGGGTTTACGGCTCGATGCAAACTATTATTACTGGCCCAATTACTGGACACAAAATCGTCCGGGTATGTTCACAGGATCTGGCATGCCTATGCGATTCGCCAAGCTGGATGGATCCATCATCGATTGTTACCAGCTGACAACCCAGATTCAGGATGAAGGTCACTATCCACCTGTGACACCTTACGAATCGTTTACTAATTCATTGCTTGATAAGGCTATTGGACCTGAGGGTTATTACGGAGTTTTTTGTGCAAACATGCACTTTGATACTTATCCTGTTCATCAGGGTGAAATTATCATAGTTAACTCTGCACAGGCCAGGGGCATTCCTGTGGTATCGTGCAAACAGATGCTGGATTGGTTAGATGGTCGCAATAGCTCATCCTTTGGAAATATTTCCTGGGCAAATAATATTTTGAGTTTTAGCGTTGCTGTGGGTTCTGGTGCAAACAATCTCAGAGGAATGTTACCTGTCAATGCAGGTAGTGGTGAATTGATCCAACTTACAAAAGTTGGTAACAATGTGACCTATACGATAGAAACCATCAAAGGGATCAGCTATGCATTTTTCCCGGCCACTGCAGGGGAATATAATGCAACCTATGGAATTGATGATATTGGCCCGGTCATTTCAAATGTTGTAGCATCTCCCCATGCCGATGGAACCGCTACCATCACCTGGACGACCGATGAAGTTTCCGATTCCAGGGTTGATTACGATTTGGATAATGAAACCTTAGATCTGAATACCTACAATACTTCAATGGTAACAAGCCATAGTATTACACTGAGTAGCCTTTTACCATCAACAACCTATTATTACCGGGTCACTTCAACTGACGATGCAATACCTGGCAACAGTGCGACATTTCCGCCTTTAACAGAGGCAGCATATAGTTTTACCATGCCATACGGAATATGTGCTCAGGATCAGACAAAAGCTGATTTCGACCTCGGAACTACTGATGCCAATACCATGGTTACCATGGAAGGAGACGGCGCTATTATTCTGAAACCTGCATTTATTGAAGATTTTTCAGGAGGCTCATTACCTGCAGGATGGACTACACCAGCAGCGTGGAATGCAGGAGGAACTACAGCATTTAGTGGTGGACAGGTTATTTTAGACGGTACACATATGGCAAGCACATCCACCTTTGGGCCGGGTTCAACACTCGAATTCATTGCGACTTACACTGCCGGTAATTATCAGAATGTCGGATTTACTTATGATGCTCTATCTAATGCACCATGGGCTGTGATTGGAAGAGGGACCCCGGGGGACAATAATCTGTATGCAAGAGCAGGATTAATCAACGGAGGACCTGAAACTAATTTGCCGTTGGGATCTAATCTTTTGGGGTCTCCCCACAATTATAAAATTAAATGGAACTCCGGTAACTTTGATTATTATGTCGACGGTGCTTGGGTCCAAACAATACCAATTATTATAAGTTCCAACATGGTCATCCAGATCTCAGACTATGTTGCAGGAGGAGCCATATTATCTGTTGATTGGCTGAGCATAACTCCTTATGCACCTTCAGGAAGCTTTACTTCAAGAGTTTTTGACGGGGGTGTATCCAAATTGTGGCAGACAGCAACCTGGACAGCAGATTTGCCGGCAAGTACAAGTCTTTCGATACTTGTACGCAAAGGCAATACTTCTATACCTGATGGTTCATGGACCTCATTTACGCAAATTCAGTCTTCAGGAGACCTTGTCGGAGGTACCTCACGTTACATACAATACAGAGCAGACCTTGCTACCTCCAATCCTATCTTTACCCCGGTATTTAAGGATATTACTATCACCTGTAGCAATGCGGGGCCCGATTTAACACCACCAGTCATATCCAATATTGTTGCTGCTCCTTATAATAATGGTACAGCAACAATCACATGGACAACAGATGAAGCTTCGGATTCAAAAGTGGATTATGGAACTACCGAAGGTATGCTAGACATGAGTGCAACCAATGTCAACATGGTTACAAGCCATTCCATAACTTTAACCGGACTGGCTCAGAATACGGATTATTATTATCGTGTTACCTCAAAGGATATTGCAAATAATTCCAGAACGATACCAGAACCACCAGGAACAATGAGTTTTATTACACCCTTGCCCGATCAAACACCTCCGATTATTACTGCTATTTCGGCTGACCCCCACACTGATGGAACAGCAATCATAGCATGGACTACCGATGAAAACTCGGATTCAAAAGTGGATTATGGCACTACCGAAGGGTCTCTAAACCTGAGTGAAACCAATATCAGCATGGTTACAAGCCATACTGTAATTTTAACGGGTTTGACACAAGGGTTGACTTATTATTACCGCGTTACTTCAAAAGATGCTGGTAATTATTCTTCCACAGAACCTAATACTTCAATCGCTCCTCTGAATTTTATAACACCTGCTGTAGTAAACTATTGTTTTATAGATCAAACGAAATCGAATTTCAGTGGAGGAAATACAACTAATACATATATTTCTGAAATATCAGATGGAGAGTTGATACTTAAACCTACCGCATTTGCAGAATTCGATGAAATGCCTCCTGAAAGTGAATGGAAAAGTTTTCAATGGGTACCAGGTAGCGGAACTACAACAATTTCCGGCGGATCATTGACTGTTGATGGCACTCGATTAAATACTGAACCTTCCGGTCTGACTTTTACGACCGGAAGTTATGTAGAGTTTTCAGCAAAATATAACATTGCGCAATTTCAGTCAATAGGATTTGCAGGAGGTACCGATGCAATTACACCTGGGGGGATATTCAATACTGTTCCATGGGCTTCATTTGCTACAGGAGAACCTGGAACATATCTTATAGCACGAGTTGCTAAACCGGATGGTACATTATTAGATTACCCAATTCCTGGTAGTTATTTAGGCACTACACATATTTATCGTATTGAATGGACAGCTATAGGGTTTAATTTCTATATTGATGGTAATTTGGTCCATACTGAACCGGTAGTTTTTGCAAATCCAATGCGTGTTGCTATTGCCGATTATTTTGCCGGTGGCCCGACAGTCACAGTTGACTGGATCCATGCAAGTCCATTTTCTTCATCAGGGACATTTGAGTCAAGAATTTTTGATCCCGAAGAATTAAAAACATGGGGATCTGCAATCTGGACGGCCGATTTGCCCTCCGGAACCACCGTGCTTGTTTCCGCACGAAAAGGAAATACTCCAACACCTGATGCAAGCTGGAGTGTATACTCTGCAATTTCATCTTCTGGTGCAAGTGTTGGAGGTACATCCCGGTATATACAGTACATGCTTAACCTGGCAACTATAGATATGAATGTTACCCCTGTATTTAAAGACATTTCTTTCGAATGTTTAAATCCACCTGCTACGGATGAAATAGCTCCGGTTATTACCAATGTTGTAGCGACACCGAATCCAGATGGAGTATCGGCTATAATTTCATGGCAAACTGATGAAGTATCTGATTCAAGGGTAGATTATGGTTTATCTGAGGGATTGTTAAATAGCAATACATTTGATAATAATGATGTTTTCAGTCATACACTAACACTGACCGGTCTCACGCAGGATATTACTTACTATTTCAGAGTTACATCTGCTGATGCATCCGGTAATTTTTCTACATCACCTAATCCACCTGCATCGCCTTTAAGTTTTACAACACCTGTTCAATCTGTGACCTGTTTTAATGACCAGACTTACGCTGATTTCAATGCAGGCACTAAAACGAATACTGTTATAACCAATGTGAGCGACGGCGAAGTGACACTTAAAGCAAAAGCTTCTGCTGAATTCGATGTGCTCCCTCCAACCACTGAGTGGCAAAGTTTTCCATGGCAGACAGGTGGCACTTCGACAATTCCTTCCCCTCCTGGAGGATCGTTGAGCGTAGATGGTGCAAGATTCAATACGGAACCGACTACACTGACTTTTGGCTCGGGTGATTATGTTGAATTTTATGCCACTTTTTATCCTGTTGCTCATCAATACATTGGTTTTGGCGGAGGAACTGATGTAACCTCAACAGGAGGTATATTTTTTGATCTTTTAAATCCCTTTGTTTCATTAGGTACGTGGAACCAAACAAATGGTATTTATGCAAGAACATATAAACCAGCTCCAAACAGTGCCGCCTCGGATATCTTTATCCCTGGTAATTACTTTAATAGCCCTCATCTATACCGTATTGAATGGACCGCAACCGGTTTTAATTTTTATATTGATGGGGATCTGAAGCGTACAGAACCCATTATAATAACAGATCCTATGCGTATCGCTATTAGCGATTATACTTTATCCGGTGAGAAATTATACGTCGACTGGATACGCAGCACTTATTCATCTTCTGGAATATTTGAATCACGTATTTATGATTACGGATCACAACGTAATTGGCTCAATGCTTCATGGACAGCTGATATACCTGCCGGTACAACACTGGCAATCTCAGCAAGAAAAGGTAACACGCCAACCCCTGACGAAACGTGGACGGCTTACACGTCAATTACTGCAAATGGTGGTTCTGTTGGTGGAACATCACGTTATATCCAATATAAGGCAGACTTTACTACTTCCGACACGAAGATTTCACCAATATTAATGGACATTGCGTTTACCTGTTCTGAAGTTGTTGCTCCTGTTGTTACATTAGATCCTGTTCCGCAGATAATTTGTTCAGGCAGCAATGTGAGCTTTAGTTCTGCCGCAAGCGGCTCTCCTTCGCCTTCAGTGCAATGGCAGATAAGCGCAAATGGAACAGACTGGACGAATATTAACGGCGCTACGAATAGTACGTTATCGTTTGTCGCATTAACGGCTGATAATGGGAAGCAATACCGCGCAGTATGGACAAACGGTGGCGGCTCGGTTCCCTCCGACCCGGCAACATTGACCGTTAATCCGACATCAACGGTCAGTGGTCTCTTCACTTATTATAATTCTGCCTATACACTGATGGACAATGTAACCATTAATTTAAAACAGGGAGAAAGTGTGATTCAATCGACTAGTCCGAATACTTCAGGCCAGTATTCATTTACAGGGATATGTCCCGGCACTTATAACGTTGTCGTTAGCACCAGCGAGGATGTGGGTGGCATCAACGTTACCGATGCTGCCCAAACCAATTACTGGGGCGTCTTCTTTGGAGACATTGAAATGGTTAGGTTCCTCGCCGGTGATGTTACCGGTGATAATAATATAGCTTCTGCTGATGCCAGCAACATACTGCAATACTTTTTAACCCAGGGCAATCCAACTCCGGCTTTTGCTTCTCAATGGAGTTTCTGGAAAACCGGAGATCAGTTGATTTCCAATAATCCTCCCGGACCACTAGGCTATCCTACTATTACAGTTGCAGGCTCTAATGTTACTCAGAACCTGCATGGTCTGATTACAGGTGACTTTAACCAAAGCTTTGTACCCGGTGGTATGAAAGCTGTGAGTGAATCTCTTACTCTCATTTATGGCGAGACCATTTCTGTTATTCCTGATATGGAGTTTGATTTGCCACTTTCGGCTGCAATGGATATGCAGGTTGGAGCTGTTTCACTGATCATGGAATTCCCTTCAGACTTGCTTGAAGTGAATGGGGTCTATTTATCCGATAATCCCAATACTCCGCTGATGCATTCTGTTTCGGGTGACGAGCTCAGGATAGGCTGGAATTCGCTTGAACCTGTTATTTTACTTGAAGGTGAAAGCCTGCTTACACTTAAGGTTAAGTTGATCGGGTTGCCGGGTGAAGAAGGCATTCGTTTCAAGCTTGCCGCTGACCCGCTCAATGAGCTGGCTGATGGGGATTACAATGTGATTGACAATGCCGTATTAAGCATCGATGTAATCACAACTTCTATGACGGGTACAGGAGAGATTTCTTTATCCGACAGGCTTACGCTTGCCAATCATCCTAACCCGTTTACCGGCAAAACAACCTTTACTTATTCCTTACCGGTGGATGGAAAGGTAACGCTTGAAATCTATGATATCGTCGGTAAAAAAGTTAAATCACTGGTTGATGTTACTCAGTCTGCCGGGGATTATGTCCTGTCGCTGGATGATGCTGCGCTGCAGCCGGGTGTTTACACAGCAACCATAAAGCTTGACAGCAACGGAAATTTGATGACGCGTACGATAAAGATTATTAGTAAACAATAATTAATTAACTGAGAATGGGAGGGAATTCCTCCTGTTCTTTTTTAATAAATTTTCTTATAGTTCTTTACATGTTCAATAATTCTTTAATAAGTAATAATATTTCTATGTGAAACTCAAATGCTGAAGCATTTCAAAATAATGATGATCAAAATATTAAGCCATATGAAAAGAAAATATTTAACGGTAATTATTTGTATGGTTTTGTTTACAGTAAGCAACCTTTGTGCACAAAGTTTCAAATACATTGGAGCTGTCAAATGTAAAGAATGTCATAACAAGCCCGAAACCGGTCAGCAATATAACATTTGGGCCCAGAGCATCCATGCCAATGCTATTAAAACACTAAGCGGCGAAAAAGCGCTAGCCTATGCTAAAATGAATAACATTGCTGATCCTGCGAAAGAGCCCTGGTGCCTCAAATGTCATTCTACCAAAAGTAACCTGCCAGGAAGTTTTCAGGCTGGAATAACCATTGAAGAAGGTGTCTCCTGTGAGTCATGTCATGGACCAGGAAGTGCTTACCAAAAGGACAGAATAATGAAGGACCAGGCTTTATCACTTGAAAAAGGGATGATTCTTCCAACCAGTCAGGTATGTGAACGACTATGTCATAATAATTATAATCCATTTTTCAAGCCATTTGACTATGATGAATGCGTAAAGAAAATTGCCCACGCAAATCCAACCGTTCAAAAGAATTGATGCGCTTTATAATCATAGAAGACAATGAATCATTATTAAAAATAAAAAAATATGAAAACAGGAATTACAATCCAAAGATGCCTCCGGTTAGTTTCAGCAGGTAGTATGATTTCAATTTTTGCAGCATTTTTATTGCTGATGTTTGCAAGCACTTCAAACAATTTCGCTCAAAACCCAATTATTACAGAAAATGCTATTCCGGTGGTAGAAGATTATAATGATTGTTACCAGGGGAGTTGCGGACCATTTGAGGGATTTGCCACTGAATTGGGTGTGAATAAAGGCAACACGGTCCACTTCAAAATCAGCGGACCGAATGGGCTGAATTATTCCATTAAAATTTACCGTTTGGGTTATTACCAGGGAAAGGGTGCAAGGTTGCAGGCAACACTCCCAGGACCTTATGTGGGAACAAATCAGTCAAGCTTAACAACCGATGATCTGAATACGGGTATGGTTTCATGCGACGGCTGGGCTGAATCTGCACATTGGGATATTCCAGCAACTGCTGTTTCAGGATTGTATCAGGCAGTGATGCTTGACGAAAATGGAGGTACAAGTTATATCATATTTATCGTAAGAGATGATGACTACCATTCTGCAATGTTGTATAAGACTGCGGATGCCAACTGGCATGCTTATAATCGCTGGGGAGGCCGCTCCTTCTATGACGGAGGAATTTCAGGAAATCTGGGAACGTACAACCATGCAGTTAAACTCAGTTATCAGCGTCCATTTGATGGGGTAACATCACAAAATTTTTTCGGACAGGCAGAGTTACCCCTGATCCGGTGGATGGAAAAAAACGGCTATGATGTTAGCTATACCACACAGCTTGATATGTCGAGGGATGCAAACCTCAGTATTACGCCAGCGCAGCATAAAATATTGATTTCAGCCGGCCATGATGAATACTGGTCTGCAGAGAACCGGACGGTATGGGAAAGAGCCCGGAACAATGGTGTAAACCTTGCCTTTTTCAGCGGCAACGAAATTTACTGGAAAACCAGGTGGGAAGATGATATGAAAACGCTGGTATGTTTCAAAGAAGGAACACTGGGTGAAAATAATTGCGGTTATGGTTGTGATCCTTCCCCACTGTGGACAGGATTATGGAGAGATGGTTGTGGCCCCACTTATGCAGGAGGCACAATCGATGCCTGCAATCCTGAAAACCAATTGTGTGGGCAAATCAGCTGGGTAAATGGAGTCGGAACGATGACCGTTTCTGACACCTATAAAAATATGCGGTTCTGGAAAAATACGGCAATAGCTAATTTGCCACCCGGTGGCTCCATTTCGCTGTCTCCCAATTCACTTGGGTCAGAATGGGATCAATATCAATATGCAAGCTATTATCCACCAAGAAGAATTTTGCTTTCCACAACGCAATCAAGCGGCCTAATTCATAATCTTTCACTCTATCGCCATACCAGCGGGGCTTTGGTTTTTGCAGCCGGGACTATACGGTGGTCGTGGGGGCTTTATGCTGATCATGAGGATGGGCCTTCGGTTGAAGATATTAATATGAAACAGGCTATGGTAAACCTTTTTGCATTCATGGGCGTACCTCCTGTTGCAGGTCAATTAGAAAGCGGGCTTTTTTACGAAACAGGCGCTACCTCCAGTATCCCTCCTGTATCAGTTATCACATCTCCTGTCCATGGAGCGTCTTTATCATCTTCCACTGTAACCATTACCGGTACCGCAAGTGCTCCTCCGGATGCTGTGCTTTTCGGGATTGAAGTATCAGTGGACGGTGGAACAACCTGGAACCAGGCTTCAGGAACAACCTCATGGTCATTTTCATGGAATCCTCCAGCACCAGGTACTTATACCATTAAAGCAAGAGGTTGGGACGACCTTGGAAATGTTGAAGTACCAGGTAATGTTCCTGTTGAGTTTTCCAACTGCATTTCGGTTTCTTTTAATGGACCATCGGTATTTTCTGTTTTTCTGCCCAATCAACCTGGAGGAGATCCTGCAAATGGGTCAGGACTTGCACTTGAAGTTGGCATGAGGTTCATGAGCAATGCTGATGGATACATTATCTCACTTAAGTATTATAAAATAGCCGGAACAACCGGTGTTCATACCGGAAATTTATGGGCCAACGGGGGGGGGTCCACACCCCTGGTTTCAGCAACTTTTACCAATGAAACACTTTCCGGATGGCAGACGGTGACACTGCCTACCCCTTATCCAATTACTGCCAATACCTTGTATGTCGTTTCCTATTTCAGTCCATCAGGACAATATCCTTCTTCTTCCTTAAATTATTTTACTTCAGATATTGTAAATGGCCCGCTCACAGCGCCGGCAGCAAATAACGGGCTTTACATTTATAATACATCCTCTGCATACCCTGGCTCATCTACATTAACTAACTATTGGGTGGATGTAACTTTTTCCACCACTCTTGGAGCTGATGAAACACCGCCTTCAGTTCTTACCATCTCTCCCATCAATAATGCAACTGGTGTTCCAATTACAATCCATCCCAGTGTCGCCTTTAGTGAACCTATAGATCCTGCGACTGTCAGCGCTAACACTTTTATCCTGACTGGACCCGGAAACACTCCGGTTACCGGCACAGTAACCTACAATTCGGGAATAAATTCGGCAACATTTTCTCCCTCATGGCCTTTGGCATTTTCCACTACCTATACAGCAAAAGTTATCGGAGGAACTGAACCATGCATTAAAGATATGGCAGGCAATGCTCTTCCTGCTGATTATACCTGGACTTTTACTACTGAAATTTACGTCCAACCAAGTATAACCGTCCATCCGGTTTCACAAAGTACCTGTTCAGGAAGCAGCGTTAGTTTTTCGTCAGCTGCCACCGGCAACCCTCTGCCTTCACTCCAATGGCAGGTGAGTACAGATGGTGGTACGACCTGGTCCGATATATCGGGTGCAACTACATCTCCATATACATTTACCTCGGTAATCGGTGATAATAATAAACAATATCGTGCCTTCTGGACCAATGGAGAATGGTCGGATTATTCTGTTCCTGCCACATTAACAGTGAGTACAGGAATATCGGGCTCTATAAGTGCCGTTGATTCCGATATATGCCCCGGTGATGTTTTTCAATTACAATTAACCGAAACAACCGGTCAGGAACCTTTTACACTTATTGTGAATGGTAAAACTTATTCCGGTGTAGCCAATAACACTACATTTGCAACGATCCCCTCAGCTGATGAGAGTATCTGGCCATCAACCGCAACCCCTGCCAATGCTGATGAAACGTCCTCAACACCTTATGAACTGGGTGTTAAATTCAAACCCATTGCAGATGGATATATTAAGGGTATTCGATTTTATAAAGGACCCAATAATACCGGAACCCATATTGGACGATTGTGGACAGCCACCGGATCTTCAATGCTCGAATTTGCAACATTCACAAACGAAACAGCCACTGGTTGGCAGCAGGTGCTGTTTTCAAGTCCTGTCGCAGTCACTGCCAATACAACCTATGTGGCTTCTTATTCTGTGCCTGCAGGTCGTTTTTCGCAAAGCCTTAGCTATTTCAATACCAATACACCCGTTATCAGCGCAAATGGGTTAGTTCAAACACTTCCATCAACAGGGAATGGCGTTTATAATGGAACCATTGGTCAGTTTCCGAATACTGTTCCGCCCTTATTTACTAACTACTGGGTGGATGTGGTATTTGCCTATTCCGTTAACAGCAATACGATTACTAATAGTTTAACCAGCCTGGCGGATAATGGAACTTGTACAATTACCGGTAATCCTGTTAGCACTGTGCAAATCAATATTCACAATACAAATGCTCCCATGGTAAACAGCCCGGTATTTTACAGCCAGGGAGATGCAGCATTACCTCTTTCAGCAACAGGAACATATTTACTGTGGTATACAACTCCGACAGGAGGTACGGGAAGCCCGGATGCTCCAACACCATCCACGTCCGGCACAGGGACATCCAGCTATTATGTGAGTCAGACAGAAAATGGCTGCGAAAGCCCAAGGGCACAAATTGATGTTGTCGTTACCGGACCCGCAGGATGGTATAATGTAAACTGGAATTACCGCCGGCCAATCGTTCTGACAAATTCGTGCGGGACAGCATTAACCGATTACCAGATTCTGGTATCACTGGACAATACATTCGATTTTACTAACCCAAATGCGGATGGAAGCGATATCCGGGTTACTGATGCTGATGGAGCAACACCCATTCCTTATTGGATCGAAACCTGGGAACCCCTCAATTTGCTGGCAAAAATCTGGATAAAAATTCCTTCGATTTCTACAGGTTCATCAACGATCTTTATTTATTATGGAAACGCAGATGCAACATCGCTCAGTGATGGAACTTCTACCTTCATCCTGTTCGATGATGACTGGACTCAGCCCGGTATTTGGACAAAGATCGGGTCTCCAACTGTATTAAATGGTATTATCAGCTTTGCCAGTACCCAGTCTTTCACATCGGTCAATTCCTATTTAGCTGGCCATGCATTGGGTATTAAGGCTAACTTTAAAGGGGGTGCTAATTATAAATGGGCAGGCTTTATTAATGGTGCTGTAAATCCATTTACAGTAATTGAAGTGGATCCTCTGGTTGGCACTAATCTCATCCTGGCTAACCAGCTTATAACCTTTAAACCTAATGTTTCACTGGGTCCTATCACAAATAACTATCATGTGTATGAGCTTGGATGGCTTACCGGGGAAACCAGAGCATATATTGATCATGCTTCCTCACCGGCAGGTATAATTACGACGGATGTTCCGGTTACCGCACTTCCTGTGGCGCTCAACAATCATCTTGATGTCACTTACGGAATGGACGTAGATTGGGCGTATGTGCGTAAATTCTCTAATTGCGAGCCTTCATCAATTACAGGTCCTGAGCAGACAATGTGTCCGCCACCCATTCCGCTTGTCAGCAGTCCGGTTACTTATTGCCAGGGAGCTACTGCCGTTGCACTTACAGCAACGGGTGTCAATCTTTTATGGTACACTGAACCTACCGGCGGAAGCGGAAGTTCCACAGCCCCTGTACCATCAACAACTTCTGCAGGCACAACCAGTTATTATGTAAGCCAGACTATTAATACATGTGAGGGTCCGAGAGCACAAATAGACGTTGTAGTGAACGCTGCACCTGCAGCTCCGACAGTCACCGTTACAGAACCAACCTGCAGTTTGCCTACCGGAACCATCACGGTAACATCCGGTATTACCGGACTATCATTTAGTATTGATGGAGTTACTTACACAAATACTATAGGTGTTTTTTCAAATGTCAACCCAGGAAATTACAACCTGACTGCTAAGAATAGTTTTGGATGTATTTCAACGGCGACACCAGTTACGGTCAATGAAGTAACGGGTGCTCCTCCAGCGCCGACAGTTGCGGTTACGCAGCCAACTTGTTTGTTAGCCACTGGAACGATCACTATTACGGCTCCCACAGGAACTGGTATGACCTATAGCATTGATGGTTCAACTTATACCAACACTGACGGCATATTTGCCGGATTGGGTCAGGGCAATTATCCTGTGACAGCAAAGAATTCGGAAGGCTGTATTTCAGCAATAACAAACACAACAATCAATACTCAGCCAGCAACACCAGATGCCCCGAGCGTCTCACTTACCCAGCCATCTTGTTCTGTATCCACGGGAACGATCACAGTTACAGCTCCCACAGGAACCGGAATGACATACAGCATTGATGGCACGAACTATCAGTCGGGCCTTTCTTTTACAAGTCTGGATCCAGGTGATTACTTTGTAACAGCAAAGAATACAAACGGTTGTATTTCACCTTCCACTCAAGTAACTATTAATTCTGCTCCGGCATTACTAACTGGAACCATTGCGGCAGTTAATAGCAATCTTTGTTATGGTGACCTCTATTACCAGTTACAATTAACCGCCGCAACAGGGCAATCCCCTTATAGCCTTATAATAGATGGAAAAACCTATACCGGTGTAACTGAAGGGCAGACTTTTGCTACCCTCCCGGTTTATGAAAGCATCTGGAATAATACTGAACCTGGAATTATTCCATTTAATGATGGAGGCAGTTATGAACTGGGCGTTAGATTCCGTTCCGCTATTAATGGATATATAATGGGCGTGCGTTTCCACAAATCTGCTGCTAATACAGGCACTCATATCGGATCATTGTGGACAATTGGCGGAACCAAGCTAGCTTCGGCAACATTCACAAATGAAACTGCTACAGGCTGGCAGGAAGTATTGTTTGATACACCTGTTGCAGTAACGGCGAATTTAGTATATGTAGCTTCTTATACCGATCCGAATGGTAATTATGACAGGAATATTAATTATTTTACCAGCGGCGTGACCAGCGGCAATCTTTATCTGCTTTCTGGTTCAGACCCTTGTCCCCCCCAGTCTGCTGGTAATTCAGTATATAGCAGCCCTGGAAGTTTTCCAAATAGTCCATCAGGGAATAACTATTGGATAGATATTGTCTTTTCTACCTGGAATACTGCACCTGTAACTTTAACTTCAAATCTAACCAGTATTACGGATGCCAATGGCTGCAGCAATAGTGGCAATCCATTGAGCAGCGCCTCGGTTACTATTAATCCTACACCAAATGGTACACTCGTCTCAGCAGGTACTGTTTGTGCCGGCAGCAACATGAGCCTGACTTTTAATGCAACATCAGGCACCGGTCCTTTTGCTTTAATTGTAAATGGTAATACATATCCAAACATTTCAAGCGGAGCTTCATTCAATGTCGGAACAACAGGCACAGCCCCGGCCCAAAGCATATGGCCGAATGGAGTTGGACTTACACAAAATGCAGATGTTGCAAGCGTTGAGCTTGGAGTAAAATTCCGTTCCAATACACCTGGGCAAATAACAGGAATTCGTTTTTATAAGAGTGCCCTGCAGGCAGGAACCTTTACCGGAACCTTATGGACGAGTGGTGGTACTAACCTTGCCTCTGCAATTTTCACAACGACAACCAGCGGATGGCAGCAGGTATATTTTACTACTCCTGTGACTATACAACCCAATGTAACTTATGTAGCTTCCTATCATGCACCCAATGGCAGATATTATAGCGAGGTGAATTATTTTCTCAGTTCGGGTGTAACCAATGGTGCATTAACTGCATTGCAAACAGGTATAGATGGAGTAAATGGGGTTTATGTTTATTCACCCTCTACTGCGTTTCCCAACCAGCCTCCAGGAAATACAAACTACTGGGTTGATGTGGTTTTTGTACCGTTTACCAATAACTATTTTGAGCTGACTTCCATAATTTCCACCAATGGATGTATAAAGACCGGGAACCCGATAAATAATGTTTCAGTACCGGTAAATCCATCACCAATAGCTTCAGCCTCAAGCAACAGCCCTGTAATTGCCGGTTCACCTTTGAATCTATCTTCGGGTCCTGCGGGCATGGTAAGTTATCTATGGAGTGGCCCTAATGGATATATTGCAACCGTTGCTTATCCTGTCCTGAATCCGGTTCAGGTTTCTAATAGCGGAACTTTTACAGTTACTGTCACAGATGGTAATGGTTGCAGCGGAAATGCAAGTACTGATGTAATTGTTACTGAATCCAACGCAATTGTTAGCGGTAACATTATTTATTTTAATACGGCTACAACACCGTTGCAAAATGTAAACATTAAACTTCAACAGAATAGTGTTGATAAATACATCACTGCACCTACGGGTTCATTAGGGGAGTTTACTTTTACCAATGTGGCTCCCGGAACCTATGATGTTGTGGCTAGTTCTGGCAATACTGCAGGTGGCATCAACGTTACCGATGCTGCCCAAACCAATTACTGGGGCGTCTTTTTTGGAGGAATTGAAAAGGTCAGGTTTTATGCCGGAGATGTTGTCATGAATAATATGATCGATGGTACTGATGCCAGTCGTATACTTCAATACTTCCTTACCCAGGGTAGTTCCGGCTGGGCCGGACGCACAGAATGGACATTCTGGAATATTGGAGAAACCATTGGTAGTAATCCGGCACCGGCAGGGTATCCTTCAATTATCGTTTCGGGTTCAAATGTAACACAAAACCTATATGCTCTGGTTACAGGTGACTTCAACCAGAGTTTTGTGCCCGGTGGCATGAAAGCAGTAAGTGAATCTCTTGCGCTCATCTATGGTGAGACCATTTCTGTTATACCAGATTTGGATTTTGATCTTCCGCTTTCAGCTGCTATGGATATGGAGGTTGGAGCTGTTTCACTGATCATGGAATTCCCTTCGGACTTACTTGAAGTGAATGGGGTGTTTTTATCCGATGATCCCAATGCTCCGCTGATGCATTCTGTTTCGGGTGACGAGCTCAGGATAGGGTGGAATTCGCTTGAACCTGTTATTTTACTTGAAGGTGAAAGCTTGCTTACACTTAAGGTTAAGCTAATTGGATTACCGGGTGAAGAGGGCATTCGTTTCAAGCTTGCCGCTGATCCGCTCAATGAGCTGGCTGATGGGGATTATAATGTGATTAACAATGCGGTGTTAAGCATTGATGTTATTACAAGTTCCATGACAGGCACAGGAGAGATTTCTTTGTCCGACAGGCTTACGCTTGCCAATCATCCTAACCCGTTTAACGGTAAAACAACCTTTGCTTATTCATTACCGGTGGATGGAAAGGTGACGCTTGAAATCTATGATATCGTTGGTAATAAAGTTAAATCATTGGTTGATGTAACTCAGTCTGCCGGGGATTATGTCCTGTCGCTGGATGAGACTACTTTGCAGCCGGGGGTTTATACTGCTACGATAAAGCTTAAGAATAACGATAATTTGATGACACGTACGATAAAGATTATTAGTAAACAATAATTAATCAGCAGAGAATGGGAGGGATTTCCTCCTGTTCTCTTTTTAATCAATGACACTCGATGAAAACAAGCGAAGCGAAGTTTGAAGCGAAAGTGGAATTCCTGCCTGCCGGCGAGGCAGGGATCCCGACAGCAAAGCTAGTCGGGATCTCTGGGTTGTACCTGCCAGCTAGCAGGCTGGTCCCTCACTGCTGGCGTCGGTTAATATACTTCATTCATTATTAATACCTCGTGGCTTTGCCGTGAGGTCATTTATTGATGTTTTTATAAAGTTCTTTGTGCTAAGTTGACGACCTCTAAAAATGAAAATGAATTTTACATGTAATATAAAAAATATAAATCCCGGTTACCGGGAGAATATCCTGCTGCTTTATGCAATCGGGAGAATAAATATTTAATGCGTTTAAAAAATACCATCATGAAAACAAGAAATTCTTTCTTAAAATTGACTTTGATCATCGCGACAGTCACGATGATGGTGCTGTTATCAACACAATTTGTAATTGGCCAGGACTGGTACAATACAAACTGGCAATACCGCAGGCCGATATCTGTATCAAATACAAGTGGAAATAACCTCACAGATTATCAGGTGCTCATTTCTCTTAACAGTTCGTTTGATTTTAACAATGCTAAAAGTGATGGGAGCGATATTCGCGTCACTTCCGGTGATGGAATAATAACAATTCCATTCTGGATTGAATCCTGGAGTGCTTCTTCCCAACAGGCAAAAATCTGGGTTAAGGTGCCGGGTATTCCGACTTCAGGAACAACTGTTTATATATATTATGGCAATTCCAATCCACCGCAACCGGCATTGGTCGAAGGTCCTCCTGATGGTCCTTTCACAAAAATTGATGCGCCTATTATTCCTATTGGGGATCCTCAAAGTGGGCAGTATTTATTGCCTGAAAACATGGTCTATGATGATGAAACCGGGCATTGGTGGCTGATATTTAATATTTACCGGGGAAGTCCTTCCTCAATTGGTCTTGTTTGGTCTGATAATCCGACCGATCCCAATTCGTGGCATTGGTATGAAGGTAATCCGATTATTACTGCCGGAGATGCACCTCATATAATGAAATATGGAGATACCTGGTATGTTTTTTATGGTGACTTAAGAGAATGGTCAAATTATCCATCTATAAGGTGGAGTGTTGCAGTGTCGCGATCAACTGATGGTATTACAGGTCCTTATGATGGTTCGATTCATGAATATGGTCATACCGGGCGCGATATCGTTTTGCCTCATGGCGGAGATGGTTCATGGGATTGGTATCGGGATGATGAACCTTATGTTTTTCAAAGGTCTGATGGAAAATGGATAATGGTCTTCATGGGAGATAAAGATGGATATTGGCCAGGGCTTGGAGGCGTTCAGGAACAGGTTGGTTATGCAATTGCAGATGATATCATGGGTCCTTATACAAAATTTTCAGGAAATCCAATCATCCCATTTGGACCTCTTGGTTCTTTCGATGAAGGAGTTGTTGCTGATCCATGGGTTTATGAATTCAATGGCACATACTATATTGGTTATGCAGGGGTTGCAAATACGGGAGGCATCGGTTCATGCACTGCATATGTAACTACAACAGATTGGCAGACTTTTACAAAAAAACCTATAATAGTAACATCAGGTCCTCCCGGATCATATGACTATCTGGCCTCTGCCAGGGGAGCAGTTACCCGTGTTGCAAATAATTATGTTATAATTTACTTTGCAAGGCCAGCTGATTGGAATTACCGTATGAAAATAGCCACCCAACCCGTTATTGCTGCTGAATTAATCAATGACCCAAAGGAGGTTTTTGATCTTTATGATGGATTTGATGGTCCATCGTTGGATGTTCAAAATTGGTTTACAAATATAGTAACTTCAGGATCCGCAAGTGTCAGTAACGGAAAGTTGATTCTTACCGGAATTTCAAGTAGTTCCAGTTTTGGCTATATTCAGTTAAGATCTTCATTTCCTGTTAATAATGGTACAATTATGGAATGTTATGCGGCTCACCCTACAAATATGCCTCCTTATAACCAGGTCAACAATGCTCAGGTGGGTAATTTAACTTATGATTTCCAATGGACCAACCATCTGCGACTGAAGGATGGACCAAATTCGCTGTATTATGAAATTCGCGGTGGCAAGGATGGAAATGATTCACAAAATTTACCCACCACCATACCCTTTTCAACCTATCCGCCAGAAAATTATAGGACCTATACTGTTTATCGTCCTTCTATGGGCGTTGCCAAGTTCCGCATTGATAACAGTCCATTTACAACACTTGCCCCTCAATACGTTCCTGTATTAGGGAATATCTATCCCTATATGATGGCTTATACCGATCAAAATAAACCCCAAAGCCGGTTCGAAATCGACTGGATAAGGATTAGGAAAATGGTTGAACCAGAACCCACTACCACACTTGGAAACTTGCAATATCCTCCAATATTAATTACGAACACCAAGACTGATGTATCTTGTAATGGAGGATCTAACGGCGCTGTAGATATTACTGTAACTGGAGGCTCTGGCTCCTATAGTTACCTTTGGTCACCAGGAGGACAAACAACACAGGATATTTCAGTATTGTTTGCTGGGAATTATTCTGTCTTGGTTACTGATGGGGTAGGAAATACTGGGACATCAGGCAACATCACCATCACCCAACCTGCTGCATTGTCTCTCAATGCTGTTATAAACAATCAAATTGTCTGCATTGATGGAACTGCAACAGTTGTCATTTCAGCAACTGGAGGAACTGCACCTTATTCAGGGACAGGAAGTTTTCAGCAATCAGTTGGAACAGTGGTATATTCAGTAATAGATGCTAATGGATGTACAGCAAATATTTCAGTAACAACTGTTGCACCTGCGGTCTGGTATAATTCAGACTGGCAATATCGTAGGTCAGTAACTATTACAAATCCCGGTGGAACAATTCTGACGGATTACCAGGTTCTTATCTCCTTAAATAGTTCATTTAATTTTACAAAAGCAAAAAGTGATGGGAGTGACATCCGAATAACAGGTACTGATGGAATTACTATGATACCTTTCTGGATTGAGACTTGGAATCCACCAACCTCGGCAGTCATTTGGACTAAAGTATCGAATATTCCACCAGGAGCAACAACACTTTACTTATACTACGGGAATAATGATGCAACGAGTGCAAGTAATGGCTCAACTACGTTTAGATTTTTTGATGATTTTGAATCATGGATTCCTGGTATGACCGGTTGGCAAGACAAAGCTCCAATGCCAACTGCCATTGCAGATTTAACAACCGCAGCATACAACGGAAAACTCTATTCGTTCGGGGGATATGGGAATGGTCCGGGTAATCCACTGAATAAAAACTACGAATATGATCCAGCCACGAACATTTGGACGGAAAAAACTCCCATGCCAACAGCACGCTGGGGTATGGCAGCAGTAGAGTTTGATGGATTGATTTATGTATTTGGTGGATCGATAAGTAGCGGCGCAGGTAATATCGCCAAGAATGAAGTGTATAATCCCTTGTCGAATAGTTGGACATCAAAAACAGACATTCCATCAGTACTGGCACGTCAGGGATTAATGGGGGTGAAATTTGGAAACAAAATTCATCTGTTCTATGAGTCATATCACTACGAGTATGACCCTGCCACTGATGCATATACACAGAAAGTAAATGTTCCAATTCCGCGAATGTGGTGTACCAGTGCAGTTGTTGGGTCCAAAATATACCTCATTGGTGGTCACCACGAGGGAAGTGCATATAATGAAAATCAAGAATATGATCCTGCAACTGATAACTGGGCAATAAAAGCGCCACTACCTATAAGCCTATGGGGAACAACCAGGGATAATCCTGTAATCAACGGAAAGATTTATGTCACACACGGATTAGACGGAATTGCTTTCCATACGAATAATTACGTGTATGACCCGGCAACGAATACATGGGAACAGAAGGGCCCTGCAGCTCATCCAAGAGACGGTGTCGGCTGCGGAGTGGTCAACAATAAACTTTACGTCATTGGCGGGCGGGCTGACTTTAGTGGGCCATACGGCCTCGTCTACAACGAAGTTTATGATCCTATGCTGGATAACTGGACTCCTCAACCAGGTCCATCTTTGTGGGCTACGTCCGGCACAAGCTATGTATTTGCAGATGCCTCGGCAAAGTATCAGGGTAATTACGGCTTAGTTGTCCGGCAAGAAACAGATGTTGCCACACAACGCTATGCTCAGAGCATCGAGGGTTTTGGAAGCGCTTATGCACTCGATTTCGACTGGCAAATAACTGATGTCGGGGGTATTGGGACTCAACCCAAACCTCAGGGATTAATAACCTTGACTGAAACTGATCCTTCTGGCTCCCTTTTCTTCTACAATTCTGGCGGTATTCCAGTGGTGAGGTGGTTTAACGGTAGTGGTTTTAACCACATGCAAAACAGTACATGGAATAATTGGCACAAGGTAACCGTTGTTCGTAATGGCTTTGACAGTAGGGTAATCTTCGATGAAATTCAGTACCAGTCTCCTCAGATCACCTCTCCCCCTTTAACCGGTACTGGTAAAATTAAGTTTGGAGTCTATTGGGCAACAACGCAATACCTGGATAACGTTCGGGTTCGAAAATGGGCAGGATTAAATCCATCAACTTCTTTAGGCGGTGAACAGTATCAAATTACTTTGAATGGATATTTCAGCTATTACAATACAGCCAATACGCCCATGGGTAATGTGACGGTTGCTTTACAAGCAAGTTCACTACCTTCAGTGACCTCATCTACTGTGCCTGCAGGTCCACTGAATAAAATAGGCTATTTTAAATTTGACAATGTTTGCCCCGGGATTTATAATGTTGTGGCAACAACTGGCAGCTCTGTTGGTGGCATCAACGTAACCGATGCTGCTCAAACCAATTACTGGGGTGTTTTCCATGGAGAAATCGAAAAGGTCAGGTTCCTCGCTGGTGATGTTACTGGTAATAATAATATAGCTTCTGCTGATGCCAGCAACATACTGCAATACTTTTTAACCCAGGGTAATCCAACTCCGGCTTTCGCTTCACAATGGAGTTTCTGGAAAACCGGAGATGAGTTGATTCCCAATAATCCTCCCGGACCAGTAGGTTATCCAACTATTACTGTTGCAGGCTCTAATGTTACTCAGAACCTCTATGGTCTGGTTACCGGTGACTTTAACCAGAGCTTTGTGCCGGGTGGCATGAAAGCAGGGAGTGAAACTCTTGCGCTCATCTATGGGGAGACCATCACTGTTATTCCTGATGTGGAATTTGATCTTCCGCTTTCTGTAGCTATGGATATGGAGGTTGGTGCTGTTTCACTGATCATGGAATTCCCTTCAGACTTGCTTGAAGTGAATGGGGTGTATTTATCCGATGATCCCAATACTCCTCTGATGCTTTCTGTTTCAGGAGACGAGCTAAGGATTGGATGGAATTCGCTTGAACCTCTTATTTTACTCGAAGAGGAAAGCTTGCTTACACTTAAGGTTAAGTTGATCGGATTACCGGGTGAAGAAGGCATTCACTTCAAGCTTGCAGCTGACCCGCTCAATGAGCTGGCTGATGGCAGTTACAACGTGATTGACAATGCTGTGCTAAGTATCGATGTAATCACAACATCTATGACAGGTACGGGAGAGATTTCTTTGTCCGACAGGCTCACGCTTGCCAATCATCCCAACCCGTTTACGGGTAAAACAACCTTTACTTATTTCTTACCGGTGGATGGAAAGGTGACGCTTGAAATCTATGATATCGTTGGAAATAAAGTGAGATCATTGGTAGATGTAACTCAATCTGCCGGGGATTATGTCCTCTCGCTGGATAAATCTACGTTACAGCCAGGGGTTTACACTGCAACCATAAAGCTTGACAGCAGCGGCAATTTAATGATGCGTACGATAAAGATTATTAGTAAACAATAATTAATCAATTGAGAATGGGAGGGATTTCCTCCTGTTCTCTTTTATAAATTTATAGAAAAAAGTTCTTTGCGCTTAGTTGACGACCTCTAAAAATGAAAATGAATTTTACATGTAATCCAAAATATATAAATCCCGGTTACCAGGCGAATATCCTGTTGCTTTATAGGATAGGGAGAATAAACATTTAATGCGTTTTAAAAAATACCATCATGAAAACAAGAAATTCTTTCTTTAAAATGACTCTGATCATCGCGACAGTCACGTTGATGGTGCTGATGACAACACAAATTGTAATTGCCCAGGTGCCCTGGTACAATTCAAACTGGCAGTACAGAAGGTTGGTCACAGTTCCAAATACTAATTCAATGGCGTTGTCGAATTTTCAGGTGCAGGTCACTTTGAACAGTTCATTTGATTTTAATAAGGCAAAGAGTGACGGAAGTGATATTCGGGTAACGGATGCCGGAGGAACTGCGCTCATTCCTTTTTGGATTGAAACCTGGAATAAGCCAGGAACACAAGCAACCATTTGGATTAAAGTATCAGATATTCCAATCTCAACAGGTACAACGGTTTTCCTGTATTATGGAAATCCTTCTGCCACAAGTCTGAGTAATGGTAATTCCACTTTTGAATTTTTTGATGACTTCCGGTCATCAATCACTTATCAACCGGGATATTATGCTTTTGGGCCAGCCTCTACAATCATGACCCAAAGCCAGGTTTGGGAAACAGAAGCACCACATACCCTGAGTGTTGTTCAGGCACCATCCGGAGCCGGCTATACATACTATGGTTATTATGGATTGGTGGGGTGCGGTGGTATTGGTATGGCTGGAAGTAATGATTTGCTTACCTGGACAAAATTTTCTACAAATCCACTATTTAATACAGGTGGAGAAAGATGGCCATCGGTTTATAAAGATGGCAGTACTTATTATATGGTGCATACCATGAATTATTGCGGGACCAGCTACCTCGTATATCGTCAGAGCAGCGATGGGTTAAGCTGGACTGTAGCGACAACAATAATTCAGGACGGATTCAGAAATCAGAATCCAAGTTTGTTCCATGATCCCAACAATAATCAGTATTATCTTTACTGGTACAGGGGAGAAGGCGGTTGGAGAATTATGTATAAAACTGCCTCAACTATGGCTGGATTGGTATCTGCCACCCCCACCGTGCTACTTACCTCTAGCACAACCCTTGCTGCTCCAAATATGCTTTATTACGATAACACCTATTTTTTATCAACTGAAATTTCAGAGAATAGTATTTGGAAAGTAAGAATTTATTCAGGTACTTCCCCAACAGGACCTTTCACTATATTACCCGGGAATCCTGTCCTCAGCGACGGATGTGCTTGTTTATTTCAAACACTTTTCGGCAGCACGATTTACGAATATTATTGCAAACAGGCAATCAACGGAAGCTGGACACTCGATATGCGGGTAGTAGACCCGGCGACTGGAAGGCTAATGTTTGAGCAGGGTCAAATTGATGTTACCAAATGGACAGCTTACGGTGGCAACTGGAGCGTTGTATCGGATGTACAACAGGATGGAACTGTTGGTCTTGTTGCACAAGGCGTCACTACAGACAAACAGCTTCTTAAATCATCATTTTCGGGGACGGATTATATCTTTGAAGGTTATGGCAGACAGATTTCCGGCCGTGTTTGGGGATTTGGAATTCGTACATCAACCAATCTAAATACATATACACTTAATCTTTATGAAGATATTGATGGTACCAATAATTTATATTATTATAATTGGCAAGGCGGCATCGGAAGCACCGAATGGAATAATGCTTTAGGTGCAATCAATCTCAGCACATGGTACAAATTAAAAGTAAAAGCACATGGCAGTAGTTTTGACATTTATTTTAATGATGTTCTAAAAACAACTGGAAATGCAAATAATTCTACGTGGTCGTCAGGGTCTATAGGATTATTTGGCGAAAATGGAACAACAGCCCAATATAATGATGTACGAGTAAGGAAATATGCGGCCAATGAACCGTCAACCGGAGTTGGTAATGAAGAAAGTTTATATCCTACCCTGCAAATAAATTATGATAAAACGGATGTCTCCTGCTATGGTGGCTCAGAAGGAGCGATTGATATTTCATTTACCGGAGGAAACGAACCCTATACCTATGTCTGGACAGCAAGTTCAGGAGGTATTGTACCGGTTGGCCAGGTGAACAATGAAGATTTGACAGGATTGGTTGCAGGAACTTATTCGGTTACTGTAACTGCAAATAACGGAAGTAACGGGACGATAAGTGTTAACATTATCCAGCCCACTGCACTCATTGCAAGTTATTCAATTACACCGAATATTTGTAATGACGGAACAGCAACTGTAACAATCTCAGCAGCAGGAGGCACACCTTTTCAATCAGGTGGCTATACAGGAACCGGCAACTTCCAGCAATCAGCAGGAACGATAGTCTATTATGTGACAGATGCCAATGGATGCCAGGCGAATGTTTCAGTGACTGTCAATGCTTTTGCACCATGGTATAATCCTGGTTGGCAATATCGCAACGAGGTTACAGTATCAAATCTGGGAGGAACATCTCTAAGTGATTTCCAGGTGAAAATTACCCTAAATGGCACATTCGATTTCAATAAAGCGAAACCTGATGGGAGTGACATAAGGTTTGCATCAGGGGATGGGGTTACTATTATTCCTTATTGGATTGAAACCTGGAATAAAGCAGGAACCTCGGCAACCCTATGGGTAAAAGTTCCTATTGTCCCAATCTCCGGAACAACTGTGTTCATGTATTATGGTAATGCCGCAGCTATCAAAGCATCCAATGGTGACAATACCTTTGAATTTTTTGATGATTTTGAATCGTCTGTTACGACTCAGCCCGGATATTATAACTTTGGGCCAGCTTCGACCATTATGGTTCAGGATCAAAGCTGGGAATCTTCAGCGCCTCACACTTTAAGTGTTGTACAAGCACCCAGTACGGGTGCTTATGGTAACTATCTCTATTATGGTTATTATGGTCCGCAAAATAGTGGATGGATTGGAATAGCAGGAAGTAATGACCTTCTTACCTGGACGAAGTTTCCCCAGCCAATAAATCCGATTTTTAGCGGTCATGGAGAAAGATGGCCTTCGGTTTTTCTGGATGGCAGCACATACTATATGGTTCATACTATGTATTATGGTGGTCCCAGTTACCTTGTTTATCGTACAAGTGCTGACGGATTAACCTGGTCTTCACCAACCACCATAATTCAGGACGGAAATAATAATCAAAATCCAAGTCTTTTCCACAATCCAAATGATAACCAATATTATTTATACTGGTACAGGGGAGAAAGTGGTTGGAAAATAATGGCAAGAACTGCTTCAACTGTTGCTGGCTTGGCTTCTGCATCAAATGTCGAATTGCTTAGTTCAAGCGTAGTATTAGCTGCTCCAAATGTACTGTATTATGGAGGTACATATTTCCTTTCAACTGAAATACTGGAAGGTGTTTGGAAGGTAAGGATATATTCAAGCACTAGCCCGTTAGGTCCATTTACCATTTTACCCGGTAATCCAGTTCTTGATGATGGGTGCGCTTGTATGTTCCAAACACTTTTCGGCAATACAATATATGAATATTATTGCAAACAGAGCACCCTGACCGGAACCTGGACCCTCGATATGCGAGTGGTGGATCCAAGTACTGGAAGGATTATGTATGAACAGGGCCTTGTGGATGCAGACAAATGGACAGCGGACGGAGGAAGTTGGAGTATTAAATCAGCTGTCCAACAGGATGGAACAACAGGAGTTGTTGCAGAAGGAATTACTACAGCAAATTCTATCCTGAAGTCTTCATTCTCGGGCACCGATTATGTAATAGAAGGGTATGGCAAACAGGTTGCAGGCCCCGTTTGGGGATTGGGTGTTCGTACCACAAACACTCAAAACACTTATACCTTAAATCTTTATGAGGCTCTTGATATCAATCCAATTGGTAATTTGCATTTTTACAATTGGAAAACCGGTTTTACAACAGAGGATGTGTGGTATACTAGTTTAGGCAACATTGATCTTAACACCTGGTATAAATTAAAAGTAAAAGCGCATGGAAACTCTTTCGATATATATTTTAACGATGTTTTAAAGACGACCACCACTGATAACACGTGGGCTTCAGGTTCAATAGGCCTATATGGTGAGAACGGAACAATTGCCCAATTCAATGATATACGTGTACGAAAGTTTGCAGCAATGGAGCCCGCAGCCAATGTTGGATTAATACAAAGACCACCTGTAACGATAAACTACACAAAAACAGATGTGACCTGCAATGGATTATCAGATGGTACAATTGATATAACGGTTACAGGTGGTAATGGATCTTATGCATACCTATGGTCGCCTGGAGGTTTAACTGTGCCGGATCGCACAGGTATGCCTGCTGGAACCTATACTGTCACAGTAACCGATGGAAACCTATGCTCAGCATTACAAAGTATTGTTATTAACCAACCAAATGCCATCCCTGTCAGCGGTATTATTCAATATTTAAATTCAATTCCAACAAATTTAAACAATGTGAAAGTTGAGTTATACCAGGGAAATACAAAAATTTACCCACATGTTGGAGATCCTGATGTTACCACAAACAGTTCAGGTCTCTTTTCGTTTGCCAATGTTTGCCCCGGGATTTATAATGTTGTGGCAACAACTGGCAGCTCTGTCGGTGGCATCAATGTTACCGATGCTGCACAAACCAATTACTGGGGTGTCTTTTTTGGAGATATTGAAATGGTTAGGTTCCTCGCCGGTGATGTTACCGGTAATAATAATATAGCTTCTGCTGATGCCAGCAACATACTGCAATACTTTTTAACCCAGGGTAATCCAAATCCAGCTTTTGCTTCTCAATGGAGTTTCTGGAAAACCGGAGATGAGTTGATTCCCAATAATCCTCCCGGACCAGTAGGTTATCCTACTATTACTGTTGCAAGCTCTAATGTTACTCAGAACCTCTATGGTCTGGTTACCGGTGACTTCAACCAGAGTTTTGTGCCCGGTGGCATGAAAGCTGGAAGTGAAAGCCTCTCTCTTATCTATAGTGAGTCTATAGCTGTTATTCCTGATGTGGAATTTGATCTTCCGCTTTCGGCTGCAATGGATATGGAGGTGGGAGCTGTTTCACTTATCATGGAATTCCCGTCGGATTTGATGGAAGTCAATGGAGTATACTTAACCGATGATCCCAATACTCCACTGATGTATTCTGTTTTAGGTGACGAGCTCAGGATCGGATGGAATTCGCTTGAACCTGTTATTTTACTCGAAGGTGAAAGCCTGCTTACACTAAAAGTTAAAGTGATCGGATTACCGGGCGAAGAAGGCATCCGATTCAAGCTTGCCGCCGATCCGCTCAATGAACTTGCCGACGACGATTACAATGTGATTGGCAATGCCGTGTTAAGCATCGATATTGTTAAAACCGTTACAACAGGTACAGGTGAGATTTCATTGTCGGAAAGGCTCACGCTCAGCAATCATCCCAATCCGTTTAACGGTAAAACAACATTGACTTATTCCTTACCTGTTGATGGAAAGGTGACTCTTGATATCTATGATATCGTTGGAAATAAAGTGAGATCGCTGGTGGATGTTACTCAATCTGCCGGGGATTATGTTCTATCGCTGGATGAGACTACTTTGCAGCCTGGGGTTTACACAGCAACCATAAAGCTTGACAGCAACGGGAATTTAATGACGCGTACGATAAAGATTATTAGTAAACAATAATTAATCAACTGAGAATGGGAGTTAAATTCCTCCTGTTCTCTTTTAATATTTTTTATAGAGAAAAGTTCTTTAAACTTGATAGATAATTTTTAAAACACCTTTAAAAGCTAATAATCCAGGTCCCATTGTCCTGACGTCATTGCGAGAAACTTATATTGGCCAATGTGTGATAGGGTTTCGAAGCAATCTTTTATTATTCTATTCAAGCAGATTGCTTCGCGCAGCCCACCTGGCTTTGGTCATACTACCAATGACAGATTTTAATGAAATACTGCTTTAGGCTGTTATTAAGAGGGTTGGGTCACTCTGAGCTTGTCGAAGAGTGTACGCTGAATAAACTTAGAGATATTATTTTTCAAAGCCGGTCTATCCTTCGACAGGCTCAGGATGACCTCACTTCAGTTTCCGAAGAACAGGATTGTCATCGCCACATTGTGCCCAAATTTTTGGGTGGTAACTCGCAATGACGGAAAAGGATTAAAGGTGAACTTATTGAAATGTAAAAAATTCTCAACTGGGAAAATAGACTGTATCAAAATGACAAATCATTCTTAAATTTGGAAACACAAAACTCATTAAAAGACTGACAATTAAGATATAAATATTCGGTAGATTTTTTGATTTATGCTATAATTTTGAAAAACTTATTAGCTAAAATTGATCAGGGAGGGATAATTAATTAAATTGAAATAAAAATAATATAATAAATGAAAAATCAAATTACAAATCAGGACAAGTTGAACTTCTCAACTTTTGTTTTTAAAACCTGCTTTTTAAAGTTAGGGTTTTTAGCAGTAGCCCTGTTATTGGGGTTTTCGCCAGTTTTTTCACAAATCGCCATCCTTATTACTCCTAATGCAGGTCAGGCAAAGATATTAGGTCAGGTGGATCCAACACCTTTCACCTATACTTATGCTCCTGCGCTGCAAGGAACAGATGAAATCACGGGTCTTATGGGCCGCGATGAAGGTGAAAGCGCAGGAACCTATGCATTCACACTGGGTACACTCGATGCCGGATCGAACTATACATTATCCGTTGCATCAAGTCCAACATTCAGGATTTTTGCTAATGCCACCGTAGCAGAAAATGCCTTACCCGGCAATCCTTCCTCCGAGTGGGATCTCACCTATCCGAATGCAGGTGATCTATCAATACAGGGTTTTGCCACGGATATTAGTGTCAACACCGGAGGAACCATCAACTTTAAAATTGATGTTGATCCTCCCGCAAATTATACGATAAAAATTTACCGCCTTGGTTACTACCAGGGAAACGGTGCCCGCCTGATTGCTGACCTGGGGACTTTTGCGGGAGTTGCACAACCAGACTCCTCTTTATGATGTTCCAACCGGTAAAACGGACTGCGACAACTGGAGTCGCAATCTGCTTCATGGACTGCAACCGGGGCTGTTTCTGGTCATTTATATTGCCAAACTTACCCGGACAGATAATGGAGGTTCCAGCCATATTGCTTTCGTAGTAAGAGATGACAGCAGAAATGCAGCAATCCTTTTTAAAACCTCGGATGCTACCTGGCAGGCTTACAATGGTTATGGCGGTAACAGTTTATATGTAAATAATTCCGGAACTTCTGTTCCGGGTTTTAATCATGCCACCAAAGTGAGCTATAACAGGCCATTTACCACGCGCGGTGGTGGCGGAGGCAGCGGGTCATCCGAAGACTGGCTCTTCAATGCCGAGTACCCGATGATCCGGTGGCTCGAAAGAAACGGATACGATGTGAGCTATACCACTGATGTGGATATGGACCGGGATGCTTCCGCAATAACTCCATCCATTCATAAGGCTTTATTATCGGTGGGACATGACGAATACTGGAGTGCTGCTGAGCGGACAAAATTTGAAACTGCCCGCGGTAACGGGGTTCATCTTGCATTTTTCAGCGGCAATGAAATCTACTGGAAAACCCGCTGGGAAGATAGTCACCGGACATTGGTTTGTTATAAAGAAGGCACATTGGGTGAAAATCAATGCGGTTTTAAATGTGATGTTTCTTCACCCATCTGGACAGGATTATGGAGAGACGGAAGTCCGGATGTTTATCCTGGCAGTGATGGAGGAAAGCCTGAAAATGCCTTATCTGGACAGATCAGTTGGGATGGCAGCACTGCAGCAATCCAGGTACCTGATACCTATAAAAACCATCGTTTCTGGCGAAATACTTCAATTGCATCTTTAGGTACCGGGCAAACAGCTACTTTGCCTGATGGCACACTGGGCTATGAATGGGATTGGGAGCAATATTTCGACCATTACCCTCCGGGCCGAATCACTTTGTCGCAAACAACCTATGGTAGCCATACCCATAAATTATCCCTATACCGCCATCCAGGCGGTGCTTTGGTTTTTGGAGCCGGAACTGTGCAATGGAGCTGGGGTTTGGATCAGAATCATGATCGTGGCAGTGAGCCGTCCAGCCTTGCCATGCAACAGGCAACCGTAAATCTGTTTGCGGATATGGGTGTACAGCCGGCTACCCTATACCAAGGCGGCCTTATACTTGCCAGCATGCATCCCGATATAACACCTGCAGTTTCTGTTATTACTTCTCCGACAAATGGAACAAGTTTTTCTGCCAATGCCCCTGTTATCATTTCCGGAACTGCAACAGATGTCAGGAGGCATTGTTGCCGGAGTGGATATTTCGGTCGACGGCGGCCTCACCTGGTAAGCAGCCACAGGTACCAACAGCTGGACTTTTACATGGACACCACTGGTTCAGGGTGAAATTACCATTAAATCCCATGCATTCGATGATACCGGGAATATTGAAGCATCTGACAACTTCACAGAACACTATTACCATTACAATCACTGAACCAGTTGCTCCAATTTGCCCCTGCACGATCTGGCCATCCTCTATAAATCCAACCAATATAACAGAAAACGATAATAATTCCTATGAATTGGGAGTTAAATTTCGCTCAAATGTTAATGGATATATAACCGGTGTTCGATTTTATAAAAGTCCAAGTAATACAGGCATACACATAGGTAATTTATGGTCAGTTACAGGAACAAATCTTGCTCAGGCCACATTTATTAATGAAACAGCCTCAGGCTGGCAGGAAGTCCTATTTGGAAATCCGGTACAAATTACAGCAGGTACGACTTACATAGCATCCTATCACACAACCACAGGCTACTATTCTCAGGATTATAATTATTTTGGATCAGCAGGTTATAACTCGTATTATCTTGAAGCCCTGCAGGACAATACAGGCAATCCAAACGGTGTATATGCAGTTACACCTAATTTAGTAAGTACATTTCCATCATCTGGGTTATGCAGGCCAGTAATTATTGGGTGGATGTTGTATTTGACACCTATATCGGACCGGATGTTACACCGCCTGTGATAATTTCAGTAACACCTTCTGATAATGCATCTGGTGTAGCCATTACAATCCACCCCACTGTTGCTTTTAATGAAGCGCTGGATCCTTTAACGGTCAATACCAGCAGTGTGCTGATGACCGGGCCGGGAAGCACTCCGGTAACCGGAACTGTAACCTATGCTGCCAATACAATTACTTTTACCCCCACCTCAGCTTTGGCTTATAATACAACGTATACTTTAACACTACCCGGTGTTTATTCTGAAAACCGGATCAAAGATATTGCAGGCAATGGATTGTCGACTGATTACAGCTGGTCTTTCACCACTTCTTCGCCGCCACCTCCGCCGCCAACAGAAGGTCCGGGAGGTCCGATCCTAGTGATCAGCAGCTGTCTCCAATCCATTTAGCCGCTATCCGGTCGAAATATTGCGGGCAGAAGGATTCAATGAATTCTTCGCCATGGATGTTTCACAGGTGACAGCAGCAAATACTGAATAGCTATGATGTGGTAATTTTAGGTGAATTCCCATTATCTGCCGATTTTGTTACCACAATTACAAATTGGGTAAATGCGGGTGGACTTCTGGTAGCATTCAGACCCGATGCACAACTTAGCAGTTTGCTGGGCATTACTCCTGCAAGCGGAACACTTTCTGACAAATATTTACTGGTAAATACTACCTCCGGTCCTGGTGTCGGGATTGTCGCAGAGACCATCCAATACCACAGTGCAGCCGACCTCTATACGCTGAATGGCGCTGCAAGTCTGGCTACATTATATTCCGATGCAACAACCTCTACTGCCTATCCTGCTGTTACTGAAAAAATAGTTGGGTCAAACGGTGGCAAAGCCTATGCATTCACCTATGACCTTGCACGATCTGTAGTGTATACCCACCAGGGAAATCCAGCGTGGGCAGGACAAAAACGGGATGGAGAGATTGATCCAAGACGATCGGACGATATGTTCTATGGAAATGCATCCTTTGATCCTCAACCTGACTGGATAGATTTGAATAAAGTCGCTATTCCACAGGCAGATGAGCAACAGCGATCTTTTATCCAATATCATTGTCAAAGGTAATATGCACCGTAAGATCCTGCCACGATTCTGGTTTCTGCCCAAGGGACTTGAAAGCAGCCATCGTCATGACAGGTGATGATCATGGTGATGCCGGCATGGCTCCTCGGTTCTGAGGTCGACATTTCACATAGCCCACCCGGTTGTTCCGTGGATGATTGGGAATGTGTCCGTTCGACAGGTTATCTTTATCTTGGGAAACAATTTTTCCAACGAGCAGGCTGTATATTATAATAGTCTTGGTTTTGAAACCGCAATACATATAAATACTGATTGTAGTAATTTCACCAAACCTCAATATGAGAATTTTGTAACAACTGATCTGGCCGCATTCGGTGCGAAATATACAGGTATTCCTCAGCCCACCACCAACCGCAACCATTGCATCGCCTGGCCAGATTGGAGCACGGTTGCAGAAGTATCGGCAATGCATGGTATACGGCTCGATGTAAACTACTACTACTGGCCTAATGACTGGACCTGCAAGTCCGTCCTGGGATGTTTACCGGATCAGGAAACCCGATGCGGTTTGCAAAGCATGACGGCACCATTATCGACTGTTACCAGGTGGTTACACAAATGACGGATGAAGGACAATATCAACCTGTGACTCCATACCCGCAATTTTGTGATGCGCTGCTCGATAAAGCCATAGGACCTGAAGGGTACTATGGAGTGTTTTGCTACCAATATGCATTTCGATAATCCAAACCATGCCGGCGCCAATGCAATAGTCGCTTCTGCCCAGGCACGTGGAATTCCAGTGGTATCAGCCAAGCAGATGCTGGACTGGTTAGATGGACGAAACAGCTCTTCCTATCAAAATATAACCTGGGATGGGACCGCTTTGAGTTTTACAATAAATGTAGGTGCTGGGGCAAACAACTTAAAAGGAATGTTGCCGGTTCTGGGTTCCGTCGGAAAATTGGTTCAGCTGACCAGGGATAATACATCCGTTTCATTTACGAAAGAAATCATCAAGGGAATTGAATATGCCTTTTACCCGGCGATGCCGGCAGTTATATCGCAACTTATGGGGTTGATAACATTGCTCCCATCATCACCGAAGTTACAGCAACACCTCATGCTGATGGCACGGCTACCATTACCTGGACTACCGATGAACCGGCTGATTCAAGGGTTGATTATGGACTTACTTCTGATCCGCTTAACTTAAACTCTTCTGCAGCCGGAATGGTAACAAACCACAGTATCACACTAAACGGGCTGGCAGCAAATGCTACATATTATTTCCGCGTTACATCGAAAGATGAAACATTACTGAATAGTGCAACCTATCCCGTTCTTTTAAATGACCCGCTTATTTTCACGATGCCTGCCGGCATTTGTGCACAGGACCAATCAAAAGCTGATTTTGACCTTGGAACAACCGGTGCCAATACCATGGTAACGATGGATGGAGACGGTGCAGTTATTTTGAAGCCTGTTTTTATTGAAGATTTTTCAGAAGGTTCGTTGCCAGTAGGTTGGACTCCAGGATCTTGGCCTTCAGGCGGAATAACCTCATTTAGCGGAGGACAGGTTATTGTAAACGGTTCACATATTTCAAGCAATACAGGTTTTGGCCCCGGCTCATCCCTCGAATTCATTGCAACTTATACAGCAGGGATCTTCGAAAATGTTGGATTTTCGACCGGTGCCGGGTTTGGTGAACCATGGGTAGTTATAGGAAGTGCGACAAGTAATGGTGTCTATGCAAGGACCTCGCCATCGGCCAATCTACCCGATGTATCTCTTGGATCTAATCTTTTAGGATCTCCACATAATTATAGAATAAAATGGAACACTGGCAACTTCCAATTTTATGTTGATGGCAACCTAGTGCACACAATGGATTATATTGTAAGTTCAAATATGGTAATCCAGATCAGCGACTATGAAACGGGTTCTGCTGCTTTATCCGTTGACTGGTTGAGCGTAACACCTTATGCTGCTTCCGGGAGTTTTACTTCAAGGGTATTTGACGGAGGTGAGATGAAATCGTGGCAAGCGGCATCATGGAATACAGATATACCGGCAAATACCAGTCTTGACATATTTGTGCGTACAGGCAATACTTCTGTACCTGATGTTTCATGGACTTCATTTGCAACAGTTCCCTTTTCAGGAAGCATCATCGGACAGGAATCACAATATATTCAGTACAGGGCTGACCTTGCTACTACCAATTCTAATTTCACACCGGTATTTAAAGATATAGAATTCACGTGTAATGATGCGGGACCCGACGTGACACCGCCGGTAATTTCCAATATTGTTGCTATTCCTCATTATGACGGTACAGCTGACATTATCTGGACCACTGATGACCCTTCCGACTCAAAGGTTGAATATGGCATTGTGGCTGATGCATTGACTTCAGTAAGTCAAAGTTCAGCCAGTGTTACAAGCCATATAATAACGTTGACGAGTTTATCACCAGGTACTACGTATTATTTTCAGGTAACGTCAAAGAATCTTGCGAATCTTCCGAGCACGGCACCGTCAACGCCTGCAATTTTTGTTACTCCAACACCAGATAATACTGCTCCTGTAATTTCGAATATCTTAGCGGTACCGCTTAGCGATGGAACAGCCACTATAACATGGACAACTAATGAGGCTTCGGATTCTAAGGTCGATTATGGCACAACCCTGGGTTCACTTAACCAGAATACAAGCAATGCCAGCATGGTAACAAGCCATACCATAACCCTGACCGGCCTTATACAGGGAATGCCTTATTATTATAAGGTTACTTCAAAGGACGCTGCTAATAATCCTGCTACCGAACCTTCTACTCCTAACAGCTTTGTAATTCCTGCTTTAATGACTTATTGCTTTATAGATCAATCTATAGCAGATTTCAGTGGAGGAACTACAACCAATACATATCTTTCATCAGTATCAGGTGGTGAAGTAATCCTTAAACCCTCGGCTTCTGCCGAATTCGATGAGATACCGCCTACCGGTGAATGGGATAGTTTTCAATGGCCGACTGGCAGTGGAAGTTCTACAGTATCTGGTGGGTTATTGACTGTTGATGGAACCAGATTAAATACGGAACCTTCTTCTTTGACATTTGGCCCTGGCAATTATGTTGAGTTCGTTGCGACATTTAATGCAGCCGCTAATCAGCATATAGGCTTTGGTGCAGGAACCGATATTGTGGGTGATGGAGGAATATTTAATTCTTTCCCCTTTGTAGTTTTTAGCACAGGTAGTGGCGGGACCACATTAATGGCAAGAACTTATGAGCCAAGTGGAATCACCCATGAGCATTCAATATCCTCAAGTTATTTAGGAACAATGCACCTTTACCGTATTGAATGGTTGGCTACTGGTTTCAATTTTTCAATTGATGGATTACCAATTTGGACTGAACCAGTTGTGATCACAACTCCTATGCGGGTTGCGATTTGCGATTATTTTGCCGGAGGCCCAACTGTCATAGTAGACTGGATACATGTTAGTCCCTTTTCTTCACTTGGGACTTTTGAATCAAGAATTTATAATGCATTGTCTCTAAAGACTTGGGGAAATGCTATCTGGACAGCGGAACTTCCTGCTGGCACAAGCCTGCTTGTTTCGGTTCGAAAAGGAAATACTCCAGTGCCGGATGGCAGCTGGAGTACTTACACTTCTGTTGCAACTTCGGGTGGAAGTGTCGCAGGCACATCCCAATACATCCAGTACAAGCTCAATCTGGCAACCACTGATATAAATGTAACGCCGGTGTTTAAAGACATTTCTATTGAATGTATAAATCCTCCGTTCATCGATGTAACAGCTCCGGTCATTACCAATGTTATCGCAACCCCAAACCCTGACGGAGCATCTGCAGTAATTTCCTGGCAAACCGATGAAGCCGCTGATTCATGGGTAGATTATGGAGCCTCACCCGGAAGCATGACATTAAATGCCAGTAACAACAGTGCCGTATTCAGCCACACCATTACACTGTCAGGCCTTACACCTTTAACAACCTATTATTATAGGGTTACATCAAAGGATATTGTTCCTAATTCCACAACAGTACCGATAGCGCCAGCAACATCTGATTTTACCACACTGCAAGGTCCCCAGCCTCCGGTAATAACGAATGTTTTGGCCACACCCAATGCTAATGGAGTATCTGCAATAATTTCATGGCAAACCAATGAATTAGCAGATTCAAGAGTGGATTATGGGACGGCACAGAATAACCTGAATTTAAATGTAGTCAACAGTAATAATGTATTAAACCATTCTATTTCATTGACAGGACTTATAACCGGTACAACTTATTATTTCCGAGTTACATCCAAAAACGTAGCAGGATTATCTGCCACTTCACCCAATCCGCCTGCACTGCCGGGCTATTTCACACCCCTATTGGCGACAAACTGCTTTGTTGATCAGACACAGGCACATTTTTATGCAGGTACAACAGATGCAAATACCATAGTTATTCCTGATGAAGATGGGGGTATAAGTCTTAAACCCTGGCTGAATGAAGAGTTCTCTGGAGCAACTGTTCCAACTGGCTGGACGAATGCAATCTGGGATAGTCAATCAGGAGCACAAACAACGTTTAGTGGGCAACAAGTAACAGTTAATGGGACGCATCTTTCTTACAATACAAGTGTTGGTCCAGGAACATCACTCGAATTTTTTGCAACTTTTACAGCTGGGAATTTCCAGAATATAGGTTTTACAGGTGATGCGGCATTTAATACACCCTGGATTGTAATTGGAAGAGGGGGTGCAGGAGATAATATTGTTTATGCGAGAAATTCAGATGGCCAAAGTGTTTCCTTGGGATCTTCATTGTTAAATACACTGCATAAGTATCGTATTCAATGGGTAGCACCTACAAATAATTTTCAATTTTATGTGGATGATGTGCTTATTTCAACCCCAGGTATTTCTCAAACAGTAAGTACAAATATGTTAATACAGATCAGTGATTATTTTGCAGGCGGAGTAGGTCTTACTGTTGACTGGATTCGCGCTACACCTTATGTCACATCCGGAACATTTGTATCCCGAATTTATAATGCAGGAGCACCGCGCATTTGGGTTAATGCCTCATGGACATCTGTTATTCCGACAGGCACCACATTGCAAATATCACAACGACAGTCAAACTCAAGCACTTCCATTTTGACTGAACCATGGACTATTATTCCATCAAACGGGGCTACTATTGGTGGCACCTCTCAGTGCATACAATACAAAGCCGATTTTTCCTCATCCGACACTAAGTACTCGGCTGTATTAAAAGATATAATATTTTCTTGTACTGAAACAGGCCCCAGCGCTCCTATTGTTACTATAGATCCAACCTCGCAAATAATTTGTGCAGGCAACAATGTAAGCTTTAGCTCAACTGCAACCGGCTCACCCGGGCCTGTGGTACAATGGCAAGAAAGCAATAATGGAACAGATTGGACAAATATCGACGGCGCAACAAGCAGTCCATTATCTTTTGTTGTATCAACAGCAGATAATGGCAAACAATACAGGGCTGTGTGGACAAATATTGTTGGTTCAGCCAGCTCAAACACTGCAACATTGACGGTTAATCCGGCTCCCACTGCAACAATTGCTGCTGTTAATTCAAACCTGTGCTTGGGCAATAATATTCAGTTGAAATTAAATACAGCGACTGGTGCATCTCCTTATAACCTTGTGGTTAATGGCACTTCTTATTCAGGTATAACTGTCAATCAGGTATTTGCTGATTTGAATCCTGCAGAGCATGGTATTTGGGAAACACCTGTCACACCTGCGAATCCAACTGTTTATGATGGTCAGGCTATTGAATTAGGAGTTAAATTCCGTTCTTCTGTTTCGGGATTCATTAAAGGTATCCGTTTTTATAACGGCAATAATAATAGCGGCAATTACACAGGTAACTTATGGAAGACTGATGGAACACTTCTGGCAACTGCAGCGTTTTCAACTGTAACAACAAATGGCTGGCAGGAAGTCCGGTTCAGTAATCCGGTTAATATATCTGCAAATACAACTTACATTGCCTCCTATTATTCTTCAAGTGGATGGTTCGCGATTACAGCTGGAGGAATGAGCACAGCAGTAGTCAATCCTCCTCTTACTGCATTGGCATCAGGTACTGAAGGTCCCAATTGTGTTTATAAGTATGGAACGGGAGGTGGTTTCCCGAATGGTGGAAATAATGCTAATTACTTTGTAGATGTAATATTCTCCGAAGTGGGTAATGATTTAACCTTTAATCTCACAAGTGTAACGGATAATAATGGCTGCAACACAACTGGGAATCCTTTAAACAGTGTAACCATTACCATTAATCCTCAACCTGCCGGAACAATTGCACCTACAACAGCTACTGTGTGTGAGGGAGATAATTATAATCTTACTTTTAATGCTACTGCAGGAATGGGACCATTTTCATTGGTTATTAATGGAACCACGTATCCAAATATCACAACCGGTATACCATTCGCGGCAGGCGTAGCAAGTTATTCACCAATACCTGTAAGTATCTGGTCGGCTGGCACAACTGGAGGTTCGCAAACTACAGATCTGAATCCAACTGAATTGGGAGTTAAAATTAAATCATCCATTTCAGGAACCATCACTGGTATTCGTTTTTATAAAACCGATCCTGGCATTTTTACTTTTACAGGGTCTCTTTGGACGGTTGGAAATACCACTACACCTCTGGCGACAGAAAGTTATACCAGTGACAATTCGATAGGTTGGAAACAGATTAATTTTTCCACTCCTGTCACGATAACTGCTAACACCAGCTATATCGCATCTTATTTTTCTCCTGCTGGTAACCATTATGCATACACAGCCAATGGACTTACAGCGCCAATTGTAAATGCACCTTTAACTGCTGAGGCTAGTTCTTACAAACAGCCCGGTCCCGGATATCCAAATACGAGCGCCACCAACAATTATTGGGTAGATGTTGTTTTCAATGCTCCATTGAGTATTTCAAGTTTAAATTTAACTGGTATAACCAGTGCGGCCGGATGTACCTCAACAGGTAATCCAATTAGTATAGCAACTTTTACAGTTAATCCGGCACCTCTTGCAAATGCTGCCGTAACTACCCCAATTACCTGTAATGGCGGAACTGCAACAGTCACAATAGCTGCAACCTCAGGTACTGCGCCAATAACCTATACCCTGGGTACAACATCCCAGATTGGAAATGGCGTATTTACAGGAATTCATGCTGGCACATATAGCTGGAGTATTACAGATGCCAACTCCTGCAGTTCTGCTATAGGTTCATTGATTGTAAATGAGCCTGGTCCCATATCAGTCAGCGGCCTCCTTACTTATTTCAATACCACCAACACACCTCTGGTTAATGCAACGATTAATCTGAAACAAGGATCAACAATCATTCCTTCAACACCTATAACTGGTTCTGGCGAATTTTCATTCTCAAATGTTTGTCCTGGCACCTATGATGTTGTTGTTAGCACCAGTGAAGACATAGGTGGTATCAATGTGACTGATGCGGCTCAAACCAATTACTGGGGTGTTTTCAATACAGGTATTGAAAAGGTCAGGTTCTATGCCGGAGATGTTGTAATGAACAACCTCATCGGAAGTATTGATGCCGGCAGGATTCTTCAGTACTTCCTTACCCAGGGTAGTTCAGGGTGGGCTGGTCGTCCCGCATGGACATTCTGGAATTCAGGACAAATAATCAGTGAAAATCCACCTGTATCCGGAACGCTTTTAATACCTTCTATCGAAGTTCTTCCTGGCAGTGGGCCTACTCCTTTAAACCTCTATGGACTGGTTACCGGTGACTTTAACCAAAGTTTTGTACCCGGTGGCATGAAAGCCGTGAGTGAATCTCTTACACTCATTTATGGCGAGACCATTTCTGTTATTCCCGATATGGAGTTTGATCTTCCGCTTTCTGTCGCTATGGATATGGAGGTTGGAGCTGTTTCACTGATCATGAACTTCCCTTCGGAATTACTTGAAGTGAATGGAGTGTATCTATCCGATGATCCCAATGCTCCACTGATGTATTCTGTTTCAGGTGACGAGCTTAGGATTGGCTGGAATTCGCTTGAACCCATTTCCTTACTGGAAGGGGAAAGTCTGCTTACACTTAAGGTTAAGGTGATCGGATTACCGGGTGAAGAAGGTATCCGATTCAAGCTTGCCGCTGACCCACTCAATGAGCTAGCCGATGGGGATTACAACGTGATTAACAATGCAGTGTTAAGTATCGACGTAATCACAACGTCTATGACAGGTTCAGGAGAAATTACTTTGTCCGACAGGCTTACCCTTGCCAATCATCCCAACCCGTTTACAGGTAAAACAACCTTTACTTATTCCATCCCGGTGGATGGAAAGGTAACGCTTGAAATCTATGATATCGTTGGAAATAAAGTTAAATCGCTGGTGGATGTAACTCAATCTGCCGGGGATTATGTCCTCCCGCTGGATGAAGTTACTTTGCAACCGGGTGTTTATACTGCTACAATTAAGCTAAAGAATAGCGATACTTTGATAACACAGACGATTAAAATTATAAGTAAACAATAATTAATCAGCAGAGAACGGGAGGAGCTTCCTCCTATTCTCTTTCAATTTTAAGGCGCATTTAGTTCTGATTTTTTGCTATATTTGTACCTGAATAAAACTTTAATTGATGAGAAAAACTTCTGTCATTTTACTATGTATTACTCTTCTGATCACTATTGGTATCTATGCTCAAAACGCACCCATTACAACGGCTGGGACGAAAGTAAGTAATGGATTAACTACAATAGTACCCATTACTGCTGTAAATTTTACGAACATTGGAAGCTGTAATTTAAAACTCATCTATAACCCGGCCATAGTCACCCCTACTTCAGTTACAAAAGGCCCGTTGCTTGGAGGTCAGTTAGCAACCAACCTTACTGTCTCTGGAGTTATAACACTGGGATGGTTTGCCTGGCCGGGAGTAACATTACCCAGCAATTCAGTAATCTTTAACATTACCTTTGCTAAAGTCACGAATGGAACTTCAGCTATTACCTGGGTTGATGATGGTTATAGCTGTGCGTATGCTGATGGTAATTCTGTTTATTTAAATGACATTCCAACATCAACTTACTATATCAATGGCTCCGTTACCTTTCAGGTGACTAATGCGCCTGTTACAGCTGCTCCGGATATCATTTCCAATCCAAACACAGTTGTGAGTGTTCCGCTAAAAGTCACCGGGTTTAACAACATCGGGGCAATTTCTTTGACTTTGCATTATACTTCATCGGTGCTCACCTATCAATCCTATTCCAACACTTCCGGTTTCCCGGGGTTGACGGTCAATGGAACAACTCCAGGCACGATAACTATATCAGGGCTTGTTCCGGTTGGTGGATCCGGAATTACATTGCCCGATAATTCTACATTATTTACATTGCAATTCAACTTCTTAGGCGGCTCAACAGAGCTGCAGTGGTTCGATAACGGCAGTTCGTGCGAATATACGGATTACCCTGACTATAGCCCCCTTTATGATTTGCCAGCATCAGCTTTTTATATTAATGGTTCAGTAAGTGAAGGAATAAAGCTTAGCCTGAAGGTATATTTGGAAGGTCCATTTCAAAACGGTGAAATGACCACCCATTTGAACAATCTTAACCTGATTCCTCTTTCACACCCTTACGCTGGTGCACCCTGGAATTACAATGGGTTGGAATCAGTCTCGGAAATTCCCGACAACGTTGTTGATTGGGTTTTGGTTGATTTAAGGGAATCGACGGGCAATGCTTCCACAGCAACCTCAAATAAAACAATTGCAAAAAAAGCTGCTTTCCTGATGAAGGATGGCACAGTCAAAGACATAAATGGAGATCAGAAGCTTGATTTTGCAATTTTTATTCATCACAATTTATATGTTGTCGTTTATCACCGGAATCATATTTCTGTAATTTCATCAGTTTCACTTCCAATTATAAACGGTAACTGCTTCTTCAATTTTTCATCAGGAGTGAATCAGGCTTTGGGTGGTAACCTGGGCCATAAAGAAATTGCCACCGGAATTTGGGGTATGGTAGCCGGTGACGCAAATAGTGACGGGGTTATTGGTAATTCGGATAAGCAGGTTTCCTGGAATGCAGCTGCCGGAAAAAAAGGATATCTTTCCTCTGATTTCTCGATTGATTCACAAACCAACAATAAAGATAAAAATGATTTCTGGTACATTAACCAGGGGTATAATTCATTTGTACCACAGTAAATCAAATGGAAGGACATAAAAAAACCCGGCATAGTTGCCGGGTTTTTTGTTGTCCCACCAGGATTCGAACCTAGACAGACAGAACCAAAATCTGTAGTGCTACCGTTACACCATGGGACAGAACCTTGTCGATTGAAAACGACGCGCAAAAGTATAAAATATTTTATTTCAGGCTATCAAGATATTAAAAGAATTTTCCTATGGGACATGATGTGCCTGTTAATTTTCCTTAATATTTGATTTTTCGGTTATAGGTGTGAACCGAAAATGATTAATTTCGCCAATCATTTGTAAATTCATTCTCTCCAATGGAATTGTATAAAAAATTAAACCGGATCGTAGGCTGGATTGTTTTTGCTGTTGCAACGCTTGTTTATTTTCTCACCGTCGAACCTACTGCCAGCTGGTGGGATTGTGGTGAATATATTTCAACAGCATTCAAATTGCAGGTTGGACATCCTCCCGGAGCACCCTTGTTTCAGATGATCGGCAGATTCTTTACTTTGTTTGCGTTTGGAAACGTCTCAAAGGTCGCCCTGATGATTAATATTATGTCTGCCTTAAGCAGCAGTTTTACCATCTTATTTCTTTTCTGGACCATTACTCATCTGGCGCGTAAGATCGCATTGAAAACAGGCGAAATGACCGATAGTAAAATGTACGCCATTCTGGGAAGCGGAGTCGTCGGCTCACTTGCCTTTACATTTTCTGATTCTTTCTGGTTTTCGGCTGTCGAAGGAGAGGTTTATGCCATGTCATCCTTGTTTACTGCGGTTGTTTTTTGGGCAATTCTGCGATGGGAAGATGATGCTGACGGCAAACATGCCAACAGGTGGATACTGCTGATCACCTTTCTGATGGGTTTATCTATCGGGGTGCACCTGTTAAATTTACTTGCTATCCCTGCCATTGCATTTGTCTATTATTTCAAAAAATATACTCCTTCAAAAAAAGGAATCATCCTTACCGGTATCATTTCAATAGCTTTGATCGGGCTTATAATGAACGGCATCATTCCATGGATCGTTAAGCTTTCAAGTGTATTTGAGCTTTTATTTGTTAATTCATTTGGTTTACCCTTCAATTCGGGAACTGCTTTTTATTTCATTGTTTTAGTCGGCCTCATTATTTGGGCGTTACGCTATACGATCAAAAAACAAAAAGCCCTGCTCAACACCCTGGTTTTAAGTTTTACTTTTATCCTGATCGGCTACTCATCTTTCTTTATGATTATAATCAGGTCCAACGCCAATCCCCCCATCGATGAAAACAGTCCGGAAGATGCGATCAGCCTCCTCTCCTACCTCGCAAGGGAGCAATACGGCGACTGGCCGATACTCTATGGACAGTATTATAATGCCCCGACCATTGACCTGAAAGACGGAACTCCCATTTATGTTAAAGATATCAAAAAAGGAAAATATGTAATTACCGACGACCGGAAAGGAACTGAACCCGTTTATGATCCCCGGTTTACGACCCTTTTCCCGCGTATGTGGAGCAACCAGAAATCGTCTCATATCGAAATGTATAAACAATATGGTAAAGTGAAAGGGATACCCATTGAGGTGGAAGGGGATGAAGGTAAAACGGAAACCAGGATTCGTCCGACTTTTGGGGAAAATCTCAGGTTTTTCTTTACATACCAGCTCAGCCATATGTACTTCAGGTATTTTATGTGGAATTTTTCGGGACGACAAAATGATATTGAAAGCCAGGGAGAAATTGAAAATGGTAACTGGCTGACCGGCATTAATTGGTTTGATGAAAACATTCTTGGATTGGGACCTCAGGACAACCTGCCCGACAGCATGAAGAATCCTGCAAGAAATAAATTTTATTTGCTTCCTTTCCTTCTGGGGCTGATAGGTCTTATTTATCATTCTAACACAAATAAAAAAGACACGCTGGTTATCGCACTTTTATTTATCATGACAGGTTTGGCCATCCTGGTTTACCTGAATCAATATCCTTACCAGCCACGTGAACGGGATTATGCTTATACCGGATCGTTTTATGCTTTTGCTATTTGGATTGGACTTGGCGTCATGGCTCTTGCAGAAATGCTGAGTAAAAAAATTGATGCAAAATTAGCTGCTATTGCAGTTACTGTTGGTACTTTGTTACTTGTGCCTGTTATTATGGCAAAAGAAGGATGGAATGATCACAATCGTTCGGGGAAATATGCTGCGCGGGATTTTGCGGCTAATTATCTGAACTCATGCGAACCCAATGCCATTTTGTTTACCAATGGTGATAATGACACTTTCCCTCTCTGGTATGCGCAGGAAGTAGAAGGGATCAGGACAGACGTGAGGGTGGTAAATTTCATGCTTGCATCGGGTCATTGGTATATTCATCAAATGATGAATAAGGCTTATCAATCCGATCCCCTCCCATTTACCCTTTCTTACGATCAGTATCAGAATGGGGTTAACAATGCGGTCGTGTTTTATAATACCAACGTTCAGGGAAATGTGGAGTTAAAACAGGTTATTGATTTTATTGCCAGTGAAGACGAAAGAAGTAAACTTAGACTAAACAGCGGAGAAAAAATAAACTTTTCTCCAACGAAGAAATTCAAGCTTACCATTGACTCTGCTACAATTGTAAAAAACAAGGTTGTTCCGGATTATTTAACCAATAAAATTGTACCCGCCATTGAATGGGAAGTGAAACAGAATTATTTATACAAAAATGACCTCATGTTGCTTGACCTGATTGCGACTAACAATTGGGAACGTCCCATTTATTTTGCCAATCCAAACAGCATCAATAAAGTTCTTGGAATTGAAAGCTATTGTCATTTGGAGGGAATGGTTTACAAATTTATGCCTGTAAAAGCTGAAAATTATATTTCCGGAGTTGGTGGGATCAATGCCGAGTCGTCGTACGATATTTTTATGAATAAATGTAAATGGGGTAACCTTAATAACCCTGAGGTTTATGTTGACCGTGAAAGTGCGAGGAATTCAATCATTCCCAAGCAAAATTTTATGCGGGTTGCCGAAAACCTGGTTTCAAAGGGTGAAAAGGAAAAAGCGATTGCATTGCTCGATGTTTGCCTAAAAGAATTCCCTGACAGTAAAATCACATTCGATATGTACATGATCCCTTTTGCGGATGTATATTACGAAGCAGGTGCAATGGAAAAAGGAAATGCTATTTGCGAGAGGTTATTTGACATTTATAAACAAAACCTGGATTATTATAACAGCCTTGATAATAAGCTTGCAAAATATTATGAAACTGATTATAACCAGGCCATTGGTATCATCCAGCGATTATCAATGATGGCCAGGACGAATAAACAGACGGAGCTTTATAATAAAATTGACGGGGTTTTTAAAGAGGAATTGAAAGACCTGCAATAAAAGGTGACCCGGCGCATTATTGATGTTGTCTCATTGCGCGGAACACAATAACAATACCCACCAGAATAAAAGGGATGCTTAGCAGTTGACCCATGTTCAAAGACATATTGGCTTCAAATCCGACCTGGGGCTCTTTTATAAATTCAATGAAAAACCTGACACCGAATAGAAGGATCAGAAATAAGCCAAAAATTAACCCGGGTTTCAGGTTCTTTGTATTTTTACGATAAATATAATAGAGCAGGAAAAAGATAAGCAAATAGGAAAGTCCTTCATAAATTTGGGTAGGATGTTTGGCAACAGTCTCATTTTCCCTTGCGAAAATAAACCCCCAGGGCAAAGTGGTTTCGGTGCCGTATATTTCCGAGTTCATAAGATTCCCCATGCGGATGCATAGTCCGGCAAGTGCTACCACAATAACAACCCTGTCAAGAATCCACATATAAGGTTTTTTAATTTTACGGGATAGCAGGTATAGCGCCAATAAAATACCAATTGCCGCACCATGGCTGGCAAGGCCACCCTCCCAAACTTTTAAAATCATGATCGGATTCTTCATGTAATATTCGGGTTCATAAAACAGGCAATGTCCAAGTCTTGCACCAATCACAGTACCTACAACCATATAGGTAGTCAATGTATCGAGAACTTTTGGGGGAATGTGTTCTGCTTTAAAAATTTTACCCATGATGATGTATCCAAACACAAAACCAAGTGCAAACAATAATCCATACCAGCGTACGGCAAGGCTGCCAATCCGGAATATTTCAGGATCGACATTCCAAACGATTGAGTTAATGATCATGAGTTTAAAATTTACCGGCAAATATACAAAAGGTATTTTTGCGATATATTGCTATATTTAAGTTTTTACCGCTTTGAGTAACACTGAAATCCTTGCACTTAAAACACCCGGATCATTTGCTCTTTTATAACCCGTGAAATTCCCGGCTTTTCTTATAGAATTTTCTAAATCGATTTCTTTTTGGTTTATGCAATAATGCCATTTTTTACCGAGGCAATATTCAGCAAGATATTCCTGTTCAGTTTGTCCGGGAGTAGGTATGAATACTGCCTTCTTTCCCAAAGCGACAAGATCCATCAAAGTAGAATAGCCAGGCCTGGAAAGAACAATACGGGATTGAAGAATCGCTTTTCTTAGTCTTTCTGAATCAAGATGGGAAAAAATTTCTATACGGCCTTCAATGGTGACATCCTGCCCGGACTCAGGCTTTCCACCGACAACAATGGCCGAATATTGATGCAATTTTAGCTGGGACAAAATCTTTTCTTCCAGCATGGTTCTTTGTGGTTCAGGCCCCGACAGCAAAACTAAAATATCATATTTAGACTGGTTATTTCCTTCTGAATTATTTTCATTGCCGGAAATGCCGGCGAACCGGGACAATGGGCCGATAAAATAGGTGCTTTTTGGTAATGATTTTAAGTGTGAGAGTTGCCCTGAAAGATTCGGCTCATCGATAAAATCGGGAATCCAGCATTCATCATATTTTGAAATAAAGTGCATGTTTATTCTATACAGCAAAGGCTGAAGAAATGCAAGATATCGGGGTGCTTTTATTCTTAGCTGATGGGTGATAAAAATACAAGGTATTTTTTTGGACGACAGGCCATAGCGATTGTCTGAAATAACGCCATCAATGCTATGATTCCTGATAATCTCATCAAGGAGTTCCTTTTCCTTTCTGATCCCTTGCAGGATGCGTGGAATCTGGATAGTCATTTTGAATGCCATGCTTCCTTTGCCAGGATAAGAAAACTTATATCCGGGAAATTTGACAAACTGAAGGTTGGGAAATTCAGTCCTGAGAAAAGCCAGAGGTCTGCCGTCGGCTGCAATTATTACATTGGCATTCTGACGCAGCAATTCACGAATCACCGGAACGCACCGGGTAGCATGTCCGATTCCCCAATCGAGAGGGCAGACTAAAATGTTTGGTTTATCTTTCAATTAATACTTGAAATTTTTGATTGACAAATTTATCAAAATTAGCCACCACCCTGCAAAACTTAACATAACTTATCATTTCTTCTTTTAAATTTTTTATATTTGCAAGTGATAAAAACGCTGGTTGGGAAGAAACCATTTTTTAATAATTTAATCAGGTATTTTGCTGAAATATCAAATAGGAATAACATTAATACCCGGTGTTGGGGATGTTAACGGGAAGAAATTAATTTCCTATTGCGGAAGCGCTGAAGCTGTCTTTAAGGAAAAGAAAAAAGCCCTGTTAAAAATACCCGGTATCGGTGAATTAACAGTCAACTCAATCGTTTCTCAAAATGTGCTGGAACGTGCTGAGGAGGAAGTAGCTTTTATTGAGAAATACAGGATCAAAACCCTGTTCTTTAATGACAAAGATTATCCTAAAAGGTTAAAACATTGCATCGACAGCCCGATCATGCTTTATTACAAAGGAAATGCTGATTTAAATAGGGATAAAATCATAAGTCTTGTTGGAACGCGCAGGGCTACAGAATACGGAAAAGAAATTTGCAGCAAAATAATTGAAGAGTTAAGCCCTCTGAAAGTAATCGTCGTGAGCGGGCTGGCCTATGGAATCGATGCAAAAGCGCATCAGGCGGCGTTACAGTTTGGATTGGAAACAGTGGGTGTGCTGGCTCATGGCCTCGATCGCATTTATCCTTATGCCCATAAATCGATGGCTGAAAAAATGATAAATTCCGGGGGCTTACTCACCGACTTCATTAGTAAAACCTCCCCCGACCGTGAAAATTTTCCAAAGCGGAACCGGATCATCGCCGGTATGGCAGATGCTCTGGTAGTTGTTGAATCGGCAATCAAGGGCGGGGCACTCATCACTGCAAACATTGCCAACTCATATAACAGGGATGTATTTGCGTTTCCGGGAAAGGTAACCGATAAGTTTTCTGAAGGCTGTAATTACCTTATAAAAACGAATAAGGCCGCCCTGATTCAATCAGCCAAAGACATAGAATATATCATGCTGTGGGAGGAGAAGAGTAAAACCTCAACGTTTCAGCACAAACTTTTTGAAGAATTGTCTCCTGAAGAAGATATGATCATAAAAATTTTGCAGGAAAAAGGCGAAGTAAGCGTAGATTATATCGTGCTGCAATCCCAACTTTCGAACAGTAAAATTGCAGCTATTCTGTTAAATCTGGAATTTAAGGGAATGGTGAAAAGCCTGCCCGGTAAAATGTATAAATGCCTCTGAAATTCCGGCTCATTCCTTTCTGATTCGTTTGTATTCCTCATTAAGTTCATAGGCTTTGTAATAAAGCATGATGACTACTACAAAGGCGCCAATGGCAAGGAATAACAATAAACGAAAATCTTCATGTGCAGGAATAAAACAGAAATTATACAATGCATGAAAAAAAGAAGCACCCAATAATCCGGTCATTGCATCCACAAACTTGTTCTCACGGGTTTTAGCCATGCCCAAAAAGAAACCAAGAATTACTGCGAAGAACAGGTTAGCAAAAACAACGGTGATAGCATAAAAGAAATCAATTTTACCATAGTCGGGAACTGTTAGATAAATGATGTTACCGGCAAAAGCAAAACCCATTGCAATCATTGAGCTGTAAACGATACTGTCGAGCGGACCATTAAAACTTTTTTTGGAATAATTATAGTACCGTAAAATCAAAAATTTACCAAACTCCGATCCAAATCCCATGACAATAAATGAGTAAAAGATGATCCTGCGAAGGTTTTTGAAATCTTCGAGTCCGAATTTTCTGGCAATGTACTGGAAAATAAGAACAAGGACAATGCTGAACATCCCGAGCACAAAACTGGTAATCAAGCCAGGGTATCTGTCTTTACCCCGTTTAACCCATACAATAGCATAGATAGCAAATGCAATTACTGGTGCAAGAATGACGGATAAAATGTAATTGATTATCATGTTCTTTCGATTTAAGCTGCCAAATTTACAAATTGGTTTTAAACATGGGGAATAATTATTAAATAATTTTATACCAGGCAATACGAAAGTGAAATTATTACCAGGAATGGTTTAGGAAATATAAGGTATTAAGAAAGTCTTTTATCCTTGTTGATATTTTCATTGTATATTTCGGCCTGCCGTTTTATGGACTCGTTATGAACAATCTCTAGCAGCTTTTGCAAAAATTCACGGTTCAAGCCAGAATCAACGGCCATCGTCAAACGATCCTGAACAATATTACTCCATCTTTTCAATTGCAAAATTGTGATGTTATGATCTCTTTTATATTTACCCATTTCATCGATAATGCCCATCCGTCGGGATAAAATATGGATCAGCTCGGTATCAATTTTATCAATTTCTTTGCGTAAAACTTCCAGTTTTGATTCAAATTCGATGGTGCCTTTCTCCTTTCTTTTTACCAGCGAACCTACCAAATTTGCAAGAGCATCAGGTGTGATTTGCTGTTGTGGGTCAGTCAGAGCATGGTCAGGATCGATATGCGATTCAATCATTAACCCATTCATTTCAAGGTCGAGCGCTTGCTGGGCAATTTCGGCCAGGAAACTCCGGTCACCGCAAATATGGCTTGGGTCGCATATGACAGGCAGACCCGGAATTATTCTTTTCAGTTCGATGGGAATTTCCCACATGGGTGCATTTCTGTAAGGTGTTTTATCAAAAAAATAAAATCCACGATGGATGGCGGCAAGGCGTTTTATCCCTGCCTGGTTGATCCTTTCCAGTGCACCAATCCACAAATTAAGATCAGGATTAACCGGATTTTTAACCATAACCGGAATATCGACTCCTTTCAGAATGTTGGCAAGATCCTGAAGAGAAAAGGGATTTACCACGGTTCTGGCACCTATCCATAAAATATCAATTTCGTATTTTAAAGCGGCTTCCACATGCTCCGGATTAGCAACTTCAACCGTAGTAAGCAATCCCGTCTGTTCTTTAACCTTCCTTAGCCATTTAAGACCCTCAATGCCCACTCCTTCAAATAAACCCGGACGCGTTCGGGGTTTCCATATCCCTGCCCTGAAAATCCTGACATTGGGAATAGCAGAAATCGCCCTGGCAATTTGTAGTACCTGGTCTTCCGACTCCGCGCTGCATGGGCCTGAAATAACCAATGGCCTTTCCTTTATATCAAGCCAATTTTCAAGCGGTATAATATCAAGTGCTATTCCCATAATGAACAGTAAAAGTACTTATTTTGAATACAAATAAAATGAATAATATCAAAGGTATTAAATCAATGACACTCGATGAGAACAAGCGAAGCGCAGTTTGAAGCGAAAGTGGAATTGATCCCGACAGCAAAGCTGGTCGGGATCTCAAGGTTATATTCCCCGCTGCTCTGCTGCAAGGAAGTTTATTACAAATATCTGAAATGAATGTTTAAAAAAGTCGCTAATTTTGCCGGAAATAATTTGGTCGGAAATAAATGGATAAAATAAAAAGAATAAAAATAATCGATCTTCTTAAGTCCGATGATTTTGGAAAGGTTGTAAATATCAAAGGCTGGGTTCGGACCCGGAGAGGCAGTAAGAATGTTTCTTTCATCGCATTGAATGACGGATCGACCATTAACAATTTGCAGGTTGTTGTGGATCATGCTCTCATTAAAGAGGAAGATATACAATATGCTCACAGTGGCGCTTCTTTATCAATAACCGGTGAAATAATCAAATCACCCGGAAGTGGCCAGCATGTTGAAGTCAATGCGCGACAAATCGGAATCCTTGGCAAAGCCGATCCTGATGAATATCCTTTACAACCCAAGAAACATTCACTCGAATTCTTAAGGGAAAAGGCACACCTTCGTTTTCGTACAAGTACTTTCAGCGCTATAACAAGGGTTCGCCATGCTTTGATCTTTGCTATCCATAAATTCTTCAACGATAAAGGGTTTTGCAATATCCATACGCCAATCATTACAGGATCAGATGCCGAAGGTGCGGGTCAAATGTTCAGGGTTTCGATCCTTGATGCGAAAAATCCTCCTTTGAATGAAGATGGTTCTGTCAATTTTAAAGATGACTTCTTTGGTAAAGAAACCAACCTTACTGTTTCAGGCCAGTTAGAAGCCGAGCTTGCGGCTTTGGCATTGTCAGATGTCTATACGTTTGGTCCCACCTTCAGGGCGGAAAATTCAAATACTTCCCGGCATCTTGCTGAATTCTGGATGATTGAACCGGAAATGGCATTTTATGATATCAATGATAATATGGATCTGGCCGAAGAAATGCTGAAATACATCATCAAATATGCCCTGGATAATTGCGGTGAGGATCTTGCATTTCTTAATAAACGCCTGGCCGAAGAAGAGAAATCGAAGAAGCAGGAAGAGCGCTCACCCATGGGCTTAACAGAGAAGTTGCAGTTTGTGCTTGAAAATGACTTCGAAAGGATCACTTACACACAAGCCATCGATATTTTGAAAAATTCGAACCATAATAAAAAGAAAAAATTCCAGTTTCCAATTGAAAAATGGGGAATAGACCTTCAATCGGAACATGAAAGGTACCTGGTAGAACATCATTTTAAAAAGCCGGTCATCGTCACCGGATATCCAAAAGAGATCAAGGCATTTTATATGAAGCTTAACGATGATGGAACTACTGTCAGGGCAATGGATGTACTGTTTCCACAGATCGGAGAAATCATCGGCGGATCGCAAAGAGAGGAAAATTATGATGCGCTGGTGAAACGAATGCGCGAAATGAACGTACCAGAGAAGGAAATGTGGTGGTATCTCGAAACAAGAAAATTTGGTACCGTGCCACATAGCGGATTTGGACTTGGGTTTGAAAGGATGGTTCAGTTTATTACTGGGATGGGCAATATCAGGGATGTGATACCTTTTCCAAGGACACCGCAAAATGCAGAGTTTTAATTTATATCGGATGAAAGTTTAATTATGATTATTCATTTTATTTACCGATATTTGTTCGCTGCAGGAAAAAAATAATTTTGATCAATAAAAGGAATTTGCATGTTAAATCAACGGTTACAACAAAAATTACTTCAGAAGCTGTCACCCCAACAGATCCTTCTGATGAAATTATTGCAAATCCCCTCCATCGCGCTTGAACAAAGGATCAAGCAGGAAATTGAAGAGAATCCTGCTCTGGAAGAAACAAATGAGGACGAGATATTGGATGCGGATGTGGATTATGATGAACCCGTTGATGCTGAAGAATTCGATCAGGAGAAAGAAGAGGAAGTTGAAACCAAAGATGGTGACGACGAATTTGACCTGAACGATTACATTGCAGACGATGATGATATTCCTGCCTATAAATTAAATGCCAACAACTACAGCTCTGACGACGAAAGAAGGGAAATCCCTTTTATTTCAGGAAATTCATTTCAGGATCTTTTATATTCCCAGCTGGGAATGCGCAATCTGAATGAAAAACAACAACAAATAGCTTCCTATATCATTGGTAATCTTGATGACTCGGGTTATCTTAACAGGGAAATTTCAGCTATGGTCGATGATCTGGCTTTTGCCCTGAATATTCAAACGACTAAGGAGGAAATTCAGGAGATGCTTTATGTTATCCAGGATATGGAACCCCATGGAGTTGGAGCAAGGAACCTCCAGGAATGCCTGTTAATTCAACTCAGAAAGAAAGAGCAGCAGGGACCTGAAACAGAACTGGCGATGCAACTTTTGGAAAGGCATTTTAATGAATTTACAAAAAAGCATTACGATAAAATTTTAAAGAAAGCTAAAATTACCGAGCAGGAATTGAAAAATGCTGTCGATGAAATTCTTAAACTGAATCCCAAGCCAGGTAATTCTCACAGCGATTCATCAAAGACAAATCATTATATTCTTCCTGACTTCTTTATTTATAATACCAACGGTTCACTTGAGTTTCAGCTGAATTCCAAAAATGCTCCTGAATTGAGGATTAACAGGACTTACATGGATATGCTTGAAGATTATGCGGCCAGCAAGAATAAAAGTCAGCACAAAGATGCCATATCGTTTGTAAAGCAAAAAATCGATTCAGCAAAGTGGTTCATCGACGCGATCAGGCAAAGGCAGAACACACTGCAAATAACCATGCAGACCATCATGAACTACCAGCAGGAATATTTTATGACCGGGGATGAAACCAAACTCAGACCCATGATCCTGAAGGATATTGCTGAAATCGTTAATCTTGATATTTCAACCATTTCCCGCGTAGCTAACAGCAAATATGTTCAAACACCTTTCGGCACTTTCCTTTTGAAAAGCTTCTTTTCAGAATCGATGCAGAACGACAGCGGCGAAGAGGTTTCAACCAGGGAGATCAAGAAAATATTATCGGATTGTATCGAAGCTGAAGAAAAGGGAAAACCTTTGACGGATGAACAACTTACACAAGTTCTGAAAGAAAAAGGCTATAATATCGCCAGACGTACCGTTGCCAAATACCGCGAACAGCTCAATATTCCTGTTGCCAGACTAAGAAAGGAATTGTAACAGGCAAATCGGCATGCAAGATAAATTAGCCAAAACAATTTCAATTCTATTACATCCGCTATTAATTCCTTCATACTTTACACTCCTTATTTTCAACCTGAATAATTATATTTCCCTGCTTATTCCAGCCGGGGCTAAACTTGTGATCTTTTCTCTGATTTTTATTACCACTTTTATTTTCCCAACGATCTTTATTCTTATCATTAAACGAAAGGGTTTGATCAAAAGCCTGCAGATGGAATCAAGGGAGGAACGGGTTTATCCATATGCAATAGCTGGAATTTTTAATTTTTCAGCCTTCTATATGATAAAGCAGATCCAGATTCCGGAAGAATATTACCTTTTATTATTGGGCTCTGGTGCTTTGATCCTGATTTGCCTGGTGATCAATTTCAATACAAAAATAAGTGCACATATGGTTGGCGCCGGAGGATTAACGGGGGCTTTGATTGGCATTTCAATGAGATTGAATATTGACCTGGTAGTGCTGATCGTTTTGGCTATTCTTTGTTCAGGCCTTATTGGATTCGCCCGTTTGAAATTAAATGCACATAAACCTTTTCAGATTTATTTAGGTTTTATCTGCGGAATGATTGTAATGACAATTTTTCTATTGATTTAGAGACTGTTTAAATTTCACAATAATGAACATTTCAGAAGGTTGAATTTGTAATAAATTTTTAGTGAAACTTTGTGTTTTAGAGCTTTTGTGGCAAAAATTTTCCGCCACTAAATCTCAAAGACACCAAAAACCACAAAATATATAACACTTAAAATCAAATGTTAATCTAAATTTTAAACAGTCTCTTTATCCTAGAAAGGGATGATGGTTATACCTACCGAGATGGGGTACATTTCCGGGCCCTTATTCTCCTGAAATAAAGTCGATAACTGGTAATAGCCGTATAGATTAAGCCATTTATAACCAATTCGGGCTGTAAAACCATACCTGTTAGTTTCAAGATAATCAATTTTTTTCTTCTTATAAATAACAAGGTTCGTAGTGCCTTCCTGGTAATCATCCCCTTTATATTTGCTGTGACCCATGATCAGAAAGCCGAATTTGAATCCAATCGCTGCACGGAATTGACTCTTCGACTTGTACCTTATTTCAAGGGGAATATCAAGATAAGTGGCAACAAACTTGGATTTTTTATAGGATATGTCTGGTAGTTCTATATTAATTGGAACAAAATAAGATGAATCGTTATTGGTATGGATAAACGATGAATTAAACATATTGTGGACACCGATTCCCAGCCCCGGTGAAAAACTTACACCCCCATTTCCAAACATAAAATTGTATGTCCCGAAAATATTTACTCCGGGATTGATGGTTTTTGGATCAACAGTTTTTGGAATGTCCTGCCAAATATCCGTAAAAACATCCAATCCAAAAGTGAATAATCTTTTTGTTTCTTCATTAACTACCTGGCTGAACGAATGAAGAGAAACAATACTTAACAAAACAATTAATAATTTTTTCATGCTTATTGTTATAACCGGAAGACAAAATTAAACATTTTCCCAAACGTTAAGAGATATTATTTGCCGGGGTCCTCTGTTTCATAACCCCAACTTAGATAAAATGCGGCTTTATCAAAAAAGAACATCATCCTTCTTTCAAGTTCGAGGGCGATATAAATATCGATGGTTGAATTCCACATCCCCTGCGACAAGGCAAATTCCCAAATATTTTTCCTGATCAGGCTTAGTGCGCTGATCACTTCACTGGCCCTGAATCCTTCCATTTTTCTTGTTTTGCCCATCTGTACATAAAAATCATGATTATCCTTATCGGTATAAAAACCTTTCAACCAATGGCCAAATTGCAGGATGACAAGCTGACCTCTGTGGAATACTTCTTCTCTTTCAAGTTTCTGGTAACTTGATGTGGATCTCTTATCAAGCACATCGTCGGTCCAGTTTCGGGCAATCAAATCAACATTATTTTCAATTACTTCTGTCAGTCGATCAGAAAGAAAGAATTTCTTTTTGCGTTCAATTTCCTCATCCTCCCTTGCAATGTTGAATGAATCAACAATAGCCCAAATATCTTCCTTACTGCGAATGTATGCCCTGATGGCTTTTTCGTTCGATCTAAATGGAAGAAAAGGCAATCTATTGATGTGAAAATATTTCACATTCGTAGCATCATCACCAGCCACCAAGCTTCCGCCTACCTTCTCAACTTCATAGGTAATAAAGGTCAGATCGCCATAATGCCTGCTTTTCACGGAATCTACATCCACCAGGTTGATGATCCTGCCCTCAATACCCGATTCCTCCTTCAGTTCACGCAAAGCAGCCTGTTCAATACTTTCGCCGGTTTCGGCAAACCCGGTAGGCAGGCACCAGCTTCCTTTATAAGGTTTATTCCCTCTTTTGACCAACAATATAGATTTGTCAATGCAATAAATACATGAAACCACAGGCAATGGATTTTCATAAAAGTAGATTTTACACTGGTTACAATACTGACGCGGAATCACACCTTCCGGTTTCAGCGAAACCCTGTTTCCGCAATGAGGACAATAATTCTGCTTTTTCTTTTTCACTTTTTAATTATTTAATGGATGGGTACAAATAAAAATTGCATCCTTCTTTGTGATCCTGAATTCTTTCTTGCTCTGGACTTTTTGCAGTATAACCTTTTCAAACCGATCGGAAAGCGTTGGGGTCATTTGAATATTTTCCGGAATAAAAAATGATCTTTTATAGGCAATATAGGTCATCAATTCATCGACAGATTCTTTGGTGAATACCAGTTCATTTTCATAGTCCCTTTTTTCAATTTTAGCAAAATAGTTTGAAAGTCTTGATATTCCTTCTTCAGCAGGAAAATTACTGATAAGTTTGTCATGCGGAAAGAGTCCTGGCTGCGAGTATCCCATATCTTTAAATATTTCGCTGATCATTGTTGTCAACTCATGCAGGTGAGAAAAATAATGGGTAATAATGATGAAGGTTCCTGTTTTCCTAAGCATGGCAGCTACCTCCGAAATGATTTCAGGGAAGAAATAAATTGAAAAACTGCTCAGAACCAAATCGACTGAGGCAGGTTTAAAGTTTGAAAGAGCTTCCGTTCCAGAATCATAAAATTGCCCATTAAATCCAAGTCCCCGGCAAAGTTTGAGAAAAGGTTGACGATATTCTGCGAAACAATCAATTCCGGTAACTACCGCTTTGCTGTTGATTTTATTTTTTAAAGCTTGAGTAAAGAATCCAAAACCGCAGCCCAGATCAATTATCTGTATTGCGTTTTTAACATTCAAATTGCAAAGAGCAAATTCACGAATGTCTTCTTTATTCGTGGAGTGAGCTATGATAATTTCCGAACTTTCCAAATGTCCGCCGGTATCGCGGAACACTTCAGATAATCTGTCAGTCGGATAATTCATACTCTTTTTTATTGACCAACAAATATAAGAATAATTGATGGGGGATGGGAAATTATTCGCGCATTCGCGGCAATTGAAAAGAAGAAGAAAATAAAAAATTAATTATGATCCCGGGCACAAAATTCCATTACATCCATTTTTTCCGCTTGAACATAAAATACATAAAAGCTACAATGCTTAGCATTACAGTAATTACAATCCAGAATGAACTTGGATTATCATGCATGGGTAGAATTACATTCATCCCGAATAATCCGGTTAAAAATGTCAGTGGAAGAAGGATAGAGGATATAAGGGTAAGTATTTTAATAATCTCATTGGTGCGGTTGGCCTGCATGGAATCGAAAGTGCGCGACAAACCCTCGATCAGTTCGGCATAATCTTCCGTTGCATCCCACATTTGCTTGTAGTAGTCGAGGATGTTGCTCCAGTAGTCTTCCATATTGTCGGCATAACCTTCAATCTGTTTCGATTCGAACCGGGCAAACAGCGGTAGCTGGGGTTTGAACATGGTATTCAGCAGAATGATGTTCTTCCGGATAACAGAGATCCGTTCGATGGTATGCTCGGCTTTGAAATCGAACAACGCGCGGTTGATCGAATCGACATCATCGCCAATTTTTTTAATGATCTTTTGAGTGGCTTTCATCAGCCTTTCGAGAATGGTATATAGCAGGGCATCGCTTGTTCCTACTTCCAAATCCTCGTCCCGGGCTTCCAGTTCCTTCCCTTCGCGAAACATATCGGCCACCGCCCAGTGCGATTTCCCGATGGTGACCAGAAAATCCTCACCCCAGAAAATTTTTACTTCCCTGATCCGGAGAAACCTGTTTTGCTTATCGAAATCGGGGAAATGCAGGATCATAAAATAATAGTCGTCGTAAATATCAACTTTAGGGCGCTGGTTGTATTCCTCTTTACAGTCTTCGATGTCGAGGGGATGGAAATGAAAGTTATCTTTGAGGTAATTAAGGTTATCGTCGGAGGGATTAACGATATGGTGCCATCTGAGTGTCCCGATTTTAATAGTTTCGATCATAGTCCCTCCTTTTTTACTTAAGATATTACATTCCGGTGTTTATTAAATTCAAGTATTCGTGTTAAAAATTATTTTTCAGTCGGCAGTCAGCAGTTGGCAGTCTGCAATCAGCAAAACTACAGACTTCCTTTTAGTATTATGAATATTTTTCAGGATTGTTGATCATGTGAAATAATAATTTACCAATTTCTTCAGATTTAAAATTCAAATCCTGGTGTTGTTCCTGTGAGATATATTTACAAGCCAATGAAAAATCCAACCAAACCTGTACTTCCGAATTTTCCATATCTGCATCTGACATTTTACTTATGAAATGTGCAGTATATTGTCTTTTTCGATAACCTTCTCCTATATTTGAACATACCGACCGGGATGCTTTTCTTATTTGCGACGTTAATGAAAATATCTCATCCTTTGGATAAGTTTTAGTGATTTCGAAAATCTCCATTGCAAGTGCAAATGCCTTTTTATAAACCAACAAATTTTTGAATCCTCCTGGCATTATCTCAAGGTAATAATTTCATCAAAAAGTGTTTAGCTTTTTCTACTGCTGACTGCCTATTGCCAACTGCCGACTGAAACCCGCGGCAAAGATATAAAAATCAAATATAAAAACCGGATGATATTTAAGTATAAAAAAAGTTCACGCAAAATTCGCAGAGATTTTCGCAAAGATCGCAGAACCTATAAGAAACTATTTATTCTGCGATCTCAGCGACCAGTTGAGGCTGGCTTAGCGGTTTTTGCGTGAACCTTTCCTAAAGACAACTGATTTTCCTATTGTCAATTATTTAACATTACTCAATCATCATCTTTTTCGTAACTGAGTTTTCACCCGAGCGGACGGTATAGAAATAAATTCCGGCATTCAATCCGGTGGCATGAATGGTAAGTTCAGCTTTTCCGGCCGGGTATTGCTTTGCAGGAACTGAATAAATCACCTGTCCCATCAGGTTGCTCACTTCCAGGCTAAGGCTGGCAGGCTTGTCAAGCATTACATACACCGTAGATTTTCCGCCAAATGGATTGGGGTAATTCTGTGAAACTTTTGAATCAGTGATAACAGTATTGTTTTCAGTTATTCCGTCTATAATTTCATCCTTTTGCACTGTCATAAACCTGATATAGATTTCAGAAGTAGAATTAGTTACAGTACCTGGTGCATCGTCTGCCTGATAAGTAAAGTAAATATTCTCATCAGAAGTAGGAGATATCGAGGGATATACACATTCATCAAACGTGTAAGGTAAACTACCGGTCAAATCATAAAAAGGTCCCCAGGTGTCTCCTCCCTCAAGAGAGGTCCGTGCCCAAATATGTCGGAAATTTGATATATTATTATCAAAAGTTTCAGTAACCGAGGAATAAATCACAAATATACGGTTCTGATCATCAATTACCATTTGCGGATGACTTGATAATCCGGTGTTATAGGCAGCTATTTCAGGAAGAATATCGAGTGTGCCATTACCGTTTACATCTTGCGACCAGCCTATAAGACTATAATTCTCCTCCAGTTCTGTTCCAGTTTCACCATAAGGGTTTAGTGCATTAATATCACTTGAAAATGATGGCCTGTTTTCATTCCAGTAAGCTACACCATCTACACCAGGAAAATAGGATTGGGCTGTTCCATCAGCTGATAGTCCTCTTGATATGCTAAATACGGTATGGACAAGGCCGTTATTATCAAATGCCAAATGATGTGAACCGTCAGGGCAGTAAAAAGTATCAGTTATTTGACCGACAGCCCATAAAGGATATGGACATTCCCAAATCACTGTTTTTTCCCATGTATCACCATCATCCTCCGATTTCATCAGTACCAGATCGGTCCAGTTTTCGCCAACCAGGAATGCAATAGTGCTTCCATGTGGTTCGGCCCAATCATAAATATCTCCACTAATATCTGAATAATAATCGGGACCTAATTCATCAAATAATTGATTTTCCACTTCCCAGGTGGCTCCAGCATCATTTGTTCGGGCGTAGAGAAGTGCATGTTCCTGGCCATTGTATGCAGACCAGGTGGTAGATAAAATATGGATCATTTGTCTGTTAATTCCGGTTGTCATCACCCTCGGGAATGAAATATCTACAACTCCAGGAGGCCCTGCCTGAATTACTTTATTCCAGGTTCCGGTTCCTTTTTCCACTCTTGTTCCCAAAATAGTACCCAGATAATAATCATGACAGGTATAAGTTTCGCCATTGTCTCCCCACATTGTATAGGATGGCCAACCGGCTGTTGCGCCGGTTTCAATAGCCTGTGTAGGGAGATCTCCCCAGGCATTTCCATCAAAATAATTGTATCCTGTGCCCCTGTTGACTCCGCTTGGATTGCCTTCTGGTCCATAAGTCCAAACGGCTCCAAATGTACCATCATCATGAAGGTAAACACGGGTTTGCATCGAACGGTTTGTGCCTACATCGTACCATGTATTCCCGATTTTTTCTTCCTCCGTCATGCTGGCACTTTTCATACCGGGCGAGTACACCGAATTATTATAAGACTCAGAACCTTTAACAGCCTTTGTTTTTAAAACAGAGACTTCTCTTAAAGCTTGTGGAGCTTTGGCTCTGCTCTGACTAAAGCCAGCCAAACCAATGCTTAAAGCTAACAATACAAGTAATAATTTTTTCATAACTAAACATTTATTAATTAAACAATATGTAAATTTCAAATAAATTTTTAAAGAACAAAAATAAGGAATAAAATCCTTGCATCGTTCATAAAAAATCGTTGCAAGATACACACATAATTGAAATCAACCAAGAACAATTCAGTAAATGGTAGATTGAAATCAGGTATCGGTAAGTTCAAAAATGAAGACTAATGCAACAGACAAGAAAATAAAAAAAAGGCTGCCCTTTCGGAACAGCCTTTATATTCAGATAAACTTAAATTTAATTTAAATCCCAGAAAACCCTTTTCCATATAAAGTCGCCGCCGATTGCATCTGCAGCCGCTTCATAATTAATTTTATTCAGCGTTTGCTCGTTAACCGGATATGTAAACCGTTTTATAATCTGCCCGTTAGCGTTATCATCAGGATTGGGTGGCATAATAAGGGTCGGGACATCAAGCCTTCTCCATGAAGTCCATCCCTGGAATCCCCTTATATAGTAAGCCAGCCAGGCTTGAGTGCCGATACTTTCTTTCCAGTTGGCACCATCATAGGCAACACTTGCCTGGGCAATGTAAGTATTATAATCATCTTCCGTTCCATCCCAATGGAGGATCGAAGATTTTATACCATTATTATACCAGGTTTCAGCGTCACCACCTACAGAATACCCTCTTGCCGCAGCTTCGGCAAGGTAGAAGGCTACTTCTGTGTAATCCAATAAAACCATCGGGAAATCTGGTTGCAGGATAGGTTCGGCAAACCCAGAAAACTGCGTAAAGTTATTCGGTGCACCATAAGGACCACCCTTAAAGAGGTCATCGCTTGGATCATCAGGGGTGGCGTTATTGTACAATGTAAAATAATTATCCCTTCGTGGGTCGTTCAATGTATTCATTACATCGACCATGGTAGCGCACGGAACAAAATCGTTTCGGCCACTCGCCACAACTTCAAGATACAACTGATTGGAGTTTGAGCCGCCCGGATAGTTGATCTGGCAAGTTTCGCCAAAGGTAAATGGACCATCACCGTCGAGACCAGCTGCAATAGTTGATTGTGCAAGTGAAGAATTAACATCAGCAAGGTTGATACCTATTTTAATTAATAATGTTCTTCCAAACTTTTTCCACATAGCCACATCGCCGCTCATATAAAGGTCTTCACTGCCAAAGCTTCCATAAGCGTCATCCAAACCTTCAGTTGCAGTATTTACTCTATTAATCAGGTCACCGTAGATAGTAGCAGCATCATCATAAACCGGATTGATAATTTCGATATTGCACGCTTCGGTATAAGGAATATTCCCGAAAATGTCTACCAGTTCATGGTAAGTAAAACACTCCATTAAAGTAATGATATGAAGCCTGTTCTGTTTAGCTGCAGTTGCTTCAACACCTACAGCCTCTTCATCGCTTATAACACTTTTTGCAGCGGAAAAATCGGACAAAACATTACGATAGTAAACCTGAAATTGAGCATCAGGAACGGCCCTGGTAAATATATCGTAATTGGGTTCATCCAGGTAAGTTGTTGCAGTCCAATATTGGGACATCATCTTCCAGATGTTAAGGTTAACGTTTGGAGTTGCTATCTGGTCGGCAAGCGCTTTCTGAGCGTTTGCAAATAAAGCGTTACCAGGAACTTCTACGGGTTTCTTTTTATCCGTGTTGAAATCCTCATAATTTTCAGTGCAGGATAATGATATCCCGATCAACACAATTAAGATCAAATATATTCTTTTCATAACTTTATTTTTTAGAATTGAAGATTAACAGTTAAACCAAGATTGCGTACGGCAGGCAATGCACCGCTCTGCCATCCCTGTATGTTACCTGAGCTCTGACTGGCTTCAGGATCGGAATGTGGAAGATCCTTGTAAAGTATCCATAGGTTGGAGCCAACAAGACTGAAGGAAACTCCATTAAAGAAAGATTTTTCGAGCATGCTCGAAGGTAAGGAATACGTAATTACAAGTTCTCTCAGCTTCACATAAGTTGCATCGTAAACAAAGGCTGAGTGTGGAAGTGCACCAACTCCAAAAGAAGTATCATTATTACCGGCCACACGTGTAGTGTTTTTCTGTCCTGATACATCCACTCCATTAATAACAGTACCTGGTGCATAAACTCCATCATTTATATAACCACCGCCATCTTCCAGTAAATTTCTGACCGGATTTCCAAGGTCGTTGATATAATCAGTTTCTTCATAAAGACCGGCATATAATCCATAATACTGGTCAAGTGAGAAAATATCACCGCCTTGCTGCCAGTCGATGAGGAAGCTCAGTGCCCAGTTCTTATAAGTGAAGCGGTTATTGAAACCCAAATTGAAATCGGGCTGTACATTTCCAAGCACGATATCGGATTTTGCAGTTTTCAGGTAACGACCATTTGCACCTATTAACTTATTTCCATTGGCGTCATATACAAAATCCCTTGCCTGTATCACACCATAAGGTTCACCTACACGCGCATTGATGGAAACGCCAGCCTGCAGTGATGGAATTAGTTGTAATACTTCAACCCCTTCATAAAGCTCGATTACTTCATTTACGTTCTTTGCCCAGTTCACCGTCGCATCCCACTTGAAGTTTTCCTTGCTTATTGGAACACCATAAAGCATGATCTCGATACCTTTGTTTTCAATCTCACCGGCATTTAGATACTTTGACGAATATCCTGTTGCAAAGGAAACAGCCACAGGGATACTCTGGTTGGTAGTATTGGTTTTATACAAAGCAAGATCGAATCCTAACCTGCGTTTAAAGAAGGCCATTTCCAAACCAGCTTCAATACTTTTGCTGATCTCAGGTTTCAGGGTTGAATTATTTTTAGCATTGGGTACTGAGAACATTGTAGTTCCGGAGTATGCGGGGAACTGATCATAGGTATCTATCAGCACACCCCAGGGTGCGTCGTTACCAACCTGTGCATAACCTACCCTGACTTTACCTAAATTCATCCAATCCACTTTCATGAGTTCAGAGAAGATAAAGCTGCCTGAAACTGAGGGATAGAAATAACTCCAGTTATCTTTCGGTAAAGTAGATGACCAGTCATTTCTTGCTGTAATGTCTAAATATAAGAAGCTTTTATATCCCAGGGAAGCGCTTCCATAAATCCCGTCAACGGCTGTTTCAGCCAGCCTTTCTTCAGGAGGAAGCATGGGATTTACACTGTTGCTGAGTGAATACATACCAGGAACGATCAATCCTCCATCGGTTGAGGCAAACACCTGGTCAACCCTTCCTCTTCTGCTGTTTATACCAAGCAGAATGGCAAGGCTAAAGTCCTCGCTCAGGTTCTTCTTGAATTTCAGCATCAGGTCGATATTCCTTTCCATGAAGGTACGGTCGAACCTTGAATATCCGGAAGTGACATCAGGGCGCGCACCGGCAGCGCCAACACCCATCTCTCCGGCTGCTGATCCCACAGCTTTTCTTTCTTCCTGCAATTCACTGTAAGTATCCAGCGAATAACGACCCATTACACTGAAATAATCATTGATCTTCCAGTCGGCCTGTAAATAGCCGATGACACGGTCCCTTACGTCGGTTTCATAATTTTGATACCGCAAAAAATAATAATTGTCCCAATAAGCCGGGTCTAAATCATAAGGTGAATTAGGATTCCAGGTAATGTTTTCTTCATAATCCTCATAAAGCTGCTTTAGCTCTTGGACATCAACATTGGTTTGCCACCACTGACGGAACGAAGATGTGATATTGTCGCTGTACCCGGTAGAGTTACGTCCTTTTCCCTGGGTGTTGATATAATTAGCAGATGCGGAAACCTTCAGATTTTTAACCACATCATACGAACCATTGAAAAGAACATTGTTCTTTGAAAGGTGGCTATTCGGCATAATACTGGACTGTTCCTGGTTGGTATAGGAAAGCCTGAATGAAGAAGCTTCACTGCCACCCGTTACATCCACACTGTTGGTAAATGACCAGGGAGTTTCAAAGAAAGTAATAGGCCCATTCTCAGCATTTTTCCATGGGGTTGCCTGTTTATAGTGTTCTGATTGGGGATAAAATGAATTCCATTGGTAAACCATGATATCCTCGTCAAATTTCTGTCCTAAGGAAGCATCCTCACGGGTAGCAACAGTCCAGTCATTAACACCATCTCCATTAATATCATAGATGTATTCAAAACCAGGATAATTTTGACCATTGGATAGCGTGGTGTCACTATAATAATCCGAACCATAGCCACCACCATAACCAGTCTGGTATTTCGGGAAAGTACTCTTATCAATGAATCCCGTTGTAACGTTCGAGCTGATAGAAACCCCAAGCACTTTTTTCTTTGCCATGGTTTGTGTTCCTTTTTTAGTTGTAATGATGATAGCACCATTGGCCGCCCTCGAACCATACAAAGCTGTAGCAGCAGCGCCTTTCAAAACGGTCATCGACTCGATGTCGTTCGGGTTGATGTCAGATGCAGCATTTCCATAGTCATAACCGGCACGACCCCTCAATTGAGCAACGGTATTGGTATTGTCATTATTAACAGGAACATTGTCAATAACAATTAAGGCCTGGTTGTTACCGGTAAGAGATGCCGAACCTCTAATGAGGATGTTAGTGGATCCGCCCATGTTTCCGCTTGTTTTTACCTGGACACCGGCAGCTTTACCTGAAAGTGATGAGATAAAATTTGCAGATTTTACCTGGCTTATCTCTTCCCCTTTAAGTTCCTGAGTGGCATAACCCAGTGATTTCTTTTCACGCGAAATACCGAGGGCTGTCACAGTCACACCTTCAAGGTTAAGAAGGTCGGTTGCCATCGTAACATTAATCGTGGTTTGAGTACCGATCTCGATAGTCTGGCTTACCATTCCAACGAATGAATAAACCAACTTTTTAGCGCTTGCAGGAACAGCAAGCTCATAAAATCCGTCAAGATTAGTTACAGTTCCAACGGTCGTTCCGTCAACAACGACCTGTACACCAGGTATGGGCTTATTGTCGTCGGCACTCGTAATAGTACCGGAAATAACCCTGCCCTGAGCTTGAACATACTGCATTCCTATAATAAATATGAATGCAAAAAAGAGGGTAAATTTTCTCATAACATAAGAATTAAGGTTAGTAAATATAAACTTCATCGACACTATATTATAATGATTCATTAATGTTTATAAACAATTTGTCAAAATTCATCATCTTATTTAAACCGACCACAAAATACAGTTTTTCAGTATTACAAAACAAATAATAATTATTATTAAATTAACAATAAATGTTTAATAACTTAAGAATTGCGCAAATGATTAATTTCTATTCAACTTTTACTGAACGATTATTTCAATTCTTAACCTGTATCAAAAGTAAATATTTTTATTAATACAATAATCTTTCGAATTAAAATAAACTTTATCGCAATATAGCAGCGAGGTATTATATTTGAACTTTATTTTTTTTATTCGCTGCAAGCAGCGGGAAACCAGCCTTCCGGCTGGCTGGTATGACCCTGAGATCCCGACCCGCTTTGCTGTCGGGATCAATTCCACTTTCGATTCAAACTGTGCTTTGCTTGTTTTCATCTAGTGTCATTGATTTAATTTTCTGTAAAAAAAAGCAAAGGTTATTGCCAGTACTGAAAACACCATCATGTTGATAATGCTTCCAAAGCCAAACAAATAGGGCAAAAGAGCAATTAGTGCAGAAGCTGCTAAAAAGATATAAAGCCCAGCCCGTTTCATCCTCCAAATTAAAAAGGCGCCAAAAAAAGAGCCTCCGTATAAAACGATGCCGGTGAGGGATAACCAGAGAATGGCTGATTTATCAACTCCATTCTCAGGCAAATAATCATTCAGCACATAGTAGATCCAATTATTGAATAGGGCTGTGGCTAAGAAAATGAGAATAAATACAGCCGAATAAACAAAAACAGAAAAGCAAAGGATGGATAAAAAAAACGGTCGCTTATTTTCCGGAATCAGATGATCATTTTCTTCCATATCAGACTATTTTACTACCCCATTAATTTAAGATGTACCGCCTAACCTATCAGGAATGCAGCGGTAACCAGCACACTCAGCATTGAAAAAGGATATGCCGGAATAAAGGCCACCGGAAGCGCAATAATAAAAATCTGTGCTCCGGTATACAAGTGAAAACCTATTTTCCGAAGCTTCCACATAAAGATAGCTCCAAATAAGGAGATCGAATACAGAATAAACCCTGTAAAAAAGAATCTCGTTCCGCCCGACATCATCATTTCAAATTCCGGAAGATCGAGGTTTATCTCCTCCGTCAAGTTTACCATTTCATCATAGGACAGGAAAATGAACAAGTTTGAAATAGCCGCCAGCCCGCTGCCAATAAAAGATAAAATACACAACCAGGTCAGCAATTCAGGACGTTTAACCTGTCGAGGTTCCATTTGCTGAAATTCTCCGGTGGATTCCATTAACTTTTAAAATTAAAACATTTGCTCATTCCTAAAAGTCAAGCGTAACGTCATTGCGAGTCCATCCTTAGCGGGGCGAAGCAATCTGTTGAAAAATAGACCAGTGAGATTGCTTCATCCGCCTGAAGCGGATTCGCAATGACGGTTTTATCGCTTTTCGGACTAGTATCATATATTATTCGAGACTTCCTACAACCTTTTCTACTTCCTCAAGAACTTCACACGACTCCACGAGTTCTTTCATTTTATTATGGTCGTCGTAAAGAGGACGGTCGATGTCGAGAAAGGCCACGTACTTGCGAACGATTTCTTTCGCTTTTGTTACACCCCTGCCAAACTTATACTCGCGAAAATCGAGGGCCTGGGCGGCAGCCATCATTTCAATGCCAAGGATGCCATAAGCATTATCGAGTATCTGGAAATTTTTCTGAGCTGTATTCATCCCCATCGATACAAAGTCTTCCTGGTCGGCGGCAGCCGGGATAGATTGAACAGAGGCAGGCATGGATAATATTCTTTGTTCAACAATCAGCGTGTCGGCTGTATACTGACTAAGCATCAGACCTGAAAACATGCCTGCTCCTTTTGTCAAAAAAGCGGGTAACCCCACGCTTAATGCCGGGTTGTTCAAACGGTTCATTCTTCTCTCCGACATCACGCTGATCATGGTGATGGCTGCACCGGCCATATCCATAGGCAATGATACAGGAGATCCCTGGAAATTCGCACCCGACAACTGTAAATTTTCATCAGGGAAAAATATCGGGTTATCTCCCACACCATTCAGTTCGATTTCAACCTGTGAACGGGCATAAGCCATTGCATCGTGAGCAGCACCTACCACCTGCGGGGTTGACCTCATCGAATATGCATCCTGAACTTTATGCTTCACACGGCCTTCTTTCAGGTCGCCACCCTGCACCAATTTATTGATGGCTTTGGCACTTCGCACAGCACCTTTAAAACCGCGGACTTCATGTAACTTTTCGATGTAGGGTTTCATATTTGCTTTCAGGGCCTCGAGCGACATGGCTGCTGCTATTTCTGCCTGCTTCAGCCATCGGTTCGCATCATATAGAAATAAGGCGCTCATGGCAGTCAATACATTCGACCCATTGATGGTAGCAAGTCCATCACGGGCTTTCAGTCCCGGGATTTCAATACCTGCCAGCTTCATTGCTTCATCTCCGGGATAAAGCTTACCTTTATAATATGCTCTACCCTCACCCATCATCAGCAGCGCGATTTGCGACATCGGGGCCAGGTCACCGGAAGCTCCAACAGAACCTTTTTTGCAGACCCATGGCGTTACTCCTTTATTGAGCATTTCAATTAATGTCAACGTAATCTCAGGCCGCACACCTGAATTGCCATGTGCATGCACATTGATCCTTCCCAGCATGGCTCCTCTTACCCAGTCAGCGGGCATCGGCTCTCCGATTCCTGCAGCATGATTATAGATTAAATATTTCTGAAAGTCCTTAACCTGGTCATCCGTAAGCACGACTTCTGAAAATTCACCAATTCCGGTATTTACACCGTACATTATTTCGCCGGCAATAATTTTTTTCTCCAGCATGGCCCGGCACTTCTTTATCCGTTCCAATGCCTCCGGATGGAGTTCAACTTTTTCATTATGGCGGGCAACTTTAACAACATCTTCAATGGTTAAACCTGCACCTTTTATTATATATGTCATTTTGATTTACGATTTACAATTTTTGATTTACGATTTAGATTTTAAATGTTGGATTGATCTCCAGCAAATAGCTGAGATCATTTTGGATTTAAGCAAAACCAGAGTGCGGAGCGGTTGATTTTAATTTTAAATTTCAAGTGCCAGCTGTTCATACCTAAATGAATACATTTGCGGGTAAAAGTATAAATTTTTAAGACAGACATTATTTTTTTGTGAATTTAATAACACCTGGAAAATGGACGAAACAACCACACTGAAAAACCGGATAGAAAAAGAAAAAGCCCTGATGGTTTATTTCTATAACGACGACTGTGCGCCGTGCATCAGTCTTCGTCCGAAAGTAAATAATTTGATGGTAAATTCCTTCCCGGAAATGAAATTGATATTTGTCGATTCCAGGTCATATCCTGAAATTCCGGCAGCCTTTGGTGTTTACGCCAATCCAGCTATCCTTCTGTTTTTCGAAGGAAAAGAATACCACCGTTTCAGCAAATTTGTCTCCATGATCGAATTGGAAGAAACAATTAGGCGGTTTTACAATATGCTGTTTGAGGAGAATTAGTAATAGATGACCGTATCAGGGATTGAATTTAGGTTTTATCAGCAATCTTCATTATTAATAAATCCAATGTCGTTTGCACCTGTTCGCCTGAAGACATGTCTTTTACGGTGAGTGATCCGGAATTCATTTCGTTTTCACCTACGAGCACCACAAATGGTATATTCTTACTGTTGGCGTAGCTCATTTGCTTTTTCATTTTGGCCTGGTCAGGGAAAAGTTCTGCATTAATTCCTGCGCTTCTTAATCTACTTACAAGAGGCAGGCAGTATTTCTGTTCTTTTTCGCCGAAGTTCACAAATAAGACCTGGGTGGTTGCGCTGGTTTCAGCAGGGAAAAGGTTGAGTTCGAGCATGACATCGTAAATCCTGTCGGCTCCAAATGAAACCCCTACACCTGATACTCCGGGTAATCCAAAAATCCCGGTCAGGTCATCGTATCTTCCTCCTCCGCAAATGCTGCCGATTTTCACATCCTGCGCTACCACTTCGAAAATAGCTCCGGTGTAATAATTCAAGCCCCGGGCAAGGGTCAAATCAAACTCTATTGAGGATGATAATTCCAACTCTTTTAACTGGTTTAAAATAAAAGACATTTCTTCCGTACCCTTTTTCCCTGAATCGGTTCCTCCCACGGTTTTTTGCAAAAATTCAATTTTTTCAAGATTGTTCCCCTTAAATTCAAGTAACTGCTTTAACAGTTCGATGGATTCGGAAGATAATCCGGCAATAGCGAGTTCTTCGGTTACTTTTTCAATCCCGATTTTATCCAGCTTATCAATAGCTACTGTAATGGCAGTGAACTTTTCGGTCCCGCCAATATATTCGGCAATCCCAAAAAGCACTTTCCGGTTATTGAGTTTGATGGTATTTCTGACGCCAAGCTTTTTAAATACATCGTTAATGATGAGGGCTAATTCAACTTCATTTAAAAGGGATGAACTGCCAATCACATCCACATCGCATTGAAAAAACTCGCGGTAACGTCCTTTTTGTGGCTTGTCGGCCCGCCAAACCGGCTGAATCTGGTATCGCTTAAATGGAAAAGTGATCTCATTCAAATGCTGAACAACAAATCGTGCAAATGGAACAGTAAGATCGTAGCGTAAACCTTTTTCCGAAATCATTCCTGTAATTTCACCCTGTACTGGATTTTGGTCCCGCCAAAGGCGGGATGGAATTTTTTCCAGGTAATCACCTGAATTTAAAATCTTAAACAGCAGCTTATCCCCTTCCTCGCCGTACTTACCCATCAACGTTGAAAGATTCTCCATGGCAGGGGTTTCAATGGGTTGATATCCATAAAGCTGGAAAACAGATTTGACGGTATCGAAAATTAAATTTCTTCTCACCATTTCAACGGGTGAAAAATCGCGGGTACCTTTGGGAATGGATGGTTGCTGAGCCATTTGATGTATTAAATTATCATTTTACAGTAGGCTGCAAAGGTAAAGGATTTTATTCATGAATTCGTCACATCCCTCTGTCCCTTCTTTTGGCGCCCAGGGTGCGAAATGTTTATCGTCATTGGGATCATACGGGCCATCCTTCAGTTCATAAATGGCCGAATCAGGCTCAAGGCAAATAATGGTGTGGTAGGTTCGGGCAGGAACTTCAGCCGCGTAAGCTCCTTTGGCAGGATCAAGTATTATTGAATCGGTTATTTTTCCCTGCTCATCGAACTCCAGAGCGAGAAATTTACCTATCAAAGCAATAAACACCTCCCGCTTGTCAGGGTTTTCGTGCTTGTGAGGTTGCAGGTAAGTTCCGGGTTGCATCACATTAAGCAGGCGTTGCAAAGGGTCGCCGGGAACTTTATGAAAGTTGAAGTTGATCCGCTTCCGATCTAAATTCCTGGCTTTTTCAGCCAAATCTGCAATTAAGCTTTGATTGATCTTAATCATTAAAAATTTTTTAAAACAAACTCAGTTGAAAATGCTTCTGCTCATGTTCGAGTAACCATTTCTTCCGCCATAAACCACCTGCGTAACCAGTCAGGTCGCCGTCAGAACCAATCACCCTGTGGCAGGGTACTATAATAGATACCGGATTGGTTGCGTTCGCCCGGCCCACTGCCCGAATGGATTTCATATCACCGATTTTTCTGGACAGATCAGCATAGGTCAGTGTATTACCAAAACTGATTTTAAGCAGCTCTGCCCAAATTTTCATCTGAAAGGCTGTTCCGGTGAGATCAAGCATGAGGTTGAATTCTTTCCGTGTTCCCTCGAAGTATTGGCTTAACTGCTGTTTGCATTCATCCAATTCAGAATAGTGTTCAGTTTCCGGTAATTCATGCTCCACAAAAATCAGAGAGCAAATGCCTTTACCGGAATGCTGCAACCGGATAGTTCCGAGAGGAGAGGTCATGTAACCTGTAATCAGCTTGTCCATTTGCCCGGCCACATTACTTAATAAACCGAATGGACAATGGATATTTAAAATGCTCGCCATTATTGGCCTTAATGGAGGCAATAACGATCATAACCAACTGAAAAATGCCCAATGAGATCAACAGTAAAAATCCAACCAGCAAAAGGATCAGAATGGCAGATGCAAACATGTAAATCATCATGGAAATCTGGAAATTAAGCGCCTCTTTGCCCTGTTCATCAACAAAAGGAAATTCCTGTTTTTTTATGACCCATAGAACCAAAGGGCCAATCACAAATCCGATACCAGGTAAAATATTGTACCCTGTGAGAGCACTGAGATGACAGAACATGCCCCACATCCTTTCATCCCTTTGTTTCTGATCGATCTGATGTTCCATTCTGATTAAACTATTAAACTATAAACAATGGCACTAAGCAACATTAAAATTAAAGAAAAAACAGTTACCCTTTGATAAAAATCGCTTTTTGTCATCGACTTTTTTTTTACAGCTTTGCTTTTACCTGCCAGTCCAATAATAAATAGTAAAAAGGCAAAAGCGACCAAACCAAGCAATGCGTTTTCCAATTCTTTAGTTTTTTGTAAAGAGTTTTTCGAGTTTATTAGTGGCCGCTTCCCAATTAAAATTCCTGTGAACGAATTCGCATCCCTTTTCAGCCAGTATTGCTGCTTGTTGCGGATGATTCAAAAGATCCACGACCAATCCTGCAAATTCTTGTGCTGTTTGACCAACCAGGATTTCCTCACCGTTTTTTGCACCTAAAGCGTTATTTGCAAGAGGAGAAGTGATGCAAGGAATTTTCATTGCCATTGCTTCGAGTAATTTATTTTGAAGGCCTGTGCCAATCAGCATTGGAGCAATAAAAATTCTGGAACTGGCATAGTATTCCCTGATATCTTCGACCCAACCCGTTACTTCTATCTTTTCTCCTTTCAACTCCAACACCCGGGCATGAGGTGATGCACCGGCAAGTATTAACCTGACTCCAGGTAATGCTTTGTGAATCAATGGTAAAATTTCTTTTGCAAGAAATCCTGCTGCATTCACATTTGGCGGATAACCCATATTCCCGGTAAAAATCAAATCGTATTTCTTTTCGGTTTCAATAGGTTTAAAGTAATCTGTATCGACACCGTTTGTAACAACCACAATCTTATTCCTTTCAGGATGAGGAATAAAATCCCGGTCAGGATAGGATATAATCGTCTTATTATCGAAATCATCAAACAGCTCTTTTTCATAGCTGCACAATCGCTTATACTCTAGCTTCAACAATGGTTTCATATAAAAAGGTGAAGATTCTTTGCGCCGGTCAACTCCTTTTGAAAACACATCCTGGTAATCGAGGGTTTTCGGAATATTTTTCTTTCGGACGTATTCGGCAACCCTTAAAAGCTGGCAATAAATATGATCCGGTTGTATTTCATTAATCAGTTGATCAATTTTTTTTTGCGTATGTAAATTATAAAAATACCCAACCTGTAATGGTTTCCCGTTGAAATAGGCTAAAATGATATTCCACGTTACCGCAAATTTTGAAAGATTCAGAACATGGATGGATTTACAAAAAGGTTGAAGTGCTTTGACGCTTTCATTCTTAAGTTGAATGTCGTTTAGGGCACAAAGATGGATTTCATGATTCCGTGAAAGCTGCCTGATCTGGTTATATGCCCTCAGTTTATCGCCCTTTTCAAGCGGATAAGGAAACCTTGATAACAAAACAAATATCTTCATGGAACCTTTAAATATCCAAATTATAAGTGCTTCAAAAATAATTTAATTTTCCAAAATCTGCCTGTAAAAGTCTTCAAGCCTATGGATGATCTGGGGCATGTTGTGTCTATCTTCAATTAATTTTCGGGCATTCCTGCCCAGGCTGTCACAAAAATCCCTGTCCGAGATGCATCTTTCAATTGCCGATAAAAATTCTTCAGGAGTATTAGCAATTAGTAAATGCTGATCTGGAATGAAATCAATTCCCTCGGCACCAATATCTGTCGAAATAACTGTCTTTCCAAGGGCCATGCCTTCGATGATTTTAACCCTGATTCCACTCCCTGAAAAGAGAGGGACAATCATAATCGCTTTCGACCGCATAAAATTCTGTGCATCCGGAACTTCGCCGACGACCTCAACATTAGGCAGGTTCAAGTTGATCAGCCAGTCGGGCATCATTCTGCCTGCAAGGTAAAATTTTAATTTTGGGAACCTTTGATGGATTTTACTCCAGCAGTTATCAAGAAACCAGTTGATTCCTTCTTCATTTGGAATCCAGTTCATGGCACCCAGATGAAACAAACTGGGGAACTCATCATCTGATTCTTTGATTTCATAATTTCTCACATCCACACCAAAGGGCACATTAAGGATTGGAACTGAATATCCCAGCTTATTGAAATAATCGGCATCGATATGACTTACAGTGGTTACCCCGTCGAAAAGACCCAATGATGCGAGCTCGAAATTTTTTAATTTTCGGGTAAGGTGAGCCAGGTAAATTTTTTTTAATGGATTTCCAGTGTTTGATGTGATTCTTTTCCAAATCAGGTGCTCGATATTGTGTGAACGAAAGACGATTTTAGCTTTTGAATATTTGCGGATGATCTCTCTGTATACAGCCATGGGCAGGTATTCCACCTGTACAATGTCGTAATTATCTGTTTTTAGTTTCTCCATGAGTTTCCTTTCAAACGCCTTTGAGTAAAAGCGTTCAACGTGAAATGATCTTTTTGAAAAAAGATTTAAAAGGGCAGCAAAAGGTTTTACAGAAAGATCCAAATCAACAAATTCAATTCCTGTTTGATTTTTAAAACTTTCCGGAATATCATCTGGATTGACGAATGATTTGTTTGTATTGAATGAGAGAACTTTTACCTGATGGCCTGCCTCAATCATACCTTTAATAAAGACATACATTCCCAGGGAACCGCCCTCATTTGGCGGATAGGGTGATTTATTACAAATGTAAAGAATTTTCATCGGGCATTTACTGCTTTAAAAAACTTAGCGAAAAATTTCCGCCAGGCATCCGAATCCAACAGAGGAGAATCGGTGGTAGCTTTGAAAGTCAGAAAAATTCCAAGTGGTAAAAGAACTACAGGTGCTACCCACATTCCAATGTTGGCATCGACCACACCCGACTTGACCGATTTTTCACCGGTAATAGAGATGATATGAAACAAAACGAAAAACAGCACAGAAACTACCGCCGGCAATCCAAGCCCTCCCCTCCTGATAATTGCTCCCAACGGGGCTCCAATAAAAAATAGCACAAAGCATGCAACTGATAGTGTATATTTTCTGTGCAATTCAGACTGATGCTTGAAAATCATTCGTTCCTTACTATCCATATCATTGATATAATTCTGAATGGTTTGCCTTGATTTTCTAAAATTATTCTGGGCTTCATCAATCAATTCTTTTTTTTCATCATTATTGAAGTCGGCCAGGAGATCCTTTGAATAAGGCTTATCAGGATTATAGGTGGTCAGGATTGCAGAATCAATATTGGAATAGAAATAGAAATCCTGTACCATAGTTTTGCAAACACGTTCTTTCGCTTCATGAAATTGATTGACCAATGAATCTTCAGCTTTTCTGAGTTGCCGGAGATTGAGCATCGAGTAATTGTTCTTAAAAAGATCTTCGTTGGTGCGTGTCATTTCAAAATCCATCAAATTGAATGTTCTGATCTCCTCACGGAATTTTGTTTTCTGGTACTGCCTGTTTTGCCTGTATTGCCGCTGATCCGTTCTTTCAAGGTAATTATAACCGCTATAAAGGGTAAACACAAGGGTTAAACCACCGGAAGTAAGTTCCATTTGTCCCGAATCGGCAACCGTTAAATTCGTATTACCTTTTTTATCCGTGTGATCATAAATCATAATATCACGGATGGTTTTATCATCTTTCTCTTTTTTCCCAACCCGGATGGTAAATCCCTCCAATCCATTGTAAAAAATTCCTTCCTTAATATCCAGCGCCAGTTTTTGTTCCTGAACGTCATGAAGCAATGATTTAAATTTTAGGTTTGCTATGGGAAGAACATTATTCGAAAAATAAAATGCAAACAAACTAATGATAACCGACATGATAATCAAAGGCATCATAATCTTCCTTAGTGAAATTCCGGCCGCTTTCATGGCAACCAACTCATAATATTCTCCCAGGTTACCAAAGGTCATTAATGAGGAAAGCAAGATAGCAAGCGGCAAAGCGAGCGGGACAAAAGTGGATGATGCGTAAAATAATAATTGGGCAATGATGTACCATTCGAGTCCCTTGCCAACCAGATCATCAACATATTTCCAAAGAAACTGCATCAGCAGTATAAATAGCGAAATGAAGAAGGTCATCACGAATGGCCCCAGGTAAGACTTCACAACCAACCAGTATATTTTATTCACTTCCTGTCTTGAAAATATGAATGTGGCAAATATAATGAGTTTCGGAAACATGGAGGAAACTCTTAATAATTCGCATTATCATTAAACGTTTTATTTGTTAATGAAATATCTGAACCAACCGAAAAAAAAGCACAGGCGTTACCTTGCAGAGAAAATCATTCACTGATACACGAAAGTAAATTTATCTATATTTGCTTATTATTTCGAAAATCAACGATCTAATATTTGAGTATTCATTTGCGATGAGGTTAATACCAGTTAATAATAAACGCACCAAAAGAGAATTTCTTGATGTGGCCCGTATTATTTATCGCGATGATCACAATTGGATTTGCCCCCTGGATAAAATAATTAATTCCATTTTTGATCCGAATAAAAACAAATACTTTGCAGACGGTGATGCGATCAGATGGGTACTTAAAGACAATTCGGGTCAACTTATCGGAAGAGTTGCAGCCTTCTATATTACTGCTAAAGCAAATAAATACAATCCTCCGGCAGGTGGAATGGGGTTTTTCGAATGCATCGACGACCAGGAGGCCGCTTTTATCCTTTTTGATGCCTGTACTGAATGGCTTCGAAACAAAGGGATGGCAGCCATGGATGGACCTGTGAATTTCGGAGAAAATGACAATTTCTGGGGTTTATTGGTGGAAGGATTCATCCCCCCGGCTTTTGGTATGAATTATAACCCTCCTTACTACAAGGAACTTTTTAAGGCGTATGGTTTTAAACCTTTTTTTGAACAGGAATCAAAACACCTTGACCATACTAAACCTTTTCCTGAAAGGTTCTGGACAATTGCCAAATGGGTTATGCGTAAACCCGGTTATGCCTTTGAACATATCAGGAAAACGAATTTTGAGAAATATGCAGCAGACATTGTAAGCATTTACAATTCCGCCTGGATCTATCACGAACATTTTTCACCACTCGATATTTCAAAAGTGAAGAAAGGGTTCAAGGACTCCAGTTTCTTTCTGGTTGAAGAATTTATTTGGTTTGCCTATTATGATTCTAAACCCATTGGTTTTGTTATAATGATTCCCGACGTCAACCAAATATTCAGACTTTTCAATGGGAAATTAAACCTCCGGAACAAATTAAGGTTTCTGTTATTGAAGAATAGCAAAATTATAAACCGTTCAAGGGTAACTATTATGGGCGTGATTCCTGAATTTCAGGGGATGGGAATTGAATCAGCCATTTTATGGCATCTTAATGAATCTATTTCAAAGAGTTGGCCTCAAATTAAAGAAATCGAAATTTCATGGGTTGGTGATTTCAACCCAAAAATGAAAGCCACCCTCGAAGCCATGGAAGCAAATCCTGGAAAGAAGCATATTACTTACCGGAAAATATTTGAAATAAGGTCCTCATTTAGAAGAGCGATCGAAATTCCTGAGAATAAAAAAAGGATCCTGAACCTAAGATTCAAAAAATAATTTACCGTTAACTGATTAATCCCTGCCTTAAAGTGATTTGATTACCGAATTTTTTAATATTTTTGACTACATTTGAACTTTATAAATTTTACACATACAGTCGATAATTAATAATTAAAAAATCAGTTTTATGAAAAACCTACTATTGTTTGGAATAATCTTCAGTATTGGCTTTGCAGGATTTTCCCAGAATCGCGCACTACTCTCGAAAGAGCAGCGCAATCATTTTATAAAAAGGACGCCCAAGCTACAACAATCAGAAAATCTCTTAAAAACCCCTACCCTACCATCTTATAAATCAGGGTTTACCCCTGAAGAGACAATGATTGGGAACACCCGTTACGACTTACAAACCAATACAGGTTGCCAAAACCGTTTTCATGTATTTGATGATGGAACCATGGGTGCTACCTGGACTTATGGAATTAATGATCCAAATTTTTCAGATCGTGGTACCGGATACAATTATTTCGACGGTTCTGCATGGGGGCCAGCACCAACTGTGAGGATTGAAAGTATACGCACTGGCTGGCCATCTTATGCGCCCTATGGTGAAAACGGTGAAATTGTGGTTTCGCATGATTTTGCATTGGGACAGCTTCGTTATATGATCAGGGATACCAAAGGTACCGGGACCTGGTCAGAAACAGTATTTGAAGCACCGGTTGACCAGAAAATATCATGGCCCCGAGCAACTACTTCCGGAATAAACCATAATGTAATCCAGATGCTGGCAATTACATGGCCGGAAGCTAATACAGGGACAATTTACGAAGGCCTTGACGGTGCGCTCCTCTATTCCAGATCAACTGATGGAGGCTCAACCTGGGACCCGCAAAATGTAATCCTCAATGGATTAAATTCAAATTATTATACAGGATTCAGCGCGGATATGTATGAATGGGCAGTAAGCAACAATGACAACATTGCTTTCCTGGTAGGTGATGCATGGAGGGATTTTGTTTTGATGAAATCGACCGATGGAGGAGATACCTGGAATAAAACTGTGATTTGGGAATGTCCTTATCCGTTATTCAATCCAGCTGCACCTTTCGAAACAGACACGTTTTATTGCGTTGATGGCGCTCACCACCTTGCTTTTGACAGTGAAGGAAAGGTTCACGTTGTATTCGGAATAAACAGGGCACGAGGAGCGGCCGACGGGACTGAGTGGTACCCATTTGTCGATGGAGTGGGCTACTGGAACGAAAGCAGACCTACCTTTTCAAATTCATTGGAAGCGTTGAACCCATACGGTGAAGATGGTTCGGAACTGGTGGAGGATTATAGTTTGATCGGCTGGATGCAGGATACCGACGGCAACGGTGCTCTTGATATTTTGACTACCGATGGAGCACAAGGTCTTTATTACATCGGAGCATCGAGCATGCCACAAATTACAATTACAGAGAATGACGAAATCTACATTGTTTATTCGTCAACAACTGAATACTACAATGATAATTTTCAAAATTACCGTCATTTGTGGGCACGATATTCTCCCAACGGGGACTTCTGGGGCAAGTTTGTTGATCTTAATGCAGATCTCATCCATACTTATGATGAATGCGTATTCCCTTCCCTTGCATCAAAGTCAGATGATTACTTCTACCTGATCTACCAAACGGATGATCTTCCTGGTTTAGCAGTGAGGGGGGATTTGGATCCATATTCAAACAATACAATATGGTTTATGAAGGAAAACCTCGATGAAATATTTGTTGGAAATAAGGGAAACCTTACTCCTGTGTATGACTATGATGTCCTACAGAATTATCCGAATCCTGCATCAGATTTGACAATTGTAAAAGTTAATATCAGGCATAATACTAATTTGACAATTGATGTGGTGAACATGTTGGGACAGAAAGTTATAAATGCAGATGCAGGTGCCGTTAAACCCGGAATGAACCAGGTTGAATTGAATGTTTCCAACCTCACTCCCGGCATATATTTTTACACTGTAAAAGCCGGAGAAGCTAAAGTCACAAAGAAGATGATAGTAGAATAATTCTCCATAATAAAAACCAAAAACCCCTGTGATAGAAATTCTCAGGGGTTTTTTATTTTATCAGGGCTATACTGCATTCCCTATACAAGACAGATCATTATTCCTCCATCAGTTCCTTTTTTGCTGACAGCAGTTTTTTCATCTCCTCTTTGCCGACCTTAGGATAAGAAAGCTTCAACTTTTCAAATTCAAAAAAGATGACAGAGCCGAGACAAATGCGGGTGAACCATTTATCATCAGCTGGCAGTACATACCATGGGGCATATTCCTTTGAAGTAGCACCGAGCATTTCTTCATAAGCCTCCTGGTATTTATCCCAATGTCTTCGTTCAGCAGCATCCGCAGGAGAAAATTTCCAGTTTTTCTCAGGGTTGTCAATGCGTTCGAGGAAGCGTTTCTTTTGCTCATCTTTCGAAACATGCAAAAAGAATTTCAGGATGATCGTTCCATTGTCAATAAGATTTTTTTCGAACCGGTTGATCTGCTTATACCGCTTTTCCCAAAATTTCTTATCAATATCCTTTATTGATTCAATTCCCGGGATTCGCTCATTCAAAATATATTCGGGATGAACGCGGGTAACCAACACATTTTCGTAATGCGAACGGTTGAAAATTCCTATTTCACCACGCCCCGGTAAAGCTTTGTAATGCCTCCAAAAATAATCATGATCCAGTTCTTCGCCGGAAGGTGATTTGAAACTTGTCACCTTCACTCCCTGCGGGTTAAATCCACTCATGACATGTTTAATGGCTCCGTCTTTTCCGGCTGCATCCATTGCCTGGAGGATGATGAGAACGTTATACCGGTTATCTGCATAAAGCATATCCTGCATCCGGGCAAGCTTTCTAATACCATCTTCCAGCATTTCTTCTCCTTCATTTTTGCTGATCATCTTATGATCGAAATCAGTATCAAAATCAGCAAGGGATATTTTCTTACCTTCTTTGACCATTAAGGTTTTAAGATAGTCCTGCATTTGGTTGCGTAGGGTCATAAATTTGGTGAATTATAGTGTAGCTATTATATTTTTGCCAAAGGATTTCTATTTGATTTGTAAACTTACATGAAATTTTCTGATTACACATAAACGGGATAAAAATCCAGTCCGCCTCTCACTAGCCGCGCGTACTCGAAGTACAATATTTTTGCGGTAAAAAACATTTGTATGAACAAATTAAAACGAGTTTGCGGACTGGACGTGCACAAAGATATAATTTTTGCGTGTGTCAAAAAAGGGAAATACCAAAGTGAAGTCAAACAATTTTCAACAACCACACAAGGTCTTTCAGAATTAAGCCACTGGATACAGGGAGAAAAAGTTGAAAAAGTTGCCATGGAAAGCACCGGTATTTATTGGATGCCCGTATGGCGTGCGCTGGAGAGCGATTTTAAACTTTTGCTGGTTAATCCATATTTTATAAAGCAAATGCCCGGGCGAAAAAGTGATGTTCAGGATGCACAATGGATAGCTACGCTTTTAGATAAAGAGTTATTGAAAGGTAGCGTTGTGCCGGACAAAACCATAAGAGTCCTGCGCGATTACATGAGGCGCTATGCCCAGTTGCAGGGTAAAATGACAAGGTGCTTGCAACAAATAGAAAAACAACTATCCAGGTGCAACATCAAGATAGCTTCATTAAGTTCAACCATTGGGAGCAAAACGGTAATTGATATTGTTGCCAGTATTTGCAAAGGGCAATATCAACCGGAACAACTATTGAAGTTAGTGCATGGTAGAATAAGGAATAAGCATGGAGAAAAAGTAAAACAAGCCTTGGAAGGCATCATTGATGAACACGACATATTTTTGTTGCAACAGATTTACGCTGATTACATTCATATCCATGATCAATGTGAAGCATTAGTGGGTCAAGCCCAAAAAGTAGCAGATGAAAATTACCAGCAGGAAATTGGGTTGTTACAAACAATACCCGGTATCAAAAAATTATCTGCCATTATCATATTTGCAGAAATCGGAGGAAAAATCAATTTGTTTGAAACAGCGCAAAACCTTACCGGATGGTGTGGTCTTCGCCCAAAAAACGATGAGAGTGCAGGAAAAATAAAAAGCCGATCCATAACAAAAGGAAACAAATACCTGCGCAGGATACTCGTACAAACAGGGTGGGCGGCAAGCCGAACAAGAAATTGTTACCTGAAAACAAAATTTGAACAACTCAGCATTCGAAAATCAAGCAAAAAAGCTCTGATAGCAATTGCACGAAAACAACTGGTCATTATTTGGAATGTGCTATCCAAAAATGAATCCTATGCCGAACCACAAATTGTTTTATCACCTGAGCAAATTGAAAGAAAGCAAAAATATTATCAAGGCAAACTTGAAAAGTTATTTAAAACAAATGAAAAGGCCGGCTAACTTTGTGGTGGCAATGTCCATCAACTGATGGATAACCCCGTTTACAAACTGGCATCCTCGTTATTTTAACGAACAAAAACATATCTTCCGAAAGGAAAGATGAAGAAGAAATTAGCAACCCCATTGCTCTACATTTTTGTTAAGTAACCGAGGATTTATAGAAGAAAGATAGAAATTATTTATCAAAACCGGATACTTGAATGAGGGTTCCTAAAGTCAGAATACTTAAGTAAAGCAAAGTTTTTTTAAAATATCCAATACCCGGAATTTCAATATCATTTTAGACAATAGTATGGTCAATAGTACACCACTTTAACTCCCGGCTTTGCTTCTTTAAATTTATCTACGGTTTTGGAAGTGATTTTTGTATTGTAGCATTCGAGGGATTTCAGCCCGGGCAGATCCAGCAAAGGTTTCAGGTTTTTTATTAAAGTATTATTCAGTTTAATTTCTTCCAGCTTCATCAAATCTTCTACCGGATCAATTGATTTTATTTGAGTACCAGAACCATTCAGTGATCGGAGATTGAGCAATACGGCAATGGGATCAAGGTCTTCGACCGGTGTATTTTCAATGTCCAGCTTTTGTAATTTACTTAATCCTGATAATGGGGTAAGATCGCTCACCGGGCTTTGGTTGCATTGGAATACTTCCAAATTCGTTAACTGCGAAAGGGGCTGAAGATTACTCACCTGGGTGCCGCTCATGGTCAGGTTTTTCAAGCCGCTTATCATCGTAACCGGACTAAGGTCATTAATTTGGCTGTTATCTTTAATGACCAGCGAATCGAGGAATAAAATCAGGTGCAATTGCTCCTTTGTTGGGGGAGAATCAATCTTAAACTGACCGGAGAAAAGATTTTTCCATGCAACCGACAGGCCATTCCACCAACCTTCCAGTTCGTTTGTTTTATATACCACGATGCAACCGGAATTCTTCTCCCTGAACTGAAATGCTTTGGAATCATTAATTCCTGAATTATCGGCATAAATTGTTTTCAGGTCAGATAGCTTTTCCAATGACGAAAGCGATGCCACCTGGGTATTTTCAATATTCAGTATATGCAAACGGCTCGAATTGGTTAAGAAGTCAATTGAACTGACGGTATTGTTTGAAATATTGAGTTCTTCCAGTTCCCGCACCTCTGAAACGGGTGTAAAATCTTTAAGATTCGTGGCAGACACGTTGAGGACTGTAAGATTAAACAGCCTTTTGACCGGATTGAGAGTGGTTATATCTTTATTGCCCGAAATATCAAGTTTGGCAATGGTTAATACCTGGTGTAACTCTTCCTGCGTTGGCTGCTCGCTGATTTGGGCATTTTTTTTCACAATTTCCTTCCAGGGATTTTCGAGGTTCTTCCAGCCCGAAAACAAATCCTCTGATTCAAAGATCACCAGGCATTCAGGATGATCCCGCATGTACTGAATGGCCTCAATTTTAGGAATTTCTGTATTGTCGCAATAAATTCTTTTCAGGCTGTTTATACCCTTCAAAAATTCAAGCGAAGTTACACTGGTATTGCTGATCCTCAAAACTTCCAACCGGGGCAGATCAATAAGGGATTCGAGTGAAGAAACGGCTGTGTTTTCACAATTAAAATAAGTAAGGTTTGTAAGCTCTTTAACCGTATTCAGGTTGTTCACACTTGTACCTGATACGTCTAAGCTTTCAATTGCTTTAAAATCTGCCAAAGGGCTTAAATCATAAATCCTCGTATTGCTGCAATCAAGGATTTTAAGGTTTTTCATCTGGCTTACAAAATCGAGGTTGGTAATCTTAATTCCTTCACATTTCAGGTTCACAATGTTGACCAAACCCGCGATTGGTGTAAGATCATTTATCAAGGTATAACTGCAATTCAAGTCTTTAAGGGTAGTTGAATAATACAGGGGCTGGATATTGTCCACCGGCGTTTCTGAGCAATTCAGCATTTCAAGATGATTTAAATTGCGGATGGGAAAAAGATCGGTAACCATTGTGTTTGAACAATTAACTTCCCTGAGCTCTGTAAGCTCGGTCAGAGGGCCAAGGTTATTAATTTCATGGTTATTTGAAACATCAATTTGCTGCTGTTTAAGGATGCCCCTGAGTTTGGTATAAATTGGTTCGGTGTTGAAATAAAATGTATCGGACGAAACTAAAGTGGTTGAATCTAATTTCTTTTCATCGGGCAATGCAATTTGATAATTCAAAGTAGAATCGGTGGAGGAAAGAAGAGTATCGGGGTTTTGTGAAACAACTACCATACTATCAGAAAAGAAGTAAATATTGGAAAGTTCTATCGAATCTGAAATGAAAACATTTTTCCCAAAGATTTCTTTCCAGGTAAAAGCAAGGTTATTCCACCAAACTTTGGTTTCTTCTTTTTCGTCAAGTTTGGTTGTATAGATGCTGGCTATCTTAAGGGTGTTGGCGTTGACATCAAGATTTACCTCCATGTACCTCACTTTTCGCGAACTTACAGAATCACCTGTCACGGTCAGGCCATTCAGCGACCGGTTAAAAGTCACTTTAAAGTAATGCTTGTTTTGCTCATTGACGAAATGTGTGATGTCGGCAATTACAAATTCAAATTTTGCCCGCCGGTAAAAGAAACCAATGTCCTTTAAATAAGCCTGAACATCCTTGTATAAAGGAACTTCACGGTTCTCATCCAAATCATCCTCTACCTGCACTTTGTCATTCACGAATATTTTCAGGTAGCTTTCGTTGATGACGATTTCCTTTTCCTTTGCAATAGATGTTGGGTCGCCTAAAAAGTTAACCGTACTCTCTAAAAATTTAACAAGGCTGGTTACCTGCTGTTTATATTTTTCGAGCTCCGCTGTGGTTAAAGAACCTTTATTTTGTGCAAAAATACCTGCCGAAAAACATAGAAGCATAGGAAAGATCAGGAATCTGGTAAATTTTTTCAAGGCAAATAGAATTTAATGAGTTCTTCTTTTTCAGAATCTGTGATTTTATACAATTTTGAAATCAGCCAACCGGAATTGTTTCCAGGCCTGTTGAAATAGGAAAGCTCGAAATACCACCCATCGATCTGGAAAAAATGAAACTTCATCTGGCCCGCATTCACAAAGCTCATGTTTCCATTTTTTATTTCATAAAACAAAAGGGAAAGATAATCCGGTTGATAGGTCTGACTTGCATAATATTCGACGTAATTTTTATCCCTGAAAGCTTTATAAATATTCATGAAGTCAAGTTCATGGCTCATGGGATGCAAAAAAGAATTGCCAATCTCGCTTTCTTCTCCTTTATAGAACAATCGCAGGAAGCGATTAAAATATACATTGGTGATCACCCATTTCGAGCCCAGGTTCTCATTTTCAAGTTGTAAAAACAAGAGCATATTTTCTTTGCTCCCATAATAATTAAAAGTGGCAGCGAGCTCTGCAAACCATGATCCGCCGTGAAACTCCAGGAACTTAGCAGAACCGGAACGTGTAATGTCTTCAATAAATTCTTCTTTAATATCCTGATCAATAAAACTGCTCGACTGATCAAAGATCATGTTCAGATAAGTATTTCTGAATTCATTGTCACGGTATAGGTTGTCACCCGGATAGTAACGAACTCCGAAACGGTCTTCTTCGTTGTTAAAACGTCTGAAAAACTGGTTTACCTGCTTGGTTTGTGCATATAGTGAACTTTCGTCACCGGTAAGGCTGCCGAGGCTATTTTGAGCAGTTGCCGCTGAATACAACACCACAAATGGCAATACAAGAAAGAATAGTTTATACCCGGACATTCTTATAGCATTATTATGAATAGATCAATGGATTGAGGCTGTCTCAAATATCCTTCGGGACAGCCTCTTTATTCAATAGTTTCTTTTGTGATCAAAAATCAGATCAGGGTTTGGAAGTCTCCTTTACCCTGATATCTCCAAGCAACACATCCCAAAAACCAATTAATCGCCCGGCTATTTGTGTTTCCTTCCGTTTTACATAAACGGTAATATCCTTTTTAGTGACGTCCTGGTATACGAGTCCACCTTCTTTGTCGTAACCTGAGAATTTCTGAAAAATCGTAATCACACCCACATAGGTTCCATCAGGTTGCTTTTCCAGGTCGCTGACATATTCTATTTTATACCACTCTACATCAACTTTGCTGTAATTTAAACGCATCAACCTTTCCAGGTAGGTTCGTACCGGGTAATAATTTACATCCTGTGTGGTTAAAGTTGATACACCCACTTCACTGCCATCCATAAAGAGCTCAACAGCGCGGTCGATCACCCTGGTAGCTTCTGAATATTCTGTTTCCTTATCACCAATCAGGGTAATGTACTTACTGAGGTCGCGAACCTTTTCCAATGCCAGGGAATCAATTGCCTGTTTGCGCTGCGGACTGAGATTATCCTGGGCGTTTAGGCTGAGAGAAAAAGAAGCTAATACGATTGCAATAACAAATATTTTCGATTTCATGTTTATTTATTTTTTAATTAATTCAAGTTCCGTAATCTGTCCGTATGAGTCAAACTTTACACTGAAAATATCATTGGTATACTTTTTCTGGTCTTTTACGAAATTCAGATATTTTTCAATGGTTGTCGGTTTGTCATAATCTGTTATGCCGTCGGCCTGGCTGATGATGATTAATACTGGAACATCTTTTCCGGCATACAATTTCATAGCTTCGACTATTTTATTATTGGCTGTGGTTACATCTTTTGCATAGGCTATCTGTATAAAATAATCATTGATGTATCCATACCCGACATTCTCCTTCTTTTTCTCTTTTTCAAGCTGCTTCTGCTCTTCCAGTAACTTTAGCCTGGCTTTTTCCTTTGCAATTTTATCTTCAACCTGCTTTATCAGGGCATTTACCCCGGGATCATTCAGGTTTTGTGATTTGATATCGTTCAAACGGCGCTCCATTTCTGCCAGCGGCATGGTTCCGTTATCGTCAAGAATAGATTGAAGTTCGGCCTTTGCTTTCTCCACTTTGTCTGCATATTCTTTTGCTGCGGCTTCCTGCGCAAGTTTTTTCTTGCTCTTACAAGCACTGGTGCTGAAAACAATTCCTCCAATCATCAAAAAGAGGAATAGCTTCAGAGATAATTTCATTGCATTACTACTTTTCATAATTATTAATTTTATTCCTAATTAATTGAATATATTGATTAAACTATAACAACGCTCAATCAGCTATGTTATTTATAACGAGCAAAATTACATAAATTTGATGCCAGAAATTTCGATGAAAAAAAAACATTTCAACATACCTGTTTTTATACCCGAACTGGCATGTCCTTTTCAATGCATCTATTGTAACCAGAAGAAAATCTCAGGTTGTTTAAAAGTACCTTCCTCAGAAGAAATTAACAAAATGATCAATGACCATTTATCGACCATTCCAAATGAAGACACCGATACCGAGCTGGCTTTTTTTGGCGGGAATTTTACTGGCCTGAATCCAAATGAACAGGAAAACTTTCTGAAGATTGTACAACCGTTCATTGAAAAAGGTAAGATTTCCGGCATAAGGGTTTCAACCAGGCCGGATAATATAGACCTGGATGTTTTAAAACTGCTGAAAAAATACAATGTAAAAACCATCGAACTCGGCGCACAATCGATGGATAATAAAGTGCTGAGGCAGGTCGGTCGGGGACATACTTCAGAAGATACTATTGAAGCAGCAATGATGATTAAAGAAGAGGGCTTTTCGCTGGGACTTCAAATGATGATTGGCCTTCCGGGAGATACTTTACAAAAATCAATTTGCTCTGCCAGAAAAATTACAGAGCTGAAATCCGATAATACCCGCATCTACCCTGTATTAGTGATCAAAGGAACCAGGCTTGAAGAACTTTATAGAACCGGCGAATACCAGCCGCTTACATTGGATGAAGCTGTTACATGGTCGAAAGAGTTATTAAAAATATTTGAAGAAGCAAACGTTAAAGTAATCCGTATTGGGTTACATCCATCAGAAGGATTGCTTTCTGGTGAGGAACTGGTTGCTGGCCCGTTTCATCCTTCATTTCGCGAATTAGTTTTAACAGAGGTATGGCACGATTTGCTTGATCCGCTTAAAGAAAAAGGTAAAAAAGTTGAAATCACCGTGGCCCCTGACCAGCTGAATTATGCGATTGGGTATAATAGCAAGAATAAAAAAATGCTTCTTCACCATTTCAATCAGGTTGCTTTTATTCCTGATCCTGCTCTGCAAGGCAGAAATTTTATTTGTTCTTATCTTTAAAATTTAAGGACTGATAATATCCAAACCCCCTAAAAAACCAGAATGAATTAATGATGACAATTTACAGGTTATCCACAGTTGTTTTTATTTCACTAATTTCATGCTTATAATCCTTATCATAGGTTCCAGGTATTGATCTTTAGCTTTTGATTGGTGTATTTTTTGAACAACATCCATTCCACCAATAACTTTCCCAAAAGCTGCAAATCCCTGCCCATCAGGATTTCGCGTACCCCCATAATCAAGCTCGGGTTGATCACCAACACAGATAAAAAAATCGTCGGTTGCTGTGCCAGGTTCATTACGGGCCATAGATACCACGCCGTTTTTATGTAAAATCCCGGTTTGAAATGTAGTTTCATGGGGTATTGGAGGCAATTCATTTGGGTCATTATCTTTGAACAATCCTCCCTGAATTACCTCGATTTTAATTGCATTACCCGGTTGATTGTCCTTCTTCACAACACGATAAAAATTGGCTCCTTCATACCTGGTCTCTTCAACATATTTTAGAAAATTCAAAGCGGTTATTGTGGCTTGATTTATATAAAGCTCAATGATAATATCTCCAACCTCAGTTGTGATGATAACCTTTGGATTTCCGGTATTGCAGGAGCAAATAAAACCAGTGGCAAAAATGCAGATCGAATAAGCGCAAAGCTTCAGGAATTTCTTCATTTTTAAACCTGTTTTAGCTATCATACATTTAAAATCTTAAAGAGAGGCAACTCAATCCGCCGTCCAGCTTTCTAAACTCCGAAACATCAACCGCAAGAGTAGTAAAACCTGCTTGTTCAATCATTTTTACAGTTTTATGAAATCCTTCCGGTACCAGCACATTTTCATTTATCCTGATGCAATTAGCAGCATAATTTTCATCATCATCAATTTTCACTATATTGAATTTGTTAAACTCAGGTTTTGAAGTGAATTCGCCTGCAGCCACCATCGTGTTATTCCCGAGATAAGCAACACCAGACTTCAGGTGCAAAACATTTTTTAAACTTACCATTGAACCGGTCATTCCGTGTTTTTCCAATACCCTTATCAATTGCCGGGCACCTTCCATATTGGTTCTTTCAGACAGGCCGATGAAATAATGCGATCCGATCATTAAGACATCTCCTCCATCTATAGTTCCGGGGGGTTGGATTTCTTCAATAGTTTTGTCAAATGGCATGAGAATTTCTCTAAATCCGATAATTTCGCCTTTGCGCGAAGCTGCTCCGGGTTGTGTAATGACTGCACAATAAGGTGTGAAGATTGCGATATCCTCTATAAAAGTCGAATCAGGATACCGATCATCCGGTGGTAATATTGTAACTTCCAATCCACAGATCTTCAAAGCATCAATGTATAGTTTATGCTGTTTTAAAGCCAGGTTATAATCCGGTTTACCCAATCCTGCTGAAGATAAGCCGCTGGCCAGATTTTTACAAGGTGTTTTTACAATTGCTTTAGTAAACATGATTTTTAAGGAATGGATTTTTGAATAACCTGCTTCATTGTCATATAAAATAATACAGCTAAAGTCTGCAATAATTTCTTTATTTGCAATAAATTCCGACTTAAGAAATTTTAATCATGATTATCATTGCCGATAAGCGGATTCCAGCCAAAGCAAAAAAATCGCTGGCTGTTTATGGAGAGGTAATTCCCTTTTCCACGCATGGCATTACTTACCCGGCAATATCCGGTCATCCGGATATTTTCCTTTGCAAAATGAACAATACACTGATTGTTGCTCCAAATCTTCCGGATAATTACAAAAAAATTCTTCAAAAAAATTCCATCCCATTCATCGAAGGCGAATCAGCCGTTGGAGAAAAATACCCTGATACTGCCAAATACAACGCAACCTGTAATTCAAAATACCTGATCCATAATTTCCGCTATACCGATTCCGCAATTTCAGACTATGCTGCGGAACTCGAATTCATTCATTCTGGACAGGGGTATACGCGGTGCAATCTGCTCGCTTTAAAAAATGACCATTTTATTACCTCGGATGCTGGGATTTCTAGAGTTCTTCAGGGATACGGCCTTAATAATTTGTTCGTTAACCCATCTGACATTCTTCTGCCAGACATGAACCACGGATTCTTTGGAGGTGCTTGTGGTGTTCATGAAAACAAAGTCTTTATCATCGGAAACCTTGATAAATTCTCGGACGGTAAAAAAGTCCGCGACTTCCTTTTGATTTTGGATTATGAAATTATAGAACTCTATGATGGACCTTTATTCGACGGGGGAAGCTTACTTTTCTTATGAAAAATAAGACTCCCTTTCCAATTTCAACATTTATCATTCAAAATTCATCATTTCCTGGTCACGCGGAGTAGTCATCTTTCATGACTTCTCGAAGCGCATGTCCGTCCTGTCAGCCTACTTCCTTATCACAACCTTACCCGCATATCTTTTTCCTTCGATTTCCAAAGCATAAAAATAGATACCGTCCTTTACTTCCCTGCAATCCCATACCGTTTTCTCAGATTTTAAAGGCAATTCAGCCACTTTCCTTCCGAAAATATCTGTAATCTGGAAAATCTCTTCAAACTTCGTCTCGCCTAAGGCGAGATGAGCTTCGAACTCAAATACCAAGTATTCTTTCGCCGGATTAGGATAAATGAGCAATGAATTTCCCACTTCTGAATCATAAACATCATTTGAATTGATTACCGTGAATTCTAAAGTATCGGTATCCTCCAAAAAATTAGTATCAGATTCAAATATCGTATTTACAATTATACCCATTAAATAATTACCCGTAGCTAATTTACCTATTTCAGTAGTGTCAACACTTGTACATAAGAATTGAAACCATACTCCTGAAATATCAAAAAAAAGATTTATTAATAAAAACGAATCCTCGTTCTTTAGTGTAAATCCAGAAAGAGGAGGACATGACCCAGGAGTACCAAATGGGAAAAAAACACCAGAATATAATTCAACAGTGTCCTGATTAGTCGGATTCTGTGGCATGATCTCAATATTGACGATACTTTGAGAATTTGTTACAAAGCGAAAAATTGCAATAAATACAACAAGCCATAATATTTTATTATTTAACTTTTTCATGTTAAAATATTTTTATTGAAAATAAAGATTTTAATAAATCAAAAGTAATTTCTGATCAACAAACTGATCATTACAAACCAAAATACAGCCATAAACACCAGATGGTAAATTCGATACATTAAGAATGATTTGGTTTTGTTGAATATCCAATATATAGGTTTCCGTTTCAGTAGAGTACGGTTTAGTAATTAGCAAATATGCAAAGGTTACACCTTCAATTTCATATTCAACCGTTACCTCATCATTTGCCGGATTGGGCGTAATATTGGTAATCTCGTATTCTTTGACATTAACGGTAACCTCATCATAATCTTTAAATCCGTCAGTTAGAGCAAGAACTTCCAACTTGAATTTAGATGTTGTATCGAGTGTAATATTTAAGTCAGTCCCTGAATAGATCAGGCTGTCTTGCAAGTCGTACCAGTTATATTCTGCAGCTTCACCTATCGCTTGTGCCTGAATAGTCGTGCTTTCATCTTTAGAAATTTCTTTATCTTCACCTGCATCAGCATCAAACAGGTTCCTTACCGGTTTTTTAATGATAAACAATTCGCCACCAATCACCATTTGGTCAGAAGTACGTTTTTCAGTTGCAAGATATTGAAACTCTGTTTTATTGGAATTTGCATTACCGGTAATAAAATTAAAACCCACAAAAAGAGTGCTCCATACAAATGGCTCGTAAGTAAGGTTTCTTAAAAAAGCCGGGTCGCCTGTAATGAGGACTTGTTTGTTTTTCAACTCTTTTATATTGCTTCCCTGCTTTCCGCCTGCCGCCCAGATGCTGTATGTCATATCATCGAGGGTAAGTTTGACTTCGGCTTCATCTAGTATCGTATGCCCAACACAGGGCTGTGGCACTTTAAATTCCATTTCAAAGGTAGTTTGTTCCCTAAAGATATTACCAAGGCCAATAACCCCGCCAGGATTTCTTACTTCACTCTTATTGTCGACAATGGTAATGTTTTTCCAGGCAATGTTGTTGTTTTGAAAAGTATTTTCATTTACCGAAGGCCCTTCAGGAAATGTCATCGGGTCGGAAGAAGCTACAATTCTCGCAAGCAGGCAAAAGTGCCATTTATCATCCGGATTAATAGATTCATAATCATCCGGATTTGGAACATCATTCCATGTATATGTTAAAATGGTTTCGCTGCCTGCAGGTAAAGCCGGAATGGTTTTAATATCTAATAAATCTCCCATTAAAGGATCTGTCATGCTTCCATTCCAGTTTTCCGGCCACGGTAATGCTGCTGAAGCCTTTGCCCAATGAAGATATAGTTGTTCGTTACCATAAGAAGTTATTTCTCCTTTATTTGTTACTCTTACATAAACATAAACAGGATTTGTTGCGCTATAAACCGGGTTTTCATGAACCTGATTTGTAAGTCCGTCATTTTGATTGCGCACCCAAATATCCTCACTAAGGTACATAATAGCATTCGGGCCGGCTTCATTCGGTTCTATTCCAAAATCACCCGGTGTGTCGCGGGTATATAAATCTATTTCTGTTGTGTACATTTTTTGAGCAGTTTCTACCATCTTATAGCAGTTAAGCCGGCCATAACCAAGCTTAGTAGAACGCCCGGGCATTAATGGATTCCAGTAATAGTTATAATCTCCTACCTTATCTGCCTTATATTTTACCAAATTGTTTATTTGATTAACGCTTAAGTTTTGATTTACCGATAAAGCTAATGCAGCACAACCGGCAACCTGCGGAGCTGCTGCGGATGTACCGCCCATTCTTCCAGTATAAAATAAATTATTTGTACCATAATTTGGTAATACTTCTCCCAAGGCTGGAATACCCAAATCAGGCAAATGCCAAGGATTAAAACCAGAATATGCAGGAATATCGATAGTCCAAACATTTGGGCCTTCACCCTGTATTTGAGAATTAAAAGCTGTCTGAGAAGGTGCTGCTATATCTAAGTAAATACTGGTTGGACTATAATTTGCTTGAAGATCATTTCGATCTGATGCTCCTACCGTTATTAATTCGTTTACGTTTGCATTGGCTGGAAACGTAACAAATCCAGGTTCATTAATTAAATGATTAGCAGTATTTCCAGCTGAAAAAATTACTAAGCAACCCCCATCAATTGCATCTTGAATTGCAGCGACAACAGCAGAAGCGAAATAAGGGGGTTCAGCCCAACCCCAGCTATTAGAAATAATATCAGCGCCGTTCTCATAGGCAAAAGTGATTGCATCAGCATAAATATTAGTTATATCTTTTGATGATGGAATTTTTATCGGCATTATTTTACAAAGAGGTGCTATTCCTGATACCCCTTGATTATTATCTTGTGTCGCTGCAATAATACCCGCACAAGCATTCCCGTGATTGCCATCAGCATCAGGTGAAGGATCATCAGGATTTTGGGAGGAGACAAAATTGCTACCGGGTAATCTGATTTGACGATTTGATGGTAAATCGTAATGATTATTTGTTACGCCCTCATCAATCACTGCGATAATTATACTACTGTTGCCCTTTGTGATATTCCAGGCTTCCGGAGCATTAATATCTGCATCTGGCTTCCCACAATGACCGTCATTAAGAGGCTGTCCGGTATTATTCAAATAAAATTGTTTTGAGAAATATTCATCGTTTGGTATATAACCATCAAAAAATTGTACCTGGCAAAAGAAGTTAGGATAACAATAATCTACTAATCCGGTTAAATATATCGCCTTTGAAATCTGTAATGAATTATTTACAATAAATGTTGAATATAACCGTGTGGTTTTAGTTGATTGTAAATTATAAAGGGTGATTAAATTATTTTTATCAGATTCGCTTACACCTGTTTTATATTTTAATATTATTTCTCTAGTAATGTAAATTTCATTTCCATTTAATGTTTGATAAACAGGGTTAAAATAAAAACTTTGTCCAAATATGTTTTGAATAGAAGTTAGGCTATTCGTGATCGTATATACTTTATCATTCAATTTTTCATAGGTTAAGTTGTTTAGATTAAATAAATTTTCATCCACACCATTGGGAAATTCAACGACATATTTATTATTAACAGCATTTAGATATACTTTATCATCGAAAGCATAATAAAAATCATCGTAAGTTTGGCTTAATAATGTAAATTGTGATATTAAAATAGCAAAACATAATAATATCCTCTTAATCTTTTTCATTTTTTTTATATTTTGTAGTATTAATAATTCCTTTATTTCTTTTACATCGTTAAAGTTTTTTTTACCGATGCATAAATTGAGAGTGCCAATCTCGATTGAATTTATTAAAATGTATTATCTTTGCCGGCTCTCCTCCTTTCTTGTTAAGTTAAAGTTTCAGGTCGAAAAGAAATAATATCTTAAATGAAGGGAGGTTTTATTATTGAAAGGCCTCCCGTCAATTATTTTATTAGTAATTATTTTGTTTTTCATTTTCAGGGTTAATGGTAATCCTGTTATTCAATCCCTAAAATTAAAACAATTATTTCAATATTTACAACAACAAATCAGTTAATGGTAACTTTTTTTCAGTTATCGGTTAAAAAGGTTTTGGCCCTGATCCACAATTTCCGCTATACCGATTCCGTATTCTCAAACCATGCTGAGGAACTCGATTTGATCCACTCAGGGCAGGGATATACGCGGTGCAATCTTCTTGCTTTAAAAGATGATCATTTTATTACATCGGACGCTGGTATTTCAAGGGTTCTTCAGGGATACGGCCATAATAATTTATTTGTTGACCCTTCTGACATTCTTCTGCCAGACATGAACCACGGATTCTTTGGAGGTGCTTGTGGTGTTCATGAAAACAAAGTCTTTATCATCGGAAACCTTGATAAATTCTCGGACGGTAAAAAAGTCCGCGACTTCCTTTTGATTTTGGATTATGAAATTATAGAACTCTATGATGGACCTTTATTCGACGGGGGAAGCTTACTTTTCTTATGAAAAATAAGACTCCCTTTTCAATTTCAACATTTATCATTCAAAATTCATCATTCCCTGGTCACGCTGAAGAGTTCCGAAATATGCGGAACGTCTCGAAGCACTAGTTCCATCCCTCATTCATCAATTCAACCATTCATCAATTCATCAATTCTTTTTCCTTATCACTACCTTCCCCGCATATCTTTTTCCTTCAATTTCCAAAGCATAAAAATAGATACCGTCCTTTACTTCCCGGCAATCCCAAACTGTCTTTTCTGATTTTACATCTAGTTTTATCACCTCCTGCCCGAAAATATCAGTTACCTTAATCACAGGATATGTCCCCCCTTGAGGGGGGAAGGGGGGTGAATATTCAAACACCACATACTCTCTCGCCGGATTAGGATAAACCTTCACCAACTCCTTATCATAATGGTTTTCAACAGCTCCGGTAGTATCCAGGCTGTCTATTTCAAAAACCCAGTAATCCTTGTCAGTCCAGTTCCCGCCGTGCGGTGCGCAGCCCACGTCATACGAGGGTCCGTAATTAGTATGACCAGCTATTACAAGATTGTTATCGCTTTTTTTAACAACACCGTATTCCACTAATTCATTTCCTTCACCTCCAAAACACTGTTGGTATAGTAACTCACCTTCGTGGTTTAGCTTAACTAACCAAATATCTGCATAGTATTCGGTCAGGGAATGGTTACCGTATACATCTCCATTATTTGAATATGTACTACCAATAGCATAAAAATCTCCGTTATCATTTACGATAATATTGCACCCGGCTTCTCCTTTCGAGCCGCCAAGAGGGTTTTGCCAGATTATGTTTCCTTCAAAATCAACTCTAACCACCCAAAAATCATCTATTCCGCCATGGTTTCCTGAAACATCGCCATCATTAGAAGATGCTGATCCCACAAAAACATATCCATCAGTAATCTCAATTATACCGGATATTCCATCGTGATCGCTTCCTCCGTAACAGCGTTGCCATTGAATATTCAGATTCGAATCAAGTTTAACAAGGACTCCTTCAACCCATCCGTAAGAATGAGGGATACAGGTAATGTTACCCGAACCGCCTTCCAAAAGAATGGAATTGCTCGCTGCCAGGAACCCCCCATCTGTGGTCTGGATAATGGCCTGGCCAATGTCAAAAAAGTCTGTTCCAATAGTGTAATCCCACTCTAATTCTCCTTCGCTGCTCAATTTTACTAACCAGGTTTCATTACCCCCATAATAGATACTTACATCACCATCATTTGAGCTTGTTTCCCCGATAGCTACCACCCCTCCATCGGCAGTTGCTGCGCCATTCCATAAATTCTCACCTGCAGTACCTCCCAAAATTTTATCCCAGATAATATTGCCCGAACTGTCGATCTTTACAATCCAGTAGTCTGGCGAATCAGGATAGGGATCGTTGCTGACATCTCCATCTGAAGACCATGAAATACCTAATAAATAATAATCGTTATCAGCAGTAGGAATAATTCTGCTAAATCCTTCTGAATCGGTACCACCATATACTTTTTCCCATAATAGATTACCCGCTATGTCTGTTCTGATTAACCACCCATCACCATTACCATAAGAAAAAGAAATATCCCCATCATTTGATCCCGTGCCTCCAGCTATTAAATATCCATTTTCTAAGGATATTAAATCATAGGCCCCATCAAGCATACTCCCACCATAACACTGTTGCCATGTCAATTGATAATTTTGAGAATACAATATCATCCATGGGAATAACAAAACAAGTAAAATAATTCTCTTTTTCATATCACCGATTAAATTGGGGGACAACTTTCTGTCATCCCCCATGTTTTAGCTATTTACTGATGATTATCTTCCCGGATTTTGAAAATCCATTTGCTTCAAAATTATAAAAATAAACTCCACTGTTTATTTTGCGTGTATCCCATAACTTTTGTCCATTTTTACCTGAGACAGTGAATGATTCAATTAATTTTCCTGCAACATCCGATATTTTAATGACACCATCTGAATTAAAAGTTGGAAACGAATAATTGAATGTTGTCCATTCACCAGCCGGGTTGGGTTTGACTTCTAATTCAGTCCCAAAAACTTTACTAAAGGCATTATAATTGAAATTTTCACTGTTTTTATAACCTGAAGTGTCTCCCTCCACACAATTACAATAATGGTGACCGTATGCAAACTCAAGAATTCCCTTTGCCTGTGCTCCTGCTGTTCCTTTACTGTTTTCGGCGATAAATTCCAGATTTGCAACCTCTGTACTATCAAGTTCAAAGATTGTTCTGACTTGTTGAGCAAGATTTTTTTGAAGGTTCAGCATATAGGTAAAGTAATTGTGTTCAGTTAATTCATTTCCGCTATAGTTGTATAGCGAAGGCATAATGTTAGCCAGTGAAATTGCATCATCAAAGTTACCTTCGCTCATATATGAAGCAATTATTTGCTCGTCCGCTCTTTTTCCTCCAATATTATCAAACCAATTTCGAAGTTCAGTATAATTTAAAATTGTATCGTTAAGCAAGCTTCTTATGATATCATTGCCTGCTCGGGTCTTCGTCTGGTTATAATTTGCCATTTGTTGCATCAGAACCGTTTTATAAGTCGTACCTGCTGCCACCTGTTTCAAAATGTCAATCATATAACTTGGTAATGGATTCTCTTTATCTTCGAGATATTTTATCAACTCATCCTTTTTCAGTTCATCAGGATTGGCTGCCATAATGTCGAAGATTACACTTTCTGGCAAAACCTCTGTTTTGTCGGCTGCAGTTTTAAGCACTTCCATTGATAAATGCGGGGATTTTCCAAGTAATTCCGATCTCAGTTCCCACATATCTTGTGGCCAGGCAGCTTCAATATCATCTACTGTGGCGGAGGTGTTGCCGCCGTCTTTCAGATTTTCGTACAGGTCGTTAACATTGTTATAATCTGAAAGGTTGGATACAAATTCGAATTCAGTTTGTTGTTTTTGATCGGGAGTCAATACCAGCTCTCTTTCAGAGCCACCACCTCCGCCGCTATAATGTGAAAGGCATTGATTCTGAACCCCTACAACTTCATAGCGATATATGCGATACACTGCATCAGGAAAATAAGGTGTATTTGTATTTCCTGGTGAAGGAGCATAGTAATAGTAACTAATCCAATAATCACCCATATTATAAAAATTGGAAACTGCAAACTCTGAAAAAGTATTTCCAGCGGTCATTTGAGTTGAACCAATCGGATTTTGTATTCCCCCAATGGGTGGAACCTGACTGTTTTTTATTATATTAAAATCTTTCCAGTTTCCCGTGTTTTCGTTACAGTAGTATGCAAGCCCTTGCCATGTGTAAGTCTGCTTCCAATTTTTCCCCACCGCATAATTCCCATAGCTCAAACCGTCGAAATAGTTTTTATAAACCTGGTCGGCAGCCTGGGTTTCGGCAATATAAATTCCGGTAAAGGTTCCTGTCGGTGCTCCTTGTGCCTTTGTAAAGTGGTTCTCCTCTATTGCAAAACCTGTGCAATTATCCATAAAGATACCAAAAGCCGTTGCTTTGCTTCCACAATTCTCTAATTCTTTTTCTGAAGCCTGACCAAGCTCAAATTCACTGAAGAGAATTGAAGCATTGTTAACATTTGTCATTTTAATGCCGTAACTGTTATTTGTAAAAATAGCATTTTCAACATTTATAGTATATATACCAGTGTTTATCGCTACTATCCCTTTTTCAAGATTTTCAAATCTGCAACAATCAAGTGCGCCCTCAGGGCAAGGGGAAATAGGATAGCTGCAAATACTTAATGCTTTAAATCCGCAGCCAAGCCATTTTCCTGGTCCGGGTGCACAATAAATTCCAGTGCCCTTATTTGTCGTTTGGGTCGCATTGGTAAAAGTACAACCGTTGAATACCACACCGCTTACACCATATAAAAGAATATGCGACTTATCCCATATTTGTTGTAATTTGAAATTATCATTAACCTCAAAAAGAACATTTGTAAAATAACTTCTGTTCGGCTTCTTATCCGCAAAATTATTAGGATTATAGTTTTCATATTCTTGAAACTGTACAGCCTGCATATTATTAATAAACTTTGCACCTGGTTCTGTGACACTGTTATTTTGAAGGCATTGAATAATACCCCCATCTTTTGATAAATCCCATTGTCCGTTTGGTTGAAATCCGCCAAGATAAACGCCTGTCGATGCATTTTCAACAGTAGCCCCATTTTTTAAAATGATTTGACCCTGGTAGCATAAATTATTTATTTCATATTGGTGTTTATTCGAATTACCCCAAACCTCAATTCCACCCCATAGATGGTTTTTACTTTCTGTCGTTATAGTACCACCATCTATAATTAATTTGCCACCGGTAACCCATGTACCATTTGGCAATTGTTTTGCAGGCTTAACAAATATCTGTCCTTGCCATGGCATCACAACTTTACATGTAATAGTTAGCGTTACTCCTGATTCAATGATAATATCACGATATAATTTAATATTAAAATCCCATGTTTGATTATTTGAAATAACTAATGGTGCGCTGTTAATAAATACGTCATCATTAACATATTTACGGGTAGATAGCAGTGCTAATGAACGATGCATTATCCCTGCCTGTCTTGGTGAAATATATTTTGTATCTTCTCCTCCCATAATGTTATTTGTACACAGGTCAGTTTGGCTCAAGTAAGCATTGTCACAATCGTGATTATGCGGACAATTTGGATTATCGGGTGACCAAGGTCCAAAAACATCTGATAAATAATCATCATCATTTACACATGGACTTGAGTTATATGTATGAGTTAGATCTAAATTATGTGCAAGTTCATGAGTTAGATTCACAGCCATTCCCTCATCAGCAGGATTTTCTCCTGTATTACCCACTCTGACAAAATATAAATTTTGATTTAGGTTTTCACTAGGCAGTAGTGCTTGTCCTCCCCAACCGCCTGTTAAAGTACAATACGCAGTTGCCCCGGTCCCGCCTCCACCTTCAAAACTTATTTCTGGAGCACAGCCATACATACTATGAATACCACCTGAAGTTATATGTATGTCTGTAATACTTCCATTAGTAATTTCAGAATTTGCTTGAACATTTCCAAACCCTCCACAAATACTGTAGTTAAAATGTACTTCCGGGGGTGTAATATAACCTGAGCCTCCATTTGATATATCTATATTTTCTTCAGTTAAATCAGCGCCTAAAAATCCACCAACAAAAAAAACATTTAACTGTTCAAGTCTCTCAGGATACTCATCTTGTAAATATGAAATAAAATAATATCCATCTGTACAACAGTACAATTCTGTTGAAGGAGTATCCTGATAAAAGTAAATTCTTTCTTCTCCAGGGTCACCTAAACTAAATCGAAGCCTGCTGTCATCCCCAGGGAGTTCATCTTCCGGATCTATTACTGGATCAGAAGGTCCATAATGGGCATATCGATCGTTTATCATATCGAGAACCTCAAGTAGAGCAGCTTTATCTTCGGGAGTATTTTGAAAATTACCACTGCCGTCTGATCGTTGCCAAATATTAAAATTCAAATCAATTGTTGTAAGTGGGCAGTCATGTAAAAATTGACCATCCATCATTGGCTTATAGGTGTCAATATCCCAATAAGTTTGAATCATACCATTGGGATCAGGTCCACAATCCAAATCTTCAATATTTAACTGTGCAGTTAATTTACCTGAAATGCAAATCAAGGAGGTAATAAATACAATGTAAGTATTAGCTTTAAGTTTTTTCATTTTAATAATATTTTTGAATTAACAATAATTAATAATTTTTACAGAATAATTTCTAACAAATCTATCAATAGAAAGATTTACAACTATTAAACGTTAGTTAAATTCAGTATCTTTGCCGGCTCACCTCCTTTCTTGTTAAGTTAAAGTTTCAGGTCGAAAAGAAATAATATCTTAAATGAAGGGAGGTTTTGTTATTAAAAGCCCTTCTGTTAATCATCTTATTTGTAATTATTTTGTTTTTCATTTTCAGGGTTAATGGTAATCCTGTTATTCAATCCCTAAAATTAAAACAATTATTTCAATATTTACAACAACAAATCAGTTAATGGTAACTTTTTTTCAGTTATCGGTTAAAAAGGTTTTGGCCCTGATCCACAATTTCCGCTATACCGATTCCGTATTCTCAAACCATGCGGAGGAACATGATTTGATTCATTCAGGACAGGGGTATACACGGTGCAATCTTTTTGCTTTAAAGGATGATCATTTTATTACGTCGGATGCCGGGATTGCAAGAGTTCTCGATGGATTTGGTTTGAAGAATTTATTCGTGGATCCCAGCGAAATCCTCTTACCGGGAATGAAGCACGGATTTTTCGGCGGAGCCTGTGGTGTTTATGAAAATAAAGTTTTTATTCTAGGCCATTTAGATAAATTCAAAGATGGTGATAAGGTAAGGAATTACATCAAAGACCTGGATTATAAAATCATTGAACTCTATGATGGGCCATTGTTTGACGGAGGAAGTATTTTGTTTCTTTAATCGAGTTCTTAGATATTGAAAAGTTATAAGCCAATTTCCTTAATTTCGCAACCTTAATTTTTATACCTGATTTATGTTACGAACACACACCTGCGGTGAATTAAGCATTCAGCATGTTGGTCAAAATGTAACCCTCTCCGGATGGATTCAAAAATCGCGCGACCTGGGCGGTATGACGTTTATTGATCTCCGCGACAGATATGGAATTACTCAACTTGTTTTCAATATGGAAACCCGTTCTTCTCTTTGTGAGCAAGCAAGAAAACTTGGAAGAGAATTCGTCATCCAGGTAACGGGAAAAGTAGCTGAACGTAGCAATAAAAATCCAAAAATGTCAACAGGAGATATTGAAATCATTGTTGATCAGCTTGAAGTTCTTAATTCGTCTATGACACCTCCATTTACCATTGAAGATAATTCCGACGGAGGCGATGAACTCAGAATGAAATATCGTTACCTCGACCTACGAAGAAATCCCCTGAAACAAAATATGGCTTTACGCCACCGAATGGCGATGGAAACGAGGAATTATTTAGATTCTCTTGGATTTTTTGAAATAGAAACACCTTTTCTCATCAAATCCACACCGGAAGGTGCAAGGGATTTTGTTGTTCCGTCACGGATGAATGAAGGACAGTTTTATGCCCTGCCTCAATCACCACAAACCTTTAAGCAAATTCTGATGGTAGCCGGTTACGACCGCTATTTCCAGATCGTGCGATGTTTTCGTGATGAAGACCTGCGCGCTGACCGTCAACCTGAATTTACCCAGATAGACTGCGAAATGTCATTTATTACCCAGGAAGACATTCTTTACACTTTTGAAGGCCTGGCTAGGAATCTTTTTAGCAAAATAAAAGGGATTGAGTTGGACGAATTCCCCCGGATGACCTTTGATGATGCCATGAAAAACTATGGTTGCGATAAGCCGGATCTCCGGTTTGGGATGAAATTCATAGAATTGAATGATTTGGCTAAAAATAGAGGATTCAGCGTTTTTGATGTTTCAGAATTGGTTGTGGGAATTTGTGCCGGTGGCTGTGCTGAATATTCCCGCAAACAATTGGATGAATTGACTGATTTTGTCAGGAAACCACAGATCGGAGCGAAGGGACTTGTATACATCAAGTTCAATCATGACGGAACGATTAAATCGACAATAGATAAATTTTTCAATGAAGAAGCCTTAAAAGGTTGGGCTGAAAAATTCAGTGCAAAACCAGGCGATCTCATCCTTATCCTTGCCGGTGAAAAGAATAAAACCCGAAAAGCCCTTAGTGAATTGCGGCTTGAAATGGGTAACCGCCTTGGATTAAGAAATCCGAATGTCTTTAAACCATTGTGGGTGATGGATTTTCCATTGCTTGAATGGAATGAGGAAACCCAACGCTATTATGCCATGCACCACCCTTTTACTTCGCCCAAGCCGGAAGATGTTGAAAAGATGGAAACAGATCCGGGGTCCATCAGGGCGAATGCCTACGACATGGTTATTAATGGTGTGGAAATCGGTGGTGGTTCCATCAGGATTCACAATAAAGATCTTCAGAAACGGATGTTCACCCTTCTTGGGTTCTCTGATCAGGAAGCGCTGAACCAGTTTGGATTCCTGATGAATGCCTTTGAATACGGCGCTCCTCCTCATGGTGGCATTGCCCTTGGCTTCGACAGATTGGTGGCGATGTTTGGAGGTTCAGATTCTATCCGGGATTACATAGCTTTTCCAAAAAACAATGCAGGAAGAGATATGATGATTGATTCTCCTTCCGAAATTTCACAGGATCAATTGAATGAGCTGAAGTTAAAGGTTGCCAAATAAGGAGATTTCAGTTTATTTCTCTAAAAGAATTTAAGTTTAGGTAATTCTGTCAATCCAATATTCCGGACTTCGGTGATGATGGGCAACCGCAATGATGTTGACCTTATTTTCGTGTATTACAAAAATCAGACTATATGGAAATTTTTTAAGGATTGCTTTTTTTGTATTAGCTGAAAAAGCAGGCCATGCAATTGGAAATTGAGATATCAATTTAATAACTGTTAAAACTTCATCGAAAAATACTTTTCCAAGACCTTGCGACTGTATATTATAATATTCAATTGCATCATCCAATTCAATAAAAGCAGGTTCGCTAAATTCAACAACCATTTTATTTGTATTTTTCAATGATGTCATTCAGCGAAATAGTTTTAACTTTTCCTTCTATTAAAGCTTCGTATCTTTTTTCAGCTTCATGTGTCCATTTCCCTTCAATTTCTTTATCAGGACTATCCAAACTGGCTGCTATTCTCTCAATGAGTTCCAGTCGCTCTGATGGCCTCAGCTTCAATGATTTTTGATAGATGGACTCTATATTTTCCATATTAAATTTTTTTGCAATAAGCACAAAGTTAATAAATTTTCACCATTGAATTAACCCAGTGAAAGTTGTTACAGAAAGTTTGAAGATTATGGCTCTCCATTAGTTAATCTTAACAGGATTAACAATCAGAAAATGGCCAAATGAAGCCATCCTATTATTAACCGACTGAATAAATTGTGCCTCTCGTTAGGTTGTCAAATTCCTGGTTTATTGAGATATCTTTAATTTCTATTCCATTCATCAATAGCTGACAAGGCCGCTGGCACATAATACAGGAATTCCAAACTCATTATTAATCATGGTTTCCTTATCAGCCTGTGCAAAATAATAATACTCATCGGTCTTTACCGACATGATCGAAATTAAACCGGCATTGACCTTATTGGCATATTGAAGGGTTTGTTTTGCGAAGCCAACTGAAATTACAGTAACCTCTTCCGCTACACGCTTAAATGGAATTTTATTTTCTTCGAAGTGACGGATTGCAAAAGCTGTATTTTCCCTCAGTTTTGGTGAACCCTCATCACCTTTGCGGATGACAGAATAAATATGAACTTCCGAACCGAATAATTTAGCCATCATTGCAGTAGCATCAATTAATGACCTGAATCCTTCGTGCCCGCCAACCGGCAATACAATCGGGTTAAAATTCCTGCAGGCACAATCTGCCTGAACCACAAGGCAAGGTATTTTAACCTTTCGAATCAGCTTTAACATATCGGCTCCCAACAACTTCTGCTTAATCCCCTTTATTCCATGTGTTCCAATTACCATTAACTGGTGGTCAAATTTGTTGGACACCCTTGGAATTTCATCGAAAATATTACCGGCAGTAACTTTAAAATCGCAATTTACCCCTTGTTTTAAAACTTTATCCGCCATTTCTTTAAGCTTCTCTTCAAAACCGGAAGATTTGATTTTATTAGCCGATTCATTATTGACGACGTGAAAAAGTGTAATTGAATAGTTTCCATTAAGGGCAATTGCAACAGACTGCTTTATTGATTGGTCTGAAGCTGCTGTAAAATCTACCGGTACGATGATCTTTTTAGTGTCCATATTCTCTGATTTGGGATACAATGATATTGATGTTTTTCATATTCATAAAACAATTCGGGACTCTTTTTCTAATAAATGTTAGCTAAACAAATTAATTGAAATATCCTTTCTGGATACAAAGACACATAAATTCCCAAATTGTTCAGGCAATCAATAATAATTCTTTACCTCATCTGTTGGAACCAGCTTTCCGTTCTGAATGGCAAAAACCATCCAGGCATTGCCTTTTTGCTTCTCGGAGAGTTGCCAGATGTTCAATAATTTGCCTTCCCCGTAAATTTTAACCATTGCATTCGATTTTGAAAGCTCCTTTGAATTTTTGCTTTTCTGATTGGTGAAGTCCTTTACATAATAGGTATATTCGGCTTTTTCGTCTATGTCTTTGACTGTAATGGTTTCCGGGCCATAACCATCGCGATCATCACGGTCAAGGACTGCTTTACCATCGGCAGAAGTCAGTTTCTCCCGATAAGAAATGTGGTATTCTCCTTCTTTTACAAAATGGGCATCCAGGTCTTCGGGTTTTTTATCCCAGTCGAGTACAATGCGAATAGCGCCCATTGATATCACCGGCGAAACGGTAAACCGGTTCCGGAAAATGGTTTCTGCTATGATTTCAAACTTATTGTTTTCAGAAATAAAGCCCTCCTTTTCAAATGAGAACGGATAAATGCCATCGGGTTGCTTCGCAAACCTTATTTTGCCTTCAAGGTCGGTTGTTAAAGTCTGAAAATCCTGAATAGCAATGGTGGCATCAGCCACCGGGTCGCCATTTTCGGCATTGAGGAAACGCAAAGTGAGCATACCTTGTTCTTCGGCACCGGCATCATCAAGCTGGTCACGCATTTTATCAATCTGAGAAACAGAACTTAGGGTAAAGCCCAGTATCAGTAAAAACAAAAAAACAATCTTTTTCATATTGCAGGTGTTTAAGTTATTTTTTATTTTCTTTTCACAACTATTCCATATTGTTCTACAACCCTATCCTCTAAAGGAATCTGGTAAATCCATTTCATAATGTTATTCACTTTTACATCTTGCATAAAAGGAATATTTTCTTTCGTAAAAACGAAAATCAGCAAATTGTATTCTTTATCTTTATCTTCATTATCTATGCCGAAATAATATCCATCCATGTTCTGATTGATAGGAAAATCAACTTTTTCGTTCTTTTTGAAAATTCGTTCAGGATCATCTTTCAGGTAGCTATATGCAGGATCATTATAGGGGTAAAGAATAAATGCGATCTCATCCGTAACATTGAAGATTTTCAGATATCCATCTTTGGAAGCAGTTAAACTGAAAACCAAAGGATCGTCCTCAAGATATAATTCCTTAATTCCGTCGACTTTTATAATCAATGCAGGATCTTTTTTTTCTTCATGCTTATAAACAATTGCTGAAATCTCCACCTCGATCAGGATGTTCCCAAATTCATTGATATCTCTTTTTATTTCCTTCACCTCTTCCACCATAATGTCAGCGCCGGTCTCAGTGGAAACGAATGATTGAAAAATTTCTTTGAACTTCTCATCGTCTTCAAACGTGTAAAGGAAGTCGGAAACCTGAACATTCTCAGCAATTCCAGCCTGAACCATTGCGTTTTTCTTGGCTTCGTCAATGGCTTTGTTCTTCACTTCCTCGAGCGTGAGGTCGCGTGCTTCATAGCTTCCGCGGGCGGTTACTGATATTTCTTTTTGAGAAAAAAGATACTGAGGCAGTAATCCTGAGATTATAAATAGCAATGAAAAGAATAAAGGAGTTTTTGTTTTTATCATTTTTCTGACCAGTTAAATTAATCCTGAATCAACTTCCAGTTTTTCCAGACATTTTCGATGTCGGGACTGACATTAACTTTTGGGTCCTGTTCTTTCTGATTCACCCTTAACGATTCTATTGAAACATTGCTTGAAATGTAATCAGCCAGAGCGCTATAAGTTATATTGCCTTTTGATTCTTTCAGTTTTTTCAGTAAGAAATAGGTAAACATACCGTGTTGTTCTTTGTCATATGGCATTGCCGATTGCTCACCGCTGCTTGCCGTAAAAACAACAACGTTACCGGTGACCAGGTTTTCTTTAGCTTTTACTTTTACACTTCTTGCAGCTATCAGTCCTGCATCCCTTGCACCACCACTGAAACAGGCATCAAGAAATACAGTCACTCTCCCGGCTCCGCTTTCAGCAAGTTTTTTATAAATATCCTCCATTTTAATTGCTGCCGTTAAGTTTGTTCCTGTAACATCCACTGGAATAAGGTAAGGTGTTTTGGTTTCTTCATCCGGTAGTCCATGACCGGCATAATAAAAAATCAATTCAGCCTGTTCACCTGACTTGGATGCCAGTTTGGTAATGAGATCTATTTTTTGTGAAATCTCCCCTGCAGTAGCATCCAGCAGCAGATGTGCATTCATATCATCCACACCAAGAGTTTTTACTGCATAATCCTTAAATATGGCAGCATCGTTCCTGGCAAATTCCACATTGGTCTCTGAATTAAGTCCTTTCTGGTAGCGGGCATAATCTTCATTTCCGATAATCAAAGCATAACGATACGTTTGTTTTGTTTTATTGATGGGAATATTCTTATCGACTTCCGACGAAAGTGAGGCAACTTTAATATCGGGAGACACTGTAGTAATTCCGCTGATGACAACTTCGTTTCGTGCAGTGAGGTTCTGCTCCAGGCTGACATTCATTGTGGTATCCCTGCCATATTTATTAAGGGATTCATTGATGTCGACCAATACCGGGATTTCATTAAGCACATAGCGTCGGGTGGCTGTAAAAAGGAATTCGAGTTCAGCGGTGGCACCCCGGCTCATATTTCCCAATTCAAAACGGTTCTTCTCACCGAGGAAAATACAGTTGGCATTGGGTAACTTGAATTCCGTAATCACATTCCTGGCATCACCTTCACCAATATTCTGAATAATCACCTTAAGGTTGATCGGGTAATTGAGCTTGATCAAACCGCCATCCTCAGTACTAAAAACAGCATCTGCAACGATAACCTTGGGACTTGCAAATGTCTTTGTTTCAATTTTTATTTCCAGCGGAAATGCATCAAGGCCGCGTTCCTCCTGAACCTCGATAACAAATTCAGCAATCCCGTTCTGGAGATTCATGTTTCCTGTAACAGGGATTGTAACAGTTTTGCTGCTGTTTCCCTGTAAATCGCCAAGCGGATATGTATTTAAAAAATCAAGGCCTTTAAGAGAAGGGTTTTTGATGGATAGTTTTACATTAACATTGTTGGCAACACCCTCACCGATATTGTCAACATTCAGACTGATCTGGCATTTTTCGGTGGCATCAATAAAATTATTCTGATTTTCATCGGTAAATTTTTCGCCGGTTATTACCAGATCGGGCAATTTAGTCACCACCGACCGTTCTGTTTTGGTGAAGGTAACTTTTTTCTGCTCACTCTTTGCCTGAAATCACCTGTCCTCTGGAAGGGAGCGAATAAAATTATAAGAAGCAAGAAAGATGATCTGAGTTTTCATAGTTTATCAATTTTCAATTTCATGAATTAAAAACGGTAGCTCAGTCCAAACAAGGGTTCGTTTAAGTAAGAATCATAGTAATAATTGAACGATACTTTCGGATTTGAATTTTTTCTTGCCTTACCAGCCTGGAGACCTGTCCATACCAGATCAGCAACCCAAATAGCGGCGGCTCCACCAATCAATATCTTTGAGATTTGATCATTTTTTTCAGCTTTGTTGAAATAATCGTCACGGTCATCAGCATTGTCGGCCAGCTTATAATCTTCATATGCATCATAAGCTGACCGGTTGAGCAACAATGGATCCAATGATGCAACCGTAACCGGCTACTCCTAACAGCCATTGGGCGCCACTTCCTTTCACAGCCCTGTTCCCAAGACCCGGAAGGATTGCTGAAAGAGCCAGGGCCTTTCCAACACTTATTCCCTGCACCTTTGACTTTTTCCGGTTTCTCCTTTTCTGTTTCATTTGCAACCTGGGTTGAAGATTTACTATCAATACGCCCATACACTTCAACCGAAAATTCTTCATCGAGGGCGGCATTATCAGCCTCAACATCCCAGACAATACGCTTACCCGTTCCGCCGGATACACCCTTTGTTCACATCTCCATACATGGTAACAGGTATCAGGGTTTTTCCGGATGCAGTTAAAACTTTGACCCAAATCTCAAAAGTTTCACCTTCTTTATATTTAGCAATATCGTAAGTGATAGCCAGTTTTGAGCCCTCAGCATCAAATTTAATATTTTCAATTTTTGCAGCTGATTGAGCCTGAATACGATTACTGATTAACAAGGTTGTTAAAGCTGCGGCAATGATCAGGGAAACTATAGTGAATTTATGCATTTTCATTTTTTTATCAATTGTCAATTATTTCACATCCTTTTCAGAAACGACTAAACTTGTTGAACCATTTCTACTGGTTATATAACTTTGTTTATTTCCATTCTCAGGAATGATCGAGAGCCTGGCTTCCTCGCCTTTCTGATTGGTAACAAAGACTTCAAGGTTCCAGTTATAATTTAGAAGCGGATTCCCGGTATAAAGTGATTCCCAGGATACTCCATCATCAAATGAGATCATATCTCCGGCACCGGCAACTGCTGGACCGTCATCGCTACCTGCCGGATAGGTTCCCATGACATAGTTGGTAACCCATATTCCTACCCATAACTCAACACCAGAATCAATGTAATACGTGTAAACAGGATTGTATTCATTCCAACTATTAAGGACTGGATTGTTAATCATCTCGTGGAAAACATATAATGGTGGATTGACTCCTTCATATACTTCAGCGTAAAATGTTGCAGCTTCTTTTGGGAAAAACCTGATTTTTGAAATCCTGTAACCGTCATAATTCGTGAGCGCCTGAGTTGGAAAACGAATGGCATAGTCAAAATTTGAACCATCGGTCAGGCCAATGCCCGTAAAGTTTACACCATCATCATATTTCAACCAGTAACCCGTTCCACCTGGATTGGGAGTCGTAAATTTTAATGCATCACCATATTGCACTTCATTTTCATCTTCAACATAGGACCGAATGTAGTAATTTGAATTGGGCAATAAACCTGTAATAACCGAAGAATAATCTCCCAAAAGAGATGTGGAACCTTTGCTTATTATAGAATTATTTATCGTTGGCAACGAACTTACACTTTCCAATGACCAGCAAAAACCATAGTCTTTTATTCCCCCTTCTCCCAAATCTATAATTGTGCCATTGGCTGTTGCAGAATTTTGATTAATGTCGGAAATTGTTCCTGTTTTAACATAGGCAATCCTAACCAGGTCAATTTTTTTGCAACCGATAAATAAACTTCCGGCTAACAAAAACATTACCAAAAGGAGCAGAACTTTTTTTGGTTTCATTTTATTCATTTTAATTTTCATTTTATCTGAACAGGCAATTGCCCGAAATTAAATACTTTTTCTAAGATTCAAAAATCTAATCTCTATTTTCATTCCAGAATATCCGCTTTCAGGTTCATCATCTTTTGGGTATGATCCGAATCATAGTCGAACAGAAGGTTGCCATCCAGTTTATACAGCTTTACATAGTTCAGGTCGAACCAGATCACCATTTTCCCGACTGAGATTCCGGAAAGAACATCCAGTTGCGCGTCGCCACTTTGAAATGAAGATATTTTCAAAGTTGCCCCACTGTTGATCTTAAGTTTGTCAAAAATGACTGATGAACCATCAAGGGTTTCCAGCTTGACTATACCGTCATTATTCAGCATAAAATTTATCTTCCCCAGATTATTATAAATTTCAGGATATAATTTTTTAAACCCGGGATTGTATTTATCAAGCGCTTTCTTCACATCTTCTCCCGAGATTTTAACTCCCGACAGTTTCATATGGTTCATCACAGAGAATACACCAGCAATATTCTTCTCATACCTGGCAGATACCAGGTTATCACTTTCTACTTTGAGGCTTTCGATAAGGTTGAACTCCTTTATTTCATTTGTGTTCAAAGCCAGGCCCCCGACTACAGCTCCTATGGATTTTTGGAATGTTCCTGTAAGGTATATCAAGCCCATTGGACCCGATTGCAAACCAAAGTTGCTGAACCCTTCATTTTCATTGTAAAATGCAGTTCCCTTATTTACCCCGTCTTTGGTGCATTTGACCAGATAAGTGAGGTAGTTTTCCTGCGGGTAAGTATCCAGCCCGATTTTCGTTGCCCATTTAAATTGCCCGGAACCCGTGAACTTAGCAATGAAAACATCAGACAATCCCTCCATGCACTGCAAGGCGGCAAGTCCATTTTCAAATTCAATTTTCCCGCTAAAGGAACCGGAAATATAGATGTCGCCTGAAGGGTCATATAAAATGGAGAATCCGGAGGCATTGCTGGTGCCGGAGGCGTTCTTCGCCCAAACGACGTTTCCGCTCTTATCAAATTTGGCTACGAACACATTTCGCAGATCACCATTACCGGTTAAACTGAAATTCCCAAAAGTTGCATGTCCGGTGTAGTATCCGGTGAGATATGCATTTCCTGTTTCATCAAAAACTATATCAGCCAGATTGTCGCCTCTTTGTCCACCAGCTTTGCGGGCCAGTTCCCAAAAGGATTTATTTTCAGCGCCCCGGTTCATGTACTGGTCTATTTCAATTATCTTACCCTCCGTATTCCTGTACTCCGGCATCGCCATGCCAAGAGGAGCATTTTCGAAAGTGGCATCGGCTATGATGTACTTTTCTCCGTTGTACATCACAAAATCACCTTCAATTTCAGAATTAAAATGAACTGCCGTTGCCACATGACCCGGATATTCTATGCCAATAACTTTGTTATTCAACAGGGTTTTTACAAGATAGGCAAAAAAGACAGACCGGTCTTCGCAGTCGGAATAGGGATAATACAGTACCTCTTCAGGAAAGAAAAACTTTTCTTTCAGGAATTGTTGCTGGTCGGTTTGATAATTAAATGAAGTCTGAACGAATTTTAAAAGAAACCCAACTGCTTCCGTTTCGCTCATGCTTTCAATGACCGGTTTAAAATTATCGACGATCGATTCTTTGGTCTCTCCCGAAACCGGCGCATCAAAATAAACATTCAGATCGGCCTGCGGATAATCTTTATAAAAGTCGATCAGGTTCTGATTCACATAAAAATTAAAAGAGTAAGGTTTGTCATTAAAATTAAAGCTATAGGTTTTTTGCTTCACGTTTTTGGTCAGGTTGAGCGGGCTTTCAAACGAAAAATCGATCAGGTTGGTGGCATCCGGATAATCTTTATCATAAGTAAAAATATTCGTTCCGATATCCCGCATCATGTAATAATTCAAACCTTCCGACTTCATAAAGTTCTTTGAATACAGCGTATACTGCGAAGGTATTAGCAGGCTGACCTTGTTATCAGCGTAAGCAATTCTTGATTTATAACCCGACCGTGTCAGTAGGTTCCATGAGAGCAAATCTTCACCATTCTGAGAATCGGGATAAATGGCATTTGAGAATTGCTGAACCATCAGGTAATAACCATAGTCATTCAAATTCATATCTGTCTTGTATTTCTGTAACTGGTTCACCAGGTTGGTATAGTTGGTTCCGCTTAGTTTTTCCCAAATGCCGCTTATGGTTGATGGATTAATAATTGCCGGCGGATCGAATTTGATCTTCCGGTCATAGTCGAGAATCAACCGAAAGCCAAAAAACCCGAAGGTCATACTTCCTTTGTCATACACCTCCTCATCAGTTTTTTGCACAAGAGGTGTTTTTATCTCTTTCTGTATCTCTTTTTTAACGTTCACCGAAGGTTTGATGACCGGCATTTTTGCCCATTTCCCTTCCCTTGGTGACTCCGGTTTATACTCCGGTGTTACAACTGGTTTGGGTCGTTCCGGCGGGGGAATGCCTTTCATTACATTGAATTGCTCCCATTGCTTTTTCAGATAGTCGGCAAATTCCTGGTCTCTTTGCTTAACATATTCATTAAACTCGTTTTGCATCCGGTCGATGAACTCCTGTTGTTTTTGCTTCATGGCTGCCATTTCATCCGCTCTTTGCTTCTTAAATTCTTCAAAGGTTTGTGACCTGATCATCGTGCAAATGAATATGGCCGAAAGCAGAATCAGTAATTTCTTCATTTCTATGCGTTTTATAATTTGATCATTTCCTGGTATTCAAATAATCCACATCTAACGACAAGTAATTGTTGGCGATCCGCCACCCGGTAATGTTAAATGACGGATCGGCTTCCGCGATTTCACGGGATAAATTTTTATTCCCCGACGCAAAGTCATCGCCGACTTGTTTTATTTCAAAACCAGCGGATTGGGATAAAAATAAAATCTTTTGAATGAGGATTTCAAAATAGGCTTTCCAAAGACCATAATTCAACTTATTGCTGATATTGTTTTCCATCGAAAATGACAGGGAATCACTTTCGCCAATATACCTGAAATTGAAATATGGAAAAGGAACCGGTTTACCATCCATTTCGGAATTGATTTCCAAAATATTATTCAACGTGTGAACCGAATAACTTGAATGTTTTTCGGGCAAAGAATCGTCTGAAAAGCGAAGATGGATAACGAGATTGCTTTTCTCTTCTGTTTCAAACACATTGTTCTTCTGTCTTTCAACCTGGTAAACCTCAGAATTCGCCTCAATGGTATCAGTAAGTTGCTGTTCGCTTGTAAGGCTGCACTTCATCAGGACTATGGCTTCACCAAACGAAGTGTAAAAGTATTCCTGCTGCTCAAACTTGCTTCCGGATATTCCAACTTTTGATCCAATTCTATAAAGGTTCCCATATTTCGTAGTAAACTTATCTTCCCCGGCTGCCTGCTTTTCACCGGAATAATTATCAATAATCCCCGTAATTTTAGGATGAACGAGCAGGGCAATAATCGCTTTTGCTCTTAGGCAGGCCAGCTCACGTGCTTTCTCTTCCGGCATACCGGGATCTGAAATGCCAATGGAATAAACCTGGTTCAGATCAGATTCAGGAATTGAAAACAACCAAGCGGGAAGGCTTGCAGGATGGAGGATTTGTTTACCAGAAATGGTATCCTCACCATCTTTTTGTATTTCTACCTGAAGGGTTCCCTTAAACTTTTGGTAATCCTTTTCGGTTGAAATTGCACTATTTTCCTGGGAATAAATTAACGGACTATAAAGTATTGCACTTCCTAAAATAATATTTCTAAAATCAGGCATCATCAGAACCCTATTTCCGGTGTTGATCCCATAAAACAGATTTCACAATGTAACAAGATAAAAGCAGGATCGAATTCAGGCATGAATCACCAGGGCACATTTCAAAGAAAGCCGGCTAATAACGCTTAAATGGAATATGCCTCAGTGATTCAGTGGAGAAAAAAGTATTAGTTACCTCTTTCTTTTGCCATTTTTTCCATTTCAGCATCGAAGGTCTTTTTGAACTGCTCATAGTCATAATCGATCTTCAGCTTATCGTCTTGTGAAAGGCGTTCGTTCATGGCGTTCATCAGCTCATCACCGGCAAGTTCAAGGGCAATATAGGTTTTGTAATTACCTGTGCTTGTTTTGGTGGTTTTTTCGCAAATGGTTTTAACGCCGGTCAGCTTTTGGTTAATCACTTCACGGGTCAGCGACTCGAAGCGCTCTTCGGCTTCTTCAAGGTTGTTCATTTCGCGTGAATTCACATAATTGTCAATCACGCCCTTTACCTGTGTTTCGATAGCAGCAGCAAGGTCGGCACGGGTATTGCTCATGGCCTTTTTCTTGGCTGTGGCCTGATCTACGCTTTCGCCCACCTGGCTTGCCCTGAAATATTCATTGTTCGACTGGAATTCCGGTCCTGAACAATAAACTTCAATCAGCGTTTCGCCCTGATCTTTCGTTGATGCTGCTTTTTCTTTTGATTTGCAGCCATTGATTACAACAGCCAATACAAGGGCTGCAAGCATCATTGCACTTGTAATTTTGTAATAATTTTTCATACTCTTTTTTTTACGGTTAATGTTGTTTAATCATTTTAAAATGGAAGGTCAAAGTTAAATAAATAAATAAAATCTGCAAAATTTTTATGCTGAGAAAACACAATGAGGTGTTGTAAAAAAAGGCCATCAATATTAACTGATGGCCTTTTTCGATGACTATGGTGTTGAGCCCCTGATCAATCAAGCTTTATCATTTTCTTTGTTTGTATTCCTTCATTAGTTTTCAACATGCAGAAATAAACTCCAGGTTTCAATTCCACTGATTTAAAAGAGACATGTTGTTCCCCTTTCTCCTGCGATTCATTTACAACAGTTTTAATGAGTTGCCCGTTGATGTCATAAATATCCAGCTTTACAGAAGATTTTTGGTTTAGTGTATAGCTGAAAGTTGTGAATGTTGATGATGGATTCGGAAAAACATTTAAATTGATTCCTGTTGTTTCAATTATCGGTTGATCATCGGTGCCCACTATTACCTGAAAATAATCATTCAGGATCCTGTAAAGGATTTCACTCCGGTTTTCAAAACCATTGATCGCTTCAAAGCCAAAAGCGAAAAACACAGTTTTATATATGCTGTTTTCGTACCTGACTGCCGCTCCCTTCATTGTAGTTGTTACATACCTGAAAACATAATTAGCTCCTTCCAATGTGTCCACAACACTTTTTGAATATTGATTGAACAGTGCATCAGACGTGTTTAGATTATATTGTTGTCCATTTCCAATGGGATCGTTCTCAATCCCGATAATACTGTTTCCTCCCCAGGTATCTTGCAAATGCTCGACATGCAGGTAATTTCCCAGAAAATCTGTTCCTTCTAACTCATCACTGATGTTTTGCCCGCTCACAAAAAGCTTGCCTCCATTATCGAGATATTCAGACAGCAATATTTGATTATTTTCTGACAATGTATTTTCGGCATCACTCCCAGTAAACCAGATCACCGCAGGGAAGTTATTGATAAATGCAGAATCGGGGTCTCCCCTGACTTCCATGTCCCAATAATGGGTTGAATAACCCAACGAATCCAGGGATTGGAGATAATAGTCCTGTATTTGCTTTATTCCACATAACCATGCTACGGACACACTTTCCTCATCCCGCACAAGTAATACATCGGCATGGCCGCCAAACAAACTAAAGGTTGTTGTGTATTCATTTCCTTCATCCCATATGAAATGGAGTTGAAATTCGATATTTCCGGGCTCCAGGTTTTCACTTACTGAAAAAAGAAATTGGTCGGCAGGCAACTGTATCTCATCCAGATAATCGAGTGTCCCCAGGGAGACTAAGGAATCACTGATCAGAGTTACAAATGGGCTGTTAACAGATATAGTTGCCATTATATTCTCTGCAATATTCGGAAAGTTCATATCATTTCTCAGGGTTAAACCCAATCCAAATTCCTCGTTTGCTTCAATCACCTGGTCACCATCGGTATCATTTACCGCTATTGATGCTACAGAAATAGGATTATACAAGCTGGCAAAATAGAAAGCATTAGAAATTACATCAAGAAACGCTGCATCAAACGAACTTGAATTCATCAAAAGGATAAATCCCCATTTATCAACCTTATCATATGCCATAAAAGTTGAGGCAAAATTGGTACCTCCGGAATGCCAAACTTGCGTACCCCACCAAATTCGCCAGGTAAGGCACTGCAGATCTACATAGGGCGTTACTAACGATGGGGTGGTTATCAATTCAATCGTTTCAGGACTAAGTATGGTGCTATCGTTAAAAGTACCCTGTTGTATGTACATGCTTAGAAATTTTGAAAGCTCTATTGCACTGATTTTCAAGACAGCGGCAGGATAAATCGGACCACCGCCATCAGGCGTATTCACTGGGTTATAGGTTCCGCCTGAATAAATATATTGTGTTACCAAATTTGCGGGATTCAAATTCGCCAGGTAATAGGAACCATTGTTGATTCCCAGTGGTTGGAAAATATGTTCCTCGCAATATTCACTATAATCCTGCTCTGCCATCTCCTGGGTAAGATAACCCAACAAAGAATTACCCACGTTGGTATAATTCCATTGGGTTCCCGGTGCCGTATTATAGAAATTAGTAGGGTAGTAATAAGTGCCTCCGGGTGTAAAATATCCCGGCATGAATTGGTTGAACGGCCACTCCCCTGAGTAATTATCTTTGACAGAGGATGTGTGGGTCATTAATTGACGAAAGGTAATTGCGCTGTCGGGATAATACGGATTGATAACTGGAAAAGTTAAATAGTTTCCGACATAATCATCCAGCTCAAAAATATCCTGTTCCCACAATTGCATTATGGCAGTCTGCACCACAGTTTTGGAAATAGAGGCTATATAAAAACAGGAAGAATCATCCACTGGTATATTTTGTGCAATATTGGCTAATCCAAAGTGATGAACCCAGTAAAGTTCTCCGTTTTTAAGCACACAAACCGACAAACCGGGAACATGTGCTCCTGGCGCCCACTCCACTAAATAATCTACAAAACCTGAGGGATGATAAGACTTCGAAGAAGCATTATGCCCGGTCATGTCGTTATGGCTAATACCAGCATATTTTCCGGCATTTAACTGATTGTTTGATTGCTGGGAAAATAAACCTGCCCAGATGATTAACAGCATTGTGGTGATGATTAGATTTTTCATATGGCCTCCTTTTTTTAAAGTTCGAGGTTCAGAGTTCGGAGTTCGAAGTCGGGTTAATGGTTCCAAAAAACATCGAACTTCGAACTTCAAACATCGAACTGTCTATAGTTTTATAATTTTCTTTGTTTGCACTCCTTCATCGGTTTTCAATACACAGAAATAAACTCCTGCCGGTAAGCCAGCAGTATTGAATACCACTTTTTGCTCTCCCTGCTTTTGAACTTCATTTACAAGCGTTATCATTTCCCGCCCGCTCAGATCAATAATTTTTAAAGTGACTTGAGAATTACCGGGTAATGTGTATTGAATCAGAGAACTTGAACCCAGAGGGTTTGGGATAATGGTGAATTTTTCTTCAGAACTTAATTCCTGAACTGAAGTTTCCAGACAAGCGGCTTCAACTTCTTCAAAACTATTGCATCCTTCATCATTGCTATGAATGTCGTAAGTCCCATTTAAGGTGAGCAAGTATTCACATATACTGTAAGCATCGCAATTGGCTAAGGAATCATTCTCGTAAATGTCTAAATCGCTTATGGACTCCGGTTCAATATTTTCTAATCCCGATAAACTCGTGAGGATATCATTGCCAACTATTTCAAGGTTGCCCCCGATGGAAATCACGTTGGCCAGTTCTGTTAAACTTATCAGGGATGCGTTGAAGGTAATCAACAAGTTACCCCCGATGGAAATCAAATTATCCAATCCTGTTAAACTGTTGAGTCCAGGATTACCTTGAAACCATTCCCCACCTATTTTTAAATCGCCACCAATAGCAGTCAAATTTTGCAACCCACTTAGATTGGTTAATGAGACATTCTCATTTATTTCAAGGTTTCCAGTTATAGAAGTAAGATTTTCCAGACCAGAAAAACTAGTTAATTCGTAATTATTTAAAATGGCAAGACTTCCTCCTATAAAACTCAGATTCTCAAATCCTGATAAACTTATCAATTGAGGATTATATGAAATTGCGAGGTCCATCGGTATAGAAGTCAGATTTTCCAGAAAGGTTAGATTTACCAGGGAGTAGTTGAAGCCAATACCAATTCCTCTTGCCGAACTAAGATTTTCTAAACCAGACAAATCTACAAGGGAATAGTTATTTTCAATTGACAAAAACTCCTCCACTGTCGTTAAATTGTCAAGACCTGTTAAATTTACCAGTAAACTATCATCCCAAATTCTTAGGTCCCGGCCCACATAACTCAGATTTTCCAAACCTGTTAAACTGCTTAAAGAAGCGTTATAATTAATATATAAGTCTTCCCCGATAAAATTCAGATTATTTAATCCAATCAAGTTAGTAAGGTTATCGTTTGGACCAATAACACACCATCCGCCAATAGTAGTTATGTTGTCCAATCCCGATAAATTTGTTAAAGCATTATTACCACCAATTCCTAAATGACCCCCGATTGAAGTTATATTATTTAATCCAGAAAGACTGGTTAATGCTGAATTTTGCCCTATAGTCAGATTACCTTCAATTGATGTTATATTCTCCAATCCTGTTAATGAAGAAAGTGATGGATTGTCGAAATCCGCCAATCCGATAGTAAGGTCTCCACCAATTGATGATAAGTTATTAATTCCTGATAAGCTAGTAAGTGCAGGATTGCCGTAAATTGAAATGTTCCCTTCAATGGAAGTTAAAATATTCAATCCATTCAAATTGGTAATATCATCTCCATTAATTGTTACATCCCCTTCAATTTCAGCACACCCTGAGTAATTGGTTTGGAAATTATCAATCTGTTCCTGTGTTTGAAACCAGATGCCTTCGGGCAGGCAGGGTTGATATTCACAGGCTTCTTCCACTTCCTGCTGGCTATTGCAGCCAGGGGCATTGTTATTAATAGTTACTGTTCCATTTGGGGCTGCCAGGTAATCGCAAATGCTCTGCACATCGCAGGAGGATAAGGAACTGTTTAATGTAATTTGTAAATTGTTTATCGATCCAGCATCTATATTTCCCAAACTTGATATATCGGTTAATGCATAATTACCCCCATTTCCAGATATATTTGATGCACCAATAGATAAGTCTCCAGCGATTGAACTTAAGTTATCCAGGCCTGTCAAACTGGTCAGGGTATTGTTTTTCACAATTTGAAGGTTTCCCCCGATGGACGTCAGATTTTCTAATCCGGTTAAACTGGTCAGGGAGGGATTCCCCACAAAACCCCCATATAACCAAGCTTCTCCAATTTCAAGGTCACCTCCGATAGTAGTTAGATTATTTAATCCTTGCAAAGTGCTGAAGGACGTATTACCCATAATTATAAGACCTCCTCCAATTGAATTTAAGCTCTCTAATCCTTCAAAATTGATTAGTGAAGAGTTGAAATAAATTCCAAAACCGCCGCCACCGATGTAGGTCAGATTATCCAAACCGGTTAAACTGGTCAGTACATCGTTGTGCGCAATCCCAAGGCCTCCACCGATGGAAGTCACATTGTTCAAACCGTTTAAACTCGTCAGAGCGGCGTTACCCGCTTGCAAAATGGAACCAATTAACAAACTTCCATTTATCGTATTCAAACCTTCCAGCCCTGACAAACTTGTAAGTGCATCGTTATTATTAATAGTAAGGTCTCCCTCGATGTAAGTCAGGCTTTCCAGCCCGGTCAAACTGGTCAGTGCAGCGTTGCCATAAATACTAAGGCTTCCTCCGATGGAGGTCAGATTGTCCAGGCCTGTTAAACTGGTCAGTAATGGATTCCCGTTGTAGGGCCAAACACTTTCACCAATAAAAAAGTCACCCTCGATGGACGTCAGTACACTTAATCCGTTTAAATTGGCAATATCATCCCCATTAATTGTCACATCACCTTCAATCTGCGCACAACCAGGGTAATTGGTTTGGAAATTATCAATCGCCCACTGGGATGTAAAGGTGATGCCTTCGGGCAGGCAATTATTTTCACAATCTTCTTCCACTTCCTCCGGGCTGTTGCAGCCAGGGGCATTAATACCAATATAAATTGTTCCACTTGGACTAGAAAGGTAATCGCAGATGCTCTGTACATCGCAGTTAGATAAGGAAGTGTTGAAGCCAATTTCTAAATTTTGGATTGATCCCGCAGCTAAATTTTCCAAACTTGAAATATCGGTTAATGCACCATTTCCTGGTGAATTAATTCCAGAAAAAACTCCTCCAATATATAAGTCGCCAGCTATTGAACTTAAGTTATCCAGCCCGGTCAAACTGACCAGGGAATAGTTGTATTGAATACTAAGGGAACCCCCGATGGAAGTCAGATTGTTCAGGCCTGTTAAATTGACCAGGGATGGATTCCCATAAGGAGAGTAGATATTTAAGTAGCCAATTGTAAGGCTACCGCCGATACTATTGAGATTATTTAATCCTTCCAAAGTACTAAGGAGATTATTACCTCCAATTGTACAATCTCCTCCAATTGTATTTAAACTCTCTAATCCTTCCATGCTGGTCAGGGCATCGACATCAATAATAGACAGGGATCCCCCGATGGAGGTCAGGCTTTCCAGCCCGGACAAACTGTTAAGGACAGGATTGCCACCAGAAAAATAATCACCAATATGAAGATTGCCCCCAATGGATATTAGGTTTTCCAGCCCGGACAAACTGACCAGGGCATTGTTTTCATAAATATTAAGGTCTCCCCCGATGGAGGTAAGGTTCTCCAACCCGGACAAACTGGTCAGGGAATTGTTGCCGTAAATACCAAGGTATCCCACGATGGAGGTCAGGCTTTCCAGCTCTGACAAACTGGTTAGGGCATCATTATTATTGATTTCCAAATGTCCCCCGATAAAAGTTATACTTTCCAGGCCGGTCAGGCTTGAAAGTAAGTTATTATCTATAATTTCAAGGTTATCCTCAAGAGTAATTAAACTTTCGAATCCCATTAAGTTTGTCAGGGCGCAATTCTCAATTCTAAGGTCGCCCCCGATAAAAGTTAAGTTATCAATTCCAGCTAAGTTTGTCAAGCTACTGTTGTTTTTTAGAGAAAATGTACCTTCTACAGAGGAGAGATTGTCCAATCCCAAACTGGTTAGTGAATTATTGTCAGTAATCCAAAAGTTACCCCCGATGGATGTTAAAATTTCCAGGCCATTTAAATTGGTGATGTCGTTTCCGGTGATTGTAACATTACCCGATATCTGAGCACAATTGGGGTAGTTGGTCTGGAAGTTGTCGATTTCTGCCTGTGTTGTAAAAGTGACTCCTTCAGGGAAGCAGCCAACCGGGTCACCTACAATGATTAAATGATTATCGCTTCTTTGATAATTCAATCCATAATAATCATCACCAAGCATATAGTCAAGAAAGAAATTACCGGTCTGACTATCGGTAAATATTTTGAATTCCGAAATGAATGTTGCGTCTTCCTGTCCAGGTACAGAACCCACTCCAACCCACCAGTAATAATTCAGAGGTGGAGGATCAACAGAAGACATTTGCTGTACCAGACTTTCTGAATATATCATAAAACTCGTATCATTTAAGGTTTCATTGATATATCCTATCGAATCATTTATAGTCCAACCATCTGGCAGTAAAATTCCAAAGTAGGATGATTCTGCACCATAGGCAGGTGGGTCATAATATGTAACACTAATTTGTACTTCAAAAAAGCTATCCGGGTCGGCAGCGTAAGGTTGGTTTACAAAGTCGAATACATAGCATCCTGTAAATAGCAATAAAAAAATTAATATTGCTGCAATTGGTTTTTTGTACTTAAGTTTTTTCATGATGACCTCCATTTTTAAAGTTCCGGGTTCAATGTTCCGGGTTTTGAGTTAAGTAACAATCAACACAGAACTCTGAACACAAAACTCAGAACTGTAAATTTATAGTTTTATCATTTTCTTCGTTTGTATTCCTTCATTTGTTTTTAATACTCAGAAATAAAATCCTGCCACCACTTTTAACTTTTTACTTTTATCTTTTTCCTTGCCTACTCTTCTTCCACCACCGTAATAATCTCGATGCTCCCTGCGAGGTCGGAGACGGTTGGTTTATTTCATCAAAATCATTCTACCCGTTGCCTGTTTTGAATCAGTTGTGATGCGATAAAAATAAATTCCTGCCGGTAAATTGCCGGAACTGAATTGCAGTTCTTGTTTGCCTGCCTCCTGTTGTTCTGAAAGCAATGTTTGTATCAGCTCTCCAGTGCTGTTGTATAGATTGATCTCTACCTGTATTTTCGTGTCAAGTTCATAGCTAAGCTTCGCCTGATCATTAAATGGATTGGGGTAAACTGAATGCCAGTCATTAATCTTATGAGTTAAAGGCTCTCCAATTCCAGGTAGAGGATATTCATACGCACCCATCTCATAATAATCATTAAGCGGACGCAGGTTGCCAAGTATATCATAACCCGGAGCCAAGTGTAAATCGCCACAATGGCAGATGTATTCATCTATTCCGGAATTAATACATGGACTTGCACTTGACAGAGTAAGCAATTCAAGATCTTCAAATAATGGATCTTCATTGATGTTGCCCGAACCGTCGATGATAAAGCCTCCCCCCTGGATAGCATTTAAGTCTATAGCGCTAAATCCAATTTCCACTGTGTCGGTGGGAAGATCTGAATAAATTTCTGAACCACTGGCAGCACTGTCGTTCCAAAAGATCGAATTGAAGATGAGTGGCTTCGAATTATTTGACCAAATTGCTCCGCCGGCGCTGCTGGCCTCATTATTATAAAATGAATTGTTAATCAGAATGGCAAGATGTTCAAATTGCAGATTTAACCAATCAAGGAGCCACACAGCCCCTCCATCAATTTCTGCTTGATTACCTATGAAAACATTATTCTGTAATAAGACTGGATTGCTCAACATGCTAAATCCACCCCCAGAGGGGGCCCAATTATTAATGAAGTAATTATTTTCAACAAGAACAGTATTCGGAGATGAGTTCCCCTGAACAAGTATTCCTCCACCTATCCCAACACTAATAACATTCTCTCTGAAAATATTTCTACTGACTTCACTCCCGGCCTTTGGAAGATATAAAGCGAATCCTGCGCCTCCACTATCCTGGCTTGGATTTGCTGTATTATTAGCGACCAAATTGTCAGAAAAAATAGTTTTCATATTATCACATGCCACCCCAGCCGAAGCTGCAATACCAGCTCCTTGCGTAGAGTTGTTGGTGATGGAGTTTTCTTCAATAATTGCCCTACAGTTACCTCCATTCGTCGCGATATACATTCCACCCCCATAAACTTGTGCACTTTGATAACCACTTGCGCTGTTATGAGAAATGATATTATTGAATATCCTGGTATTATAACTTAAAGCGATTCCCCCCCCTGTGGCATATTCATTCGTTGAATTGCAGGAATTGCTGGCAATTGTATTGTCAGCTATTACAATCCAGTAGCTACCAAAACCATATTTTGCTCCTATTCCTCCTCCGGAAGTACTTTCTCCGTTTCCTGGCTGGGTATCATCAACTGTATTATGGGTAATCCTGTTGTGCACGATTTTAGCCCCTGCCTCTGATATCCAAATACCACCGCCTTGCCGATAATTATAATTATCCGTTGTATAGGTACCTTTTCCATTTCGTACGGTGAATCCACAGAGTATGGATGTAGTATCCTCCCCTGAAACAAAATACACCACCGAAGCGCTGTCCAAATTAGTCAGCTGGCTTCCATCGATAATGGTATTGGCGATATGATTGGTATCACCGTCCATAAGGAATTCGCTTGCTACCCAAAGGGGCTTTTTGCCAAGGAAGTTGATTTGTTCGTAATACGTACCGTCTGATACCAGAACAATAGTATCGACGTCGTTTGCTGCATCAATCCCTTGCTGGATTGTAGGGTAATCGCCCGGCACATGAATGATCTGTGCCTCAACTGCAGCCGCTATCGCTAAGCCGCAGGTAATAAGTAATAGTGTTTTCATGTTGCCTCTTTTTTTTAGGTTCGAAGTTCTGTGTTCAGCGTTCGAAGTCGGGTTAATGGTTCCAAAAAACATCGAACTTCGAACCTCAAACATCGAACAGATTATTGCTTTATCATTTTTTTCATTTGTGTACTTTCATCAGTTGTTTTATTCCGATATAGAAATAAACAAAGTAAAAGTACTAAATTAAAAGCCCCATGTCAATAGTAAATAAGTTAACGTCGGAAGAAATTTACTTAACGGGAGGAAAATGATGATGATCGGACTGTCATTAAAACCTAAAGCCGGGAAAATAATTCCAAAAGTTCGCTCTTCTTTCTTTTGGAAACCGGAAGCATGGTTTTATCTTTGAGTACGACATAACCCTCTTTATCGTAACTGTTAATGAAAGAAGTATTGACGATGTGGGATTTGTGGATACGGAAAAATCCGTGGTCTTCAAGTATATCTTCATATTCTTTCATCGGGTTCGAAACCATGTATTTCTGCCCTTCCTTTGTATAAAATAGGGTATAGTTTCCATCAGATTCACAACGAATGATCTCCATGACCTCAACAAGGTATATTTTATCGCTGGTCCGCAATACGATTATTTTATTTTTTGAGGAACTGAGGTTTAACTGTAAGGTTGAAAGCTGTATCTTAAGGTCATTCAAAATTTGATTTTCGGCTTTATCAAAAGCGATTTTCAGGTCTTCAATGGTAACCGGTTTCAACAGGTAATCAAGCGCGCTGAACTTGATGGCTTTCATGGCATATTCTTCATAAGCGGTCACAAAAATGATCTTGAAAAAGATATTGTCAATCCCTTTCAGCAGGTCGAAGGCATCCCCGTCACCCATTTTTATATCCAGCAGGACAAGTTCAGGCCTGAGTTTACTAATGGCCTGTATTCCGGTTTGCACGCCATCGGCTTCACCCATAACCGATATGTTCGGAAAAAAATCGCTGATCATCCCTGAAAGGTGAAGGCGGTTGTTCAGATTATCATCTATAATTAAAGTGCGGATCATAATTTTATTCGATACAAATCTAATTAAGTTAATTCAGGTAACCAAATTCAATTTTAATTATAATCCGCACCGGGGGTCACACTGAGTAATGAGCTTGTCGAACTATCGAAGTGTGCGGTTGGGCAATTGAAATGTATAAACTAATTAATCCGGTCAACCTTTCGACAGGCTCAAGGTGACCTCACATTCAGGATGATCTTGTTTTCAAATCTAAAAAACGTTGGGTCACTCTGAGCTTGTCGAAGAGTGAGCAGTGGCATTTGAAAATTATTATTAATTCCGGTCTACCTTTCGACAGGCTCAAGGTGACCTTAAATTCTGAATGATCTTGTTTCGTATCTAAATAAAAAGCGCAGGGTCACTCTGAGCTTGTCGAAGAGTGAGCGCTGGGTTTTGTGTAACTATTTTTCGATTTTGATAATTCAGGTAATTTATCCCATTCACCATGTATCATTGCTATCTTCTTTTTTCTTGACCATCCTTTAATCTGCTTTTCCCTGCTAATTGCATGATAAGGATCGGAATGGTCCTCAATATAAACTAATATAACAGGTCTTCTATTAAAGGTATATGATTTGGGATTGTCACCGTCATTATGCTCAGCAATCCTTCTGTCCAGGTCATTGGTAATACCAGTATAAAATGAACCATCACTACATTCGACGATATATACATATAAAACCATAGAATGCTAAATTAAGAAAAATATTTAATTGGGTTTGAAATCCGGTCTATCCTTCGATGCTTCGACAAGCTCAGCAGGACCTCAGGAAGACCTGCATTTAAGAAACTAATAAAGCCCCGGGTCACTCTGAGCCTGTCGAAGAGTGTGCGTTGGCATTTGAAAATTATTATTAATTTCGGTCTACCTTTCGACAGGCTCAAGGTGACCTTACATCCAGGATGACCTCAGGTTCAGGATGACTTTGAATTTTATTATGAATTTTTAATCAACCAAATATGGAAGATCAAGCACTACCCTGGTTCCTAAAGGTTCATTTGTATCTGTTTTTAAATCGATGATATTTAAATTGATCTTCTGCTTTAACTTTTTGTTCAGCGATTGGATCCTGTCTTTGATGATTTCAATGGCCAGCGATTTATGTTCCTTTTTTGCTGTATATTCAGTTTCCCATGCCTTTTCCCTGCCCACACCATTGTCCTCTATTTCGCAGATCACTTTATTATTGTCCAGTTTGAACCTGACGAAAATATGCCCCTTCTCCTCCTTATTACCGATGCCATGCTTGATTGCATTTTCAATGAATGGCTGTATGAGCATGGGCGGGATTGTTACATCTTCGGGATTCAGTTTGTCATCAAGGTCAACCGTATACTCAAATTTATTTTCATACAAGAGTTTCTGCAAGTCCAGATAGTCTTTTATCATATTGATCTCTTCTTCGAGATAGATGGTGTCATTCCGGCTGCTTTCAAGGGTTGTCCTCAAAAGCTTTGAAAAGGTTGAAAGGTAGCTTGCAGCACTTTCGGTGTTTTTGTTTTCAATAAAACCGAGGATATTAGAATGGACATTGAAAATAAAATGAGGGTTCATCTGTAGCCGAAACAACTTTTGCTCCAGTACAACGGTTTTGTGCATGTTTTTTAGCCTGTTCTGCCGGATGAATAGCAATGCCATAAGAAGGACAATTATTACCAATCCCCCCAAACCCCAGTTAAATATCCTTGATTGCTGTATTTTTAAATCTTTTAGCTCATTATCTTTTCCCAGCGCTTCTATTTGCTGTTCTTTTTTTTCAGTTTCGTATTGGATTTGCAAATTTGCAAAACTTTTTTCTTTCTCAGTATTTACAGCACTATCCTGAAAACGGGCATATTCCTTATAATAATAAAGGGCACTATCAGTGTTACCGAGAATTTCATAAGTCCGTGACAACAACGAATCAACTTGGTACATCTCAATTATCTCTCCAACAGTGATTGCGGTCTGTACACTTTGTTTAAAGTAATTAATCGCTTCTTTGTATTGGTTTCTCGTGAAGAGTACATTGCCAATATCTCTTAATATCCTTGACTTAATAGAAATTACATTCATTTCATTATATTGTGAAAGTGCATCAAAGAAATGATCAAGTGCAATGTCATATTGCCCGTGTTCAAATGCTATATTTCCAAGCAAATGAAAAGATTCCGCTATCACAAGCTTATACCCCATCTCGCGTGATAAATTAAGTGACTGGTTGGCATAATTTTCAGCTTCCGCAATATTATGCATTTGAAGATAAATTTCTCCAATACAACTAAGCATGAATGCCTCTGCGTTAGTATTATTAAATTTTCGTGCAATATCAAGTGATTTAAAAAAATATTCTAATGCTTCTTTGTATTGTCCTTTCGTTGCATAAATATTTCCAATATTTGAATAGGGTGCAATCAAAACAGCACTGTCATTCTTTTTTTTGACAATTTTTAAGCGTTCGATATAATTTTCCAGTGCTTTGTCATAGGATCCCATATTAAAGTATATCATACCACTGTTGGAAAGGGATCTACCCATATTTAAAGTATCATTCTCATTTTTAGCAATAGCAAGGATTTTGTTGAAATAATCAAGTGCTTCAGAGTAATTACCTAAATAATAAAAGACAATTCCAATATCATTTAGCAAAAGACATTCCTTCTTTTTGTCTGATACCTTTTGATAATATTCGTATGATGTTTTATAAAATGTAAGCGCTGTATCATAATTTCCTTTTTGTTGATAAGCATATCCAATTTGTCTAATTGGATATGCAAGTTCATCTTCTTTACCGAGTTCCTTAAGTATTTCGATAGATCTTTCTAAATGAAGAAGAGCAGTGTCAAAATTAATTTCAAGATACATAGTACCATAAAAACCATATGACTTACCCAGTGAGTACTTGTCATTCAGGGTTTCAGAAAGCTTTATGGCTTCTTTAACAATTTCTAAATGGCTTAGGTATTGCTCATAATTATTATCAATTACTTCCTTACACAATTTCAAAAGTAACTCCAGCCGTTTTTCCCCTTCCGTATTTTTCAGTTTATTCTTCAGGCTGTCGAGAGTGGTTTGCGAAATTCCTGATAGGCTTATCAGGAAATGGATACAGATGATAGACACTAATTTTTTCATAGGAGTCGGTTTAAATTATTTTCATGTATAAAATGATTGGATGGTATAAAAAAAAACTAATTCTTAAAAAACCCCAAAACTCCTCCGGGAGTATTGCGGCCAGGCTATTTGCATTGAGTTTTTTTATCCTGAAATTAACCTGTCCCAAAACAATACTTGCCGTGAGGAAAAGGAAGACTAAAGAAACTATTTTTAGTTTCATTGACTTATAGGTTGATGTTAAGGATGGTAAAGATAATAATAATGGTTCAAAATTTAAATTTTAAATACATTTCTTGCATCAAATTGTATTCATTCAAAACTTTGTATCTCCGGGACTTTATGTGTTAAATTATTCATGTTCTATTTGAATCTTTAAATTTGCATAAATTTTTTATGTTTAAAATGACGGCGAAAGATGTTGAAATAATGGCCCCGGTGGGATCGTATGAATCGCTGATGGCAGCCATTAAGGGTAAGGCCAATTCGGTGTATTTTGGAATCGGGCATCTGAATATGCGGTCCAAATCGAGCAAAAATTTTACCCTTGCCGACTTGAAGGAGATTTCTGACATCGCTCAAAATAACAATCTCAGGACCTACATCACATTGAATACCGTGATCTTTGACAAAGAAATCGAAGAGGTAAAAAAGATTGTGGATGCAGCCAGAGTAAGCAAAATTACCGCCATCATTGCTTCTGACCTGGCAGTGATAGAGTATGCAAGAAGTGTCGGCATGGAAGTTCACATGAGTACCCAAACCAACATTACGAATATCGGAGCCGTTAAATTCTGGTCACAGTTTGCTGATGTAATGGTGACTGCGCGTGAACTTGAACTGAAACAAGTTGCTGCAATAACCAAAGCCATTGATGAACAGCAAATCAAAGGACCATCGGGAAACCTGGTACAAATTGAGGTTTTTGCACACGGTGCATTGTGCATGGCTGTTTCAGGGAAATGCTATTTAAGTCTTGATAACCTGAATTCCTCTGCCAACCGTGGCGCCTGCCTGCAGCAATGCCGCCGGCCGTACCATGTAACTGATGACGATGGAATTGAACTGGTTGTGGATAATGAATACATCATGTCGCCCAAAGATTTGAAAACCCTTGATTTTCTTGATAAAATCCTGAAAGCCGGAGTTAGAGTTCTTAAAATTGAAGGCCGGGGCAGATCAGCGGACTATGTGAAAACCTGTAAGCAGTGTTTACCGTGAAGCGGTAGATGCTTACTTTAATGGTTCATTTAACGACGAAAACCTGAAACATTGGAACCTGAAACTTGAAACTGTCTACAACCGCGGATTTTGGGATGGATATTACTTAGGAAGAAAGATTGGCGAATGGACCGGTCAGCATGGATCGCTGGCAACAAAGCAAAAAGTATATGTCGGGCTTGTCACCAATTTCTTCAACAATCTTAAAGTTGCTGAAATAAAAATGGAAACCCACGACCTTAATCTGGGTGATGAAATTAAGATCATCGGTCCGACAACCGGTGTTTACGAGGATGTTCTAAGTGAGATCAGGGTTGATTTGAAAAATGTGACTAAAACAATTAAGGGGAATCAATGTTCTATTCCGGTGAAAGATATGGTCAGACGGGGAGATAAGGTTTACAAGATAATAGATACAGAAGAATTTTAAGAGACATGAATTTATTCAACCTGCATACCCATTCTAATTTCTGCGACGGCAAAGAAGAACCGGAAGAATATGTAAAACAAGCCATTGAACTGGGTTATCATACACTTGGTTTTTCAAGCCATGCACCTGTTCCTTTTGAAAATAATTTTTCTTTGAAAGAAGAAAAAATGGATGAATACTTTTTCGACCATCCGGGCGCTTGATGAGAAATATAAAGACAAAATCAACATCCTGCTTTCAATGGAAATTGATTATATTCCAGGCATAACGAGAGCATTTGCTGAATTTTCAAAAGCAGGAAACCTTGACTATACCATTGGTGGTGTTCACCTTGTAAGGAATAAAGAAATAGAAAAATTGTGGTTTATTGACGGATCAAAACAGGAAACCTATGATGATGGTTTGCAAAAGCTATTCAATGGTCATATCCGAAAAGGAGTAGAAGCATATTATAGCCAAATCCACGAAATGGTGGCAACCCAAAAGCCTGATATCATCGCCCACCTCGACAAAATCAAGATGCACAACAAAAATCGCTACTTCTACAGAGGAAGAGGGCTGGTATAAAGACATTGTCTGGAAAACGCTTAAATTTATTGCTACTGAATCGGATTGCATCGTTGAAGTGAACACCCGTGGATTGTATAAAAAGCGCAGCGATACTTTCTTCCCCAGCCCGGCCATCCTTGAACAAGTTCATCACCTGAAAATACCGGTTACCCTTAGTTCGGATGCGCATCATCCAGAGGAACTGAACGGATATTATGATGAAGCTTTAAAATTATTGAAAGAAATCGGGTTTAAGGAACTAGTTTGTTTTGACAATAAAGGTAGAATTAAACAGATGATCAATTAAAGATTGTCATTCCTGAATAAATTCCATCAAATAATGCTCTATTCCCGCCTCGGTAAATTTTTCTCCAACTTTTATAAATCCCGCCCTTTCGTAATAACTGACTGCCATTAATTGCGAATGCAGGTAAATCTTTTTCTTCAATTTCTGCACGTCTTTTAAAACCTCCTTCAATAATTCAGAACCTAATCCCTGATTTCTGAATTCTCTGCAGCATGGCAAATCGCTCCAGCTTTATGCCCTTTTCTGTTTCGCGCCAGCGGGCTGTTGCAATAGGCTTACCTTCATCAAATAAGAGATAGAAATGGCTTTCCTCCTCATGGTCATATTCCAGTTCAGGATCAAATTTCTGTTCTTCTACAAACACTTGTATGCGTATCGAACAGCAGGTTTCAAAAAGTTCCTTATCCTGAAAACCAAATCGTTTAATTTCCAACATCGGGCAAACCTTTTAGCAAAGATAAGCAACGATGTAAGGTTATTGTTGTTCGAAGACAACTTTCAATGTTCATTTTAACAAATATTAAAATTCCCGTCAAGGTTAAATTTATTATTTTTGGACACTTATTAAGCAAGGATGGCAAAGCACGAAGAAAAAAATTACCGTAAACGGCTCCATAGTTCATATATCACAACAGTGGTCAGTGTGTCGTTGGTGCTTTTTATGCTGGGATTGCTTGGACTGATCATTCTTCATGCAAAAAAATTGTCGGATTATGTGAAAGAGAATATCGGTTTTTCCATCATCATGAAGGATAATGTGAAGGAAGCCGGTATTATCAAGCTTCAGAAGATCCTGGATGCAACAGAATATGTAAAATCAACCAAGTACATAACCAAGGAAGAGGCTGCTAAGGAATTCGCTGCTGAACTGGGAGAAGACTTTACAAGTTTCCTCGGTTACAATCCGCTTCTCCCAACCATTGAAGTAAGGTTTAAAGCAGAGTATGCCAACAACGATAGCCTTGCCATCATCAAAAAAGAAATTCTTGAAGACAGCAATGTGAAGGAAGTCTTCTACCAGGAATCACTTGTAGATGTGGTGAACAAGAACGTTAAAAAAATCAGTTTTATCCTCTTTGGATTTAGTCTTTTGCTTCTTGTCATCGCCATTGCACTCATCAATAACACCATCCGGCTTTCAGTTTATTCCAAGCGATTTATCATTCGTAGTATGCAGTTGGTTGGTGCTACCCGGCGATTCATCAGCCGGCCATTCATTATGATTGGAATTTTGCAGGGTGTGATTGGCGCCATTGTCGCTATTTTATTGCTCGTTGGCATCATCTATATTGCACAGCGCGAATTGCCTGAACTGGTTAGCCTGCAAGACATTGATATGTTCCTTTCTCTTTTCGGAATGGTTATCCTCGCGGGTATCCTGATCTCATGGCTATCGAACTATTTCGCAGTGCGAAAGTATATCAGGCTGAAAACGGATTCACTTTATTATTAGAAAACATATATTACCTTTGCCACCGTTTTATTGAAGCTTAATTAAAAACACATGAAACAAAAGGAAACAAATAGACCCTCTTCACCTGAAAAGCAAAAAACTGCTTCTTCCTCTGATTTTGCATTTGGCAAAGAAAACTACAAACTCCTTCTGATTGGCCTGGTTCTTATCCTTGTGGGATTTTTGCTGATGATCGGTGGGGGATCGAAGGACCCGAATGTTTTTAGTGATGATATTTTCAATTTCAGAAGGCTTACCCTTGCTCCTATTCTTGTCCTGGCAGGCTATGTAGTGGAGATATTTGCCATTATGAAGAAGCCCAAAGATTAATCCTCAATCATAGATATAATTTTGGATGAGAAAACTTTCAATGACAGGTTTCATTAATCCAAAATTCAACATTTATAATTTCCTATCTTAATTATGACCTGGTTAGAAGCAATCATTATTTCAATCGTTGAAGGAATCACTGAATTTCTGCCCATTTCATCCACCGGACACATGATCCTTACCCAGGGGATATTAGGAATGGAGACCAATGATTTTGTCAAGGCCTTTATCGTCAATATTCAATTCGGGGCGATCCTTTCGGTGGTTGTGCTGTATTGGAGGCATTTTATTCAATCGGCTAATTTTTACCTGAAACTTTTTGTAGCGTTTATTCCGGCCGCCATTCTTGGTTTTCTTTTGAGCGATTTTATCGATAGCATGCTCGAAAATGTTTACGTCGTTGCTGTCACAATGATCCTTGGTGGAATCATCCTGTTGTTTGTCGATAAGTGGTTTAACAAACCCATTGAAGACCAAACCATCGGCTATCCGACAGCTTTTAAAATAGGGCTGTTTCAATGTATTTCGATGATTCCCGGAGTATCGCGGTCTGCTGCAACCATCATCGGCGGAATGACCCAAAAGCTGAACCGCAAAACGGCTGCCGAGTTTTCATTTTTCCTGGCGGTTCCCACCATGTTTGCTGCTTCGGGCTATAAACTTATGTCGAATTATAAGGCGATTGACCTGGAAAATATAGAAATCTTAATCGTCGGGAATATCGTGGCATTTATTGTTGCCATGATCGCTATCAAATCATTCATCACCTACCTTACCAGGCATGGATTTAAGGTTTTTGGTTATTACAGAATTATAGTTGGAATAGCAATTCTTGCTCTGATCGCATTCGGTGTTGATTTAACCATTGACTGATGGTCTTCGATTTTCTGACCGGAGAAATTCTGCTGATCAATAAACCCTATAACTGGACATCATTTGATGCTGTAAAAAAAGTCCGCAACCTGATTACAAAGAACACGGGGATAAAAAAAATAAAGGTAGGTCATGCCGGGACCCTTGATCCGTTAGCTTCAGGTTTGCTGATTATTTGTACCGGCAAGTATACTAAGCGAATAGATGAATTTCAGGGCCAGGAAAAAGAATATACCGGTACATTTTTTATCGGCGCAACTACTCCTTCTTACGACGAGGAATCGGTGGTTAATGACACATTTGAAACAAGTCATATCACCGAAAACCTGTTAAAAGAAACCGCCAAAAAGTTTATCGGTGAACAGGATCAGGTTCCCCCAACCTTTTCAGCTGTAAATGTAAACGGTACAAGAGCATACCACAAAGCACGCAACAAAGAAGCATTTGAACTTCCACCAAAAAGGATAATTATCCATGAATTTGAAATTGTTAATCCTGAACTGCCTGAAGTTTCCTTCAGGGTAGTTTGCACCAAAGGAACCTACATCCGGTCTTTGGCCAGGGATTATGGGAAAGCCCTGAACTCAGGTGCTTATCTCACTTCATTGTGCCGCACCCGTATTGGATCTTTTTTACTTTCTGATGCGATGACGCTGGAGGAATTTGAAAAAAGCATAAAAACAGAAGGGAATTAATCTGGAGTTAACATCTTCCATTCTTTTTTACCACAATAGATACATAGAGATGACACATAGTTTGATTAATTAAAAATTAGTACCGTTGAAATGATTTCTATGTGAAATCTATGTTCCTATGATCCTATGTGGTAAAAATACGCTATTGAAAAATTGCTGAATTATTTTTCCCCGAAAATCACATTGAGCAAAGTTTGCCCAACCACTTTAAGGGTTTGCTTATCAATCACACTCAGATTATCACCTGTGGTATGCCAATACTCAAAAAAGCTTCCATTTGATGATTCCGGATCAAGATCGATAATGTTAATTGTAGGTATTTTTGCCAATTCATTGATGTATTTATGATCGTCATCAATATAACCCACCTGATCGAAAACGAAATACTCTGAAAAACCTGCTCTGTTTGCTATGCTCCATACCTTCTTTAAAATACCGGATGCGTATTGCACAGAATAGCCCTCCATGTAAAATCTTGCATCTGCAGCTCCAACCATATCGAGCAATATTCCGTAATCAGCAGTATAATCAGGATCATGAGGATTTTTCGACCAATACTGGGAACCTAAACCATATTGGTCTTTAACCTCGCTGCTTGGATGATTTTTGGGTGGGCCATAATCTTCCACATCAAAAAATATAATATCAATTCCAATTTCCGGTTTGCTGATTGCCATCAGTCTGGCCAATTCAAGCAAAACTCCAACACCGCTTGCTCCATCATTTGCTCCATCAATGGGAGTATTCTGCAAAGAAGGATCGGGATCGTGATCGGCAAAGGGTCTTGAATCCCAATGAGCACATAATAAAACTCTTTTTTGTTTTTCGGGGTTAAACGTTCCAATGATATTTTTTCCGTTTAAAACCGTTCCATCAAATACTTTTGCTTTAAACGACTGAACCATTGCAGTATCAGCATACGATTTTCAGTTTCCTGTACAAATAATCAGCACAATTTGCATGATTCTTTGTGTTTGGAACCCTGGGACCAAAATCAACCTGTGCTTTAACAAAATAATAAGCTGAATCAGCATTGAAAACAGGAATGTTAACTTTAGGTTTTTGAGCGGAGGGTTGTGTTTTTGGTTCTGAATATTTATTTTCATTACAACTAAACAGCATTAAACCGAAAACAACAACAATCAAAATTCTCTTTTTCATAAAAATTTTCAGACGATTAAAAAATTAAGGTAAAAACTGAACCTTCGTCCATTTTCGATTTAACTGAAATCGAACCTTTGTGCAAGTGCATGATTTGCCTTGAAAGACTCAGTCCAATTCCCGAGCCTTCTGACTTGGATGTAAAAAAAGGCATAAAGATTTTATCGATGATGTCTGGTTTAATACCTGTTCCGTTATCAGCAACTTCAATGGTTGTCCGGTTGCTTTGATTGTTATACGCAATCATGGAAATTTCAGGATTTTCTTTATTCTTCACCGCATCAATTGCGTTCAACAACAGGTTAATGATCACCTGATCGAGCAGGTCAGGATCAGCAGTCAGCATAAGGTCCTGGGGGAAAACTCTGCAATTACATGTGATATTGAGTCTTTCAATTTTTGGTTTCATCAGCAACTCTGCGCGATCAAAGGCTTCTCTCACATTGAAATACCTGAAATTCGGTTTGGGAATCCGCGTCAGGTTACGATAAATATCCACGAAATTGAGCAATCCCTGGCTCCTGTTTTGCACAGCGGTAAGCGCATTTTCTACACTTTCTACATCCTCATCATCTAAAGATTTCAATTTTGGCTTTTCACCGGCCTTATCGATCAGCATATCATGAACCGTTGATGCCAGCGATGAGATAGGAGTTATAGAGTTCATGATTTCATGAGTCAGCACCCTGATCAGTTTCTGCCACGACTCAATTTCTTTTTCTTCCAGTTCTGCGTGGATGTCGTGAAATGCAACCAGTATATACTCTTCTCCCCTCATCCTGAATTCAGTGGCATAAAGCGACAATTGTTTCAATTCGTCCTCCGTAAAAATTTTTATCAATGTTTTATCACCGGCCTTTAACCTCATGAGAATTTCAGGAAGCTCTTTTTTGACATTCTCAAGGTCGTGGATATTTCTCAGGATGTTCTTTCCGAATAGCCTTTTCGCTGCATTGTTGTACATATCCACTTTACCATCCTTTCCAAAGCAAATGATTCCGATATTAATGTGCTGCACAACCGTTTGAAGGTAATTATAATGCTCCTCCTTTTCCGCCCGGTTCTTTTTAAACTCGGCAATGACCTGATTAAATGAATGGCTTAGTTTTTCAAAACTTTTCCCAAGCTTTTTATCGGTGAAGGAAGTGGAAAAGTCTGAATGACGGATGCTGTCGAAAAAGAGGGTAAGCTTTGCATTGGTTTGATTTACATAATGAATCAGCCAATAGGTTTCGAAAACGATCAGTAATCCAAGGATGATGCTGCTAACTTCATGCTTTGCAACGGTGATGAGGTAAATAAAAAGGAAGGCACTTGCCACCAGCAACAATACCCTGAAAACAACATTAATTAAAAACCGGTTATAATTCATATTTTTCTATCCTGCGGTACAAGGAAGCCCTTGTCAATCCTAATTCCTTTGCGGCCTTACTGATGTTTCCTCCATATTTATCAATCACTTTCCTGATCAGTATTTTCTCTGTTTCTTCAAGGTTGAGTGATGCAGGATTTAGCTCATCCGATTTATTGCTATCCATTTGGGAAAGGAAAAAATCCGTAGGCTCAAGCACCTGTGATTCACTCATGATGACTGCCCTCTCTACTGAATGCTGTAACTCCCTTATATTACCCGGCCAGTTGTGCTTTTCCAGCCGCTTGATCGTGGATGAACTGACTCTCTTTAGCGGTAGATTGTACTTCTTACAGTATATTTTTAAAAAATGGTCGATAAGCAAAGGCAAATCTTCAAGCCGGTCTTTGAGTGACGGAACTTTTACCTCAACGGTATTTATCCGGTACAACAAATCCTGTCTGAACTTGTTCTCCTGTACCATCTGGTACAACGGCATATTGGTTGCACATATCAGTCTGACATCTATCGGAATTTCTTTATTGGTTCCAAGCCTGACTACCTTTCTGTTTTGCAGCACACTCAAAAGTTTACTTTGAAGAGCAAGTGTAAGATTACCGATCTCATCGAGAAAGATGGTACCCTTGTTGGCTGCCTCAAACCTTCCGGCCCGGTCTTCTATTGAATCTGTAAAAGCTCCTTTCTTTGAACCAAAAAGCTCACTTTCAAACAGAGTTTCACTGATGGCTCCGAGATCGACACTGATGAAAACTTCGTTTTTGCGGCTTGAGGCTTTGTGGATGGCGCGTGCAACCAATTCTTTCCCTGTTCCGTTTTCACCCAGGATAAGCACATTGGCTTCGGTAACTGCAACTCTTTGGGTTGAATTCAAAAGCTGCTCCATTGCCTGTGATTGCCCTATTATTTCACTGTATGACTGATCCGAATCTGCTATTAAAACTTTTTGCTTGGTTCTCAAGTCTTCCAACTCTTTTTTCGACTCCCTGACTTTCAGGTTAGCTGTGATGGTAGCCAGCAATTTTTTGTTCTCCCAGGGTTTTAACAGGAAATTGGTCGCTCCTTCTTTAATTCCCTGAACTGCCAGTTCAATATCACCATAACCCGTAATAAAAATGACCACAGCCGCCGGATCTGTTTCGAGTATTACATTCAGCCAGTGAAATCCTTCCTTTCCGCTCGTAGAATCTTTCGAAAAGTTCATGTCCAAAAGAATCACATCATAATTCTCGTTCGAAAGCAAGTTAGGTAGGTTTTCAGGACTTTTCTCGGTATGGACAATTTCGAAATGTTGTTTTAAAAAGAGCTTCGCCGCTAACAAAACATCCTGATCATCATCAACGATTAAAATTTTTGCATCTAATTTACTCATCCTGTTATTGTAATTGATAATCCATTGTTACTCAAAGGGCAAAGATAAATAATTGTTCGGAATCGAACATGGTCAACAAAATAATACTTATTTGTGAATGAAATTTGCATTAGCAATTAATGATCTCTTACTAGCTCTAACTTGTAGCACTTGCCAACTTCTCCCATACTTTAGAACAAAACTGCACAAATTTCACTTTTAATACACCATAAGATTATGCCCACGCCTTTTTGATTTTCAGCCAATTTTCATTCTTACTTTACCTGAATCTTTCGGGTAATATTTCTATTTAAAGGCTAATGGTAAATTAATCAAACCAACTGAATGCTGAATAGTATACAGAATATATACCTTCGGGAAAATGAAATTTGAATTTTGATCTCATAAGCAAGAATTAGTAACTATTTTATTAATATTAGTCATTCACAAGACTTTCACCAGATTAGACAGGATTCTATTTTCAAGTATTATTTAAAAGATTTTTTTTATTTTAAAATAAACTTCCCAATTGTATCGGAATATTTTTTTACTGTGCTTTTTTTGGAAATTGCCTTACTGGTTAAATCTTAATAAATTTTGAACACAAGACCCTTTCATGGTGATTAACAACCAGAGAATATACCCCTTCATGTAGTTTTACTACATTCAGGTCATGGTAAAAGCCCTGATTTAGCCTTCCTGTTGCTACTGTAATACCATTTATGTTAATAATTTGGTATGTAGCATGTTGATCCGTAACATCGAGACTAAAATGGATTTTTAATTCTGAAGGATTGGGTAAGACAGTAAAATGATTTTGTGGTGTATTTTGTTTATCCATTCCAACTGTCAGGTCGGAATGCAAAATTAATCCGAGGCTAACTTTTGTAGCTTCGGACAGGTATTGAAAATCGCAATTTTCCACTACGTCAGTAATCTTATGGTAATTTGGATTTATGTAATGCTCCATAAAATATATGCCTTGATAGCCTGCATCAAGAAATGGCTGAATGTCACCCCCGACGTTGATAACAGGTTGCCATGAATAGACATTCAGCGTTGTATAATTCTCAATAATAAAAATTGCCATTGAAGTGATGAGTGGAGATAATGTGTGATTAAACAAATCAAGAGTCCAGGTTCCATCATTCCAGGCGATCATGTCATTGTTGACCGCCATTACGATGTTCCTTCCTTCCGCCTGAGCTTCTGCAGCATAGTGTTCAGCGCCGGCATCTCCATAATACATCAGTTCTTCAGCGGCTGACGCCAGAAAGATCAGGGTTTGCTCAGGTTGGTAATTCGCCTCCATAATCACCCTTGCACATTCCAGTGCAGCAACCGTTCCTGACGCATTATCATCAGCACCTGGAGCAATAATCATAGGATCTGCATCCTGAACTACACAATCGTAATGACCCATCAAAACAACTTCAGCGTCCGGTATCGAATTGCCTTGAATCCTTGCCTCGACATTGTATTGCCAGGTTGTCGTATCATAAACAATAGGTGGCCAGTTGATATTTGAATAGCAAGGAAATGAGTCGAGCCTGACTTCTTCGATGCCAAAAGAAATGAATTTGTCCATGATCCAGGTGGCCACTTCTTTGCGGTTAGGTGAAATCATAAACCGTGTACCCATGTCCTGCAAATTCTGAACATAACTTTGCATGGAGTCGGGGCTGATTAAAGCCAGCGTAGCGACGATCAGAGAGTCTGAATTTTGACACTGACTCTTGTTCTCTAAAACCACACCCGTGATAGAGAAACCAAATACAATGATAAATGTTGCTGTTTTTTTCATACCATAGAATTTTTTATTTTAATAATGTCATTGTAATTAATTACCAAAACCCCTTTCATGACCCTTATCAATTCAAATTCGAGTAAATATATTAAACTTGTTTGCTGATACATGTTCCATCTTGATTTCCTGTATTTTGAATATTTTGATCATCAAAATAAACTATAAAAAAGCTAAGAGTCAATAATAAATCAGTTTTCGGTTGGAGTATATCAGTTTCCGGTGAATATTTAGGAATATTGAGTACTAACAATTATTATGAAAAGTCCCCTCTATCCTGCAGCACTTTTTACACCATGCTCCATACTAAAGCAGTTCATTCGCCAAGTTCGCCAGTTCTGATCGCTCCCCTTTCTCAAGCCGGATATGCGCATAGATCTCGTGATGCTTAATCTTATCAATGAGGTACGAAAGCCCGTTACTCTGTGAGTCAAGGTAGGGAGTGTCAATCTGGTAAATGTCGCCGGTAAATATGATCTTCGTTCCTTCGCCCGCACGGGTGATGATTGTTTTTACTTCGTGCGGTGTCAGGTTTTGGGCTTCATCCACAATGAAACATACGTTTGAAATACTTCTTCCGCGGATGTATGCCAAAGGCTGTATCAAAAGCTTTTCACTTTCAATGGCTTCGGTTATTTTCTTAAATTCCTTATCCTTTTCGTTGAATTGATTTTGTATGAACTTCAGGTTATCCCACAATGGTTCCATGTATGGATTCAGTTTCGACTTAATATCCCCCGGCAAGAAACCTATATCTTTATTGCTAAGCGGAACAATGGGGCGGGCAAGGTATATTTGTTTAAAGCTTCTTTTCTGGTCAAGCGCACCGGCTAATGCAAGCAGTGTTTTTCCGGTTCCGGCAACTCCCTGGAGGGTGACCAGTTTAATATCGTCATTGGTTATGGCATGAAGGGCAAACACCTGCTCAGCATTGCGGGGCATGATTTTGTATGCCGGTTTTTTTTCTACCCGTTCGATCTTCTGAAGTTTAGGATTATAAAAAGTCAGAACAGACGACCGCTCGTTTCTAAGTATAAAATAATGATTTGGAATCGGTTTTTCAACACCAATATCCTTTGCATCGCACAATCCATCCCGGTAAATTTTATCAATCGCAAGCGGATCGACACTCTCAAGAAGCGTAATTCCTGAATATAAAGAATCAAGGTCCTTAATCTTACCTGTTTCAAAATCCTCTGAAGGTATGTTTAATGATTTGGCCTTGATTCGCAAGTTCACATCCTTTGTAACAAGAATAACTTTATATCCTGATTTCTCTTCGCTTACCTTGATGGCAGCATTCAGTATCCGGTGATCGGGCTTATTTTCGCCGAATATTTTAACTGCATTTATCCCGTTTAATGGAGTTTCGTCCATTTGTACCCTGAACATTCCGGCATTCGGAAATTCTAGGGGTATCCAGTTTTGCAATGAACCATGAGAGGAAAGCCTGTCCATAATGCGGATGAATTCCCTGGCCTCAAAATTTTTGGTTTCATTGCCTTTTTTAAAATTATCCAACTCCTCCAGCACGGTGATGGGAATAACGACATCGTTATCCTCAAAACTATTGATGGCATTGTGATTATAAAGGATGACAGAAGTGTCGAGCACAAATATCTTTTTGGGTGATTTTTTTAATTTAGACATAGAAAAATACTTTCAAATTTTATTCAATAAAAGTAGGCATTTAATAAAAACAGAATTAAACTTTGAATTTATTTATAATGCGAATCAAGGGTCAGATTTGTAATTCATTGATATTTTGCCACGAAGACACGAAGACTCAAAGTTACATTAAAAAATTTGTTGTTTATATTTTGTTGAACTTAGTGAATCTTAGTGCTTTAGAGACTTTGTGGCAAGTAAGTTTTTAACTCTTGATTCGCATTTATAGCTAACAAATGACACTGGTATGTGTTATCTCTTTAATTACAAATTCTGAAAAGTAAACAGCTTAGTTTGGCTATCTTTGCCAGATACGAATCATTAAATCTCAATAGATAGGTTATGCCTGAACAAAAAAAACTCTTCCTGCTCGATGCCATGGCGCTCATTTATCGGGCATATTTTGCTTTTAGCAAAAATCCAAGGATCAATTCAAAAGGATTAAACACTTCGGCGATAATGGGATTTGCCAACACCCTTTACGATATCCTGAAAAAGGAGAAACCCACCCATATTGGAGTGGCTTTTGATACGATTGTACCCACTGCAAGGCATATAGATTTTGTTGAATACAAAGCGACAAGGGAGAAAATGCCGGAAGATCTCGCCATTTCAATTCCATATGTCAAAAAACTAATCGAAGCATTTAACATCCCAATTCTTTATAAGGACGGTTTTGAAGCCGATGATGTGATTGGTACATTGGCAAAGCAGGCAGAAGAAAAGGGATTCATTACCTATATGATGACCCCGGATAAGGATTTTGGACAGCTTGTTACAGAAAAAACTTTCATTTACAAACCGGCCCGTATGGGCGATAAAGCCGAAGTCATGGGAGTGAAAGAGGTTTGTGAGAAATTCGGCATCCAGCGGCCTGAACAAGTAATCGACATTCTCGGGTTGTGGGGTGATGCCTCGGATAATATTCCCGGAATTCCCGGAATTGGAGAAAAGCGGGCCAAAGAGCTGATCGCTGAATTCGGCACCATGGAAAATGTGCTTAATAATTCAGATAAATTGAAAGGGAAGATCAAAGAAAATGTTGAAGCTTTCCGTGAGCAGGGTCTGCAATCGAAATCCCTGGCAACAATAATTCTTGATGTTCCTATCGAATTTAATGAAGAACAGCTCATTATTTCTGAACCCGACCAGCAAGCACTGAAAGATTTATTAGAAGAACTCGAATTCAGGGCTTTTGCAAAACGGGTGTTCACTGACCTTTCCTTAAAGGAGGCAGATAAGAGGGTGGTTCAGGGTCAATTATTCAATGGTTCAGGAGAACAAATAGAGAATACACCTTTCGCAGGAACAACGAACATAACCACATCAAATCATCAATATTCATTGGTAGATTCACCTCTAAAAAGAAAGGAATTGCTCGACCAACTTCAACAATCCGGTGAGTTTTGCTTTGATACGGAAACTACCGGGGTCGATCCGCAGAATGCTGAATTGGTTGGGATGTCGTTTGCAATGAAACCAGGTGAAGCTTTTTTCATTTCTTTACCTGAAAATTATAATGAATGCCAGAAGATCGTCCATGAATTTAAATCCATATTTGAAAATCCGTCCATCGGAAAAATCGGGCAAAACATCAAGTATGATATTGCTATGCTAAAGTGGTATGATGTGGAAGTTAAAGGAAAGCTTTTTGATACCATGATCGCGCATTACCTTTTGCAACCTGATATGCGGCACAATATGGATGTACTGGCCGAAAATTACCTCAACTATAAAACTGTAAGTTATGATGAAGTGACTGAGAAGAACAGGAACAAACAGCTTACCATGAGGCAAGTGCAGCAAACTAAAATAATGCAACTCGTGGATTATGCCTGTGAAGATGCCGATATCACATTTCAGCTTAAAACTGTGTTTGAACCTAAGCTGAAAGAAACAAATACACTTGAATTGTTTGAAAAAATAGAGGTTCCGCTGGTTCCTGTGCTTGCTTCGATGGAAGCAGAAGGGGTGAAAATTGATATCCCGACATTAAGAGATTATTCAAATCAGCTTGAAAAGGAAATACTGGAACTGGAAAAGGAAATTCATCAGCAAGCCGGACAAAAGTTTAATATAGCCTCCCCCAAACAGATGGGTGAGATTTTATTTGAAAAACTAAACATTACTGAAAATCCAAAGAAGACCAAGACAAAGCAATATTCTACTGCAGAGGATGTATTGCAAAAGCTCCTTAACAAGCATCCCATCATCCAGAGTATTCTTGATTACCGCTCGCTTACAAAGCTTAAATCTACTTACGTAGACACTTTGCCTAACATGGTCAATCAAAGGACCGGCCGGATTCATACTTCATACAATCAGGCAGTAGCGGCCACTGGCAGGTTAAGTTCCGACAAGCCCAATCTGCAAAACATTCCCATTCGCACAGAGAGGGGGAGAGAGATCAGGAAAGCTTTTATTCCTCGAAGTGATAAATACACCTTGCTTTCGGCTGATTACTCTCAGATTGAGTTACGCATCATTGCAGAATTAAGTAGTGATGAAGGTATGATTGAAGCTTTCCGCCAGGGTCTTGACATCCATTCGGCCACGGCTTCAAAAGTCTACAACGTTCCTCTTGATGAAGTGACCAAAGACATGCGCCGAAATGCCAAGATGGTTAATTTTGGAATCGTCTATGGTATTTCAGCTTTTGGACTTTCTGAGCGATTAAATATACCACGGGGCGAAGCACGGCATATTATTGACCAGTATTTTGATAAGTATCCCGGGATCAAAAGCTTTATGAATAATACCATACTGAGTGCGAGAGAGAATGGTTATGTTGAAACCATCATGGGACGAAGAAGATATATTAGAGACATTAATTCTGCAAATGCTGTGGTGCGTGGATTTGCTGAAAGAAATGCCATCAATGCACCCATCCAGGGTTCCTCGGCCGATATGATTAAAATTGCTATGATCAATATTCACAATGCTATTTCTGAGCAAGGTCTTAAATCGAAAATGATTTTGCAAGTGCATGATGAATTGATCTTTGATGTCCATAAAGACGAATTGGAGAAAGTTAAGCCTGTCATTCACGATCTCATGCGGACAGCCATACCGATGAAGGTTCCTGTTTTAGTCGAAATGAATACCGGGGACAATTGGCTGGAAGCACATTGAGGAATTGTAGAAACTTAGGATTGTTCCTTTTTCAAATGAATGAACTATTTGAGCAATGTTTCAGCAAATTTTAAATCACCCGGACGGGTAATTTTAATGTTTTCCGGATTTCCTTCTACAAGGTTGATTTTAATACCTAAAGCTTCAACCACTGAAGCGTCATCAGTGAATTCATCTTTAAAATCCTGAGCATAAGCTTTCCTGATCAGACCTGAATGAAAACACTGAGGTGTTTGGATCAACCGGAAATTTTCCCTGTTAACAGGCTCAGAACTGTCGGCACCAACTTTTCGCATCGATTCTGCAACTGTTATGGCTGGAATGGCATTCCCTGTTTTTTCAGCTTTTAGAAAAACCCGTTGCAAAGTCTCTTTGCTTACCAATGGCCTAACACCGTCGTGAATGGCAACAAGGCCTGGCTCGCCCAAAAGTTCCAATCCATTTTTGACTGAATGAAAACGGGTCTCGCCTCCCCTGGCAACCTGATGATTGATGTTAAAAACATTTTTTTTCGTTATCGATTTCCAATAATCAATATAAGGTTCTGGCAAAACCAGAATGATGGGAATGCCTTTCAGAAAACCATCAAAACATCTGATTGTATGGAATAAGATGGGTTGACCATTTATATTCAAAAATTGTTTAGGGATATCACTGTGCATCCTTAAACCTGAACCGCCTGCAACAATAATCACATACTTTTTCAATGGGTAGGTAGTATGAAAAAACCCCTCTTTGAGAGGGGTCAATTAATCTTAAATAATTAACATTGCATCACCATAAGTAAAAAACTTATATTTTTCTGCAATGGCTTCTTTATAAGCCCTGATAAGGAGGTCATAACCTGCAAATGCTGCTACCATCATCATTACTGATGACATAGGCAAATGGAGATTGGTCACCAACGCACTGGCAACATTAGCTTCATAGGGCGGGAAAATAAATTTATTCGTCCATCCCTTATAAGGTTTCACCATACCCGTAATTGAAACGGCTGTTTCAATAGCTTTCATCGAAGTAGTTCCAACTGCGCAAATTTTCTTTTTATTTTCCTTTGCCTTATTGATAATATTTGCTTGTGATTCCTCGATGATCATTTCCTCAGAATCCATTTTATGCTTGGTCAGGTCTTCAACTTCAATATCCCTGAAATTTCCCAACCCGGCATGAAGCGTAATCTCAGCAAAATTTACTCCCAATATTTCAAGTCGCTTCATCAACTCACGGCTGAAGTGGAAACCAGCCGTAGGGGCAGCAACTGCTCCTTCATGCTTAGCATAAATGGTTTGATACCTTTCCTGGTCCTCAGGATCCACATCTCTCTTGTGAATTTTTGGCAGCGGAGTTTCGCCCAAACCCTGTAAAATTTTCCTGAATTCTTCATACGAGCCATCGTATAAAAACCTGAGTGTCCTTCCACGCGAAGTAGTATTATCAATTACTTCAGCAACCAATTCACTTTCTTCACCAAAGTAAAGTTTGTTTCCTATCCGTATTTTTCGCGCCGGATCAACCAAAACATCCCATAATAAACTTTCCTTGTTTAATTCACGTAGGAGAAAAACCTCAATCCTTGCCCCGGTTTTTTCTTTCTCGCCATAAAGTCGGGCTGGAAAAACTTTTGTGTTGTTGATGATAAAAACGTCGCCATCACCAAAGTAATTCAGTATATCCTTGAAAGTTTTATGTTCAATTACCTGTGTTGCTCTATTCAAAACAATTAACCTCGATTCATCACGATTTAAAGGGGGATGATCGGCAATTAACTCAGGAGGCAAATAAAACTTGAATTGAGATAATTTCATAATAAATAAAGCATTAAAATTATTTGCTTACTCAATAGGGGGTGCAAAGATAGTATATGGATAACAAAAAGTCAAAGTTTAAGTTTTTATTTTTTGAAAGAAATTGTTGTCTTGCTTTGTTTCTGAGTATGAAATTCAATTCGGGTGCATGATAATATAATGATTCATAAAAAACAAAGCCACCCTTTCGGGTGGCTTAGCAAATCAAGGTAAGGTAATCTACATGGTAAGATATTCTATTCAATCGAGAATTTTCCAGAATATATATTACTACCCTGTAGTTCAACAAAGTATAAACCTCTATCCAGATTCATTGCATCTATAGAGATTTGATTCTTATTCGTTATGGCTGAACTTATTAATTGACCATCGGAATTATGAATACTTACATAATATGATTCATTGTAAGGATTGCTAAACTGCAGTGTAGCCTTATTTCCAAAATCAGCAGAACTTACCGAAAATGTCATCAAGTCAGCGATTTCAATTTCTTTCATTGTATTATTTTTTCCACTAAAATCGGAACAAATATAGTTATTCCATTTTTCATCTTCATTTTTCTGAACATTCATTGAAACGATATTCCCTGCTATATTATTTTTATAAAGAGCCCTGTAATTATCCATCCAGATTTTTCCCCGGTTAACCCAATCCGAAACATAATGCTCCTGAAGATTTCCCTGTTCATTATACACAAAGGTTTCCCTAATCAGGTTTCTTTCATTTGCTCCTGTCTTCTTAATCTTGGTCTTTTCAATCAGGTTGCTATAAATATCATAGGAATAATTAAATTTAACGCTGTTCTCTTCCCAGGATTCTTTCTTCCATTCAGCCAAATTTTCATTGATTAAGAGGTCATTGGAATTGTAATAATATTGATAACGTAAAAAGTTCGACCAGGCTTTTTCAAGGTCAGCTTCCTTATTCGAAAACTTTTGAATGATCTTTTCTTTCAGCTTACCATCAGAAGTATAAATCAATATCTCTTTGCTGGAATTGATATACTTCCCCTTAAAAATATTTTGATGCATAATTTGCATCAATTTACCTTCGCCATCATAGGAATATAACTTGCGATAATTATCTTCCCATTTTATTTTCGATTCATTCCAGTATTGTTCAAATTCCTCGATAACCCGACCATTTTCGTAATAATAAGCCCTAAAATTATAATTCACCCATTGATCCTCTTTCTTAATCTGGATCATTTCAGAAGTAACAAGACTATTTTCATAAGAAGATATTATACGGTCAAAACTTTCCCATTCATTCGTTTTGCTGTTCCATTGACGGGTACACGTTGTATCATAAGTGATTTGAGCAGAAAGGCTGAAGGAAACAACCATCATCATTATTAAAGTGCAGATTAACCTCATAGTTTTTAAATTTAAAATTACACACCTCGTTTGCATGGTGCTTAATTTTACTAACTTTATGCCATCGAAGTAAATCACAGACTTTCAGATATTTGCTTTAATTGTGCAGTTCTCCTCAAGTTTCTATACGGGATTTGAATTCCCAATTTGAAAACTATTGCAAATATAAGACAATATCTTAAAAAAGAAAATGAGGTTTATTTTGATAACAAAGAAAAAAGTCCTCATATAATAAGAGGAGCATTTTTACAACTTTGTAAATTACTGATAGTTAGATTATATTGGGAGGTTATAAATAAATCTAATACTGATCGGAAATTTCTTCTCCATTTTGGTAAAATCCAACTCTTATAAGTTTTCGATGATCGTCGAAAAATTTCCATTTGCCATGCCAGTAGTAATGTGTATCCTGACCTGAATAATCAATTTTTGACCAGCCTTTTTGATCCAGTCTTCCGTTTTCAAAATAATATTTTGCCCGAATACGGTTATTATAATAATGCCACTTCAATCTTCTTTGACCATTTGGGTGATAGAATGTGCATTTACCCGTTTGATATCCATTTTTATACCTTATTTTAGAAGAAATAATATTATTTTCCTTATCGTAATATTCTATCCACAGACCTTCTCTGGATCCATTATCATTTAATAAGTTTATTTTAGATTGAAGAAATTGTCCAAATGAAAACGAACTTAGAATAATAAAAAGGAGTAGTAAAAATGTTTTCATTCTTCATTGTAATTTTTTATAATCTAAGTCGGGCTTGGCTACTTTGGTATATTTAAAGTATCCTTATTTTCCTTTGGTTTATTAGTTTTATCCAAACTGAATCTAACTGGCAAATTAAACTGAACCCGAACAGGCTGTCCTCTTTGTATACCTGGCTTCCAGTTAGGCATGAGTGAGATAACCCTTTCTGCTTCTTCGTCACAACCACCACCAATGCCTCTGATAGTTTTAATATTGCTGATTTTTCCGTCTTTTTCAACTACATATGAGACAAAAACGACTCCTTGTATGCCATTTTTCTTTGCTTGTTCAGGGTATTTAATATTTTCAACCATAAATTTTATTCGTGCGTCATCTCCCCCGGGGTACTCAGGCATTTTTTCAACAACAGTGAATACTTCTTCATTTTGTATACTCTTTTCTTCGATAGCTTTCTGACCCTTAGTGTTATCAGATTTTTGACTATCCTGAGCAATTATTTTAGGTGTGAAAGAACTTGAGAAAAGAACCATCAGGGTAAGTGATACGGGTAAAATAAACATGGCTTTAAAAGTCAATCTTTTGCTTTTTTGAATTTTTGACATCATAATAAACCTCCTTTTAATTAATGAATGATTAAAACTATTTGTAAGAACATTATAATTGATTCCAAATGTCTGATACATCAGCATTTTTTGATAGTCCGATTTATTAACTCCTGCAGTTAGCACACCTTCATCGGCAAGGTATTCATGAAGGTTTCGGAAGGAATGCTTCATCATCCATACAAATGGATTAAACCATTGAATGATAGTCAATAGCTCGAGAATTATCAAATCAATGGAATGAAGTTGCCGGAAATGAATCATTTCGTGTGCAATTATCTTATCGACCTGGTTTTGATTTGTGTTGTTGGAACCTAAAAACACATAATTGAAAAATGAAAAAGCCAGGTTCTTTTTGTTGGTTTTAATTATGCTCAATCCGGCTTTTTTCTCCGGTCCAAATTTATTAATCATCCATCCAATTTTTGAGAGCTGGAAAAGTAACCGAATAAGGAAAATAGCAGCTATGGAAATATAAATTATTGAAACATTCTGATACAGGCTGTATTTACCCGAAATTGATTGAGCTATATTATTCGGTTTGATTACAATCTCTTCAAGCAGATAAAAATAATTATTAGACGGCGAAACAGTAATTTTAAAATTTATCAGCGGAATAATTAAAGATGAAAATACGGAAAACAAAAGGTAAAACCTTCCTGTTCTGTGTAAATTGTCATTTCGCATGAACAACCAATAGAGGCTATACATTAAAGCCAGGTTTAATCCTGATTGAAACAGATATGATAATAAATCATTCATGACCTTCCAATTTTTGCTTATCAATTTCGTCTTCCATAAGTTTTTTAATATCTTCCATATCCTGAATGCTTAGGTTTTTATCCTTTGCAAGGAATGAAACCAAAGACTGGTAAGAATTACTGAAATAATTTTTCATCATACCGTTAAAATAACTATTGGTATATTCATTTTTCGAAACAAGGGGGTAATACTCATGCGATTTCCCATAGGCGGTATGTCCAATATATTTTTTCCTCTCGAGAATTCGAATGATAGTGGATACAGTATTGTAAGCCGGTTTTGGGTTTGGGAAATGTTCAAGGACATCATTAACGAAACCCTTCTTGATTTTCCATAAAACCTGCATTATCTGTTCTTCTGCTTTTGTCAGATCTTTCATTGTTAAACTATTTATTTAGTTTAATAACTAAGTTTTTAGTTTATTATTGCAAAAAAAATTACTTTTTTAAATAATTTTTCTTTTTTAGAACATTGATCAAAACAAAGCTAAAACTGAACCTTGGTCAAATTCAGTCTCAACCTAAGGATTAGTTCTGCTTTTTAACCTTATCATCTTTAGATAAACCGGATAATACTTCAATATTAATTCCGTCTGAAAGTCCTGTTTTAATAAATCTTTTTTCAAAAGTTTGTGGTGCAGTCTCAATTTCCACATAAGCTGAATCGTTTTCAAACTTCAGCAATCCTTCACTGATGGCCAGAACACTATCGCGACGGTCAAGCACGATGTCGGCATTGGCGCTGTATCCAGCCCTGACGAAAACTGAATCTATCAGGTCGATGGCTGCCTTAATTTCGAACTGGATTGCCCCGTTTTCCACAATACCTTTGGGTGAAATGTTCTCAAGAATTGCATGGAAGCTAATATCATTAACTGCACCAATAGTAAGGATCAGGTCCATGCCGGTCTTGATTTTTCCAACTTCGCTTTCATCCACTTTTCCTTCAAAGATCATCTCACCCATATCAGCGACGATGGCCACTGTAGTTCCGGCATTAAATGTATTGCTTTCAATCACAGAATTGCCAATTTCAACCGGAATATCCAGGATCATACCATCAATTGTTGAAGCAATTATAGTATTGGTGGCCTCACCTGATTTCTTGGTTTGTCCTTTTCTTATCAGTTCAAGATTGTTTTCGGCTGAAATAAGTTCTTCCTGGGCTGTCTTAAACTGCAATTCATAAGTTTCAAAATCGGTTTTTGGAACCACATTCTTCTCAAATAAATCCTTCTGCCGGTTATAATTTTGCTGAGCGTTTTCAAGAGATATTTTCGCCCTGTTAACTCTTGATTCAGCATTGTTCAGGTTAACCATATCAGGAATGATCCGAACCTTCGCAATGAGATCACCCTTGTGAATGATTTTTCCTTCTTCTACGTAAATTTCCTCTATAATTCCGGATACCTTTGGGGTTATCTCAATTTCTTTTCTGGGAACAACCGAACCCGTGGCAACGGTCTTTTTAATAATGTTTGTAACGACAGGAGTAGTTGTTTCAAAAACAACCGGTTTTGCCTGAGATTTATTATACAGGAAATAGATGGTGAAAATAAATATCCCAACGATTACAACCAGAATAAATATTTTAAAGAACTTTTTCATTGTTTAAAAGTTATAATGTTTTCAATTTCAAATTTCATCTCTTAATGCGTCGATTGGTTTAATGCTGACAGCTCGCCTGGCAGGTATCATTCCGGCGAAAATTCCAGATATAACGAGGATCACCAGGGCAGTCATGGCTTTATTAAAATCTACCTCCGGGTTATTAAACATATTCGATTCCGCACCTGTAGTTACAAGCAAATAATTTATCAGCTCAAGCAATCCAACACCAAGTGTAAGTCCAAAGTATCCGGCAAAAGATGTTAAAAAAACCGATTCTATTATGATTTGACTAACAATATTAACAGGTGTAGCACCAATAGCTCGCTGTACTCCAATTTCTTTGGTTCTTTCTTTTACCACAATAAGCATAATATTGCTCACACCAATAACCCCTGCCAGCAGGGTGCCAATACCGACAATCCAGACAAGCCCCCGTATACCGTTAAAAAGATTAGTCATTTTGCTCCATTCCTTTTCCAGATTAAATGAACCAACTGCACGGCTATCATCCGGATGAATGGTATGCCTTTTTTTGAGTAGTTCTTTGGCTTTATCTTCTACCACACTTGCGGAGAAATCTTTTTTTGCAGTCATGGAATACCAGCCTACCATATCACCATAATTGTAGACCTTCTGAAGTGTGGTAAAGGGAATAAAGATAGCCTTGTTATCCCATTCAGCCTGTTGATCGCCTTTTTTTGACTTGAATACTCCGATAACCTGGAAATAAACACCCTGAATCTGAATATATTCTCCGAGGGGATCTTCACCCTGGTTGAAAAGATCGTTTACAACCCGTATTCCAAGTATAGCAACTTTTCGCTTATCAGCAATATCATTATCATTAATAAATCTGCCCGAAGTGATGTCTACCGGGTCAATGATATTGATTGCAGGATAATCACCCTGGATATTATACCCGCCAGTGCGATCACCGTGTATTACATTATTATTTCCTTCACCACCCCAACCTTGTAAACGGGGAGCCACAACATCGAGCTCAGGTACATTGTCGATCAGGGCTTGGGTATCGTCATTGTTGAACCGGTAATATCTCCCGCGCTGAAAACCTTTGTAAGGCATAGAAGTATTTTGTGTCCACATAAAAATACTATTCGTAGCCATGCCGCCCATGTCATGCGTAGCACCATTGTAAAGACCTTCGCCAGCGCCCATCATAATGATAAGCATGAAAATACCCCAGAATACTCCAAAAGCAGTAAAGAAAGTCCGTAAGGGATTTTTCCTTAAAGCGTAATAGATTTCATGCCATTTATCCAGGTCAAAAATTTTCATTGTCAGAATATTTATTCATCTCTCAATGCTACTACAGGTTTAACTGCTGCTGCTTTACGAGCCGGGACAAAACCCGCAAGAGCCCCAGCAACAATCAAAATTAAGGTAGCTCCAATTGCTACATTCATGTTAACTTCAGGATTGGCGAAATATCCTCCTCCTTCGGAAGGCAGATTCCTTGCAACAAGTTCAAGTAGCCCAACCCCAAGAACCAATCCAATATAGCCAGCAAATGCAGTTATCAGAATAGACTCCTGCAATATAAGGCTTATGATTGAACCAGGGGTTGCACCCATAGATTTGCGAATACCAATTTCTTTTGTTCTTTCTTTTACAACAATCATCATGATGTTACTTACGCCAACAATACCGGCTATGATGGTCCCGATCCCGATAATCCAAATGAAAAGACGGATATTGGCAAACAAGGTCATAAATTTCATATAATTCTCAACATTGTTCCATACAAAAACTGCCCGCTGGTCCTGAGGATCAAAGTGGTGACGTTGTGCCATGTCCTTTTTAATCTGGTCAACCATTTCCTTGCTTCTTTCCACTGAAGCATCTCCTACAGTCATAGAAATTGTTCCAACTTCATCAGCCCGGTTGAAAACCATTTGCGCAGTTGAAATGGGAATATATATTCTTGAAATGTCCCTGTCACCACCGGGATCTTCAAAAACGCCAATAACTTTAAAAGGAATTCCAGCTACTTTAATATACTCTCCAATCGGATTTTTTCCTTTAAATAAAGCTTCGTCTACAGTTTTCCCTATCGCTGTTACTTTTCGCCGCTCAGAAATGTCGGCGTCATTTAAAAATCTGCCCTTTGTAGGGGTAAGATTTTCAACAGTTCCATAGCCCGGATGAATACACATGATTTCAAATGTGCCATATTCATTATTGTAAGAAAGCACCTTATTCTCCCAAAAGTTGAATCGGCCGGAGATAGTTTCAACATCCTTTAATTTTTTTGTTTGTTCGTAATCTTCATTTTTGAATTCAATATAACGGCCGGGCTTATAGCCTTTATAGGAAATGCTTGTCACTCCCTGGTTGACCCAAATAGTGTTCTCAGCGTCACCTTCAAATTCCTTCCTCACACCGTTTTCAAGACCATAACCTGAACCGAGCAGGATGATCAGCATGAAAATACCCCAGGCCACACTGAATCCTGTGAGAAAAGTACGAAGCTTATTTTTATTTATCGTACTATAAATTTCCTGCCATTTGTCGATGTCAAACATTTTTCCTTTGTCTTATGCCATAACCTGTTCTTCGAGCCATTTCTTTCGCTCTCCATTGCTTACAATAGACTCAATAGTGCCATCCTTGAGCCTGATAATGCGTTGCGTTTTTGCAGCAATGTCCCGTTCATGAGTTACAATTAAAACGGTAATTCCGGTTTCATTGATTTCTTTGAATAAATCCATCATTTCCATGGAGGTTTGTGAATCAAGTGCCCCTGTAGGCTCATCGGCAAGAATCATTTTTGGTTTTGATATCAATGCCCTTGCGATTGCCAGTCGTTGTTTCTGACCACCTGACAATTCATTGGGTAAATGTAAAGCCCAATCCTTTAAACCAAGCCTGTCGAGGTATTCCATGGCTTGAAGGTTTCTTTTTTTGCGGCTAACCTTTTGGTAATAAAGTGGCAATGCCACATTTTCCATCGCATTTTTAAAGGAGATCAGGTTGAATGACTGAAAAACAAAACCAATCAGCAAATTGCGGTAATGAGCGGCTTTTTTTTCATTCATATTCCTGATTAATTCTCCATTGAGATAATACTCGCCCTCATCATAGTTATCAAGTATTCCCAGAATATTCAGTAAGGTAGACTTGCCCGAACCGGAAGAGCCCATGATAGAAACCAACTCACCTTTGCCGATTTCCAAATCAATACCTTTTAATACATGTAAATTGTTTGAGCCGGTGGTATATGTTTTATGTATTGCTTTCAGTTGAATCATTCCCTTTTTCTCTGTTTATCTTATGAAAATTAATACTCAGCTTCAGATTGTTAAGAACAAAATCTATTATCATGCCAATAAAATCTGGATTTTGATACTCAGCAAATTATAACGGAACTGCGGTTGATTAATTTTATTAAGTGTGTTCGGAAATTTACAAATGTGTGCGATGGCGGGCAAAAATCGATCTTTTGGAATGGGCATTGCATCAGAAATTGCAATAAAAAAGCCGATCGAAAATTTTCGATCGGCGTTTACTAAGTTTTTAACCTATATTTTTATTCAACCATGTGTTTTGCAAGGAATGCTTCCATTGCCCTGTAAAACTCAAACCTGTTTTCTTCATTATGGAATCCATGACCTTCGTTGTCTTTAACAATATATTCAACATCCACACCACGCGCTTTTAACGCAGCTACCATCTGATCCGATTCGTCTTTGTTCACCCTTGGGTCGTTTGCACCCTGAGCAATAAATAATGGAGCAACGATTTTTTCGGCCTGGTAAACGGGAGAAACCTCCCTTAACAAAAGGCTGTCAGCTTTGGGATCCCCTACCATTTCGTAAAACATGTCGATCATTGGTTTCCAGTATGGAGGGATGGTTTGCATAAACGTAAACATGTTGGAAACGCCAACATAATCAACACCTGCCGCATAGAGATTCGGTTCTTTAACCAAACCCATCAGGGTGGCATATCCGCCGTAACTTCCACCATAGATGGCAATCCGTTTTGGATCGGCAATACCTTGATTGATCAGCCAGTTGGTTCCATCGGTAATATCATCCTGCATTTCACGGCCCCATTTCTTGAATGAAGCTTCCCAGAAGGATTTTCCATAACCGGTGGATCCCCTAAAGTTCATCTGGAAAATAGCATAACCGCGGTTAGCAAGAAACTGGATTTCAGGATTGAAACCCCAGTCGTCACGTGCCCAGGGGCCGCCATGAGGATTTACAACAACCGGCAGATTTTTGGCTGTTTCCATGGTATAACCCTTTGGCAGAGTAAGGTATCCGTTGATTGTCAAACCATCTCGTGACTGGTATTTAACCGGAGTAACATTTCCCATTTCATTTTCATCAATCCACGGACTGACTTCCACAATCTTTTCCAGTTTATCAGCGGTTTTATCATAGATATAATAAGAACCCAATGAGCGATCGCTATATGTGCGGATGATAAATACTGTTTCATCTTTGTTAAATGCGCTGATACCTATTTCATACTGACCTAAATCCTTGTTAAGCCTTTCGAACAAAGCTTTGGTTTCTTCATCAAAAAAATGCCTTTCACCTTTCCAGGATGTAAATGAAGCTGCTGTAATGACCTTGCGCTTGTGAGAAAAGTAAACACCTTCAACATCAAATTCCGGATTTTCATAGAGCACATTCATTTCTTTTCCGTTAGCAATATCAAATTCCACCACTGCACTTTTGTCACGGCCGAGGTTTGAGGTTCCGATTACGTTTTTATTATCAAACGTAAAGAAGTACGGCGACATGTTGTCTTTAAAACTTGTGGTAAGCACATCTTTCCATTCGTCTTTTTCTGTCTCACGGTAAAGAATGCTGGTATTAACACCGTCAACAATAGCAAAAGCTACCCTCAGTTTTCCATCGTGATCGAACATCCAGCCCTGGATATTTCCCGGATTCTCGGCAATCATGGTCATTTTACCGGTTTTCAGATTCAGCCGATAGGCATCAAAAACCTGAGGATTCCTTTTATTCAACCCGATTATGACTTCGTCATCGATATCGGGAAGATCGTCAATAACTTGTGTTCTAACGCCATCAAAATCAGTAAAGCATTTAAGATTGGACCCATCAATGTTTACACCGTACAATTTGTAATTTTCATCTCCTCCATTATCTTTCAAATAAAGGATCTGTTCATTGTTCGGCCAGAAGTAACCTGCGATATCCCTGTCTGTTTCGCTAGTCAGACGGATGGCTTCGGTTTTTCCACGCTCCTGCACAAAAACATTCATCCTCGTTTCATAAGGAGCCATGTAGGAATAGTATTTCCCATCAGGAGAAATCTGGTAACGACTTTTTTCGGGATTCTTGAAAAAATCCTCCAATGGAATCAATTTCGCTTTCATAGGCGGTTTGGGTGCGTTTGTGCAGCTTCCGGCCAGCAGTGCAAGGCCAATCATCAGGGAAGCCAGTCTGATAAAATTTGTTGTTTTCATTTTTGTTTTTTTGTTAAATTGTTTAAATCGTTCTTGATTATGGCGGCGAAATTATAACTTTTTGGAATAAAGTCAACTGTTTCATTAAATATTCTAAATAAGTAATCGTTATTTTGTAAAAAAATTTTTACGTGAATCCTGTTTTCAGCGAATGAATTTGTTTCTGAAATATTTAAAAAAAACCCTGTTGACTATTGGCATTTTGCTAACTGCATTTGCTCTGTTTCTTTTCATCGTAGGATATTTTTATGGCGACAAAGTGAAGCAGGTAATTGTTGCAGAAGTCAGCAAAAGACTGAACATAGAGGTTACTGTCAAAGAAATTGACTTTTCACTGTTTAAAAATTTTCCGGAAGCTTCCGTCGAGTTTACGACCATTCAAACCAACGACAGGATTCATTCCTCGGCTGGAAACTTATTGCAGGCAAACAAGCTTTCTCTGTTATTTGATATTTTCGATATCCTATCTGGTGAATACAAAATTGAAAAGCTTGTATTGAAAAATGCAAATCTGAATCTTATCGTCTTTGACGATTCTACCAATAACTTCAGTATTTTTCAAAAATCCGGGGAAAGCAGGAAGGGAGTCGTTGAAATCGATTTGCAGAAAGTCGTTTTAAAGGATGTCAGTGTCTCCTATTTGAACAAACCCTCCGACCAGGAATATCTATTCACGATAAACAGCGGACGAATGTCCGGAGCTTTTTCATCCGAAAATTATATCCTTACTATTGAAGCAAAAATAGGTTCAAAGCAAATACGATCGGGGCAAACCATTTTCCTGAAAGACCGGGAACTTGAGGCTGAACTAAAGATTGCAGTTGATCAGAAGCAAAGCATTTATAAAATAAACGAGGCAAAGCTTACGGTTGCCGGAATCACTTTGCACATTACGGGATTCATCCAATCGGCTATCGATACTAAGAACCTGAACCTCGCAATAAAGTCTGAGGAAGCCGGCCTGCCCGCATTTATGGGTCTTATACCGGAAGAGTATTTACAGGGATTAAAGGACTATTCCCTGGATGGTGACCTTAAATTTGAGGCAAAGATAGTTGGCGAATTCTCGGGCAATAACCTGCCTTCTGTCCAGTGCAGCTTTACCCTTGATAAAGGCCGGTTAGTCATTAAAGAATCAGGCCTGACGTTAAAAAATGTTTCGCTCAAAGGTGATTTTGATAATGGATCATCCCGGTCACAGGAAACCTATACCCTCAAGCTTTTCGGATTGAAAGCGGGTGTTAATGCCGGCGAGATAGAGGGCGATTTAATGATCCAGAACTTTGAGAGGCCTTTGATAACCGCCAGCCTTTCTTCAAGCCTGAACCTGGAAAAAATCGATGAAATTTTGAAAATCGAAACTCTGAAATCCATAACAGGCAAACTTGATTTCAACCTCAAATTCAGCAACAGCCTGAAAAATTTACACAAATTCACCATCAATGATTTTTTATCGAGCAAAACTTCAGGTTCAATGAAGATCACCGGCGTCAACCTGAAGTTTCAGGATAGCCCGGTAAATTATAACAACCTGAACGGCTCCTTCAAATTCAACAATAAAGACCTGCTGATCGAAAACTTTTCAGGAAACATCAATGAAAGTGATTTCAGGATGACCGGCTATTTCCTCAACGTAATGGCGTATGCATTTGTTCCGGGCGAACCGGTTAAGATCAAGGCGGATTTTTCTTCTTCAAACCTCGACATGGACGACCTGCTTAGCTTCCGCAAAGACAAATCGGGTTCCACCTACAGGATGAAATTTTCGAACAGCATCAATTTTGACCTTGACCTGGCCATTCAAAGGTTTGCATTCGGCACCTTCGGGGGGGAAAATATCAGCGGCAAGGCTGTTATGAAAAATAACAAACTCACCATCCAGGATGCCAGCCTGAACTCGATGGAAGGCCGGACGTTACTGAACGGGTTTGTGGACGGGAATTATCCCGATAAATTCTGGCTGAGCTTTAAAGCCGAGCTTACGGATGTAAACATCCAGCAATTGTTTTTTCAGTGCGGCGAGTTCGGGCAGCAGAATATAACCAGCAACCATTTACGCGGAAAAATGAATGCTACCGTTTATTACAAATCCTTTATCGATCCCGAACTGAACATAGACCCCAAAAGCGTTTATGCGCTGGGCGATTTAGCTATCAGCCAGGGCGAGCTGATCAAATATACGCCGTTGTATAAGCTTTCGAAGTACATTAAGAAGCAGGAGTTGGAGCACATCAAATTCTCGACGCTCAAAAACCAGATCGAGATCAAGGACGAGGTGGTTTACATCCCGGAGATGGATATTGAGTCCAGCTCGCTCAACCTGAAAATATACGGCAACCACACCTTTTCAAACATCATCGATTACCACGTCAGGGTTTTGCTTGCGGAGCTGCTGTCGAAAAAGGACAGGAAAAAGGAAGAGGAAATCGAAGGGATATTCCCGGAAGAGGATGGCCTGGGGCAAACCACCCTTTTCCTGCGTATGACGGGCAACGCCGAAGATCCTGACATCAGCTACGACACCAAAGAAGTCAGGAAGAAGATTTCGGCCGATATGACCAAAGAAAAGCAACAAATAAAAGATGCTTTCAGGCGCGAATTCGGGCTAAAGAATGACACGATGCAACCAGGACTGGAGGATGCAGGCAACACGCTGCCGGATAACGGCAAAGACTTTATGATCGACTGGGACGAGGCTGAGCAGGAAGATATTAACAGATTAGAAAAACCGATAAATCCCAAAACAGAACCAATTAAAAAAACCGGCAAAAAAGAATTTATCATCGAATGGGACGAGGAAAAGGATACACTGAAGTAATTCAACGGCTAAATGCCAATGGATTTATGATGTACGATTTTAGATTTTACCAACTGCCCAATGCCGACTGCCGACTGTGTATTGCCTACTCCACCACCAGCTTTGTTCCTGCCCGGCTTTCGTTGGTAATGACTTCGATGAAGTAAATCCCCGGCCTTAGCTTTGAAACATCCACTGTGTTGTTTACCGGTACAGCCACCAGCACCTTTTGCCCGAGATGGTTGCAGATGATGGCTTCTTTTATCGACTGCCCTCCGTTTACATTAATGGTGATGAAGGAGGAAGCGGGGTTGGGATACAGATCAATACCAGTAAAATAAGCCGGTTGTTCCTTATCAGTTAATAATATGCAAGAATAATCGAGAATAGCCAATCCATAGTGATTAACAGAACAATAGAAAAATTCATCGTCATAAATGATTTGATTAATCTCTGAGTTAATTCTTCTAGATGATAAAATGGAAATATTACTAAAATCGCTTATATCGAAAGTAAAAATTTCATTCCATTCCTTGTCAATGATAACCATACGATCTTCAATAATCAATGGTTTTACAACGATATTTGAATTGTAATTAGGCATTACTGATTCCAGCAATTGTGGAGAAGACGGATCTGACACGTTAAGAGTTAATAAACCACCGGGACCATCTGCAACAATCAAAACATCAGAAAATAAAGCTATTTGGATTGTTTCGCCGGGAGTGTTATATGTTCCAATTAGCTCGGGGTCGGTTAGATTATCAAGATCAAGAATTTCGATCCCACCTTCTCCGACAGACAAATAGGCAGTACTATTATCGACAACAATATCCGTTATCTGTGATGAAGCACTGTAACTTGAAATCAAGACAGGATTACTAAAATCGGTGACATCAAAAACCATGAATGTCGGCCCAGCACCAACATAAACATAAGTAGCTGTCTGAAAAAGAGCCACAGTACCAAATAATAAATAATTTCCAAGATCAATTTCATGAACCACTGAAGGATTTTCCGGTATGGTAATATCAATAAACTTAAGTTCCGGCCATGGATAGGAGTAGCTTAAGCATAGATTGTTATTCAAGAGGGAAATATTTTCTGCGATACCAATGCTATTGAAAAAAGAACCAGTAATTACAGGGGTGCTAACATTGGAAATATTCACTACATCCAAACCGGTGAAATATTCTGCCACAAATAAATAATCATTTAACTTAGCAATATCGTTGACACTAAAATAACTTGCTGTAAGGGAGCCAATAATATATGGATTCTGGCTCTCCGACACATCAATAATTTGAAGTCCTGAAAAACAATTTGCCACATAAGCGATGTTGTTCTCTTCAATTACCTGTTCGCATAATCCAGGAGTATCATAATATCCAGTCGCATTGAGATGATAAGGATCAGATATATTAATAACCCGAAAACCAGAATAGGAACTTGTGAGATAGGCTTTTTCTTCATTAATGAACACTTTGCTTGCATGATCTTCTATTTTCAAGGTATCCAATATTACCGGAAAAAACGGATCACTTATATCGACACTCCAAAAATTTCTTGAGTAAGCAAGGAACACTGTTGGGCCTGAAATATCAATATCAGCATTAGAACCGAATACAAAATTTAAAGTGCTAATTACCTCTGGATTTTCAGGATCGGCTACATTTATAACATGGAAACCATTAAAACCGCCTGATTGAACTCCGAAAATCAGGGTATCCTTCTGACATATACCGTCTAACTGACCTCCTACAATGCCTATTAATTGTGGAGACTGTATTTCGGAAATATCCAAAATAACGAATTGGTTATAAGCTGCAACATAAGCCAAGTTACCAGAAATAATAATATCAGTTGCCCAGCCATAATCATAACTTCCAAAGTATTCAGGAAAAGTGGGATTACTAATTTTTATCAAATGGATAGCATTCTGTCCAAGTACAAATGCTATTGAATCATAAACAGCAATCTTTCCAACAACACCTCCAATATTATCCGGAATTTGCAAACTGCTCATCAGTTCAGGTTGACTGGGGTTAGAAACATTTATTAGCTCAATTAATCCGGAAAAGTTTGCTGTAAAAACAATTTGATCTTTTTTATCTAGGGAAACAACCCGATCACCTATATTATAGTCACCTAATTTAAAATAAATGCCATAACAGTTTAATACCTGGGATACTATAAGATAAATGAACAAAAATTTAAAAGCTTTCATAATTCATTTTCTTTAGTTTCATTTCTTAACAAATTTAGTCTTTACTTTCCAACTGTCTGTTGATATTTCTATTAAATAAATACCCAGTCTTAGTCCTGAAATATCAACTGTATTGTTCTCCGGCTTAATGGAGACAACTTTTTGCCCAAGGTGGTTGTAGATGATGGCTTGTTCAATGGGTTGACCCTGTTGGGTAGTAATCGTGATGAAGGAGGTGGTGGGATTGGGGAAAATATTTATTTTTTCTCTTCCAACATTTTTGTCAATCAAATTCTGGTAGTTTTCTTCAACCTCTGCCAGGCTATTGCAGCCAGGTGCATTATCGTGAATGTTAATAGAACCATTTGGGCTTACTAAATATTCACAAATGCTTTGCACGTCGCAATCTGATAAATTAGGATTCCAAGAAATACTTAGATTTGATACAGAATTAGGGTCAATATTTTCAAGACCGAAGAGATTGCCTAAAACATAGTTCTCCCAAATCCAAATTTCACCCCCTATTAAAGTTAAATTTTCAAGTACTATTAGACTATTTAATGCATTATTGAACATAATCTCAAGGTCAATACCAATGGTGGTCAAATTATTCAAACCTTCTAGATTGGCTAAATTCTCAGTTTCCAGAATACCCAGACTTTGTCCAATTGAAGTCAAAACATTCAGTCCGTTGAGATTGGTAATATCCGGGCCTGTAATAATAACATCCCCCTCAATCTCTGTGCACCCCGGATAATTCATCTGGAAGCTATCGATCTGTTCCTGTGTGTTAATTGTAAACCCCTCCGTCAAGCAACCCTGTGAAAAGATAATGCTGTGGCTGATGGTCACCAAAGCAAGTATTAGAATCAGCTTTTTCATAATAGGATTATCTTAAGGTTACGATATGTTTCCATTTGGCAATATATCTGTCAGGCAAATATACATATAAATTTTCATGCTGAAAAACAAGCAATAAAAATCCCCCGTGTTGCCAAAGGATTTATGATATACAATTTTAGATTTTGCCAACTGCCAATGGCCAAAAGCCTTACTTATTGACTAAATTGACTAGAGTTTGTGCCTAGGGCATCCCTTTGGGAGATTGACTAAATTGCCCGCTGCCCATTGCCAACTGCCAACTGCTGACTGCCGGCTGTCACAAGCTAAAGGCCTTTCTCCGATGGAGTAATGAACAACTATTATTGAACTTCTTCTGTCTGGTTTTCTTTTATTTCGAGCTTAAATCCCGAGCCATGTACATTGATTATATTGATATTTGGATCATCAGTCAGAAGTTTCCGCAATTTGGTAATAAAAACATCCATGCTGCGCCCGATAAAATAATCATCGCCGCCCCACACTGTTTTCAAAGCAACTTCACGCGGAAGCAATTTATTTTTATAAATACACAGCAATCTTAATAGCGCACCCTCTTTCCGGGTAACAGAATGTTCCGAATGCTCGGAGCGTAGCACCAAATTTTCAAAATCAAAGGAGTATTTCCCCAAATTAAAAACTTTTTGATTATTATCCACCCCACCGTTTTGTGAAACCATACAACGCTTTAATATTGCTTTTATCCGGAGACTAAGTTCCTCTGTGCTGAATGGTTTGGTGATATAATCGTCACACCCCGATTGGAATCCTTTGATGCGATCATCTTTCAGGGTCTTTGCAGTTAAAAAGATGATGGGTGTAACATCGTCAACCTTTCTGATATCTTCAGCTACTGAGAAACCATCTTTTTTTGGCATCATAATATCCAGAAGCACAAGATTATATTTTCCGCGATTAAATTCTCTTAAACCTGCGGCTCCATCATTACACAGCGTTGTTTCATAATTCATTAACTCCAGGTATTCCTTTATCATAAAACTCAGGTTTGGGTCATCTTCTACCAAAAGAATCCTGGGCTTCAGCTGTTTTCTGATCTTAGTTTTTTTAGCATTCGGTTCGGCAATGTTTTCCATATATTGAATTTATTTTGAGATTATTTTAGTAAAAGGGGGAATGATAATATAAAACTACTGCCTTTATGTAGTTCACTTTTTAGTTCAATCCTGCCGCCCATTTTTTCGACCATGGTCTTAACATAAAACAGACCTATTCCAAAGCCTTTAACATCATGGATATCCCCTTGCTGCAAACGGTGAAATTTCTTAAATACATTATCCAGGTTATCCTTGCTGATTCCAATCCCCTTATCTTCTATTGTGATTTGAATACTGCTATTTAGATTACTTGTTGAAACAGTGATGTTGGGATTCTCAGGTGAATATTTATTAGCGTTATCAAGAAGGTTATTCAGTATGTTGATGAAGTGTTCACGATCGGCCAATACATTAAATTGTTGAGCATCCAGTGCTGTCAGCATGTAACCCTTCCTTTCCGAAATCAGTAATTTATAATTCTCAATGCACATGGAAATAATCTCATGAACATCAACCTCATGAAACTTTGGTTTATAATCCTCTTTATCTATAATGGCTATCTGAAGTACCCTCTCTACCATGTTTTTGAGCCGAAGGTTTTCTTCATAAATGATCCTGGCATATTTGCTCACCTTTTCCGGCGAATGTAATACCTCTTCTTTGCTTAAAATTTCCGAAGTAACTGATATAGTTGAAATAGGTGTTTTAAACTCATGTGTCAGATTATTAACAAAATCCGACTTCATGTCGGCAAGCTTTTTCTGCCTGACAATAAAATAAATGGTAAAGAAGAAACTAAAGACAAGCACCATCAGAAATAAACCTGACATCACAGGTAAAATAATCATCTTGTTCAAAACAACTGAACCCTGATCAGGGAAAAATGCCGAAAGCACATAATTATTTGTCTGGCACAGACTGGTAAGGGAAACATGCAGTGGTGAGTTTATTAATTGTTGAAGTTTATTCTCTCCGTTTCCCATGATATATAGTTTATCGGCTTCCTGATAAACGGCATAATAATATTTGCTGTTGATGTGCAATGAAGCAATCTCTTCCCTGACAAGAGAATCGAGAACCCTGGGATGGATAACGGAAAGTAGGTCAACATGATTCCAATAAAACACACTGTCAACGCCTGCTGTTTCAGGTGAATACCTGTTATTCAAGGTCATTATTTGATTCACCACGCTCTTTAACGCTACTGTGATGCTGTTATTGAACTGATCCTCCTTCAGGAGACCAGCATCTCTTACCCACAATAATTGCGTTACAAGTGCAGCAATCAGGGAAATACTGGTCAAAGCTATAATGATTGTTAAAACCTTCCGGTTCATACGTCAGAATTAATTTTAACTGTCACTGATATTCAATTTTTAACAAATAATTAACAGTATTTAACAACTCATTAACAACACAACAAAAAAACTTTATGTATGTTTGCAGCCGATAAGTAAAAAAATTATTAAAAAATTAATTAAATAAAAATAATATGAAAAAAGTAGTTATTGCATTATCTGTTATGACATTTTTAATGGTGGGATTAATTGCCGTTAATTCAGTTGTTGCCAAACAAGTAAGTTCATCTGTTTATGATGATCCTCCAAAGAAAGATGCTAAAGCTAAGAAATCATGCTGCACTCCGGCCGAGATGAAGAGTTGCAAAACTCCCTGCACTGACAAAACCGAAGTAAAAGCAGACGATAAGAAACAGGAATCTGGTGCATCTACCTCAGTTACCACTGAAACTAAAGAAACTAAAAAGACTGATCCTGACAAAAAGTAAATTGATAACCTCTTGTTTTTGGTCCCGGTTTTGATTTTTTCAGAACCGGGATTTTTATTTTACTATTAACTCATTGTTGCTCATGAAGGGAGCAATTCTGAAAAATATTATCATGACTGGATTTATATTGTGAAGCCATTGGCGTATTTTTGCAATTTCAATACAGCGTTATTATTCACAATATTTTTATACCCAATTAGAAATGGAAGAAACTATACGAACCGTTTATTTAGGTGAACTTAGAACACAGGCCACACATGTGCGATCAGGAAAAACTCTTATTACTGATGCTCCTGTCGACAATAAAGGAAGAGGTGAAGCCTTTTCACCCACCGATTTGCTTGCGACTTCTCTTGGGAGTTGCATGCTCACCATCATGGGCATTGCTGCAAGGGAGCATAATTTTGACATCGACAATACTACAATTAAAATATGGAAGATCATGGCATCCGATCCCCGCAGAGTGGGCGAGGTAAAGATTGAATTAACATTTCCAAAGAAGAACTATTCAGAAAAAGAAAAAAAGATCATTGAGCGTTCAGCTTACACCTGCCCGGTTTATCTTAGCTTACACCCGGATTTGATAAAGACAATGACATTTATCTTTTAACATTCTGGAAGGATTTTTTCTGAAAAGGGCTTAATTAAAACTCCGAGCTGAAAAAAGTAGATTATGGAACTGAATATTGAACCCGGAAAAAGACATTATAAAGAAATCATAACAACTGACCAGCATTCAGCCAAAGCATTTGGTTCAGGAATGGTGGATGTTTTTGCTACACCTGCGATGATAGCGCTTATGGAGAGCACGGCTCTTGAAAGTGTGCATCCATCCTTGCCTGAAGGATTTACAACTGTTGGAACTGAGATTAACGTGAAACATCTGAAAGCAACTCCGATCGGCATGAAGATTACCGGCGAATCTTTTATCAGAGAAGTAAAATACCCCAAAATTGTTTTTGAAATTCATGCATGGGATGAGAAAGGCCTCATAGGCATCGGAACTCATACCCGGGTAATCGTGGAAGAAAAACTTTTTATGGAAAAAATGAAATAACTGAATTAAAAATTTCTATTGGTCTGGAGCTATCAGAAAATCAGGTCTAATTGTTCATGCTTATTCGAACATAAATCAAATATCTCCGATTATTCTTTACTTGCCTTTTCTTCTCAGGAAATTCAAATTGTCGAAGGGAGAGAACGAACGGTGGTTTTTAATGTATCCGTCCTTTGCAGAATTGACATCCTCAATGGTATAAAAAGCTTTCGGATTGTGAATATTAACTTTATCAATAAAATCCCTGATATCTTTTCGGTTGATGATGGACAATATCATTTTCACTTTTCCCTTCATCCCTTCCACATCCACTTCGGTCACTCCGAAACCACTTTCCCTGAGAACAACGCTTAGCTGGGTAGTATCTTTTTGCGGGATCACGCGGATCAGAACGGTTCCGATTGACATCATCTCTTCCAGTACAATGCCAAGGTAATTACCCATTGCAAATCCCAACCCATAAGCGACATAGCACATAACATTATCAAGGTGCTGCATAATCTGACCAATGGCAAGCAACCATATCGTAACTTCAAAAAAGCCAAGAATAGGAGCCAAAATTTTCATGCCCTTTGAAACAAAGATCAGTCGCATAGTTCCTATGGAAACATCTAATATCCTCGCAAAAAATATTAGCAAAGGCAGGATAACCCAGGTAAACAATTCAGAATTGACAAAGTCGGGTTGCATGATTGATATTTTTTATATTGCACGGCAAAATTAGTTGTTCTGTAAAGTGTTTAAAAGTTTTTTCCACGAATTACATATTTTTGCAATGAGATTAAATTTTGTTCTATTTAAATATTCCCTGAGGATAAACGTTATCTGTTAAATATAAAATTTCTGATTTGAATATCTACACCCGAAAAAAGCGCTGGAAATGGATATTGTTCATTCTGGCTGTTATCATCGTATCGGTTTCATTGTGGTATACCAATATCCTCGTTAGCGAAATAGCCAAAGATGAAAGGAATAACATCCGGATCTGGGCTGATGCGATTTACCAAAAAGCCGAACTTGTTAATTATACCGACAGGTTTTTCGACCAGATCAGAGAGGAAGAGAGGAACCGGGTAGAATTACTTGCTGATGCTTACCGCATACTCACCGTTGTCAACGAATCGGAAGTCCTCAACTTTTTTATCAAGTTTGTCAGGGAAAATACCACCATACCTGTTATCCTTACCGATGCTAACGGGAAAATCAAAAATACGATTAATGTTGACTTCAACACCGATTCTGTAATTTACCTTCAGGGCGAACTCCGCAGGGAATTTATGGTTTATCCTCCTGTAAAAATAATATATGAACCTGATAACAGTGATTATCTTTATTATAAAGATTCAAAACTTTTTAGCGAGCTAAGGGTGATCATAGATGACCTAATCGATTCTTTTTTTTCGGAGGTAGTTTTAAACTCTGCTTCGGTACCGGTTATCATAACCGACAGTACCCGCACACATGTGATAGAGTATGGCTTGCTGGATACCATAAAAGCCCGCGATACACTTTACCTGAAAAGAACACTGGTACACATGGCTAGTGATAATGAACCCATCGAAATCGAATTAGCCGACCAGGGAAAGCGTTTCATCTTTTATCAAAATTCTGCCCTGCTTACAAGAATGATGTATTTCCCCTATTTTCAATTGGGTATCATCGCCATGTTTTTGATTATTGCTTACATTTTTTTCAGTTCCGCACGCAAGTCTGAACAAAACCAGGTTTGGGTTGGACTTGCCAAAGAAACCGCACATCAGCTGGGAACTCCTTTGTCCTCCATGATTGCTTGGATTGAATTGCTGAAAATGGATGGTCATACCAGTGAAACCGTTAACGAATTGACCAAGGATGTGGAGAGGCTTCAGAAGATAACTGACCGCTTTTCGAAAATAGGCTCTGAACCCAGGCTGAAAAATGAAAATATTGTTATGGTTATTTACGACAGTGTGGATTATATCCGATCAAGGGCTTCAAAGAAAGTTCATTACCATATTCAACAGCCAGCTGAGCAGGAGATATTTGCCCCCATCAACCTTCACCTATTTGAATGGGTCATCGAAAATGTTTGTAAAAATGCAATTGATGCTATTAGTGGTGACGGTAATATCGACATCGACATTCGTGAAGAGGAAAAACTTGTCCTGATTGATATTGCCGACAATGGTAAAGGCATACCCAAATCAAGGTTTAAAACTATCTTTAACCCGGGTTATACCAGCAAAAAAAGAGGATGGGGATTAGGTTTATCCCTTTCCAAAAGGATTATTAAAGATTACCATAAGGGGAAAATCTTTGTCAAATCTTCAATAATCAATAAAGGATCTACATTCAGGATTATTTTGAGAAAATAGTTTTAAACAGAATTTAGAACGGGAAATCATCTTCCGGCTTCACCTTAATTTCACTCTTAATTTCTTTGGGTTTCTCAGCGTCCAGGTGAATTGGATTCCCTTCAACATAAATTGATTTAGGGGTTGTAGGGCAGGCATATTCACAGGCGCCACAACCGACACAAATTTCCTGGGTCACCTGCGGAATGTTCAGTTTTCCTTTATAAAAAACCATGTTCACTGCTTTGGTCGGACAATGTTCAGAACACGCGCCACAGGCGGTTTCGTCGGTATAAACAATACAGTTTTCTTTAATAAAGTTAGTTTTACCCAATTGGGTAAGTTTTTTCTTTTCGAGGGCTATGGGCAGGATGGCTCCTGTTGGGCAAACTTCACTGCACACAATGCATTCAAAGTTGCAAAAGCTGGCTTTGTAATCCATCATTGGTTGAAACAAGCCATCCCAGCCATATTGGGTCAGGCTGGGTTGTAAAACATGCGTTGGGCAAGCGCTGATGCACAAATGACAAGCAGTACAGTTTTTATGGAAATGTTCAATACTCAATGAACCGGGAGGAGAAACGGGATACTTTTTTATCACAGGAATTTTAGCTCCTTTAACAACCTGGCTGAATGAATCTTTTGCCAATGCTAATGCTCCGACCGACAATGAAGCAGAACTTAAAAGGAACTGCCTACGGTTGGATCCAAATTGATTTTTTGTGGGCGATTTAATTAGGTTTAACTTCGAATATGCATATGAAAACTTAACACCATTACCCGGACAAACAGTAAGACAATCAAAGCAACCCACACATCTTGAGAAATCAACCTTTTTATTTTTTGTGTCGATGCAACCTGATTTGCAATTTGCCCCACACGTGCCACAACTATTGCATAATGATTCATCCAACCGTATTTTGTAAACTGAAATTCGGGATATCAATCCAAGGAAGGTACCTACGGGACAAACAGCATTACAATATAACCTGCCTTTTTTAATCGTCAACCAGATAATCAGGATAAACAAAAACATCGAAAATCCGAAGGAAATCCAGTTGTAAGCTTTTAATTTAACAGGATAAAGGGTATACAAATTGGTTTTTTCAAGAACAAATACAGAAAGGTTGTTTACTCCGTAATAAACAGGCCTGAAAAGGTCGGAAGCAATTTTCCCAAAAGCACTGTAAGGATCCAGCAGATTCACAAGCAACAGGCTTCCTGCAAAAAGGAAAATAATGGTCATGGCCAGAAAAGGATACCTTAACCAGTCAATGGGTTTTGAAAATTTGTAAATCTTTTTTCTTTTAAATCTTTTTGAGATATAGGCGACAATATCCTGGAAAGTACCAAGCGGGCAGAATGAAGAACAATAAACTCTGCCAAACAGCATGGTTAGAATAAGGACAATGATAAAACCTGCAGTAAGTATTCCTGCAAGATTCACAAATTTAATTATTGAGGGTATGAATTGAAAAAAGAGAATCCCTTTAATTAATGCAGAAGAAAAAGCATTGGTGAAGTCAATGAAAAGAAAGAAAATCGGGATAAAAAATGATAGTGAAACGGCTACCCTGAGCCATTTTAAAAAAACGAACTGTCTCATTCTATAACTTGATCCTGTTGATGTTTAGGCTGTCGAGGTTATATGTGCCCACCCCCAATTCCGCAGCTTTAACGATATAGCCGATATCTTCCGGTTCAGAACCAAAAACTTTAGCCGCTGCAGCATCGGCAGCGACAATATCGGGGGACAATATCAATGTTTTATAGGAAACAACATCATTAACAGAAACACCCCTTGGGCCATTTTTCATCATCACCCGGTATCCATCTATCACGTTCAGGTCTGGTTTGCGGTGAGTAGCATAATCGGCTATGCATTGGTGAAGATTATTCCGGTGCCAAAAAGTCCTGTCCCAAACTACGCCCATCAAGTTTTTCATGGCGATGGAAAGATCAGCTGAACTATGGTGCTTCAAAACAGGAACATTGATAAATACATCCGATTCGAGAATCAACTCATGAACTTTGGCTTTTTTCAGCTTAATACCTTTCAGCACATCCACTTCCTGGTAATAGCTTTCGGAGTTTCCCGGCACTACTTTGGCACCTGCTGCCTTGGCAGCGTCTTCAATACCGCTGGTTTTATAACATTTGTTCCAATCATCGCAGGTGTTATCGAAAACATAAACCTCCTTTGCCCCTGCACCAAAACAATGTTCAATAATTCTTTTGATCAACGCAGGATTTGTGTTTCCGGCTCTTTCTGGTGATACATCCCATCCAATGTTGGGCTTGACAACCACCTTTTGATCCTTTTTAACAAAAGCACCCATCCCGCCAAAAGATTCAATGGCTTTGTCGAACATGGCCTCCGGTTCTCCGTTTCTCACAGCAACCAAATCGTAAGGTAACATCGGAAATTTCGGAGGAGTTGCAAAAAGCCTATCAAGGTTACCAAAAGCTAAGGTAGCGGATGCAGCAATACTTGCGCTGAATCCTTTTCTGAAAAAATCACGCCTTTTCATATGAAGAGGTATTTACAGTTTGCAATAATGGTATAAAAATACAATTAAAATTATTTACGATGTTAATGAATTATTTTAATTTTGTAGAAATCAATCTTTGAAGTCATGGCAGCAAACATAAACCTGGTCTCAACCCGCGTGGATTATAAAAGTATTATATTCGATATCCTTGCGCTGGCATTTATCTATTTTGTCCCGGCCCTGTCGCATTTGTTCAATATTCCGATCTATCTGGTCGAACCTATGCGCATCATGCTCATCCTGGCAATGGTGCATACCACGAAAACAAATGCATATCTTATCGCTTTGACGTTGCCGTTATTTTCTTTCCTTATCTCCAGTCATCCCAATATTTTCAAAGGTTTGATCATGACAGCCGAATTGTTATTAAATGTTTGGCTCTTTTTTGAAATTTCAAAACGTTTAAGCAACAAATTTGTAGCAATGCTATCGGCTATTGTGATCAGCAAACTGGTATATTATTTATTGAAGTTTGGTTTGATCAGTTTTGCTGTTCTGGAATCAGGACTAATCTCAACACCTATTTATTTACAGGTAATTACCTCAATAATTTTCAGCGGTTATGTTTTTCTTTTATTAAGAAAGAGAAATGCTCAAAGTGATTTATCATTATAATTTAATTTTATAATAATCTTTTCCATTTAGTCCTTTATCTGCGAGTGAAGTTTTAAACATGACTGCGTAATGAAGAACCTTCCATTGCTTGACCCTGCTGCAAATTCAATTTTATAAATTGTGTTATTTTACCAAAAACTGAAAAAAATTGGCAGGTATTTACATACACATCCCTTTTTGCAGCCAGAAATGCCATTACTGTAATTTTTTCTCGGTTGCATCCATTAAAAACAAAGACAAGTTTCTTGAAGCCCTCCTTCACGAAATTGATCTGCAAACTAATTACCTTAACAGTGAAGCGATCGAAACTATTTACTTTGGTGGAGGAACACCTTCCTTACTGAGCGAAATGGAAATAAATCAAATTATTGATAAACTTGCGAAGGTTCATACAATTATAGAAGAACCGGAAATTACCCTCGAGGCTAATCCTGATGATTTGGGAAAAGAAAAGATTGCTGCTTTAAACAACACTCCCATTAACCGACTGAGCATTGGCGTTCAATCATTTTTTGATCAGGACCTGAAATACCTGAACAGGGTTCATACTGCTGAAGAGGCATTGACCTCAGTAAAGTTAGCAAGTGATTCCGGATTTAGCAACCTGAGCATAGACCTGATTTATGGAATTCCAACTTTGACAGAAGAAAACTGGCAACGTAACCTGGAGACTTTTTTTTCAATGAATCTTCCGCATCTTTCGGCGTATGCCTTAACTGTAGAACCCAAAACCGCCCTCGATGTATTGATCAGCCGGAACAAAATGAAACCAGTTGAGGAGGAGGTTGTTGTAAGTCATTTCAATCGGTTGATGGCAGCCATGAAAGATAAGGGTTATGTGCATTACGAAATTTCCAATTTTTGCAGAGAGCCGCATTTTTCAAAACACAACTTGAGTTATTGGTCAGGGAAAAAATACCTCGGATTAGGCCCATCTGCTCATTCGTTCAATGGTTCATCGCGACAATGGAATGTCCCGAATATTTCAGAATACATCCAGGCAACCGGAAACCATAAAATTTCGGCTGAAATTGAAAATCTATCAGAGAATCAGCTTTACAATGAATATATCCTGACTTCCCTGCGGACGATGTGGGGGACGGATTTGGCATTAATTGAAAGCCGGTTTGGGCAGAAGTTTTTAACGCATTTTCTGATGCTGATAGAAAAGTTCCTTCATAATAATAAAGTAGTTTATAAAGATGGAAATTACTGTCTGAGCGATGAAGGGAAACTATTTGCTGATGGCATTGCCTCAGAATTGTTTATCTGAGCTGGTTTTATATTGTAAATATTTTACTTTTGCATTTTCATCTGAAGGACATAAAATAAGGGTCTAAATCACAGATAATTTATGGAGTCAAAATATGTTTTCCTGATCGTTGCAATTATTCTTTATACGGTCGTTGTTTATTTGTTTTCAAGATTAGGAAAAAGTCGGGAAATTGGCCCCCGCAGATTATTTTGGCTGAGTTTTTTCTTAACCCCAATCATGGGTCTTGCATTCTATCTCAGTTCGCAGCATCGGAAAATCATCCCCTATAATGAACCAAGTTACAAATGTGACAGGTGTGGTTACGTTTTTTCGGAACTTCAGGCTGAATGTCCATTTTGTGAAAAAGAGGGCCATCATGAAAAGCTTAACCTGGTCAGCAAAATTATGACCTAATCCTTTTGGTAGAGAATTTTTTGTGATGCAACCTGACTACCAGCGCTCAATTTTAACATGTAAACTCCTGCTTTCAAATTATTCAATTCTGATGATTCTCTGGTAATTGTATTTGTACCATTAACAAGAATTCCTTCAAATACAATTATAAGTTTTCGTCCGGAAAGATCGTATATTTCAAGTTTGCCTGTTTGTTGTAAAGGGGAAATAAAGGAAACCGTAATCCTGGAAGAAAATGGATTTGGAAATACATTAAGATTTAAAACTCCCGGTTGAACAGGGTTGCTAGAAACAGACGTCGAAACCGTATCCTGGTTAAGGTCATATTTATACATTGATCTGCCGAATGTCGCAGCCACCAGGGTTCGGCTGTCGTTGTGAAGGGTCAGGTCATTAATGGGCACATTGGGCAGGTTTGAGCCCTCCATTTCCCAGGTTTGTCCGAGGTTATGTGTAATAAAGACTCCCACATCAGTAGCAATGTACAACTGGTTATTATCTAACGGATCGATGATCACATCATTGATGGGTGCTTCGGGAAGATTTCCCGAAATATCTTCCCATGTTTGTCCCTTATCGATTGTCCTGAAAATATGTGGAAGATATTCGTCCCAGCGATAACCAGAGAAAGTAACATAAGCAGTATTTTCTTCAACAGGATCCGCTGCAATTCTGGTAACCCAGCGATCAGGCAAAGATGCGGAAAGATAGTCCCAACCCATACCATTGGTAGCACTTACCCAAACATTTCCATCATCAGTTCCCACATAAATAATTTCCGGATTAACCGGTGAAACACTGATCGTAGATATGGTTCCATAGGTAAGATTCACACCAGGACCGTTGGTCAGGTCTGTGCTTATTGGTAACCAGGACGAGGCCCTATTGGTGGATTTATATAACCTGTTAGCGCCATAATAAAGTATTTCAGGGTTAGCAGGATCAAAAACCACCGGAGTGCACCAGTTCATTCTATCTGAACTGCTTATTCCATTCATTGCCGTATTGAAGCTGCTTCCTCCATTGGTTGATTTAGCAAAATTACCATACTGGTATTCTGCATAAACATAGCTATTGTTCAGTGGATCGACGAGAACATAAAAGCCATCTCCCCAATAAATGGGCTGCCAGTCATCAGTATTCCCTGTCATTGTTCGATTGGTACCATTGTCCTGCGTTCCACCGTATATCCTTTCGGGGTGCTGTTGATCAATTTCACAAGTGTAAAATTGAGTAACTGGTAAATTGTTTACCCACGACCAGGTATTACCCCCATTCAAAGAAGTATAAAGACCCCCATCATTTCCATTTACAACAAAGTTATGGTTCATTGGGTGAACATATAAGCCATGATGGTCAACATGGACATCTGCATAAGAAATATTCATCCAGGAGTTTCCTCCATTTGTCGTTTTATACAAGTCAAATCCAATTACGTAGGCAATATTCGGGTCAACAGGATCAATGCTAATCCTTCCAAACCACCAGCCATAGGATGCATAGCAATCAGAGAGAGAGCCATCATTGGATTGAATCCATAAATTGCCACCATCTGTTGTTTTATATACCCCTTCAAAATATCCGATCTTATCAGCATAAATTGCATAAAGGGTATTAGGATTTGATTGTGAAATGTCAATTCCTATTCTACCCACGTTAGATCCTGGCGATGGCAATCCATTGGTTAATTCTGTCCAGTTCAATCCGTCATTATACGTTCTGTAAATACCGCAGGTTAAACCACCGTAACTTCTCCGGTTAGGTCTTCTTACCCTTTCCCACATGGCGGCATAAAGTGTATCGGGATTATCCGGATGAATTACGATGTCAATTCCCCCGGTAGAATCTGAAACATAGAGCACGTTTTGCCAGGTCTGACCACCATCTGAAGTTTTATAAATTCCTCTTTCAGGATTTTCAGAAAAAAGGTTGCCCATTGCGGCCACATAAACAATGTCTGGATTTCCAGGATGAATTACCATTCTGCCAATGTTGCGGCTGGTTTCCAATCCGCAATGTGCCCAGGTATTTCCTCCGTCGGAAGACTTATAAATTCCTACTCCGTCATAGGTTTGTGAACCGCCTCCGCAATTGGCTTCACCAGTTCCCACATAAACAATTTGTGGATTTGATGGAGCTATGGCTATATCTCCAACGGACAAGCTAAGGGCATCATCAAAAATCGGAACCCATGATTCGCCAGTGTTTACAGATTTGAAAATCCCGCCTGACGCAGCCGCAGCATAAATAGTCTGCATATCTGAAGGATGCATTTCGACATCAGTTAACCTGCCACCAATATTTAAAGGTCCGGCGAATTCCCAGAGGGATGAGTTATTTTTTGTTAACTGTTCATTCTTCAATGTTCTGGCATCCTTTAAGGACTGGTAGTATACTTCGTTATTAATTTCACCCTGAGGGTAGGCGCGTTGCATAAAAAACCATTCATTGGGTTTTTCGAATCCGGTATCGGAAGGTCTAATTGGGTTAGTAATGACTGAAATGTAAGCTATGATTGAAATAATGGTAGCGGGAATCAAAAATATTAATAAGAACTTTTTCATCACATGAAAATTTTCTCAAAGTTACAAATTAAAAATATGTCAGGGAAAAACAGAGACGGTTAATTTAAAAATTTATTGATGGTTGCGAATAACTCCTCTGCATTAATGGGTTTTGTGAGATGCTCATCTCCTCCTGCAGCCAGGCTCTTTTCCCTGTCTTCCGGCATTGCATAGGCTGTCTGGACAATAATCGGCAGTTCCCTTCGGAACTTCTTGATTTCAGTTATCGCCTCAAGACCACTCAAAATTGGCATTTTGATATCCATTAATACCAGGTCGATTTTGTCGTTAGCATGGCAAATTTCTATGGCTTCTTTTCCATCTTTAGCCCAGAGTATCTTCACTTTAGTCTTTTGGAACAATGCTTCCAGGTAAGTATAATTGAGGATTGAATCTTCTGCTATTAAAAAGGTTTTATTGCTCCAGTCAATAGGCAGCAGCATCAAAGGCTGTTTGTCTTTCGTAAGCTCTTTCGTATATTCTTTTTTAACAGGCAATGTCAGATAAAATACAGAGCCCCTGCCTGTTTCAGAATCAAATGTCAGAGATCCGCCCAATAATTCAGCAAGTTTTTTAGAAATGGATAATCCCAGTCCTGTTCCCATCCTTTCTTTTCCGGAAGGATCTCCTACCTGACCGAACCGATCAAAAATAATGTGTTGTTTCTCTTTAGGAATACCGATACCTGTATCTTTAACGTAGAAAATGATCTTATTGTCTCCCGTAATGGTAAATCCGATTTCAATATAGCCTTCATCAGTAAATTTCAGTGCGTTACCAATTAAATTGGATAATATCTGCCTGATACGGCTGGGATCGGTACTGATATTAAAATCTTCCTCAACAACGGGTTTATTGAGCCGGAGTTCAAGTTTTTGTTTTCCGTTCTTATTTTTCATTTTGAGGAAAGTGGCGTACAGCTCATCCATCAGGGTGTTTACATTACATTCAGCGATATTGATCTTTATCTGGCCAGCTTCTATTTTTGTAATGTCGATAATGTCTTCGATCAGGTTCATCAAAGTATTACTGCCCTGGGTAATATAATTGATAAACTCAGTTCTCTCTTTTTTGGAGAGATCCTGATCGGATAAGATTTCAGAGAATCCTATGATGGCATTCATGGGAGTCCTGATTTCATGGGACATGTTGGCAAGGAATACAGATTTTAGCATATCGGCTTCTTCGGCTTTTTCAACTGCTTCCCTTAGTTTGTCTTCGGTATCCTTAATCAGGGTGATGTCGCGCACAATAAACATGAGGGCCTCCCGACCAGAATAGTTAATTTTGCTTGCATGAATTTCAACCGGTATGCATATACCATCCGATGTTTTGGATATTCCCCGGTAATTTTTAAATTCTCCTGTTATCCATTTGGGGAATTCATTTGCAACAATATCTTTTTGATAATTTGGGATAAGGTCAATAATGTTTTTTTCGATTAACTCCTCTTTTGTCATCTGATGCAATTTGCATGCGGCAGGATTGACATCCAGAATATTCCCATCATAATCCTCGACAAAAACAGCGTCGGGAGATTCGTAGAATAAGGTCCGGAACCGTGCTTCGCTGTTGCGTAGTTCCTGTTCTGCTTCCTTTTGCTCAGTAATATCCCGGCTGCTTGCCCTTAATCCCATGTAGGTACCGCTTTCACTATAAACTTTCTGACAAACATGGTTAATCCATTTTAATTGATTGTTTTTAGTGGTGATGCGAAAATCAAATTTGCTCAAATCCATGCCCTGTTTCTTTTGCCGCTGCATATAATTTTGAAACAAATGAACATCATCAGGATGTACGATTTTAAGCATTAATTCCGGATTTTTGATAAATTCTTCCGGAGTGTAACCGGATATTCTTTCGCAGGAAGGAGAAATATAGATGATTGAATTATCCGGAGCCAGCCAATATTCCCAATCATATGTGAAATTGGCGAGCATTCTGAATTTTTCTTCGCTTTTATGAAAATCCGCTTCGGCCATCTTGCGCTCGCTGATGTCGCGGATAACTCCTTCTGAACCGATGGGTATACCTTTACTGTTTTTTAATATTCTTGCATTCAATGAAGCATCCATAACTCTGCCATCTTTTCGGACCAGTTGAATATCCTGATCCGAAATCATTTCTTCCCGTAACAGGATTTTTCCCAGTTTTTGAATAAGGTGCTTCTCATAAATGAAATCATTAATAGTTCTTCCCAGAATTTTATCAGGATCGTACCCCATTATCTTTTGTACTGAGGGGCTGACTTCACTTAATGACCCATCAATTTCTGCTTTAAAATAAACATCCTGGTACGAATTAAAAATTCTTCGATATTTTTCTTCGCTTACACGCAGGGCGTCTTCATCCATTTTCCTTTGCAAAGCAAAGGAACTCAGTTTGACAACCATTTCGATGGCTTCCGGGCTTTCAATCTGGATATTTTCGGGAAGGAAAATCATTGCACTGCCGAATACCTTATTTCCCCAGGTTAGCCCGATGAGGTAGATGCCTCCCAGATTAAGTTTTTTTTGGATCAGGCTAAAAGTATTTTTTGGAAATATGTTATACCCCTGCTCGAAAAGACCGTCATTCAGTTTGATCAGCTTACCATAAGAAAGGTTCCTGATCAGATTGTGATTCAATTTAAGGTTAAATTGCTTGGGGGTATTGTTAATAATCTCAAGCAGTATTTTCTGCAAAGGTTCCGCTCCTTCAATGTGCTGAAGTCTTGTAGTTCCTGTTGTCTGATCATAGGAAATCAGAAGGGTGAGAGCATCTTTCTGGATTTCTGCAATCTTTTCACCCAAAAATTGATAGGTATTAAAGTCAGATTTCAACTCAACGAATTCGAGTACTTTGTCCGAAAGAAACTCAAGGTTTTTCAGGTATTTCTTTTCTTTTTCCTCTGTAGATTTCTTCTCGGTGACATCGGTGGCAAAGGAAAGCATGGCAGGTGAATCATCCCAGTCAATTAATACGGTATTTACTGTAATCCATTTTACCACACCCGCTTCGTTTATTAACCGAAAGGTGTGATTTTCCTCCTGACACTTACCCTGGCATCTTTCTGAAATGATTTTTTTTGCCAAACGCTTATCCTGGGGATGCACAAAGTTTTCAAAGGGTGTTCGCAGCAATTCGTCCATGCTGCAGTTTAATAATTCAATGAATCTTGAATTGCAGAACTTTATATGATTATCCTGAATGATGAAAATGGCTTCGTGAGAATTTTCGATGATAACCTTATATGCTTGCTTGCTTTTCAGGAGGTCTTTCTCAATTAATTTCCTCTCGGTAATTTCATTAAAAATGACCTGAAAGCCGCTTAGCTTATTGTTTTTTGTAATTCTGCTGACACGGATTTCGCACCAAAGTAAACTACCCTCTCGATTGACCCATTCAAATTCGAAAGATGGAGGGATATCATTATTGTTTACGATGTCGATTATGGCCTGAAACCTCGAAATGTCCTGTGATTTAAGATTAGGAAGCCGGGTGATCTTTTTACCGATCAGTTCTTCTTCTTTGTAGCCGGTAATTTTGGCAAGCGCAAAATTAACTGATGAAATTACACCCTTTAGGTTGGCAGTTAGAAGACACTCGGGTGAAAGTTCTACCAGGTTTCTTACTTTTTCCCTGATTGAGGTCAGTTCCTTTTCGTAACCCTTGACTTCACTAATGTCTCTGAAGTAACCAATAACTGCAGAGGTATTTTCATTATTTTCAACCAGCGGAGTCAAGGTAACTTCTAACCAGAAATTACCATTTGGAAAATCAACATTTATCCTCGTACTGGCTGTTCTTCCGGTTTCAAACACATTATTAATCTGGTTTTTCAGACCTTCTGCAATTTCAGGAGGAAAAACATCTGTCAGAACTTTGCCTTGAAAATCATTGATCTTGATTCCATAAAGTTCCTCTATGTCTGAATTTCCCCAAACCTGGATGTGGGTAAAAAGCTTATTATAAACAATGATAAGCGATTTACTAAGGGAGAATAGTATATCTTCATAGAATTGAACAGTACCCAATAAAAGTTTTTTATCGGACCTGTTCGAATTCTGGCCGGATTCCGGATGATTCAAATCCTTTTCCTTATTACGACCTTCAAGACGTTTATCCTCAAAATCCTTACTCGGCATATGAATGTCTTGATTTTACCATGCAATGCTAAAGAAAGGCTTTGACTCAAAAATTGAACCAAAACATTTTACAATTGCTTTGAACTAAATAACTACAACTGCACCAGTGCTTTACGAATTTTGTTTCCCGTTGATCTGGCAGTTGTTAAAATCCCCTATTAGTTATTTTCGTGCAAGTTATACACAATTCCGGATAAAAAAAATTTTTAATAAAAAAGGATTAAATAAACAAGGGGGACAATAATGCCAATAATGGTCAGGATTGCACCACGCCGGGTAATGCCATTTTTACCTTTGAGGATGAAGAGGCCCGTGATTGCTATAATGATAAGAGCTCCTGCGAATACATCGGAAAAGAAGGTCCACCATTTACCTGGATTATAATGAAGAAAATTCATAGGGTGAAAAATAGGTCTGCGCTTTATTTTTTCAATTGTCCCCGAACCAGAGTCAAGATCGACGATGACATTGCCTCCATCTAGAAAAACCTTCAATTGGTTGGTTCGCGGAAAATAATATTTCTTATAATTTTCTTCTTCGCCCAGTTGCTTCAAAAGGTTCATCACTGCCGTTTTATCGATTTGACCTGACTGGCCTGACAGGCTAGCCTCAAATTCTCTGACAGAGATTGCATAATTGGGATTCCAATCGTCGAGATGATTGATCGCAATTCCCGAAAGGGAATATATCACTGTCATTGCGAAAAAAATATATCCCAAATCCCGGTGAGTAGCCCGGTTCCACTTTCGCCATTTGAATTCCATAAAGTTTCCTTTTTGTGGGTTGCAAAAATAAAAAAGGTCAGGGGATCTTCCTGACCATTTTGTTGAATTAAAAAAATTTTAATTAATCGAGTCAGCAGGTAGAACTTCGTATGAAATGCACTCAATTGAATAAAACGACAGGTGATCCTTTCCGCTTTCTTTAATTTGTTTGCGGTAGTCTGCAATGCTTTCCATCGCACTTACATGAGTCCCCTGATCAGCTGCTTCTCCAAGCCCACCGCCTTCATGCTCTGCAACTGCAATTGTATCACTTTCTTCTTCCGGATTATTCATTTCGGCATTCACTTCCTGTTCCCATTCCATAAGATATGTCTCATCTATAACCAGTTCTTTTAATATGCCTGAAACCACCACATCTGATCCTTCGAGGCTGGCATCAAAACTTGCAATTCCTTCTCCTGCATCTATCTTTACCCGGGTATCTTCATTATCGTCAAAAATGAACATCCTCTTTCCACCATGTTTACAAGTGTGAGAAACCGTACCCTTGATTTTAACATCCTGACCAACATATTCATCGGCGTTAGTTAAAAAATCAGCGACGGTAATGTTAACAGGTTCATTTGTAACGGCCTGTTCGTTAGTGTTCTTCCGGGAATTGTTACAGGCAACAAGGATAATTGCCAAACCGATAAGTGTCAGAATTTTTTTATTCATTTTTCCCTCCTGTTTTATAGTAAATTTGGTTGCGAAATTATTTAATATCAGCATTTAAAAAAAAGAAATTGCCAATAAATATTCAATTTATATAGAATATAAATTACTGAGCAGAATAACCAGCATTTCCATCCAGAGTTATTTCATTTTCAGAAAACTGACCTCTTTTTCGTTAAGAAATCTCCATTTACCGCGAGGAACATCTTTTTTGGTCAATCCGGCAAAGGATACCCTGTCGAGCTTTGTAACTTTATAACCCAGTGATTCGAACAAACGGCGTATAATCCTGTTTTTACCCGAGTGAATTTCGATTCCAACTTCTTTTTTGCTTTCGGCGCCCTGCACAAATGAAACGACATCCGGTTTAATTGTACCATCTTCAAGTTCAATTCCGTTAGCAATTTTATTCAGATCACCGGGTTTTAAATTTTTATCAAGGAAAACATGATATATTTTTATAATCCGGTGCCTGGGATGCGTAAGCTTTTTCGCCAGATCACCATCATTTGTCAGGAGCAAGACACCTGTAGTATCTCTGTCAAGCCGGCCGACAGGGTAAATCCTTTCCCTGCCTGCATTTTTTACCAGAAACATAACGGTCTTGCGGTCAAACGGATCGTCTGTCGTGGTTATATATCCTTTGGGCTTATTAAGCAGCACATAAACCTTCTTCTCCGATTTTATGGTTTGTTCTTCGTATTGAACTTTGTCGTCTGGTGAAATTTTTACACCGAGATCGGTGATAATTTTACCGTTTACCTTGATTACCCCCGATAATATAAGGTTGTCAGCCTCTCTTCTGGAAGCAATGCCGGCATTGGCAATGTATTTGTTTAAGCGGATCGTTCCCGGGTTTTCAGGACTCAGTGTTTCATCCTTCTTTTTCATTCCGGAGGGTTTACGATATTTCCTTTTAAAATCCGGTCGTTTGTCAGCTGGCATAGAGATAAAGTTATATGAAAATTAAGCCAAAATATTTTTTACAAAGGTAACAATTCTCGTGTCCATTGCTTATTATGTAAGCAAAACCTTTGCAGTAATTTAAAAACTGGATATTAGTGATTCCTGAAAAAATAATTTTCCAAAAATATTTTTGTAAAAGTAAAATATCTATATTTGGGGTTCTAAATTTAAGGCAATTCTTTCAGAAAAACACCTTAGATTTTTGTGTTGTTATATTAAAATATTTTTGTAGTAGAAACAGGTTATAAAATAGAAAAGATGAGAAAAAAATTTACCCTACTGTTTGTATCACTCTTTTTGATGTTTTACCCCTTGTTTTTAATCAATATTTTTGCCGACCAACCACCTGATCCGGGCGGAGGTCCTGGCGGTGGTGATCCCGTTGGAGGCGGTTCTCCGGTTGGAGGAGGATTGATCTATTTGCTTGTTATGGTTGGGATTTATGGATTTAATAAATTCAGGCTATTAGTTAAAAGCGATAAACATTAGCAGATTAGTTTTATTGAAATTATTTTAAAACCCACTGCTATTTTTTTAATCTCCAGGGTTATTTAATGTGAAGCAAACCCAATTGATGCAATACTTACTTTTGTTCCGGGTACCTGTAAAATAGTCTGAGTACAAGCTTCCATAGTTGCACCTGTAGTAATCACATCATCAACAACAAGTATATTTTTACCGGCAAGTTTTTCGGGATTTTTCATTTCAAATATTTCATTCACATTTTCCCATCTCTTATAACGGCTTTTACGGGTCTGCGTTGATGTTGCAACGGTTCTTACTACTGAGGTTGTGTCAACTTCAATGTTCATCGATTTTGCAAGTCCCCTGGCAAATATTTCCGACTGGTTAAAACCTCTTTTCAACAGTTTTTTCCTGTGAAGCGGGATAGGAATAATGAGTTCGATTTCATTGAAGGCATTCGAAGCCAATAGTTCAGAACCATATAACTCGCCCAGAAAAACTCCGATTTCTTTATTCCCCTTATATTTTAACTGATGAATCATATGCTGGACCTTGCTTCCTTTCCTGTAAAAATACATGGCAGTTGCTGATTCCAGGTTTACTCTGCCCCAAAAAACTTTACTCACCGGATTATCCTTATCCATATGAAAATTGGTCTTAGGTAAATGGTAAAGACATTTGGTACAAATGACTTTTTCATTGTTGAAAAGGTTATAACCGCAAGCAGGGCATGTCTTCGGAAAAAATAATGATATGAAATCATCTATGAGATTCATGGTGTTTCAAAATTAAGCAAAAACCCTAAATTGTTTTATCTTTACAGTATTATTTGATAAATCTTTACTGAAAATGTCGAAAAAAAAGAAGACCCAAAAGGGCAGGCCAGGGAAAAACTCCTTTACCGCAACCGTCCTGACCGTTTTTACTCAAAATCCCTATAAATCTTACAATTTCCGGCAACTATCGCATATGCTTGGAATATCGGATAAGGTGAGTAAACAACTGGTAAATGAAATCCTCACCGATCTTGCCTCAAGCGATGCAATATTAGAACAGAACAGGGGAAAATACAAGCTGAATCCGGATAATATTAAAACGATCAGTGCAAATGTCATTACCGGGATCGTTGACATGAAGCAGACCGGGAAAGCTTATATTATATCATCCGAACTTCCTGAAGATGTATTTATAGCTGCAAACAATACTTATCATGCCCTGCATGGTGATAAGGTGAAAGTAAGGTTGTTTCCTGCAAGGAAAGGTAAAAAGACTGAAGGGAAAATTATAGAGATCATTGAGCGTGGCAAAAAGCAATTTGTTGGCATACTGGAGATCTCAAAAAATTATGCTTTCCTTGTACCGGATGATAACAATGTTCCGATTGATATTTTCATTCCTTTATCGAACCTGAAAGGAGCACAAAATGGCAATAAAGCGATAGCCGTTATAACCGACTGGCCTGAACATTCAAAAAATCCTTTTGGAGAAATTACGGAAGTATTGGGTAAACCCGGTGAGCATGAGGTAGAAATGAAATCCATCCTGGCGGATTTTGATTTTCCTTTGCGATTTCCTGCAAATGTTGTGAAAGAATCAAATGAAATCCCGACCGAAATTTCACAAAAGGAAATTGAAAGCCGAAAGGATTTCAGGGATATTTTTACAATAACCATCGATCCGCAGGATGCCAAAGATTTTGATGACGCCATTTCACTGAGAAAAAAAGATAATGGCAACTGGGAAGTGGGTGTACATATTGCTGATGTTTCCTATTATGTAAAGCCCGGAACCGCAATAGATAAAGAAGCTTTCGCCAGAGGTACTTCCATATATCTTGTCGACAGGGTTATTCCCATGCTTCCTGAGAAATTATCCAACGAAGTATGCTCACTCAGGGCAAATGAAGATAAATTGTGTTATGCGGCTGTTTTCGAATTAGATTATAATACCGAAGTGTTGAGTGAATGGTATGGCCGCACCATCATCAATTCCAACTATCGCTATAATTATGAAGAGGTTCAGGAAATTATTGAGGGCAAGGAAAATCAATACAAAGAAAACATTCTGATCCTGAATGATCTTGCAAAGAAGCTTCGGGATGACCGGTTTAAAAAAGGATCGATAGCATTTTCTTCACAAGAGGTAAAATTTATCCTGGATGAAAATGGAAAACCAACAGGTGCCTATATCAAAGAGCAGATGGATTCAAACCGGCTGATTGAGGATTTTATGCTTCTCGCTAACCGAAAAGTAGCTGAGAAAATAGGAAAAAAGAAAGGCAGACAGGATCCTAAAACTTTTGTTTACCGCATTCATGATGTTCCAAATCCGGAAAAATTACAAACTTTTTCAGAATTTGTAAGTAAGCTGGGGTATAAATTAAATTTAGGATCAAGAAAATCCATCTCCTCTTCGCTGAATCAACTTTTTGAACAGATCAAAGGAAAAGGGGAGGAAAATATGATCGAAAATATTGCTGTACGCACCATGGCTAAGGCAGAATATTCAATTAACAATATCGGGCATTATGGTTTGGCCTTCCATCATTACACCCATTTCACTTCACCCATCAGGCGGTATCCCGATCTTATGGTTCATCGGTTGCTTGATTTATACCTGAATGATGCTCCACCGGTTAATCCTGTGGAATATGAAGAAAAATGCAAACATGCCTCCGAAATGGAAAGGAAGGCTTTACAGGCAGAACGAGCTTCGATAAAATACAAGCAGGCAGAATACCTACTTGATAAAATCGGGCAGGAATTTAATGGCTTGATCTCAGGGGTTAGTAAATGGGGAATTTTTGTAGAACTGGATGGAAATAAATGTGAAGGAATGGTCTCATTAAAATACCTTGATGATGATTTTTACTATCTGGATGAAGAAAACTACAGAGTCATTGGACACCAGCTCGGAAAAGAATATAAATTGGGCGATCCCATCAGGATCAGGGTTAAAAAGATAGACCTTGCCAAAAAACAAATGGATTTCGAATTGGCTTAAAGCGGAGTGATATCGAGCGAAATAGAGAAATTATAATTCATGGTCACATGCAAACCATTGTTTAATCCAATCCGATAAGCAAGCATAAGAACGACAAAAATTACAATGAATAACCATCGGATATGGGTGGGTTTTTTTTCTTTTTCGAAGACCATGCTTGGTGTGGCAAACCTATTAAAGATCATTGGTGCAACTGCAAATACAAGGGTTATAAGATTTCCGGTATCATACGGCATGTTATTGGGAATTCTAACAAGGATAACAATTAAACTGCCAATGAGGTAAGGAAGTATGACCTGATAGAATAAAAACTTAGTTCTATTTTCGGGTCTGACACGATAAGCTGATTTGGATGTATCGAGAAATTTTGGTACAGAGTAATAGCCTATCAGACCCAGAATAAAAAGGAAGATCAATGCAAATAAGATTTGCCAGAAGACGTTGAGGTAAAGCCATGCAGGGACATAACCAAAACCCTGGTCGAACGAAATTCCGGTAGCCCAGGCCCCTAAAAATAAATTAGATCCGATAAGGGCGATCCAGAGGAAGAAAAGTTTGATGAATCCTTTCGCCCTTTGCCTTGTGCTAAAGAAACGGTATGAAAGAAATCCAAGTATCAAACAAACCAAAGGACCAGACAAGGTTACAATGATGATGTTTGGTCTTGACCAAAGGGGTGAGAAATCGTTGAAGGCGAGGTCATAATAGAATAATACTGAATCCAGTTTCCATTTTGAGGCAACTATTAAAACGGTTAACTGATAGACCAAATATACCGCAAGGTAAGCAATGATGAAAAGTGCAGTGGAGTTGACGGTATAGTATAGATAATTTTTCTGATGCTGTTTAATTGTTTCAGCAGCTTGTTCAGCAGATAGTTCATCAAATGGAATATTCGTTTCTCTCTTATAATTGGGTAAAAATTTACGAATGAAATCGATCCGGGCACGCCGGCGATATTCTTTTTGGTGGCTTTTCTTAATTTTACGTTTATATCTTTTTTTTCTCCGTTCTTCAGCCCGTAAATCCCACTTCCTTCGTAACTCCTTTAATCCTCCAGAATCGGGTTTTGATCTTCTGGATCTCCGATATACTTTATTTTCATCCTGATCGGAATGAATTATTTCATCTGTTTGAATGTCGGTAAGACCACCTGTATGTTTTGGCCCAAGGTAAGGTCTGTATTCCTTTGGTTGGGATCTTCCTGAAAACCGCATGTTCTTAAAGGGTTTTTTCAGGTAGTGGATAATTCTTCCAACAAAACTGAGCTTCCTTCTTTTCCCTTTATTTTCGGATGTATGATTCAAATCGTGTGGCAATTTTAAGCAAGGTGCAAAGTTATTAAAGTTTTTATACTTTAGCTCCTTGAATAAAAATTCTAATTTTCAGAAATATTAAATCCCGATGAAAAATCTCATGAACCAGATAAAAGCTTTCATTAAGAAATACCATCTATATGCTTTTAAGGATGTAGCAGTTTTCATGATTATACTGCTATTCTTTCATTTTTTATTTAAAATCTTCAGTACTAATATTTCAGCGAGTCGTTTTTACATTGATTCTTCAGATTGGCTTGCAGAACGGGTGTTTTCGACCAGCCAGTGGATTCTTGACATGCTGAATGTCAAAGTAACAGCGTTCGACCAACTGAACATTGCTGGCAGCATCAGAAACAGAGTTTTTTATTATTCTGAGAATAACGGTTATGTGAGTGTTAATCACAGTTGCTCGGGATTGAAGCAGTTTTACCAATGGATTGTACTCATGCTCCTTTATCCTGGCCCATGGAAACATAAAACCTGGTTTATCCCGATGGGATTGGGCATCATTCACCTTGTAAATCTATTCAGAATTGTAGGTATGACTTTCGTGACCATCCATCTTCCGCAACATTGGGATTTTATTCATGACTATGTTATGCGGCCGTTTTTCTACGTGGTCATGTTTGCCTTGTGGGTATGGTGGAACGAAAAGTTTTACCACAAACCTGAGACTGCCGGATAATAAGGGACCATAACCTCATTAACGTTTACTCCATGTATTGTATTTCAGAATGCACCAAAGGGTTCTGAATCCATCTTTCCATCCAATCTTTTTACCTTCATAAAATGAGCGGCCATAGTAAGATATTCCGACTTCGTAAATCCTGATGTCTGGTATCCTGGAAATTCTAGCAGTAACTTCCGGTTCAAATCCAAACCGTTTTTCTTTAAGAGGAATATTCTTTAAAATATCTGACTTGAACAACTTGTAGCAAGTCTCCATGTCGGTCAGATTAAGATTCGTGAAAAAGTTGGAAAAAAAAGTAAGAAATTTATTCCCAAGTGTATGCCAGAAAAATAAGATACGATGAGGATTTCCTCCTGAAAAACGGGAGCCATAAACCACATCAGCTGATCCACTTAACATGGGTTGTAAAAGCAGGTTATATTCTTCAGGGTCATATTCCAGGTCGGCATCCTGAATAATAATAAAATCGCCAGTTGCCAGTTGTATTCCTTTTTTGATAGCTGCACCTTTGCCCATATTTTTTTCCTGATCATGAAGGATCATTCTCATTTCAGGATGTTCAGATATATACCTGCCAATTATTTGACTGGAATCATCGGTGGAATGATCATTTACAAGAATAATTTCCTTTTGAGTACCCTCTATTAGCTGGGTCAGTTTTATTTTATCAAGAATGTGATGGATGGTGCGGGCCTCATTGTATACAGGGATCAGAATGGAAAGTGTTTTTTGACTCATACAACAGATTATTCGTGATAATAAACCCTTTTTACTCTTCTGGATATGCTTGTTAATACTTCGTAAGGAATGGTGCCAATGGCTTCAGCAAGTTCAGTAATCGGATGATCTTTACCAAAAACAATCACATCATTACCTTCCCGGGTATCCAATCCGGTAATGTCAACCATGCACATATCCATACAAATGTTTCCCACAATGGGTGCGGCAATTCCGTTAACAAACACTTTTCCCTTCCCATTGCTTAGCTTTCGGTTGAGCCCGTCAGCATAACCGATTGGGATAATTGCAATGGTCATGTTTTTGTCAGCTTTGGCATGTCCTGTTGTAACCAACAGTTTCACCCTTTATAATGGTTTTTATTTGCGAAATGGTAGATTTAAGGGTGCTGACATTTTCAAGTTTGTCCTTTTCATCTTCTACTGTGGGAACGCCGTATAAGCTTATCCCCAATCTTACCATATCAAATTGGGCTTCCGGGAAACGACTAATTCCTGCTGAGTTCAGAATGTGCATTTGAATATTATGACGCAAATGTTTTTTAAATTTTGCTGACATATTTTCAAATTGCCCGATTTGAAAACGGGTGAATTCATCTTCCGATGGATCCTCGCTTGCCGCAAGATGGGAGAAAACGGACTGTACATAAATGGCCCTGTTACCTGCCAGCCGATTGATTAATGGATCAACATCTTCAGGCAGAAACCCTAAGCGGTGCATGCCGGTATCCAGTTTAATGTGGACTTTAACCGGTTTGTTATCAGGTAATATATTTATCTTAATGGTTTCTTCGAGCATATCCAGTGATCTGAAATTATAAATTTCAGGTTCAAGATTATGTTTAATGATCGCATCATAGCTTTGTTCATCGGGATTCATGATCATGATGGGAGCTGAAATTCCTGATTTACGCAGTTCCACACCTTCATCAGCATAGGCTACAGCAAGGTAGTCGATTCTGTGGTATTGCAAAATATTGGCAATCTCAAAACTCCCGCTTCCGTATGAAAATGCCTTTACCATTGCCATGATTTTCGTGCCGGGATTTAATTGTTTGCGATAGTAATCGAGGTTGTGGATCAGTGCATTCAGGTTGATTTCGAGAACAGTTTCATGTGCCTTCTGCTGCAGGGCATGGCTGATCTGTTCAAATTCGAATATCCGGGCGCCTTTTAAAAGTATGCTTTCATTCTGAAAAGCCGAAAATGAATATTGGCGGAGAAAGGCTTCGGTAGATAGGAAGAAATGTTTTTCCAGTTCAAATTTATCAGCTTGCTTACTTATGGCAGGCCCAATACCAATGAGTTTATGGATGTTTTTCTTCTTTAACAAAACGCCAATTTCCCCATAGAGTTCTTTGTCATTCTGGCCGCTTTGCAAAATATCGGAAAGAATGATGGTTTTTTTCCGGTGCTGATTCTGCTGGTTCAGGAAATCAATGGCTATGTTGAGAGAAACAATGTCAGAGTTGTAACTGTCATTTATTATCGAACAATGGTTAATCCCTTCCTTCATCTCCATGCGCATGGCAATGGACTGCAAATTCAGCATCCGTTCTGCAATAACTTTATTCTTATATCCCAAATACAACATAGTAGTCCAGCTATGAATTGCATTTTCAATGGATGCATCATCTGTGAATGGGATGGTTATTGAAACCGTTTTCTTTTCAAATTCCCCTTCAATCGTTGTTTTAAAATTCAGGTGATTAATTTGCTTGATCCGAAGGTTGGCATCCACTTTCCTGCTCCATGTAAATGTTTCGATGCTGTTTAAAATCTCAGAACGGATAAGGGTTTCCTGGATTTCAGAAGAATCAGGACAGTAAATCAGGGTTTTAACTTTGGTAAAGAGTTTTAACTTTTCACCTACCTTTTGTTTTAGATTGAGAAAATTTTCGCTGTGTGCCGGGCCAATGTTGGTAAAAATTCCGATGGACGGCTGAATGATCTGCTGGAGCTTGTCCATTTCATCCGGTTCAGAAATACCTGCTTCAAAAATTCCCAGATCGCAGTCGGGCTTCAATTGCCAGACCGACAAGGGTACTCCAACCTGAGAATTATAACTCTTAGGGCTTCGTGCAATCTTCTTGTCAGGGCTGAGCAGTTGAAACAACCACTCCTTAACAATCGTCTTGCCATTGCTTCCGGTAATACCAATAACAGGAATGTCAAATTTTTTCCGATGGGCCGTTGTAAGCTTTTGTAAAGCTTTGAGGGTGTTTTCAACGTACATTACGTTGGATGATTTTGGAAAGTAATCGCGGTTGGAAATAATGAAATTTCGTATACCTTTATTATATAGTTCTTCAATATAACGGTGTCCATCGTTCTTTTTTGATACAAGTGCAATAAAAAGGCAGCTATTGGCGGTGATCAGCCGCCGCGAGTCGATGAGGATATCAGTGATGTCCTGATCTGTATAATCTAGGCTGATAACTTCACCATCTATAATATTGGCTATTTCCCTGAATGTATATTTTACCGGGTGCATTATTAAATTATTACTGAAATTATTTTATTAAACTGGTTAAACGGCCAGGCTTATTATTTATTGGGTTTCACCGACCGGTTTACTTGTTTCGTTTACTTCGGTTTCCTGTTTCATGACCTGCTGCTTTACGGGCAAAGGGTTCTTCATTAAGTTCTTGTATAATTCCCGTTTACCGAAAATATCTATTGCTGCATAGATTGCCTGGCGGAACGAATCAGGTGAGGCAAGATTTTTACCTGCAATATCAAAAGCTGTCCCGTGAGCGGGAGAGGTACGGATGATGGGTAGGCCAGCCGTAAAATTTACTCCTTCTTCAAAGGCAATGGCTTTAAAGGGCAGCATCCCCTGATCGTGATACATGGCAAGTATTCCATCAAAGGAAGCATAATTGGAAGATCCGAAAAATCCATCAGCGGGATAAGGTCCGAACGTTAGAATTCTCTCATCGCTTGCCCTTTGAATAGCCGGACGGATAATTTCAATTTCTTCCTTTCCAATCAATCCCTCATCGCCTGCATGTGGATTTAATCCGAGTACAGCAATTTTTGGCCTGCTGATTCCGAAATCCATTTGCAATGTTTTATTCATTACTCTGATTTTCTCAAGAATAAGATCCGTTGTGATGAATTTATGGACTTCCCTGAAAGGAATATGTCCGGTGACAGTGCCAATTCTGAGGCTGGTACCAATCATCAGCATCAGGTATTCTTTTACATTATATTTACTGGCAAAATATTCGGTTTGTCCCGAAAAATTGAATTTATCCGACTGGATGCTGTATTTGCTTACAGGGGCCGTAACCACCACATCAATTTTGTGCCTGTTCAGATCTTCCACCGCTTTCTCCATAGCATAATAAGCCAGTTCACCTGCAATGGCTGAATGCTTCCCGACTTCGATCTTTACCTCATTTTCATAACAATTAATTATATTGACCCTTTTCGGATTGGCATATTCTGCCTTTTTTATGAGATTGAAATTTACGTCGGACATATCCAGGGTCTTCCGGTAATAAGAAGCAATCTTGGAGGAACCATAAATAACAGGTGTCAGGATTTCGAGCATCCTTGGCTCCAGCATTGTCTTCATGATGATTTCATAACCTATGCCATTAAAGTCGCCATGGGTTATCCCCACCCTGATCTTGTTGCTTTCTTTTTCTAAAGGATTTATCATGTCATTCAATTTAAGGGTGCAAAATTAGTTATTCATCAGAGGATTTTACATTCGGTGAAGATAAAGATTTCAGGATTTTGCTTTTTTAATGAAATCAAATAAAAGCCTAACCGCTACTCCGGTACCTCCTGCCGGGAAATAGGAATACGATTTTTCGATGAAAGCCGGGCCGGCAATGTCGAGATGGATAAACGGGTAATCGGTAAAATGCTCAAGAAATTTACCGGCAGTAATTGCACCTCCATCTGACCCACCGATGTTTTTTATATCTCCCACTTCAGATTTGATTAGCTCGCCATACTCTTTCCAGAGCGGAAATTCAACAATCCGCTCGCTGACAGCCTCGCCGCTTTGCTTGAGTAATACACATTCCTTATCAGCTTTTGATTGCATGGCTACAATTCCGTACTTCCCAATGGCTCGTGCTGCAGAACCTGTGAGGGTAGCCACATTGATCACCAGTTTCGGGTCATATTTTTTTGCATAGCTGAGCGCATCTGCAAGGATCATCCGTCCTTCGGCATCGGTATTGATCACTTCCACGCGGGTTCCGTCGTGCATGGTTACAACATCACCATTTACGTAAGCATTTCCGTTGAGCCTGTTATCCGTTGCCGGAACCAATGCAATCACATGAACCGGCAGGTTTGCTTTCGCAATGGCATAGACAGCGCTTGCGGCTGCTGCTCCGCCAGCCATATCGCACTTCATCGTGTACATGTAATCACCCGTTTTGATGTTCAATCCGCCGGTATCGAAAACCACTCCCTTTCCGACAAAAATATATGGCTTCTTATTGATCGTTTTATTAGGTTTCCATTCCATGATGGTAAAGCTTGGCGGATCTATGCTTCCTTTATTCACCGCCAGCAATCCACCCATTTTCAAAACTTCGATTTTCTTTTTGTCAAAAACTTCGACTTTGGCTCCAACGCTTTTACCCATTGCTTCGATTTCCAATGCAAGTTTGCGGGCATTTAAAGTGGCCACAGGTTCATTCACCAGGTCGCGGCAGCTGCAGGTAGCATCTATTTTAATGTTGAGAAAATCGACTTCTTTCTCCAAACTACCCTGTGAATAAACATCAATGGAATTGAGTGAGTTTAGTTTTTCTGAAGGGTCCTTTTTATACTTCAAAAACTGATAGTTGGCAAGCGCCATTCCTTCTGCAAAGGCAAGACAATCCTGTGGTTTATTTTCAACATCCACCACTACCACCCGATGCAGCTTGTTATCATTGATTGTTCCTAATAGTTTTGCTCCGGCCACCCGGTAATTTTCCAGCCGGAGGGAATTATCTTTTTCCTTTTCAAAAAGAACAACAAAAATCCAGCGGCTTATTCTGTTGAAATCAAAAACATTTTTTTTGTGCTCCCTGTGGTGGAGTTTTATATAACTGATTTCTTCAGTGCTCAGATTTTTATCCTTGAGCTGTTTGGGATCCGTTGCAAGGAAAATCAGGTTATCCTTTGCTGAATATTGATCGCTAGTATTGATTATTGTCTGCATTTTAATTAAAGTTGGAGTAAAGAGGGCAAAGATAGGGAGAAAAAGAAAAATGGCTATTTTTATCTTCTTAATCGGTTTTAAAAATGGCTAAGGTCTTTGCCCTCGTCGATTGCAATAACTTCTACACTTCCTGCGAAACGATTTTTAATCCTGCGCTTAAAGGAAAACCGGTGGTTGTGCTTTCCAACAACGATGGTTGTGTGATAGCCCGGTCGGAAGAAGCGAAGAAAGTGGGAATTAATATGGGCATACCTGTTTTTGAAATTGGCAACCTTATAAAAAAACACCAGGTGCATGTCTTTTCAACCAATTATGCTTTGTATGGAGATATTTCGCAACGGGTAATGACAACCCTTGCGGCCTTTGCACCTGAAATTGAAATCTACTCCATCGATGAAGCCTTCCTCGATCTGACAGGAATTCCTTTGGAAAAGCTTTGCAAACTTGCAGAAAAAATAAAAGAAAAAGTATTCCGGTGGACAGGCATTCCGGTTTCGGTAGGGATCGGACACAGCAAGACGTTAGCTAAAATTGCCAATCATCTTGCAAAATCGAAAGATCAAACTAATGGTCTGCTGGATTTTGTCAATTACCCTGAAAAAGATAAACTGCTCAGGCTATTTCCTGTTGGAGAAATCTGGGGAGTGGGTGAGAAGTATGAGGAGTTTTTCAGAAAGAGTAATATTTTCACAGCCTTTGATCTTAAAAATGCAGATGAGAACCGGATTAAAGAACATCTCGGAGTAATGGGACAGCGGTTGGCGCTTGAATTGAGAGGGACTGTGTGTTATCCCATCAATCAAAATCCCGATGCCAAAAAAGAGATTACTACTTCACGGTCATTCGGCCACCCGCTGGAAACGTATGAAGAGCTTGAACAAGCAACGACTTCGTATGTTGCAAAGGTTGCCGTAAAACTCAGGAAGCAAAAGTCGCTGGCGCAATCCCTCCTGATTTTTATCATGACGAATAAATATGCAAAAGGTCCGAAGTATGTAAATTACAAGATTGTCCGGTTGCCTGTTGCATCCAACCAAACCCGTGAGCTGATCCATTATGCGCTCATTGCTTTGAAACAATTGTATAAAAAAGGATATCAATACAAGAAGTCGGGAATTGTTGTCTCGGAAATTATACCGGAAGGTTGTGTACAAGCAGGTTTCTGGGATGATAAAAACCGTGAGAAAAACAGGAAGCTGATGGAAGTGATTGATAAAATCAATTATAAAGCAGGCGCCGGTCAGTTAAAATTTGCAGTGGAGGGATCGGATGAAAGCTGGAAAATGCGGCAGGAGAATCTATCACCCCATTACACCACGAAGTGGAGCGATATTTTGGTGGTGGATTTGAGGAAGGAATGATCAATATATTTTGAATGAGTAGTTTTGAACACAGAACTCAAACCCCTCAACTTTATTAGGGTATAAGGGAAATATGGGTATTGAGTGGGTTCACCTGAAACTTTAAAACCTTAAACATTGAACTAACTTATGTGCGGACGATTTTCATTTTCTCCTTTAGCTAAGATCATCGAAGACCGTTTCGATGTAAAAGTGGATAGTAACCGGTACAAGCCGCGTTACAATTGCGCTCCTTCGCAGGACCTGGCAGTGATTTCAAATCAGAATCCGGGGGAACTGAGCTTTTACCGGTGGGGAATGATCCCGTTCTGGGCTAAAGATAAAAGTATCGGCAACAAACTGATCAATGCAAAAGCCGAAACCATCGCCGAGAAACCCTCTTTTAAAAAATCCCTGAAACACAAGAGATGCCTCGTGGTGTGTGATGGATTTTATGAATGGAAGACAATTAATAAAAAGGAGAAAGTTCCTTACCGGATAACACTTCAGGACCATGGACTTTTTGCAATGGCCGGAATATGGGATAGCTGGAAAGATGAGGATGGCAGATTGATTAATTCCTTTGCCATAATAACCACAACACCCAACAAACTGATGGAAAATATCCATACCCGCATGCCTGTGATCCTTGAACAAAAGGCCGAAAAACTTTGGCTTGGTGAAGATGATCCTGCACTGTTGTTGTCTTTCTTAAAACCTTACCCCGAAAAGGAAATGACCGCTTTCCCGGTTTCAAAGCTGGTTAATTCACCTTTCAATGATTCTGAAGAGTTGGTTAAGCCTGTAGAATATCTTTTCTAATATCTGAAAACACCTTTTATTGTATCATCAGATTGCATCCACGTATATCGCTGTTATCAAATCTTCCCAATACTTCGAAGCTACCATCCGGGTTGGTTTTACCCAGGTCCTGGGTAGCAATAAAAGAACAGGAATAAAGATTTGCCAGATCAATAATGTTTATCCCACCGGATTTATAATCATCCAGCAGCGATTTGGGATCATTGGTGTCACGAATCAGAATTTTCATCCACGGAGGCGTTTTAAAAATCCCGTTCCCCTGAGAATAAGCCTGCGAAAGCAATTCGGTCATTCCATATTCCGAATGGATTTTATCGGTATGAAATTTTGAACAAAGCACCCGGTGCAACTCTTCGCGGATGATCTCCTTTCTCCTGCCTTTCATTCCGCCAGTCTCCATGATGATTCCATTGGCCAATGGAATTTCATACCTTTCGGCAAATTCCAACAAGGCAAACGTAACCCCGATCAACAATACTTTTTGATTGGCTGAACGGATAAGCATTTTAGCCAGATCGTCATAATTATCAAGATAAAACCCACTGCTGATCTTTTTGCTTGATGCAATCAGCTTTTCGACCATGTAAACCAGAGAAGAATCAGCCCGCTCAAGATAGGAAGGAAGCAACGCCAAAACCAGGTATTGATGCGGATTGCCGTAAAATATTTTAAAACAGGTAAGAAAACTTTTTTCATAAAGTCTAAGGTCTGACACATAATGTTTACTTGTCTCAGCACCCGATGTCCCGCTGCTCAAAAATATTTTTTCAGGTTCAGAATCCCGGCCAATAACTTTATGGGATTTGAAGAGTTCAATTGGTAAAAAAGGAATTTTATTATAATGATCGATTTCTTTAATCCTTATGTTGTTCAAATTGACATACTGATTATAAACAGGGTTATTGCCGTACTGAAAATGAAATATCTCGAGGGCTATTTCGTTAAAGCTTTTATCGGAATTAATTTCAAATATTTTATTTCTTAGCTCCTCAGATTTCATGTCGGTCAAAATGTTGTGTAAAGATAAAATGAATTCAGAATCATAAAATTTCTATTTTTACCCGGAGTTAGAAAGATGAAAACTTGGTTTAGATATACTATAATCCTTATCCTGTTCACGGGGTGGATGATTTCGTGCAGTGAAAAAGATGAGTACCCCATAATTCCAGAGATTGAATACCTGGGAATGACTAAACTTTACAATCCTAACATCGATAAATACGACAGGGGAGTTCTCCGTCTTTCATTTAAAGACGGTGACGGCGATATAGGACTGAGAGATGGCGAAAATCTTCCCCCGTACGATTATAACTTTTTTGTTAAATATTATGAATTACAAAACGGCGAGGAGGTTCGTGTAGTGATAGCTGACACGAATGAGTTTAATGCACGCATTCCAATTCTGACACCCGCAGGCTCTATCAAGGCGATTAAAGGTGAAATTGAAGACACCCTTTTCATTTATAATGTTCAATCGCAATTTGATACCATTAAATTTGATGCTTACCTTGTTGACCGTGCATTGCATAAGAGCAACACCATAACCACGGGCTGGTTTTTACGAAATTAAAAAAATAATTCCTCACTTACATTTTCCCCGGTCACCGTTCGCCTTTATTATTATTTTTACCATCATCAAGATGGACGAAAAATGAATGAATTTAAAATCTTTGTCGGCGGTGAGTTCCTGACAACCGATCGCCCTCTAAAGGTGACCAATCCTTATAATGGTGAAATCATTGGACACACCTATATGGGAAGTTCAAATGAACTTGAAAAAGCAATTCACCAGGCTCAGGCAGTGCAGAAGCCGATGCGTGATTCACCTTCTTTTGCCAGGTACGAAGCATTAATGAAAATTGCCGGACTGATCAGGGAAGAACGTGATGAATTTGCCCGTTTACTTTGCCTTGAATCGGCGAAACCGATCCGATATGCTTTAAGTGAGGTTGACCGGGCTATACAAACATTCATTGTTGCAGCTGAAGAAGCCAAACGCCTCCCGAAGGAATACATCGACCTCGACTGGACACAGGCAGGCACAGGAAAAGAAGGACTAGTTAAATATTTTCCAATCGGACTGGTTGCAGGAATTTCCCCATTTAATTTTCCCCTCAACCTTGCAGCTCATAAAATTGCTCCTGCTATTGCCTCAGGATGTCCCATCATTTTAAAACCTTCTTCCACTACCCCTTTATCCACGCTTAAACTTGCACAAACAATAAGTAAAACGGATTTACCCAAAGGAGCAATTTCCGTTCTTCCGATGGACAGGGAGACAGGAAATCTTTTAGTAACCGACCAAAGATTTAAACTGCTGACATTCACAGGTTCGCCTGAAGTTGGCTGGAAGATGAAGCAGGATGCCGGAAAGAAAAAGATCGTTCTGGAACTGGGAGGAAATGCTGCTGTGATTGTTACCGAAAGCGCTGAAATTGATCAGGCTGCAGCTAAATGCGTTATTGGTGGCTTTTCTTACTCCGGTCAGGTATGTATCCATGCACAGCGGATTTACGTGCAAAAGGAAATCTTCAAAGTTTTTTCTGACAAATTTATTCATGCTGTTAAAAGTTTAAGGGTTGGTGATCCCCTGGATAGTATAACAGATATTTCGGCAATGATTGATGAAACCAATGCCATCAGGGTGGAAAAATGGGTGAATGAAGCCATAAATGAGGGTGCATCAGTTTTGACAGGAGGTTTGCGTAAAGGAACTTTTTATCCACCCACTGTTTTGACGGGAACAAAAAGTGAAATGAAAGTATGTGCCCTTGAGGTTTTTGGACCAGTTGTAACGCTGGAACCTTATACATCATTTAAAGAAGTTATTTCGCTAGTAAATGAAGGTAAGTTTGGATTACAGGCCGGCGTGTTCACCAATGATCTGAAGCAGGTGAATCAGGCTTTTGATCAGCTTGAAGTAGGTGGGGTAATTATCAATGATGTTCCGACTTTCAGGGTAGATCACATGCCTTATGGTGGGATAAAAGATTCGGGATTTGGCAGGGAAGGAGTAAAATATGCCATCATGGAAATGATGGAACCGAAAATCCTTGTAAAGAATCGTTGAAGGCCATTCCTGAGAAGCTTTTGATTGTAAGCCAAATAATTTGAATTTAACTCATCGAGAAATTAAATTCTGATAAATATTGAATTTCTTTTTTGTTAATCTAAAAAAGATGTAATTTAGTAGGGTCAATTGAAAAAGATTTATTTGGCAATTTAACTGTGAATGAATAGTTTAACATAATTCAAGAACACATAATACTAACCTAAAAATTTATTACAATGAAAAAGTTTACAAAAGTATGGCAATTGATGATGGTATTGCTCCTGTCATCGTCGGTGCTATTGACTCAGGCACAGAAAAATGTGTCTGCCGAAAAGGCTCCAGTTAAAAACCAGATTAGTGATGAGCAATTGAAAATCCTTAATGAAACTGGTTTTACAACAGACCAGCTTCTAATTCTTGAAAAACAAGGGATCGGCTTAGAACTTTTAAAAGACAAGAATTATCTGATTAAAGCAGAAGAATTACTTGGAATGACAAGTAAGGGTAATAATAAACAAGAGGAAAATCCTGGTTCGCCGTCTGATCCCGTATCTGTTTATACTTTCGACCAAAACAGTGGAACATTTACACCAATTGCAGGAGGGACTATTTTGGGAACTGCAACCTCCGATGATCAGTATTTTGTTGATCCTGCGGTTCCAACAGGTGGAACTACAAAAACAGGACCCGGTTTTCCTATTGGTTTTAACTTTAATTACAACGGTTATTCATTCGATGTATTCGGAATAAACAACAACGGATGGATGGGTCTGGGTCAAAGTTCGTTGACTCCATCTGTGGATATGAATTCAACCAGTGGTTATACACCATTGAGTTCTGTTGCTGTTAACACTCCCGATTACTTAAGGTCCAGGGTAGCTGTTATGGGAAGAGATCTTCAGGCACAAGCTGGTGCAGAATTGAGAATAGAGACAATTGGTACGGAACCCGATCGTATACTTGTAGTTCAATGGATTGGGTATAAGAAATATGGAACCTCCGGAACGGGTGATAATTTTAGTTTCCAGATCCGACTTTACGAAACAACAAATGTAATTGAGTTAGTCTATGGTGCTGTAACAAGCAATGCAACAAGCACAACCGTCCAGGTAGGCCTGGGTGGAAGTATTTCATCCGACTTTTTTAACAGAACCACAACGACCGATTGGACAGCTACTATCGCCGGATTAACAAATACTGACGCCTGCACTCTCAGTGATGTTGTGCTTCCCCCCGATGGATTGACCTTTATATTTAATCCTCCACCGGCTGGTTCACCGGGTTCACCTCTTAACCCTAATCCTATAAACGGAGCACTAGCTGTGCCTATTTCAACAAATTTAACCTGGGATTTCGGCTCACTGACAGAAACCTATGATCTATACTTTGATATAGTAAATCCTCCGGTAACCAAAGTAGTTGATAATGAGACTGCAGGAGCTACCGGATTATATGATCCTCCCACCGACCTGAATTATTCCATTCCCTATTTTTGGCAGGTAATAGCCCGAAATTCAAGCAAACTTGAAACCGCGGGTCCCGTGTGGTCTTTTTCGACCGAATGCGGTGCAATTTCAACATACCCATGGACAGAAGGGTTTGAAGCTGTTACTATTCCTGCTCTTCCTGCCTGCTGGCTCAAGGAAAACGGGGATTGGATAACGACTAACAATGCAAATTCTACTTACGATGCAGATGCTTATACAGGCACTCAATTTTTAAGGGAATCATGGAATGCTACAAATGAATATATCTGGACGCCAAACTTTGCTCTTGATGCAGGAACTCCCTATGATTTTTCGTTCTGGTGGGCAGGGGATAATTATGCTGGTTGGACAGGGGATGTATTTTACAATACAACTCAGAATTCAGCCGGGGCAATCCAACTGGGAACATCTTTTGTGGAGGCTGGCACAACGACTACAAAAACCTATGAACAGGTTATTAATACGTTTGTTCCTGTTACTTCAGGTACCTATTATTTTGCAATCCGCGTGAATTGCCCAAGTTCATCCCCATGGTATTTAAGTTTTGATGATTTCAGGTTTGAGCCATCACCAGATTGTCCAATGCCAGGGAATCTTGGCGCTGCAAATATTTTTCCAACCGCAGCTGATCTAACGTGGAATAGTTTTTCCGGATTATCTGACATTGAATTTGGGCTTGAAGGTTTCACACCAACCGGAATTCCTACACAGGCAGGAATTACAAGTCCATATACTATGGGAGGTTTGACAGCCCAAACCGCTTATTCTTTCTATGTGAGAGATGATTGTGGTTCGGGAAGTTATAGCTCATGGGCAGGGCCTGAAACTTTTACCACGGCTTGTGATTTATTTGTTGCTCCATTTTTGGAAGAATATACAACCTGGCCACCGTTATGCTGGGATTTAACAGGAGGAACATACAGCTGGGTACAATATACTACCGGGGTTTTATGTGCAAAAGCTAACTTCTGGGGCCAAACCTCTGGCAATACTGATATTATGACTACTCCACTCATCGATGTCTCTGCCGGAAATTTCGGATTGGAATTTTACTGGTCACATTTATTCAGCACTACCTATCCTCTTGACGCTTTAGAAGTATTGGTATCGGACGATAACGGAGCAAACTGGACACAGGTATGGTACAAAGTAGGTGCAGACTTTAATTCGAATGATGGCGCCGGGAACACAACTCCGGGAACATTTGTTTCATCTGATATTATACCCCTATCCCAATTTGGTAGTCCAATAATGGTCAGGTTCTTCGGTCATTCGGGTTACGGGCCTGACTGCTTTATCGATAATGTAAATGTTTTTGAAGTTGCCTATGGCGATCTCACTGGTACTGTTACCAAACTATCCAATAGTACACCTGTTGAAGGTGCCGAAATAAATCTTGGATCTTTGTCAACTACTACAGGAAGTGATGGAACTTACAGCATTCCGGGAATTTTGGTCGGTAATTATATAGTTACATGCAATGCTGCAGGATATAATCCTGAAAGTGCAAATGTTACCATTCTTGAAAATCAATTAACAACGCAGGACTTTTCACTTACCGCTCCACAGATGGTTGTAAATCCATTAACTATTACCGTGGAAGTTGAACCCAATGCCCAGGCAGATGAAACTGCTAACATCTCCAACCCTGGTAATGGACCTTTAGATTGGGATGCTTCGATTGTTTTATTAAATGAGCAGACAAAAGATCCCTGGGATTTACAATTTTCTTTTGATGTAACCGCTGCGAGCGGAGCTGCCGGAAATGCCGGCGCTGAATGTGACGGAGAGTTTTATTATACCACACGTTGGGCTTCAAGCTTAATTCATAAGTACGATTTAGGTGGAAATTTAATTGAAGAATTTTCTATCCCAGGCGTAACAGGGTTAAGGGACTTAGCTTATGATGGCACATATTTTTATGGTGGAGCTGCAGCCAATACCATTTACCAAATGGATTTCACCAACCATACATTGATTAGCACGATAGCATCGCCTCAACCTGTAAGAAGCATCGCTTATGATGAAGGACAAAATGGACTTTGGGTTGCCAACTGGGCAACCGATATAGTGTTAATAAATATGTCGGGTGTAACCCTATCCACCATTCCTGCATCTACACATGGGCTTTTAGGAATCTATGGAACAGCCTATGATAACTGGAGTGCAGGTGGTCCATACCTCTGGATATTTGATCAGGGAGCAGGAGCCGGAGCTCCGCAGATTATTCATCAGGCTGACTTAACTTCTATTACAATGACAGGATTTACGCATGATGTTACTGCCGACCTTCCTCCAAATGCAAGTGCAATTGCTGGAGGACTTTTTACCGCCCCAAATGTTTTTCCGGGATCAGTTTCTTTAGGTGGTTTGATACAGGGGACACCTGATATGTTCTTTGTATATGAATTAGCGCCATTCTCAACCTGGTTAATAATCGCTCCAAATTCCGGAACACTAATTGCCGGTACAAATGAAGATATGAACCTTCATTTCGATGCAACAGAAATGTTACCCGGTGTTTATCAGGCGGAAATTCATTTCAGCACTGATCCGAATGTTGGTTCTCCTGTTATAAATGTTACCATGACCGTAGTTGGACTGATTCCTGCTACAAATCTTTCTGCTACTTTCTCTTGTACAGATGTTGAATTAACATGGGAAATGCCTACAGGCGGAAATCCTGACAGCTGGAATGTTTATAGAGATGGCGGTCTGCTGGGGAATTCAACTAACATGGATTATACTGATCCTTTAGTAATGCCGCAGGTAGAATATAGTTATTACGTAACTGCAGTTTATGCCGGAGAAGAATCGATGCCGTCAGCGCCTGCAACTATTACGGTGCCGCTTCCGGGCAATTTGCAACCCATTGGCCTATCGGCAAGTGCAAATACACCCACCTATTACTATGTGACTCTTGACTGGAATGAGCCAAATGCCTGCCTTGAACCGGATGGATATCATATTTACCGTGATAACGTTCAGATCACGACTGATTCTGTAACGGGATTGACCTATGTTGATGGTCCGCTGAGTTCAGGATTGTATGAATATAAACTAAAGGCAGTGTATTATTTTGGCCAGTCAGGATTTTCTACTCCAACTATAGCCTTTATCCCTGTGGGTATTGAAGAAACGGATGACGACATATTCAGTATTTATCCAAATCCGGCCTCAGGAGTTGTTAACATTGAATCTTCGGTAGTAATTACCGGAATTCGGATATTTAATAACTCAGGTCAGATTGTAATGGATAAAATAGTGGATGTTAATCAATATCAGCTTGACGTTTCTAATTATGAGAAAGGCATTTACTACATTAAGATAGAAACTGCCGAAGGCAACAAGCTACGCAAGATTACAGTTAATTAATTCATCGATGACCATTATATTGGTCATGCGAATTTCACAAAAAGGCTGGTTGCAAGACCAGCTTTTTTATTTATATAATCACAAAGAACCACTATGGAAGCAAATACCTCTTTAATTATAATTGTATAATTTTGGGCTTTCAATTCAGGTTGATATTAATTATTGAATTGCAACAAATCTGTAAATTCGATCAAACTTTGAATAGCATTGTTTTTGAAAAATTACTTTGACTTACTGCCTGGTTGATCTAAAGTATTTAATGATGACGAAACTTTACAAATTAATAACTGCCTCAATCTTATTGGTCTTTGTTGCTTCCCTGGTTTTTACCCAGAACGAATTTTCCCTCTCTGCTAAAAGACAGTTGCAAAAACAAACAATACAAAAGAACTTAACTTATGATGAAAAGATATTACAAAACTACCCTGAAAATAGGTATCAAACAGATGCATTATGTCAGCCTAACTATGTATATGGATGTTCCGATAATGATGGATTTACAGATTTCGCATTAGAGCAAATTCAGAATTTGAGTAATGGTTGTGCGGATAATACAGGAAATACAGGCTGGAGTGAATATTATACTTTAGGACCCGCTTCATTAGCCCCGGGTTCTGAATATGATTTTATTATGGCCACAGGCTTTTCAAATCAGCATGTTAATATCTGGATCGATTTCAATGATGACCTCGTTCTTGCACCAAATGAAATCATCCTATATAATTATATAATGTTATTACCTGGAATATTATACAATGTCCAGGTAACTATTCCGGGCAATGCTCCCGCCGGGCAACATGCTATGCGGGCAATGGCAGTTTGGCCTGACGCTTTTAATGACCCATGCGGATCATATTTATATGGAGAGGCTGAAGATTACTATGTGCAGATTGAAACTGGTGTATATGGTAACCTTGAAGGTTATATAACGCAAGCGGCCGGGGGCGCCCCCATTGAGGGAGCATTTATTAATGTGGGTGATTTTTTTTCAGCAACATCCGGAAATGATGGTTACTATTATGTAGAACATGTGCTTGTGGGCACCTGGAGTGCAATTTGCTCAAAAGAAGGTTTCAATATCGACTCTATAATGGTAACGATAAGTCCTGAAATTACATCAGCCCAGAATTTTCAGCTTACTGCTCCTCAAATTGTCCTGAATCCAACAACAGTTTCTGTGACTATAGAACAAAACACTTTTACTACTGAGACGGTAAACATTAGCAACTCTGGTAACGGAAATTTAGAGTGGATCGGAAACATTGTGCTTACTGACAGCAGTGGTACAGATGAACAATTTGATTTACAATTTGACTGGCCGGTTGGTGCTGGTGGCGGCGAAGCCGGTATTGAATGTGATGGAAGTTACATTTACACTTCCAAATGGAATGGTACTTCATTTTATAAATATGAACTGGATGGGACTTACATCGGTCCTTTTACCTGCGGTAGCGCTGGTTCTGTGAGGGATATGGCTTTTGATGGAACTTACTTTTATGGTGCTGCAGCAAATACCACCGTATTCCAGATGGACTTCACCAATGGGGTTTTGGTAAGCCAGTTTACAGCTCCGACTGATATCCGCGCAATTGCCTACAATGAAGACGAAAACACCTTCTATGGTAATAACTGGGATGCTGACATTACCAATTTTAACATTGCAGGTGCTAACCTTGGCAGTTTCCCGGTTGGGCCTATTGGTGCCAGCTATTATGGTTTTGCTTATGATAATTACAGTAGCGGTGCACCCTGCTTATGGGGTTATGCCCAAACCGGACCCACATTGAATGAATTAATACAAATTCAATTACCTTCAGGGATTGAAACAGGGACTTCTTTCGACGTAGGAAGTATTGCTGGGGTTGGAACTGGTTTAGCAGGAGGCCTGGCAATTACCGACAAAATCGTTTTAGGTTTTTATACACTGTTGGGTACTGCACAAAATGTTGATATCTGGGGTCTTGAATTGTGTGAATCAAGTAATTATTGGTTGTCAATTGCACCTGGTTCCGGTGCAATAGCTGCAGGTCAAAACCAGGATATGATTTTACATTTTAATGCAACGGATTTGATTCCCGGATATTACTTTGCCGAAATTCACTTTACCACCAATCCGAATGTGGGTTCACCGGTTGTAGATGTCACAATGCATGTAGAAGGACTTATCCCTGCAACCAATCTGAATGTTGCTTTTGATTGTACGGATGTAATAATTACCTGGGAAATGCCTATCGGTGGTGCACCTGATAGCTGGAATGTATACCGTGAAGGGGTATTGATGGGAAATTCCAACATCATGACTTATATTGATCCAATGGTTAACCCTGAAGTAGAGTATGGTTATTATGTGAAAGCGGTTTATGCCGGTGAAGAATCGCTGCCAACAGCTACTGAAACAATTTCTGTTCCTGCACCGGCTAACCTGGAACCGTTAAATCCCGAAGCAACTTTTCAGGGTAACAATACGGTTGAGATTGCATGGGAAGCTCCGGAGGCTTGTCTTGCCCCGGATGAATACAATGTTTACAGGTACAATACAATTGTTGGAAGTTCCACCACCCTGTCTTACACCGACACCGGAGTACCTTATGGATATTATGAGTATTATATTAAAGCTGTTTATTACTTTGGGGAATCAGGTACTTCTGATCCGGCTGGCGTACTTGTTGGTATCGATGAAATGAATGCCGGCGAATTCCAGGTCTTCCCAAATCCTGCTTCGAACCATGTTATTGTAAAGTCGCTTATCGGAATAACAAACATCAAATTACTAAACAATTCAGGCCAGTTGGTAATCGATAATGAAGTCAATGGAATGCAATTCCGGATTGATTTATCAAAATTAAAAAGAGGAGTCTATTACATTAAATTGGAAACTTTGGATGGTGAAATGATAAAAAAAATTATAGTCAATCACTTTAATCATAAATAGATAACCGTGGGACAGCAATGCAGCTGGTCTCCAATTTTTTTTACCGCTTCTATATTTTATTGCCTGCTTTCATTCCTTTTGTATATTTACACCCTTCATTTTAACAACATGCAAATGAAATCTATTAAATTTTTACTCATTCTCACATTCTCAATTATATATCAATCCGATGGATTGCAAAGCCAGACAGAAAATGATGGTATTGGTTTTAATGGTGACTCTTCAAAAGAAACTAAAAGGGAAATACAGACAAAGCCTGCAGATTTATCGGTTGAAACCCATTACATTAAATCTATGGGAAATTCCAAAGATCTGTGTACACCTGGTTATTCAACCGGATGTTCTCAGGGGGATGGTTTTATCGATTTTGCTGTTGCAGAAATAGAAAATTATAACTCCGGCTGTGAAGATCTTAATGGTACAGGATGGAGTCAATATCTTGGATTGGGGCCAGCCATTCTAACACCCGGGTATTCCTATGACTTTATTATGAAAACAGGATACGGTGACCAGTATGTTACCATCTGGATAGATTTTAATAATGATGAAGAATTGTCGCAAGATGAAAAAATACTATCAAATTATGTAATGCAATCAGCAGGAACATTGTATACTGTCCCAGTTGAAATCCCTTCGGATGCATTAATAGGGCAACACATGATGAGGGCGCGCACAAACTGGGCAGGATCCTGTAACGATCCATGCAGTGATTATACCTATGGCGAAGCTGAAGACTATTATGTTGTCATTGGTGAAGCGGCCTTTGGAAGTTTGGAGGGGACTGTAACTCACCTGTCCGATGGTTCACCCGTGGCGGATGCCTCCGTAACCCTGACGGGTCTTTCAAATTACGTTGTTTCAACCGGACCGGATGGAACCTATTTTATTGAAAATATACTTGAAGGAGATTATACCGCGGTCTGCGCCAAAGAAGGATATAACTCAGTATCAGTGTTAGTTTCAATACTTGAGGATATTACAGCTAACCAGGATTTTCAGCTTACTCAGCCAACCATTGAAGTAAATCCGTTATTTATTTCTATAACCCTTGCTCCAAACACTACCGGTGGGGAGATCGTTACGATTGGAAATGGTGGAAACGGATTGCTCGACTGGTCCGCTTCTTTGCAAATTATCGGGAAAAACACAAAAGACTTTATGGACCTTCAGTTTGAATATCCTGCTGGCGTGGGCGGTGGCGAAGCCGGCATCGAAACAGATGGCAGTTACATTTACACCTCCAAATGGAATGGAGCAAATTTCTATAAATATAATTTGGATGGAACTTATTTGGGTTCGTTCACCATCAGCGGAGCTTTGGCAATCAGAGATATGGCTTACGATGGAAGCTTATTTTATGGCGGCACAGGTTTGTCTACTGTTTATGAAATGGATTTTGAAAACCAAATTCTGGTCAGCACTTTTACTGCACCTACCGACTGCCGGGCTATTGCCTATAATGAAGACCAGGAAGTTTTCTATTCCAATAACTGGAGCAGTCCCATTGTAAAATTTGATAAAGCAGGGAATAATCTGGGAAGTTTTAATGTGGGTCCGGATGGAGCGGAGTATTATGGTTTTGCCTATGATAATGCAACATTGGGCGGGCCATTTCTTTGGGGTTACGCCCAGGTTGGCGATTCAAAAAATGAAATCATTCAAATTCAGCTACCCTCTGGAACTGAGACCGGTTTTACATTGGATGTTGCCACAAAACTTAGCGGACAGGTTTACAACTTTGCCGGTGGCTTGTTTGCTTATCCAAATCTGGTTATCGGGAAATGGACACTTGGAGGATTAGTGCAAAATGAATGGATTTGGGGTCTTGAACTGACTGATGCCCAAACCTGGATTTCCATCAGCCCGAATAGCGGATCACTGGCAGGAGGTATGAACCAGGATGTAACAGTATTGTTTGATGCTACAGAGCTTTTACCGGGCATTTATGAAGCGGAAATTCATTTTACCTCTACTCCGAATGTCGGTGTTCAAGTAGTTCAGGTTGAAATGACAGTTGACGATGGGACTTTTATTGAGGATTTAGATGAAGAACTTATTTGGATAAATGTCTTTCCGAATCCGTTTAAAGATAAACTAAATATTCAGTCTCCTATGCCAATTTCTCAGATTGAACTGTTCAGCATTTCAGGAAAATGTATATTAAAAGAAAACGGTAATGGAAATTTTTTTGAGCTAAATGCGGCTCAATTGAATCCGGGAATCTATTTTCTAAAATTACATATAAATCAGGGACAGGTTATCCGGAAACTGGTGATTGAATAAATCCAAAAACCATTGTAACTCTTGTGATATATCTGGCAAGATTCGACTTCAATTTCCTTACTTTTGCACTTTCCTTGAAACAAGTTTTATATGATTTCTGTAAACAATCTGTCCATCCATTTTACCGGCACTGACCTGTTCAGCAATGCTTCATTTCTGATCAATGACCGGGACAGGATTGGATTGGTTGGGAAAAACGGTTCAGGAAAAACGACATTAATGAATATCATTGCGGGACACATTGTACCTCAGGAAGGCGAAGTCATTATTCCATCAAACACAAGTATTGGCTTCCTTCAGCAGGAGATGGAGACCCATAGCCTCAAAACCATTTTTGAGGAAGCGCTTACTGCTTTTTCTGAAACCCTGATTCTTGAAGAAAAAATACATCACCTGACAAAAGAAATTGCAGAACGGACTGATTACGAGTCGAAGGATTATTCCCGACTGATCCATCAATTAACAGAAGCCAACGAGCGTTTTCAAATTGTCGGTGGACAGTCCATGGAAGGAGAAACGGAAAAAGTATTGACTGGGTTGGGATTTAAGCGCACCGATTTTCAGCGTCCTATGGTCGAATTCAGCAGTGGCTGGCAAATGAGGGTTGAGTTGTCCAAGATCCTCCTTCAAAAACCGAATGTCATTCTGCTCGACGAACCCACCAATCACCTCGACATCGAATCCATCCAATGGCTCGAAGATTTTCTGATCAACTATTATGGAGCAGTGGTGCTGGTTTCGCACGACAGGGCTTTCCTGGACAATGTAACCAAAAGAACGATCGAGATTTCCCTTGGGCAAATCTATGATTACAAGGCCGGTTATTCTGAATATGTTAAAATGCGTGAGGACCGGCTCGAGCAGCAGGTTTCAGCCTACAACAACCAGCAAAAACAAATCAACCAGATCGAGCGGTTTATTGAACGTTTCAGGTACAAGAGTACCAAAGCTAAACAGGTTCAATCAAGGATCAAAATGCTGGAAAAGATCGATGAAATATCTTTTGATGAAATCGATAATTCGGCAATCCATTTCAGGTTTCCTCCTGCACCAAGATCAGGAAAAGTAGTGCTTGAAGCGCACAACCTCGGTAAAAATTACGGGGATTTGCAGGTATTGCATAAACTTAACTTTGCGGTTATTAATGGCGATCGTATTGCTTTTGTCGGACGAAATGGTGAAGGGAAAACTACCCTTTCACGCATCATCGTCAATGAGCTTGAATTCTCCGGAACACTTAAATACGGCCACAACGTGCAGATTGGATATTTTGCACAAAACCAGGGCGATTACCTCGATCCCGAAAAAACCGTATTCGAAACCATCGATGACATAGCTGTCGGAGATATACGCAAAAGGGTACGGACGATTCTTGGTTCTTTCCTTTTCAGCGGAGAAACCATCGATAAGAAAGTGAAGGTACTTTCGGGGGGTGAAAAATCGAGGCTTTCACTGGCTAAACTATTACTTACTCCTTCCAACCTTCTCATCCTTGATGAGCCCACCAACCACCTCGATATGCAATCGAAGGACATCCTGAAAAACGCCCTCATACAATTTGACGGAACGCTCATTATCGTTTCTCACGACCGCGATTTTCTTCAGGGACTGACCAATAAAGTCTTTGAATTCCGGGATCAAAAAATTAAAGAACACCTTGGTGATATTTACGATTTCCTCGAATACCGCAAGGTCGAAAACCTGAAGCAACTGGAAATAGCCAGGAAAGAAGATAAGGGGAAGGAAATCAACCAGTCGGAGAATAAACTGAACCGTGAAAAGAAAAAACAACTTGAAAAAGATCTTCGTAAAATTAACACGCAAATAACCAAAGGTGAGGAAAAGATCAGTCAAATTGAGACTGAAATGAAAAAGTTGGATGAACTCCTCAGCAATCCCAAAGCCTACACCTCAGAACTCAACTATTTCGATCTGTCGAAGCAATACGATCAATTGAAAAAGGATTTAGAAACCGAGATGCAATTGTGGGAGGAGTTGCATCAAAAAATCGAATTACTGAATAAAAATTAGGGTTCTGAAAGTTTAAATTCAACCAGATTAACAAATCAGAACAGTCCTTAGAATCCAATAATCAACCAATCCATTCAAATCGTTGATTCAAAATTAAGAATACTAAAATGATAATATTGGCGACTACCCCCATTTTTGTATCCGGCAAGCCAACAATACAAAAGATGAAGGAAAAAGCAGTTATTATAAGGGTAGCTGTATTCCACCAACCTTTTGAAGTTAAGATTCCATAGCCTGCAAAGACATAGACAATAGCAATGGAAAGCCATACTAGTCCAATAATGCGAATACCTGCATTCCCTGCGTCAAGTTTTCCAAAGAAAAGCTTTGTGCTATATGGCATGTCATTTGACTTGATGATTCTCCATTGTACAAAAAATCCAACGGTATGGGCAAATCCATGAATAAATAAAAAGATAGCCGCTATTGTTTTGACCATGAAATTAAAATTTTCTGCTGTTAAGTTGATCAGCAATACTTATTAATTCAATTTTCCGGCTTTTTTGTACATCGATACTATCAAGATAATTTAGCGCATTGCGATAATAAGCCAAAATCTCGTTTTCGGTAAACTGCCTGATGTTTAGTTTTTCATAAACCCTAAGAACTCCCTCGATTTTTTCATTCTGGTTTATCATTTCAGGTGAAAAAAAGTACCTGATTTCATCCCGGGATTTACCTGTTGCAAGCTCAAAGGCTTTGAGGTATAAATAGGTCTTTTTATTGGAAATAATGTCTCCACCTTTCATTTTACCAAATTTATCCTCTTCGCCAAAAGCGTCGAGCAAATCATCCTTCAACTGGAAAGCAATACCGAGGTTTTCCCCAAATTTATAAAGCTTTTCAGCATCATCGGTTGACGCTCCGCCAATCAGGGCTCCTATTTTCAAACTTCCGGCCAACAAAACAGCAGTCTTCAACCTTATCATTTCGATGTAATCAGGAATTGTAACATGGGCCTGAGTTTCAAAATTCATATCGTATTGCTGACCTTCGCAAACCTCAATGGCTGTTTTATTGAAAGCGAAAAATATGTCAGTCCTAACTTTTTCAGGTGCTTCCATAATATAACCATAAGCAAGGGCCATCATGGTGTCTCCCGAAAGGATAGCAATATTCTGGTTCCATTTTTTATACACCGTAGTTTTTCCCCTTCTGATGGGTGCCTGGTCCATGATGTCATCATGAAGCAAGGTAAAATTATGAAAGATTTCAATTCCAATAGCCGGGCCAAGAGCATCATCCATATCTCCATCAAACATGTCGCATGCAAGCAAACACAATGCAGGTCTGAGTCTTTTACCTCCGAGGTTTAATGTATAATGGATCGGTTCGTAAAGTTCAACCGGTTGACCGGAAAAATTCAGGATTTTAACTTTTTGTTGAATGATCTCCTGTATTTGCTCAAGGGAAAGCATTGGCAATTCTTTCAGATTTAATGTTCAATCAGATTTAAAAGGTATTGTCCGTAACCGCTTTTTAACAGGGGCTCAGCTAATTTTGAAAGCTGATCACTGCTGATAAATCCTTTCCTGAATGCCACTTCTTCGATACAGCCAATTTTAAGTCCCTGACGCTGTTCAATAACCTGGACAAAAAGAGAAGCCTGAAGGAGCGATTCAAAAGTACCGGTATCAAGCCAGGCAGTTCCGCGACCTAAAATACCAACTTTTAGTTTATTGTGTTCAAGATAATACTTGTTTACATCTGTAATTTCATACTCTCCTCGTGCACTGGGTTTGAGATTTTTCGCAACTTCCACTACAGAGTTATCATAAAAATACAATCCCGGAACTGCGTAATTTGACTTCGGTTGTTTAGGTTTTTCTTCGATTGAGATCACTTTCTCATTTTTATCAAATTCGACGACACCGTATCGCTCTGAATCTGAAACATGATAGGCAAAAACGACACCACCTTCGGGATCATTATTTTCAACCAGAAGCGGTTCCAATCCTGTTCCATAAAAAATATTATCTCCCAAAACAAGGGCGGCTTTATCTTTTCCTATAAAACGCTCACCAATTACAAAAGCCTGGGCAAGCCCATTAGGTACTTCCTGTTTTGCATAATGAAATGAACAACCCAATTCTTTTCCATCACCTAAAAGCCTCTCAAAGTTAGGAAGATCATAAGGAGTTGAAATGATCAATATGTCCTTAATTCCTGCCAGCATAAGAATAGATAAAGGATAATATATCATCGGTTTATCATAAATCGGCATAATCTGCTTGCTGATGGCAAGTGTGATCGGATGTAATCGGGTTCCGGCTCCACCGGCAAGTATAATTCCTTTCATTTGATATCAGAGTTAAGAATGATAAATATGACGTTTTTTTTATTTATAAATTATTTATCAGGTACATTGGTTTCATCTTCTTCAATTTCCAATTCTTTAAGTTCGACATCCTCGTTCTCATCCTCTTCCAGAATTTCAATCAACGGTTCCTCGAAGGTTTTTGTCGTCATCCATTTGTCCAGAGTCAGGATCAGCGATGGTAAAACAAAAAGATTGGAGAGCAATGCCACAACCAGCGTAAAACCGATAAGGTAGCCCAAAGATTGCGTACCTCCAAATGAGGATAACACGAATATAATAAACCCGAAAAACAGTACTACGGACGAATAAATCATACTAAACCCCGTCTCACTGATAGCAGCAATTACCGACTCACATATCGCCCACTTATGTTGCTTAAGCTGAAGTCTGTAACGGGAAAGAAATTGAATGGTATTATCTACCGAAATACCCAAAGCTATGCTAAATATCAAAACTGTTGAGGGCTTGATAGGAATTCCAAAGTAACCCATCATGGCAGCTGTCATGATTAACGGGATGATATTGGGAATGAGTGATACAAGAATCATCCTGAGTGATGTAAAAAGCAGCGCCATCAGAAGGGAGATGATAAGGATAGCTAAAAGTAAGCTGGTGAACAAATCCTTATCCAGGTAATGCGTACCTTTTAAAAATACAACACTTGTTCCGGTAAATTTTACATCGAATTTATCTTTTGGGAAAATAGAATCTATTTTAGGCCGAAGTTTTTCCTGTATTCTTTCAATGTCGTTTGTGCCAATATTGGCCATTCGGGTACTGATCCGGGTGTATTGTCCCGTACTATCAACGATGGAGTTAAGTATGTTTCTTTCCCCGTTTTTAGATGCGGGAACATACGACAGAATGAAGTTTTTTTCATTGTTATTTGGCAGGCTGTACATCGATTCCTTACCGTTATAAAATGCCTGCTTGGCAAATTTTAAAACTTCGGCTATCGAAAGTGGTTTCGATAATTCGGGATAGGCACTGAGTTCTTTCTGTAATTCATCGATCGATTGGATCGTGGACATTTTCTGTACACCTTTAACTTTTTTAGTGTCAATTGCTATCTCAAACGGCATCACACCTTTAAAATGTTTTTCAATAAACATGAGGTCTTTATACATGATGTCCTTACGGGGAATGTCATCAACAATCCGGCCTGTGGTCTTCAGTTGGATAATCCCGAAAGCAGATATAAGCAACAAGACAAGAGCTGTTATGTAAACATAATTGCGCCGGTAGAGAAAAATAAATTTTATTTTTTCGATAAGGATACTTACAAAGCTTTTTTCGAGATGCTGAATGTGCTTTTGCTGGGGGGGCGGAAGGTAGCTGAAAAAGATCGGGATCAAAACCAGGCATAAGACATAAGCTACCATGATGTTGATGGATGCGACCACTCCGAACTCAACAAGGAAATTATTTCCTGTGCTAATGAATGTCCCAAAACCTGCAGCAGTTGCAGCATTGGTGATCAGGTTGGCGCTCCCGATACGCTGGACAGCCCTGGCTAAGGATTTAACCTTATTCCCGTGACTTTTAAATTCATAGTGATATTTGTTCAGTAAAAAGATGCAATTTTCAACCACAATGACAATGAGCAACGGTGGGATAATACTGGTAAGCATGGTGATCTTATAACCCATTAAAGACATTGATCCCAATACCCATATAACGCAAATCATCACAATAATCATTGGGAAGAATACTGCCTTAAACGACCTGAAGAATATCAACAGGATAACGGCTGTAATAAGCATAGCCAGGCCAACAAACAACAATAACTCGCGTTCCAGCTTTTTGGCTGTGATTACACGAATATAAGGTAATCCCGAATAATGGATGGCGATGTTATGCTTTTGGCTGAAGTTCTCAGATAAATCTTTAATCTGCTTTATCAGATCTACACGGTCCTTCGTTTTCAGCTTAGATTCTTCAAGGGTAACGGCCATCAGATGAACCCCGGTTTCTTTGTTGTAGAGAAGTCCATCATAAAAGAGCAACGAATAAATTGTTTTTTTCAGGCTGTCAAGCTCTTCCTGTGAGGCGGGTTTATGATCAGAAATAGGTTTAAAGTCGAATTTCTTTATCGAATCGTTTTTAACCAGGTGATAGAGTTTTGTAATTGAGACTACTTCTTGCACCCCGTTAACCTGCCTGATGTTGTTCGTCAGGTCAAACCAGTCGTTATATTTTTCAATCTGAAAGAAATCTTTATCCTCGATGGCGATAAAGAAAACACCATCTTCTTTGCCAAATCTTTTGCTGAATTCATGGTAAGTAATACTTGCCGAATCTGAAGCAGGCAGCAAGCTGCCGGATTCATAGGAAACCTGGATATGAAATGCATGATAAGCCATGAAAGCTGTCAGCAACGCAATGCCAATCAGGTTACCGAGCCGGTTTCGTAAAATATGTCTGACAATATAAACCCACATGGAAGGTCGAAAATTAAATAAATTGCTTTAAAATTATTTATTCCCTGCGAAAGGAATATACTTTTAGTTTGCTAAATTAGTAAACCGAATGACTTCCCAAGAAAAAAAATGAAATCTTGAAAAGATTAATGCCAGTTCAGGATTTTAAGAAAATCGAATTCCTCAGGATTGGGAACATATTGCCGTGCAGCTTCATAATCTTCTTCGGTAACATAATGCAAATTATTCCGGAATACCATTTCTGATTTTTGACAATTCATATCGACAAGGCGTGGTTTTACTTTTCCATTTTCATCTTCTACGTTTTTCAAATACAATGGTGTGATATCCCCCTTTTGATCTGATGTTACCATGCAATCTGTTTTACCCTGGTCAAATAATTTTTTTACGCCGATACCCAGCAAAGAGCAATATAATAAATCAAAGGCAGTAGGTACGACACATCTCAATTCATATCCCAGTTCTACCGGCCTGCTCTTTACATTAAATTTAATAGCCTTCAGTTTGCGTTGAAGCAGAAGGTTAAAAATATGGGCTTTGCTCACATTCCCCAATTCCGGGTGGCCATGATCATCATAGGTGAAAGAAATTTCCGTAGCCTTAATTTCTGTATCGGTCAAAAAATGAAATACTCCTTCGCTGATCACTACAGCCCCATAGTTAATCCCTAAAATTTTTCGTTTCAAAATACTTGAAATGATAAGATTGATGATCCTTTCAAAGGATATGCGTGTGTCGGTAAACATTTCCGGGATAATGATCATAGGAAAATGGCAGGCTGCACCAATACCAAAAGCCAGATGGCCGGCCTCACGTCCCATGGCCGAAACGATGAACCAGTTGCCGCTGGTGCGGGCATCTTCATATACTGTCATGGCAATCTTTACCCCGGCTTCTTTCGCCGACTGATAACCAAATGTCGGAGAACCTTCAGGTAAGGGAAGATCATTATCAATGGTTTTCGGAACATGGATATTCTGAATACTGATATTGTTTTCTGCTAAAAATTTACTTATCCTGTTGGCTGTTGAGGCTGTGTCGTCTCCACCGATGGTTACCAGCAATTTCACATTATTGTTCACGAAGAAATCAGCCTTGAATTCATTGTCCTTTGGCTTGTGGCGGCTCATATGAAGCAATGATCCTCCCTGATTCATGATTTTGTCGCAGGTCATAAAATCAAGGTCGATCATGGAAGGTTTCGGGCTGAACAATCCTTTGTACCCATCATGAATTCCAATTACCCTGTAACCATCCTTCATAAATACTTTTGCAACAGATGCGATCACAGTATTTATTCCTGGTGCCGGTCCGCCCCCGGCAAGTATTGCGATAGATTTTTTCATTTGAAACCACTTTAATGGGGCAAAGATAAAAATTCAACAGAATAAAATTTGGGGTTTTATCGATATTTTCTTCTAACAATAAGATTATGACATCTTTTAGTTGGAATTATCTAATTTTGTAAATAATATAAAAAAAATTTCTTAAATTGATCATTTCATAGGTTCAAGGAATTACAACTTGTTAATGCATGTGTAAAAACGTAATTTTAATAATCCTGGTTTGTACTACCATCCTTAGCCTATCACAGACCGAGACACAAACGAATTCACTGCTGGACTTTGCGAGTGAACAAACCAGAGACTATGAAAAGAGAAAGGATGAAGCCATTAAATGGGCAATCCAAAACAACTATCCGGTTATAGCCGAAATTAATGGTACAACTATCGAAATTCAATTTATTGATGAGAACGGACAACCACAATATTACAAAACAGATAATGTTAATGCTGCTGCTACCATTTCGACCAATAAAGTTTATCCTGGAGGAGATGCCGGATTGAATCTTACTGGTTCAGGAATTACCATCAGGGAATGGGATGCCGGAAGTGCATTGACGACCCACCAGGAATTTGGAGGCCGGGTCACAAATGTTGATGGTGGATCATCACATTACCATTCAACTCATGTAGCTGGAACCATAATGGCTTCCGGAGTTGTTCCCGAAGCAAAAGGGATGGCTTACCAGGCAAATTTACGCTCGCGTAACTGGTATAATGATGTCTCAGAGATGGCCAGTGAAGCTGCAAGCGGCGCGCTGATGAGTTGTCATTCCTATGGATACACAAGAGGATGGTACTGGTTTATTACTTCATGGGCGTGGGCCGGTAATCCGGCTATTAGCACACAGGAGGATTACCTGTTTGGATTCTATGATTCCAGCACGTGGCAATGGGATCAGGTTGCCCGAAATGCACCTTATTATTTAATTTGTAAATCTGCAGGCAATGATAGAATTGACACTGGCGATGGTTCATATCCACCGGATGGCCCTTATGATTGCCTCGGACAGCAAAGTGTAGCTAAAAATATCCTGACTATTGGGGCGATTGAAGATATTCCGGAGGGTTATACGGTTCCTGAAGGTGTTGTAATGAGTGCATTCAGTTCATGGGGTCCTGCTGATGACGGACGAATAAAGCCTGATATTGTTGCAAATGGGGTAAGCCTGTACTCAACTTATAATTCCAATAATTCAAGTTATACCAGTCTGAGCGGCACATCCATGGCTACTCCATCTGTGACGGGTTCACTGGCACTTTTGCAACAACATAATTATTCATTAACAGGAAATTATTTACGTTCTGCAACTTTAAAAGCATTAGTAATTCATACAGCCGATGAGGCTGGTAACTATATTGGACCTGATTATCAATTTGGATGGGGAATAATGAACACCAGGAATGCATCATTGAAAATTTCAGATGATCAGGCATTCAATGTAATAAGCGAACTTACGCTGAACAATGGGGGCATTTTTACCCGGGATGTTGTTGCTCTTGGAACTGAACCCATTAAAGTTACTATTGTCTGGACTGATGTTGCAGGAACTCCTGTTTCTGCTCAACTTGATCCGATTACACCAATGTTGGTCAATGATCTGGATTTGAAGATTACTGGGTTGGGGAGCACTTATTTCCCATGGAAGCTTGACAGGGATAATCCGGAAAATGCGGCTACCAATGTGACAGAAAATAATGTGGACAATGTTGAGGTCGTTTACATTTCCAATCCGTTGGCAGGGGAAACATATACCGTTAGTGTTGATCACGATGGTTATTTGAACGGTGGATCTCAGGCGTTTTCTATGATCTTGACCGGTATTGTTATGATGTTACCACCAGTAGCTGATTTTACAGCAAGCAACACCACCCCGTTAACAGGACAGACAATTGAGTTCAGTGATCTTTCGACAAATACACCCGCAATGTGGCTTTGGTCTTTTTTACCAGAAACCGTTACATACATTGGAGGTACTTCAGCTACCTCACAAAACCCACAGGTGCAATTTAATGATTCAGGTTTATACACGGTGACGCTGACAGCAGCCAATGCCGAAGGTTCGGATGAAGAAACAAAGACAGATTATATTTTTGTAACGGCTCCTCCCATTGCTGACTTTTCAGCTGACAATACTACTCCCGGAATCGGGCAAACAGTTTCTTTTACCGATCTGTCAATTCATGGTCCGACTCTCTGGACATGGGCTTTCAATCCTTCAACGGTAACATTTGTGGAAGGTACCAGTGCTGCCTCACAAAACCCGCAGCTGCAATTTGATGCTCCGGGAGCATATTCCGTCGAGCTTACAGTTTCAAATGCTGCAGGGAGTGATACAGAATCTAAAACTGACTATGTGGTTGTCATCTATCCTCCCGTAGCTGATTTTTTGGCTAATAATACAAGTCCAAATGCTGGAGACAGTGTAATATTTACAGATATTTCAAGCAATAATCCTTCTGCCTGGTCGTGGGTTTTTATTCCTTCAACTGTTTCTTACCTGGCTGGAACTTCATCTGAATCTCAAAACCCAAAGGTACAATTTGAAACTCCCGGTTCATATACCATTGAGCTTACGGTGGAAAATGCCAGCGGAAGTGATACGGAAACAAAAATTGGATATATCGTTGTAACGGCTCCTCCCATTGCTGACTTTTCAGCTGACAATACTACTCCCGGAATCGGGCAAACAGTTTCTTTTACCGATCTGTCAATTCATGGTCCGACTCTCTGGACATGGGCTTTCAATCCTTCAACGGTAACATTTGTGGAAGGTACCAGTGCTGCCTCACAAAACCCGCAGCTGCAATTTGATGCTCCGGGAGCATATTCCGTCGAGCTTACAGTTTCAAATGCTGCAGGGAGTGATACAGAATCTAAAACTGACTATGTGGTTGTCATCTATCCTCCCGTAGCTGATTTTTTGGCTAATAATACAAGTCCAAATGCTGGAGACAGTGTAATATTTACAGATATTTCAAGCAATAATCCTTCTGCCTGGTCGTGGGTTTTTATTCCTTCAACTGTTTCTTACCTGGCTGGAACTTCATCTGAATCTCAAAACCCAAAGGTACAATTTGAAACTCCCGGTTCATATACCATTGAGCTTACGGTGGAAAATGCCAGCGGAAGTGATACGGAAACAAAAATTGGATATATCGTTGTAACGGCTCCTCCCATTGCTGACTTTTCAGCTGACAATACTACTCCCGGAATCGGGCAAACAGTTTCTTTTACCGATCTGTCAATTCATGGTCCGACTCTCTGGACATGGGCTTTCAATCCTTCAACGGTAACATTTGTGGAAGGTACCAGTGCTGCCTCACAAAACCCGCAGCTGCAATTTGATGCTCCGGGAGCATATTCCGTCGAGCTTACAGTTTCAAATGCTGCAGGGAGTGATACAGAATCTAAAACTGACTATGTGGTTGTCATCTATCCTCCCGTAGCTGATTTTTTGGCTAATAATACAAGTCCAAATGCTGGAGACAGTGTAATATTTACAGATATTTCAAGCAATAATCCTTCTGCCTGGTCGTGGGTTTTTATTCCTTCAACTGTTTCTTACCTGGCTGGAACTTCATCTGAATCTCAAAACCCAAAGGTACAATTTGAAACTCCCGGTTCATATACCATTGAGCTTACGGTGGAAAATGCCAGCGGAAGTGATACGGAAACAAAAATTGGATATATCGTTGTAACGGCTCCTCCCATTGCTGACTTTTCAGCTGACAATACTACTCCCGGAATCGGGCAAACAGTTTCTTTTACCGATCTGTCAATTCATGGTCCGACTCTCTGGACATGGGCTTTCAATCCTTCAACGGTAACATTTGTGGAAGGTACCAGTGCTGCCTCACAAAACCCGCAGCTGCAATTTGATGCTCCGGGAGCATATTCCGTCGAGCTTACAGTTTCAAATGCTGCAGGGAGTGATACAGAATCTAAAACTGACTATGTGGTTGTCATCTATCCTCCCGTAGCTGATTTTTTGGCTAATAATACAAGTCCAAATGCTGGAGACAGTGTAATATTTACAGATATTTCAAGCAATAATCCTTCTGCCTGGTCGTGGGTTTTTATTCCTTCAACTGTTTCTTACCTGGCTGGAACTTCATCTGAATCTCAAAACCCAAAGGTACAATTTGAAACTCCCGGTTCATATACCATTGAGCTTACGGTGGAAAATGCCAGCGGAAGTGATACGGAAACAAAAATTGGATATATCGTTGTAACGGCTCCTCCCATTGCTGACTTTTCAGCTGACAATACTACTCCCGGAATCGGGCAAACAGTTTCTTTTACCGATCTGTCAATTCATGGTCCGACTCTCTGGACATGGGCTTTCAATCCTTCAACGGTAACATTTGTGGAAGGTACCAGTGCTGCCTCACAAAACCCGCAGCTGCAATTTGATGCTCCGGGAGCATATTCCGTCGAGCTTACAGTTTCAAATGCTGCAGGGAGTGATACAGAATCTAAAACTGACTATGTGGTTGTCATCTATCCTCCCGTAGCTGATTTTTTGGCTAATAATACAAGTCCAAATGCTGGAGACAGTGTAATATTTACAGATATTTCAAGCAATAATCCTTCTGCCTGGTCGTGGGTTTTTATTCCTTCAACTGTTTCTTACCTGGCTGGAACTTCATCTGAATCTCAAAACCCAAAGGTACAATTTGAAACTCCCGGTTCATATACCATTGAGCTTACGGTGGAAAATGCCAGCGGAAGTGATACGGAAACAAAAACAAACTTTATTCTTGTTATTAATCCTGTTATTAATTTGGATATCACAGTTTATCTTGAAGGACCTTTCAACGGAGCGAACATGTCCGTGAATTTAACGAATTTACCCGAATTCCCGCTGACACAGCCTTATGGTATGGCGCCCTGGAATTACGGAGGAAGTGAAAGCGTTGGAGCCATTCCCAATCCAAATGTCGTGGACTGGATGCTGGTTGAACTCCGTGATGCTGCTGATGCCGCTTCGGCCACTTCCTCTACCATGATGGACCGCCAGGCTGCTTTCCTTTTAAACAACGGTAGGGTGGTTGGTTTGGACGGTTCATCAACTCTACAATTCAGCAATTCATTAACTCAGAAATTGTTCGTGGTGATCTGGCATAGAAATCATCTCGGGATGATGTCATCCAACTTCCTGTCAGAATCAGAAGGAATCTATTCTTATAACTTCAGCACCGGCGCAACTCAGGCTTATGGAAGTACCGATGCACACAAGCAGATCGGTCCCGGCGTTTGGGGCATGATAGGAGGCGATGGAAACCGTGACGGAAATATAACCACAACTGATAAAACACCTGTTTGGGATACCCAGTCCGGCACACAGGGTTATCTCGAAAGTGATTTTAACCTCGATACGCAATCGGATAATAAAGATAAGGATGATGTCTGGGATCCTAACTTAGGAATGGGAAGTATGGTGCCGAATTAAGCGCTATCGTATAGAAAACAATATAAAAATAAGCCTCCGGTTAAATATTACCGGGGGCTTTTTTTCTTTTTAGAAAATTGCAAGGTTAATGTTGTATAGAAACGAACTCTTTTGGAAAAATAACGTAAAAGCAGACGTAATGGAATTTATAAACATACTTTTTAGATAATTAGAAGGATCATTTTGTATAGAAACGCAACTCTTTTGGAAACATGACGTAAAAGCTAAATTAAACGGAAATTTAAACACAATTCATTATGAAAACTTTTTATTCATTATTAGCAATTGGAATACTTTCCATATTTTCAATGGAAAGCTATGCCCAAAATTTATGGACAGGGGCAACCTCCACCAACTGGAATACTGCCTCCAACTGGAATAATAATATTTTACCGGGTACTAATACTCTGGTTACAATTCCTGCCACAGCACCCAATTGGCCAACTTATAACGGTGATCTGATTGTGGGTACGACCTGTCGTCGTATAACAATGGTTGGCTCATCAGAGCTGACTGTTACAGGAAACCTGACCATATCAGCCAACCGCCGCATCACCTGCAATGCCAATGCAATCATTCATATTGGTGGTAACTTTACGCGAAACGGTAATTTCAATGCCGGCACAAGTACCGTAGATTTTTATGGAAATACAACGAGTACAATTACCGGTTCAGCTGGACCAGTTCCATTTTTCATCGATGGTTTTGAAACCAATACCGGCTGGACCATAAGCGGTGAATTCCAGAGAGGAGCTCCTCAGGGATTGGGAGGTAGTAACGGAAATCCTGATCCTTCAACTGCTTACGCAGGTTCAAATGTGCTGGGCGTCGACCTGACAGGGCTGGGTACCTTTCCGGGGGATTACGAAAAAAATCTTGGAGATCGGGAGTATCAGGCAATTTCTCCTACCATTAACTGTTCGGGAAAGACAAATATCGTTTTAAATTTTCGACGGTGGTTGGGTGTTCATAGACTGGATCATGTGTATATTGATATCAGTAATGATAACGGAACCACCTGGACACAGGTCTGGACGAATAATAATACTCTTCGCCAGACAGCCTGGAGGCTTCAAACGTTCAATATTTCAGCCTATGCCAATAACCAACCTAATGTTAAAATACGATTTTGCATGGGCACTACGAACAACAAAAGACAATTTTGCGGATGGAACATTGATGATGTCCAGGTAACCGAACAGATGGATAGTGTGCTTACTTTCTACAACCTGGTTGTTAGTAAAGCAAATGCCGAGGTAATTTCGAATTGCTATGTAAATGTATTGAATAATACTACTATAAAGCCGGATGCCTATTTTACAAATGGAGTAGATCAATCGCTTAATATAGTTGGTGATGCTTTGCTTGAAGCAACTGCTACCGGAATGGCTTCCTATATTGACAAGGGTGTTACTACTGTGGCTGGTAATATTAGTGTTCAGGAATATGTCACTTCTGAGCGCTGGCACCTTGTAAGTTCACCCATATCAGATGCTACAATAAATACTTATTTTGACATTTACCTAAAATATTACAATGAGCCGTCCGATACATGGACCTATCTTGTGTTACCTACAACCATCCCTATGAATGTCACACAAGGATATGCTGCATGGGCATCCGATGGCTATACCGGGACAACCACAGTTACTTTTCAGTCATCAGCCGGAGATTTTAATAACAGCGATTATTTTCTCGACGAGCTGAGTTATACCTCAGGCGCGCCTCTTGCAGGTTTTAATCTTTTAGGGAATCCTTTTCCATGTGCATTGAACTGGAGTTCGGCCTGGAACCTGAACAATATGAGCGGCTGGATGCAGATTTATGATAATGGCGTTTACCGCGGTTACAACATTGATGGAAGCTCCTATAATGGTGGAACTCCTATCATTCCATCCACCCAGGGATTCTGGGTTAGGTCGCTGGGTTCCATTGCGGACATTACGATTCCAAAATCACAACGGGTCCATAGCGGACAGGCTTTTTATAAAGAGTCTGTTGCAAAGGAATATCCCACAGTGAGTTTAACATCAGAAATCAATGGTTTGCCGGACGAAACCAAGGTGATCTTCTCTCCTCAGGCTTCCGAAAGTTTTGATGGTTATAATGACCTTGAGAAATTTGAGAATGACAGCGATTTTCCAACACTTTATACTATGGCTGATGGAATTGAATATGCAGTCAAATACCTGCCCGAAGACTTCAATGGTTTAAAGATACTGGTTGGATTTAAAACCGGACAGGAAGGACTCTTCCAGATCAAAGCGGCGACTATTGCAAACCTCCAGACCAACGTGAATGTGTATCTTGAAGATTTAAAAGAAAGCAATATCATTGAACTTTACGAAAATTCCATTTACGAATTTGCTTACTCCCCGCTGGATGAGGAACACCGGTTTAATTTACTGTTCAAGGATAGTTTTACCGGAACTGAGGAATATACCATGAATGAAATTAATATCTTTTCGTTCAAAAATGTAGTTTATATTCGTTTGCCGGAAGATCAAAAAGCGGAAATCCACATTTATGATCTCATGGGCAAAGAGATTATATCCGGGAGATCTTCAGGTGAAACACTGAGCACATTTGAAATAAATGCTGGAACCGGCTATTACCTTGTTAAGGTTCAGACCGGGGATCAGTTCATCTCAGAGAAAGTGTTTATCAGATAAAGACAATAAAACAAGTTAATAAAAGCCTCCGGTTGATAATTTCCGGGGGCTTTTTTATATGCAGGTTCTTATATTTATTCAAAATAATCGTTTATTTTTGCCATCAATTCTAAAGTTGGGTCGTTATAAATTCCAGATTTATATATTTTAATTCACTTAAACTATTTTTAAATGAAAAAATTAATTTACCTTTCATTACTGGCTATTATTACCTTCACAGGTATTCAGCTAAGCGCACAAACATCTGAAACTACTCAGGGTCCTACGCTCATCCTGACTTCTGAGCCGGTAATTGAAGTTCTTTCAATTGCCTCTCAAATGGAGGATGGAACATTTAAACCATCAGAAAATTATGTTAAGGAGTTCAATCCAAAAAAGTGGGGATCGAATACTTCCATTCAGGGTAAAGGATTACCAATAGGCAATGATCCTCTGATGGAGCAACAAATGAACGCTCCAAAAAATCCGGGCAAAGCGCCTTTATTCACTTTTGAAGCTGCGAGTTCTGGAAGTACTCCAACAGACCCTACCGGAGCTGTGGGCCCCAATCATTTTGTAAATTCATGGAATTCCTCATTCCGCATTTGGGATAAAGCTGGAAATCCTCTGACCCCGGCAGCCTCGCTGGGTACCATTTTACCCGGAACGATGGGAGATCCTATTGTAATCTATGATAATATTGCTGACCGGTTTCTAATCACCGAGTTTTATTCAAATGGTTTTTATGTAGGTGTCAGCAAAGGACCGAATCCAGTTACTTCAGGCTGGTGGGTTTATACCTTTCCTACTAACACCTTTCCGGATTATCCGAAATTTTCACTCTGGTCAGATGGTTATTATATAACTGCCAATAAGGATCAGGGATCAGCCGGAACAAGCCAGGTGGTTTTCGCCCTTGAAAGAGATAAGATGCTCGTGGGAAATACAACTGCATTAATGGTTGGATTTCCATTGACAGGTATTGTTACCAGCGGTTTTTACAGTCCCCTAGCATTTAATGTGAATGGTACCAGTCTCCCGCCAGCCGGCAATGTGCCAATCGTTTATATGCAGGATGATGCATGGAGTGGTGTTTCGACAGATCATCTGAAAGTTTGGTCGATTAATGTGAACTGGACAACACCCGGCAGTTCAACAATATCAAGTCCTCAGATCATCAATACAGTACCTTTCGACGGCCTTTTTGATGGCGGATCCTTTTCCAATATTCCTCAAGTTTCAGGCAGCGATATGGATTGCCTTCAGGCAACCATCATGTACATGGCTCAATACAGGAGATTTCCAACTTACAATACGGCTGTATTTAACTTCGTTGTTGACCTGAATGGTGCAGATAATTATTCAGGTATTCGCTGGTACGAATTGCGGCAGCCAAGTGCCGGAGGGGCATGGTCGATTTACCAGGAAGGAACCTATTCACAGCCAAACGGGCATAGCGCTTTTAGCGGTAATATGTGTATGGACGCCAATGGAAATATTGCTTTGGCCTACACAACGGTAAGTACTACTTTGTATCCGGCGCTAAGATATACCGGACGTTATGCGTCAGATCCTCTGGGAACAATGACTTTTGCAGAGCAGGTAATTGCAAATGGTAACCAATCCGATCCATCCAGCCGTTATGGTGATTATTCACAAATGACCATTGACCCAACTGATGATGTTACATTTTGGTCAATTGGCGAATACTTTACAGGAGGAACAAGAAAAAATCATGTTGGCGTTTTCCAGTTTGCTCCGCCTGCTCTTACCGCTCAGTTTTCAGGCACCCCGACAACTGTTTGTACAGGTAGTACGGTAACATTTTCGGATCAATCATTGGGATCACCAATTTCATGGACCTGGAGTTTCCCCGGAGGAACGCCTTCAAGTTACGCAGGTGCAGTTTCACCTCCTATTACTTATGCTGCTGCCGGAGTTTATGATGTTACCCTTACAGTATCTGATGGTATTGATACCGACCCGGAAACCAAGATTGGTTATATTACCGTTAAGAATGTAATTGCTGATTTCAGTGGAACACCTGCTTCAGTAGTGGTTGGAAACACAGTCACGTTTACCGATAATTCCAGTTGTAATCCCACAGCGTGGAGCTGGTCTTTTCCGGGTGGAACACCTGCAACCGCAAGCGGCGTTGGACCTCATGTTATAACCTATAACACTTTGGGAACCTACAATGTTTCGCTTACGGTAACCAAACCAGGTGGAACAGATGCTATGACAAAAACTGGCTATATTACCGTAGCCCCGCCAGAATTCAACATGGCTAACACAACCATTACCACCTGTTCAGGTAATTTTTATGATTCACGACGGACCAACCGGTAATTATTTGGATAATGAAAATTTTACTGAAACATTTTATCCTTCTACTCCAAACTCCATGATCAAGTTTACATTTAATACCTTTAATACGGAAGCGAACTTTGATTACCTGTATATCTACAATGGTATAAGTACGGCTGCTCCGCTGATCGGGACTTACCACGGAACCACTGGCCCGGGTATTGTAACTGCATCCAACGCAGCAGGAGCACTTACCTTCCGTTTTACCTCTGATGGTAGTGTTGTATATGCAGGATGGTCAGCAAGTATTTCATGTTATAGTTCCACTGTTCCTCCGGTAGCAGCATTTTCTGCATCCAATACCACACCGCCAATCTCTACACCGGTTACCTTTACAGATGCGTCAACCAATATCCCGACTTCATGGTTGTGGGCATTCAGTCCAAATACGGTCACCTATGTTGGGGGCACAAGTTCGACTTCGCAAAATCCACAGGTGCAGTTCAATGCAGTTGGTCTATACACGGTTACGCTCACTGCTACCAATGCTTATGGATCAGATTCGGAAATTAAAACAAACTATATCAATGTTGTTTTGTATCAGTACTGCATTCCTCCTTATACAACGGGAACAAGTGCAGGTGATTATATTACTTTGGTGCAATTGGGAAGTATAAATAATGCGACAGGCGCTTCTGCAAGCCCATATTATACATATTATAGCGCCCTTTCGACCAATCTCCTTCTCAATACAGCTTATACAATTACATTAAGCCCTGGAACTTATTCAAGTGGAAATAATATTTCAGTTTGGATTGACTACAATCAGAATGGTGTTTTTGACGCCACTGAAAAACTCGGGAATGTTACCATTCCGCCCACTCCGGCTACCGGAACGATCAATTTCACTGTTCCTGCAACTGCAACCCAGGGAACAACAAGGATGAGGGTAAGAGAAGTATGGAACAATTCTAATTTTGATCCATGTTTAAGTTATGGCTATGGCGAAACAGAAGATTATAATGTTTTTATACAGGGAGCGAATGTGAATGTTGACCTCACTGCCTTCCTTGAAGGCCCGTATAACGGAACCATCATGACCCAGGGCTTGATTGGTTTAGTGCCATTAAACCAACCTTACAATACAGCGCCATGGAACTATTCTGGAACAGAAAGCGTGGGTTCTCTTCCAGCCCTTGCCGTTGACTGGGTTCTTCTTGAATTAAGAGACGCAACATCAGCAGCTGCAGCCACCAGTAGTACAAGAATCGGACGTAAGGCAGCGTTTATTCGCAATGATGGTAGAATCATCGGATTAACCGGTAATCCGGTACTCGACTTTGGGGCATTAACGGTTACCAACAGTCTTTTTGTCGTTATCCATCACAGGAATCATATCAGTGTGATTTCGGCAACCGGACTAAGTCAAACAGGTGGAATTTATACCTATAATTTCACTACAGGATCAGGTCAGGCATATGGTGGAACATTCGCTCATAAGCAAATCGCAACTAATGTTTGGGGTATGTTCGGTGGAAATGGCGACGGTAATGGCCAAGTGGATAGCAATGATGAAGATCCTTTATGGGAAGCTGAGGCTGGAGCTCAGGGTTACTTAAAAAGTGATTACAATTTCGATACCCAATCAGACAATAAAGATAAAGACAACATCTGGGCGCCGAATCTTGGAAAAGGAAACCAGGTGCCGAATTAAAATTAGTTACTTACAATTAAAATAATTAAATAAGATCAGGAAATTCCTGGTCTTATTTTGTCTTTATTAATTCTTCTTTACATTTGCCGGTTTATATTTATTCAGGTTGAAATATTCACTATTAAAATAATTATTCAAATATGAAACAACTTACACTATCATTTTTATTATTGTTTTCCTGCTCTCTAATGGCACAGGAAAAATCGCTCGGATCTATTGTTACAAAGGATCTGAAAGAACAAATGGATCAGAATAAGGATAATGAACTGATCCGAATAAACATCCGCCTGATAGATCAGTATGACCTTCAAAACCTGAATGATGCACTGGTAAATTTAGACCGCACAGCAAGAAGAGCAGTAGTGATCAATGAGCTTAAATCCTTCAGAGATAAGTCGCAAAAAGGAATTTTAACCTATCTGGAAACCAAATACGGACAAAATAAGGCACAACTTATTTATAGCTTATGGATTACCAATGTGATTACCTGTATGGCATCAAATGATGTTATTTACGATTTATCACAAAGAATTGATATTGATCGCATTGACTGGGATGAATCAAGAAAAATGATCATTGAAAACGAAATTTTACCTGAAGACGATCCTGAAGGAGGAAACGGAGGAAAAGAAATCACCTGGAATGTTACTAAAGTTAATGCACCTGCCGTTTGGGCATTGGGATACACAGGCGCAGGAATTATAGTTGGTGTGCTTGATACTGGAGTTAATTATAACCATGTTGACTTAGCTGATCATATGTGGAACGATCCTTCCTACCCAAACCATGGTTATGATTTTGCAAACAACGACAACAACCCGATCGACGACAATGGACATGGAACCCATTGTGCAGGAACTGTTGCCGGAGACGGGACAGCCGGTTCACAAACGGGTATGGCGCCGGATGCTACAATTATCGCATTAAAAGTTCTTGATGCCACCGGAAATGGCAATGAATCGAATGTATGGGCAGCTATTCAGTTTATCGTTGATAACGATGGCGACATTATCAGCATGTCATTGGGTTGGCAGCATAGCTGGGGAGTTGACAGGGAATCCTGGAGAAATTCCTATGATAATGCCCTGGCAGCTGGAGTGATTGCTTCTGTAGCTGCCGGTAATGAAGGCAGTGATCAGGGAAGTTATCCCATTCCTGATAATGTAAGGACTCCGGGAGATTGTCCTCCGCCCTGGTTAAATCCTGACCAGACCACAACTGGTGGAATTTCTGCTGTTGTTTGTATTGGAGCTACTAATATTTCTGATAATCTTGCTGATTTTTCAAGCCGCGGCCCTGTGACGTGGGCTGCAATAAGCCCATTCAATGACTACCCTTATAATCCGGGTATGGGATTAATTCGTCCTGATGTATCTGCACCGGGAGATGATATTAAATCATTAGCCCATTACAGTAACACGGGCTATGAAGATCATTGGAGCGGGACTTCCATGGCCACCCCTTGTGTTGCTGGAGTTATGGCATTGATGCTGAATAAAAACATTAACCTGATGCCGGAAGAAATCAGTGAAGCTCTCGAATTAACAGCTATTGATTATGGTACACCTGGTAAGGATAATAATTTTGGTGCAGGTCGGGTAGATGCACTTGCAGCATTTAACTATGTCAATTATCCGGGACCCGTTTACAATAGTCATACAATAGATGATCCCAACAATAATGGTGAAGTGGAAGCGGGTGAGAGTATTCTGTTGACCATAGAGATGTTTAATGGAAGTGATTCGCCTTATTATGGTGTCTTTGTTAGTATTACTACTGATTCACCTTTTATTACCATTACGGATGATACGGAAAACTACGGTGACTTTACCTCCGGTCAATATATGTCTATTCCAAACGGGTTTGCTTTTGATGTTGCAGTTAATACTCCCGGAATGGAAACGATCCCGATAAATATTGAAGCTACAGATGGAAATGAAATCTGGACCAGCAAGTTTGATATTATTACGTATGGACCGAGTATCCATTTTGGAAATATTACCATCAGTGATCCGCTGGGTAATAATAACGGCCGTTTAGACCCGGGTGAAACAGCCGATCTGACTATTGTTGCAAATAATACCGGGCAGGTTAGCATTTCAGATGTGCTCGTCACTGCAAGTGCTCTGAGCGGATTTATTACGATCACTAATCCACAGGTAGACATTCCGGGTTTGCCACCATCAGGCACTGAAGATGTCGTTTTCAATATCGTTGTTGATAATGCGGCGCCCATTGGTATGGGAGTAGTTTTCCATTTCGAAATGGTAGCGGGAGTGTATGGTGAACAAAAAGATGTATTGTTACCAATTGGACTGATAGTTGAAGATTGGGAAACCGGAAATATGAGTCAATACGATTGGCAAACGGGTGGAAATTCAAACTGGGCAGTGTCAACACAAGCTCCTTTTGAAGGCGCCTATTGCATTAAATCCGGAGATATAAACGACAACCAAAGTAACTGGCTGACGCTTGAATATGATGTTTTCAGCGATGACAGTATATCATTCTGGTACAAGGTTTCTTCGGAAGCCAGCTATGATTTTCTCACTTTTTATGTCGATAACGCTGAACTTGGCTCGTGGGCTGGTGAAGTTCCCTGGAGTTATTCAGCCTATGCCTTAACTGCCGGAACACACACTTTGAAATGGACATATAGCAAAGACATTAGTGTTTCTACCGGAAGTGATTGTGTATGGGTTGATTTCATTGAGCTGCCGGCTCAACCAACAACTACTGCTTATGCCGGACAAGATGCTACTATCTGTGAAGGAGAAACCTATCAGTGCGAGGGTATGGCCACACTGTATAATAGTATCGGCTGGACTTCAACAGGTGACGGCACATTTGATAACAGCCAGGTTTTAAATCCGGCTTATACTCCGGGCACATTGGATATTACGAACGGTTCGGTTGTTTTATCATTAACAGCCTACGGTCCTGATAATAATGTTACGGACAATTTGAACCTTCAAATAATTGGAGCAGCTATTGCCAATGCAGGTGAAGATGCTCCTGCCTGCAGTGAAGGAGCCTTTGAACTATCAACTGCTACGGCTGCTAATTATGTTTCTTTAGAATGGACAACTTCAGGTGATGGAACTTTTAATGATAACAGCCTTCTCAATCCTGAGTATTTACCAGGCACTACCGATATTTCATCGGGCATGGTAACGCTTACATTAACAGCGGCAGGCAATGCCCCATGTGGATCAACGACCGATGAAATTGAACTGACTATTAATACTCCTGCCGCTACATTTGCAGGCGACAATACTGAAACATGTGCTAATGTTCCACTTTCATTGACATCCGCTACAGCAGAGAACTTTATCTCCCTGGCATGGAGCACTTCGGGTGATGGGACCTTCAACGATAATATGCTGCTGAACCCTGTTTATACCCCCGGCATAAATGACGCTTCCAATGGAACAGTAACTTTAACTTTAACTGCGACTGGTAATAGTCCGTGCCCTGATGTTACTTCAGAGATGATTGTGACAATAAATCCTTTGGCCACAGCATATGCCGGTGAAGACGGTGATATTAAAGAATATGAAACCTATACCTTAGCAGGAGCGCTGGCTCAGAACTACACATCAATTCAATGGACTACTTCTGGTGATGGAACATTTGATAATTCAACTTCTTCTAATCCGACATATACACCCGGTGCAAATGATATTGCATCGCAGGAAGTATTGCTCACGATAACGGCTGTAAATACAGATTGCGGCAATGTTTCAGACCAGATGACCCTGGCTGTTAATCCTTCGTTTGTTCAGGAGAACCTGGCTGGATTTAATATTACGGTTTCACCAAATCCAAACAAGGGCACTTTCACGATTGATCTTAAGGGAGAAACGAATGAAGTGATCGCTATCCGCATTTATAATTCGCTTAGCAAATTGGTATATGAAACTAAAAATATCATAGTTGACAAAGAATACCAGAAAACCCTGAGTCTTAATCTTGAAAAAGGGGTTTATCTTATCAGGATCGAAGGCAGGGAATTGCTATTGAATAAAAAGGTAATAGTTGAATAATAAAATTTTGCATAATTTACTACACAAATAATAATAATTTCTAACAATCAATTTTTGAACAAAAAAAATGAATCAAAAGCCCCCGGCAAATAATTTCCGGGGTTTTTTTATTTGTTTTTCTAATTGAAATTTTTTTAATTTTGCCCGCTCAAATTGAATCCACTGTTAATATACAAATAAAACTTGTAGGTTCAACGTGAGAACAAGTTAATATCTATTCACATTTGTATTTTTATGAATTTTAACTCTTTAAATAAGTTTTCTGCATTTTGTCTTAATAAGACATAATAAACAAACATCCAATCTAATTTATACACTAATTAAATCTTTATGAAACAGCTTTTTATTGTTCTCTCAATTTTAATAGGATTCTCAACAAATGTAATTAGCCAGGTCGAAAATTTGAAACCATCAAGAGTAGCACCACCTGAAGCTTTTATGACAACCATTCCTTTTGAGGAAATGGAATTTATTCCTGCAACTGGAAAATCAGATTGGAAGAACGGTGTGGTCCCTAATAAAACGTTTATTCCTCCCAATCGTGGAAAGAGTACTTTTGAACAAAAAAACAGTATTCCAGATGAGGCATTGCAAAAAAATTATAATGTGCCCGGTTATAATCCCGATGTCATTGGTCAGAATTTTGAAGGTATTAGTAATAATTACGGTGTGGCTCCACCAGACACTGACGGAGATGTTGGGATCAATTACTACATCCAAATGGTGAACAATGGATTTCAGATATTTAATAAAAGTGGATCACCATTAACTGCTCCAGCCGATCTTAGCACAATTTGGCAAAATTTGCCGGGACCTTGGGTTGGAAATTATGGAGATCCAATTGTTTTGTATGATGAACTCGCTGACAGGTGGTTTTTATCCCAATTTTCTTTACCTAATTACCCATCGGGCCCTTTTTACGTATTAATTGCTGTTTCAGCCACAAGCAATCCACTAGGATCCTATCACCTTTATGTTTATTCATTCACTAATATGCCTGATTATCCAAAGTTTGGTGTTTGGCCTGATGCCTATTACATGTCTATTAACCAGTTTACATCCGGTTCGGGAAGTTGGGCTGGTGCTGGTGCTGCTGCTTTTGAACGATCAGAAATGCTAAATGGCAATGCTGCTGATATGGTGTTTTTTAATTTTACTTCTGCAGCAGATCCATGGAGTTTTTTACCGGCTGATTTTGATGGTACATCACCGCCATCAGGTACTCCCAATTATTTTGCCTATATTGACTATTGGAGTGGTACGGATCGATTAAGAACCTATTCTTTTAATGTTGACTGGAATGTGACTTCAAATTCTACCTTTACTGGACCAAGCGATATAGGTGTATCCTCGTTTGATGCTACCGCTAATAATGTTCCACAACTTGGTACATCTCAAACATTGGATGTATTGGATGATCGATTAATGTATAGACTTCAATACAGAAATTTTGGGACTTATCAAACTCTTGTTACCAATCATACAGTAAATGCAGGCTCGGGAAGAGCAGGAATCAGATGGTATGAATTGCGACGGACTACCGGAAGTTGGTCGATCTATCAGCAAGGGACATATGCCCCAAGTGATGGGCTATACCGATGGATGGCAAGTGTGGCAAAGAATGGGAATGGCGATATTGCCCTCGGTTTTTCTGTATCTAGTTCGGGCATGAATCCAGCTATTCGTTGTGCAGGCAGGAATGCCGGTGATCCGTTGGGTCAAATAACCATAAGCGAAGAAACCATTCATGCAGGTACAGCCTCACAAACGGGGGTTAATCGATGGGGAGACTATAGTGCAATGTCAGTCGATCCAGCAGATGATAATACATTTTGGTATACACAGGAATATTCCAGTGGAGGATGGATTTGGAGAACTCGAATTGCTTCTTTCCAGTTTTATATCCCATCACTTCCTCCTGTAGCGAATTTTTCTGCAAATTCTACAAATCCTGCCTTAGGCCAAACTGTCACTTTTTCTGACCTTTCAAGTAATATCCCAACTAGTTGGTCATGGACTTTTAATCCAAATACCATTACCTATGTTGGTGGAACGAGTTCAACCTCACAAAATCCTCAAGTACAGTTCAATGCTCTTGGACAATATACAGTTTCACTTACAGCTACTAATGCTTATGGAAGTGATGGAGAAATAAAGACGAATTACATAAATGTCATAAGTTGCTCCTATTGTTCTTCTTCAGGCGCCACCGGTACTGACGAATGGATCGGCAATGTTACTTTTAATACAATCAATAACAGTTCTTCAGCAGGATCAGGTTATACAAATTATACAGCAATTTCTACCAATGTTAATAAAGGAACTGCATATACTTTTACCATGACGGTTGGATCAACCGGGTCGTGGATAGAACATTGCTTTGTGTTTATTGATATGAACCAGGATTGCGATTTCTTAGATGCCAATGAAAGTTTTGACCTTGGTCAAAGGACGGGCACAGGAACCTTAACATCCAGCATTACTATCCCGGCTGGCGCTGCAACAGGAGCAACAAGGATGAGGGTATCACTTAAATATAGTGCAAATCCCACTTCATGCGAAGCGTTTGGTTATGGAGAAGTTGAAGATTATACATTGAACATACAAAGTACTGATCTACTGGTTGACCTCACGGCATTTCTCGAAGGACCTTACAATGGATCAACAATGACACAGGGTCTGGCAGGTTTAGTGCCATTGAATCAACCTTATAACACTTCCCCCTGGAATTATACAGGAACAGAAAGTGTTGGTGCAATTCCGGCCAATGCAATAGACTGGGTGCTTATTGAATTGAGGAATGCTACAACAGCCGGCGGAGCCACCAGCGGAACAAGAATCGGACGTAAGGCAGCGTTCATTCGTAACGACGGCAGGGTCATTGGCCTGACAGGAACCCTGGTTTTAAATTTCGGCCCGCTGACTGTTACAAATAGCTTGTTTGTGATCGTCCATCACAGGAATCACATCAGTGTACTTTCTGCAACAGGTTTAACTCAAACAGGCGGAATTTATACCTACAATTTCTCAATTGGTTCAGGGCAAGCATATGGAGGAACAGCAGCACATAAACAAATCGGAAGTATTTGGGGAATGTTTGGTGGAAATGGTGATGGCAATGGAGTAGTCAATTCTCTTGATGAAGATCCTGTTTGGGAAACTGAATCAGGAGGAAAGGATTACCTGAAAAGTGATTACAATTTCGATACCCACTCAAACAATAAAGACAAAGATGACATCTGGTCGCCTAACCTTGGAAAAGGGAACCAGGTACCGAACTAATATTCGAATCCTATATAAAATTAACAAAAAAAACCCAGAAGATTCTGGGTTTTTTTTGTTAATATGAAAACTTGCTTATATTTGCCGATTCTTGTAATACAGGTTGAAAGCATTAGTATTTATTTTTTAAAAATTAATAAAATGAAAAAGTTTACGATTCTTTTTCTGATGGCATTATTTATTTTCACTACTGTAAGTTATGCTCAGAAAACTAAAAATGCCCCTGCCGAACAAGTTGATAACCGTATTGACAATATGGGGTACTGGAATAAAATGGCTGAAAAGGGATTAACTCCTTACAATGCCCAGATTCCTGTGAAACCGGCTGAATACAAAGGAAGCCTCATTGAATCCAAAGGTATTACTATTGCCGATTCCCCGGATATTCCGGTAACAAATCTTACCAATGTTACCGAAAGTGAAAATTCGGTATTTATTGATCCTAACAATAACCAATACATATTGAATTCTAACAATTCAACAGATTGGGTCGGAGGATCAGTTATAGATTTATATGGAGCCAATTACTTTCAGTCCTCTTCAGGCGGAATAAGCTGGGGTGGAGGTTATCAGGGGGCAGGCGGAACTAATTCAGGAGACCCTACTACAGCAATTGGTCTCTCCGGCAGGCAATATGTCGGTTACATCGCTGCTTCCTACGATATGGGTGTTGCCTACTCCCCGGACGGAACTTCTTTTACGCATGTTCAGGTTGCAAGTGGTGGCTATATATTGGATAAAAATCACATGTGGATTGACAACAGCCCTTCCAGCCCTTATGAAGGAAATTTGTACAATGCCTGGACAAATTTCCAGAGTGGAGCCAATGATAGCGAAATTGAAATTTCCCGCTCCACCAATGATGGCCTTAACTGGTCTTCTGCATTAAATATCAGTTCGGCTATAAATGCCGGTAGCCATAACCAGGGTGTGAACATTCAAACAGGACCTGGTGGTGAAGTTTATGTTTGCTGGGCAATTTACGATAGCTGGCCATCGGATGAAACCGCCATTGGTTTCGCAAAATCTACAAACGGAGGTGTAAGCTATTCAACAGCAGCAAGAAAAATTACAAATATTAAAGGTATTAGAACAACAGAAACATCTAAAAACCATCGGGTGAATTCTTTCCCGGTTATGGCTGTTGATATCAGTGGCGGAGATTATGACGGTTACCTCTATATCGTCTGGACAAATGTTGGGGTTCCGGGTATTAATACCGGTTCAAACATCAGTGTTTACATGAGCCGTTCAACGGATGGAGGAACCTCATGGTCAACACCTGTTAGAGTGAATCAGGGACCAAATATTGCTGGTAAAGAGGCCTATTTCCCATGGATCAGTTGCGATCCTGAAACTGGCGTATTGAGTGTAATTTTTTACGATGACCGCGCTACTTCTTCTGCTTCATGCGAAACATGGGTAGCTTATTCTTTAGATGCCGGAAATACCTGGACAGATTTCAGGGTAAGCGATGTGGCCTTTACACCTTCACCAATCCCTGGTTTAGCCGGAAGTTATATGGGTGACTATTTAGGAATAACTTCAAGAGGTGGAATGTTTTATCCGTGCTGGACAGATACCCGTAACGGATTATTCATGACTTATGTATCACCTTTTACACTGGGATTATATGCAGCTTTTAAAGCCAGCAATACAAATGTATGTACAGGAACTTCCATTACCATTACCGATCAATCTATAGGTCCCCCAACGAGTTGGTCATGGAGTTTCCCCGGCGGAACACCTTCATCTGCCACCGGATCAGGGCCTCATACTATTACCTATAATACACCAGGTGTATACAATGTTTCTCTGACTGTAAGTGATGGCGTTGAAACTAATACTAAAATAAAAACGGGTTATATCACAGTTCAAAATATTTTTGCCAATTTCACCGGGACACCTACAACTGTAGTGATAGGCAATACAGTAACATTCACAGATAACTCAACTTGTAATCCTACTGCATGGAGTTGGTCATTCCCCGGAGGAACACCAGCTACAGCTACCGGTGCCGGACCACACACAATTACCTATAGTACTTTGGGAACCTACAATGCCAGCCTGACGGTTAGCAGTGCATTGGGAAATGACACGGAAATCAAAACGGCCTATATTAATGTAGTTCCGCTTTCATATTGTACTCCAACCTATACATCAGGTACAGGTTTTGGTGATTATATTTCACTGGTGCAGTTAGGAAGTATAAATAATGCAACAGGTGCATCTACAAGTCCTTATTATACTTATTATAGCAGTTTATCAACTAATCTAATTCCCAATAACGCCTATACTATTACTTTAAGCCCCGGAACTTATGGTAGTGGAAATTATATTGCTGTGTGGATTGATTACAATCGAAATGGGGTTTTTGAAACAACTGAAAAACTTGGAACAATACTTATACCACCCACTCCGGCAACCGGAACCATTAATTTTACTGTTCCATCGAATGCAGTCAGTGGTGCTACCCGTATGCGTGTAAGAGAAGTCTATAATACTGCAGATTTTGATCCATGCGCAACATATGCATATGGCGAAACTGAAGATTATAATGTAAATATTCAAAGCACTGATCTGCTGGTTGACCTTACGGCATTTCTCGAAGGACCTTATAATGGATCAACAATGACACAGGGTCTGACAGGTTTAGTACCATTGAATCAGCCTTATAACACTTCCCCCTGGAATTATACCGGAACAGAAAGTGTTGGTGCAATTCCGGCCAATGCAATAGACTGGGTGCTTATTGAATTGAGGAATGCTACTACTGCCGGCGGAGCCACCAGCGGAACAAGAATCGGACGTAAGGCAGCGTTCATTCGCAACGATGGCAGGATCATTGGCCTGACAGGAATCCCGGTTTTAAATTTCGGCCCGCTGACTGTTACAAATAGCTTGTTTGTGATCGTCCATCACAGGAATCACGTCAGTGTATTATCTGCAACAGGTGTCATACAATCCGGTGGAACTTATACCTATAATTTCACTATCGGTTCAGGACAAGCCTATGGGGGAACTTTAGCTCACAAGCTAATAGGTTCAGGGGTCTGGGGATTGTTTGGTGGAAATAGCGATGGCAATGGCCTGGTAGATAGTAATGATGAAGACCCTGTATGGGAAAGTCAGGCTGGTACCAAGGGTTATCTGAAAAGTGATTTCAACTTCGATACACAATCGAACAATAAAGATAAAGACAACATTTGGGCACCCAATCTTGGTAAAGGGAACCAGGTGCCAAACTAAAAAACGCATTCAAAATAGTATTAAAGCTTTCGGGTTAAGTTCCGGAAGCTTTTTTATTTTTGTTAAAAAATCAAATGAGAGCAGTTATCCAAAGAGTATCTGAAGCTTCAGTAACAATTGATCATGAAGTAAAAAGCAGCATCCAAATGGGTTTATTAATCCTGTTGGGTATTGAGGAGGCGGATAAACAAGAAGATATTGATTGGCTCAGCAGTAAAATTGCCCGACTGAGGATTTTTAATGATGAAAATGGCGTGATGAATTTATCAGTAATTGAAACCGGGGGTGAAATCCTTGTCGTCAGCCAGTTTACACTACATGCAAGTACTAAAAAAGGAAACCGGCCTTCTTATATTAGGGCAGCCAAACCTGATATTGCTATTCCGCTTTATGAGCAATTTGTAAAGCAATTGAAAATTGAATCCGGACTCACAGTAATGACTGGTGAATTCGGCGCCATGATGGAAATTAAACTAGTAAATGATGGACCTGTAACAATTATTATTGATACAAAACTGAAGGAATAACTTGATCTGATGTGTTTATTGAATGTAGGAAGCTTTGATTCGTTACCCTGATTAAAAAGTAAACATCAGGCCTGCGCTTGGCATAAACGGCAGCTGATATACCTTTTCGTTCGTAACCCTGTCGACATAGAAAATGTTCTCCCGGTTATACACATTGGTTATGCTTACATTAGCCTCCAGTTTTGTGTACCTGCCAAGGGTAAAGGTTTTCTTTAAACCTACATCCAACCTGTGATAGGTAGGCAGCCTGCCGGTATTCAAATCGGCATATAAAGTACCCAGCTCTTCATTGGTGGTGGTGTAATCGGTATATATTCCATCAGTAAAATTAATAAGCGGAAAATAACCCTGTGTGAGGGTAAATGGAAATCCGGTTCCGAAATTCCACCGGGCATTGACGTCCCAATCTTCCCTTGAGCCAAAAGTATAATTTGCTACAAGGTTGACATTGTGCCGGCGATCGTAGTGGGGATAATACTCTTTAATGGTTCCGTCAACATCTTCATACTTTCTTATTACATAACCCAGGGAATAAACTGCCCAGAAATAAAACCGGTCCTTATCGAACTTTAAAGTAAAATCGGCGCCAGTTGCATAACCCTTTTCAATGATAAAGTCTTTGGTTATAACATCGGGTGCCTGAGGATATTCTTCCTCATCCAGAAGCTTATTCCGGTTGAGGTTGGTCAATTGCGAAAAGTTCTTATAATATCCTTCCAGATTTACAACTACGTTTGGAGCAAGGTCATATTCAAATCCAAGGATTACATGCTGGGCTTTTTGAAGCTTATGGGTAATTTCTTTTCCGTCAAATTCTTCAGGAATGCTTTCGGGGCCGGATAAAAATCCGTAGAAGAGATTTACAACATCTTTATCCGAAGTAGCGCTGATAAGGTTTTGTGAATAGAAGCCCCCGGCAAATTTTACCCTGAACCTTTCGGTGGCATTGTACTTTAATGCAAGGCGTGGTTCAAGTGACACGTTTGAAAGTGAGGCATACCAGCTCAAACGCAAACTGGGTTCGATGAGCAATTTACCGGTCGTTTTTTTGTATTTTAAGTACGCCCCAATTTCGGATGTATTTTCCTTTTGCTGAAGCTCCAGCCCAACAGAATTAGAGAAAACAAAGTCGGTAGTAAAGCCAAGCACTTCAAATCCATATTTCAATTCATCTTTACCAATAAAATAAGTAAAATCAAAACCAAGATTGAATCCATTGATAGCGCTGGTTCTGGGAGGACTGGTTTTTTCTTCAAGTGCGATATCGTATTGAGAATATGCCATGTGCCCCTCGATCAGAACTGAAGACTTCCCGGGAATGATCAGGAAATTACTTCCAACTCCAAACGATTCCCAATGATAATCGGACAGGGCTTTATAATTGTTAACCCTGTCGTTATAACTGAATCCAAATACGTTTATCTTGCTTCCATTGGCTCCTGCAAACGAAACTTTACCATAAAGGTCGAGATAATTAAAAGGCAAACCATCTTCATCAATGTATTCATAAAAAATCTTTGAGCTTTGTTCAAGATAGGAGTTCTTTGCTGAAAAAATAAATGAAGAGCTGCCGCCTTTACCCTCTTTTTGCTTGCTGATCGGACCTTCAACCATAAGGTTTGCACCGAAAGTACTCGCACCTGCTTTACCGGAGAACCGGGTTTTATTTCCGTCGCGGGTTGTAATATCCATAACAGATGAAATTCTACCACCATATTCGGCGCCAAAACCTCCGGTATAAATATCGGCATTACGAAGGATATCCGTGTCAAAAACAGAAAACAATCCAATGGAATGAAAAGGATTATATATAACCATGCCATCGAGTATGACTTTATTTTGAATGGGTGAACCCCCGCGAATGTAAAGCTGTCCGCCCTGATCACCTGTAAAAACCACACCCGGCAGCACCTGGAGGTATTGCGCAAGATCGGGCTGCCCGCCAACGGCAGGAATTTGCTTGATTTGTTTAGGTGTAATTTTAACCACTGATGTCCTTGTTTCCGTCCGGGCTTCCTCCTTTTCGGCTGTTACCTGAACCTGTTTTAACATGTAGGAGCCTTTTACAAGGTAAAGCTGCTTGCTAATAATTTCATTTGCATTAATGCTGATGTCCATTTTCAGGGTATCAAAACCAAGGTATGTAACCAATAGGGTATAATTGCCTGGGGGTATTTTTGAGATGGCAAAATAACCGTTCACATCAGTTGCCGCCCCAAAAGTGGTGTTAAGGAGGTAGACATTGGTATAAATAACAGGTTCCCCAGATTCCTTTTCATAAACAAAACCCTTGATGGTTCCGTATTGAGCTAAAAGGACGATAGGGAAAAAAGTAATATAAAGCGCTATAAATAATGACCTGGAAATGTTTTTAAATGAATTCATAATCGTTAAATGATTATCCTGATTGCTTATTTTCTCCGACAAATTACGGAAAAATAATAACGTCCACCCCTCAATAAATTTTTCAAACAGGGGAAATCAGTTAACGGTTCCATTATTTAAGTTAACGGAAATAGAAATGGAGCATCAGATTTAAAATCCTGAAGGATTTCTTTTCACTTCAAGGGTCGATACGGCAGCATTAATTTCAATGATGATCTGGCTTACCGAATCAGAAAAGTTAGGTGTTTGGTACAATCCTCCGGATATTTTATTAAATCCTTCAATATCACGGGATGATAGCACAGTATTGGTCCGGAGTTCGCAAGCAGATTCATACGGAATTTCTATGTTAATACCTGAAGCGCCGGCATCAATGCTAACCCTTGTCATATTGCTTTTAGATCCCAGCTTCAAATCAATTTTTGAAGCTCCTCCTTCAATATCAATCCTCTCCACCTTAAAAGGGCTCGCATCAAGTTCGATTCCTGCAGCTCCGACATCAATATTTAAATCCCAAACCGGACCGGGATTCAGAGCGAGCCAGACCGTATTGGACAAATCCCTTCCCTTATATTTCTTTTTATGCTTTACATTGATGGTAGCTGAACTATCACCCACAATCGTCTTTACGTCATAAGGGCCGGCATAACCTTCACAATTCAATTCGAACAATTCTTCAGTTTGATTTTTAATATAAAATTTACCCGCAGCTGCATCCAGATTGAGTCGTGCATTCATTACAATGGAATCGTAGGTCTCTGAAAAGTCTTGTTGGTCATTCGAATTTTCATCTTCCTCGTACTCATTGTATTCATAACTGGTGTCATTATCCCAGTTAATCCAATGGTTATCGTGCCGGGGATTTAATGTCAGGAATAGAATTCCCAGCATTATAGTAAGCCCGATAAGGATGATTTTCAATCCTTGTTTGACCGGAAGTATCGCAATTCCCCAGAAGACAAAGATCAGCGGCCACAACCTTAAAAGGGAATGAATATTGAAATGAAAAATGTTTAAATTCCTTAAAATAAATAAAACTCCAAGGGTCAGCAAAAGAATACCCCAGAAAATATGTCCTTTTTTCATGGCTATGTATTTAATAAATTATTTTCCCGCAGGAAAACTATGATTTTCAATTTTTTGATTTTTGAAAGCTCTTAGAAATCAATATGACACCAACAGCCACCAGGATCAAGGGCCACAGGTCGCCAAAATCAATATCCTGAACAAACCGGTCTATCAGAAAAATTCCGCCCAATGCGATCAGAATTATACCTCCCCAGAGGCTACCGTCATTTCTTTGTTTTTTTTGATCTTCCATATTTTCAGATTTAAATTCTTCCTTATCTGGTTCATCTTTTGCTGTGCTATCAGCTGGTTTAAAAAATGGTACCGACTCGATGGGAGTTATGATCCACAGGACAATGTAAACCAAAATTCCACTTCCAACAGCAAAAAATGTGATTACAAATAACGCCCTGAAAATAATAGGATCGGTATCAAAATAATTGCCGAGACCTCCGCAAACACCTCCGATTACAGAGTTTTTCTGACTCCTGAATAAACGTTTATTTTCCATAGGTTCCACAAAGTTAATACTTTTATGTATTCGCCCGAATATTATATGACGACTCAATTACTGATCGGTTACAAAAAAATACGGTTGGGGTTAAAAAAATTCCCATTGACAATAATTTTAATCGGTACCTTAGATTTTCTAAATTAGTTTTGTATTTTTACCCGCCTTAAATATGCAGGTATTTAAATCATTTAAATAGGTTTAATTAAGTTCAATGACAGGAGAAAAAATAAGGATGAAGGGTGGGAAGCTGGATGTTCCCGATTTTCCAATTGTACCTTACATCGAAGGTGACGGAACAGGGCCGGATATCTGGCTTGCTTCTCAAAAAGTGTTTGATGCAGCGGTTGAAAAGGCTTTTCAGGGAAAGAGAAAAGTGATCTGGAAGGAAGTTTACGCCGGCGAAAACGCATTCAACAGGTTTGGCGAATGGCTGCCGGAGGCTACAATCGAGGCCTTTAAAGAATATCTTGTTGGAATCAAGGGTCCTTTGACTACACCTGTAGGAGGTGGTATACGCTCTCTCAATGTGGCACTGAGACAAATGCTTGACCTTTATGTTTGTTTGCGACCTGTGAAGTATGTTTTTGGCGTTCCCTCTCCGGTAAAAAAGCCCGAAGATGTGGACATGGTAATCTTCAGGGAAAATACAGAAGATATTTACTCCGGGATTGAATGGAAAGAAGGATCGGCAGAAGTGAAAAAAGTCATTGATTTTATCCGGAATGAAATGGGGGTTAAGAAAATCCGGTTTCCGGAAACATCGGGGATAGGGATTAAGGTCGTTTCCAGGGAAGGATCTGTCAGGCTTGTAAAAGCTGCAATTGAATATGCTATTAAAGAAAAGAGAAAGTCACTCACTTTGGTTCACAAAGGAAATATCATGAAATTTACAGAAGGGGCATTTAAAAACTGGGGATATGAAATTGCCACTAATGAATTCAGGGATTATATCATTACCGAGCGTGAAAGCTGGATCATAGGCAATAAAGATAAAAATCCCGCTCTGACTGCTGAAGAAAATGCGCAATTGATCGAACCCGGATATTCCATGATGACGAAGGACCAAAAGGCTGAAATTGTTTCTGAGGTTGAAACTGCTTTAGCGCTAATGCCTACCCATGGCAATAATCTTTGGAAAAACAAAATAATGGTCAGGGATTCTATCGCAGATATTACCTTGCAACAAGTTTTAACAAGGGCCAGGGAATTTGATGTCATTGCCACGCTCAACCTGAACGGAGACTATCTTTCTGATGCACTGGCAGCGCAGGTTGGAGGAATTGGAATTGCACCCGGAGCCAACATCAATTATATTACCGGACATGCTATTTTTGAGGCTACCCACGGAACAGCGCCAAAATATGCCGGACTGGATAAAGTCAATCCGGGATCGGTTATCCTTTCGGGAGCAATGATGTTTAAATACTTAGGATGGGAAAAGGTGCACGATCTGATCTGGGATGGTTTGGTAAAAGCTGTTAGCCAGAAAAAAGTCACCTATGATTTTCATCGGTTAATGGAAAATGCAACCCTTCTGAAATGTTCTGAATTTGGAGATACCATTATAGAAAACATGTAAAAACAAATAAAATCGTTTATGGCAAACTTAAAAGAAAAATTACGGCAAAAAATTGAAGAATGGAGACCACGGACCGAAAGGTTAATGAATGAGTACGGTGATGTGGTAGTCGATAAAGTAACCATTGGCCAGATACTTGGCGGGATGAGGGGAATTAAGAGCCTCGTGACAGATATTTCATACCTTGATCCGAACGAAGGAATCCGTTACAGGGGATATACCCTGAAGGAGGTATTTGATTTGCTGCCAAAACCAAAAGGATCTGAAATGCCTTTTGTTGAAGGCCTTTTTTACCTTCTATTAATTGGTGAGATTCCAACTGAAGAAGAAGTTTTGGATCTTGTGGATGAATTCAGCAAACGAAGAATTATTCCCCGCTACATTTACGAGGTTATAGATGCACAGCCATGTTGCAGTCATCCCATGACGGTTTTTTCAACCGCGATCCTTTCCATGCATCGTGAATCCTTCTTTACGAAAAAATATTATGCAGGAATTAACAAAAAAGAATATTGGGATCCGATGTTCGAGGATGTTTTAAATCTCCTCGCCAAATTGCCAGAAATTGCTACCTATACTTATGCAAAAATTTACCGTGATGGCAAAAGGATACAGTCCAATCCCAATCTTGATTTTGGCGGAAATTTTGCTTTTATGATGGGTAAGCCCAAACCTTATGATGATGTATCGAGACTTCACTTTATTTTACATGCTGATCATGAAAGCGGAAATGTAAGCGCCCATACCGGACACCTTGTTGCCAGCTCGTTGTCCGATATCTATCTTTCCATTTCTGCTATGGTTAACGGATTAGCAGGGCCTCTTCATGGGCTTGCTGCGCAAGGCGTTTTACAATGGCTGCATGAATTGATTGAACGCATGGGAGGAGAAGGAGTTGAACCATCCGAAGCTGAAGTAAAACAGTATGTGTGGGAAACCCTGAATTCGGGTTATGTAGTTCCCGGTTTTGGCCATGCTGTTTTAAGAAAAACAGACCCTCGTTATTCTCTCCAAAGGGAATTCAGCCTTAAACACATGGCTGATGATACAATTTTTAAATATGTTGATATACTTTATAAAGTTGTACCTCCTATTTTGCAGGAACAAGGAAAAGCAAAAAATCCATGGCCGAATGTAGATGCTCAATCGGGAGTCATTCAGTGGCATTATGGGGTTAGGGAATATGATTTCTACACCGTACTTTTCAGTATTGGTAGGGCGCTTGGAATTTGTGCCAATATTATCTGGGACAGAGCGCTTGGATATTCGCTCGAACGTCCAAAATCTCTCACCACAGATATGCTTGAAGAGATAGCAGGGATTAAGAAAAAGCCAGCCGAGAAGATTAAAGATAAATCTGCAAAAGGTTGAAAATTGAAAAAAGTCCTGAATCCGGGACTTTTTTTATAGGATTACAATTTGAGTGTTAAATGATTTTCAAAGAATATAGTCTATGGTTGAGCAAACCGAAATATTATTGCCTGCATTTGATCGGGGTTTTCATCTGATCACAGATCAAATTCTGGAACAATTACCAAAGCTTCCCGAAAAAGGAATGCTAAACCTTTTTATCAGGCATACTTCAGCAGGATTATCTATCAACGAAAATGCAGATTCGACTGTAAAGACGGACCTGGAAAGGATTTTTAACAAGCTGGTGCCGGATGGCCTGAAAGATTATGCTCATCATATGGAAGGACCTGATGATATGCCAGCACACATAAAATCATCTTTAGTCGGTCATTCGGTTACAATTCCAATAACCAATCATCGGTTAAACTTTGGAACATGGCAGGGTATTTTCCTTTGCGAATTCCGGAACAGGGGAGGGAGAAGGAAGTTAGTTGCTACGATCTATTCCTGATTTAAAGTTTTAATACTTTACCTTTTTCAATAGCCCCATCGCCGCCGGATAATATGTACAAGTAAACTCCTGATGGATACGATGAAATGTCTATTATTTGGTTATGGATGATATCTTTGTCAATCATTATTTGTCCGAAAAAATTAAAAATTTGAAAATTGTAAGTGCCCATTAGGTTTGCATCAATCTTTAATTTTTGTTCCGATGGAAGATAATGAACAGATTTATCCGGATTAATGATTACCATTTCAGGAACTGAAATAGAAACCGTATCATATACACATGCACTTCGGATGATGTTCCTGCGGAACATTGGCCAGTCAGGACCGCCCTCACTTTCAAGAGAAACTGCATAAGCCCTTCCATAATTATTTTCAACGGCCGGGTATTCGGCATGGCCCCCAACCACAAAGGCATCTAATAATCCATCGTTGTCAAAATCACCGATCACTGGTCCATGGTCGATTTCAAAATCGTCAGGGCCGAAATGAGCCTGCAGGTCGACGTTCCAGATTAATGTGCCGGTATTACCATTCAAGGCAATCAGGTTCCCTTCGCTGGTCCCGAAAATCACATCCAGCGTTTCATCATCGTTTACATCCGAAATGGCTGCTCCCCTGAAAGCAGAACCATAGCCGGGAATGGAATAACTCCACAGCTGGCTTCCATCATGATTGAATGCAGCAATTTTAAACCAGCCGCTGGCGACGATTTCATATTGTCCATCATTATCCAGGTCTGCAATGCTGGTAGGAGCGCCAATGTAATAGGAGGACGGAAAAGAATAGTCCCAAAGGAGGCTTCCATCTTCAGCATTTATAACATTCAGGAGCCCGGAATAATCCCCGATGGCAAGCTCAGGTTTGGCATCACCATCAATATCGGCATGAGAGGCACCATGATAAATCACATCATTTGGCAAATCAGACTCCCATATCACTTCATGGTTATCACCCCTGAAGGCCCAAATTTTGTGGTTTGTCCCAAAACTCCAGTTCGCAACCACAAAATCAAGCTGTCCGTTTCCATCTGCATCCAGTATGGTCGGTTCTGTCTGGATCCAGCAGTTAGGATCTGCATTAAATTCCCATTCGATGGAACCATCCTCACCATTGATACAAATGATCCATCCATTGAATTCTCCGTGAAGGATCTCAGGTTTATTATCATTATCGACATCTGCAATGGTTGGTGGCGAATCGCTGCCATGCGTGGGTGTAGTCCATTCAATTTCTCCGGTAGCTGCATCAAAGCAAAAAGTCTGTGGAACACATGAACCTGGCAGGACGATTTCCAGTTCCCCATCCAGGTCAACATCATAAATGACCGGCGCTACGTCATTGCATCCTCCGGTATTGACATCCCAAAGTAAAGATCCATCTTCTGCATTTAAAACAATAAGCCGTTCATCATTGCGATAGGTGCTGAAAGCAATTTCCGGAAGATTGTCTCCATCCACATCCGCCATGGCTGCATTCCCGAATGACATATCATCTGTGTCGTACCACCATTTGATTTGAGGAGTCTGCGAATGGAGATCGCTGATCACAAAGGATAACACCAGCAATATTGGAAGAATTGCTTTCATGATTAATTAAATTAAGTAACCGAACCAATTAAAACAGCACCCAAATATAGCAAAATTATTTCTTTTAAAGACCGAACAAAAAATAAGGAGCGCCTTTGAATTGTAATGATCTGGCTGTATGTCGCCAAACCAAAATGCACCTTTTAATTAAGACTAAATATTTATTCTCCTTTGAATAGTATAATCTATAATTTCCGGGAAAAAAAGCTGAAATTCTTCGTGGTATAAATGATAATGTGCTTTTAAATCCTGCACTGCATTTTCCATTCCTGATTTGAATGGGGTCCGGATGGCCATGCCGTTCAACGCCCTGCCCAAACCTTCGAAAGTCCCATAACCTGTGAGCCAGTTGAATTTTTTCATATAGGCGATAAACCGTTGGCTTTTATCGGGAAGAACAGGAAATCGTTTTATAATAATGGAATGCATTCTATCGGTAAAACTTTCAAGACTTTCATCGGAATAGGTTTTCCAGTCGGCTGAAAGAAAATGATCATAAAACATATCGGCTACCACGCCGGCATATTTCCGGTAATTACCGTTGAGTCGTTCCCTGGTCTTAAGAAAAACAGGATGTGAATCGGTAAAGGCATCAATTTCCCTGTGCAACCGGATCCCTGATTGAATGCCATCGCTGTATTTCATTACCGAATCGCCCTTCACATGGTCGGCAATAAAATTTCCTGTAATGATTTCTTCGTTGTCGCCTGAAAGATATAAATGTGCAAGAAAATTCATAACTGAAATTCTTTGGGCAAAAGTAAAGATTTAAAGGGCTGAAGCTTCCATTATTTATAATGGATTTAGATTATGAATTTACTTTGAAAGACCAAATATTTATTTTTAAATTTGTTGAGTTTACAAATATTGGTTTCACAGCTACAACACAGCCTATGGAAAAGACATTACTATTAGGGGACGAAGCCATTGCTCAGGGAGCTATTGATGCAGGGATTTCAGGGATTTATGCATATCCGGGAACACCTTCGACCGAGATCATGGAATATATCATGAACTCCAGAGAGGCGCATTCAAAAAATATACGAACAGGATGGGCAACAAATGAAAAAACTGCTATGGAGGCATCCCTGGGTATGTCGTATGCCGGCAAGCGGGCCATTGTATGCATGAAGCATGTCGGGCTAAATGTGGCTGCGGATGCATTCATCAATTCGGCCATCACCGGTGCCAATGGCGGATTGATTGTGGTTGCAGCGGATGATCCTTCCATGCATTCTTCGCAGAATGAACAGGATTCGCGGTTTTACGGAAAATTTGCCATGATCCCGTCACTTGAACCCTCTAACCAGCAGGAAGCCTACGATATGGTACACTATGGATTTGAGATTTCGGAACGGTTTAAAGTGCCTATTCTCATGCGGCTTACCACCCGGCTGGCACATTCCAGGTCGGGTGTAATCAGGAAAGATCCCCGGCCACAAAACCCCCTTCAATTGCCAGATAACCCCAAACAATATATCCTTCTTCCTGCAAACGCCAGAAGACAATTCAGGCATTTACTCGATATTCAGGGAGACTTTCAGGAGGATGCAGATAAAAGCAACTTTAACTTGTACCTGGATGGTACGGACAAGAGCCTTGGGATTGTTGCCTGTGGCATTGCTTACAATTATCTTTTGGAAAATTTTTCGGATGGCAAAGTACCTTACCCCATCCTTAAAATCGGCCAATACCCCCTTTCAAGACCTAAAATGAAACGACTTTATGAAGAATGTGAGGAAATCCTTGTGCTTGAGGATGGTTATCCCATAGTTGAAGAATTGATCAACAGTTTTTTCGGATTGGGTAAAAAGATCAAAGGCAGACTTGACGGAACTCTTCAGCGAGATGGTGAGCTTAACCCCAATAAAGTAGGAAAAGCCCTGGGATTTTCAATTCCTGAAACACGACCAATACCTGACCTGGTCACCAACCGGCCACCCAAACTTTGCCAGGGTTGTCCCCATATCTATTCTTACAATGCTTTAAACGAGGCCCTAAACGAGTATACAAAAGGAAGGGTCTTTTCTGATATTGGTTGTTATACCCTGGGTGCACTTCAACCCTTTGAAGCGATAAACAGTTGTGTTGATATGGGAGCCTCCATTACCATGGCCAAGGGAGCTGCAGATGCAGGATTTACTCCTGCTGTGGCAGTCATCGGCGACAGCACTTTTACCCATTCAGGAATGACCGGGTTGCTGGATGCCGTAAATGATAAATCTTCGATTACAGTTGTTATTCTTGACAATGCCACAGTTGCAATGACAGGCGGACAACATTCGGCAGCACTGGGTAAAATTGAAGCCATTTGCGAAGCTTTGGGTGTTGAAAAAGATCATATAAAAATCATGAACCCTTCTCCAAAATATCATGAAGAGAACATGAATATCTTCAAAAATGAGATCCGGTACCAGGGGGTTTCTGTGATCATTCCCCGAAGGGAATGCTTGCATACGGCCGCCCGAAGGATCAAAGAAGAGAAAAGAAAAACCGAAAAGGAGAAATTGCCGAGCACTGTTTAGTTAATACCACAATTATGAAAAAAGATATCATTTTAGCCGGAGTCGGAGGTCAGGGAATACTATCGATAGCGACTTCCATCGGAATGGCTGCAATCAGTTCAGGACTGCATCTGAAACAAGCCGAAGTTCATGGCATGAGCCAGCGCGGTGGCGATGTTCATTCAGATTTGAGAATTTCGGACAAAGAAATTGCCTCTGATCTTATCCCCGAAGGAAAAGCCGACATGGTAATTTCAGTTGAACCCATGGAATCACTGCGATATCTTCCCATGCTTGCTCCTGACGGATGGCTTGTTACCAATACCACACCTTATGTAAACATACCAAACTATCCCAACATTGAATCCGTGATTATTGCTGTTAAAGCCTTTCCCAATCATATTGCTATCGATGCCGATAAAATTGCCGCAGAAATTGGTCAGAAAAAGTCAGCCAATATGGTTATTTTAGGAGCAGCTTCACTTTTTCTTGGAATTGAGTTCACTGAACTGGAAAAAGCAATAAAAAATATCTTCCGGTCAAAAGGTGATGGCATCATAGAATTGAACATTAAAGCACTTAAGGCAGGAAGAGATTTTGCAACAAATTATATTAAAAAATAATTTTCTTGTTAATATATTTAAAATTTATAATTTCGCACTGTGTTTTTTTTAAAATAAATAATAAAGTCACGATTTAATAATTAATTTTAAAAGAAATTTGAAAGTAGGTATACTACAATGAATTAGTATAAATTACCGTAAACTGATTTATATCAGCCGTAAACTGATTTTTTTTTTCATGTAATTCTTTTTGCAGTATTTTTAACCGCGCTTTTGAAAAAAGACACCTAACAAAAAAGGTAAAAAGAGCAGTAAAGTAAGTAAATGTATAATAAAAAATATTTAGTATTAATGTTTCACTAAAAATTAAATGATTATGAAAAGAATTTTATCGTTATGTTTAATTATGAGCATCGTTATTTTCGGATTTGCTCAGAAAGGGTCTTTGATACCCAAAAACTTGCGCGATGGTGCAAAACAACGCGTTCAACAGACTAAAATTGATGATTCAGGCATGTTTGAAAACACTATTAATCCGAATGGTAATACCATGCCAGCTGCAAAAAGCCAGGAACAGATCGGTACAACCTTGTACGACTTACAAACAAATCAAGCCTTGGGTAGTAGCAGGTTAATCCTGTTTGATGATGGTACCTTGAGTGCGGTGTGGACAATGGGATTTGCAGGAGCAGAGCCATGGGCCGACAGAGGAACGGGTTACAATTATTTTGATGGAACTTCCTGGGGAGATGATCCCACTGCAAGAATTGAAAATGTAAAAACAGGCTGGCCTAACATTGCACAATGGCAAGAAAATGGTGAAGTTAATGTTGCCCACACAGGTGTTGCGCAGGGATTATATTTTAGTAAAAGGGATAATAAAGGCACCGGTGCATGGGAAAGCTTTTTCCTTGTAGGACCGGATGCAACGAATGTTCTTGTATGGCCTCGCATGGTTACTTCCGGTGTTAACAAAGATGTTATTCAGGTGATTGTTGCCGGTGGAAATGCTACCACATACAATGGGCAAACTCCGGCCTTGCTTTACAGCCGTTCAAGCGATGGCGGCGCTACCTGGGTTCCGCAAAATGAAGTTCTTGAGGGTACCGGCGCTGATTTTTATCTTGGAATAAATGCGGATGAGTATACCTGGGCTGAACCACAGGGCGATATAATCGCTTTCCAGGTTGCTGATGCCACACACGATTGGTTTGTAATGAAATCAACGGATGGTGGCGATAACTGGGAGAAAATCATGGTATGGGAATGCCCTTATCCATTTTTTGACGTTCAATCTAGCCTCACTACCGATACATTATGGGCGCCAGACGGAGCCGGAGACATTGCCATTGATAATACTGGAAAAGTACATGTTGTATGCGGACTGACCAGAATAGCCCGTGATGAAACAACTCCTGCCGGGAGCATAAATTACTGGCCGTATACCGACGGTGTTGCCTATTGGAACGAAGATATGCCTCCATTTACAAACGCAGAACCTCATGATGCATTGGATGCATGGGACGTTTTGGTTGAAAACGAGAACCTCATTGGATGGATGCAAGATGTAAACGGTAACGATACTATTGATCTGGCAGCAAACATTATGTCCTACCGTTCATTAAGTCTCACTACAATGACAACCATTGCAATAGCTCCGGATAATAGTATTTATGTAGCATGGGCAGGAACATCGGAAGGTTACATTGGTTATGTTGGATCTGATGAATATAATTTTAAACACATTTGGACAAGAAGTAATCATTTTGGCGAATGGGGCCCCTTTGTTGACCTAAATACTGAATTGGTTCAGTCATTTGACGAATGTATTTATCCTGTTTATGCAAAAGGTGTGAACGAAAGCACTCACCTTATTTACAATATAGATGCTACTCCCGGCCTGGGTCTCGATGCTGACCACCCGTTCCAGGATAATAAAACGACTTATTATACAAAATTATTTACATCAATAAAGGAGAATGATAATAATTCTTCAAATATTGAGGTAAGGCAAAACTTCCCAAATCCTGCTACTTCCACATCTTTTGTTGAGGTAAAATTGACTGAAAGCGCTAACCTGCGTTTGGAGGTAACCAATATGATCGGTCAGGAAGTTTATCAGTTGAATGAAGGAAAAGTCAATGCCGGTACCCATGTATTAAAATTAGATGTTTCTAAATTGGATAGCGGTGTATACTTCTATACTGTATTTGCCGGTGAATCTTCAGTCACGCAGAAGATGATTGTTGAATAACTGCATCATTAAATAATTTATAAAGGCTCCCTATTCGGGAGCTTTTTTTTTACTTTTAAGAATTGATTTTATTTTTTTTTAAAATTATGAATTTACTTTTACTATTTTTGTTAAAGTTACAAGATATCAAATTTTAAAAATTTACTGATATGAAAAATTTATTAATCTTCGCTTTAACATTTTTTCTTGCATTAACAGGCTTTTCTCAGAAAAGGGTGTTGTTACCCACCGATTTAAATAATTATGCGGTTAAAAAACCAATGCCTTTGCAGGAAACAGAAGAACTAATTAAGGGAATCAATCCCTATGTTAAAAACTCCAATAGTTTTTTTGATGAAGTAACCGTTGGAAACACCCGTTACGATAATCAAAATAACGCCAGCATGCAGAACAGATTGTATCTTTATAATGACGGTACATTAGCTGCTACCTGGATATTTGGTACAGGTGAACCTGATTATACCAACAGGGGTACAGGATACAATTATTTTGATGGGGCAAATTGGGGAGATATTCCTTCCGTAAGGATCGAAGATGTGAGAACCGGTTGGCCATCCTATGCTCCTTTGGGTGCAAATGGTGAAATCGTTGTAAGCCATACAGCTGCCAGCGGATTATACATTTCAAAACGTGATCAAAAAGGTACGGGTACCTGGAATTATTCTCCATTCCCGGGTCCTGATGGTCATCATATGCTTTGGAATCGATCCATAACCAGCGGGGTTGATCATAACCGGATTCATATTTTTGGATTGACGGCGCCAATTGCATATCAAGGAACACCATATGAAGGCCTTGATGGTGCATTGGTTTATTCATTGTCAACTGATGGGGGTATAACCTGGGAAATCGAAAATCAAATTCCCGATGGAATGACCTCCGATAACTATTATGGTTTTGCCTCTGATAATTATACCTGGACTGAGCCAAAGGGTGATGTGCTTGCCTTTGTTGTCGGTGAAAGCTGGTATGATATGTTTTTGATGAAATCAACCGATGGAGGACAATCCTTCGAGAAAACATTGATCTGGGAACACCCATATCCTTTTTTCAACACCCAGGTCCTCATTGCAACAGATACTTTCTATTGTGCTGATGGCGCTCACAGCCTTGTAATCGATAATAACAACCTTGTACATTTGGTATTCGGCATTAACAGGGCATATTGCAATGGAACAGGCATGTACTGGTTTCCTTTTGTGGATGGAATAGGATACTGGAATGAAAATATGCCTGCCTTCTCCAATAATTTAAATGCGCTTAGTCCTTATGGTGATCCAGGATCAGAGCTTACTGAAGATTATAATCTGATTGGCTGGACACAGGATGTGGATGGCGATAGTCTAATTACATTTATAGGTACTGACCCATCAAATATAGGCACTTATTATCTTGGATTGTCAAGCATGCCTCAATTGGTGATTAATGATAATGACCTTTACCTTATTTATTCTTCCACTACTGAAACTTATTACACCGGAACGATAAATTTCCGGCATTTGTGGGAAAGGCATTCTATTGATGGTGGTGCAACATGGGGAGATTTTACAGATCTTACTTCAGGCCTTATCCACACTTTTGATGAATGTGTTTATCCAAGTTGTGCGGCTAATACCGATGGATCTCTTTATCTGATTTACCAGCAAGATAATCTCCCGGGTAATTTCGTATGGGCTGGACAGCACCCTGCTGGGGACAATAATATGATTATGATGAAAGTTCCTATTCTTCCGGTTGGTTTGCAAAATTCAAATGACCTGAAGAATAATGTATCACAGAATTTTCCCAATCCTTTCCAATCGACTTCAGAAGTCTATGTGATTCTTGATAAACCGGCTGAATTGACCCTTGAGGTCATAGATTTAACAGGAAAGAAAGTATTTGAAATGCATAAGTCAAATGCACTTCCAGGCAGAAACACATTAATTATCAACGCTGCAAACCTGTCTCCCGGTATATACTTCTACAACGTAAAAGCCGAAGGTTCTTCGGTTACCAAAAAAATGATTGTAAAATAAAATAAGCTCATATTACTTTTAACCCCAACGACTTTGTTCGTTGGGGTTTTTTGATTTTATAATAATTAACTTTGCAAACTCTAAATTTTATACAACATGAAAAGAACTATATTACTACTATTGACGGTGATCCTTGCTATTTCAGGGTTTACCCAAAAAAGAACAGTTATTTCCAAGCACCTCAGGGATTATGCTGTTATCAAACCATCTGATCAATCATCATCAGGCAACCTTAAAAGTGTTTCTAATCCATTCGTCAAATCAACCGAAGCATTCCTTGCGGAAGAGCAAATAGGCGACACACGTTACGATAATCAATCAAACGCCAGTATTCCAAACAGGATTTACTTTTATGAAGATGGAACGATTGGGGCAACCTGGACCCGTGGGATGCTTGACCCTATGTTTTCTGACAGGGGAACGGGGTATAACTATTTCAATGGCACTGAATGGGGCGAATGGCCACAGAACAGAGTAGAAATTGTACAAACCAACCGTCCTTCTTACACCCGATGGGGCACAAATGGCGAAATGATCGTTTCCCATACCGGGGGTACTGGGCTTTTTATTTCAACCAGAGAAAACAAAGGAACAGGTGCCTGGGATTTCAATTCTTTTGCTGGACCCGAAGGTCAGGAATATATCCTTTGGAACAGGGCTATAACAAGTGGAGCGAATCATGACCGTGTTCATATGCTCGCCCTTACTTTACCCACAACACATGGTGGAACGCCTTATCAGGGACTCGATGGGGCTCTGCTCTACTCCTACTCTACTGATGGCGGTTTTAATTGGTATTGGCAAAACGAAATACTTGACGGTATGAACTCTGATAACTATACAGGTTTTTCAGCAGATATTTATTCCTTTGCTGAACCTAAAGAGGATGTGGTTGCCTTTGTTGTCGGTGATAGCTGGTGCGACCTGTTTTTAATGAAGTCAACTGATGGTGGCGAAACCTTTGAAAAAACGGTCATCTGGGAACATCCCTATCCCCTTTGGCAATTTGGGACACCAACCGATACTTTTTATTGTGCCGACGGATCACAAAGCCTTGCGATCGACAATTCAGGTATGGTGCATGTAGTATTTGGAATCACAAGAACTAATGCAGATGAGGAAAATACTTACTGGTATCCCTTCATAGATGGCATCGCTTATTGGAATGAGAATATGCCAACTTTTTCCAATAATATAAATGCGCTTAACCCTTATGGTGACCCCGGTTCGGAATTAATTGAAGATTATAACCTGGTCGCTTGGTCACAGGATATTAATCAAAACGGACAACTTGATTTCACTGCGGAAATCGGTTCCTATTTTATTGGATTATCCAGCATGCCACAACTGATCATCGATGAATCTAATTGCCTATATTTTGTATATTCATCTGTGACTGAAAATTATTCCATTGGCGATAAAACTTACAGGCATATTTGGGCAAGAGCCACTTGCAATGGGGGTTCCTCATGGTCACCATTTTATGATTTTACTTCCGATCCTGTGCATGCTCTTGATGAATGTGTTTATCCTTGCTGTGCTGCCAATTCTGACGACAATATACATTTAATCTATCAGCATGATAATTCACCAGGTACAGCTGTTTGGGGCTCCCAACATCCTTATGAAGATAACGCAATCAGCTATTTAAAAATTAGTAAGTCAACATTTTCAACTACCGGAATCCCGAACATCCAATCTTCAGTAGTTGATAATGATGTAAGTCAGAATTATCCAAACCCTTTTAATAAAACTTCGGAAGTTAAGGTCATTTTGAAAGAAAACGTAAGACTAATCCTGGAAGTAAAAAACCTGACTGGTCAAAAAGTGTATGAAACTATTATCCCTGATGCAAAACCGGGTGTAAACACACTAACTATCAAGGGTGGTAACCTTACACCCGGAATTTACTTTTATACTGTAAAGGCAGGTGATTCTTCCGTTACGAAAAAAATGATTATCGAATAAAATACATCAACTCCATTGGTGTCTTCACCGGTGATGTTTTAAGACCTGTTAGGTTTTTTCCAACCTAACAGGTCTTATTTTTTAGTAATTTCGCCAAAGAAAAGCAGGTTGTGATTGCCCGTGATACCATACAAACCATCATCGAAACCGCCCGAGTGGAAGAGGTGGTTGGCGACTTCGTTACCCTCCGCAAAAGAGGGGTCAACATGATTGGTTTGTGTCCTTTTCACAATGAAAAAACCCCCTCATTTACTGTATCTCCTGTAAAAGGAATTTACAAATGCTTTGGTTGCGGTAAGGCCGGCAACTCGGTGAACTTTGTGATGGAGCATGAGCATTACACCTATCCCGAGGCGCTCCGTTTCCTTGCTAAAAAATACAGCATCGAGATCGAGGAAGAAGAGCAAACCCCCGAGCAGCTTCAGGAAATAAATGAAAAGGAAAGTCTTTATGCTGTAACAGCTTTTGCCCAGAAATTCTTCACTGAACAGTTATTTCAGTCAGAAGAAGGCAAGGCCATCGGACTCACTTATTTCAAAAACCGCGATTTCAGGGAGCACATCATGGAGCAGTTCCAATTGGGTTACAGTCCTGATGCATGGGAAGCCTTCACTCACAAAGCCATCGAAAACGGTTACAGTCCTGAATTTTTAGTTAAATCCGGCCTCACCATCGATAAAGATGGCAAGCGCTTCGATCGCTTCAGTGCTCGTGTGATTTTCCCTATCCACAACCTTTCGGGAAGAGTGATTGGTTTTGGCGGCAGGATTTTAAAATCGGAAGAAAAGAAAGCCAAGTACATCAATTCGCCTGAGTCCGACATTTACAATAAAAGCCAAGTTCTTTACGGAATTTACTTTGCCAAAAATGCCATCATCAAAAAGGACAACTGTTACCTGGTTGAAGGTTACACCGATGTCATCTCACTTTTCCAGGCAGGCTTTGAAAATGTGGTGGCTTCATCTGGTACATCTTTAACTACTGATCAGATCAGGCTTATAAAAAGATACACACCCAATATCACCATACTTTACGATGGCGACGAAGCCGGTTTAAAAGCTTCTTTCCGTGGCATCGATATGATCCTTGAGCAGGGAATGAATGTCAAAATTGTGATGTTTCCTGATGGTGAAGATCCGGATTCATTCGTCAGAAATCATCGATCAATTGAGGTAGAAGAATTTCTGAATAAAAGCGCAAATGACTTTATCAGGTTTAAAACCAATATCTTGCTGAAAGATGCCCAGGATGATCCGATAAAAAAGGCAGGACTGATCAAGGAAATCGTTCAGTCCATTTCACTAATCCCCGATGCCATCATCCGTTCGGTTTACGTCAAAGAATGTTCTGCCACCATGGACATGGCCGAGCAAACCCTGATGAACGAACTGAATAAGCTCCTTCGAAAAAAATTCAGGCAGACAACGGATCAAAATATTCCAGAACCGCCGGTAGAGATACCTGCTTACCAGTCAGAAAAACAGATCGAGGTTGATTACCAGGATTCTGAATATCAGGAAAAAGATATCATCCGCCTGCTGTTGACTTATAGCAAGGAGAGCATTGAATTTGAGGAGAAAGACGAACACAATCATCCTATCAATGTGGCTGTAAACATTGCTAAATTTATTGTGGATGATTTAAATAATGATGATATCAAATTTTCGAATCCTGTTTACCAGAAAGTATTCGATGAATATGATGCTTTCCTTTCAAAGGAAGATTTACCCGATGAAAAATATTTTATCAATCACAATAGCAAAAAAGTTTCCTCTGCAGTTATTGATCTGCTGACTTCGCCCTACGAACTTAGCGACAACTGGGAACTGGTTGCAAGAATAGAGGTGATTAAAGAAACGCAAAGATTGAAGGAAGCCGTTGTAAATTCACTTTTATCTTTCAAGGCTAAAAAGATAGAGCAGTTGATCGCCGAAAGCCAGCTTGAAATCAAAAAAGCCCAGGAAGAGGAAAAGTATGAGGAAATACCTGAACTTATGAAAAAGCAAAAAGACCTGAAAACCATCAGCAAAGACATTAATAAGCAATTGGGAAGGATTGTGACCAGATAAAATAAATTCAACCGGTGACTTAAAGTCACCGGTTGAATTTATCAAGGTATTGCCTGTTGCAGACTGCTGACTTCCTCTTTTTCTTAAAGATCTCCCCTTTTATAAACTACCGCCACCACCGTTACATCATCTCCTCCCATGTTGATGGTCATTCCGTATGGACGGTCAGCATGTATATTAACCTGTGCTGCTCCGGCCTTACCCGTAAGTTGTTCCCAGATGGTCACCGCCTGGTGAACACCGGTTCCACCTGTCGGATGTCCCCAACCGATCAGTCCACCGGTGGTATTGATTGGGATTTTCCCATCGCGGGCAGTATTTCTTTCAGCAACGAATTGAGCACCCTTTCCTGGTTCTGCAAATCCGAGAGCTTCCGTTGAAAGAACTCCGGCAATGGAAAAACAATCATGCACCTCAATGGTTCCTAAATCATTGATCGTAATCCCTGCCATTTCAAGTGCCCGGTGAGCAGCCTTTTTTATAGTAGTCAGCTCGGTTTTGTCTGGCGGATCGTTCGTAATATTTCTTTCCACCTGTGCATATCCCATTATCTGAACAGCCTGATCCTTTGGAATACCGCATCTCTTCAAACCTTCCTCCGATAAGATGGCTATAGCTGAAGCTCCATCAGACACTTTGGAGCAGTCAAGCACATTCAGACTATCGACAAATGCTTTTCCATTGGGAACCATACCATCATACAAAGCTCCTAAATCGCCTGTTGTATTTTCATATTCCTGTGCTGTAGGGCAAAGGCGTGCATTTTCCATGGCGTTGATAAACCATTGCTTCATTCCTTTACGGGAATATTCCATACCGTATTTTTCATAATAGGCTTTTGCCCGCTCACTGAACTGGCCAGGGAAAAAATATGCATGACCGTTCTTTCGGTTCTGGAACCAGCCTGCACCGGCAAGCACATCAGCTCCATAAATAGCTTTCATGGTATTCTGAACCTCTACACCAACAGTAAGAACTACTTCGGCAGTTTCGGCCAAAACAGACTTCATCCCGCTCATTAAAGCAAGAGCACCCGAAGCACATGCACCTTCTGTCCGTGTACAGGGCTTCCACTGTAATTCTTCATCGATATACGGAATAAAACCTGCCAAATGTCCTTGCTTGTTGAATCGTGCCGCCATAAAATTCCCGATAGCACCTTCATCCACATTTTTGGCTCCTCCTATTTGCTTTAGCGTTCCCTGTCCGGCCTCTTTAATATAATGTTCCAAACCCGGACGGGATTTTTTTGGATTGAATTCCTTGCGGCCGGTTCCCATCGAAACGGTGTTGTATCCCGCTGCCATATATACTTTACGTCTTAGTTTGCTCATATCAATTTCTGTTTAAAAGAATTAATTTTTCATGTAATCATTTACCGGACCATAGGCATGGAAGAAGCCGGTAAGCATCACCGTATTCACATCCTCTTTGTTATTTGCAACTTTATCAGTTACCAGCTTAAGGCCTATTTCATTCGATCGCAAATGGTATTTTTTTGCCAGTTCTGCTCCTTTTGTTTTCATGCTTGCAAGTTCAATAAAATAGGCTTTCAGCATATCCTCTTTTTTGTCTTTACTGAAGTTAATAATTTTCCATGGTCTCCATGAAACAGGTAAGGCACCCAGTTTTTCATCGCATTTTGTCTGGAAATTCATTATTTCCTGGTACTCTTTTGTGGCCGGATTGAAAATGGCAACCGGTTTATTCTTTTCATATTTCAGGAAACCATCCTTTTGTGAACCATCCGATTTTTGCCCACCTTTTACTCCTAGTTTCATCATGTTATCGAGCAGATCGCTATGAAGGTCTTCATCGGGCAAATGGGGATTCATAACTTTCATAATGAATTGTACCACATCGACACCCACATAATCAATCAACTGGAAAATTCCCATCGGGCGAATAAGGAAATCCTGCGAAACTTTATTGATTGAGTAAAGCGCTTCGGCAAAAGGCATTTCTTTCGAAAGCTGCTCAACTTCATGAATTCCATGAAGTGCATCCCTCATGAAATGGCCGTTGCCAATAAATCCCGCAAAATCATTTGATGGGACAAGAACTTTTTTTAGGTTTTTTGCATAAGTTTTTGCAAAAGCTACCATTTCAACAGGATTCTTTTGAGTCGTGATCAACTCAACCAGTCTCTGAACCGCCGGAGGATTGTAGAAATGGAATCCGAGAATCCGTCCATCCAATTTAGCTGCTTCATCAAGAACATGGATGGGAATAGAAGATGTATTCGAAAAAAACCAGGGTTTGTTTGGATTTTTTTTGTTGATCTGTGAAAGCAATTTTTTCTTCAGGCCTAAGTTTTCAATGATAGCCTCAAAAATAATGTGCGAATTGTAAGCCGATTCAATCGCAGTAACCGGCCTCACTATGTTCATCACATCAAAAACGTACTCCCGAATGACATCTTCATTCTCGATCAGATCAGCTCTGTCCTGGTAAAGCTTACGCAAGGCGACTACTTTTTTCTCTGCAATTTTCATCACCTGGTCCTTCAGGTACTTCATAAGGCCGGCAAGACCCTCCTGCGAAACATCCATCGCATTCAGGCAAAAAGTTTTCCCTTTATTTTCAGGTTTCAAACTCAGGTCGGCCATCTCAACCGCGGTGAGAAGCAGGATTCCACTGCCCATCTTACCTGCAGCGCCCAAAACCGTTACATTTTGTAATTTTTCGTCGTAATTCATTTTATTTATTTTATTTTAAACGATTAAAATCTAATCTCAGATACCTACCAATTTGGTTTTCTCTTTTCAAGGAAAGCCTTCATTCCTTCCTCGCCCTCGCTTCCTTTTCCGAATAAGCTGCCAAATTCTTCCGCCTCCAGTTCACAACCCCTTTTGAAATCTTTCATCAATCCTTTCCTTGTAACCATTTTCACCTTCTTTATTGCATTCGGACCTTTAGAAATAATATTCTTTGCAATTTTCAAAACCTCTTCCATCAGTTGTTCCGGCTCAACGATTTTTTGTATCAAACCGATCCTGAGAGCTTCCTCGGAAGTGATCATTTCAGCTGTCATTAGCAAGAATAAGGCATTACCTAATCCGGTTAGTCTTGACAATCGCTGTGTGGCGGCATAACCCGGAATCAAACCTAAATTAACTTCCGGCTGTCCGAATTTGGCTTTTGACGAAGCAATTCTGAAATCACAACCCATCACTAGTTCCAGACCGCCACCCAGGGCAAAGCCATTGATGGCCGCAATGACAGGTATTTCCATTTTTTCGAGGCTTCTGAAAGTATTCTGTCCAACCCTCGAAAAAGCTGAACCCTCTTCAGGGGATTTATTAACCATTTCGGCAATATCTGCTCCGGCGACAAATGCTTTACCGCTCCCTGTTATGATCATGATTTTGACTTCGCTGTTATTGGAAAGCTCGGCGATCACTGAATCCATCTCTTCAAAAAACTTTGTATTTAAGGCATTCAGGGCTTCGGGTCGGTTGATTGTAACCATGGCAATTCCTTCGTTAATCTGAACGTCAAGAATTGAATATTTCATAAGATATTTTATAAATTAATTGTCAAATATATGGCTTTCAAATTTAGATATTTTTGTCAAAAATCAAGAAATATTAAAAATATTTAGTTACCACAAAAACAAAACGCCTTGATGACAAGGCGCTTTGCTGAAGAAGACTTTATTCGGATTAACTAAATTCTATTGCGGAATCAAGGTATACTTGATTACATTTTCCGCTGCAAAAAGTAAAAAGAAAAATACGATTACCAGGATCAATAATAAAAAGTGCGGATCAATTTTAACCAGAAATCTTTTCATAATATTTGCAATTAATCTTTTCATAATTCTCATCCATCTCAATAATTTCTTACAAAACTTTTTATCAAGATGGAGAATTGAAGAAAGGGGTTGCGTCAAGTGAAATTTATTTTTTTTTTTAGATATTGGGTTAGGAACGCAACCCAACTTCTAATTTTTCCATCTATAATTTACTTTTGCAGCGTTCATAAACAATTTTTATGTATCTTAGTGGTTTTACTGTAACACAAATTTTTCGGTTAAACCAATGGATACAAGTGAACTTGAAAAAATAATAAAAGGATGTGTTTCGGGGGACAGGAAAGCCCAGGGCAAGCTTTTTAATCTTTTTTCGAGTGAGATGTTCGGAGCCTGCTTGTATTATTCTAAAGACTATACTGAAGCGGAGGATAACCTTCATGATGGTTTTATGAAAGTTTTTCAGAAAATTGATCAGTTCGAATTTAAAGGTTCTTTGGCAGGATGGATCAGAAAGGTAATGGTCAATACAGCATTGGAGAAGTTCAGAAAACAACACCAGCTTTATGCACTGGGGGATGAGTATGAAAGCAACCAGGACATTAATCGTGAAAATGTGCTCAGCGACCTTTCGGCACATGATCTGATTAATTTGATAAGGGAATTAACACCTCAATACAGAATGGTTTTTAACCTTTATGCCATTGAGGGCTATTCGCACAAAGAAATAAGTGAAATGCTTGGAATATCAGAAGGAACATCCAAATCGAACCTTGCAAGGGCACGAAGCGTATTACAAAATAAAGTGAAGAAATATTTTTATACATCTGGTTCCGTTAAGGACGCAAAATGAATAAAGATAAAAAAAACATAGATCTTCTTTTTGAAGAAAAGCTAAAACAGTTTAGGGAATCTCCACCAGCTCAAACCTGGGACAGGCTCGAGAAAGACTTAAACCGTGAAAAATCTGTAAAGCTTTTATTTTACTTCAGGCTGGCTGCTGCTTCATTATTGATCTTGCTGGCTTTCGGAGCAGGGTATTTTTATGCTACTTATCAATCGAAGCCCTCACAAAAAATCTCACAAGAATTGCTATTACCCAAAATCGAATCAGATAGTAAACACTTAGAAAAACCTATTGATTTAAATAATGAGTTAGTTAATAAAGAGGAAACACAATCAACTCATCAAAACCCTGAAGCGACTTTTAGATCAGCTTTGTCTTCAAAAAAACAAGACAAAATCGATCAAACTATTGCAACCGATAATGAGAAAAAAACTTCTGATATTTTAATTGCGGAAAATGAGGTTCAGTATCCTAAAACGCTTGAAGAAATTGCAGAAAACACAGAAGTTATTGTTGAAGAAAACGTTAATGCTCAAAACGCCGGCACTGAAGAGACCATCGCTTTGAAACAGGACGAACTATCAAAAAATGACGTAATTCCCGATTATAAACCCCTTGTTCTTGATCCCAATGCCAAAGTCTACGGGCTGGAAACAGCAAAAAACAAAGAAGGGAAATGGTCTGTTGGAGCGCAGGTTGCCCCTGTTTGGTCATATCGCGATATCAGTATTAACTACCAAAATCAATCCGGATCAAATGCAAAGGAAGCCGAATCTCAACTGAATGAAACCGAGGATGCTCTTCTTTCCTATGCAGGCGGAATTGATATCAATTATAATTTGAGCAATAGATGGATTATTCAGTCAGGCATGTATTATTCCAAGATTGGCCAGGTCAATAATAATGCTTTAGATTTCCGTCAAGATAACGACCAATACCTCCTGTTTGCCATTCGCACTTCAACAGGGAGTATCGATGCTGCCTTTGAAAGGATCCCTGACGAGATCCTAAAAATCAATCCACCTAAGGATACTCTTGAAGCCATCGACCTCAACAATGTAAAGATCATTCAAAACTTTGACTTGTTTGAAATACCTCTGATGATTAAGTATAAGATACTGGATAAAAAACTGGGGATAAATATCTCCGGAGGACTAAGCCCGGCCTATTTGCTAAATAATAATACTATTTTACAGGTAGATGAGGACAAATATGACATCGGGAATTCTTCGAATTTAAACACCATGATTTTTAATACTTCTATTTCGCTCGGATTAAACTATGCGTTATCAAAAAAGCTTTCATTGAAAATGGAACCTAACTTCAAATATTCATTAAGCCCAATCAATAAAAACAGCCAGTTTGATTACCACCCATATTATTTCTCATGGTTCACAGGACTAAGTTATAAGTTTTAAATTCCCCATTGATTCCGGTTAACTCCAAGTTGGAGTAATATTTTATTTTAATAGAAATTAAATCCGGGAAAGACAATTCGTGAAGAAATCATGCACCTTTTTAAACCAGGTCAATCGAACTGGTTATAAAAATAATGGCATTTGTAAAAGACATAATGGGCTATCTGCGTCTGCGCATTGGCAATACACCAGGAATCCTACCCTGTGTATAGGAAAGCCGATGGTATCCTTTGGATTTTGAAAAACTATCTATATTGTATGTGACCCCGATGGAAATATAGGAATAATAGTCATTATTGTCGTTTTTAACAAAATCATCAAGATAGTCATTTTGCGCCTGTCGCATAGCTGCATCTAATGTAATTTCAATTTTATCGGATACTTTATAAGATAATCCTGCTCCAAAAAAATACATGAATTCAGGTGTGCCGGTATCTTTAACTTTAACTTGAGTTTCGTTATTCCTTAAATCATACTGGGTTGTTTTAAACAGAAACTGACCGATACCTCCATATACTTCTATACTCATCTTTGAAATACTATATGGCGATAAAAGTTTTATTAAATTTACTCTCAAATGTGCATTGTATTCAATAACTGATGCTTCAAATGAAACATTGCTGAGGTTTGCACCTTGTAAACCACCATAAAACAATTGCCCCGAAATACCAATTTTAGGATTTATATGTTTGGTTAAGATTCCACTGAATGCAACTCCACTTTCCTTGGTAAGTTTTTCCATTATTTCAGTGTCAAACCTACTTAAATCTCCAAAAAATGAAGATACCCCTGCATTAAGGTTTATTGACCAGTTATCCCATATTCCAGGCTTTCTTCTGCCGCCCCATCCCTGTGCTTCAGAGGTTTGTGGTATTATTAATCCACAACAACCTATTAGTAATACTGCAAGTTTTAAATTAGTTTTCATTATTGTAAATTAAATTGTTATTATTCCCTTGATTTTTTAATTTTATTAGTTAAGTATTTCATTTTATTACTATTTTCTTCTAATTAATGGTGATTTCATACCAAGTTTCTTAAAGTATCGTGTATCTCTTGGCTTGTTATTAATTTTGTATGTAACACCAATAGAAATGTATGCATAATAATCATTATCACCTTTTTTGTTACTTGTACCATCAAGTTTGTCATTATTTACCAGGCGGGCAGTAGCTTCTAAATTAACTTCAAATGAATGATTGAATTTATAAAATGCACCACCACCTATCAAATAAAGAAATTCCGGTGCCTCGGACTCAAAATATTTTTCAGGTTTTTCGGGATCATCATACACCAACGTGGATTTGAACTGAAACTGACCGGCTCCTAATTTTCCATAAAGAAAAAAACGGGCATCATTTTCTGGCATTAAAAGATTAACAAAATTGATAGTAGTATTAAGGGTATACTCCATAATGTCCGCTTGAAATTGCGATCTTGTATTTGATCCTTTTAAGGTTCCGAAGATAATTTGACCACTTAGCCCGAAAACCGGAGTCAATTGCCTTGATAGAATAAATCCGTACGCCCATGAACCTTCTTTTGACAATTTCTCAGTCAATTCATCATCGTATAAACTGACCTCTCCGAAAAAGGATGTTTGACCCCCATTGACATTGACTGACCAGTTCTTTAACAGCACTGTAATTTTGGGCCGAGGTTTTTGATACTGGCCAAATGCATTGGATTGTATTAATAAAATCAGTAGGATTAACAAGGCATTCCAAGCTATCAGTAAGTAAATGTTTTGCCGCCTGTCCCGATTTTTTATGTTAAAATCAATCATACTTTTTATAATAGAGATAACACCAAGTTCAAGGTTTATACCAAAAAGCATAATTAATTGATTTATAAGATTATGTAATACAAGTTAATAAGTAGGATTCCGGTTTTTTAATGATAACAATAAAAATATTCTATCCTAACATACTGAAATGCTGTGCGATAATAAAAGTCTGGATAATTAATACCTCATATGGAGTCTCCGTTTTCGTAATACTACTAAGCTACACAGGTATTTATCGTGGGAACAAAATCTATTAAAATTTTATCTCTTTGAACTTCCTCACAAATGAGCTTGAAGATATTAAACCATTTTTTTAGATTTACATTTCCAAATTAATATAAAGTATGTCGAACATGAATCATCCAAAAATTGCATAGTATCGACAATATTTATATAGAAAAGTCTATTTATGTATATTAGATTTTAAAAAATCACCATGTTCATTAAAAGGCCTTTTTAATGCAGAAAAGTTATTGCAAATATTTCATATGCAGTAATTAAAAATAAAAATTTAATTTTTTTAAATGATTTTTAAATAACCAGAAAAATTACTTTTGCAGCGAAAAAATATTTAAATCTATGAAAAAACTGTTGATTCTTGGAGCCGGAACAGGTGGAACCATCATGGCCAATAAAATGAGGAAGGACTTACCCAGAGATGAATGGGACATTACAATCGTTGATCAATCAAAAATTCATTACTATCAACCTGGTTTTCTATTTATTCCTTTTGGATATTATAAGGAAGCAGACGTGATAAAACCAAAAAATAATTTCATCCCATCTGGTGTGAACCTCATATTCACAGAAATCTATAAAGTGGATGGAGAAAACAAAAAAGTCTTGCTTAAAGATGGGGAAGTTTTAAAATACGATATTTTAATCATTGCAACCGGGACAAAAATAGCACCGGAGGAAACACCCGGGTTGAAAGGTGAGTTATGGCATAAAAAGGTTTTTGATTTTTATACGATCGAAGGGGCCAAAGCCCTTGCCAATTTCTTTAAAACCTGGGAAGGCGGGGAACTGGTCATCAATATTGCCGACATGCCGATTAAATGCCCGGTTGCTCCACTTGAGTTCTCCTTTTTTGCCGATGCCTTTTTCATTGAAAGAGGCATGAGGGATAAAGTCAATATTACTTACGTCACGCCACTTGGCGGTGCTTTTACAAAACCACGAGCATCGAAAATGCTTGGAAACCTTTTATCTGAAAAGAACATTAAACTTGTGACTGATTTTACCCTCATGGAAGTTGACAATGAAAACCAGAAGATTATGGATTTTGGAGGTCAGGAAGTTACTTTTGATTGTTTGGTTTCGATACCTTTGCATAAAGGCGATGCCATGATTGAGCGAAGCGGGATGGCCGATGACCTTGGATTTGTTCCTGCTGATAAAAATACGCTGCAATCAACAAAATTTGACAGTATTTTTATAATCGGTGATACGGGAAATTTCCCAACTTCAAAAGCAGGTTCTGTGGTGCATTTCCAGGCAGATATTCTGCATGAAAACCTTTTATGTTACATTGAAAATCGCCCGTTTACCGGCAGTTTTGATGGCCATTCGAACTGCTACATTGAAACAGGTCATGGAAAAGGTGCACTGATTGACTTTAATTACGATACAGAACCCCTTCCGGGATTCTTTCCATTCCCTGGAATCGGCCCTTTTGGTCTGCTTAAGGAAAGCCGCATGAACCATTATGGCAAGTTAATGTTCCGCTGGATTTACTGGCATATTTTATTAAAGGGAAAAGAAATGCCAATCGATTCACAAATGACGATGGCAGGAAAGAAAGTGGAGTAGATTGGTTAAGGTTGGATTATAAAGCAATATCTGAAATAACGAATAACATAGAACATATAACAACTGACGGAAAATGACTGAACAAAAAATTCAGCTTCAGATTGATGAGATCAATAAAAAATTGGATATCATCCTTGAAGAAATCTTTATCCAGCGGCAAAATCGTGAAGCAACTAAAGATCTGGTAGACGACCTGTCTATTATTGGAAAAGATGTTTTCAGAAATTCAGTTATCGAACTGGATAAAGCTGGTGTTGAACTAAATGGTGAAGCCCTTGCAGGTATGGGTATCCGTTTAATCAGGAACATTGACAATATCAATGAATTCCTTGACACGCTTGAAAGCGTTAACGATTTCCTGAAAGATGCCACTCCTATCGCCAGACAGATCGGCTTGGACGCCATTCAAAAATTGCACGAGCTGCAGCAAAAAGGGTATATCGATTTTTTCAGGGAATTGATAAGTGTATTAGACAATGTTGTAGCCGGCTTCTCAAGGGAAGATGTTAAAGCTTTAGCCGATAACATCGTTACCATTCTTAGTACTGTGAAGAGCATGACTCAGCCAGATATGCTTGAAGCCCTGAATAATGGAGTTAAAGTTTATAAGAGCATTGATACCAAAGATATTCCAGAGTATACCCTTTGGAAAGCTTTCCGAGAAATGCGTTCACCCGAAATGAGACGAGGGCTCGGGTTCATGATCACTTTCCTTAAAAATCTTGTTAAAGAAGAAAATGTTTCGAAATAAATAATCATTAAAATTTTAAAATTATGGCACAGAAAACTTATGCAGGTGTAACCGTTGATGTCAATGACGAAGGTTACTTTACCAATCCATCACAATGGACCAAAGAAATTGCGGCGGCAATTGCAAAAGAAGAAGGCGTTGAACTTACAGATAAGCATTACGAAATGCTTGATTACCTCAGGAACCGCTTTAATTCAGGCGAACAACTTTCAATCCGCGGGATCAACAAATCGGGGATTGTTGATGTGAAAGCCTTTTACCAGATGTTCCCGGGAGCTCCATTGAAAAAATCAACTAAAATTGCGGGTATTCCCAAGCCAACAAGTTGCGTGTAAGTTCAAAGTTTCAGGTTTAAAGTTCCAGGTATTATGATCAATGAACAATTTGAAACATAAACAGTGAAAAATGAAACCGTCAAAAAGAATGTATAATCTTAAATTAAAGAATTATGTCAGAAAATAATCATCCCATAAAAAAGGTCAGTATTATCTGCGCCAAAGGAGCCATTGAAGATGTGTATGCTGCACTCGTAATGGGCAACGGAGCAGTAATGGAAGGCATCGAATGCAATCTGTTTTTTACTTTTTTCGGCCTTGAAGCGATCATGAAAAACCGTATGGATAAATTGCATACCGGTGTAGTAGGCAATCCGGCCATGCGTTTGCCTGGGGGCGCCCGCATGCCGACCTGGCTGGGTGTAATCCCTGGAATGGAAGCCATGGTTTCGTCCATGATGAAAAAAGAGATGGAAAAGCTGGATGTTCCGCCGGTAAGTGAGTTTATTGAATTATTTGTAGCCGGAGGTGGAAATCTTTGGGCTTGTAAACTGGCTGCTGATATGTTCAAAGTAAAAAAAGAAGATTTGAGTGAACATGTAAAAGGCATTATCACCGTTGGTGAATTTTATGAAAAAGCCGGTGGAGAAGGAAGTCACATTATATTTACGTAAGAAGTAAGCAATCAGATTTATGTTAGTACAATGACTTAGGTGTTGGCTTTATTCTCAAACACCTTTTGCCATTCTTTTGCCTGCATCATCATGGCTGAAAAACTCCTTATCGGGTATCTGAGAAAATATTTTGGTTTGGGCATGGCTTCAATCATTGTTGGTAAAGCTGCAAATGACAATCCAAGTGCAAGGTAAATTTTATCAAATCCTTTTTTGAAAAGCAATTCACGAATTTTCAGGTTGCGCAGTTCAACACTGAGGGAAGAAAAAGCCACAACCACAAAAACGGCTCGTATTATCATTTCGAGCCCAATAGCTAATCCTCTTAATTCAAAGACTGATTCTCCAGACGAAATTCCTTTCCAGTTAATAGAAGCTATTAATAAAACGAATAACAATTGTCCCCAAAATACTGGTTTAAGTAACCTTCTCAACGACCGTTTATATTTGTAAACACAAAAGAGGGAATAAACAAGAATGAATGGAACTGCATAGATCAATTGAATGAAATTCATCATTATCAGGCCTGCGGGGATAATTATGATGTGAATGAGAAAAAGAAATATTGAAAATTTCTGCCAGGGATCAATGGATAAAATATTTTGGTTAGCTATTTGCTCAGGATAGTAGCCTTTGTTTTCAAACTCCTGTAAAACAGATCTTTTTCCGATATAAAACCCAATGATTGCTGCAGTAATTCCAATAACTGTATAGGTTATCAATACCATAAGAATTAAAACCCGTGGATCGGCATTGTCAATCCGAACCTGCTTTGCAAAAAAATGAAAAATGTCAACATAAATGTTCACAATATTAAATCCGTAAAGAATAAGCAAGCTGCCAATTTTATGAAAAAGAGCGCTTGATACACTCAGGGCACCGGCAATGGATAAAGAAATCAGGTTATTCCCGAACAACCTGATGAATATCTCAAGGATTAGAGCCTCTAAGATAATTCCAATCATTGGTCCCAGAATGACTGCACTTGGTGAAATGGATTTCATTAAAGCACAAATCAAACCGGCACGCCAGATCAAACCTTTAATTGGCCACATCTGATAAAAAGCGACCATCAGGATGGTGCCATTCATGGCTAATACCGACCCGGCAAATGGAATACGCAGGTTGTGGAAAAAACTACCGATAATGATCTCAACGGTTGCCCATAACCCACCTACAACTGCAGCCTTTAACCAAACTGAATCCAGATGAATTGGCTTTTCTACTCGTTCATTCATGGCGGGCTTGATTTTTTGTCAGAAGCCATTCAAGCTTTAATAAATCCTCAGTTGCATTCACATTTGTAAACAAATGTGGATTGTAAGCCGCATCAGATGATTTTATTTCAGCAAATCCGGCATTTAAGTTTTTAATAATATCCTGTATTTTATATTTTCCCTCGTCTATTGATTTTTTAAAAACCGGAATGCAACTTTTATGGTAAAAAGCACAAAGTGGCTCTGGGAAACCATTGAATAAAGGAATAAGGGCATCAAAATCTTTTTTTTGAGATAACAAATACTGAATCAGACCAACTGTTATCAAGGGCATATCGCATGATATAATGAAATTCTCATCATTCACCGAAGCCTGCAGGCATGAATAGATACCTCCCGCTGGGCCAATACCCTGCACTTCGTCCTTTATAATTTGACACTCCAGATATTCATAGACATTATTGTTTGAACTAATTATGATGGAATCACAGAACTTTTTCAGAAGATCGAAGGAGTATTCAATCAGTGGTTTTCCTTGTAACAGGCATAAACCCTTTTCTTTTCCCATTCTGCTGCTTTTACCTCCGGATAAAATGATCCCGGTCAAACTCATGATTGAAACTAATTTTTTACAAATTTAACTAATACCGGCATTAAGGCTAATGCTTATTTATATCCATAAATTGTCTAATAAATGCAACAGAATTGGCAACGGACTTTTACACTTTGGCTGGACTCCCTGATCCCAAATAATCCAATATTTCATAGGTCAGGTTTTTTAATTGATCCTGATTTATCAGTTTCAGGCTGTAATTATCCAACCCGAAATGATGAACAACTGCTTGAACCAGGTTTTCACGAACAATCCAAATCATTGGTTTTTTAGGTAAGTTATTCCCTATTTTGAAAATAGCCTGAGACCATCCTCTACCCTGCAATTCAAATGGACCAACTTCGTCGATGACACAAATAGGGAATGCACCCAGATTTAAAGTATCCAGCACTTTTTCTCCAAAAATAACAGAAGCTGGATTGATGTAAAAATGGCGTAGTTTTTCCCAGTTGATATGTGGTTCTTTTGTACAAAATAAAATCCTTTCATGTGAAAACAGATCTACTAATTCAAAATGCGATCTTACATCATCCGCCCAAAAACCCTCAGCCAAAAACCCACCCGGTTGAATTTTTAAATTTCTCAGTTCCTTAACAAGATTGTAAAGAAAGGTTGTTTTCCCGCTTCCGGGATGGCCGGTAATGATGAAAACTTTATTTTTCATTATGTTTAAAAAACAAACAGGCATCCCCATAACTCAGGAATCTGAAATCGTGGCCAAGTGCATAGTCGTAAGCTTCTTTCCATCCTTTGTCAATAAAAGCAGAAACGAGCAATAGCAGGGTACTTTTGGGCATATGAAAATTGGTGATCAGGATATTGGGAATTCGAAAACGATAACCCGGAACAATCATTAATTGTGTTTGACCACTAACCGTTTCTAAAGAATGCTTTCCCATGTAATTTAATACTTCCATCAAAGAATCCCTTGGTCGTATTTCACAATTGTAAATTGGATCATACGAATCCCATTGCTTTATGTCAATTTCTTCAGGGGATTTTTTATCAATCATGAGTTTGACACCAAACCAATACAAACTTTCAATTGTTCGCATACTTGTTGTACCAACTAATGTTATGTTTTCAGAAAGGTGATCAAGTATTTGCTGAACCGTATTTTTGTGTATCAGGATTTTTTCAACGTGCATTTCATGATTTTTTATTTCGTTTTGAGTCACCGGTTTAAAGGTTCCCGCACCCACATGCAACGTTAAATCAACTCTATCAATCTTTTTTTGATCAAGTTTTTGAAAAACAGCCTCAGTAAAATGAAGTCCTGCAGTTGGAGCGGCAACAGATCCTTCAGCACGGGCATAAATGGTCTGATACCTTTCGGCATCGGATTTAATTGCTTCCCTTTTCATATAAGGAGGCAAAGGGATAATGCCTGTATGAACAAGTATTTCTGAAAAGGATAAAGCTGAAGGTTCCCACTCAAACCTTATGAATGATTGATCCTGCATTTGCTGTAATCGCTCGGCGGACAAAATACAGGTGCGGTCATTATTTCTGATTGATTTTTGCAGCTTTCCTGATTTCCATCTGCGTGAGTTACCCACCATGCATTTCCAAACCACTCCGGAATTTTGCTCAAATGCCTGCTGTAATTCCCGGGTCGGCAAAATAGGTTCCAGACAAAACAATTCAATGGTCGCTCCATTTGGCTTGTGAAATAGTAACCGTGCCCTGATCACTTTTGTTTCATTAAAAACCAAAAGGCTATTTTCCGGTAAATGGTTAGGGATGTTTTTAAAAATGTCCTCAGAAATAAGGCCCTTTTTATAAATTAGAAGCTTGGACTCATCTCTCCCGGAAAGTGGAAATTGCGCGATTTTATCCTCCGGAAGATGATAGTCGAATTCGTTAATATTTATGTCCGGAATAAAATCCATACCCAAAGAAAACAAAAAAAATGATAGGAGTGTATCAATGGCAAAATTAATAGGCTGTTTTCCTCATCGCTAAATCGAACTGTAGGTTTCAGAAATATATTATTGCTACTTTTGAAATGTTAAACATTTGAAAAGTAAGTGCAATGGCGATTAAAAGACATATCCCCAATTTCATTACCCTGCTGAACCTTGTGAGCGGCTGCATTGCGATCATTTTTATCTTTAATGGCAACCTGCCAATGGCTTCTTATCTGATTTTCATAGCGGCTGTGTTTGATTTTTTGGATGGAATGGCTGCCCGGATCTTGAAAGTGAAAAGTGACATTGGTAAAGAACTGGATTCTTTAGCCGACATCATCTCTTTCGGGCTTGTTCCGGGCTTTATCATGATGAAATTATTAGAATCTTCAAGCGGCTTTACCGACGTGAATGTCGGATTTACATCTGTAATTCCTTACCTCGGTTTATTGATCCCTGTTTTCAGTGCACTCCGTCTGGCAAAATTCAATATCGATAGCAGGCAAACCCATAATTTTATTGGTTTGCCAACGCCGGCCAATGCCATTCTGATTGCCTCTTTGCCTCTTATAATGGCACAAACAACCACCCTGATTGGAATGGATTTGGATTGGTTTGTTAACCTGATAACCAACCTTTATGTTTTAATTGGCTTAACAGTAGTTTTATCCTATTTGCTTGTTGCTGAACTGCCCCTATTCTCTCTCAAGATCAGCAAGAATGAACCGGCCAGGAACAAAATAAAATTTATTTTCATCGGAATTTCATTTATCCTGTTTATCATTTTTTATTTTGTGGCAATTCCTTTCATCATGGCACTTTATATTCTGCTGTCTCTCTTATTTAAATCCAACATCTGATTACCAAAATCTTTTGTTTCTTCTATCTTTGCACCGATGCATGAAGAGTTTTCAAATAAAAAGAATCAAAAGCCACCGGTTGAAAAGGAAATGTCGTTCTGGGAGCACCTGGAGGAATTAAGGGGACACCTGATCCGGTCGGTAGCAGCATTATTAATTTTGTCGATTGTAGCATTCATCAACAAAAAAATAATATTTGATTACGTAATCCTTGCCCCGAAAGATCCTCATTTTATCACCAATCGTTTTTTTTGCAAAATAGGCGAACTTCTGTCCCTTGAGGGATTGTGCATGGGCGATTTTAGCCTTTCGCTTCAAAACATCAGCATGTCGGGCCAGTTTATGATGCACATGTACATTTCGTTTGTTGCAGGGCTGGTTGTTGCCGCGCCTTATATTCTTTGGGAGTTCTGGCGGTTTGTCAAACCTGCGTTACACTCCAAGGAGAAAAAGTATTCCAGAGGTGCTGTTTTGGCGAGTTCTGGCCTCTTTATGACAGGTGTTTTATTTTCCTATTTTATCATAGTACCTCTGACCATCAATTTCTTTGGTACTTATCAGATCAGTGAAAGTGTGGTCAATCAGATTAATTTGACTTCCTACATCAGCACCATTGTGTCTGTCACCCTCGCTACCGGGCTGGTATTCGAGCTTCCCATCCTGGTGTATTTTCTGACTAAAATTGGTATTCTCACACCAATGTTTATGAAGAAAACACGGAAATACATGTTGGTCATTGTCCTTACAATTGCAGCAGTAATTACTCCGCCTGATGTTTTCAGCCAGATATTGGTATCATTCCCCCTTCTTGGACTTTATGAAATAAGTATCTGGATTTCGGCAAGGGTATATAAGAAAAAACAGGCTGAACTGGCGGGCTGAGGGAACCAAAGTTAACTTCCCGAAAATTCGCAATCTTTCTGCAGAAATTCACTTAATGATTTACAAAGCGCATCGGGTGCATCGGCATGAACCCAGTGGGAGGCGTTTTCTATTGTTTTGAAAATAGCATTGGGAAATTTTTGCAGGATCAATGGAACATCCTCATCAAGGATATAATCTGAGGCACCTCCTTTAATGAACAGAACCGGAATATCAGAAGTGTAAGGCAATTCAACACCCTCGAATACATTCTCAATGTTTTGATAAATGGACTTAAGATTCAATCGCCAGGCAAGACGGTTTTTGCCGATCCGATAAAGATTTTTCATGATAAAGCCAGCAACAGAAGTAGATTTAATTTTTTCATTAATTATTTTTTCAATTTCTTCTCTTGTGGAAAGCTGATCAAAATCAATTGAAAGCATGGCATCCATGATGTCGAGGTGCTGACGGCGCGCCGGATAATTCCTAACACTGATGTCTACCACAATCAGTTTATCAATCCTGTGTGGGTGTTCGAGGGTGTAATTCATCGCCACTTTGCCTCCCATGGAATGTCCAATCAAAATCGGTTTCGACAACTGATGATCTTCAATAAATTCAAATAAATCATCCACCAATGCATAATAACTGAACGTATCGCTATGGGGTGATTGCCCGTGGTTACGCTGATCGGGAATAAAGACTTCAAATTTTTCGGCCAATCGCCTTCCGATGCTTACCCAGTTATCGGAGATTCCAAGTATCCCATGAAGTATAACAATCGGTTGGCCCTCCCCGTAATGGCGGTAAAAGAGTTTCATGATTTGATCTGATTCTTGTTTTTTATTCCGAATACAATTGCCAGTAGCAGAAACAAAACACTGACAAAAGAAGAAATTCTTCCAAAATAATCTCCAAACCTGGAATAAACTGTAATCTCCGAATTCAGGTTAATATCCTGTTTGATAACGTCCTGCTCCCAATATTTAGTCGCTTGCTGAATGTCGCCTCTTTGGTTCACAAAACATGAAATTCCTGTATTTGCTGATCGTGCAATGCTTCTGCGGGTTTCAATTGCCAGGAGCGAAACAAATGACAAATGCTGTCTGTGTCCTGGAGTATTACCCCACCAGCCATCATTTGTAATAATGAATAAGGCATTCGCGCCTTTCCTCACATATTCGGTGCAGAATCCACCAAAAATTGATTCGTAGCAAATGATTGGCCCAATCTTAATGGAGTCACTGATATTAAAAGGTTGAGGATCATCATCAATACCTAAGGTTCCAACCGTTCCGCCAAGATCAATTGCATAATTTTCGAGAAACTTGAAAATGCCACCCGTTGGCATATACTCAACACCTGGAGTTAATTTGGATTTATGGTGTTTTTGTAAAACTCCGGAGGAATCAATATAAAAAGCGGTGTTGTAACTGTCGTAATGGAACTTTCCATACTTATGGAACCTTACTGAGTTCGGCAATTTGTCTCTTTCACCATATCGTCTGTAAGTGGATGCACCAATGACGATCTTTATTTCAGGATTTTCTCTCGTGAAGTCTTTTAATTTATTGAGGCTGGGTGACCCATCCAGGTTTTCCTCCCAAATATCTTCCTGAATGGCTGACTCAGGAGATACAATAAACGCCGGCTTATGGTCCCAAACTGACTTTGCCAAATCCAGATTGATATCTATCACATCCAAAGGAGGTGTTGAATACTGCGTGGAGTAAGGATCAAGGTTGGGCTGGCAAACAATAACTGTAATTGGATCTTTCTTTTCAGTGAAACGATAATACATAAAAAGAGAAATCAGAATTGGTAATAACAAAACTAGAACTGCTGTTAAACCACTTTGAAGGATAGTTTTCCTATCAGGCTGTTTGAGCAGAATTGTCTTAACCGCTTTAAAAATCAGGATATTGATGAGGATGATCCAGAATGTTCCTCCTAAAGCTCCTGTGTACTCATACCATTGAATCCATTTATAATGCATTGCAAAACCATTTCCCAGGTTAAGCCAGGTCCATGTCAGTTTCCAGTTTAGGTGTATGTACTCGAAGGTGATCCAAAGAAAGATCAGAATAAAATATCCCTGGCTCTGCTTGTACAGATTTCTCCGGACTCCATGATATACATTCATCACAATGCTCATGAACATGGAATTGAATGCCCATGCAAGTGTTGCAACCGGTGTTGAATTCCATATCCACCAGGTAGTTGCCACATTCCAGATAAAGAATGCCGGAAAAGTATAGAAGAAAACGCTGAACCGGTTGAAGTTCTGCCGGTTTTTCAGGATATGCTCCTCAATGATTAGCAGTGGAATAAGTGCTGTAAAGAGGAACACGGGAAAGCCATTTACGGGCCAGCCAATCGTGAAGAGGATTCCGGATAAACAGGACAATATGATCAGATGGAATTTTTTCATAAGTGAATTAACGAAGGTTGCGCAAAGATATTGAAAAGTGGTGTTCTGTTATTGAATTGATAATTAGTTTTACCTTTCTATTCGCGTATTCGCGGCTACATCTCAAACAAAAAATCATTGTAAGGATAGCGCACCATGTGTATCCGCTTAACTTCTTCATATAAAATTTCCTTCAACTCTTCGACATTTTGTTTCTCAAGCGCTGAGATAAACAAAGCCGGCCCTTCCGACCGGGCCATCCATGTTTTTTTGAGATCTTCGAGGCTGAGGTTTTCTTTGGTCGTTGGAGTCAGGTCGTCTTCCTCTTTTTTAACGTAGGTGTAAGCATCAATTTTATTAAACAAAACGATCGTGGTCTTTCCATTGGCTTTAATATCGCCAAGGGTTTGTTGCACAATACCGATCTGCTCCTCAAAATCGGAATGGGATATATCAACCACATGAACCAGTATGTCAGCTTCGCGAACTTCATCGAGTGTGGATTTAAAGGATTCGACAAGATCATGAGGCAATTTACGGATGAATCCAACAGTATCGGTAATGAGGAAAGGAAGGTTTTTGATCACCATTTTCCGAACGGTCGTGTCAAGGGTGGCGAATAATTTATTTTCAGCAAAGACGTCTGATTTACTGAGCAGATTCATGATGGTGGATTTGCCTACATTGGTGTAGCCTACCAAAGCCACCTGGACCATTTTCCCCCGATTTTGCCGTTGAGTTGATTTTTGTTTGTCAATTTTGATCAGCTTTTTCTTCAGCAGAGCAATCCTGTCGCGAATGATACGGCGGTCAGTTTCGATTTCCGTTTCACCTGGACCCCTGAGTCCGATACCTCCGCGCTGACGCTCAAGGTGAGTCCACATACCTGTCAATCTTGGAAGCAGGTATTGATATTGGGCAAGTTCTACCTGGGTTTTGGCATGTGAAGTCCTTGCCCTGATCGCAAAAATATCAAGGATGAGGTTGTTCCTGTCAAGAATTCTGCAATTCAGATTCTTATCAAGATTCCTCATTTGAGCAGGACTTAGCTCATCATCAAAAATAGCGATATCAATTTTATTTTCCTCAATATAATCCCTGATCTCACCAAGTTTGCCTGATCCGACAAATGTTTTTGGGTCTGCTGATTCAAGTTTCTGGGTGAACCGTTTCATTGGTATGGCACCTGCTGTATCCACCAGAAATGCAAGCTCTTCGAGGAACTCTTTTAACCTTTCTTCGCTTTGTGTTCGAGTAATCAGGCCGATAAGGACGGCTTTTTCTTTCTTAATTGCAGTGTCGATCATTCCCGGTATTCAGCATTAAAATGGTCGCGAAGTTAATACATTCCGGTCTCAGGGGTTTAGAAGGTTTATTTTCCTTATTTTTGAAGGCAATAAAAAGGGATTCAAATGAAGAAAAAATACTTAATCATTTGTTGTTTATCAATCATGATTAATCAATTAAAATCTCAAACTTTTGGAGATTTTATTGATGAATTGAATCTATTGCCGTTGGATCAAAGGCAAGCTTTGGTAGATAGTTTTTTAAATGTAAACCCACATTCGCCTTTTACAGAATCTGATACGATGGCTCATTTCTTTTATACCGGCAATGTTCAGAGTGTTTCAGTTCCGGGTGACGCCACAGGATGGGATCCCGGTGAGGATATTATGAGCCAAATTGAAGGAACCAATTTCTGGTATTTTACCGGCACTTATGAAAATGATGCCCGGCTTGATTATAAGTATGTCACAAACGGCAGCAATTGGATTTTGGATCCGCGGAATCCCAATACAGTTAGCGGAGGTTACGGCCCAAACTCCGAACTGGCAATGCCGGCTTATGTTCAGCCACCTGAAATCGAATACTATCCGTCAATGCCCCACGGAAGTATTTTTGATACATTGTTTTTTTCTTCTGCCCTGGCGAATTCAAGGCATGTCAAGGTGTATATGCCTCCGAATTATGAGCAGGAGCAACAAGAGTATCCAGTCATTCTTTTTCATGATGGACTGGATTATCTTTCCCTGGCTGATACCAAAAATGTGCTCGATTACCTGATTGACAATGATCTGATCGATCCTGTTATCGGTGTTTTTGTGCCAGCTGTTAACCGCAACGAAGAATATCACGGAAACCTTAAAGAAGAATATGCAGAGTTTATCGTAACTGAAGTGATGGGTTGGGCAGATAATAAATACAGAACACTTACCGACCCTCAGTTCAGGGCAATGGCCGGCGCCTCCGACGGTGGAAATATTTCACTCTGGATAGGAATGAATCATCCGGAAGTATTTGGTAAGGTAGCCGCATATTCAAGCAATGTAATTACTGAAATTTCATCAACTTTTCAAAATGGCCCGGTTCTCGATCTGGATATTTACCTCGACATTGGAACGTATGATATTTCAATTCTAATTCCTATGGTTCATGACTTCAGGAATATTCTTGAAACCAAAGGTTACAATTATCTTTTTTATGAATGGCACGAGGGTCATAGCTGGGGAAACTGGCGGGCTCATATCGATAATGCATTGCAGTTTTTTTTTCCGCACACTAATTCAATCTATGACCTGAGCAGTGATTCACTATTCATATTAAGCCAGAATTATCCAAATCCTGCTTCATCGTATACATCTATTTCCTTTTCAGGAAGAGTTGGAAGCAATGGGAAATTATTACTTCTGGATGAAAATGGAAAAATCATTTCAATAATTTGGGATGGAGCGTTTGTAAAAGAAAACAACGAGGCTAATTTCGATGTAAGCCGGATCAAGCCAGGAATTTATTTCTGTAAACTGGAGAATGAAATGAAAACTGTTGTTAGAAAGCTGGTTATTCAATAACGATCCTGGACCGGTAAGGCCTGAAACCAATAATATCTCTTATTCGCCTGACTGTTTCTGCTCCGCTCACATGGGCTTTTTCTTTACCTATATCCATCACTTTACGGATATAAGCATCATTCGCTTTGAGCTCCTTTATCTTTTCCCTGATGGGGGTAGTGAAACGGATCATGTCTTCGGCTAATTGTTTTTTCAGATCACCATACCGGATTTCGCAAGAATTGTACTTTTCATCGAAATATTGAACTGTTTGTGGTTCAGATACTGCCTTCATAAGGGTGAAAAGGTTTTCGATTGGCTCGGGTTTGGTAGAATTTTTTTCAGTCGGACCGGCATCTGTAACAGCCCGCATCACTTTTTTTCGTATCACCTCGGGTTCATCCGCAAGGAAAATCGCGCTGTTCTCATCATCCGATTTACTCATTTTGGCGGATCCATCGAGACCGGGAATCTTTACCAGTTCCTCCCCAAAATTGTAAGCTACCGGTTCCGGAAAAACTTCTGCATTGTACATCCGGTTGAATCGGCGGGCAAAAGTACGAGTCATCTCAAGATGTTGTTCCTGATCTTTTCCTACCGGAACTTTGTGAGCTCTGTGGATAAGAATATCTGCAGCCATCAGGCAAGGATACGTTAAAAGTCCGGCATTAATATTATTGGGTTGTTTGCGTGCTTTCTCTTTAAAAGTGGTTACCCTCTCCAGTTCACCCATGTAAGCATTCATATTCATCAAAAGGTATAGCTCAGCAGTTTCAGGTAAATCACTTTGGACATAAATAGTGGCGATTTCAGGATCCAATCCGGCAGCCAGGTATTCAACCAATGCCTGCTTTACATTGCCCTGAAGGTTTTGAGGAGTCGGGTGAGTAGTTAATGAATGGTAGTCAGCAATGAAAAAATAGCAGGTATTTTCATGCTGCATTTTTGTAAAATTCCGGAGTGCTCCGAAATAATTACCCAGGTGAAGGTTGCCTGTTGGCCGGATGCCGCTTAATACAATATCCATTGAATTTAATGCTAATTTATACTGTTGATTTTTGTTTGCAAATATCCAAATTTAATTCCATGAATGGTTTTCAGGAATTACATTTTGATCTCGTCATTATTTTTGTTAAAGAAGTGATACTCGAGGAAATGACAGGCAGGATTGGCTTTTATCCTGATCCATGTTTTATATTTGAAATACCATTTTACCTGCTTCGAGTAAAGGCCTTTGGTCAGGTAAGAAAATAAAAATGGATGAAGGGCAAGGGTTGGATTTTTTTCATTCTGATCGTGAATCAGGTATCGTAAATTATTTTCCAGTTCATCAATAAAGAAGACACTGGGCTTAATTTCGCCTGATCCACTACAGGTGGGACACTTTTCAACGATTTCGACATTCATTTCGGGTCGAACCCTCTGACGGGTAATCTGAACCAATCCGAATTTGCTCGGGGGAAGAATGGTATGTTTTGCTCTATCCTTGGCCATTTCCTCCTTCAATTTCGAATAAAGTTTACGGCGGTTGGCCGAGGATTTCATATCAATAAAATCAATGACAATGATTCCCCCCATATCTCTAAGTCGGAGCTGCCGGGCCAGTTCGGTTGCAGCTTCCAGGTTGACTGCCAGCGCATTTTCCTCCTGGCTGTTTTCCTTATTTACCCGGTGCCCGCTGTTGATGTCGATGACATGAAGGGCTTCGGTATGTTCAATAATAAGGTATATTCCGCTTCGGATGGTGACAATTTTACCAAAAGAATTCTTGATCTGTTTGTCGATTCCAAAATTTTCAAAAATCGGAACCTTACCTTTGTAAAGCTTTACGATATTTACTTTTTCAGGAGCTATCGACCGGATATAATTTTTGGTGTCCTCAAATAAAGTCTGATCATTGAGTACAATGCTATGAAAAGATTCATTTAAAATATCACGGAGTATGGCCGAAGTCCGGTCTATTTCACTGACAATTTTCTGTGGTGGTCTTGCTTTAATCAGTCGCTGAACCATGTTGTCCCATTTTTCGACAAGATTTTTCAGATCATTATCGAGGTCGGCAACCTTTTTATGCTCAGCAATGGTTCGGATAATAACCCCGAAATTGACAGGCTTGATACTTTGAATCAGGCGTTTCAGCCGGTTTCGTTCCTCAGCGCTTTTGATGCGCTGCGAAACAGAAATCCTGTTAGAAAAGGGTACCAAAACAACGTATCTGCCGGCAAAAGATAATTCTGACGAAACCCTGGGTCCCTTGGTAGATATGGGTTCTTTAGCAACCTGAACCAGGACTTGTTGACCGGCTGTCAACACCCCTGTTATTTTGCCGGTCTTTTCAATTTCCTTCTCAATGGTGAAATTGGTAAGCGTCGATGATTTTATTTTTCCCTGAAGTACAAGGCGGGTTAATTTATTGAGCGAAAGCACCTGCGGTCCTAGGTCAAGATAATGGAGAAAAGAATCTTTCTCATAACCCACATCCACAAAAGCAGCATTTAAACCCGGCATGATCTTTCTCACCTTGCCAAGATAAATATCTCCAACAGCAAATCCAGAATTGCTCTTCTCTTTGTTTAATTCAACAAGGGTCTTGTCCTCAAGCAATGCAATATCAACTTCCGACGGACCCGAGTTAATAATTAATTCTTTATTCACACTATAACTTCTTTAAATAACTGAACATCATTGCATCAGACCAATGACGTTTACCGGAGGAGAGCTTAGGTAAAATCCGGAGGTGGTTAAAATTTTAGAACATAATGCAGGGATAGCATTATGTTCTAAAATTTCGATGCTTTCAATAAAATTTACTTCTTCTTATGCCGATTTTTCCGTAAGCGTTTTTTACGCTTATGTGTCGACATTTTGTGTCTCTTTCTTTTTTTCCCGCTTGGCATAATCCATCTAAAATTTAAAAATTACTTCTTTTTGTTTTTTACTTCATTAACAAAAGTCTTGGCCGGTTTAAATGATGGAATGTTGTGAGCAGGAATAATAATGGTGGTATTTTTCGAAATATTTCTACCGGTTTTTTCAGCTCTCCTCTTTATAACGAAACTACCAAATCCCCTAAGGTAAACATTGTCACCGTTAATCATTGAGTGCTTTACGGCATCCATAAATGCTTCAACTGTATGTTGCACAGTAACTTTTTCTATTCCTGTTTTAGTAGCAATATTTGCTACGATTTCTGCTTTTGTCATGATTTATTTTTTTTTAACAATTTGATAATTAATTTCCTAAATCAGGGGTGCAAATATATAAATTTTTTTAAATGCAATAAATTTTGTGAATATTTTAAATACAATGCTAAATTTGTTCGCAATGAAGTTTTCGACAACTCTGATCAGCTGGTACAAAAAAAACAAGCGTGATCTTCCGTGGAGGCAAACCAGGGATCCTTATAAAATCTGGCTTTCTGAAATAATTCTGCAGCAAACCAGGATCGAACAAGGGCTTTCCTATTATTTAAATTTTGTTAGCCGCTTTCCAAATGTGCATGCACTTGCCGATGCTTCGGAACAGGACGTTTTAAAGCTTTGGCAAGGATTGGGCTACTATTCGCGCGCCAGGAATCTTCATCACACAGCTATTACAATTGCAAATGAACTAAACGGGCAGTTTCCTGATAATTATAATGACCTGCTAATATTAAAGGGTATCGGAGAATATACTGCCGCCGCCATTTCATCCATTGTATTTAATGAACCCCGCCCGGTTGTTGATGGAAATGTACTGCGTTTTTTATCAAGGCTCAAAGGAATTAAAACACCTGTTGATACGGTTTCCGGTAAAAAAATCATATTAGACCTCGCTTTAAGGTTGATTGATAGGAAGCAACCGGGAGAATTTAACCAGGCAATGATGGAATTTGGTGCATTGTATTGCAAACCCCAAAATCCAAATTGCGAGGATTGCCTTTTCAGAACAGAATGTAAGGCTTATTTAGAGAACCAGGTCAACTCTATCCCAGTAAAGACCAAACGGCTTTCTCCGCGAAAGCGATATTTCCATTACCTCTTCATAATCCACCAAAATAAGTCAGTTTACCTGAGAAAAAGAGCGGGGCAGGATATCTGGAAAAATCTTTATGACTTCCCTCTGATTGAAAAAAACCATAAAATATCCCAGGAAAAGATGGTTGAAGAAGCTTCGTCCTACTTATTTACTGAATTGAAAAACAATCCACAAGTCAAAATTTCAAAAGAATACAAGCATATTTTAACGCATCAGATTATCTCAGCAAGATTTTATACAATCCGGTCAAATGATTCGAAACAATTCCGCAAAATAAATTTACTTAATGGCAACATTTGGGATTCTGCCGATTTAAAAAATATCCATCAATATCCTGTGCCCAGGCTGATCGAAAAATTTTTGAAAAATAATCAATTTTTATAGCCGGAAATAAAGTGAAAATTTTTACATTTGTAAAACTAAAATCTTAACATTATGGCTGGAATCAATCGTGCAATTTTAATTGGTAACCTGGGCAAAGACCCGGAAGTGATGACTTTTGAAAACGGAGTTAAGAAGGCATCTTTTTCACTGGCAACAAGTGAGAGTTATAAAAACAAGGAAGGTGTAAAAGTCGATCAGACTGAATGGCATAATATTGTGCTTTGGAGAGGCCTGGCTGAAATCGCCGAAAAATATCTTCGCAAAGGAAGCCAGATTTACCTTGAAGGTAAAATTAAGTACCGTTCGTATGAGCAGGATGGTGTAAAAAAGTACATCACCGAGATTTACGCAGATAATATGACCATGCTCGGAAGCCGGCGTGATGCCGGGGATGGACAACATGAGCAGAATCAGCAGCACGCTTCACCTCCGCAACCCGAAAGCCATGATATGGAAACCCCTCAGGATGATCTTCCATTCTGAGCTTCCAGGGGTGTTGTTCGGTTGATAAGGTAATTGCAAGCGGTTTTAATCCGGCAATTTTTATTATTTTTGCAGCAATTTAATCGCTGTTATCATATTATAAATTGCATCTGCTTTGGAATTGCCCGATAGTGAACCTCATTTACAACTGGTGAATATTTTGCTAAGCACTTTCACCGGTGAATTTTCCCCCGGAATACTTTTGAGCCTGCTTATCATTATCCTTTTATTGATGTGCTCGGCTCTGATATCGGGCGCCGAAATCGCTTATTTCTCCCTCAGTCCTGCCCATTTAAAGGAAATTAAATCCAGGGAAATTCCTGTTAACAAGCTTATTCTTGCCCACTTAAAAGCACCCAAACGATTGCTTGCAACGATATTGATCTCCAATAATTTTGTCAATGTTGGGATTGTCATACTGAGCACCTTTGTTTCAGATCGCTTATTCGACTTTACCTTGCATCCGGTGATTGGGTTCCTGGTTAAAGCAGTGATAATCACCTTTCTAATCCTACTTTTCGGCGAAATCATGCCGAAAATTTATGCCAATCACAAACCAATTGAATTTGCCTCTTTGATGAGTCGTCCGCTTAAATTTCTGGTTTGGATTTTTTATCCTTTGAGTTCACTCCTGATGGTTACTACCCGTGTGGTCGACAAAAAACTGGCAAATCAGGGACAGAACATTTCAATGAGCGACCTTTCAGATGCCATAGACCTTACGGCTGAAAAAGGCAGCCCTCCCGAAGAAACCAAAATATTAAAAGGAATTGTCAGGTTTTCGGATATTGAAGTGAGCGAAATCATGAGATCAAGAATGGATGTGGTGGCAGTAGATGTTGCCATGCCATTCAAAAAAGTGATTGGAGTGGTAGTCGATTCAGGCTATTCCAGGATTCCTGCTTTTGTAGAATCTTTTGACAGCATCAAAGGGGTACTTTATGTGAAGGATTTAATACCTTATCTAAATGGGGACGATCATTTTGACTGGACCACCCTGCTCAGGCCTTCGTTTTTTGTTCCTGAGAATAAGAAAATAAATGACCTTCTACAGGAATTCCAGGAGAAGAAAATTCACCTCGCTGTTGTGGTGGATGAATACGGCGGAACTTCGGGTATTGTGACGATGGAAGACATCATCGAGGAAATTATCGGTGAAATTACCGATGAATTCGACACACCGGAAGACGGTATCGGTTACAAAAAACTGGACGATAGCAATTATATTTTTGAAGGAAAGACAAGCATCAACGATTTCTGCAAGGTGACCGGCTTTGATGATGATGTTTTTGATGAAGTGAAGGGAGATGCGGACTCCCTTGCCGGAGTCATCCTTGAGTTGCTGGGCGAAATACCTGATAAAGGAAAAGATATTTCGTACCGGAATTTCAGCTTTAAGATTATTTCGGTCGATAAACGGCGCATAAAACAGATTAAAGTAACTTTATTAGAACCCGGTGCTGAATTATCTAAAACTGAATAGTTGGCTTAGTTTGGTTGTTGTGTTCCTGGTTATCCTGGCCGCTTCCTGCAACAACGATTATTATCCCAAGCCCCGTGGCTATTTCCGGATCGATCTGCCTGAGAAAAGTTACGTGGTTTTTGATACGACATTTCCCTATTCTTTTGAATTTCCGGTTTATGCGAAGATAATTCCCGATACAGATCCGCATGCCGAGCCTTTCTGGATTAATGTTTCGTTCCCACAATTTAAAGGCACATTGCATCTTAGCTATAAAAAAATCAACGGCAATCTCACCAATTACCTTGAGGATACCCGCACCATGGTGATGAAGCACATTCCAAAAGCCAGCTCAATCGATGATAAAGCCTATGAAAACCATGAGAAAAAAGTGTATGGTTTAACCTACATAATCTCAGGAGTGGCAGCTGCATCCCCTTACCAGTTTTACCTGACCGACAGCACCCGGCATTTTGTGCGCGGTGCGCTTTATTTCAATACTGTTCCAAATAACGATTCACTGGCGCCGGTTATTGATTTCCTGAAGGAGGATATCAATCATTTGATTGAGACGTTTGATTGGAGGGAGGATTAATTGTTGAATTGATGAATTGCTAAATTGTTGGATCGCCTATAGGATTATAAATTTTTCAGTCAAAGTTTCATTTTTGGTTCTCACCACAAGATAATATATGCCTGCGGGAAAGTTGCCTTTGTTCCACGTAAATTCATTTGCTTCAGAACCCAAATTATCAATCGTCAGTTCATCCACTTTAATTCCCACACTACTAAATATAATAATAGTATAGTCAGTCGTATGAATTTGCCGGTCTATTTTGATTACCGTGGATCCCTGGACAGGATTGGGAAACAATTGGACAATATTTTGGACTGATGGCAAGTCATTAATCCCGACAAAATAATCCACACACTGAAATACCCCTGAATCGGCACACACATAAAGGATAGCGCCGTCACTGCATTGCCAAAGACGATAAAAAACACGGTTGATGTTTTTGTCGGGCAGTGTCTCATTTAAAAAAATAAATTCTATCACCTTATTATCGGTATAGCAAAGTGCCATCCCTTCATGTGGCGCAGTTCCGTTTTTCCATCCCACCATTACAAAGCTTTCCCCATCAGCGACAGCGACGGTATTCAGGTCGGTCGAATAAAATTCATTCACCCAGATTTCGCCATAATCTTCCGAGCTCCAAAGTCCTGACGAATACGATCCGTCCGGAAAAACTCCATAGGCTATGCAATCCCCACGAAAAGCCATACTCGAAATCCATCCGGGTTGTCCGTTCGATTCCGTCCAAGTTTGGCCGTCGTCATCCGAAAGGAACAAGTGCGAAAGATTAGCCTGCGTAGTCACAATGATTCGGCCATAGCAAGATTGAAGGTCTGAACAATACAATCCATCGAAAAAAGTAACAGATTCCCAGGTTAGTCCATTCTCAGATTTCAATAAGCCCGAGTCATATCCAGCAAAAAAAACATCCGTGTCTTCATAGTACCTGATGAAGAGCGGGTTTGCGCAATAATGAACCACATCGATTTGCCCGGATGGGATGTAAAGGCTATAGATTCCATCAGAAAAGCTTCCATCACCTGCAATGAACAAAAGCGTGCTGGAGTTTAGCAAAACCGCATCTATCATCGGATAATCAAAATGCATCCAGGTTTCTGAAGAATTTTCGTCCCTGAGATAAAACCCGGAATCGGACATGATGATCAGAGGGATTTCTTCTTCCCCGAAACCATTATAAAAATAGAGGTTCGATGCCTTGATCCCTTCCGGGCCAAAGCTTTGCCAGGTATACGAATAGCCGTGCAAGTGACTAAAAAAAACAAGGGCAATAAGGATCAGTTTTTTCATAATTCAAGGTTTTAGTATTATAAATTTTTCAGTCAATGTTTCATTTTTGGTTCTCACCACAAGGTAATAAATCCCTGAAGGTAGGTTGCCTTTGTTCCAGGTAATTTCCAGGTTTTGTGATGAAGTGTTTTCAACTTTAATTTCATCCACTTTTAATCCACTATTGTTTAAAACGGAAATAGTAAAAAGACTTCCAGCTATCTCAGGCAGGTTAATTTTAATGGCGGTTTGACCCGAGACTGGATTTGGAAAAATACTGATCCTATCCGATTCTATATGGATTTCATCTTCTCCCACCATATAATCGTAGCATACATAAACCCCTTCATCGGTGCAGCAAAAGATAGCGATGGCGCTCATGGCTGGATTTATAGTTATTTCATTGATATTTAAATTAGGTAATCCTTCATTTAAGAAAATTAAATCAGGGTAAGGATAGGGATATGGATTATTGATCATTGCAATTCCCCATCCATTATACCATCCAAGAAATACATTTCCCATAGCATCAATACCCAAGGCATTTATATAAAACATCCAATAAATGGGGTTCCAATTATACCCATAATCAGTACTGAAATATATTCCTGCACTTTGCGACATACCCGGTAGTATTGAATAAGCAATCCCTGAATAATTAAATTTCACATTTCTCAATGAGTTCCCATTACTTACATTACTCCAAGAATAACCTGCATTATCAGAGTAGTAAATACAGTAGAAATCATAAGTGCCATCAGAAAGAATAATATGCTCGTCATAGAAATCAATAGATTGACAACTAATCGTATCAAAATAACTGACACTGTTCCAATCCATTCCATTGGATGAAACATATAAACCGTTTTCTTCCAAGCCCACAAAATAGCTTCCGTTATAGTCATAATACTTTAAGAAAGCTGGTTTAAAAAACCATTCCACCACCTCAAACTGGTGGGTTTCAAGGTCGAAAGTGTAAATTCCATCGGAATAAGTGCCGCAGCCCATGGCCACGAGAATTTGTGTTGCATTTAAATTGACTGCTCCGGTAACTGGCAATCCATAAGTGTAATAAGTCCATTCTTCAATGTCATCTTCCCAAAGGTACATCCCTTCAGGAGAGCAGATCACGCCCTTCCATGAACCCACACCGAAACAGATATTATTTGCATAGATTGTAGTGGGGCAGAAACTTTGCCAGGTGTAGGAATGGCTTATAAAGGGAAAGAAAACAAGCAGAAAAATAATCACCATGTTTTTCATCTTGCAGGGTTTTTAAAATAACCCTTAAAATTACAAAAACATTGGGAGGTATAGCAAATATTATTGTGGAAATTTTAAAATATCTTCTGCTCGTCCGGATTTGAGCCAGGGTATGCAGGGAGCGAATCCGGACGAAATTATGTTTGGGATTTAAAATCCCTTAGTATTGCTTTCGGATTATCCAATGCTTCCTCCACTTGCGCAAATCCGAAAGAGCGGATGGAAGTCCCTGCGATATAATATTCTAATCTTCGAAAGTAATGTTCAATACCTTTTCAGCCTGACAACGGAAAGATTTTCTGAATAATATTTTCCTTCTTCTCGTCCGGATTTGAGTCAGGGTATGCAGGGAGCTAATCCGGACGAAATTATGTTTGGGATTTAAAATCCCTTATTATTGCTTTCGGATTATCCAATGCTGCCTCCACTTGCGCAAATCCGAAAGAGCGGATGTTATAAGCGGTCGACTTTCTTTTTAATCGTTTTTCTCAGTTTTTCCATCGAAGGAGGCGGACCCGTTCTCACTTTTTTATCGTCAATGTAAATGGAATCCGCAACACCCCATTCCAGAAAAGTTTCCCTGTCAAAGGTATCTATCTCTTCCACTTCTACCTTGTCGCCAAATTCAGCTGCTGCTTTTTTAGTCCTGTTGCAAGCGAGATTCTGGGCAGGGCACCAGCCATTGTTAAGGCAGGTCACTTTTACTTTTCCGCTTGTGGATTTTGAAGGTTTTTTCTTTGGGGGAATCCATTTTGGTGGTACAGCATCTTCTGCAAAGGGTTTCCACAAAAGAACTTCTCCCAGAAATCCTTTTTGATCAACAGGCTTATATCCCTGCTTTTTGTACCACGATGCTTTCATCCAGACGGGCAATGGAATTCCCCAGGCCACGAGTCCTTTTGATCCCAATGATTTCACATCTTCTTCGGCTGCTTTGATCATGGCTTTTCCCATTCCTTTTCCTCTGAAATCACCTCTGCCCTGCTTGTACCCATGAACCCAGATGCAGCCAATAAAATATAGGTCTTTCCCTTCCACCCACGAATGTTCTATGGGAAAATACTGGATCATGCCGCCAACCACGCCATTGTCGTCCAGTGCCAGTTTCACCCGAAGTCCTTTTTCCTTCATCTTGTCATACCACTTCTCCTTGATACTTCCGGCTTCCTTAATTTCATCGGACCAATCCTCAAGGCAGACAAGGTAGGATGATTTGTATTCCTCTTTAAGATCAATTATTTTCATTTCTACTAATTCGTTTTCAGAACCGTATTAACAATAAAAGTCTATTGTTGTTCGCTTAAACCTTCATTTCCTGTATCCAGCACAAATTTCCAGTCGCCATTCAGATCCTTTTTCCAGACTGTTGCATAAGTTCCTTTCTCCACAGTCGGTCTGCCTTCAACATCTTTTGAAGTGGATGTATAGATACCATAAGAATATCCCAGTTCGCCTGAAGCTGCAACATCGGCAAATAAAGGTTCCCATATTAGTATAAAGCCTGTATCTGAAAAGGTCCTGAATCTTTCTTCCATGGCATTTTTCCCCTTCTGCGGAAAGCTATTTTCTCTGAGCATCACAACATCCTGTGCAGCATATTGGAGAAAAGCATGCTTCATTCCCATTTCTTTTGACAAGGCTGAAAATGCTTTGTCGGCATTGATTATTTCCTCTTTCCCGTTCCCGGTTACTGAGGTTGAACATTGCAGCAAAATTCCTGCAATGCCTGTTATAAAAGCGAGTTTCAATAAATTTCTGATCATGGCTCCTGTCTTATAAAATAATTATTTCAAACCCTGTGATTTGATTTCCGTATGAATTAAACAAACGTATAGCGGAAATGATTGTCCGTAATACTCAATATTGAATGGGTATAAATAACAATCCTGAGCAACGTTTGAATAGACCAAAGTGTCTGTTTGTTAATTTTTCACTCACTTTTATAAAATTAATAAATTGTTTATGAAGAGGTTTACCATTTTACTTTCAGTTTTGTTTTTTGCCATTTCTTTAATGGCCCAGCAAATGCAATATTCAAAAGTCAAAGTATTGGCCAATGAATCACAACTACAACTATTAGCTTCTGCAGGGATTGACGTTACAGAAGGAATATTGAAAAAAGGTGAATTTTTAGTCTGCGATTATTCTCAACAGGACATTGAAAAGATAAGCAACCTGGGTTTGAGCTATGAAATCCTGATTGAAGATGTCGCCAAGTATTACACGGACCGAAACATTGGACTTTCAACCAATGTTGATGATTACAAGGCCGCGGGTGATTATGAGGTGCCTGAGAATTTTGAATTTGGATCCATGAGCGGACATGCTACGTATGCAGAAATCGTTGCCAACCTCGATAACATGGTCAGCCTTTTCCCGAACCTGATCACTACCAAGGTAACAATTGGCCAGTCAATAGAAGGAAGAGAGTTGTGGATGGTAAAAATATCGGATAATCCAAATGTGAATGAAACAGAGCCTGAAGTACTGTATACCGCTTTGACCCATGCCCGAGAGCCGGCTGGTGTGATGCAAATGTTGTTTTACATGTATTACCTCCTCGAAAATTACGATAACGATCCTTTTATCCAGGCGCTGGTAGATAATACCGAAATGTATTTTGTACCGGTTGTTAATCCTGACGGATATGTCTATAACCAGACCACCAATCCCAATGGAGGAGGAATGTGGCGTAAAAACAGGAGAAACAATGTTGGTTCGTATGGCGTTGATTTGAACAGGAATTATGGCTTCATGTGGGGTTATGATAACAATGGTTCATCGCCCTATCCGGAAGACGAAACCTATCGGGGAACATCCGCTTTTTCAGAGCCTGAAACTGCAGCCATCAGGGATTTTTGTGAGTCCCATGAATTCAAAGGGGCGCTGAATTATCATACTTACGCTAATCTGCTTCTGTACGCATGGGGATGGTCGCCGGAACCATGTGAGGATAATGATTTGTATCATGCTTATGCTCAACTGATGACCCAGGACAACAATTATACCTTCGGACCGGGGAATACTACAATTTATAATACCAATGGAGGTTCAGACGATTGGATGTATGGTGAGCAAACTACGAAAGGAAAAATATTAGCTTATACTCCCGAACTGGGTGGTGACGGAGATGGATTCTGGTGTCCGCAAAACAGGATCATACCCATTGCACAGGAAAATATGATACAAAATTTATTGCTGGCAGCCTTTGCGGGAAGTTATGCAAATGTGGAAGATTTGACACCAACAATTACCAATCAATTATCGGTAGATTTTAATTTTGAAATAACACGGTTGGGTTTGACGGATGGTAATTTTATAGTTAGTCTTACGCCTGTTGGGAATGAAGTTATTTCGACGGGTGATCCGGTAGTATTTACAGATCTTGATATCATGGTATCAGAAACAGGCTCGATTCCCTACGTTCTTGATCCTGCAATAGATAATGGTACAGTATTTCAGCTTTTACTTTCAGTTGATAATGGTAATTATATTATTTCGGATACTATTACAAAAATATATGGTGAAGCAACGGCAATTTTTGAGGATGACTGCAATACCCTTGGCAACTGGACTTCCACTTACTGGAATGTTACTTCGGAGCAATATCATTCGGCCCCGCAGTCAATTACAGATTCGCCCGGAGGTGAATATCCGAACAATGCCAACCGGGTGATCACCCTGAACTCACCGCTTGAGATCAGCAATGCCGTTTATGCGGAACTGAGTTTCTGGGCAAGGTGGGAAATTGAAGCAGGATATGATTATGTCCAGATCCTGATTTCAACCGATAATGGAACAAGCTGGACACCTCTTGCAGGAAATTATACTGTCATCGGAACAGAATACCAGGCTGAAGGTCAGCCAGTGTACGACGGTTTCCAGACTATATGGGTGAAGGAGGAAATTGACATTTCAGATTACATCGGAAACCCGGTCAAGTTCCGTTTCAAACTTAAGGCAGACCAGGGAGTAACAGCAGACGGATTTTATTTTGACGATTTGAGTGTTATGGTAATAAATGAATCAACAACGGATTTGGAAAATCAATCTGTCACAAACCATAACCTGGTTTCTGAACCATTTCCTAATCCTGCCAATTATTCTGTTCAATTTAATTTCAATTTGCCTGAAAATAGTCAGGATACTTATTTGCAAATTTTTAATGCTGCCGGTCAGCAGATTTATTCCGAAATGCTGGAGAGGGGAACCACCAGCATTACAATTCCTGTTGATGGCTGGACGCCAGGAATTTATTATTACAGACTGGAAGGAGACAACCTTCAGTCTGTTTCCAAAAAATTGATGGTCTTGTAAACTATTCATATGTTTGTTAAACCCCGTTAGTAAACTAACGGGGTTTTTTGTTTGATGGAAATACTATTTTTGTGAGAATATAGTTTTGAAAACTTATACAATGTGGTGGATGAAGTTTAAGCGAATTTCAAGTATATTGATGATGATTGCAGCAGGTATTGCAATCATTTTTTTATCCACACTCCTGATTGAAAATCGTAAACCTGAAACTAAGAATCCCATTGTTTATGATACCATTCCCAATAAAGTTTACGACATTGTGATTGATTCACTCATTGTTATCAAAGATAAGGTCAGGAAAAACCAGTTTCTTTCAGATATCCTGTCCGGCTATCATGTGGATTACCCAACTATTGATCTTCTGACTAAACGGTCTTTGCTTGTTTTTGATGTAAGAAAAATCAGGGCAGGCAACAATTATACGGCGCTTTGCTCGAACGATTCAGTGAGGCATTTGAAATACTTGATCTACGAAGATTCCCCTTCTTCTTATGTGGTTTTCGATTTGCACGATTCAATTCATGTCCATACCGGTGAAAAAGAGATTAAGGCCACTATTAAAACAGCATCCGGCGTAATCCAAAGTTCATTGTGGGATGCAATGGTTGAATGCAACACTGATCCTGAGCTTGCTTTAGAGCTTTCGGATGTTTATGCATGGACGATTGATTTTTTTGGGATTCAGAAGGGGGACTACTTTAAGGTGATATATGAAGAATTGTCGGTTGAAGGAAAATTCATCGGTTTCGGTAGAATACATTCAGCGATTTTTAATAATGAAGGGCGCGATTACTTTGCTTTTTATTTTGTTCAGGAAGACCAGGGTGATTATTTTGACGATAAAGGCCAGAGCCTGAGAAGAACGTTTTTAAAGGCTCCATTGCATTTCAAACGGATCAGCTCGCATTATTCCCATAGCCGCATGCACCCTATTCTAAAAGTAAGACGACCTCATCTTGGGGTGGATTATGCTGCTGATTATGGAACTCCTGTTCAAACCGTGGGTGATGGTACAGTCGTTTCCGCCGGGCGGGACGGTGCAGCCGGAAACATGGTTAAAGTCAGGCATAACGGAACATATACTACCGCTTACCTTCATCTCTCAAAATTTGGTCCGGGCATCCGGAAAGGTGCTCATGTGAGGCAGGGAGATGTGATTGGCTATGTGGGTAGCTCCGGCAGATCAACAGGTCCCCATCTCGATTTTCGCTTTTACCAGAACGGAAGCCCGGTTGATCCTCTCAAGGTACAGTCACCTCCCGCTGAGCCGGTAAAAGCTTCCTATCTTAGTGAGTATTGGAAGACAGTAACGGAATATAAAACCAAGCTGGATAGCATCCAGACCCCTCCAAAACTTAGCGGGGTTACAAATAGGTAAAAGTGAAAAGTTAGGAGGTCAATATCCTTTGTACTTTCCACCTTGCTATTTTCTATTTTGACTTTACTCTACCACTACCCTTACGCCTTCCGAATGACTTGTGAATTCGGGCGCATACATGCACTGGATTGTTGTGATTCCATTGGAGAAGTCTCCTTTTTGAGAAACTTTTAATGGGTATTCAAAAACATAGGTTCCCTTGCGAAGGTGCTCAAAGAAAAAGTTTGTCGAAGCATCCATTGTGCTTTCATAATAACCCAATCCTCCCTGGTAATGATAACCGGAAATAACATTGACCGGTTCAAAAGCAGACGCCCGCATGTCTTTCATATGAAGGTATTCCATGTCACGGTCCGAACGGAGTTCAATGCGAACTTTGATCTTATCACCAACTTTCAGTTTCGTTCCTTCTGTCAAAGGTTCGATGACAGGACCTGAATCAGTATTTCGTTCAATAAAAAGCTTTTTATCTAATTTTAAAGGAGTTTCCTGGGTTGTGATTTTGTCAAGATTTTCAAAATATTGCCAATAGACCGCACCCCATGCAATGCCTTCATTTTTGTTTGTGACTGTTATGTCGCCCATCTCTGGTTTGACGTCACTTCCTGACCATGAAGTTTTGAAATATCCGGTTCCGGCTTCTACTTTGGTGTCATCCCTGCTAAAAGGATCAATCACTTCTTTCCCGACTTTTATCTCAGCAAGTTCATCATAAACCAGCCAGTCGGAGCCTTTCAGCAATAAAGCATAAACGGCTTCTGATGTGGCTTTGGGTGTTTTCCAGTTTTGGGTTTGCTTTTGTTTCAGCAGCCAGATTTTCATTAGCTCGACTGATTTAGAATCCAGCGAAACCTCATCAAATGCTTCGATCAGTAAAGCCTGGGTCTCGATGGGAGCTTCGTGCCAGTAATATCCTCCCATATTATCGCGCCAGTACATTCCCATTTCTTCCGAATAAAGCGCATGTTCCTTGATGGAAGCCATAATCTTAGGTGGAGTGGGTTTATCACCTAACCTGTTTAGAGCAAGTGCGATCATCCCCTGTGCATATTTATTATTTTCCAACCAGTATTTCTTTGCCTGTTCCTGGTAATAGTCAAATGCTGTCTGTATATTTTCATTGATTGGAAGCACGCCCAGGAAATAGCTCCTGGAATATAAATATTGAATTTGGGTATAACTCAAATGGTTCAGTTTTAAATCTGCATCGTTTTTAATCAACCAGTCATAGTCCTCTTTAATTCTTTCGTCCAGATAATAAATCGCACTGCGAACCATATTCCAGGTTTCAGGGTTCTTTTTCAGGTCGGCGATTCCAAGGTGTTGCAGATGACCGAAACCGGTTACAATTTCCTGGGTGATGTACCTGCTTTCAGGCATTCCGTTGAACCACGGCCAGCCGCCATTGGGTGATTGTTTTTGCTGAAGCTTTCGCAGAGAGGAAGCAAGTTCGTCAGCCATTCGGTTCAGATCGAATAAAAGAGCAACCCTTTGTTTGCGCTCGGTTTCATTCTTAGCATCCATCACCCAGGGAGTTTCCTGTAAAAGGGCTGATTTGAGTTCTTCATTTTTTTCAAGGGTTGATAACAAAGCATCCGGTGTGTAATTTTTCCAAACATCAAACACTGATTTTATCTTTGGATTTAAATTCACCAGATAAGAAGCAATGCTGTTGGCATAATAGCGATCGAAGATATTGTCCGCTGATTCAACTTCGCTTTCCATGATGTAAGGCAATGCCTGAACTGCATACCAGGCCGGATTGGAAGAAAATTCAAGGGTGAACTTATAGTTCTTTAAAGTCTTGGAATCTTTCCCTGAGTTGATGAGTTTTTCAAATTTAAATGTACGGGTTTGATTTCCCTTCAAAGGCATGGGCAGAGATTCAGTAACCAGCATCCTGTTTTTCAAAACAGGAATTGCTTTCTCCTCTCCATCAGAAAAATTGCCTGACTTAGCCTTAATCCTATAAGCTATCACATCAATGTCTTCGGGTATGGTGATCTCCCAATAAACCACCTGGGAATTTCCTTTTGAAACGGAAAAAGTCAATGGTTCCATCACAGGCATGAGTCTGTCTGTTACATCCTTCATGGTTCTTGCGTCGAAGAATTTGATCTCAGATGAACCTGTTAATGCTCCATCAGAAAGATTTACAATCTTGATCGGGAACGACATTTTATCTCCTTCCCTGAAGAAGCGCGGAGCATTGGGAATCACCATCAGCTCTTTCTGAGTTACGATCTCCTTTTCAAATTGTCCAAAGGAAAAATCTTTCGAATGGCCCAATCCCATCAGTTTCCATTTAGTAAGGGATTCCGGCACCGTAAAGCTGATTTCTATTTCACCCAGTTCATTTGTTTTAAGTGATGGATAGAAGAAGGCCGTCTCACGGAAATCTCTACGTACCTGCATTCCGGAAAATTTTTCAGTTTCTTTTTCAGAAGGTTTTTCTGAAACACCTCCTGTCGAAAATTCTGAGACAATAATATCTTCCTGCAAAGATTCCGTTTTATCCATTGCCATTTCAACTTGTCCCGGAAGTGCCTGTATGCCATCCATAGCCATACCTTTCTCCATAAATCCTGTCCGGTAAAAATTTCCTCCGAAATAACTAAACCCAAACCAGTTTAACTGGTCGTACTCTCTGAATACATTTTGCTCATATGGATACGAAGGTGTATATAAATTACTTCTGCCAACAGCAAAAGATTGGTACGCTTCCCAGGAGAGCTGCCCGTATAACTGAGAATAAAGGCTGAACTGCCATGAATGGTCAAGTAAAGCATCCAGTGACGCATCGTACATGGAAGCCAGCAATTCAGTGGCAATTTTTTCTCCGTTATGACCCTTCAGCTTTATCTTCCATTGTTCTTTCTGACCCGGTGTCAGCTTGTCGCGGAAGGTTTCAAACTCAAAATCAATCTGTTTATTCGTAAATGGAACTTCCACATTGAACTGGTTTTCAAAACTCCTGTTGTGCTTTACAAAAAGAAGATTTACCGAAAAACCACCCCTGAGTTCTTCGGTGATTGGAATTTCGATCAGTTTTTGCTCGTTGCTCAGTTCCAGCCATTGGCTCAGAATGACTTTGTCTTTCTGAACGACTTCGTATAAAGCATGGACATTTTTATCTTTCGTTCCCACAAGGAATGAAGCCTTTTCGCCGACCTCACCTTTTCCTTTGATCACATGGAACCAGTTGATTTCATTCACCGGAGGTTTGGTTTCATCCTTTGCGCAAAGCATGAAGTAAGTCTTCGTTTTTACATCCTGGCCGAAACTGTCCTTAGTCTCAACATTGACTAAATACTTTCCTGGTTTCCAGCTTTGAACATCATTAAGTTTCAGGATCGAATCAATTTTAGTATCGAAATTTAATGTGGCAACCACCGCATCGGTTTTGAACTTTTCCGGATTGGATTCATTCATGTAAATGTCGTAAGGAAAATCTTTAACGAATTCCTCCTTAGGGATAATAGCCAAATCGGGGATTTCCCATTTTCTGTTACGCAACAACCTTTCCGGTTCCGCTAGTTTCGAAATAGTAATTTTCCCTGAAGCAGGTTCAGGTTGACCATTCAGATTCGTAGTCCTGATTTTAATCTCTTTGAATTCACTTTTGTCAATGGTTTCAGCCAGACCCAGGTCCACCTTTAATGCAATATTACTGACTTCAACAGAAGTTGATTCTGATTGCGTTTCACCGCCAATATCGGTCACATCAGCGTAAACCACGTATCGGAAAGACGGTTGGTTTTTCTCAGGAACAGTGTGATCAGGAATAGCGGTGAACTGAATTGAAAAATTTCCATCCTGATCCGTGATAGCTGATCCATTTTCAATTTCCATCTGAGGTTGCGATGGAAAATAATCGAACCAAAAATACCGCCAAGGAAAATAAGTATGGCGAACCACCCTATATTTCACTGAAGCCTTATCTATGGCATTTCCGGCATAGGCTTTGGCAGAACCTGTTACGGTCACGGTTTCATTTAGTTTATAGCTTCCTTTCAGCGGATTGAATGTTACTTCGAAAGTCGGTCGCTTATATTCTTCCACCTGGATACTTACAGAGCCGCTTTCATTTTTAATGGTCATTGAACCATTCAGCACACCAGAAGGAGCGGTGAAAGTTCCGTTGAAAGAACCGTATTCATTTGAAGTTAATACCAGTTCTGCAACTTTCTGGTAGTTTACATCCATGAATTCAACAGTGGTTTTGAATCCCGGCTTAATGGAATATGCATCTTTGAATTTATCAATTACAATTCCTTTAAAATAAACGGTTTGACCAGGACGGTAAATCGATCTGTCGGTAAAAAACCAGGTCCGGGTTTCTTTTCTTTCTTCCGGTGGATAATATCCCGAATGATAATACTGATCGCCTGTAACTAGCTTGTCACCTTTTAAAGTGAATTCCAGTGAAAATGAATTTGCGTGGGCATTGGCATCAAGCGCAGGAATTTCAAATGAACCTATAACATCTGAAATAAAATTTCCGCCTTCCCGGTATTCATATTTTCTGTTCCTGTAATCGTATTGACGATAAAACATTTTGACATTTACATTTGGGAGGGCAGCACCGGATTCTCTGTCAAGAATATAGAACTTATAACCAGCCTTATCCTTACTTTGGCTGATATAACTAATGCTGGAAATCCAAAAGGAATCAAAAGCTGTCAAACTGCTATCCGGAAGAAACTCTTGCGTGGTGCTGGCAAGAACTACATAATATCCCAAAGGCAAAGCCGGTATTTTAACTTCAGCGCTGTGACCCTGAAAATCTCCGTCATCAGGAATTTCAATAACCCATGAATGCTTCACCGGAAAGGAAAGATATTTAACCAATAAATCGCGGGTGTTTTGATACTCATTCCTGAAGTTCCTTTCTTCGTTGTAATCGATCTGAATGATTTTAAACCAGAGTTTAGGTGTATTTCTGAAATCAACCAGGGACAGGAATGGTTTGTCCGGAACATTCACACTTTCCGTAGTAAGCTGCAGGCTTTGTCTTTCAAGTTGCTGCTGGAGTACCTTGCAATTTTGTGCACCATCAGAATCAGGATATTTTCGGATAACCTCAGTACATTTATCGAATGCTTTCTTTTTCTCCCATTTGTACTTATCAGATACCTTTGAATTATAAAGATCCCCAAGCCGTGAATATTCCTGTGCTATTTTATAACCCGCATCTGCTATTGCAGGATAAGACGTGTATTTTTTTTCGAGAGATACCATGGCATTGAGGTATAGACTATCCTTAAGCTCAAGGATAGAATTATCTCTAACGAAATCCAGCCGGATCAGGTCGGCATCGATCAGGGCCGTTGGATCGTTGTCGTTCAGATGGAACGTGAGCAAATCCTGAAGTATTTCAACAGCATAAAACTTGAGTGAAAGCGTATCCCTGGTTTCTATCTGAAGATCTTTAAAATCGGTAGCTTTTGAAAAGTAATTTTCCTTGTCCAGTTCGAATTTGAAAGCCGGCTGAATGATGGATGATTCATCATTTCTAAAAAATTCTAGTGCTCTGTGTGCAAGAAAATCATAAAGTGTCGGACGGTATTTTTTTGAATCTTTTTGTATTTCAAGGATCGCATCGTAATCTTTAAGGCTTATTTTTTTCAGGCTTTCGCTGTCCTTGAGAGAAGCTTTGTAATTTTTGATGACAGCATTGAGCAGCGTTTTCAAATCCCAGGTGCGGATATCTTTTTTGTCGACGTTCATAGTCGTTGTCCGATCCATAAATTTATACCGGTTAGCCTGGTAATATCGCCAGTAAAGGTCAGCTTCAATGGAATGTAAAATCTGTTTAACCGGTGTTCCTGATTTCAGAATAACCGTTTCGACATCCTGAATGGTCGTTTCCATAAACTCTTCCTGAAAATCAGCCTTTAGCTTTATTTTATAAAGGGTGGATTTAATAAATTGCGGATGGTTGGCCTCTTTTTGTGCTTTTGAATAAATCAGCTCAACCAGATCAAGTGCTGACTTTGGCAAACCGGCATTGACAAGTGAATCCACTTTTTCCCAATCCTTGTCATAGTCATCATATTCCTTTGAAGGTGCCGCTGATTTTGATTTACTTTGAGCAACATAAAACACCGATAGACTGCTGGCAACTATTGCTACTGCTAGCAAACCAAAAATAAGAATAAGTCTAGTTTTCATTTTATTAAACACTTTTTAAAAGTTGAAATATTTTAATTAAGATGCCAGATTATGTGAAATTCCATATTTTTCGAAATTAATAATAAATATCAGGCGGAAGTAATGTTTTAAAAAACGAAATGCACTCATTCGGTCTTCTCAAGCAATGAAGTTAGTGGATTGGCTAGTCCATCGTATTCCATCAGTTCGGCTTTTACATTACCAACAACCACAGCTGAAACTCCCAAAATCGGAATGTGGTTTTTGTCGTCGGTTACCCAGAGGGTCATCGGGTATTTATTTGAAAAAACTTCTCCGGTGGCCATTCCTGGCTTGAAACGCAGACACCGAAACTTACCGAGTTCAATTTTAATGATCTCTTTCCCTTCGTAAACGATGGCTGAGGTATAAACCGAATCGTCAAGGAAAAAATTGACAGGAAGCAAGTCTCCAACTTCAAGGGTATCTGAATTAAAGGTCCTGGCAAAATAAACAGCCGAGATAAAATCCTGTGTATATTTTGGGATTGTCGTAGTTCGTTTCCTTGTAGTTACCGTGTTATTGACATGATCGAACCGGTATTCATCATCTTTTTTATAACCCCCTTCACGGGTTCTGCGCTCAAAATAATGTGGTGCAAGGAATTCCTTATCGACATAGGAATCGAATTGATCGTGAACTTTATAGAACCAATTAAACATTCCTTTGGACTGGCCGTCTGTATCAATGTGATAAACTTTCCGATCGTTGAATTGCTGATCAGTGTCTTTCACTTCCATGACCCCAATCCCTGCGGTGATTTTTCCGGTTAGCCAGGCATCATAATAAAACCTGTACTGAAGTCTTTCACCAACCTTGAATGCTTCATTTCTTAATTGCCGCCAGGGTTCCTGGGCAATTAATCCCTGAGAAATAGTTAAGGGCAGGCCTATATAGATAACAAGCCTTAAGAATATTCTGCGGTAATATTTTAAATATTCGCGCATTCGCGGCTATAATTGAAGTTCATTTTAAAACTAAGAATGTACGATGTTTATTATTTTATTAGGAACAATGATGACTTTACGGATTTGCTTTCCCTCGGTCCATTTCTGGGTCCCTTCGGCAGCCAAAACCTGCTTTTCAATTTCCTGAACCGATAAAGTCTTCGGCAATTCAAGCTTGAAACGCATCTTCCCGTTAAAAGAAACAGGGTATTCAAAGGAATTTTCCTGGATGAATTCTTCATTAAACTGCGGGAAAGAAGCATAGGATACACCAGGAGCTTTTCCTAAAACTACCCATAATTCTTCCGCAATGTGTGGTGCATAGGAAGCCAGCAAAACGACCAGATCCTGAAGAATTTCCTTTTTGTGACATTTGAGTTCAGTAAGTTCATTTACGCAAATCATAAACTGACTAACCGCCGTATTAAATGAAAACCGTTCGATGTCATCCTGCACTTTTTTAATTGTTTGATGAAGTATTTTCAGTTCTTTACTCTCGGGCTTTTCGCTGGTAACGATCAATCTTGCATTCTCATCATAAAATAGTCTCCATAATTTTTTCATAAAGCGATAAACGCCTTCAATTCCTTTGGTATCCCAGGGTTTATGACTCTCCAGCGGACCGAGGAACATCTCATAAAGACGGAAAGTATCAGCACCATAATGGTTGATTAAATCATCAGGATTAACAACATTATGTTTCGATTTGGACATTTTTTCAACTTCCCATCCGCAGATGTATTTACCGTCTTCAAGGATAAATTCAGCGCTTTCAAATTCTGGTCGCCATTTTTTAAAGGCTTCCAGGTCAAGGACATCATTATCAACAATATTAACATCCACATGAATTGCATCAGTATAAAATTCAAGCCCGGGATAATTTTTCGACACAAAAACGGGAAACTGTTCAAGAGCTTCTTTTTCAATAAAAGAAGGTACGTCCTCTCCTTTCAGAGTGCGATTAATTCGGTCCATGACACTTTTTATATCAAGAAAATCACGGATTGGGATCAATAAAAGCTTCAGACCTTTTTCCAAAGCATATTCTTCGTAAGGATCAGCGACTTTTTTCAAAGACTGCTGCCTCTTTACCTCTATGAGGAGACTGGCTTCTTCACTGAAAAAATCAAATTTGCGATTGCCATCCCGAAAATCCCGGATAAAGGTCACACCTAATTTCCGATCTTTCAGATTTTCCCAAAGGAGATATTCAGCCATTTTTTCCAGGTTCGCTCTGTACACAAAATTCGACCTTCCTTGTATTTTCCCCTGATTGATCAGCTTTTTAAAAGGTTCTTCCTCGCAAACCAATCCAAGATCATACAGAAAAATATTCCAGAAACGGCTGTAGATCAGGTGGCCGGTGGCATGCTCATCACCGCCGAGGTAGAGATCAATATCGCGCCAGTATTCATTGGCTTCTCTCGAAAAGTATGAATTGTTATTCCAGGGATCCATATACCTAAGATAATAACCGCTCGATCCTGCAAAACCAGGCATCGTATTGGTTTCGAGCGGATAGCCTTCTTTGGTCTTCCAATTTTTCGCCCGGGCTAAAGGCGGCTCACCCGATTCGGTTGGCAGGTATTTGTCAACCGGCGGAAGTTCAAGCGGAAGTTCTGATTCATCCAATGGATAAGGCATTCCGTCTTTGTAATAAATTGGAAAAGGTTCTCCCCAATAACGCTGCCGGCTGAAAATCGCATCCCGAAGCTTGAAATTTACTTTTCCGAAACCTAGTGTTTCTTTTTCAAGATATTCTATAGTTTTTCGAATGGCTTCCTTTACTTCCATCCCGTCGATAAATCCGGAGTTGATCATTTTTCCTTCTTTGGCATCATACGATCCTTCCCAGTCTGCCGGATCGGATGAATCTTCTCCTTCCTTGGCTACAACCTGAATGATAGGCAATTTAAAATTTTTTGCAAAAGCAAAGTCACGGCTGTCATGAGCCGGAACCGCCATGATGGCGCCAGTTCCGTAACCGGCAAGAACATAATCTGCAATCCAGATAGGAATTTCTTTTCCGTTTACGGGGTTGATCCCATAAGCTCCTGTAAACTTCCCCGTGATTTGTTTTACTTCAGCCATTCGCTCAACTTCCGAGCGGTTTTTTGCCCAGGTAATATAATTTTCAACTTCTGCACTATTTGTAGCTGTTGTGATCTGAGGGATCAGTTCATGTTCAGGAGCAAGAACCATAAAAGTGGCTCCCCAAAGCGTGTCTGGCCGGGTGGTAAAAACTTCCAGAACCTCTTTATTCCCTTTTATTTTAAAATTTACTGAAGCGCCTTCGCTTCGCCCAATCCAATACCTCTGCATTTCCTTGAGCGATTCAACCCAATCTATTTTATCAAGCCCGTCAAGAAGGCGCTGCGCATAAGCCGTAATCCGGAGCGACCATTGTTTCATCAGTTTTCGTTCGACCGGATGGCCGCCTCTTTCCGAAACTCCGTTCACTACTTCATCGTTGGCAAGCACAGTTCCAAGAGCAGGGCACCAGTTAACCCATGTATCAGCTAAATAAGCAAGACGATAATTCATTAAGAGTTGCTGCTGCTCTTTTTCAGTTTTACTTTTCCATTGAGATGCAGTAAAAAAATCTGTCGGGTCGCAGGCTGCGTTGAGCTTCTGGTTTCCATTCTTTTCAAATTCATTAACAAGAACATCAATGGTTTCAGCTTTATTAGTTGATTTATTATACCAATGTTTGAAAAGCTTGATAAAGGTCCATTGAGTCCACTTGTAATATTTTGGATCGGAAGTTCTGACTTCCCTGTCCCAGTCAAATGAGAAGCCTATCCTGTCGAGTTGTTCGCGGTAACGCTGGATGTTTTTTTCGGTAGTAATTGCGGGATGGGTCCCTGTCTGAATGGCATATTGCTCTGCCGGCAAACCATATGCATCATATCCCATAGGATGCAGGACATTGAATCCTTTCAGGCGTTTGTACCGAGAGTAAATGTCCGATGCTATATATCCAAGTGGATGTCCAACATGCAATCCGGCTCCGGACGGATAGGGAAACATATCCAATACATAATATTTGGGTTTGTTATGATCGATGACACTTTTAAAGGTTTTATTCTCAGCCCAGAATTTCTGCCACTTTTTTTCTATTTCGAGGTGATTGTATTCCATTATTTTATTTGAAAATTTGCAAAAATGACTCAGAAAACCTTCTGAATCAAAGTGCGGCAAAAGTAGAAAAAAATACTTCTGGTTAATTTTGATATCGGGCTTAATAAGATGAATCTTTATAAGCCGCTAATGCGCAAATTAAATATTTTTAATCCTGCTAAATTGCCTTTTATTCGTGCATTCGCGGCAAAATAGATGCAATATGATTATCAACCCTATTTTAAATTAATTTAACCGGATGGTTGAATGAATCAAATTGGAATTATTTATTCGATTTCAGCCGGATTGAGATAATTTCCGAAATCCTGTCAATTCCTATCCTGTCCTGCTTCATCGAATCCCTTTCACGAATGGTGACAGTATTATCCTGAAGCGTCTGATGATCAACTGTAATACAGTATGGTGTTCCAATGGCATCCTGCCTGCGATAACGTTTTCCGATAGAGTCTTTTTCTTCGTAAAAACACATGTAATCGTATTTCAGCTTGTCAAAAATTTCTAAACCTTTTTCAGGCAATCCGTCTTTCTTTATTAATGGTAAAACAGCTGCCTTTATTGGAGCGAGGAAGGGTGGGATTTTCATCACAACCCGATCCGAGCCGTCTTCTAATTTTTCTTCCTGGTAAGCATGGCTTAAGACCGCAAGGAAAGTCCGGTCTAAACCAATAGAGGTTTCAACAACATAAGGCACATAGCTTTCATTGAGTTCAGGATCGAAATACTGAATTTTTTTACCGGAAAATTTTTGATGTGAAGCAAGGTCGAAATCAGTGCGGGAATGAATTCCTTCAAGTTCTTTAAATCCGATCGGGAAGTTAAATTCGATATCGAAGGCAGCATTGGCATAGTGTGCAAGTTTATCATGCTCATGGAATCGATATTCAGTCTCAGGAATTCCCATTCCAAGATGCCATTTCATCCTTTCCTGTTTCCAGTATTCAAACCATTTCAACTCTTCTCCGGGTTTGACAAAAAACTGCATTTCCATTTGCTCAAACTCCCGCATTCTGAAAATAAACTGGCGGGCAACAATTTCATTTCTGAAAGCTTTGCCGGTCTGAGCGATACCGAATGGAATCTTCATCCTGCCTGTTTTCTGAATATTAAGGTAATTGACAAAAATGCCCTGTGCTGTTTCAGGCCGGAGGAATATCTGATTAGTATCTTCACTAAGCGATCCCATCTGTGTAGAGAACATCAGGTTGAATTGTCGAACTTCGGTCCAGTTTTTAGAACCGGAAATTGGGCAGGCGATCTCCAGATCCTCAATCAGCTTTTTAATATCGTCAAGCCGGTTTTCTTCCATTGCCGGATAGAGCCGGTGCTTGATCACATCAATTTGCTGCTGGTATTCCATTACCCGCGGATTCGTTGTAACAAACTGATTTTGATCAAACGTTTCACCAAACCGTTTTGCCGCTTTCTCAACTTCTTTTGCAATTTTCCCTTCAATTTTTGCAATGTGATCTTCAACCAAAACATCGGCCCGGTATCTTTTTTTCGAATCTTTGTTATCAATCATCGGGTCGTTGAACGCGTCCACATGTCCGGAGGCTTTCCAAACCGTAGGATGCATAAAAATTGCAGCATCCAGACCAACAATGTTCTCATGATGCTGCACCATGGATGTCCACCAGTAATTGCGGATGTTGTTTTTCAGTTCGACACCATACTGCCCGTAATCGTAGGCAGCGCTCAATCCATCATAAATCTCACTCGAGGGAAAAACAAACCCATACTCTTTGGCATGGGCAATTATTTTTTTAAAAAGTTCTTCGTTATTTGCCATGGCGCAAAATTAAATGAAAAGAATAATGTTCAAAGGAAAAGTTAAATCAACTGATTAGAGAATGAAATCAGGGCAATGTACTTTTAAATTGATTGTAGGATTCCTCGAAGGTACCACCGGTTTTTCCTCCTAAAGTTTGCCAGACTTCAACTATGTGATCAAAACGATTGTCAGGATTGGGATGAGTGCTTAAAAATTCAGGAGGTTGAGGGCTTCCGCCTATTTTTTCAAAAAATCCTTTAACTCCTGTGGCATCATAAGCTGTATTGTAGAGATATTTTACACTGTATTCGTCGGCTTCATTTTCTGCGTCGCGGCTAAACGCAAGCATTGCAACTCCTGCTGCAAGATCGGCGGCAATCTGTGCCAATTGGGACTGATTATTCCCCAGGACAATCCCAAGCAACAATTGAATTCCATAGGCTTTGGTTAATTGATCAGTAGAATGACGGCGGTCGGCGTGAGCCATTTCGTGACCAAGCACTCCGGCAAATTGTGCTTCGTTATCTAGAAATTTTATAATTCCTGTATACACACAAATGTAGCCGCCCGGAGCACAAAAAGCATTGAGTACTTCATCATCTTCAATAATGTCTACTTTCCAGTCGAATTTATCAGCATACTTCAGGTCGCCTGATTCCAGTATCGAATCCCTGATCCTGTAAATATGATTGTATGCGGCTGCATATTGAGTTTCACTGAGCAAGGGATAATCAGCAGAATTAGAATGAATCTCATCCCGCATTTGTTGTCCAAAAGCTATGTCATCCTGAACCGAAAATATATTGATTGTATTGTCAGCATTTTCGTCCTTAGAACAACCGTAAATTAGAACTGTTAAGATTGACAAATATAGAAACCAGTGACTTTTTTTCATTTTCATATCAAAATAAATTAAATAATTAGTTAGTAAAGAAATCCAGAATATTTCCCAACTGGTTGCTTTCAGCTGCAAAAAATTCAGTGTACTTGCATTGCGTGCAGGTTACCGTTGTAAATTTCCTGTTCTGGATGTTGAAAAGCTTAGTAAGAAAACTTCCCGTTGTTCTTGCTTCTCCTGCTTCAAAATGTTTATTGCCACACTTAGGACAAGTATATTTTAAATGTTGCATGATGATATTTTAATTTTTGTTATGGCTACAAAATTACACAAATCCATTCTGTCCAAAATTCACAAACGATAATCTTAGCTTTTTTATTCTGATACTTTATCATTCAATGATTTAAAACCTTCACCTATTATTTCGTTGGCATTAATAACCGTCATAAATGCACCTGGATCGGTTTTATGGATGAATTCCTGCAGCATGGCAACTTCCCTTCTGTTTACAACGGTATAGATGATAGTCCTGTCCTTGCCGTTATACATCCCTTTCCCCTGGATGAAGGTACCTCCGCGATTAAGGTCAACAATAATCTTATTCCGGATTTCCTCAGCTTTTTCCGAAATGATAAACAAGGTCTTGTCATAGCTGATACCTTCAAGAACAACATCTATTACCTTACCTGTAATAAAAATGACGATCAATGAATACAGGGGAATTTTCCAGTCCTGAAAAGCAGCAAATCCAACAAAAACTATTGCAGAATCTACAAGGATCATAAGTTGGCCCAAAGGCAACCGTGTATATTTGGCGATGATCATCGCTACAATATCAGAACCACCCGAAGTGGCCTTGGCTTTAAAAATCAAACCCAAACCCAATCCTACCATCACTCCACCAAAAATGGAGGACAGCAAAGCATCATTTTCTACAAGTGGTTGCTCGCCCCATAAATAAGTTAAGGAATCAACAAAAACCGCAGTAAATACAAAGCCAACAACAGTTTTAACCCCAAACCGGGGTCCAAGAATTTTTATACCAATCAGGGTTAAAGGAATATCGAAACAAAGTGCAATTAAACCGACCGGGGTTCCGAACAGGTGATGGAGGACTATTGAAATACCGTATACACCTCCGGGTACAATTTTATAAGGGGTGATAAATAAAACAAATCCTGAAGCCATAATAAATGCCCCTACAATTATGAGGGTATACGATATAAACCATTTTTTGGAAAACAGCTTTTCCTTTACTATAAATGCCATATTTTTAATACTTTAAAATTTACATATCCCAATAAAAGCCTGCAAAATTAATTTTTTACTGGTTATAATATTCCAATTTCCAAAATGATACGGCTATTTTGGTAATGTTATTTTTTACTTGTTAAAGGCAACTTTTTCAACAATACGTTTGTCTTAAAACTCAAATGTTGATTTTCGATAAATGATTTATTAAAGACTAATATTCAGATTTTAACGTTTTTCGGTTTAAACATTTTTTGTATAAAAGGGTTTATTTACTAACAATTACAATATTGAAGTTTACCCTGGTCAAGTTAGTCCATAAATGTGCATGATTGAAAATTCACTAATTTAATGGCATTTATAGGTAATTTGCAGCACTTATTTTTTTGATATTAATTTTTTATGTTAATTTAGCCACCTTTTTAGCATGCAAATAACTCGGATGAAAATACGCAAAAGAGCCTTACTACTTGTTTTACTGGTCTTTCCATTTGCAATGGTGAATGCTCAACAGGAAGCACAATTTGTGCACAATATGTTTAACGGTATTTATTTTAATCCCGGTTTTGCAGGTTCTATCGGAGGCATTAGTGCCATCGGTCTTGCCCGACAACAATGGGTTGGTTTTAAAGATGGAGATGGAAACAAAGTGGCTCCAAATACTTATACCCTAAGTATTCATTCACCACTTAATTTCCTTCACGGAGGAGTTGGATTGAATGTCTATTCGGATAAATTAGGTTTTCAGAGTGAAATTGGCGTCAAACTCATGTATGCTTACCGGATGGATATTGGGATGGGAAATTTAGGCATAGGTGTACAGCTTGATTTTTTAAATAGTACCATGGATTTTACTAAACTGCGCGAAGGTGCTACACATCCGGATGATCCGCTGCTGCAGGGAGGCAAAGACAGTGATATGGTTTTTGACTTTGGATTGGGAGTTCAATACTTAGTACCCGAAAAGTTTTATGTTGGTTTGTCATCTACAAGAATTTTAGAATCGGAAAGCACTAAGTTATATTACCAATACAAACGGCACTATTATTTATCAGCAGGTTATGAATGGGCTTTCCCAAACAACCCGTCGTTCGTTATAGAGCCGTCGCTGCTTGTAAAATCTGATGCGGTAAAAACTCAGTTTGATTTAGCCGCATTGCTAAAATACAATAATAAAGTATGGGGTGGCGTTTCCTATAGCAGTTTACGGGTAATGGATCCTTTTTCAGTTCTTCTGGGATTAAGCATCAAAGATATAATGATTGGTTATGCTTACACTATACCTACATCAGCTATAGGTAGCAGTGGAAGTCATGAAATAATGGTTGGATATAACTTCAAAATAAATATGGATAAGGGAAGAAGAAGTTACAGAAATACCAGATTCTTATAATTTTAACGAAACTTTTCAGGAGTTTATAAGTAAAAAATTTGATTATCTTTTTCATTAAGAATAAAATCAGCTAAAAATATGAAAAGAGTTCTTTTTTATCTGGCCGCTTTAATTCTTTTAGGTAGCTGTGGAAGTTCAGGAAATGGTGAACTTATCGGTGTACAGGAAAGAAAACCGTTTTATCAACCCATGCCATTTGGGATGTCTTATATTCCACTTGGAAGTTATACCATGGGCGTTGGGGATGAAGATGAGGCCTATGCCCTGGTTCATCAACCCAAGACCGTAACAATTACTGCCTTTTACATGGATGAAACTGAAATAACCAATAATGAATACAGGCAGTTTGTATATTGGGTAAGGGATTCAATCGCCCGGGTATTGCTGGGAGATATTTTACCTGAAGATTATCTGGTAGAAGAAGATAAAAAAACAGGAGAAATATTCGATCCTCCTTTCCTGAACTGGCAAACTCGAATAGATTGGCAAGGTGAAGAGGAAAAAGATGTCCTTGAGGAGATGTTTCTTCCTGAAAACGAAAGGTATTTCAGAAAAAAAGAAATTGATACCCGAAAACTTAATTATGAATACTATTGGGTAGATTTAAAAGCTGCTTCTAAAAAAGATTTTACCAAAGAAGGCAACCAGCAGGCTGGTTCTCTGGCAAATCGTCCGCAAGGCTTACAGGACAGATCGGTTTATGTAAGAAAAGAATTGATTAATGTGTACCCGGACACTTTGGTTTGGTTATTTGATTACTCTTATTCATTTAATGAACCGTTAACTCAAAAATATTTCTGGCATCCTGCCTATGATAACTATCCGGTTGTTGGAGTAAACTGGAGACAGGCAAAAGCATTTTGTGTATGGAGAACACAACTTAGAAACACTTATCTTGCCCAAAAAGGCGGAGAGGCCAATATTCATGACTACCGGCTTCCAACTGAAGCAGAATGGGAATGGGCAGCAAGAGGAGGTCATGATTTCAATCCCTATCCATGGGGAGGTCCTTATACAAGAAACGATAAAGGATGCTTCCTGGGCAATTATAAACCTTTAAGAGGAAATTATTCTGATGATGGAGGTGCAACACCCATTATTGCTGCCCATTATCCTCCGAATGATTGGGGACTTTATGATATGGCCGGAAACGTTGCAGAATGGACATCTGATGCTTTTGATGAATCTTCTTATAATTTCACCTGGGATCTAAATCCACAATACACCTATAACGCTGATGATAATGATCCTCCCGTGCTTAAACGCAAAGTTGTCAGAGGTGGATCATGGAAAGATATCAGGTATTATATGCACGTAGCATCCCGTACATATGAATATCAGGATACAGCCAAATCATACATAGGATTCAGGTGTGTTCAACCTTATCTGGGCAGGCAAATGGATGACAATCCATCAAAAGCCTCACATATTTATAATAAGTAATTCGATCCACAAAAATCATAGTATTAATCAATTATTAAATTTATTAAAATCTAATCATGGGATTAAACAATATTGTTAAAAGCAGGGGGTTTAAAAATTTCATGGCCAAACTATATGGCTGGGGCGCTGCTGTTGTGATCTTAGGAGCCCTTTTTAAAATCAACCATTATCAGGGATCTGATATCATGTTGATGATCGGATTGGGAACGGAATCTATTATCTTTTTCTTCTCCGCTTTCGAACCACCACACGTTGAGCCGGATTGGAGCCTTGTTTATCCTGAATTGGCCGGAATGTACCACGGTATTGTTGATGAACTTGATGAACCCAATTCAAAAAAATTAGGATTAACCGGGGATCTTGATAACATGCTGGCTGAAGCTAAAATTGGACCTGAATTAATAGAAAGCCTGGGTAAAGGATTAAAGAATCTGAGCGATAGTACACACAAGCTTAGCGATGTTTCAAATGCGACTGTTGCAACCAATGAGTTTACTGAAAGAGTAAAAGGAGCTTCCAAGTCGGTAAGTACCCTGACTGATTCTTATAATAAGCAGTCAGAAAACCTAAGCAAAGATATTTCTGCCTCGGAAGACTATGTTAAATCTGTTAAGAACGCGGCTGGTTCAGTGACCAATCTTACAAATGCTTATACAAAGGCATCCGATTCGCTAAAAATTGATATGAATATTACCGAAGGGTTTGCTGAAAGCGTTAAAGCGGTTACACATTCGGCTAACAAACTTGCAGAAAACTATACTAAATCGGCTCAAATCGTTTCACAGTCTGCTGAAGCTCTTGATTTCAGTGCATTAAAAGAGAAAAACTACAACGAACAACTGAATAAGATCGCTCAAAATCTTGCTTCACTCAATGCCGCCTACGAAAAACAATTACAATATTCACATAACCAGGCCGAAACTTCCGGTAAACTGCAGGAAACCTTTGAGAAATTTATTACAAACCTTAACAGCACTATCAATAATACTTCGAAATACCAGGAAAATATTTCCGTATTAAATAATGTATTTCAGAGCCAGTTGAAAGGAACAAATGAACATGTTGAAGCTACAGCCAAGCTTAAAAACACCCTGACTGAACTGCATACCAAAATCAATGAATCAGCGGATAAAACGCTTACTTATAACACCGAACTTGATAATCTGTCAAAGAAAGTAGCTGCCCTCAATACCGTTTATGGAAACATGCTTTCAGCAATGAATGTAAAATCAGAGAGTTAACAGGTTAAATAAATTTTAAATTCGAAAAACTTAAAACAAGAAGAGTAAATGGCTGGATATAAGGAAACCCCGCGGCAAAAGATGATAGCCATGATGTACCTGGTATTGACTGCTTTGCTGGCATTGAATGTTTCGCGGGAAATTTTAACTGCTTTTTTGGTTGTAAATGAAAGCATGGAAACAACCAATAAACAGTTCTCTGCGAAGGTTGAAGACATTTATTCCGATTTCGAAAAGCAATATTCTATTAATCCGAATAAGGTAGAAGAATATTGGAACAAAGCTAAAGAGGTCAAGGCACTTTCGATAGAGATGGTTAAATATATTACTTTACAGAAAGCGACCATAATTTCACTCGTTGAAGGTATTACAATTGAACAAGCAGATACAAGCAGATTACATTATATCTCAAAAAAGGACAATTATGACATCCCTACCAACTATTTCATAGGTTCAGATACCAAAAAAGGTGAGGCCGAAACATTTTTGGCAAAAATTGAAGAATTTAAACAGAATTTATTGAAAAATGTAAACGAGAAGGACAGGGAAGGATTCGATCTTGGATTAAAAACCGATGGCGAATACCAAAATGCTGATGGTAAAGAAGAGGATTGGGCAACGCATTATTTTTATCGTACCATTCTTGCAGCAGATATTACAATCCTTAACAAGCTCATCACGGAAGTCTATAATGCAGAAACCAATGTTGTTAATTATTTGTATTCATCAATATCGGCAGAGGATTTCAAGTTTGACGAGGTAAACGCCAAAGTTATCCCAAATAGCAATTACGTGTTTCAGGGAGATAAATACAGGGCAGAAATATTAGTTGCTGCTTACGATACAAAACAGAACCCTGAAGTATATGTGTTGGAAGGTTCCGATACTTTAACCGAGGCAGCATTCTCCCGGGCAACCCGCATCGAAGGTGAGAGTGGTGTTGTTAAACTCGAACTTCCTGCCAGTTCTGAAGGGACCAGAAAATATGCAGGCTTAATTCGTATGAAAACCCCCTGGGGTACTCCCAAAGATTATCATTTTCATCACGAATACATCGTAGCTAAACCTTCTGCAACAGTTTCTGCAACTAAAATGAATGTGTTTTACAGAGGAGTTGATAATCCGGTTTCTATTTCTGCCTCAGGGAAAGCAGATGCCCAGCTATATCCTGAAATTACATCCGGAAAAATTATTCGTTCTGACACAGGCTGGGTAGTGAGGGATTTGCCAGCAGAAGCTTTTGAAACCACTGTAAAAATTAATGCTGAAGATAATAAAACCAGAAAATTTATGGGTCAGCAAAAGTTCAGGATTAAAAGATTACCTGACCCGCTTGCAAAAATTATTGGAGCTGAAGATGGGAAAGTTTCCATTAAAAAAATGCTCGCAAATGCTTTTCTGGTTTGTCAGTTGCCCGATTATGTTGATTTTCAATATGACTTTAAAGTAACTTCTTTTACAATGTTTATCCCGCAGGGAGGTGGGTATTTTGTAACAGAGTTATCGGAAAGCCAGATGTTCACCGAAAAAATGAAAAGCCAGATCCAATCGCTTAAAAAGAATGATGTGGTCGTTTTTCGTGACATCAAGGTAAAAGGTCCTGAAGGACCCCGTAAAATCGAATCAATTAATATTACTATAAACTAATGGGAGGTTTTATGAGAACTACAATCAGCCTTTTAATATTTGTTGGCATCTTCCTTGGAATTTCAAATTTCACAGGCGCCCAGATATTGGATAGCCCGCGTGACGGAGTTTTTGATCAAATCCATTTGCAAGACAAAAAACCCATTCCTTACTACCCTGTAAGGGAAGCAGATGTTATCTGGCAAAAAAGAATATGGCGCGTCATGGACCTGCGTCAGAAAATGAATCAACCTTTCTATTATCCTGAGACACCTCAGAAGAACTGGAAAAACTTTATGACGGTTATCATGGACGCCGTAAGGGAAGGGACAATTACTGCCTATGATCCTACAAAGGACGATCAGTTCCTGGTTCCTTTAACTTATCAGGAGATTGAAAAGAAGTTTAACAAATCTGACACTGTTCCTATATATGATCCTAACAATCCACAGCGTATTTTACGATATGAAGTGGTAAAAGAAGATTTCCGGTCAAATTCAGTTCAGAGGATAAAACTTAAGGAAGTCTGGTTTTTTGATAAACAGCGCTCCCAGATGGACGTCAGGATTCTCGGTATCTGCCCGGTCATTAATTTGTACGATGATAATGGAAATTATTTCGGTCTGGAGGAAATGTTCTGGATCTATTTCCCTGAAGCAAGACCGGTATTTGCTCAGTCGATTGTTTTCAACAGGCAAAATGGTGCGGAGGAAAGAACCTATGATGAAATGTTCTGGAAGCGGATGTTCGGAAGCTATGTTATCAAGGAAGAAAATGTATACAACCGGGATATTACTGACTATGCATCTGGAATGGATGCTCTTCTGGAGGCTGAACGGATTAAAACCGAACTCTTCGAATACGAGCACGAGCTCTGGGAATTTTAGAGCCTGATCAAATAAATCAACTCCTCCTGTTCGGGGGAGTTTTTTTTTGCCCTTAGATGACCTTATTCTATAACTTTGTATCTTTCATTAATTTCGAATGAGATCTGTTGAACTTCTTGATACTCCCATTGAATTCCTAAAAGGGGTTGGGCCTGCAAGGGCTGATGTCCTGAAAAAGGAACTGGGCATTTTTACCTTCAATCACCTCCTCCACCATTTTCCATTCAGGTATGTCGACAGAAGCAAATTTTATAAGATCAATGAAATCAACAGCGATACCTTATATGTTCAACTCAAAGGGAAAATAATCCAGCTTCAGAAAATTGGTAAACCAAGGTCTGAACGGCTAATTGCCATCCTGCAGGACGAAACAGGAGAAACGGAACTGGTATGGTTTAAAGGAGTTAAATGGATCATCGATAAACTTAAACTCAATGAGGAATATGTGGTTTTCGGGAAACCTGCTCTTTTCAATAACAAATACAATTTTCCACATCCCGAAATAGAAGCTGTTTCTGATCAGAAAATTGATCTTGGCGAACAGTTGATGCCTTATTACCCTTCAACTGAAAAGCTGAAGGCCAAAGGACTCGACAGCAAAGGCATCAGCAAAATTATGCGAAACCTGCTGGTCCAGATAAAAGGATCCAACCCGGAAACGCTTTCACTTCCAATTCTTGAAAGACTAAGATTTATTCCAAGGGAAGAAGCATTGCTCACTGTTCACTTCCCACCCGATCAGGAAATATTGGACAAAGCCAGGATGCGGTTGAAGTTTGAAGAACTTTTTTACATCCAGTTAAACCTGTTAAAACTTAAGTTTCTCAGGATCGAAAAAATAAAAGGACATAAATTTTCTGTTGTCGGGTCTTTCCTGAATAATTTTTATAAGAACAACCTACCCTTTGAACTGACCAATGCACAAAAGAAAGTGATCCGTGAGATTAGGTCAGATCTGGGTTCGGGAAAGCAAATGAACCGGCTGCTGCAGGGTGATGTAGGAAGTGGCAAAACGCTGGTTGCTTTGATGTCGATGCTGATCGCACTGGATAATGGCTACCAGGCCTGCCTGATGGCGCCAACCGAAATACTCGCCAACCAGCATTTCAAAACCATTTCCCGAATGGTTGAGGGGCTTGAAATCCAGGTTGATCTTCTTACCGGATCAACTAAAACCAAACAAAGAAAGGAGCTTCACAACCTTTTGCAAAGTGGCGGATTGCATATCCTTGTTGGAACGCATGCCCTCATTGAAGAAAATGTTCAGTTCAATAATCTCGGGCTGGTAGTCATAGATGAACAGCACCGTTTTGGTGTGGAACAACGGGCAAAGCTCTGGAAAAAGAATACCATTCCTCCTCATGTGCTTGTAATGACCGCTACTCCGATTCCAAGGACGCTTGCGATGACCTTGTATGGCGATCTGGATGTTTCTGTAATCGACGAATTGCCTCCTGGCAGAAAACCAGTAAAGACAGTCCACTATTACGACAAAGACAGGTTGAAAGTGTTTGGGTTCCTGAAAAACCAGATTGCTACAGGCAGACAGGTGTATTTTGTTTACCCGCTGATCAATGAATCGGAAAAGCTGGATTTGAAATTCGTGATGGATGGCTATGAAGGCATCACCCGCGAGTTCCCCCTACCCAAATATGCCTTGAGCATGGTTCATGGTCAATTGAATGTAAAGGACAAAGATTTTGAGATGCAGCGCTTCATAAAGGGAGAAACCCAAATTATGGTCGCCACGACGGTGATTGAAGTCGGGGTGGATATTCCGAATGCTTCGGTGATGGTGATTGAAAACGCTGAGCGGTTTGGACTTTCGCAGTTGCACCAGTTACGCGGCAGGGTTGGCAGGGGCGCCGATCAGTCGTATTGCATTTTGATGACCGGTTACAAAGTCACCAGCGAGGCGAGGCAACGGATACAAACCATGGTAAAAACAACTGATGGATTCGAAATTGCCGAAGTTGACCTGAAGCTCCGTGGTCCCGGCGACTTGCAGGGAACCCAGCAAAGCGGAATCCTTGACCTGAAAATAGCCGACATCATCAAAGATGAAAAAATACTGAAGCTTTCGAGGAATATTGCAACCGAGCTGCTCAGCGAAGACCCGCACCTTCAAATGGAGAAAAACATCCCGGTATTAAAGCAGTTTCGGTTCCTAAATAAAAATAAGCCTAACTGGAGCCTGATAAGCTGAGGAAATGAAAAAATGTTTGGTTTAGTTGTATCTGTCCAAATTCTCTCTCAGAATATATCTTATTTCTTCTTTTAGGTTTTCCGGTGTTATTACTTTTATTGCATTACCCCAACCCAAAATCAATTGCTCCAATTCCACCGTCGGATGAATATTCAGAGAAACTTTTACTGATTTCTCAGTTTCCTCTATTATTTTCTGGCTCTCGTGAATCGGTTGGGTGGTAATGTATTGAGCCGCATCTTTGTTGAATTCAAGAATGATCTCCGGTGGTTCTCCCAATGGAGAAAAAATTCCAATCACATTCTTAAAATATTCTTCTGGTGAAAAGCTGCTGTCTATGTAATTTAATTTTGGATTTTCTTTCATGTCCACAATCCTGTCCAGACCATAAATTCTGATCTCCCGGAAGTAATCATAATATCCTATTAAGTACCAGCGGTTCCTATACTCCTTTAGTAAATAAGGATGAATGTCATGGTGATGGTCCTTTTCCGAGTGAAAAGCACGATAGGATATTTTCAAAACATGTTTGTGCCTTATGGCTTTGATAATTGTATCTAAATACTCACTGCCCTTAACAAATGACACTTTCTCGAAATCCACAAAATTCAAAGTGCCTTTTTCATCCAGTACTCTATTGATGTTCACTGCATCTACAATCTTCTGAACACTACCGGTAAACTTGCAGAATATTTCCACGTTCCTGAATTGATCCAGCAATGTGGCTGCAAATGTCAGGGATTGCAATTCCTCATCATTTAATGGGATGTTGTCAATCGAATAGTCAGAAGGATCGTAATAGTATGCTTTTCGATTTCGATCGGATTTAATAGGTGCATAATATCCCAAACCATTATCATATCGCATGGCATGAATATCGCCCTCAATGGTCCTTTCTCCAATGGGACTTATATCCAATGCTCTTTCACAAGCTTCGATGAGTTGTGATTTTGTCACATAGGTATAATCCCGAATGCAACGGTTGATCACACGATAACGGATTAGTGCTTCTTTATTCTTTGGCATAAAAAAAATTTAGCATAAAGATAAGTAAATCATACAATGCAGATACACTGCGCCCTCTCAAGGTAATATTGCACCAGAAATTAAATTTGCAATGAAAAACATAGTATCAAATGAACAAAAGAAATCAATAAGTTTGATCAGCCAGATCGAACAACTTGCCAGGAAGGCAAAAAAGTCTAAACTGAAAATCGACCTGGATTCTCCGGAATATAAGTCATCGCATTTTCTTGCTGAATTTCTCGGATGCGAACCTATGCAGGCAATTCTTTTTGCCGTCATATTTCAGCTTTCATTTGATGAAGAATGTGTATCCATATATACTATTGCAAAACACTTAAATTGTAACACCCTGAGGATACTTGAACATCGCAATGACTTAGAAAAGCTCAGAACCCTGAAACTGCTTACCATTCAATCTAAGCCAAACCGATTTGCGCAAACCAATTTCCAAGAGTTTTACATTTCATCAAGGGTAACAGAAGCAATTACGACAATGAATAAAGGACTACTTCATGAACCAGATAAACTGAAACTAATACCTCTGCTTGAAAAAATTTATGACCTGATTGATGAGCGCAGCGAAGGACTCCTGACTTATGAGGAGATGAACCAGGAAATTAAAAGTCTGATTAAAAGAAATGGAGACTCCAAATTCCTTAAAAGGCTTTCAAAATTTGAACTTACAGAAGGAGAGATGCTGCTATTCTTATTTGTTTGCAGAGAAACCATTAAAGGCGACAATTCAACTGATCTAAACCAGGCTTGCAATAAAATCTGGAGTGATACAGCCGACCGTTTCGAAATGAAAAGAAGGCTAGTAAAAAGTCAGTCCAACCTTATTAAGCATGATCTTGTTCATCTGCAGGATGGTATTTTCAGAGGTGACAGAGAAATTTTTCTTACTGAAAAAGCCCTGGATATTTTCCTGGAAGACGATATTGACATAATTCAAAGCAATGAAAACAAGGTCAAAGGCATGATTTCATGCGAAACCATTAATAAAACAAAACTTTTTTTTAATGCAAGGGAGTATGAACAACTCGAAGAGTTGGTCACTCTATTAAAAGTCACTAACTTTAAAAAAATCCAGAGCAGGTTAAAAAAACAGGGAATGCCAACAAGTATTACTTTATTATTCCATGGTGTTCCCGGAACAGGCAAGACAGCATCAACCTATCAGCTTGCCAAAAAAACATGTCGTGATATCATGATGGTGGACATCAGCGATACCAAGTCCATGTGGTTTGGTGAAAGTGAAAAAAGAATCAAAGCAGTTTTTTCTGATTACAACAAGGCAGTTAAATACTCCAAAATAGCGCCCATACTGGTATTTAACGAAGCTGATGCTGTATTCAGCAAACGCAAGGACGTTTCTGATTCTAATGTTGTTCAGACTGAAAATACAATTCAGAATATCATATTGCAGGAAATGGAAGATTTCAAAGGCATATTGATCGCTACAACTAACCAAACCCACAACTTTGACAAGGCTTTTGAACGCCGGTTTTTATATAAAATCGAATTCAGTAAACCATATGCAACCACGAAACCAATATTTGGATGGACAAGATTCCAGGCCTGACAACCGGTCAGGCCGGAATTCTCGCTTCTCGTTTCGAAATTACCGGAGGGAACATTGACAATGTAGCACGTAAAGTCCTTATGACAGATATTCTGAAAGGAAAGAAATATGACATTCAATCATTGATCCACTATTGTGAACAGGAATCATTGGTCAATGAGAACAGAAGAAAAATTGGTTTTTAATTTAAAATACATCATATCATGGAAAAAGATAAATTCAACAGAATATACGAACCATTTAGCAGGCCCATTATCTATTATGAGCCTTTGACAGAAGCGATCATCTTTGCAGCGGATGCGCACCATCTTTATTTACGGAAGGAAACTGATATTCCTTACATTTTTCATGCTATAAGTGTTGGGAGGATTCTCTGTGAAAGCCATTGTATAGTGGATGTTGTGAAAGCAGGCATTCTTCATGATGTGCTTGAAGATACTATAACAACACCAGAAGAAGTAGGTATGGCTTTCGGGAAGAAAGTCCTTAAATATGTCATGGCAGTTACTGAATTAATAAAGAGGCACCATGGGAAGTAAGAAAGAAAGCCAATATAGAAACAGCTAAAACAGCCAACCTCAGAATAGTACAGATCATGTGTGCCGACAAACTTGACAATATCTCCGAAATAGCAAGAGAATTTGAAACTGATGGAGTAGAAGTTTGGGAACGGTTTAATGCACCAAAGGATAAACAGGAATGGTATTATAAATCACTGGTTAAAATCTTCCTGGAGCGCTTCGTCAGAAAAGAAGACATTAGAATGGCCCAAAAATTAAAACAGAAAATAGAGGAGGTATTCAATGAGCAATAAATTCAAGGAAATTCCCATAGATAAGGACACCAAAATTGTATTCCGTCAGGAAACAAAGGTTGATAAATTTGATTGCCTTCATGAAGTTTGGTCATGGGATTCGATCATCGCAGAAAGTCTCATTTTTGACAACGAAGATGTTGAGAACTTAAACGATAACGAGTTGCAAATGATGATAACATCACCAGGAATCCCTTACCCAGGTTCAAGTGTCTTAATTAAAAGATCGGATTCCGGTTACACTTTTGTAAACTTCAATTTAAGAAATGATTTGAAATAATGTCCAATATGACATTTATGTTGTTTTAAATTTATAACCTACCTTTATCAAGAAAATTTTATGCAAAAGCAACCTGTAAATAATACTGTTCTATGAAAGAAAGCACACTTATAGATCATTATTCAAGTAATGAAAGCCATTTCCAAAAGGTAATTGAATTTGTAAGGGAAAATGCTGATGTTAAAAAAGGTATTAATCGTTTTTTTAATTCATCTCTCCTAACTTGTCAATCTAATGCAAAGGAAAAAATAAGGATTCTTTATATCGATGCAATTTCCGCAGCTGGTGGTAATAATTTGACCAGGAATGGTAAGTCTTGTAAAGAATTTTATAAAAAATTAAAAGCTCTCCCAGAAGAACCATCAGATTGATTTAGGAGATTTGTTTAAGTGTTTTGGTAAAAAAATCAAGTCGTACAACGATTTATATACGCATATAAGTCGAAATAATCTGAATTTTGGTCCCAAAAAAACTGCCCTATTTTTAAGAAATATAGACTGGGTACAAAGGAACATTGAAAGCAATCAAAAAATATTCAGGGAATATGATATTGATGTATTAGAATTAATGATACCTGTAGACAATGTAATTGTTCGAATCCTAAACGAAATCTTATGTCCAGATAAAAATGAAAAATTGGATCAGTATAAGGATTTCATTAACATAAACAATTTATTCAAAGAAAAATTAGGCCATGAATTTATGCTAATAGAAGATTTATGGTTTTGGGGCTATTTTTCAACTAAAGGTAAAGGTATTAGTAGAACAATTGTATTTAATGATGACAAGTTTTTTACTGCTAAATTTTTAAAACCCACACCGGAAAACAGAAAGAAAATAGATGAGTTTATTAAACTATTAAAAAGGAAGTAATTTGTTAAAACCCAAAACATCTAAATACATTAACCTAGGAGCGAGAATATTATAAGTAGTATAATATACAGAGTTTTTATCTGCAGGAAATTAATAATAAGCTACAACAAAAACGGTTGATTTATAAAACATATGACAAATGTACTCTTATAATCAGCCGGGTTATTCTCTTAAAACCATATATTTGGTTAGATAAATCATTCCTGCAACAACCAGTATGTGAGGAAGGGTACTCGATAAACAAACAATTTTTCACTTCAACCACTCATGAGCTGGTTTTGCAAAACAGGCTACAGTAAGAAATCTACTATCAAGTGAACTGGATGCCTTACAACAACCGGAGGTGCCCTCAATTGACATTGGATCGCATTGTACTGATCCCTATTATTGTGATTTTATGGGATACTGCTGGAAAGGCATCCCGGATTATTCAATTTTTAACATATCCAGATTGGTGACAAGAAAAATTTTAACTGTATGAAAACGGAACCTTCATAAAACCGATGTGCCTGAAGATTGAACCTTGATTTCAAACCAGCTTTTGCAGATTCATGCAGATAAGACTGGTGAAACCATCATTGACAAAAAGGGCGTTCAGGACTCCTTGGGCGCACTTAAATTCCTTGTATTTCCTCGACTAAAACTCAACGCTAACCAATGAGGTACTTACAAAAATAAATATTATTATGGTCATCTCCATTTAATTGATTAAAAGGAGTACCGTTTATATCTACCGGATTAACAGTCAACTCATAAATCGCTTGATTAGTAAAATATTCAAGTGTATCAGTATCATTCAAGTTATACTGCTCAGTGAAAATCATATATTTGTTTGGAGAAATATTAAATCCTACTACAATATTAAATGTATGCTCACTTTCTAATAAAATATAACCGAATGTTTCTTCTCCATTCAACCACGTAATATCGTTCTCGTTATAATTGTAATAAGGTCCAATAATATTGATACTTGCACCGGAATACTCTAAATTTAGGAATAAGGTATCTGCATCCTTAAAATCCTTATATTCAACTTTTATCTACATTTGCAATATTAAAAACAGTAATACAATTAAAGCAATGAATACAAATCAAAAAAAACTGAATTCTCAAATTCATGGCGAAATTATAGCATTTTCTAAAAAAGATAAATTGGGTGACGGTTTCATTACTTTTCAATTATTTGTATAATTCTAGGCTGGGAATTTAAAGTTAACTTTAAGCATTCCTGAAAGTCCAGGATTTTATCTTTGGGGTAAATACGAGAAAAATGGACATTGGAAAAGTATTTATCTGGGAAAAGCAGGAATTGGTAAAACAGCAAGTCTTAGGGATAGGATAAATAAAGAATTAAATGTTGAAAGAATATTCTTGTGGGTAAAGAATGATATGGATAAAAAGAAATATTTATCGGTAGCAAATAAATATTATCCTAACAATTGGACGAAAAATGGGGAAAAGCATTACGAAAGATCATTTAAAAAGCAAAGCACTCATTTATGTTGTGCTGTGAGACTGATCGAAAAGAAAAGCAAGAAAGCTAAGATTATTGTTTTCATAATTGGGTAATTTAAGATTACCGTAAAGGTAAATAAATTTACAATAGGATAAAAATCATCCTAATTTTTTTAAATTCCTAGGAATATGATTGAGCTTTAAATCCAGCTTTTGCCTCAAGTTGGTGTTGTCACCAACAATTAAATATTATCACCAAATCCAATAAGCCTTCATTAAGTAGTGAAGCAATTAGAAATTCAAATAGTTTTCAAGTTCATCAATTTACATGGATTTCTCTTGATAAGTAAAATCTTACCTTTGCACCTTCTTATTAAATAAGGTTTCAATGAAAATTTCATACAACTGGCTGAAACAATATCTTGATTTTAATTTGTCGCTGGAAGAGCTTTCCCGATTACTTACTGATTGCGGCCTCGAAGTGGAAAGCCTTGAACCCTGGCAATCGGTTAAAGGTGGATTGAAAGGTGTTGTAATCGGTGAGGTGATATCCTGCGAAAAACACCCTGATGCAGATAAACTGAGTAAAACAACCGTGGATATTGGAGGCGGTCAAATCCTTCCCATCGTATGTGGAGCGCCCAATGTAGCTGCCGGTCAAAAGGTGGTGGTGGCTACTGTTGGAACCATCATTCACAAAGGCGAAGAAAGCTTTGAAATTAAAAAAGCTAAGATCAGGGGCGAAGTCTCCGAAGGGATGATCTGCGCCGAAGATGAACTGGGTTTGGGAACATCCCATGCCGGAATCATGGTGTTGCCTGCCGATGCAAAAGTTGGAACTCCAGCTGCTGTGTATTTCAAAGTAGAAAATGATTTTGTTTTTGAGATCGGACTCACACCCAACCGTACCGATGCTACTTCGCATATTGGCGTTGCAAGGGATATTAAGGCTGTGCTGGATAATATTGATTTTGTTAAGAAAACTCATGGCAACAGGTCGCTTAATTTGCCATCGGTTGAAAATTTCAGAACCGAAAATACTGCTCTTGATATTGATGTTGTAGTCGAAGATACTGCTGCCTGTCCGAGGTATGCCGGGGTTACAGTTTCCGGAATAGAAGTAAAGGAATCGCCTGTCTGGTTGAAGAACCGGCTGAATGCAATTGGTCTCCGACCTATCAACAACATTGTGGATATCACCAACTACATATTACACGAAACCGGTCAGCCTCTTCATGCTTTTGATGCGGCTGAGATTAAGGGCGGTAAGGTCGTCGTAAAGAAATTACCTAAAGGATCAAAGTTTATCACCCTGGATGGTAACGAACGGGAACTTTCAGGCAACGACCTGATGATTTGTAACACAGAAGAAGGAATGTGTATTGGTGGTGTATTTGGCGGGATAAAATCAGGTGTGACCGAAAAAACGAAGAACATCTTTATCGAAAGTGCTTATTTCGACCCGGTTCATATTCGTAAGACTTCCAAATACCACGACCTGCAAACCGATGCTTCGTTCAGGTTTGAACGCGGTGTGGATCCGGATATGACCATTTATGCGCTGAAAAGAGCCGCATTGCTGGTTAAAGAAATTGCAGGCGGAACAATATCTTCAGAAATTAAGGATGTCTATCCCCAACCCATCCCAAAGGCAAAAGTGGATGTTAGCTGGACCAATATTGACAGACTGATTGGAAAACCTATCGGGCATGATGTGATAAGGAATATTCTGAATTCATTGCAATTTAAGATCCTTCAAGAAAATAGCGATGGACTGCAGCTTGACGTCCCCTCCTGCCGTGTGGATGTCACGCGCGAAGCAGATGTGATTGAGGAAATCCTCCGGATTTATGGGTATAATAATGTTGAAATTCCGGTCAAAGTCAATTCGTCCATTTCTCATTCGGTCAAACCCGATCCTGAAAACCTGCTTGGAGTTGCGATGAATTACCTTAGCAGCAATGGCTTCAGCGAGATTATGAATAACTCGTTGACTAAATCCGTTTATTACGAAAACCGGAAAGATTTTGACGCAGCGCAAAGCGTTATGATCCTTAACCCGCTGAGCCGCGACCTGAATGTGATGCGTCAAACCCTGCTTTTCAGCGGACTGGAAACCATTCTTTACAATCTGAATCGTAAGATGAACGACCAAAAGCTTTTCGAGTTTGGTAAGGTTTATAGGATAACCGACAAGAATGCTTCGGATGTTATAAAAAAATATGATGAATCGAACCAACTTTCGCTGTTTATAACCGGACGAAAAGATAAGGAAAGCTGGTATAACCAGAAAAGTGAGGCAGATTTCAATTACCTCAAAGCTTATACCATTAACATTATGAAACGTATTGGTGTCGATGCCTATTCACTTGATCACAAAAAAACAGAAAAAGAATACCTGTCAATTGGGTTGAATTATTTTACTCCCAAAGGCAGTCTTTTTGAAATAGGTGTTGTATCTGATGGTTTATTGAAAGAATATGATATCAGGCAGCAGGTACTTTATGCCGAAATTGACTGGGACCTTGTTTTGAAGCTGGTGAAAGGCACCCAAAATCAATATAAGCCCATCACTAAATTTCCAGAGGTGCGGCGCGACCTGGCTTTGCTGATTGATGCGAATATCACCTTCGAAGAGATAGAAAAAATTGCGTATCGGACAGAGAATAAACTATTGCGGAATATCAATCTGTTTGATGTTTACGAAGGAAAGAATATTGAAGCTGGCAAGAAATCGTATGCCGTGAGTTTTATTTTGCTCGACGAAGAAAAAACGCTTACTGATAAAGTAATCGAAAAAACGATGAACCGGCTGATGGAAGCCTACCAGAAAGAACTTAATGCGATCATCAGGTAAATTTTTTTATTTAGCAGATAAAATGGGGAATAAGGGAAATAGGGGATATAAGGGATATAAGGGAATACCTTATACCTTATACCCTATACCTTATACCCCTTTTCTAATAACAAATGGCAGTTAAATCAAAATCCTTGTTATTAATTTTTAAAACCTTAAAATGGCTGGTTATCTTCTTTGGATGCATCAGTATCATCATGATCATCCTTAGTTTTACAACTGCACCTTTCTGGGGCTATTACTGGCTGGGAACCTCAGAGTGCAAGGAAGAAATTCAACCTGAATATATTGTTGTGATGGGAGGAAGCGCCATCCCCGGAAAATCTGGATTGATGCGAACTTATTATGCAGCAGCTGTTGCAAATCGATACCCTGAAGCCAGGATTATAATTTCGTTACCTGGAGAAACAGATGATTCCTCTAGTTCTGTTAACTTAATGAAGAGAGAGCTTGAAATTCGAAATGTGTCATCTGAAAGAATTTCATTGGAAACCAATGGAAAAAATACCCGTTACCAGGCACTTGAAGTGATTAAAATGATCTCGTCGACCACGGAATCAGTGATTCTTGTAACCTCTCCTGAGCATATGCGTAGAGCAATCCTGACTTTTAGGAAAGCCGGATTTAAAAACATAAGCGGAATACCGGCTTTTGAACAAACAATAGACTTTGACCTGGTGTTTAACGATAAAGACCTTGGAGGAAGAAACAAATTTATTCCTGAAATAGGACATAATACTCAACTCAGATATCAATTCTGGATTCACCTTGAATATGAAATATTAATCATAAGAGAAATTGTAGCTTTGGGGTTTTATCACCTCAAAGGCTGGATATAAATCATTAATTTTTTAAAAGCGATATGGAAAGTAAAGAAAGACAATATGCAGTAAGTCCGGAAGGAGAAAAATTTCCACTGCCATTGAAAAAGGACTATGACACCGAATTTAAACGGGTTGAAAAGTTGGCTAAACAAGCCAAAGCCCAGGGCAAGGAAGTTGTCGTTGTGATGGGACTGGGATTTGTGGGTGTGGTAATGGCTGCCATCGTAGCCGATACCAAAGACAAGAAAGGAAAATATTCCAAGTTTGTAATTGGATATCAGCGCCCAAGTGTCAGAAGTTTCTGGAAAATCCCACTGGTGAATCGGGGCGAATCACCTGTAAAAGCTGAAGATCCTGAGGTAGATGAATTGATCGCCAGGACAGTGAAAAAGGCTAAATCTTTCATTGCCACTTATACCAGCGATTGTCTGAAACTTGCTGATGTGGTTGTAGTAGATGTTCAGTGTGATTATGCAAAGCAAGACCTCGGAAATATGAAAACCGGTGATACCGATATGGCTGCACTGGAGTCTTCGATGAAGACCATAGGTGAAACCATTCCTCCCAAAGCCCTGGTTTTAATTGAAACTACCGTTGCTCCCGGAACCACTGAATTTGTGGCTTGGCCTATCCTGAAAAAAGCCTTTGCAAAACGTGGACTAAAAGAAACACCCCTCCTCTCACATAGTTTCGAACGGGTGATGCCTGGTAAGGAATATGTTTCTTCAATTCGTGATTTCTGGAGAGTGTGCTCGGGATGTGATGCTGAAGCCCGAAAAAAGGTTGAAAAGTTCCTGCATGAAGTGCTGAACACTAAAAAGTTTCCTTTGACTGTGATGGACCGTCCGATTGAATCAGAAACCACAAAAATTGTGGAAAATTCCTATCGCGCTACCATTCTCGCTTTCATGAATGAGTGGAGTTTGTTTGCCGAGCGCAACGGGGTAGATTTGATCAAGGTGATCAAAGCCATTAAGATGCGTCCTACTCATAGTAACATGCTTTTTCCGGGTCCGGGTATTGGTGGTTATTGCCTGCCCAAAGATGGTGGATTAGGTTACTGGGCTTACCGTCATATTCTCGGCTTTGAAGATGGCGATGATGTTTTCAGGATTACTCCTACCGCCATTGATATCAATGATACCCGTGGATTGCATGTGGCAGAATTGGTGCGTGATGCATTAAGAAATATGGGTAAATACATTGCAGGTTCTACAGTGCTGATTGCAGGTGCAAGTTACCGTGAGGATGTTGGCGATACCCGCTATAGCGGCAGCGAAATGGTGGTGAGGAAGCTTACTGAAATGGGTGCTGAAATGCGTGTTCATGATCCTTATGTGGATCACTGGTATGAATTTGAAAACCAGGATGAAAGTCCGGAACACTCCTGGAGCAGATTCTTCCGCAACCAGGATCAATTGAAGGAAACTATTGTATTGAAAGATTTACAAAAAGCATTGAAAGGTTCCGAAGCCCTGATCCTGGCCGTTCCTCATAAACAATACAAGGATCTCGATCCGGCTAAAATTGTGAAATGGGCAGGCGGACCCATTGCCATTGTAGATGCATTTGGAATTTTATCTGATGATAAAATCAGAAAATACTTTGAGTTGGGTTGTGAGGTTAAAGCCCTCGGACGCGGGCATATCCAAAGGATTAAAAAAGAAGTAAAGAAAAGTTAAAAGTTCAAAACTTTAATCCTGAAAAGAGGTTGTCACAAAAGCTAGATTTCCGTCATTGCGAGCGGAGCGAAGCAATCCGTTAAAATTGAAAATCAGCAGATTGCTTCGTCGTACCTCCTTGCAATGACGCTTGTTTATTACTTTTGAGACAGCCTCTTTTTTTTGTTTTGAATGATCCTGATGGTTATTGATTCGATCCATTATTAACAATAATTAAGACAATTTTGCAGTTTTTTGAGTAATTTTGTGCCACTATTCAGAAAGAAATCAAAATGGATGTTCAGGCAATAAAACAGCGGTTCGAAATCATCGGGACATCTCCCCTGCTCGACAGGGCAATCGATATTGCCAGGCAGGTCGCGCCCACTGACCTTACCGTTCTCATATCGGGCGAAAGTGGTGTTGGGAAAGAAGCCTTCCCGAAGATCATCCATCAGCTGAGTGCCAGAAAGCATGGACCATACATTGCGGTCAATTGTGGAGCGATACCTGAAGGCACCATCGATTCAGAATTATTTGGCCACGAAAAAGGATCATTCACCGGAGCACACGATGCCAGAAAAGGTTATTTTGAAGTGGTGAATGGCGGAACCATTTTTCTGGATGAAGTTGCTGAGCTTCCTTTGTCTACTCAGGTCAGGTTGTTGCGGGTACTCGAAACAGGCGAGTTCTTCAAAGTGGGTTCTTCCAAGGCTATTAAAACAAATGTGCGGGTTGTTGCTGCTACTAATGTGGATATCACCGAGGCAATTAGCCAGGGCAAATTCAGGGAAGATTTGTATTACCGGCTAAACACAGTTCCAATCAATGTTCCATCGTTAAGAGACAGGAAAGAGGATATTCATTTGTTGTTCAGGAAATTTGCTGCTGATTTTGCTGAGAAGTACCGGATGCCGGTATTGCAGCTTGACAATGAAGCGATAAAATTGCTGATCAATTATAAGTGGAATGGGAATGTACGTCAGCTGAAAAATATTACAGAGCAAATCTCCATCATCGAAAACAGGAGAGATATTAATGCAGAAATTCTGGCCAAGTATCTTCCGGTAAGCCAGTACAGAGATCTGCCTGTTCTATACAGAAGTGAAGATGACAAAAAAGGGATTTCGGAGCGGGATCTTTTGTACAAGGTACTTTTTGATATGAAAAAGGATATTCACGACCTGAAAAAGGTGGTAGGTGATATTTTGCAGAATGAAGATACATCCCAGGATATACAAACAAAAAATACCCAGATATTTAAACAATTTAGTCCAGATTTCAGGTCTGTGGATGAGTCATTGGAGGACAATAGAGTTCATCACCTTCCGCATGACCAGGTTGTTGAGCCCATTGAAGATTCTGTTATAATTGAAGAATCTTTATCCATTCAGGAAAAAGAAATTGATCTGATTAGAAAAGCCCTTGCAAGACACCATGGCAAACGAAAGGTTGCAGCAAGAGAGTTGGGGATTTCTGAAAGGACATTGTACCGGAAGATCAAAGAATACGATATCGTTTAATAAATTTTAGGTTGAAAGTTTCCAGGAATTTCATCGGAATCCTATTTTCCCTCATAATCCTTGCATTCATTGAAGGTTGTTCGATGAAATATTCTTTTACGGGCGCCTCTATTCCACCAGATGTTAAAACGATCAGCATCAAATATTTTCCAAACAATGCTTCACTGGTGGTTACAAGTCTCAGCCAGAAATTAACCGATGGACTAAGGGATAAATTTACCTCTGAAACTAACCTGGTAATTATAAACGATGGCGGCGACCTGGTTCTTGAAGGATCCATTACGGATTACAAGACTTCACCCGTGGCGATACAGGGAAACGACCAGGCAGCCCTTAACAGGCTTACCATAACGATTGATGTTGTTTACACCAATACGGTGGATGATAATCTAAGCTTTGATTCTAAATTCAGCCGGTATGCCGATTATTCAAGTAGTCAGAATCTGACAGAAGTGCAGGAAAGCTTAATTGAGGAGATCAATCAGATGCTCATCGAAGATGTTTTCAACAAAGCTGTCGTTAATTGGTAAAATGCAAGGTGTAGAATGATAATTTCACCTCTATGATTGTATATGATTAGAACTTAGAATTCAGCATTTATGAACCGGCAGCAATTCATTAATTATATTAAATCACCTGAGCAACTAAATGCGGAATCAATTATCCAGCTTGAAGATCTGGTAAAAGAATATCCTTTTTTTCAAACGGCTGACTCATTACTCGCCCTGAATTTTTTTCTCGAAAACAACATAAAATTCAATGACCAATTGAAGCTGGCATCCGCTTATGCCGCTGACAGAAGGGTGCTCAAACGACTTCTCAATTCCCTTCAGAAAGTCAAACAGCCGGAAATTAATCAGATAAAAAGTGAATCAACAAATGCGATTGAAGTATCCAAAACAACAACCATTAATAAGGAAGCACCATCAGATTCAAAAACTTTAGCCGATCTGATTAATCAGTTGAAGAGTGAAGTAGATTTATATATGATCCAGGCTTCTGATCAGAAGAGCAGTCAGCAATTTGCAAAACTCCAGCATCTGGCCGGTAAACTTGAAAAAATAATAGGCTCTGAGGTAAAATCCAACATTCCCCCGGCAAGAAAGAAAGGAACAAAGCGGACTTCTGCCGCTGAATACAGTTTAGAGCATCTTGAAGAATTGCCTGTAAAAAAACCGAAACAACTTGCCAATGCTGAACTGATAGATAAATTTATAAAGGAAGAGCCCAAGATTGTTCCCAAGCCTACTTTTTTCGATCCGGTGGATTCAGCAAAACACAGCCTGATGGACAATGAATCTGTTGTGTCGGAAACCCTCGCTGAAATTTATTACAAACAGGGCAATCTGTTGAAAGCCATAAAAATTTATAAGAAATTAAGTTTGGTTAATCCGCAAAAAAGCAGTTACTTTGCCGCCCAAATTGAAAAAATCCGGAAGGAGATTAAATAGTTTTTTTGAATATAAAAGTAAAAGTAATATGGGAGTATATGTTGTAGTTGCTGTTCTGATCATTCTGACATGCGTATTGTTGACACTCATTGTACTGGTTCAAAGCTCTAAAGGCGGCGGTCTGGCTTCAAATTTTTCATCCTCCAATCAATTTATGGGGGTGAGGAAAACTGCTGACTTCCTTGAAAAATCGACATGGACACTTGCAATAGTTCTTTTGGTTTTAAGTTTGTTTTCCATATTTGTAATTCCCCGGGGCTCCAAAGTTCAGGCCGGTGATACTGAGCTGGAAGAATTATATCAGGAATTACCGGACACCAAGCCAATAGAAAATTTTACCCCACCTCCCGGAGAGAAAACAGAAGAAGACGTGCAGCAATAATCATAAGAGTTAACTTTAATGATATTAAAGTGTCAGAATGTCACCAGATTCTGACACTTTTTTATTTTTAAGTTATCTTGTTTATGAAAATATTATCATACCCTCAACCCCGCTATTCCCCTTTCAAATCAATAACTTAAGAAATAAATAAGGGTTTATTAAGGAAATAGATTTCTGCACTTCTGATGACAAAAATGTGTAAAAAGGCTTTGGCATAAATTATGTCAGGCTCCAAACGACTAAATCAACAGTTATAACAATAAGAATTTAATTTGATAATATTATGGCAAAAGTAAAAATCAAACCATTGGCAGATCGCGTATTAATCGAGCCTGCTTCAGCAGAACAAAGAACAGCTGGCGGAATCATCATTCCGGATACCGCAAAAGAAAAACCACAAAAAGGAACAGTCATCGCTGTTGGACCTGGAACCAAAGATGAAAAGGTTACAGTAAAAATTGGTGATAATGTTCTATATGGAAAATACTCTGGTACTGAGATTACTTATGAAGGGAAAAATTTCCTCATCATGAGAGAATCGGATATTTATGCAATTATTTAACAATCATTTTGTAATACCTTAAATCAAAAGAAAATGGCAAAAGACATTATTTTCGACCTTAAAGCAAGAGAATCACTCAAGACGGGTGTCGATGCGTTATCCAACGCTGTTAAAGTTACATTAGGCCCTAAAGGCAGAAATGTTATCCTCGAAAAATCATATGGATCACCTACTATCACAAAAGACGGAGTAACCGTTGCAAAAGAGATCGAACTCAAAGATCCTGTAGAGAATATGGGTGCTCAACTGGTTAAAGAGGTAGCTTCAAAAACCAATGACCTTGCCGGCGATGGAACAACTACTGCGACTGTTCTCGCACAGGCAATTGTTACAACCGGATTAAAAAATGTGACTTCCGGTGCCAATCCAATGGACCTGAAACGGGGGATCGATAAAGCAGTTATTGAAGTTATCAAATCTCTGAAAAAGCAATCAAAACAAATTGGTGATAATTCAGAAAAAGTTATGCAGGTGGCTACAGTTGCAGCCAATAACGATTCATCTATCGGAAAGCTGATTTCAGAAGCTATGACCAAAGTGAAGAAGGATGGCGTTATTACGATTGAAGAAGCAAAAGGTATCGAAACGCATATAGATGTTGTAGAAGGAATGCAATTCGACAGGGGATATATTTCACCGTATTTCGTTACCAATGCCGAAAAAATGGAAGCGGTTTACGAAAATCCTTATATTCTAATCCACGATAAGAAAATTTCGGTGATGAAGGATTTACTGCCGGTTTTAGAAAAGGTTGTCCAGACCGGAAGGCCATTGCTGATTATATCCGAGGATGTTGAAACGGAAGCCCTCGCAACGCTGGTGGTAAATAAACTTCGTGGCGGATTAAAAGTAGTAGCTGTTAAAGCTCCGGGATTTGGTGACAGGAGAAAAGAGATGCTGGAAGATATCGCTGTGTTGACGGGTGGAACAGTAATTAGTGAGGAAAAGGGTTACAAGCTGGAAGATACCACACTTGAAATCTTAGGTCTGGCTGAAAAAGTCACTATCGACAAGGATAATACTACCATCGTTAGTGGAAAAGGTAAAAAATCTGATATCCAGGCAAGGATTAACCAGATTAAAGCACAGATTGACACAACTACGTCTGATTATGACAAGGAGAAGCTTCAGGAAAGACTGGCTAAATTATCCGGTGGTGTTGCCGTGATATCTGTTGGCGCTGCAAGTGAAGTTGAAATGAAAGAAAGAAAAGACCGCTTCGATGATGCACTGAATGCTACCCGTGCTGCAATAGAAGAAGGTATTATCCCCGGTGGTGGAGTTGCTTACCTGAGGGCAATTGAATCGATTAAAGCCATGAAGGGTGATAATGAAGACGAAGAAACCGGAATCTCAATCGTTCGCAGGGCTCTTGAAGAACCGATGCGCCAGATTGTTGAAAATGCCGGAATGGAAGGTTCAGTTGTAGTTCAGAAGGTAAAAGAAGGAAAAGGTGATTATGGTTACAATGCAAGGACTGACAAATATGAGAACCTATTTAAATCAGGCGTGATCGATCCTACCAAGGTAGCTCGTATCGCACTGGAAAATGCAGCCTCTATTGCCGGAATGTTGCTCACCACCGAATGTGTGGTGGTTGAAAACAAAGATGATAAGCAACCTCCTCCTGCAATGCCTCCCGGAGGTATGGGCGGAATGTATTAATAGATATTTAATGCGGATAAACAAAAACCCTTCAGATAATGAGGGGTTTTTTTTATATATAAATACCTATGCTTAAACCGTACAAAATAGACCGCATATTATAATAATTACCACTTGAAATAGGTCTAGAATAATTACTCTTGATTTCTGTGTAAAAGCTAAAATTCTTTTTTAATGTTAATAGTATCCCTGCTTTCCCTTCAATTCCAGCTTCTAATTCAGGAAAATTATATGCAGGATAAAAACTTTTCTCTCCAGCAAAATGGATTTCTTCATCAGCATAATCCTTGTTGAGCAGCACGCCGGCAATAATACCTAATGATATATAAGGTCGAATAGTTTTTGTCCGGTCATTTATATAGTACTTTCCTGAAAAACTTAAATCGATATATTTAGTGTTTATTCTATAACTTACTGAATCATGGATTGTATCTGCTGGCATTCCAACGTATTTTATGGTGTAGCTATGAACTATATAATCTTTTGGATTAGCCCCCTTTTGATTATAGCTTAATTCGGTTTGTATTGCCCAATTTTCTTTAGGGTTATATAAATACCAATCGACAAATAGTCCGATAATGTAACTATACCTGGGTGCATAATCATATTGAGTACCCTTCCAATACAGCTCGCTTTCTTTGAATTGTACATTTGACCGGCTCATTCCAGTACTCAATCCAAATTTTATCTTTGGATTCAGTTTTGGCTGGATGATTTTACTTTCACTTCCGATACATTTATTATAGTCAAAAACCACATTAATTAGATCTGTCAAATATATTCGGCTTCTACTTTCATAAGCAAGGCTTTTCTGACAATCTGATGTCAATTTAAGTAAAGTATCCTTAATAGTATATTGAGTTTTAAACTTGATATTACCATTTTTCTGTGAATAATATGTTTTATGGTCCTTTAAGTGTTTCAACCCTCCCGATGGAGTTTCGATAAAATACATATAATTGCCATTCTTTTCAGCATGAATATAGAGATTCGCATTGCCATAAACAACTAATCGTAAAAAAGCGGTGTCGGTTTTAATTTCGTAAGCAGACCGATTACTTGACTCTTTGGATGTGTTTGCAATTAATTCTAAATTCTTAATAGGTATTTCTGCAAGATACTTAAATACACTGCTTTCATAGTAATTTCCATTTGAAATATAAAATGCTCTTATCTCGGTTGGAGTAAAGAAGTGTTCTTTCTCACTTTCATTTTCTTTAAATAGAATAAGCTGGGCATTTTCAATTTCTCCCTGGTCACGCAATTCGCCTTTCAAAGTATCACCACTTAATGTTAGAATATATCCGGGGAAAAATTTACTTTGTGAAAAACAAAAGCTATAACATCCGAAAGTCAAGAACAGAACAATTAAAAAATTTGGCTTTTTTTGCAATTCAATTTTAGGTTTTGCATGTTCCATTTTGGGCTGATATTATTTCCAAGAATAAAAATAAATATAAATCGTTAATTACAAAATTTATCTATTTACGATATGAAAGGTTTTTTTCTCACTTCTGTATATCATTTTATTGTGGTTGGATTGATGGTTTCTATTCTGAACTCAACTACTCACGGCCAAACAAACGGTAGTCTGCCCATTGATGATGCGACCAAGCTGATCACTTACCAGGAGGTGGTTCAGGAAGTGGGGGATAAAGATTCGTTTTTTAACAGCGCTATTGGATGGATCAATGAATATTACCCAAACCCTGTTGATGTTACGAAAACCCGTGATCCTCAAACCGGAAAAATTGAAGGTTTACACCGGTTCAAAATTAAAAATACCGATGCTGAAGGCTTGGTGACAGATGCCGGAGTGATCCAATATGAGTTTTCGCTTGAGTTTAAGGAAGGCCGGTACCGGTATATTATGACGAACTTCGTTTTTCGGCAGGCTTCACGAATTCCGGTTGAAAAATGGATGGACAAAAAGGACCCGCAATACAATGCCAACTGGGATAGCTACCTGACGCAGGTGGATGAGTTTGCAAAGGGTTGGATTGAAAGCCTGAAAGCAGGCATGAAGCCGAAACCTGCGGCTAAGGACGATCAATGGTAGGAAAGAGGTTCAAGGTTCAAAGTTTGAGGTTCAATGCATAAACGGTCAAATGCTTACTTCCACTTCTCAGCAGTTTAGACTTCTCAATAACATATATGAGAATTTAATCCTTGACTTCTTCCATTATTAATTCCTGTTTCTCGATTAGCTCTTTTTTGGGCAAGACCCGATTTGAAACAATGTCCATTTCATCAATCAACCTCTTTGCCCCGGCAAACTTGTCGATGATGAACAAAACATAGCGAATATCCACGTTTATTGTTCTTTGCAGACCTGGTTCGTAAGCAATGTCGCCACTCATTGCTTCCCAGTTACCGTCGAAAGCCAGGCCGATCAGTTCGCCATTCCCATTGAGGACAGGACTACCCGAATTTCCTCCTGTAATGTCATGATTGGTAAGGAAGCAGACTTTCATCTCTCCGGCTTCACCATACCTACCAAAATTTTTAGTTTTATAAAGCTCTTTTAGTTTTTCAGGAACCACAAACTCCCAGTTATTGGGATCTTCCTTTTCCATTACACCGGCTAAAGTTGTATAATAATTAAAATGAACTGCATCGGCCGGATAATAGTCTAATACCTGCCCATAAGTCAGTCGCATCGTAGAATTAGCGTCAGGATAGAATTTTTTATCCGGGTACATTTCCCTCAACCCTGCAACAAACGCGCGGTTTCCCCTATTTAGTAAATCATAGGCTTCCGTCAATTTTGGCCTCACCTGGTCAGTAAAGTAATTATTCAAGGCCTTTACAGTTTGATATGCCAGATCCTTGTCGATACTTTTTGCTGTAGGATTGCTTAAAAACACTTCCACTTTTTGCTGACTTGTAAAATAGGATGTTTCAAAAACCTTTGCGACAAATTTGTTAAAGTCACCTTTGTACTTTGAAGCAACAGATTTTAAATATTCCGGTTGCTGACCTGCAGGAACGTTTTTATAATACATATCAAGCATGGCTGCAAGGAGTTTTTGGTCGGTTGGTGCATTGTAATCCTTAAAATAGGAAGCAGCCTTTTCTTTTAACTGAACAACCAATTTGTCAACTTTTTCCTTGTTTACTTCTTTTTCTTCAAGCTCTTTCTTAAGATTAGAAAAATCAGTTGCATAGCTCAAAATCTCACTCCCCTGACGAATGGCTTCTGATTGATAAACGGAAACTAACTGATAAGCCGTTAATTGTTTATATGCCTCAGCAATATCCTCCAATGCTTTTCCATATTTCTCATTCCTTTGACCATCAGCAATAACCCATTGAGTAAACTCATTTTCCAAAGCAACTTTTTTATCATAAACTTTAAGTCTTTTCAATCCTTTGGTTTGACCAATGTAATATTTCCAATAGTTCGAGGTACGCGCATATTTAGAAGCATACTTAATCCTTACCCCATTATCGGCTTGCATGTCGTCCAGCATTATTTTTAGCTTTACATCCCGGATATCGACAACAGTTTGATTGTAGATATCAAGAGCCATCTTTACACCATACGATGTCATATACCGTTCTGTACCTCCCGGATAACCCATGATCATTGAAAAATCACCCTTTTGAACACCTGCCACAGAAACCGGTAAATGATGTTTCGGTTTTAAGGGGATATTGTCTTTCGAATATTCAGCAGGTTTTCCATCTTTATCTGAATATACCCTGAAAAGAGAAAAGTCACCGGTATGCCTTGGCCACATCCAGTTATCAGTATCAGCCCCAAATTTACCAATGGATGAGGGAGGCGCTCCTACAAATCTGATGTCTTTATAAATTTCATAAACAAACAGATAATATTCGTTTCCTTCGTAAAAACCACGTACAGAGGCATTATAGAGGGTTCCTTCAGTGGCTTCTTTCTGGATGATTTCAGAAATGGCGACGATTTTTTCGCCTCTCTCCTTTTCTGTCATCGAATTCGTTACTTCTGCAAGCACTCTGCCGGTTACATCTTCAATCCTGACTAAAAAAGAAACTGTCAATCCCGGATTGGATAATTCTTCTTCCAGGCTTTGTGCCCAGAATCCTTCTGTCAGGTAATCATGCTCGAGTGAAGAATGAGCCTGAATTCTGCTGTATCCGCAATGGTGGTTGGTTAAAATTAATCCCTGATCAGAAATTACTTCGCCGGTACAACCTCTTCCAAACTGCACGATAGCATCTTTTAAGCTGGAATTATTTACGCTGTATATTTCTTCAGCTGTTAGCTGGAGTCCCATTTTCTGCATGTCGACATAATTCAATCTGTCGATGAAAAGCGGGAGCCACATGCCCTCGTCAGCCTTCACAAAAGATTGAGTGGTCATTAAAAGAGCTATAAAAGCATAAAGAATTTTTCTCATTTTATACATGATTTAAAAAGTTACACAAATTTCTCTCCTTTATTCAATTTGACAGAATTTACTATTTCACGAATATTCTGCTCATCTGCCTTTCGGCAAACCAACAGTATTCCATCCGACTCAACTACAATATAGTCATTGAGTCCCTGAAGTACCACAAGCTTATCTTTTGGCATGTTGACGATGCAATTTTTCGAATCAAAAGTCATCACATTTTCACCCATGATAGCATTGTTATTCCCATCCTTCAGCCGGATATCAAAAAGTGAACCCCAGGTTCCGAGATCGGACCAGCCAAAATCAGAAGCTAAAACATAGACATTGTCAGCTTTTTCCATGACGCCATAATCAATGGAAATGTTTTTACAAACGGGATAGGTACTGTTAATGAATGCTCTTTCCTCCAAAGTACCATATTTGCTAATTCCTTCCTTAAAGGTAAAATCCACATCAGGCAAGTGCTTTTCGAAGGCACTTAATATGCTCTTTAACGACCAGACAAAAATTCCCGAGTTCCATAAAAAATCGCCGCTTTCTAAAAATGTCTTTGCCAACTCAAGATTGGGTTTCTCGGTGAAAGTTTTGACTTTTTTAATTCTTTCATCATCTTCATAAGGTTTCGATTCGGAAAACTGGATATAACCATAACCGGTATCAGGACGCGAAGGTGTAATGCCCAAGGTAAGTAACCAGTCATTTGAAGATGCGGCCTTCAAAGCCGAAAGAATAACATCGGTAAAAATATCTTCCTTTAAAATAATATGATCCGACGGAGCAACAACCAAATTTGCATTGGGATTTAATTTGCTGATTTTGTAGGCAGCATAGGCGATTGCAGGTGCCGTATTTCTCCTCATGGGTTCGCATAACACCTGGTCTTCAGTAATACCATGCAACTGCTGCATGACTTGCTCTTTATAAATGTCGTTGGTGACGATGAAAATATTCTCTTTTGGACATACTTTTAAAAAACGATAAAAAGTTTGCTGAATAAGGGTCTTTCCTTTTCCCAGAATATCAATGAACTGCTTGGGCCGCGAAGTTTTACTCATGGGCCAGAACCGCGCACCAATCCCACCGGCCATGATTATACAATAATTGTTGGGGTTCATATTTTATTGATTTTTAATAAAATAATTTGCAAAGATAAAAAAACAGCATTACCAGGGTTTTAGTTTGAATTTATATTGCAAAGTAGGTAGTCATCGGTTTTCAGAAGTGCATCCTTTAATAACTTCATTCCTGATGATCTTTCCATTTTCTGTTTGGGGAAACCTGGGTAAATAAATAATCTGCCTCGGAACTTCATACTTTGCAAGGCATGCCTTCTCAGCCAAATCGTTTAATGCTAAAGGCTCTGATTCCTGACCTTCGATGATAAGAACCAATTTTTGACCCAGTTTTTCATCAGGAAACCCTGCAATTATAAAACGTTGCCTGATATAGGGACTCATTTTTTTTTCGATTTCCTCCGGTGAAAGTTTAATACCACCACTGTTGATGATGTTGTCGTATCTGCCGATAAACTTAAATTCCTGGTCATTTACTAATTCAATAATGTCATTAGTAACTACCTTCGTTTCGCTCAGATGTGGGGCATGGATCACCAGGCAATCCCTTTCATCCTGCTGAAAGAAGACCTGAGGCAAAGCCCGATAATTTTCAGATTCTCCCGGAGCAGTCAGCTTTCTGACTGCCACATGGGTGATCGTTTCTGTCATTCCGTATGTTTGCCAGGTTTCATTTTTTAACAACCTGATTTTCTGTAAAAGTTCAGGGTGAATATCTGCCCCCCCAATGATTAGCTTTCTTATTCTGTTCAGTTTTTTAATTGCTGCTTTTCCCGTTAAAATATTACTGACCTGCATGGGTGTCATTGCTGCAAAATCGAACTGTTCATTAGTTTTCTCAAGAGGATTTCCCAAAGGCACCAATGGTATGAGGTTTAATCCGAGAACAAATGATCTGACTACCATCATCTTCCCGGCAATATAATCGACCGGGAGACAGAGAAGCGCCCCGTCATTCTTTTTCAGATGGAAGTATCGGCCTGTCATTAAAGCACTTTGAACCATTTTCTCCTTTTCCATCTTGATGAATTTAGGAGATGCTGTTGAGCCGGAAGTTTTAACCTCAATAAATGGTTCTGTGGAAATCCAATTCAGGATTAACTTATACAAATTCTTTTCCCAATCAGGAAGCGTTTCATCTGAAAGTTTACGCAAGCATAATGAGTTCAAAGAACTTTCCTGAAAGGTTTGCCCATTTATTAAAATCTTATTGTATCTGGGATAATTCATTTCAATAGAGGTTTCAAATCCCATTTTTCTTTTGGATTGAAAAACAACTTATCTTCTTTAATATTTAACGGGCATTGAAAATTATTTGAATAAAGCTGGCCGGTTCCCAAACCCTGTGGTAATTTATTCTCAAGTGTATAAGTCCATTGGGCAATCGCATTGAGGCCAATATTTGATTCGAGAGCAGAAGTTACCCACCACCCGATATTCTTTTCGGAAGCAAGGTTAATCCATTCTTCTGAAGCATTAAATCCGCCCAATAGGCTTGGTTTAAGAATGATATACTGTGGTTTGATTTCTTGAAGCAGCTTACGTTTTTTGTCTAAATCCACTATCCCGATCAGTTCTTCATCAAGAGCTATTGAAATGGGTGAGGTTGCGCAAAGTTCTGCCATTGCTTCCCATTGGTTTTGTTTAATCGGTTGTTCAATTGAGTGAAGTTGAAACTCTGATAGGCGCTTCAGTTTCTCCAATGCCTCCTCAGGCTTAAATGCTCCATTTGCATCAACCCTGATCGCAACTTGTGAAGATGAAAATTCTTTTCGGATTGAACGGATGAGCTCTATTTCACTTTCAAAATCAAGGGCTCCAATCTTCAGTTTAATACAGGTAAAACCTGCTTCGATCTTTTCTCTCACGTGTTTTAGCATTCCATCATAGCTCCCCATCCAAATGAGGCCGTTGATTGAAATAGAATCATTTCCTTCAGTAAATCCCGAGGGGAAGAGTATTTTTTTGCCTCCATGTTTATAATCCAACAAAGCCATTTCAAGTCCGAAACGTATGGAAGGGAAATCTTTTAATGCTTCAGTATTATCAAGGTAATTGTTCGGATTTTTACAAACTTCAGCAAGCTTATTTTCATAATCAATGCGATCGTCAATGCTCAATCCTTTCAGTGGTCCGCATTCTCCAATACCGGTTATTTCGGAATTCTGTTCATCGGTCAAAAATATAAACCAGGAAATCTTCTCCGTGAGGATACCCCTTGAAGTGCCGGATGGATGATAAAATTGCAGGGTATACTTTTTGAAATATGCCTGGTACATCGCCATTCATTTAAAAAAGTAAACCTATCCCGAATGCAAAAGAAAAAAGAAGGCTGGCAAGGGCAAGCTTTTTTAGGTAGGGATCGAGTTCCTGTGGAACAGTATTTTTAAATACAACAGCGACATTAATCCACAACATGGGCAGGGTGATAAGAAACAACAATTGAAAAGGAGAATGGTAATTAATGATCATGTAAGTTAAACCTGATAAGACCGAACCCAAAAGCAGGAAGAAATGATACCATTTGGCTTTCTGCATTCCCATTTTTACAACAAGGGTGTGTTTCCCGGAAATTTCATCATTTACCCTGTCACGCATGTTGTTGAGATTTAAAACACCGGCACTTAAAAATCCCATGGCAGAAGCCGGTAACAAAATTTCCCAGTTTAATTTGTGGGTATTCAGGTAATATGTGCCAATTACTCCAGTTAAGCCAAAGAAAATGAAAACGAAAAGATCACCAAAACCGGAATAACCATAAGGATGATCACCAATGGTATATTTTACGGCAGCGGCTATTGCACCCAAACCCAGTGCAAGAAAGAGCACCACATTGATTACAGGTATTCCTTTTGTTCCTTCATAAATAAGCCACAAACCGCTTATGAATGATAAAGTCATAAACAGAATCACCACTTGTTTCATTTCTTTTGGAGCGATAATCCCGCTTTGAACCGCTCGCAACGGCCCCACTCTATCCAAATTATCGGTACCGTGTTTCGAATCGCCATAATCGTTGGCAAGGTTGGAGAGAATTTGAAGAAACAATGTAGTGGCGGCTGCAAGAACGCATACTCTCCAGTTTAAAGCACCATCGTAGTTCGCAACAAAGCACCCTAATGCAACACTGGAAAGTGCCAGGGGCAATGTTCTGAGTCGAAAGGCCTTTATCCAGATTTTTATTTTCAAATTATTAAGAAATTATAAATCGATGCAAATTAAGGAAATTTTGGGAACTTTTTGAAATCAGGGTCACGCTTTTCAAGGAACGCCCTTTTGCCTTCCTGCGCTTCTTCAGTCAGGTAATAAAGTAAGGTAGCACTGCCCGCCAATTCCTGAATTCCGGCTTGTCCATCCAGTTCAGCATTCAAACCCATTTTGATCATTCGCAATGCCATTGGACTGCGTTTCATCATGATTTTGCACCAGCCTATGGTGGTGTCTTCTAACTGATCTAATGGAACCACCTTGTTTACCATTCCCATTTGCTCGGCCTCTTTGGCTGAATATTGCAAATTGAGGAACCAGATTTCGCGTGCTTTCTTCTGTCCAACATGACGGGCAAGATAAGAGGATCCGAATCCTGCATCAAAGCTGCCGACCTTTGGACCGGTTTGACCGAAAATTGCATTCTCTGAAGCGATGGTAAGGTCGCACATCACATGAAGTACATGACCACCGCCGATTGCATAACCGTTTACCATAGCGATTACAGGTTTTGGTAAAGACCTTATCTGTCGCTGAACATCCAGAACATTCAGACGGGGAACTCCGTCCTTATCCACATATCCACCATGACTTTTGTAATTCTGGTCGCCACCACTACAGAAAGATTTATCACCAGCGCCTGTGAGAATTACTACATAAATATCCTGATTCTCACGGCAAATCTTAAATGCATCGCTCATCTCCGAAACGGTTTGCGGACGAAAAGCATTCAATACCTCCGGGCGATTGATTGTTATTTTTGCAATACCCTCCTGAAATTCAAAAAGGATGTCTTCGTATTTCTTTAAGGAATTCCATTTCATCATTGCAGTCATATTTCATACTTAAGTTAACTGCAAAAGTCGCAAAATGTTTAATACGAATCCTTTAATCCCGGAGATATTTGAAATAGGATCTCAGGATTTCGGCATTTTTTTCATTGGGTGTAAATATTTCAAGGATGGCAGGTTGGTCAAAAAATACAGGGTCATAAAAACGCTGAAGTGAGGAGGTTAATTCTGATAAATTTCTGGCACTATCATAAGGCATATTAAAATTTTTTGCAATGTATTCTGCATTCCAATTATGTTTGGTTTCAAAAAACTTCTCCAAATGAGTGGTATCTCTTGGACCGGAAATGATCCTGAAAATGCCACCCCCTGAATTATTGATAATAATTATTCGAAGATTATTCATCAAATAATTGTTCATTAAGGCATTGGAATCATAAAAGAATCCAAGGTCTCCAACAATCAATGTGGTAAGTCGCTGAGAAGCATAACATGCCCCGGCAGCCGTTGATACTGTACCATCAATACCGCTGGTTCCCCTGTTTGAATATGAAACAAGGTTTTTTCCTGTTTTGAATAATTGAGCATACCTGACAGGAGTGCTGTTCCCAAGCTGAAGCTGGCTATTTTCAGGAATCGCATTCAGGATCGTTTCGAAAACCTTCAGATCAGAATAATTACAATCTTTCAAAAATTCGTGGTGTCTCGATGCTGACCTGGTATCTCTTTCCTGCCATAATTTTTTATAGTTGCTTTCTTGCGGATTAATCCGATCATTAATCTCGCTGAAAAACACAAATGGTTCTGTCTGTATACCAGCTGTGAGGCATTGATAAGTATTCATCCTGTAATCCACTGGATCAATATTCCAGTGCTCGATTGGCTTGTTGTTACGGATAAACTCTTTCGCCATCTTTGATACAACGTTTCCACCAAAAGTCACAAGCAAATCCGGTATGTAAGTGTCAGTTTCTTCAGGCAGGAAAGTAGAAACCACTCTATCAATGCAAGGACAGGAGCAGCCATTATTTAAATTTGAAGTGGTTTCAGAAAGTACCACCACGGATGGATCATTGGCAATAATATTTACCAGGCGGGAAAGGGCTATGCTTGGGTTCATCATCCCTGCTATCAAAAGCTTTTTTTCATATTTATTCCATCTTTCGGCAAACGAAATAACATCATCTTCCTTCAAATCAAAAAAATTAATTCTTGGCCTTATGTCTTTTACTTGCCAGTTGTGCGATTCTATCTGGTTATAAATTGGTTCAGAGAATGGTAAATTGATGTGAACCGGTCCACAATCAGGAAATAGTGTTAAATTGATTGCTTTATTGATTAACTTACCGGCAACATTAAAATCTTTGTCGGTGTTAAATTCTTCAGATATTTCAAAGCTGGCTTTAATAAAGTTTTTGTAAAGGTTTTTTTGTCTGATTGTTTGTCCGTCACCTTGATCAACCAGCTCTTCAGGACGGTCGGCGGTGAGCACCAGCAATGGAATTTTCTGGTAATATGCTTCAGCGATGGCAGGAGCATAATTCAAGGCAGCCGTGCCGGAAGTGCAGGCAATAGCTACTGTCTTTTTTGTTTGCTGGGCTATTCCAAGGGCGAAGAAAGCAGCTGAGCGCTCATCAACAATACTGATGGCAGTTACATTTGGATTGTTGGCAAAGGATATAATAATGGGTGCATTACGTGAACCGGGAGAAATGACAATATGTTTTAATCCTTTCTTAACAAAGATTTCCGTCAGCAGTGCTATGCTTTTCTTATCCGATGTCATAGGACAAAGGTCATTATTTTTAAATTAAAGACAATAGTGTCCTGGATTTTAATTCGGTTTCCTGCCACTCCTTCTTTGGCAAAGACTTACCCGTCAATCCTCCTCCAACATACAATGCCAACCTATCTTTCAGGATTTTCATACATCTTAAGTTGACATATAAATCCGTTTTGCCTTCTATATTCATCGGACCGAAAAACCCGGAATAATATTCACGGTTATGTTTTTCTGTTTTTAAAATCAGTTCAAGCGCTTTTTCCTTTGGCAAACCGCAAACTGCCGGAGTAGGATGAAAATTCTCAATAAACGCTCCAATTTTATTTTTAATATCTGATTTATCAAAGCTGAATTTTGTGGACAGGTGGTATGCATTTCCTGCTTGAATGGTCTGGGGTCCTTCAATTTGAAAATCCCTTATATCGAATCGTTTGAAAACTTCAATAATGTAATTGGTCACCAATCGCTGTTCTTCCATTTCCTTAACTTTCCAAAGGATCTCTTTTTCAGAATCAGTGGTTGGTTGAGTTCCGGCAAGCGAAACTGTTTGAACCATATCCCTGTCAATTTTTAATAATGTTTCCGGGGTAGCTCCAGTCCAGCAGCCTGCGCCAGGAATATTGATCAGGTGGCAAAACACATTTGGGTATTTCTCCTGTAAACGGAAAAAAAAATTACCAATATCAAAATGTTCCGGTTTATTCTTAAGAAGAACCCTTGACAAAACAGCCTTGGTAAAGACTTTATCAAATGAATGAATGAATGTTTCAGCCTGTTTCAGATACTCTTCTTTTCCAGATTCGTGTGGAAGTTCAAAAATTTGATCAGGATACATCGGAGCTTTATCCGAAATTTCTTTGATCAATGATTCATCAAAATCATCCTTTTCAATGATCAGATCCGGTTCAAAAAAAATAACCGGGAAATTGGTTTTACGATGAAAGGGAGCATACACAAATCCGGACTTATCAGCCACCTCCAGTATATTCTCGAGAAGATTGAACTTCCCCGAAAGTTGAATCCAGGTTTTTATGGAATCCTCATCAGGTAACCTGAAAGTTACAAATGGAATATTTTTCTCCAGACAAAGATTAATAAGTTTAACCAGCTTTAAATCCACTTTGAGTTTTGTTGTTCGTTATCTTGTATTTTGAATTTCCTTTGGTATAACCATCACAGTCATTCTTGCAACAGAGACTTTGTTACCTGAATCATCCTTTATTTCAATATCCCAGACATGGGTTATCTTTCCTTTGTGAATTAAAGTTGCCTCTCCCATTACCCATCCCTCTGTCGCCGCACCCACATGATTAGCAGTAAGAGATGAGCCCCTGATTTCAAATTTATCAGAATTGACGATAGCTAATGAACCAAGACTGGCGAGGGTTTCGGCAAAAGCAAGGCTGGCGCCGCCGTGTAATATTCCCATCGGTTGTTTTGTCCGATTATCTACCGGCATCCTGCCCCTGACAAATCCTTCCTTTAGCTCCAGGTATTCTATTCCCAACTGCTCCATCAGCGATCCTTTGTTAATGGTATTCAATTCGTCAGGTTTGCTGTGAATCGTAATCATTTGAATATTTTTCGGCAAAATTAAGAAACTAATAATGGCATCAAACTAAAGAGTTTTTACGCCGCTTAAAAACATTAATTTTGTGGAATTGTTACAAGACTTTATAAATTTATAAATGATCGAATATGGAAAATTTTCGCATTGAGAACCCAACCGTGGTTCATTTCGGAAGAGATGTGATAAAAAATCTGGGTAAGGCCGTTGGACCTATTGGCAAAAAAGCGATGTTGGTTTACGGCAAAGGTTCAATTAAAAAGAACGGCATTTATGATGCTGTGATGGAACAGTTGAAAGCCATCAATGCCGAAGTAGTCGAATTTGAAGGAATAAAACCCAACCCAATTATTGAAGATGTGGATGCTGCGGCAAAAGCAGGAAGAAAGTTTCAACCCGATGTAATCGTTGCGGTCGGTGGTGGAAGTGTGATTGATTCGGCAAAGATCATTGCTTTGACCATTCCGGTAGATTTTAGTGGTTGGAAATTCATGACCAACCAGGCTATAGCCCGAAAAGCTGTTCCGCTGATTGCTGTGCTAACACTTGCTGCCACAGGAACAGAAATGAATCAATTTGCCGTGGTTCAGAATCATGCCACAAAGCAAAAATTGGGTTATGGAAACAGGCTTATTTATCCACGCCATTCCTTCCTGGATCCGCAATACACGTTTTCAGTGCCACGAAATTATACCGCTTTTGGCATTAGCGATCTGACGGCCCATGCATTGGAAAACTATTTCGGTAAAGGCGAAGCCTCACTTTCCGACAGGTTTGTTTATGCAATTATCCGCGAAGCAATGGAAGTCGGTCCTCAATTGCTTCATGATTTGGAAAATTATGAATACCGTGCCCAAATTATGTATGCTGCCACCAATGCTCTCAATGGATTGACTGTTTATGGTCGGGTTTCTGGCGACTGGGGTGTACACGATATGGGACATGTGCTTTCCCTTCTTTATGATGTCCCTCATGGAGCAACACTTTCAGTAATTTATCCTGCCTGGATGAAACGAATGAAGGAAAGAATACCCGAAAGAATCGCTGAACTTGGCAAAAATCTTTTTCATGTCAAATCGGCTGATGAAACCATATTGTTCTTTGAGCAATTTCTGATTAGCATTGAATCACCCATCCGCATGAGTGAAATCGGATTAGGTATTGAAAAGAAAAAAGAAATCCTCGATACCATGGAACAATGCAAGGTAAACGGCTCACACCTTAAACTTGAAAAAGAGGATGTGGAAAGGATAGTTGAGTTTATGTATCAGAGTTAAGTTTTATTTATCCGAGATTTTCGAAATAAATTTTAAGAGCACATATCCCAGGAAACTTCCAACGATATAATATGGAAAATCCATCCAGTTAAATGCATTTCCAAGGATGGTTCTGCCGATAAAATTGCTTCTCAGGTATTCCAGAAACAAAGGGTGCCAGAGCTGCATAAATTCCAGGAAGCAGGTAGTTAATAATACGATCATGGCTAATAAAAGAATTCTGGTTTTTGGAAATAAAAAATAAAGCACAAGGCACCAGAAGATCTCATAAAGCAAACCACCAACTGAATTGCTGATCCAATCCTGAGCGGGTCCGGAATAGAATTTTGTAAAGAAACCTATTGGAACTATCATTATAAGTAATAGTATGATGAGCAACCTTTGTTTTGAAAATAGCCCCACAAGAAAATTTTATTGCCTGTAAATTTAATGCTTAATTTTAGATTTTATAAAATGTTCTAAAATGAAAACTGCTCTAATTGCCGGAGCCACAGGATTGGTAGGCTCAGAATTGCTAAAACTGCTGCTTGAAAGCAATGAATACAAGATTATTCATTTGCTTACCAGGAAGCCATTAAACATTGACTCAACAAAAATTATTGAACACATCATCAATTTCGATGAACTTGCCAGCCTGAAATTGGATTTCGCGATTGATCATGCGTTCTGCACCCTCGGAACCACCATCAAAAAAGCAGGAACAAAAGAAGCCTTCCGAAAAGTTGATTTCGATTATGTATTGGAACTTGGGAAAAAGTCAAAGGAAATGAGCTTCGGAAAATTTTTGGTTATTAGTTCTCTTGGAGCTAATCCAAAATCTATGATTTTTTATAACCGGGTGAAGGGAGAGGTTGAGGATGAATTAAAAAAGCTATCATTGCAGCACCTGTTTATTTTCAGGCCATCTTTACTGTTGGGTGACCGAAAAGAACATCGTGCCGGAGAAAAAACTGCGGCATCTGTCTATAAAATTCTTGCACCAATATTTTCCGGACCATTGAAAAAATACAAAGGCGTGGAAGCCAAAAAAGTTGCAAATGCTATGATGCAGGCGGCTTTGAATAATAATGAATCTTTTAAAATCCTTGAGTCGGATGAAATTCAAAAGTTTTAAATGATCGCAAGTTTAATTGAATCCTGGTGTCAAAAGAACAATCATTTAAAAACATTAAAATTATGAAGACACTGATTCACACAACTGGAATTGCACTGGTAATGTTAATTTTCCCCAACATGCTTTTTGCACAGGATCAAACCGGGGACAATCAACAAGCGAAACAAGATAATGTTTCAAACACAAACGACACTGTCAGGGGCAGAAATTTTATTGATGAAAATAAAAACGGTATTTGTGACAGGTTCGAAAATACAAAGCCATTAGGTAAAGGTCGGAATTTTGTTGATGCTGACAAGAATGGTATCTGCGATCATCGCGAAAATGGGAACAAAGGAAATGGAAAAGGAAATGGTTACCAGCACCTCAACGGACAACGTAATGGACAATGCTGCGGTCGTGGACCTTGTGGAGGAAAAGGCTGGAAAAACCGTTAGTTCATTTTACCGGAAATCATTCAGGTAATCTGTTAACCTTGGCACAAACGTTTCCTGAGAATATTTTTGACGAAATTTGGTATAAAAAAAGGTTAATGGACATTCAGTCTGACCGGATTCTGATTGACAAAATATTGGAAGGTGACCAGCTTGCTTTCAAAGAACTTGTAGAGAAATACCAAACCATGGTAATCAACACCTGCATCGGATTTTTACACGACAAACAAGATGCTGAGGATATCTCCCAGGAGGTTTTTATCGAAGTTTTCGCTTCGTTACGAAAATTCAGGAAGGAAGCTAAACTCTCAACATGGATGTATCGCATTGCTGTAAATAAATCACTTAATTTCCTGCGCAGCAAAAAACGAAGGCAATGGATACAAAATTTAGAAGATGTGTTAGGAATGAATAGACAGGATCAAAAGCAACCAATAGAAATGAGAAATCCGGCAATTGATTTGGAAATGCAGGAAGAAGCTCTTTTGCTGCATAATGCGATTAACAGCCTTTCTGAAAATCAGCGGATAGCTTTTACACTGAATAAATACGAGGATTTACCCTATTCAGAAATTTCTGAAATCATGAGAGTTTCCCTGTCATCAGTCGAATCTTTGATCCACAGGGCAAAATTGAATTTGCAGCAAAAATTAATGCACCATTATAAAAACAGCTGAATGATATACTTATGAGATGCAATGAAATTAAAGAAAATTTGATTTTTTTCCTTGAAGGAAGCCTGAATCCTGACAAGACTAATCAGGTTCAAAAACACCTGGAAGAATGCCAAGAATGCAAGTCCTCCTATCTTAAATTGAAATCTGTTTTATCTATAATCGAAACAGAAATAATAAAGGAATCCAATCCTTATTTTTCAATGAAATTGATTGAACGACTGAAAAATTCATCAGAAACAAATGAAGTTTTTTCAGCTTTTAGGATCATTGGGATCCTTAAACCAGTGGTGGCAATTTTACTGATTGGTATTGCAATTTACACTGGCATTTTAATAGGTGGAAGCTACTCTCATAAATACGATACTACTGTTATTGACGATTCCAGGGGAATTCAACTTCAGGCTGTAGCAGACGAGTTTTACCTGAATGATGTTGGAATGGAAAATATTGAAACCCTATTAATAATTGAAAACAATTAATCATGGACTACCTTATAAAAAAACGGTTTTCTTTCTGGTTGGTATTTTTTCTGTTAATCGTGAACGTTGCAGCAATTTCAACCATTCTTTATCATATTTATTCGGATAAACCGGCTTCATCATCAACTAAAGAAAATGACAGCGCAGGAAAAATAATTACAAATGAATTGGGTTTGAATGCTGATCAAAAAGATATGTTTCATAAATTTAACAGTTCTTATAATCAGCAATCGCAAAAGATCCTTGACCAACTGACTGAAAAAAGATCGGAAATGCTGGCGGAATTGGGAGAAGAAAATCCTGACACTTTAATTTTAAACACAATTGCTAATGACATTGGCGAACTTCATGCAGCTCTTAAACTGTTAACCATTGAAAATTTCCTTGAATTAAAAAAAATTTGCACACCAGACCAGCAACAACAACTTTCGAAGATTTATAAAGACATGCTGGAAAGTGAAGGACATTTTAAAGGCTATGGAAAACAATACCGGCACAGGTATCGTCACGGTCAGGGTGGAGGTAAAGGATGGCAGAAAAACAATTAAATTTGCTGGAAAAACAGCATGAATGGACAACCCGAATTATATAAGGTTTTAAGTGAGTTAAACATCAATTTTGAATATTACGAACACCCTGCCGCACCCACTATTGAAGAAGCAATAAAATACTGGGAAGACCTTAAAGCCACTCACTGCAAGAATATCTTCTTTCGTAACCATAAAGGAAACCAACATTACCTTGTAATTCTTGAACACAAGCAAGCCCTCGATATTCACGACCTGGAGAAAAGACTAAAGCAGGGTAAATTAACTTTTGCCTCACCCGAAAGACTCATGAAGCATCTTGGATTGACACCTGGATCGGTCACTCCATTTGGACTTATCAACGACAAAGCCAACCATGTTTATGTTTTCTTTGATAAAAACCTGAAGCAAGCAGAGAAAATCAGTTTTCATCCCTGCATCAATACCGCTTCGCTGGTTGTAGCTTTTGCAGATTTTGAAAGGTTTATGAAATGGACGGGGAATGGGTATGAGTATTTAAATCTGTATGATTAACATCCGAAGAATTAGACTTTGGAATTATTCAATCATCCCTTATTAATTAAGGAATGGTTTTAATTACCTTCGCATAATGATTAAAATGTAATTTACATGAACTCCGTTAATCCTTTCTCCATAAAATTCCTCGGTGCAGCTGGCACCGTTACCGGTTCAAAGTTTCTGCTTGAAACTGAAGGAAAAAAAATTCTTATTGACTGTGGCCTTTTTCAGGGTCTGAAACATTTGCGCGAGCTTAACTGGACTGATTTTCCAATTCCTGTATCGGAAGTAGATTGTGTCCTGCTGACTCACGGACACCTCGATCACATCGGATATTTACCCCGGCTGGTAAAGCAGGGATTTACCGGAAAAGTATACTGCACCGAACCTACTGCTGACCTGGTTGAAATAGTTTTGAAAGACAGCGCTAAAATTCAGGAAGAAGATGCTGAAAACGCAAACTTGTTTGGGTACACGAAACATACTCCCGCTTTGCCTTTATATGAATTAAAGGATGTTGAAAACACCTTACTATTGATTAATGCCTGTCCGCTGGATGAATTTATTAATTTGGAAAATGGAATCAGATTTCGGTTTAGAGGAAATGCTCATATTCCGGGAGCAGCTTTTATTGAACTGGACATAGCCAATCGCCGGATTTTATTTTCAGGAGACCTTGGCCGCTCGGGGGATCCTATGCTGCAAACTCCTGAAAAACCTGACAGAGCCGACTTTGTTATTGTTGAATCTACTTATGGTGATAAAAACCATCCCACAGATTCGACTGAAGAAATCCTACTAAGGATCATCCAAAGAAGTCTCCAAAATCATGGTCCGTTGCTTGTTCCCAGTTTTACGGTTGACCGGGCACAGGATTTCATGTACCTGATCTGGAAATTGAAACAGGAGAATAAAATCCCTGATATACCGGTTTATCTCGACAGCCCGATGGGAATTGATGTCAGTAAGCTTTTCCTGAAATATCCAGAATGCCTGAAAATCGGTACAGATGTTTTCACCGAAGTTTTCAAAAGCACAAGGATGGTTACTTCCATTGAAGAAACCCGGCACCTTGCTAAAAACAAACACCCCAAAATTATTATTGCAGGAAGCGGTATGATGAATGGTGGACGCATTCTCACCTATCTTGAAAACCAGCTTGAAAATCCGAATGCAACCATCATTATTCCGGGATTTCAGGCAGCCGGAACGAGGGGAAGAACATTGAGTGAGGGAGGAACGGAAATCAAAATACATGGGAATTATTATAAAGTAAAAGTCTCTGTCGAACATATTCACACCATGTCGTCACATGCCGGTCAGGATGAAATCATCAGTTGGTTATCGGCAATTAAAGATAAACCAAAACAAGTTTTCATTGTCCATGGCGAGCCACAATCAGCTAGCGCTCTCAGGTTAAAGATCAAGGACACACTCGGGTGGCAATGCACCATACCTCAACTAATGGACTCCTTTAATCTGGATTAAAAGTTTCATATCTGAACCAGGCAAATTTCTTTCATCAAAATTTTTTCAAACCTTGTTGGTTGAACAATACACTAAAGATAAGGTTTACCTTGTCTGATTGTTTTTGAAAATAAAAAATCAATTTTGAAATTAATGGAACCATTAATCAAAACACTTTTTAATGTTCAGGGAGTTCGTCTCCTCACCAATTCCACCTATATATTAAGGATGGACCGGAAAGAAATCATCTTCAAAGCAGGCCAGAATCTGAACCTTGGCCTGGCCGGAGATGCTGAAAAAAGGGACTATTCGATTTACAGTGCCGAAGGCGACGATTACCTCGAAATTCTTGTCAAAGAAGTGGATGATGGGTTGGTTTCAAAAAAACTGAAAAAATTAAAACCGGGAGATAAGCTTGAGCTAGATGGTCCCTTCGGGTTTTTCACTATCAAAGATGAAGATATTCTGAAACAGAAGTTTTTGTTTATTGCAAGCGGGACAGGTATTGCGCCATTTCATAGCATGGTTAGATCGTATCCCGGTTTAAACTATACGTTGATACATGGTGTTCGTAAACGAAAAGAGACCTATGAAAAAGATCAATATCCTGCAGGTCGTTACATCTCTTGTCTTTCGAAAGATAAAAAAGGTGATTTCCATGGAAGGGTAACCGATTACCTCCGGCAAAATCCTGTCAGCCATGATACTTTGTGTTACCTTTGCGGCAATGTTAATATGATCTATGATGCATTCGATATCCTTAAAGAACAGGGAGTTCCGTCAGGGAATCTGCATGCGGAAGTTTACTTTTAGTTCAAAGTTTAATGTTATTTACTTACTCTAAAACCTTGAACTTTAAACATTAAACCTTAAACAAATTGAAGTACCACATCATCACCCTCGGCTGCCAGATGAACATGTCGGACACGGAGCGCACAAAGCCAGTGATCGAGCAGATGGGATATGAGTGGACCGATCATGAAGATGAAGCGAGTTTGCTTGGAATCCTTGCGTGTTCGGTAAGGCAAAAAGCGATTGACAAGGTATATTCAAGGATATCGAAATGGAATAAGCTTAAAAACAAAAAGAATCTTCTGACATTTGTCACCGGCTGCATTCTCCCTTCAGATAAGGATCGCTTTTTGAAACTGTTTGACATGGTCTTTCCGATGAGCGAGCTTCATGAATTACCTGAATTGATCAGCCAGTATGGAGTTGTGACACCTTTGAGTTTGAAAACGCAAAATAATGCCAGAGCATATTATGAAAACCCCCATGTAAAAGAATTAAAAGAGAAATCGGCGTCCCTGAAATTAAACGAACATATTCCTGAATTCTGGCATATCAATCCCTTATATGAATCATCGTTCGAAGCTTTTGTTCCCATGCAGAATGGGTGTGATAAATTTTGCACTTTCTGCGCAGTTCCCTACACCCGGGGTCGGGAGGTTTCGAGGCCGTCGGAAGAAATTATAAATGAAGTTCAAAGCCTGATCGAACGGGATTACAAGTCAATCACCTTATTGGGTCAGAATGTAAATTCCTATGGTCTGGATAAAAAAGGCGATGAAATCAGTTTTCCTGAACTACTTGGGAAAATAGGTGAATTGGGAAAAGCTTCGGGCAAAGAGTTCTGGGTATATTTTACTTCGCCTCATCCGCGTGACATGACCGATGAAGTCATCGAAGTGATTGCTGAATATTCTTGTCTGGCAAAGCAAATCCACCTTCCTCTCCAATCGGGTGATGATAAAGTTCTTATCAGGATGAACCGGAAATATAATGTCGAAAAATACGGTGAAATTGTCAAAACAATCCGGCGGCTGATCCCGGATGCTACATTGTTTACCGATATCATTGTCGGATTTACAGGCGAAACAGACGAACAGTTCGAGAACACGCGCAAAGCCATGTACGATTTCAATTACAATATGGCTTATATTGCTCAATATTCCCAGCGGCCCGGAGCTGTCAGCTCAAGATGGGTCGATGACATTCCACGCGAGGTTAAAAAAAGCCGCTTTCATCAGTTAACCAACGATCTGGAAAAAACATCAGCAGAACATAACCGGCAGATGATTGGTAAAACCTACAGGGTTATAATCAGGGGATTGGAACGCAAAGGCGATTTCCTTTCCGGATTGACCGAAGGCCGGATCAATGTGAGGATTCCTTCGACAGATACTTCGCTGATTGGTAAGATGGTGGATATAAAAATTACATCTTCGACGGATTTTTCGGTGGCGGGGGTAATGAACGTTTAAAAAAGCTATCAATCTTAGGGTCTAATAAAGCATCCCGATCATCCATAGCGGAATAGTATTGCTTACCGGATATTCTACTAAATCCTTAATAAGGAATGCATTTGTCAATCCGGAAATTTGCTTTAATCCTTTACTGGATCCACCCACCTCAAAAATCATGTGGCCATCCGTTTCAAAATCGGCAGATTTAGGTTGCTTTACCTGGCTAACTGCATTAAGCTGATTATTGACAAAAGTTTCACGGATTGATCCTGTTTGAGTTGTATTGCCTGCGAGTGCATACATCAGGTTAGTGTTGTTCATGAAAATTTTTTCTGGTTTTTGGAGGGTAGCCACACTGCTTCCGGAAGGGTATAACAAGCTTATCAACCGCGCCTCTTCCAGAAAGTAAAGATAATTGCTCAGGGAGTTTCGATGGATTCCTGTTTTCTCAGCAAGCTTTATCAAATTTGGTTTAAAAGGTACCTGTTGTGCAATGATGTAAAGAAGCTGCAGCATTTTTTTTGCATTGCGGATATCAAAACCTTTTATCTCAGCCATGTCAAATTCAACAATCATCCTTGCAAGTTGCCGCAAACGCTGGTAATAGCCATCCTTATCTTCACCATAGAAGGGATAAAATCCAAACCGCAGGTAATTTTCTAAATGAGCCAGCGGTCTGAATTGCTCATCGAATAAACTGCGGATATTTTTCTTATCCTGAGTAATCTGGTCGAGATTCAATACCGGTGCGTTAGCAATTTCATTCAGCAGCAGGTATTCACGGTATGAAAGACCATATAGTTCATACATCATAGCACGGCGGCTCAAATCTCCCTCCTGCCTTGAAATATCTATAATGGATGAACCCGTGAAAATAATCTTCAAATCACTGTATCGGTCGTACAAAACTTTGATTTCACGAGCCCACTGCGGATATTTATGTACTTCGTCAAGCACAAGTATTTTCCCTCCCTGATGATAAAACTGTTGAGCTGTATCAACCAAAGAATTAGAAAGGAAAAATAAATCATCCAGGGTAAAGTAGACAGCTTCCGACGAAGGCTTGCCTAATCCGTTAAGCCATTGCAGTAACATGGTGGTTTTTCCAGTACCCCGCGCCCCTTTTATCCCGACTAACCTGTTATCAAAATTTATTTTTGATATTAAATAGCGTTTAAACCTCAAAGGAACTTTTTGAACCAAACGATCTGAATTTTCAAGAAGATTAATCATTGCATATTAATTTGTGCAAAAATAAAAAATAATGCACAATCGGATGTGCAAAATGTTAAATTAATGTTTATTTGCTTGATGTAAAAGAGGTATTTTTATCCTTTGACATGAAAGAAAACATAAAATCTGATAATGTCCGGTCTTAAAAACCAAGCATTTCAAAAACAATTGGTTTTATTAACATTTATACAAATCTGCAATTCAATTGCAAAAATGTATGAAATATTATTGATTCTTAAAACAGATAAAAGGGATATTGGGATTCGGGTACAATCCAGGTCCCATTCAATCAGGAACGAACTATATCTTATCTTTCATTGCCCGACTTTGTTTAGTTTTGCCGCTTGAAAAAGCATTATCTGTTATCGTTGATAAATCCATCAGACGTTGCCTGATGAATCCAAGTAGAATCGTTGACAACAAATTTTTTAACTTTTGTGAATAAAAAGATCGCATTTAAAACTCTCGGTTGCCGCCTGAATCAATACGAAACCGATTCGGTGACAACGGATTTCATCAATGCCGGTTATACAATTGTCGATTTTTCGGAGGATGCGGATGCCTATGTCGTCAATACCTGCACCGTAACCAACATGAGCGATCATAAATCGCGGCAAACCTATAACCAGGCTTACAGGCGGAATCCAGAAGCTGTTCTTGTTGTTACCGGTTGTATGGCCAATAACCATAAAGAATATCTTGAAGCAAACGACAGAATAACCTATACCATCGAAAACGACCGGAAAGGTTCGATTTTTAACCTTCTCGATAGTCATTTTAAAGGTGAAATTATCTCCCCTGATCAATTGAAATCAGATCGTTTTGGCTTTGGCGCGGCCGAAAAAAGCATTCGAACGCGGAGCATGATCAAGATTCAGGATGGTTGTGACAATTTCTGCACTTTTTGCATCGTGCCTCATGTTAGAGGAAGAGCGGAAAGCAGGCCATATAAAGATATTGAAACGAATATCCGTCAGGCTCTTGATTTCGGTTACAAGGAAATCGTACTTACAGGGGTTAACATTGGAAGATACGAATGGGATGGATTGAATTTTGAATCTTTGGTTGAAAAGGTTCTTGAGATTCCCGGTGATTTCAGGGTTAGAATTTCAAGTATCGAACCGGAAGGATTTGACGAAAAATTATTTGATCTTTTTTTACATCCCAAACTTACCCCTCATCTCCACATGTGCCTTCAAAGCGGATCTGATAAAATCCTGCTGGCGATGAGAAGACAATATACTGTGGATGATTTCAGAATGATGACAGATAAAATCCGTAAACGCATACCTGATTTCAATTTTACTACTGACATCATGGTTGGATTTCCGTGTGAAACAGAAACAGAATTCAAAGAAACCTGTAAAGTTGTTAAAGAAATTGGATTTAGCCATGTCCATACATTCAAATATTCCATCCGGAAAGGGACAAGGGCTGAACGAATGATGGGTCAGGTTCAGGAAAAAATAAAAACTGAAAGAAGCCTTATCATCCGTGACATCGCTGAAGATAACAAAAGAAAATATCGGAGCTCGTTTATTGGCAAAATACAAAAAGTACTGGTTGAAAAAATCGATAAACGCGGAATTGCGTCTGGGTATGGGGAACATTATATTCCTGTAAAGTTCAAAGCTGATGCCAGGACTTATGCTAAGGATTTTAGAAATGTCAAAATAACCAGTATTGAACCAAAGGAAGACCCCTCATTAATAGCTCATCCGGATTAAATTATTTATGAATTATTTTCTTGAACTTGAAAACGAATAATTTTGTGGTTTGAAATTCGAGCTGAATCGTAAAAAATCAAAATTATAAAAATGGATATAGCAGGAAAAATCATCAGCATCCTCCCCGAGGAAACAGGCCAGGGAAAAAATGGTCCCTGGAAAAAGCAAAATTTCATTCTTGAAACACAGGAACAATATCCTAAAAAAGTATGCATAGCTGTTTGGGGAGATAAAGTCGATTTAAAATCTTTCGGAACAAATGAAAATGTGACCGTTGGAATCAATATCGAAAGCAGAGAGTTTAATGGTAAATGGTTCACAGATATTAAGGCATGGCGTGTGATGAAAGCTGCCTCCACTGGTTCTGCACCACCTGCTCCAGAATACATACCGCCTGAACGGGAACAAGCATTTGAACCGGAACAAGGGCCGGTGAATGACTTGCCCTTCTGATTGTTTTAGCAATAATTAGACTATGCAGCAAATTGCAAGATATCTAATAATTGCAGGTATTTTGCTTTTAATTGTCGGGCTTGTCTTCTATTTTTTTGGAAATAAATTCAGCTGGCTGGGACGCCTGCCAGGCGATATCAAAATAGAAAAAGAGAATTTCCGCTTTTATTTTCCGGTAACAACTATGATCATTATTAGTGTTCTTATAAGTTTGATCCTATACCTTATCCGCAAATTTTTCTAAAGATAAATAGCCGTGAATGCGCGAATATGTGCAAAAAGAAAGTAAATAGCATTGGTGTATTCGCAGCCTATAAAACAAAAAACCCGGTCAATACCGGGTTTCTGATCAATATATAAAAAGAATTTCTATTCTTCGTCCTGCTGCGATTCCTCGTAAGCCTTCAAAAGTTGCACCTGGATATCAGGCGAAACATTAGAGTATTCGGCAAACTTCATTGAGTACATTGCACGACCACTGGTTATTGAGCTCAGTGCAGTTGCATATTTATTCATTTCAGCAAGCGGAACTTTTGCCAGAATCTTCTGGTAATTTCCTTCACGGTCCATACCCATGATGATGGCTCTTCTTCCCTGCAGGTCAGTCATCACATCACCCATCTTATCTTCGGGTACAAGCACCTCAACATCATAAATTGGTTCCAGAATCTGCGGTCCGGCATTTTTAAAAGCTTCGCGGAAAGCATTACGTCCGGCCAGCTTAAACGAGATTTCATTGGAATCAACCGGATGCATTTTACCATCATAAACATAAAATACAATATCGCGGGCATACGATCCTGTCAATGGGCCTTCTTCTATTTTCTCCATAACTCCTTTTAGAATGGCAGGTAAAAAGCGGGCATCAATAGCGCCACCAACGATGCTGTTATTCATAATAAGCTTTCCACCCCAATCAAGCTTGATCTCTTCGCTACCTCTCACCGGAAATTCGGTTGTCCACGACATACCTTCCTTGTAAGGCTCAATCATCATGTGAACCTCGCCAAACTGGCCGGCGCCTCCTGATTGTTTCTTGTGACGATAGGTAGCTTTAGCTGATTTGGTGATGGTTTCCCTGTAGGGAATTTTGGGAGCAATAAAAACGATTGGAATTTTATCGAGATGTTCAATCTGCCATTTGGTAACGTTCAGATGAAGTTCACCCTGTCCGCCCAAAATCAATTGTTTTAATTCTTTTGAATATTGAACCATCAGTGTCTGGTCAACTTTGTGCATGGCGCTTAGAACGGAAGACAACTTTTCGTCGTCCGCCTGGTTCTGCCCTTTAACAGCAACCCTGTATTTTGGTTCAGGGAATACGATAGGTTCAACAATATCATCACTGCCCTTCGAAGCATTTAATGAAGTATTGGTAGGAGAGTTTTTAAGTTTTACAGTAGCTGCAATGTCTCCGGAAACGACTTTTTCAATTTTCTCACGATTCTTACCATAAACTGCAAACAATTGCCCAAGTCTTTCCTTAGCATCTGTTGTGGAATTGATCAGGTCAGCTCCTTCACTGATTTCTCCATTATAAACTTTAAAAAATGAAACTTCCCCAAAGTGAGGTTCAATAGTAGTTTTAAAAATAAATGCTATGGCAGGTTCCTTTGGATTGCATTTAAGCTCTTTTCCTTTAGTGGTTTTTACAGGGGGCATTTCGTCAGGAGCCGGAACGTTGTGTTCAATAAATTCCATCAATCGGTTTACGCCCATATTATGTTTCGCATTTATGCATAATACCGGAAACAGACCTCTTTTTCTTAATCCGATTTTCAGAGCCTTCTGGATTTCTTCTTCGGTAAGGGTTCCATTTTCGAAGAATTTTTCCATCAATGACTCGTCGCTTGAAGCAAGATCTTCAATCATTGCCGCCTGCATTTCTTCAGCTTTTCCTTTCTCATCTGTAGGTATGTCCAAGATTTCAGGTTTTCCGCTGTTTTCAGGGAACTTATACATTTTCATTTTGAGCAAATCAATCACCGAGTTAAATCCGTGACCCGGATTGACGGGATACTGGCATATAGCCAGGCTTCCACCAAATTGGGTCTTCATCTGCCTGATGGTTTCATCGAAATTTGAATTTTCATGTTCCAGATGGTTGATGGCAAAAATTACAGGAGTACTGTTCTTGCTGGTATTACGCCAGGCGATTTCAGTTCCGACCTCCACTCCATTTTGAGCATTTAAAAGAATTACAGCGGTGTCGGCGACTTTCAGGGCTGAAACTACTTCACCGACAAAATCATCAAATCCCGGAGTATCGATAATATTAATTTTTTTACCATTGAATTCTGTATAAAGCAGGGATGAAAAAACAGAGTTTTGGCGCTCCAATTCAATCGGTCGATAATCTGAAACCGTATTTTTATCATCAATCGTGCCTCGCCTGTTTATGCGCCCCGATTCAAAAAGCATTCCTTCAGCCAGGGTTGTTTTCCCCGATTTAGCACCACCAACGAGTGCAATATTCCTGATTTCTTTCGTTTGATAAACCTTCATTTCCTTAGATACTTATGTGATTAATTAATGTTTTAAAAAAGAGGTGGCAAATGTATAAAAATATAAATAACTATTAAACAAACGGTTGTAAAAATTCCCTTTATTCACTTCGCCAGGAGGAAACGCAAATTAAATATCTATTAAAAGATGTCTGACTTCACTCCATTTGTCTTCATTCATTTTAGGACCTATTACTTCTATGGTTTTTGCAGCCAGCAGTGAACCCATTGACCCGCATTTATCCAATGAATAGCCATTGATTAAGCCATAAATAAAACCAGCTGCATATAAATCACCGGCCCCTGTAGTATCTATGCTTTTTGCCTTAAATGGGGAAATAAAGTGACTTATGCCTCTGCTTTTTATTATCGAACCGTTTTTACCAATTTTAACCACAGCAATTTCACAAAGATCTCCGAAATCATGGGCTGCATCCATCGGATTCTTACCTGTAAATGCTTTTGCTTCTTCCTCGTTGGCAAATACAATGTCCACATATTCCCGAAGAATCATATGCAGAAAATCCAGGTTCTCATCTACCACATTGTAACTTGCCATGTCGAGGGTAATCTTTAATCCATTTTGTTTCGCAACCTTGACTGCTCTTTCAATTAAAGCATGGTTTTGAACAAGGTACCCCTCAATATGGAAAATATCATAGTTCGCAAAATGTTCCACCAGGATATCATCAGCCGACAACTCAACTGCTGCACCAAGGTAAGTGGCAAATGTCCTCTCCGAATCAGGACTGATGAGGGCAATGGCCTTACCTGTCGCTGAATTGCCAGATAGCAGCAGAGGATTAATTCCAATGCTTTCCATATCAGTTTTAAAAAAACGGCCAAAATCATCATTTCCAACTTTACCAATAAAACCGGTCTTAATACCCAACCTCGCAAGTCCATGAATGGCATTGGCAGCTGAGCCACCTGAGGCGATCTGCTTTTTTAAATGATTGGTTCCCTCATTTACCATGTTACTGTAATCATGATCTACCAACTGCATGCTTCCTTTTGGCAGGTTAAACTGCTCCAGGATAGCATCATCTTCAAGGTTGGTCATGATGTCAACCAGTGCATTACCCATTCCGAGAACTCTTGCCATGCTATTATTTTTTCGGCAAAAGTATTGCTTATTTAGAATAAACAACTATTTTTGCACTCCCATTTTTGGGAATCCCAGATTGACGTAAGGGATGTGATCCCCAATAGCTCAGTTGGTTAGAGCGACTGACTGTTAATCAGTAGGTCCCTGGTTCAAGTCCAGGTTGGGGAGCAAGTAAGCCGGTTAAGAGCCGGCTTTTTCTTTTCCAAAATTATTAATCTAAATCTCATTCAAAAACAGAAAATTATATCTCCTATTTTTAAAAGTTTGGCAAAGTAATTGGCATTCATATTTTTACTCTCTATACTTGAAAAACTCAAATACATAAACTTATGAATGGAACTTACAGAAGCTTAATGTCGAAAAAACGAATTGTCTTCGGCAACCAGTTTAAGGACGGAAGAACCAGAGTATTTATTGAAAATGCAAAAATCCGCAGGGAGCCTCTTTATGTGATTGAAGAGTTGAGCTCAAGAGTTGTTTTTCAGCTATCCGCTTTTGGAATTAAAATCTTTAATTATCCGAAAAAGGATATTCTGACTATAAACAAATGGCCGGATGAAATTTTTGTGAGACTTTAAAACAAAGCATTTGTTTTTTTGATGCTGCTAAACGGATGATCCGAATGGATCATTTGCGCATCAGGGTCAATCTTTGATTAAGGGATTTATCTTAATGGGATTCGCAAAATTATGGTACCCTATGCGCTATAAACCAGAAAGCAGGTTTCTTTCCTGCACTTTCCGCATCACCCGCATGATGTTTCCACCCCAGATTTTACGGATATCTTTTTCCGAATAACCGCGTCTGACAAGTTCCAAGGTTATGTTTCCCATTTGACTCACATCCTGACAATCGGCCAAACCACCGCCACCATCGAAATCTGTCCCAATTCCGACATGATCAATACCCGCAATTTTTACCATGTGATCAATGTGATTAACCATATCCGAAACCGCTGCCAACTGCCGGGGAAAAAGAGAATCAACCGAATGCCATTCGTTTTCAGCAGCCTTATCTTCCTCCGGTGTCAGGTTTTCAAAATTTCTGTATTTTATTCGTATTGCATCATAAGCACTATCCCGCTGAGCATAATTTTCCGGCATTTTAACGTAATCGCTCAGGATGCACATCTGGACAACGCCCCCGTTTTGTTCCAGCTTTTTCAGCATATCATCCGAAAGATTGCGGGGATTATCACAGATAGCTTTTGCACAGGAATGAGAGGCAATTACAGGTGCTATTGTCAAGTTTAAAACATCATAGAAACTGGAATCTGACATATGAGAAACATCGATCATCATCCCTATGCGGTTCATTTCTTTCACTACTTCTTCTCCGAAACTGCTTAATCCACCATGTTCAATAGTATCGGTCGATGAATCGCAGATATCGTTGTTTTTTGTGTGGCAAAGAGTTATGTAACGAACGTCCTTGTTATAAAACTCGCTGATGTTATGAATATCGTTTCCGATGGCATATCCATTTTCAATTCCGATAAAAACAATCCTTTTACCTTCCTTTTCAAGCCGGTAAGCATCTTCTGGGGTATGGGCTATGCCTGCATTGTCAGATCTCAATGCAAGATGGGAATGGATTGAGTCGATTATAGTCGAAACAGTTTCTTTTGCCTTTTTATTTCCTTCTTCATTGCGGTTGCTTTGCCCGACAAATGCAGCCATAAATATAGCATCCATGCCGCCTTCTTTCATTCGCGGAAAATCTACACGGCTATGATCTTTTTTAAAATCATGTCGTTCATTCAGATCGAAATCGCCACGCAGCAAAGCCCAGGGGGTATCGGTATGGGTATCAACAGTGAGGACTTTTTCGTGGATTTCTTTGGCTATTTCTTCGGGGGTTTTAGGAACAGAATTGCAACCCCAAAGAAGTATTCCACAACCGGCGAGTAAAACTATTTTTTTCAAATCTCAGATTTTTCGGCAAGTATAGTATATTTGATCCTTATAATTGCAATAAAATGCAGATGCTGAAATATTATTTATTCATTGGATTTTTTCTAATCCTGAGCCTGGCTCACTCACAAACAACAAACTCCACAGGCACAAATTTCGTGAAAATCAAACCTGGTGAATCAATGGATTCGATTGCGAAAAAAGCTGCACATGTTTGCCCTTCTCCAAGACAAGTGGCCTGGCAGGAGTTGGAGTTCACCTGTTTTTTTCATTTCGGAATGAATACTTTCACCAACCGGGAATGGGGATTAAAAAATACAGACCCTTTGAATTTTAATTCGACTGCCCTTGATGCCGGACAATGGATTCGTACAGCAAAAATAGCAGGAGTAAAGCTGGTGGTCATGGTGGCTAAACATCATGACGGTTTTTGTCTCTGGCCGACAAATTACACAAATTACTCTGTTAAAAACAGTCCATGGAAAAATGGCAAAGGTGATGTAATTGCAGAGGTAGCAACTGCCTGTAAAGAATACGGACTGAAACTCGGCATTTATCTTTCGCCCTGGGACATCAGTTCACCGATTTACGGAACACCAGAATACAATGAACATTTTAATAACCAGCTTCGTGAGCTGCTGACAAATTATGGAGAAATATCAGAAGTCTGGTTTGATGGCGCTTGTGGAGAAGGTCCGAAAGGTAAAAAACAGGAATATGACTGGAAAGGCTACTACCAACTCATCAGGGAATTGCAACCTGATGCAGTAATTGCAGTCATGGGTCCAGATGTCCGGTGGGTTGGGACTGAATCCGGCTATGGAAGGGAGACGGAATGGAGCGTAGTTCCTGTTTCGGATGCTATTCTGGAAGAAATCGCTGCAACTTCTCAGCAAACGGAAACCGGGTACTACTTTAAACCCCTTGGTGATATGATGGAACCCGACCTGGGCAGTCGCGATAAGATTAAAGAAACTTCAGGTCTGATTTGGTACCCATCAGAAGTGGACGTTTCCATAAGACCAGGATGGTTTTACCACGAAGACGAGGATTCGCTTGTAAAAGGTTCTGAAAAGCTGGTGGACATTTATTTCAGCTCAGTTGGCAGGAATTCTGTTTTGCTGCTGAACCTTCCTCCGGATAAACGCGGGCTGATCCACGAAAATGATGTAAGAAGCCTGCAAGGGATGAGAAATATTCTTGATTCAACATTTTCGGTCAATCTTGCTAAAAATGCGATCATCAAAGCAGTTCCTGAAAATCCATCTTCCAACCCTTTGACGGTGTTGGATGATGACAACAAAACTTTCTGGACAACTAAACCAGGGGTAACGACAGGAATTTTAGAATTTGACTTTGACAGTGAAAAAACTTTCGATTGCCTGATGCTTCAGGAGAATTTTAGAAATGGTCAAAGGGTTGAAGAGTTTGTGATTGAGATATGGCAAAACGATGGCTGGGAGGAAATTGTAAAGGGAACAACTATCGGTTATAAGCGTTTGATGAGGTTTAGGCCGGTAGAAACCAATAAAGTTAGACTGGTCATCATTTCATCGCGGGATAACCCTGAAATAGCAACATTCGGGATTTATAAACAACCTTAAATTATTCCAACCCATTTAACACTTACCTGGAAGAAGATGCATTATTAAAGCTAAAAATTGATCATTGATTTGATTTCAGTTATATTATCCTTACTTTTCAAAACCATTGCAGCAATATCAAAAATAGCTCCTATAGCTGCACCTATAAGTTTTCCGTTTCGCTCACCCCGCTGACATCGGGCATAAGCAATTTCTTGAATAGGAATTATCATTTTTTGATGTTTATCATTTAGCATAATAGCACCGTTTTGAAGTGGTATCCTATTCGACTCAACTAAATTGCCTAATTCTTCCAGTTCATTTTCTGTTGTTTTAGAATTGTTCAGGCCAATCATCTGGTCAGGGGATAATTCAAAAGAGCTATTCCTTTTTTTGAATCCGATTCTATATGGATAAAAACCTTCGAGGTTTTCCTTAATGCTAAAACGCGAATTATTGCTGACACTGGCTAACAATAATTCATCCGAAAGTTGAAGATTCGCTAAACAGGATAAAGAATCAACCGCGAACTGATTGTAATTCGGATTATACTTTTCAGAAGGAACAGTGGTAAAACCTCTGAAAATTCCGGTTAAAACCGAGCTGTCAGTTTTATGCACTTCGACATGGTTTTTGCCACCATAATTTATTCTTTCGGCAGAAACCTTAATAATTCTGGTATCGGAATAATCATTAAAACGTGGTCTTCCTATATCTCCTCCAACCGAGCGCCCGATCCAGGTAAAGGCACAACTTTCGCATAAAATGATTAGCCCTGTAAAGAATAAGATAGCCGCCAAATTGCTTTTATGCAAAGATTTAATTCTAAATTGGTTAATTGACACAATCCATTTTACAGAGACTTTATTTATTTTTTCTTCGAACCGGTAAATGAATGATTGTATTTCCCGGCTATGGTTGGCTTTTAAATTTATGGTTTTCATGACATTTGACTTTAAGTCTCGTTTATGAAATATCGGCCATCAATGAGTTGCAAGCCTGAGGTCATAATTCGGCATTTTTTTATTCATTTCAAGTAAAGAGGTTTCCGTCAACCAATTGATCGTTTTCCTTACCCCTTCTTCGAATGATGTGATGGTATATCCCAGTTCGCGTTCAGCTTTAGTGCTTGACAGGCACCAGTGACGAAGGTATTTTTTTACCCAGGGTGCAGTGATGGCAGGAGGAATTCCGGTTACCGGATTTTGCCATTCCATCAAATTTGCAGCTGCAAACATCACAAATAATGGCAGGTGAACCATGTTCCTGTGTATTCCGGTTACGTTTTCCAATGCAGCGAAGAAACCGTCGAAACTAAGGTTTTCACCACCGAGGATATACCTTTCACCTGCTCTGCCCTTTTCTGCTGCCAAAATATGACCGTTTACCACATCATCGATGAAAACATAATTCCCTATCTTTTCTCCATTGCCCGGTATAAACCGCCATTGGCCGTTGCAATATCCTCTTATCATCTTGGTTATGGAATTGCTTGCATTCATTGGTCCCGGACCATATACCCGGCTTGGATTTACGATGACAACCGGCAGACCTTTCTTTGTATATTTAACTGCAATAAGCTCGGCTTCGCTTTTAGTTGTTTCGTATTCATTAAAATAAGGTTCTCTTCTTAAGGTGGATTCATGGCTGGGTATATTGCCATTTGATGGTGATACAGTCGCAGCGGATGAGGTAAAAACGATTTTTTCAAGCCCCATCATTTGCGCTGATTCGAAAACATTGATCGTGCCCTCAACATTAATCTTGTAAAATGTATTGGGATCTTTTGCCCATGGCTTTGCAAATGCTGCAAGATGGAATCCCTGTTGACAATCCTTCATGGCCTTGAGGAGAATCGCTTTATCATGGAGGTCTCCAACGAATAAATGCAGGTTAGGATGACTTATTGATTTGGTATCTGTAATTTTTCGGACGATGGCATTCACCTGGTGACCTTCAGCCAACAGATAACTGGCGAGGTTCGAACCTATAAATCCGGTAATGCCTGTAATAAAATAGTTCATGATGCTTTGTTTTTATTAAATGAAAAAGACATTTCTTTATTTCTGTATATGCAAGCAATTTCACAGGAAATGGCTTGTATAGAATGAAGGAGTATAGCCGGCAAAACAGATTGGCTTTCTATGGTAATATAGCAAAGGAACGCACCAAAAGGAATGGCTGCAGCCGCTTCTTTAAGTCCCTTAAAAAGGTGCAGCGACGAATAAAGAGCGAGGTTTATGACAATTGCTGGCCATACCCCAAAGGCAGTTATACAACCGGAAAGCAGGATGCCCCTGAAAAGATACTCATATCCTGCAAGGTAAATTATCCATCCGGCCCCAGCTATTCCAAGTGAACCCGGGGTCCATTGCTGAATGTGAAGTTCGGGATAAAAGGTGCGTAAGTCCTGACTTTTGGAATTTATTAAATTAAGGACAATCAGCAGGACTGAAACTATGAGCGCCCAAATCCACCAGTAGTCTGAATGAGTGAACATTCTGGTTTGATGCCAGGGTTGAAAATCGAAAAACATCAGGGCAAGGAGAGCGGGAATAAGTCCCAACAATAAAAAGCCTGTGAGTTTTCCGGAAATATACAGCCTGACCAAAATATATTTTATTCCTTCTATTTTAACACTGTTTATCTTGCCAAGAATCTGATAGTACAGATAGGAGGTTATAACAACAATGACTATTGAAAAAATCGCTATTTGTTCTATTGTTTTCATGTCGTTTAATCAATTAAATTTGTAAATGATTCCTATTCTCTTATGCTGCAGTCTTTAATAATGACTCAGCTGAAGCATTCAACCTTATATAATTATTATCGGCAAACCATTCTATTGCATCATGAATGGCCTTGTCAACATTTCTCTGAGACAATCCTAAAACCCTCCCCGCCTTTGCTCCGGAAAAGTAGGATTCCATTGTCAATTGCCTTAAATTTGAGTAATTCAATTTAAGATTCTGGTGTGTTAAGTAACTGATGAAGCTGCCAGTTAATCCAAGCGTATTCATGAGAAATCCAGGAACGGAGATTTTATGATCTGCTTTCCCATATATCCTGTTCACTTTTTCAAATAATTCAGCAAATGTCAGGTTCTGGGAAGCAAGCAGGTAGCATTCACCGCTTATTCCCATGGTAAGGGCATTGCAAGTCGCCTGGGCCGCATCTCTTACGTCTATGAAATTCTTACCACCGGAAGGGCAAAACTGAATTTGATGACTGATCAATCTAAGTATGATTTCGCCTGAATTAGGGCGGCTATCATAAGGTCCGATCATGATTGTGGGATTCACAATCACAACCGGTAACCTTTTCTTTTCAATTTCAGTAAGCACCCACTGCTGTGAAAGGTATTTACTGTTAATATAACCAGAGTCTAAATTAAAACCTGTAAATTCCGATAATTCTGTACCCGGACATTCTTTGCTGCCACCACCAAATACGCAACAACTGCTTACGTAAACTATTCTTTCAATATTTGCCCGTTCAGCAGCCCCGAGCATATTTTGAGTTCCGATTATATTGGGACCAATATAATTAGTAAAGTTTGTAAAATTTCCAGGGGTTTTTGCAGCAGCATGGATCACATAATCAAATCCTTTACACCCTTCATAAAGGTTTTGTTTATCAGACAAATCTCCTTCATAAAGTTCTACATCCAAACCCCGGATCCCCCTAAGATTCGATCCTTTTCTTGCTAAAGCTCTCACCTGATGACCCCGGCGAAGCAATTCTCTGATGAGGTTGGCTCCCAGTAAACCAGTTCCTCCTGTTACAAATGTTTTCATAGCTTATGAATTTAAATGATTAATTAAAAATGTTGTGGTTCAATAATTCTCTCCTGAAGGTCTTTTCTAAAAGATTAAGCCTGATGAATTCAGGAGTCAGTCTGATGAGCAACCGACTCACCTTGTTAAAAAACCCAGGAATGATCACATTTTTCCCCTTTTCGGTGGCAGCAAGCACAATGCGGGCAATTTTTCCGGCTGTCAAAAGGCTGATTTTCCCCAGGAATCCCTGCATGATTACGCGTAGGGTAACATCCGGATTGGTGACTATTTGTCCCGGATTCACCACTACAACCCTTACTCCTGTTCCTTGCAACTCCTTGCTGAGACTTCTGGAAAACGAATAGATGAATGCTTTTGAAGCAGGATAAATAGTTTTGTAAGGAATAGGACCAAAAGCGGCCATGCTTGCCACGTTTATAATAAGCGCCTTTTCATGGTTCATGAGTTCGGGCAGCAATAGGCGGGTGAGCATGGTTGTAGCCCTGATATTAAGATGAATAATTTTATCAAGATAGGCGCAAGTAGCATCTGCAAATCTGATAGTCCCGCCGACTCCTGCATTGTTTATAAGCTGGTTGACTGAAAAATTCCTGGTTACATATCCTGCCAGTTCATCCAGTGCAGCTTCATTTGTCAGGTCGCATTCATAGTTGATTGCATGAATCCCATATAAATGCTCTAACTCTTCACACAGCTGCTGAAGATTCCTTCCTGGAAGTGCAACGAGGATTAGGTTCCTGCGTTGCCTGGCACATTCAATTGCAATTTCTTTCCCCAGTCCTGTGCTGGCGCCCGTAATTAATGTGTAAACCGGTTTTTTTTCAGTGGGTTTCATAAGGCATTTGTTTTTAAAGAGGTTTTGTGATGAATAAATGAATTTGAGAAAAAATAGGCAGCAATGGCCAGAGGTAATCCTAAAATGATTCCACCTGTAAGTAAACTCATAAAAACCATTGAATTTGCAGTAACTATTTCATACAAGGTTTTTATGGTAATGGGCCATGTGAATGCGAAAGAAACATTCGACCCAAGTACTGAATTACCAACCAGAAAAGAGAAACCATAAAAGATGGGTCCAGTGAGAGGATTGATGTGGAAAACTCCGATGATAGCTGCAACTTTATTCCATTTAAAAATGAAAGTTATGGCTATGGCAATAAAGATTTTAAGACCGATAAACGGGGAAGCAGCCAGGAAAATCCCCAGGGCATATCCCATTGCAACTTTACGCGGTTCTTCTGATATCCCTGACAGTTTACTTTTGATACCTATAAGCTGGTTTACTAATACTTTTTTAATGGTTTTCATGATTTCAAGCGTTATTTTAACTGTTCTTAACTATTTCTCTGAAAGCATTCATTGTCTTCAAAAGATTCTTTTGAATAAGAGGATCTGTTATCCAGGTTGGGAATTTTGGAGCCTGCTTCGAATAGACTAAATATTCTACGCGTGATTTACCAGCTCCTATCTTTGTTATCACCCATGAGCCTTCCATATGCGAAATACGCTCGACACCTTCGTAAGTCTGAAGAAAATCAGGCTCACCCGCCAAAGTGATCTCAGTCTTCGATGGATCGATACATTCATGAACTTCATATTTCAGGATACAGTCCTGGTTGTTGAGCGGCCAGGGAATAGAGAACTGAACATACGAATACCATTGATTTTCATTGATAGTCTTTAACCGATAATAAGTTTTGGTCGCTTTCATCCACTTTGTGTATGATTTTTCGTCGCGAAGGACTGAGACTACTTTTTCAGCAGGACAATCAATTACAAATTCAGCCTTAAGTTGTCTCGTTGACCGGGTTTCAGTTACCGGTATCCAACGTGTGTAGATGGATATATTGTCATCGCTTCTGACAAGATTAAATTTGGCATTCACATCAATGGTTAATGGATCATTTGAAAAAAAATTGCTTCTTGATTCCTTTTTGAAACCAGTGTTCAGCAGGAAGACCAGGAGAACCAGCAGCGTTGTCGTTTTTGTTTTCATGATGTTTAAATTTTATGAAACAAAATTAATCCCGCTATCAGGGTTATTGAAACGGTTATGCGCAGTGACAAAAATGGTTTTGGGAAAAAATCATTTTCCAATTCAGGAAATGGGTGTCAGAATTTCATATTCTCCAAAGAGTACTAAATTTTTATTTGAAAAATGCTGAGCATGGCAAAAAATGCAAATAACGATTCCGCCGAATTGCATTTTTTGCAAGAAAAAGAAGTCACCTATAAAGAAAAAAGTATCCCGGAAGAATCTTTTTAATTAAAAAACATTCAATGCATGTAAAAAATGTGTAACCTTGTATCATGAATTCGGAACCAACAACACAAGAGTCTCTTTTTAATGCTATTAAAAATAGCCTGCCGGCGAATATTTCGCTCGTTCATGATGTTTCGGAACTGTTAGGCATTAGCTATGATAGCGCTTACCGCCGCATCCGCGATGAAAAAGAGCTATCGCTTGATGAATTGAAAAAGCTTAGCCAGCATTATCAAATTTCAATCGATACACTCTTTAACCTTAAAAGCAATAATGTTGTTTTTAATTCTCTGGTTTTAGGTGATCACGGGATTAGTTTCAGTGAATGGCTGAATACCATTCTTGCCCAGTTAAAAAAGATAAATTCTTTTAAGGAAAAGGAAATCATCTATTCGGCAAAAGATATTCCGATATTTCATTATTTTGAATTTCCCGAAATTTTTGCCTTTAAAGTATATTTCTGGCATAAAGCGCTGATCCCTACCCACGAGTTTGAGGGAAAATTTATTTCGCTGGAGGTAGCCGATAATTTATTGGAGACAGGCAGACAAATTGCTATGACCTATAGTAAGATTCCTACCAGTGAGCTTTGGAATGAAGAAACGTTTAACAGCATCATCCGGCAAATTGAATTTTGCTATATATCAGGATACTTTTCAAAGAAAGAAGATGCCTTCAGATTGTGCGATGTGCTGGAGACAATGATCCATCACTTGCAGCGTCAGGCTGAAGTTGGGTTCAGGTTTCTTCATGGAACGACACCTGATGGCATTGAGGGATCTTATAAATTGTATTGCAACGAAGTGCTCCTGGGCGATAATACGATATTTGTAAAAATGGATGGCAACCCTGTCACATTCTTTACTTTTAATGTTATTAACCTCCTGATCACATCCAATCCTTTGTTTTGCCAGCAAAATGAGCAGTCATTAAAGATCCTCATGAAGGAATCTACCCTTATCAGTTCTACATCAGCCAAAGACAGAAACCGTTTTTTTATTCAGATTATTGAAAAAATTAACGGCTTGAGAAAAAGAATGGAATAATAATCCTGAGATTTTTCCTGACTTGTCCACTTTAGTGCGGCAAATTGAGAGATTTGAGGTATTCTAAAATTTTATCGTTGTGTTTTGCCCTTATTCTTGTCTCTTTGTTTGTTATTTTATTAAGCATACGGGCATCCGTTACCTTTTTACATTCGGTCAAAAATTTTCTAATTGAATCACCTGTTGCTAACTCAATGTGTTTTGATACTACCAGGGCCATAAAACAGATTAAAATATGAAGATTAATGGGTTCTTCCTTGAAGTGAAAGATGGGCCTTGTTTGTAAATCGTGCTTCGATATCCTGAACGCTTGTTCGACCTTGTATAACTCGTGGTAACGCTCTATGATAGTTTGGTTGCTCGCGATCTTTTCGTCCAGATTGGTGTAATATCCTTTGATTCCTAGCAGTTTTTTTGACTTTTCAAGCAACGCCTGGTTAAGCTCTATCTGCCCACATGTGGTTTTGATAAACTTTGCCTTTTTGCTTTTCGAGGGATTCTGGATAATGACTTTGGCCTTCTCAATTTGCTTTTCCATTTCATACTTGTCTTTTCGGTAGCGAACTGAGGAATAATCACAGATCAAATATCCATTACCTGTTTTTAGTCTGATGTTTTTTCCATCTTCCCTGATAATACTTCTATCAATCTCTTCAATCAGCTCATTGGATAGGTTGCCCAGTCTTGCTCCAACAATGTAGTTGATTTTGTTTGTCAGAAGTTCATGTATGTTGGTGCTGCTTATCATTGCCGCATCAGCAACTACAGTAAACTCTTTTACAGCATGCTTTTCTATAAAGCTATTCACCACAGGTAGTATCGTATGCCCCTCAAACGTATTGCCGGAGAAGATGCTGTAGGCTATCGGGAAACCTTCCCTGGTAACCATCAGAGCCACTAAAATTTGTGGCTGCTGCGACTTGTTGTCTTTGGAAAAACCGTTTCTTCTTAGCTCATCTTCTTCAAATGTTTCAAAGTATAGTGTGGTTACATCATAAAACAGCAGATCAAAGTTGAAGGCGTATTTCTTCGTGGCAAACTCCACAACAATGCGCTCAATCTTTCCCTTTAAATTAAGCCATTGAGGAGCTGACTGGTAATAACTCTGCCTTCTGTGTTTTATCCCAAAATAAGTCTCTAAAAGCTCTATTGAACGTAGCTTTGAAGCAGGTTCTACAACCCTGATAGCTGCCAAATCCAGTAACAACTGTTTCTTGATTCTGTCTAAACCGATCTGAGAAATTAGGCCGGAGATGACCTCATATATAAAAGTAGAATACACACCCAAAAACTCACACTTATCCAAGTAAAGCAGATTACCAAGCTTCACTTCTTCAAATAGGGAAATCTCTGGAGAGAAACGATTTATCACCTCCTGCGCGACTAATTTGAGGGAATCCAATTCCTGGCTACTCTTTGCCGAACCAATGTGCTTAAATACCACCCGCTTACGATTTCTATAATAAACCACTTGAACTGCACTAGCTCCAGATGCTGTTTCTATTACCCTGATGTGTAGCATAAATTTGCCTTAGTGCGACAAATTTAAGATTTCATCACTGTAATTATCTGATTTGCAAGACAAATATTTTTTTCTTTATATGGGGTGGACAAGTCAGGAGATCCTCATGAAGGAATCTACCCTTATCAGTTCTACATCAGCCAAAGACAGAAACCGTTTTTTTATTCAGATTATTGAAAAAATTAACGGCTTGAGAAAAAGAATGGAATAATAATCCTGAGATTTTTCAAATCAGGTCAATAAAACATAAAAAGGTGGATATGTTCATTTCTCCCAATTCACAATGGCTGACTTTACATCCCGCGAATTGCCTCCTGCCATGATGACGAAATCGCCCGGTTCCCAGTCATATTGAAGGTCATAATTATAGAACTTCAAGTCTTCCGGCGTAAGGGTGAAAGTAACTGTCCCGGATTCGCCAACTTTCAGGAATACCTTTTTAAATCCTTTCAACTCTTTCACTGGTCGGGTAATGCTGCCAACCAGGTCGCGGATATAAAGTTGGACAACTTCAGCCCCGTCAAAGTTCCCGGAATTGGTAAGGCTGATGCTTGCCGTGAGTGTTTGATAGCCGGTTAGATGTGTTTTATCCAGCACAAGCTCTCCATAGGTAAATTGTGTGTAGCTCAGTCCATATCCGAAGGGGTAAAGCGGGTCGTTGGAAATATCGAGGTAATTGGAGAGGTGTTTTTTGAACCACTGCCCTTCAGGAAGGGGACGACCGGTGTTTTTATGATTATAGTAAATCGGAACCTGACCAACGCTTTGAGGAAAAGTAACAGGAAGTTTACCGGAAGGATTGACCTTGCCGAAAACGACATCAGCAATGGCGTTACCGGCCTTAGTTCCCCCAAACCAGACATTGAGAATAGCAGGAATGTTTTCGTGTTCCCAGGTCAAAACCAAAGGTCGTCCGGTGAAAAGCACCATAATCAAAGGCTTCCCGGTTTTCAGCAAAACTTCCAGTAATTGTTTCTGGCTTTCCGGTAGCGAAATGTCCGACCTGCTTGAACTTTCACCGCTCATTTCTGAAGATTCGCCCATTACAGCCACTATTACGTCGCACTTTGAAGCGACAGCTATAGCCTCAACCCTCAATTCTTCAGGCGACCTGATCGTGTCGTAAGAACGACTATTCCAGGGACTCGTCCTCTTATCCAGTTCCGGATCGTCAGTGATGTTACTTCCTCTGGCATAGAAGATATCAGTACTGTCGCCGGCAACATCTTTAAAGCCTTCCAATACGGTGATCAATTCATCAGGATTCACCGCTGCGCTCCAGCAACCAGCCATATTGTAACGATTATCAGCCAGCGGCCCGATAAGGGCTATTTTTCCATTCTTTTCGAGGGGAAGAAGCCCGCCTTCATTTTTAAGCAAAACGAATGTCTGTGTCGCAGTTTCGCGTGCAATACGGTTGTGTTCTTCTGTGAAAATCTCATTTTTTGCCCTTTCCGAATCACAATAGCGGTAAGGGTCTTCGAACAGCCCGAGTTTATATTTGGCTTCCAGTATCCGGCGGCAGGCCTGATTGATCTGATCCTGTGTAATTTTGCCTTCTTCCAGGGACTTTTCCAGAGTGGTCAGGAAGCCTTCTCCTACCATATCCATATCAACACCGGCGTTCAAAGCGAGGGCTGAAACAGTTTGCAAATCGCCCATGCCATGTTCTGTCATTTCATTGATAGCCGTGTAATCTGTTAAAACAAAGCCATCGAAACCCCATTCATTGCGCAACAGGTCGGTCAACAGCCATTTGTTTCCTGAGGCGGGAATACCATCGATTTCATTAAAGGATGTCATTACGCTGCCAGCGCCGGCCTTAACGGCAGCCTGGTAAGGTGGCAGGTATTCATTGTACATCCGGATTCGGCTCATATCGGTTGTATTGTAATCACGACCCGCTTCAGCAGCTCCATAAAGAGCGAAATGTTTTATGCAAGCCTTGATGGTATTGTTTTTCGAAAGATCATCGCCCTGGTAACCGCGAACAAAGGTTTCAGCAACACGGGAACCAAGGTAAGCATCTTCCCCTGCACCTTCAGCAATCCGGCCCCAGCGAGGATCACGACATATATCGACCATGGGAGAAAAGGTCCAGCAAATGCCATCGGCACTGGCTTCTATTGCTGCAATACGAGCGCTTTGCTCAATCAAATCCATGTCAAAACTGGCGGCTAACCCCAGCGGAATAGGGAAAACAGTCCTGTAACCGTGAATGACATCCATCCCGAAGATGAGGGGAATCTTGAGGCGGCTCTCTTCAACAGCTATTTTTTGCATTACGCTGACTTTTTCAACTGATCTGACATTTAAAAGCCCACCGACTTTACCCTTTTTGATTTTTGCCCCGATATTGGAACTAGTAGCTTGTCCAGTGACAATATCTTCCGATGCAGGCAGGTTCAGTTGGCCAATTTTTTCTTCCAGGGTCATCTTATTCATCAAATCGCCGATAAAAACATTCATCTTTTGGTCAGCCGGAATCTCAGTTTTTTGGGTACATGCAACTACCAGAATCAATGCAATGAATTTGGTCAGAAAATATAATTTAGATTTCATTCCGGATCAATTTAACTGTTTAATTGGCTAATCTGATTAATTTACCCGTTCTCAAAGGTGAAATTTTAACACTGTGCATCATTAAATATCTATCTCCACAATATTATCCTGTTGATTCAGCATTGCTAAAAATTGATCAGCTGGAATAACTGCACCACCATGACGATATTTGTTTTGTTCATACTTAAATTTAATAACTTTACTGTTAATGGAAATAGCTTTGGGACCAAAACTACTTTCCTTTATGGCATATACGAACGTCACAGGATGATCTATAAAATCCAAGGAGGCAGACAAACCATCCATTGAACGCGGAATTACAGGGTCAATAATTATATTTCCGAATTCAACCCTCAGACCAAGCAAGCGTGAAACAATCATACTAAGGTAAATGCCCGGCCCGCTTGAATAAATTCGCCATCCACCTTTGAGCGTTATCGTACCCGTTTTTATTTCTTTGTAGCGCGCATCCGCTTCATAACGACATTTAAACGTCACATCAGAACTGCTGTAATAACAATTCGACTGACGAAAATCTCCGCAAGGAACAATTTCCCTGTACCCAACCGGAATAGCCTGACGCAGCGCTATTACGAAAGCCTCGGCTTTACCCATTCGGGCAAGGGATTCGGCATAGCGAATATGCTCATGCACATACATCAGCCCGATCTCGCGACCAAAGAACGTACTGCTTTCAGCCCGCTGGAAAATTGTTTGAATACCTCCTTTATATTTGAGCGGACGATCCATTAAGCGCGCGCCATCAGGACCTTTTAAATGCTTTTCAATCAGATCCAGGTGAAATGTTGCCTGTTCCTTTGTGAAAATCCCGCTCAGAATACCGCGCTCCATGGGCAACAGACTATAACTAATTCCTGTTATTTTATCATCCGGATGCAGCAGCACACTGATGTTCCCACCGGATTCTACCAATCCATAACCGGCAACAATCCCATCCTTAACGAGGTATTTATTAAAATCTGACTTGATCTCTTCACAGATGGTTCTTAATTCATTTGCTTTTGCTTTATTGATTGCAAGCTTATATACATTTTGATATTCAGAGAATGCCTGATAATTCATTTCGACCGTCCAGCTTGAGATCAAACGTTCCGCCAGTTCTTTGCTCACCGGTTGAAGGGAATCATTCCAGTCACCTCCGCCGAAAGGAACAAGTGAGGTTCCCGGAATAAACGAATCAACGATTATTTTGATCAGCCTGTCGAGATGTTCGCTGAGCCGCTTCTTTTCAGCAAAGTCAGTACCTTTTTCGTGATAATAAGGTAAAACCTCATCCAGAATTTTCAGGTCGCCGGTCACTTTAATGTAGTTAGCCAGCGCGATGATGCACCAGTAAAAAATATCGCCATGCGCTTCGTGCGCACGGATATTCTGGTAGCTGTCGAACATCCACCACTGCGGCCAGCCACCATCCGGATTTTGATTGGAGAAGATGATGCATAAAACTTTCCTGGCTTCGTCATACTTTTCCAGGGTTAAAAGCAGGTCAACCGGTCCCTGGGAGACATCACGAGTACCCCAGGCAGCGCCGCCAAATTGCTCTAATCCATAAGGTGTTAAAAAATGGGTCAGCGCATTCATTCCATACCAAGGGAGAATTTCCCGGATAGCTGAAATGTCTTCATGCTTTCCTTCAATGTTCAGGTTTAAACTTAATTTTTCCCAATCTTTCACTGCATCCTGACAATCAGAAAGCCATTGTTTGTCGGTATTTTTAATCATAACCGGAATTGCCGGATTTAAAACTTCCCCGACAATGCTCAGGCAAAATTCAGAAGTCTCCTTCACACCGAGGACAAATAATAAGCTCCCATGATTTTTATCATCTGCATATAAAACTTCATCACCATAATCTTTATAATGAACGTTAGCACCCTGTACCATAAACCGAAACTGAGATTCAGGAAACTTCCCGGCGATCATGCTGTCGGCTTTTGGTTTGGCTATATATTCACCTTTTGTAATTCCCGGTAGGATGCTCCAGCCATTTAGTTCATCAAAATCATGGGTAATGATCAGATTAACCGGATTGCCTTTGATCACTTTGAAGTCAAGGTTAACCTGTGGGGCTGTCTTTGATGTCCATGTTCTAACCTGGAAGCAATCATCGCCATATTTATAAATCCAACGGCAATGGTTCAGTCCAATCTCAAAAGCAGAGGGCACCCCTAGCAGATAATGCCGGCTATCAATCTCAACAAAGATCCGCTGGCCGGATTCCGGTGACTGATTAAACTGACTGGTACAAATTGACAACAGGACATTAAAATTCGTATTGCCCTGTGTAAGATGAGAGTTGAAAACTCCAAAAGCTAAAGAGGTAGTAGAAACGATGTTTTCATCAGGCACAAAACCAACTTTGGCTTGCATGATGTGGGCATGCGGACGGTCAGTAATGACCTCTTTGGTTCTAAGTACAATGTGGTTGTTTTGTTCATTGAAAAATGACAATAAGCGGCCATTGTCTTTTTCGGTATGACGCCTTTCTTCTCCAAAAAAACGGTTTAGTTCCTGTTCACTCAAATCCTCAATTGGTAAGAAAAGAGAGGTATTAAATAAGTTCTTTGCAGGATTCAAAAACTCATTTGTATTTTGAGTTGAGGTTTCAATTTCAAATTCAGTCATCAGTCCCGGCAATTTTTTCAAATCTTCCTCTGAAGTCGCCATTGAATGATCCGGCAGATATGTTGAGATTAATGAGCTTTTATGCACTTCTCCGGCAGCCATTTTGAAAGGTTTTTCCTGTAAGGCAAAAACTGAGGATTCCCCGGCACATTCTCCACCCAGATGCTCATCCATCAGGCCTTCCGGGATTCCGGTTTCGCGAAATGTTTTACCGTAAAACTGGATGCCGTCTGTACTGGCTGCAATCGCTCCATTTTTGCAAGCAATCATCAGCCATGGATAACCTGTAGATTCCTTCATATTCTGGCGGCAGCAAATGACAGAGCCAAACTTTTTATCTTCAAGGATTCGCCGTTCAAGATACTGGCTCACATAATACTCATTGATCAGTCCTGAGTTTATTGGTTTTAATGCCAACATCCTGCACATAAACTAAATCGAGTTCAACTGGCTGGCCGGAAGTATTTTTAATTTCAACCTCCCATTGCCAGCTCAGGCTGGTTTTTGATAAACGCAGCATACACACATAATCAAGTCCGGCCCAGCTGCCCTTGCGAGATAAATCATTTCGTCCTCAATCCTGAAATGGCTATTACTTTCCGGACCCAAAAGAGCAATGAACTCAATTGGATTTTTCCTTTTCCTTAAATAGATGTTCGTGCCTGACTTTGAAAACAGTGATGCCTGTTTGAGGTTAATCCTGATCGGATCAGCTTCAATGCTTTTTATCGAACCGTTTTCAAGGAACCCAATGATAAGTCCGTGGGAATTCTTTAAAATCATTTACCTAAGTTTTAATAAAAGGATCTGTTCTTTTTTGTGTTTGTGGTTGTAATTGATCACTAAAACGCCCGTTCTTTGCGAACCAGGTCGATGAATTTGCCATCCAATTCTGCTGATTCAATTTTGCATGCATTTTCTCCTTCAAAAACAATTTCCCCAGCCAGATCACGATCCCCGTAAAGGGTGATCTGAATTCCTTCATCATTTTTCCGAATACCAAGAATATCAGATGTGCAATGCAGAATGGATAAACCATTTGATATTTCAAGACAAACCGGGGTTAAAACACCGTACAATGCCGGCCATACACATTTCATCCTTCGAATATGGAATATTGATCGCTTCACCGCTTTCGGGATGGGTATAGGTTATTTTACCAACTGTTCTTCGTTGTAATAATTACCAATGAAAAGGATGGCTGAATTATCTTCCGTAAATCGCTCCCTTACCGTTATGTTTTCATTGCTGGCTGATGCCTGCCTGAGTTTTGCGCCAGATTTCTTTAAAATTGCTTCATAAACCGGTTTATGTCCTTCGGTGTCAAACCCGATCCAGGTTCCGAGGTGAATGACCGTTCCTTTTCCAAGGGCTTTTTCAAATCCGCAGGCAGATCCACGAATCGTCCGGGCAATAATTTCTGCACCGGTGAGTGATTTTTCGGCATAAGTGATTTGTGGATTGGCGCATTTGATATCTTTCAAGTCAAAAATATCTATCAATGGTGAATCAATGATTTGCTTTCCTGATGGTGATACTGACAAGGCATCCCGAATGATGGTGCAGGGTTTCTGAGACATCTCACGATCAGGCAGATTCGGGAAAATAACCAGGTTGCCACCGGCTTTGGTATAATCCACGATTACCTGCTGATCGCGGGCATTCATTTCATCCGTGCTGAACGCCCAAACCTGTTTGTAGTTGTCTTAAAGTTTCAGCCGAAGCTTTACTCAGATCAGCCATATCATAATCCATATTGAGCACCTGTAGCGCTTTCAGCAGTCCGTCGAAATAGGCAGGTCTGCGGATGGCAGCATAATTGAATTGAAGTTCAGACGCTCCTGTTTCAGGTCTTTCAAGTTCAGTCGCATAATATGGAGGATAAAAAAGTACACAGACTTCAGCTTTCCGCTTTGCTTCAACGATGAGATTTTCAGAAGTTTTAACGATTTTACTCATTCGTTTGATTAGCGGAAAAGCGCTGTTGCGCTCCCCTTCCGGAGTGAGCGGAGTGAACCAGTAAAAAGTCTGACCTGAATAACCCCTGTGTCTTGGATTTCGTCCCTGCGAAAACATGTAGTAGTTCCAGCCCGTCAAGCCCATGGGCAATACTTGCTTTGTAAAAAAGTTCCAGTTCCCGCGGATTTGTAACCACATGATATTCGCGAGAACCACACTGGAACTCGGCGGCAAAAAGCGGTTTGTTCCCCTGCATGGCGAAGGTAATGTCGTTGATGATCCGGTCGTCGTGCATATTGCGGTGCGAAAGGAATTCCGGAATGTGATCAACCCCGAAAATGATCTCACTTTTATCTCCGAATAAATCTTCGTACATCGTGATATTCACCGGAAATTCATAGCCGCTTCCATAAATCCAGCCGGGAAGATTGTGATAGAACGGAACGGTTACGCCTCTTTCTCTTGCCATAGCTGTGAGCAATCTCAGGTAGTCGCCATAATAGGTCCGCCAGAAACAGTGCCATTCATAATCACGACCCCTGTCTCCTTTGGATTCAAAGGGAAGCCTGCCGTCGGGGGGAAGCTCAACCTGTTCAAAAGCCTGATAGTCTGTTCCCCATAAACTATTCACCTCTGCAATGCCGGTAAATTTATTTTTTAAGTATACAATAAAACGATCTTTTACTTCCTGACAATAATCTCCCTGGTGAGCCAGCCACGAGAACACCCCGATCTCATTGCAAATCTGCATCATGATGATCGGACCGCCAACTGATATTTCACGTTTACTGATGAAGGGCATGATCTGGTCGTACCATTTCGTAACCTTATCTAAGTATTTTGGATGAAATAAACTTACCCCGTCACTTTGTACTTTTTCACCTTTACGGTTGTGCATTTTAACCCCATCACTATATTTATCCAGAAACCAGTCAGGCAATCCGGCTCCACGGGTTTCAGCCAGAATAAACGGTCCGGGCTTTACGATGCAGGTCAATCCGTGATCATAACAGCGCTGAAGCCAGCCGTTGATATCTCTTTCAGGGCATGATGTGCCGTCAAAATCAAAAACGCCTTCCTCCGACTCGTGCCATGCCCAGGGAACATAGGTGCTGACAGTGGTTAAGCCGGCTTCTTTGGCTGCATCCAGGTGTTTGTCCCACAATTCACGTTTTATCCTGAAATAGTGGATTTCTCCCGAATTGAGGAAGACTTTTTTATCGTTGAGGATGAAATTATGATCTTTAAAACCAAATGCCATTTTCATTATTCAAAAATTACTTACTTATACTTAAACATGATTAAAATCTTTGGCTTGTTCATTGTTCCGCCGTTTTAACAAATCCTTGATTTCATGCGACCGTTTTTCGGTAAGAGAGTAACGGAGGACAAAGAAAATGGAAAAGAGGCTCAATATCAATGGCAGTCCGATCTCGACCACACGCATCATCAAAAGCGTAAACGGCGACTGATTTGTCAGCGGTACGATTTCACTTTCAATGGTTGCAAGTTCTTTATCAAAGGATTCCAGAGGTAATGATGTGCTGATATCTGTTAACAGGGTATTCACACCTTTAACGTTTTGCATGAGGACGTCATAATGCTCACTGCTTTTTTTCGTTTCCAGGGATTTGGTTTCGAGGTGCAACATAAGCTCAAAGGAATTCATCCTGGCTTTTTCAAGCCTGGTTTGAAGAATCAGGGGAATAGCTTCTTGGGTAAAGAATGTACCAATAGAATCCCGGGTCTGACTTCCTAAATTTTCTAATTGCGACTGTAAACGTTCCAGCCCGGCTGCATTTTCTTTTGTCGCGGACAATACATTTGACAACATGTCTTTTCTCCGTCTCTGGTTTTCATTGCTAACCCGATTTACCTGATCCTGGTTTTTCTGCAATTCTTTTTCAAGATAGATGATGTATTCTTTTGATTCTTTTAATGCTTCAGCGCTTTGTTTTTTTGCTTTTACAGTCAACTTGTCACTATTGTCTGTCGCTGCCTGATCTCCCATCCAGGATTGGATTTCACTGCGCAATTCCCTGACACTTCCTTGTATTTTATCCACTTTGGTGACCTGTGTTTCATCGAACATGGTAAATACGATCAGCGCTCCGGCGACAAAGCTTGCCAGTGCCGTTCCCATTTTGATGAACCACCAGAAAACCGAGTAAAAACTCCCCTCAGTACGATGACCTGTATTCAGATCATCCTCATCACAAATGTCGCCTACCATGGAAGCTCCCAGCGTAAAGAAAAACAACATACCGGCAGAAAGCAGAACGGTTGGGATAATGATCAGATAGGGATAATCCGGGTTGTAGCAGACAATCTTGGAGAGCTGTGCCACAACCATGAGTAAAATAGCAATGACAAGGGTGCTTCGCTTACCGAGTTTCGGGCTGATCCAATTAAGGGGGAAAACCGCAAGAACACCCGTGATAGCCCAAATGGTGCCGTTGATCCCGAGCAGGTAGGCTCCGGCAACTTTATCTCCACCGAAAACATAAAAAATCGGAATGTATGAACCAAGCAGGTTGACAAAATTAAAGCCCATTGCCAAGGTAAAAATGGTCAACGTAAGCATAATAAAATTTCTATTGCCGGCAGTGTGTTTCATATCCTTCCAGAAGGGTGCTTTTTCCTGCTTGGCGACGCGTGAAAAACCAGGTTCGCGTAATTTAAAAAACCACCAGAAAGAAAGCGGGATAAGGATGGCAGCGATCATGATTGAAACATAGCGCATACCATCTGCTTCATTTCCTCCCGGACCTTTAAAAACTTCCATACTGGCAAGGGCAAAAAGCCAGGGTGTGCTCATGGCAAAAAGATTTCCGACAAAGCTCTTGGCGCTGAATAGCCGGGTTCGCTCATGATAATCAGTAGTCATTTCCATACCGAGCGCGCCGTGAGGGATTTCAAATATGGTGCAGGCTGTGTAAAACAACAGGAGGGAAAACAAAATGTAACCCAGTTGAAACGCCTGGAAGCCCGATTCGGAAGGGAACCATACACGCACCATATCTCCTTTGGGTATCCACCACATCACCACAAAAAATACAGCAACCAATATCCCACCGACAAGCAGGAAGGGACGACGACGCCCCCAACGGGTTCGTGTATTATCAGAAAGATGACCGATAATGGGATCGGAAACAGCATCCCACAAACGGGGAATGATGAGGATGACACCCAGCCAGAAAGCGCTCAACCCCAGACTGATATTTCCCATCAGTCCAACGAGGATACCGGCAATGTTAAAAAGGGCAATTGGAATAATACCTCCCGAGCCATACGCCGCCAATTGCGAAAAGTGAATGCGGTCTTCTGGTTTGGTGCTGCGATCGGTAATTTTTTCATGTTCGCTCATAAGAGAAAATCTTATTTTAAGGTTAAATTTCGAATCAAGGGATGGATGATTTTTTGCCACAAAAGCACCAAGACTCTAAATTACACAAAGTTTAAAAATTCAATTAATCTCATTCTTCGTGATATTTTTGTGCCTTCATTGTGGCTAATTTTCAGGGCAATATTTTTCTCATCTCTTGATTCGCATTAGTAAAAAATTTCTATAACCGCTGGAAACTCTTTTATTGCGATTTCCTTTTCATTGAAGGTATTGCTCTCCCTTCCGTTGATAACTACTTTCACCGGCAGCTTTGACTCGTTGAAGTTCTTAATTTTAATACCGTTGGAAGGAAGTTTGGCCTCACCGCTAATCGAAAAATGATAGGTGTCATTTTCTTTTTTTATAGAGTATGAAATCTCTCCGTAATAAGTCGGTAAATTTTCAACCGACATTCCTTCAGACGCATCAATCCAATCCTGGTAAAGCGCAGAAGCCAAAACAAGCGACTGATCATACTCGTTTTCATAAACAAACATAGAGCGAATGGCATTGATAAAATCGCTTCCAACCCAAGTGTGCGGCATATCCCCGATAAAACCCGGACGACGGTAATCTTTCCAGACCACTTCAGCCCAGTGATGCCAACCCCGCGGACGTTGGTCATCTAAGAAAAATGCAATCAGTTCATGTGCCCGTTCCGGCTGATCCAAAAGGATGAACGAACCGATCAAACGATTTTCATAAGGTGTATAATTAATCCAGTCAATTTTCCCGTCCCTCCTGTTTTTGAAAAATTCATAGTACTTATCAAAGGTGTTGTATACCTGCGGTTTCGGCAAATTTTTCAATTCGTTGCATGGCGTCAAAGCAATGGTGGTGGATGTTGCGTCAAAATCTCCAAGCTCAACACAGCCGGGGATATAATCAATTTTCTTCATCTTCATCGCCAGTTGCAGTGAATTGTATAGATTATCCCTGAACGTATCCCTTACTTTACAAATCCGGTTATAATTCTCAGTCTCACCCAGTATTTTCTGGATTTCGGCGGCATCTTTCAGTCCTTTCATGGTAAAGAAATTGTCCCAGTAGGAGTGCATCGGTTTGGCGGAATACCCTTCGTGGCTGATGGATTCAGGAACCAGGCCGTAATGCGCACGAACACTATCGTTACCGTATTTGTAATGATCGGTTGAACGCTCGGCGATCAGTGATTCAATAAATTCCACCACTTTCAGAATATTCTTATTCTGTGATCTGAGAAAAGCAGTATCCTTTGTGAAGTTAAAATACTCGCGGATCAGGTAAATAAATTCGCCGTGACTATCGTTCTCAGGCACCGGGTCAGGACCACGGAAATCAACCACACAGGGTACTTTTCCATTATCGAACAGATGGTCGGAGTACCAGTCGATAAAATCTTTCACTTCGGGAACAATACCTGATTTCAGCAAAGCCGAAGATGTCAGCGCTCCGTCACGAATCCAGCTCCGCTCATAAGAACGCGATCCGGGTTGAATCCCCGCTTTATCCCTGTTGATCAAAATGTAAACGAGATTCGCTTTATAGGCATTTACAATTCTATCCGCTGATGCCGGCAAGTTAAATTTGATGTGATCAACCTTGGCTTTCCAAAATTCTGTTGTTTGGTCAAATCCCTGAAAGTTGTATTCAGTACCAACCTTTTCATCAATTGTTTTTTGTTGGTAAAAAGGAATGGCGACATAAAATATTTGCTGTTCTCCGGTATTCAGGTGCAATGAATATTTTATAATTCCATTTGCCAGACCGCTCTCATCAACAGCAACTTTATTCCGAGGAATTTTCCCGTTGCGAATAAGCTCAACAACATTTCCATCGTCAAAAATTCCGGCATTGAAGGAATCGTATTTTTTTTGGGAGAGAATTACCTTATCATCCACTGAAATCAAACCATTTGCCACCTCCTGTATGGATTTAATTTTCCCTACGCCACCGGTCAGGTTCAGCCACTGGTAATAAGGATTGACCTGGAACGGACGGATGAGCAAAAAAAACTCAAAATCTTTGGGCTGGTCGGAACGATTTTCGAATGTGTAACCTATTTCCAGCACAGAACTTACATTTGGTTCTCCGCTTGCTGAAATACCAGTTACAAATTTCAGGTCATCACATTGCCAGCTAACAGACGGGACAAAGTTGAATTCACTTTTATCTTTAGGAAAGCCAAGTGATTGATCAGATTTCACATTGCTCCAGTTATAAAGCGAATCCCCGATTTTGATCATCGGTTCTATGGAAAACAATCCTTTATCCACTTCCACCATTCCGTCTTCATTGATCATCGCTTCTTTCACATCATTATTGACACCTGCTATAGTCCAGTAAGAAGCCTGCTCAAGAAAATAACGGGGATAATTTCCGAACGGAGAGTTTTTGGCCGTGTAGATCAGGAAATCATTTGGTGTCATTGAACTTTTGATTTCCAGAAATTTTATTTCAGCTACTCCAAACCCTTTTCCGGAAGCGCTTTCCGTTAGATTTATCTTAACATACTTTGCTTCTGCCTCGGGCAACCTTATAAAGCTGACATCCCCCTGATTTGATTGAACGGAATAAGCTTTTTCCCATTTCTTACCATCTTCGGATAAAAGCACTTCAAAACTCTTAGCATAGTGATCTTTCAGCCAGTTTATCTGCAACCCGCCAAATTCTCTTCGGGTTGTAAAGTCTATCACAATATTCAGATCATTTTCACCGCTGCTTTGCCAAAATGTTTCAGGTGAATGATCGATCATTAAATCAGAAGAATGACTTTTAACAGATGAAGAAGCAGTAATTGTTGGTACCGGATAGGATTGTTGTTCGGGTGGAAGCGGTTCAAATTTCAAATCATCAATCACGATTGTGCCTTTGCCGCCAACATACGATGCAATGGTAAACTCAATCCGGTCAATGCGTTTTAAATTTTGATCTGATGTTGGTCCCCATGCAAAACTGATATGCCGCTTCTTAATGCGGATCTTTTTCCAGTCTTCTGGAAAATCATAATTGCGGTTATTCACCCACCAGACATTGTTTCCGGTACTGTCAATAAATTTGACCTCAAAATTATTGTCAGGTGATTCAGCCTTAAAATAAAAAGTGAATTCATAATTCTCCGGGAGGTCAATCGGGAAAAGCTTCTGAATTCCACCATAGCCTGTGCCTTTGGTAAAATCGTAATCGAAACGGATGGCATTTCCGGTTAAACCTTTTTCAACGGAAAGGTTGAGATTAACTCCATCGGACTGGATGAAGTTCCAGCCTTCTTTATTTTCAAATTCATCGAGGGTTTTGGTTTGAGCGCAAATAATTGTGGTTATAAGAAGGAACAAGAAAAATATTGCGGTTTCCTTTTTAAATATACGATTCATAAAGTTCTAATTCAAATATTCAAAACCAAGTCTTGTTAATCCTTTCTGGATGACCGGATCTCTTCATCATATAATCCCAAACCAGTCCTGTTCTGAAATTCTCAATCATGATCAGCATCGGTCCCTGATCTATACCGATATAATCATTGTTTACCCAATTGGCAGTGGGATTAAAAGAGTCCAAATATCCGTATTTGCCCCACAATTGCTTGCCATACTTTGCATTCATCGATTTTATTGTTGGAAGAACAATTTCAGGAGCGAAAGGCAATGATGAGAGCGGTCCGTAAGGAGCGATTGTGCCATCATCAAAGTAATTATAATCAGGACCGCTTGTCCCTCTTCCGGCGTAACCCAGGAATTTCTTATCACCAAAATTGTACTGTTCACCAGGACCGTCACTCGCAGTAACTCCCCAGCAAAGCGAATCGTAACCAACCCAGCCTTTGGGATTATCAATGGCATATTGCCGCTGAACATAAGTTGCACGACGTGAATTTTCAAAATAGTCAATCCCTTTTCTCCTTCATGTATTTATCAACCAGGCCACGGCAATCAATAAATGCCTGCGAAAACTGGTGCCCGAACAAAGGCGGGAAAGCCACGTGCGAAAGCCCCGGGTAAGGAGTGTCCCATTTATAGGTACTTAACCAGGCTTCATAGCTTTGCTCTGCTTTTTCCATCCCGCTTCCGGCAGCCAGAACATAAAGGAACAACGCCTCGTTATAGCCGGCCCAGCCCCAGTCATGCAGTCCTTTTTCGGGTGTCCAGCCCATGGAGATGGTATTGGCAAACCTCCCGGTATCGGGCATCTGCATGAAATTCCAGTCAATTCTGCCAACCAGCTTATCTGCCAGCGAACGGATCTGAGTTTCTGTTTCATTGTCGAGGTTGTAATAATTTCGGGCAAAGAGAATTCCCATCATCAGCAATCCTGTATCAACCGAAGAAAGTTCACAATTCCATTCACGCTTACCGGTATCCATTCTCAGAAAATGGTAATAAAATCCTTTGTAACCAATTCCGTTTACATCAGCACTTTGATCGGAATTCATAAAGAAATTGAGGATATTCAGTGTGATCTGTGCTGCCTGTTCACGGGTGATCCATTTTCGCTCTGCACCGATTGCAAACGATGGAATTCCAAAACCTGTTGATGCGATACTGGCCGGAGCCCATTCAGCAGTTCTGTCCTTTACGATTCCCCATTCCGGATGATGTTCATTTAGAAAGAAAAGAAAAGTCTTTTGCTGAATGGAATCGAGCATACTTTCTTCATCTAGTGTAAGAGAATAGTTGATTGCGCCCTGAGAATTAAACACAGGTTGCTGAGTTTGTTCTGTTTGCTGAATCTTCTGTGGTTGGTTACAGGCAGATACTGTCAGAATGAATCCCAATTAAGAATTTAAGACTTTTCATATAACTAATTTTATTTTGTTCAATAGCTGAATCCAAGTTTTGTCAAACCTTGCTGTACTTCCGGAGAGGACATGAACAAATCCCAGAGCAAACCGCTCCTTTGGTTTTCAATCAAACAGATAATGGGTCCCTGATCAATAGCAATGTAAGAATCAGCCCACCAGTTATCCTTCACATTAAATGCGTCGTAAAATCCATAAGGTCCCCAAAGCCGGTCGCCAAGGATATAATAGAAATGCCGTATAGCATCCATGGATTGCTCAGGGGAATAGGGTAAAGATGAAACAGCTGCCGAAGGTGTGATGGTTCCGTTATCGTTGGTTGGTTCATGCACGCCATAACCTGAAGGCTGATCGCTGGCCGTTAATCCCCAGCAGGATTCACTATATCCAATATAATTTTTTGGATTATCCTCACAATAAGCCCAGTTGATCAGTGAATGGTTTACATTTTGAGTCCAGTAATTGCCATAGGCATCATGCAGATTTTGCGGATCAAGTCCAAGAAAAGAGTAATGCGCAAAAAATAACGGTCCGCCATAATCCCACCCTACCGGCTGGTAATAACCATAAAAAGTTTTTCCATTGATAATATCACCATTTCGTGCCCAGCCATTATGATACACGATGGGTTCGATGGTGTGAGTTGTGGAGGAGGCAGCCAATACATAGATGATTAGCGCCTCATTGAAACCGGAAATGGTCATGTTCATTGCCCAGCCAACAGTAGGTGACCAGTGCCAGTACAACACATTTTGGTTTCGGGTAAACCAGTCCCATTCCACACCATTGATCAGTGTATTTGTTCGGTCAATCAGGTCCTGCTCTTCAGGAACCGCAGGATTGAGGAATTGCCTCATCGTCATCAATCCTTCCACCATAAAACCTGTCTCAACAAGGTCGGCTCCATTATCGTTGGTACTAAATGGAACTGTAGCTCCTGTGTTGCCATTTATCCAGTGAGGCCATGCGCCATGAAATCGGTCACAGGTTTCGAGAAATGAAATCATTTTGCTGTATTGTTCAAGTCCCTGTTCCCTTGATAATGAAATTTCTGCTGATCCCAACAATCAAAGCCATGACCCCAAATCCGGAACCTCCTGTTGTGACAATGTCGCCGGAGCCATATCGTTCTCTCGTCATTCCGCTGACTGGATGCGCATAATCATAGAAAAATTTGAAGGTTTGTGCCTGGACAATATCCAGCAATTCCTCGTCAGTTACCTCCGGAAATTTATATGTGGAATCCAAAGAGGAATAAAAATAATTGTTGAACCCGGCAAACGGATAACCATCCACTGATTTCAATCCGTTATTGATTGAGAAGTATATTTTCCTGTAATAGTCAAGATCATCAATGTTATTTACACTAACTTTCGTGAGGTCATTTGAAACTGAAACAGATATTGGTACATTTCCGGCAATATCAAAATATACCTTATATCCGACAGTATCAATGGGTTCAGAAAAGGTAACCTCCAGACCAATATTTTCAAGGTCAACATCAATAGGATGATAGGGTACTTTAAAATCAATTCCGTTCAGGGTGATGGTTTCGATAACCAGCACACCGTTCACAGTTGAAAATGCAACCTGGGTTCCTGAAAAAACTTCACCTTCACTTCCTTTAATCGCAGAGCTTAGTTTCAAAATAAAGCTGGTCTGGTTTTCAAGGACTTCATCAAGGATTAATTTTACTGTAATATTATTATCAATAAATGTCATTTTGAATCCCACCGTTGTATTGTCACTTCTCTGTAAAAGGATGCCCGATTTTGCGCTCACACTGTCCAACTGGCTTCGGAACATAATAAAAATAACACTGTCCACCGGGATATCTGTGTTGGTATTCACAAGATCCAACTCGACATTCCCCACTTTAATACCGGCAAGTTCGATTTTACCCGGATCAACTGGGTCATCTTCCTTACAGGAATTTACAGTCCATAAAAATGAAAGTGAAAGAAAAAGTAACCAAATATTTTTTTTCATGATCATCAGGTTAAAAGTAAAAAGAGAGGGTTAAGGTAATCCGTAACCCTCTCTTAATTTATTGCTTAAAAAGAATTACGGCTTTTCTGACTGATACATGAGATCAATTTCCTGAGCCGTTAATGGCTTGTGGAAAATCCTGACATCATCCAGTAAACCTTTGAAATGGTTTGCATCCGGGAGATCGTAGCCACCCCATGGTTCAGTATCCCAAAGGGTACCTCCACGTGATTGGACAAACCCAAAAGCTAGTTCATTAAGGACTTCAGGAGCTACACCACCATATTTCAAACCGACGATACCTGTTTCCGGCATCGGTTGATTATTGTCGTCAAACCATAAATCATGATCCTGGGTTTTAACTAATTCACCGTTCAGGAACATGCTTCTTTCCTTTGAAACACTATTATAAACATAAGTTATGTGGAACCATTGTTCTTTTAAAACAGCGTCTAGTGCATCGTCTGGTTTGCAAAATGTAGTACCTTTCCATCCGCCGTTCTCTAAGGTTAATCCATCACCGTTATAAGCCAGATCACCGCCTGTACCGCTTGTTCCATCTCCATAATCAAACTGTACAGGCATCTTGAATCCCTTAAAGTCGCCAAATAACTCAAATTGGAATCCATAAAATGCACCCAATCCAATAATGAAATGTCCATGACCAACATCTTCTGCCTTTACCCAGAAACTAAGGGTAAAATCAGCCGTTTCCATTAAAAGATCACCATTTGGTATTTCGATAATACTTGTTGTTCCATTAAATGAGGCTGCTTTACCGGCTTCAGCATTACGGGAGTCAGCATAGGTAATATCAACGATGCCTTCGGTCAAAGGATCCCAGTCACCTATATCATCATTAGCATCGTCATTAAATCCCCAATGTGCAATCTGTCCAGCCGGAAGAAATGATCCTTCGGTAGTAAAACTTCTGGTTGTGGCCGATAATGACTGGTCATCGGTTGATTGAATTCCGGTCATTTTGAGTTCAAAAAGTGCTCCATTACCTAAATTTTCATTGGGTACAATGGTAATACTTGATCCGGAAACAGTAATCGTCAGTGCAATTGCTGCATCATCATAATCCCTGGTCATTGTAATGTTGGTTGTATTGGCAGTAGAAGCTTTTACAGCCATGTTAAAAGTAGCAACGATGGTAGGATCAGAGGGTACATTGCTTGGCGAAGTGGCTCCGTTCAAATCAATTGAACCAGCTTTGAGGGAAGATAGTGTAAAAGTTACTTTGTCATCATCATCATCTTTATTACAGCTTACTACTCCAATAAGAAGTGTGGCCGCAATTAAAAAGGAACTAAATACTACAATTTGTTTTTTCATACTTACATTTATTTAAAAGTTAAACAATAAAAATTTCTTTTACCAGCCAGGATTTTGAGTCAGGGAACCCTGAGAAATGTCAATTTCAGTTTGAGGGATCGGAAATAGTTCGTGCTTACCCTGAATAAATCCCAACGGACCTAAAACTTCAGCAGCTTTTTCTGTCCTTACCAAATCCCAAAACCTTTGTCCTTCAAGAGCCAGCTCACGTCTTCTTTCCATCAATATTATATCTCTGAGTTCGTTCTGATTTGTTGTTGTGATATCCGGCAAGATGGCAGTATTTCCTTCACGTGCCCGCTCTCTAACCATATTAAGGTATATTAACGCTTCTGAGGGCTTATTGTTTTCATTGAGCGCTTCTGCGGCCATTAATAATACATCGGCATAGCGTAAAATTCTACGGTTGTGGCCAAACTGTGTAGGTACATTGTTGCCATTTGTCCATACTTTCCGGTTGTAACATTCAACTTCAATGATACTATCTCCTTCCATTGTGACATCAGGTGTAGTGCCATCTCCAATTATTTCAATTCCATCAATGATGTCACCCAATTCGATGATTGTTCCGCTCCATCTGGGATCGTCATCCTCAAAAACATTGTCCCTCAAATCCATCGAAGGACGGTTGAATCCCCATCCCCGATTAGGAGTTCCCCTCACACCCTGAACATTGGCATACTGATTTCCAGGGTCTGCTTCTACGCCAAGCGCACCAATTTCAAAGACAGATTCAACACCATGTTCTCCTGCTTCAGAATTTGCATCTGTAAAAATAGGTTCAAGTCCATAATGATGAGTGGGTGAGTTAATTACTTCCAATAAATTAGTTTCTGCATCAGTATAATTTTTCTGAAACAGATAAACCTTTGCCAGCAAAGCTTTTGCTGCTCCTTTGGTTGCTCGTCCTAAATCTATGGGATCATATTCATTCTTCTCAGGAAGATATTCGATTGCATCTAACAAATCTTCTTCGATTTGGGCATATATATCTTCTTTGGAAGATCGTGGTAATGTTAGGGGTGGCGAAAGTTCTAATACAAGTGGTACGCCTCCCCAGGCACGCACTAAGTCAAAATAAAATAACGCTCGTAAAAAACTTGCTTCACCCAGGTATTGGTTTTGTAAAACCGGATCCATTGCTATTTCAGGGACTTTTATCAATACCACATTGGCTCTTTTTATTCCTTCATAGAGGGTCGCCCACCATCTGCCAAGTTCCTCTCCTGTTGCTGTGAATGTGAAGGTATTGTATGGTCCTATCACACCCGCCTGATCGCCGGGGTTACTTCCTTTATAGGCATCATCCGACATGATATCCGTGAGGGGGAACAATCCAAAGTGATAGTTCCCGTTCCTGATCGTGGCATATACTGCATTTGTCGCCAGGAGGGCATCTGATTCGGATACTGGAAAAGTTTCCTGGGTTAAATCCTTTTGCAGGTTTTTATCCAGGAAATCCTCACAACTTGTCATTAACACGGATGAAACAATTGTAAAGGTAAATATTGCAGATTTAATATATTTTTTCATCGCTATTAGAATGTTAAGTTAATACCAAAAGAAAAGATTCTACTGATCGGATAAATTCCACCATCTATACCGTTATCTATGACTGATTCCGCTGAAAGTTCAGGAGAATAGCCGGTAAATTTGGTTAAGGTATAAAGATTATTGCCTTTAAAATAAACCCGTAATTGCTGCATGTAAAGCTTTTTGCTCAACGATGCAGGAAGTGTGTAGCCTAAAACCACACTTCGCAACCGGATGAATGATCCGTCCTGGATAAACCAGTCTGATGGTGTATAATTGTATCCACCAAATGAAGCCCTTGGTTCAGAATCGGTGCTGCCTTCGTAAGTCCATGCATTTTCTACATGCTGCTCAAAATTATATTCATCAGGCCTTTCCATTTCTTTTTTATTAAATATTTTATTTCCTGATTGCCCTTGAATACTAAATGAAAAATCAAAATTCATGTATTCTAATTCTGCATTGAAGCCCCAGATAAATGTGGGGATTGGTGAGCCAATGTAAGTACGGTCATTCCCGTCAATGATTCCATCACCATTGGTATCCACCCGCCTGAGGTCGCCCACTCCGGCACTGGATGTGTGTGGGTAGGCATCCAATTCCGCCTGTGATTGGAAAATTCCATCGGTTTCATATCCATAGAAGGCTCCGATTGGCAGGCCTTCCATGCTTCGGGTAACAAATCCGTAAGAAGTACTGCCTCCATATAACAGGGAGTCAACACCACTGTTTCCACCAATGTTTAGCACTTCATTGTGGATGGTAGTTGCAAGAAATCCAACCCCGTAGGTAAATTTATTGATCGTTTCCCTCCAGTTAATGGATCCTTCGAATCCCCGGTTCAGCACTTCTGCCGCATTGTAACGCACCTTTTGACCCTGTCCGTTACCCATATGTCCGGGTGTGGTAAGCTCAATTAAAATATCATCAGTTACCCTGTTGTAATAATCGAATTCACCAGTCAGCCTGTTATTTAAAACCCCTACTTCTATTCCAATATCAGTTTGGGTTGTGGTTTCCCAAGTCAAATCGGGGTTGCCGCTTTTCGCATAAGAAACAGCAGGATAAGTAACGTCTCCGACTCCAAAAACACCTATTAAACTTTGAGTTCTGGAATACCTGCTAGTGTAAGGTATTTTTTCATTTCCAATCTGACCCCAGCTTGCCCGTACTTTTAAATTCGAGATGAGCTTTAAGTTTTCCATGAACCGCTCACTTGATACATTCCATCCCACCGCAAAAGAAGGGAAGTTGCCATATCGGTTGCCTTCTTCAAACTTTGAAGAACCGTCCCTCCTGAAAGTAGCAGTAAGGATATACCTCCGATCAAATGTATAATTTACCCTGAACAGATAAGAAATCATTGAGTAATTTAAATTTTCATCAACGTTATTTTTAAAATCATCAGCATTTAACTTGGCTTGGGTTATGTTATTAGGATCAAGGTACCAGAAGTCAGAGCCATCACGCAGAATATTCTCACCATTGATATTGAGTATTTCTGATGACGAGTTTTGCATCGTATATCCTGCAAGGGCATTGACTGCGTGGCGATCAAATGTCTTATCAAAAGTGAGGGTGTTTTCCCAAAGCCAGGTTAAATTTTCGGTTGAGCCTTTAAATAAATCGCTGGTCAGGTTATTTTGCATTGATTCAGAACCGTCATAATATAAGACCATATACGCAGGAGTATAATTTTCGGCTTTATTATAAAGTGCATCTACACCAAAACTGCTTTTAAATGTCAATGATTGCAGGATTTTAACATCTGCATAGATATTACCTACTCCCCTTAATCCTTTATTAAAGCTATTGGAATATTCCAGGCTTGCCAATGGATTACCAACACCCGGAACGCCGGCATAACTTCCATCTGCCCGATAAGGCTCATATACAGGTGCTGCCCGGTAAGCCTGGTAGGTAACATTGGGAGCATTCTCCTGACTGAAAGGTGAAAGTGTAATGTTATTACCCAGAGATAAAAATTTGGTCAGTTTATATACATTGTTAAGTTGAATAGAGATTCTTTCATAGCTTGATTTATCAATAATCCCTTTCTGATTAAAATATCCGAGGCCAACATAATATTGGGTTGATTTTGTTGCTCCGGTGGCAGAAAGCTGGTAATTCATTATCGGAGCAGGGCTGAAAATCAAATCCTGCCAATCGGTATTAGGAACGGCATCAACATTATTGTAGGTTCCAGGATCAATCTGGTTTGATATGGTTGCAAATTCTTTTCCGTCCAGCAAATCAATTTTTGAAGCTAGAGATTGAATACCGTATTCACCGTTAAAACTAAAAGTCGTTTTTTCTTCACCTAACTTGCCATTTTTTGTAGTGATGATAATTACTCCATTGGAACCCCTTGAACCATAAATGGCAGTGGCAGATGCATCTTTCAAAACCTCCATAGAAGCTATATCAGCAGAATTTAAAAAAGAGATGTTGTCGAGGATGACCCCGTTCACAACATAAATTGGCGAAGTATTATTAAATGTTCCAACCCCCCTGACCCTTACAGTAGGCAATGCTCCAGGTGCACCAGTAGTGCTTGCAACCTGGACTCCGGTTACCCGGCCCTGAAGACTTTGTTCAGGGTTGAGGGAGGTAACTTTTATCAGATCCTTTGTTTTTATCGAACTAACTGAACCCGTTAGGTCACTCTTTTTGACGGTTCCGTATCCGATCACTACAATCTCCTCCAGGGTAACCTTATCCGGATCAAGGACAATGTCTATAACATTTCGATCACCCACTTCTACTTCCTGTGTAAGATAGCCAATAAAAGAGAAGACCAAAATTGCGGTATTGGATGGAACGGAAATAGAGTATTTGCCATCAATATCCGTAACTGTTCCTGTGGTAGTGCCTTTTACTACAATGGAAGTTCCCGGTAAAGTTTCTTTTGTATCGGAGGAGGAAACAGTGCCGGTAACTGTGCTGACTTGCGCTATGGAGAGCGAATACATGCCCATGAGAAACACCAATACTAACATTGATTTTCTGAAAGGCGAAGCGTTTAATAATTCGTTAATCTTTTGCATAGGCCAATTATATTATCAGATTTAACTGTTCCCGATTAAAAAAGACATATCGTGAATTTGTTTTGTAGACCAAATATTTTTATGCTGATTGAGTAATTTAATTTAAAATCTAAAGATAATATAAAAAACTCAATTCGATGACAAAAATACTAAAAAAAGCAGGAATAACAATGTGAAAATTTCCGGTGAATTATTATCCAGTCACATTATCAATAAAAAGTTTAAAATCCGCATTACACATAACTAATTTTGAAATAATAATGAAACCAGTACTTATTTCTTTGACCCTGAGATTTCACGGAGAATTGTCTTAGGCAAAAGGATAGTGATGAGGGTTTGATAAACCTTAAGTTTGCAGGAAATTTTCTACTTTTATCCACTTTTTATAAGGTTGTACTCTTTGAAATATCTGAAGTATTTTTATTCAAACTTTTAATACTCATTTATGAATAATGCATATTCTAAGTCCATTCTATGGTTTTTATCCCTGTTGATGAGTTATTCGGCACTCGGACAATCTGACCTTTTAACCACAGCTGAGAAAACAAACTATGAATCCACATCAACCTACAATGATGTAATGGTTTTTGCTGATGAATTGCAGAAAACCTCACCCTATATCCGTCTGGAATCGCTTGCGACATCTGCAGAAGGCAGAAATATTCCCTTATGGATCATTGCAAATCCATTACCAGTAAGCCCTGCCAATCTGGTGAATGATAACAGGATAGTGGTTTACATTCAGGCCAATATTCATGCCGGGGAAGTGGAAGGAAAGGAGGCGGTTCAGATGCTGGCAAGGGATTTTCTTAAAAATCCAAAACAAGATATTTTCAAAAATGTAATCCTTCTGATTTGTCCCATCCTGAATGCTGATGGAAATGAAAAGATAAGCAAGCAAAACCGAACGAACCAGGTTGGACCTCTGAATGGTGTTGGTGTTAGATATAATGGCCAATACCTTGACCTGAACCGGGATGCAATGAAACTGGAAACGCCGGAAATTACCGGTGTCGTAACTCAGATTTTTAACCGCTGGGATCCGGCTATAACCGTGGATTGCCATACGACAAATGGCTCCTATCATGAAGAACCGGTTACCTTCACGTGGATGATGAATCCCAACGGAGACCGCAACCTGATCAATTTTATGAGAGACGACATGATGCCTGCTGTGCATAATCATCTGCGGGACGATTATAAAACTGAAAATCTTTTTTATGGGGAATTTATTGACCGTCTCATTCCCGACAGTGGTTGGATATCGTATGCATCCGAACCGCGATACCTGGTGAATTATGTTGGGGTAAGAAACAGGTTAGCCATCTTAAATGAGAATTATGTTTATGCTGACTTCAAAACCCGTGTTGTTGGATCATATAATTTGTTAAGGTCAATCCTGGATTATGCTGCGATGAATAAAAACAAAATCCGGAATCTACTTGAAAAAGCAGATAACAGGATGATCCGGAGAAATGATGCAGCGATCGCTTCCGATTCTTTTGCAATCCAATATGAAGGCCGGCCATCACCGGAAATGATCACCATCAAAGCCATTGAAGCCGATACTATTCCCGGAATAAAGGGCTATTGGCGGTATAAACAAAGCGACCGGCACCGGACAGTAACTGTTCCCTATATTGCTGACTATTATCCAACAAAAAATGTTGTAATTCCTTATGCTTACCTGATCAATGTCCCTGACAAAGAAGTCTTGGAAAACTTAAGGAAACATGGTATTGATGTAGGAGAATTATCAGAAATGTGGACTCTTGAAGTCGAAAAATTCACCATTGATAATCTTTCAGCTGAGAGCAGATTAAACCAGGGACATTATACAAATACGATTAAAGGTGAATTCAAAAAAGAGGTAAAAGAATTTCCGGTGGGAACCTATATTATCAGGACCAACCAAAAACTTGGACATCTTGCATCCTACCTTCTGGAACCGCAATCAGACGACGGCCTGTTGCTTTGGAATTTTTTCGATAAATATTTGGTTCCGCAATGGGGCGAGGGATACAATCCATACCCGGTTTATAAATTATTGGAAAAAAAGGAAATATCATCAATTCCTGTGAAATAGAAGTTCATTTTAAAATTTAAAAAACAATCCTATGAAAAAATTAGCTTACCTGACCATAATCATGGCACTGTCATGCCTGACGGTCAATTCGCAAACGGAGAAAAAAGAAATGAAACCGGCTCTTATTGTCATTGATGTGCAAAATGCCTTTTTGCCCTACATGTCGAAAACAGATCAGGAAATGGCCATCGAAATGATGAACTGGACCATAGGTGCTTTCAGGAAATTCGACCTTCCAGTCATCAGGGTGTATCACCAAAGCGATGAATGGGGTGTGAAGCCTGGCGCTCCTGAATTTGAGTTCGCACCATCGGTTCAAGTGGCTGAGACCGATCCAAAAATCATCAAAACCTATCCCAGTTCTTTTACAAAAACCGATCTGGATAAGCTGCTGAAAGAAAAAGGAATTAATACTCTTTTCTTATGTGGATTGAGCTCAACAGGTTGCGTACTTGCTACATACTTTGATGCCGGATCTCATGATTATAAAGCCTTTATGCTGAAAGATGCGATGATCGGACCAAAGGAATCATATACTGATGCCGTTGAGGATATGTTCAGTGCAATCGATTTAGAAACTGCAGGTTATATGCTGGATATTACGAGGTAGAAGGAATGCTTAAGACTGTCGGAGAAATGATCAACTTAGGCCGGACCTAATCAAAATCGATTCAATATAATGTAAAAGATTTCTAAAATTTTTAAGATTAATGGGGGTCAAAAAAAACTTTACCCTGATATTTATTATCGCAACGCTTAGATTATTTGGCCAGGATGAGTTTCTCAGCGATAAAAACGGGCTTTTATTCGGGTATCAGCACGGGGTAGGATATTATGCACCTCTGGATTATGACCTTGGAACAGGTTTTCACTTGAAAAATGGATTATCTGTGGGATTCGGATTCCAACAACTTGAGGAATTGTCCATCCCGGTTGGTTCAATCGGATATTTAGGTAAACAAAAACAAGGAAAGAACATTGTTAGCCCGGGCGTAGGTCTTACGTATGGATATACTGAAGATTACCATCTATTCGCTCTGAATATTGAAGTTTATAGATGTTTGTACCCTGAATCCGGGTTTCCGTTTGTACTGAGTGGATTATTTTCACTTGAGTCAGGATGGGATATAAAAAAAGAACAATTTCTGAATTTAGCACCTCTGGTAAGATTAAATTATTATCAGGCTTTTTTTCAGAATAAAACCGTCTATCCATTAATTGGAATTTCAGGGATTTATGCTCTGAATGAACAAATCGGTTTTATGACCATTTTAGCAGGACTAAACGTTAAACTTGGATCAAATGAATAGAAGTTTATGTCGCATAGTTCCTTTGATTTTTGTGACAGATGTTTGGTTTAAAATCTTTGCACTGGATGAAAATATCCTTGCCAAGTCTTGCTAAATACCGGCCCCTTAAATTCGTGTATTTGCGGCTTCCTTAAACATTCCTCTAACCCTGTGTAAAGGCCTAAAGCTGGCGACCAACATCATTTACAATTATTAAACACTTCCAGGTTTGAAAAACCCACTGAATTTCATGAAGGTTGTCGAGCCCCGCCGGATGCTTGCCTGAACAGGGTATCCATCCCCTTCAGTAGTTCCGATAAGAAGGATTACTTCAACCTTTCGGTTTGCAATGGGTGAAATGATCGAAAGAAATTTTATGTTCTTTGCGTGGCTCAGAAGTATAGTTTCGTTCAAATGTCTTGCAGCAAGATCTTTAATGATTTGAACCTGCACCACCCCCGGCACAATTGGATTATCAGGAAAGTGTCCTGAAAATATTGGATGTTTTTCATTGAAAGTGATCGTAGCTTCTATGCTATCATTTTCTGACTTAAATGAACTAATCGTATAAATTTCAGATGGTGTAATGGTCATTCGGTTATTAGTTTAAACTCCATTTTAAAATTAATGATTCCATGCCTAAAGACAATTTTAGAAGGAATTCGCTCAGGATTATAATTGATTTCAATATTCGTTGAGGGCGAAAAAGAGGCTCTATGGCATATTTTCGATGGCTGGTTTCCATGGTCTTCGGAAAAAAAGTAATTCCTACCTTTTTGTTTTTCTTTTATCATCAAACCATCTGATGGATTTTCAGATAAGAAATAAGTCAGTAGTTTTTGATCCGGATTTCTTTTCAGAATAAGCCCCAGGTCTGTGGTTAAGGCACGAATAATCTTTTTTCGATTCATTGCATCCATCATATAATGAACCACCATATTATCGTTCTGAAAATATTCAAAATCGAAATATTTCAAACCGGTTTCAGACATAAATACTGTACGGAAAGTTTGATTCTCGTCCATCTTCTTAATGATTGCCATCCCCGAAATGTTCTTTGAACCATAAGATATTTCAACTTTGTACAGCGCTTTTTGGAAAGTATCATTAAAGACAGGTGTGAACTGTTGATCTTTCTTTACTTGCTTCGAATACCCCTTTGACGGGAGTGGACTGCATGAAACTATAAACAACAGCCCGCTACTGCAAATTAAAAGAAGCCGGAGGAATTTCTTCATTGATCACTTTGTTTGTAAACCTGATGAGCGTATAATCATCCGATTGCTCGGTGATTTGCAATTCTGAAACGTTGTAATCTTTTTTGCTGATGTACAAACCTATCGTTTTAATGTATTTGTTCAATTCCTTATTCAAAGGTGTTAGATTAATAAAAATGGTTTCAGCGTTCTCATAAATAGCTGATTTAAAATCCGGGTTATCCAATATGTTTCCTTTTACTGAACTAATGATCAGGTTATTGATTTCGCTGAACATCTTATTTGATTTCAGGTCGTACTCCGATTTCTTATCGCCATTATCTGTCATCATCCTGCCACCATTCATGATCAGGATATAAGTAAAGGGTTCGGTGTATTCAAGCCTGAGTTTATCAGGTTTCTGGTAAAGAAGGATTCCTTTTGAGATTATTTTTTCTTTGATAAAAGAAAGATTTTTTTCCTGGATGAATTGTGAATTGATAGAGTTTGTGGAAGCAGAAACTTCATTTATTTTTTTGGTTATAAAACCCGAATCAGAAGCCGGCTTGTAGCCCTCAGGCTGGCCATTAACGAGAAAAGGCAGAAGCAATAGCAAAAGTAAATCCAGAAGAATAGTTTTTTTATAAATACTTGAAAGTTGGATTATCATAACGCTTAAATTTTAAAAGTTCATCCAGTCTGACAAATCGTTTACCAGTATTTTTAGCATTGATAATAAACTGCTCAATAAGTTCAGGAGCTGCAGGTATGGAATCATGAAATAAAACGATGTCGCCGTTTTTTAATTTTTTGTTAAGGTTCAATAAAACATGATCCGGTGTTTTCACTGTATCATTCGACTTCAGGCTCCATCCAACTGATATCTGCCCGGTTTTCTTTAATGCCTTTCGAAGCATGGGATTTGTCACACCATAAGGGGGACGAAAAAATCTGTTTTTTTTGCCTGACAATTTTAAAATAAGTTCATCAGTCTTAGAAATTTCTTCAGCCATCCTCTCTGAAGAATATAAATCGAACCAAAAACTATGGCTGTATGAATGATTGCCGGCGATGTGACCTTTCTCAACAATGTTTTTAAAAATTTCAGGATATTTTTCAATCTTATTCCCGACACAAAAAAAGGCAGCCCTGATATTGTGATTTTCAAGAACAGAAAGGATTTTCGGTGTGATTGTTTCGTCAGGACCATCATCAAAAGTGATGGAAATTTCCGGAGAATTCCGGTCACCATGACTGTGTGAGAAAAAGTAAAAATTCCATTGGATAAAAATAGATCCTAAAACCAAAATCGCCAACCATACAATAACAAGAAACAAGAGGCAGGAAACAAGAAACCATCCATGGAATATAACTGCCGGGAAAGCGCACATAAAAAATACAAATAAAAAAACGATTGTTGTATTTCGGTAGTTGAGCATGAAGTTGTTGTTTAATTATCTGCAATGCTGATTTGCGGGCAAATTTAGCAATTATAACTCCATGATTTTTTTCAGGGTTTCAGTATCAAACTCTTTCAAAGCAGACCCATCCTCCGCCGGTTCAACAAAAAATAAAGCAGCAAATAATTCGGTAGTTGTATAATCTACCCATCCGGCTATACAAGCTTTATGTCTGCTACTGCCCAGCAAAATTGAGGTGTAATCTACGATGATTGCCGGATCAAACTTTTCAGATACAAAAAACATGTTTTCCCCTTTCAGGTTATGCCGGATGCTCAGTTCGCCAAGCATGATGTTGGGAAGGGTATAAACGAAGGTTGCCGGCTCCGGGAAATATTTGTTCTTGTCGGCAATGGTTGCCTGGTGCTTGATATCCGAATCAATTGAAGAAGAGGAGTTGGAAAAAACCAGGGCGATCTCTTCAGGCTGATATTTCTTGTGTTCACCTGAAATTAAAAGGAATTCCGAAGCGAGAAAAGCCAGCTTGCTCAAACGGTCCATTTTATAGAATTTGGCATAACTGCTTTCGAGATGTTTGAAAATCTCCTTCAGAAACTTTCCGTCATTAGTAAAACCTGGGAATTCAAGACGTTTGTCCTGAGTGATAACAATTCCTTTGCGGATGATACAATAGGATGATATAACCAGACTATTCATCATGTTTGTTAAATAAGATAACTGCATTGCTTCCCCCAAAACCTGAAGCTGTTTTCAGGACTTTATTTATGGCTTTTGGAATATTCTGCCCTATCACATTCATATTTTCTGAAGTTCCCGGATTTTCAAAACCATATGTCTTAACCAATAAATTCTCCCGCATGGTTTCGAAGCAGAATATGGATTCGATCACTCCGGCAGCTCCCAGCGTATGCCCAATGTATCCTTTATAGCTGTTTACCGGAATATGGCTCAGGTTGCAACGCGAAAATGCAATGGATTCCATATCGTCGTTATACGCGGTTGCCGTTCCATGAGCCGAAATAAAATCAATATCTGACCTTCCATTTAAAACTTCATTTATGGCAATGTAAAGCCCTTCGCCTGTTCTGGAAGGCCCTGAAATATGGTTGGCATCATTGCTTCCCGAACCTGAAATTACTTCAATCAAAGGTCGGGGGCAAATGTTTCTATTTGATGTAAGAACAATAGTTCCCACACCCTCACCAAGAGTTAATCCGCTTCGGTTTTTATCGAATGGTTTACAGACTTCTTTGCTCAAAGAAAAGAAGGATTGAAATCCTGAAACGATAAACTCTGAAAGTACGTCGCAACCGCAAACGACGATGTTTTCATACTTTCCCTGCTCAATCAAGCGGTGGGCAGCAATAATTGCAAGAACACCCGAAACACAGGCATTAGAAATGACAAGCGGCGTGCGGGGGGTATCAAAATTATGCCCTATTTCCTGCGCAGATTTCCAGAGGTGTACCCTGTCATCCGAATAACCTTTATTGTCTTTTAGTAAATCTATATTTCCTTTTGTCGTGGAAATGATCAGGAGGGTTTTTGGTGAGGTCAAATCTATATTGAGACCTGAAACTGCATCGGTCACCGATAGGATAATGAGTTGTTCAAACCTCGTGTAAACTTTGTCAATTCCTTTTTCATTTGCTTCGGAATTCAGGAGGCTTTTATCAACAAGGGATGCGGCAAACTCATCAGGGTAAAGATCATTTTCATGAACGATCTTCACACCGGTAATACCTGAGCTGATTTTATCAAAATTAGCAGCAGTTGTAAATCCTAAAGAGGTTATAATATTGTCGCCAGCAATGTAAGTACCCATCAGTATTTATCCTTTCAGCAATCCGTGTTTCCTTTTCCACTCATTAATATAATCAGGAATGGTCAGCAGGAGTTCGCCATTCTTATCTAAAAAGACCTGAACGCTTTTCCCCGTGGCCACAAGTTCATGATCACTTTTGCGGTATAGGTTATAATGAAACAGGATTTTAGCGGCATCTGTGTCAATGTATTGCGTTTCTATGATAACTGTATCTCCGTAATAAAGCTGCTTTTTATACTGGCACGAAACCTCCACCACCGGAGTCATCAATCCGGCAGCATACATATCGAGGTATCCGATGCCATACTGTTTGCCAAACGCTTCCCGACCATCTTCAAAAAACTTGATGTAATTCCCGTGCCACACAATCCGCATCGAATCCACTTCGCTGAAACGAATGGTGGTTTCGCTCCGATGAATGAGATGGGATTGTTCTTTCTTTTTTATTACCATTATCTTATTTCAAACAGACTTAAACACTGTAAAAATACTATTTATCAACCACTTTGAAATTTTCAACCGGGGGCGCAAATGTATAGAAATTTAATAAAATATCTTATTCCTTGTTTTTGGCTTTTGGTTTTTTTAAGATTGGTTTTTATTCATTTCTTCCCAGAAATCATAAAAATTAAACCACTGGTCAGGATATTTCACGATCATCTTTTCCAAATGACTTACATAATCTTCAACCAGACTGGAGATGATTTTTTTTCGTTCAGCAAGATTTGCAGAATAAAGGCTGATGACAGGTTCGGAAGCAAAAAAGTAGTAATGCCTTGACGTCTCTTTCATCGCCGACACAAAGGTGACAGGCACCTTATATTTATACGCCAGCGTAAAGACAGGCTTAACGCAAAACAATTCTAGTCAAAAATAGCTGCTAAGCTTGACGCTAATGCGCCATGGCGGGACAAGCTCTTCAAAGGGGGAATGGAACCTGAAACCTACTTAAACGCCTTCTCCGGCATCCCGTCACCTTTCATCGAAAGCCTTTCGAAATAGGATGGAACTTTTTTTCCGGTAAGTTTATCCACATACATTTTAGCAAGGTATTGCCCAAGCATATAACCCTGACCCCGCAGTCCGATAAACAATCCAAGTTGCGGATCGATCACCATGCGTGGCTCCACATAATAACCCGCCCAGACTGCCTGGAAACCAACGGACGACAATTCAGGTATCCAGTTTACAAATACCTCGGAGGCTATCTCGACAAAATCTTTGGAGTTGATTTTTAGGTTTGAACCTGTTTCGGGTGGCTCAACTGCAGGCGAAGCGCAGCCGATGATCTGGCCGGTTTCAGCTAATTGCTGTCCGTAAACTGCCGTAAATCCTTTATACCTTCTGCGGTCAATGATCATAGGTAAGGGAATGCCCTTATTGCCCAACATCGGCAATCGGCGGGTGATGAAAGCCTGGTGCTTCACAGAATAAGTTCCGGTTTCAATATTCAGCTGCTTAGCAAATTTTTCACCTTCCGGACCCAGGGCATTGATGAATGTTTCTGTTTCGAACTCGAGGTATTTCTTTTCGTGATCCTGCACCAGCACAAAATATTTGGAGCCCACTTTTCTAACATCAGTCAGCTTGCAGTCTTCCAGTATCCTTCCGCCTTTTTCAATCCCGATTCTGCGGATCAGGTCTATTACCTTGCCGGGTGTGGCCTGCCAGCAGTTTTTCGTGATTAAAGCAGCAATATAGGTATCGAGCTTTGGATTGATATGAGATGAAATTTCTTTCCTGAAATCCTTCGGTTCGATCATCCGTGCATCCGACCATGCCATAGAAGCTTCAAGCGCTTTGTACATCTGCTCATCATGGGCGAAAGTCACATAGTTGATCGGGTGGAAGTCGATGTTCTTTATTTTATGTAGTTCTTTAAAAATCTCAAGATTATGTAGAGCTATATCGGAAAGTTCGGGGACACTGAAATTAGGTCGTCCACCTGCAATGTTTCTCCAGGATGCGCCACGGCCATAATTCAACAGCACCGGCTCTTTACCTGCTTCAGCAAGGTACCTGAATAAAGCCGAACCACCTATCCCTCCGCCGGCAACCAGGGCTTTTACTTTTTCTTTCCTGGGTTGATTTCCATTGGTACTCACAATTATCTTTTCATGCACCTCTTTTGGATATAGATCACCCATAGCGATCTGGTTGGAAAGTGGTCCGCGGGGCGTAGGCTCACCTACAATGGAAATTCCATGTGACCGAATTGTTTGCTTTAACCTCGGGATGCAGCGCTTACCACGACAGGCGCCCATTCCAAGACGGGTAGTATGCTTGATTTCATCTACCGAGATAAATTTTCTATCCCCAACAACGTCAAGAATTTCGTTCAGCCTTACGTCATCACAATGACAAACATAGGTTTCGGAGGCTACCTCTCCGGCTTTTTTAAATTCAATCCGTTCAGGATAATTGTTTTGAACAATGAATCCTCGTACCTCAACCAGTTTTTCACCTGTGACGTCAGTAGCCTGAACCCTTGCAATGTTTGTCTTATTGCTTTTCCTGAGGATTTTAGCAATCACTCCTTCTCCTAAAATTTTTCCGTTATTGTCAACAAGAAAAACTTCTTCGCCCTCCTGAACTTCATATTCAATCGGCAGGAAGAGCCAGTCTTTTTTGAGGTTGTAACCAAAAATCGCCAGTCCGGGACATTGATAAACACAATCCATGCAGCCAATACACTTCGCAAAGTCAATTTTAGGAACCGTACTGGTTGATGTTTTTGTAATGGCGCCATGCGGACAGGCAAATTCGCAGGGATTGCATGCAAAACCATACAGGCAGTCGATCTGAACAAAGGGTTTTTCAAACATTCGCTCCTTTGCTGGAACAAATGGGTTTTCGATCACCCGTGTTGGGTGTTGCTGCGAGTCGATGTACTCTTTTGATACTGAAAGGAAATCCTCATAATTGTATGGCTTGTCCATATCCTCAAGAATTTCAAAAGCAACCTGCTTGCCGCGAAGCACTGCGCTGGTGCCTTCCCCGATGCGGATAGAATCACCGGCTCCATAGCACCTTCTGCCAAATATTTCATTTCCTTTGATCAGTAACTGGTCATCCGAAACAAGGCCGGTGCAGATGTTGATCGCATCAATACCATCAATCACTTTTTCTGTACCGGGAATAGGTTGAAAATTTTTACATTCTGCAACCACAGCTCCTGTTATCCCCGTGTGGTCCTCGTTTGGAATGGCTTTCAGCAGAATATGAGATAAGATTACCGGAATCCCAAGCCTTCTCACCCTGTTAGCCTGAACCGGAAACCCGCCTTCGTTGGGCTGCGCCTCGATAATGGCTTTTACATGAGCGCCTGCCTGCATCAATTGGTAAGAGGTGAGGTAACCGATATTCCCAGCCCCGACAGTCAATACATTTTTACCCAGCAGGGTAAACTCATTGTTCATCATTTTCTGAACAACTGCAGCAGTATAAACTCCCGGAAGGTCATCATTTTCGAAAGTCGGCATGAAAGGTACAGCGCCTGTTGCAATCACAAGGTATTCAGCATCCACATAATAAATTTCATTGGTACGGATGTTTTTCAAGGCAAGCCGGTTACCTTCCAGAATGTCCCAAACGGTTGAATCGAGGAAAATGCCGGTTGGATCTTCGCCTGCTAAAGTCTTTGCAATATCGAATCCCCGCATACCTCCAAATTTTTTTTCCTTTTCGAAAAAGAAAAACTGGTGGGTTTGCATCGTGAACTGTCCACCAATTTTGTCATTGTTATCAATGACGATATTATCAATATTGTTCTTTTTCAGCTCTTCACGGGCAGCAAGACCGGCTGGTCCAGCGCCGATGATGGCAACGGTAGTTTTATAAACATTGATGGGTTTTTTCCTGTCAACTTTTGCTGGTTCAGGGGTATATTCGGTTGGAATTTCACTGACTTCTGTAACATCATCCACTTTGGTGATGCAAATCCTTTTCACATCTCCATTCACCAGCATTTCGCAGGCGCCGCATTTGCCTATGCCGCATTCGAGGCTGCGGTTGCGGTCTTTCAGGCTGTGACTGTGAACAGGAAATCCTGACTGATGTAAAGCAGCGGCTATCGTAAATCCTTTTTCGCCGGTAACGGTTTGCCCGTTGAATGTAAAGCTGACCTTTTCGGCCTGTGGCACTTCGAGTATAGGGTGTTCTTCTATTTTATACATACCAGTTATAACTTTTCTGAAGGGTCAAAAATAGAAATTGTTAAATGAATAACAAGGGGAAGTGACTAAAATGACTAAAGTGCTTTGAGAGGCTAAAGTTGATTGGGACATTGAGTGGGCATGGAGCATGGGGGGATTAGCGACGTAGTCTGGAGACTACGCCGAATGGGGGACCTTCGTTTTATCATGCAGGTAAGTCAGTTGCTCACGTGTATAAATCAATACTCCATCAATCCAATTCAAGACTTCTTCCTCTTTACTGTCAGCAAGATTTTGGACATGATTATATTCCTTATGCCACGATGAAGACATAGCGAAATGAATATTCTTTACTTTGTCATTTATTACTTCTTTCACTTCTTCTTCAAAAACACTTATTGCTTCTTCATCCCAGAGAGGAGAAATCAAATCGGGTTTTTTATTGTGAATGTGCCAATGGGGTTGGGCATGAACAATTTTCGATTCATTATTTGCCCATTCTGCACGAAACATTTTGAATTTAGTTTCATCAAAAAAAGAGATAGAAACATGAGTAACCTTTTTGCTGCCAAAGTTGAATTGAACAGATAATGACAACCAGTAATCAAAAGCGTCAGCAACTCTAAAAGGGAACAATCCTAAATTATGAGTTGATTCTTCGTCAACATAATGCTCAAATCCCAAGCAACTGACAATTGAGTAATTCCCCGTTCCACTATCTAATTCCCCGATAGCAATTGACTTATCTTGTAAAGTTTTTTTTAAACGATTTTGTAAGTGTCCTATGATTGAAGGATTAGCCATTAAAAACAATATTAGATAATCGGATAAGTTGCTCTCTATCTACCTTACCACCTTCACTAATTTGAATTCCGAGTTCAATCAAATCGTTTTTTATCCCTTGGCTATAATTGCTAGCATCAAATAAATTTGGTAGAGGCATTTTGTTAATGTATTTAGAGGAAAGATACCACCAATTACCGCCTCCAAGTTGCTTAGATAATCCAGTTAAAAAGTCATTTATTATCGGCATAATCAAAATACACACATAAGCATATCCTAATTCCGAAAAACCGCTTTGTTTTTTCGGCAACCAAGCATGACTTCTTTCCGCAACAAAAACTCCTGTTTTATCAAATGCAAAAGAGCCAGCACTACCAAATTCTTTTGAAACAATTTTTGGAACATACTTTACCTGCCAAGCCCTGTGCTCACTTAATCGCCAAAAATTATGCTCGCCCTTCCTTGCTCTATTGGAAAGTTGACTAAAATTTTGCTTCAAAAAGTCTTTGTAATAATTCGGAACTGCATTTATTAAATCGTCCTTATTATCAATTTCATAATCCCCTTCTGCATAAAAAATATAGTAGCTGTGATTAAGCTGTCCATTAACAATAGATTCATTTGTAACTGCTGGACGGAAATACTTCTTTTCTCTATTAGGCAAATTTTCATAATAGCTTTTAGCAACAATGAAAGCTGAATTCATGCCTGTTCTTACACCTTGTCTAACATCAAAAACATCTTCAACTTTTGTAAAACGCTTAAACCTTTCAAGCAGCTCAAAAGATTTATGTGGAATTGGCATCCAACTTTCACTTTCAATCAACTTGGGATTACGATACAAACTGTATCCAAGCTCATTGACATCTTGAATTATACTTTGTGAACTGACTTTTCTCAACTCTCTCAATGAAGATGATGCAGATTCAGTTTTATAATCACTCCAAAAAACTATCGGTGTTTGTGACTTTACTTTTTTTGTAACCCCTAAAAAAATTGCAGTATCAACGAGGGTTTCAGAAAAAAGGGTATGACTACCTAACCTTCCTACGATTTTTACATCAACAATCTTTTTTATTTCTTCTCTTAAAGGAATGTAAGTTTCGTTCTCAAAAATTGACGTTGGTAAAACACATCCTATCACTCCATTTTCCTTAAGGCATTGTGTGGCGTTCCAAAGAAAAGCACCTGCTATGTTGGGACGCTTATTATTTAGTTCACCTAAAATTGATGAAACACTTTCCTTTTGTTCTTTATTCATCAACTCCAAAGAAATAAAGGGAGGATTCATTAACACAAAATCTGCTTCCAGTTTCCAAGTCCTGCCATCTGCTAAAGCATCTTTCTTTTCCAACTTAATTATAACAGAATCTTTAAATGGCTTCACTTCATAGTTGATAATAAAATTAGCCATATCAATAGCAGTTTCGGAAATATCCCAACCAATTAAATTTATATTTCCATTAAACCCTTTCAATTTAATTTGACGAACAAACTCCTTTAGAAATTCTCCCGAACCACATGCGGGGTCAAGGACAGTCAACTCTCTTTTTCCAGTTAAAGAAAAACTATTAATTGCTTCCTCTACAATGGTTCTGACAACTGAAGTAGGCGTAAAGTGTGTACTTGTTTGTTCTTTGCTTTTTAATCCAAGTCTGCTATCAATCTTAGGTAAGAATAAAGACTGTTGATATTCCACAGGGAATATAGTTTCAAAATGTGCCTCTTGAAAAAGACTTCCTGAAGCATGTCTTAAAAGTAAGTTAATATCTGGCTTTAATCCTTTAGCTTGTAATCCACCAACCAACATTTCATGCAACTCATCCCATTTTGAGGAATTGATTCCAATAACAATTTCTTTAGTTGCCTTGCTCAAAGCCCAGTTTTTAAGGATAATCTTGTTTCTATCTGTATCCCCATCCGCAACACACGCGAACAAATAAAGCAATGTGTTTAATGAATCACCACCATGGTTATCTCTAAGAAGACTTCTTATTTGTCTATAAACTTGTATGCCGAACTTGATAACAGAATCCTGTCTATTGACTTCCTGTTTCTTTAAGTAATCATAAAAACCATTCAGTTTACTTGCGACTGATTCAACATCGTATTTATTGGTCTTATATGAATCCCACTTGTAAACTGTAACTGCTTTATTACTGACGTATAAATAATGACCGACATCTGATGACCAAGCAAAATTTCTTGCGTCTGAAATACTTTCGTTCCTAAAGTCAAGACACAAGTTTCCCATCGTGCCTCCATTCAGTAAAATAAACTTTTCTCGTGGGGACTTATCCTGAAACAACGGCATTGGGAACAAGCCGAGCTTGATTCTCCAAATCTTTTCATTTAGTAGGTTGCCGTTCATGGTTCAAATTACTTTAAAAATATAATCGCTTAAATGATAACCGTAGTTTTTATATTAACAATCAATTGTCAGAATGAGGCAAAAGTAGGTATAACCACCAATAAAAACACGCTATTTTTGTCAATCCAGACATTTTTATAATCTTCCCGATAAAAAATTTTCTACGGACTTGCCACAACACAACTTCGGACGGACAGAAGGGCAGAAACCAATCGAGAAGGCTGCTCCACCAATAACCACCGATTGGGAGAACCTCTAACACAATCCAACCTGAGGAGCATATAAGGTTCTTCCATTTCCGTTCGGGTTTCTAAATAAATTCAGCTACATCCACCTGCTCTATTTTTTTGTTCGCATCTGTACGCCCATTGCCCGCCACCGAACAATGTTAATAAATGTTAAAAGGAGCATGTTAAATAAAAGCCTGTAATTCATACTTTTGGGATTCATGGCATAATATTGGAAAAACAGTTGGGAACCTTTTTAAATAAGGTGTGCGAATGAATCAGGTTTTGTAAGTCACAATTCACGAAAGAAAATAATTACCGGTTTATGGGAATGGATAAAGCAATCGAAAAGAAAAAATGGACAACGAAAAAAATATTGAATATTGCCGGGATCAGCATTTTCCTGATCTTTATTCTCTATCTACTTTTTTTCAGGGATAAGCGCAGCAAGCTTTACGTAGATAAAACACAGATCACAATTTCATCCGTTCAGGCTGATAAGTTCCAGGAATTTATCCCTATTGATGGTGTGGTTCTCCCGAAGAATACAATTTACATTGATGCTGTTCAGGGCGGATTTGTGGAAAAAATTTATGTTGAAGATGGAGCGCAATTAAAAAAAGGCGACACCATCCTCAAACTCTCAAACACCAATATGGAATTGGGTCAAATGGAAACAGAGACCCGTATTTATGAGGCAATCAACAACCTTGAAAATACGAAGATCGGCCTTGAGCAGAATAAATTCATCAGGCAGAGCGAGATTGTCGACCTTCAATATACAATTGATAAAAGCAGACTTGATTTTGAGCGGAAAAAGCAGCTTTATGCGGAAGGTGTATATTCAAAAAAGGAATTTGAAGATGCCCAGCGTGATTATGATTTTACGGTGAAGCAAATGAAAATTTCACTGGAGCTTAAGAAGCTCGATTCCATTTCAGCAGTCAGCCGGAGTAAAAACATCGATGCTACTATCATCCGCATGCATAACAACCTGGGACTTCTTAAAACCACCATTGAAAATCTTTATATCAAAGCGCCCATCGAAGGACAACTATCTTCCTTTAGCGCTGAGATTGGCGAAACAAAAGCCGCTGGCGAGCATCTTGGTACCATTGACCTGGCGGAAGGATTTAAGTTGCGCGCTAATATTGACGAGCGCTATGTTTCGAGGGTCTACATCGGACAGGTAGCCGAATTCGATTTTGCAGGCAAGACATATAATTTAGCCATTAGTAAAATTTATACTGACGTGACCAATGGATCATTTCAGGTGGATTTATTTTTCGAAGGAGAAGAGCCCGGCCAGATTAAAAGAGGTCAAACCCTCCAGATACGACTTTCATTCAGCAGTCCGACCGATGCCATCATTGTCAAACGGGGTGGATTCTTTCAGGAAACCGGTGGAAACTGGATTTACATCGTAGATGGTTCGGGAGAATTTGCTACCAAACGGAAAATAAAGATAGGGCGCCAGAATACGAATTTTTACGAAGTGATGGAAGGGCTGGAACCCGGTGAACAGGTGATTATTTCTTCTTATGATTCGTTTGGTGGGAAAGAAAAATTAGTATTTAAATAGCAAAAAGCTAATAGCCAATAGCTAAAGGCAATAAAAAATATTCAAACAACATTAAATACACACATTATGATCAGAACAGAAAACCTAACGAAAGTCTTCAGGACGGACGAAGTTGAAACAACAGCCCTGAACCAGGTAACCTTTGAAGTAAAACAAGGCGAATTTGTAGCTATTATGGGGCCTTCGGGCTGCGGGAAATCAACCTTGCTTAATATCCTTGGCTTGCTGGATAATCCATCCGGAGGCAACTATTTTTTCCTTGATCAGGAGGTTGCAAATTACTCTGAAAAGAACCGCGCAAGATTAAGGAAAGAAAACATTGGGTTCGTTTTCCAGAACTTCAATCTTATTGATGAGCTAAATGTATTTGAAAACGTTGAACTTCCGCTTATTTACCTTGGTATGAAATCATCGGAACGAAAGGCCAGGGTGGAAGAAGTGCTGGAATACATGAAGATCAACCACCGTAAAAAACACTTCCCTTTGCAGCTATCAGGAGGACAGCAACAGCGTGTTGCCGTTGCGCGGGCTGTGGTCGCAAAACCCAAGCTGATCCTTGCCGATGAGCCAACCGGTAACCTCGACTCAGCGCATGGCGAAGAGGTAATGAATATGCTGGAAGAATTGAACCAGAATGGTACTACGCTGATTATCGTAACCCACTCGCAGCGTGATGCCGAGTATGCCCAAAGGATCATCCGGTTATTCGATGGACAGATTATTAATGAGAACATTAAAGGCAAAGTAAATGCTGTAAATATTTAAATGGTTATGAAAACGATTAAATTGTTCATGCTGGTTTTTGTATGCTTGCCGGTTTTATTGGCTGCACAGGTTGATCCGGAAAAGGAAGCGATAAAAAAAGTGATTCAAACAGCTTATGTTGACGGATTACAGAACAAGGGTCCGGTAACTGACATTGAAAAAGGTTTTCACCCTGGATTTGAATTACTGGGAAACAAAAACAATGAACTCACCAAGTTTCCAATATATAGCTGGATCATGTATCACAAGAAAAGGCTGGTGGAAAATCCGAATCCTCCCACTGCCGAGGAACTGGTAACCAGCAAGTTCCCTTTGATTGATATTACCGGAAATGCGGCAATGGTCAAGATAGAATTATACAAAGGAGGAAACATCCTGTTTACTGACTATCTTTCACTATACAAATTTGAAGAAGGATGGCAAATTGTAAGTAAGATTTACTTCAGGCACGAACAAAAATGATCAGTCAACATGACAATGAAGAGATTAAATATTGAATCTTTTAACCATTTTAAACTGTTACTGATATGAGAGAAGTTGTAGTATTAATCCCTGATATTGAACCGGAACAAAATGTTGAAATTGAAGTCAGCATTAACGGAAAAAAACGAACCATCCATTACAAGGTTGAATTGCTCAATTGGGAAAAGCATGACGTTCCTCCGCACGACAAAGTCACTGTTCTGAAGCATTTCATTAAGGATAAAGAAAAAGATTGGGAATTGGTAGAAATTGGTGCACCCGATGATGGTAATATACCTCTAATGTTCAGGAGAAAAGGTGAATTGTGGGTTTAGCCTGATCATTTTTATGATAAACCATTATCTGAAGACAGCAGGTAGAATGCTGATGAAGCACAAAGTCTATTCTGCAATAAATATTCTAGGGCTTTCCATCGGATTAGCTTGCAGCATCCTGATCCTGCTTTTTGTCAAAAATGAATTGAGTTTTGATCATTTTCATGCATACAAAGACAACATCTACCGGGTTAACATCCTTGAAGAGCAATCCGGAGAGATGACTTCTTCGGCAATAACCACAGCAGCTGTTGGTCCTTCAATGCTCGAAGAGTTTCCTGAAGTAAAAGCCATGGTCAGAATGTCAAATCCGAATGATGGATTTTTTACCTGGCAAAACAAACATTTCTTTACTTCTCAGATCAGCCATGCCGATTCTTCATTTTTCAGCGTTTTTTCGTTTAAACTTCTTTCAGGAAATCCCGAAAAAGTCTTATCGGAGCCCAATACGGTTGTATTATCCAGTAAGCTTGCCGAACAGATTTTTGGTGAGAAAAATCCGGTTGGAGAATTCATCCGGTTCAATAATAAAGATAATCTTCTCATTACGGGTGTCTCTGAAAATCCACCGGTAAACTCCACCATACAATTCAATGCATTGATTTCGTTCAGCACGCTTTATAATCAACCGGATGTTTTTCTGGATTGGGATGGCGGATGGAATTATATTACCTACGTAAAGCTTTCAGAAAACATCAATCTTAAAACATTTACAACTAAATTTCCTGATTTTCTTGAAAAGCACATCAATTACAAATACAAGCAGGTTGGAATAACAATCTATTTGATGATCCAGCCGCTGAAAGATCTTCATCTCCGGTCGAACCTCGATTACGACATCGACAACCGCGGTAACCTGCCCATGATTTATATTTTTACAGCCATTGCCATTTTTATTCTGATTATAGCATGCATCAACTTTATGAACCTGGCGACTGCGCGCTCCATGAAAAGAGCGAAAGAAGTTGGGCTCAGGAAGGTGGTGGGTGCTGAAAGAAAACAAATCATCCGTCAGTTCCTGGGAGAATCCATTACCACAAGCCTCATCGCCCTGATTGGTGCAATCATCCTGATCGAGATATTTCAACCTGAATTCAACCGGCTGGTGAACACTGACCTGCATTTATTCCGGCTGGAAAACTTAGGATTTATCGCCGGAATATTAATACTGACTTTTGGTGTCGGATTGCTGGCTGGAAGCTATCCTTCATTTTTTATGGCAAGTTATCAGCCGGTTAAAATTATCAAGGGTGATTTTAATGTGCGGTCTGGAAAGCCTGTCTTGCGAAACATCCTTGTTGTATTCCAGTTTTTTATTTCCTCTGCATTGATTTTATTTACCCTGTTGGTCTATTCGCAAATGAAATATATCAATAACAAAGATTTGGGTTACAATAAGGAAAACGTCATTTATTTAACCTTGCACGACCCTCAGTCCCGGGAAAAAGTTGAAATCCTGAAATCGGAATTCAGAAATATCACAGGAGTGATAAGTGCCGGGTCTTCAACCGGAATGCCGGGTTATGGGCTCACCAGCAATGGCTATTTCCCTGAATGTTATGAAGAGCCGCTAATGATCCATGCGCTGGATGTGGATTACGATTTTCTTGATTTGATGAAGATTCCATTAGTAGCCGGCAGGAATTTTTCGAAAGAATATGCAACAGATGCCGATGCATTTTTGATCAATGAAACACTGGCAAACAAGTTGGGCTGGACCGATCCTGTCGGAAAGAAGATCATGCGGGATGGCGAACATAAAGTAATTGGAATGATCAGTGATTTTCATTTCGCAACCCTTCACACCAAAATAGAACCATTACTGATTACTTTGAAACCCTGGGATGGTTATTATTATTTAGCCATTCGTTTATCACCCGGAAACCTAACCAACACTCTTACTGCCATCGAAAAGAAATGGAATGATATTTTACCCAATCAACCCTATTCTCATGTGTTTCTCGATAGTTACGTGGAGACTGCCTACGCCTCCGAAAACAATACAGGAGAAACATTTTTGTATTTTTCTTTGCTGGCAATTTTTGTTGCCTGCCTGGGGCTTTTCGGACTTGCAAACTATTCAAGTGAACAAAAAAGAAAAGAAATCGGTATCCGGAAAGTATATGGAGCAAGCAGCAGTAACATCCTGACTTTGCTTTCCTCAGATTATACGAAATGGGTGATCCTCGCCAACATTCTGGCCTGGCCGCTGGCCTACTGGACAATGGACAGATGGCTTCAGCTTTTTGAATACAGGACAAGCATTAAAACCTGGATTTTTATATTGACATTCTGCATCACTTCATTCATTTCAATTGTTACTATTATTTATCAGGTTATCCATGCAGCCAGGGCTAATCCAGTTGATACCATAAAATATGAATAAGATTGAAACCACCATAAAGATCATGCGTCAGATAAATTAAAATTATCAAGATGTTCAAAAATTACCTGCTCATCGCTTTCCGAAATCTCATCAGGCAAAAAATTTATTCCATTATAAATATTTCGGGTCTGGCCATTGGTTTTGCTGCCTTTATCATGATTGTGCTTCATGTGGTTCATGAATTCAGCTTTGATAAGTTCCATAAAAATGCGAATGACATTTACAGGGTCTGCATCAACGGCAGGATTTCGGGCGATGTTTTCAATGTAGCCGTTTGCGCATCTCCAACCGGTGAAGCGATGGTGCGTGATATGCCCGAAGTTTTAAAATCGGTCAGGATAAATAAATTTTCCCAGACTGCATTTTTCTCTACCGATAATGACAGGTTTTATGAAGATGGGATGATCTTTGCCGACTCCACTTTTTTTGATGTATTTACATTTGAAATGTTACAGGGAAATCCGGAAACAGCACTGGACGAGCCTAACAGCATTGTGCTAACTGAAAAAATAGCGAAAAAACATTTTCCTGAAAAAAATCCTATTGGCAAAACCATGAAGCTGAATGATAAGGATAGTTTTATTATAACCGGGATTATTAAAGATATTCCTGCAAATTCACACTTCACATTCAACCTGGTTTCTTCTTATTCCACTTTTCTGAAAATAAACGGAAATAATTTCCACGATGACTGGGGTTCCCTGAATGTTCATACGTATGTTTTGCTGGCTACCGGAACCGATCCCAGGCAAGTAGAATCCAAATTCCCGGAGTTCCTGAAGAAAAATATGGGTGAATTGTCGGAAATGCCAAGCATCAAGTTTGAGCCGTATCTCCAGCCGATGACCAGCATTCACCTGCATTCGAACCTGATGGCAGAATTGGGTTCAAACAGTGATATTAACTATGTTTATGCTTTTCTGGCTGTAGCTGTTTTCATTCTTCTTATCGCTTGTATCAATTTCATGAACCTTTCTACCGCCCGGTCAATAAAACGAGCCAAAGAAGTGGGATTGAGAAAGGTGGTAGGAGCCGACCGGAAGCAACTGATATTTCAATTCATCGGTGAATCGCTTATCCTGAGCTTTATTGGTCTTATTGTCGGGCTTATCCTCGTTGAAATTGCCCTACCCACCTTTAACCAAATGCTTGACAAGGAATTTGGAATCAGTTTGTTTCAGCACTGGTATGAATTTTTATTCCTGCTCGGACTTGTAATCGTCGTCGGAGTTATTGCCGGCAGCTATCCGGCGTTTTATTTGTCAGCCTTCCAGCCGGTAAAAGTGCTGAAAGGTTCACTAAGAAACAAATCAAGGAAATCCTCAGTCAGAAATGTACTCGTCGTCATTCAGTTTTCAATTTCGGTCTTCCTGATTATTTGCACGGGCTTTGTATACAGCCAGATGACTTACATCCGCAATAAAAAACTTGGTTTTGATAAAGAGCAGCTTGTGGTTATTCCTCTCCGTGGCGATCGTATGCAGGACAATGCAAATGTGATTAAAAACGAATTGAAAAACCTTTCGTGTGTAGCTAATGTTTCAATGTCTCAGTTCGTTCCGGGCAGGGACATGAATGGAAATGGTTACATTCCTGAAGGCATGGATGAAAAAGCGCCATGGATTATTTTTACGAATGTTGTGGATTACGACTACATAAAAACGATGGGTATGGAAATCGTTATGGGAAGAGACTTCTCAAGGGAATTTTCTACCGATAGCAGCGCGATTCTGATTAATGAAACCCTTATGAAAAAACTGGGATGGGAAGATCCGTTGAACAAAAAAATCTCCGGATATCATTATGACAGCATTTTCGAATTGCACATTGTTGGGGTTGTTAAAGACTTTCATTTCCGGTCGTTACACGATGTTATCGAGCCAGGTCTGATGTATGTGGGATCTCAAAATGACAGCTATTTGAATGTCAGACTTCAACCTGGAAATATAACAGAGAACATTGAAGCTATTCAGAGAAAATGGGAAGAAACAGAGAGTTCTTTTCCGTTCGATTATTTTCTGCTGGATAAAGAACTTGATGAAATTTACAAATCTGAATCGAGGATAGGTGAATTGTTTTTAGCCTTCACCTTCATTGCTATTTTAATTGCCTGTCTGGGATTGTTTGGTCTGGCCTCTTACAATGCCGAGCAACGTACACGAGAAATTGGTATCAGGAAGGCATTGGGTTCATCGGCTGAACAAATCGTTGTTATGATGTCGAAGCAATTTACGCTTTGGATCTTACTGGCTAACATCATTGCATGGCCTCTGGCTTACTATTTCATTGACCGGTGGCTTGGAAATTTCGCTTACAGCATAAAGATCATGGACAAGTGGTATATCTTTTTTATTGCGGGAATTGCCACTCTTATTATTGCCGTTCTTACAGTGCTTTACCAATCTATCAAGGCAGCCATTACTAACCCGGTTCAGGCCATTAAATATGAATAATCTTTGTTTTACAGCTTACTAAAAACTTTAATCTTATGAAAACTAAAATATTTATCTCTGCCCTGTTAATTTCTTTTTCATTCCTTGCAATTGCCCAGGAAAAGGAAAAGGCCGAAATCACCCAAATGCTCGACACCTGGCACAAAGCCGCTGCCAATGCAGACCAGCAGGCTTATTTTGATGGAATTGATGAAGACGGTATTTATATTGGAACCGATGCCACCGAAATCTGGACAAAGCAGGAATTTTTCGAATGGTCCAAACCCTATTTCGATAAAGGAAAGGCCTGGAGTTTTACTGCCATAAAAAGGAACATTTATCTTTCCGAAGATCGTTCAATAGCATGGTTCGATGAATTGCTTCAATTCTCTAATGGCGTCTATCGTGGTTCAGGTGTTATTAGTAAAAAAGATGAACAGTGGAAAATTAAACATTATGTGCTTTCGCTACCGGTGCCTAATGAGAAATTTAAAGGGGTTATGGAGGTGATAAATCAAAATATTGCTGAACCTGAAAAAGAGGAATAAACTCAGAATTTATTGTGGTTTTGAATTTAATCGAGGCAAATTAACATTGTTAAAAGCTACCAGCAATTTAAACCAGCACGAGTAATATTTCAAATTCAGGCTTAAATTTTTAAGATAGTTTGCAAAAATAGGCTTAAATTTGCAAAATTAAATACATAATTAAGCTTATCATGTATACCAGAATACTTTTGAAAAACATCCAAAACTGGCTCGATAAAAGAGAAATCCTGATATTATATGGTGCCAGGCAAGTCGGTAAAACGACCTTATTGAAATCATTGTTGGAAAATCCGGATATTTCACTTATCCTGAACTGTGAACTTCCTGTGGTGGCAAATGTCCTTGAAAGTAAAGATATTTCAGCAATTAAGGCTTTGTTTGGCAGAAGCCGGATTATCGGTCTCGATGAAGCCCAGAAAATAGTTGATATTGGCAGTATATTGAAGATTATTTACGATGAACTGCCGGAATATAAAATTATTGCTACAGGTTCAAGCAGCTTCGACCTTGCAAATAAAATAGCAGAACCCCTCACAGGCAGAAACATCAAATTCAGATTATTCCCGTTATCTCTAAAAGAAACAGAAGAGAAGAATAACTGGCTTTGGAATCTCAGCAACCTAAACAAGTTCCTTGTATTTGGTACCTACCCCGGCATTATAAATTCGAAGAAAAATATCAGCAAATAAAACTTGCAGAATTAAGTGGTGATTACCTTTTCAGGGATATCCTGGTTTATGAACAGGTGAAAAATCCGGCGGTCATCAGAAAACTATTGAGAGCGCTTGCGCTTCAGGTAGGATCACAGGTTTCGGTAAATGAATTATCAAATATGCTTGGAATTACCAGGCAAACAGTTGAAAAATACATTGATTTGCTTGAAAAAAGTTTTGTAATTTTCTCACTCCCCTCTTTCAGCAACAACATCAGAAACGAAATTAAAAAAAGCCGGAAATATTATTTTTATGACAACGGCATTATGAATGCCCTGACTGGTAATTTCAATCCTGTTGTGAACAGGCAGGACGTGGGAATTCTCTGGGAGAATTTCTGCATGAGTGAAAGGATTCGGCTCAACAGTTATTTGAACATGAATGTCAATTCATATTTCTGGCGCACCTATGATGGAGCAGAAATTGATCTGATTGAAGAAATAGGTGGTAAATTTTATGTATTCGAATTTAAATGGAAACAAAAAAGAGAATTAAAAATTCCGGCGAGCTTTAGTCAAAAATATAAACCCGAAAAATTCTCTGTAATAACTCCGGCAAACCTGCACGATTTAGTTTATCAGTGAGCGAATAAAATCCCAAAGAATCTAAAAAGAAAAATAAAGTGAAATATAAGGATTTAGTAATCTCAATTCTGCTTGTAACAATAACGACCTCCGGGCGTCCTATATTCATCATGATATAACTTACCGCAATTTATTTAAGTAATTCATGGTTAGTTCAAATAATAAAAAAGAGCGTTTAAAGTTTAATTCAGAATAATACCTCTGCTATGAAGATCGACATGAATCCCAATGAAATGGTGATTAAGGCTGGTGATGGCAACCATGTTTCAAACGGAAATACCATTAAAGGAAAACTTATCCTAACCAATCAACGACTTTATTTTAAGCCTGAGAATAATGGGCAAATTCCTGCCGGTGTTGAAATATGGCCTGATGATATTAAGGATGTGATGTTTTACAACAATCGGCTTCTCTTTTCAAACGGATTGAAAATCATTACCAAAGACGGCACAGAAAACAAATTCCTTGTAAAAGACCGATCCGATTGGAGCGAAATGATCGTAAGAATGTGCTAAATAAAAAACCTGACAGGATTATTGCACCGGTCAGGTTTCTTAACTAAAAACTCCATATTTTTAGTGCAGATAAATCGTATAGGTTTTCCCGTTTACAGTAACTGTCGCAACATTATCACATTCCCCTTCTCCATAATCGAATACTCTATAAGGGTTTATCTTCAGGTTTAAATTCAAATGTTCCGCTGACAAAATGTTTACAGCCAATCTCTCTCCGAAGTGCATTTGTAATTTCTATTGTATAATTTTTTCCTGAAGCTGTGGTTCCACTTCCGTTTCCAGTAATAAGGTAAACATCGTCGAATCTGTCAGGAGTTACCTCTCCCAATATCCATTCCCTTATTCTGTCGGAAATCCAGGTTACCTGTCCTCCTCCATCGGCTTTTATTATCAAGCCATCAACAGTGATGGTATAATACAGATGATCGTTTTCATTTCGTCCGGCATTGGTAACTATTTTGGTCCCCAAAACCTGGTTATCATTTACGAAGTAATTATCAAACGTATGGGTAATCATTGTGCCTTCTTCACGGTAATGACCGGTAAAACTCACGAGAATTTTACCCCGGCGATACCTACCGTCGGCACATAGGCAATTTGTATCACCGAAATCAATGGTTATTGTCCTTGGAAAAGATATGGTATCAAGACTTACAACTGCACATTCTCCAATAATGTCTCCATCAGTTGTTGCTGATTTTGTTGCCTGAAAAGAATTGTATGCCTGGTCAGCAATGTCGGAAACATCGTTGAAAGTTTTCTCGGCATTGGCATTGTCCTGAACAGTTAGTATCTCTTCGTTCTGATCAGCTTCTTTGTCTTCCTTGTTACAAGCTACAATGAAAAGTCCCGTTATTGTTATACCAAACAGAATAGCGAAGAATGATTTTTTAATCTTCATAGTTGTAGATTTTTTTGTTTATGATTCTTTGACGAGAAAATTGGAAAAAGGTTTAGCAGTAAATTATCCGGGAATTGAAACAAACTGAACGATAAAAGTTGTTCCCTGTCCCGGCCGGCTTTTGCAAAGCAACTCACCTTTCATTGCCTCCACATATTTTTTCACGATTGAAAGACCCGTTTTATCTGTCTGGCGGTTTTGGGTTTTGGGTTTATCAAACAATGTCTGCAAAGCTTCCTGGCTGATACCTGGTCCTTCATCACTAATCTCTACCCTGGCCATGCTGTTACTTTTCATTAGCTCAATGTATATCTTTTTGTTTCCGGGTGAAAATTTGATGGCATTCGAAAGCAGGTTATCGAAGACAACATAAATAAAATTCTTATCTGCTTCAATAAACAACTCTTCCAACTTTAATTCAATATCCAGTTTTTTAAGAGAAAGGGTATATTTAAACCCGCTTTCAATTTGCCTTAAAAGGTCGGCAAGATTAATTTTTTGCAATGAAAGCTTGTTTCTCTGAAGTTCGATGATGTCGATGTCGAGGGTTTGATTGATAAGGCTGTTCATTCGCCGGAGGCTGCTGTGGACAAGGCGGGTATATTCCTGCTGATCTTCTGTAAGATTTTCAGATTCATGTTCCAGTAAGTCGATGACGCAAAGGCTGCTGGTAAGTGGATTCCTTAAGCCATGAGAGACGATGCTGATCAACTGATTTTTTTCTTCATTTAGCTTCAGGAGTTGTTGGTTTGTGGCTTCAAGTTCTTTTTTCTGTTCAAGAATATTAGCGTTTTGTTCCTCTATTTCGTTTTTCTGCTTTTGGATACTGAGATAGCTCTTGGCTAATTTTCCCTCCAGTTCATTCATTTCGCGGATTCTTTTCAGCACCTTCCTTAATACTCCTTTGGTAACTTCGGCCTTATTCATCATGACTTTGTAAAAGTCATTTTGCTCAAGTTTGAAAAGGATGGTTGATTCTTCAGCGGTAACAGAGGCCGACCGGGATTCATTGTCAAACAAAGCAAATTCGCCAAAGACCTGGCCGGATTTTAACCGGGACAAAACATGGTTGCCATCATGCACCCTTACAGCTCCTGATTTGATGATGAACATCGCATCGCCCTCTTCTCCCTTTTTAAATACATTCTGGCCCTGCTTTACTTTCAGCTCTTTGAGAAAGGAAGCGATTTCCATCAGTACATTGTCAGAGGTTTCAGAAAAAATTTCCACCTCCCTGAGGATGCTGACGCGATCTGAAATCAAGACATCATCTGCTTGTGAATCCATTATCGTAATTGATTGATTACCCGGATTATTAAATTACTAAACGAAAAATACGTTTTTTCATTACACGAAGTAAAACAAAAAAATCAAACGGACATTGATAATTTTAAAACAGGTACAAATAAAAAAAGAGGCCTAATGGGCCTCCTTTTCTCTTAAATAGTTTGTTATTAACTGAAGTTTAAAATTGACTTTTCAAGACTGTCAATTACCTTCTTTGTCACCAGCTTAGGCTGTTTGGCTTTAACACCTTTCAGAATATCCAACGATTTAATTCCACTCTCAAATAAGCCTGAGGGATTTTGGTCGTTTTCGTAACTTCCGATGCACCACTCAAGTTTGGATTGGATATCTCTGTATTCTTCTTTGTTTAATTTTTTAAATGTTTGTGCAGCTTCCTGGCAACTTTTCTTCAAATTCTCATGTACTTGATTCATAACTTAAATTTTTAATAATTAAATAGTTAGCTTATTAGTTTAAAATTTCAGGGGGCAAAAGTAATATTTTTTAATTATCAAAATGTTAATTTTTCGTTAAGGTGTGTTTTTCAGAATTTGCCGGTAATTAAAAAGTTTTATTTCCCTTCCTTTATGAAAATGAATAGGCATCAAAGCATAGTCATGATTTGAAGATTTAAACCAAAGTATCTTCATAAGAAAGGACACCTGCTTAATGAAATATTGATCAAAGAATGAACATGGCCATTGTGAATAAAATAGATGGTTTTAAAATCCAGTTAAGCGTTACATTTTTACCTTTGCAGGCTGAGGAAACTTTTGGTTCAATTAATATCTAACAATTCTTCCAAATGGTAATTTTTTTCAAAGGAGCTAAAAACAACTACTATGCAGTCGGTATTCAGGAAATACTTTATTCCGATGGCATTCAAAAACTTCGATGGCTTTTCGGGGACGCAGAATACCTTGACAGGGAAACAATAGAAGGGATCTTTGTAGGCCCCAGAAAAGAAATGATCACGCCCTGGAGTACGAATGCAGTCGAAATTACTCAGAATATGGGAATTGAGGGCATTTCCAGAATAGAAGAGTTATTTAAAGTCGATTCTGACCATGCAAATTACGACCGCATGCTTCAGGCTTTATATATTAATCCTGACCAACTCATCTATACAATCGATAAAAAACCTGAACCCCTCATCTATGTTTCTGACTTAAGCGCTTTCAACCAGCAGGAAGGCCTTGCCCTAAACGATGATGAGATCGGATATCTTGAAAACCTCAGTAATCGCCTTGGAAGAAAATTAACCGATAGTGAAGTTTTTGGTTTTTCGCAGGTGAATTCTGAACACTGCCGTCATAAAATTTTCAACGGTACTTTTATTATTGATGGAAAGGAAATGCCCGAAACACTTTTCAATCTGATTAAAAAAACTTCAAAAGTTAATCCCAACCGGCTGGTATCGGCCTATAAAGACAATGTAGCTTTTGTATCAGGACCAACCGTCGAACAATTTGCTCCGGTAACCCAGGATAAAGCTGATTTTTTCAGGATTGAAGACATTGAAACCATAATATCGCTTAAAGCAGAAACCCATAATTTTCCAACTACGGTGGAACCATTCAATGGAGCGGCCACCGGAACCGGCGGCGAAATCCGCGATCGCATGGCAGGCGGAAAAGGAAGTATTCCCTTGGCCGGGACAGCTGTTTACATGACTTCTTATTCAAGATCGGAACCCGGAAGGGAATGGGAAATGCACACCCAACCAAGAAAATGGTTGTATCAAACACCGGAAGAAATTCTCATCAAAGCATCGAACGGAGCCAGCGATTTTGGCAATAAATTCGGTCAGCCTTTGATTTGCGGAAGTGTGCTGACTTTTGAGTTTTTTACATCGCAAAAAAAGTTTGGCTATGATAAGGTGATCATGCTGGCAGGAGGGATTGGTTTCGGCAAGAAACAGGACAGTCATAAAGATACACCAGGAACCGGCGATAAGATCATTGTCATGGGTGGTGATAATTACCGGATTGGAATGGGTGGTGGTGCCGTTTCGTCAGTAGCTACTGGTGAATATAATAATGCCATTGAACTTAATGCTGTTCAGCGGTCAAATCCTGAAATGCAGAAACGGGTTTACAATGCTATTCGGGCAATGACTGAAATGGATAAAAACCCCATCATTTCCATTCATGACCATGGCGCAGGAGGCCACTTGAATTCCTTATCGGAACTGGTTGAGGCGACCGGTGGTGAAATTGATATTTCCAAATTGCCTGTTGGTGATCCAACGCTTTCGGCAAAAGAGATCATCGGGAATGAATCGCAGGAACGGATGGGATTGTTGCTGAAAAAAAATGATGTCGATTTGATGAAACGGGTGTCCGAACGTGAAAGGGCACCATTTTATGTTGTTGGAGAAACCACTGGCGATCACCGATTTTCTTTTTCAGATCCCAGCCACCATGTCAAACCTATCGATTTGGAAATGGGAGACATGTTCGGCAATCCACCCAAAACTTTGCTTGAAGATTCATCGATTCAGGAAAATTTCAACAAGGTGGAATACAATCCTGAAAACATTAATAAATATCTTGAATCATTGCTTCAAATGGAGGCGGTTGCTTGTAAGGATTGGCTTACCAATAAAGTTGACCGGTCGGTGACAGGAAGGGTGGCTTTGCAGCAAACTTGTGGTATGGTGCAGTTGCCATTGAACAATCTTGGGGTCGCAGCTCTGGATTATCAGGGAATAAAAGGAATCGCAACTTCCATTGGCCATGCACCTGCTGCAGGATTGGTTGATCCTGGAGCCGGATCCGTTCTTTCCATTGCAGAAGCCCTGACAAATATTATCTGGGCTCCAATACAGGATGGCTTGAAGGGTATTTCATTAAGTGCTAACTGGATGTGGCCTGCTCGAAATCCAGGTGAAAATGCCAGGCTCTATAAAGCTGTGAAAGCAGTCAGCGATTTTGCCATTGCTCTTGGCATTAATATTCCAACAGGGAAAGATAGCTTGTCGATGACTCAGAAATACAAAGATGAAGTAGTTTATTCGCCGGGAACAGTAATTATTTCTGCTGTTGGAGAAGTTTCGGATATCAGGAAAATCATCAGCCCGGTTTTGAAAGACATTGCAAAAACCAATCTTATTTACATTGATTTCTCAAAAGATCAATATTGTCTGGGTGGAAGTAGTTTTGCTCAATTGACAGGTAATCCTGGTGATAAAACACCTAAGGTAAATGAAGCCTTATATTTTGCTAAGGCTTTCAATGCTGTTCAGATACTGATTGGTAAGGACAAAATTCTTGCCGGTCACGATATCTCAGCCGGAGGAATGATTACAACCCTGCTTGAAATGACTTTTGCTCAAAATGAGCTGGGTCTTGATCTTGATATTTCTTCCATCCAGGAACCTGATATTATAAAATTGCTTTTCAGCGAAAATCCAGGAATCATTATTCAGGTAAAGGAAGAGGAGTCGGTGATAGATTTCCTGACGGAAGCTGGTATTGAGTTTTACCTGATTGGAAAACCTATTCAAGACAGAGTGATTACAATTGCACATGGGGGCAACAATTTAAAATTTGATATTGAAAAACTACGTGATTGCTGGTTTCGAACTTCATACCTTCTCGACAGGAGACAATGCGGACCCGAACTGGCTCAGAAAAGATTCGACAATTTTAAAAAACAAGAACTCAGATTCAAATTTACCGATGGATTTTCAGGGAAAGCACGACAGTTTGGAATTGACCTGAAAAGAAGAAAAACGACCGGGATAAGAGCAGCGATTATCCGCGAGAAAGGTGTGAACGGCGACCGCGAAATGGCTTATTCTATTTACCTGGCAGGATTTGACGTGAAGGATGTTCACATGACCGACCTTGTGAGTGGAAGGGAAACATTAGAAGATATTAATATGATCGTCTTCGTGGGGGGATTCTCCAATTCAGATGTGCTGGGATCTGCCAAAGGTTGGGCTGGGGCGTTTCTTTACAATGAAAAAGCAAAAGTTGCTCTTGACAGGTTTTATGCAAGAGAGGATACGCTAAGCCTGGGGATTTGCAATGGTTGCCAACTGATGATTGAATTGGGCCTGGTAAATCCGGGACATAAGCAAAAGCCCAGAATGCTTCACAATTCATCACATAAATTTGAATCGGCTTTTTTAAATGTTGAAATCCGGGAAAATCATTCAGTTATGTTTAAAACCATGATTGGGTCCAGGCTTGGAATCTGGGTTGCGCATGGTGAAGGCAGATTTGATTTACCGTATGAAGAATCCAAATATCATATTCCGGTCAAATTTAGTTATGATGAATACCCGGGTAATCCAAACGGTTCGAAATACAATGCCGCCGGATTGTGCTCCGATGATGGCCGGCACCTGGTGATGATGCCTCATATCGAAAGAGCCATCTTCCCCTGGCAGTGGGCTCATTATCCCGGTGACAGGAAAAGTGATGAAATCTCACCCTGGGTTGAAGCATTTGTAAATGCAAGAGAATGGGTAAAGAAAAGATTGGAAAAGAACAATTAACGATTTTTAGATTCGGGGAGCAGCATTTAAGGTCCATAAAGAATTGGGACCTGGTCTATTGGAATCCGTTTATGAAACTGCTTTGTCCTACGAATTAAAGGAAATGGGATATGACGTCAAAACCCAGTTAGGTATTCCATATGGTTTATAATGCGATTAAATTTGATATTGGATTCAGGCTGGATATATTGGTAAATGAGCTTGTGATTGTTGAAATCAAATCAGTTGAAGCTCTTGCGGATGTTCATTATAAACAGTTATTGACGTATTTAAAATTAACAGGCAAGAAACTTGGAATACTGATCAATTTTAATTCATCGGACTTGAAAGATTCGATAAAACGGATTGTAAATAATCTTTAATATACAGCTCATGCATAACACCTTTGTGACCGCTTATATTAGTTCTGCGAAAATCAGCGTTATCTGCGAGAAAAATTTTTCAGTATGGGTGAGATAGTTTTAATTACCGGTGCAACCAGCGGAATAGGTAAGGCTTGTGCTGTCAAGTTCGCTCAAAATGGATTTGATGTGATCATTACCGGACGCAGAAAAGATAGACTCGATCACCTGAAAAAAGAACTTGAATCCAAATACAATATAAAAGTTCTGTCACTGAACTTTGATGTCCGAAACAAGGATAAAGTACAACATGCTTTTGATTCACTTGAAGCATAAATGGAAAAAGATTGACGTCCTTGTCAACAATGCAGGATTGGCTCTTGATTTAAAACCCATTCATGAAGGTGATTTTGATGACTGGGATACCATGATCGATACGAATATTAAAGGGTTGCTTTACATGAGCCGGATGGTTTCTGAGTTAATGATCATTAATAGATCCGGCCATATTATTAATATTGGCTCGATTGCCGGAAAAGAAGTTTACCCAAGTGGTAATGTCTATTGCGCTACCAAGCATGCCGTTGATGGTCTTACTAAAGCCATGCGGATCGACCTGATGAAACATAGCATCAAGGTTACACAAATAGCACCGGGAGCGGTGGAGACCGAATTCTCAGAAGTCCGTTTTAAAGGAGATAATGAGCGGGCAAAAAAAGTTTATGATGGGTATATACCTCTGTCGGGTGAAGATGTGGCAGAAGCTGTGTTTTACGTAACCACCCTACCTCCTCAGGTAAATATCAACGACCTGGTGATCATGCCTATGGCACAGGCAAATGCAACGGTATTTCACAAAATATCATAAAATTATCCTGAAAAGTTTGAAAATTAAAAAACATTACTTTTGCACCTTTCATTTTGAAGTGTATCCAAACACAGAGCAATGGAAGTAACACGTATCTTTGATTTACTGCCTCGCTATAAAAGCATTTTCAAGCTAAAGGATGATACCCTGGCTGGAAAAGAAGATGGAAAGTGGGTTAAATATAGTATCGATCAATACATTGAGGCAGCGAATAATATCAGTTATGCGTTTCTTAAGCTGGGCGTGCAAAAAGGTGATAAAATTGCAACCATCACCCTGAATCGTCCCGAATGGAATTTCCTGGATATGGGAATCCTCCAGACCGGTGCTATCCATGTTCCAATCTATCCAACTATCAGCGAATCGGATTACAATTATATTCTTAAGCATGCAGAAGTAAAATTTGTTTTTGTTTCAGGTAAAGAGTTACTTGCAAAAATAAAGCACATTTTACCTGAGGTTCCTTCACTTAAAGGTGTTTATTCATTTAAAAAAGTTGATGAGGTAAAGCACCTCGACGAACTGATTAACCTTGGAAAATCCGATCCACAACCCGAATTATTAAAGGAAATCAGTCAGTCCATACTACCCGGCGATCCCGCCACGCTTATTTATACCTCCGGGACAACCGGTAATCCGAAAGGCGTAATGCTTTCGCACAACAATATCCTCAGCAACCTGAAAGCACTGTACCATATTTTCCCGGTGGATGAAACGAGCCGATGTATCAGCTATTTGCCCGTGAGCCATGTGTATGAACGCACCAATATTTACATTTACCATTACCTTGGCGTTTCGATTTACTATGCTGAAAATATGGGAACGATAGCGGATAACCTGAAAGAAATTCAGCCTCACATCCTTACTACTGTTCCCCGCCTTCTTGAAAAAGTTTACGATAAGATCATTGCAAAAGGCAAAAAGCTAAGCCTTGTTCAAAAATCTATTTTTTTCTGGGCTGTTAACCTGGGACTCCATTACGATCTGCAGGGAAAAAGCTGGTTTTATAAGCAACAGCTTGTACTTGCCAATAAACTGGTTTTCAGTAAATGGAGGGAGGGACTCGGAGGAAATATGCGTGTGATTGTTTCCGGTGGAGCTGCTTTACAACCCCGACTGGCAAGGGTTTTTTCAGCCGGGCAAATAGAAATTCTGGAAGGATATGGCCTTACTGAAACTTCGCCCGTAATTGCTGTCAATACCCTGGAATCTGGTGGTCGAAATTTCGGGACTGTTGGAAAACCCATTACAGGAGTTGAAGTAAAAATTGCCGGTGATGAGGAAATCCTGTGTAAAGGTCCCAATATAATGCTGGGTTATTTTAAAGAATCTGAAATGACAAAGCAAGCCATTGACGCAGAGGGTTGGTTCCATACCGGCGACCTTGGCAGGATTGAACCGGAAGGACACCTGAAGATTACCGGGCGAAAGAAAGCCTTGTTTAAAACTGCCATGGGAAAATACATCAGCCCGGAGCACATTGAAAACCTTCTTGTCGAATCTCCTTTTATAGATGCAGCGCTTGTAATCGGTGAAAACCAAAAATTTGCAGCTGCGCTTATTGCGCCCGACTTCATCCATCTTCGTTCTTTTTGCGCAGATAAAAACATTGCTTATACTTCCGATCAGGAAATGATAAAACATCCGGAGGTAAAGAAATGGTATCAAAAAGAAGTTCATGATTTCAACAAAAAATTGGGGAGCTCTGAACAGATCAGAAAGTATGAGCTGATGGATTCGGAATGGTCGATACAGTCGGGCGAACTTACCGCAAATCTGAAACTTCGCCGCAATTTTATTTGCAATAAATATAAACAGGTCATCGAAAAATTATTCGATATCAAAGAGTAATCTGATTTTCAGCTGCATTAAATGCTTTCAAATATGCCGGAAGGTCAGGTTTATAATTAATAAACTTCTAATTTATGGCCAGAATTATCAGAATTTTCGACCTTCTGCAGCATTATAATGAAAAGTATTCTGATCTTCAAGCCGCCCTTGCCGGCAAAGTGAACGGAGAGTGGAAATCTTATACCTCCTTACAATACATTGACATAACCAATACGCTTAGTCGTGGTTTGCTCGCATTGGGCATTGGAAAAGGAGACAAAATTGCTACCATCATCAACAACTGCCCGGAATGGAATTTCTTTGATATGGCCATTATGCAAATTGGCGCTATCCCGGTTCCGATTTATCCCACCATTAGTGAATCAAACTACGAATACATTTTCAGGGAGGCTGAAGTTAAATACATCATTGTTTCAAATATTGAAATCCATCAAAGGATTTTGAAAATACTTCCAGCAGTGCCGACTTTATTGAATGTTTATTCTATTGAAAAAACCGACAAAACAAAACACTGGTTCGAAATCCTTAATCTGGGAAAGAAACATACTGAGATTAATATTGAAGACATTAAGACTGGAATTGCAGGAAGTGACCTCGCTACCATTATTTATACTTCGGGAACCACCGGAAACCCCAAAGGAGTCATGATTTCCCATCATAATTTTATCAGCAATTTCATGGCGTGTTCGGATATCCTTAGTAAAAACCCTGTGAGCAGATCATTAAGCTTTCTCCCCCTTTGCCATGTGTATGAACGAATGCTCAACTATGTTTATCAATACAATGGTGTTTCAATTTATTATGCCGAAAGCATTGATAAGCTCAGGGATTATCTGAAAGAAGTTCAACCGGAGTTTTTCTGCGCTGTTCCGAGGGTAATTGAGAAAACTTATGCAAAGCTTGTCAGGACCGGAAGAGGATTAAAAGGCATTAAAAAACAACTCTTCTTCTGGGCATTGAACCTGGCCCATCGTTTTGAATTTGATGACCGGAACGGACTGTTTTATGAATTTCAGCGACGTTGGGCTGACAGGCTTGTTTACAGGAAATGGCGGCAGGCATTTGGCGGAGAACTTAAAGTAATTGTAACTGGCGGCGCCAGTTTAAACCCGATGCTTTCAAGGACATTCTGGGCAGCCAGGATCAAGATCATGGAAGGTTATGGTCTTACGGAAACATCGCCGGTAGTGGCGGTCAGCGATTTTGAGAAGGGAGGTGTTCATTTCGGAACTGTGGGCAAAAAGCTTCCCGGGGTTGAGATCAGGCTGGCTGAGGATGGTGAGATTCTTTGCAAAAGCCCGGGACTGATGATGGGCTATTACAGACAACCTGAACTGACCAAAGAGGTGATTGATGCTGAAGGCTGGTTCCATACAGGTGACATGGGAGAATGGGTGGATGGTGTTTACCTGAAAATCACTGACCGGAAAAAGGAAATGTTTCAAAAATTCAGGCGGAAAATACATTGCCCCCCAGGTGGTTGAAAACGAATTCAAGGAATCCCCTTTCATCGAAAACATCATCGTCATCGGTGAAAATAAAAATTATACGACAGCCCTTATTGTTCCGAACTTTGAACACATCGAATCGTGGTGTGGTGTGAAAAAACATCCCTATTCAACACCTGAAAATGCCATCCGGGATGAACATATTGTCAAACGAATTCAAAAGGAGATTGATTTGATCAACAGCCGGCTGGATAAAATTGAGCAGGTGAAAAAATTCAGATTATTAGCCTCCAACTGGAATATAGAGAGTGGTGAACTTTCGCCTACCATGAAGCTTCGACGTAAAGTCATTTTAGAAGAAAACAAAGTGCTTGATTGATGGCAATATATAATGGTGCAGGATTAATGTAAAATCTTAAAAAGCAATTCTCTAAGTAATTCTCCTTCCGGAGTGGAAACATTATTCACTCCTTTCGACTTAAGATCATATTCGCGCAAAAGCGAAATGATTGCAGTCAGTTTTTTTTGATTGTAATTACGCCCTGCAATTTCATAATCCCTCACAAACAACGGGCTTACCGAAAGAGCAGATGCCACATTGTTTCTTGATTTATCCGTCAATTGATGATATATTAAAAGTTTGGTAAAATAGCTGAACAGCATAAGGATGGTTTTAACTAAAGGATTTTCTTTCGGGCTGGCAGCAAAATAGTTTGCAATCTGGTTGGCTTTGACGATGTTTCTTGTCCCGATGGCATTCTGTAATTCAAAAATATTAAAGTCCTTGCTGATGCCGATGTTTTGCTCCACGAGGTTTTCGTTGATTTCTGCCTTTGCAGGAATGTTCAGGATGAGCTTCGAAATTTCATTAACGATTTTACTCAAATCTGTTCCAAGATATTCGGAGAGCATGGCGGTTGCCTTGGGAGTAATACGGTAGCTTCTCTGGCCTGCAAAATTATTGATCCATTCAGGAACCTGATTGTCGTACAGTTTTTTGGACTCAAAAAGGACACCTTTTTTTTCGACCAGTTTGGAAAAAGTCTTACGTTTATCTATCTTCTTATATTTATAATTGATCACAAGCAGGGTGGATTGAAGGGGGTTTTCAACATAGTGGTCAAGCTCTTCGATCTTCTGAACATCCTGTGCTTCCTTGATGATCACTACCTGGTAATTGGCCATCATTGGATACCTTTTTGCGGCGCTTATAATAGCTGGTACTGAAGTATCCCGTCCGTAAATAATGGTCTGGTTAAACTCTTTTTCCGTTTCTGTCAAAACATTCTTTTCGATATAATCCGAGATTTCATCAATGTAGTATGCCTCCTCCCCGGCAAGAAAATAAACAGGGTAGTAGATTTTATTTTTTAGCTTATCGATGATCTGGTCGAAGGTCATTTATTAGAAATTGCTTTGGTGTGATTTGGTGTTTTTGTGCATGTATGGCATTTGAAACTCAGTTTCAATTAGTCCTTTCTTTAAAACCTCAAATGTTTCACAGTAAGTCCGTCATTGATCAACTGATTCAGGGAATCAATCCCGATCCGTAAATGTTCCTGCATGAATTTCTCTGATACCTTCCGGTCGGAACTTTCCGTCTTGATACCAGAAGAAATCATCGGCTGATCGGAAACAAGGAGAAGCGCGCCGGTTGGAATTCCGTTTGCAAAACCAACCGTAAATAAGGTGGCAGTTTCAAGGTCAACGGCCATGCTACGGGTTTTCCTCAGGTATCGCTTAAACTCTTTATCATGTTCCCAAACCCTGCGGTTTGTAGTGTAAACTGTTCCCGTCCAGTAATCCCGTCCGTGATCACGGATGGTGGTTGAGATGGCTTTCTGCATGCTGAATGCCGGTAACGCCGGAACTTCAGGAGGAAAATAATCGTTCGAGGTTCCTTCGCCCCTTATGGCTGCTATCGGTAAAATCAAATCACCCAAGTTCATTCTTCTTTTTTAACCCCCCACATTTGCCAAGAAACAGGCATGCTTTGGGATTGATAGCGCTCAGTAAATCCATCACAGTTGCGGCATTGGCGCTTCCCATATTGAAATTGATCATGGTGATCTGGTTGGCTGTGGCGCTCGGCATGGGTTTGTCTTTACCTTTGATCGGAACATTATGCCACTGCGCAAAAAGTTCGAGGTAATTTTGAAAATTGGTAAGTAAAATATATTTTCCAAAATCTTCAATCGTCGTTCCGGTATAGCGGGGCAGCCAGTTCTGAACAATTTCGTCCTTGGTTCTCATCAAATATTAATTTTGACAAAAATAAGCTTTTGAACCAACAGGAAAAAATGTTATATTCGCGACAGGAAATTGTTGAATTGTTGAATTGATAATTGTTGAATGTTGTTGAACAAAAAAAATTAAGAAATGAAAAAATTTGCAGTAGTACTTGCCGGTTGTGGCGTATTTGATGGAGCGGAAATCCACGAAGCCACTTTAACGATGCTGGCCATCATGAAACAGGGCGCAACATATGAAGTATTTGCTCCTGACATTCAGCAGCACCATGTGCTCAATCACCTGACGGGTGAAGAGATGAAAGAAAAGCGAAATGTCCTGATCGAGTCGGCTCGGATCGCCCGGGGTAAGATTAAAGACCTCAAGGATTATGAAGCGAATAATTTTGATGCCCTTATTTTCCCCGGCGGATTTGGTGTTGCTAAAAACCTTTGTGATTTTGCATTCAAGGGAGCCGATTGTAAAATCAATCCGAATGTTGAAAAAGCCATCCTGAAAACCGCAGGTAAAAATAAACCCATCGGCGCTCTTTGCATTTCGCCGGTTATCCTGGCTAAAATTTTCGGGGATGTTGAGGTAACCATTGGCCAGGATAAAGGCACCGCTGAAGCCATTGAAAAAATGGGATCATCCCATGTCAAAACCACTCATGGCGAAGTCATCATCGATGAAAAGAATAATCTCTTTACGACACCCTGTTATATGCTGGATGCTAATATCGTCCAGATTGCCGAAGGAGCAGAGAATATAGTAAGAGCGATGATGGGAAGGATAAAATAGTCTATCTGGCTATAAAAAGCTGAGGAGGCTGCCATTACTAAAAGCCTCCTTGCATCAACAACATATTTTTTATTCGATCACAATTCTTTTGGATATAAGTCCATCACTAAACTCAATCTTTAGAACATAAACGCCTGGATTGAATTTCGATATATTAAACCGAAAGTTTTTGTCATTCACATTTTGATTCTTCATTAACTGACCGAATGAATTGAAGATACTAATCGATTTTATTATAGAACCTGAACTGACATTTACCTCATCTTTTGACGGATTTGGATAAACATCCAATCCTCCAATATTATTTTCGCCCATTGAAGTAATTAAAACTTCTACTATATTGGAGCAATCTGAACCACCTTCAATGTAAATTGCCGTCACACAAAAGCTATGCAGCCCGGTTGGGACTTCGGCCATTATATAATAGGTAAACTCAGTAAAAGTCAACAGATTAAACGTACCGTTCTCATAACTATGGTACACATTATAACCCAATAATCCCGTTGCATTGGGAGGATCCCATGCTAAGTTTATAAAATTGTCATTGACCATTGCAATTAGGTTTATAGGTGGAGCAAAGTAATTGATTGTAACCGGATCAGCACAAGCCATTTCTGATTCACCTTCAAGACAAACAGTCGATACGCAATAATTGAAAGTACCTGGACCTACATTAGGCTCAACATATGAGAGGGCCGTTGTATAGTCAATTAATGTATTATCCCGGAATAAATTATATCCAAGCGGTGTTCCGGTAAGCGGCGGCTCCCACGTTACTTCAATATCATTTAGATATACGACCGCAGCAGCTACATTAACTGGTGGACCGCATGGCTCAGTCCCAACAATCCATACACTATTTGAAGGAACTGATACTCCTTCGTCGTATAAGGCAGTTATATAATACTCGAATGTTCCCAGACCAATGTTTTCATCGAGATAGTAAGTGTTTGTTGTGAAACCGATGATCACACTATTTTTGTAAACATTGTATCCTAATAAAGCCTTATTTTTATTAGGAATAAACTTCTTTTGAACATTTCCTGTTTTACCAGACTCTTTGGATGAAACAAATGAAGATAAGACAGGTTCAATAACAGTTTTAACCATCGGTTTAGCAGGTCCTTTCTTTTCTGTTGTTTCAACATATCCGGTAAGATTCCAATTACAATCAAGTAATCCTCCTGTAAGTACATATAATGATGACCAGGCACCTCCGGTTGATATCATATCACCCTTGCCCTGAATAGCTGGACCATCATCGCAGCCGGCCGGCCACATTCCTGGTATATGTGTAACAGAGTAACCAAACCAAAATTCTTGTGATGCATCTATAAGGACAGGTGAAGATAATGTTACTTCATTCCATTCATCAACTATATAATTTCCTACAGGTTGACTTAAAATCTGATTTGCTGCATCAGGTCCGGTCCAAACATATAGATTGAACGAAGCAGTTGGATCGCTATTAGGGTAAAAGGCGATCTTTGATAATTCCATTCCGTTATATGGGGCTAAATCGGTTTGTTCCCAATGAGAAGCAACAAAGAAAGTACCTCCAGATGTTAATCCTACAGCATTTCCATTATTTATCCCAGCATCCCATTGAATCCATTGACTAATAACATTTCCAGGTGGATCCCACTGAAGTAGAACATCATTATTAATGATTGTACCAATAAGATTTTGGGGTGGATTTATACTGGCTATCTCAAGTTGAAAGTTTTGAATTGTTGCGTTATTTTGTATGATATTAACCGTTGCTGAGGCGGTCGAAAATCCTTCTTTTGAACATTCAACGGTGTAAATACCCGGTGGAATATTCGAAATTGAATAGTGTCCGTTTACAATCGTAGAACCCGTATATGAGGTTCCCTCTAAATGAATAACTGCTCCCTGATATTGGATTTCCAGTTGCTAAACTTGTAACTACCCCTTCCAGTATCCCGGCCGGAAAGTTATAAATAAGGATTGACTTTTCAATCTTTATATATTCAATGTCGTTTTCTCCATATGGATCCATAATCACCTCTTATAGCCATACCAGGCTCATTATCTTCCTGGAAAATCAGATGAAGATATTCGTTGGAACTTGGCGAGCAGGATGGAAATACACATTCACTAAATGCGAAATCATCTGTTACATCAATAAAGTCGCCCCAGGTTTGTCCGTTATCGTCAGAACCTCTTGCCCAGAGATGACGGTAATCCTGTGTCCCATTATTAAAAGTTTCTGTTACTGATGAAAATACCAGAAAAATATTATTCGTTTCATCAATTACCAGTTGAGGCATGCTGGAACTGCCCAGATAATAAGTACCCACGTCACCTAAGATATCCCATGTGCCGTTGTTATTAATATCCTGTTCCCAGCCTATGAAGTTATAATCCTGAACAAGTTCGCTTCCGGGGTCACCATAAGGACTGAGGGCATTTAAACCACTTGGAAAACACGGGCATGTCTTCATTCCAGTAACCTATTCCTCCCACAAGTGGATACATATAGGAATTACCTACTTCATCACTGTATGTTTTGGTAATCCCAAAAGCAATGTGAACTTTTCCTGAATTATCTATAGCAACTGAATGCGCTCCATCAGGACAGAAAAACAAATCTGTCGGCTGACCATTCCAAAAAGGATACGGATGCTCCCAGACAATTGTTTTCACCCATGTACTTCCGTTGTCGTCAGATTTCAAGAGGATCAGGTCACGCCATTCATCGCCGATAAGCATCGCAACTGTATTACCTCTTGGAACAGCAAATTCATAGATGTCGGCGGTAAATCCGTTATAAAAATTAACATCAATGTCGCTGATAATTGTGTTTTGTATATCCCAGGTTTGTCCTCCATTTAAAGAACGGGAATAGAGCAAGGCTCCATCCTGACCCTGGTAAATATATCCACCATTTGAAACGGGTGTGGTCAGCGCAATCATATGTATGGAATTAAAATTATCACCTCCGCTTATAGCACGCGGCCACAATAAACCTGATGCTCCACCTGGAGGAGAAAAATTAGTTGTGACCCACGGACCAACACCCTTATTGGTTCTTCTACTTATAGCTAAAGGACCTGTTTGTGAGCCTCCCGAATAATGAGCTATTACCAGTTCTCCGTTTGGGCCAGAGGGAGTGTACGACGGCCAACCGGCTCTGTCGGGTTCAATTCGCTGGTTGGGTATCGTCCCCCAGTTGGTTCCATCAAAACGATTATAGCCGGTTCCCCTTTCACTAAAAATAGGTTCACGAATACCATACATGAATGTTGTTCCTATGTAACCATCAGGATACATATAAATTCTATTTTGCATACTTCCATTCGATTGGTTATCATACCAGGTATGGCCAATTACCTGGTCGCCGGGGATGATTATTTCTGTCAGCTGGAAATTTAAGGTGCTTGTTTGATTTTCATAAATCACGATTGCGTAAGATTGATCATAAAAGCCCGTTTTTGAGCAATTTACGGTGTAAGTATCAATTGGAATATTTGAAATGGAGTAGTTACCATTGTAATTACTGGTTGTGAAGTATGAAGTTCCTTCTATTGCAACTATAGCACCTGAAAGGGGCGCTCCACCATTTAATTCAGTCACTGTGCCAGTTAAAGTCCCAAGATTAGGAACGTAAATCAGGTCCGCTTTTGGAAGTTTCAAATACTCTAAATAATTTTCCCTATAAGGATCCAGTTCACCCCTTACTGCCATCCCGGGGTCATTATCCATTTGATAAACAAGGTGAATATTGCCATCAGTTGTTGGCGAACAGGAGGGTAATACACATTCACTAAATGTATAAATTAAATCATAGTTTAAATCCATAAAATCGCCCCAGGTCTGGCCGTTATCATTTGAACCACGAGCCCATAAATGCCTGTAATCCTGAATGCCATTGTTGTAAGTTTCGGTAACGGAGGAATAAACCAGAAACACGTTGTTTTGCTCATCAATGACTAATTGTGGCATTGAGGACGTTCCGCCAAAATAAATACCCGGTTCACCCATAATATCCAAGGTTCCATTGTTGTTGATATCCTGCATCCAGCCGATCAGGTTATAGTCTTCCATAAGCTCTGAACCCGGATCACCATAAGGACTTAATGCATTCATATCGTTAGAAAATGTGTCCATATCTTCATTCCAATAACCCACACCATCAACCAATGGAAACCAATATTGAGTAGTTCCGTCCGAATAGGCTCTGTTGATCCCGAAAGCAATGTGAATTTTTCCGGTGTTATCAAAAGCAATCGTATGTGAACCATCCACACAATAAAAAGTATCGGTTGGAAATTGATTGTTCGGATCCCATAAAGGATAAGGATGATCCCAGATTACAGTTTTAGTCCAGGTATCTCCGTTATCGGTGGACTTCATCAAAAACATATCTAACCATTGACTTCCGACAAGAAAAGCTATTTGATCCCCCTTTGTTGCCCATTCAAAAACATCAGGGCCAAAACCGCTATATTCTGCAGCGTTCATTCCCTCAAGAATTACATTTTCCTGTTCCCAACTTTGCCCACCATTCGTTGACTTTGAATAAAGCACAGCGCCATCTAATCCCTGATATATCGTACCTCCATTTGAAATCGGCCAAGTTAGCACTAAGGTGTGTATGATGTTATTATTTGTTCCTGAAGTAATTGTCCGGTTCCATGAAATATCAGTACCAGCAGGTCCAAAAAAGTCTTCTACATTCCATATGCCTGTCCCTTTTTCTTCACGGGTTAGGAACAAAAGACTTCCTGCATTAAAATTATGTGAAACAACCATTTCACCACCTTCACCGAAGGGGGTATATGAAGGCCATCCTGTTCTGATACTTTCAAGCCTGTTTAGCGGCCAGATTCCCCAATCAATGCCATCGAAATAATTATAACCTGTACCCCTTTCAGGAAAATTAGGGTAATTAAATCCCATTGTCCAGACAGCCCCAATTGTTCCATCGTCGTATTTATAAATCCGGTTTTGGACGCTGGAGTTAGATTGTAGGTCATAAAAGGTATTACCAATTAAAAAAGCATCAATTTCTTTCAAATTATTTGTCTTCTTAGCCTCCGTTTTCAGGTTTTCAGTCTCAGCAATAGCCGGTGTATTTTTTAGACTTTTGTTTCTAAGTTCTTTGGAAACGACTGCCCTGTTTTGGGTAATTCCGTTAAGGACAGCAAACAGCACTGCAATCAGAATCAGATTTTTTTTCATGTTTCGAATTTTTTTGAATGAAGAAAATAAAAATGAATTCTATTGGGATATAAGAATGATCTGATCAGGAGAAGTCCTCTCAATTCTGAATTGGCACTTTCAAAATAATTCATTTTGATCATGATCAGAAGTATATATTGGTTCTACTTTGTAAAAGTAATATCTAATAAGGAATTTTTAAAATAAAAGTTAATCCTTTTTTTGAGGTGCTACGATTTAACTTTCAAAGGAGCCAATTGCAGCGTCAATTCGGATGTTGAAAAAGCCATCCTGAAAACCGCAGGTAAAAATAAACCTATCGGCGCTCTTTGCATTTCGCAGGTCATCCTCGCTAAAATTTTCGGAGATGTGGAGGTCACCATCGGCCAAGATAAAGGAACCGCTGAGGCTATTGAAAAGATGGGCTCAACTCATGTCAAGACCATCCATGGTGAAGTGATCATCGATGAAAAGAATAATCTCTTTACGACACCATGTTATATGCTGGATGCTAATATTGTCCAGATTGCAGAAGAAGCAGAGAATATAGTAAAAGCGATGATGAAAAAAATGTAAGTCTTTAAATCAAAAAGCAAGCCGGCTCAAACGTGGCCGGCTTGCTTTATTTCGAAGAATTACTCTTATTCAACAAAGACTCTTTGTGTTATCGTTTCATTCTCAGTTTCTATCATAAACAGATATATTCCCGAATTGTAATCAGAAGTAATTATCTGACAGGATTTCCCCGAAACTGGTTCATTCTTTATCAACTGTCCGCTATAATTGTAAATTTTTATTGATTTGATCTCTGCTGCCGAGTTAACATTGACAATGTTCTTTGCGGGATTAGGATAAACTGAAATAGGAGTCGCTTCAAACTGCTCTGCTGCGCCCGTGCCAATCCCAACAATTTTAACTGTTTCAATATAAAAATAACCAAAATCTGGTCCCTGATATTTAAACGCCAGGTAGGCATCTGTTCCCGTATAATTTGTAAGATCAACAGGCATATCCTCAAAGCCATTAACCGGAGGATTCAATGTTTCAAGAAGTGAAAAAGAGCCCGGATCAGCTGGATCAGGAACGGTTCCAACCAGTAATTGGGGACTGGGGTCACCGTAATTATTCCCGACCTCAATAAATAGTGTTTCTCCCAGACTCAGATCAATTTGAGGAGAAATGAGCATAACATCGCCCGGAGATCCCTGATTGAAAAGGATCATCTGTCCACCATACCAGTAAACTGAATTCCAACCCTGGAAAATCATTGTCCAATCGGTTGGTTCTACTCCAAAATCTTCATAGTAATAGTAGTTAGGAATGTTCATTACAACGTTAACCGTAACATCCTGATCAATCACCCCTAGACTACCAGAAGCAGGTTCCAATCCTGCCTTTGAAATATTATAATTATAGGTTCCCGGGAAAACACCGTTATAGATTGCCTGTCCTTCAGTATTCGTTGTTTTGGTGCCATTTCCATCAAGGAAAATTTCAGCACCATCCACTGCATTGCCATCGGAATCCGTTACATTAAAAGTAACATTAAAAGTAGCAAAAGAGCCTCCTACATCTACTGTTTCAGATTGAATGATACTTTTATCTGTATCATCCTGAACAAAAACAACAACTGCCAAATCGTTTGGCTGCTCCATAAACGTCTGGCTCATGTCGTAACTTCCATTTAGCGTAACCGGCACCCCTGAACTAAGCTCTCCAAGGGTAGTCCCAACCGCATCAGGAATCATAACCATCATGACATTGTGAAATTCCGTTTCCCCATTTGATCCAACATTGGCAACTGTGACTCTTTCAACTATAACAATATGGGCCTTCAGTCCGGCAGCATAATTGGCAACCGGATTGATGGAAGCATCCACAGTCACAACATAGTTCTCATCTATTGAGGTGGTCAGATCAATTGTCATTGCAGTTATTTGTTCTGTATAGCTCTCAAATACAGCCTGGTCAAAGATAAAAGGATCGTCCTGCACACCGTTACCATAAAAATCCGGAACAAAGCTGACGCCATAATAATTACCCCTGACACCGCACTGTTCTGTATAGTATGGATCTCCGCTGCCCGGCCAATCCATTTGATATTTAATTAAACTGAACTCGTCTGGATTGGCAGCAAAAACAGCATCTATGATTGGATTTGCCTGGGCACAGGGCGAGCAGGTGGAACTGGTAAAGACCTCAAATAATGGTTTTTTTGCAACAGCGCCTGCAACTACTTCAACATTTTTTGTAAGAACATCATTGGCAGGATTTTCATCACCTGTGAGGTTGGTTGTAACCTGAGCTGTATAACTTCCGGCAATAGCAGTCCATGAATCAAAAACAAGGGTACTGCTTTCCATCGGTTGAAGGCCTGTAACAGATTGAACGGCAGTGTACACCGGTATGGAAGCTTGCAGGATTTCAAATGTCACACTAAAAGAAATCGTTTGAGATCCGAGATTTTTAACGATTGCTCCTGGTGTGACACTGTTGCCGGCAGGAATAAGACCAGGGATTATAACCGTGGATACCGACGCGTCATAAGATAATGCCTCCGAAAGTATAATGTCATCAATATACCAGTAATTGAGATTGAACGAATCTCCGAAGAAGGTAAAAGCAAGCTGAAAATTATCTGAACCTACGTCATCATTATCAATTATTATATTTACAGTTTCCGGTCCAACACTACCTGTTGGATTGACAATGGACCACACCTCATTCCATGTAGTACCATCGCTGGACGTTTCAACCAAAACAGAGTAAGGGCCGCCATAATGATCAAGCATATGTTTGTATTCCAAAAGTAAAGCTGTCATTCCTGAGGTTGAAATTGCAGGAGTTGCAAGTTTTGAATTACCACCAAATTGTGGAAGCCATCCAAACATTGCTTCTGGAGGAGTTCCTCCGGCAGTTGCCGTAGCGCTTTCGGACCAGTTTTCTGCTCCATCCCCTAAAATTGCCCATCCTGCAGGCGGAAATGTACCGCTGGAGAAATCCTCAGTAAAAATTGAGGTCGTTCCCTTGATTGCTTCAATGGATTGAAGGTAGCTTTTCTCAATCCAGCATTTTGTTTGCTTTTGAGGTAAATGTATTCTCTGCTGCGAAAACACATAAATTGCCGGCAGGATCATTAACCCAACCAACAACGCTGTTAATGTAAATTTTTTCATTGTTTAAAGTTTTAAATTTTAATATTAATGTTTTTCTTTATTTTTCTTTTTATGCAATTCGACCGGTTGGCTTATTTTATCTACTAATTTCTGCAGCACCTGGTTTTGCAGATCCTTTTTTTTTATGTATGATTCAAGGTCCTCTGGTTGTTCGGCATCCATTATTTTTCTTTCTTCAGGATATAATTTGTCAATTTTATCTTCTGCCATTTAATATCTGTTTTAAATCAAAACCAAAATTAAAATCATCCAGAGGTAAAAGCAAATTTTTAGCCTAATCAAAACCTCATCGAGGTAAAATTTTTACCTCTATTTTACCTGTGCAAAACTGAATAGAAAGAAGAAAAAGTCAATAATTCATGGAATGGAAAGGGAAAAGGCTAAAACGCCGAAAGAAAAGTAACCAGGTTGACATCCGTATTGGCAAGCCCAAATTTCTTCCTGATTCTGTACCGGGCATTTTCAAGTGTGCTTATTTGCTGGCCGGTCAAATCAGAAATTTCCTTGGTGGTCATGTTTAATCTTAGAAAAGCACATAGTCGCAATTCACCGGATGAGAGATCTGGGAATTTTTTGGTTAAATTATTATAGAAATCTGAATGAACCTGGTTGAAACGCAAGTCAAATTCTTCCAGGATTTTATGCTCGGTGCTTTTCTGAAGTTCTTTAGCGATTTTGTCAATAGCGGATTTGGTTTCAATATTCAGCGTTTCCTTTTCAAGCAGCAATAATTTTTTTGAAATATCCGATAACATTTCATTTTTTTTCATCAATGACAGGACATTGGTGGTGAGTTCCTTATTTCTAATGTTGATCTCATTTTCAAGCTTTTCTTTTTCAAATAAAGCTTTTCTGGATTTTATTCTCTGACGTGCTGATAAAACAAAAACAATAATGATAAGAATAAAAGCAAGGCTGATAATTACCAGTTTATAATTAAACTCTTTTTTATTCTGGATAAGTTGTTTTTCCTGTTCCTCTTTTTCTAATTTGTAGGTCAATTCCAGCTGCGCAAGTTTAGCCATGCTTTTTTCTATCTGGAGACTGTCGTTCGCGTTATATTGTTCTGTTAAGTATTTGAATGCGTTAGGAAAGTCATTTTTTGAATAATACAACTCCTGAAGTTTTTTAGCTGCTTCACGAACGTGCCTGATAAGTTTGTTTTCGCTAGCCAATTTGAATGATTTCATAGCATAGGTGAGGCTTGTATCATTCCGGGAAATGGTACTATAATAGTCTGATAAGTTATTATAGCAGCCACAAATAAAGGGTATATTGTTTAGCTCTTCGAAAATTGCCAGTGCTTTTTTATTGTAAATAAGGCAACTATCGTACTGCTTTAATTCCTCATAAACAAGACCCAGATTCAGATAATTAATACCTTCCCAAAGCCGCTGGCCTGCTTTTTTGTTAATATCAACGGCTTCCTGTAAATATTTTTCTATTTTGTCATACTCCTTAAGTTGTCCATAGTTTGCGGCAATGTTATTTAAGCTGCTTGAGATTCCTTCCTGATAAGTAATCTTCTTAGAAATGGAGAGCGATTTCAGGTTATACTCAAGCGATTTCTCATAGTTTTCCTGATTGAAAAATAAAATTCCTATTAATCTTAATGCATTGGCGATTCCTTTTTGATCACTTATTTGCTCAAATCGTTTTAATGCTTCGAAGAAATACCCTGAACTTTTTTCAAATTCTCCGAGGTCCACATATATTTTCCCAAGGGTCAGTTGTGATTCTGCAAGAGCTGACACCAGGTTTATTTTTTCGGCCAGGTCTTTTGTTTTTACGGCATATTCGATTGAAATTTTATATTGAGATTTTCCCCAGTAAATATCTGCCATTCGTTGCATAGATAAAGCCAATCCTTCTTCGTAATTCTCTTTTTCTGACAATTCATAAGCGCTTTTTGAATATCCCAGCGCCCGGTCCGGATCATTGTTGAGGTATTTGTCTGTCAGGTTAATGAGGATTTCAACCTTGTTCTTTACATCCCTGGTAAGTTCTAATTCCAGCTCGAGGCTGTCAAGCTTTTGTACATTCTGAGTTTGAACATATGGAGATATTAATAAACCAATCAGTAAAAAAAATGAAGCATTGTATAAAAACACGTTCAGTTTAATGGTAAATATCTTATTTATAAAAGAGCTCGCTATCATTTAGGTAATATTTTGGATAGGGCCAGCTTCACAACTTTTTTATGATCAAACGCCAACTCCGGCATTTGGTCAACCAGAAACCACTTGGCATCGGCAGCATCATCTCCACCGGTAACTTTCGTATTTGTTCCATCGGCTATTCCCCAGAAGTTAATGGAAATATTCCTTCCGCGCGGGTCACGGTGGATTTCGCTGAATGCATGCAATTGCCGGAGTTCAATATTCTTTAGTCCGGTTTCTTCTTCCAGTTCACGAACAATGGCTTCTTCAAGTGTTTCTTCCATATCTAAAAAACCTCCCGGTAAAGCCCACATGCCTTCATACGGATAGCGTCCGCGCCTAATCAGCAAAACTTCAGTATTACTTCCGTTCTTGCGAAAGACAACTGCGTCGACGGTGACCATGGGACGGGGGTATTCGTAAGTGAAAGGCATTTACGATGTACGATTTTAGATTTACGATTTATAAATTTAGAAAGATCATTTTATTTCGCTTCCATTGTGGAAATCTTCAGACGGGATAATGGTACAAAGATTACCATTCGCATCTTCCGCTGAGAGGATCATCCCTTTTGATTCGGTTCCACGAATATTGCGGGGTGCAAGATTGACGATCATGCAAACCTTTTTCCCGATTAAATCCTGTGGCTGATATTTTCCGGCAATCCCTGAAATTACTGTACGTTGATCGATGCCGGTATCGATTTTCAGTTTTAAAAGCTTGTCGGTCTTAGGAACTTTCTCAGCCTCCAGAACGGTTGCTACCCGAAGATCAAGCTTAGAAAAATCGTCGTAGGTCACGTTTTCTTTAGCAGGTTTCACATCGATTGTTTTTTGCTGGTTACTTTTTTTTGTTTCTAATAACTTCTGAACCTGCGCTTCTATCACATCGTCCTCAATCCGTTCAAAAAGCAATTCAGGATTATTCAGCTGCTGACCGTCTTTTAAAAGATCAGGGGTTCCGGCATCTTTCCACATAAACTCCGGCATATTCAGCATGGTCGTCAGTTTAGCAGAAGTAAAAGGAAGAAATGGTTTTGAAAGCAAAGCAAGGTTAGCACAGATTTGAAGAGAAATATTGAGTACGGTTCTTACCCTTGCTTCGTCTGTTTTGAAAATTTTCCAGGGCTCCGAATCGGTCAGGTATTTGTTTCCCAAACGGGCAAGATTCATCAGCTCATTCAGCGCTTCACGGAAGCGGAAAGTGTCAAGGCTTACTCCAATCTTCATCGGAAATTCTTTAATCTCAGCCAAAACAGACTTATCGTAATCATTCAATTCCTCAATAGCAGGAACTTTACCCTCAAAATATTTATGAGTAAGCACCAGGGTTCGGTTTACAAGATTTCCAAAGATGGCTAGCAACTCACTGTTGTTTCTCGATTGAAAATCCTTCCATGTAAAATCATTGTCTTTCGTTTCCGGACCATTGGCACATAAAACATACCGCAACACATCCTGCTTACCGGGGAATTCTTCGAGGTATTCGTGCAGCCAGACAGCCCAGTTTCGTGAAGTCGAAATTTTATCATTCTCCAGGTTCATAAATTCAAAAGCAGGAACATTATCAGGAAGGATATAAGAGCCTTCATGCTTCAGCATCGCCGGGAAAATAATGCAATGAAATACAATGTTGTCCTTACCGATGAAATGGATCAGCCGTGTTTCCGGGTCCTTCCAGTAAAGCTTCCAGTCTTTGCCAGTCTGTTCAGCCCATTCTCTTGTAGCAGAAATATAACCGATAGGCGCATCGAACCAAACGTAAAGAACTTTATCCTGTGCTTCTTCAAGTGGTACTTTCACTCCCCAATCGAGATCGCGGGTTACAGCACGTGGCTGCAGGCCCTGGTCGATCCAAGATTTGCACTGGCCATAAACATTCGTCTTCCAGTCATCCTTGTGCCCTTCGAGTATCCATTCCCTGAGCCAGGGCTCATATTTGTCGAGCGGAAGGTACCAGTGTTTGGTTTCTTTTTTGACTGGAATATTACCGCTCAGTACACTTACAGGGTTGATCAGATCATCCGGGCTGAGCGAAGTGCCGCAGTTTTCGCATTGATCGCCATAGGCTTTATCAAAATGGCAATGCGGACAGGTTCCTGTGATGTAACGATCGGCCAGGAAATGCTGGGTGGCTTCATCATAATATTGAAGGGAGGTTTTTTCAATGAATTCACCTTTTTCGTAAAGGGTCGTGAAAAATTCAGAAGCCGTTTCATGATGGATTTGATTGGAAGTCCGAGAATAAATATCGAAGGAAATCCCAAATTCTTCGAACGACTTTTTGATCATTCCGTGATATTTGTCGACGATTTGCTGAGGCGTTACACCCTGCTGCCTAGCTTTGATGGTGATGGGTACGCCATGCTCATCCGAGCCACCTATAAAAACAACATCTTCCCCTTTTAACCTTAAATACCTTACAAAAATATCAGCCGGAACATACACCCCTGCCAGGTGACCAATGTGTAAAGGCCCATTGGCATAAGGCAATGCCGAAGTGATCGTATATCGCTTGAATTTTTTATTGTCTGCCATTTTGATTATTTAAAAACACCTAATGCCGGCAAAGATAAGAATAAGTAAGTCAATCGGAATGAGAGAGTCCGTCGTTAAATTAAGCCGCGAATGCGCGAATGTTAAAAATTCATTCGAGCATTTACAGCAAAATAATCTTTCCGATCTTTGTAGTTCTTTGCGACCTTAGCGTGAATAAAATGTATGACAACACCACAATATTTAAACAAGGGAGATAAATTTGCAGTTATAGCTCCAGCTAGTAAAATTTCGAAAGAGAAAGTAGAAACTGCAATTAATATTCTGCAAGGTTGGGGACTTGAAATTGTTTTAGGTGCTAACCTGTTTAACGATCACTATCAATATGCTGCAACTGACAAAGAACGATTAGCTGATTTACAGCAAGCCCTGGATGATCATTCGGTAAAGGCGATTCTCTTTGCCCGTGGTGGGTATGGCGTTATCAGGATACTTGATCAGATTGATTTCTCTGACTTCCGGAAAAATCCCAAATGGCTGATCGGTTTCAGCGACATCACTATTTTTCATTCTCACATCCATAAAAATTTAAAGATCGAAACCATTCATGGTACAATGGCAGCTGGATTAACGGATCCCGTTTCTGCTGAATCACTAAGGAAAGCCTTATTTGGTGAAAAATTGAAATATGAATTTATAACAATTCCATTATCCCGCAAGGGTATAGCAAAAGGCATTTTGGTGGGTGGTAACCTCGCGGTCTTATGCAGCCTGATTGGTTCGACATCCGATATTGATACCAAAGGTAAAATCCTGTTTATTGAAGATGTCGGCGAATACCTTTATCGCCTCGACCGAATGATGTGGCATTTGAAACGTGCAGGAAAACTTAGACATTTGAAAGGATTGATAGTTGGCGGAATGACGGATATGAAAGATAATGAAACTCCTTTCGGGAAAACCGCTTACGAAATTGTGGCAGAAGCAGTGAACGAATACGATTATCCGGTTTGTTTCGGTTTTCCTGCCGGCCATATGGATGATAACAGGGCGTTAATTCTTGGAAGAAAGGTAAATCTAAATGTCGACGATTTTTCAACTTTGAACCTTGAACTTTAAACATTGAACCAGCCATGTCCCAACACAATGAACTCGGCAATAAAGGTGAAGATATAGCAGCTTCGTATTTGGAAGAGCTGGGATATAAAATCATCAAACGCAACTGGCGCTATGGAAAAGACGAGATAGACATCATCGCTGAAACGGAAAATTTTATTGTGTTTGCTGAAGTAAAGACCCGGAGCAGTTCTTATTTTGGTGAGCCTGAAGATGCTGTTGATAATCAAAAACAGCGGTTTATGGTGCGTGCTGCGGATGCCTATGTCAACCAAAAAGAGATTGACCTTGAAGTCCGGTTTGATATCGTTTCTATCATTTTCGAAAAAGGAAAGTACACAATCCGGCATATCGAAGATGCCTTTTACCCAACCCTTCAGGATTGAACGACCAAGTCTATAGCAAAGTAAGATAGTAGCAGAAAACTCAAAAAAATAATACCTACCTCATCAACGTCATTTTCTTAGTATCGGTTTTTATGCCGTTTACTTTGAGTATGTAATAATAAATTCCCAAAGGAAGGTTTTCAGATTTGAAGTAGGAAAGTAATCTTAGTCTGAGACTAATAATTATTTTCGACGTAGTCACAGACAACGCCGAACCAGATGAAATTATATTTATGATTTTTCTGCTTCTTCAGGATAGGCTTATGGTGTCAATTCAGAAAAACTACTTACCACATGCACCTGGGGTATGATCAGTGGTAATGTGAATGCCAGCGGCACTATCGGAAATGACGACCAAGTCCCGGCTTGGAAATAGAATGCGGGCAGGACAGGCTATTACCCTGCCGATCTGAGCCTGAACCGGCACGTGAACAACCCCGACAAGGACAGTTACTGGTTGCCGAATTTCGGCAAGGGAATAAATTTACCGCAATAATTAATTCGGTTTTTTAAAAAATAATATTTTTAGGAATATTCCGGCATAGCAAACAGCCCGTTGAGACGGGCTGTTTTGGTTTCTACATAGTCGGACGAAGTTTACTAACTGCGTTCAAATAAAACTTCAAACTCACACGACTTAGAAAATTAAAATTCACGAATTTCTGAATTTTTATTGATTATTTAATTCTATTTTTTACATTTGTAATCTTGCAATTAGGCTACTTGTACAAATTTGTTTTTATAGTTTAACCTTAATAAAAATGAAAAAGTTTACACTAATTATTTTTTTGTTGGAAATTACAATAATAACCAAATTTTCATTTTCACAGGAGATGCATTTGGGATTTAGTTTAACTAAAGATTTGATAGAACAAATGAATCAGAATAAGAATGATGAACTTATTCGAATCAATATTCGACTTGCAAGTCAGTTTGATATTCAAAACCTGAATGCTGCCTTATTGAATTTAGATCGACAGGGACGAAGAGAGCTCGTCGTTAAAGAGCTTAAAGATTTTAGCGAAAGAACACAAAAAGGGATTTTAGCCTATCTTGATGCTAAGATACAAGAGAATCAGGCTCAACTAATTTTTAAATTGTGGATAAATAATGTCATAACATGCATGGCATCAAACGAAGTAATAGCAACCCTTTCACAAAGAAATGATATCGATCGCATTGACTGGGATGAATCAAGAAAAATGATCGTCGACAGCGAAATTTTACCAGCGGAAGAACCTGAAGGAGGAAACGGTGGCAAAGAAATCACCTGGAATGTTTCCAAGGTGAATGCACCTGCCGTTTGGGCTTTAGGATATACAGGAGCAGGTATAAAAGTTGGAGTAATTGATTCAGGAGTAAATTATAACCATTCTGACCTGCAAGATCATATGTGGACAGATCCATCTTATCCTTATCATGGATATGATTTTTCTGACAACGACTACGATCCTATGGATGAAGATGGGCATGGAACTAATTGCGCCGGAATTGTAGCAGGTGATGGAACAGCAGGTTCGCAAACTGGTATTGCACCAGATGCTACAATTATGGCTTTAAAGGTTCTTGATTCAAATGGTGCTGGCTATGAATCAAGTGTTTGGGCTGCTATTCAATTTACGGTGGAGCATGGTGGTGATGTCATTAGTATGTCATTAGGTTGGATGTTTGTTTGGGGACCTGACAGGACATCATGGAGAAATGCTTTAAATAATTCATTAGCTTGTGGAATAATTGCAGCTGTGGGAGCTGGTAATGAAGGTGATCTTTTAGAAACATACCCGATACCAAACAATATTAGGACCCCAGGTGATTGTCCGCCCCCCTGGATGCATCCAGACCAAACCTTAACCGGAGGTTTGTCTGCAGTAGTTTGTGTCGGCGCTACAAATATTTATGATGAAATTGCTTTCTTTTCAAGTCTCGGACCAGTTACCTGGTTGGCGATAAGTCCATTTAATGATTATGCTTATAATCCCGGAATGGGATTGATTAAGCCCGATGTTACTGCTCCAGGTGAACAAATAAAAACAATTACACACTACAGTAATACTAGTTATGAATCTTTTTCTGGGACATCCTCAGCTACTCCACATGTGGCAGGTTTAATGGCCTTGATGCTTAACAAAGATTCAAACCTTACACCCGCAGAAATAGATTATGCAATTGAAATGACAGCCCTGGATTTAGGAACAGCCGGCAAAGACAATGTTTTCGGAGCAGGTCGTATAAATGCAATTGCAGCTATTAACCAACTGGGACCATCCGCTAATTTTGATGCAAATATCACTAATGTTTGCACCGATGGCTATGTTAATTTTACCGATTTATCAGAAGGCGATCCTACAAATTGGTCCTGGAGTTTCCCAGGAGGAACACCTAACAGTTTTAGCGGACCTAATCCTCCTACCATTTTATATAATATGCCAGGCACCTATGATGTATCATTAACAGTTGAGAACGAGATAAACATTGATACAAAAACTAGCGTAGGCTATATTTCAGTACAGAATGTTTTTTCTGACTTCTACAGTTATCCTACCACAATTGTAGTGGTTGGAAATAATATCACATTCAATGATAACTCGAGCTGTAATCCGAACACATGGATATGGTCTTTCCCTGGTGGAACTCCTTCAACCAAGATAGGTGCAGGACCTCATGAAATAACTTATAACTCTGTGGGGAATTATGATGTAAATCTTATAGTAACGAAAAATAGCGACACAGATATGGAAACCAAAAGCGGATATATTTCCATTATACCAACCGAGGTCAACATGACAAATGGATCTGTCACAACCTGTACGGGCAACTTCTATGATTCAGGTGGTCCCTCCGGAAATTATACAAATCATCAATATTTTACCGAGACTTTCTATCCTGCTACTTCAGGCGTCATGATCAGGTTCACTTTTAATTCTTTTCAAACGGAATCGAATTATGACTACCTATATATTTATAATGGAGAAAGCACATCTGCCCCTTTGATCGGAACTTACCACGGATCAACCGGTCCCGGAACTGTCACAGCATCCAATGCCACAGGTGCGCTGACATTCCAATTTACTTCTGATGTTATTGGTGTATATGAAGGATGGTCAGCGAATATTAGTTGTCAAAGCCCTTCTATACCTGTGGCAGATTTTACCGTAAATAATACAACGACACCTTTATCTGAACCTGTCAACTTTGCCGACCTGTCTGAAGGAATTCCAACTTCTTGGGTGTGGTCATTCATTCCATCTGCAATCACCTATGTAGGCGGTACAGGGTCCAATTCGCAAAATCCACAAGTGAAATTTAATGCTATCGGTAATTATAGTGTCAATCTTACCGTAATCAATGACTTCGGCTCAGATTCGGAGTTAAAAACTAATTTTATTAATGTTGTTCCAAACACTTATTGCATTCCAACTTACACCACAGGTACATCATCTGGAGATTACATAACATTAGTACAATTAGGTACTATTAATAATGCAACCGGGGCCTCAGCCAGCCCTTATTATATTTATTATAGCAACTTATCAACAATTCTTGTCACCAATAATATTTACACAATCACTTTAAGTCCCGGAACTTATTCAAACGGAAATTATATTACAGTTTGGATTGACTATAATCAAAATAAGCTATTTGAAACCACCGAAAAACTTGGCACAATAAATATTCCACCAACACCTGCAACAGGAACCATTAATTTCACTGTTCCGTCTAGTGCTTTAAATGGAACGGCAAGAATGCGTGTAAGGGAAGTATACAACCAAAACAGTATTGATCCATGTTCCAATTATGTGTATGGCGAAACAGAAGATTATAATGTTAATATACAAGGTTCCTTTGCTGATTTTGACCTGACGGTATATCTGGAAGGACCGTATAATGGGATTAATATGAATACATCTCTCGAAGAATACTTGCCATTATCGCAACCATTTAATTCATCACCATGGAATTATAATGGAACAGAAAGTGTAGCATCGATTCCCAATCCGAATGTTGTGGATTGGGTTTTGGTGGATTTGCGGGATGCAACTGCAGCATTTGAAGCACACAGTGGTACTTCAATAGCAAAACAAGCAGCTTTTATATTAAGTGACGGTTCTATTATAGGAATTGATGGCAGTTCTGCTTTAAAATTTAATGTAACCATAAATCGAAATTTATTTGTAGTGGTTTATCAGCGAAATCATTTGAGTATAATGTCAAATGATCCTGTGCCATTTTCCAATGGTGTATTTAGTTATAATTTTTCAACCGGAATTAACCAGGTATTCGGTGGAATTGACGGTCATAAAGAAATTTCAATAGGCATCTGGGGTATGATTGGTGGGGATGGAGATGCTAATGGAATAATTGATGAATCCGACAAAGTAATATGGACATCCCAGGCAGGAGAGTCAGGGTATAAATCCAGCGACTACAACCTCAATGGACAAGTAGAAAATATGGATAAAAACGAGGTCTGGGAACAAAATATCGGTGATAGCACTCAATTGCCTGTTGACTGGAGTTGTGGTGAAGAATTAATTGATGTTCGTGATGGACAAACCTATAATACAATTCAAATCGGCGCTCAATGCTGGATGGCTGAAAACATAAATGTTGGCGCATTGGTACAAAATACTGTTGAGATGACAGATAATGGTTTGATTGAAAAATATTGTATTGGCGACCTTAGTTCTAATTGTGAAATATATGGTGGATTGTATCAATGGAATGAATTGATGCAATACACTACTTTACCTGGCGCCAAGGGTATCTGTCCGCCAACCGGCGGATGGCATCTTCCTTCGAAAGATGAATGGCTGACGTTGATAAATTACTTAGGAGGTGAAAATATCGCTGGTGGTAAATTAAAAACCACCGGAACCATTGAAGCAGGTTCAGGTTTATGGTATGCCCCGAATACAAGCGCAACTAATGAAAGCGGGTTTTCGGCAGTTCCGGGTGGGAGGCTGGTCTTTGGGTCAAAAGGTTATTTTTCTGACCAGGGGTATAATGGACGATTTTGGTCTTCGACACCTTCAGGTACTTATGCCTGGTTTTTACAAATGGATTATAATTCATCCTCAACATCTTTCTTTGATGCATGGGACCTTCATGGCTTTTCAGCACGTTGTATTAAGGGAGGAACTTCTAATACGCCTCCTCATCAGCCTCAAAATCCTCAACCTTCCGACGGTGCTCAAATCCAACCGATAAATACTATTTTATCCTGGACTTGCAGCGATCCTGAAAATGACCCTTTAGTTTATGATATTTATCTTGGGCCAACAAATCCTCCGGTTTGCATTGCAACAATGCAAACTGAATCAAACTATAATCCCGGACAACTTAATTATAACACCATCTATTACTGGAAGATTGTTGCTCATGATGATCAATATAATTCAACTTATGGTCCGGTTTGGTCCTTCAGTACCGAAACACAAATCACAGGAAATCCATGCCCAGGAATTCCTACAATAAATTATGGGGGCCAGGTTTATAATACTGTTCAAATAGGAGATCAATGTTGGTTAAAAGAAAACTTGAATATCGGAACCATGATAAATGGTTCAATTAGCCAAACCAATAATGGACAGATGGAGAAATACTGCTATGATAATAATCCAGCCAATTGCGCAACGTATGGAGGCCTTTACCAATGGAATGAGATGATGGATTACTCAGGTGCTCAAGGAGCACAAGGGATATGTCCTGATGGCTGGTATATTCCCAGGGATAATGAATGGTGTACTCTGGAACAAACAATTGATCCAACAATTTCTTGTTCAACAACAGGATGGCGGGGGACGACAATTGGAGGGCAGCTAAAAGAAATAGGGAACTTGCATTGGACTTACCCTAACACGGGTGCGTCTGACGAGTTTGGTTTTACAGTAATACCGAGCGGTGACTTTTATCCAAATTACTTTGAAAATCAGGGCTTTTCTGCAGTTATTTGGTCATCAACCACAAATGGCAGTAATGCCTGGTTTAGAGGTCTCAGTTATTTTGGTTCTAAAATTCACCGCCAATCCTACAATAAAAATTATGGCTATTCTGTACGTTGCATTAAAAATTAAAGTGTTTTTCATAAGTTAACTTTGGATTAAAATGTATTGTTATGGATTTAAATCCAATTCAATATTTGTTTGAATTGACCGATCAAAGTATTGATCTATTAATCATTCCGGGTAATAAAGCATCAGAAGTTATATAACATTCATTTTAAGATTGAAACACCAGCAACGGGATATTGGTATGAAACAGCATTTGCTTTGCCAGGCTTGGATTGAACAGCCGTTCGATAACTCCTCTTTTATGCGTGGTCAATGCCAGCAAGTCGATTTCTTTCTCCTCTATGTAATCTTCCAGTCCCTGAACTAAATCATTGCGCCTGATCAGGTCACAGTTTAAATTAAAGTCATTAAACTCAGTTTTGAAATGTTCTTTCAGGTTGTTCATTTTTACATTGTCAACCGTTGTTTCTTCTTCTGTCGCAATATGAACACAATAAATCCGCACATCAAAAGGACGTAAAAGGGTCATAAGTGTACGAAGTGCTTTGAAATCTGAATCATCAAAATTAGTAGCATACAAAACCTTACTGATATATTGGATCCCCCTGTAAATGTATTGCTGAGGGACAACGAGGACAGGAACCTGGGCTCTGGCAATGATCTTTTTTGTAACACTTCCAAGATAATTGATTGACGCTTTGTCTGTTCCTATGGTTCCCATCACAATCACTCCGGGATCCCACGATTCAGCGAAATTTATAATGACATCATCCGGCGAACCCCTGTCGAGATGATAAGAAATTCTTATTCTGCCTGAATCCTCTTTTTCAGCTTTTTGCTTTATTTTGGCAATCATGCCAATCATTTGAGATTTTGCTTCAGCAGCAATGTTTCCCACAACTTTATCCATTTGAAAAATATAAGAGCTGTCTTCAAGATAGGGTTCCGATATAACGATGGGGTTAAAATAGGAATATATCAGCTTGATTTCGGCTTTGAGTTTTGCGGCCAAACCAATGGCAAAATTACATGCATTGATGGATGAATCTGAAAAATCAACAGGGACCAAAATTCTGCGTATGTTTTTTAGCCGCTCAACGGTTTTCTGCTTGGCTTCGCCATATTCTTCCTTGATTTCATCAATGATTTCTAAAGCCTGTTCTGCATCTTTCTCATTAATTTTAATCTTTACACCTCCTGAAATTTGAGGTTGAACAAGGTTGATGTTCGACAGGAAACATTCTATTCCTTCGGCTTCCAGCCGTCCCCTGAGCAATTGCGCCCGCGAATAGGGGTGGGTTGCGATGGTGATTATTTTGTCTTCCATTGACCTGATATTTTATGTTGTAAAATCAACCATAAAAATAGTAAAATATCCGGCACTTGTCAATAGGAATTTTCATTTTGGATTGAATGATCTTTGTTGAAGTAGACGATTTGCAAATGGATTGCATAATTAAACTTGAGCTTTCCCCGATAAGTAAATCAATACGATTTTGCGAGTCCGCCCCGGGCGGACGAAGCAATCTGCTGAATAGCAAACTAATTAGATTGTTTCATCCCGCTTTGGCGGGATTCGCAATGACGGTTTGCTACTTTTCGGAGGTGACTCAAACTTTGAGGTGCTTTTTATTTCAAATCCGTATAGTCCGGAATATCCTTTAGAAAATTGTAGGTTTTAAGGGAATAATCAATTGAACAACTGTAATGGCTTAATCCATTGGTGAGGATCATGTATTTCACCTGCAAAGCCATATTATAGCGGACAATCTGATCAAAGACGTTTTGATCGATAACCACATCCGGCGCTTTACATTCCACAATCAGTAGCGGCTTACCGTGGTTGTTATACACTACAATGTCTGTTCTCTTTTTACGTTTAAAAAGTTTCAGGCTGCCCTCGACCGCAATCAACGATTGGGGGTATTTTTTCTCGGTCATCAGATACTTCAAAAAATTTTGCCGTACCCATTCTTCCGGCGTTAAGGCTACAAACCGCTTCCGAACTTCATCGAAGATTTGCTTTTTCGAATCCAGATCCCTGATCCTGAAAGAATATTCGGGCAGATTTAATTTATTCACACGGATGTCCAGCTAAACTGAATCCAAAAATAGAGAATCCGAACCTCTTACAAGGCTTTCAGCATGAATTTTTTTATTAATATTTGTGAATCATAAAAATAATTTTACCTTTGCACCCCAATTTTCTAAGCATTGTAAAGTGAACTATTTGAAGGAGTTCAGGATCAGTTTCAAAGGGTTAAGTCTGGGGAATCACACTTACAACTGGGAAATACATAAAAAGTTCTTTGAAGCATTGAAAAATGCTGATATTGATGACAGCAATCTCAACATTGATTTAAACCTTGAAAAACAGGACCGGATGATGATCCTGACTTTTACCATCAAAGGAGAAGTCAAAGTGCTTTGCGACAGATGCCTGGACGACCTTTATCTTCCGGTTGATTTGAACGAAAAGTACGACATTAAATTTGGGGCTGAACGAAAAGAAGAATCGGAAAATGTCCTTGTCATTCCCGAGTCGGAATACCAGATCGATATCAGCCTCCTGATCAATGAATTCGTAACTTTGTCGCTGCCGATTAAAAAAGTGCATGCACCTGATGCTGACGGAAAAGACAGTTGCAATAAAGAAATTATAAAGAAACTGGAAGAACTTTCGAAACATAAAATTGTTGATCCCCGATGGGATAAATTAAAGGATATTAAACTCGATTAGTAATTTTTAAAACATATTAAGATGCCACATCCTAAACGAAAAACGTCGACAACAAGAAGGGATAAACGGAGAACACATGATAAAGCTACAGCCCCTCAACTTGCTACCTGTCAGGCAACCGGTGAAGTTCATCAATACCATAGAGGATATTATGTTGATGGAGACCTTTTTTATAAAGGTAAATTGGTTTATTCAAAAGCTGAAAAGAAGTAATTTCCGAAAAATATTTTCTGAATTTTAAATTCTGCCAATGAGAATTGGATTAGATGTTATGGGTGGCGACTTTGCGCCAACAGTGACAATTGAAGGTGCAATAATGGCGCTCGGTAAAATTCCTGCATCCGACAAAATTGTATTATTTGGCCCTGAAGAATTAATTCTTAAAGAACTAAATGACCGGTCGGCAGATTCGTCTCAATTTACCATCATTCATTCTCCTGAAATCATTGGAATGGGTGATAAGCCAATAAAAGCCTATACACAGAAACCCGAATCAAGCATATCAAAGGGATTAAAAAGCCTTAAACATAAAGAAATCGATTCGTTTGCCAGTGCCGGTAACTCCGGGGCAACCATGGTAGGTGCAATGTACAGTGTAAGCACAATTCCCGGCATCCTCAGGCCCACAACCCTTACCATTATTCCCAAGGAAACAGGGGGTATGAATATCATGCTTGATATAGGCACCAACCCTGATATTAAACCCGATGTACTTTATCAGTTTGCCATTTTGGGATCTATTTATTCCAGGTATATTTTAAATATTAAAGATCCGAAAGTCGGTTTATTGAATATAGGAGAAGAAGAAGAAAAAGGAAATTTACTATGTCAGTCGGCTTTTCGCCTGATGAAAGATTCCAAGGATTTCAATTTTTACGGTAACGTAGAAGGTCGCGATCTGTTCAAGAATAAAGCAGATGTGATTGTATGCGATGGATTTACCGGGAATATCCTGCTAAAAGCCATGGAGGCAGTTTACCGGCAGATGATGAAGCGGGGCCTGATGGACGACTTTTTCGAAAAATTTAATTATGAAATTTATGGAGGGAGTCCCATTCTTGGCGTTAATGCTCCGGTAATTATCGGACATGGAATCTCAAGCAGTAAAGCCATTATGAATATGATCCTCCTTTCAAAAGAAATCCATGATGCAGGCTTAACCAAAAAAATCAAAAAAGCCTTGCATAATTATATGGAAAGTAAATAAATGCTACTTTTAATGCTTTTAAAATATATGCAACCGATCCAATGGCAAAATTAAGAGCAGCAATTACTGGTGTACATTCATACGCTCCCGAACATATTCTCAACAACCAGAAACTCGAAACCATGGTAGATACCACTGATGAGTGGATTATCACCAGAACAGGAATTAAAGAAAGGCGAATATTGGTCGGAGATGGGCTGGGAACTTCTGATATGGCTGCAGAAGCCATTAAGGGGCTTCTGAAAAAAACAAATACTTCACCTGACGATATTGATCTTGTCATTTGCGCTACGGTTACTCCTGACATGCAGTTCCCTGCCACGGCAAATATCATCAGTGATAAGGTTGGAATAAAAAATGCCTTTAGTTATGACCTGAATGCGGCTTGCTCAGGATTCATCTATGCAATTGCCACTGCCTCTAAATTCATCGAGACAGGATCCTACAAAAAAGTACTGGTGATTGGTGCAGATAAAATGTCGAGCATTGTAGATTATACCGACCGTCAAACCTGCATCATATTTGGAGATGCTGCGGGTGTTGTGCTTATGGAGCCGGAAATCAACGGCTATGGCGTTATCGATATGATATTAAAGACGGATGGTTCGGGGAGGGTATACCTGAATCAGAAAGCCGGCGGATCGGTCAAACCGGCATCACACGAAACAATAGATGCCAAAGAACATTTTGTTTACCAGGAAGGACAGGCGGTGTTTAAATTTGCTGTAAAAGGGATGGCCGATGTGTCGGCAGAGATTATGGAAAAAAATAATCTTACAGCCGATGATATTGCCTGGCTGGTTCCTCACCAGGCTAACCTTAGAATTATAGATGCTACAGCGAGAAGAATGGGACTCAATCCGGAAAAAGTAATGATCAATATCCAGCGCTATGGAAATACTACCAATGGGACTATTCCGCTATGTCTTCACGAATGGGAAAATAAGCTTAAAAAAGGAGACAACATCATTCTTTCTGCTTTTGGCGGGGGTTTTACCTGGGGCGCCATCTACCTGAAGTGGGCCTATGACGGGGGAAAATAAAAATGCAAAATAACAAATGACAAAGTAAAAAGTATCTCATAACCATTTTCTTTAAACTTGATTTTTATACCTTTTGACTTCATCTAAAATCACCTCTACTTCTTCTGTTGAATTGACCTCCATTAATCTGGCCCTGATTTGATGTGCTCCGGGAAATCCGTTTGTATAGATTTTGAAAAAACGCTTTAGTGTGGCAAAATTTTTTCCCTTTCCCCATGTTTCCGTAAAGAGAAGTGTGTGCTTCCACAACAGGTCAAGCTTCTCTTCCGGTGATTTTTCATCTGAAATTTTATTGAAAAACCAGGGATTATGGAATATTCCCCGACCTATCATGACGCCATCAACATGATAATCTATCACTTTTGCAAACCCATCTTCGATGGAATCAACATCACCATTGCCATGAATGAGGGTTTCAGGGCTAAGGCTATTGCGCAATTCTACTGCTTTTTTCACCTCGTTCCAGTCGGCCAGTCCTTCCGATTGCTGTTTCTGTGTTCTGCCATGAACGGTGATTAACGCCGGGTGACATTCAAGCAAATGTGGTAACCATTCTTCAGTAATTATTTTATTAATTCCAATTCTCGTCTTAATGCTTACCGGTATGTCCGAGGCTTCTATAGTGGCAAGAACTATTTCTTTGGCTAATTCAGGCAGGGCAATGAGTGCAGAACAACCGCCCTGTTTCACAATTTTTTTCACAGGGCAGCCCATGTTAATGTCAATTCCATCAAATTGTCCCTCTTCACAAATCAGTTTAGTAGCTTTGTAAAACTTATCCGGATGGGTTCCCCAAATCTGGGCAACGATCTTCACGTTTTTTTCGCTCAGCAATTTTCTTTCCGAGTCATTGATCTGTAAACGATGCCGCACTTTGGGTCCGCCTATTTCATGGCAGAGTCCATCAGTAGAAATAAATTCACTAAAAAGAACATGAAGGTATCCTGGATCAGACACGCTTAATACGATCTCCCGAAAAACAGTATCTGTAACGTCCTCCATTGGAGCAAGCGTAAAAGCAGGCAGATTGAGCGATTTCCAAAAGTTATCCTTCATTGGGCAAAGTTAACTTTTCCTGAAAGAATGCTCCATGATTTACCAGGAGGATTAACCTAAAGAAAAACCGGTTAAAATGCCTCGTGGAAATACTGGAAAATATAAAAGCTTATAGCGGAAACCAATGCAGAGGCTGGAATGGTAAGAACCCAGGCAAGCACAATATTCATTGCAATTTTCCATTTAATACCCGAAATATTTGTCACTGACCCCACACCTATGATTGAACCGGATATGGTATGTGTGGTAGAAACCGGAATCCCTAAATTTGTTGCAAGAAAAAGGGTAATGGCTCCAGATGTTTCAGCACTGAAACCATGAACAGGCTTCAGTTTGGTCAGTTTCATGCCCATGGTTTTCACAATTCGCCAGCCGCCCATGGCGGTACCGATGGCCATAGCCAGATGACAGGAAAGAATGATCCAAAGGGTATTCCAGTGATAAATTGAAAGTTGAACATCGGGTGTAAAAATACCTGCTGCCAGTAGCAATGCCACAATGACACCCATGGTTTTTTGGGCATCGTTTCCTCCATGACCTAAAGAATACAATGCAGCAGAAATGATTTGTCCTTTCCTGAAAACATTGTCCACTTTTTTGGGTGACCACCTTTTGAAAATCCAGTAAACTATTACCATTATAAGAAACCCCAAACCAAAACCGAGCAAAGGCGCAACAGGAATAAAAGTAGCCGTTTCCACCAGTTTGAACCAATTGATAACATCGGGACCTGCATGAGCAATGCCTGCACCCACAAGTCCGCCGATAAGTGCATGGGAAGAGCTTGTAGGTAATCCCAGCCACCAGGTGATCAGGTCCCAGATGATGGCTCCGAGCAATGCAGATAACACTACGTAAACAAATGCAGGATCAACCGAATCAATTTTAACAATCTTTGCAATGGTATTGGCTACCTTAGGTGCAAAAACAAACATTGCAATGAAATTGAAAAAAGCTGCCCATAATACAGCAAACTTCGGGGATAATACTTTAGTGGAAACGATGGTTGCAATGGAATTTGCCGCATCATGAAAGCCATTTACCACATCGAACAACAAGGCAATGATTACAGTTATAATTACAATGGTCATTATTGGCTCCATAAGATATTTTTTAAATAAACTATTAGGAAAATTTAGCCTAAGAATTATCTATTAATATGCCTTCAATAATGCTGGCTACTTTCTCCATGCGGTCAACTGCCTTTTCAAGCCGTGCTAAGATTTCTTTCCACTTAAGTAAAAGCATAACATCGCTCTGATGATAAAGACTGGCTGTAGCTTTGCGGAGGATTTCGTCGGACAGGAACTCCATTTCATGGACTTTGGCACAGCTTTGACGAATAGCTGTGTTTTTCTTAACATGACGTAATCCCTTGACGGCGGATTCAATTTCAATGGCACAGTTTAAGATAATCTGTGCAAAATCAACTGTTTCAGGACGGATTTCATTGATCTCGTAATGCGTCAGCCTGAAGGTGGCTGCATTAATGTCGTCCGAAAAGTTATCCATTCCTTTTAAAAGCTGGAAAATATCGTCGCGGTCAAATGGAGTGATAAACGTCCGGTGAAGAAGATCAATGCTTGTTCGGGTAAGACGCTCTGCTTCGCGCTCTAACTTTTTGATTTCCTGTGCCGACTCAATAATATTTTTATTGCCTTCCACCATTTTCATGAACACCTTGCTGATGGATAAGTTTAAGGCTGCAAGCTTATCAAAATAGTCGTAAAAAGCTACTTCTTTTGGTAGGATTCCTCTGAACATAATGGTAAATTTATTTATAAATATTCCTCTGTTTTATGATTCAAAAGTATTCAAATATTTCAAGTCTTATAAAATTTGTTTTAAGATTTTAGAAACATGACCGGAAATCGCTACATCCTTTAATAACCATGATTTTTCTTCTGAAATATCCCAATAAATGATCACTGATTATAAATCAAATGCATATTCATTAGAGCGCTTCATATCACTGTCATCAGGGTTAATGCTGCTCATTAATTTCTGTCTGTTGCCCTTTTTTATGCGGAGCATGAGGATGCCAGCCAACCACTCCAAGCATAACAAAAAATCCGAAGATATAAGCTATCGTAACATGCCAGCCTTTTTTCAAATAACTAAATGTGTTTTTTGCTTCAGGATACATGTTTGATAAAGCAACTCCGGCCGATGAACCAAACCAGATCATTGAACCGCCGAAACCTACCGAATAGGCCAAAACGCCCCAGTCGTAGCCTCCCTGTTCGAGACAAAGTTTGGTTAATGGAATATTATCGAATACTGCTGAGACAAATCCCAATGCAAATGCTGACTGCCAAGAAGCAGGAGGTAATTCTTCAACAGGCATTAATGAGGCGCAGGTCACCAGCGACACAAGAAAAATGGTTCCTTTCCATGAGTTTTTCATTTCGTACCAGGGGGTCTTCCGGAACAAAGTGCCTAACAGAATGGCGATCCATACACCGGCAGCAGGAAAATCAAGCAAATAATTTGTAGATATTGCACCAATCAGAATCAATGCGACAATAAAAATTTTCCCTTTATCAATTGTGACCGTTTTTTCAGGATCTTTTAAAATATGTTGGAACCTGTCTTGTTGAATGGATCCAACTATACCGAATATAATGAAAGAAGCAATTGATGCAACAAAAGCGTGTGTAACCCATAATGGATTTACCCCGTCAATCCACATGAGCGTAGTGGTGGTATCGCCCACCACACTTCCAGCGCCCCCTGCATTGCTGGCTGCCACAATAGCGGCCAGAAATCCCAGGTGAACTTTACCTTTATAAACGACCATGGCGATGGTTCCACCAATCATTGCAGCGGCTATATTATCAAGGAATGAAGATAAAACCATAATCAGAAAAAGCAACACCAATCCACCTTTCCAGTCATCAGGTAAAAATTTGGGCAATACATCGGGCACCCCTGACTCTTCAAAGTGCTTAGCTAAAAGAGCAAACCCGAATAAAAGACCTGTCAGGTTTAGTAAAATCCGCCACTCTCCTTCTTCATGAGCATCTCCGAAAAAGTGTTCAAATGTATTGAATGCTGGATCAAATATCAGTTTAAAAGCCATAATCACAACAAGGCCTGTCAACGCCACATACATGGTTTGCTTGTGAAACAATGCCACACCAACCAGTGTTAGCCCGAATAAAATAAATTCAACCCTGATCGGGCCAAGGGAAGGGATTGATGATCCCTGTGCATGAAGAAGCACAGGCAATAAAACAAACGACAATAACATCAGGAGACCCTTACCTCGCTGGTTCTTCAAACTTTTTATCATAATATGAACTTTATTTTTTATTTGTAAAAATAAATAAGGTGAACCTTTACAGGGACGCAAAAATAAACGTAAAGATTCACCTTGTATGAATTTATGAATTTATTTTTTGTTCTTCTTTTTACTGGATCGTACGATTAAAATAACCGGTACAATAAACAAGGCTGCCATTACCAGACCCATTATTATTACTGAAGTATTCATTGTAATTTTTTTTGAAATTAATAAATGCATCAAATCCTTCACGCAGTGCTTAAAATATAATACAGAACCAATTGCAGGAATTGATGATTAAAAACCCGATCGTTCAGGGTTTAAATCCTGAACTGCTGAACAAAACCGGAAGGGTTTACCAGAAATAATGGAATGGAAAAATGATCTCTCTTATTTCGAGACGATAAGAAATTATTTTTGAAAAGGTAATATATCTTGAACTGGTAGTAGCGGTATTTAGTTCTGCCAGCTCCCATGCAGCCCTGAAATCATTTACAAAATTCTGTAACCCGGAAACTGAAAGATTTTTGAATCCTTTGAGTGGGTTCTTAACCGGCTTGGTTAAATTAATAAGTATTGGGGCTTCAGCAAACCAATATGCCGGAGTACCATTTGATTTGTTTGTCAGATGATCATACTCCGGTAAAAAATATCCACAGCTTGCACTAACGCTGAGGTAGAACAACAATCCTGAAAGGAACATGGATAATATGGATGATCGCTTGATCATGGGCCAAAATTAGAAATTAATTTTATTGCTATCTAATCAAAAAATTAATCATCTTGTATGGATGGTTCTTGCAATTGATATGTTAATTACCTTTTGATATTTTTTTATGGTCAGCTACCGGTTCTTCTTAAATTAACATTTGCTGCAGGCTGATAAATCAAAGGCACCTGTTCGATCACGATATCGCTTTTGTCAAGGCCAAATGCCTTTTCATCACTCAATCCAAGTCGTTTAAGGAAGAAATAAAGGTTGAGCAGGATACCCTCTCTTAAGGTAAATTCATTTTCAACGGAAAGGAATTTTTCAAGTACAACGAATTTAAAGTCAGGCTCGGTATTGTATTTTGACGAACCATCGGGACGAATATGCAGCTTCAGCTCTTTGTTGGCAACCAGGTCTTTCACTATTTTTTTAAAGAAAAGCTCAGTACGGGGCTGAACCCTGAAACCTACATTGACATTCACCTTGATCACTTTATCATCTACCAGTTCTGTGACATCATAGGTAAGTGTATATGGATTTTCTGTTCGGTTAATATGAACAAACCAGTAAACATCGGAACGCTTAGGTTTCTTTGCGAAAATGGATTTAATGATCTTTTCCTCGATCTCATGGCGGCGATTGGCCTTGGTCAAATAAATGAGATGGGTTGAAAATTTTGGAACAGAATCATCATCACTTAAATTCCTGATCAAATGAACATATTTGCCAAGATCAGTGAACCTTGTAAAACGATTGTTGATTTTACGGGCATAAAACCAAACGTACATGGTTGTAAAAATGAAAAGTTCGAAAAAGAGAAACATCCAGCGCTCTTTTATCTTGACCACATTGGCAATGAAATAAGAAAATTCTACTGTGCAAAAAACCAGCAATATTGCAATAACGAGATATTTATTCCATTTCAATCTATAGAGTAAAAAATAGGTCAGTAAAATGGTGGTCATCATCATGGCAATCGTGATGCTAAAACCGTATGCCGCTTCCATATTGGTTGAAGAGCGGAAATACAAAACCATCAGGATACAGCCTACCCATAAAATGTTATTTACACTGGGAATGTAAATCTGTCCTTTGGTTTCGGTGGGTTGCCTGACGGCAACACGGGGCCAGAAATTGAGATTCATGGCTTCGTGAATAAGTGTATAGCTTCCGCTTATGAGCGCCTGCGATGCAATTATAGCGGCAGCAGTGGCAATTGCAATACCCGGAATTATAAACCATTGAGGCATGATTTCGAAAAACGGGTTTCTGCTGTTAAGTAGAGGTTCACCCTGGTGCATAATCCATGCAGCCTGGCCTAAGTAATTTATAACCAGGCAGGTTTTCACAAAAGCCCAGGTAATCCGAATATTTTTCCTTCCGCAATGTCCCAGGTCAGAGTATAGGGCTTCGGCGCCGGTTGTAGCCAGGAAAACGGCTCCCAGCAGCCAAAAACCATGGGGGTATTTCATTAACAGGTTATAAGCATATATGGGATTGAGTCCTTTAATAACTGAAGGAAAATGAGTGATCTGGACGAAACCAAGAGTTAGCAACATTGAAAACCAGACAACCATCATTGGCCCAAAGGTAATTCCGACTTTATAGGTTCCGAACCGCTGGAAGAAGAACAACGCTGATAAAATTAATATAACGATGGGGATAGTATGCAAATTTTTAAGACTATCAATCATCGTCAGGCCTTCGACCGAAGATGCCACTGTGATGGGTGGGGTTATAATGCCATCGGCAAGCAATGTAGTTGCACCTAAAATGGTCGGAATGACCAGCCATTTACTATATCTGTGAACCAAAGCATAGAGTGAAAAAATTCCCCCTTCGCCCTGGTTGTCTGCTTTGAGGGTCAGGAATATGTATTTGAAAGTGGTTTGAAATACGAGCGTCCAAAAAATACACGAAACGCCTCCAAAAACAAGGGTCTCATCAATGGTTTTCTCTCCCACAATTGCTTTCAATACATATAAAGGACTAGTGCCAATGTCGCCATAGATGATTCCCAGGGCAACCAAAAGTGAGGCAATTGAAACCTTTCCATTAATGCCATTCTTTACTTTATCCATATCATCAAGTTTGATTTGGTATTGGCTTTTAGTGTTCTGACAACTATCTAAATTTTGGATTGAAGTATTTTCAGATCGCTGAAAATGTTGTTAAGGCAATTGGGAATTTCAGAATTAATCCGGAAAGCATTCAATGAATTTTCATCACAATGTTGAATCATAGCCTGCGCGAGATTGACAGCCTTCATTAAATTTTCATTTACGCACTTTTCTAAATTTTCGTCAAGGGTTTTATTCAACACCCGGCTTAACTCATTTCCATTTTCAATAAGTTTTGTATCATACGATCCTGGATTCTCCTGCATTAATTTTTTCAGGGAGTTGATTTTTCGATAAGCGTCAACGATCAATTCTGTTGTTTCTCTATCTATATTCATAAGGGCACTTTTTTATCAATGCAAAAAAATACCGAATCCTATAAGTAAAAGATAAAATGAAACGACGGGATATAAAGAAAGTATAAAGATTACTGGAAACGATACCCAACACCGCTTTCAGTAATGATGTGCAAGGGGTGGTTGGGATTATCTTCAATTTTTTTCCTAAGTTGACCTACAAAAACCCTTAGGTACTGGGTTTCGGATTGATATCCAATGCCCCAAATTTCCTTCAGGATATATTGATGGGTTAAAACACGTCCTTCGTTTCTAACAAAAAGTGAAAATAAGTTAAACTCAGTCGATGTCAACTTAAGCAAAGAATTAGCTCTTTTGACGGTACGAGCCACGAAATCAACTTGAAGGTCGCCGATGATTATATTACTTTTATTTTCATCTGAGTTGTTTCTTCGAATACATGAACGGATACGGGCCAGCAGCTCTCCTGTCCTGAAAGGTTTTGTGAGATAATCGGTTGCACCATTGTCAAGGGCCATCACAATATCCGTTTCACTACTCTGAACAGAAAGTATGATAATAGATTTATTGTACCAGGTTCGAATCTCTTTTAAAATTTCGTGTCCGCTTTTATCCGGCAATCCAATGTCTAATAAGATCAATTCAGGGGGATGATTGGCTGCCATTATCACACCTTCTTTTCCGGTAGCAGCCTGCAATACTTTATAACCATTGCTTTCTAAATTGATCTCAAGCAATTTGCGGATTTGAGGTTCGTCATCAATGATCAGAATTTCTGCTTTACTCATTTTTAAGATGGTTTATAAATGACGTTTCAGCAGGAATTTCAATGGTGAATTTTGCACCTCCAGAATCATTGTTCTGTAGTTTGATCTGTCCTTTATGTGCCTCAGTGAAACCTTTTGCAATTGACAATCCCAATCCGGTTCCCCCTGTTTTCGTATTGGGTAAACGGTAAAATTTATCAAAGGCAAATTGTATTTCGCTTTCCGGAAAACCATTGCCATTATCTGAAATTAAAATCTTACAAATATCATTTTGATTTGAAACCTCAATGGTAATCACAGAATTTTCCGGAGTATATTGAACACAATTGTAAATAATATTATGTAGAACCTGCTCCATTAAGCCTGAATCAATTTTAAATAATGGAATTTCTTCATTTTCTGTAAATATGATTTCATGATTTGCTGATTGCAGAGCTATTTTTTGAATAACAGAATAAATCAATTCATTCATATCGCACCAGTCGAGATTAAGCTTGATCATTCCCGATTCAAGCCTGCTAATATTTAACAAATTTTCAACCTGACGGTTCAGCCGAATGCTTGCTTGTTCAATCTCAGTATGCAATGCGGTTTGATTTTCGCTGGAAAGATTATTCTTATTTCCCATTAATGTGTCAACCGAACCCAGAATGGTAGAAATAGGTGTACGCAATTCGTGCGAAAGGGAGTTGAACAGTGTGTTGTAAATTTTAATAGTATTTTCTTTTTCTTCTTTATCTCTTGCTTTTTGCTCCGCTTTACGAATTTGAAAAGTCAACGCTGCATTGACCATTGCAATTACGAAATACATCAGGAACATCAGGAAATCTTCCGCATTGTTGACGTGAAAAGTGTAAAGTGGTGGAATGAAAAAGAAGTTCCAGATCAATGCACTCAATATGGCGGCAATCATCACCGGTAAAATGTCGAACATCATCGCAAGCAGCGATACCGTTACCATAAGAATCAGAGCCACGACCCGATAACCCATGAAGTCAACTGTAAAAAAGCAGGAAATGGAAACAATGGAAACCAATACAGCGCTGATGAAATGCTGCATAGGTTTGCTATATTTTCTAGTATTAAAGTTTACCAATTTGCTTTTTGAAATTTAACATCAAAGATAAATCTAATGTTATAAAGATTTTATAAAGAAAATTGATAGACTAATGGATATGTTCATGAGGCAATTATTAAGTAATCTGAAGTTTATAATTAAGCGCTTCTATTATCCGGCTTAAAATTTAAAATCCATTCAACTCCATGGTTACTGTCGGTATTAGCAAAAGCCATCCTATGATGGCGATGAAAATGAGGAAGGGAATAATAAATTTAATCCATTTGGCATAAGGTATACGCGCAATCCCAAGCACACCAATCAGCACACCAGAGGTAGGAGCGATCATGTCGGTAAAACCTGCACCAAACTGGAAAGCAGTGATCATCGCCTGCCTTGAAAGACCTATGATATCCGAAAAATCGGTCATGATCGGAATCGTCAGTGCAGCTTTTGCCGAACCCGAAGTAATGATGAGGTTTAATGCCGACTGAAAAACATACATGATGGAAATGGCCGAGAACTGACCGGAATTTTCCAAACTCGACGAAAGGGAATTTAAAATGGTATCAATGATTTGTCCGTTGTTTAAAATGGCGATAATTCCGCCAGCAAAACCTACAACTAATGAGGCAGAGACGATGTCCTTAACTCCGGTAGTAAATGATTTGGTTAATGCCGATGTATTTTGACCGATTGCAAAACCCGTTGCAATTCCCATTGCAAGAAATAGTGCTGCAATCTCTTCCAGGTACCAGTCGAAACCCAATACACCCACAATAAGGAAAAAAATAGTAAAAGCAAGAAGGTTTATGACAAAGAAATGTACTGATTTCCGCAGGGCGATAAGGCTTGAAATAGCAAATAGCCCCGTAAGTACAGGCATAATTGGCCAGGTAACAGTTGACAACCCAACCTTCATGGGATTGGTTGGGAAAATGAATGAATAAATTACAAGTACGATCAGGATCGCTCCGGCTACTAACCAAGATGAAAGCGGGGTATAATATTTAACTTCCCCGATATCCTGCGAGTGATGCTGACGCCAGTAATCGTCCTCATGAAACATGATGGACTTTTGAGGATGCTTTTTGATTCTTGCTGCATACCAAAGCATAAATGCAATGGAGAGGACAGTAATGACCACCCAGCAAAAAGTCCGGTACTCAATGCCTGAAAAAAGAGGAACGCTTGCAAGACCCTGGGCAATTCCGATAGTAAACGGATTTAAAATGGCTCCTGCAAATCCGATATGGGCTGCAAAATAACACAATCCTACGCCCACCAACGAATCATAACCCATGGTGATGGCCAGAGGAACAAAAATAGCCGTAAAGGCAAGGGTTTCCTCGGCCATACCAAACACAGCCCCGAAAACGCTGAAGATGATCATCACAAGGGTCATGATGATGTTGTTGACGCCCAGCCAACGGATCAACCTGTATCGTTCAAACTTCCTGGTAAACAACAGAAACGCTATCATTCCGATATCGATGGCTTTGCTTTCATTCATGATCCAGAACGCGCCGCCAATGATGAGGATGAAAACCACGATGTGCGACATGTTATTGAATCCCTCATAAAAAGCTGAAAAAACCTGCCAGGTCTGTGGTTGACTTTCGGCAGGTTTGTAGGAACCACTTACAATTACGCTCCGTTCAACACCATTTACAACAACTGTTTTGCGATCGTATTTTCCGCCTGGAATGATCCAGGTAAGGATAGCAGAAATAATGATAATGGAAAATACCAGTACGTAAGTATGCGGTAATTTTTTGAACATAAACAGGACATTTTTAGGAGTCCAAATGTAAGTAAAAACCTGAATGTTCTAATTCGCGAAATGAAGATTTATTAAAACAATTTCCGGACGGTTTCCGATGCGGACAGGCGGACCCCAGCCACCCACGCCGGATGAAACATAAACATGGGTATTTCCTTTCTTTTTATATCCCCAACTGACCTCATAAATGGCATTGGTAAGATAATTCAGCGGCCACAATTGCCCATGATGGGTATGTCCTGATAATGTCAGATCAATTCCAAGTGATTCTTTGATGTCTAATTCAAATGGCTGATGATCCAGCAAAATCAAAGGCTTGGTTTTATCAATACCAGTTAATAGTTGTTCAATTTCTTTTCTGTTTCGTCCGGAAAATCTGGGTTTGTCCCTGTCTTCCCGACCCACAATATAAAATTTGCCATCAATCAGAATGGATGAATCACGAAGCATTGTGATTCCATGGGCTTCAAGATATTTAACTGCTTTTTCAGCTCCGCCGATGTATTCATGATTTCCAGTAATTCCAACAACTCCCAGTGGAGCCTTCAGCTTCATCAAAGAATCACCAATATTGTTCCGGATCACGGGAGCAAGGTCTTCATCAACAACATCGCCTCCTAAAAGTATCAGGTCGGGATTAAGTGCAATGATTCTATTTACAATATTGTTCGTTCGTCTGGGTCCGATAATTGTTCCAAGGTGGATATCGGAAACGAAGGCAATTTTTACATGATCAAGACCTTCGACTTTTTTATTAATCGTAATGTCAAGTTGTTTTATTCGTGGCAGCAGGCTGTTTATAAATCCGGTAAGGAGCAGGACCGAAACCAAACCCACGACGCCTTTAAATAACCAAAGCCGGAATCCCTGTGTTTTAAAAACCTCCGGGAAAAAAGGAACAATAAAATTAGCCAGCCTGAGAATATCAATTACCAAAGCCGCCATTAGAAAATAAAAAAATGCAGCCAGCCAAAAAGAACCTATCCATGTTAGAATATCAGAAAAAACCGAAAGCCAAATCCTTTCGAGGAACCTCGCAACGATGTAAGATGCCGCCAGAAAGAAGAAGATAAACTTAAAATATATTCTGGATTGTGTGCCTGAAGGAAATACCTGTAATCCTTTGCTGTAAATATACCAGCAAACAAGAGAATAGATCGTTATGACCGTTGAAAAGAATATCAGGAATTGAATGTTGCGCATAATGAAATCCTAAAGAAAATTCATGGAATTATCTATTGATACAAACAGGAATCAATAATGTTCATTGGCTATTAGAATTTCTCATCGTATTTGGTCCAGAGAAAATCACTAAGCTCCCATGCTTTTTTAACAACTTTTTCTCCCCACACATTGGAATAACCTGTCAGGTAATTAACGGTTTTTTCCGGGTTTTTTGAATTATACAATTCGAGCGCTTTCTGCTCCACTTGTTTCTGATTGTTGAATAATTCATTTTGCCACGGATTCCAAACAGCATCCACATCGTGGCGCATATCTCCCCAGCGTTGGGCAGCTAAAGTTCCCAGCCGGTTAAAAACCCACCAGGCAGAAGCAGATGAGAACCCGGTTCTTCTCCCGTCAGTTTTATAACTTACAGGTAAGTCGGTAACCGAGCAATAAAAAGGAATATAGATTGAAGTTGCAACATTGTCGAGCGCTATCCAGGCAACACCGCCAATTTCGTCGGGCAGCCAGCTTCTGGATTGAAGAATAGTTGCATACATAGTGTACCATCGGGCGATGGTTCTTTCGCCAAGAAAATGAATGTCGCCGGTTTTGCTGTTCACGTCATACCAGCCACCCTGAACATTCTGGATCGCTAACTGGTCGTAAGGTAGAAAAGGATTTGCCATCGGCGATACAATCGTTTTACCTTCCTTATCAGTAGTTGTAATGAGACGGGTCATATCGTAGGGTGTACCTTCGTAATAATCTTTAAAGACTGCAACCAGTTTCTCTGGCGTAACCTGAGCGTCAGGTTTTATAGAAAATGGATAATTCTCAGCATTCGGATCAAGCTTGAGCGAAGGAGCCAGCAAATCAAATACACGCCATTCTCTTCTTCGTGATGCAATAGAAGCCCTGCTTTCTGGAGCATAGGCATAACAAAATTGGAATGGTTCTTTTTCAGGATTCCACCAGCCGCTATCTTGAGCAACTTTAAAGATATTGTCAGATGCTATTAAATAATCGGTGTTTTTCAGGTCAATTTCTTTGATGGTGCTTGCATTGGCATTGACCCCAACATGGTCGTCAGGAACTCTTTGTGCCGCCCAGATTGCCCCTTTTAATCCCTTACCCGGACCAACGATCTCAAAATGCCATACTTCATTTTTATCAGCAATGGTAAGGCATTCACCGGCATCGATCCAGCCATATTGCTGGGTTAATTCTCCTGCCATTTTAATTGCTTCCCTGGCAGTTGAACATCTTTCAACCATCAACTGACAAAGCCGCTGGCAATCAATCAGTCCATTATCAGATTGAAGAATTTCCCTTCCACCAAAAGTAGATTCGCCGATTGCAAGCTGCTTCTCATTCATACAAGGGTATGCCGAATTGATAAAAGCATAGGTGTGTTTCACCTGGGGTAATTCTCCAATCTGGATGTTGGAATAGGAGGGCATAGCGGTCGTATCGCAGGCTACCCTTTTGTACATAGTAGTGGTGGATCCGGATTGATGATCTGAAGCGGGTTGAATGAAGATATTTGAACGGGTGCGATGGCTGTCGTCAGTATGTGAAGTAAAAACAGAACCATCAGCACTGGCTTTTTTGCCAACTGTAATGGAAGTGCAGCCATCCGGGTAGATCCCTATCCAGTCCGAGCGGTCTATCTGAGATAAACCAACCAATGTTATTAATATAAATGCAACCAATAAACAGATAGAATTTTTCATATTTCTTTAATTAATTTTTTTGTTACGATCCAAACAATTCAATATTATAAACATTTAGCAATTTATTTAACCCACTCGTACAATTTATAATGATTGCCGTCCATTCCGGTTCTTTCATAAACCTCCTGAGCTACCTTATTGTTCATTACAACATAGAGCCGTAATCCCAGGTATTCAGGAGAATTCAAAACAAGTTCCTTCACAAATGAATACATTTTGGAATAAACTCCTTTTTTTCTGCAGGCCGGTTCTACATAAACCGATTGTATCCAAAGAAAAGTCCCGTTGCGCCAGTCGCTCCATTCCGGGGTAAGCAGGGTGCAGGCAATTACAACCCTATCCATTTCTGCAACCAGGTAAAATCCTTTTTCAGAATTTTGAAATACCGCTTCAACACCTTTTGATAATATTTTTAAATCAAGTTTAAGCGACTCGGTTTCAAGTGCCATTTTTTGCTGAAATCCAGCGATGCGATCGATATCGGCTGTGGTGGCTTTTCTTATTGTTATCATTCGGGCAAATCTAAATAATTATGTTTAAAGCTGTCTTGTAATTTTTTTCTTGATTTTGTTTAACCCATATCGCTGTTATTCTCATTTTTAGTTGTAATCATTATTTTGTGCTGGTTTTAAGCCTATAAAGTTTTTAACAATGTATTGTGTCATGAACAGGGAGAGAATTGAAATTACCGAAATTCTTCATTTTAATAATGTATTTTTGCAAATCAAATTCGAAGCTAAGTTATTAAAAGTGATTGTTTCACTTTAAATTTTTTATTCATGAGTGATATCGTCAACCATGAATGTGGTATTGCCCTCATTCGATTAATAAAGCCTCTTGAATACTACCTCTCGAAATACGGGACCAGCTTTTATGGCCTGAAGAAGCTTCACCTCCTGATGCACAAACAACACAATCGGGGACAGGATGGAGCAGGAATCGCCGGGTTAAAGATTGATATTTCACCTGGAAACAAATACATCAGCAGGATTCGATCCAACTCCGAAAACCCTGTAAAGGATATTTTCAATGAGATTTACGATAAAATTGCTGAAGTTCAAACGAAAAGTCCCGGTCGGATAAATGATCCTCAGTGGTTAAAAAACAATCTTGATTTTACAGGTGAACTGTTGTTAGGACATCTTCGGTATGGTACTTTTGGCAGCAATGACGTGAAAAACCTCCACCCGGTGATCCGCTCCAATAACTGGAAAACACGCAACCTGGTCCTTGCAGGCAACTTTAATATGACCAATGTGGATGAACTTTTTAACCGGCTGGTAGAATATGGCCAATATCCTGTTGAAACTTCTGACACCATTACGATTCTTGAAAAAATAGGTCATTTCCTTGACGAGGAAAACGAACAGCTTTACAGGCAACTAAAAAAGAAAGGGTTCAGCAAAAGAGAAAGCACTGAAAAAATTGCCGAAGATTTGAATGTGCAAAGCATCCTTAAAAAATCTTCAGTTTACTGGGATGGGGGTTACACCATTGTGGGAATGCTGGGACATGGAGATTCTTTTGTAATGAGGGATCCCTCAGGAATACGGCCCGCTTTTTATTATCAGGATGAAGAAGTGGTGGTTGCGACTTCGGAACGCCCGGCCATCCAAACAGTTTTTAATGTTCCCGTTGAAAAAATTAAAGAATTAAAACCCGGTTACGCATTGATTATTAAGAAAAATGGAAAAACCGGTGAGTTTCTTTTCAGGGAGCCAATGGAAAAGAAATCGTGTTCGTTCGAAAGAATTTATTTTTCCCGCGGCACTGATAAAGACATTTACAATGAGCGGAAAAAATTAGGAAAGCTGCTTTCACCTGAAATTCTTAAGGAAATTGATTACGATCTGGAAAACACAGTCTTTTCCTACATACCCAATACTGCGGCGGTTGCCTTCCGCGGCCTGGCAGAAGAGCTTGAAAAATTTTGCAATACAATTAAAAAAGATAAAATCCTTCAACTCGGCAATAAAATTACGCCTCAAAAGCTTGACAAAATTTTTCAAATCATGCCTCGTATCGAAAAAATTGCCGTTAAGGATGTGAAGCTGAGAACTTTTATCACTCAGGATAATCAGCGTGATGATTTGGTTGGGCATGTTTACGATGTGACCTATGGGGTAATTACACCTGGAGTTGATAACCTTGTAGTGCTGGATGATTCGATCGTGCGCGGAACAACCCTGAAAAAAAGTATAATCAGAATTCTCGACCGGTTAGGTCCAAAAAAAATCATCGTTGCCTCCTCAGCCCCGCAAATCCGATATCCTGATTGTTATGGTATTGATATGGCCAAACTCACTGATTTTATTGCATTCCGGGCTGCAATTGAATTGCTTAAGGACACAAAAAATCAAAACATCATCAATGCTGTTTATAAAAAATGCAAGGCCCAGGAAAATAAGTCCAAGGAAGAAATTGTTAATTATGTGAAAGAAATTTACAAGCCTTTTTCCGCAAATCAAATTTCTGATAAGATTGCGCAAATGCTCACCACGGCAGATATTCATTCAAAAGTTAAAATCATTTATCAAACCATTGAAGACCTGCATGAAGCCATACCCGGTCATACGGGCGACTGGTACTTTACGGGTAATTATCCTACACCCGGAGGTAACAAGGTGGTAAATAAATCCTTTATAAATTATATCGAGGGCAGGAATGAAAGGGCTTATTGATTTTAGAATCAACCTTTAAGGTTATTGTACTCTTTATAAATCCTTTCAGCAATTTCCTCAAATTCTTCCGGAGTGAGTTTTACCTTTGGATTACTAAAACTGAGTTCATTTCCTGTGCCTTTGATGGGAATTAAGTGCACATGTGCATGGGGTACATCAAGCCCGTAAACCACCATCCCAAGCCGGATACATTCTACACTGCTTTTTATAGCCTGTGATACCTTTTTAGTAAAGGTAAACAGTCCGCTATAGGTTTGATCATCCAGATCAAAAATATAATTCACCTCTTTTTTTGGAACGACAAGCGTATGTCCTTTGGCCAGTGGGTTAATATCCAGAAAAGCATAAAAATTTTCATCCTCGGCTACCTTATAGGAGGGGATTTCACCATTGATGATCTTTGTAAATATACTTGCCATAATTTTATTAGTTTATCTGGTAATTTCAATGATTTCGAAAGGAATGGTACCGGCCGGGACATTGATTTCAACATTGTCGCCAACCTTTTTACCCAAAAGTCCTTTTGCAATAGGCGAATTTACGGAGATTTTTCCGGTTTTAAAATCGGCTTCCTGCTCGGGAACAAGGATGTATTTCATCGAAGCATTATTTTTAAGGTTTCTGATGGTAACCGTTGACATCAGGAGGACTTTAGTCGCATCCAGTTTCGATTCATCAAAAATCCTTGTATTGTGAATGAGATCCTGCAATTTTGAAATCTTCAGTTCCAGCATACCCTGAGCATCTTTGGCTGCAGCATATTCAGCATTTTCAGAAAGGTCACCCTTATCACGTGCCTCTGCAATTTGCTTTGAAATAGAAGGCCGTTCGACCATGATCAAATGCTCAAGTTCATCTTTAAGTTTCTGCAAGCCTTCCTTTGTATAGTAATTCAATTTTGTCATATAGTTTAGCTATGATTTTATAAAGAGAAAAAGACCCTTAAGATAAGGGTCCTTTTATTTTTAAGATAAAGCTATTTTGATAGCTATGTTAAAGCCTATAAAGTAAATCTGACGCCTATAGTATGAACGGAGCTAAAGTTTTCCATCGGCCTGAAAGAGTAATCAACTGCAAAAACAGATTTGCTTTCCTTCTTTAAAGGAACCTGCACAGTCAATCCGCCTGCAAAGCCCCTTTCAGCATTTGTCCTGGTGGGATCAGTTATGGGTTTGGTAATTCCTTCTTCATAAGTATAGCTGGCCCTTAACTGAACGTATTCCTTAAATGAGAATTCACCGCCAAGAGAAAACTGATCTTTCTTAAAAGAGTTTGAAATGAATGCGCCCGCCAATGTAAACCTTGAGCCATCAAACAGAAAGTCGTACCCGGCACCGATATTCAACTGGGTTGGAATCTCAAATGAAGCTCCTCTTTGTGTAGTGGTAAACTGATTATTGTTATTGGGGACCATCGTTTGTAAGGAATAACCGTCACCTGAAAACTTCATTTTTCCGATTCCAACATTTCTCAATGAAATCCCGAATTTTATGTTTTCCAATTCTCCTGTGATATACTGAATCCCTGCATCAAAGGCAATTCCCGATGCTGAGGCATCCGAAATGGATTCAGAGATGACTTTCACATTCAACCCTCCAAATATGCTGTTCGAAAATGCCTTGGCATAAGAGATATTAACATTCAGATAACGTGGTGAAAACTTACCGATTCCTCCATCGGGCAGATCGATGGTAGTGATATCAATTTCTCCAAAGTTTAATGACATAAAGCTAAATCCAAAAACTCCGGATTCACCAATCCTTTGGGATAATCCAAATGACATTAGCCGGATGTCAGCACCCCTCATCCAATCGGCATAGGAGAAAACGATTTCGGTTTTAGGTGTATGCGCCAGACCTGCAACGTTATTAAATATTCCCTCAATACCCCTGATACATGACACATTTGCTCCACCCCATCCTGAACTTCTTGCCCAGGGATTGATCAGCAATTCATCTGCTCCTGCCTGACCGGCTCTGTCTTTATTTCCGGCATTAACTTTTTGTACAGGAAGCGCTATCACTGTTATTAAGAATATCGCAACCAGGTATTTGTAAAAGTTCTTCATGCTATAATAATTTTGATGTTTTTATACTCTGATCATTAACTTTTTTAGAATTGTTTGAAATCTTCGACCCTCAGTGAACCAAACCATTTTACAATGACTTCTTTTCCGGTGGTCTGATCCTTTACATGCACCAGATAAATTCCTCCGGCGATGGGAATGCCGGCCTGGTTTTTAAGATCCCAATCAATGAATGTAACCGGATCGTCTTTGGTAAATTTCCTGATCAACGTTCCACTGATATTGTAAATCGAAACAGCACATTTTTCAGGGAGGTTGGTAATCTTTACCTTGTTATCCAATGGTACTTCTTCATAACCCGGACCTACCGCGAATGCATAATATGGATTCGGAACCACAGCAATCAAATCAACATCTTCTGTAGCTTTTTCTTCGTTATAGAAATTTGTGGCGATTCCGTCAGTAGAAAACTCATATGCAGGGTAGTGGTTATTAACACTTCCCTCAACATCAAGCGGAGCGTTGTAATATCGCTCATAGGGCTTACCTACCCTGATTTTTACTGTTGCTTCATTCGATAACCAGGGCACATCAGGATTTGACATTGGCATCCCTACATACATTACAGTTGAATAAATCAGGCCCATATAAATTTTACGAAAGGCGAGAAGATCGGGAATGGTATCGAGAGAAGTTGCTAAAACCTGGCCAGCATCATAAGCAGGAAAACTATACTTTATGGTAGCGGAAGGAGTAGTTTTAACAACCTCAGCACTTGACATGACATAAATATAATGCTTTCCGCCAAATAATATCTCACCTGCGGGTTGACTAAACAAATTGGAGGTTGGGTTGAACAGCATGTCTCTTCCGTTTTCTCCTGATAACCAGGAATCTTCTCCAAACATTATATTCATCCGTTCACCGGTTTCAAGGTTTATGGCGTATCCCGGGAACCAACCCATACCATAACTGAAGATATAGTTAGGATCTTCAGGATTAGAGGAGATTGTTTTATTTAATGGCCACCCTGAAGGATTTCCGTTTTTATCGACAGACGCAGATTTTCTAAGATTAAATCTTTTAGCTCTACCCTGCGATAATAAAGAATCCTGACACATTTCTAATACCGGGCATCTTGTCCATTTTGATTTTTCTGAAGTAAATACGATGTCAACACTTGCAATTCCCCTTAAACCCTTACTTTCGGTTTTTGAAATGGTTTCATAACAAACCGGACCTATTTGTTCAGTTGTTTGGTCATTTCCTTTTGAACATAAATAATAGGGAGCCATGGTACCAAGTAAAATCTTTTCATACGCCTCCTCCGGATCATAGGCGTTTGCCTGATCCAAATAGTCATCCCAAAACGTTTGATTAAAACTGGTACCAGACCTGATCCAGTTAAATGGCCAATTTCCATCAAGATCCTCTACCCCTCTAAGCCATTGTTTTGAGCTGTCAGCATATTCTATTGCTGAAGTAAGCAAGCCATTGTTATCAGCAATCACAAACTTCACATTTTCTAATGATGTTTGACCAGATGAGTTTACCACTTCCTTTTTACCAACAGTATACAACCCGGGGTAAAAAACAGGACCAAATGTAATTGATATACCCAACTCAGGAAAAATCTGTTCGTAATTGACGAAAGTCCCAACTTCAGATTTATAAATCTGTCCCGTTTCGTTATCAATCAGATACCAATTTTCGAAGGCTTTTACTCCAGCGGTATCTCCTCCTGGTTCAATTTCAGGAGCGCCAGTGACATTATAGAATGTGTAATGAATAAACGCAGTATCACATTTAAGGGTATAGGATGCTCTTTTTACATTTAAAGGATCAATTACTTTTACGCTTACCGGACCAAAACCGCTTTTATAGGTTGGTTTGTAGGCCATCGGATAATCGTCTTGACCATAATTATATTTGAACAATGTATCGATAACTTTGCCGGTTATGGAATCTGTTACAAGCTCATCAACAACCAAATAAGCCGGTGGTTTGCTTAAAATCTCTGCTATCGTTTGCTCGGTAAGTTCCAGCACCATCCCTCCATTACCCTGACCTTCAATTCTTGTAATTTCAGGGCCATCACCAAAATTTGCGGTGGGAATAATCCCGTTAACTATTTTGTGAGGAATCACAGAATAAAGCTGGATGTTTTTGCGACCAGCAAGGTATGGTTTTTTCTGACCATCTAAAGCCGTAGGATCGGTTGGGTCGTATTCTTTGTAATTATTATAGCCATAAGCTATCGCACTGAAATAATACTGTTTATTATTGATCATTGTATTATTTCCTGTTGCAAAAGCATCCGTATTAATTGTAAAGGTATGGGAAATACCATTGTCCCCTCCCTGAACTTCTATAACAGGTACATTTGCGCCAATGGCGTTGTCATATTTGAAGTTAACTATTTTGCCGACTCCGTTTTTAACATCGAATTGTGCCACGAGTCTGACCTTATCAGGATCGTACCTGCTTTCTGCAATAGTTACTTCGGAATTGAGCAGCTGGAAAATCTGATAACCCTCGAAAGTGAAGTATGGATCATAATCGAAGGATACAGCCCTGATTTGCGGATCGAGCTCTTTATAGGACTCTCTGTAGTTATTGGAAGAGGGGCTATTGGTAATAAAAATGATGACTCCCTTTTCAATTTCTCTGAAAGACAAATCAGGAGCATCAGGACCATCAATAACTTTAAAACAGTTTTCGAAAAGGGCCTGGCATTTGTCGTCAACAACCCGGAGCAACTCAACAGAAGCCCAGGGACCTCCGGAGATTGCTTTTGCCCAAGGAATACCAACAGTAATATAGTTTACAGCGCCTGGTTTTAAAGTAAACGGACCAGCAGACTGCATAAACCGGCGATCCGATGGCTGATTTTCAACCTCCTCTTCTGTCCAGTAATTTCCATTGGTATTAAGCCCTCCTTCAGGTGGCTGACCATCAGTTCCCCAGTTACAGGGATCAGAATCGCCGGGAAACATAAAGTCGCATTCAGGACCGGCAGCACCGGATGAGGTGTGGGCATTACCACCATACAACATCCTGGAATTATCGTTCCATATTCCACGAAGAAGATTATAATATTGGGGTGCACTGGCGGGGTCGTTCATATAAGCAGGACCACCATTATTATGATAAACAAACCTGCGCATTCCAAAGCGCTCATCATCTTTAATTCCATTTCCAAAGTTGATACCATTGATGGCTTCGGCACGAACTTTAAAATCACCTGTAAATTCATTATTCTCCCCATACTGCATGGTTCTAACAATTCCGTTCGAGGTAACAATTTCACAACTTCCGTCAAATGAAGGACCCAGTAAGCCATCACCCTTGTACGAAGGATTATCGCAGGTATCAGGATCCATGTAAGGTCCCTGGAAAAAGTCAACACCTACTGCCGGTGGCTGATCACCATAAGATTCAGGACCACCCTCATCAGTCGGTAAGCCATTGTAACAATATCCCAATCCCCTCTCAACATCGCAACCGATGTAATCATCCCATGCATATCCAAGGTCGGTGTCTGCCCATGGACTAAAGTAGGTTTGTGTCAGTTCATAGGTTGAACGGTTAATAATTTCATAACTATAAAAGGTCATGCTGTTGATTTCGTCGTTGGTTGAAAACGCAAAAGCCTGCGCCCGGATTTCCATACCGATAGCGGCTCCACTGGTTTCAGTGTGAATATTGCCTTTATCATTAAAAACCCACCAAAAAGTTTCATCCCCTTTCAAAACCTGGTCGACAAGAATGCCGCCGAAATAATTTTCATAAAGCTCCGATTCCATTGTCGGAGCAGGAACATAGGTTGGATCACCTGCATAATTCAATGGGCATAGCTCATTGGTAATATCATAATAAGGATAGTCCCCCTGTGTCGGATCATACGCTCCATCACCATTGGCATCTTTAAATGGTGCAAGATAAAAGCTCTGTCCTTTCGAAATATCACCATGCGCTGGGTAACTAAAAAAATATTCCGGTATCTGATAATCGGGACTTGGTATAAAAGCGCCTGTTTCGGGATTGGTATGCTCAACGTAAGCGTCAATATCTGCTCTTTTTATGTCAAAGAATTTATCCCATTCCGTGCAGGTTTCAACATCAATGGCAGCCGTTCCATCAATGGTTAGCGGGCCGGTCCAGTAATCCTGACCCACCTGCCGATAACGCAATGCGGCAAGTTTAAGCTGGTTATTGATGTCGAGACCACCGATCCAAAGTGAACCGGAAAACAGCGATGTAGCTGATCCATTAGCCGGTACAAAATACTGGGATCCAATACCGCCCGGTAAATCCCACCACATATCGCCACCAGTGTTGATGCGTCCCCTGACGTTGTTCACCTGAAGAAACTTAAATCCTGACGGAGCGCCGCAACCAGCAGCGGTGGATTTGATACTTTCGGTACTTTTAAAATTGCCAAACTTGTATTCCACTCCGAAACTCATTCGGGCAATTGTTAACCAGAAAAGTAAAACAAACAGAATGCGGAAAATATTTCTCATATTATTTCTATATTTTAATTTCATTCTCTTTCAAAAATTAGATTTCAATCATTTAAAAGTTAAACTGCAATCCCAACCTTATCTGACGGGGAGAGCTGTAATTCGCTGGATCATCTATCCTGATGCTATATTGGTCGCGATAAGCCTGCGGATCAACTTGCTGATTGATCTGTGTTTGCCATTCTGCGGCTGCAAGATAACCGTCATCATCCGGAACACCTGTTGCCGGATATACTGCCAAAACATTTTTAGTATCGAACAGGTTAATAATCTGTAAATAGATATCAAAATATGCTTTTTGATCACCAGATCCCCATTTTGTGTAAAATTCTTTATCAAGCCTCATATCCACCTTAAACTGCCAAGGCAACCTAGAACCATTGATAGTACCTTTAAGCACTTGTGTGCCTCCTGAATTAAATGCAAGAATATTTTCCTGTGCAGTATAAGGGGTTCCCGAACCTCCGGTAACAGTGAAGTTTACTCCGGTATTTGACAGGACCTGCAGGGCTTTTTCGTTTTCTGTTCCTTTTTTGGTTCTGATGGTGGGGCCGTTATAACTCTTGCCTTCACCGTACCTGTAATCAAGCGAAATGTTAAAGTTATGCCTTCTGTCCCAGTTCAGGGGATTTGTTGTTCTCAGGTTGGGTAACCCTGAAGCGACAAGTGCCTGGGCTGTAGTGGCACTGGACCCTGTACCTTCTGCAAACTGCAGGGTATAACTTGCCATTAACCGGGTATTGCTGTTCAACCTGCGAAGGTCATAGGTAATGGTTACACCTTTTACCGTTCCAAAGTCTATATTATTAAAAGAGGTATAACTTCTTGGATAAGCCCCGTTAAAACGATATATCTGAATATCATCACGCATCTCACGATAAAAAGCTGAAAGCCTCAAAGCTGATTTAACAGATAGCTTCTGCTGGAAACCCAACTCATAATCAATTGTTTTTGTGGGTTTTAAACTAGGGTTATCAATATTACCACCAATATTATTAATGAAATAATACGATGATGGATCCGCCCTCTGGTTATTGAGAGGTCTTTGTGTTAAAACGTCATAATGTGCAAAGAAGTTGGCCTCATCAGAAATCGGGAACGAGAATGCAATCCTGGGCATCACGCTTATCTGGGGTTCATAATCCTTAAATGCTTTGGAATTTACGCTGTTTTGGCTGGGATCAACCAATAATGGAGATACTCCTGAGCCCCTGTCGAGCGTGAAGGGATCCTGTATTTCAACACCCGCAGCATTGTACCAGGTATATTCATTCCGGTAACCTGTAATTTCAGTAGGACTGGTAACATTGTCAACATATACAACATAATCATCACCCATATTACCCGGATGTGTTACCGGATTTCCACCAACATAAGAAACATCTTTAACCGAATAGGCAGGATAAAACAAAAAAGGATCCTTTAAAACTGGCTGGTTGGCATCAAACCGGTCAACCCTTAACCCGACATTGAAGATAAGGTCTTTAAAGGCAAATTTATCCTGAATATAACCAGCCATATAAATCGGCTCATAGGCAGGAATTGGTCGTGCAAAATCTCCGTTTTCATCCAGTTTTGTGAAGAAGTCCTCAAAACTTGGTTTGGTTTTCAAACGGTTACCCTTATAATCGTAACCATAATAAAAGGCGGTATACTGACCATCATTAAGCAATTCATCAGCGCTGAACATATCAATCGAATATAAATTGCCTTCAACTTTTGTTGAATGCAGGTAACCGTCTTTATCGTAATATTGGATTGACCCGTCATTAAAATCATAAGAGTCAACCAAAATGAAGTCCAAACCCTTTTCGTCCAATCCAAGTTTCTTCCTCAAATTTTTATCGAAAGTAAATTGCGAAACTTCATCATATTTGCGATAGTAATAAATGGAATCGCTTGCAATCTTATCCATTTGCGGATTGTCAATATCCAGCTGTAAAATATGATTATTTGTTAACCCACGCATTCTTGTCCATAATGCGGAGGAATTATAACTATATCCGCGTTCAATCCGCTGATCGTAAATAAAACCAAACCGCAATTCGTGGTTCCCGAGGTCGGCTGATGCTGAAGCATTAAAAGAAATCTGGCTATTGTCATTCACTCCGTACCTGGTCTGGATGGTTCCGGGAGCTGCCCACAATCCATAAAAGCCATTTGGTCCCTGTCCGTTTAATAAACCTCCGCGAAGTTGAAGCTGGTCAGAATTACTCCAGTTTCCAACCCCAAAAGGATAGGATTCCCAGTTGGTTGGGAACAGGTCATAAATTTGTTCTGTGTATCTGGCAACAATAGGATTGTAATCGGCAGCCTGAAATACATAAGCAGTATCAAAATCCCAGCTGTTAAGAACTCTAACATTTTCATAAACAACATTATCGATCTCAATTTCATCAACCAATTGGTAGGTTGGAAGTTTATAGGTCGTGTATTTGCCTAAATATCCATACTTGAAAATATCATCTCTGTGATCAGGATCCATTGACCTGGAATTTTCCTGAGAGTAATCGAGCTGGAGGCTATAAAAAACGTTTTTAACAAAGGAAGAACTTTCACTGCTGTTGGCAAACCGCTGTGTGAATCGGCCAAACACCCTCCAGGATTGATTCAATTGCAAAAAATTCTTATCTGAGTTAAACATTGTTTGATTGTAATTATAGACGTTGCCATTGTCATAATTGTATTGACCACCTATAGTAAAATTGGTCGAATTGCTTGGTTTTATATCAATTTTCCCTGAAAGATTGACTCCATACCTGCTGACATTTGGATTTGTTTTATTGAGATCAAGATCGGAATTCCGGACAAATTCACCACTGCTGTAAGTACCGCCACCCTGTAATCCCGATGGGACAAGCGGATTTTGCTCAATGGAGTTTTGTGTTTCATCGTTTGCCACGTAAACTCCATTGGCAGTAGGTCTGCTGTCTTTATTATAATATGCATCTCCTGAGATGAAGTATCCCAGGATGGAATTTGAAGATTCTTTTTTACTCTTCAAAATAGGACCCTGAAGGTTAAATCCAAGCCGGCTGTGACCGAAACCGTCGACCGATTGTTCAAGTTCGACTCCGGCACCAAATGTACCAGAAGGGCCTTTTGTGGTCACGTTTATGACACCGCCTCTTGCATCACCATAAAGAGCAGGTAATCCACCAAGGTAAACAGCAACCTGTTCGATTGAAGACTGTGGTAAGGAAGTTGATCCCAGTACCTTGATACCATCAATGTACATGACGGTTTGATCGGACCTGGCACCTCTGACATTACCCCTTTCACCATCTTCCGAGAAAACCCCTCCGACAGTAGTTGCAATTGCATTCGCACTTCTGTTAGGCATCTTCTTGATTTCTTCTGCTGTTATCTGGCCACCGGATACCGTTTCATCCTGATTGATCAGTGGAACAGCATAATCGGTTACTACGATTTCCGGAAGCTGCTCAGCGGTGGATTCCATAATAATATCATAGAACCTGATCTGGTCGGAATTGATTACCATACCCCTTACCAAAACCGTATTATAACCAATATAGGTGGCTTTCAGGTCATACGATCCCGGAGCAATCGGTTTTATGATATAGTTACCGTCAAAATCAGAGGTAGCCCCACCTTTTTGAGCCCCACCTAATTCAATTACAACATTTGCAAATGCAATTGGTTCTTTGGTTTCCTTGTCTAATATTTTACCCTTCAGGGTTCCGGATTGTGAAAAAACAAACACATTTGCCGCTAAAACAAATCCAATTGTTAATAGTAAATTTCTTACCATACCGTAAAATTTAATGTCAGATAATACACCGTGCTTTTAAAAAGGGGGTAAAGTTAATACTAAAAAAATGTAACCTCCAAAATTTTTTCCCCCTCAAAATAAAATTTATCCTTATTTATAATCAATGTAAGGAGTATTTAAAACTTCAGAATAAATAACTGCTTTCCGAAGATCAAAATCTATTTCTCCAAACACTTCATCATGTTCATGCAAAATCTCTTCTATCGTTTTATCATGGCTGAAAAACTCGCTAACCGACTGTCCTTCCTGAACAAAGCCTGCCAACTCTTCATTTAAAAATGGGCTAGGAGATTTCTTTATTTTTATTTTTATTGGCCGGGCAATCGGCTCGGGTTCTTTCGGTTGAGAATAATCTGCGTAAGGCTGTGGCTGCTTTATTTCCTCCCCCAACAGGATTTGTTCGAAAATTGAAAGGGGCTTTTTTTGCGGTATTTCAGCATCATGGGGTTGCCTTACGACATTTTTCTTCTTTCCTTTATTATAAAGGGTATAGGCAACCCAGATAATACCAATTAAAATAGGTAAAAGATTTTCCATATCATTTTTTTGTCCTGTGCGCTTTTTTCAAAAGAGCGGGTAAATATACAGCAAAAAAAATTATATAAAAGAAAAAATCAGTTTACGGCAGCATTAAATCAGTTTACGGCAATTTGTGCTATTTCAGGATCATAGCCTATTATTATGTCCTGTTCTTTTTACTAATCCTGAAATTGTAAATTATTGATGATATCAATTGTTGCTTCTTTCTTCCGCCTCGACACCGGTATATTTGTTCCATCGGTCATAAGAATATATCCTCCGTCCTGTTTTAAAAAGCCTTTGATATATTTAGTGTTGACAAGGTGTGATTTATGAGGCCGTATAAAGTGATGATCTTTTAATAGTTCTTCATTTTCCTTTAGTGTTTTTGAAACAAGTAATTTTTGTCCATTGGTAAAATAAAACATTGTGTAGTAATTATCCGATGCACACCGAAGAATATCATCGACTTTAACCACATTGATTTTTTCAGCAGTTGAAAGAATGATTTTAGGAGGTTCATTTACCGATTTCTTCAGGTTTTCCAAAAGAACATCGACGTGTTCATTTCTGTCTATTTTCTCTTTGTTATCTTCCGCCTTTTTAACCGCTCTGACAAGATCATCCTGATAAATGGGTTTTAGGAGATAGTCCAAAGCACTAAATTTTATAGCCTGAATGGCATACTGATCATATGCGGTTGTAAAAATAATATCAAATTTGATCTGACCGATATCTTCTAAAAGCTTAAATCCGCTGCCATCGGGCATTTGGATATCAAGAAAGACAATGTCTGGTTTTTCTTTACGGATCAGGTCAATTCCCTCTTTCACATTTTCAGCCTCCCCAACAACCTCCACATTTTTACAAAACAATTTTAACATGCCTGTCAATGTCTGACGCGATCTTAATTCATCCTCTACAATGATTGCTCGTAACATCTTGATGTAATTTAAAATTTATTATTCCTCTTTATAATGGATAATGAGTTCGACTTTTGTCCCCGCCGGGTTTCCTGATTCATCTTTTAAATCAATTACCTTCACCGAAAATTCATCATTGCTCTGCCTGTTAAGGATCTCCAGCCGTGCCTGGGTGATCAGCATGCCTCTCGATTTCTTTTTCATTCCGGATTGTTTTGCAATTTCCATTGAGCGCTGACGACCCACCCCATCATCCTCCACCGTGCAAATAAGTTTTTCTTCATCTTGCTTGAACGTTATGTCAATTTTCCCTTTGGTTGGTTTATGAAGCAACCCATGAATGATGGCATTTTCGATATAGGGCTGAATGATCATAGGAGGAATTTCAATGAATTCCTCATCCATATCTTTGTCAAGGTTAATGGTGTAATCAAATTTGTTTTCAAACCTGAGTTTTTCCAGATCGAGATAGTAGGTGATTGATTTCAGCTCCTCTTTGAGTGAAATAGATTTGTTGGCAGAATTGGTAAGAATAAGCCGCATTAACTGAGAAAACTTGCCAAGATAAAGCACTGCCTTTTCAGCATCATTCGAAAGAATATAGCTTTGAATGGAATTTAGAGAGTTGAAAATAAAATGCGGATTCATTTGCAACCGGAGCGCCTTTTGCTCCAGGTCAAACTTTTGTTTCTCAATTTCAAGCATTTTCTTTTCAATTTCATTTTTTCTCCTGATCCTTCTGATTCTTCTGTAGAAAAATGCTCCGATCATTACAATGAGGGTCAGTGAAATGAGAATCCGGAACCACCAGGTTGACCACCATGGCGGAGTGATGATGATAGTTAGTGAAACACCCCGGTCATCCCAGACTCCATCGTTATTCGAACCAACCGCGTTAAAATAATACATTCCGGGCCGCACTTTTTTGTATTCAGCCAGCCGTCTGTTGGCATCAGCCACTATCCAGTCATTGTCGACACTCTGAAGGCGATACCTGTATTTGTTCTTTGCAGGATTAGTATAATCGAGGGCTGAAATCTCTATCGAAAAAAAGTTGTCATCATGTTTAAGCCGGACGGTATCACCATTCGAATATTCTGCAGATTGAATTTCATTGAACTTTCTGAAGGCAGATACAACTGTTATCGGTTTATTAGGATTGTATTTTATTTTGCCAGGATCAAAAACATTGTAACCATTCATACCACCAAAATAAAGTTTGCCATCCTTTCCTTTATAATATGCGCCCAGATTAAACTCATTGCTCTGGATACCATCTTTAACATCATAATTTACAAATCTTCCGCTATCGACGTACAACTTGGATATCCCCAGGTTTGTGCTGACCCAGATATTACCATCATCGTCTTCCTCTATTCCGTAAACAATATTATTTGGAAGACCATTCGCTGTTGAATAAGAAAAGAACTGACCAGTTTCCGGATTTAACCGGTTCAGTCCCCCCCCCGAAGTCCCGACCCAGATAGTTCCTTTCCGGTCTTCATTTATGCAGAAAATGGTATTATGGCTAAGGCTATTTGGATTGCCGGGTACATGGAGGTAGCGGGTGAATTTATTCCTGGATATATTAAGTTTATTTAAACCTTCATTTGTCCCTATCCATATATTGCCACGACTATCTTCAAAAAGACAAATAGAAATATCATAGCTAATGGTGTTGGTGTCTTCATTTGAGTGACGGAAGTTTTCAATGCGGCCGGTCAAAGGATCAAGACGGTTTAATCCCCTTCCGGTGGCCACCCATAGTGCCCCGCTTTTATCTTTTAGTATATCGTTCACATAATCATCACTAAAACTGGTTTTAACCGGATCGTGCCTGTAATGAGTAATTATTTTGCTCTTCAAGTCATATTTATCCAATCCTGAACCCCAGTTTCCGAGCCAAATACAATTGTATTCTGGGGTGAATAATATGATGCGTATATCATTGCCTGCAAGTGAACCGGGATTCCCTGGATCGTTTGTCAGGTAATCAAATTGTCCGGTTTGTTTGTTCATTATATTAACACCAGAAGAAGTTCCAATCCAAAGGTTGTTTTGATCGTCCTCTTCAAAAGCCCAGATGATATTATCATTCAAGCTCCGGTTATCATTGCTGGTCCTTTGACAATGCTCGAAGTTATTGTAATATTTGTCTATTTTATTAACCCCGTTATAGGTCCCTATCCAAAGATTTCCGGTGTTGTCCTCGAAAATCGAATAAACCCTGTTGTTGCTGAGGCTGCTTTTATTATTTAAAACATTTTGATAGCGGATAAATCGGTCATTAACCTTGTCATACAAGTTCAATCCGCCACTTTCAGTGCCAATCCATATCTGACCGCTTCGATCTTCATAAATTACCCGAATCCAGTTGTCGCTGATGCTGGTCGGATCATTCTTATCATAGAAAAATTGTCTGATGGTTTGGGTGGTGGTGTCAAAATAATTCAAACCGGATCGTGTGCCTATCCAAAAATTTCCGGACCGCTCCTGACAAACGCAGCGAACATTGTTATGGCTAAGGCCTGATTTGTCTCCGGGCACCTGGTAATACCTGGCAGACCTTTTTGTTCTCGGATCAAATTTGACAAGCCCATAAGTGGTCGACACCCAAATGATACCTTTGTCGTCTTCCAAAAGGTTCAGAATGTAATTACTTCTCGGGCTGTAGTATTCCTGTCCTGTTCCAAGGTAGATAGAAAAAACTTCCGTTTTCTTATCGAATTCATATAATCCGGCACCAGTTCCCAGCCAGATTTTTCCATCCTTTGTTTGGATGAGAGCGTGTATGTGGTTGTAAAACAAATTTGATGAGTCTCCCGGAAGATTGGTATACTTTGTAAAAACTTGTTTTTTGCGATCAAATTTGTTTAATCCTTTAGTGGTTCCAAGCCAGAGAAATCCTCCATCATCTTCCAAAATGCAATTGATGGTATGGTCGCTCAAACCATCCTGCACATTGTAAATGGTATAGTTATAGCCGTCGTATTTGTTTAATCCCTCCCAGGTGCCAAACCACATGTAACCATATTGGTCCTGGTGAATGGCATAAATCCAGTTTTGCGAGAGACCTTTGACGAATTTAATATTTTCAGAGAAAAGCCGGTCAAACCTGATGTTTTCCCTATCCTGATTCATACTTACCTGTCCATGACCAGCATAGTTCAAAAGTAAACAAACCAGTAAAACATATCGATGAAATGAAGCTGTTCTCATAACGCCTAAATCAGGAACATTTCCATTTTGATTTACCCTTTTTTCGTTTAAAATCCTTACTGACTTTGTTTAGATTCTTATTCATCCGTTTTCGCGTTTCTTTCGTTTGCATTTTATAATGATCCTTCACATCAGCCTGATAAGCTTTTTTATTTTTTTTGTCTTCCTTTTCCTGCTGTTTATGAGCCTTTTTTTCAGGATTGTTAAACCGGAGAAGACTGCAGCCTGAAAGGGAAACCAGGAATAATACGGCAAGGATAAAAGCAATGCTTTTATATATTTTTGCGACGGCAGCCCGATTTTTTAGAAGACCATTCAATATTTTATATCGTATCTTCGTTGTTTAATTGCCGAAATTACGAAATATTAAATTAGTACAATCGAAAAGTGATGTTAGTGCAAAAAAATACAATTCGTTCTATTATTCTGATTATGGTATTCGTTCTTATTTTGGTGGATTGCAAAGATAAAAACGACAATCCCGGAACTGAGATACCGAATGTTTATGTCAACTTCTATCTTCAGCCGGACGGGATTGATTTTATCCCGATGGGTAACTGGAAATATTATAACGATGAAGGGTACAGAGGTATCATTATATACAGGGTAGACCAGTTTAATTTTAATGCATATGAGAGAACCTGCCCTTATGACGCTCAGAAAGATTGTGCCAGGGTTGAAGTAGATAATTCAGGAATACTAATGGTAGATTCCTGTTGCATGTCATATTACAGCATCCTCGACGGAATGCCGGCCGGTGGCCCCACCACCTTGCCTTTAAAACAATATTCTACTGAATATGATGGGAGCACATTGCTAGTTTACAACGCTCCCTGATCATTTTAGGGCTTATGTATGGAATAGGTAACTACCCCCCAAATCTGAAAATCCATTTCTTCAGTTATTTCAATGGGCTTGAAGTCTTCGTTTTCCGGAGCTAAAAAAAGTTTCTTCCCTTTTTTGTTGATCCTTTTCACTGTAAACTCACCATTTAAAACTCCAAGAACAATTTTGCCGTCTCTGGCTTCTATTGACCGATCAATGATTAAAAGATCGCCATCGAATATTCCGGCATTTATCATCGAATTTCCTTTGACCCGAACCAGAAAAGTTGATGCTTGGTTTTTGATAAGGTAATCATTAAGGTCGAGGCGTTTTTCCATAAAATCCTCGGCAGGTGAAGGGAAACCTGCTGGAATATGCGAAGTGTAGAGGTTTAAAAACTTCTTATCGTTTATTTCTGGAAGAATAATCTCAGGCGAAACTGGTTTTTTCGGCTTATCGTTATCTTTTAACTTCATTTTACAGAATTAATTCATGGCAAAGTTAATTTTAAAAAACAAAAAAAGGTCCCGTTTTGGTTCGGGACCCTTAAAGCACGTGGACAAATCCAACATTAAACCTTTATGGTAGTAAAAGCTTGAAGAGGATGTTCAGTGTTAGCACAAAGCTTTCATGGTTTAAATTTGTCTGATAAGTAATCCCCGAACATCATGCCAGAAGATTTATCGGCTTATTAAACAGGGATTTAATATAATACTAATGAAGAATTTATGCTACTTGATCGTTCAGTTTATCGCATTGTTTGTTCGTTCGCGAACACAATTTTATGTTCTGTTACCAACGATGATTACGATTTCGCCCTGAACTTTTTTGATCCTGAAATATTCCAATAACTCCAACAACGAACCTCTTTTATTTTCCTCGTGAATTTTTGTTAATTCACGCGAAACTGAGGCCTTGCGATCGCTACCAAAATATTCAACAAACTGTTCAAGCGTTTTAACCAGCCGAAATGGAGATTCATAGAATACCAGTGTATGCGGGAATTGGGCAAGAATTTCCAACCTGGATTTGCGGCCTTTCTTATGAGGAAGAAAGCCTTCGAAAAAAAACCTGTCGGAAGCAAGACCAGAATTGATCAGTGCTGGAACCAAAGCCGTAGGACCTGGCAGGCATTCCACGTCCAAACCATTCCTGACACATTCCCTGACGAGGATAAATCCCGGATCAGAAATGCCTGGTGTGCCGGCATCGCTTATCAATGCAATCTTCTCACCCGATGCAATCCGGCTAACAATTCCCTGCAACGTTTTATGTTCATTGTATTGATGAAACGACTGCATCCTCGTCTCAATCTGGTAATGTTTTAACAGTTTAGCTGAGTTGCGGGTGTCTTCAGCAAGGATAAGATCAACCTCTTTTAAAATACGGATTGCTCTGTGAGTCATATCCTCAAGGTTGCCAATAGGAGTAGGGATTATATAAAGTTTTGACATGTTCGCTTATTTTATTTCCTTTTCCAGTTGCCTTTCAAAATCAACCAGCAACCTAAAAACATCATTATACTCTGTCAATGGAACATTGCCGGAAACATCATAAATATTATGGTATTCTTTGCATTCGTCTCCTAATGTGTAAATGAAAAAAGCCGGCACCCCTGCAGCATAAAAAGGATAATGGTCACTATTCGGAGATTCACCTCTTTCGCTTACTTTTAATATGTATTCATTCTTTGAGTTGATCTTTACCAGCTTGTCGAACTCTTCTTTAAAAACTATTCCGTTAACGACCTTGATCCCCTGACTTCCCGAACCTACCATGTCAAGGTTGACAAGGAACCGGATATTTTTTAATGGGAATAAGGGATGACTGGCATAATAATCCGAGCCAAAAAGTCCAACTTCCTCAGCGCTGAATGCCATAAACACAACAGAAAAGTCCGGTTGGTTTTCGGGTTGTGAATAATGCCTTGCCAGATCAAGCACCATTGCGGTGCCACTCGCATTGTCGTTGGCTCCCGGAAAAAAAGTTTCTGACCCCATCTGTCCCAGATGATCATAGTGGGCAGTAAAAACAAAAAAACTTTCCGGGTCATTTCTGCCCGGAATATACCCGATTACATTTTGAGTCTGATAACTTTCAAAGTAACGATTGGTTGCGTGAATGGTTATTGTTTTAACGCCATTGGGAATTTTATCTTTCAATACCTGAAGCTGGAAATAATCTTTTACCTCTTTCCCGCTCGAGACATGCCACCATACTTTATCTTTCATTAAAAAGATGATCCCTTTCGAACCCAGGGCATTTTCTTTTTCAAATTCTTTTTGGTTGCGATCGGTAATCACAACCTTATCAGCAAAATCAGTTAAACTGTCCATGTAAATTCCTGATGAATCTAAGAGCGACCAGGCCAGATCGAATGTTCCCCAAACAGAAGGCGAAGAAGAGAAAATCACAAAATCTTGTCCCGGAATCAATTTCTGATCATCAATATACACCTCAACGGTGTCAGGGAATGTGTTTGTCGGAATTTCAAAAGGCTGAAAATAATTTTCTCCAAAGCTTAGTAATCCGCACTTAAAAAATTCATTGCTGATTAACGCCGCTGCCATTTTATCGCCGTCATTCACATAGCCACGGCCATGCATTGCCGGTGAAGTAAGCGTATCGATAATTTCCCTGGCATATTTTACATTTTGACCATTAATGTAAGAAACACAGAGAAGAAATAATATTATAGTATAAACTCTTTTCAAGAGTGAAGACTAATTAAATTTTCGTTCAACAAAACCCAATAACATTCCGTAAGCCTCATTCGATTTATCCCAGCCATTATTTTTTATAAGTGTTTTGAGGCATTCAACCGCCCTGGCATAGCTTTCGCACTGATCTAATTCATCAATTGCTTTTTTATATTCTTTCATATTTCCCTCGAACAATTCATTGATAAAGAAAAACTTCTCGTTAATGCCAATGACCTGATTCAACCCCGAAATCTTTTTCTTTCCTATCTTATCGGCAACTATCTCAACCGGCTTTTGCTCAGCCATTTTTTCAATAACAGTCTTTTTACCTGTAACCTTTTCCTCTGCCGCAGTGGTGGAAAACAGATCAATCAAAGGAATATGGGTTTCTTTTACTTTTTCTTCTTTCGCGGAACTTACAACTTCCTCAACCGGTTCATTAATAGAAGAAGAATCTTCCGGAGGTTCTTTTGTGATACTAAATTCAACAGGAACTTCCTGTCCCGGTTCCTCTTTCGTGATTTCTGTGTGAACCTTTACTGCTTCTTTTACATCAGGAATTGAAATTTCATTTTGAACATCCAAATGTTTCAGGTTTTCGTAAATCCTGCGCACCTTTTCGAGTGCAAGGTCGACATCAATGCGATATACTTGTTGCCGTGATTCATTAATTTTTTGGATCAGTTGAATAAGCTCATCTATCTGCTCTGCTATCATTCTCAATCTTGAATTGTTCTCCATTATTTAAGTTTTTACCTGTTTCAGACGAACGTGTTAATTACTTATTTTTGTTTACTGTTTCATAATGGATTTGCAAAGCAAAACATTTAGAAACAGTTATACCGATTGTAATCAAGTATATTTATTTTCGCAGACCTGATAATATTCGGTACATGAAATCGGGCAATAAAAGTACATAATTATATAGAAGACGGGCAGATGTTTTTAGAGAATACCACAAAGCAGGCTAAGGGTGGAGGATGGATCGAAGTGATCTGCGGTTCCATGTTTTCGGGCAAGACCGAGGAACTGATCCGCCGGCTTAGACGTGCAAAGATTGCCAGACAAAAAGTGGAAATCTTTAAACCTGCCATTGATACCCGCTATGATAAAAACGATGTGGTTTCGCATGACGAAACTTCCATAAAATCTACCCCGGTGCAAACAGCTTCACAAATTATTTTGTTAGCAAACGATGTGGATGTGGTTGGAATTGACGAAGCCCAGTTTTTCGACAACGAACTTTCGTTCGTTTGTAACCTCCTTGCCAATGACGGCATCCGTGTGATCGTTGCCGGACTTGATATGGATTACCGTGGCAAGCCGTTTGGTCCCATACCTTCACTCATGGCTTCAGCTGAGTACGTTACCAAAGTCCACGCCATCTGCATGGAATGCGGCAACCTTGCGCATCATTCCCATCGCCTGGTGGAAGACGACAGCCTTGTGCTCCTCGGCGAAACCGACCGGTATATTCCGCTTTGCAGGAAATGCTTTGGGGAGAAGAAGAAGGGAAAGTAGTTTCAGGTTCCATCTAACGTCCCGCGAGACAGGTTTCAGGTTGCGGAATTTTTCCTGCTTCTATAATAAGTTAGCTTGATTGGTGGTAAATAAATACCTATAAACTCAATTTTTTTAGAAGTCTGGGAACATTTTTCTAATTCCGTTTGCTATTGCAGAATGACCATTCACTTTTTTTTCTACTTTTGCCTTCCATAATTTCCTGACTTGTCCACTTTAGTGCGGCAAATTGAGAGATTTGAGGTATTCTAAAATTTTATCGTTGTGTTTTGCCCTTATTCTTGTCTCTTTGTTTGTTATTTTATTAAGCATACGGGCATCCGTTACCTTTTTACATTCGGTCAAAAATTTTCTAATTGAATCACCTGTTGCTAACTCAATGTGTTTTGATACTACCAGGGCCATAAAACAGATTAAAATATGAAGATTAATGGGTTCTTCCTTGAAGTGAAAGATGGGCCTTGTTTGTAAATCGTGCTTCGATATCCTGAACGCTTGTTCGACCTTGTATAACTCGTGGTAACGCTCTATGATAGTTTGGTTGCTCGCGATCTTTTCGTCCAGATTGGTGTAATATCCTTTGATTCCTAGCAGTTTTTTTGACTTTTCAAGCAACGCCTGGTTAAGCTCTATCTGCCCACATGTGGTTTTGATAAACTTTGCCTTTTTGCTTTTCGAGGGATTCTGGATAATGACTTTGGCCTTCTCAATTTGCTTTTCCATTTCATACTTGTCTTTTCGGTAGCGAACTGAGGAATAATCACAGATCAAATATCCATTACCTGTTTTTAGTCTGATGTTTTTTCCATCTTCCCTGATAATACTTCTATCAATCTCTTCAATCAGCTCATTGGATAGGTTGCCCAGTCTTGCTCCAACAATGTAGTTGATTTTGTTTGTCAGAAGTTCATGTATGTTGGTGCTGCTTATCATTGCCGCATCAGCAACTACAGTAAACTCTTTTACAGCATGCTTTTCTATAAAGCTATTCACCACAGGTAGTATCGTATGCCCCTCAAACGTATTGCCGGAGAAGATGCTGTAGGCTATCGGGAAACCTTCCCTGGTAACCATCAGAGCCACTAAAATTTGTGGCTGCTGCGACTTGTTGTCTTTGGAAAAACCGTTTCTTCTTAGCTCATCTTCTTCAAATGTTTCAAAGTATAGTGTGGTTACATCATAAAACAGCAGATCAAAGTTGAAGGCGTATTTCTTCGTGGCAAACTCCACAACAATGCGCTCAATCTTTCCCTTTAAATTAAGCCATTGAGGAGCTGACTGGTAATAACTCTGCCTTCTGTGTTTTATCCCAAAATAAGTCTCTAAAAGCTCTATTGAACGTAGCTTTGAAGCAGGTTCTACAACCCTGATAGCTGCCAAATCCAGTAACAACTGTTTCTTGATTCTGTCTAAACCGATCTGAGAAATTAGGCCGGAGATGACCTCATATATAAAAGTAGAATACACACCCAAAAACTCACACTTATCCAAGTAAAGCAGATTACCAAGCTTCACTTCTTCAAATAGGGAAATCTCTGGAGAGAAACGATTTATCACCTCCTGCGCGACTAATTTGAGGGAATCCAATTCCTGGCTACTCTTTGCCGAACCAATGTGCTTAAATACCACCCGCTTACGATTTCTATAATAAACCACTTGAACTGCACTAGCTCCAGATGCTGTTTCTATTACCCTGATGTGTAGCATAAATTTGCCTTAGTGCGACAAATTTAAGATTTCATCACTGTAATTATCTGATTTGCAAGACAAATATTTTTTTCTTTATATGGGGTGGACAAGTCAGGACAGGTTTCAGGTTGCGGAATTTTTCCTGCTTCTATAATAAGTTAGCTTGATTGGTGGTAAATAAATACCTATAAACTCAATTTTTTTAGAAGTCTGGGAACATTTTTCTAATTCCGTTTGCTATTGCAGAATGACCATTCACTTTTTTTTCTACTTTTGCCTTCCATAATTTTAATTGATAATCTTAAATTTTAACAACATGAAGAAAAGTATAGTATTGACAGTTCTAATAGGCGTTTTCGCAGCAGCGAACCTATTATCGCAAACACAGAAACAGGTAAAAGTTCAGATCACAACCGAATATGGTAATATGACAGCCATCCTCTACAACGAAACCCCCCAGCATAGGGATAATTTTGTAAAACTGGTTAAAGAAGGCTGGTACAACAATTCGCCGTTTCACCGGGTGATCAATAACTTTATGATTCAGGGCGGACAAAATGCGGATGGTCGTCAAGATCCGGGATATAAAGTACCAGCAGAATTTGTTGCAACCAAGTTCCATAAAAAAGGAGCTTTAGCTGCAGCTAGGCAAGCTGACCAATTTAATCCTGAACAAGCCTCTTCCGGTTCTCAGTTTTATATTGTCCAAGGAGGTCCGATTACCACTCAAACTCTTGAAACTATTGGAGCCCGTTCCGGAATTAAATATTCTCCAGAACAAATCAAAACTTATACTACGGGCGGTGGAACACCTCATCTTGATGGAGCTTATACTGTTTTCGGCGAAGTGATTGAAGGGCTGGATGTGATTGATAAAATTGCAGCTGTCCAAACCGGCCAGGGCGATGTACCGGTGAAGCCTGTTACCATGACCATTAAAATTATTGAATAATAGAGCTTGATTGAGAAGTAACAGATTTAAAATGCCACCCAATCACAAAGGCCTTTTGGCATGGATAGAAGGGCACCAAAGCCTTCTGAAAGGAAATATTCAATGAATTAATTTTGGTGAGACTTAGTGTTTTGGTGACTTCGTGGCAAAAAATGAATAAATAGATCTTGTAAATGAAAGAGATCATCCAGAAATACCTGAACGAGATTGCTGAATTTGTTGCCGATAGTCCGGAACAGGTGGAAGAGTTCAGGATTAAATTTCTGAGCAAAAAGGGGATCATTCCGGGGCTTTTCGGTGAAATGAAAAACGTTTCACCGGAGGAACGGAAAGATTTTGGCCAATGGTTAAACCAGTTAAAAAACAGTGCTGAGGAAAAGGTTGATTTTTTAAAAAAAACCCTTGGTAAAAAAGATTCAGGGAATGAAAAGGCAATTGACCTGACATTGCCGGCCGACTTCATCAGCCTGGGTTCGAGGCATCCGCTTTCAATTGTAAGAAGTGAAATCCTCGGTATTTTTTCACGGATGGGTTTCAGCGTAGCCGAAGGCCCCGAAATTGAAGACGACTGGCACAACTTTACGGCCCTTAATTTTCCTGAAAATCATCCGGCAAGAGATATGCAGGATACTTTCTTTATTGAAAAAAATCCTGATATTGCATTGCGAACTCACACCTCTTCCGTTCAAATCAGGGTGATGCAAAACACCAAACCACCGATTCGTATGGTTTTCCCGGGAAGGGTTTTTCGGAACGAAGCAATATCGGCACGGGCGCATTGTTTCTTTCATCAAATTGAGGGCCTTTACATTGATGAGAATGTTTCTTTCGCTGATCTAAAGCAGTCACTTTATTATTTCGCAACTGAATTTTTCGGACAGGATACGAAGATCAGGCTGAGGCCATCTTACTTTCCTTTCACCGAACCTTCCGCAGAGATGGACATTTCCTGTTTTATCTGTGGTGGCAAAGGCTGCAGGGTGTGTAAAGGCTCCGGTTGGGTAGAAATTTTGGGTTGCGGCATGGTCGATCCGAATGTATTGGAAAACTGTAATATCGACAGTAAAAAATACACCGGGTTCGCCTTTGGAATGGGCATCGAGCGCGCCACCATGCTGAAATACCAGATCAACGATATCCGCTTGTTTTTCGAAAATGATATCCGGTTCCTGAAGCAGTTTGAAAGTGCGACCTGAAAAACCAGGTTGTTTTATTTTTCGACCGGGAAGCAAGTTAATAGGAGTGCTCTGAGCATAAATTCATAAAATGACTAAACGTCTTTTCGATCTGCTGTTTTCCTTCCTCGGAATGGTTGTTCTTTCACCATTATTTCTGATCGTTTCTTTATTCATTATTTCTGATTCCAGAGGAGGTGTTTTTTATTGTCAAAAAAGGGTCGGGAAGAATAACAAAGATTTTAACCTGATAAAATTTCGCACCATGATGACAGGTGCGGATAATAAAGGATTGCTGACCATTGGTGAACAGGATCAAAGAATTACCAAAACCGGCAGATGGTTACGAAAATATAAACTGGATGAACTCCCACAGTTAATTAATATTCTGAAAGGTGAAATGAGTTTTGTAGGTCCGCGTCCGGAGGTGAGAAAATACGTCGATCTGTATTCTCCTGAGCAGGCAATTGTTTTGTCGGTTCGTCCCGGCCTTACAGATTATGCTTCTCTTGAATACATAAACGAAAATAAGATCCTGTCAACTTTTTCCGATCCCGAAAAAGCCTATGTGGAAATAATAATGCCTGCGAAACTTTTGTTAAACCTGAAGTATATTAGTGAACAAGGAATGATCACCGATTTAGAAATAATTTTTAAAACCCTTCGCAAAATAGCAAGCTAATCCACTAGTGAAGATTTGCGTGATGCTACAAAACTTCAGCGATGGATTTTAACTCCTGGGCTTTCTCCGGCTGCCCGATTTTGTTGTAAGATGCAATGATGGTTTCAACCAGTCGTTTAATGATAGCTAAATTATCACATGGCTTAAAATAAAGTGGCAGGGGTTTAAGCTTGAGGTGTTTGATAAAAAGCTCTATTTCCCGCTGAGTGAATACCGCTCCTTTATTAAATGGATTGAGGTAAAACAACACATCGTTTTCGTTAGGAGCAGACACCTTTTCTTCCTGGATCTCATCCACATAAGCCAGGATAAAGTGCTGGGGAAGATTGACCCCGAAAACCGGCATTCCCAATTTTTGAGAAACAATGATATATAGCATTCCAATGGTAAGATGGTTGCCTTTTTTTACTTCCAGCAAGCTATTTACAAAAAGATTTTGCAGGCTATCAACATTTGATTTATTTCCTGAAAAATTATAAACATCAAAAATTATATGATTTAGAACCTTAACCTTTTCCAGGGCTGTGAGGTTACTGTTTAATTCCAGCCAGATGTCTTTCTTAATTTTTTCTATTTTTTCCTCAATCACAGCAATATTAAGATCGGGATATTGGAATTTAGTAATCAGGTAGAATCCTTTTAGCAAATTAATCCTGTCATGTTCTTTCCAGTTTTTAAGCTCATGTTTTAAATCGGCAACCTGGATGCTGTGTATTATTTCTTCAACCCTTTGCTGGATGTTGTTATTAAAGGAATTATCCCACGCATTCTCCAGGTATGGAATAGCTTCTAAGCCATATACCAAAACTTTTTCCCTGATCTTGTCATAGACAGGATTGCTCGGTTCATCCAGCAGGCTGATCAGGGCATTTAGTTCACTATTTTTTAAAATTTCTGCCAAATATGATAGAATGATAAAATTATCGTTTGTAAAATTATAAATTAAAATTTAATGGATTGGAATTCTAGCTTTCCTTTTCTATAGGAAGGGTGAATTTAAATTTACTGCCTATACCCGGTTTGCTTTCCGCCCATATTTTTCCGCCATTTTTTTCAACAAACTCCTTGCAAAGGATCAACCCCAAGCCAGATCCATCTTCATTCTCGGTTCCTTTTGTTTTAAAATGATCGTCTATCCTGAAAAGCCTTAACAAATCAGCAGGTTTAATTCCGACGCCGGAATCTGCAACACAAACCTCAACATTGCCCCCTGAAATTTTCAAAGAAATTTCAATTTTACCGTGAGACCCTGTAAATTTAATGGCATTGGAAATTAAATTACGAATGACGGTTTTGACCATGTTGTTATCGGCATAAACAAACGAATTTCCTTGCACATTGGTTTTAATCTTTATTTTTTTATTGTCGGCGGCAGACTTTAATACAGCGATATTTTCCCGGATAGCAATTTCTATATCTATTTTTTCGGGATTGATTTCCATTTTTCCGGTCTGTGTTTTTGACCATTCCAGTAAATTTTGAAGCAACTTGAAAGTAGAATCGGATGCTTCACAGATGTTCTTAATAAATGTCTTCCGCTGATGGTCATCAAAATTATCATAGGCTTCGTACAACAAATTTGAGAACCCAACAATGGCATTAAAAGGATTCTTCAGATCATGGGCTATGATCGAAAAAAATTTATCCTTCATGGCATTGGCTTTCCTTAACTGTTTTTCCGATTCAATGAGAATGGACTCGGCTTCTTTGCGTTCAGTGATATCAATAGCAACGACCAGAATGGCTGGATGCCCTTCATAATCGACAATAGAACCAAGAGATTCCATCCATCTGACAGCGCCATCTTTTCGAATGTATTTGTATTCGTTCCTGGCAGGTATTTTCTTTTTGTTGAGGGCATCCCTGATATTTGATTTAACCCTGTTGTAATCATCCTGATGAATAATCAGCTTAAGCCAGTCTTCCGCAATTGCCAGTTCATTAAATTTATAATGGGATAGTTCTTCCATTCTTGAATTGGCGAAAATCAGTTTGGTACCCCGAACAACCAGCATGGCCTGGAGAGAGTTTTCAACGAGAATTCTGTATTTTAACTCAGATTGCTTTTTAGAACGCTCAAATTCTTTAGATAATGAAACATCTTCCACGTTAATGATAAGACTCGACACATTTCCTTTCCTGTTCAGAACCGGAGTTACATAATACCTGGCATCAACTCTTTTTCCCCATTTTGATTTATAACTGGTTTCGTTGAAAACCATTTCCCTGGTTTCAATTGATTTTAATATGGAATCTGATAAGCCGATATTCTGAAGAGGCGGATATTCAAGGCAATTGATCTCTTTAGTCGCTTCTTCGCTGGGCGAATCCAGGATTTCAAGTATTTTTTTATTGACCTCGAGAATTTTACCTTTTTTGTCCAAATAAATTATTCCTGTGGGTGAATTATCGACCAGGTTCCTGTATTTTGCTTCATTTTTACTTAATTCTTCCAATGTCCGGGTTATTTCTTCTTTTTGTCCGGTGATCTCTTCATTGATTTTTTTCAGTTTTTTATTGGCTTTTATCTTTGATTTTACATCAAAATAGACGAGAAATCCAAAAACCACCATCAAAATAAAAATTATGATCAGGTAAATTCTCTGGGTTTTGATTTCTTTTGCTTTATTCACATCAAGCGTGCTGGCTATTTCGCTTTCTTTGGCGGGCCTGTCGATCTCATATTGAGCTGGTGATGAATCATTGAGATTTTTTTCAAGTCCTTGAATATGATTTATCTTGTCATCATTTTGTCCGGTAGCAGATAAAAATAAAGACAGATACAATAGCAATAACAATGATCTCTGGCAAACTAAATGAATTTTAATAATCCTTATCATGTTCATATAAGTCAATATAAATTCAAATGTTGTCGCAAGATAATAAAACTCTGTTCATTATCCAAATATTATCGATTCTAATGTTTTTACCTTGTAATAATTTCGAACAATAATTCTATTAGTTTTTTAATGGCTGTTTTATAGTCCTGGTTGAAATTATGTTTATTTCTGTTTGCTATTGCCACACACATGGTCAAGGCATGGTGACCCAATAGTCTGCTTAATCCATATAATGCTGAAGTTTCCATTTCAAAGTTGACTATTTTTCTATTTCTGTATGAAAACTCCTGCATTTTATTATTGATTTCAGGATAAGCAAGGGGCAGCCTGATCTCTCTGCCTTGCGGTGCATAAAATCCTGCAGCTGTCGCTGTAATTCCGGTGATGAAATGATCTTTAAAAAGATTAAACAATGATTCGGAAGATTGAACGGCATAGGGTTTAGGCAAATCAGATGGCCATTGAGCATGTGAAATAAAAGCCCGGGATAATTCATTATCGATGACTTTTTCTGCATTTTGATAATATCGTAATACTCCGTCCAGGCCAAGGCCATATTCTGAGAGAACGAATGCATTGGGAGGAACCTCGGGTTGCAATGCTCCCGAAGTACCCAATCTGAAAAAGGTTAAGGTCTTATGTTTATCATTGGCTGTTCTCGTTTCCAGATCAATATTGACCAGCGCATCCAGCTCGTTCAAAACGATGTCGATATTGTCTACCCCCATTCCGGTTGACATTACCGTTAATCGTTTTTTATTCAGGGTACCTGTGTGCGTGCGGATCTCTCTGTTTTCACCTTTAAATTCAATTTTATCAAAATAGCCTGAAACCGTTTCTACCCGTTGCGGGTCGCCCACAAGGATCACAGTATCGGCGAGATTTTCAGGTTTTATTTTTAAATGATATACGCTTTGGTCTTCATGCAGGATCAACTCTGATGCAGGTATTATTTTCCCCTTTTCCATATTCAATTATTCCTAATTTTGCTGAAATTATTGCAAATATATATATTCTGAAGTGACCGCTGAAATTATATCCATAGGGGATGAGTTGCTGATAGGACAAGTGATTAATACCAATGCAGCCTGGATGGGGGCTGAGTTCAGCCAGGCTGGCATAAAAATTCACCAGGTAACCACCATTTCTGATGACAGAAATAATATTTTATCAGCCTTACACGAAGCCAGCCGGCGCGTTGATCTGATCCTTATCACTGGTGGTTTGGGCCCAACAAAAGATGACATTACCAAAGTTACGATTTGCGAGTTTTTTAATACCCATCTGGTGTTTAACCCTGATGTTTATGAGAATATAAAAAAACTTTTCGGTTCACGGGGAATGCAGATCAGCGAACTGAACCGGAAACAGGCAGAAGTTCCTGAAGCCTGCAAGCCTATCGAAAACTTAAATGGAACAGCGCCTGGAATGTGGTTCGAAAAAGAGGGTAAGATCTTTATTTCGATGCCGGGCGTTCCTTATGAAATGAAAGCGATGATCACAAATACAGTGATACCCGAATTGCTTGAACGATTTAATCCCGGAGCCATTTTTCATAAAACCATCATGACCCAGGGCATCCCGGAATCGGTGCTTGCGCAGAAAATAGAAAACTGGGAGGATGGCTTACCGAAAAACATCAAGCTTGCCTACCTTCCTCAACCCGGAGCAGTTAGACTCAGACTGACAGCCATCGGTAAGGATATAAAGACGCTTGAACAGATGATTGCTGATGAAATAGGAAAACTTAATAAAATTATTCCAAATGATATTTCAGGATTTGACGATGAACCTTTAAATGAGACGATAGGAAAACTACTTCGCGAAAAAGGCAAAACGCTTTCTACCGCTGAAAGCTGCACGGGTGGCTATATTGCTCACCTGATCACTGCAGTTCCCGGAAGTTCTGACTATTTTAAAGGCTCAATTATTGCTTATGCCAACGAGGCAAAGGAATCGATGCTGGGTGTGCGCCACCAAAGTTTGATTAAATATGGAGCTGTAAGCGAGCAGGTAGTTAAAGAGATGGCAGAGGGTGCCAGAATTAAACTAAAAACCGATTATGCAATCGCCACTTCCGGTATTTCAGGCCCTGGTGGCGGAACAGACGAAAAACCCGTTGGTACAACCTGGATTGCCATTGCCACTCCTGAAAAAACAATGGTTGAGCATTTCCTGATGGGTGATCATCGCGAGAGAAACATCCGAAAAACTGCTGCAACTGCTTTAAACATGTTGCGTAAATTGATTATTAAGAAATTACAGAATTATAATAATTGAATACTTTTGAAGTTAATTGAAAACAAAAAGAAACAATACGACTCATTCAGGAAACTGAATTTTGCTTTTTATTTTAGTAAAGTGAATGAACAATTATGACATCAAAAAGCGGCAATAAAAACCTTACCATATTTTGGTCGGTCATTCTTTCCGGAATTCTTTTTATCATTCTGCTGTTCTGGCTTATTTCGGCAGGGCTGCTTGGTTATATTCCCACATTCGAAGAGCTGGAGAATCCAAACAGCAATCTGGCTTCCGAAATCTATTCAGAAGATGGCGCCCTGATCGGGAAATATTACATTGAAAACCGCTCCAACACAAGATTCTCCGAACTCGACCCCAACCTGGTCCATGCCCTGTTGGCTACTGAGGACATCCGGTTTTATAAGCATTCTGGCATCGATTTCAAAGCCGTAATAAGGGCATTTTCCGGAGCGGCAATAGGAAAAAATAAAGGAGGCGGAAGTACCATTACCCAGCAGTTTGCAAAGTTGCTTTTCCATGAGCGCGCAGGATCAAAAGCAAAAAGAATCCTTCAAAAATTGAATGAGTGGGTGATTGCAGTCAAGCTGGAGCAGAGATATTCGAAAGATGAGATCATCGCCCTTTACCTGAACAAATTTGATTTTGTAAACAATGCAGTGGGTATAAAATCAGCAGCTAAAATCTACTTCAATACCTCTCCTGATTCACTGAAATTGGAAGAATCGGCAGTCCTGGTTGGAATGCTAAAGAATCCGGCGCTGTATAATCCCATCCGCCGTCCTGATACGGTTTTGGCAAGGCGAAATGTGGTTTTACGGCAAATGCAACGGTATGACTATATTTCTAAATCAGTTTATGATTCTGTCAGGCAATTGCCGCTGGATATGTCGAAATTTGGCCGTCAGGATCATATTACCGGTCACGCAACTTATTTCAGGGAATTTCTGCGCGGAAAGCTTAAGAACTGGTGCAACGAACATATTAAACCGGATGGAACACCTTATGATCTTTATAAGGACGGATTGAAAATCTTTACAACATTAAATTCAAAATTACAGAAATATGCAGAGGAAGCAGTCATTGAGCATCTAAGCCTTGACCTGCAGCCGACCTTTTTTAAGCACTGGAAGCACCATCCTGATGCCCCATTCTATTTCCAAAATAATGCTTCCGAAGAAATTCAAAAGATATTAACGCAGGGAATGCACCGGTCGGAAAGATATCGTAAGCTCAAAGAGGCAAATGCATCCAATGACGAAATCAAGCGAAGCTTCAATACACCCATCCACATGAGGGTTTTTACCTGGCAGGGAGAAACAGATACAATAATGAGCCCTATGGACTCCATACATTACTACAAGTTTTTCCTTCAGGCGGGACTAATGTCGGTGGAACCGTCGACCGGGTATGTTAAGGCCTATGTGGGTGGAATCAATTACAAGCATTTTCAGTATGATCATGTCACTCAGGGCGCCCGGCAGGTTGGTTCAACGTTTAAGCCATTTTTATATACCCTTGCCATGCAGAACGGCTTATCCCCCTGCACAAAATTTCCAAATATACAGCCGGTCATTTATCTTGATAACGGTAAAACCTGGGAACCGGATAACTCCTCAAAGGATGATAAAGGAACAGAAATTACCCTTAAATATGCATTGGCAACCTCAAATAACTGGATTTCGGGGCATCTTGTCAATCGCTTCTCTCCGGAAGCAGTTGTGAAAATAGCAAGGAATATGGGCGTGACAAGTTATCTTGATCCGGTTCCATCGCTTGTTCTTGGATCTTCTGACCTCTCTCTTTATGAAATGGTTGGGGCTATGAATACCTTTACAAACAAAGGGGTATATATTGAACCGATTTTTATAACCCGTATTGAAGATAAAAGCGGTAATGTGCTCGAAACCTTTATCCCCAACCAGCATGAGGCCATGAGCGAAGAAACTGCCTACCTGATGATCGATCTGATGAAGGGAGTCGTAGCGTTCGGAACCGGTATGCGGTTGCGGTTTAAATATAAATTTGAGAATCCCGTTGCTGGTAAAACGGGCACAACTAATAACCACTCTGATGGCTGGTTCATGGGGCTTGTCCCGCAACTAACAACCGGTGTATGGGTAGGATGTGAAGATCGGGCAGCCCATTTCCGGTCGCTTAACCTGGGACAGGGATCCAATATGGCCCTGCCCATCTGGGCGCTTTACATGAGAAAAGTCCTTGAGGATACTTCCCTTGGATTTACAATGAATGATTTTGACAAGCCTTTGCAGCCTTTGTCGGTGGAGACCGATTGTGATAAATATGACAAGAAAAAAAAATATCAAAATGTAAATGACGAAGATGAATTTTAGTTTTCGACCGCTTCTTAATTATACTTCATACCTCTGAAAAATTTACTATAACTGATCCTTAATTGCCATATTAATATAGTTTTGCATCCGAATTAGAAATCGCTTTAAAGAGGAAGTATTAAAATGGTTTTCAGCAGCAGCTTGTTTCTCCTGTATTTTTTACCCGCTTTTCTGATCATTTATTATTTGCTTCCGGCCAGGTTGAAAAATCTCTTTGCGTTAATTGCCAGTATCTTTTTCTATGCCTGGGGTGCGCCCATCTTTATTTTTGTCGTTCTGGGATCCATCATCGTAGATTTTTACATCGTAAAATCACTTTACAGATCAGAAGGGAAGAAAAAAAGTGCTTTGCTTGCAAGCTCAGTAGTTTTAAATGTAGGGATGTTGCTGTATTTTAAATATGCAAACTTCTTTATCGAAAATGTCAACGTTTTGCTGGGGTGGATTGGATTGGAAGCCGTCAGATGGACGGCAGTAATTTTACCCATCGGTATTTCTTTCTTTACCTTTCACAAGCTCACTTATTGTATCGATGTTTACCGGGGGGTTTATCATCCGTTAAAGAAAGTTTCTGATTTCGCATTGTACATTTTAATGTTTCCTCAGCTTATCGCCGGGCCGATTGTCCGGTTTAATGAAATCGCGGGACAAATTGAAGACCGGAGCTGGAATGAGAACAATAATAACCGGCTTACTGGGTTTTTCAGATTTACCATCGGGCTTGGGAAAAAAGTTCTGATCGCAAATGTGCTTGGGGAGCAAGTTGACCGGATATTCGCCATTGAACAGTTAAGTTTTAATACTACTACCGCCTGGATTGGCATTGTGGCCTATGCATTCCAGATTTATTTCGATTTTTCAGGCTATTCCGATATGGCGTTGGGAATTGGCCGAATGATTGGATTCAGCTTTCCTGAAAACTTCAACAATCCTTATATTTCACAAAACATTTCAGAGTTCTGGCGGAGATGGCACATGACCCTCGGCAGGTTTATGCGCGATTATCTTTATATTCCCTTGGGAGGTAACCGGATAAGCAAAACACGCATGTTCTTTAATCTCTGGCTGGTCTTTCTCATTTCGGGGTTCTGGCATGGGGCAGCATGGAACTTCATCATCTGGGGCGCTTTTCACGGATTTTTCCTGATTGCCGACAGGCTCTTTTTACTCAAGTTTTACCAGTGGATTGGAAAGCTGCCCAGCATCCTCATCACATTTTTTATTACACTGATCGGGTGGGTGCTTTTCAGGGTCGATAGCATGACTATGGCTTTTGATTACCTGAACAGGATGTTTGCATTCAATTTTAAACACGATCAGCTTTATTTTGAGAACAAATTTTACGGAATCCTTTTAATCGCAATATTCTTCTCATTCTTTGGCGGGATTCTGAAAATTGAGAAATGGCAGGAAAACCTTTATAAGCAGGGAAAACCTTTGCGCATTATTTTCCCGATGCTGGCGGTTGCAATCCTGATTTTTATTGTGAGCCTCAGCTCTATAACTTCATCCGGGTTTAATCCTTTTATTTATTTTAGATTTTAAGCGAGTTGAAAACAGTCGAAAAAATATTGGTTTTATTCCTTCTGATAATGCTGGTTATCCCTGCAATACAGAAAGAAATGAACCTTGTTTCAACAAATAAACTCGAAGGTGATTTTGTCCTGGCCGAAAAACCAGTATTGACTTTGCAAAGCTGGATGAAAGGTGAATTTCAAATTAAATACGATAAATACCTCGAGGAGAATATCGGTTTCAGGAACTTCCTGGTAAGGCTCATCAACCAGATCGACTATAATCTATTCAGAACAACCCATGCCGAAGGTGTGGTGGTGGGGAAAAATGATCAATTGTTAGAATACGATTACATCAGGGCTTTTACCGGAGTTGATTTTATCGGCGAAGAGACCATTGACCGCAAGATCAGGAAGCTGAAGTTTCTTCAGGAATATTTAAAAAAGGAAAAAAATATTGATCTCGTGGTTGTTTTCGAACCTGGTAAAACCTCATATTATTCAGAATATATTCCTGAAAAGTATTTAAAAAATGCTGGCCCGCAGACCAACTATAACGTTTTTGTTCAAAAAGCGAAGGACTACCAGCTCCGGCATATTGATTTCAATGCATATTTCAAACAACTAAAGGAAAAAGCAGAATACCCGCTTTATCCTGCGCATGGAACCCATTGGAGCACCTATGGAATGTCGCTGGTGGCCGATTCTTTGCTCCGATACATTGAAGACTTAAGGCAAATCGACCTGCCGGAGGTTTATATCGACAGCCTTATCGTTACCACGACACCCGAGAAACCCGATTATGACATTGCGTCCACCCTTAATCTTTTGTGCCATCTTCCGAAGAATGAACGATTGGCTTATCCGGTTTACCGCTTTGAAGAAAATCCTCAAAAAGTTCGTCCCATGGTATTGGCTGTAGCCGATAGCTATTACTGGAATATTTTCAATGCCCGCATTCCGCAATATGTGTTTAAGAACGAAGCATTCTGGTATTTCTACGGCAAAGCCTATCCCGAATCTTACACGAAGGATACCTGGGTAAAAGACCTGAACCTGAAAGAAGGGATCGAAAAACAGGATGTTATTTTCCTGATGGTCACCGAAAGGTTCCTGCATAAGTTAGGCTGGGGCTTTATTGAAGATGCTTTTGCACTTTATGCTCCCTTATCCCGTTTCGACACCCTTCACAATTTAAGATGTGACATTTTGAATTACTACATTTGGTTTAGCTCAGAAATTGAAAAAGCAAGAGTCCGGGGTATTTCGCTTGAAGAAGACATAAACCTGAATGCCGATTACCTTTATAGTCAGAAGGACATGGATGGACTGCTTATGTTAAAGGGGCCGGCGTATTTTGAAACCCAGATACGCAAAGACAAAAAATGGCTGAAGCAGGTTCAAAAGAAAGCAGATGAACAAGAGGTGGTGCTCTATGATATGATCCGTAAGGATGCACTCTATATGTTTGAGACTTATTACAAGGAGACCTACCAAAATTATTTGAAGCTGACTGCTATTAAAGAATCCATATTGGCTGACAGCCTGCTACTAAACAAAACCAACGAAATAGCCGGCACCTATTACCTCACTTTTGAAGAAGCGCTTCAGCTTGAAGCCAAGCGGATATATGAAGGCAAAGATCCATTATGATAATACACAACTTCTAAAATCATCAATCGTTAATGGTTATTCTTAAATCTATTCTCTGAAACTGCCGCCGCTCCTGCCGCTTCTTCGGACTGTCTGAGGAGGTCAGCTTATAGCGGAACGTCTCGAAGCCTACCTGCTCTGCTCAACTTCTTAAATCCTTCCTCTGAAACTACCTCTGCTCCTGCCGCTGCTCCTGCCACTGCTACGGTATTTCCCCTATTTCCTGTATACCCTTATTTCCCCTTTACCACAAACTTGCAGGTTCCCGCCACTTTCCCATTGCTCTTTACCACCGCCAGATACAACCCCTTGCTCCAGCCGCTCATATCCAGTTTGGTTTGCTGTTGCCCCTTGTATATCTTCTCGCTGTGCACCATTTGCCCGTATATGTTATAGCACTCCAGCATCATGTTGTTGTGGTGCTCTGTGTTTTCAAAGGCAAGTATGATTTCTGTTTCTGCCGGGTTGGGGTAGGCAGTGATGGGAATGGTAGCGATGAAAGAATAATATTCCTCCGGTGAAGGTATTTCCTCTGTGCCTGTCCAAACTAAACAATCCGATAAATCTATAGTGCCCGACTGTATCTGCTCCGGGCAGAGGCTGTCGTAAGTGTAGGAGTTGGTATCAAAAGGAACCGGTTGCAGGTTTTCATCAATCTTATATAGATAAATATCTTTATCACCATCGGGATTTTCCCAACCCATGGCATTGACAAAATTGCCATCTGAGGATTTAACAAAATGCGCCCATCCTTCCGCATTAGATGGCCTGGCAGCAATACTATATACTTTTGCATTTTTATCGAATACGACATCTGAAAACGGCAAGGCTTGACCTGGAGCTGATGCAAGATACATTAATGATAAAAACAAAGAGTCATTTATTCTTTCAATTTCAGAAATATAATTAAAGAAAACATTACTTCCGATTGAATCATTTGGAATCTGACTATAACCAACTTCTAAACCATTTTTGCTGTAAAGCATTATTAATGTATTAACGACATTATCATCCAATCTTTTATTACCAACCCCAATTAATAAAGTATCATTTAATGGCATAGACTTAAATGCAACACCAAAAACCGAATCAAGTTCATAAAACGGCAATATCCATTTTTCATTAAACAAGCTGTCAATTCCAATAAATAATGGACGCAAAAAATAATGCGTTGTATCACTCGGGAAAGGCCAGTAGCAATAACCTGAAATGTAATACTCATGGTTGTGTTCCATCAGGTCATAAGCCACCGGCACATCTATCCAGGGATAATCTTCCTGACTGGCATAGTGTTTTTTCCAAAGATACTCACCGTTTTGATCAAAGCACTCAAGGTAGATTTGCATTTCCTGGCTGAGACTAATATAATTGCTCAACACCAGAATTTCGTTATTTTCATTTATCAGAATGTCAATTGAACCACCTTCATCTAATTGTTCATCAGCGATAATTTTACACCATAACTCATCTCCGCAATAATTGAATTTGGAAACAAATGGCCATGTTCCATTATTGAATTTTACTCCGGCAACATATCTATTTCCCTCTGAATCCATTGTAGCACTCCAACCTTGCAATAAAAATGAATAATGATCAAGGTATTTATTCCATAGCATATTTCCATTAATATCGGTTTTTACTTGCCAGCCGCTTCCCATTCCTATGGTTCCTTCTATATAATAACCCTTGTCATAGTATTCTATCAAACCTTCTGAATATTCATTTTTATTTGAAACTCCAATATGCACTTCCCACTTCTGATTCTGCGCCATGACAAATAAGTTTGCCATAAGAATATAGAATGTGAGTAAGAGTTTTGCTTTCATATGGTAGTTCAATGGCTGTTGGTGTAATAATCATAAAGCTTCATTACCAGCCCGGCACTTTCGGCAATGTCGATGGATAAATCGCTTTTAAGCAGTTCAACCATTTCAAGCGCATGAGCCGAAAGCTTTTCCTGCGACTCCCAGAGTATCTTTATCACGCAATGCTCCAGCAGGATGTATTTATCGCGGTTGTTGGCAAGGCCCGGCTGCCAGTTTTCGAGGTATTCATCAGTTTGTTTAAATAGCAACCGTAAATTATTGCCATCTAACCAGCCATTTATCATCACCGGTTCCAGAACCAACAGATTCTTATCATACGAAACAGGGTGCAAATTGTCAAATCCTGAGTTATCATGAGCAGAATAGGAATAAATGATCTTCCCGTCGCTAAACTTCACATCTGCAATGGGAGTCGTCCAGTCCTCGTTGTCCCGCTGGGCAAGCGCAAGGATGGGAAACAGAATAAGAATAACCAGACAGCGCATATTGTTAAGTAATAATGTTTCTCAAAAATACAATTTATAATGGTAACAAAAAAAACCCCAAAATGCTCCGGGGGATTTTTTGTTTTTGAAGAACCAATATGACAACAACTTAATCCTGCAACAATATTTTCCCGGTTAATAATTCATTATCGGTTTCGAGCTTGTAAAAATAGATGCCCGGCTCAACTTTGGTTCCCTGGTCGTTGGTTGCATCCCAAATGATATGGTGCTTCCCCTGGGCTCCTGTTTTGAGCGCGATGTGAGCGTTCTCAAAAATCGTTATTGATTTTCAATGATTTAGAAAATTAAAAATTGCTATTTGGGTCATGCGGAGTAAATTTGGGGTATGTTTATCCGGAAAAATAAGAATCGCAGTGGCTCGGTCAGTATCCAAATTGTTAAAAAAAACAAGCGCAAAAATAAGGTCATTAAGACGGTCGGTTTAGCTCAAACCCAACGTGAAGAAGAACTTCTCACTATGCTGGCAAAGACTGAACTGGATGGGATTCAGGGAAGCCAAAGCCTATTTGTTGAACACGATGATTTGGTAGTTGACAATTTTATTGAGAGCATTTCAAACGATCATTTGCAAATAGTCGGGCCGGAATTGATCCTGGGGAAAATTTATAAAAAAATTGGTTTTCCGGAGGGTGGGTCATGCGATTACTTCAAGAGGCTGGTTTTGTGTAGATTGGTTTATCCTGGCAGCAAATTAAAGACCGTTGATTACTTCAGGCAGCATTTGAATCTTGATGTGAGTGTTTATACTATTTACCGGTTTTTGGATGAGTTAGCATCCGGGCTGAAGCAGGAAATAGAAGAAATATCATTTAACTACACAAAGAAAATACTGCGTGGTAAAATAGGAATTGTATTCTATGATATGACCACATTGTATTTTGAAGCATCTGAAGAGGATGACTATCGCATTACAGGCTTTTCAAAGGATGGCAAGCATCAACAGCCCCAGATTATGATTGGACTTTTGATCAGCAGCCATGGATACCCGATAGGCTACGAAATATTTGAAGGAAACACATCAGAAACCAAGACATTAATCCCTGTACTTGAGCATTTCCAAAAGAAATTTCAACTCAATAAGCCGATCATAATTGCTGATGCCGCTCTTTTATCACAGAAGAACATAGATGCTCTCAGAGTTGAAAAATATGAATATATACTTGGCGGCAGAATCAAGAATGAAACTGAGGTCATTAAAGAAAAGATTTTAAGCCTTAAAATAAAGGAAGACAAGCCACGCGAATTATCATCGTCCAATGGCAGGCTGATTGTTACCTATTCACCAAAACGAGCACACAACGACCGGAAAAACCGGGAGAAAGGACTAATACGGTTAGAAAAAAAGGTAGAAAGCGGCAAGCTTTCCAAGAAACACATCAACAACAGGGGATACAACAAATACCTGAAATTAACAGGTGAGGTTAATATTGCAATCGATTATGAGAAGTTCCAGACAGATGGACAATGGGATGGATTAAAGGGATATGTTACCAATACCAGTTTAAGCAAAAACAGAGTGATAAAACATTACAGCCAATTATGGAATGTTGAAAAAGCCTTCCGGATATCTAAAACAGATTTAAGAATAAGGCCTATCTTTCACCGGCTAAAGAAAAGGATCGAAGCCCATATTAGCATCTGTTTTACAGCATATACCATTTACAAAGAACTTGAAAGACTACTCAGAAACAACAAAATATCACTCTCACCCGAAAAAGCCATTGAAAACATAAAAGAAATAAGGCAGCTAAACTATTCATTGCCAAAATCAAGGCAGTTTAAAAGCAAACTTCTAAAACCAAACCCTATTCAATCTCAGCTCCTAAATATGAAAATCTGAAACTTGGGTCATGCATTGCACAAAACAGGAAGAATAACCAGACAGCGCATATTGTTAAGTAATAATGTTTCTCAAAAATACAATTTATAATGGTAACAAAAAAAACCCCGAAATGCTCCGGGGGATTTTTTGTTTTTGAAGAACCAATATGACAACAACTTAATCCTGCAACAATATTTTCCCGGTTAATAATTCATTATCGGTTTCGAGCTTGTAAAAATAGATGCCCGGCTCAACTTTGGTTCCCTGGTCGTTGGTTGCATCCCAAATGATATGGTGCTTCCCCTGGGCTAACTTAGTATGGCTGAGAAGAGATTTTATTTTTGAACCTTTGAAGTCATAAATCCCAATTGTAACTGCTTCCTGTTTTTGAAGATCGAATTGCAAGGAGGTAAGGTTCTTAAATGGATTCGGAACAATCCTGAAATTATCAGAAAGCCGGTTGTCGTTGACAGCGCTTGCTATATCAACCAGCATAAAGATTGGAATCAGGTATTGCTGGTTCATGTGATCGGTTATGGTGATCATAGCTGCGTAATTGCCTTCTTCAAGGCCGGTCGCATTAAAAATAACCTGGACATCGTCTGTTCCGCCGGGATTCAGACCGCCATTATCGGTATCGAGGGAAGCCCAGTCAATGCTGTTGCCGCTTGTATCGGCCACAGCAATTGTATAAATAATCGGACCCGTGCCTTCATTCATCAGGGTTATTGTATTCGTTAGAATTTCATTGCCAATGGTAAAAATGAAAGATTCCGGCATGTAATTCAATTGTGGATTGGGGTCTCCAAATGGCGGGAAAGTGATATAATCCACCCATCCGCAGTCGGAGCCTGTACTTACGGAATAATCCTTTTCATAAGACCACTTGAAGGTATGAACTCCGGAGGTGACGGGAAATGTAACTTCGCTCCAGTTTTCATCGCCATCCCAGGCTGCTTTTTCAATACCATCAATAAAAAAACGCAGGAAGTCATAGTTTACTTCGCTGGATACTTTTCTATAAAAGCTTATTACGCCATTTCCCAGGATACACATCTCAATTTGCATGGCGGAAGATTCGTCGTCGTTTATATCGCCCGATATGGCGCTGTAAGATCCTTCGTAATGCGTGGTATTATCAATCATCCAATCGGCATCACCCCCAAATGACCAGGGATAACTGGTAAAGTTGCCGGATTCGAATCCCTCAGTAATTAATCCAACCATGACATAAACATCATCGGTAGTAGCATAATCATTATCAGCCTGGATGGCAATTTCAAATTCGAGGATATATCCAACCGGGACAGTTGCAGCAGCGGTAATATTAAAGGTAAAATCACCACCCTCGCCCGGATTAATTGTACTTAAGGATGCTGAATTGTCATTGATGGTCACATAGGGATCACCCGAAGAAATTGTTGCCTGAATATTATTTGCAGCAGCGCCTCCATAATTATGCAATGTGACAATCATATCAGCGGTTTCACCCGGATCCAGCCCCCCATTTTCGCCATCATTGATGGTAATTTCAGAAGGACTAAGTTCGGGAGCATAGGCTGTGAGATAAATATGGCTTGCCCAGTCATCCCCGGTATTATCAACGATATGAGTATTGAAATCAAGGTCATAATCGTCCGGCACCTGGTTGCTTACATCGAAAATAAAAGCTCCGGCAAAGGTTTTAATTTCGCCGGGTTCAAAGTCCCCCAGCGTTTCGGTGCTGTCGATAAACGTGATGTAGGCATCATCAATTGATATTTGCATGTTGGCTCCGAAAATGGTCGCCTCGCCAAGGCTTTTTATATCGATTGATACATTTACTGTTTCGCCAAACTCAATCACATCGTCACCGCCGGCTATTACCGAGTAATCATCAATGACAAGGTAGTTGGATCCATCGGTCGAAAAGTACAATACTTTTGAACGGGTCAGGTTGTTTTCGTCTCGTGCTCTGAATTTAATATCATAGTTATCGTAAACCTGATCCGGCAAGCCATAAAACATTCCTGATCGCGAAACATTAAGTCCTCCGGGGTAATGCGATGCTTTTAGGTCGCACACATAACCGGAAGGTATGGAAGCATCGCCATTGACCTTGGTAAACTGGTAGTATTTGTTGTCTCCTGCTGAAACGGCCGACATCCACTCGAGGGACGCAGGATATTCATTGTAACCATAATAGAATTTAATATCTCCATTGCTTGACAAGCGAACGGCAAAATTTACGTCAGTTGTGTTTTGCATACCATTCACAGAAGCATTCCATCGGAAGATAGCATAGCTTTCGTTGCCGTCGTACCATACACCATCACCCACTGCTGAATACAGGCTCAGATCAGCCTTGAACGGGCAGATGTATTTATTCTTTGTGAATTTTTGAAATTCATAAACAGAGTATGGCCATGTAAACTCATTTTCAAACATGATGTATCCATCGGCATAAACCCTCACAGATGTAAATGATGTGTCGTAAAAAGGAAAAATAAATCCAAGATTCTTGGTCACATAGCTGCTCCCCGGACTCAATTGTTGAGCAGTGACCATTGGAAACGTTGCTGTGTAATTGGTTTCGGAATAGTTCCTGTCATAGTCCCATAAATAAGGACTCGTTCCTCCTGTAGCTTCAAGGTTAGTTGTATAGGGTTCATAAACTGTGGCGGGAGGAAGTGTATCGCTGATAATTTCAACAGGGTCGTAGATTACTGTGTGCTCTATCCAAATTTTGGTAGTTGTGTTATTAGTGATGTTCACGTTGCTTTGGCTGCATGGAATTTCAACGACTCCATTGGTATAGTCCATCAGGCTGAATTGTACGATCTCCCCGGGGCTCCAGTTGTCGGGGTCTTCTTCATCCACCAGCAGAAAATACCTGGCTGGAGTATTCGGGCCAATCATATCGATAAAAGGGGTCAGGTCAAGACCAAATTCGATGGTTTTATCTTCTTCTGTGGTACCTCCCAACATGAATTTACAGGAGCCCTGAAAATCGAAAATAGGAAATCCCAAAACAAAGTCAGGTATTTCAGAAGTTAAATCGGTTGTAACTCCCATTCTCACCCTGATCTGTTCCCGGCACGTGTGCATAAGCGTAATTTTTGCGGTCAACAATGGATTGCAATCGGCTTTTGCATAAATCACATGAAATGCATTGTCCCAGATACCTCCGCCCCCATAAGGATCGGCACACGATTTATAGGTCATATAACAAAATCCGTTATTTCCGAAACCTGGTCCGCCGCTGTAGGTATTTGCAAATCGAAATCCTCCGATTTCCCAATCCTGCGGGGTTATTTCTCCGTCACCATTTAAATCAATATCGTTGGTATATTGACCGTCATTGTTATAATCCCAGCAAATAGAATCATGATAGCCGGCAATGGTCAGTCCGTGGTTGGCTCCACCCCAACTGGTGACAACATATTTACCTGCTTCAGGAGTCCCGGGCGGCAAAGTTGGCATCCCACCCGGAGCATTGGTATAAAAATTGGCTATTCCGCCAACAGCATCATTTTCCAGGTGATTGTGCAGCCAGTGTTTAGCGGTCAATATGCCTTCCTCGGTAGTCAGGTCAATTTTATAAACATCCGTAAGGCGGTTGTGCATGGCCGAATAATAATTTTCATACCCGGTCATCCATCTGGTACCACCTCCTGTGCTCATGCCTCCGTATGTCGGTACATTTGGAGTGCCCAGTGTTCTGATGACATCAAAACTATGAAAATAACTTACTCCGTACCAGCCATCACCGCCATTGGCCCAGTTCCAGACAAAATGAGTGGGATATTGATTCTCTTCAACATTTGATGGCAGGTCCCGCTCCCGGTTGATGGCATAGGTAAATCCCAAACCCACTCCACTTGCCTGTCCGCATTCCATCGAAACCTGGGCAAAAACGGGGCGCCAATATGAGTTTATTGAGTTATCAACAATATATGGAAGGAGCGGCGCATTGGGTCCCTTAAACCATTCCGGCAAAACAAGCCTGGGAAGGTTAGCAAGGTCGAATGAGTCTTTCACCGATAAAGGAGCCAGGTCATCTATACCCGGAAGTAAATTTTCTTTTTGGGCAAAAGTCTGGTTAATTAGAAAGCAGCTGAAAACAAAAGCCGTAAGAAAGATAAGGGTAGTCGATTTCTTCATGATCCTCTGATTTAATAAAAGCAAAAGTAAGACAAAATTGAGATTTTAATAGCCCATTTGAAATACTGCATATTTCCTCCTGATGACATTTATTGATGGGATAAAGAATTTCTATTAAAAATGAATATTGCACAAAACTATAAGTAAGGTAGCTAACAAGGCCATAAAGATAAATCCAGCCGTTTAGTTTTCAATACGATAGATATTAAAACCACAAAGTCCGGATTTAAATTTTTAAAACCTTTTCAATGATCGTGCGTTTATTGTTTTACCTTTGCGCGATTTTTTTTAACAACTTAAACTAGTAAATCTTAACCCTGAATGGCTAAAAACCTTGTAATCGTTGAGTCCCCGGCTAAAGCAAAAACTATTGAAAAGTTTCTTGGTAAGGATTTTACCGTGAAATCGAGTTTCGGACACGTGAGAGACCTCTCTAAAAAGGACCTGAGTATCGACATCGCAAAAGGATTTATTCCCAGCTACGAAATTTCGGCCGATAAAAAGAAAACCATTGCAGAATTGAAGAAAATAGCAAAGGAAGCAGAAATTATCTGGCTGGCAACTGATGAGGATCGCGAAGGAGAAGCCATTTCGTGGCACCTGGTGGAGGCATTAGGCCTTGATGTAAAGGCAACTAAGCGAATTGTTTTCCATGAAATCACCAAAAATGCCATCCTTGAAGCCATCGAAAATCCAAGAGGAATCGATCTTCACCTTGTTGATGCTCAGCAAGCACGAAGGGTTTTGGATCGATTGGTCGGATATGAATTATCTCCTGTACTTTGGAAAAAAGTTAAACCGGCATTATCAGCAGGCCGGGTTCAGTCGGTAGCGGTAAGACTCATCGTAGAGCGGGAAGATGAGATCAAGGCTTTCAATTTCGAATCGGCTTACCGTATCACTGCAAAGTTTGAAATCATCCATCAAAACGAACCTGCTATTCTTGAAGCCGAACTTTCGGTCCGGTTTAAGACAAAAGACGAAGCACTTGCATTTCTTTCGAAATGTATTTCTGCAGATTTCACCATTAATTCCGTTGAAAAAAAGCCCGCAAAAAAATCACCGGCTCCACCCTTTACAACTTCAACATTGCAACAGGAGGCCAGCAGAAAGCTGGGCTTTTCTGTTGCAAAAACCATGCTTGTTGCACAGCAGCTTTATGAGTCGGGATTAATCACTTATATGCGTACCGATTCAGTAAACCTTTCCACGCTGGCCCTTGGAATGGCAAAGAAAGCAGTTACAAAGAATTTTGGCGAAAAATATATAAAAACGCGGCAATACGTTACCAAATCCAAGTCAGCTCAGGAAGCTCATGAAGCCATCCGACCAACGTTTATGGAAAACCAGGAAATTGATGGCGATGCCTCCCAGAAACGGCTTTATGATTTGATCTGGAAGCGGACACTTGCATCTCAAATGGCTGATGCTGAACTCGAAAAAACAACTGTTACCATTGACATATCCACAGCAAAGGAAAATTTCATTGCCCGTGGGGAAGTGATAAAATTTGATGGATTTTTGAAAGTTTACATGGAGTCGACCGACGAAGAAGATACCGATGCACAAAAGGACTTGCTGCCGCCTGTTTCTAAAGGAGATAAGCTGATCAGAAAGGAAATTACAGCGACACAGAAATTCACACAACCACCAGCCCGTTATACTGAGGCCAGCCTTGTTAAAAAATTGGAGGAATTGGGCATTGGAAGGCCCTCGACTTATGCTCCTACCATTTCAACCATCCAAAAAAGAGAGTATGTTGAAAAAGCTGATCGGACGGGTATTGAACGAAAGTACGATAGCATTTTCCTCATCGGGAACAAGGCTAAGGAAGAAGTAAAAACTGAAAAAACTGGTTACGAAAAAAATAAATTGTTTCCGACTGATATCGGAACGATTGTAAATAACTTTCTGGTTCAGTATTTCGACAACATCCTGGACTATAACTTCACGGCTAATGTCGAAAAGGAATTTGATGAAATCGCCCAGGGTAAAAAAGTCTGGAATCAAATGATCAAAGAATTTTATGGACCGTTTCATGAAAGAATAGAAAGCACCCTCGAAAAATCGAAGAAACAAAGCGGAGAGAGATTGCTGGGTTCTGATCCCGAAACCGGAAAAAATGTGTATGCTAAAATCGGACGTTACGGAGCGATTGTTCAGATTGGTGAAACAACCGATGAAGAAAAGCCGAAATTTGCCGGCCTTAAAAAAGGCCAGAGCATCGATTCGGTTACCCTTGAGGAGGCGCTATCAATGTTTAAGCTACCGCGGACAGTTGGTCAGTTTGAAGATGTCGAAATGACGGTTGCAATTGGCCGGTTCGGACCCTATATTAAACATAACAATCAATTTTTTTCACTTGCCAAGACAGATGATCCTTTTTCCATTTTGGAAGAACGGGCGATTGAATTGATACTCAGCAAAAGAAACAGGGACCAGGAGCGGTTGATAAGAGAGTTCAAAGATAACCCGGGTGTGAAAATCCTGAAAGGAAAATATGGCGCCTATATTGCAATGGATAAAAAGAACTACAGGATACCCAAAGGTAAAAGCTCTGAAACATTGACCCTTGATGAGTGTCTTGAAATTATTAAGAATTCCGACAGCAGACCCGCAAATAAGAGAAAGAAATAATTTTGCATTCTAATAATTTTATGTAATACTAAAACTTTTTTAAATAAATCTTGTATAAGTTATAGATGCTTGTATTTGTAAAAGTTAGTATTTAATGGACATATCATTTTATTTTGAGCCTCTTGAATTACCCGAATACAAATTCAGAGAGGATACTGCCAGTCACAGGTTAGGAGATGTTATCAGAAGCTATATCGATAAAGAGAACTTTCCTGAACTTGGAGATGTTGATATTGCCATTATCGGAGTGAATGAAGAAAGAAAAGCTGTCAACAACATCGGTTGTGCCCATGCTCCGGATTATATCAGAAGCCACTTATATAAATTATTCTGCGGAGATTTTTCTCCGCGCATTGCCGACCTTGGAAATATTAAGCAGGGACATAAAATTGAGGATACTTATTTCGCTATCGCCTCTGTTGTTTCTGAATTGATCAAAAATAAAGTCGTACCTGTAATTATTGGTGGAAGCCAGGATCTGACTTTCGCAAACTACATGGCTTATGAGGCATTGGGACGGGTGATGAACATTGTAGGGATTGATTCTGTTTTTGATTTAGGTAAAACTGAACAGGCGCTTGATTCTCAAACCTATCTTAACAAGATCATCCTGCATCAACCTAATTTTCTATTCAACTTTACCAACATCGGATATCAGTCTTATTTTGTTGATCCGGAGGCAATCAACCTGATGAAGAATTTATATTTCGATGTCTACAGGCTGGGGGCCATTCGCGAAAACATTGAAGACACTGAGCCGCTGGTCAGAAATGCTGATATGATCACGGTGGATATCTCAGCTATCCGGCAATCGGATGCGCCTGGAAATGGCAATGCTTCTCCCAACGGATTTTATGGTGAGGAAATTTGCCAGATTATCAGGTATGCCGGGCTTAGTGATAAACTTTCATCCATCGGGTTTTATGAAGTTAATCCAAGACTGGATGTAAACAAACAGACCTCTCATTTGGTCGCTCAAATGATATGGCATTTCATTGATGGATACTATAACCGGAAACATGACCATCCATATAAAGATAAGAAAGATTATGTGAAGTATACGGTTTCAATCAAAGATCACAAGGATCAGTTGATTTTTTATAAAAGCAAGAAAAGTGATCGGTGGTGGATGGATGTACCGGTAAAAACTAATTATAAAAACATTTATGAAAGGCACCATCTTGTGCCCTGTTCGTACAGTGATTACGAAACAGCCTGCAAAGACGATATCCCCGATCGCTGGTGGCAGGCTTATCAGAAACTGATGTAAGAGGAAACTCAATCATCCTTGCTGAATAGCTTTCCGTTTTACTTTGCTCTTTCCGGATTCTTCGCAATAAACTGTTTCCAGCCTGAATAATTTTCGCCATCCGAATTTGTTGGCCGCTGAAAGAAATGACAAACTGCAACGGCCAGGCCATCAGTGGCATCCAGGTATTTTGGGATTTCATTTATCGACAATAAACTTTTAAGCATAGCTGATACTTGCTCTTTCGAGGCATTTCCATTTCCGGTGATGGATTGTTTTACTTTTTTCGGTGAATATTCAAAAATCGGGATGGATCTGAAAAGGGCTGAAGCCATCGCAACACCTTGTGCCCTGCCCAGTTTAAGCATTGATTGAACATTTTTACCATAAAAAGGAGCCTCGATGGCAAATTCATCGGGTTTGTATTCGTCAATTAAAGAAAGTGTTCTTTCAAATATTTTCTGTAGCTTTAGTGCCTGATTTGTATATTTATTTAACTGTATGACTCCCAAGGTCATTAACTCAGCCTTACTGCCTTTTTGATGAATGATCCCATAGCCCATGATGTTGGTGCCGGGATCAATGCCTAATATTATGCGTTCTTTATTCAAAAGAAGATTTTAACTTTGTGCACCGTTAAATGAATAAGCATTTTACAAATATACACAAAAACAAAACTTATAATTTAATTATAAGGCTTATCATCATTTTCACAACTTATTATTTCATTTACAAACAAGTATTCTACCATAAACGCCTGGATCATGTGGCCGATCTTTTTATGGAGCTGATTGACCAACCTTATTTATACTTCTTCATAGCCTGGATTTCTATACTCATGATCGTAAACTGGGGGATTGAGTCACTAAAGTGGCAATTTCTGATCAGGAAAATTGAAAAAATTTCCTTTTTAAAATCATACGAGGCAATATTATCAGGCGTTTCCGTCAGTGTTTTTACGCCTAATCGGATTGGCGAGTGGTTTGGAAGGGTCTTTATTCTTGAAAGATCAAATCCATGGAAAGGTGTTTTTATTACCATGATTGGCAGCTTCAGCCAGCTGTTGATCACAATTATTGTCGGGGCTTTCTGTCTTTTATTTTATATCCCTATTTATTTCAAAGACATCGGTTTTTACTCCGATTACCTTTATTATGGAATTATACTTATTGTGATTGTAATCATCATTACGCTCATTCTCATTTTTCTGAATATCACCGCACTGCCCGCTTTTGTAAGTCACATTATCAAAAAGCGGTTTATCCATTTCAATGAATATTTCTCCGTAATTTCCCAATTCTCCACTTTTGAGCTTACAACAGTTTTATTGCTGAGTTTTTTGAGATATTGTGTTTTCTCCATGCAGTTTTATCTTTTCTTAATGGCATATTCGGTTCAAATTCCGCTTATTCACGGACTCATGATTATTTCTGTTGTTTTTCTGATTATGACTGCAATACCGACCGTTACACTTGCTGAACTTGGTGTCAGGGGTTCTGTCTCACTTTATTTCATAGGATTATACTTTGAACGCTTTTCCGATCTCAATGAAATGGTCAATCTGGGCATCATTTCCTCTTCTTCTTCATTGTGGCTTGTAAACCTTGCCATACCAGCTATTCTTGGTACTTTCTTTGTTTACAGGCTAAGATTTTTCAGGAGGAAAGCCAAAAATGACTGACCTCTATTTAATATACCTGGCTTTGTTGCTGGTATTTGGATTGGCCTACTTATTCATCATCGGGATGTATACGTTAGGATGGTTTCGGTTAAAAACCTTTCTATTGCCTTCAAACTCTTATTCAACAAGATTAAGCATCATCATTCCTTCCCGGAACGAAGAGGCCAATATCTTACATATAATTGAGGATATAGCCGAACAGGATTATCCAAAAAATCTTTTTGAAGTAATCATAGTGGATGATAACTCCGGGGATGCTACACCAGATATTGTAAACAATTTTATTCTTCATCAATCTGCCCTTCAAATCAAACTGATCAATGTAGCAGAAGATCATACAAACAGCGCATACAAAAAAAAGGCAATAAGCCTTGCCATTGAAGTTGCCACAGGTGATCTGATCATTACAACTGATGCTGACTGCCGGATGGGTAAACAATGGCTTAGTTCTATTGCCGGATTTTATGAGTCGGCAAACCCCAAAATGATTGTCGGTCCTGTGAGTTTTCATAATGAACAGTCATATTTTGAAAAAATGCAGACTGTTGAATTTCTCAGCTTGATTGGCATCACAGCCGGAGCAATAAGCATTGGCAGACCCATCATGTGTAACGGAGCCAACCTCGCATATGAAAAAAGTTCGTTTTATGATGTTGGCGGTTTTGGAGATGACAGCTTTTCCTCGGGTGATGATGTGTTTTTGCTTTTGAAGTTAAAGAAGCATTTTGGCAATAAATCTGTCCGGTTTCTTAAAAATGAAAACGCATTTGTTTTTACCGAGGCAAAAAAAAACTTCAGGGAATTTCTTCACCAGCGAACAAGGTGGGCATCAAAAAATAAAGGATATGATTTGAAGATTTTAATGGTTTCTTTTACGGTTTTTATGATGAACTTCTTGCTGGTTGTGGGGTTAACATGGGGAATATTCAATACAAAATTAGTGGACATTATCCTGGGGGTTTATTTCATAAAACTGGTTATTGAGTTACCTGTTTTATTAGGCATTGTTAGCTTTGCACATCGAAGCCGGATGCTGTTGTATGCGCTTCCGCTGATTTTTCTATATCCGGTTTACATTATTTTCACGGGCACAATGGGTATCATTGCTTCCTATCAATGGAAGGGAAGAACTGTTAAAAGATAAGGCTATTATACTGATTGTCTTAAAAGAAAAAATATATTTTATATGAGATTCAGAAGCACATTAAAGCAAGTCGATCATATCGAAATTAAAAAGATCCTCGATGAGAAAGATCAGCGGGTTGTTTTCGATAAAACCAATATTATTCCTGATCACCGGAGCCTTTCAGCAGAATTAAGAAGGTATATCAGCTATGACAAAGTTTCAAGGAAATCCGTTCTTGGAATCGATATGTTCCAGTATAGCTCATACGGTGAGTTTGAGCAGACGCTCATTCCATTTCTTTTCAAAACCATGTTTGAATCTACCATTAAACTGTGTCTTCAAAATCACCAGTTTATTTTTCAGAAATATGACTCGGAAAGAATTGAACGGAATTTCATCAGTACAGGTGACGGAGGATTTCTGCTATTTGACAATCCCATGCAGTCCCTGCTTTTTGCCTGCAATTTTGCAGTGGTTTTAAGGACTTACAACGCTTACCATTACTATCCCCGGCTAAGAAGGATCATCGGTGGAATCAGTATGCGATATGCTATTACCTACGATAAAGTATATACGTTTAATGAGAATTATTACGGAAGGGGAATTATCAACAATGCACGGATTCTGATGAAAGATGACCTGAATCGTTGCCTGGTGGATGAACATTTTCACAGCTGGTTTACTACTAACCTTGACGGAGTTGAAAATTTGCAGATCATTACTCTTGATGATATTGCCAACATTTTTGAATTCAGTAAAGATTATGATAAAAGTTACCTGCAAAGCGGGGATGAGATTTTCGAAAACGAACCTTCAAGGAAATATGGAATAATTAATTCAGATATTTTGAAGGTTGGCGTCATTCAGTCAAAAGAAACAGCCATCAGTGTTTATAACCTGCATCTTCAGGTTACCATTCGTTTGGTGAATGATGATGATCCAAATCAAACCAGATTAATAACAGTTAGTCTGGGCAACCTAAACACAACCGGAATATAAATTTTACCAGACTTTACAGATCAAGCCCTTTAAATAAAAGCTTTCAGGAAAACTCATCAATACCGGGTGATCCGCAGATTGCTGAAGAACAGCTATTTGTTGTACTTTTTTTCCGGAGTCGATGGCTGCATCTGATACAACTTTTCGAAATAATTCCGGAACTATATGGCCAGAGCATGAAAAGGTAAACAGAATACCACCCGGCCTTAGTAATTTAAACGCCAAAAGGTTGATGTCTTTATATCCGCGCAGAGCACCCTCCAGTTGATTCTTCGACTCAGCAAATTTCGGAGGATCGAGAATGATCAAATCAAAACTTTTTCCACTATCCCTGTAAGTTCTGAGAACTTTAAATACATCTCCTTCAACCTGCTCTGATTTTGATGAATCCAGTTCATTAAATACAAGGTTTTTCTCAACCATATTGAGGCATTCAGCCGAACTGTCGACGTTTGTCACGCAGTTAGCGCCGGCCGCAAGGGCTGCAATTCCAAAACCTCCGGTATAGGAAAAACCATTCAGCACATCCTTTCCTAAGCAATAATCCTTTACCTTTCTTCGGTTCTCCCGCTGATCGAGGTAAAAGCCTGTTTTATGACCGGTCTTTATATCAACATAATACTTGACCCCTTCTTCATTTAAAGCTATTTCCGATGGGGGTTCCTGTCCATAAATCACACCGGTCCTTTTCTCCAGCCCCTCTTTTGTCCTTGAATCTGTATCTGAGCGCTCATAAATACCCACTGGGTTAAATTCTTCAGCCAAAATTTCAATAATATTCTCACGCCAGAATTCAGCCCCTGCAGAAAGAAACTGGCAAACCAGGTATTTATCATACTTATCGACTATCAATCCGGGAATTCCATCTGCTTCGGTATTGATTATCCTATACGCATTGGTATTGGAGTCCAGATCCATTGACAATCGTAATTTTTGGGCGTTTTGAATTTGTTTCAATAAATAATCTTTATTGATTTTCTCATTTGCATCAAATGTCCATACCCTGGCGATAATCTGAGAAAACTCCGAAAAGGAAGCAATGGCAAGCCTCTCACCGTCGAAAGATCGGATTTCAACAGTCTCTCCGTTTTGTTTAACCTCCACAATTTTTTCTACAGCACCCGAAAACACCCAGGGATGGCTGTGAAGAAGCGACCTTTCTCTGCCTTTTTTTAGAACCAGGAAACCCATATTTATAGATTTATTGAACTTTTCTGAACTAAAATTTCAGCAAATAACTCAAAAATTTAACAACTCTTTAACACTTTAAATTTAGGAATCTTCTTATTTGTTCAATAGTAAATTATCTTTGCCGGCTAAAATAATGTAAAAATCATAAATTCAACAATCTATGAAAAAAGCACTTCTGTCGATTCTTGCAATTGGTATCCTTGCTTCATGCAACCTAAAGCCTGGTGTAAAGAATGAGTTTTCAATTAACGGAACCCTCACAGGTGATTATTCTGGAAAAGTTTATCTGTATAAACGCGAATCAGGAGAATGGGTAAAGCTTGATTCAGTTTTATTGGATCAGGGGATGTTCCATTTTAAAGGTAATATTAACTTACCTGAGATGCATTATATAAAAATTGAAAATAATAATGGCTTTGTTTCTTTATTTGTAGAACCTTCCGAAATAACAGTATCAGCAACACCCGAAGATTTTCAAAATGCTGTGATTACCGGATCTGCTTCCCAAACAGAATTTGGGGTTTATAAACAAAACATTAATAAATTCAATGAACGGATGGAGCTCATTTACCAAAAGTCTGAAAGCGCTGAAGAAAAAGGAAATACAGACAGTTTGGCAATTTTCGAAGGGGAATATAAAAAAGTTGAAGGGGAAATGAAACAATTCATCCTTGATAATGCAAGAAAAAATAATGCTTCGGTAATTTCAGCTTACAGTGTGCTCAGCAATGCATACCTTTATGATGAAAAAGACCTTGAGCCGATCCTCATGAATTTTGATCCTACAATTCATGAATCGGTTTATGTGAAAAAGCTGACCGAACGGGTTGATGCCCTGAAAAAGGTAGCCATTGGCCAGCCTGCTGTTGATTTTACAATGACAGATACAAGCGGAAATCCGGTTGCACTTTCTTCTCTTTATGGAAAATATCTCCTTGTCGATTTTTGGGCTTCATGGTGCGGACCCTGCCGGGCTGAAAACCCGAATGTTGTAGTGGCATACAATAAATATAAAGAATATGGTTTCGATATTATCGGTGTCTCATTTGATAAAGATAAGGCAAAATGGCTAGAAGGTATCCAGGCTGACGGTTTGACCTGGCATCATGTGAGCGATCTGAAATATTGGGGAAATGAAGCCGGTAAGCTTTATGCAATCAACTCGATTCCCTCAAATGTGCTGCTTGATCCTAAAGGAATCATCATTGCTAAAAACCTGCGTGGTGAGGATTTAAAAAGCAAACTGGAAGAGCTACTAATAAAGTAGACCTCGTTTATAAATGGATTAGCTTCTTGTCAGGGGGTTGTTAACCTTTTTCTATCAAAATAACTTCTAAGGCGATAATCTGTTCCTTTTCATCAAACGTATATTCCTAAAGTCCGTTCAGGCTGAGCCATTCATCCCTTAACAGTTGAGGGTGGGGATATTCAGGCCAGACATTGTCAGGAGTAAAATCGTCTGCCCACCCGGTGGATAAAAACCCGTTTGCTGGTTGTCACTGTAGGTGTGAATGTTTTTAATGATCAAACTTACTTTTTATTCTGGTAGGCAAAGTATCCAAAAAAGAGTTTTTCCCATTTCATGAATAAAAACCTATTCCCGATGGAAAACCACTGAAATTTTTTCTGGTGGAATTCTGCCATGACTTTATTCTTGTTAGCTTCTAAATTTGTGCGTGAAGGAAAAACTTAAGCCATGAAAAAGTATATTATCTGTTTATCAATATTGACTGGCTCTTATTGCTGGGTATTGACCTCCCAAGGACAGGATTCAATTACCATGGATCGGGATAAGGCATTAAATATTTTTCTTGATTGTAGTTCGTGCGATATGAATTACTTCAAAGAAAATCAGAGAATCGTAAATTATGCTCGGGAACCGGCTTTGTCTGATTTGCAAATTTTAATTACCACGCTTAATACGGGAAGCGGAGGTACCGAATATAACCTTATCTTTATCGGACGGAAAAGATTTATCAATTTAAATGATACCATAGTTTTTAGCTTGTCTCCCGATTATACCGAGGATGAAACCAGAAGGATATTGCTTGATAAAATTAATTTAGGGATGGTGCCTTACATCATGAAAACAGCTTATGCTAATAACCTCTTATTATCGATAGATGATACAGAAATCAGCGAGAAAGAAAGTAAAGATACCTGGAAAAGCTGGATATTTGAATTAAATGGTACAGGTTCTTTATATGGTGAAAAACTGAGCAAAAGCTATTTTATAAATGGCAATTTATATGCAGGAAAAATTACTTCTAAAATAAAATTTGAAACCAATAATAATTTCACCTATAGCGAATCCCATTCTGTATTTCCAATGCAGGATACAGTTTTATATATAAACTCATTTCAACGGGGTTTTTCAAGCAGTAACTTATTTGTAAAAAGCCTGGGTAATCATTTTGGCGTTGGGGGAACTGTGTGCTTCAGGAATAGTCAGGTCAGCAACCTGGATTTTCAAATGAAATTAGGACCAGCCATTGAATACAATTTATTCAAGTATGCCGATGCTTCCATAAAACAACTTCGTTTTATATATTCACTGGGCTACGAGCATAGTAATTACCGTGAGATAACCATTTATGACAAAATGAACGATTATTTGTACATTCAAAATCTGAATATCCTATTCATGTATAATAAAGACTGGGGATATTTCAATGCTTCTCTAATAGGATCCAGCTACCTCCATGATTTAAAACAGTATTCACTCGGGACAAATGGTTTAGCCAGTATTCGAATCACAAATGGCCTCTCTTTTAACGTTGCATTCGGATTGTATATTTACCAGGATAGGGTTGATTTGAGAAAAGGAAATGCAAGCTTAGAGGAAATTCTATCTTACCAAAGGGAAATGGAGTCTAATTACAATTACACCATAAATTTTGGGATTACCTATAGGTTTGGATCCAAATTTAATAATGCGGTTAATCCAAGATTTGAGCGTTAACGGCCTATATTTATAAAAGTGACATTCCAAAAACCTGTTTATTATTTTTATCCTTTGACTTCATTCGCAATAAAACGAATCGCTTAATTTTATTTACGTTTTTTATTCCATTACCTGCAAAATACATATTCATCCTGTACCGGATAAAGTGTTATGTGCAAATTCATATAAGCCACTGGTAAAACAATATTATCCGGATAGTAAATAACTCTTTATTTTTATCTGATTCTGATGTAATCGGATTAATTAAAAACGAATTTAAACATTTTATCATGAAAACTTCACTTAAAAACATTGTCCTGGTAATTGTATATATAATTATCGGGACGTCCATTTATAGCCAGGATATATACCAGGCTGTAAAAGATGGAAACACCGAACAGGTTAAAAATCTTCTTCTAAAAAGTCCTGACCTGCTCAATGCTAAAAATCAGGATGCCCTGACTCCCCTGAATCTGGCGGCCCAGGAAAAACAGTACGAAGTAGCGAAATTTCTTCTTGAAAAAGGTGCCGATCCTTTATTGGGGGATAATGAAAACTCAGTCCCCATTCATCTGGCGGCAATCAGTGGCAGCAACCCGATAATTGATCTGCTCATAGAACATGGAGTTGATATCGACGTCAAAGATGATAATGGAACGACTGCCCTTCAGTTTGCGCTGAGCCGCCGCCAGTTTGATATGGCAAAACATCTTATCGAAAAGGGTGCTGATGTAAAAGTCGAAAACAACCTCAGTTGGTCAACCCTCCAATTTGCTGCTATAGGTGGTGATCTTGACCTGGTAAAAACGTTGGTTCAGAAAAAAGTAAATCTAAATGATGTGATTGAATCGGGCATAACGCCAATATTCAGTGCTGTTTCATACGGACATCCCGAGGTGGTAAAATACCTGGTTGAAAAGGGCGCTGATATTAACCACGAGGATGATCATGGAGATCAGCCACTAACTTATGCCAGAAATCCTAATACTTACGAAGCAGCCAAATTTCTGATTGAAAAAGGTGCAGATGTAAAACATAAAAACAAGCTTAATCAAACACCACTTCACTCAGCAACCCAAAGGGGATCAGTGAATATTGCGGAATTGTTGCTTGAACATGGGGCTGACATCAATGCTCCTGACCAGGATGGCAGAACACCACTCACTTTTGCAGCATTCGCAAGGGATCCTGAAGAAATCAGTAGGTTCCTGATATTGAATGGTGCCGATGTAAATCCTGAACCCTGTAAACATGATAAATTATGTACTTGCGGTCCATACTTTTCAACACCACTGCATGCCTCTGTTCGCATGGGACATATCGGAATGACGAAAGTTCTGGTAAACAATGGAGCAAAAATAAATGTATATGATAACGAAGGTTTGGCACCCCTTCATCTGGCTGTCCAAAGCGGGAAAAAGGAAGTTGTCGAATACCTGATTGACAATGGCGCCTTTGTTAATTGTAAGGAAAAAAACGAAGGTAGTACAGAGCTGCACCTTGCGGTGGCTATGGGTTATAATGATATTGTCGATTTGCTGATTGAAAAAGGTTCATGTCCAAAAATGACTGATGATAATAAGAAAACACCGCTTGATTATGCCATGAATTACAATTATAAAGAGATTGCTTATCATTTACTGGCAGCCGGAGCAGATGACCAAAATCTTAAAAATTATATAACCGAACCAGGTTTACTAAAGGAACCTGTTAAATATGGTGAAGCTTCGATATGGTTTCTTGGACACAGTGGATGGGCAATTAAAACACAAAACCATTTTTTAATTTTCGATTATTTCTGCAATTCCCGGGAAAGAAAACCCGAAGATTCTTGCCTTGCCTCCGGATTTATCATTCCTGAACAAATAAAGGATTTTCCGGTGACTGTTTTTGCTACTCATAACCATGGCGATCATTTTGATCAACGGATTTTTGACTGGAAAAAAACCATTCCCGAAATTGAGTATGTATTATGCTGGAATCAAAACACCAATGGAAACGAATATACCATGATCCCGGTACACGGGGAAAAGAAAGTCAATGATATGAATGTATACGTAAATTATTCAACTGACTTAGGTGGTGGTTACGTTGTGGAGGTGGATGGATTGGTTCTCTTCCATATGGGTGACCTTGCTAATGGAGAAGATAAACTAATGGCCGCTTTTACCGATGAAATTGATAAAATTGCAGATAGAAATAAAGAAATTGACATCGTTTTTGGTGGTATCAGGGGATGCAGCCTCGGAGAGCCGGAACAGGTAAAGCAAGGAATTTATTATACGGTTGGAAAACTTCATCCGAAATTATTTGTTCCCATGCATAGTGGCGCTCATTCGTTTGCCTACAAAGAATTTGCTGAAACAGCCAAGAAAGAGGGTATTGATCAACAAATGAAATATGTCATACACAAAGGTGATCGTTTTGTTTACAGCAAAGATTTATCAAATAGAGAACTCACAGGATTGTAGAGTTTATATAAATATGCATTCCTAATAACGGCCTCCTGTTAAATGCAGGAGGCCGTTTTCTTTATGCTTTATGTAAAAAGAGCAATTAGAATACACCTGCAATAAAACCTAAAAAATTGTATTATTGCTGGTTCATTAGGAAGGTTGTTTTTTTTTTGAATTTATTCATCCAACCATTACATGGCACACGGAAGATTTGATAACCCGATAATCGCTTCTTTGGCAGGGGTAAAAGATTTTTTTTCAAAGCAAAAACTGGAAGGGCAATTAAAGGAAACAGACCGGGCGGATGGTAAAACCTGCCTGATAACCGGAGCCAATTCAGGATTGGGATATGCGCTTGCAGTAGACATGGCAAAGCGGGGTGCACGTGTTATCATGGCCTGCCGAAGTCAGATACCTCTGGCTGGGGAAAAGGTGACAGCCGCCAGTGGTTCGCAGTTAATTGAAATGATACATTTGGATCTTTCAAAAATAGATAGCATTCATCAGTTTGTCGAAATACTCTACCAAAGGCAAATTAATCCGGATATTACCATTTTGAATGCCGGTGTCGCTTTGCCAAAAGCGAGAAAAACACCATCAGGGCAGGAAGAGATGTTTTTCGTTAATTACTTTTCTAATTTTATTTTGCTTAACTTAATGATTTCAAAAGGTATTATCATTCCGGGGAAAGTAAATGGACAATATCCCAGGGTGCTATTTATCTCTTCCGATTCGCACCAGGGCTCCTCATACATTGATTTTGAGCAATTCGGTAAATATGAGGATTATGGCGTATCCAAAGGAATTTCGTATTACAGTTACTACAAGCTGGTATTAAATACACTTGCTGTTGAGTATTCCCGAAGACTCGATAATAAGGATATCAAAATTACTGTAAATGTAATTTGTCCGGGACCAGTTCACTCCAATATAATCCGTGAAGCTCCCTGGTTACTGCGAAAAATACTTGGAACTATATTCAGCATGGTTTTCAGATCACCTGAAGTGGCGGCAAAATCAGTGATTTACATGTCATTATCCCCTGATTATGAAGGAAAAACAGGGGAGTATTTACATATTTTTAACCCGAAAAAAATGGATCCGAAAGTCTATCTCCCTGAAGAGGGCTCAAAATTATGGGATTATTCTGAACGACTTTGGAAAGAGGTGGACGAAAAAGCCATTAACGTTGAATTTTAGATCAAAATTTTAGGCATGAAGAGTCCCAATAAATTAATTTCATTAACAATCATTGCTGCGATTTATGCGCTAAGTATTTTTATAGGTTTTTTAATACTACATGCTGTTCCATTTGAAAATAGCATGATTAAAGTTCTTATCGCTGATGTAGTCGTCACTCTCATCGTATTTCTCTTTAGCCTGATATTTAAAAATTCGAGCATTTACGATCCGTATTGGAGCGCAATACCTCCTTTTATAGCTGCCTGGTTAATTTTTATTAATCCTGAAGGTAACAGCACGCGCCAGTTTTTGATCTTCGGGCTTGTCCTTTTTTGGGCAATACGGTTAACGGCTAACTGGGCCAGAGGATGGAATGGTTTAAGTCATGAAGACTGGCGCTATAAAAAAATTGCTGCAGATACAGGTAAACTGTATTGGCCTGCCAGCTTTCTGGGAATTCACCTCATGCCAACTCTTTTTGTTTTTATGGGTTGCCTCCCTTTATGGTTTGCAATGAAAAGTTCAGAAACCATTAACCTAATTGATTTATTAGCCTCAGCTATAACTCTGGCTGCTATTTTTATTGAATGGATATCAGATGAACAACTTCAAAAATTTAAAGCGAAGTCGCACAACAGTGCTTTTATGAGGAGAGGACTTTGGTCACGGATGAGGCATCCGAACTACTTTGGGGAAATACTTTTCTGGATTGGTTTGTTTTTGTTTATTCCTGCTACGAAAAGTAATGAGGGTGTATGGACAGCAATTGGATTTATATTTATGATCGTATTGTTCAAGTTTATTAGTATTCCTTTAATGGATAAGAGAAATATGACTAAAAGGCCAGGTTATGAGAAGTACATCAATGAAGTTTACGCTCTGATGCCAATCAAAAAGTTGAAAAAAATAATATACTGAAAATTGCAGATTAATTTTTCCCTTGCCTTTCGAGCCATAAATCCCTGAAAGATTTTTCTGCGAACGTTGGAAGTTCCCTCCTTGGACCCCAGACATTTTTAAAAACCATCCTGACACCTATATTCTTCATGCCGGATTTAAACATGTCCATCCGTTTTCTTTTCGATAGAAACCTTTTCATCATATCCATCGAAAATTTCTCTCCCTTCTTCGAATAACCTTTCAATACGGAATCATTCCTGTTATAAAGGAGCATTTCGTGAAGCGGGATGTTTACAGGGCAAACCTGCGAACAATTACCGCAAAGAGAAGATGCAAAACTGAGATGAATAAACTCATCCATTCCTTTTAAGTGAGGTGTAATAACTGAGCCAATGGGACCGCTATAGGTAGTATTATAGGTATGCCCACCAATGTTTTTATAAACAGGGCAGGCATTCAGGCAGGCGCCGCAACGGATACAACCCAGCGCTATTCTTTGCTTTTCATGTTGAAGAATTTCAGTACGGTTATTTTCAAGTAAAATAAGGTACATTTTTTCCGGGCCATCGGTTTCGCCCTCCTGTTTTGGTCCTGAGATAATGGAATTATAAACGGTGATATTTTGCCCTGTTCCGTGAGAAGCCAATAATGGCCAAAACAAATTCAGGTCGGTCAGTGTAGGAATGATTTTCTCAATGCCTGCCACCGCAATGTGAATTTTTGGAAAAGAAACCGACATGAATCCGTTGCCTTCGTTCTCAGTAAGGCAAACAGCGCCAATATCGGCAATCAGAAAATTACATCCGGTAATGCCAACATCCGCCTGAACGAATTTTTCACGGAGCTTATGTCTGACAAAGGTGGTTAATTCCTCCGGTGTACTTTCTTTGGGAGTATTGAATTTTTCGTTGAAAAGCTTTGCGACATCTTCTTTTGATTTATGCATTGCAGGTGTGACAATATGATAAGGTTTTTCTCCAGCTATCTGAACAATATACTCCCCAAGATCGGTTTCTATATTTTCAATTTCATTCTTCTCAAGGGCTTCATTCAATTCTATTTCTTCGGTGGTCATTGATTTTGATTTGACAACCAATTTAACATTGTTCTTCTTCATCAAATCCAGGATTTCCTTCACCGCCTCATCCTTATCCTGAGCCCAGATGATTTTTCCGCCTTTTTTCTCAAAACTTGCAGCAAATTCGATCAGGTATTTCTCAAGGTTGTTGACCACTTTGTGTTTGATCACAAAAGCTCTGTTCTTAGCCAAATCAAGATCTCTGTATTGCTTTTTTCCATTAATAACAGCAGCATCGTATTTCGAAATGTTATAATTGATCTTATTTCGATGTTCGAGATCAAATGCTTTTTGTTCGGAGTCCTTTAAAAACTTAGTATAAATTTCGTGCATGCAAATACGATTAATTCTTACTCTGCAATGGGTATTTTATTGATCCGGTTTAAGTGTCTTCCACCTTCAAAATCGGTATTTAAAAAAACTTTAACCATTTCGACTGCAATCTGGAAGTCAACAAATCTTCCCGGAAGTGAAATGATGTTAGCATTGTTGTGCTGACGGGTCAGTTTTGCCTGAACCAGGTCCCAGCAAAGTCCTGCCCTGACATTTGGATATTTATTAGCAGTCATCGCCGCTCCCTGACCACTTCCGCAAATAATGATACCAAATTCGTTTTCACCTTCATCGATCAGTTTTGCCACCGGATGAATAAAATCAGGATAATCCACACTTGCTTCTGAAAAAGTTCCAAAATCCTTAAATTCATATCCTTCTGCAGATAGTTTGCTAATTAAAAAATCTTTCAATCTTACTCCACCGTGATCAGCTCCGATAGGTATAACCTGGCTTTTATCAAACATGTTGAAAAATATTTTAACAAAACTAAGCTTTAAATTCACAGATGACTATTAATTAAAGCTTTATTGAAAACCCGAATTAACGATTTTTTTATACCTGCTTAATAATCAAATTCTTATTTTTTCAACCGAAAATTGTTTATATCTGTGTAATTTTGTTACTTTCTTCTGATATGTATTAGATATGATAAAATTCCTGTTTGAATGTAAAATTATTGTTTGGGTTATGAGTTATTGTAACCAGTTTCTGACCTGAAATGAACATAATTTCTTTGTAGATTAGATGTAATTTTATAAACTTTAAAAGATTTTTACTTTTTGTTAAGAAACACCTAAAATATTAATAAGTAATACTATTCTATGTTGAATAAGTGTTAATAAGAAGTTAAAAATGACAAAATCAATAAAACGTTCTTTTTCTTTTAAACACTACTAACAGGCTTTATTAATAATATAATAAATATATAAAATTTTATTTAATATAACTCAAGGATGACCTCTTCAAAAACGACAACGATATACTCCAATTCTGAACTGAAGAAAAGAATATTACTTTTGAAAAAACAGAAAAATGCAATTTTATTAGCACATTATTATCAGGTTCCGGAGATTCAGGATATTTCAGATTACGTTGGCGACAGTCTTGGATTATCTCAGAAAGCTGCTGAAACAAAAGCTGCTCTGATTGTCTTTGCAGGGGTCCATTTTATGGCGGAGACAGCAAAAATTCTAAGTCCTGATACAAAAGTAGTATTGCCTGATGTAAAAGCCGGATGTTCACTGGCCGATTCCTGTCCGGGAGATAAGTTTGCAGAATTTAAATTGAAATACCCAGAGCATGTTGTTATATCGTATATCAATTGTTCTGCTGATATCAAGACCATGTCTGATGTTATTTGTACATCAGGAAATGCTGTACAGATTGTGGAATCGTTTCCGAAAAATCAGAAAATAATTTTTGCTCCTGATAAAAATCTGGGTGGATATATAAACCGAATAACTGGCAGAAATATGGTTTTATGGGATGGAACATGCGAAGTACATGATATATTGTCTACAGAAGCAGTTATCAAACTTAAAATTGAAAATCCGGATGCCCAATTGATCGCCCATCCCGAGTGTAAAGCGGTTGTACTTGAGTTGGCAGATTTTGTTGGATCTACTACCGCAATGTTAAATTATACTATTAAAAGCACTGCCAAAAAATTTATAGTTGCGACTGAAACAGGCATTTTACACCAGATGAAGAAAAATTCACCTGATAAAGAATTTCTGATCGTTCCGACTGACGAAACCTGTTCATGCAATGACTGCCCTTACATGAAAATGAATACAATGGAAAAACTATATTTGTGCATTAAAAATGAACGACCCGAAATAAAATTATCTCCTGAAGTGATTACCCGGGCTGAAAAACCCATAAGGAGAATGTTGGAAATTTCGAAACAAATGAATTTGATCAGGTAATGAAAAATTTTTTTCTCTTTTTAATAGCTGTGGGTTTAACAACCTTGCTTTATGGACAGGATGAAATTAATCCCAACGGATTCAACAGGTTTTACCACGAAAATGGAAAACTTTCAAGTGAGGGCATTATGCGTGATGGAAAACCAGATGGTTACTGGAAAACTTACAACGAAAACGGATATATAAAATCGGAAGGTAACCGAAAAGATTTCAAGCTCGACAGTATTTGGACCTTTTACGGTGATTCGGCAAAAGTGATCTTAAAGATTACTTACCTTGACGGAAAAAAGAATGGTATAAGAACTACTTTTCAGGAGGATGAAATTATCGATGAAAATTTTGTGAACGACGTAAAACAAGGCTATTCCTATACTTATTACCCTAACCGAAAACTTTGGAAAGAGGCTAATTTTATTGACGGTCTTGAAGAAGGAACCGGAAAAGAATATGCCAAAAATGATGGACGGGTAATCAAACTGATCACTTATAAAAAGGGCTTTATTACCGATATTGAAAATATAAACCGGATTGATAAAGCCAACATGAAGCAGGGCAATTGGGTGGGTTTTTATGAGGAAGGTAATGTTAAGTGGGAAGGCGAATTTAAAAACGACCTTAAAAACGGTTATTTTAAGGAATATTCTAAAGAAGGTAATCTGATTACAACCCAGAAATACGTTGACGGTATTTTACAGGAAGAAGTTGCAGAACTTGCAAAACTTGATATTAAGACCGAATATTATCCTACCGGCAAACCAAAAATCGTCGCTAGCTATAAGAACAATATTCCTGAAGGAGTTCGCAGAGAATACTCAACAGATGGAAAAATTGTGGCAGGTTATATTTTTAAAACAGGAGTTATACTGGGAGAGGGTATCATTGATGAAGCCGGAATCAAAGATGGTCCGTGGAAAGAATTTTATGCAAGTGGAGCAATAAAAAATATGGGCGTTTATGATAAGGGAAAACGAACAGGCGAGTGGAAATTCTTTCACCCCAATGGAAAATTGGAGCAGATTGGATCCTATAACAAAGATGGAAAGGAAGAAGGTATCTGGACCTGGTATTATGCAATCGGTTCTCTGTTGCGTGAGGAAAGTTATTTTAATGGAAAATTAGATGGCCATAGCGTGGAATATGACGAATCGGGGATCATCATTGCCGAAGGTGAATACATCGAAGATAACCGCGAGGGATTGTGGAAATTCAATTATGGTGATCAATTGTCTGAAGAAGAATACCTGAACGGCACGTTGAATGGGAAAGTCATAAACTATTATAAAGATGGAGTAATGAGTTTTGAAGGAAATTTCATCGAAGACAATCCAAATGGGCGTCATGTCTGGTATTATACAACTGGAAATAAAAAAACCGAAGGAGATTACGTGATGGGACTAAAAAATGGAGAATGGATCAAATACAATTCAGATGGTACACCTTTCATAAGTATTTTTTATGAAAACGGAGTAGAAAAAAAGTACGACGGTATCAGGGTGAGAATTTATGACGAAGAGGATACAGGTACCACCCCAGATGACGAAGGGATTTAGATTTTAATTTATTGTAACAGGAATAACCTGTATAATCGGGCTTACCATGTAAATGCGGTTATTATCGATTCGACGGCATTTAAACCTTTTCTGCATTTTCTCAAGCTTTTCAAACACAATTCCATTATAGATCCGAAAACGACTGTTATAAGAGAGTTCCTCAAGAGTCAGGTAATCCCTGATTTTATCATATTCCCTCAATTTTTTAGTCAACCGGGTATTCATCGAAGATGAATTCGGATTTTTCAGGTATTGCATAATTACGGGTTTTAGATCCGCCGGAAAAATATCTTCGTCCAAATATGGTTCCATAAGCTCCCTGAAGGCTTTTTTCCATTCTGCTCCATGAGGCTTCACATTGCGTTGAAATTGATCCCAATTTTTCAAATGGGCACATTCATGCACAAAAGTTAGCAGGAAGTTATACTTATTCAGGTCATGATTAACAGAAATCCTGTGAAATTTTTTAAGCAACGGTGGCCGATAATCACCCAACTTCGATGAACGGCTTTTGGTTATTCTTAGCTGGACATTCGAATTTTCAAGCCAGTTTAAAGCAATCGGAATTGCTTTTTCGGGAATATAGTCAGCAAGTAATTCTCTATATGTTTTCATTCACCACTTGTGAAATAGATGGGGCTGGTGTCTTAAGACTAAATTCCGGACAATCAAGGCATTTCTTTTTCATTTTTTTTGAGGAAGAGCAGGCTCCTAATATCATCGATGAAAAAATAACGATCAACAACAAGGGAATAATCTTTTTTATGGATTTCATTTTTTCATTTTATAACGGCCAAAAATATTAAAATTGCCCGAAATGATATTTTATAATTAATTTAGCGAAGCCATAAAAGATAATTCATGATAAGTCAGTTTGGACGCTATTTACTCCTGATGCTGAAGGTTTTTCGTGGACCTGATAAATGGGAGGTTTATAAAAAACAACTTATCACCGAGATATACAGTCTCGGAATAGAATCCCTTGGTATTACAGCCATCATTTCTGTTTTTATGGGTGCCGTTGTTGCAATTCAAACGGCTTATAATATCGACAGTCCCCTTATTCCATTGACAATGGTTGGATTTACTGTTCGTCAGTCGGTTATTCTCGAATTTTCTCCTACTATTATCAGCTTAATTCTTGCCGGCAAGGTGGGTTCACGGATAGCGTCTGAAATTGGAACAATGCGTATTACCGAACAAATCGATGCACTTGATATCATGGGGATCAATGCACCCAATTTCCTGATTTTTCCTAAAATTACTGCAGCCATGATCATCAATCCTGTATTGATTATCCTGAGCATGGGATTTGGCCTTGTTGGCGGATACCTTGTCGCTTCCTTTACAACATTGTTTACTACACAGGATTACCTCGAAGGATTGCGGGGTTGGTTCGACGGATTTACGATTGTTTATGCACTCATTAAAACCGTTGTATTTGCATTTATTATTACCAGTATTTCCGGATTTGAAGGATATGTGGTCAGGGGAGGTGCTATTGACGTCGGCTCTGCAAGTACAAGAGCTGTCGTATGGAGCAGCATCATGATCATTTTATTTAACTTGATTTTAACCCAGCTATTACTTTCATGATTGAAGCTAAAAACATATCAAAGTCTTTTGGCGACCATCAGGTTTTAAAGGATATTACTGTAAAATTTGAAAAAGGAAAAACAAACCTTATCATTGGCCAGAGCGGATCCGGCAAAACCGTATTGATGAAGTGCCTTATCGGACTTTACGAGGCCGATGAAGGAGAGATTTTATTTGACGGACGCGATTTTAGCCATATGTCTTTAAATGAAAGAAAAAATATCAGGAATGAGCTGGGCATGCTGTTCCAGGGCGGTGCTCTTTTTGACTCATTGACCGTTGAGGACAATGTGATGTTTCCGTTAACCATGTTTACAGATCAGTCAAAAAAAGAAAAAATAGAGCGTGTAAATTTTTGCCTTAAATGGGTAAACCTTGAAAATGCAAATAAACTCTTTCCTTCTGAATTAAGCGGAGGTATGATCAAGCGTGTGGCCATTGCCCGCGCCATCTCCATGAATCCTAAATACTTGTTTTGTGATGAGCCCAATTCAGGCCTCGATCCACAAACAGCCGGTGTCATCGACGACCTCATCCAGCGGCTGACGGAAGAATTTAACATGACTACTGTTGTGAATACCCACGATATGAATTCTGTTATTAAAATCGGGGATACAATTTCTTTTATTTACAATGGCGAACTATGGTGGGAGGGCAACAAAAATGAAGTCCTTCACTCAGATAATAAAGAACTGAATGATTTTGTTTTTGCTACGGAATTGACAAAGAGATTGAAATCATGAATTTTGTTGATTTTATTTTAATCCTGATCATTTTATTCTTTGCAATTCAGGGCTTCAGAAAAGGATTGATTTACGAATTGGTTTCTTTGGCAGGCCTGATCCTTGGAATTTACGCTGCTTTTCAATTTTCCGGCCAAATCGAAAATTGCCTCACCGAATACCTGAATGTTCCTGAAAAATACTCCACCATTACGGCTTTTATTTTGATTTTTATACTGGTCGTTATCACCCTTCATTTTATTGGCAAAATCATCGAAAATATTATTGATTTAATCGCCCTGGGATTATTAAATAAGCTTGCCGGAAGTGTTTTCGGCATTGTAAAAGGAATTATTTTGTTAAGCCTTGCCTTTCTCATCCTTGATCATTTTGATAAGGAACTTATTTCAAAAGAAAATAAAGAAGAATCCTTTTTTTACAAGCCTATTGCCAGCGTTGCTCCGTTATTATGGCAGGGCTTCGAAGAATATGGCCGGGATAAACTACCCGACACTTCAAAATCTCCAAAAAAAGATACAATTCAGTTTTATATCCCAAAGAATAACAAAAATCAATTTTTATGAAAAAATCACTTTTAATCCTACTTTTAGCCTTGGGCATATACACTCTTGAGGCGCAGGACAAAAACATTCCGGCACCCATTGCCCCTTATAGTCCGGCAGTTCTGGTTAACGGAACCTTGTATATTTCCGGTCAAATACCCATCAATCCGGAGAACAATGAAATGGTTACCGGTGAGATAAGCGAGCAAACCCGGCAGGTTATGAAAAACCTGGGATCGGTACTTAAATCTTATGGCTTTGATTATTCCGACCTGGTTAAGTGTACAGTTTACATGACCGATATGGCAAACTATAAAACCATAAATGAAGTTTATGGAAGTTTCTTTGATGGCAATTTTCCGGCAAGGGAGGCCATTCAGGTAGTCAAGCTTCCCAAGAATGCCGAAGTCGAAATTTCAGGAATTGCAGTTAAACATTAATCATTTTTAAAACCAAAACAGTATGTCTGACAGAAGAGCTTTTATAAGGAACATTGGCGGACTTGCCGGCGGGATTTCGCTGTTGTCACTCGCTCAACCTGTAATCGCAGGTTTCCCTGAGCTTGATAAAACAATGAACTTACTTACACCCCCCGAAACTGGTAATGATGAGGATTTTTGGGGATGGGTTCGTGAATCCTATACCATTTCTCCAAACATCATCAACCTGAATAATGGTGGCGTAAGCCCGCAGCCTAAGGTGGTTCAGGATGCCCTCGACCGCTATAACCGAATTGCCAACGAAGGCCCTTCCTATTACATGTGGAACACTTTGGGTGAAGGCAGGGAATCTGTGAGGATGAAGCTTGCTGATATGGCTGGTTGCTCACCTGAAGAAATTGCCATCAACCGAAATACAACTGAAGCCATGAATACGGTGATCTTTGGTTTGAACCTGAAAGCGGGCGATGAGGTGATTGTTGCAAAGCAGGATTATCCAAATCTTTTGAATGCCTGGAAGCAGCGTGAAAAACGCGACGGAATTAAACTGGTTTGGCTGAGTTTTCAATTCCCCATGGAAAATGAAAACGAAATCGTCAGTATGTATGAAAATGCGATCACACCAAAGACGAAAATAATCATGCTGATGCACATGATCAACTATGTAGGACAAATTTTACCGGCGAAAAAGATTGCACAAATGGCTCATGGTCATGGAGTGGAAGTAATGCTTGATGCCGCTCATACCTTTGCTCACATTGATTATAAAATTCCCGACCTGGAATGTGACTATTTCGGAACCAGCCTGCACAAGTGGCTTTGCGCTCCCTTCGGAACAGGAATGTTGTATGTGAAGAAAGAAAAGATAAAAAATATCTGGGCATTACTTTCCGATAACCAGCCCGATGGAGACAACATCCGCAAATTCGAATCGCTTGGCACCCGGTCGTTTCCGATCGAACTTTCGATCAGCCACGCCATCGATTTTCACCAGGTAATAGGCATCCAAAGAAAGGAAGCGAGATTGCGTTATTTAAAGAATTACTGGGTAGAGAAAGTAATTCAAAATCCGAAGATTCGGATGTATACTTCTCTCAAACCAGAATTTTCATGCGGACTGGCTGCCTTTGGAATTGAAGGTATAAAACCAGGAGATATTACAACCCGATTGATGAGTAAGTATAAAATTCATACAACATCCATGGTTATTGACAATGTGGAAGCTGTAAGGATAACGCCACATGTTTTTACAACAACCTACGAACTTGACAGGCTTGTAACGGGGATACTGGATATTGCGGAGAATGGGATTTGAGACAGAAAGAAAATCTTATTTGGTTATGTTCATGCTGGCCACATAAAAATCCGGATCAACCGATACTTCCGTCTCGTTACTTTTGACTTCGGTTTTTTTCCAAACCATGATGGGATAAAGCCAGGTTTCCTTTCCTGAGAGATAAATTTTTACCGGCATATTGAATTTCGGAACACAGTTATTCCAGCGATAATATAGCAAGCCATCTTTGATATAATATTCAAAAACAGGAATCCTTACATCCCGCATGTATTGATCAAAGAAAGAAGGATTGATCTCCGCATTTTCGATCAAGTAATTTTCAATTTGTTCGGTCGTAACCACCTGGTGGTAAAATTCACGGTTAATACCCCGTAAAATATCCCGCCATTTTTTATCGTCATTTACAATCTGCCGGAGTGTATGAAGCATGTTCCCACCCTTCGGATACATGTCCCCCGATCCTTCTCGATTCACATCATAATAGCCGATGATCGGACTGTCATTCCAGATATTTTTTCGGGTTCCCCTTGCATATTCCTTGCCGGCCTGGTTACCATAAAAGTATTCCACAAATAAATTTTCGGAATAGTTTGTAAAGCTTTCGTGTATCCACATATCAGCGATGTCCTTGTAGGTGATGCTGTTGGCAAACCACTCATGACCCGATTCATGGATAATGATAAAATCAAATTTTTTACCCCAGCCAGAACCGCTTTCGTCAAATCCCAAATAGCCATTCTGAAAACTATTGCCATAAGTGATACAGCTTTGATGCTCCATACCCAAATAAGGAACCTCCACCAGTTTATAACCATCTTCATAAAATGGATATGGTCCGAACCAGTATTCAAAAGCCTCAAGCATTCGGTTGACATCTTTGAAATGAACCTTTGCTTTCTCAAGATTATCTTTCAGAACATAGTAATCAAGGTCCAGCTGTCCTTTTTCACCCTGGTATTGATCAGAAAAATGGACATAATCCCCAATGTTGATATTCACACCATAATTATTAATCGGATTGGAGACAAACCAGTGAAAAGTGTAAGTGCCATCTTCTTTTATATCCACGCTCCGGAGCCTGCCATTGGAAGCACAGGTCAGGTTATCAGGAACGTTAACACTGATGAGCATGCTGTCGGGCTCATCGTACATGTGGTCTTTACAAGGCCACCAGATGCTCGCCCCTGTTCCCTGGCAGGAGGATACAATAAAAGGAAATCCGTTTTTGTCTTTTTCCCAGGTAATTCCTCCATCCCAGGGTGGGTTCAACGCAAGATGCGGTTTACCACCATAATATATTTCTATTTCATAAACATTTATGGGTTCCTGTTTATCAGATAGCTGAATAAAATGAGCATTACCCTCATGAACGATTTCAAGAGCATTGCCATCCTGAAGTGCTTTATATATAATTAGCGGTGGTTGAAGGTCGATTTGCATAACCTGATAAGGCTCAAGAACTGTATAACGAATTGTATTTTTCCCTTCGATCGTGCTGTCTTCAGGATGAACAACAATATCAAGATGATAGTACTTCAAATCCCACCACTTTCTTTCATTGGTGATAGAGCCTCTTAGTGTATCCTGTCTTGTAAAAGTGAGTTCCTGTGAGTGGGCAGGAATAATAAAACATAAGCCCGAAATAAAAGCAAAAGCTACCCGGAGCATTATGTATTTTGAGTTCATTCTTTAATTGCTTTCACACCGGGAAGCTCTTTCCCTTCGATGTATTCGAGCATGGCGCCACCGCCGGTGGAAACATAGCTCACTTTGTTTTTCAGGTGGTATTTGTTGATGGCTGCTACTGAATCGCCTCCACCAATGAGCGAAAATGCTCCTTTTTGCGTGGCCCTGGCGACAGCTTCAGCAATTGCTTTTGTCCCAGCGGCAAAATTCTCCATTTCAAAAACACCCATCGGGCCATTCCACAGAATGGTTTTTGAGTTTTCGATTATCTCAGTAAATTTTTTAATGGATGCAGGTCCGATATCCAATCCCATCCAATTTTCGGGAATTTCATTCACATCAGATATTAGCTTATGCGCATCATTTTCGAACTTATCTGCAATAACAGCATCAGTTGGCAGGTATAAATTAACTCCCAATTCTTTTGCCCCTTCAACTGTATTCAATGCAAGTTCCAGCAACTCATCTTCCACGAGCGATTTGCCTACTTCTCCACCCATAGCCGAAATAAACGTGAACATCATCCCGCCACCTACGATCAGATTATCTACTTTGCTTAAGAGGTTGTTAATGATTTCGATCTTTCCGGAAACCTTTGCACCTCCAAGTATGGCCGTAAAAGGTTTTTGCCCCTCGTGAAGAACCTTGTCGATACTCTTCACTTCATTCTCCATGATGTACCCGAACATCTTATCATGGGGGAAATATTTTGCTATGATGGTGGTGGAGGCATGCGCACGATGCGCTGTTCCGAAGGCATCATTCATATAAACGTCGCCGAGAGAAGCAAGCATTTTAGTGAATCCTTCATCTCCTTTTTCTTCTTCTTTATAAAACCTAAGATTCTCAAGAAGCAGAACTTCTCCTGGTTTCAATCCTCCTGCAAGCGTAATAGCTGAATCTCCAATGCAATCGTCAGCAAATTTAACAGAAAGACCAAGAGCCTTCGACAGATACCCAAGTGTATGTTTCAATGAATATTTTGGAGTTGGGCCTTCTTTGGGTCTTCCCAGGTGTGACATGAGAATTGCAGAGCCTCCTCCCGAAAGAATTTTCTTTATCGTTGGGATGGCAGCATCAATCCTGCTGGTGTCAGTTATCTCAAATTTTTCATTTAGAGGTACATTAAAATCCACACGTACCAATACTTTTTTACCTTTGAAATTATAGCTATCAATATTCTTCATAATTTTTAAAAATTAGTTTTTTCTTCATTAGAAACAAATTCCTTTTAATCAATTATTGCAATCTCTTTTGTTATGGTAAATTAAAAAGTCATTTAACATTGAGCATTCAAAAATACTTAAAAAATAAATTCGTTTTTAAATCACTAATTTTACCCGATGATTTAATAAAAATAGCAGGATGAATTTTAAAGGAACGATTAAATCCAAAATGCCCAAGCAGGAGACTTCAATTTTCGCAGTAATGTCTGCACTTGCATTAGAAAATAAAGCGATAAATCTTTCACAGGGATTTCCGGATTTTAATGTATCAACCCAACTGATTAATCTCGTTCATAAATACATGAAAAAGGGAAAAAATCAGTATGCGCCCATGACCGGTATTCCGGAGCTTCGTGAACAGATTTCTCAAAAGTTTGAATCGCTTTATGGCGTTAAATATGATTTTCAAAAAGAAATTAATATCACAGCAGGGGCAACCCAGGCATTGCATACTGCCATTGCTGCCACCATCAACGAAGCAGATGAAGTTATCGTTTTTGAACCATCATACGATTCGTATGTGCCGGTAATTAAAATGCATGGTGGAATTGTAAAATTTGCCCAGCTTAAACTTCCGGATTACCACATTGAATGGGATGAAGTAAAAATGCTGATCACCAGCCGTACACGAATGATCATTATCAATTCACCGCATAATCCAACAGGCAGTATTTTAAGGGAAGAGGATATGAAAATGCTGGATAAGCTTACACGAAACACTGACATCATTATCCTGAGTGATGAGGTTTACGAGCACCTGATCTTTGATGGAAAACGTCATGAAAGCATTTGCCACTACCCTGAGTTGATACAGCGATCTTATGTAGTGGGTTCCTTTGGAAAGACATTTCATGCTACAGGATGGAAATTGGGATATGTCATTGCTCCTGAAAACCTGATGGAAGAATTCAGAAAATTACACCAGTTTGTCGTTTTTGCCTGTAACACACCCATTCAATATGCCATTGCCGAATACATGACGGATAAAAGTGTTTACATGAACCTTGGACATTTCTACCAGGATAAAAGGGATCAGTTTTTGAAACTTATTAAAAATTCGAGATTTAAAATTATCCCATCTTATGGCACCTACTTTCAGCTTCTTGATTTCAGTGGAATAACGGACGAAACAGAAATTGATTTTGCCATCCGGATGACAAAAGAATATAAGTTGGCTTCCATTCCTGTTTCGGTTTTCTATCATAAAAATGTTGACAATAAAGTCCTGCGTTTTTGCTTTGCAAAAAAAGAAGATACCCTGAAAAAAGCCGCTGAAATTCTATGCAAGATTTAAAAGTACTTCTTGTTCAGACCGATATAATTTGGGAAGATATTCAAAAGAATCTTTCAATGTTGGACCAGAAATTTATCCAAATTGATAACCACTCCGATCTGATTTTACTACCTGAAATGTTCAGCACAGGCTTTACCATGAATGCAGAAAAATTTGCTGAACCTGAAGATGGATTTGCTGTCAGTTGGATGAAACAGAAAGCGAAGGAATTGAACAGCATTATTGCGGGAAGTATTTTGACCGAAGAAAATGGCAAATATTTTAACCGGATGTTTTGGGTGAAACCCGATGGCAGTTATGAATGCTACAATAAGCGGCATCTTTTCAGCATGGCCAATGAACAGCAAAGAATTTCGCAGGGTAAGACAAAAAAAATAACCAGTTTAAATGGCTGGAATTTTAATTTGCAGATTTGCTATGACCTCAGGTTTCCCGTATGGAGCAAGAATACTTTTATAGAAAACAAATTAGAATATGACGTTCTGGTTTATGTTGCCAACTGGCCGGAAGTCAGAAGCAATGCTTATAAGGCGTTATTGATTGCCCGTGCAATAGAAAATCAGGCTTATGTCATTTGGGTAAACAGGGTTGGATTTGATGATAACCGGATCTATCATTCCGGAGATTCGATGGTGGTTGATCCGTCCGGGAAAGTTGTTGCTCAGGCTGCTGCCGGCAAAGAAGAAATCGTTCAGGCTGCATTAAGCGCTCAGTCGCTCGATGAATTCAGGAATAAATTCAGATTTGGTCAGGATTGGGATAAGTTTACAATTCAAATATGATTTGATATTTTGTCCATGATGATGGCAGTTGCACCGCTATTTTCTTCAACAAAAATTTTACAAATTTTTGAAGCATTCAGATAATACTCCTGATTGGTTGCAAGCCGGCTAAAGATTTCAACAAATTCTTTCTCGTTCGCTATAGCAAAAGCACCTCCTCTTTGAATCAGATCAACGGCTTCCTTAAATTTATGATAAGTTGGACCAAAAATCACGGGTTTTCCGAAAGTTACTGCTTCCAAAATATTATGAATTGCTTTACCGAAGCCTCCTCCGATATAGGCAATATCACAGTACTGATAGAGTGACGACAAAAATCCCATTCCATCAATGATCAGCACATTGGTCTGTTGAATATTTTCTTCATTCGCTTTAGAATAGCGCAGAGATTTGTTTTGACTAAATCTGTTTTCAATTGCAACGATATGTTCTTCATGAATCTCGTGCGGTGCGATTATGATCTTCAGTTGGCCGTCCGCTGAGGATAGTTTCTGGACCAATTCTTCATCCGGCGGCCAGCTGCTTCCAGCGAGCAGAACCTTGTGGCCGGTTGCAAATTTTTCCACCAAAGGAAATGTCTTTCTGTTTCGTGCAATTTCAATAACCCTGTCAAAACGCGTATCACCGCTAAGCATCACCTGATTAATACCGATCGATTTAAGCAATTCGAGCGACTCATTGTTTTGAACGAAGAAATAGGTGATTTTTTTCAACATGTTCCTGAACCATCCGCCATACCATTTAAAGAAGTGTTGTTCTTCCCTGAAAATGGCAGAAATGATGAACGTGGGAATTTGCTTTTGATGAAGAATATCAATGTAATTGAACCAGAATTCGTACTTGATAAAAATGGCAATTTTGGGATTAACAATTTGAATAAAACGCATTGCGTTTTTCCTGGTATCAATTGGGAGATAAAAAATGTAATCAGCCCCATCGTAGTTTTTTCTTATCTCATAACCCGATGGAGAAAAAAAAGTGAGCATGATTTTATAAGACGGGTATTTACTTCTGAAGGCTTCCATCACCGGGCGGCCTTGCTCAAATTCTCCGAGCGAGGCGGCATGGAACCAGATTATTTTTTCACCATTATTTATTTCACCTGATAATCGATCATAAAGCCCCTTCCTCCCCTGAATCCATAACCTGGCTTTCGAATTAAATAAGGAGTAGATCCGGACCAGGAAGTAATACGCAAAAATGGCACCATTGTATAAAACAGACATTCCCCTTTGTATTTCAAAATCAATAGTAATAATACTTTTCAGGCATACGTTTGAAAAGTGGTACAATCCAACCGACTTTAATGCCATAGAGAACATCAAATCTTTTGGGTATTTCATCTGGTTTTCCGGTATCAAAATCCACATCTCTCCGGGCTTTTGTCCATGCCTGGTTTATTTCAAAACCCAAATAGAAATTTAACAACCGGCTGTTGCTCAAATAGGTGTATCCAATAAATTCACTCATACCAAATCCGCCGGCCAGCCGATCATAACCCTTTTTATAGTCATCCTTAAGCTGGGGTGCAGTATTTTCAACCACCTCAATCCTGATTTTGTGTTGCAGGTATCCTAAACTTCCTATGATGGTAATTCCTGAATTAGGATTTGGGCTGAGGACGGGTATCAGTTTTCCTATCCTTGCTGAAATGTAATACCCTCTTTCATATATCGAATAACTCGTATAGTTTCCAGCCATATTGATGATGGCGCCATCTTCAGTCTTCAGGTTGTTCATGATCTGATCAGCAATTTTAACATCATTGCCAAATAAAAAGTTGAATTCGGCTCCGGTTATCCAGTTTTGATTTGTTTTCCAGGAAAAACCACCACCGATTGATGAATTATTTCCAAACCTGTCATCCAGATCACCACCAGGAAACTGATAAGAGTAGGTTGCATAAAACATAGGTATGCTAAGGGTTGTGTCGGAAATATCCGATTGGCCTTTCAACCCCGTAGCAAGAGAAATTATCAATGTCAAAATGCAAAATCTCATCTAATTATAAAATATTGTGGCAAATATATGAAAGTAAATATTGACGCTTATGTAAATTTGCCGGGTGCTAAATACTTCAATCTTTCGCAATGGAATTATTTCTCAACTCTAAAAAAATTTTATTTTTTGCTGCCTTGATCGTGAGCTTTCCTTTTAAAGTAATCATTTCGCAGGATGATGCCACATGGTGGAACGAAACACATCACTGGGACGGCATTACTTCATGGACCCAATACATAATTTATTCACCCTATTACACTGGACCAAACGCATTACCTGTTCCCTTTTCGCAAAAAGGCCGGGTAAAGGATCGATTTGAATTAAGAATGGATCTCGAAAGCCACATTAGTAAAGGAGATAAAACGCAGGATGTTTTTTTTGATTGCTATATACCTTTGGTAAAAAGCATTATTGCTCTTGAGTTTTATGGAGTACCTGTAGAACATTATAAAATGGATGAACCTACCGTTATTGAAAGGCGAGTAAGAAACAGAAGTGGAGAAGGATTTGCTACTGGTGATATTTATTTCAGTACGATCATTCAGGTAATTAAAAATCAAAGGATTCCTGATATTGCTTTGCGGATGGCTTGCAAAACAGCCTCAGGTTCTCAACTCAGCGATGCCAGAAACACCGATGCCCCGGGTTATTTTTTTGATCTTTCGCTGGGTAAAGATGTAATGTTTACTGATAAATTCATCCATAGAATTCGCATTCATGGAATGATTGGTTTTTATTCATGGCAAATGAATCTTCCTGAAAACCGGCAGAATGATGCCATATTATTTGGAGCCGGATTGGATCTTAATTTCTCCCGATTTTATCTTAATAATTCATTAGATGGTTATTTAGGGTATTTTGGAAATGAATTGGTTATCGTTGGGGATAAAGAAGAACCTGTGTCTTTCAGGGATCGCCCAATCGTTTATCGATTGGATATAATGAAACAAACGGATCATTTCGATTTCGGTTTGGGTTATCAGGTAGGATTAAATGATTTTATCTATCAGTCTTTTAAAGCTTCATTGATTTATCATCTCTCTTTTCTGTGAAACCAATCTTATGCTTGTAATCAACTACCGGAGGTTCCTGAAGTCTTTGATTGTTGTAATATTTAACTAATTTTGCCGCCCCTGTTTCATTTGAAGGAGTCTATAAAAGCAGCATGATTTTGCAAGCCAAACAAAAAGAATGAATCACAGTATGGGTAACATAAAATAACTTTATCAACCAAATGGAAAAAAAATATTTTGTTCATGAAAGTGCTTATGTTGATGACAATGTAGAAATTGATGAAGGAACTAAGGTCTGGCATTTTTCGCATGTACAAAACGGCTCAAAAATTGGAAAAAATTGTTCCATCGGCCAGAACGTGAATATTGGCAACAATGTCAGGATAGGTAACAATGTTAAAATACAGAACAACGTCTCTGTTTACGAAGGCGTGGAGCTTGAGGACTACGTGTTTTGCGGACCTTCAATGGTTTTTACGAACATCTTAAATCCACGAAGTGAATTTCCTCAGCGTGGTTCAGCCTTTTATCTTAAAACGATTGTTAAAAAAAGTGCTTCGCTTGGGGCGAATTCCACTATCGTTTGTGGCCATTCGATCGGCAAATATGCATTTGTCGGCGCCGGTTCCGTTGTAACCAAAGAAGTACCCGACTATGCCATGGTATTCGGAAATCCTGCCAGATTAAAAGGTTGGGTTTGTGCTTGCGGGAACCGGTTGGATCTCTCTTTGGATGAAAGGCTGGAAGAAAAAGCTACGTGTACCAAATGCAACAGAAGTTATATTAAAAAAGAAAATATTGTTGAACAGATTTAATCAGAAAGAAAATGCAATTTATTGATTTAAAAGCACAGCAGGCCAGGATCAAGGATAAGATCGATGAAAATATTCAGAAAGTGCTGGCCCATGGAAGTTATATCATGGGACCGGAAATTACTGAATTAGAAAACAAGCTTGCCGAATATGTGGGTGTGAAGTACGGAATTGGTTGTGCAAGCGGGACAGATGCATTGCTTATGCCTTTGATGGCTTACGAAGTGGGCCCGGGAGATGCCATTTTTACTGTATCCTTCACATTTATTGCGACGGCTGAAGTTGTTCAATTGTTGGGTGCAACGCCGGTATTTGTTGATATCGAAGCCGAATCTTTTAATATGGATGCCACCAAACTTGAAGAAGTGATTTTAAAGGTTAAAAAAGAAGGAAAATTAAAACTAAAAGGGATCATTCCTGTCGACCTTTTCGGTCAGCCTGCTGATTATGATGAAATCAATGCTATTGCCAAAAAATATGGAATGTTCGTTATTGAAGATGCGGCACAGGGATTTGGCGGAATATATAAAAACAAGAGAGCCGGCTCCTTAGCCGAAGTGGCAGCAACCAGCTTTTTCCCCGCAAAACCGCTTGGCACTTACGGTGATGGGGGGATGATCTTTACCAATAATGAAGAAATGCTTAAAAAGCTTTTATCCATAAGGATTCACGGGCAGGGAAGTGATAAGTATAATAACATCCGGATTGGAATTAATGGACGATTGGATACCTTAATGGCTGCCATTCTTCTGCCTAAGTTTGAAATATTTGAAGAGGAAATCGGCCTGCGGCAAAAAGTTGCGGCAAGATATACTGAAAACCTTAAGGATATTGTTAAAACTCCTGTTTTAAAATCCTTTAATCTTTCAGCCTGGGCGCAGTATTCCATTTTGCATCCAAAAAGGGAAAAAATAATGGATGGCCTGAAGGCTGACGGAATTCCAACCGCGGTTTATTATCCTAAACCTCTCCATCTTCAGGATGCTTTTGTGGGTCTGGGTTATAAGCTCGGTGATTTCCCGGTAACCGAAGAAATTGCAGCTCAGGTTTTCAGCCTTCCGATGCATCCATATTTGTCGCATGAAGATCAGGATATGGTAATCAACAGTATTAAAAAACATGCAAAACAGATTAATCAATAAACTTTAACAGCCTCTATTTTGTTAAAAACTGTTTAGAGTTTAAATCGTGAAAAAATAACTTAATAAATATGAATGTTTATCAAAAGCTAATAAATAAAGAAGCAAAATTATCTCTGATCGGACTGGGCTATGTGGGTTTGCCCATTGCACTTGAATTTGCAAAAAAAATACCTGTCATTGGATTCGACATCAACGCTGAAAGGGTCGAAATGATGAGAAATAAAATCGATCCGAGTGAAGAATTGCCTTCCGAAGCTTTCGATAATTGTGACATCATTTTTACTACCAATCCCGAAGACCTAAAAGCTGCAGCCTTTCATATCGTTGCTGTACCAACGCCCATCGATAATCACAATATGCCCGATCTGTCACCTTTACTGGCTGCAACAAGAACCGTAGGAAAAATCTTAAAAAAGGGAGATTATGTGGTTTATGAATCAACCGTTTATCCCGGGGCCACTGAAGAGGATTGTGTTCCGATTCTTGAGAATATGTCAGGATTGAAGTTTAACAAGGATTTCAAAGTTGGCTACTCGCCTGAAAGGATCAATCCGGGTGATAAAGAGCATACCATTGTTACAATTAAAAAAATCGTTTCAGGATGTGATGATATTTCTTTGGATAATATTGCCAATACTTACGAACTGGTTGTCAGGGCAGGAGTTCACCGCGCACCCAGCATCAAGGTTGCCGAAGCCGCAAAAGTCATTGAAAACACCCAAAGGGATGTGAACATTGCCCTCATGAATGAACTTTCAATGATTTTTAACAGGATGGGAATTAATACCTATGATGTTTTGGAAGCAGCAGGAACCAAATGGAATTTCCTTAAATTTTATCCGGGTTTGGTTGGCGGCCATTGCATTGGCGTTGATCCCTATTACCTTGCTTATAAAGCCAAAGAATTCCGTTATCATCCGCAGGTGATCAACTCAGGTCGGTTTGTAAATGATTCGATGGGTTTTTATATTGCAAAGCAAATTGTAAAGAAATTAATTGATAAAGGCAAAAAGATTTTGAATACCAAGGTCCTTGTCATGGGAGTTACCTTCAAGGAAGATGTGAGTGATTTAAGGAACTCCAAAGTAGCCGACCTTGTCAATGAACTGAAAACCTATGGAGTCCTCGTGGAAGTAACAGATCCTCACGCATCAAGCGAAGAGGTGAGAAAGGAATATGGATTTGAGCTTGTAGATGATATTTCGGAAGACTACAATGCCGTGGTAGTGGCTGTTTCTCATAAAGATTACAAAGATCTGGACGAAAAATACTTTCAATCGATTTCTGCAAAGAATGGCATCCTTGTCGACGTAAAAGGCCTTTACAGAAATAAAATTAAAGAACTTACTTATTGGAGTCTCTAATTCAACATTGCAATTGAAAATTCTTGTAACAGGGGGAACGGGCTATATTGGATCTCACACCGTTGTTGAGCTTCAGCAGAAGGGTTTTAATGTCCTTATTTTGGACAACCTTTCCAATTCTTATTTGAGCGTTGTTGATAAAATTGAAAAAATAACCGGTATACGGCCGGGATTTGAATTACTGGATTTAAAAGATAAGAAAAAGACTGCAGCCTTCTTCAAAAAAAATCCCGATATAGATGGTATCATTCATTTCGCGGCACTCAAAGCTGTCGGGGAATCAGTTGAAAAACCACTGGAATATTATAACAACAATATTTTGTCCCTGCTAAACATACTTCAGGGAATGAAAGAACACAACATAAGCAATTTTGTATTTTCATCCTCCTGCACCGTCTATGGTCAGCCTGATGAATTACCCGTTACAGAAAAAGCACCTATTAAAAAAGTCTGGTCTCCTTATGGGCATACCAAGCAAATTTCGGAAGAGATTATTGAAAATGTTAGTAAAGCATCGCCCATTCAGAGTATTCTTTTACGCTATTTCAACCCCATTGGTGCACACGATTCTGCTCTGATCGGTGAGCTGCCCATTGGTGTTCCGAATAATCTTGTTCCTTTTCTTACCCAGACAGCCATCGGGAAAAGAGAGTGCCTGAATGTCTATGGAAAAGATTATGATACACCTGACGGAACTGCAATCCGGGATTATATTCATGTTGTGGATTTGGCCAAGGCGCATGTTGTTGCAATGGACCGGCTGATTGAAAAAAAGAATAAAAGCAATCCTGAAATTTTTAACCTGGGAACAGGAAAAGGATATTCAGTACTTGAAATAATTTCATCTTTCGAAAAAACAACCGGGATTAAACTGAATTATAAATTTTCCAATAGGCGTCCGGGAGACATTGAGAAAGTATGGGCCGATATTTCATTTGCCAATGCAGAACTTGGCTGGAAAGCAGAAAAAAATATAGATGAAATGATGCTTTCAGCCTGGAACTGGGAAAAATTTCTGGAAGAAACAAGTAAAAAGAAATAAAATATTGCTTAGCAAGAGTTATTAATGAAAAAAATATTAATTACAGGAGGTGCAGGATTTATCGGATCGCATGTGGTGCGGCTATTCGTCAATAAATATCCTGATTATCACATTTTTAACCTTGACAAACTTACCTACGCAGGTAACCTTGAAAACCTTATAGATATTGACAATAAGCCAAATTATACTTTCATCAAAGGGGATATCGTTGATTCAAGTTTTGTTCAGGAACTATTTATTGAGCGCCGCTTTGACGGAGTCATTCACCTTGCTGCTGAATCACATGTAGACAGATCCATTTCCAATCCAATGGAATTTATCTTTACCAACATTGTTGGTACTGTTAATCTTCTCAATTCAGCAAGACATGTTTGGAAAGAGGAATTAACCGGAAAAAAATTCTACCATATTTCAACTGATGAAGTTTATGGATCGCTTGGTGAAACAGGTTATTTCACCGAAGAAACTGCTTACAACCCTCACAGCCCTTATTCTGCATCCAAAGCAAGCTCCGATCATCTGGTCAGAGCATACCATGATACATTTGGATTACCTGTTGTGATTTCCAATTGTTCAAATAATTATGGTCCTAATCAGTTTCCTGAAAAACTCCTGCCATTATTCATTCATAATATAAAAAACAATAATCCGCTTCCTGTCTATGGCAAAGGATTGAATATTCGTGACTGGCTGTATGTTGAAGACCATGCATCAGCCATAGATTTGATTTTTCACCGGGGTAAAGTTGGAGAAACCTATAACATTGGTGGTAATAATGAATGGAAGAACATTGATTTGATCCTGAAATTGTGCGAGATTATGGACAGGAAGCTGCAACGAATCCCAGGCACTTCCGAAAAACTTATTACTTATGTGAAAGACCGTGCAGGCCACGATTTGCGATATGCCATCGATTCATCAAAGTTACATAAAGAGCTTGGATGGAGCCCTTCCCTCGATTTTGAAAGGGGTTTAGAGAAAACAGTCGACTGGTACCTTGCCAACCAAAAGTGGCTCAACAATGTAACTTCGGGTGATTATCAGAAATATTATGAAAAACAATATGTTGAGCGTTAACCAAGGTGATAATAGAAAAAAGAGAACTGAAAACAGAAAACAAAGAACTTCGATTTAAACAACTGCTGACACAGCCCCGACAGAGTTATTTATCTTCTTTACCAATCCCTGCAAGACATTACCTGGTCCAACCTCAATAAAAGTAGTTGCTCCATCAGCAATCATGTTTATCACACTTTGGGTCCAGCGAACAGGTGAGGTTAATTGTGCATTAAGGTTGATTTTAATTTGCTCCGGATCAGAAATAGCCATTGCGTTTACGTTTTGATAAATCGGGCATATCGGTTTGTTGAAGGTGGTTCGGTTGATGGCTTCAGCCAGTTCCAGTCTTGCCGGCTCCATCAGGGGTGAGTGAAACGCACCGCCAACTTTAAGAGGTAATGCCCTTTTAGCTCCTGCTTCTTTCAATTTTTCGCAGGCAATTTCAATCCCCTTCATCGATCCGGAAATTACCAATTGACCCGGACTATTATAGTTTGCCGGAACAACAACTTCTGATATTTTTAAAAGAACTTCTTCTGCAATTTTATCATCCAAACCAAGGATGGCAGCCATGGTCGAAGGTTCGGCCTCACAGGCTTTTTGCATGGCCATTGCCCTTGCATAAACAAGCTTTAAACCATCTTCAAAGGACAACGTTTCGTTGGCTACCAAGGCGGAAAACTCTCCCAGTGAATGACCGGCAACCATATCCGGCTTGAAAGCTTCACCCATTACTTTGGCAAGAATCACTGAATGTAAAAATATAGCAGGTTGTGTCACTTTCGTTTGCCTCAGATCATCTTCCGAGCCAGAGAACATGATTTCAGTAATTTTAAAATTCAGGGTTTTATCAGCCAATTCAAAAAGGTCTCTTGCTTTTTCAGACTTATCGAATAAGTCCTTTCCCATTCCTGTGAACTGAGCGCCCTGTCCGGGGAAAATGTATGCTTTCATAGAAGGTTAATTTATAATTCGCCAAAATTAATGAATTAAAAATATTTCATATATTACTTAAAATGCTTTACTTTTGCGCCTTGTTTTTAAAAAAAGAGAATTACGAAATAAATGACCCCGATGCATTTACGCTATAATAAAAGTTTTAAATCACTTTTTGGAATCGCATTTTTCCTTGCAGTTTTTGCATCCTGTGTTCCAATAAAAAAGCAGATTTATCTTCAGGCATACCAGGATAGTATCAAATCAGAGTATGTAAACAATAAGATATACGATCATAAATTGCAGATCGGAAATAATTTATATGCCAAGGTTTATAGCCTGGACGAAAAATCATATGAATTTTTTAATCTGGGATATGGAACATCGAGTGATGTATATTATGATGCTGCAATTTACCTTAAAAGCTATTATGTTGATGCCGCGGGTTTTGTTGATTTGCCGTTTATTGGCAAAGTACAGGTCCTCGGTTTAACTATTGATGAGGCGAAAAGTTTGATTCAGGCTGAAATTGATAAATACCTCAATAAAACCACTGTAATCGTCAAGTTGGTCAATTATAATGTTACCGTTGTCGGAGAAGTTCAAAAGCCCGGACAATACAAGATATATCAGGATAAAATAAACATCTTTGAAGTCATTGGCCTTGCAGGTGATTTAACAACCTATGCCAAAAGAGACGACATTGTTCTGGTTCGTAAAAATGGCAATAAGTCGAAAATTTTTCATATTGATATGTTGCATGATAATGTCCTTGAATCGGAATATTATTATGTGATGCCAGACGACATCATTTATGTGACCCCGGTGAAGGGCAAGAACTTTGCATTTTCAGCCTTCCCTTACACGCTGGTTATCTCAACAATTTCATTGGGACTTGCATTGTTTGCTATATTCAAATAAGAAATATTTAATAAGTGGAAAACATTCAGAATATCATTCAGCAGGAAGAATCATTTGACTATAAATCACTGTTCTTTAAATTATACAGGTACTGGTACTTTTTTATCCTGACTATTTTTATTGCTTTATTGATCGCCTTCCTGTTCAATAAGTATACAAAACCGATTTATGAAGTAAGTACTACTTTACTTATCAAAGAAGATAAATCAGCAATGGATGCACAGGACCTTATGGGTTTTGGATTCAGGGGCAGTAAACAAAATACTGAAAACGAAATTGGTAAACTGCAATCTTATACACTTGTAAATACAGCCGTTAGAAACCTGGATCTGGGTGTTTCTTATTTTCAGGAAGATAATTTTATTACCTCAGAATTATATAAAGATTGCCCATTTCAGATCATTATTGATTCCACGCACCCGCAGCCAATTAATGTTAAATTCAAACTCACAATTTTATCAAACGAAAAGTTTTCCTTTGAAGCCCAGGGAAAGGGTGTAAGTCTTTATAACTTCAGTAAATTTGAATTAATTAAAGTTATCGATATTTCAAAAAATTTAAATATCAGTATTGACAGTACTTTTGCTTTTGATCAGTGGCTTGTCAGTGATAGTTATTCCTTTAAGGTTAAACTAACTGAAATTTATTATCCGGAAGCGCATGACAATAAAAACTATTTCTTTGTTTTTAATGAAATTGACAAGCTCACAGTTCAATTTCAATCTTTTGAGATCGAACCGATTAAAGAAGAATCTTCCATCCTGAAAATTACTTTAAAATCCAACAATATAGCCAAGTCTGTTGACTTTTTAAACAGGCTTACAGAAGTTTACCTTAAAAGGAGCCTTGATCAGAAAAACAGGGTGGCTGAAAACACCATCATGTTTATTGATAGTCAGCTGGGAGAAATAACCGATTCCCTTAATTTTGCTGAACAAAACCTGCAGGATTTCAGGGTGTCAAAACAGGTGATGGATCTTGATCTGCAGGCTTCCCAGGTATTTGATCAATTGAAGGAACTGGAAATAGAAAAAGCTCATTTGAATTTAAAATCACAATACTATAAGTCACTTCAAAAGTACATCCTGCAAAACCAGGACCTGGCGGATGTCCTTATCATCCCTGCAACCATGGGTATTGAGGATCCATTGCTTGAGCAACTCACATCAGAGTTATCAGGGTATTATGCTGAACGTGAAGAAATGCTTTATTTTTCAAAGCCAACCAATCCCATGGTTCTGGCCATTGATAAAAAAATTGAAATGACTGTTACCACCTTGCTTGAAAATGTGAAAAGCATTATTAAAACATCTGAAATATCGATTCAGGACATAGATAAACGAATTGCAGCAATGGAGGTCAAGGTTAAGCAATTACCTGCCACACAAAGACAATTGTTTGGATTTCAAAGAAAGTTTAAGTTAAGTGACGAAATGTATACTTACCTACAGGAAAAGCGTTCCGAAGCTCAAATTACAAAAGCCTCGAACCAACCTGACAACGAAGTAATTGATATTGCGAGAGACTTTGAAGATTCGCCGGTATTTCCGAAGAAAAGCCTGAATTATATGATCGCTCTCATCCTTGGCATTGTTTTACCGGTGGTTTATGTGCTTGGGAAAGACTTTTTCAATGACAAGATCGTGGAAAGAAAAGACGTTGAAAATGCCACCAAATTTCCCATCATCGGTCATATTATCCACAGCAATAAAGATACCCAGGCAGTGGTTGCCGAATCTCCTAAATCCTCTATTGCCGAATCGTTCCGATCTGTTCGTACCAACCTGCAGTTTATTGCGAAAGGAAAAGAAAAACAGACAGTGATGATCACATCAGATATGGTGAGTGCCGGAAAAACATTCATCGCAATCAATCTTGCTTCTATTTTTGCCTTATATGGCAAGAAAACCTTGCTTATCGGCTTTGACCTGCGCAAACCTAAGATCTATAAAGATTTCGGATTATCCAATACGGAAGGAATCAGTTCTTTTCTCATTAATAAAAGTAAGATTGAGGATATTATTCAAACTTCACCTATTAATAATCTTGACATCATTATGGCCGGACCTGTTCCGCCCAACCCCGCTGAATTAATTGCCTCCCCCAGAACCGAAGAACTTTTTGCCAGGCTTCATGAGATCTATGACTTCATCGTAATCGACACCCCTCCCGTAGGCCTTGTAACGGACGCCTTTCTTTTAATGAAATATACTGATGCAAATGTTTTTATCGTCAGGCAGAACTATACAAATAAAAAAGTATTTTCTTCCATCATGGCAGACATTGAGAAGAGAAATATGGCCAACATCAGTATCCTTATCAATGATGTAAAGCTAACCAAAAACTCCTATGGTTACGGTTATGGCTACGGTTATGGTTACGGTTATGGTTACGGCTATGGTTACGGCTACGGTTATGGCTATGGTTACGGTTATTATTCTGATGACCGGGAAAAGGAAAAGGAATCAACAGCAAAACGAATTTTTAAGAACACTTAATAATTCCTGACAAACCTATCAGGTACAATTTATTTTAATTTTCTTTGGTGGGGCTTGCTAATTGTCTTGCAGTATATCTAATGGAATCTGGCACTTAATGAAATAAATAAATGGGTAAATAAGGATTTTTATTTTACCTAAATTTGCGCCCCAGATTGAGTGTTTTTCAAATCAATTTTTCAAATGATGACCCGTAACGCTAATATTTTTCCGGATATTCAGATCACCGTTAATCGCAAGGATAAAGAACGGTTCTTAAAACAGCATTCGATTGTGATCTGGATGACCGGTTTATCGGGAGCAGGAAAAACAACCATTGCAAAAAACCTGGAGGCTGAATTACTGGCTCAGGGATATATAGCGCAAATCCTTGATGGTGATAACATCCGTTCCGGAATAAACAATAATCTTTCATTTTCGGAAGAGGACAGGTTTGAAAACATACGCCGAATTGCGGAAATATCAAAACTTTTTGTTCAGGGAGGGATTATTTGCATCAACAGCTTCATCAGCCCTACGGATAAGATCCGCGAGATGGCCAAAAGAATTATTGGTAAAGATGATTACATCGAAATTTATGTAAATGCTCCTTTGACAGTATGTGAAGATCGGGATGTAAAAGGATTATATTCAAAAGCCAGAAGAGGGGAAATCAAAGATTTTACCGGGATAGATTCTCCTTTTGAGGAGCCTGTAGATCCCGATGTTGAAGTAAATACAGATATACAAACAGCCAAAGAATCGGTTCAGCAGATTATGGATTACATTTTACCCCTGATTGAGTTTAAAAAAGATAAAAATTAATATTTCCTTTTCACATGCAGAAATACAATCTCAACCATTTGAGAGAACTAGAGTCGGAATCCATATTTGTTATGCGTGAAGTGGCTTCGCAGTTTGAAAATCCGGCCCTGCTGTTTTCCGGAGGGAAAGATTCCATCGTCATGGTTCATCTGGCAAAAAAAGCTTTCTGGCCATCAAAATTTCCATTTCCGCTATTTCACATTGATACCGGCCATAACTTTGAAGAAACCATTGTGTTCAGAGATGAGCTTGTCAAAAAACTGGATGCCCGGCTGATTATCGGTTCGGTACAGGAGGCGATCAATAGCGGCCGTGTGGTGGAAGAAAAAGGATACAATGCCAGCCGGAATTTATTACAAACCGTTACTTTACTCGATGCCATTGAAAAATATAAAATTGATGCAGCTTTAGGTGGTGGGAGAAGAGACGAAGAAAAAGCGCGTGCAAAAGAGCGTTTCTTTTCACACCGTGATGAATTTGGACAGTGGGACCCCAAAAACCAACGCCCCGAGCTTTGGAATATATTTAACGGCCGTAAGAACATGGGAGAACACTTCAGGGTATTTCCTTTAAGCAACTGGACAGAAATGGATATCTGGCAGTATATCTATCTTGATAATATTGAAATACCAAGCCTCTATTTTACACATGAGCGTGATGTGTTTAACCGGGAAGGAGTATGGCTTGCAGATGCTCCATTTATGATGAAAAAGGAGGATGAAAAAGTGATCCGAACCAAAGTAAGATGCAGGACAATCGGAGATATTTCTTGCACCGGCCTTACTCTTTCCACGGCTGATAATCTCGAAGACATCATTCGGGAAATCGCTGCAACAAGAGTCACAGAGAGGGGAAGCCGGGCTGATGATATGAGGAGTGAATCGGCTATGGAAGACAGGAAGAAAGAGGGATACTTTTGATTTACGATTTTTGATTTGAACAGTCAGTATGTGCGGGTCCTCCTGAAGCACTGGAAGGAGAACGGTCCCTGGATTTAAGCTATCTGATATTTGATTTACGAGTTTTGATTTTAAAGAATAATGGAAGTTAACAGAGAATTTTCAAGCAAAGCCTACCTTGATATGGAGCTCCTGCGTTTTACCACCGCAGGAAGTGTGGATGATGGTAAAAGTACGTTGATCGGAAGATTGCTATACGACAGCAAATCTATTTTTGAAGATCAGCTGGAGGCAGTAAAAAGAGCAAGTATTCGGAAGGGTAATGAACAGATCAACCTGGCTCTTTTAACCGACGGATTGAGGGCAGAGCGCGAACAGGGCATTACCATAGATGTAGCTTACCGGTATTTTGCCACTCCAAAGCGGAAGTTTATCATTGCCGATACTCCGGGTCATGTGCAGTATACCCGCAATATGGTTACCGGGGCTTCCACTGCAAATGCAGCGATCATCCTCATTGACGCAAGGAATGGCGTGACAGAGCAAACTTACCGGCATTCCTATATTGCCTCTTTACTCCAGATCCCTCACCTCATCGTTTGCGTGAATAAAATGGATATCGTTAATTATGAAGAAAAGGTATACGAAGAGATCAAAGAAAATTTCAGTGCTTTTGCCTCCAAACTTGCAGTTAAAGATATTAGGTATGTGCCTATCAGTGCGCTAAAAGGAGATAATGTTGTGGACTATTCTGAGAACATGCCCTGGTATGGAGGAGGAACATTGCGATATATTTTAGAAAATATTCATGTGGGCAGCGACTGGAATCACATCGATCCCCGGTTCCCGGTTCAATATGTTATCCGGCCGATTTCTGACAAATACCACGATTACCGGGGTTATGCCGGGCGTGTAGCGGGAGGCGTTTTCAGACAAGGAGAAAAGGTAATGATCCTTCCATCAGGATTTGTTACTACGATAGAAGCCATCGACTTTTTTGATGAGCAAAAGGAAGAAGCTTATCCACCCATGTCGGTAACCATCCGGTTGTCAGATGACCTCGATATCAGCCGTGGCGACATGATTGTAAAAGAAAACAACAGCCCCCAGATCAGCCAGGATATTGATGTGATGATCTGCTGGATGAATAACAAGCCGATGGTCCCGGGAACCAAATACCACCTCAAGCATACCACCTGCGATGTGAAATGTATGGTAAAAGAAATCAAATATAAGGTGGATGTAAACACACTTAATCAGGTAGATGATGGAAAAGAACTCAAAATGAATGAGATTGCAAGGGTCTCAATTCGGGCTACGAAACCATTGTTTTTCGATAGCTACCGTCAAAACAGGCAAACCGGAAGCCTGATCCTTATTGATGAAGGAACAAATAATACTATGGGTGTAGGAATGATTGTTTAAAAATAATACAAATAAATTATGAAAATTTTAGTCACGGGATCCGCTGGATTTATCGGATTCCATCTTGTTAAAAAGCTTGCAGCCGAAGGCCATGAAATCGTAGGATTGGATTGCATCAATGAATATTATGATGTAAACCTGAAATATAGCAGGTTAACTGAATCGGGTATCGATCCAAAAGCGATTGAATACAACAAGCCGGTAACAAGCGCCAACCATAAAAATTACTCTTTTATCAAGTTATTGCTTGAAGATAAAGAGCCCATATTTGAATTGTTTAAAAGAGAAAAGTTCGATAAAGTAATCAATCTTGCTGCCCAGGCCGGAGTAAGGTATTCCCTCGAAAATCCGCACTGTTATATCCAAAGCAATATCCTTGGGTTTTTGAACATCCTGGAAGCCTGCAGATATCAGGCTGTTAAGCATCTTATCTATGCGAGCAGCTCAAGTGTGTATGGCCTGAACGAAAAGATGCCATTCTCCAAGCGAGACAATGTCGATCATCCGATCAGCTTGTATGCTGCCACCAAAAAAAGCAATGAGCTGATGGCACATAGTTACAGTTACCTGTTTCAATTACCCACAACCGGATTGAGGTTTTTTACTGTTTATGGGCCCTGGGGCAGACCGGATATGGCGCTATTTCTGTTTACCAAAGCAATTCTTCATGACGAACCCATTAACCTGTTCAACAATGGTATCATGCTTCGTGATTTTACTTATGTGGATGATATTGTGAAAGGTATTAGCAAAATTAAAGATAAAAATCCTGTTGCCGATGAAAAATGGGACGGAATGCATCCCGATCCTTCACGATCCAAAGCGCCCTACCGACTGTACAATATCGGTAACAACCATCCGGTGAAATTACTTGATTTTATTGAAGCCCTTGAAATAATCATCGGGAAGAAAGCTAAGAAAAAATTCCTTCCTATGCAGCCCGGAGATGTACCGGCAACCTTTGCCGATGTGGAAGGATTGGTAAAAGATTTTGATTATAAACCCAATACCGATTTCAGGGAAGGCATCCGCCGATTTGTCACATGGTATCGTGACTATTACAAAATCTAATAATTGATCATGCAGGCATCCGGAGAAAAAACATGGTATGCTCTTTATACAAAATCGCGAAATGAGAAAAAGGCTCATTCCGCACTTGTTTCTTCCGGAATAGATTCCTTCCTGCCCCTCATTAAAAACCTGAAGCAATGGAGTGACCGGAAAAAATGGGTTGAAGAACCCCTGTTTCGTTCTTACCTTTTTGTACATATTTTTCCGTATGATTATTATAAAGTTCTGAACACCTTCGGCGTAGTGCGCTACATTGCATTTGAAGGAAAAGCTGTACCTGTGCCACCTCAGCAAATTCTGGCTATCAAGCAGTATCTCAATGCTGAAGAAATTTTACCGGAAGGTGTCAGGGCTTTCGAAGCTGGCGACAAGGTCGAGATCTTTCGTGGTTCCTTAAAAGGTTTATCCGGTAATTTAATTCGCGTTCAGGGAAAGCAAAAAGTGAAGATTGAGATAGAATCGATCGGGCATAGCATTACCCTTACCATTTCTCAGTATTATCTCAGGATCATTGAACCGGTAAAGAGGGATAAAAATTTTGTAAAAAAATTTTAGTCAAACTTGACATTTTAAAAATATTGAGTAACTTTGTTACTCGTTTTGTGTATAGAGGTATTTCTATAGTACTTTTTTAATAAACAAACTAAATGCAAATTGACAGTCATATTGTGACTGACCGGGCGAAGCCATATAAAGCCGGTACTTCCGCCTGATTAATTTTAAGTATGATTTCTTAACATGCTCGACACCCTCATCACTTCCAAAACACGAATTAAGATCCTTCTTAAGTTTTTCCTGAACAGCAATTCAAGGTCTTATTTACGAAATCTGGAAACAGAATTTGGTGAATCCACCAATTCCATACGGTTGGAATTAAATAAATTTGAGAGGTCAGGATTGCTTAAATCGGAGGCAGATGGCAACAGAAAATATTTCAGGGCCAATACAGATCATCCGCTTTTTAAAGATATTCACAGCATTTTGCTCAAGCAAATCGGTTTTGATAAGATCATTGAGCGTGTTATAGAAAAACTTGGCAACCTGGATGAGGCTTATGTGGCCGGAGATTTTGCCAGGGGAATTGATAACGGCAGTATTGATCTGATCTTTGTTGGCGACAACATCAACAAAGAATACCTTGTGAGGCTTGTTGAAAAGACGGAAAGCTTCATTAACCGCAAGATTCGGTATCTGGTTTATGGAAAAGAGGATGTAATACCCTTTCTTAAAACTCAGAATGATGAGGATTTACTGATCCTGTGGAAAAGTGAAGATTGATTATTTTTAAAGAAAATTATTCATGACCAGGACAAAACATAGCACTGAAATCAAAGACTTCATACAGCGTCACAGCCCGCTTTTCTGGTATACGCCTGAGGATAAGAAGGAAGAAATCAGCGAAGAGTTTTTAGTGGAGACAATTTTGAACTACGGCGATTTAGTGGATATTAATGACTTAATAAATATTATGGGGATTAATAATGTAGCAAGTGCATTTTTTAAGGCAGAAGGAAGAAAAAAGCTTAATTATTATCCTGAGATATATAATTTCTTTAACCTGGTTTTTAATAAATATGTTCCCCAACATTCTAAATAGGAATCAAACAGAATTGTTATCTCTGATAAAACAATTCAAACGTGAATATTTTCTTGTTGGTGGAACGGCTATTGCATTACAAATCGGACATAGAAGATCCATTGATTTTGACCTATTTAAAAATAGTAAAATTAATCCTTCCAGAATTATTGAAAAGATTTCTAATACCAAATATCAATATTCGGTTACACGCAGGGTTTATGAACAATTGAATGTTACAATCCATGATGTGAAGTTTACTTTTTTTGAATATCCATTCACAATAAATCCCATTGTCTCTTTTGCAGATGTTGCTCGTATGCCTGAGTTAATCGAACTGGCAGCAATGAAGGCTTATGCGCTAGGACGCAGATCAAAATGGAAAGATTATGTTGATCTTTATTTTCTCATTAAAAATCACTGTACAATTGAAGAAACAAGCTCTGTTGCAAATCGGATTTACGGACAATTGTTCTCAGAAAAATTATTCAGGGCCCAATTGAGTTATTTTAATGATATTGATTACTCTGAACCAATCGAATACACGATTCCTGCCGTTTCTGAAAAAGCAATTAAAGAATTTCTTATCGAAAAAGCAATTGAGATTTTATAGAAACAAGAAGTGCTGTAAATCTTTAGGTTCCTAATATCTAAAATGCCTAAATATGAAAAACTTTGAACCGGGAACCCTGAACAGACTTCGAACATCGAACTCCAAACTTCGAACTTAAATGAACAGTAAAATTTACAATTTCGGCCTCATCGGTGCCGCCGGCTACATAGCCCCCCGCCACATGAAGGCCATCAAAGATACCGGAAACAAGCTGGCAGCAGCGCTTGATCTTTACGACAGCGTCGGTATTATCGATTCCTATTTCCCGGAAGCGGACTTTTTCACCGAACCGGAGCGTTTCGACCGCCATATGGATAAGCTCCGCCGCCAGGGCAGCAGAAAGATTGATTACCTGAGCATCTGCTCACCCAATTACCTGCACGATGCCCACATCCGTATGGCCCTGCGCAACGATGCCCATGCCATTTGCGAAAAACCTTTGGTACTCAATCCCTGGAACGTGGATGCACTGGCCGAGATTGAAAAAGAAACAGGCAAAAAGATCTTTACCATCCTCCAGCTTAGGCACCATCCCTCCATCATGGCATTAAAAGAAAAAATCGATAAGGGACCCAAAGACAAGATTTATGATATTGACTTAACCTATATCACCTCAAGGGGTGCATGGTATCACCGGTCATGGAAAGGAAATCCTGAGAAAAGCGGAGGTATTGCAACCAACATAGGAGTACATTTTTTTGATATGCTGAGCTGGATATTCGGGGAATGTAGCGATAATGTTGTTCATCTGAGTGAAACAGACCGTTCCGCCGGGTTGCTGCAACTTAAAAAAGCCCGCGTGCGCTGGTTCCTGAGCATCAATGCCGAAACGCTACCTATGCATATAAAAGAAAAGGGACAGACCACCTTCCGTTCCATCACCATTGATGGCGAAGAGATTGAATTCAGCGGGGGATTTACCGATTTGCATACTGCCAGTTATCAGGGAATCATCAATGGAAAAGGTTATGGCCTTGAGGAAGCCAAAAATGCGGTGGATATTGTGTTTAGGATCAGGAATCAAAAGCCGGTAGAAGGATTGGGCGATCGGCATCCAATGATAGAAAAGAGGAGAATTGATTAAAATTAAAAAAACTCAAAACTAAAAACAAGGAACAGTGAACTGAGTAAGCGGCAGCAGCAGTTACAGTTGGCAGTCGGCAAGGACCAAAAACTTTAAATCCAAAACCCAGAACTCAGAACCCTGAACTGAGAACAGTCAACAGAGAACGTTAATAAGGAGATGAAAAGACGGTGAGACCGGGAGACGTTGCAGTGCCGGCAGAACGAGCACCGAATAAAGTTTATATACATAACAAGAATACTGGTTGAATTATTCCATAATTTAAATGAAACCCATCCATATTTTTATAAGCAGTGTTCAGTCAGAGTTTGCCAGTGAAAGGCGTATGCTTGACGATTATTTGCGAAACGATGCCCTATTCAGGTAATGCTTTTTGCCGATCGTTTGGAAATTCGGAACCCGGGTCAGCTACCGCCTGCTTTATCCCTGGAGAACCTGACCAAGGACCACTCTTCTTATCCCTTTAATCCGTTAATTGCCGAATCGCTCTATCTGGCAAAATACATTGAAAGAATGGGCACAGGTATTCAGGATATGGTTGAGCATTGTAAGATGGCGGGTCTGAAAAATCCGGAATTTAAACTTGATGATGCTTTTGTAATTACTATTTGGCGAAAAAAGGGAATTGCCTTTGAAAATATAGGTGGTCAGATAGGTGGTCAAATGGGTGGTCAAATATCAGATACACAACAAATGATCCTTAATTGCATCTTTGAAAATAACAAAATCAGCAGAAAAGCGCTGGCAGAAAAATTAAAGATCAATGAATCGGCCATTCAGAAGCATTTGGATAAGCTAAAACAGCTTGGAGTCATAGAAAGATATGGATCAACCAGAGGTTATTGGAAAATGTTAAAATGATCTACAGTATTGAAGTAAGGTTCAGACTTATAGAAGGAAGAGCGGGATATGGTAAAATTACTAAATGGTTCTATTGTTGAGCACAACTGAGAACCGAATTAAAGAGAGTCCAAAGTACTCAGATTGCCTTAATTGCCTAAAGTTGAGAGTGCCTAAACCTGAAACCTGAAACAACCAGAGACAAGGAACATGTAACCAGCAGCAAGAACTGACAACAGAGAAATGGGAAAAACATCCCCCTGCCCTCCGTCAAGAGCCGGACAGGCCTTCAAAGGGGGAGTTGAACCCAGAACCCGGAACCGAAAACAGAGAACCGGGAACTGAAAAAAGCGGCAGCAGCAGTTACAGTAGGCAGTTGACAAGGACCAAAAACTGTGAACCAAACTTGGACCCAGAACAGAATTGGATGGTACCTAAAATTAGCGAAGCATTACTGAGCTCAAATGACAGACCAGGAATTATATAATTTAATTCAACAAGGCGAAGGTGAAAATCTTGAATTAAAAAGCAGCTTCAATAATGAACTGATTGAAACTTTAGTTGCTTTTGCAAATACAAGCGGAGGGAAGGTTGTATTAGGTATTGATGATAAAAACAAACATACAGGAGTTAAACTTAGCACTGAATCAGTGCAGCGCTGGATCAATGAGATCAAAAACAAAACATCTCCAGCTTTATTACCTGATGTATCGGTTATTGGGTCCGGAGAAAAATTAATTGTTGTGTTTTCTGCTCAGGAATATCCCGTCAAGCCTGTTTCAACCAGGGGGAAGTATTATAAACGAGTTGCCAACTCAAATCACTTGATGAGTCTTGATGAAATTTCCAACGAACATCTGAGAACAATTAACAGTAGTTGGGATTTTTATCCCGATCCAAACCACAGTATAGAGGCAATATCCATTGATAAAGTTAAAAAATTCATCCGGAAGATTGAACAGCAAACCCAAACCAAAGTTGAATCTGAACCTATGGCGTTTCTGTCGAAGTTCGAGATTATCCGGGATAAACAGCTAACATTTGGTGGTTTTTTACTTTTTGTCAAAGAGTATTGTTTGATCAGTGATGTTCAGGTGGGGCGCTTTAAAAGTGAAACCCTGATCATTGATAGTATTTCATTGAATACTGACTTATTCACCGAAGTGGATGAAATACTCGCATTTATAAAAAAGCACCTTATGGTTGAGTACGTCATAACAGGTGAACCGCAACGAACCGAACGCTTTGATTATCCGATGGATGCAATACGTGAAATTGTTATCAATATGATCGTGCACAGAGATTATCGTGACAGCAGTCACAGCATCATCAAAGTATTTGACGATAGAATTGAATTTTTCAATCAAACTTTGGCGAAAATCCTACTCTGGTTCTGGTATAACAGAAAACAACACGCTTACAAAATGAATGCATTTTATAGTACCATAAGGATAAGCAAACAAGGATTTCACCGTGGTTAAACCGCACGATCGCTATTTTGAAGAGCAGGAATACCTACTACCGATCATAAAGCAGTACCGTGATGATCATCCCCGGATGAGCTGTCACCTGATATATTTGAAGCTAAAGCCAAAAACAATGGGTCGAGACCGATTTGAATCTTTTTGTTATGGGTATGGATTTAAGGTAGAAATCAAAAAAAGAAAGTATAGAACGACGGATAGCCGGGGGATAATCTACTTTCCAAACCTGCTTTTAACCCTGGATGAGTTATCATCGATAAACCGGTTATGGGTTAGTGATATAACTTACTTTGAAATCGGCAGTGAGGTATATTACCTGACCTTTATAACAGATATATACAACAGGGAGATTGTAGGTTATTCGGCATCCGATAGCTTAAGGACCGAATCAACCACACTGCCGGCTCTCAGGATGGCCATAAAGGCCAGAAACCTGAAAAAGGAATCGGGATTGGTATTTCATTCCGACGGAGGTGGACAGTACTACAGCAAGATTTTTGTTTCACTAACAAAACAATATGGAATCAAAAACAGCATGGGTAAAACAGCTTATGAAAACCCACATGCAGAGCGCATCAACGGAACCATAAAGAATGACTACCTGATTCCTTATCAACCGGAAGATATTAATGAGTTAAAAAAGATGTTAATAAAAGCAGTTAATTTGTATAATCAGCAACGCCCACATCAAACCCTTAACGGACATAGTCCACAAGAGTTTATTGGATTAATAAACAAAGGTTTATTAACAAAAAGGTGGGTTATCAACAAAAAAGAAAAAAGTAAGCAAAAAAGAAAAAGTCAACATAACAATAACATAAACAAAAAACGGTCAACGTTATTCAGGCATGGTCATTGTAAGAACCCAGAACACAGAACCCGGAACTGAGAAAGTGGCAGCAGCAGTGGCAGTAGGCAAAAGAAATTCAAACGTAAAACTCAAAACCCTGAACCAAACACAGAACTCAGAACCTCGAACGGCCTTTTTGCTTGATCACAAAATCTTCGGAAAGCGATGAGATTTATTAATGAATGAAAATCAGAACATAGAGTATAAGCAATCCTGGCGTGACGAATATCTGAAATGGATATGTGGTTTTGCTAACGCTGACGGAGGTTCGATTTTTATCGGAATGAATGATAATGGATCAGTTATTGGTTTAAAAGATTTCAAAAAATTACTTGAAGACATTCCAAACAAAGCCCGAAATATCATGGGCATCACGGTCAGCGTATTGTTACTCGAATACCATGACAAAAAATACTTAAAAATCATAACCCCGCCATATCATGTCCCGGTATCATTAAGAGGCCGTTATTATCAGAGAAGTGGAAGCACAAATCAGGAATTGACTGGCAATACGCTCAATGAGTTTTTGATTCAAAGGTTTGGAAAAGCATGGGACAGTGTTACTGAAGAGTCCTTTTCAATAAGCGATATTGAAATTGAAACGATTGAACGCTTTAAAAGACTTGCAGTTGATCGGTTGCCTCTGATTGCAGAAGAAAAAGACCCGCAACTTATTCTGAACAAGCTGAATTTGATTCATGATGGAAAATTCAAACGTGCTGCCATTCTTCTTTTCGGAAAAAATCCACAAAGATTGTTTCTTCAGGCTCACATTAAGATCGGGAGATTTATTTCTGAAGCGGATATCATAACGAGTGATATTGTTGAAGGAAATCTTTTTCAACAAGTAGAACAAGCATTGAGTATTTTGAAAAGTAAATACTTAGTAAGCCCTATAACGTATGAAGGGATTCATCGTCGTGAAAAACTTGAATTGCCCTATATTGCCCTGCGAGAAGCCCTACTGAATGCCATTATTCACAGAAATTATATGACGACCTCAGCAATGCAGGTCAGGATTTATGATGACAAATTAATGATATTAAACGAGGGCGCTTTACCTAACAATATCAGCATCGAAGACCTGATGCGCGAACATTTATCCAGACCAAGAAATACTTTGATTGCTGACATCTTTTATAAAGCCGGGTTTATTGAAAGTTGGGGAAGAGGAACCTTGAAAATTATAAGTGAATGCATTAACTATGAACTTCCTGAACCCATTTTCGAAAGCTCGGACCATATGTTTTCGATCACATTTTTAAAAACTGACCAGAAAACTGACCAGAAAACTGACCAGAAAACTGACCAGAAAAATATAAGTGTTGACAATCAGATTATAAACCTGATTAAATCAAATCAGAAAATCACACTTGATGAACTGGCCGCTTCCATTAGCAAAGGCCTTACGGTAACAAAATCATACGTTCGAAAACTTAAAAAGGCAGGAATCCTCAAACGCCACGGCCCCGCCAAAGGTGGACACTGGGAGATTATTGAAAGATAATTCATAACGGAATTGTAAGAACCCAGAACTCAGAACCCGGAAACCCGGAACTGACAACAGCGGCAGCAGCAGGTGCAGTGGGCAGTCGGCAAGGACAAAGACCAAAAAACGGTGAACCCAACTTGAACCCAAAACACAGAACTCAGAACTGGAACCGACAACTGAAAACAGCGGCAGCAGCAGCGGCAGGTGCAGGCGGCAAAAATCTAGAACTCGGAACTGACAACAGAGAACAGAAAAAACACTGATGGATAAAGCTGAAATTATCATCTATCAACCTGACGAACAATCTGCCAAACTGGAAGTCCGAATTGAAGATGAGCCTGTTTGGCTTACGCAGATTCAATTAGTTGAACTTTTCAAATCCACCAAACAAAACATAAGTCTTCATATTAATAACATTTTCAGGGAAGGTGAATTATATCCCGACTCAACTGTCAAGGAATACTTGACAATTCAAACCAACTTTAGAATACATATTAGCTTCAATAATGCTTGCAGAAATTAACAATGAAGCCCACGATTTTAAAATTGATTGAAGCCGGCGAAAGCGAAAAAGTGGAGTTTAAATTAAACTTCAACGATGAAGTTATTGAATCCATCGTTGCATTTGCTAATACATCAGGAGGAACTGTGTTAATTGGCCTAAGCAATAAAGCGAAGATAAAAGGTCTGACAATGGGTAAAGAAACCTTGCAACAGTGGCTCAACGAAATCAAAAATAAAACAACACCTTCACTGATTCCTGATATCATTGAACTTGAGATTGATGGGAAAAAAATCGTTGAAATAAAAGTTCAGGAATATCCCGTTAAACCGGTTGCATTTAAAGGAAGATATCTGAAGCGGATAAAAAATTCAAATCATCAGTTAAGCGTGCATCAGATTGCAGACATTCATCTTAAAAGTATTCAAACATCGTGGGATGCTTATCCCTATCCGGATGCTTCTATAGATGACCTCTACGTTGAAAAGGTAAAACAGTTTATTCAAAAGGTAAACAGCAGTGGACGTTTCTTTCTCGAAGATAATGTACCCAATGCACTCCGAAAACTTAGGCTTATAGTGAATGATGTTCCTACAAATGCGGCTATGCTTCTATTTTCAAAAGATGGTTTGAACCATAACGTGCATGTTGGTAGATTAAAAACACCATCATTGATCATTGACGACAGGATATTCAGTGGTGGGCTGTACGATGTGGTTGAAGAAACGATGCGTTATATTATTGGACAAATCAAGGTTGCTTTTGAAATCACAGGTGAAAAAACACAACGAAACGAAATCTTTGAATATCCAATTCCCGCACTTCGTGAATTGGTCCTTAATGCAATTATCCATAGAGATTACACAAGCCCGGTGGATATTCAAATTAAAATATTTGACCAGGCAATCAGCTTTTTTAATCCCGGAAAACTTTTTGGCGAAATAACGATTGAAGATTTAAAAACAGATACTTATCAATCACACACACGAAATAAACTGATTGCAGAAGCTTTCTATCTGACGAAAGACATTGAAAAATATGGCAGTGGTTATATCAGGATTCGCAGTGAAATAAGTCAGTATCCAACAATGACTTTTGATTATAATGAGAAGGGAAATGGTTTTTTGGCAATACTAAAGTACAATGAGCAAAAAGTTTCCACTCAGCTTAGCAAAAAAGACCTGGATAATGTCACCGATAATGTCACCGATGCTGTCACCGATACTGTCACCGATAGATTGTCTAAAATAGTTGAGTTTATTGAAATAAACGATCGTGTCTCTGTATCTGAATTAGCATCAAAGCTTAATGTTTCCGGAAGAACTGTATTAAGAGATATTGAAAAATTAAAAGAGAAAAAAATCCTGAAAAGAGAAGGTGATGAAAAAACAGGTTACTGGAAAATGTTAAAATGATTTACAGTATTGAAGTAAGGTTCAGACTTATAGAAGGAGGAGCGGGATATGGTAAAATTACTAAATGGTTCTATTATTGAGCACAACCCAGAACAGCATTGAAACAGTTCCTTAAGTATTTAGATTGCCTTAAGTGCCTAAAGTTGAGAGTGCCTAAAATTGAACCAACTCAGAACCCGGAACCCCGAACTGACAACAGAGAACCGAGAACTGACAAAAGCGGCAGCAGCAGCGGCAGTCGAAGAGCCATGGACTCAGAACAATTGGCATTTGGGAAGTTCCACGTGGGTATTAAATAGCGGACAACTAAATTTCAATTAATATCGGATAAATAAATATGGATCTTCAGGTTATACAAAATAAAATTTATGACATCAGGGGATACAAAGTTATGCTTGATTTCGATTTAGCCGTTCTTTATGAAGTTGAAACCAGAGTACTAAACCAGGCAGTGAAAAGAAATAGTAGAAGATTTCCTATTGATTTTATGTTCCAGCTCAATAAAAATGAATGGGAAACTTTGATGTCACAATTTGTGATATCAAAAACAGAGAAAAGAGGCGGGACTCAAAAACTCCCTTATGCTTTTACAGAGCAAGGACTTGCAATGTTAAGTGGAATATTAAACTCCGATAAAGCTATTGATGTAAATATAGCAATAATGAGAACGTTTGTTATATTGCGCCAATATGCATTAGGTTATGCAGAACTGAATTATAAACTCGAAAATTTTATGATAGATACCAATATGCAATTTAATGACATATACTTAGCACTAACTGAACTTGCAGAGAAAAATAAGGTTGAAAAAGAACAAAGAAAACAAATTGGCTTTAGAAAAGAGAACCGGGAACAGTAGCAGAGGCTCTCGGAAAAAACATAGTTAAAAACACAGAACTCAGAACACGGAACCGAAAACTGAGAACCGAGAACTGACAAAAGCGGCAGCAGCAGCTACAGTAGGCAGTCGGCAAAAACACGAACCAAAAACTTTTAACCTAAAACTCAGAACCCAGAACCCGGAACCGAAAACTGAGAACAGAAAACAGGGAGATGGAGAGATGGGGAGAATGGGAGATGGAGAAACCGCAGCACTTTTCATGCAAGGTAGTCATCATGCATAACCCAAAACACAGAACTGGAACAGAGAACAGAAAACTGAGAACAGAGAACCGAAAACCGACAAACAATGCTCTTTAACTCCATTCATTTCATTATTTTTTCATTGTTGAACAACACTTTATTTCGCCCTGCGCAAAAGTTTTAAAAAATAGATATGGATCTTAAGAATAAAATAGTATTTGTTACAGGCGCCGATGGATTCATCGGGTCGCATCTTACAGAAGCCTTGTTAGAAAAAGGTTGTAAGGTTAAAGCCCTGTCATATTATAATTCTTTTAATAGCTTTGGCTGGCTGGAGGATGTTCAGAACAATGAAAATCTTGAAATAATCTCAGGTGATGTCAGAGACCCGCATTTTTGTAGAGAAGTTACCAAAGGCATCGATGTTATTTTTCACCTTGCTGCCCTTATTGCTATTCCTTATTCATACATCGCACCTGACAGCTATGTTGATACCAATATAAAAGGCACACTGAATATTTTACAGGCAGCTAAAGAAAATGGGAATATCCGGGTTATTCATACTTCTACTTCTGAAGTATATGGAACAGCACAGTATGTCCCCATTGATGAAAAGCACCCAAAACAACCTCAGTCACCTTATTCTGCTTCAAAAATCGGGGCTGATGCCATGGCGATGAGTTTTTATTTGTCATTTGGTCTGCATGTTACCATTGCCCGCCCTTTTAATACTTATGGCCCAAGACAATCGGCGAGAGCCATTATCCCGACGATAATTACCCAGATTGCATCCGGACAAAAAGAAATTAAGCTGGGTGATCTGCGACCTACCAGAGATATGAATTATGTAAAAGATACCTGCCGGGGATTTATTGCCATCGCAGAATATGATGAAACCATTGGAAAAGAAATCAATATCTCTTCCAATTATGAAATTTCGATGGCCGAAGTCGCAGACAAGATCATGAACATCATGGATAAAAAGGTAACGATCCTTGCCGATCAGGAACGGATAAGGCCCGAAAATTCTGAAGTTTACAGGCTTTGGGGTGATAATGGGTTAATTAAAAAGATTACGGGATTTGAGCCAGAATATGATATTATGAAAGGACTGGAGCTGACCTGTAAGTGGTATTTGAAGAAGGAGAATCTAAACCGGTTTAAGCATGGATTGTATAATCTTTGATCCACAAATTTTCACAAATTATAGCACAAATTCACACAAATCAGGATGGAAGAGTATCCTTTTAAAAATGAGTGTTATAAAATAATTGGGGGTTGTATGGAAGTTCATAAATCTCTTGGTCCTGGTTTTCTTGAAGCTGTTTATCAGGAGGCACTTGCCCTGGAATTTTTTGAAGCTGATATCCCATTTATCAGGGAGAAAGTTCTTGATGTCTGGTACAAAGGAAAATTATTGGAAAAGAAATATGTAGCTGATTTTTTATGTTTTAACGAAGTTATTGTAGAATTAAAAGCTATGGATGGTTTGAATCCTGACCACATTTCACAGGTATTAAACTACCTGAAAGCATGCGATAAAAAAATCGGTTTACTTATCAATTTCGGAGCACGAAGCCTCCAGTATAAACGTATTATCCTTTGATTTCGGCAATTTGTGAAAATTTGTGTCCCCATTTGTGAAAATTTGTGGAAAAACTTTTCAATGAATCCATGGAAACAAAATTTTTTAAAATAGTAACATTTATAAGGCAACAATACAACCAGCCCACCGGGTTTATTCCGCTGCATGCCCCCGTTTTCAATGGGAATGAAAAAAAATACCTGCTGGAATGCATTGATTCCACCTTCGTTTCAAGTGTCGGAAAATTTGTAGATCTGTTTGAAGAAAAAATAGCGGAATATACCGGTGCTAAAAAAGCCGTTGTTTGTGTAAACGGAACCAATGCCCTGCATCTTGCATTGAAAATGGCAGGTGTTGAGAGGGATTCAGAAGTTATTACTCAACCGTTAACGTTCATTGCAACAGCCAATGCCATTGCTTATTGTGACGCTCATCCGGTTTTTCTTGATGTGGACATAGACACCCTCGGCTTATCACCCTCAGCCCTCAGAAACTGGCTCGAAAACAACGTTAAACTCAAAACCCAGAACTCAGAACCCAGAACTGAGAACAGGGAACAGAGAACAGAGAACAAAGAACCGAGAACCGAGAACCGAGAACTGAGAACTCAAACCCCCGAACCCATCAACATTAAAACCGGCCGCCGCGTCTCCGCCTGCCTTCCCATGCACACCTTTGGTCATCCCTGCAGGATAGATGAAATAGTTGAAATTTGTAATCAGTATAATATTCCGGTTGTTGAGGATGCAGCCGAAAGCCTCGGAAGCTTCTATAAGGGTCAGCATACCGGAACCTACGGCAGGATTGGTGTTTTAAGCTTTAACGGGAATAAAATCCTGACTACCGGGGGTGGTGGCATGTTATTGTTTATGGATGAAGCCCTGGCAAAAAGAGCCAAACACCTTACCACCCAGGCAAAAGTCCCTCACCCCTGGGATTTTGCTCACGATGAGATCGGTTACAATTACCGCATGCCGAACATTAACGCAGCATTGGGCGTGGCACAATTGGAACAATTACCCGGATTTCTTGAAAATAAAAGGAAAACAGCAGAAAAATACAGTGATTTTTTTAAATTAACTCCCTGGCAGTTTTTTACCGAACCGGAAAATGCAAAATCCAATTACTGGTTGAATATAATTCTGATGAACGACAGGCAGGAACGGGATGAATTTCTCAAATACAGCAATGAAAACGAGGTGATGACCAGGCCGGCATGGCAACTGATGAATAAACTGCCTATGTTTCAACTTTGTCAGACAGATAATTTGAAAAATGCTTATGATCTGATGGATAGAATTGTGAATATTCCCAGTGGTGTTTCTACGGTTATTAAACACATTTAAGTTTATGAAACACTGAATATCAAAGTAATTTATTAAAACTAAAAATTTAAAACTATGCTACAAAGTAAATACTTGACAGAAAATGACCTAAAGGATTTTGGATTTAAATCTTTGGGAAAAAATGTAAGAATTTCATCTGACGCCAGAATTTACGGGCAGGAAAATATCTCCATTGGAGATTATGTAAGGATTGATGATTTTGTGACCCTTTCAGCTTCCCGGGGATTCATTGAAATCAGAGGATTCAACCTCATTGCCAAGGGATGTCATTTAAGTGCACCGTTCGGGATAATAATGGAGGAATTCAGCGGAATTGCAGCCTTTAATGTGTTTTACAGTGGTTCAGATGATTTTAGCGGGGATTATTTAACCGGTCAGGCAATCCCTCAGGAATTTACCAGGCAAAGGGGCGGACTTATTCGATTAGGAAAGCATGTAAACACAGGAAGTTGTGTTACAATTCTTGGACCCTGTACAATTGGAGAAGGTTCAAACGTTGGTGCAATGAGTCTGGTGAATAAAGATCTCGATCCCTGGGGGCAGCACATAGGCATTCCGGCAAAACGCTTAAAAGATAGAAAAAAGAATTTATTAGAACTAGAGAAAAAGTTTCTGGAATCATTAAGGAAATAATTTTTTTAGAAATGAGAAATGCGGTTATAATTATTGCTGAAGCAGGGGTGAACCACAACGGAAGCCTCGATTTAGCTAAACGGCTTATTGATGTGGCTGTAGTTGCCGGTGCCGATTTTGTCAAGTTTCAAACCTTCAAAACTGAATTAAATGTTTCGAAAATTGCAGTTAAAGCTGATTATCAAAAGAAAAATACTGGTGATGAAAAAGAATCTCAGTATGAAATGGTTAAAAAACTGGAACTAAGCTTCGAAGATTTTAAAGAATTAAAAGATTACTGTGATGAAAAAGCCATCGGATTTTTATCCACAGGATTTGACTATCCAAGTATAGATTTTCTGGATAATCTTGGGCAATCATTCTTTAAAATACCGTCCGGTGAGATCATCAATAAGCCTTATCTTCAGCATATCGCAAAAAAAGGGAAACCTGTGGTTATGAGTACTGGTATGGCAGATATGGGTGAGATTGAAAGCGCTATACAGGTTATAATTAATGAAGGGTTGCATCGTGATCAAATAACGGTTTTACACTGCACAACCGAGTATCCTGCCCCAATGGAAGAAGTTAACCTGCGGGCAATGTCAGTCATCAAAGAAGCCTTTAAAGTGAACGTAGGTTATTCCGATCATACTCCCGGTATTGAAATCCCGATAGCGGCAGTGGCAATGGGGGCAACCGTCATTGAAAAACACTTTACCCTTGACCGGAATATGGAGGGGCCCGATCATAAAGCATCGCTTGAACCTTCTGAGTTGAAAGATATGGTTAGCGCAATCAGGAACCTGGAAATGGCATTTGGCGATGGGATAAAAAGACCTGCCACATCTGAAATCAAGAACTTGGTCATTGCCAGGAAAAGTGTGCATTACGCTACAGATTTGGGTGAGGGTGCGGTGATTAGTTTGGAACACTTGATCATGAAAAGACCCGGAAATGGAATATCTCCAATGAACTACGAATTGCTCTTAGGAAGAAAGCTTAACCATTCTGTAAGAAAAGACGATATGGTGAAATGGGAGGATTTTAAATGAAAATAGGAGTGTTGACCAGTTCAAGAGCAGATTACGGGGTTTATTTGCCCTTGTTGAGGAAAATAAAAGCTGACCCTGCATTTGAATTGGAGTTATTGGTTTTTGGCACCCATCTTTCAGAAAAATTTGGTATGACGTTCAAACAAATTGAACTGGATGGTTTTGAGGTGGAAACCAAAGTTGAAACACTGCCGGATGGTGATCTGCCGGGTGACATATCTGATTCGATGGCTAAAACAATTTCCGGTTTTACAAAGATTTGGAGAAACAAAAAACTTGACCTTGTATTTGCTCTCGGTGACCGTTATGAAATGTTTGCCGCAGTTGCCTCTTCCGTCCCATTCAATATCCCTGTCGCCCATCTTCACGGAGGTGAAACAACCTTAGGCGCTATCGATAATGTGTTCAGGCACTCCATTACCTGTATGTCGAAATTACATTTCACTGGAGCAGAACCTTATCGGAAAAAAGTGATTGAAATAACAGGCTCTGACAAAAATGTTTTTAATGTTGGCGCATTGAGCATTGAAGCAATAAAAAGCCTGCAATTACTAACCATTGAACAATTTCAATTAAAATATAAAATTGATCTTAACCTTCCGACGATATTGGTCACATTTCATCCGGAAACTATAGAATTAGAAAAGAATGAAGTTTATATAAGGGAATTGATTGCCGCTATAAAAACGTTATCCGGGAACCAGATTGTCATTACCATGCCCAATGCTGATACGATGGGTCTGATGATCAGAAGCAAGCTCAATGAATTTATCCGGGGAAACAGCAATGCAATTGGCGTTGAATCATTCGGATCATTGGGTTACCTGTCCTGTATGAAGCACTGTAAAATGATGCTTGGCAACACCTCCAGCGGTTTCATTGAAGCCTGTCATTTCCGGAAACCGGTGATAAACCTTGGAAACAGGCAAACCGGCAGGATCATTACACCCAATATTTTCAACTGCCCGATTGAAAAGCAAGCAATATTAAGAAGTGTTGAAATGGCTGAGAAGTTTATTCCACAAAACCTTGAACCAATTTATGGAACCGGTAATGCAGCCGAAAGGATTGTTGAAATACTAAAAACAGGAAACCCGAATGATTGATATACAAAAACACAGTATAAATTCCGCTGCAACTGTGCTGGAAGCGATGGAAAAGCTCAATAATATTCCTCACACACTTACGTTGTTTGTGCTGGATAACGAGGGAGGGCTTGTTGGTACTCTTACCGACGGAGATATTAGAAGAGGATTTTTAAAGGGTTACGGTCTGAATGAATTTGTCGAAAAATTCATGACTTCAAAATTTAGTTCGCTTCATACTGAAGAATTACTTCCATCACAGATCAGGCAGATTAAAAACCGGGGAGTAAAACTGCTTCCGGTTCTCGATAACAACAGAAGGATCACCAGCGTGATCGATTTTGGTGAAGTTAAAACCATTCTGCCTGTGGATGTCGTACTCATGGCAGGAGGAAGAGGTGAACGGTTAAGGCCCCTGACAGATATTACTCCTAAATCGTTGCTTAAAATCGGTGAAAAACCGATCATTGAACATAACATTGACCGGCTGATACAAAATGGGATACAGCATTACCATATTACCATACGTTATTTAGGCGAACAGATTGAAGCCTTTTTGGGAAATGGTTCATCCAGGAATATCTCCATCCATTATGTGAAAGAGGACAATCCGCTGGGTACTATGGGCTCTGTGAGCCTGATCAAAGATTTTCAACACCGTCATATCCTCATCATGAATTCCGACTTGTTTACCAACATTGATTTTGAAGATTTTTATCAGGATTTTGTTAGCGAGGACGCCGACATGGCAGTAGCTACAGTACCGTATGTTGTGGATGTTCCTTATGCTGTTTTAAACCTTACTGAAAATCAGATCACAAGTTTTAAAGAAAAACCGACTTTTACTTATTACAGTAATGCCGGAATATATTTGATGAAAAGTGAAGTGCTTACCCATATACCGTTTAAAAAAAATTACAATGCCACCGATTTAATACAAACCCTTATTGATTCCGGGAAAAAAGTGATTAGGTATCCCATTGTGGGTTACTGGATTGATATAGGTAAGCCGGAAGATTACCAAAAGGTGCAGGAAATGGCCAAACAGCTGAAAATTTAATTATGTACCACGATAAAACATTTCTCGCCATCATTCCGGCAAGGGGAGGTTCGAAAGGTATTCCACGCAAAAACATCAAGGATTTGGCAGGTAAACCTTTAATTGCCTGGACAATTGAAGAAGCAAAGAAATCAATATACCTTGACCGAATTATTTTGTCTTCAGAGGATGCGGAAATAATAGAAGTTGCAAAAAAATGGGGTTGTGATGTTCCTTTTATCAGGCCGGTGGAATTGGCGACAGATGAAACCCCCGGAATAGATCCGGTGATTCACACAATAAATACCCTTCAAATTAAGTATGATTTTATCGTTTTGCTGCAACCCACTTCCCCCTTACGACAGAGTTTTCATATTGATCAGGCCATCGAATTATTACTAAGAAAGAAATCTAAATCATTGGTTAGTTTTTGTAAAGTAGATAAAAATCCCAATTGGATGGTTCAAATCAATGAGCATGGAGAATTAAATCCCTATATTGATAATAAGACGATTACAAGGAGGCAGGACCTTCCTGAGTTGTTAATGCCCAATGGAGCTATTTACATTGCTCAATGCGATTGGTTATTGATGAAAAAATCTTTTCTTGAATCTAAAACAACAGCATTTATTATGGACTCAAAAAGTTCATTGGATATTGACACAGATTGGCAATGGGAATTAGCAGAATTATTCCTTGAAAAAAATCCGGCACAGAAACAATAATGTCCACTATTAAAGAGCTTTTCTCACAGGTTACTGCATCAAAAAGCAAAAAAACAGCCATTCTTTTTTCGGCTGCTTCAATGACTAAAACCATCGGAACCCTGGCCGGGGGTATATTGGTTCTCCGCTGGGTAGAACCATCAAAAATCGGATTGTGGCAGTCCCTGATGATTGCATCTACCTATTCCTCTATACTCCAGTTTGGTATCATGAGTGGATTAAACCGGGAATTGCCCTATTTGATTGGTGCTGGAAAAGAAGAAGAAGGAAAAAATCTGGCTGCCGCTGCTCAGGGATACGCTATGATTCTTGTGGGGGTAACTATATTGGCAGCAGTTCTGGTTACCTTTTTTTATGGGTTATTAAATGGAATCAATCTGTCCCTTCAGCTTGGTATTTTAGGTGTTGGGATGATTATTGCTTTGGGCTTTTATCATAATTATTTAGCTGTCACTTTCCGTGCTGAAAAAACCTTTCAGCGGTTATCGAAAGTGTATTTTATCCAGTTTTTCATTGCAATAGCAAGTTTGTTGTTTGTTTATTATAAAAATTATTACGGACTTATCCTTTACTATGTTACGTGTGAATCGGCACTTACATATTCGATGCACAGGGTAAGACCTGTCCGGATAAAACCAACGTGGAATTTGTTTTCTCTGAAAAAGCTTTTAAAAACAGGATTCCCGATTTTTGGACTGTCTTACCTGCAACAGATCAGCAAATCGTTTACACGCATTATATTACTTTACACCGGAACCACGCTTGCCGTTGGATTGTTTGCCCCTGCTACTGCCATTCAAACAGCCATGGTCATGCTTCCGGGCATAATGGCACAATACCTTTATCCCAAAATGTCTTTCATTTATGGAAAAACCAATGATAAAAGAAAATTGTGGAATATCGTAAAAACAATAACGATTGGTTTTCTTATTTTTTCCACGACCATTTCCATACCTGCCTGGTTTGCCCTGCCGGTTTTGATTGAAAAATTTTTCCCTAAGTACATCGAAGGAATATTTGCAGCTCAGTTAACATTGATTTCGGCTGTGTTTACGGGCACATTAATAAGCATGAATGCACTGTATAGTGTAAAGGCATTTAAGCCAATGCTTAAAATTACAATTTTACAATTGCTTTTATTTTTCCTTATCCCATTCATCATGATTCAATTTTTTAATCCCCTTGATGGAGTGGCAATTGGAAACCTCATCGCTTCGTTTATTGTATTTCTTTTTTCCATTTGGATAATGTTTAAGTCACTCAATGTTATCGAAACAAGAGATATAAGAATCAAATAGAAAAGCCAATTTAATTTAATGAACAATCTCTTTATTGTAATAACACCTATTCAGTATGTAAATGCCCTTGAATTAAAGAGCTATTTGAATTTAAAAGAAGAAAGAAATATTCTGATTTTGATTTCCAGTTTTTATAAAACAAGAAATGAGATTTATTCTATGTTAGACAGAAACACATGGGATGATGTCCTTACTATATCCAAAAACACTGCTTCTCTGGCCGGATTAGGTTATTTAAAATACCTTATTGATTTTAAAAAAAAATTATTAAAAATCATTTATCAATATCATGATATTGCAAAACTGATAATTGGTAATTATAATGATTTGCTTAACCATTTTTTAATTCAGAACGTCAGCTATAATAAGCTTTATTTATTGGATGATGGATTGGCTTCACTTGATATTTCAGTTAACCGCTTAAATGAAATCAGGAATAAAAAATCAATTTTAGACTTAGACAGATATAAAAAAATCAGGCCTAAAATGGCTAGATTAATTTTGAACCTCAATAATAAAATACCTGAAAAGATTTATTTTTATACTGCATATGATATAATTAAGAACGAAAAGGACTGTTTTATTGAAAATAAGTACATGATACTGAAATCGAGAATTTCACAAATGACGACAAATCAAACAGCCTTTTTTATTGGACAACCGCTTACAGAACTCAATATCGTTTCAGAACAGCATTATTTTAGAACTTTAGAGGAAATAATCAGGCAACATAAAAAATATAAAGTATTTTACATTCCACACAGAACCGAAAGAACCAAAAAACTTAAAAAAATATCAAAGCTTGTGGAGGTTAAAAATTTCAATTTGCCCATTGAAATAGCTGTATTAAATGAAAGGGTTCTTCCATCCTTTTTTATTACCTTTTATTCAAGTGCCATTGTCAATTTGAGCATTATTTATGGTAAAAAATTTCAATATAGAGTGTATAAAATGAATCCGGAGTATTTTAAAAAAGGCAAAAATAATATCTTAAAATTTTATAAAAGTCTGGAGTGCGATGAAATAAAAAGTTTGGAATTAACTGATATTTAATTTTTGTGAAGTGTAATTTTAATACCCATACTCAATTTTTAAAAACCGATCGCTTAGAATGATGAACAAAATAGCATATTATAAATGGGAAATCGGGTTTGCTTTATCCATACCTGTGATAAATGCCCTGGGTGGAATACTTGCTGGTTTATTTCCCGCTGGTTTAACAAATCCTGGCAATTTACGTGCTTATTTAATATTTATTTTTATTATATATTTTTTTTTAAAACGATTCAATTTCACATCTCTCAATAGAAATTTAATTTTTTTTCTGATTTTTATTTTTTTATTAATAATTTTATTTTCAACTGATAAAACAAAATCAATTTATATTTATTTTAAATTTTTTCTCGCAACATCGGTTTTTTTTGTTGGATATTATTATGCCCGGATACCGGGATTTTTCAAAAAATTGAATACCGCTTATTTTATTGCATTATCGTTGTACTTATTGAATCTTCTGCTGTCCAATATGCTTCAATTTGGTGACACTTCGTATAAAGGAATTGATGACGTAACTTATTTTGGAACAACCGGGGTTAATGTCTCAAAAAATATTGTTTCTATCATACTTATTTTTCCATTATTGAAATATTTTAACTCAAATGGTCAAAATAAAAAAATATGGATTATTCTCATGATCGCAGGCGTGATAGCAATTTTAATTGCTTTTAAAAGAACACCCATCTTATCACTTTTTTTTGGATTTTTAATATATTTCCTCCTGGCTCCAAAAAAAACCAAAGCTTTAAAAACCATTTTAATAGGAAGTTTCTTATTAATATTAATATCTCCATTATACTTAAATAAAGTTGAAGAAAGTTTCAATGCCCGGGAAGATGCAATTCGTATTGATGAGCAGAAAAATTTAGAAAAACAGGGCCGGTATCAAGAATTAAATAATGTGCTTGATGCCTATAAAAAAGGCAGTGCACGTCATAAATTACTGGGTTCCGAATTTTATAATGATTCTCAGTTTTATGATACCGAAAGAATGATACATACTGACTATATGTCATTATTAAGCGGAACCGGATTGATAGGCCTTTCATGGTTTTTAGTTATTTATTACCTGATGTTTTCACTCATGAGATCAATATATAGACATAATAATTCAATTATTACAGGAGAATTATATGCTGTCGGAACTATGGCAATAGTAAATAGTTTAATTTTGGGTATAGCCGGTACCATCCCAACTATAGAACCCAGGAGTTTGATTTTTATGTATTTAGGTGCAATTATAGGATTAATGAAGCAGATGACAGCTTACAATGCCAATAAGAATAGGATTTAAGCGAAACATGGCTTTTAGAAGTTTAAAAAGTAAAATTTTTATTACACATAAATTTATTTTGGATTTTTATATCCAACAATAGTATGACAGTAAATGATTTAAATGAAAAGAAGGAACCGATTTACGATGATTATATTGAAGAAGATCCTTTTGGATTAGAAGTTGACAGTGATTTTCAGACTAAAAGAATTTCAACAACTATTAAAATTATCAAAAATCTTTTTGGCCAGGAAGCTGAAATTAACATTTTGGATATTGGTTGTGGTAAAGGGGTAATTACCGGTAGAGTAAATCAGGTATTTCCCCTGTCGAAAATTTTTGGTATAGATGTTTCACCTAAAGCAATTGCCTATTGCAGGGAAAAATATAAAGATATTCATTTTGACATAATAAGTGGTGAGAATTATAAATATAAAGATAGGTTATTCGATGTGATTTTATTCAATAATATTTATGAGCATCTTGAAAATCCAACTACAGTTTTAAAGAATATCCGTTTGCTTTTATCTCCAAAAGGCAGTATAATTATATCAACACCAAACAGATACCATGTAATTAATATTTTGAGAGGGATAATTGGTAAATCAATTGCAACCTCAAAACATCATACTACAGAATACACAATAGGACAAATGAAGGAACAAATAAAATATTCAGGCCTGCAATTATCTTATATGCTTTTTCCCGAAATTAAGTATAGTAATAAAAACTTTTTATGGAATGCAACTTATTCTGTAATAAAATCGATCTTAAATCTGTATATAAAATTTGTAAAAAGCAACTATAGTTTTAATCCCCTGGCATTTTATATTATAAAATTGCCTATCCAAAATGATAATAATCACATTTGATCAATAAGCTTGAATAATGAAGCTTATTTATTGATTTAGGTAAAGATATTTGTAAATAATTATGTCTATAAGAGAAATAATATTACTATTAATAAATTATTCATCATTACCTTGGATAATAAGATTATTAATTCAAAAGAATAAGGTTACAATTATTTATTATCATAATATTTCTCCTAAAGTATTTGACAATCATTTGATACACATTAAGAAAAGGTATAATATTATTTCCCTTCAATCTTATTTACAAGATAGTCCGGAAAATAGCAAAAAATTTAGATTAATAATAACATTTGATGATGGATTAATAGAAAATTATACATTACTTCCAATATTAATTAAACATAATATATCAGCAACAATTTTCTTAACCAGTGGATTGATTAATACAAATAGACATTTTTGGTTTCTTTTAGATGGCTTAGATAGGAAAGAGAAGAATATGTTAAAGAAGATTTCAGATAGTGAAAGGTTAAATTATTTAGCTGAAAACTATGGTTATTTTGATGAAAAAGAGTACTCATATAAACAAGCACTTACATATTTACAAATAAAAGAAATGCAACCTTATTTTGATTTTCAATCTCATTCGATATCACATCCGTGTTTAAATTTATGTTCTGATGAGAAATCAAAAAATGAAATTGAAGGCTCAATGAAACATCTTAATAATTCCTTTGAATTGAACATAAACAGCATTGCCTTTCCGAATGGTGATTATTCTGATAGAGAGGTGTTAATTTGCCGCGAATCAGGGTATTTGTGTGCTTTATCAACAAAGGGTGGTTTTAATTCAAATATAAAAGATACCTATGTTCTTAAAAGAATTAAAACAGGAGATACACAAAATATAAATGAACTTATTTTAAGGATTACTGGAATTTGGGGACTTTTAAATTATAGTTTAACAAAAATCAAACAGTATGTTTGAAATGTATTTATATAAAAATTGGTAATATGAACGAATATAAATACATCAGGTTGAAGCGAGATTTACTAAAAGATTTAAATGACCTTTTTATTACTTCTTCTAAAAAACGTGGTAATTATGATAAATTCATTAAAAAATATGATACAACTTATGCAGGGGTGCAATACATTGGTTATCTTGCTTATGATTGTAATAATAAACCAGTTGCTTTTTATGGATTAATCCCATGTATTGCCATGTATCAGAATGAAAGAATTCTAATAGCACAAGCAGTTGATGGATTAACGCAGCCAAATCATCAACGTAAAGGATTATTCACGCAGCTTATAAAGTTGACTACTGAATTAGCTAAAAGTGAAGGAATTCATTTTATATATGGAATACCAAATGAATTATCATTTCCAGTATTTATTAAAAAGCTTAAATGGCCTCAAAATGGTAATATGCTTATTTACAAGTTTTCGGTTTTAACTTTACCTTTCAACTATTTATTTATGAAAGGGAAAAAATGTGAATTCATATTTGAATTATGGACGAACTTCGTTTTGCTATTTTACAACAAAGTGGAAGATTCTTTTATAAATTCGAATATTAATTGTGATACTTTTGGTATATTCAGAGATCAGAATTATTTTAATTATAAAACGTATAAAAAGAAATATACGATTTCGATTTTACAAAAGAAAGTATGGTTTAGCGTCGATGGTGCTCTGAAAATTGGTGATATAGAATATTCTGATATTGATACATTAAAAATAATTATCAGAAAACTCAAAATAATTAGCTTTCTGGTCGGAGCGAGAAAAATTATATTTCAATTTAGTCCGAAATCTAAACAAGTTGATCTTTTTTCTAAGATAAAAGTCCCATTAAAAGGATTGCCAATTATTTATTTAAATCTGTCTGAAATTTATTCCCCCGAGAATTTTGTTATTTCCTTAGCTGATTTTGATACTTTTTAAAAAATGCTATTTTAATAAACATTTGTTTTAGTGTTAAATTAATTTTTATTGGAGATGAATAGAACTAAAATTGTTGATTTCTTGTCAAATAAAAATATTTGGGACAATTATAAAATATATCAAAGTACACAATGGTATACAAAAGAAGAAATGAGGACATTTCAATTAAACAAATTCAAAAACCTAATTCAACATTGCTTTAATAATGTTACCCATTATAGAAATTTCATGTTAAAAATAAATTTAAAACCGGAGCATGTTACTTCTTTTGAAATATTAAAGGAATTTCCTGTTCTCACTAAAGAAATAATAAAAGAAAATTATGATCAATTTGTACCTAAGAATATAAAATGGCTTAAAGGGATTAAGACAAGTCAAACAGGAGGGACTACCGGGAATATTCTTTATAAAAGGACTGATTCAAAAGTTAGGAGCTCATCATGGGCAACTTATAAACGATTTTATGACTGGATGGGAGTTTCAGAAAATGATAAAGTTTTAAGGCTTATGGGAGGACATGTCGTTAAATATAGTTTTAAAGACGATATAAAAGGGAAAGTAAACGATTTAATAACAAACACAAAGTCTCTTAATCCATATGACAAATCAGATAAAAATATTGAAAAAATAATCCAGGCTATGAAAAGCAATGATTATAAACTGCTTAAAGGGTATAGCCAAAATTTGTTTTTTCTTGCCAATCTATTAAAGTCAAAAGGTTTACGATTTAATATTCCGGCAATAACCACAACAGCAGAACCTCTCATGGAAGAGCATCGCCGGGCTTTCAAAGAAGTTTTTAATTCGGAGTCTTATGATCAATATGGATGTGGTGAAATTGGGGGCATAGCTTATGAATGTAGTCATCACAAAGGACTTCATGTGGCAGAGGAAAGGGTAATTTTGGAGTTTAATGAATCAAATGATCTAATAATTACAGATTTAGATAATTATGCCATGCCATATATTCGTTATTGGAATGCTGACCAGGCAATAGTTTCAAAGAATGAATGCTCGTGTGGCAGAAAAAGCTTAGTCCTTGAAAAAATAATGGGTCGCACTTGTGATTATTTAACCTGCCAGGATGGGAAACAATTGCATTGGGCCTACTTATGGCATTTATTGTTCGACACAAATATTGCTACGAAAAGAAAAATGAAGAAATTTCAAATTGTACAAAAATCTCTAAATGATATAGTTTTTAGAATTGTTTCGGATCCCTTAACTGAAGAAGACAAAGAAATTCTAACTAATACCTTGAAAAAAAATTTGGGAAATATTAAAATACAATTTGTACAGGAAGCTGATATAGAAAATTCAGCATCCGGAAAGTATCGTCCTGTTATAAATCAGACGATATGATCAAAGTCCTTTTTGTCAGCAGCGGAAACTCGAGTAGGGGTATTTCTCCAATCGTTTACAATCAGGGTCAATCTTTACAAATAATCGGTCAGGATTTATCATATTTTTTAATTGAAGGTAAAGGAATTATGGGTTATTTGAAAAACATAATAAGTCTTAAAAGATATTTAAACAAAAATAAATTTGATATTATACATGCTCATTATGGTTTATGCGGCATTGTTTCCAGTCTTGCAAAAAAAAATGAAAAATTGATCGTGTCATTTATGGGAGAAGATTTATTGGGTTCCTATACTGCCAGAGATAAATTTACACTTTTAAGTAAACTAATTGTTTGGATAAATAAATATTTTGTTAAAAAATATGATTACATTATAGTTAAAACAAATGAACTTGCTGGAATAATTTCAAAATACAAAAATGTTTTAATTCAACCCAATGGTGTAGATTTTAATTTATTTTATCCAATTGAAAAAGAAGAAGCACGTAAACAATTACACCTAAATCCCAATTTCAAAATAATAATTTTTGTTTCAAATCCAACAAGAACAGAAAAAAACTTTAAGCTCGCGCAAAAGGCGTTTAATATAATTAAACAGCCTGATTTTTTGCTTATTCCGGTTTTTAATAAAAATCAGGAGGAATTGAATCAGTATTATAATGCTGCTGATGTATTAATTTTAACTTCACTTCACGAAGGTTCTCCCAATGTAATTAAGGAAGCTATGGCTTGTAATTGCCCAATAGTTGCAACCGATGTTGGAGATGTAAAAGAAAATATTTCTAATACTTTCGGATGTTATATTACTTCATTTGATCCATTAGACATTGTTAAAAAAATCAAACTTGTTCTTGAATTTGGAAAACGAACAAATGGCAGACAAACAATTGCTCGGTTAGAAAGCGGATATGTCGCCAAAAAAATAATTGACTTATATCAAAAAGTGATAAAAGAAAAATAGTTTTTTAAATTTATTTCGTTCATCAAATTTTTTTTTGACCAATTAGCAAAACATTGATTTATCCTGGTAGTGTAAGAAATTTATTGATTTAAAGTATTCTGTTTTTGGGATTGTATAAAATTGGTGTTTGGAAATGAAAGTCAACTTTAGTTTATGGATTTGATATTTCAGAAATAATGGTGAAACTTTCATTTGTAGGTGATATATTTCCGGCTAATTTGCCTGATCATAATGGATTTGGCGTTGCCGGGCAGTTTTATAAACATGCCGGCGCTAAATGGAGAGGTGTTATGTTGAAGTATTTTGCTAATTCTGATTGTGTTATAGGTAATTTAGAGTCGCCATTAATTTACGATAATAATAATTCACATTTATTCACATTTGCCGGAAATGAATTATTTGCCGGTTTTCTTAAAGATGTGGGCTTTAATATTTTATCTATAGCCAATAATCACATTCTCGAAAAAGGAAAGGAGGGATTTTATTCAACATTAAAGGCTCTTGAAAACAATGGTTTAAAAGCAATAGGTATAGATAAGCAAGGTATTTCATCCATTGAATATATTAAAAAAAAGGGTATTGTTATTGGAATTGCGGCATTTAATGCCATACATGATATTCCTAATCCATCTCTTTATGCCGAGTTGACAGAGGAGAGTGTGCTGAAAACAATTAATAATATGGGCGAAACAGATTTTAAAGTTTTAGTATTTCACTGGGGCAATGAGTATGTCAATATCCCTTCTTTTGAACAGATAAGACTTGCATATAGATTTATAGATGCTGGAGCAGATATTATTATTGGACATCATCCCCATGTAATACAACCAGTAAAAAGATATAAACATGGATTGATTTTTTATTCTTTGGGTAATTTTTTATTTGATATGACCTATGCGGGTAATGTACGGTTGGGAATGTATACCGAAGTTTATTTAGAAAAGCATAAATACCCTGACTATATAACGTATCCGATATATATTGCAAAGGATTATACCCCTAAAGAGTATGATGCTAATTTATTAAATGAAAAATTGTTTGAATATAAAAAGATATTGGATTTATTAGAAGAAGGAACAGAAGAGCAGTATAATATTATTTATGAAAGATTAAGATTGAGAAATCACGTTGTCCAACGATTTTTAATGAAAAAAGATTTATTGATAAGTTTTTTTAAACTGAACAATAAAGGTAGATCCCAATCGATTGAACGAATATGGAGAAAATTACCAATATTAAAAAAAAGAAAATAGTATTCGTTGTAGTTGGAAGGCTTGGAAAGTCGTTAACCTTATCAAAACTATTACCCATAGTGGCAAGCGGAAAATTTGATAAAGTGATGGTTTTTCGTGAAGAAAAAGGATTTGATGTGCCTGGAGTTGAATATATTACGCTGAACTTTTTAATGAAGGTTAAGTCAGCAAGGTTGCGAAAAATGATAAGATATTTTATTGAACCCTGCCAAATTGTTATTTATGCAGTTAGACTTCGACCTACCTTGATTAACGGATACCAATTATTGCCGAAAGGCATATATTCTTATTTTGCTGCACGAATCGCATTTACAAAATGTATGATATCTTCGATTGGTGGAATTCCTGAAATAGATTCTTATTCAATACATAAGTGGTTTTGGAAAAATTTGAATCTGTTTGTGTTGAAACATGCCGAAATAGTTACTACAAAAGGAAAGACAGTTACAGATTACATTGTTAAACATGGGGTTGATAAAAATAAAGTGTTTACCTATAACGGGGCAATCGATACAAACCGCTTCTTTTTCGATGCGTCTGTAAATAAAGAAATTGATCTGTTATTTATAGGGAATCTTTCCGAATTAAAAGGTCCTGACAGGTTTGTATTAATAATAAAAGAAATAATTAATCAATTCCCTGATATCAAATCATTTATTATTGGTGATGGGCCATTGATTGAACAAACAAAACAAATGATTGAAGTATTTGAATTGAAAAAAAATATTGAACTTATAGGATACACAGAGGAAACAGAGGTTTTTTTTAAACGCTCCAAAATTCTAGTAATGCCTTCCCGCAGTGAAGGGTTGGCTACAGCAATGATAGAGGCTATGTCCTGTGGTTGTGTGCCTGTTGTCTCAGATGTAGGGTGTATGAATGAAGCCGCAAGGCATGGTGAAACAGCTTTGCTGGTTAAAAATTATCAGGATATTGATGGATTTGTAAAACAGATTTCATCAATTTTAACGAATGAAAAATTGCGAGAACAGATTTCTGAAAATGCAATAAGATTAATACAAAAAGATTATACAACTAAGGCTCAAGCAGAAATATTTAAAAATATTATCAAAACGAAATTAGAAAAAGTTTAAAAAAAGAATAAAATATACAATTAAGCTTTAAATAGAACACTGATTTCAGATGTTTATATATTATGGGACTATATAATTTTATTTCGGAAGAAGTTATCCTTCCTGTCAGCGATATTTTAACAAATCAGAATATATATGAAAATTTTAAATTTTTAAAAAAAAGTGAATATTGGACAAGAGCACAAATTGATCATTATCAAAGTGAAAAATTAAAAAATCTTATCCAACATGCTTATTCCAACGTTCCATTTTATAAAGAATTATTCATGGATTTGCGGTTAAAACCTGATGACATTCAAACAAAAAATGATTTGGTAAAATTACCCATAGTAACAAAGGCTGAATTAAAAAGTAAAAAAGGTAAACATCTTGCTAAAAATATTAGACAAAAAGATTTGATATTTGCAAGTTCAAGTGGATCAACAGGCGAGCCTTTTCAATATTATAAAACAAAACAATCAGAGTCATTTTTAAAAGCTGCTTTAATTATTGCCTGGTCATGGATGGGTTATAGAATAGGTGATAAGTATGTAAAAATAAGTATGAATCCCCGTAATTCCTTCGTAAAAAAAATACAGGATAAGTTAAATAATTGTCTGTATTTGTCTTCCACACAATTATCGCCAAGGGAATTTCAACTTATAGAAAAGAAAATTCATAATTTTAATCCATTATTTATAAGATGTTATCCGGTACCTCTCGATTTTTTAGCTAAACAGATTAAAAAAATTAGAAGTAAATATCAACGAAATTCATTAATTGCAATTAATACAACGGGTAGCACACTTCATGATGAAGAAAGAAGAGAAATTGAAGAGATTTTTAATGTTAAAATTTTTGATTCTTATAGTTGTGAAGGAGGAACCGTTTTTTCAGAATGCCCATCAAAAAATTATTATCATCCAATAGAGCTCTACGCAATATCAGAATTTATAACGGATAATTATACTCTTTCAGACTCAGATAAACCCTTACGTCATATAACTACTGATTTGCACAACTATGCTTCACCTTTTATAAGGTATGACACCCAAGATTATGTTGTTTTAGGTGAACAAAAAGTATGTAGTTGTGAACGGCACGCTCAAAATATTAAGAAAATAAAAGGAAGAGATAGTGACATTTTAGTAACCCCATCCGGTAAATATTTAATAGTTGAAAATTTTGTTGCTTATTTCATGTGGATAACTGAAGTGGACCAAATTCAGGTGATTCAGGAAGAAAAAAATAAAATTGTCATTAAAATGATTGTCAATAGTAAGTTTAATAAAGATTTAATGCTAAAGATTAAAAGCTATTGGGATGAATATATAGGGCATGACGTAACGGTATTATTAGAAGTTGTTGATACAATTGCCCTAACGCCAGAAGGAAAAAGAAGAACAGTAATTCGTAATCCTAAAATATCTATTTAATGATCGATGTCAAATTACTGAAAGCAATTATCAAGGGATTTATAACTTTTATTCCTGGTGTTGCCCGGTTACTTAAAATAAAGTACACCAAATCAAAACATAGTACTTATAATGCCGAATTTTGTTATACTCTATGGTTAAGTTTATTAGTCTACTTAAGAGAAAATGGTATAAATTCAAAATTAGATAGAATTGGTGAAATTGGAAATGGTAGCTCGATTGGAGTTGGTTTATGTGCATTATTGACAGGTTCAAAGGAATATTATGCGCTTGAAAATGACAATCTATTCGATAAGGAAAACAATCTAAAGCTTTTAGATGAACTCGTGGTTCTGTTAAAAAAAATGACTCCCATTTCATCTGAATTTAAACAATTAAATATAAAAATTAGCAATTACAATTATCCTGAAAACCTTATTAAGCCATTCTTTTTACAAGAAAGTTTCGTTACAGCAATTAGAAAAGATATTTCGAATCATTGTCATGGCTCTGAAAAAATAAAAATATATCAAAAGTGGGAAACTTTGTCACCGATGAATTTAGATTTTATTTTTTCAAGAGCCGTAATGGAACATGTAAGATATCCCGGTGAAGTATATAAAGGTATTTATTCCCATTTAAAAGGGAATTCATATATGTTTCATGACATTGAACTTCATTCACATGGAGTTACAAAGAGTGTAAATGGTCATTATTCCATTCATAATAAATTATGGACGATAATCTACGGGAAAAGAGATCATTACATGAACCGTTGGGATATAGACAAGCACTTGGGAAGTATTATTGAAAATGAATTTGAAGTTGTGTTAGTGCAAAATACACATATTCTTTTAGGGCCTTCAAAAGAACGTTTTTTGTTTGGTGCAACTATTTTAGCTCAAAAATTAGCACGAATAATTTAAGTTTTAAAATTATTCAATGAAAAAATTAAACATATTGCTAAAGTTACTTTTAAATTCCTTTACTATTATTTTATAAATGAATTATTTATTCTTCTTCGTTCATCCTTCAAAATTTCACGTTTTTCGAAACACAATAAATACCTTAAAATCAAAAGGTCATCATGTGGATGTTTTGATTACCTCAAAAGATGTATTAGAAGAATTAGTGAAACAGGAAGGTTGGAAATATACCAATATCTTTCCTAACGGGCGAAAGATGAAAGGTGTTTCACCTTACGTAAGTTCAGGAATCAATTTTTGCATTACAATCTATAAACTTTATCGACTTACTCGTAAGAAGAAATATGATTTGTTTATAACTGATGATTTGTTGGTTTATATAGGAAAATGGAATAAAGTACCCTCATTTGTATTTCTTGACGACGACCTTAATATTGTAAAACAGTTTGCTTTGGTATTATCCAAAGCAGATTATATACTTTCTCCAGATATTACATATATTGGGAAGTATAATATTAAAAAAATTGGATTCCCCGGATATAAAGAATTGGCCTACTTGCATCCTAATCACTTTAAACCCAACATTTCGGTTATAAAAGCCTTTAATCCGGATTTATCTCCTTATTTTGTTTTAAGACTTGTGTCTCTGCGTGCCTATCATGATGTGGGCATGAAAGGGTTATCAAATATACAGATTAGGATAATTATTGAAACACTGGAAAAAAAAGGTAAGGTTTACATTAGTGCGGAACGCGAACTTCCTGCAGAGTTTGAAAAATACAGATTACAAATTAATCCAATGCAAATTTCACATGTGCTTTACTACGCACAAATGCTTATTGGGGACAGTCAAACTATGACATCTGAGGCAGCAGTCCTTGGCACACCGGCTTTCCGATGTAATGACTTTGCCGGAAAGATCAGTGTAATGGAAGAAAAGGAAATAAAATATGGTTTGTCATTCAATTTTTCCCCATCCCGTTTTGAAGAGATGATGGGTAAAATCGAATCTGTCCTGAACACTGAAAACTATAAAAATGATTTTATGAATAAAAGAATGAATATGCTAAAAGACAAAATTGACCTGTCATTATTCATGCTTTGGCTATTCGAATGCTATCCGTCAAGTGTAAAAGAAATAACAAATTCTGGTTTTTCCTTCGAACGTTTTAAATTGAAAAAATAAATTATGTGCGGCATATTCGGTATTCTGACCAAAAAAGGAAACAACTACAATCCGGCATTCATTGATAAGATACTGAAAGAACTGGCGCTTTTGTCGCAATCGCGGGGAAAAGATTCCTCCGGAATTGTTTTCAGAAATGTTGCAGAAAAAAGGATGGATGTCATTAAAGGAGCGGTTGCTACCAAAGACCTCCTGAAAAGCAAATCTTTTAAGGAATTTCTAAATTCTGTTCACAAAGGAAACAGCCGGAAAGAGGGCTTTGCGGCTATGGGGCACGCACGCCTGGTTACCAATGGCACCCAACTGCGTGACGAAAATAATCAGCCTGTAGTGAAAGACAGTATTATGGCCATCCACAACGGTATCGTGGTTAATGTGGATGATTTGTGGCAAGCCAACCCGGACCTTAACCGCACCTATGAGATCGATACGGAAATAATGCTCGCACTTACCAGGAAATATCTGAATGAGGGTTTGGGCACAGCCCGGTCGGTGACCTCGGCAGTTAACCAGGCCTTTGGAACCGTTGCTATGTCTATGTTTTTCGCCGACAGGCCTGAAGTGGTTCTGGCCACAAACAATGGCTCACTGTATATGCTTTATAACGACCGCGACCTGCTCCTCTTTGCCTCAGAAAAATATTTTCTTCAAAAACTGGCGGATATCATCAATATCGAGAAGATTGTTGGCAATTATACCATCAGACAGGTGCTTCCGGATACAGGAATGCTCATTGACCTGTCAACATTCGAAATCCTTCCGTTCGGACTGAAAGAGGAAATTGCAAACAGGACAAGTGAAAAACAGGAGGTATTTAAAATAGCACATCATACCATTCAAACCCAAAAGCCACAGATGGAAGTGATCGTGGAGATCGCCAACATTCACCTCCGCCCTGAAGCCGCCCTGGAAAGTTCGTTACTGGAGAATAACTGGGAGAGGATAAGCCGACTGAAAAGATGCACCAAATGCCTGCTCCCTCAAACTTTTCCTTTTATCTACTATGATGATGAGGGGGTGTGCAATTATTGCCATAATTACCAGATCAAAAACCAGCCCAAGCCAATTGAAAAACTGTTTGAACTGGTAGAACCATTCCGCCGAAAGGACGGTCAACCCGACTGCCTGGTACCTTTCAGCGGTGGGAGGGACAGCACCTTTACCCTGCACGTTGTGAAAAACGTCCTCAAACTCAATCCTGTGACTTTTACATACGACTGGGGTATGGTTACCGACCTCGCAAGGAGGAACATTGCCAGGGTTTGCGGGAAAATGGGGGTGGAAAATATCATCGTCTCTGCCGATATTCACTGGAAAAGGGAAAATATCCGAAAAAATATTTTAGCATGGCTGAAACAGCCGGAACTTGGGATGATCCCGCTTTTTATGGCCGGCGACAAATATTTCTTCTATTATACCGATAAAGTGAAGAAACAAACAGGCATCCGGTTGAATATATGGGGAGTAAATCCTTTGGAAAATACAGATTTTAAAACAGGTTTTTGTGGGGTACCTCCCCAGTTTGATAAAGAAAGAATTTATTCACTTTCGTATAAGCGGCAATTAAAGTTGTTCGGGTATATCGGACGCAACCTTGCCACCAACCCCTCTTTGATCAACAATTCGATATGGGATACTTTCGGGTCCTTCCTTTCAAGGTATGCAGCTCCTAAGAAAGACTATTATCATCTGTTTGACTACTGGCGATGGGATCAGAAAGAGATCGAAAACATCCTCTTCAATGAATATGAATGGGAAACAGCCATCGATACCAAAACAACCTGGCGCATCGGGGATGGAACCGCGGGATTCTATAACTATCTTTATTTTACGGTCGCCGGTTTTTCGGAATATGAAACGTTTAAAAGCAACCAGATCAGGGAAGGCATGATCACACGGGAAGAAGGCCTCAGGCTTATCGAACAGGAAAATTTTCCAAGGTACAGCTCGATCAAATGGTACCTGGATATCATCGGTCTGGATTTTAAAGATGTTATAGAAGCCATCAACCGTATTCCCAAGCTTTATCCTTAGTGAAACTTAACCATATGAAAGCAGGATTGAAAATATTATTTACGCTGGCAATATTGCTTCCAATCATTTTATCATCATTATTTGTGAAGTCATTAAAAGCCCAATCATATTCACCCTATTTTAACCTGAGTCAGCATAAAAAATATACCGATTACCTAATCAACAGCGGTAAACTAAAAATGAGACATCCACTTACTCAACCTTTTGTTTCAAATGAGCTTGCCGACAGTCTTCCTGAACTTGATTCTTCATTTGACAAACATTGGCTTGGATTGCTAAACAGGGATCTCGGAAAATTTTCAACATTCGAGGATACGCTCAATAGGGATGGCAAACTCATTGCCGGCATTGAAGGAGGTATCAGGGGAAATTATAACAAGGATGATATGGATAAGGAATTGTATGGATCGGTTTTCGCAGGGTATGCCTATAAAAATTTTGGATTGTACTATCGCTTTGAAGCAGATGAAGCTTTCCAGGACGACACATTGTATTTCGGATCGACCGGAAAACTCGAAAATCCAATATATTACCGCACTTCGGAGGCCTACCTGAAATGGGACATTAAAAACGTCAGCTTGTTTATTGGACGGTCGGGATTTAATTGTGGTATAATGAATGAATCCAGCCTGATCCTGTCAGATAATCCATTGTCCTATGACCGTGTCGGGCTGATATTTTCGAACAGGGTGCTCAAATTCACAACCTCCATTTCACGACTGGAGGATATTTATGGCTATGATATCCGTGACTCCATTCCAACAAATACATGGAACAAGCGCTACCTGGCCATGCACCGTTTTGAAGTTTCCATCACCCGTAAAATTGAATTTGCTTTTACCGAAACCATGCTCTTTGGTGGGGAAGATCAGAATATTCTGTTTCAATATATAAACCCGGCAAATTTCTTTTACCTTGCAAAATTGGGCGAAAGAAAGGGATACGAGGAAGATTATGCCAATGCCTTTGCAAGTTTTGAATTATACTATAAACCTGTGAAAAAAGTAACAATTTACGGGCAGTTTCTGATTGACGATATGGATTTCACCGAAGAGCTCAGGGAGCAGTACCCCGATCGTCTGGGTTTTTCAGGAAAGATGGTGCTGAGCGATTTATGGCCAGGCTCTCAGGTTTTCCTAACTTATAACCGGATCAGCAACTGGACCTATAATTCGTTTTACACTTTTGGAAATTATACGTTTTATGGTAAGAGTCTTGGGTATCCAAAACATGGTGCTGAAAATATCAGCCTGGGATTCGATTGTTTCAGGTTTTCTCCCTTCATGGTGAGCCTTCTGGGTAAATGGGAAAGGGAAAGGAGCCAGGATTTGCAATCCCCTTTCATAGCTGAAAAAACGGAATTCCCGATTGAAATTGCTCAGCAATCAGTCAGCGCAGATATAAATGTAACTTTTTTTCCAAAAACTTTCCTGACGGCAAGCCTTAACCTGCAGTACATCCAATATTCAAACTTTGAGCATTTAGAAGGCAATAATGAAGGTTTCTTTAATCTCATGTTTAACCTCAAGGCAACCGGTATTTTTCAATTGCCTGGTCGTTAAAAAATTTAGAAAAATGACCATGATAGAGAAAAAGGATTTCACATTTGCAACTGCAGAGACGCTTATAAAAACTTTAGTATCCAAAGGCTATGCGACAGGTGCTTTAGAGGAGCGGTCGAATGGAGTTGATCAGCACAGGATCATGTTCAGGCATGATGTGGATGCTAGAGAGGGAAATTCCCTGCGGATGGCTATTATTCAGCACAAAAACCAGATCAGGGGCACTTATTACTTAAGAGAATTCAATTACATTAAAGAACTTGAAGTGATCAGCAGGATTGTAGCTCTCGGACATGAAATTGGTTATCACTACGAAGACCTGGTGCGTAACAGGGGTGATTACAAAAAAGCAATTGCCGACTTTGAGAAAAACCTTGATCGTTTAAGGAAATATTACCCGGTAACAACCATCTGCGCCGATGGTAATCCCTGGAGCCGGTGGGGCAACCTTTGGTTGTGGGAAAAATACGATTACAGGCGGTTTGGTATTGAATGTGAAGTTTATCTTGATATTGATTACAATGACGTTGCTTATTATACCGACACCGGCCGTTGCTGGGATGGAGTGCGATTCAATGTGTGGGATAAAGTGAAGACACAAAAATCGTGGCCGGTCTACCATAGTACTTTTGAAATAATCCGGGCAATAGAAAATGGCAAATTCCCTCAAAAAGCAGTTCTTAATTTCCACCCCCAGCGATGGACGGACAAACCTCTGCCCTGGCTCCGGGAACTCATTCTGCAAAACACCAAGAACATTATAAAACGGGCAATTGTGAAAGGGAAGCGGAACGGCCAAACAATAAAACAATAGGAAACTAAACCTTCCGATTATAAATACATGATCATTTGAATGAACTTTCAATTTAAATTAAGCCATAGCTCGTAAACACTAATTTCGAATGAAAATTATTTCCCTCGTCGGTGCCAGGCCGAATTTTATGAAGATCGCTTGCTGTGGAGCTGAGTGGGAGACAGGGAGAAGGAGAGACAGGGAGAAGGAGGGACTGAGAGACAGGGAGATGGAGAGACTGAGAGACTGAGAGACAGGGAGATGGAGTGATATGCAATAATTTAAATAATGGAAAAAATACGTACTCATAAAGATCTCCGGGTATTTCAGTTGTCTTTTGAATTGGCGATGGAAATATTTGAGTTGACAAAATCTTTTACTGTGGAAGAAAAATATTCTCAGGCAGATCAAATCAGAAGAAATTCGGGTTCTTTTCCTTCAAATACAATTATTCAATGAATGTGGATATCCAAAAACTTTTAGAATCCGGCGAAGGTATTTCAATTGAATATAAGAAAGCAGGTACTAAGCTCCCTGAAAATTTTTTTGAAAGCGTATGCGCATTTCTTAACCGCAACGGGGGTCATATTATACTGGGCGTCAGTGAAGACAGATCCGTTACGGGAGTAAGCAAAAACCTTGCGGAGGCACTTTGTAAAAACATAACCAATTTAAGCAATAATCCTCAAAAGATAAATCCGGCGTTTCTTATTGATCCCAAAATCATTGAATACAAAGGCAAAATACTGATTCATGTTTATGTGCCCGCATCATCCCAGGTTCATCGTTGCAATGGAAAAGTATTTGACAGGAACCATGATGGAGATTACGAATTAAAGAGTGATGTACAAATTAAAAGTCTCTATACCCGTAAAAACTCCTTCTATTCAGAAAATACGATCTATCCATTCTTAACCGAAGCCGAATTCCTGCCTGGAATCGTTGAACGGGTCAGACAAGCCATCAAAAACAATCGTCCGGATCATCCATGGAATGAATTGTCGAATGAAACATTTTTTAGAAATGCTGGGTTGTTCAGAAAAGATTACGTATCCGGCAAGGAAGGTTTTACAATGGCAGCCTTATTATTATTTGGAAAAGATGAAGTAATTCAAAGCGCTATTCCGCATTATAAGGTTGATGTTGTTTTGAGAATAGCAGATTTGGACCGCTACGACGACCGGGAAAACATCCGGTGCAATTTAATAAATGCCTATGACCGGATGATGAATTTCATTTCCAAACACCTTCCGGATAAGTTTTTCCTTGAGGGTGATTTAAGGATTTCATTAAGAGAAAAAATTTTCAGGGAGGTCATTGCTAATTTGCTTATCCATAGGGAATACACAAATGCATTTCCATCAACACTCATCATTTATAAAGACCGGGTTGAAACGAAAAATGCGAACAAACCACATGTTTTTGGTCTGCTTCATCCCGAAACCCTTGAGGCCTTTCCAAAAAACCCAAACATTGCCCAAATATTTACTCAAATGGGACGATCAGAAGAACTGGGAACTGGTATAAGGAATGTTTACAAGTATTCAAAAGCATATTCCGGTAGCGAAGAAATTGTGTTTGCTGAGGAGGATATTTTCATATCAAAAGTACCATTAGGTTCCCTGTTCGGAGAAACTCAAATGAAAACTGGCGAATTAACTGGCGAATTAACTGGCGAATTAACTGGCGAATTAAATTTCGGACAACAATCGGTTTATCAATGTATCAAAAATAATGGTGGCATCAATGCAAGTCTGTTGTCAAAAAAAATAAGCATGCCTTTTAGTACTGTGGATAAGCATATCAGGCTGTTAATCAAAAGGAATCTGATTGAGCGAAGAGGCAGCAGGAAAACCGGTGGGTATTGGATTACAAATAGTTCTGTGCGGAAGGTTTAGTGTAGGATGAGTGTTTTATTAAAATTACAAATATGCGCAAATTTGTAAAAAAATATTTACAAAATGTTTTCTCCCGCAGATAACGCTGATAATATTCTGCATTCCTCTGCGAAATCCCTGCCTGACGGCGAGGCAGGTGCGGGAAATACCGAATCAATTGATTTTAATGTAAATTTGCAATCCAATTGCAAATCAGCATAGGAAATGTATAGACCACGAACACTTACGCACCATTTAAAAAGTATGCTGGGACAATTTCCAATACTTTCATTAACCGGTCCGCGGCAATCGGGGAAGACTACTTTATTGCGCAATGAATTCCCTGACTACCGGTATTTTAATCTTGAACGCATGGATCAAAGAGATATGGTGCTGACAGATCCCATGGGTTTCTTAAATGCAACAGGCCCGAAAGTTATATTTGATGAAGCACAGCATTCGCCTTCTCTTTTCAGCTATATTCAGGCTGTTTCTGACGAACGGAATATACCCGGTCAATATATTTTATCAGGCTCACAAAGTTTTTTAATGAATGAGCGGATCTCACAATCACTGGCCGGAAGAGTGCATATCAGCCATCTCTTTCCTTTTGATATAGTTGAATTACCGGAATCTGCCGGAGACGTGAATAAAGCGATCTGGAATGGATTTTATCCCCGGTTGCTGGAAGCAGGGATTTCGCCAACCGATTTTTATCCGTCTTATATTCAAACCTACATTGAACGGGATGTCAGAACACTAAAGGCAATAGAAAACCTGAATGCGTTTACCCGCTTTTTAGGTTTGTGCGCCGGCCGGATTGGGCAGGTGCTTAATTTAACATCCCTGGCAAACGATGCGGGTATTGCTGTAAATACTGCAAAAGCCTGGTTATCCTTATTGGAGTCAAGTTTCATTGTCTTTCAGTTACAACCTTTTTATAACAACTTTAACAAACGGTTGATCAAATCACCCAAAATTTATTTTTACGATACTGGAGTAGCTTGTTCCTTGCTTAAAATCAATCATTCGGAAATGATCAGAACGCATTATCTTTATGGGGCATTGTTCGAAAATCTGGTGATTGCAGAAATTTTGAAATATCAGCATCATCATGGGAAACATCCTTCTTTATATTATTGGAGAGAAAGTAACGGAACAGAGATAGATTGCATTATTGAAAAAGGTAATAATGAACTATTGGCCATCGAAATCAAAGCAGGCGAAACCTTTAATACAGATTATATTAAAAATTTATTGAAATTCCCTTCCGGGAAACACAATATTGAAAAAAGACTAATCTATTCCGGGGATCATTCAACCCAAATATCAGGCATACAATTGACAGGCTGGAAGGATTTTCAGGATTTTTTAAAGCAAGTGTAATGAATATTTTACAAATGGCGCCATTTATTAAAGCAGTTGATGTTTTCAATTCACAATCCCAAATCGGGAAACTTCGAACGTCAAACCTCAAACTTCAAACTTCGAGTTCATCATAAAAAAGCTATTTTTGTATTTCAAGTTTGTATTATCATGATATTATAAACCATACCTTTTAATTATCATGTATATTCGAAAACAGGTTTTCAGTGGATTGGGTCAGGAAAGCGCATTTTTATGGGGAGCAAGGCAAACCGGGAAGAGCACTTTACTAAAGATGCTTTATCCGGATGCACAGTATTTCGACTTGTTATTGAATGACGAATTTGAACGTTTGCAGCGCAGTCCTGCTTTATTGAGAGAAATACTTTCAACTTTTGATCCATCATCAATGACAATTGTTGATGAAATTCAGCGAATCCCGGCTTTGCTCAATGAAATTCAATGGCTGATAGTGAATCATAACAGGAAATTCATTCTCAGCGGTTCCAGTCCCCGGAATATTTTAAGATCGGGAGCCAATTTACTCGGAGGAAGGGCCATCCGTTATGAGCTTTATCCTCTGGTTTATCCTGAGATTAACGATTTTGATTTGTTGAAAGCGCTGAATAACGGGCTACTACCGCGACATTATCTTTCTTCCAATCCGAAGAAACTGTTATCCGCCTACATAGGCAGTTATCTGAAGGATGAAATCATGACTGAAGCCAGAACAAGAAATGTAAGTTCCTTTACCCGCTTTTTGGAAGTGGCAGCATTTTCAAATGGTGAAATGGTAAATTACGCAAACATTGCATCCGACTGTGGTGTGAGCGCTCCTACGATAAAGGAATATTTTCAGATACTGGAGGACACGCTGACTGGCCGCTTTCTGCCATCATTCCAGAAAAAGCCTAAGCGAAGGGTTATCCTTGCCCCTAAGTTTTTTTATTTTGATGTGGGTATTGCAAATTATCTTTTAAAAAGAGGCAGAATTGAGTTAGGAAGTGAAGCTTTTGGAAGGGCATTTGAACATTTTATTTATCAGGAGATCTATGCACACAGCAGCTATTCCGATATTAACTATCCGGTTTATTACTGGCGTACAGCATCACAATTAGAAGTGGATTTTGTGCTTGGGGATCATGAAGTAGCCGTGGAGGTTAAATCTACACCATTGGCCAATATTCGTCATTTTAAAGGGTTAAACAGTTTTGCTGATGAATATAAAGTAAAAAGAATAATCCTTGTTACGAACGATCCCTATCCCCGGCAGGTGGATAAAGTCAGCATTTTGCCATGGCAAATATTTCTGCAGAAATTGTGGGCCGGTGAAATTATTTCATAAAAAACATACATCTATTAATGGATGATGAAAAGAAGTACCGGGAACTTTAACACTTTACAGTAATTCGAATAGCTTCTGTCATTAATATCTATCTCAAATAAAATACTCCCGCAGATAACGCTGATCTTCGCTGATATACCGCTGGAAAACAGGGTTACAAAAAACAAACGAAAAATAAGGCGGCATAACTGATACTAAACATCCGTCAGCTGACGGATTCGCATACCTGTTAAGTTTCAGTATAAATATTCTGCGCTTCTCTGCGAGATCAGCGGGAAATAAAAACTTAACCGGCATCTCTAATATCTGGCTTTAATAAAGATATCTCGCAGAAAACGCTGATTTTCGCTAATAAGAATTCTGCGTTCCTCTTCGAGATCAACGGGAATTTAAAAAAGTATCACAAATTAACCCAAATGACGGGACAGGCGTCTATCGAACGGCTGATCAAGGATTAAACGGGGAAAATGAAAAATAAACTGATCATAAAGAATTTTTCACATTTGGCTTCAATTATTGAAGCAACTCATCTTTTCTTTGTAAATCAAGTAAGAAAGCAGGTAGATACCGCTCTAACCATCAGAAATTGGCTAATAGGCTATTACATAGTTGAATACGAACAAAACGGTTCCGACAGAGCAGAATATGGTCAGGAACTTATCAGCAATCTATCAGGCGGGCTAAGGAAAAGAAACCTGAAGGGGTTTTCTGAAATCGCTTTAAGATTGAACAGAAGTTTTTACCTGGCATACCCCCAGATTCAACAGACACTGTCTGTTAAATTCCAAACTACAGAAAATCAAGGTTTAATGAATCAACAGACACTGTCTGTCGAATTAAAAACAAAAAAATCAAAACCAGAGAGAGAAGCTGGAACGGATGTATCCTTCATTTTAAATCATCTCAGTTTTTCTCATTTTGTTGAATTGTTGAAAAACTCAAATTCCGCTGCAAGATCATTTTATGAAATGGAAACCATCCGAAATAACTGGACAGTAAGGGAATTGCAAAGGGCAATGAACAGTATGCTTTATGAAAGGACAGGATTGCAGGGTAAGATTAATACAATTCATAAAAAGATTTCAGCAGAAAGTAAACCGGAAGAACAATTTTTATTGAGGAACCCTTTAATTCTTGAGTTTTTAGGTCTTGAAGAGAAATCTGAATATAGTGAAAATGATCTCGAACAGGCGATCATTGATCACTTACAGAAATTTCTTTTGGAAATTGGAAGGGGTTTTTGTTTCGAGGCGAGACAAAAGCGCATAACTTTCGATAATACGCACTATCGAATTGATTTGGTTTTTTATCATCGCATTCTGAAATGCCATGTACTTATTGATCTTAAAATAGGTGAATTTACACACGCCGATTCCGGTCAGATGAATGTTTATCTCAACTATTACAAAGAGCATGAAATGGGTTCAGGTGATCAGCCCCCGGTTGGAATCATATTGTGTGCATCACACAATGAGAGCCTTGTTAAATATGCTATTGCAGGCTTACCCAATAAATTATTCGTTTCTAAGTATATGATTAACCTTCCTAAAGAAGAGGAGCTAAAAAAAATAATACAGGAAGAGAAAAACAAATTATCTCAGCACTTTGATAAATAACAAACAGTTGCTGGTTAACCGGGCTGACCGGTTATCCCGGGTACTCATGATAGTTTTTGAATTGTGTCAGTCATTAATAACTTAACTCAAATAAAGATCTCCCGCAGATAACGCTGATCTTCGCGGCTAAATATTCTGTGATACTCTGCAAGATCAGCGGGAAACCAGGCATCTAACACAACAAAAAAATAGTTAGCTCCTTTCACACCCAGCAGTTCATTATATTTCCATAGTGCACTATTTTTGCTGAATAATAGAAATGAAACACAAAATTACCATTGGGAAAAAAGAAAGACCTGGAAATATATTATGGGGTTTTTGCTCTTTAAAAAGACATAAGATATTTTAACCCGATAATTCGCTAAGTTTGTTTATATAAATATCGGGTTGTTGTTAGGGGAATAAAAAGAACTCTTGTAGGTGGTGTTAGTTGTCACCTCAAAGCCAAAGAATCTGCACAATGAGTTGATCTCTCAGTCTGCCCCTCTCCCCCTTTCAATGCATTGATTGGTTGTTGTGAAAAATTAAAACTATAAAGAAGTAAATGAAAATTATTTCCCTCGTTGGCGCCCGTCCGGATTTTATGAAGATCACCCCATTCATCCAGACGCCTGATAAAAGCAATAGTTCAATGTTCTGGGTTGATAATTGAAAATAAATTGATCTATCAGAACATAATAATTTGTGGTTTGAATCGAAAAAGAGTATAATAATTTGAGGTTTGAATCTTAAATAATTATATTTGCATCAAAAATGTCATGGTTAAAAGAACACTGCAGGAATTAATAGAAGTCTTTCTTTTTAAAAAGAAAACCATTATCATTTATGGAGCAAGGCAGGTAGGTAAAACAACATTGGTGGAAGAGCTTGTGAAAAACCTTACAGAGCAAACTCTTTTTCTGAACGGAGACGATGCGGATGTAAGGGAATTGTTTACAAATGCCAGCGCTACGCGCCTTCATCCTGTCATTGGTAGGCATAAAATAGTTATTATTGACGAAGCGCAACGAATCCCTGAAACAGGGCTTGTATTAAAAATTATTCATGACAATTTTAAAGACATTCAACTGCTTGCCACCGGATCTTCATCATTTGAACTTGCCAATAAGGTGAATGAACCGCTTACCGGTCGTAAATTTGAGTTCTTTCTCCACCCGCTTTCTTTTGGCGAAATGGTTTCCCATCATGGTTTCTTAACAGAAAAGAGGTTATTGGAGCACCGGTTGATTTATGGCTATTATCCTGATATTGCGTTGAATCTCGGGGAGGAACTTAAGCTTTTAAAAAACCTTGTTTCCAGCTATTTGTATAAAGATTTGTTTGTACTCGAACAGATTCAGAAACCGGTATTACTGGAAAAAATACTTAAAGCTCTGGCTCTTCAAACCGGCAATGAGGTTTCTTTTAGCGAATTGGCGCAGTTGCTTGGTTCCGATAGAAGCACCATTGAAAAATACATTGATTTTCTTGAAAAAGCCCATATCATTTTTTGTTTAAACGGTTTGAACAGAAACGTTAGGAATGAGATCAAAAAAGGTCGTAAAATCTATTTTTATGATAATGGGGTACGAAATGCTGTACTTGGAAATTTTTCACCGATTAATGCACGGGCTGACGCAGGTCCATTATGGGAGAACTTTGTCATCAGCGAACGCTATAAGTTTCTTAGCAATAAAGACATTGAGTTTAATCGTTATTTTTGGAGAACCACTCAACAGCAGGAAATAGATTATATTGAAGAGTATCAGGGAAAGTATTCTGCTTATGAGATCAAATGGAATCCTGGTGCCAGAGCTGCATTGTCCAGGACTTTTTCGAATGCTTATCCGGGTACGGAATTTAAAATTATTACTCCTGAAAACATGAATGAATTTATTATGGATCAGGTTTAATTTGCCTGGCATGTATTGGAGGTTTTATGGTGCTCGGCTATAATTACCAATATTATTTTTAGCCTAATAATCACAGACTGAATAATATGATCAATTCAATGAAAATCATTTCCCTCGTTGGCGCAAGGCCAAATTTTATGAAAATCGCTCCTTTCATCAAAGCTATTGAGAAGTGGAACTTCGAACTTCAAACTTCGAACTTCAAACCCATCGAACACCTCCTCGTCCACACCGGCCAGCATTACGACGACCGCTTATCACAAACCTTTTTTGAGGAACTGGAAATCCCTGATGCAGATATCAACCTGGGGATTGGTTCGGGTACGCATGCCGAACAGGTTGGTAATACTATGATTGCGTTTGAAAAAGTATTACAAAATGAAAAGCCTGATTGGGTAGTTGTTGTGGGAGATGTGAATGCGACTTTGGCCGGATCAGTTACGGCAAAGAAGGAACACATTAAATGCGCACACATTGAAGCAGGACTGCGTTCAGGTGACATGAAAATGCCTGAAGAGATCAACCGGCTGGTGACGGATCGCTTATCAGACTTACTTTTTACACCTGATCATATTTCCGGTGAAAACCTCCGGAAAGAAGGAGCCGATGAGAGCCGGATCAGATTTGTCGGCAACATCATGATAGATACGCTGGAAGCCAACCGCAATAAGGCAGAAAAACTTGACTTAGGTGGGATCATCGAAAAAAATCTTCTTCATAAGCGGCCTTTTAAAATACCGAAAGAAAATAATTTCACAGTGGTTACTCTCCACCGTCCATCCAATGTCGATCATAAGGAAATATTTACAAAGATTACCAATTTTCTGACTAAAATAGTGAGTAAGGATATGCCGGTAATCTGGCCGATCCATCCGAGGGCAATGAAGCAGCTTGAATTGTTTGAGCTATGGGATCATCTGAAAGAATCAGATAGGATGATCATGCTTCATCCCGTGGGATATCTTGAGATGTTACGGTTGAATATGGGAGCACGATTATTACTGACAGATAGCGGTGGTTTGCAGGAAGAATGTACTGTTTTAGGAACACCCTGCCTCACATTACGATGGAACACCGAACGGCCGGTTACTTTGCGTGAACATGGTGGCGCAAGTGTATTAGTCGGTAATGACATTGAAAAACTACAAAAGGAATATCATCATACCCTGACTTTGAAGCGAAACCCGGTGAGACCTGAGTTATGGGATGGACATACAGCAGAAAGGATTGTTAAAGCGTTGGTTGATTACGGGATTGGGGAATAGTTTGATAAAGAGAGTTGTTTAATGGAATAATTGTTGAATCAAGGAATTATACTCAGAAGAAATCCATTTTGCAGAAGTCGCTGAATAAATGTATCTTTATACCTCAAATGGATAAGAAGAAAGATATAATTAAAGAAATTAATCCCCGGTATTTTTGGGACATTGATATCAGCAAACTTGATGTTTCCTCTTCAAGGCGTTTGATTATTGAACGCGTTTTCAGTTTGGGTAAACTTGAGGAGATGGTTGAATTACTCAACTTTTATGGTAAAAGGGAAGTAGTCAATACCCTCAGACAAATCAATTATCTCGATCCAAAAACGCTGAACTTCGTTGCGAAGCTTTTTAATATACCAAAAAACAGCTTTAAATGTTATTCACGAATACCCTCGAACCTCCGGTTCTGGAACTCCTGAAATCATTGCAGGAAAAGAATTACCTTAAAGGATTCTATCTGGTTGGTGGTAGTGCGTTGGCTTTGTATTATGGTCATCGAAAATCAATTGATCTGGATCTTTTTTCAAACTTTGGATTTGATGCAGAAAAGCTTTTAGAGCAGATACATCAGGACTTCACATTTCAGATTTATAACTCCGCCCAGAACACATTAAAAGGCAGCATCAATCAAATAAATGTGGACATCATTGCTCATCGTTATCCGCTGGTGGGTGAACCCCTTTTTATCGACAATATGGCTATTCTATCTGACAAAGACATTGTTGCCATGAAGTTAAATGCCATAGCTACCAGTGGCCAGCGATCAAAAGATTTTGTTGATATTTATTACGCATTCAGGAAGTTTAGCCTGAATGAAATGCTGGATTTTTATAAAAGAAAATACAACCAGGAAGACGAAACTCAATTATTAAAGAGCATCATCTACTTCGCCGATGTTGACCTGGCTGACTGGCCTGTTTTACTTGATAATCCCGGTTTAGAATGGAAGGATATCACAAAGAAACTTGAATCGGAGTCGTTACGCTACATAAAAAGCAGAATGTAGGAACCGATACAAACAAATGATTTCATGACGAATCCATTTGTGCCGGACAAAAGTGTGCTGATTAAACTCAACTATTTTAACGAAGTTTAGCAATAAATCCTTCTAATTTGCAGTAAATACAATTAAAGTAAGTATTGTTTTATATATCTTTCATTGCTAATAATAAATTAAGTTGACCATTCTATTCGAAATCAATCATCCGGGCCATATTCACCTGTTCAGAAACCTTGCTGCCGAGTTGAATAAAAAAGGGATTCCATCTCACTTTCTGATCAAGTCGGAACCGGTTATTGAATACCTCGCAAAGTTCTATGGAATGAAATATACCAAAATGGGTTCAAAGGGACGGGGTATAGTCTTAAAGTATCTTTATCAGGTTGGTTTCCTGCTAAAAACGATAGCTATTGTTACCAGGACAAAACCTGAACTGGGACTTGGCGTTTCGATGAACCTGCCGATGGTCTCCAGATTTACGAAAATGCAATCAATTGGCTTTGATGATGATGATATGAAAGTAACCCCTGTTTTTGCTAAATATGCGAACAAGGCTTCTGCTATCCTTACTCCTTCAAGCCTTTCTCACGAAAAAAGAGGAGAAAATCATATTATCTACAATGGGTTTCATGAACTGGCTTACCTGCATCCGAAGCGATTCAAACCGGACCCGGCGGTTGCAGACCTACTGGGAGTTGAAAACGGCATGGAATATTTTATTGTCAGGTTCAATTCTTTCAGGGCGCATCATGATATTGACCAAATGGGGATGACTTTTGAACAAAAGAAACAACTAATTGCCAAACTTAAAGAAAAAGGAAAAGTCTTTCTTTCAACGGAATCGGAAGTTGAGCCTGAGTTTAATTCCTTTAAACTTCCTGATCGGCCAGAACTCCTGCATTCAGTACTTGCTTATGCCAAAATGTATGTTGGCGAAAGCCAGACCATGACATCCGAGGCCGCTGTAATGGGAACGCCGGCATTAAAATGCAACACATTTGCCGGCCGGCTTTCTGTTCCAAACGAACTGGAACAAAAATATGGCCTGTGCTATTCATTTTTACCGGAAAATTTCGATAAAATGCTTTCAAAAATCGATGAACTGCTTGCCATGCCTGATTTGAAAACTGAATGGCAGAACCGTCGTCAAAAAATGGTAAACGAAAAGATAGATGTAACAGACTTTCTGGTTTGGTTTGTCGAGAATTATCCAGAGAGTGCGCATGTAATGAAGGCTAATCCTGAATTTCAAAATCGTTTCAGATAGTAAAATGATGGTTTTATTTAAAAGTATTGTTGTGCGCTGGAAATTGTTTTATTTCTATTCATTTTTTCTTGTTTTATTATCCGGTTTATCAATTAACAGTGCGGGCTCATCCATCCATTCCATTTTTGTGATTTCAATAAGACTTGATTACCTCCTGCACTTTTTGGTTTTTTTCCCTTTAGTAGTTTTCACATGGATTGATAAAGAGATTAATACATTCAGAACACCCATTAAAGCTTTTGGATGGATAATCATTCTTTTGCTTTTTGCAGTGGTTACAGAATGGATTCAGTATTTTTTGCCTTACAGGGCTTTCAATATCAATGATATGATAGCAAACACGTTGGGTGTGATCATTGGATTTGCATTAATAACTTTGCTCTGTTTAAAAACCTCTGTCATACAGCAGCAGTGAATTCATTTAACTTCGAATTGCGTAAATTTTACAGCCATTTTTCGCAAAACTTCGCCTACAATTATTGAAAGTAACAAAAAAAAACGGACAAGATGACTCCCTGGATCAAGGAACTTGTTAACTTAAATATTAAGAACTTGATTTTAAGATTTTATATAAATCATACCTGATGCAAACCAATTTAAATTCGGATTACCGGAAAATCGATTTCGATAGATGGGATGACTTTGTTAATAACCATCCCTGTGGAACGGTTTTTCAGTCGTCGGATATGTATTTATTGTTTAAGAACACCCGAAATTTTGACCCGGTTCCAATCATGATCATGGAAGATGAAAAAATTATCGGACTCATGCTGGCTATCGTAATTAAAGAATACTCTGGTGTTATAGGATATTTTTCTGCCCGAACAGTTATCTATGGTGGTCCGCTAATTGATCCGCAGTCAGACAAACCTGATCAGATTCTTGATCAGATGCTTGCGGAACTGATCGTAAAAGTTAAAAGCCGGTCAATATTTATCCAGTTCCGCAATTTTACAGATATGTCGGGGACCAAGAATATTTTTGAGCAAAATGGTTTTAAATTTATGGAACGCCTGAATTATTTGGTCGATACCACATCTGAAAAAAAAGTAAAACACAATATAAGCGATAGTAAGTTGCGACAGATAAAGAAAGGATTAAAAGCAGGAGCAACCATTGTTGAACCAAATGATGTCGGACAAGTCAAAGATTTTTACCAGATACTTCAATATCTTTACAAATACAAAGTAAAAAAACCGCTGCCCTGCTGGGAGTTTTTCGAGAATTTTTATGAGCAATCGAAAGCAGGGAAATTAGGAATCATCCGATTAATAAAGTTTGATGGAAGAATCATTGGAGGAATTTTAGCACCGGTTTTTAACAATAAGGTAATTTATGAATGGTATGTTTGCGGGCTGGATGAAGAATTTAAAAATGTTTACCCAAGCGTCCTGGCTACCTGGGCTCCCATTGAATATGCTATAAACAAAAACTTACAGGTTTTTGATTTTATGGGTGTTGGTATTCCCGATCGTGATTATGGCGTACGGGAATTTAAAGCCAAATTCGGCGGGAAACTAGTTAATTACGGGAGGTTTGGGAGAATCAACAATAAGTTCCTTTATGCCATTACGGAAATTGGGTATAATATCCTGGCGCTGATGCGTAAAATTTAAAACCGAAATTATTTTTGTTCGACTGAAAACTACCTTAGGTTTAAAAATATTAATTTTAAAAACTTTTTGGTAACGAATGGCCACTAACGGTATGGAATCGGCTAAAATAATGAAACGAAAGATCATCCTGATGGTGATCGATTTGATCATCATCTTTATATCGTTTCTGTTTTTTGCATGGATAAAGCCGGCAACAGTCAGGGTTTATCTGCCAACTTATTTTCCTCCTTTTCTGTTTTTCGCGTTTGTTTGGATAGCGGTATCCGTCATTATTGCCAAGTTTGATCTGCATAAAGCGCGTAAACCGAGGGAAGTGATTGTCCCGGTGCTCATTGCTAACCTCACCATACTGGCGATTGTCACGACATTAATTTATTCATTCGGTGCATTTTTTTATTCACGGCTTATTGTTTTTGGGACCATATTATTATCATCTATTTTAGAAATTGTTTTTGCTTATTTTTATTTTTCATATAAACGGCCGGTTGTTGTTCCTGAGTTTGATGAAACTCTTGTCAGGAAGCCGCAATTTTATCCTGCGGATAAATCCTTTGTAATCGATGCCAAGGTTAAAGCTCAATATGTTGAATCGAGAGAACAGATTAAAAAAATCATTGTGGAAGAGAGCAGCTTAAATGTATATGATTTTATTTCAAAATATATTGATGTAGGCAATCCGGGCAATATGCTGGTATCCACTACCACTCAATTCAATATTGATAAACTACCCACAAATAGCTATCAGAGTATTGTAAACCTTAGAATGATTAATGGAATTCAACGGATCAACAAGTTTTTTGAATCGGTCAATACAAAGCTTCCCTTTGGAGGAGTTTATATTAACAGTGCAGAAACCTATCCGCTGCGCAAAAAAAGGATTCTAAAGAAATTTCCTCCTGTAATCAATCATATATATTATTTTTTCGATTATATTTTTACCAGGGTATTCCCTAAATTGCCTGTTACAAAAAATATCTATTTTTATATCACCCTGGGCCGCAACAGGGTCATCTCACGTGCAGAAACCCTGGGGCGCCTTTATTCCTGTGGATTTGAATGCATCGAAGAAAAATTTATTGATGGCTATTTATATTTTGCGGTTCGAAAAATAAAAGAACCCGTATTTGATGAAAGCCCTACTTATGGCCCTTTTGTCCGATTGCAGCGATATGGGAAAAACGGCAAGCTGATCGGTGTGTATAAAATGCGCACCATGCATGCCTATTCTGAATATTTGCAGGAATACATTTATCAAAAGAATAGTTTACAGGAAGGTGGTAAATTTAAAGACGATTTCAGGGTGACAGGCGCCGGGAGGTTTATGCGTAAATTCTGGCTGGATGAACTCCCCATGATCTTTAACCTGTTTAGCGGCGATATGAAGCTTGTGGGAGTGCGGCCATTAAGCAAACAATATTTCAACCTTTATTCCGATGAACTTAAGGAAAAGAGGTTAAAGTTTAAACCGGGCCTGGTTCCTCCGTTTTATGTTGATATGCCAAAAACAATTGATGAAATTATGGATTCAGAAAACAGGTATCTCGATTCATACGCTAAAAATCCTTTTTGGACTGACATTAAATATTTTTTCCACGCCACCTATAATATTGTATTAAAGAGGGCAAGAAGCAATTAAAAATCTAAAGTTAAAGTATTTGATATGTATAAAAAGAAAATTGCAGTCATTTTTGTTTTTTTTGCTTTAACGGCCTTGATTTCTAAATCTCAGGAAGTTTATCAGCATGTAACTACCGAAAACATTTATGATTATTTGGATGAACTGGCAAACATTAAAATTATCGAGATTAATTCGGTGATTAAGCCCTTTAGCAGAAATTACATTGCAGGAAAATTGACGGAAGTGCACAACGCGTCGGATAAGTTAAATCCAAGGCAATTGAAAGAATTGAACTTTTATTTGCTTGAATATAAGCTGGAAATCGATTCTCTGCCTGATTACAAAAAGCTCAACTTTTTTAAAAAAAAGAAAAACTTTGCAACCTCCATCAATCCGCTGGGATTTTATTATAAGGATAAACTATTTACTGTTGCCGTAAAACCCATCTGGGGAATTAATTACTTTATCAATGAAAATGGTTCCATTTATCACCGTTGGGGTGGGGCAGAAACATTTGCCTATATAGGTAAACATTGGGGATTATATGCCAGTCTGAGAGATAATACTGAATCACAAAAAATATCAGACACTTCCTTTTTTACACTTCGTGAGGGAGGTGCATATAAAGGACAGGATTACAGCGAAATGAGGGGAGGCATTACCTATTCCTGGAAATGGGGCTCATTCGGACTGGTGAAGGATCACCTTACCTGGGGGAATAATTACCATGGAGCCACTATTCTTACTGACCGGGCTCCTTCTTTTGCTCAGATTAAACTAAGAATGAAACCGGCAAAATGGTTTGAACTCAATTATATACATGGGTGGCTGGTTTCGATGGAGATCGATAGTGCCCGATCTTATTACAGTCCTGATCCCGACCGGGAAGTTTACCGGCCTAAATACATTGCTGCCAACATGCTCACGTTTACGCCATGGAAGCGACTGAACATTTCAATTGGTAACTCCATCATTTATTCTGATATGGGGGTTCAGCCGGCCTACCTCATTCCGGTCATGTTTTATAAATCGATTGACCATACCCTAAACCAGGGCATTGATAATCAAAATTCACAAATGTTTATGGATGTCAGTTCACGACAAATCAAACATCTTCATTTATATGGAACTTTCTTCATCGATGAATTAAAAGTAGAACGAATTACCAATGATACTCTGTATAATTTCTGGAGCATGAAACTGGGAGCAAAAGTGAGTGATTTTTTGATTAATAATTTTTCGCTGAATGTCGAATATACCAAATCAGTGCCAATTACATACCAGCACAGGGTTCCGACATTGACCTTTGAATCCAATAATTACAACATGGGCCATTATCTGAGAGACAATTCCCGGGAAATATATGTTTCTGCAGAATACAAATTGCTTAGAGGATTGCATTTAAAAGCCTACTATATGCTTGCTCAGCATGGACCAGATTATGCTTACGATATAAATAATCCTGATGAGAAGGTTGATCAACATCCTTTCCTCGAAAGAGTAGCATGGCAAAATCAGACTTTTTCTTTTAAAGCGAATTACGAGTTCATCAGCAATTCCTTCCTGTTTTTTGAGTTTTTAAATAGCGATATTTCCGGAGATCAGGATAAGGTTGATCTTTATACTCCGGAATTTTTCAGGGGCAAAACAAATACCATTTCAGCCGGGTTCAATATTGGTTTTTAATCTGACTCCAAAACTCACCTGTCAATTCACTATTTTATTGTCCCGCCAACTTTTCAAATTTCACATTTGTCTTTTAACATATTTTTGCAGAAACATTAATTCAAATAAATATTCTCATATGAAAAGATTGTCTTTAATAATTATTGCTTTTTCCTTACTGGTTTTGAATAATCAATCCAATGCCTGTACCAATTTCCTGGTAACCAAAAGTGCATCGACTGATGGTTCCACTTTTATCAGTTATGCGGCAGACTCGCACGTGCTTTATGGTGAATTGTATCATTGGCCTGCAGCCACCTATACCGAAGGAACAATGCTGGATGTATATGAATGGGATACCGGAAAATTCCTTGGAAAAATAAAACAACCCAGACAAACATACAACGTGGTTGGAAACATGAATGAATACCAGGTTGCCGTGGGAGAAACTACCTATGGTGGCCGCGAAGAGTTAGCAACACAATCAGGCGCTATTGTCGATTATGGCAGTTTGATGTATCTTGCATTACAGAGATCCAAATCTGCAAGAGAAGCTTTAAAAGTAATGACCGAATTGGTGGCTGAATATGGTTATGCCAGTTCCGGCGAATCGTTTTCCGTATCGGATGCAAACGAAGTTTGGATTTTTGAAATGATTGGCAAAGGCGAAGGTAAGAAGGGAGCCGTTTGGGTAGCACTGAAAGTTCCTGACGGTTATGTTTGTGCACATGCCAACCAGGCTCGTATCATGACTTTCCCTATGGCTGATGGAAAAAAATCACTGACCTTTTCACAACGGGATAAAATATTTAATCCTGAGGTTGAATGTTTTTATGCTGATGATGTGATCACTTTTGCACGTGAAAAAACATATTTCAGCGGGAAAGACGCTGAATTCAGTTTTTCTGATACCTATGCACCCGTTACTTTTGGTGGAGCAAGGTTTTGCGAGGTAAGGGTTTGGTCGTTTTTCAGGAGTGTAAATTCAGGAATGGATAAATATTTGGACTATGCATCAGGGCATAACCTTAAAAACAGGATGCCACTCTGGATTAAACCAGACAGAAAGGTTGCAGTAGAGGACGTGATGGATTATATGAGGGATCATCTGGAAGGGACACCCTTAGATATGACCAAAGATATTGGCGCCGGACCTTATGGTAATCCTTACCGCTGGAGGCCGCTTACATGGCAGGTAGATGGTGTGAATTATTGCAACGAAAGAGCTGCAGCTACGCAACAGACAGGATTTATTTTTGTCACACAATCGCGTTCATGGTTACCAAACGAAATTGGGGGCATATTTTGGTTTGGTGTAGATGATGCAGCAAGTACTGTATTTGTGCCTATGTACACATCGATAACCAAAGTCCCCGAGGCTTATGCCGTTGGTAATGGAAGCATGATGAATTTTTCGTTTGATGCTGCTTTCTGGGTGTTCAATATGGTTGCGAATTATGCCTATACACGTTATAATGTGATTCACCCCGAGATAAGAGCAGAACAGACACAACTTGAGGACGGTTTTTTAAGTGAAACAAGAGATATGGATAAAAAAGCATTGGCACTTTATGAAACGGATAAAAAAGGAGCTGTCGCAGTGTTAACTGATTATTCTGTTAAAACCGGTAATGAAACAGTAAAGCACTGGTTAAATTTCTATACCTATCTCTTTACAAAATATATGGATGGAAATATTAAAACAAAGGTGGAGGTGCCTGAAGGATATAAATATCATGTTCCAACACTGGATCAACCTGGCTATGGGGATGCATGGTACAGAAAAATAGTGGAAGAAACCGGAGATCATTTTAAGATGCCTGAGGGTCCGGCACACTAAAAGTGAATAATCAAATAATTGGGAGTTGAATGCTCCCTTTTCTTTTATTACTGATGCAGATTAGATATTTTTCGTATATTTATCGTCAGTAAATTTTAAAATCTTTGAGCATTTGATTTGTTTAAAAACTACATTTGCAAATAATTTATCAACCTTCTAACTTGATATAGAAATGACACAGTCATCAGTCAACCCAAATGGTGGAATGAGTTCGGAAAAGAATTCAGGTTCAAAAAAATGGATCATCATTGCAGTTCTTCTGCTTATTGTTATTGTTGCAATACTGATTTGGTTTTTACCGATGAAGAACAAGTACCTTTCGATTATCAGCGAAAAAGAGGCTCAGCGTTCAGAATTGCAAAATGAACTGAACGAACTGATGGAAGAGCATAACAGCATCAAAGCCGAATACGGGGCTCTGAGCGATACCCTTTCGAAAAAAGACAGCATTATCCTGGCTAATGCAAAAGAAATCCAGGAATTGTTGAATTATAAATGGGAATATGGAAAGGTGAATAAAAAGCTGGAATTGCTAAGGAAAATTTCTCAGGGTTATGTTCATCAGCTGGATTCACTTTATACCGTTAACCGCGAGTTAGGTGAGGAAAATGAAAAAATAAGACAACAGTATTCGAAGGAACAGGACAGAACCCGTGAATTAAGCAAAGATAAGGAAAAGCTAAATGAAAAAATAACACTTGCGACCGTTTTAAAAGCTTATAGCATTTCAACTGTGGGTGTAAGGCTCACAGGAAGTGGCAAAGAAAAAGAGACAGATAAAGCCAGCAAGATTGAACGTGTGAAGATTTGCTTTACTCTCGGAGAAAATAAGCTGGTAGAACCGGGAAGAAAAACATTGTATGTCCGAATTGTTAGGCCGGACGATGTGGTGGTAACACAAAAGGTTGATGGAGACTATACTTTTGAGTTCAAAGGACAGACCCTGGAATTTACTTCGAAACAGGAAATTGATTACCAAAACAAGGACACCTCTACCTGCATTTACTGGACGAAGAAATCGAAAGAGGAATCGGCTATGGTAGGAACTTACAATGTTTTCATCTATGCCGATGGATTTGAAATCGGAACATCGAGTTTTATACTGAAATAAACAATCCTAATAGATTTAAAAAACCCCCGTTTTGAATTGTCAAGACGGGGGTTTGTTTTTTGAGATAGATTTTATCTTATGAAATTAGCTTCCTGATCTTTTCGGTTTCTTTTTCAAAACCCGCTTTACCAAGCAATGCGAACATGTTCTTTTTGTAAGCCTCCACACCTGGCTGGTCAAAAGGGTTGACTTTGAGGATGTATCCGCTAATAGCGCAGGCCATCTCGAAAAAATAAATAAGCTGGCCGATATAGTACTCTGAAACCTGAGGAATTTGAACCTGTATATTCGGCACACCTCCTTCCACATGCGCCAGCGTAGTTCCCAGCTCAGCCATGTAATTTACTTCGTGAAGCCTTTTTCCTGCAATGTAATTCAGTCCGTCCAGATCGTTCTTGTCAGTTGGCACAGCAAGATTTTTATTTGGCGTTTCAACCGATAATACAGTTTCAAACAAGATCCGCTGTCCTTCCTGGATGTATTGTCCCATCGAATGAAGATCGGAGGTAAAGTTGACACCGGCAGGGAATATACCTTTACTTTCCTTGCCTTCACTCTCCCCATAGAGCTGTTTCCACCACTCAGTTAAATAAAAAAGATTAGGCTGGTAGTTGACAAGAATTTCAACCAGTTTTCCTTTCTTATAAAGTGCATTTCGGGTAGCTGCATAAAGGGTCATCGGATTTTTTTTAATGGAAGATGTTTGCAGGTTAAGCTCCTGCATTTCTTTTGCTCCTTTGATAAGCTTCCTGATGTCAAAGCCGGCAACAGCAATCGGAATTAAACCAACGGGTGTAAGCACTGAATACCTTCCTCCAATATCATCAGGAACAACGAAAGTCTGATAACCCTCCTCAGTCGCTAATTTTTTCAATGCTCCTTTAGCTTTATCAGTAATAGCTATGATTCTATCTCCGGCTTCTTTTTTGCCATATTTTTTTTCAATATGATTCTTTAGCACACGAAAAGCAATGGCGGGCTCAGTGGTAGTTCCTGACTTTGAAATGACCGTCATAGCATAATCCTTTTGGTCGAGAATTTCGAGCAGGTCGGTAAGGTAATCTTCACTAATATTCTGACCAGCATAAATGATAAGTGGATTTTTATTTTCTTTTTTTAGATGCTGAAAATTATGACTCAGCGCTTCGATCACTGCGCGTGCTCCAAGATATGAACCGCCAATTCCTATCACTACAAAAATCTCTGCCTTTTTCCTGATTTTTTCGGCAAGGTGTTCGAGGGAATTTATCATTGGTTCATCAATTTCACCCGGTAGATCGACCCATCCTAAAAAATCATTTCCTTTACCTGTTTTCTTCAGGATAGAATAATAATGGCGGTCAATATCGTTCTGATAGGATTGTATTTCCTTTGTTGTAATAAAGTCAAGCGTACGCTCAATATTTACTTTGATGTTCATGGATTTTTTTGTTTAAAATGATCGGCAAAATTGCATAAATTAATTCAATCAAGCAATCGGAATTGCAGGATTTTATCATTGACTTTCTCCGGCAGCATCGTTAAATTCAATTAATCGGATAGATTTCCTGACAAAAGATAATTTGTAGCAACTATCAAACTTTCTTTAAATTTGCAATCCTTAAATGACTGACAAAGAAAAGCAAGCATGCGAAAAATAGAAGCTTTTAAACCGAGAAACCATATACGGATTGTTACTGCTGCATCTTTATTCGACGGGCATGACGCTGCTATAAACATCATGCGCAGGATCATCCAGTCCACAGGTGTAGAGGTGATCCACCTCGGCCACAACCGATCGGTGCAGGAGATTGTGGATTGTGCTCAGCAGGAAGATACGCAATCTGTTGCGATTACTTCATACCAGGGAGGGCATATTGAATTTTTCAAATATATGCTCGACCTTTTAAAGGAAAAAGGATGCGGCCATATTAAAATTTTCGGTGGAGGTGGAGGTGTGATCCTTCCTGAGGAACAGAAGGAACTTCATGAATATGGTATCCAGCGCATCTATTCGCCGGATGATGGACGTGAAATGGGCTTGCAGGGTATGATCAACGACCTGGTGAAAAAATCAGATTATCCGACAGGGAAGAATCTTAAGGTTACATTGAAAGACATTGAAAAGAGAGATATCAATGCCATAGCAAAACTCATTTCGGCTTGCGAAAATTATCCTGAAGAGGTGAAAGGATTGATGACAGAATTGAAGAAAAGGTCGAGAAAATCACCTGTTTTAGGAATTACAGGAACGGGAGGCTCGGGTAAATCCTCTATTGTGGACGAGATTGTTCGGCGATATTTAAGTGAATTTCCGGATAAGACCATAGCCATTTTATCAGTTGACCCATCCAAGCGAAAGACTGGTGGAGCATTACTTGGAGACAGGATCAGGATGAACTCCATCAACAATCCCCGTGTTTTTATGCGTTCTCTGGCTACCCGCCAGTCCAACCTCGCCATGTCGAAATACGTGAAAGATGCTGAATCCATTGTTCAGGCTGCCGGTTTTGACCTCATCATTCTCGAAACTTCTGGTATCGGACAGTCGGATACGGAGATCATCGACCACAGTGATGTTTCATTGTATGTGATGACGCCGGAATATGGTGCTGCCACACAGCTTGAAAAAATCGACATGCTCGATTTTGCTGATCTGATTGCCTTGAATAAATTTGATAAACGGGGAGCTTTGGATGCCCTTCGTGATGTCAAGAAACAATACCAGCGGAATCACCAGTTGTGGGAAAAGAAGCCAGATGAAATGCCCGTATTTGGAACAACTGCTTCTCAATTTAATGATCCGGGAGTGAACCAGCTATTTGTATCTTTAATTGAAAAGATTACTGAAAGAACCGGAGTTAAATTTAAATCAACTTCAAAGAAGAAAGGAGATACTCCTGAGAAAATTTATATCATCCCCACCCATCGTACACGATACTTATCGGAGATTTCTGAAACGGTAAGAAATTACAACAAATGGTGTGACGATCAGGCAACAGCAGCACAACAGCTTTATGCCATTGACGAAACAACAGCTTCTTTAAAAAAATCGGGAAATGCTGCATTACCGGTTCTAAAAACCCTCGAAGATCAATACAAAAAAATTGAAATTGAACTCGATGGACATAATAAGAAAATCCTGGAAAGCTGGGAAGAGAAAGTAAAATCTTACAAATCAAAATATTTTATTTTCAAGGTCAGAGACAAGGAACTAAAGTTAACCACCCACACCGAATCACTTTCGCATCTGAATATTCCGAAAATATCCCTGCCGAAGTACAAAGGCTGGGGTGATATTTTGAAATGGAACCTGCGTGAGAATGTTCCGGGTGAATTTCCTTATGCAGCCGGAGTATTTCCGTTTAAACGCGAAGAAGAGGACCCAACACGCATGTTTGCAGGTGAGGGTGGTCCGGAACGAACCAACAAACGGTTCCATTATGTATCACTCGGTATGCCTGCCCGAAGGCTTTCTACAGCTTTCGACTCAGTTACCCTTTATGGAGAAGATCCCGACAGAAGACCTGACATTTATGGGAAAATTGGAAATTCCGGCGTATCGGTTTCATGTCTTGATGACGCCAAAAAGCTGTATTCCGGTTTTAACCTGATTGATCCTAAAACGTCTGTTTCGATGACCATCAATGGTCCCGCACCAATGATGGTGGGTTATTTCATGAACGCTGCCATTGATCAGCAATGTGAGGTTTATATTCGAAAACATGGTCTTGAAAAGGAGGTAGAAAAGAAAATAGCAAAATTTTATAACGAACGGGGCACCAAACGGCCGCATTACCAGGGTGAATTGCCAAAAGGAAATGATGGCCTCGGATTAATGTTGTTAGGAATAACCGGCGATAAAGTATTGCCTAAAGATATTTATGAAAAAATAAAGGCAGATACCTTATGCCGTGTTCGTGGAACCATACAGGCAGATATTTTAAAAGAAGATCAGGCGCAGAATACCTGTATCTTTTCTACTGATTTTTCACTCAAACTGATGGGCGATATCCAGCAATACTTTACGGATAACGACGTCAGGAATTTTTATTCTGTTTCCATATCCGGTTATCATATTGCCGAAGCCGGTGCAAATCCTATTTCGCAGTTAACATTCACGCTCGCAAACGGATTTACCTATGTGGAGTATTATTTATCAAGAGGCATGCACATAAATTCCTTTGCGCCCAACCTTTCATTTTTCTTTTCCAACGGTTTGGATCCTGAATATTCAGTCCTGGGAAGGGTTGCAAGACTAATTTGGGCAAAAGCGATGAAGTTAAAGTACAAGGGAAACGATAGGTCTCAAAAATTGAAATATCATATTCAGACTTCCGGAAGGTCGCTCCATGCGCAGGAAATTGATTTCAACGACATCCGCACAACCCTTCAGGCACTTTATGCTATCTATGACAACTGCAATTCTCTTCATACCAATGCTTACGATGAAGCCATTACGACTCCGACGGAAGAATCAGTGCGCCGCGCAATGGCCATCCAATTGATCATTAACCATGAATCAGGTCTGGCAAAAAATCAAAATCCTTTACAAGGCTCATTCATCATTGAAGAGCTTACTGACCTGGTTGAAGAAGCAGTCCTGGCCGAATTTGACCGGCTGACTGAACGAGGAGGTGTACTGGGTGCCATGGAAACCATGTACCAGCGAAGCAAAATTCAGGAAGAATCATTGTATTATGAGGAATTGAAACATTCTGGTCAGTTACCCATCATGGGTGTGAATACTTTCCTTTCGTCCAAAGGATCACCAACAACTATTCCGGGTGAAGTGATCCGCGCTACTAAAAAGGAAAAGGAATACCAGATATCTATGTTAAAAGAACTGCATAAAACTTACAGCAATGAAGCACAGGAATGGCTGGAAAAATTGAAACATACTTCTGTTCAAAATAAGAATGTTTTCGAAACCCTGATGGAAGTCACTAAATTCGCTTCCATCGGGCAAATAACAAATTCACTATTCGAAGTGGGAGGACAGTACAGGAGGAATATGTAATAGGGGGAGAAAAATGATGACATGTTTATGAAAAAAATTCCAGAAAGAATTCAGAAATTTTTCTCGAAAAATAATCGGTTTTTTAACAACTTTATGTTAATTTTTAAGTAATCTGTAAACTATCATTAAATAAAAGCGTACTACTTTTGGTAAATATTGAATGAGTTTTCAGGAATTAATATTGTTTTATAAGGCAGTGAAAATAAGGAAAAGCTTAGCTATTATCGGATTGGTAATATTTTCTTTCGTCTTTTTCATTTCCGGAAAAGATAAGGCTATCAGCATGCTTACCCCTCCTCTTTACATTGCCGGTGACACTATTTATTATGATATTCATCAGATTTATGCTGAGAAAAAATCGAAAGAACTGGATAGTGTTTTTTCGAAATACAATAAACTGGGTATCTTCAATGGCACAGTGATTTATGGTGAACATGGACGCGAAATATTCAAGAAGGCTTATGGATATGCCGACTTCAAAAATAAAGAACCACTCACAACATCATCATCTTTTCAGTTAGCCTCTGTTTCGAAAATGTTCACAGCTACTGCAATTATGATATTGAAAGAAAGGGGCAAGCTGAATTACGATGATTCCATAACGACTTATATTCCGGAATTTCCTTTTATTAAAGTTACCATTCGCCATTTGCTCAATCACCGGTCAGGCTTATCAAATTATATGTATTTGGCGGATCAGAAATGGAACGTTGAAAAATCCATTGACAATGAAGAAGTAATTGATCTTTTTACAGTACACAAACCGGAATGTTATTTTCAACCAGATAAAGGATTCCAATACAACAACACCAATTATGCTTTGCTTGCTTCTGTTGTAGAGAGGATTTCAGGTGATCCTTTCGACCGGTTTGTAAAGGAAAATATTTTTGATCCCCTGGAAATGGATCATTCATTTGTTTATTGCCTTAATATCGATTCTCTGGTTGGTGGGGAAGTACCAGTGGGTGTTCCCGGATACCAAACAAGAAGCGGAAGGTATGTAAAATTGGAAAATAATTATTTGAATGGTGTGGTGGGCGATAAAGGAGTTTATTCAACAGTAGAAGATCTCTTTAAATTCAGTCGGGCTTTAGATAGCGGTACTTTATTAAAATCCTCCGCCCTTGAAGAAGCCTTTACCGGAGGAAGCCCGGATTCACAAAGAAGGAAAGATAACTATGGATTTGGCTGGCGGATCCGAAAAGACATGGACAGTACAGTTTATCATTTTGGCTGGTGGAAAGGCTTTCGCACCTACTTTATCCGGGACATGAAAAATGAAAAGGTACTAATTGTTCTATCCAATACTACGAAAGGGTTTCCATCAGATGTATTGTGGAATATTATACAAGACAATTCTACATTGGAAGAATTGCTTTCGGTTTACGAGAGTTTGGATTAATGGTTTTTCCGGTTGATCACTTTTCACCTAATGAATAATTTTTATCACAGATTTTACTTCCACATCTTTTCCATTTATAATCATTTGTAAAAAATACATGCCAGGGTTTAAATTTTCAGTATCAATAACTAATTTATGAGCGCCGGCCGGTTGGCATTCCTTAAATTCACACCTGATCAACCTGCCATATTGGTCATAAATTTTACAATAAATTGAAGATATCGTCGAAAGGTTATACCCAATTGTTACAAAAAAGTTGACTGGATTAGGGTAAATGATGAAGCTAAAATTGTCATCCTGATCATTATAATCAATTTGAGTCGTAAAACATTGACCCGGAAAATTCTCATCAAGCCAGTTCATCCTTTCAAAAATCCAATCTTTAAGAATTTCAATTTCTTCCTCGTATGTTTCACCATAATAATAGTTTGGCCAGATTGGGGAGCCTAAAATATCCCATTTTTCAAAATTACGCTGTTGTGCTTCATACAAAAAGTTGTAACAAGAATCTATGATTGCAACAATTGAATCTTCATGTAAGGTATTAATTCGTAATTCTTCCCACCTGCACCGAACTTTGTTTTGGAACAATTCAAAGGTCATTAACTTCCTAAACCAAAAAGGAGCATTGTTCCAAAAAGTGGTATCACTGTAAATAAAGTTTTCAGTTAAATAAGCAAAAAATTCACAATAGTTACCGAAGGCTAAATCATAATCCCAAATCGGACCCATATTTATTCGGCCATCATTAGAATCTTTATTTTTATAAAGATAGGTACTTAGTCGGTAACCGTCAGCATTTTTACTTAACTCATTTAGAATGATATAATCAATAAATGATTCAAAATCTATTGTATTGATAAGGGCAGTGTTGTTCAGTGTTGAAAGATTGAATAAGCTATCCTCGAATGTATTAATGAAACTTTGAATATAACTTTTCTGCATGGGTACTATTTCATCATCATCAGGATATTCATATTCAAAGTAAACATTAGGAACATATTCTGATGTCCAACCAGCTCCTTCCCATCGGTCTATTTTAAGAATATAACCACCTGTAAGATTGTCACCTGTTGTATCGTTAGGAGATAGTTTCGAAATATCAACTCTGTTATTATCTCGTTTAATTTTTTCAATGAGAACATAAACTCCAATATATTCATTATCAAGAATAACTTCACAATACTTCGTTCGTGGAGCATACCTTCCCATCTTTCGGGCCAATTCGTAAATTAATACATTACGCATTAATGATTTATCTGGATAAGGGCCATAAAGAATCCAATCGTTTTCCTCTGGTAAATCAATTAGCGACACATTTAAACTTTGACCTTCCAAATCCTGCGTTTCAAATGTGTATGAATGCTTTGGATAATTTAGAGAAGTACATCCTCTTTTTCTGATGGATATTTTGCCATTATAATTATTAAAAGGATCGTTAATATTATTCATACCCCCTGGCCCATTATAAATAATTCCCATATCACAAATAATATTTGTATCTGGGAGAATTGGGTGACCATAGCTATAAATACATACAATCGGGAGATTAGAATTAGTAAGAGTAACTTGCGAAATTGCTGGTTTCGCTATAAACAAAATCAGGCTAACACTAAGTGATAATATGATTTTCAATTTATTCATCACCTTAATAAAGGATATTTCATATTGCAAATATATTAATAAATGTAATATTAACATTTTCCTTTATCCCTTAATGCAATGAATTTTAATTAATTTTGTTTGATAAATAAGTATAAAATATTCAAAGTGAAATCCTCTAAATCAGCTATATCGATTTTAGTCCTTATTTTACTAGTTTTCTTGCAATTTCATGTTTCCCAAGCTCAAAATGGATTATTTATTAACGAGTTTCAGGCATCAAACTTTGCAACAATAACGGATGGAGATTTTAATGCATTTTCAGATTGGATAGAACTTTACAATGCTAACGATTTTACAATAAACATTGGTGGTTATTACCTAACAGACAATCTCCAAAATAATCAAAAATGGCAATTTCCACCAAATACATTAATTCCACCCCAAACTTTCTTTTTAGTCTGGTGTGATGATCAGTCAGTTGTTCTTACCGAATATCATTCAAATTTTAAGTTGAGCGTGGGTGGTGAAGAAATTGGATTGTATGATCAGGAACTAAATTTACTTGATTCTATTGTGTATAATGCACAGATAGAAGATGTTTCCTTTGGCAGAAAAGCAGATGGAAGTGAAAATTGGTTTTACTTTGCTGAGCCTTCCCCAGGAAATCCTAATTTAAGTGAAGGATATTCAAATAATGAACAATCACCCGATATAGTGTTTTCTTTATCTTCAGGATTTTACGGTGCTTCAGTTAATTTAACATTATCAGGTCAGGGTACAAATTTTGAAATTCGTTATACAACAGATGGATCGTCGCCCGACCAAGGTTCGTTTCTATTTTTATCATCTTTTCCAATAGATACCACAACCATTGTAAGGGCTAGAGCATATATACCCGGAAAATTGCCAGGAAAAATATTCTCACACTCCTATTTCATTGGTGAGGAAACCACACTTCCGGTGATTTCGTTGATTATTAATCCTGACTTCCTGTGGGATATTGAAATAGGAATTTATGTTGATGAAAATATAGAAGAACGAACAGAGTGGGAGAGAAGCGGATCATTGGAATATTATAATTCCAATCACATTCTGGACTTTACGATAGCTGCGAATCTTAGGTTATTTGGAAATTCATCGTTCTATTATCCACAAAAAACCCTAAGTGTATTTCCTGATCCTACACTGGAATATCAACTTTTTAGTTCAAAAAAAACCGATAAATTTTATTCCTTCTTATTAAGAAGCTCAAGTGATGACTGGCCTTATACGATGATGCGGGATGCGCTTATGCATTCCATCATCAGTGATCAGCTCAAATTGGATTATCAGGCATATACCCCATCAGTGCTTTTTATTAATGGCTCTTATTGGGGAATTCACAACATAAGGGAAAAAATCAATGAAAGATTTCTTGAAACTTATCACAATGTTGATCCTGATAACCTTGATTTGCTCTATATGGATTTACGTGATACAACAATAACCTCCCTTGCCGGAGACCTTACTGAGATGAATGAACTTTTAGACTTTGTGCAAAATAGCGATTTGAGTACGAATGAAAATTTTGCTTTAGTTAAAAACAAAGTTGATATGGACAATTATATTGATTATTTAATTGCTCATATTTTCTATTCTAATACAAGTTGGCATCACAATGTAAAAATATGGAAAGAGAATGTTGAAGGTGCTAAATGGCAATGGTTGTTGTATGATCTCGACAGAGGTATGGCATCTTATTATTTAAACCTGTATAGTGTGATTGAAGACATTGATACAACAGATTTATTCTTTTCGCATTTCAATGAAAATAACGAATTTAAGGAACAGTTCCTCAACAGGTTTTGCGGATATATGAACTCCACTCTCACGAAAACAAGGATTGACCATTTTATTGATTCGTTAAAAAACAAGATTGCAGAAGAAATTCCGGAGCATAGCTTGCGCTGGAAAAACGAATGCGATCCTTATGGAAATTGTGGGATACAATCCTATGAAGACTGGCTGGACAATATCAATATTTTGAAAGAATATGCCAATGAAGCGCCCGAAAAGGTTACTCAATATGTAATGGATTTTTATAATATTGAAGATACAGCCCAGCTGACAATAAATATTGAAAATCCGGAAAAAGGAAAAATATTTATAAATGGTATTGAATATCAACAAGGAGGTATGAACTGGACTTATTTTAAAGGGATTCCGATTCAAATAGTTGCTGTTCCAAACATTGGTCAGCTTTTTCTCGAATGGTCAAATGGTACTTACAACGACACCCTATTGCTGACATTGAATAGTGATACTGTTATAACAGCCCGGTTTGGAGATTACTGTATACTTCCTTCTGTAATATCAAATGATACTATTCTGATGGCAGATGATTGTGATGTTTTTTTCACTCAGGGAAATTTAACAATTAATACCGATGTAGTACTTACAATTGAGGACGGAATACACATTGTAGTATCCGACGGAGATACCATTTTTGTGAATGGAAGCTTGATCATCAATGGTACATTGGATCATCCGGTAACAATCAGGTCATATGATGAATTAACACATTGGGGTTGTATCACTGCATCAAATGCCATTCTTAATTTGAATTATACAAATTTTGTAAACTGTCATTCAGCCATTGCAATAAATGGTGGTGAATTGTTTTTCGACCACTGCATTGTGCATTATAGTCCTTTCTTTTTTGCTGATATTTTAGCTGTTCATTATGCTCATACTTCTATTTCAAACAACACCTTCCATGGTCCGGACGACTCGGGTAAATCAGACATGATTGATTGTGATGAAATTCCGTATGGTCTTATAATAAATAATGGCATTTTTGGAACTACAGATGATGGAATTGATATTGGAACCGGTTCATTAAATGTTGAAATATCAGGTAACAAAATTATTAATTGTCGAAGCATGGGTATTTCGGTTGGCGAAAGCTCACAAGCTACAATTGAAAGAAATATTATTGTGAATTGTTTAGCAGGTATTCAGGTTCATTCAGCTGCTACAGCCTATATTGATCACAATACCCTTTATAAAAACGAAGTATCCATCAGGTGTTATCATTATGAAAACGAACCTTTATCAGGAGGAAATGCCAAAGTAACGAATTCTATTCTTTCCAAATCTGATTCAACGGTTTTTGAGTTACATGAGAACTCCACCATTAGTTTTGATTATTCATTGTCCGACACTGACAATATACCTGGCAGCAATAATTTAAATTCAGATCCGCTATTTGTTTTTCCGGAAGACTTAGATTTCAATTTACAGGAATTATCTCCCTGCATCAATTTTGGTGATCCGGCTTATCCGTTAGATCCTGACGGAACAACAACCGACATAGGTGCGATATATTTCGATAACAGTTCATCAATTACCGATCATATATTACCAGGAAAAATCTTAATTTTTCCCAATCCTTCATCAGGCCGTTTTTCAGTTATTTTGCATGATTCCTCTCAGCTAATCAAATCAATTGAGATTGTTGACTGCCTGGGTAGCATTGTTTTCAGGAAAGAGATCATCAACAAATCATCTGTTCAGATAGTTGATCCATTTAACCAGAATGGACTATTTTTTATTTCGGTAATTTCAGAAGATGGGGCTAGATATTCTGGTAAAATTCTGAATTTAATTTCTAAATATAAGGATTAGAAGCTTATTGGAATTTTTCAACAGTTCAATAAAAAAATAGCAGACTTAGCAATTAGCTATTTATTACCAGCTTAAACCCTACCCCATGAACATTAATTAGTTCAATATTGGGATCTGCTTTCAGATATTTTCTCAATTTTGTCACATAAACATCCATGCTGCGGGCGTTGAAATAGCTATCATCCTGCCAGATCTTTTTCAGAGCGATACTCCGGTCAAGTAATTCATTGATGTTATCGCATAACATTTTCAACAATTCAGTTTCTTTGGAGGTTAACTTAAATTCTTCTTCCGGGGTTTTTAAAATCTGCCGGTTATAGTCAAAGCTCAGTTTTCCGATTTCATAAAAATTCTTATTGGGATCAGGTGTTTTACTTTCTGTTGTTCTTCTGATAATTGCCCTCATTCTTAAAAGCAATTCCTCCATGCTGAAAGGTTTTGTGATATAATCATCTGCTCCCAATTCAAACCCTCTGATCTTATCCTCCTGCATCGCCTTGGCGGTAAGAAACAGGATCGGTATTTTATGATCAATCATCCTGATTTCTTTTGCCAGTGTGAATCCATCTTTAACAGGCATCATTACGTCAATAATGCAAAAATCAAAACGATCTTTTTTGAAGTTTTCAAATGCTACCTGTCCGTTGACGCAAAGTGTAGTAAAAAAACCCTTGGCATTCAGATAGGATGCTAAGATGGTTCCAAGATTTTTATCATCTTCAGCTAAAAGTACTTTGAATTGATCGCCTTCCATATTGTTTATTAATTTTTGTGATTTAAAGGCAGGTAAATAATAAAATTGCTTCCTATATTCAGTTCGCTTTCCAATGTGATTTTCCCTCCATGCTGTTCCACAATGGCTTTGACATAACTGAGTCCCAGTCCAAAACCTTTAACGTTATGAATATTGCCTGAAGGAATCCTGTACAATTTCTCAAATATTTTTTTCTGGTTTGCCTTGCTGATTCCCGGCCCGTTATCTTTGACTGAAATAATGATGCCGCTGTATGAATTCTCAGTTGAAATTATTATTTCAGGTACTTTTATGGAATATTTATTGGCATTATCAAGAAGATTAAAGATCACATTTGTGAAATGAATTTTGTCAGCATAAAGAAGATGCGATTGGGCATTGAAGTAAGTTTTTATTTTGCCTCCATTTTTCTCAACCTGAAGAAGAATGTTGTTGATGGATTCAGAAATGATTTCATGGACATCAAATTCTTCCATCTTCAGGATGATCTGACCCTTGTCAAGCAAAGCTGATTGGAGGATTCGCTCAGCCATATTTCCCAGCCTGCGATTTTCTTCGCTGATGACGTTGATATAATTTTCGTACACGCTTTCAGATTTACTGATATCCTTGTCTCCAAGGGCTTCGCATGCAAGTGAAATAGTGGAAATAGGAGTCTTGAATTCGTGGGTCATATTATTGATAAAATCGTTTTTCATATCCGAAACCTTCTTTTGTTTAAGGATGGTAATTACGGTATAAGCAAATGATAGTATAATGATAATCAATAAAACGATTGAAATGGATAATGTGCCCCAAAGCTGCGTAATAATGAACCGTTTTTCATTTGGAAAAAAAACCATGAGATAATCAGGGTTGTTGAACATGTCACTTGGAAATAATGCAAAATGAAATCCCTGGTTTAAAAGTTCTTTTGGGTATTTCCCTGTTTTTTGAACAGGCATAAAATTCCGTCCGGGGCTAAAAATGCCGAATTCGTATATCGTATTTATACCCTTTAATTTAAGCTCACCTTCAATAATAGAATCAAGCAGCTGGGTATTGATCCTTTTTTCAATCGGAACATTCCTATAGTCAAAGAACATGTTCTCTAATACATCGTGCATGATCATGGATTTATTTAGAATTCGGCTGACATCATTGGCATCAGCAAAACCGCCAGTTCCACTCATATAAGACTGGTTTAATGAATCCAGTGTTTGAAACCATTTCTGGCGTTGCTGCATCAGATTCATTTGGTTATTAAACTCATTTGCAGCCTCGATCCTCTCTAATTTATTTACCACCCCAGATATAGCTTCATTTATATCCCGCACAAAATTTGCCTCTTTAACTGTAATAGCACTTTTGATCCAATATGATTGGATGATCATTAACCCTATAAGCGCCAGGGTGATGACCACGATAATTGATATAAAACCTTTGCGGTTCACGTTTACAAAAGTACGCTTTGGACGTAATGATTATTTTGTTTTTAACGATTATTAACGTTTTAGAAATGAGTTACATCAGTAAATCTAAAATTTATCGTTCCAATTCTTAATCTTGTTTCTATTCCGTTTACAATTTATTTTAATTCTTAATACTAAATTTCATAAAATTGTAAGGTTTTTTAAATAAGAATTCTATGACCAAGCAAATTGTTTTTATAATAGCAGTAGTTCTTACCCTTGGAATTTTTGGCTGGACAGTCATGCGGTTCTATTCGTGGTTTAAATTCACCAAACCTTACCCCATCAAAGATTACGGAAAACGGTTCGGAATGATGATGGAAGTTGCTTTTGGACAAACCAAGATTTTTCGTCTTCCATTTATCGGATTATTGCATGCACTTGTATTCTGGGGTTTCTGTGTAATTCTGGTCGGAAGTATTGAAATGATAATTGATGGAATTTTTGGAACCGATAGAGCTTTAGGTTTTCTTGGTATTTTCTATGACATTATCACCGCCTCAGGTGATATTTTTGCCGCCATCATTGCCTTTGCGATTCTGATTTTCCTGGGTCGACGGTTGTTTATGAACCTGAAGCGTTTCAGTGGAATGGAAATGAAACATGTATCACATCTGGATGCCAACATTGCCCTGACGATGATTTTATTTCTGATGGTTTCTTTAATCGGAATGAATGTTTATTACTATATTTTGCACTCTCAACTTTCAGATTTTGTTGGGACATATCCTGTTAGCAAATATCTTGTCAGGACATTTGTCAATTTCCACCAGGTGAATGTTCAATCGCTTCAAACTATGCATGAAGTATACTGGTGGTCCCACATCCTGTTGATCTTTTTGTTCGTCAATATATTGCCTTATTCCAAACATTTCCATGTATTCATGTCGGTTCCGAATGTTTTCCTTTCACGACTTGAGCCACTGGGTTATTTATACAACATGCCTGAAATAACAAAAGAAGTTAAGCTAATGATGAACCCGAATACAGCCTTTGCTGCTCCTGCAGGAGAAACAGCGCCTGCGGTCAGCCGGTTTGGGGTAAAAGATGTTGAAGATATCACCTGGAAAAATTACCTGGATTCCCTTACCTGCACCGAATGCGGAAGATGTACTTCAGTTTGTCCTGCAAATATTACGGGTAAAAAACTCTCCCCCCGTAAAATCATCATGGACGTCCGGGCAAGGATGAAACAAAAGGGACCTGGTTTAGTTAAAGAAGGAAGGGGATTCGATGATCAAAAAGCATTGGTCAGAGATTATATTTCACCGGAAGAATTGTGGGCATGCACAACCTGTAATGCCTGTGCACAGGAGTGTCCGGTAAACATTAATCATCCTTCTATAATTGTAGATATGCGCCGTTACCTGGTGATGGAAGAATCAGCAGCGCCCGGGGAACTCAATGGTATTTTTACAAATATTGAGAATAATGGAGCTCCCTGGCAGTTTTCGATGCAGGACAGGATGAACTGGGCTGAAGGATTAAGTGTGCCAATAATGGCTAATCTTTTCACAAGCGGCAAAAAACCTGAGTACCTTTTCTGGGTAGGTTCTGCCGGTGCTTTTGATGATCGTTATAAAAAAGTGACCCGTGAATTTGTAAAAATCCTCAACCATCTGAACATTGACTATGCTGTTCTTGGAACTGAAGAATCAGATAGCGGCGATGTTGCGCGTCGTGCCGGCAATGAAATGCTTTTCCAGATGCAGGCGATGATGAATATTCAACTCATGAATGGTTATGAGGTTAAGAAAATCATTACCTGCTGTCCTCATGATTACAATACCCTTCTGAATGAATATCCTGAATTTGATGGTAAATATGAAGTGGTTCATCATTCGCAGTTTTTGCAGAAATTAATTGCTGATAAGAAGATCCGCATTACAGACGGTATTTTTAAGGATAAAAAGATCACCTTTCACGACCCCTGCTATCTTGGACGTGGAAATTGCGAATACCATGCTCCTCGTGATGTTCTAAATGCCATTCCTTCCGAAAAAGTTGAGATGAAAAGAAATAAAAGCTTTGCCTTATGCTGTGGCGCTGGTGGTGGTCAAATGTTTAAAGAGGCGGAGAAAGGTGAAAAGGAAGTGTTTATCGAACGTATTGAAGAAGCAATCAAAACCAATGCTGATATTGTATGCACAGCCTGCCCATTCTGCATGGTGATGATGACCGATGGGATCAAATACAAAAACAAGGAAGAAGAAATGAAAAACTATGACCTTGCCGAACTGGTTTCAAAGTCTATGGGATTATGAAAGAAGCAACAAGCATAAAACTGTTTGAAGCAAAAAAGGTCCGTACCCATTGGGACGAAAAAAATGAAAAATGGTACTTTTCGGTAATTGATGTAGTGGAAATATTAACCGAAAGCCCAAGACCTAGAAAATATTGGAGCTCCTTAAAAACAAAGCTAAGTGCAGAAGGCAGTGAACTGTCCCAAAAATTGGGACAGTTGAAAATGCAAGCCGAAGATGGCAAAATGAGAGCGACTGATGTTGCTGACACTGAAACACTTTTGCGCATCATTCAGTCTATTCCTTCGCCCAAAGCAGAGCCATTCAAACAATGGTTAGCTAAAGTTGGTTACGAGCGCATGCAGGAAATTTCGGACCCAGCCCAAAGCTTAGACAGAGCAAGAGAAAACTGGCAAAAGCTTGGCAGAAGCGAAAAGTGGATACAGCAGCGCATGACAGGGCAAGAAACCCGGAATAAATTAACTGATTACTGGCAGGAGGCGGGAATAAAAAAGAAAGATGAATTTGCAATGCTTACCAATATTATACATCAGGAATGGACTGGTTTAACTGTCAGAAAGCACAAAGATTTAAAAGGATTGAAAACACAAAACCTTCGGGACCACATGAGTGAAGCAGAACTGATTTTTACAGCATTGGCTGAACTCTCTACAAGGCAAATAGCCGAAGCAGATAAAGCAAAAGGCTTGAAGGAAAATGTAAAATCAAGTAAAAAGGGAGGTGCGGTGGCTAAAAATGCCCGAAAGGAATTAGAAGCCAAGACAGGTAAAAGCGTTGTAACAGGGGAGAACTTTTTACCACCAGTTTCAAAGAAGAAGAAAATCCAAAAAAAATAATTTCAGTAAAGTAAAATAGGCAAAAGTGCTGGAAACATAAGAATAAAATTTCTGACTATTACAGAAAAATCCTGAAGCATAAAAGGCGGTGTTCAACTGCCTCCTGAAATTTAATTCTTTATTAATTTTCCGATTTAAATTCTTTCACCGCTTTTACGAGTTCGGGAAGAACTATTTGAACATCCCCGATCACGCCATAATCTGCAGATTCAAAAATTGGGGCCTCCTTGTCTTTATTGATCGCAACCATGCATTTTGACGAGCTAACTCCGGCGAGGTGCTGAATAGCTCCTGAAATTCCGGCGGCAATATAAAGGTTAGGGGCAATAATTTTTCCGGTTTGTCCGGTGTGTTCTTCGTGTGACCGCCATCCTTCATCTGAAACAGGACGAGAACAGGCTGTTGCTCCGTTAAGCAATCCGGCAAGTTCTTCAATGGGTCCCCAGTTTTCGGGACCTTTCATACCACGGCCTCCTGATACTACGATTTCGGCATCGGTGAGCAGAACCTTTCCTGTAATTTTATTGGTATTTTTGATTTCCATCCCGAAATGATTATCCGAGAATTCTGGAATAAAGGACTCAACCTGCAAAGGAGTTGGTGATTCAGCAATCCCAAAAGAGTTTTGAGATAAAGAAAGTACTTTCTTCTCCGAATTGATTTTCACATTTGCAAAAGCCTTGCCGTTGAAAGCTTTTTTTCTGACCACAAAGGGAGAAAGGCTTGATGGTAAAGCAGCTGCACCGGCAACCAAACCTGCCTTAAGTTTAACTGCAATCCTTGGCGCAAGGGCTTTTCCTGTAAAATTATTACTCAATACAATGACAGGTGCATTCTCTTTCTCCGCTGCCTGCGTAATGGCAGTAGTATAGGCAGAATTTACCAACTGGTTTAGTCGGTCATCTTCAACTTTTAAAACTTTTGAAGCGCCATAGGCTCCAAGCTTATTCAACTCATCGTCTGATACTTTTCCAATGGAGATTGCAGTAACAGTTGTGCCGAGCATCTTCGCCAAACCAGCACCATAAGAAATCAATTCAAAACTCAATTTTTTGAATTTCCCATCCCAATTTTCTGTAAATACTAATACTGACATAATCGTTTATTATTTGTTGCCACTGAATTACAAAATCTGTGGCGATTATTCTTAAATTACTTTTGCTTCGGTGTGTAAAAGGTGAACCAATTCCTTCATGTTCTCTGCATCAATCATTTTGCAGGCTGATTTTGCTGCCGGCAATTCATAGTTTACAAACTCAGTCAATGCTTCCGCAGTGGCTGGTTCTAACACCTTGAGCGGTTTGCTGCGTGCCATCATAATTCCCCGCATCGAAGGAATCCTCGGCTCCTTGGTTATTCCTTTCTGGATGATGGCTACAAAAGGCAATTGCACTCCTATAATTTCTGAACCTCCATCAATATCTCTTTTCACCACGACAATTCCACCTTCAATATCGATCTTTGAAACTGATGAAACCGATGTAATCCCGAGCAATTCTGCTACCATTCCTCCTACAGTTGATCCATTATAATCGCTCGACTCTATCCCGGCAATGATTATATCATATCCTTCATTCTTTATTGCTTCTGCTATCTGATAAGCGACTAAGAAGGCATCTTTTGGTTCGGCATTTACCCGGATGGCATCATCTGCTCCGATAGCAAGCGCTTTCCTGATTGTTGGTTCAGCTGCCGTTGTACCAACATTTATAACAGTAATTTTTTCAATTGCTCCTGCGACGGTTTCTTTCAGTTCCAATGCACGGGTTAGTGCAAGCTCATCCCAAGGATTGATGATCCATTGTACTCCATTGGTATCAAAGGCCGTATTGTTATTTACAAACTTAATTTTAGTAGTGGTATCAGGAACATTGCTGATACAAATCAATATCTTCATATTCATTCGGTTTAAATGATCAAAAAAATTTAACGGGCAAAGATAAAAAACTCTTTATCAATACATCATTAAATAATATAAGGGAATTTATAAGCCTTTAGAAAGGGCTCGGGAAATTACAATTTTCTGTATTTCGGAGGTGCCTTCATAGATCTGAGTAACCTTGGCTTCACGCATCAGTCTTTCCACATGATATTCGCGCACATAACCATAGCCTCCATGAATCTGAACGGCATCTGTGGTTACCTCCATAGCCATATCTGCAGCATAAAGCTTCGCCATGGAGCCTGCCAGCAAATAATCTTTGCCCTGGTCTTTCAGCCAGGCGGCCTTATGAACAAGGTTTCTGGCGTTTTCAATTTTAACTGCCATTTCAGCCAGCTTGAATGCAATGGCCTGGTGATTGATGATTTCTGTTCCAAAAGCCTTCCGTTCTTTAGCGTATTGAAGTGACCGCTCGTAAGCTCCGGCAGCTAATCCAGTCGCCTGCGCAGCAATCCCAATTCTACCTGATTCCAAAAGTGCCATGGCCAGTTTAAACCCAAATCCATCTTCACCAATCCTGTTTTCTTTCGGGACTTTAACGTCAGTAAACATAACTGAATGGGTATCGGAACTGCGCAATCCCATTTTATCTTCTTTCGGACCAAGAGAAATTCCGGGTGAATCCTTATCCACGATCAATGCATTAATTCCTTTGTGTCTTTTTTCGGGATAGGTTTGCGCAAACAGCATATAAACGGCGCCGCTATTGGCACTTGTAATCCAGTTTTTAGTTCCATTTATTAAGTAATGATCACCTTTATCCTCAGCCAGCGTTTTTTGTCTGGTAGCATCTGAGCCGGCTTCAGGTTCAGAGAGTAGAAAAGCTCCTATCTTTTTACCTGAAGTAAGATCATGCAAATATTTATCTTTTATCAGTTTTGAGGCATACTTCTCGATTCCCAGGCAAACAAGTGAATTGTGAACCGACATAATTACTGTAACTGAAGAATCCACTTTTGCTATTTCTTCCAGCGCCATCACATAGGAAATTGCATCCATTCCACCCCCGCCATATTCCGGACTGACCATCATCCCAAAAAAACCAAGTTGCCTCATGGTTTCGATATGTTTGGCGGGATAGATTCCTTTATAATCCCGCTCGATCACATCCTGGATCAGTTCACGCTGGGCAAAATCCCTTGCGGCTTGTCTAATCATCAATTGTTCCTCAGTAAATTCAAAATTCATCAGATAAAATTTTGTGTAAAAATAAACGACAGAGAGCAGAGCACCAAAAATAAATAATCCCTTAAAAACATCAGTAAAATAAAAAATTATTCACTGATGAAATTAAAAATTCAATTGCCGCAATTGATTCCTTATTGCGTCGAATTCGTCCATAATTTCGCGAACAATTGTTGCGGCAGGTTTCACGTCATTAATATATCCCGAAGCCTGGCCGATCTCAAGTTCCCCTTCATCCACATTCCCCTCAAACATTCCCAGTTTTGCCTTTCCGTGACCCAGAATTTCTTTCAGCTCCTCAACAGAAGCACCCTTGTCTTCTGCTTCCTTTACCTTATGATAGAATTTATTTTTAATCAATCTTACCGGAACGACTTTCTTTAAAGCAAGCTGTGTGCTTCCATCCTCTGTATTTAAGATGGCTTGTTTGAAGTTTGCATGTGCTGAAGATTCAACAGAAGTTGCAAACCGGCTGCCAATCTGAACCCCTTCAGCACCAAGAGCGAATGCAGCCAGCATTGTTCTTCCGGAGGCAATCCCACCTGCAGCAATGACCGGAATTGAAACAGCATTTCTGATCTGAGGGATCAGGCACATTGTAGTAGTTTCTTCAATACCATTATGGCCTCCTGCCTCAAAACCTTCGGCAACGATGGCATCCACTCCAGCTTCCTCGCATTTTTTAGCAAATTTTACATTCGCTACAACATGAACCACCGTAATTCCATTTTCTTTAAGTTGGGAAGTAAACTTCTTTGGATTTCCAGCAGAGGTAAAAACAATTTTCACCTCTTCATCCAAAATAACCTGAATGTGCTCATCCGTTTGGGGATAAAGCAATGGCAGATTCACGCCAAAAGGTTTATCCGTTGCATTTTTACATTTAATGATATGTTCTCTTAAAATATCAGGGTACATTGATCCCGAACCGATAAGACCAAGTCCACCAGCGTTGCTCACAGCCGATGCCAGCTCCCAACCGCTGCACCAGATCATTCCTGCCTGAATGATGGGATAATGAATTTTGAATAATTGTGTGACCCGATTCATTAAACCGTTGTTTTTGAAAGGTCAAAGGTATTGAAATTAAAGACAATAATCATCAGCCATATAAATCCCCTGAAACAAAATTCCGGTAGGCATTAATTCCTAATTTTGCCGCCGTTTAAATCATTTTGGAGTAATGCTAAACCCGCTGAATAAACCGGATGCTTATGCCGTGCTGAAGATAAAAGACTTCCGGTTTTTTGTTTCAGCCCGGTTCGTATTGACTTTTGCTATCCAGATGCAGTCGGTGGTGGTGGGCTGGCAGGTTTATGAAATTACCCATGATGTGCTTTCGCTTGGCCTCATTGGTCTCGCTGAAGCCATTCCATTTATTTTATCAGCAATTTTTGCCGGATACGTTGCCGACCGTTACGATCGTCAACGGGTGATGTCAATTGCAGTTATTGTATATCTTCTTGGCGCCATCATGTTACTATCATTTAGTTTAGGCTATCATTCTTTTCTTGGACTTTTCGGAATTATCCCCTTATATGTTGTGGTCTTTTTAACGGGTATTGCAAGGGCCTTTTTTTATCCGGCACAATTGGCACTTATGGCTCAGCTTGTTCCCAGAAATTTATATGCAAACTCTTCCACCTGGAATAGTACAGTTTGGCATATCTCAGCCGTAGGCGGGCCGGCGGCTGGTGGCTTGATCTATGGATTTGCCGGAAAGGAATGGGCTTATGGCACAGTCGTATTTTTTGTTGTTGTCAGTTTTTTTCTCTTTATGCGGATAGGCAAGTACCCTCTCCGGCATACGTTAAAGGGAGAACCATTTTTACGCAGCCTTTCAACCGGTGTCAGGTTTGTTTTTGGCAATCAGGTAATTCTGGGAGCATTGTCACTCGATATGTTTGCGGTTCTTTTTGGAGGAGCAGTAGCCATGCTTCCTGTTTTTGCTTCTGAAATCCTATTTGTTGGACCTCAGGGTTTGGGATTCCTGCGCGCAGCTCCGGCTTTTGGTGCCATCATCATGGCTATGTTCCTTGCCTATCGGCCACCTTTGAAAAAGGCAGGTATTTCTCTCCTGCTAATGGTAGGCGTTTTTGGCCTGACGATTATTGGTTTTGCGCTGTCGACAAATTTCTACCTTTCAATTTTATTACTTGTTCTGGGAGGTATGGCTGATAATGTCAGCGTAATTATTCGTTCTACCATTCTCCAGCTTATGACTCCAGATTCAATGAGGGGAAGAGTAGCTGCTGTAAACAGCATTTTTGTGGGTTCGTCAAATGAGATTGGTTCCTTCGAATCCGGACTGGCAGCTAAAATCATGGGATTGGTTCCTTCTGTAATTTTCGGCGGAAGTATGACTGTTTTAATAACAGGGATTATGGCCAGGTTTGCACCCAATCTCCGTAAACTGGATCTGAAAGAACGAACAGGATTGTAATAAAATTTGGTCAACTCTGCATATATCTAAACCAAATGACTGATAATTTGTTCTTATCAGAAATCAGAAAGAAATTATGAATCTGCATGTTATTGAAACGGGCAACCTGAAGTTAGATGGAGGCGCCATGTTTGGTGTTGTCCCGAAAACGATCTGGAACGAAGTATATCCCAGCGATGAAAACAACCTTTGCAACTGGGCTATGCGCTGTTTACTGGTTGTTAATGGTGATCGGAAAATTCTTATTGATAATGGTATTGGTGACAAACAGGATGAAAAGTTCCTGAAACATTATTATCTGAATGGTGAGGCAACGCTTGAAAACTCACTGGCAAAACTTGGATATTCAACGGATGACATTACAGATATGGTATTAACCCATCTTCATTTCGATCATTGCGGAGGTAGTATACGGAAGGTTGGAGAGGATAAGTATGAACCTGCCTTTAAAAATGCAAATTACTGGATCAGCAGACCACAATGGGAATGGGCAACTCATCCGAACCGGAGGGAGAAAGCATCTTTCCTGAAGGAAAATATTTTTCCCATCCATGAATCAGGTCAACTGAAACTGGTGGAAAAGGAAGGTGAATTATTACCAGGAATACATGTAAAATTTTACAACGGCCATACCGACGGACAAATGATTCCTTTCATTAAATATGGTGACAAAACCATTGTTTTTATGGCCGACCTTTTGCCTTCGGCTGCACATGTGCCCTTGCCTTATGTGATGGCGTTTGATACCCGTCCTTTGGTGACCTTAAAAGAAAAAGAAGATTTTTTTAAAGAAGCTGTTACCGAAAATTACATCCTTTTTCTGGAGCATGACCTTTACAATGAATGCTGCACCTTAATTGAAACTGAGAAAGGAACGAGGGTCAAGCAAAAATCCAAACTCGAAGAAATTCTGAAGTAGGTTAAATTCCAAATCGGAAATTCCTCCTTAGGAGTCCTTAGGACAAAAACCAAATAATATCTCAAAAATTTGACAGTACTGAATTAAATTTTATTACTGTTTATTCGTGCATTAGCGGCATTTTTATCTTCTCATTAAAGTTCTGATTTTATTCATTTTCCTCATCTCAGAATATTTAATTAATCAAAATCAAAGTGGAAATAAAAATTTTCTAAATTTACCTGCCCTTAAATTATCAGTTTACAACAAATAAAAATCATATATTTTGTATAGAATAGAGTCGAAAATTGATGTTCATTCTTCCGGATTCAAAAAGAACAGGGAAGAATTTTTAAAAATATTGGAAGAATATCGGTCCAATCTTGAAAAAGTTAAATATGGAGCGCCTCAAAAAGCTGTGGAACGTCACAAAGAAAGAGGCAAATTGCTTGCCCGCGAGAGGATTGACCTTTTAATAGATCCCAACACACCCTTTCTTGAACTGTCTCCTATGGCGGCATTTGGTGAATACGACAACCAGTTTCCATCAGCCGGGATCATAACAGGAATTGGCGCTATTCATGGGAAGGAGGCGTTGATTATTGCGAACGATGCTACCATCAAAGGAGGAACTTATGTAAAGGAAACCATTAAAAAGCATGTCAGGGCCCAGCAAATTGCCATTGAAAACCATTTGCCTTGCGTTTACATGGTTGATTCCGGTGGAATCTTTTTACCTGAGCAATCCAAAGTTTTTGCCGACAGGTTTAATTTCGGCAGGTTTTTTTATAACCAGGCAAGGCTCTCTGCAATGGGTGTCCCGCAAATAGCTATTGTGATGGGCTCATGTACAGCCGGAGGTGCTTATGTTCCGGCTATGAGCGATGAAACCATTATTGTGAAAAAACAAGGTACTATTTTTATTGGTGGTCCTCCATTGGTCAAAGCGGCAACTGGTGAGGTGGTCAGTCCTGAAGATTTGGGAGGAGCTGATGTACACACCGCAATTTCAGGCGTCGCTGACCACATGGCTGAAAACGACCAGCATGCGATTCAAATTTGCCGGAATATTTTTCAAACACTTGAAGCAAAAGAAAAACAAAGGCTTGAAATCAGTCCTGTAGAGGAACCATATTATGACCCTGAAGAAATTTATGGTCTTGCTCCCATCGATTTCCGTAAACCGGTTGACTCTAAAGAAATCATCGCCCGTATGGTTGATGGCAGCCGCTTTCATGAATTCAAGGCAAGGTATGCTCCAACGATTATCACTGGTTTTGCTAATATCATGGGTTACCCGGTTGGAATTCTGGCAAACAATGGAGTTTTGTTTTCAGAGTCTTCTTTGAAAGGAGCCCATTTCGTTGAGTTATGTCAATCGCGTAAAGTTCCTATCCTTTTCATGCAGAATATTACCGGATTTATTGTCGGTAAGCAATATGAGCATGGAGGCATTGCCAAGGATGGAGCAAAATTCGTTCATGCCGTAGCCAATGCTGATGTGCCCAAATTTACCGTTGTTTTTGGCGGTTCCTTCGGTGCAGGAAATTATGCCATGGCTGGCAGAGCCTATGATCCGCGATTACTTTTCATGTGGCCAAATTCCAGAATTTCGGTGATGGGTGGTGAACAGGCTTCCGGGGTTTTAATCCAGGTGAAAGAGGAGCAATTAGCAGCATCCGGGAAAACAATGAACCCTGAAGAACGTGAAAAACTGAGAGCGGAAATCCTGAAAAAATATGAAGAAGAAGGCTCACCCTATTTCAGCACTTCCCGTTTGTGGGATGATGGAATTATTGATCCGGTGGATACACGGAAAATTATTGCAATGGGAATCGCCATGTCGCTTAATCAGAAATTCCCGGATATGAAGAACGGGGTGTTCAGAATGTAAGTTGAAACTCCAAAATGCAAAGTTTTTTTGGAAAAATAAACATTAGATCATTTTACAAATTTGGCATAAATCTGTAAAATGGTAAATAGAATAGTTAATTAAATGATTAATGCATAGAAATGAATAATTTTCGAACCATCGAATTTGAACAAAAGGATGACCTGGGCATTGTCTGGCTGAACCGGCCTGAGATTCATAATGCCTTTAATGAAACAATGATCTCAGAACTGATCACCTGTTTTGAAGAAATAAACAACAGATCAGATATTCGGATAGTTATTTTGCGTGGCCGTGGAAAGTCTTTCTGCGCCGGTGCTGACCTGAACTGGATGCGGGATGTGGCTAAATACAGCTTTGAACAGAATTTTAAAGAAAGTCTGAATCTGTCAAAATGCTTTTTCACCATTTATACCTGTAAAAAACCGACCATCGCTGTAGTTCATGGAGCTGCCATTGGAGGAGCCAACGGCCTGCTTGCTTCCTGTGATTTTGCTTATGCCGAAGAAAATACAACATTTTCTTTGAGTGAGGTTAAAATCGGAATTGTTCCGGCATGTATTTCTCCCTATGTTACAAAAAGAGTCGGTGAATATGGATCAAAAGAGTTGATGATAACAGGAAAGAGATTTAAGGGAAAAGAAGCAGAGCATCATCGTTTAGTAAATAAATCACTTCCGGCCGAAGAACTCGAACAATATATCAACTCAGTCATTGATTTGTTGAGAACAAGCGGACCGTTAGCCATGACCCAATGCAAAACCCTGATCTTTAATATTTCAAATAAGGAAACCATTGAGGAAGCTTTAACCTCAACTGCAAGAATGATTGCCGAAATACGTGCAAGTGAAGAGGGGCAGGAAGGGATGGCTGCGTTTTTGGAAAAAAGAAAACCAAAGTGGGTGAAGTAAAAAAGTAGGCAGTATGCAGTTGGCAGTGTTCGGTTAGTAATTTTAATTGAATACCAAAATAAATGAATTATGGACTTTAAAGATTTGATCGTTTACAAGAAAGCTTTTAAACTTGCTATGGAGATCTTCGAAAATAGCAAAAAATTTCCAAAAGAAGAAAAGTATTCTCTAACAGACCAGATAAGAAGATGTTCAAGATCTGTTTGTGGCAACTTAGGTGAAGCATACAGAAAAAGAAGATACCCGAAACATTTTATTAGTAAAGTAAGTGATTCAGACAGTGAAAATGCAGAAACACAAGTATGGTTGGATTTTGCTTTTTCTTGTAAATATATAAATCAGACAGAATTTGATGATTTTATAAATAAATCCCTGGAAATTGGTCGTATGTTATGTCACATGATTGAGCATCCCGAAAAATACGGTGTAAAAGAATAACTTGCTAATTGTGCCAACTGCATACTGCCTACTTAAATTTTAAATTTATTATCATGAAGATATTCAATAAGATACTAATAGCTAACCGTGGCGAAATAGCCGTTCGCGTAATTCGGTCAGCTGAGAAATTGGGAATACAAACTGTCGCCATTTATTCTGATGCCGATGAAGATGCACTTCATGTTGAAATGGCGGATGAGGCATATAGCCTTGGCGAAAGCCTTGAATTGAGTGATACTTATCTGAGTATTGAAAAAATCATTCAAATTGCATTAAGGTCGGGAAGCGAAGCCATTCACCCCGGATATGGGTTTTTGTCGGAAAATCCAAAATTTGTCACGGCTTGTGAAAAAGCCGGTATTGTTTTTATCGGTCCCAATTCAAAAGCTATGAAGCTCATGGGTAACAAAATTGAATCCCGGGATTTTGTAAAAAAACTTAAGATACCCATGACTGCCGGGGTTACGGGCGATCATAAAACCCTGTTGAAAATGGCGAATGAAATTCCATTGCCCATTCTTGTCAAGGCGGCAGCCGGTGGTGGCGGGAAGGGGATGAGGATTGTCCGCGATTTAAAAGAATTACCTGAGATACTTGAGAGTACCAGTCGTGAAGCAAAATCTTATTTCGGGGATGGAACCATCTTCATCGAAAAATATGTAGAAGAACCGAGACACATCGAAATTCAGGTTATTGGTGACAACCATGGAAATGTTGTTCACTTGTTTGAAAGGGAATGCTCTATTCAGCGGAGATATCAAAAGATCATTGAGGAATCTCCATCTCCGACTTTAACTCCTGAAGTTAGGACAAAAATGGGCAATGCTGCTGTGAAGATCGCCAGAGAGATTGGATATAACAATGCAGGTACCGTTGAATTTCTCGTTGATAAAAATCTGAATTTTTATTTCCTCGAAATGAATACCCGTGTTCAGGTAGAGCACCCGGTGACGGAAATGGTCACTGGGATTGACATTGTAAAGGAACAAATCAGGATTGCTGCCGGTTATCCTTTAAGTTTTGATCAGTCAACAGTGAAGCAAACCGGTCATGCCATCGAATGCAGAATTTATGCGGAAGATCCATCGAATAATTTTTTACCCTCCCCTGGCGAAATGTCCCTTTACCTCGAACCTGAAGGCAATGGAATAAGAATTGACGCAGGAATCCAGGAGGCTACAACAATTCACAGCTTTTACGATCCGATGATTAGCAAACTTATTACCTGGGGTGAGGATCGCGAAATAGCAAGGGAGAAAATGATCCATGCACTTAAAAATTATTCCATTCATGGGATCAGGACAAATATTTCTTACCTCTTACAGCTTTTGAAACACAAGGCTTACATAGCGAATAAAATATCAACCAAGTATTGTGATGAGCATACAGGCGATATCATCAAACTTATAGAAAAAGATAAAAAATCGATTCCCATTCACTTGCCTGTAATGGCATACCTGATGTATGATTTCCATAAGTATTTGCTTGAAAATGATGACCCTGAATTTAATGTATGGAAAGAAATCGGCTTCTGGCGAGATCTGATGGAAATCAAAATCGGTTTTGAGGAAGGGAAAATTACTGTCAGGATTTATGAAGACCAGAAAGGTAAATACACTTTTAAAATCAATGGTCAGATTCACGATGCTTACGTGAAAACACTGGAGACTGGTATAATTGAGCTCGTTATAAATGACTATTCACACAGCTTTGTCATTTCAAATGACACCAAAGGAAATGGATACGTAAGTACCGATGGACATATCTTTACCCTCGTCAGAAATGATGTCCTATTAGAGGAGGATGTGTTTGGAACTCATGATCATGGAGGGAAAGATCATGGGGAAATCGTTTCGCCAATGCCCGGTAAAGTGGTTAAAATTAATGTGAAAGAAGGTCAAAAGGTGAAAAAAGGTGATCTTCTGCTGGTAGTTGAAGCCATGAAGATGGAAAACAATATTATTTCTCCCAAAGAAGGAAAAATTGATAAGATCAACGTGAAAACCGGTGAAATGGTTAATGGCAGCAAAGAACTGCTTGTATTGTTGAATGAAAATTGATTTAGCAGTTGTAGCGATTCAATTATTATTTGTAACAAATCAAGTTTCTTTAATTGTTCTATCTAAAAAACTTTGGAGCACCAGCATTTGCTCTTTTCCTTTATGCTGACCATAATACGCAGCTCCATAGACTAAAATTAAAGCCAGCAGACCGATCGGTATGCTCCAGATAAAGTCAGCTTTGATTCCCAAAATCAATTGAATGATACCATAGGATCCACCAAAAAATGTGAGAACTAATATAATGGTATAAAAGAAAATAAACATAGTCCAGATTTTAGGTTTTGGGCCTATAATTCCATAAACGATGGTTTTATTTTCTTCTTCCCTCGCCCACACGTGCATCTCCGGCGACCAGTAATGCTGGTCTTTTTCAGGGATTCTGATAAATGCATGTTCCTGAACCACTATGCCGGTTAAAGTATATTTTCTTTCTTTAAGTCGTTCATCTATTCTTTTTAAGATTTCCTGCTTGGGTAAATCAGTGATATATCTGCTTCTGGGTCTTAATCTGGCTGATTGCATGATTAATGAAATTTTATTCAAACATGAAAACTATAAACAGACACCCAAAAAGTTTGTTCATTCCATTGATTCTTTGCACTTGCATGAAGCGGTTTGATTGTGATATTTTAAAAAAATATGATTTTTTCAATTCGTGTAGTTTGTTTTTTTAATTTAGGGCTGTTTTTTACAACGTAATAATTGTCACTTTAACCAGGAATTTTTATGAATTTTGATTTATCAGAAGAACAAAGACTTATTAGGGACACCGTTCGTGATTTTGCTGAACGCGAGATAAAACCGGTTGCAAAGGAACTGGATGAAAAAGCTGAATTTTCTTACGACCTCACCAAGAAAATAGGCGAGCTTGGATTGTTTGGAATGACCTTACCGGAAAAATATGGTGGTCAGGGTCTGGATACATTATCTTATATCATTGCAGTTGAAGAAATTGCCAGGATCGACGGTTCACAGGCAGCTACCCTTGCCGCTCATAATTCATTAGGAATTGGTCCCTTGTATTATTTTGGTAATGAAGAACAAAAAATGAAATACCTACCCCAGCTTTGCACAGGCGAAGCATTGTGGGGTTTTGGATTAACGGAACCGGATGCAGGTTCCGATTCCAGGGGTTCAAAAACCAGGGCTTACCTGGACGAAAAGACCGATGAATGGGTGATCAATGGTTCTAAGATATTTATTACCAATGGGGCCAGCAAAATCTCTATCGGTTCTACTGTTCAGACTGTAAGCAGCGGCAGTGATGATGGTAAAAAGGAATTTACCACCATCATTGTTGACCGTGGAACTCCCGGCTTCAGGATGGTTTCAATGCATGGCAAAATGATGTGGCGTGCTTCGGATACGGCAGAATTATATTTTGATGATTGTCGGGTTCCGAAGGAAAACCTGCTTGGAAAAGTCGGTCAGGGTTCTAAAATCATGCTGAGTACCCTTGACGCCGGAAGGCTATCCATCGGAGCCATGGGACTTGGTGCTGCCCAGGGTGGCTTTGAGATGGCTATGCAATATGCACAGGAAAGAAAGCAGTTTGGCCAGCCCATCAGCAAATTTCAGGTGAATGCTTTTAAGTTAGCCGATATGGCGATGAAAATTGAATTAGCGCGCAACCTGCTCTATAAAGCTTGCTGGTTAAAGGATAGCAATAAACCCTTCTCAAAAGAAGCTGCAATGGCAAAACTCTATTGCTCTGAAATTGCTAAAGAAGTAGTAGATGAAGCAGTTCAACTTTTCGGAGGGTACGGATTAATGAAGGATTATGATATTGAACGTTTTTACCGAGATCAGCGATTATTGCAGATTGGCGAAGGAACCTCTGAAATTCAGCGGTTGGTGATTTCGAAGCAAATCGGTCTTTAAAATATTAGGATTTGATCATTGGGTCTCTACCTTTTTTCAAAGCTTTACTTTTCGTCTAAACAAATAAAAGTTTCCGGCGTTTTTTGTTAAATCAGGAAACTCAAACAATAAAAGTCAACTAAACTATGGCAGGTGACGTTTTATGGCATCCTACTGAAAGATACAGGAAAAGTTCGAAGATGTTTGAATTTTTAACCCGTATGTCTGAAAAATATCATTTGCCGGATAATGAATATTATACTGTCCACAAATGGAGTGTTGAGCACCCCGAACAATTCTGGGCTGAAATCTGGAATTATTTCCAAATCAAACATTCGATAAAATACCATCATGTTGTTGATGATCTTACCAAAATGCCCGGTGCAAAATGGTTTGGTGGAGCGAGGCTTAATTTTGCTGAAAACCTTTTGAGGAGAAAGGATGACCATAAAGCGCTCATCTTTTGGGGAGAAGATAACATCAAACGCGAAGTTACTTATGCCGAACTGTACGAACAGGTTCGCATTGTTGCTGCAGGATTCCGGCAGCTTGGCTTAAAAAAAGGAGACCGCGTCGTTGCTTTCATGCCGAATATCCCTGAAACAATCATTGCCATGCTTGCGGCCACTTCCATCGGGGCTATCTGGTCTTCCACTTCTCCCGACTTTGGTATTCAGGGAGTTCTCGACCGTTTTTCACAAATTGAACCCAAGATTATCATCGCTGCCGATGGGTATTTTTATAAAGGAGAGGTTTTCGATTCACAGGAGAAGCTGAAAGGCATCATGCATGATTTGCCCACGGTTGAATATGTGGTGATGGTAAGTTACACCGGTTTTACCAATTACAGTTCGATACCGAATACCATAAGCTGGGATAGCCTTGCCCAGCCTACCAAAGAGGAGTTGACTTTTGAACAGCTACCTTTTGATCATCCGCTTTATATCATGTTTTCATCGGGGACAACGGGCCTTCCCAAAAGTATTGTCCATTCGGCCGGAGGCACATTGCTTCAGCATTTGAAGGAACTTGTACTGCATACCAACCTTCAGGAAGATCAGATCATTTTTTACTATACCACTTGCGGCTGGATGATGTGGAACTGGTTTGTAAGCAGTCTGGCTGTTGGTGCGACCCTGGTGCTTTATGATGGCAATCCTTTTTATCCGGGGCCGGATGCCTTGCTGAAAATGGCCGATGAATTAAAAGTCAATATCTTTGGAACCAGCGCCAAATACATTGCTGCATTAGAAGAAGCAGGAGTAAAACCGAAAGAAATTTCTGATTTTCCCCACCTGAAAATTATTGCCTCCACAGGTTCACCTTTAACTGACGACAGTTTCCGTTATGTTTATCGCGACTGGAAAAAAGATGTTCAGCTTTCTTCTATTGCTGGCGGAACCGATATCATTTCATGCTTTATGCTTGGCAATCCAACATTGCCGGTTCACCTTGGCGAGATTCAGTGCAAAGGACTGGGAATGGATGTGGATAGTTTTGATGAAAACGGCAAATCAGTAATGGGTGAACAGGGAGAGTTGGTTTGCAAAACCGTTTTTCCATCCATGCCGGTTTATTTTTGGAATGATAAGAACAATGAAAAATATCGGAGCACCTATTTTGAAACTTATCCTGGAGTCTGGTGCCATGGTGATTTTGTCGTGATCAGCAGGCATGGTGGAATTACGATGTATGGCCGCTCGGATACCACCTTAAATCCGCAGGGAGTCAGGATTGGTACTGCGGAAATTTACCGGGTAGTGGAAAACCTGGATGAAGTGGCGGATTCAGTTGTAGTTGGAAAGAAAACCAATGGTGATGAAATAGTTGTACTTTTTGTAAAACTCAGGGGAGGTTATAGTCTTGATGAAATTTTAATAAAAAAGATCAAATCGGCTATCCGGTCAGGATGCAGCCCTCGCCATGTTCCGGCAATTATTAAAGCTGTTCCTGATATTCCTTATACCATTAATGGAAAGAAGGTTGAAATTGCAGTTAAGAACATCATTCACGGTCTTGAGGTAAAAAACCGGGATGCTTTGGCCAATCCGGAAAGTCTGAATATTTTTGCAGGGATTTTGGAATAGATAATTACTATGCAATAGTAAATTTACCACATAAGGCACATTAGAAACATAGGTAACCACATAGTTTTTTATGCAAATAACAAAGTAATATTTTTTAAAGAAGGTCAAAAAACTTTAATAAACGAACTTTATGCTACATTACCAAAAGGGCAATCTATGTGAAAAACTATGTTCCTATGATTCTATGTGGTAAGAAAATCATTACATACAATTCAAAAGAAATAAACAAAAATTATAGAAGTATGAATTATCCAAAAAAAGTTACAATTGGCGACATTACCGTCCGCGACGGTTTTCAGCATGAAGAGAAGTTCATCCCAACCGAAGCCAAGCTTTGGGTGACCGAACAGCTTATCCTTGCTGGATTCAAACACATCGAATTGACCAACTTTGGCAATCCGAAAGGTATGCCCCAGTTCAAGGATGCTGACATGCTTTTTAAGCTGGTCAGGAACAGTAAAAAAGTAAGCCACCTGATGAAGGATGTAAGACTAACGGCTGTAACCATCCGAGAAAAAGCAATCGAGCGTGCGATTCAGGCTAAACAGGAAGGCTGGGGACCGGATAGGATCCTGCTTATGGTTTCAACTAGCGAGTCGCATCACAAAACCAACTCCGGGTTATCGCTTGCCGACTACTGGAAAATGAGCGAGGAATGGGTTAAGAAAGCCCGTGATGCAGGATTAAACGTGAACGGAACCGTCAGTACCATCTGGGGCTGCCCCATCGAAGGTCCGACCGACATGAAGAAAGCCATTGAGTTTACGAAGCGCTGGTTTGATATTGGCGCTACCGATGTGGAACATGCCGACCACGACGGCTCTGCCTCTCCCGACCGAGTTTATAAATATTTCTCCATGTTATTAGAAAGTATTGACAATCCTCACAAGCAAATTGCGCATTTTCATACCACCCGAGGCTGGGGAATTGCCAATGTTTTAGCAGCACTACAGGCTGGCATGACCAACTTCGAATCCACCATGGGCGGCATTGGCGGACAGCCGGCTAATTTTGTGGATGGCGTTCCGGTAAGCGGTACAGGTGAATATTATTACAAAGATCCGCTCAATGTCGGGCTGGTCAATACTGAAGACATGGTAGTGATGATGGACGAAATGGGCATCGAGACCGGTCTCGATGTTGATAAAGTTCTTGAAATCGGGAAAATGGTAGAGCGCATCGTTGGCCGCAAACTTCGGTCAGAATCAATCCGGAACGGCAGGATACCAAAGCACATGAAGAGCTGAGAATAGAAACAAACAAAACATTAAAGTACAAAACTAGATACTTTACAATTTTTATTGATTACTTTTTTTTATATTTGCATGGTTCATTGACCTTGCTTTATGAAAAACACGTCTTTCCTTTTAGTTTTACTTCTTATTTCAGTTTCATCATTTTCTCAGAAAATAGAAAACGTACATGCTGAACAACAAGGTAAGCAAGTAATAGTTACTTACGACATAACAGGGGCACATACCGATCAGAAATTCGATGTGAAATTGTTGTACTCACAAAATGGTTATGACTGGAAACAAGCAGTGAATGGACTTACTGGTGATATTGGGACATCGGTAATAGCTGGTATATATAAAACCATAACTTGGGATGCTTTACAAGATACTGATAAGCTCGTCGGAACAGGCTTTACGTTTAAAGTGAATGCTTTAATAAATGGTGATGTTTTGTACCATGAAACAGGAACTTTTACCGATATTCGAGATGGCAAAACATACAAATGGGTAAAAATTGGTAATCAAATATGGATGGCTGAAAATCTAAATTATATTTTTGGATATGGATTTAGTTACTGCTATGAAGATGAAATCAGTAATTGTGCATCATACGGCAGACTTTATGTCTGGGAAGCTGCAAGAGTAATTTGCCCCAAAGGATGGCATCTGCCAAATGATGATGAATGGATAGAATTGATTGATTTTCTTGGTGGTAAAAAAGTTGCTGGAGGCAAAATGAAACAATCGGGCACTTTGTTTTGGAATACTCCTAATAAATATGCTACTAACAGTAGTGGATTTACTGCTATTCCAAGCGGCTATCGAAATATCTATGGGGAATACAACTATCTTGGCGACTTTTCTATCTTTTGGTCTTTTGACAAAAATAATAAAAACATCAGCCATGCATGGGGAATAGGCAAGGAAACTTCAAACGTAATACATGTAAACGATGAAAGTGCTAAAAGTGTTCGTTGCATTAAGGATGAGTAATACAATATATAAAATTAAATTTTACTTTGGAAAAATGCTTTATTTAGACAATATAAAAATTATAAGGAAAAGATGAAGCTTAAAATAGCCTTTTTCATGATACCAAAAACAGGAATAACATTATTAATTCTTCTATTTTACTATAATAGCTTCGCCCAAAAGACCATCGAAGAAATAAGCAATAAAGTCGATCTGAATATAACAAAAGATCCACCACTACTATTACTAACGAAAGGATTATTGAAGTTTACTGATAGTAACGGAAATAATTGCATTGATGCAAATGAAGTAGTTAAAATTTCATTTGAAGTTGAAAACAAGGGCAATGGCGAGGCTGCTGGGTTAACTATAAATATAAATGAAACCAGCAATATTGGCGGATTGTCATTTGAAAAAATGCAATCAAAAGGTAGCCTTTCACCCAATTCTAAAAAGACCATTGAAATACCCATCACGGGAAATATGAATTTAGTAAATGGCACCGCCAATTTCATCATCAAACTTGATGAGGCAAGTGGGTTCGGGTTGGATGAGTTTCAGATGGAAGTTAAGACTATGGCATTTATTAATCCATTTATAAAAATTCCTGATTACTCAATTACCAGTGAAAGCGGAACCACTCTTACACGTAAGAAACCTTTTGATCTTCAGATTTTGGTTCAGAATGTGGGTAAAGGCATTGCCGAAAATGTAAAGGTCACCATCGTAATCCCTCAAAATGTTATGTGTTTCTCCGGCAATGAAACTACTCAATTTGACAAGCTGGTATCTGAGGAAACCCAAATTATCGTTTACAGTTTAATCGTCAATGAGAAGTACTCATCAGGCACAATTCCTGTTGAATTTATACTATCAGAAAAATATGGGAAATATGCCGAAAATAAAACCATAACACTGGAACTGAATCAGGCAATGGCAGCCTCAAAATTAATTGTAGAAAGTAAGGTGATAGCTGATAACACTCTTATAACGGACGCTTATCTCGGCTCCGATGTTGACAAAAACATTCCTTTTAATAGCATGGATAAACCCAATACCTATGCATTGATTATCGGAAATGAAGATTACTACTCCTTTCAGACCGGTTTAAACAAAGAAGTGAATGTTGACTATGCAGTAAACGATGCCAGATCTTTTAAAGAATATTGCATTAAGACTATTGGTATCCCTGAAAAACAAGTGAAATTGCTTACAAATGCAACTATCGGCCAAATGAATCAGGGAATAGCATGGCTTAGCAATCTTGCTAAAATCGACAACGGAAAAGCAGAATTGATTTTCTATTACTCTGGTCATGGATTACCGGATGAGGGAACAAAAGAAGCATACCTAATCCCTGTTGATGTAAGTGGAAGTAATCTAACAGAGGGAATTAAACTTTCTTATGTATACAGTAAGCTCAGTGAATACCCTGCTCAGAAAGTGACAGTATTTTTAGATGCTTGTTTTAGTGGTGGCGCTCGCAATCAGGGATTGATTGCAATGAAAAGCGTTAAAGTGAAACCGAAAGAAAATTTGATTACCGGAAATATGGTTGTTTTCGCATCAAGCACAGGTGAAGAATCATCAGGAGTATATAGGGAAAAACAACACGGTTACATGACTTACTATTTACTTAAAAAGTTGCAGGAAACAAAAGGTGATGTCACCTATAGGGAATTAGCAAATTATATCACTGATAAAGTAACAAAGGAAACAGCATTAAGCGGGAAAACTCAGACACCTCAGGTAATTTATAGCCCGGTCGTCGAGAATACATGGTCAACCTGGTCAGTAAAATAATTTACATGAATAACAGAAAATAATTGTTGTCAACTTTATTATCCATTTTTGAGTATTTCTATTTAAACTAATGGTGGTTCTTTCATAGATAAGAATTTTAGAGTATTATACTTAAAAAAGTTTCAATTGCTATACATTAAAAAATATCTGTATGAAAAAAAGCATGTGTTTCCCAGGTTTTGAATTAGTCAAAATAGATAAAATAAATGATGAAATTTGGCAGAAAAAACCTGAAGATATTGAAAAATCTTTGCGGCATCTTAATGAAAATAAATTTGGAATTGGATGTATCAGAGAAGAAATAAATAAAGGATGCTCCCCATGTCCGGATATTCTCACTGAAAACTTTGGCAGAAACCCTTCCGTACTATTTGTTTCAACGGTTTATGGTCACATACATAGAAATATTAATAGAGAATTTAACCGGAATTGTGAATCGTGGCATGAATTTATCAAGTTGTTTTTTAGTCAGATTATTCGGCCAGGTATTGGAATCTACAATCGGTTGTATAGAATATACAACATGATTACTGAAATTGAAAAGAAAGAACTGGATTTTTGTTTTACAGAGCTTGTTAAAACAGTTCTTTTAAATAATAAAAATGGAGTTAGTGGTCTTGCTAATAATCCTTCATTTATGAAATTTTTTCAGTATGAAGAATCCATTTACCTCAAAAAAAGACTTGAAAATATAAAAAATAGATGCATAATTTTTACTTGTTCCGAAATCAGCACATTTCTCACAATGTCAATATTAGGAAAATTAAATGTTCCATTTGAAACTAATGATTTACCACCAAACATAAAGGTTTTTGGAAATTCTAATGAATCTTTAAATTTTCATTCTCATATAACAAAATCAGGACGCTTAGTCATGAAAATTACTTCAAATGGCTCATATTCGAAAAGTGTGGCTTTTAAAACCATCTTTAAACTTGATGATGCTGAAATCTACATAATCCCTTTAGCACATCCATCTTCAGCAAATAATAACCTTTGGACAGATCAATCCTCCTCATGCTTAAAAAAGACCTTAAAGCGTCTGTGATAAATAATTCAAAATATCTATCACCTGGTAATCCTTCGGCGAAAAGTATTAGGCGTTATTGACTTTTGCAGTTTTCGATTTTTTCCTGAAGGTATCACAATTTGCGATACCACTCTTTCAACTTTTTACACCCATCCTGACTTGTCCACCCCATATAAAGAAAAAAATATTTGTCTTGCAAATCAGATAATTACAGTGATGAAATCTTAAATTTGTCGCACTAAGGCAAATTTATGCTACACATCAGGGTAATAGAAACAGCATCTGGAGCTAGTGCAGTTCAAGTGGTTTATTATAGAAATCGTAAGCGGGTGGTATTTAAGCACATTGGTTCGGCAAAGAGTAGCCAGGAATTGGATTCCCTCAAATTAGTCGCGCAGGAGGTGATAAATCGTTTCTCTCCAGAGATTTCCCTATTTGAAGAAGTGAAGCTTGGTAATCTGCTTTACTTGGATAAGTGTGAGTTTTTGGGTGTGTATTCTACTTTTATATATGAGGTCATCTCCGGCCTAATTTCTCAGATCGGTTTAGACAGAATCAAGAAACAGTTGTTACTGGATTTGGCAGCTATCAGGGTTGTAGAACCTGCTTCAAAGCTACGTTCAATAGAGCTTTTAGAGACTTATTTTGGGATAAAACACAGAAGGCAGAGTTATTACCAGTCAGCTCCTCAATGGCTTAATTTAAAGGGAAAGATTGAGCGCATTGTTGTGGAGTTTGCCACGAAGAAATACGCCTTCAACTTTGATCTGCTGTTTTATGATGTAACCACACTATACTTTGAAACATTTGAAGAAGATGAGCTAAGAAGAAACGGTTTTTCCAAAGACAACAAGTCGCAGCAGCCACAAATTTTAGTGGCTCTGATGGTTACCAGGGAAGGTTTCCCGATAGCCTACAGCATCTTCTCCGGCAATACGTTTGAGGGGCATACGATACTACCTGTGGTGAATAGCTTTATAGAAAAGCATGCTGTAAAAGAGTTTACTGTAGTTGCTGATGCGGCAATGATAAGCAGCACCAACATACATGAACTTCTGACAAACAAAATCAACTACATTGTTGGAGCAAGACTGGGCAACCTATCCAATGAGCTGATTGAAGAGATTGATAGAAGTATTATCAGGGAAGATGGAAAAAACATCAGACTAAAAACAGGTAATGGATATTTGATCTGTGATTATTCCTCAGTTCGCTACCGAAAAGACAAGTATGAAATGGAAAAGCAAATTGAGAAGGCCAAAGTCATTATCCAGAATCCCTCGAAAAGCAAAAAGGCAAAGTTTATCAAAACCACATGTGGGCAGATAGAGCTTAACCAGGCGTTGCTTGAAAAGTCAAAAAAACTGCTAGGAATCAAAGGATATTACACCAATCTGGACGAAAAGATCGCGAGCAACCAAACTATCATAGAGCGTTACCACGAGTTATACAAGGTCGAACAAGCGTTCAGGATATCGAAGCACGATTTACAAACAAGGCCCATCTTTCACTTCAAGGAAGAACCCATTAATCTTCATATTTTAATCTGTTTTATGGCCCTGGTAGTATCAAAACACATTGAGTTAGCAACAGGTGATTCAATTAGAAAATTTTTGACCGAATGTAAAAAGGTAACGGATGCCCGTATGCTTAATAAAATAACAAACAAAGAGACAAGAATAAGGGCAAAACACAACGATAAAATTTTAGAATACCTCAAATCTCTCAATTTGCCGCACTAAAGTGGACAAGTCAGGAAAATATCTATCACCTGGTAATCCTTCGGCGAAAAGTATTAGGCGTTATTGACTTTTGCAGTTTTCGATTTTTTCCTGAAGGTATCACAATTTGCGATACCACTCTTTCAACTTTTTACACCCATCCAGCGAGTCTTCCAGCATAGGCATAAGTGTGAGTGCGACTTGTGGGATTCCTGTTTTAATCTTTAATAAAAAATTGGATGTCACAATTTGTGATGTCCAATTCTTCCGCACTGGCCATCAGAAACCTGGAACCACAACTTTGAACCTGAAACCTTGAACCAGCTTTTACCTGTACAGCCCATCCGGGTCCACCTTCTCCCGCAGTATACTCAATTCTTCATCGGTAGGAGGCGCGTTCTGGGTAATGTTTTCGGCAAAGAGCAACTCAAACCCTGTATTTTCGACAACCATTTCCTTAGTTACACCTGGATTGACACTCAGCAGCTTCATCCGCTTGCTTTCATCGTCGTAACCCATCACGCTCAGATTGGTCACAACTCTGTATGGACCAGTATTCCTTGGCAATCCGGCTTCTTCACGTGCTCCGGGTCCTGATAAAAATCCGGGTGTGGTAATAAAATCAATCTTCTCCATGAACCTTCGCTTGTCGTGGATCATGATGGCGATGGTCCTCCAGCATGCCGAACCAACATCGTTGGCGCCACCGCTGCCGGGCAGCCGGACTTTCGGATGCTTGTGGTCGCCGATAACGGTCGAGTTGAGGTTACCGTACTTGTCTATCTGTGCTCCGCCAAGGAAGCCGAATTCCACAAAGCCACGCTGGGCCGTTTCCATCACATCGCAGATTCCTGAAGCCGCAAGCGCTTTATTGTAAGTACGCATATCGCCAACGGCAAGCGGTAATTTTTCAAGGATGGCACCTGTTCCGCCAAATTCAAAGATAGGAACCAGGTTGGGTGCATGCATGGCTTGTGCCAGGCTGGCCGCCAGCATGGGTATGCCGGTTCCGATAAATGCCGTCGTGCCGTCTTCCATCACGCGTGACGAAAGGCAAATCAATAGTTCTGAAGGTGAATATTGTTGTGTCATCATTGATCCTCCTAAAGTGTTAATTCCTGTAAACGTTTTTTCCCTACTTTATCAACCAGGGCCTGATGATCCGGCAGACCGTAAACCCATTCCTTCATGTATTCATCCATCGTTTCCTGCTTTTTCTGCTTTTCGATGAACATCTTGTAATGGGGTTCATCCCTTTCATAGAGGCCACTCATTTCTCCCGGCCATGAACCATAAGGGGCATGAACCACAGCATCCACAAGGTAATAAGGAATAATGGTCCGGTCAGGATGTTCCCTGATCTCATCCGTGGAAACAATTTTTTCGGTGCTGATGATAAGGTTTTTGCAGGCTCTTGACATTTCGAAAGCAAAACCGCTGATACCATCTATCTGGCAATTGCCATGAATATCGGCGCGGTTCACATGAATAAATCCCGTATCGACGAACAAAGCCGGCAGCAAGGCAACTTTTTCATGCGTAAAAGGACATTCAATTACTTTGGCTGAAGACTTCTTCATGGTATCCGTGCCCAGCATGCTGCGGGCAGGAATAAACGGGATGCCCATGCTGGCTGCTTTGAACCGCCAGGTGATGGCCGCATTCGACCATTCCACGATCTTTGTAACGGCTCCCGATTCCACCCTGCGGCGCATGTTATCCGAAATACCATAAACTTCGAGGCTGATATAGGTGAAATCAATTTCCCTCACCATGTCGGCGCCAAACATCAGGTCGAGTTCGTGAACACCCTGGCCAACGATGCGAAAATCTTTCTTGCCTGAACGCACCAGCTCGCGCGTGAGGCTCATCGGGCAGCGGACTGTGCCATAGAGTTCAAAACCGAGGTAGTCACCGTTCTTCACAAATTTGTCGATGACCTCTTTTTCGGTCATGGTTTTATCGATGAGCTTTTTTGTTTTTTTCCTGTTGTGCTCGCGAAATCCATCAAGGTCTATGGGCTGAATAAGGGATGCTTCACCCTCGCTGATGATTGGAATGCTTTTAGTAAATTGATTCATCTCGTTTTTTTATATGGATTTAACAACTGAAGCGAAATATAGAAAATTATATCTCTTCAAAAATAGAAAAAATCGTTAACGAACTAACAGAGTTAAAAAAGATTTTTAAGAATATCCAATTAGAAAGAAATAAACAAACAATACAAAACATAATGATGCATGCTTAATTAGAATGGGAATATAAAAAGACAACGAAATAAGGTTATTCAAGATAAAATCATTTCAGCCTTTTTACCGGAAGGCTTTTTAATCGATTCCGTTTGGTATTGCAAAGCCTCGGCAACAATTTCCGCAATATCCTTTACAGGAACAGGAGCATTTTTGTTGAAGGTTTTTTTACAAAGCGGACAAGCCGTTACAAGGACCTCAGGATCATTTACCATCATTTCCTTCCAAACACCTGCATTGATTTTATTTTTTTCTTCGTAACCCAGCATGATATTTCCAAGGCTTCCACCACAACAGAGTGAATTTTCCTTATCGTATGCAGTTGTAACCAAATCAACTGCATGTCCCAGTAATTCCCTCGGCTCCTCATAGATTCCGCTTCCTCTTCCCAATTCGCAAGGATCATGATAAACCGCACGAATGCTTGATTTATCGAGTAATATTTGACCCTTGCTTACCAGGTCAAGAATAAATTCGGAATGGTGCATCACCTTAATCGGAAGGTTGTAATTATCCTTAAAAATCCGGTAGCAGATAGCACAGGAGGTAACAAGGATTTCCGCTTCCGATTTCAGGATCATGTTCTTATTGTGATCAATTAATTTGGCGGCTGCTTCAAAGTTGCCCATGGTCATCATGGGTCTTCCGCAGCAAGCGCCACCCTCTTCATCAATGAAAACAAAATCGTTTTGTGAACTATCCAATATTTTAATCATCGCCTTCTTTATCGAAGGGGTCAGGTGCGTCATACAGCCTGCGTAATAAGCCACTTTTGCTTTTTCAGGATTTCCGTTATTTAGGAAATGGAAGTCATAACCATTACTGATCAGTTTATTTCTTTGAACCAATCGCTGGTCCATGAGGTTTATCTGAACGGGGCAGAATTCCTTGCAGCGCCCGCAAATCATGCAATCAAAGGAGAGACTTTCTTTCACTTTTTGACCCCTGATCGAATTGAGAAAATATACCGAAGTTGATTTTTCATTATTCAGGGCAGTTGACAACTGGCATTTGTCAATGCAGATGCCGCATCTTGAGCATGAATAAACTTCTATCTGGGAGAAATTGGTAAAACTTGTTTCAGTCTTTATTCCGAATCTTCTCAGCGAAATGAGCAGGATTTCGGTTGGGATGTGCATATAACGCGAATAAGGAACCGCGATGAAGAAAGCACCCACCGATAAAGAATACAGCCACCAGGTTGTATACTCAAGGTGTCCAATAGGTAAAAATCCACCCAAAAAACTTCCTAATCCGTCGGTCAGAAAGCCCCCATTATGATGAATACCTGAAGTGAAACTTTCAGCCAGAAGCCGGAGCGGAAATATCAGCCAGAGGGAAATGATAGCCAACTTGTCAAAGAAAATCTGTTTGGTGGTTTTTTTCATTCCAAACAGCCGTGAATAAAGCCTTTTAGAATAAGCCAAAACAACTCCTGAAAGAACAAGTAGCAAAAGGAAATCCATCGTAAAATTGAAAAATGCCGAATGGATTTCAGTGGTGTCGTGTTTGAAGTATTTAAAAAAGATAGGATCCCAGGGAGCATTTAACAAGTCACGCCCATAAATTTTTGATTCAATGGTACCGAATACAATCAGCAGAAACCAACCGAAAGCAAGGCTCATGTGCATATAACCAAGCAGAGGATTGACTTTGAAAATTCTACGATGAAGCAGGCTTTCCATGAAGATTTCTTTTAGGACTCCAAATACTTTCCTGCTTCTGATCCCTTTTCCAAGTTTCTGCCGGTCTTCAACAGGTAAATGCTTAATCCAATCGAAGGCCTTGGCAAAAAAGATAATGACCAGGGTATAAAGTCCTATCGCAAAGGGAAGCACAAATATGTCAAAACTGTTCATTTTGTTTGATTTTTTTGATTCCTTCCTTCATGATCAGGATCACTTTTCGGGTATTTACTCCCCTGGGGCAAACCAGCTCGCATTTGCCGCAGAACATGCATTTGTCAATATGTTTTGCAATTTCATCTACTTCTCCTCTCATCAAAAAAATATTTAACCTCCTGATGTTATAAAAATCTGTCAGGTTCGCTGTACTGCAGGTCGCTGTGCAAGCCCCGCAAGAAATGCACAGCTTGTATGAAGGCTCATATTTCTTAATGTATTCCGCAAGCCTCCGGTCATTTCTATCGAAATCGATCTGCCGGTCTTTGTTTATTCCATATCCCCAGTCAGGCATGATGTTATAAGGCTAAAATCAAAACAGAATTTATAAAATAATTATTCATTAATCCTTAGTGTTTCAACTATTTTTTCAAAGAAGATGTCATATTGCCAATACCAATCAATATAAAGATCAAGCCTATAAATTTCATCCTCACGCTGAACAAATAATTCCCTTTTCATTCCGGTATAGCCTCCGACCTTGTTTTCATAGTTTACTGAAAACGAACCAAAACTCCCAAAAGCATAAGATTCTATGTTAAAGTCTTCTGCTTTATAAGTATTCATGTTGTCAACAAGAACCTGATAAATAAAATCTTTGAGATTAAGGTTTTCAGGGTTTCGATAAATTGTCAAAGAATAAAGCGGTATTACATCATTTCCAAAGGATACAGAGTACTTCATTACATCAAAACTAAATCTCAAAGGACTCTTTTCCCTTATAGTTTCTTTCCGACTTTCGGACATGGGGCCGCTGGTTCTTATTAGTGTACAAAAATCAGGGAATTTGATGCTGAAATGATTTTCCTTGCTTTCAAAGAGTTTCCATTTCACTTCTTCATTTTGAGAAAAAGAAACCTGAATGCCAATGAAGGCAATGATAAAAATCAGGAAGCATGTCTTTATTTTCATTTATTAAATGTTTTTCCAGGTGATTAATCTTTGTTCATTTCCAGGTACTGCTTTATTTTCAAGGCTGCTGCCCTTGCATCGGAAAAAGTATCGGCGATTGTTTTCGGAGATTTGCAGGTTCCGGCTACAAACACACCTTCAACATTGGTCGACCAGGTATCAAGATGTTCATCTGCGGGCTTTAAAAATCCTTCGGGTGTAAAATCAAGGTTAAGCATTTTTCCAAATTTCTTCGTGCCTGCCGAAGGAACAAATCCCACCATAAGCACCAGCAAATCCGTTTTCATTTTCAATGGCCGGCCAGCCAGCGTATCTTCCACCTTGATCAATATCGTTCCATCAATGTTTTCAGCAGCTTCCGAAACTCGTCCGCGGATGAAATTTACCCCCCATTTCTCCTGCGACTCCCTGTATAGGTCCTCAAATTGTAATCCGAACATTCGTAGATCCATGTAAAAACAAAATACCTCAGCACGGGGCAAAACCTCCTTCACTTCCATCGCCTGCTTTACTGCTGTTACGCAACAAACCTGAGAACAATAATGATTGCCGACTTTTTCATCCCGCGAACCCACACAATGAACAAATCCAATCCGTTTTGGCTCTTCACCTTTTGAAGTAAGTATTTTGTTGCCATTTTTAAACATCTGCTCAAGTTCGACTGAGGTAATCACATTTTCATAAATACCGTAACCGTATTCCTCTTTAATTCTTGCATTGAATACCTCGTAACCGGTAGCAAGGAGAATAGCATCAGCCATAATTTCTTCATTGTTTGCGGAGATTTTATATCCGCCGTTTTCTTTTCTGATTTTTGTGATTTCGGTATTGAAAAGAAGCCGGGCTTTTGATTTGGCAAGGTTTTTTTCAATGTAATCAATTACATCTGTTGCCTTTCGTTTTGACGGGAACAACCTGTCCCACTGATTCAGTTTTCCTCCGATCTGCGCTTCCTTTTCTGCCAGCGTAACTTCGAAACCCATTGTTACCAGCTGTGAAGCTGCTTCTGATCCGGCCACCCCGCCTCCAATAATTAAAACATGCTTTTTCATCGGTTCGTTAACAGAAGTTTAAAACATTCGGCATTTCCGGAATTCCAAGTGAATTTCCGTTTTTATCAAGATATTTCCTTTCGGGATGATATTCAATTCCCATCTTTTCAAGGAGAGGTTCGACAGCTACCTGGTGCATCTGCATACCTAAATCCCAGGGATCATAACCAAGGACTAATCCCGCAACCTCTTCATAAGTTAAAACAGGGATTCCATTCCCATTTTCAGCATAGGTTTTTCCTTCCATTTCGCTGATCACATATTGCCAGCGATCGAGAAAATAGTTACAACCCGGGCAATTGGTGATAATAAAATCAGGCTTGAAGGGCTCCAAGGATTCGAACTTCTTTTTTGAGCACGCAACAGAAAAGCCTCTGTTCGCTTTTACGAAATATTGCCTGAATCCAAAACCGCAGCAATGCCGGCGCTCAGGATAATCCACCACTTCGCCTCCCCAATCTTCGATCATGCCGATCAGCACATACGGAAATTCAGCGCCACCGACACCTTTGTGAGGAAACATCTTTGAATAATGACAACCAATGTGCTCAACAACTCTTAGCTTTTCGCCTGTTTTTGCATTTACCAGTTTCCTGATACCTCTTTCGCTGATCTCTTTACGAAATTTATAAATAATATCACTGGCATGGGCAATATCTTTAGGTTTTTTAAATTCCCTGCCGGTTGCTTTAAAAAGATATTCGCGTGTTTTCTCCTCCGTTTCCGGGAATTCTTTCCAGGTTTCCAGTATTTCAGTCAGAACACCAAAGGAAGTGATGCAGGAGGTAATCATGTTTTCATAACCCCTTTCGGTCATCAGTGCAAAAAGCCGGGCGACAACCGTCATGGTGGTTTCGATGGGCACAACATCCGTATGATATCCAATACCCGTGCAGGTTGTGTGATCAGCATCTTCAAAAATATCCTTCCCAAGTTCATCTTTCATGATCCTTGTAAAAGCAGTTTCCGATCCCGGAAAAAGATTTTGCCGGATGCAGCTTCGAATATAAAAATAATGGTCGTTAGCTATGTTTTTCTGGTATTGCGACCAAACCGTTTTTTTCCCTTCGATGATCATTCCCGTGTGTGTTTATTGTTGTTTTCAGTATAAACCTTTTTATAGTATCCTTCATCAGTTCCCTTCCCCTTGAATTCAACGCCATCTTCCTTAGCCTTAACTCTTGAATACCTTTCTATCTTTTTAAATCTGTCCATACCACCAGTGACCTCGAAAATTTTTGTCAGTTCTTCCATTGCTTCGGGGCTAATTTTCCTGAGTATTCCGGGCCCTTTACCATCCAGATTGGCACCTAACCTGTCCATTACTTCCGGCAGGTTATCATGAACCCAACCCCACACAGGGCCTTGTTCAGGAAATCGTTCAAGATCAATATGAGAAGCATGAACACAGTAACCATGTTCCAGGATCGTATCACCAATCATCCGCTTCAAAGCGAGTTGCTGCCGGCCTTTTTCTGATTCGATGAAATAACCCAGTTCCTGGGAAAGCGAACGCAATGCGATGATCACAAGACCAGGTGCATTGCCTCTCGGACAGCGGGTTTTGCACGACATGCACTCACCGCAATACCATATTTCATCGCCGGTCAATAATTCCCTGATTCGTTCATCGTCCTTTAATTGAATGATATCAATGATTGACCGGGGCTCATAATTATAAAATTCGGCAGCCGGACAAATGGCGGTACAGGTCCCGCAATTGATACAGGCTTTGAGGCCTTCAATAAACCTTACATCCTTCGACAACCTTTCGTAAAGCACTCCCATATTTATTTAACTAAGTTTCACTATTTTATTACTTTTCGAAAATCAGGATTTCGTTATCTTTGCGAAATTACATTCATTTTCATTAACTTATACAATGAAGTGGTTGTAAAAATTTACCTTAAAAGGTGAAATATTTCACTCTTAAGGGTTCAAATGCAAAGTATTTTTGTGATGGAAAAACAAGCGGTTAAAAATATGGATTCGTTCTCCCAATGTCTGTTTTACAAGCAATCCAGCCTTTTTTTAAGTGAAAAGAACATGCAGCTGCTTGAAAAGCATACACATGCTTTGAAATTCAAGCATGGAGAAACCATTTTCAAACAGGGCGATACCGCAAGCCACATAGCTTTGTTAAATAAAGGTATTGTCAAATTCAATTTTGAAGAAAACCCAAGTCGTAACCTGATCCTTAGCATTGTGTCTGCCCCGAAAATCCTGGGTGGCGCCAATATGTTTTATCGTAAAAAAAACCTGTTCTCCATTACGGCCATTGGAGAATGCGATATTTTTATGGTGGATATGCAGGTGCTGGGTAACCTTTTGATGCAGAATGCCAAATATACACTGATGCTTTTTGAAAAAGCCATGGAGATGTTTGAGACTTCCATTTTGAATTATATCAGCCTGGCCAATAAAAACGTCAACGGAAGGCTGGCAGATATCCTGCTTTATTTATCCGACCATGTTTATAAAAGTGAGACTTTTCATCTCCAGCTAACGCGCAAAGAAATAGCTGAATTTGCCGGTTGCTCCAAGGAAAACGTGATTCATACCCTCACACGGTGGAACGATGAAAAGATCATCATTTCCAATGTTAAAACTATTACCATTCTTGACAAACAGAAATTAATGGTTATCAGTCGTCATGGATAAGAGTTTCATCGCGTAAAATATCTTGCACCTCCATTCAACTTTTCACTCCTAAATTGGTTATATAATTAGATTGTCTGTAAATACTGACAATCATTAATCGGGAAATGCTAAACTGATTTGTAAACTTAAATTACTGAACCATGAAAACAAATGATTTTACTCAACATCCGGAAGTCATAAAACTGATTAACGAATTAAAAAAAGAAGGCATTGATAAAAAAGAATTTTCAGATGTACTCGATGAAAAAAATAGCCAATATGTCGAATTTGTGCAGGAAGGTGGCGGTGTCCTTGGGGTGGCTCTAATAGGTTATACTTATGTTCTCGAACAAATGGGACTTCGGTTTTTCAGCCTTGCCGGAACCTCTGCCGGATCAATTAATGCACTTTTATTAGCTTCCTTTGGAGATGTATCACAACCCAAATCGGAAAAAATCATACAGATTTTAGCTAATAAAAACCTCTACGATTTTGTGGATGGTGACAAAGATGCCAAAGATTTTGTTCAGGCTCTTGTAGAAAAGGCGAAAATTTTAAAACTGGCCTGGAAAGGTATGCAGGTTGTGGACAACCTTACGCAGGATCTCGGCCTGAATCCGGGGGATGATTTTACCAACTGGCTGGCAGGAATTTTAAAAGATAACGGTATTAAGACTACCCGTGACCTTTATGATAAGTTTGGTAAAGTGCCTGCGGGTTTGAAAATAAGGCCGGGAGTTAACCGGGATGTCGTTGGATTAAATCCCCGGTTTGCTGTAATTTCAGCTGACCTTACCACCGAAACAAAAGTGGAGTTTCCAAAGATGCGGTCGTTGTATTGGAACAGACCTGATGAAATTAATCCTGCTCTTTTTGTGCGGGCATCCATGTCGGTCCCCTATTTTTTCACTCCGCTTCAAATTCAAAATATTCCTCAGGGTCCGGAAGCGACAAAGAACTGGGAAGAACAGGTAAAATTCAAGGGAAAGGTTCCTGCGGAAGTTTACCTTGTTGATGGAGGGATCATGTCGAATTTCCCGATCGATATCTTTCATAAAGTTAATTCCATTCCCCGTCTTCCCTCCTTCGGGGTGAGACTTGGCGTAGATAGAAATGAAGCCAATAAAATCAGCAGTCCCTTAAATCTTTTCGGAGCCATGTTCAATTCGCTGCGTCATTTGCACGATTACGATTTCATTTTAAAAAATCCCGACTACGAAATGCTGGTGGAGCATATTCTCATCGGCGATCATAACTGGCTTAACTTTGGCCTTTCTGATCAGGCTAAGGTCGATTTGTTCAGGCGCGGAGCGGTTGCAGCAGCCGACTTTCTCAGAAAGTTTGACTGGAAGGAGTACAAGAGGAGAAGAGGGATTATTAAGACGGTGGAGGATTAGAATAATCTTTTTTTGATTGTTATGGGTCAGAGGCTATTAGCTGTTTGCAATTGGCTTTTGTTTTAAATTTGATTCTTACTTTTATAAGTTCAACATCGAGCCAATCCCTTCCATTATTTTCAATAATTTTGCCCAATTCATCTGGCAATTATTTTGAAAAGAGAAGACCCTTATATTTTCGATAACAAAAAGGTTTGCGTTATCATACCTACCTATAATAATGCTACTACCCTGGCGAAGGCAATCAGTGATGTCCTCATGTTTACAAACCATATCATTATCGTGAATGATGGCTCAAACGATGGCACTTCTGAAATTCTTGCTAACTACCCTCAACTTGACGTCATTTCTTACAGTAAAAATAAAGGCAAAGGGTATGCCCTGAAAGGAGGATTTGCACTGGCAAAGGAAAAAGGATATGACTATGCCATTACCATTGATTCGGACGGGCAGCATTCAGCGGATGACTTCCCTGCTTTTGCTGAAAAATTGAAGGAGGAGCCCCAAGCCATTATCATCGGCAACCGGAATATGGAAAAAGAGGGTATCCCGGGTAAAAGCAGTTTTGGAATGAAGTTTTCGAACTTCTGGTTTTGGGTCGAAACAGGGATTAAGCATCCCGATACGCAATCAGGATTCAGATTGTACCCGCTGAAATTCATCAATCCAAAAAAATTACTGACCCGTAAGTTTGAATTCGAAATTGAAATTATTGTCAGGCTCGCTTGGAAGGGAGTGAAGGTAACTTCGATACCGGTGGATGTTCATTATCAAAAAAAGGAAGAACGGGTCTCACATTTCAGACCGTTCGTTGATTTTACAAGGATCAGTATATTAAATACCTTACTGGTCTTATGGGCTTTTCTTTGGATCAAACCCCGCAACATTAGCCGGAAAATCTTAAGCAAGTCATTGAAACAACATTACCTTGAACAAATTGCAAATTCTAAATACTCCAATTTAAACCTCGCTTTGTCTATTGGTTTTGGAGTCTTTATGGGAATTGTTCCGATTTGGGGTTATCAGATGTTGTCAGCTATCTTTTTAGCTTATATACTCAAATTAAACAAAGTGCTCGTGGTTATTAGCGCTAATATCAGCTTTCCTCCCCTGATACCGGTGATCCTGTATTTCTCTCTCAAGATGGGCGAATTTGTACTTGGCCATAACCTGAACCTTTCTTTTCATTCTGATATTTCGTTTGATGTGATAAAATCTGCTTTGTGGAGTTATATCGTCGGAAGTATAGTACTGGCCATAATCGCCGGGATAATTTCAGGATTGATATCATTTTCATTTCTTGCAGTGGCCCGGAAAACAGGATTATCAAATAACCAAAATATTTAGAAAGGAATGGGAAAGTTTTTCTATTATCTATATAATTTGCTGACCCGGAAAAAACTTTTTTTGGTTCTTTTCCTTCTCTTTTTTATCGGATTCGTCGTGCTTTCAGTTTCCCGTTTAAAGATAAACGAAGATTATACCTCTATTTTCCCGCAGGAAAAGGATTCGGCGAAATTCAATTTCATTTTAAAAAATTCATCTGCTTCCAATAAAATCATCGTCTATTTTTCATCTGCCGATTCCCTGAATCCTGCTAAAACTGACAGTCTGATTAAGTATGCTGATGTGTTTGCCGATTCGATTCATTTCGCTTTTGCCGATCAGATTCGTGACATGAAATATGTGGTGGAAAATGAAGAGATGAAAGCGGTTTATGATTTCCTTTATGAGAACCTGCCTTTGTTTCTGAACGAAAAGGATTATGAAAATATAAAAGAAAAATTATCGGATTCGGCTGTCAGGGCGACTTTACGAAACAATTACCAGTCATTGGTTTCACCGATGGGAATTGTATTGAAGCAATTCCTAATGAACGATCCTTTGCACCTGACAGGATTGGCATACGGAAAACTGAACCAGATACAGACCGGTGAGCAATTTACATTTGAAAAGAACCGGATATTCTCCAAAGACAAAAATGACCTATTCCTTTTTATTACGGTTAAAAATCCAGGTGATACGCGAGCGATGAAGGAGATGTTGGTTGGATTTGAAAAAGAAATCCAATCCATCGGAAATCCTGAAATCGAAGTAAACTATTTTGGTACTCCCGTTATTTCTGAAGCAAATGCCGACAGGATCAAAAAGGACCTGATGATCACCCTTAGCCTGAGTATTCTTATTCTCCTTTTCCTTCTGGGGTTTTATTTCAGGAATATTTTAGCGCCGGTGGTTTTGATAGTTCCAGTTGTTGTGGGAGGTGCCCTGGCACTGGCGTTACTCTATTTGCTGAAAGGAGAGATCTCAGCGATTTCATTGGGAATGGGATCAGTGCTTTTGGGAATCGGCATTGATTTTTCGCTTCATTTATTCACCCATTACAAACATACCGGGTCGGTCAGGGAATTGTTCAACGACCTGTCCAAACCAATTGTCGTCGGAGCCATAACGACTGCTGCTGCTTTTATGTGCCTGTTTCTGATCAAGTCGCCGGGATTGCGGGATTTTGGTTTATTTGCAGCACTGAGCGTTTTATCTACTGCGCTGGCCACTCTGGTCTTTCTACCCCTGATTTTAATTCCCGTCTTTAAAAATACCCGTGAAAAGAAAACCATTTCTTTCGCTTCATCTCTGACATCCTATGATTTCCATAAAAATTCATTTCTCGTTTTAATCATTCTCCTGTTTACGATCGTGTTTTTCTTTACCGGACGAAAGGTCACATTCAACGAAAACCTGATGGACATGAATTACATGACGGAGAAATTAAAGAAGGCAGAAGCAAAGATCAGTCAGAAAACCACATTTACTTCTTCTTCAGTGTTCATGGTCACTACAGGGAAAGATATGGATGAAGCATTGGCCAGCAATGAAAAAATTTCTGATACCCTTAACCGGCTTAAACAAGCAGGCATTATCAAAGATTACTTTAATGTAAACGACCTGATGCCCTCCTACCAGCAACAGATGGAAAAAATAAAAAGGTGGAATTCGTTCTGGGAATCGAGAAAGGAACATTTGTTTACAACCATGACCAATGAAGCCGAGACCATTGGTTTCAGGCCCGAATCATTCAACCGGTTTTTTGAAATGGTGAATAGAGAATATTCACCCTTGCCAGCAGAAAGTTTTAAGGAAATCAGCCGTTTGTTTCTTCAGGATTACCTGATTGAAAATGCTGACCAGTCTGCTGTGATTACATTGGTAAAAACTGAAAAGGCAAATAAAGATCAACTCCGGCAAAGTGTTACAGGTTTTGATCAAACCTTTTATTTCGACAGGCAGGAATTTTCGGAACGGATGTTTGGCCTTATTAAATCACAATTCAACCAGTTACTCTGGTACTCATCCATCCTTGTTTTTCTTTTGTTGCTGACCTCTTTCGGCCGAATCGAACTGGCTATCGTTACCTTCATTCCTCTTCTGATAAGCTGGATATGGACGATCGGTATTATGGGAATTTTCGATATCAGGTTCAACTTTTTTAACCTGATGATCTCCACCTTTATTTTTGGATTGGGAGATGATTTCAGCATTTTTATGACCGAAGGACATCTTCACAAGCTTCAATTTAAAAGGGATAATATTCAGACATTCAAAAGATCAACCATTCTTTCTGCCCTAACCACGGTAATAGGTATTGGTGTGCTTTTATTTGCCGGTCATCCGGCACTCAAATCCATTGCATTAGTCGCGGTGATCGGAATCACTTCGGCGGTCGTCATAACCTTCACTTTGCAACCGGTTCTGATCAATTTCTTAACTCATTACCAAAAGCGAAAAAGAACTCAACCGGTAACACTCTACAACTATTTCTTTTCGATTATTTCCTTGCTCTATTTTTTCTTTGCTGTAATGTTTGGTGGCGTTCTAATAGCAATTCTCAAACTTCTTCCTGTCCCTTCAAAAATCAAACAGTATTTGATTCACTATGTGATTTGGTTCTTTTCGAAAACGGTCACATACCTCAATATCCACGTGAAAAAGACACTTATAAACAAACCAAAAGATATCTTTAAAAAGCCTGTTGTCATCATCTCAAACCATCAATCGGCTCTTGACCTGGTTTTGTTATTGATGCTAAACCCCAAGCTGGTTATCCTTGCCAATACCAAATCCTGGAACAATCCTTTTTATGGAAGAATCATCCGGTTTGCAGAATTCATCCGCAGCGATACCGGTCTTGACTTTGCCATAGATACAATAAGAAAAAAAGTTGAGGACGGATATTCTGTTATAATTTTTCCAGAGGGAACCCGTTCGGCAGATTGTAAAATCAAACGGTTCCACAAGGGAGCATTTTACCTCGCTGATCAGCTGAACCTGGAAATACAACCCATCCTCATCCACGGCGCCTGTCAGCGGTTGAATAAAAAAGAATTTTTCCTTCGCAGGGGAAGGATCACCCTAAAATTTTTAGACCGAATCAACATGAAGGAAGGTAAATATGGTCAGGATTATTCGGAACAGGCAAAAGGTGTTTTAAAATATATGAGGGCTGAATTTGAAATCATGAAACCGCTGCTTGAATCCCCCGACAGGTTAAAATATAATCTTATCAATCGCTATATTTTCAGAGGACCTGTACTTGAATGGTATCTGAGGATAAAATTAGTTCTGGAAAAGAATTACAACCTCATCAATGATATAATCCCGCGGCAGGGAATAATTACCGATATTGGTTGTGGATATGGATTTATGTCGGTTATGTTGGCACTTACTTCCGACAAAAGAATGGTCACCGGCATCGATTATGACGAGGACAAAATCATAACCGCACAAAATTGTACGGAAGACCTTGAAAATTTAAGATTTGTTCTTGAAGATATTTATGCGAAACAATTACCCGCCAGCGATGTTTTTCTCCTCATGGATGTGTTACATTATATGTCTGAAGACAAGCAGGCGGATTTGCTCAAAAAATGTTTTGGTTCTTTAAATGAAAATGGGATGATCATGGTAAGAGACGCCGATGCAGATTTGAGAAACCGCACAACAGGAACCAGGATCACGGAATTTTTTTCAATCCAACTGGGATTCAATAAAACTAAAGAAAAGCTTAGCTTTGTTTCAGGCCAAATGATCAGAACCCTTGCCACCAGGCATGGGTTTAACGTCAGGGTGATTGATAACACGAAATTAACTTCCAATTTGATTTATATTATCAGCAAATGAAGGAATACGATGTAGTTATCGTTGGAAGTGGATTGGGCGGCCTTTTATGCGGAGCGATCTTCAGTAAAGAGGGATTCCACGTTTGCGTTGTAGAGAAAAACAAGGCCATTGGAGGTAACCTGCAATCATTTGAGCGGGACGGGGTAGTTTTCAATACGGGTTTGCACTATTTCGGAAGCGGGGATAAGGATCAGTTTATTTATCAGCTATTCCATTATCTTGGGATTTATAGTAAGCTTCGGCTAAAGCGACTTGACATTGACCGGTTTGATGTTATAAATTTCAGGAATAAAGAATATCCACTTGCCCAGGGTTTTGAAAACTTTACTCAAAAACTTACTGAAAAATTTCCCATAGAAAAGGTGGCAATTGAAACCTTTGTTTCAAAAATCAAGCAGGTAGGACAGTCTGGTAATTTCTTCAATCTTCAGACATTCGATCCCGCTATAGAGCCACCCGTTTTTAATCCGCTTCGTTCAATCAATGCTCACCGATTCATTAGCTCAATCACCTCCAACCATGACCTGAGGAATATAATGGCAGGGTTAAACGACTTAATTGGCGGTCCGAAGGAAAAAATCAATATGTATATCCTTGGGATGATTTATTATACATATGTTCAGAGTGCATGGAGATTTGTGGACGGATCGTCGCAGCTTGCAGAATGTCTGGCTGAAATTATTACCTCCAAAGGAGGAATGGTCCTGACTGAAAATCGGGCTGTAGGATTTAATCTGAATGCCAATAAAGAAATAGTTTCGCTCAGGACAAATCAAAACCTTGAGGTTTTTGGAAAGCGGTTTATTTCCAACATACACCCGGTTTCAACCATAGAATTGTTACCGCCTGATTCATTGCGCAAGGTTTATGTTGACCGCATAAAAAGCTTAGAAAACAGCAGTGGCATGTTTACCCTGTATATCGTTTTGAAACCAAATACATTTCCCTACCTGAATTATAATTATACCTGCGGCCTTACCGACGACATGTGGATGAGTCATGAACTGGGTAATACCTGGCCTCACAGCTACTGGTTTGAAACACCTGCCTCCGGCCATTCTAAAGATTTTGCCAGGGCGGTTACCATTTTATCCCCTATTGGTTTTGATCTTTTCAAAAAATGGGACAGTTCCGTTACTGAAAGCCGGAATCAGGAATACGAAGAATTGAAGGCAACTCTCGCAGAGAAATTGTTATCCAAAGTATATCAGCAGTTTCCGCTATTAAAATATTCAATAGAAAAATATTATTGCTCTACTCCACTCACCCAGATAGACTATACCGGGTCACCCCAGGGATCGGCTTACGGCCTGATCAAAAATAGCGAAGAGCCGATAAAATCGCATGTTTTACCAAATACTAAGATTAAAAATTTGTTCCTTACTGGTCAAAACACCAATGCACATGGAATGCTGGGGGTTTCCACAGGCGTTTTCTTGACCCTTGCTCATTTTACAGATATCAATAGTATCATTCAAAAGATCAAAGATGCAGATTAGCAGAAAAGGGAAATATATCAGGAGGACATTCTATACCCTCGCCGGGATTCTGATTGTTATCATTATTCTTATGATTACCTTTAAAGTGATAGTGAAAATTGAGCCACCAGATGTTATTGAGATTAATACTGAAAATTTCAAAAGAATTCAAGTTGATACAAATATTTATGAAATAGGCAATAACTGGGTTAGAAAAAGCAAAACCGGTTTATGGGAAATGTATCTTTCAGGAAACCCTTATGAGCTCGGTATCAAAAACGGAATTTTAAACAAGGAACTCATTTCTTACCAGGAAAAAGCTTTTATTGATCGCATTAAAGAACTCATCCCTTCTGAAAGCTACCTGAAGTTTTTAAAGTATGCCATCGCTTGGTTCAATAAAGATCTGGATAAATATATTCCTTCAGAGAACCTGCAGGAAATTTATGGGATTTCTCGAAGCGCTGATCCCGAATTCAATTTTATCGGGAATAATTTCGAAAGGATTTTAAATTATCATGCTGCCCATGATATAGGCCATGCTATGCAAAATTTAAATTTAGTAGCCTGCACTTCTTTTGGAGTTTGGGATGAATTTTCTTCCGACAGCTCATTGTTGATTGGAAGGAATTTTGATTTTTATGTAGGAGATGAATTTGCAGAGAACAAAATTGTTGCCTTCTATCATCCCGAAACCGGCTTCGATTTTGCCATGATCACGTGGGGCGGAATGACCGGAGTGGTTTCCGGTATGAATATGGAAGGGTTAACCATAACCCTAAATGCAGCCAAATCAGATATCCCTTTTGGTGCTCGAACACCCGTTTCAATTGTGGCAAGAAAGATCCTACAGTATGCTTCAAGTATAGAAGAAGCATATAAAATTGCAGCCGGTATGGAAACGTTCGTTTGCGAAACCTTCCTAACTGGCTCAGCAAAAGACGGGTTTGCTGCAATAATCGAGAAAACGCCAGATACGACCGTACTTTATAAAAGTAAATGGCATTATATCATAGCCACCAATCATCTTCAGCATTCAGTTTTTGCAAATCATAAGCTGAACCAGGAAAACATGGACAATGAAACATCAGTTTACCGGTTTAACCGCGTAAAAGAGTTGATAGCGGAAACTCAAATATTCGATTATCAATCCGCTGCTTCATTATTGCGAAACCAGGAAGGATTGAACAATAAAAACATTGGGATGGGAAATGAGAAAGCGATCAATCAATTGATATCCCATCATTCTGTCATATTCAAACCGGAGGAAAGGCTGATGTGGGTTTCTACCTTTCCGTTTCAATTAGGACAATATGTTTGCTATGACCTCCAGAAAATATTTGATGAGGCGGAAAGTCTTGACATTAAAAATGAAGTGATAACAGATTCTTTGACCATTTCGCCGGATTCCTTTCTCTTTTCGAAACAATATCAAAATTTTAATGAATACAAGGTAATAGCTCAAAAACTGAAAATAAATTCAGGTCAAATTTCTCAATCAGACGTCGAAAAATTCGTTTCAGTGAACCCTGATTATTATCACACCTACGAATTAACAGGTGACTATTTTGCCGGAACCGGCGATAAAGTTAAGTCAGCAGATTTTTATAATTTCGCGCTTTCAAAAGAGGTTTCTTCTGCTGCAGAGCGCACGAAAATTAATAATAAATTAAGCAAGCTGAATAGTGATACCAGACATCGAGAGAAGAAGTAAAGCAGAAATAAAAGCTTACCAGGAATCCAGGCTCCCCGAACTCTTAATATACTTATCAAACAATTCAAGGTTTTATGCTGAGAAATTCAGAGATAATAATATTGATATTCATAAAATCAAAACCCTGGAAGACCTTGGAAAGATTCCTCTTACATCCAAGGAAGACCTGCAAAGACGAACCAAAGATTTTATCTGTGTTGATCCGTGTAAAATAATTGACTACAATACTACTTCAGGGACCCTGGGAGAGCCGGTTACTTTTGTTTTAACTGAAAAAGACCTTGATCGGCTTGCTTATAATGAATACCTCTCGCTTGTCTGCAGTGATGGCAAACCGGAGGATATTTACCAGATGATGGTTACCATTGACCGGAGGTTTATGGCTGGGATTGCTTATTTTTTAGGGCTTCGAAAAATGGGCGCAGGGATTGTAAGAGTTGGACCGGGAAATACTGCGCTTCAGTTTGATACTTTCAACCGGATAAAGCCAACAGCCCTGATCACGGTTCCGTCCTACCTTGTAAAAATGATTGATTTTGCTGAAGAAAATGGTGTCGATATCAATAAAACTACAGTAAAAAAAGCAGTCTGCATCGGTGAACCAATCCGGTGCAATGATTTTACATTGAACACACTGGGCAAAAGAATTACCGAAAAGTGGGATATAAAACTTTATTCGACCTACGCCTCCACCGAAATGGGCGCTGCTTTCAACGATTGTGTTTATGGACTTGGCGGCCATCATCATCCTGAACTAATCATTGTCGAATTCCTGGATGAAAAAGATCAACCGGTAAAAGATAATGAACCCGGTGAAGTCGTGATCACCACGCTGGGTGTTGAAGCCATGCCATTATTGAGATTCAAAACCGGGGACATTTGTTATCACCATTCCGAACCTTGTGCCTGTGGAAGGAATACCATGCGCATCGGTCCGGTGATAGGGCGAAAGCAGCAGATGTTGAAATACAAGGGCACAACCCTGTTCCCGCCCGCCATTTATGAAATACTTCATGAAATTGATTTTGTAGAAAATTATCTTATTGAAGTTTACACAGGTGAACTTGGGACCGATGAAATTGTTATTAAGATAGGTTGCAGGAACAAAAATGAGCATTACGAAAAAATAATCAAGGATCATTTCAGGGCTAAATTAAGGGTTGCGCCTGAAGTTCAGGTTTTGACACCGGAACAGATCATTGGATTGAGTTCTCCTGAAATAAACCGAAAGCCAATAACATTTATTGACAGAAGAAAGTAATTGTTTATCGGAAATGGATGAGTTAGAACTTTAGTTCTAATTATTATTTAATTTTATGGCGGTCTATTTTCGGAGAACAAATTATTTAGATTATCATTGCCGGAATTATTAAGTGTAACATTTCGTAAACTATATACTTTCAATAAAGTATAACGACATTCGGGAAGATAACATTATGATTGAATTAGGGAAACGAAACATAACTCTCGACGACTTTAAAAAAATTCTCAGGACTAATGAGAAAGTTAAAATATCCTCCAAAGCAATTGGGAGGATCAACAACAGTTTTGACTTTCTGAAAGAGTTTTCTCAGGATAAAGTGATCTATGGCATCAATACCGGATTTGGCCCTATGGCACAATATCGGATTGATAACGGAAACCAGAAACAGCTTCAGTACAACCTTATCCGCAGCCATGCAGCCGGAACTGGTGAATACATATCCACACCAGATATCAAGAGCGCTCTCGTGGTTTTGACCAATAATCTTTCACAGGGTTATTCTGGCATTCACATTAATGTGATAAAGTTACTTGTTGAATTCATCAACAGAAATATCATCCCTGCTGTTCCTGAACATGGCGGAGTGGGGGCAAGCGGCGACCTGGTTCAACTCGCACACATTGCGCTAAGCCTGATTGGCGAAGGAAATGTGATTTATGAAAATGAGAAGGCAGCTACACCTGCCATTCTGAAAAAAAATAAGCTTAAACCAATTGAAATTCACATTCGCGAAGGATTGGCGCTTATGAACGGCACCTCTGTGATGACCGGGATTAGCATCGGAAATGTATTAAAAGCAAAACGCTTAATCAACTGGGCGCTGGTCAGTTCGGCCATGATCAATGAAATTGTTCAATCGTTTGATGATCATTTCTCCCTTGAGTTGAACAAGGTAAAACATCACGAAGGTCAGCAGATAGTTGCAGAGCGATTGCGCTACCTCACCGAAGGCAGCAAGCTGATCAAAAAGCGGGAAAATGGCTTCTATTCGAAGAAAATAGATCAGAATAAGATCCGGAAACGGGTACAGGAATATTACTCGCTTCGTTGTGTACCTCAAATCATGGGTCCTATTTATGAAGCCATCGAAAATGCAGGCAAGCTTTTCATCGATGAGGCCAATTCCGTTCAGGATAATCCGGTCATCGATTTTAAAACAAGAAATGTTTATCATGGTGGAAATTTCCATGGTGATTATATCTCATTTGAATCGGATAAACTGAAAATCGGAATTAGCAAGCTAAGCATGATAGCTGAGCGGCAGCTCAATTTCCTGATGAACAATAAGCTTAATAAAATATTGCCTCCTTTTATCAACCTTGGAAAACTCGGATTTAACCTGGGGATGCAGGGTGTTCAGTTTACTGCGACATCAACTACTGCAGAGAATCAAACTTTGTCGTTCCCGATGTATGTTCACAGCATCCCGAACAACAATGATAACCAGGATATCGTCAGTATGGGAACCAATTCGGCGTTGCTAACCAGAAGGGTCATTAATAATGCTTTTCAGGTTCTGGCAATTGAGTTGATTGCCATCATTCAGGCAGTGGATTATTTAAAAGTAGATAAAAAACTATCAAAAAACAATCAGAAGCTTTATGAATCTTTGCGACAAATCGTTCCTAAATTTGTTGATGATAGTCCTAAGCATGAAGAGATTCAAAAGATGATTGATTTTATTCAGCAGAACTGTTTTAGAAATATTTTGTAAAAGGTATTTATGAAGTGTGCTTTGGTAACAGGTGGATCAGGTGATATTGGAAAAGCTATTTGTAAAAAGCTGGCTGCTTCCGGTTTTTATGTTATTATTCATTACCGGTCAAATGTTGCAAGCGCTAAGGGTACACTCTCATCAATAAAATCTGCCGGTGGTTCAGGCGAAATTTGTTCTTTTGATGTTTCAGATAAGGAACAGGTCAGAAGTTTTCATCAGTCATGGAAAGAAAAGAACCCTGATAAGTACATCGGGGTACTCGTTAATAATGCAGGCACCAACGCGGATAGCCTGATGGTTTTTATGGAGGATAATCAATGGGAAAGTGTGATAGATACAAATCTGAACAGCTTTTTTTATCTGACCAAAGCGTTGCTGACCGATATGATCATGAACAAAAGCGGACGAATTATCAATATCGTTTCACTTTCCGGTCAAAAAGGATTACCCGGACAGACTAACTATGCAGCAGCAAAGGCAGGAGTTATCGGTGCTACGAAATCACTGGCACAGGAAGTAGGAAAGAAAAATATTACGGTCAATGCTGTATCTCCGGGTTATATCCGGACAGAAATGACCAAAGACTTGAATGAAGGCGAATTGAAAAAGCTGGTACCGCTCAACCGTTTTGGAACACCGGAGGAAGTTGCGGAGGTGGTGGATTTTCTGGCTTCTGAAAAGGCCTCTTATATCACGGGGGCAGTTATACCGGTAAATGGCGGTTTGTATACGTAAAGGAAAAAAATAACAGAGAATATCGAAATGAACAGGGTTGTCATCACAGGAATGGGTATTTATTCTACCATTGGACTTACACTTGAAGAAGTGAGAGATTCGCTGTATCATGGCAGGTCGGGTATTGGAATTGACGAGCAACGGATTCAATACGGATTTTTATCACCCCTTACCGGCATCCTAAAAAGACCGGATTTAAAAGGATCGTTACCCCGCAGAATGCGTGTTGGAATGGCTGAACAGGCTGAATATGCCTATTTGGCTACTATTGATGCCTTAAAACAGGCCCGTATCGACGAAGATTTCATGGATAAAAATATCATTGGAATTTTATATGGCAATGATAGTTCCGCAACCCCCGTTATTGAGGCCGCTGACATTATCAGGGAAAAAAAAGATACCACACTGATTGGTTCCGGAAATATTTTTCAGGCGATGAACTCTACAGTGACCATGAACCTGGCTGTAATCTTCAAACTTAGGGGAATAAACTTCACAGTAAGTGCGGCTTGCGCCAGTGGTTCGCATTCCATTGGGATGGGGTATCACCTAATCAAAACCGGTCTTCAGGATACGATAATTTGCGGAGGTGCACAGGAGCTTAATGCTATTTCGGTTGGTTCATTCGATGGTTTGATGGCTTTTTCAAAAAATATCCGGGATCCGAAAAAAGCCTCCCGTCCTTTTGATGCTAACCGGGATGGACTGGTGCCCAGCGGCGGTGCTGCTACCGTTATTCTTGAAAACTATGAACAAGCCAGGAAACGGGGAGCACCCATTCTCGCTGAAGTGATTGGCTACGGGTTTTCTTCAAATGGTGATCATATTTCTGCTCCCAATGTTGAAGGACCTTATCAGTCCATAAAAACCTGTATTGAACAGGCCCATTTAAAACCGGGTGATATTGACTATATCAATGCCCACGCAACTTCAACACCTGTCGGGGATGGAATGGAAGCTCAGGCCATTTACAAAGCATTTGGCGACTCAAAAGTACCGGTTAGTTCCACCAAATCAATGACCGGTCATGAAATGTGGATGGGTGGAGCCAGTGAAATAATTTATTCCGTCATCATGATGCAGGAATCTTTCATTGCACCGAACATTAATTTCGAGACCCCTGATGAGTTCTCGGCCAGGCTGAATATTGCCGATAAAACGATGAACAAAAAAATTAATGTAATTTTGTCCAATTCTTTTGGGTTTGGCGGAACAAACTCAACATTAATCGTAAAGAAGATTTAAACTTAGGCATGGATAGACGCGAAATAATCGAGATTGTCAATCATTTTTTAGTTGATGAGTTTGAAATAGAACCAGAGCTGATAAAGGATAATACCCTATTAAAGGATGAACTGGAGATTGAAAGCCTCGATTTGGTTGACATCATTGTGATGATTGAAAAAGAATTCAAAGTCAAAATCAAACCCGAAGAAATTATCAGGGTACGAACGATGAATGAGCTTTACGATTTTATCGAAGCCAAAGTAAAAAACTAACCCAATGCCTGAATGGTCAGGAAAAACCCGCGGGGGCATAGCCGGATACAAAATTTTCGTTTTTTTCATCAAATATTTAGGCATTGGCTTCGCCTATTTCTTTCTTCACTTCGTTGTTTTTTACTTCCTATTATTTGCCCGCAAATCCGTCAGGACTTCTTACTACTTTTTCCATGAACGAATAAAATATCCACCCCTCAAGGCTTACCGGCATGTTTACCGGAATTTTTACAAGCTTGGCCAAAGCCTGATTGATAAGGTGGCTTTTCTTTCGGGGTTCGATTCCCGGTTTACTTTTGATTTTGATGGCGAGCATCACCTCATAAAAATGTCTGAGGAAACCGGCGGGCTGCTGGTAGGTGCCCATGCCGGTAACTGGGAGATTGCCGGTCAGTTACTGAAAAGGATCAAAACGCGCATCAACATTGTGATGTACCAGGATGAGCATGCGAAAATCCAGAACTTCCTTTCGAATATTTACACGGAGAAAAATGTAAACTTCATCGTGATCAACTTGGATTATTCCCATTTGTTTGAAATTGAAAAGGCGCTGAAGAACAAAGAACTGGTGGCCATGCACGGCGACCGCTACCTGGAGGGAACCAACACGATTGAAAAAATGTTCCTCGGCAAGCCGGCCAAATTCCCGACAGGGCCATTTTCGCTTGCGTATAAATTTAAGGTTCCGGTCACGTTTGTATCTGCCATGAAAGAGACCTCAAGGCATTATTACTTTTTCGCCTCGGAGCCGGTTATCAGCGATTACCCTGCAAACCTTGCCGAACGGAAAAAGATCATTTCCAGCCTTGTTGAAGACTATGTAAGGCATTTGGAAAAGATGATCCTGAAATACCCCGATCAGTGGTTTAATTTTTATGATTTCTGGGGCGTTAAAAGTTAAAAAAGCATTAAATTTTTGGTTCTCGCAGAGCAGTAAAAGGTTGGCGCCAAGCCCGCAAAGATTCATGCACAATGGACAACTACTTTGCATGTTTTGAAAAATTCTTAAAGATCTTTGCATGAAACTTTTGAATCTCTTTCAAACCCCCGCTATTTTTATTCTTGCATATTGATACTGAATTCATTTTGCTGGTTTCGGATTATTAAGCTTTGTAGGAGCAAAATACAGTAGTGTGGAGTTTATCCTTATAGATATTATACCGAAGTGATTTATTTAATAGTTCAAGTTTTTATTCAGCTTGACAAGATGCACTATAACATAAATCTACACGGCATTAACCAAAGTAAGAAATTTCGTTACGTCCGCCAGAGGCCGACTAAACAGAATTTCACTTTGGTATTAGAGATTTTTTGAGATTTTTTGTTTTGGTGGTCAACGAATCTCCATTTATTTCAATCTATTTCAACTTATCTCAACCAATCTCAATAAATCTATTACTACTCATACTTAATAACCTCCACCGGATTGCGCGAAGCAACTTTAATAATGTAATAACTAATGGTTCCCAAACCGATGATAAACGCGATGGCTCCTGCCAGAATAAAAGTGAACCACTGAGGCTCCTGAAAATATACGAAGTTGCTTTCGAGCCAGATGCTCAAGCGCCACCAGGCTATGGGAACTGCCATAACGAATGCGATCATTATCAACCGTGCAAAATCTTTATAGAGCAGCAGTAATATATTGGCAATGGTAGCTCCATGGACTTTCCTGAGACCGACTTCTTTTGTTTTTTGTTCGGCAATGAAGGAGGACAATCCCAGCAATCCTAACAATGCAATAAAGATGGTAATCAGGGTGGTGATCCTGATGAGCACAGCGATTTTATTTTCGGCAACGTACATCTGATCCATCGAATCGGTCATGAGTTTATAATTAAAGGGTTGCTTGACTCCGAATCCACTCCATTTTTGTTCGACGAAATGCAAGGCGCCATCCATTGTTCCGGGATTAACCTTGCACGAGAGAAAGTAGGCCGGCTGTTCCTGAAGGAAAAAGACAAACGGCTCGATGGCATTGTGCAGCGATTTGAAATGAAAATCCTTGACCACTCCAACTACCTTCATCATTCTGCCACCGGTCTTATCCTGGCCAAATCCGAAATGTATTGTTTTACCAATAGCTTCATTCCCCCAGCCAAACTCATCTGCAGCCGTCTGATTAATGATCACTGCTTCCAGAGCGTCGGTACCCATGTTTTTATCGAAATCCCTTCCCTGGACAAACTGCAATTGTAATGTGTTGGCAAAATCATAATCGGTCTGGGCAAGTAGGATTGCGCGTTCTTCCATACCTGTCTTCTGTTCGATGCGCATGGTTTGAATCCAGTTTATGATCCCTGGAATACCGGTTGAATTGGTTACCGAAAGAATATCCGAATTCAGCAATAATTCATCCTTGAAAGCCTGGATACGTGACCTGAATTCTGCATCCTGAATTTCTATCAGTACCAGGTTTTCCTTTTTAAAACCGAGATCTTTATTTCTCAAAAAGTTTAATTGTCCAGAAACCACCAATGTTCCGATGATCATGAATATGGCGATAAAAAACTGGATAATCACCAGTATTCTCCTGAGTAATCCACTCTTGCCTCCCGATTTGCTGACGCTACCCTTTAAAACAGAAACCGGTTGAAATGAAGAAAGATAAAATGCAGGATAACTACCGGATATCAGGCCAATGAATAATGCTATCAATAAAATTTGAACGTAAATCGTCGGATTGCCAACCGGATTCATGGATAACATTTTATCCGTAAAATCATTAAAGTCGGGCATGAGGAAATAAACAATACCAAAAGCTATTACCAGAGCGATGATCGAAAGGATGACAGATTCGCTGATGAATTGCCTGATCAATTGTCCTTTATCGGCTCCGAGGACCTTGCGAATTCCCACCTCTTTTGCCCTGTTGGCCGAGCGTGCTGTAGCCATGTTCATATAATTTATAGCGGCAATCGCCAGGATGAAAATCGCCACCAGCGAAAAGATCAGCACGTAAGCCATATTCCCCGATGGACGTTCTGCACCTAATCCCTGACGGAAATGGGTATCTGCGAGCGGAGTTGACATCAGGGTAAAACCTACTTTGAACTGTTCCCCAAGGGCTTTCATGTACTTGTCGTAAAAGGCGGGGAATTTATCGAAGATGTCCTTTATGGATGACTGTTCATTCAGCAGCAGGTAGGTATAGGTTCCAATCCTCCAGAAACGGCTGGGCTTTGTGGTACTGTATGTTTCAGCATCTGTTGAAATCGAAATCAGTGCATCGTATTTCAGGTGGGAGTTTCCGGGTAAATCTTCTATCACACCCGTGATCTTATAATTTTCTCCTCCACCGGAGGTGAGGATTTCTCCCACCGGGTTCGTATCGCCAAAATACTTATCGGCAATTTTTTTAGTCAAAACAATCGTATTTGGCTCGGTCAGACTTTTATCAGGATTACCATAAATAAACTTGTGCGTAAAAACTTCAAAAACGGTTGAGTCTGCCAGGAAAAAATTGTCTTCATAATGTTCAGCTTCTTTGTACCTGAACAAAATATTGCCGAGGTTATCAAGCCTGACAAATTGCTCAATCTCCGGCATCTCAAGTTTAAGAGCAGGACCAAAAGGAATGGGAACAGTAGCGTAAAGGGTATGATTTCCGCTTACAGCAATGTCCGATTCAATTCTGTAAATCCGTTTATAATTCTTATTGTATTTATCGTATCCAAGTTCATCCTGAACATAAAGCAAAATAAGCAATGCAGTGGCAAACCCAATGGTAAGTCCCGTGATGTTAAGAACCGAATAAAACTTATTTTTAGTTATATTTCGGAACAAGCTCCTGAGGTAACTTTTGAACATAAATTATTTCCGTAACCCGGATTTTTTTATCGTCACCACTTATTGATCATTTTTTTCGGATTGCCGGAGATCAGGCGCTCAGGAAAGTTTCAGCCTCAGGCTGATTTGCCGGCAGATCAGGTGTGTAAAGATAAAGGATATTTATTCTTGCAAAACGAATAAATATCCCAACTTTTAAACGGCTGGTTAGAAGGTCTTGCTTATGAATGAAAAACCTAACAGGTTGGAAAAAACTTGTTAGGTTGAATTTGTTTTACTCGTATTTTATCGCATTCACAGGATTTCCGGTAGCAACTTTAAGAATATAGAAGCTAATGGTTCCTATCCCGATGACCAGTGCAACAATGCCAGCCAACAGGAAGGATGTCCAATTTAAGGGCTCATGGTAGATAAAACTTTCATCGAGCCAGATGCCCAAACGCCACCATGCCACCGGAACAGCAATGATAAATGCAACCAGGATCAGCAGCGCAAACTCCTTATAAAGCAGTTGCAATACAGAACCAACCGATGCGCCAACAATTTTGCGGATACCTATTTCTTTGGTGCGTTGTTCGGCAATATATGAGGACAGACCCAACAGTCCAAGCAAGGCTATGAAAATGGTAAGTAAAGTTGCTATTTGAATTATTAATCCAATTTTCTCTTCGGCCGTGTACATTTCGTCGAGGCTTTCGGTTAGAAATTCATAATCAAACGGCCGTTTTGCATTGTATTCATTCCATTTCGATTCGATGAATACCAGCGTTTCTTTTTGCTTGTCAGGATTGATGCGGCAGGTAAGCAGGAAACGTGGCCTTTCACTCATCATCAGCATCACCGGTTCTATTTTATTATGAAGCGAACGGAAATGAAAATCTTTAACAATACCGATTACTTTCAGCATCCTTCCTCCTGTTCCGTCGAGCTCAAAACCATAGTGGATTTTTTTACCCAGGGGATTTTCTTCCCAGCCGAATTCTTTAACCGCGGTCTCATTGATGATTACCGCTTCCAGTGCATCGGTTCCCATATTCCTGTCGAAATCCCTTCCTTTCACAATTTCCATTTTCAGGGTATTGATATAATCATAATCGGTCTGTGCCAGGATGATGGCATGGTCATTCATTTTATCTTCCTGCTCAATCCGCATCACCTGTATCCACTCAATCTGGCCTGGAACACCTGTGGCGTTGGTGGCAGCTTCAATATCAGGATTATTAAGCAGTTCCTTTTTAAACGATTCAATTTTGCTTCTGAAAGTCGAATCCTGTATTTCCATCACCACTAAATTATTTTTGTTGAATCCCAGATTTTTATTTTTCAGGAAGTGAATCTGAGTGGTAACAACTATCGTCCCGATGATCATAAAAATGGCAATAAAAAACTGAATTACAACAAGCACTCTTCTCAATGTGCCACTTTTCTTTCCGGTTTTGGAAACGCTTCCCCTCAGCACTTTGACCGGAAGAAATGATGAAAGATAAAATGCCGGATAACTTCCCGAAATGAGCCCTGTCACGATGGTAATAATGAGAATTTCGAAAATGATCAAAGGATTGCGGGTCAGGTTGAATGAAAGCTCTTTGCCCGTCAGGTTATTGAACTCAGGCATGAACAGGGTAACTATAAGTATTGCAATGAGCAACGCTATTAAAGCCAGGGTAATGGATTCGGAAAGGAATTGCCTGATGAGTAACTTTTTATGAGCTCCAAGTACTTTTCTTACACCTACTTCTTTCGCCCTTTTTACCGACCGGGCAGTTGCCATATTCATATAGTTAATAGCCGCCAGCAGCAGGATAAAAACTGCTACCGCTGAAAAGATAAAAACATACGATTTATTGCCGGTTGGTAATTCAGCGCCCAATCCTTGCCTGAAATGATTCTCAACGAGTGGGTTCGACATCAGGTTGAAGCTTGCATTGATCTGATCTCCTATCGGCTTCATGTATTTGTCGTAGAATGGAGTGAATTTATCATGGATGCTTTGCATTGAAGTGTTTTCTTTCAGCAGGATGTAGGTGTAGACACCGATATTCCAAAATCTTTCAGGTTCCATGCTATTGAAGTCATCTATTCCTTGTTGCACCGCAATTGACATTCCTGAAATTAACGCATCAAATTTCAAATGCGAATTATTGGGAACATCCTTCATTACGCCAGTTACTTTATAATTGCGATCGCCTCCGGAAGTAATCATGCTGCCCATGGGATTTTCGTTACCAAAATATTTCTTCGCCATGGTTTCGCTTAAAACAATGGCATTGGGCTCGGTAAGGGCTTTCTTCGGATCGCCTGTGATTAGTTCATGGGAAAAAATAGTGAATATTGTAGAATCAGCAAAATAGAAATAATCCTCATAATATTCCTTTTCTCCTGCCCTGAAGAGGGTATTGCCGGCACCATATAACCTGACAAATTCTTCCACTTCGGGAAACTCAATTTTCATTGCAGGCCCCATAGGAACTGGTACGATTGCAAATTTGTCGTGTTTATTACCGATGGTAAAATCAGATTCAATTCTATAAATCCGATCACGTTTCTTATTGTATTTATCGTATGAAAGTTCATCCTGAACATACAAGAGAATGAAAATTGCCGCAGCAATGCCAATTGAAAGCCCGGCTATGTTAAGGAATGAGTAAAACCTGTTTCGACTGATATTCCGGTAAAGACTTAGAAGATAATTTTTTAACATGATATTCTTTTTCGTTAATTGCTCACATGTATTATTATAAATCCAAATATTCCAACAATAACATGGGTCTGTTTATTCATATTTCAGAGTCACAACAGGATTGGCACGTGAAGCCATGATCGCTCGTAAACTGGTTATTGCCAGAGCGACTATCAAAGCAAAGAGTGCTGCTAAAACAAATATTGTCCAGTTGATGGTGGTTTGGTAAGCAAAGCTGTTTAACCAATCCGCCATGATCAGGTATCCTATAATCCAGGCGAATAAACAAGCCAATAATATGAGCCAGATGAATTCTTTTGAAATGGTTGTAATGATGTTCAGGTTGGTTGCACCCAATACTTTACGAATACCGATTTCTTTTGTCTTCTGCTCGGCAAGAAAGGATGAAAGCCCAATTAAACCCATTGCTGCAATAAAAATGATAATCAATGAAAAAATTAAACTCAGTTGACTCAGGTTTTCTTCGTCTTTGTAAAGATTAGCAAGTTCCTGATCCAGGAAGAAATATTCAAACGGCCGGTCAGGTGCGGTTTTATTCCACATTTTTTCAATATAAGCCAGCGCGTTTTTTTCCGTTCCGGGATGTATTTTTATAGCCATATACTTCATGAACCATATTACCTCACCCGGATATTCCTTCATGTTTAATATAAACGGTCCGGCCTCTTCGTGAAGGGAAGTCGCATGAAAATCCTTGAATACACCAATGATACGCTCATCCCCATTTAATGATCTGAGTTTCTTACCCAGCGCTTTTTCAGGACTTTCCCATCCCAAATGTTTTACCATAGATTCATTGATAAGCAACCCTTTCGACGGATCGGTTTTGTTTTCTTCATGGTAATCTCTGCCGGCAAGAATATTAATTCCAAAAGTCTTGACGAAATCATAATTAACGACCAGGGCCGGATAGAACTGCCATTTATCATCCGGAAATCCTTCTGGACGGAATTCGTGGGTGTTGTGGGCCGCTCCAAAAATATCATCCATAGTGGTTACGCTCACAATATTTGAATTATTTAGCAGCTCCCTTTTAAAAGTCGGATAGATGTTGGCAACAGGTGTCCGGTTAATGGGTATGACGATGATATTTTTCTTTTCAAAGCCCAAATCAGCATTACGTAAAAAGTTTAATTGCTTATGAATAATTACTGTCCCTATGATCAAGGTAATGGAGATGGTAAACTGAGCAACTACAAGTATTTTTCTGGGCAACCCGCTGCCCGATCCCAGCTTTATTTTACTTTTTAATACGGTTACTGGCTCAAATGATGACAAGTAAAGGGCAGGGTAAGCACCTGATAAAACACCTACTAAAAATCCCAAAAGAATGATTTGAATAAGGTTTGAAAACTCAAATAATGTTTGAATGGAAATGTTCTTATCGGTATACTCATTAAAAAAAGGAGCAATCAATTCTACAAGAATAATCGCCAGGATGAGGGCAATAAAACTCATGATTACGGATTCTCCAATGAATTGCAGGATCAGCTGCCGTTGATGGGCTCCGGTCACTTTTTTAATGCCAATTTCTTTAGCCCTGCCAGCCGAAGTGGCTGTGGAAAGGTTCATATAATTGATTATGGCGATGACTAAAAGAAAAATGGCGATTGCAGAATAAATATAAATGGTGGCAATGTTTTTATTGGGTTCAATCTCATAGTCCAGTTTGGACTTAAGATGAATGTCGAGCAATGGTTGGAGGTATAAAGTGATATTGGTTTTTTCAGCATCGTAAAAATACTTCTCAATGAATTCAGGGAATTTAGCCTCTAAAGTTTTTGGATCGACATTTTTATCTAATAGCAAATAAGTCCAGCAAGGATTCCAAACCCATGTTTTAGGAAGATCGCCCCGAAACCGGCTTCGAAGGCTCGACATCGAACCCATAAAATCAAACTTAAAATGAGATTGATCGGGACCATCTTTAATAATCCCGGTAACATGCAATTCAAGGTTCGTTTCGAAACGGATGGCTTTGCCCATCGGGTCTTCATTTCCAAAATATTTCTCAGCCATCGATTCTGTAATAACGAGAGAGCCGTTTTCATTCAGCGCTGTTTTCGGATTTCCCTTTACAAAAACATGGTCGAACAACTCGAAGAAAGTTGAATCTGCAAAGAAGAACCGCCTTTCATTGAATTTTTTGTCCTGGTATTCCACAAAACTTCTTGGCGCCTGGAAGTTAAAAACCCTGACCACGTTTTTAATCAGGTCAGGATAATCATTTTTCAAAGTAAATGCTACAGGAAACGGCGAGCTGGCTGAGTTTTCACCAACTCCTTCAAAATCGTAAACATTCACCAGGCGATAAATATTCCGGGCATTCTTGTGGTACCTGTCATATTTGAGTTCGTCGGTGATATACAATGAAATGATCAGGAAACTTGCAATACCGATTGCAAGCCCAAGGATGTTGATCAGGGAATAAGTCTTGTGCTTGATTAAATTCCGAAAGGTTATTTTGAAATAATTTCTAATCATTGAAGAATCAACTTATATTACTAAAGGTTTTCATCAATTATGCCAAAGGAGGTAAGCAGCTGTTTTACAAAAAATTAACAAAAAACTCAAATATCAATGATAATATAAGTGTTCACAGCCTGACAATTGTTGTACACAAGCGAACAGTAGGAAATTTGAAGATTTTATTGATCAGGGATCATTCCGGTTACAACCCTCAGGCTTGAGGGTATAACCTCAAATGTAAATGGTGAATGTCCGAGCGACTCACCATCAACCTCAAGATATATTGCAGGCTTTGAATCGATCCTGAAACTTTTTCCCTGGAAGGTCTGAACTTTTGGATGCTGTATAAAGGAGCCGTCATAAAGGTTTTTGACTTCTTTAAGCACTGTAAGCTTGCCAAGTTTTTTGATCAGCGTCATGTCCAATAGCCCATCATCCGGTATGGCATTTGGCAATTGTTTCATTCCTCCGCCATTGTATTTGCAAATCCCGACACTCACACTAAAGGTTTTGTTTTTATATATTTCCGGTAAATCATCAATTATAATTTCTGTTTCAGAATATTTGTAAAACAAGAGGCTAGTAAAAAGATTTTTAAGGTAGGAAAAAGGCCCACCCTTTCCTCTTTCTTTATCTTTATTGGTTTTGGAAGCAACCTCTGCATCATAACCCATTCCAGCAACGTTGATAAAATACCTTCGTTTTAAAGTAGTCGAATTAAAGTAACTCACCCTGCCAATGTCCTGGATAAAAGTATTATTCTGCTTTATTAAAGCGATGGCATCAGTGTACTTGAATGGAACATGGAACATCCTGCACCAGTCATTTCCGGTACCAACAGGAATCATTGAAATAAGGAATTCATGGGTTGGTATACTTTTCTGAAAAAAGATTCCATTTATTACTTCATTCAGGGTACCGTCACCCCCCACAACTAGAAAATTCCTGTAGCCTTTTTTTATAAACCTTGTTGTCAGGGCGATGGCATGTTCCTTATGGGTCGTAAAAACAGACTCAAACGCCAATCCGGATTCATTGAGAAGTTCATTAATGTTAAACCAGTCTTTTTCGCCTTTTTTCCGGCCCGCGTTTGGATTAACGATCACCAACCAGTCGTCAGTAATTCTCTTTGTAGTTTTAGCCATTTAACCAGGATAGAAGTTTGTTTTTAACTGCTTCAGGTGTAATGCTTTCAAGGCACTCACAGCGATCAATTTTTCTGCATTTTGAGCAATTCTTTTCTTGCACCAGGTAATCTGCATTTTTCCCTATGGGTGCCCATCGTCCCGGGTGCATGGGTTTGATTGGCGGGTAAAGACCCAATACTTGTTTTCCCAATGCCGCAGCTATATGCAGGGGCCCGGTGCTGGCGGCTACTATTCCGTCAGTTTCGTTGATGAAACGGATCAGCTCCTTCAGCGAAAATTTTCCGGTCAGGTCAATAATATTGGAATGAGGGTCAATCAGATTTTTTTTCACCGACAGTCCCTCTTCATGGGTTCCGGTGATGAATATCCTGAATTTATCTTCAGGTAAAAACCTGATCAATTTCGAATAATTTTCTATCCCCCATTCCCTTGCACTACCTTTGGATTTTGGATGAAGTATGAGATTGAATTTATTTTTATCAATGAGCATTAAAACATTTGGATTGAGTGGATCATTTATTGAAATTCCATAGCTTTCCTGAATTTCTTTAATGGTATAAACCCCTTTTCCACCTAAAGGTTGAATCAGCTTAAGGTTGAGTTGAGCCTCATGAAGCTTTGATCGTCTTCTCGACATTGCTACTAACCGGTTGCAGGTATAATAATGGTAATACCTGCCGGTGGTGCCAATGCGTAATGGTATCTTAGCATGTTTTGCCAGTTCTGCTATTTCTTTAACCGGAAAAACATGAATAATTGCATCAGCATTCAAATTTTGAAAAAATTTTATTCTGGCAGCCTGATCTAAACCAAGAACATTATCCCACTCCACAAACTTGTCGATATGCTTACATGCGGTAATAATGTCCCTTGTATAAGATCTGCCAAGAAAGATAACCTCACTTTCAGGTAGCAGCTTTTTCAATATTCCGGTAACTGGCAATGTCAGTATAACGTCTCCAATACTGTCGGTTCGGCTGATGATTATTTTCTTAAAATCCATCCAATTGCTCCCTTATTTGTTGGAGTGATGAAGCTGTTTCAGTTTAATATATTTTAAAAAAGTCGCATGAGCAGAAATCCTGCAAATGACAAACCCAAAGTAACCATCAAGAAAGCCAAAGTGAAAAAAGTAATTTCGGATAAACTTAAAAACCGGATTAATTGTTATTTTAAAGAAGTTGGATTTAATGCCATGCTCAAAAGCGGCCATTGCAGTAAGGTCGGTAAATTTATTTGCCTGGGTTACATGTTGTGAAATAGAATTATAAGAATAATGAAGGATATCACCTTTCAGGTGGCCTTTTGTGCACCCTTCCATTAAGGTGAAACGCTCATGAATTTTCTTACCAATCCATCTACCTTTTCTTCTATCATATAATCTCAATTTGATATCAGGGTACCATCCTGAATGCTTGATCCACTTCCCGCAATAATGGGTCATACGGTTCATGGAATAGCCATCCTGTTTCCAATATTTTTTTACATTCTGAATCGATTCCAACAAATCCTGAGAAGCCACCTCATCGGCATCCAATGTGAGAATATGATCATAGGTCGCTTGCTGATCTGCAAATTCATGCTGCTTTACATAATCCTCGAATCTGTTTTGAATAAAAACTGCACCCCTTTCCTTTGCTATAATTTCTGTACTGTCGGTTGAAAAGGAATCTACAACAATAATTTCATCGGCAATTTCTTTAACTGAATCAATGCAGCGGCCAATGTTTTTTTCCTCATTCAGCGTAATGATTATGATAGATAACCTGGGCATCTGTTAAATTTTCAAATATCCAAAAGATCAAAATTAACTAAATAACTTAACAAACATGTTAGCATTATTTCAAGCTTATTAATTACGATTTTATCAGGATGAGCTTTTTAGAGGAAGACAATTGTAAAAGAGAGTGAGCTTTTAAATGGATTCAAAACAATGAATAATTACAATATTTTGTTTTTGGTATTTTATAATATAAATAATTGAAATACAGCATATAACGATCAATTTTCCCGATCGATTTATTAATATTTGTTTAAAATAATCACTAAAAGATTAAACCTTTCAAACGATTCATTGTTAAATAACGGATTATGCCTCACACACTAGAGGTAAAGCAATATGGCAAACTACACGATAAAAGATTTAGAAAACTTCACAGGTATTAAAGCCCACACTATTAGGATATGGGAAAAGCGCTATAGTTTAATTGATCCAAAAAGAACTTCTACTAACATCAGGTACTATAATGACGAAGATCTTAAAAGGTTATTAAATGTGTCAATCCTGAACAGGAGTGGTGTTAAAATTTCAAGTATTGTCAACTTCTCTGATGAAACAATCAGCGAAAGAATACTAAACCTGTCTCATTCAAAAAGTGATATTGAAGCCCAGGTTGAAGGGCTGATTCTGGCAATGATAGATCTCGATGAATCTAAATTCGAAAAGATCTTTAACACGGCTGTTATAAACATGGGATTCGAAGAGGCTATCCATAAATTAATGTATCCTTTTTTCGAAAAGATAGGCATTTTATGGCAAATAGGCACCATTAATCCGGCACAGGAGCATTTTATTTCCAACCTTTTAAGGCAGAAACTTATTGTTGCTATTGATGGCATTTCCAATTCTTTAAATGGTAATTCCAAATCCTTCCTTCTATTTCTTCCTGAAGGAGAACATCATGAACTTGGATTAATTTATTACCATTATATTATAAGAAAACATAAACATAAGGTATATTATCTTGGGGAAACCCTTCCGATGGAAGGGCTGAAAGAGATTTCTACTCTTAAAAATATTCATTATATTGTAACTTCTATTACAACGGCAATACCCTTAAGTGAAGTTCAGGCTTACATACATACATTATCGGATTACTTTAAGAAATCAACTATATTTTTGACAGGATTTATGGTAAAAAATATTAATTTCCCATTGCCCCCAAATACTTTCCTGATTGAAGATGTCAATAAATTAAAAGAAGAGCTTGATAAAATAGTATAGCTTTTATCTTTTATAATCCAAATTCATTTCATTTTTTTTATCTTATTTCTAACATTCCTTGTGATTTAGATTGGATTTCATTCAAAATGGTCCAAAAAAAGGTCGATTTATTGTCGATTATAATCGAATGTTTAATAAAATAGGTAAAATTTTAAACATTAATTAAACTTTTAGTGTTTTTGAATTATTTAAAAATCAGCAAGATAAAATTTTATTTATAAAATTATTTAAAATTGTTCTAAATAATTTGTTTAATTGATATAATGTGTTTACTTTTGCTTCGAATTTATTAAACAAGTTGATGCAAACTAAAATTTAAGGTTATGACAGCAATAGAATTCAATCACAAAATACTGAGTCTTAAAGAAAATTTGCAATATTTTGCTTATTCTTTGACATCGAATCGTGAGGATGCTAATGATTTAATCCAGGATACTTATTTGAAGGCCATTGTTCATAAAGATAAATTTGATCCTGCAACCAATCTTAAGGCATGGATTTATACAATCATGAAAAATACATTTATCAATAAATACAGGAAGGATATAAAAGTCAATACCATTATCGATAGCACTAAGGATTTATATTACCTAAACAATTCCGGTCAATCAGATATTGTAACCCCTGATTCAAAGTATAATCAATCAGAATTGGAAAGAGTAGTAAATGATCTTTCTGATGAGCATAGAATTCCTTTTCAGATGCATTTTCAGGGTTATAAATACAAGGAAATAGCCGATTCACTAAATCTTTCGATAGGAACGGTTAAAAGCCGGATATTTTTTAGCCGGAAAAAACTGATGGAAAAATTAAAAGATTTTCAAAATTAAAGGTTAGTAAATCATACAATTGTAATAATTAGGGTTAATTAATGTTGATCATTCGAAGAGGCCATCCAGAGCAGGATGGCTTCTTTTTTATATAAAAATCAGTTTTTCTATGTTTTTAAACAAGGCTTAATGATTTTCTGCAAATGATAGGAGTTACTTTTAATAGTTTTTTCTAAAACTGTAAGAAATATATGAACCTCATACGAACCATTGTTATTTGTAAATTGCTAAAGTTTTGCTGATTCCTTTAATTAAGATGATAAAGTCAAGCGAACAAAGCAATTATCCATAAACCTATCCTGTTTATATTTGTTATTTATGTATGAAAACCCATCTTCTCATTAGCACTTCATTTGGAATAGGAAAGCTGCTTTCCAAATCATTGGTGGCGTTTGGCCAGGTATTTCAGGTAGATGTCGGAATCTTAATAATGAAGGTATAACAACATGAAAATTTTACTCACTGGTGCCACGGGGTATATAGCCAAAAGATTGCTGCCTGTTTTACTTTCAGATGGGCACGATGTATTTTGCTGCGTTCGCGACAAAAAAAGGTTTGACTCTAACCGTTATAATTCCAAACAGATTAAAGTAATTGAGGTAGATTTTTTAGACAAGTCTACCCTTAATTCAATCCCAACTGATATTGAAGTTGCTTATTATCTTATACATTCTATGTCTTCATCCATCGACAGTTTTGAAACCATGGAAAAGGAATCGGCGACAAATTTCATGGAACAGATGAGTCTCAATGGAGTCAGGCAGGTCATCTACTTAAGTGGTATTATCAATAATAATGAGCTTTCAAAACATCTTTTGTCGAGAAAGGCTGTAGAAGAAGTTTTAAGAAAAGGTAAATATCATTTAACTACCCTGCGGGCCGGAATCATTGTTGGGTCTGGAAGTGCATCTTTTGAAATTATACGCGACCTCGTTGAAAAGCTCCCCATCATGATTGCCCCTAAATGGCTCAATACCAAATCACAACCCATAGCCATACAAAATGTTGTACAGTATTTAAAAGGAGTTCTCTTAAATGAAAAAACTTTTGACAAAAGTTTCGACATCGGCGGACCTGAAATATTAACCTACAAAGAAATGTTACTTAGATTTGCCCGGGTCCGTAATTTAAAACGACGGGTATATGTGGTACCGGTAATGACCCCCAAGCTTTCATCTTATTGGTTGTATTTCATTACTTCTACCTCTTACAAACTTGCAGTAAACCTTGTGAATAGCATGAAAATTGAGATTATTTGTGGGGAGAATAATCTTAACCAAATTCTGAATATTGAATTAATTAATTATAAAGATGCAGTTGTAAGGGCTTTTGAAAAAGTTGAACATCATGAGGTTTTGTCGAGCTGGACTGATGCACTTTCGGGTCATACCTTACAACAGGGAATATCCAAACTTATCAATGTGCCCTCATTCGGTTGCTTTACGGACAAAAGAATGAAAAAGATAGCAGATGAAACGGGTGTATTAGAAAGAATATGGTCAATTGGAGGTAAAACCGGATGGTATTATGCCAATTGGCTTTGGGGTTTAAGAGGATTTGCAGATAAACTTTTTGGAGGTGTGGGGTTGCGCCGTGGAAGAAAAAGCAATACCGAGCTTTCAGCCGGCGATTCACTCGACTTTTGGAGGGTACTTCTGGCTGATAAAAAAGAAAAGCGCCTGCTCCTCTATGCTGAAATGAAACTACCCGGTGAGGCATGGCTGGAGTTTATGATTAAAGATTACATCCTTTACCAAACGGCCACCTTCAGGCCTTTGGGTTTATGGGGTCGGGTTTACTGGTATTCAGTTTCCCCATTTCATATTTTTATTTTCCGGGGGATGATCAACAGAATTACTAAAACCAAATAAAGATTCAACACAAAATGGCATTTTACGAACTGGTAAAAAAACAAATAGTCCCCGCCACTATTGACGAGGTTTGGGAGTTTATATCTTCTCCAAAGAACCTGAAAGAAATCACACCCGACTATATGGGCTTTGACATTAAGTCAAAAAATCTACCTAAAAAAATGTATCCGGGAATGATTATCAGCTATAAAGTAAAGCCCCTCTTTGGCATTCCAGTGATCTGGGTTTCAGAGATAACCCATGTAACTGAGAAAAAGTATTTTGTTGACGAACAACGAATTGGTCCATATGCTATGTGGCATCACCAGCATATCATTGAACCTCTGGGAAATGATGTGTTAATGACAGATATCGTATCCTATAAACCTCCATTTGCTTTTCTAGGAAGCATTGCAAATACCCTATTTATTCGCAAGCAGCTTGAAAATATATTTCTATATCGTGAAAATGCAATAAAGAAAAGGTATCCCAAAATTGACAAAAATTGAAATTTGCAGGTATTATACCGAATTTAACTTTGGTATTATATTCGCTCACCGGTTATTTGAACAAAGTCCTGTTAAATAGAATATAAAAGCAATATTTCTATTCGCCTCAGTCTTCCTTAAAATTACTTTTGATAGAATCCTGGTTTTTATAATTTATATTTGCATAATATGCACGACGACCAAATTGAAACGGATAAAAACAAAAATGTCTCATTAAAAGAATATATTGCACGCGCCATTCAGGGTAGCCACTTCGCCGTTCTGGCTACAGAGGGAGATGGCCAGCCGCATGCGAGTTTGATAGCGATTACACCTGTTAACGGTTTCCGCCAGCTTATATTTGCGACCTATCGCAGCACAAATAAATACCGTAACCTTTTACATAACTGCAAGGTGGCTGTTTTAATTGAAATTGGAGATCCTGGTAATTCAGAACCTGATAAGGGTTTTGTACTGACGGCTTATGGTAATGCTTTAGAGATAGATAGCGCAGAGAATAAAGCAGACCTAAACGCCCACCTGAAGAGACATCCTGATCTGGAGATGTTCCTGAGGTCAAAGGATTGTGCGCTCATCAGGGTTACACTTGAAAAGTTTCAGCTCGTGCATGGAATTGATGACGTCAGGTGGTGGTCTGTTGACGATATGGATGCCACATAAAAAGGACCTCGGGTTTTGAGGCTAATGCCCAAAGCATTGATTAATCTTTGGAAATTTCATGTTACAATGTTATAATAGTGAGGTGTTGTTCTAAAAATAAAAAAGCCCTTTGATTAATTCAAAGAGCTTTTTGCTTTAATGAAAGAATATGCCGTTTTATTTAGGCAATAGTACTCCATCTATCACATGAACAACACCATTGGAACCTTTTAAGTCAGCTGCTGTGACGAATGCTGAATTGCCAGATTCATCGGTTAATTTGACTTTTTCCTTTTCCATTGAAGCTGCTGGTTTTCCACCGCTGACGGTTGTCAAAACCGCTTTACCCTTGCCGCTTTTAATTGCTGCGACCACTGCAGATGCATCGAGATTTCCACTTACCACGCGGTAGGTCAGAATTTTAGCCAGTTGGGCTTTATTCTCAGGTTTCAGCAAATTTTCTACAGTACCTTTAGGCAGCTTATCAAAAGCAGCATTTGTCGGATGATTAAAGATTTCGCCTTAGCGAAAACTATCACCTGAACAGAGGCAGATTTGATGATTTAATGTTTGATAAAATGAATAAAATATTAAACAAAAAGTTAAATATTTGTTAAATTTTTCATCTAAATAAATCAATTATAATTTGGTAAAAACATTAAAAGTCAATAAATTAGTATAAATTATGAATAGTTTGGAATATAATATTGTTTAATAAAATACAAAAAAGAATGAACAATATCTTAAACTCAATGTTTATCTGGTATTAAAGTCAAACTTATTAATAATTTAAAAACATAAAAAATTGAAAACAAAAATGAAAACTTCGTTAATTGCTCTGGTGATAGCACTGGTAAGTACTATTAATGTTTATTCAGCAGCCAGGGTACAGGTGATCCACAACTCAGCCGACGCAGCTGCTTCAGTAGTTGACGTATGGTTAGACAACACTTTGTTATTGGACAACTTCGCCTTCAGGACAGCAACTCCATTTGTTGATGCACCTGCAGGAACAGAGTTTACAATTTCAATTAAAGATCAGAACAGTACCAGTCCAATGAATCCGATCTGGTCACAGAACTATACCCTTGCCGATGGTGAAACTTATATTCTGGTAGCAGAAGGAATTGTAAGCCCAAGCGGTTACAATCCTGCCACACCATTTGATATTGCAGTTTACCCGATGGGAAGAGAAAATGCTAACATGACAGACAAGACCGATGTATTGGTACACCATGGTTCAACCGATGCCCCAACCGTTGATGTTTACGAAACAGGCGTTGGAGCAGGAATGATTGTAGATAATTTAATGTATGCAGACTTTGCCGGATACCTTGAGCTTGGAGTATTTGACTACATTCTGGAAATTCGCGATGAAACAGGCGAGAACACTGTAGTTTCTTATCAGGCTCCACTTGCATCCTTAAATCTTGATGGTGCAGCCATTACCGTAGTGGCCTCAGGATTTTTAAATCCAGCTAACAACAACAATGGACCGGCTTTCGGACTTTGGGTAGCATTGGCCTCCGGTGGTGATCTCGTTGAGTTACCAGTTTATTCTCCTTCAAATACAGCACGCGTTCAGGTGATTCATAATTCAGCCGACGCAGCAGCGTCAGTTGTTGACGTATGGTTAGATAACACTTTGTTATTGGACAACTTCGCCTTCAGGACAGCAACTCCATTTGTTGATGCACCTGCAGGAACAGAGTTTACAATTTCAATTAAAGATCAGAACAGTACCAGTCCAATGAATCCGATCTGGTCACAGAACTACACCCTTGCCGATGGTGAAGCTTATATTCTGGTAGCAGAAGGAATTGTAAGCCCAAGCGGTTACAATCCTGCCACACCATTTGATATTGCAGTTTACCCGATGGGAAGAGAAAATGCTAACATGACAGACAAGACCGATGTATTGGTACACCATGGTTCAACCGATGCCCCAACCGTTGATGTTTACGAAACAGGCGTTGGAGCAGGAATGATTGTAGATGATTTAATGTATGCAGACTTTGCAGGTTATCTTGAACTTGGCGTACTGGATTATGTTCTTGAGATTCGTGATGAAACAGGAACAGTCACTGTTGCTTCGTATGATGCTCCTCTTGCAACTTTAGGTCTTGACGGCGCAGCGATATCAGTAGTAGCATCAGGATTTCTGAATCCAGCCAACAACAGCAACGGACCCGCTTTCGGTTTGTATGTTGCGCTGGCAACTGGCGGTGAGCTGGTTATGCTTCCGGTGCATTTGCAAACAGCACGCGTACAGGTGATCCACAACTCAGCCGACGCAGCAGCGTCAGTTGTTGACGTATGGTTGGACAATACCTTGTTAATTGATAACTTTACCTTCAGGACAGCATCTCCATTTGTTGATGCTCCCGCAGGAACAGAGTTTACGATTGCTATTAAGGATCAGAACAGCACAAGTCCTGAAAATCCGATCTGGTCAGAAAACTACACCCTTGCAGATGGTGAAACTTACATTTTGATAGCAAATGGTATTGTAAGTGCAACAGGTTATGAACCTAACCAGCCATTTAATATTTATGTGAATGCAATGGGTCGTGAAATAGGTTCAGCTACAAACAATACAGATGTACTGGTATTCCATGGCTCAACAGACGCTCCGGTGGTGGATGTTGTAGAGGTGGGTGTTGGCGCCGGAACAATTGTTGACAATCTTGCATATGGTGATTTTGCCGGCTATCTTGAACTTCCGACCAACGACTATAGGTTGGCTATTAAAGATGAAACAGGCTCAGTAACTGTAGCTACCTACGATGCCCCGCTTTCAACTTTAGGTTTGGACGGTGCAGCACTTACAGTTGTTGCCTCCGGTTTTCTTGATCCGCTTGTCAATAGTAATGGTGCTAATTTTGGACTATGGGTTGCGTTAACCTCTGGTGGAAATCTGGTTGAATTACCAAAGTTTCTAAACGTTAAAGAAACTTTAATTAATAAAGAATCGGTTCAGGCGTATCCTAATCCAGCTTCATCTCTGGTCAGCGTTGAATATAGCTTAATGGAAAATGCTGATTTGACGATCGAGCTTTATGATATACTCGGACAGAAAGTTTTCGAAAGTCAGCAGTTCGGAACCTCAGGAGAATTAAACAAATATACCATTGATGTGACCGGTATGAACGAAGGAATTTATTTCCTTAGTCTTAATGCAGGCACTTCCAGAGTAACTAAAAAAATACAGGTGGTTAATTAATTTGTTTGATTTTAGATCAATCTGTTGAAGAATCCCCTTTTTTGCAGGGGATTCTTTTTTCTTTTCAATCCAGTGAAAATAAGTAAATTTGATGGGTCGATCATTAAAACAAATGAATCATGATGTATATAACCCGACGAGAAAGATTTAATGCTGCTCACAGGCTCTTTCGTCCCGAATGGACGGATGAAAAGAACCTGGAGGTTTTCGGCAAATGTTCTAATCCTAACTGGCATGGGCACAATTATACTTTGTACATTACTGTTAAAAGTGAGGTAAACCAGAAAACCGGGTTTGTTATGAATCTTAAGGATCTGAGCAGCATATTAAAAACGAAAATCATTGACAAGGTCGACCATAAAAACCTGAATATTGAAGTTGACTTTCTGCAAGGAAAGATCGTTTCGACTGAAAACATTGCTATAGAGATCTGGGATGAGCTCGAAGAAGAAATCAGGAAATTTGGCTCTGAATTATATTGTGTTAAACTGGTAGAAACAGAGAACAACTTTGTGGAGTACTTTGGCAAATAAAAAAACATATCATGGCAAAAAAGAATTTGAAAAACATAATTGAAAATGGCCATTCAGAAGGCTATGAAAAAGTAGATATTTATAATTACAAGAATGTAGACAAGCTAAGTGAACATTATGCCGCTATTTTAAAATTGATTGGCGAAGATCCCGGACGTGAAGGCTTATTAAAAACTCCTGACCGGGTTGCAAAATCAATCCAGTTTCTAACACATGGTTATCAGCTCGATCCCGTCGAGATGCTGAATTCAGCAAAATTTAAGGAAGATTACCGGGAAATGGTTATTGTAAAAGACATTGAAATTTATTCCATGTGCGAACACCATATGATCCCGTTTATCGGTAAAGCCCATGTGGCTTACATCCCAAATGGTTATATTACCGGTTTAAGCAAAATTGCAAGAGTTGTGGATGCCTTTGCCCGCAGGCTTCAGGTTCAGGAAAGGCTGACAACGCAGATCAAGGATTGCATTCAGGAAACCTTAAAGCCATTAGGAGTAGCTGTGGTAATTGAAGCACAACATCTCTGCATGATGATGCGGGGGGTTCAAAAACAAAACTCTGTTACCACCACTTCCGACTTTACCGGCGCTTTCCGCAGGGTTGAAACACGCGAAGAATTTATCCACCTGATTGGAACAAAATTGCATTAAAGCCAACTGAAAAAAGCTAAAAATTATTATTTCAGGCATTATTTTTGAGGGGAAGCCGTTTCATTATTTAAAATTAAAATTGACTGACATGTTAACACAGAATAATTATTATCAGACGACACAAGCTGGTTTTGAATCAAAAACTTTGGCAAAGACTTTCATTTCCAATGTCTTTGCATGGATGGGCATTGCACTGGCACTTACAGCATTTACAGCCTATTATTTTGCAAGCTCAGAAGAGCTGATAAGGATGCTTATTAAACCAGAAGGAGGAATGACAATGTTAGGTTGGATTGTCATGCTGGCACCTATCGGGTTTGTGCTGGCTATGTCCTTAGGATTTCAAAAATTCTCAGTTGGCACACTCACCATTCTGTTCGGCGTTTATGCTGTATTGATGGGAGCAAGCCTTAGTTTTATTCTTTTAATTTATACATCGGCTTCAATCTTCCAGACATTTGCAGTAACTGCAGGAATGTTCGGAATAATGGCTTTTGTCGGTTACACTACAAAAACCGACCTTACAAAATTCGGATCTATATTGATGATGGGTGTGATTGGAATTGTGATTGCCAGCGTGGTGAACATGTTTATGAAGAGCGCGATGTTTGATTATATCATCAGCTTCATTGGTGTATTGATCTTCACTGGTTTGACCGCTTATGATGTTCAGGCATTAAAAAGGATTGGAACCGGAGCCGAGTATGGCGCGGAATCCACCCGGAAGCTTGTCATTCTTGGAGCTCTAAGACTTTATCTTGATTTCATTAACTTATTTCTCTTCCTGCTCAGGTTTATGGGGGATAGGAAATAATCACGTATTAAGAAGAAAATATAAAAAAAGCCCGTTGGAAGGAATTTTCAACGGGCTTTTGAATTATTCAGAAAAACTATTCTATTTATACTTTATTCCCAGTTTTTTGCTGATCATTTCCAGCATATCCACTGTCATTTCAGGTAGTTTATACTTTGGATTCCATCCCCATTCTTTTCTTGCGGCGGAATCATCCATGCTGTTCGGCCAGGTTTCGGCAATGGCTTTTTTCATCGGATCAACATTGTAATCCATTTTAAAATCAGGGATATGTTTTTTAATTTCAGCAGCAATGATCTCAGGATCAAAACTCATAGCTGATACATTGAATGCATTCCGGTGAATCAGCTTTGAAGGATCGGCTTCCATCAGGTCAACAGCAGCATCCAGAGCATCAGGCATGTACATCATATCAAGGAATGCCCCTGCCGGTAAAGGACAGGTAAATTTTCTGTGCTTGATGGCTTCATAAAAAATCTCAACTGCATAATCTGTTGTTCCGCCACCAGGTAAAGTTACGTTGGAAATGATTCCGGGATAACGCAAACCTCTTGTGTCAACACCAAAGCGTTTGAAATAATAATCGCTTAACAATTCCCCGGTAACTTTTGTGACACCGTACATTGTTGTCGGGCGCTGAATGGTATCCTGTGGTGTGTTGTCAAGCGGAGTCGTTGGGCCAAAGGCGCCGATTGAACTTGGAAAAAAAACAGCACATTTATATTCACGTGCAATTTCAAGGATATTAAAAACGCCGTTTACACCCACATTCCATGCAGCCTGGGGTTTAGATTCAGCCACAGCAGAAAGCAATGCAGCAAGATTGTAGATCGTATCAATCTTATACTTTTTTACAACTTCGTTCAGCTTTTCCACATCCGTAGCATCCACTTTCTCCAGTGGTCCTGAATTGGCCAGCTCTTCCGAAGGCTGCGTACTGCGATAACCAGCAATAACATGATCATTTCCATAAAGCTTTCTCAAATGAATGGTCAGCTCAGAACCAATTTGTCCCACAGACCCGATAATCAGTATATTTTTCATCTTTTATTTTTTAGTGTTAATTAATTCACAATTTTGTGGCAAAAATAAATATTTTTGCACGCCATCAAAATAATTTAAAAATTGGTTATCTGATTTATATTCAATTAATAATATTTTTGCTGACGCAACGACATCAAGTAATAACTAAATAAATTAAGACATGTACGGTAAATTAAAACAACATCTCACAACAGAACTGGCCAATATTAAAGAAGCCGGTTTATTCAAAAATGAACGAATCATCACTTCTCCACAGGGAGCAGAAATAAAATTAAACACCGGGCAGGAAGTATTGAATTTCTGTGCCAATAATTACCTTGGACTGTCGAATCATCCCCGCCTGGTTAAAGCAGCCAAGAAGGCTACAGAGACTCATGGATTTGGAATGTCATCCGTAAGGTTTATTTGCGGAACACAGGATATGCATAAAAAACTGGAGCAAAAGATTGCTGAATTCTTTGGAACAGAAGATACCATTCTTTATGCTGCTTGTTTCGATGCAAACGGCGGCGTGTTTGAACCCTTATTCGGTGAAGAAGATGCGATCATATCCGATTCGTTGAACCACGCTTCCATCATTGATGGTGTAAGGCTTTGCAAAGCACAACGCTTCCGGTATGAGAACGCCAATATGGCTGACCTTGAAGAAAAACTGAAGGAAGCTTCAAAAACTGCAAGATTCAAAATCATTGTCACCGACGGTGTATTTTCAATGGACGGAAACGTTGCTCCAATGGATAAGATCAATGTCCTGGCCAAGAAATACGATGCGCTGATCATGATTGATGAGTGTCATTCAGCAGGTGTTGTTGGCAAAACTGGTCGCGGAGTGACCGAGTTGTTCAACATACGCGGAGAGGTTGATATCATTACCGGAACTTTAGGTAAAGCTTTTGGTGGTGGTATCGGTGGTTTTACAACCGGTAAGAAAGAGATCATCGAAATGCTGAGGCAGCGTTCAAGGCCATACCTGTTTTCCAATTCACTGATTCCCGCAGCGGTTGGCGCAGGAATCGAAATGTTCGATATGATGACTGAAACCCATGAGCTGCAGGATAAGCTCCACTGGAATACCGATTATTTCATGGAAAAAATGAAAGCAGCCGGTTTCGACATCAAACCGTCCAAATCAGCTATTTGCGCAGTTATGCTTTATGATGCAAAATTATCGCAGGACGTAGCTGCCAAACTTCTCGAAGAAGGCATTTATGTTATCGGTTTCTATTATCCGGTAGTTGCAAAAGGACTGGCAAGAATTCGCGTTCAGCTTTCAGCTGCTCACGAAAAAGAACATCTCGACAAATGTATCGCAGCTTTCACCAAAGTTGGGAAAGAGCTTGGGGTAATAAAATAAGTTGAATTTTAATGATTACGAGGCCTGGTACTTTCCAAAAAGTATCAGGCTTTATTTTTTTACTTTTGCCGTTAATGATCCATAGTTTTGATAACATGACTTTACAATTTGATAAAACCGAATATACTTTAAAATCCTTAGTTTCCGGGAGAACGTTTAACGACTCAGGCTGGCTGCTTGAAGCGCCGGGTGAAACTGCACCGGGGTTAGTAAGGGCATTGTATGCAATAAAACAGATCGAAGTAAAGGACAACGGCTATGGCATTTACAGGTTTGCCGACTGGCTTCCCATTGGCCGCTTGCTTGAAGGTTCTTCCGCTCCGGTAACCTTTAAAAGTGAAGCACTGGCTAAGGAACTTGGATTAGAAAACCTTTACATTACTTTCAGTGGCTACTGGCCGGAAAAAAAAGCACTGATGACCACTTGCTCCTTCAAGGAAACAGAAGCCTATTCGGTTTGTGCCCGGCTTGATCCAAATCAAAAAAAGATTCTGGTAGTTGCCTCTGCCGGAAATACTGCCCGTTCTTTTGCAAGGGTTTGTTCGGATAATAATATACCTCTCTTGCTTTGTGTGCCGGAGGACAACCTGGATGCACTTTGGTTTGACAAACCAATAAAAAATCATGTTAAAATGGTTTGCTCCCGTTCAGGTGGTGACTATTTTGATGCCATTAACCTTTCCAACATTGCCAGCCGGCTTGATGGATTTATACCTGAAGGCGGAGCAAAAAATATTGCCCGTCGCGACGGAATGGGTACCACGGTTTTATCGGCAGCTACTTTTATCGGAAGGATTCCCGATTATTATTTCCAGGCGGTAGGGAGCGGAACCGGAGCCATTGCTGCATGGGAGGCAAACCTGAGATTAATCGAAGACGGACGTTTTGGAAATCACAAGATGAAGTTGCTGGTTTCGCAGAATTATCCTTTTAAGCCCATGTATGATGCATGGAAAGCGGGATCAAGGGCTATGCTGCCTTTGGATGATGAGTTGGCAAGAAAGCAGGTTGAAGAGATTAATGCCAAGGTTTTATCGAATCGTAAACCACCTTATTCACTGGCAGGCGGACTGTTTGATGCGTTGGTGGATACAAAAGGAGATATTTTATTAGCTGATAATTTTGAAGCGCAAAGTGCGGCAACCATGTTTGAGTTGCTGGAAGGTATTGATATTCACCCGGCTGCTGCTGTGGCAGTGGCATCCTTAATTAAGGTTGTTGCAGAAGGAAGCATTGATCCGGATGCTTTAATTATGTTGAACATTACGGGTGGAGGGGAAAAGCGGTTTAAATCCAATAAGGAACTTCATTATTTAGAACCTTCGGTGATCTTCGATATCAATCCGAATGAGGAAGAAGTAAAACTGAAACTTAAAAAATTATTTTAACACAGAGTTACACAGAGAACCACTGAGAAATAATAATGACATGGAAAATAGTCTGATCGTTTATAATACCTTAAGCAGGAAAAAGGAAAAGTTTGAGCCGACGAACCCGCCGTTTGTCGGGATGTATGTTTGTGGACCAACGGTTTATGGCGATGCACACCTGGGTCATGCAAGACCGGCAATTACATTCGACCTTGTGTTTCGCTACCTTAAACATATAGGATATAAAGTAAGGTATGTCAGAAATATCACCGACGTTGGTCACCTGGAACATGATGCCGATTCGGGTGAGGATAAGATTGCCAAAAAGGCGAGGCTTGAACAAATCGAACCCATGGAAGTGGTTCAGCATTTTTCCGATCGCTATCATCTGAACATGGCTGCACTTAATGTTTTAAGTCCCAGTATTGAACCGAAAGCTTCGGGACATATGATTGAACAGATTGAAATGATCCGGAAAATACTGGAAGTCGGATTTGCTTATGAAGTCAATGGTTCGGTCTATTTCGATGTATCAAAGTACAATCAGAATCACAACTATGGGATTTTATCCGGGAGGGTTTTAGAAGATTTGATGACCGCTACCCGTGAGCTGGAGGGTCAGGAAGAAAAGCGCAATCCCGCCGATTTTGCATTATGGAAAAAAGCCCAGCCTGAGCACATCATGCGCTGGCCTTCGCCCTGGAGCGACGGTTTCCCAGGCTGGCATCTGGAATGCTCCGCTATGGGAACAAGGTATTTGGGCGAACAATTCGATATTCATGGAGGAGGAATGGATTTGCTTTTTCCACACCATGAATCGGAAATTGCGCAGTCGGTGGCTGCGAATGGTAAATCACCCGTTAAATACTGGCTTCACAATAACATGATTACCCTGAACGGGCAAAAAATGGGCAAGTCATTAGGAAATGCTATTTCACTGTTTGATTTCTTTGCCGGAAATCACCCATTGCTGCAACAACCCTACAACCCTATGACGGTTAGGTTTTTTATTTTACAAGCGCATTACCGCAGCACACTCGATTTCTCGAATGAAGCGCTTCAGGCTGCTGAAAAAGGCCTGAAGAGATTATTGACAGCGATCAAATCGATTGACAAGCTTCCTGTTTCTGACAAATCAACATCCAACATTGCAGAACTCCGTCAGAAATGTTATGATGCGATGAACGACGATTTCAACAGCCCGATAGCCATTGCCCAGTTGTTCGAAGGGGCAAGGATCATCAATTCGGTGAAGGATAAAAAGGAGACGATCTCTGCCACCGATCTCGAAATCCTGAAGAAGACCATGAATGATTTTATTTTTGAAATTTTGGGATTAAAAGAGGAAGAAACCAGTGGAAGAAATGAACTGGTTGACGAACTAATGAAAACGATTTTAACCCTTCGGCAGAAAGCACGTGAAAATAAAGATTACGCAACTTCCGACCTGATCCGTGACCACCTTGCAAAATTGAGCATTAAAGTTAAAGATACGAAGGAAGGGGCGGAATGGAGCGTGGAGGGATAAATTGTCGAATTGCTAAATGGCTGAATTGTTGAGGTGATGAATTGAGCTTTTTCTGGGATAATTTTGGAGCATAATAAGATAATGGTTATTCTTTTATATCAGATAGTTTTTTTCGGTTGGCTAACTTTACAGGATGAAGGGATTTTTTAAATTCATAAGAGATGCCTGGCTTATTGCCGGAATAACTTTTCTTATTCTGTTGCTAATCGAAATTGGCTTTACCATTTATTTCCGGTTCAATCCGCAAAATGATAAACAACCAATTGCCGATTCGTACCAATCTGCTGACTGGATAGAAGAATACAATAAAGAGTTTGATGCATGCAGCACAGAAGGCTGGCATCCTTATGTTTACTGGCGGCGAAAGCCTTACACCGGAAAGTACATCAACATTAACGAAAAAGGATTAAGAAAGACCATTTACACGATCGATGATGAGGTAAAGGAAAAACCCATCAAGAAAATATTCATGTTTGGTGGTTCCACCATGTGGGGATCGGGCGTCAGGGATGAATTTACGATTCCCTCACTGGTTGGTTCCGGATTAGCCAAACTGACCATTCATGCTGAAGTGACAAATTTTGGTGAGTCGGGGTATGTAAGCACACAGGAAATGATGGAGCTTTTTCTGCAATTGCGTGAAGGAAATATCCCCGACCTTGTTGTTTTTTATGATGGCGCCAACGATGTTTTCAGCGCTTACCAGCAGGGAAAGGCAGGAATCCCTCAAAATGAAAGTAACCGCGAAAAGGAATTCAATTCGCTCAGAAGCAAAAAAAGATCATTGATGGTTTTCTTTGAATCGCTGAAGACTTTATCAACTGTTAAGTTTATCATTGGACTTATTCAGCCTGAAATGAACCCATTGCCATACAGCGGAAGTGAAATTCAAAAACTGGCAACAGAATCTATTGAAGTTTATCTTAAAAACATTACAACCATAAACCTTTGGGCAAAGGAATACAGTTTTAAGGCGGTTTATTACTGGCAGCCAACCATCTTCAACAAACCGGAGCTGAGCAATTTTGAAAAGCAGGAAGCTGAAAAATACGGTTTCATTAAGGATATTGTGCATGCTGCTGATCTTCAAGTCAGTAATATTAAGACCAACCGGGAGTCCACAGTTTTTTACAACATCAGCGATATTTTCAGGAACGAAAGCAAGCCAATCTTTATCGACTATTGCCATGTAAGCGAATACGGAAATTCGGTGATAGCAAAAAAAATGGCCGAAGACATTGCAGCTGTGCTTAAATGATCAGTTATCCTTTCCATATCAGGAAGGATCGATCTAAGTCGCGAATCCGCCAGTGGGCGGACAGGTGTGCGAATGAATTCAAATTTATAATTAAGTAGGTGAATCTAAAGCAGTCAGTTAAAAATACAGCCAAAAGAATTATTCCAAAGGAATACCGGCCGGTTGTTAAAAAAAATATACTTCAGTTGTTGTACTTTGGCAAAACTTATCATTGCCCGGTTTGCGGGTCCAATGTCAGAATGATGAAATCATTGGGCTACGACCTGCCTGTCATCCTCGAAAAGCAAATTGTGGGTAGTGGCCTGCGCAATGCGATGTGTCCGGTTTGCGGATCCTCTGACCGGGTGAGATTGCTCTATCTTTTCCTCAGAAATAGAACAAACTTGTTCACAGAACCTGTTAAATTACTTCATATTGCTCCCGAAAAACCCCTGATGGACATCCTTGTTAAACAAAACAACCTTGATTACCTCACCGCCGATCTAAATCCTGAGCAGGTGATGATTAAAATGGACATCACAGCTATTCAATATCCTGAAAATACGTTCGATGCCATCTTGTGCAATCATGTCCATGAACACATTCCTGACGACCGCAAAGCTATGAACGAATTATACCGTGTACTGAAACCCGGCGGCTGGGCGATTTTGCAGGTGCCATTTTCAATGGTCCTTGAGAAAACTTACGAAGATTTTACCATCACTTCACCACAGGAACGGGAAAAGTATTTCGGGCAAAAAGACCATGTAAGAATTTATGGGAAAGATTATACCCAACGGCTGAAAGAAGTCGGTTTTACGGTTGAAGCATATAACTGGACAAATGACAATGCTTTCCGAAATGAAAAGAACAGGTTTGGTTTGAATAAAGATGAAACGGTTTTCTATTGTTCAAAGAAAAAATAGAAGTCAAATAAACTAAACCGTCTTTACAAGGAAGTAATTCTTCTTCCCTTTTTGCACAAGGATATACTTGTTGTTCAAAAGATCACTGGTTGTAATTTGAGATTCTTCCTTTGCTTTTTCCTTGTTCACAGCCACACCATTATCTTTCAGCATCCGGCGGGCTTCTCCTTTGGAAGGGAAGATATTTGTTTTTTCAGCAAGGAAATCAACAATAGGAATGCCCTGTTCTATTTCACTCCTTGCAATCTCGCTTTGCGGCACGCCTTCAAAAACGCTCAGCAAAACATCTTCGGATAGCTTCTTCAGCGTTTCGGTTGTTCCTTTTCCGAAAAGGATTTCGGAGGCTTCCACTGCCAGGTTAAAATCTTCCTCTGAATGAACCCGGATGGTAACATCTTTGGCAAGCGCTTTCTGAAGCAGCCTGAGATGCGGGGCTTCTTTGTGCTGATGGGTCAGTTCTTCAATTCCCTCCATCGAAAGCAAAGTGAAATATTTAATCCATTTTTCTGTATCTTCATCCGAAGCATTCAGCCAGTACTGGTAAAATTTATAGGGAGAAGTCTTTTTAGGATCAAGCCAGACATTACCGCCTTCGCTTTTGCCAAACTTGGTCCCGTCGGCTTTGGTGATCAGCGGACAGGTAAGGGCAAACGCTTCGGCTTCTCCTTCGTTATCGGCGCTGTACTTCCGGCGGATAAGTTCGGTACCGGTGACGATATTTCCCCACTGGTCGGAACCGCCAAGCTGAAGTTTGCATCCTTTGTTTTTATACAACCAGTAAAAATCGTAACCCTGCACAAGCTGGTAACTGAATTCTGTAAACGACATGCCGGAATCGAGCCGCTTTTTTACTGAATCTTTGGCCAGCATATAATTGATGGTAATGTGCTTTCCCACATCGCGGATAAAATCGAGGAAGCTAAAATCACTGAACCAGTCATAATTATTGACAACTTCTGCTTTGTTTTCACCATCCTTAAAATTGAGGAATTTCATCAGTTGATTTTTCTGGCATTCGAGGTTAAAGTTGATTTGCTCCACAGTTAAAAGTTGCCTTTCTTCCGTTTTTCCGGATGGATCACCAACCCTTCCGGTTGCCCCGCCAACCAGCACAAAAGGTTTGTGTCCGCAACGCTGCAAATGAACCAGCAGCATCAACGGAACAAGGTTGCCAATATGCAATGAATCGGCTGTGGGATCGAACCCAATATAACCGGACGTCATTTCTTTTTGCAACTGGTCCTCCGTTCCCGGAGTCATATCCTGGATCATGCCTCTCCAGCGGAGTTCTTCAACTAAATTCAGTTTCATGCCAACGAAAATTTTTTTACAAAGATAAGAGGAGATATGATATTCGATTTAGGATGTATGATTTTGTGTACTTGCCTGAAATAGGTTGACTTTTTTCAATTAAATACTATTTGTTTTTATTGTATTCATTTTTTCTTTTTTGCTACTTTTTTCTTTTTTGTTAATATCATCTTCTTTTGTTGATACCCCATGAGTCCATTTGTATATCTGGAGTTTTGGACGTTGTTTTTCAACAAGCTTTTCAACTTCTAATTCAAATCTTTCAGGATTATTCATCTTTAAGTTACTATGAGGGCGCTCCTTGTTATAATATTCCAGTATTTTACGAATCGTGTTAGGCAAATTCTTTTCGGTTAAATCAAATTCATACAAGTATTCGTACTTGAGGGTTCCCTGCACACGTTCGACATAGGCATTCTCCTGCGGTATTTTGCACATACTGATTTGCATTTGTGTGTCGCGCAAGAGTTTTTTTATCCGGGTACTGATGTATTGGCTGCCACGGTCCGAATGAAAGATACAGCCGGTTAAATCCATGTTCTTTCTTACTTTGATTGCCTTTTTTAAGGCGTTCTCAACTTGTTCTGCCTGCAGGCTTTTTGAAATGTGCATGGATAGCATTTTTCTTGAGTATACATCTTCTATGCTTACTCCGTAATAGTCTTTTCCTTCTATCTTGATGTAGAAAATGTCGCTTTGCCACACCTGGTTGATGTCAGTGAGTATTTTGCCTTCGATCAGGTTGGGATGAACCTCTACTCTTTGACCCCAGGTGGTTTTTATTGTATTTGGTTTACGCCGCAACTTGAAACCATTGGCAAAACCGATTTTCTCGAACAGATCCCTGCCTACAGGTAAAGTTCCCTGAGTCGCATAGTACATCCGCCTGCATCCCATACGTTTATGTCGTTGTCTGATGTCTTCCATTATATCTACCATCTGCCCTGTGATTGCTGTGACTGTTTCCTGCCGCCTGTCATGCTTCCACAGTGCCTGCTTACTTATGTTGGCTATCGAATATAACTCTTTCATCTTGTAGAAGTGCTTGATCCCTTTATTGAGCCGGAACCATCCAAGGGCTTCTTTAACATGCTTTTTTTTAAATCTGTCTTGTATTCTCCGTTGGCCAGTTCAATTACTTTGTTGAGCAAATCAATTTCCATTTGCTTGCGCCCCAAAACAGCTTCCAATTCTAATATCCGTTTCTCAAGGTCTTTGCTGCGATAGGCTTCGCTTTTATCTTCCACTATAAGTATCTTGTTTTTTTGCAAATATAAACTATACTTATAAAGCCAGAGGTACACAGTTTGAAAACTTACTCCCAACTCACGACTGGCTTCCAATACAGTACACTTTCCTTTTTCAATATCCCTTACTACTTGTTTCTTTATCCCTACACTGAAATGACGTCGGAGCCTTAACCCCTTTTTCCCTTTTTGCTTTGTTTCCATAAGTTGACTTTTTATCTTATTTTTGGTCAACCTATTTCAGTCATGGACATTGATTTTAGAAGTGCTCTTCAAATTAGCCAAAAGCCAAATTCCAAAAGCTATAAATCAGCACTAATAAAGTTTATCATCATCCTTCATAGGTTTGATGTCTTTGATGTTGAGCTGGAGGTTCACAACACCATTCCACTCATTTTCCTCGATATGGTAGCAGATTTTAAAAGGCTTGTTCCGGATGATGTGCTCGATGTGCTCGCTTTGCTGGAAAGCTATAGCAGGTATGGGAAAACCGCGGATATTTTGATGGACCACTTCGAGCTTCAGATGATTCTTTCCAACTACCCTTGCAAAACCAGTATCCATCACGTTTTCAGTTTCAAAAACCGGTGACATATTACCTGGCCCGAACGGCGCAAACTGCTTCAGTACCCTGAAAAACTTTTTGTTAATATCGTTCATGCAAAGTTGCATATCCACTTCCACTTCAGGCGTCCGCATTTCTTCCTGAATGGTTGAAGTAACGTAGGCTTCAAACCTTTCGATAAAAGGTACGAGGTTTTCAGGTTTTAAAGAAAGTCCTGCGGCATACTTATGTCCGCCGAAATGTTCGAGCAGGTCGCTACAATGATCGACTGCATCGTATACATCAAAATCCTTAACCGACCTGGCTGAACCTGTTATAAAACCATTTGATTTGGTAAGAACGATGGTTGGCCGGTAATAGGTTTCTATAAGACGGGAAGCAACGATTCCGATAACCCCTTTATGCCATCCCGGGCTGAAAACAATGGTCGAATTTGATTTTAACAACCGTTCATCCTGCTGGATCATTTCCATTGCTTCCAATGTTGTTTGAGCATCAAGGTCTTTTCTCTCCGTATTAAAGTCGTTGATCATAACTGCATAGGTTTCAGCTGATGCTATACTATCGGCAATCAATAGCCTGACGGAGTTCTTGGCGCTTTCAATCCGGCCGGCAGCATTGATCCGGGGGCCAACCAAAAAGACAAGGTCGCTGATTGTTAATTCACGATTGAAAATATAATCAGTGTCATCGATAACCGACTTTTCCTTTCGGTTTAAGCCACTGTATTTAAGAATTGCTTCGATACCGGGCCTGGGATTGGTGTTTACCAGTTTCAGTCCGTAATAGGCAAGTATCCTGTTTTCACCGGTAATTTTAACTATATCAGATGCAATGCTGACTACAACAAGATCGAGGTATTTTTCCAGATCTTTAAAAGGAATTCCGTTTCGGCCGGCAAAAGCCTGAACCAGTTTAAATCCTACGCCGCAACCCGATAATTCGTCATAGGGATAGGTGCTGTCAGGGCGTTTGGCATCCAGCACGGCCACTGCTTCCGGTAATTGGTCACCCGGACGATGATGATCGGCAATGATATAGTCAATGTTTTTGCTTTTTGCGTAACTGATCTTTTCAACTGCCTTAATTCCGCAATCAAGAACTATTACAAGTGAGAAATTATTTTCAGCGGCAAAATCGATGCTTTTAAAGGAAACCCCATATCCTTCCTCATATCGGTCAGGAATATAAAAGTCGACATGGGTATAAATGCTTTTTAAAAATGTAAAGACCAGCGCTACGGCTGTTGTACCATCTACATCATAATCGCCGTAAACCAGGATCTTTTCATTTTTTTTAATGGCAATTTCAATCCGTTCAACCGCCTTATCCATGTCTTTCATTAAAAACGGATCGTGGAGTTCTTCAAGGGTTGGACGGAAGAACGACCTGGCTTCTTCAAAGGTTTTTATCCCCCGCTGGGCAAGCAGATTTGCAAGGTTATTATCAACATTCAGCGCTTCAGAAAGATGTTGAATGATAGCCTTGTCTCCCTGTTCTTTAAGTACCCAACGCTTTTCCATAAAAATTTTTGATTGCGTAAAGATAATAAAATATCAACGGGATTTTAAAATAAAATTTTGTAAAAATTATCCGGTTAAATCCAAATCCCGGGAAACCGTGAAATCTCAAAATGTTGACCGCATTGCTTCTACAGGATCGAGGCGGGATGCCAGGTAGGAAGGGATAATTCCTGCAATTAAACCAATGGTAACGGAAACAGAAATACCAATAAGGATATTGATAAAAGTGAGATGCAGCGTAAATGGAAAATTTTGGGATAATAGTACCAGCGAATAGACAATAAGTAATCCTATAATTCCACCAAAAAGAGATAAAAATACTGCTTCAAAAAGAAACTGGTACAGGATAAAATACTTTTTAGCTCCCAGCGACATTTGTATCCCGATCTGACTGGTCCTTTCTTTCACAGAGACAAACATGATGTTGGCAATTCCAAAACCACCTACGAGCAATGAAAATCCACCCACAATCCAACCCACAATGGCAATCACCCCAAAAAAGGCGTCAAATTCCCTTGTAATGATGCTGGATTCGTTGATTGCAAAATCGTCCTCTGCCTTTGGCTTGAGTTTCCTGACAGAACGCATGATCCCGGATAGTTCGTCCTTTAATTCATCATTTGAAACATTCGGCTTGGCCCTTACCAGGATGGTTGTTCCCACTTCCAGCAGATCAACATGATTTCGGGCAAAGTTCACAGGAATTATGGCCTGGTTATCCGAGGAATTTCCGAAAAGATCATCCCCTTCTTTCTTCACCACCCCAATGATTTCGAGTTTGTTGCCGAATATTTTTATTTCCTTACCAATGGCTGGTAAACCAGAAAATAGCTTATTTGCAATTTCGGCACCAACGATAGCCACATTTTTACCGCTCGCAGATTCAGCTGGTGTAAAATATCTGCCTTCCTGCAGGTCGATGGGAAGTACTTTTTCAAAATCATGCGAAACGCACAGTATAGAAGCATCTTTAATGCTATTGTTTTGATATTTGATCGTACGCCGAACCTCGAACATAAAAGCGCTTGATTCTGAAGCGGTACTTCTCCGTTGAATTTCGCGCAGGTCTTCCATGTCAGCCTCCGGCCTCTTCATGTATTTCCACCAGGGGTAATCATTTCCTCCTTCCCAGGGCCATTTTTGAACAAATAGAACATTGTCTCCAAGCTGGTCAATGCTTTTTCGGATGGCAATTTCCATTGAATCAAAAATCGTAAGCACAGAAATCACTGAAAAAATACCTATGGTAATGCCCAGCAGAGAAAGAAAGGTTCTTACTTTATTGACAATGATTGCCTGAAAGGCAAAAAGAAAACTCTCACCGATAAGTTTCAGATAAAATATCATCGTATTGATTACTGAAATTAAAACAGTAAAAATAAATTATTTAGCCCGAACAATGCAAAGAAATTTAATTGTTACTTTGTAGCCAGGTTTTAAAAAGGTTTGCAAATTAGCATTAAATCAGCACAATGAAGAAGATTAGCAGCGCTTTGATTTCAGTTTTTTATAAGGACAGACTCGATGAAATTGTCAGGCTTTTGCATGATCTTGGAATAAAAATTTATTCAACAGGCGGCACTTTTGATTTTATAAACAACCTTGGAATAAAGGCTGAATCTGTTGAATCACTTACTTCTTATCCTTCCATCCTCGGAGGCAGAGTAAAGACATTACATCCTAAAGTTTTTGGAGGTATCCTGGCCCGACGCGAAAATAAAAGTGATCTTCATCATCTTAAGGAATATGAAATTCCTGAAATTGATCTTGTGATTGTGGATTTGTATCCATTTGAAAAAACAGTTTCCTCAACAACGAATGAACAGGAAATTATTGAGAAAATAGATATCGGTGGCATTTCACTCATAAGGGCAGCAGCAAAAAATTTTAACGATGTGCTGATTGTTCCTTCAGTCCATCAATACGATGAGCTCATCATGCTTTTAAAAGAAAAGAAAGGTTATTCTGATTTAGATGACCGGAAACGTTTTGCAACCAAAGCATTTTATGTTTCATCCCATTACGATACTGCTATTTTTAATTATTTTAACCCGGAGAAAGATAATGTTTTCATGCAAAGCATAGATTCTTCAACAGTACTTCGTTATGGTGAGAATCCTCATCAAAGTGGATTTTATTATGGAAACATGGATGAAATATTTGAGCAATTACACGGAAAAACTATTTCTTACAACAACATTGGTGATCTGGATTCTGCCATCAACCTGATTAATGAATTTGATGAAACCACATTTGCCATCCTGAAGCATACGAATGCCTGCGGAATAGCAAGCCGGTCCCGGTTATTGGATGCATGGAAAGATGCACTTGCAGGTGATCCGGTTTCGGCTTTTGGCGGTGTGTTGGTAACAAATGCAAAAATTGATTTTGAAACGGCCAAAGCTGTCAATGAATTGTTTTTTGAGATAATTTTAGCGCCGGATTACGATGAAAAAGGTCTTGAGGTGCTCAAAACCAAAAAGAATCGAATCATTTTGCGCAAGAAAGTCTATCAGTTTCCCTTCAAACAGTTCAGGTCGGCATTAAATGGTGTGCTTGAGCAGGATAAAGATGGTAAAACGGAAACTCAAACGGATCTGAATGTTGTAACTAAAATATCACCAAATGAGTATGAGAAAACAGACTTGCTGTTTGCAAACAAAGTGGTGAAGCATACGAAGTCTAATGCCATTGTTTTAGTGAAGAATAAGCAATTGTGTGCAAGTGGAACAGGGCAAACATCAAGGGTTGACGCATTGAAGCAATCCATTTCAAAGGCAAGCGAATTTGGTTTTGATTTAAAAGGGGCGGTCATGGCTTCTGATGCCTTTTTCCCATTTGCCGATTCAGTAGGGTTGGCACACAAGGCAGGCATAACAGCAGTGATACAGCCGGGAGGGTCTGTAAGGGATCAGGATTCAATTGACTACTGCAATGAACATCAGATGAGCATGGTCTTTACTGGCTTCAGGCATTTTAAACATTAAAAAAAATTTTGTCATTTAATAGTTTGTATTTTTGAAACGTTTAAAAAAAATTTGTAAATCGTAAAACATCATTATTTATCATGGGCTTCTTCTCATTTTTAACGAAAGAAATTGCAATTGACTTAGGAACTGCAAACACCATCATTATTTTTAATGATAAAGTAGTTGTGGACGAACCATCGATTGTTGCCATTGAGCGTCAGACTGGCAAGATCATAGCGGTGGGTAAAAAGGCAATGATGATGCATGGTAAAACCCATGAAAATATTAAAACGATAAGGCCATTGAGGGATGGTGTTATTGCTGATTTTCAATCAGCGGAGTACATGATCAGGGAGCTGATCAAGATGATCTGGACTAAAAAGCCATTGTTTCCTCCTGCGCTGAAAATGGTTATTTGTATACCTTCAGGTATAACTGAGGTAGAAGAGCGTGCAGTAAAAGATTCAGCCGAACAGGCCGGCGCTAAAGAGGTAAGGCTGATCCATGAGCCGATGGCTGCCGCAATTGGAATCGGGATTGATGTGATGGAACCAACCGGTAACATGATCATCGACATTGGTGGAGGAACCAGCGAAATTGCTGTAATTGCTTTGGGTGGAATTGTAAATAATAAATCCATCCGGATTGCAGGTGACGATTTCAATTCCGATATTGAAGAATATATGCGCAAACAACATAACATCAACATTGGTGAACGCACCTCTGAACGGATTAAAATTGAAGTGGGTGCAGCCATGTCTGAGATTGATAATCCACCTGATGATTATGCTGTTCATGGACGTGATATGCTGACGGGTATTCCAAAGGAAATTATGGTTAACTATGCTGAGATTGCTCATTGCCTTGATAAATCCATTTCAAAAATTGAAGCGGCTGTTTTAAATGCTCTTGAAATGACTCCACCTGAATTATCGGCTGATATCTTCAGAACGGGTATTTATATGGCTGGTGGTGGCTCGATGTTACGGGGTCTTGATAAACGCATTCATCTGAAGACAAAGCTTCCGGTTCATGTGGCCGAAGATCCTTTGAGAGCAGTAGCCAGGGGAACAGGTATAGCCCTCAAAAACTTTGATAAATTTAATTTCCTTATTAAATAAAAGGATAAGTTTGCCTTTTAAACGCTGGTTTTTTTATACATTGAACTGTGCGAAATCTATTTTCCTACATACTAAAGCAATATTTCTTTTTTCTTTTCCTTTTGCTGGAGGTAATTGCTTTCTCGTTTGTCCTGCAAAATAACTTTCAGAGAGCGACTTTTTTAAATTCAACAGGGAAAATCACAGGCAGTATATTATCAGCCATGAACAATGTTTCGGAATACCTTACCCTGAAAAGAGCCAATGAAATACTGGTAAACGAAAATGCCCGTTTGCGTAACCTGCTCCCCGACTCTTATCTGATTACCGACAAGGAAGAACATTATTCGCGTGATTCAATGTACCGCTATATTGGCGCTAAGGTGATAAGCAATTCAGTCAATCATCAGAAAAACTACCTGATGCTGAATAAAGGAAGCAGGCATGGAATCGCCAGAGATATGGGTGTCATTACTTCTGATGGAATTGTGGGTACTGTGGTAGATGTTACGCCTCAATTTTCAAGAGTGATGTCGGTGCTTCATATCAATAATAAAATCAATGGGAGAATATTAAAAAACAACCATTTGGGAACGGTAGAATGGACTGGTAATTATTACCGGAATGGAATGCTGGTCGATATTCCCATGCATGTTGAATTGTATCCCGGTGACACCATAATTACCTCTGGTAATTCATTAATTTTTCCGGAAGGAATCATGGTTGGTACAGTTGAAGAATACAATAAACTACCGAATGAAAAATTCAACACAGCATTGATACAATATGCAGTTGATTACAATAACCTTTACTATGTTTATGTAATTGTAAACCTGAAAAAGAAGGAGCAAATGAGGTTGGAAAAAAATCCTACAAATGACCAGTAAAGTTTTTATCAATATTATCAGGTTTCTAATCCTTGTTTTTTTACAGGTTTTTATTCTTGAGAACATTAACCTCAGGGGCTACATTAATCCATATCTTTATGTATATTTCATTCTATTACTTCCCTTTGAAACTCCGGGCTGGCTTTTACTTATATCCTCTTTTGTGCTGGGTTTCAGCATTGATACTTTTTTAGGGACGCTGGGAATACATACAGCTTCATCGGTTCTGATGGCATTTTCGAGACCGCTGGTTATCAAAGCTATTCCAAGCCGCAAAGATTTTGAACCCGGAATGAAACCTTCTATCTCCGACCTTGGCTTTTTATGGTTTTTTTCTTATTCATTAATCCTCATATTAATTCACCACCTCGCCTTATTTTATATTGAGGTTTTCAGGTTTACCGATTTCTTCAATACCTTTCTTCGTGTTGTCATCAGCAGTTTTTTTACCTTATTATTGGTGATCATTGCCCAATATTTGTTCTTTAAAGCTTCAGGCAAAAACTAATAAATAAACATTTTTTATCTGCTTATAAATATATTTTTGTATATTTACAAGCCTTTTTTCTGCTAATAAGCTGGAGTCAGGGTTATAAATATTCCGGAATGATGATGGATTATAAAAAACTAACAAAGAAGCAACTGATCGACCAGGTTGAAAAGTTACTTAACAAAAAGAATGGGTTTCGAAAACAAGAACCTGATTCCTTAAATATATCTGCTCAGTATTTTAGCAGCCTCGAAAAAAGATTCAACGATCTTTTTGAAAGTTCACCGGATATGCTATTTACCATTAAACCGGATGGCGAGGTGATTTGGGTTAATAAAACCGGAGCTAAAATCCTTGGATATAAAAGGAATGAACTCATCGGGCAACCGGTTTGGAAGGTTGTCCATAAGGATAATCTGGCCGAAGTAAAAAGCAAAATATCTGCTATTATCAAAGAACGAAAGATACATGCTGAATTATATTTTCACAAAGTAACAAAAAACGGAACTAAGCTTTATGTCCATGAGAGAATCCATTTGGGTATTAACAACGCAGGAGAAATAAGCGAGATCGGGATCAACTGCAGAGATATTTCAAAGCGCAAATTGGCCGAAGATGCGCTGAAAATCGAAGAACAAAAGTACAGATCCATCACCCATAATCTTAATGTTGGGATTTACCGGAGCACTGCTGATGTAAGAGGAAAATTCATTGATTTTAATCCTGCATTAATGAAAATGTTCGGATACAAAAGCAGAAAAGACCTTTTTTCAACGAATGTTTCAGCCCTTTATGTTATACCCGGTGATAGGAAAAGATTATTGAAATCGATACTAAAGAAAGGAGCTGTTAAAAACAGGGAGGTACTGCTTAAGAAAAAGAACGGCACCCGGTTTATTGCTTCTGTCAGCACGGTTGTTTCCAGAGATAATAAAGGCTTTGTTAAATACTATGACGGTATTATTGAAGATATTTCAGAGAGAAAAGCCTCTGAAATTGCCTTGATCAATTCGGAATTCAAATACAGAACCCTGGTTGAATCCTTCAGTGATATTATATTTATTACTGACTATCAAAGCAAAATGCTTTTTGCAAATCCGGCATTGAAAAAGCAGACAGGATATGATGTGAAGGATTTTCAGATGCCTCAAAAAGATAATCCTTTTTTACATTCGGATGATACTGACTATGTAGGAATAAGTATTGCTGATTTTATTAAAAGTAATAGACTTCACTCTGAAATTATTGAAAACAGACTCATTGATAAAGCAGGTCAAATACATTGGTATTCCTCCCTAATATCAAAAATAGAATTTGATCATCAACCGGCACTTCAATTCATTGTGAGAGATGTTACCAAACAAAAAGAAGCAATTGATCAACTCTTTAAGCAAGAAGAACAATACCGAACATTGTTTAATTTTTCACCCGATGGAATTCTTATCGAAAATATGGACGGGACCATTATTGATATGAATCCTGCTTTTAGTAAGATCATGGGGTATAGGAGAGATGAATTGATTGGGAGGAAAGTGCATATGTTGTCTGATCCATCTTCCATTGACAGGGTTGATAAAAATATTATTAAATTGAAACAAGGAAAACTCCTGAAACACGTTGAAAAAAGCATCAAAAAAGATGGAACCCGTGCATTGATGGAGTTGAATGAAAGAAAATTTGTATTACCCGATGGTGGATCCGGAATTATATGCATCGTTGAAGATGTTACTGAAAGGGCAAAAGCGGAAGAAAATTTAATAAATTCCGAAGAAAGCTACAGGGGGTTGTTTAATAGTACAAATGATGCAATATACATTCAGGACAGGGAAGGTCATTTTGTTGATGTGAATGACGGTGCCGTTAAAATGTATGGATATCCTCGTAAATATTTCATTGGAAAAACACCCGAATTCCTGTCAGCACCGGGAATGAATGATATGAATAAAGCTGTCGAAATGATCCGGAAAGCCTTCCGGGGAAAACAGCAATCATTTGAATTCTGGGGGATCGACAGGAAGGGAAGAATATTCCCAAAAGAAGTGAGATTGAACAAGGGTAAGTATTTTGATCAAGATGTCGTAATTGCATTTGCCCAGGATATAACGGAAAGAAAAAAGGCTGATGAAGCCATAAGGGAGAGTCAGCGAAGACTATCAACATTGATGAGTAACCTGCCCGGAATGGCTTATCGCTGCATGAATGATAAAAATTGGACAATGGAATTCGTTAGCGATGGTTGTCTTGAGCTTACCGGGTATAAGTCTTCCGATTTGTTGGGTAATCGAAAGATTTCTTACAATAACCTGATCCACCCGGAAGATCAGTCTAACGTATGGAATATGGTGCAGGATGGGGTATCGAGACATCAGCCTTTCATTATGATCTACCGGATAAATACGAAAAACGGTAAACAAAAATGGGTTTGGGAGCAAGGTATCGGTATTTATTCAAACGAAGGAAACCTGATTGCGCTTGAAGGATTTATTTCCAACATTACCGATCAAAAACTTGCAGAGGAAGAATTAAGAAAATTCTCACGGTCGGTTGAACAAAGCCCAACAATTGTAGTGATTACCAAACTTAATGGAAACATTGAATACATCAATCCAAAATTTACCAGGGTAACAGGTTATCTGCCGGAAGAAGTGCTTAATAAAAATCCCAGAATACTCAAGTCGGGAAAAACTCCGGCGGAAACCTATACCACCTTATGGCAAACAATTACCGCCGGAAAAGAATGGTCGGGTGAGTTTATCAACAAGAGGAAGAATGGAGAAATATACTGGGAATCAGCTAATATCTTCCCTCTTAAAGATGATAAAGGCGTGATCACTCATTTTATTGCTATGAAAGAAGATATAACTACCCGAAAAAAAATGGAGCAGGATTTGATCAATGCCAAGGAAAAAGCTGAAGAATCGGATAAATTAAAATCGGCCTTTCTTGCCAATATGTCGCATGAGATCAGGACCCCTATGAATGCCATCATCGGTTTTTCGCAACTGCTTTCCGAACCCGATACTACCCCAGAAGAACAAAATCATTACATCTCCCTGATCCAGAAAAGCGGGGGCGATTTACTTGGCCTGATTGACGATATTATCGATATTTCAAAAATTGAAGCCGGACAGCTTAAAATTTTCAAATCGGATTATTTTGTCGATACCATTTTAACTGAAATTTATGAGTCCTATGTTGAATATTTAAAAACCACTGTAACTAAAAAAGATATAAAGTTTAAGTACAACAGTTCAGAGAAACTAAAAAAAATTGTTATTCATACCGACATTGATAAACTGAAACAGGTTGTTCGAAATCTGATTAATAATGCAATTAAGTTTACTGATTTCGGATTGATTGAATTTGGTGCTGAATTGAAAACCGAAGGCCGAGATTCTTCAATACAATTTTATGTAAGAGATACCGGGATTGGTATGCCGAACGATAAGCTAGATGTTATTTTTGAAAGTTTCAGGCAATTGGATGCAGCTAACAAGCGGCTTTACGGAGGAACCGGATTGGGATTGGCTATTACCAGGAAAATAGTTGAACTCTTAGGTGGCGAAATTTGGGTGAAATCCTCTCCCGGACAAGGTTCGACATTTTACTTCAGCCATCCCTATAATCCTTTGCTGGTGCAGGGTGGGACACTTATTACAAAACCTGAAACGGCAGACCTGAAAAAATACAATTGGGACGATAAGCGTATTTTAATAGTTGAAGATGATGAGCAAAGTCTATTGTTCTATCAGAGTGTTTTAAAAAAAACCAATATCAAAATTACCAGAGCAAACGATGGGCCTGAAGCTATTGATCATTGCATGAAACAAAAATTCGATCTTATTCTGATGGACATCAGAATGCCCAAAATGGATGGATATATCACTTCACAAAAAATATTAACCATTGATCCTTCAGCAAAGATAATTGCACAAACCGCTTATGCGATGGCGGGTGAAAGGCAGCGATCGCTGGATGCCGGCTGCGTTGACTATATTGCGAAGCCCATAAGCGTTACAGAGTTTTTAAAAGTGATAGAGAAAAACATTTGATAAGGTTAGTAAGGTTTTTTGATGTTATGATTCACGTTTGGTCACGAGGTAATAAAAATGCAACCTTTTCACAGCCCTGAATGTCTTTTCTTCAATCTTTCACAATGATCATTAAGTTCAGATTTCAGTGCCTTTTAATAAATAGATTATGAAGAGATTTTTAATTACTCTTATTGCATGCCTGTTTATTTTATTTACGAACGCATCCGGCTGGAGGTCGGGAGAGCAACAGGTTAAAATTTATCTTAATAACCCAGAGCAGGTTCAAATACTGAAGGACTTAAAGATAGATTATGAGCCTTGCGGACCGAATATTGTCAGGGCTTACCTTATAACAAAAGAGCGTTTGCAATTAGAAGCAGTGGGATTAGAAATACTAACAGAAATTAAAGACCTCAACAAGCATTTCGAGAATTTCTGGTTGACAGATGATTCCTATCATTCCTATCAGCAGATCATCGATCTGGCCGACAGTCTTGAAGAACATTTTCCTTCCATCTGTAAAAAGTATAGTTTCGGTACTTCGCTTGGAGGCAGACAATTGGCTGCTCTCAAGATCAGTGATAATGTACTGACGGATGAACCAGAAGCCGAGGTTTTTTTTGATGGGGGAATTCATGGGGATGAAATAGGGGGAGCGGAAAATATTATCCGTTTTGCCCGAGACCTTTGCCTGAATTATAATGAAGATCCGGATATCACCTACCTGGTGGATAATCGTGAAACATGGCTATACCTCATGGTAAATCCAGATGGACGGGTAAATATGGTTCGCTATAATAATAATGGTGTGGATTTGAATCGCGATTGCGGTTATATGTGGAATGCAGAAGGCGGCAGTTTGGGTCCGTTTAATGAGGTTGAATCGAAAGCTTTAAGGCTTTGTAATTTAGATAATCAGTTTGTTGTTTATACTTCCTATCATAGTGGAACAGAATTCGTTTCTTATCCCTGGAGCTACAGGCCTGATGCCACCAGTGATCAGGCACATATCAATCAATTGGCACTGGTTTATGTGAATGAGTCAGGTTATTCCGATTTGCAATATGGACAGGGATATTCAGGTATGTATGCTATTAACGGGAGCACTAAAGATTCATATTATGGTATTAGTGGTTCGGTATCATGGAGCATGGAAATTTCTTATGATAAGCAGCCTCCGGCATCTCAAATCATGATGTATTATAACTATAACAAGCCCTCCATGCTGGCGATGATCGAATATGCAGGATTTGGCTTGCAAGGGACGGTAACCGATTTATCTTCCGGCGAACCAATCGCCGCAATGGTTTTCGTTAATAATTATTATCCCTGTTATACTGATCCTGAAGTTGGCGATTTTCATAAATATGTGTTGCCCGGAACGTATAGCATTACTGTTAAAGCAAATGGATACCAGGCACAGACAATTAGTAATGTTACAGTAACCGCGAACAATGCAACCACAACCAATTTTCAGATGGTTTCGGAGGAGGGACAATTTGTTTATAAATTTGCCGCCTCAATGATCCCCGACAACAATTTCTTCGATGAAGGAAATACTCCGGCAGCTTTAGGTCCGCCGGATAATGTGAATTATTCTTTGGGAAAAAACGGGTACTGTATGCTCGATATGCAATATCCAGTTGCGGATGGTCCCGGTCCTGATCTAATCGTTTATGAAGGAGATGCCACTGCCGAGGGTTATACATTTTATGTTGGTTCTACTATTGATGGTCCCTGGATCAGCCTTGGGACCGGAAGCGGAACCACTGAATTTGATATTGCAGGCAGCGGACTTTCAGAAGCCCAATACATAAAATTACTGGATGATGGAGATGGGACGGCCAATGCTGCAAATGCAGGATTCGACCTGGACGCCATTGAAGCAATGGAACCTGTTTCGGGAGTTTATCTTGAGATGATTGAATATTCCATTGATGATTCAAATGGAAATAACAATGGATTGATCGATCCGGGGGAGACAGTTGATTTGAATATTACTCTAAAAAATAATGGAGATATTACCGCAACAAGTATCAATGGAGTGATTTCAACGATTTCGCCTTTTGTTACGCTTTTAACTTCATCTGCTGATTTTGGCACGCTCGCTCAGGGTGAATCATCCGAAGGTACATTTACGCTTGCAATTGCAGAAGCAACACCTCCTGGTGAAAGCTTTACTGTTAATTTTAGTATCGATGCCAACAATGGAACCTATACCAACGCATTTTTGATGAGTTTCTCTGTCGGCCTTATTGTTGAAGACTGGGAAACTGGTGACTTCAGCAAGTTCGAGTGGGAAACCGGTGGGAATAGCAACTGGACCATTTCCAATGTTGGACCCTATGAAGGCACTTACACTGCTAAGTCCGGCGACATCAACGATAATCAATCCTCTTATCTTTCTATTTCATACAATGTAACTTCCAATGGTGAAATTTCCTTTTTTAAAAAAGTATCTTCTGAAAGCGCTTACGACTTTCTGACATTTTACATCGATAATACAATGCAGGAGGAATGGTCAGGAGAGGTTTCCTGGAGTGAATCTTCATATCCCGTTACTTCCGGACAACATACTTTTAAATGGGAATATTCCAAAGATGTTTCTGTCTCCACAGGTTCAGACTGCGGTTGGGTTGATTACATCATTCTTCCCTCTGGGGCAACTCAGGGATTAATTGCATTTTTTACTGCCGATCAAACCGAAATTTGTGAAGGAGATATGGTGAATTTTACAGATTATTCCAGCGGTAATATCATTTCCTGGAACTGGAGTTTTCCCGCTGGGACACCTTCATCATCTACTCAACAAAATCCTTCCATTACTTATAATACCATCGGAATTTATGACGTAATCCTGACCATATCAAATGGGAGCGATTCGCAGACCCTTACTCAGGAAGATTATATAACAGTTTTAACCTTTCCTGATATCCCAGAATTGCCTTCAGGACCAGATGAGGTTGCATCTTATCCAGGCTTGGAGTACATTTATTCCATTCCTGATGTCACCTTTGCTGAAAATTATGAATGGGTTGCTGAACCATCGGATGCTATAGAATTTCTTGTTAATAATGGAACTTCATGCACTATTGATTTTACAGATTACTGGGAAGGAAATGTTTTACTGAAAGTAAAAGCATTAAACGATTGTGGAGAAAGTGGTTATTCTGAGGGCCTTCTGCTTTATGTTGTTATTTCAGATGTCAATCTAACAAATCAGATTGGCTTATATATTTCTCCCAATCCTTCCAGTGGATTGGTTAATATTTCCTTTCCTGAGATTATAAACGATCAGGTTGAGGTTCGGGTACTTAATAATCTTGGGAAAACTGTTTATGAAGAAAAAATATCAGTTAATAAAATTAACCTATCGTTTTATCTGAATTTAGAAAATCTTGATCCGGGAATATATTTCATTGTTTTAATTGAAAAACAAATAATTTTGACCGAAAAAATTATTATCAGGTAACTATACCGTCTTGAATTATAACCCTCAATCGCAAAGGAAAGTATAATGACTATTACTGATATTAGGTAGGTATATTTAATAATATTATGAGATTCTAAATAAATAGATGAGACTTATTTGAATTCGATATCTAATAAAATAATAACTAATTAAATTAATTATGAAACACTTACAACAAAATGAAACCAGATTAGTACTTTTAGTTCTTGCGTTCTTCATTGCAGGAATCACTTATGCAGATGATTATAAGTATTCTGACAGTTGGGGAAAGCAGGGCTTTGCACTGACAAATCAAAAATCAACAAGTGTAGAGGTAAATTACTCGATCAACACTTTTGCACTTTCAAAAGAATTAATTAACGGAATATCGATGGATGCCATCGGACTCCCGGGCACTTTTCTGCCAAATAACGAAGGCGCTCCCAACCTTCCGGGTGATGGACGGTATCTTGCAATTCCTCAAGGAGCTACTGCACACTTCCAGGTGACAGCATCGAGGACAGAAAAATTCACAAATGTTGATTTGGAACCTGCTTTCAAGATTCCATGGGCTAATGATGATAATCCTTTAGAATATAATAAAGATTTAAGCATTTATTCAAAAAATGAATTTTATCCATCTAATCCTGTAATTATTTCAGAAGTTACTCAGGTAAGAGGGGTAGATGCTGTAATCCTTGGAGTCACACCATTTCAATACAATCCGGTAACCAAGGAACTAATCGTTTACCGTGATCTGAAAATTGAGGTTACTTTCGAAGGCGGTAATGGCCATTATGGAGAGGACCGTTTAAGGAGCCGCTGGTGGGATCCGATGCTTTCAGATATGTTGCTGAATTATGAATCCCTTCCAAAAATGAATTATAACAAATCTTTTCAATCTACTGACGAAACAGGTTGCGAATACCTGATCATTTCACCCAATGGAGCTGAATTTTTGCAATGGGCTGACTCAATAAGAGTATTCAGGACATTACAAGGAATCAAAACGGACGTTGTTACTCTTGGTGAAATTGGAGGCAACAATGCTGTAACCATTGAGAATTATATTAACAACGCTTATAATACCTGGGACATTCCGCCTGCCGCAATTATGCTTTTTGGCGATTATGGTACAAATGCGGCTAACAGTGTTGTAGCTCCTATATATGACAATTATTGTGTTTCGGATAATATATATGCTGATGTAAATGCCAACCAGATGCCGGATATAATAGCTGCAAGAATGACTGCTAATAACGCGACTCAGCTTCAAACCATGGTCACTAAGTTTATCCATTATGAAAGAACCCCTCCCACAGATCCGGATTTCTACGATCATCCAATGACCTGCCTTGGATACCAGACCGAAAGATGGTTTCAGATATGTACTGAGTCAGTTGCTGGTTTTTGGGAACAGGAATTAGGTAAAACTACAAACCGGGTTAATGCCATTTATAATGGAAATCCACAAACAGGTCCCTGGTCAACCGCCACGAATACAAGCACTGTAGTGAATATATTTGGACCCAATGGACTCGGTTACATCCCGGCTACTCCAGGTGGAGTTAATTGCACATGGAACGGGACAGGAACTAATGTTGTGACAGGTATCAACAATGGAGCATTCATCCTGCTTCATCGTGATCATGGAGCAGAAACTTTGTGGGGAGAGCCTGATTTTTCAAATAGTCATGTCAATAGCCTTAACAATACCGATCTCACTTATATTTGGTCGGTCAATTGCTTAACCGGAAAATATAATTACTCCGGAGAATGCCTGGTCGAAAAACTTCACCGTCATACTTCCGGAGGCAATAATTCCGGAGCATTAGGTTCAATAGGTGACTCCGAGGTATCTTATTCATTTGTAAATGATACCTATGTTTGGGGAGCCTTTGACAACATGTGGCCTGATTTTATGCCTGCATACGGAACAACTCCACCCTCACGAGGACTTATGCCAGGAATCGCCAATGCAGCTGGTAAATATTTCCTTCAGCAATCGTCATGGCCGTATAATACCGATAATAAAGAGGTAACCTATAATTTATTTCATCATCATGGCGATGCATTTCTTAATCTTTACTCTGAAGTGCCGCAAAACTTAACCGTGGTGCACAATCCAATTCTATATGCCGGAGTTACAAGTTTTGATGTAACAGCAAATGAAGATGCATTCATTGCATTGACTGTCAATGGAGAAATCATTGCAACAGCAACTGCAACGGGAGCTCCACTATCGATAACAATTCCTGCACAGCAGCCTCCAGACCATATTTTGGTAACTGTGACCAAGCAAAATTATTACAGGTATACTTCTCTCGTTGAAGTAATTCCACCTGAAGGACCCTATATTGTTCAGAATGGTGTGGAAATTGACGATGCAGCAGGAAACGGAAACGGTATTATGGAAACCTCAGAATCCATCCTTGCTTCTATTACTGTAAAAAATGTGGGTATTGAAGATGCCACCAATGTGGTAGTAACCATTGAAACAGCTGATGCATATGTAACCATCACCGACAATACTGAAACTTACGGAACAATAGTTGCCGGAGCAACAGCAGTTGTTGCTGGCGGATTTGCATGGGACGTAGCAAATAACATTCCGGATATGCATGTGGTTGTCTTCGAAATGAATGCTACTGATGGTACAGGTACCTGGACTACCTTCTTCAGTGTTGAAGGTCACGGTCCTCTGCTTGAGCTTGGAACATTATCAATCGATGATTCACAAGGCAACGATAACGGACGGCTTGATCCGGGAGAAACTGCTGATGTAGTTATTCCGACTTACAATAACGGATCTTATCATGCAATAGGAGCTATTGGAACCCTAAGTTGCTCGAGTGGATTTATTACCCTTAATAACACAACTTATGATTATAATGTTATTGGAGCAGGACTTATGGAAGAGGCAGTCTTTAATGTGACGGTTGCAGCCGGTGCACCTGTTGGAACCGCAGTAAGTTTTATGTACGATGTAACCTCCGGTGGATATAATGTTCAGGAAAATTTTGGTGCAACCATTGGTTTGATCGTGGAAGACTGGGAAACCGGCGATATGAGCCAATTTGATTGGACTACGGGCGGAAATTCAAATTGGGCCGTATCGCAGCAGAATCCATACGAAGGAACCTATTGCATCAAATCGGGCGACATCAATGATAATCAAAACAACTGGCTCTCGCTTGAATATGAAGTATTCAGCAGTGACAGTATTTCATTCTGGTTTAAGGTTTCATCCGAATCAAACTATGACTTTCTCAAATTTTATATTGATAACGTTGAGCTTTCCTCATGGTCCGGTGAGGTCGGCTGGGATCGTGCAGCATATGCCATTACAACCGGGACACATACTTTTAAATGGGCTTACAGCAAAGATGTCAGTGTATCAACCGGAGGGGACTGTGTATGGCTTGATTTCATCATTTTGCCTGCACCTCCGATGACTACTGCCTATGCAGGTCAGGATGGAACCATTTGCGAAGGAGATACCTATGCCTGCGATGGATCGGCTTCTTTGTACAATGTTGTAAACTGGACGACTTCAGGAAATGGTACATTCGACAATAGCCAAACATTGACTCCTGTTTATACACCCGGTACATTGGATATCAGCAATGGTTCAGTTATCCTTACGTTGACGGCTTATGGCCCGGAAAATACAGTTACTGATAATATGACCCTGACCATTCATTCTGCTCCAGTTTCAGTTGCCGGAGAGGATGCATTGGTATGCAGTGATGCTACTTATGAATTGATAAATGCCGTCGCAGAAAATTATGAATCTGTTGAATGGACAACATCAGGAGATGGAACATTTGACGACGCAAATATCATCAATCCTGTTTATACAGCAGGTTCAGGAGATATAGAAGCAGGATCGGTTACATTGATGTTGAGTGTCGCAGGTAATGCACCATGCGGATCAGCTGCAGATGATCTCATATTGACTTTTGAGGCAGCAGCAACAACTTTTGCCGGCGAAAATGCAGCTACCTGCAGCGATGTACCCTTATCATTAAACTCAGCGTCGGCTGAAAATTTTTCATCACTAGAATGGACAACTTCCGGTGATGGCACATTTGATAACAATACTTTATTGAATCCGGCCTATACAGCAGGCATAAATGATGCTGTACTAGGGACTGTAACCCTGACCCTAAGTGCCATGGGCACTGGACCCTGTCCTGCAGTTACTTCCGAAATGGTAGTTACCGTGCTCCCGGTTGCAACTGCTTTTGCCGGCGAGGATCATCAGATCAATTCCGATGAAACCTATACCCTTTCCGATGCTACTGCTGCTAATTATACTTCAGTAGCATGGACAACTTCAGGTGATGGTACTTTTAATGATGCTTCATCAGTTAATCCAACGTATACACCAGGAACGAATGATATTTCATTTGAACAGGTAACACTGACCCTGACCGCAGCCAATGAAGATTGCGGAGAATTTTCGGATGATATGACCCTTGTTGTTCATACCAGTGGTGTCAATGAAAACCTGGCCGGGTTTAAGGTTTCTGTTTCTCCCAATCCGAATAATGGCAGCTTTACAATTGAATTGAATGGCAACAGCAATGAAGTGATCTCTATCCGAATTTACAATGCACAAAGTAAATTGGTATATGAGGCTCAAAACATTAAAGTTGATAAGGTTTACAATCAAATGATTCAGTTAAATGCTGAACAGGGAATATACCTAATCAGGATTGAAGGTAAAGACCTCCTGGTAAACAGGAAAATGATAATAAATAAATAATTTTGTAAAAAAGCCCTGCACCTCAATCGCAGGGTTTTTTTTAACTGAGTAATTTATTGTTGTAATCGTTGACCTTTTTATTTATATATTTGCGGATTAATACATTAAATTAAATCTAAATTTGAATATTATGAAAAGAATTTTTCTCTCTTTAATTACGGCAATGATTGCGATAACATTAATTGCCCAACAAGTTCCTCGTGACAAGGTTGTCGTTGAGGACTTTACTGGAACTTGGTGAAGCTTTTGTCCAGCTGCAGCACAAGGAGTTGCAGCCCTGGTAAACAATGGTGATCCGGTAGCCCCCATCGCCAATCATTATGGTGATTCTTATCAAAACACCTATTCAAGTGCCAGAATTTCCTATTATGGTATTTCCGGATATCCTACGGTTAAATTTGATGGTATCCTCAGTCAGGTTGGTGCAAGTGGTAACATGTACCCGGCCTATCTGGCGAAAGTAAACCAGAGAATGGCCATTCCCTCCAACTTTACCCTTGCAGTTAACGGGTTTAATGAGGGTCTTGATTATACGGTGCTTGTTACAACGGAGATGGTAGAACCTTTAGCAGGTACAAATTTGGTTCTTCAATTTACTGTTACGGAATCGCATATTCCTGAAAACTGGGGAGGTTTAACGGAAGTTAATCATGTGAACCGGCTGATGGTACCCGGAGCGACTGGCACTCCTCTTGATTTTTCAAGCCAGACAACGCAGTCCGTGTTACTAAATTTTTCATTAAATGCCGGATGGGACTTTGAGAATATAGACTTTGTTACCTTTATCCAGAATAATTCAGGTAAAGAAATCCTTCAAGGATTCACAGTGCATGCGGCAGACCTTGTGCCTATGTATTATAACAATGCCGGTTGCATGGCCATACATATGGTACCCTTAACCAATTGCTCAGGAGAAGTGGCTCCTCGTGTAAACATCATCAATGAAGGGGCAGATGACCTGACTTCAGTTGATATAAATTACAAGATTAATAATGAAACTGTAAATACATATCAATGGAGCGGTAACCTTGCATATGGCCAAAATGAACAGGTCGATCTTCCTTCTGCCAGTTTCAATCTTCTGGAAAATAATGACCTGCTAATTTATACATCCAATCCCAATGGTAATCCTGATGAAGAAACATCAAACGATTCCACGGCAACTTCCTTTGTTTCTGCCATGGAAGTGGTTCCCAATATTTATGTCTTCATCAAGCTAGATGACAATCCTGGTGAAACAACCTGGGAATGCAAAAATTCAGACGGCGAAGTGCTCTTTTCAGGTGGACCTTATGTAAATCCTCAAGAGTTTATAAAAGATACTCTCTTCCTGACCGAAAATGATTGCTACACCTTTGCCATATACGATTCTGGCGGTGATGGTCTGGTTGGTGGCACTGCCGGATTTAAAATAATGCAGTATAATTTCAGCCTGATTTATCAGAACTATGACTTTGAGAATACCGATGAACTGGTGCAGTTTGCTATTAATCAGACTGGCCAGGCTGAAACAGGGGAATTGAATGAATTCAATGTTTATCCTAATCCATTTGGCGATCAAACCTTCATTTCCTTTTATCTTTCAGAAAGCGAATCAATCGAACTTACGATTTACAATGTGATTGGTAAAGTTGTTTATGTATCCCAACAAAATAGAATGGAAACAGGACCTCATACATTGAGAATTGATACACGGGAATTTATTCCCGGAATTTATTTCGTGAATCTTAAAGCCGGAGAAAAGATATTTACCAGAAAAATATCGTCTTTTTAAATAACAAGCTTTAACATCCATTAAAAATAAGCAGCAACCAACAAAAGCCGCTTATTTTTTTAATTAAAATATTCAAATCATAAGTTTGGGTGGTGTTCATGAAACTGTATACCTTTGGCGTCGGTATAAGGATAAATTTGATGCCGCTCAAACAACTATTTAAAAGGCATCATTGTCTTTATGGCCATGAGTGACATTCCAATCTCATTATTATTAATTTATATTTACTGACACATTATGAAAAAAATCTGCTTTTTCGTTTTATTGATGGCTTCGGTACTTATGCTGAATGCCGGCATTGTTGAAAAAACATACTACTTCGGCAATCCAACGATTATTTCTTCCGGGGAATTTCAACTGATTCATTTTGAGAACACATTAATCACAGGAAAAACAGGTGAACCGGCATTACCTTATCAATCCGTTCAACTGTTGCTTCTTCCCGGAGAAAAAGCCGTCTCGATTGAATTTATTGGTGAAGAAGAAATTCAACTTTCAGGAATTTACAAAATTTATCCCCAGCAAGCTTCCAGGCCTTTATCTGTTGATGGAAATGGTACGTTTGCCCTGAATGAATTAATTTATCATACCAATGTAAATTATCCGGCCAGTCCGACCGGACAGCTCATCACCAGTTACCTGAATGGATATGCTTTTGCTTTATCAACTTTTACACCTCTTAGGTTCAATCCTGTAACCGGAGTGGTTTCGATGTATAAAAAAGTTACGATAAAAGTTATAACAGAGTCAGATTACCAGTCAGTTAAAGCACTTGAAAATTTAAAATCAGCAGGAAGAATTTATGAAAGAGTGAAATCTTTTTCACAGAATCCGGAGATGGTATCTGAATATCCTTCAGCATCAAAAAGCGGAGATGACTATCAGTTTCTCATCATCACGCCTTCCCAGTTTGTCAGCAATTTTCAGGAACTGATCGATGTCTATCTGGAGAGAGGCATAAAAACCCAGGTTGTAACAAGAGAAACCATCAATACCAGTGGAACCGGACAGGACTTAACTGAAAAAGTAAGAAATTACATTATCCAGGAATACCAGGATCACAGCGTAGAATATGTTTTATTAGGTGGAGATGTTGAGCATGTGCCTTACCGGGGTTTTTATTGTTATGCCGTGTCAGGAAGTGGCTATGAGGATAATAATATTCCTGCCGACCTTTATTATTCAGCACTGGATGGAAACTGGAACACGGATGGAGATAATTCCTGGGGTGAGCCGGGTGAGGACGATTTATTACCGGAAATTGCAGTTGGGCGTTTCTCGTTCAGTAATGTAACTGAGTTGAATAATATGCTCCATAAAACCATCTTCTACCAAAATAACCCGGTATTAGGTGAGTTTAACAATACGCTGCTCGCCGGTGAATGGCTGTATGGAGAACCCTTTGAAACCTGGGGATCCGACTATCTTGAACTACTTATTGGACATCGCACAGATAATGGTTACGAGACCTGGGGTGTGCCGGAAAGCTATAATTTCCAGAAACTATATGAAGAAAACCAGCCCTGGGGAGCCAATGATTTAATTACCGCGATCAATTCAGGAAAGCAGTACGTTCACCATGTAGGGCATGCTAACTCAAACTATGTTGCATACATGGGCAATTCGGACATTACGAATGGTAATTTTTACGGAGCAAATGGTGTCGATCATAATTACACGATTTTTCATTCGCATGGATGTATCTGTGGTGCATTCGATGACAGTGATTGCATCATGGAAAAAATGACAAGTATTGAAAATTTTGCGGTAGCTGTTATCGGAAATTCGAGATATGGATGGTTCAATGAAGGACAAACTGAAGGTCCCGCGGCCCACCTGCACAGGGAAATGGTAGATGCATTATACCACGAAAAAATCAATCACATAGGCGCTGCATTTGTTGAAGCTAAAATTCAAACAGCCCCCTGGGTAACTGCTCCGGGACAGTGGGAAGAAGGTGCATTGCGCTGGAATTTTTATGATATCAATATTCTTGGCGACCCCACACTTTCTCTGTGGACAGCTGAACCTGTCGCAATTCAAACTACTTATGAAAGTGAAATTCTGATCAGTGCAACATCGACATCGGTAACAGTTAACAGTAATGGTGCTCCAATGGAAAACTTTACTTGTTCCATTCTGATGGATGGAGTATTATATGGCACAGCAACAACTGATGCTTCTGGCATGGCTCAGATTAATATCGACCCTGCATTTACTTCTGTTGGTGAAGCTCAATTAATCATTTCAGGATATAACTGCCTTCCGACCGCTTATTCAATTTCTGTCGTTTTAGGCACCGGCATTAATGAAATCAATAATCATGGATTTACTGTTTCCCCCAACCCATCAACCGGAAAATTTTCGATTCAATATCAGTTAATTGATGAAAGCTCCTTAAAAGTTGTAATGCTGAATTGTGTTGGACAAGAGATAAAAGTTTTATCAGCATTTGAAAATCAAGCTTCGGGAAATTATCAAATGGATTTTTCAATTGCTGAATTCCAATCAGGAATTTATTTTATCCTGATTGAATCGGATAAACAGAATCATATAGAGAAATTAATATTGACGAAATAAATTGAATTAGTTCTAATTGGCATATTTTATTTAATTTCGGCTTTTATAGTTTGAAAATCCTAAACTTTAAATAAGATGAAAAGACTTTTATTCTATGTAACCGTTTTAACAGTGCTTTCTTTTAGCACTATGGCCCAGAAAACATGGGTCAGTTTTACCTCGGATATTCCGGGAACACCTCAGGTTCTGGTCGAAGAACAGGATCAGTCAAAAGTTGTCCTTGATATAACCGTATCAGGGATGTATGTTGCAGAATATACACAGGAAGGCCGTACCTTTCAGCGCCTGGAATTGATCGAAGACCGAACAACCAAAGACATTGGTAAGCCCGAGCTACCCATGATCAGCGAACTGATTGGACTTCCGGGTAACCAGTTGGTCAGGGTAAATATTCTGGAGAAGGAATCTATTAATTTATCCAATTACCTTGTTTATCCTTTTCAAACTCCGACAACTGATAATCCGGGCGGACAGAACAAGGCGTTCGTCATGGACCAGAAGTTCTATTCTTTGCCCAATACCTATCCGGTCAACCAGGTTTATATGGATCAGCCCGGTATTTGGAGAGATGTGAAAATAGCAGGTTTACATGTTGTTCCATTTAATTACAACACTTCATCAAAGGAACTTGAAGTGATCACGCACCTCAGGCTTGAAATAGAGTTTTATAGCACAGATCCTGATTTTGCTTTTAATCCTAATAAGCAAGTAAACCCGAACTTCTTTAAAATGTATCAGACTCAGATTCTGAATTTCCAATCGCTTGGCTATTCTTTGAATCCAAAGAGCAATGATGATATCAAATACCTCATCATTACAAATACCGAAGCGCTTGGTTCCATCCAGCCATTGGTCGATTGGAAGAACCAGCAGGGATTCAGGGTGGAGGTAAAAACACTCCAGGCTGGATTCATTACGCCTCAGAATTTTAAGGATTATATTACTCCACTTTACAACAATGAGGGCCTCGAATATATTTTAATGGTTGGTGATGCTTATCCGAATGGCGGTAATCCTCCAGGCACCAATGATGTACCAATGTTTTATTGGGCTCCCGGAGGAGAAGATGCCTCCTATTCAGATAGCTGGTACACTTGTATGGACGGGCCGGATGATCATTATGCCGATATTGCAATCGGGAGGATCGTTTATGATAATTTAGCGGAGTTGAATCTGCAAATCCAGAAAACCATGGATCACTATTTCATTCCTGATGCAAGCACCAACTGGGCTGAAAATAGCATATTGATTGCCCACATGGAAGAATACCCGGGCAAATATACCTTATGCAGTGAACAGATCAGGACATTCCCCTATTCACTCCAGGTACCAATTTTTCAGCAGGCTTATGGCGGAGCCGGATATACCAATGCTCAGGTAGTCAATTATGTGAATACAAACTCATGTGGAATTTTTAATTACCGCGGGCATGGAAGTGCGACTGAACTTTGGGAATGGAGCCCGTCAGGCAGCTTCACTGCACAGCACGTAAACCAGCTTACTAACCAGGATCGTTTATTTGTCTTTTTTGATGTTTGCTGCGATAATATGGATATTGTTGCTCATGCCGGTAATTGCCTTGCCGAGTCGTTTATGAAATCTCCGGTTGCTTCTGTTGCAGTAAACAGCGCTATCATTCCATCCTACACAATTCCAAATCATGATTATGACAAGGAAATGTATAAGGCAGTTTTTGAAGAAGGGATTTATAACATTGGTTATGTTACAAACTTCGCAAATATAACTGTATTAAATGTTCATCAAGATTTGGGCCGTTCAAATGTTCGTACTTATTTATGGTTGGGCGACGCTTCACTTGAACCCTGGACACTTCAGCCGGCAAATATAACAGCGACCCATGATGGCCAGCTTTTTCTTGGTTTGTCTAATTTTACGGTTAATGTCCTTGGAACCGGAGGCCCTTTGGAAAATGCAATGGTATGTGTTTCAAATGTTGACCTGACTGTTTATGGTGTAGCTTATACCGATGCAAGTGGAAATGCCGAAATTGTCTTTGATGGGCCGGTGCAAAATCCGGGAATGGCTAAAGTAACAGTGACTTCCCATAATCATCTCCCCTATCAGGCTGATATACCCGTTATTCCACAAAGCGGTCCATATGTAGTAAAGGATTCTTACTCTTTGAATGACCTTGCAGGTGGAAATGGAGATGGATTAATGGATTATGGAGAATCAATTCTATTATCACTTGCTGTTAAAAATGTTGGTATTGCTTTGGCTACCAATGTGGTTGTTACTCTTTCGACTACTGATCCTTTCATCACATTTACTGATAATACCCATTCATACGGAAACATTGGCCCCGATCAGGTTATAATGGCAACAGATGCATTTGCTTTTGATGTAGCAAATGATATTCCGGACGGGCATTACGTATTAATTAATGTAGAAGCCAACGGTGGAAGCGATGATACATGGACAAGTAATTTATCAATTGGAGGCCATGCACCCGTTCTTGAACTGGGTGAATTTACAATTTCTGATCCTGGCGGTAACAACAATGGCAAAATCGATCCGGGTGAAACAGTAAACCTTGTTATTACTGCAGAAAATACCGGATCATCAGAAGCGTTTAACCTGGTAGGTGAAATCTCTGAAATGGATCCCTTTTTAACAGTTAATACTGCCCAGGTGAATTACGGAAATATTTTGGGAGGCAGCAATGCTTCGGGAATATTCAGTGTTACAGCTGCTGCAAACACCCCTGCCGGCCAGATGGTCGAAATTACTTTCGATATGTCAGCGGATCTTGGTATAACAGGAACAGGAAACTTTGATGTAGTGATCGGTCAGATTCCGGTTTTGATCATTGACCTCGATGGAAATAATAATTCTGCGCCTGCCATGGAAGCAACCTTAGAAGATATGGAAGTGGCTTATGAAACTTCTACAGTAATCCCAGCCGATCTAAATCTCTATTCTACTATTTTTCTATGTCTTGGAATCTACAGCGATAACTATACTTTAACTTCTGCCGAAGGCCAGGCTTTTGCTGATTACCTTAATAACGGTGGCAGTATGTACATGGAAGGTGGCGACACATGGGCTTATGATACCCAAACGGCCGTGCATGCTATGTTTAAAATTGACGGAGTTGCTGATGGCTCAGGTGACATGAGCACAGTGGCAGGGCAGGCAGGAACCTTTACCGAAGGATTATCATTTAGTTATAATGGTGATAACAACTGGATGGATCATATTGAACCCATTGCCCCGGCAGTAAAGATATTTGTTAATCAATCTCCGGTGTATGGAACAGGTGTGGCTTATGATGGTGGTACTTATAAAACGATTGGAACTTCCCATGAATTTGGGGGTTTAGTAGATGGTGCATCACCTTCAACCAAGGAAGAACTGATGTCTTTATACCTCGATTTCCTCGGAATTTCACAATCGCTGCAAGCCATGTTCAATTCCAACACAACAGAACCCTGTACTGAGGAAATTATTAATTTTTATGATCAGTCATCGGGTGGCGCTATTAGCTGGGAATGGACATTTGAAGGTGGTTCCCCAGCTACATCGATAAGCCAGAATCCAATGGTCGTCTACTTTAATCCCGGAACCTTTGATGTTTCATTAACTGTTTCTGATGGCGTTGAATCAAGCACTGTGGTTATGGAGAATTATATTATGGTGACTACTGTTCCGCAAATTCCAGGAACTCCCAGTGGTGAAAATGATATTTGCACTAACTGGGCATCGCCCACCCAATATACTACCACCGGAGCGACCAATGCTGAAAGCTATGTTTGGGAAATTCAGCCGGCAGCAGCAGGGACTATTTCGGGAACAGGTACAACAGCTACTGTAACCTGGACATTAAACTGGGAAGGTACTGCCACCATCACCGTTAAAGGTTACAATGAAGCTTGCGGAGAAGGAGATTTTTCGGAAGGTTTCGAAATAACCTGTTCCATTTGTACAGGTATAAACGAAAAAGCTGATCTGGCAGGCATTCAGGTTTATCCCAATCCGTCGAATGGCAGGATTACTGTCAGCTTTGATAACAATGTTGGTATGACCGAAATATCAGTAATGAATATGCTGAACAAAGTCGTTTTCTCCGATAAAACGGAAACCTTGATTGGCAAGACAATAATTCTCGACCTGAGTGACCTTTCGAAAGGGGTTTACTTTATTAAGCTCAAAACTGACAGGCAGGAAGAAACAAGGAAAATAGTTATTCAGTAATCATTTAGTAAGATAAAAAAATAAAAGCAGTCTGTCGTCGGGCTGCTTTTATTATTTTAATATAAATTCAAATTTTTGTCTCTCTAAATGCTACAAATTATCACATAACAATCTCTTTATGTTTAACTATCAATTCATGCAACTTTAGGATTAAACAGGATGTCCTTTAGAAAAATGATTACAAATCCCTTTATAAGAGTTTCCATAGAAATTATAGATTTTCATTCTGAACAATATTCAAAAACGTAAGTGTATTTAATAAAAAATTTAATAAACTTGATCATGAGAAAAGTAGACACATTTATTTCCTGACTTGTCCACTTTAGTGCGGCAAATTGAGAGATTTGAGGTATTCTAAAATTTTATCGTTGTGTTTTGCCCTTATTCTTGTTCTCTTTGTTTGTTATTTTATTAAGCATACGGGCATCCGTTACCTTTTTACATTCGGTCAAAAATTTTCTAATTGAATCACCTGTTGCTAACTCAATGTGTTTTGATACTACCAGGGCCATAAAACAGATTAAAATATGAAGATTAATGGGTTCTTCCTTGAAGTGAAAGATGGGCCTTGTTTGTAAATCGTGCTTCGATATCCTGAACGCTTGTTCGACCTTGTATAACTCGTGGTAACGCTCTATGATAGTTTGGTTGCTCGCGATCTTTTCGTCCAGATTGGTGTAATATCCTTTGATTCCTAGCAGTTTTTTTGACTTTTCAAGCAACGCCTGGTTAAGCTCTATCTGCCCACATGTGGTTTTGATAAACTTTGCCTTTTTGCTTTTCGAGGGATTCTGGATAATGACTTTGGCCTTCTCAATTTGCTTTTCCATTTCATACTTGTCTTTTCGGTAGCGAACTGAGGAATAATCACAGATCAAATATCCATTACCTGTTTTTAGTCTGATGTTTTTTCCATCTTCCCTGATAATACTTCTATCAATCTCTTCAATCAGCTCATTGGATAGGTTGCCCAGTCTTGCTCCAACAATGTAGTTGATTTTGTTTGTCAGAAGTTCATGTATGTTGGTGCTGCTTATCATTGCCGCATCAGCAACTACAGTAAACTCTTTTACAGCATGCTTTTCTATAAAGCTATTCACCACAGGTAGTATCGTATGCCCCTCAAACGTATTGCCGGAGAAGATGCTGTAGGCTATCGGGAAACCTTCCCTGGTAACCATCAGAGCCACTAAAATTTGTGGCTGCTGCGACTTGTTGTCTTTGGAAAAACCGTTTCTTCTTAGCTCATCTTCTTCAAATGTTTCAAAGTATAGTGTGGTTACATCATAAAACAGCAGATCAAAGTTGAAGGCGTATTTCTTCGTGGCAAACTCCACAACAATGCGCTCAATCTTTCCCTTTAAATTAAGCCATTGAGGAGCTGACTGGTAATAACTCTGCCTTCTGTGTTTTATCCCAAAATAAGTCTCTAAAAGCTCTATTGAACGTAGCTTTGAAGCAGGTTCTACAACCCTGATAGCTGCCAAATCCAGTAACAACTGTTTCTTGATTCTGTCTAAACCGATCTGAGAAATTAGGCCGGAGATGACCTCATATATAAAAGTAGAATACACACCCAAAAACTCACACTTATCCAAGTAAAGCAGATTACCAAGCTTCACTTCTTCAAATAGGGAAATCTCTGGAGAGAAACGATTTATCACCTCCTGCGCGACTAATTTGAGGGAATCCAATTCCTGGCTACTCTTTGCCGAACCAATGTGCTTAAATACCACCCGCTTACGATTTCTATAATAAACCACTTGAACTGCACTAGCTCCAGATGCTGTTTCTATTACCCTGATGTGTAGCATAAATTTGCCTTAGTGCAACAAATTTAAGATTTCATCACTGTAATTATCTGATTTGCAAGACAAATATTTTTTTCTTTATATGGGGTGGACAAGTCAGGAGGATGTCCTTTAGAAAAATGATTACAAATCCCTTTATAAGAGTTTCCATAGAAATTATAGATTTTCATTCTGAACAATATTCAAAAACGTAAGTGTATTTAATAAAAAATTTAATAAACTTGATCATGAGAAAAGTAGACACATTTATTTTAATTGTTTTAATTTTTAGCTTGTTTTCAGGGCTTACCTATGGCCAGAAACAGGTATTTCCTTCCAAGCCACAAAATGGACAGAAAGGATTAGTAGATACCCGGGTAGATAATATGGGATACTGGAAAAAGATGTCAGCCCAGGGCCTTGTTCCTGTTGCTCCCGTTGTTCAAATTCCCGAAGCCATCTATACCGGAAGCGAAATAAAAGCTAAAAGTGTAAAAGGCGGCAAGGAAGATTCACCCGATGTGCCTGTGACTAATGCAACCAATGTTACCGAGTCGGAAAACTCCATCTTTGTGAATCCGGCCGATAATGATTTCATTCTTAACTCCAACAATTCAACATCATGGAGCGGAGGATATGTTGGTACCCTGTATGGTGCGAACGGTTTCTTCTCCGATGATGCCGGATTAACCTGGGGCGGATCAGCACAGGGAGCAGGCGGAAGCAACAGTGGTGACCCAACTACAGCCATCAATATTGACGGTTCCAGGATGTATGTCAATTATATTTCGAATAGTTATGGAATGGGAATATCATATTCCACTAACAACGGATCCACCTGGAGCACAGCAACAGTTACCCCAAATCCAGGAAGTATGACAGACAAGAACCACATGTGGATCGACAATAGCCCGGTAAGCCCCTACGAAGGAAATTTATACGTAGCCTGGACCGATTTTGGTGGATCGAACGACAGTGAGATCTGTTTAAAAACATCTTCCAATGGAGGCACAACCTGGGGAACGCTGATGAACATAAGTTCAGCTGTAAATGCAGGCAGCCACAACCAGGGGGTGAATATACAAACCGGCCCCGATGGACAGGTTTATGTTGTATGGTCCGTTTATGATTCGTGGCCAAGTGATGAAAAGGCCCTTGGCTTTGCAAAGTCCATTAATGGCGGTACATCATTTGCACCTGCTACAAAAATTATCAACAACATCCGCGGCATAAGAACTACCGAAGTTGGAAAAAACCACCGTGTGAACTCCTTCCCTTCAATGACCGTAGACATCAGCGGCGGATCTTATAACGGTACCATCTATGTTGTATGGACAAACATAGGGGTTCCGGGTGTGAATACCGGAACCAGTGCAGATGTTTATATAATCAAATCAACGGATGAAGGAGCCACCTGGTCAGCACCTTTAAAGATCAACCAGGACCCTGCAGGCATGGGCAAGAAGCATTATTTTCCATGGATATGCTGTGATCCTGAGTCGGGAATCCTGAGCGTTGTATTCTATGACGACCGCAACGTAGGAAGTACACAGGACGAAGTTTATTGTGCCAATTCATTTGATGGAGGATTAACCTGGGAAGACTTTAAAGTAAGTGATGTTGCCTTTTCACCATCAGCAATGCCTGGATTGGCCGGAGGTTATATGGGAGACTATCTTGGTATCACTGCAAGAGGGAGCAAAGTTTACCCGGTATGGACTGATACACGCAACAATTTGTTTATGACTTACACATCACCCTATGTGACCAATAATCTTCCCAAGCCAAACAGCCTGACCATTCAGCTTGATGAAGTTACAGGAGCAACCACCCTTAACTGGTTGTTTGATGGTTCGAAGCCTTTCCTGTATTTCAATGTTTATAGGGATGGAGAATTACTGGGAACGACAACTGACTTAACTTATTCGGATGTATTACCGGATTATGGTGTATACCAATATGGAGTAACAGCCATGCATGATGAAGGTGAATCAGTTCCTTCTTCAGCCTCCATCCAGTGGGGAAATCCGCACATTGCTGTTACGCCTGATGCCATTGATGTAACCGTTCCTCTTGGTGAATCAACATCAGATACAATTCTTGTAAAAAATGTCGGGGAACTCGATTTGGTTTATACGGTATCACCTTTAATAACCAGCAAGAAAAAAGGCAAAGATTATTGTGATGCAAGTGGTGGCTGCGATGAATACATCAGCAATGTTACTTTTGGAGATATTAATAATTCATCCAGTTGTGATGGCTATCATGATTATACAAACCTGTCAACTATTGTGAGCCTGGGCCAGACTTATCCCATCACTGTCACCAATGGCAATCCTTATTCTGCTGACCAGTGCGGTATCTGGGTAGACTGGAACCACGATCAGGATTTTGCAGATGCAGGTGAGAATATTACAGTGTCAGGTAATCCTGGTAATGGGCCATATACTGCCAATATCATTCCACCTGCAGGTGCCATTCCTGGTGAAACAAGAATGAGGGTGAGAATTATATGGACAGGTTCATTAGATCCTTGCGGAACTACGACCTATGGTGAAGTAGAAGATTATTCGATGTACGTACTTGGATGGTTAATGATTGATAATTATGGCGGAACAATAGCAGCTGGTGACTCAAGTGAAATTCATGTTACCCTTGATGCAGCTGATCTTGAACAGGGAGTATATACTGCGGACATCAACATCGGATCGAACGACCCGGATATGGAAATGGTAACGGTACCTGTTACCCTGACTGTTGGAGAACAAGTCCTCCAGGCGATATTCGAATCAAATACTACTGAAGCTTGTGCAGAGGAGATCGTTAATTATTATGATCTTTCAACCGGAGGTGCTACAAGTTGGGAATGGACATTTGAAGGTGGCTCCCCAGCTACATCGACAAGCCAGAATCCAATGGTAGTCTATTTTAATCCCGGAACTTTTGATGTTACACTAACAGTTTCAGATGGAGTGGAATTCAACACAGTTGTGATGGAAAATTATATTACAATAACCGGGACTCCTGAAATTCCCGGAACCCCTGCGGGTGAAAATAATATTTGCACAAATTGGGCAAGTCCCACACAATACACTACAACAGGTGCAGCTAATGCTGAATCATACATATGGGAATTTTTACCTGCAGAAGCCGGAACAATTTTGAGCAATGGATTAACAGCTACTGTTACATGGACACTGAACTGGGAAGGAATAGCAACCATTAAGGTTAAAGGTTACAATGAAATCTGCGATGAAGGAGAGTTTTCGGAAGAACTCGAAATAACTTGTTCCATCTGTACAGGGATAAACGAAAAAGCTGATTTGAAAGACATTCAGATATTCCCCAATCCGACAAATGGAATGATCACCATCAGCTTCGATAATAGTTTTGGCATGACCGAAATTTCAGTAATGAATATGCTGAACAAAGTTGTTTTCTCTGAAAAGTCGGAAACAATGACTGGTAAAATCCTGGATATGGATTTGAGTAATCTTGCAAAGGGAGTTTACATTATTAAACTCAAAACTGACAGGCACGAAGAAACCAGGAAAATAGTTATTCAATAGAGATAAAAAACTGATCAATACCAAGGCAGTCCACAGGACTGCCTTTTTTTCTTTTACATTCATTCAGTTTAGAATTAATTTACATAATTTTGCACTTTCTTGTATTTACCACCCTATCCGTGCAACTTTAATTTGCAATAAGGTGTCATTTACAAAAAAATGATCCCGATCCCCATAGTTGGTATTAATCAGGATATAAAAGATTCATCTTATTGTAACTTAAGAATGAAATTATTGTATTTAGTAAACTAATAAATATACATGATCATGAAAAAAGCAAACACAATTATTTTATTTGTTCTCATTTTTACATTGTTTTCAGGGCTTGCTTATGCACAGAAACAGGTTGTTCCTTCCAAGACTAAAAGCTTAAAGAAGGAGACGGTTGATCCCCGCATTGACAATATGGGTTACTGGAAAAAGATGGCAGAAAAAGGGCTGGTCCCGGTAGCTCCGGTGGTGCAAATTCCTGAAGCCATCTATACCGGAAGCGAAATAAAAGCTAAAAGTGTAAAAGGCGGCAAGGAAGATTCGCCCGACGTACCGGTAACCAATGTTGCTAATATGACCGAATCGGAAAATTCGGTATTTGTAAATCCTGCAGATAATGATTTTCTCCTTAATTCCAATAATTCATACTCTACCAGTGGGGCGTTTTATGGCGCAAATTATTTTCTGTCGGAAGATGCCGGATTAACATGGGGTGGTTCAGTGCAGGGAGCAGGTGGCGGAAACAGCGGTGATCCAACAACGGCAATAAACCTTGATGGATCAAGGATGTATGTCAATTTTATAGCGAATAGCTATGGAATGGGTCTCGCATATTCCACAAATAATGGTTCCACATGGTCACCTGTAAATGTTGCTCCAAATCCAGGCCAGTTGGCTGATAAAAATCATATGTGGATAGACAACAGTCCTTCAAGCCCTTATCTTGGTTATATGTATATCTCCTGGACTGACTTTGGCGGAAGCTATGATTATGATGTTGTCATTTCAAAGTCAACCAATAATGGTACTTCATGGTCAACAAGGGTGCCTATTTCCGGAACAATTTCCTCTTTTGACCACGGAGTGAATATAAACACCGGCCCAAACGGAGAGGTATATGTCTGTTGGGCAACTTACCCAAGTTCAGGATTGACTGAAAACGGAATAGGTTTTAACAAATCCTTTGATGGAGGAGCTACTTATGGCACACCCGTAAAAATTATTTCAAACCTGAAAGGTATACGTGAAATTGGTGTTGGAAAGAATATGCGTGTAAATTCATTTCCTGTGATGGCAGTTGATATCAGTGGTGGTGCTTATAACGGCAACATTTACGTCGTATGGACAAACATTGGCGTTCCCGGAATAAATACAGGTAACAGTGCTGATGTTTACATGATCAAATCAACAGATGAGGGAGCAACCTGGTCTGCTCCCATAAAGATAAACCAGGATGCTCCGGGTATGGGCAAAAAGCATTATTTCGGCTGGATAACCTGTGACCCTGAAAGCGGAATTTTAAGCGTGGTTTTCTATGATGATCGTAATGTTGGAACCAGTCAATGTGAAGTTTATTGCGCTAACTCATTCGACGGTGGCGATACATGGGAAGATTTCAAGGTAAGCGATGTGTCTTTTACGCCATCTCCTATCCCTGGTTTGGCATCAAGTTATATGGGAGATTACCTTGGTATCACTGCAAGAGGAAGCAAGGTATACCCGGTATGGACTGACACCCGTAACAATAAATGGATGACTTATGTATCTCCCTATGTGACAAATAATCTTCCCAAGCCAACCAACCTGACGTTGCAGCTTGATGAGGCAACGGGTGATGTTACAATGGGCTGGATGTTTGAGGGTAAGGAATTCTTATATTTTAATGTATACAGGGAAGGTGAGTTGCTTGGAACAACAACAGAATTGACTTATTCTGATGTTTTGCCGGATTACGGTGTCTATCAGTACAGTGTAACGGCTATGCACGATGACGGAGAATCCGTTCCTTCAGTAGCTTCTATTCAATGGGGAAATCCTCATATTTATGTTACACCTGAAGAAATCAATACCAACCTCGTTATAGGAACTTCGACTACAGAAACTATAGTTGTTAAAAATGTTGGAGAACTGGAACTAGAATATACGGTAAGCCCTTTAATCAACAATAAGAAAAGCGGTAAGGACTACTGCGACGCAAGCGGTGGATGCGATGAATATATCAGCAACGTTACTTTCGGTGATATTAATAATTCATCCAGTTGCGATAACTATCATGATTATACAAACTTATCAACTATTTTAAGTGCGGGTCAATCCTATCCAATTTCAATTACGAATGGAAACCTAAATTATCCTTCAGATCAGTGCGGCATTTGGATTGACTGGAACCAGGACCAGGATTTTGATGATGTCGGAGAAACAATTACAGTTTCCGGAACCCCTGGTGTAGGTCCTTATACTGCTGATATTATTCCTCCGGCAAGTGCTGTTCCAGGTGAAACCAGGCTAAGGGTTAGAATTACCTATACGGGCGCTGTTGATCCATGCGGAACAACAACCTATGGCGAAGTCGAAGATTATTCAGTTTTTGTTTTAGGCTGGTTATTACTCGACAATTATGGTGGAACCCTTATGCCGGGCGATTCGGCCTTGATTAATGTTGAACTTGATGCCGCTGATCTTGAGGCTGGTATTTACACCGCTGATATCAATATCGGATCAAATGATCCCGATATGGCTATGGTTACCGTTCCCATTATACTGGCTGTTGGTGAAAGCATCCCTGCGGTTGATGCTTATGCCAATCCTGCGTTGATTTGTGAAGGTGATACTACACAGTTGTTTGTTGATATTATAGGTGGGTTCGGGAGCATTTACATATAACTGGTCTTCTATACCTGCTGGATTTATTTCCACAGAGCAAAGCCCGGAAGTATTCCCAACTGATACTACTCTTTATATTGTGGAAGTATTTGATGGGATTTTCACGGTTACTGATTCTGCTTTAGTTGAAGTAGCTGCTTTGCCTGGTGTGACTTCTACACCGACAGGAGATACTGATTTTTGTATTAATCCCGATAACACTTTGTATGAAACAACCGGAGCGGAATATGCATTATCCTATGTATGGAGTTTAACACCAGAAACTGCAGGGGTGATCAGTGGTGAAGGACAAACAGGAATCGTTGATTGGAACGCTGAATTTACCGGTGATGCTTATGTCAGTGTAAAAGCTCTTAATGATTGCGGCGAGGGTGAAGTTTCAGAAATGCTGATGGCGACCGTACATGCTTTACCGGAAGTTACATTTGCTATGCCCGTTGACAGTGCATGTGTATATACGCCGGCTTTCGAGCTGACTACTGCACAACCTTTGGGTGGAATATATACCGGTGATGGCGTGTATGTTGATAACGATAACAAATATTGGTTTGATCCGGAAGTTGTAACTGTTGGTGAACACCAAATCATTTACACCTTCACCGATGAAAATGGCTGTCTGAATTTTAAAGAAGATGTCATATATGTCGGCGAATGTTTGGGTATCAATGAAGTTCTCGACGGCCTTCAGATTGAGATTTACCCGAACCCGAGTAATGGTTCCTTCACCGTAAAACTTAAATCAGATAACAGCGAAAGCATGAATCTGAAGATTATGAACAATCTTGGTAAGGTCATTTTCGAAGAAGGAAACATAATGATCGACCAAATCTTTATGCGGGAGATCGATCTGACAGGGTATTCCGAAGGATTATATTTCATAAACCTTTATTCAAACAATACATCTTACATAGAAAAGATCATCATAAACAAATAGTTTTTCCTGTCTGAAAAGGCAGTACTATTTTCAATAAAAGCCAGGTTTCCTCATACAAGAAGGAAACCTGGCTTCTTATTAATCGTTTAACTTTCTATTAAGAATTAGTAAAAATTATGTCAGCAACAAACCAATCAATCTGGATTTCTGTCTATTATAAAAAAATATTTTGCAGCTATTCATATTTTTCTAAATTTGCTCCTTTATTGAAATTTCAGGAATTCAGTAACATAAAACAAAAACAATGAAAAAGTATTTACATTCTTTTATCTGTTGCAGTACGAAGCAACACCTGGTACTTGTTATTTTTATGGCTTATGGTTTTTTAAATGCATTTGCCGGTGATGTTAAGTACAATGATAGTTGGGGAAAAGCTGGTTATACTGTTGAATCCCAAAACTCTTCAAAAGTCTTGTTGAATTATTCGATAAGGGAGTTTTCATTGACTGACTTTCAGCTCAATGGAGAGTCGATGCAAAATCTCGAATTACCAGGTCATTTTTTGCCAAACAACGAAGGAGCGCCCAATCTTCCCGGCTCAGGGCGTTATATTGCCACTCCACAGGGTGCTGAAGCTACAGTAAATATTATTTCTTACAGGTCAGAAACACTTAACAATGTGAATTTAGCACCTGCATTCCGGATACCCTGGGAAACTGAGACAGGTCCATTGGAATATAACAAAGATGAAACCATTTATTCAGCCAATAAATTTTATCCTGAAGAGCCTATTCTATTGTCAAAAAAGGATGTAGTCAGGGGAGTGGATGTTGTAATGCTTGGAGTAACTCCCTTTCATTATAATCCCGTAACCCGCCAGCTTATCGTTTACCGCGATTTGAAAATAGAAGTAACTTTTGCCGGAGGCAATGGCCAGTTTGGCGAAGACAGACTGAGAAGCCGTTGGTGGGATCCGATGCTTTCCGATATGCTGCTGAATTATGAATCACTTACAAAGGTAAATTATAACAAAAATTTCCAGGCCACAGATGAAACGGGTTGCGAATACCTGATCATTACTCCAAACAATCCTGAATTTCAGCAATGGGCCGATTCAATAAGGAAGTTCAGAACATTACAGGGTATTTTAACCAATGTGGTTACACTCACACAGGTTGGAGGAAACACTGCTACCATTATAGAAAACTATATCAACAATGCCTATAACACGTGGGATATCGTGCCTGCTGCATGTTTATTGCTTGGTGATTACGGAACCAATGCTGCCAACAGCATAACTTCACCCATTTGGGACAGCTATTGCGTATCGGATAATATTTACGCAGATGTTAATAATAATGACATGCCGGATATTGTATTTGCAAGAATGACGGCTCAAAATGCAGCCCAACTGCAAGTGATGGTGACCAAATTTCTCAACTATGAAAAAACCCCGCCAACCAGCGCCTATTTCTATAATCATCCTGTGACTGCACTTGGCTGGCAAACCGAACGCTGGTTCCAGATCTGTACAGAAGTAATAGGTGGATACTGGAGAACAGTTCAGGGTAAAGATCCGATCAGGGTAAATGCCATATATCAGGGCACGCCCGGTGCGGTATGGTCTACAGCTACAAATACGACCACTGTTGTTAATTATTTTGGTCCAAACGGGTTAGGATATATTCCGGCTCAGCCATCAACCTTAGGCGGATGGAGCGGAGGAAATGCTGCCATGATTAATGCTGCCATCAACAATGGAGCTTTTATGGTTCAGCACCGCGATCATGGATATGAACAGGGCTGGGGAGAACCCGACTACTCAAGCACCAGCATCAATGGTCTTACCAACACCGATTTGACATTTGTGTGGTCAGTGAACTGTCTTACTGGTAAGTACAATTACAGCAGTGAAGTATTTTCTGAAAAATTCCACAGGTATACCTATAACGGACAAAACTCAGGTTGTGTCGGTATCAATGCAGCGTCAGAAGTATCCTATTCGTTTGTAAACGATGTTTATGTTTGGGGAGCTTACGATAATATGTGGCCGGATTTCATGCCTGACTATGGTTCAACTCCTGAGCCCAGAGGCGTATTACCAGCATTTGCCAACGCTGCAGGTAAGTATTTCCTGCAGCAGTCGAGCTGGCCATATAATACCAACAACAAGGAAGTTACGTATAATCTTTTCCACCATCATGGAGATGCTTTTATGACTATTTATTCAGAGGTGCCTCAAAATCTGACGATAATCCATAATCCAATAATCTATGCAGGAGTAACAAACTTTGACGTTACTGCAAATGAGGGTGCATTAATTTCACTGACAGTAAATGGAGAAATCATTTCAACCGCTGAAGCAACAGGCGGACCTATATCAATCACTATTCCTGGGCAGCAGCCACCTGACCAAATCTTGGTTACAGTAACCAAGCAGAACTATTACAGGTATTCCTCTTTTGTTGAAGTAATTCCTCCTGAAGGACCCTATATCGTGCAGAATACAGTTGAAATCAATGATGTTTCAGGAAACGGAAATGGTATTATGGAAACCTCAGAATCCATCCTTGCTTCTATTACCATCGAAAATGTAGGCATTGAAGACGCAACCAATGTGTTAGTGACCATTGAAACAGCAGATGAGTATGTAACCATTACCGACAATACTGAATCCTATGGAATAGTAACTGCCGGTGCAACAGCAGTTGTTAGTGACGGTTTTGCCTGGGATGTAGAAGATAATATCCCGGATATGCATACTGTCATTTTCGAAATGAATGCTACCGACGGTACAGGCACCTGGACCACCTTCTTCAGTGTTGAAGGTCATGGGCCAATGATTGAAGTTGGTGTTTTGACAATCGATGATTCCCAGGGCAATAATAATGGCCGTCTTGATGCAGGGGAAACGGCGAATGTCCTTATACAAAATTTTAACAATGGATCGTATGTTGCAAATGCTTCGAATGCTACAATATTTACTAACAGCGGATTCCTTACTTTAAATAATACTTCATTTGATTTGGGAAATATTGAAGCCGGTTTGATGGTAGAAGCAGTGTTTAATGTTACAGTTGCAGCCAATGCACCTATCGGAATTGCAGTTATTTTTGACTACGAGGTTACTTCAGGTGGATACTACCTACAACAATCATTTGCTTCAACTATTGGATTGATAGTTGAAGATTGGGAAACCGGAGATATGAGCCAGTTTGAATGGCAAACCGGAGGCAATTCCAACTGGGCTGTTACCCCTAATAATCCTTTTGAAGGCATTTATTGTGTAAAATCTGGTGCGTTAAATCACAATCAGAGTAATTTTTTATCTCTTCAATATGAAGTTATTACTGCCGATAGTATTTCGTTTTGGTTTAAGGTATCATCCGAATCTGGCTATGATTTTCTCAAATTTTATATTGATAATGTTGAAAAATCTTCCTGGTCAGGTGAGGTTGGTTGGGAACGTAAAGCGTATGCGGTAACAGCTGGAAATCATACCTTTAAATGGACTTATAGTAAAGATGTGAGCGTTGTCAGTGGTAGTGACTGCGGATGGGTTGATTTTATAGTTTTACCAGCGTCAGTATATGATGCATCCTTTACGGCTGATGAAACAGATATTTGTGAAGGTGAATCAGTCAATTTCTTTGATCAATCTTCTGGTTCAACTATTTCCTGGGATTGGATTTTCGAAGGAGGTACACCGGCAACCTCTGTATTGCAGAATCCTACAGTTATGTACCAGAATTCAGGTACTTATGATGTAACATTAACAGTTTCCGATGGTGTTGAAACCAGCACCGTAGTCCTCGAAAATTACATTACTGTTTCTACTTTGCCAGGCGCCGCTCCTGCTCCAACCGGATTAACACTCGTTTGCGCTGGCTGGGGAAATACTTCTTATAGTACAACAGGCTTACCAGGAATTACTACTTATGATTGGATTCTGGAACCTGGTAATGCTGGAAATGTAAACGGAACCGGATTGAACGTTACAATTCAATGGACTAGTGGCTTTTTGGGAAATGCTGCACTAAAAGTTGCCGGAGAAAATGTTTGCGGACCTGGTGCTTATTCGAATCCGATAAATATAACAAGGTATTTGCCTGAGGTTTCCTTAGCGCCTTTTGAATGGATCTGTTTAGGTTGGCCGGCAGTTGAACTTACCGGCGGGTTACCCGAAGGTGGTGTATATTCCGGGCCCGGTGTCGTAAATGGTTGGTTTAATCCCTCCACTGCTGGAGTTGGTACTCATACTATTACCTATACCTTTGAGGACGTTAACGGGTGTGAAAATTTTGCAACAGAGACCATTTTGGTTGATCCATGTACGGGTATTGATGAAATGACCAATGGTGCAGAGGTTTTGATTTTCCCAAATCCAAACAACGGGACGTTCACCCTCAAACTGAATTTAGTTGCGGACGACAGTGTTGATTTTAAAATATTCAACTCATTGAATGAACTTGTATTTGAAGATTCCAATATCAAAACTGTGAAAAATTATAGCTACCAAATCGACCTGAGTAATTTTTCAGGTGGAATTTATTACCTCCACATTTCCGGTGGTACCACTGACCAGGTAAAGAAAATTGTTATACAGAAATAAAAATGAATTAATCTCAAAATAAAAACTGAATTGCGTAATTTTAATACGACGATATTAGAATTACGCAATTTGAGCTAAATGAAAGTTTATCTATTAAATAATTAATCAACTTATGAAAACCTTAACTCACACGTCAATGACTTCAAATATCAGATTTTTGAGCCTGATATTTGGTTTATTTATTTTTTTGTCTAATGCCACGGCCCAAAATACTTTGAATGTCGATTTGCAGAAAATTTATCCTCAAGTAAAAACAGAAAGTGTTGAAGATTTTGAAACAGGAAATTTCACCCAGTTTGATTGGCAAACCGGTGGTACGCTGCCCTGGCTAATAACCAATGTAACTCCTTATGAAGGGACCTATTGCGCTCGATCAGGTGATATTAACGATAACCAGGAATCATGGATATCCCTTACATATGATGTATACAGCCCGGAAAATATTTCATTCTGGTATAGGGTTTCTTCCGAGGCTAACTATGATTACTTAACATTTTATATTGATAATGTATCTATAGACAGCTGGGCTGGAATAGTTCCCTGGACTCAAGCCTCTTATCCTGTTACAGCGGGAACACATACTTTTAAATGGAGATATAATAAAGATATCAGCGTATCCACCGGCGAAGATGCTGCATTTGTCGACTATATTGTGTTTCCTCCTATGGAGCTAGAAGCTTTATTTTCTTCCGACACTACAGTAATTTGTGAGGGTGATGTAGTTCAGTATTACGATGAATCGATAGGACCCATCAATCAGTGGAGCTGGATATTTGAAGGAGGGACTCCCGGAACTTCTACGCAACAGAATCCGGTTGTTGGTTATTCAACAGCCGGCAGTTATGATGTTTTGCTCCAAGTAACTGATGGTATCGAATCTGCACAGATTTTTCTGGCTAATTACATCACCGTTGGAGCGGTTCCTTCAATCTGTCCCGCTCCCACAGGTATCACTTATTTGTGTGCAAGCTGGGGAAATTCCTCATATAATACAGTCGGATTAACAGGAATAACCTTGTATAATTGGCTACTTGAACCTGTTGAGGCAGGCACCATATCCGGAACAGGGAAAAATGTTACAGCTATTTGGGCTGAAGATTTCCTTGGTGTAGCAACCCTGAAGGTTGCAGGAGTAAATTATTGTGGAATCGGAGTCTATTCGAATCCACTGACCATAACCAGGTACTTGCCAACTGTTACCCTGCCTGCTTTTCCGGATGTCAGCATTGGTACACCACCCTTTGCCCTTACAGGAGGTTCTCCTTCTGGTGGCACTTATTCAGGCCCGGGTGTCAGCAACGGCATCTTTAGCCCGGCAGTTGCTGGTCTTGGAACTCATATGATTACTTATACTTATACCGATTTGAACCTTTGCGAAAACTTTGCCGAAAATACCATTACTGTTACGGAGTTTACAGGAATATCTGGAAATTCAATTACTTCCGGAATAAGCATTCAACCCAACCCAAGTCATGGAAAATTTAACGTGAAAATTAATCTTCCGGAGATAACAACGGTTGATTTGAAGGTTTTTAATTCGCTGAATGAAATGGTGTATGAGTCTAATGATGTTGTTATACATTTGAATTTCTCTAAGGAAATCAACCTGGGTAATTTGGCTCAGGGAATTTACTATCTGCAGGTGTCAGCTGACGGAATGCGCCAGGTAAAGAAACTCATCATTCAGTAACGGAATATTTTTATTAAGATATGTAAAGCTACTCCGGATTTTTTCGGGGCAGCTTTTATTTTAATTTTTTAAGCTCCTTATACCTGTAACAATCCACAAGGTGATCATTCACCATGCCTGCGGCCTGCATAAAGGCATAGCAAATGGTTGATCCAACAAACTTAAAGCCTCTTTTCTGCAAATCCTTACTCATTGCATCTGACTCAGTGCTTTTAGCAGGTAGCTGGTTTAGTTGATTCCATTTGTTCACAATTGGTTTATTCCCGGTGAATTGCCAGATGCATTTGTCAAAGGTCCCGAATTCTTTCCGGACTTCAAGAAAGCGTTGAGCATTATTTACAGTTGCACGAATTTTTTGTTGGTTTCTAATAATGCCTTCATCTTTGAGTAATTGATGAATTTTGTCCTCATTGTACCTTGCTATTTTCTTATAATCAAAATGATCAAAGGCTTTCCGGAATCCTTCACGTTTTTTAAGTACTATCGACCAGCTTAACCCAGCCTGAAAGGCATCGAGTACCAGGAATTCAAATATTTTCATATCATCGTGAAGCGGTGCGCCCCATTCTTTATCGTGATAGGCGATCATCAGAGGATTGTTGCCTGGCCAGGAGCAGGTATTCTGTTTGTTCATAGTTATTTAAAATTTATGTTATCAGGATGATTTAATAATAAGTTCACACCTTTAACACATTCATCATTATCCAAAGCATAAACAGCATTTAATGTCCCTTTGATCAAAAATTCATCAGTTTTTTTTGCATTCCAAATCTTTTCGAAAATCGGATCTTTGTTTTCCGTAATGCTTACTTCCATGAACATCCCGTTTCGGATATCGAGCAGATAAAATTTACTCTTTGAAAAATATTCTTTTTTTATGCTGTCGTTTTCAATATCCATTATGTGGCCGAAAACCACGGCTTCTTTGTTTTCCCAGTCAAGGATTTCATCGCATGAACCCTGGCAATTGTGAAGAATGTCAGCTACTTTAAGATAATCCTCCTCAAAAATCAGGGGTTGCTGCTCTTTCTGACAGGAGGAAACAAATATGATTGAAAACAAAAACCAAATTAAGAAAACCATTGACTGCAATAATTTAGTTCCTGCTTTTACAAAAGATATATTGCCAATGTAAGATGTCATTGGTTAGTATTTTCTTCCTAATTCTTAATTTTAATACCGAGTCCAAAGCTTGTTAAATGCATTCGGCGATAAAACTCCAGTTGGGTGAAATCCTCGTCTTTTGCAAGGTAGATGTAATCGTATCGCCCGAATATGTAAAAATCCGTTTTACCCTGCGTTCTCCATGAAGTCCTCAACTCCGCACCCGGATTAATGCCATGTTGGGTCTCTTTATAACTATACTCCTTATTTGATAGGACAACAAATGAATATCCCAAAGCAGCCAGCGCAGTCAGATAAATTCTTTGTGTGACTTTAAAATTATAGTGAAGATTTAATTTGGGCTTGTAAACAATAGTTCCGGAAGAAGTATTTGTTCTTTTCAGATAGTCGAGGTGAAAAGATGCACCGGCATATAAATTCCCCATTATATTTAGATTATAACTTCCACCAACATCAATGATGCCGCTGTAAAGAATAAAAAATCCATTGTGGTTTTGTGAAAGGCCCAGATCAAAAGAAAAATATTTTTTCTCCTGTGAAAAACTGCTTAGGCTCAGTAGCGTTAAAAATAATATCAGAACACTCTTTTGTTTCAAATTCTTATTGCTTTACTGAAACAGTTTATCGATGGATTTCAATTCTTCATCGGTAAGTTCTTTGCCGCCGCCCAACAGGGTTGTAATAAAAGTCATTTTCGCAGCAGATTCAAGCACCTCCATGCGATCATAAGCCTGGAGCAGATTTTCTCCGACAGTGAGTATTCCGTGGTTTTCCATCAAAATTACATTTCCTTTGAGACTGGCATCGGCTACTTTATCCGCCAGTTCCTGTGTACCCATTAAAACATAAGCCGACTTAACCGGAACTCCCAAAATCGCTCTTGCTTCACCTGCAAGGTTAGTCTTGATCTCTTTTCCTGCAATGGCAAAGCTTGTAGAAAAAATTGGATGAGCATGCACAATGGCTTTTACTTCGGGACGTCTTGAATAAATGGCCAGGTGCATTTTGCTTTCCATGCTTATTTTAAGGTTTTCGGAAAGATTATTACCTTTCATTGTAATAATCCCGATCTGACTTTCATCAATTATTGCTTTATCAGTTTGTGATGCTGTGATCAGAACAATGTTGTCAATCCTCAGGCTTACATTTCCCCCCGAAGTTGTTGTAAGCTTTTGCTCATACAACCTGCGCATAAAATGTGCGACCTCTTTTCGGTATTCCAAATAATCCATTTATTCAAAAAGTTTTTTTATGGATTCTGCATCGGCAGAGATAATCCCTTTTTCGGTGATAATTCCTCTAATGTATTTTGCAGGGGTAATATCAAACGCTGGATTCAAAGCCTCTGACCCAGGATTGGTAACCTGGATTTTCACCCTGTTTCCATTTGAATCTAATCCGGTTTGAAAAAAAATTTCATCCTGATTACGCTGCTCAATAATGATATTTTTTCCTGTCGAACTGTTCATGTCAAAGGTTGAAAGTGGAGCGGCCACATAAAATGGAACGCCAAATTCTCTTGCGACGACAGCCTTTTCCAACGTACCGATTTTGTTGGCCACATCTCCATTAACTGCAATCCGATCGGCTCCAACAATCATCAAATCAACATCACCTTTGGACATATAGTAAGCTCCTGCATTATCCGGAATTATGGCATGAGGAATTTCTTCATTTTGCAGTTCCCAGGCCGTCAACCGTGCACCCTGGTTACGGGGACGGGTTTCATCAACATAGACAAAAATATTTTTCCCTGCTTCCTTCGCAAAATAAATCGGGGATAACGCACTACCATAATCTACAAATCCCAGCCAGCCTGCATTGCAATGAGTTTCGATACGGAATCCGTCGCTGATCAGATCATTTCCGTATTTACCAATGAGTTTGGCTTCTTCAATATTTTCATCAGCCATCTTTTGTGCTTCTGCTATTGCATTTTCAGGTGAAGTTTGTCCGGCCTTAAATACTCTGTCAACCGCATAAAATAAGTTTCGTGCGGTGGGACGGGTAGCTTCAATTTCTTTTTTTGCAATGAATATGATACCTTGATTCTTTGTCGTGGTAGCTTCCAGATAAGCCTGTGCCATTGCAAAGCCTGCTGTTGCGCCAATTGCTCCAGCCCCTCGCGTAATCATTGATTTGATGGCAAAGCAACAGTCTTTCCAATTTTTTGCCTCGTAGATTTTAAACTCAAACGGCAACAAATTCTGTTCTATCATAAACACTGATGAACCTTCCATCCACACAGTCCGGTAATGTTTGCCTTTAACGTGCATAAATGCTTATTTCGAATGTTCTAATACAAGTGATACAAAAGCTAAAATATATATTTTATTTGAAAGGCTATTCCAATTGAATTATTTGAGCCGGATAATAAGATGATTTTTTTAAACCATCAACCATAATAGAGTGAAGATGATTTGCAATAATTGAACCATCAACATTAGTTTTTTTAAAAATAGCATTACTTCTAAAACCATTGATATATAAGGGATTCAAATTATTTACTTTTTTATTGCAAAAAATAATTGAACAATTTTATCCAGTTTGCGTAGTTGTATGGATTTAAAGATTTTTTAGCACACTTTGCAATAGTAAAATTTTCGATTAATTGGAAACTTAAGGAAAACATGACGTTTTTTATGACCCCAAAATTGATGCAATTTATTTTTGATTCGTTAATAAGATGTTAAGTTGTTGTTAATCAAATCTAAAATTGTTAAAAAAACATTGGTTAAAATTTTTTTAAATAAAATATACGCTAGTGTTAATTTTCATATTATTGCGTGCTTTTTTAGAATTTAAAAATGCAGTGTAAGTATTTATAAGACAGTAAATTAAATAGTATAATAAGAATAGCTTAAAATTTGAAAAACGAAAATCAAAAAATGAAGTCGAAAGAAAAAGAGTCTAAGACATCCGGTTTCCTTGACGAAAAGGAAACCGAACCTCCGAGTAAAAGCCTTTTTACTACGGAGCTGAATCAACTGATGGAGCAGGTAAAGCGTGGTGAAAGCGATTTCCCTGTAAACCCGAAAGCCCAGGCGTTTAAAAATAAGCACTTCCCGCAAATTTCTAACAAAGAATGGAATAACTGGCAATGGCAGCTGCGAAACAGCTTTACTACCTACGAACAAATCAAATCATTTCTATTTTTAGCGGATGATGAAATCAAGCCAACCTTGAATGGCTACAACCTGCCTATCCGGATGACTCCATACTATGCAAGTTTACTCGATCCGGAAAATGCCCAGCAACCTCTGCGTAAAACAGTAGTTCCGGTATTGGATGAGTTGATCACTTTACCGGAGGAAAAATCAGATCCTTTGGGTGAAATGAATAACAGCCCGGTAAATCAGCTTGTTCATCGTTACCCTGACCGGGTTCTCTTTTTGGTTTCGGGATTTTGCTCTACATACTGCCGCTATTGTACCCGTTCGCACATGGTATCCAAAAAGGATAAATGCCATGCTTCAAAAACTGAATGGGATGTGGCACTGGATTATATCAGAAATCATCCTGAAGTGAGGGATGTTATACTATCAGGTGGCGATCCACTGACTCTTACCGACAACAAACTGGAATACCTGCTTTCGCAATTACGCGCAATTGAACATGTGGAAATTATCCGCATCGGAACGAAAGTTCCGGTGGTGCTTCCACAGCGAATCACGCCCTCTTTGACACGAATGATCAAGAAGTATCATCCGGTTTTTATGAGCATTCACTTTACCCATCCCGATGAACTAACCTCTGAAACTCAGGCGGCCTGTAACCGACTTGCCGACGCCGGAATTCCGATGGGAAGCCAGACGGTACTTTTAAAAGGAGTAAATGATGATGTTGAGGTATTCAAAAAACTGATGCATGGTATACTTAAAATCAGGGTACGACCATATTACCTTTATCAATGCGATCCTATACCAGGTTCCGGACATTTCAGGACACCCATTGAAAAAGGATTGGAACTAATCAAAGGCTTACGTGGGTTTACTTCCGGTTATGCTGTTCCTCATTTTGTAATTGATGCTCCTGGTGGTGGCGGGAAAATTCCTTTGCTTCCGGAATATTACCAGGGAAAAATAGATGGAATTGCCATGCTGAAAAATTATGAAGGGAAAATGTTTTATTATCCCGACCCTGATTGATTTATAAATTAAGCTGGTTATCTTATTTCGACTGATTTTGCATTTTCATTCAGTTGCTTATAAAGCAAACCATATTGAAATTTTATAAATGCTTTTCCGTAATTAACAGCTATAGATGAAAGTCGGTATTACATACGACCTCCGTGAAGATTATCTGAAACAGGGCTTTACAATGGAAGAGACTGCAGAGTTCGACAAGCAGGATACCATTGATGCCATTGAACTGGCAGTTCAAAAAGCCGGTTTTGACACGGAAAAAATCGGTAATGTGAAAGCATTATGTCAGCAGCTTGTTGAAGGTAAAACATGGGATATTGTTTTCAATATCTGTGAAGGATTTTACGGCATCGGCCGTGAGGCCCAGGTTCCGGCCATTTTGGATGCTTACAACATTCCTTATGTATTTTCCGATCCGCTTGTCATGGCACTTACCCTTCATAAAGGGATGACCAAATCGGTGATTCGTGATGCGAAGATACCGACTGCGGATTTCGCCGTGATACATTCTGTGAATGAATTAAAAAGCATTAACCTGCCCTATCCATTATTTGTCAAACCGGTGGCTGAAGGCACCGGAAAAGGGATTACCGGAAAATCGGTGATTGAAAATGACCAGCAACTTGAGCAAATGACGGATCATCTGCTTAAAACCTTCAAACAGCCTGTTCTAGTCGAAAAGTTTCTTTCGGGTAGAGAGTTTACCGTTGGTATAATTGGAACATGCGATGAAGCCCACAGTATAGGCCTGATGGAGGTCGTGCTGAAGCAAAATGCCGAAAAGAATGTCTACTCCTATTTTAATAAAGAAGAATACGTAACGGTGGTTGAATATGCACTGGTTCATGGTGAAATAGCCGAGGCTTGTAAAAAGGTTGCTGTAGATTCGTGGCGGGCATTGGGTTGTCAGGATGGTGGGCGGGTGGATTTGCGCTGTGATGAAAACGGAATTCCCAATTTCATTGAAGTAAATCCACTGGCAGGTTTACATCCGATCAATTCGGACCTGCCGATTCTTTGCAGGATGAACGGCATCTCATACGAAGAATTAATTGCGATGATCATGAAATCGGCGGTAAAGAAAGTTAAGAAGTAAAATTGATATTGATGAAAGCATTGATCCTGATTAATAAATTATCTGAGAACCCTACGAAGGACGAGCTGGATGTGCTTGAACAGGCGCGTGTGGTAGAAGAAGCCCTGATAGAACTGGGTTATAAAACCTCAAGAGATTTCCTCGAATTGAACATGCAAAAGGCCAAAGATACTATTGTCAACCTTCAACCGGATATCGTTTTTAACCTGGTGGAAGGTGTTGATGGCAAGGCTGAACTGATTTACTTTCCAACAGCATTGCTCGAAAGCCTGAATGTTCCGTATTCCGGGTGCCGGTTAGATAGCATGTACCTTACCTCAAATAAAGTTTATGCCAAGGAGAAAATGAGAGCTAACGGACTCCCCACTGCCGATTGGTTTTTACCATCGGAGATGGATAAATTGGCAGGAGACAAGCTATACATCATCAAGCCTTTGTGGGAGGATGCATCTGTTGGAATTGATGAACACAGGGTTTTAAAGGGAAAAGATCCGAAAATGATAGAATTCATGAATGAGAAACACAATCACAAGTTTTTCATTGAAGAATATATTTCTGGACGCGAATTTAATATGTCAGTGCTGGGTGGTAATGGAGGACCTGAAGTAATGAATCCGGCTGAGATGCTTTTTTTAAATTTTCCCGAAGGAAAACCACGCATCATGGGTTACCGGTCAAAGTGGGTTGAAGGTTCATTTGAATATGAAAATACTTCCAGAACATTTGATGTAAATGAAGCCGACAAGCCATTAATTAAAAAGATACAAGAAATTTGTATCAAATGCTGGAATGTCTTTAACCTTAAAGGATATGCAAGGGTGGATTTGCGTGTAGATGAAAACAATCAACCCTATATTCTTGAAATCAATGCAAATCCCTGCATCTCGCCTGATGCGGGATTTTATGTGGCATGTAGTCAGGCCGGACATAAGTTTACTGATGTAATGAAAAGAATTATTGAAGATGCCTACACAAACTGATTTGAAATATACGTTCAGGATGGAAGTTTATCCGTCCGACATTGAAACTGTAAGGGAAATCTGTGTGTCAACAGGATTTTTTAGGGATGATGAAATACCTGTTGCTGTGAGCCTGGTAGAGGAGCGATTGAAAGACGGCAAGGCAAGCGGTTATGAATTTATTTTTCTTGAAATTGATGGTAAACCTGTTGCTTATTGCAATTTTGGTTTGATACCATGTTCATTGCTGTCGTATGACTTATATTGGATTGTAACGCACAATGACTTCAGGGGGAAGGGGCTTGGTTCGATACTGCTGAAGGAAACGGAAAACCAGATTGCTAAACTTGGTGGCAAGGCGGTTTATATCGAAACATCATCCAAAGAATATTACCTGCCTACCCAGCGTTTTTATGAAAAGAATGCGTACGACCTGAAGGCAAGGTTTACTGATTTTTATGATTACGGGGATGACAAAATGGTGTATGTGAAAAATGTATAATAGTTGAGTGAGGTTGCATTTGCGAAGATGCATAGAAATGAAGAAGAGGCTGCCCCGAATTTGAGGCAGCCTCTTTGAATTTTTTAATCAACCAAAAGTAGCTTCTCAACTTTTTCGAAACCTCCTGCTCTCAAGCGATAGAAGTAAACCCCTGTATTCACCGGCTTACCTTGCTTATTCGTCCCATTCCAGCTGTAATGATATATTCCTGGCTCGTAATTTTTATTGGTAAGTGTTCTAACCTTCTCGCCATTTACATCGAAAATTTCCAGGCTCACAAAAGCTGCATGAGATAATTCCAGATCAATCATCACCTGGCCTGAGAAAGGATTTGGATAATGTGAAACCTTTGTTTCGCTAACATCTGTTATAGCAATTCCTGAAGCAAAATCGACATGGAAATTTACAGGGATTTCCATCATAGGAGAATCAGGATCATTGGAAGTAATGAAAATGGTTCCTTCATAATCACCCAATGGCATCTGTGAGCCGTCGCAAGTAACCTGAATTGTTTGTGCATTTCCGGGAGCTATCGTTCCGGTGAATGGTTCGACCGTTAGCCAGGAATATATCTCGTAGGTTTTTGAAATGGTAATTGTAATATTCGAAGCTTTGTGCCCGCCATCGCCGTATGAATCTGTAATCCAAAGTTTCCAGGTTCCCTGCATTTGTTCACCGTTAAAAGCATCGAGTTCTATTGTGTAATTACCAGAAGCATTACCGGAAGCAATAACTGCCTCAGTTCCGGAAGGGGATTCAACCCTGAATGTCCCTTCTTCGGGATAGTTATCCGTAAGCCATTGATAATTGATTGACCAGCCTCCAATTTCTCCTACAACATTGTCAATCTCAAAATCAGTCCAGCCCAATTCTGCATATGTATTGCTATTCCATAGATTTTGATTAGGGCTATTGGCAACAGTAAAATCATATTCCTCAAACATTGCCGATGTCCAATCAATAGAATAATTTAGTTCTAACTGACCCGAATTGGAAATCTGGAATTCCTCTACATCAGTATCCCCCTGGTTGACCCAGGCATTGATCTCAGTTGTATTGATTACGATTCCTGGGAATAATTGTTCACCCACAAAAAACACATGGGGATCAGCCGCCCCGATAAAAGGATGGTTTGAGGTTTTCCCGGACTGATCCGCAGCAGTAATATAATAATCTATTTCGGAGCCATAGGATGCGCCAGGCAAGATGGCTGAATATATTTTATCACCTTCAGGGGTCATGGTCATTTCCTGGTAACTACTCCCATTAATTTTATAATAGACTTTTACTTCGTTATTAATCACAGGTGACCCGCTATAAGCGGTTATAGAGGCCTCAATTTCATATTCAGTTTGAACCGGCTGATCGCCAAGCAAAGGATAATGTTTTATGTCCAGCATATTCTTGTCAGCAATGCCATTCGCCCGGCAATGCAATGCATCTGTTGATTCCCAGGATCCGGTAAAACCCAAAATTTCATATCCCGGCATAGCTTCCTGGTAAACCGCTATGGCTTCATCATCCCATTGCGACCCAATGATCGGAACAAAAACCCTGTTGTTCAGAATCAGAGAATTGGTATAAGGTTGATTATTGGGTGTCCATACCCGGTAAACCTGGAAAGGATTTCCCCAGGATGAAATTTGAGCTGCATAGTAATCAGCCGTTGCTTCTATTTCATCGTACTGAGGATGTGAGGTTGGAACTTCACGAATTAAAACTTTATCAACATCCAGGAATTTTCCCCAGCAATCGATATGATCAATATAAGTATTGTTCGGATCAGGAACCACGTGATAAGTGCTGATTCCAAGGTAATCCAAAACCAGTTGATTGATTTCTTCAACTGTTAAATCCGGGTTCTCCTCCCACACCAATTCAGATGAAGATGAAATTCCATATCCATCAGTCATGTAATTACCGCCAGTATGGATAAGGTCCATTCCGAACCATTCAATATTCAGGAACGCTGCTACCTTTTGAGGGATCAGGTCATCATTAGGGCGGTCAGGACGGTTATAAATAAAATCCACCACACCGATCTGATCCTCTCCATATCGGACATACATTGGGCCATAATCGCGTGTCCAGTAAGTTTCAGTCGGAGCTATGAGGAAATTTACATTGCTCATGTTCACCCCATTTGATTGATATTGATTGGTCACTATATTTTGATTAGAAGCGTTTGAAACGATAGTAGTAACCATAATTTCTTCAGACATCCCGGCTATCAGTTCATAGGAAATACCAAATGGGTAGCGGATCAAAACGCCTTCCATATGATCAAATTCAGCGATATTGTTTACAATTCCGGGAGGCGGATCGGTGGCTTTGAAATCTTTACCTACCAAAGGGAAAAGTGCTCTTTCCTCCTCAGAGAGTTCATGGGTGTAGGTTTTTATCTTTACAGCAGGTTCTTCCTGTCCAAAATTTTTAACAAAAGGCAGAAAAATAAAGCCGGTGCAAATGACAAATAAGTAAAATGATTTCCTCATATTCTCAAGATTTGAGATTGAACTAAAGACTTTTTATGTGCAAGAAAGGTTGCATACAGTTATTGCCCTAATACTTTGATGTAGCCAACCAAATTAACTCATTTACTGTCCTATTATTAATCAATTTGAATACTTTTACGATCAAATTTCCCCTCGCCGGTTCAAGTCTTCCCGCCCAGCCATGTGTGTAAGCATGACCTGGACCATTTTTCTTCCACAACTTACAAATTCTGTGTGAACCTCGTGTAATGTTGACTTATCCAGTTTTTTCTTCCCAGATTTTAGGGTTTCGGTATGTGCTTATTACTGCTAATACTTCCACGCTATTGCTCACCTGATTTATATAAAAATGTACCATATACGGAAATTTCTTTACCAGCATACAACGGATTTCCTTGTAACGGATGGCGTAAATTTGAGGGTTTTTACCCAGGCTGTTAATTTGTTTAATGGCAGTGTCCTGAAACCTTTTGCCCAACATTGTCTGTGCTTCATTGTACCAGTCGGTAATGGCCCGGATATCTGCAAGGGCATCGGGTTCAATTTTCACTTTGTACTTCATCAGGCTTTCAGCGTTTTTTTAGCTTCGTCCCAATTTAAAAGTCTTTCAGGGTTTTTCCTGACCTTCGTATAACGCCCCATCACCAGTTTTTGGTGAGCTTCGGGAATGTCAAAACTTTCCTGTTCTTTCTTTAATGCGTAATCGAGCAAGTTTTTAATTGCATTAATCAGGTTCACATCGTCCACCTTTTTAAACTGCTCTATTATTAACGTTTTTTGTGCTTGTAAATCCATGATGATTGTATAATTATTAAACTGTAAAATACATTATTTTTAAAAGGTATTTCCGCAATTCCAAAACTTATTTTAGTATAAAATGTTTTACAAATTTACTTAAAATTAACATGAATTCATTTAAGGAAAAATAGTTCATGTTTATAAATAAATATTTTACGAGTTACACGCTGGCACTATGATTCAACCGAATGTCGGATATTGCACCCATTAAGTTAGGAGTGGTGCGGTCACCTTCTGGTTTAAGTCTTCCCGCCCGGTCACCTGTGTCAGCATGACCTGGACCAAATCTAAGGAAAAATATTTAAGGCATCTGGTCCATGACCTTCTCTGCCAACCAAATTACCCCTACTCTTGTCCTTTTATTAATCAATTTGAATACTTTTACGATCAAATTTCAATAAGATGAAAAAAATATATGGATTAGCGCTGATAACTTTATTGAACCTGAATTTCAGTTTTGCCCAGCACCAGAACGTAATGATAAGTACTTCTAATTCTCCTGAGGAACCTTCCATTTATGTCAATCCTAAAAACACTGATCACATCGTTGGTGGAGCCAACATCAATAATGTTTACAGTTCGTTTGATGGCGGCTATACATGGAATACCGGGATTCTCACGTCCACACAAAACGGTGTTTGGGGTGATCCGGTATTAATTACTGATACTTTGGGAAATGTCTATTTTTTCCATCTTTCATCGCCGCTGGTAGGTAGTTGGATCGATCGAATTGTATGTCAGAAGTCCACTGACGGCGGCCTTACGTGGAGCGATGGATCTTATATGGGTTTAAACGGGACCAAAGCGCAGGACAAACAGTGGGCGGTTGTTGACTGGACAAATAACAATATTTACGTCACCTGGACACAGTTTGATGACTATGGAAGCTCCAATCCAAATGATAAAAGCATCATTCGGTTTTCAAAATCGACAGATGCAGGTGAAACATGGAGCGAAGCTGTAAAAATTAACGAAGTGGATGGCGATTGCATCGACAGCGATAATACAGTTGAGGGAGCTGTACCGGCTGTTGGCCCGAATGGAGAAATTTATGTTGCATGGGCAGGACCAGCCGGATTAATTTTTGACCGTTCCCTCGATCAAGGCGAAACATGGCTTACACAGGATATTTTTGTCGATCCCTTTCCGACAGGATGGGATTATGGCATTCCTGGCATCAGCCGGAGCAACGGATTGCCTATTACTGTTTGTGATTTAAGCGGAGGTCCATATCATGGAAACATATACATAAACTGGTCAGATCAGCGAAATGGAGAAGATGACACCGATGTTTGGTTTGCAAAATCAACTGATGATGGCAATACCTGGACTGGACCCATCAGGGTGAATGATGATCCACCTGGTAAACAGCAATTCTTCACATGGATGGCCATTGACCAGGTGACCGGTTACCTTTGGTTTGTGTTTTATGATAGAAGAAATTACAACGATAACAATACTGATGTTTACATGGCCGTCTCGACCGATGGTGGTGAGACTTTCATAAACTTCAAAGTCAGTGAAGAGCCTTTCCTGCCCAATCCGGGTGTGTTCTTCGGAGATTATAACAATGTTTCAGCGCACAATAATGTAATTCGGCCCATCTGGACAAGGTTACAGGACAATGATCTCAGTGTGTGGACAGCCATCGTAAATCCGGATTTTGTAATTAATTCTGTTGATGAACCGCAACAAATTCCTTTTGCTTCGCTGGAACCCAACTATCCCAATCCGTTTATGCAAAGCACCGTGATTTCTTTTAAGCTTCGTCAACCCGAAATAATTACCCTGAAAGTGTATAATCTTATGGGAAATGAAATTGTAACGCTTATTGATAACGAAGAAAGACAAACAGGAAAGTATGTTGAACATTTCGATGCTTCCAACTATAATCTATCTCCAGGGGTCTATTATTTTTCCTTATCCGCCAGTGGATTTAATCTAAAGAATAAAATGATGCTGGTAAAGTAGTATCCAACACCTGATCAATTTTTGGCAAAGAGCATCTATTCTTTAATTCTTATCCTTAATATCACAGGCAGATGATCTGAATTTTCAAATTCAAGGTCCAAAGTTCTGGTTTCAACTACCTCAATGTTTGGAGAAACCAGGAAAAAATCAATTAGTGAGCAGGTAGTGGTATCTTTGTCAAATGGTTTATCCACATCCCTATTTGTAGGATAACTGCCATCAAAAGCCCACGTCCATCCATCCGGCATCAATTCAAAAGAAATGGGACGAAGTTTTTTAACCTTATAAAGATTTGAACCGCTCATTTCCAATCCCGGTGGATTTTGATTCCAGTCGCCACCTGCAATGACAAAATTTTCTTTGTTGTATTCCTCCAAAGCAAGCGACCTGATTAACTTTAGTTCTTCATCACGCAATGCATCTGCATCATCATATGCGGAATTGTGGAGGTTGAAAAGGACAAGATCATGCTGACCACTAACTTTATATTTTGTTATTAGCAAGCATCGCTTGAGCATGAATAGTTTTTTCGGCCAGTTGTAACTTCCTGGTGTAGCTATCCTCATGGATTCTTCGGGAATGTATTTTGAAATTGTCACCAATCCGGAATTAACTTTTCCCATGGGATTTAAAAAAGGCACAGGAACGTAATCGGACTTATAATTAATTGTTTTTGTTAGAGGAAGATTGGTTAGTGAATATATTAAGTCAGATTGATCCTGATAATAGCTTCTCTTTGAATTAAAATCCACTTCCTGTAGAAGAAAGAAATCAATAGAATCATTAGCTTTAATGACTTCAGAAATTCCTTCAATATATTTTTGAGATTGTGTATGCGCTGGCCTAACCATTTTACCACCCTCATAAAAAAAGTCCATTTCTTTTCCTAATCCGCCATAACCGATGTTCCAGGTAAGCAAACTCAATTCCTTTACAAGGGGAATTACTGTAATATCTTCCGGCTTAACCGGAATATTTTCAGTGGGCTTCGGTTTAAATTCTGTGATGGTAGCATAGACCAGCACACCCACAAAATAAATAATAGCAACTGTGATCAGGCAAAGGATACATACGATTATCAGTTTCAGGATCATTTTCATTCCTTTCAATATTTAGCCTAAAAGTAGTAATTATTATTATCTATTTTTGTCTTGATAAATAATCTTTTGAAAGATGCCCATATTAGGCTCCATCATAAAAAAAGCATACGAACTCAGGAACTTTCCTCTGGATCAGAAAAGGAAAATGCAAATAGATCCCTATCTGCTCCAGGAAAAAGTTCTTAAAAAATTAATCCGCAAAGCGCAGTTCACAGCTTTTGGCGAACACTTCGATTTCTCTGACATCATTAAGGAAAAAGATGTCGTAAAAGCCTTCAGCAATAAAGTGCCTGTTTATGATTACAATGCAATGTTCAGGAAATGGTGGTACAGGGCGCTTAACGGTGAGGCTTTTGTTTCCTGGCCAGGCAGGGTTAAATACTTCGCTCTAACCTCAGGTACATCAGAAGCAGCCAGTAAGCATATTCCTGTAACCGGCGATATGATCCGTGCCATACGAAAGGCAAGCATCAGGCAATTGGTTTCATCAGTGAAGTATTCATTTCCCATTGATTTTTATGAAAAAGGCTTTCTGATGATTGGAGGCAGCACCCATCTTCAGTATAATGGTACTTATTATGAAGGAGACCTCTCCGGAATATCTGCCGGAACACTTCCTTTCTGGTTTCAGCATTTCTATAAGCCGGGCAAACGAATTTCGAGGGAACGAGATTGGTCGACCAAGCTGGACGAGATTATTAAAAATGCAAAGGACTGGGATATTGGCGTCATTGTAGGGGTTCCGGCTTGGATTCAGATCATTCTTGAAAAAATAATTGATCATTATGGAGCGAAATCCATTCATGATATCTGGCCAAATTTATCGGTTTATGTCCACAGTGGGGTTTCTTTCGGCCCTTATGGGAAAAGTTTTGAAAAACTGTTCGGAAAAAAGGTTTTTTTTCAGGAATCCTATCTCGCGTCGGAAGGTTATATAGCTTATACCGATGGATTTGATGTAAGTGGTTTGAAATTGATTCTGGATAATGATATTTTTTTTGAATTTATTCCTTTCACTGATGCGAATTTCGATGGAGAAGGCAATCTGAAAAGCCATCCTCAGGCGCTTACAATTAAGGATATAGAAGAGGGTGCAGAATATGCACTCTTAATGTCGACCTGTTCGGGAGCCTGGAGATACCTTATCGGAGATGTGGTTAAGTTTACTTCCAAAGCAAAAAATGAAATCGTGATCACTGGAAGAACCAAGCATTTCCTTAGCATTTGCGGCGAACACTTATCCATCGATAATATGACGAGGGCTATTGAAATGCTTGAAAACGAATTAAATGTTGAGATCAGAGAATTTACTGTAGCAGGAATAGAATACGATTCGATGTTCGCCCATCAGTGGTACCTGGGTTGCGATGATCCGCTTGATCATCAATTAGCAAGAAGTAAGCTGGACGGATACCTTAAAGTACTGAATGACGATTACCGGGTTGAAAGAATAGCGGCTATCCGGGAAGTTTTTGTTGAAGTATTGCCCACAAAAGCTTTCGCTGAGTGGATGAAGCTAAAAGGAAAGGAAGGTGGTGCCAATAAATTTCCACGGGTTTTGAAAAAGAAAATTCATCTCGAGTGGAAGGATTACCTGATGAATTTTCAGGGAGTAAAAATTGAAAACAGATTGTAAAATATCATGAATCCATTTTTTCAGGGTGTATTGGTAGGTTTGACCTTCGCGGTTCTTTTAGGTCCGGCTTTTTTTTCACTTATCCAAACCGGGATACATCGAGGATTTCGCTCCGGAGCCTTTCTTGCAATTGGAATTTTTTTTAGTGATCTCACTGCTTTAATCTTAACCTACTTTGGTGCCATCCAGTTCCTTGGATCCGATCCGCGTCAAAATACTTTGTTCAGTATTATTGGCGGCATTATCCTGATTATTTTTGGGACCTATACCTTCATCAGAAAAGTTGAAAATCCTGCGGGGGACGAGAACAGCGGAAACAATTCTAAACCTTCAAAATTCTATGTTTATATCATTAAAGGCTTTCTCCTGAATGCAGCCAATCCCGGTATGTGGTTTATCTGGATCACTGTGGTTGTTTCAATCAGCGCTAAATTCGGAGTAAATAATGAAGCCAATTACTTATTTCTGGCTGGCGCCCTGGGAACTATTTTCACTACCGATCTTTTGAAATCCTTTGTCTCCTATCAGATAAAGCATTTTCTAAATCTTAAAATCATGATTTGGATGAACCGTATCGTCGGAATTATTCTGATCGGTTTTGGAACTTACCTCATCATCAATATTTTGATCGATCTTGAAAGTATGATTATGATTTATAAAGAGCTTTTTAAAAAAGATTCCTGAAAGAAATAATTGTTCAGGGTGAATTCCTAGAAGCTCCTCTGGTTGTAACCTTGTACATCAAGTTTGTAGTTGATGCCAAAATAAACACCTCCCCAGAGGTTATGTGAAGGCGTATATTCACCATCAAGATTCTCAATTCTGTATGGTTCAGCATTGATTTCCAACAAACCGTAATTGCCCCGAATACCGGCACTGATAAAAAACAAGTCGGAAAGGTGTATGTCGGCTCCGATATCGATCACCAGGCTGAAATCTGTCTTTTTAAAGCGGTCTATAACATTATTGGCATCAGTTACAAATTGCTTATTGTTCTGATCCACTGCCCAAGTTCCTAGTCGTATATAGTTGCCATCAACCCCATCATTCACATCATCTCTCAGGTATTCCTGGGTTGCATCGAGCAAAATACCAACCTGCGGACCTGCAAGGAAACGAAATTTGGTACCACCAGTTCCAAAGGCATATTTAAAAAACACCGGAATATTAAAATACCTTAGATTAATGTTTCTTTCTACACTGTAGGTTTCGCCTCCAAAGGATTGCTTGCCATCATATTTCTGCCCCTGAAAAGAAACTTGAAACTCGGTCATCACAGCCATGCTCTCATCGAAATTATAACCCAGGTTTAAACTCCCTGCATAACCTATTTTCGGGGCATAATCCACTTCCGGTTCGCCATAAAAGCTCTGATTGACAATCCATACTGAACTAATTCCGCCACCCACACCTAAAGTAATTTCTTTGCCCTTCTGTGCGAATGCTCCATAGAAAAGCAGATTTAAACTAAATACGATAAGGATAATCTTTTTCATTTGCCAATATTTTAAAAATTGTTCCTAAGGCTATTAAACAACATCTTTTAAAATAGGTTTCAAATTAGTTATTAGCATTTGAAAAATGCCAACTTTTGAATTTATTCTTTTTTCATGATTTTACTTAGTTTTGCGCAATGGTTTTTGTAACCGGCGGCACAGGATTTTTGGGAGCTCATCTTATTTATCATTTACTTTCAAATGGTAAACATGTCAGGGCTTTGAAACGGAAAACCAGCAACCTATCACTGTTCAACCGTATTTTTAGTTTCTACCAAAGCTCACCAGAATTGCTCCCCGGGAAGTTAGAATGGGTGGATGGTGAATTGTCAAATGTCGGCTTGCTGGATGAGGTGATTTCGGATAATATTACTGAAATATATCATGCTGCGGCAAAAGTTTCTTTCCAACCGCAGGATAAAACCGAAATGATGCGCACCAACATCACTGGAACGGCCAACCTTGTGAATGCAGCGCTCAATAAAAATATCAGAAAGTTATGCCATGTAAGTTCAATTGCGGCCATCGGGCGGGGCGAAAACCAGAAAACCATCGATGAGAACACGCTCTGGAAAGCATCACGGCGAAATTCAAATTATGCCATAAGCAAATACGGTGCTGAGCGGGAGGTTTGGCGTGGGATGGAAGAGGGATTGCCTGCCGTCATCATCAACCCTTCCGTCATACTTGGGCCGGGAGAAACAAACAGTGGTACCGGCAAAATGATCTCTGTAGTTTTAAAAGGATTAAAGTTTTACTCACAAGGCTGTAACGGCTTTGTTGATATTAGGGATGTGGTGACCATCATGACCCGTCTTGCTGAAAGCGAAATCATTGGTGAGCGGTTTATTGTTTCGGCTGAAACGCTTACTTATAAAGAAATCTTTACGATGATTGCAGCAGAAACTGGCAAAGCGCCTCCGGCTTATAAAGCCAATCGTTTGATGGGACAACTTGCATGGAGGTTGTCCTACTTAGAGGGAAAGCTTAGAGGAACAAAACCACTGATCACACGCGAAACAGCCATTACCGCCGGAAATACCTACCTCTATTCGAACAAGAAAATCACAGAAACTTTAAAATACCAATTTTTACCCGTGGAACTTGCAATAAAGGATGCTTGCAGGTTTTATCTTAGTAATCATTCATAGTGTTTTCGCATAGTTATTTGTTTTGCGCTTTAAACCTTGGTTGTCCTAATAAAATTGAAAAATGTTTCGACAAATTGAAATTGAATTTAATTTCTCTAAATTTGCAACCTTGAAATATAAATGAAAAAGCTAACATAAGTATGAGTAAAATTGCATTGATTTATTGGCCTGAAGGTGGAAACGTTGAAACGGTTGCTGATAAATTTATCGGGCATTTTGCCGCGAAAGAAATTGTAAAAATGTCCCTAGGAAAACTTGATATAAAGATATTGCAGGAATGTAATCATTGGATTGTGGGTGGTTCAACTGTAGGATCACATGTATGGGAAGACGCCAATGATTCAAATAAATGGAACGAATTTTTTCACTTGCTTGATAAAATTGATTTTTCGAAAAAAACAGTTGCTTTCTATGGCCTTGGTGACCAGATTTTATATCCAAACCATTTTGTGGATGGGCTTGGAATTTTGCAGGAGGAATTCGAAAAAAGAAAAGCAAAAATTGTTGGCCGCTGGCCTGTTAAGGGCTATGAGTTTTACAATTCAAATGGTGTGAAAGGGGGCATGTTCTTTGGACTTGCTCTTGATCAGGATCATCAGGAAGAACTAACAGACACCCGAATTAATGAATGGATAGAAATAGTCGGTCCCGAATTCAGATAATAGTTCAATAAAAATCTTCCAATAAATTATCAGATGTGTTAAATCCTTTCTGGCTTCAGGAAGGATTTTTTATTTTTCCAGAATTTCAAATTCAGTTCTGCGATTCTGTTGTCTGCCTTCTTCGGTATTGTTCTTAGCTATCGGGCGGTTAAACCCATATCCTTTAAACGTCAATCTTGTTTTATCAATGCCTTTATCGAACAAATAATTCACCACTGACTTCGCCCTGCTTTCGGATAATTTCTGATTGTATGCAGCCGAACCCACATTATCGGTGTGACCTGAAATTTCAATCTTGAGCGATGGATTCTCGTTCAAAAGCTTATAAAGCCTATCCAGTTCAGCTTCCGATTCGGGACGAAGGGTGGCTTTATTGAAATCATAGAAAATGTTGTTAAGAACGATCCTTGTTCCAATTTCCACCTTTTTCAGAAGGATGTCTTTTATGATCTTTTTGGCCATTGCATCTTCCGGTATGTCGAAGTTTTCAGAATGGAACAGGTAGTCTTTTTTATTAACGGAAATTCCATAGTTCTTCCCGGGCTGCAATGAGATGAGGTATGCGCCGCTTGCACTGTTGGATTCAAAGCTTGCCATCAGTTCGTTTTTGGAATTGTCGATAATCTCAATGGTTGCTTGCAACGGCATTTGTGTGGCTGCATCCAGGATGGTTCCCGACAGAGTTGTGTTTTGTTCGATCTCAGGTTCAGGCTTAGGCGCCGATGATGGTTCCATAAAAGCAAGCCTTTCATTGCTGGAGCTTAAAAGCATGGGCTTGGCCGCTCCCAGGAAAGTGATGATGTAAAGGTCATGACCTCCATATCCATCTTTTTTCTTGGAAGAGTAATAACCCCTTTGCCCGCTTGCTGCCATCGTAAAAAACACATCGTCGTCAGGTGTGTTGATCGGATAACCGAGATTCTGCGGATTGGACCATTTACCATCTACCCATTCAGTTTTGAAAATATCATAACCACCCATGGTATTGTGTCCTCTTGAACTGAAAAATAATGTTTTTCCGTCCGGTGTTATAAAAATCCCCTCTTCATCATACGGAGTATTGATGGTAGCGCCTATGTTGACGGCATCCTGCCAGCGGTCTTTTGCATCTTTTTTACTAACATAAATATCCTGCCCGCCATAACCGTCTTCCCTCAGGCTGGTAAAATAAAGGGTTGTCTTATCAAAGGTTAAGGATGCAGATGCCTGTTTCATTCCATTGTTGATGGCATTTGACATTTCTTCAGGCAATGTATAGGTATTATTTACCAAAAAACTCTGATAAAGACGATTGCCTCCTGCTGATTTATAAACATAAAGTATCGTGCCATCCGATGAAATACCGGCTGTGGCATCATGGTTCACACTGTTCAGATCGTACGAATTTTCAGGAAGTGTCCATTTCCCCTCTTCAAAATAGGATACATATATGTCCTCAAAGTAATAAGAGTCTTTATCTCTTTTTCCGCCGCTTGTATTTTCCCTTGCCGATGTAAACATGATCATGCTTTCTTCGGGAACAACAAGCGGTCTGTAATCTGGATAGGCTGAGTTGACCACATCACCAAGGTTATCAACAAAAATCCGAACAGGTTTAGCAACCAGTTTCTTTGCCGTTTCACATTCACCGATCATTTTATCGATCTTCTTAACATCTTTTGCCAGTTGTTCCGGAGTCAATCCGTTTTTGTGTTCCTTGTATTTTGAAATGGCTTTATCGAACTGATAGTCGAGATGGTAAGCCCTTGCAAGCAAAAAGTTGACATCATTATATTCCATATCCATACTGATGCGCGGATCAAGCTTATAAGCTTTTTCAAGATATTTTATGGCTTCGGACTTATTATTCTGATCCAGGTAACATCTCCCGATCTTATAATTCAGCAATGCATTTTCGGAATTGAATTTATTGGCTTTTAAATAACTGTCAATGGCCAGCCTGTAAACACCTGGTCCTTCCTGGTAAAATTTATCTCCTGTGTTGATTTGCCCCAATGCAACGCTCAATTCCTCCTTATTTGAGGGGAAATTGTATTTGTTAAACTCTATACTTTGTGTTAAAGCTATATTGAATACAAATAATAAAGCAAGATTTGATATTATAACTTTTTTATCCATTTTCATTTCAGTTTAATCTTTCTGACATTGATTTTTAACATAATTTCCTGCGGCCGTTATCCCCAGGTCAGCAGCCTTAGCCCAATCCTGACATGCTCCTTGGGTATCCCGGATCATTTCTTTTACCACTCCCCTGTTCAGCCAGGCTTCACCATATTTTGAATCGAGTTCGATAGCCTTTGTAAAATCAGCTATTGCCCCATCCAAATTACCAAGCATATATTTAGAATTGCCGCGATTATTATACGCCAAATCAAAATCAGGATTCACTCCTATTGCTTTAGTAAAATCCTCAACCGCTCCTTCAAAATCTTCTGAATTATGCTTAGTCAATCCGCGGTTGTTATAAGCGGCAAAATAATCAGTCTGAATTTTCAGGGCTGTTGTAAAGTTTTCGAGAGCCGATCCGATGTCTCCGGCTATTGCAGCTAATTCACCGAGATTATTATAAGCAATGGCAAGGGCAGGATCGAAAGTTACCGCTTTTATCAAATCGGTTTTAGCACCCGCATATTCCTTCATTTTTATTTTTATGCTTCCACGGTCGTTGTATGCAATTGCATAATTATTTTGCAACTCGATGGCTTTATCAAAATCAGCCAAAGCCTGTGTATACTTTTCCTGTTGGGCATATACACTTCCCCTGTAATAATAGGCATTGGCGTTTTTGGGATCATTCAGGACAGCAACCGACAAATCTTCAATTGCTTTCTGATATTCTTTTTTTATTAAATATGTGTACCCTCTTCCCATATACCCTTTAGAACCCGGCTCAAGCTTAATCAGTTGAGAAAAGTCTTCAATGGCATCATCCAGGCTGTGCGATTGCAATCTATAACAGCCGCGGTTATAGTAGGCTTTTGCAAACTTCGGATTGAGAGCAATCGCCTTATTCAACATGGTAATCGCTTCAAGTTGTTTTTGCTGGTTGAACAGGCCAAGACTTTCGTTGTAAAGCTTTATCGAAAGCAGGTTATCCTTTGTTGAAAGCTTTGAGGTATCAGGTACCTGACTGAATATAAATATTGGAATTACCAGTAAAACAATGATTATAAATCTCATATTCTTCATTTTTGACAGACTTTAGAAAAAATACAATTACTTAATCCTTTTCTACGGTGATTATTTAATTTGGTTAACACTGGATTATTTTATTTTCGGATAATTGCAGAAGGAAATGTATAAGACAGAGCATTAACCCCCTGTTATGTTTTTATAATGTTGGAACCGTTCAAAAATTTCATTCACAAAGCTGTAAGTTTCTTCACCCCTGCAATAGCCATATCTTACAACAGAATCATTATAGTACTCTGGTTTAGATTTGTTCAGGATATAAAAATCCACATTATCGTCCCATTTAAAGGGATTTTTATTGTACTTTTCGGCCAGGCGCCGGGCATCATAAATATGGGCGATTCCAGCATTGTAAGCGGCAAGGACAAACTTGGTTCTTTCCTCTATGTTCTCCGCTTTATCAGTCAATTGTTTTTCCAGCGCCGCAATAAACTCTACTCCTGCCCTGATCTGGTCTTCAGGTGAAGAAAGACTGTCAATACCATAATGCTCAGCGGTACCCGGCATCAACTGCATAAGGCCAAAAGCACCTGACCAGGCAACTGTATCAGGATAAAACCTTGATTCCTGGCAAATGAGCGAAGCAAGCAACCGCCAGTCCCAACCAATATTTTCACTGTATTTTTTTATGATCTCATCATAAGGGGAAATTTTGCCTTCTGTAACCGCATAGGTTGTTCTTTTTGCAAGATTGATCCTTCCTGTATTTTTAAAATATTTATTATAGAGATAGGCGGATGCTTTTGTATTCCTGAAGTTTTCAAGCCAGTAGTTGATCGTATCAAGCAATCCATAGGCTTCTTTTTTCACAGCCCATGCAATATTTTGAGGAAAACTAATAGCTGTTTCAACATCAATATCAGGGTAGTACTTGGTATTAACCATAGCAATGTATTCTTCGCTAATGGTATATTCGATTTCACGGGTGGCCACCATCCTGATTAACTCTTCGACTGTAACATCAAGTTCAACAATATTAATGTCTGCCCCGATTTCTTCAGATAAATTAAATAAGCGGTTTTTGAAGATTGAATTTTTCTGTATATAAATGGTTTTGCCGGCAAGGTTAAGGGGATTGCGGATCATTTTTGCATTAATTGTCTCGGTGGTTGGCATTTTTCGCCAACCTTCTGGTTTGCACTGAACCAGCATTTGCCGGGTTTGATTAATTGGCAGGGTGAAATCAACTACATTGTTTCGATCTTTTGTTATGGCAAGGCCTAATCCTATAAGGTCGCAACCATTGTCATTTATGCAATTAAAACTTGATTCCAGATCGTTGTTGATTATCAGTTCAAGCTTAACCCCAAGAAAATTTGCAAACGATTTAAGCAATTCATACTGATATCCCATGGGTTCACCGCGGTAAATAAAATAATTGGTTGAATTGTAATCAGTAGTAGCGGTCAATCTTCCTTCAGCAAGAATTTTTTTAAGGATCGGGTCATTGCTTTTTTTAATTTGCCGGAGGTCGTCAATACCTATTTTTTTCTGCTCCCTGCACGAATTAAAAATCATCAGTAGAAGGAAAATAACAGCTATTTTTGTATATTCGCGCATTAAAAATTGTATTGCTTTTTTAATTCCTTATGGGCTAAAATAATAAAATTTTAATACATGATATATTTTTCCGACTCAGAGAAATGCGATTGCATTATATGATTTTTTAATGTTCTTTTTATTTAAACGGACATTTTGTAAATTTGTTAAAGATTTCTCCAAATCATAAAAATTAACAATATGAAAAAAGTATCGGTTTTAATCACACTACCCGTTATCATGGGATTTTCATTGCATGTTCTTTCTCAAACACAATCTGGAGCATTTACTGTAACAGGTGCAGGTTACAGTACGGCAGTGGTTACTGATTATCAATGCGTAGGTCTTAATCCTGCCAACCTTGGCTGGAAACGGAACAATCATTTTGTTAATTTTGGAGTGGGAGAAGCAACCATTTCCGTTTATTCAGAACCCTTAAAACGTGCGTTGGTGAACGAATTGTTTGCGTCCTCCAGCACCAAGTTTAGTAATGAAGAGAAGCAGGAAGCAGTTCAAAATTTTACCGAAACCAAGCTTCAATTTGAAGGTAACGTTAGCGGAGTTGGTATATCCTTTCAGGATGATAAGATAGGTGGGTTTGGATTTGCAATAAAGGAAAGGATCATGTGGGATTCTTTTTTAAATGAGCAAAGTGCAGACATTCTTTTCAATGGATATAATTCTTCTTATTTTGATACCATTCAGATAGATGCTGAAACAGGAGATTCCATAGGCATCTGCCTTAATCCTGAATATGTGACGAAATTATTTGAAAATACCTATCTCGAAATGTCATGGTTCAGGGAATACAATTTATCATACGGAAGAAAAATTATTGAAAACAATAAATTGACCCTTTACGGAGGAATGGGTATAAAATACATTCGGGGTTACAGTGTTTTTAATTACTCATACAGAGATGGAGTATTCAAGACTTATTCTGCCCTTAATCCTACACTGAATGTAGATTATGATACCCCCTCTCCCTCTGAGATCAACAATACTGATTACCAATCAGTGGGCAGCGGCTGGGGCTTGGATTTCGGCGTGTCGGCGTTATTGTTTGACAAGCTCAGATTAGGATTGGCTTTGACTGACGTTGGACAAATCATATGGGATGGAAATGTTTATCAGGGTGAAGATGCGGTCTTAAATGACATTGAAACATCAGGATTAGACAATTATAACATTTTTGAACTGGATGATAATGCTGCTTTTGATCATTTTAAATGGGGCGGATGGGAAGGTTTGGAAAGCAAAACCACAAAGCTCCCAACGAATTTAAGATTTGGAGGTGCCTATCTCCTTAAAGAAAAATTTGAAGTCGGTACCGAGTTTTATCTTCCTGTAAGTGATGTGCCCGGATCATATGATCAACTTATATTCGGAATAGGAACCCGCATCATGCCTGTAAAATGGTTCAGGGGATCCATTGGTGTGGTAACTGGTGGAGCAACAGGAACCAAGATTCCCGTGGGAATTTCATTTTTACCGTTCAATAACAACAGTTTTTCCTGGGAATTGGGGTTAGCAATACAAGATATAACTTCCTATTTTTCGCAAAACAACCCTACTGTTTCAGTGGCAGTGGGGTTGCTAAGATTTAGCTTTGGGCAGTTGTCTAAAGAGACAGAAGAAATCAAGACGGAGTAAAAAGCTTATTCTGCAAACATTATTAGTAAACCGACAATTTGTATTTGCCTGGTTATATTTATAAATGGAAAAAGTTCCTCTTGCTGTTTTATCACTTTTTGCTTCCCATTCTCATTAAAATGTTTCGTATATTTGCCGGAAAATATTGAAAAATGGTTGCAAATATTCTTATCGGTATAATAGGCCCCTGGCAGATCATCCTGATCGTCGTGGTCGTAGTATTATTATTTGGCGGGAAAAAAATTCCTGAGCTCATGAAAGGCATTGGAAAAGGAATCAGAGATTTTAAGGACGGCCTCAATCCTGAAGAAAAATCTAAAAAGGACAATGAATCAGACAGAAAGAACGAATAATGCAAATGAATACCCATTTTTGAATTAACAGCCTAAGGTGGATAAAGCGGATAATTAATTGTTTTTTTTTGCGTTAAAATGATTTAGTTTGCAACGAAAATAAATTTCTGCCGTAAGATCGGTATTGTTCAACATGATCTAAATTTTCGACACTAATGATGGTAACTAAACCTTTCATAATTTTTGTTTCGCTGCTCCTTTCAATCGGATCTGTTTACTCAACCCCTTACCAGCCAGTTCCTGACACTACTGAAGTGGATGAAAGTCTGGCCCTGGGCGCGAATAATAATCTACCGGTCAATGATCCGGCATCGTTGAATTTACTAATAGCAAATGAACTGAAAAGATCTGTTATTGGAGATATCCTTGACAGCCTTGTAAACATTAAATTTTTTACCAACACCACTTTCCCAGCCGATACCACTGCTCTGAATGCCAACTATTATCCGGCCGGATTTATCCCGGTATTTGGTGATTCGGTTTTTGAGGCAAGAATTAAGGAACTAAATAATAATTCAGCCATTGAATTGACCTATAATAAAAATGTAAAGGCTTTCATCGAATTATATGCGGTAAAAAAGCGGCAGCTTGCGTCGAAGATCCTTGGGCTCGCTGAAGTTTATTTTCCTTTCTTCGAAGAACAGCTTGATAAATACAACATGCCTCTTGAGCTAAAGTACCTTGCGGTTGTTGAATCAGCCCTTAATCCAACAGCTACTTCACGGGCAGGTGCCAAAGGATTGTGGCAGTTTATGTACAATACTGGAAAATTATACGGACTCAAGGCGAATTCCCTTATAGATGACCGGTATGATCCTTATAAGGCAACCGATGCTGCTTGCCGGCACATGAAGGACTTGTATAATATTTATGGTGACTGGAACCTGGTGATGGCAGCCTATAATTCGGGGGCGGGAAATGTAAATAAAGCTATTCGAAGAGCCGGAGGTGTTAAAAATTACTGGGCAATCTGGCCGTATCTTCCATCCGAAACGCGGGGTTATGTACCTGCCTTTATCGCTGTTATGTACCTGATGAACTATCCATCCGAACATAACTTGTATCCCCTGCGTCCAACCATTTTATTTGAGGAAATCGACACTGTAATGGTCAGCGATGTTTTGTCGTTTGACCAGATATCAGAATTTCTTAAAATCCCCCGCGAAGAAGTAGCATTTTTAAATCCGGCCTATAAAACCGGCATTATTCCATCCAGCAAGGATAAAAAATATATATTAAGATTACAGCAAGAGTACATCGGTGCATTTATTGAGAACGAACAAGAACTTTACGCTTACAAAACCACCAGTGGCATTGAAAAAGAAAAGCTGCTTACGGAGGTTAAGAAAGCCAAAGAGCAGGATATTCATATTGTTCGTAGCGGGGAAAGCCTGGGCCTGATCGCAAATAAGTATCATTGCTCTGTAGCCAGTCTGAAAAGCTGGAATAATTTAAAAAGCAATACCATACGACCGGGGCAGAAATTGTATGTTTTAAGCCCTGGAAAATCCACAAGCACCATTGCTAAAACCATCGATCAGAAGCCTAAGGAAATTGTCCAGGTTAGCAAGGACCCGAACATTCATATAGTTGCTGATGGAGAAACACTGGCTTCGATTTCACAGAAGAATAATTGTAAGGTAGATGATCTGAAAAAATGGAATAACCTGAAGGATGACACCATCCATCCCGAGCAGAAATTAGTGATCACTGCTCCAAAAGAAGAAATCGCACTATCTGAAAAACAACCTGAAAAGCAACCCGAAAAGAAATTTATTAATAACGAATACATTTACCATATTGTGAGGAGGGGCGATACCTTGTGGGATATCGCAAGACAATACGACGGCGTTACAGTTGAACAAATCAAGAAACTGAACAATATCAGCAATTCGAAATCTCTTAAACCAGGGCAAAAACTTAAGGTATCACAAAAGGGTTAATTGCAGGATAATTATCCGGTTTTAGATAAGGGCTTACATTTGGTTGTCAGCCTATGGTTTTTTTCTAAGTTATGAATGATAACACCTAATTTCCCAAATTCTATGTACCGTTATGGCTTGTTAATTATTATGTTATCCTTTTTAATTATCACCTCATGCGGTGATATGGGATCTTCCACTGCAAATTCATCCGGTAAAACAGCAGAAATGATTGTTGTTACCAGTAACCAGGCTAAATGGGAAAACAAAGCCGGGGATACCATCAGGCAATTCTTTAACCATGAATTCGAAGTTTTGCCTCAGCCAGAGCCGTTGTTTGAAATGACACATATTCCAATGGCCACTTTCACGGACAATGCCATGTTTCAATCGCATCATAATATTTTTATCATTGATATAGACAATAACCTGAAAAAGGCCCGATTGGATGTTCGGAAAGATGAGTGGGCAAGTCCTCAAACAGTTATACAGTTGAGCGCATCTTCGGAGGAAGATTTAATTACCTTCTTTGAAGAATCTAAAAAATCAATACTTGGACTTTTAATGAAATCAGAAAGGGAACGTTTGATCAATACCTTTCAGAAGTTCAGGGACGTTGAAGTAATTGAGGAATTGAAAAACAAATATCACTTAACACTTGAACTGCCTAGCGGTTTTTACATTGCTAAAAAATCTGCTGATTTTATCTGGATCAGAAAGGAAACCCCTAAAATCAGTCAGGGAATATTGATTTATTCCTATGACTTTATTGATACCGTTGCTTTCGATGTCTCGCGCATAATTGCATTCAGGAACAGCATGACCGAAGAATACATACCCGGACCCACGGAAGGTTCTTTTATGACTGTTAGCCAGGACTATTTACCAGTAATTTCAAAAAGGATTGATTTCAATGGCATGTTTGCTGTTGAAACAAGGGGACTTTGGAAGCTTGAAAAAGATTTCATGGGCGGGCCATTTATAAATTATACCCTTATTGACGAAAAAAGAAACAAAGTGATTACGATTGACGGCTACGTATATGCCCCCAATGCCCCCAAGCGCGACCTGATGATACAGATGGAAGCGCTTATTTACTCGCTGAAGTTTGTGGAATAATATTCTGAATATTTCTTAAAAATTTCTTCCAGAAAATTTGTTTCTTAAAAATTATTTCTATTTTCCTGTTTTGAGCGCGATGTGAGCGTTCTCAAAAATCGTTATTGATTTTCAATGATTTAGAAAATTAAAAATTGCTATTTGGGTCATGCGGAGTAAATTTGGGGTATGTTTATCCGGAAAAATAAGAATCGCAGTGGCTCGGTCAGTATCCAAATTGTTAAAAAAAACAAGCGCAAAAATAAGGTCATTAAGACGGTCGGTTTAGCTCAAACCCAACGTGAAGAAGAACTTCTCACTATGCTGGCAAAGACTGAACTGGATGGGATTCAGGGAAGCCAAAGCCTATTTGTTGAACACGATGATTTGGTAGTTGACAATTTTATTGAGAGCATTTCAAACGATCATTTGCAAATAGTCGGGCCGGAATTGATCCTGGGGAAAATTTATAAAAAAATTGGTTTTCCGGAGGGTGGGTCATGCGATTACTTCAAGAGGCTGGTTTTGTGTAGATTGGTTTATCCTGGCAGCAAATTAAAGACCGTTGATTACTTCAGGCAGCATTTGAATCTTGATGTGAGTGTTTATACTATTTACCGGTTTTTGGATGAGTTAGCATCCGGGCTGAAGCAGGAAATAGAAGAAATATCATTTAACTACACAAAGAAAATACTGCGTGGTAAAATAGGAATTGTATTCTATGATATGACCACATTGTATTTTGAAGCATCTGAAGAGGATGACTATCGCATTACAGGCTTTTCAAAGGATGGCAAGCATCAACAGCCCCAGATTATGATTGGACTTTTGATCAGCAGCCATGGATACCCGATAGGCTACGAAATATTTGAAGGAAACACATCAGAAACCAAGACATTAATCCCTGTACTTGAGCATTTCCAAAAGAAATTTCAACTCAATAAGCCGATCATAATTGCTGATGCCGCTCTTTTATCACAGAAGAACATAGATGCTCTCAGAGTTGAAAAATATGAATATATACTTGGCGGCAGAATCAAGAATGAAACTGAGGTCATTAAAGAAAAGATTTTAAGCCTTAAAATAAAGGAAGACAAGCCACGCGAATTATCATCGTCCAATGGCAGGCTGATTGTTACCTATTCACCAAAACGAGCACACAACGACCGGAAAAACCGGGAGAAAGGACTAATACGGTTAGAAAAAAAGGTAGAAAGCGGCAAGCTTTCCAAGAAACACATCAACAACAGGGGATACAACAAATACCTGAAATTAACAGGTGAGGTTAATATTGCAATCGATTATGAGAAGTTCCAGACAGATGGACAATGGGATGGATTAAAGGGATATGTTACCAATACCAGTTTAAGCAAAAACAGAGTGATAAAACATTACAGCCAATTATGGAATGTTGAAAAAGCCTTCCGGATATCTAAAACAGATTTAAGAATAAGGCCTATCTTTCACCGGCTAAAGAAAAGGATCGAAGCCCATATTAGCATCTGTTTTACAGCATATACCATTTACAAAGAACTTGAAAGACTACTCAGAAACAACAAAATATCACTCTCACCCGAAAAAGCCATTGAAAACATAAAAGAAATAAGGCAGCTAAACTATTCATTGCCAAAATCAAGGCAGTTTAAAAGCAAACTTCTAAAACCAAACCCTATTCAATCTCAGCTCCTAAATATGAAAATCTGAAACTTGGGTCATGCATTGCACAAAACAGGAATGCCCCCAAGCGCGACCTGATGATACAGATGGAAGCGCTTATTTACTCGCTGAAGTTTGTGGAATAATATTCTGAATATTTCTTAAAAATTTCTTCCAGAAAATTTGTTTCTTAAAAATTATTTCTATTTTTGTCCGTTTGGTTAAACCATTTGGTTTAACCAAACGAAAAAAATAAAGTGTCAGAGAAAGAATTAAATACAGAGCAAACGATACTGGAGGCTGCAAAAAAGATCTTCATCCGTAAAGGCATGGATGGCGCCCGCATGCAGGAAATAGCCGACGAAGCAGGCATCAACAAATCGTTGTTGCATTATTATTTCCGCACCAAGGACAAATTGTTTGAAGCCATTTTTACGGAAGCCATTCTGAAACTGGTGCCCAACATCATGGAAATGATGAAATCGAATTTACCCTTGTTTACCAAAATTGAGAAATTCACAGGCAATTATATTGATGCCTTTATCGAAAATCCTTTTATACCCGGGTTCATCCTTCACGAGCTCAGCCGCGATCCATCCAAAATCGCCAATATGGTGAAGAATTCAGGGGTGAATCCCCAGCCATTCATTGACCAGGTTAACAAGGAAGCGGAATCGGGTAACATTATCCGTGTTGATCCATACCATCTTTTGGTAAATATGCTGGCTATGAGTATTTTCCCGTTCGCAGCCCGACCGATACTATTGAATGTTTTGTTTAATAAAAATGTGGAAGCTTACAACCAGTTTATCGCTCATCGGAAAAAAGAAGTTCCTGAATTCATTATTAATTCAATAAAGAAAAAATGAACCGGACAATTGTAATATTGATTTTTATAGTGTGGGGATTCATGGCATTCGCCCAGGAAACAGTAACCCTTGAAATATGCCATTCGAAGGCTATCGAGAATTATCCATTGGCAAAGCAAAAAGAATTGTTACCACAATCGCATGACATTAAGGTGAAAAACCTGAATAAGAATTATATGCCCCAAATGAATGTAAACGGACAAGCACATTACCAGTCGGACGTTACGAAAACTCCGATTCAAAATGTTCCTGGTATCAACATTCCGACGGTTGAAAAAGATTGGTACAAAATTTCCCTTGACGTCAGCCAGACGATTTATGATGGGAGCAATACAAGCCGTCAAAAAGACCTTGAAGATATCAGTCTGGAAATTGACAGGCAGGGCATTGACATTGAATTTTACAAACTGAAAGAAAGGATCAATCAGGTATATTTTAATGTGTTACTTCTCAAAGAAAAGGCTAAAATTCTTGAATTGCACCGGGTAAATTTAACATCCAAACTGAACGATGTCGAAAGCGGGGTTCGAAATGGAACCCTTCTTTCGTCGAATGAAGATGTTCTGAAAGCTGAGATTATCAAGGCGGAACAAGCCATAGCCGAGGTTAAAATAAGCCTGACGGCAAACATTGGCATATTGAATGAATTTACAGGATTGGCAATGAAAGAAGAAACCGGGTTCCTGTTGCCTGAGGTTTCGGTTAACCCGGATGCCTATACAAACAACCGGCCCGAATATTTTTTATTTTCCCTCCAGCAGGATAGGCTTACAGCCTCCAAAAAACTAACCGGAACGAGTCTTTTACCCCGTTTTTCTGCATTTGGTCAAGCCGGGTATGGTCGTCCGGGATACGATATGCTTAATGTTAATTTCGATGATTTTTATATGATTGGGGCACGACTGACGTGGAAGCCGTGGGACTGGAACCTGAGTCGTAAACAAAAGGAGGTCCTGGATATTCAGAATGAAATAATCAATTCTCAGAAAGAAACCTTTGATAAAAATGTAAAGATAGACCTGGAAAATAAAATTGCAGAAATCAAAAAAGCTGAAGAACTGATCAGTCGCGATACCGAATTGATCCAACTCAGGGAAAAAATCACGAAATCAGTTTCTTCTCAACTCGATAATGGTGTGATCACTTCCTCACAATACCTCACGGAGATCAATGCTGAAGCAAGTGCGCGGCTTGATCTCGAATCGCACAAAATTCAGTTGATCAAGGCAAAGCTTGATTACCAGGCAACGATTGGAAATTTATAATTGTTAATTTGAAAACCTGATAAAATGAAGACAAATTACGTATTCCTGTTTATTGCACTTCTGCTGGTCGCGTGTTCCGGCGATAATAGCCGTTCGGATGCCTACGGTAATTTTGAAGTTGAAGACCTTATGATCTCAGCAGAATCAACCGGCAAATTGTTATATTTCATTGCGGAAGAAGGAAAAAAGATGGCTGCTAATGAGCTTGTAGCAGTTATTGATACGACAGATCTGGTATTGAATCGGGATCAACTATTTGCTCAAAAGAAGGCAACCTCCACTAAAATTGAAAACATTCAGTCGCAAATTGATGTGCAGAAACAACAATTTGGTAATTTAAAGATTGACAGGGACCGGATTGAAAAACTGCTGAAGGATGGAGCTGCTACTCAAAAGCAATTGGATGATATCAATGGACAAATCGAGCTTGTCAACAAGCAGATCGGTTCGATCAATACCCAGTATGCAATCGTTCAATCTGAACTTGAGGTCTATAATACCCAGATTGCGCAGGTTAATGAGTCCATCGGGAAATGTGCGATTTACAATCCTTCGGAAGGAATTGTTTTGGAAAAATACACTGAACTATATGAAATAACGACTTTTGGCAAACCCCTGTATAAAATCGCTGACATGGATGAGATGATCCTCAGGGTGTATATCAGCGGCGATCAACTGCCCAATATTAAACTCTCGCAGGAAGTGGAAGTACTGATTGATCAGGATAAAAAAACCAATCGAAAACTTACAGGAATAGTAAGCTGGGTTTCGGAAACGGCTGAGTTTACGCCGAAGATTATCCAAACCAAAGAGGAAAGGGTGAACATGGTATATGCGGTAAAGATCAGGGTGAAAAATGATGGTAGCCTGAAGATCGGTATGCCGGGAGAGATAAACTTTTAATGCTTAACCACAATGAACATAAAGCGATTCTTCTTAGTGATCTTTGTGCCTTCTTTGCGCCCTTTGTGGTTAAGCTTTTCAGCGCTAATTAAAATTGATTGTTTAACTAAATTCTAAATAATATGAAGAATCACAAATTGACTTTTTTGCTGTTTCTTACAGCTCTATTTTTTTCAGGAAATTTACTTGCACAGGATTATAAGGCCGATGACATCCTTGGTATCTGGTTCAACGAAGAAAAAGATGCCAAAGTGGAAATTTATAAAGAGAATGGAAAGTACCATGGCAAGGTTGTTTGGCTGAATGAGCCCAATGAACCGGCAACAGGTTTGCCAAAGCTGGATGATGAGAACGATGATGAATCGCTCCGCAGCAGGCCTGTCATGGGATTAATACTAGTGAAAGATTTTAACTATGACGGGGATGGACTTTATGAAGATGGCGAAATCTATGATCCTAAGAATGGCTCCACCTATTCCTGTTACATGAAATTTGAATCCATGGACAAACTTAAAGTCCGGGGTTATATCGGAATCTCACTGATCGGAAGAACGACTTATTGGACAAGGACAACAAAATAAATTAATGACAAAGCCTTCCATACTGGCAACGGATATTTCCAAAAGTTATGGCGACGTAAAAGCTCTGACCAATATTTCGTTGTCGATTGGGAAAGGTGAACTCTATGGATTAATCGGTCCTGACGGAGCGGGTAAAACTACCTTTTTCAGGATACTGACTTCTCTGCTGATCCAGGATTCGGGAAAGGCTGAAGTGGAAGGTTTTGATACGGTAAAGGATTTTAAATCTCTCCGAAAAATATTAGGTTATATGCCGGGACGGTTTTCGTTGTATCACGACCTGACAGTGGAAGAAAACCTGAAGTTTTTTGCGACCATTTTTGGAACCACCATTCAGGAGAATTACGATTTGATCAGGGACATTTATATTCAGATCGAACCGTTTAAAAACAGGAAAGCCGGAAAACTTTCCGGTGGAATGAAACAAAAGCTGGCACTTTCCTGCGCCCTTATCCATAAACCTCAAGTACTATTTCTTGACGAACCGACAACTGGTGTGGATGCTGTTTCGAGAAAAGAATTCTGGGAAATGCTCAGGAACTTACAGAAAAAAGGAATTACCGTTATGGTTTCAACGCCATACATGGATGAAGCAAGTCTTTGCGACCAGGTGGCGCTTATACAGAAGGGAAAAATTCTGAGTATTGATACTCCCCAGAAAATTGTAGAGCAATTCAAATTCAGTTTGGTAAAAGTAACTACCGATAACATGTATGAGTTACCCAAGCACCTGCAACGTTTTCCCCAATCCGAATCAGCTTATCGTTTCGGCGATTCGGTTCATTTTGCTTCTCTTCGGGAAATCAATATCTCTGATTTAAGTAGTTTTCTTGAAAAGAATGATCACCGGAATATTGTGATCGAAAAGATTGTCCCCAACATTGAAGATTGTTTTATGGCATTGCTGAAGAATGAAGACTGATCTGCCCATCATAAAAGTAGAAAACCTGGTGAAGAAGTTTGGAAGCTTCGTCGCCAACGATAATCTAACTTTTGAGGTTCAGAAGGGAGAGATCTTTGGTTTCCTTGGGGCAAACGGAGCCGGTAAAACAACAGCCATTAAAATCTTATGCGGATTATCCTCTCCCACCTCTGGTATTGTTCGGGTGGCAGGATTTGATGTTTACAGGCAAACCAATAAAATAAAGCAAAACATCGGGTACATGAGCCAGAAATTTACGCTTTATGAAAACCTGACGACGAAGGAGAACATACGGTTCTATGCCGGTATTTATGGATTATCTATTAAGGAGATCAACAAGCGGATGGATGAGCTCCTCGAACGCCTTCAAATCGGGCACATGAAAAACAGCCGGATCTCTTCTTTGCCCTTAGGATGGAAACAAAAACTTGCTTTTTCGATCGCTATTTTCCATCAACCAAAGATCGTTTTCCTGGATGAACCCACTGGTGGCGTTGACCCGATAGCAAGGCGTCAGTTTTGGGATATGATTTATCAGGCTGCTCATGACGGCATCACCGTTTTTGTCACCACTCATTACATGGACGAAGCCGAATACTGCGACAGGGTTTCCATCATGGTGGATGGACGGATTGAAGCGTTGGATACTCCTGCAGCCCTTAAGAAGACATACAATGCAATGAATATGGATGAGGTGTTTCTGAAGCTGGCGAGAAAGAAAGTAGTTAGTCCTTAGTAGTTAGTCTTGAGTAAAGAGAGCATTAAAATATTTTTGTCTATAAATAGAAGTATTTGTTTAATTTAAAACATAGAAAAATGAATAAATTTAAGAATTTGTTAGTGTGGCAAAAAGCCGTCGAATTTGCAGTTGAAATTTACAAAATGACTGCAAGATTTCCGAAGCATGAAATTTTTGGTTTAACATCCCAAATTCAAAGAAGCTCTTCTTCAATAGCATTTAATATTGCGGAGGGAGCCGGAAGAGACTCAAAAAAGGAATTTAATCATTTTCTTGATATTGCTTTGGGTTCCTCCTGTGAATCGGAAACACAATTAATCATTTCCGAAAAGCTTGGATATATCACATTATCAGACCTGAATGAAAAGACTGAAAAAATTGAGGAAATCCAAAAAATGATACAAGGACTTAAAAAATCAAACCTTGAGAAATGAAGTCCTTATTATCCAAATAACAATACAACGATGTTGAAATACCAACTACTAAAGACTAAGGACTAACTACTTTGAAAAGGTTTCTCGGCTTTGTCAAAAAAGAATTTTTCCACATCTTCCGGGATGTAAGGACGATGCTGGTATTATTTGGGATACCGGTTGCACAGCTGCTCATCTTTGGCTATGTAGTGACCAACGAGATCAAAGATGTTAAGATAGCAATCTACGACCAGTCGAAAGATGAAGTGACCCGTGAAATTTCAAACAAAATCATCTCATCCGGATACTTCATCCTCGAAAGAAACCTGAATACTGCCGCCAACATTGATGAGATTTTCAAAGAAGGAAATGTAAAGGAAGTCATTGTATTCGAAAAGGATTTTGCCCGCAACCTTGAGCGTGAAGGCAAGGCCAATGTGCAGCTCATTGCCGATGCTTCTGATGCCAACACTGCCAATCTCATCGTCAATTATACCAGTGCCATTTTGATGGATTATATAAAAAAGGTAAATAAAAACAACACAACCCCACTGAAAATAGAACCCGAAGTTAGGATGGTCTACAACGAGGGAATGAAAGGCGTCTACATGTTCGTCCCCGGAAGCATGGCGCTTATCCTGATGCTTGTTTCGGCCATGATGACCTCCATTTCCATCGCCCGCGAAAAGGAAATGGGAACCATGGAAGTATTGTTGGTTTCACCGCTCAAGCCGTTGCAAATTGTCGTTGGTAAAGTAATTCCTTACGTTTTATTTGCGTTCATCAATGCCATCACCATTATCGTCATTGGTTATTTCGTTTTCGGGATGCCGATCAAAGGCAGTATTCCTTTGTTGCTGGCCGAGTGTTTCCTGTTTATCAGTATGGCCCTTTCGCTTGGAATTTTAATTTCCACCGTTGCCAAAAGCCAGCAGGTTGCCATGTTTATCTCGGTTTTCGCGCTTATGTTGCCGACCTTGCTCCTGTCGGGATTTATTTTCCCAATCGAAAATATGCCAGTCATACTGCAATGGATCAGTCACATTATGCCGCCTAAGTATTTCATCATCATCATCAAAAACATCATGCTTAAAGGTACCGGCTTGATGTTCGTCTGGAAAGAAACTCTCATCATTTTCGGGATGATGGTTTTGTTTATCGTCATCAGTGTAAGGAAATTTAAAGTCAGACTCGAATGAAGCAGTTCAAAGTTCAAGGTTGGTTTCCGGTTCCAGGTTACTGGTTTCCGGTTGCAGGCTCCATTCCCCCTTTGAAGGGGGTTAGGGGGATGTGTTTAATTTATTGGTTGCTGGTTACTGGTTACTGGTTTCAGGTTGAAAGAAATCTGCTTTGTCAATTCATCCGTCATTGCGAGGAGGAACGACGAAGCAATCTTTTGATCACACTCAAAAATAGATTGCTTCTCCTGCTGAAAAAGCAGGATCGCAATGACGAAAATCTTTATTTTTACCCTTCCTCAAATTTCAAATTTCAAATTTCTATTTTCAAATATCTTCTCCCAGTCTAACTACTCAGTATTAACTACTCCCTACTAACCATGCACCGCATCCTCTTCATCATACAAAAAGAATTCATCCAGATCTTCCGCGACCGAACGATGCTTCCGATTATTTTTATTATGCCGATAATACAGTTGATCGTCCTGGTATATGCCGCCACCCTCGAAATGAAAAAGATTGACATGGTTGTGGTCGACCAGGATTTGTCTTCCACCTCGCGCAGGCTCATCAGCAAATTCGATGGCTCACCTTTCTTCCAGGTAAACGGTTCCACCTTCAGCATCCGTGAAGCCGAAAAGGAAATCACTACCGACTGGGCCGACATTGTCATCATCATTCCGCCCGACTTCGAAAAGGCGCTTTTTAAAGAAAATAAATCCCGCCTCCAACTTCAGATAAATGCCATCAATGCCACCGTAGCAGGGCTTACCAATGCCTATGCCTCAAGCGTAATTGCCGATTTCAACCGCAATATCATCACCGAAAACATCAACTATATTCAGCCATCGCTCAGTAAAAGCATTTCCATCAGTCCTTCCTATTGGTATAATCCCGAGCTGAATTACAAGATCTATATGTTGCCGGGCATCCTTGTCATCCTCATCACCATCATCGGAATGTTCCTCGCAGCGCTCAATATTGTCCGCGAAAAGGAAATGGGAACCATTGAGCAGATCAACGTAACGCCCATTCTCAAGTACCAGTTTATCTTCGGAAAGCTGTTTCCTTTCTGGGTCATTGCCATGTTCGAGCTGGCTTTTGGGCTTACCATCGGGAAAATCCTTTTCAGCATCCCCATGGTAGGCAGCCTGTGGCTGTTGTTTGGGTTCACAGCCGTTTACCTCATCGTTGCCCTTGGGCTGGGGCTGTTTGTTTCCACCCTGTCCAACACCCAGCAGCAGGTCATGTTCCTCATGTTTTTCTTCATGCTCACCTTTGTTTTGCTCAGCGGAATCTTCACCCCTGTCGAAAGTATGCCCGAATGGGCGCATTGGGTAAACAAAATAAATCCCTATGCTTATTTCATGCGTGTCATCCGCATGATCCTCCTCAAAGGCTCAGGCTTTTGGGACATCTCAAAAGAGTTTTTCTCACTGCTCATTTACGGAACAGTTATTCTAAGCCTTGCCGTTTGGAGATACAGGAAAACGGTTTAAAGATCAATTAACCATTGAGGTTTTTTGTAGTCAAACTCCAATAAATTTGCCTGTTAAAACAATCATTGCAACAAAGCATATAATCAAAACAAAAACTGAAACTATTGCAGCATAAAGTGCATAAATTGATGAAAATAGCAAAAACAGTAACGGAACGATAACTCCAAAAATTAAAGTAACTACCAAAATCCAGAATAATCTTTTTACTATTGATTCCAATGGACGTTCATAATCCCAAGCTAAATTGCAAAGAGGATCAATAACCGAAACTTCAATAGCCCCTGCAATATAAGTTATCTTCTCTATTGATAATGATTCAAAGGGATACTCTATACCAATTTTCCTTATTGTTCTATTTATTCTTTCTGAATTATAACCTTCTATGCTTTTAAATTTATCAGAATCTATTTCCTTTTTAATATCAGTTCGACAATCAATAGCATGCCAAAGATAATTGACATGATTTTTGTATTCACTAATATCTTTATGAGTAAAATGCCCTTTTGGTTGATAATTAATATCCTTAACGTGCTGTTCACTAATATATTTATAACTTTGATATAATGATAGAAATTCATTATCATTTATCAATGCTTTTACTCCTTCTTTATTACCCGTTCGAACAGCAATTTCGTAATTCCTTATAACCGTTTTATTTTTCCAAAAATCAATCTGAAAAACATAATAAATAAGCTCTCTGAAGTCATTAAATTTGGAATAATAAGTTTTCATTTGAGTTAACAATTGTTCTCTTTTCCTATTATAATTTGCAACTATAAAAATTATAAAGGGAATACCCACAGCAACCAAGGAGGAATTAACAGTAATAATTGAATTAAAAAGAGCATTTAAATCCATTTAATCTTATTTATTCTTTGAACATTTCATATTTTAATCCATATTTTTCACATGATTTTATCGCATCCTCATCTCCGCATAGCGCTGACTTAATAGCATACTCATCTGATTTGTTCTCTGAATTTAAAAAATTATAACAAATTGAAATTACCAAATATCTTCCTCCAAGTACTTTATCTTTAACTTTTCCTCTCATTACATCATTAGTCGTAGCGGAAATACTCTTAAGATAGTCCTCTATGCTTTTTTCTAGATAGATTATTGCTTCGCTGTAATTTTCTTGAGATATATAAATATGTCCAAGAATAGAATTGTATAATGATTTATCTTCATATTTCTTCGCATAGGACAATGCTTTCTGGATGTTTAATGTTGCTAGGCTGTAGTTACTAGTTTCCTTATACGCGGGCCCTAATTTACTATAAATTACCATTAAATTTTGACTATCAGACATACAGTTTGCTGATTTTTCCAAATACTTAATAGCTAATGGATAATTATTACTGCTGAAATAAGAATATCCCAGAAGCATTGTATTATAACAGTTCATTGTAACCGGACATAAATCATATGCTTTTTGATAGTTGTCTGCAGATAAAGTGTATAAGCCATCATTCAAATACTTTTCACCTTCGATAATTAGTCTTTGCGCTTCAACACATGCTTTTATCGATGATGGAGAATCCGCATTTAGAATCACTAATTCATCCCCTTCTATTTGAATTTTCCCTAATTTATTAATAGCTGATTGACCCAACAGAAGCGATGCTGAGATTTCATGAATAATAATTGCATCAATATTATACAACTTAATACCGCCAATCTCCAATTCCTTAAGTGTAACTGTTGTGTTTTCTATAATGTCGCCATTTGCAATTTGGGAATAGGATGAACCATGCAAATCCTCCTTATTTAAATAGCCATTCTTGAGCATAAATATAGCCTCAGATAAAGAAATTGCTACGTTACTTGCTCCAGTATCAAAAATAAAACTTAACTTCAAGCCATTAACTGTGCAAGGGGTCGTATAAACCCCATTTTCATTTTTCATTTTAATTCTAACCTGTGCATGCAGATAAACGTTAGATAAAAGAAAAATTGATAATACGCAAAGAATCTTTATCATATTATTCGAGTATAGTCCTGAAATTATATTACAGCTTTTCCAGACAAATTTAAAGTTTAATTTTAAATATGTCGTAATATTGGGTAATTATTTACTAATTGATGTTAAAAAAGGAAGACGATTAAATGAAAAATCAAAATGAAAAACATCCAATTGAAAAATCAAAAGTGGTTGCCTGAGAAACTTTGTACTTTGAACTTCGATTATTTGGTATTTGTCCTTTCCATTGTGCCCTTTGTGTAAACCCTTCGTGGTCTTAGTGGTTAAGCCCCCCTTCCGCTTTCCATCACCCTCATCCCCGGACATATCACCGTATCCGTAACCCTCATCCGCAGCAACCAAACCATCACCGGCCAGTCTCGCTTAATAATAAAGTAAGAAATAAAAACTGTTTTCCATTTTTATTTCTCCGTGCTTCTCCATACCCTCTGTGGTTATAAACCAAATTAACCAAACAGGTTGAAAAAAACCTGTTAGGTTAGATAAACTGGTTCACACCGTAATCCCCATCTCCCTCATCAGCAGGGTAGCGTTCATGTTTTTGGATACCCCTTCTCGTAGCTTGTAGTCAAATGTTAGCCGGTCGCCATTGATATCCACTTCAAAGCAACGGTTCAGGATATTATCGGAGAATGATTCCTGCAGGATGCCCAGCGCCACATCATGCGTTGCAACAATCCCGCTTGCGTTGTATCGGATCAGTTGTTTCAGCAGCGCTTCGGATCCTGCATGCTTATCTTTCGAATTGGTTCCTTTCAGAATCTCATCCAGGATAATAAAAAGCTCTTTACCGGTTTTGAGTTCATCGATGATCGCCTTCAGTCGTTTCAATTCAGAATAAAAGTACGATTCATTCTTCTGCAACGAATCGCTGGTTCGGATACTCGTATAAATTTCCACAGGTTTAAACCGGAACGCTCTTGCACAAACCGGCGCCCCACACATCCCCAGGATCAGGTTGATGCCAACCGTCCTGAGATAAGTGCTCTTACCCGCCATATTCGCACCGGTTACGATGATAAATTGCCGGTGATATATTTTCAGCGGATTATCCACCCTGACATCGCGGATAATAAGCGGATGGCAGAGGTTCTCAGCAATAATATCATTTTCGCTGGTAAGAATTTCAGGAAAATGAGCATCCGGATGATTATAATGGAAATTCGAAAAGCAAATCAGGGTATCGATTTCAGCGATTGTTTCGAACCACTTACCTATTTCGTCCTTATGAAGCTTCTGCCAGCTTTCGAGGCGCCGCATTTGAAGAATATCCCAAAGTACCAATCCATTGAACAATGTCCAGGAAACGAAATTCATCCGGTTGTCCAGGGCAGTCAGGATAGAAGATAAGGAATTGAGGCTTTTTGAAGCGGAACGATCACCTGTTACTAAATTTTGTTTTAAGGCAGCTAACTTTTGTGACGTTGGCTGGAGCGATTCAATCTTCTTAAGAAGGTATGCATACTTGGTGAGCATTTCAGAGGTTTTGCTTACTTGCATATGCCTCCGGTTTACCTTGATAGCAAATGACCCGCTTATGCCTAAAAGAAGCAATAAATAAAAAATGAACAATTTAGCATCGATGGTTCCAATGGATAGTAAAAGGATCATAACCAGGGTAAGCAAAGGAATTAGAATAAGCAAAACAGAAAAGATGAGGTTCCCAAACAAGGGGGGCAACTTAACCCAGTTCAGAATTTTTTCCTTGTCGCTCTTTTTATCTTCATAAGCCAGCCCAATGGCCTGAAATTCCTGACGCCATTCTTTTAAATCTTTCAGCTCAGCAATGGCTTGCTGGTTGGCTTTGATAACTTCAGGTTGAAGGGATGGCTTTTGAAGAACAGATGCAAGCTTTTCCCTTCCGATTTTGGTAGATGTTCTGTTCAGAAACTGAAAGAGGGAACCTGCCCCGAAAATATCAAGGTCGATGCTGTATGGATGAGACGGATCATCGAATTCAGAACCATCTTCAAAAACAGAATAGTTTCCTTCCAAGGCAGTCAATTCGTCGCGGTTAATTTTTATGATGGCTTCCTGAATCTTTATTTTGATTAAAATTCTGGAATGATACTGCATTAAAGCAATGAAAACGCCGGTGCCAATGATCAGTGAAATAACCAAAGTAGGGACAGAATTATTTATGGCAAAGAAATAAACAAGTACAGCAACCATCAAAAAGACCAGCAAACGCAACAAAGAAATAATCTTGCTTAACCGTTTTGCCTGCTGGTTCAATTCCTGGTATTTGTCCAGTGCGGCCTGATAGCCGTCTTTTAGCTCAGAGATCATAACGAATCAATTATTTTGAAGGAGTAAAGGTAGGAAAATCAATCAGGGAGGAATTCAAAAAATTTTCGAATACTTTGAAAGCAAACAACGAAGATTATATTCATCCGGAGGTGGCTATATCCCAACAATTCTGACAATGCGGGATATCGGGATTAGTTCGGCTTACCATTTTTGCTGTTTTGCAAAAAGCAAATTGCAAAAATGGAGTCTCACTAAAAAAACGGCGCCCACATAAGTGGACGCCGCCAAACCCAAAAGAATCGAATTATGAAAAAATTAATCAACTATTAATTTGTACGGAGGATAAGAAAAATCGTTTGAAATAAATTTGATTAAATAAATTCCCTTATCTACCTCCTGCAAATTTAGTAAAACTTTATTATATGCAACTAATTTTTTTAAAATTATTTTTCATTCAAATTAAAACGTGGCATTTCATTTATCTAAAAACCTTCCTATCAATTGCAAGTCAATTTATTTATTGAATCCAACACAAAAGTAAAGTGATCTTTTTATTACGAAAAGTATTTTATCAGATTTAACACTTTTTTAACAACCTGGGCTTACCATGTTGAATAGGGATTCCTGATAAAATTCGAATTAAAATAGCGGGGATCATCCGTAACTTCCATCCCCACCCATTCAGGAAGATCAAAAATCTGGTCTTCACTTTTAAGCTCAATCTCAGCAATGATCAGACCTTCGTTCAGCCCTTTGAATTCATCCACCTCCCATACAACATTGGCTGCTTTAATTCTATACCTGAATTTTTCGATGATGGGCTTTTCACATAGATTGTTCATTATAAATTCAGCATCTTCCCCTGGAATTTCATATTCAAATTCAGTCCGGGATGCACCTTTGGATATTCCTTTGATGGTAAGAAAAGCCTGATGACCCGTTATTCTGATGCGCACCACGCGTTCTTTTGCAGAACTCAGAAAACCCTGCTTTATAAAAGTCCCACGACCGAATTTTTTGAAATCCTGGTTTTTAACAAGGAACTTTCTTTCGATTTCTTTGCCCATATAATCCTGGTTTTACTAACGGATTATTATAAATCGTTGAAGGATGTTATTGCTTTTGGTGGTGAGTTTTGCAAAATAAACACCTTCCGGTAAGTCATCCAAATCATACTTAATAGAATAATTTCCCGGCTGGCGGTATTCGTTAATAACGAAAGCTAAAGTACGGCCATTCAGGTCTAGGATGCTTATGTTAACCGGGATTTCTTCTGTTAAACTGAAATCAAATGTTACTTTACTTCTGGCAGGATTTGGATAAACATTGAAAAGAGAGAGTTCACTATGTTCAACTTCTTTTGCGCCGGTAAATAAAGTATTGAACGTAAGCCCGTCAATCCAGAGCTCAAAGCCAAAATCCCAGGTGTCGGCATGGATTTCCACATAGCTTATCTCATCAAAGGATACATCTCCTACTATAACCCTTGACCAGGGATTACCCCCTGCCAATGGAATATCAATTCTTTTCCATTGCCCGATAGTAGGATTCAAAATTGTTGCTGCCGGAGCTGTGTATTTGTAATAACCTCCGCAGTTATTTCCAACAATCACCTTACAGAATTGAAATCCATAGCCGGTATTGTTTATCGATTTCAGCCAGAATGTAAGCGTATCTTCCTCCAGAACACTCCATGAGGCAATAGAATCACCGGCCGGCCGATACATAGCACCTATATCCCAGCCATTACCTGTTGCAATATGGACCGATGCAACTCCAAATAGTTTGTTTTCATAATCCCATTCGGTTATTGTGGGAAGAGAAAGCCCATATCCCCAACAAGCTTCGGGATAAGAATACCAAACGGCTTCTGGTTCGGTCATGTCATACGGATACTGATCCTGGAATGCCGGATCTGTTCCGGTGATATATGGCTGCCAGATCACCTGCCCGTAGGCGGCATTATCATTCATGTCATAGATTTTGCAATTGATGATGGATTCATCATTGATAACATAGCTATTGAATTTCGCATAAATATCCTGGGGTGAATTATTTTCAATGTGGTAAACAGTTGTATTGCTGAAGCTGTTGGCCGAAATAGTATCCTCCTGCGCTTCACCCAGGATAAAAATACCATTACGGTTATTTGGAAAGGCATTATTATAAACAATGCTGTGTTCTGTTTTTTTCAGCGAAACAGCTATTGTATTGCCTTCGATATTGTTTTCATAAATGTAATAGTTATGTGAAAACTGGTTTTGATAAGGAGTTATGGGGTCGCCCTCCCAAAGTTCAATTCCGGTTGGGTTTTCACTAATGTCATTATTTGAAATTGCATTATTAAAACCCCTATCAATTGCGATGCCGGCATATTGATTCCCGATGATCTCGTTATTCCTGATTATTGAATTATATGAATAACCCAGCCACAAACCATAATGGCTGTAATTGCAATTGTTAAATTCATAAACATTCCCGTCAGCAAATGTAGCTTCAATGGCATTATGCGGTGAAAATGAGCAGTTATTATATCCAAAATAGTTATTGTTCAAGATTTGTGAATATTGATATTGACCGAGAAAAATTCCATCACCGGAATAAGACAGATCATTGTTTAGCACAAAATTGTTGTTGGATACAATTAACAGAATCGCTGCACAATCGCTGGGATCGGTATAAGGCCGGTTCACATTTGAACAATTATTTCCCTGAATATTGCAAGCATCAGAAAAATACATCCTGATTCCATAGGAAGTATTCCAGGCAAAATCATTGTTATGGATAACAATGCTGTCGCTGTGGTAAAGCGCTACACCATCATTCTGATATTTCATGGTATTGTTGTCAATCAATACGCTATGGGTCTGATACATCATCACCCCTCCTCCTAAGGCGGACTGGTAATTTGTCCAAACAGAAATCCAGCCGGTTGAATCAACTTTGTTATAGGAAAAATTGTTGTCGTTGATGCTGATGTGGTGTGAGTTGGTTATATAAACCGCATAGTAATAATGGCTTACCGCATCAAAATTGTTGATCTGAATATACGATGAATTGTTGATCTTGATCATGTAACCCTGGTAATTGGTGCCATCGACCGTTACTCCATCCGCATCAATCATGATACTATCCTTGTCATTAATCTGAATTACCCCGTTATTACCTCCATCCGGGATTACGTAATTACCGGGATTAATAATGATCCAGGAATTGCTTGGAATTTGCATGTTATCCTGAAGGTTCATGTAAACCTGAGAAACTGAGAATTCAACCCGGATAATTAATAAACCGAGGATCAGAATAAGATTTTTCATAATAAATGCATTTAAATAGTCATTGCGAAGATAATAATTTCAACCCAATTTTGTCAATCTTTTCTTAAAAAAAATGCCGGTTAAAAGTATCGGATATTTTATATTATGTAAGAAGGTGGGACATACAATCTTATGTAATTCAGCAAAAATTATAGTTATCACGGTCTTCAGCAAAATATTACTTTTGCGTAAATTACTGTTGAATATTCAGTATTGAATCCCTTAAAAAAACTTGCCGGACAAACTGCCATTTATGGTTTGGGAACCCTCGTTCCCAGGCTTCTAAATTACCTGTTAATCCCGCTTTATACCCGGCTGTTCCTTGAGGATGAATATGGAGTAATTACCGAACTTTATTCATGGATCGCATTTTTTTTGGTCGTTTTGCTGTATGGAATGGAAACAACATTCTTCCGATTTGCCAGTAAAGATTCTGAACCAAAAAAGGTATTCAGCACCTCTTTCATCTGCGTGTTGCTAACTTCACTTCTTTTCCTTGCATTGGTAATTCTGTTTATTAATCCGATTTCCCGCGGATTGAAATATCCTGATCACAAGGATTTTATAATTTATTCAGCCATCCTTATATCCATAGATGTTATTACCTCCATACAGTTTGCTTATCTCCGCCACCTTAACCGGCCTATTTTGTTTTCTGCCATCAGAATTATATCTGTTGCCGTAAATGTAGGCCTGAATTTGTATTTTATCTTGTTTTGTGACTACGAATACAAGCGAAATCCTGATTCTCCTCTATTGTTTTTTTACGATCCAAACTTCAGGATTGGCTATGTGTTTGTTTCAGGACTTGTTGCAAGTTTTATAACCGTTTTACTTTTATCTCCTCATTTATTAAAACTTAAATTTACATTTGATCTTAAGCTGCTTAAGCGAATGCTGGTTTATACATTTCCCCTGCTTATCGTTGGGCTCGCAGGAATGGTAAATGAAGTCTGGGATAAAATTATATTTAAGTATTTGCTTACTGTTCCTGCCGGCATTGAAAATGCGGAATCTTATGTAATGGGACAATTGGGGATTTATGGTGCTAATTATAAGCTGGCAGTTCTGATGACTTTGTTTGTCCAAATGTTCAGGTTTGCCGCAGAGCCTTTCTTTTTCTCTCAGGCCAAGGAAGGCAATGCCAAACAGATATATGCTGATGTCTTGAAGTATTTTGTGATTTTCGGATTGCTTATTTTTCTCGGAGTAACACTTTACATTGATATCTTTAAGTATTTTATTGGACCGAAGCACTGGGAGGGATTGTACATTGTTCCACTCATCCTGATCGCTAATCTGCTGTTGGGGGTTTTCTTCAATTTATCCATCTGGTATAAGCTTCAGGACCTGACTAAATATGGCGCTCTCATTGCGTTAGGAGGGGCGGCCATTACTATTATCATGAATGTGCTGCTTGTGCCAGCTTTCAGCTATCTTGGTGCAGCCTGGGCTCATGTAACATGTTACCTGTTTATGGTGATTCTTTCTTACTACCAGGGTAAAAAACATTTCCCGGTAAAATATGATTTAAAAAACATCCTCATCTATTTCTTCCTGGCGCTAATACTTTTTGGGATCAATTATTATATCAAGATGGATAAACTCGTTTTGCGGTTAACTTTAAGCACTTTTCTGCTCATTCTATTCCTGGGTTATGTTTATTTCAATGAAAAATACCACCTGATCAAAGTTCCGAAAAATGAAGTTTCGTAAACTTTCGAACTGATCCATTTAACATAAATTAAGTCAACTACCTCAACTTTTTATCTACTTTTGCGTTCCCATTAAAACACGATCTTGAATGAATGTCAAAATAGTCAATACATCCAGGCATCCTCTGCCCTCGTACGAAACTTCTTCGTCAGCAGGAATGGATCTTCGGGCAAACCTGGACGAACCTTTTGTTTTGAAGCCATTACAGAGAGCCCTTATCTCTACCGGACTTTTTATTGAACTTCCTGTTGGATTCGAGGCTCAGATAAGGCCCAGAAGCGGACTTGCGATTAAAAAGGGGATTACATTGTTAAATTCTCCCGGAACCATTGATGCCGATTATCGTGGTGAGATTAAAATTATTCTTGCTAACATTTCGACGGAAGATTTTATCATCAATGACGGAGAACGAATTGCCCAAATGATCATTGCCAGGCACGAAAAAGCGGAATGGATAGAGGTGGAGGAATTGGTTGAAACCGGGCGTGGTGCAGGCGGTTTTGGTAGCACAGGAACAAAATAATACAAATTTATACTTATAGATTAGTTTGGATTAATGAAAAAGAAACTATTTCCTTTATACCTTCTGTTGATACTTCTGTTTATTTCGGGATGTAAATCCAAAGAGGCCGCTGTAAACCCGCAGCGTCCTGACAGTGCAGAAAATCAAAAGCCAGCAAGTGTTATAGATAATTCCGAGGTTTTTATAGATGCCAGCAAACAGAAAATACTGGGCAATTATCCTGATGCAGCCAGACTTTTCGAAAAATGCCTTGAGATGAATCCATCGGATGATGCTTCGATGTATGAACTCGCCCAGATAGAGCTGATATCCAACAATCCTGAAAAAGCGCTTATGCTGATTGAAAAAGCAGTTGAAATTAGCCCTGCTAATGATTATTATCTGGAACTTAATGCCAGTTTGCTCAATTCTTTCGAGCGATACAATGATGCAGTTAAGGTTTACAAAAAGCTCATAGAAACCAATCCTTTTAACCTTGATTATTACAACCAGCTTGCAATGTCGTACCTTCTTGATGGGAAGCCCGATGATGCCATCAGGGTTTACAATGATCTGGAAGAAAGAATTGGAATCACTGAAGAGGTATCGATGAAGAAACAAAGCATTTACCTTCAATACAGGCAGATCAATAAAGCCATTGAGGAAATGGAAAAACTTAGCGCTCAATACCCGACTGAAAGTAAATATTATGCTATACTGGCTGAATTATGCCTGGCCAATGGTTTGAACGAGAAAGCCCTTGCGGCTTATAACAAAATTATTGAAATCGATCCGGGAAACCCGTATATACACATTTCGCTGGCCGACTATTATAAAAAGCAAGGGCAGACGGAAAAAGCTTTTGATGAACTCAAAACCGGATTTGCGAATCCTAAGCTGGATATCGATTCTAAAATTCAGATTTTGCTTAATTATTATACCGTTACCGAAATCTATTCCGATCTTAAAGATCAGGCAATGGAACTGTCTGAAATATTAATCCGGACCCATCCGGATGATCCCAAGGCCTATTCGATGTATGGTGATTTTCTTTACCAGGATAAAAAATATGCGGAAGCAAGAGACGTTTTCCGCAAGGTGATCTCCATTGATAGCAGTAAATACCTTGTTTGGGAGCAGCTTTTATTCACCAATTCGCAATTGGAGGACCAGGATGCCTTATTTACTGACAGTAAACTGACCATGGAGTTATTTCCGGAGCAACCCCTTCCTTATCTTTTTGCTGGTGGAGTTTATTATCAAAAGAAAGAATGGGAAAAATGCCTGGAAGTCCTGAATGATGGCCTGGCTCTGGTAGTAAATAACAAACTAATGGAAATTCAGTTTTACGCTTACTTAGGAGATGCTTATAACCAGATAAAGGATGATGTGAAATCGGACGAAGCTTACGAAAATGTATTACGTCTGGATCCCGATCATGATTATGTGCTGAATAATTATGCCTATTATTTATCCCTGCGCAACGAAAACCTCGAAAAAGCTGCAGAAATGGCAAAACATGCAACCGAGCTCAAACCCAATAGCTCGGCTAACCAGGATACTTACGGGTGGGTACTTTATAAGATGGGTAAATTTGAGGAAGCCAAAATATGGATTGAAAAAGCCATGATAAATGAAGAAGAAGCCAGTGCCGTAATCATTGAACATTATGGTGATGTGTTGTGGCAATTAGGCGATCAGGATGGAGCTTATCAATTCTGGCTCAAAGCCCGGGATAAAGGAAAAGGTTCAGACCTGCTTGAACAGAAAATTGAAAAGAAAAAACTTATCGAATAAAACCAGACGAGATAAAGATTAACTTTGAATAAGATAAAGAGTACCAGTTGAAACCAATGTCATTTATACGCGTGAGAATTATAAGATTTAGTCCAACTGACTGTTCCCTTATTTTACGCAGAGTTGTTTTTTATACTTTTATAATCCTATTTTCCCTGGTTTCAGTATCCTGTAAAACCACACGAAAAACAATCACTAGTCCGCTTAAAGAATATGGAGCTGATTATTTATTTACCAAGCTCAAGGAAAATGAATTGAAATTTGAATGGTTTTCGGCAAAGTTTAACCTGGATTTGGAAATTGATAAAAAGAAAACTTCCGTTACAGGCCAGGTGCGAATGAAAAAGGACAGTGTCATTTGGATCACCCTGTCCCCTGCGCTTGGAATAGAAATGGCAAGGCTCCTGATTACTACCGACAGTGTTAAGTTTATCAACCGGATCAACAAAACCTTTTTCACAGGTGATTATGCTAAAGTCAATGCTTTTCTGGATGCCAATATCGATTATGATATTTTTCAAACCCTGCTTTTAGGGAACGACCTCACCTATTACGAAGATGGTAAATTCAGGGCATCATACGACAGCAAAGAATATCACCTTGTTACGGCAGGCAGGCAAAAGCTAAGAAAATATGTGAAGACCAGGGAAGACGAAGAACGGATTTATATCCAGAATATCTTTCTGGATCCGGAGACATTTAAAATAACCCAGATGAAGATCAAGGAGGTGAAAAAGGAAAACAAGAAGCTTGATGCCACTTACTCTGATTTCCATCTGATCTTAGAACAATTGTTTCCTCATCACATCGTGTACGATCTCCTTGCCAATAAGCCCATCCGTGTCGACCTGGATTATACTAAAATCGGAATTGACGAGCCACAGGAATTCCCGTTTAAAATTTCGGATAAGTACGCCCGCATCCAATAATCATGTATTTTTGAAGTTCTGGTTTTATTAAAATATGGCTACCCGGACAGGAAATTATTTCAATCGGTTAAATGGTTTGAATTTACTCTTGATCTTATTGTTCTTTTCAGTAAATTCTCTCTATTCGCAGGACGAAAAAACAAGGCTTGAAAATAACAAGAAAAAGATTGAAGAGGAGATCCAATACAATTCAAAGTTACTGGATGAAACCAAAAAATCTCAGGAAACCACCCTCAATCAGCTCGTCGTAATAAAAAAGCAGATTTCATCACGCGAAAAGCTGATCATGAACATTAACTCCGAAATCAAAGCCGTAAATGAGGAGATAGAAAAGAATAACCAGACATTAAAAGATCTGAACGACGATCTGGCAAAGCTGAAAGAAGAGTACGCGGCAATGATCTATTATGCGCATAAAAACAGGAGCTCTTACGACAAGCTGATGTTTATCTTCTCCTCTTCCGATTTCAACCAGGCTTTTAAGCGGCTTAAATATTTCCAGCAATACTCATCCTACCGGAAAACCCAGGTTCTGCTCATTGAGCAAACGAAGGCAGAGATTAAGAAGAAGCTTGAAGACCTTGAGAATTTGAAGTTCGCCAAGGTCGATTTGCTCCGGTCGTTCGAGACTGAGCGCAGCAAGCTGAATGCAGAGAAAATCCAGCAAAACAATACCATTACGGATCTCAATAAAAAAGAGAAGGAACTGCTGGCTACCATTAAGGAAAAAGAAAAAGCAGCCAGGAAGTTGCAGAAAGAAATAGAAAAGATCATAGCCGAAGAGATCAATACGGCTTCCAAAAAGACCGGCACTACCAAGTCAGGTAGCTTCGACCTAACCCCCAGTGAGGTTAAGCTTTCTGCTGATTTTCAGCTGAACAAAGGCGGTTTGCCCTGGCCGCTCGAAAGAGGAATTGTTTCAAGTACGTTTGGTGAACACCCGCACCCGGTGCTTAAAAATGTGATCACAAAAAACAATGGGATCGATATTTTGACCGATAAAGACGCAAAGGCACGCGCCATTTTCGACGGAGAAGTGACCCGTGTAATGTCCATCCCTAACTATAATTATGTGATCATGATCAGGCATGGAGAGTTCCTCTCCGTGTATTCCAACCTTTCGGAGGTAATTGTGCAGAAAGGCGATAGGGTGACCACCAGGCAGGAGATCGGTAATATACATACCGACACCAAAGACAATAAAACCGAACTTCATTTTGAGCTTTGGCAGGGGAAAACGTTACTAAATCCACTGCTTTGGCTGGCAGAGGAGTAAAGGTATTTTAATTTTAGATTTAAGTTTAATCATTATTCAATTTTTTATAAAACTCAACCATACTCGCTGCCGTTTTATTGCAATCATAATTTTCTATTGCCAGAAGCTGTGCATTTCTACCGATTTTTTGACAGAACTCTTTTGAATCCCTGCATTTCTTAATCTGGACGGCAAACTCTTCCTTCGTATTGGCTATCAAAATATTTTCCTGGTTCTTGTATGGTATTCCTTCTGCTCCAACAGTGGTGGATATGATCGTTTTCCCCAGCGCCATGCCTTCAACTATTTTTGCACGCAAGCCACCTGCTGATAATAAAGGAACAATCATAACAGCTTTGTCTTCGTGATAAATCAGTGATTCTTTTATTTCCTGATCAACAATTAGATTATTGAACTGTTGCTTTAGAAACCATTGCGGCATCTTTTTCCCGGCAATTCTAAATACAAATTCGGGATATTCATTTTTAACATAGGGTAGGACTTCTTTAATAAACCATTTAATTCCATGAAAATTCGGGAACCAGTCCATCGATCCCAGATGATAAAAAACCGGAAAATGTTCAAATTGCTTATCCGTATTGTAAGAACTGATTTTACTGAAATCAAAACCGATAGGAACTGTAGCCAAAGGTGTTTTGTGGGCATAAGCGCTGAATGTTCCAGCATCCTTGCCTGAAATGGCGATGATTCCATCCACCTCCTGAGCAACCCGCATTTCAAACTTCCGGAGCCTATTGGTTGCAATCCGGAGATAGATTTTTTTTAACGGGTTGACTCTGCCTTTTAGAACCCTTGACCAAACTTCATTTTCGACATTCTGTGGCCGGAGTATCACTTTTGCTCTGGAGTGTTTTCTAATGGTTTTAACATACAGGCACATGTAAACATGCTCCAACTGGATAATATCGAATTTTTCATCCTTAAGAACCTGAATTAATTTTGAATTCCAACTCTCTGACCAAAATCTTTCAACGAAATATGACCTGTCACTTAAAAGATTAACAAATGCTTTAATGGGGTTAATCCTTGTATCAACGAGTGAACATTCAAACTTGGCCTTTTTCTTAAAATCATCAGGTATCTCATTTATATCAATCCAGTTCCTGAGTGTATTAATAGCAAGGACTTTAACATCCACTCCCACGTTGATCAATCCTATAGCATTATTATACAAAGAATAAGCTCCGCCATCATGGAGAGGATAGGGTATTTTATGACAAAGTTGTAATACTTTCATTTATTAGAATCCTTATCACAATTTCAAGCTGGGTTAAATTTCCTGATGTGTTTCATGTGTAGTTGGTAAATTGAATATACAACACTGTGGATATGCTCATCCGTTATGTCATGAAAGAGTGGAATACATAAAATATTTTTGGCAATTTTTTCTGCAATGGGCAAGTTCCTTTTTTTAAAAATTTCAAATTCCGGAAAATCACTGACCAAAGGGTAAAAATATTTTCGAGTGATAATGTTATTTTTCTTCAGGTGATCATATAATTTATCTCTGTCACTACCAAATTCATCCGGATCAATGATGATAGGGAAATAAGAATAATTGTGTTTAACTTCTTCCCAATCAGTTGGAATTCTTAACCCTTTAACATCCTTTAATAAGCCCTTGTAACTTAAAGTTGCGGCTTTGCGTTTGGAAATAATTTCATCCACATATTTTAACTGGCAAAGGCCGAATGCCGCCTGTATTTCATTCATTTTTGCATTCACGCCATAACCAACAAGGTTATGATCTTTATCAAGTCCAGTATTTTTTAGCGCATCTATGTATTTTTTTGTTTCCGGATCTTGACATACAATTGCCCCACCCTCTAAGGTGTTAAAGACTTTTGTCGCATGAAAACTCAGGGCTGATAAGTCTCCAAAATTGCAGATTGAATTTCCGTATATCTCCACACCAAAGGAATGAGCTGCATCGTAAACCACCCTCAGGTTATTTTTCAGTGCTATTCGATTGATAACATCAACCTTGCAAGGTGTTCCGAATATGTGCACAGGCAGGATAGCAGAAGTCTGAGGAGTAATAGCCGATTCGATGGCGGAGGAATCTATATTCAGGTCGGTTTCTTTAATATCAACAAAAACCGGTTTTAAATGATTCCAGTAAATAGCCTGTATGGTGGCCGGGGAGGTAAAAGGAGTTGTAATAACTTCGCCCTTTAATCTGAGCGCCTTCAGTGCGATCATTAAAGCAAGCGTGCCGTTGGCAAATAAACAGATATACTTAACTCTAAGGTAATCGCATAAAGCCTGCTCAAATTCTTCATGGATGGGTCCACCATTGGTTAGCATGCGTGATTCCCAAATCCGGTTTAAATAGGGAAGTAACTCATTTACGGGAGGCACAAATGGTTTTGCTAACAAGATGTCATCAGTTCTCTCAGGTTTATTCATTGATTAAAATCTGTTGGTTTTTTAAAATCAATTTGACAAAGAGAAGAGACAATTCTTCCGTAAAATTTCCAGGTTCCGTCAGTAGGCAAAGTCCACATATTCAAAACTATTTGGTTTTAATATTACCCAAATCCGGCAACATGATTTCGTTGGATTGAGGTTCCTTTTTTTGAAAGAAAAAACCTGTAATAATAAGATCTATCAACGCAATAAAGTAAAAAACATTCAACCGGATAATGTTTCTTAACTTAAGGAAAGAAAGAAATTTAAAAGGTAATATGGCAAGAATAATTGCAAAAGTGAAAAATGAGTAAAATATTTGGAATTCAATTGCCTGAAAAACCTTTAACCCTAAAGTAATATAAATCAGAAACAATGATACCGGAATCAAAAGTCTCAGATACTTATGCCATATCAGCATTGTTAAGTGCTTAAGATTTAATTCTTTTAATATTGATGTATCTCTTAGTATTTGCAACAGACCTGCAAGGTATCTCCTTGTTCTTTTATAATCATAAAGGTCAGAAAAACAATCATCTGAAATCTGGCAATCATCCCGAAGAACCACTTTCTTTGATTTCAAGATTTTCAGGCTGAGATAAAGGTCGTCCAGAATTATATTTTCAGGAATCCTTGAATAGCATCGTTTTTTAATGGCATAAAACGGGCCATACACTCCAATTAAACTTCCGGCGCTGCTCTCTTTTAGCTTCAGGAAATTTTCATGACGACGAATAACTGAACAATGATTTTCCTTATCCATGTCGGAGATACATCCTGATACGGCTCCAATATCTTTATATTTCAAAGGTTCAACAATCTTATTAACAATACCTTCTGACAACACTTGTCTTTGATCGCAGAAGATCACCGTCTCATATTTTGCATTCGCAATTCCCAGGTTCATTAAGAAAGGAATCCCTCGGTGTTTGCCGTTAAATACAACCCGAACATTTTCAATATTTCTGAAGTTAGCCAGTAATTTACCGCTTCCATCGATGCTGTGATCATCAATGATAATAAGTTCTTTCAAATCAAAGGCGGATAACTCCCTGATCAGGAAGTTGATTTTTTCGTTTAAATATTGCATTCCATTGTATGACAACAATATTACGGAAATACTATTTATTTCTTCGGCTTTTGTCTCGTCAGGCGGTTTATCCGAAGCCATCATCGTTAGCCCAAAAGGGTAAAGAAGGTACAATAAAATAATTACCGATGTTATGACGATGATTATGATCATACTATAACATGTGCATGGTATCCAAACCGTTATATGTTATTCTTCTTGACAATCCTGAGTCTGTAAATAGATTTTAAAAGCATGTATAATCGTTCCCCGGCAGATTCCGGTAGCCGTTTCTGAATTTTTCTTGATGTTTCTTTTGCCACATCAAACCACCAACTTTTCTTATCCTTGTTGCTGTAAAACCCGTTCTTTTTCGCAAGCCTGATGGCTTCAAACCTGTCTTTATAAGGAAATTCAGGTGTCTCAAAAACAATCCGGGGATTTATCGTATGGAAATCATGAATTTCCTTTGTGTAAAATGTTCCGTGCTCCAATACATAATCCCATTGAGGAGTGCCTTTGAATGGTAAAACGGTGTAAAAATTTGTAAAATCGCTACAGGAGTTTTTTGCATATTCTATTGATTGCTTTACCGTTTCCAATGTCTCGTAAGGGCTGCCGATCACATATTGCGACATCACTTCGATACCCGCATTTTTCATCATTTTGATGCCATCGGTTATTTTTTCAATGGTAGTAGATTTATTAATGTGTGCTAAAATTTCATTGTTGGCTGATTCAATTCCAATGGCAACATTATAGCAGCCAGCCGCTTTCATTTTATATGCTAAGTCCTGGATCATGATATCTGCCCTGAGTGAAATTGACCAGAGGATCTTCAGATTTTTACTAATCAGTAAATCACAAAATCTTTCCACTCTTTTCAGATCAATATTAAAGCTGTTGTCTCCGAATACGAATATCTTTTTCCCATATTTTTTCAATAAAAATTCAATTTCACTCACTATATTTTCCGGGTCGCGGCTTCTGTAGCTTTTACTCCAGATCGAACTCGAATTGCACCAGGAGCAGGAATACGGGCAACCTCTGCTCGTAACCATCCTGTGCAACGGATATCTTTCCATCGGAAAAATGTCATAGGCTGGTAACGGCAGAGTGTTTAAATCTCTAATATGGGTGCGAGGAGGATTAGTAACTATGTTCCCCAGCTTATTTTTATAGATTAATCCATTGATGTCATTCAGCTCTTTGCTTCCTTTAAGATGGCTGATCAGGTCGGAAAAAGTTTCTTCTCCTTCGCCATAAATAGCAAAATCGGCAGGCGTTTTTTTAAAAATGTCTTCTTTTATGGTGGTAACATAAGGACCGCCCAAGCACACCGGTACATTGCTATTTGATTTTCTTATCCTGTTAAAAATATCAATGACCTCGTAATAAACGGGTGAAAATACAGTGATCCCTACCATGTCAAAGGAAGAATTGAAAAATCTCTTAGTTTCCCTAAAAGTAGCGACCCTGGTATCGAGCACCTCGAAACTGAGATCATGGTGTTGCTCCCTTGCATAAGCTGCGAGGTAAGCCAGACCTAAATGAACTGTCTTATATCTTCTGTCCTTATTGGGGAATATCAGACCTATTTTCAATTGTTGTTTATTAGATCCTTAATAATTTATTATCTCATTAGTATTGAAAATTACCATTATGAATTACCAATTAATTTCTTCCCGGTCCCTGAAAAACTTCCCTGTAGGAATTTCCTTTTCTGTAGTTAGCCAAACGGCTGTATCTGCTCCCCAGCTTACATCACGAGGGGCCTCGGGTCCACCCATATCTGTTTTGACCCAGCCCGGGCACATCGCATTCACTTTTATTCCCTGTTGTTTTAACTCATTTGAAAACATTATTGTTAAAGCATTCAGCGATGATTTTGAAATTCTGTATCCCGGATAATCTCCGTTTAAGCTGTTCAATTCCCCCATACCACTGCTCATATTGATTATTCGGGCGTCTTCACTTTTTTGCAATATAGGTACGAAAGCCTGGATCATTCGCCAGGGTCCGTAGAAATTTGTTTCCATTGTATTTTTAACATTCAATAAAGAAATATTTGCTACTCCTTTTTTTCCACCACCCATTCCAATATTTTTCAAAACAGGTTTAACATTATTGGCAACCCGCCATGCTGCGGGTAAATTTGTTCTGATGAAGTCTTTCACGCCGCCAATAACAGTATTTGCATCTTCGTCGTCCCTTGCACCAATTCCGGCATTGTTTATCAATACATCCAGTTCCCCAAAATCAGTTTTTATGTATTTAAAAAGTTCGTTTATGCTTTCTTCATTCGTTACGTCAAGTCGCTTAACAATCACATTCTTACTTAATGATGCAGCGGCAGCTATTCCTTTTTCATAATCTCTTGATCCAAGGATTACGGTATGATTGAGTTTATCTAATTGCCGGCATATTTCCAACCCTATGCCCCTGTTTCCACCGGTAACTAAAACTATTTTCATGAATAATTTTTTAAATGTTTTAGGTATGAATTTTTCATTGTAAAGATAACTTTTTTAACATTCTCCATTGAATCCTCGACATTAAAAGTGGAATTATCTTTATCAGTGCTTGCCTATTTTTAATCGGATGTTTAAAAGTAGAGGCAAGCATGTTACGGCTGAAATGATGGCAACACCCATTGCAAATTTCATAATACCTTTCATGGTTCAAATCAGCCTTAATTTTTTCGGTTGCTTTTGACCATAAGGCCATTAATCCAAGATGCCGGTCTTTATGAATGGAAACAGTGGCAGGTGAAAGGCCACAAGGCTGAATTCCTCCATTGTAACTAATATCAATAATTGCATAAACTTCCCTGCAAAAGAATTTATTCAAAACATCATGAAAGAACCATTTGCCATTTTGGCCTGCAGCAGTTTTTAGGTAATAATTAATCCAGGGGAAAATTCGGTAGACATTTGTGTCGATTTTATGTTTTTTTTCAAATTGCAATATCTTTTTTAATTCATCCATTAAAACATCCAGCTTATCAACGCTGACATTAAGCTGTGATTTGTTTTCGACACTTTGCCGGTCAGGAAAGTTTGAATAATAAATAACAGGCTGAAACAACACTTGCTTAATCCCTCTTTCATAAGCCTCAGTGAAAAACTTTGATAAATCACTGTAATTGTGTTTTGAAATTACGGTTAAAACAGTTGCCGGAATTTGCTTTTCGTTTAATCGTTTAATTGATTTTAATGCATTACTCAGCGCACTGGGATTGCCGCGCGTATGGGTTTGAACCTTTTCATCAAAGGAGTCGATAGAGAGGTTAATTTCGGTTTTGCTTTCTTTTAAAACATTCAATTCGTCTTCTTTCAGAGTGTGCACAGTCATTCCATTTGTTGTAACGGAGGTGCGAATGTTCTTTATGTGCGCATAGGCTACCACATCAAAAATTCCTTCAAATAAAAAAGGTTCACCACCACACAATGAAATCTTTCGAATTTTATTTACCGCCAGCTGATCAATAATCCACCGTAAGTCTTCTACCTTAAGGATGTCTTTCTCTATCGAAGGAATGTTTTTACCTATTTCACAATAGATACACTGTTGGTTACAACGGCTGGTAAGATTCACTGTCGCCATGCTGGGTTTTGACCTGTATAGGCCAAGTGCAAAAATCTCAGAAAAATAGTTTTTATATATTTTGGACACTATGTTTTATTTATGATCAGATTATTCTTTTGATAAAAAAGGCTGCCCAAAGAGCTAGCCTTTTTACATCGTTAAATGTTAGTTACATTTAGTACCCAAATATCTCCTCCAGCGTCAGTTCCTGCACATTGCCAAGCTGCTTCAGCACATTGGCATCCAGTTGCGCTTTATTACCCATGATCAGTACCGAATACTTGCTGCCCTTAATGTTTTCGTCAAAGAACTTACTGAAGCCGTCGAGGTCAGCAGTTTGAACATAGTCGTAAACATCCTTGCGGATATCGTGATCAATACCGCGATCGAGGTTGCGCTGGTAAGTCCAGAAAATATTGGTCTTGATGATCCTTTCACTTTCAATTTGCTTGGCCAGCGATTCCTTGGCAAGGTCAAACTGCTTTTGTGCTTTGGGCATGTTGTTCATCAATCCAAGCATGGCATCGGTTGCATCCTTAAGCTTATCGGCCTGTGTACCCACAAAACCGGTAACATAATGCGAACGATCCATTTTGGCCGGAGTTGAAAACTCCGAATAAGCCGAATAAGCCAACCCCCTCGCTTCTCTGATTTCCTGGAATATGATAGAGGAAAGTCCCCTGCCGAAATATTCGCCGAACAAACGTGAAGGAGGTATAAGCGCCTGGTTAAACGCCGGTCCTTTTGCAAGCAAAACGATGCTCACCTGGCTCATGTCGTAATTTACAAGGTAAAGCTGGTTTTTATCAGTGGCCTGCTCAGGATAGACGATGGCCGGAGGATAGGGCTTTAATTCAGCCGGCACCTTATGGTATTTATTGATAACCAGAACCACAGCAGCCAAATCTTCCATTCCATAATAAAATAAACGATGTTTGTATGACGAAAGTTCAGTAATTAATTTTGTCAATTCAGCCGGATCGATGTTTTTCAGTTCATCCTCTTTAATAATATTTGTGAACGGATTGAGTGATCCGTATTTGCCATAATTCACCAGGCCGTTCCAGAGGATAGTGTTTTTATTCAATTTGGCATCCTGGCGTTTCTTCAGAATTCCCTTCACAAGTTCTGTATAGGCATCCTGGTCTGGCTTCACATTCAACAATACATGCTCCAGGAGTTCGACACCTTTTTCGAAATACTTCTGCAACCCGGTAATGTTCACGTAGCATCGGTCGTTGCCAGTGTTCACATTCATCGAAAGGCCGTATTTGAAGAATTCTTTCTGTAAATCTTCAGGTGAAAACTTATCCGTTCCGAGATAGGGGAGATACTCCATAGCCAGTGGCAGCCAGAGGTTGTTATCGGTTCCCATATCGATGATATACTGCAGGTTGAAGAGTTCATTGGTTTTGTTCTTAATGTAGTTGATCTCAATACCAGAAGCGAGAGCCTGGGTTTGAATCTCGCTTTTAAAGTCGACAAATACCGGTTTAATATTTTCAGTCTTCTCAGCAATAAACTCTTTATAAAATTCCGACTGATCGTTACGGTTGATCTCAACCGGAGTGATTGGTGGCTTTTCTACTTTCACCAAATCTTTATTCTCACCTGTCCGTTTATAAACCACAACATAATTGTTGTTATATTTTTCTTTTGCAAAGGCCATGATATCCTGCTTAGTGATCTTTTCAAGATCATCGGTAAATCTCAAAGCATCTGCGTACGGATAATTCTTGATGAACGAATTTACCAATCCAAATGCTCTTGAGAAATTACTTTCCTGCATCCTGATTTCAGACAATCGCATGTCATTAATTACTGCTTCAATCATCCAGTCGTCGAACTCACCGTTCTTTACTTTATCCAATTCGCCAAGTAATAAATCTTTAACTTCATCAAGTGTTTGTCCTTGCCTGGGTTGTCCGTAAAATTGATGGATTCCGTAATCGCTCATAAAATTTGTATAAGACCCTGACCGCAATACCTGCTGCTTCTGGTTGAGATCAATGTCAATCAAACCAGCCTGGCTGTTCGACAGGATCATGTCAATGAGCATAACATACTTTTCATCTTTTGATTTATTGCCCTCAAACCTGTAAGCAAAAGCGACAGATTCAGCATCCGGCCCAATTACTTCCTTAACTACCGGCTCTTTTATAGGTTCTTCTTTTAATTGATCTAACTTCGGTAAATCAGGATTAGGTTCTAATGGTCCAAAATACTTATCGATTTTAACAATGGCTTCTTCCGGGTCAATATCACCTGCAATGGCAATGGCCATATTGTTTGGCTTGTACCAGGTTTCGGCAAATTTGTAAATACTCACCATCGAGGGATTCTTTAAATGCTCCGGTAAACCGATCACATCTCTGCCATAAGGATGGGTTGGAAAAAGGCCTTCCATCATGGCTTTATCGGCACGTGACCTGTCACGGTCCTGGTACATATTGAATTCTTCATAAACGGTTTCCAATTCAGTATGGAACAACCGTAAGATCATATTATTAAAACGCTCACTTTCAAGCTTCAGCCATTTTTCGAATTCATTGGATGGAATATCGTTAATATAAACGGTGGATTCATAGGATGTGCCGGCATTGGTCCGTTTAGCACCCAGGCTTGAAACCAGTTTATCGTATTCGTTCGGAGCAACGTAGGTTGCAGCAATCTGCGATAAGCTGTCTATTTTATGATAAATAGCTTTTTTTAACTCCGTATCTGTTGTTGACCTGTGTTGTTCAAAAAGATCTGAAATCTGGTCGAGCACCAATTTTTCCTTTTCCCAATCAAGCGTTGCAATCTTACTTGTTCCCTTGAACATCATGTGCTCAAAATAATGGGCCAGGCCAGTTGTTTCTGCTGGTTCGGAAGTGGAACCTGCCCGTACTGCTATCAAAGTAGCCAGCCGGGGCTCGTCAGCATTGGGGCTGATATAAACCTTCAATCCATTTTTTAGTGTATACATTCTTGACTGAATGGGATCGTCGGTCACAATTTCATAGGTGTAGCCATTTTTATCCTTTGCGGTTTTTACCTGGTACTTTGGTTTTGTGCATCCCGTAATAATAATTAGCAGGAAGAGAATTAAACCAGATTTGCCCACAATCAATTGAATTTTGTCTTTAATAAACATTGGATTAATTTTTTAATGAAACAATATGAGGATTTAATGTTGATGTAAAAGTGATAGAAAAATTCAAGGTGATAAAGGTAGTAAAGCCAAACGACTTACAAGTAAAAGATACAAAAATTCGTTTTAAGGCAATTTAAAAATCTGTATAGTATCCATTTTTTCAGGTTTTAAGTGCCTGACTGAACATTATCCTAATCAAATTCGGAGTTACTGGCCGCTAATTTTGGTGAAAATTATTGCTGTTTAACCTTAAATAATTTTGGAATAATTTTGGCAGCTAAAGCGATTTAAATTTAATAAAGACAACAATGAAGCAAAACATAACTTTTATTCTTCTGGTATTTATTGGATATATGGCATTTCCTCAGGAGGACAAGGACTATATGATGGTTATGGTAAAGCAAAAGAAAGCGTTCAAGATGGCTGTAACCGAAAAAGATTTCCAGGATCTGGCTAACAATTTTGAACGGATAGCAAATACTGAAATTGATAAATGGCATCCGTTATATTACGCTGCCTTTTGTTACCTCAATATGAGTTTCGTCGGAAAGGAAATTGAAAAGAAAGATACAGACCTCGACAATGCCCAGAAATTTATAGATAAAGGATTGGAGATTTATCCCGAAGAATCGGAATTATGGGTTTTACAAGGGTTGCTATACCAGGGAAGGATTCAGATTGACCCTATAAAACGCGGAAAAGAATTTTCAGCAAAAGCAAACCAGGCATTAAAAAAAGCAAAAGAATTCAATCCTGAAAATCCCAGGGCATACTATCTTCTCGGGTTAAATGTTTTGCATACGCCCAAAGCCATTGGAGGAGGCACTGAAGCAGCTTGTCCCTTATTTAAGCAGGCCAATGAAAAATTTTCCAAATACATTCCTGAAAATGTACTTTCCCCCACCTGGGGTGGTGAGGAAAACGATAAGAGATACAATGAAAATTGTATAAAATCCAAATAAGCAATACTAAAGTTTTCGGCAATTCCCTACTCCTCATAAACAGGCAACGCAATAATAAAGGTAGTGCCTTTACCTTCTTCCGACTCAAAGGTGATCTCACCATTTGAATTTTGAATGATATTTTTAACCATGGCAAGACCCAGTCCCATCCCCCCTGATTTGGTTGTGAAGTTTGGATAAAAAACTTTCTTTTTTTGTTCAGCAGGTATCCCTTTGCCATTATCGGTGAACCTGATCAAATGGAAATTAGCATCTTTTTCGATGGAGATTTTTATCAATCCTTTTTCAGGATTAGCTATGGCCTGGATGGAATTATTGATCAAATTGATAAAAACCCTGTGAAGTTGTTCATTGTCTGCTATTACAAAATGAGGTTCAATTGAAGTAAATTCAATCTTAACCTGGTGAGTATCTCTGAAAAGCCGAATGGCGTTTTCAATGATTTTATTCAATTCTGTAATTTCAAAGTTCGACTTGGGCATTTTTGCAAAATCTGAAAACTCAGATGCAATAGAGGAGAGGGATTCAATCTGTTCGACGAGGGTTTCGGTAAACCGTTTAAGTCGTTGATCCCAGTCAGCAGCTTTTTCATCCCAGGCTTTCTGAAGGTATTGAACACTTAACTTCATTGGGGTGAGCGGATTTTTAATTTCATGTGCAATTTGTTTTGCCATTTCGCGCCAGGCACTTTCCCGCTCTGATCTTGCTAAGAGTTCAGCACTTTTTGCAAGCTCATCTACCATCCTATTGTATTCAATCACTAAACTTCCGATTTCATCATTTTGTATCCATTCTATTTTTTCGTTTTGCTTGCCCAGCTTCAATCGGCCTATCTTTTCTTTGATAAGTTGAAGAGGTTTGGAAATATAGTTTGAAAAAACAAGCGTTATTAATATGGCAATTGACGTTAGAATGACATAAATATTTATAAAAGCTACAAGATAGGTTGAGATTTCATTTGTAAGATCATCCTGTTTTGCAAAGTAGGGTAAGTTCAGGTAAGCAATTGGTTTATTTCGTTCATTCCTGAATGGCAGGTATGCTGAAAGATATTTATAGTCGCCAATAGTTTCATTTTGGATGAAAAGAGAGTTCTTTAAGTTATTCATCTGGTTGAAAGCCCCGGGGTTCATTTGTGATGAAATTAGTCCCTGATTAAAAATCTCAGGCCTTGAGGTGGCTAACAGACTCCCATTCAGATCGTACAAATTAATGTCTGAAAAGAAAACAAGCGATAATTTATACAGGAGATTTGAGAGGAATGGCTCAATATCGGGCGAAAGAGATTCCTCCATGGCTAGTTTATGCTCAAGTTCAATGAGAACAGAATGTGACTTTTCGCTAAGAAGCTCAATATTCTTGTTGTTATAAAGGTTAATGATGTAAAAAAGGGAACTTAGTCCGATGAAAATGAAGGAAAATAGGATTAAAGAGATAATAGACCATTGTAAGCGCTTTTTAAAGGTAAGCGTATAATTTTTTAAGTGGAATGGCCATTTGTATATTAGAAATATCAGCCCAATGAAAAATCCATAAAAGATAAAGAAATAGGAGAAGGGTGCCACAATATCTATCAATCCCGGATTTTTTTTACTTAAAATTAGAGCTGAATTTTCATCTGCCTCGAATAAAAGATGGTTATACTTATTTAGGTTAAAGAAACCGTTTTCTTTTTCAATATTTTGATAGGTTGACAAATTCATGGAGTATAAATACTTACCGAAATAATAAACTATTTCCTCGTTTTCATACCTTGCCCAGGAATAAGAAATCAAATTAAAATTAGTTTGTGTATTTTGATCCATTAGCAGTTCCGGATAACCAAGTCCCCTTGGTATTAATTTTGAGAATACTTCTACATAAATTCGGACAGACGTTTGCAAGTTTGGAAAATCAATGATCCCAACATAATTATCTGCAGAAATATTAATTTCCAGATAGGTCAAATTATCAAAATTGGTTTTTCTTCCGTAATCTCGGATTAAGTTATCAAAATACTCAAAGCAATTAATAGTATAATTGTCAGGTTGAATATCCAGTATTTTTGAAGAATCGCAAAGGGTAATCAATAAATCGTATCTATCCCAATACCTTGAAAAATATTTGTTTTTAAAGTGATTTTGGATTTCGTTATAGGCAGAATCATAATTAAAAGGATATATACTGAACAGGTTTAAAAGAACACTGTCCTTTTGTGCGTTAATAGTAATTTCATTGAATAGAAATTCTGCTGTGTAGTCTCTTTGATTTGCGAGTTTCTGTGTGAGAATATGCCTTGCCTCTTTTTCACTCTTATTGTTTGTTTGATAGGTAATATATGTAGATAAAACAGAAAAAAGGATCAGAAAAAATAATACAGAAGTAAGCCGTAAATTATTGTCTTCTTTTCTGAGATAAATCCAAAAAAAAGAAAGATAAATCATAATAAATACGACCACTAAACTATCACAGCTTTGCAATTCTTTGCAAATTATAAAGTAGATACCTGCAAATAGAATTAAAAGCGGAAAGAATTGTTTCCAGTTATTTAAAAACCTGACAACGGTCACAGAGATTTCATAAGTAAGAAAGATAAAAGATAGAATGAGTAAGCCAAAACATAATAGTCCGATGATACTATAGCTACTGATACTGGTAATATTGAAAAGATCGAATGAAATATTTGAGTTAGTTATGATACTTCCCAGTGAAGAACTTAACACAAAAAACATTACAAAAACCACTATGAAAAGTGTAGTGGTTAGAAAATATCTTTTTTTCCTTTTCTGTTTATTTAACCATGAAGTTACTTTGAGGTTTTTGAAGAGAATAAAGGATATGGCCAATATAGTAATGGAATTGACAAGTAAATCCCCAAGTGAGGGAAAAATATCAGAACTGGCGAATATCGATGGTTTGAATAGTGGTAAAGAATAAAGAATTTCAGGGATTTTAAAAAATATCGTAATCCAGCGGAGGATAAGAATATCAAAGAGTAATCCCAAAAAAAGGATAGTCTTGTTTCTGAAATATAAACCTAAAAATAAATAGGAATAAATCAGGGTGAAGATGAGAAAAATGAATGTGAGCAAATATAATGAAACGATCATAAGACCCTGATGATCGCCGATGAGAAATTTATCTGGAAATATCAATGAAAAGAGGAAGGTTCCCTCTTTGCTGTATATTTTATATTCTGATTCTTCCCTGGATATTATAGTATTTACGGGTAAATTAAAATCTTTCTGAAAATCATTTTGAAGGTATTGGTTTTCGTATATATAAGCATTTTTAATTTTTATCAGGCCAATAATAATATTTTCATTAGATTCTTTTTTCCTGATTTCGAACCAGGCATTCGAAAGAAGCACAAAGTTGTTTTGGAGTGTGATGACATTAAAAGCATTAACAGAATTATCCGACCAGTATTTCAAAACACTATCCTGAAAGACAAGCAATATAATGCTTTCTTTTTGATATAAATAGGAATAGCTCTGCTCGAAAAATAAGGAATCAACAGTGACAGTTTTAATTTTATTGGCAGCTTCAATAAGGATATTGTCAACATGGGTTTCTTTTTCTGATAGAATGGAGTTTACTTTATCGACTTTTTCTGATAAGGATACTGAACTAATTTTTTTTGAGTAGAAGATCGACCAGACGAAAAATAAAATTGCTAATGAGAGGTATATGAATATTTTAAGCCTTATTTGTTTTGGAGTGTGCATCAAATTAATCTAAATATCAGAAATACAATGAGTTGCAACATTGTTAAAGCAAAGCCCTCTAATGCGCTTATTTGAAGAATAAGGGTTATTATACTGCAAGAGGGTCTCCATTTATTAAAACGCTTAAAATTAAGCCTTATTTGTATTTAAAAACATATATTAAGCTTGAATAATTCTTGCCGGCCATCATGGCACGAAGGTTCGAAATAAGTCCTTTGAAGACACCCAAAATAAAATTCAATTTACTTGCTTTATATTTTTCACTAAGAATACTGATATAATATGAATCGAATATCATGGGTTTGGTTTTAACAAGTTTGAATCCATATTTTTGAAACAATTTTCTTAAAGTTGCTGGCTCAAAATGGTACAAATGCCGTGGCAAATCATAAGCAGCCCAAAATTTTCCATAATGTTTGGCATCCCAGGATTTGATATTAGGAACTGCTACTACGAAAATACTATTTTCATTAAGGAGATTTTGTATTTGTTTTAGCCGCTCATCAAGGTCATAAACGTGCTCAAGAACATGCCACATTGTGATAACATTAAATTTAGATTGATTGAGATTTTTGATTTCGGTCTCATCAATAATATTCAATTGATAATTTTCTATAGCAAAAATTCTTGCACCAGGGTTAGGCTCGACTCCTGTACCAAGGAAATGCTTCTTTTGTATTTCTTTTAAAAACTCACCTGATCCAGATCCAATATCTAAAATACTACCTTTCTGAATAAATTTTTTGATGAGGCGTATTTTTGAATGGATAGCGTATAAACGGATCAGCTGATATATTTTATTGATTAATCCTTTTTGAGTATTGGAGTGTGAAATATATGCGGTCGATTCATAATATTTTGGTAAGTCCCTCTGATCTGGTCTTGGGTTAGTAAATTTAAATTCACAATCAGAGCAAGAATCTATATTAAAGACTTCATGGGTTAGGAAATAATCTTCCGAAGAAATAAAAGAATATAACTTTCTTCCTTTGCAAAGCGGACAGGATTCGTAATGAATAAGTTGTTTTGGTTCCACGTGAAATTGATTTATCTTCCTATATAAACCGCAAGTACGGAAATATCAGATGGTGAAACCCCGGAAATTCTTGCTGCCTGACCAATAGTTTTTGGTTTAATTTTCGAAAGCTTTTCCCGCGATTCGTATGAGAGTGATTTGATGCTGAAATAATCCATATCCGGGTTAAGAAAGATTTCTTCCAGCGAGTTAATTTTATCAGCGATATTTTGTTCTTTTGAAATATACCCTCCATATTTAATGAGAATTTCAGCTTCTTCTATACATTCATTGACAATTGAGGAATTAAAAGTTGATAGCAAATTTGACAAGGTATCAACATTATTTATTAAATCATTAATATTTATCTGAGGACGGAGAAGCAAAGTTGATAGTTTAACTTTTTGAGAAATAGGTGGTGTATTATTATTATTCAGCATGCTGCTCACGCTTTCAGGTGAAATACTTTCGTTAACCAGAAAATGAATTATTTGATCAATAATTTTAATTTTTAACGATACTTTTTCCATCCTTTCAGTGGATACCATACCTATTTTAAAAGCCATTGGCGTTAATCGGATGTCTGCATTATTTTGGCGCAATAAAATGCGGTATTCTGCCCTTGAGGTAAACATTCTATAGGGTTCATCAACTCCTTTGGTAATTAAGTCGTCAATCAAAACACCTATATATGCATCAGATCTGTTAAGAATGAAATCAGGAAGAGAATTGATTTTCATATGGGCGTTGATTCCTGCCATCAAACCCTGGGAGGCTGCTTCTTCATATCCTGTTGTACCATTGATTTGTCCTGCAAAATACAAATTTTCGATCAATCTTGTTTCAAGAGTGGCATTCAATTGATCAGGTGGAAAATAATCATATTCAATTGCATAGCCGGGTCGAAAAATTTTTGCATTTTCAAAACCAGGAATTTTGGTGAGCGCTTTAAATTGTATATGGTCAGGAAGGGAAGATGAGAAACCATTTAGATAGTACTCAATAGTATTCCAACCTTCAGGTTCTACAAAAAGCTGGTGGTGGTCTTTATCAGAGAATCGATCGATTTTATCTTCAATTGAGGGACAATATCGCGGACCGATTCCTTCAATGCGTCCTGAAAACATTGGGGATTCGTCAAAACCAGTACGGAGAATATCATGAACATCAGAATTTGTATAAGCAAGAAAACAACTTCTCTGATTCTGCAAGGGAGGAGTATCAGTGAAGCTAAATTTACCCGGATTACTATCTCCTGGTTGCTCAATCAATTTCGAAAAATCTATGGTCCTGCCATCTAGCCTTACAGGTGTACCCGTTTTCATTCTATCGGAGAGAAATCCTAAATTAGTTAATTCCTCCGTAATTCCTATAGATGCCTTTTCTCCGATTCTTCCGCCTTTAAATTGTTTTATTCCGATATGAATAATTCCATTAAGAAATGTTCCATTGGTAAGGATTACAGCTTTTGATTTAATTTCCTGCCCCATTGCCGTTTTTACACCAGTAACCTTTTTATTTGTAATTTGTAACCCAATTACCATGTCTTGCCAAAAATCGAGATTGGGTATTTCTTCCAGGTGGGATCTCCATTCTTGTGAAAAAAGCATTCTATCATTTTGCGCCCTGGGACTCCACATCGCAGGTCCTTTGGATTTATTTAGCATCCTGAATTGTATCATTGTTTTATCAGTTACAATTCCAGAGTATCCACCCAGGGCGTCAATTTCTCTGACTATTTGCCCTTTGGCAATCCCACCCATTGCAGGATTGCAGGACATTTGAGCAATGTTAGTCATGTTCATCGTTATAAGTAAAACAGATGAGCCGAGGTTAGCGGCAGCTGCTGCAGCTTCACATCCGGCATGACCTGCACCCACAACAATGATGTCGTATTCTTTAAACATGAATGAATCGTTTCACGTGAAACCTAAATATTATTCGCTGATAAAATTGGGGAGCAAAGATAAGTAATAATCTTCTTTCTGCCTTATTATGAGAGCATCTTTGGTGGTTTTATCATTATAACCTATTAGATGTAAAATACCATGACTTATCACACGATTAAGTTCGGAGGAGATACAGCTTTTAAATATTTTTGAATTATCTTTTACTCTTTCAATGCTGATAAAAATATCACCACTAATCTGGTTTGGGTTTTCTGAGAGATCAAAGGTAATAATATCGGTTAAAGTATCATGTTTCAAATACTTTATATTAATTTCATTGAGATAACTGTCATTGCAAAAAATAAAATTTAGATTACCTAATTCTTTGTTTTCACGAAGAATAATTTCTTTAATCCAACCTCTCGTTTTCCTTTTATCTGGTAAAGTAAATTTTACCTCTTCTGAAAAGAAGTAGATGGTTCCTTTATTCACAATAAAAAATAGATGAAATCTATTTAACTACTTTATTTGTGGATTCAGAATAATCCTTAAGTTTCTTTATCCTGTCAACAGCTGTTTCATAATTGATACTGGAAATTTTAAACCCAATTTCAATTTCATTACCAGGTTCAACAAATTTTACATCATCTGACAGTGTTTTGATCAAAAATATTCCTCTTCCAGGAAACACTTTTTCCTGGCCATCATCTTTAATTTCCGGTATATTGTGGAAATTAAATCCTTCACCCTCATCTTTGATGCCGAACATCAATCCAGTTGACGTCTTTTCAAAATTGACAGTAATAAATTTTTCAGGATTCCTTTTGTTCCCATGCTCTAAAGCATTAGTGAATGCCTCAGTAAGAGCCACAGTAATGCAACCAAGATAGCTGTGATTCAGGTTATTAGAATCACATATCTCCTCTATAAGCCGTTCAACTTCGTGAATGCTTTCAGGCGTGGATTTTAGCCTAAGTGTTTTTTGTTCTTGTCTCATTTTTCTAATAATTCTTCAAAGTTATAAAAGTACTGGTTCACTTTACTCTTGTAGAACTGTTTTAACGTTGGTGGCATTGTTTTTAACAGCTCTACTTCGTTTGATTGTTGACCGTTATACTTAATTATTTCATCAGGGTTACGGTTAATTTGATTTTTTGCTTCATTTGATTCTCTTTTTTCTTCCTTTTCCCTTTCAAGTTCCGCCTTTTCAGAGTTTAATAAACGAGTCAATATTTCTTGTTGTCTAAGTAAAGTTTCTTGCGTTATTATTTTATTTACTAATTCAGTTTCTGTTTTTTCCATATCATTCATCATCTTTTTAAATTCCTTGCTCGCTCCAAAATTTCCTTCTTTTTCAAGCTGATCAGAATATTGTTGCATCTGGTTTCGAAGGGCTTCCTGCTGGGCTGCCATGCGAGCAAGTTGCTCGCTCATGGATTTACTTTGATTCCCTGATTTTCCATTTGGATCTTTCCCACCTTCTTTCTTCCCAGCCTTCAATGATTCAATTTGCTTGTTCAATTGCTCCTGAAGCTGACGCATGGATTTTAAGGAAGATTGTCCTGCTCCAGGTTTGGGTTTCCCGCTTTTACCTGAACTTTTACACGAACTTGATTGCATCATGCTTTGCATCATTTGGTTTAAAGTTTCAGAAAGCATTAATGCTAAATTATTAATCGAAGTCATAACGTATTGCTGTTTTTCAGCAGACTGATTGCTTCTTCTGTTGTTTAGATACTCTATCGACTTTTCAATATTTTGGTTGATTGAACTAATTTCCTTAGAAATAAATGGCTCTATCATAATTTGTCTCTTGCTTAATGCAAAAAGTGAATCTTCAACAAGCTTAAGATCATCTTTAATGTTTTTTTGTTCACGTATCAGGTCAGTATATTTTGGATCGTTGATATTTACTGAATTTACTTGTCCAATTAAATCCTCCTGGTCAAATGATAGTTGAATAAGGTTTTCAAGAATATCTCTTAAAGCATCTATGTCCTCTTCCATTCCCTCCTGAACCATTTCCTGCTGCATTGTGGTTAATGACTCCGACATTTTCTGCATTTTTTGTGAAGCATTCTTTTGTGAATTTGATGCCTTATTGCGTTGATTTTTGTTAAGTGAATTCTCGCTTTCCTGCAAGTCATTATCAATATTTTGTTGCTGGTCTTCCATTTTGTCAAAACTATTAGGCTCTTCCAACTCCTTGTTCATTTTATCCAAATCTTCTATATCCTTTTTTACCTTATCAAATTCCTGATTGATATTTTTTTGTTCCTGTTTTAATTCTTCCGTTTCGTTTTCTTTATCTAAAGTTTCTTCACTCAATTGCTCCTGTTTCTCTGATAAATCAGTTAATTTATTTATGGTTTCTTCGAGTTTGGATTCGAATTCTAATTGCTTAAATATTTCAAGATTTCGGTCAAGCATTTTTTCCATTTCCTCATTTGACAGCTTCATTTTTTCAAGCATTTCATTAACTTTGTCCTTATCCACTTGATCAAGCAATTCCTGTAGTTCTTTAAAAAGCTGATTGAGCTCTTCATCCTGCATTAACTTTTCAAAGAGCTCTTCCAACTGTTTTTGTTTTTCAACCAGTTCCTCATTCACTTCTTTATATTCACGCTCATTTAATGACTTTTGTTCGTTTTCATTCTTAATAGATTCAAGCCTTTCCTGAAGATCCTTTTGTTTCTCTAGTAATGATTTGATTTGATTTTTATCTTCCCAACTCAGCTCTTTTTTATCCACCATTTTTTTATTCAGGTCTTCGATTTCTTTCTGAAGTTTTTGAACTTCTTTAATCGCCTCCTCCATTTCATTCTTAATTGCCTCATTGCTTTCACTGGTTTGCTTGTCAATTTCTTCAAGACTTGGAACTTTATAAGTCATTAATTGTGATTTCGAAGATTTACTCCCATTTATCCTGTCGTTGTCCCAAACTTCAAAGAAATATTCTACTTTATCTCCAGCCTCCAAGCCTATTGAACTCAAATCGAAATAATGAAAAAACTGTTGTGGATTGGTTCCAATTGTTATGGATAAAGTGTCAATTATATTTTGACTTTTAGTTCCGGTTTCCTTATCTTTAGAGTAATTAAAAGTCAGAAGATCAAATCCATAATCATCTTTTATGCTTCCTTTGAAATAGACCTGCTTTTCGTAAACGGAATCTCTGTATTCATCAACTAAAATTGATGGAAACAGATCAGGGATTACACTTATTGCATAGGTCAGAGAGTCGGAATTTTTAAGGAAATTGTTGGATATGTTGATGGTATAGCTTTGACTATTAAATAAAACATCCTTGTAACTAAATATATCCGGAGATTTTCTATCAGGTGAAATGGTTTTATCTTTAAACCGCATGACAATATTTTCGGTATTCCGGGTGAAAAAATTCCAATTTACGATTGTTCCAAGGGGTAAAATTATATCACCGTTATTTTTTATTGTTTCTTCTTTCTTACCAGTATATGAGGGATAGTCAAGGGTAATTTCGAAGTCCAGTAAAATCGGCTTTGGCAATACTGCTAATTCATATGCTGTTGATCGAGAGCTCTCACTAAACAGTTTGAATTTCAATGATTTCTGGACATTGATAAAGGTATGGCTAAAACTGATTTTGTTCTCTTTAACCAACTTTATTTTACTGTCTTTAGTTTCCAGGAATATTTCTTCGGGGATTTCTTCACCAGTAACTTTTACTTCCAACCGGAAATCTTCATTTTGAACAACTTCCAGTTTATCATTTGTAATTACCATCGTATACAGCAACTCCTTTTCAAAATGCTCATTAAATTGTACAAGTCTTTTTGTCGGTCCTGTTATCAAGGTTGGCGAAGAAAAAAGAATAATAATCAGGATAAATAGGGGAGGTAATACATATTTGAGGTACTTCCTGTTTTTCGAAAGATCAATTGCAGCATTGAAAGGAATTGGTTTCAAATCCATTATTTTTTGATCAATGCTCGCATTAATCAGTTCAAAATTTACTGCGCTGTGATTTCCTAATTCACTAAGTTGTAAGGTGTTTAAAAGTTTATCTCCAACTTCCTTAAAATGATTTCCAATGATTTCAGCTGCTTGTTCTTTTGTAAGGATTTTACCTATCCTGAATAATTTAGATACAGGAATAAGTACATAGAAGACGAAAACCGCAAAATTCAATGCAAGGTAGATAAAGAAAATAAATGTCCGGGTAATGATATTAAAATGACCATAATATTCAAGTAAATTGACGATTAGAAAGAATAGAAGAAATAGGCTAATAAAGAATATCCCACCCTTGATTAGCTGGTTTTTATAGTATTTTCTGATAAATACATCCAGTTTATTAAGCAATATGTTTAGCTGTTCCTGCAAATAATTTTAATTCAGCGATCTTCTCAATCAATCAATGTTCTGAAAACGGAAACAAAACAAATGTTATTTTGTTAATTTTGGCAAATATAGAAATTGATTTTGAATTTCAATATTTTAGCATACTCACAAAATGATAGTACATTGATTAAAGCTCAGAATCTGATATTATTCTTATTGAGCATCAACTTCCTGAGTGCTCAAGATTACTTTGTTCCGGATATTGGTCGATATTGCAGCAGATCTAAATTTACTAAAGAAATCTTATTAAGTGGGATGGATATTGATCAGTCTCCTCTTTTACACAATTATGATGTTAAGTTTTATTTTCTTGATCTGAACGTTGAAAACAATACAGTGGACATTTCTGGAAAGGTTACTATCAATGCGCAGGTAACTGAAAGTGAGTTGGACACTTTTGCCTTCGAATTAGTGGACGAGCTGGTTGTGGATTCAATTTTGATAAATGGCTGGCAGAAGTCCTTTCAGAGAAGTAACGATGAAGTATTTGTAATGCTTGAGAACTCAATAGCACAGGAAGAAAATTTTACCTGCCAGGTATATTACCATGGAACACCTCCAACTGGTGGGTTCTTTTCCGGAATTTCGACGGAATTCGACTCCACCTGGAATAAGCACGTTACCTGGACTTTATCGGAGCCCTTTAATGCAAGGCAGTGGTGGCCAACCAAGCAGGTATTAACTGATAAAGCTGACTCTGTTTGGGTATTTATCACCACTTCTTCTGAAAATAAGGCCGGTTCGATTGGTTTGCTAACCAATGTTGTAAGTTTACCAAACAATAAAGCAAGGTATGAGTGGAAATCAAGGTATCCTATTGCATATTATTTAATATCATTTGCGGTAGCCGAATATCAGGAATATAATATCTATGCAAAGCCAGCAGATCTTTATGGCGATTCTCTTTTAATTCAAAATTATATATATGATTCTCCAGGCTGTCTTTCTTATTACAAGCAGGGAATTGATAATACCATGGGGTTCCTGGAGCTGTTTTCAGAGTTATTTTCTCAATATCCATTTCATGAGGAAAAATACGGACATTGTCTTGCCGGACTTTCTGGTGGAATGGAGCATCAAACCATGACCACACTTGGTAGATTTGATTTTAGCCTGGTAGCACACGAGCTGGGACACATGTGGTTTGGTGATAATGTGACCTGTTCCAATTGGAGCGATATCTGGATCAATGAAGGTTTTGCCACCTATGCAGATTATCTGGCAACCGAGAAAATTGCGGGGGAACCATGGCCAGGTATCTGGCGAAAAAACGTTCATAATTTTATCTTGTCTGAGCCAGGTGGTAGCATTTATGTTCCGGAAGAAGAAGTAACTTATGATAATGTCGAACGGATTTTCGATAGCCGGCTCACCTATTGGAAAGGTGCAGTTATCTTACACATGATCCGATTTGAACTTCAAAATGACGAGCTGTTTTTCGATGTGTTAAAAAATTTCCAGGATAAATTTTCTGACAGTTTAGCTTCGACACCTGATTTTATCGGTGTTCTAAATGAGACCTCGGGCAAAGATTTCAACGAATTCTTCAACCAATGGTATTATGGTGAAGGCTATCCCATTTATTCAATAAATTATAAACAAGCGGATGGTTTTCTTGAACTTGAATCGGTTCAGACTACCTCAATGCCTGAAATCACTCCATTTTATAATATGAATATGCCCTATAAATTGTTTTTTAATGACGGAACGGATAGCACGATAATACTTTTCCAGGAAAGTAATACTATGACATATTCTGTCCCAATTGAAAAAATTATCGATAGCATTCAGGTTGATCCTGATAAATGGGTATTGAAAAAGGTAGAAAGTATAATTGGAATTGCGGAAAATGAATCTAAGTACCAATTTTCTATTTCACCTAACCCGGTAAAAGATAAATTGGTTGTACAATCGTTTAGTGAAATGATCAGTAAAATCACAATTAGTGATATATGTGGTAACAAGATTGAAGAATATACTTCCAAGCAACCAATTTCCACTATAAATGTCTCTGGATTAAGTTCTGGGGTATTTTTTATCACAATTGAAATTGGTGAGGCTAATTTTACCCAAAAATTCATCAAGCTATAAAAACATTGGTTTTGAACCAGTCATTTAAAAAACACGATAAAATTTTATGAAAAAACTTTTTTTGTCAACTTTATTAAGTATGCTCGGCATCGCTTTATTTGCACAAATTCATGATTATTCAGATGGATTGCAATGCAGCCATGTAAAGTCTTTTTACAACTCTTTTAAAAGCACAAAGGATATCGTTCAGACTCCTTTATTAAATGACTATGATGTGAAGTTTTATTTTCTTGACCTCAATGTTGAAAGCAACACCATCTATGTTTCCGGTGAGGTAACTTTTTATGCTGAAGTGGTTGCCGCGGAGTTGGACACATTTGCCTTTGAATTGCTGGAACAAATGACCATTGATGAAGTCGAGATAAATGGAATTCAGCAAACGGTAATTCATACAACTGATGAAGCATTTGTCCCTTTAACCTCGCCAATCGGTTCAGGAAATTTATTTACAGCAAAAATTACCTATCACGGAACACCGCCGACAGGTGGATTTTTTTCAGGCATATCCACCGGAAGTGGTTGGGGTAAAAATGTAACCTGGACTTTAGCGGAACCCTTTGCCGCCCGCGACTGGTGGCCAACCAAACAGGTACTTGAAGATAAAGCCGATTCCGTTTGGATTTTCTTAACAACGAGTGAAGAAAATATGGCCGGATCAAACGGCTTACTCACCAATATCTCATCCATGCCCGGCAATAAGCTTCGTTATGAATGGAAATCAAATTATCCGATTGACTATTACCTAATTTCTTTTGCTGTTTCGGATTACCAGGACTACAGTATTTATTCACATCCTACAGAAATGGGAGATGATTCACTTTTAATTCAGAACTTTATTTATGATTCACCAGGTTGCCTTGAAAACTACCAGGATGGAATTGATCAAACCGCTGAATTTATTGAACTTTATTCTGAATTGTTTTCCTTGTACCCTTTCTATGAAGAAAAATACGGTCACTGTCTCACACCCCTTGGAGGAGGAATGGAGCATCAAACCATGACAACTATTGGTGGCTTCAGTTTTGGGTTGGTTGCACATGAACTTGGCCACATGTGGTTCGGCGATCATGTTACCTGTGCTACCTGGAGCGACATTTGGATAAATGAAGGTTTTGCCACCTATACTGACTGCCTGGCCACTGAATTTATTCTTGGGCAGGGAGCGCTGAATTCCAAAATGCAGGGAATTCATAATTCCGTCATGTCTGAACCCGGAGGTAGTGTATATGTACCACCGGCTGAAGTAACTTATGATAATGTATGGAGAATATTTGATGGAAGATTGTCCTACAATAAAGGAGGTGCAATTATCCATATGATCCGTTTTGAATTGCAGGATGATGATCTGTTTTTCCAGGTTTTGCATGACTACCTTGATATTTATGGTGATAGTGTTGCAACCGGCCTGGATTTTATGAATGTTCTGAATGAGACTTCCGGAATGGATTTCACCGATTTCTTTAATCAATGGTACTTTGGCGAGGGCTATCCCACTTATAGTATTGAATGGTCGCAGAACGATGGGGGGATGTTCATGGAAATAACGCAGACCTCATCTGCACCTTCTGTTACCCCGTTATTTAAAATGCTGATGAGGTATAAACTTTTGTTCTATGATGGTACCGATACCATTATTCAACTTTACCAAACTGAGAATGTGAATAATTTTTCGTTACCAATAACAAAGCAGGTGGGTCTGATCCAGGTTGATCCGGGCAATTGGGTTTTAAACCAGGTGGGAAGTATATCTGTTAACATTGATGAAAATTTTTTTAGAGAGGATTTTACTATTATCCCAAATCCTACCAAAAGCAGATTAAATCTATTATTTTCTGATAATGGTATAAACAGTCGTGAAATATCAATTCTTGATTTATCAGGAAGCAAATTGAAATCGGAGAAAACAAATCTTCTTCAATATTCCATAAACATTGCTGATTTACCTTCAGGCAGTTATATTTGCCTGGTGACATCAGGTGAAAATCAGTATTTTAAGAAATTTGTCAAGGTAGACTGATAAATTCATTTTCCATTGAAGTGGTGTCGAGCCAATGAACTCCGATACCACTTTTTTTTATCTTTGCAATTCATTAAAATATCATGAATACCAAAGAAATTCGTGTCCGGTTTGCACCTTCTCCTACAGGCCCTTTGCATATTGGAGGGGTTAGAACGGCTCTTTATAATTATCTGTTTGCCAAAAAGCATGGCGGCAAAATGATACTCAGGATTGAAGATACAGATCAAAACCGCTTTGTAAAAGGTGCCGAGGAATACATTTTTGAGTCTTTATCCTGGTGCGGAATTAAATTTGACGAAGGAGTTAAAGAAGGAGGGCCGTTTGCACCATACAGGCAATCGGACCGGAAATTCATCTACCGCGATTATGCTCTGCAGCTAATTAATTCCGGAAATGCCTATTATGCTTTTGACACACCCGAAGAATTGGAAGGGATGCGTAAAAAGCTTGAATCAGAAAAGGCCTTAAATACAAGCTATAGTCCGTCTTCACGAATGAAAATGAAAAACTCACTTACCCTGAGTCAGCATGAAGTAGACACTATCTTAAATTCTGGAGAATCTTATGTGATCCGTTTCAAAACTCCTGAGAATGATGACATAAAGTTTACCGATATCATCCGTGGGGAAATGTTAGTAAAATCAGCCACCCTCGATGATAAAGTACTTTTTAAATCGGATGGCATGCCTACCTACCATCTTGCCAATGTGGTTGATGACCGGTTAATGGAAATCAGCCATGTGATCAGGGGTGAAGAATGGCTGCCTTCGCTGGCTTTGCATGTAATGCTTTACAGGGCTTTTGGATGGAGCAATAAAATGCCACTATTTGCACATCTGCCCTTGGTCTTAAAGCCGGATGGAAAAGGTAAGCTAAGTAAACGGGATGGCGACAGAATGGGTTTCCCTGTGTTTCCGCTTGAATGGATCAGCCGTGATAATGGCGAGGTATCCTCCGGTTATCGTGAATCGGGTTATTTCCCGGAGGCTTTTGTCAATATTCTTGCTTTTTTAGGCTGGAATCCAGGCACAGAGCAGGAACTTTTTACGATGGATGAAATGAGTAATGCATTTTCACTTGAAAGAGTTGGAAAGTCCGGATCCCGTTTCGATCCCGAAAAGGCCAAATGGTTCAATCATCAATACCTTATCAAAAAAGATGACAAGATCCTTTGTGAACTTTTCCAACCAATTCTGAAGGCAAAGGGATTTCAGGTGACCGACGATTTTGCCACAAAAATTATTGGCTTGATAAAGGAAAGGGCCATTTTCGTGAATGATTTTTGGGATCAATCTTTTTTCTTTTTTGAACAACCGGTTTCTTATGATCCTCAAATGATAAAAAAGCATTGGAAGGAAAACACTTCTGATGTGTTAAGTTTGCTTTTCGACAGGATAAGTGAGGAAGAAGAATTTAGTACTCATAGCCTTGATAAGTTAATAAAATCGTTTGTAGAGGAGCGACAAATTGGTGTTGGTCTGATTATGGCGCCAATAAGACTGGCACTTGTAGGTTCAGCAATTGGTCCGGGAGTAACAGTCATTATGGAGTTGCTGGGGAAAAACGAAGTTTTAGATAGAATAAATCGAGCGATTAAAACAATCATCATAAACTAATGGCTACAATTTCAATTAACGGAATGGAGTTTCATGCTTATCACGGCTGTTTTAAAGAGGAGCAGGTGATTGGAAATACTTTTATTGTGGATGTAATTCTTGAAACCGATACTTCCGAAGCAGAACTTACCGATGATCTCAGGAAGACTGTGAATTATGCTGCTATCTACAGTCTTGTTAAGAAAGAGATGGAAATCACTTCTAAACTAATTGAGAATGTGGCAAGGAGAATCCTTGATGCAATTATAGTTTCTTTTCCTAAAGTAATTTTTATTGAACTTAAAGTCGCAAAGATGAATCCGCCGGTTGGTGGGAAAGTGGATCGCGTAAGTGTTACACTGAAATTTGACCAAAATGATAAGGCATAATAAAAAGATTGTTGAAAAGGATATCTGCCCCCGCTGCGGGAAAGAGTTCCACTGCAGCAAGTCAGCCAAATGCTGGTGTTATGAGATGGATGTTCCGGTTGAAACGATGGAAACTTTACAGCAGGATTTTGAGACCTGTATTTGCCCCGATTGTTTGAAACAATTTGCACGGTAGCTTCCTCATAGGTGCAATTGAAATTGCGGGATTAAGTATTTTGGTTATTTATATAAAACCTATTACTTTTGCATTTCTTTACTGGTACCGTGACCGAGTGGTTAGGTAGCGGTCTGCAAAACCGTCAACAGCGGTTCGAATCCGCTCGGTACCTCAAAAAAAACCCGCTAATTAGCGGGTTTTTCCATTTCTTTTCCAGAGTTGTTAGCATTCTTCCTTTCAATATATCGGTCAAATGCTTCTTCACCTTCTTCTTTCCAATAATCATCGTAATGAGTCCATTTATTGTGGTGGCCAAAAGGCGGCCGGCACCTGTTCCTGAATTTTGAACCATAATAACGGTCGTGATGATTGTATTTGTGATGTGGGCTACCATGCCCAAATCCTCCGAAGATAAGTCTTGCCAGAATAATGATTCCGAACCCCATCCAGTAATTGATTTGTGGCAATCCGAAAAGCAGGGGCATGATCCAGTTCCACAACAGCATCACAAAATACCCGAAGATAAAGGCTAGAAATACTGCCAGGATCATTCCTCCGAGGATCCATCCGATCTTTTGCATGATACGGGAACCCATATAAAATTTCCTGTTTGATTGAATTGTGTTTTCCATTGTTTAATCCTCCATTATTTAATTTTTAGATTTTCCATGAATAATTTTTGCAGCTTCGACATGGCTCTGTGCTTACGCGACAATAAGGTTCCAATTGGAATTTCCCATTCCTGCGATAATGATTCAAAAGTTTGTCCTTCCAATTCTGTCCGGATAATAATTTCCTGCTGATCAGGATTAAGCTGTTCAATCAGCTCAAACATCGAATCAATCATCATCCCCTGCTCCTGCTGGTCCTCCTGGCTTAAAGTGTCATCCCTAAGCCCTATGAGTAAGTAATTTTCACCACTTTCTTTGTCATCAAAGTTGCTTAAGACCTGATCTTTTCTTCTTCTTTGCCGGTCGATAATTTTGTTTTTCAAAGAACGATAGGTGTAAGCCAGTAAATTTTCGATCGGTGTATCCAGATCAACTTTAGAAAAAAGATTCAGTGCAACATCCTGCAATATGTCCTCCGGCTCTGTTTCCTCGTCGCCACGCCAGTACCTTTTCACATAGGAGAGCAAGTTGCTATATTCCCTTGCGAAAAATCCTGTCAGATTTTTTTGATGTTCTGTCTGGCTGCTCATAATAATGAAGACGGAGAAATTTACAATTATTGCATTTCCTCCAAAATATTGTATAAAAATGAGAGAATAATATTAAAGCGAAAGAAGTGTGGTTGTTAGCTTGTCCAGGTGTTTATCAGTAAAATCGAGATGTGTAACCATACGGATCGTTTGCGGACCGAAGCCAATAACAAGGATACCGTTTGACTTCAGGTTTTCAATAAATTCTTTTTTCTTAGTACCCTCATTAAGCTTGAAAATGATAATATTTGTATCGACAGGCATCACTTCATTCACAAAACTGCACTGGGGTAGGAACTGGCCGATTATTTTCGCTCTTTGATGATCTTCTTTGAGCCTTTCGATATGATGATCCAACGCATAAATTCCGGCTGCTGCAAGAAACCCTGCCTGCCTCATTGCTCCGCCAAAAACTTTCCGAACCCGGCGGCCCTGTTTTATGAAATCATGATTGCCTATTAAAATTGATCCCACCGGGGCGCCAAGTCCCTTTGAAAGACAAATGGAAATGGAGTCGAAAAGCTTGCCTGCATCATTTGTAGTTTCGCCTGTTTCGGTAAGTGCATTGAATAACCGTGCCCCATCCAGATGATATTTCAGGTTGTGATCTTTGCAAAGATTACTAATCTTTTTTAATTCTCTGAAATCATAGCAACTTCCCCCACCCCGGTTCGAGGTATTTTCAGCTACCACAAGGCTTGTTCTGGCATTATGAATATCATCCGGGTTGATGCATTCCAAAACCTGACCAGCAGTGATTCTCCCACGATCACCTTTGATAAGTTTTACAGATGACCCTGAATTGAATGCAATGCCTCCTCCCTCATACCGGTAAACATGAGATCCTTCTTCACAAATTACCTCATCTCCGGGTTGGGTGTGAATTTTAATGGCAATCTGGTTGGTCATGGTTCCGGAAGGACAAAAAAGTGCTGCTTCTTTCCCGAACATGGTTGCCACTTTCTTCTCCAGTTCAATCACGGTTGGGTCATCGCCAAAGACATCATCGCCAACTTTGGCTGAAAGCATGGCATCCAGCATTCCTTTGGTCGGCCGGGTAACAGTATCGCTGCGCAGATCTATAAGTTGGTTCATAATTTATTTAACGTACATGTCTATTACTTTGCTAATAGCATCCCGGCATACCGGACAAAATTGCTGCCTATTACGCGTAAACATGATGCAGTCAGCATAAGGCCGGTAAAGGCCGAACTGCATATAGCCTCCACCTTCAAATGCTCCCACTTTGCCCGAATACTTCATGTTGTCGAGCAATGCTGTTAAATCCTTCCTTTCCCGTCCAAACAATGCTTCCATTTCTGATTCCGGTGCATTTTTTGCTCTCAATGCTTTTCTTTCTTTTTGGATTTCAAAGCTGTAGTTATCATGCTTTTCTTTATCCCATGGCGTGGGAATTGGTGTATTCATTTCAACAAGGGATTTCCATTTCAGGTTTTCTTTGTCAAGAAGTGCAGTAATATTTGCTTCCCAGGGCTCAACAGTTATTGGCGCGGATTCATAAGAAACATCGGAAGTGTAATATTCATCGGCCAATGCTGCAAAATGATGCCCGAACTCATGCACAAAAATGTAATCGGAAAATTTATTATTTACCGCAACCGTTGAATATAACTGGTAAATTCCTCCTCCTCCATAAGTTTCTTCGTTGATGAGAATAAACATAAACTCATAGGGAACTATTGCTGCCACATCTCTTATTGTGCGGTTATCATAAGCCAGGGCATAACGCTCTGAATCAAAAGCGCCGTAGCTAACAGACAGGGAAGTTCTTTTAAAAACACCCGGATGAGGTTTGTTTACACCTGAAACTTCAGATGGAGTATCTATGGCTCTTACATTAAAATCATTTTTACGGGATTTGAAAGGTTCAACTGCAAAAAGCTCATTGGTCATGCGTGTTACATCCTGATGAAATTTCTCCATTTCAGCATCAGTATACCCATCACCGAGGATAACGATGTCTACTTTTTCGGAGGCAGGACCATTTTCCACACAATTGAATACATTGAATTTTATAAGATTTTCGGCAGGATTGACTATTCTTGAGGCAGGGTCAATTTCGGTTTCCCATATCTTAACGAAATTGTTTTCACTATCCCTTTTCTTTACGATCAATTTTACCGGCTTCAGTGGCCATGGGAATCTCATGGATTCATGGAAAGTTCCCCAACCCTCTTTGGCTTCTGGTATGGTTTGCCATTCACCAAAAATGCTGGCAAAACCGCGATTATATAAAATCTTGCCTGATGTAAGGTCGAGTATTACAAAAAAATAAAGGCCAAAGTTCAGGTTGTCGATCAATTGAGTTTTGCTTCCACTCCAGGGACCATCATTCAGGATGCGATCAATGGCAAAATGTTCTTCAGCGGCAGTACCTGAATGAAAATAATCCACCCGCATGGTTTTGTTTTCAAAATAATCTTTGAAGTTGATATTCTGGACCCGTTGACCAGAAGACTGGCCAAACATAATTATAGCCGTTAAAAGGATGAGAACATGTTTCATTTTTGTAAATTATTAAAAGGATATTAATTTTTTATTTCTATTGCTGATCTAAAATACCAAGGAGCTTTATTTACTGTCGTTTCCATTTACAGCAAAGTAAACAGCCACTCCACCGATCAGGACATAAGCGGCAAAATTATGATCAAATATCTCTTTCACATTGATCACCGCAAAATAACCGGTAATAAATATCAGGAATAAAGCGGAAGAAATGGTTAACCATGATTTTCCAATCAAACCTCCGACCAACATCAGCGCAGCAAAAAGGCTGTAGGAAAAAGTTACCCAGTACAATACACTTTCTGTATTGAATGTCAGTATGGTTTTATAATTTCGTGTGACAGCATAAAGCGCAACTCCAATGCGCATAAGCCATAGAGCAATTAATTTTAAAGTTGTCATTTTGTTTAAAATTTGCTCCGCAAATATACATTATCTGCCCATCTGGAAAACTGCTTATTTGAACTCGTTTTAAATTTCAAAGATTTGAATGATTTTTATAAAAGGTAATGTTTGTTTTAAGTAAATTTATGGCTTCAATTTTAAAATTAAAAAGCAATGAGGTTCAAATTCACTTTTCAAGTTGCTGTTGCAATGATAGCAATAGCTTTTCTGGCATTTTCATTTGCCGATATTGATGCACGAATGGGAGCATACCCTTACGCAAAATTCGAAAAACCCGGATATTGCGGTACTTCCTGCCATACCGATTTCTACCGGCAGTGGGAGCAAGCCATGATGTCGCAGGCTTACACCCACCATTGGGATGAGATTGAGTATTTTGATCTGGCGGTCGCTCATGGTAAAAACGATCCTGCATTTAAGGATGCACATGCCGGCTGCAATGGCTGTCATACTCCGATGGCTTATCTTGCCGGTGATGTTCCTCCGCCAAGGCCAGAAGAAAATTCCCGTGCGAATGAATCGGTTTCCTGTGAGGTGTGCCATTTGATTACCGGTTTTGAAGGTGATGTCCCTTTTAATTTCAACTTCACCATTGAACCGGGCAAAACCAAATACACAACCAGGCAGGGCGAAGTAAATTCCCCCGATCATAAAATTGTGGCTTCACCGCTTCATAAATCGGGTGATTTTTGTGGTATTTGCCACAACGAAAAAAATTCTTTTGGCATCTGGGTTAAATCCACACATCTTGAGTGGAAAGATGGTCCTTATTCTAAAGAAGGAGTCCAATGCCAGGACTGCCACATGCCCAAAGCCACCGGTAAAACCGCCCAAATGGGGGCGAATTATCCCGATGCCCGGCAGCATTTATTTCATGGAGCACATGATCCCGGTAAAGTGAAAGGCACCATCGAATTGCGTATCCATCCTGACATCAGGGAAGCTGAGCCCGGCGAGACAGTAACATTTACGGTGGCTCTTTTCAATCAAAAGACAGGGCATAAGTTTCCAACAGGATCGGTCGAAGATCGCATTGCATGGCTTCATGTGGAAGCAATTGATGCTGCAGGTAAAAAATTTCATTTGCCGGTCGACAAAAAAAACTTTGAAGGCGAATCATTCACGATAGCGAGTGATGAATTGGCTTATGCCGACATGGGCAAAGCGATGGGATTAAAAGACTTTAAGGGTGTTCAGCGTGACGGGGTTCCTGTCGGTGACAGGATTTTCAGGATGCCCTATCTGGACGAAAACGGGGTAATGACCATGCTGCAATGGAACACCCGGACACTCGGACCGGACTACCGGTTGGGACCGAGGGAAACCAAGCTGGAAACATTTAAATTCAACCTACCCGCTGACATTGCACCCGGAACATTGGAAGTAACAGCCGTTCTCAACTATCAGTTACTTGTTAAACCGGTGGCTGACTTCTTAAAGGTTCCTTCCGAAGAATCTAATATTCTTATAGTAAACAGGCATTCAACACAGATTGAAATCGTTGATTAATTATCCAATTATCATTAATTTTAAAGACAAATAGTATGAAAAAGATATCCTTCCTGATTCTTATTTCGTTTTTTATTCTTCCGGGATTGATCAACCAGTTAAAAGCGATCCCGGCATTTGCCCGAAAGTATAATATGAGTTGCCTGACCTGCCATAATCCCATGCCGCGGCTAAAAGAATATGGCGCAACGTTTGCAAACAATGGATTCCGCTTAGCCGATCAGGAGGCAAAACGGTATTTTGCCGATACGGGTGATGATCAGTTGTCGCTCATCCGTGATTTTCCGCTCGCCGTCAGGATGGAAGCTCATCTCACAGCCAACAACAGCAATTCCGGACAATTGGATTTTGCAGTTCCGTACCTTGTAAAGTTGATGTCGGGTGGAGAATTATCAAAAAAACTTTCCTACTACTTTTATTTCTACTTTAACGAAAGAGGCGCTGTAGCTGGAATTGAAGATGCTTATATCCATTACAACAATGCCTTTAATACACAGCTTGATTTCCTCGTTGGACAGTTTTCGGTTTCTGACCCTTTGTTTAAAAGAGAATTAAGGCTAACCCTTGACGATTACAATATTTACAGGGTTCATCCCGGAATGTCAAATGCACGCTTGAATTACGACCGTGGTATCATAGTTTCTTATGGATTCAAATCCGGCACTGATGTGGTTTTTGAAGTGGTGAACGGAAACGGACTCACAGAAGCTGATCCACAAAAATTGTTTGACAATGACAATTATAAGAATTTTGCAGGGCGGATATCACAGGAGATTACCGATTTTCTGAGGATTGGAGCTTTCGGTTATTACGGTCAGGAAGCCCTTGTCAATGAGGAAGGATTAAATTCAACAAATCAGTTGTTTTATGTTGGTCCTGATATGACCCTTTCGGTTAAGGATAAACTTGAGCTTAATGTACAATATCTTTATCGCAGCGACGATAACCTGTTTCTTGCTTCTTCCGATACGATGCCAACGAATAATGTACTAACACAGGGTGGCTTCGCTGAGCTGATTTTTACTCCACAGGGCGATAAAAGTAAATGGTACATGGTAGCCCTTGGTAACTGGATTGATTCGGATGATGTAACTCAGGAATATCAGGCAGCAACTCTTCACTTTGGCTATCTTGCCCGCCGCAACATACGCCTGGTGACCGAATTCACCTACGATTTTACCTATTCAAATAAAACTTATGGAAAAGGCAGCATTGGAATAGTTGCTGCATTTTAATTTCAATAATTTTTGTTAATCAATAAGAATAAATTCTTTCAGGATTTTAAAGTATTACAATCTGTTTGGTTGCAATGGTTTGATTCGAATCTTTCAACCTGATAAAGTAAACTCCCGGATCCCAATCTTTTACCGCGATTGTTTCGCGGAATAATCCTTTAGTACCCAATTGGTGCACTTTTGAGTAAACCTGAATACCATTGCTGTTCAGTATTTCGATATTTATTCCGGAAGTGGATTCTTTGCCAAAATCGTATTCAATATTGATAATCTGATTGGAAGGATTGGGGTAAACCTTTAGTGAGTTATATTTAGGAATTTCTTTAATATCGGTTCCTATGCCTTCATAAGCTCTGACATTGGTTCCCGTTCCGCAAACGATCATGGTACCATTGTTTCCGATTGCCGGGCCACCGACATTAACATTCGCAATATTTTCCGACCATCTTAACGTCAGATCAGGATTAAAGGAATACAATGCTCCGCCGGTAAACCCGCCATTGGTAACGAACACAAATCCCTGGGCGTCAATTGCCATGCGGGGTTGCGCAAAGTCCCCGCCAAGGTTCACCTCTGATGTATCAATAACATTACCGTTTAGTGGATCTATTCTAATGACTTCATCTGATTGTGAATAAGAATAGACGGATCCGTCAGGACCAACTCCAAATGTTGCAAAAGGAACAAAACCCAGGGAAACACTCCATTTTATCTCGAAGTAACTGCCTTTATCGTTAAGGGCAAAAAGGAAATCGGTAGAAACATTATTCGCAGTTCGGGTTCCATAAACCGTCCCGTCTGGTCCCACAAAAGGAGCTACCTGCTGAATGAAACCCGGACTCAATGATTCACTTGCATAGAGATAATCTCCGCTCTCCAGATCAATCACACTTATCTTTGGTCCATAAGCTGCTGCTTCCCAATAATATCCTTTACTGCCAAAAACAGCAACTTCTCCTCCCCCGGTAGTTGGGCACGATCGGATTGTTTGCCAAACGGTCGTACCATCCAGATGGTTAATCCGGATAATATTATCAAAATTTCCAACTATTAAGTCGCCGTTTGAAGAGAAGGAAGAACCTTCGGTACTGCTTTCGTTTACCAATCCTTCTGATTTCCAAATGATCGAACCATCTGCCACATCGAGAGCATACATGTAGGAATAATTGGTATTGCCGGCGCGGGTAGCATAAACTACCCCATCTTTAAACGCAGAAACCCTGCTTCGCCAATCGGTAGATGGGAAATCAACCGGAAGCCCTTTGGTCCATAAGGTGTCACCGGTAATGAGATCGTGGGCGACAATCTTTGTTCCGTAAAGAACATTATTGATGTTAAACATCCTGCTCATCACTACTATATCCCCATCGATAACTGCTTGCTGTGCAACAACCGCTGACACACTTCCCTGCCAGAGCAGATCGGCTGCCTGCGGCCCTATTTCGGTGGATAATCCATGCCTGGAAGGCTTACCCCCCGGACCGGTCTGCCAGTTGTCGGCAATGAGATAAATAGAAAGAAGAAAGAAAACTAATAGTGCCAGCGTCTTTTTCCAGACTTTTAATTTGTTGGGTGAACTTTTGTATTTCATTTTTACTAAATTTTTAGTGGATAAAAATAATAAAAAATTCAATCATGGATGCAGGGTTCATATTCAAATCAAATGTTGTCTTTAGTTAAAAACTCAGCAGTTACTATAAAGGGTGACTTTGACTTAAAATCTTAAATATTATCTTGTCAATAATTAAATCATGCTTTAAATTAAAGATTGAACCTTACGCCCAAAGTAGTATTTATAAAGGAAATGATCCTTTCGTCGGTTCGGGGCCCTGTGCCGGTATTAAATTGAAAAACAAGTTTGTCGTACATCATTTCTCCATCCAGAACAAGCCCGAAACAGGGCGAGATATCATACCTTAAGCCAATGCCGGCCTGCCATGAAAATTTCCAGTCGGTGGCCGGGGTAATCTCAAAATAGGCAGGTCCCACTACAAAATAGTCAGGTTTATAAAGCTGGTAAGGGGTTTGTCCCCACAGGAGTCCACCCAATAGTTTTCCGGTAAAGAAAAATTTACCTTTAATCGGAAGTTGAGTATAAAATCCCGCCATTGCCGTTATGATTTTATATGGATCTGAACGGATGTACAAATCATCCAGGAAAGGATCGCTTTGCACTTTTTCCCAACCCAACACACCCACATCAACCGGATGAAAATTAATTCCGGCAGAAGCTCCAACACCAATTTTGGGATGAAAGAACCAGGCCCCTTCAGCTGAGACATTGAATCCGGTAAGGGTAAAGCTTCCACCATCAAGACTCTTTTCATGATATTTTCCGAACGGCATGGAAGCGCCTCCTCTGATAGCTATAAAGGAGGGTTTCTTCTGAGCAGAGCTGGTTCCTGTCAGCAACAAGCTACAAAAAATAAGAATCAACTGGATTCTATATAAAATCAACCTGGCCATTTTATAAATATTTTCAGGACAAAAGTAGTGATATAATCTACCACAAAATATTGTGTACAAGATCCAATCTGTCTTTTATTCCAGACCTGTTTGAATATTGAGAGTTATTTGTATTTTGGTGCTTGTATGTTGTTATTTCTAACCACTTTTATACCTATCTGCCTGATCAAAAAAATCAATCGCTTTAAACCCGGCAAAAGTAACTCCTGAATGTTCAGCGCCGGCAGGAACATAATAACTGTCGCCTTTGCGATATGTTTTCTCAACCCCGCTAATGGTTAGCCTGATTTCTCCATCCACAACAATCCCCCACTGGGCGCCATGAGAATGTCGCGGAATAGTGGTGTCTTTATTGAATTCGAAGAAAACAAGCTGATTGTTTGTACCTTGAAGGAGATAGCCCTCAACTCCATCCATTGGGATGTCAATTTTTGGAAGATTGGAAATGATTTCCGGGTAATTCATAGCTGTTATTTTTCTTTAAAAGTAGATAATAAATTAATACTCCCTGATACTTTGATGCAATTACATTCCAATTAACTTTGTTTCTGAACCTTCGGAAAAAGAATTATTTTTTTTTATCCAAAAGTTTTATTATACCTTTGAGGGTATTAATTCCAATCTTTTATGAAAAAATTAATACCATTTCTCATCGGTTCAATGATGTTTCAAATCGCCGTTTCCCAATCTGTTCAGTTAAACATCAAAGCCTACATCGAAGGCCCGTATTACAACGGACAGATGACCCCTTTCCTCAACGTCTTGGGACATTTACCGACCAGCCAGCCTTACAATACTGCGCCCTGGAATTATCCGGGGACTGAATCGGTTACCTCCTTCCCTTCATCGAATATCGTGGATTGGGTGCTGGTGGATATATTAAAACCTCACTCAGACGGTAATCAAATCCGGTTTGAAGTGATGGGACGTAAAGCAGGATTTCTTTTTAAAAATGGTTTTATCAAGGATATTGATGGCATAAGCAATTTATCTATCGAAACAAAAATGACTTCCGGTTTTTATATCCGTATCCATCACCGGAATCACCTTTCAGTTATTTCTTCAGTGCCATTGGTCGAATCAGGGGGAATTTTTTCATATGATTTTACTACTTCAGCCGACCAGGTTCTGGGTGGTTTCTTAAGGCAAAAACAACTTTCATCCACTATTTGGGGCATGATTGCTGCCGACGCCAATGCCAGCGGCCAGATTGACAACCGTGATAAAAATGAGGTTTGGCTTCCTCAACAGGGACTGACAGGCTACTATGAAGGTGATTTCAATATGGATACGCAGGTGGATATGGACGACAAGGTTGTGAAATGGGAACCGAACGCAGGGAAAAGCAGTTATCCGGTGAGAGACACTATCCTTCCATTGTTTATTTGTGGTTCTTCTTCTGTTATGTTTAATGGATTGGAATACGGCACAGTCAAATTCAACAATAAATGCTGGTTAGACCGGAACCTTGGAGCAAACCAGGTGGCAACTGCATACAACGATCCGTTAAGTTATGGAGAACTTTTTCAATGGGGACGATTGATTGATGGACACCAGTCAAGGAACAGTGCAACAACAAACATTTTATCTGCTTCTGATATTCCCGGACATGGTGATTTCATCATAACAGAAGATGATCCGTATGACTGGCGAAACCCGCAAAATAATAATCTATGGCAGGAAACCACAAACATCAACAATCCCTGCCCGGATGGATGGAACGTTCCTTCACTTACCCAATGGCAGGAAGCCACAACCGGATGGACGAACCGAACAGATGCTTTCAATTCACTACTGAAACTCCCGGCAGCAGGCTGGCGCAGCGAAAGCGCCGGTAATCTTTCAAATGTTGGTTCCTGGGGAAATTACTGGACAACCGCCGTAAACGCCACCGGAGCAAGAGGTGTTCAGTTTGATTCTTTCAATTTCAATACAGGCACTTATGCCCGTGCTTCCGGAAGATCGGTTCGATGTTTAAAAACCGATTATGTTCCCAACAATCCGCCTGCTGAACCCTCCGACCCTAACCCGGAAAACAGCGCAACGGGTGTTGAAACAAATATCAACCTTTCATGGGTTTGTTCCGACCTCGATGGTGACGACCTGACCTATAACATCTATTTTGGAACTGCTGCGATTCCATCGCTGATTGTTTCAAACTTTACAGATAATACATGGAATCCCGGTTTGCTGAACCTTAATACAAACTATTACTGGAAAATTGTTGCTTACGATATTTATGGCGATTCAACCCAGGGTTCGATTTGGAATTTTACCACTAAAATCCCATTTGATTGCGGGGATGTTTTAGTTGATACCCGTGACGGCCAAAACTACAACACCGTTCAAATTGGCGAACAATGTTGGATGGCAGAAAACCTGAATATCGGCACAATGATACAGGGTACCACTACAATGACAAACAATAGTGTAATTGAAAGGTACTGTTACGACAACAGTACAGCTAACTGTGATACTTATGGTGGACTGTATCAATGGAATGAAATGATGTCTTACTCTTCGCTTGAAGGTAAACAAGGAATTTGTCCAACAGGCTGGCATTTACCCTCAGATACAGAATGGTGTACAGTAAGTCTATTTATAGATATAACTGTAAATTGTGATTCAGAGGAATTTAGTGGAACTGATGTCGGTGATAAAATGAAAAGCACATCAGGTTGGTTTTCTGGTGGTAATGGTATTAATTCATCAGGATTTAGTGTTCTGCCTGGAGCAGGCCGTAATGGTGATGGCAGTTTTGGTGGTTTGGGTGCTCGTGCTTGCTTTTGGTCATCAACTGAAAATTATTCAAATGATGCCTTTAGTCGCCTACTTGATTACAATCAATCTGGGATTGGACGATTTTATGACAATAATATCTACGGCTTTAGTGTCCGTTGCCTCAAAGATACACCACCTCCCACATGGTCTTGCGGCGATCCTCTAAATGATACTCGTGACGGACAAACATACAACACTGTTCAAATTGGAGAACAATGCTGGATGGCGGAAAACCTGAATATTGGAACAATGATTACGGGAACTTCGGAAATGACAAACAATAGTATCCTGGAAAAGTATTGTTACGATGACAATACAGCAAATTGCGATACTTATGGTGGTCTATATCAGTGGGACGAAATGATGGCATATATCACCCAAGAAGGAACGCAGGGTATTTGTCCTATAGGTTGGCATTTACCTACTGATTCAGAATTTAAAAATTTAGAAATTCTATTGGGAATGACCCAAACCGAGGCCGATGGAACAGGATGGCGCGGTACGGATGAAGGTGGAAAACTTAAGGAAATAGGTACGACTCATTGGGAATTCCCTAATACGGGTGCTACCAATACAAGTGGATTTAACGCCTTACCGGGTGGCTATAGGATAAGCTCAGGTGATTTCTTTAGTTTAAGCGAAATTGCCGATTTCTGGTCATCAACACAGTTCAACTCATCATTTGCCTGGGCACGGGGATTACAATTTGACTTTGAACAAGTCAATCGAGGTGAAAGTGGCAATTTTGATGGTTTTAGTGTGCGTTGTATTAAGGATACTTCCCCAACATGGTCTTGCGGCGACCCTCTCAACGATACCCGCGATGGACAAACCTACAATACCGTTCAAATAGGAGAACAATGCTGGATGGCAGAAAACCTGAATGTTGGGACAATGATACAAGGAACATCCGAAATGACAAACAACACCATCATAGAAAAGTACTGTTATGATAACAATTCTGCTTATTGCGATAACTACGGAGCCTTGTATCAGTGGAATGAGATGATGCAATATACAACACAGTTAGGTACACAGGGAATATGTCCTGTAGGTTGGCATTTACCTTCGGATGCCGAATATACTTTATTGACAGATTTTCTTGGAGGATTGGGTATTGCAGGAGGGAAAATGAAAGAGACAGGATACATTCACTGGAATTCTCCCAACACAGGAGCTACCAATGAAAGTGGTTTTTTGGCATTTGGTGGTGGAGGTCGAGATAGGACAGATGGTCTATTTTATAATATAGGTGTCTATGGTTTATATTGGTCCTCAAGTGAAAGTATTACAGATTATGCATGGAGGCGCAGTATGCGTTATGATCAGGTCGAATGCAACCGAAATAATACAAGTGGTAAAAATGATGGTTTTAGTGTTCGGTGCGTCAAAGACACCCCACCTCCCACTTGGTCTTGTGGCGATCCCCTCAATGACACCCGTGATGGCCAAACATACAACACCGTTCAAATTGGAGAGCAATGCTGGATGGCTGAAAACCTTAATATTGGAACCTTGACCCAGGGCAACACTGAAATGACAAACAATAGCATCATTGAAAAGTATTGTTACGACAACACTACAGCCAATTGCGATACTTATGGAGGTTTATACCAGTGGAATGAGATGATGGCTTATTCTGCGCTTGAGGGTTCACAGGGTATTTGCCCGGCAGGCTGGCATTTACCGATGGATATAGAATGGACAACTCTTACAACCTTTCTTGGAGGAGAGAGTATTGCAGGTGGTAAAATGAAAACCATAGGAACTATAGAAAATGGCACAGGATTGTGGTTTGCACCCAATACAGGTTCAACCAATGAAAGTGGTTTTTTTGCTCTTCCGGACGGCAACCGCTCTTACGGTGGTGGTTTCGGCGGTATTGGTTTATACGCATACTTTTGGTCTTCCACGGAGAGCAATCTGGATAATGCGTGGCATCCGACTTTGTACAATAGTAATGCTGGTGTAACCAATAGCGCAAACGGTAAAGATTTAGGTTTTGGTATTCGATGTCTTAAAGATTCCCCTCCCCCCACCTGGTCTTGTGGCGATCCTCTCAACGATACCCGTGACAACCAAACCTACAACACCGTCCAAATTGGAGAACAATGCTGGATGGCAGAAAACCTAAACATTGGAACATTGATTCCAGCTGCAAATGAAATGACAAACAATAGTGTTATTGAAAGGTATTGCTACAACGATGATGAAGCAAATTGCAGCACTTATGGTGGATTATACCAGTGGAATGAGATGATGGCTTATTCAGTGTTTGAGGGTTCACAAGGTATTTGCCCATTAGGTTGGCATTTACCTGCTGATGGAGAGTGGTCTATTCTAACAACCTTTTTAGGAGGTGAAAGCATTGCAGGTGGTAAATTGAAAGCAACGGGTACAATTGAAGCCGGCACGGGTCTGTGGTATGCACCAAACGCCGGCGCAACAAACGAAAGCGGTTTTACTGCTCTTCCGGGCGGCGACCGCGGCTACGATGGAACGTCTTACTACGTTGGCAGCGACGGTTACTGGTGGTCTTCTACTGAGTTCAGTGCAGGTACCGCGTTTGGACGGAAACTGGTCTATTATAACGCCGATGTACTCCTTTACGAATACAGTAAGCCATTCGGTTTTAGTGTTCGTTGTGTAAAAGGTGATGGCGCTCAGGTAAATCTACCTCCCGTTTTACCATTTAACCCATCGCCGGCAAATGGTATTGGAAATCAACCATTAAATACTACCTTATCCTGGTCATGCATAGACCCCGAAAATGACCCACTAACTTATGATGTTTATTTTGGCACATCAAACCCTCCGGCGCTTGTATCCTCCGGGCAAACATCAACAACTTTCAACCCAGGTGCACTTGCTTACAGCACCCTTTATTACTGGAAAATAGTTGCTCATGATGCCTATAGCAATTCAGTTGAAGGGCCAGTATTTACTTTTACGACAAAAGCCTGGCGGTGCACTGAGCCAATGGTTGACACAAGGGACGGGCAAACCTACTCCACCATTCAGATAGACGCCCAATGCTGGATGGCAGAAAACCTGAATATTGGAACCATGATACAAGGTACTAACAATATGGCAAATAATGGTGTTTTTGAAAAGTATTGCTACAATAATAATCCGGATAGTTGTGATGTATATGGGGGCATTTATCAATGGGAAGAAGTTATGCAATACTCATTAACAACGGGAGTGCAAGGCATTTGCCCAACTGGTTGGCATATTCCCACGGACTTGGAATGGAACTTACTTATTAATTATTTGGGCGGTACCAGCATTGCAGGAGGCAAGATGAAAGAAACAGGTTTTGCTCACTGGATATCACCCAATACTGGCGCTACCAATGAAAGCGGCTTTTTTGGCCTTCCCGGCGGTACCAACCAATGGGGTGAATTCATGGACATCGGCACAGTTGGGTACTGGTGGTCATCAACAATTGATCATTTGGATCAAAAGACTTTTTTCAACGTATATCACCTAACCCTTAGTTCAAATAGTGCAACCACGGCTACAGGAAGCAACTCCACGCTATCTCTTTCCGGTATTAGTGTACGTTGCATAAATGATGAAGCTGCTCCAGGCTTTCCAACAGTAACAACTGCTTACATAAATAATATCAACCAGTCCTCTGCCATCGGAGGTGGCAGTGTAACCGCACTGGGAAATTCCCCCGTTACAGGTAGAGGGATATGCTGGAGTACATCACAATACCCTACTACCAATGATCCGCATACATTAGATGGAGGCGGGACGGGAACATTTACCAGCGAAATCAGCGGCCTTATTACCAATACTGTTTATTATGTGCGCGCTTATGCTACCGACAGCACCTGTACAGCCTATGGAAATATGGTGAGTTTCGTTGCGCAAGACAGTGGGGGAGGTGGCGAACCCTGCACGGGCATACCCACAGTTACCTACGAAGGCCAGGTATATAACACCGTACAGATAGGCAGCCAGTGCTGGTTCAGGGAGAACCTGAATGTGGGAGTACAGGTAGATGGCGGCAGCTATCAGACAAATAACGGACAAATAGAGAAAGATTGCTATTACCACGAACCTGGCTACTGCGACATTTACGGGGGTTTATACTGTTGGGGAGAAATGATGCAATACTCCACAGTAGAAGGCACACAGGGGATTTGTCCAACCGGCTGGCATATCCCAACAGGTGCTGAATGGACTACGCTCACAACCTATCTTGGCGGAGCAAATATTGCAGGAGGAAAAATGAAAGAAGCTGGTTTTATTCACTGGAATCAACCAAATATTGGCGCAACAAACGAGAGTGGCTTTTCAGGACTACCAGGAGGTTCTTTTACCACCTATTATTTTGGTTGGGATCTTAATTTTTATGGCGGTTGGTGGTCTTCAACGAATAACGATCCGCTGGAAATGAATTATAATAGTGCTGAGATACAACTAATCTACGCAATGGATGGATGGGGTTATAGTGTTCGATGTTTGAAGGATTGAACAAAATTATTCTAATTTTAGAACAAAAACCCCGGTATTTCAACCTGGTTTTTTTGAGTTGTCCCATCAGGGGTTCCCGCCTCCGTAGGGATACCTGTCAACCGACAGGCTGAAACTTCTCCTCCCTGGTCTTATTACTTTTCTTAAGATCGTATCTTTAAAAACAAAAACCCGGTTTTTCAACCAGGTCTTTTTTGGTTGCCCGACCAGGGGTTCCCGCCTTCGTCGGGATACCTGTCAGCCGACAGGCTGAAACTTCTCCCCCTGTTTAACAACAAAAGCCGCTCTATCGAACGGCTTTTTGTTGCCCGACCAGGGGTCGAACCTGGACTCTTCTGATTCAGAGTCAGACGTGTTGCCAGTTACACCATCGGGCAAAAGCGTTGCAAAAATAGTATTTTAATCAGGAAAAAAAATTTCTATTCCGTTTTATCTTTTAATTTAGTCCACGCATCTTTCAGTGTAACGGTTCTGTTGAAAACCAGCTTCTCAGAAGTTGAATCAGGATCGACACAGAAATATCCCAACCGCTGAAACTGAAATTTATCCAAAGGTTTGGCCTCTTTTACACTGGGCTCAATTTTACCGGTGATCACTTTTAAGGAATCCGGATTCAAATTAGCTTTAAAGTCTTTTCCTTCTTCTTCAACTTCATCCGGAAATTCATTGATGAACAACCTGTCGTATAGCCTGATTTCAGCATCAATGGCATGGTTAGCAGAAACCCAGTGCAAGGTTCCTTTCACCTTTCGCTGACTGCCCGAGCCGCTTTTCGTCTCCGGATCATAAGTGCAATAGATTTCGCTGATGTTGCCTTTTTCATCTTTTTTAAAGTTGTCGCATTTGACGATATAGGCTCCTTTTAACCTAACTTCTTTGCCTGGTCCGAGTCGGAAAAACTTTGCAGGTGGATCTTCCATGAAATCTTCTCTTTCGATATAGATTTCCCTTGAAAATGGAACGTCTCTGAATCCCATTTCAGGATCTTCCGGGTTTACCTCCAGGTGAAGGTTATCGACTTTTCCCTCAGGATAGTTAGTAATTATAACCTTAACAGGATCAAGCACCGCAAAAATCCTGGGAGTTATTTTATTAAGATGTTCTCTGACACTGAATTCAAGCAAGCCCACATCAATCACATTTTCACGTTTTGCAACACCCACCCGGTCAGCAAAGTTACGGATGGATTCAGGGGTATAACCTCTTCTTCTCATACCTGAAATGGTCGGCATTCTCGGATCATCCCAGCCGTTTACAAGATTTTCTTTTACAAGTTCGAGAAGCTTCCGTTTGCTCATGACGGTGTAGCTGAGGTTCAAACGCGCAAACTCATATTGCCTCGGGCGGTATTCCGTTTCAATGAGATTGTCGAGAAACCAATCATACAGCGGCCTGTGAATCTCGAATTCCAGGGTACAAATAGAATGTGTTATCCCTTCCAGGTAATCCGACTGACCATGGGCATAATCATACATTGGGTAAATGCACCATTTGTCACCGGTGCGCTGATGATGGGAATGCATAATACGGTACATTACCGGGTCGCGCATGTGCATATTGGGCGAGGTCATGTCAATTTTTGCTCTTAAAACTCTTGTTCCATCAGGGAATTCACCATTCTTCATCCGCGTAAATAAATCCATGTTTTCCTCCACTGAGCGATTTCTGAAGGAACTTTCCGTTCCCGGACGTGTTGGCACTCCGCGCTGTTCGCTGATTAAATCCGAAGACTGATCGTCAACATAAGCTTTTCCTTCTTTTATTAGTTTTACGGCCCATTCATAAAGCTGGTCAAAATAATCCGATGCATAAAACAACCGGTCTTCCCAATCGAATCCAAGCCATTTTACATCCTCCATAATCGAGTTTACATACTCCTCCTCTTCTTTTGTAGGATTGGTATCATCAAATCTCAAATTGCATAACCCTTTGTATTTTTGAGCCAGGCCAAAGTTCAGGCAAATTGATTTTGCGTGGCCTATATGGAGGTATCCATTCGGCTCAGGGGGAAACCGTGTATGTACACGACCCTTGTGCTTGCCAGTATTGATATCTTCTTCAATGAATGTTTCAAGGAAATTCAATGACCGTGTTTCAACAGGCTTTCCTTCGTCAATTTTCTTCTCGTTGCTTTCCATTCAGGATAATTTTAAGGGCGCAAATTTAATAAATCATTGCGAGCGTAAAACAAAGAAATAAATCGGAAAGTAGGGAAATAAAAAATGAAAAGTGAATCCTAGAAAGAGAAATAAATCTGCCTGCGGGTTTTAAGTCTGCTGATTAATCGATCAACTATAAAAAGCCCGACAATAGCCAGGAGAATAACTACTGTAAAAGAGGATATCTGCATAGATTGGAACAATCCTGTAAAGCTTTGAAAAATTCTTTTAAATATGGGGAATATAATCGGATCAAAATCCTTAGCAAGCAATTTTGAATCCTGATTTAAAAAATAATATACCGTATAAACCAGGGCTCCGGCTCCTGTTAGTGCAAGGAAATACCAGCCTTTTATATGTTGAATTACCTGCTGATAAAATGAAGGTTCAGGGGCTACTACATTGATCTTTTGCATCACAATCTTTGTGAAATCAGCTGAAGGACTTTCCATATCGGCTTTCTGTATGAAGTCCTTTAAAAAATCATCGGTATTATTTTTATTATTTATCATTGGTATATCTCTTTATTCTGTTTATGAAGGATTTCATTAACCTCAAGTAGAAGTTTTTTTCTTAACCTGTGCAATTTTACTTTTACGTTCGACTGGGTCATTCCCATTATTTCACTAATTTCTTCTGTTGAGTTTTCTTTAAAGTAGAACAAGGTGATCATCACACTTTCTTCAGGGTTCAACCCCTGTAAGATTTGATCGACAATCTTTTTTTGTTCATCATAACCCAGACGATTGATATCTTCTTTAATTTCATCGGTTGAGTAATTATCAACCAGATTATAATCCAGATCAACCGTTTCAATCTTCTTTTTTCTTGTTTTCGATATGGCAGCATTGTAAACTATCCGGTACAACCATGTCGAAAATTTTGATTCACCTTTAAAAGTATCCAGCGATTGATAAGCCTTGACGAAAACATCCTGCGCAAGCTCCTCTGCATCTTCACGGTTTCTTAAAATCCTCAGGGCAATCGAAAAGACCATATCCTTGTGCTTGTCAACAAGAAAGGAATAGGCTGCAGGTTCTTTATTCCTGATCTTTTCTATATAAAAATTGTCGCTCTGATACATTATCTGCATGTATGACGACTTTACATTCTTCCGGTTACATTAAAACGAAAAATGTAAAATGCTTTATTGTGTAACCGGTCGAAAATTGATGCGTCAAAGATTACGAAATTAAAGTAAAAACAATTTAAATCATAAAGTTATGTTAGATTTAACCCCGGTATTAGTTTTAGGGATCATTTTCGGAGCCATTGTCACAATCGTTTACTTAGGAGTTCGCAGAAAAGAGCGGATGGCCATGCTGGAAAAAGGTGTTGATGCCTCAGTATTCTTTTCAAAAAAAACCAGTAGCAATGAATATTCATTAAAGTATGGATTGCTCTTAATTGGTTTGGCAATAGGTATTTTGTTTGGAAATCTTTTGGCTAACAGTGAGCCTTTCGCGGAGGGAGAGGAAGCTGCTTATTTTTCAATGATTTTCCTTTTCGGTGGACTGGCGCTTCTGATCAATTATTTCATTGCCCGGAAAATGTTTAACGAAGAAAAGGGAAACGATAACTTAATGAAAAAGGAATAGTTTCCTGAAGAAAAAAGTCCTTAAAGGTCTGCCTTATCCGGGTGGACCTTTTTTATTTCAGAGTAAAAGTATCCAGAATAGTGTAAATGGGGCCCTGAGGTTTGAGAATACTTTCGTAAAGATAAAATTCATTAAGATTCTCCTCCTGAATATCTACATCCTTATATTTATTTACCAATTCTTTTAATTTGGTTTTATCGGCAATATGTTTAATCCTGCCCATCGTCAAATGGGGAACAAAGTTTTGTCTGTCCCTTGCCCACCCGATCTTTTCCATTGAATTCAAAACATCCATTGAAAGTTTTTGTAATTCCTTATTTTCTTTTATCCCAATCCAAATGACTTTTGGATTATATGAACTTCCAAATACACCGGCTCCCTTTATGTAAAATTTGAAAGGTTTATGTTTCGTTGCAACCATGTTCAATCCTACAATTATTTCTGCAATTCTTGATTCTTCTGTTTCTCCAAAAAATTTCAGTGTAATATGAATATTGGTAGGCTCGACCCATTTAATGTTTTCATTGCGCAAAGCATGTTTCCAGATGGTACATTAAGGAGACAAAACTCTCAGAGGGATGAATTTTAATAGCTGCAAAAAGCCTTTTCATAAATACAATCTTTATTTTGCTGGTAAATTTATGATTAATTTATACTTTTGCGCACGTCTTAAACAGATGCATTAAATTGTTCATTTTTTATGGGGCATTAGCTCAGTTGGTTAGAGCGTTAGACTGGCAGTCTAAAGGTCAGGGGTTCGACTCCCCTATGCTCCACAAATCTTTTCTCTAGTCATCAACCCTCGCCTGGCTTGATGATGAAAAAATTGCTTACCCAAAGTACTATCTTTGCCAAAATTTAACGATTGTTACTGTGGAACCCCTTTTTGGTAAGACATTAAATCAACTGGATGCGCTGGTCAGGAACCTTGATTTGCCGGAATACACCTCCGGACAAATTTTGGATTGGCTTTATAAAAAGCAGGTTGCTTCCATTGATGAGATGTCTAATCTTTCAAAACTGGCCAGGCAAAAAATAAAAGAAAGCTTCGAGGTCGGCGTATTTGACCACTCCTCAGTGAGCATTTCTTCTGATGGAACAAAGAAATATTTATTCCCGGTGAAGGATGGACGGTTTATTGAATCTGCATACATCCCTGACGGGGACAGGGCGACATTATGTGTATCGTCACAAGTGGGTTGCAAGATGGGCTGCAGGTTTTGCATGACAGCCCGGCAGGGATTTCAGGGTAACCTGACAGCCGGTGAAATCGTCAACCAGATCAGGAGTTTGCCTGAACGGGACACCCTTTCCAACATTGTGTATATGGGCATGGGCGAGCCTTTTGATAATTATCAAAACCTGATGCAAAGCCTGGAGATATTGACCTCTGATTGGGGTTACGCCATGAGTCCCAGAAGAATTACCGTCTCCACCATCGGAATCATCGGAGCAATGACTAAATTCTTAGAAGAGAGTCAGTGTCATCTTGCTGTAAGTTTGCATTCTCCCTTTGATGAAGAAAGAAAAGCCCTGATGCCGGTTCAGAATAATCAGCCCATTCAGCACGTACTTGAGACAATCAAGAAGTTCGACCTCGGCAGACAGCGGCGGATTTCGTTTGAATACATCATGTTTAAAGGGATTAATGATACTCCCCGCCATGTCAATCAACTTGCAAGAATATTGAATGGCATCCGTTGCCGCATCAACCTGATCCGGTTTCATCCTATCCCTGATTCACCGTATCAAACCTCTGATGATAAAACCATTGAAGCATTCATGGTTGGTTTGAATAAAAAGGGAATCAGAACAACTTTGAGGGCTTCACGGGGTCAAGATATTGAAGCAGCCTGCGGGTTGTTATCAACAAAAGAAAGATTAAAAAAGGATTTCTGAAATTACGAGATAAATCAAACAGGAACCCTTTAAAACAATTGAAATTTAATGGGTAAGTTAATTTGAACCCTGACAGGTTTTCCGTTTTTGTATCCGGGCTTCCAATCCGGCATGGAATGAATGGCACGTAATGCCTCATCATCAAAACCGCCATCGACGCCTCTCATAACGTAAACAGAAGTAATTTTTCCATTTTCTTCAATGGTAAATGTAATAAAAACTGTCCCCTCCATCTGGTTTTCCATTGCCAGCGAAGGATAATGAAGTTTTTTCTTCAGAAAATCATTCATGGCTGGAATTCCTCCCGGAAATTCAGGCATGGTATCAATGGCTTTAAAAAAATGCCCGGAGTTTTGAATATTTTCCTCCATCACTGTTTCAAAGGCCAAATTTGCGCCTTTCTCTTTGGACTCATCTTTGCTGATCAATGGTACCATCATTTGTCGATTGAATTCTGATTCAACAGCGATTCCACCAATGATATTGTCACTTTCAGATTTCTGTTGATATACTGTTGATCTTTTATCCTTTTTCGATTTCTCAGCAAGGATGATCACCTCTCCCAGGTAATATTCGATGGGTTGAACACTTGCAATATCAACTGCTTCGGGTTCAATTGTTTCATCTGAGAGTTCGGTAACAAATTCATTTTTTGGCTTTGTAATTAAACCAGTATCTGCATTGACATTATTTAAATCTGTAACCCGAGTAGCAGGTATCCCAGGAATTTCGTCTGCATTAATTTTCTGTATATTCTTGGTGAGCGGTTCGATGCGTTCATTTTTGCTAACACCAGCTTGAGAGGAAATGTTTTCCATCATTTCCGGTTCATTGTCTTTGTGAGTGATAGAAGCAGTACCAGCAGCATTTGGCAGGGGAGTGAGAGGAACTTTTTCGATAGATTCTGTTTTAGATATTGCAGTTATTTCATCAGTTTCGAAAGGTTTGTTGAGTTTTAAATAAGCAAATACACCAACTAAAATAAGGACTGAAGCGGCAGCAGAAATATAAAGAAATCTATTAGTAATTCTTCTGCGTTTATGAATAATGGGGAAATCTTCCCGGGTAAGATTGTAATTCAGGTTTTTATTTATTTCTGCAACGATTGATGAAATCTTTTCAGGGTTATTCATAAGTTTCAATCCCTCAACTGCATCGGAACACAATTCACATTCACTTAAGTGTTTTTCAATGGCTTTCTTTTCACTTGTGTTCACAGATGAATCCTCATACCTTCTCAATGTTTCGGAGGTAAGGCATCCCGAAGGTGTAAAAAGTCCATCATATTTGTTTTTTTTAGCAGTCATTTTGTTTCCAGGTAATTTTTTAGATTTCGTTTCCCGTTCTGAATGTAGCTTTTAACCTGTTTTAAACTGTACCCTGTGATCATCGCAACTTCCTGGTACGATTTATCCTGTAAATACAGTAATTCAATGCATCTCCGTTGTTCTTCATTCAATTTTTCAATCGCTTTCTGAAGATATGGAATTTTTTCTTCAGGATCCGACTTATTATGGAGATGAAAAATGTCCTCTGATTCCATAATTTCCTGTCTTATATTTTCCTGGTATTCCGTTTTTACTCTTTCAGTCGACCTCGATTTTCTCAAAAACATCAAACAGTGATTCTTAGAAACGGAATAAATCCAACCTTTGAAATTTTCAACATCCTGTTTATGCAAACTGACCATCAGGTTTTCAAAAATTTGCATAACCGCGTCTTTGCTTTCCTCTTCATCTTTAAGATACTTCATGCACGCGCCGAAAACCAAGTGTGTATAACGATTGAAAAGCTCGGAAAGGTAAATATTATTTTGTGTGGTTTTAAATGATCTGATCAAATCTTCGTCAGAGAGTGACTTATATTCATTTTCCTTTTTTGATCTGAAGCTGATTTTGAGGAACATTCGATTAAATTTTTCACTTAAAAGTTTGCAAACATTATACCATTAATTCTGACATCGCTGGCAAATAGGTCACGTTCTACTTAAAACTTCATATATCAAAATATTATTTTGTACAGGATCAATTTCGTTATGCTTTTAACCAAAGTTCCAGCCACATAGGAGGCAAATCAAATTTAATAGTAATGATCCTTCACCTTGCAACTATACTTCAAACGGGATAAACCCGTACATTTTAAAACAGCCACCAAGACACAAAAACACAAAGGTTCACGAAGTGTTTCTTTGTGATTCTTAGAGCCTTGGTGTCTTTATAACAGAAAAATAAATCAGTAATCATAGTGTAATAATTTATCCTGTCTCATGAATAAAACACCGTCCCAATGAAAAAAACAAATCAAAATTATGGAATTTTAGATTTGCTGTCATCCTGATTATGTAAAAGCGAAAATAACCCTTAATACAAAATGTTATGAAAAGCGAAAATTCAAAAAATGAAAAGCTTGAAAGAAAACGGACCGTTTTATTTCAGATCGGCATGGTAATCAGCCTTGCGCTGGTGCTTCTTGCCTTTGAATGGAAGACTCCAAAAACTTCGATTAAAATCCCAGATTGGGTGAAAGAAAACAATTATGAAGAGGAAATAATCAGCATTCCCCTTCAGAAAGAGAAACCGGTGATGCCAGTACCAAAAGTTGTTCAGGTATTTGTAGAAATTGACAACAAAGCAAAAATTAATGACACAATTGAATTCATTATTGAAAGCGCTGAGGAGGGGCTTAACGAACCAGATTTGTTTGTCGAATATAAACAGGATGAAATAATTCCTGAGGATACAATGGTTTATAAATTTCCAGCCAGGTATCCTGAATTTCCTGGTGGAGAAAGCGCATTGTTCAGTTACTTAGGTGAAAATCTCAAGTTTACAAGGGATGCAATTGAAATCAATTTACAGGGAACAGTTCATGTATCTTTTATTGTTTGGAAAGATGGCTCGATTCGGGATGTTAAAATCCTGAGAGGATTGGGAGCAGGGCTTGACGAAGAAGTCATAAGGGTAATCAAATCCATGCCCAACTGGATTCCTGGCAGCCAGGGTGGCAGGAATGTAAATGTAGAATACACAATTCCGGTAAAATTTAAGCTTAATCATTAAAAACATTCACTATGAAAACTCAAGTTTTAATAAAAGCTATTGCAAGTTCTGTTTTTCTGGGACTTGTTTTTTCCTGCACAGTTTATTCGCAGCCGGAAACAACCGATGACAAAACCTTGTCGCCCTATTTCTTTGTACTGTCCGATCATCCGGGAACGGATCAGCTTCCTTTAAAATCAACGTCAGCTGAAGTAAATATTGCCGGCGTGATCGCTGATATAAAGGTAACGCAGGTTTATAAAAATTCCGGGATTTCAACCATAGAGGCTATTTACATTTTCCCCGCATCCACGAGGGCTGCTGTCAATGGGATGAAAATGACGATAGGGGAGAGGACAATTGTAGCAAAAATTGAAAAGAAAGAAAAAGCCAGGCAGGATTACGAAGCTGCCAAGCAAGCCGGAAAAAGCGCTTCTCTTCTTGAACAGCAGCGACCCAATGTATTCCAGATGAATGTGGCAAATATTCTTCCCGGAGATGAGATTATCGTTGAACTGAATTACACAGAACTATTGATCCCGGAGAAAGGTGTTTATGAATTTGTTTATCCAACTTTTGTCGGTCCAAGGTATTCCAGTACTCCCGAAACACTTGCCAGTGCAAGCGAATTGTGGGTATCCAATCCTTATACAAAAGAGGGTGAATTGCCATTTTATACATTTGATCTGGATGTTAATTTGAACGCCGGCCTTCCTGTAAGCGATGTTGCGTGCACTTCACACCAGGTGGATATAAATTTTCTGGGTAAAGATAAGGTAGAGATAAGTTTAAAAGAGGACGAAAAATTTGGCGGGAACAGAGATTTCATCCTTAACTACAAATTAAAAGGAAATCAGATTCAATCGGGTCTGCTGCTTTATGAGGGAAAGGATGAAAATTTCTTCCTGGCAATGATTCAGCCGCCCAAATTAATCAAACCGGAAATGATTCCACCTAGGGAATATGTGTTTATTATGGATGTTTCAGGTTCAATGAGTGGTTTCCCTCTTGAAATTTCCAAGTCGCTTTTAAAAGATCTGATTGGAAACTTAAGAACAAGTGATAAATTCAATGTGATATTATTTGCCGGTGGCAGCGAGTTAATGTCCAGCATTTCTCTTGTAGCAAATCCAACAAATATTCAAAAGGCAATCGATTTCATCGATAAACAGCAGGGAGGCGGAGGAACAGAATTATTACCTGCTTTGAAACGGGCGCTTGCACTTAAAGGAACTGAAAATTATTCAAGGACTTTTATCATTGCAACGGATGGCTATGTCACAGTTGAAAAGGAAGCTTTTGATCTGATCAGGCAAAATCTTGGAATGGCAAACTTCTTTACCTTTGGTATTGGAACCTCTGTGAACAGGTATATTCTCGAAGGTATGGCGCATGTGGGTAAGGGGCTTCCATTTATAGCAACCTCACAATCTGAAGCAACAAAAATATCCGGGGAATTCAGAAATTATGTGAGCAATCCCGTCTTAACAAACATCCAAATCGATTTCAATGGCTTCGATGTATATGATATTGAGCCTCTGGAAGTCCCTGATATTTTTTCCGACAGGCCCGTCCTGATTTATGGTAAATACAATGGACAGCCAACCGGTTACATTCAATTGAAAGGTGAAAATGGTGGACTCGGTATTAACCAGCGGCTGGACCTCATGAGCTATAAACCCAGCAAGCAAAATTCCGGAATCAGGTCTTTGTGGGCGCGCGAAAAAATAAGAATACTGGATGATTACACAAACCTGGCACAAAACGATACCCATTCCGAAGAAATGACTGCTCTTGGTCTCAAGTATAACTTGTTGACAAGCTATACTTCTTTTGTTGCGATTGATTCGGAGGTGAGAAACCAGAACGGGAATATAACAACGGTGAAGCAACCACTGCCTTTGCCGGAAGGAGTTAGTAATTATGCAGTTGGAACAGCTCCATGTATAGGTGGAATTCAATTACAAAAAAGCAGTTCGTTTTCCGGGAACAGGGACTTATATTTGGCCGAAGAGGTTGATATGGAAGTTGATCAAAGTAGTGGGACGGTTTTTCAAACTTCTGAGATAATGCCTGAATATATCGGCGGAAATGATTCGCTTATAAGCTTTATCAGTCAACATATTATATACCCTGAAGAGGCAAAAAAGAAAAAGATTAGCGGAACCGTATTTGTTGAATTTGAGGTGAATACCGATGGTACGATCGGGAAAATAAATATTGTTCGAAGTGTCAATACCTTGCTGGACAATGAAGCATTGCGTGTAATAAAACTTACCAGTGGTAAATGGAAACCCGGTCTGCAAGGTGCCAAACCTGTAAAAACAAGAATGATCATTCCTGTTAAGTTTGAACTCTGAAACATTGATCAGAGTTATAGATACAGAGGCTTTCTTCGGGAAGCCTCTTCTGTTTTCAATTAATTATGTTGTATATAGCCTCGGAAATTAAGTTTACATTTGTTGAGAGGAATTTAATATTACTGTTATGAAACCGTCTCATATTGAGCACATAGGAATTGCAGTTAAAAGCTTAGCTGAGGCGATTCCATTTTACGAAAAAGTACTCGGACTAAAATGTTATGCCATCGAAGAGGTTAAAGACCAGAAAGTGAAAACAGCTTTTTTTATGGTCGGACAAACAAAAATTGAATTGCTGGAATCAACTGATCCGGAGGGTCTAATTGGGAAATTCATTGAAAAGAAAGGTGAAGGCATCCATCACATCGCTTTTGCCCAGGAAGATGTTGCCGGGGCACTTATAAATGCTGAAGAAAATGGAGTTCAACTCATTGATAAAACTCCAAGAAAGGGAGCAGAAGGACTGACCATTGGTTTTCTTCATCCCAAATCAACCTTGGGTGTTTTGATGGAATTTTGTGGTAAATGAAATAAAAGGTAACCGGGGGAGAATCCATTTTTTTATCAGCTTTGGTTTAATGAGTATGTTTTATATTTGTGCCAGCAGAAATTCTTAATTATAGTTTAATTCACATGAAAAATCAGTTTGACCGCCGGGATTTTCTGAAGAAAGGCGCTAAAGCAAGCCTGGGAATTGCTCTTGGAGGAATGGTTTTACCGTTGGACGCCGCAGAAATACTTCCTATGCTTGAAGCATATCCATTCAACCCTCCTAAATTGGAGAAAGTCCGAATTGGGATGGTAGGTGTCGGGGGGATGGGAACTTCCCATGTAAGCAATTTCCTGAAAATTAAAGGATGTGAGATTGTCGCCGTTTGCGATATAGTAGAAGACCGCGTGGTTCGGGCACAGAATATGGCGATAGAAGCTGGCTTCTCAAAACCTGATGGGTATTCGAAAGGAGAGCTTGATTTTAAACGAATGTGTGAGCGTGATGATATTGACCTGGTTTTTACTGCAACTCCTTGGGAATGGCATGTTCCTGTTTGTCTCGAGGCGATGAATACCGGCAAGCATGCGGCGACAGAAGTCCCGGCTGCATTTACCATTTCTGATTGCTGGCAGCTGATTGAGACGTCTGAAAGAACAGGTAAGCACTGCATCATGATGGAAAATTGCAATTACGACCGTGAGGAAATGATCATTTTGAATATGGTAAAAAAGGGTGTGTTGGGTGAACTTCTTCATGCGCGTTGTGGCTATCTTCACGATTTGAGGGCTGTAAAACATGATATGAACGGTGAGGGCGTTTGGCGAAGGGCACATTCGATGACACGGAATGGTGATCTTTATCCTACGCACGGGTTGGGACCGGTTGCCCAATGCCTCGATATAAACCGGGGTAATTATTTTGAATACCTCGTTTCTTTTGGAACAAAAACAAGGGGATTGCATCAATATGCGCTGGATCAATTTGGTATTGAAAGCCCTCAGGCAAAGGAGGAATTTATGCTTGGAGCTGTTGTTTCAACCCTCATCCGGACAATGAATGGTGAAACTATTTTGGTTACCCATGATACCAGCAGCCCACGGCCTTACAGCAGGGATATACTTGTCCAGGGCACGAAGGGTATTGTTCAGAAGTATCCTTCTCCACTTATTCATATTGAAGGCCGAAGTCCTGCGCATACGTGGGAAGACCTGGAAATTTATAAAGAAGAATTTTATCATCCTTTGTGGCAGCAAATGGAGAATGAGGCTGCCGGTGCCGGACATGGCGGAATGGATTACCTGGAAGATTATCGGTTGATCAATGCTTTACTCAATGGGATTGAACCTGATATGGATGTTTACGACGCGGCTGTTTTGAGCGCAGTTACTGAATTGAGCGAAAAGTCGATTAAAGGCGGAGGTTTGCCCATCCAATTTCCTGATTTTACAAGAGGTTTGTGGAAAAAGCCCAGGGAATTACAGGTGATGACGATTTAAATTGAAACGAGAAACAATTTTGTTATCTGATAACTTTAAGTACTTTAGGCACTTTAAATTTTAGTCAATTATTTATGTTAATCATAGGAATAGCCGGCGGTTCGGGATCAGGTAAAACAACAGTGGTAAATAAAATCATTAAAAGCTTACCAACCAATTCTGTTTCGGTTATTTCGCAGGATGCCTATTACCGCGATAAAGGCAAACTAAGCGCAGCGGAGCGGTTAAAAATCAATTTTGATCATCCTTCCTCTATCGAGTTCAGTTTGCTGGTCAACCATTTAGATCTGCTTTTGGAAGGAAAAACTATCGGAATGCCCATTTATTCTTATGTTACCTGCGCCCGCTCCGAAGAAACCATTCCCGTAGAACCCAAAAAAGTGATCATCATTGAAGGAATTCTGATCCTTACCAATCCCAGGCTCAGGAAAAGACTGGATATTAAAGTGTATGTGGATGCCGATTCGGATGATCGACTGATGCGAATCATTTGGAGAGATATTGAAGAACGGGGTCGCTCATTCAGGGAGGTTCTTGAACACTATGAGCGCTCCGTGAAGCCGATGCACCTTTTATTTATCGAGCCCAATAAGCGCTATGCCGATATCATCATTCCCCAGGGAGGCAAAAACCAGATTGCCATTGATATCCTAACCTCAAGAATAAAGGAAAAGCTAAGAGAAGAAAAATAAAAAACGGCTTCCAACCGGAAGCCGTGAATAATATATGTATTAGAAAGTTTTAAGTGTTATTTCACCTCTTCAAAATCCACATCGGTTACTTCGTCATTTTTCTTAGAAGTGTTTCCACCCGCATTCCCGGCCTGACTTTGCTGGCCTGATTGTGCTTCCTGCTGCTGAGTTGCCTGGTACATTTCCTGGCTGGCAGCCTGCCATGCAGCATTCAAATCGTTCATGGCCTTGTCAATCCTGACAATATCTTTACTTTTATGCGCTTCTTTCAAATCGTTCAGTGATTTTTCAATCAGTGATTTTTTATCAGCGGGCACTTTATCACCATACTCCTTCAATTGTTTTTCGGTCGAGAAAATCAGTGCATCTGCACTGTTCAGCTTATCTATTTCTTCTTTTGCTTTTTTATCGACCTCAGCATTTGCGGCGGCTTCATCTTTCATTCGCTTAATTTCCGCATCGTTCAATCCCGATGAAGCCTCAATCCTAATATTCTGAGATTTTCCTGTGGCTTTATCACGTGCTGTCACATGTAAAATTCCATTGGCATCAATGTCGAAAGTTACCTCAATTTGAGGGATGCCCCGCTGTGCTGGTGGAATGCCATCCAAATGAAATCTTCCAATGCTCTTATTCTGGTTAGCCATCGGACGTTCGCCCTGCAGGATATGGATTTCAACAGAAGTTTGACTATCTGCCGCCGTTGAAAAAGTTTCTGATTTTTTAGTAGGAATAGTCGTGTTGGATTCGATTAAACGGGTCATCACACCACCTAATGTTTCTATTCCAAGAGACAAAGGAGTAACATCCAGCAAAAGAACATCTTTTACTTCTCCTGTAAGAACGCCACCCTGAATAGCTGCTCCAACAGCAACCACCTCGTCAGGATTAACACCTTTTGACGGAACTTTCCCAAAGAAATCCTGAACGGTTTTTTGAATCGAAGGCATCCTTGTTGAGCCTCCTACCAGGATTACCTCATCAATGTCTGAGATTTGCATGCCGGCATCTTTCAAAGCCAGTTTACAAGGCTCAACAGTTGCCTTGACAAGGTCATCGGTCAGCTGGTCAAATTTTGACCTGGATAATTTCCTGACAAGGTGTTTTGGAATGCCATTCACAGGCATGATATAAGGCAGGTTAATTTCTGTCTCCGAAGAACTCGACAATTCAATCTTTGCTTTTTCAGCAGCTTCCTTTAGGCGTTGAAGCGCCATAGGATCTTTTCTCAGGTCGATTCCTTCATCACTTTTAAATTCTTCAGCCAGCCAGTCAATTACTCTGTGATCAAAATCATCACCGCCAAGGTGTGTATTGCCATTAGTCGATTTCACTTCAAAGACACCATCGCCCAGTTCGAGGATCGAAATATCAAATGTTCCACCACCCAGGTCAAATACTGCTACGGTTATGTCCTTGTTCTTTTTATCAAGGCCATAAGCCAGTGAAGCCGCCGTAGGCTCATTGATGATACGTTTAACTGTTAAACCTGCAATTTCACCCGCTTCCTTGGTAGCCTGCCGCTGTGAATCGCTAAAATAAGCAGGTACTGTAATAACCGCTTCCGTCACTTCCTGTCCAAGGTAATCTTCAGCTGTTTTTTTCATTTTTTGCAGTATCATAGCCGAAATTTCCTGCGGGGAATATTGACGATTGTCAATGTCTACGCGAGGTGTATTATTATCTCCCTTGATCACTTTATAGGGAACTCTTCCAACTTCTTTTGTTACCCGGTCAAAAGTTTCTCCCATGAATCGTTTGATGGAATAAATCGTTTTTTGCGGATTGGTAATAGCCTGCCTTTTTGCAGGATCACCTACTTTCCGTTCACCGTTTTCTGTAAATGCAACGATTGAAGGTGTTGTACGTCTGCCTTCACTGTTGGGTATTACAACAGGTTCGTTACCTTCCATAACTGCAACACATGAATTGGTGGTTCCAAGATCGATTCCAATTATTTTGCCCATTTCTTATTTTTTTATTTTATTGCTTTTAATCTTTTTATATCAACCGGCCTTGTCTTTCAATCATTGTGCCAAATGGATTTCAGTAAATTTTTACGGTTTATGAATTAATTAAAAATTATTACAAAACCCTGATGACCTTATGTTTAGTGGTGAAAATGACTTTTGAGATACCGGGTAATGATAATAATTACAATCTCAATTGTTGGTGACAAAAAGGCAGAATTAGTTGGAAAAATCCGGTTGGAGGAAGATTCAACAGGAAATTAATTAACGAATTTCAGCCCACTATTTATTAAATCGGCCTTTGTTTGATCGGTAAGTTTTTTACTTGTGTGTGTGTAATACCTCGAAGAGAAAATCCCAATTCCATTTTCGATGTTAGTATAGGGTGGCTTTTCCTGGACAATGCTGGTGGAAGGCTCATAAACATTCATAAACAAATTGAATTCTCCTGCTGCAGAAGATATAATAATTTCGACTTTCCCGGTATGACGTTCTTTAATATTTCCTTCGACAGCGGGATCATCATAAGGTATTGTATTAATACAGGTTGTAAAAAAATTATTATCTTTATAATAATAGGAATATACTCCTTGTTGTAAAGATCCCTCTCCAGAAATAAGGATTAAGGATGTGTCTAAGAGTTGATTGTCTAATGTCACTTCCTGATAATTAAAAATAACTTGCAATTCATACCTGAATTTGTCATCCTGGTCATTGGGTGCTTTTTCCCATGAAAATGTAGTTGTAGCGCTTGGGTTTGGTTCAAAACTAAAAGCTGTGCCAACCGGCTTTATGATATCAAAATCCTTTACCAAATAAGTCTCAGAAGTAATCAGTTTGCTTGAATCAGGATATTGGATAAAAAGTTTATATGTGCTTTTATCATTCAGCCATATTGTTTCATAACCGATTGTGTCGTTGGGTGGCTGTACAATGTACCGAATTTCATAATAATCAGTTGGCCCTCCTTTGTAAATAGTTTGTGCTCCCGTCGAAAAAACAGCATTCGGATCATCTGGCTTGTAAGTAGTGGCAGTATCAAATTTAATGGTTTGTACTATATTGCCGTTTTCATCCCATTCTTCAATCCAAACAATAAGGCTGTCATAATTTATTGAATCATTTTCTTTTGCAAACATCAGGGCATCACCCTCACCCAAAAATGCTTTGTTGATTTTGATGTATTGCAGGGAGTCTCTTTGATCCAGCAATCCATAAACAACCGTTATATCTTTCCATTCAGCATTGGTTTCAAAATCGGTTTCGCAGGAAAAGAATAATAAAGAAAGGCTGACAAAAAGTAAAATTGTTCTCATGATACCTTCAAAAACTGTTATAAAATGTTGTACAAATGTAGCCAATTATAATTAACTCGCAATTTTGCAGAATATTTTAAACCATAACAAAATGAAAGTTACCGGAAGGATTTTGAACAAATCAGGCTAAAAATATTCTGTTGAATAAAACTTTGTAGTTTTGTAAAAAACATATTATGCAAAAGAATACGGATTCAAGGCAATACTACACCAAGATAACCACCCATGTGCTTCAGGAAATGAAGTTGAAAGGAGAAAGAATTGCTATGCTTACCGGATACGACTACTCCATGGCCATGATCCTTGATGAAGCCGGCATTGATGTCATTTTGGTGGGTGATTCGGCATCCAATGTGATGGCTGGCCATAAGACCACTTTACCCATCACCCTGAATGAAATGATTTACCATGCCTCTTCGGTGATGCGGGCTGTAACGAGGGCGCTTGTTGTGGTCGACCTTCCCTTTGGAACCTACCAGGGAAATTCGATCGAAGCGCTTAATTCAGCCATCCGGATTATGAAAGAAGCCGGGGCCAATGCAATTAAAATTGAAGGAGGCGAAGAAGTCATTGAATCCGTAAAAAGAATCCTTTCTGCAGGTATCCCTGTAATGGGCCATCTGGGATTAACTCCTCAATCGATCCATAAATTTGGAACGTATGTGGTTAGGGCTACTGAAGAGGATGAGGCTCAAAAGCTGATAAAAGATGCCCACTTCCTTGAAGATGCAGGTTGTTTCGCCATTGTTCTTGAAAAAATCCCGGCAAGCCTTGCTGCACGGGTAACAGAGGAAATTCGCATCCCGACCATCGGTATTGGCGCAGGAAGCGGAGTGGATGGGCAAGTTCTGGTGCTGCATGATATGCTGGGAATTACTACCAAATTTTCTCCCAGGTTTTTAAGGCGGTATCATAATTTAAGTGAAGAGATCAAAGGGTCGGTGACATCTTACATTGACGATGTTAAATCAGCCAATTTTCCGAATGAGCGCGAACAGTATTAAGATTTAAGATATTTGATTTATGATTTTAGATTTTTGATGTCAGGATGAAGACTGAAATCCCGATCAATGAATCCATTGAAAGACAAATTCTCTATCAGGATAATCATTTAATCATTGTTAACAAACTTCCTTCCCAGATAGTCCAGGGAGATAAAACAGGGGATGAACCTTTAAGTGAAATCTTAAAAAAGTACATAAAAGAAAAATACAATAAACCCGGTGAGGTATTTCTCGGTGTTGTTCATCGCCTGGATCGGCCGGTAAGTGGTATTGTTCTTTTTACGCGCACATCCAAAGCCCTTTCAAGGTTAAATGAAATGCTCAAAGAGCGTGAAATAAAAAAAATCTATTGGGCTGTAGTAAAAAATCCGCCTCCTGAAAAATCCGGCCATCTCATACATTACTTATTTAGGGACGAGAAAAAGAATAAATCCTTCATTGTATCGGAAAACAGGAAGGATGCAAAGAAAGCAGAACTGATTTACCATCTCTTGAAAAGCAGTGACAACTTTCACCTGCTTGAAATCGAATTGCTCACCGGCCGTCATCATCAGATCAGAGCGCAACTGGCGCATATCAGCTGCCCGGTCAAAGGCGACCTGAAGTATGGCTTTCCCAGAACCAATCCTGATGCTTCTATCCACCTTCACTCACGCCGGATTGAATTTCTGCATCCGGTTAAAAAAGAACAACTAGCTATTGAAGCTCCCCCACCTGATGATCCATTGTGGAATTATTTCTGCAAGGATTAAACAGAACACAGGCCAATGCCCTCTGCTCTTTCGGATTTGTGGAAAGGTCTTTAGTTTTGGCTAATCGGAAAGCGAGTAAATCAGGATTAGAAATCCTGAATTATTCCCGTCCGGATTACCTTACACATTCCAATGCATAAATCCGGACGAGCAGGGTTTCCGTCCGGATTACCCTACGCACTTTCCCATGCCCAAATCCGGACGAGCAGAGTAAGCCATCTGCTCTTTCGGATTTGTGGGAAGGTTTTTAGCGTTGGCTAATCCGAAAGCGAGTAAATCGGGATTTATAATCCCGTGTTTAATCTCGTCCGGATTACCTTACGCACTTTCCCATGCTTAAATCCGGACGAGCGACTGTTAAAAATTAAAAAACCCTCCCATGTTTCTATGAAAGGGTTTTAATAAATAAGTACTAATTTTTCAGAACTACCGGCTGGTTCCGGTAAAGTGATTCAAATCAATTATTGAATAACCAGAGTTTTATTATACACTTTATCTTCGACGATGATCTGCAGGATATACATGCCCTTTTCCTGAGCCGAAAGATCAATCACATTCACATCATTGCCTTGCAGCTTGCCGGTATATACAAGTTTTCCTGTAAGGTCAAATACTGTAATATCCGACTCATAATCCAATGATGCTGTAGTTGTAAGGTTGAAAGTGCCATTTGATGGATTGGGATACAGATCGAAGCTGCTGGAAAGTAAATCGTATACACCAACCAGCATTACAGGTACATTAACATTAGCGTTATTTACTATAACCTCGCCTTCTGCCAGTCCATAATCCGGATGAGTTACTGTCCATGGATAAGTGCCATTTGGTACCACTGAGAATACAACTGTTCCATTTGCCGGAGTTGTTTGTGGTGGGAATCCTGTTAATGTAACCATTGCGTTTTGTATAGGTTGGCTATTGTTTGTAACAACAAAGGTAACAGTGATCGGGAACATGATGAGATTTTTAATAAGTGGAGCATTATTAACAGTAATTGAGCCGGTGAGCGTAATATATCCCGGCTTTTCGGCAGTGTAATCATAGGTGCCATTAATAAGGTTGAAGACTGCATTGCCATTTGCATCCGTCACAACGGTTTGTCCGTTACAGGTAACATTAACTCCCGCTAAGCCACCACCCGTAGATACAATATGGAAAGTGACTTGCCAGGTAATTAGAGGCATATCAATTTCAATTGTTTGTGGCGCTCCTGCTACGGTAAACGAACCTGTTTGTGTACCATAATTTGTCTTGGTCACTAAGTAGGTATAAGGTCCATCTGGTAAATTAAACACTGCGATACCATTGACATTGGTAGTAGCAGTCAGTGGTCCGATGGCCACCAAAGCTCCTTCCAGGTTAACACCATCTGAAGTTACATGGAAGGTAATGTCCCAGGTTGTAACATTCATGGAAACTTCAATTGTCTGGTTTACATTGTTAACGGTAAAGGTTCCCGTTTCAGTATCGTATCCAGCCTTAGTCACAGTATAGCTATAGGGGCCATTGATCAAAGCGAAAGTTGCAAACCCTAAAGCATTAGTTGTAAATGATGTACTTCCAACAGTTACTGTTGCATCTTCAAGATCAATACCACCTGATGTAACATGGAAAGTTACATTAAAATAAAATGGATTAAGGGTAACATTTACATTAACAGCTGCGCCGACAACATCAAAATTTCCAAATTCTTCATAATAACCTAATTTGCTAACAGAGTAAAGGTAGGTTCCATTGGGTAAATTAAAAATAGCCAAACCATTTGCATTAGTAAATGCAAAAAATGATTCGATTGTAACTAAAGCACCCGCAACATTATTGCCACCTGATGTTACGTGGAATGTAACCGGGTAAGTGATTAAAGACAGGGTTACCTCAATTGTCTGGTTTGCACCAGTAACTGTAAAAGATCCAGTCACATCTATATAGTCAAGTTTTGTAACCAGGTAAGTGTAATCTCCATCAGCAAGCGAAAAAACAGTAACACCAGATGCATTGGTAAATTTTGTTTCACTACCAACTGTAACTGCAGCATTTTGTAAATTAACCGTTCCATCAGTAACATGAAATGTCACGTCAAATAGTTGACTAAGAGAAACTTCTATAAACATTGTCGAGCCCGCAACTGTAAATGTACCTGTTTCACTGGTATATCCGTCTTTTGAAACGGTATATGTGTAATTTCCGTCAACCAGGCTGAAGGATGCTTCGCCATTGAAATCCGTGAGCATGGATTCCAGGCCCGTAATATCTACAAGGGCTCCGTCAAGGTCATTTCCTCCGGCTATAATGTGAAAAATAATGTCATAATGCGGAAGCATCGGAAGATCAACCGGAATAATTATAGCTGCACCTGCCACCGTAAAGGGTCCTGTTTGGGTTACATAACCATACTTGCTTACACTGTAATTATAATTTCCGTCAGACAACGGAATAACAGCTTCGCCAAGTGCGTTGGTCACCGCCGATTCCGAACCTACCGTCACGGTCGCTCCCTCCAAATTATTTCCTCCGGAAGTAACCTGGAAAGTAACATCAAATTCACTTCCCAACAAATTCATAGGGACCTGGATGGTTAAATTAGATCCGTTAACTGTAAAATTACCCGACTTATTTGAATAACCGGCATTAGAAACAACATAGCTGTAATTGCCGTTTGCAAGGCTGAAAATGGCTTCTCCCAGCGCATTGGTTAACACAGATTGTGTCCCTACGGTTACCAGGGCCCCTTCCAGGTCATTGCCGGATAGGTTGTCAGTTACATGAAAGGTAACATCAAAATTTGGCAAACAAACACAACCATTCACCAAAGTTAAGGTAAAATTTGAGAAATTTACATCATACATTTCAGTTAAATATTTGGAGGATGAGCCACCGGATTTCTTTCCTGTATTTTCCCATATCAACTCCGTTTCACCACCCAAATAAGTAAACTTAAAAGTGAAAAATGCTTCACCTGCATTTATTAATTTTCCACTATAGGTTGGATCAATATATGTGGCTATAATTGCTGTTCCATTATCGTTAAAAAGAAAGTCTGAAGAAAAATAAGGAAAGTTAGGATGAAAATTAATAACTCCGGGCAAAGGATTATTAACTGTACCATCCCAACTTAAGACCGTATGGTCATAGTCGATAAAAAATTGGAATCCAGTGATTAAATCCCCTGAAATTGCGTCGCAATATAGCGGAACGTAAATTTTAGTACCGGGAACAATACCAGTCAAATCAGTACTGCCGGCACGCAAAGTAGCGGTCGCCTGACCAAACACAATGGTCCCATAGACCATAAAACTGATAATGAATAGAAGTTTTCTCATTTTCATAAATTTTTAATTATTAAAATTTTGTTTTGCGGAATTATACTATATTATATTACTATATATTTTTCACTAGCTGAATTCCATAAATGACAACAAAAGTAAAAAAGAATTCAATGCAAGTAAAAAAAATTATAAGTAGATTTTTTAGGCAGTATTATTTTTGTTGATTTCACGGTCATCCTTCGAGGGACTCTGGATGACCTGCCAGGCAGCTACCTCCTAACCTAAGAATGACCAGACCAGTGCTTTCTTCATCACCTTCGAATGATTTACTCAAATGCAGTCTGCACAAATCCCGACCATCTGTTTGATGGATAAAACGGAATATTTATAATTGCTATTGACTTCCAACACCTTGGTAAAAATTAACAAAAATCTAACATTTTTTTTAATTAAAAATTGGTTATTAAAAATATTGTCTATATTTGCCAATCGTAGTTTAAGCATTCTATCACATAACTTTTCGGGTTGTTTAATTAACTACCTAAATGAAAATGAAAACATTAACGACTTATGGTTGGTGTGGAAAAGTTTCCTCTGGTTTTACCTCTTTTTATTATATATTTATTTCCCTGGTTTTAAAACGAATTATTTTTATAGTTAATATTAATATTTTTTAACCTAAATTTTACACGTATGAAAAAGTTTTTACTGTTTTTGATGACTGCCCTTTTTACAAGTGGATTCCTTGTAGGGCAAACAATGTTCACTGAGAACTTTGATGGAGTATGGACAACTCCACCCACACTGAGCCCGGCTTGGTCAGGCATAGGAACTGGCAACCAAGAATGGCATCGAAATGATTATACAACCGGATGGACTGGTACAAGCGGTGCTTATACACCGACTGGTGCCCAAAGCACCACTTATTCTGCACGCTTCCATACATATGATGTCTCTTCTGGATTAACAGGTTCAATAATAACACCTGTTTATAGCTTTTCAGGTTATGCGAATTCGAAGATCCTATATTTTTATCATATTAACACGTCAGGCACAGATGTGGTAAGAGTATACTTGTCAGTTGATGGCGGAGCTACATATGGTGCAGCCCTTGCAACAATCGGCGTATCGGCTGCATGGACACAATATAATGTTAATTTAGGAACTACTTCATCAACTACCGTTACAATTAAATTCGAGGCCACATCAGATTATGGAGTGACAGACATTGGTATTGACCAGATGTCCATTGTCAATGTGCCTATAGTTCCTCTCGTCGGAGGTACAAGCTATCCAATCAACGGTACCGAGTTACCACCGACTTCTTTTGCAACCATTACATCGTCTTTGTCATACATGGCTTTGCACGGCGTTACAGGTACCGGTCAGGTTCTTCTCGAACTGAGCACGGGTTATACAGGTGAGCCCGGACCAGTATCCATCAATGCTATTCCTGGAGTGAGTGCAACACTTGGTGTCACTTTCCGACCAGCGCTGGGATACACGGCGTTAACCACAATCGCTGGTGGCGCTTCACCGAATCAGCATGCAATTAAGCTCAACGCCTGCAGCTATGTTACCCTTGATGGGCGCGCAGGTGGTGTGGGATCATCTAAAGATTGGACAATACGGGTAACTGGTAGTGGTACATCAGGATTGGGACAAATGGCTGTACGCCTTGATAACACAAGTGGTTCGATGACAGGTATATCAGTCAGAAATCTAATCATGGAAGGTGAGGCTGCAAATACAACCGGTGCTATTTTCCAGATTACAGGAAGTACAACCAATACAATTTCTAATGTTGTTATTGAAGAAAACCTTATCCAAAGTGGTACTACATTGCGTGGATATGGAATGACCTTAGCAGTTGCGAGTAATGTTGGGAATACCGGTATTATAGTTCGCAATAATGTTATTACGAATTTTTTCGCTCGTGGTATAAATCTTACTGGTGGTTTCCCTGGGATTTTAATTTATGGAAACCAATTATATCACACCGCACCAATAACACAACCGAGCACTACTGAATTTGCAGGAATTTACATTTCAACTTCTGCTTGTGCTGGCGCACAGCTATACAGTAATTACATTTACGGTATTCAACTTACGAATGGTTTAACAAGTGTAACTGGAATCCAAACTTTGACTGGTAATACCACGGGTTTGCCAATCTTACTCTTTAACAATAGGATTGAATTAGGAACTGGTATAACCGCTACAACAATCCCAATTTATGGAATACACTATAGTTCAACAACAGCAACATATCTTTTCGATATTTATCATAACTCCATACTGATTAATGGAACAGCAACAACAGGTACTCAAAACTCTGCTGCCTTCCGTAAAGCTGCAGGTAGTTTTTTGAATTTAAAGAATAATATTTTTTACAATACCCGAACAAATACTGCAGGTACGGGAGTTCACTGGGCAATTTCTGTAAATAATACAACTTTTACATCCATTAATAACAACGACTATTTCGCAGATGGTACTGGCGGCGTACTCGGAACAACTACCAACTTAGCAGCTGGAAACCAAACAACTTTAGCAGGTTGGAAGTCTGTTGTTGTTGCGGATGGTAATAGTGTTTCTCAGAATCCAAATTATATTGCTGGGCTTAAAATTAACACTGCAATACCGACCCAACTTGAGTCAGGTGGAGCAATCGGTACCGGAATTGCAGCAGACTTTGAAGGCGATACACGTTTATCACCTCCAGATATTGGGGCAGATGAATTTAACGGGACACTATTGGATTTAACTCCTCCCGCAATCATATATACTCCCCTTGGCAATACTTCATTATTGACAAACCGTACTCTTGCTGTCACAATTACTGATCTTTCAGGTGTTGGTTCCGGTGTTAATCAACCTGTCCTTTACTGGAAAATTAATGCTTTAGCTTATACGGGTCCACTATCACCCACATCCATAGTAGGTGATGTATATACTTATACTTTTGGCGCTGGTGTTGTCTCTGGTGATGTGGTATCCTATTTTATCGTAGCACAGGATAATGCCACCACACCTAATGTTGGTTCCTATCCTGCAGGAGCTATTGTAACAGCTAATCCCCCTCTGGCTTCAGCTGGACCTCCAGCACCAAGCACATACACGATAATTGGCTCCATCAGCGGTATAGTGAGTGTGGGTACAGGAGGTACTTACACTACCCTTACAGGTGCAGGAGGTTTATTTGCAGATATTAACAGCAAAGTAGTTACCGGCAATATTACAGCAAATGTTATCAGTGACATCACAGAAGATGGAACGAATGCAATCAACCAATGGATAGAAGAAGGTGCTGGTAATTATACCTTAACCATTCAGCCTGATGGAACAACTGAAAGGGTTATTTCAGGTGCCGTAGCCAATGGCATGATTCGCTTGAACGGAGCAGACAGGGTTACTTTTGATGGAAGATACTTAGGTAGCGGAAAGTATTTAAGACTAAGAAACACCAATACTTCCAACCCAACTGTTACCTTTATCCTTGGCGCAGCAAATAATACAATTAAATATTGCTATCTTGAAGGTGCATCCACGGGCAGTAATGGTGTTGTGTTTTTTAGTACCGGCGATAACACTAATAATTTATTGGATAATTGCGATATCAGGGATCTAAGCAATGCAGCCGGATTCCCAGCCTATAGCATATATTTTGCTGCTACCACTAACGCCTCAAATATTTTAAGGGCTTGTAATATTTATAATTTCACCTCCTATGGTGTGTATTTGAGCACTGCTACAGGTACAACTGTGGAGTCCTGCAATATATATATGACTGCAGCAAGCACCAGTACTGCTTTGTATGGTGTATACATTGGCAATACCAATGCAACAGTAGTTACAACCATAGCAAAAAACAAAATTTATAGTTTGAATGGAGCTGCAACCGCTACAATTAAGGGTATTTATTACTCTGGTTCTAGTGGTACTGCTATGAATGTTACTATTGAAAATAATATGATTTCTCTTTCCCCAACGACAACCGGTACTGTGGATGGAATTGATTATTATGGTTGGACGGCAAATTCAGTCAACATTTACTACAATTCTATTTTTATAGGAGGATCGTTAGTCTCAGGAACTAATGGTAGTTATGGTATTCGCAAACGTGATGCAGCGACGAATTATAATCAGATTAACAATGTTGTTTATAATTCACGAACCAATTCGGGAGGTACGGGGTCTCATTATGCAATTTACGCAAGTAATATAACCGGTACATTAAATCTAAATTACAATGATTACTTTACCGATGGTACAGGAGGTGTTTTAGGTTATTGGAGTGCCGCTAACCAGGTGACTCTTGCTGACTGGAAAACGGCTTCCACCCAGGATGCTAACAGCGTTTCAGGTAATCCTGAATTCCTAAGCAGTACCGATTTGCATATTGACTTTAATAAAATTTCCCCGGTTGGTAATGCAGGAACCTATCTTGCATCTGTGCTTACCGATATTGATGGCAATACCCGCAATGTATCTACGCCTGACATGGGAGCTGATGAATATACATACGTAGCTCCCACAGTTGAAGATCCCACTGGAGTTGCTGCAACTGCTGTAAACTCAAGCCAGATCAATGTTGCCTTTACTGTAAATGAAGCCACCGAAAATGTAATGATTGTGTGGAACCTGACCGGTACTTTTACAGCACCAACAGGTACTCCTCCTGCAGTAGGGCAGCCTAGTGCCGGGGGCCTGGTGTTGTATTACGGCAAAATTTCACCGGTTCAACATACCGGTTTAACGCTTGGTACAACATATTATTACAAGGCCTTCTCCTATAGCGGTTCTGCTTATTCACCCGGTGTAGCTGTTGATGCCACTACTGTCGTAAATGCCCCGACAAATGTAACAGCAACACCTGTCAGCAGTGTTCAAATAGATGTTGCATGGACAAAGAATGCTCAAAACGATAATGTAATGGTTGTTACTAACTCCACAAGTGTCATTGGTACCCCTGTAAATGGAACTGCCTATGCAATTAACGACCCGGTGACAGGCGGTGGAACGGTTGTTTACAATGGATCCGGCACTACTTTTAATCATTTATCATTAACTTCAGGTACAACCTATTACTACAAAGTATTTTCTGCCGAAGCTGTTACAAACAATTATTCAGGCGGCGTAGCTGTTAATGCCGGAACTCCTTTTGGAATTCCTTATGTTCAGAATTTCAATGCAAGTACAAGCATCCCGGCAGGATGGTCTGCTAATTTCTATGTATCAGCGACACACGGAAATGCTGGAACAAATGGATTGTATAAAAATTTATGGAGTTCTGCCCCCACTGGATATGCCCGCACACCTTTAGTTGGAGCTGTTACCAGCACCACAAATTTATTGTTCGATTACAGGATTGTTGATTACACTGGATATCCTGCAACGGCTACTATATTAGGCGCAGGTAATTATATTCAGGTCCAGGTTTCAACTGATAATACAAACTGGACAACAATTTATACGATTGATAATACAACACACGTGACGTCCACTTCATTTGTGACAAAACAATTCAGTTTAAGCGCTTATACCGGCAGTTTTGTTTACGTCAGGTTCAACTGCCAATGGGCGAGCGGAGATTATTACATTGATTTTGATAATGTTATTATTAGCCCACCATTGCCTGATGCACCAGGTGCTTTTGCTGCATCTGCGGTGAGTTCTTCGCAGATTAATTTAGCTTTTGTGCCAAATGGAAACTTTGACAATGTTGTAATCGTGTGGAACAATACTGGTTCTTTCACTACGCCTTCAGGAACACCTCCGTTGCCGAATAATCCCTTTGCAGGTGGAACCTTACTTTTTAATGGACCCTTTCCCCCAGTAAGTCATACGCTATTGTCAAGTAATACATTATATTATTATGCGGCATTCTCTTATGATGGCTCTGAATATTCGTTCGGTTTGACGGCAAGTGCTAAAACATTATGTGATGCAGTTGCACTTATTACTGAAAATTTTGATGCTTTAGTAACACCGGCTTTACCAAGCTGCTGGACAAAATTGGATGGTGGTAGTGCGTATACACAAACATCAAGTCCAAACTCCTCTCCCAATTGCCTTTATATTTATGGGTATTCTGCTTCTTCTCAACCGGTCGTAACGCTGACTCCGTTAAATAATGCAGGGGCTAATACCCATTGGTTGCGGTTCCAGGCAAGAGCAAACGGTACTGTGGGAGCAGTTGTGGAAGTTGGTTATTTGACAAATCCATCCGATCCTGCAACCTTTACACTGATTCAATCATTTACGCTGAACACGTTAACTTATCAGGAGTATATAGCAAATCCCGGAACAGCACCCGGTTCAAACCAGGTGTTGGCTTTCAGGCAACCTGCATCACCAGGTTATAGTGCTTTGATAGATGATGTGGTATGGGAAGCTAAACCCAGTTGTCCTGCACCTTCAAACCTAACAATCACTGGAGTTACCGTTACATCTGCTATACTGAATTGGACGAATGGCGGGAGTGAGACACTTTGGGATGTAATATACGGCGCTCCGGGTTTCGATCCTTTAACACAAGGTACCCTGATCACCGGCATTACTGCCCATCCTTACTTGTTGAATCCAACGTCTCCTCCGCTTACTCCAAATACACCTTACGATTGGTTTGTACGGGCAGATTGCGGAACAGAGGAGAGTGAATGGTCAGCAAGGGCTAGTTTTACAACTGCTCAAATTCCAGCGACACTTCCTTATTCCATCACATTTGAATCAGGAATGAGTGACTGGAACATCGTAAACGGCACTCAACCCAATATATGGTACGTGGGAACTGCAACAGCATATGCCGGAAGCCAATCGGTTTATGTATCGAATGATAATGGGGTTAGTAATAACTATAATGTTAGTTCGACCAGTGTCGTTCATTTTTACAGGGATGTTGCTTTCCCGGCAGGACCCGGAAACCTTGTTCTTGATTTCTGGTGGAAGGCACAGGGTGAATCAGGATATGATTGGTTGCAGGTTTTCCTGGTGGAAACTTCTGTTCTTCCCGTTGCAGGTACACAATTGACGGGTCCATTAGGAACCTATAACCTGCAGGGTACCACCTGGCAACAAGTTACTTTGGCACTCAATGCTGCCAATTTAGGTACGACCAAAAGGCTTGTGTTTAGCTGGAGAAATGATATTTCTTTAGGTACGCAGCCACCTGCCGCAGTTGATAACATCAGTTTAACACTTGTACCGCCACCTGCTGCTTCCATTGCGCCGGCATCGTTCAGTAAAACCATTACTACCAATGCTACAGCAACTGATAACTTAGCAATTGGCAATACGGGTGGATCAACGCTGACTTATACGGCCTCCACAACTGGTATATATACTCAGCTTTTCAGCGATAATTTTGATACGTATACTGCCGGGCTGCAGCTTGCACTCCAGAACTCAACCGACTGGACAACCTGGAGCAATACCCCGGGAAGTACTGAAGATCCCGTAGTTTCAAATACTCTTGCTTACACTGGTTTGAATTCTGTGATGATTACCGGCGTGAACGATTGTGTACATCCATTTCCAAATTATACTACTGGTAGCTATAAGATAAGTTTCTGGATGTATGTTCCAACTGGGTTCGATGGTTATTTCAACACCCTTCAGTTATTTAGCGGTGCCAGTAGTGAATGGGGTATGGAGGTTTATTTTAATGCAGGGGGTGCAGCCAGCATCAATGCCAATGGCACTGCTGCTGCCACATGGACCTTTACCTATGACGCGTGGTTCTTTAATGAAATATACGTTGACCTGGATGGTGATAATGCTTCGTATGTATTTAATGGGACACCGATTATTTCGTGGCAATGGAGCGAAGGTTCACTCGGTGGCAATGCCCTTAACCAACTGGGTGGAACTAATTTTTATGCCAATTCAAATACGCAAACTCCAAAATACTATATTGATGTATATAAGTTTGAAAAGTTGGTTCCCGCCTGGCTTTCACTGAACGGTGGATTATTTGTGAGTGGCTCGGTTAATCCGGGCGATCCGGCTGATGCTATCACTGTGGGTTTCAATTCGGCGGGACTTGCAGTAGGAACTTATAACGCAAATATCGTAGTTGCCACCAACGATGTCACTGGATTGTACACTATTCCGGTTACATTGATTGTGAGGTTACCCAATATAAGCGGGAATGTGTATTATGGATCCGCCGGGACAACGAAACCTATGGAGACTAATACAACTGTTACCCTTACACCTGGCAGCACAATATCTACAGGCACAGGCGGAGCTTATCAATTTACAGCTATTACAAATGGTAATTACTTGTTAACGGGGGCAACAACCAAGCCTGGAAACAATTCCCAAATTACTACAAGTGATGCCATTATTGTATCCAGAATGGCTGCAGCTTTGGGTACTCCTTATACTACAATTCAGTACAGGGCCGGGGATGTGAACTTATCAAATTCAGTAACTACCTCTGATGTAATTTTAATAAAGCGGAGAGCGGCAAACTTTCCAGGTACTTGGGCAGCGCCTGTATATGTATTTGACGGTCCATTTGGAACTCCGAATCCAATATTGGGTGGAATTCCGGTTAATATTTCTGGAACTGATGTGACACAGGTAATCAGAGCACTACTTTCAGGTGATTTAAACTCAAGTCATACTCCTTAAATAATTTAGTACTTTATATTAAAGTTATATTTTGCAAGCGGGTACCAGGTTTTTGGTACCCGCTTGTTAATTTCGTGTCCATTTTTGGTAGGCGAGTTCTAATTTTAAAACCATAAGGTTAAAAAGCAAGTTCAGCAATTGTAAATCCTGAATTTCATTTTTTTGATTTGACAATAATTTTATATGGAATCCAATGCTGTAAAAGTTCTATTGGTTAATAATTTAATATTTCATTAGGTGGGTATATTATGATCAAAAGAATAATAATTTAATTTTACAAAAAAAGTTGCAAATTAAATTTTTACTATATTTGCATCGTGAAGAATTAGCCATTTAAATTAAAAAAATGTATTCTAAATACTTTATATTGGTTGATGACGGGCAGCTTAAAGAAGGATCATTATTGTTTAAAACAGATCCTGGGTGCAGAATTTTATTGTTTGAGATAGTATTTTGTGAAAATTAATATATGTATCTTTAATGTTTAACCTAAATTTAAAAAGTATGAAAATGTTTACAAAATTAATCCGGCTGGTAATGACAATATTGCTCATGTCAGCCATTGTTGTTGGCCTGGCACAACAAGTGAATATAAAGCCCGGTCAAACTCGTATTATAAGTTCATCACAACAACTTCCCGAAGGAACAAAACCTGTAGAGTTTGAAAACCCGGGTGACGTCGTCTTGGATGAATTGTATTATATGAATCTTACAGCCCAATACTACTGGGATTGTCCGGATCAATATGGTGATGAGGAATTCGGAGTGCGTTTTACTTCTGTTTCAAATAATGCATTATTAACTGAAGCAGCGTTATTGTTTTATAACCAATTAGGCACTCCTGACATTAATGTTAACGTTTATGATGTACCTGTTGCCGGAGGTTTTCCCGGCACACTTCTTGGGTCAGTAGTTGTGCCAAATGCACAAATCCAATTAGGGGGATCAAATTTTACCTATGTTGATTTATCTTCCTTAAATCTAACCTTCAACGCGGGTGAGGAATTTTACATTACATACTCTGTTGTTGGAGGTATTTATAATTCCGTGGAAATGAATATTCTTTCTGATGGTGGTGGTCAGGGTGTAAACCGGTCAGTTGAGTATTATGGTAGTTGGGGAACGATGCTTAATGATTGGGGTCTTGATGTTGAGTTTTTTATTGTTGCATACCTGAATGTTGAAAATGATGATTGTGCAAATGCATATGCTTGCGGTGAAGTAACTAATCTTATTTACTCAACTACTGGCGAAACTTTTGATGGCCCTGGTTTATGTCAAACAGCTCCAAACGTGTGGTTTGATTATACTGCCACAAAGGGAGGAGATTTAACAATTCACACCAATGGCAGTTTATACAATACAAAAATTGCCCTTTATGATGGTTTTGATTGTGGCACGATGACTGAAGTGGCTTGCGACGATGATGGCGGAACTGCAGGCGCATCGTTAATAACTGTGGTGGGTATTAATGCTGGCGATCAGTTTAAAATTGAAGTAGGTGGTTTTGGTACTGAGGTCGGGGATGGATATCTGACAATTTCTGTAATAGGATGTGAGAACCCCACAGCACAAACTGTATCAAACATTACTTTAACCAGTGCCGACTTAGGCTGGACAAGTATTGATTCTTTTTTTGATGTTTATTATGGTGAAAATGGCGTTGTTACTCCACCTACACCGGCAACTCTGCCTACAGTTGAAAATAATCCAGGACTTTCTTATTCGTTAACGGGACCAGCAAGTACAGTTTACCAATTTTGGGTTAGGGCAGACTGCGATCCTGGCAATAACAATACCTTCGTAAGTGATTGGGTTGGTCCGAAAACTTTCGGTTTTTTATGCGGGACTTGTACCGGGATTCCTGAAGGAGAACCCCAGCTACCCAATGGCGGTACACTTGCCGGGATCAATGGAGGCTGTGCCGTAGGCCAACCTTTCTTGACATCGCCAATCGCTTTTGGCGATACCTATTGCGGACAGTCAAATACTTTTATTGATGGGACTGGCGCTAGTGCTCGGGATAATGATTATTATTACCTGGACCTGACTACCCCGTCCGATCAGTATTGGACTATTACTGCTACCCTTAAGGGTAATTCATTGGTTAATTTAACTCTGTTCAATGCCGGGAATATGACATGCGCAATCGGTGCAGTTGCTGCTGTAACCAGCACAAGTCCTTGTGAATTGGTGACCATCAACGCCCTTGTACCTTCGGGTAATTACTACGTGGTAGCCCGTGTTGCGACAGCTGCTGGAAACCAATGGCCGGTTGGCACCGGACCCTGGCAATATGAGCTTACGCTGAATGGAACCGGACCTCTTGGCGCTCCAGATCTAAGTCCAATTCCGCCGACGAGTATTACTAAGACATTTCCACCCACTGGAGGATCAACTACTGAAAACATTACTATTGGTAATGCAGGAACATATCCATTGGATTATTCTTTAAATACAACCGGAGCGTATAATCCAGTATGGCAGGATAAATTTGATACGTATGCTGCAGGAGTACAAATTGTACAGCAGAATCCTATAGATTGGACAACCTGGAACCTGCCAACACAAAACCCTCCGGGTGGACCCGGATCTGCGATGGATCCTTTTGTATCCAATGCGCAGGCCTATAGTAGCCCAAACTCTGTCAAAGTTGATGGAACCGTAATTGATCTTGTTCATACGTTCCCCAATTATATTACAGGTAGTTATAAAATTAGCCATCGGATGTATGTTGTATCTGGAAATGTAGGTTATTTTAACACACTACTTACGTTTGACCAAACTAATGCACTATATGAATGGGGTATGCAGGTTGCTTTTGATATAGGTGGAACCGCAACTTTAGATGCTGAAGGAGTTGCATATACATTTCCTTTCACGTACGATACCTGGATGTTAAACGAAGTATATGTTGATCTGGATAATGATTACGCAGAATACTGGTGCAATGGTACTTTTATTGCTGACTGGACCTGGAGTGCTGGTACGGGAGGTTATTCAACAAATCAATTGGCGGGAAATGACTTTTTTGCTTACACTGGTCCAAATAATACAGATCCCTGCCTATATTATATTGATGACTATACGGTTGAAGTTGCCGGAAACGATTGGTTATCAATTAATGGAGGCCTTGGAGTTAGTGGCACTATCGATGACGGAGCACCCCCGGTAATTGTAACACTTGGTATTGATGCCGGCACTAAGCCTGTTGGAACTTACACAAAAACCATTAATTTTTCAACCAATGAGATTGGTCAAAATTCCTACCCAATTACAGTTACTATGTATGTGGGCTATGCCATAACAGGCAATGTATATTATGGATCAGCAGGTACTTCTAAGCCAATGGCTACAAATACAACAATTACATGTACTCCCGGTCCAGTTGGATCTCCTGCTACTGTTAATACTGGAGATGCAGGAGCCTATGTCATCAGGCCATTTGATAATGGAAATTACTTATTGACAGGTGCTACCACATATCCAGGTAACAATCTCCAAATTACTACAAGTGATGCCATTATTGTATCCAGAATGGCTGCAAGTTTGGGTACCCCTTATACTACAATTCAGTACAGGGCCGGGGATGTGAACTTATCAAATTCAGTAACTACCTCTGATGTAATTTTAATAAAGCGGAGAGCGGCAAACTTTCCAGGTACTTGGGCAGCGCCTGCATATGTATTTGACGGTCCATTTGGAATTCCAAATCCTGTTTTGGGAGGAATGCCGGTTGTAGTTAGTAATAGCAATGCAACTCAGGTAATAAGAGCTTTACTTTCAGGTGATTTGAACTCAAGTCATACTCCTTAAATTGAGCAGGGGTGAGTTATTTAAACATAACAAAGTAATAAAAATGAAAGGGATAACATTGCAAAAAACAATGCATAAAACCATCGGTTTAAGCGGTGTTATCCTTTTTTAACAATTTTTTAACAATAAATTATTAAAAATAATTTGGATATTATTTGCGAAGATGTTACTTTTGTAATTCTTAATCATAATTTGAAGGTAAAATAAATAATTAAATAACTGAAAAACAAAGTAAAATGAAAAAATTCTATTTAATCTTCGCACTTCTGTCGTTAATCAGTTTAACGATCACTGCGCAACCTCAACTGACGTGGAGATTTAACAACGTCGAGGTAATCAATGCCGGAACCCAGCTTCAGTTTGATGTTGAGGTGTTGGCCAATGCAGCGGGATCTTACCAGCGCGACTTACAAATTTATTTCGATTACAACACCCTTGGTTTTGGATCGAATATAGTCGCTAACGGAAAGATCAGCTACAGCCCTCTTACGCTTATGGACGCTACCAAGTATGTAGTTGTGAACATAGCTGACAATACCAGTTCAAAGTTTGCTATCATTACTGAAGCAATCAATGAGATGACACAGTCCGGTTCTGCAACTTATTACAAGGAAGTTACTACTACCTATCAGGGGTTCTTACGTTTTACCATTAACATTGCTGCCGGAGGAAACAATCAAACAGCAGGAATTGCTTTTGACCAGGTATTGATGAATGGCGGGCAGTATTATCAGTCATTAGCCCCAGACATTCTTCCAGTGAAATACTTGGATCCTTGCATTTTTACAAACAACTTATCAAGTTTGAAATTAAGCAGTATATATGGAATCGTAACTTATAATAATGGAGTTTCAACACCAATGACAAATTGCAATGCTACCTTATACCAGGGAGCGGCAATTATTGATGTTTCTCCTCCCACTGACGTTATTGGAAAGTACCTTTTTACAGGTATTCCGGATGGCGCATATACAATTCAAACGACTGTCACAAAGGTTAAGGGAGGTGTAACTACATCAGATGCTATAATTGTTAGTAGAATGGCTGCTGGATTAGGAGGTCCTTATACTCCTTTGCAGATTAAAGCTGCTGATGTTAATGTATCGGGGGTAGTTACAACAAGCGATGCAATTTTGGTAAAAAGAAGAGCAGCTGCATTATCAAGCAATTGGGCTGCACCTGATTATGTTTTTGAAGTTCCTTCAGTTACTGCGGCAAGTGGTTTGGGTACGGTTAATTACAAAAGTCTGTGTTCAGGTGATGTAAATGGATCTTATACACCACCATTGTAATATAATACTTAAGTATTTTAATAATTTAGAAATAAACAATAAGTAATAACTAAAATTAAATTAAAATGAAAAAAGCTTTATTAATTATTTGCTTCTTAGCGACAGCAAAATTGATGTTTGCATCGGATGTATCGATGAGCATCAGCAATTCTCAGGTTGGTAGTACTAGTCAGGATGTTGATGTACGGATACATATCGATTACATTACGGCCAGCGTAGTGACTGGGGTTCAGCTCTCAATTATTTATGACCCAGCCTATTTAGCCTGGAAAGGTACCCCTACTGTTCCTTCACCTGGCGTTTCATTCCAGACCAATGGTTTTACTGCTTTTGGTTCAGATTACCAATGGAATACCAATTTCGCGGGTAACCTTATCATGACTTGGATTGATCCTGAATATGGTTTTGGACCTAATCCTATGATTATTGGAAACGGTGCGGATTTAATTGGTTATTGGTTTACCTACAATGGAGCTTTACCCATGGGAGGTACTTCACCAATCTCCTTTTCATTGACTTACCAGTTAAAAGATGGCGGTTACGTAAAGGTAGTCAATGAGATCGTTGACCAGGACTTCAGCCCTTGCAGCTTCGTTGGTGCATGTGGTGGTTTATGCAGTGGCAGTATTTTCTATCCGGGAGGTCCTATAGGTAAAACCTGGACAGGTCTTGGTGGAGATTTATACTGGAATAACCCAGGTAACTGGGCACCTCCTGGAGTACCGACAACCGAAGATGTTACCATTAATGCAACAAAGGCACCTATGGTAGTTATTACTGGTGGTCCTGCAAGTTGCGGCGCTCTTACAGTGGCTTTCGGTGCGGGTGTTCAAATTGATCCTACAGGAAGTTTAACAACCAATGGCACTTATGATAACAATGGACAGTTAATTATTACAAGTGATGCAGCAGGCGGTGCCGGTTCATTTATTAGTAATGGAGCTTTAAATTCAACACTTGGTACAGGAACTTTTAGTTTCCAGCGGAATATGGGTGCAACATTCCCGCAAGAGGTAAATAATGGCTGGCATTTAATTTCCTCCCCAGTTGCCGGATTTAACTCGGATGCTATTTGGGATTACTTTGCAGAGTGGTACAGTGAGCCAACAAGCCAATATGTTCATCTTGTTGGAACAGTTCCTTGTATACCTGCACCTACATATACAATGCCTCTCGGACAAGGATGGGGCGTAAAATTTTCTACTAACTATGGTGGACCTCCATACAACTGCCCGGGTGGTACAGGAACTATTATTGAATTTAACGGACCATTCACATCAGTTTATACAGGAAATCAACCTTTACCTTATACTGCAATGGGTTCAATAGATCCATTTCATTGGAACTTGTTAGGAAATCCCTATCCATCAACTATTGATGCTAATTTAACAGGTTGGGGAGGTTCAATTCATACATTCACAGGTGTGGGATATGTACCATGGGCTGGTGGTTTAGGATTCAACCTTATCGCTCCTACACAGGGATTTATGGTAAATACTCTGGTTAATGGCATTTTCAATGTAACCAATGCAATGAGGACGCATAACGGTACGTTCCAGAAGGAAAATATTGCTGACTACGTAGAATTACAGGTTAGCGGAAACGGACTTTCTGATTATGGTTTTATTCGTTTCCTTGAAGAAGCTAGTCCGGGACAAGATCAGGTATGGGATGCACCAAAGCTGATGAGTACTGTAGATGAAATGCCTCAGATCTATACCACGAACGGTGACAATAAATTTTCAATTGATGCACGTCCGGCCGCTTCAATGGTTCCGATGTCATTTATAGCCGGAGTAACCGGAACTTATACAATTGAAGCTATTGAAACCAGCGAATTCCAGAATGTTGTATTAGAGGATGCTGTAACAGGCCAGCAAACTGATTTGCTTACAGGATCTTACACATTCAATTATACTGGAGTAGGTGAAGTACACCCGTTTATTGTACACTTTACTCCACTTGGAACACCGGAACTTGCTGCTAACAGCATCAATATCTGGGCTGCTGATCATAATATTTATGTACAGGCTCCAGCTACCACCGGGGATATCGTTGTTTACAACTTGATGGGACAGGAAGTCTTAAGGACTGATATTGAAGCAGGCTTGAATGTAATACCGATGACCGACGTTAATACTTATTACATTGTAAAAGTTATTGGCAGCGACATTACTGAAACCGGTAAGGTATTTATCAAGTAAAAGGAATGTGTATATAAATCAATTGTGAAACAATAAAAATATCAAGATATGAAAAAAGTAATTCAAATTTTAGCAATAGCGTTAGTGATCTTGGTTCCGGTGATTTTAACCGCACAACCGATGCCTTATGGTGGAGATGGATTTGGTGGGGGTAACGGTGGTAATCCTGTAGGCGGAGGTGCTCCAATAGGTGGTGGACTATTGATCATGCTTTCATTGGCCATTGGCTATGGAACACGTAAAATCTATGAAATTCGTAAGAAAGTGTTAGACTAAAAACGAAAAGTAGATTAATCTAAGAAAAAAGCTTTATCCGTCAACAAGCGGATAAAGCTTTTTATTTTATTATAAATGTAAGAGAATAAATAGAAAATTTGAAGAATTCAAATTAAAAAATTTTACAATGAAAAATTTTATTACTTTATGCATCTCGATTATTTGTTTTTTTAGTATTGCTATTTCACAAACTTATACTGCTACTCTCGTGATTGATACGGTTGACATTACAGGACTTAAGGCAGGTAGTGATGTTATAATTCCAGTGAGATTGGTCCAAAAATCAGGAGGTTTAATAGCAGGATTTCAATTATATATTGGATTTGATCATTCAATGTTTAATTGGAAAGGGACCACCGAAGTTCCAATGCCTGGTATTCAGAATATTAATTTAAGTTTAACGAATAATCTTACAGATTGGATGTTTAATGATAATGGAAACCAGTTGATAGCTATTTGGATAGATCCTGCCTTAACAGGTGTTGAGTTCAAAAACGGTGATATCTTAGCGGAGTTTATTTTTAGCTATAAAGGAGGTTTACAGTCTGGTGAAAAATCTTTATTGACATGGGGAGACACCTATGAAGTAAAAGATGGAATAATTATTAAAGGACCAACTGAAATAACAAGCGAATTAATGGATATTTTTGTCTTAAAATATATTAATGGATATATTTTTAAAAGAAACTAATCAATTTAAATGTATTTCATTAGATTAACGTTTAGATAACCAACCAATATTTGTGCTAAAGAAATTTAAAATGAAGTTTTTTTTCAAGATTATCATTAGTGCAATCAGTGTTGTTATTACCGCTTATTTGTTACCGGGAATTCACATAAAGGATTTGTTAACTTCGTTAATTGTCGCAATTGTTTTGGCCTTATTAAATGGAATTGTCAAACCTATTTTTATTATACTTACCATACCAGTTACTATCTTAACACTTGGATTCTTTTTGTTGGTAATAAATGCGCTTATGATCCTTTTGGCCGGAAATATTGTTCCAGGCTTTCAGGTAGATGGATTCTGGTGGGCGCTGCTTTTCAGCATTATTTTGTCGCTGATTACTTCTTTATTGGGTATCGGGCTTAGAGATAACACAAGTGGAGTAAAATGAAAAGTAAGGCAATAGCTTCAACTGAGGAAATTGAAAAGATCATTGGCAAATGCCAGTTTTGCAATGTGGCGATGGTTGCAAGCGATAATAGTCCTTATGTGATCCCGATGAATTTCGGATATGATGAGGGATTCATTTACCTTCATTCTTCAAAAACCGGAAAGAAAATCGATATTCTCAAAGCGAACAATAAGGTTTGCCTGTCTTTCAGTACTGATCATGAACTCAGATGGCAAAGTGAGGAGATGGCTTGCAGTTATTCCATGAAATACCGAAGTGTATTGGCATTTGGAAAAGTTGAGTTTATTGAAGAGGCCGAAAGGAAGATAGAAGCAATGAATTGCATAATGCGGCATTATACCAGTAAGGAATTTACTTATAATGAACCATCAATTCGGGAAGTAGCTGTTTATAAGGTAGATGATTGAGAAGCTGGAAGGAAGGGTTTATGGGTATTAGAATCAGCGGCAGAAGCAGTCGGCAGTAGGCAAAGAACTAAGAACAGAAAAAGCAGTCTGCAGTTTGCAAAACTTTGAAGAATGAAGAAGAACTCAAAACACAAATCTCAGAACCTTTGAGATAAACTGTATCTTGAAATACAGAACAGCGATAATTTTCCGAAAAAGAACCCAATAGCTGCACCCGTTAGTCCACCACAAATCACGTCTCCCGGATAATGCACACCCAGATAAACTCTGCTGTAAGAGATAAATGCAGCCCAAAGCATTATTAAAGGTATAAAGTACCTGATCCTTTTAAAAAAGATCACTGAAAAGAAGGCTGCCATTGCAAAGTGATTGACAGCATGTGAAGAGACAAATCCAAAATCTCCCCCGCATTTGTTTTTAACAAGATGAACCAATCCTTCCAGTTCCGGTTCATGGCAGGGCCGTAAACGCATGAGAACATTTTTGAATGCGTGAACGGAAAGTTGATCGCTTACAACAATCATGGCAACCGCCGATAATATGACCCAATAAGAACTTTTTTTAAAGTTCCGTATGATCAGGTACAGAAAGAAAATATAAAGCGGGATCCAGATCAGTTTCTCACTTGCCCAAAACATCACAAAATCAAAAAATTCATTATGCTTTCCGTTCAGGAAAAGGAAAAGTTGAGTGTCCCAGTTTTTAAGCGTTTCGATCAATGTTTACGATGCATTTAATGTTTTCTTAAGCTCTTTCGGATTTAAGTGGAGCCAGAGCGCCGGATAATCCGAAAGTAAATAACGGGGGATTTGTAATCCCCAAAATGGTTCATTTAATTTAAAGAGCAACCGTCCCTTCGGATTTGAGCTGAGCACATGAGTCAGATATTCCGAAAGCGACTAAAATAGGATTTGCAATACTAAAAGTAATTAATTCTTTCTTCATTAGTTCTCACAATTAAATGTAGATTACAAATCCTGGACTATTTGCCTTCGGATTAGCTATCCCAAAGAGCGTTCCATAAAATCCGAAGGAGCAGAGTAAGTAACTGGGGATTTTCAATCCCAACAATATTTTATATAAAAATGACATCTATTAATCCTTTTTCACCTGCATAATCTTTTGCCGAACTATATAAATATTCTTCAGGATTCATATCGATCTCTGCCCTCACAGGATTGTCGTGGATATAGCTAAGCTTTTGAATAAGAAATTCAGTTGTATGAATCTCCTTGGCTTCATTTCCTTCCTTCCAAAATTTAAAATTTGTAATCTTTTTATCATATTTTCCAGCAAATTCAAATCTGTTTAATAACCATTTTTTTCTGCTTTCAATTGGATTTTCCGATATTGCCTGAACAATACTTTTACTTGTATACTTTTTAAAATCCCGTAATATTTCCGATAAATTATAACCTTCTTTTCCTCCAGCAATCAAATGTAAATGATTTGTCATCAGGCACCATGCATATAATTCTAACCCTTTGTTCCTTTGGCAATACGAAAGGGAATCAACAATAATGTATTTGTATTCAGGTCTTGTAAAAACATCTACCCAATCAATCACTGTTAAGGTTAAAAAATAAAGATGACCCTCTGAAGTTTTGTTTTTAATTCCCATAGTTTGAACATTTAGTTCAAATTTAGCACAAAGGATTGCAAATCCTTAATTATTTACCTTCGGATTAGCTATCCCACAAGGCCTTCCCTGAAATCCGAAGGAGCAATGTTAGACATTTAGTTCAAATTTAGCATAAAGGATTGCAAATCCTTAACTATTTACCTTCGGATTAGCTATCCCACAAGGCCTTCCCTGAAATCCGAAGGAGCAATAGTTTTATGTTGCATTCAAAACATTCCAGATCAAATCTTTCAGCTTCATCAAACCTGTATTCGCAATTGACGAAATAAAGACAAAAGGTAACTCGGGCAAATCTTTTTTAATTTCTGATTTCAGTTCATCATCCAGCAGGTCTGATTTGGTAACTGCCAGTATCCTAGATTTGTCAAGCAATTCGGGGTTGTATTGCTCCAGTTCGTTTAGGAGAATTGCATATTCTGCCTGGATGTTTTTACTATCGGCCGGAACCATAAAAAGTAAAACTGAGTTCCTTTCGATGTGCCTCAGGAACCTTAATCCAAGCCCTTTACCTTCGTGCGCTCCTTCAATTATTCCCGGAATATCAGCCACAATAAACGACCTGTCGTCCCTGTATCTGACCAATCCGAGATTGGGTGTCAGTGTTGTAAAAGGATAATCAGCTATTTCAGGTTTTGCAGCAGAAATTACAGATAATAAAGTGGATTTACCGGCATTGGGAAAACCAACCAGGCCCACGTCTGCCAGAAGCTTCAATTCAAGAATATGCCATTCATCCAGACCGGGTTCGCCTGGCTGAGAATATCGGGGAGCCCGGTTTGTGGACGATTTAAAATGATCGTTACCCAGGCCGCCGCGTCCACCTTTTACAAGAATGTGAGTTTGATCATGTTCAGTAATTTCAAATTGAAAATCGCCCGTCAACGCATTTCTGGCAACAGTACCAAGCGGAACTTCAACGATTACATCTCTTCCACTGGCACCGGTACTCAAGCTTCCTGATCCACCCTGACCATCCTCCGCTTTTAAATGTTTCGTATATTTCAGGTGAAGCAAGGTCCATAATTGCTGATTCCCTTTCAGGATGATATGTCCTCCTCTTCCGCCATCACCACCGTCAGGGCCGCCACGGGGATTCATCTTGCTTCGGAAAAAATGAGATGAACCTGCTCCGCCTTTTCCCGAACGGCAGTTGATCTTCACATAATCAACAAAATTTGGATTTCCCATGGATCAATCCCTTATTCAATTATTTTATAGATATCAGGATAATTCCGGCCCTGCTGGTCGTAATCGAGTCCATACCCAACAATGAAATCATTGGGTATCTCCATTCCTATATAATCAATTTCATAGTTCATCCTGAAGGCATTGGGTTTGAACAACAAGGTAGCAATATAAACCTCTGCAGCTTCCAGCTTTTTCAATTTTTCGATGGTGACACCCATTGTAATGCCTGTGTCAATAATATCTTCTACGATAACTACGGTCCTGCCCGTCAGCACTTCATCCAGTCCAATTAATTCACGTACCGCCGATGTTGTGCTGGTCCCGATATAGGAAGACAACTTGACAAATGATATCTGACAGGGGAAGGTAATTTTCTTCAGCAAATCGGCAGCAAACATGAACGCTCCGTTCAATACAATCAGAAAAAGCGGATTCTTACCGGCAAGGTCTGAGTTGATCCGGCTGGCTATTTTATCAACAGCTTCTTCAATTTGTGAAGATTCAATGAACTTTGCGAACTCCTTATTATGAACGATGATCGATTTCATACGGTTGAAATTAATTGATCGAACAAAGATAATAAGATACGCCAAGCGATTTTAAAATATCTAACTTTGTAACCGGTAATAATATTAGAATACTTGTGTTATGGAGCCAAAAATTAGTATCATCATGGGCAGCACTTCCGACCTGAAAGTAATGGAAGCAGCCGCAAAGTTTTGCGATGAAATGGAAATCCCTTTTGAAATCAATGCCCTGTCAGCCCATCGAACCCCTGAAAAAGTAGAAGAATTTGCACGGTCAGCGCAGAAACGCGGGATAAAAGTTATAATCGCCGGTGCCGGTATGGCTGCGCATCTCCCTGGGGTCATCGCTGCGATGACCACTTTGCCGGTGATTGGTGTACCAATCAATGCTTCATTGGATGGGATGGATTCATTGTTGGCTATTGTGCAAATGCCTCCCGGAATTCCCGTAGCGACGGTTGGAATCAATGGTGCGCAGAATGCCGCGATCCTCGCAGTTCAAATGCTTGCCCTTTCAGATGAAATCCTGGCAAATCGATTCCGTCAGTTTAAGGAAAACCTTAAGAAAAAAATTGTTTCTGCCAATGAGGAATTAGCTAAAGTGGAGTTCAAATTTAAAGTGAATTAACCGGTCAGATCAGCTTTTTTTCTCCATCGTTTGAAGAATGATGGAAGTGATTTCATCATCATTCATGGTATGACGGTTAAAAACCATATCAAAGATTGATTCATCGGTATCGAACCCCATAAAACTATCAATCAAATATTTTCGTTCCTGGTCGATCTCCAGGATATATTTTAAGGCTTCCTGCCTGGTTTTCTGGTAGTTTTTGCTGATGCGGTCAATCCGCCATTCAATCGGGGCAATCAGCTTGATATGAAGCGATTGCAGGTTGTCCTTTTTGAATGCAACACCTCCCCGTCCGACAATGATGACATTACCTGATATGACTATAGACCGGATCACTTCAATGATCGTTTTCCTGATCTTTTTATCGCTTTTATAATAGCGTGCCGACATGGCACTGACGATCTCATCCATCACCGTTTTTTTTTGCGACTGGAATACATATTCGATCTTTGCCGGACTTAATTCAAGCGCCCTGGCGGCTTCTTCTAATATCACCTTGTTGATCCATTTCCAATCTCTTTTGACGCCTTTCTGCTTATTTCTGAAGGTTAATTCTGATGAAAGTTTTTGCGCTATTACATTTGCCATACAGCCGAAATCTCTTGAAATAGAAACATAGGGACCGGTTTCAACAATGCTGGTCCTTTGATCGCGCAGCATTTCACTGAAATATTTTTCAAAAACATTGCGGTAAGGAAGGTGATGATTTTGTTCTGCGTTTTTCATAACTACATCATGGTTTTTTTAATATCCCAAATTTAATAAATTTTTTCCAGAATACAAAATTTAGTTGATAATTTTTTCAGCACATCAAAGCCGTCGGGAATTTATATTTTTGTATGATGATCAAATAGAAATTAGAAAGACAGGTATGTACAGACAAAATCCACTCAGAGCTCCAAAATATTATTTCAGCGATACTTCCTTCAACAAACTGATGAAGAAAAGAATCTATCATGTACTTTTAATTTCAAGCGCTTACGATGCATTTATGCTGGAAGATGATGGCCGGATAGATGAGCAGATTTTTAATGAATACGTTTCCCTCAACCTTCGCTATCCTCCGCAATTTATCCTTGCCAGTTCGGAAGAGGAGGCGTTTGAGAAATTTGAAGAGGAAAAGATCGATTTGATCATTACCATGCTCAGTGCGGAAGAGACTGATACTTTCGGGCTTGCAAAAAGAATAAAACAAAAGTTTCCAAAAATACCCATCGTCATCCTGACTCCGTTTTCAAGAAAAATTTCGCTGAAGGTCAGCCAGGACGACCTGAGTGCCATCGACTATATTTTCAGCTGGCTGGGTAACGCCGATATTCTGATGGCCATCATCAAACTGATCGAGGATAAAATGAATGTTGATCATGATGTGAGAGAAGTCGGGGTGCAAACCATCCTGCTGGTGGAAGACTCCATCCGGTTTTATTCGAGTTACCTGCCGAATATATATAAGATCATTTTTAAGCAGTCACTCAAGTTCATGACTGAGGGATTGAATGAGCACCAGAAAATGCTCAGGATGCGGGGAAGGCCAAAAATTCTTTTAGCCACAACCTATGAAGAGGCCATTGGATTTTATGAAAAATATAAGAAAAGCTTGCTTGGTGTCATTACGGACCTTAGCTATATGAGGGAGGGGAAGATCGATCCGGAGGCAGGAATCAAATTGTGCCAGAAAATAAAAAACGATGATAAGTTCATGCCTTTATTGTTACAATCGTCGGATGCGAAAAGTGAGGAACTGGCAAGGGAGGCCAAAGTCGGGTTCATCAATAAGCACTCCAAAACGCTTTCGCTGGAGTTAAGGAATTTTATTTTTGGGTATTTCGCGTTTGGCGATTTTGTGTTCGAAGATCCGGAATCAGGAAAAGAGGTCATGCGCGCAATGGACCTAAAATCCTTCCAGGAAATATTGTTCAGAATACCTGACAGTTCACTTGAATACCATATAACCAGGAACCATTTTAGCAAATGGTTCAGGGCCCGAGCGCTCTTCCCGCTTGCAGACCTGATCAGGGACATGAGGATTGAAGATTTCAAGAACCTTGATGAAGTCAGGAAATTTATGTTTGATGCCATTGCCAGTTTCAGGCTTAACAAAGCACGCGGTGTTATTGCTGAATTTTACCGGGAAAGCTTCGATGAGTATTTCACCTTTACCCGCATCGGCGATGGTTCGATAGGTGGGAAAGCAAGGGGATTGGCATTCCTGGATTCGCTGATCATGCGGAATAAAATTCTCGACAAGTACAAAGATGTAATCGTTACCATTCCCCGCACTGTAGTTTTGTGTACCGATGTGTTCGATGAATTTATGGAGGAGAATAACCTTTATAAAGTTGCCCTTTCGGGAGACCTCTCGGATGAGGAAATCCTCGACCGGTTTGTCGAAGCCAGGTTGCCTTTTCGAATTCATGAAGATCTTTATACCTTTATTTCGGTCATCCATAATCCCGTTGCTGTTCGGTCGTCAAGTTTGCTGGAGGATTCGCATTACCAGCCCTTTGCCGGCATTTATTCAACCTACATGATCCCTCATGTTGCCAATGATGAGCGCCTGATGATCGAAATGCTGTCGGATGCCATAAAAAGCGTTTATGCTTCTGCATTTTTTAAGGATAGTAAGGCGTATATGACCGCAACGATGAACGTGATCGACGAGGAAAAAATGGCCATCGTGCTTCAGGAAGTATGCGGAGAGCGGCATGGAAACCGGTTTTATCCATCCATTTCGGGAGTAGCCAGGTCGATCAACTTCTATCCCATTGATCCGGAAAAACCGGAAGACGGAATCGCCAATATCGCTCTCGGGCTTGGAAAATACATTGTCGATGGAGGCCTTACCCTGAGATTTTCACCAAAATACCCTAAGAAGATTTTACAATTGGGATCGCCGGAAATGGCTTTGCGCGAAACCCAGCAGGTCTTCTATGCGCTCGACCTTGAATCATCGAGCTTTAAAGCTACCGTTGATGACGGAGCGAATCTTTTAAAGCTCAGAATAAAAGAAGCTGAAAGCGACGGTGCGCTTAAGCATATCGCTTCTACTTACGATTTCAATAATCAAGTGCTAAGGGATGGATTGAATTATGAAGGAAAAAGAGTAATTACATTTTCGAACATCCTCCAGCACGACACATTTCCACTGGCCGAAATTCTTGATACCGCCCTTAAGATAGGGCAAAAAGAGATGAATAAACCGGTTGAGATAGAATTTGCTGTCAATCTTCATAAGCACAAAGATGAAATAAGGATATTCAATTTGCTTCAGATCAGGCCGATTGTTGATAATAAAGAAGCGATGGATATTGACATCGGGGATATAACGAACGAAAATGCCATCATTCATTCAAACTCTGCCCTGGGCAATGGCATTATAGAAAACCTGTATGACTTTGTTTACATCAAGCCCGAATCCTTTGATCCGTCGAAGAGCAAGCAAATAGCCGAAGATGTTGGGAAACTGAACGAACTCTTTTTAAAGGAAAAGCGCTATTATATTCTTGTGGGTCCCGGCAGGTGGGGCTCAACCGATCCGTGGCTTGGGATACCGGTTAAATGGCCCCAGATTTCGGCAGCCCGGGTAATTGTCGAATCCGGGTTGGAGCATTACCGAATTGATCCGAGTCAGGGAACTCATTTCTTCCAGAACCTCACTTCGTTCAGGGTTGGCTATTTTACAATTAATCCTTTTATCAAAGATGGTTTCTATGACCTCGAATACCTGAAAAATTTCAAACCCTTCTTTGAAGATGATTTTATCCGGCATATCCGCTTCGACAAACCTATGATCGTAAAAATTAACGGGAGGAAGAATATGGGTGTAGTGCTTAAACCATTGTAAAATGTTTTAATTGACCTGGGCGAAAATCCAGAAGCTAATTCAGTAAAACGAAAAGTTGTATTTTTGAAATTGTAATTATATTTAATAATGCTCATGCGTTTCAAGAAGTTGTTATTTCTGTGGATGTTATGTTTCCTTTCTCTGGTTTTAGCTTCCCAGAACAATGATATTATTGACAGCCTTGAAAATGTTTTAGCTCAGACAGATGATTCAAAAAGTAAAATTGAAGTTTTACTTTGTTTATCAGATGAATATACAAACAGTGATATTTCAACTTCCCTTTCTTATGCCCAACAGGCGTATGACCTTACCGAAACAATTGGCGATAAAAAGAAAAAATTAGAAGCAAGCCTCAACCTTGCCAGTATTTATTATTTTAAATCTGATCTTTCTAAGGCAATGGAATTGGCTATACAAGCCAGAATTCTCTCAGAAGATTTGGACCTTGACAGGGAATTGGCTAAAACATTAGACGCAATTGGGGTTATTTATTATGACATTGGAAATCAAACAAAGAGTTCGGAGAATATTTATGCCAGCTTAAAAATTTACGAGAAGTTACAGGACAAAGAAGGTATGGGGGCAACCTATTGCCAGATCGGTACCTTGTATTTGGATCAGAAAGATTATGATAAAGCAAAAGATTATTATTTAAAATCTATAGATTTAGCAAAAGAAATTAAGAGTAATGTTGGAATAGCCAGTAATCTGAATAATCTGGCTAAAGTTTATTACGTAAATAAAGATTATGATAATGCTCTTGAGATATATATGCAAGCGCTGAAAATAAATATTGAAAATGGAAATTCTTATCTGATCGCCAGTAATTATTTAAATATTGCCGATGTTTATCTTGACTTAAAACGATATCCCGAAGCTATTTCGAAAACTCAACAAGCCAGCGAAATATTTGAAAAGATTGGGAATAAGCTTAGGCTCGCCAAAAGTCAGGTTATGCTGAGTAAAATATATTTTGAAGCCGGGCAAACCGAACAATCGAAAACACTGGCAAAGAATACTCTGAATATTGGTAAATCAGAAGGTTATAATGAAATTGTTGTTAATGCAGCAGAGATCCTGAACAAGATATATCTTTCACAACAGGACTCCGTCGCAGCCTTTCGTTATTACATTCTTGAAAACCAATACAAAGACAGCCTTTTCCTCGATGAAAAACAAAAAACACTCACCAAGCTTGAATTGCAATACCAGTTCGAAAAAAATGAACAAAACATTAAAATTGCCAAGCAGCGAAGGAATCTTGCAATCATAATTATTTCAGGCTGCCTGTTTTTTAGTATAGTTATCATCCTGTTAATTTGGAATCAGCTTCGATTAAGAGCAAAAAAACATTTGCTGGAAGAAGATAAATATAAACAGGAACTGGAATTTAAAAATAAGGAGATGGTTCTCAATGTGATGTCGCTCATGAAAAAGAATGAAATATTGGCGGAGCTATCGGAGCAAATTGTTGCCATTGAAAAAGAAACCACCTCACCAGAAAGCAAAGAAACTATTAAGAAGATAGCTAATGTAATACAGAAAAGCCAGTCTGATGAGATCTGGAAAGAATTTTCTGTCCGGTTCAAGGAAGTGCATGGCGAATTCTATAACCGGCTTTTACAAAAATTTCCTTCTTTAAGCCCAAACGAACTAAAACTCTGTGCATTTCTCCGTCTTAACATGTCGACAAAAGACATTTCCGAACTTACCGGTCAGCGGGTAAGCTCTATCGAAACAGCGAGGTACCGGTTAAGGCAAAAACTTGGTATCGCAAATTCTGACCTGAACCTTATAACCTTCCTTTCTTCAATTTAAAGTTTTCTACCAGGTTTTCTGTTATAATAATCGGTTTGTATAAATTACAGATTAACAAGTGATTATTAAAACAGCCGTCTAATTGTACAGGTATTGTACAGGTGCAATTTAAGAGTCGTAATGTTATTGTAGAGGCAGAAAAGTTGCATGGATATTTAGTATAGGGGAATTTTGTTGAAGCAAATTTCACAGAGATGATTATTGCTGTTTTAGTTTCGATATCAGTGTAAACATATGCGCAGAATAAAAGCAAAAAATATAGAAAAAGAAAGCCCGATAATAGATAATTCGCCTGGAATTCTTCCTGAGGAATCCCCTATTAATGAAGCAGCCGATGTGCATTCAATTGAGGAGTTTATCGAGATAAAAAAACTTCAAAATCGCTTATTAAAAAAAATGCTTAATGATATTAATCAATCGGATAAGAATGACAAATTTAACAAATAGATAATTCAATAAGTTTTAACCTAAATTTTACAAGTATGAAAAAGTTTTTTCTAATTATTGTAGGTTCTCTTCTAATGGGCAGTTTTGTTATTGGACAGAACTACTTAACTGAAAGTTTTGAAGGAACTTGGACCGGAACGCCTGGTGTACCTTCAGGCTGGTCCATTATTCACACGACTGCAACCGGCGGGACTACAGGAACAGACCCTGTATACTGGGCTCAAAACATTTGGTCTGGTAGTGCCTGGTTAACTACCGGCGGGACAGGAACGCCCACAACACCAACAGGAGCTTATATTGGCACCTCTGTTGCCTGGTATAAAAATAACGGCGCAAAAGCTACACAAAAAGATCAGCTAACAACACCCCCGATTAACCTTTCAACTTCTGCGTATTCGGTTATTACATTTTATCTTGCCTGCAGCAATACTTCCACAACTCCTTACCCTCTCATCCTGATAGTAAGAGGATTTGACGGTACAACCTGGAATGATATTCAAACCATTTCAAAACCCGGCACTGACTGGACTAAGATCATGGTTAACATCCCGAATACTTATAAAATAAATGGTACGCAATTCGGGATTGAGGTCACTGCATCCAATTCAACAAATGATGTTTGGCTTGATAATTTCAGCATTGATGAGGTTGGAGCTCCAATCTCAGGTACAAAAACCATTGGTGTGGACTATGCAACCTTAGCTCTTGCCATCAAAGCCCTCAACGAATCTGGTATTTCAGACGATGTTACGATTAATGTTCCTGGCGGCTACACCGAAACCTTTGCCTCACGGAATGATGGTCTTATTACTGCTACGGGGACTTCTGACAATCCAATTATTTTCCAAAGAAGCGGTGGAACAACCAATCCTGTGATTACTGCTGCCGCTGGCGCCACAACGGGCCTCGATGGTATTATTAAGATTGCCGGTGGTGACTATATCACCTTCGACGGGATTGATCTTGCAGAAAACACCCTTAACACAACTCAGACAACAAGGATGGAATTTGGGTACGCGCTGGTTAAAGAAAGAAATGTTGCTCCTTTCAACGGTTGCCAGCATGTTATCATTAAGAATTGTACAATTACCCTGAACAATGCTACAACCTGCACAGGTATTTACTCGGGCAACCATCTTGCTTCTTCAAATCAGGTGATTAACCTCACGGGTGGCAGCACTACCGATGCAATGAACAACTGCAAGCTTTTCAGCAACACCATTACCAATATAACCAATGGTATTGTACTTAGTGGTTGGAGTTCTGCACCGGTACCCTTTGATATGTGGGACCAAAACATTGAGATTGGAGTCGGTGGAGCCAATACCATTACCAACTTAATTTCGAATGGCATCAATCCAAGGTACATGAAGGCTTTGAAGGTGGAAAATAACTTGATTAGCAGTTCTGTAGCAGCGCCATCTTCCCTTACCGGTATTATTGTTCAGAATACGACAAATTACGATATTTATAACAATACGATCACTTTCACTCCGAGTGGAGGTACTACTTCTGGTATTACAGGTATTAGTGTACAAACCGGTGATGCTGCATATACCAGCAACATTTACAATAATACGGTACAAAACTGTACATATACCACTGCCACAACTGCCGGGTTCACAGGTATTACTGTCAGCGGTGCGAATGGTCCTTTGAATTTTTACTCTAACTCGGTAACGAACAATACAATCAATGGATCCGGTTTTTTTGCTGGTATTGAAACGGGAGGAGGGGGAACCTCGAACATTTATAACAATACTGTTTCCAACAATCAGAAAACAGGCACAGGTAACTCAACAAATATTTTTAATTGCCTTAAAATTGGAGGAGCTGGTTTAATTAATGTATACAACAACCTTGTTTTTTCTAATTACAATCAGACTGCAGCTACTTTTTCTGCAGGAACAATAAATGGAATTTCTGCAAGTAGCTCAAACATTGTTACAGCGAATATTTACAAAAACCGTGTTTATGATCTGCTCACAACAGGTACTTCAACCTCAACTATTGTTAACGGGATAAATATTGTCTCGGGTGCGAATATGAATGTTTATAACAATTTTGTTTCTGACCTTAGAGCGACTACTACATCCGGAACAATAACAAATTTTGTAAATTCCATAGCCGGGATCAACATAAGCGCAACCACTGCCACTACCCTGGCTAATGTATTTTATAATACAGTTTACCTTGATGCTGCCTGCACAGGTCAATACTTCACGACTTCTGCATTGTTTGCTCATGTCGCCCCGACACTTGACCTCAGGAATAATGTCCTGGTAAATATGTCATCGATCAACAGCTTTTTTGGCTATACCCTTGCATTCCGCAGAAGCGCTGTGGCAGCAGGATTGCCAACTTACTCCAATAACGCTAACGCGAATGTGTTTTATGTAAATGAAGATGAGGTCAATTTTACTTGCATGAACTTTTGGGATAGCGACCTAATCAATGGTCCCATTTCCTTTACTGATTTTCAAACTTTAGTTGGCCCCACAAGAGATGCCGGTTCTTTCCGCGAACTACCGCCATTTGTAAATGTAAATCCACTTAGTAAGCCCTACGACCTGCGCATGCAGACAACAGTAATGACCAACTGCGAAAGCGGCGGTATCCAGATTAATTCTCCTATCGTCATCAGTGATGATTTCGATGGCAATACCAGGTCGTCAATACCGGATATCGGAGCAGACGAATTTATCGGACTACCTGCTGCTGCAGTGCTGAATCCGGGTGGTGTTAGTACAACACTTATCAATTCTTCACAGATCAATGTGGCATTCACACCTAATCCTTCAAGCAACAATGTTGTGATCGTTTGGAATAATACCGGAATCTTTACAACACCTACAGGAGCGCCTCCTGCAAATATAAACGATCCTTTTGCAGGCGGATACCTGTTATATAATGGTACAACCTCACCGGTAAATCATACCGGGCTTACAGGAGCGACAAACTATTACTACAAGGCATACTCATACAACGGATCGGTTTATTCCCTGGGAGTGGCTGTTAGCAACGTCACAAATATCGCTTCACCTTCCAATTTTACAGCTACTACTTTCAGTGCCACTCAAATTAACCTGGCATGGACAAAAAATTCCTTTAACAGTGATGTAATTATTGCAACCAACAGCACTGCTACTTTCGGACAGCCGGTAAATGGAACTGCTTATTCAGCAGGCTATTCAATACCAGGCGGAGGTACTGTGATCTATGTGGGACCTTTGAGTGCATTCAGCCATACCGGCCTAACCCCAAATCTTGTAACTTATCATTATAAAGCATGGTCGTACGAACCGGCAAATAATAATATTTATTCACTTGCCGGTGTTACAGCCAGTGCTTCAACCTTCTGTTCATCTGCGACAATTCCTTTTGCAGAAGGATTTGAGTATGGTGGCGCTATTGGTTGTGGAACGGTCCTCGATGCAAATAACGATTTTAATACCTGGATAATGAGTTCTTCCCAACCAGCAAATGCTCATACTGGCTCATACTTCCTTCGTATTTTAGCAGGTTCTGTATATAATGACTGGTATTTTACTAATGGATTGCAACTTACCGGTGGTGTGACTTATGAAGTAAGGTTTTGGTACCGTACAGCTAATACAGTTGGAGCAACACATCAGCTCCAGATTAAGTGGGGAGATTCTCCTTCGGTTGCCGGCATGACCAGTGCTCCAATTTATAGTAATACAAGCTTAACTGCCTCAACCTCCTATATTCAGGTTACCTGTTCTGCCTTCACTCCGGCAACATCAGGAACTTATTATATTGGCTTTAATGATTTCAGCGCTATAGCGCCTGGTCATCAACTTAATATAGATGATATATATGTTTATGATCCATTGGTTGCAACATGGATTGGAGCTTTTAGTTCAGACTGGTCGAACATTTTAAACTGGATTCCAAACAGTGTTCCAACTTCAGGAATCAATGTAAATATCCCAGGCGGATTAACAAATTATCCTACCATTTCGGCCCCTGCAAGCTGCAACAATATCACTATTGCTTCGGGCGCTTCATTGCTGGATAATGGCAATCTTACCCTATCAGGAACAGCGACTGTAAACCGCAATTATGCCGGAGGGGAATGGCATCTGATCTCTTCACCCATTTCAAACGCAACGGCAAACATGTTCCTTGATCTTTATTTACAGAAACATACTGAATCAACAAATGCTTATACTGATATATCAAATCCAACAACTCCATTGAATGTTATGCAGGGTTATGCTTTATGGAATGATCTGGCTGGTACAGCTTCATTTGTTGGGACATTGAATACAGGCGCTATTGGCGCAGCCAATAATGTTACACGCAACGGACAGGGTTGGAATCTCGTTGGAAATCCCTATCCTTCACCCATTGACTGGGATGCAGCATCAGGCTGGACCAAAACGAATGTTGACAATGCTACCTACCGCCACGTGAACAATGCGATATGGGCTTCTTATGCAGGAGGTGTCGGAGTAAATGGCGGCAGCCGCTACATTCCTTCTTGTCAGGGTTTCTTTGTGGGTGTTACTAACGGATTTACATTGGGAACCCTCAATATGACCAATGCAGTTCGTACCCACAGTACCTCTACCTTCTATAAAGATGAAGTTTCAGACATCGTTAGACTCGAGGTGAGCGGAAATGGCTATACCGATGAAACTGTTATTCGTTTCCTCGATGCAGCTACTTCTGGTTTCGATGGACAATGGGATGCTCATAAACTTTTTGGCAATGTAACGGAAGCGCCGGCAATTTACTCAGCCGAAAATGGTATGATGGCCATTAACTCATTACCGGCAACAAATACGGTTTCGGTTGGTGTTAAAGCTGGAGTTCCCGGTGAATTTACGATTACTGCTACCGAAACCAGTGAATTTCCTGATGTCAATCTTGAAGATTTAATGACTGGTACTATTACTGATTTGAAGAGCAATTCCTATACTTTCAATTATGAAATGAATTTAGATAACCGGTTTATCGTTCATTTCACACCAATGGCTGTAGGCGAAAATCCTGCTGATTTGGTTAACATTTACTCGAGTCAAAAAGATGTTTACGTTTCAGTACCGCCAAATACCAAAGGCACCATCTTTGTCTACAACCTAATGGGACAGGAAGTTACTCGCTTAATAATTACAGGCGTAATCAATAAGATCGCCCTTAATAAGAGCTCATACTACGTTGTAAAAGTGGTAAGTAATAATGCTGTGGTAAATAAAAAGGTTTTTGTAAGATAAAACTTTCTCAGATACACCTTCCCTCTCCAATGGAGGGGGGAGATTTTAAAAACTAAGTCATTATGAATTAAATAAAAAATACAGATATGAAAAAGACAATAAAATCAGTAATAGTTGCAGTAATGATCCTTTCGCTTCCCTTGTTGTCATTGGCTCAAAATCCACCCCATCCGAATGCCGGTAACGCCCCCGGAGGAGGTAATACCCCCGTTGGCGGAGGCGCTCCGATTGATGGCGGCCTGAGTATTATGCTCCTGCTTGGTGCAGCCTATGGATCACGCAAAATATACCGGATGAAGAAATAGATGAAAAATTAGTAAGTGGTAAATTTTTTCATAGCCCTGTCTTAGTTTTAAGGCAGGGTTTTTATTTCCTTGTGTTATTTTATAGATAGGGGCATATAACAGTCTATCAGGATTTTAAATTTTCTGTACAGTTTATGTACAGGTGTCAAATAAAGGGTGTAAGGTTTTTGTAAAGGGAAAAAATTTGCATGGAAAATATGGCAGGTAGACCTTTGTGTCAATATCGCAATATTCTTGGCTTTCATGATTTTGATTAAATTAAATGCAATGCAGAAACTGAAGAGCAAATGAAAGAAAATGGAAATGGTTAGTAATGAAAATAATAAATAACAACTAAACTTAACAAAATGAAAAAAACATTATTCACATTGATAGCTGCGTTGATGGTCACCGCATCATCATTTGGACAGCTTACTGGAATTAAAGCAATTCCGGGCGATTACCCGACAGTTGCTGCCGCTATTGCAGCCCTTAACACTTCAGGTGTTGGCACAGGTGGTGTTACTTTCAATGTAGCAGCCGGACACACAGAAACCTTTGCAAGTCCCACAGCAGGGCGTATTACCACGCTGACAGGTTCCGCATCCAGTCCGATTGTATTTCAGAAAAGCGGAACCGGGAACAATCCGCTCATTACCTCCGGTATAGGCGTTGCCTATGTGGATGCGATCATTGCTATCGGGGGTTGTGATTACATCACTTTTGACGGGATAGATTTGAGAGATAGACCTTCAAACATCGCTATTGGCCCCATGATGGAATGGGGATATGCTATTTTGAAGAATTCTACTACTGACGGCTCTCAAAATATTACCATTAAAAATTGTACCATCACCCTTAAAAAAGTTTATGATGCGACAATAGGTATTCATTCAAACAACCATACGATAGTATCCCCCACGCAACTGAGCATATCGGCTTTTTCAGGAACAAATTCCAACCTTAAAATTTTTAACAATACCCTAACGAATTGCTATACCGGTATTTACCTGAAGGGTTATAATCACACATCGGCGCCTTACAATTTCTATGATCAGAACAATGAGATCGGTAAAGACGGTGGTAATATAATTACGAATGTTGCAGGTCAAACCGATCCGGGTTATGGTATCTATACCATATATCAGAATAATCTGAAGGTTGCCAATAATAACATTACAAGTACTATGGGCGGATTATCACAAACAGCCAAACCTTATGGAATTTTTCTCAGTACAGCTTTGAATGCCAGTTTCGATGTGTACAATAACTATGTAAGCATGCAATATTCAGGCGATCAATACAGCGATTTTAATGGAATTTTCAGTGAAATGGGAGGTTCGGGCACTACCAATACTGTAAATATTTACAACAATACAGTAACCGGTTGCACATTTCCTACAGCTGGATCGGGATGGACATATTATATGAAATTCATTAACCTTGGAGTAACCACCAACGCTTATGGTAACGTAGTCAGCAATAACACACTCGGTTCAACATCGCTTGCGGCAACCGGCCGTATTGATTATATGTGGTTTCAAAAAGTCAATGATACTCAGGGTCCGATGGAAATATATAATAACTCCGTAACTGGCAATACCCGTTTCAGCAATTTTGTCGTTGGCCAGCCCATGCATTACCTTGCAGCCGGTGGTAACGGAACAACCCTTGAATGCCATGATAATCTCATAAACAATAACATTACAAACTCAGATCATGCCATCCAGGGTCTTTATATAACTTTCAATGATTCAGAGTACAAGAAAGTTTATAATAATACGATAACAAATATAACTGAGATAAGGGGGGCAGCTACAGGGCTGTATAATTACCACGGTACTTTAGGGTATTTTTACAATAATAAGATTCAGCATCTAATAGGTACATCATCTTCACCAACTGCCACCATTAATGGAATCTATCAAACTGATTATGGAACAGAAATGTATTTTTTTAATAATACCATAACCGATCTTGAAAATCCAGGCGCTGATGCAACGCTGGGCTATGACTGGAATATGCTGAACGGTATTTATTTGGATGCCACTAATAATAAAAGAGGATTTTATAATAACACCATTTACCTGAATGGGACGATCACAGGCAACCAGACAAATTATGGCTCATCGGCCATTTGCGGAGCTACTCTTTATGGTGTGGATTTAAGAAATAATATCCTCATCAATGCAAGTGCAAGCAAAGGGACTGAAGGAAAAACCGTAGTCATTCGCGAAAGAGTAGCTAATTTAACAGGCTTTACATCCAACTACAATAACCTGTATGCTGGAACACCAACCGCTAAAAACCTTATGTTTTGGGATGGAACCACCAGCGCTCAAACATTAAATGATTATAAAACTCTTGTTTATCCGAATGAATTACAGTCAAAAACTGAGATGTCTCCTTTTGTAAATATTACAACCCAACCCTGGGATGTTCATTTGAGTACCACGACGCCCACCCAATGCGAAGCAGGTGGAATCGTTATGAACAGTCCTTTCCCAATAATCACTGATATTGATGGCAATCCGCGTTATCCGAATCCCGGTTATCCTCTCAATCCGGCCTACTTCCCTATGGCCCCGGATATTGGAGCTGATGAAATAGGCGGCATTGCTAATGATATTACACCTCCTTCAATTGTCTATACTCCTTTGTATAATACATCTCTCACTTCCAGCAGGATTTTATTGGCTGAAATTAAAGATGGAACAGGTGTCCCCAATAGTGGTATTGGCAAACCGGTTCTTTACTGGAAAATTAATAGTGGTGCATATCAGGCAGCCCAGGGACAGTGGATCAGCGGATCTAATTTCAGTTTTACATTTGGCGCCGGAACTTCACTGGGAGATATTGTATCCTATTATATTGTGGCGCAGGATGAAACTTTTATTGGCAATCCCGGATCATTTCCATGGATCGGTGCATCAGGTTTCACTATCAATCCACCTGCATGTTCCACACCACCTGCGAATCCGTCAAGTTATACGATCGTTCAATCAATATCAGGTACATTCCATGTAGGTATTGGTAAACCTTATGCTACATTGACAAATGCAATCAATGACCTGAATTCAAAATCAATTTCAGGACCTGTGATCTTTATACTTGATGATAATAGTTACCCGAGTGAAACGTATCCTATTATATTTGAGCCCAATGGAGGCAGTAGTTCGGTTAATACTGTTACCGTTCGTGCAAACGCAGGAGCTTATCCAATACTCAGTGGTTCGATTTCCGGACCGGGAATTCTAATGTTCAAAGGAATGGACTATGTAACGGTTGATGGATCGGATGGTGTGACCACAGAAAGAAGATTGACTATTGAGAATTCATCAGGTGTCACTAATTCATACACCATTGGAATTACCAATGACGGAACCAGTGATCCATCAACGAATATTACGTTAAAGAACTGCATCATTTTGGGTAACAATACCGACATTATGATGGAAACATACCTTGTTGTTTTCAACACGTATGCTGGTTCAAATGGCGGCGGTTATGATAATATCTTAATTGATAATAACTGGTTAAAAAGGGCAAAATATGGGATTTACGCTCTTGGTACATTTAGTAACAGGAACCATAATCTGATCATTTCCAATAACACAATAGGCTCTCCAACGGATATTGACTACATTACGAGGTGGGGCATTGTAATCGAACAATCGGATAATACCCTGATCACAGGAAATGACATCATGGGCCCTGCTACAACAGTGGGTACTTATAATCTGTTTGCTATTGGTTATTTTAACAACAGCACCAATACTAAAATAACCAATAATAAGATTCATGACTGGATTTCAAGCAGCCTTGGTTCCTGGGGTATTAAGTGTCAGAATGATGATCCGTCCACATTCACCGAAATTTCTAATAACCTTTTCTACAACATAGGTGCTTATGGAATGAATCCGGGAGTAAGCGCAAACATGGCAGCCGGGATTTGGGTGCACCATGGGGGAAACATGAGGATTTGGAATAATACAATATTACTTACCGGAGACTGGCTTTATGGTGGTGATTCTTATGCTCCCTCATCGTCTTGTATAGCATTCTGGAACCAGTCGGCTGTGAATGCCAATAACATTGACATCCGGAATAATATTCTTCAGAATTCAATGACTAATTCTTTTCCCAATCCAGATCCTTCAGCGCAAGGGAAGGCTTACGGAATTATGTTTACGAACGCAGTAACTTTTTCAGTTCTTGACAATAACGACTACTATATAGATGGCTACCAGGGACAGATTGCACAAAAATTTTGTGTTGGCGGCCTTTGCATGATTGATTACCCAACTCTCGCATCATGGCAGGCATATACTGGTATGGAAGCGAATTCAATAACGGTAAATCCGTTATTTACAAGCCCGACTAATCTGATACCAACCACAACCCTGATGAACAATGAAGGAGTTTACATTCCATCTGTACCCACAGATTATACCGGTAAATACAGGAGCAATCCATGCGATATCGGCGCTTATGAATTTGCAACCGATCAGGTGATGAGCCTGAAAGTGATGATTGAAGGAGCTTATAATGGTTCAACCAATTTGATGAATACGACCCTTTTAACCTCAGGTAATTTTCCCAATAACCAGCCTTACGACCCTGCATTGCCTTATTTTGGAAATAATAATCCAGCCTGGTATTATACAGGTACAGAGAACGTAACAACATTGCCAGAAAATACTGTTGACTGGGTGATTGTTGAGCTAAGGGATGCTGCATCTGCATCAGCAGCCAATGCAGGAACCATTATCCCAGGTGGAACAAGAGCCGCATTGCTTAAGAATGATGGAACTATTGTGGGAGTGGATGCAAATCCATATCTCATTTTTGCTGGTGTTCCTATAACCCAGAATTTATTTGTGGTGGTTTATCACCGCAACCACCTTGGAATCATTTCAGCCAATGCTGTTACTCAGTCTGGCGGTATCTATTCTTACGACTATACCACCGGTAGTAACAAGGTTTTTGGCGGAACAAATGGTTATAAACAAATTGATACTGCTCCGGTAGTATGGGGGATGGTGGGTGCTGACGGAAATGGTGATGGAAGCATCCTAAATAGTGATCTAACCAATGCATGGAAAGTTGAAGCAGGGGAAAAAGGGTATTCAGGAGCCGATTTTAACATGAATGGGCAATCCACTAATCAGGATAAGAATGATGTCTGGTTACCTAATTTAGGCAAAAGCAGTCAGATACTCCAATAATATTTCAAAGTCCTGCAATATTTAAAGGATTTTAATACAAACGACATGGCTTAATAATCCTGTTCCTGTAGATGGGATAATTAACATACATCTTCGCAAATAATATCCAAATTTGCCAAACGGCTTTTCCCAACAGAAAAGCCGTTTGATTTTTTAACCCTTACCTATGCTGTAATTTTTATACTTTTGAATTTCATTTGTTGAACTATTATATAACAACCTTTACTTTGAAAGTAAAATTTACTATCCTCATATTGCTTTTGCCATTTTTCGCCTTTTCCCAAAAAGATAAGATAAATCAACCTTTAAAGATTACTGATACCCTTGATATCAATAATCGAATAGAATATTTTCTTCAGCTTTCTTCGGACCTGATCAATAAAAACCTCGATTCAGCAATGTTATTGGCAGAACAGGCAAACAACCTGATCGAGAACCTTGATTCTGATACTGCAAAGAGTGATGTTTATAAGAATCTTGGGGCTGTTTACACAGCCAGGGGAAATTTTGCTCTTTCACTTGATTATTATTATAAGGCCAAAGGGCTTGTTGATGATGCACTTAATATTGAACCGGACAATATTCAGATTTTAAACCGGCAATACGACTTAATATTAAAAATAGGTGTGGTTTATTACTATCAGAAAAACTTTGATCAGGCATTGCATTACTATGAAGATGCGCTTAAAACCATTGAATCGGTCAGCTCAATAAATCCTGATTACAATGTTAATGGTCAAATAATCAGGATATTCAACAATATTGCCGGTGTTTATCTCCAGCGACTGGATTATAATAAGGCGCTTGAGTATTACAAAAATGCATTGCAAGTCAACGTAAAGGAGGGAAATAGAATTCTTGAAGCCAGTTTATTGAACAACATTGGAATTTGTTACCATGAGAAACGTGATTTTAACCTTGCCAATCATTATTTTTTCAATGCTTTAGCCCTCAGAAAGGAACTGGGGGATAAGAGGGGTGAGGCGCAATGCTTTAATAATATTGGAAAGAATTATGTGTACAGCGGAAATTTCAACCAGGCGAAGGACTATTTATTAAAAGCCCTGGATTTGGGCAGGGAAATTGGAAGTAAAGAATCACAGCATATCTCTTTGCAATCACTTTCATTGGTTTATGATACACTTAGAGATTATAGAAACGCATTTAATACTTTCAAAGAATTTAAATCAATCAACGACAGTCTTTTTAACATTGAAAGTACAAACCGGATTGCCCAACTCGAAATGCAATATAAAGTCGATAAGCAGCAAAAGTTGTTTGATCTGGAATTAAAAAGAAGAGAAGCAGAAAAAGAGAAACGGGAATTGATCTACCTGATCATTGGCGGTACATTATTTTTTCTTTTACTTACGGCAGCGCTTTTCATTTACCTTCAAAGAAGCAAAATAAGAAACTCAAAACTGGAAAAAGAAAAACTAGAGCTTGAAGGCAAACATTTAAACCTTGAAAAACAAAAACTAAAAGAGGACCTGGAATTTAAAAACAGGGAACTTACAACGAACGTGATGTACCTGCTGAAAAAGAACGAACTTATAACAAACATCTCTGAACGGCTCATCAAATCGAAGCTGGATTTTAAACCTGAGAACCAAAAGATTATCCAGGAAATCATCAGTGAGCTTAAGTCAAACCAGGATACGGATACATGGGCGGAATTTGAAGCACACTTTACCCACGTGCATACCGATTTCTACCGACGTTTAAATGAAAAATTCCCCAACCTTTCATCCAACGAAAAGAAATTATGCGCATTTCTAAGACTGAACATGTCGACCAAAGATATTTCTGCCATAACCTACCAGTCAGTAAATAGTATTACTGTAGCACGTTCCAGGTTAAGAAAAAAGCTAAACATAGAAGGAGAAGACATTAACCTGGTTAATTTCTTTATGCAGATTTAATTCCCCATTTTTTCCAATTGCCACTATTTCAATCTGCTATATTTTGGTGTATAGTAAATGTAATCCCTGTTTCTTTTGAGTAGTTTAAATGTAATGAGAATTTCAGCCCCTGTACCGCATAAGTAAGCGGGATTCTTTTTTCAGTAAAATTTTTCACTGCACCTTTGCTGCGAAATTAAAATTTGAATTAAAAATGGATGACAAGCTGGATGATAAATTGAACGAGGGGATGGAAGAATTAAAATTATTCTATAGCCAAAAAAAGAATGAGCAGGAAGCCTTGCGCAGGCTTTTAGACGCTCTGGAAAAAAAATCAAAAAATGAAAATACAGATATTAAATCAAGTAAAAACTAAACAATGAATAATTTATTAAATACAAAATTTATGAAAAACTATTTTTTTACAATTACAATCAGCGCCATGATGGCATTATCAGTTGGTTTGTCCGCTCAGCCTGCTGGTACACTTGATCCTACATTTGCCAATAGCGGCATAAACATTTTGGATATTGGTTTTGTTGATCTGTTCACCGATGTTGAAATTCAAAACGATCAAAAAATTGTTGCCGTAGGCATCACATATAATCAATCATTTGTAGCATCGGCACAGGCATACAGGTTCTTACCTGATGGAAGCCCTGATCTGTCTTTTGGAAATGGGGGTAGTTTTACTTATTCCTTAAATTTTGAAGCCAATGTCTATGGTTGTGCGATCCGTGAAAATGGAAAGATTGTGATGACCGGTAGCACAACGGATTATAATGATTACAGAATCCTGCTTATTCAGTTGAATGAGAATGGCACTTTAGATGCATCTTTTGGTGTGAATGGTGTTGTTGTTCAGAAAATTGGTCCTGATATGAATAATTTCGAAGACTTTAGTTATGCCCTAACCCTTCAGGATGACGGAATGATACTTGTTGCTGGTAGTTCTCGCAATATAGATTTACAGTATGTTCCTGTCGTAGTTCGATTTACAGAAAACGGTGTGCTTGATACGACATTTGGAACAGAAGGAGTAGCTAGTATACCTGTGATTGAAGTTGAAAATGATTTTGACTGCCTGGTTGTTCAGGACGATGGAAAAATTGTTGCTTCCGGACATTATGCCAATGAACTTTTATCCTTTGCTTTGCTTGTTGTCAGGTTTCTGCCTGATGGAACCCTTGATGATACTTTTGGCGATAATGGCATCATTAATTATCCTTACCAGGCCGATGCTGAAGGATTTGGTATCACCCTTACGACTGACGAAAAAATATTGATCACAGGTTTTACGGCATCTGCGTCATACAATTATAGTATGATGCTTATAAAGTTTGATCAGCAGGGAAATCCCGATCCCGGTTTTGGTGATGGAGGATTGGTAATAGCTGATTACGGACAATACGATATAGGATACGGTATTTATGTACAGGGTGATGAGAAAATTATAGTAGCGGGCACAACCGGCGAACTGGTCCCCGGAAACTGTGACATGGCCATTTGGCGGTATAATCCGGATGGAACCCTTGACAATACCTTTGGTTTGGATGGAATGTCAATAATTCAAATCAGTGATGGTCCTGATGAAGGTTTGGCTATGGCTCATCAGAATGATGGAAAAGTCGTTATAGCAGGGAAATCATATAATAATATCTATGATTATGCCATAGTTCGCATACTGAATGATTTTAGCACCGGTATTCCGCAAAATGAAACAACTACTTTTTCAATTACACCTAATCCGGTTGCACAAAACAGCAATTTGCAGGTCAGTTACGAATTATCAGCACCTGATAATATTCACATCGAAATAATCAACGCTTTAGGAGCAACTACCTCTGTAATTGAAATGGGATACCAGGATTCAGGATTGCAGAATTCCTCCTTCACCCTTCCTTCCAGCATTGGACAGGGAGTCTATTACATCAGGATAAGTGGAAACGGATTTGAGGTAACTGCGTCTAAATTAATCGTTACGAAATAAACTGGATTTGTAAATTAAATTCCTTTAAAAGAAGTGAGGTTGTCTTTGTTGACAACCTCATTTTTTTATCCGTCAATTTAGTATTTTTGAAAGATAAAAGTACGGGTTTAAATGTTGACCTGTTATGACTAATCCTGAAATTATTAATTGGCTGCTCGAAGGCGATGTATCCATTCAGTACCAGGTTTATAAGGATCTGCTATCTACCGACCGCCTTGAATTAAAAAGAAGAATTTCAACGGAAGGCTGGGGTGCAAAATTACTTTCATGCAGAAACCAGAATGGTCAATGGGGTAGAGGATTCTATCAGCCAAAATGGACTTCGACCCATTATACTCTGCTCGATTTGAGAAACCTGAACCTACCCGATTATATACCTGAGGTAAAGGAAACCATTGACCTGATAATTCGCCATGAAAAGAGTGCCGACGGCGGGATCAATCCTGCCCGATCAATCGCTGAAAGCGACATTTGCATCTGCGGAATGTTTCTTAATTATGCCTGCTATTTCCTGACAGATCAGGAAGGATTAAAATCGGTGGTCGATTTTATCCTGTTGCAGCAAATGAACGATGGCGGGTTTAATTGCAGGCTTAACCGCTCAGGGGCAGTTCATGGCTCATTGCATTCAACCTTATCAGTGGCCGAAGGCATTTCGGAGTGCCTTCTTCAAGGTTATACATACAGATCGGTTGAACTTAAAGAGGCAGAATTAAAAGCCAGGGAATTTATGCTGATGCACCAACTATTTTTGTCCGACAAAACAGGAGAAATTATAAATAAGAACTTCCTGAGTTTTCCTTATCCCTCAAGGTGGTATTATGATATCTTAAGGGCTCTCGACTACTTCCGGTCATCAGGCGCAGATTATGATAAAAGATTGGAACCTGCCCTGGAAGTATTATTGAAAAAGAGAAGAAAGGATAACCGCTGGAACCAACAGGCAAAGCATCCAGGACTGGAGCATTTTGAAATGGAAAAAGCAGGACAACCGGGAAGATGGAATACACTGAGGGCAATGAGGGTGCTGAAGTATTTTGGTATTAAAGATTCCTAATATGATTTCATTTTTAGTAAAAAAAGGCAACCGCCGCAAAGGACTTGCAGCGGCAGCGACACAGTGGATATATTATGAGGGAGATAGGCTGCAAAAGTAAGATCGGGGTTGGAAGTTGCTGTTAAGACAAGATTAAGTTTTTGTTAAAAAGACGAAGGCTAAGACCGATTGTTTTTCTATACACTTATGCCTTTAAACCTTTATACCCCTAATCCTGCACTCTCATTTTCGACATTAGTGTAAATTTCCTCAGAAATCTTTCATTTACAAAAGCAAAAACCGGTTTAATCATTCATAATATTACTTTTGCATTTCTAAATTTTTACTGATGAAAAAAGCACTGCTTATTTCTACACTTCTGTTGCTAAACTATTTAATTCTTGCCCAAACGGATAACCTCCGGGTTATGTACTACAACATCCTCGATTATCCTTTTAGCGGTGATCCCGGAAGGGAAATTAATTTCAGGAAAGTGAACCAGTACCTTGATGCTGATGTGATCCTTGTGTGTGAACTGAAATCTTCAACAGGAGCCACGACCCTGCTGAATCAGACGCTGAATGTTTTTGGTACAACGCATTATCAAAAAGCAATTTATAATGCATGGACCAATTCGGAAAACCTTTTGTATTATAACAGTGAAAAGCTGGCGCTATATTCCCAGGATGTGATCTATACCAACCTTCGCGACATCAATGAATATGTCCTGTATTATAAATCCACCGATCTTGGTACAACCAATGATACCATATTCTTTTACTTTTATGTGGCTCACCTCAAGGCCAACCAGGGAGAAGAATCTGCGCGGCTTGCAGAGGTGAATCAGTTTCTTACGCATCTGAACAGTATCCCTAATGCTGAGAATGTTTTCTTTGGAGGAGATTTAAATTTGTATACCAGCACAGAACCTGCCTATCAGGCGCTTATAAATAATACTCCCTATTTGTTGGATGATCCTTTATCAGCAGGCAATTGGCATGCTTCATCATCTTACAGCCTTTTACATACGCAAAGCACCCGAACTGTAGAATTTGGCGGAGGCTCAATAGGCGGCCTTGACGACCGTTTTGATTTTATTCTTTTCACAGGTGATGTCAACACCGGAGCCAATAAAGTTCAATATGTAAATAATTCCTGCAAGGCTTTCGGCAATGACGGCAATCATTTTAACAATGCCTTGATCGATCCGCCTGTGAACCCGAACCTGCCTGATTCGATCATACAGGCTTTGTATTTCATGTCCGATCACCTGCCTGTGATCTGCGACCTGACGGTACAGGCCACAATTGATACTACTCATTCAGACCTGGTTATTACCGAAATATACTATAATCCGCCTGAAGCTGGAACCGATTCGCTTGAGTTTATAGAAATTTATAACAACGGATCGAATCCGGTAAACCTTTCAGGGTATACCTTAAGTTCGGCAGTAACATTTACCTTTCCCGCGGTGAATCTTGACCCGGGTGATTACAAAGTTGTAGCCTTTAAGTCTTCTGCTATGCTGAATACTTTTGGGATCAGCGCACTCCAATGGACAGGTGGGTTAAGCAATGATGGTGAACTGATCCTGCTAAAAAATAGCTCGGGGAAAACAATTGATTCAGTATTATTTGATGATGTTGCTCCCTGGCCCACAACCCCCGACGGTACAGGACCTTCACTGATGTTGTGTAATCCGAATGCCGACAATGCCATCGGTTCAAACTGGCAGGCTTCTCAGCATTTTGTGATGAACAATGGTTCAGGAGCACCTATATACGCAACCCCTGGCTATTCAGAATGTGTTTATCCGCCGGTAGCAGACTTCACGGCTACCCCTGTTTCTATAATAACCGGACAGTCGGTTACCTTTACCGACCTTTCGGATAATAATCCAACCTCCTGGTCGTGGACATTTGTGGGTGGAACACCTTCTTCTTCCAGCTTACAAAATCCAGTTGTTAATTATAATACACCCGGAATTTATGATGTTCAGCTTCATGTTACCAATTCAGCCGGCAACAGTACAATGCTCAAGTCGGCTTATATTACCGTTCAAAACGAAAGCCCGCTGGTTGCTGATTTTACTGCAAATCTCACAGTCATAGCAGCAGGAGCATCAGTAAGCTTCACCGATCTTTCAACTAATAGCCCGACTTCATGGGCATGGACTTTCAGTGGTGGAACTCCCGCAGCTTCTTCCCTGCAAAACCCAGTCATAACCTATAATACACCCGGCATTTATAATGTACAACTCATTGCCACAAACGGAGGTGGAAGCAATACCATGTTAAAAACCGCTTATATCACAGTCACCGATCCTTTTGCAGGAACATTGATGATCACAGAGATCATGCAGAATCCTACTACTACTATTGATGCTTCTGGTGAATGGTTCGAGGTGTTTAATCCAACAAACAATCCGATCAATTTGAATGGCTGGAAAATCAAAGACAATGGAACTGATTTACATACCATCAGCAGTTCGTTGATAGTTCCTGTCAAAGGCTTTGCTGTTCTTGGATACAGTTCGAACACAGTTATTAATGGTGGATATACATGCAATTACCAGTATGCAACCTTTTTACTTGGAAACGCAGGTGATGAGATAGTACTGCTCGATCCGTCTAACAATGAGATTGACCGGGTTGAATACGACGGAGGTCCAGTCTGGCCTGATCCCAATGGGGCTTCGATGGTATTTACCGGTACGCCTTCCTCCAACAATAACACTAGCAGTAACTGGATTACAGCGACAGTCAGGGAGAATACTTATAGTGGGACAACTGGTGATAAAGGATCACCGGGAACCAATGGAACAGGTCAGAACCTTATTTCTCCGGCATTTGATCTTAACCTGAAAGTTTATTTAGAGGGGCCATTTAACGGGACGGAAATGTTTGCGAATCTAACCAGTCTGACTGGTTTCCCAATAAATCAACCATTTAATACTGCTCCCTGGAATTACACCGGAACTGAAAGTGTGGCAAGTATTCCTGCCAATGTGGTAGATTGGGTATTGGTTGAACTCAGGGATGCTACTTCAGCAGCCACTGCAACAGTCGCTACACGAATTGCCCGCAAAGCTGCGTTTCTGCTCAAAGACGGAACGGTCGTTGAAATGAATGGAGTTTCATTATTACATTTCACCAATACGATCAGCAATCAATTGTTTGTGGCTGTATATCACAGGAATCACATTCCGGTTATTTCCGCGAATGCATTGGTAAAAGTTGGTGGTGTCTATACCTATGATTTTACAACCGCAGCAAATCAAGTTCAGGGCGGCATTCTTGGGCACAAGGAACTGACCACAGGCAAGTGGGGAGTGTTTGCCGGAGATGCAGATGGAAATGGTGCAACCGGAAATGCTGATAAACTTGCATGGATTAATTGGGCTGGGGATAAGATATATCATGGCGGGGATATGAACCTCGACACGCAGATTAATAATATTGACAAAGATGATTATTGGTATCCTAACCTGGGAAAGGTTTCTCAGGTGCCGTAATATCAATCCCGGGACCATTACTCATAGCAGAGTAACATTTACTGACTCATGGAAAATTCAACAGTGATCTCTTTACAAAATGTTACCAAGTATTTTGGTAAAGTCACCGGTGTGAAAGAGATTTCCTTTACGGTTGAAAAAGGAGATATCTTTGGATTTCTGGGTCCAAACGGGAGCGGAAAAACAACTACCATCCGTCTCCTTCTTGATTTGCTGAGACCTGATAACGAGACAATTAAGGTTTTTGGAAAAAATCTTCAGAATAATTCATTTGAGATTCGGCAAAAATGTGGTTATCTGCCCGGAAATTTTAGCGCTTATGGAAACCTGACTGGCAATCAATTTTTAAATTTGCTCTCCAATTTCCGGAAAGTTAAAAACTTCAGCCCTCCCAGACTTCATGAACGGCTGGGCATTTCAGAGTTTGACCTGAAAAGAAAAATCAAGCACCTGTCGCATGGAACCTTACAAAAGCTGGGAATTATACAGGCTTTTTGGTGTTACCCTGAGTTGCTTATCCTCGATGAACCGACCATTGGACTCGATCCGTTAATGCAAAACGTTTTTTACGATTTACTGAAAGAATACCAGGAAAAGGGCATTACCATATTTCTGTCCTCACATAATTTATCAGAGGTTGAAAGGATATGTCACAGGGTAGCCATCATACGGAAAGGTGAGATCATAAAAACCGAATCGATCAGTAACCTGAAAAAGATGCTGAATCGTAAACTGTTTTTAACCCTCAAACAACCTCTTGACTCTGTTGAATTACCAGGAGCAAAACTAATCAGCAGGCAGGGACTTAAATTTGAATTTGAAGTCACAGGCGATTTTGAATTATTGCTCAGGCGTTTAGCAGAATTGCCGGTTTCAACTATCGTTTTACCTGAGCCGGATCTGCAGGAAATCTTTATGAATTATTACAACGGGAAATTGGATGAATAGGATCACATACTACAAGCTGATCTGGAAAAATCACAGAAGCTTTGCGATATTCAGCATGGTTTTTATAATGCTTTTACAATTTCTGATTCTTTATCTGATCACCACCTTTAATTTGCCGTCCATCATTCAGACCTTGCTGGTTCAGATGCCCGAAAAGATTAAAGTGTACCTGAGTGAAAGTTTCTTTAATACGTTAACCCTCGACGGAGCTGCAGCCTTTGGTTTTAATCATCCCCTTGTGCTTACCCTTCTTGCCATAAGTGCGGTAAATATCCCAACGATGCATATTTCACGCGAAATGGAATCTGGAACATTGGAGTTGCTGCTATCCCATCCATTCAGGCGTCAATCGCTCTTTCTGAAGTTATGGATATCAGGTTGTCTTCTGTTGCTGGTAATTATTCTTGCTGGCTTAGTCGGTTCGGTTTCAGCCGTTACCATTTATCATCATCTGACGCCGGAACTTTTTATTAAAATGGTGAAAATTGGTTTCAATCTTTGGCTTTTGTTTGTCCTCGTAATGAGCTATACTTTGTTGATTGCTGTGTTTGCAAGAACGGGCTCCAGGGCTGGCAATTATGCTGCTGTACTGACCCTCGTCTTTTATCTTTTGTATTTTCTGAGCCAGCTTTGGGATGAGATTAAGTTTACAAAGCCATTCAACATCTTTACTTACTACGAACCCCAAAAACTGATGTTCGGCCAGGCAAATTTCCTATTGAATTCCATAGTACTGATTGCTTTAATTCTCTGTTGTTTCTTGCTTTCCCGGTGGCAGTTCATTCGAAGGGATATTCCCTGAGTAAAAGGATTTCTTATAGAATTAGAAAGGCTAATCCTTTATCATTTTATCAATAAAAGCATGCTCATGGTAGTGCGAAACTTCCACTTCGAAGCCATCACTTATTACCGTTTATCTGTCTTTGCCCTTTATATAGCGTTTCTGAATTGGCCAGTTTGATGAATGGGACTGGCATATCCTGGTGATGTGTGAATTGGGCAGCACTACACTTCAAATTCTATCTCAAAGCCGCCAAATCCCCTCATAATCCCGCCGTCTTCTAAGTCATCATTGAAAACCGGTTTGCAACAAGCTAATTTTGAATAAAAATTATGTTATGAAAGCACTCATTTCAATTCTGGTTTTATCCTTTGTTACAACAATAGGTCTTGCCGTTACGAATACCTGGCAAGGCGATGTATCCAATTTATGGAACAATGCTTCGAACTGGTCTCTTGGTCATGTGCCGCTTACGACCGAGGATGTGTATATACCTTCTGGAACACCTCACGATCCCGATATGGTGGTTTACGACGCAGTCTGTAATAATCTGACGATTGCTTTCGGCGCAAGTTTGGGCATCTACGGTAAGCAGATTCATGTTTATGGCTATGCCTCTATTTCGGGCAGTTTTTATTTCGATGATGCATCAAGTTTTTTAATCGTTGACGGAAACCTTGAGTGGAACTCAGGCTCGTCCGTTGATACTTGGGGCCCAGGTAATCCCGGACAAACACAAATAAAGGTGAAGGGCGACTGGACTTTTATGTCCGGTTCACAGGTAAACTTATTGCCATTAAGGGTTGAGCTAAATGGTACAAGTCCATCTGTGATCAAATGTTATTCCTCCACTTCAAGTTTTTACAGGCTGGAAATCTGCAAAGTAGGATCCTATGCGATTTTCAGCAACCCGTCGACAAATGCTATGAAGATCGACCATAACCTTTTCATCGATACCGATGCTGAATTGCAGTCCGAATCCTCTTTAAAAATCGTGGTCGGTACGACGTTCCTGAACTATGGCCACATACACCTGGATGCCGGGACACTTGAATTTGCGGAGGTACAATATTTTCTCGATTTCAATGCCGGTGATTATGTAAACAACCTTACCCTGGCAGGAAGTTCTACGGCTGCAGCCACTTTTAATGGAACTTTAACAATCAATGGCAACCTGAACATCACCAGCACCTTTTATGTGAGTTTCGTTGATCATTGCTTGCTGAAAGGAGGCCTTACCAATACCAATCCGCTGGTCCATTTTAATTATGTGGAGTTTCAGGGTTCTTCGAACCAGAATTGTATTATGGCTTATTGCGATACCATTCGGTTGAATAAAACCGGTGGCTATTTGGCATTTCCATCCGATTCGACCTATTGCGATGTATATGACTGGCTGCAGGGAACTCTGAACGTGAATGGCGGAAAGTTCTGGGTAGCTGATCTTGCTGATCCAGGAATCTATGGTAGTATAATCGTTACTTCAGGTACTCTCACTTATCACCAGAATGTAAGCCAGTATATCGACCTTCAGGGCGATATATTTATGAATGGCGGGGTATTTAAAGTGCATGGAGGATCCGGAAACAGCTACTGGCCTTATACACACAATGCATCCATCGCCATGTATGGAGGAACTCTTGAGTTTGTCGATGTCGGTATCGATATCAGACCGCCTTCCAGTTACACATTTACATCTATTATTGCAGCTGGTATTATTGCCACTTCCGGTGATTTTATCGTTCAGCGAACCGATTTTAATGCCACCGGTGGTTACGTTTATCTGAAAGGAGACGAAAATGCAGTAACAAATGATCCATGTACTTTGTCAGTCGCAAGCGGTAGCAATCTTTATAATTTATATATCAATAAGGAAGATGACCTGGATAACATCACTGCCAGTGGTTCTCTCGATATTAACGGTTATTTCAAGCATGCCGATGGAAATTTCATTGCGCCGACTTCTATGTACATTGCAGGGGATATTGAAGTTTATGCGTCCTTTGTTGCCGGTACGGGTCAGGTGCATATCGACGGTACTGGAGATCAGGAAATGAATTTTAGCTTTGCCGATTTCAATATCCTTAACCTCAATAAATCTGCAAACACCCTGCATATTCTTAACTCGGAAGTAACCTGTGCAAACTACAACTGGACCCAGGGTTATATGTCCATTGAGGATGCATACTTCAATGCTTACGATCTAATGGATGATGGAATATACGGGTCGTACACGGTAACCGGTGAAAATGCGCACTTATTTCTTCATCAGGATGCAGGAAGCGAAAGCTATATCGATTTGAATGGCTATCTGACCATCAATGGGGGAGAAGTCAAAGTTTATGGCGGGGCGGATGAAAGTTATTGGTCGTTTGGAGATGATGCGGGATTGGCCATGTCGTCCGGAACACTTGATTTTGTGAATAATGGGATCAGGGTGTATAATTCCGGAACCAATACATTCACTGAAAACGTGACTGGAGGTACAATCAGAACGGCTTACGATTTCCGCAGCTACCGCACAGCTTGGACACCCACTGGAGGGACGCTCGAATTGTATGGAACTTCAGATGCAACCTTGTATACTATTGCAGGAAGTAATCTGTTCAACCTGACTATCGACAAATCGGCAAAAGCTTCAGTACCGGAGAAAAAGGAAAAGACGATAACCATCGATCGAAATGGAGTGCAGAAGACATTCGTACACTCAAAACCTGATTTTATTCCTTCAGGAACACCCGGTTTATTCAAACGGGATAAAGAATCGGTTCAGGGAGGAAAATCCAATACAGTTACGGCAACAACCAACCTTGATCTGGATGGTAATTTTGTCCTGACTTCAGGAACGTTTACAGCTCCTTCCCAGATGAATGTTGCGGGCAGTTGGAACAATAGCGCCGGTATTACTGCTTTCACTGAAGGGACAGGTTTGGTAATCTTTGATGGTTTAGCCAGTAATTACCTAAGCTCGGATGAGACTTTTTACAACATTACGGTCAATAAAACGAGTGCCACTACTTGCCTGTTTATTGTTGGAACCGGTTTGCACTTGTCGGCGAGCAATGACCTTCACATAATAGACGGATATATTGAGATGGACAATAATTCAATAATAACAACGGGTGGCGATATAATTGTTGATCTGAATGCAGGATTGAATGCGGCTGTGGATACAGGGCTCGAAATTTATTGCGCCGGCGACTGGACTAATTCCAACAATACCTACACTACCACTTCAGGATTTACTCCGGGAACTTCACTGGTGGTTTTTAATGGTTCGGTCGATCAAAACCTGACTGTAAATTGCGCTACCGGTGATTTCTATAACCTTACGGTGAATAAGAGCACCGGAAAAATCAATCCTGTTAACAGTTCCCTGAGAATACTGAATAATTTCTACCTCGATAACGGAACTGTAGTCGCACCTTCAGTCATCACAGTCGGAGGAAACTGGACGGATGATGGCGGAACTGCTGTCTTCCAGGAGGGAACCGGACTTGTTACTTTTAACGGAACCACAGGCCAGACCTGCAACCCTGAAACTTTTTACCGGCTCGAACTGAATAAATCAGCCGGTACTTTATTATTCCTGTCAGGAACCACCTCCTGTTCATACTACAACTGGACTGCCGGCGCTTTTCTGGTGAATGGCGGGAATTTCTATGCCGCCGATCTCGACGACAATGGAATCTACGGAACGATCACACTCTCTTCCGGCTCAATTGAATTTCACCAGGGAACCACTACAACTGAATATATCGATCTGAACGGAAACCTCACGATCACCGGCGGGACCATGACGGTCTATGGAGGAAGCTCAACCAGCTTCTGGCCTTATTTTGCAAACGCAACCTTTACGATGAGCAACGGCACCCTCGATTTTGTGAACCGCGGCATCCGGATCATGGAAAATCCGACCTATACCTTTATAGAAAACATTACCGGTGGAACCATCCGAACGGCTTATAGTTTTGAAGCCAACCTTACAGATTTCAATCCTTCAGGCGGCACAATTGAATTATATGGAACTGCAAATGCCAATCTGGGGCATTTCGCCGGCAGCAATTTCTTTAATATTGAAATTGATAAGATCGCAAAGGATAATGATGTGGAGGAAAAGATTTCACTTGCCGATGAAAGAGAGGAAATGAAAGCTGGCGGAGAAAAAGCAAATACAGCTACTGCTATCACAAATCTTGATATAAACGGGAATATGCTCATCACCTCCGGTACTTTTGTGGCACCTGCCATAATACAGGTAGCCGGTAACTGGACAAATATGGTCGGTGATGCAGGGTTTACGGAAGGAACAGGAATTGTTATTTTCGATGGAAATGCTAACACCGACATCAATAATTCTGAAACATTTTACAACCTTACCGAAAACAAAACGCAGACCGGCGACCTTGCTTTGGAAATAGTGGCTTCAGCAGTAATTACCGTGCTTAATGATTTTCACATACAGGACGGTTGTTTTGAAATGAATAACAATTCGACTATTGACATTTCGAATGACCTCTCAATCGATTTGAATGCAGGATTGAACTGTTATTCAGATGTTGGTTTGAATGTTTATCTTGGAGGAGACTGGATAAATTATAATATAGATTACACTACCGAAAGAGGCTTCAATCCCGGATCATCAACCGTGACCTTTGATGGTTTGACACAAAACCAGTCGGTGAGTACAGCTTGTTCACACGAAGATTTCTACAACCTCGTAATAAATAAATCCGGAGGGGTAGGAACCTATTCAATGGAACCTGCTGATAATCTCAAAATCCTGGGCAATGTAACAGTTCAGTACGGGAACTGGCATAATTCAACTCCCGGTCTAAGCCATGAATTTATAAAGAATATTACAATCAGTCCGACAGGCATGTGGCATGATGTGAACGGAACTGTTTCGTTTACAGGTGATGCCGACCAGTATTACAATAACCAGGGTTTTAACAATGCATATTTCTTCAATGTAACCGTGAATAAGGCAACAGCCGGAAAAGCATTGATCCTGAACTCGGATTTTGAGACCAATCCGGGCGGGTATTTGGTCGTAGAGGAGGGTCAGTTGTATTTTGGAGGCCATACCGGAAAATTTCTTGGAGATATAGATGTAAATTCAGGTGGGAAGATTACCCTTAATGCAGGATCGGTGTTGAAAATGCAAAATGAATATTCCCTGGATGTGAATTCGGGCGGTGTCTTCGAAATACTGGGAACTGCCGGCTCAGCAGCTACTCTCACTCACAATTCTTCTGGTTATTACAATTTCGAGATAAACTCCGGTGGAACAATCAGCGCCGAATACGCAATTTTCGAGTACATGAACGATGACGGAATAGATATTAATTCAGGAGGTATCGTAAATCTCACAAAAGCATTTAATCATTGCGAATTCAGTCAGGGTATGGCCGGAGGCTCATTGCTGATCATTGATAATGACCAGACACTCGAAGTGAATGGCGCAATATTTCCTGAAAATACCTGGGGAGGTGGCTATAACGTGACAAAATACCTGAACACCGGAACAGTGAATTTTACGGATTATTCGGGCGATTTTTCCGGCGAAAATTTTGATTATGATCCGAATAACCGAATTGAATTGGGAGGTTACAGGATTTTATCTTGCTGTTAAAATGTACCTTGAAGGTCCCTTTAACGGAACGAATATGAATACGAGCCTAACCGGATTGACGGACTTTCCTTTGTCACAACCTTATAATACTTCTCCCTGGAATTATTCCGGGATAGAAAGTGTCAGTTCGGTACCTCCGAATGTGGTTGACTGGATACTCGTCGAGCTGCGTGATGCAGAAAATGCTGCTTCAGCAACTTCGGCTACACGCATAGCCCGGCAGGCTGGATTCCTGAAAAATGACGGTACAATAGTCGGTACTGATGGTGCCTCCCTTCTTCAATTCACCAATTCATTAAACCACCAGCTATTTGTTGTGGTTTGGTATAAGAACCATCTCGGGATCCTTTCATCTTCCGGCTTGACGAATGCCGGAGGAATATATTCATGGGATTTTACCACTTCATCTTCTCAGGCTTATGGAGGAATCGATGCACAAAAGTCACTTGCCGGGGGTAAATGGGGAATGTTTTCAGGTGACGGCAATGCTGATGATATAATCAATATTAACGATAAAATCCTGAGCTGGTCAGTAAATTCTGGAAAGAAGGGATACTTGAATGAAGACTTCAGCCTAGACGGGCAGGTGAATAATAAAGATAAAAATGACTTGTGGTATCCGAACTCAGGCAAGCAGTGCCAGGTGCCCGATTAGTTTTTATTACAATGCTTAAATAATAATTCCTCAACCTCTTTACCATAGGTTTTGGTATAACCTAATTCAATTGCTTTATTAAGGTCCTTGCAAGCCAGCTCAATACTGCCAATAGCGATGTTAATCAGCGCCCTGTTCCTGAAAGCATATGAATTGGTTGAATCCATCGAAATTGAAGATTGGATATCATTTAGACCTCCAATAGTGTCATTCAGGTTAAATTTTGCAAACCCCCTGTTGTTCAGAGCAAAAGCATTATTACCTTCTTTATTCAATTGAATAAACTTGTCATAATCTTCAATAGCCCCTTTAAAATCACCAGCATTGACCTTTACATAATAGGCCCTGTTAAGGTAGGCGTTCTTGAAATTGGGATCCAGTTCTATTGCTTTGTTAAAATCCTTTAGCGCCTTGTCATATTTTTGTAGTTCCCCGAAACATATGGCTCGTGTATGATAGGCAAGCTTGAAATCAGGTTTCAATTCGATGGCTTTATCAAGGTCTTTAATGGCTCCCCTATAATCTTTAAGCTGGTATTTTGCATTGCCGTTTTTAAAGAAAAAATCCGGACTGTTTTTGCTGCAAGAAGCAAAGAGCAATATTGAAATACTGAGTAACACGGTAATCCTAATTGTTATTTTTGGAGTATTGACGATCATCTTTTTAAAAGTTAGAATGAGCAAAATTATAATTTAAAGGAATCAGCCAACCAGCTAAAGTTTTTTTTACCAATTAAATTTTAACAAAAATGCACTTGTTTTTGTTAACGAAAACTAAAAATAAGCAATGACATTCGATTATCAACTCATTTTTGGTAATCTTTTGCCATTGATGGTCAGATATTCTTTCATCTGATGGGCGGTTAAACAGGAATGAACAGGTAAAATTCCAAGTATATCTCCGACTTTAATTTTTTCAAAAAATGCCTTTGTGGTTTTGATAATTCCATGTTCCTGTGAAAGGGTGCTGACATAGGTTTTATCGATCGGATCGGACCATCCAACCTGATCAATTTTTACGACCATCCCATAAATTCTTTTGTTTTCTTTATCTATGATATATTCTTTCGACAGATGAACAGCCCCTCCATAAATAACAATTTCGTTGCGCTCAGGATGTTTAGCAACCACGGGGCAAGCCATTACAACCGCAATATCCTTCAAGTTACAGGAACCAAGCTGCCATTGCATCACATCGTAAAAAATGAAATTGCCCGGCCGTATTTCATCCACCCCTGTGAAATCGCTCGCTATACTGCATGATGGGGTATCTCCTATAGATATGATTGGATTTGTAATCTCGTTCTTGAACCTTCTTTTCAAATCGTTGAGCTTACTGATGGAGTCATGGTGGATCAATATTATTTCATCCCGGTATTTGGCATGATAGGTATTTCCTGCATGGGTCAGTAAACCGGTAAAATTTAAGTTGGGAATTGACTGAACCCGTTTTAAAACTGCCTGAATTTCTTCGGCATTGTCGGATGGAATGCCTGTCCTGTGATATCCGGTATCAATTTTTAAATAAACGCCTGCTTCGTACTTAAGGTTTTGATGAAGGTAGTCAGCTGTTTCTATTGATTCCAATGTCAGGGAAAGATTGATTTTTGCTGCCAGCTTGTTGATCCTATCTATTTCCAGGATGTTAGCCGGAAAAGCGATTAGGATATCATTCCAGCCGGCATTAGCAAAGTATTCAGCCATGGTAACTGATGAAACTGTAATCCTGCTTACACCAGCCTCCCGGAACCATTCGCCAATAACAGCTGATTGATGAGTTTTAAAATGCGGACGGAAAATAAGGTTGTGAATCCCGGCTTTTTCCACCATTCGGTGGATATTTTTTTTGCATTTTATTTCATCAAGTAAAAGGGTTGGCTTATCTATTCTCATTTTCGTGTAATTGATAGGGTCATCAAAAATAAAAAACCCTGCCTTTTCAGACAAGGTTTTTGCTGGAATATTAAATAATTACAACAGGAAGACCTGGTAATTATTTTTTCATCTGGTAGATTTTCTTTGAGCCATAAGCTGCTCCAAGGAGCAACATGATACTCAACCCTCCGTCAATTGGAGCGCCGCCGCCAACCGGTGTATTACCTCCACCCGGAGCATTGCCTCCATTCGGATGAGGTGGCGCTTGAGCCAATGATAATAATGGTAATGAAAAGAAAATACCTGCGATCAATAATAATTTTAATGCTTTTTTCATATCTGTATTTTTTATTGTATTCAATATAATTTTTTTAAACTCTCCCTCTCCCGGTCTCCCTCTTCTCACCCTGAGCTAGTCGAAGGGAAGGAGAGGGTGCCTGCCAGCAGGGGGTGAGGTTTTATTTTACAAATACTTTTTCCGTTACCACATTTTCATTGCTCATCACTTTTACAACGTAGTAGGCGCTATTATCCAATGTGAGTCTGTTGATTGTGCCGTAAATTGCCGAGCTTGTTACTTCCTGTCCCATTACATTGTAGATAACAATGCTACCTTCAGTATTTGCATTTACTACAACATAAACATCCTTACCCTGAGAATAAATGCTTGATACATTTTCAGCATTTTCCGGAATGGCAAGTGGAGTGAAGTGCATGATAAACCTCTGGTCGTTTTGTCCGGCTGAGAAGTTGAAAGTGTATGAACCGGTTTTCAGGTCTGTAATGATTCCGGTTTCTGTATCTTCAAGAATCACTACCGGTAAATCCAGAATTTCAGTGGCAGAAATGGTAAATAAGCCATCAACATTGACATTCATCCCCAGATTGACGGTTTCGGCTTCAGGTAAGGCATTGATGGAAAGCATATTGCTTCCAATGGAATAGATTTGGGCTGCTTCATCAACTGCACCAAGTAGTTTGTATGCATCATAATCTCCGTCAAAGCCTGAAGTTGACAACTCATGGAACCTGACAACAGCTTCATCGTTATAGCCATTGCCTGAAACCTCTATCCTTACCAAGTTATTTAAAGAATTTTTAAAGAAGGTGGTTGCATTATGCACACGAACAGCGTTGTCTATAGCAAGTGTCCCGTTAGTAGAGCCATCATCTGCAACGTTCACAAAGAAACCTTGGCCGGGAGCTATATATTGAGTACCACCGTTTGTTCCGACTCCACCTACAAATTCTGCCCACGTCGCATTATTAACATGAATATAGGTAGCATTATTCACATTAGTCTTCGTCCAGCCAGAAGAAGCAAGCCAATCTATAGAAGATGGGTAAGGATTACCAACCAGGTTCCATCCCGAATTGATTCCTGTTGTCGTACGTGTTAAGGCAATGGATTCACTTCCTGTGTTCAGTGTTCCGGTGTACTGCGCGGTGAACCCAGTTCCCCCGTATAAAGCAAAACCTTTCACGGGTATAAGTGGTTCTGTGATTGATGTAATATCGGTATATAGATTTGTAGACTCAGTATGCATCTGTAAGAATTCACCTGTGAATATTCCCGAAACAGCATCTGAAATAGGAGCAGAAATTAAATGCCATTCACCTCCGGGAATAGATCTCTCAACAGTAACGTTTGTGCCAGTTTGACCTAAAATGGCACCATTGTCGAGCAAATTAGCATCAGATGCAAGGGTAAGGTTAACATTGAGTAAATTAATACTTGAACCCGGAACATCAAGTTTCTTGCCTGAATTAATAAGAATATTTAAAGTTGTAGAGGCAGCAGAATTATAAACTGTAGAAGGTGCTGTATTGCGAAGTGTTATATCCTGATCGATAGTTAAATTGGTGGTAGCATTCATGTTCGTGAATTTAGCCATTCGCCAGGCATCGAATGTTCCGGTTCCTGAGATAAGGCAACTTGTGCCTTCAATATCGAAACCAAGAGCCGAGGGTGTGACACCTCCATCGCTACTACCAATGGTTCCATTGTTAAGAATATTTCCATAAACATAAAGATAGCTTGCTACTGTGGGATTATTCTTCCATAGTTTTCCACCAGCGTCAATTGTAAGGTTTCCACATTTACCATTATTATCCGTCACCTCGACGGTATGTCCATTTAAAATAGTCACAACCTTATTTGGAGAATTCGGAAAATCAGGAGCATCATACCAGTTACCTGAGATTTGTATTTCCCAGGTGCCTGCAACATTCCAATTACCACTTGTCTTGCTTCTATAATTTGGTGTTGCACTTGTCACATTAAAGGGTGCACTGGTTCCACTTATTAATGCAGGAGTTCCAGAAGTCTGGGTCGCAGTAATCGTTAACCCATATCCTTCAGACATTGTTACACCGGAAATTGTAACACTATTCTGAGCATTCAGTATTGTTCCTGTAGTGGTACCCCCGATACCAGTACCCGTCAAAGTTATATTAACATCTGAGGTGACAGGTTGAGGTAATCCAGCGTCATCCTGAGATTGAACCGATACTGCGAATGGAATACCGGACACAGGAGAACTACCCCCGTTTACTGAAGTAACAACAAGTTTGGTTGGAGTTCCAACTACAGATGAAGGAAGTACATCCGCCCAGGTTGGACCAACTCTTATTCCGTCAATAGTCATATTTTGAGTTGCAGAATACTGACGCAAACAAATTCTATCAATGCTTGCCAGGCCAGATCCTGATGTACTAACTTCAGGTGTTCCAGCTGCAGCTTCCGTAGTCGGTATTCCTGATGATTTTACCCAGAAACTAACTGCATTTGGAGTTGTAACACCATACTTGATAATGACAAGATATGTGATGCCCGGATCAAAGTCAGTGGGGGTTGCCGCATAAATAGCTGTAGTACCGTTGGAGATCCCGAAATTTATTTTACCTGGAGTTACTGATGGTTTGACCCATAGTCTTGCAGCAAAGTTTGTAGCGCTCGATCCAAGATGTAAAAAATACCCAGATGTTCCAGTAGTGACATTGACAAGAAATGCAGAATAAATGATACCTGAAGTAACAGGAGTGAAGGTTTTAGAATCATCTTCACCAGTATTATCTAATCTGGCAGCGTTTCCTTCAACAACACCGGTAATTCCAGTTAAACCTGAATATCCGGCATACGTTAAACCGTTTGAAGCTCCGACATCAATTGGTTGTGTTCCACCGCCACTATGCGCTACCCAGCCATTATTGGTTAATAATGAGAGATCTGCATAATTAAAATTATCAAATGTAATTAACTGTCCCCACCCCCAGTAAGTCACACCGAGGGCGAATAATAAAATAAGTAATGATTTTTTCATAATGTTAATTTTTAAAATTTATATTTTGATTGATGTGTCTTATCCCTAAGTAAATTTCATCCAGCAAAGCGATTATTCCAGCTTAATGATTTCCAATTAAAAAGATTTATAAAACAGGTAGTAAAACTAAATAAAAGAAACATAGGAAGGTTTCCAAATCAGCAATTGTTAATAAAATTTTTATCCTTAAATAATAATCTGTTTTGAAAAACAAGAATTTAACAAAAAAATTTAAAGGCTTGCGGTTCAGAGTTTACAGGTTTACGGTTTTCTCTTTTCTGTTCAGGGTTGTGAGTTACATAATATTTTGATAGTTACCAAATAGTCTTATACTTTTGCAACTGTGTTTATCGAAATAAGGTCAACTTAAAGCGCATGAATCCGATAGAAAGGAGCCAAAACAGAGAACGAAAGCGGCGGCTGAAAAAACAGCAAAAGCGCTATATTGCAGAGGAACGAAAAAGCCTTAAAAGAGAAAGACTTGAAATACGCATTAAAACAGCTTCAATGCGCAAGCGTATGAGGAGGGCGAGGATCGAAGCATTCATTAAAGCAGTAAAGGATTTTTTCGGTAAACCTATAGCCAAAAGGCAAATATCCAATTCAGAAAAGTTCATAAGGCGAAAAATAAAAAAGGACATCAGGCAAAGAAACAAACAGCGTTTCTATGAACTACCTGCAAAATTTTCCAATAGCATTTCAAGGTTCTGGCAACACCGGTTTGACTATGTAAAAAGTATGAGTCGCAAATTCAGGTCGTTTGCGCATGTGGTAAAAATCGCTTTTAGCGCACGTGAATTGCGGAATGATTACATCAAAACCATGATTAATTCACTTGCCCTTTTCCTGCTATCTTTTTTACTTGTTTATTTTGTTCATCAGTTTGCGACCATACTGGCAGCACGGGCATTCAATATCCCAACTAAATTGTATTCATACCGCATCGACTGGCCACTTTACACCTATTCTTACCTATATACCCGCAGGGCATTGATCGTGATCTTTGGAATGGGGCCGTTTTTTTGCCTTCTTTTGGGAATAGGTGCTTACCGGTTGTTTTTGTGGTTGCGCTTCCGAACGGTTTTCCTGAAAACATTTACACTATGGATAGCTTTTCATGCTTTTAATTTTTTTTTCGGAGCTTATGTTGTGGGTGTGATCACAAGGACAGGCTTTATTTATACTTCGGAGTGGCTCTTCCTGAGCAATGTTCTGGACGTTGAAGAAATTATATTAATGATAGTTGCACTTGTAGTCTTGCTTATTGTCGGCTATTATTCCACCAAACAATTTCTTTATGCCTCCGATTCAGCTGCTATAATTGAGCCCAAGATCAGGATAATTTATATCCTCAGTAAAATATTCATCCCCTGGCTGGCCGGAAACCTGATTCTATATATTGTAAATATCCCAAAGAATCCATTGGAACTGATCCTTTTGTATTCGACTTCTGCTTTGATTGTATTTCCCATCTTTTCGAATTACAATACCACTACCATGCAAATGTTTAAATTGCCCAGGGTGCCAAAGAAATTCAGGATCGGCTGGTTTTATATATTGCTTACCATTATAATTATCTTTGCTACCATATCGCTGTTGAAAAGCGGTATCAGCTTTTACTAGGAAGACATTGATTCAATGAATTCGGCTATAGAAACATACATCACAGACCATACATCGCCCGAAGATGATCTGCTGAAGAGGCTTAACCGCGAAACTCATCTGAAGGTGCTCAACCCAAGAATGCTTTCGGGTCATGTACAGGGCAGGTTCCTCGAAATGATCAGCAAAATGATTCGGCCCCAAAGGATCCTTGAAATAGGAACTTACACCGGCTATTCTGCAATTTGCCTGGCAAAAGGATTGGCTGGGAATGGTATCCTGCATACTATAGAAGTTAATCCTGAACTGGAAGAATTTGCAAAAAGATATTTTCGTGAAGCAGGACTGGAATCACAAATAATCCAGCATGGCGGTGATGCACTGGAATTGATCCCGCAAATAGATGAAACTTTCGACCTTGTGTTTATAGATGCTGCCAAAGAAAGCTACCTCGATTATTATCATTTGATTTTTGATAAAGTAAGAAAAGGTGGGTTTATACTTGCCGATAACGCTTTGTGGGATGGAAAGGTTGTTGATCCTAATCAGGTTCAGGATAAAGAAACCCAAGGCATTATGGCTTTTAATGATTTCATCAGGAAAGATGATCGCGTTGAAAATTTGCTGCTTTCACTTCGTGATGGCATCATGATTATAAGAAAATTGTAACACCCTCCTCTTGGCAAATACTCCATTAGTCTGGTGTATTGCATAAGATATTTCCCAACCGACATGGCTGTGCTTCAACCGCAGCAAAACAAATTACCCATTTTCCTGTTTTATAAATAGAGATGTTACAATATGAAAGATTGGTTTATAAAAAGATTATCCCCTTTGTTCTGCATTCTGGCTTTTTTATTGCCAACCACCCTCTTTGCTAAAGTCCCTGAATTCGATTACCTGATAACGGTCAAGCTCAATCTCATGGCTTTTGCCAAAGACAATAATTTTCTTCTTCAATGCATCATTGCCCTGCTTTTAGTAATGATTTTCGGTTATAGCGCCAAGTTGCTCTATGAAAGGAAAATCAATAAGGAATAAACGTCCTTTACTAATCATTTCTTCAACTTCTTTTTAAAGATTTACTTTTGCAATTGATAAATAATTCTTCGTAGTGGAACTATTAGATTTGATTAAAATCAGGCAAAGTGTAAGAAGATATACCGCTCAGCCGGTTGAAAAGGAAAAACTTGAACGATGTCTTGAAGCAGCCCGCCTGGCGCCATCAGCCAGCAATTCGCAACCCTGGTCATTTATCGTAATGGATGAACCATCATTTAAAGATAAAGTAGCCCGGCTGACCTACGACAACATTGTGACCTTTAACAAGTTTGTGCCTCAGGCTCCGGTGCTTGTAATATTTATAATTGAAAAACCAAAGAAAATAACACAAATTGGCCGGTTTATAAAAAAGATTGATTATCCTAAGATCGATATTGGAATTGCCGCTTCTCACTTTTGCCTGAAAGCCGCCGAAGAAGGATTGGGGACCTGCATGCTGGGATGGTTCAGAGAAAAGCCAATCAAAGCGTTATTGGGTATTCCTGAAAGTAAAAAAATCGGACTTATCATTTCAGTAGGTTATGCTCCGGACGATTATCCCCTCCGGGAAAAGATCAGGAAAAGCTTTAAGGAGGTTGTTATGTACAATTCTTACGGGCATAATAAATAATACCAAAGTGAAATTCTGTTTAGTCCGCCTTTGGCGGACGTAACGGAATTTCTTACTTTGGTTAATGCCGTGTAGATTTATGTTATAGTCCATCTTGTCAAGCTGAATAAAATCGTGGACTATTACATAAATCACTTCGGTATAAGATGAAAAATTTGTGATTGACCTGACCTCAAGGGAATATCCATGCTGTTTTCCTTTGACTTCTCAATTTCAGGATATTTAAATGGTTACTTTAATGATTGAATAACCTGTTCTATGATAACAGGGAAGTGTTCATATTCCAATTCATGAATTTTTGCTGACAATGATTCAACTGTTTCACCTTTTTTAATATGACATCGTGCCTGAAAAAGAATATCTCCCTCATCGTACCTGTCATTCACAAAATGAATAGAAATGCCGGATTCCTTATCGCCCGAAGCTATTACGGCTTCATGAACATAATGGCCATACATTCCTTTGCCGCCATATTTTGGAAGCAAAGCAGGATGGATATTGATAATGCGGTTTTCAAATGCTGATAGAATGTTCATGGGAACAAGCCAAAGAAATCCTACCAAAACAATTAAGTCTGTTTTGTCTTCGTGAAGTTGATTAAGAATCAAATCTGTTTGATACAGATCCTTTCTGGTAAATATCAAAGATGGGATATTTAATCGTTGTGCCCTTTTCAGGACAAAAGCCTCAGGATTGTTACAGTAAATCCTGACAATCGAGACATTTGGATTTGTTGAAAAATATTCGGCTGTCCGCTGAGCATTGGTTCCTGAACCGGAGGCAAAAATGGCTATTCTTTTCATTTTAAATATTGTCAAAAAAACCTTTCTTTTCTGAATAAAATTGCGCTAATAATTTGGAGATTAATCTAAAAGTAATTGTGTCCCGCAAAAAATTCATTGATCAAAGATAACGAATGATTCGAATAGTACGAATATATCAGGTCACTGAGAGAAAATTAATTTATTTGAATATTTTTTTATTTGGCTCATGAATTTCTGAGTTGCATGAAATAACTACATTTGTGGAAATGAAATTAGGAATAAAAATCGTCGGGCGTTAAAAAATTTGTGTAATTTTGATAAATTTCATTTCTTTGTGGCGTCAAACCTTTAAAAAATTATAAAAATGTCTGATATTGCAACAAAAGTAAAATCTATCATCGTTGATAAACTTGGTGTGGATGAAAACGAAGTTACACCTGAAGCAAGTTTTACAAATGATTTGGGTGCCGATTCTTTGGACACCGTGGAATTAATTATGGAATTCGAAAAGGAATTCAACATTGCCATTCCTGATGATCAGGCTGAAAAAATCGCCACTGTTGGTGATGCTATCAAATACATTGAAGACAATACTAAGTAAAACATTTCCTAAGACCGCATGGAGCTAAAACGGGTAGTTATTACCGGTTTGGGTGCATTAACTCCCATTGGGAATAATGTATCGGAATATTGGGATAGCCTGATCAAAGGCACCAGTGGTGCCGGGATGATCACGCATTTCGATGCTTCCAAATTTAAAACCCGGTTTGCCTGTGAGCTGAAAAACTTTGATCCGCTTAATTTTTTCGACCGTAAGGATGTCAGAAAGTATGATAATTATGCCCAGTACGGCATGGTTGCGGCAGAGCAGGGTTTAATTGACTCCGGTTTGAATCTCGAAAAAATTGATTTGGACCGGGCTGGTGTCATCTGGTCATCCGGAATTGGCGGGCTTGATACGTTCGAAAGGGAAGTCGGGGATTATTTCAAAGGAGACGGAACTCCCAGGTTCAATCCTTTTTTTATCCCGAAAATGATCGCCGATATTGCATCCGGAAATATTTCAATCAAGTTTGGTTTCCGGGGGCCTAATTTTGCAACCGTTTCAGCCTGTGCCTCATCAGCAAATGCAATGGTTGATGCCTTCAACTATCTCAGGTTAGGAAAGGCGGATGTATTTATAGCGGGTGGTTCAGAAGCAGCAATAACGCCGAGTGGTATCGGTGGCTTCAATGCCATGCATGCCATCTCTACGCGCAATGATGATCCTTTAACAGCATCAAGGCCATTTGACAAGGACCGTGATGGATTTGTACTGGGAGAAGGCGGAGCTGCGCTGATTTGTGAGGAATATGAACATGCCAAAAGAAGAGGAGCAAAAATTTATGCTGAAATCGTCGGTTGCGGGCTAACTGCCGATGCTTATCACATGACCGCCCCTCACCCGGATGGTTATGGAGCCATGAAAGCCATGCAGTTTGCTTTGGAAGATGCAGGTATAGATCTTGAAAAGATTGACCATATCAATACCCATGGCACTTCAACACCGGTTGGAGATGTTGCTGAACCGAAAGCAATTCAGGGGTTGTTTGGTGAACATGCCTATCGTATTTCCATTAATTCAACCAAATCAATGACAGGCCATTTGCTTGGAGCTGCAGGCGCTGTCGAAGCAATGGCGGCAATTCTGGCTATGAACAATAGCTTTGTTCCCCCAACCATCAATCATTTTACTGATGATCCGGAAATCGATAATAGACTGGATTTTACTTTCAATGTAGGTAAAAAGCGCGAAATCAACTATGCTTTAAGTAATACCTTTGGTTTTGGCGGGCACAATGCCTCAATAATTTTTAAAAAATTCAGTGAATAATTTAACAACTTGAATTTATTATTACCGTTTACTGTTTTTTTTTCGTGCGATAAAAAACTCTCATGTGCAATTAAAAACATTTTCGGATTTTATCCGGGAAATGTATTTTTATATCAGCTTGCCTTTCGCCATAAATCAGCAGCCAAGGAAATCATCAACGGTCTTAAAATGAGCAATGAACGCCTGGAGTACCTGGGTGATGCAGTTTTAAGTTCCATTATTGCAGATTATCTCTTTAAAAGATTTCCCTATAAGGAGGAAGGCTTTCTGACCGAAATGCGAGCCCGATTAGTCAGCCGGGCACAGTTGAATAAACTTTCTATCAAACTGGGTCTCGACAGCCTCATTAAATCTGAAATGTTCTCGCATCAAAGTAAATCAATGCATGGCAATGCTTTTGAAGCTTTTGTTGGAGCACTTTACCTGGATAAGGGATATGGCTTTACCAAAAAGATAGTACTGAAAAGGGTCGTTGAAGTTCACCTGGACATTGAAAAAATTCAAAATGAAGATACAAATTTCAAAAGCCAGTTGATCGAATGGTCGCAAAAAGAAAAAATTCCCATCGAGTTTAAGGTTATTGATGAAATTGGTAATGGCTTTGGAAAGCAATACATTGTTGACCTGTTGGTCAATAATGAAGTTTACTCTTCCGGAAGAGACTATTCGATTAAAGGTGCTGAGCAAATTGCTGCCGGTAAAGCGCTTGATAAACTGCAGCCTGAGGAAAAGGAGTAAATTCATTTCCATTATCTGGTAAAATTGTCTGAAATCTTTTTTCGGACAAATTAATTTTACTGTCTTTCTTTTGGTATTTTTGGAGGACATCCTTTTTGATTATGGCGAAGCAAGTAAAATGGAATTTTGACTTTGATGAAGATGTTAATGTCATTGGGATTTCATGTCATAAATTCGATTATTGGATTGCATTACAAATTAATAAAACATTAAAGCTAAACTTAATCCGTCAACCTGACCTGTCAGTTTTTAATCAGGAAAAAGGATCTTCAATCAACTACCCGCTTTTTGATTTTATAAAACCGGATATTCAAACCTCATATGCATTGGTTTCAAACCACAATCCTGATGGAAAACTTTTCCCCGATCATAAATCTTTTGATTATTTCCTATTGATCAATGGAGTGATAAATGCAGATGAAAAGTCAAAAATGATTACAGCAATAAAAAAAATACCTCATGTTCTTACCGCTCATAATTTAAATTTGAAGAAAATCAAAAACCTCCCTGAATTCATTTCAGATCTTGAGATTCACATGATTGAAATTGCAGGAAGAAAGAAAGGTAAATTCTTATGAATTACCTTGCATCTTCATCTTTTTTGGTTTGGTATGGGACAGGCTTAACACCACCTCAAAGGCAGTATAAAAAACATACAGTATAAAAAAGGAAATAATGAACCTTACCGCATCTGACCGGTTGAACAATGCATAAAGTATTATAATTGTCAGGAAAAATAATAGCTTTCCAAAAGTCAGCAACATAAAAAAATTAATAAATCCGCCGGTTTTTTTTTTGGATACTTTCAGCAGGATAAGATGTACAATTAAGGTTACTGAAAAGAAAAAGAAGAATAAATATGGCAGTGTAGGGGAGATGAATTGCTCAGGCAGGAAGTAAACAATCAGAAACCCAGCAGCAGCTAATACAATTGTATAAATGAGGAGCTTTTTAAGAAAATCAATGTACTTATGTTTCATTCAGGTTTGTTTTTAGGATCATGTTTGGTATTGAGCAGATCTTTTACGACAGAGTAAATTGCAATTACAACTGAAAGTAAAGAAAGTAGTACTGTAAAAACGGGAATTGTATTTAACCAGCCATCAAGTTTATATCCGCCAAAAACTCCAAGCAAAATAATGGCGAGCATTTGAAAAGCAATACTGGAATACCTTGCGTAATTATTTAAATAATTTTTCTTTGGGTTGTTCATTTTCTTTGAGCGGGGCAGAAATTGGTTTTTTCAGGGCGCCACCATCCATATCGCACGAACCAGTAAACTTTGCTCCGGGTTCAATGGAAATTTTACCAGTGATCACATCTCCATTCAACTGAGCTGTCGATTTCAGCATCAATAGTTGTTCAACCTTTACATGAGCTTTAATCCTGCCTGAAATATCGGCATTCTGACAAATGATTTCTCCTTCGATACTGCCGGACTCACCAATAACGATTTTACCTTTACAATTGATGGATCCGACCAGGGTTCCATCAATCCTGAAATCCCCATCGGCAGTGATCTCTCCTCTTATTGTTGTACCCGTTACAATATTATTGGGTTTAGTTTCGATGATATTGTTTTTCGTCATTTTATTTATTTTTTTCGATTATAAAAGTAAGAATTTTACTGATCCCCGAAATAATTTTGCTTAAAAAATGCCAGATATTTTTTTACGTCCTTGTCCTTATAAAAAACCGGGTAGTTCTCCTGGGCAATAGCAAAACCACTAAAATTTTCTTTATTCAGGTTAGCAAACACATATTCATTTGCCATGACCGCATTGTAGTAATTCATTGCATCTTTGATAGTTGCAAAGTTACCTACCATGACAAAATGGGTCGTTGAATTGAGCAGAATATTAGTAATCGAAAGGTTTTCGAGGCTATAGTATTTCATGTTGAAATCGGAAATCCTCACCTTCAGTGCATTGATGTTAACATTTTCGTCATTGATAACCAGTGCAAAAATCTGTTTGCTTTCAGGATTGAATGCATAAATAGATACATCTATAATCTCTTCAGCTTCCTTAGTTGTTAAAGTATCACCCGGATTTTTAAGGTAGTTAAGAATATTTTGCGCAAGCGGTGTGACCTCGCTATCGGGGTATTTGGCCACCAGTTGTTCGAGAGCGGCCTGCAAAGAATCCACAACCTCGATTTTTCCAAGCGACAATGCCCGCAGGTATTCAAATTTGGATAAGATTTCAGGTGGCCCTTTAAAGTCTTTCAATGCGCGGTTGCTGTTGCTGTAAACAGTAAAATATCTACCGGACTGGAAATGATCGTACGTTTCAGCATAAAGGGTTGAAGCAAGGTTTTTCTGTGCCTCAAGTTCTTTAAAATAGTTTGGATCAAGAAGCAATTTTGCATAATCGCTATCCGGAAAATTTTGAACAATAAGATCTTCATACTCTTTGGCTTTTACAGAGTTTTCTTTTTTTGTATAAAGACGGTTAAGCTGGTAATAAACCTCCAGAAGGTATTTCCCCTCCGGAAAGCGGGCAAGTAAGGTATCAAATGTTTCTATTGCTTTGTCTTCATCCTCCAATTTATCCTTGTAGATAAATCCAAGATTATAAAGGGCGTTTTCAATCAGGCTGTCAGATAATGCTATTTTTTCTTCTGTAAAAGGTAAATTTTGAAGGTAGTAATTCCTGTCGTGAGGATCATTTGAAACCACAATTGTGCTATCGGTCGAAAGGCTGTCGGTTTCTTCTGTCAATTCAATTTCCTTAGGTTCAAAGACAGGTTGCTTGTTTGATAGTCTCCAGTTATCTTCCAGTTTCCTGTTACCCCATTTCTTTTTAAATTCAGCCATACCATAGGAAATTGCAGTGGAATTATAAAAATACCATCCGCCACTACCCATCGGTCCTCCTATCTGGCTCGACCCTCCGGAATTATTTTGACTCATGGCTAATTGCAGTTCATCAAGTTCTTTTTGCTTCTCCTCCTGCTCTTTTAAATCTGCTATGATTTTATCAATGATCTGATTTCGATCTTCCTCGCTCATGGCCACTAACCTTTGCAAACTATCCTCGGTTTCTACCACGATTAGATTTGTAACCAGATCAGTGAGGTAGGTTGTACGGTCTTTTATTTTGTTATAGTCGGGGTAGTCTTTTGGCAGAACCTGCATAGCAGTATCATAATAAGCCTGGGATAGTTTATAATTCGGGATCTCAAAATAGATATCCCCAAGTTTAAGGGAAGATGAGGCTTTCTGATAATTGTTTTTCTTGGATGTTGCAACTGATAGTTTTAAATAATGTACCGCAAGGGTATCGAGGCTGTCTTTTATAGCAATATCAGAAAGTGCGTAATAAATCTGATCGAGGTAATCCTTGTTTTTATCCTCTTTAAGCATTTTTTCGAGATTACGAACTATAGACTTGCTGTCCATTCCATAGCGGGCATCATAGCTTTGGGCAAGGTTAATGGTAGCATTGAAAGCCATCTCATAAGGCGGATTCATTTTGATAACCCGGGTATAATATTCTGAGGCTTTGTATAATTCACCTTCACTCTGATAAATCTGTCCAAGAATAAACCTGACTCTTGCTTCGGTATTTTTTTTCTGGTTGAAATAAAGTGCCTCCTGAAGTTGTTCCTTAGCCGTACCGAACTTTTTTTGCATGATATATAAATCAGCCCTTACCAGCGGAAGTGCTTTCTGAACATTCTGGGATACTTCAGGATTTTTATTGATTTCATTTTTCAGATTGTCCAAAGCTGTTTCTGCCCGCTTGAATTTCTTTTGTTGTACATAGCTGTTACCCATCCATAATAAGGCGTCGAAACGAATATCATTATTTTTATACTCATTGCTTATAAATTCGAAAGTTCGGCGGGATTTATTGTAATCCTGCTTGTAAAAATAACTCATCCCGATGAGGAAATAGCTGTCGTCAATCCACCTGACATATTCTTTCCTGTTAAAGAACATTGAGTGCCTTTGAATGTTGACTGAGGCTTTTTCAATAGCTTTATCCATGAAAGGATTCAGAGATTGAGCCTCAGCTTCCGTACCATAATTATAAACACGAATAATATCCGTATAATTATCCTTTACTGTTTTGTTGAGCTGAGCCACACCTTCGCGGTAGCTTTCCCTGCCGTTCCAAAACATATTGTAATGGCCTGTCAGATTATGGTATACCCTTCGGGTAAAAGAGTTCTTCTTTGTGGAACAAGAATTAGCCATCACTGAAAAAATGATAACTAAAAAAATGAGTAGACTATGATATAATTTTCGTGAGGTCAAGTAAACCTGATGTTAATTGTTTCTTATTGAGCTGATGCCGCTTATTTAACTATTTTTTTACAAAAATATTTTATTTTGACTAATAAGCCCATAAAATTGCATGTTTGTAAAAAGCAAAAACAGGGTAATATGTTTGCCGCTATTTCACAAAGAAAACACTTTTATTATTACAAATTTTTTTAAAAACTGAGCATCCAGGACCCATAAACATAGTATGGATTTATCAGTGAAGCATTGGTTTATCAGTCCTGACAGGAAATCTTATTGGAATAACTATTATCTTTGCCGGCCGGTAAAAACACAAACATGCCCGAAAAGAAAAGGAAGAATAATAAAGATCACTGGATCAGTAAGCTCAGGAATAAGTATCGGCTCGTGATAAGCAATGAGGATACTTTTGAGGAAAAATTTTCCTTCCGGCTATCAAGGCTGAATGTGTTTGTTGTTACCGGGACTATAGCGATACTTTTAATTATAGCCACCACCTTCCTGATTGCCTTTACTCCTTTGCGTGAATATATTCCCGGATATACTGATGTGACTCTTCGCAAACGGGTAATACAGCTTGAAAGGCTTGCCGATTCGCTCGAGACCGATCTCAACAGGAAAAGCGAATACCTTAATAATATTAAAAATATCATTGAAGGTCGTTATGTCGCAACCGAAGAAGATACAACTGTCGTATCATCTGAATCAGCCAGGGACGAAGATTATGGTAATGTGAATTATACCCGTTCTCCCGAAGATTCGATTTTAAGGCAGGAGTATGAAGGTAGCAATAAATATGAACTATTTTATAATGATAATCATGAAGTGGCGGCCAAATCTTCACGCAGCAGTTTCATTTTCCTGAATCCCCTGAAGGGAATTGCTACCAATGAGTTCGATGTGAGCAAGCAGCATTACGGGATCGATATTGTTTCCAAAGAAAATGAAGTAGTCAAAGCCACCCTTGACGGTATCGTTATTTTCTCTGAATGGACAGTTGAAACCGGATATGTGATCAGCATTCAACACCAGGGGATGTTTGTTTCCACGTACAAGCACAATTCGGCTTTGCTAAAGAAACAAGGAAGCACAGTCGAAGCCGGCGAACCCATTGCTATTGTGGGCGAATCTGGCGAACTCACTACCGGTCCGCACCTTCATTTCGAACTGTGGTATAATGGTACGCCGGTCAATCCGCGTGATTATATTTCATTTTAAAGTTAATTGGTTGAAGAAAAAGATAGCCATTATAGGTTCAACAGGATCGATTGGAAGACAGGCGCTCGAAGTCATAGACCAGCATCCTGATCAATTTGAACTGGTAGTCCTTTCAGCACTTAAAAATTCAGAACTGCTGATCAGGCAGGCTCTTCGATTCAAGCCGGATACCGTTGTCATCGGTCAGAAAGATTTATATCTGCAGGTATCAGCAGCGTTGCAACCTCACAACATTAAGGTGTTTGCAGGTGAGGAATCCATTTCCCAGGTGGTGGAGATGGATTCAATCGACATGGTACTAGTAGCTTTGGTGGGTTTTGCAGGTTTGATGCCAACCATTAAAGCCATTGAGGCAAAGAAACAAATCGCCCTTGCCAACAAAGAATCACTTGTAGTAGCCGGCGAAATTGTGACCCGGCTCGTCCTTGAAAATCATGTTTCACTGATCCCTGTTGATTCAGAACATTCGGCTATCTTTCAATGCCTTGCAGGTGAGAACCCTGACGATATTGAAAAGGTCATCCTGACAGCTTCCGGCGGTCCATTCAGGAACTTCACCCTGGAACAGCTTGAAAAAGTGACTCCGAATGATGCGCTTAACCATCCAAACTGGAATATGGGTGATAAAATTACCATTGACTCTGCTTCTCTTATCAATAAAGGCCTTGAAGTGATTGAAGCGAAATGGCTTTTCGGATTAAAGAAGGAACAAATTGATATTGTCATCCATCCTCAATCCATTATTCACTCTTTAGTTCAGTTCAGAGATGGTTCGATGAAAGCCCAGATGAGCCTGCCCGACATGCGGCTGCCCATCCAATATGCACTCGGTTATCCTCAGCGGTTGCAGAACGAATTCCCACGTTTCGATTTTAAAGATTTTGGTGAGCTCACATTTCAACCACCCGATATTAAAAAATTTCGTAATCTTGCACTCGCTTTTTTTGCAATGGATAGAGGAGGCAATATGCCCTGCGTTTTAAACGCTGCAAATGAAATTGTCGTAGACGCATTTTTAAAAAACAAAATCAGTTTCCTGAGGATGCCCGATGCGATTGAAAAGTGTTTAAATACCATGACATTCATTAGCCATCCTTCGGTCGGTGATTACCTCGAAACAGATAAAGAAACAAGGCTAATTGCAGCACGACTGATTGCTGATTATTCCTGAGTATTGAAAACATATGTTACCAATGTTCGTTAATTAGAGTTAATTAATTCAAATAGATGGAAGTTGTCATAAAGATCCTTCAGTTATTATTAAGCTTATCCATACTTGTCATCATACATGAAATGGGACATTTTTTGGCTGCCAAGGCTTTTAAGACCCGGGTCGAGAAATTTTATTTGTTCTTCAATCCCTGGTTCTCAATTTTTAAATTCAAATATGGTGAAACAGAGTACGGCATAGGCTGGTTGCCATTGGGAGGTTATGTGAAGATTGCCGGTATGATTGATGAGTCGATGGATAAAGAGCAACTGAGCAAACCACCCGAACCCTGGGAATTCCGGAGCAAACCTACCTGGCAGCGACTGATCATCATGCTTGGAGGAGTCACAATGAACATTCTCCTTGCTATCTTCATCTACATTTTTATGTTAGTAACCTGGGGGGAAGAATACCTTCCAACTTCTGAAGTGAAGTACGGCATCAGTGTCGATTCACTGGCTATGGAAACAGGATTAAGGGATGGCGACAAGATCATTTCTATCGACAACGAATACATCGAAAACTTTAACAAAATTCCCGAAAAACTCATCCTTGATGATGTAAAAACCATACAGGTTGAGCGAAACGGAGAAAAAATCAATCTCGAAATACCTGAAGGATTCCTTGGTAAACTGATCAAACATAAATCACCCGACTTTATTGGTTTCAGGATACCGTTTTCGGTGGGTGATTTTACAAAAAATTCTGCCGGAAAAGAAGCAGGGATGCAACTTGACGACAGGATCATTTCACTGAATGATAAGCCCACAGAATATTTCGGTGATTTTTTCACTGAAATTCAAAAGCATAAGAACGAACAGGTTACCGTAACCGTGATTAGAAAAACGGATACCATTCCAATAAACGTTCTTGTTCCGGCAGAAGGCAAATTGGGTATTTACAATAAACCCATCGAAAACTATTTCACCTTCAGTAAGGTGGACTATAATGTTTTTGAAGCTGTACCTGCCGGGGTGGTCAAAGCTTATAAAGGTGTAGGGAATTACCTCAAACAATTAAAATTGTTATTCAATCCTGAGGTTAAGGCTTATGAATCGGTGGGCGGGTTTATTACCATCGGGAGCATTTTCCCTGCTGAATGGCATTGGCAAAGTTTCTGGACACTTACGGCTTTTCTTTCAATCATGCTCGCCATTTTAAATGTATTGCCAATTCCGGCTCTGGATGGTGGACATGTCATGTTCCTGATGTACGAGATCATCACCCGCCGCAAACCCAGCGATAAATTCATGGAATACGCCCAGATTGCTGGTATGGTGCTCCTTTTTGGATTGCTCATCTTCGCTAACGGAAACGATATCATCAAGTTATTCAGGAATTAGGGTTACTATTACCGGCAAAGCCTCCTTTTTATTATTGCCAGAAGCCGGATAATTATATTCAAAAAACTGTACGATTTTAATTTAAAATTTGAAAGATTGAAAGATCTGTCAATGCCTGTAATTTTTTCTCCAAAAACCCTTGCTTGTTAAATTTTTATTACCTTTATTGCACTAATACGAAGAAAACAACAAGCAACAATAATGGTGTTCGCAATTCAAAATAAACTAAAACCTACTCTTATGAAAAAGACATTTTACTTGGTTTTCGTTTTAGCATTTGTACTTGTTGCTAATGCATTTGGTCAAAAGCCAACCATTGAGTTAACCTTTACAGCACAATACCAAACACAGTATGTAATGCTCGACAGCATTTACATCGAAAACCTCACCCAGGGCGGGGATACAACTTTGTATGCTCCGGATACGTTGCTGGTGTTAGATTTCGTTACAGGTGTTGCCGCCAATACTACTTTTAATAAAGGATTCCGGTTATCACAGAATCGCCCCAATCCGTTTGCGGAAAAAACAATTATCAGCATCTTTTTACCCGAAGCAGATCATTTGCAGGTGAGTGTGGTAAATCTGTTAGGACAAAAGGTTGCTTTCTTTGAGAATTCGTTGGATGCCGGAAACCATTCATTTGTTTTTTATCCGGGTGAGGACAGGTATTATTTCCTTACGGCAACTGCCAACGGCTTGACAAAAACCATTAAAATGGTAAGCCTGAATAACCATTCAGGAAAATACTGTTCCCTTAGTTATGTTGGAACGGTTGAAACTCCCGATGAATATAAATCAATTCAGGAGACCTATGATTTTGGATATTCACTTGGCGACCTATTGCGGTTTACCGGCTTTGCTAAAAATCCATCGGATATCATGGGAAGTGATGTGATTGATGCCACGCCTGCAGGAAATGAAGAATATATGTTTGAGATTATTGAAGGGATTCCCTGTCCCGGAGCACCCGCCGTAACATACGAAGGCCAAACTTACAATACCGTACAAATTGGCGATCAGTGTTGGTTTAAAGAAAACCTCAATGTGGGTACAATGATAGATGGTAGCGATAACCAGACAAATAATAACCTGATAGAGAAATATTGCTATAACGATGACCCGGCAAACTGCGCAACTTATGGCGGCCTTTACCAGTGGGACGAAATGATGCAATATACAACCCAGCAGGGAACCCCTGGCATATGCCCGACAGGCTGGCATTTACCCACAGATGCCGAATACACAGCGTTGACTGATTTTTTGGGAGGTGAAAGCATTGCCGGAGGTAAAATGAAATCAACGGGTACAATTGAAGCCAGCACAGGTTTGTGGTTTACCCCAAACACCAGCGCAACAAACCAAAGTGGATTTACTGCACTTCCGGGCGGTAACCGCGACTACAATGCTAGTTTCGGCTATCTGGGTCACGATGCCTACTTTTGGTCCTCTACGGAGAACGGTACGGACTATACGTGGCTCCGGAGCCTGTTCTACAATAGCGCCTATGTAGTCCGTGGCTTCGGTAGCAATAATCATGGTTTTAGCAGTCGTTGCGTTAAAGATCTAGAACAAGCCTGCCCCGGTTCACCCACAGTTACTGATATTGATGGCAATGTATACAACACTGTCCAAATAGATGACCAATGCTGGATGAAAGAAAACCTGAAAACCACAACCTATCGAAATGGTACGGCCATCCCCAATGTAATGGACGACAATGCATGGTATAATCTCACTACTGGCGCTTATGTGTGGTATGATAACGACATAAGCTGGAAAGACAGCTACGGCGCATTATATAACTGGTTTGCAACAGTTGACGCCAACGGCCTTTGCCCTACAGGTTTTCACGTACCCACAGATGACGAATGGACAGCATTGACAGATTATATTGGCGGAATGGGTTCTCCCCATGGTAATGAACTAAAATCCTGCAGGCAGGTCAACTCTCCTCTCGGTGGAGGTTGCAGTACAGATGAACACCCTCGTTGGGATCATGATAATTCTAACTACGGTACAGACGATTATGGCTTTTCAGGTCTTCCGGGCGGCAGCCGTGGCTACAGTGGTAACTTCGACTTCATTGGATACTACGGTATCTGGTGGTCTTCTACGGAGTACTCGTCAGGCAGTGCCTGGTACCACTACCTGAGTTACTACTACGGCTACGTGTCTGTGAGCGACTACTATAAGCAGATTGGCATTAGTGTGCGTTGCCTCCGGGATTAAAAATTCGATATTTGATATTTAAAAATACCCTCCAATGGCGGGGGCAAAATATTTTTCATGGTGTCAGGTGATATAGTGTGATTGAAAATACAAAATTTCTCGAACTTCTCCGGGGGATTTTTAATTTGCCATAAACATATAGTTACGGCGCAGGTTCTTCGGGCGTCAGGTCAATGTAGTTTGCAGCTTCCTGCTTTTTAAAATTATAAACAATAATAACTTTTTCATGTTAATTTTGGTATCTTTGTTCTCAGAAAACAAATCGAATGGAGTTAAATAAAGATATTTCTGAAATCATAAAAGTAACTGCACTAAAACATATTGCCTATTCAGAAATCATGTTGTTTGGGTCAAGAGCCAGAAAAGATTCAACTTCTGAAAGCGATTATGATATTCTCATTATTACCGATCAATATTTGTCCCCTGTAGAAAAATTGCCTTTTAAAACAAGCATCAGAAAAGACTTGCTGAAATCAGGTATCAGATCCGACATCCTTATTCAAAGCAAAATGGAGATGGAAGCAAAGAAAAAGTTGCCGGGCCACATTATCAGAACTATACTTAATGAAGCTATTTTCCTATGAACAAAGAAAAATCAGAATACATTAAAAACTGGTTTTTTAGGGCTAATGAGGATATAGCTGTCATTAATAACCTGGTTAAATCTGATGCAGCATATTATACAAGTACCATTTGCTTTCATTCCCACCAAGCAGTCGAAAAATTCTTAAAAGCTTTTCTGGTATATCATGATGTGGACTTTCCAAAGACTCACGACCTGGATTTTCTATTACTTGAATGTCAAAAAATTAACAAAACAGCATTTGAAATTGACCTTAAAAGCTTAACTGATTTTGGTGTAACCGTTAGATACCCTGACGATTTCTACATTCCTGATATAAAGGAAGCTTTGGAATACCGCGATATTGCTTTTGAAATAAAGGAAATTGTTGAACGATTAATTGTGATGAATGGATAGAAGGTATTTCGGCTTATGAATAAACCTTCCCCAGCTTTGTCCCCCTTGAATACCTTTTTGTCCCCCTTGAATACCTTTTTGTTCCTCTTGAATGCTTCTTTGTCCCACTTGAACGCCTCTTTGTCCCAAAATTTCTGATGGCGAAGGGGTGCAAAAGGATTTGCAATTAAAACAAAAGCTTGTTGAACAACAGTAATTTAAGTTTCAATCAGGTATTAAAGGAAAACAGGAAATTTTCATCCACTAATTGCACAGATTTTCACGGAAATGTATGTTCTTTTTATTGCCCCGGGTATTCCAGCAGCTCTTCCGAAATGTATTCGAGCTTAACGCCCGCTTCCTTCAGCATTTCCTCCGATTCGCGGCCCGCGTGGTATTTCTTTTCACACACCACCCTTTCAATCCCGCAGTTGATGATGAGCATGGCGCAGGTGCGGCAGGGTGTCATCCGAACGTAAATAGTACCACCTTCGAGGGCAATACCACGGCGGGCTGCCTGGGTAATCGCATTTTGCTCGGCATGTACCGTTCGGACGCAATGCTGGCTAACAGACTCATCCTCATGAACCACTTTTTTCATCAGGTGGCCTACTTCATCGCAATGCTTCAATCCGCGGGGCGAACCAACATAGCCTGTCACCAGAATTTGCTTGTCCTTCACAATCACACAGCCGGCCCTTCCCCGGTCGCAGGTAGCCCGCTTCGAAACAGAATGTGCAAGATCGATGAAATATTGATCCCAGCTCGGTCTTATGTGTTGTGGTTTGTTATCTGTATCCATAATGGTTATCTGTTATTCATTTAATGTTTTGTGTTCTGTGTAAAATTTTCTTTTGCATGGGGCATGGGGCTTGGAGTAATTACTGTCATTCAAATATTTCTACTTATTTCCATTTATTTCAACCTATTTCCCCTATAACTCTATTCCCCTCAAAACCTCCTCCACCTTCTCATAAAGCTCGTTCACAGTAACATCATTCCAAAAAATAAAGTCTGCCATTTCCCTGCATTTCTGAAGGTTCTGGCTGTTCGGGTCGGCGGAGGTCATTTCCCTTTGCTCATTCTGCTTAAAAGTATCGAAATCTATCTGATCCGTTTCCGAATTTCTTTTTTTAATCCGTTCGAACCTAGTTTTTGCATCAGCATCAATTGCCAAAAGAAAAAAGTTTCCTTTTTGTCTAAGCGAATCTATCTCACCCGGCGTCCGGATGCTTTCAATTACAGCATTTTTTCCCGATTGAACGGCCTGCAGAAAAAGCTGATCTGTAATGAAGGACGGTGAATTCAGCCTTCTAAGTTCGTTTGCGACAACCACCATGCTATCCCGGTTCTCGGGAAGTTTTCGCTTTCGAATTTCTTCAAGCAAAAGCTGGCGAACCGAGAAATGGTTAAATCCTTTTTCTTTAATAAGGTATTCAACCACTGTTCCCTTTCCTGCTCCGAGTGTTCCGGTAATTCCAATGACAAGCATTTGCAGACGGTTAGTTTAAAGCACTTTCTTCCTTGATTTCCTCAATCCACTTACCAATGTGAACCGGTTGGTATGCATTCAGCATTTCAATCAATTCGACGGCATTATCGCTCACAATAATATTTTTCCGGTGTTCTTCCCTCACAAACCGCTCATTTACACCATGATCAAAAAACTTTATCAAGTGGTCAAAATAACCATTCACATTCAGCAATCCAATAGGTTTATCAAAGATCCTGAGCTGGTTATAGGTAAGCACTTCTGCAAGTTCGTCCAGGGTGCCCAACCCACCGGGAAGTGCAACAAAGGCATCTGCACGTTCCATCATCATTGCTTTGCGCTCCTGCATATTATTGACGATATGAAGTTCTGTCAGGTGATCGTGTGCAATTTCAAGGTCAGCTATGCTTTTCGGTATTATGCCGATGCATTTTCCACCTGCGGCCAAGGCGCTGTCGGCCATAATCCCCATCAGTCCTACCTTTCCTCCACCATATACAAGTGTAATATTATTATCTGCAAGCATTTTCCCAAAAGCGGCTGCATTTTCTTTATAGACCTTGATTTTTCCTATGCTCGATCCGCAAAAGACACAAATACTTTTCATTAATCCACATTATGACCGGCAAAAATAGCAATAAAATCAACCTACTAAATGTCGCAAAATTTGCTAATATATTGGGATAGCATGCGCAAACCTTTATTTTGTTATGGATCTTTAGGAATTCCCGTTATCATTTGCCGGATAATCTTAATTTTGCATAATGGAATCCACAAGACAATCAAAAATTTCGAGGCTGCTTCAGAAAGACCTGAGCGATATTTTCCAAAGGGAAGGCAGAAACCTTTTCAGTGGTGTGATGATCACAGTGACTAAGGTTCATGTTACTTCTGACCTTTCGATCGCCAAAGTATACCTGAGTTTGTTTACTACAAAAGACAAAGATGGATTATTAAAACAAATAAAACTCCATACCAAAGAGATCAGGTTTAAGCTTGGACAAAGGATTGGCAAGCAGGTTAGAGCTATACCGGATTTGCAATTTTACCTCGATGATTCCCTGGATTACATTGAGAATATTGAGAAGCTGCTCGATGTATAAATATTATATAAGGCAATTAAATAATTGAACTTTTCCTGAACTGAAAAATCAATGCAATACGACCCGATAAAGAGATCACTTGGCAAGGTGTTTAACAAAAGTCCCTGGCTGAGGATTTTGTTTTATCGTCTTCTCGATTTGCTTCTGCTTCGGACCTGGCATGTAAAAAAAGCTATCAGGAAATGGGCAAAGGCTAAAGGTGACAACATTGAAATCCTTGATGCCGGTTCAGGTTTCGGCCAATATTCTTTTTACCTTTCGAATAAGAATAAAAGCTGGAGAATTACCGGGGTTGATGTAAAGGAAGAACAGATTGAAGATTGCAATGCTTTTTTTAAGAAGATTGGGCATTCCAATGCTTCGTTCAGGATAGAAGACCTGACAAAGTTCAAGGAAGACTTTAAATATGACCTGATCCTTTCAGTGGATGTGATGGAGCATATCCTGGAAGATGTTCTGGTGTTTAAAAACTTTCATACCTCATTAAAACCGGGAGGCATGGTTTTGATTTCCACGCCATCAGATCAGGGCGGATCAGATGTTAATGAGCACGACCACGAATCTTTCATTGAGGAACATGTGAGGGACGGATACAACATAAATGAAATCCAGGAAAAATTAAAGTTAGCTGGATTTACTAAAGCGGAAGCCAGATATAATTACGGTTGTCCCGGAAAAATTTCGTGGAAACTTTCGATGAAATACCCGATCGTCATGCTAAATTCATCCCGGTTGTTTTTTATTATTTTACCCATCTATTACCTGGTTACTTTTCCGGTTTCTTTGATCCTTAATTACCTCGATCTCCGGTGGACTCATAAATCAGGAACCGGACTCATCGTAAAAGCGTGGAAAGAATGAACTTCCCTTTTTACATAGCGAAGCGTTATCTTTTCTCAAAAAAATCGCATAATATCATCAATATTATTTCGGGTATATCCGTTTTGGGAGTTACGGTTGGAACCCTTGCCCTGATCGTTGTGCTTAGTGTTTTTAATGGCTTTGAGGATTTGGTGAAATCTCTTTTTAATTCCTTTAATCCGGATTTACAGATCACCGTCAGGGAAGGAAAAACGTTTGATGCTGCTCTTTTTCCGCGTGAGAAAATTGAACAAATGCCGGGTGTAATCAGTTATACTGAAGTTGTGGAAGAGAACGCATTGCTAAAGTTCAAATCAGAGCAATACATCGTTGCACTAAAGGGGGTAAGCGATGATTTTCTTGTTCAAAACCCAATGGATTCGATGCTTGTTGATGGGGAGTTTATCCTTGAAGACGGCAAAATTAACTTTGCAATTATGGGTTATCTGGTAGCTTATCATTTGGGCATCAAGATCAATGATTTTTCGAATCCGCTTACGGTATTCGTTCCAAAGAGAACGAAAAAAACAATCACAGCCCTCGACCAATCCTTTAATTCAGGATTTTTAATCCCTTCTTCGGTTTTTTCGATTCAGCAGGAGATCGATTCACGCTATATCATCGTACCCATTAAATTTGCCCGGGAATTGCTCGAATATTCTACTGAAATTACAAGTGCTGAGATTCGATTGAAACCCGAAGCAGACACTGATCAAATACAGAAAAGCATACAGACTTTGATCGGAAATAAATTTATGATTAAAAACAGATACCAGCAACAAGAGCTTCTTTACAAGATTATGAAATCAGAGAAGTGGGCCATTTTCTTCATCCTGACCTTTATTATCATCATAGCAGCTTTCAATGTGGTGGGGTCGCTTTCCATGCTTATCCTTGATAAAAGGAAGGACATTGCGGTCCTCTCCAGCCTTGGAACCGATGAAAAAAAGATCAAAAGAATATTTATTCATGAAGGTTTATTAATCACGCTCATCGGTATTTTTATCGGTTTGCTCATAGGTTTTATTCTTTGTTATGCACAAATCAAATTTGGCCTGATTAAATTGGGTGGAGACGCCGGTGCCTTTGTGGTTCCATATTATCCGGTTAAAATGAAAATACTGGATTTTGTGGCCGTATTTGGTATTGTATTTATTATTGGTATTGGTGCCGCATGGTATCCTGTCAAACAGATATCATCAAAGTACCTGCATCTCAGAATTTCTGATTTTCTTAAAAGTCAATAATAGTTATATATTCTGCAACCTTTTTTTTTAGGATATTGTCTAATCAGGGCAATTTGGTAGTTTAGAAAAATATTTATAGTTTTGCGTTTCTTAAAATTTGTTAATCATAATATAAAAAAAATTACAATGAAGAAGGCTACTTTTACTAGAAAATTTCGGCTCTTGACGTTGGTTCTTTTTATTTCTTCGGCAGTTTTTGCAGGAAATATTATTGTGAAGGAAAATGGTTCCAACAGCTTCTCACTAAAGGAAAATACGTATACGGTAATCAGGCTTAGCAACAGTGTTGCTGAAATGGATTTTATGAGTGTAAAAACCAAAGCTGGCAATTTTACGCTTTTTAATATTCCTGAGTATGGATATACCGTTGTTGATGGAGAACCCAAGCTTCCGGTGATGAAAAAGCTTATTGAGGTGCCAATGAATGCCTCTTTCGAGATCATCCTATCGACTCAGGAGTTTGAAGAAATAAATTTAAGTGATTTAGGTATTACCGAATGGGTAATGCCAGCCCAGCCGCCTTTGTCGAAAAGCATTGATAACCCTGATGATGTTGAATTTATTTACAACCAAGCTTCTTACCAGGTCGATGGTTATTTAGGTCAGGAACTGGTCAGGGTGGTTGATATGGGCATGATGCGTGGTGTAAGAATTGCACGTTTGGAAATTGCACCAGTGCTATATAACCCGGTTCAGAATAAAATCAAAGTCTTCACTCATATTGAGATAAAAGTAAACTTTACGGGTGCTGATATCCAAATGACTATGGATAGCAAAAAGAACTTGTTTTCACCCTATTTCGAAGGAATTTACAGCCAGCTGATTAACTATAAGTCAATTGAAAGTAAAGAACTGATCATGGATGAGCCTCCCACATTTGTCATCGTTTCTGATGCGATGTTCCAGGCAGCTTTGCAGCCTTTCATTGAGTGGAAAGTGAAAAAAGGTTTCAATGTGATTGAAGCTTATACCAATGATCCCGGAGTTGGAAATACGACTACTTCAATCAAAAACTATCTGATGGGACTTTATAATAACCCACCTTCCGGAATCAATCCACCTTGTTTTGCACTTTTAGTCGGTGATGTGGCTCAGATACCAGCCTTCAACGGGACTGCTGGCGGACATGTAACAGATTTATATTATTTTGAATATACCGGCGACCTTTTCCCGGAAATTTATTATGGCAGGTTTTCAGCTACTAACCTTACTCAATTGCAACCTCAGATTGACAAAACGCTGGAATATGAGCAATACCTCTTCCCTGATCCTACTTTCCTTGACGAGGTGGTAATGATTGCCGGAGCTGATGGTTCGCATCAAACCTGGTCGAACGGGCAGATCAATTATGGAACAACCTATTATTTTAATGCTGCTCATGGTTTGTTATCACACACTTATTTGCAACCGGAACCAGGCGGAGTAAATTATTCACAGCTGATTAAGCAAAATGTAAACGATGGCGTTTCATTTGTAAATTATACTGCGCATGGCAGCACATCAGGATGGGCTGACCCAAGTTTTAATATCGGAGACATTGCTTCGCTTACAAACGCCCATAAATATCCTCTCATGATAGGCAATGCTTGTTTAACAAGTAGCTACCAATCAACCTGTTTCGGTGAAGAGTTATTAAGGGCGGCCAATAAAGGAGCCATAGGTTATATTGGTGCATCCAATAGTAGTTATTGGGATGAAGATTACTGGTGGGGTTGTGGATTTAAAGCTGTTACTCTCAATCCTGTATATGATGCCAGCAAGTTGGGATCTTATGATCGCACTTTCCATGACCATGGAGAACCTCTAAATGAATGGTATGCGACCCAGGGGCAAATGATCTCTGCCGGTAACTTTGCTGTATCCCAATCCAGTAGCAGTATGAAAACTTATTACTGGGAAATTTACAACCTGATGGGTGATCCTTCATTGATGATTTATTATTCACAGGCACCGGATGCTATAGCAAATTACCAGGCTTTAATGCCTCTGGCCTCAACTACGTTTACAGTAAATACAGACCCTTATGCTTATGTTGCAATTTCAAAGGATGGTGTATTAAATGGATGCGCTATTGCTGATAATACTGGAGTAGCGGAAGTAAATATGTTCAACCCGATAACAGTGCCGGGAACTGCTGACGTAGTAATTACCGGTCAGAACCTGAAGCCTTTTATGGGTACAGTTACTGTCGCATCTCCGGAGGGTGCTTATGTATTATTGGATGAAGTGGGGATTGATGACAGCAACGGGAACAATAATGGTTTAGTTGATTTTGATGAATATATCATGCTTGATATTACCTTGGAAAATCTGGGAAGTGCGACAGCAACAACCGTTGAAGCTACTCTTTCTGCGACAGATGAATATATTACGTTAAATTCATTTAGCCATAGCTGGCCTAATATTCCTGCCGGAGCCACATCCATGCAGCCCGCTGCATTTGCTTTTACAGTTGATGAATTAATTCCTGATCAGCATATTGTAAATTTCGATCTTGTAATAACAGATGGAACAGATACCTGGAATTCTACTTTTAATGTCACTCTGAATTCGCCTGTTTTAACCGTTCTTAGCTATGTTGTAGATGATAGTTACGGTAATAATAACGGTCGACTCGATCCGGGTGAAACAGCGGATATTATTATTCCAAACCTGAATGAAGGCGGCAGTAATGCATTAAATACAATTGGCACAGCCGCTGCTATTGGCTCCTTAATTACGATCAATAATACAACCTTTAATATTGGAAATATTGCTCCGGGACAAACCTTAGAAGCTGTTTTCAATGTAACCGTTAGCCCAGATGCTCAGGTAGGTGATGTGGTTAATGTAAATTACGCGGTAGCTTCCGGAGTCTATATGGCATATTCAGCGCTTTCATTGAATATTGGACTGATCATCGAAGATTTTGAATCAGGCGGATTCACTTCTTATGAATGGGAATTCAGTGGTAATGCAAACTGGCTTATCAACCAACAAAATCCTTATGAGGGAACTTATTCAGCAAAATCAGGCGATATCAATGACAACCAAACTTCAGTACTTTACATTACCGTTGACGTATCCGCTTCCGATCAGATATCATTTTACTATATGGTTTCATCTGAACCTAATTATGACTACCTGAGATTTTATATTGATAGTGATATGCAGGATGAATGGTCAGGTAGTGTTTCATGGACAGCAGCTTCTTATCCGGTAACTGCCGGAACACACACCTTCAAATGGGAATACTCAAAAGACATTTCAGTTTCGACCGGTAGTGACCTTGCAGGAGTTGATTATATTATTTTCCCACCGTTTGCCGGTGTTTCTCCATTGGGAGTTTTTGTCTCAGCAAACCCGCAGACTATGTGTGAAGGTGAAAGTTCTCAGCTGAATGCCTTTGCAATGGGCGGTTCTGGTGCATATACCTATGAGTGGATACCCACAACTGGTTTGAATAATCCCAATATAGCTAATCCAGTTGCTACCCCTGAAGAAACAACCACTTACACAGTAACGGTTGATGATGGTGATGCAATCGTTACGGACGATGTTACTGTGACCGTGAATCCGACTCCTGATACACCCACTGTGACACAACAGGGCAATCTTCTGTTATCAAGTGCAACAACCGGTAATCAATGGTACAATAATTCCGGACTTATTCCGGGGGCTACAGGTCAAAGTTATGAGCCATTAGCTACTAATGATTATTATGTGATTGTGACCAATGGTTATGGCTGCGAATCAGAGCAATCCAATAGCTATCATTTTGTTTACACGGGTTTAATTGATATTGTTGACGGTAAAAATTTTAGTATTTATCCGAATCCGTTTAAAGAATCTTTTACATTAGACTATTCTGTAAAATCTGTAACTGATGTCACCATAGCAATTTATGACACCTATGGTCAATTGATAACCACCCTCCAGAATCAGGTTAAGATGAACTCAGGGAACCACAGGATGACATTCGATGCCAGTAAGCTTTTAACCGGTGTTTATTTTTGTAAAATTGAAACTGCTGATTATAATGTGGTTCAAAGGATAATTCATTCAAGATAGTAACTTATTATTGTAACAAATTCCCCGAAAAACTCGGGGATTTTGTTTTATTTTAAATTTAATTGATCATGAAAAAATTTACGTTTTTGATTCTTTTTGCTCTTTCATTTAGGGGCATATTTGCCGCACAAGGTTATGATGTAACATTTCAGCAACCGGAAACCGGTTTATATGAGATGAATTTCACCTTGGGAGATTTTGACCTTTCAGAGGTAACAATAGACGGAGTCACCTATTCAAAAATAAATTTTGATGGTAGCGTCTATACTCAGCTAAAGGGATTCGCACAACTTCCATTCATCAATGCCTCGGTCAGTTTGCCTGCAAATAAAAATGTAGATCTGAAAGCAATCGAAGGAGAATATGAAGATATTATACTTAACAATCCATTGCTGCCCTCAAGAGGTGTGATCTATCGAGATCAGGATCCATCAACCGTTCCTTATGAGATTAGCCCGGGTTCGTTGCGTGATGAATGGTACCCCCAGAACCTTGCGACCAATACCGATCCATTTATAATAAAGGATTTTAGGGGAACAACAGTTTATGTTTATCCGTTCAGGTACAATGCTGTTCAGAATACCCTTAGAGTTTACAAGAATGTGGTCGTTCAACTGACGGAAAACATCACTCTTCCATATAATCCTTTATTAAAGCAACCTCAGACTATACTTAGAGAAATGGATGGTATTTACCGATCGGTATTTATCAATTATGAGCAAGCAATGACCGATTTGACAATAGGGGAATATGGTGATATTCTTGTTCTCTGCACAAGCCGTGATGAAGCGGCCATACAACCTTTTATCGACTGGAAAATGGAAAAAGGGTTCAACGTGGAAAAAATTGTGGTAGCCACAGGTACCAATGTTAAAACCACGATTCAAAATGCTTATAACGCTAATAACAATTTATTATATGTTCAACTTGTAGGGGACTGGGCTGATATTAAATCGGATATGCTCGGCGGAAGTGCGCCTATGGACCCACAGTTGGGTTGTGTCGTTGGTAGCGACCAGCATCCGGATATCTGCATCGGTCGTTTCTCTGCAAATTCTGCTGCGCATGTCACTATACAGGTAGATAAAGTGATCAACTATGAAAAGAACCCTGACATGGGAGCCAGTTGGTATACAGCCGCCCTCGGTGTTGCTTCAAACCAGGGACCAGGCGATGACGGTGAATTGGATTATACACACATTAATGTAATTTATAACGATAAGCTGGATCCGTTTACCTATGAATCCTTCACCACTGCTTACGATCCAAATGGAACTGCTCAAATGGTTTCTAATGCTATTAATGCTGGTGTGAGCATAATCAATTATTGCGGACATGGATCAGAAACCTCATGGGGTTCAACCGGATTTAGCAATAGCCATATTAATGGTTTGACAAATGGAAATAAACTTCCGATTATTTTTTCAGTAGCCTGTGTTAACGGAGCCTTTAACGGAGGCAACGATTGTTTTGCAGAAGCCTGGTTAAAGAAAGCCAATGGTGGTGCTGTCATGACTATGATGTCAACCATTAATCAACCCTGGAACCCACCCATGAGAGGCGAAGACTATTTTAATGATATGCTCATCGGTGGTTACGATTATACCGCACACCCTGGTCAAAGTGGTATTTCCACCACTGAAGGAAGAACTACAATAGGTGCCATAGCATTTAATGGTTTGGTATTGATGTGCACCGAATCCGGAGGTGGTGATGACTGGGAAACTGCCAAAACATGGCATTTATTTGGAGATCCATCCATGCAGCCAAGAACTGACATTCCTGGTGATCTCGTGATATCTAACAACATTATAATGGTTGGGGTTCCTTATATCACAACAGTCACAGGTCCCAATGGCCCGGTCGAAGGTGCAATGGTTTGTATTTCAAAGGATGGTGGATATTTTAACGCAATAACTGATGCCACTGGTACTGTTAATATTTCAAATGAACTGACCCCTGGTGTGGCAAAGTTAGTTGTTACTGCTTATAATATGGAATCGATTTATGAAGATGTTACTGTTGTACCCCCCGGAGGAGCATGGATAATTCTGAATTCCTATGAAGTGAATGATATCAATGGAAATGAAAACGGCCAGGCTGATTATGGTGAAACTGTAATGCTGAATGTTTCAGCTGAAAATGTTGGAACAGATCCAGCTACCGGTGTGACGGCGACGCTTACATCGACGGATCCTTATATAATTGTTACAGATAATAGCTATACGTATGGCGATATTCCTGCTGGTTCTGTCATTAATGGGGATGGGGCATTTGAAATTACCATTGCAGAAGATACACCAGATGGTTATTCAGGGATGCTGGAAATAGAATTTACAGATGCTTCCAAAGCTTCATGGGTAAGTAATATGTCAATCGTATTGCATGCGCCAGTTATGGATTTAGGTGAATTTACTATTCTGGATGTTACCGGAAACAACAATGGTAAAATTGATCCGGGTGAAACCGTAAATCTTGCCATCCAGGTCGTGAATGATGGTTCATCGGATGCATACAATGTAACAGGTCAGCTTTCATGTACCGATCCATATATAACCATCAATGTCGGTAACCAGCCATATGGTAACATTGATGCCGGACAAATGGTAGAAAAAGTATTTTCAGTATCAGCAAATATAAGCACTCCTGCCGGGCATCAGGTGACTTTTGCACTTGCATTGACCGGTGATTTGAGTTTAACAGCATCGGGTTCGTTTGACTTAGTTGTAGGTCAGATACCTGTTTTAATTGTTGATTTAGACGGGAATCTAAATTCAGCATCAGCCATGATGACTGCACTTGCTGATATTGATATTACTGCAGAATATTCAACAAGTTTCCCAACTGATTTGAGTCTGTATAATTCAATTTTCCTCTGCCTGGGAATTTATGCAGATAACCATGTATTAACTTCAGCAGAGGGACAAACTTTAGCAAATTATCTAAACAATGGCGGAAATCTTTACATGGAAGGTGGAGATACCTGGGCATACGATACCCAAACAGCAGTTCACGCTATGTTCAATACTGATGGAACTTCTGATGGCTCTTCGGATCTTTCAACAATTAACGGTATTACAGGAACCTTTACTGAAGGGATGACATTTGCATATTCAGGGGATAATAATTATATCGATCACCTGGCTCCCATAGGTTCGGCTTTCACGATACTGAACAATCAAAGTCCGGCATATGGAACCGCTGTTGCTTATGACGAAGGAACTTATAAGACCATCGCCACTTCGCATGAATTTGGAGGCCTGGAAGATGGCGCTTCAACCAAAGAGGAACTGATGGCAGCCTATCTTGATTTCTTCGGATTTACGAGTACCCTGCAGGCATTTTTTACTGCTAATTTAACCGAAGTCTGTGACGGTGATGAAGTTGAATTCTACGATTTGTCACTGGGTGGTGTAACCTCCTGGGAATGGACATTTGAGGGGGGAACTCCTTCAACTTCGACTCTGCAAAATCCTTTTATTATTTATGAAACAGAAGGTGTTTATGATGTTAGTCTGACTGTTTCTGACGGAGTAGATTCACATACTGTAACTTTTGAAGATTATATCACTGTAAATATTTGTACTTCGGTAAAAGAAATAAACATCGAAAAAATATCGATATATCCTAATCCAAATAGTGGTACTTTTACCGTGAAATTGAATGAGGATTTTGGTGAAAACGTCACTATTAAGCTACTCAACTCTATGAGTTCAGTAGTATTTGAAAGGAAAAACACAGATGTAAATTCCGGATTCACAATTGATCTGGATTTGAGCAATCTAAATAAAGGCCTGTATTTCCTTGTTATTGAAAGCTACCAGGGGAATACTGTTCAACGAATCATTATTCGTTAGTAGTTTTCATGGTTTAAATTGGTTTTTGGTTAGAGTCCCGCTTCGGCGGGACTTTTTTTTACCTGCCACATTTTTAATTTTATGCAGAATCGTACCGAATGGATTTTTATTTACATTAGTGGTCATTTAAATCATTTATTATGATTGATCAAAATGAATTCAGAAAACAGGCTCACCATTTTGTAGACTGGATGGCGGATTACCTTGAAAATATTGAAAAATTTCCAGTTAAATCAGCTTCTAATCCGGGTGATATTTATAATAGTATCCCTGCATTCCCACCAGATAAGCCGGAATCCATAGATCAGGTATTTCATGATTTTCAGGAAATCATTTTGCCGGGGATTACTCATTGGCAAAGCCCCAATTTTTTTGGTTATTTCCCTGCAAATTCAAGTTATCCGTCTCTGCTGGCAGAAATGTTAACAGCTACTTTGGGTGCGCAGTGTATGATTTGGGAAACATCACCTGCAGCAGCAGAACTGGAAGAAAAAGTAATGAACTGGTTGAAAAATATGGTTGGATTACCCGATAATTTTCACGGTGTAATCCAGGATACAGCTTCTACAGCTACACTTACAGCTTTGTTAACAGCAAGAGAGAAACATACAGAATACCAAATCAATGATCAGGGCTTTATCCATAACGATTTCCGGATATATTGTTCTTCCGAAACCCATTCTTCCATTGAAAAAGCAGTTAAAATTGCTGGTTTTGGCCGGGAAAATCTGGTTAAGATACCGGTTGATGAAAAATTCAGATTAAACATCACATCATTAGTTCATGCAATTGATGCGGATATTAAGAAAAATTTAAAACCCCTTGCCATAATAGCTACCCTTGGAACCACTGGCTCAACAGCTATTGATCCACTCGATAAAATTGCTGAAATTGCTTCAGCCTGTAATATCTGGTTGCATGTGGATGCCGCATTTGCAGGAACTGCTTTAATTCTTGATGAATACAAGTGGATGATTAGGGGAATAGAAAAAGTCGACAGTTTTGTCTTTAATCCCCATAAGTGGATGTTCACTAATTTTGACTGCTCCGCTTATTTTGTAAAAGACAAGCAAGCGCTTATCAATACATTCAGCATAAACCCGGAATACTTAAAAACAAAAACTACCGGTAAAGTAAACGATTATCGCGACTGGGGAATCCAATTAGGCCGCAGGTTCAGGGCATTAAAATTATGGTTCGTGATTAGGAGTTTCGGTCTCGAAGGATTAAGAGAGAAGATAAGGTATCATATTTCCCTGGCTGAAAAGCTTGAGCAAAAAATCAACAATAGCACTGACTTTGAAATGGTCACGCCCAGAACTTTGAATTTGTTGTGTTTTAGGTATAAAGCTAAACATTTAAGTGATCTGGATCAGATCAACAGCATCAATGAGAAGCTTTTACAGAAAGTGAATAAAACGGGAAAGATTTTTATTACCCATACAAAATTGAATGGAATTTATACACTGAGGATGGTCATCGCACAGACGAACGTGAATGAAAATCATGTTAATAATGCATGGGAGTTGATTCAGGAAACAGCAATTCAGCTAAAATAAACTTAACTTGGATTTTATCGTCTGAGTTCAAAATTTTTACCAAGGTAAACCCTTCTCACATCTTCATCCTCAGCCAGTTCCTGAGAAGTGCCTGATTTTAAAATGGCACCTTCGAACAAAAGATAAGCTCTGTCGGTAATGGATAAGGTTTCATGTACATTATGGTCGGTAATCAGGACCCCAATGTTTTTATTTTTAAGCTTGGCCACAATGTTTTGAATGTCTTCAACTGCAATGGGATCAACTCCGGCAAAAGGCTCATCCAATAAAATGAATTTGGGATCAACAGCAAGTGCACGGGCAATTTCTGTCCGACGCCGTTCACCTCCTGAAAGCTGTATCCCCATGCTTCTTCTCACGTGAGTCAATCCAAATTCCTCAATCAGGCTTTCGAGGCGGCTTTTCTGTTCCGGTTTCGAAAGATTAGTGAATTGAAGCACTGACAGGATGTTGTCTTCCACACTTAATTTCCTGAATACCGATGCTTCCTGCGGCAAATAGCCGATGCCCTTCTGAGCGCGCTTGTACATGGGCTCGTCGGTAATTTCAGTATCTTCAAGGAAAATTTTACCCGTGAGTGGTTTGATCAGCCCTACGATCATATAAAAAGTTGTGGTTTTTCCGGCGCCATTGGGTCCAAGCAAACCAACAATCTCTCCATTTTTTACCTCTACCGTTACCTTATTTACAACGGTGCGATGCTTGTATTTCTTAACCAGATTATCGGTACGAAGGATCATATGCTAAATTAATCCTGCCAAAGATAAGAATTATCAGAAAGTAAAGTAGAGTGAAACAAATAGGGCGAAATTGTTTATGTTGTTGTTATCAAGATGAGAAAGTCTCCAAATACCATCAATCCGGATAATTTTGAAAATATTTTCTATACCTATTCCTGCTTCATAATAGGGTTTATCTAAGAAATGAACATTTTCCGGTAGTTTATTGAAGCTTTTATTTTCTGCACTCAAAGTTCCAATCGCCCCTCTGACATAACCAACCTCGCGCCATTTCAGCTTGCGAAACAGGGGAATATGGTTGAGGAAAAGCCCATCGAAATGATGTGTATAATATATACTTAGGAATTCATCGCTAACAAATTCACCATAATTCATAAGATTAAAGGCGTATTCATCGAAGAAAAAGGTTTCATTACCCGGATGAAGTTCAAGGAATGGAAAAGGTAATTTCCCCCAAATTTTCCCTGCATCAATGATGTACCTTGACCAACCCAGATTAAATACATTAAACCACTGCCTGACGCTGATCTTCAGCCGGTGATACTCATATTCACCTCCGAGGAGTCCGGGTATTCCATAACCATACTGAAGATTTATAATGGGGTAACGGGTGCCTATACTGGTCCGCTCAAAATCGCCAATAATGAATTTTTCATCGAAAGCCAGTCGAGTATCAAGCCTGATTTCGGAAGTAGTAACATTATCTTCCTCAACGACATCGCCGTTTTCGTTATAAAGCTCGATTTTTGCATCACCGATCGGAATCACTTCCTTGTGAATTAAGTTGATCTGGTTTGTAAATCCATTGAACCATTCATGTTCATAATAAAAAGTGTATTCATTGGTCATGGATAGTTTGTTGGCAGGATTCCTGCGGAAAAGCGCGGCAAAGAAAAAATCTTCGCGAAAGGCATTGGGGCTGCTTCCAAGTTGTTCGACATCATGTTTGTATTTCCCTCCAATGGCCCGCCGTGGATTCTTATTGGGTAAATATAAAAATCCTAATCCGTATTTTACTTTGTTGTCAAGAGTACCATAGGCAATGTATCCCTCAAGCCTGAACTGGTCATTGAATTTGGCAGTAGTTCTTCCACCAATCCTAAACCTGGCTCCTTCAATGGCATTAAAGCTCAAAAGCGAGGCGTAGGGTCCGATTTCAAATTTTTCCATCCTATAATATCCTGTAACCACCGTTTCGAAGATGTCAACCCAGGTTTTAAAAGCAGGCAGGCTTTTCAGCGTGTCGACCATGTGGTAGATGGTCAATTCGTCTTTGGACAAAGTTTCATGTCGGTTTTCATCCCAGAATTCCTCATCTTTGTTGTAAGCATTTTTGTCAACTATAATGTTTGTCGGTTGGGAATAGAACTTATTATCTTTCAGGGAATCAAATACGAAATTCCGGTAAGAGGTTGTTTTTGTGCCAAAAAAACCAAGGGTCTTTTTTGTATCATCCACAATATTAAAATCGCCAATGCCCTGATCCTTGGTCACCATCCAGTATTTTCCATCTATCAGGTCGAACTCCTGGCTTAGGACAAGGTCGTCGACAAAGTTGATGTTTGCATCTTCAGCAACTTTCATTTCGAACGATTTTATAGCAAAAGTGGTATCGTGCACCCAGAAATGCCCGGTAAAGGTCAATTCCTGTTTACGACGGGGTTTATACATGATTTTATAACACCATTGATTCCCGTTAAAAGTGCTGTCGACAAGGTAATATTTATAAGAATTTAGTCCAAAATTGGCTATCGGGCTGATAAAATTCTTCTGGAAGATCGTGATATAGTTATCATAAAAATTATAGCGTTGAAACATATCGCCCAAAAACTGAAGAATACTTTCATTTTCAATGCCCGAAACTTTTGCCGCTTTAATGACCTCTTTTTCTGATTTGGGATTTTTTCTGAAATAAAAATCAGATAGGCTTTCCGAAATAAAAATCGGCAGGTAGGTTTTGCCGTTGACAATAGAAGTATCCATATAATCGAAAATGAATTGGAAGGGCTTTAATATTTTACGATTTTGGAACCGTTCACTCAAATTATTGGCATCGATCTGAATTTTATTATACACCTCATACTGGTAGGCTTCAAACTCCTTTCTGCTATTGTTTTCCTTGTTTTCAATAATTTTTCGCAATAATATTTCTGCGGGATTTTCTCCGGCCAGAATAGTCACTTCAGGCAGATCTATGTTTACGCTCTTAAGGGCAAAATTTACCTCCTGAAAACGGTTCTTATAAATTCTCTTTGATTGAGTTTCGTAACCTATATAGGAAGCCATGAGGGAATCGGAAGGTGTTTTGGTTTCAATTGAGAAATGGCCTTCAAAATCTGAAGTCACTCCGATGGTAGTTCCGTAAAAATAAACGTTAGCAAAGGGGATTGGTTCTTTCGTATCCGCGTCAGTAAGGGTGCCCATGACCTTAGTAACCTGACCTGATAGGTTGAGAGAGATCACCACCAGGAGCATGATCAGGTAACTTATTTGTTGTTTTTGTGTCATGGGCTGCACTTGCCTTATAATATTGAATTTGTTAAGAATAAATGACTGGTACTATTAAAACAACCCTAATCATCCTTAGTTTATTATCCTTTGGTATTTAGTGAAAGAAGTATCTAAACATTCTCCCGATCTATCGAAACCGTAGATTAGTTCTAACAGCAAATCAGGGATCAAAAGTACTAAACTCCTCAAAACCAATAATATTTAATCCCAACCTCCTTGTTCTTAACTGTTTCTAATATACATTTACACATATAATGCCATCTCCAATTATTTACTAAGCAAGGGATTTGTTCTCCCGAATTCAGTAAACACCCGTAATTTTTTTGACTGGAAAAATTAGAGTCTGTTTAAAATTGAAAAAAAAAATGAATTTCATCGCCACAAAGACACCAGGGCACCGAGGTTTCACTAAGTTAAGTGTTTCATTTTTTGCTCTTTGTGTATCTTAGTGACTTAGAGCCTTTGTGGCAAAATAGTCATGTTAAATATTTTAGTGAATTTTAAACAGTCTATTAGCATAAAAAATATTTCAATATTTTTCATCATGCAATTGATAAATAAATTATTAATTTTGATTGTAAATGTTATTTTTCATTAAATTTGTATTAAAGGACAACTTCAATTCAGGTAAGTTGAAACTTCTTTAGTGATAATGTTTGGAAATCTATTATCTTCACTAAATTTATATCTAATTGAACAGAATGGCTAAGATAGACGATTACTCGTTGCATGATTTGTTAAAGAAAGTATTTGGTTTTGATAGTTTTAAAGGAAACCAGGAAGCAATCATTAAGAGTGTTCTGAAAGGTGAAAATACCTTTGTAATTATGCCTACCGGTGGCGGAAAATCTATGTGCTACCAATTGCCAGCTATTAGAAATGAAGGAACTTCCATCATTATTTCCCCTTTGATTGCTTTGATGAAAAATCAGGTTGACGCTATTCGTAATTTCGGAGCAGAACAGGGCATTGCCCACGTGCTGAATTCTTCATTATCTAAGATTGAGATCATGCAGGTAAAGGAAGACCTTTTAGCGGGCAAGACAAAATTATTGTATGTAGCACCTGAATCGCTAACGAAAGAGGAAAATGTTGAGTTTCTTAAAAACATTAAAATTTCCTTTTATGCCGTGGACGAAGCTCACTGCATCTCTGAATGGGGGCATGACTTTCGGCCTGAATATAGAAGAATTAGACCCATCATTGAAGCCATTGGCCAGAATGTGCCTGTTATGGCTCTCACCGCAACGGCTACTTTAAAAGTTCAGCAGGATATTCAGAAAAACCTTGGCATTCTTGATGCAATTGTCTATAAATCCTCGTTCGACAGGCCTAATTTGTATTACGAAGTAAGACCCAAAACAAAGGATGTCGTTAAGGATATCATCAAGTATATTAAGAATCACCCGAATAAATCAGGGATTGTATATGCCCTGAGCAGAAAAAAAGTGGAAGAACTGGCCGAAACTTTTGTAGTTAATGGTATACGCGCCCTGCCTTACCATGCCGGCCTGGATGCGGTTACCCGAAGAACCAATCAGGATCGTTTCCTGATGGAGGAAGTAGAAGTGATCGTTGCCACCATCGCTTTTGGAATGGGCATCGATAAACCGGATATCCGGTTTGTAATTCATCATGACATACCGAAAAGCATTGAAGGATATTACCAGGAAACCGGGCGTTCAGGCAGAGATGACGGAGAAGGGAATTGTATTGTTTTTTATAGTTACGACGATATATTGAAGCTTGAAAAATTTATGAAAGGCAAACCGGTTGCCGAGCAGGAAATTGCAAAGCAATTGCTGACTGAAACTGTGGCTTATGCCGAATCTTCTGTTTGCCGCCACCGTCAACTGTTACATTATTTCGGAGAAGAATCTGCTCAGGATGAATGTGGCGCCTGCGACAATTGTTTGCATCCAAAAGAAAAGTTTGAAGGGCAGGATTTTATTAAAATCGTTCTGGAAGCTGTTTTGGAGGTAAAACAGTTATTTAAATCAAACCATATCATCAATATTTTAATCGGAAAAAACTCAGCTACCATCAAATCATTTAAGCACAATAAGCTTAAATCTTTTGGTAAGGGCATGGATTACGATGATAAATTCTGGAATGCAGTTGTTCGTCAGACACTCATCACCAATTTGCTTGTTAAGGATATTGAAAATTATGGCTTACTGAAAATTACCCAGGAAGGACGGAATTTCCTTGAAAAGCCTTTTTCCATTATGCTGGCCAAGGATCACGATTATGAAGCGGCCGAAGGAGATGAAGATTATTTTGAAGGCGGAGCTGCCAAAACAAGCACTGCTGATCAGACCCTCTTTGCTATGTTGAAAGATCTCCGAAAAGAAATTTCCAGGAAAGAAAACCTGCCTCCTTTTGTGATATTTCAGGATCCTTCATTGGAAGATATGTCCATCCAATATCCTGTAAAAGAAGAAGAATTACTCCAAATTACAGGTGTGGGAGCCGGAAAAGCAAAAAAATATGGCAAACCATTCCTTGATCTGATCATGCAATATGTTGAGGAAAATGAAATTACCCGACCGAACGACATGGTGGTTAAATCTGTGATCAACAAATCGGGACTAAAAGTTTACATTATACAAAGCATCGACAGGAAATTGGCACTTGAAGATATTGCATTTACAAAAGATTTAACGGTGGGTGAATTGCTAACTGAGATTGAAAGAATAGTGGCTTCAGGCACTAAAGTTGACATCAATTATTATATAAATGAATTTGTTGATGAATACCACCAGGAAGAAATTTACAATTATTTCAGTGAAGCTGAAACCGATTCGATACGGGAAGCACTGAAATCACTTGGTGAGGATGAATTTCACGAAGAAGAGATCCGGATGATGAGAATAAAATTTCTTTCTGACGTTGGCAATTGATCTGATAATAAACAATTAATTTTGCACTATAATCTGAATAAAAGACCGACACTTAAAGGTGAGGTCTTTTATTATTAAAAAAAATTAAGTTATGATAGCTGAAAGTGAAAATACTCCTAAAAGGCCGGAACGGTTAAGCTTGATTTTAAGCATTGTTGCCATCATCGGACTTATCGTTGTGATCATTCTCAATGTTACTGAAGACAAGGATAATGATGAGTTATTGCCCGGACAGCGCATGCCGATAGTGTCTTCGGGAACCAATTCAATAGTTTTTGTGAATTCTGATTTATTACTACAGCAGTATGAATTAGTAAATGTTTTGACCCTTCAACTGGAAGAAGAAAGAAAAAGAAAGGATAATGATTTTACAGCTAAGCAAAAAGCCTATGAAGAGGATGCAGCATATTTTCAGACCCAGGTTCAAAAGCAATCCATTTCGGAGGAAAGTGCAAAGCAGATTTATGAAAAGTTAATGATGCAGCAGCAGGACCTCTATAATTTGCAGGATCAATATACCGCAGAGCTTTCTAAAAAGGAATTTGAAATGAACCTGGTATTGCTCGATAGCGTTAAAAACTACCTGAACAGGTTAAATAAAATTTACAATTACGATTATATTCTAAGTTCAAACAACACCGGAAATATCCTTATGGCAAAGGATACCTTTGACATAACCAATCAGGTACTTGAGGGTTTGAATAAAGAATACAATGAGAAAATGAATCCGGGCAAGTGAGATCAGTCAGTTTTTTAGCGGTATCGATTCTGGTTCTTTTTACAGGCTGTACTCATAAAATAAATGAAGACAAGCCGGAACCTGCTGATCTAATTCCCAAAGAGCAAATGGTCGATATTTTTGTCGATTTAAAGATCATGGATGCTATTTTAGCATCAAAACAAAGAAAAAAAGATCAGGATCAGCATTTCACCAAGTATTACCTTCATAATTCAATAATGGAAAAGTACGGAATTACACGCGATAGATTTGAAAGAAGCGTTGAATATTACCAGCGGGACATGAAGGTTTTGGATGAAATATATGAAGAAGCCATTACAAAGCTAAGTAAGATGAAAAGTGAGGATGATAAAAAAAATTAAGGCTTTTCATAGGTAGCTGTGCAACTCCATAAATCTGCTCCATCATTTACGGTATAATCCCAGTCAATTGTACCTTTATCCAGCTTTCCACTCCCTGATACAATGTTACTGGCGTTATTACAAATAGCTTGTTCCGGAATTGTGATGGTCGTTCCGGCAACAATAGCATAAGGCGGTTTTTCATTAAATCCGATCAGCCAGAAATTTTCAATAATTACCTGGCTGCTGTTTGATGGATCTTTGGTGATGGTTACAGTATATGCTTCCTTTACGCATGATTCAGTCACATTCCATGTTCCCAGAAAGGCATCCCGGTCGTCGGCTGGATTTAGCGGATCATCTTCTACGGTGCACGATGAAAGCACCATAGCGACTAAAAGCGTAAATAGTAATGTGATTGATTTTGTCATATAATGATTAAATTTTATTAAAATTTAATTGAAATAATTATGCCATAATTATCATATCTTTGACAAAGTTAAAGGATTTTTATCAGGTGATTCAGGTATTGAGAAATTGAAATTATGCAATACTTCGAAAAAATTTTACAAGCGCTTGAAACATTTTGATAGATGAGCCGATGTATTATCAGACATTCGAATTAAAAAGGATGTAATAGAAAACAAATTCGAAGGCAAGTAAAACTATGGATAAAATTGGATTGGAAAGGAACCATCAGAAAGTAGTCAGCTTAATCGTCGAGAATAAACTGAAAGATGCTCTCGACGTGCTAAAGGAATTGGTTATACAATCCAGAAGAGGAGATTATATATCCCAGTTCGAGTCGCTGAATGAAACTTATCAAAACCTTTTGAAATATTCTATTGAAGATATTGAAGACCCTGAACAGGATAAAATTTACAACCATCTCCGTGTTTCCGTTCTTGAACTCGCTGACCTTGCGATGCAGTATGCTTTTATGACCGACAACGATAAATATTTTTACCGGTTAAAAAGAAAAATTGAAAGCGAAATAAAACTAATTAAAGAGGATGCCATTAACAGTGTCGAAGACCTTGCTTTTGATGAAGAGTTATCGGAAGTTCTGAAAAGCAGCCTCGAAACCCAGTCAAATGAGAAGGCTGATTATCAAAATCATCAGAATATTCTGATTAGAATATTTAATTTGATCTGGCTTACAGATAAATTTAAAGATACCGATCTTAAACTGGTCAAATCGATCTGGGAAGCAAAAAATTTTCCATGGTTCGAGCAATCCATCATCATTAGCGCGGTTACCCTGAGTGCTATCCGATGCTTTGATGTGCCTAAGATAGAGTTGCTTATCGAATACTCACTGAACAGCAACAACCAGGTTAAACAAAGAGCGCTGGTTGGCCTTTTTCTTACACTTTATATTCACGATAAGCGAATTAATTTTTATCCTGCCTTGGTTGAGAAAATTGATGATTTGGGCGACATGGATGAGATCAGAAAAAATATTGAGCTGATTACAATTCAATTATTAAAATCAAAAGAAACGGAGCGGATCACGAAAAAATTCGAAGATGAAATTATTCCTGAAATGGTTAAGTTTCAACCGGTATTGAAGGATAAGCTTGACCTGGATAGCATTTTATCTGACGATTTTACCGATGATAAAAATCCCGATTGGGAACGGGTATTTGAAGACGCTCCCGATCTGCTGGACAAATTGCAGGAAATTTCAAAGATGCAGATGGAAGGGGCCGATGTTTTTATGAGCGCTTTTTCACGACTCAAAAGTTTTGAATTCTTTAACGAAATCATTAACTGGTTCAGGCCTTTTCACACTGATAATTTTGTCATCAACGAAATACTAAAAAAGGAAGAGCAGCGCATGGATACCTTTGCTTTTCTCGATGGGCTGTCGAAGGCTTTTTTTATGTGTAATTCCGACAAATATTCCTTCTGCCTGAACATCCAGTATATGCCTGACCTGCAGAAAACCATGATGCTCGAAATGTTCAATGCAGAGCTCGAAAGTATTAAAGAGCTTCAGAACGAGGATGAGATCCTCAATAAATCGGCCCAGTTACAAAGCATCAATGCGCAATACATCCAGGATTTATACAGGTTCTTCAAGCTGCATCCGCTTAGGAGCGAGCTGTTGGATATTTTTAAGCTGAAATTGGATTTTTATAATTGTGATTTCTTCAAATTATTGGTTAAAGGTGAAAATATTTTACAGAACATCGGCGAATTCCTTTTCGAGCGTGATTATTTTGATCAGGCACTCGAAGTTTACCTCATCATGAACCAAAAGGGAGATAACTCGCTGGAAATATTTGAAAAGATAGGTTATTGCTTTCAAAAGCTGAAAAACTACTCGGAGGCGCTTAACTATTATAAAAAGGCCGAACTTTTTGAAGCAAACCGTGCCTGGAACTTGAAAAAACTGGCCCTTTGCAACCGGCAATTGAAGAATTATCAGGAATCGCTGAAGTACTATCTGGAGGCTGAGAAACTTGAACCGGACGACCTTTACATTAAAACATATATCGGCCATTCCTGGCTCGATTTAAAGGAATACGAAAAAGCCCTTGATTATTATTATAAAGTAGAATTCCTGGCCGATGAAAACAAAAAAGTGCTTCGTCCGATGGCCTGGTGTTTTTTCGTTTTAGGGAATTATAAAAAGGCAAAAGAGTATTATGAGCGCCTCATGGAAAACGAAGCCAATAAATACGACTTTATGAACCTTGGCCATGTGGAATGGTGCATGGGTAACCGCAAGACCGCGTTGAAAAATTATAAATTATCGCTGAGCCGTGATGACAACAATATGAAGTCATTTATGGCGGGTTTTGAAGAGGATAAAAAGTATTTAATACAGTCAGGCATTGACTCCCGTGAAATAAATTTTATGCTTGATTACCTGAAATACATGTAACCAGACAGGTTTCTCTCTAGCCACAAGTTTATAAAATTGCGGGAGAGGGTTCCGAACAGGCAGAATAGCTCTGTGAAGTTTACAACGTTGTTCCGGACAGGCAGAATAGCTCTGTAAAGTTTACAATGTTGTTCCGAACAGGCAGAATAGTTCTGTAAAGTTTACAGCATCGTTCCGAAGCATCCTCTTCGCGCTGTGGAAAATTTTAATATGATTTCAATGATCGGTTTAGTTTTGTTGTTTTCATACTGTAAAGATACGAAACGGTGAAGGCAAAATCAAGTTTTTTTGGGGGGTAAGTATTTGGAAAGTTGGGAAAGGGTAATTGGGGCTCTTGGTCAAATGTCTAATATCAAATTTCCAATTTCTAATGTCTCCTGGTCAGCTTATCCGCCAACCGGCTGGCTCCAATTCTGAATAGGTCTTTGGTTGCCCAGTCATTGCTCAGCACAGCCCTTAAAAGGTTTAAATACAGCAGCGCCTGCTGGGGTTCCGATATTCCGCCGGCAGGTTTAATTCCTCTTTTTTGCCCGGTCTTTTTGTAAAATTCAAGAATTGTATCCAGCATCACCACAAAAACTTCAGGTGTGGCAGCCGGCGAAATCTTGCCAGTAGAAGTTTTAATGAAATCGCCACCGGCATTCAGTGAAATTTCACTCGCCTTACGGATGTTTGTGATGGTTTTAAGTTCGCCTGTTTCAAGGATAACTTTAAGATGTGCGCTTCCGCAAGCCTCTTTTATTGCAGCAATTTCATCCGAAACAACTGTATATTCGCCCTCGAGGAATTTCCCCCTGGAAATAACCATATCAATTTCATCAGCGCCTTCTTCCACAGCCCATTTCACCTCATCCAGTTTGATCTTGAGTGAAGTTTGCCCGCTGGGAAATCCGCCGGCAACAGATGCTACTTTGACGCCTGTATTTTTTAGTTCCGATTTGGCAAGCCTGACAAACGGAGGATAAAAACAAACTGCTGCTACATTGGGCGAAAAGCCGGCAGCCTTTTTGCAAACAGACAGTATCTTTTCATTGTTATCACTTCCTTCAAGGGTTGTAAGGTCGAGGCAACTCAGGATAAGCTTATAATCTTCAACCGATCCTTCCTTTGCAGATAATTGAATTTTCTTAATCCGATCTTGTATCTCAGGCTCAGTAATCCGGTAAGTATCGAATGTTACCATACTATTTTTATTAATGACCAAAGAAACTACCCGCAATGAAAATATTTCATCACCTGCTGCATCAGCTTGTCGGGATTATCTTTTATTTCGTCGCGCAGGTGCTGGTCGTTGAATTGCCGCAGGTAGTGGATGATCCCATCCAGTGTGCCTTCAGTAAAAATATCGTACTTTAAATAAATTTTCTTATGGCGTTCAAGAGCATCTGCCGATTCCCAACAAGAGGATGGAAGCTTATTCAGCTGGTCGAGGCGCTTTTTATGCTTTTTATTAAAAATATCCACATCTACATACGTCTTTTTGGCATAATCAAGTGCATCCTTCATTTCAAATCCGTGCACCACAGCAATGGCGAGTCCTGCCATTAAAAGATACACATCGGCTGAGCCATCCGGGCTGCGCAATTCAACCGTTTGTTTAGACGATGAATCGGGAGGATTTCCTTTTTCTTTAGGATTGGCATCAATCGCCATGAAGTTTTTCCCTGACCATCCCAGCGGAACTCTTACTAAAACTGATCGGTTCCTGTCGCCCCAGCAAATATTGGTTGGCGCTTCCTGATGCGGCACCAGCCTGAAATACGACATCGGGTTAATATTGCCAAAAGCCGTAAGGGACGGAGCAAGATCGAGGTAACCGGCAATTGTTTTTTTGGCGGTATCGGTCAAATGTCCTCCATTGATCATCATGTTTTTCCCATCCTTCATCAATCTTGAGTGGATGTGCATTCCGCTTCCTGCTTTACCTGTAGTAATTTTAGGCGCAAAGGTTACAGTTACTCCTTTTTTATAAGCCAGGGTTCTCAGTATCCATTTGGCAACCAGCAACTGATCGGCGGCATCTTCAATATTTGTCGGAAGAAATTCAATTTCATTCTGCTCATATTCCAGGTCGTCTAATGTAAAATTACCGACCTCCGAATGCCCATATTTAATCAATCCCCCGGCCTGTGCTATGGCATACATCGCCTCCCGCCTGAAGTTGGCCCACTTCGAAAAAGGATCTGCTTCATGATACCCCTTTTGATCAGTCGCCTGGAAAAGAAAGCCTTTCTGACTGATGACATAATACTCCAGTTCGCCCATTGCTTCAAGGGTAAATCCGGTTTTTTCTTTCAGTTTGTCATGCGCCTTTTTTAAAATATGTTGAGGAGAGCTTGCCAGGGGTTCACCATCTTTATTATAATAAGAACAGAGAATATCCAGCATCGGCACTTCTGAAAAAGGGTTGAGAAAAGCTGTTTTATACCTTGGGATCACATATAAATCACTAGAACCGGCTTCAATAAAAGAAAACAGGCTTGATCCATCCACCCGCTCTCCGGCTGACAGAATGCTGTCCAAATGTTTTTTACTGTTAATGACAAAATTCAATGATTTCAGACGTCCGTCCCAGCCGCAATACCTCAAATTGATCATGACAATATCATGATCTTCGATATACCTCACAAGGTCAGCTTTTGTAAAATCTTCAGAGGGCTTGTTCAGGTACTGAACCAGCGGGTTGGGATTCATTTCGGTGTAGTGATTCATAATACCAATCCTGTTTAATAGTGCGCAAACTTAAATAATTTTCAATTGTACCATAAATGTTTCAGCAAATTTTGGCAACATTTTGCTTTGATGTGCTGACTATAATTTACTATGTTTGTATTCATTATTTCACGCAAAACACGCAGAGGAAAACAAAACACGCAAAGAGGAATCCATGACCGAAAATGAGCTTTCGTATAAAATTATCAGAGCCGCAATTCATTTGCACAAACCCCCACCTCTTTAAGGTATCGGGATTGAAATTGGCATTATTGATCAATTTTAATTCAAAAATTTTAAAGTCAAATATTCATCGGATAGTTAATCGTTTATAGAAATAACTTTGCGGATTTCTTTGCATTTATTCTTTCCGGTCTTAGCGTGAAATAATTTATCCAGCAGATCACATAATCAGTTAATCCAAATTTTAGGTTTTGATCAGAGCGATTATCCAAGCCATTTCTATATCCATTTGACCTGTTTCAATTTCTTTATTTATTTTTACCGGGCAAAAAATACGAATTCAAGTTATGAATGAGATTGTTTTCTTCTCGGTTTTTATGATTGTCATCCTGGCCATCTTGCTGGTTGATCTGGTAGTTATAGGCAGAAACAGTCACACGTTATCCTTCCGTGAGGCACTTGGCTGGACCCTTGTTTGGGTGGCTCTTTCATTGTCGTTTTACATCCTTTTAAGGTTTTCAGGTCATAAATTGCATGACTTTCAGGATATCCAGTCCATCCAGCTTAATATTGAAAAGTACCGGCACGATATCAGTATAGAAGGATTGTCTTTTACAGAAGCGATTAAACTTTACAATCACAATCTTTCACTCGAATACCTTACAGGTTACATCATTGAATATTCACTCTCGGTTGACAACATCTTTGTCATCCTCATGATTTTCCTTTCATTTAATATCCCAACAAGGCTCTATAAAAAAGTTCTTTTTTGGGGAATATTGGGTGCCCTTGTCTTTCGTTTTATCTTCATTTTCGTTGCCAGCGCTCTTATCCAGAGATTCGAATGGGTGCTTTATATCTTCGGTGGATTCCTGTTGATCATTGCAATTAAAATGGGTTGGGAATTCCTGTCGGGTCGTGAATCGCAAAAAGTCGATACCGAGCACCATCCGATGGTCAGGTTTTTAAGCAAAATATTTCTGATAAAGAAAAAGGATGAAACCGACCGGTTCTGGGTTAGGGAAAAAGGAAAACTTTACATCACTCCGCTATTTATTGTATTAATGGTTGTGGAGTTTTCCGATGTAGTGTTTGCTGTCGATTCGGTTCCCGCTGTTTTTTCGGTGACCCGTGATCCTTATATCGTTTTCTTTTCAAATATTTTTGCCATACTGGGCTTGCGATCTTTGTTTTTTCTTGTCAGCGATATGGTCAACCGGTTTCGGTTCCTCAAGCTGGGGCTGGCCTTTTTGCTTGGATTTGTAGGATTGAAAATGCTTGCCCACTTACCTCTTACAACGAATGAGTCCCTGATTATAATTATTTCGATACTGGTCTTTTTTATCCTTCTTTCGGTGTTATTTCCAAAGAAACTGGAAACAAAAAAGACAAATTCAAAATAATATCTGGGTCCACTCCGAAAGTCCAAAATGCCACTAACCTGCCCGCCAAATTTAAGTCCCATGTGAGGCAGGCGGGAACACCAGGTCACAAAAACCCACAAAAAGAGAGAATCAATAGTTTAATTTGGTGAAATCCTGCCTGCGGCAGGCAGGTTAGTGATTTAGTGCTTTGGTGGCGATAGAACATTTTCAGAGTTAACGAACCTTTTAAGCTCCAAAGTATTTATCAAGCAATTGCTGAGCTGCTGAGAAAGGCGTTAATTGTCCGATAAGAACTTCTTTCTCGAGTTTTAATATCAATTGACTGATTTCCTTTTTGGAATAAAATCTGTATAAAAGGCTTTCCTGAAGGGTACTATAGAAATGATTCCGGTTTTGTTGCGTCCGCTTTTTATTAAAGAAGCCGTTTCCTTTCGTGAATTTCTGGTATTTCAGAATGACTTCCCAAACTTTATCAATTCCCGTCATGATGGTTGAAGAGCACAAATCGACTTCAGGAACCCATCCCGATTCAGAAGGTGGAAAAAGGTGAAGGGCATTCGTATATTCGATTTTTGCTAGCTTTGCTTTATCCAGGTTGTCACCATCCGCTTTATTGATCACAATCATGTCGGCCATTTCCATGATTCCCCTCTTGATTCCCTGCAGTTCATCACCGGCTCCGGCAAGCATGAGCAAAAGAAAAAAATCGACCATGGAATGAACGGCGGTTTCGGATTGCCCCACCCCAACGGTCTCGACAAATATGGTATCAAAGCCCCCGGCTTCGCAGAGGATAATGATTTCTTTCGTTTTACGGGCCACACCTCCCAGTGAACCTGCAGAAGGCGAAGGACGGATATAGGCATTCGGATCGGCGGAGAGTTTTTCCATCCTTGTTTTATCGCCCAGGATGCTGCCTTTTGTTTTTTCGCTGCTGGGATCGATGGCAAGCACAGCCAACTTGCGACCCTGAGCGGTTAAGGTTGTTCCTAATGCTTCAATAAAAGTGCTTTTGCCTACTCCGGGAACTCCGGTAATTCCAATCCTGATTGAATTCCCTGAGAAGGGCAGGCATTGATCAACGATTTCCTGCGCAATTGCCTGGTGACGGGGCAGGGAGCTTTCGATCATCGTAATGGCCTTGCTCAGGATCATTCTGTTTCCTGATCTTATTCCGTCAACATAATCATGCGCCCTTTGTAATTCCTTTCCTGTCTTTTTCAACTGCTTTAGCGCTTCCGGGTTGAATGACGCCGGTTGTTCAATCCCTTTGTTGACTTTGAGTGCAGACTTATTATGATCCGATTTTTGTGACAAGGACAATTTTTTGACAAAGATAATTAAGATTGATAATTAATATTTTTCTAATTTTGCCGCCCTTACTCTCCGTAGCTCAGTTGGTAGAGCAATTGACTCTTAATCAATGGGTCGCAGGTTCGAATCCTGCCGGGGAGACAAAATGGTGATCCTTGACAAAAGGGTCACTTTTTTTAATTATAATCTCTTATTTTCAAGAAGACCGGCAGGATGAGAAGTTTATCCCGCCGAAACGAAGTGGAGGCGGGAAATCCTGCCGGGGAGACAAAATGAGTGATCTTTAACAAAAGGGTCACTTTTTTTATTTATAATCTCTTATTTTCAAGAAGACCGGCAGGATGATAAGTTTATCCCGCCGCAACGAAGAGGAGGAGGGAAATCCTGCCGGGGGGACAAAATGAGTGATCTTTGACAAAAGGGTCACTTTTTATATTTATAATCTCTTATTTTCAAGAAGACCGGCAGGATGAGAAGTTTATCCCGCCGTAATGCAAAGGAGGCGGGAAATCCTGCCGGAGAGATCTAAGAAAACAACTGCTCAAAATTTTGTAGTTATCCTTTTCTCTTTTTTATAAAACCCCCATTAACTCTAAAAACTAATTGATTACCTCATCGATTTCATAAGTACAAATTTTAATCTCAGAAAATACATTTTCATATACAACCATTTTTATATGGAGATCATCAATGTACTCCAATACTTTCATTTACAAAATCAGAGTAACTAAAAAGAGGCCGGCTAAATAGCCAGGCCTCTCTCCCCTTAAAATTGCGTTCTGTAATAATTTATTTGGATCTATTGCGAAGGTGTCCGAAATTTTTAGGGTATCCGTTTGCCTTTTCCTGTATTTGGTCCCCATTTGACAATTTTATCAGAATTATCTACCTGCCCATCCATATTATAGTCTGAACTTTTATAACCGACTGTGCCAAGTTGAAGAAGCCAAACATCATTTTTATCCTGATTATCAATTTGGGCATCCGCGTTTCCATTACCACTGCTTAAACCCCATAACCCATTACCCAGATTTGAACATGAGTTTTCTCCTCCATAAATATTAAGTAGGCTATTAGTAAAATCGTAAGCATAGATTCCATTTGACTCAATTAGAGGATTTGCAGAAATAACGGGTAAATGATTCCTGTGCATGACCATAGCAAACAAATTATCTGTAATATTTACCTGGAATAATAAAGGCGAAGCCCCATCCAAATCGACTATTTTCCCGCTTCTGAGAATGAGCCCAGCTTTTCTGGCAATAATTGTTTGCTCTGTCGCCATAGAAACATCACCAGACGATTCTCTTAACTCAACCAAGACCCAATCAATAACATTGGTATTAGGAACAGAATTAATGGCTTCAGTACCGTTGTAATTCCAGGGCAGAACATTATAAGGTTGAACTAGCGGAAGGTATCCAAAAAGATTTAAAAATGGAGTCATATTATAATACAGGTACGGGCCCTGAAGGAATACTTTTAAATCCAGGTTAACAATAGGAATAACAGTAATTGTTACACTGTCAGTACAAGTATTGATGCCATCTGTAATTTCTACATAATAGGTCGTAGTTTGGGAGGGTGAAACAGTGATAAACGGAGTGGTTTCACCGGTTGACCAGAGGCAGGAATAATCTCCAAGACCTTCAAAATATAACTTCTGTATTTCGTTGTCTGTTAGCGCTCGGTTGAAAATTCTAATGTCATCAAGCTTTCCATTAAAAAACTGACTACCTCCCCCGTAAGGATCACGACCAAATTCCAAATGAGGATTAACAGGATTTGTTACTGTATAAGATGTTTGGTTTTCAAATACCCCATTGACATAAACTTTTATTAATGAGTTCTGCTTATCATAGACATACGATACAAAATACCACTCATTTGGAATGATCTTAGTCGATGAATAACAATTACCATAGGGAAGTTGCCATAAATAATTAGCCGCCCTGACAAGTGAATCATCTATTATATTGCAAAAGGTCGGTTGTGAATAATCAACACCATAATAAATTAATGAAGGGTTATCATAATTGTAATCCATTACATTAACCCAGGTATTTATAGTGGTAGAAAGATTGGTTGCTGTATTTAGGCTCGAGGAAGCATTTATATAAATATAATTTTCTGCACCGTTAAAACTATAACAACCGTTTTCATTTCCAAATCTATCGACGGACAATGAGGATCCATAAACATTTCCATTATTCCCATTTCCACTTTCATCATTAGCATTTCCATTAAATGGATACCAAGCCACAAGACCATTGTTTATATTTGCCGAATCTCCTCCCATGATTGATAATCCAATACTTTCCCCGGCGAAAATAGTGGTGTCATTTTGTGCAATTTGTAAATTGATTATGTTTACGTATGTGGAATCGTTAGCCATGCAGCCAAGAGCATCTTCAACAGATACGATATAGGTTCCTGTTTCTGTAACTGCCAAAGTTTGGGTAGTCTGTCCTGTATTCCAAAGGTAACTGGTAAAACCTGCACCGGCATCTAATAATATGCTTTCCTGGTGGCAGGCGAGGAGTGTATCAGGCAGGTTTAAGTTGATTTCGTTTACAGTAACTGTTATACTATCTGAACACACATTTATACCATCTGTTATATCTACATAATAGGTAGTGTTTTCATCAGGTATAACAGTAATTGTGGGAATAATATCACCGGTGGACCATAGATAGGAGTAATTTCCTAATCCTTCCAAATATAGATTTTGTAATTCATCCGAATTTAAAGCCCGATTATAAATTCTAATATCATCTATTTGACCATTAAAATTTCCTCCTCCATTTGTATTTCTACCTATGTCAAAAAGACTTCCACTATTAAAATTTGGAATAGAAATATTATTCATTGAAGTAGATTGAAGCGCATTATCCAGATAAAGATCAGTAACATTATTTATATGATCAATATTAAGACAGAAAAAATGCCAAACACCAATTGAAACCGGAGAATTTGAATATAATATAATATTACACGGATTTATCCAATTACAAAATTTCATATAACCAATATACTCATAAGATTCAATTAGAATCTCATAAGTATTTTGATACGGCCATCCTCTTAAGCAAAAAAATTGGCCATAATATGCATTTATCTTAACCCATCCTGAAACAGAATAACCGATTTTTCCTGTAGGATTAAGGCTTGATGTAGTTGGAATATTAATATAATCGTCAGTTCCATCAAAACTATAAGCACTATTAGCATTTCCAAATCTATCTTGTGATGGAATGGCACCATTAACTGTCCCATTATTTCCATTTCCACTCCCATCATCTGCATTGCCATTAAATGGCCAATACCCAACTAATCCCTCAGTTGAAGTATTTAAACTGCCCGTTAAAGAAAGTTCAAGGGATTGGCCGGCACAAATCGTCGTATCGTTTTGCGCAATTTGCACATTAATGATGTTGACATAGGTGGAGTCGGTTGCGGTATGGCCAAATGCATCTTCTACAGTAACAGAAAAAGTACCAGTTTCAGTTACTATGATGGTTTGTGTGTTTTGGCCGGTGCTCCATAAATAACTTGTAAAACCCGCACCGGCATCCAGCTCGATACTTTCATCGTGACAGGCCATAATAGTGTCGGGAAGATTTAAAATAATTCCATCCATTAAATACAATTCCCATATGTGAGCAGAGTCCAAAGCACAATTGAAAATTCTAATATCATCTATTACTCCATTAAAATATTGGCTTCCTCCAGCGTAGGGATCTCGTCCTATTTCAATTCGAGGATTAATAGGATTAGAAATATTATAAGGTTCTTCTCCATCCAATACCCCATTTACAAAAATCTTCATCACGGCATTTTGCTCATCAAATACATTCGTCACAAAATACCAGTTCTCAGGATAAATTTTTTTCGTGGAATAACAATCACCCCTGTTTGCTTGTGAAATAAAGTTGCAAGCATTTACCAATGTATCCCAAATAATATTGCAAAATGCAGGCTGACCTGTACCTACTCCATAGTACAATATTGAAGGAGCAGTAATTGGAATATAATCAATCGTTTTTATCCATGCACAAATCGTTGTCCCTTCATTGTTAATCGTATTAATACTTGGGGAAGCACTGACATAAATATGATCAGAACCATCGAACAAGTATGCTGCATCAGGGTTTCCAAAACGGTCTGATGTTAGTACCGGACCATTGATTGTTCCATTATTCCCATTTCCGCTTTCATCATTTGCGTTCTCATTAAATGGATAATATGCCACCAAGCAATCGGTGATCGGATCGGTTATGGTAAAACTTTCTTCAGTAGCAAATGCACCACCGGCATAAGCCAGGTCAATTGCTTGTACTGACCAATAATATGTTGCACCAATAGTGAGACTATCAATAATAAAATTTAAAGCTGTACTTGCATTTCCAATTTGTGCAATCCTCCTGAAACCAGTTACCGGGTTAGCAGCACAGGAATAAACATCACTATTACCGGGTGATGTTCCAATGCGGACATTATAGGTGAGTGCATTCTGGTTGGTTTGTCCATCACTTGCTTTGTTCCAGTTTAATGTAACCTTGTTTCCATTTATACTACTACTGAGTGAAACTGGAGAGGTTGGAATAGTATTCGGTGTGCCGCCACCGGAGCTTTTCCAAAGTTCTGTGGCTTTGTATGGATCAGTATGCAAATAACCCGCCAATAAAAAATCCAAATACCCGTCGTTATCATAATCGCCCCATTTAACAGAACTCCACATGGCCAATGAAGTGATACCACTCTGAATATCAGTGAAGGAATTATTGCCATCATTCCGATAAACCTTGGTATTAATTACTGTTGCCATACTACCTGTAGTTAGTATATCAGGCAAGCCGTCATTATTGAAATCTCCAATGTCATTACCTCCAGCCATTGCTATTACCGAATTTAAGGCAACTGATGAAAAAGTTCCGTCTCCTGAATTATTTAGATAAAAAGAGCCATCGTTTTGGTAAATATCAAGAAACCCATCATTGTTATAATCCGAAAAAGCCAAAGAACCGCTACCCCCGGGAGGCAGTAAATTGGAAGTCATGGTCGAGAAAGTTCCATCTCCGTTATTTTTAAATAAATAGCTTACTGCAGCTCCTGAATTGTCTGTTCCCAAAACAATCAAATCCATATACCCATCATTATCGTAATCAATTCTGCATATCCTGGGATATCCATTTGTATTAGTCGTTGGGAAAGATTGGCCGGTATCGAGAGAGAATACGTCATTGCCATCATTCCGGTATATTTTAATGGTAAAGGGGGCTGAGTAATAAGTAGCTTCAGACATTACAAAATCGAGTTTACCATCATTATTATAATCCAGCCATTGAATTGAAAATCCCCTGGGAATATTAAATACCTGCGTAAAAGTATTGTTGCCATTATTTTTATAAATTCTTGTACCACCTCCACCAGGTGATCCTTCACCTTCGGCAGAAATTAGTAAATCCAGAAATCCATCATTGTCATAGTCTCCCCAGTCAGCCTCACTTCCAAAAAATCCTGAAAATGGCAAACCGGTAAGTTGGGTAAAGGTGTTGTCGCCATTATTCAGATAAATCATGGTTGAACCACCCCAGCCACCTATATCAGTAGAACCAGTAGCAAATAAATCGAGCAACCCGTCATTATTCACATCCACAAATTGGACACAGCGTTTATTTCCATAATTTACAGGTATAAGGCCAACTTCCTGTTTTGTGAATGTTTGACTCGGAGAAAATTCTTCATTGATGGAAAAAGCATCTCCATCAGAGTGACCGCCTATGGCATATAATTTATTATTCACATTCTCCATGCATAAACCAGCTCTTGCGGTAATCATATTAGTCTCACTAGACCAACTGTTTGAAACAGGATCATAAACTTCATTGGTTCCAGTATATCCTGAATCGGTAAGGCCTCCGATAATATAAATTTTATTATTTATCGATTCTGCTGACATTCCACATATATTATTTGGTAAAGAGGCCAAAGAACTCCAGGAATTTGTTAATGGATTATAAACCTGATGAACATTAAAAATTGCTCCTGCCGAACCTCCTCCGAAAACATGAATTAAATTATCATATGCAACTGAAGCAAATGCTGCATTGCCTGTTGGCATTGGTTGTTTTGAAGTCCATATATTTGTAACTGGATCATATGCTTCAATCACAGCCGATAATGAACTCCAGTCTTGACGTCCACCCATTGCATAAATTTTTCCATTGACCGATTCACAACTTAAAGCTGTTCTTTGAGTAGGCATTGAGGCTTTTGTTGTCCAGGTGTCGGTTGAAGGGTCATACTCTTCATTCACAGTCAATCTGTTTGTATTAAGTAATGAACCCCCAATACAATAAATCTTATTGTCAACAACAGCCACACCAAATCCTTGTCGAGTAGTTGGCATGGGAGTTTTTGTCGTCCAAGTATCAGTTGCCGGATTGTATTCTTCTACAATATTCGTAGAGACATTTTGTGGTATTTCATAACCTCCTATTACATATATTTTTCCATTCACAACTGCCGAACCTGCAGAAGTTCTTGGAGTTGGCATACTTGCCTTATTTGTCCAGGTTCCTTGTGAATACAAAATATTAACCAGAAGAATGACGAATAAAAAAAGGATAATTTTTTTCATGATATCAATATTTAATTATTTAAAAGCTTGTCTAAAATAGAATCAGGAAATGATTCAAAGAATGGAATTTATTTATCGTGCAAATTTGAATGGTAAGCGTAATAAAAACCGAAATAAACGTATGATCGCTTGTCTAACTGTAAAGCAAAGGAAGTAGAATTACAACCTGTGTTCCTGATGGAATTCCTTTTTTATCTGATAAGTCAGCTATTTTAACCGAGTAATTCCTTTCGCTATAATATTTGTTCAATTGTTCGATTCTATCTTCCGTAATTTTAGTCCCTGCTGCCTGGTGATCTTCTAATCCGCTTTTAAGTTTTATTGCTGCTTCTCTGCCTATACCATTGTCTTCGACAGTGCACCTGAAAGTGTTTTCATCAACCTTATCAAATTTTATCAAAAGGTTGCCTTTACCTTTCTTATTCCTTAATCCATGCTTAATTGCGTTTTCAACAAACGGCTGAAGGATCATAGGGGGAATAAGCATTATTTCCGTATCAATATCTTCCTCTACCTTAATTTCGAATGAAAACTGATCATCAAAGCGCATCTGCTCGAGGTGAAGGTATCTTTTCAAATATTCAATTTCCTCCTCTATTGTGATGAATCGTTTGGCAGCATTATCAAGCGTCTGACGGATAATTTTTGAAAAGTCGGAAAGATAGGAAAGCGCTTTATCAACATCATTATCAAGAATGTAATTCTGAATGGAGTTGATAGCGTTGAAGGTAAAGTGCGGGTTCATTTGGGCCAGTAGGGCTTTCATCTCCAGTTCAGCCAATTGCCTGGATATTTCAGCTTTCTTTTGTTCCTCTGCTTTGGTTTTTTTTATCCTGAATCTGAAATAAAGCCATATACCTATTATTATTAAACTACTGAATAATAAATAGAACCACCAGGTTTTCCAAAAAGGAGCTCTTATTTTGATAGAGATTATAAGTGGATTATAATCTATCCCAGTATTTGAATTTTTCCCTTCAATCTGCAAAGTATAATTGCCGGGCGGCAAATGGGAAAAAGAAACCTGGCGTAAATCAGAAAATACACTCCATTCTTTGTCAAGTCCATCAAGAAAATACCTGAAAATGTCTTTATTAGGATTTAAATAATTCAAAACATCAAACCGGATAACCAGATAATTTTGATCGTAGCTTAGTTTGGCGAAGTAGGGAATACTATCATGTTCACTTTGTCCCAGATTACTGAAAAGCTTTGGAAGGAAGGATTTTCCATTTATTTCAAAGTCCAACAAACTGATATTTTGTTTTGAATGGACCTTGTTAATTTCCCCTGAACTTTTAATGCGCAGCAAACTCCCTTCCGTTCCGACAAGAACATCCCCGTTATGATCAAGAATGGCTATATTTCCGGTTTGATTTATGTAACCTTCCTCTTCATCATAATGAAAAAGTTGAATGGTATTTGTTGAATAAAGCGAATCCAGGTCAAGGCGGTTCAATCCTGTATTAGTGCCAATCCATAATTGATTCTTTCGGTCAACCTGCAACCAGTTTACACTGTTACCTGAGATTCCCTCTGCCGGACCAACGATGTTCAGAATTTTCAGGGTGTTATTAGTAATATCTGTAAAATAGATATTGCCGTTATTAGCACCTAATATCAAATGACCGTAATTGTCCAAACAGAGGTAATTGAGGGCATTGTCAATTTCTGAATTGGATTCATTATAATTGGTATAAACCGTATCCTTCGCACAATAAAGTCCATTGGATAGGCTTGCCAACCATATTTCTTCACCGTTGTGGATTAACATGCTTATATCATGCGGTAGGTTTTTAATATTCACATTAGGTAAAAACGTATCTGAGGTTTTAATGTGCTTATATTTTTGTAATGGCCCCACCCCCCAGCAGCATTTAATTGTTCATTTTTATCAAAAAATATACTGCGGCCTCCATAGCCAACCATGTCGTAACAAATCACCTGCTTTTCTGTGAGATTCACTTCAAACAATCCTGGATCACTGTTAATCCATAAGTTGCCTTCGTTATCGAAAGTCATTTTTTTTAATTCCAAAACACTTAAAAAAGACTCATAGTGTTTTACTTTGCTTAAATCAACCCAAAGTGAGTTTTTAGTTCGCTCATTATAATTTCTTGAAGATTCATAAAATGGCTTATTGGGGAAAACCTCGTACCTTTCACCTTCAAATTTTCTGATGAGGTGTTTTTTATCCAGGATCAGCAAGTTACCCTCTTTATCATAAAGAAGATCATTGATTGCCAGACTGTCCACCCCAAAAAATCCGGGTTCGTAATATTCAAACAGGTTTTTTGTTATTCTGTAGAGTCCATTATCCACGGTTCCAAACCATAATATATCATAATCTTCATCATAATAAAGCGACCATCCTGCCCGGCAGTCTAAATTAAAAGTATTGTTCATCTTTAGTACATCTTCTCCATCGAACATATAAAGCCCTCCGGGACTCAGGACATATGGTTCCCATGATGCCAACCAGATTTTCCCGTCATTGTCTTCTGTTATGTCAAATACCTGTCCTAAATTCCGATTATTGGGGGTATTGGCCGCATTGGAAATATACTTCAGGGTATCATTGTTTTCCGTTATAGTCAACCCGATCCTGTCAGTAAAATATTGTTTTCCATCTTTTGCACAATGAGTTGCTAAATAGGACCCACAATTTAAAGGTTCATTATCACCCATTTTATCAAGATTAAACGTATTGGGATCAAGACTATAGTTAAGATGTGAAAATGTATAAACTTTTATTGAAATCGAATCTTCATAAAATCCCGTGACCCACAGCGGATCTTCAGCATTTCCAAGATCTTTGCTGAAATTGTGAAAAGTTTTACCATCAAAGACAGTTAACCCGTAATCTGTTCCAATAAGAACAAGGTTGAATTTTTTAGAGTATTCAATGATCCGAATATGGTTATTGACCAGTCCATTGTCACCATTATACTTGATGAAGGTGTTTCCATCATATTTGATGACTCCATTCCCATAATCTCCAAACCAAATATTACCTAACCCGTCTTCCGTAATTGACCAAATCTTTTCCCCTTTAAACCCTTCCCGAGAAGAAATAATTTTAAACTTTTTCCCATCAAAACGGCATAGACCTGCATCTGTTCCTATCCACAAATAACTTTTGGAATCTTTGAAGATGGATCGTACCGCATTATCAGGAAGTCCATCCTTCATTGTATAATGCAGGGACTGGTATTTTTGTGAAAAGGATGATGCGCTAAACAAAAAGGATATGAGGAAGCAAATTGCAATTGGGATTCGCATGAGTTAAATCTATTGATTTTTTTTGGTCAGGTTTTTAACAAATTCATCATTTCTTCTCACTGCCACATCAAGTTCAGTCCCATTCTCAAGAAGCACCTTGTATCCGTTAGTCTTGGAATAGGATTTCACGAAATTCAGGTTAATCAAATATGACTTATGTATTCTGAAAAAATATTTTGGAGGAAGGAGTTCTTCAATGATTTTTAAGGTCCTGGGGACCATCACCATGTCACCTGTATTAACGTGAATTTTTGTATAATTCTCGTCTGCTTCGCAATAAATAATATTCTTGATCTTCTCCAAACGATACCCATCCATTGTTGGCAATGCTATTTTACTTTGAATATCATCACCGATAGCAATGTTCGAAAGCATCGCTTCAATTCTTTCTTGCTTTTTGCTCTGATTTAATTTCTTTTCCAAAGCAGTAATCGCATCTTTCAGGTCAATGAAATTGACCGGCTTCAATAAATAATCTAATGCAGAAAACTTAATAGCTTTGATAGCATATTGCTTATAGGCAGTCGTGAAAATCACATCAAAATGAATGTGATCAAAATAACTGAAAAGAGTAAAGCCATTTTCTTCTGGCATTTCAATATCTAAAAAAACAAGTTCCGGGTTGAATTTATGAATCATTCCAACACCCTCTTTGACTGAACTGGCAAGCGCCTTTACTTGTATTTTATCATTAAAATATCGAACTATTAATTTATTTAACACTTCACGCGCCTGCCTTTCATCATCTATGATAATACAATTAATCATTTCTTCCTAATTGAAGCAATTGCAATATATGGATATATAAATTTAAAAAGTTAAAAATAGTAAATTAATGGAAAAGGTTTCTCCTCGATTTATTTATCGTAGCTTATTTGAAAATATCCGATCTCAAATTGCAGATTAACGTAATTAAGGATTATATAAGACTAAAAATCCCCTGCCTTTTTTAAATAAAAATTAAACTTAGATTTCTTTAATTCCTCGATGATTCGGTTCAAATTAAATCCTGCCGGGGAGCCAATAAAAAAGCCCACCTTACATGGTGAGCTTTAATTCCATTGGCTTTGGTCATCTGACAGGTTTGGCCATTTGGCTGCTGTTTAAGCTGCTCTTAACAGGCTCGCCATCCAAATCCATTAAGAAGAATCTGATCCATTCTTCGTATTTGCCATAGATCACGTAAATGTTGCGGTTGAAGATAACCCTTGCAACATAATATCCGTTCTGGTCGACTTGCAGAAAGCTTTTGTCTATCTGCTGATACATAGCTCTTACAAGCGAGCGGCTTTCCATGGCCTTTTTCAATGTAATTTTTACACTCAGTGGGCCCGGATCTACATCTGCGTAACTCAAACTCGCACATCCAAGGATTGCGATAACTAATGCTAATTTAATTGCTTTCATGGTGTCCTCCTTTTTTTAGGTTAATGGTTATTTAAAATTGGTTTTTAAGAACTTCTAAACTTATGAATTAAAGTTTATGAAGCAAATGTAATATGCCACGATGCATAAAGCATAGCAGAATACAACCGGATTTTATTTCAGTGGTTTTCATGGAGGAGTTAGCCAAATCAATTATTTTTATATTAATTGATTTGAGTGGCAAAGGGTAAACTTAGAAACAGAAATTTCAATTTTTTATTTAGTTTAATTTTGCCGAAAAATAGAAAATATGGTTAAGCGAAAAAACATAGCCCTGGTTGCCCACGATAAGAAGAAACAGGATATGGTAGAATGGGTGCGATGGAATAAAGATGTATTGGCTCCACATATCCTTATCTGCACAGGAACCACCGGAAGATTAATACAGGATACCCTGATCACAGAAAAACATAATTTACCTGCTAAGGATTTTGAAATCATCAGGTTAAAATCAGGTCCGCTTGGCGGGGATCAGCAACTGGGAGCAATGATCGCAGAAGGAAAGATTGATGTGCTGATCTTTTTCTGGGATCCGATGGAGCAACAACCACATGACGTGGATGTGAAAGCGCTTTTAAGAATTGCTGTTTTATATAACATCCCTACCGCTTCCAATAGAACCTCTGCTGACTTTTTGATCTCTTCCCCTTTATTTGAAGGAGATTATAAACCCATTGTTAAGGATTACAAAGATTACATTAGCCGATCGATCAAGGATTTAGAATAATCCCTTAAGGTGAGAGCGTTGTCATATTTTTAAGCGTATTTGTCATTGAGGAACCTGGGATGACCTATTCAGGTTGATGCGCCATTTGTCATTTTTATCCTGGTTTTTAACATTGCCATTCATATTAAAATCGCCATGGAGATAACCTGAATTTCCAGCCTGTAGCGACCATACACTATTCCTGTCAATGATGTCAATAAAGCCGTCAGCGTTTCCATCCCCGGAGATCATGCCCCAGATTCCCGGAGTAATTTCTTTTGCTCCGGATGAACCGCCAAATATTTGGGAAGAACTGGTTGAAAAATTGTAATGATAAATCCCTCCTGTTTTTATTAGTGGATTTGCTGAAAGAATAGCCAGGTGGTTACGATGCCAGATGACGACAAATAATTGATGAATTATTGAATGATTGAATTGAAGATTTGAAGTGCCGTTTAATCCTGCAATAGAACCATCACTAAATATCCAGGCAACCTGCCTGCCAACTTTTGCAGATCCAATTGCCTGTGCAGCAGAAGCCGCATCCCTGATCTCGACTAAAACCCAATCTACCACTTCTGGATTTGGAATGTTGGAAACCGCATCACTTCCTGTGTACATCCAGGGACTTGAAACATAAGGCTGATTCAAAGGAAGGTAATCCGGGTTCAAATCGGGTGTCATTTCTGGGCCATTAAAAGGTCCTTCGAGAAATGCAGTCAGATCGAGGATTAACTTACTGCCTTTTGGAGAAAGGTCGAAAGAGGTATTCCAGTCGTCGGGTGCAGCATCGTTCCATACGCTTTGCAATGCCTGTGTGATGTAACTATACCCTGATATATTCAGCAAAAACATGATCCATTGCGTATTGGATGATGGATTCCCTTCGTTGCCGTTATAATGTGCGATCAATGTTTCGGTAAATGCCGGCTCAACTGTTTCAGCCAGACCCTGACTGATGTTGTAGGGAGGATTGGTAAGCAAATAAATAATGGTAGGTGGCAAACCTGTCTCCAAATCCTGAAGGGCATATTCCTGGAAAGTCAGGGAGCCGGTATTGTAATCAATATCTTCCACTCTCTTCCCTGTAAGTACAATTGTTGAATCGGTCTGAATATGAGCAATCCGGTATGGGCAGGGCCAGGTGACAACCGATCCGGTTTCAACATCATAAACTGAGTTACCCGAAGGAGTCGTTTTTCTGAACATATCCTGGGCATGAAAATGACCGGTAAAAACAATCTTCAAACCCAGATCGGTCAACTGGGTTGATATGTTATCCCAATCATCAATCACATATTCACCAAAAAGCAGCTTCTGATTGGTAAAATGTTGAACAAAATTATGGTGCATCATACCGATGATGATCTTTCCCTGTCCGTTGGCATCGATGATCCGGTCTTTGACCCATTGAAGAACCTGTGGTTTAAAACCGCCGTTGGTTTGAGGGTAATTGTTAATATAGTTTGAATCGTAGCGGCAAACATCCATCGACAAAATCTGAAGACCCGGGATAGGTTCGGCCACATAACTAAGCGACGCAGTATCTACAGCAATGGCTTGATTAAATCCATAATTTGCATACATAGTTTTGAATTCTTCAGGATTGACGCCTGGCACAGGATAAGTAAGTGCACCATCAAAGGCCACAGCCATCGGATTATTAATATCATGGTTTCCGGGACAAATGAAAACCTGAGTGCCTGCATTTTCAAGTTGATTGAAATAGTTTGCCATTTTCTGGTGGCAAATCAATTCTCCGTCTTTAGTTAAATCGCCTGTAACAAGCACCAGATCGGGTTGCTCGCTGATCAGTGAATCAACTAATGATTCTGTAATTGCATAGCTTTCACGCAAAAGTTTGCGGTCGAAATTCAGATACTCCTCAAAGGCGGGTCCGTCATTTATCAGCAGGGAGGTATCGAAATAATGCACATCCGAAATGACACAAATCTTAATATCCTGAATCCCAACCTGAGCAAAAACGCTGATTTCAGAAAATGAACCCAATAAAATGAAGAGAATGAAGCCGTTTAATTTTGCTTTCATGGCAGATATTTTTTTTAAGATGATCAAAAGTACGAATTATTTTCCTTTAAGCTCCACAATAGAAATCGGTTCATGAAATGAACGAACATTTTTAGAAATTCAACCATTGAAGGAAAACTACGAATGCAGAAAATCAGTTGGTATGAGGAATAGTTTTTAGAAAATGATAAGTTTCCTGGTGAGCACAATTGATCCATTTTGATAACGGACAAGATAAATCCCGCTAGCGAATTCAATCGGAATATTAATCACACTTTCATTCCTTACCTTTCGATTAGCCACCAAATGACCATCCATGGTGAGGATTTGCAAATTTCCTTTAAGGGATTTCCCATTTTCAGCAACGACTACAATATTGGAATGGTCAGTAAAAACAAGAATTTGCGGATTTGCAGTAGTTTCAATCTGAGTCATGTAGTTTGACAGGTCCAGAGAGTAAAGTGTTGGGTCCAAAACACCTTCAAATTTTTCACTGCTGGCGTAAGCTTCTGTGCTACCGGCATAGCAAATGCCTTCAACCTGTGTTAAGGTATACCAAATCAGTTTGGTATTGCTTCCTCCGAAAAAATCAGCACCTGAAAAGTTGTTAAATATCCAGGTATACGTTCCTCCACTTTCATTATATCCGGTCAGTAAAAGCGTGTTTAATGAAGGGATCATTTCGGCTCCGGTGATGAGACAGTTTACATCAAAAGAAGCGAGATACTCGGCAATGTGGGTACCCGGTTCATTCGAAAGCTCATACACCTTGGTCTGGTTATCAATCCAGTTTTTTGTGAATAAATACAATTTGTCCTGGTGACAGGTCAATGCCTCGCAATCAAAATTGGTGTTATGATAATTGGGCTCGAACGAGGTTTGATCGCTGTATGAAAAATGTATCTTTTCGGCATCCACATCGTTGCTTGATGCTATATCTGCCCTGCTTACCCGGTAAACTTTCAGGTTAGTCCTGCTGCCATCATTGTTCCCAAAATCACCGATGTAAACATACAATTCATCGCAGGCAATATCCTCCCAATCAACATTATTTGCATCATGTACTTCTACCGTCCTGATAATGTTACCATTTGTCAAATTGATCTGGTATAATTCCGACCCACCACCATTGTCAGTGTGTGTCCATATTTCACCATCCAGGTTTACCAGACCTGACGTTTCATCCAAAACTGCAGGCAGAGTTGTAATAATGGTCGGTGTAATAAAATTTTGAGTTTTTACCGAAACTATTAAACCCAGACTGATGATGATTAATAAAATTCTCATGAATAAAGATAATACGCTTTTACTTAATTTTATTTCAGACAGTTACATACAAGATTGGGTTGCATACACAGCTGGAAGGCGGGACATCAATAAATCCTAACATTTCACTTTCATTGCTGGTATAGTTTGAAATCATAAACAAAAGAATAAAAATAATCCCAACGGCTAAAAAGATTTCTAATTTTGACGGCAGTAGAAATTAGTAAATCACGAAAAACATGAAAAAATTTTTAATCATTCCGGCAATTACAATCTTTATCCTTTCCTGTACCACAAATCAGAAACAGATGACAACAGAAACCACTAATCCTTTTTTCTCCGAGTACGGAACCCCTTTCGAAGTCCCGGCATTCGACAGGATTAAACCTGAGCACTTTATTCCTGCTTTTACTGAAGGAATGAAACTGCAGGCTCAGGAAATAGACGCCATTGTAAAGAATCCCGAACAGCCAACATTTATAAATACCATTGCAGCTAAAGACAGAAGTGGTGCAATGCTTATTCGGGTAAGCAATGTGTTTAGTAACCTCACTTCTGCAAATACAAGTGAAGAACTGCAAAAGATAGCTCAGGAAGTAGCTCCGCTTTTATCAGCCCATAGTGATAATATAAAATTAAATAAAGAGCTTTTCAACAGGGTGAAGGTAGTTTACGAAGCCAGAGAAACGCTTGGATTGAATGCCGAAGAGCAGATGATCCTTGAAAAGACGTATAAAGAATTTGTGAGAGGTGGAGCGAATCTGAATGAATCTGATCAGGAAATATTGCGCGGGATTAACAAGGAACTTTCAGTTTTAACTTTAAAATTCGGGGATAATCAGCTTGCCGAGACCAACGATTTCAAATTGGTTATAGAAAAGGAGGAGGACCTTGCCGGATTGCCTCAATTTGTAAGGGATATGGGCAAAGAAGATGCAAAAGCTGCCGGATTGGAAGGGAAATGGGTTTATAAACTCAATAAGCCCAGCCTGATACCTTTTTTACAATACAGTGAAAAAAGAGACTTCAGAGAAAAAATATTTAAAGCCTATACCAATCTTGGCAACAACAATAACGATCATGACAATAAAGCCATCGCATCCAGGATTGCAGCATTGAGAGTTAGAAGGGCTCAGTTGCTGGGATATGAATCACATGCTCACTTTGTGCTTGACAACAATATGGCTAAAACTCCTGAGAAGGTTTATGAATTGATGGATAAAGTCTGGAATGCAGCATTGCCAAAAGCGAAGATAGAAAAGGAAGAACTTCAGAAAATGATGGCTGCCGATGGCTATAAAGAAAAGCTTGAAGCATGGGACTGGTGGTATTATAGTGAGAAGCTGAGGAAACAAAAGTACGACCTGGATGATGAATTGCTAAAGCCTTATTTTGAATTATTTAGCGTCAGACAGGGAATGTTTGATGTTGCTAATAAATTGTATGGCATAACCTTTAAGGAGCGTTTCGATATACCCAAACCTCATGAGGATGCTTCAACTTTTGAAGTGTTTGATGAGGATGGAACCCACCAGGCCGTTCTGATCATGGATTTTTTTCCACGTGCAAGCAAGGAATCAGGAGCCTGGATGAGCAGCTACCGTGAGCAATCAAAGATTGATGGCAAAAATATTTCACCCATTATCACTATGGTCATGAATTTTTCAAAACCTGTCGGTGATACACCTTCCCTTTTAACTTTTGAGGAAGTGAGTACAATGTTCCATGAATTTGGCCATGCACTGCACGGAATGTTAACAGATTGCACCTATGAAATGCTTTCAGGAACAAGTGTTTCAAGGGATTTTGTGGAATTGCCTTCGCAGGTCATGGAGAACTGGGCTGGAGAACCGGAAGTGCTTCAGTCGTTTGCAAAACATTATAAAACAGGTGAACCTATTCCGGTCGAATTAATTGATAAGATGAAAGCCTCGCAATATTTTAACCAGGGCTTTGCAACTGTAGAATTTACTGCAGCCGCTTACCTCGATATGAACTGGCATACCCTCACAGATACAGTGCAAAGAGAAGCCATCAGTTTCGAAACGGAAGCGATGAACAAGATTGGGCTTATCCCGGAGATCGTAGTCAGGTATAGGACTCCTTATTTTTCACATATTTTCGCCGGAGGTTATTCAGCCGGATATTATAGTTACCAGTGGGCTGAAGTGCTGGATGCTGATGCTTTTGAGGCCTTTAAAGAGAAAGGATTGTTCGATAAAGAAACTGCAACTGCTTTCAGGAAAAATATTCTTGAAAAAGGCGGAACCGAAGATCCAATGAAACTCTATATTCAGTTTCGTGGCGCAGAGCCTAAAATTGAACCTATGCTGAAAAGGAAGGGATTGATATAATGAGGTTTCTTCCTTCCTTTCGATTTGTGTTGTATAATTTTTGAAAGGGGGCAATATTGTCATAATTTATATTTCATCTCATACTGTCCGGTAAGCAGTTCAAAACCCGATTGTTTCAAAAAGGTAATCAAATTTTCATCGTCACTTTGAATATTTAAAAGTTTAACCATTTCAACTTTACCCTCAAGTTGTTTAACCAAATGATTCAATAGTGCAGATTGAATTCCCATATTCCTGTACTCGGGATTGACAAGAAGTGCCATAATCCAGTTCAGACAGGGGTAATATACTATCAACCCCAATTTGTTTATGCTATATTCGGCGGAATAGAAATCAATATCATCCGGAACTCTTTTCATAGCTGTAAAACTATTTTCCCACGATGGTCGCCATTCAGAGAACAATTGAAATTTGTCTATGTTGTCTTTTTCAATTTTCTTAATTACAATCGGAAGTCTGGGCTGTTCTGTAAGGAGGTAATTTTTTAAAGATAATGTAAAACAATCGAGGCTTCTTACTATTTCAAAACCGGTCTTTTTATAAGCCCGGATCGCCGGTTTGTTTTCCTGTAAAACCTCAAGATAAAAATACTCGATTCCGATTGCTTTTAAGCGGGGTTTGATAAAATTAAACATTTCTGAAGCAATTCCTTTGCCTCTGTATTCTTTTAACAATCCTGTCATTATATCAAAGGCAGAAGGTTTTTCATAATGATAATCAACACCCACAAGGGTAAACCCGACCAGTTTATCGTTATCAAATACACCCACTGAGGAGTCAGGATCATATCCGTTTTTAATAGCCCTGTTTTTCATTACATCCCTGGTCATATAGCTTATATCAATTAAATAATCGGAAAAAGCTTCATTAAATTTCTGATGTAATTCCCCGAAAGACATTTTACTCAGGTTTTTGTATTCGATTTTCATTGTTCTCATTTTATCCGGATTTTTTTCATATTAATAAGGAATCATAGTTACGATTCGTTTTGTATCCTTTATTGCGTCCACTACAATACCAATTAATGTAAATTATTGACAATAAATAAAATGTTTTTTTTATCACCCTTTTTTGTAAATTTTATTTATTACTAAACCGGACACTTTTTGTACGTTAGCGACCAATTCAAAAATTATTTTCTGCAATAAGAATTGTGCATAATTTTGAGATTTATTAAATAATGAAATTCATTATGAAAACTGATCCGGTTAAACTCAGTGAAGAATATTTTGAATCAGGATATGGTTGTGCTGAAAGCGTTTTAATGGCGATTGCTGTTTCTCAGAACATAAAATCGGAACTTGTACCCCGGATTGCATCAGGTTTTTGCGGAGGGATGGCCCTGACAAACGGACTATGTGGCGCTGTTGCTGGAGGTGTAATGGCGATTAATTTAATTTATGGAAGAGATAATAACCATCAAAATAAGGACATAAATTATCAGAAGGTACAGGAATTTATCAGCGAATTTAAAGCCCGGTTTGGATCGCTTAATTGTCCTGATTTGACTGACTGTGATCTAAGTACAGACGAAGGGAAGGAAAAATTTGACGTTCTTAATGTCCATAAGAAATGCACTCAGTATACTGTTGAGGCTACAAAACTTGTTTATAACAGCATAAAATCAATATAATGCCTGTGGTTTTAATTTATACGGTATGTTGGTTCGGATTAATGGTCGTGGCAATCTTGAATGGCACATTACGAACCTTTGGATTTGCCAAATTTATGCCTGAGCTCCGCGCTCACCAGCTTTCATGTTTCACCGGGATCTTGTTTATTGGATTGGCTGTCTGGCTGATAGATAAAAAGTGGGAGATTGTTTCCAGGAATCAGGCAATCATGATCGGTTTAATCTGGTTGATTATGACTATCCTGTTTGAATTCGTTTTCGGGCATTTTATTATGAAGCATCCCTGGAGCCGCCTTTTGCATGACTACCGGATAGATGAAGGAAGGTTGTGGATACTGGTTCTGCTCTGGACAGCTGTTGTTCCTTTTGTTGTTTATTCAATTCGTCAAACCCAGTCTTGAAGCATACTGAATTGCCTCGGCTGTATTGCTGACATTCAGTTTTTCAATGATTCGCTGACAGTGGGTATTTCCCCTATTTACACTGATAAATGGCTGGAGCAATCATGCCTTTTTTTCTCAAATAGTTTACTGTGCTTTCCAGTCCACTGCTAATGAGTATTTGTTTCTGTTTTGTCGTTAGTTTTTTAATTCTCGGGGAGAGACCAGCCGATGAAACAGAGATGGTTCTATTCCAGTCATCTTCTGTTAAATTGTTACGATTAAGATTTTCAATAACAATAATGTAAAAGGCTGAAATATAATCTGTGAAATTTTCTATTGGGTATTGAGCTAATTTTCTTGAAAGGGCGTCTTCCTTCATTTGAGGGCCAGAGTCTATCCTTATACCGAAGGTTTCATAATTTGGAATTCTAATTTCTTTATTCATTGAATCTATCTCATAAGTGTCAAAGATTTGAATGGGGAAGTTCCCAATAATTCCTCCATCTACCATTATATCCAGGTTATTATTTAGGTTCTGTTTAGGGTAGGTCATTCCATTACTATCAACAAATACAGCTTGAAAATATAAAGGGATTGACATGGAAATCCTCACAGCATCCTTTACTTTCATCTCTGGATATGTTTCATGCGATAAAATTATTAGTTTCTGCTTGTTAAGACATGTGGCAGTTACATATAAATCCTTATAAGCCTGTTCGTGGAGTTCCTCAAAAGTTATTTCAGAATTCCCGGTTTTAACTTCAATCAATTTGCCTATCCAATTCGTGAATTCTTGACCGCGATACCATCCATATTTATTTTTGATTCGGGAAATCCCTCCAATGAAAAAGAATCTGCCATCGTTAAATTTTTGAAATTTTGTGTTTGAAATTATGGAAGCCAGTTCATTTGAAGAATATCCTAGTGAAAACAACAGCGAGGTTATAGCTCCCGCCGATGTTCCTCCCACTTTTTCAATGTTTTTAGTGAATCCGTGTTCTTCTAAGGAAATAAGTACACCAGTATAAGCAATTCCACGAATCCCTGCACCTTCAAAGACTAAATTTTTCACCTCAGGTGATTGTGAATGTCCAACAGTTAAGAGGAGGGTGATTTGAAATATGCAAAAAGACAGAAATTTCATATTCAAGGCCTACTACAAATATTTGATGCAGGAAATTCTCTTCCACATATTATTTCGGTTTTAATACAGGCTCTTTGCAGCATTATATGTCCAACCATTCTTTGAAACTGGTAGTGCGTTCACGGCTGACGACAGCATCATCCTGTTGAGGAGGAATAAGTACAAGATTTAGCCTGCTGTTAAACCATGAGCTTATTTTTTTCACACTTTTTATATTGACAATCATTTTTCTGTTTATTTGAAAGAATGATGATGTGTCCAATTGTTTAGTAAGCTCAACAATAGAATAGTCAACAATGTACCGTTCCTTGTTAAACAATGTTGCAAAGGTTAGCCCTTCTTCAGAAATCAGATAAGCAATGTCATCGCTGCTTATTGGTAAGTAATTATCACCCATCTTAACAAGAAAGCGCTTTTTGGGGGTAAATGTTTTGCTTTTCAAAATTTCTTCAAGGAGTTTTTTATCAGGTGACTGAAGGATTCCTTTTAATTTTCTGTACTTATCCAACGCAGATTTCAGATCCTTAATATCGTATGGTTTGATGATATAATCAATACTATTGACCTGAAAAGAACGTATGGCATATTCGCTAAAGGCTGTTGTGAAGATAACTGGTGCATTAACCTCCACGGCATCAAAAATGTCAAAACAATTACCATCGCTCAAAATAATATCCTGAAAAACAAGGTCTGGCATTTGGTTTTCCCTATACCACTTTATGCCGGCAGCAACTGAACCGATAGCCCCTATAATAAGGATTGATTTGTCAATCTCCGACAGAAGACTTGCCAGGCGATTGGCTGTTTGCTTTTCGTCTTCAAATATTAAAACGTTCATAATCTGTTTTTGTTAATATAGGCATCGATACAATAAAATCTGTTTCGTTGATGGTAATGCTTACCGCTTCATCCGAAAAATATGAATATCGTTGCGTAAGATTCTCGAGCCCCTGGTTGGTCGAATCAAAAATATCATCCCTGAGATTAATATTATTCTTTACTATCAGATGATTTTTGTCATTAAAAAGATATATCTGAAGTGGGGTCTCTGTTGTAAATTTATTGTGCTTTACTGCATTTTCGATTAGTAATTGTAATGATGCAGGAGGAATATAACTGTTTTGGATAATGGATTCATCAATTGAATTTTTAAAAATTATCCCTTCATCGAAGCGGTTTCTGATGAGAAAAAAATAATTGTCAACAAAAAGGATTTCCTCCTTAAGTGGAACAAGAGCTAGTTCATTCTTTTCTATTACATACCGTAATGTTTTTGATAAGCGTAGAATAAATTCCTCAGCAAGATTAATATCCGAATGAATAATGGATGACAAAACACTCAAACTATTGAACAAAAAATGCGGCTCGATCCTGGATTTAAGTAATAGATATTGAGCCATTGTTGTTTCCTGTTTTAGCTTTTCCATCTTTAATTGATCTTCTTTTCTTTTGATACTCGATTTAAAAAAGATATCAGCTGTGAAAATCATCATGTAAAAAGTGAAAAGGCTCATTGTCAGTTCGGGATTAAATATAGGAACAGAGGACCACGTTTCTGACATATTAAAAAAATAAATGTCCCCTTCCCGATATAACCAATTGGCAAAAAAAGCAGCAATAAACCCAAATACAAAATTGAAGAAAAACAACAGGTAATTGTTCTGATGTTTTTTATGTAGTGATAAATCCTGTTTTTTATGAATCCATGCATTAAAAAGTGAAGAGACATACCAAATAATCAACCAATAGGATATAAAATAAAATGAAAATGAAATTTCGCGAAAATTGAATCCCAAGATATCCATAGAGTGGTCACCAGCAACAACGATGAAATTGACAAAAAAGACTATAAAGAACCGGGTTAGAAATTTATTTAATTTTAGATTATCCATTTCTTTAAGTATTTGTTTTGCTTAAACCAATCAATTGCATTTGAAACAGCATTATTAATTTCTGTTTCCTCCAATTTAAGTTCAGTTTTAGCTTTATTATTTGAAAAATAATTTTCGAGACAAAGTAGTTTAACATTAACTGAATTCAATGGTAAAGATACTGGAAAATAATGCTCGATCAAACTTGAAAATTTACCAATGGTTGAAAGCAATCCATAGGGTATTGGAATCAGGATTTTTCGCCTACCGGTGTATTTTTCGACAATGCGAAAAAAATGTTGATAAGTCAGATTTTTACCTGCTAATAAATACGATTCACCCAACTTGCCTTTTTGTAAAGCATTACTTATAGCTTTTGCTACATGTTCGACATCAACAAAACTCTTTCCTCCAGGAGGATAAAACACAATCCGATTTTTACTTACATAGAGCATTAATTTTCCACTGCTTGGTTTTGCATCGTAGGGACCGATGATAAAAGTTGGGTTGACCACAATGGCTGGAAACGAATTTTCCTTCACCTGTCTCAAAACTTCCATCTGCGCCAGATATTTACTATAGGCATATCCAGAGCCTTTAAGCCAATCCATAAACCCGGAAGATTCATTGCCGGGATTTTCAATTGAACCATTTGTAAAACAATTAGCCGTACTTACAAATACAAATCTCTTGACTTTATATTCTTTACAGGCTTCAATTAGATTGTGCGTTGCATCAATGTTGGCTTTAGTAAAGGCTTCCAGGTTAGAGGGAAACTGAGAAGTACGAGCAGCAGCGTGCACAACATAATCGCAACCCATTACCGCATTGGAAACATGATAGGGATTGGTAATCTCCCCTTCAAATAATTCAAATTTACCCCCCTCTAATGACAACATGTCGGAGCCTTTTCTTACCATTGCCTTCACCAAATATCCTTTGGCTGACAATTGTCTGACAATATTTGAACCCAACAGGCCGTTAGCTCCGGTTACCAATACTTTTTCCATATTAAGCTGCAGTTATAAGAATTTCTTTTTGGGTTGTTTTGCTAAGAATATTCAGTCGTAATTTTTCAGGAAATATTCTAAATCCTAATCGGCTAATTTTATTTGCAATTCCAGGTATTATAAGTGTTTTACCAGCAAATGTTTGTTCGATACAAATTTTAGCAGTTTCAGCCGGTGACAAAAATGAGGCCTTTACCAGTTTGTTGTATCGATTCATTCTTCCTGTTATTTCAGGATTTGTTGCCATCCCTCCAGGATATGCGACACTTACAGAAACATTCGTGCCTTTTAATTCTGCATTAAGCCCTCTTGAAAAAGAAGAAACAAATGCTTTGGATGCCGGATAAATGGTTTTGAAAGCCATGGGGCCAAAAGCTGCAAGACTAGCAATATTTAGTATGTGCGATTTTTTTTGCAATCTTATTGCTGGTAATAGCTGATGTGTTAAAAACACCAGTGCCCGCATGTTTAGCTGAATGATAGTATCCATGTAGCTTTGAGAAACATCCTCAAAATAGTTTGTTCCTCCTATACCGGCATTATTAATCAGCATATCAATCTGATAATTTGATTTTAGCCACATTGCCATCGAATTGACATTTTTCTCAATTGTTAAATCGGTTTCGTATCCAATTGCTTTTGTGTTATATTCTTTTGCTAATTTAATAGCTGTTTGATTTACATTTTCAGAGGGTAATGCTATCAGGATAAGATTTCGTCCCCTTTTAGCACATTCAATGGCAAGGCATTTTCCCAATCCTCTGCTTGCACCTGTAATTACAGTAAATAATTCTGTATCTTCCATAGTTTATTTTCCTTTTCAACTTTAGGTACTTTTTCCTTTAGTTCACATTATGTAATTATTTTTAGATCATCTTCTCCATTTAATTCTATAACCCACATTAAATTCTAAAAATTCAGCCAACATAAAATTTATAGCCCTTACATTCATTCCAGCTGAAAAATTTTCAGTAATATGATATTTAACTCCTGCCCGCTGATACAATTGATTAAAATTTCCATATTGATGGTGCTTGGCATAAATTCCCATACCCCCTACAATTGATAATTTTCCTATTATTAGTTCTGGAGCATATACGAATCCTATTGTTAAATTATCCATCGTCCCTTGTGTTCCTGGTGTACCATCAGGATTAGCAGACAATGAGCGTAAATAATTGAAATCTATCCCCAAGCCAGATCTGAATGCATTCCCATGTTGAATACTGTAATATATTCCCAATCCGGCAACGGAATAGTAGTTGGTGTCGAACTCATGTTCAGCTATCTGGTGATCGCCATAGCCAAGCATAAAGTAAAGGTCATTGCTTTTTCCCATTCTTTTTGGCGCCCTTTCAATACTTCGAACATCAGGCCTCTCCTTAAAGTGGTATTTAAGTTCGATGGAAGGGGCAAACAAATTCAATCCTCGGTTAGGCCTTTCAAATCCTCCATTGGAGAAATGTGTAAAACCGACTCCCAACCCTAAATCCAAATTTTTTGATATGTGATAAGACGCTTGCAGGCTTACATCTAAATATAACGTAAGAGGTGAACCTATAGCAACATTAGAAGGGTTCATTAAAGGGTCATAATGTTTCCAATCCCAGGCAACTCCCAATTGCATTTCGGTATAAATCTCCAATTTGTTGAAGCGTTTTACAGGGATTCCAAAAAAGCCAAACGCAGCCTTTGGATTTCCCATTTCGACTTTATTGCCAAAATCAACCATATAAACCCCTAATCCATAATAGGGCCCCCGGTAAATTTTTTGCCAATTGGTATACCCTGGATTTTGGAATCCGAATTTAATTGCTATGGATTGATAAGATTCCAATGGTTTACCGGATAAATTTTCTCCTTTTACAAAATCATTGGTTGCTAAAATATCTCCTGAGTGATAATTGACACTTAAAAATGAATAATTCTGATGCTTCCCTTTTATTGAACCTGACTGAGCAATAATGACTATTGGGGCGATACAAAAAATGATTATTATTACAAGGATCGACTTCATAGGATTAATGTAAAACTTTTTTTATTTCATTCAAATGCAATTGTTCTTTTTGATTCCTGAGCTACTATAAGTGTTTTCAAATTATTTATTGATTCGATTAAAATTTCCTGAACAATTGGATCCTGAATAAATTTTGGAATGGATGATATGAACAAAGCTGTTGAATAAAATTCAACTTTTGTTATACCATTCATCTGTGGTATGAATAACCATTGACCTTCATATTTTTTGCAAATTGGAATATTCTTATTAAAAGGTAACTTTCTGGGTGTTCCCGCCTTGTATGATAAGGTGATTAGGGAGTTTGACTTTACCATACTATATTCAGTTACCAAATCTTCCTGACTAAAAGGCCAAGGGAAATTGAATTTACTGTAAGTAAGCCATTCACTATTATTATCACTTAGTATTTCACATTCTTTTGCTCCTGCTGACCAAACTGTGAGTTTATCAGCTTCTTTAAACATAGGAACAATTTTGTCGGGTGCGGCATCCACTAAAAATGAAAGGCGCATTTCCCTGGTTTTGAGTGTATCACCTACTTCCACATTGCGATAACTGATTTTTATATCCTCCGACTCTCTGGCTAATTTCCAGGAACTCAATACCTCATAATTCTCATCAGTATAACCATGCAGCAAGAATATCGGAAGGATAAGAAATGTTTTAACTGAAGTCATAGTTTTACTTATTTTGCAGCAAAACTATGTTGACCTAAATCGCACTTTATAAATATTCTATTGAGTTGCAGAATAATTCTATGGAGTGATAAAAATTGGAGTTGAATTGTTTGAATTGGATTCAGACTTTTTATCAGGGGGCTTCACTTGGGTCATCTTTTGCATTACTAACGGATAGACGAAAGAAGGTTGAGGATTTTGGTCTTACTCTGGACCGCTATTGTTCCGTTTGTCATTTACTCAATTCGTCAAACCCGGCTATAAGGTTTGCTGAATATTTTCGTTAATTACATCAAGCATTGCCTCCTTTCTGTTTTATTTTTTAGGACACTACTGAACAATAATCAAATCTTCAACATCCTGTAGTTATGAATTTACATAATACTTACAACTATTGGCATAAAGTATTGTCTTTATAAAAAATTAAATTCAGCTTATGGTATTTACAAAAAAATTTCTGACCTTAAAAATTGTTTTATTTTTAACGATCGTATCCTCCTTTATTCCTGATTTTTTACATTCCCAAACGATCACTCAAACCATCAAGGGTAAAGTAACCGATGCCGAAATCCAAATACCACTCCCCGGAGCTACAATAATGATAGTTGGCTCTGATCCACTGATTGGCACATCAACCGATATGGACGGGAATTTCCGGCTCGAAAAAGTACCCCTTGGACGTTATAATATCAGAATCAGTTATACGGGTTATGAATCTTATATTGTTAGCGAACTAGTTGTAGGTTCAGGGAAAGAAGTGGTGATCGATGCCAAATTAAATGAATCTTTGGTAAACCTGGCAGAAGTTGAGGTATCGGCAGTGCTGGATAAGAAAGAACCGTTGAACTCTATGGCTATCATCAGTTCGCGCCAGATCAATATGGAAGAAGCCAGAAGGTTTGCCGGAGCATTTGACGATCCTGCGCGGCTTGTAACATCGTATGCTGGAGTAGCTGCCGGCAACATGAACAGCAATGGCATTGTGGTAAGAGGTAATGCACCCAAAGGAGTTTTATGGCGGCTTGAAGGGCTGGAAATTGCCAACCCGAGTCATTTTGCGAATTTAAGCACTTTTGGAGGCGGAGGCATTAGTTCGCTGAGTGCCCAAATGATTGATAACTCCGATTTCTATACCGCTGCTTTTCCAGCCGAATATGGTAATGCGCTTTCCGGTGTATTCGATCTGAAACTCCGTTCAGGCAACCAGGATAAACGGGAGCATACTTTTCAGGCAGGAATTACCGGAATTGATCTCTCCTCAGAAGGTCCTTATAAAATAGGAAAACCGGCTACTTATCTTTTCAATTACAGGTATTCAACCTTCGGATTGATAAAACCTATTCTGCCTGATAATGCAGGCTTGATCACCTACCAGGATTTTTCGTTTAAAACAGAATTCCAGGCGAAAAAAGCAGGAGTTTTTGCGCTTTGGGGAATCGGGTCGACGGACCAATCGGGCAGCGAGGTGGAAAAAGAACCCGGGGAATGGGAATATGAAGAAGACCGGATCAATGAAAATGCCCGGACTTCAATGGGCGCAATCGGATTAACCCATAAACTGATTATTGGAAAGAAAAGTTTGCTGAATTCATCCCTTGCCTTATCTGGAAGTGGAATAAAATATGAGGAAAGTACAATGGATGTTGACAAACAATTGTATCCAACCGAAAACATTAATAATACGGTTTGGAATTATAGTCTTTCATCTTACCTGAATCATAAATTCAGTGCTAAACATACCAACCGGAGCGGCATCACATTAAATGTGCTGAATTATGAAATGCTGATTCAGAATGCTGCTGTTTTCAAAGAAGAAATGACAACCACAACGGATGATGCAGGCCGCAGTGAACTGATTCAGGCATATTCACAATCCCGTTTCGACCTCAATGAGAAATTAACATTAAATGCAGGGTTTCATGTTCAGTATTTTACCCTGAATGATCGTTATTCAATTGAACCCAGAATTGGAGTTCGGTATGGGTTTGCTCCGGGACAATTTTTAAGTTTTGGTTACGGACTGCATAGCCGGTTGGAAATGCTGTTTATTTACCTGGGGCAGCAGGAAACCGAAAGCGGTATAATCCGGCCGAACACCGGTCTTGATTTTTCGAAATCGCATCATCTGGTGGTGGGTTACGACCGTTCAATCGGCGATCACATGAACTTAAGGGCAGAATTATATTATCAATATTTATTTCAAATACCCGTGGAGACCGGAACTTCATTTTCGATGATCAATGTTGATGATAACTGGTTCATCAACCAGACGTTGACCAATGACGGAACAGGCAATAATTATGGCCTCGACCTGACATTGGAGCGATTTATGAGCAGGGGGTATTATTTTGTTGCTACGGCTTCTCTTTATAATTCAACTTATGAAGGAGGAGATGGGGAAACCCGCAATTCGCGTTTCAATAAAGGCTTTGTTTTCAATGTGTTGGGTGGTAAAGAATGGGTTGTGGGACGCAAGCATAGAAGCAATACCATCGGCATCAATGGGAAATTCAGCATCAACGGTGGCGACCACCAAACCCCGGTGGACGAAGCAGCAACTTACGAATTGCATGATGTTGTTTATGACCAGTCCAGAGCTTTTGAAGAACAGATGCCGACAGTTTATTATCTTCACGTTACCCTTAATTACCGGAAGAACAAACCGCGACATGCAAGCATTTGGAGTTTACAGATTTTAAATGCTTTAGGTGCGCCTGAATACTTCGGATATCGTTACAACTATTTAAACAATACCATCGAACCGGATAAGCAAACCATTATTATTCCAAATATCAGCTATAAGATTGAGTTTTAAAACCGGTTATTCTGAAGAAATCTTATAAGCTTTTCTTAGCCATAGGATTAACTGTTCATCTACCTCCTCCGGCGATTCCAGCCTTACAAAATGAGCCCACTTTGATTTGGTGGCCTGGAAAGTTTTATAAATAGGGAATTCATCTACTTTTTCATCCAGAACAAACTCAATAGCAAGGTGAGTTTTTTTTGGTTTTACAGCAAGAAAATTACTTTTAGCCTGAAAAAGAATAGCATTCTTAACCGAATTTATCTGGATTCCTTCAAGTTGCATAACCTCGTTTTTAATTTTTTCAAAGGTGTCGATCACATTTTGCTGTTTATTCACAAAATGAGATTCAAGATCAGTAATCATGCAGCTATGATCCTGGTTGGTATTGCGAAAGCTTCTGCCACAGTTTGGACAGTTCCACATAGTCAATAATTTTAATCAAAAGTAGAAAAAACACTTAATCATGGAATTTAAAACCTGCATTACATTGATTTCTCTAATTTTACAGAGCAAAAATTATCTGTGATGAAGATTTTACATTTGATGTTCGTGTCTTTAGTGCTTTTTGGCTGCAGCCAAAATCCAATTAAGGAAACCACTCACTATGATTTTCTATTTCAAAACCCAGGATTAATTCAGGAGGAACGAATCAAAGATTTAATATCCCGGCTGACGCTTGAAGAAAAAACCTCACTGATGCTTTACAACAGTCCGGCTATTGAAAGGCTTGGGATCCCTGAATACAATTGGTGGAATGAATGCCTTCACGGAGTGGCGAGAGCCGGAAAAGCCACGGTCTTTCCCCAGGCAATTGGCTTGGCTGCTACCTTTGATGAAGAGCTGATTTTCAAGGTGGCAACCGCAATTTCTGACGAAGCCAGAGCCAAGCATCATGAAGCTGTTAAGATGGGTAACCGGGATCAATACAATGGTCTTTCCTTCTGGACACCAAACATCAATATCTTTCGTGATCCGAGGTGGGGAAGAGGACAGGAAACCTATGGCGAAGATCCGTTTCTGACTTCACAAATTGGAATTGCCTTTGTGAAAGGATTGCAGGGTGATAATCCCAAATATCTGAAAGCATCTGCCTGCGCAAAACATTATGTGGTGCATAGTGGACCTGAAAAAGTAAGGCACGTCTTCAATGCATTACCCGATGAAAGGGATTTCAGGGAAACCTATCTGCCTGCTTTTCAGGCTTTGGTTGAAAATGGGAATGTGGAATCTGTGATGTGTGCCTATAACCGGACATACGACCAGCCTTGCTGTGGCAGCAATTTTCTGATCGATAGTATCCTGAGAAAGGAATGGAATTTCAAAGGGCATGTCGTTTCTGACTGTTGGGCACTGGATGATATCTGGGCACGGCATAAAGTGGTAGCTACAAGGGTTGAGGCTGCTGCCATGGCTGCTAAAGCAGGGGTAAATTTAAATTGTGGTTATATTTATCAGTACCTGCCAAAAGCCGTTGATACGGGTTTGATCACCGAAAAAATAGTAAATGCCGCACTTGAACCCTTGCTCCGGACACGATTTAAGCTTGGACTTTTTGATCCTGATGAATTAAATCCCTATTCAAAAATTCCAAAGGAATTTGTGAATTGCGAAAAGCATAAGCAACTGGCTTATGAGGCTGCTGCTAAATCAATCGTATTACTGAAGAATAAAGGAAATATCCTTCCACTGAATAAAAATACCCTTAAGAATCTCTTTGTTACTGGTCCAACTGCTACCGATGTTACTTGTTTGCTTGGCAATTACAATGGTCTTTCCGGTGAGATGAATACGATTCTTGAAGGAATAATAAACAGGGTTAGCATAGGAACTATAGTTGAGCACAACCTGGGTTTTATGTTTCACAACGACAGCCTGATGCATGGTTTCTGGCAGGCCACCCGGGCTGATGCAGTAATTGTTTGCATTGGGATCAACTCTTTGTTTGAAGGGGAAGAAGGTGACGCGATGCTGAATGCAAACGGTGGCGACCGGGTTGATATTGGTTTACCAAAGAATCAAATCGAATATGTAAAAATTATGAGGGAAAAGATCGGTGACAAACCTTTGATTGTTATTGTAACTGGCGGAAGCGCCATTGCCATGCCTGAGATTGAGGAGATGGCAGATGCCATTTTATTTGCCTGGTATCCCGGTGAGCAGGGAGGGAATGCAGTCGCAGATATTATTTTTGGAAATGTAAATCCTTCAGGCAGGCTGCCGGTGACCTTTTACAAGACAACAACTGATCTTCCTGATTTTGAAAATTACAGTATGGAAGGAAGAACCTATAAATATTATCATGGCGAACCGCTTTATCCTTTTGGTTATGGGTTGAGTTATACTAAATTTGATTATTCAGATTTTGAAGTTCAGATTGAAGGAGATAATGTATCAGTATCATTGTCTGTTAAAAATTCAGGTGAGTTTGATGGGGATGAAGTGGTTCAGGTTTATACCCGGAAAATTGATCCGAAATTCTGGCGTCCAATTAAACAATTAATTGATTTCAAAAGGATTTCAATAAAAAAGGGGGAACAGAAATCTATAAAAATTGAGATTGATAAAAACCAATTTCAATATTGGGATACGGATCATCATAAATATCTTGTCGAACCCGGAGAATATGAAATTCTAATTGGAAGTTCATCAAAAGATATTAAAATGACCCAATTAGTAAATCTTTGAAATTATTTATAAGCCGCGAATGCACTAATAAATACTTTTGACACAGAAATAATTTATGAATCCTGAGAAAATAACAAGTCTTCAGAACGAAAGGGTTAAGAACCTGGTGAAACTCCAGAAAAGTTCAGAAAGAAAAAAGCAGAATCTTCTCCTCATAGAAGGTTGGAGAGAAATCAATAAGGCTATTGACAAGGGATTTCAAATAGAAACCCTTTACCTTAATGAAACAAAAATTGAAGCGGTTAATCTTTCAGAAGGTGATAGACTTTATGGAAAAACAATTTTACTCGCGCCTAATGTTTTTGAAAAAGTTGCTTACCGTGAAAATACGGAAGGTGTAATTGCTTTAGCCAAACCAAAATTTCATTCATTAGATACATTGAAGCTTCGAAAAAATCCATTGCTGATTGTTCTCGAATCTGTTGAAAAGCCCGGAAATCTGGGAGCAGTTCTGCGGACCGCTGAAGCTGCTGCTGTGGATGCTGTGATCGTTTGCGATCCTTTAACCGACATTTATAATCCCAACGTGATCCGATCAAGCCTGGGTTGTGTTTTTTCAGTTCCGGTTGTGGTATGCAGGAATCAGGATGCCATAAAATACTTGAAAGAAAATAAAATCAGAACCTATGCTGCCGAGCTTAAAGCAAGCAAACGATATGATTTTATTGACTTTTCTCAGCCTGCTGCTATTGTGCTCGGAACTGAGGCCACAGGACTGACAGAAGAATGGATTAACGCTGCTGATGAAAAGATCATCATTCCGATGCTGGGCTCACACGATTCACTCAATGTTTCTGTATCGGCTGCGATTTTGGTTTTTGAAGCGTTGAGGCAACGTGGATTTAACGCTCTGTAACTATGACGTTAGACTTATAAAAATAAATACAACGCTGATAAGAAATTTAATGTGATTCCTTTAAGATTTCATCCTCCAACTTATAGATCAGGAATTTAAAATTTGATATTCCAAAATGGAACATCAAGTTAGGGCGGAACAAGAAAATTGCCTTATGCTTTTACTGAACAAGGAGTAGCCATGTTATCAAGTGTATTAAATAGCGACAAAGTGAATTCCCTGTTTTTATTTACTTCTAAAAGTAACGTGTCACAAATTCCATACTTAGTTGTTCATATACTCAGAACATTATAAATAATGACGTTCGATAAACTTTATAATCAACATTATGAGCAGATTTATAGATATTGTTATCGGTTTGTTAATAACAGGGAAACAGCAGGTGATATAGCTCAGGAAACATTTTTGAAACTCTACCAACGAATGAGCAATATTGGTTATTCCATAGAAAACACTAACGCATGGTTATACAAAGTAGCCGGAAATCTATGCCTGAATTCAATAAAAAGTAACAATCGCCAGGGAACTAAAATTGATATTAAAAGCACAGATTGCATAGAGGTTATTAATCCTGAGGAAAATTTAATTGCACGGGAAAGAACTGAAAGGATTCGATTAGCAATTGAACAAATTAGTCCAAAACACCGGATGCTGATTTTTATGTATCAAGATGGTCTTTCCTATAAGGAAATGTCAAATGCCACTGGAATACCATTCAATTCAATTGGAAAAACGTTATGGCGATGTATAGATAAAATTTCCAGAACCCTTAAAAATTCTGAAAATGAATAAGCAGGAATCATTTTTAAAATACCTTGATAACCAAATGACGGATTTCGAGAAACAGGAATTAGAAAAGCTTATTGAATGTGATAGGGAAGCAAACCAATTGTGTGAAGAAGTCAAAAGGCGAAAGGAAGATACCTTGAAGCACCTGGAATGTCTGAATCCGGAACTACCCATAGAAGTTCCTTCATTGGAAAATATAATTGGAATTCCTGAATCAAAAGGCAGACTCTTTTCCATCCATAAAGTTAAGCTTTTGTCTTATGCGGCAGGTTTCGTTTTCCTGCTGGGACTATCCATTTTTTTATGGCTTTCAACTAAAAACTATACAACAAAAAATGAGACTTTATATGATGAGAAAAATTTAAATTCTCTTGAACTTGAAGAGCTTGACTATTACATTAGTCCTAACCGATGCATACATAAACATCAGTTAGTTTTGATTTTTAAAGATTTAAACCCTAAATAATTTAAACTATGAAAACGAATAAAATGATATTTACAATTACACTGGTTCTGATTTATCTGGTTGGATCGGCTCAGGAAATCAATTACAATGTAAAAACCATTAAACTTATCCCAGATAATTCATTTCTGGTAAATGCTGATTGGGAAACCCTGTTTTACGATAAAACACAAAAGGATATGCCCGGTAAGGTAGGAATTAACAAAAAGTTTGTAGTTGCCACCGACGAGAGTGTTTTTATTTTAGATAGGATGAAATACTCTATTACCAAACTTGATAAGTCAGGGAAAATTATTAGAACTTTTGGTAAACAGGGATGGAATCCTGGTGAATTTGCCAATAATCCTGATTTTAATGGTATTCTTGATGGCAAGTTACTAGTAGTAAGTGACAACCAGGGCAGAATAAACTTTTTCGATCTGAACGGAGATTTTGTTAAAATGACCACTATTGATTTTATGCCATTAAATATATTTCCGGTGAGACCTGATAAATTAATTATTTACGGGCATGTTCCCTATGGAGATAAATCCAAAAATCTTATTGCCGATCTTGATTATAACTCAGGCAAATATGAGCAAATCTATTATGCATTTCAAGCATATAATGACCAAGGATTGATTATTCCCCACAAGCAAGGTTTGATAGGCTTTCAAACTCCCTTTTCGCCACGAAAGAATATGGTTCAGGTTACAAATGATGGTGAAATTATCCTGGGCATGAATAACTCCGATAAAGTTTTAGTATTTAAGAAGGTGAATGGCAAATACACTGAATCAGAGTTTAAATTAAACATGAAATCTATTCCGGTCACAGGTGAGGACAAGGAAGAGTATTATCAAAACTTAAAGGAAAGACTTAGGAAAAATGGAATTGATTCCACTCATGCTGAAAAAGTCAAACAAGAAGGTTTTTTTCCGGATTTTTTACCCTACTATTATAACCTGCAGGTTGATGGTGAAAGTAATTGTTTGTTTTTCCTTTATTCAACAGAAGAAAGGGATCACCTATTTCAGGCATATACTACCACGGGACAATTTCTTGGCGAATCTGAATTTAAAATCGAAGGCTATGATTTTTTGTCAAATCTAAGCTCTCTCAAATTCCGCAATGACAATGTATATGTATTTGCTCTAAAATGGAAAGAGGATGTTCCTTTGCGAATCGTGAAGTGTAAAATAGTTGCAGAGTAACTTATCCCTTTTCTTTTTTCTTAGAAAATAGCCCCAGTAATATTAAAGGGTGCCAGGTTTTAGTCAATGGCGCCTTTTTTATTTTTGATTTCATTTATGCTAATTTTGGGTCAAATTATTGATTATTCTTTTCGAAATGGATTTATTATGAAGAAAGTTTTTTTATCCTTATCAGGAGTTTGCTTTTTGTTTTTAATACTAAATGCTCAGCATGAACCTCAAACCTACGTACCTGAACCGAGCCCTTTAGTTCAGCAAAAGTTAAATCAATGGCAGGATTTGAAATTCGGCTTGCTGATGCACTGGGGAACATACAGTCAGTGGGGAATTATCGAATCATGGTCGATTTGTCCTGAGGATTATGGCTGGTGCGAGCGAAAGAAAGGAAAGAATCCGAACAATTATGTTGAGTATGTGAAGGAATATGAAAACCTGAAAACGACTTTCAATCCTGTTGAATTTGATCCTGAACGCTGGGCAAAGGCTGCCAGAAATGCCGGAATGCGCTATGTCGTTTTTACAACTAAGCACCACGATGGATTTTGCATGTTCGACACAAAATTGACCGACTACAAAATTACGGATGCAGGTTGTCCTTTTCATACAAATCCCAAATCAAATATTACCAAAGAAGTTTTCGATGCTTTCAGAAATGAAGGGATGTGGGTTGGTCCCTATTTCTCCAAACCCGACTGGCATTGTGATTATTACTGGGATCCCTATTTCCCACCAATGGACCGGAATGTAAATTATGACCCGGTTGCTTATCCTGAAAAATGGGAAAACTATGTTCAGTTCACCCAGAACCAGATCATGGAGCTTATGTCGGATTATGGAAAGGTCGATATCTTGTGGCTGGATGGCGGCTGGGTCGCAAAGCAATCGAAGGAACAAATAAAGAATTTCTATGATCAGAATGTAAAAGAATCTGAATCAGGATTTCTGAAAGGCAATATCGTGAACCAGGATATCCGGATGGACGAACTGGTGGAGAAGGCAAGGCAAAAGCAACCCGGATTGATTGTCGTTGATCGCGCTGTGCCGGGGAAAAACCAAAACTATCTTACACCTGAAAATACGGTTCCCAAAGAAGCATTGCCTTACCCATGGGAATCATGCATTATAGCAGGAGGCGGCTGGTCCTGGACACCCAACGCAACTTATATGACCGGACATGATGCCATTCATCTTTTGGTTGATATTGTTGCAAAAGGAGGTAATTTGCTTTTGAACATTGCTCCCGGACCTGAAGGTCAATGGCACGAAGGAGCTTACCAACTTTTAAGTGAAATTGGCGACTGGATGAAGGTTAACAATGAGGCCATTTACGAAACAAGGGCTATAGCTCCTTACAAAGAAGGGAATATTTGTTTTACACAAAAAAAGGATGGTTCGATATACCTGATTTATTTAGCAGGAAAAGAGGAAACAAACCTGCCACCGACAATTAAAATTTCTTCCCTTCAATCGGATAAAACAGCAAATATTTTGCTGGTGGGAGTTGATAAATCATTGAAATGGAAAAATGAGGGAGAAGAATTGGTGATTGAAATTCCCGAAAGCGTTCAAAAAACACCACCCTGCAAACACGCATGGGCTTTTAAGCTGACCGGATTTGAGTCAAAAATAAAATAATTCGAAAGGTCTTTTTTCCGGTTCAGCATCATTTTTTTCCTGTTCAGTATAATCCTTTTTTTCCCGACATTGATTTCATTTTATTTCGCTGATATTTTTATTTAACGAGAAAATAGTCAGTATGAAAAGGTTTAAAATTTATTCCAGGATTTTTGTTCCAGCTTTATTGTTGTTAATCATATCTTGTACCCATAGTCCGGATGAGATTGTAAATACCAATCCCAATCCTGAACCACCCATCGATACGCTGGTCTGTGATTCGTCCAATGTAACTTATCCAGGTATAGTCGTCCCAATTTTGAATGCCTATTGTATTTCTTGTCATAGTGGAACGACACCATCGGGAGCTTTGGATTTCACAGATTATGGCGATGTATCTTTTGTGGCACAAAGTGGACAGTTAATGGGATCATTGAAACATCTGGATGGATTTTCTCCTATGCCGCAAAATGCAAATAAAATTTCAACCTGCGAAATTGCATTGATCGAAAAGTGGGTTAACGATACCACATTTGTAAATCCGCCGGATACTACTGATTGTGACACTTCGTTTGTAACCTACCCGGGAACGGTTTATCCAATTCTTCAGGCTAATTGTATCAGTTGTCACGCACCGCCAACACCTGAAGCGGGCATTGATTTAACGGATTTTGCTGATATTTCATTTCTTGCGCAAAGTGGCGCATTGCTTGGCGCTATCAAGCACCAGGCTCCTTATGTTCCCATGCCAAATAATGCACCACCTTTAACTGCTTGCGAAATCACCCTGATCGAGAAATGGATAAATGATACAGTTTTTATAAATCCACCTGATACCACACTTTGTGATTCATCGAACGTAACCTATCCCGGAACAATTTTCCCGATTTTCCAGGCCAACTGTATCACTTGTCATAGTCAACCCATCCCTGCTGCAGGAATTGATCTCAACAATTTCGAAAATGTGGCTTTCATAGCACAAAGTGGATCTTTGATGGGTGCGATAAAACATTTACAGGGTTATATTCCGATGCCGCAAAACGGTCCGCCATTGACTGATTGTGAAATAGGTCTAATTCAGAAATGGATCAACGATACTACTTTTAATCCCGGAGGTGGAGGATTACCGTGTGACCCTGATACGGTATACTTCCAAAATGCGGTACTTCCGCTCCTGCAATCAACTTGCGCTACAACAGGCTGCCATGATGCTATATCACACCAGGAAGGAGTGAACCTTACGACTTACCAGTCCGTCATGCAAACCGGTGAGGTCACACCTTTTCAACCCGGAGAAAGCAAAATCTGGGAAGCTATCAATGAAAATGACCCGGAAGACCGTATGCCACCCCCGCCGGCATCACCGCTGAATACAGATCAAAAACAAATTATTTACAAGTGGATTATGCAAGGCGCTTTAAATAATTATTGCGATCAGGAGCCTTGTGATTCAATAAATGTTACTTTTACGATAACAGTTTTTCCGATCATTCAGAATAATTGTTATGGCTGCCATAGTGGAGGGAATCCTGGAGGAGGGATCAGCTTAACCAATTACAATCAGGTAAAAGCTGCTGGTGCTATACCTCCCGGAACACCAGGAAGTTTATTGGGAGTTATTACACATGCTTCCGGCAATGTTCCTATGCCACAGAATGGTAATCAGCTTTCGGATTGTAAAATTGCACAAATCAGGAAATGGATAGATGATGGGATGCCGAATAATTAATTTGAAATAAATGGAAATAGGTTGAAATAAGTAGAAAAGATTATGGAAAATATGGGAGGAAAATTAAAGTATAAATTATCGAAATGGGTTGTCATTGTTTTGGTTTTATCAGGAATGATAAGCTTTACCGGCTGTTATTACGACGATGAAGATAACCTTTACCCACAAGTTGGTGGTTGTGATACGAGCAATGTCACTTATTCAGCAACGATTTCGGTCATTATGAGCAGCAATTGCAATTCTTGCCACAGCGGTTCCACGCCACAAGGTAACCTCAAAACCGATAATTACACCGATCTTAAAACAATTGCTGACAATGGTAAGCTTTGGGGAGCAGTTAACCATGAAAACGGGTTTAGTCAGATGCCAAAAGACAGGCCAAAATTATCCGACTGTGATTTGAGTAAGATCAGAATTTGGATTGATGGTGGAGCATTAAACAATTAAATAAATTATAGTAATTAAATGATGATGAGAAAGATATTTATTTTATTAATCGTACCGCTTTTATTATTCTTTCATGTAAAAGCTCAGGATGACCTGATGGATCTTTTGGGTGACCAACCTAAGACAACGGATTATACCTATGCCACTTTCAAGACAACCCGGATAATAAATGCACAATCGGTCGAAAATCCTGCCGAGGGTGTTCTGATGTTTATGATCCAGCACCGTTTCGGACGTATTAACACAGGTGCCTATGAATTTTTTGGACTGGATCAGGCTACCATACGATTAGGGCTGGAATATGGAATTACCAAACGATTGAGTATCGGTGTCGGGCGCAGTTCATATGAAAAAACATTTGATGGTTTTTTAAAGTACAAGATTTTACGTCAAAGTACCGGATTAAGCAGAATGCCTGTATCATTGTCAGGTTATTTTAGCACCGCAATTACATCATTAAAATGGGAGGATATGGGTGTTGAAAACCGGACCAATTACTTCAGCTCGAGGGTATCATATACCTATCAATTACTGGTTGCCCGCAAGTTCAGCAATTCAATATCAGCTCAACTTATTCCCTCGCTCATTCATAAAAACCTCGTGCCTACCGGCGAAGATAAAAATGATATTTTTTCTGTCGGAGTAGGGGGCAGGGTTAAATTGACAAAAAGAATGTCGGTCAATGCTGAATATTTTTATACCCCAACAAGTCAGATTTCCTATGATTTCAACCAGCCTCTTTCAATTGGTTTAGATATTGAAACAGGAGGACATGTTTTCCAGCTTCACTTCTCAAATGCCCAGGCTTTTTTTGACAGAGGTTTTATTACTGAAACCAATGGAAAATGGTGGGATGGCGACATCTATTTCGGATTTGGCATTTCGAGGGTGTTTACGATCGTAAAGCCAAAGACAATACCAGAGCAGAATTGATTTTTCTCAATTGTTGATTTGAAGGAACCTGATTATTCAGGTGGAATAGTTTCATCTGTTTTTCATAATTTTACTGGATCATTAAAATTCTGAAGTTATGAAAAACTTAGTCTTCTTTCTTTGTCTTTTAATTAGTTTCAATGTATCTTACGGACAAATCATCCCTTCAAATTGCAACCCCTCCAATGAATTGCTGGATCAATATACCTGGGATGTCAGAAACCTGACCCTGCGCAGAATGTGGGAATTGAATTCTCCTGATACTGCAATGGTAGCAATACCTCAGCTATGGCAGGATACCATCATGGATGGGATAGCAGCAATTTGTAATGCTGCTTCAATTCCTGAAAGAGACAGTGTGTTTAACTTCTACTGCGTACATGATTTAGCTTCTTCCGGTATTTTTATTACGAAAGAAATAATGGTTTTTGTAGATACCAACTATTCCTGGACTGATGCCTGGCAAAACCTCATTTCCCTGACCGGAAATCCTCAAATCGATACCATCGTTACCAAATACGATCTTGAAGTCGTTGATTTTTATAATTTCTCATTCGGAAATATGGCATTGCTGGCAACTGACTCCCTTTGGAATATTTATGCCCTGATCGATAGTCTTGAAATGATTCCAGGAGTGGAGTATAGTGATCCAAACCAACAGATTGGTGCAGCAGGAAGAATTATTTATGATAAATCAGGAACAGAAAGATATTACACTTTCTGGTTTCAATGGAATGATTGCTTTGATGGATGTGATAACGCACATGCCTGGAATTTTAAGGTTAACGAGGATTGTTCAGTTGAATATTTAGGCTTTGAAAACTGGGGGGTTTTTGAGATTCTGCCGCTGCCAGATCCAATTAACTGCAATTTGTTTTCAGGAACTATAGGAAACGAATTATATATTAATGATTACTCTGTTTTTCCAAACCCCGTGCTGGATAATCTGACAATTACTTGTCAAAATGAAAAGCCATCGCAGGTTTCGGTGTACAATTACACCGGCAAAATGATCAGGAAAACGAATTTTATCAGAACAACAAATCTTGATTTCTCAAATCTTCCGTCCGGGATTTATTTGGTGTATTTTTCTGATGAGAAAGGAATTGTGAGTATTACAAAAGTTATCAGAAAATAAAATTATTAACTGCATAGGAGCTAAGTGGGGTTCAAATAAAAAAAAGTGCATGAGCTTTTTTAATTAACTTCATGCACTTTTACTAACCAACCTAAAACAAAACTATTACTCCTTCTTTTTAGTATTCATCCCAATAAGCGGGTAAAGCGGACAAAAACTGATCAGACTTGTGAGTACGAATACTCCAGCAAGAATCAATAAAATGATTCCAAGTGTGCCCGAAATAACATTCGTAAAGAATAAAATTGCAATGACAATGGCTATAATAATACGCACCATTTTGTCAGTTGATCCCATGTTTGCTTTCATAATTTTCTGATTTTTTATTTCTAATTTAACAAATTTTTAACATTTTAGTTCAAATGCCCTTACTTTTTCAATTCCTCAAGGTTCACATCAACCGTAATCTGCACATCTTCTGAAATGTTGTTAACCACTGTATTTGGAATCTTGATTTTATAATCGGCGAGCTGAACCATAAAAACCGATTTGCCTGTAATTTTTCCTCCTGAAACTTCAAAGGTTCCTTTTTCTTTAACTTTTTTGGATTCCCCATGTATCTTCAGATCACCTTCAACATCAGCTTCGTATTTTCCATCTTTTGTAAAGTCAATGAGCTGAAGATTGGTAATTTTCCCTGTAAAAGTTGCATCCGGGAATTTGTCTGATTCCATGTAGTTTTCGTTAAAATGTTCCTGCATCAGGGCTTTTTCAAACTCAAACGACTTGATCAATACTTTGAATACAAAATCGCCTGTGGTTATATCGAGTGCACTGTTCACCTGGCGGTTATGGGCTTCGATTTTTTCCATAGGGGTTTCTGAGTAAAACTTAATATAACCATTCTTGGTAATAAATTTCTGACCGTAACCGGTATAAGCTGCCACACCAACAATGATAACTAATAATTTGATTTTTTTCATTTTTTATCCTATTTTTTTATTAATTGATAATTGAACATTTTTCCATGATAACATCGGTCTCGTTGTAACCGCTGCAATAACCTTTAAGCTTTACATCAGTGCCGATAAATTGCGAAATATTTTCTGCATGCTTTGGAAGCATCGCGCATCGGATTCCTTCATCGCCAAACATCCCTTCATCGAGGGTAAAAACTGCAATAGTAAGCGAGTCAGGTGTTTCAACTGAATTCAGTTTGCCAGAGATTTCAAGCACTTTACCTGTATACCTTTCGCTTGCCTGTTGAGTAGAACCCTTGAATTGCGAAAACAGTTCACTTCCTGCCAGCGAAAAATCGGCAGTTGCTTTTTCATAATTGGTGTGTGGCTTGTTATAAACAAACTTATATCCAAGTCCTGCCCCGAAAATTCCGAGAGCAACCAAAATCAAAAATATTTTCATCCACGTTTTCATAGTTGTAATTTTAAAGTTTCGCACAAAGTAAACTCAGCCAATACTGTAAATAAAATTTGAATCGGTGAACGGGAATAAAAAGGCGCTGAACCGGAAATTCAGCCTGCCGAGCAGATCAGGACTTACCGGTAAGCCATTGCTTGAAGTCGCCCGATCGTTCGGTACTTGCGATGGTTTCTATTTCACAAGGCGGGTTAAGTTCAATTTTCACCCTCGACTTTGAATAGGAGTACATCTCCTTTATCGCTTTGTAATTGATGATGAACTGCCTGTTTATACGGTAAAACTGGATTGGATCAAGGGTTGGTTCAAGTTTGTCGAGGCTGATTTCGAGGGGATATTGATGATTATCGAAAGTCTTAAAAAATAAATTACTTTCCTGAGTAAAGAAATAGGCGATGTTTTCAATTTCAACCGCTTTTATCTTTTCGCCATACCTTACCAAAAAACGCTTCTGGACATTTTCTTTTTTAATTAACTGAGCCAGGGCAGAATAATCAAATGATGTTTCTTTCTTCAACTCATGGTATTTATGGAACTTTTTCAGGGCTTCGGTCAGGTCGGTTTTTTTAACAGGTTTTAGAAGGTAATCCACACTATTCACCTTAAATGCTTGCAGGGCATATTGATCATAAGCCGTAACAAAAATTACCGGCGCTTTGACCTCCACCTGCCCAAAAATATCAAAGCTCGAACCATCTGCGAGATGGATGTCCTGGAAGATCAAATCCGGATGATGATTTGATTTGAACCATTTAACGCAGGAATCAATACTGTCCAACACTTCGATTACTTCGATGGCAGGTTCAATTTCCTGCAAAAGCTTGCCCAACCTTTGAGCGGTTGCCTGTTCGTCTTCAATGATGAGTACTTTCATAACTTTTATTGTATATAAATGGTAATCCGACTGTAAAACTTGATTCTGTTTTGCTGATCTGAATTTTCTTTTCTGAAAGAAGATGATAACGATCTACAATATTTTTAATCCCAATGCCTGTTGATTTAGCCTCGTTGTTTTTCGGCTGAAGGTTATTTTCAACAAAAAGATATTCCACTGCATAGTCTGCATATATTCTGATTTTTAACGGATAATCCTTTGAAACGATGTTGTGTTTAATTGCATTTTCAATCAGCAGTTGAAGGGTCAATGGAGGAACCATAATATTTTCTTCTTCTACCACTTTTTCGATTTCGAGGTTGAGATTGTCGCCATATCTCTTTTTCTGAAGGTTATAATAGTTATCAATGATGGATAACTCTTCCCGGAGCGTGATCAAATCCTGATCTTTGTATTCCAACACTGTCCGGAATAAATTTGACAATTCCTCTACATATTCTATCGCGGCTTCCTGGTTCTGATCAATTAATGCGATAAGTGTGCTGAAACTGTTGAACAGGAAATGCGGATTGATCTGGCTTTTCAGGTTTTCAAACTGAAACCTGATTCGTTCCCTCAATAGTTCTTCCCTTTTTTCGAGACGTCTTTCCCTCATTTTAATATAGAGATATATCCCTATTCCTATCATAATGATGATAATAATCAAAAACCAGCCGGTCAGCCAAAAGGGTCTTTTAACCGTAAATGAATAAGAAGCCTCTTCAGCGTGATCAAAATTCCCGTATAATGCCGCTTTCACCTCGAAAGTATAATCTCCGGGTGAAAGGTCAGAATAGATCACATTCTTGTTTTTGGTTTTGATCCAATCAAGGTCATGGCCTGTAAGCCTTATAAGATAAGTAACCTGTTCAGAATATTGATACCACAGTCCTGCGTAGCTGAACGACAAGTGATTTTGATTGTACCGGAAAACATTATTTAAAATGTGATTTGCTTTTTCGAGATAAACATTCACATCCGTGATTCGCGGCTGTGGTTGTTTCCATAATGGATTACCTGCCGGTTGATATTTGACAATTCCTTTTTCGTTACCAATCCAGACGGCACCTTTGGAATCAATCGCAAGGGTATTAGGGTCAGAATTGGGTTCTGATAAACCGGCATTCCCTTCGAAGTGGACTAATTCATGCGTAACATGGTTTAAAACATCAATACCACCGGAATAAGAAATTATTAATTCATTGTTACTGGCAATGATTCCGCTAAATGAAAGATTTTTGTGCTGATCATCTGTATAAACCCTGATCATTTCCTTTCCGTCAAATTTGTAAATTCCTTCTTTTGCAACATTCATCCACACAACCCCATTTTCATCAACGGTCACAGAATACACGATTTTATCTCTGAAGGTTGAGTCGCTTGGAATATTCACAAACTTTCCGTTTTCGAAATAGCAAACCCCGCTGCCATCGGTAGCGAACCAAACCCGGTTCATTTTATCAATGAAAATATTATAAATGTAATTATTGCTCAGGCCTTCCGACTGTCCGTAATTTATAAATTCAGGAATGTAATTGAGTTGGGCGAATCGTTGGTCAATTTTGCATCTGAAAGCTCCGCCAAGCGTCCCGAACCATATTTCATTTTGGGTTCCTTTAATGGAAAGCACATTACCGTTCAATAGTCCATCCTTTTCAGAAATAGAAATATGCCTCCCTGATTCCGGGTCAAGGCGGATCAAACCCTGACCGAATGTTCCGATCCAGACGAATCCGTAAAAATCGCGGTAAAGGCTCATGATTTTACTTTCACCTTTAAGGAAGATTAAAGGAAAACTTATTACCTTTTTTTCTGAATCAACTCCTTCTGTTTTGAATTGATGAATTCCCTTATCATTTGCAAACCAAACATTATTCTCATGATCGCAAAAGATGGCATGAATATTTGTAAACTCTGCACCATCAAAAGAATTTAAAAATTCCAGGCGGTTACCAAAGGAGAGGAGTATTTCTTTGTTTGAAATCAGCCAGGTATTTCCTTCATAATCATTAAGCATTGAATTGATCCGGTTGAGGTTCAATCCTTCCGAAGAAGAAAGGGATTTCAAATTTCCGGAGGCGGGATTATACTCAATCAACCCGCTTGCCGATGCAGCAATCCATAACAACCCACCGATTTTCGAAATATCATTTACCGATCCACGATCCCAGTTATTCATTCCTGTAATAACTTCAAATTTATCCTGTTTCGGATCGTACCAGCTAACACCCCTGTCATCCATTCCCGCCCAGACTTTACCGTCTTCATCCATCTTTAACGACCGAACGATAAAATCGGGAAGCCCTTCATTAACAGAGATTATCCTGACGTTGGGGTGACCATCTTTGATTGAGCAAACACTGATTCCATTATCGGTTCCGGCCCACACTTTTCCGTTTTTGTCGGGAACAATTGTGTAAATATAATCATCTGATAAACCGGTTTCAGCCGTTATTTGAATGAAGTTGTCTTCCTGGCTAGCATAAAGACCTTCACCGTAGGTGCCAACCCAAATGTTATTGTCCTGGTCTTCAGCGATAGCAGTGATTTTACTTTTCGGAAGTTCACTTTTTTGCTTAAAGGCTGTCACCTGAAAACGATCACTTTTTAATATGTTTCCATCTTCAAAACCGAACCATAATGTATTTTTTGAATCCTCGTATATAGCCGTCACGCTTAAATTCAGAATACTATCGTTATCCCAAAGGGCAGTAAAATCCTGGCCATCGAACCGGTAAGCCCCTGAGGTTGCACCGATCCAGATAAATCCCTGTTTATCCTGGTAAATACATTTGATCTGGCCGGAACCAAAATCATCAACGGTTGCTATTCTCCTGAAATATGGTTGTTGGGCAGAAATACGAGATGTAAAGAAAAGATCAGCTATGATTAGGATTAGTAAGAAAACAAAGCTGAATTTGTAATAACCGTAATTCATTTGTTATTTCGTTTCTTTCGGTAAAAGTTCTGCTTTGATGGTTACATTAATCTCTTCAGCTATTTTCTGGAAAACCAGCCTGGGAATGGTGATGTTATGATCAGTTAAGGGAACAATAAACTCAGAACTGACTTCAAACTTATTTTCTTTAATATCAAGTGAACAATTAATAATCCTCTCCTGCTCGACGCCATGTATCTTCAAGATTCCCTTTGCACGCACCACTTTGCTTCCGGGAGTTCTAAGGTCAACCTTTTCAATGATTTTCCCTGAAAAAGTCGCCACCGGAAATTTTTCCGATTCAATATAATTTTCATAAAAATGCTCCTGCTGCAAAGGTGAGTTAAAACCTTTTAGTGACCTGACATCAAGTTGAAAAGCAAACGTTAGTTTTTCAGGATCAACGGCCCCTTTCAGTTCTTTCGACTCAGCTGAAATCAATTCCAGTGGCGCATCCGAAACGAAAGTGATGTGGCCTGTTTCAGTACGGTAAATATTTGATTTGCCATCCTGAGCCTTAATATTAATCCAGAAAATCAAGAAAGCCAGAAGCAGGAAAACTTTATTCATGGCTGGAATTTATTTTGCTAAACAAAAAAAAATCATAAAGTTTAAGGCAACTAAAACCGAATGGTCATTCCTTATCATAATCCACCTCTTTCTGCAATTCACCTTTTTCATTCCAGAACCTCCAAACTCCCGTTCGTTTGTCGTCTTTTGAATTTCCCTCATAATACTTTTGGCCATTGCTGTGCCAAACGGTTTTTAGCCCGTTTTCTTTACCGTCTTTATAAACTCCCTGGCTCCAGAGCTTTCCATCGGGATACCAATAGGACCACTTACCTGAACGCTCACCATTTTCATAGCCTCCTTCCATCTTTTTGGCTCCGTCCTCGTAATAGTTGATTTCGCTCAAAAGGATTTCCTTGCTTTCATTTTTATAATACTTCACAGTTTTAGGAGTACCTGAAGGATAGTTTTCTTCCACTACCTCAAAAGGTTTCACTGTGCAGGAGGCAATAATCAAAAAAGAAATAACTGGCACTAATAATCTTTTCATAACTAAATCAGTTCAATTTGCAGCTCAAAAGTAATGATAAAGCTTTATTTGCAGCACAGAATTATAAAATCCCTTATTCAGTTGGCACGACAGGTATGCAATCTTTGAAAAAGGCCAACATCATAACACCCCAAAAGGCACTTTAAGAAAAAGTGTAATATTCCGTCCAGGGTCATACATGTTTACCTCCTTCAATGTCGATAAATGATCAATATATTTTTCATCCAGCAAGTTGTTTACACTTATCCCGATTGACAATAATTGGTTGCTTATTTTTATCTGACCTCCCAAACTAAAATCGAGCAAAGTATAGCCATCAGTAGCGGTTTCATCAGGAGCAGCATTATTCTGGTCGAAGGCTGTGCTGGTATGAAGGGATAAAAATGGTTTATGCAGGAAGGACATTTTCTCAATCTCTCCCCTTAATTCAAAATTCAATTTATAAGCCGGGATAAATGGCAGATAATCTCCATTCTTCTGCTTTCCAATAACCGAAGCAAAAGTCGTTTCAAAATGGAGCCATTCCAATGGCTCCGGGTGAATGTGCAAACCGGCTTCACCGCCATACAACTCAGCATCATTTTGCATATACTTGTAAATACTCATTCCATCAACCGTTGTATCTCCTGTGGGTGAAATAAAGATATAATGTTGGATGCTGTTATAAAATCCAGCAATATCAAAGGAATAATTCGGTTTGTGGAAATGAATATTTACATCTCCTTCAAGGGAATTTTCGGGAACCAGATCTGGGTCTCCGACTTCATAACGGGTTTCATGCGGACCATTTGAAGTCAGTTCGGCGAGGTTCGGTGTGCGATAGGCAGCGGCAAAGTTCGCCCTGAACAACAGAACTTCCGACAGATTGTATGTTGCACCAAATGAACCACTGAAACTTCCATAATTTTTTTCAAGGGCGGAGCGATACTCGGCATCGTCAGGTAACCCAACTTTCTGAGTGGTTATATTCTTGTAATCGTATCGGATTCCGGCTTGTAGTTTCAACTTAGTCAAAAAAGTATGCTGAATCAAACCAAATCCTGAATAATTACTGGTGTTCGCATCGGGTAGCAAAATAGTTTCCCGCTCATTCAGATTGGTATTCGTCTGATTGAATCCCTGGAAACCGATGATGTATTCTGAATTTTCATTGGAAGGCAAGTGCAGTCGGGTTTCATAAGTTAATGTCCCAAGCCTCATCTGGATTTCATATACATCGGGTTCGCCAAAATGAACCAGTTCTGTACTCTGATAAGCTGAATTCACTTCAAGCCTTAATTTGTTCAGATAAATTTTATTTTGAGAAGAGATAAGATGTGTATTCAATTGCTGATAAAAAATTTCATTGGCTCGGCCTCTTTTAGTAATTTCTTCAAGTGCCTCATCTTCCACCAAACCAAGTTTCTGCTGGCTATAATCGTAATATAGCTTAAAAGTTCCGGATTTAGCAGTGAATCCTGCATTCGCCTTTACTGACCATTCGTTAAACCTGGAGTTAGGAACGTAATCGCCGCCACCCTGTAGGAAATCTGCATTGGTTTTTTGTCCTGCCCTGATGCCGCCAAAGAACTTCTTTGAAGCGCCCTTAATTCCCAGGTTGTTCGTCATCCCCAGTGTGTTCGAAAACAATTGCAGATTGTAATCTCCTGTTATAGTTCCGACGGGTGCTGGTTTTTCTTTTATAAAATTGATGACCCCTCCGATGGCATCCGAGCCATATAGCAATGAAGCCGGACCTTTGATAACTTCCACGTCTTCAATCCCGAATTCATCAATACCCAGCGGATGGTGGCTTGAATATTGGTAATTTTCAAATCGCACTCCATTGTTCAATACCAGTATATCATTCATCGAAAGTCCCCTGATCACCGGCTTTGAAACACCAGGCCCTTTGGAAATCATATCCACACCGGGTATTTTCGTGAGAACTTCCATGAAATTGGGTGTGTTTTTAACCTGAAGGGTATTCACTTTCAAAATGTCAATCTTCACGGCATTCTCATGCTGAGTTGCACTGTAGCCGCCTGAGATCACAATTTGTTCCGCTTCAATAGGTGACAGTCTCATTTCCACGTTCAGTTCGCGTTCCGTGTCATTCAAAACCACTGTCTCTATCACATTCGAGTACCCAATATAGGAATATTGAATCTTTAATTTTCCATTGGGCAGGTTTAGCAATTCATAACGGCCGTTTTTATCCGAAACCGTTCCTTTATTTATTTCTGGAATGAATATGGTTGTTCCGGGAAGCAGTTGATTATCCTGGTCGGTAATTTTACCGGTAATTTTGTTTTGCGCGTGTAAATTCAGGGAAAATAATCCTATAACTAAAATTACTATTATTCTAATCATTTTATGACGAATCAAATGGTTTTAAAAACTACTGTTCTCCTTTTTTGCAACATTAACTTGCCAAAACCGGAGGAGCTCGTAATAAAAATGAATATCTTGCCTGACTGGAAAAATTTAAGGAATGATAATTATTTCTGAAACTATCTGAAGGTTTGTTTTTTAGTAAAGGAACCTCATCTTTTTCTACCGAGAAAATCGAAAACTCAAATTTGCAAACATCACATTTCTCATGCTGCTCATGAAAATGCCTTACCTCAGGTGTTTTACAACGGAAATGGTCGTGATGATGCCCAAGCTTGACCATTGTTGGTGCCAGGAAAACCATCACAAGAAAGAATGAGGCTAGATATCTAAGTTTGGTAATCATCGTTATTAATGACCAATTTTTGAATGTAAAATTACTGTACTTTAAAACAATAAATCAAAATGAAAGTTCAGAGTTGGGAATTACCTTTCGAACAGCAACCTCTGTCCTTTTATTGTTTCATAAAATGCCCCGTTCTCATAAACCAGATTGCCATTAACAAAAGTATGGGTCACACGAGAGCCAAAAATATGACCTTCAAACGGCGACCAACCACATTTGTAAAGGATGGTTGATGGATCAACGATAGTATTAAGTTCAGGATCAATAATTACAAGGTCAGCATGGTATCCTTCGCGGATAAATCCCCGCTTTTCTACCTGGAAGCAAACCGCCGGTGCATGACACATTTTTTCCACTACTTTTTCAAGAGAAATCTTCCCCATCCTCCAAAAATCAAGCATCGCCAGTAACGAATGCTGCACCAACGGTCCACCGGATGGCGCTTTAAAATATTTGTTTTTCTTTTCATCTTTGGTATGCGGAGCATGGTCGGTAGCGACTATATCAAGGGTATTATCGAGCAGGGCATTCCACAATGCTTGCTGGTCCTCACGTGTTTTAATAGCAGGATTCCATTTTATCATCGTTCCTTTTTCAGGATAATCAGAACTATTGAACCAGAGGTGATGAACGCAAACTTCAGTTGTAATTTTTTTCCGTGAAAGAGGAAGCTTGTTTTCAAACAATGCCATTTCTTTTGCCGACGAAAGATGCAGCACATGAAGCCTTGTCCCATATATTTTCGCCAGTCCGACCGCTAATTTAGAGCTTTTGTAGCAAGCCTCATCGCTTCGGATCAGCGGATGGGCTTCGATGGGTACATTTTCACCATACCTTTCCCTGAATAGGTTTGAATTTGCTTGTATAGTTGGCTCATCCTCACAATGGGTGGCAACCAGCATTTTCGTTTTCGAAAAAATAGCATTCAGCGTATCAATATTATCCACCAGCATATTCCCGGTCGAAGCGCCCATAAATATTTTTACACCGCAAACATTCCTTGCATTGGTTTTCAGAATCTCAGCCACATTATCATTCGATGCACCCATGTAAAAAGAATAATTGGCTAAAGATGTCTTTGCAGCGATTTTATACTTTTCTTCCAGCAATTCCTGCGTTAGTGTATTCGGAACCGTATTCGGCATTTCCATCCACGAGGTAACACCCCCGGCAATAGCTGCCTTACTTTCTGTATAAATATCCCCTTTGTGTGTCAGTCCCGGCTCTCTGAAATGCACCTGGTCATCAATCACGCCCGGGATCAGGTATTTCCCTTTGGCATCAATTATCTGGCAATGATCCGGCGGAGGCGGATTCGGCTCATCTTCTTTCAACCGGTAAATCCTTTCAATGGTTCCGTCTTTAAAAAACAAGCATCCCCTGAAGATATCTCCTTCATTGATGATATTTGCATTGACGATAAACCAAGTGTCTTTCATTTAAGATGGTTAAGTTAAAAAAACTTAATAATAACTAATAGGTACTATAGAATATTTATCAGTCAGGGATTTTTTACCACATAGGATCATAGGAACATAGATTACACATAGAATACCTACAACTAGTTCTGGAACTTTTTTGAATATAATAATATTCGAATTTTTTCTTGTAATTTGCATTTAAAACTATGTGTTAGCCTATGTTTCTAATGTGTCTATGTGGTAAATATTTCTACCGCGCAGTTACAATAAACTGTCTGATCATGCTGCCCTTTTATATTTTTTAAACATGCTGCGCAACCTCAGTTGCATCACACCAAAAATTGCCTCCCTGAAAATACTTTTATTCATCTTTGATGTTCCTTCAGTGCGGTCTGTAAAAATGATGTCAACCTCTTTTATGTTGAAACCGAGTTTCCAGGCTGTGAATTTCATCTCTATCTGGAAGGCATATCCTGTAAACTTGATCTTTTCAAATTCAATAGCCTTCAGCACTTTTCGGGTATAACATTTAAATCCTGCGGTCGTATCGCGCACTTTCATCCCCGTAACAATCCTCACGTATGCCGAAGCATAATACGACATCAGCACCCGCCCCATCGGCCAGTTTACCACATTCACACCTTTGATGTACCTCGAACCGATAGCCATGTCAGCGCCACCTTTGGCACAGGCATCATACAGCCTCAGCAGGTCGTCCGGGTTATGCGAAAAGTCAGCATCCATTTCAAAAATATACCCATACTCCCTTGCCAGTGCCCATTTAAACCCGTGAATATAAGCCGTTCCCAGCCCAAGTTTGCCTTTCCGTTCTTCGATGTGCAGCCTACCAGGGAATTCTTTCATAAGCCTCTTCACAATATCAGCCGTCCCATCCGGCGAATTATCCTCGATGATCAGGATTTCAAACTCCTTTGGCATCGAAAACACCTTCCTGATAATTTTTTCGATGTTCTCTTTCTCATTAAAAGTGGGGATGATAACTAAACTATCGCTCACGTCGTTCTGTTTTATGGATGAATGATGGTGCAAATATAGGATTAATTAGAAATCACCTGAATCCATTATGGTTTTTCTTAACTTCACATTTCACATTTAAATTTATAATAATTTCGCTCTATGATCATAATAGTTAAAGTTCGCACAAGAATAGATTAATCTCCATTTAAATGTTTAGATCAGCTTTTTTAAGCTTCATTGGCATTATTCATTTTCTGGTTTGCGTGGCACAATCTGATTTCATCCCCGGTTATGTTATCAAATCTGATGGGGATACAATTGTTGGAAATATCGATTACCGAAATAATTTTTCAAATTTCCAGAAATGCAGTTTTCGCATAAATGAACAGGACAGTATCCGCGTTTATTCTCCCGGCCAGGTTTACGGGTATCGCTTTATTGAAAGCAAGTATTTTATTTCTAAAAAAACACAGGTTGATCAGGCCATTAAAGATGTTTTCATGGAATACCTCATCAATGGCAAAGTCAAAATTTATTATTATAAAGATGCAATCGGCGATCATTATTTCATCGAAAAAGACAGCCTTCCCCTCAAAGAAATATCTTACAGCGAGGCCGAAGTTATCATCGATGATAAGGCCTATGCCCGCGATTATAACATTAACCGGGGAATTCTTCTTTATTACATGCAGGATTGCCCAGAATTGTCCGATAGAATCAAAGCCACAAAAACCGCTTCACACAACGACCTGATTAACCTTGCCGAAACCTACCATAAAAGGGTTTGCAAGGACGAAAAATGTGTTATTTATGAAAAAAAATTGCCCGGTTTTAGAATGAAAATCCAACCATTGGCGGGTATTACAAAATATGTTGGTTATATAGGTAAATCAATTAATCCTGCCTTTAAAGGGCAATATGGATTATTATGCTATTTAGGAATACCACTTACAAGTGAAAGGTTATTCATACGAACAGGTCTAATTTATTCGCAATTACAGGTTGATGAAACCACAATATACAGTAATGAATTCATAAACAGCAATTTAAACACCTTTAAAATTCCCTTCCAATTCCAATACTTTTTCCCAAAAAAAATAGTAAGCCCTTCATTTGGTGGAGGTATGAATATAATTACCCCGGATTTTTTCGTTGCTATTGCATTAAATGCAGGCTTAAACTTTAAACTAAATAAAAGTATGAATTTGATGTTCCTTTCTGAACTTGATTATATTAGCCGTTATATTATTATCCCTGAAGGATTGATTTCATACTCTTTTAATTTGGGTTTAGCAGTGGATCTCTAATTTTTCTTATCCATCGCACGCCGCTGATACTACTGCTGGTTCTCGTGCCAATCTGTGGTAAAATTTCCAATTTCTAATTTCAATTTTCCCTGCCCGATCCGTTCAGTCGGTTATCATTCCAATATTCCAACATTCTTCAATTCCACCCTATGTGAACTATATTGTGCCTATTGAGGTAAAATCTTCCCTAAACCTTGCTTCAAACTTTAACTTATTTTAAATTTCTGAATTACTCAGGTTCAGAATAGATGCTTATTTTTGCCCCTCTCAAAAAAAAAACTTACAATACATTAGAACATGATAACACTCATCGAATTCATCAACGAAAAACAAGGCGACTTCCCCTTTGCCACCGGCGAATTTTCACGCTTAGTCCACGACATTGGCATTGCAGCCAAAATCGTTAACCGCGAGATCAACAAAGCCGGTATTGCTGACATCTTCGGCAACGAAGGAACCATCAACGTGCAGGGCGAAGAGCAGAAAAAGCTCGATGTATTTGCCAACAACCAATTCATAAAGGCATTGAAACACGGCGGAATGGTCTGTGCCATTGCTTCTGAAGAAAATGATGAGCTTATCACCTTTGATAATGAACTTTCGAATCGCGGTAAATATGTAGTAGCGATGGATCCGCTTGATGGCAGCTCCAATATTGAAGTGAATGTTTCAATCGGTACGGTGTTTTCAATCTATCGCCGCAAAACTGAATCCGGTAAACCCGGTACTCTGGACGATCTGCTTCAACCCGGCACCAATTTAGTAGCTGCTGGGTATGTCATCTATGGTTCCTCCACAATGCTCATCTATTCAACTGGCTACGGTGTCAACGGATTCACACTCGATCCTTCAGTAGGTTTATTCTTATTGTCGCATCCCGATATGAAGATACCCGAAGGTGGAAACATCTATTCAATCAACGAAGCCAACTATATTTATTTCCCCGAAGGGGTAAAAGAATTCATTCGTTTTTGCCAGGAAGATGACCCTTCCAGCCTCAGGCCATACAGTACCCGTTACATCGGTTCACTCGTTTCAGATTTTCACCGCAATATGATCCGTGGCGGCATTTATATGTACCCTGGAACCAAAAAGAATCCAAAAGGCAAGTTGCGTTTATTGTACGAATGTAATCCGATTGCTTACCTTGCTGAGCAGGCTGGTGGAAAAGCAACCGATGGATTCAAAAGGATTCTGGAAATACAACCTGGTGAACTGCATGAGCGCACGCCATTTTTTGTCGGCTCGAAGCACATGGTGGAAAAAGCAGAGTACTTTATGAATTACTATTCCAAAGATTTCAAAAAGAAATAATCCGATTAATACTTTGTGTGAACAAAAAAACATTCTGCATTGGAAATCGGTGAAATAATTACTGCTCATCTTAGCTATGAGAAAACAGAGCAACTCATCAACCATCTCGAAACGATTGAGGGATATCGTGCGCAGTTGAATGGTTTGACGGGCTCTTCCCGATCGCTGACTGTGGCTGCCGTAGCACAAAAGTTTACCGGAGATCATATCATAGTGATGCCCGACAAAGAATCGGCAGCCTATTTTCTGAACGACCTGGAAAGTATTTTCGACGAAAAAGCAGCTAATTTTCATAAAAAGAAAATCCTTTTTTTCCCGACCTCCTATAAACGGAATTACGACATCATTCACCAGGATAGTACCCATGTTTTATTGCGGACGGAAGTTCTGAAACGTCTTGGTTCGGGAGCACGAAAAAGCATCATTGTCACCTATCCCGAAGCCCTTGCTGAAAAAGTGGTGAGGAAAGCTTACCTGACGAGGAACACAATTAAACTCAAACGAAAGGAAGCAGCTTCCATTGATACCCTCTCTGACCTGCTGAACGATAATGATTTTGAAAGGGTTGATTTTGTTTACGAACCCGGCCAGTTTTCCATCCGTGGCGGTATCATTGATGTATTTTCCTTTACCAACGATTATCCTTACCGTATTGAATTTTTTGGTGACGAAGTAGAATCCATCCGATCTTTTAATCCGGTTGACCAGCTTTCAGTTGATACGCTCGATCACATCACCATTGTGCCGAATATCCAGGACAGGAAAATAGTCGAGAAGCGGGAGTCCTTTTTGTCTTATATCCCTGAAAATACAGTCATCTGGATTGATGATCTGAAGTTTACCATTGACCGGATAGGTTTTGAATCGGACAAAGCTGCCGAAGTAATGCATTCTATGGAAGAAGAATTCGGGCATCTCACTCCACAGGAATTTTTTATTGATGGAAAAGAGTTTGCTGAAGAGGTGATGAATTTTTCTATCATCGAGTTTGGAAACAGGTTCGTCACCAAGGGCGCGTCGGTTTTTAACTTTGATGTTAGTCCCCAGCCGTCATTTAATAAAAACTTCGATCTTCTGATTTCAAGCCTCACCCAATATACCGGGAAAGGTTACCGGAATTTCATTTTCTCGGAAAACCCAAGCCAGATCAAGAGACTCTATGCCATTTTTGATGATATTTATGCCACCCGAAAAACGGAGAGAAAATTCGAGTTTGAAACTGTTAACCTTTCCCTGCATGAAGGTTTCATAGACCACGACAGAAAAATCGCCTGCTTTACCGATCATCAGATTTTTGAGCGTTACCATAAATTCCAGCTAAAAGAAAAATTCAGCAGCAAACACGCCCTTACGCTGAAAGAACTTTACGACCTCCAGCCCGGTGATTATGTAACCCACATCGACCATGGGATCGGAAGGTTCGACGGGCTTGAAAAGATTTTCAACGAAGGCAAAGAGCAGGAGGCCATCCGCCTTATTTATAAAGATGGCGACCTGTTGTACATCAGCATTCACTCTCTTCACCGGATTTCAAAGTATGTCGGAAAAGAAGGAACAGCCCCTACCATGAACAGGCTTGGTTCGGATGCATGGAACAAGCTCAAGGAAAAAACCAAACGGAAGGTAAAAGATATTGCCAAGGATTTAATCAAACTTTATGCTGAACGGAAGACTTCTGCAGGACATGCTTTTCAGCCCGACAATTACCTGCAACATGAACTGGAAGCTTCTTTCATTTATGAAGATACGCCCGACCAGTTAAAATCAACAAACGATATAAAAAAAGACATGGAAGCACCTCATCCTATGGACCGGTTGGTATGCGGGGATGTGGGTTTCGGAAAGACCGAAGTAGCTATCAGGGCGGCTTTCAAGTCAGTTGCCGACAGCAAGCAGGTGGCGGTGCTGGTTCCGACTACCATCCTTGCGTTACAGCATTACAAGACGTTTGGAGAACGGTTGGCAAATTTTCCATGCAATGTTGAGTACATCAACCGTTTCAAATCGCAGAAAGAACAAACTAAAATTAAAGCTGAACTTAAGGAAGGGAAAATAGACATTTTGATCGGAACGCATAAGCTGCTTGGAAAGGATATCGAATTCAAAGACCTTGGCTTGCTGATCATTGATGAAGAACAAAAATTTGGTGTAGGAGCAAAAGAAAAACTTAAAAAACTTAAAGTAAATGTGGATACGCTTACCCTGACCGCAACACCCATTCCACGAACCCTTCAGTTCTCGATGATGGGCGCACGCGATCTTTCCGTGATTAACACTCCACCTGCAAACCGTTATCCTATCCTTACTGAGTTGCATTCTTTTAGTGAAGAAATTATCAGGGATGCCATCAATTATGAGGTTGACCGCGGTGGACAGATATTTTTTGTCAACAACCGGGTGCAAAATATTCTCGAAGTTTCTGGTATGATCCAGCGATTTTGCCCGGGTGTTTCGGTTGCTATCGGCCATGGGCAAATGGAAGGGCATCAACTGGAAAAAGTAATGGTTGAGTTCATCGAAGGGAAACATGATGTGCTGGTAGCTACGACCATTATTGAGTCCGGGCTGGATATTACGAATGTAAATACCATTATAATAAATGATGCGCAGAATTTTGGATTAAGCGAATTGCACCAGTTGAGGGGCAGGGTTGGGCGTTCTAATAAAAAAGCATTCTGTTATTTGATTACTCCTCCATTATCCGTCTTAACCGATGAAGCCCGAAAGCGACTCAAAGCCATTGAGGAGTTTTCGGAATTAGGCAGCGGATTTAACATCGCCATGCGCGACCTCGATATCCGCGGAGCGGGTGATATACTGGGAGCAGAGCAGAGTGGTTTTATTTCTGAAATCGGGTTTGAAATGTACCATAAGATATTGGATGAAGCCATTCTCGAACTCAAGGAAAACGAATTTAAAGATCTTTACCATGAGGAGCTTCAAAAAGATTTTGTAAGGGATTGCCAGATCGAGACCGACATGTCGCTGCTTATCACCGATGATTTTGTCACCAGCATCACCGAACGTTTAAGTCTTTACAAAGAGCTTGACAATATTGAGGAAGAAGTTGAACTCCAGCGTTTCAGGCTAAGGCTGATCGACCGTTTCGGGATGGTGCCACCTCAGACAGAAGAACTTATCAATGCTATCCGCCTTCGTTGGATGGGCAGGGAAATCGGTTTTGAAAAAATCCTGCTAAAAAATGAAAAGATGACCGGCTATTTTGTTTCCAACAAGGAATCACCTTATTACCAGTCTGAAAAATTTACCCGGGTATTGAATTTCATTCAGCAAAATCCAGTCAGATGCCGCATGAAAGAAGGAAGAGACAGATTATCACTGACATTCGATCGGGTGAAAAAAGTGGAAGACGCGATAAAAATCCTGAGGGAAATTATTGGTTGATGGCATATGAACCAATCTATTTATAAGTTGTTGATAAAGTCAAAATTACTATGACAGATAAAATATTAGTCATTGGTGCAACAGGCACTATCGGATCGACTGTTTGTGAATTATTAAAAGCAGAAAATGCTGATTTTACTGCTTTGGTCAGGAATGATGACAAGGCTAAAAGTTTTGTTTCCAAAGCAATTAAAACAGTAACAGGTGATTTAGCAGATATGGATTCATTGAGGAAGGCCATGCATGGAATCGATAAGCTTTTCCTTTTATCCGTCACTTCTCCCGATTTACCAAAGTTTCAGGGAAATGCTGCAAAAATTGCCAAAGAGAAAGGGATAAAACACATCGTTAAAATCTCTGTCCGCGGCGCTGGAGTTGATGCTGACTTTAACATTGGGCGATTTCATGGGCAAACTGAAAAGGAAATCCGGGAACTTGGAATACCTTTCACTTTCCTGCAACCTCATTCCTTCCTTCAAAACCTTTTTTTTGACCGGCAGTCAATTTTAGAAAAAGATGCTATTTTTTCAACCATGGGTGAAGGGAAAATCCCTATGGTTGATACCCGGGATATTGCTGCTGTTGCGGTAAAAGCTTTGTTGTATGATGGTCATAAAGGAAAATCATACATCTTAACCGGACCGGTGGCAATTTCTTACCATGATATTGCGAATGAACTGAGCAAGGCTTTGGGACGTAAGATAGATTACATTGCCCAATCTCCTCAGGAAGGAAGCAAAGCCATGTTGATCTCAGGAATGCCTGTTTGGTTAGTGGATGATATGACCCATTTAAATAAAATTTATGGAGCGAATAAAGCTTCAGAGGTAAGTCCGGCTGTAAAGCAAATTCTTGGCAGGAAACCCATCAGCCTGGAAGATTTTATTAAGGATTATGCTGAACGGTTCAGGTAAGAACATCTTAACTTCACATAATATAGTGCCAGAAATCCTGATGTTTGTTTAAATATTACTATTTTTACCTCAGTTTTAAATCCTTATTTATATGAATTCAAACAATCAAAATCGCACACTGGGCCTTGGTCTGCTTATAATTCTTATAGGCCTTGCAATTCTTCTTCACAGGCTTCGCTTTTTCTCACCGCAGGTAGATGATGTCATTATTTCCTGGCAAATGTTACTCATCGTGATTGGTGTCTATAACGTATTTTTTAGCCAAAGCAGGGTGGCAGGTTTTATCCTGATCGCTGTGGGTGTATTTTTTATCATTCCGAATCTATTTACCCTTCCCTATGACTTTAAAAGAAATTTCTGGCCTGTTTTACTGATTGTGGTTGGTTTATTTATCCTCTTCAGAGCATTTCCCACAAGAAGAAGAGAACCCACAAAACCGTTAGATGGTAATCCGATGGAATACATCGACGAAACTAATATTTTCAGTGGTTCTGAAAAGAAAATTTCAACCCATAATTTCAAAGGAGGAAAAATTACTTCACTTTTTGGCGGTTCCGACCTTGACCTTAGTTCATCCCAGTTAGCCGAAGGCCATCATGTGCTTGAGATTTTTTATATGTTTGGTGGATCAACTATCAGGGTTCCAAATGACTGGGTTGTAGTTAATAAAGTGACAAGCATCCTGGGTGGGTTTTCTGATAAAAGAAACATAAGCCCTGGTCAGTCATCAGCTTCAAGCAAATCTTTAATCATTCAGGGTTTCGTAATGTTTGGCGGAGGGGAGATTAAAGGCAGCTAATTCTTCTTCATTACAGCAAACTGGCAAAATCATGCCAGCCTGTCACCTATCCATTTGTGGCTTGAATTTCGATCAATCAATCGAAATGATAAGCGATGTTAAGTTTTATTTCAACAGAAGAAGATATTCAACCGGATCAGAAGAATCCAAATAATGATCGCATAGCACTGGATGCCTATTCCGGCATCATTGTAAATGCAGCCAAGCTGGTCAGTAAGAGTGTTGTGCATATCAAGGTTAAGAAAAAACCTGCAACAGGAACAAAACAAAACAATCCCCAAAATCCTTATGCTACCGGATCAGGATTTATTATTTCTTCTGATGGGTATGTTGTCACAAACAACCATGTAATCAGCAATGCAGAAGAAATTCTGGTGGGTACTCCCGACGGAACCGAACACAATGCCAAAGTAATTGGGCAGGATCCAGCCACTGATCTGGCGGTGGTTAAAATCTATGCCGACAGTCATAAGTCAGTTGTTTTTGGAAATTCAGACAAGTTACAAGTCGGTCAGATTGCCATTGCTCTGGGAAATCCTTTTGGATTTCAATATTCGGTTACAGCCGGTGTGGTCAGTGCTTTGGGAAGGACATTAAGAACAGAATCAGGTCGACTGATTGACGATGTGATCCAGACCGATGCTGCACTGAACCCTGGCAATTCAGGCGGACCTTTGGTGAATTCTGCAGGAGAAGTGATTGGTGTAAATACTGCGATTATTTTGCCTGCTCAGGGATTATGTTTTGCCGTTTCGTCCAATCTAACTCAATTGATCACCGGAAAGCTTATCATTGAAGGAAAAGTACGGAGGGGTTATCTCGGCATCGTTGGCCAGATTGTTAAACTGACTACCCGGATTGTCCAATACAACAAGCTGGATAAAGCCTCCGGAGTCTACGTTGTTGAGGTGGATTATAACAAAGGAATTCGGAATTCGGAGCTGTTTCCAGGCGATATTATAGTAGGATTCAATGGCGTTAACATCAGTTCGATCGATGACCTTCACCGGATGATGGACGAAAGTGTGATTGGGAAGCAAATAAGGCTAAGCGTTTTACGCAAAGGGATTGCTCAGGAGATTTCAGTGGTGCCGGCAGAATTAAAATAAATCTTTGAATATTAATAATCCGTACAATCTTTCACAACGATTATTTCACCTCTTTTACCAAATTCACATACACCGGGAAATGGTCTGAATAGCCGTTCATGTAATTACGGCCGGCAAAGGTTCTGAAAGGATAGCCCTCATAGTCACCTTCCTTTTGCTTCAAGAATTCTTTATTAAACACATAGGCCTTGTCAAATTTATAATTTGATTTTCCTTTACCTAATAAGCCCTGTGAAATGACGATCTGGTCGAAGAGATCCCAGATTTTCTTATATTCGAGCGATCCAATTCCGGTTTTATACATGTCATACATTGGATTAAAGAGATCACCTTCTTCAAGTCGGGATCGATCTCCTTTTGCCCTTAAGTGTTCTATTAAACTTGGATTGTCAGGATTATCGTTCAAATCACCCAGTACAAGGATTTTTGCATTCTTATCCAAATGAAGAAGAGAATCAACAATGTGTCTGCACAAATCCCCGGCAGCAATTCGTTTAGGCTCGCTTTCTGTTGCTCCACCACTTCGCGAAGGCCAATGATTTACAATCACATTAATTTTTTCTCTATCAAGTAAACCGGAAACAACGAGTTGATCGCGTGTTCGCCATGAAGTATCTTCGGCCATTCTGAGGGGATAAACTTTACTTTCAGTAACTTTAAAATATTTGGGCTGATAAATCAATGCCACATCAATACCCCGTGCGTCTGAACTTTCAAAATGGACAATTTGGTAATTCCTTTCCCCTATTGTCTTCTGTTTTATAAGGTCTTCAAGAACACGCCTGTTTTCCATTTCCGAAAGGCCTAACAAGGCAACTCCGTCAGGGGTCTCATCAACAGCAATTTGGGAAATAGCATATGCCATATTTTTGAGTTTCTCCTGATATCTTTCAGCTGTCCACTTGTTAGTGCCCTGGGGAGTAAATTCTTCACTATTTTCAAGCCCAACATCATTAATCGTGTCAAAGAGATTTTCGAGATTATAAAAGCCAATACTGATCACATTATTTTTTTTCTTTTTCTGTGCATGCAAATCAAGACTAACAGAAAAAATCAATAGAAATGCAAGCGGTGTAAAAAAATGTATTTTTTTCATCATGTGTTTTTTAGAAAAATTATAATTCTCCCTGAATTTTCATTTAAGGTGGCTAAAATAATTAAAAGAATTCATTTTTGTTAGCCGGTCATATTAAACTTTAAATTCGGAAAAAAATATCAAAATAAGGGAAATTAGATTTGTTTTTCTGGGTAATTAAACTGTAAATTTGCATAGTAAATAATTTATTTATTCAGTGTAATTATAATTTTATTTGTCATTTAATAATAAACTAATTATGAAAAATCTTTTGCTTTTATTGAGCGTAGTTTTTACCGCATTTTTTACTTTAGCCCAGGCTCCCCCTGATTTGTTCTTCTCCGAATATGCAGAGGGAAGTGGTAATAATAAGGGATTGGAAATATACAATCCTACGAGTCAGGCCATCGACCTGAGTAATTATTATGTAGCCCGTTATAGCAATGGCAGCTCAGTTTTCACTGAAGGAGGAATAACCCATTTAGTTGGCACAATTGAACCTTACCAGACTTTTATATTGATCAACGGTCAAACTACCAGTACCCCAACTTCCCCGGCCTGTAGTCCGGAAATGCAAGCACTGGCTGATCAGCTCGACGGTGTATATCCGGCGCCTACTTACATGAATGGTAACGATGCAATTGCACTTATTAAAACAACGAATGGCCAACCTCCCAGCTCAACGAATCCCGGAATTCCGGTTGATCTGATAGGTCAGATTGGTTTGGGAAATGCTATTTCTACCGAAACCGGCTGGTCATATGTTCAGGATTCAACCCTTACTTACAACAACGCAAGCGGAAATCCTGTTACCGGTAAAGTAATCAATTACATTGTTCAGGCCAAAGCAACCGACGGGGTTAGCTATGGTCCATTCTGGATGTCATGGACATCAGACCATTCGCTCATCAGAAAGCCAAACGTGGTGCATGGAATTGTTTCCAATCCTAACCCATTTATTGTATATCAGGAATGGGACACTGTGCCAGGAAAGCTGGACACTGCAACCGGTCACCTTGTCTATAAAGATATTTGGGATAACCTCGGGTCACATAGCTGCGTTGCCGACCCAAATTATGCGATTAATGAATTAATATTAAATGGATCTATCAGTGTTTTCCCAAATCCGGTTGTATCTGAACACTTTACAGTAACCTCAAGTAAGTTTATAAAAACGGTTCAGGTTTTTGATATAGCCGGAAAGGAAATTCAGTATGAAAAACTTCTGTCACTTCAAAAAGAGGCAGACCTCGTCCTGATGTCAAAACATTCTGGTATTTATCTTGTAAAGGTGGTTTTTTCCGATAACAAAACATCTGTTAAAAAGATTCTGGTTAAATAATTCTATTTTCCTTTTTATTCAATAAATAAAAGTACCTGCAAATAATCAAAATTTCAAGCCAGGTACTTTTTGAATTTTAAAGCTATTATTTATGAAACAAAGTATCTTTCTTTTCATCTTGTTTTTAGCCTGTGCTTTATCAGGTTTCTCGCAGAAACAAACGGTAAGCGGTGTGGTTAAAGATTCTTTTTTGGGTGAAACTGTTGTAGGTGCCAACGTTGTTATAAAAGGAACATTAACAGGAACGGTAACGGATATCGAGGGAAAGTTTACCCTTCTTTTGGATAAAGGAAAATATACCATTCAGGTATCTTACGTAGGAAATGTACCAGCTTCACAGGAAATTGAAGTTATTGATAAACCGTTGAATCTTACCTTCATGATGGAGACAATTGTTCTTGATGAAATATCCGTAGTTGGTGATGTAGCCCGTTCACGGGAAACGCCCGTAGCTTTTACAACCTTATTGCCTGCCAAAATCGAAGAGCAATTATCAGGACAGGATATTCCCATGCTATTGAATAAAACCCCGGGTGTATATGCTACCCAGCAAGGCGGCGGCGATGGCGATGCCCGAATTACTATTCGTGGATTCAGTCAGCGGAATGTTGCAGTCATGCTCGATGGTATCCCTGTGAATGATATGGAGAATGGTTGGGTGTATTGGTCGAACTGGTTTGGACTTGATGCTGTAACCCGAAGTATACAAGTTCAGCGGGGTCTGGGAGCATCCAAGCTTGCGCTGCCTTCGGTAGGTGGAACTATGAATATTCTTACCAAGGGTCTTGAAACCAAACGCTCATTGAGTATTGAACAAGCAGTTGACAACAATGGGAAACTAACAACTAATCTGGGATATACTTCAGGGACATTAAAACATGGATGGGGAGTTACATTAGCTGGAGCATATAAGAGCGGAGATGGATGGGTAGATCAAACCAATGTAAAAGCATGGTTTTTCTTTGCCAAGATTGATAAAAAATGGGGAAACCATATCACAAGCCTTACTGGTTTTGGTGCACCACAAACACATACGCAACGAAGCTATAAACGCTCTATTGCTGATTACGATACCGACTATGCACAAGAGCATGGTGTTTCACCAGAGGATTTTCCTGTGATACAGAACCAGGGAATTGATTATAGCCAGCATTGGGGATATTTGCAGCGCGATGCAGATCAATGGAACAGCGATTATTCAGCTCGGATATCAAATCCTGATGCTGAAAGAGAAGTGCTCAACGAAAAGGTGAACACCTACTTCAAGCCGCAATTCAGCATCCGCGATTCATGGAATGTAAACAGCAGGTTTGTTTTATCCAATACGATTTATCTTTCCCTTGGAAATGGTGGTGGACAAGGGACCAGAACCAGTCTTAAAAATACGAACCTGATAACTCCTGAGATGGTTCAGAATAACCCGGAAGAATTTAGTCAGGACGAAATTGGACAGATTAACTGGCAAAGTATTTACGATCAGAATTCCAAGCCCACCAATACAGGATTTGGTTTAGCTTATCCGATTGACAGCACATACAGCGATAATCTCTATTATTCCACTAATTACCTTGTGCAAAGCAATAATAACCATCGGTGGTATGGATTACTTTCTACCTATAGTTATGAAGTGAATGACCAAATCGACTGGTCTGGTGGCATTGATTTGCGCTCCTATAAAGCTGAACATTATATGGAGGTTACCGACCTGCTGGGAGGTGATTATGCCGTTGATAAAAATGATAAACGCAATGATTATGATGCAAACCCTCAGTTGGCAGTGAGACATGTTGGTGATAAAGTGTATTATTATGACGATGGCCTGGTGAACTGGGGCGGACTTTTCACGCAGGTTGAATATAAAACAGGAAATTTTAGTTCATTCGTAAATGTTACCGCTTCAGTGAGTGGTTTTAAAAAGATTGATTATTATGGCGATCTAGAATCGGACTGGAAATATAAACCGGGATTTACTGTTAAAGCAGGAGCCAACTACAATCTCACCGAACGCAGCAATGTATTTATGAATTTGGGGTTTCTATCCAAAACCAGGGATTTTAAATATTATTTTCAGGGCTTTACTGCTAATTTTCTTCCTGATTCAATAACTGAAAATGAAAATGTTAAAGCATTGGAATTTGGTTATTCTTATACCAGCAAGAAATTTTCGGCCAATGTTAATACCTACTATACAAAATGGGAAAATAAACCTACTAATCAGGTCAGGGGTAAATACGAAGACCCGGTGTCAGGAACAGAAGGCTACACTTATGGAGATATTCCGGGAATGGATGCACTGCATATCGGCATCGAGATTGATTTTATTTATAAAATTCTGCGTAACCTCGATTTTCAGGGTTTGATTTCCCTTGGGAATTGGGTATGGGATAAAAAAATCGATAATCTTCAGATGTATTTTACTGATACTAATGAACCTGCAAATAAATTTAGCTTTGATGCTACCGGCATTCACGTCGGCGATGCAGCTCAAACCCAACTGGGTGCCAGTTTAAGGTATGAACCAATTAAAGGATTATACGTTGAGGGTGGTGGAACCTATTTTGACCGGTATTATGCAGATTTTAATCCTGAAGAATGCACTGATGAATTAGGAAATCCTGTCGAATCATGGAGAATTCCATCCTATGCCTGTTATTTGATTTTCATACAGGTTACAGATTTAAACTTAAACCCGTTGACAAACTTGGTTTCACCGTCAAATTTAACTTGTTGAATGTTCTGAATACTGTTTATATTTCTGATGCTATAAACAACGATACTTATATTCAACGGCCTTTCAATACATTTGATGCGCGTTCAGCATCAGTATTTATGGGAGCAGGTCGTCAATTCTCAGTTTCACTAAAAATCGTTTTTAATTAAATCCACTTTAATATTAATTCAAATGAAAAAATTATTCATCATTACATTGCTTTCGCTCAGCATTTTCTCGTCCAGCTTCGCTCAAAACACCATCCTTGAAGCCCGCGGAATGCCTGTTGGTACAGTGGTTACAGTTAGAGGAATTGCCACCAACGGCTCAGAATTGGGCATTATCCGTTATTTTCAGGATGCTACAGCCGGAATCGCAGCTTATGGTTCAATGGTAAGTCCTGTGAATCGTGGCGACTCAATTACAGTTACCGGCACGCTGAAAATCTATAACCAGTTACTCGAACTCGATCCCCTTACCAGTGTTGTAATCAATTCAACTGGCAATCCTTTACCAGTTCCTATCGTGCTGACACCGAATCAAATTTCCGAGCAATATGAAGGCAGGCTTGTCAAGATAAATTTTGTTGAATTTAATGATGCAGGACAAACCTTTACCGGAAATAACCTATATGAATTCACCGCAAGTGGTCAGACAGGTTATATTTATGTCAAAAATGGTCAAAATTTAGTAGGGACCATTATACCAACCGGGTTTGTGGACCTTACTGCAATCTGCTCACAATTCCACTATAGCAATCCCAATGCTGGATATCAGTTGTTACCCCGCGATTTGGATGATCTCAGCCTGACCAGCTCCATTTTTCTGACAAGTACATTAGATAATACTTCCTTTACCAAAACAACGCTCGATTTCACCTGGAATACCAATATAGCAGGGACAACCGAAATGTATTACGGGCCTACGGCTGAGTCAGTTACTACAAACCTTATTTCAGGAACCGGTGGAAGTACAAGTCACAGCATCGATCTCTCAGATTTGAATCCGGGTGAAATTACCTGGGTTGAGGCTTTTTCTGTAAGTGGAAATGATACAGCCAAATCAGCCGTCCAGTCTTTTGCTACCATTTCGAATTCGAGTGGTGATATGAAAGCTTATTTCAATAGTCCTGTTGATAATTCATACTCAACCGGAGAAAATGCAATATACCTTCCTTCAACCATTGACGATACGCTCATTCAATATATTGAACGTGCAAAGTACACGATTGATTTCACTATCTATAATTTTAACAATGATGGAATCAGCAACATTAGCAATGCTTTAAAAGCTGCTGCAAACAGCGGTGTAAGGGTTCGTGTAATCGGTTGTGGTACTACTGCTAACATGGGGATTGACGAACTGGTAGGGTCATCGGTTCATTTACTTGTAGGTCCTAACAGTTCGCAACGTACCGGCATCATGCACAACAAATTCATTATTTTCGATGCCCAATCAGATGATCCCAATGATCCGATTGTTTGGACGGGATCAACTAACTTTACCGATGGGCAAGTCAACCTCGATGCCAATAATGTCATCATAATACAGGATCAGAGCCTGGCGCGCGCGTACCAGATTGAATTTGAAGAAATGTGGGGTTCTTACGGTGACGAGCCTAATGATTCAAATGCAAAATTTGGTTCGGCTAAAAAGAACAATACTCCGCACGAATTTATGATTGACGGGAAATATGTTGAATGTTACTTTAGCCCATCCGATGGTGTTAATGGCAAGATTGTCGAAGTGATCAACACAGCATATAACGACCTGAGTATTGCCACCATGCTCATCACACGCACCGAAATGGCAAATGCAATTGCCGACCGTAAGTCAGCCGGCGTAGCTGTGAATGTAATTACCAACAGCGAAGCCAATAACAGTCCAACTGTTAATGCCATACTCTCAGCCTCTTTAACGACCCATTACACATTCGATAATGTATCAAACGGCATTCTTCATCATAAGTATATGATAGTCGATCAATATGCTCCAGCTTCGGACCCCATGGTGTTTACCGGATCCCATAACTGGAGCGCCGCTGCTGATAATGACAATGATGAAAATACGGTTGTGATCCACGATGCAACGCTTGCCAATATTTATTACCAGCAATTTGTTAAACGATTTGTTGAAAATTTGGGAGTGCTGGTTGAGCTTACCACACCTCCAACTGCAGTAAATGATGTAGTCGAAACCAGTATCGCACAACTTATTACTATTCAGGTATTGAATAATGATATATTACAAGCTCCGGTTACGCTTAGTATTTTGCAGGAAGCTACTCAGGGGGATTCATACATTCCATTCGCCAATCTGAATGCCATCAGTTATTTACCTGATGCCGGATTCCTGGGCCAGGACTCTATCGTTTACAAAATAGCATACCAGGCAGCTCCTGACCTTTTTGCCACGGCCAAGATTTATATCAATGTGGTTGAAGACTATGGAATAGATGAATTTGCAGGAAAAAATGGACTGATCATTTCTCCAAATCCTGCAAAAGATGAAGTCAATATTCAGCTTTCAACTATCCTGAATGGGAAAGCAAAATTTACGGTTTTCGATTTGATGGGAAATCAAAGATTTGAAGCAATCGTTGAAGGTAATGAACCCCAGATTCGCTTTAACCCGGGCAGTATAGGGTTAAGGCCGGGAATTTATTTGGTGGCGTTAAAGGATGAAAAAACAATGCTGACAGGAAGACTTATTATTTGTAAATAAAACACAGGGAAGTAATCAAATACAAATTTATTTTTTGATTATTGAAATAAAATATTCCTGAAAATATCCAGTAATGATATTTAAAACCCTACAGGTTTTTTCCAACCTGTTAGGTTTTTTTGTGCAGGTAAACCACTGATTTTTTTCCGATTTTTTCTGCCATGCTTATGCCTTATACCAACCTAACTATTCAAATGTCAGGCTCTATATTTAACCGTGACCGGTAAAAAAGGAAGATTTGAAAGTCTAAATCATTAAGATTTCCTTTTTTTCAGCCAAAATTCATTGGGTTACATGGCACTTGTTTAATACAAGAAAAACAAATAACGGTTTGACCAGGATGTTTTTTTGCGTATTTTTAGCCGCTTAATATTACTGCCAATAAACAAGGTTATGATGAAAAAACTTATCCTATTAATCACAGCAATAACCATCAGCCAAACTTTCATTTTGTCTCAACCCTGCCTTCCCGAAGGTATCATATTTACTACACAGGATCAAATCGATAATTTTCAAATCAACTTTCCCGGATGTTCAGAGATTGAGGGGGATGTTACAATCAGCGGGAATGATATTACCAATTTAAACGGTTTAAGTATTTTAACATCCATCATGGGAGACCTTATTGTTAAAGACAACGATTCCCTGGTTAGTTTAACGGAATTAGACAACCTGACTTCCATTGGCGGGGACCTTTGGATTGAGGAAAACGATACCCTGACAAGTATGTCGGGATTGAATAATGTGACTTCTATTTCAGGAAGCATAATTATAGGAGGTTACGATACGGGCAACCCTGTCCTGACCAACCTCACAGGATTGGAGGGTTTGACTGCCATCATGGGAGACTTTTGGATTTGGGACAACGCCAGACTTACCAGTTTAACAGGGATAGAAGGAGTGACTGCCATCGCGGGATTACTTGATATTGGCTGGAACGACTCCCTGACCAGCCTGACTGGATTGGAGGGTTTGAATTCCATTGGGGGTTCCCTTGGTATTGCCAATAATCCCATGCTGACCAGCATAACCGAATTAGGCAATGTGCCTTCCATTGGGGGAAGTATTTTAATTAGTGGCAACTCCTCCCTTACCAGTTTGACAGGGCTGGAGGGTTTAATTTCCATCGGGTACGACCTTAGTATTGCCTTGAACTCTAATCTTACGAGCCTGACGGGATTGGACAATCTGATTTCTATCGGAGGAGGTTTTGCACTTTATGGTAACAACGCCCTGCCCAGTCTGACAGCTTTGGAAGATTTGACTACCATCGGGGATGACCTTTGGCTTGAAGGGAACGGCATCCTGACCAGCTTAACGGGATTGGACAATTTGACTACCATCGGGGGAGATCTTTGGCTTGAGGGAAATAGCGCCCTGGCAAACCTGACGGGACTGCATAATTTAACTTCCATTGGGTCTCCCATTGGCGTTTACCTGGTTATTGATAACAATGACTCCCTCATAAGTCTGACTGGCCTTGAAAATATTAATGCCTCATCAGTCAAAGATTTATTTATCCGTAATAATGGTTTCCTTACGGTGTGTGAAGTTAAAAGTATTTGTGATTATCTGGCTGCCCCTAATGGAACTGTTGATATTTCTAATAATGCTGCGGGCTGTAACAATCAGGCTGAAGTAGAGGAAGCTTGTGATACATTATCAATAAAAGATTTGGATTTTAAAAACGAAATTTCACTATTTCCAAATCCAGTCAAAGACCTGCTCATCATTTCATCCCCCACCGGCACAGCAATAGATGAAGTGCTTATTTATAACCAAACCGGGCAAAAAGTAATGCAAGAGACACCGCTTTATAATACACTTGATATTTCAAACCTCGAACAGGGAATGTACATCATTGAACTTATAACCGAACATAGCAGAATCAGGAAAAAATTGATCATTGAATAAAACACACAGGGAAGAGTATAACTGTTTGATTAAGATTCTAAAACCTAACAGGTATTTTTCTACCTGTTAGGTTTTTTCTTAAGTATTAAATCGTCTGTTTCTTTTAACAACTAATAGCCGGAAATACAAGCAATATGTATGAGATTATTGCTATTCTAAAGATCACTTCGTCAGCACCCGTTCCCCATCTTTATAGATGGAAATAAAGGCATCGGTAATCCCTTTCTCTTTCATTTTAACTAAGAGCAATTTGGCTTCGCCAATGGAAGTGCATTTTCCGACAGTATATTTACGCCAGTTATGGTATACTTCCTCATTTACCTCCTCATCAATTTTGTGCATTTCCTTTAACGATTCAGGATTAACAGTCTTATTCATCAGGGCAAGGATTTGAACCCGGTAACAATAGCCACCTTCCTTGTAAACAGTTTTAATGGGTTGCTGTACAGCAGCAATTTCCTTTAGTTCGCTTAACTCGTTTAATCTTCTGCCTTTGTAGAACGCTACAATAAAAGCATCCCTTATCGCATGTTCATTCATAAGGGTGTTTCGGTATTCTTTTGCCTGTGCATAAGTGTCGAATGATCCGACGGAATAATAACACCAGTTACTTATACAATCCTCTTTAAATTCAACCGACAGATTGAATTTCTTGGCTAAGGTTTCTATCGGGATTTTCGCTTTATATGCAGCCCTTATCTGAACCCTGTATTCAACATCATTAGGTGCAATTTCATAATCTGTTTTTACAACACCAATTGCAGGTTTTTGAACAGCTGTTTTTTCAACAACTGTTTTTTCAATAGCGGGTTCTTTGACAATTGGTTCTTTGACAATTGGTTCTTCGATAGCCGGTTCTTTATAAGCCGGTTTTTCAACAGCCTGTATCTCAGCAGCGGGTTTTTCAGCTGCAATTTCCTCTGTAACTTTTACAATCTGTACAGGCGGTTTCATAATTACAATTTCCTTTTCCTTTTCAACCGTAACATCCTCAATTGCCGGTTTATTAACTGCAATTTCCTCTTCAGCAGGTTCAATTTCCAGGCTGGTCCTGAATTTATATTCCTTTCCGGTTAGTTCAAGATATAAATTGCTTACCATTTGAAATGATCCGTAAATCTCTACAGGCCTCACCCTGTAGCTTACTTCAAACACAGAATCGGCAGGTAATTCATCCCAATTGAGATACAACGCACTGTTGGCGAATTTTGTTTTGGCTCCGGCTATCAGGGTGTCCAATACATCCAGACCGTTTGGTAGTATTTGAACAAGCCTTCCGGGTCCCTTTATTTTACCTTTGTAAACAATGTTCTTTAAAATAAATACAGCATTTGACTTTATGTTTTGGGGTATGTATGTCAGCAGGTTGATATTTTCATTGGCATAAGGATCGGCTGCAATTTCAGTAGAAGCTTTGGATACATCTGATTTTTTAGATTTCTTACCACTTTTATTAGAGGATTGAGCTTGTAAACCAGTTAGAGATATTAAGATAAAGACAATGAGGGTAAACGAAAAGAAAAAATAACGTTGATGGTAAATCATAGTTCTTTATTTTTATGCGATCCTTCACAAATTTAGATTCAATAACTTCCTGAGATGTTGGACTACAAAGAATTATATTAACAATGAAATGTTTATAATTGAAATATTATAGAACAAATAATCAATTTTGTGAATAAAATATTGAGCGTGGTTTTAAGTTGAATGCTGTGTTTTGTGAATCACTGCCGATATTAACAGTTTAAATGTTAATATCGATATAATTGCAACCCTTCGAAATGCCTAAGGAAGAGATAACCTATATATAATAATTGTCGTAATGGATTGTAAATGATAAGGAACAATGGTTTAAAACGATTCAATCTACACCGATATTAAATTATTTGGGACCACTGGCGCGTTCACCATTTTTATAGAGGACGATGAAGGAATCAGAAAGCCCTTTTTCTTTCATTTTGTTTAATAACAATTTAGATTCTCCAATGGAAGTGCACTTACCTACTGTATATTTGTGCCAATTATTATAAACTTCCTCATTCACCTCTTCCTCAATTTTGTGCATCTCTCTTAACGATTCAGGATCAACACGCTTATTAAGCATGGCCATGATCTGAACCCGGTAGCATAAGCCATCTTCCTTGTAAACAGTCCTGATGGGTTGCTGCACAGCAGCAATTTCCTTCAGCTCACTCAACGCATTTAATCTTATACTTTTATAAAATGCTACAATAAAAGCATCCCTTACCCCATGGTCACTTATCAGTGAATTTCGGTATTCTTTGGCCTGCAAGTAGGTGTCGAAAGATCCGACGGAATAATGACACCAGTTGCCAACACAATCTTCTTTAAGTTCATCGGACAGATTGAATTTCGCGGCTAAGGATTCTACCGATATTTTCGTCTGATATCCGGCTGTAACCTGAACCCTGTATTCTAAATCCTTTTTAGTAGCAATGGTATCTTTTTGTACAACCTCTACAACCGGTTTTTCAACTGCTATTTCCTCTTCAACGAACTCAATATTCAGGCTGGTCTTGAATTTAAATTCTTTACCGGTTCGATGAAGGTATAAATTACTAACCATTGGAAATGAACCGTAAATTTTGTTGGGCTTTACCCTGTAACTAACTTCAAAAACAGAATCGGATGGTAATTCATCCCATTCAAGGTATAATGTATAGTTGATGCATTCGGTTTTTGCACCGGCAATCTGCGTATCCAAAACATCCAGTCCAATAGGAAGTATTTGAACAAGTCTTCCTGGCCCATTTATTTTGCCTTTATAAACAATGCTCTTTAAAATAAATTCATCCGTTGACTTGATGTTTTTGGGTATGTCATACTTCAGGTCGACATTCTCATTGGCAAAGGGATCAACTGAAATCTCAGGAGGAGCCTCAAGAATTTTAACTTCTTCGGCTTTCTTACCAATGAAATTATATGAGATTCCCAGAGAAGTATAATAATACGTATCATTTTTTGGTCCGCTGACTGTAGCATCCAGTTTGTCAGAATTGGTATAGCGTATTGCTGACTCAAGATTAAGATACCAATGGTTGGCTAGTTTTATATCAAGTCCTGCCCCAAAAGGGAAAACAAGTGATGATTCACGTGTACTTTTTGTCTTTTCATCGCCTTCAGTATACCCGTAATTGTTTTTTATTTCACCTGTCGAAATTTGCCGGGATTCACTCCTGAAAAACATTGCACTAATACCGGTTGTAACATATACATTGAATCTTCTTTCTTTTTTACCAAAAAACAGGTTTGTGAAATTTACGGTAGTGCCAAGTTGGTATTCCATTAAATCAGAACGGAATTCCACATCTGAACTATCGCGCTGACCTTGTAAATCAGCTTTCAGAAACTGCAGATGGGCAGTAAAAACAGGGCTTATATATTTTCCTAGCCTTGCTCCAAATCCATAGGAAGTTTCATTTTCTAGTTTGGAGAAAACATTATTTTCATTTTGAACATCACCATACAACTGAGTCATTCCTCCATTGACATTGAGATACCAGCGATAATTGAGAGAAGATTGCGCTTTTAAACCGGTTGCTGAAAGTAAAATAAAGAGAATGGTAATAGACGAAAAGAAAAAAAAACGTTGGTGGCAAAACATAGCTCTTTATTTACAAGATATCCTTCACAAATTTAGATACAGTAACTTCCTGAGATTTTGGTTTCTAAAGATTGTATCAACAATAAAATGTTTATAATTGAAAGTTTAAAGAGCAGATAATCAATTATTTGAAAGTATTATTGAGGGTGATAAAAAATTGAATAACTTTGTTTGATTAATGATTGCTGATATGACCAGGTTAAGTGTTAACATCAATAAAATAGCCACCCTTCGAAATGCCAGGGGAGGCGATAGGCCAAATGTATTATTAGCCGCCATGGATTGTGAGCGATTCGGAGCTCAGGGTGTAACGGTTCATCCCAGGCCTGATGAGAGACATATCCGTTACCAGGACGTGCGGGATATCAGGCCTGTTATTACTACTGAATTTAACATCGAGGGATATCCGTCCGAAGGCTTTATTAAGCTAGTTCTTGAAGTGAAACCGGATCAGGTCACCTTGGTTCCCGATCTTCCGGGAGTGCTTACTTCAAATGCCGGTTGGGATACAATAAGGAATGAATCTTTTTTAAAGGAGGTGATTGCTGAATTCAGGAAAAATAACATCAGAACCTCTATTTTTATTGAGACTGATCACAGAATGATCAGAAATGCTGTTAAGACTGGTGCTGACCGAATTGAATTGTATACCGAGAGTTATGCAAAAAATTATTTAATCAACAAGGAGGATTCAATCAGGCCATTCGTTGAAGCTGCTCTTGTTGCTAAGGAAGTGGGTCTTGGCGTAAATGCCGGTCACGACCTTGATTTGAACAACCTGAAATTCTTTGCACAGAACATCCCAGACTTGATTGAGGTTTCTATAGGTCATGCTTTAATTTCGGATGCTATTTACCTTGGCCTTGAAAACTCAATTCAGCTTTATCTCAGGCAATTGAGACCCTGATTCTTCCATTTCAGGAAAAATTGAAAAGAAAAGCAATGCATTGAAGAAGGTGTAAAAAACTACACCCGCCTGACGTTCGAGCATCGACTCAACCAAAAGGTGGAAAGCAAACAGGCTGATAAATAAAACAAGCAAAATGTTTCCTATTTTTATTCCATACAAAAGGGGTAACAACAGGCTGGCCAGCAAAAGAATAAACCCCGTAAGTCCTATGGCCACGTAGGTTTGAAGAAATTGATTATGTGAATTTAGGTTATCTTTTAATGCTTGTTGAATTTGCTTTTCTTCATATTTTTTAAGGAGTTCCGTTTTTACATCACCGGTTCCAACACCAAAAATAAAATTCTCCTTAATGATTTCAATCGAGCATTTCCAAACCATCAAGCGGGCGACTGAACCTTCGGTTTTTTTGTTGTCGGGAATATGATGGTCCTCTATGGATTTTTTTGCAGTATTGAAACGATTGAAAGAAGCTGGAAAAATGAATAGGATCAAAATGAAAGTTGCAAGAACAATTGCTGAAATTGTCAATGAATATTTCAATCCTTTATTTTTCTTCATTAAATAAAACGTAATAATTAATAAGCAGGTGACAAAAAATCCAATCATCCCAGCCTTGGAGCTCAATAAAACAATAAAAATTTGAAAATGAATGATCACCAAAATTGCCAGGTTTCGCTTGAAAATAATTTTGTTGCCACTCTCCAGTATCCATGTCATAAGGATAGCTATGGCAAATGTAAAATATAGTGCCAGATAGCTGGGATGGTGCATCCAGCTTAGTTTTGTATAGTAAAAAACAGCAACATCCTGGTCCTTAAAATAGTCCATCATTGCTTTATTAATAAGTATTATGGAGCTTATTAAACAGCCATAAACAAATGCCTTTAATACCTTTTTGTAAAAATCTTTGCTGAATTGCGACAGGTCCATCGTCGTAAAAAAGACCGGAAACAGCAACAATGATAGTTTTACCTCCAGGTCAAAAAGAGCACCTGATGGTCCTTTGATCTGAAAAGAATAGAAAGTCCCGAATATATAAAAAAGATAAAGTAAAGCGGGAAGAAGGATGTATTTATTTTCCTTCAGATTTTTGAATCGATGAAGTTTTTCAGTGAAATTGAATTCAAGCAGCCAGTTAAGCCCTATTAAAGCAATGACAGGCGGAACAAACTTGTCATGTATGGGGATTACAAATGCCAGAGCCTGAAAAAGGTACAAGTAAAGTTTATTGGTAATATCTTGTCTTATCATGGTCATCTTATAATTTGGATCATACGGTTTAAAAATAATGCTTTTTGAAAGCACTGAAAGCATAATGCCCAAAGTAGTAAACCGAACGAAAAAGTCCCAGCTTCTCAATCTTATGGTAAAGTTCCCATGTCTGCCTGGCAGCTTTCAGCTTGTTTGATGTAATAGAATGATCATGCACCCGATAGCGGGTCATAACTTTATTTAAGCCATAGGCTATAAAGCCTTTACCAAGAAGTGTGATCCATAAATGGGTATCTTCTCTTGACCTCAATCCGATGAATTCAAACGATCCGGTAATGTTCTTATCGATCATTGAGGTTGAAAATCCTATGATAGTATTTTTCAGGTATTGGTGCTGATTCACAGAGGATTTCACAGATATTATTTTATCTTTATCACGACCTGACTGATCCATTAGCACATAAGAGGTGAAGCTGATCGGATGGTTGTTATCCATCATAAAATTAACCTGCAATTCAAGTTTTTCGGGCTTCCAGAGGTCATCGCTGTCAATAAATGTAATAAATCTTCCTCTGGCATGCCTGAGGGCTGTATTCTTGGCAACACCCGTTCCCGAATTAATATCAAGCCGGATCAAATGAATTCGGCTATCGTCGGATGCAAATGAAGTTATAATGTCAACGCTTGAATCGGTAGAACAATCGTCAACTATAATCCATTCCCAATCTTTGAAGGTTTGATCCTTTACTGAATTAATGGTCTCCTTTAGAAAAGGACTTGCATTGTAAACAGGAGTGATAATCGATATGAGCGGATCCATTAAATCAGATATTTTGATATACTTCGATGAGTTTTTCTACTTCAGCTTCCCAATTGAATTTTTCACGGATTGCTTTTATGCCATTTAACCCCATTCTTTTTGCTTCTTCAGGGTTTTCAAACAGGAAGTTAATTAACAGCGCGATAGCTTCAGGATTCAAAGGGTCAACACACATTCCGGTTTGGTTACCTTCAATGATCTCTCTCCACAAAGGAAAATCGGAACCAATTACCGGAATACCTGCCGACATATATTCGAATATTTTATTCGGTTGTGCATTGATGTGATTGGGTTCGGGGTGAAAAATAACAAGGCCTGCGCTGCTTTCCCCGAGAATTTCTTTTGCCTGCAACCTGGAGATAAAACCAAATTCCTTCACCTTTTCCCACCCTCTCAGGTTTTTTAATTCCCTCCTAAAAGATTCCGATTCATAAGGCCCGGCCAGGTACAATTTCCCATTTACAAAGTCCATCGCCTTTATCATTTCCATAGCTCCCCTGATTCTTGTTATTTCACCTATATACGTCACTATCCTTTCCTTCCTGACTTCACTCGTTAGCGTATTTAATTCATCTTTGATCGGAAAATTATTTATGTTGACAATATTTTCATTCACTTTTTGAAACCGAAAATAAATCATTGGCGTTGCGGTAATGATGCAGTTAAACAGGGATGCAGCTTTGTTTTCATAACTTTCAAACAGTCCGGCCACAGCTAAACGTAAAAATTTCGGAATCCAATCCTTTGAGACAATGTCGCGTGGTACATCTTCATGCACATCATAGATCACTTTTTTTCCTTGGCAGAGTAGTTTCTTTCCTGCAGGAATCAATTCCGGGTCATGGAAATGGTAAACATCAGCATTGATTTCAATTGCTTTCCTGTACACATTTCGGGCAGAAATAAATATTCTTCTAAGCCGGGAACTTTCTGCCCCAGCATCAAATATCTCAAAGCCTTGTCTTTTCTCATAACCTTTCCCATCTGCAACAACTGCAATTACCTCATATCCCGAAAGAACCAGTGCCGGAATTTCTTTAATAAAAATCCGGGTATCGTTACGGTGATGCACTGATGTCAGATGGCAAATTTTCATTATTTTTCCATCAGGATTTGTTTGTATAGCCGAAGAAATTTATCCCGGTTGATATTTTTTGAAGCTTTCTCCAAAAACAAATCCCGGTTAATTCTTTTAACGTTGTCAGCATTTAAATTAATTGCCTTTTCCAGGAAGTTCTCATTAAGATCATTGACGATGATTCCGTTTTCCCCATTTATAATCCACTCCCGGTTAGCCGGAAGATCTGAGACTATAGGAATACACCCGGCTGACATGGCCTCGAGAAGGCTGATGGATGTTGCATCCGACCCCGGAATAGAAATAAAACACATAGCTCTGCAATAATATTCCTGGTTAGATTTTTTATCAAGCCACCCTGTAAATTCAACCGATTCGCTGATACCTAATTCGGCTGCGAGTTTTTTAAGATTTTCTGTTTCCTTTCCCTCACCGGCGATTACAAGTTTAAAGCCGCTATCCCTGGAAGCTTCTAAAAATCTTTTAAACGATTCAAGTATTTTATCTATTCTGTAAAGCTGATCATGAAGCCGGTTCGAATAAAAGAGCTTTTCCTTATTTTTTTTCGGTGCAATTTCGTCGATACCGTAGTTTACGATTGTAATGTCAGGCTTTAAATCAGGTACAAGGCTTTTCATGACCTCAGCCATATGAATAGAGTCCGAAGTAATACCTTTTGCTCTCCGCAGAATGAATTGCACCATTTTTTTACTTAACCAGCCGCGTTTAGGTACAAGGAGAATGTCGCTACCCCAGGCGGTCACAATCACAGGGATTCTTGCTCCAACAGCTTGTAAAACAAGAAATGCATGTGTACCCGCCTCGTGAACATGAATGAGATCAGGATTGTAATCCCGGATTATTCTATTCATCTCCTTAATGGACTTCCTTATTTTTAATGGATTTTTTATTGAGAAGTTGACAAGTCTAAAGTTTTGGGCCTGATCTTTTGGAGGCGAATCTGTTAAAAACAGAAAATCATCAATAAATCCTTCAATGAGCTGTATAAAGTTGGAAAGGTGTATGCTATTTGGTCCTACGATTAATAATCTCATGTGAATTCAGGATTTATCCTGGCTCCAGGCTTCGTAAAATGATCGTAATTCAGGATGCTCATTCAGAAATTGTCGGTCCATTTCCCGTGTATCTCCAACTACTTTTGCAGGGTTTCCCCGGATTACAGAAAAATCCGGAAAGGAACCTTTAACCAGGCTATAGGCTGCAACCAGCGATCCTTTGCCAATGGCAGAATCTGGCATGATAACAGAATGTGGACCAATAAAACTGTACTTTCCGATTTCAACCGATCCCTTTTCATATCCTATTGGATTAGGGTGGTTTATATACTCTTTTCCATACAACCTTAAAGATAGGTGACTTGAATGCGTTGTGATAGTGATAAAATTGGTAATCTGACAACCCTCTCCGATGATCACGTTATTGCTTGCTTCAATAAAATTAAAATGTCCAATGAAAACATGATCCTCAATAAATAGATGTTTGTGATGGTCAATAAAGGTTGAACTGCTTATTCTAACATTCTTGAGGAATTTCCCATCGGGTGTTTTATATCCCCAAATCATTCTGGGTTTGCAAACTCGCATGATTGCCTTATTGATATAATATTTTAATGACACTCTTATTTGATTTATGAATATGAATGATTGGTTCCTGCTATCTGATAATACCAATAACAGGCATAAGACAGAAGTAAACTACACAGTATGCTCATTATCACAAATGCAAGGAAATAATTCTCAAAAATACCACCAATAATGATTGATGTCAACTTAAAAGTAATATCCGCAAAGGTAAAATACATGGCCTGCTTTTGCTTATTTTTAATCAGGGCCACGCATGAAACAGGCGAAACAATGAAATTGATGAAGATCCACGGAATCAGAATCCTTGCAATCTCTCCCGATGTCCTGTAATTTTCTCCAAAGATAAAACCGAAAATCGCAGGAGTGAATAAAAAGAGAATAATAAAAAATGGCAATCCCCATCCGAATAAACGCTTGTATATTTTTAAAATCATCGGTCGAATATCTTCTCCTTTTTTAGCCAATTCTGAAGCTTTCTGGTAGAAAACCTGGTATATCGAACCTCCGATTAAACCCACGGGAAGTTTAAGCAAACGGTATGCAAACGAATAGGAGCCCAATATCATTTTTGAAAAGAAATACATGATCACATAAACAATTCCATTGTCCTGCAACGAATCAATAAAAGCATGAGGTGTGTTTATTCGGAGAAAACTTCTGTATTTATGCGCATTTGCTTTCATGTCTTGCAATGAAACCTGGACGAAAAACTCTTTCATGTTTTTAAAAAAATTAACCATGAGGATAAGCCCGGCAAAAACCTGGCCTATGATGAATCCGGCAATCAATCCGGCGGGACCTGCTTTAGCAATGCCTAAACCAAGGCTGGTGATTACGTTTGTCGTTGATTGCGAAACCCTGCTTACCGCATTTAATTTAAAGGTCTTTTGTCGTGTCGACCAATAATTGAAAGATTGATAAATCCCGGCAAATAATACTACAACCGGAATCAGGAAAAACCAAGGGCCAATATTTGGTTCATCAAAAAATACAACAGCTGGCTTCCGCAAAAGCAGAACCAGTATAAGTGCAAGGATGCCTGTAACAAAAGAGATCAAAAGCGAAATAGCAAGTACATTGTAGGCATCTTTTTTATTTTCAGGAATCATGATGGCCAGTTCATATCTACCTGTAGCAATCACAGATAAAACAGCAGCAACCGACATAAACAAGGCTAGGATCCCAAAATCTTCCGGCGAATATAAACGGCTAAGTACTGGTGAAAGTACGACTGGAATTGCTTGAGCAATAGCAGTTCCACTGGTCAGGGTAAATACATTCCTTGTAAATTCAGATTTTTGAAACTTTTCGAGCATTATTCCAATAATAATGACAACAGCGTTCAAAAGTACAATTTTTAACGGGCCTTTAAATGGTTAAAAATCTCAGATGTTTTTTTGCAATATAACTTTTTGTTTTATTGATTACATTTGCTTTATGCAAAAGCTGGCTCTTTTAATAAGATACATTCACTATCTATACTGCTCGACTACGAGTTATGGAGTTCACCCTCCATTTTTATTCGATCTCGTAACCAGGGTTTTTAAAAACAAGTCCATCGATGCTAATTGTCTAAAAATTGAAGCATTAAAGGATCAATTGGTAAGTGATAAAAGAACTATTGCCGTTACCGACCTAGGTGCAGGATCTGTTTCCGGCAAAGGAAAAGAACGGAGGATCGGTATTGTTGCCCGAAATTCTTCCAAACCAAAAAAGTATGGGAGACTATTGTTTCGTCTGGTTGATTATTTCAAACCGTCAATAATTCTTGAACTTGGAACATCATTGGGATTTAGCACGGCCTACCTGGCACTTGTAAATTCTGAAACGAAGGTTATTACTATAGAAGGCTGCCCTAATATAGCCGATTTGGCTCAGAAAAATTTTAATAAGCTTGGTATTCGTAATATCACCGTGATAAATGGAAGTTTTGACAATGAATTGCCCGGTGTTTTAAACTCCACCGATCGTATTGATTTTGTTTTCATTGATGGCAATCATAAAAAAGAACCCACAATAAAATACTTTGAACAATGTTTAACTAAAACAGTTAATGAAACAGTTTTTGTTTTCGATGATATCCATTGGTCCGATGGGATGGAGGAGGCCTGGAATTATATCCGTAATCATCCATCGGTGACATTATCGGTCGACATTTTCTTTATGGGAATTGTTTTTTTTAAGAAAGAATTGACAAAGCAACATTTTATTATCCGGTTTTGAATTTATTATATCTTTGTTTGACTCAATCATTCCGCTATGAAACAAGAAGTAATCAGGTTAGTTGATATAAAAAGAAACTTTAAAGTAGGTACTGAAATTGTCAGAGCACTGCAGGGGATATCGCTCACCATGGAAAAAAATGAATTTGTTGCGCTGATGGGCCCGTCAGGCTCGGGAAAATCAACACTAATGAATTTGCTGGGATGTCTTGATACCCCAACCAGTGGACAGTACTGGTTAAATGGCAAGGACGTGAGTAAAATGGATGACAATAGTTTAGCAGAGATCAGAAATAAAGAAATCGGATTTGTTTTCCAAACCTTTAATCTGTTACCCCGATCAACGGCTCTGGAAAATGTGATGCTCCCATTGATTTATGCCGGATTTAATAAAGCCAGGAGGTTGGAACGAGGAAAGGAGGTAATTGAGCAGGTTCAATTATCTGACAGGAGCCTGCATAAACCGAATGAGTTATCAGGTGGTCAAAGGCAAAGGGTAGCAATTGCAAGAGCTCTTGTCAACCACCCATCTATTATTCTCGCTGATGAGCCTACAGGGAACCTTGATTCGAAAACCTCAATCGAAATTATGGGATTACTTGAAGAAATTCACAAAGCCGGTAATACAATCATTGTTGTGACTCACGAAGAAGATATTGCGCGTCATGCTCACAGGATCATCAGGCTGATAGATGGGAAAGTCGAAACGGATGAGTTGAATAAGAACATAAGAACCATGGCTCATTATCAGCTTGAACCGAAATAAAAACAACTTCGTTCTAACAATTTTTAAAATTTGAGGTTATTAATGCAATGAGCAATCAATTTAAAATATATACAAAAGGAGGTGATAAGGGCGAAACTTCTCTGTTAGGCGGAACGAGAGTTCGTAAATACCATGATCGAATAGAGGTTTACGGAACACTTGACGAATTGAATTCTTTCATCGGTTTGCTTAGAGATCAGCCCATGGATCAGCATTACAAAAATGTGCTTCTCAATATTCAGGAAAAAATTTTTATCGCTGAATCTCGTCTTGCTGCAGACCGGCAAGAACACCTTGATCGATTACCATTAATATCATCACATGATGTTTTGGCTTTGGAAAAGGAAATTGATGAAATGAATATCGGTTTGCCCGAACTTCAGTCATTTATTTTACCCGGAGGCCACCCTGCGGTTTCTTATTGTCATATTGCACGAACAGTTTGCAGACGGGCAGAGCGATTATCAATCCGGTTAAGTGAGAAATTCAGCATAGACGAAACGATTCTTATTTACCTGAACCGGCTTTCGGATTATTTTTTTGTTCTGGGAAGACGTTTCACACATGATCTGGATGTTGAAGAGATACTTTGGAAGACCAGTAAATAGGAGGTAACAATAAAGAATTGTATTTTTTTTCATTTTGTTTGATTTGTTCTAAAAAAAATTATTTTTGCAAAAATTTAAACCTTAAATCATCAGGAAATGTACTGGACACTTGAATTAGCTTCGAAGTTAGAGGATGCCCCCTGGCCAGCTACAAAAGATGAGCTGATTGATTATGCTATCAGATCTGGTGCCCCTATGGAGGTAATAGAAAATCTCAAAGAAATAGAGGATGAAGGTGAGATTTATGATAGCATTGAAGATATCTGGCCTGAGTATCCAACCAAGGAAGACTTTTTCTTCCATGAGGATGAATATTAAAAAGGATTATTAATTTTAATTTATAAAAAAGAAGGCGGCTGACCATTGGTCAGCCGCCTTCTTCTGTTAGTTGATATAACTGATTAGTCAATCACGACAACCAAATATTTCGATGATTTCCAGAATGAATTAGCGTTAATAATTTCCAATATCGCGCTGTCACCTTCACCGCTGATTTTATAAGATTCAGTGGGATGATTCGTTATAATTTTAGGTTTCTTTCCTGGAATCGGGATCTGAGTTGTTTTGGTGATATCAATCTTAGTAAAGAATTTATCGTTAAAATCCTGTTTCAGTTTTTTATTCTTACCAATCCCAATAAATCCTCCTTCTGCGGTAATGATATTATTGTCTTTCAGGTCCTTTTTCGTTCCTACAACATAATACGCAGTGTTAAGTTCTGTGATCTTATCATTGATCACACCTTCCTGGTCTTTAATTAAGGTTTCCTTTTCTGCATTCTGTTGCTTCAGATTTCCAACATCCATTGTCAGTGCAGTGATTTCAATGTTCATATTTTCGAGTTCTGCTTTAAGAGATGCAATTTCCCTGTCTTTTTCTTCAAGTTGTTGTGTAAGATGGTTGACCATTTTTTCCAATTCTTCAACCTTGAAGTTTGATTTTCCAAGCTTCTTTCTTACATCGTCCAGTTTACTCCTGGTATCGAGAAGCAATTGATAAATAGTATTTACGTCTTCATTGATTTGATCCTTAGCCTTTTTCTGAAGTTCGGTCTTTAATTCAGTTTGTTCGGTAATAATCATTTCTTTTCTCTTAATAGAATCAAGATTATCCTGAATATCATTGAAAGACTTGATAAACTCATTAATAGATTCATCTTTTAAATTGGCCTGTTGAGTCAGACTGTCACTTTTCAATTCAAGCTGTTTGATCTTTTGTTTATTACAACTGATCATGAACGGGATAATAAGCAATACAATAAAATACTTTTTCATTTTTATTTAGATTTAAAAGTTAATACTCATTTTATTTTTGGCAAAAATAGAAATTTAATATCTAACGAAAAGAAGAAATATATATTTTACTGACAATCAAACTAAAACTTCGATTTTTTCAGTTTTACGATTAACCGTCTTTCCTTTTTTGTTGGTCTGCCCTGACCTCTCGGCCTGAATTCGTAGTTTACCTGGTGCTGTATTTTTTGTTTTTCATATTCTTCGGGAGGTGTTAAATACACAAGATGGTTGTTAACAAATTTAGCCGCCACTCTGTTATGAATTAGACCGATTACTTTTACTGTCTTAGTAATTATTCCAAGCCTTACTTCAACAACATCATTAATTTTAATTTCCCTGGAAGGTTTTACCACGTTTTCATCAATCTTTACCTTTCCTGATCGGCATGCCTCGCTTGCCTGATTTCGGGTTTTAAAAATCCTGACCGCCCACAACCATTTGTCAATGCGCAACCCTTCGGTCATGTTATTTGCTTCTGAAATATATCTGAATAGGTACTCCCTGGAAATCAAATTCCTTGCGCAACTGGTTTTCCACAAAGCGTTTATATGGCTCTCTGATGTATTGAGGGAGATTACAGAAAAATACAAATGCCGGGAAGGAGGTTTTCAACTGAGTAATATATTTTACTTTAATATATTTACCTTTTACAGCTGGAGGAGGTGTGTGAGCTATGATAGGTAACAGAACCTCGTTGAGTTTAGCCGTAGGAATGTTTTTCATGCGGTTTTTGTAAACTTTATTCCCCAGCTCAAGGGCTTTAAATATCCTTTGCTTTGTTGGAATCGAGGTAAAAACGATCGGAACATCGGAAAATGGTGCAATTTTTTCACGAATCAACTGTTCAAATTCCAGGTGGGTTTTAGATGCTTTTTCTACCAGATCCCATTTATTTACCACGATCACAGCACCCTTTCTGTTTTTATCGATAAGATGAAAAATATTCAGGTCCTGAGCTTCAAAACCTTCCACTGCATCAACCATTAAAAAGCAAACATCGCTGCTTTCGATAGCCCTGATAGACCGCATTACTGAATAGAATTCAATATTTTCCTTCACCTTATCTTTCCTTCTCAAACCTGCGGTATCAATCAACAGGAAATCAAATCCGAAACTGTTGTAACGGCTGTATATAGAATCGCGGGTTGTCCCGGCAATGGGAGTGACAATGTTGCGATCGTCACCAAGAAAAGCATTTACCAGCGACGATTTCCCGACATTTGGCCGGCCAACGATAGCAAATTTGGGAAGATCGGGTATATCTTCCACAGTATTAATATCAAAAACTTTTACTACATCATCGAGTAAATCACCCGTACCACCTCCATTGATTGCAGATACTGGGTATACATTGCCAAGCCCAAGCTGATAAAATTCTGATGCATCAGCGATCATATTAGGATTGTCAACTTTATTGGCTACAAGAAAAACTTGTTTCTTCGATTTCCTCAAAAAGCCAACTACGTCTTCATCCATTCCCGTTAATCCGGTCCTCGCATCCACCATAAAAATAATGGCATCCGATTCCTCTATGGCAAGCCTGACCTGCTTTCGTATTTCCTCTTCAAAAATATCATCCGAGCCTACCACATAACCACCGGTATCAATGACAGAAAACTCTATTCCATTCCAGTCGGCTTTCCCGTAATGCCGGTCGCGGGTAACTCCGCTTGTTTCTTCAACAATAGCTTGCCTTGACTCAGTAAGCCTGTTAAACAAGGTAGATTTTCCGACATTGGGCCGCCCGACAATGGCTAATATATTTGACATGTTTTTTTAAATTTCGTATCCAAACCGTTTCAACTGCAAATCACTATCCCGCCAGTCTTTGTTTACTTTTACAGTTATATCAATGTAAACTCTTTTACCAACGAATTCTTCTATATCCTTTCGTGCCTGTGTGCCCATTTTCTTTATCGATTTCCCCTTTTCACCCAGGATAATCATTTTCTGCGATTCACGGCTAACAAATAAGGTAGCTTCAATCCTGATGATATTTTCCTCTTCTTTATAAGATTCAACAACCACTTCGACAGAGTAGGGTATTTCCTGCTTGTAATTCAGCAGTATCTTCTCCCTAATGATCTCCGAAACAAAAAAGCGCATGGTTTTATCCGTAAGCTCATCTTTTGGAAAATAAGCCGGACTTTCCGGAAGCAAATCGATGATCAGGTTCAGTATTTTTTCAATATTAAAATTTTTCAGAGCTGATAACGGAATTACACGATCAGTTTGAAATACCCCCGACCAGAAAGCGATGTTTTGAACCACCTTTTCCTGGCTCGAAAGATCAATTTTATTAATTAAAACAATAACCGGGACTCCTGACTCTTTAATCTGATTAACAATCTCTTCATTGTATCTTGTTTCCCCAGCTTCCACCATGTATAAAAATATGTCGGCATCGTTCAGGGCATTTTCGATGAACTTCATCATTTTCTCCTGGAGCTTGTAAGCCGGAGTAAGAATGCCCGGCAGATCGGAATAGATAATCTGGAAATCTTCGCCATTAACTATTCCCAAAATCCTTTGACGGGTAGTCTGTGCTTTTGATGTGATGATCGAAAGCTTCTCACCGACAAGGGCATTCATCAGTGTTGATTTACCAACATTGGGATTCCCAATAATATTAACGTAACCGGCTTTATGCATGAATTAATGAAAATTTTTTGGGAAACAAAGAAACTAACTCTATCTTTGCACTCGCAAATTCAGCGTACAAAGATACGTTAAAATATATTGCGGGGTGGAGCAGTGGTAGCTCGTTGGGCTCATAACCCAAAGGTCGTAGGTTCGAATCCTGCCCCCGCTACAGCGGAAAAGCCTCATACAAAGTGTGAGGTTTTTTATTTTCACGAAGGAGCAAATTTATTTGCAGGCCGAAGTGAAAACAAAAAAACTTTGTCCGAAGGGCAAGGCTTTTCCGCTGTATAGCACCCCTCCCTTTCAGGATCAACGAAGTTAATCCTGCCCAATATCTTTTCCTAAAGCATGAAGCTTGATTCCCTTGCGAAAGGAGACAAGAAAAAGCCATTACGAACGAAGGGAGCAAGACTTTTTTGTAAAGCCCTCCTTTCAGGATCAACGACGTTAATCCTGCATTCCCTAAAAATAACACTGTCGTAACCGGATTTTTATTTGAATATGGGTATTTCAGAAAGCATTTGCAATTGAATGGCAGGATTTAGTCTGCAGTACTTCCCTTTCTCCTAATTTTAATTCTGAATGTTCCAGCAATTTCCTTTTCCGAAACCAATACCAGGTATCCTCCGCCACCGGCGCCCGAAAGTTTCCAGCCGAATGCAACGTTTTTATATTTTTCAATTGTTTCAAGTACTTCATCATTTACCATATGGGGGAACATAGCTATCTGGGCTTTAAAGGATGCTTTGAAACTTCTACCAAAAGAAAGGGTATTTTTCTGTAAAACTGAATTCCATGTGCTGATTGCCTCATCTGCCAGGGCTTTGGCATTTGTTTCGTTAATAACTGTATCGCTGAGGACATCAAATCCATCCTTGCGTGGTGCGAGCGGAAGGAAGTGAAGCAGTTGTTCCAGCCAATCCAAAATGTCATTGTCATTGCATGATTCAATGGAATCAGGCCAGTATTCTCCTGCATAATTTGCTTTATTCATCCCGGGGAAAACGATACCGATGGAATCTTGCGACCCGCTTATTTCTTTTTTTCCCGGCGGATTCTCAAAACTGAAAAGTATCCTGGCCAGCTTTTCAGGATCTTCATCAGGCAGGCGGTATCCCCAAATTTCTATTGCTTTTTTGCGCGTGCTCGACGACATCCCGCTCCGGTTGTTAAAATCGATGGTCGGTTCAATCGAAATTGTAATTACCGGTCCCGGAAAATGTTTTGAAACAAAAGGCTGATCGAGCCAGCCTCCTGCAATATCCAGCCTGTAAGGAATGGTGCTTTTCGAACGAAGGCTTGTCGTCGACCGTTCGGGAAGGTTTTCTTTTGGTATCCGTTTGCTGGTTCTGTATTCAATTCCTAATTGATTGCAAAGGGTCTTTTTTGCTTCATGATCTCCGTCCTCGTTTACAAACAGGATATCCGGCTTAAGCTGTTCGATCTCTTCCAGGAAATCGAGATTTCCGCTTCCACAGTTGATCCATGCATCGCGAATATGCCTGATGGATTTAATCATGTACAACCTTTCTTGTTCAGAATATATGGTTGCCCTGTTCTTTAACGCACTGATGGTTTTGTCCGAGCCCAGTCCGACATAAACGTCACCATGGGAAGCGGCTTCCTCAAAAAATGCAATGTGTCCGCTATGAAGCAGGTCGAAGCAACCGCTGACAAATACTTTTTTTTTCTTCATCCAAAGGAGAATGTAATCGGGGCAAATTTATGAAATAACCATGATAATAAATAGAAGGATTGACTAGAATGACTAGAATTGTGATTGACTAAAATTTAAAGTCAAACTATAATGTCTGTGCATATTTTCAGTTATTTTCGCTGATCCTTAAAATTCAGAAATAATGACTGAGAAGTCCCGCAAGTATCTTATCCCGCTCATCCTCATTACCAGCCTTTTCTTTTTATGGGCGCTGGCTCACAACCTGAACGATATCCTGATCCGGCAATTTCAAAAGGCTCTTGATCTGAACCGCGGCCAGGCCGGTTTTATCCAGTTCACTTTTTATCTTGGCTATTTCATCATGGCAATTCCGGCCGGGTTGATCATGAAAAAATTTGGGTATAAAAAGGGAATCATCGCAGGTTTGATCTTGTATGCATGCGGCGCACTGTTGTTTCTGCCAGCTGCTGAAATCAGGGTTTATGGTTTTTTCCTTTTCGCGTTGTTTGTTATTGCCAGCGGATTGACTTTTCTGGAAACAGCAGCCAATCCTTATGTTACAAAATTAGGCAATCCTGATTTTGCTGAAAGACGACTGAATTTTTCTCAGGCATTTAATGGGCTCGGCTCAGTTATAGCTCCTGCCATCGGGGGTGCTTTTATTTTTTCAGGCATGGAATACTCTAAAACGGAACTTGCAGCAATGACTCCTGAAAAATTGGATATTTACCGTGCTATGGAAGCCAGGACGGTGCAAATGCCCTACCTGATTATCGCCCTGATAGTACTTATGGTTGCCTTTTTAATCTATAAAACCAAAATGCCTGCAGTGGAAGATGAAGGTGATAACGGTAAGATCAGGATTTCCAAACATCTGTTCAGGCATTCTCACCTGGTTTATGGCATTATTGCTCAGTTGTTTTATGTAGGAGCGCAAGTTGGCATCTGGAGCTACTTTATCGATTATATGAAGGATTTGGTACCGGAAACTGCTGAAAAAACCGCTGCCTACTATCTTTCCATGAACCTTGTTCTGTTTATGGTTGGCAGGTTTTCGGGAAGTTTCCTCATGACCTGGATAAAACCAAATAAGTTACTTGCTGTCTATAGCCTTATCAATTTAGTATTAATTCTTGTTGGATCGCTGGGAAGTGGAATGACGGCTGTTTATTCAGTTATGCTGGTTAGTTTTTTCATGTCAATTATGTTTCCAACCATTTTTGCACTGAGCATTAAAAACCTGGGTGAGGACACAAAGATCGGGTCATCCCTTGTGATCATGTCCATAATCGGTGGAGCCCTTTTCCCTTTAGCGATGGGATATTTGGCTGTTATTAATATTCAGACGGCTTTTTTTGTACCATTTATCTGCTTCATCGTAGTTTTTGTTTTTGCAATATGGGGCTATAAAGTCAGAGAAATCAAAGTTTAGAACCTATGAATACCAAAAGATATTGTTTGACACTCGATCTGAAAAATGATCCGGAATTAATTGCTGAATATAAAAGGCATCATGAAAAAATTTGGCCGGAGGTTTATGAAAGCATTAAAACGGCCGGAATAGTCGAAATGGAGATATACCTTTATGACAACAGTCTGTTTATGATCATGGAAACAGTTGAAACGTTTTCATTCGAAAAAAAAGCAGAACTGGATGCTGAAAATCCTAAAGTTGCAGAGTGGGAAGAATTCATGTGGAAGTTTCAGACACCACTACCTGGTTCCAGTCCCGGCGAAAAATGGAAATTAATGGAAAGGATTTTCTGTCTTGCAGAGCAACCAATTTCATAGATGGTTGTCTGGTGAATGTTATCAATTTGTCGATTTAGTCATAACACAGAAATGAAAAAACTATTCTTTTTATTACCATTATTGATTTTCAGCTTGATTAAGCCTGTTCACCTCTTTGCACAAATTGAAGAGGAATTTATTCAGGTTAGGAAAAGTAAAATTTACACAAGCGGAAAGATTTTTGAATACTCCCGGGAAAAGTCCGAGACTTCGAATATCGATCAATGGCTGCAGGCGAGGAAAATAGTTGCTGAAAGGAAAGACGAATATTTAAAGAACAGTTTGATTAACCCTGCAAAATCTCATCCGAAATTTATTTTGCCTTTGCATGTTAAGGATGTTATTTCTGATCCGGGATATTATAGCATTACTGCCTATTTTGATCACGATACCCTGTTTCCATATCATTTGCAGGATTATACCTGTGGAACCTTAACTTATGACCTCGAATCAGGATATAACCATGAGGGCACTGATTTTTTCCTGTGGCCGTATCCGTGGCATAAAATGGCAAATAATGAAGTTGAGGTAGTTGCCGCTGCACCGGGAATTTTATTATTTAAACAGGATGGAAATTTTGACCAGCATTGTGAATTAAATTCTGAAGAATGGAACGGGGTATGCATTTTACATGATGATGGCTCTACCAGCTGGTATATTCACATGAAGAAAAACTCATTGACAGTGAAAAATGTCGGTGAGGAAATCGCACAGGGAGAATATTTGGGTATCGTTGGAAGCTCAGGCAGCTCTTTGGCACCACATCTCCATTTTGAAGTGCTTGATGCCGATGAAAATAAAATCGATCCATTTTTTGGATCCTGTAATGAAGCAATCGGTGATTCGTGGTGGGAGGAACAGTTGCCATACAAAGAACCCGCAGTAAATAAGATCAGCACAAATGCACATTTGCCGGTTTTCCCCGACTGTCCGGAGGAAGAAATTCCAAATGAATCAGAGGTCTTTTATCCGGGTGATTCTATTTTCCTGTTAAGCTATTTCAGGAATATTTCATGGGGCGATCAGGTTGAGGTTACCATCCGTCGTCCAAATAATTCTGTGTTTGCCAATTGGTTTTGGACCAATCCTTACGACTTCTATGCAGCTTCGTGGGTATATTTCCTTATGTTTCTCAATGATGAAAACTATGGAACCTGGAATTATCAGCTTACTTTTAATGGAGGTGATTATTATAAAAGCTTTGAACTGAAAGATCCTCAGGGAACACCCTATCATTCTGATCAGGATCAATTAAAAATCTTTCCGGTACCCTTTGAAAATATGATCAATCTTGAATCCGCAAACTTTCAACGAAACAGTTCTTTGATCAAAATCTACAACAGTATGGGTCAATGGATCCGTAATATTCAAATCAATCCCAATTTAGATTCTGCCATTCAGGTTGACCTTTCAAATTTACCGTCAGGTATTTATTTCATCAGGCTTGAATTCGGTAACGAGAACCTTTACAAAAGGATAGTAAAAAAGTAAGCACTTTTAAAGGTTAGGAATGATCAGGGATTTTTAAAAGAAAAAAGCAGCGGGTGGACTTTAACCACCTCCAGTTTTCGAAAGGGGGAACTGCCTGTCGCTGCTTTAAAACTTTTCCTGCTTTGGGATCATTGATTGCGAGCCCTGAAAGCAAACTATTTATGAGTCAAAAATAGATTGAAAACCCTAAGACAATTATTCCTCATCCCGAAATTTTCAACAGGCAATTGTGAATTGCGCTATCAATAGGTTTTAAACCTAACACCTAATAAATCACCCGGATAGATAAACTTTTAGTAAGAAGCAAAATCTATAAGGAAACATTACCTATTCAATTGGATATAAAAAAACCGCAAGCAATGATCAGCCTGATCAAAATTTGATCACCTGGTATTTCATCCCCGATCGCTCACTTATTTTTATACATAATAAAACCGAGGAAAATTCAAATTTTAATCCAATCATGTAAAGTAATTTTGGATAAACGATTAAATTGAATGGGATTTGGAACAAAAAATTATCTTTTGCGTACAAAAATCAAGTCATATTTTACAAGATTAAAACAATTGCATTTAATGAAAAGGATATATTTAGCTGTTGCCCTTGCATTCATGATTTCATTGATTGGATGTGGACCAAAATCCATTACAACCGACACTGAAAATCTCGATTCTATATCATTAGCATGGATTCCATTTGCTGGAAGTGAAGATGTTGTATTTGCGTTTGATACTTCCCGAATGGTGTTTTATGGTGCAGGAAGATCAAGCTATTATGAAAATGTCCGTTACATGACCGATCAGGGTGGTTTTATAGGAGCACAGGAGGACTACTATGCTGAGCTGGAAAGACAGAATCTCTTTTTTAACTCCGCTTCAACACCCTATTTTATCAGATACTATCTCGAACGTAATAAAGGTGAATTAGGTGATTGGGATATTTTAAAGGTTTCAGTTGGAGATGGAGATTATTATCAGAATGAAATGAAAATCGTGACATACGAAACGGAAAGCAGTGATAAGGGTGAAAATTTTACCTATAAACCAGAGCTTGTGCTTAATGGAATTCAGTTCGACAGTGTTTATTTTAAAAAGCAGGAAAGGCGGCCTTTTGAAATTTACTACACTCAAAAACTGGGAGTTGTCGCTTTTAAAGTTTCCTCTACTGAATTGTGGACAATCATGCTGGATACAATAAAATAATTGCCGGATTATTACTTCTTTATTCTGCCCAATCCTAACTAATATTATCAAAGACTAAAAAATCGATATTTTTGTCGGTTGTCAATCTTTTCAATTAACAATGTTGATTTTTTATTCCTATGAATAATTTATATCCCTTTAAATTCAAACCCATATTTAAAGATAAAATCTGGGGTGGACAAAAAATCCGAACTGTCTTAAAACAAAACTTTTCACCCCTTCCAAACTGCGGTGAAGTATGGGTTTTATCAGGAGTGGAAGACAATCAAACTGTCATTGAAAATGGATTCCTTGCCGGCAACGATTTGAATGAGCTCGTCGAGGTATACATGGGTGACCTGGTCGGTGAAAAAATCTATCAAAAATTTGGTAATGAATTTCCCATCCTGATAAAATTTATCGATGCAAACGACTGGCTTTCGATCCAGGTGCATCCGGATGATAAGCTGGCATGGAAGCGTCATCAAAGCTTGGGTAAATCTGAAATGTGGTATATTCTCGATGCAGATCATGATTCGGAACTGATCGCCGGTTTCAGCACAAGGGTTGATAAAAGTGGCTACCAAAAACACCTTGAAAACAAAACCCTTAAAAGCATTATGAACTTTGAAAAAGTAAACAAGGGAGATGTTTTCTTTACTCCTGCAGGACGGGTTCATGCACTGGGACCTGGAATTTTACTTGCTGAAATCCAGCAGACATCAGATGTGACCTATCGGATTTATGACTGGGACAGGATTGATAATGCCGGCATGATGCGGGAATTGCATACCGACCTGGCTCTTGATGCAATTGATTTCAATCTGCATGACAACTACAAAACTCCTTACACCGACAAGCTGAACGAAACAGTAAAATTGGTCGAAAGCCCTTATTTTACAACCAACCTGATACATTTAAATAAAGCCTTAAAAAAGGATTACAGTCAACTCGACTCTTTTGTTATTTACATTTGTACGGAAGGGGCTTTTGATTTAAAATGCGACAATATCAAATACTCAGTTAAACTGGGTGAAGCCATACTTCTGCCGGCTATTATTGAAAAGGTAGAAATTTACCCTGCCCCGGAAACAAAAATCCTCGAAGTCTGCATGGTTTTGTAATTGTTTGACATTAATCATACAACGGTTTTGAGCTATATTTTGTCTGGCTGAAAACAATCCTGCATTATTTTATTCTAAATAAACTTACAAAGTTTTTTGAATCGGTTTTTTTTTACTTTTGGCTCGTTGTTTGTCTTGGTTTGCTTTCATTTTAACAGATATAAATTATGAAAAACCTTTGGATTACAATCATTTTGGTTGCTTTTGTCAGTATATTAAATGCTCAGGAAGGCACAAAGAATTTGGTTAAGATTCCAGCCATTGATGTGAAAACTATGGATGGAAAATCGTTCAATACCTCTTCCATATTAAATGATGGAAAACCAGTAATCATCACATTTTGGGCAACCTGGTGCAAGCCCTGTTTAAAGGAGCACGATGCAATCAATGATGTGTACTCTGATTGGGTGGAAGAAACCGGGGTAAAACTTTATGCCATTTCAATTGACAATGCCCGTTCGAGCAAAAGTGTGAAACCGCTGGTGGATGGTAAAAGTTGGGAGTTTGAGGTGTTGCTGGATGAGAATAGTGATTTCAAAAGGGCCATGAATGTGAATGTTCCACCGCATACCTTTATCACTGATGGGCAGGGCCAGATAGTCTGGCAACATGTAGGTTATCTTGATGGAGATGAAGCTGAATACATCGAGATTGTTAATAAAATATTAAAGGGCGAAAAAATCAACTAATTCTGCTATTGTAAAATTTCAATAAATCTAAGAATTTGAAAAAGAAGAATTACAGTGTCCGGATATTATTGTTGCTGGCTTTTCTGCCTGTGGTGTCATTTGCCCAGGATATCCTTAGCGGAGGCAAGGTTACCGGCAATATGCAGGTGGATGCCCAGGTTTATTCCGAAGATTCAAAACTCGGGATCACCGATTCCACACTGAACTATAAGAAGTTCGGGATGAATGGTTTTGCAAACATCCTTTATACAAATGGCGATTTTAAAGCGGGTATCCGTTTTGAAGGCTATCTGAATCCTTTGAGTGGATTTGATGATCCGCGTTACGAAGGTGTTGGTATTCCATACTGGTTTGCCGGGTATAAGCTTGGAGCCCTTGAAATTACCGCCGGTCATTTCTATGAGCAGTTTGGCAGCGGGCTGGTTTTGCGAAGCTGGGAAGAGTGGACATTGGGTTACGATAACAACATCTATGGCTTCAATGCAAAATTTTCACCGGTTAGTGGTGTCACCCTCAAAGGGCTTGTCGGCGTGCAACGATATTTCTGGGAACCTTATGAAGCCAATAACCGCGGTATTGTGAGGGGTATGGATGGCGATTTCTACCTGAATGATATTTTCAAAGGCATGACGGATGCAAAAACCAAAATTACCCTTGGCGGGAGTTTTGTCAGCAGGTATGAACAACCAGATATAAAAACTTTTACAAGAATCGTTGAGTTCGACAGTGTTAATGAATTAGGTGGAACAACACATTGGACAAAAAAAACTACCTACGAATATAATCTACCTTACAATGTTGGTAGCTGGGCTGCACGGTTAAATCTGGCTTCAGGAGGGTATAACTTTTATGCTGAATATGCTGAGAAAGGAAATGATCCAAATTACACTTATAATGAAGGTAAAAGCTTAATTTACAAAAATGGACGCGCCTTATATTCTACTCTATCTTATTCCAAGAAAGGATTTGGTGCTTTTTTATCAATGAAATGGATAGATTATATGCATTTTAAATCGAAAATGACAGAATATGAACCGCCTCCAATGCTTGATATAAATTATCTTCCTGCTATTTCAAAGGAGCACCCTTACAGCCTTGCCACCATGTATCCTTATGCTACCAAGCAAAACGGTGAAGCCGGATTCAAGACGGAAGTGATTTACACCATCCCGAAAAAGACAAAAATAGGCGGAGAGTATGGTACTACCATAGAGGTTGATTATGCTTATGCCAATTCAATAAATAAAGAACCCATCAGCTCTGCCATCCCAATCGATTCAACTGGCACTGATGGGTATCAGACAAAATTTTTAGCCTTTGGCGATTTGCCTTTTTACAGAGACCTGGATATAAAGTTTGACCGGAAATTCAATAAAAAACTTAAAGTTAAACTGGCTTATTTCAACCAGACCTACAACCTGAATGTGATTGAAGATGATATTTATAACGACGAAGAAATGGTACATGCCAACATTGGTGTTATAGATCTTACATATAAATTTTCTAGCAAGCACTCTTTGCGTGTCGAAGGACAGGGCTTATGGACAAAAGAGGATGAGGGTGATTGGGCTGCAATGACACTTGAATACAATATTTCGCCGGCATGGTTTTTTGCGGTAATGGACGAATGGAATTATGGAAACCCAGACAACGATAAGCAGGTGCATTACTACAATGCATCATTCGGATATACCAATAAAACCAACCGTATTTCCCTCCGTTATGGAAGGCAGCGCGAAGGCTTGCTTTGTGTGGGGGGCGTTTGCAGGTACGTTCCGGCTTCCACAGGTTTAACACTTACCATCACGAGTTCATTTTAAAGGAAGAAAGGATACATGATTATGAAAAATAAATTCACACCCAAAATCTTACTGGCAGTTGCGTCTTTTATTTTTTTGGCTTCCTGCGATAAAATAGATCAGCCCCTGGACATCATAGATGAACAATATACAACTGACGGCTATCTGGACACGTTGTATTTTGCTGATTCAGTAAGTATAACTGAGAAACATGTTTTGTTAGAGGATTTTACCGGCCACAAATGTGTGAACTGTCCTGAAGCCGCTATTGCCGCTCATAACCTTGCGGAGGACTTAAACCATAAGCTTATTATTTACAGTGTTCATGCCGGATACTATGCCGAACCTGACGAAACAGGCAATTATACTGCCGATTTCCGCTGCGAGACCGGGGAAGCATTGTACAACAACTTTCAGGCATTTGCCAATCCCATTGGTTTGATTGACCGGGTGGAATTCAACGGCTCTTTGCTGATTGGAGCCGGTAACTGGGAAACAGTTGTGATGCAGGAGATTGAAAAAGAGAATGCAGTGGATTTGAAGCTTCGCAATATCTATTATCCCAACCTGAATAAAATACAGATTGATGTTGCCGCTAAGTTTCTTTTTGAACCTGAAGGAAAATACAAGCTTGTGGTGTATGTGGTAGAAGATAGCATCGTTTCCCCGCAAAAGAACAACAATCCGGCCATTGGCCCATCGCCCGACTGGCTCGATTACGAGCACCGGAATATCCTTCGCGGCGCTGTTAATTCTACCTATGGCGGTTACATTTCAGCCGATGGTAATGTTGCGCAGAACCAGGAATACCCTAACCAGTTCATTTTCGATCTCAATTCCGCGTGGGTTACCTCCAACTGTAACATCATCGCTTATGTATTTTCGGAAGATACCGGTGAAGTCATCCAGGTAGCTGAACTGGGGATAAAAACTTCCAATTAGGTTATAGTAAAATGAGGATTTCCTGCATTTCCGAATAAGTTAATTCATTCGTTTGCGGAGATTGGCCAGAAAATAAATCCAGACGGAACCTACGCTGTAACTAACTCCTGTTAAAATTCGTTTAACACAGGTGCTCAGGCACATTGATAAAGAGATAATATGAATTTCAGCCCGCAGGGATAGTACTTGTGGGCTGAGTTATTTATAATTCCCCCGGAGTGGTTCGTGGGATTTTTTTATTACCAATTTATATTGTATTTTTGAGAAACGTTAATTCATAATAACATGCGCTGGCTGGTTATACTTTTGCTGTTACCCCTAATTACTCTTGCTCAACTGGGCAACGAGGACTGGACGACACCGATTGCAGATGTGAAGTTTGAGGAAGGAAAGATTGTGTATTCTTATTCAATGAATGATGCTGAAATGTATGCTCGTCTGACGCCGGTATCGTTTGATAAAAACCTGCTGAAACTAAAACCCGTTATGATTCCGGGACAGATTGACGGGGATGATCTCAGGAAGTTATTCGCGCAAACCGACAACTACCTCGAAAATTGGCAGCCGGGCCTTGCAAACAACCGCGACAAATACATTCTGCTGGAGCATTGCGTGATAAAGATCCTTTGGCAGCCACAGGAAAAGCTTTCTACTCATGCGCATGAAATGATTGAACTGCTAAAAAGCGATTTATCCATTGACATTGCCGAAAGCGCCGGACTGGTAAAGAAGCTTTACGATTACTACACCAATGGCCATTGAAATACATTATGAAAGCAAAAGCCTTACTAACTTTCTTTATCCTAATAGCAAACTTATTTGTGCTGGGGCAGAATCAGGATTGGGAGGTGCATATTGGTATTTCAAATAGAGATGAATATGCCAATGACATAATTGAATATTATGATAAAGGATATTACATTGAAGCCGGATATGATATTTCAACTATTTGGCATGGTTGGGGAATAAAAACAAGTATTAATGGAGATGTTCTATGGGATAAAACACTTGTTCACCAGCAATACGAAGTTAGTAGTCGTTTTGCAGTAATGGATGGTGAAGGGAACCGATATGTTGGAGGTAGTATTGGAAGTTGGCCATTTTCGACAAAATTCAATTCCTGTAGTGAAAATGAATGGTGCAAAATAATCACTGATGATCAACTTTGGTTTGGAAGCACAAGTGATATTCTAATAAATGCAAACAATGAAATAATAATTTTATGCAATTATGTTGGATTAGATCAGGAAACTAAAATATTTCTTGCATGTTTTAACGAAAACGGAGTGTTCCTTTGGAAGAAACAATATGCCAGGCAAGAAGATCATCCCTGGATAGATGTGCCGGTGGCTTATGATGTAATGGAGCACAACAAAGATTATTACATTTCCGGGTATTGTTATTGGCCTTTTCCAACCGATACAACTCATTTTTATCAGCGTCCCCTTTTTATCGGAATTGACAGCTTGTTCAATGAAAAATGGATACTACCGTTTTATGCTCTTGATTCGGTGTTTGGGAAGGCTTATACTTCAATTCCAATAAATGATTCGATTATATTGGGCGCTGGAATAAGACGATACGATGGCAATATTGATAATTCGTTGCTGGCACTTTATAATATTCAAGGCGAAGAGGTAGGCTTAAGTGAAATATTTAATGAGCAAATCGGGCCTGATATTCATAGTAATCATATTAGAGATATTGATAGAATAAACGACACATTATTTATTGCAGCATCCTTGTTTGGATCGGATTATAACATTAATCCCGGAGGTGAGTTAGTTTTAGATACCGCTGGAAATCTTTATAATTTTCAATCAAGACCTAATACATCATCGGCAAGTTTGATAAAATCATCGGATAACAACTTTGTATTAGCTTCAACCATCACAGAGCCTAACAATGATAAAAACATTTATCTGTATAAAATTGATAAAAATTTAGAATCCGTCCCTTTCGATACAAACACTTACACATACGACAGCCTTTGCCCGGAGCCTATACAATCGGGCACAATAGATCTATCAGATTGTCTGGTTTGGACTGGAACGGAGGAAATACCTTCACCGGAGGAATACTACAGCTTTATATCCACCATACCCATCACTGCCTACCCCAACCCCGCTGAAACGGAAATCACCCTTGCCTTCGAAAACACGGAGCACCACAGCAACATGCTACTGGAGTGCTATAACATCTTTGGGCAGAAGGTACACAGCGAAAAGATATACAAAGGGCAGCAGCAAACAAAGCTAAGTGTAAGCAACTGGAGCAAGGGTTTGTACTTTGCCGTGGTGAAGAGCAATGGGAAAGTGGCGGGGACGGGGAGGTTTGTGAGGAGATAAAAGGTATAGGGGTATAATGGTATAGCGGAATGTCCTGAATTCCTGATAAAACCTATCGGTTTTTCAGGAATGCCTTTGAAGAACAGAAATCATTCCTGCGAAGGAAAGAATCCACCAACCGGAAGGTTTGTCAGGAAATAACGAATTTACTCAAACAAAAAAGGGCATCATCCGACGCCCTTTTCCATTGTTTGTAATATCAATCTTAATAGAACTTCACCCTGTTATCGGTAATGTTGGCCTTTTCCTCAAGGGTTTTTGTAAATGAATTATTGGTGACCTTGGATTTAAAGTTCATGACCAGTTGTTTTTCGAATACTTTCCTGTCCTCGCCTTCAGCCGGTTTGGTGACTTCGTCCACAATCACAAAGAAAGCGGCATTGCTGCCTTTAATCGGCTCCGACATTATATTGGGCTGGAGTGTAAAGACTTTTGCGATAACATTCGCTTCATTGCCGTAACTGGCAATATTCCGGAGGTTGAAGTTCACATTGGGTATGGTATCCACCTTTGAATTTAATTTTTGAGCTATTTCAATCAGGTTTGATGTTGAGCCGGCTACATCCGTCATCTTTTGCACGGCCAGATCACCTTTCATTTCCTTGATAATAAGCGGCTCCATTACTTCTTTAAGATCTTCAAGCTTTGGTATTCCCTTTTCCCTTACTTTGGTTACGATGGCAACAATATACTTGTCTTCCATTGTAAACACCTGTGAAACGGAACCAACACCAATGCCTTCAATAAATGTCCATTGAATGATAGGGCGCGGGTAATCCAATCCGGCAATCCGGTTTCCCATGGCTTGCAGGTAGGTAGCTGTAAGCTTGTTTAATCCCATTTTTGTTGCCAGGGTATCAAAAGCGGTAATATTGGTTGCCCTTCCGGTAAATTCGCTTGCTTTGGCAAACATTTCCTGGTTGGTTTCCTGGCTGGCATCAATTGCGATATCGATTAACGCTATCCTTACTTTTTTAACAGGTTCTAATTTTCCGGTTACTTTAATCACATGATATCCAAAGTTAGATTCCACCACAACGAAGTCACCGACATTGTGAGTTAATACTGCATAATTAAAAGGATACACCATGGAGCCATCGGCAAACCAACCCAGGTCGCCTGAGTTTTGTTCTGCAGATGGATCATCCGACTTCAAACGGGCGAGTGTTTCGATGAGGGTTGGAGAGGCTTTTACAACATTCAGAAGGCTATCCGCAATAATTTTTGCCCTTTCTTTGGTACGTATGATCTTTTCATCTGCCATAGTAGCTCCTGCATAGGAAACCAAAATGTGAGATGCCTTCATGGAATCGGGCCTCATTTGGACATCCATTAACTTAGCCATGTGCCAGGCTTCATTCTCGATATAAGGCTCAACAAAAGTGCCTGCCGGAGATTTAAAAACTACGGTATCAACCCGGGGAGATAAGGTTCCCTGTTTTTTCCAGGTACTATCATATTTAGTATCGGACTCGCCATTAACGAACAATGGAATATTATCGGCAGATTTAAAGGCTTCGAATACTTTAAAGGCTAAGTCACGTGCTTCTTTTCTGTCCTTAGGGGATGGTTTCACATCAAACACCACATAGTCAATATCCCTTGAGGCTTCCTGTTTGTAATTCTGCTTGTAATCGTTATAATATTTTTCATAGTCGCTGTCTTTAACCTTCACAAGACTATCGTCAATTAAATTATAGCGATAACCCACAAGCCTTATTTTTGCATTGGTTTTCTTTTCATCAAAATCCATTCTTACAAACTGTTCAGGCATGTAATAAGCTTTTGAGATCAGGTCCTTGTACTTGGTCTTGTAACGGTCTTCTTTAATGGCTTCCACAAAAGCATCCCACTGGCTGCGGTTGGTTGGGTCCATCTGGTCAAGCTGTTTTATATAATTCCTTACCAGTTCAGGATCGTATTGCTGGGTTTCAGGGTCCTTAAAATATTGTAAAATATAAGCATGAGGCTGATCTCCCTGTATCTGGTCAAACAATTCCTCAGCAGAAACTACCAAACCTAATTCCTTGTATTCTTTATCTAATATAATGGTTTGAATAATCTGATCCCAGGTTTGCTGTTTCAAATTAAAAACTTCTTCAGCTGTAAGGCTTTCTTTCTTTTGATTCCTTTTCTGATTTTCATGGTTTTGCTCAAATTTAGCATCAAACTGAGAATAGGTAATATCTTCTCCCAATAATTCAGCTACATTTATTTGTTCCCTTCCTCGGCCGTATTGTGGACTAAGAAAATCACCCAAAACAAATGCAGCCAATGCAACACCCACGATGATGATCAACAATCCGGACCTTTTTCTAATTGTACCAATAAGCGCCATAGTTCTATTTTTTTTAAAAGAGGGTGCAAATGTACAACAACATTATTAATTGGTACAAGTTTTATTGAAAATTATGTTGCAATAACAGGGTTGGTAAGGTTTAGCGCTGATTACTTTATAATGCCTCGTGGCTTTGCAATCAATTAATCTTTTTTCGAATCAATCGTTAAATGCACTGTTTCTATCCTGGTATCGCTTGCCTCAGTGATTAAAAACCGGAATTTACCCTTGATAATGATTTCATTGACAGAGGGGATACTTTCATGAATATTGATGATGAATCCACCCAACGTTTCATATTCATCTGACTCCGGAAGATGCAAACTGTATTTCTCATTCAGGTAATCGATTTCGAGTCTGGCAGAGAAAAGGTATTCATTTTCTTTTATCTTTTTCTCAGTCAGCTCTTCCACATCAAATTCATCTTCGATTTCTCCAAATATCTCTTCAATAATATCCTCCATGGTGACAATCCCTGAAGTGCCGCCAAATTCATCCACCACAAGGGCAATGCTTTTGTGTTCCCTGATGAACATGCTCAACACATTATTCGCAAGCATGGTTTCAGGAATAATAGGTATGGTATGGGTTACAGAACCAATAGATTGCGGATTTTTAAACAAATCAGATGAATGCACAAAGCCGATGATGTTATCCAGGGTTTCATCATATACAAGCACTTTGGAATGTCCGGAATCAATAAAGCATTTTCTTAAATCTTCAACAGATTCTGAGCGTGCAATGGCGGTTATTTCAGTCCTCGGTACCATGCATTCTCTCAGTTTTACATTTCGAAAGTCAATTGCATTCTGAAGCATCTGAATTTCCTGTTTCACATCACTTTCTTCTTTTTTTTCGATGGCGAATTCCTTTAAGTAATGATCCAGGTCAGTCGGGCTGAAAGAATAATTATGATGCACAAGTTTCAACCTGAAAATGTGATTTAAAATGAATTCTGAAATCCAAACTATAAAATGAATAATCGGATAAAACACCCAATAATATAGCTTTAAGGGTAAAGCCAGTAAGTTTAACAACCGGTTAGGATTTATCCTGAAGAGTGCTTTTGGTATAAATTCGCCGGTTATCAAAATCAATAATGTTGAAATGACTGTTTGGAGAACCAGCATAATAAATTCGGTGGGTTGAGCAGGAGCAAAACTACTGATGATGACCGGTTTGAGAATGTCGGCCATTGCAATACTATAGATTACCAGTGCAATATTATTGCCTAAAAGCAATGCCCCCAGAATTTTTGAAGGTTCCTTAAAAAAGACAGAAAGAATTTTTGCTGAGAATAAACCTTTGTTCTTGTCAAGTTCGATTTTTAATTTATTCGAACTGACAAATGCTATTTCCAAACCTGAAAAAAAAGCAGAAAATATAAGGGATATTGTAACTATAGACCAATTATTCATTGATGCATTTTAATTTATTGTTCATCCGGTTTTATCTTAAACTCACCGGTTGGGTTTTTAATGGTGTAATTCTCGAAATCCTGGTCTGAAGTAAGGCCATCACCATAAAGTACTTCATCTGCCCTGGTTATTTTCACAAAAACCTCAGAATAAATGATGCGTTTGTTTTCGTCCCAGATTAAATATTCTGTGTTCAGCTGCTCGTTTTTATCAATGTTCCTAACGATAACGTTATTCTTCGCTTCCATAATTTTGGTTTTTTCATATCGAATCCCGTATTTGGCTGTGATTTCTGATTTTGGTTTTAAATCGGAACCGTAAAATATCACTTTGAATCCTTCAGGAAATTCCACATAGGCGTTCGCCTTCTCGTAGTTCTTCATCAGGGGACTTTCAAGATAAGCTCTCAACCTGCCAGAATCGCTGTAATATACTTCTATGTCGCGGGCTTGTTCATAGGGAAGTGAATCAACCTGAGACAGGGAGGTGATTACTTTGATATCATTCTCACAAGCAAAAAGCATTATTATAAGAGAAAATATAATAATGCTTTTTGATATTATACTGAATATTACAGGTCTCACCTCATACTTATGTATTGGACGCATTCAATATTAGTCAGACGTTCTGACTGTAGTTGTTTCGTTGATCCAGCAACCAACTGAATAGGAATCGCCCTTTTTAAGATCATAAAAGAATATAGTTTCGGTTGCCGGAAAATATCGTGAAAAGGTATTGATCTTTGTAGTGGCAAGCTCCTCAACTGAAGGATCTACCGTTTTTGCTTTATAGTATTTATCCACAGCAACCCAATAGGCGACTTTATTGGTCAGGTCATTATCGCCACAATCTTTAGCACTGGAGGCATACAGATCACCGATAAGTATGTAGGCCTTACCATCATTGGATCTTACTTTTAAAACTTCATAACACTGCGAACGGGCATTGGAATATTGCTTAACCTGGAAATATACATTCGCAAGCAGGAAATGTACATCTGCCCTGTCATTATCGTCTTCATACAAATCAATAGCCTGCAGAAGGTAAGTAGTAGCTTTATTGTAGTCCTCTCTTTTTATATACATTTTACCCATCAATTTTGCAGAATTTGCAGTGGGCTCAAGATTATGTAAATTCTCAGTTGCTTTAAAAAACAATTCGGAATCAGTACAGTTCTTTTTATCAAGAATTTTAGTTATTTTCTTAAGCAAATCAATATCATTTGGAGTATTATTAAACTTAATGGTATAAATGCTTATCAAATCCTCGCAGGTCGCATAAGGTTCAAAAGACAATTCAATATTGGTCTTGACGTTTTCCCAATTGGCAATGTTTTTTGTATCATTTTTTGCCAGGCAATCTTTCAGGTTGAAGTCGATAATATCACTTGTCTGATCATAAATATCTACCAGGATAGCTTTTTCAGCCTTTTCAGCTTTCACGAGTTTTTCAGCAGCCCTGAAATAGTAAATAAGGGCCGGCCCACCTGAAGAATTACCTTCCAGAGTAATTGATTTACCAAGTATCTGGTAGACTTCTTCATAACTTTCTGGACGATACTTATAGAGATCGACACCTTTTTTCCCAAGGACATAACCTTCTTTACCATAATATTTGATACGGTTGTCATAAACCATCATCAATGTATCGATGTACTTTTCCTTAAGGGGTTTATTTGTTTCATTGGTGACTAATGCTTCCATTAGGCTTTCACCGTGCAGGAAAATATTGATGGTGCTTTGAGGGCAATTAAGATAAACCCATCTCCAGGGGGCAATCGCGTCTTTCCACGAAGCATTCACAAAATCGCTGGCCTTCCATTGCTTGTAAAACTCATAGTAGAGTGAATTATTCATAACACACGTTACACTATCGGAACCATATTTTGATGCTCCTGACGGCTGTGATTTAATTACTCCACCAAACATCATCACCAGAATCAAACTGATAAATAATTTTCTTTTTATTTTCATGATTACAAATATCTTGTATTAAACATTAACAATAGCAAAACAAACCGTAAAATTAATATCTTTTTGTTAAAAAAACTTACTTGTATCTTCTCTTAAAGAACCATGATTCATATATTGATACTCCGAAGTAAAAGTTAACATAGGTTTCCTGGATCAATCCGTTATCTATAGTTCCTCTTTTTCCCGTTTCCACACTAATATTTATCATCGATTTAGAACCTTTAACAGCAATGCTTCTTAATGGCATTCCTAAACCAAAAGTTATACCAAATCCATCCAATTGTTTATCCCGAAGCTTTAAGTAAGATTGATAGTACCTGCCACCAAGCCGGTATTCAATTCTTTTAATATATGAGGTGCTGGCAAAATCAGGTGTAATCTGACCACCCATAGCTACGGATTGACTATTCACAAGGGAATCGCTTTCACCAAAACTTCTGAAGTTTTTCCATTTATCATTCTTGTAATCCAAACCAAAGAGCCAATAGTTGGCTTCAGTCAATGAAAATCCAAGCCCAAACCCTTCAGGAAGAATTACCTTACCCTGCTCGTTTCTGTAATCGACGGTATCTCTGAAAAATTCAACACCACTTATTTCTCCCAATGAAGTACGGGCAAGGTAATCTTTCTTTGCACTTAAATTTACTTTGGGATGATAGGTCGCTCCAACTACAAGCTTGATGTTTTTTTTAAGTTGTGTAAAATATTGTGCACCAAGATCGAAATAAAGATCACCAATGGACACAGAATTATTAATTTTTGTGTTCACATAATAACTTGAATCAGGAAATGATACATTTTGTATCCGGTCAATGCTGCCAAATAAATAAGAAGCATTTACTCCAAGCGACAAGAATTTAAATGGTTGGATTGCATTGCCCCAATATACGCGGCTCAACCCGCCATTTCCCTCGAAGGTATATAATACATTTCCAATATTTTCCTGGAATGTTAAAGAATTCACTTCATAACCAACTTTGCTGAATGGCAGTAATCCGATGCTGCTCTTCCACCAGCGCGTAATGGGGAATCCCATAACCAGATGACTAATTGAGGCTGAAGTAGCAACCTCATCAAACTCGTCTGATTTCAATCTCAGGTAATTTCCTGCAACACCACCTTCAAACAGAAAGGAGGTGGTATCGAATGATGTATAAGATGCTGGATTAACAATGTTTATAGATGAATTATCACGGGTGCCGATTCCAATTCCACCCATGCTGAGATTTTTAATGCTGTTGATGTTACTCAGGTAGCCCAGCCCGAAAGCCGAATAGGGTGAACTGATTTCATGTTGTGCATTCAGGTGCCCGACAAATGAAATTATAATAATAAAGAATAAGTAAATCCTTAATTGATTAAGCCCCCACATTATAATCGAGTATCATATTCAATCCTGCTAAAACTATATTTGAGTTTGCAAAGATGTTATTTTTTAAGTATTTATCAAAATAATTAGCATCCCCACCGGTCAAAATAATCTTTAAGTCCGAAAATTTGCTCTCATACTTTTCAATTATTCCATTAACCTCAGCAATTACTCCATTCATCACTCCGGACTGTATTGAATTTTCAGTACTGTCTCCGATAAGGTCGATCTTATCCCTTCTGCTAACTAACGGAAGCTTATCAGTAAAAGTATTAAGTGCCTTAAAGCGCATCACAATACCAGGCGAAATTCCGCCTCCATAATATTCCTTATTTCCATTTACAAAATCGTATGTTAGGCAAGTTCCGGCATCTATGATGAGCACATTCTGAGCTGGAAATAAACCTGTGGCCGCAACAGCCAGGGCAATTCTGTCGTTCCCCAAAGTGGCAGGAGTTTTATATTTGAGTTTGATGGGTAATGGTAATTCCGGACCCAATTCAATGAAATGATACTTGCTGTTCAGCAGATTCTTTATTTCATCAGGGTAATTCCTGACAGCTGAAATGATTGTATGTTTAATTGGAGAATATTCAGGCCTCGAGTCATTAAATGTTTTTATAAGAAATTCAAGTTGATCCGGTGTTATATCGTCGGAGATTCGGATATCAAGCATAGCTTCAGCTTCAAATAGCCCGATTTTAATCCGTGTATTTCCGATATCAATAACCAGTTTCATTCTGATTGAACCTATGGTATTATTAATTCAAATGGGAATGCAAAGGTAAGTCAATAGTAAGTAAGGACAACTTTATAAACCGCATGCGTAATTATTTTATTTTCAGTAAAAAGTTTTTATATTTAATGAAATGTTATTTACTTTTGCATCCCCTAATTAACAGGGATCGTTTAGCATAATGAAGGTACCATAGCTCAGCTGGTAGAGCAACGGACTGAAAATCCGTGTGTCCCTGGTTCAATTCCAGGTGGTACCACTTAATATTTCAAGAGGCCCGGATTTTGTTCCTCCGGGCTTTTTTATTTTTATAAAATATTAATTTTATCTTGCCTGAATGATTTGAATCTATTAACTTTGAAAAGTAAAAAATGAGAATTTATCATCCATAATTATAAGGAGAACAAAATATGAAAAAGCTTACGTTCATCATTCTTGTTGGAATTTTTACAGCTGGCTGTAGTAAAGTCAACCAGGACAAACTGACTTTTGATCCTGCCAAAGAAAAGGAAAAGGTAGCTCTGGTATTGGAAAAATATGTTATTGCAAATGAAGACCAGAACCTTAACCTGATTAAAGAGATATGGGCAACAAATCCGGATATTGTTGTTATTGGCACCAATAGCGATGAAACAATAATTGGCTGGGACGCAATTAAGAATGCATTACAACGTCAATTTGAATCCATTGAAGATACTTATATTTCTGTCAGAGATCAACGAATTGGGATTAATGAAACCGGCAATACGGCCTGGTTTAGTGAATTTGTAAATTATAATTACATTTACAAGGGAAAGCCTGTAAAATATGAAGGTTTAAGGTTTACCGGAGTACTCGAAAAAATTAATGGTGACTGGTTCATCGTACAAAGCCACATGTCAATTCCGGGTTCTCCGGATCAATAATTCTGACTAAGGGCAATTGAAGAATCAGTACCTTGATTTGATCCCTACATTGGTTTTATTTTCAACCACATTGATTAAAGAATTTTTTTGACTCAGGTTTTTTCTGTTGCCGGATAGTTCTATGTTATCCCCTCTATAATTTTTTACTTCCCGGGGGTAAGAAATGATGGTTTTAAAATAGACCATTGTTAAGAGATCCCCCGAGGGAAGATCAATTCCCTCCTGCTCGAAATATTTTTTTATCCAGGGTGAAAAGTTTTTTCTGTTAAAATTATGCTTTGTTATTTTGAGATATTTCGGCGAGAAAATATTTTCCTTATATCCCAATACCCTATAAACAGCATCGTTTAGATCATCTGCGCTGGCAAAGCTGAATCCCATAGAATAATCGCTTAGCTTTCCTTTCAGGTTGATCGTTATACTATCAATACCTTCCTGGTTTTTTAACTTAGATGCAAATTCTTCAGCTTCCGACTTTAATTGTTTCTCCAATGATAGGTCTATAAGATCGGAAAAGTTATCAAGAAAAGAAATAATTTGATTGGTCTTTATGCGGTACTTTATTTTACCGGATTGATCGCTGTGCAGGGTAATCTCTTCAACAATTTCAATACAACTGGTTAGGCTTAAGAATAATAGAAAGAAAACCGGAAGTATTTTTTTCATGATAAAAACTAAATAACGATTCAAACGTTGTTATGATCAGTTTATTATTACTTTTTGGTGGTGCCGTGTAATAGTTTTTATTTGAATACTGGAATTACCAAAATGAAAAATTAACTCACTAAACACTACTATCATGGAAAGAATGGAAACAATTGCAAATGAAACTGCAGAACTTTTTATTAGAAAACATTTCTTGAATCTTGACCAAAAGGACCATTTGGTTAATGTAATACGAAACAGTGTTAAGGAAACTGTAATAAATGCATTGGCAACATACGAATCCGAAAGAGAGCAAAACTGAAATTATTTATGAAACTAAAAAGCCGCTCTATGATTACAAAGCGGCTTTTTTTTATTCAGCAAGTATCAGGACTTTATTCCTGAGTACCTCAATCACACCGCCTTTGATTTCAAAAAACTGAGTTTGCTTGTTTTGATCCACAATTTTAATCCTGCCTTTTTTAAGAACTGAAATCAGGGGTGCATGATTATTTAATATTTCAAAAGAATCCATCTTTGCCGGGTAACTGAACAATCTCAGCTTCTCCCTGAAAGATAGTTTTATCAGGATCAATAATTTCGATATTCATTTTTAGTTCAATAATCTATTAAAAAGGTTCTATTTACTTTCTGCGATCAGTTTTTTACCCTTTTCAATGGCTTCATCAATCGTACCAACAAGGTTAAACGCTGCTTCCGGATATTCATCCACTTCTCCATCCATGATCATATTAAATCCTTTAATAGTATCCTCAATCGACACCACAGTTCCTTTTAGCCCCGTAAACTGCTCTGCAACATGGAAAGGCTGAGATAGGAATCGCTGAACGCGCCTTGCCCGCTGAACAACAAGTTTATCGTCTTCCGATAATTCATCCATGCCAAGAATAGCAATAATATCCTGCAATTCCTTATACCGCTGCAAAGTCTCTTTAACTCTTTGGGCGGTTTTATAATGTTCTTCACCAACGACTTCCGATATAAGTATCCTGGAGGTTGAATCAAGCGGGTCAACAGCCGGGTAAATACCCAATTCTGAAATTTTTCTGCTTAGAACCGTAGTTGCATCAAGGTGTGCAAATGTAGTGGCAGGGGCAGGATCGGTTAAGTCATCAGCCGGAACATAAACTGCTTGAACAGAGGTAATCGAACCTCTTTTTGTGGAAGTGATTCTTTCCTGCATGATACCCATTTCGGTTGCGAGGGTTGGCTGATAACCTACTGCTGAAGGCATACGACCCAGCAATGCTGAAACTTCAGAACCAGCCTGAGTAAAACGGAAGATATTATCCATGAAAAATAAAATATCACGACCACCAGATTTTTCATCACCGTCACGGAAATATTCTGCCACTGTCAATCCTGAAAGAGCAACTCTTGCACGTGCTCCGGGAGGTTCATTCATCTGACCAAAAGTTAAAGTAGCCTGTGATTTTAAAAGCTCTTCCCTATTGACCTTGGATAGATCCCAACTGCCTTCTTTCATGCTTTTTATAAACTCATCGCCATATTTAATAACACCGGATTCGATCATTTCACGCAACAGGTCATTCCCTTCCCTGGTTCTTTCACCAACTCCGGCAAAAACAGAAAGTCCTGTATACTGTTTTGCAATATTGTTGATCAATTCCATGATAATAACTGTCTTGCCAACACCGGCGCCTCCAAATAAGCCAATTTTTCCTCCTTTTGCATAAGGTTCAATCAGGTCGATTACCTTTATACCAGTATATAAAACTTCTTTTTGAGTAGTAAGATTTTCAAACTTTGGAGGATCACGATGAATAGCATAAACTTTCTCCCTTGAAACCGGACCAAGACCGTCAATCGGATCACCAATTACATTGAACAGCCTTCCTTTGATTTCATCACTTACAGGCATAGAAATCGGCGTGCCGGTTGATTTTACTTTAAGCCCTCTTCTGAGGCCATCAGTTGAATCCATTGCAATGGTCCGAACCGTATTCTCTCCAATATCCTGCTGGCATTCAAGGACCAACTTTGAGCCATCATCCCTTGTTATTTCAAGGGCATCATAAATATTTGGCAAATCTTTTTCGTGGTCGAATGATACGTCAACTACTGCTCCGATAATCTGGGAAATATATCCTTCTCCTGTGTTTTTCATGCCGATATTTTAAAATTTTCGCAAATATAAAATTATTCTTAATTGTATTTATTTCTTTATGCTTACCAACAACAAAAAAATAATGAACAGAGCCCTTAAACTCTAAATGATGAAAAGTTATTTTTTGAAGAATTTTTTCTGGAAGAAAATTAAAATAAGCACTCCTGTCGTGATGGAAGAATCTGCAATATTAAATACAGGTCTGAAAAAAATAAAATCCTGCCCGCCCCAAAATGGAAACCATTGCGGGTAAAATCCCTTGAGAACAGGAAAATAGAGCATGTCAACAACTTTTCCATGCAAAAAACTGCTATACCCTCCTTCAGTTGGAAACAACATAGCAACTTCATGAAATTTGCTTTCACTGAAAATCATTCCATAGAAAGCACTGTCGATTATGTTACCAAGCGCTCCTGCAAATATCAGCGACATGCTGAAAATCAAACCGGGATTTTCTTTTCTTTTTGTGATCTTTAAAAGATACCAACCTATTGCTATGATGGCAATGATGCGAAATATGCTTAGGATAAGCTTGCCGGAATCACCACCAAACCGCATCCCAAAAGCCATTCCTTCATTTTCGGTAAAATGAATGATGAACCAGTTTCCCAGCACATTGATCTCCTCGCCAAGGGTCATATGGGTTTTGATCCAAACCTTTAATACCTGATCTGAGATTAAAATCAGAACAATAAGAATGATTGGCTTTTTCAAATTGAAATAGAAAATAGGAAGTACATTAAGCAGTTATTTTTTCGACTGATTTAATTTAGCATCAATGCTTAATGTGGCATGGGGCACACTTCTCAACCTTTCTTTTGAAATCAATTGTCCGGTGGCGCGGCAAATACCATATGATTTATTCTCAATCCGTATTAAGGCATTCTCTAACGAATTTATAAATTTTTGCTGTCGGGCAGCAAGCCGGCTGTTTTCTTCTTTTGATAACACCTGGTAACCTTCTTCCAACACTTTAAAAGTTGGGGAGGTATCTACGATATCATGTTCATTGGCATGAGTATAAGCATCCGTAAGCATTTTAAGATCTTCCTTAGCTTTTTCGAGTTTGTCAAGAATGATCAGGCGAAACTCTTCCAGTTCCTCATCCGAATACCGGTTTTTCTTCAAATCCACATTCATTTCTTCGTTTGCCATTGTCGTATTATTTTGTTGATTTAGATTATTTTATACTATTATTTAATTTAAATGTTTTTCAATTATTATATTCGTTTTCATATCATCAGTCAATTCAATTGTAATTTTATTATTTGTCAAAATCTGATCTGTCAATTGAAGTGAATCAGCAAGAGTTTCCGAGCAAATATAATCAAAATTCTTTTGCACAGCGATTTCTAATTCATTTGTTTTTTCAATAAGCAGAGAAATTTTATCGGTCACTTCAAATTGATTTTCTTTGCGCAGATTTTGAATCCTGTTTACCAGCTCTCTGGCAATACCTTCGTGCTTAAGATCGTCGGTAATGGTAATGTCCAGCGCAACAGTAAGGTTTCCCATCGAACTTATGAGCCATCCGGGAATATCTTCGGTAAGGATCTCGACATCCGAAATTAATATTTCAACTTCTTGTCCTTCAATTTGAAGGTTGTATTTTCCTGCTGTTTCAAATTGGCCGATCTGCTCATTGTCAAAAGCTATCAGTGCAGCATTGATTGATTTCATCAATTTGCCATACTTAGGTCCCAAAGTTTTAAAGTTCGGCTTAATTTTTTTCATAAGGATTTTATCATCCTCCATGAATTCCAGGTCTTTCACATTGACTTCGGATAAGATGAGGTGTTTGACTGCCTCTACATTTTCCCTGAAGTGGTTGTTCATCAGAGGGATCATGATCTTATTCAGTGGCTGGCGCACCCTGATACTGGTTCTTTTACGCAATGACAAAACCATCGAGGATATTTTCTGCGCCAATTCCATCCGCTCTTCGAGTCTTTTATCAATCAGCTTTTCATCTGAAAATGGAAAGTCTGTAAGATGAACTGAATCAGACGATAAGTGAGCAGTTACCGAATTCAGGTCGACAAACAATTTCTCCATAAAGAATGGAGCTATCGGAGAGGCTAATTGTGCAATGACTTCAAGGCAACGATATAAAGTTTGATAAGCGGCAATTTTATCATCAGTATACTCCCCCTTCCAGAATCTTCTCCTGCTCAACCGCACATACCAATTGCTTAGATGGAGATCAAGAAACTCGCTGATTGCCCTGCCGGCTTTTGTCGGCTCATAGTCGAGGTAACATTCATCCACATTTTTGATCAGGCTATTCAGTTCAGAAATGATCCAGCGGTCAAGTTCAGGTCTTTTTTCAACAGGAATTTCAGGCTCGGAATAGTTAAAGCCATCGATGTTGGCATAGAGAGCAAAAAAGGCATACGTATTATAAAGGGTACCAAAGAATTTCCTTTTAACTTCATCAATCCCCGCATCATCAAATTTCAGGTTATCCCAGGGTTGGGAATTGGTGATCATATACCAGCGGGTAGCATCCGGTCCAAATTTCTCAATGGTTGCAAATGGATCGACAGCATTTCCTAATCGTTTTGACATTTTATTTCCATGGGCATCCAGCACCAGTCCGTTCGAAACACAGGTTTTGTAAGCAACAGAATCAAAAACCATTGTGGCGATAGCATGGAGCGTGAAAAACCATCCCCGGGTTTGATCTACTCCTTCGGCGATAAAATCTGCCGGAAAATAATCGTCCAGGTTTTCTTTGTTTTCAAACGGATAATGGAACTGGGCATAAGGCATCGCCCCTGAATCAAACCATACATCAATTAGTGCCGGTTCCCGAAACATTTTTTTTCCACCGGGAGAAACAAGTATTATATCATCAACATAAGGTTTATGAAAATCAAATGTCTCATAATTCTCTTTTGAATTATTACCAGGAATAAAATCCGCCAATGGATTTTTAATCATAAAACCAGCATCTATTGACTTTTCGATTTCTGCCTTTAATTCTTCAGCAGACCCAAGGCAAATTTTTTCTGTTTCATCCTCAGTCATCCAAATCGGTAAAGGCACTCCCCAGTACCTTGATCGGGATAGATTCCAATCAACCAGATTTTCTAACCAGTTTCCAAACCTTCCGGTTCCGGTCGCCTTTGGTTTCCAGTTGATGGTGTTGTTCAGTTCAATCATCCTGTCCTTGAATGCTGTAGTTTTGATGAACCACGAATCCAGCGGATAGTAAAGTATCGGTTTATCCGTTCGCCAGCAATGAGGGTAGGAGTGAACATACTTTTCGGTTTTAAATGCCTTGTTCTCTTTTTTCAGTTTTACGATGATGTCAATGTCGACCGAATCTTCTTTGGCGGGGTCGTAATTGGGATCGTATTCCTGCTTTACAAACCGACCGGCAAATTCACCCATTTCTTCCACAAATTTTCCCTGCTTGTTAACAAGAGTCAGTGAACCAATTCCATTTTCACGGGCAACTTTAAAGTCATCTGCACCAAAGCTTGGAGCTATATGAACAATACCGGTTCCTTCGTCGGTGGTAACAAAATCTCCTAATAAAACCCTGAAGGCATCACCATCTTCTGGCTGTACATAAGGCAGTAATTGCTCAAAGCGAATATCCTTCAGGTCTTTTCCTTTAAATTCACCTGCTACAATAAACGGAATCTTTTTCTGCCCCGGTTCATATTCCTCTAATTTCAATTCAGTGTTCGATTCAGGGAAATACTTATTCAGAAGATCTTTACCCAATATTACTGTGATAGGTTGATGGGTATAGGGATTGTAAGTTTTAACTTTTATATAATTGATATTCACTCCGACGGCCAATGCTGTATTTGAGGGCAGTGTCCATGGAGTCGTTGTCCATGCAAGGAAAAACAAATCACCAAATACAGCATCAAATAAAAATTCAGATTTTTCATCCCGTAAAACTTTAAACTGGGCAACTACCGTATTATCTTTTACATCCCGGTAACAACCCGGCATGTTTAATTCATGCGAACTAAGTCCTGTCCCGGCAGCTGGTGAATAGGGTTGAATGGTATATCCTTTATACAATAATCCTTTATCATACAATTTTCTTAATAACCACCAAACGGTTTCGATGTATTTATTATCGAAAGTAATATAGGGATTATCCAGATCAACCCAATATCCCATTTTAACAGTCAAGTCATCCCAAAGATCTTTATATTTCATCACCTCTTTCCGGCAGGCCTTATTGTAGTCTTCTACCGAAATTTTTGTACCAATGTCTTCTTTGGTGATACCCAATGATTTTTCAACGCTTATCTCTACGGGAAGGCCATGCGTATCCCACCCGGCCTTGCGTTCAACCAGATAGCCTTTCATGGTTTTATAACGGCAGAATATATCCTTAATGGCACGGGCCATCACATGATGGATGCCTGGTGTACCATTGGCAGAAGGCGGACCTTCATAAAACACAAACGGCTTATGCCCCTTTCTCAGATCAACACTTTTTTCGAAAGTTCGGTGCCCTTTCCAATAGTTGTTGATCTCTTTTCCGATGTGTGTTAAATCAAGTTGCTTATATTCTGAATATTTCCGTTTCATTCAAGCTGAAAATCTGTATGATTTAAAAAGTGTGCAAAAGTATAAAATTTATAATATCAAACTAATATGATTCATTAGTCATTTAAGGAATCCCATTAAAACAAAAAAGACCGCCCAAAACCGGACAGCCTTTTTTGGAGTGTATTTCAGGAATTATTATTCGACAATAATTCGCTTCGTGATCGTACCTTCATTGGTTTCAATCTGGAACATGTATAATCCAGGAGTAAACTTTGAAGTATTGAATTGGTAGAATTTGGTATCAGCGAGTTCGCTTGCAATTACCTGTCCTGCATAATTGTAAACCTTAACATTAACAATTGAATATTCCGATTTAATATTTACAACTGCAGAAGCCGGATTCGGGTAAATCTGAGTTGATTCAACAACACTTTCCTGAACACCGGTAAGCACTACTGATACAGTATTTGTAGGTTCTGATTCGCCACTATCGTATACGGCTGTTACATAATATTCATGCAAACCTAATGGAGGATCAACATGTGTGTAGGTAGTAGGTGTAACAAAATCGAGCACACTGAAACTACCACCCCCGGATGCATGGTAAACATTATAACCAAGTAACCCAGTGCCACCACCAACCTGTACAATGTAATCTTCAGCTTCGCCGTAGGTATATAATGCACAAGGATCGGTAGCTGCTGAGAGCCAACTGGTGCGTGCCCTCATGACATGCTGTCCACTTGGTGCATTGGCCGGAATAGTAATAGAAACCGTATAAGGAACGCCCATTGTTACCAGTTCATAACCGATAAATATCTCTTCGTCTGAACTTAGTACCAGGTCATCATTAAAATCGATCCACATGGAAGCAAAGGTGCCATCATAACCACCGGTCATAATCACATCATAAGTTCCACCGGCGCTCAGCATGGCAGGGCCTAAATTGAAATACTGGCTCCAGCCTATACCATTCAGATCGGCACATCCTGAACCATTGTTTTGAATTTCAGCCAGAACGAAATCAGTAAAGCCATCTCCAAAAGCACAACCGGTGCCATATTGAGGAACACAGAGTGAAGGCTCACTATTGGTAACGCTCTTAGGTTTACAGTCATTCACAGCATTTTCGTCACCGGTAAGGTAGGTACAAGCTACAAATTCATAGGTACCGTAAGCTGAAAGATTCACCGTTCCCGTGAAGGTATAATCATAGGTTGCACCACCTGCAATGGAATTTGTAATGGTTGCATTAACCGGAGTACCGCCATCCAGCGTATAGGAAATGTTGAAATTGGATTGCGCTGCTGTGCCAAAATTCTTTATCCTGACAGTTACAACTTCATTGCCTAAGTTAACACCACTGGCTGGGGAAAGTATGCTTTGAATTCCAATATCATTTGTATACTGAACCGCATTGTATTCAAAGGCGAGTCCGCAAATTTCAGCACCGCCCTGGAAAGTCCCGACAAATGTAGCATCTCCTGTTGATGGATCAACGGTATAAAGTTCTCCTGTTGCAGTATATCCGGCAAGATAGAGTACATCATTTTCATTGTCATACTCTAAGTCCTGGGCATAATTGATGTTTATACCAAGTGGCCCGATTACTGTACCAGCGCCTGTAGCTTTGTCAACTGAAATCAGAACATCGGTAAAAAGATCGGCTGCATATAAATTACCTGATGCATCACAGGCCAGTCCAATAACCAATGCACCTAAACCCACATCACCAATATAGGTATTTGCACCTGAAGACAGATCAATTGAGTACAGTCCGCAGGAACTGCCATTATAATCACAACCGAACATTGTGGACGTGGTAACATCGTAAGCTATCGCATTGAATCCACCGGCTGCTGAGCCGTAACCAACCAAGGACATAGCGCCTGAAGAAGGATCAATGGTATATAAAGCGCCGGTACCATATTCCTCACCATACCATACACCTTCAGCCCATGAACCACCGGCAATAAAGTCGCCGGATGTGCCAGGAGCCAGAGAAGTAATTGTTCCGGGGAAGTCGGTATCAAATGTGGCGGGCCCAATCGGAAGCACGGATGATGGGTCATAAGCTACACAACAATAAGCTGTAGCGCCCTTGACATCAAGTTTCATAGTCTTGTAGGCAACAGGAGCTTTTGAATTGCTAATCAACTGTTCAGCTTTGATTTCCTGACCACTTTGTTTGTATTCGTTGAGTAAATTATTATGCACTGAATTTGTTAACTCAGTTGTCACAGTCAGGGGTAATTCCTGGATTGGAACATTGTTGCTGAATGATTTTCCTGAAGGTGCATCCCAGTTAAGAACAACATTACTGCCTGATAAATTTAGGGTAAGGTTTGTTGGAGGGTCGAGAACACCACCCACTGAACCTTCGAGTTGAAAGCACCAATCTTTGCCGGCTTGTCCCGGCCATATTGCCGTTCCTGGTGTCCAGGTTGTTGCTCCCGGAAATCCTCCACCCGGGCAAATCCACATTCTTTCGTATTGGATTTGCGGGGGTAACTGTGGCAAAAGACCGAACTGTCCACCTGGCGTAAAGTCCATACGTGCCTGCATGGCGATCCAGTAATTTCCGTTAGCAAGGATCAAAGGTGCAGGAAGATTTACAGTAAAAATGAAAGAAGCACCTGATGGAACCGCAGTATAGGCCAGGTTGGAATAATTTTGAACAGAGGTTCCGGGAACTCCGGCGGCATCGTTGAAGAATTCAATGTTGAATCCGTCTGCCGGACCTCCCGGAGTAGCATTCCAATAGGCACCAATAAACGACACAACACTTACTTCCCAGGGTCCACTTGTAACTGTAAAATCATCTGCTCCACGGCAGTCGTAAATGTCGTTAGCTGCTTCAAAATCCTGGGATGCACATGCACCATCAGCATCTGAAGGTGACATCTGCGACCACAAAACATCATCGGTCTGTGCCGGAATGTAACCCGATTTTATGGGTCCGGAAACCAAAACAGGTACCGCATTTTTTTTCATAAGCTCAACCTTGAACTGATCAGGATTAGCCTGTCCAAAGATCAGACTGGACGATAGAAAGAACACCATCACCAGACTCATCATTTTTGTAAACATTTTCATAATAATAAAATTTAGTTAATGTAAATAATGGATTGAATAATAAACCTTAAAAAAGGCAAATGTAATAGGTTTTCAATAAACAAAAAAATATATGAATAGTTTATTCAAATCCAATTAAATAAATTAGCTATAAACGCTGCTCGCCCGGATTTGAAACAGGGTAAGTTAGGAGTTAATCAGGATGGGAGTAAGAGTGGGATTTATGGCAAAACCATCCTCCATTTGAGTCCTTTGGACCTTTGGGAAAATGCCTTTTTATTGCTTTCGGATTATACAGCGCTGGTTCCCTTTGAACAAATCTGGAAAAGAGCGAAGGGAGATTGCTTCACTTCATTTTATTCCGTTCGCAATGACGGTGCACTTTTGGATTTGACCTGCACTCAATAAAAAAAGGCCGTCCAAAAGAGGACAGCCTTTTAAGAATGTATTTCAGGAATTATTATTCGACAATAATTCGTTTCGTGATCGTACCTTCATTGGTTTCAATCTGGAACATGTATAATCCCGGAGTGAACTGTGAAGTATTGAACTGGTAGAATTTCGTATTTACAAGCTCGCTGGCTATGATTTGACCTGCATGATTGTAAACCCTGACAGACGTAATGTCAAATGCAGATTTGATATTAACAACACTGTTTGCTGGGTTCGGGTAAATCTGGGTTGACTCAACTGCAGTTTCCTGAACACCGGTAAGCGTAACTTGTACTGTATTTGTGGGTCCTGATTCACCTTCGTCGTATACGGCTGTTACATAATATTTATGCAAACCATAAGGAGGATCAAAATGTGTATAGTTAGTAGGCGTTACAAAATCAAGCACGCTGAAGGCTCCATTCTGGTATGAATGGTAAACATTATAACCAAGCAATCCAGTGCCACCACCACCAACCTGTACAATGTAATCTTCAGCTTCGCCGTAAGTATATAATGCACAAGGATCTGGAGCTGGTGCCAGCCAATTGGTGCGGGCCCTCATGACATGCTGTCCACTTGGTGCATTGGCCGGAATAGTAATAGAAACCGTATAAGGAACGCCCATTGTTACCAGTTCATAACCGATAAATATCTCTTCGTCTGAACTTAGTACCAGGTCATCATTAAAATCGATCCACATGGAAGCAAAGGTGCCATCATAACCACCGGTCATAATCACATCATAAGTTCCACCGGCGCTCAGCATGGCAGGGCCTAAATTGAAATACTGGCTCCAGCCTATACCATTCAGATCGGCACATCCTGAACCATTGTTTTGAATTTCAGCCAGAACGAAATCAGTAAAGCCATCTCCAAAAGCACAACCGGTGCCATATTGAGGAACACAGAGTGAAGGCTCACTATTGGTAACGCTCTTAGGTTTACAGTCATTCACAGCATTTTCGTCACCTGCAAGGTAGGTACAAGCTACAAATTCATAGGTACCGTAAGCTGAAAGATTCACCGTTCCCGTGAAGGTATAATCATAGGTTGCACCACCTGCAATGGAATTTGTAATGGTTGCATTAACCGGAGTACCGCCATCCAGCGTATAGGAAATGTTGAAATTGGATTGCGCTGCTGTGCCAAAATTCTTTATCCTGACAGTTACAACTTCATTGCCTAAGTTAACACCACTGGCTGGGGAAAGTATGCTTTGAATTCCAATATCATTTGTATACTGAACCGCATTGTATTCAAAGGCGAGTCCGCAAATTTCAGCACCGCCCTGGAAAGTCCCGACAAATGTAGCATCTCCTGTTGATGGATCAACGGTATAAAGTTCTCCTGTTGCAGTATATCCGGCAAGATAGAGTACATCATTTTCATTGTCATACTCTAAGTCCTGGGCATAATTGATGTTTATACCAAGTGGCCCGATTACTGTACCAGCGCCTGTAGCTTTGTCAACTGAAATCAGAACATCGGTAAAAAGATCGGCTGCATATAAATTACCTGATGCATCACAGGCCAGTCCAATAACCAATGCACCTAAACCCACATCACCAATATAGGTATTTGCACCTGAAGACAGATCAATTGAGTACAGTCCGCAGGAACTGCCATTATAATCACAACCGAACATTGTGGACGTGGTAACATCGTAAGCTATCGCATTGAATCCACCGGCTGCTGAGCCGTAACCAACCAAGGACATAGCGCCTGAAGAAGGATCAATGGTATATAAAGCGCCGGTACCATATTCCTCACCATACCATACACCTTCAGCCCATGAACCACCGGCGATAAAATCACCAGCACCATTTGGACCTAATGAAGTAATAGTACCCGGGAAATCTGTATCAAAATAAGCAGGGCCAATTGGATTTACACTGCTCGGATCATAAGCGACAAAAGCATATGCAGTTGCACCCTTGATATCAAGTTTAAATGGCTGATAACCTGCAGGAGTTTTTGCGTTGTTAATCAACTGTTCAGCTTTGATTTCCTGACCACTTTGTTTGTATTGATTGAGTAAATTATTATGCACCGAATTTGTTAACTCAGTTGTAACAGTCAGAGGTAATTCCTGGATTGGAACATTATTGCTGAATGATTTTCCTGAAGGTGCATCCCAGTCAAGAACAACATTACTGCCTGATAAACTTAATGTTAAGTTAGTTGGACCTGCAAGAGCTCCAAAAGATTCCAGCACATAATCGTCAAAAAACATTTGATCGTTAGCAGTAGCGCCAAAGAAATCGTTAGCATCCAAAGTATTTGGTATAGCCACACCATTTGATCCCAAAGTCCATTGCCATTCATAAAGCATATTACCGTCAATCCAGAATTCTGCCCAGTCCATATCCAAATCAACCACATTTTCAACGTAGAACCATGTATTCTCATTCCAGAAGAAAGTAGATGCTCCCGTTCCGCCAGCGTTGATACTTCCGGCACCTCCCAGGTTGAAATAAACCTCGAGACCCCAGCTGCTGGTTGTTCCGGCAAAGCTTGCGAGGGTATTGAAATAACCTGCTTTTCCGGTTGGGATATAAACCCAGAAACTGATTTTGTATTTACCCGTTGTATAGGCTTCTCCAAAGTCCTTAACCAGGTCATTGTTTTGTACAACAACTGCAGAGTTTACACCGCTGTGTGCATAAAGACTGGAAATATAAGCATCTTCCACAGCGTCACAAGGCAAATTACTCCAGGTTGTCCATTCATCAGGTGTTTGGCAAGCTACCTGCCCACCGGAAGTATAGTTTTCAAAGTCATAGGTAAAGATCACTCCTGATGTGCCGCCTGAAATAGTTGCACTTACCGTGTTGGAAGGTACTGATTCTCCTTCGTCGTAAACGGCAGTTACATAATATCCGTATGTGCCTTCGGCAAGATCCATATCGTCATAAGATGTGGCTGTAGTATAGTCGATCATCGTTCCGTCACGATAGACATTATAGCCCAGAAGGGGTTCGGCTGTCGGTGCATCCCATTCCAGTTGAACATCATCATCAGCAACGGTTGCAGTAAGGTTTGTTGGAGGATTAAGTGTAACTGGTGGAATTAATTCAAGTTTATAGTCATCAATATACATTTGATCATTGGCCGTAGCTCCAAAGTAATCATTGGCTTCCAATGTATTTTGTCCTGTTCCGGTAGCTCCAAGGCTCCACTGGTAGGAATAGATCATAATTCCACCGATCCAGATTTCAGACATATCATTATCCATATCGATAATATGCTCAACCATGAACCAGGTACCAGGTGTCCATGTGAAAGTAGCAGTTCCGGTACCACCTGCATTGATGCTTCCTGCACCACCTGCATTAAAGTATACCTCAAGACCCCAAATCTGAGGGGCAACTGTAAACTTTTGTAAGGTATTGAAGTACCCTGTTTTAGTTGCAGGAATATAAGCATAAAAACTTATACTATATTTTCCTGATGTGTATGGATCACCAAAATCCTTAACCAAATCGTTATTTTGAGCTATCACTGCAGAATTTGGACTGCTGTAAGAATAAAGATTCGATACATAGGCATCTTCTGAACCGCAAGGAGCATTGCTCCAGGTTGTCCATCCGGTAGGATTTTGACAAGCCACTTGACCGCCGGCAGTATATGCATCGAAATTATCTTCAAAAACGATATTTGGATTAATTACACCACCAACATTTATAGTATAATCTTCAATTTCGCCATAGGATGCACTTCCGCAAGGTACCGGAGCAAGGCTGTAAGTCATTCTGACCCTCATCCTGTAATCTCCACCAGGTGTACCAGCAGGAACGGTGATTGCACCTGTGAAAGTGGCTCCGGTTCCACCTACATTAGTTAAAATAAATTCTTCATCACCAGTGCCGAATGTATAATCCATATTCCAGTCAACCCAGCAGGTAACCTGGTCAGAGGCATAAATATTAGGACCATTTAAAACGGTAATATCTTCGGACATGCCAGCATCAATGGTAGTGAAAATTGCAGTATAATCGGCAACACCACCCTGCCATCCACTGGGATTGTTAATGGTGCCGCAGGATACATTTGCAATATATTCATCCTCAGTGGTTGTTGATGCAGTACAATAAGAAGGCATAAGGTTTTCAACTACTTTATCAAAGCAATTGTTTGCAGGATTTTCATCACCTGTTAAGTTAACACAGGCATGGAAATTATAAACCCCATAGGCTGAAAGATTAGCGGTAGTAGCAAAGGTATAATCGTAGGTAGCAAGGCTGTTAATAGTCGCTGTAACAGTTCCATTAACCTGAGCGCCGCCATTTATAGTATAGAAAACAGGGAAATTTGATTGTGGATTGGTACCCATATTTTGTATCCTGATGGTAACGGGTTCAGCAGATCCTAAATTAGCGCCGGTTGATGGGGCTAAAATGCTTGTCACTGAAAGGTCGTTACCCGGAAGTCCACCGGTAGTTCCATCAATGATAAAAGGCACTCCTTGTGCATAAGGAGTTGTACCGCTAACTGCAGCAGCCCATCCTGTTGAAGTATTCTGGAGTGCATTCCCCGTTTCTCCCTGATTCCATATAGAGATTGGCGGAGCCCAGGGACCGGAAGCTAATGATCCTGTAAATTGATATTGTACCCAATAAGTACCTGAAGAAAGCACACATCCGGCAACATTGGCAACCACTGCCATAATCGGACGATTGCTGGCCAGAAGGTCAGTTTCAATACTCCTGTAAATGCTTGACCAGGTAGTTGAAGCCAACAGATTTGTTGTAAGGTTACCCCATACAACTGTTCCACCGGCATTGGGCGCACCATTCCAGATTTGGGCATAAATTCCTGTGATGGTAGAGGTAGTGGTTGAACCCGTCTGATACGAAAAAAACGTAATCGTATTTAGTGTCCACGTACCGGTAACAGTAAAATCATCTGCCATAGAATTACCCGCTGTTTGTTGAGCGCCGAAACCATAAGTTGTTAATGCCGGACCACTCACAGACTGTAATGCACTTGCATCGGCACCACCAAAACCGCCACCGGGGTGTGTGATCATTGGTCCGTTGTCAAAAAGAACTAACTTATCAGGGTCACTTGAAGCAAAGCTTACATTTGAACCTGCGTCATTTGGATTAGCAATGGGTTTCACCCCATCATAGGTGTCGACAGTTAAATCTGTCGTCGACTTGTTCGCCTTGATCTTCTCAAGATTTGTCGATTGTCCCAGAACAAATGTGAACGAAAGCAGTAACACCATCATTACACACATCATTTTTGTAAACACTTTCATAATAATAAAATTTAGTTAATGTAAATAATTGATTGAATCATTTTTTTCTTTTTTCTGAACAGCAAATATAGCGCATTTTTGAAATATCCAAGAAATTTATTAAAAATATATAAATTTTATTCGTTGCTTTTTTTATGACAGCATCAAAAATACAAAATTTGCTTTCAATATAAGTCGCTAAAGTAATATTTTAAATAACTTTAATTTCAGTTGTTTTAAATTTTTTTCTTTATCATGTATTTATTTGTTCTATCTTATAGGCAATGAATAGGTTTACCTGATCATTCCTTATCAATCCCTAGCCTGGCGCTGCTCGTCCGGATTTGAGCCAGAGCATTCGGGGAGCTAATCCGGGTGGGAGAAGGGAAGGGATTTTAAATCCCTTATTATTGCTTTCGGATTACCCAACGCTGCATCCACTTGCACAAATCAGAAAGAGCGAAGGCTTTTGGATATGACCTCACACAATAAAAAAAGACTGTCCTTTTTGGACAGCCTTTTATGCAATGTATTTCAGGAACTATTATTCGATAATAATTCGTTTTGTAATGGTACCTTCATTGGTTTCAATCTGGAATAGATACAATCCTGAATTGAACTTTGAAGTATTGAACTGGAAGAATTTAGTATCAACGAGTTCATTAGAAATAACCTGTCCTGAATAATTATAAACCTTGATTGTATTAATTGTATAATCAGATTTAATATTTACAACATTAGAAGCAGGATTCGGGTAAATGGATGTGCTGTTAGATATCACATCTTCGATACTGGTTAACACGTCCACTGTAATTGTATTTGATGGTAAAGATTCACCGGCCGGATTTTCATAAACGGCTGTGACAAAATATTGATATATACCTGAAACAAGGATTACATCATTATAAAAGGTTTCAGTTGTATAATCAATCATTGAACCATCACGATATACATTATATCCAACAAGCTCTTTTACAGATGCTGCAAGATTGCCGATCGGTTTTACTGTAGTAACCGCTGAATAATCGGTCGGATGTACAGATAATTCTGCAGATTTAACAGAAACCGGGTTTTGAATATTTACTGTTCCAATTTCAGCAATGGTTCCATCGGTATATTCTACAATTGCTCTGATCAGGTAAGCTTCATTCCACTCTGACCATGAAGGGGAACTATTGTTGAAATCCCATGATCGTCCATTATTTAATCCGGCGTCATAACCGAGGAATGTAGTAGCGTTAACAGATCCAAATCCTACAACAAAATCACCGCTAAAGGTAATGTTCTGAGATGAAATATCAACCTCCATCCAATTATCGTCCACAGCTGTCACATTTTCCTGGTAGATAATATCCAGTCCAGGTTGAGAACCAGCCCATTCAAAAAGTGTGGCATTGAAATCATTCGCACCAGCTTGTATGGTTGTATAAAATTTCATAGACAGAACTTTACAAGAACCAGCAGGAGACATATGGGTCGACATTGTATATCCGTTATAGCTATAAGCACCGGTAGTAACATCATTGTCATAAATCAATTCTTCAATTGTTCCACCACCTCCGGGTGCATCCCATTCAAGATTTATTGTTTCACCAGTCGTTACAGCATCAGGACCGGTAAGGTTGGTTGGAGGGTCAAAAGGATTCGTTCCACCTTCACCCACAATGATTCTGTAATGGTAATCATCAGCTAAAGCATTCCACGTAGAACCATCAAGCGAATTAAATGAATGGTTTCCTATTCCAGGCTGGGTGATGGTTGTGAGTACTATACCGGATGGTACAGTATAGCCGATAAATACATTACCTACTATGTTTGACAACTGAGCGGCATAAGGCCGTAAATCTACCCGGGTAAATGCTCTTGTATTAATAAGGTTAGCCTCCGGCATCATAAGAATGGGAGTGATCAGGTCAGCGCCGGGTACTCCTCCACCATCGCTCCATATATGGACAAGCATTTCGTCATTTGGGGGTTGACTCTGATCTGTGTAATTCCTAATGAGAGCAGTAACAAGCTGAGAAGGGTTCGTCAATTCAAATAAAACAGCGGTTCCACCAGGAGCAGCAATTGAGGTGTAAAAATCAACTTGTGCATTGTCATAACTAATGTACTGACCGGCAATATACCGTGCTGTATCTGTTATTGCTTCATTTGCATTTGGAGAAGCGTCCACAGCTGAAATCACAAAATCAACCTGGTAGCCGGGATCTTGCTGTGGAATTGTGAATTCCCAGTTATTGCCACCGACATTTACACCTGTGATGTTTGATTGTACTACACCATCAACAGTATAGATAACTTCTGCGGAAGCAACACCTGTAGCATCAATAAGTTCTGCTTCTACCAAAAATTCTATAGCTGTCCCTTCATAACCAAAAGGTGCATCAAAAAATATTTCTGGAGGTGCATTGTCGACATCGCTTGTAGTAATTGTAACATCATCAATGTAACATCCATCTACTTCATAACCTTGATCACTTGAGAAATGGAACCTTACTTTTACATTATTGCTTCCCAGAAACACGCTAAGTGGGTAGGAATATTCTACCCAGGGGGTAAGCATATCTTCTCCAAAAAAAGAAGCGATTTCAATAAAGGTCGCAAAATTATCATCAGATACTTCAACATATAAATAATCAAAATTACCATTTTCAATATCCATAATCATCCACCATGACAAATCCACAGATAAAATTGCAGGGTCTGATAAATCAACACCACTTACCATTGTTGAATAAGTTTCCTGATTAGGTATATAATTTCCACCCGGACTATCTGTTAGCGAGTGCGATGTAGAATAAGAATATTGATCGGTTATTCCCCATGTCCCGGTAACTGCCCAGTTTGTTATACCACTTTCAAAATCATCAAAGAAAACGGTGTTTCCAGCACTTCCTGAAGTACCCTCAATGATAAAAGGTACTCCCTGTGCATACGTATTGGGAGCTGTACCGCTAACTGCAGCAGCCCATCCTGTCGAAGTATTCTGGAGTGCATTTCCCGTTTCTCCCTGATCCCATATAGAGATAGGCGGAGCCCAGGGACCGGAAGCTAATGATCCTGTAAATTGATATTGTACCCAATAAGTTCCTGAAGAAAGCTCACATCCGGCAACATTGGCAACCACCTCCATAATCGGACGGTTGCTGGCCAGAAAGTCAGTTTCAATACTTCTGTAAATATTTGTGAAGGTAGTTGAAGCCAACAGATTTGTTGTAAGGTTACCCCAAACAACTGTTCCACCAGCATTGGGCGCACCATTCCAGATTTGGGCATAAATTCCTGTGATGGTAGAGGTAGTGGTTGAACCCGTCTGATACGAAAAAAACGTAATCGTATTTAGTGTCCACGTACCGGTAACAGTAAAATCATCTGCCATAGAATTACCCGCTGTTTGTTGAGCGCCGAAACCATAAGTTGTTAATGCCGGACCACTCACAGACTGTAATGCACTTGCATCGGCACCACCAAAACCGCCACCGGGGTGTGTGATCATTGGTCCGTTGTCAAAAAGAACTAACTTATCAGGGTCACTTGAAGCAAAACTTACATTTGAACCTGCGTCATTTGGATTAGCAATGGGTTTCACCCCATCATAGGTGTCGACAGTTAAATCTGTCGTCGACTTGTTCGCCTTGATCTTCTCAAGATTTGTCGATTGTCCCAGAACAAATGTGAACGAAAGCAGTAACACCATCATTACACACATCATTTTTGTAAACACTTTCATAATAATAAAATTTAGTTAATGTAAATAATTGATTAAATCATATTTTTCTGCCCAACAAATATAGCACTTAATTAAATATCCAGGCGTTTTATAAAAGTTGGACACATTTTATTATTCCTATTTATTTCATTGACAGCACCTATTTGATAATGGTTGCTTACTATTTTGTTTAATTGTACTTTTTTAATTTTACTTCCTGATTAAATTGCCTTCCCTGCCAGGTGTTTTTTTCTTCAAGCTTTTTTTCAATAAACCTGTTTACCTGATCGTTTCTGATTAGCCCCCAGTTTGGGACTGAAATGAAACGGGGTGGCATTTCACCGGTGAACCGTTCGATGATGAATTCCGGATTCATTCGTTCAATGAACTTTATTATAAATTCGATGTATTCATCCAATCCAAATAACTTAAATCTTTCTGGATTTTTTTTAAATGCTTTTTCAATGGGTGTATTTTTTACGATTTGGAGTTGGTGAAATTTGATGTTATTGATTGGCAGTGATGATAAAATCTCAGCTTCGTTGAGCATTTGTTCTCTTGTTTCATCTGGCAGACCGAAGATAATGTGTGCTCCGGTTTTTATTCCTGCTGCAGCAGTCCTTTGTATAGCATCGACTGATTGCTCAAATGTATGCTGACGGTTAATGGTTTCAAGGGTTTTATTGTAGCATGATTCAATCCCATATTCTATAATGATGTAATATCTTTCCGATAACTCACGAAAATAATTTAATTTTTCATCGTCGATGCAATCAGGCCGGGTGCCGATCACAAGACCGATAATTCCAGGATAGGTTAAAGCTTCGGAATATAATTTTTTTATGTGATCAAGCGATGCATAGGTATTAGAATAAGCCTGGAAATAAACCAGAAATTTGTTTGCCCTTCTGTAGCGTTTTGCATGAAATTCGATGCCTTCACTTATCTGCAGAGTTACCGATTTGTCAGGAAGACAATAAGAAGGATTGAATGCATCATTATCACAATAAGTACAACCACCGTAAGCCAGTGTCCCATCCCGGTTGGGACATGTAAATCCTGCATCTACGGAAATTTTCTGGATCCTTTCGCCGAATAGTTTTTTAAAATATTCAGGGTAGGAATTGAACCTTTTATCGTGTCCCCAGGGGTAATTCATTGTAGCTTATTGTTATTTTATAAAAAGAAAGCAGGGATTGTTGTCCCTGCTTTAAAAATGTGAATTATTTTTTTCTATTTTGTTGCGTTTTCGAGCCGTTTCATAATTGAGAAAATGAATATAGCAGCGAGTATGCAACAAATAATAAAGATACCCCAAAGCATGTAAAGCTCAACTTTACCCCACAACAAGCTGCCGACAAAAAGGAATTTGTTTCCGATGGCTGTTGCCAATAACCAACCGCCTTGCATCAATCCCTGGAAGCGCGCGGGAGCTACTTTTGCAACAAATGATAATCCAATCGGGCTGAGGAAAAGCTCAGCGATGGTTAAAATGAGATAAGAACTCATCAGCCAGTAAGGCGAAACCCTGTTTATTTCCTCCACGGCAACACCTGCCATTTCTTTAGGTGAAACCAATCCCAGCGAAGCGATCAATACCAGTACAAAACCGAAAGAGGCAATAACCATTCCGATACCGATTTTACGGGGCGATGAAGGTTCCTGTCCGCGTTTGCCTAACCAGGCAAAAATTCCCATCACCAGCGGTGTCAGCGCTACAATGAACAAAGGATTAAAGGATTGGAAAACCTCAGGTGAAATCAGGTTATGTGCTTCGTTGTTTGAAGCAAAGTAATAACAAAGGTACCCGAATACAAGAAACCCTGCAGCGCCAATCAACCGGCTTGTAAGTTTTTTTGTAAAGAAAGCAACAGCACATCCGGCAATAGCGCCGATAACCGATAATATTGACCAGATGTTGAAGAACAGGTTGGTAAAAGGTCCTACGTACTGAGCCGTATAATCGCGGGCAAACATCGTGAGTGTAAGTCCGTTTTGATGGAAGGACATCCAGAAGAAAATAACCACAATAAATACCAGGGATAAAGCCACTACCCGGGGTTTTTCGTCCCTGGTGGAAATTTGGAATATGAGTGAAACAAATCCAACAAACAAACCAACGGCTAAACCTAATTTATAATCAATGTCCTTAATGTTACTGTATCCATCGGCTATGTGAAACAAAACCGCAATTAACACCACTAATCCCAGGGAAATGATGATGTATTTCAGGTTACTTGCTAAATTCAGGGATGGTTTTGTTTCTGTTACATTATTATTCTTTTTCTCTGCAGCCGCAAGTTTGTGTTTTGAGGGTAAGAGTTTATTGAAACTGACATAAACCAGCAAAGAAACGATCATCGCACAGGCGGCTATGGCAAAGGCATAGTTGAAGCCAGCTGAAAAAACACCGATGTAATCATTTGCAAAAGCGGTGAGATCAGCGGCCGACTTACCTCCATCAGGCATTACAGCTGCGTTTGCAAGGGTCTGAAACTGGTCAGCGTCTTTTAAGGTGCCATTCAGATATTGATGACTTAGCAAAGGAAGGTTGGCGTTTTCGTAATATCCGTTGTGCTTGAGCCAGAATTCCTTTATTCCTTTTGCAACAAAGGGTGCAAAGAAAGCTCCGATGTTAATACCCATATAAAAGATCATAAAGGCGCTGTCGCGGAATTTCTTGTACTTTTCATCATCGTACATTTGTCCTACAACTGCCTGCAGGTTTCCTTTGAATAATCCGTTTCCTAAAGCAATAATCAACAATGCAGCTACTGAAACCCAAAGTTCGGATCCAGGTATTGCAATAATTAAATAGCCGGCGAACATCACGACTTGTCCGACCAAAATAACCGTCTTATACTTTTTCGTCCAGTCAGCAACCATACCTCCAACCAGTGCCAGGGCATAAATTGCAAAATAAAACCACGAATAAATGCTTCCTGCTGAATCGGCATCAAGGCCATACCGTGCTTGCAGAAACATAACCAGGATTGCCATCATGGTGTAAAATCCAAAGCGTTCTCCCATATTTGTGAAGAAAGCGACCAATAGTCCTTTTGGGTGATCTTTTAACATAGTTTTAATTGTTAAATTATTATTTGAATAAATTTACTTCCGGAAATTTTATAGAGGACAAAAATAATTAAAAATGGAAATTTTACAACTTTTGTTTGAATGACATAAAATAAAAGAATAAGGTATTTTTTAATTTGTTGTAATAATCTGAAATAATGATCGTCTTCTGAACACATGACAGTTGAAACGTTCAAAATAGAAGTACTTCCGGTTAAGCATAAATTGTACAGACTTGCAAAAAGATTGCTTAATAATGTTCCTGAAGCGGAAGATGCAGTGCAGGAAACGTTTCTGCGGTTATGGACAAAAAAAGATGCTCTTAAGGAATACAGAAGCATTGAAGCATTTGCACTAACGATAACAAAGAATCTTTGCCTGGACAGAATGAAATCAAAAGGTTATAAAACAGATGAATTGACTGAAAATCATGAAAAAATGGGCGAATCAAACCCACATACAAGGCTGGAATTAACTGAGTCATTTGAGAAAATCCAATTGATCATTCAATCCTTACCTGAGCAACAGCGGATGATCATTCATTTGAGAGATGTTGAGGAATATGACCTCGATGAAATAGCAGAAATTATGGAATTGAACATGAATACTATCAGGGTTAACCTATCGAGAGCCCGCAAAAAAGTAAGGGAAATGCTTACAAAAACTTATAATTATGAATTTGCAAAGAATTGAACAACTGATTGAAAAGTATGAAAGAGGAGAAACTTCTGCTGATGAGGAACAGCAGTTGAAAGTTTTTTTTCTGAAGGAAGAGGTTCCATTGCATCTCAGAAACTATAAAGAACTCTTTTCGTACTTTGAATCTTCAAAAAACGAGGAGTTGCCTTCATCTGATTTTGATGAAAAAGTCCTTGCAGCCATTGATGATAAAAAAATCATCCCCATAACTTATGTTAATAGAAAAAGATTGTATTTCATTTCCTCCATAGCCGCCGGCGTTATAATATTACTAGGTTTGTACTTTCGATATGGACTTACGGGTTCATCATTGAAAGATACTTATAATGATCCTTTGCTGGCTTATGCTGAGACCAAAAAAGTCCTGATGAAAGTTTCGGTTAACCTGAACTCAGGTGTAAATGAAATGAAAAGTATTAAAGAATTCAATGCTGGTTTGAGTGAACTGGATAAGGTTTCTGCCTTTCAAACAGGGCTGAAGCAATTGGAAAAAGTTACGATATTCGATAAAGCTAAAGAAATAATAACAACTAAAAATGAATAAAATGAAAAATCAAAATTTGAAAATCACAGTTTTGCTGGCAATTATGCTGCCGGTTATGGCTATTGCACAAAGCCCTGCAGATGCTTTGTTCGACAAATATTCGCAAAAAGAAGGCTTTACCTCGGTTTATATCACGCAAGCGATGTTCAGCCTTTTTGCTGACATGGATACTGAAGGTGATGAAGAAGGATTTTTGGACCTGGTTAAAAACCTAACCTGTATTAAAATCATTTCAGTGGATGACACAACGGGTGCTCTGAACAAATCGGTAAATTTTTACAATGAGATTATCAAAGATTTTCCAAAGCAGAAGTACGAAGAACTGATGGTGGTGAAAAAAGATAACCAGGATATTAAATTCCTTATCCGCAAAGATGGTAAAATCATCAATGAACTGTTAATGGTGGTTGGTGGTACTGAGGAAAATGTTCTCATCAGTATCCAGGGAAATATTGACCTGAAAACCATTTCGAAATTATCGAAGGCAATGAAAATTGAAGGGATGGAAAACCTTGAAGAAATAGAAAAATAGCCGAAGCAGGGGACTGGTTTTTATTCCTATGTTGCATTAAAAAAATATTAACTTTAAAAACATTTAAACATGAAAAGTACAATTTTTAAATCAGTAGTAATGATCGTGTTGGCGGTGCCAATGATTTCGCTTGCACAAAAAAGTCCGGTTGACAGTTTTTTCAGCCGTTATTCCGACCAGGAAGACTATACTTCAGTTGAAGTTTCTAAAGGTTTGTTCGAACTATTCGCCGAGATCGATGCCGATGATCCGGAGTTTGCGGACTTCCAGAAAGCAGTGGAAGGGCTTGAATCGCTTAAGTTGCTTGTATATTCCTCTGAAAAAGGAAGCAAGGAAACCAAGGAAAAATTCTATAAAGACATCATGAGTTCCATTCCTTTCAGCGAGTATAAGGAATTGATGGTGATCAGGGACAGCGAAGCCAATGTGAATTTTTATGCAAAAAATAATCAGCAGGTAATAACTGAAATGATTATGGTGGTAGATGGAAAGGATGAGGCCGTAATTTTAAGCATGACCGGAAATATCGATCTGAATTATGTTGCAAAACTTGGTAAATCGATGAATCTGGATGGAATGAACTACCTCGAAAAAATGAAGAAGTAATAATAACCTTAAAAACGCAATGTTATGAAAATCATCAATAAAATTATTCTGATCATCATCGGTGGCCTTTTCCCCATCATGTTATTTGCACAGTCAAATCCACTGGATGAACTGATTAAAAAATATGCCGATCAGCCGGGATTTTACTTCCTGGATATGAAAACCAACCTGTTCACTTCAAACAAGGAAGGCAATGCTTCTCCTGAGGCAAACAAGTTAATCTCGATTAAAATACTTTCTTTTGAGGAGGGATCGTCTGCGCAATACAAAGCGGCAGATATTTACGAAAAGTTTAATTCAAGCATCGATTTTAAAACCTATAAAGGGCTGGTAGAAGTAAAAAACAGTGGAGATAAAGTGGATATGATGGTAAAAAAGGATGGGGATAAGCTTTCAGAGATTATCATTGTAATTCAGGAAAGTAAAGAAACCACCATCCTTGCCGCTTCTGGAAGTTTCGACCTTAAAGATGTAGCAAAATTCAGTGAAATGAAAAACTGCCGGGGACTCGAAACCCTTGAAAAGCTTTGTGAAGAGTGATAAAACAGAAAAGGCAATGGAAGATTCAGAATAAAAAACAGGACTTTGGATTCCTTCCTGACTTCTGACATTTAGTGCGGTAGGACATCTTCAATATTTTCGTATTTGAAATCTAAAGCCTCTGAGAATTGAATAAATGCAAAAAAAATTATTTGATATTTCTTTAAGCGATTCTCAAGCAGTTAAAATCAATTTAAGAGTTGCAAACCGAAAAAATAGAAAAAAATCAGTTAGTGCGGTAAATTTCGCATTCGTAATTTTTATCGTCCTCATTATTAGTTAATTAAAATTTAAGATCGCCCTAAAAAGAAGAAGCGTCAGAAGTCGGGAAACAGGACTTTGGATTCCTTTAATCCGGAAAGTGTGTTTTTTATGCCATGTCGAACGACGAACAGTGTCTGCAATTGGAGTAATCCGATTTAAGATTTTGCTTTTTAGTTACGGGTTATTTTGATTGGGGGATATCAGGTTTAATAAAGACTATTCGTACCTGAGGGATTCAATAGGGTCAAGCCTGGCAGCTTTGGTAGCTGGCAGATAACCTGAGATAATGGAAACAAAGAAACACAACCCAACTCCAACAATAATCCATAACCATGGAACAATAAAGCTACTTCCGATGATCATTGAAAGGATGTTACCAATGCCAATTCCGAAAATGATCCCGAGTATCCCACCAATTTGTGCAATGACTATGGCTTCGGCCAGAAATTGATTTTTTATAGTTCTTTTGGTCGCTCCGGCTGCTTTCCTTATTCCTATTTCTTTAGTCCGTTCAGTAACTGAAACCAGCATAATGTTCATCAACCCGATTGCAGCACCCATTAGTGTTATTGCGCCAATAAAAATGGCTGCATAGCGGATGTACTTCAGATTTTCGAGGAATGTGGTTACCAGTTTGTCGCTTTTAGTGATCTCAAAATCATTATCCTCGCCTAAAGGTGTTTGACGTATAAGCCGCAAAACCCCAGTGGCTTCTCCAATGGCCGACTCCATCAATTCCGGTTTGGCAGCCATAACATTAATAGTATATGACCGGTTGGATGAAGAAAAATATTGCCTGACATTGTTGAGAGGTACAAGAACGTTTTTATCACCTGAAAATCCGAAACTCGACCCTTTTGGTTCCAGTACTCCTATCACGCGATATTTGCCCGGTCCAATAGAAATGATCTCCCCAACCGGATTTTTTTTATTTTTAAAAAGCTTGCTTTTCAATTCGCTGCCGATGATGGCAACATGAGAGCCATGGTATATTTCGTTTTGATTAAAGTTTCGTCCTTCGGCAAGCTCTGATCCGGAGGTTGTCAAATAGTCTTCATCGGTTCCCAGCACGACAACATTGGGGTTTGTCTTTTCAGATCCGTATTTTAATGTGGCAATATGTGTGGCGAAAGCATGAACGGAGGTACTGGCAGGAAAATCAAAGTTTTCCTTAAAAGAGAGGGCTTCGTCGTAGGAAATCGGTTCATAATATCTTGCCCTTTCAGTTTTATTTCCCATTTGGATTTGCATCGACCTGTTTCTTATGGTAAAGGTATTTGCACCCATCATGGTAAAGTTCTCAGTAAGAAAATATTTTATTGAATCAATGGAGGTAAGGATTCCTACCAAAGCCATGATACCAAATGCGATGATCAGCACGGTTAGGATGGTTCGTACAAGGTGCGACCTGATTGACTCAAGGGATATCCTCAAATTTTCAATTAATAATCCAGTCATTATAATAGAATATATGAAAGCAAAGATAGGGTTTATTCAGAGTTGCAGAAGCAATTATTATTAATTCCAACAAAATATTCTGTGTGATCAGAAAGCGACCAAATCGTCAAAAACAAAAAAAGGCTGACTATTATTTGAATCTTTTAGAATAGAAAGAAAATAGAGGAAATAAAGAAGGACCACAAAACCGCAGAAATGCTCATGTAAATGAGGGTGTTGCTTCTTCCGGAATAATATTTTCGTGCAAGAAATGCACCCAAGGGTATGGAGAGTAAAACCGGAGTCAGGATAATTACCCCGAAGAATCCATATTTGTTCCGTACATTGATGATAAGCTTGTTTTTCCGGGTGAATTTCTTTTTAATAATACTTTCACGGATCAGAATTATCCGCGAACGGCTGATTTTAACTCCTGTAAAATAACTGTAAATAACAGGACTATATTTGTAGTATTGAGCGATGATCCATTTGCTCAGAAAGTAAAAAAATAAAATTCCCAGAATACCTCCAAGAGCAGTAATGAGTGCTGTTTGGATATAATTGAACCCATAACCAATCGAAATGAGGGGGGCGAATAAAAATTTTATTCCGCTTACAATGAGTACCTGAAGTAATTTGAAGATTTTTAAACCAATAATAAATGTCATGGTAGTTCCTGTTTCACTAAAAAGCAATATTCGATCTGTTAATTAACGAAATTTCTATGCAAAAGTTTTAGACAGGCGAGAAAAAGAAATCATCATCCTGGTCTGAGTGAATTCAAAATTGAAATTTTTGCGAAATATTATTAAAGTAGCAAGTCAATGACAAGGCGAGATGAAAAATGGGTTGCTGGAACAAATAAATTAATTTTCCTGATATGGGTCAGGAATTCTTTCTTCCAAATGCCAGATCGCCTGCATCGCCTAATCCCGGGACGATGTAAGCCTTGGCTGTTAATTCGTCATCAATAGCACCCACCCAAAGTGTGACCTCTTTATCGGGCAGGCTTTTTTTAACAAACTCCACTCCCTCGGCACTTGCAATGATGATCACAATGTGAAAATGTGCGGGTTTTCCCAACGTGATCAGCTCCTTATAAACCGCAACGATAGAAGCACCAGTTGCCATCATGGGGTCGGCTAAAATTAAAGTTTTGCCGGTTAGGTCAGGAGATGAAACATATTCTACCTTGATGATGAATTTTTCGTTCTTTTCAACTTTGCGATAAGCGGAAATAAAAGCACTTTCTGATTTGTCGAAGATGTTTTGAAGTCCGCGGTGCATGGGCAAGCCTGCACGCAAAACAGGAATAATAACCGGATAATTCTTCAAAATTGGAACTTCTGCACTTCCCAGTGGAGTAATGACTTCAGTTTTTTCGTACTCCATCGTTTTGCTTATTTCATAGGCAAAAATCTCGCTGATACGCTCGAGATTATACCTGAATCGCAAACTATCGCTTTGGATTACATTGTCCCTGATCTCGGCAATGTATTGATTTAATATGGAGTTGCTCAGACCTAAATTTTTTATCATGGCGGTGGTTGAGTTGTTAATCGACCTGAAAATATTTTCGTTACAAATCTACAATTATTTTTATGAACGCAATACTCAATAAGCAGATTGAGATTTTTTTTGTGGGACGGACTTTCAAATAATTTTTCTAACCCATTTAATCAGGGATAAAATAAGCCGGGTAATCATTGGAAGCCTGTTGAACTTAATATGCGGGTAAGTGCATAACGATGAACCATAACTTTGATAAAAACGGGCAAGGTTGGGATCATTTGATCCCTCAAAGTCAAGGGTTAGATGATGCTGCGAATGTTCCCGGATAAATGAATCGAGAAGAAAAGCAATGGCATGTGATTCTTTTCCTTCTTCTGACAAGCCTGAAAAAAGAAAGATCATTTTATTCTTGCTCCTCGCAAATATAGCACCGGCGACGAGTTGGTTATGGTTAGAATATATGCCATAAGTTAAGATCAATCCTTTATAAATACCTATATAAGAAAGCCGCTTTAGCTTCTGGTAATGGTCTTCTCTCAGGGACTTTATTTTCCGGCCACGGTTTGATTTGAAAAGATCAATAATTTCATCAGGCTTAATATTCTTTGAAATAGTGAGGCCTGCATTCTCAGCTTTTTTTAGGTTTCGTTTCAGGTTGGTTGAATAACCTTTATAGAGGTTTTCGTAGGAATTGATCAGGTCAAGTTCAAAATTTTGCCAATAAATTATTTTGTAATTTCCGGGTTTAATTTTGTTAAGTGTGTTGAGGTTAATTTCTGCAAATCTGAATTTACCTGGAATGGCCATTAAAAATGAACTTACTACATCTTCTGTAAGAATATTTTTCGAAATTACCCCCAGCTGCTGCGTAAATACTGGTTGGTAGAGATAATCAATGTTCCATTTATTTTCGCTGACCAGAGGTAAAATCCTTTCGTAATCATCCTCGACCAAAGCCTGCCAGTTTTCAGCAACAATATCAAGATACCACGAATAGGAATATATAATGCCATTGAATGATTCATGGACACAATCGTCCCACTTTTTTTTGTCGATTTCACTATTTGTAAGGTATTTGATCATTACCGTAACGCTTCTTTGATCATTTCCTCATATACAGTAAGCCAGCCTGTCCATCGCCCCTCATTGCCGAGAGATTCATTGTGCCATAATGAAATAAAAGTCCCGTTCACAGCTTTTACCTCCTGGATAAGGGGTGCAATGTATTGCATAGCCTGATCCGCGCCAATGTTCATATAGTCCCTTAAGGTTCCATCCATAAGTGTGAATGGATGAACCCTTAATTTGGTCTCGGCATCCATATCCAAATCATAAAAATTAAATGAGCTGCAAATGCTGGCTCTGAATCCGGGCTGCGCTGCAAAACCCATGGTATAATCGTCGGTTATATCCAGGTTTATCAGGTTTCTGTAAGTATAAGGCAATTGAAGTTTAAGAAAATGTTGCCGGCTTTTTGTCACTTCCCGTTTCAAAACTTTGGATAACCTTTCTATTTCCTCCTTAAGTTTTTTTGCTGAAAAATTTGAATTATAGGAAGGGTGAATTCCAACTTCTGCATAGTCTGCCAGAGATTTGATCAGTGTTTGAAAAGCAAGGTTTTCAACAGGGATATTCTTGTCGTTAAAACCGTATTCAGCAAAAAGGATAAAATAGATGGGTTGCAGCTTGTATTTTTTCTGTAATTCTAAACTGAAGGTTATAAGTTTCGAACGGATCTGTTTGAAGGCCGAAGAGAACCCTTGTCCGATGTATAATCGAGGAAAAGTGAAAGTTACTAAAGGCATTGATGTAACCTCCGGTTGTACGCAAAACCCCTTTTTGCTTGAAGGCCCATGCTGAATCTATATCTATGGTGGGTTTGAATTGGTATGTAGTTCCTGGAAATGAAAAACCCGGAAATCTTTCTTTTAGTTTCTTTGCGATCGTCAATGCCCAGATATTTACTATGGGTTTGTGCAGGAAGTTTTTCTGATAAGCCAGACTTTCGCTTGCACTGAAACGGCCAAATTCATCTTTGCGATAGGGCAGGTATTCTTCGTAACGCGAAACGAGGTAAAACCCGGCAGCAAAAGGATCGAAAGGCATGGCTGATTCCTTTTGGTAAACCGGGAAAAATGCCGGCTGGCCATCATATTCAATAAACATCAGGTCAATATTGGAAATGCCTCTTTCGAACAATAAATTTGAACAACCGAAAAACAATTCATTATCCAGAGGTTTTTTAGCATAACTAAACTTAACACCCTCAAAAGCTTTGAATTCATCATTATTCGCAGTCAGGCTGTAGTCAACTTTCAGCAGTTCCTTCAGAAAAAGGTTGAAGGTGAATTTGATTCGGTTTGTTATTTTTTCAGTATAGACTAATAGCATTTAGTATAAATTGACTTTTTATTTTTAAAAACCTGTAATAGAGCTAGGTTTATGGAACCTGGAGTAAATTTGGAATCTGAAACATGTAACTTAGAACTATTCCCCATACCAGCTCGCATACATATTATAACTATCAGCTATCCGGTTTATTTCTCCTTCAAGCAAAGCAACATCTACTGATTTAATCTTTTTAGCCGGAACACCGGCATAAACACTTCCTGATTCGATGATGTGCCTTTCGAAACTACAGCACCAGCAGCAATGATGGAATTACTTTCAACCACCACATGATCCATTAAAATAGCTCCCATTCCTACCAGTACATTATCATGAATAGTACATCCATGAACAATTGCATTATGAGCAATGGAAACATTGTTTCCTATTGTCACCGGAGCCTTTTGGTAGGTGCAATGTACAATAACCCCATCCTGAATGTTTACATTATTTCCAATCCTGATGGAATGCACATCACCCCTTACCACTGCATTGAACCAGATGCTGCAATTGTCGCCGATAACCACATCGCCAGTGATCGTTGCATTATCAGCCAGAAAACAGTTGCTGCCAAATTTTGGTGCAATACCTTTTACTGTTTTAATGAGAGCCATAATTTTAAATTGCCAAAATAAATTAAATTCCAAATTACGCAATTCAACATAATTTAAAATTGCTAACGTCTTGAATTTATCTTGATTGAAGTTTTTTCAGGATAGTCAATCGAATAGTGCAATCCCCGGCTTTCTTTCCTGAGTTGCGCCATCTTGATAATGAGGTATCCCACATTGATCAGATTGCGTAATTCGCAAATCTCAATATTGATGATAGACTTATCAAACAAATCTTCAGTTTCTTCATAAATGATCTCAAGCCTGTCGAGTGCGCGTTTCAGTCGGAGGTCAGAACGGACGATACCAACATAACTCGACATAATGGTTTGAAGTTCCCTTTTCGACTGGGTTATAAGAATCATTTCTTCATTCAGTACCATACCTTCAGCATTCCAGTCAGGAATTTCTTCCATATAGCCTATGGCATTGATTTTTTCAACAGCATCCATTGCAGCACGGTGCGAAAACACTGCCGATTCAAGGAGCGAATTGGAAGCAAGACGGTTGGCTCCGTGCAATCCTGTGGATGCGCATTCGCCGGAAGCGTAAAGATTTTCGATAGATGTCCGGGCAAATTTATCCACCTTCACTCCACCACAAATATAATGGGCTGCCGGTACTACCGGAATTTTATCTTTAGTAATATCAATGCCGATAGAAAGGCATTTGGCATAAACAGTAGGAAAGTGCTCAATCAGGTCGTGCTTGTTCAGATGCCTGGCATCGAGATAAAGATGCTCATCACCACTAAGCTTCATCTCTGTGTCGATAGCCCGTGCTACAATGTCTCGCGGGGCAAGTGATCCGCGCTGATCATATTTCTGCATAAATTCCTGTTCTTTTCGGGTTTTAAGGATGGCCCCAAAACCTCTGAGTGCCTCTGTGATGAGGAAAGACGGACGTTCATTTGGATTGTACAAGGAGGTTGGGTGAAACTGTACAAATTCCATATTTTCAGTAATGGCTTTTGCACGAAAGGCCATTGCAATTCCATCGCCCGTTGCAATATCAGGGTTCGTGGTTGTGTTATAAACATTGCATGCACCTCCTGTAGCCAGTAATGTTATTTTTGCGAGAATCGTCAAAACTTCACCGGTTTCGGGATGGAGCACATAGGCTCCGTAACATTTGATCCCGGGCGTTCCCCTTGATACACCTACCCCAAGGTGGTGCTGGGTAAGCACATCAATAGCAAAATGATTTTCAAGGATTTCGATATTCGGATGACTTTTTGCTAGCTTGACCAGTGCCCTGACAATTTCAGCACCGGTGCTGTCTTTGTGGTGCAATACCCTGAATTCAGAATGTCCTCCTTCCTTGGCTAATTCATATTTCCCGGATGCTTCCTTATCGAACTCCGTTCCCCAGTCAATCAATTCTTTTACTCTGTCGGTTGATTCAGTAATGGTAATCCTAACGATTTCTTCATTGCATAAGTCATCTCCTGCAATCAACGTATCTTTAATATGCTTTTCATGAGTATCGGGAGGATACATTACTGTCGCAATACCCCCCTGTGCATATTTGGTAGCTGTTTCATCCACTTCATCCTTGGTTACCACACAAACCTTCCCTTTGTCAGCCACTTTTAATGCAAAGCTTAACCCAGCAATCCCAGAACCAATAATAAGAAAATCAACTTTTTTTCGCATATTATTAATTATTACAACCCCAGCAATCCTTCAACCGGTTCTTTACCTCCGAATAACATCTTTGAGGGTTCTTCCAGCATTTCTTTCACCTTCACAAGAAAAGTAACGGATTCCCGGCCATCAACGATACGATGATCGTAAGATAAAGCCACAAACATGATCGGATGGATTTCTACTTTCCCATTCACAGCAATGGGCCGTTCGACGATATTGTGCATTCCGAGGATAGCACTTTGGGGAGGATTCAGGATGGGCGTGGAAAGCATCGATCCAAATACTCCTCCATTGGTAATGGTAAATGTTCCGCCGGTCATTTCATCGATGGTAATTTTATTTGTCCTGGCTTTATCGGCAAGTTCTTTTATTTTTAATTCGATTTCAGCCAGCGACAATTTTTCGGCATTCCTTAATACCGGGACCATCAAACCTTTGGGTGAACTGACGGCAATTCCAATATCTGCATATTTGAAATAGACAATTTCATCCTTATCAATCTGTGCATTAATACCCGGAACAATTTGGAGGGCTTCAGTTACTGCTTTCGTGAAAAAGGACATAAATCCTAAACCAATTCCATATTTTTCTTTAAACTTATCCTTGTACTTCTTTCGGATTTCCATGATGGGTGTCATGTTCACCTCGTTGAATGTGGTAAGCATTGCCGTTTCGTTCTTCACAGCAACCAGCCTTTCAGCCAGCTTTAACCGCAAGGTTGACATTTTTTTGCGCTCGGTTTCCCTTGCCCCTGCCCAGGAGGAAGTGGCAGCAGCAGGTGTAAGTTTGTCTTTTTGCGAAAAAAAGAATTCAACATCCTTTTTGCCGACCCTGTAACCTTTCAGGAAATTGAGAAACTCTGTTTCGGAAACATTGCTTTGCTGCATCAGTTTTTTTGCAAGAGGTGAAATGTTCAATTCCGTTTCAATAGCCGTAGTAATAACTTTTTCAATAGTCTTATCAGGCTTGATCTCTGCATTAGCCTTCTCTTTAGCGGAAACCACTCCTTGTATCTTTGAACTTGTTTCTTTTGTCTTTTTCTCCCCTTTTACACTTGTATCAATAGTTGCAATAACCGCCCCAACATCAACCGTATCACCCTCATTGACGACAAACTTTATCTGTCCGTCTTCGATGGCGCTTACAGCGAACGTTGCTTTGTCTGAATCAATCTCGGCTATTTCCTGGTCTTTTTCAACTGTGTCACCATCACTGACCAACCATTTAGACAGTTGAACCTGCGTAATGGATTCGCCCGGACTGGGTACTTTAATTTCAATCATAGTATCTTGTTTGTGAATTGAACTTGGCAAAGATAAGCAGAAGAATTATAGCTGAATCCAGTGAATTTAGATTTTATGTTGAATTAGAGATCAAATCAAGGATGAGTAAATCAAAAATCCAAATAATAACAGAGAGGCGGAACGGAAATTATAGTTTACTATCCAAATATAAAGTATCCGGGCATAAATCAATACCATTCGACCATTGAATACTTCCTAAAAATGGTTTTACTGAATTAAACACACTCATATCCTTTAATTCTTTAAAAATACCGATCTCCAAATATGGATTAACATCAAATCTTTTTACCTCCCCATTATCAAAGGTGATCAGCAGGAAGTAATTCTGTTGAGGTTGTACATTTGACACTCTTGGATTCATAAGATTATTACTTTAACGGATCAATTTTAAATATTGCTTCTCCTTTAATTGCTAATTCCCAGTCAGCAATTAATTCATCTTTATGTATTTCTATCCATGCCTGGACAAGCTTCATTTTATTGACTTTTATTGTACCACCTAAAAGTTCACCGTCTATTATAGAAATAACCGCTTCTTCATCCTGATATTTAACGTGTATATGTGGTAAATTATGTTGTTTGTTGTCAAGATAATACATTGAAACGATTATCCCATAGAACATTGAGATTATTGCCATAGTTGAACAATTTTTTATTTTGTACTCACAAAGGTAATTTATTTCCCGTAAAATTTTAACCCCAAAAAGAAAAATTGTACCTAAAGATTGTCTTAAAATCGCTTTAGTTTAATTCTTGCGTATAGATATTCAATAAATTGTTCCATACCTCAAACCCGGAACTTGAAACTTCAAACCTCAAACTCTTCTATTTGTAAAGGCAAACGTAAGCACTGTCGGTTTTTATCTTCAGTTTGAATTTTTTGTCTTTGGAAACGATAAAGGTATCGTAGGGTTTGAAATCCTTCCATTCGGTTTCACCGGGTAACTGAATAGTCATCATTCCGGAAACGACGGTAACATATTCTATTGTTGACGTTCCGAATTCGTATTCTCCCGGAGCCATGACGCCAAGGGTCGCCGGGCATTCCGGCGTGGTGAAAGCAATGGATTTTACCTTGCCGTCGAAATATTCATTTACTTTAAACATGGTAGAAATTTTTTTGGCGAAAGTATAAATTTTTGGTGAAGGAATTTATGGCTCAATGCCCTCATTTAATAAAATTCGATACCAATATGAACTTAGATAAATAGCCGCGAATGCACGAATCAGTCATAATGAAATCTGCATTTGGCAATCAGTATTTCATCCTCCTTCACTTTGTAAATCAGCCGGTGTTCGCCATCAATTCTGCGGGACCAAAATCCTTTATATTTATATTTAAGGGGTTCGGGTTTTCCAATTCCTGAAAACGGATTTCGTGAAATATCCTTTAACAGATCATTTATTTTGGATAACATTTTCTTATCGATCTTTTGCCAATACAAATAATCCTCCCACGATTCATCAACAAATATGAACTTCATTGCTCAATCAGTTCTTTTTGAAAGGATGACCCGGACTTCAATTTTTCAATAGCGGAATCCAGTCTGCTTTCATTTGTTTTGGATGATAATTCATGGGAAGTTGCGCTAAGTGAATTATACTCATCCAGCGACATAATGACAACGCCATTGTCTTTCCCTCTGTTAATGATCAGGGTCTCAAAGTTCCTGGTCACCCGATCCAGATACTTTTTAATATCTTTCCGAAAATCTGAAATTGTTGCTATCAGCATAATTTTATCTTTTGTACAATATTGCGTACAAAAATAAGTACAATATTTTTAATGATGAAATTTTTAGAGATTTTTTTTAATAACAGGCAGTTGCCTTTTCCTTTCGTTTATCTCGGAATAAAGTTTTAAGTTTGACAGCAAATACTGCTTTGACAATTTCCAATAGGCTATTTTTGTTAAAAGGATTTGTTAGGTAGGTTGAAATTGTAGGATTGGAATATTAAGCCACAAATCGAACCAACGCTGTGGTTTCTCTGCTAGTCCGGATTTGTGAAAAGGCTGGTGTGCAGGATAATCAGGATGGATGTGATGGATTTCCAATCCATTGTATTTTGTAATAAGGTTTATAAATCCATTAGAATGAACTTTCGGATTATCTTACGCTAATGCAAACCCACAAATCCGAAAGAGCAAAGGTGAAAATATAACTTTTTCGAAGAGAAATTTTATTTTATCTTCTTCAGCGCCGAAATGGATTTACTTTCGATGGTGTCCACTTTCATGGCTTTCAGTTCTTCTTCGAATGATTTCCAGCGGTTCCCGATGCAAACCATTTTGCAATCTTTCTCGAGGTTCGGGCAAATGCATTCCTCGAATGTTTTTTCGATGATTTTCCGCTGGCGGACAAAATGGAATTTGCTGGAACCGGTTGCCGTACTTCCGCTGGCAGGGCGGGCAATGAGCTTTAGCTGAACCTCGTTGAACTCAAGGTGGATAAACGGCCATGCACCCATGTTGTAAGGCTCCTCCTGAACCCACAGGTAAGTGGTAGCTTGTTTATATTTCTCAATGATTTTTTTCAGTTGCTTGCGTGGCAATGGCGCAATCAGTTCAATCCTGATCACAGCAATGGTTTCATTTTTTATCTTTTCCTTTTCTTCAAGCAGTTCGTAGTATATTTTACCTGTACAGAATACCACCTTTTTAATCTTGTCGGGTTTCGCTGAAGCATCATCAATCACTTCTCTGAATTTTCCTTCGGTAAGTTCACCTACCGGAGAAACACATCGAGGATGACGCAGTAAGCTCTTGGGGGTAAAAATGATCAGGGGTTTACGAAATGGACGGTGCATTTGTCTGCGCAAAACGTGGAAGAAGTTTGCCGGAGTGGTACAGTTTACCACCTGCATGTTCATTTCAGCACTTAATGTAAGAAACCGTTCGATCCTGGCGCTTGAATGTTCCGGTCCCTGGCCTTCATAACCATGAGGCAGAAAGACAGTCAGATGATTCATCACATTCCATTTGTCTTCAGCGCTGCTGATGAACTGATCGAAGATAACCTGCGCGACATTGGCGAAATCGCCGAACTGTGCTTCCCAAATCACAAGGTTATTGGGTGAAGCGCTGGTATAACCGTATTCAAATCCAAGCACACCATATTCCGACAAATGAGAATTATAAACTTCGAATCGTGCCTGAGTTTTGCTGAGGTTGTTCAGCGGAACATATTCTTCTTCAGAATCTTCCACTTTCAATACTGCATGACGGTGCGAAAATGTTCCCCTTTCCGAATCCTGCCCGCTTAGCCTTACAGGAAATCCTTCCTCCAAAAGCGTTCCGTAGGATAGTAGCTCCGCCATTGCCCAATCCAATATGCCTGTTTTACTAAGCATCTCCTGCCTGGATTCCTGCAGTTTGACTATCTTTTTAAAAAGGTTGATGTTTTTTGGTACTTCGGTCAGTTTATTCCCAACCGACTGGATCATTTTTTTTGAAACCCCCGTCTCGGGTGAATCATCGAAATCGCCAGGCTTGGCTTTTCGAATATCGTTCCAGCCCTCCTGAAGAAAAGTAATGTTGACTTTTTCAGTTTGCTTTGCTTCGGCAAGATTGATCTCAAAAACTTCGTTGATATGATTTTCAATATCAGAAGCTTCTTTCCCGGTGATCAATCCCAAATTGATAAGTTTCTCTTTATAAATCTGCATCGGGTCGGGATGCTTTTCAATGATTTTATAAAGTAGAGGCTGGGTAAAACGGGGCTCATCGCCTTCGTTGTGGCCATATTTACGATAACAAAGCAGATCAATGAAAACATCGTTATGAAATTTTTCCCTGTATTCCATTGCAAGCTGAATGGTATAAATAAGCGCTTCCACATCATCTCCGTTTACATGGAAAACAGGTGCGAGGATTGTTTTAGCAACGTCGGTGCAATACGTACTGGTGCGGGCATCAAGGTAATTGGTGGTAAATCCGACCTGGTTGTTTACGACAAGGTGAACCGTACCGCCGGTTTTATACCCTTTTAATCCCGACATCTGGAGTACTTCATATACCACCCCTTGCCCTGCAACTGAAGCATCGCCATGCAGTAGAATGGGACAAACTTTGCTGAATTCCCCATTGTAATCACTGTCGATTTTAGCCCTTGCTATCCCCTGAACAACCGGATCAACCGCTTCGAGGTGTGAGGGATTCGGTGCAAGGGTAAGTTTTATGTTTTGCCCTGTTGTGGTCAAACGTTCGGAGACATATCCCAAATGGTACTTAACATCGCCCATCAGGCTTTCATCTTCATATTCCTTGCCTTCAAATTCGCTGAAAATATTCTGGAAAGGTTTCTTGAGAATATTGGCAAGAACGTTTAACCTTCCGCGGTGAGGCATTCCGATAATGAACTCTTTGGTTCCGAGTAAAGCTCCCTTTTCTATTATGGCATCAAGCGCAGGAATGGTGGCTTCAGCACCTTCAAGTGAAAAACGTTTTTGACCAGGGAATTTTTTATGTATGAATTTTTCAAAAAGAACGGCCCGGCTCAGGTGTTTAAAAATGTAATTCCTTTCTTCGTTATTGAATGGATAGGTGTTTTTCGAACCCTCCATTTTAGTTTTAAACCATGATAAAATTTCCGGTTGACGAATATAGAAAAACTCAACACCTACCGAATGGCAGTAAGTCTCTTCAAGATGGGCGATAATATTCTTTAATTTGGCTCTACCGATTCCGATTTCGTTACCAGCCTGAAATTCTTTTTCAAGATCACTCTGCGACAATCCAAAATTTTCGATGGCAAGGTTTGGAGAATATGTTCTCCGTGTACGAACAGGATTCGTTTTGGTGAATAAATGCCCCCGCTGCCGGTAACCGTTAATAAGGTTGATGACCTTAAATTCGGAGGGATAGAGTTCAGCTTTTTCCGAGCTTCTTGAAAAATCAGTCCGGGCAAAATCGAATCCTTCAAAGAATTTTCTCAGACTCTCATCGACCGAATCAGGGTCTTTTTTAAAACTCTGATAAAGTTCTTCAACCTGTTCAGGATCGGCGCTGCTTAACCAGGAAAATTTATCCATACAATGATTGTAAATTATAAAGTATGCAAAAATAGTATTTTATGGAATATTGCATTCCCTGTAATAAAGGCAAAAGCCTGAGAATTGTTCATCCTGATATTGAAATTATATCTTTCAAATGAAAAGCAGGTTAAAATGAAAAGTCAGCTCGACCTAATTCTTAATAATTTTCCAGACTGAAAATGGATTTTGATCTTCGCCAACCTGCATCAAATAAACTCCTTCAGGAAATTTGGTAAAGGGAATTTGAATCGAGGTGGTTGATTCTTCTATTGGATACGAATTAGAAAATAATAATTGACCCTGAGGGTTACTGATTTGGACTGTCATATCCAATGGTTTCAGGGCAGTAATTTTAATATATAGATTGTTGTGCACGGGATTCAGCATCGATAAAGTAAAATTTTGCTCACTGATTTTATGCAGTCCAAGATTATCTCCAACGATAATTTTCATTACGACCGGCAAGTGATCCGACATGTTATAAAGGGAGTACAACACTTCTTCCGGAACAGAATAATTTTGCGGGCTTGCGGTGAGTGAATTGTTGAAATGTTCACCGTCCTGCCCCAACGCTTTATATGTTCCGGGGATATATTTCATATATTCGGTTCCATTGATAATTTCGTCGGAAGCGAGAAAGAAATCGAAACGATCGTCTAAGCCCCCTGATGAAAAGCAATTATTACTCGAATAGTGGGTTGATTGTGTATGCACTGTCGCAAAATATTCATTGTTGTTCCATTCGCCGATCTTATTTATAGGATCATAAAAACGGATATCAGTATTTGAATAAAAGAGAAGGTTCTGAAAAGCCTGTTCTGAAGCAGTATATACATTGAAATCCCCCGATAGGGTGTAATTTCCTGATGCATTGGCGTTGTCAAGGTAGTTCATGAGTTTGCTTGTCTCATTTGCACGCTCGTTTTCATCAGAAGTTTCGTTTCCGGCCTTCAGGTGCGCAATAACACAATTCAGGTAAACCTCATATTGTAAACCAGTTGGTTCAACTTTTAACCTAAAAATATCAATATCACGATAATTGGTTTCTATGGCCAGATTTGAAATCATTGTCAGCTTTTCTGTGTTGTAAAAAATCTGGTTGATGATATAGGAACTGGAATAGTTGGGTGGATTTCCCCTCTGGTAATATTCTATTCCGTTTACATTCAAGGCATTGTTGAGTAAATAATCATGATATAAAAACGACTCATTAATTTCGTTTACCGTTAAAATATCGGGTTTTACATAATTCAAAATCGTCTTCAGATACCCCGTTTTGTCTACATAACTATTGTTTGATTCGGTGCAACCGCCATAATTATTTCCATAATTTAAAAGGTTATAATGCATCAGGGTAAGGGTGTCCTGAGATTGAAGCGTTAAAGAGAAAAGCAAAATTAAAGAACCCAAAAGTCGTTTCATGAAAGTCAAATTAGTTTGCAAATATACAATAGTGGATAAAATTTCAATAATCGACCAAACCGGAATGTATATTATTAATATTTTTGGAGCCCATTGAAAATCTAAAGAAGCAGGAATTCATGAGTGAAATTGAAGAATCGGGATTGGAGAATTTAGAAGAACAAAAGCTTCCGGCAGCAGATTCGGGTGATATTCATAAAACGATACACCTGAGCGGAATGTACGAAAACTGGTTTTTGGATTATGCCTCATACGTAATTCTGGAACGTGCTGTTCCTGATTTGAAGGACGGTTTGAAACCGGTACAGCGAAGGATACTGCACGCCATGAAAAACCTGGATGATGGCAGGTACAACAAGGTTGCCAACATCATCGGCCATACCATGCAGTACCATCCCCACGGTGATGCTTCTATTGGTGATGCATTGGTTCAGCTGGGGCAGAAGGATATTCTGATTGATGCACAGGGAAACTGGGGAAATGTATTAACCGGAGATAGCGCAGCTGCACCCAGGTATATTGAAGCCAGGCTTTCGAAGTTTGCCAGTGAAGTAGTTTTTAATCCTAAAACCACCCCCTGGAAATCTTCATACGACGGAAGAAATAAGGAACCTATTGTACTTCCGGTAAAGTTCCCTTTGTTACTCGCTCAGGGTGTGGAAGGTATCGCGGTTGGATTAGCCTCAAAAATTCTGCCTCATAACTTTAATGAACTTATCGAAGCTTCCATCAGTATTCTCCGGAATGAGGAATTTGAGCTTTATCCTGATTTTCCGACTGGCGGGCTTGCTGATGTCTCCAAATACAATGACGGACTCAGAGGAGGCAGGATCAGGATCAGGGCCAAGATTAGTCAGCTGGATAAAAAGACACTGGTTATCTCCGAAATTCCTTTTGGAACTACCACCACCAGCCTGATTGAATCGGTGGTTTCAGCCAATGATAAAGGTAAAATCAAGATTAAGAAGATCGATGATAATACTGCCGAAAATGTAGAAATAATCGTCCAGCTTGCTCCTAATGTATCCCCCGATCAGACTATTGATGCATTATATGCTTTTACAGATTGTGAAGTATCGGTATCACCCAATTCCTGTGTCATTGACGATGGCAAGCCGAGGTTCCTCGGGGTCAGAGAAATTTTAAGAATTTCTGCTGATAATACAGTCCGTCTGCTGAAAAGTGAATTGGAAATCAGGAAGGAAGAGTTGCTCGAACAATGGCATTTTTCTTCTCTCGAGAAAATTTTTATTGAAAAAAGAATCTACCGTAAGATTGAAGAATGCGAAACCTGGGAGGCTGTTATCGAAGCCATCGACAAAGGATTAAAACCTTACAGGAAACTATTGCACCGGGATATTAATGAAGACGATATACTCCGGCTGACGGAAATTAAAATTAAGCGGATTTCAAAATTCAATTCTTTTAAGGCGAATGAAATAATCAAGGGAATTGAACTGGAAATAGATGAAGTGAATAATCACCTGGAGCACCTGATCGATTTTGCTATTAATTATTTCAGGCAAATCAAAAAGAAATATGGAACCGGTCGTGAACGAAAAACTGAATTAAGGAACTTTGATATAATCGAGGCGACCCGAGTAGCTGCAGCTACACAAAAGCTTTACGTAAACCGTGAAGAGGGTTTTGCAGGCACTTCTCTAAGAAAGGATGAATATATATGCGATTGCTCCGACATTGATGATATTATTGTATTTCGGGAGGATGGTACATATATGATCAACAAAGTCACGGCCAAAACATTTATCGGGCATAATATAGTTTATGTAAATGTTTTTCAGAAGAATGATGACAGGACCATTTACAACGTCATCTATCGGGACGGGAAAAAGGGAACAGCAAGGGTGAAGCGTTTTGCTGTCACTAACCTGATGCGTGACAAAGAATATACAGTTACCAGAGGTGAGGAAGACTCCAGGATCCTTTATTTTTCTGCTAACCCTAACGGCGAAGCAGAAGTGGTCAAGGTGTTTTTAAAGCCAAAACCAAAATTGCGTAAACTGGCATTCGAATACGATTTCAGCCAGCTCGAAATCAAAGGGAAGGGCTCGCAGGGTAACATCCTATCAAAACATGCGGTTAAAAATGTAGTAAAGCGTGAAGAGGGTGTATCAACACTTGGTGCAAGAGACATTTGGTATGACGATACGGTGAAGCGGCTTAATACTGATGGGCGCGGAGTTCGGCTTGGAGCTTTTATATCGGATGAAAAGATACTGACAATCCAGCAATCGGGATTTTATAAATTGATGAATTACGACCTATCCAACCATTTTGATGAGGATATGATCCGGATTGAGAAATTTGACCCGGCAAAGATTTTTTCGGCCATTTATTTCGAAGCTTCTACGTCTACTTTTTACCTGAAGCGGTTCCAGATTGAAGAGGAAACTCCTATCAATAAAAAAATTGACTTTATTGGTGAAAGTCCTGACAATTATCTGGTTGGAATAAGCCAGGACTGGTTACCTCAGGTAAAGGTAGTTTTCGATTCCAAAGCCAATAAGAAAGAATTACCCGATCTGATCGTTAATGCGGCTGAATTCATCGGAGTAAAAAGTGCAAAAGCAAAAGGTAAGAGAATTACTGTAAAAGTTCCGGGCAAGATTGAATTTATTGAACCCTTGCCTTATGAACTATCGGTAATTGAGGGTCAGGAAATAGTTCAGCAAGAAACTGAGCCTGAGGCGATTGAACTGATAAAAAAACCTGAAGAAAAGCAAGAAATAATGGAAATTTTACCGCCAAAAGAAGAAGATCTGGTCAAGCAGGCTAAAAAGCCAGCTAAGAAGAAGAAGGAGAATCAAAAAGAGAAACAGGAAGTTAAACCCAAAAAAACCCCTGTACTTGCTGAAATATTGCAAATCGCAGAGAAGGAAATTACTGCTCCACCCAAAAAATCAGCAAGAAAAAAGAAAGAGAATCGAAAGAATAAATCGGACGACGAAATAAAACAAATGGAATTATTTTAAGATCAAGTTTTATGAAAGATAAAATGGTTTTGGATATAGGAAAGGATGTAAAATGGATCGGAGCGCTGGATTATGATATTGTCACCTTTGATGTAGTGATGGAGACCGAATATGGAACCACGTACAATTCCTTTTTCATTAATGCCAGCAAAAAAACGATCATCGATACGGTAAAAGAACGATTCTGGGAGGAATATCTGGATAAAATAAAAAGCCAGGTCGACCCGGCAGAAATCGAGTATATCATTGTCAATCATACTGAACCTGATCATTCAGGTTGCCTGTTAAAACTTCTTAAGGTTGCACCAAAAGCTACCGTGGTGGGCAGTGGTAATGCCATTCGGTATTTGAAAGATATCATGGACATCGATTTTCCTCATTTAATTATCAAAGATGGACAAACCCTCGACCTTGGCAATAAATCGCTTCGGTTTATCGGAGCTTCCAATCTTCATTGGCCCGATACCATTTATACATATCTTGAAGAAGAAAAAATCCTTTTCACTTGCGACTCATTCGGTTGCCATTTCTGTAATGAAAATATGTTCGATGATAAAGTAGGGGATTTTAATGATGCTTTTAAGTATTATTACGATGTAATCCTTAAACCCTTCAGCAAATTTATGCTAAGGGCTATTGAAAGGATAAAACCGCTTAATATCAGTGTTATCTGTCCGGGACATGGCCCGATATTAAGGAGCAACTGGAAAAAATATGTAGAGATAAGTGAAAAGTATGCTGAGGAAGCCCTCAAAGTTCAGGAGAAGTTCAGGGTTTACATTCCTTACGTTTCGGCTTACCACAAAACAGGGGTAATTGCTGAGAAAATTGCTGAAGGAATCAGGCAGGCGGGCGACATTGAAGTGGATGTGCAGGATATTGAAAAAACTCCTGTTGGAGAGGTAGATGAGCATCTTGCCCGCTGTTCAGCTATTATTGTTGGTTCACCAACCATCAATCAGAATATTCTGATGCCTGTTTATAAATTGTTTGCTACCATTAATCCCCTGAGAGATAAAGGAAAACTTGCAGGAGCATTCGGCTCTTATGGCTGGAGCGGCGAGAACAGGAAAATGCTTGAATCCAACCTGACCCATTTAAAACTGAATTATTTTGGTGAAGGGCTTTTTGTAAAATTTACTCCCAGCGGAGAAGAGATTGAAAAATGTCTTGAGTATGGCAGGTCGTTTGGAAAAGCCTTACTTAACCTGGAAATTCCGGAGAATTAAAGGGTGATTCAGGCTTTTAAATATTTCCATGCGGCCCTTTTGGTATTAGGCCTGGTTTTCCTGAGTTCATGCTATCCCGAATGGAAGTTAGGTAAAACATTTATTGAATCAAAGCCAGATATTTCGGTTATGATTCTTCCTGCCGATTACGTTTTCAAAAACAATCAAAAAAGGGATGAAATTGGTGATACTTCCGGATTGACAAATTTTGCAAAAGACTCTTTGTTACTGTCAAAAAGTTTGTTTCTGAAGGATCTTTCCGATTCTGTTTTTCTGGAAACCTTTATCAACAGCATGATCTCCGAGTTTGAAAAGCTGGGATTAAAAGTTTATATGGATAATGCTTCCGACAGCTTTTTGTTTTTCAAGTCTCCTTCCTATATCCTGAATATTGCCCAACTGCAGCTGGAAGAAGGATACAACGATTTTAAAGACTCCGATGATTTTGGTGGTAACACTTATTATAAAGCATTTCAAACAAATGCGGTTACTTTCAACAGCTGGCTTGAACTCACCCAACTGAACCCGAAAAAGGAAGGGAGAAAATTATTCTTTGTCTCTGAGACGATCGCTGACATTGTGGACGGCTATTTTACCGAAAACCTGCTGACCGGGGAAATAAAGTATAAATACCAGATCATGGAAATTGACCTTGATATTATTTACCATTATTGTAAAGTGCTGGGAGCCCGCTATGCCGGATATACTTTCGACTACCTCATGAATGATTATATCATGACCCATTTCCCATCCGGAAAGAAGAGAAATTTTTACATGCATTACAACCGGGCAAACAATACCCTGGATCCAACCTGGGAGGAACGGTTTGAGTTGATGGAGGAGTAGATAAATTGTTGAATTGCTGAATGGTGGAATTGTTGACTCTGGGAAAAAGGATAAATTGTTAAACTGCTGGTTTGTTTAGGATTAGGCTTCATTATTTACAAATCGAATATTCCTTTTTATTCCTTCGAACTTTGCTCTTTTTAACGGTGATGATTTAAATACTTCAGTGAATTTTTCCTCTGAAAGATTTTCCCAATCGGTTTTTTTCATCTTCAATAATTCTTCTGACGGATTGAATTCAGGTTCATTATGTGGTTCCGAAAGCCGGTTCCAGGGACAAACCTGCTGGCAAATATCACAACCGAAAATCCAGTCATCGAATTTCCCTTTGAACTCAACAGGTATTTGATCTCCTTTAAATTCAATAGTCAGGTTGGAGATGCATTTGTTGGCATCAAGCTCATAGGGTTTAAGCGCCCCGGTCGGACAGGCATCGATACAACGTGTGCAACCGCCGCAATGATTAGCAAGGTTTTGTTCATCATATTCCAGTTCCAGGTCGGTGATGATTTCGCCAATGAAAAAATAGGAACCTTGTTCCCTCGTGATCAGGCAGGTGTTTTTTCCTATCCAGCCCAGGCCGCTTCTGACAGCCCAGGCGCGATCAAGAACCGGAGCCGAATCCACAAATGCTCTTGTATTAATTTCTCCTGCTGCATTTTGAATGAAAGTGATCAGCTGTTTTAGTTTTCTTTTTAAAACAAAATGATAATCCTTTCTATAGGCATAACTTGAAATTTTGTAATTGTCACTTTCAGGGAGGGGTTTTTTGGGAGCATAATTGAATAATACCGAAATAACTGATCGGGCATTTTCAAGGAGTTTTCTTGGATCGGTTCGTTTTTCAAAATGGTTTGCCATGTAGGACATACCGGAGTGATACCCGTTTTCTAACCATTTCTTCAGGCGGATTGCATCCTCTTCAAGGTAAACAGCCTTCGAAATACCACAGGCATAGAAACCAAGTTCGCCAGCTTTTTTTTTATAGCATCGGCAAGAGATTTTTTGTCAGAAGCCTGCATTACAAATTGTTATTCGCAGTTTAATGATTCGTTCTTCATTCGGATATTTCTCCGTTAAAAGAGCTTTCCCTGATCCTTGCTTTTAACTCTCCCTAAATGACGGTAAGCTAATTCGGTAACTTCCCTGCCGCGTGGCGTGCGCATCAGGTACCCTTCCTGGATGAGGAAGGGTTCATACACTTCCTCGATGGTGCCGGGGTCTTCGCCGACGGCTGTTGAAATTGTAGTAATACCAACCGGACCGCCTTTGAATTTATCAATGATGGTGGTAAGGATTTTATTATCCATTTCGTCCAGCCCATTCTTATCAACATTAAGGGCGGAAAGGCTATACAGCGAAATGTCCATATCGATCTTACCATTTCCTTTTATCTGGGCAAAGTCTCTTATTCGCCGAAGCAGCAGGTTAGCGATCCGGGGTGTTCCACGACTGCGGCGGGCTATTTCACCGGCAGCATCTTCTGTAATCGTCACTTTTAATATACTGGCCGACCGGTTAACGATATGTTTGAGCGTGGCTGAATCATAATAGGATAACCGGGAATTGATGCCGAAACGAGACCGCAAGGGAGCTGTAAGCAGTCCGGAACGGGTAGTGGCTCCAATCAACGTAAAGGGACTGAGTGTGATTTGAACACTGCGTGCATTGGGACCGGTTTCAATCATGATGTCGATGCGGTAATCTTCCATCGCGCTGTAAAGGTATTCCTCAACTACAGGGCTTAATCGATGAATTTCATCAATGAAAAGTACGTCGTTTTCTTCTAGGTTTGTAAGCAGGCCGGCAAGGTCACCGGGCTTGTCGATAACAGGTCCTGAGGAGATTTTAATGTTTACTCCGAGTTCATTAGCAATGATGTGCGACAAAGTGGTTTTACCCAATCCGGGGGGGCCATGAAGAAGGACATGATCGAGCGATTCACCACGTTGTTTAGCCGCTTCGACAAATACTTTGAGGTTATCTACAACCTTTTTCTGGCCAGCAAAATCTTCAAAACTGACAGGGCGGAGCACTTTTTCGATCTCCAACTCAGTGCTAGTCAGGAATTTTCCGCTTGCATCCAGATTTTCGTTCATTTTCCCTTCAATAAAAAATTAGTGAGCAAAAGTAATCAAATAAAAATTTTATTAATTTAGCAGAGGATTTAAAATATCAAAACCATGAAGCAGATAATAGTTGCTATCGATTTTTCTCGCTGTTCGCTACATGCACTGGAATATGCCATTAACCTGGCAAACCGGATAAAGTCGAACATCCTGATGGTATGGGTGGATAATATTAAAAGTGATGAATCTGTCTATCCGGAAGTCGCGGCCGGAAGCAGAAAGGAAATCACCGGCAGTTTTGATGAGATCATTGCAAAGTATGCACCGGCGCTGACCGGGGGTGAAATTACCTACAAGATCAGGAAAGGAAAAGCACATATTGAAATTGCCAACCAGGCCAAGCACAGTGATGCCATGATGGTGGTAGCCGGTACCCATGGTGTTACCGGATTTGAAGAGTTCTGGATCGGCAGCAATGCTTACCGCATTGTAACCTATTCACCCTGCCCGGTGATTACCATTCGAACCGATTTTATATTTAATCCTGAGATTAAAAAAATAGTTTTACCTATCGACGATTCCCTCGAAACAAGGCAGAAAGTACCTTTCGCCGCAAAAATTTCGAAGTATTTCGATTCGGAAATCCATGTGATTTCGGTATATTCAACAACGATAAAAGCAGTCAGGCTAAAAATTGATAACTATACAGCACAGGTTACAAAATACCTGGATGAAGAAAACGTTAAGTATGTTGCAAAAGCGATTGATGCGGAAAACGTTACGAATGCTACCATCAATTATGCAAAAGCGATTGATGCGGATGTTATTGTGATCATGACAGAACAGGAAATGACAACGGCCAATTTGTTTTTAGGCGCATTTGCACAGCAAATGGTGAATCATTCTCCAATCCCTGTGCTTAACATTCATGCAAAAGAGTATATTAAAATTATGTAGCCTTAGAATGGGATTGAAAAATGAATAAGGTATTGTTTCTGATTTTATTTTGTGGTTTAGACCTCCTGCTGATGGGACAGGACCAGGCAGGAGAAATTAAGGTGATCCAGGATCCGAGAGTCGACAGTTTATTGCAGATGCATATAAAACTGAATGAGAAAAACCCTCATATTGAAGGTTGGAGGATCAACATTTTCTTTGAATCCGGAAACAATTCAAAAAAGATGGCCGTGGATGCCAAAGCAAAATTTGTTCAGAGCTATGCTGATGTTCCGTGTTATGTAGTTTTTCAGGAGCCATATTATAAAGTAAGGGTGGGCGATTACCGCACCCGGATGGAGGCAGAAAAATTGCTGAAGGAACTCGTACCCGAATATCCCAATGCATTTGTAGTGGAGGATGAAATTAATTTTCCTGTGATCGACCGGAGGTGACAGTGTTATCTTAATTAGTCACAAGCTTCAGTTTGCCTTTTAATCCAGCGAATTCTTTGTTATGTTAATTAGAAGTCAGGAAACAAAACCGGATAATCTGTAATTTTGCTTTAACATATTACTTCCTTTTATGAAAACACTTTATATTGTCCGACATGCCAAATCATCCTGGGATCATCCTGGCTTACCCGATTATGAGCGCCCCTTGCTTGAGAACGGGAAGAGAAAAACAGAAAAGATCATTGAATATTTAATTCGCCAGGACGCCAAACCCGATTTAATCCTGAGCTCTCATGCCATCAGGGCCAAAGATACGGCTGCATTGATTGCAAAAGGTTTATCCTATCAGGCAGACAAAATTCAGATTTTGACAATTATTTATCAGGGAAATGAAGATGATCTTATCAATTTGATATATGGGCTTCCAAATGAAAAAAACTCCATTATGATAGTTGGACACAACCCAACATTTACTTCTCTGGCCAATCATTTCCTGGCAGAACCCATCGATTGGCTCCCCACATCAGGTGTGGTTTGCATTGAATTTAAAACTGACAAATGGGAAAATATTATCGGGGCGGAAAAAAGGACTAAATTTGTAATCTCTCCGAAACTTATAAAAGAAGGGAAGGGAAAGAAATAAATTAAAGATACTGAGAACGAATGGCAGAAAACGATCATCTTTTCAATTCAACAGAACATTTAATAAACAGGGAGATCAGCTGGCTTCATTTCAATGCAAGGGTATTGCAGGAAGCCATTGATCCTAGCACACCCCTGATCGAAAGGATCAAGTTCCTTGGAATTTTTTCGAATAACCGGGATGAGTTTTTCAGGGTAAGGGTGGCCTCGCTAACCAGGCTTGCGAAATTAGGGCGCGACGAATTAAAGGATAAAGAAGATCCGAAAGTTGTCCTGAACCAGATTAAAACGATGGTTGAGCAGCAGGAAAAAATATTTACCAAGACTTACCTGACCATCGTTTCTGAACTTGCAAACGAAGGAATTTTTATCGTCAATGAAAAAGAACTGGACGAGGAGCAGGGCAGGTTTGTCAAACAGTTTTACCAGGAGGAGTTACGGCAGTATCTTTTCCCGATGATGATGCAGGACTTCCAGAAAATTACATCGATTAAAGATGGATCCATTTACCTTGCGGTAGAGCTCGTTTCATCACAAAAAACCCTTAAAGAAAACTATGCGCTCATTAAGGTTCCGCAACGATCGCTGTCAAGGTTTTTAATTCTGCCCAAAAAAGGAGATCATCATTACATCATCCTGCTCGACGATGTGATCCGGTATTGTCTTGAGGATATTTTTGCCTTGTTCGGATATGATACTTTCAATGCCTATACCATTAAAATCACCCGTGATGCCGAGTTGGACATAGATGAAGACATTTCGAAAAGTTTCCTTGAGAAGATGAGCGAAAGCGTAAAGCAGAGGAAAAAAGGTATTCCGGTAAGGTTTGTGTATGATGCGAAAATACCTGAAAAGCTTTTGAAGAAAATTACCAGGAAATTAAAAATCAGTGAGGAGGATAGCCTTAGAGGAGGAGGAAGATATCATAACTTTAAAGATTTTATGTCGTTCCCAAAGATTGGGCCGGCCAGGCTTTTTTATCCTGCTTTTCCACCCCTGAGGCATAAAGATATTCCACCCAACACAAGCATCATTAAAATCCTGAAGCAAAAGGACATCATGCTTCATTTTCCATATCAGTCGTTTCAATACATTATTGATTTTTTGCGGGAAGCTTCCATCGATCCAAAGGTGACGGAGATTAAAATGACTTTTTACCGGGCAGCCAAATACTCCAATGCTGTGAACGCATTGGTGAATGCCGCCCGAAATGGCAAGAAAGTGACGGTTTTCCTGGAAATACAGGCCAGGTTTGATGAAGAAGCGAACATTAACCTTGCAGGCAAATTGCATGATGAAGGAGTTAAAATAGTTCCTACTATTCCAGGGTATAAAGTGCATTGTAAGCTCATCGGTGTGAAACGGTTAGAAGATGAAAATATAGTATATTATGCCAACATCAGCACCGGGAATTTCAATGAATCCACGGCCCATGTTTATTCCGATGAAAGTCTGCTAACGGCTAACCAGGAAATCGCATCGGAAGTAGATAAAGTTTTCAGGTTGTTCGAAAGCCGTTATTATCATCCTGAGTTTAACCACCTGATCGTGTCCCCTTTTCACACCCGCCGGTTTTTTATGGAGATGCTTGATAACGAAATAAAGAATGCCCGATCGGGGAAAGATGCCTGGGCGACAATTAAAATCAACAGTATCGTAGATAAGAAAATCGCGGCAAAGCTATACGAAGCAAGTCAGGCAGGAGTAATCCTGAAAATGATCGTGAGGGGCATCAGTGTGCTGATCCCGGGCATTGAGAATGTGAGTGAAAACATTGAGGTTGTCAGCATTGTCGATCGGTTCTTGGAGCACTCAAGGATATTTGTTTTTTGTAACGACAATCATCCTCAGTATTACATCGGTTCTTCCGATTGGATGCCCCGTAATCTGGATAACCGGGTTGAGGTATTGGTTCCGGTTTATGACCCGGAGCTCAGGAAGGAACTCTGGGATATACTTCAGATACAGTTGAGTGGTAATGTCAAGGCACGAATCAGTGGATTAGACTTTGTGAACGAATACAAGAAAACCGAATCAAAGAAAACGATCCGGGCACAGTTTGAAACGTATGCATATTTTAAAAGGAAAATAGATCAAAGTGATAAAGATTCAACTAACTTGTCGGATTAATCAATCATGCTCTTTGCAGCCATAGATATCGGATCAAATGCTGCGCGTTTGCTGTTCGCCAATGTCTTTGAGTTGGAGAAAAAGGTGTACGTGGAAAAAGCTACTTTGGTGAGGATACCTACCCGTCTGGGTGAAGACGTTTACAGCATCAATAAAATAACTCCCGAAAGGGCCGATAACCTCATTAAAACCCTGAACGCTTATCGGTTACTTATCGAAGTTTATAAACCTATTGCATATGATATATGCGCTACTGCTGCCATCAGGGAAGCCTCAAACGGGCTGGAGATCATTGAACGAATAAAGAAAGAAGCCGGATTTATTGTTCGTACCATTGATGGAATAGAAGAAGCGAATATCATTCGTCAGACGAATATTATCGGTTTTGAGCATCCGCATAACCTGACCCTTTACATTGATGTAGGTGGAGGAAGTACCGATATTTCAGTGTTGGATGGCGACAGGGTTCTTGATGTAAAATCCTTTAAGCTCGGAGCATTAAGGATGCTCAAAGGGAAGGATGATGAAAAGGAATGGGAGCGCCTTGAAAAATGGCTCAATAAGATCAGGGTTAATCAGGGTCGGGTTAATATCGTGGGATCAGGTGGAAATATAAACAAGCTTAATAAGCTGTATGGTGATCCTTTTCATCTCACCTTAACTTATGAAAATTTGAAGAAAGCATATAAATACCTCAAAGACTTTTCGCTTGATGAGCGTATAGATAAATTGGGTTTGCGCCCCGACCGCGCTGATGTAATTGTTCCTGCCGCCAAAATTTTTCTTTTCGTAATGAAGACCATTAAAGCCGAAACGGTGCTTGTTCCAAAGATCGGCCTTGCTGATGGGCTGGTTTACCAGCTTTATATGAAGCATAAAAAAACCCCGGTTAAAAATGCCGGGGTCTGATTTGGCGGTAACTCAAATTTATTTTAATAGTTTCAATTTCTTTACATAAGTTCCGCTTTCGGTTTGAACTTTAATGAAATAAATTCCGGTTTCATTTCCGTCCAGACTGATTTTCTTAACAAATTTACCTGAAACATTGACCTTGTCAGCATAAACTTCCTGTCCAAGCATATTTACAATACTGATGGTAACTGTACCAACTTCATTTATTTTTAATTCAAAACTTCCGGTTGTCGGATTAGGATATATGCTCATTTTACCTTCGGAAAATTCATCAATTCCAGTACACGGATCAACTAAAATGGATTGTTGTGCTGAATTGTCGCAGCCGTTGGAAGCAGTGTATGTATAAGTAATGGTATGTGTTCCCAAACCTGCCACAGCAGGATCAAACCAACCGTTTATCACACCCGGTCCTGAATATTCACCGCCGGCTGGCGAACCACCCGATAATTCAAAAGCGGGCCAACCCACACAAACATCGCTAAAAGGTAAAAGTGCAGTTGTTGGAGATTCTAATACGGTGATATAATCCTCCATTAACAAAGATTTAGTAGCAATGCTATTCGAAACGGTGAGCTCAACATTATAGGTTCCTTGATTATTATAGGTAACTACCGGATTTTGTTCGGTTGATATGGCCGGATCGCCACCTTCAAACACCCAATTCCAGCTTGTAATATTTCCCGCTGATGCATCGGTAAATTGGACGGCATCCATCTCACAAACTTCCGTGACATCTGATGTGAAAGATGCTTCCATGCATTCAGCTTGTTGTAATCCATTGCTTTGAAAGTAATTGACAAAAGTCTGAACATTCGGGATAGGCCACATATCCTGCTCAACGATGTCGTGGTTTGGAGCGATCAGGATGTAGGTAGGATAGTAATTAATTCCATAGGTGTTGTTTATTGCTGCACCTCCACCTTCAACTCCACTAATAGTTGGGAACTCGATTCCATAGGTTTCATCAAATACGATGCAGGCTGCATTGTTATCCTGGTTACTGATACTCATTATAAAAATATCTGCAGTGTTGCAACCAAACAGTTCGTAGGCCTCGCTTATCATAGGAGCGGTGCTTTGGCACGAACCTCAGGTGGTGTAGAAGAAATCAATACAGACGTATTGACCTCCGGCAAGAATATCGAATAAATTAAACTGCTCTCCTTCTGTAGTAGTAGCCGTAAAATCAACAGCTACCGTAAGCGGAGTTTGCGAAAAAGCAATCGTGGCAGCAAAAAAGAGTGCCGCGATCAAAGTAAATTTTCTCATTTTGTTAAAGATTTAGTGAATATTATAATTGACAATCAAGGAATCAAAACTATACTTTAAGATGTTTGTTCTTAAGACAAAGATAAAATTTTATGGGTTGTATGGCGAATTAAAATAATAAATTTGTCATGTTTTTTTTGAAGATTTGGTTATGGGTGAAATCACGGTGAGAAAGCCGAAATGGTTAAGAACGCAGGTACCTGCCGGCAAGCAATATTTGGATGTAAAGGCGATTGTTGAAAAAAACAAGCTCCACACCATTTGCACCAGCGGACATTGCCCAAATATGGCTGAATGCTGGGGAAGAGGCACCGCCACGCTGATGATACTGGGCGATATCTGCACCCGTTCGTGTAAGTTCTGTAATGTAAAAACCGGAAAACCTTTGCCCTCCGATTTGAATGAACCCGAAAGGGTGGCTGAATCCGTAAGGCTGATGCGGGTAAAACATGTCGTGATCACATCTGTCGACAGAGATGACATGGAGGACGGAGGAGCAGAGATTTGGGCAGAAACCATAAGAAAGGTAAAGGAAATCAATCCTCAAACAACCATTGAAACCCTCATTCCTGATTTTGATGCGATTGAAGAATTGATACAAAAGGTAATTGATGCAAAACCGGATGTGATCTCTCACAACCTTGAAACTGTAAGGAGAATCACTCCCATCTTGCGAAGTAAGGCACGATATGATACCAGCCTGAAGGTGCTTGAAATCATCGTTAAGTATGGTGTCAGGTCGAAAACAGGAATTATGCTCGGCCTTGGCGAAACTGAAAGCGAGATAATCGAAACAATGGACGATGCAAGGGCGATTGGTGTGGAGGTTTTTACCATCGGGCAATACCTTCAGCCCACACCGAGACATTTATCAGTTAAGGAATTCATTACGCCTGAACAATTTGAAAAATACAGGATGGCAGGTTTGGAAAAAGGATTCCGTTATGTTGAAAGCAGTCCGCTGGTTAGGTCTTCATACCATGCTGAGAAGCATGTCCATTAGGTTTCTGTTTTCCTTTCTCCCTTTGAAGGGGGCGGGGGGATGTTCTTAGCTTCAATTATTGGCTACTGAAATTGTTTATTCTGATACTTGTGATAAGAAATGTACGATATAAAGATTTGGGATTGATCAGGTATTCTGAAGCGTGGGATTACCAAAAGAAACTATTGGCAGAAATAATAGAAATTAAAAGATTAAACCAGCAATTACCTGTCAAAAAACAAGTCAACCTGAGCAATTTTCTCTTGTTGTGTGAGCACCCACATGTATATACAATTGGCAAGAGCGGAAAGGTTAACAATCTTCTTGTAAATAAAGAATTTCTGAAGCAAAAGGGAGTGGAGTTTTTTAATACCGATCGGGGAGGAGATATTACCTATCATGGACCCGGTCAGATCGTCGGTTATCCCATTTTTGACCTTGAAGTTTTCGGAATCGGAGTAAAACAATATGTCCGTAACTTAGAAGAAGTAATCATCCTTACATTAAAAGACTTCTCATTGAAAGGAGAAAGATTACCCGGAGCCACAGGAGTATGGCTTGATGTTGATAAGCCTTTGAAGACTCGCAAAATTTGTGCAATTGGTATTAGAGTCAGCTGGTCAGTAACCATGCATGGATTTGCCTTTAATGTGAACACCAACCTTGATTACTATAATTTCATTAATCCCTGTGGATTTAAGGATAAAGGGGTGACCTCATTGCAAAAAGAAATTGGAAACGAGATGAATATGAAAGAGATAAATAAGTCTTTACTACAATCTTTTGAAAAAGTCTTTGCTTGTGAAATTGGTTGATGAAAACAATTATAGAATTGCAAATTACCAGGGGCGCCGAGAAATAAACTTTCATTAATCATTCAAAACCGACTGAAGAATATGATGCGATTTGATTTCTTTAATACCCGGAATATGTACCTTATAATATTGAATCAGGTACTCAAGCAATATTGTTCGGTGTGATGGATTAATTTTGATGGGTTCATTACCGGCTGTTATCAACCCGGCAAAATATTCACTATAAGGTTTGAGTATAAGAATATTTGATGAAATAGTTTGTTGAATGAAAATTCCTTCCTGCATATCGAATACTGAATTTTCCTGGCTGAAATTTTTCTTGGGATAAAATCCAAGATATTTTGTCAACTGCATCAAAAAATGGAGGTGAAAATCGGCAATGCCTTTTTCCATCAAGTCGAGCGAAACAATGGAATTATAAAGATATTCAAATAAATTGCGATTCGATTCCTGTTCACGAATGACATTATAAAGGACTTCATTTAGGAAAATAATGACTGAACTTTTCCTGATGTCGAATGGAATGGAATTAAAGGGGTAGGCTATTTTAATTTCTTTCAGATGCTGGATGTTCTTGTTTTCTTTGTGGTAAACCACCATTTCTGCGAGTGTTAATGGCTGCAATAGGGCTGGTTTGACAAGCGACTTTTTACTCCTGATCCCATGCATCATATAAGATTGCAAACCGAATTGTTCGGTATATATTTTAACGATAAGGCTGGTCTCTGAGTACTTGACCTGATGAAAGATAATGCCCCTCGTTTGATGCAGCATCAATTAATAAATAGAATTTTTGTCACAAGAGTTTCTGAACCATTATCATCGGAGAGGAAGACAAGGTAAACTCCTGATTGAGCCCGCCTCCCGTTAAAGTTATTGCCATTCCAGATTGCCTGACCACCCTCTGCTCTTCCACTGTAAATCAATGTTCCGCTGATGTCGGTGATTTTAAAATTAGCCTGATCCACCAGTCCTTTTATTGCTATAAGTCCGCTATATCCGGGTTGGACAGGATTTGGAAAAGCATAAACATCCTCAAAGGTAGGATCGGCAGGTGTGGAGGTACTTCTGTAAGAAATGATACCTTTGGCCGTTCCAAAAAAAACTTCACCATCTTTTGTTATGACAATGCTGGTTATATTATTCGAAAGAAGGGGGCTGTTTTGTTCAGTGAAATGATGCAATTCCGTTTGACCGTCGGGGCTTAAATGAAACACACCAGATCGGTCGGTTCCAATCCATTTGTTGTTATCGCCATCGACAGCTATAGCTGTTACTGTTTCAAATTCAAGGAGGATATCTGCCAGACCCGATCCATCATTTCTGGGTATTAAAATTCGCTGTGCATCAAAATTATATCCTGTTGAAAAGATATTTCCGGGTGAGTAGAAAACGGCAACCCCTTCATCGGTACCTATCCAAACCTCTCCGTCTTTATCTTCGGCCATGCTGTATACCTTTTCACCCGGAATAGCTCCATTACCTGCGGCTGATGACAATTCTTTAACCCTATCGTCACTGGTGTTGGTAATTGTCCCGTTGTCATTAAAAACAATAATTGGACGGTTTTCCCTTACAATGATCCATTTTTGTCCATATGAATCGATCATCAGGGGTCCAAGATCCATGCTGCTGGAAAAAGATCCAAGGTTATAGGAATACCATTCTCCCAGAGAGGAACCATCCGGAATTCTGACCGAAAGCACATTGTTGGCATGTGAACTTGTAGCCCATAGATTTCCCAACGGGTCAAATGCAACACCACCGACTTTACATCGGGGGATTTCATTGTTCTTATAATCCAGCCCGCTGTTTTCCGGTCCGTACATATTTTTAAACTGACCGTTATGCAATTCCATCATACCACCTGTCCATGTACCGGCGAAAGCCTGTGCAGGATCATTTGGATTAACCGCAACGCACAATACATCACGAAGGGTATCAAAGGCAGGTATATCTTCTTTATTCTGAGAATTCCATTCACTTTCAATGAAGGAAGAAATGCTCGCAGGTTTATAAAGGTTGTTCCAGCTCAGATCCCTGCCTCCAGGTACTGAATAAACAATATTTCCGGCGGCAGACATGCTGTAAACATCAGCATTATCCGGTCCATTCGGATAAATAAAGATATATTGATTTTGAGCAATCCTTTTTGTAAGACCCATCAGTGCATCCGCTATCCAAACAGTACCATCATCCTCAATTAAATCATTTAAGTAGGGAGACATCTGATAATTATAGGTCCAAATAGGTTCTATCAAGTTAAGATCTTATCCCTAAATTCTGGCATAATAGCTAAAGACAATATAGAACATATCATTACTCGAAATCAATTTAACAACATATCGTCGGGTGGAAAAAGTTCGATATCGATCTTCCATTGCGAATTTTCGAAATAATAAAGAGTATCCTGTGCAAAGATTTCACTATGCTGATTAATAAATATCTTATCATTAATAATTGCAATGGCATTATACAAAGCATTAGGCCGTGGCAAGGATAAATTTTTTGTCCAGGAACCATAATAAGCCAGATTAAGATCGTCGATATAAGCAGTATAAATACCATTTTCTGTTGCAGCAAAAAAGGAGGTATCGTTATAAGTAAGATCATAAACCTTTAAGTGGGTTCCGTTCGGACCAATATAATAGGTGTCCGAAATTTCTTCCTTATCAATATCCAGGACAACAATACCAAATCCGCAGGACAGGTAGGCTTTATTTCCAATAAATAGCAGGTTGTTAATGGTTTTTTCTTCCGGGGTGATGGCATCGCTTCCGATAATGTCGCGCATATTAATGATGGTATTGCCCTTCACCAAATCAATATTAGTATTGCTATAGGCTATCAAAAGGGTGTTGTTTGGTTTATTAAAACCAATTTTTGAAATACCAACATCACTCAATCCTGAAATTGTGGTTAAACGGGTAATGCTGTTATCATTTTTATTGTAATAAAAAATACTGTATGGTGTTGCACAATAGATGTTTTGATCGCTTGCAGTAACGGATATGGTATTTTTGTAAGGTAAATGATCGCGCCATTCACCTATGGCTATATCCTGTGCATAAACGCTGCAAAGCGACAGGAGTAATAATAAATTTAGGTTAAGTAATCGCTGACACATGATTTTATTCCTTTTTTGAAAATGTATACAAATTAACTCTTTTTTAACGATTTTATTTTAAAGGATACAATTTTCCCTTAAATCCTATTTCCAATCCCCATGCATTTTAATAAGTGTCACCAGTGCTTCAACAGCTTCGCTTTCAGGCTATCCCGGCCTGAATGATTTGTCGTCCTTTATACAACGTAATTTTGCCTTTTCCTGCTCCCACATATCCATAATGAGCATCAGCCATTTCACCCGGACCATTCACGCAACATCCCATTACACCTATTTTTAGTCCTTTGAGTTGGGATGTCCGGTGTTTTATTTTTTGTAACGTCTCCTGAATGTTAAATAACGTACGGCCACATGATGGACACGCAATATACTCAGTTTTTGTAATCCTCGAACCTGTTGCCTGTAGAATTCCAAATGCCATTCGGCTTAGAATTTTCATATCCACCCTATTATGGCTGATCCAAATGCCATCAATCAAGCCATCGATCAACAGAAAGGAAAAGTCAGCTGACGCCTGAACGAGTAATTTTTCTTCAGAAAGATCAGAATAATCCCTGTGGAAAATAACCGGCTGATTGATGCCTTTTTTAACCAGCAAATTAATTATCCTCCGAAGTTCATGTAAAGATTTATTCGGATTTGTTTCTAAAATCAAGACTGTTTCACTTGAAAATTTTGTACTCGACTTTTCCAATTCTTCCTCGGATTCAATGAACGCCAATTTTATCCTGCTTGATTCAATCACCAATTCATCATTACTGACCGAGAGTTTTTGAAGTCTCCCGGTTTTCGAATTGAATAAATAGTCAGGAACAAAACCTTTATCGAAGGAATGTGGATTAGCCTTTGAAATATCCCAGGAAAGCAATACCACCGGAACTTGTCCATTTCCAACTTTATCAACTGGCAGGGTTTGCCTTCTGTTATAAATGAAAGGATCAGAGATTTCATTTTCAATCCGGGTAATTTCACAGCGCTTATCTCTTTCATTAAAACCAGATACTATTTCTTTGGCAACCGGTATCTCTAATTCAGGATCTTCAGTGAGCGAAACACGAATGGTATCACCAATGCCATCGGCAAGCAAGGGTCCTATCCCAGCGGCAGACTTAATCCTTCCGTCCTCTGCATCTCCTGCCTCCGTCACGCCCAGATGAATCGGGTAGTTCATTCCTTCTTCGGTCATTCGCTTCACTAAAAGCCGGTTAGCCTGTATCATGATTTTGACGTTGCTTGCCTTCATTGAAAGCACGATGTTATGAAAATCAAAGTCCCGGCAAATTTGTACAAATTCAAGCGCCGATTCCACCATGCCGGCAGGGGTATCACCATATTTTAATAAAATCCTTTCTGATAGAGAACCGTGGTTGCTCCCAATCCGGAGCGCCGTTCCATATTGTTTGCAAATATTTATCAGCGGCCTTATCTTTTCTCTGATAATTTCAATTTCCTGAGCGTATTCAGAATCGGAATAACTTGGTTTACCTTTTTTACGGTCGGTGTAATTACCAGGGTTAATTCGAACTTTTTCGACAATTCTCGCCGCTGCTTCAGCAGCTTTGGGATTGTAATGGATATCTGCAATAAGGGGCGTTGTATAACCCGATTTTTTAAGTTCTTTTTTAATGACAGCCAGGTGTTTCGCTTCCTTCACTCCCTGAGCTGTAATTCTCACATATTCACAGCCTGCCTCAATCATTCTGATTGCCTGAGCGACAGTAGCCTGTGTGTCAAGCGTATTGGTTGTTGTCATGGATTGAATCCTTATGGGGAAATCACCTCCCATCGCAACATCGCCAATATTAACAACACGTGATATATACTTTACGTTTTGCATTGAAGACCACAAAGGTAAAAATTAAAAATTGTGGCGTAAAGCAGATATCGTTTGTCCCCAAATTCCATTTAGTCTCATCCATAGAATTCATCATAAGTCATTCAAATATCAAAATTAAATTAAAGCCTTTCGCAACCTAAATAGCTTTTTTACAGTATCAATCAGCTATCATTAATGAATGGAAATATTACATTTGTGCGATTACCTGCCTGGTATATCCGTTTTATTTTATTTTTACACAATTATTAATTTAAAAATTTTTAAACATGAAAAGATCAATTGTTATTATCGTTGTTTTAGTGTTTGGATTCATAAGCCTGTATTCACAGAATTCGACTCAGCCGCTGTCCAAAACCGCTCAAAATGGAGCACTGTATGAAGCTCAGCTGGCCGATGATGGAACCCTGTCGCTCGTTTATGGGTACATGGCAAAAAAAGAGCAAAAGTTTGTAAATTACTCTTTTGATAAAGAGCTCAAAATGGTAAAAGAGGAAGAATCATCAGAACCCAAAGTGAAAGAGATAGACAAACCAACCATTAAATATGACTATATCAATACCACGGTGGGTGGATGCAGTTCATTCGATGTCCTGAGCATGGATCTGAATGTTTCAAAAGTTTCCGTTAATAAAACCTGGAATAACAAAAAGCAGGGTTATGATGTCAATGTAAATGAAACCAAAATAAGTGGTGGAAAAGATGCTAAATTTAAATACAAAGGTTATGTCGGATATTTTAATGCTGAAACCGGAACCAACCTGGTACTTGTGAAGGAAGATGACAAGAGCAAAGATGATGCTTCACAATATAAGCTGATAAACTTCAGCCTTGATGGCACCGTGAAAGAAATTCCGATTGGGGATTTGAGTACCTATACACTGGTGTTTTCATCACTCGTTAAGAAAAACCCAGATGTGGCCGATGTCTATGTCGAAAAGAATCTGGCAGAATATAATGCACTATTTATTTTTGCTCCCTTTAAGACCTCTAAAGCTGATCCAAAAGATTTTGTTCTGTTAATTGCAGATGGAGCCGGCAATGAAGTTGCAAAAAGTACTATTACAATGCCATTGATTGCCTCCACGATCATTGAAATGCAACAAGTCGGTAATGACCTTTATTTTTTCGGCTTGACCAGCACAGGCACCGGGTCTCATTACAGGTATGAGTTTATGGATTACTCCAATATTTCCAACCCCTGCTATCCTGATTTTTATAATTACCGCGACAACCAGCGCGAGACAGATGTTACTAAATGCGAAGCAAGCAATCTTATTTTAATGAAACTCTCAGGAAATAAGGTGGCTTATTTAACAACAACTCCTACCGTTACACTTCAATCAAAAAAAGTGGTTCCTCCATCGGTTAAAAAAGCACCTAAGACTGAATTCTCCCGTTTCAGTATTCAGGCTTTCGATGTTTTTGATAATGGAGATATGATGGTAACCGGTCAGCGCAAAGTCATCATCACCCTAAATGGAACATCTAAATGGGCTTACGAAGAAGTTACTTGTTTTCATTTTGATAAAACAGGAAACCTCAGGGCCGAATATTGTATTGAGCCTCAATTAGCCACGGCTAAAGAGGACAAGATTTTTCCGATGACACAGATATTTAAGGTTTCAGAGGATAAAAGCAAAGTCTACTGGATCATGTATGAGCCGGAAGGAATTTCAGGCTATGCAAACTTTTGGGCGGCCTATAACGGAAATAAAACTATTTATGCAGGTTTTCAGCCGGTGATCATGAAGATCGACCTAAGCACTGCTAAAATCGGCGATCCTGAATTACCATTGGGTAAAGACTACCTGGTCTATTCGGATTATCCGCTCCTGATTAAACCAAACTCTGCTGAAGGTATTTTTATAGGACATACCCGCAAAGGCGATATCATCGGGTTATCGAAATACAATTTCAAATAGCACATCAGGCAAATAGGTAATTGTATTAATCTAAGCGAGAAAATTTTTAATTAACCTGTGGGGTATAAATTACCTTACAGGTTTTTTATTTTATCATTCCCAATCCTTCCTTTGCAGATTCATCATTGGGTTTATTCATGATCACTTTTTGAAACAATACTTCTGCTTCCCTAAATTTACCCAGTTTAAGGTTGGTCCAACCATACATTAGTAATGCATCATGATCGAAAGGATATAAGTTTACCACTTTCTCAAAATATTTCAATGCGGTGGTATAATCTTCATTGCCGTAATAAATAGAACCCATGCGGTAATTGGTAAGGCTGTTTTGTGGATCGATGGTCAGGATATCACTGTATTGCTTCTTTACTTGTTCCCAGTTACCCAAAGCAGAAGCCGGATAAACATAACCAAGCTTTGCTTCGATGGATAAAGGTTTCAATTCCATAGCCTTTTGATAATAAGCAGTAGATTCAGTAAAAAATCCAGCCATGTATGTAAGCCATCCCAACCGGAGGTTGATCTCATAAGATTCCTCACTATAAACGCTTTTTAAAAGATCAATTGCTTTTTGATACTCGCCGCTGTATTCCAGGAAGTAACTTTTCTCGAAAGCTTCCTGAATGGGTTTATAATCCTGTGAAAATGATTGGGCTGATAAACCAATTCCAAGAATGGTTAGTAGAAATAATTTTCTCAATGTTTCCATTTTATTCCTCCTGTAAATGTATTATTTTGATATTCTAAACTTGTTTCGCTATATGAATTATTTAAATACCTGACCAGCTTGCCTTCTTCGGCTGTATACCGGTACCGAAATGAAAGCTCAATATTTTCCGACAAAATTATAATAAAGTCACCACCCGCCCTGAAATTAATTTTATCTCCTGAATTGTAGACCACCAATGCGTTTTTCTCATTGTAGTTGACCATTTCACCCAATGTAATGAATCCTTCAACCCAAAGTTTTTTAAGCATTTTAATACCAACCTGCTGTTCAACAATAAACCTGTTGATGTTGTCCTGCCAGGCTGAAACAACGGAAGTTGTTGTGTAAAGATCAAGGTTTCCTTTGGGATAGAATACAACCATTCCTCCAGCCTGGTATTGTTCTTTGTTGTTCAGGTTCGACCAGGTTCCATTCAGGCTTAAATTAAAAAGCGAAATATTTTTAGTAACCGACAATGAAACCACATAATTGTTAAAGGATGTATCTTTTTCAATCACCTCGTAAACGGTTCGTTTTGCAGGAACAGTGTCTGTTTGCTGAAAGTAAAAATCTGAGACCTGCGCATTTGAAAAAATTGTTTTGAAATGCACATTCAGATAGTGAAAAGCCGGCGTAACGACAAATCCCTTCCCGGCACTGATTTGTGCATTGACGTAAGCATCGTTCTGATAAAGATTGTATTTATTGCTATAAAACTCTGTAATGGTATCGTATGTATTTCCCACAAAGTATCCTCCGTTCCAGGGGATAAGGGTATCTCCCGTAATAACAAGATCGGAAGTCTGAATTTGCTTAAGTTTGGATGTTGCGAGAAATCCATAACCAAGATAAGCCGATATTATTCGTGAAGGGTTTAGTTTTGCTCCAATGCTGATAAAGTATTTATCGTCATTCAAATCCTGCTGTCCGAATAAGACTTCCTCTTCTTTATTGCCATTTCCTTTTCCTTTTTTTTCATTCAGGGTTTCTTTCTCGTTTTTCTCAATATTATTGCTGAAGGTATATCCCGGTTCAAAATAAAAATAATCGATCAGTTTGTTTTTTTTAGTATTGAGTTTTTCATTTAATCGAGAAGGAAATTTGGTGGTAAGTGCATTTGCTTCAAGTTGCCGGTTGGTGTATTTGTAGCTAAAATAAAGGTTCTCCATTGCCAATTCATCCATCGAATTATATCCAAGGCTTTTCTCCAGATGATGACTTGCCTTCAAATAATTCCCTTTGCTGAAATATGCAATGCCTAACCGATACCTTAAATAAAAATAGTCTGTACCGTTCTGCAGTGCTTTTTTCCCGGTACAGATCAACGAATCCCAGTCATTATAAAGGAACTGCCGGTATGTTTCCTGGTCAACCATTTTGAAATCTAATGCTGGCTCCTGTGAGTATCCTTTTACTGATATCATGAGGAAAAGCATCCATACGCCAACAAAAAATTTATATTTCACCATACTGCAATTCTGTTGATACTTCACGTGCTTCCATGATTTTTTCACCTGCTGTGACAACCAGTTTTTTAATCCTGTTCGACTCGATTTCAAACTCAAAGTTTAATTCCCTGGTCTTTTTACTGCCATGCTTTACCGTTGCTTTCGATTTAAAAAATATGTTACTGTCGGTAAGGTTGTCCTTAATTTTTAAATATTCAAGATCATATTCCGATTTGATGAACAGGTAAAAGGGTGCGATAAAATCCTGCAAAAAGATCAATCCGCGGTTATTCAGTAAATGGATGGGATAGACATCGTTAATTTTTAATCCTTTGTAAAACCCGCTAATGACCTTGTAAGCCCCAAGGTAAAAATAAAACAGCAGTGAATTCCTGTTTCCTTCAAAATGGGTGAAATAGTGAATTCTGCCATCGTTTTTGAACCAGGCTTTTGATTTTGTTTTTGCACAATAAAGTAAAGCATTGTTATAAATATCAGTCTGCACTTCCCAAATTATGGTTTTTTCATTTGGCATTGAAGGAGTTTTAACCATGAACTTTAGTTGCTGCCCAGGTACAAAATGAAATGCTTTAAAAAGCGACAGGTTTTTATCCACATTCGAAATGTTATCGTTTTTCGAAGGTTTACTGTACGACATGAGATTGTATCCGTCCTTTACATGCTGAATGTAATGACCCAAAGGGTAGTCCAGCGTTTTTGAACCGATAAAGGGTGTTTCCTGAATCTGGAAATGGACATGCGGCTCAGGTGACCGGCCCGAATTACCGCAACTTGCAAGGATATCACCCTTCTTCACAAAATCACCTTTCTTTACTTTGAACGATTCTTTCCTTATGTGGCTGAGCTTGGAATACAATTTTTCGTTATGCCTGATCACAATCGTATTGCCCCAGTTATGCTCAAGGTTGCTATCGCCTATTTCGTTATCTTCAATGCCATCCAGCACTTCTTCCACCCAGCCATCCGCCGGACAAATCAATGGTTTCTTATAGCAATAATAGTCTTCGCAATTGGTGCCGGAACTTTTATAAGGCAAGCCCCGGTCGTCGGTGATCTCAAAATCCCATGCATGTGCCCATTCGTTCTTGTGGGTGTGTTCGCCCTGGTGTGCTTGCGTTACCTTCCATTCTCCCCAGAAAGGAAGCGAAAACGGGATGTACCTGAAATTATAAAATCTCTCCTTGTTATTCAATTGTGAATATAGGTTTTTCTCTGGAGAGAACTGCTGGTAAACCGCAATTTCCGGCTTGGTGAAATATCGCTCCCTGAATTTCATGATGTACAAAAACATGATTACAATGATGTTGAATGGAAGCGAATAGATTGACAACTGGAGCAACGATAATACCATCATGGAACTGGTGATGGAAATGCTGATGAGCGGGATAAGCAGGATGACCCATAAAAACGACCATCGTGATGGAATGATAAAAAAGCCGCCGATTGCTATCGAGGTAAGGATATAGTTGAATCCGATATAGCTGTAACTTAATTCATAGATGTTTCCGCCAACAAACTGGTAAAAAAGGTATGCCGAGAAAAAACCCAGCAGCGAAAGCAGGAAGGCTATGCGTGAGTATATCAGCAGCCCGATTGCCAGCAGGATTCCGGCAAAAAGATGGTACTGGAAGAAAATAGCTCCCAGCGACCGGAAATAGATGACGATAGCCTCATGCAAATTAATATTAGTCAACCAATAATAAATACTCAATAGAAAATTGCCCCCCAGCAAGTACAATTCGTTGGGCATAAATACGCCCCTTTCACTGATGCTCAATGCAGTAAATTCTCTTGAGGCAAGGGTAATCGTCCATATTCCTAAAAGAAAAGAAAGACTTAAATAGGGCAGCCCATATTTCCCGATAATTCCTTCCAGCATAACTGTAACAAAGAGCGTAAAGATGGAAGCAAACACCAGGATAAAAAGAAATTCGATGTGCATTTGGTAATAAATTCCCATTCCAAGCGCAACCAGCAGAGAGTTGAACCCATAATAACCGGCCGTAATATTTGACCTGTTAAATCCGATTAAATATGCGGTTGCATTGGCCACCAGAACGGCAATAAGACCACTTACACCCGCATTTAAATCAAAAAAGCTGACCACGACCAGGATTGCAGCAAATATTTTATTGTTAGAGAAAAAGATTTGCGAATAGCTGTTGAGCAGGCTATTGATGAAGTGAGGAAATATTTGCCTTAATCTGACCATTTATTGAAAACGAGGCTAAATTAGCAATAATCCAGTAAGACACCAATAAATGCAGTTACCTGCGTTTAGGATTTCCAACTTTTTATGGGGTGTATACCCGGTCGAAAGATAATGGGTTAAAATGACCTGTAAAGTGTAATGAAAACTAAAGCTCAAACTTCTTCAAATGATCGGGTACATTTTCCATTTGGGTTAACTCTTTCAGTGTTTCATTCCGGCGGATCACATGAACCTTATTCTGCAAATCGATCATTACTATCCTGGGCCGGAGCGTGATAAACTGCATCCACTGTGTCATGTTGTAAGCTCCCACGTGATGGATCACAAAATGGTCGCCTTTATTGAGCAACGGCATCGAAACACTTTCGCGAACCACATCAATGTTCATGCAGAGCGGTCCATATAGGGTGGTATCTTCAGCGTAATGCGTAAATGGTTGTGCAGGAGTGATTTTATGATCGTACCAGAAAGAGGTGAAGAGGATGTTTACACCAATATCAATGATAGTAGTCCGCTTTCCGACGGATGAACGCTTGTTTGAAATCACTGTTCCTAAAAGGAATCCTGCATCATCTATCAAAGCACGCCCGGTTTCCAGAATCAACAGAGGAAGATTATCCGGCTCGAAGCTGGAATTGATAATGGCGCTGGTAATTGCTTCGGCAAAATCATCAAAGCCCGGATTGATGTCGGAACCTGGCAGATAAGAACCTTTCAATGTGTTCTTCGATGCGAAACCTCCGCCCAGATCAATGTATTTGATGCTGTGGTTGTATTTCTTTTTCACCCCAAGAGCAAGATCAATCAATTTGTTGGCAGCAACTGCATAAGCCGCTGTGGATAGCATAAATGTTCCGATATGGCAATGCAATCCAACAAGCTCAAGTTTCTCTGATCGCATGATTTTATTCAATGCATCCCAGGCTTGTCCGTTTTCATAATTGAATCCGAACCGGTCCCACATGGGATAGATACCTGTGTCCATGTTCACCCTGATGGCAACTTTGGGCCGTTTCTTCAGCTTTCCAGCCAGTTCAATGATCGAATACAATTCATCAAGGTGATCAATATGGATAAGCGATTCATTTTTAATTGCCTTGGTGAGGTCGGCTTCAGTCTTATCAGGCCCGTTAAAGATGATCTTATTTCCTTCCACTCCGTTCAGAATGGCTTTGTCGTACTCAAACCCTGAAACTACTTCAGCCCATGAACCTTCCTGGTGAAAAACATGACACACGGCATCGAGATAATTGGTTTTGTAAGACCAAGCGAACTGAACTTTCGGGTATCTTGTCATAAAGGCTTTTTTCGCCTCACGATAGGTATTTCTGATGGTCCTTTCCGAAATAACAAACAAAGGAGAACCGTAATCTTTTATCAGCTCATTAACGGCAACGCCATCGATGTGGGTCATGGGATTGTATTCCGTTCTTAACCCGTATTTATTAGGCATATTGGTATCTAACTTTTTAATTACCGGCCGTTCGTACCTTAATTTTTCCATTTCTTTTAATCTTTTTTTAACCTCATTTTAATCATTGTCAAAGTTCTCCAGTTGTTGATATCTGATGAAATTCCTCCACGTCAACAATCAGGTCCCAGGCGTACCTGACAAACATTTTACCTGCTTTAAATTTTGTATAGGGCTTAACCTTTTCACCCATTGCAAGCTTCACCAGGGCTTCGGGAATGTTCTGTCCGACACCTACTGAAAGATAGATCCATGCAGGCATGCGAGGATTGATCTCCAGCAGGTAAAATTGATCGTCCTGACCTTTCATCAGCTCAAGTTCGAATCCCCCACGCCACTTGGTGGACTTAACAAAATGCCTTGTCATTTCAAAAATTTCTTCCTCATCAATTGAAATACCACCCCAGGCTTTTCCTTTATCGGTGATGTATTGCTTTCGCATAGGAACAATAGAAACAGCGTTTCCTTTTCCATCGCCAAGTCCGGTGGCATTGTATTCTGTTCCTTTAATGTATTGCTGAATGATGATGGGCAAGCCCCATTTGCTGCTAATCTTGTTGAAATAGGTATAAACCTGATCGGAAGTATGGGCTACGCTTGCATCATAATACTTTCCTTTCACCACCATCGGATAGGTAAATTCGTGAACCAGTCCGGGTATTTCAGCAACAGAAAAAATTGCTTTGCTAAACGGAACCCTGATATTGTGCTTCTTTCCGAATTCAGGCAGATTCACCTTTTGCCGCTCTTCAAACTGCTTTTCGGTTGGAAGAAATGTGTGGATGCCCATTTTCTTCAGTGTGGGTTCAAGTTTGATAAAGGGCAGTAGCTCAGCGTCGAAATTCGGTATGATCACATCCAGTTTTTCTTTTTCATGGATATATTCCAACCGTCCCAAAAGGCTTTCTTTTCCTGCTGATGGATAAGGAATATGATATGTCTTATCGATGAGATCGTGCATATAAATGCCGGGTTCGAGTGATTCATAGGATAAACCAATGATTTTTACATCCATTGACAAAGCATCCCGCAATCCCCTGATTACAGAAATCCCCGGACCCGGACTGTCAATGGCATTCAAACCAGTTACGGCAACATTAATTTTTCTGGCCTTCATTTTCGAGCAATTGATAAAGCTTAAGGACTCCCGCAAAATCATGATAATCTTTCTCAAAAGTGTCGGCGTCAGTAGTGTATTTGGTAAGCATGGTTTTGCTTATTTCTTCATAAGACTTTTCTTCCCTGATCATGTTTACCAGTTCGATCCCAATCGGATTGACGGTGAATGATTCGCCTGAGGAAGGATTGAAAACATATCCCGACTCACTGATGGCAATGTTCTTTTTGATTTTCATGTGAAAAAATTATTGCACTTAGATAATAAATTTACCTCACAGTTTAATTTAAATGTCAAAGTAAGCGATTAATTCACTTTGATCACCTTTATACAGAAAATTTTATTATGTGTTTTCAGTTTGCAAAGATACAATCCGGGAGCAATATCTTTGGTATCTGCCGAAATTTCATGTTTTCCGGCTTTCAGATCTGCATCTGAAAGTAATTCGGTTTGAATGGTTGAATAAATATTGAGCAGACTAATGCTGATACGATCATCTTTCTCCAGGTTAAAATGGATGGTGACTTTATCTGAAAACGGATTGGGCTGACAGGTCAAAACATTGTTTTCATTCGGAAATTCTAGATTCTGACCAGAAGTAATCGTATAGTCGACTCCGAAAAAATCGAGAATACCCTTTAAAAGCTCTTTTTTAGTCGAAGGAAGCTCTCCATCGACCAATCCACTGAAGTTGGAATTTGATCCAATGGTCTTATAGCTTCCCTGATCATAGGCCACAGCAAAGTTATGATTTTCGACACTCCCATGAAGAATAGAATAAGCCGGCTGGATCGGTATCAGATAATAATTGTATAACATAATCGCAGAATTGTATCCAAATTCCATATTCTCAGTAAATGTATCGGGAACACCCAATACCGGATTATATAAACTCCAGTTTACTGCCTGGATTTGAATATTGAACATTGGATGAACTGCTGTTTGGGGATCCGGACTCCAGGTAACGCCACCTTCCATATAAAGATTACCGCCCAAATTAAGAAATTCTGCCAGCCTCTGACCTTCAGTTTCCGAAAGTACATGGTTTATATACTTTCTCCCAAGAAAAACAAAAATATTTTGGTACATATCCGGGTCAATAGGGATACCATTACAAACATCATAATTCACCCCTAATTCATCAAGATACATTGAAAAAACAGGTAGTGACAATTGATTAGGATCCAAATCCACAAGTAATATTATGACTTGTCCGATAACTAAACCGAAAGTTCCCTCGATGGTAAAAGAAGGTGCTGCAGAGATGGAATAGTTAAATTCTGCAATATTGCCATTCGGTGCATTCGCTTCTACGGTGACATTCAGAGTATCATAATGGATTTCACCGGAAGGAATATTTCCATAAGCCAATCCATTTGTTCCATTTATGGTAATGAATGGATTTTCAGTATTGACCATTCCTGTAACATTTTCAGCCCGTGAGTGTCCACAATTTTGCACTGGAATTATCAAATCGGCAGTTTCACCCGGGTCGAGCCTGCCATTGTTGTCATCCAGAACGATTGGATTTATGAATGACAGCATGGGAGAATAAGTCGTGAGGAAAATAGAGCTTAACCAATTATTCAATCCGGAGGTAAAAGTTAAATCAAGAATAAAATGATGATTGTCAGGTATAGAATTATCTATCAATAGTGTAATAGCATCCACAACGCCAACCGATTGCCCGGAAGCAATATTTCCAATATTCTCCGTGCCGTCCATGATGCTGACATAAGGATCATCGGTTTCAACCGTCAGAATAAGGTTGTTTATTTGTTGTAAACTGATGTTTTTCAAATTAAAACTAAATACCGGGGATTCACCGTACTCGATCCGGTTATCCTCTCCTGAATTCACTGAATAGTCAAAAATAATCCCTTCCGACAGCATGATTGATTTAACCGTCGAAAGATTGTAGTAGTCGGTTACCATCACTGGAAGATTGTAAATGGTATTTCCCTCTTCAGGAACCACGGAAATCGTACCGGTATTGCTTATCGTTATGCCTGCAGGTATGTTAGGCGAATGAAAAGTAATAATTTGGGCGCTTTTTAAAGGAAGAGTATTAGAAAAATCAGCCAGTTGATACAATGTTCCGTTTCCACTTGAAACACCTGTAATCCTGCTGATCATTTCCTGATCCTCGAATTCCTGGTAATAATACTCAATTTTTCCATCAGGGTAAATTATCACTGTAAAATCCAATGGGTAATCGATTTCCTCCACATTAAGGGTTACCTTCCACCTGAAAGCCGCATAGTTTTCGTTCCCTTCATACCAAATGCCTTCATCTGAATTTGTAATGGCCAGATGTTGATTAAAAAAAGCAGCCAGCATAAGCTGAAACCTGAACAATGGCAAATCATAAACCTGGTAAGGAACAGGATATGCCACTTCATCGAAAAGGATAAACCCATCGACATACAATACAAGTGCATCATGGTTCTCCCCATAAAAAGGAAAAGAAAAACCGATCGGTTGAGAAGCCAATCCATTTTCCGAACCACCGTTCATGGTTAATTTGGTGCCTTGAACATCAGGATAATCGCTGGTATTTTGGTTAATCGAATAGTTGGATGCAATGCTCCATGTATAAGGTTCGGTGCCGCCAGTTGCTAAAAGTTGAGCATTGTATGGTTGTCCCGAAATATAAGGTGGAATTTCTTCAGTTTCTATCACTGGTTTGTTAAAATTTACAGAATGAACCATAGAAGAAGTTGTAACACCATTGTTATTCAGGGGAATATCAGTTGGGTTTCCGGGTATTTCAATTCCTCCACCCTGGTAATCAATCATTGAAAAGGAAATCAGGTCCCCGGTAGCCTCATCATTTGGATCGTATTCATGAACCTGTAAAAAGTACCTTGCGGGTTGTCCGCTATTGATATAAGTTAAAAGTGGGGTAACATCCAGCCCGAACTCCAGTATTTTATTTGATTCCAATGAATCTGTTCCGGTAAGGTAATGATCGCCTCCTTGGTAAGTAAAAATGGGGAAATCCATCGTAAATTCAGGTATCAGGAACGCCGTATCGGTAGAAATTCCGGCTGTTACTTTTATCATCGACCGGTTGCTGTGTTTCAATTTGATTTTAAATGCTACCGAAGGAGCATAGTCATCTTTCACATCAATCACATGAACTGTTTTGTTCCAGATACCGCCATTGGCTTTTTCTTCAGCAATCACTTTATACATCACATAGCAAAATCCGCTGTCGGCCCAATTTACTCCATGGCTGTTAATCAGCTTGAATCCTCCGATTTCCCAGTCTTTAACATTTATATCCCCATCCCCATTGATGTCCAGATCATTCGTATATTGCCCGTCGCTGTTGTAATCCCAGCGAATGGAATCGTTCCATCCAATCAACGTCATGGCATGACCGTTATAAGGACCAAATGCAGTAATCACACTTTTGCCGGCTTCGGGAGTACCCTCAGGTAAATTGGTTACCCCATATAGGTCAGTATAAAAATTAGCAAGCCCACCGTATTGTGATCCGTTTAAATGATCATGAAGCCAGTTTTTAACTGTAGATATCCCCTCTTCGTTGCCGGTATAAATAGCATAAACATCCGACAGCCTGTTTTGCATCGCATCGTAATATTTGTCATATCCCGACATCCAGTGCAAGTGACCATTGCCCATGCCTCCGTATTCCTGGACATTGGGTGTGCCGCAGTGTTTTAGCATTTCAAGGGTATATAGGTAACAAACGCCGTTGTCGTAGATTCCCTTGTTGAAAAAATTATAGCCGAAATGAGTAGGGTATTGATTGATTGCAGTGTCGGCCGGCATATCCCTTAGTCTGTTTGTCTCGTATGTGAAGTTATACCCTATGCTGGCTGCCTGCCCGCAAGACATGCCTTCCTGCAGGAAAACAGGGCGCATATAAGGTAATATGCTGTTATCTAAACTGGAAGGAAGCAAAGGTGGCTTGGAGCTTTTATAAAGTTCAGGAACGACCAGTTTTGGAATGTGAATCAAAGCAATGGAATCCACTGCAGACATGTGCTTTCTGGCAGAAAAGATTTCCTGGGACATAGATGTGCTTAAACCCAAATATTGAAAAATAAACAGAACAATGAAAATTTTTTTCATCTTTAGACAGCATTATAAACGAGTGCAAGATAATTATTTACTTTCATCCTGACAAGAAGAAATCAGTGAAAGGTTGTCCTGAAAAAGTTTACGGCTGATTTATGGTTCTATCTGCCTTAAACATTCATTTTAGAACACAGAACTATGCTTTAGACTTTTTAAGAATCCGATAGCTTATTATCCATTCTATTGGGTCTTTAAAATTTTTCCTGAAATTATCCTGTCGTTCAGTTTTAACCTGTAAGTATATAATCCTGAAGGAACATCCACCCCGGATTTTGTTTTGCCATCCCAGTGATAGCTATTTTTACCTGCGTTACAACTAAAATTTCCTGTATTCATGACAATGCCACCCTGAGCGCTGAGGATGGTGAGTTCTCCAGCAGTTTCATTATCATAGTTGAAGTCAAAGTTTATCTGATCTGTGAACGGATTTGGAAAACTTTTTATCTCGGTATTTGCAGCTATTTGGCTGATAATATCTATTAAATCAGAATTAAGACAAACTGTTACCTTATAGGACTCTACCTCCATCTCAATAAGAATATCATCGTAAACATAGTCGAAAAGTACAGGCGAACTTGTAGGGAAAGAAATACTGACCAATAAATACAAGCTATCTCCGGGATCAAGTGTATATGGAAAACTACCGGTAAAATTAGTAATCGACCATAACCATCCAGGCAATGCATGTTCCAAAGGAAAATTCATGATGGTTAAGGGTACAGTTGTATTGTTCTTTATGGTAAAATATTCTCCGTCAATCGTGTTCTGGAAGGTATCGAAAAACAAAGAATCCGGATAGACATCAAGGTTATAAGTTATGGTAATAGGTCCAAGCGTTCCATCCAGCTTTATGTTCTGTCCATAAATATCTTTTCCTCCGTTGCGGCTGTCTTCCCATAAAGCAATCCATTGCCCGTTGTTCATTTCGCTTACTTCGGTATGGACTTTTTCCGAATTTACCGTGCACATGTCAATCATTTCAGGGGTCCAGACAAAGTTGCCGTCAGTGTCGAGGCGCATGGCTTTGATTTTCCCATCTACGCCATTAAAATATTCCTCGTAAAACAGGATCATATCTGCACCTGTGCTTCGGCCCGCCAAAGGATAAACATTGGTGGAAGATATTTCAATGAACTTTTTACCATTATCCGTCCATAAAAGGGTTCCGGCAGGAGAAACCTTTTGTCCGTAAATGCCCCTGTCGTTTTGGTTGGCATCCATTTCGTTCCAGAAAATAAAAATATTTTCCGAACCTTCCGGAAGTGCAAGGTGAGCATAAAAATGATGACGGTTAGCCATAGTCGAAACTTCAACGCCATCAGCAGCAAATAAAACACTTCCGTCATTACCGATATGCTGAATCCACATATTGGCAAGCGAATTGTTATCGCGGTCGTCATGCCATGCAATGAAGAAGCCGTCGTTTCCATCATTGATGAACGGAAAAATCTGTGTCCAGGCTGAAATGCCGCCGGCATCGGAAATGACAGCTGCCTGCGTCCAGACAGGCTGCCCATTCTGATCATAGCGCTGAGCAAAAACATGACGGGTAGGCGCCCAAACGGGCGGAGTGTCTTCAAAAAACTTCATGATGACATCATCATCACCTGCCGGCATCAGCTGCGGCCATGAAAATGTATTGGCTCCGCTCATGGTTATGCCGTTATCACCCCAAAGTAAAGTACCATCGGGGGATACTTTTTGCCTGATAATAACACCTGCATCAAGATCCTCCCAGGCAAAGACTGCATTACCGGAATTGGTCACCGTAACCTTGGGAGCAGCATCAAAACCTTGACCGGATGAAATTTGAACACCATTATCTCCCCAAACGAACGCTCCGTCAGGGGAAATACGATATGCAAAAACATCATCATTGCCGGTGCGGATATCATTCCAGACTAAAATAGCATGATCTGCCTGGTCCACGGTCATATCCCAGTCGGTAAGCCAGGTTTCCTGAGTGTGGTCGCTGATCAGGATGCCTCCCTCTGCCCAGAGCTCGTTACCGTAAACATCAAATTTCTGTAAACGTACATTATAGTTGCCCGATTCGACTGAGAACCAGGAAACATAGGTTATCCCGGATGCAGCGGTGGCTACTTTAGGAATCGCTTCTTCGCCAGGAACAGTTGCAATGGCATTGTTTACCATGGGTCGGTGCTCCACTGGCTGAATATATTTGCCGAAAACAGGAGCAGGAATGCTGAAAGAATAAAATTTGTTTTCATACTATTTAAGGATTTAAAGACTATTCCAAAATTACAAATAATATTGAATATCGTTAGATATTTCGTAAATAATCTTACCGGTAAAATTTCTTTTACGACAATAAACTTGCTATTTCAAATTTTCCGGCCTATATTTGTCACCTGATATTCCTTTCAAAAACAAAGAGTCTTGACCTGATAAATTTGACAAAGATGAAAAAAACAATTCTTCTTTTTGGTGTTTTGCTCTTGACGGTTTTTCTTTCAAAAGAGCTTTTAGCAAATTATTCTGATAACTTCGATAAATATCATAGCAAAACAGACAGAGGTATCTACGCATTTCTTCCATGTCTTTCATTATTGAATTACGATGTTACCTTCCATGTTACTTCGAATGGAAACGACCTTGAAGGCGCCTTGGTGACTGTGGGACCTTTGACACTTCCAACCAATGCTTCGGGAATAGCTGTTTTCAGCCTTGAGAATGGCGATTATAACTATACCGTGACAAAAAATGGCTTTACTGATGCGGAAGGGACATTTACAATTGCCGGGGAGCCATTGCTGGTGGAGGTGGAGATGGAACCATGCTGGAATCTGGTGCTACATCTTATTGATCAAAATGGAACTATAACAGATAGTGCCCTTGTTATTGTAAATAATGACTCTCTTTGGACAACTACAGGAACAGCAACATTCTGCGTAACTGAATTAACAATTAATTATGAAGTTTATATAGAGGGATATTATCCCAGCATTGGTACCATGACCATCCCTCCTTATCCGGTAATCATACAGATAATAATGAATCCTGTTTATTATGGTGTCACTTTCTTCGTCAACTGCTGCGGCGAGCCTTTAGCAGGTATTTCTCTTACCATCGGAACCCAAACAATTGTAACCGGTCCAACCGGTATGGTAATACTTTCCTTACCAGCTGGTACCTATTCTTATATTGCAGGAGGTATAGAAGGCACTGTAACAATTCCGCCACCGGCTTATATAGATTTGGATATCTGCGGGGAAGTTACTTTCCATGTTACCAATGAACAAGGATATCCTTTGGAAAATGTTTTAATTGACGTTGATGGTTCATACCTGTATACTGATTTTAACGGTGAAACGGATACCTATTTGCAGGTGGGGAGTTATAACTATTCGGCAAGCAAACCGGGATTTGTTACTCAAACAGGGACCTTTGAAATGGACACTATACCTCAGACGGTTGAGATTGTGATGCCTGCAGAAACATGGGGACTGACTTTTCAGGTTACAGGCCTAGATTGTGAAAATGAATTTGAAGGATTAATTATAATTATATACGGGGATACTCTTTTACCAGGTGAAACTATTAATCTTGTGAATGGAACTTATTATTACAATTTAGTTCTAATTGGCTGTGGTATTCTATTTGACGGGATGACAACAATAAATAATGCTTCAGTAACTAATTATATTGATATGCCTGGACTTTCACAGGTTAAATTCCATGTAACCGATCAATGGCTATCAAATTTTGAGGGAGCAGCTGTAAATGTTGAGGATGATATTCTTTATACGGATTATTCAGGTGAAGCAAGTTTTTGCATGACCGGAGGGTATCATGATTATTGGGTTGCAAATCCAGGCTATGATACAATTCCCAATTATTTCGTTTTTCCGTGCCAGGATACAACAATTGAAGTCATGCTTATGACGGGTTCAATCAGAAAGGAGAAAATGACTCAGTTGGATATTTATCCCAATCCTTCCTCCGGCAAATTTTACCTTGAGGCACCTAATTTTAGCAGCGATCCAATAGAATTTCAAGTGATGGATTTGACGGGCAGGATTGTTTATGAAAGGAAACAAGCCTTGCCAGAAACAATTGAAATCGATTTATCGAACCAGCCGAAAGGGATGTATTTCCTGCGCATTAAAACAGAGGAAGAAAATTATACACAAAAGCTGATCATTCAATAATCCATCCGTATGAAAAAAATATTTTTAATCATTCAAGTTCTGGCTTTCATTGGATTTACAGGGTCTATAGCCAATGGGCAGATTGTGATCACCCCTATGCCCGCTGTGACGCCGGAGGAGCTGGTTGAGAAAATAGTTGGTGAGGGTATACAGTATTCAAATGTGCAATATACGGGTGCTGATCATGCCAGTGGAATTTTCACCAATGGATCGTCGACAAACCTTGGGTTGGATAAAGGAATTTTCCTTACCACAGGAGCAGGATATATCATTCCCGGACCCAACCAATCACCATCAGCCGGAGCGGATAATGGTATAACTTATCAATGGCCTCCTATATGGGGTCCGACTTATTATGACCCGGCAATCCTTGATTTTGATTTCATACCTGATTCAGACACCTTGCGGTTAAAATATGTATTTGGTTCTGAAGAATATAATGAATGGGTAGGCGGATCATTTAACGACATATTCTTCCTTAACATTTCCGGGGCAAATCCGAATGGCGGTCAGTATGAAAATAAAAATATTGCTATTGTACCAGGAACTTCAAATACAAGTATTAAAATTAACACTGTGAATAACGGGTATTCCCCTCCGGGAGTTGTTCCAACCGGTCCCTGTACGCATTGTGAGTATTATGATGACAATACGGGTGGACTAACCCTTGAATATGATGGATTTACAGTGGTTTTAATTGCATGGTTGCTAACCGTTCCTTGCGAAAATTACCATGCTCAGTTCGGAGTTTTGGATGCAGGTGACGGTATTCTGGATTCTGGTGTTTTTATTGAAGAGAATAGTTTTAGCAGTCCACTAAAAATAACTACGACAACCCTGTTATATCCTACAGGATTAACAGAAGATATGGTTGAAGGCCATGTGGAAGCCGATTTGGTGTTTAAACTACCGAGTGATGAATATGCGCCAGTTACAATTTGCTTTGAGATCACCGGGACAGCAATAAATGGTATTGACTATGAAGAGATCGATAACTGCATCACCTTTGAAGAAGGGCAGGATTCTGCGTCTTTTCATGTTGTTCCATTGTATGATGGTATAATCGAAGGAGATGAAACGATAATTTTGATTATAGAAAATACTTTAGGCTGTGAAGTGGTAAATGACACAGTTGAGCTCATCATCAAAGATTACATACCAGCCTATTCAGTGATAAGCCCCAACACAATTGTGTGTGGAGGACAATCCGTGGAGCTTTGGGTCGAGGTTAACTGGGGCTTTCCGCCCTACACTTATAACTGGCAACCGGGATCGTACACCATTGACACCATCGTTGTCAGTCCTGAAGAAACCACCACTTATACTGTTACCTACTCAGATATATTCGGAGAAGCGGGAATAGATTCAACAACAGTATTTGTTTTTCCGGGTAACCAGAATGACATGATGGCATTTTCATTTGAAATGGAAAATAATCCTGACCTGCCATGGGATGTCATTGGTGATATTAATGAAGATACTATCAATGTCATATTACCCGAAGGTCCTGCAATGGATAGCCTGGTTGCTTCCTTTGTGATTTCAAACTGTGCTTCGGCTTATGTAAACGGAACCGAACAGATAAGCGGGATCACAGCTAACAATTTCACCGTAACAGTCATTTACGAGGTAACAGCACAGAACGGAGACGAGAAAGAATGGGTAGTGGTGGTAGATATAGAAACCGGAATGACTGCGGAGATTGCAGATGAATTAAAGCTGTTCCCTAATCCTTCTAAAGGTAAATTCTATCTTGAGACAGCATATGCAGCTAGCGATCCAATCGAATTGCAGGTGATGGATTTAACTGGAAAGATTGTTTATGAAATACAACCTGCAATCACCGGACAATTTGAAATTGATTTATCGAGGCAGCTGAAAGGAATGTATTTTCTCCGGGTTAAATTTGGAGAAAAAGAGATAAACAGGAAGTTGATTATTCAGTAGGCATTATGGCTTGAATTCGTTCGTTTACTAAAATGAATAACTAAAATAGTGTAAATTTGCTTTTCAAATCGTATAAAGGTGATCAGTAAAGGAGATATATTAAAAGTTTTAGAACAGAACAAAAGCTTATTGTTCTCGAGTTATCCCATTAAAAGCCTGGGGCTGTTCGGCTCTGCAACCAGAGATGATTTTAATGAAACCAGTGATATTGATATTTTAGTTGATTTTAACCGACCGGTTGGAATTGAATTTAATGATTTGGCTGACGCACTGGAGAGAATCCTTCATCAAAAAATTGACCTTGTCTCCAGGAATGGAATCAAACCGAAGTATTTTAAGGAAATTGAAAAAGACCTCCTTATGATTTAAGCAAAGCTAAAGATATTTCAGCTTTAATTCTCCCTCAACACAAACTCATCATATTCCACCTCGAACCGAAGCTTATGCTTCGACTCTTCTTTGGCAAGGCCAAGGATAACATTATTCAATCTTTTGTTACAGGATTGCTGGTGAATCTGGGTGAATTTAATTCTGTAATAGTTTCTATGATAATATGCGGGGCTTAATCAATTTTAGGTCTGAAATATATTTATTAAAATGAATAAAATCCTCATCAATCGCAAGAATAGCCATATTCTGATTTACTGCAATGGCACAAATCAGAAAATCCGTATTTGACCCCTGAATGCCACTTTTCCTGCAAAGGTTAAATAATTCCGCAGCTTTTTCATAGTCCGCTGATTTAATTTGAAGGTCAGGGAAATAGGTTAGTGTCTTCTTAAGCTTTTTAAATTGTTCAGCAAACTTAATTCCAGATAAAAGTTCCTGACGAATTGGTCCAATCATCTGAACCCTCCCCTCCCGGATCAAATCCGAAAGCTCCTTTACAAAGGGATTATCTTTGTGATATTCTAATTTTCTTAACGCAAGAGACCAGACGCTGGTATCAACAATTACCTTCATTGTTCATTCCGCTGGGTTTTATAATCAAAACCTGGTTCATAAACCATTGATCCGAACAACTCAAATATTTTAAGCTGGTTACGTTTTTCGATGTATTCTTTCAAGGCTTCAGTTACCACAGCCTTTTTGGTTCTGTGTTTACCTATTATCCTTGCTTTTTCAAGCAATTCATCATCCAAGGCTAAATTAGTGGGCATAATTTGTTTTTCTGCAAATTTACACATTAATTCGTGTAAGTGAAAAACAAGAATTGGGTTTGAGGGTATCTTTTTTTCCGAATCAATAGGTATTAATTTTCCCTCAGCACGAACTCATCATATTCCACCTCGAACCGTAGCTTATGCTTCGACTCTTCCATGGCAAGGCCAAGGAAAATGTTTTTCAGTCCTTCGTTCGGAGCTTTCTCTGCCAGGGCTGAATAAAGCTTAAAAGCAGCTTTCTCCTTTTTCATCGCAAGGATGAGCGCTTCCTCGTAGGTCATGCTGGGCGTTGGCTTGATATTCACTAAGTAATCGCTGATCATCAGGTCGGTGACCTTTACCGTTTCGAGTGTAAAAATGCCTTCTTCCTTAATTTTGAGCAGACGCTGTTTGTGTTTGATCTCTTCACCGGCAAATTCAAAGAAGACTTGCTTCATGTCTTCCGATTTGGATGATTCTGAAAGCTCGCTGTAAAAATCTACTGCCGCCTGTTCTTCGCCGATGGCGAAGTCGAGGATTTCTTCAATGGTGTTAAAGTTTTTCATAGTATTTATTTTTTTTCGTCATTGCGAGGATCCGCCAGTTGGCGGAGACGAAGCAATCTGCTGTTAAAAAATGTGTTTCAATTAATTCAGAGATTGCTTCTCCCGCCGAAAAGGCGGGATCGCAATGACGGTTAGATTATTTATTTTTTTAATTCGTTTTCAAAATGTTCTTCAAATCGTTTCACAACCGCATCACACCCATAATTAAACATACGGTTGCAATTCTGATCCTGGGTATAGTTGAATTGAAGTTTTTCAGCTTTTTGCTCTGCGGGTAACAGCGAAATAGCTTCCATCATCACATCCTTGGTTGATTCATAACCCTTGAGCCCAAATTTTTCGAGCAATGCGCTCAATTGTTCGAACGACTTTAATTCAACCTTTGAGGGGATTCCCTCCTCAAATTCCTGGATCACTTTCTGTGTATTGGTAAAACTTCCGCCAGATTCAACCGGAAAGGAAGCAGGCAATATAAGATCAGAATGCCTGGCAGTTTCCGTCATAAAGTAATCCTGTACAACAATGAAATCTGCTACCGACAGCCAGCCGGCTACTTTTACCTTGTTTTGTGCGCAGCCCAGCGGATCCTCGCCAAAGATGAAAATGTTTTTCAAAATACCTTTTTCAAGAGAATCGTACTGGCTGACATTGACGGTTGCCGGCAAACTTTTCACACCCCATTTGTCTTTCATTTTTGCCTGCAGGTCTTTCGAAAGGATAGACTGAACACCCACGCCAAGCTTTGGACAAATGCCCATGTCGAACAATCCCTGGGAGTTGTTCTTTTCCTTCAGCGACACTAAGCCGTTGGAAGTTTTACCCAGCTTACCGGTGATCATGGCCAGGTTTTTCAGTTCGTAAGCACCCTGAGCACAAAGCTCTTTCTCGGAGTAAACGATCACAGCATTCATTTCATGGTTGAATTCCTTGGCAAATTCAATGACCATGTCCATATATTCAACGCCTGATTTTTCAACCAAATCGACGAAATTCTCTTTCATCAGAGCCTGTTTGTATTCTTCATAGCCGATGGTATTATCTTTGATGAAAAGTCCATTCTCAAAATGATTGGCCACGAGGTAATAATTTACCGCTTTGATAAAATGGTAATAGGATTTCACTTGAAGAACTTTATCAACCTTATGTTGCATAGGGCTGTCAGGATGAACGGTAATGAGTTCAACCGGAATATTCAGATTATGCTGGGCTGCACTGATCATGAATCCTGCTACGGCATTGTCGCGGTTGATCTCTGAAGCGATGAGGTAAATCTTGCTGGCGCCGCCCAATTGCTCAAAAGGAACATTGGACGCCGAATCAAATACGTAACCGTCACCACGGTTCAGGTAATGGAAGCTGGTTACATTGTTGGTCTTGGCTCCCGCTCTTGCCAGCTTTTGGATCAGGTACAATTCTTCATTGGTAAGCCTTGCACCGCCAAAGAAGGCGTTATCATCCGGCCGAACAGCGATGATCTTTTCATGGATCAGGTCAAAAGCTTTTTTAAATGTAATCTCCTCGAACCGACCGTTGATTTTAAGCAGAGGCTTCGTAATTCGGGTGGTATCATTGAGATAATTATATCCGAATTTCGGGAAACGGCAGAGGTTTCCATCTGTGTTGACCAAACCATTGTTCCCGGTGGCTTTCATTACAAAACCATTTTTATGATGAAGGTTTATGGAGCAGCCGATGGAGCAATAATTGCAAATGGTTTCAACAGGTTCAAGTTGAACCGGTCCCGGTTTGAAAAAGAAATTCTCAGTAATGGCGCCTGTCGGGCAGGTTGAAATACACATCCCGCACGATTCGCAAAAGGAATCCTGAAGACGGTCGCCCATACTCGGAGCAACATAAGTTTCAAATCCGCGGTTGACCAATCCAAGGGCATTGGCTCCAACAACTTCACAGCAGATGCGAACGCAACGGGAGCAAAGAATGCATTTGTTGCTGTCAATCTCAATGAATGGATGCCTGAAATCAACTTCATATTCCCTGAAGTCTCCTTTGTAACGGTCCTGTTTTGCTTCATATTCGGTGCTGTGTTTCTTCAGGTCGCAGATAAAATATTCAGCACAGCCACATTCAAGACAGCGCTGGGTTTCATGCAAAGCAACTTCTTCGTTGTCATATCCCAGTTCTACCTCCTTAAAATTCGACCGTTTCTTTGGGTCGAGGGTTGGCATTTCTTCACGCATCTGTTTGCCAAACTTCTCAACATAATCTTCTTTAACCTGTTTTTTGAAATTATCCCGTTTGCTCAAAAATTCAGATTTGGGTGGCTCAAGCGGCTGTCCGGTCAGCAACTGATGGCAACTCAATGATGCTTTTCTTGCCTGGGCAATTGCCTCAATCAGGGTTGCAGGTCCCGTAACGCCATCACCCGCAGCAAAAACATTCGGAATGCCAGTTTGCAACGTTTTAGGATCGGCATCAATATCTCCCCAGCGGTTTTGTTTCATTACTGAACCATTGCCAAGATGTGCATTGATATCTTCCAAGAAATTGATGCTTGTTTTTTGCCCGATGGCAGCGAGGATATAATCCAGTTCAATATCGTATTCTGAACCTTCCACCGGAATCGGCCTTCTCCTGCCGGATGCATCAGGTTCACCCAGTTGCATTTTAAGGCAGGTAACAGATTTTACTCTTCCTTTTTCATCCTTATTGATACGGGTGGGATTGGTTAGCAGGAGGTACTCAACACCTTCCAGCTTGGATTCATGAATTTCAATCGGATTTGCCGGCATTTCCTTTTCGGTACGGCGATAGATCACATAAACCTTATCAGCGCCGCAACGTATTGAAGTCCTGCAACAATCCATAGCCGTATTTCCACCGCCGATGACAGCCACTTTCTTTCCTTTGAAATTGTAGCGTTTACCCGTGACCTCCATCTCTTTAAGGAAATCAATCCCTGAAAAAACATTTTCAGCATCGTCACCTTCACATCCAATCCGTGTTCCTTTCTGTGAACCGATGGTCAGGATAAAGGCATCATATTTCTTTTTTAAATCTTTGAAGCTGAGATTTTCGCCCAGCATTTTATTGAAGTGAATTTTTACACCCAGTTCGGTGATGTTATCCACCTCTTTCTGAAGAATGTCATTCGGCAGCCGGTATTCAGGAATACCATAGCGCAGCCATCCACCGGCTTTTGGGGCGCCTTCATAAATATCCACCTGGTGTCCTTCTTTCTGAAGGAAGAATCCGCATGAAACCCCACCGGGACCGGCACCAATCACGGCAATTTTTTTACCCGTAGATGGTTTTACTTCCGGTTTCCATTTATTGACGATTCAAGGTCAATATCCGATGCAAACCGTTTGAGGTAATCAATTCCAACCGGAGTGCCTTCATCGAGCAGATTGCGGCGGCAGGCAACTTCACAGGGTCGTACACAAACGCGACCGCACACTGCAGGTAATGGATTTGTTTCCTTAATCAATGCGACCGCTTCATGATACATTCCTTTTTCGATGTAAGAAATATAACCCTGAACATCCACACCGGCAGGACAGGTTTGCTTGCAGGGACCCATGCAATCGGCATAATGATTAGAGACCAGAAGTTCAAGAGCCGTCTTCCTTGCTTTTTTCACTTTATCGTTGTAAGTGGTGATCTTCATCCCTTCCACAATTTTAGTGGAACATGAAGGCTGCAAAGTCCTGTAACCTTCAATTTCGACCACACATACATAACAGGATGAAAAAGGTTCTAATCTTGGATCGTTGCAAAGGGTGGGAATTTCGATCCCGATTCGCTGAGCCAGCTCCAGGATGGTTTCACCCTTAATCCCCTTGACGATTTTACTGTTAAGAATGATGTTAAGATATTCGATCATTGCTAATTAATTTCAATGTTAACGACTTAAGAAACTTTTATCGCATCAAACTTGCACTTCGTAAAGCACATGCCGCATTTGATACAAGCCTCCTGGTTGATGAAATGAATTTCTTTGCGTTCCCCGGTAATGCAATTCGATGGGCAATTCTTGGCACAAACCGTGCAACCTGTGCATTTATCTGCAACTACTTCGTAAGTCAGCAAAGGTTTACAAACTTTGGCAGGACATTTTTTATCATTGATATGCGCCTCATACTCATCCCTGAAATATTTGATGGTCGTCAGAACCGGGTTGGGAGCGGTTTGTCCAAGTCCGCAAAGTGAGCTGTCCTTGATCTGATAGGAAAGTTCTTCCAGTTTTTCAATATCCCCGTCCTCTCCTTTTCCATCAGTGATGCGGGTCAGAATTTCAAGCATCCGTTTGGTTCCGATGCGACAGAACGTACATTTACCGCAGGATTCTTTCTGGGTAAAATCAAGGAAGAATTTAGCGACATCAATCATGCAGGTGGTTTCATCCATCACCACCATACCGCCCGAACCCATGATAGCGCCGGTTGCATTAACCGAATCATAATCAACGGTTGTGTCTGCAAGATACTCAGGAATACATCCGCCCGAAGGACCACCCATCTGAACAGCCTTGAATTTTTTGTTGTTTTTGATTCCCCCACCAAGTTTAAAAATAATATCGCGGATGGTCATTCCCATCGGTACTTCTACCAAACCTGAATGCTTTATTTTTCCTGCTAGCGCAAATACTTTTGTTCCTTTGCTTTTCTCTGTTCCGAATTTGGCGTATTCCTTACCACCATGTTGTATGATCCATGGAATATTGGCAAACGTTTCGACATTGTTGATGTTGGTGGGTTTTCTCCACAAGCCTGAAGCTGCTGGGAATGGGGGTCGTTTGCGTGGCATACCTCGTTGACCTTCAACCGATGCGATCAGTGCAGTTTCTTCTCCGCAAACAAAAGCGCCTGCGCCTTCTTTTATATAAATATCAAAACTGAATCCCTGCATTCCAAGAATATCATTTCCCAGATATCCTTTTTCTCTTGCCTGTTTAATAGCAATGTTCAGTCGTTTAATTGCCAGCGGATATTCAGCACGGCAATAGATCACGCCGGAGGTGGCTTCGATGGCATAAGCGCCGATGATCATTCCTTCCAGGACAGAATGAGGATCGCCCTCAAGCACCGAACGGTCCATGAAAGCTCCCGGGTCACCTTCATCAGCATTGCAGATAATGTACTTTTCGGAAGCCTTATTGTTGTTGGCAAATTTCCATTTCAATCCGGTAGGAAAGCCTCCTCCACCACGACCTCTTAACCCTGATTCAAGCACCGTCTGAATTACGTCCAGCCTCGACATTCCTGAACCGGCAATTTTCTTAATCGCCCTGTATCCATTCCGTGCTTCGTATTCTTCGATGGATTCAGGATCAATATAGCCACAATTACGCAGCGTAATTTTATTTTGTGAAGTGACATATTCCTTCTCAGGAGAATCAAAAAGGTCTGTGTAAACCACATAATCCCTAACGGGGTTATGCTGGTTGATGTGCTTGTCAATCAGTTCAACCGCTTTGTCTTCTGTAATTTCACCGTAGAGGTACGATCCCGATTCATCAATAATTTCAACAAGCGGTTCGCGATAGCACATACCCACGCAGCTGGTTTTTTTCAATTCAAATGTGAGCTTCTCAGCCTCTTTAAGTGCAGCGATTTTATCGTACACCTTTTTAGCTCCCGCCGCTATCCCGCAGCTTCCCAGCCCAACGATTACTTTTGTTTCCATAGAAAATTAGTTCAAAGTTTCAGGTATCAAGTTTCAGGTTGGGAGTCCTCTTTAAACTTGAGACCTTTATATTCATTGCCTTTTAAATAATTGATAAAAGCAGCAATTTTTTTACTTAATTGAGTCGTTTTATTAAATAATTCGTCAAATTCCAATTGGGTTAAATGTTTTCTGTCCAAGGCTCTGTAGAGTTGTGATCGTGATTCACCAATAGACCCTTTTGAAATACTGAGGAATTGTATAAATTCCTTTTTTCCATCCCTCTCAAACCCTTCAGCTATATTATCCATTGCAGACCCTGATGATTTTCTTATTTGCCATTTAAGATCGTTATCATTTGCGAAAGTTCCTTTAAGAGTTGTTTTATAAATATCCAAAGCCAGTTCCCTTGCCAGTTTCCAGACCTCCAAATCTTCAAATCTTTGAATTGTTGCCATTTAGTTCTATCTCATTTTTAACCTGTAACCTGAAACCTGTAACCTGAAACCTGTAACCTGAAACCTGAAACCTGAAACTTGGAACCTGAAACCTGGAACCTGGAACCTGGAACCAATCCATCAGTTACTCTCCTTTATCCTTATATTTTTAATAATTTTCACGGCGTCAGTTCCGGTTAGCTTTCCATGCGTCTCATCACTAATCATCATTACGGGTGCCAGTGAACAACATCCCAGGCAGGCAACTGATTCAAGGGTAAACAAGTTGTCCTCAGTGGTTTCACCATCTTTTACATTCAGCGATTCCTGAATGGCCTCGGTGATGGCATTGGCATTTTGTACGTGACAGGCTGTGCCGTGACAAACCTTTATTATATGCTTTCCCACCGGGTTAAGCCGGAATTGAGCATAAAAAGTAGCAACACCATACATCTCACTCAGGTTAAGTCCTGTTTCGTTTGCGAGTTTTTCGAAAGCCGCCCGTGGAATATATCCGAATGTTTCCTGTGTCCCTTGTAAAAGCGGGATCATATTTCCTTTTTTCCCCCGGTATTTTTCAATCAGGTGGTCGAGCTTCGAAAGGTCTTCCTGCCCGTTATCCGTCAGCTCTTTTATTGCGCCGATTCTTGCAATACGCATGTGCTTTTTATTTATGTTTAGCGGGTAAAATTATAAAGTTTTGGAATAAAGTGTGAATGGAATAACAATTTATAGAAATTCTAAACAGAATTTAAACCAAATTCCTTGGAGGGTTAGATTGCTCATCAAAACATTTGGCTAAAACTAATCTAGCTTATTAGCAGCTGTATTTCTTTATTGAAGTTCGCTTAATAACACCTCGGTGTCAACAACCGTTGCAAATTCATGATGCAAACTTGCTAATGCGGTTTCGTGAATGATTTCAGCCGAAAATTTTTGCCCGTCTGCTCCTGTTTTATCAAATGTAGCCGTTGCATCTGAAACAATATAAGTATCAAAACCATAATTACCTGCCATTCTTACTGTGGTTGATACACAATGGTCAGTAGTTAAACCCACGATCACCACTTTCTTTATATTGGCATTGTCAAGTTGTTGTTTAAGATCAGTTCCTATGAATGCACTATTCACATTTTTCTTTATTACAAGCTCATCTGCATTTGGCTGGACTATTTCCTTAAATTCATTGCCTGTATTTCCTTCGGCCAGTCTTGAGTTGGGATTTGTTGAACAATGCTTGATATGAAAAACCGGCATTGCATTTTGTCTCCAAAAGTTCAGTAATCGGCCAGCATTTATCTCTGCATCCGGGTTGTTTCGATGTCCGCCCCAATACGAAATATCATCAAATCCTTTCTGGATGTCGATAAGGATTAGCACTGGTCTATCTTTTATTGTGATATTCATTGTGTTACTTTGTAAAGCTTGTCATTAATCAATTATTATATGAACTAAGCCCTAAGATGGCTTCGGGATTAGGTTCTATAAATATGATACTTATCATAAACATTCAGGACTCATTCCTGTTTTGGGAGCCACGCTTGAAGGATTTTTAAAGTCAGCATTTCAACCCTTGGCTGATACTTTCTTAGGTTTGTTCTTTTTTTCTCTTAATGCAGTTAATTTAGCATGCATCGCTCTTGCAGCTATCCTTCCGGCACCCATGGCTTCAATAACCGTAGCGGATCCGGTTACAATATCACCTCCGGCATAAACAAACTCCTTGGAAGTCTCCATGGTTTCAGGATTGGCTTCGATATAGCCTCGCTTGTTACGTTTAAGGTCTGGCGTGGATTGGAAAATGACTGGATTGGGTCCATTACCCACAGCAACAATAACCAAATCGACATCCATAATATAGTTAGAACCTTCAATAGGTACTGGCCTTCTTCTGCCGGAAGCATCCGGTTCACCCAACTCCATCTTGATGCATTCCATGGCTTTTACAGTATTGAAATCAGTGCCTAAATATCGGATCGGATTGGTCAGCAGCTTAAATTTAATTCCTTCCTCCTGTGCATGGTGAACCTCTTCGCCCCGTGCGGGAAGCTCCTGCCTCGATCTGCGGTAAACGATGGTCACTTCAGTGGCACCGGTACGTTTGGCAGTCCTGGCACAGTCCATTGCCACATTGCCGCCGCCAATTACTGCAACATTGAACCCTTTGGGCATAGGCGTATCGTATTCAGGGAATTTATAAGCCTTCATCAAATTCATTCGGGTGAGGTATTCATTGGCTGAGAAAATATGACCAAGGCTTTCACCTTCGATTCCCATGAATGTGGGCAGCCCTGCGCCAACACCGATAAACACCGCCTGAAATTCTTCAAGTAATTCATCAATAGTATGAATGTTACCGATAACCTGGTTGGTTTCGATCCTTACGCCCATTTCTTTTAAAAAGTTGATCTCAAACTGAACAATGGATTTTGGAAGCCTGAATTCGGGGATGCCATAAGTAAGCACACCGCCGGTTTCGTGCAAAGCTTCAAAAACTGTAACGGAATAACCCAATTGTCGCATATCAGCTGCAACCGTCAATCCTCCGGGACCAGATCCGATAATGGCAATCTTTTGACCTAAATTTTCTTTGATGATCGGAACCCTGACCAGATCCATTTTGCGTTCGTAATCGGCAACAAATCGTTCCAGCCTGCCGATGGCAACCGGTTTATCTTTATGTCCCATAACACAGGTTGATTCACACTGGTTTTCCTGTGGACAAACCCTACCGCAGATTGCCGGGAAGAGGTTAGTCTCTTTAATTTTTTTTGCTGCTTCGTTTATTTTCTCATCAGCTATCAAAGCGATAAACTGTGGAATTGGGACATTAACAGGGCAGCCCAAAACACATTGTGGATTTTTGCACTGCAGGCAACGGCCAGCCTCAAGTAATGCAAGTTCGGTAGTAAAACCATAAGGAACTTCCTGGAAATTATGTATCCTTAATGTTTGATCCTGCTCTGGCATATCCTGGCGGGGAATTTTCAGCTTGATCCTTCGCTCGTCGGCTTTTGTTAATCCATGCCATTCGCAGCCATATTTCATGCAAACGAAGAAAGGGATTAGTTTTGACATGGCCGAAATGATCACTTCCCCGACCGGTGAGCCGCATTCTCCGCATGACATTTCCTTCACAATAAGACTCTTTTTGCATTGCGGACATAAAAGGTCATCAAGTACCTCACCCTTTTCAATTGGAACCGAAAGATCTACATCAAACACGTCGAGGTAAGGGCTTAACTTCAAATCAACAGGTTGACCCTTATAAATAGCATTGAATTCGATCTGCTTTAAATCTTTTTTCTCAACATTAAAACTATTGTGGCAATGCGGACAGTAGGTGCTTAAATAGGTTTTAAACTTTAAATATTTAACATCATGTTCGAGCATGGCTTCTACAATTTAATTATATCAAATATTTTGAAACTTATCGGATAGAGAATAATAAGGAATCTTTCTCCTCTTTCATATAAAGGGAATTCCGGTTCATGAGTTCATCATAATCTACCTGGTGTCCATCGAAATCAGGCCCATCCACACAGCAGAACCGGGTTTCATCATTTACCTTAACACGACACCCGCCACACATTCCGGTACCATCAATCATAATAGGATTCAGGCTGACCATTGTTTTAATCTTATGTTTTTCGGTCAGTTTACATACGTTTTTCATCATGATGATCGGCCCAATAGCATAAACCAGCTTGATATCATCTCTTTCTTCAATATACTTTTGGAGGGGCTGAGTGACAAAACCTCTTTCGCCATAACTGCCATCATCGGTGGTGATAACGAGTTCATCGCATATCTGGGTCATTTCGTTTTCGAGGATCAGCAATTCTTTATCCTTTGAACCCATGATGCCGATCACATAATTTCCAGCTTGTTTGAAGGCTTTGGCAACATGATGAAGAATAGCAACACCGGTTCCGCCGCCAATCATCACCACGGTGCCGATCTTTTCCACTTCAGCCGGACGACCAAGCGGTCCAACGACATCTTTTATCAGGTCACCTTCCTTCAATGATCTCATTAAAGCAGTTGTTTTTCCTACAACCTGGAAAATGATGGTAATGATGCCGGCAAATTCATCTTTGTCGGCAACAGTCAGCGGTATCCGCTCACCCGTTTCATTCACCCTGATAATCACAAACTGGCCTGCCTTGACTTTTTTGGCAATCTTGGGAGCAGTGATATCGAACCGGATGATGGTACCCCTTGCCATTTCCTGTTTTCTGACTATTTGAAACATGAGTCGTTTTTTAATTATTAGTTATAATTTAGACATCTTTTTGCTAACCTGAAACTTTGAACCTTAAACCTTGAACCGGTTTACCATTCGTCGCTTTCTTCAAGTTTTATTGAATACAAATCTTCCTCACTAAGCCCATGCCAGCGACAACCTTTTTTGGTGCAGATATAAAAATCGATTAATTTACTGCTGGCGCTAACATTGATTTTTGCGGTTGGCGATCCGCATTTATCGCATCCTTTTTCCTTTTCAACCAAACTTGTATCACAATGATAGCATTTGATATCAGTCACAGGTTTGTCTTCCGGAAGATAAATGGTTGATTTGGAAGTAAAGCTATTCAGATAAGGGCTTAGCAGCAGATAGCCCTCCTCACCATTGATGATTTTCAGTTTTAACAGATCGTTTTCAATCAGGCTTTTGCGGCAATTCGGACAATAACTTTGCAGAAAAGTCCCTGATTCGAGCATTTCAGAATGCTCGTCAGCCTTCTTTTCAAATACTTTCTCTTTTTGTTCTTTAGTGCGTTCATCCTGGGGATACTTTCTTCCCCTGAAGCCATACTCCTGGTAAAGCTTCCGCAACGCCTGTGAAAGATCTTCAAACTCTACATGGTGGTTCTTACATCCGCTACGGGAACAAATGCTCACCTTTCCGCCCATATCCAGATAAAAAGGAACCATTTCTCCTCCACAGGATAGGCATTCCGATTTTGAATTAAGAACGGCATTACAATGTGTACAGGAGAATTTTGCGATGTCGCCAACAGGTATTTTAATATCGCTGGAGTAATTATAACTTCCATAAATTGAACTCAGAAAGATCAATCCTTTTTCTCCTCCTTTGTCAATGAAAAGCTTAATACTTGGTTCATTATCTACAAGGTGTTCCTTATCCATAAGGAGTTCGCCACATTTGGGGCATTTCAGGTTTAATGATACAAATTCGTACATGACTAAACTTTTTATTTTATTAATGAACGTAATGTTCAATTTAATCCTACAATATTATGGAATATTGCCGTAAAAATATTACTATTTATTTTATACGGCCTATATTCAATACCGTTATAAAAATATGTATAAAATTGAATATCAAAATTATCGGCTCAAAACCGCACCAGCTAATTTATAGCTGATTTAAATAATGACCATAAACTATTGGAATTTCACCAATGAACTTTCAATTAATTGTAATTACCGAAATTCTTTTCTTACCATCCATTCTTACTTTTACCGGTTCTTTAAACCTGACATGTCTGTAATACTTTGTTTTTTGAATTAATTCCTGGTTGTTTAACATGTCATAGTTAATGTAACTTCCTGACCGATCGGGCAAAACAGAAAAATATCCGACATTGGCTGATGTTACATTATGAAAGAAATGTGATCCTGAAGAAGCATCCAACGGGTAGTCTTCCAAACTGGTTTCGACAATGACTTTGGCTTTGGAAATCTGGGGCCAGTCGACAGGTATTCCAATCCAGCGATCACGGGTTCCCCATCGGCCAGGTCCGATAAGGATGTATTGTTTACCTTCCTTCATAAACGCTTTGTTCATCTCATCAATTTCGGCAGCCATTTCCTCAGTTTTCGATTTGTCGAATAATTTGTTATCGATATAAATGATGTCGGTAATGTCTTTGATTAATCCATTCCCCATTCCCTTCTCGGCAAACAGAATGATATCATCTTTTTTGAATTGCTTCATATCGACGTTATAATCCTGCGAGCTGCCGATCATGGGTTTAATCTGAAGCAGGTAAAAAGAACTTTTATAGTTTTCATCCTTATTCAGATCAACTGCAAATTCTATTTCGACTGGTGTACCAAGAGCTTCTTTAACAATATCAAGAACAATGCTGATGGTCTCATCCAGGGGGATGTATTTGTATTTTAAAATATTTGCAAAATTAATAACCCGCGGACCCGGTTTATCAAGCCCGGCAGAAATGGTATTGTTGTCAGGATCGAAAACAGATGCACAATGTTTCAGGGTTCCATGCTTCTCCCCTTCATAAATATCCGCTTTGATCAGTCCCGCCGTATCACCTTCTAAAAGATTGATATTTTTTTTACGGAGATCTACAGCATAAAAAACGGTTTGTGAACCTTTTACCTGATCTTTGGATGTAAGGATTTCGGTGGCTGCGTATTTGGGTGAAAACCGGTACGCTTTTTCACCTTCCACCACATATTTTCCCAGGCCAAAAGCAGCTACTGCAAATCCCTCCTCCGGCTTCATGTGGGCAAATGGATAATAATTATAGGATTGTGCGACTCCGCTAATGTGAGGATAATACATGTCTTCGTATTGATTTCCGACCACTTCCTGAATGACAACAGCCATTTTTTCCTCTTCAATCTTATAGTTGACAGCTTTGATATATCCACGGGCAACCCGCGAATAAACGGAAGCGTAAACCAGTTTAATTGCATCCATTAATTGTTGCAACCGGACATTGATGTCCGGATGAACATTGGGAAGTAAGTACGTTTCAAAAATTCCTGCAAAAGGCTGCATCTGGCTGTCTTCGAAAAGACCCGAAGACCGGACAGCAATTGGCTTGGTGATCAAACGCAGCAACTCTTTTAACCTTTTTGTAAGGGTTGGGGTAAGCTTTCCTTCGAGAAATTTTTCCTTCAGTTGATCGTAAGGAATATCTTCGATGATCACCTCATGCAAATTATTGTGATCGAGAAAATATTCAAATTCGTCAGTTCCAATAAAAGCAGTCCGGGGAGTACGAATGTTGATATGAGGAACATAACTGCTAAAATCAAAGTTATAGATCAGAGAATTGACAAACGCTAATCCTCTTCCTTTACCACCCATGGCTCCATCGCTCAAAGTTACAATATTGGTTTCATCAAGGATGGCTGATTCTTCATAAGGAATCACTTTGCCCTGGTTTTGCTCATTCCTGAACCTCTGAATAACGCTGATTAGGTATTCCCTTATAGACTCCGCATCGTTGAATTCTAAAGCTTTCCTTGGGTGTAAAATTTTAGCTGCCTGAATTTCGCCCCTCGCCATCAGCCACATCGAAAAATGATCTTTTTGGGCATGGTAAAGGATCGATTCTTTTGGAATTGTTCGCAAATGCTTTTCAAATTCTTTCAATGATTTAACTTCTACGAGTTTTTTGCCTGTATTATCGCGGTATATAAAATTACCGAATCCAAGATAGTGCATAATAAAACTCTTGATTTCCTGGACCAGGTTTTCGGAGTTTTTATCAATAAAAGTAGCCTTAAGATTGTGAGCCTCGAGTGCATGTTCTGGATTTGATGACTGAATAATGACCGGGATTTCTTTTTTCCTGCTGCGGAGAAATTTTACCAGGTCGAATCCTGCAGTTTCTGCAACTTCTCCTCCTTTATTGAATTTAACATCGGTGATCAGGCAGAATAAATAATCGCTGTAGCGATTAAAAATATCAATTGCCTCATCATAATTTGTTGCCAGCAAAATCTTTGGACGGGCCCTTAATTTGAGCACTTTATAGAGGTCATCGGTGCTTACATCATTGATGATCCGGGTAGTTTGTTCTAAAACTGCCTGGTATAACAGAGGCAGGTAGCGGGAATAATACATCGGTGAGTCTTCCACTACAAGGATAAATCTAACAAGAGCAATTTTAGTGTCGTTCTCCAGGTTGATTTTATCTTCCACATGTTTTACCATGGTGAAGAATATTCGCGATTCTCCGTTCCAGACAAAAATGCGGTCGAACGACAAAGGCTTTTTTTCAGCTTCAAAATAATTGATATCACTGTTATTGTTAAGCAGAAGGAATACGGGAATGTATGGAAACGATTTTTTTATTCGTTCGGAAATGAAAATGGGTATCTTTTTGTCGGCTCCCACCATGATGATCACAAGGTCAAAGTGTTTGGAGTGCAATTGTTCCAAGGCTTCTTCTTCCGTCGAAACACCTGTAATCCTCGGCATAGATGTCAGGTTAAGTCGTGAGTAATCGCCAATCAGGTGTTCTGTAAATCTGCCTTCATTTTCGATGCAATAGGCATCGTATAGATTGGCGATTATCAGCAATTCCTTTACCTTAAATGGCATAAGGTCATGGTATATATCGCGGTCGTAATTGTTTTTGTTTAAAAACCTTTGAAGAAGCTGCATGCTCGTTATTGCGCACTCCTCTTTTTTTTCAATTTGCGTTTCCTTTTCGGCTTTGTAACCAAAACGCTTCAAAACAGCTTTGCCTTTTATACTGTTCAGATAACCGGTAATAATATTCGCCAGATTATTGATCAGATCCCGCTCTTCTTTCAGGAACGGTCCTTCATCGGCCTCAGGAAAACTTTTAGTATAATAAATCTCAATGCTTCCGGTTTTGTTGTCAATGGTCATGAATTCCTGCTTCTGAGCCCATTGGGTTTTATAAAACTCATTCGACCTGAATTCGTGTTCCTCAAATATGATTCTGGCCTTGGTAAATTCAGGATATTGCCACCCATCGGGCAGAATATAGGTAATCTGTTGCAGGGATTCATATTCTGACTTCCCTTCTTTTAGTATTGCCGTGGTTCGGTTAATGGTCGAAAGCTCTTTTAGCCGCTCAATCGTTTCGGATCGGAGTTGTTCAAATCCACTATGTGATTTTTCCTCAATTTCCATATTAAAAATATTTTTCCTCCTGTAGTATTCCAATATTAATGGGTACAAAATTAATTGATCATTTCTATCTAAATACGTTATTCGACTTTTGAATGGATATTTATATTGTTAATAAATTAGCAATTGATTATTTGCGATAATGATCTGAAAACGTGTCATTAAGAGTAAACAGCAAATGGATATATTTTAAAAATATACGGGTTTTTTTGTTTTGGATTATTTTTTTTCTTTAATATTGCGCTTCTTTAAAAGTGCTCTCTTATTAAACAATTAATTAAAAGATAGTTACATTATGGCAAACGATCAATTAGTAAAAAAATTCATGGCTGACATTATCGCCAAGAATCCAGGTGAAGTTGAATTTCATCAGGCAGTTCAGGAAGTAGCAGAATCATTGCTTCCCTTCATCGAAGAAAATCCAAAGTACAAAACGGCAAAGGTTCTTGAAAGAATTGCAGAACCGGAACGAATCATTCTTTTCAGGGTACCCTGGGTCGACGACAAAGGAGAACTCCAGATCAACAAAGGTTACCGGATTGAGATGAACAGCGCTATCGGACCCTATAAAGGAGGTCTAAGGTTTCACCCTACAGTAAATTTGGGTATTTTAAAGTTCCTTGCTTTTGAGCAGGTTCTTAAAAACAGTTTGACCACTTTACCAATGGGTGGTGGAAAAGGCGGATCTAATTTCGATCCCAAAGGTAAATCTGATATTGAAGTAATGCGTTTCTGCCAGAGCTTTATGACCGAGCTTTCTCGTCATATCGGTCCTGATACAGATGTTCCGGCTGGTGACATTGGAGTTGGAGGCCGCGAAATAGGATTCCTTTTTGGACAATACAAGAGGTTAAGAAATGAATTCACAGGTGTGCTAACTGGAAAAGGTATTGAATGGGGCGGAAGTTTAATTCGTCCCGAAGCAACCGGCTACGGACAGGTTTACTTTGCAGAAGAAATGCTAAAAACCCGCAATGACAGCCTGAAGGGAAAAATTTGTACAGTTTCTGGTTCTGGTAATGTTGCTCAGTATGCTACTGAAAAGGCTACTCAATTAGGTGCTAAGGTTGTTACTTGTTCCGACTCCAACGGATTCGTTTATGATCCTGCCGGAATTGACAAGGAGAAATTAGCATACATAATGTGGCTAAAGAATGTAAAACGGGGCAGGATCAGTGAATATACTGAAAAGTATAAAGCTGAATATCATGAAGGAAAACGCCCATGGGGCATCAAGTGTGATATTGCACTTCCATCAGCCACCCAAAATGAGGTGAATGGAGCAGATGCAAAAACGCTGATATCAAATGGTTGTTTTGTCGTTTCAGAAGGTGCCAATATGCCATCATTGCCCGAAGCAATTGAAGTATACCAGAAAAATAAGATTCTTTATGGACCTGGTAAGGCTGCTAATGCTGGCGGTGTTGCTACTTCAGGTCTTGAAATGTCGCAGAATTCATTGCGTTTGAGCTGGACCCGTGAGGAAGTTGATACCCGCTTACACAATATCATGATCAATATCCATGCGAATTGTGTGAAATGGGGAAAGGATTCAACCGGATATATCGACTATGTAAAGGGTGCAAACATCGGTGGTTTTGTAAAAGTTGCCGATGCTATGCTTGCCCAGGGATACGTATAAAAACAAAAGGTTATTATCATTCAAAAGCCTCCTACAAAACAGGGGGCTTTTTTTTAACCGGCGGTAAAGCCAGAATTCCTTAAGGCTATATTCATTTTAAAGCCATTATAACTTTCGCAGCTATCCGAAGGTGTCGATTTGGAATCACTTCATTGCCTACTAAGCACAAAAATTGATAGAAGCACAAGATTTGATTAAACCACCAAACCACAACTTTTGGGTCAGTGATGTTAGCGGGTCGTTGTTCTTTTCTCGGCATTATCATATTCTAAAAGGTCTCCCGGTTGGCATTCCAGGGTTTTACAAATGGATTCTAAAGTGCTAAATCTAATAGCTTTTGCTTTTCCTGTTTTCAAGATTGATAGGTTAGAAAGTGTTAAATCTACTTTTTCTGATAGCTCATTAAGCGACATTTTTCGCTTTGCCATCATTACATCTAAGTTGACAATGATTGACATAGACTAAACAGTTAAATCGTTTTCGTTTTGTAATTCAATGCCTTTTTTAAATATCTGTGAAATTACAAATATAATAGCTGCCATCATCAGAAAAGCTGCCGTGTCATCCCAGTATTCTTCTATATGGTCAACCTCATACCCATATTGAATGATCCGCTTTGTGTACTGATGTGCAATAATACTGACTATTGCAATAGCAAATGCCTCAAAGCTTATCTTTTCTATCAGTTTTGCTATCTCAACATTGAAAGGTTTTACTAAATTCAGTTTCATAAAGATTTTTACAACAAGGTAAAATAAATAAGCCTTAAGAATAGATAAAACAACAACAAAACTCATCACCCCAATAAAATGAGCAAATTGGTTTTCGTAGATCTCTGAAAGGTTTAACTCTTTATAAATGTTAAGGGACGCAATTGGCTTGAAAAGGGTCAAAACAAAATTGAAAATTAAGGCTCCTGCCTCAATGCATAATCCAATGAATATAATCCAGGAAACTACATTTAATACTTTTAAAATAAAATCGTTTTTCTTTGTCATAGCTGTTAAAATTTAAATTATGATGCAAAATTAATAAATATTTATTGATAAACAATAAATTTTAATTAATTATCAAAAATTTATTCATTAGCAGGTTCTGCTGGTATAATGGTTAAATTACAGGTCAAATAATTACAAAAAGTTAAAGATTGTCTGGAATCAAGCGTTTCATGACTTTTTATGACTGTTTTGATAGTTTATATACTTCACCCCATGTTGGCTCTTTTCCGGTGATCAGGATTGAAACCCTGAAAATCTTTGCTGCAAGTTTACGTAAAAAATAAAATGTCAGTACCAGTAACAAAAATGAACCTGCAAGTTGCCAAAATCCAATCTCAGTTATTGCCCATCGCATTGGCATTGCTGTTGCGGAAGTCAAGGGAAACCAGGAAAGAAATACTGACAATCCGCTATCGGGGTCACGAGTTACCAAAAACGAAGCAATTACAAATACCACCGGCAACATCATAAGTGAACTTTTTCCTGAATTATTTGGGTCGGTGATTATTGATGCAATGGCAGCAAGTATTGCATTCCAAATTAACACACCAATTAAAGCAAAGGGTAAATACAAGGCTATTGAAGGCAAATACAAGTATTCAAGTATTACCGAAGCGGGCAATCCTGTGAACTGAAAAAAAAGAACACCTCCAATAATGCTCAGCAGCGAATAAGTAATCATGGAAGATATGCCTGTTAAAGTAATGCCTAATATTTTCCCGTCCATCCAAACTTGCGGACTAATTGCAGAAACAATTTGTTCAGTTATTTTTAACTGCTTCTCGCCTGTTATAGCGGTAAACTGATAAGCAAAACTAAGAAATACTGCCAGTATCATAAGACCTGCAAAAAACCAGGCAAGAACTAACCTGTTCTTAGAATTATCAGTATAAAGAAACGTTTCCACAACGCGTGCCGGGGACAATACAGCCGATAATTCATCGGGGCTTAACCCGATTCTTTGCATTTCTCTTTGCTTATGATATTCAGTTAAATAGGTTTTTAGTTTCTTAATGGTCCGGGTGTTCTTATATGCTAATAATGTAAATGATTCTCCATCTGTTTCTAATAAAACTCCGTCTTTTTCTTTTTTTAATCTATCTGAAAACTTTGGCTTTTGCTGTGCCGGAATCCTGTTTATTACATAGTCATCCTTCAGGATTTCTGTTAACATGAAATCAATATCGTCTATAACTGATATTTCCAATTTTTTATCTGTATCGGAAAATGCGAATTTACCCCCAAAGTAAAAAACAGATGACACAACAAGCATAATTACTATTCCGATGACCTCATTTTTGGGTTTGAAAAAACGACTGAACTCCCAGCGTGTTACCGTTATTACTTGTTTCCAATATTTCATAGTCTATGCGTTTTAACAAGTTGCAGAAAAATTTCATGAAGGTCAGGCTTGTGACTTGTGATATCACAAATGCCTTCAACCTTAACCAATTGACTCAATACACTTTTCATGTCAGTTGTTTCCCCGAATGTAAGTTTTACACGCAAATCATCAATGATGTTTACACTTTCAATTCCGGTCAGATTTTGAAGGGTGGATTCATTAAGAGGTGATTCAAGTTGCAGTTCGATGATTTGTTTTTTACCAAATGTTTGATAAATACCAGATAATGAGCCGTTATATAACTCTTTGCCATTGTTAATAAGGAAAACTTTATTGGCAATTTTTTCAACTAATGGCATTTGATGAGCACTTAATAAAATTGTAGTTCCCTGATTATTGATTTCCTTAATAAAATCAATAAATTTTTCCTGATTCAGCGGATCCAATCCGGAAAAAGGTTCGTCAAGAATAGCAAATGCAGGTTGATGAAGTATGGAAGCTACAAACTGAATTTTCTGTTGATTTCCTTTTGAAAGTACTTGTAGTTTTTCTTTTGCCCTATCAGCAAGGCCAATCCTTTCAAGCCACTCCAATGCTGTTTTTTTTGCATCCGTCTTGTCCATGCCTCTGATGGATGCAAGATAAATCAACGATTTTAATATCGGAATATCAAGATAGAGTCCTCTCTCTTCAGGCAAATAACCAATAAGTCCAGCTTCGGGTAACTTAGTGGATTTGCCGTTCAGATTCCATTCTATCTGTCCGTTGTCCGATTTAATAATATCAAGTAATATTCGCAGTGTTGTTGTTTTTCCAGCACCATTGGGACCAAGAAATGCGAAAATGTCTCCTTGTTCTAACGAGAACGAGATGTTTTGCACAGCTTGGACATTCATAAAGCTTTTGCTTAATGAACTTACCTTTAATATTGTTTTAATAAGGTGATTTTCCATGTGCATTTTTTAGTATGATGAGTGTTCGTGCAATATATTTTTCTAATTTTTCTTAATAACCAATGTCGTTCCGATTACTTTATTTTCGAGAACATCATTTTCAACCTCTTGCTTTTTTATATAATTGAGAAACAAAGTCTGTTTATCAGGGAATTTTTCAATTAACTCATTGCATCTTTTATTTAGCTTATCAAAAATGTAATCGTCTGAATCTTTTATGTCCTCTCTATCCATAATGTCATTTTCAACAACATACATTCTTGCCTTTTCTATTTGCTGAAAGATATTGGATTTTTTTAACATTATGGGATGATTAAAATCACTATCATCATTGATATAACCATCATCAATAATAAAAATTCCATTTTCATTAATACAATTTACCAGGATTGAAAGAGTTGTAAAATAATCTCCAAAAACAGGTCCGATTGCACCAAGTATTACCACATCATAACCCGACAACGTTTTCACTTTTTCTCTAATATCTCCTGTTTCAAATTTACACAAGTGACTTACTTTAAAATCGGCTGCCTTTTGTTTTGCGAATTCAACAAATTCAGGGATTGCATCTATTCCATAGCAGGCACATCCAAGCTCCTTCGATACTTTTATAGATACGGCTCCTTTCCCACAACCCAAATCAAGGACTTTTAATCCGGCAGTATGATTACAATACTTTCTTATCAGTTTTATTATTGCCTCCGGGTCTGATCCTATTTCCCACAGGTCTTGCAGTATATAAGGTAAAAATGGGTATAGTTCCTTGTCAGAACCATCCATTGCAATTACAACGCTTTCTTCAATTGTTTTCATTTTTTTAGTCAAAGTAGTATTCCGTTAGCATAGAGCTTGTCTTGAATGACACACTAGGGTCGAGACTATATGCAGTATGGGATTGCGGGCTACTTTCCTGTCCACCCTCACCGAAGTTTGAGCGGGGCAGAATGCTTGATTTACCACTGAAATCCTTATTGTATATAGCCTTTGTTCAAGCGACCCCTCCGCAAGGTTCGGGGGGGTTTTTGCTACCTGTTTTTTCCTCAAAAATAACTACTTTTCAGGATGTTGAACATGTTCTTTAAAAACCGGCTGCTTTATCCCCAAAGGCACTAACTCCAAACAGGGGTCGCCGAACATTTATCCGGCAATGACAGAAGTGATAGACCGAAAAGCCCGAAAGTGCGTAAGCAACTTCCGGGCTTTTGTTTAAGGGCTTTTCGGCTATCACTCTATGTGTTATGGGCCGGCGTTTCGGTTGTTCTGTCTTTGCAAACCATTTTTGCCTTAGTCATTTTCTTCGTAGTAATACGAATAGTCAATTCCTTTCATAAACATTTCGCGGTTGTTGATTTTGTTGGTTAAAGTGTTTTTCAATAGTTTTTTTAGAAGGTTGCTGTTTGTTGGGCTTTGCATCATTGCGTTCATATAATCTCTTTTGCCTATTTTACTCCAATCTATGCATTTTTTTTGGCGTTTTTTCAATATCAAATCCAACCATATTCTGATGCTTCTGCCGTTTCCTTCCATAAACGGGTGTGCAATGTTCATTTCTATATATTTATTCACGATTTCGTCAAATGTAGTTTCGGGCATTGTTTCTATTTGCTTTAATGTTTCGCCCAAAAAACGTGATACAGCAAATTGAAAACCCCCTTTTGAAATGTTCTTTTGCCTGATTTGCCCCGCAAAATCATACAAGCCGCCAAACAAATAAGCGTGAATTTGCTGCAAGCCTTTGGTTGTGCCAACTTCAATGCTGCTGATAAACGAACTATCAAACAGGGCATATGCTTTTGTTTTACTTTTTCCGTCTATGCTTTCATCACTGTAAGTAAACCATTCAATAAATCGGTTTGCTTTTTTGCCCGGGAACTCTTTGCCCAATGCAATAATGCCGTTGTAATCCAACATATCGGCTAAACGCTTTTTTCCGTCCGGTGCAAGGAATTTCAACTGGGTAGTGACACTAACCACTTGGCTGTTTTCTTTCTTCAGCTTCGCTTTAAGGTATTTCCAATAGTTGCGGGTTTTGGTGTAATCGTTTTGGTCGGTAAGTACGGCAACAATATCCAACACCGAAAACCACCACCTGGCATTTTCTTCGTCCCAAAGGGCACGCACTTCGCGGTCGTCAAAAAAACGTATGGATATTTTTGCCGTACTCATATTTTCATTTTCAAAGTTACCTTGTAATGTTGATATGGCTTTTTATAATTATCTTTTAGCAAATTTACAAATAAATATCAACGGACAATGTTGATTAAGTCTGAAATTATAGTTTTTAAACTTGTTCCTCAGTAAAACGGTTTTTCTTGTCAGTTCGTCATTTGCGCTATGGTTGCATCTAGGCTTGCCCTTAATGGCTGAGGCTTTGACCGGTGGCGGATTGCGTGGGAACGATGCTTCAATTATGTTTTAAAACAAGCCATTTGTTATAGCCTTCTTGTTGGCAACAGTATTCAATTCGTCAGGTATTCATTTGGTTCTACATATTCAAAATCTGGTGAGTCCATAAAAAATTGCCTTAACTGCCAAACGTGCCCTGATCCATAGAGAAGCAATAATCTTTCTTCGCTGTCAAAATCTGTCAAATCGTATGCATTGGCAAAAATTCTCAAGTTCCTTCTATACCATTTAGCCACGGCATCAGCTCCTAAATAGTTATCTCCCGCTCCTTCTAAAATTGTTTCAGCTAAATATGCCTGATGGTCTTTTAGCCTGTTTTCAGGACTGTTTATCATTTCGAAATGTTCAGTGAGTGATTGGACAGTTTTTAATGAGTCATTTTGTTCATAAAACGATTGATAATCATAACGGGTGCTTTTTTCATATTGCCCTTTTGATTTTAAATAGGTCTCTGCGTCATAGTTATCCCAATCCAGTTCCACCCCAAACCAATCCGCAGAAGCATCGGAGCAGTATATTTTTCTGTGTCCTGATTTTTTTGCAAGCTTGAAACCAATTTGATAGACTTCGTTACGCTTATCGTCTATGCTATATGTTCCGTCGAGATATTTTTGAAAACGATCATTCGCAATACTGTCCATTTCAATTCTGTCCCATTCCAATAAGATTTTAGTTGGTTTATATTCGGCTATTTTGTTTAAAAGCATTTCCAATTCTCCTTGTCTTTTTTCTTCAAGTATGTTGAATGGGTATTTAGGCTTATAACTATCCAATCCGGGATTGTCAAAATGAAATACGCCTAAAACCATTGCTTTTGCCTTGTGTTTTCCGATAAATATATCCGGGTCGGAGATTTGATTTGCTTTTTGTTCATTGTTGTTTTCCTGGCTGGCTTGATCATTTTGCATATTGCAAGAAGTCAAGAGTGCTAAAATCGTAATTCCAAAAACTATTTTTCTCATTTGCATTGGCTTTCATTTTCCTTAATGACAAAATTTTTTGTTCAAGGTTGCGGTTTTATATTGTTACCAACGGCTGACGCTATGGCAAGTGCGGGAATAAATTGTTGCTTAACTGTCTGCCAGCACAAATGTATATAAAGATTTCAAATGTTTCAACGAACACGAATACCCGCATTTGCTATAGCGTTTGTTAGCAACAGTAATTTATTTCTTATATTCTATTCTAAGCATCATTGGTTCTAATGTTACGATATCTTTCCATTTAGTTTCTATAGTTTTCGGTAAATTATTTTGATTATATGTATAAATCCATTTTGTTCCACTTTCAACGTATTCTAGCATATTATTAATAGAAATTCCTTTTTCAAGAGTAGCTTCAGTCCCAAAGCCAGGTAAAGGTTCCAAAAAGAAGATATAGTCAATTCCAAAATTGGGTTTGGGCATATTATCATATACAAAATTTCTGTATATTTCAATAGTATCACCACCAAACCCATTATCAACATACAATCGTTTAATTTGTATTACATTTTTCTTATCGTCATAAATGAAAAAGTAATTTTCATTTCTGTTCTTGTCTGTCAAGCATTTTAATTTACCATCTTCATAGTATTTAAAATATTGGGTATCTATTAATTTTTCATTTTGAAAAGTTTCTTTTTTTACTATTTGGTCTGAATTATTATATGTCAATTCTAAAGTGTGATTCGCTTGAGGAAATTGATATTCAATATATTTAATTGTTTTTACCTTGTTTTCTTGATACTCAAACTTATAATCTATTCTTCTTCCATCTTTTGTATCATAGAAATACATATTTATCTCTGTCAATCTGTCTTGGTCATTATAAATATAATCTCCAACTAATTCATTGTTGTAATTATAGATTTTGTCAACCAAAATTTGATTATCCTTTAAAGATTCTTCATTTTCACAACTAACGAAAAACAATGGCATTACTATAACGAAAATGAAATATATGCTTTTCATGGTGTCTGTCTTTTGTTTAATTATTGTTGCTAACGGTTGGCGGCTATGTTGCGTGCCGCATTTGTACCTTCATGTTTGTTGATATTCATTATATTCAAATATACAATTTCTTGTCTTGATGACCCGGATGCGCGGCATGCAATATTAGCCGCTGTTATGCACCGCTTTTAATTTGCAGAACAATATTGAAAAAGAATAATGTCTCTGTAAATCAAGTCCATTTTCATTTTGTTGATGTAATCCAGTACACCCTGAGAGTTATTTTCTTGAGTCAATTCTTCGATTTTTTTATAAATGCTCTCTTTAAGTTCTTTAAGGTCATTTGAAGCATTCCAGTTTAACAAATAATAACTGCAATGTACCACGTACGATTCATAATTGATTCTTTCTGTATTCAGGAAATTCTGATTAAGCAATTTATATTCTTGTTCACTAAGTAATCTTAATCTTGAACCTACTTTCGTTTCAATATCTTCAATAAGTTCAATTGATTCAATTTCATTTTTTTCAATTGTCTTTTCACTCCCTTTTATCACAAAGTCAACTGTCAGATAATCATTAACTCTTATGGTTTTAATGTTTTCATATAAGGATATTGGAAAATGGTAATTGGTAAAAATGTAATTTTTGAAGTCTGATTCCTTTGGATTAAATCTATTCTGATAGGTTGTAAAGAAAAAGTAGCCAGTCACGTCACTTTTATCTTTTAATGAAATAGTTGCCTTATATCTAAAGGCATATCCAGCATCAGCCTGTAGTTCAAAACTGATTAATGATAAAATCAATAAAAAGAGTATTCTCTTCATTTTTTGTTTTCATAAAGTGGTGCATAACGTTTGGGGCTAAGGAAAGGCGGGCACATTTACTCGCACTTTTCTTTCACCCGAAACAAAGTTATAAATAATTACTGAATTGTCAAATTATTACTGAACGCCCGCTTTTTTTTAGCCCATGTTAGCTACAGTATTTTTATTTTAATATATTGGAATTTGTCATTGAAATTGCCGGATTCGTTCCAGTATGCATTAATATGTTTCACTGGCACATAAAAGCATCCATCGTTGTTCCAAAAAATTTCTTCCCTTTCTATTGTCGGCATCCAGTATTTAAAACAAGCAGAAAAAATTAAATTTATTTTATTTTCGTTTATCGAATATATTTCAAGGTCTCCAGTAGTTGAATATGGATTTGCTGAAATGCAAATAATATTTTTTTTATCTGGAGAAATATTTGGATATTCAATAAACACTTTAGATTCTTCTCCTGTTTTTTTGTCAACGAAGGTATAACCCGAACCTTCATAATAAGTTTTTTTTACTAAATACTTATCTACAAATTCAATCTTTCCAACATAATCATTTATTATCATTTCTGTTTCAGCATCAGGTTTGTCAATAAAAACTTTGTTTTTATTTTCGCATCTAAGAATAATCTTTCCACTTTTCTTTTTAATCAAAGCTGTATCTTGAATTAAAAAGGTAACGAAGTTTTTCTTTTTTGATTCGTACTCGGACTTACCTATCAACTCAATTCTCAAGCAACAATTAAGGGCTATTCCATTTTCATCTGTTTCTGTTTTGCCTTGCTTTGTCAATGAAGTAATAATATTTAAATCTTTTTCATTAAGTTGTATGGTTTTTAAATCGCCTGTTGAACTTTTTTTAATATAAACTTTCTCCCATGCAGTAACTTCGATTTTACTTCCATTTCTTTCAAACTCTCTTATTATCCTGTCTCTTATACCTAGCCAGTCACCTTTCAATTCAACAACTGCTAATCTCGTACCATAATCATATTTTCCAAGCGTTTCAGAATTGTCTTCTGCTTGCTGTTTAAAATCTATTCCGTTTCTGTCTATTACATAAACTGTTTCTATAACCTTTGTTTTTTCATAGTCAATGCGATTTCCAGCTTTGTCACCAACAGTATCAATCGAACGAAAAGAAGTGTCATGCTTTTTATTGTTTGCTATATTTGTCTGTGTTGAATGATTTTTGCAACTATTTATCGCAAAAAAAATAAAAACATTTATCATGTACAAAAGTGTCCTCATAATATTGTAGCTAACTCGTTTATAACCGTCCTTCTGGTTGGGTTATTTGCCACCCGTTTTTGTATAACCGTACCTTTGGTTCCGGTTATTTTTTTCATTTTTTTTAGTTCTTAGCATTACGCAAATATATAAAATTATAAATCGTCAAAAGGGCTTTTAATATTTTGCAAGCTCTTTGTCGAAACATGAGTATAAATTTCAGTCGTTTTACTGCTCTTGTGTCCTAATAATTCCTGAATATATCGTAAATCGGTTCCTCCTTCCAGGAGGTGAGTAGCATACGAATGTCTCAGCCAATGTAAGGTTACAGGTTTGTTAATATGGGCTTTATTGCAGCTTGCTTTCAGCACTTTTGCAAGACTTTCTTCTGAATATTTTACTCCCTTCGATTGTCCTTCAAATAACCAAATCACTGGTTTAAAGGCGAGATAATATTCCCTCAAAAGCGCGATAATCTTCTCCGGCAGCGGCGCCACCCTATCCTTCTTTCCTTTCGCCTGCCTGATGATCAGAAGTCCCCGTTTCGAATCCACATCCAATGATTTTAGGTTAAGTAATTCACTTCTCCGCAATCCGCATGCATAAATGAGCGAGAGCATGGCTTTATGCTTTATATTCGATGGAGCCTGCAAAATGGCTTTTATTTCTTCTTTGCTTAAAACGTTAGGTAAGCGGTGCTCCCGCCGTGGCCGGTCAATTTCATCAACTTCAATTTTATTTTTTATTACTTCCCTGAAGAATAATTTAATCGCATTGATCGCCTGGTTCTGGTAGGAAGCACTCAGCTTATTGGCAAGAATATATTCATTTGTAAATTTTACTACATCTCTGTTATCAGCATCAATAATGTTTTTTGGCTTCAGAAACCTTATGAATACCATTGCTGCACCCGCATAAGTTTTTATGGTTGAGGGACTGTAGCGTTTATGTTCCATCCATTTCTTCAGCTCGCTTATCATGGCATGATCCTCTTCGGTAGCTTTAGGGAGGTTATGTTTTTCCGGTTGAAAAATGTTATCAGTATTCCGATCCTTTAGTGCTGAGTAATCGAGCCATGTAATACCCTTAAATATTTTTAATAATTTTTCTAAGATATCCTGTTCATCAGGTATATGCCAGCATTTCATCGTCCGGCTCCAGGCGCTGCCGGGCATCTTTTTTATAAGATTGATGAGCCGGTCATCATACCCGAACATAAGTTTTATCCTTCGCTCTCCATTATGAACCGTCGGTTCTATCGTGATGGTTTGCATACTTGTTTTTGCGAAGGTAAAGATAAAGAATTTCTGTAATAACTTTTCCACCAACTTTACTCCCGAAGCAAATGATCGTTGTATGGAATTTAAAGTTATTTCTATACTGTTTCTTACAGATTTTGTCCCAAAGTTAGGGGATTTGAAACAGTTAATACCGGGAGGATTATGTTTTTGTTTTCTTGCTCCAACGGAGTCCCTGCAGGGTAAACCTGATCCGATTCGGTATAAGTTGACTTTTTTACCAACAAAATGAGGTTTACACCTGCAAAAGTACTTGCCTGCAAATAAATTCAGCAGCCATGCCATCGCCGAAGACCGGAGGAAAAACAGGTTCGTGCGAAGTAAAATACCGGTACGCTTTTATTATATTTTCAATTCCGGCATCCGTGCAAATCCCCGCTCCATACTCCACTATTTCTACCCATTCAGTCTCCGCGCGGAGAATGATTGCCGGCTTCTTAAAAAAGTAGGCTTCTTTCTGTACGCCACCCGAATCGGTCATTACCATTCGGCAATTCTTTTCGAGAACAAGCGTATCGAAAAAAGAAACGGGAGAAATAATCTTAATCTTCCGATTATCTGTTATCGTCCTGAATACCTTGTCTGTAAGGTTTTGCCGGAGGATTTTAGTGGTCCTTGGATGAAGGGGTAAAATAAAATCAATATTTTCTCCAACAGAAATTTCATGGATGGCTTGAAAAATAGAATTCAGCCTTTCCGGAATATCGGTATTGTTGTCACGGTGAATGGTGGCAAGGATAAACTGTCCCTTTTCGAGCCTGTTGTTTTCAATGATTATGGATTTGGATTCTGCAATATCAGCAAAATAAAGGCTATTGTCGAGCATAATGTCGCCGCAATGAAATATGCCCGGGTTATCCTGAGAATAAGGTGGTTTGGACACCGGATTAAATCCCTCTCTCACCAGGTTATTCAACCCGGTTTTGGTAGGCGTGAACAATAGGGTTGAGGTGTGGTCGCAAACAATCCGGTTAATCTCTTCGGGCATGGATTTATTGAACGATCGCAATCCTGCTTCGATATGGATGATTGGAAAATGAAGTTTTGCTGCCGCCACAGAACCTGCGAGGGTTGAATTGGTATCACCAAATAGGACAACAAAATCCGGATGTTCGCGGAGGATAACTTCTTCTGTTTTTTCGATCATCAAAGCGGTTTGCTTTCCATGACTCCCCGAACCAACGCCAAGGTTATAGTCAGGATTTGGGACATTCATTTCATCAAAAAAAACTTTCGACATGTTATCGTCATAATGCTGTCCGGTATGGACGATAACTTCATGAATTTTATCGGCAAAATGATTTTTAATCGCCCGGCTCAGGGCCGCAGCTTTAATAATTTGTGGTCGGGCACCTATGATCGTAAGCAGTTTAATCATTCCATTCAAAGTCTAATATCCAATGTCTAAAATCTAACGTCTAAAATCTACATCTGTCCTTCATCGGCAAAGCTATAATATTTTTCTTCGCCAAGAATGATGTGATCAATCACCGGCAGATCGAGCATTTCACCTGCACTTTTCAATTTGTGAGTTAACTTAATATCAGCATCTGAAGGTTGAATATTACCTGAAGGATGATTATGACAAAGGACGATAGAAGACGCATTATTTTCAAGCCCAATTTTAAAAATCTTCTTTGGATCAGCAACAGTTCCTGAAAAGCCGCCTTCGCTTATTTGTACTTCCCTTATGATTCGGTTGGCCCGGTTTAGCAAGAGGACATAAAATGCCTCATAAGTATGATCTCCAAAAATGCTGTTGAAATATTCAAAAACATCCTTACTGCTCGTTATTTTTTTCTTTTCGAGAGCTTCAGCCCCCCTTCTTCGCTTACCGAGTTCCATTGCAGCAATAATTGAAATAGCTTTGGCTTCACCCACACCTTTAAATTTAGTTAAGTCCTTTACGCCCAACTTTGATAATTCGATCAGGTTATCATTCGATTCCCGCAGGATTCTCATGGCCAAATCTACTGCCGATTCATTTTTTGAGCCCGAACCCATCAGAATAGCAAGTAATTCCGCATCGCTTAGTGAATTCCTCCCTTTTAGTAAAAGCTTTTCGCGAGGTCGATCGCTTTCCGCCCATTCCCTTATTGGATAATACTGTTTTGAAAGTTCCATTGGTATAGAAATTTATTACGAAAATAACTAATTTGTTCCTTTGACCTTTTGTTCAATGTGAAAATTAGTAATGTATCTGATTAAGAAAGTCTAACTGATTTTAAACTTTAAACTTCTTGTTTAATAAAAATCAACAAAATATAAACAAAAGAATTTCTTTGTTGTTTTATTAAGAGAAATTAAATGACTTTTAAATGTTCGCACATTATTTTTTGAAGGGAAATCATGGCTTTTTTATAATCCTTTTTGTTTCATTAATCTTTTTTAATGAGACATTTGCTGGTAAGATTGAATTTATTCCAGATTCAACACAAATTGAAAAACCAAACATTTATGTTGTTACAAACCGGCCAAACCAGTATGATAGTTTAACGAATGATTATTTTCCAAACATGGTTTCGCTGGAGAAATCATTAACCTATCTGAAGGTATTCAATCATGAAGGAAAATGGTTAGTTCAGGACCTTGAATCCATTGATGATTTTAAAGCTGGAAATAACGGTTTAAAAAATTGGCTGGTTTACGTTCATGGTGACAGCCAAACTCCGGATCTTGCATTTACGCGGGGCTTACAATTACAGGAAGAATACAAGGTAAATGTAATTGTTTTCAGCTGGCCTTCGAAAGATCCAACGATGGGTGGTCTTCAGAATTTCAACAATTCAAGAAATCAGATTGAGCAAAGTACAGCTGGTTTTATTCAGTTTTTGCTAGAACTTGATACCTGGAAAAATAAGTTTGATTTAGTGCAATCAGATCATTTAACTCTTTTCCTTCACAGTCTCGGGAATTATTATTTAGAGAGAATCGCATCCGACAGCCTTATAGCTAATCATGAAACCAAAATTTTTGATAATGTAATTTTAAACGCAGCTGCTGTCAACCAAAAAGATCATCATTTATGGCTGGAGAAGATTAATATTCAGGATAGGTTTTTTGTAAACAGCAATCGAAAAGATATGACCCTAAAAGGAGTAAATATGTTTACTGATTTTGATATTCAGCTTGGAGAACAAGCCATTGAAAATTTTGCCTCAAATGCAGTTTACGTTAATTTTAGCCAGGCATTTAAAAACGAATTGAACTTCGCTCTGCTACATGGGTATTATGTTGGAGTTATTCCGGGAAAAAGTCAAAATATTTTCCATTATTATCAAAGCATTTTTCATGGTGATGATATTGATCTTTCCAACCAAAATATATTTATGCTGAACGATACGATTCCGGTTTATGAAATTATATTTTAGTACTCACATCTTTTGTTTCATCACGTCCGGATGAAATTCTTATACCGGAGAGTGTTTAAAAAAAAGGTCCCCATCTTTCGACGGAGACCCAAAACCCAAAAGCCATGAAAAAAAACTCTCTATTTTGTATTAACCTGTTTAGCTAATTTCGATTTCAAATTGGAAGCCTTATTCTTATGAATAATGTTCTTTTTCACTAATTTGTCAATAATTGAAACAAGCTTGGGGAATTTTTCCTGCAATTCTTTCTTATCGGTCATGCTCCTGAAATCCCTCAATGCATTGCGCATAGTCCTGGCATAATAACGATTCTGCAGTTTGTGCGTGTCGTTTTGCCTGATTCTTTTTAACGATGATTTATGATTCGCCATGTTCTAATTCAATTGACCCTATTATTTTAGGGGCTGCAAAAATAACTATTTTTTTATTAGATCAAAATTTTTTCAAAAAATATTACATCTCTGTCCCACAATCAGGAAATTAATAGAATTTTGTTTTGCATAAACTTCTAACATCTTATAATGAGTTATCATGAAAACAGGAAATTTTTTTCTATTGTCAATCATCCTAATCCTCGCTGGTTGTTCGGGCAATCTTAAAAACAATAATGACATAGCTTTCGAAGCAGATTTAATCCAATATGTGAATCCCTTTATTGGCACTGATGCCCATGGTCATACTTTTCCAGGAGCAAGTATGCCGTTCGGAATGGTTCAGTTAAGTCCTGATACCCGGCTCGAAGGTTGGGATGGCTGTTCAGGTTATCATTATTCTGATTCGATTGTTTATGGGTTTAGTCATACCCATTTAAGCGGAACTGGTGTACCCGATTATTGCGATATTCTTTTTATGCCAACCATCGGTAAAATTCAGCTAAGCAATGGCTCCAATAATCCGGATGAGGGATATGCTTCGCGGTTCAGGCATGATAATGAGAAAGCAGCTCCGGGTTTTTACGGTACTTTTCTCGATGATTATAATATAAAAGTTGAATTGACAGCAACAAAAAGAGCTGGTTTTCACAAATATATTTTTCCCAAAAGTGACAGTGCCAATATTATCATTGATCTCACCCATCGCGACAAAGTCATTGAATCGGGGATTAAAATTATTGGTGAACAGGAAATTGAAGGATTCCGTCGCTCAACAGGATGGGCAAATGACCAGGTAGTTTATTTTGTGGCGAGGTTTTCAAAACCATTCATAAAATTTGGCATTGAAACCGGAAATAAGATTATTCAGGAAAAGGAAGCTTTAAGTGAAAATATAAAAGCGTTTGTCAGTTTTAATACCAGTGAAAAAGAAGAAATCCTTGTCAAAGTAGGCATTTCGGCGGTAAACCTGGAAGGTGCCAGGAAAAATCTGGATGCAGAAATAACTGACTGGGATTTCGATCGAATCAAACAGAAAGCAAAAGAAGCCTGGAATAGTGAATTGAGTAAGATTTATATTGAAGGTGGCACCCGGGAACAAAAGACAACTTTCTATACAGCCCTGTATCATTCCTTTCTGGTACCAAATCTTTTTATGGATGTTGACGGGCAGTATCGTGGAAGAGATTTTAAAATATATTCAGCTGAAGGATTTGATTATTATACAGTATTTTCTCTGTGGGATACATTCAGGGGAGAGCATCCCTTATTCACGTTAACCCAGGAAAAGAGAACGGTTGATTTTATCAAAACAATGATTGCCCAGTTTGAAGAGGGAGGCAGGCTTCCTGTCTGGGAACTGGCTGCCAATGAAACCGAGTGCATGATTGGCTACCACTCGATTCCTGTTATCGTTGATGCCTATATGAAAGGTATTCGTGATTTTGATGCTGAAAAAGCTTTTGAGGCTATGAAGCACAGTGCTGAGCTCGACCATTTCGGGTTAAAATCCTATAAGGAATATGGTTATATTCCTGCAGAAGATGAAGCCGAATCGGTTTCAAAAACCCTTGAATACGCTTATGACGATTGGTGCATAGCCATCATGGCAAAAGAGCTTGGAAAGGTTGAAGATTATAAAATTTACATGGAACGAGCTCAGTCTTACAAAAACATATTTGATCCTTCAACTGGTTTTATGAGAGCCAAGATGAATGGCCGGTGGTTTGAACCATTCGATCCGAGAGAAGTAAACTTTAATTACACCGAAGCAAATTCATGGCAATATAGTTTTTTTGTACCGCAGGATATTATGGGATTAGTTGAAATGGTTGGAGGAAAAGAGAAATTCATTGAGCGACTCGACCAGCTTTTTAGCGAAAGTTCAGAAACCACGGGTCGTGAGCAATCAGATATCACCGGATTAATAGGGCAGTATGCGCATGGTAATGAGCCAAGCCACCACATGGCATATCTTTATAACTATGTTGGACAGCCCTGGAAAACTCAACTAAGAACCCGGCAAATCATGGATGAGCTTTATACTGATAAACCAGATGGCCTTTGCGGAAATGAAGATTGCGGGCAAATGTCGGCGTGGTATGTACTGAGTGCAATGGGTTTTTATCCCGTTATACCCGGTGATCTGACTTATTCCATTGGAAGTCCTTTATTTGAAAGAGTAACGCTTAATCTTGAGAATGGGAAGACATTTAAGGTAACGACAAAAAACAACTCACCTGTAAATAAGTACATTCAGTCTGCAAAGCTGAATGGACGTGATTATTCTAAAACATTTTTAACTCACAAGGACATTATTAATGGAGGTGAACTTATCCTTGAAATGGGACCGGAACCAAAGCAAAGTTGGGGTGGTGATGAACAAGATGTATCTGTTTCATCAATTACCGAACAGAAGATAATGCCGGTTCCTTTTATCGAAAAAGGTGCCAGAACATTTGTCGATACTACAATGATTTCTTTGGGCAGCATAGTTGCTGATTCTGAAATTTATTACACAATTGATGGTTCAGAACCGTCGGTGAAATCTAAGAAATATGAAGTTCCGTTTATCATTAATGAAACAACCACCCTTAAAGCCATTGCAATTATGGAAGGAATGCCACCCAGCCGGATTATTAAATCTGAGTTTTATAAAATACCGGTTGGAAGAAAAATTACTTTGAATACAACTTATGCAAATCAATATTCTGCCGGGGGAGAACTTGCTTTGATTGACTTTATTCGCGGTCCCTTAAATTTCAGAACCGGGGCATGGCAAGGGTATGAAGGAGTTGATTTAAATGCCGTAATTGACCTTGGAAGCATTCAAATGATCAGCAAACTTGAAATCGGTTTTCTTCAGGATGTGGGTGCATGGATTTTCTTTCCTGAGAAAGTAGATTTTGCCATTTCGAGTGATGGCAAGAATTATCAGCAAATCGCTTCTGTAAAAAATGATTTTTCGGAAAAAGATACGCAAGTCCAAATTAAAAATTTCACTTCAAACCTTGCGACAAAGGCACGCTACATAAAAGTTATAGCCAAAAATAAGGGTACTTGCCCCGACTGGCATTGGGGAGCCGGACAGAAGGCATGGATATTTGCAGATGAGATCATAATTGAATAATGCAATGGAGAAAGATAAATATCTGATCGAAGTCTGTGCAGCTCAAGTCCAATCTGCCCTTGCTGCACAGGAAGGCGGTGCTAAACGGGTTGAGCTTTGCGATAACCTTTTTGAGGGTGGGACAACTCCCAGCTACGCCGCAATAAAAATTGCAAGGGCTAAACTGAAAATTGGACTTAATGTAATGATCCGCCCCAGAGGAAGCGATTTTTGCTATTCTGATGTTGAATTTGAAATAATGAAAGATGATATTCAGGTTTGTAAAAAGCTTGGAGCTGATGGTGTGGTCTTTGGTATCCTTCTTACGGACGGAAATGTAGATATTGTACGAACCAAACAACTTGTGGAACTGGCAAGACCAATGAATATCACCTTCCATCGGGCTTTCGATATGACACCCGAACCATTCAAAGCCCTTGATGAAATAATTGATTTGGGGATCGACCGGATTCTGACTGCCGGCCAAAAAAACACGGTTCCTGAAGGAGTAGAATTGATTGGGCAACTTGTAAAAAAGGCCGGAAACCGGATTATTATCATGCCGGGCAGTGGGATAAATGACCGGAATATCAAAGAAATTCGCGATAGAACCAGGGCAAAAGAATTTCATCTTACCGGACGAAAATGGATTGAAAGTAAAATGAAGTACCGGAAGGAAGGCATTTTTATGGGAGGTCTTTCCCAAATCCCTGAATACCAGGTTAGCTTTACCGATGCCGAAAGGATTCGAAAAGTTGTCAACCAGGTTAACCAGACATGATCATTATAATTCGTGAATACCGGTTCATAAATCTGATTCGGATTGTTAATTATTGATTATTTGAAGTTTCAGTGTTCAATGGATATTTCTTTACTTTTGCGATAAAGTAATTATATATAAATTCTTTTTAATTCAGAGAATATGAAAAAAAAATTGTTTATAATCATATCACTCATTTCTTTTATTCCTTTATTAATGGCGCAGCAAATTGAAAATCCGGGATTTGAAGATTGGGAAGAGGTAGGCCTTGGACCTGATATTATTGAACCTGTCAACTGGAGCACCATTAAAACCTCTGACAATCCTACCATCAGTGGGTTAGCGCCCATCACATGGGAGAGGAGTGCCAATGCACACAGCGGTCAATATTCAGTTAAGTTACATAATACTTCAACTTTAGGTATTCCTGTATCAGGCACCATGAGTAACGGTCAATATCATCCAAATCTTAATACTGAACTGGCATATGTTTTCACAAACACTGCCGATCCGCAGTGGAATACTCCCTATACTTTTCGGCCTGACAGCATTGCTTTCTGGATGAAGTTTCTTCCTGACGGAAATGACACATTGCAATTCCAGGCGCTATTGCATGTAGATGAAGCAACCTTACCTCCAAAACCTGAGAATGAAGCCAATCGGGTTGCTTATACCCGCGCGGATATTGGAGGCACATTTGAAAATTGGACACGCATTGCACTTGCCTTTGATTATTTTGATAGCAGAACACCTGAGTATATTTTAATCATTATTACATCCGGAAATGGAACAACCCCCAATGTTGGAAGTATTGCCTTTTATGATGACCTCGAAATTATCGGAGGAGATCAGGCGATAAATGAAAATCCATTAGAGCAGGTAGGTGTATATGTTACTGCGAATACGTTGCATATCAGTAATCTATCCGACGATTTAAGGATGCATTCTACCCTTGAGATTTTTGATCTTGTTGGAAGGCCCTTATGGCAAAGTAAAATAGTTTCTGATGAAATTTCTCTTGAACCAACGCTTAATTTAAGCGGGATCTGCATTGTAAAAATCAGTTCTGATGACTATGTCATTAGCCGAAAAATTTATATAAAAAATCAGGGATTTTAAAGGTTGAGATTAATACAAAATGCTTCTGAATTCCTTTTGTGATATTCGATAGATTTTATCAGATGAAATGTATTTCCATTATCTTTATACTATTGGCTTTATGTGCTTTCCAGGTTATAGCTCAAAATGATGGTTATCTTGAAGGTGTTGTTAAAGCGGATGATACAGGAGAATCCTTGATTGGAGTTCATATTAAGCTTAAAGGTGATTTGTCAACAGGTGCTATAACTGATATAAACGGCCATTATAGCATAAAACTCTCTGAAGGACATTATGTTTTCGTTGTTTCCTTTACTGGAATGCAAACTGCTACACTTGATGTCAATATCAAGTCGGGTGAAACATTAAATAAAGAGATTAGATTAAAACCTTATGTAAACGAGTTGCAGGGGGTTGAAATCAAAGTCGGAAGGTTTGACAGGTCAATTGAGGAGATTACCACATCAATGGAGATAATCAAACCCGAGATTATTCAAAGTAAAAATGTTACGAATATTACTTCCATTCTGGATTATGCTCCCGGGTTAAATATATTGGATGGAGAACCCCAGATACGAGGAGGTAGCGGATTTACTTTTGGCGTTGGTAGCAAAGTGGCTATTTTTATTGATGATATGCCGGTGCTTTCAGGGGATGCAGCCCGACCATACTGGGATTTGATACCCACCGAAAACATTGATCAAATTGAAATTGTGAAAGGTTGTGCTTCCGTATTGTCAGGATCCAGTGCATTAAGCGGAGCAATATATATACGGACCGCGCGGCCTAAACTGGAACCATTGACCAGGATAAAAGTATTCGGAGGAGCATATTCCACTCCAAAAGATAAGGAAATGAAGTGGTGGAATGATTTTCCTTATGAAACCGGCGCTGATTATTTCCATACACGGATGATCAAAAATACGGATTTTACCATTGGCGCCAATGTGTTGCTTGATCATGGTTATATTGGCGCTCCGCGTCCCGGGACATTGGTAAATGATACACTCACTGATTTTACAGATAAGCAAATGGCCAAAAAGCGATACCGGTTAAATTTTAACATAAGACAACGATCGGAAAGGGTAAAGGGATTAAATTACGGCGTTAATGGCAACATTATGTACAACCAAAGCAATTTGGTTCTTGCATGGCTCGATTTGGATGAAGGATTTTATCGTGCCTATCCCGGCGCTGTTTTATTGCAGGATCAGTTTTCTTTTTACCTAGATCCATTTGTAAATCTCTTTGCTAAAAATGGAGATACCCACTCCTTTAAGGCAAGGGTATTATATAATAACACAGATCAATCCAATGATCAAAATATACGATCAACAGTGTATTTCGGAGATTATAATTTTGGCAGGAAATACAAGTTCTTTAAAGGAATGGCTTTCATAGGAGGGATCACATTTCAATACAATGATGTGAACTCGAACATGTACACAGGATCCGGTTCTCCGAATAATCATTTGTTAAATCTTTCGGGTTATGCTGAAATTGATTTTAATATTTTTAAAGTGGTCAATTTTTCGGCCGGCGCCAGGTTGGAACACTATAGCATGAATAATACGACCAATGAAACAAAGCCTGTATTCAGAGCTGGTTTGTCATTTAAACTATTGCAGGAAACTTATTTACGTGCATCTGTCGGACAGGGATTTCGATATCCAACTATTGCAGAAAAATTTATTCGTATGGACGTAGGGTCGTTTGGAGTATTTGACAACCCGGGTTTGGTCCCTGAAAGCAGCCTGAATGCTGAAATTGGTATAAAACAAGGGTTTAAATTTATCAATTATTTTGGTTATATTGATTTTGCAGTCTTTCAACAGGATTATGAAAATACAATTGAGTACTTATTTGGAAAATGGGACTCTACCTTTACATGGCCATTTTATGGTTTTCGCTTTGTAAATACTGGTAAATCCCGAATTATAGGTATTGATATTTCTGTAACCGGCAAGGCTCAATTGACTAAGAATGCAGTATTAAAAACAATGATCGGTTATAATTATATCATGCCAAAAACACTGGATCCTGATTATATTTTTGCAGAGGACTATAGTTTGGGTGCTAATAGTGAATTCAGTTTCCAGACAACAAGTGTGGATCCAAGCAAGGATATTCTTAAATATAGGTTTTTACATACTGTTAAAGCGGATATTGAATTTGACATAGGTAATTTTTCAACTGGAATTGGGTTTAAGTATTTCAGCAGAATAGAAAACTTAGACAAAGCGATTGAGGATTTGGAAGACTTTACAAAGCAAACCGGTGGTACTGTACAACCCATTGACTATATGGACTATTATTATAATCATAATAATGGTAGTTTTATTTTTGATTTTCGGATCAGCCAGCTATTCAAGGAGAAACATAAAGTTTCCTTTATTATAGATAATGTATTAAATCAATGGTACTCTTTACGACCTTTAAAAGCTGAACAGATGAGGAAGATTCTTTTACAATATTCACTAACATTTTAGATAGGTTTTTGTTATATTGCTATTCATAACAGCTGGATAAAAATGCTGGCGGAACATGGATCTGAAGTAAAAATCTGCACCAGGTAAAAACATAACAGGTTTATGGCGAAAAAGAACATTAACATAAAATCAAATACTATGAAAACAACCTTACTCTTATTTTTTGGATTATTTTTATCCATTGCCGTTTTCACTGAACCAGTTTCAGTATTAACTGCAAAAAAAGCTGCTCAAAAGCATTATAGCGTGATGGCTGAGAAAGCCAAACTGCAGGTAACTGAGCTCCCGGAATTTAATCTTGTAGTTACCTATACAAATACAAGCTTTACTAAGAATGAGCCGATCGAACAAGAAATCGACCTTTTCTATGTTTTCAATGCAAGTGAAAACGATGGATTTGTAATAATTTCAGCCGATGATCGGGCACTTCCTGTTATTGGCTATGCATTGAAAGGTACTTTTACAGGTGAAAACCTTCCTCCTGCATTGGAGGGCTTATTAGAACGGCGAGCCCAGGAAATAGTAGAACTTACAAAAATTAAATTCGAACCGGAAATTCAGGTACAGAATGCCTGGGGTTCTTTACTTGGGAACAAGGCAGTGATGAATTTCAAATCCTTTACAGCTGTTGATCCTCTTATGTCGACCACCTGGAATCAAGCTCCTTACTATAATGACCTTTGCCCCTATGATAACAACTATAATGAGTTGACCGTAACCGGATGTCCGGCTACTGCGATGGCTCAAATCATGAAGTTTTGGAATTATCCGTCAAACGGAACCGGCTATCATAGCTATAACTCAGAGAATTATGGTACTTTGTCAGCTAATTTTGAAGCAACAACTTATGACTGGAACAATATGCCAAATTCACTTAGTGGTTCAAATAATGCCATAGCTACACTAATGTTCCACTGTGGTGTAGGTATTGAAATGCAATATGGTGTAGCGGCTACAGGAGGAAGTGGAGGTTATGTTATCGAGGCCCAGTCGCCCATAACTCATTGCTGCGAATATGCTTTTAAAACCTACTTTGGTTATAAAAATACCCTTCAGGGTCTTTTCAGGGAAAATTATAACGACGCAACCTGGATACAAATGCTGAAAACTGATCTGGATGCAGGCAGACCAATTCAATATGCCGGTTTTGGGCAAGGAGGAGGCCATACCTGGGTTTGCGATGGTTATGACAACAGCAATTTTTTCCATATGAACTGGGGTTGGGGAGGTGTTTATGATGGATTTTATTCATTGAATGACCTTAGCCCCGGAACCGGCGGCGCAGGTGGTGGAAGCGGATCATTTAATTCCGGCCAGCAGGCGCTTATTGGTATTGAGCCAGGAAGCGGTGGAGGTGGTGGGGGAGGAACCCAGTTCGATCTTCGCGCTTATTCCTCAATGTATGTTGATCCGCTACCGATTGATTTTACCTATGAATTTGATGTTACGATTGACATCGGAAATTTCGATGAATCCAATTTTTCAGGCAGTTTGGCAGCAGCACTTTTCAATGAGCAGGGTGACTTTGTAGATTTTATTGAGGAATTATCCGGAATTAGTTTACCTACGATGAACTATGATTCATATACTTTTCACACCGATGGTATGCTTGCTACACCGGGTACCTATTACATTGGTATTTATTATAAATCCGGTACAGGCAACTGGGCAATCATTGGGGCAGGTGAATTTGCAAATTATGCCTCTGTCAGTATTGTAGGTCCGGCGAATGACATGCAGATGTATTCTTCAATCAGCTTAAACCCAATTAACATTGTTAGCAATGAAGAGTTCCAGATTACTTTTGACATTATTAATTACGGAAACCAGACTTTCAATGGTTGGGTTTCAGCGGATTTGTATGATTCGGAAGGGACCTATTTGGAAGAACTTGCCATTACTCCTCAACTGGATTTACCCTCATGGTATTATATTGATGATCTTCAATTTACTTGTTCTGGTGTGAACGTGCCCGCTGGTTCTTATATCCTGGCCATTTGGGATACACCAGATGGAGAAAACTGGACACTGGTTGGCTCTGATGATTTTTCAAATCCAATTACCATTCAAATCGCAGCGCCCCAGCTACCGGGAGATATGTATGAGAATAATGAAACCGTCGAACAGGCTTACCAGCTTCCGTTAAATATTCCGGGAAGTCAGGTCGTGATAAATACTAACGGATCAAATATCCATACTGGAAATGACATGGATTATTTTAAAATAGACTTACCATCGGGTTTCCAATATAAAATTACCCCAAGAGCACATGACAGCTATAATAGTGGCAACGGAATCACTTACACAGATGATGTGTTATGGGCTTTTGGTGCAGGTGGAAACTGGACAGAAGTTTATGATGATATTTTGGATGGTTATTTTGTAATGGAAGGGGGACAAACCGTTTATTTTGTTGTCTCAAATTATTACCAGGGACAAACGGGAACCTATCTTCTAGAAATCCTTATCGAGAAAGGAATTTTTGGGATTGAGGAATACAATGATCCTAATCTGGTAACAATATATCCAAACCCTACATCAGGTTCTATTACATTAAATTCAATAAATTGGAATGCCTTAACATCCCCGTTTGAGATAGAAATTGTCGATCTGACCGGACGTTCTGTATATAGAGCAGAGAATTTAAATCCGGAAACGGGTGAAATGCAAATTGATCTGCCTGAAATGAAAGAGGGTGTTTACTATCTTCGGTTAACAGGACAAAAAGGGTTTATTGATAAAAAACTGGTGATCATGAAATAAAAAAAGCGGCTTATGCCGCTTTTTTTATTATATGGTTGGATACTTTTTAAATATCTCTTCCGATTTCATCAGGATGTCAACATATTGCGCTCTGCGGTAAGCAAATGGATCATGGTTGTTTTTCTTCGACATTTTCCCTCTGAAATCATCCAGCTTTTTATACCCCTTTTTGCTCATCCATTTCTCTATATCCTGAAGGATGGAACTAATTTGTTCAATTTTATTTTTATAAAGAGTACTGACTACCTGGACGCAATTTGCCCCGGCAAGTATCATTGAAATTGCATCATTCCCGTCAAAAATACCCCTGCTGCTGCAAATATCCGCCTTGATTGTACCATAGAGTACTCCGGTAACACGCAATGGAAAGCGATTGTCTTCGTGCTGGCTAAGGTTATATGGAAAATGCATCTCTTCCTTGTCAATATCAATTACAGGCTGAAATAATCTGTTGAATAATACAAACCCGTTAGCACCAAGTTTATCCATTTCATTCACAACATATAATGGATTAGTATAATAAGGGCTAAGTTTAATTGCCATTGGAATTTTAATCTCTTTACGGATGGCCCTTACTATATCGAGCTGTTCATTGATGATCGCTCTTCCTGAAATTTCAAAATCGGAAGGAACATGGTAAAAGTTAAGCTCAATTCCGGCAACACCTGTCTTTTCGATCTTTTTTGCATAGTCGACCCAATTCTCTTCATCAATTGCGTTTAAGCTTCCAAAGACCGGAATACTCAAACTTTGAACTGCTTTTGTAAGGTTCATCAGGTATTCTTCGGGGCCTGCATGTTCAATATCAGGGAACATTGAAGTCATTTCAGCATTTCGTTCTTCAAACTCACCCATCTGCTCCGATATCTGAAGGCTTTCGAGCTGAATTTGTTCTTCAAATAATGATTTATAAACAATAGCAGCAGCGCCTGCAGCTTCCATTCTTTTGAGGTTTTCCGGATGTGTAACCAGGTTGGATGCTCCAACGATAATGGGATTTTTCAATTCAATTCCCATATACTTTGTCTTGAGATTTACCATATTATTCAAATTTAACTTTATTCTGTGATCATTAAATCAATGACATATAATCATCTTAAATTAAGGTGGGCAAATGTATAAAATATTTCCTATAGGTTTTTCATCCGGATGGTTATCTAAATTACTTCTAAATAAGGAGCAGTCAATAAGTTGTAATTATAATTTACTAATTTCGCCACCGCCAAAAATGGCAATTTATTACAACTGATTTAGAGTTAAGATTTTAAAATAATATACAATGGCTAAAGAGAAAAAATTTATTACTTGCGAAGGGAACTGGGCGACCTCTCATATTGCTTATATGTTCAGTGAGGTGGCTTGTATTTATCCAATTACTCCTTCTTCTGATATGGCTGAAAATGTCGACCAATGGGCTGCGAATGGAAAGAAAAATATTTTTAATGAGATCGTGGATGTCAGGGAAATGCAGTCTGAAGCTGGTGCTGCCGGCGCCGTGCACGGATCCTTACAGGCTGGTGCTTTAACCAGTACCTATACTGCTTCACAGGGATTGTTATTAATGATCCCAAATATGTATAAAATTTCCGGTGAGTTATTGCCAGCTGTTTTTCACGTAAGTGCACGTAGTCTTGCTGCGCATGCGCTTTCTATTTTTGGTGACCACAGCGATGTGATGAGCACCCGGCAAGCCGGATTCGCTATGCTGGCAACCTCCAGTGTTCAGGAAATTATGGATATTGCAGGGATTGCCCATCTCGCTGCAATCAAAACCCGGGTACCATTCCTTCATTTCTTCGATGGATTCAGGACGTCTCACGAAGTTCAGAAAGTGGAAGAAATGCAAATGGAAGACCTTGCAAAACTGATCGATTATGAAGCATTACAACGATTCAGGGATAATGCCCTGAACCCGGAACATCCTGTAACACGAGGAACTGCTCAGAACCCGGATATCTATTTCCAGGCACGTGAGGCAGGAACTAAATTCTACGATAATATTCCTGATGAAGTTGAAGATTATATGAAGGAAATCAAAAAGATCACCGGACGTGAATACCATCCCTTTGATTATTACGGAGCAAAAGATGCTGAGCACATCATCGTTGCAATGGGTTCGGTTGCCAATACCATCAAAGAGGTGATTGACTACCTGATGGAAAAAGGAGAAAAAGTAGGTTTGATTGCAGTTCATCTTTACCGCCCATTTTCTGAAAAATATTTTCTGAAAGTTTTTCCAAAAACGGTTAAAAAAATAGCTGTGCTTGACAGGACGAAGGAAATCGGAGCCAATGGCGAACCTCTTTACCTTGATGTTCGTGATTTGTTTTATGGAAAGAAAGATGCCCCGGTCATTGTTGGTGGCCGTTACGGATTAAGTTCGAAGGATACCACTCCGGCTCATATTATATCAGTTTATGAAAACCTGAAATTGAAAGAGCCTAAAAAAAGTTTCACTATTAGTATTAATGACGATGTAAAGAATTCCTCTTTGCCATTGCTTGCTCCGGTTCGGGTAACACCCAAGGGAACTCACTCAGGTAAATTCTATGGCCTTGGAGCTGATGGCACTGTGGGTGCAAATAAGAACTCCATTAAGATCATTGGTGATCACACCAATAAATACGCCCAGGGATATTTTGCCTACGATTCCAAGAAATCGGGAGGGATAACAGTCTCGCATTTAAGGTTTGGTGATAAACCAATCAATTCAACCTACCTTGTCAGTACACCCGATTTTGTAGCTTGCCATGTTCCGGCTTATCTTGAAAAATACGATATGCTGGAAGGATTAAAAAAAGGAGGCACATTCCTGCTGAATAGCATTTGGGATGAGGAGGAAACAAAGAAAAATCTGCCTGACCATATGAAAAAGTTCATGGCAGAGAATGAAATTAATTTTTATATCATCAATGCTACAAAAATTGCCCAGGAAATCGGATTAGGTAACCGGACCAATACCATCATGCAATCGGCATTCTTTAAAGTTTCAGGGGTTATTCCTTATGAAGATGCGGTTAATTACATGAAAAAAGCCATTTACAAATCCTATGGTAAGAAGGGCGACATCGTAGTAAACATGAATAATGCCGCTGTCGACAGGGGTGCTGATATTCTTAAGGTAAAAGTTCCAAAAGAATGGGCTAAAATAAAACTTACGGAGCGCAAGGACAATCGTGATGTCCCGGATTTCATTAAAAAAGTGTTTGATCCTATCAATACTTTGAAGGGCGATACTTTACCTGTTAGCGCTTTCGCCGGCAGGGAAGATGGAACGCTCCCATCAGGAACTACGGCATATGAAAAGCGTGGAATCGCTGTAAATGTTCCGGAATGGATTCATGATAATTGCATTCAGTGCAATCAGTGTTCCTACGTTTGTCCTCATGCCTGTATCAGGCCTTTCCTGTTGGATGAAAAAGAGGCGAAAGGATTACTGAAAGGGACAGCTACTTTAAAGGCTATTCCAAAAACCTTTGATGGCTACCAGTTCAGGATTCAGTTGAGCCCGCTGGATTGCACCGGTTGCGGAAACTGCGTTGAAGTGTGTCCTTCCAAGGAAAAATCACTTGTGATGAAACCTCTTGCATCACAGATGAAAGAAGCTGATAATTGGAATTATATGGATGCTTTTGTTACCTATAAAGATACGATCGCAGATAAAAGCCAATCGGTTAAAAACAGCCAGTTTGCTCAACCCTTGTTCGAATTTTCCGGAGCATGCGCGGGTTGCGGTGAAACTCCGTATGTGAAATTGGTTACCCAGCTTTTTGGGGAGCGTATGATGATTGCCAATGCAACCGGATGTTCTTCTATCTATGGTGGATCTGCTCCTTCCACCCCATACTGCCCCAGCAAAAAGAACGGCAGGGGACCAGCCTGGGCAAATTCACTTTTCGAAGATAATGCTGAGTATGGCTTTGGTATGGTAACGGCCGTTAATAAACTCAGAAAAAGGGTTGCTGCCAAAATGAATTCAGCGAATGGCAATGTTTCTCCTGCAACAAAAGAGCTGTTCAATGAATGGATTGCATCAATGAATGATGGGCAAAAGTCTGATGATATTTCGTTAAAACTTGTCCCTGCTCTGAAAAAAGAAAAAGACCCGATTGCAAAAGAACTTCTGAAAATGCAACAATATTTTTCGAAGAAATCGGTATGGGTCATCGGTGGAGATGGTTGGGCATATGATATTGGTTATGGCGGATTGGATCACGTGCTTGCATCAGGTGACGATATCAATGTGCTGGTTTTGGATACTGAAGTGTATTCCAATACAGGTGGTCAGGCTTCCAAATCTACACCGGTTGGTGCAGTTGCTAAATTTGCAGCTTCAGGAAAGAAAATCAGAAAAAAAGACCTTGGCGCTATGGCTATGACCTACGGATATGTTTACGTGGCCCAGATTGCGATGGGTGCAAGCCAGTCACAGACGCTTAAGACCATCCGCGAGGCAGAAGCTTACCCGGGACCGTCATTGATCATTGCTTATGCACCTTGTATCAATCATGGTTTGAAATATGGAATGAGCAAAACTCAGGAAGAAGAAAAACTTGCAGTTGAATGTGGTTACTGGCATTTATACAGGTACAATCCGATGCTGGAAAAAGAAGGTAAGAATCCATTTACTCTTGACTCAAAAGATCCCGACTGGACCAAGTTCCAGGAATTTTTGGGAAGGGAAGTCAGGTACACTTCACTGAAGAAATCCTTCCCGGCAAACGCAGCTGAATTATTTGCTGCTGCCGAAGAAAATGCAAAATGGCGGTATGCAAGTTACAAGCGAATGGCGGAGATGGTTTATCAAAAATAGAATTTAATATTTCATTATTTTTATGGCCGGGTAAAAATCAATACCCGGCTTTTTTTTAAATTATTTACTATGAAAAAGTTATTTTTATTAGTCCTGTTATCGGTTGGGATCATGGTTTGCTTTCAGTATTGCTCAAATTCAAATGCCTTTAACAGCAGCCCTGACCCTGAACCTTCGTTCAATTCCAACGATCATCTGACGATGGCTGTACTTTATCAGCAAACGGCTGCTGAATATCGTGCATTGTGCTACCAGGCTTTCAATTTTGCAAAATATAAACTGGATCAAAGTTCGAAAGCAATGGGAATGATGAAGCAACGAGCTATTATCGTGGATATAGATGAAACCGTTCTCGACAATAGTCCTTATGAAGCAACGTGTATTCTTGATGCTGTCAATTATCCTGCATTCTGGGATGAATGGGTGATAAAAGCCAGCGCCAAACCGGTGCCGGGCGCACTTGAATTTTTGCAAAATGCCGCTGCACAAGGGGTTAACATATTTTATATTTCCAATCGCAAGGAAAAGTTAAGGGAAGCTACCCTAAACAATCTAATTTCGATTGGATTTCCTGATGCTGATAATGACCACCTGCTGCTCCAAACGGATGAGTCAAGTAAAAAGGCGCGAAGGGAAAAAATTGCAGGAACCCACTGGATCGTTTTGCTTATCGGCGACAACCTGAATGATTTTTCTGAAGTTTTCGAAAAGAAATTAATCCCTGAAAGATTTGAAATGACAGATAGTTTGAAAAACGAATTCGGAAACCGGTTTATCGTTTTGCCAAATGCCATGTATGGGGATTGGGAAGGTGCAGTATTTAACTATAAGTATCCGGACAATCCAGCAGATAAATCAGAATTGATGAAGAAAGCACTGATTAAATTCTGAGGAAGCAAGATACCAGCTTAAAATGAAAAAAGGCTGCACGATAATCATGCAGCCTTTTCATTTGACCCAGTAAATTCTTACTAATTCGTCTTCATCACTTTCAGGTTGCTGTTTGCACTGCTACCTAAAATACGGATATAATAAACTCCCTGAGGAAGTTCACCCAAGCCAATTTCAATTTCGCTGACAGTAGGATCATTTACTTTTTGAGTTAGCAAAATTGCTCCCTTCGAATCATAAACCTGTATTTCTGTTATTTCTTCGAAATCAGTTGCAGCGGTTACAAAAACATTTGAATTGGTTGGATTCGGATAAACACTGAAATCCTGGCCCATTATCTCATTCGGTAACTCAGCCTCTTTTGCTGTATACCTGTACCTGACTTTTGTATTTGTGGTACCGGTTAAGCAATTGTATTTTGTGACGACTAACTTCACTACGCCCGTAAAAGTAGCTGTCCAGATAATTTTTGCATCATCACCACAATAATCATCAGAATAAGTGATGAATGCATCCGTAGCTTTATTCCTCAGTGTAAGTTCTGAATCGTAGGTTGCGCTTGCCCCATCAGTTGAACACAGCGAAAAGTTGTAAGTTCTTCCACTGGTTACATTGAATGCACAATACTCACCTGCCCAAACTGAATTCTGGGTTTTCCATGCTGTAGTTGGGGTGAGTGTAGTGCTTGGGTACTGAGTTGCACTGTTGCATCCAGTTGAAGAAACAGTTACGGTTATCGCAACATAACCCACATTATTTGTTTCATTGCTTTCAGCTACTGCGGCATCGGCATCGGCAAAGAATAAAATATACCATGTTCCGGCAGCGGTTCCTGCGGGTATAGTTACCAATTCGCTTACCGCAACTGTTGCGCTGGCAGCTAAAGCTGCAACTGCATCAGTTGCAAGGTATGTATCACTAACCTCATAAGTTGTATTGGCCGATAAGTAATACTTCAGGTTTGAAGCACCGGCAGAAGCGGTTCCCTGATTTCTTACAGTAACTGAGGCAGTAGTGGTCGAACCGGCCAAAACCGATGTAGGACTTGCAGTAGGACTTTGTGTAATGAGATCAGGCTGACTTGTACCTGATGTAACAGAAATTGCCACATAACCAACATTATTGGTTTCGAGGCTTTCAGTAACAACCAAATCTGCATCAGTAAAGAAAAGAATGTACCAGGTGCCGGCTGGTGTTCCTGCAGGAATTGTGACTAATTCACTTACAGATGCCGATCCGCTTGCTGCCAGAGAAACAACTGCATCAGTAGCAAGGTAAGTATCACCAGTTTCATAAGTTGCATTAGATGAAAGATAATATTTCAGGTTTGAAGCTCCGGCTGAAGCGGTACCCTGGTTGTAAACAGTGCAGGAAGCAGTTGTAGTTGCACCAGCTAATACAGATGTCGGGCTTGCTGTGGGACTTTGAGTAATCAGGTCTGGCAAGGGTGTAGGTGCAGAAATCTGGAAAGAGGCTATCTTGGTTTTTTTCGTAGTCGTGCTTCCCATGTACTGATTTGTATACCAGAAAGTCTTATCATCAGTTGGGTCAACGTCAATACTCGAATAATCCCCCCAGCGGTTATAGGAAGTCTGCGAATAAGCGCCAGCCTGGATGGATTGTTCAGCCACATCAAGTGTTCCAGCACCAGTTGTATAAGCAGTTGATGATTGCCCTGCATATCTGACACTTGGATAAACAGATGTGCTTGATACGGAGTAACCCAAACCGATTTCATTGAAACCGTTTAGCCTGATACTTCCCATCCATCTTGAATTGGCATCTGGTGCATAGGTTCCGGTTTGACGTACTGACCAGGTACCTGTAGTTTTACGCAATTCATACCAGCGGATACCGGCATGATCGGTATTGTCAACATCCACAGTGTGGCAGCAAACTATTGTTTGATAAGTGCCTAAGTTACGGTATTGTGGTGCATTCATAATAACCTGCGGAATGGCATCAAGTTCGCGGGTGGTTCCGGGCTGTTTAATGTTATCCCAGTTCGCGCCAAAATTACTGTCAAAGGCTGTTACAGCCAAAGTCTGAACCCTGTTAAAAGTAGATGATGAAGGTGTGGTCCAGTTTACAGCAAGTTCGTAAATCCACAATTGGTCAGAACCACCGCCGATAGCATCATCATTCATGGTGATAAATAATCCCGGTGAACCAGCCGGAGCAAAAGCGCCGTCATTATCAATCGGGGGAACACACATAAACCCATCAATAGTAGTTGGTCTCCATGCATTATTAAAACCTACCATTTGAGCAGTTCCACCAACAAGCATTTGTGAACGCTGGAAGACATAAATGTCATTTCCGGTCGAATTATTAGTACCCATATAATAACCATCCTGCCAGATACCGAATTTTTCATAATCAGGCATATCAGCTACATCAAACGAATACCTATGCCAACTTCCGGTCGGATCATTGGTTTGAGATACTGCTACCAACATGTAGTCATTTGCCCCACAAATTGAAAATTCAACGGCAAGCCACCTTGCAGCCTGCTCATCATATAAAACTAAAGGGTCGCCATCATTGCAGGTTGCTCCAGTTACACCGCTAAACAATAAATTCATATTGGTTGGACCTGCGACCAATGCTCCTGTTTTGCTGTAAATGGCATAAACAGTGTTAATGGTTTGCATGTAATGATTTGGCCCGGAGGTTCCATTATCATCAGGTGGATAATAAGGTGAAGTTTGGCCATCAAAATTTACAATAGGAGCTTTCATTCCTTCATAAGTTCCCATCATTTTTTGCCATGCTTCATCGGGGCCTTTTGGAAGGGCTGTTTCAGCGTAAGGATACTCTCTTACTCTGAGTTCCTCATTTCTCTTTTTGTCCGCATCCAGAGCCATCTGGGCGAACTCATCAAGGCTGATGGTTGGTAATTCGCTTAATGGTGGTGTTAAACCAAAGTACTTACCGGTTCCAATAATAGATGGACCGATGGGTCCATCCTGTGCAATCAGAATTAAACCTGAAAATCCGAGCACACAAACTAAAATCAAAGGTAAAATTTTCCTCATAGCATCATTTTTTTAGATTAGTAATACAACATCTCTTATAACCCAACAAATATATAAATCTTTTAATTTGATATAACCAACTCTTTTTAAGAATTTTTCATCAGTATATTTTCTCTGATTAAAAAGGAGAGAACGCTCAATTTCAATGAGTAATCCCGAATGAATTATCCTAATTTGTATGGGTTGCCTTAAAGATTTGAATCAGGAATTTAGAATGAAAATTTTCGGAAATTAAAAAATAATATTTTTCTGGGGCTGGTATTAATTAGTTGGAAATCAAACAATTTATTCAATATAAAACCTCCATGCACAAAAATATTCCTCAGGATGCAAATCAGGCGGACAACAAACGCATTCTGTTTTGATCCTGGGATCAATGGTTTCGGCAAAAGTTGTGTATTCAACTAAACCACCTGATTTACAAGGATAGTCAGCAAGTCCTTTTCTTTTCCTGGCATCCTGAACCCGGCATTTATTCATTCTGAATACAAAGCTGATTTCGGTTTCATCTGCAAAGGATTGTTCATTGATAAAGGCATACAACCTGTATTGTAAAGCTTTTTTTAAACCTTCCAATCCGGGTTTTTCTTCCAGTCCAATTATTCTTTTAATGGAACGAGCTTCAAAGGGTGAAAAATGAGCCCAGCATGAATCATTACAGCGCTTGGCATCATTCATCCCGTGTTTAAATTCCACAGCCTGAAACCATACTCCGTCGGTGGCAAGCCAGCTGATAGCTATGCTTTCCCTAAGTTTTTCAAGAGATTCTTCCGGAAGGCTAAGCAATGGTTTTGGGAGTCCGTTTTCCAATTCAAATCCAAGGGTTTTTGCCAGGCGGCTCATCTGAATAGCAGAGGTTTTTGCCCAGGCTGTTTCCAATGATTCGTAAGCTTTTTCTGTTCCCAATTGATGCTGTACTTCGGCAAACCACATAGCATGGTGCATCATCAATCGGTGAAAAAAGTCTATGATCAGTCTAACATTCTCCTCCTTTGAAAGGGTCGTAGGATTTGATTTAATTTGTTCCATCATTTTGTGTTTTGATTCCTGTGTAAATTGATGCAATCCCAAAGCTTAACTGTGTATAGCTGGTCTGGTGAAATCCTGCTTTTTCAAGTATGTGAAGAAACTGTCTACCTGCCGGAAATTCACCCACTGAGTCAGGTAGATAATTGTAAGCCGATGAGTTGCCAGATATTTTCCGGCCAAGAAAAGGTAAGATGTACCTAAAATAGAAACTGTAAAGTTGTTTGATTCCGAATCGGGTTGGTTTTGAAAACTCCAGAATCACCGCAATTCCTTTATTATTCAAAACTCTGAACATTTCGCTCAGCCCCTTTTCGAGGTTTTCAAAATTCCTGACACCAAAGGCAACCATTACAGCGTCAAAGGTTCCATCGTTAAAGTGCAGGTTTTCGCAATCACCAGTTTCGAAAGTGATAAGATCCTGCAGATTCTTTTCAGCTATTTTATTTCTTCCAATGGCAAGCATATTTTCGGCAATATCTACCCCGATAATTCTTAAATGGATTAAGAACTGAAGCTGCTATTGCCAAATCCCCGGTTCCTGTTGCAACATCCAGAATGATTTTGGGATGATGAGCGCCGACAAGATTAATTGCTTTTTTCCTCCAGGATAATCAATTCCTGCCGAAAGAAAATGGTTCAGAAAATCGTAACGGTTTGCGATGCTGTTAAACATCGCTCTTACTTCCTGTTTTTTTCCTTCCCTTTTTGTCATTTGCTACCTCCCTAATAAAACTTTCAGGTATAAGGATGGTTCTTTTAACCGTTTTCTCACTTTCAGGTCCGACATAGCCAGGCTTAGTTTTTTCTGAAGCGTTTTACTTTTCAATGCTTTATTAATCATTATATTAAAAAGCCATGGATATTGGATAAACCGGGGAATTTTAAGGCTGATGTCGAGTTCTTTCCCTATTCTCTGATAAATGCTGTCATCATATTGATGCATAAAAGTAGCAGAAAAATCATTTTTTTCCAATGAACGTTTTACCTGTTCTGCCGCATACATTCCGCTGATAGCAGCGTGTCCCACACCTTCGCCGGTCACCGGATCGATAAGGCTGGCTGCATCACCGGCAAGCATATAATGGTCACCCGATAGTTTTCTTTTCCCATCCCACAGAGGTAGTGTATAAGCCTGGATTTTAGATATCATTTCGGCATTTTTAAACCGATCTCGTAAATAAGGAACTGTGTCGATTATTTCCAGCATTTTATCTTTCAGGTTTATCTTTCTTTGGCTGATCTTTTTCTGGTCGAGACCAACACCCACGTTTGCAAGACCGTCAGGTAAAGGAAATATCCAGAAATATCCCGGAAGGAGGTCTTTCAGGAAATGCAGCTCCACATAGCTTTTATCATGAAATCCTGTAATGCCCTTATAATATGCCTTTATCCCGGTCATGGTATTCTTTTTATTTCTTAATATATTGCCGGGATCTTTGGCAAATTTAGAATTAGCTCCATCGGAAAATATCACCATTGGTGACTCAATTTTTTCTCCTTTACCGGTGGTAAGTTCGATTCCGTTTTTAGTCCGTGAATAGTTGGTTATTTCAGTGCCTTCAATAAATTTAATCTCTTTTTTAGTTCGAATCTCATCGATCATGAAATTATCAAAATCGATCCTGCGACCCGTGAATCCGGGAGGCATGTCTTTACCAAATAACTCGTTATCAAAAAATGGCAGGTCGAGCTGTTTGTAGTTAGGCGCAATAATCCGAATACCATATGAATGCATAATAAAAGGCTGAAGCGATAACCGATGTAATAAATCCTTATCGAGTTCATTCAAAATAGTCAGTACCCACCCGCTGATTCCATCTCCGCATATTTTATCACGTGGAAATGTTGCTTTATCCACAAGTGTGCATGGAATCCCTTTTTTAGCCAGAAACATAGCAGCGAATGAACCTGCTGGTCCCGCACCAACAATACACACCTCTGAATTATTCATGCAAGTTTTTTGAGTTTCCAAAGATAAAAGATAATTTTTTATACACTTTCTTATCAATCCATCAATTGATGGATAAATTAAGAATGGCAATACCGAATTAAAAAGGAAACCTATTGCTTTTTCGCCAGCCTTTTTTGCATTGAAATAAATTATTGTTTAATATTATTTCCTAAAAATTAAACATATTTCAATCATGTTTGTTATAACCGGTATTGGTATGAAAAGTTTATCTTTGCGGGCGCTATTTCGAAACCCGCATTAGGTATAAAATAAAAAAACAAAAAATTAATTTTGTGAAAGAAAAACAAATTATTTGCGGATTTTCAAAATTGACAAAAGACCAAAAATTAAATTTCATTTCCGGCCATTTTGAAGATCCTGAAGAATCGGTAAAAGAACTGAAAAGTTTTTTAATTTCTGACGACGTCAGGCAAAAGTTGTTTGACGATTTCAGTGAAAACACGATTTCAAATTTTTACTTTCCTTACGGCATTGCCCCCAACTTTTTAATCGATGGGAAGGTATACCATGTGCCCATGGTAATCGAAGAGAGCTCAGTGGTAGCGGCGGCTGCTAAGAGTGCCAAGTTCTTGTCTAACATGGGCGGCTTTCGAACCGAAATTGTTTCCACTACCAAAATTGGCCAGGTTCATTTTATCTGGAAAGGAAATGTTGAAAAATTGAAAACCCTGATGCCCGACTTAAAAGATCGCCTTTTAGAAAGCACACAATACATTACTTCCAATATGCAAAATCGTGGCGGCGGGATACTAGATATTGAACTGGTTGATAAAACTGATGAAATTCAGGATTACTTCCAGCTAAAAGCTATATTCGAAACGGTGGATAGCATGGGTGCTAATTTTATTAATACCTGCCTCGAAGAGTTTGCCTCCGAGTTAAAGGTTTTTTTCCAGGAAAGCCCCTATTTTGATAATGAAGAGCACAATTGTGAAGTTATCATGGCCATTCTTTCAAACTATACACCTGATTGTCTTGTGAAGGCGAGTATTGAATGTAATGTCAGCGAATTTGACAATATCGATCCAAACCTTACAGGTGAACAATTTGCCTGGAAATTTGAAAAAGCCGTACAGATAGCAAAAGTTGATACATACAGAGCCGCCACACATAATAAAGGAATTTTTAACGGCATTGATGCGGTAGCACTTGCCACCGGAAACGACTTCCGGGCGATAGAAGCCTGCGGTCATACCTGGGCTGCAAGGGATGGGAAATATAAAGGCCTTACTGATATTCGCATTGAAAATGGAATATTCAACTATTCCCTCACCATTCCGCTTGCACTAGGCACAGTTGGAGGATTGACGACACTTCATCCGTTGGCCAAAAAATCTCTTGAACTCCTGGGTAACCCCGGGGCCTCCGAACTCATGCGGATTGCTGCAGCGGTTGGCCTTGCAAATAATTTCGGCGCTATTAAGTCCCTTGTAACCAAAGGAATCCAAAAGGGGCACATGAAAATGCACCTTCTTAATATTTTAAACCAGTTCGAAGCAACTGACACAGAAAAGGAACAGGCAAAATTATTTTTTGAAGACGAAAAAGTATCTTACAATTCTGTAGAAACTTACTTAAAAAATATCAGGGAGAAAGTGAAGTCCGATAAGGCCATTTTTGCATCCAAATAATGAATTACTATTCACATGGCAAATTGCTGATCACAGGCGAATACCTTATTATCAAGGGAGCTATGGCACTTGCTGCTCCGGTTAGGTTTGGACAAGAGATGCAAATTGAAGTAAACAGCAGTGACGAATACCTCAAATGGGAAAGCTTTGAACTGGATAGATGCTGGTTTAATGCTATTTTCGACACAACCTTCACAAAAATCATTGAAACATCAAACAGTGAAGTTGCAAACCGTTTGCTCCTATGGCTGATGGCAGCCGATCAACTGAACCCCGGATTTTTGAAAAGACAAAAATTTAAAAAAGTAATTGTAAAATCTGATTTTAATCTTTCGTGGGGATTGGGAAGCAGTTCATCGTTATTATCTGATATTGCCTTGTGGGCAGAAGTGGATTCATTCCGGTTGCATAAACTCCTTTCGAAAGGTTCAGGCTATGATGTGGTATGCGCACAAGCAGAGGGTCCGATTTTTTTTACCCGTAAAGATGAAGATTATACAGTAAAAAAGGCAGACTTCTTTCCTGCTTTCGCTAATAAGGTTTATTTCATCTACCTTGGCCGCAAGCAGGATTCTTCCTTAAGTGTAGAAACCTTCCTCGAGGAAAAGAGTTCATTTGCCAAAGAAATTGAAAACGTATCCGAATTATCTATTCGAATGGCATCCGCTAAATCCATTGATGAATTTGAAATGGGTATAAAAGAGCATGAAGAGATCATATCAAGTCTTCTTCATCGAAAAAGAATAAAAGAGGAGCGGTTTTCTGATTTGCAGGGTGAAATAAAATCATTGGGAGCATGGGGAGGTGACTTTGCAATGTTAACCTGGCATGATACATTAAAGGAACTTAAAAAATACCTGGCCACAAAGAATATTGATACCATTTTTACCTTTAAAGAAATAATAAAAACAAATTGAAATTTGAGGAAAAATACAAGAAAGATGCCCTGAAACTTGGTCAGGTAAAATTGTCCGACAGGCAAGGTGAAATTTCCTGGAGAAGTCCATCGAATATAGCCCTGATCAAATACTGGGGAAAACGTCAGAACCAGTTGCCTCAAAATCCTTCCCTAAGTTTTGTCCTTGATAAATCCTTCACCGAAACCCGATTAAAATATCGGTATAAGAGAAATAAAGGGAAGATGGCTTCGAAAATTGATTTTATATTTGAAGGAAAGCCCAATTCAGATTTTGGATCGAGAGTCAAAGATTTTTTCCTTGCGGTATCAGAATTTCTTCCATTTATCAATTATTTTGATTTTAAGATTGAAAGCAGCAATTCGTTTCCTCATTCATCTGGTATTGCTTCATCTGCTTCTTCGATGAGCGCATTGGCGCTTTGTTTAGTTTCAATGGAACTGAAGTTATTTGGTACGCCTAAAGATAAAAAAGCATTTTTTCAAAAAGCATCCTTCCTTTCAAGACTTGGCTCAGGAAGTGCATCACGCTCGGTTTTTAATGGCTTCGTCGTGTGGGGAAAACATAAAAATATTCCTGGTTCTTCGGATGAACTCGCAATAAGGCTGAATCAGCAATTCTCTCCAAAGTTTAACAGTTTAAAGGATGCCATCCTGATAACCAGCACAGGCAAGAAAAAAGTGAGTTCCAGTGCAGGACATCAGCTAATGGAAAACCACCCTTTTGCTGCTATTAGATTCATGCAGGCGAAAGACAATCTTGTGAATCTCTTAGAAGCTTTGAAAACCGGTGATGAACAAATGTTTATCGGAATCGTTGAAAATGAGGCTTTAAGTCTTCATGCAATGATGATGGCCTCGGAGGAGGGATTTACCTTACTAAATGAAAATACATGGAAAATTATTTATAAGATCAGGCAATACAGAAAGGAACATAAGGTTTTTATTACCTTTACCCTCGATGCCGGCCCGAATGTTCACCTTCTTTATCTGGCGAAACAGGAAACGCAAATTTTTCAATTCATCCAAAAGGAGCTACTGCAGTTTTGCGAGAATGAACATTGGATCGATGATAAAGCAGGTCGTGGTCCCATAAAATTGATTTAATGCATGGAAAAGAAAAAAAGCGAAATATTCTATGGTAAGGTTATTCTCTTTGGTGAGTATGGGATCATTTACGATTCGATGGCTCTTACCATCCCATTTACCCATTACCATGGCGAGCTTAGCTTTAGTAATAAGAACGATCGTTACAAATACACCGATTACGACTTTGCTGTAAATTCCAATAACCAGTTAAGGAGTTTTGCAGAAGAACTGAATGGCTTAAAACGCAGTGATAAGTTAACGGTGAATTTGGATGTAGATGCTTTGCTGAAAGATATTGAAAAGGGATTGTTTTTCGAGTCTACCATTCCCCAGGGTTTTGGGCTGGGAAGCTCAGGAGCGCTGGTTGCTTCGGTTTATAGTCGTTATTCCAGAGATAAAATTGAAAGCTCACGGTCCATCAGCAAAGAGAATATCCTCAAGCTTAAAGAAAGCCTGTCTTTGCTGGAGAACCATTTTCATGGCACAAGTTCAGGTATTGATCCTTTGAATTCCTACATCAAATTCCCATTGTTGATCCATTCGAAGAAAGAAATACAAACAGTGTCAATACCCAGAAGCAAGTTTGAAGCAAATTCAGCTATTTTCCTTGTAAATACTGGCAAACCGGGAAAAACCGAGCCTATGGTGAAGAAGTTCCTTGAAAGTTGTGAGCAACCACCATATTTATCGGCCATCATCAATCAGTTCCTGCCGATGAATAATACCTGCATCCGACACCTTATCAATGGTGAAATGAAAGACTTTTTCGAAGAATTAACCAGCCTTTCCCGTTTCCAGTATACTTACTTTGCCGACATGATACCCGATGATTTCAAGCCAATGTGGAAGCATGGATTTGATAGCAATGAATATACTATTAAACTTTGCGGTTCGGGCGGTGGAGGTTTTTTACTTGGCTTCACCCAAAATCTTAATAAAGCGCTTCAATACTTTTCCAGTCAGGAAACCGATATTGTAACCGTTTACAAAAGCTGCAAAATATAATTATCCTTCAACCATTTTATACCTTTGACTTTTTGAAAAAATCTAATCAATGTGTATAAAAAGTTTCATTTTTTTCTTGAAAACAGCAAACCTATTAGATAAAAATAGAGAAGCTGCGATAAAAAGTTAATAGGAATTTAAGTTCTAATAAAGTTGGACTTAATTCAAATCCAGCAAAATAAATCATTTTATTAAATTTTTATAGCAGCCTCTTATCAAAATATCCTTGTCAGCTTATATTTACATTTCGTAAACAGCCTTAAAAGTATGGGCAAATTCTTCCAGGGTAGTAGGTGTTGTATTGCCCGGAGTTCGTTTGGTTTCCTCCATCACTTTTCCCTCATTCATCGCTTTGATAAACTCCATCATGCGGTTTACAACACTTTCTCCCATTCCCATTTGAATCATTGCCTTAGTGCCTTCTTCGTAGGTTACAGCATAATACTTCAAGTCTGGTTTACCTATGGCTTTTCCAATAACCGAAGCTATTTCATTGTAAGTAACATCTCTTGGGCCTAAAACATATTCAACGTTTTTGCCGGTGAAATTAAGTGTCTGTAAATGCTTCAAAGCCACAGCCGCAATGTCTTTGGTCGCTACAATCGGGAAAGACATATCCGCTTTTACAGGCGAACCCATTGCGCCCATTTGTTTGATGGCTCCAATTTGTGCAAGCGTGTTTTCCATAAAATAAGTTGCCCGAAGGTGCATAACATTTAAACCAGGTATTGAATTGAACACCTCTTCCATTTTCTGAAGCCCTTGCACTACGCCGGCTCCCGACTTTAAATGTGCTCCAACGCTACTTAACGTTACTACATATTTAACTCCGGTTTCCCGTAATGCTTCAGCCATTGCATTTATATGACTTTGCTGAAAAGCAAAATAATCCGGTGCAAGAGGATTGAACGGTACCATCGCGTAAACGGCATCAGCGCCTTTAAATGCTTTTTTCAACAGTTCAGTATTTGAAGAATCCCCTTCAAATATTTCCGGTGGGTTATTCGAAGGTGCTGGTGATGCGCTGTTTACCAACGCTTTTGCTTTTGCAGCACTGCGGCTGATCAATCTGACCTTCTGTCCCTGTCCAAGTAATCCGAGGGTAATAGGCTTGCCGGTATTACCGGTAGCTCCAATAATTGCATAAGTTTTCATATTTGAATAGTTTTAAAATTAGTAAATTACATTTTTAACAATTTAAAGGCATGTGTCCATTCATTCCTGAGAAAACCCGGAATGCACCACAACATGCAAAGAGGCTCGATTGCCCTGGCAGCTTCTGCTTTCCCCATATCTTCCGTTTCCCAGCCAAACTGGTCAAGTATGTGTTTGACTTCACCTTTAGTAGATTCATCATTTCCGCAGATAAACATGGAGGGTTTGATCCCTTTATAATCAGGGTTCACCATCATCGGATTTCCAACACTATTAAACGCTTTTACAAATTTCGCTTTGGGAAAAGCCTTTTGCAATTGTTCCATCAGAGATTCATCAAGGTTAGTGAAAAACCTTAAAACACCATTTTCCGGGGCTTTATCGTCAATCGGATTGGTTGCATCAATAAGGGTTTTACCGTTCAGATTATTTTCACCGGCAAGCTTCAGAGCCTCCATAACTGCTCCACCTTTAACTGCGAGGACAATGATTTCTCCAAACAATGCCGCTTCTGAAAAACTGCCTGCGCTTCCTTTTGCACCGGCTTTACTTTTCCATTCTTTTAATTTTGAAATATCCCGTAAACCGATCTTTACATCATAGCCATACTTTAGGAACCCGTCAGCCAAAACCTGGCCAACGACTCCTGATCCTAAAATTCCAATTTTTGTTTTCATCTAGATTGATTTATTTAAGAGTAACTAACAACAGATGGCAGAACTTGTTTATTCCAGTAGAGGTAAATCGGAATTTTCTTTTATGAATTAATTATTCTGACTCAATAGGAGGCGAGTATAAACGTTGGAAACAAATATTTATCTGTCAATCAGCTTCATTGCATCCTCAATTGTTTCAACCGGCATCTGGCAGCCAGATTCCGAGCAAACATAGATTAGCGTTTTATCCTTTAAGAACCGGTTTTGGAATATGGGCAGATCAGATTCCAAATCACTGGCAGCAATCAAAACACCAGGGAGGTAATGCCGATCGAATTGCCTGGCTAACTTTAAAGCCTGATCACCGCAGATTACAATTGTATGGAATTGATTAACAAGATTTAATGCCAGGATACCCCAGTTAGTAAAAGCCGATGGATACTTCATCATTTTATCTTTCACCATAGAAAGCATCTTCTCCGATACCCTCTGGTATTCATGATTTTCATAGTATTGGCTCAACTGAAACAGTGAATTCGCTAATGAAGAATTCGACGCAGGAATCACATTATCGGTGATTTCAAATTTTCTTGTTATAAGGTCAGTGTTTTCATCGGATGTAAAATAAAACATTCCAGCCTCGCTGTTATAAAAGTGCGTGATGGTATAGTCCAGCAAGTCTATCGCGTTAGTGAGCCAAACTAAATCAAATGTAGCCTGGTAAAGTGAAATAAATGCATCAATCACAAAGGCATAGTCCTCAAGGAATCCGTTTATGGTTGAATTGCCGTTTTTATAATTATGAAATAAGCCTCCATCCGGTTTTTTCAAATTGCTTATAATAAAAGAGGCATTCTTTTCAGCAGCATCAAGATATTCTTTTGATCCCAATGCCTTGTAAGCATCCACATAACCCTTCAGCATTAATGCATTCCAGGATGTGAGCGTCTTATCATCAAGTCCTGGTCGCACTCTTTCGGATCGTTTTTCAAGGAGTATCTTTCTACTATTCGAAATAATTTCAGTAATTTCAATTAACGGTTTTTTATATTTTTCTGAGAGCTGGGGTAATGTCACCGACTTGATCAGGACATTTTTACTATCTTCCCATTGAGCATTCCGGTCAATACCAAAATATTCTAAAACAATTTCAGCATCTTGCCCAGGTATGTTGTTAATTTCACCCTTTTCCCAGACATAAAATTTACCCTCCTCCCCCTCGCTGTCGGCATCCAACGCAGAATAGAACGCACCTTCATGACTGGTCATTTCCCACTGAATAAATTCAAGAGTCTCTATTATAACTTGTTTATAGAATTCCTTTTTTGTTAACCGGTAAGTTTCTGAGTAAAGCGATACAAGCTGGGCATTATCGTAAAGCATTTTTTCAAAATGAGGAATATGCCAGTGATCATCAACGGAATAGCGTGAAAAACCACCACCAACCTGATCATAAATTCCGCCACTTGCCATTTTATGCAATGTTAGTTCAACATGATCCAGGATTTCAAGCTTTTTCGTCAGAGAATAATACCTCAATAAATATAGGTAATTATTGGGCATGGGAAACTTCGGCGATCCATTACTCCCACCTTCTTTGTTGTCGAAATGGGTAGAAAAGTTTTGCACCATTTCATCAAGCAACTCTTTATCGATGGCATTATCCTCTTGTTCAGGAACCAACAGTTCATTTCTTCTGATTCCTTCGGTCACATCTGCTGCCTGCTGTTCCAACTTAAGTTTTTGGGAGTTATAAAGATGAACTACATTATTTAAGATTCCAATCCATTGTTTCTTTGGTAAATAAGTCCAACCCCAGAAAGGCCTGCCATCAGGCAAAGCGAAACAGTTCAACGGCCAGCCACCTCTTCCTCCAATGATATGAATTGCATCCATATAAATCTGGTCAACATCCGGGCGCTCCTCACGGTCAACTTTGATACAGATGAAGTTTCTATTCATCAATTCAGCTACCCCTTCATCTTCAAAGGATTCGTGTTCCATTACATGACACCAGTGGCAGGCTGAATATCCAATTGAGACAAGAATCATCTTGTTTTCTTTTTTAGCCTTAGCAAGTGTTTCTTCGTTCCAGGCATGCCAGTTGACAGGATTGTAAGCATGCTGTAACAAATAAAGGCTGGATTCATTAATCAGCTGGTTGGTATATTGAAATAATTTTTCGTTCATTAAAAATGCTTTTAGGGTAAACACTTTATAAGGTTCATTGTTCGAAAAAACTCTATTGAGGAAAACTTAGAATCAGGGATATTTAACTTTCAGATTCTCCACTATTTCATAAACTGCCGGGCAGGTAAAGGTGTTTTTTAGGGTCAGGTTGAGCAACTGATAAAATTTTCTCCGGTTGGTATGCGGATATTCAGCACAGGCTTTTGGCCGGACATCATAGACTGAGCAATAATTATCAGGTAATAGAAAGGGGCAAGGCATATTTTGAAAAACGAAATCACCATCTTCGTCAATTTTAATGAAGGTGTTAATGAAACTTTCCTTTTTCAGCTTTAAAAACTTTGAAAGTCGTTCAATGTCTCTTTTGACTAACCGAGGCCCGAGATGTTTGCAGCAATTGGCACAGTCAAGACAATTGATTTCGGAAAAAACTTCATCATGCAGATGGTGAACCGTTGCATCAAGGTCTTTTGGAACCCTTGTTTTCAATCGTGAAAAGAATTTCCTGTTCTCGTTTTCCTTCTTTTTTGCTAATCCAGTTAATTTGTCAATTGCTATCACGCATTTATTGTTTTGAATCTGCTGGTAATTCAATGATTGATATCACAGGCAAATGGTCGGAAGGACATTTTCCTTTCTTGCAATATTCAATAATTTTAGAATTATGTACCGTTATATTATCTGAAACAAAAATATGATCGATGATATTTCCCGGCTGTCCTGAAAATTCCGATCCAACGAAGGAATAATCAGGACCTGATGTTTTCTCATTTGTTGAATACCTGCAGTCAGCCATCTCCAATCCATCAAAGGATTTCACGAGTAAATTGTAAGTTTGAGAATCTTTCCTACAGTTAAAATCTCCTGTCAAAACAACCGGAAAATTTCCTGCAATTTGAGAGATTTTTTTCACAAGTAACTTAGCGCTTTCCTGGCGGGCAGTTTCACCTTCGTGGTCAAAATGTGTGTTAAAAACAAAAAATTCCATATCCGTTTTTTTATCTTTGAGTTGAACCCAGGTTACAATCCTGATACACATGGCATCCCATCCCAGGCTACCGGCAGAATCTGGTATTTCTGAAAGCCAAAAATTTCCTGACTGAACCAGACCAAAGCGTTCTTGATGGAAAAAAATGGGAGCAAATTCACCACCCTGTTTTCCGTCATCCCTGCCAACTCCAACCCACTTATAACCCGGCAATAAATTCTCCAGGTCAGTCAACTGCCGGAATAATACCTCCTGCATCCCAACAATATCCGCTTTCTGATCAAGAACTGCTTTAGCAACTCCATCACGGCGATTTTCCCAGATATTTTCACCTGCATCTTGTTTAGCATACCAGATGTTGTAGGTCATGACTTTATAAATTGAATTTTGTCCAAAGCTCAAACCTGAAAGTGATAATAATAACAGCAGGAACAGTACCTTCTTTCTCATTTGTAAATACTTTGAAGGGTTGTAATTTTTAAATTCTTCTCAAATGACTCCAAATCAAGGCTTGACCGGCAAAATATTTTTTTGGTTTCTCTGGGAAGCAAATCAAAATAATTATCACTGAAAAAGCCCTCCTGCTCCATAGACAGGTGAACGTTTTTGGCAAGTTTGTCTGAAGCTAATTCGATAAGAAATCCGGAATTTGTCTTTGTAATTGTCCTTGAAATCTTAGACTCCGGCAAATTAAGATCTTTAGCAGGAAGAGAATAATATAAGTTTTCTGCGATGATCGAATCCCCCTTCATTAGTCGTGCAACCAACAAATGATTCTCACCGGAAATTCCCCCGTAATCTGCATTTGAATAAATTTTAGAAACCTGGCTTACTACATCAAATTGATTTTCAGTTTGCCATTTGATATTTCCGCTGAAATCCATTATTTTCAAATTTAAGGTCGCGGGAAAGTTTTCCTGCATGTCAGAAACGAGATAAACCTCAACCAGATCATTATTTTTTTCAAATGAAATGATCACATCCTGGTATGCTTGTCGGACAAAATAATGCAACGCCTTCCACCGGTTGTAATAATCCACGCTACTCCATGAGATCACCGGCCAGCAATCGTTCAGTTGCCAGTAAAGCGTTCCCATGCATCGCGGCATAGCCCTTCGGTGAGCTTCAATGGCTTTTTTAATTCCATAAGCCTGAACCAGCTGACTAACATAAGCATAGTCTTCAAGTTTTGCCGGGACTTTGAAATCTCTTGCCATGTAGGTTTGTATCAATTCCATACCTCGCGGATGCTTCTGATGATTCAGCAGTGCAGGCGACAAAAGGTTTCCGTCCTCAGGAAGCAGGCAGGAATCCAGTGTCTTTAAATCAGGAAATCCCTGGAAACCATATTCACTCGTGAACCGCCCGATCTTCTCCTCATAAATTTCAAAAGGTTCAGCTCCCCACCAGACGCCCCAGTAATGCATGTCGCCATGTGTGAGTGATTCCTTTCGCCCCCAGCCATTTTGCGGGGAAGAGGGGATATAGGAGGTGTAAGGGGAATAGATGGATACTTCTTCCGGCAGAATTTTTTCAAAGATTTTTAAGTAATTATTCCAAACCTCTGTGGAATCGAATGCGGAATAATTCAGTGCTTTCTGCCAGCCCCAGTTGTGCCAGCCTTCATCCACCTCATTGTTGCCACACCACAATGCAATTGAAGGATGGTTCCGTAAACGTTTTACCTGGTAAATAGCTTCCTGCCGGACATTTTCAACAAAAACTGAATCACCGGGGTACATGTTGCAGGCGAACATAAAATCCTGCCAGACTAATATTCCATTTTGGTCGCACAGATCATAAAATATATCCTTTTCATAAACCCCGCCACCCCAAACCCGAAGCATGTTCATGCTTGCATCGAGTGCAGTTTGAATTGTCTGGATGTATTTTTCATCAGGAATACTAGACGGGAAATTATCTTGTGGAATATAATTGGCGCCTTTAGCGAAAAAAGGTTTTCCGTTTATTTTGAAATAAAACGACTCTCCAATGGAATCCTTTTCCTGAACCAATTCGATTTGCCTGATGCCGAAAATCACATTTTGCGAATCAACCGTAACGGATGACTCAACATGGAAACTCAGCTGATAAAGGGGTTGGTCACCCATTCCGTTTGGCCACCAAAGCTTTGGACCCGGGACCGATAACTTTGTTTTATAGGAATTTAATCCTTTCTGTAGTGTAATTTTTTCAGAATGATTAACTTCATTAACCCGAATACTCATTTCAGCTGATTTTTTTTCTGTGGCTTCAATTTCAGCTTCAATCATGATGGTGGCTTCTGCATCTTTAATTGCGACGGTTGATACATAAACATCCGAAATGCTGATTTCATTCCACACCCTCAAATAAACTGGTTTCCAAATACCTGAGGTTACAAACCTTGGCCCCCAATCCCATCCATATTGGTAAGGCGCTTTGCGCGAAAACCCTCTGTTGTCAGGCAACTGATAATTTAATTTTGCAGCATTGATCGAATCCATAACAACCGGAGAAGTAAACCTAACCAGCAATTTGTTTTCACCTTCTATGAGGTATGGTTTGCAATTGATTGTCCATTCCCTGAACATGTTATCTGCAACCAGTATTGACGAGCCGTTCAAGAGAATTTCAGCATAGGTATCCAAACCTTCAAAAACCAGATCGATCCGTTGATTTCCTAAAATATTTTCATCTAATTCGAATGAGGACATATATTCCCAGTCTTCCTTTTCGATCCATTGAAGTTTTTGCTCGTTATTCCCAAAGTAAGGATCACCAATTTTTCCATTGTTGAGCATATCGGTATGCACACAACCCGGGACCGTTGCCGGTAGCCACTCCGAATCTCCTGATTTTCTGAACTGCCAGTCAGCAAGAGGTTTTATCAGTATACCACCTTCTTTTTTACAACAAAGGAAACTGACCGAAAGCAGGATGAAGATAAAATATCGGTACAATCTGATCATTATAAAGAAATAAGATACGAAAATAGTAATTCCGTCCGACTGTTGATGGAAATCATCTAAATTCAATCAATTAATGAAGTATCTAATGTAAAAATTCTGGAAAGTACCACCGGACTTTCCAGAATTTTTTTTAGGTCTGATTGAATTAATAAAAGGGTGACAGTTATTGAGGAACCTGACTGCTTTTACCCAGACTGGGTAACCACATATCATTTTTATCCCTGTTATCAACCTGGTTGTCCAGATTATAATCCGGAGGAAGGTAACCTTGTTTTCCAGCATCATAATGCCAAATCGGGTATAGGTCATTTATGTCAACAGTACCGTCTGCGTTTCCATCTCCTGGAACCATACCAAACCGGGGAGGAGATGTACTGATCTGCATATAACCAAGACTGCCGCCATAGACTTTGCTCATGGCATCGGTAAAATCATAGGTATATATTCCATCCATCAATGTAAGCCCTGAGCTGCTCATAATATCTATATGATTCCGGTGACGGACAATAAGAAAGAGGTTATTCTCAACAGATGAGGCATCAAACTCGAGTAAACTATCTCCTTCAATATCTCTGACAGTACTATCACTCATAAGAAATGCCGCTCTGCGCCCGATGGCGGTAGCAGAAACAGCAGAAGCAGCGTCCGGTGCATCCCGTAATTCAATTAAAACCCAATCAACTACATTTGGGGGAATGGATGGAACAGCTTCAGTCCCATCGTAGTTCCATGGTTCAGTATTAAATGGCTGAATAAGTGGTGTAACATACTCTGCTTGGGTCTGGTAATGAACACCACCTAACCAAACAAGGAAGTTCATTTTTAATCTGCGGCAGCCCATGCATATGCTATCCAATCTGAATATCTCCTGTCCACCGCCACCTAAAATATCAACCCGGAACATAATACCATCGATATCCTGGATAAAGGCTTCCCAATTTATAGAAGGATTATTATTAATCCATGTCCATGTTCCTCTACTGCTGACAGGAGGAGGACCAATTGGTGCCCAGGGTGCTTTATTTATCGGGGCACAGGTTCTTACCCATTCATTTAAACCAGTCAGACTATTTGAAGTAAACTCTGCTAAATACTGGGGATTAGTCGCACTTCTTGGAATGCTGGGATCAAACCCTCCGTAAATAAGAAGGCTTGGAAAATATGACTGGCCATTATTTTGTAGCACATTCATGTCCCAACAAAGACATTTCTTAGAACTGGTATTGTAGTTACCAGAATAATCACCTGAACTGTTATAAACAAAAGTCCCTCCGGAAATGTCTGTAACCTCCAGTCCCAGATCTCCTGTATAGCCTTGTGAACCGGGCTGTACTACAACTAAATTGGTGGTTGTATTAGTTATCGTGCCGCCATCATCACTATAGGTAATAAAGTTGTGTAAACCGTCATCAAAGTATTCACAGGGATCTATGGTACTAAATTCATAAGCGCCCGGATCAGGAGCAACACCCTGTGGCCTTGAAACATAATTGATATCATCTGGAACAACTAAAATAAGATTCGTTCCTTTATCGTTAATAATTGGATTCTGTGGTTGCAGGTTTCCTGAAGACGGATCGAAAAACATGGGTTTAACACGCAAACTATTCTGGTCAAACATACCGCCATAGGCTGTTTTCCAATCCGGCAAAGTTTCATAGGGAAAATTCGACCAGAAGCCGGTTCGGTTTGCCGTACCGACTTTCGCACCCCGGTGCAATACATTGTAATCGCAGGTAACAATAGGATTAGAAGCAGGATGAAAATTAAAATATAAACAGTATTTTGCCCCGGTTGAGTTTGTAGTATATGAAATGATATTGTTGCGTATGTCCAGGGTGTTATAATGTCCAGCGAAATAAAGCCCATAAATATTGCTTGCTCCAGGGTGATCTTCATTGTCAAGGGAAACAGAATTGTGGTAAATTTTTATATTCACAGGTAATCCAAGAATAGTTCCATTCATGTATATGCCATATTGGATACCATCCATATTCTGAAATCCACTAATAACATTGTTGGCGATAAGAAATTCAGTATAATTATAAACCTGTTCTGCATAAATGCCATAGGATGTCGAGGTTGTGTTGGCATTAGGTGCAAATTTGATCAGTCTATTTTTGGTAATTGAGGTTCCGCTAAAGTTACCTTTCAGATACATCATAGATGTTGCTACCTCTGTGCGTTCAGGACGAGAAAGGATGTTTCCAGAAATAAGAGAATTTCCAAAACCACCTACCCATAAACCATAACTATAGAAGTCTTTCATCTGGTTATTTGTAATTTCATTATTTGAACCCTTGATGATCATTCCATAATAACCACCCTTGGCAATACAATTACTGACTGTCAAGTTACTTGCTGCTTGATCAAATATTACTGGATTAGTGGGGAAATTTGTAGTCACAAACGGTATAAAATCGGGATCCTGGGAATCCATCGTTGTAATAAATTGGCAATTATTAAAGGTATTGTTGTCAGCCCCATTAGATAACCAAACTGCCCATCCAAATCCGTCGGAATCTTCTCCCAAAGCCTTAACGGTCAAATTTTCTATAGTGACATTATCAACACCATCCAGCCAAAGCGTAGCCGGTTCATTTGGATCGGTTGAAAGGTATTCAAGTGTATTTCCATTTCCAAGAATTAATAATTGTTCAGCCGTAGGTGGCGATGTAAGATGCATTGGCCCGGTATGAACTTCCTTTTGGTTCCCTCCTATAACGTTTACTGTCGTGGGACCACTCAGACCACAGAGGTTATAGGCATTTGCTAAATCGGTAAAACTGTTAAAGTTGGTACCCCCTGTAGGCTCTGCACTATTAATGGTGTAGTTGCCCGACAATGAGGTCATGAAGGTTGCAGGACCAGCCCATCCGCTATTTCCAGCTGAGCCACAGTTTGCCTGAACGTAAAAATCATAGGATTCACAAAGTGTAAGGCCTGTGATTGTATAAGGATTTGCGGTAACACCCGTGATTAAGGTTCCTGTCCCTTGTGTAAATCCTTCCGGCCCCCATTCAATATTCCATGATGTTTCGCTTCCCCCTGGAGTCCAGCTTAAATCAGCAGATGTCGATGTAATATTGGTGGCGATTAGGTTACCTGGTGGCGGGCAGGCGGCAGATTGCCCCTCAAATTCATCCGCGCCTATATCCGGTGCTGTTCCTGTTCCAGTATAACCGGGGCTTCCCTGGCGGATGTCATTATCATAATCATTATCGAAACCCGTAATTAGGGAGCCTCCACTTTCGAGCCATGTTGGAGTTGTTGTACTAATGTGCAGGTTCATTGGACTGATTGTGCTCTGGAACGGAGGCATTTCAGTAACAGAAACATCATCACGGGGCGCAACCAATGCCTGGAAGTTTGCCAGGGTTTGATAAGAACTCGCCCCGTCGTAAAAAATGACATTCGTTGCAGAAGGTGAGCCGGCATAAAAACAGTTGTTGTTTGAAGTGCTCCCATAAGAAGTAAGGGAGATAGTTGACCTTCTGTAAGCAGCCGTTATGCCGCTTCCGCTTGGGGTTGAGGTATTCACTAAGATATTATTCCGCAAGGTTACGGTTGGTGTGGTGGAAGCGTAAAGCGCTGCACTCCCGAACAATGCGCCGGTGCTGGTGCTGTTGAGGTAAACGGTGTTATAGTATGCATTAACCGTCGTTCCTCCGTCTATCCGAATACCTGCCAGTGAGATTGACCCATTTGCTGCCGGTTTATGCAGATCACCCACCATATTGTTGTATATGTTCGCTGTAGTTCCGCTGGGAAGGTAAATTCCAATAACGAAACCGCTTGGACCACTGGCGCTGAGATTGGAGATATTATTCTGTTCAATATTAATTGTACTGCCTAATGCGCTGTACATGCCATAAATGGTTCCGCTGCCCGCGGTAGTGACCGACAGGTTCCAAATCATGTTCAACCATTCCATCTTTGACGATCCGTTTGTGCAGTTACTGTATAGGCCACATATCGTACTTATGCTGCTGGTAGTGGATCCGGAAACAGTGAGACCGTAAATCTGGTTATTAACTATCGATTCTGTCGTGAAGTTACTGCTGTTATAATAGCCATAAATGATTCCGGGTGCCGTGACCGTGCCGGTTGTTGAAATAGTGTTGCTATGAATAACATTATCGTGAAAACTGATAGCCGAGGAGCCGGCACGCATGCAGTATAGTGTTCCCGGACCTGTCTTTGAATTGTTGTATACCGTATTGTCATACATATTCAGGTTGGCGGGTGAACCTCCAGAAATTCCGGTAAAATTCCCATCTCCGGGCAGGGTGTTGTTGTTCACTGAATTTGAATACAGGTTGAGGGTACCAGGTGTACCTTCATTAGAAATACCGGTAAAAATCCCGCCTGTTGATGTGGGATAGGAACAATTGGTAACGTTATTACCGTAAATGTTACAAGTAAATGTTGACACCCCTGAGTTGTTTCTGATACCATAAAGTGAACTGCTCGTTCCCCCTCCTGTAATCGTTACGGTATTGCTGTATATGTCAACGCTGGTACCGGTAGATATGAAAATACCATAAAGAGTAGAGGTTCCTGTTCCTCCTGAAATAAGATTGTTTGCAACCTTTAGAACCGTCTGGTAAATTGAATAGATGCCATAAGAAGTTGAAGCGCCACCGCCGTAGTTTGTAATTGCATTGGCTCCGTCAACTCCGATTTCATTATTGGAATCATAAAGTGTATAAGGTGCAGAGGCTGCATATCCCTTCAACTGGATTCCGGAGTAAACATTAGCGATAGAGTTGTTGAAGAATTTGCAGTTGTTCATTGCATCAGTGGTTACCGTAATGCTAAGAGAGGTAGTGGAAGTAGCAATATGATTTCCTGAATAAATGCCCACTGAGGCTGTATTCGTTTTATTGAGGGTTATTGTACAATTTTTAATGGTAACATTCTGGCAACCATCGAATGGAGCGGTGTTCTGCTTTTTAACCAGTGCATACCCCCATTCCATTTGCTGGGTGGGGTTGATGTTGACAACGTTCTCGGCGAGGTCAACACCGTCAAAGGTAATATAATCACCCCCGGCAATTTTTATGATGCCGTCGGTTGTGGTCGAAGTACCCGTACCTGCAGTTATAAGCGGGTTGGCTCCGGCACCGCTTTTCTGGAAGATGATCGGATTGGAAGCAGTACCGGTAGCAGTGATTAAACCTGCTGTCGGAGAAGAGAAGGTTTCTGTATGCCCCGATGTTATATTAAAAGTCACGCCGCCCGCACCAACGCCATTGGTGTTCAGATCTGTAATTGCAGCAGCAAGTGTAGGATAATCACCACCGGCGCCAACAGTTTTGATACCTGTTAAGGGCTGTGCCTGGCTAAAACTAAAGATAGCACAGAAAATTAGGAAAAGTATTGTTTTTTTCATAAGTGTTGATTAATTAAAAATGTAAAAAATGATTTTATAAAAGGTTTATCCAGCTATATTGCCCTGCTGCTGCCAACAGGGCATGAAATGCTGCCGCCGGTTAGGCAGTGGCTTGAGGATAGTCGCTGAGAAGTCACTGTCCGCAAATCCTGAAAGCTAACTTCTTTTTTTAATACCCCTGGATGTGATGGTTTTATTATTAAGAATGAGGATTTTCTTCCATTAATACTGAAATACCGGGTAATCTGGAAGGTTGGTGGAAGGGAATAATGATGGAATAGTTTAATTCTGACATTGGATCCTAAGCTTCCTAGTTTCTTGTGAAAAGAACTTATTAAGTTATGTAGGAAGCTTTTCATCACTTCTGTCCAATTGTTTGAATTAAAGGTAATTCGTCAGATTATAATTAATGATACAATATTACAAAATATTTCACTTCAGTACAACTGTTATTATTATTTTCTCCTGTGTAATTTTCATATTTTTTTAATTGAAATGCAAAAACTGAATTAGAATTAACTTTGCAGCATGATTTATCCCCGCAATTTTGAGGAAAAGATAGGATTTGACAGGATCAGGGAAATGCTGCATGAATTATGCCTGAGTCCGATGGGTGAAAGGTACGTGGATAAAATCAGATTTACTTCAAACTATGAACTTCTTTCGAAATTAACAGACCAAACTGAGGAGTTCAGGCAATTGCTGATGAAAGAAGGAAATTTCCCTTCCGATGATTATTATGATCTGTCCGATGAGTTGAGAAGAATAAGCATTGAAGGAAGCTATATTGAGCAGGAACAGCTCTTCAATCTCAAATCATCTCTTGAAACCATCAAAGACTGCATCACTTTTATTGCAAAACAGGAAGCCGCAAGGTTTCCCGAGCTGAATGCCTTGATAAATTCTATTGAAATTGATGCTGAAATAATCAGGAAACTTGACTACATTATTGATAACACAGGAAATATTAAAGACAAAGCTTCTGCAGAGTTAAGTGAGATAAGGAGAAAACTTCTATCGAAACGATCTTCTATCGATAGAAAAATTAATTCCACTTTACAACTGGCAAAAAAGTCCGGCTGGGTTACCAATGATGCCGAAATCACTATCAGAAACGGACGATTGGTTATTCCGGTTCCTGCCACATATAAGCGCCAGATGAGGGGATTTATACACGACCAGTCAGCAACCGGCCAGACGATTTACATTGAACCTGAGGAAGTTTTTGAAACCAATAATGAGATTCGGGAAATTGAAGGAGAAGAACGCAGGGAGATCATTCACATCCTGAAAGGGATCAGCAGTTTTATTCGTCCTCAGATTCCTGCCTTACTTGAAGCTTACCGGTTTCTTGGGATGATTGATTTCATCAGAGCCAAAGCGAAATTTGCCATTAAAATTAATGCACTTAAACCGGAGCTGTTAAATAAACCTGAACTGGACTGGAATCAAGCGGTTCATCCTTTATTGTTTTTATCCCATCAAAAACAGAAAAAAACGGTGGTTCCACTGGATATTAAACTAAATCAGGAACAACGAATCCTTGTGATTTCTGGTCCTAACGCCGGCGGCAAATCAGTATGCCTGAAAACCATTGGCCTGCTTCAATATATGTTTCAATGCGGATTATTGATACCTGTTAAAGATGATTCACAATCCGGAATTTTTTCCAACCTTTTTATTGATATCGGGGATGAGCAATCACTCGAAAATGACCTCAGCACGTATAGTTCGCACCTGACCAATATGAAACATTTCGTTCTGAATTCAAATCCTTCATCGCTTTTTCTCATCGATGAATTTGGTACCGGAACCGAACCCCAGCTTGGAGGAGCCATTGCACAGGCTGTCCTTGAAAAACTCAATGAAAAAATGACATTTGGAGTTGTAACCACCCACTATTCCAATCTGAAATTGATGGCCCGAAAAGAAAATGGGATCGTAAATGGAGCCATGCTGTTCGATACCAAAGCCATGCAACCTTTATATATTTTGAGTATCGGTAAACCCGGCAGTTCTTTTGCTTTCGAAATAGCCAGAAATATTGGATTTCCAAAACAAATTCTAAAAAATGCTGAAAAATTCATTGGCAAAAAGCAGCTTGATTTTGATGAACAATTGCAGCAGCTTGAAATTGAAAAGAAAGAACTTGAAAAGGACCAGCAGCAAGTTACAGTTGCTGATGAAAAGCTAAAGGGATTAGTTAACAAGTATCAGGACTTGCTCCAAAGTTTAGAATCCCGAAAATCGGATATCATTCTCAAAGCAAAAAAGGAAGCTGAAGAATTGATTGATTCCTCGAATAGGTTGATCGAAAATACCATTAAGGAGATAAGAGAATCACAGGCGGACAAAGAGAAGACAAAACTGCTCAGGGAGAAGATCAAAGCAAAGGAAAAGAAAATCAAAGATATTGAACCTGTTGTTCAGAAGCAACCTCTGAAAAAGGCTAAGGACAAGGCTGAGGCCAAGACTGAGAAAAAGACTGACGACAAAGGAGAGATTAAAACAGGAGATTTTGTAAAAATATTTGAGCAGGATGTTACCGGAGAAGTCCTTGAAATTATTGATGATGAAGCAGTCATAGGGTTTAATTCAATCCGGTTCAAGACGCAATTAAATAAGTTAGAAAAGATAAACAGGCAGGACCAACCGAAAATCAGTAAATCCACCCAGTCTCTAAAAAACTCTGTTATAAGTAACTTGAATGACAAACTGGCAAATTTCAATCACCAACTTGATGTCAGGGGTAAAAGAGGTGAAGAAGCAGTAGACATGGTAGGGCATTATATTGATGATGCCATTTTACTTAATATTCGTGAAGTAAGAATCCTTCATGGTAAAGGATTTGGTATCCTCAGAACCTTGATCCATGAATATTTAAGAACTGTATCTGAAGTTCGGCAATTTAATGATGAACATATTGAACGGGGAGGGCATGGAATAACGGTAGTGATACTTAAGTGATATAATGGCATCATATTTGTTGAATATCACCATTTAAAAAACTTATATGGTTGATACTTTGAAACCCATACATTTGAATTATCCGAATTTCGATAAGGTTGTGGCAAATTCAACAATTCTTATTGATTTCTGGGCAGCATGGTGTTCACCTTGCAAAATGCAGGATCCAATTTTGGAAGAAGTTGCTAAGGAGTTGAACGGTAAGGCCCTGATCGGTAAAGTAAATGTTGACGATAATAGAACCCTGGCTTCAAAATACAATATCATGAGCATTCCAACGATGATCCTGTTCAAGAATGGACAAAATGTTCATCAGTTTGTTGGGGTTCAGCCAAAAGAAAAAATTTTATCCACCATCTTAAAAAATCTTTAAAATAATGATTCAGACTACAGATAGCGGAAGCTCTATTACTTACATTATAGCAGGGTTAATACTGGCGTATATTGTTTATATGTTTATCAGAAACCGGAACAGGATGAAAAAGCCACCTTCCGAAAATGTTAAAATTCTTACAGATGGAAACTTTAATGCTACCATAAAAAATGGTGTCTCACTTGTTGATTTCTGGGCTGCCTGGTGCGGACCATGCCGGGTACAGGGACCAATTGTGGATGAAATAGCAGATGAAATGGGTGATAAGGCAAAAATTTGCAAGCTGGATATTGACCAATATAAGAAAATTGCCGGACAACTTGGAATCCAAAGTATCCCAACAATATTAATCTTTAAGGATGGGAAAATGGTCCAGAAGTTTGTTGGTGTGAAACCAAAGCCGGTACTTATCAAAGCTATCAATGCATACATTTAATCATATGGAGAATACAATGGAAAATCAAAATACTGTTCAACCGGAAAAAAAGAACCTGATTAAACGGATACCTGTTATTGCTTTAGCTGGATTAATTGTGGGTGCAATTGGCGGCTATATTTATTATTTAAAGGTGGGTTGCGTTTCGGGCACCTGCGCAATCGCTTCAAATCCCTGGATGAGTGCAGCATGGGGAGGTGCTTTTGGATACCTGGTTTTTGACATGTTTAAAGCTAAAAAAACCAAAGAACAAGAAAAGCCTAACTCTTAGTGATTGACAGCGGATCCTGGTTCATCATTTTTTTCATCAAATAATACAATTGCGGAAGCTCTTTTGAAAACTGAGCTGGTTTTTCAAAAAAATTTTCAACCGATACTGCAAAAAATTCCTGGATATTGGTATAGGCATAATTACGAAAAAAATTATTTTCCCTGAGTTCCTTTTCCGTTGATTGATCCTCAACATAATTTTGCCATTGGTTAAAGTTTTTAGAGAAATCAGGTTCCATTGATTGCTTCATCTGCTCTATATGCAAGGCATGAGCAAATTCATGATAACCTAAATTATAACTGTCGGTTTCATCCTTAATACCAAATATAAAATCTTTCCAGGAGAAAACTATAAAACCAGCACCGCTTGTCTCTCCTTTATTGGTCGATCGTGTAAACCTTGAGTAGTAGGATTCAGGCCTTACCACAATGGTATGAAATGAAGGGAATAAATAGGTCTGAAGCCCAAAAGTTACTTTAATAGAGGAGGCAGAAATAAGAAGCTTGACCAATTGTTTATTTGAGATTGCCGGATCAATCCTGAAGACTTTATCATCCATAAAACGCAAAACTCTATTGGCAAAAACCAGTTTCTGTTCATTAGATAAATTAAAATAAAAAGGAACATGATTGTTCAATAAAACCTCATCGTTATAATTTAGTTTTCTAAAAAACCAATTGTTATGAATCCATAAAGGTTTCCCTTTTGCAAAATCAACCAGTGGTTTAAAAATACTGGATGTTCTAAAAATTGGTCTAAAAGCAATAAAAACTATTATCCCCAAAATTATTACCCAGCTTATTATTTTTTCGAAATCAATGGAGAATTCCATAGAGATTTATAAGTTTTTGGAGAAAGCTATATTTTTTTTAGCTGATCTTTTAATTTTCCCGGGATAGTATTAACAACGAGGTTATACGAATCCTCGATCAAGGTTTTCAATATATCATCGCTGAGGCTTCCATCTATATAAATCGTATTCCAATGCTTCTTATTCATATGATACCCGGGTTGAACAGCAGGATATTTTTCTCGCAGCTCAATGGCTTTTTCCGGATCGCACTTAAGGTTAATGCTGAACTCATCTTCAGTATCAGACAGCGCAAACATTTTACCCATAACTTTAAATACCAATGTGGTTTCATCAAAAGGAAAGCTTTCAGTTACTCCTTTTTTCGACAGGCAATATTCTCTTAATTCTTCTATGTTCATTGCAAAAAGTTTTTTCAAAGTTAAAGAAATCATGAAAAATTGGATGGTCTTATATAATTTATATTTTCTATCTTTGCCTGCCATTTTTTAAATGGTTACGAATATAAGTAGTAAAATTTACGGGTAAAGTATATGAAAATCTACCCATTATAGTTGTAAATCCGTTCATTGTAAATTTGCAATAGTTTAATTAATTCGTTTTTAATGCCGGAAATTTAAATTTATAAGGTTTGATTACCAAATCTTTTGATCAATTAGTACAATGTCTCAACCGGCAATTTTTAATTAAGGACAAAGTTTTTCAAAATTAATTAACCAAAAATTATTTTATGGGCTTGAAACAAAAAACAGCCGATCTCAAAAAGCGAATGCGGGAAGCAATCAAAGGTGGTGGATCAGAAGCAATTGAGAAACAGAAGGCCATCGGTAAAAAAACTGCCCGGGAACGTATTTTATCCATCCTAGATACCAAATCATTTCACGAATATGATCTTTTTGTAGAGCATGCAGGCAGGGATTTTGACATGGACAAAAAGTATCTTCCGGGTGATGGAGTTGTAACAGGAACAGGCAACATAAGTGGTTATCCTGTATGTATATATGCGCAGGATTTTACAGTGGCAGGCGGTTCACTTGGTTGGGCGCATGCCGGGAAGATCATCAAGATTATGGATCATGCTATGAAGCTGAAAATCCCAATTATTGGAATTAATGATTCAGGTGGCGCACGTATACAGGAAGGGGTAAATGCTTTGGCCGGATATGGTGAAATATTTTACCGAAATACTCAAGCTTCAGGTGTAATTCCGCAGATTTCTGTTATCCTGGGACCTTGCGCTGGAGGCGCAGTTTATTCTCCTGCTTTAACTGATTTTGTATTCGTCGTTGAAAATGTTTCTAAAATGTTTATTACCGGACCTGAAGTTATAAAAACAGTGCTGGGTGAAGACATTTCGATGGAAGAATTGGGAGGAGCAAGGGTTCATGCTGAAATTACCGGCAGTGCACATTTTTTTGCAGAAAGTGAAGAAGAGTGTTTCGATCAGATAAAGCAACTTATCAGTTTCATTCCCTGGAATAATGACAAAAAAGCTGATCCATTTCCAAAAAAACCACCCAAAGCAAGGCAATTTAATATTGATGAAATTATTCCTGCTGATCCGCGTCAACCTTATGATGTAAGAGATGTAATCAAAGCCATATGTGATGATTCTGAATTTCTTGAAATCCAGGAACTTTTTGCTGCCAATTTGATCATTGGATTTGCCAGGATTTCAGGACAAACTGTGGGTTTTGTTGCCAATCAACCGCTGGTTCTCGCAGGCGTACTCGATGTAGATTCTTCTGATAAGGCCGCGAGGTTCATTCGATATTGTGATGCATTTAATATTCCGCTGGTAACATTGGTAGACCTGCCTGGCTATTTACCCGGTATTGATCAGGAACATGCAGGTGTGATCAGGCATGGAGCAAAGGTACTTTATGCATACAGTGAAGCCACTGTTCCTAAAATTACCGTTATCATGAGAAAGGCTTACGGCGGAGGTTACATAGCGATGTGTTCTCACCATTTAAGAGCTGATTTTGTATGTGCCTGGCCTACTGCTGAAATTGCAGTTATGGGTCCTGAAGGTGCCGCCAATATCATTTTCAGAAATGAAATTAAAAATGCCGAGAATCCTGAAGAAATGCGCAAACAGAAAATAAAAGAATATAAGGTTAAATTTGCAAATCCTTACGTTGCTGCTGCATATGGTTATGTTGACGCTGTTATAGAACCTAAAGAAACCCGTAATTTTATTGTACATGCATTAGAGGTCTCGTCCTTAAAACTAGAAGTTACACCCAGGAAAAAACATGGAATACCACCTTTTTAATGACGCTAAATAGTTTAGAAAATTCGTTTGTATATTAAAAAGAATTTTAATTTGTTTCAATAATGGCTGATATTAAAGATTTACAACAAGATATAAAGAAAGAGCAATACAAGTCTCTTCTCATTGAAAACATAAAATACAGGACTTTCCTGACAAAAAAATATCAGGAGAAGAAACCTTATACTCCTAAGGATATTAAAAAAATAACTGCTTTTATTCCAGGTACTATTACCAATATTTATATTGCTCCCAAAAAAAAGGTCAAGGCTGGAGATAAACTTCTGGTGCTGGAAGCTATGAAAATGAGAAATGATATTATATCACCAATTGATGGAACAATAAAAGGGGTTTTTGTGAAGGAAGGTGAAAAAGTAACCAAGGAAAAAATCCTCATAGAATTCAATTAAGCCAACCTGCACACGGATTCGTGGATTAGAATGTCCATTATGATATTTTATAGAGTCCCAATTATCTCTATATTTGCTTTTGCCGTAAAAAAGATTGATAATATGAATTTTAAATCGGCTTTATTTATACTCAATTTTATGCTGATTACCCAGTTTGTAATTTCACAATCTGAAGCAGTCTTAGAAGAAAAAAGCGCTATTCCAGATTACCTGTTCGGTAAATGTCAGAGAACCGGTCTTCAAAAAGGAGAGTTCTCGAAATTTTTCTTTAATGAATATACTAATTATTATCCCAAAAAAGAAATTACAGATCTGCTTAGAAATAAAATTTACAACTATTCCATTACTATTATATTAGGAACCTGGTGCGGTGACAGCAAAGAACAGGTCCCGAAATTCTTTAAAATTCTGGATGAACTTGATTACAACACAAATTACATTGAAATTATTTGTGTTGACAGAAAAAAAACTGCAGGAATTGATATTTCGGGTTTACAAATTGAGCGTGTTCCAACTTTTATTTTTTATAAGGAAGGAATTGAAAAAGGAAGGATTACCGAAATACCATCACTTACTCTTGAAGAAGACATTTATAATATCCTCAATAAGTAAAATTCAACTGGGGAAATATGAGATTATTCGATTAATGCCTTATTGAATGAAAATACTGGAAACAATAAAAGATGCTTCGGATCATTTGCAAGAAATCAGAAATGGAAACATTTCAATTGGTTTTATTCCTACAATGGGAGCCCTTCATCAAGGGCATTTATCTCTGATCAAGGAGGCAAAGAAAGAAAATGGTTATGTTACCTGCAGCATATTCGTGAATCCAATTCAGTTTAATAATAAAAATGACCTTCAAGTTTACCCACGGGATATTAACCGGGATATTAAGTTATTGGAATCATCGGGGTGTGATTTTCTTTTTCATCCTTCAGAAACAGAAATGTATCCGGAACCCGTCAATGAAGTATTTGATTTGGGTAATCTTGATAAAGTGATGGAAGGGCTGTTTCGCCCCGGACATTTTAATGGAGTGGCTATAGTTGTTAAAAAGCTTTTTGAAATACTTAAACCTGATAGGGCTTATTTCGGATTAAAAGATTACCAGCAGCTGGTTATCATTCATAAAGTTGTGAGTGATTTTAAATTATCGGTAGAAATAGTGCCTTGTTCAACCGTAAGGGAAGAGGACGGATTAGCCATGAGTTCCAGGAACCAATTGCTTACAAAGACTGACCGAATGCAGGCAGCTATGATTTATGAAGCCTTAAAAATGGTGAAAATTCAGTCAGGCTATTCAACCATTAATGAAATTAAAAGATTTATAGAACAACTCTTTCGCAAAACCAAAAATACAAAGCTGGAGTATTTTGAGATTGTCGATATGTTCACACTTAAACCCCTGACAACATGGGCACAAAGCAGTAATGTGATCGCTTGTATTGCCGTTTATGTTGGAAATGTCCGTTTGATCGATAATATCATTTTATTTTCATAATTTTGCAGCGTCATGCAAATAGAAGTACTAAAATCGAAAATACACAAAGCAACGATCACCGGATCAGAACTGAATTATATTGGAAGTATTGCCATTGATGAGAATTTAATTGAGGCTGCCAATTTGATTGAGAATGAAAAGGTTCATATTTACAACATTAATAATGGTGAACGACTGGAAACTTATGTAATAAAAGCAGCCCGACATTCAGGGATTATTTCACTCAATGGTGCCGCGGCTCGCAAAGTTGCAGTTGGTGATAAAGTAATCATTGTTTCTTATGCCTCTTTGGATTTTGAAATGGCAAAACAATTCAAGCCAACCATAATATTCCCTGACGATAACAACAAACTGAAGTAAATCGGTTGAAAAAGACATTCTTTAATGTTTTAAAAGTAACTTTCTTTCTTGGGCTGGGGCTTTTTTTTATCTGGCTGTTTATGCACAATTTAACCTCAGACGAAAAGAAAGAAATTTACAATTCGTTTATTAATGCCAATTACTTCTGGATACTTGTTTCTTTCGTTTTTGCCATCCTAAGTCACATCAGCCGAACCCTTCGGTGGATGATCCTGCTGGAACCAATGGGTTATGTTCCCCGCAAAAAAAATGCCTTTCTTGCGATTATGATCGGTTATTTTGCCAACCTTGCACTTCCCCGTCTTGGCGAAATAACACGTTGTGGTATACTGTCGAAGTATGAAAAAATACCGATGCAAAAATCTTTTGGAACGGTCGTTACTGAAAGAGGATTGGATGTGATAATGCTCGGTTTGATTTTTATTGTAAGTTTATTTGTCCACCTAAATAAAGTAAAGCTTTTTAAAGAATCAGCCTTATTCTTAAATATTTCAGAGAAGTACAGTAAAATTGAAAATCCAAATACTATTTTTTATGCAATCATTGTCATCGCGGTTATAGTTATTTTTCTTTTTTTGAAATTCAGACATAGGATATCTCATTTTAAAATTTATATCAAGATTAAAAATATTTATTTCGGATTTCTTGAAGGATTAAAATCCCTTGCTACCATAAAGAAACCATTTTGGTTCATTTTTCATACGATATTTATCTGGTTGATGTATTTATCCATGACCTGGATAATATTTTTCTGTCTTCCCGAAACCAGCCATCTTAATCTTGGAGTAGGATTAGCCGTATTGGTATTTGGATCTATTGCTATTGTACTGGTTCAGGGTGGAATTGGAATATATCCATGGATTGTTGCTGAAATTCTCGTCCTTTTTGCCATTCCTTCAACAACAGGATATGCATTGGGGTGGTTATTATGGACTGGTCAAACCGTAATGGTAATAATTACCGGTTTAATTTCGATGATATTGTTGCCAATAATCAATAATAAACCAAATGCAAAATCTTGAGATCATTAAGTCAAAGATTCTGGAACTGCCAGAACTAAAGAGACAACTCTCAATTTGGCGGTTTTTTCAGAAAAAAATCGTTTTCACAAATGGATGCTTTGACATTGTTCACCTTGGCCATCTTAATTATTTATCCAAAGCAAAAAATCTTGGAGATAAATTATTGATAGGCCTTAATACCGACGAATCAGTCAGTCAGATCAAGGGTATACATCGGCCGGTAACGGATCAAAACGCACGTGCTATATTTCTTGCTTCTCTGAAGTTTGTTGATGGAGTAGTATTATTCAATGAAACGACACCTTATAATCTGATAAAAGAAATCAAACCGGATGTTCTCGTAAAAGGAAGTGATTACAAGATCCATGACATAGTCGGTTCGGATATCGTGAAAGAAAATGGTGGTCACATTGTAACAATTGATTTTCTTGATGGTTATTCCACCAGCGCAATCATCGAAAAAATAAAAAAATGCTAATTACTCATTAGAATCTTAAATGGCCAGGACAAACACCGTCTTCTTTTGTCAAAATTGCGGAGCACAATCATCCAAATGGATTGGCCGTTGTCCATCATGCGGAGAATGGAACACTTATGTGGAAGAAATAATTCAACACGAGACATCCAAAAATAAATCGCCCTTTAAAGTTCATAAAGATTCTCCTAAACCTCAGAAAATAGAAGAGATCCGGAGCGGAGCAGAAATCCGAATCAATACATCTGATCACGAGCTAAATCGGGTACTGGGAGGGGGACTTGTATCTGGTTCGTTAGTTCTTGTTGGGGGTGAACCAGGCATCGGTAAGTCAACCCTGATGTTGCAGGTTGCTTTAAACCTCAAAGGAATTAAGGTTCTTTATGTTACAGGTGAAGAAAGCGAACATCAAATAAAAATGAGGGCTGAAAGGATTGGTATAGTTAACCCGGATTGTTATGTTTTAGCTGAAACAATTACTCAGAATATTTTTCAGCATATTGAGCAATTGCAGCCGGGAATGATCATTGTGGATTCCATCCAGACGCTGCATACGGATTATATTGATTCTTCTGCAGGAAGTATTTCCCAAATTCGTGAATGCGCATCAGAGTTCCAAAAGTATTCGAAAATCTCAAATGTTCCGGTCATATTAATCGGTCATATTACGAAAGATGGAACATTAGCCGGACCAAAAATTTTGGAGCATATGGTGGATACAGTATTGCAATTTGAAGGAGAAAGAAATTATGGATATCGTATTTTAAGGTGTGTTAAAAACCGTTTTGGATCGACATCAGAGTTGGGTATTTATGAAATGCAGAACACGGGACTGCGTGAAGTTGAAAACCCATCTGAAATACTACTTTCACATCGCGATGAAAACCTCAGTGGAATAGCTATTTCTGCTATGATAGAGGGTTTAAGGCCTATGATGATTGAAACACAGGCACTGGTTAGCTCGGCCGCCTACGGAACGCCTCAAAGATCTTCTACAGGTTTTGATTCAAGAAGACTAAATATGCTGCTCGCAGTTTTGGAAAAGCGAAGTGGTTTTAAACTGGGTATAAAAGATGTTTTCCTGAACATAGCTGGTGGACTGCGCGTAGACGATACTGCCATTGACCTTGCAGTTATCAGTGCGGTACTTTCTTCGAGTGAAGATATTCCGGTTAATCAGAAGATCTGCTTTGCTGCTGAGGTTGGTCTTTCCGGGGAGATCAGATCGGTTAATCGAATTGAACAGAGGATAGCTGAAGCCGATAAACTTGGCTTTGAAAAAATATTTATTTCCAGGTATAATCTTAAAGGCATTAGTCAGGGAAAGTTTAATATCCAGATAATACCGGTAAGTAAAATAGAAGAAGTTTTTAGCCGGTTATTTGGTTAAATTGCAATGAAAGTATAGTTTAAAAGCAACAAGGATATTGGAGAGACCTCCGAAAAAAAAGAGGAGTGAAATTTTATAAATTTCACTCCTCTTTTTAAGTTCATGACTTATCCCACACCGACTCCTGTAAATTCAAATATGAATTTGGGTCAGGTTAGGAAATATTAAACTGTTATTCCAATAGTTTCTTCCTTGCACTAAAAACCTTTTTTGAACCATATGCCAGCCCAAGAGCAAACATCATGATTAAGCCACCGCCCAGTGGTGAACCTCCTCCCACCGGGTCGCCACCGCCGGGTCCACCTCCCGGATCTGGGGGTTGGTCAGCATAAATGCTGCTTATGAATGCAGGAAGACAAACCAGAATCACTAAAATAACAATATGTCTGATATTTTTTTTCATTATTTACGGCTTTGTTATATTCGTTTAATTTCTTCGTGATCGATTAATTAACAATAACTTAAATCCAAAATAGTTACAAAATCATAAATTATTGACTATGCAAAATTAGGTGTTATTTATAACTTTTACAAAATTATATTAAAAAAAAACTATCCTTCTACGAAAATAATCCAAATTTGGGAATCTAATTCTATCTTGCTGCTAAAGTTTAAAAAGTTTAGTAAATCCCATTTGGTTTTTCAAAAATTACTGAAAAATTTTATAGTTTAAACCTATTGAAAGTAATTCTTTAATTTGTGTTCGTGGGCCTGTCTTTCCATCTTTATCAGTAATTGGAGTATTGTCATCATACAACATTTGAAGCCCAAAACTTGCACTAATCCATTCGTTAACTTTCATGTTGATCATGGTATCCCAGTTTACATCAATATTTTGTGGATTTTCTAAATAATCTGAGAAAAGCTCCAGTTTTGTGCTGACATTCACATTTTTCATGATGTCTTTTATAAATAAAAATCTGAAATAAGCACCCAATTCAAATTTAATATTCTCACCATCCTGATATTTTGATTCAATAACAGGCATTCCTGTGGAATCGAACTGATTATATTTTGCAGGTTCAACGCCAAACGCTCCGGCATCAGCTAAATACTGGTCATTTACTATGATCCACCTTGCTGTGGCAGGTGATAAATAAAACGACATATAATTAAATGGCCTGTATTCCATACCAACCCCTAAAGAAGTAAAACCAGGAGCTAAAAAATTTGAAATCTTCACTGAAGAATCAGGTTTTATATCATCATGATACTTAAAACCTTCAGCAAATTGTGACTTAAAATTAAAGTTTGCTGAATAGTACCACTTATCAGAAGCCTTGATTCCATAATTGGATAGAAAATCTATTTTGTCCTCGCTCTTCCTGAAATCCCGCTCACCGGTTTTGTTCATGCCATAAGCCAGGCCAAGAATATTTTCCCATTTGTGCTTACCCTTAATGTACCCAGCATAAAAATTAAAAAAGCCATTTAACGTAATATTGTTTTCACCACCGGCTGCCCAATTGGTAAATGAAGATTGAGAAAACATTAATGCTACATCGCTTTTAAATTTCCATGAAGTATCAGCTTCATTTTGCGCTGACGAGAAAAGGCTTAACACTAAAATCCCTGATAATAGTAATGTAATTTTTTTCATTTTATAAAGTGTGTTTATAATGACTATTAAAATTATTTATAAATTGTTAATCACTATTTTCTCTCAATAGGAGAAATAATTTTTGCATTGCAAAAATATTATTTTTTTTATTTCTATTCATGTTAGCATTAAATGATGCAGTATTGTCAACTTAAAAACCGGATTAACTAATTTTGTTCAATGGTTCAACAATTTGAAAGCTTTATCAGGCAAAATGAACTATTCAACCCGGATGACCCTATTTTATTGGCCGTAAGCGGTGGAATAGATTCCCTGGTAATGACTTGGCTATTTGATAGGTGTGGGTTTACCTACGCAATCGCCCATTGCAATTTCCAGTTAAGAGGAAAGGAGTCTGATAGTGATGCACTGTTTGTAGAAAAGCTTTCAAAAAAGAATAAAGTTAAATTCCACCTTGAGAATTTTGATACGAAAAAGTATGCAGAGCAGCATAAGATTTCAATTCAAATGGCGGCCCGCCAACTGAGAATAAACTGGCTTGAAAATTTAACGGATCAATATGGGTATCGTTTTTATGCCACGGCACATCACAAGGACGATCAAATCGAGACTTTTTTGATTAACTTGTTGAGAGGTACCGGCATTTCCGGTTTACACGGAATTCTGCCCCGGCAGGGACGACTTATTCATCCAATGCTCTTTACAAGCCGAAATGAGATTGAAAAATTTGCAAAAAAAAACAAAATCCGTTTCAGAGAGGACAGTTCAAACCTTCGTGCTGATTATACCCGAAATAAAATTCGACATCAACTACTTCCTGTTATAAAAGAGATCAACCAGGAGTACGCTGAAATTTTTACTGATAACATTGAACGATTGCGGCAGGCTGAGACGATTTATTTTCAACAAATTGACTCTGTCGCTAATCAGTTAATTGCAAAAGAAAACGACAGAATTAAAATTTCTATTCAATTATTAAATGCCCTTAAATTTGTCGATACTTATTTGTATGAATTTTTGTCGCCTTATGGGTTCAACTATTCTGATGTGAAAAGCATTTTGGCTTCTCTAAGTAAACAATCCGGTAAAATGTTTCTTTCAAATTCACACCGGCTATTTAAAGACCGTGACTATCTAATCATCGAAAAAATTAAAGGTCTTGAGCCAAATGAAAAATATTACGAAATTCAGAAAGACACGACGGAAATCATATTCCCGATTAAGATGGAATTTAATTTAATTCTAAAAAAATCTGATATTAAATTTACCAGCAATACGAATCAAGCTTTTCTCGACAAAGACAGACTAATATATCCTCTATTGATAAGGAAATGGCAAAAAGGAGATTCTTTCTATCCGCTGGGAATGAAAAATAAAAAACTCATCAGTGATTTCTTTATTGATATTAAGCTTTCCATTCCTGAAAAAGAAAAAATCTGGTTACTGACTTCCGGGGATCAGGTTGTCTGGATCATAGGACACAGAATTGACAACAGATTTAAAGTTACTCCGGAAACGAAAAGGATCCTAAGGATACAATGTAATATATGAGGTTTTTCATAAATTGTGCGGATAAAACCTTTAGCCTTTAATTTGATATTCGTTAAAAATCATTAACGACTCTACCACTGATTTAAGGAAATATTTACATTTGCCAATTTGTACAACTATTTAAATTAAGAAGTTGTCTTCCAAATCAACATAAATAAGGATAATATAGTAATAAATGAAGAGGTTAGTTATATCAGCAGGCATTCTTTTATTTTTTGCCTGTATTGTACAATCCCAAATATTAGACCCGGTGAAATGGAGTTTCAGCAAGTCAGATTTGGGAAATGATGAATTTGAATTTGTATTTAAGGCTACCATTGAAAAAAAATGGCATTTGTATTCGCAATTTGTTCCTGAGGGAGATGGAATGCCGGTTAAAACCTCATTTTATTTTTATGATATTAAAGGAATTGAATTCTTAGGATCTGATGCTAAAATTACCGAAGAAGCTTCCTACGAAAAGGAAAACGATATTGATTACATTGTCACATTTATTGAACCAAAAGGGCACGAAGAAAAAGACCCAATGTTTAATAATGCAGTTATCAAATATTTTGAGCATGAAGCCGAATTTACCCGAAAGATAAAGGTTGTAACCAAAGATCCGCTGACTGTTTCAGGATATGTCTATTTCATGTGCTGCGATGACTCTAAATGCTTACCCCCGAATGATGAATACAAATTTCAATTTACCTTTAATGGAAGTGAAAAAGAAGTTGTAGTAAAAACTCAGGATACTTCAAAAAAAATTCCTTTAGTCGAAGTTACAACAATATCTATCGGTACTGATCAGGAGGAGATCCGGAAACCTGGAGAGTATAAGAAAACATATGAAATGCTTAAAGACAAATCGGTATTGAAAAGAGCCGATGTGGATAACATTTCCAATAAATCGCTCTGGGAATTGTTTATCTTTTCAATATTAGCGGGTTTGGCAGCCATACTAACTCCTTGTGTTTTTCCGATGATTCCTATGACAGTCAGCTTTTTTATGAAGGAACAGAAAGCAAAAGCAAAAATACAGGCAATTGTTTTCGGCATTTCTATCATTTTAATTTATACCGTAGTCGGAACCTTAATCGCGGTGACACTTGGGGTAAATTTTGCTAACTGGTTAAGCACGCATTGGCTTCCCAATGTGCTTTTCTTCCTGATATTTGTGATTTTCGCGGCATCCTTTTTTGGCATGTTCGAAATAACTTTACCCAGCTGGCTAATCAATAAATCGGATTCGAAGGCTGATAAAGGTGGGTTTACAGGAGCATTTTTCATGGCATTTACCCTTGTATTGGTTTCATTTTCATGCACGGGTCCTTTGGTTGGAGCTATTTTGGTAAAGGCAGCTACCGGTGCATGGATTGAACCAATTGTTGGGATGTTGGGTTTCTCAGTGGCCTTTGCATTACCTTTTACACTTTTTGCATTTTTCCCATCCTGGATGAACAAACTTCCAAAGTCGGGTGGATGGTTAAACAGCGTAAAAGTTATACTTGGATTTATTGAGCTTGCATTGGGATTGAAGTTTTTAAGTGTGGCTGATCAAACCTATCATTGGGGAATACTCGACAGGGAGGTTTATCTTGCCTTCTGGATTATTATTTTCACTCTCATGGGGTTTTACCTTCTTGGCAAGATAAAATTTTCTCACGACAGCGAGGTAAAATTTATAAGTGTTCCCAGGCTTACATTCGTCATCATCACCTTTACTTTTGTGATTTACCTGTTACCAGGTATGTTTGGAGCACCCTTGAAAGCCTTATCAGGATATTTACCCCCGATGACGACACATGATTTTGATTTAAACAAAATCATTCAGCAAAATAGTTCAGCGCAAATGGGAATAAAAGAAGGTTCATCCATTTGCGAAACACCTAAATTTCATGAATTTCTTCATTTACCTCATGGACTTGAAGGATACTATGATTATGAACAGGGACTTGCTTGTGCAAAGAAATTAGGCAAACCTATTTATGTCGATTTTACCGGCCACGGCTGCGTGAATTGCCGTGAAATGGAAGCCAATGTTTGGTCTGATCCGGGTGTATTGAGGAGATTGAAAGAAGAATATGTTGTAATCAGTCTTTATGTGGATGACAAAACTACACTCCCCGAATCGGAATGGGTTTTATCCTCTGCCGATGGCAAACTAAAAAAATCAATAGGTAAGATATATGCTGATTTGCAGATTTATAACTTTAATATAAATGCTCAACCTTATTACATATTATTGGATCATGACGGCGATTTACTAGCCAAACCCAGAGCTTATGATCTGGACATTGATGCTTTCATTAAATTTTTGGATACGGGCCTGGAGAATTTTAAAACCGGTAATCACCTATAATAATTCTTTAACATACCATTTTCAGATATTTTTTACCTTTGCACGCTTTTTTAATTTACCAAACGTTAATTTCAAGCAATTGCTTTTGGGAAGAGAAAATGACTTTGCTATATTTAGTAAAAACAAAAAATTAATTTTAAGAAAAGTTATATGAACAGAATCAGATTAGGATTAAAAGGATTCGGCGAAATACCAAGGCATATCTACAGGATGTGCATGGAGGACGACCGGATAGAGGTTGTAGTGATTTCAGACCTTGGAAAGCCTGAAATTTTAAGTTATTTAGTAGGAGCCGAAACGAAAGGCAAGGCAAAAGTTAAAATGGAAGGAAATTTCCTTGTATCGAACAATGGTAAAGCGAGGTTTATTGGTGGCGGGGAGCCGGGTAAAATTCCATGGGATATGTTTGATGTGGATTTTGTTGTTGATGGAACAGCACAATTCCGTTCCAAAAATGATATGCAAAAACATCTCGAAGCCGGAGCCAAAAGAATTGTTTTAACTTCCTTACCTACCGATATGATCGACCGGGTTGTGGTTCAGGGTGTGAATGATCACACTATTAAATCTTCTGACAGATTGATTTCAGCGGGCTCAGCAACAACCAATGCAGCGTCTTTAATGCTGAAAATTCTGGACGAAAATTTCGGTATCGATTATGCTATGTTTACGACAGTGCATTCTTATACATCAGACCAACCCTTAAGAGACAAGGCAGGAACAGACTTCCGCAGAAGCCGTTCAGCTGCTGAAAACATCATACCATTCGACACCCTCGTGCCCAGATGGATTGAAAACATTATGCCTGAACTAATAGGAAAAGTTGAGGGTTCGGCAATTAATGTGCCGATTCCAAACGGATCATTGCTCGATTTGAATACTGGCCTTAAAACCAAAGTCAAAGTTGAAGACATTAATAAGGTAATGGAAAAAGCCGCTAAATCGCTACCCCACATTATTCAGGTAGTTGATGACCCAATTGTATCGACTGATGTGATCGATAATCCACATTCCCTTGTATTTGATAAGAAAGCAACCATGCTTTCACCCGGCAGAATGGTTAAAAACCTTATCTGGTATCATGGCGCATTTGCCATGGCAGCCAGAATTAAAGAATTAATATTAGCTTATGATAAAGCAGACAGGAAAGGAGGTTCAAAATGAGAGTAGCAATTAATGGATTTGGAAGAATTGGGAGGTCTGTATTCCGCATTTTAAATAGCAGACAGGATATTGATGTAGTTGCAATAAATGATTTGTTCGATAATGATGTACTGGCATATCTGCTCAAGTACGATAGCATTATGAAAGGTTTTGGTGAGGATATTAAAATTAAAGGTGATGACCTGATTACTACAAACGAAACTGTGAAGATGCTTGCCATCAAGGATCCCAAAACCTTACCCTGGAAGGAACTTGGGATAGATATTGTTGTTGAAGCAACTGGTATTTTCCGCTCGCGTGAATCGCTGCAGCTCCACCTTGACGCAGGAGCAAAAAGGGTTATTTTGACAGTTCCATCAAAAGATGAAATTGATTTCACTGTTGTAATTGGGGTAAATGAAGACGGTCTGAAACCGGAACATAAAATTATCTCAAATGCAAGTTGTACCACTAACTGCCTTGCCCCTATGGCCAAGGTCCTTCATGATAATTTTGGGATCATCGAAGGATTAATGACCACTACCCATGCTTATACCAATGATCAGCGTTTGGCGGATGTGCCTCATAAAGACTGGCGGCGTGGGCGTGCCGCTGCTGAAAACATAATCCTTACAACCACCGGTGCTGCAAAAGCCGTAGGTAAAGTAATGCCGGAGCTTAAGGGGAAATTGGATGGAATGGCTTGTCGTGTTCCGGTTCCTGATGGTTCCATTGTAGATTTGGTTGTTGAAGTGGAAAGAAATGTTACAGTGGATGAAGTAAATGCAGCCGTCAGAATGGCTTCAAAAACGGAGCGGATGAAACATGTTTTATTGTATTCTGAAGAAAAATTAGTTTCATCTGATATCGTGGGGAACTCGTATTCATCTATTTATGATCCCGAGTTTACAAGAGTTTTAGGCAAGCGTGTCATTAAAACATTGAACTGGTATGATAATGAATGGGGCTATTCAAACCGGGTTGTTGACCTGATCGGCCTGATAATGAAATTTGATAAATAGAATTTAGGAAATATATTGTAAGAAGGAGGGAATTTCACCCTCCTTTTTTTATCGTAACAATGTTACAGAGCCCTGTACTTTTTTATCAATGGGTCCTCTTAAAGTATAAACGGATACCAGCCCCTCATAAAAATAGACTCCCGGACTGCAATCCCTGTTGTTGCTCTGGTCTTTTCCATCCCATTTAAAAAAAGGATCTTCCGTTTCGTAGACAACTGTCCCCCAGCGGTTAAATATTGTCAATCGGAATTGTTTTACAGAATTTATCGAATCGGCCTGAAAAAAATCATTAAAGTCATCACTATTGGGTGTCAGAACATTTGGAAACCAAATAGCGCCACAAGCATCAATATCAATACATACAACATTACTGAAAGTGACTTTCGTTATTCATAGTATCAAGGGCTGTAACGCTAAAACACCCTACCACTGAAGGAGGGGTAGTTGAAAATGTATATTCAAAAACATCCGGTCCGGTGGTAGAAACAAGGAATAATCAGAATCTTCGGATGGTGCATAATAAACTTTAAAATAAACTGAATCTCTGCCTGACAAGTATCCGGGTAAGGCTACCATGTCAAATAATTAACCAATTCTTCACAATTAATTTCAACCTTTAATGCCGGTGGGCATGGAGGGACTTTATCAATTGGAAAGCCACAATTTTCCTGAGAAAAATTAATAATCGGATCAACTAGTCCCAAAGCAGAATACCTGCCAATAGATTTAACTTTGTAACAATATTCTTTACCATTCTCCAACCCTGTGTCTAAATAATCAGGAGTCAGAGAAGTTCCTATCAATTCAAAATCGGAAGATACCGAAGGGATTTTTCTGTAAACCTCAAAAGTATCATTGATCCATGGAACATCGTTGTTCCAGTTTAATTGCAAAGCCTTATCTGTAGGTTCAATCGAAATAAAAATGGAAGGAGCAGCCACAGTCGATCCGATGTAAAAAGGATTATCGGGGTTTTTTGTCAGCAGGTCAACACGGTATCTGAACTGCAAATCTCTGGTATTAATTGAACCATCATTGTAAGTGGTATCGTTGAGTGAGTTGAATACAGCAACCTGGTTAAATGTGGACCCTTGTGAATTGTCTTTACGGTACAACTGGTATTCATAGGGTCCTGGAATTTGAATAGTGTCCAGCTCTGTAGGCTTTGCCCAGGCGATATAACCAGAACCATCGTTACCATCTGTTGAAATTATACTAACATTTGTTATTATTGGCAGATCCCTTTTCAACAAAGCACAAACTTCTTCAGTGGCATAACTTTCTCCACCATCCGAAAAAATGGCTGTGATCATATAACAATACTGAATTCCGGGTATCAGCCCATTACCATTTTCACTGTCAGTATAGGAAAGATTATCTGCTCCGTCAATTTCGGAAATTTTTGTATAACCGGTATATTCCGGAACTCCAACCTCGCAATGGCCGGGGAAGAATCCGTAATAGGATTTCCGACGGTAAATAAAATACCCTTTAACATTATCACAACCATTTTTTTCCCAACTAAGAATTATCGAGTTACCCAACGAAGTGGCAAGTGGATTTTGCGGAGCGGGTCCAACAACTTTAATATATAAAGTTTTATAGCTGCTTAAGCTTACTATTGGGTCATTGTCGATGGCTTTAAAATAAACAGGATGGGGATTCTTTAATACATGTGAACAAACAGTTTTCCAATGAAACTGAGCAATTGCATTCACATTTCCAATGGCAGGATTTGGGTCCATTACAGCGGGAGATTCTGCTTGTAGAAAAGGACTTCCGGTTGCTGATAACTTAACCTGGTCACCATCAGGGTCTGTGGCTGTAACCTGGAAAAACAATGAATCACCCGCATTGATACAGGTATCTGAAATGGTAATGATTTCAGGTGGATTATTGGAACAGGCGACAACCTGGATTTGTAAATCCCTTGTTACATATCCAATTCTTTGCCCGAACCTCCACTCTTCGATGATGAAAGCAACATTATATTCTCCCTGTAATGTTGGGCTATCCCAGATCAAATCACCATTATAGGCATTAATACTAAAGCTCCCCGGATTTCCCTGATCCACCAGGTGCGGAAAAATATAACCCGGAACAGGTTGTCCACCTGCACCTTTGCAAATGGTAAGTTTGTATGAAAGGCTGTCTCCATCAGGATCATAGGCGCCGGGGTTATGAATGTAAACGCGGTTAATGCATCCGAAATCCAAAGGTGGATTCAGCAATACTACAGAGCTGTTGTTACCTAAAAAAGGATTGATAATTAACTCCGTTTCAATATAAAATGGAATATTGACAGAATTTGGAATATTAACAATACCGTAATTCCGGTTTGGATCTTCGATAGCCAATTTAAAAATTCCGGGGGCGGCATAAGTATGTTCACCCACATAAACGTTGCGCTGAATAATTTCAGTAATGGGTATTTTTTCCGTCCGGTCAAGCACGGATGCTGTTGCATCGCCCCACATAAGTGTTAATTGCGGACGGTCGGCCGGACTTGGTGAATAAGTATAGGTAATGATGGTAGCCTTGTATTTGAGTCCATCAATGTGTTCATAAATAATTTCACCTGCTCTTTCATGAGTTGCGAAAGCAAGAGAGTGGAAAAAAATAAGAAAAAGGGTGTAAAAAAATATTTTCATCTTGTCGTTCAAAATTCAAAGCAGGATAACCCGATCAAAAATACACATAATTTTCATTTAGCTATAACGAGGCACTTGACTGATTATTTGTACGGCTATTCACTAAAATTTATTTAATCAAGGCGAAGTGCAATTATTGCGTACTTTAATTTAATTTTGCGTTGATTCAATTTACTAAATCAGATGTTTATCCCGGATACAATTCAGGAAAATAAAGCTATCATAAGCCGCTATCGGAACCTGCTCCGGGAATGGAGCCCCGATAAGCCGGAAGATAAAAAAATGCTTCGCAAAGCTTTTGATATTGCAGTGGATGCCCACAAGGATATGCGACGCAGAACGGGAGAACCCTACATTTACCATCCCATCGAAGTAGCCCGGATCGTAGCGGGTGAGATCGGATTAGGCAAGACTTCTGTTATATGTGCTTTGCTTCATGATGTTGTGGAAGATACTGAATATACCCTGAGTGATATTGAAAAAATGTTTGGTCCTTCAGTTGCCAGAATCATTGATGGGTTGACAAAAATCAAGGAAATTTTCGATACTAACTCCGCCTCGATGCAGGCAGAGAATTTTAAAAAGATGCTTTTAACCCTGTCGGATGATGTAAGGGTGATCCTGATTAAAATTGCTGACAGGTTGCACAATATGCGCACCCTTGATGTCATGCCTCCTGATAAGCAATTGAAAATAGCTTCAGAAACTACCTTTTTATACGCGCCCCTTGCTCATCGTTTTGGTTTGTATGCCATCAAGACGGAGCTCGAGGATTTGGCGATGAAATATACTGAGCCTGAAATTTATGCTTCTATTTTTGAAAAGCTTAAGAATACTTTCAAGGAAAGAAAAAGGTTCATTAATAAGTTTGTCTATCCTATAAAAAAGACACTGAGCCGGCAGCAGTTTACTTACGAAATAATTTCAAGGGATAAATCCATATATTCTATCTGGAACAAAATGAAGAAAAAGGAAGTTCCCATGGAAGAAATTTATGATCTGTTTGCCATCAGAATTATCATTGATACTCCGCGCGAAACGGAAAAAGTAGATTGCTGGAGAGTTTATTCCATCATTACGGATCATTACCGGCCGAATATTGACCGTTTACGTGATTGGATTTCCATTCCTAAAGCCAACGGTTATGAAGCCCTTCATACCACAGTAATGAGTACAGAGGGTCAATGGGTAGAAGTGCAGATCAGAAGTAAACGAATGGACGAAATTGCTGAAAAAGGATATGCTTCTCACTGGAGATATAAAGATGGATCAGGCGGTGTTTCTGAAGCCAATATTAACAATTGGCTCGGGCGCATCCGGGACATGCTCCAAAGCAATGACTCAAGCGCTCTTGGCTTTATCGACGATTTCCAGGGTTTTTTGTTTACTCACGAGATCTATTTGTTTACACCAAACGGCGAATTACGAAACTTACCCGCCGGTTCCACAGTACTGGATTTTGCTTACGCCATCCACTCCGAGATTGGAAATACCTGCATTGGAGCCAAGGTAAACCATAAGTTAGCTCCTATGAACCAAAAATTAAAAAGTGGTGACCAGGTGGAAATATTAACTTCCAAAAAGCAGTTTCCGAAAGCTGAATGGTCTACGTATGTGGTTACTGCCCGTGCCAGGACCCAAATAAAATTTGCCATCAAAGAAGAAAAGAAGAAATTCGTTGAAGCAGGAAAGAGCAAGCTTAAGGAATATTCTGAACAACTCAACATAGAGTTAAATAGTGTCAATTTAAAGTTACTTCAGCAGAAATATAATTATATCAGTACGATTGATTTGTATTATGATATTGCGCAGGATTTGATCGGACTGAAGGAGCTAAAAGACTGTTGCGGAGTTGTTGATAAAGAAAGCTGGTTCAGTAAAGTGATAAAGATACCGTTTGGGAAATCAAGACCTGTTGACCACAAAACATTAACCGAAACGGTACTCGATAATCTGAGAGAAGGGGATGATCAGCAAAAGGATCTGAAAAAGATCCAGAAGATCAGCTATGACATTGCAAATTGCTGTAACCCGATTCCTGGTGATGAAATCGTTGGTTTCATAAAGACAGACGATGCAATAGTAATTCATCGGACCAATTGTTCAGTTGCAGTAGGACAGATGTCGAAATATGGAAATAAAATTATCCGGACAAAATGGAATGACAAGGAATCGATTGGATTTATGACAGGAATTAAGATTAGTGGAATTGATAAAAAGGGGTTTATCAACGACATTATTAAAATCATCACTGAAACTTTTGACCTGAATATTAAATCCTTTCATCTCGAAAGCCAGGGAGGTATGATTGAGGCTTCAATTATGCTTTATGCTTACAGTACCGAGAATCTTACCAATTTGATCCGGCACATTAAAGAACTCCCCGACATAAAGAAAATCGACAGGATAAATACTCTTTAGGGTCTGCTTGCACCACAAAACCATGCTTTACTTTCACGCAGATTTTAATTGATAGGGCACTAATAATTTATTTTTATTTATTCCAAATACTAATAAAGAAAATTTTTCTATTTTTAGCCTTCGAAATTTACTGCATTTTATTTTGACTTTCAATTGAAAAGTGCAGGATTAAACAAATGATCCTCTCACATGTTTTATTGTTAATATAATTGTGATTAAATAATTTCAGATCAATGAAGACCTCTAACAAGGACACCTTTGAAACCATAAAAAAAATATTTACCGACTATCTTGAAGGTAAAGGGAATCGTAAAACACCAGAAAGGTATACCATTCTAAAGGAAATATACTCAACTGAAGGCCACTTCGATATTGAAACCCTTTATATCAGAATGAAGAACAATAAGTACAGAGTCAGCCGGGCTACTCTTTACAACACCATTGAGCTTTTGCTCGATTGCAACCTTGTTACCAAGCACCAGTTTGGAAATAATTGCGCACAGTTTGAAAAATCATTCAGATTCAAACAGCACGATCATTTCATCAACCTCAGTTCGGGCGAAGTCCTTGAGTTCTGTGATGCCAGGGTTGAACAAATTAAAAATACCGTTGAAAAAGAACTCGGAGTAAAAATCAGTCACCATTCCCTAACTTTTTACGGCGGCAAAAAATAAATTTGGAAATAAAACCAATAGATTTTTAGTGTATTTTAGTACGATTTCTTTTTATGGTTATTTTAGCCATGAATCTTTTGTATTAAGATATAAATTTTTAGATAGTAAATTGAATACTTCTCTGTCGCATTTCAAATTTTTATTTCTGGTTAAATGAAAGCTGATATTTTACTAGGCCTTCAATGGGGAGATGAAGGTAAAGGAAAAATTGTGGATGTCCTTGCTCCGCGCTATGAAATTATTACCCGGTTTCAGGGCGGACCAAATGCGGGTCATACCATTGAGTTCGATAATAAAAAATTCATACTGCATACCATTCCTTCCGGAATTTTTAACCCGGATACGATCAATATTATCGGGAACGGTGTTATCATCGATCCTTATATTTTCAATCGTGAAATTGAAAACCTCAGAAGCCATCATATTCAAATTGGCGACAACCTTTTAATTTCAAAGAAAGCGCATCTTATCTTACCTACTCACCGGATGCTTGATGCCGCCTATGAATATGCAAAAGGAAATGCAAAAATAGGATCAACACTTAAAGGTATTGGGCCAACTTATACCGATAAAACAGCACGTTTAGGTGTGCGCATCGGGAATATCGACAGGCAGGATTTCCTTCAGCTTTACCAGGAATTAAAACAAAGACACCTTACGATCATTCAATCTCTTGGACTCGATTATCACAATTTCCAAATTGAAGGATTTACCCTCGAAGATTATGAGGAAAAATGGTTTTCTTCAATGGATTCAATAAAAGCTATTCGCAAAATTGACAGCGAATATTATATCAATCAATGCCTCAATAATAATAAAACAGTATTGGCTGAAGGTGCCCAGGGTACCATGCTGGATATCGATTTCGGATCCTATCCCTTTGTTACTTCTTCAAATACTATAACTGCCGGGGTTTGCACCGGATTGGGTATTGCACCTTCAAAAGTCGGAGAAGTCTTTGGTATTGTTAAAGCCTATGCCACACGTGTTGGAAGTGGTCCATTTCCGACAGAACAGGACAATGAAGAAGGAAAAAAACTAAGAGAATATGGTCATGAATTCGGTTCCACAACCGGACGGCCCAGAAGATGCGGCTGGCTTGACATTGTTGCACTCAAGTATGCCATTATGCTCAACGGAGTTACAAAGCTGTTCATGACCAAAGCAGATGTTTTAAATACTTTTTCATCCATAAAAGCCGGAGTTAGATATAATCATAAGGCAAAACAAATTGAACATATACCCTTCGAAGCCTCTTATGAAAAGTTGGAGCCCGTTTATAAAGAATTCAAAGGCTGGCAATCTGATATCTCGGGGATCAGAAATCCGGCAGAAATTCCTGCCCGGCTTGCCGATTACATTTCTTTTATCGAAAAGGAAGTTAACGTTAAATTCGGAATCATTTCGGTTGGCCCGGATAGAAACCAGACAATAATTCTATAAATTGGTAAATAAGGTTACTAACCTCTCCATTGTTTTTGAGAGAAAAATCTTTCAGTATTTGTTTTTCTTATTGAAGATTAAATAGTTTTTTATCAATTTAGATGAAATAAAATTTCTTCTAAAGATTTATATGTTTTTGTAAACTTTATTGCAGATTTGAAGTATAAAACCAATTATAGTTGGATTTTTTAAATTAATAAAGTATAACAAACTAAATATTAATATGAGATCATTTTTAAGTATTTTCCTGGCGGTAATAATGCTTGTATCCTTTGGTCAGGCTTCTTTTGACAAAAACATACCGGATATAGTTCAAAAAAATTTCAGCAAAAAATTTCTTCGTGCCGAAAATGTTTCATGGTCTAAAGTAGATAACAACTACAAAGTCGACTGCTTCTATCGCGGAAGAGGAACTTATGCTGAATACACACCCGAAGGCGAATGGGTTCAGACTGTAACGGATATGGATATAAAAGCACTCTATCCGCCTGTTGAAAGATACCTGAATGAGAACTTTAAAAAAGACAAAGTAGTCCTTGCCGAACAAGCGACCAGGGCAGATAAGAAGAATTATTATTATGTACAAGTTGCCCGTAAGGAGAAAGACCGCAAAGAACCCTATATCTTTGAATTGTTTTTCGATAAAACAGGAAATATCGATCAGGTAAAAACTCCTGAAGGTGTTCAGCAAATGACAGTGGTGGGTATTGATAACCCGAATTCTGATACGCCTGCTGCAGTGATCGACGCATGGCAAATACGGTTTCCCCGTGCTGAAAAAATAGTCTGGACTAAAGTTAAAATTTCGATTGACTCAACCAACTATCTGGCTACTTTTCTTTACAAAGAGCGGGTAACGCGTGCCAAATTTCAATCCAGCGGAGCATGGATTGAAACCCGGATTGAGTTTGATGAAAAATCACTCAGTGAAGGAATCCTAAAATATATTAAAGAAAACCATTGGGATGATGAGCTGATCATTGCAGAAAAAGTTTCCGTTGTCGATCAGCCGGACATATATTATGTAAAGCTTGAAAGATTTCAAAAAGGGCAATTCAAGCCACTTGAATTTGAATTGTTTTTCGACAAAACAGGTAGACTGATCAAAGCCAACCGGGACGAGGAGTTAAAGAATCAATTCCTGTTGACGGTAGACATTCCGGTAGAAGTTGCTAAAAAATTCAACGGCCGGTTTACGAATGCCAGCGACGTAAGATGGGAAACCAAAGAAGGCAATTGGGTTTCGCATTTTATTTATCGCGGCCTTCCCACCACGGCAGAGTTTACTGATTCGGCCGCGTGGGTCATGACCATCGTTGAAATCGACACCGAAGACCTTTATTCTCCCATCCAGAGATGCCTCAGCACTGAATATTCCGACTACAATGTAATGTATGCCGAAAAGGCTACCCTTGCCGACCGGAATGATTATTATTACATCGAGCTGATCAGCAAAAAGAAGAAAGAAGAAAACCAAAAAGTAGGTTTGTATTTCGATAAGACCGGCAAGCTAAAGGAAGATAAATAATACAGCAGGTTTCTTTCCTTTCTGCCACTTTTGGGCCATAGCAAAAAGCTCTGCAGCAACCAAACAGGTATACTAGTGTGTCAAAGGATTTCCTTTAGATAACTTGGACAATTGGGCTAATTAAATCTGACAACTTAAAAGCTCTCTCATTCTTCCTTCTACAATATACCCGCCAGGCTATTACAAAATTCGAATTAATTTGAACATCAGCTCAAGCAATTATTAAAGATGAGCTATTTTTGACGTCATAATAAACAATAAAATGAAGAAGAACTATCAAGCTTATTTTGCCCTATTTGGGATAACAGTAGTGGCAATCCTATTGCTATCTGGCTGCGCCAATAAAGAAATAGTAACCGATTGTCTTAAGGGGCAAACCTATGGTTTCTGGTGGGGACTATGGCATGGCATCATCGCACCTATCGACCTTATCGGTATGTTGTTTCGGGATGATGTAACGGTTTATGCACAGAACAACAACGGTGCATGGTATGCCTTTGGCTTTTTAATCGGTAGCGGAGGTTGGGGATTGCTTGGTGGACGTGGAATTGGGAAAGGAAGGAAATAGTCAAAGTTCCCTGGCTGGATCCCAGAATACTTTATCAAATCCAACTATTTTATCATCGATGATAGTATGGCCTTCGTTTTCGAGGAGTTGCTGCATGAGATCAGGGCTGCCGAAATGATGTTTACCTGTTAGCAAGCCGTTCCGGTTTACCACCCGATGAGCCGGGATAGAAAAGGGTGCCGAATGAGAAGCATTCATAGCCCAGCCTACCATTCTCGCTGAGCCTTTCGTTCCAAGGTATTCGCCAATGGCTCCATAGGAAGTCACCCTTCCATGCGGGATCAGCTTTACTACCTCATAAACTTTTTGAAAAAAAGATTCATCACTGTCCATATTGTTAGGCCTGGGTGTTTAAACTAAAAACAACATATTTGATTTTCAATCCTTCAGCCAGATGCATTTTCTCATAATGGGTCTGAATTTGAATTGCTTCATCCTGTATCACCGAATCATAAAGATCATTGGTTTCATTAATAAGATGGTGACCATGTTCCTTTATAATACCCAGGGTAAATTTATACAATTCCTTATTATCGGTCTTCAAATGGATTTTACTACCTGGTATAAGGATTTCTTTATACATACCAAGGAAGAACGGTGAGGTTAGACGCTTCATGCTTTTCTTATTTTTAAGCTGTGGATCAGGGAAAGTGATCCAGATTTCACTTACCTCATGTTTGCCAAAACACAGACTAAGGAAATCAATGCCTGTCCTTAAAAATCCCACATTGGGTAATTGCTCCTCCACGGCAGTTTTCATTCCCCGCCACATACGGGCGCCCTTGCGATCGACACCGATGAAATTCTTTTCAGGATAACTGCGGGCAAGTCCCACCGTATATTCGCCTTTACCGCAAGCTAATTCCAGGATTACCGGATGGTTATTGCCAAAAAGTTTTTCTGCCCACTGGCCCGATAGTTGGAAATTGTTTTTGACTTCATCAATTGTCGGTTGGATGAACCCTGGAAAAGCCTCGTTCTCGGCAAAGTGTTTTAATTTGTTTTTAGCCATTCAAAAAGAAATCAATAAAATCTGACGACAAAAATAAATCTTCAATTTCAGAATGCATAAAGTTAATAAGGAAATCCTGATTTATAGGCATCTGCTCGTCCGGATTTAGGAAAAGGTAGGTGGGAGGGATAATCCGGACGGGGATAAATATTTTTTATATTTACTTCAATTTTACTTAAATGTTTTAAAGATTAAATCTTCCTTTCAGGATTTTTAATCCACTTAAATAGTTTTAAAGGATTGCAAATCCCTTTTTATTTACTTTCGGATTAGCCGGCGCACAGTCTTTAACACAAATCCGAAAGAGCTGAGGTTTTCAAATATTGAATTTATTTCTTCAACAACCAGGCAGAAGGATTCTTTTCGCGGCGGATGGTCGCAAGATTAACCAGCGCTTCAGATTTATCTTCGGAAGAAAAATAGCTGACCATGTACAAACCGGCCGGATTTTGACCTACATCTTCAGCATGATAACCCTCGTCGCGTAAAACAGCCAGCAACTTATCAGCATTCTCCCTGATTTTGAAGGCACCGCCGATGACATAAAACTTTGATACAGAAATATTGATATTTTCTTTAACTTGAGAGGGCACTGCCTCCGCTTCATTATTCTGAACGGGGACACTTCCTGATTCAGAAAAACTCATATCCTTTATTGCTGTAGCCTGAATTGGATTTGTATTGAGTTCAGCTTTTCCGGAAGCAGCGTTGTTGATTTCAGTTTCCGGAATGGTAATTACAGCCGATTGCTGAGATCCGTCAAATTTTGAAACAGGGTTGAATATGATCCAGCCTGTCAATAATAATACCGGAACCAGAGCAACTGCAGCCCAGTAAACACTTCTGTTCTTTATTTCACTTACCGGTCTGGGCCTGCGGTCTGCAAATTTCTTTTCCAGTCGCTTGTGCATAGGCGATCGCAGAATGGGCGGGGAAATAAATGTTGGCAGTCCGTATGAATCTTCAAGATAGTTTACCGATGTATCCGGATCAAACAAGTAGCGCCCGTCTTCATCTTTCCTGATCTTTCCAATTCTTTCCAGCTTCACATACTTACCTTCATTCAGATTGTGCGTGCAATCATGGGTAAACTCATCAACCATTTGCTTTGCCTGTTCGTACGAAATGCCTTCACCCATCGAAATGGCGTGCAGGAGCAATCCGTCATCACTCAAAAGTTTGGAGTTAAAAAGGATACTTTTCGAAGGAGGATAAAAGGTATGATTGACCGGGTGAATTTTAGCCGGAGCATAATTGGAAACAAAACCCCCAAAACCCGGAACGATCACACAATCGTTCGCAAAAAGCAATTCACTGATGTAATGGGCAACTTTCATTATTATTCCAATCGGATGCGCTAAATTAACTAATTCTACGGTTGAAATTAAGGTTTGTTTAAAAATTTTAACAAATCTTCAGGTGTGTCCACAGCAATGCTTTCGAATCCAGTGAATTCAACATGAATTTTAAAACCATTTTCCAGCCATCGTAACTGCTCCAGTGATTCGGCTTGCTCCAAAGGCGAAGTATCCAGCCGGGTTATCTGTTGCAAAGTATTGGGCCGGTAAGCATAAATACCAATGTGCTTAAAGTATTGATGTTGGCTTGACCAGTCTTTCTTTTCAAAATTTCTGACAAAAGGTATGGGGTTTCTGCTGAAATATAAAGCCTTTTTATGAATATCGAAAACTACCCTGATGATATTGGGATTAAACAATTCCTCCTCCGAAGTGAGCTTGATAGCGAGTGTGGCAATATTGACATCAGGATTGTTAAAGCATGAGGCTGCAAGGTCGATTTGCTCCGGGTGGATGTAGGGTTCATCTCCCTGAATATTGATGACAACATCGAATGATTTGCCTTGTTTCTCTAATTTTTCATAGGCTTCCATGCAACGATCCGTCCCGCTTCTGTTCTTATCGGATGTCATGATCACCTTACCACCAAAGCTAAGTGCGGCATCTTCAATTCTTTTATCATCTGTGGCTACATAAACTTCGGTCAGGGACTTTGCTTTTATCGCCCGCTCATACACATGGCGGATCATAGGTTTATTGTTGATCAGTGCAAGCGGTTTGCCCGGAAACCTCGTACTTGCATAGCGGGCAGGAATAATTCCAAGGATTTTCATTGTTCGATTAGATTTACCATGATGGTTTGTTCCGAAGCACTTTCTTCTTCTTGACCGGTTTTATTATCGATAATGGTTATTCTATACGTGAGGTTTTTCTGTCCGGGTTCACTAAAGATGATTTCCCAATTTGTTTTCGGTTTTTCAAGTTTCATTTCAAGGTATTTCTCTGAAGCCTGCCCTTCATCGTTTTTCTCAATGGTAAACATTGTTGCACAACCGGGAGGAATAGCGGCCTCCACAAAACCGATAAGGGTTTGTGAACTTTCAAGTTTTGATGGATCTGACTTTACCTGTATCAATCCAAGTCCATCCACTTTAAGAACATTTCCATTGTCATCATACTTTCTGAAATACTTCATTACTCCCGCCGAATCATAATACTCATAAGTGATGGGGTGGCCATTTACAAAATGAAATTTCCATTCACCTACCATCAGGTTATTTTTACGATAACCTTCGAATCCTGTAACCCCTGAGCTGTAAATGGCTTTATGAGTTCCGTTTAACAGGCCGTGATGATAGTTCTCGGTATGCAAAAGGGTTGTTTTTTCCTCATAAAATTTACGCATCCCCTCAAGGGTATCGTTGATGTACCTTGCTGAATCAAGGAGACGGCCATCCTTATCATACAAAATATAAATGTAGTCGTTTACACTTTTACTTAAGATGGTTTTGCTTGATTTCACCTGGCTTTTGTTATACCATTCTTTAATTACGGTATTTCCATGTTGATCCGTTTCCTTAGTAATTTTATTGTTACAGGATACAAGGGAAATAAGGGCAACAATGAATATAGAATAATAATGAAATGGAAACTGTTTCATTTCGATGATGGTTTGAGAATAGGATCCATTGACAGTTAATCCGGAATTAAAATAAACCATGCAACTGTGCATTCATCTTATCGATGATCATGGCAAGGTCAGCTGGATTTTCTTCAATATTGATGTCATCAACCTCAAAAATAAGTAGTTTGCCCAGCCGGTAATTTGCGATCCAGGCTTCATATCTTTCGTTAAGCTTTTTCAAATAATCCAGCCTGATGGCTTCCTCGTACTCCCTGCCCCTTTTTTGAATCTGTTTAACAAGTGTGGGAACTTCTGCCCTGAGGTAAATCAGCAGATCAGGAGGCTGGATAAATGTACTCATCAATTCGAAAAGCGAAAAATAGTTTTCAAAATCACGGGTCGTCATCAGGTTCATATAATGCAGGTTGGGCGCAAAAATGTAAGCATCCTCGTAAATAGTCCTGTCCTGAATAACTGTTTTTCCTCCTTCCCTGATCTGGACGATCTGCCTGAAGCGGCTGTTCAGGAAATATACCTGCAGGTTAAAAGACCAACGCTGCATATCTTCATAAAAACTATGGAGGTAGGGATTTGTATCGACATCTTCATAATGAGGTTCCCATTTAAAATGTTTTGATAACAAACGGGTTAGTGTTGTCTTCCCTGATCCTATGTTGCCGGCAATTGCTATGTGCATATTCTTCTATTTAATGATCGGATAAAAATAATATTTTTTAATGGTGCGGTAAGAAAAGGTTTGTTTTTTTAATTAACCAATTCGAGGATTTCATCAACATATAATCTGTCATTCGACAGTTTGGGCACTTTATTCTGTCCACCCAGCCTGTTTTTCTTTTTTAACCAGTTGTAAAATGTCTTTTCCGGCAGTTGCCTGACAATGGGCGGCCGCAGGATCATATTGTGGTATCTTTTTGCTTCATAATCCGAATTGAGTGATTTAAGGGCGTTGTCGAGTGTTTCGGCAAAATATTCGATGTTTTCAGGGGCTTTCTCAAACTCAATCAGCCATTCATGTGCAGCATTGTTGCCTGAAGAAAAATAAACCGGTGCGGCGGTAAAATCGCTTATGATGGCCTGGCATTTATTGCAGGCTATAGCCAACGCTTTGATTGCATTGTCGATGATAACCTCTTCACCAACGGCATTGATAAAGTTGACGGTTCGTCCGGTGATCCTGATCCTGTAAGGATTGAGTGAAGTAAATCGTATGGTATCGCCGATCAGGTATCGCCATAAACCACCATTGGTAGAAATCACAATAGCATAATTCACATCTTTCTTTACCTGGTCAAGGGTAAGGGTTTGGGGGTGTTCCAATTCCAACTGGTTCATCGGAAGAAATTCATAAAATATTCCATAATCAAGCATGAGGAGCAGGTCATCGGAATCAGTGCGGTCCTGCAAGCCAAAAAATCCTTCAGATGCATTATAGGTTTCCATGTAATGCATCTTATCTGAAGGGATGAGTTCTTTGAACTGATTTATGTAAGGTTCAAAGTTCACTCCACCATGAAAAAAAACCTCAAGGTTTGGCCATACCTCAAGCAAATTTTTACGACCGGTGATTTCAAGTATGCGTCTCATAAGGAGCAATGTCCAGGAGGGCACGCCAAGAATGTTGGTGACGTCATGGTTGATGGTGGAAAGGGCCATTTTTTCAATTTTGCTTTCCCATTCGTCCATTAAAGCAACCGAACGTTTGGGTACACGAATGAACTCAGCCCATGAAGGCAGGTTTTGAACAATTAAAGCCGAAAGATCACCATCATAATAGATTTCATTGTTGATCTCAGTGATTCGGTGACTTCCTCCCATCGACAAACCTTTGCCATCGAATATAAGGGTTTCGGGATAATTATTGCAGTATATCGAAAGCATATCTTTTCCGCCCTTATAATGGCATTCTTCCAGCGCTTCCTGGCTGACAGGAATAAATTTACTTTTATCGGAAGTAGTACCGGATGATTTTGCGAATAGCTTGATTTCGGAATTCCACAATATGTTTTGTTCACCCTTTCGAAGCCTGTTAATATAAGGCTTCAGTGCTTCATAGTCGTTTACTGGAACACGCTCCTTATATTCATTTATGGTATTGATGGATTTGTAATCAAACTTTTTCCCCCACTCTGTTTCTTTTGCGTTTGCAATTAACTTCTTGAACCATTCCTCCTGCACTTCATGCGGATATTTCATAAAAAGCTCGATCTGGTGAAATCGCTTCTTCAACAACCATGACAATACCGAATTAATGAGCGCCATAAAATAATATCCGAATAAAAGTTAATTAACAGGTTTTCAAAATTACTATTATTTTAGCTTGGTTTTATAATCGGCTATTATGATCGACTTTCCAAACGGTAAGATTAATATTGGGCTTTCAGTAACGGAAAAGAGACCGGATGGATTTCATAATTTGGAAACGATCATGTATCCTGTTAAAATTTATGATGCCCTTGAGATCATTATCTCACCTGATAAGGTTTATTCATTTACATTGTCAGGGATCAATCTTGATGGGGAATTTAAAGATAACCTGGTTTGCAAAGCTTATGAAATTCTGAGAAGAGATTATAATCTTCCTGGAGTTAAAATCCATTTACATAAGGTAATTCCGTGCGGAGCAGGATTGGGGGGAGGTTCAGCAGATGCAGCTTTTACTATCAGGATGATCAACAAACTATTTGATCTTGGCTTGACGATAGTTGAAATGCAGGATTATGCCAAAAGGTTGGGAAGTGATTGCGCCTTTTTTATAGAAAATAAACCCGCTCTGGCCACCGGAAGAGGTGATCAGTTAGAACCTGTAAAATTAAACCTGCCTGATCGATACATGGTCATTGTAAAACCGGATATCCATATTAGCACACCTGAAGCTTATTCGTGGATTAAGCCTGCTATAAAGGAAAAAAAGTTAAAAGAATTGATAAAAAGGCCAATAGGTAAATGGAGGAACCTGGTGATCAATGATTTTGAAGATGAAGTGATGAAAAGGCACAGTGTCATCAAAGTGATCAGGGATGAATTGTATCAAATGGGTGCAACCTATGCATCTCTCACCGGAAGTGGCTCGGCTGTGTATGGTATCTTTAATCAACGTGTTCATATTGGCAATAGGTTTCAAAACCATTTTTTATGGACCAACCGCAACGTATAAATAATGTCAAAATATTTGCAAACACCTTTTTCTTACCAGAACTATTTTAGGGCGGCTCTTAACAGAAAAATTCCAACAACTCCAAAAATCATATTTGGAATCCACACTGCAAGCCAGGGCTCAAGGTTACCATGAGTCGCAAAAACTGTTGTAATTTGCAGGAAGAAAATAAAAGTAAATGTAATGGCAATCCCAAGTCCCAGATGCACACCAATTCCGCCCCTCACCTTACGGCTTGATATGGAAACGCCAATCAGGGTTAAAATTATTGTGGCAAAGGGAAAGGCAATTCTTTTGTGCTTCTCCACAAGATAATCTTTGATAGTGGATGTTCCTTTCAGTTGTTCTTTTTCGATATATGCCCTTAATTCTGAATAGTTCATTGTTTTTATATCGCCAACAATTACACTAAAGTCCCTTGGATTAATATTGATGAGGGTATCCATAACAGTGCCTTTTACCAGGGTTTCTTTGTCAGCGGAAGTTTTCCTGATAAAATAATTCTTCAGCTTCCATTGGCCCAAAATACTATCCCAAATAATTTGGTCAGCATTTATTTTATATACCAGCCGGTTATCATCGAAATCTTCCAGCGAAAATTTATACCCAACATTCAGCTGGTTATTATAACTCTCCATGTAAATAAATGTTCCCGGTTGAATTTGCAGATGAATGTTCCTCTCCCTGTAATGATAAGGATTTTTCAGATATACCTTTTCGAAAGCCATCATTTTTTTGTTGGTGCGGGGGATGAGGAAGTTAGCCAGGTAAAATGACATCAATCCCAAAAAAACAGCCGATATCAGGTAGGGCCATAACATCCTCCAATAACTGATTCCGCTGCTTAGAATTGCAATGATCTCGCTTCCGGAAGCCATTTTTGATGTAAAAAAAATAACTGCAATAAAAGTAAACAGGTAACTGAAGAGGTTAACAAAATAGGGAATAAAATTAAAGTAATAGGAAAACAGAATTTCTTTTAATGGGGCCTGCTTCTCAATGAAATCATCAATTTTTTCCGAAATATCAAATACCACAACAATAATGATCAACAAGGAAATGGCAAAGAAAAAAGTACCCAGAAACTTTTTGATTATATAAATGTCAATCTTTTTCAATAAAGGAAATTTTATGCAAAATTATTACAATCTTTGAGCCAACTGGAGCACCATTTTTTGCTTCCACTCCCGGAATGATCCTTCTAAAATTCTTTTCCTGGCTTCACCAACCAGCCAAAGATAAAATGCAAGATTGTGCAGGCTTGCTATCATCCCGGCTAACATCTCTTGTGAATGAATCAAATGCCGTAAATAGGCTTTTGAATATTGCAGGTCGACAAAAGAAGTTCCATTTTCATCCAATGGTGAAAAATTGAACTTCCATTTTTCATTTTTGATATTGATGATTCCTTCACTTGTATATAAAAGACCATGACGGGCATTTCTAGTCGGGATCACACAGTCGAACATGTCCACTCCAAGTGCAATGCTTTCCAGGATGTTAACCGGGGTGCCAACACCCATCAGGTATCGAGGCTTATCCGCAGGCAACAGATCACAAACAAGTGCGGTCATTTCATACATCATTTCAGGTGGCTCACCCACCGATAAACCTCCAATGGCATTTCCATCCGCTTTATAAGAAGCAATGGTCTCAGCCGATTCAATACGTAAATCCTTATAAACGCTTCCCTGAACAATGGGGAACAGGGCTTGCGAATGTTCGTAAAGAGGTTCGCTATTTTTAAAATGATCGATGCATTGCTCAAGCCATTGATGTGTGATGCCGAGAGATTTTTTAGCATAGTCATATTCGCAGGGATAGGGGGTGCATTCATCAAAAGCCATGATAATGTCCGACCCGATGATCCGCTGGATGTCAATTACTTTTTCAGGTGTAAAGGTATGTTGGGAGCCATCGATGTGCGAATTAAAAACTACTCCTTCGGGTGTCAGTTTCCGGGTATTGGCAAGCGAATAAACCTGGTAACCCCCGCTATCGCTCAGTATGGGCATGTCCCATCCATTGAATTTATGCAAGCCTCCTGCAGCTTGAATAACCTCAATGCCCGGCCTCAGGTAAAGATGGTAAGTGTTTCCAAGAATAATCTGTGCCTTGACATCTGATTTCAGTTCGGGAATGTGCACAGCTTTAACCGCACCGGCAGTACCGACAGGCATAAAAATGGGGGTTTGAATGATTCCATGATCAGTCATGATTTCTCCTGCCCGGGCGCTGGTATTTTTATCTTTTCCCTTAATACTGTAATTCATCCTTCTTCTGAGATCCTTTGTTATTTTAAAAGCCGTAAAGATAAGGCTATTTCAATTTTTAAAAAGTCAATTATCCAAATCCCAATATTTAAAAATTGCCTGTTCAAATTCTCTTGATAAGTTTTCGGGTTGTGTCAGTGGTACTATTTTTTGTTTAAATAATTTTGTCCTCTAATATTGATCATCTGTTGAAATTTGGAATTTAATTTACAAATAATATTTTCGTATTTATTTTATGCATTATGCGTGGTAACAGCCGTGCAATTATTCTATTTCTGGGGTATTTTTGCACGGTTTGCATTTTACCGAAAAAAGACCCCGGCAAATAATTTACCACCCGTTTCAGTCGTCATCAGTGCAAAAAATGAGTACCACAACCTGAAGGATAAACTCCCTTCGATCCTAAATCAGAATTACCCTGATTTTGAAGTGGTAATTGTGAATGATGCTTCGGATGACGAGACTATTTTCCTTCTGCAGGACTTAGAAAGAGAATACAAGCACCTGAAGATAGTAAACATAACCCAGGACCTGAATTTCTTTAGAGGGAAAAAATTTCCCTTATCGCTGGGTATCAAATCTGCAAAAAATGAGGTGGTGTTGCTTACCGATGCAGATTGCATTCCCTCCAGCCCAAACTGGATCAGGGAAATGGCAGGTAATTTCGATAGCAAAACGGAAATTGTATTAGGTTACGGCCCTTACGAAAAGAAAAACAACTTGCTGAACATGATCATCCGGTATGAGACGATAATGACTGCGGTTCAGTATTTTTCGTATACGCTTGCCGGAATGCCTTATATGGGCGTTGGACGAAATCTGGCCTATACAAAATCCCTTTTTATAAAAAACAAAGGCTTTATTTCCCACTACACTATTTCTTCCGGCGACGATGACCTTTTTATCAATAAAGCAGCAACCAGCCGGAATACCAGCATTGAGATTCATCCGGACAGTTATACTGTTTCACCTGCAAAAAATATTTTCAGGGATTGGTGGTATCAGAAACGAAGGCATCTGTCGACCGGATATTATTATAAGCCAAGGCATAAGTTTATTCTGGGAGTCTATTCAGGCAGCCTGGTACTTATGTACCTGCTTTTTGTCACATTGCTGCTGGCTAAGTTTTATGTGTACATTGTTTTGGCAATATTTGCAGTCAGACTGATTAGCAAGTTGATAATTTTCAAAAAATCGATGCAAAGGTTAAATGAAAATAAATTATTGCTAATTTCGCCGCTGTTTGAATTGTTTCTATTAGGTTTTTTTCCAATAATACTTTTAGCAAACCTGGTCATCAAACAAAGTAAATGGAAGTAACAACGCATCTTACTGATAAAGCAGTACGGGATTTTAAGCTGGTTCAGCGCGCTATCGACCAGGGAGATCAGAAGGCTTATGCCGAGCTGATGAAAAACTACCGGGATTCCCTTTATTTCATGCTTCTGAAAATGACCAACAATCCTCACGATGCAGAGGATCTGACCATTGAGGCATTTGGAAAAGCCTTTAAAAAATTGCATCAGTATACCCCTGATTATGCTTTCAGCACTTGGCTTTTCAAGATCGCTTCAAACAATTGTATTGACTTTATCCGTAAAAAGAAAAAATATACTTTCTCGATCGATCAGGGCATTGACGACGAAATAGGAACTGAATTAGCCAATCGGATCCCCGCCGAAGACCTCGACCCCGAGCAAGAGCTGGTAAAAAAGCAAAAGATCAAGCTGATGCGTGAAGTGGTGGAAAAACTGAAACCGCATTACCGCACACTGATCGAACTCAGGTACTTTAGTGAGTTTTCGTATGAAGAGATTGCTGCAGAACTCAACCTGCCGCTTGGAACTGTAAAAGCGCAATTGTTCAGGGCAAGGGAGTTCCTCTACCAGATTTTGAAAAACTCGAAGGAAAAGATTTAATCTCCACATCCTTTCCGGCATGTATTTTATTGAAGTCTTGTTCTCTATTACTAACTTTTTATGGGAACAAAAAATAGTAATTTTGCTCAAGTCTTATAAAAGCGTGTATAATGATACTTACAGAATTTCAAAAATCAATTATTGAGGGCATTCCTGACCAGTTGCCCAAACCAAGGCCGTATGACAGAAACATCAGCCATGCTCCCAAAAGAAAGGATATCTTAAATAAAGGTGAAAAAAAGCTGGCCATTAAAAATGCCCTGCGCTATTTCGGCAAAAAACACCATGTCATCCTTGCTCCGGAATTTAAAAAAGAACTTGAAGAATATGGCAGGATTTATATGTACCGGTTCAGGCCGGATTATAAGATTTATGCTCGGAGCATCGATGAATTCCCCCACAAATCAAAGCAGGCTGCTGCCATTATGTTAATGCTATCCAACAACCTGGATAATGCGGTGGCCCAGCATCCTCATGAGTTGATCACCTACGGAGGCAATGGTGCTGTTTTTCAGAATTGGGCACAATACCGCCTTACTATGAAATACCTGGCCGGGATGACCGACGAACAAACCCTGGTAATTTATTCCGGTCACCCGATGGGACTGTTCCCGTCGCATAAAGATGCACCAAGGGTTGTAGTAACCAATGGAATGGTAATTCCGAACTATTCTTCTTCAGATCACTGGGAAAAATTTAATGCATTAGGTGTTTCGCAATACGGTCAAATGACGGCCGGCTCGTTTATGTACATTGGCCCGCAGGGCATTGTTCATGGGACAACCATAACCTTAATGAATGCTGCAAGAAAAATCAAAATAAACGGTTCAGATAAAAAGTATTTACTCCTGGTCACTTCCGGATTGGGAGGCATGAGCGGCGCCCAGCCAAAGGCAGCAAATATTGCAGGAGTGGTCAGCATTACAGCCGAAGTGAACCCCAAAGCCGCTTACAAACGCTTCGAGCAGGGATGGGTTGACGGTATAACCGAAAATGTTGACCAGGCCATCGAGGTTGCACTCGAAAAACAAAAAAAACAACAAGCACATTCCATTGCTTACTTAGGCAATATTGTTACATTGTGGGAAAGGCTTGTGGAACGGAACATTCATGTTGATCTGGGTTCTGACCAAACATCGTTGCACAATCCCTGGGCGGGCGGTTATTACCCTGTTGGGCTTTCATTTGAAGAATCGAACGCGATGATGGTTAACAATCCTGATGAATTTAAGCGACAGGTTCAGGAATCCTTATGCCGGCAGGCGTCTGCAATTAATAATCTTGCAGAAAAAGGAATGTATTTCTTTGACTATGGTAATGCCTTCCTGCTCGAATCGGGACGTGCAGGAGCTGATATTTTAAAAAAGGATGGAAGCTTTAAATACCCGAGCTATGTACAGGACATTATGGGTCCGATGTGCTTTGATTATGGGTTCGGTCCCTTCCGATGGGTCTGCTCTTCTTCGAAGCCGGAAGATCTTGATATTACAGATGACATTGCTGTGGATGTTTTGGAAAAATTGGCATCTTCTGCTCCGATTGAAATTAACCAGCAAATGAAGGATAACATCCGCTGGATCAGGGAGGCAAGGCAAAATAAATTGGTTGTTGGTTCGCAGGCAAGGATACTTTATGCAGATTGTGAAGGAAGAACAAAGATTGCTACTGCGTTTAACAAAGCAATTAAAGAAGGTAAAATTTCTGCACCTATCATACTTGGCCGCGACCATCATGATGTTTCAGGCACTGACTCACCCTATCGCGAAACTTCTAATATTTATGACGGTTCTCAATTCACAGCTGACATGGCAATTCATAATGTGATCGGGGATTCATTCAGAGGGGCTACCTGGGTTTCCATTCACAATGGCGGCGGTGTTGGATGGGGCGAAGTGATCAACGGTGGATTTGGAATGGTGCTCGACGGTTCGAAAGACGCTGACAGAAGAATAAAAATGATGTTGCATTGGGATGTTAACAACGGAATTGCACGCCGGAGCTGGGCAAGGAACGATGGCGCCATGTTTGCCATTCAAAGGGCTATGGAATCAGAACCCGGACTTAAAGTGACTATTCCAGTTCTTGCGGATGACAGTTTGATAAATAAATTGTTTGAATAGTAAAGGAATGAACAGTTTTTCAATCGCATGAGATAAAAAACGGCGAGATTCCTCCTGCCGTTTCTAAGTTAAAAGATAAATAATTTTAATTTGTAATGACCACTTTTTGAGTATTCAAACTTCCGCTAGTGGTTAATTGGAAATAATAAATTCCGGCACTCAGATTATCATTTTCGAAAATGATTGAATGCGATCCAACCGCAAATTCCTTTTCCGGCGTTTCAAAAACCAATTTGCCGGTTGAATTGTAAACACTTAATTGAACTGAACTATTCTTTGCAAGATAAAATGAAACCGATGCATCACCTCTGATAGGATTTGGAGAAACGGAGAACGCCTGATCTGCTGACATTTCATCGATACCTGTAAGTCCAATGCCAAACTGAACCTGTTCTTCAAATCCAAAATCTTTCCCTTGTGCAAAAATAGTCGATCCGTTGTAGGCCAGCTTATACATGCCAGCACCCAATATTCCATCTCCGCCTGAATCATAAATAATGAATGTATAACAATCAGGGTCATTTAAAACAAAGGTTTCAAAAATGAACTGGTTGGCCTGGGTATAAGGCCCGCCTGAATACAATGCTGTTCCGGCAGAATTAAGCAATGTCCAAGTTGTTTCGCCTGGGTTTTCATCTAATTTTAAAGCCAGATTAACAGGTGATGTAACATTCGCAGCGTCCTCAATAGAAATCACTTCTGTATTATTTGAGAGGTATTGATCCGGCTGACCATTCGGATTTTCAATGGTAACAGTAAAGCTATTGGATGTAAGTACGGTGAAATTGATTTCAGGCAAATCCAAAATTTCAGATTCCAGAAATGCCAGGTTGCCTGTCCAATTATATGCTACAGAGGGTTCAGTGTTCATCTGCATCACAATATCAAGGCTTGTTAAATTATCCAACCCAAAATTTTTGATTTGAATCTTTGGAATGAAATATTCCAGACAGACGGTCTGGGGAGCAACAACTTGTTCCACCGAGGCATCATTTGTATTGGTCGTTACGAAATCCATCAAATTACGCAAAGTTCCCTGCAGCACTTCCTTATTCTGTAAATTCTGAATAAAGACAATTATTTCACAGTTTTCGTTAACCCAATCTGAGTCCATCGAAAATGTTTTTGTGAGCTGAATCGTATTTGTTGCTGAAAAATCCAAAGGTGTCCCGCTTTGATTGGGTACCATTAACCTTTCCACATGATTGAGCTCGGTCATACCCTGCCAGCTTTGCTGAATATCAGACTCAGTCACAGTCAAATGCATAACCATGTTGGTTGCAGTAGTAGAAGCAACTTTGTTCAGTGTAATGTTTAATTCATAATCGATCATGCCATCGTTTGATCCTTCTATATCAATAGTAAATGACGACTGGATATTCATCCGTTGGTTATACTTACCCAGATATTGAGGATACATACTAACGGTATGGCTTCCGCCAACTACAGCATTTCCTCCATCGAACCAGGCGGTGGGAGTTCCCGATAAACCATAATAACTGAGCCGAGCGGAAGAGAATGTATTTGCATAACTATCACCAGTATGATAATCAATCACAGCAACTTGTTTGCCGTTTGCTATCAGGTCTGCTGCTCCCATTGCAGCGCCCGGACAGTAAGTTCACCACGTACCGGTACCAATCTCTACGACCACTTTGTCCCTTGGGACTTGCTGTGAAAAACCTACAACGGTCAATAGCATTAAAAATCCTAATAACTTTAACGTTTTCATAATGCTTATCCTATTTAATTTAAATTACAATTCGAATACTTTATTGCGCAAAAGTACAATTTTTAAAATTATAACATATTGTCAACTAATAAAAACGGCGGGAGAAATCCCGCCGTTTCTAAGTTATAAGATAAATAACTCTACTTTGTAAGGACCACTTTTTTAGTATTCAAACTTCCGCCAGTGGTTAATTGGAAATAATAAATTCCGGCACTCAGATTATCATTTTCGAAAATGATTGAATGAGATCCAACCGCAAATTCCTTTTCCGGCGTTTCAAAAACCAATTTGCCGGTTGAATTGTAAACTCTTAATTGAACGGAACTATTCTTTGCAAGATCAAATGAAGCCGATGCATCACCTCTGAAAGGATTTGGCGAAATTGAGAATTCCTGTTCTGCTGACACTTCATTAATACCTGTAAGTCCAATGCCAAACTGAACCTGTTCTTTAAATCCAAAATTCTTTCCCTGAGCAAAAATAGTTGACCCCTGATAAGCCAGCTTATACATGCCGACACCCAACAATCCGTCCCCACCAGAATCATAGATAATGAAGGTATAACAATCGGTATTATTCAATTCAAAAGTTTGAATGACAAATTGATTGGGTACAGTGTACGGTCCTCCAGAATATAAAATTTCTCCTGCTGAATTAGTTAATTCCCAGGTTGTTTCAGTAGGATTACTATCTAATTTCAATGCGAGACTAACCGGAGAAGTAACATTCTCAGCCTCTGCAATGGAAAGGATATTGGTATTATTACCAGGATACTGGTCTGGCTGTCCATTTGGACTTTCGCATGTTACGGTAAAGGTATTTGATGACAGTATGGTAAAATTCACTTCGGGCAATTCAATAGTTGCTGTTTCCGAATAAGGAATATTTCCCGTCCAGTTATATGTACTTGTAGCTTCATCATTAACATGAGAAATGATGTTAAGGCTCGTTAAATTATTAAGACCAAAGTTTCCGATTGTAATTTTTGGTATAAAGTGGTCAAGGCAAACAGTATTCGGAGCATTTACATTAACAACGCAAGCATCGAAATTATTGGTAACATCAAATTCAGACAAACTCCTTATGGTTCCCTGGTAAATTTCCTTGGTTGAAGAATTCTGAATAAAAACCACTATTTCGCAATTGGCCTTCACCCAGGATGGATTAAGTGAAAAAATCAAGTTTGCTTCTTTCAGATTGCTCGATGAAAAGTTGAGGCTTGTTCCTGACTGGTTTGGGGTCATCAGTCGTTCAACATGATTAAGCTCAGTCATTCCCTGCCAGTTTTGTTGAATATCGGATTCGGTAACCGCAAAATGCATCACCAGATTTGTATATGCAATTGCATCTACTTTTTCAATACTTACATTAACCTGATAGTCATTTGTTCCAATTTTCGAACCGACCATATCAATCGTAAAAGAAGATGGAACATTAATCCGCTGGTTATACTTAGCAAGATATTGCGGATACATACTCACTGTATGGCTTCCGCCAACTACAGCATTTCCACCGTCGAACCATGCAGTAGGAGTTCCTGTTAAGCCATAATAACTGAGTCGGGACAAACCGTATGAATTTTCATATACATCACCTGAGTGATAATCTATAACAGCAACTTGTTTGCCGTTTGCGATCAGGTCAGCTGCTCCCATTGCAGCGCCCGGACAGAAAGTTCACCACGTACCCGTGCCTATCTCTACTACAACTTTGTCTCTGGCTACCTGCTGTGAAAAAGCCACTGTGGCCAACAGTATTAAAAATCCTAATAGTTTTAATGTTTTCATAAGGCTTATCATAATTTAATTTAACTTTAATCCGAACACTTTAGTTCGCAAATGTACAATCTTTCATATTAATAAGATATCATTTACAAATCATTAACAATAATTCCCCCTTTAAGTTTTGATTGTATAATAAATATTACATCATACCGTCCTTGTCAATTTTATGAATAATAATTCATTTCTCTGAAATTCCTCAATTTTATAATAAATGTTAAACATTTTTTGAATTGGGCAACTGTTGCATAATTATTGTGTCATTTTAAAGAAACTTCAAATTATAAATAGAGATATGAAAAAACTTATACTCATTTTCGTTGCAGCACTTTCGATCTCCCTGGCTTATTCCCAAAGCTTTGAATTATATTATGAGGGACAAGTTCTTCCCCAGAATGGGGAGATTACACTCACCTCTCACGCTGATTCCGGTCTGATGGTGCTGGATACGCTTGATGTAAAAAATATTTCTTCAGTTACAAGCGAGGTGAAATGCATAAGAACAATAATTGAAAATATCGAAGGAACGATTAACAGTTTTTGTTGGGGCGTTTGCTATCCTCCTTTTACCGATACCTCCACGGTAGCTGTTACCATTTTACCTCAAGCAACTTCCTATGAATTTGTAGGTGACCATGATCCAAATGGTTTGGTGGGTGTGGTGAAAGTAAAATATACATTTTACGACTCCCATAATTCGGGCAATCAAATTTCCGTTTTTGTGAATTACGATGCGACCAATCCCGGAAGTACAGGCGAAATGCCTCCACAATATTTCATGTCAGAGGCTTATCCTAACCCGGCCAACAATTTTGTAGCGATTAATTATGATTTTACTGACGTTAAAAACGGCGGCATCGTGATCTATAATTTACTGGGAACCGTTGTCGAAAAAATTGATGTGTCAGGAAAAACCGGAACAGCTAAAATCAATACCTCCATGTACAACGAGGGTCTTTATTTTTATTCACTTTTGATTAACAATGAAGTTATCAGGACTCAAAAATTGATTATCCGGCATTAAGCAACCAATAAAAAAAGCCCCGGGAAGGGGCTTTTTTTTCATTTGATTTTAAATACTGCTTTTATCTTACCCACGTAATCCAACTTTTCCCAGGCAAAAAAATCAACTTTCTTTATGTAAACCGGTTTTCCTGTCCCATTTGTTTTTACAGACTTAGAACCTTTAACCGGATAAAAGACTTCTACGTTTTTCGAAAAATGATCTCTACCAAAATGACCATAGGAAGCTGTTGGCAGAAATACCGGGTTTTTCAAACCAAATCTTTCGATGATCGCATACGGACGCATATCAAATACTTTATTGATCTTTTCTGCGATTTCACCATCAGTAAGTTTTTGATCCTTACTATTTTTCACCTTCGAAGTTCCATAAGTATTTACAAATAACCCAACCGGCTGTGCAATACCGATGGCATAAGCAACCTGGATTAAAGCCTGATCGCACACACCGGCAGCAACCATGTTTTTTGCAATATGCCTTGCCGCATAAGCAGCAGATCGGTCAACTTTAGAAGGATCTTTTCCTGAAAAAGCTCCTCCGCCATGAGCGCCATGTCCTCCGTAAGTGTCTACAATTATTTTTCTACCGGTTAAACCTGTATCACCATGCGGGCCGCCAATAACAAACTTACCCGTAGGATTGACATAGAGTTTATAATCCCCTTTAAAAAGTTTTTGCAAACGCGAAGGCAAAGTTTTTTTAACCCTTGGGATAAGGATTTTTTGGACATCTGAAAAGATTTTATCCTGCATTGCTTTATCTGCCAAAATCTGAGCTTTAGCCGTATTATTTTTAGGTTGAATAAATTCATCGTGCTGGGTACTGATCACGATGGCATCTATGCGAAGCGGTTTTCCGTTGTCATCATATTCAATTGTCACCTGCGATTTGCTGTCGGGACGCAGGTATTTCATCAATTTATTTTCTCTTCTGATGGCAGCAAGTTCCTGAAGAAGAATATGAGCCAGCTCGGAAGAAAGAGGCATGAAATTGTCCATTTCGCGAGTAGCATATCCGAACATCATTCCCTGGTCGCCGGCGCCCTGGTCTTCTTTTTTCTCGCGGACAACACCCTGATTGATGTCTGATGACTGTTCATGAATGGTTGAAATAACTCCGCATGATTCAGAATCGAAACGATACTCGGCTTTGGTGTAACCGATGTTGCGGATGACCTTGCGGGCTGTTTCCTGCACATCTACCCAGCCGGTGGTTCGTACTTCGCCACCGCATACCACAAGGCCGGTGGTTACAAAAGTTTCACATGCAACTTTGGATTCAGGGTCCCAGCGCATGAATTCATCTAATAAAGCATCTGATATCTGGTCGGCAACTTTATCCGGGTGCCCTTCAGAAACTGATTCGGAGGTGAATAAATATCCCATATAATTCAATTAAAATTAAGTTAATAAAACATTCAATTAGTTGAAGATTTTGATTGGATTGGCGGAAAAGCAAATTGTTTTAGCATTTTTTTCCGTGGTTGCAATCAATCAAATTTGTCCACAAGAGGATGCAAAGATATAAAGAAAATGATATATCCAAAAACATTAAGACCCTGCTACCTGAAGATTGTTCAAACTTGCAACGCAAGTTATAGATTTTCGGATAAAATATTTTACCCATTTATATGATTTTAGTAAAGGATTTGCAACATATGGACAGCGTATTTATCAAGTTATTGGTACAAGTCATGCCAATGCCAAAAGTGCAATATAATTTTAACCTATCTTTTTCTCAAAATATCAGGAATTCCAAGGTCTTTGCAAATTTTCCGGCAAAGGTTTTCTTTTATATCGGCGTGTCTGGGTACTGTAGACATTTCTCCGTTTCTTATATTTTTATACAAAGAGTGTCTGCTGCCTTCTCTAAGAAATATGCAATCCTTCTTTTCCAGGTACTTGATAAATTTTTCACGTTTCACTATAGACTGAAAGAAAGGGTTTGAGTAATCAGTTTTTTAACACTCTTTTTTTTGTTAGCATGCTGCTTAGCTCGTCTCTCCTCAAACATGAGATTGATTGCATCGGCAAGATTCTCCTTTGCGTCCTCAAGGGTTTCACCCTGGCTGTTAATTCCCGGTATTTCCTGGATATAGGCCATATAACCGCCCTTGTCGCAAGGCTCGAATACTGCTGTCATTTCGATGTTGCTCATTGGAATTCTTTTTTACAAAGATATTAAATTTCACTGGTGCGAATTCACTATTAACTTTTTCTTGTCAGTTGCTGAAATATCTCTTCCAGCCCTTTTTCGGATTTTTGCATGGACAGGACTGAGAGGTTATGATCAACAGCAAACTTAAAGACAAGCTCACGGACATCGGTTTTGTCGGATTCTATTTCGTAAGTATTACCAGCAAGGGCTTTCACTCTTAATACGCCCTGGATGGTGGCAAGCTGTTTTTTGTCAACGGGCTGATTGAACTCGACTAGGGTTGTTTGAATTCCTGCAGCATTCAGCGAAAGGCTGGCGGTAGCATCATCGGCTACGATCCTGCCTTTATCAATGATGATAGCCCGGCTGCAAACGGCTTCCACTTCCTGCATGATGTGGGTGGAGAGCATTACTGTTTTTTCTTTTCCTATTTCTTTGATCAGGTTGCGAATCTCAAGCAACTGGTTCGGATCGAGGCCTGAGGTGGGTTCATCTAAAATCAATACTTCAGGATCATGGATCAATGCCTGGGCTAAGCCCACCCGCTGCCGGTACCCCTTGGACAGGGCGCCTATTTTCTTTTTATGCTCAAGCGTAAGGCCGGTAAGCATGATCATCTCATCCACCTTTTGTTTAATATTGTTAATCTTATAAAGGCCAGAAATAAAAGCGAGGTACTCCTTCACATACATGTCGAGGTAAAGGGGATTATTTTCGGGAAGGTAGCCGACTTTTTTCCGCACTTCAATGGAGTGGTCGAAAATATCGAAACCATTAACTGTAACCGAGCCGGAAGTAGGCGGAATAAAACAGGTGATGATCTTCATCATGGTGGATTTTCCTGCACCGTTGGGTCCGAGCAAACCGACGACTTCTCCAGCGTCTATTTCGAAAGACACGTCATCAAGCGCTTTTTGCTGCCCGTAAATTTTGGTGATATTTTCAATTACGATCGACATGTTTTGTAAAGTCAAAATATCAAATTACAAAGGACAAAGTGCAAAGTATCTTCAAAGCCATTAACTTTTGGGTTCTTACTTTTCTGTTTTTCATTTTGTATATACATCCCCCTGCCCCCTTCAAAGGGGGAATGAACCATTTTGTAAAGTTAAAATACCAAATAACTAAAGTATAAAGTGCCCTGACTGAAGTCAACTTTGAACTTCAAACTTTGAACCTTAAACTTCTCATTCCTTTCCGTGGCAATTTTTAAATTTCTTCCCGCTACCGCAAGGACAGGGATCATTCCTGCCGGTCTTTTTTTCACGGACAACAGGCTGTGTTACCTGGCTTTGCTGAGTATTGCTATGCGCCTGCGACAGCAAATCAGACCTGTCTTCTTTGAACCTCGACATATCCGTCCTTCTTGGCATCTGAGCTTGTCTTACATTGGCCTGCTGACCCGGAAGATGTCCTTTAGCCAGAAATGAGTCAATTTCTTTATTGGATTTCTGAACCATGTTTTTGAATAGTTCAAATGATTCAAATTTATATATCAGCAAGGGATCTTTTTGCTCGTAAGTGGCATTCTGAACCGATTGTTTCAGATCATCGAGTTCCCGTAAATGTTCTTTCCAGGCATTGTCAATATGGCTGAGGGTAACGCCCTTTTCAATGGCAAGAATTACTTCCTGTCCATTATTTTCATAAGCCCGCTTAAGATTGGCCACTACCTGCATTTCTTTGTGCCCGTCAGTAATGGGTATGGCAATGTTTTCATATTGTGAGTTGCCTTCATAAACCTCCCTGATTACAGGCATCGCTTTTTCCCTGATCTGATCATTCTTGCGACGATAGGCTTCATACACTTTTTCAAAAACCTGATTGGTCGCCTCATCTTTGTTCAAACCAAGAAAGTCTTTTTCAGAAACCGGGGAATCTATAGCAAACACCTTCAGCATTTCCAGCTTAAAGCCTTCAAAGTTGCGCGACTCCTGATGATCTATTACAATTTGCTCGATGGCATCGTACATCATGTTCGAAACATCAATCGAAAGCCGCTCGCCGAAAAGTGCATGCTTCCGTTTCTTATAAATCACTTCGCGCTGGGCATTCATTACGTCGTCGTATTCGAGCAAACGCTTACGAATCCCGAAGTTGTTTTCCTCCACTTTTTTCTGAGCACGCTCGATGGATTTGGTGATCATGGAGTGCTGGATAACCTCGCCTTCCTTGATTCCCATCCGGTCCATGATCTTTGCAATTCTTTCCGATCCGAACATTCGCATCAGGTCATCCTCAAGCGAAACAAAAAACTGTGAGCTTCCGGGGTCACCCTGACGGCCAGAACGTCCACGAAGCTGCCTGTCGACACGCCTGGATTCATGCCTTTCAGTACCAATGATAGCTAAGCCACCGGCTTCTACCACTCCGGGACCAAGCTTGATGTCAGTACCTCTACCTGCCATGTTTGTCGCGATGGTTACTGTTCCAGGCTGACCGGCTTCTTTAACAATCTGAGCTTCTTTCTGGTGAAGTTTTGCATTCAAAACATTATGCTTTACGTTTGCACGTGTAAGCATTCTGCTGAGCAATTCGGAGGTTTCGACAGAAGTTGTGCCGACCAGAACTGGTCTTTTATTTTTAACCAGCGTTTCTATTTCGGTGATAACCGCATTAAACTTTTCGCGTTTGGTTTTAAAAACAAAATCTTCCCTGTCATCACGAACTACTTTCTTATTGGTTGGAACGACTACACAATCGAGCTTATAAATATTCCAGAACTCACCGGCTTCAGTTTCGGCAGTACCGGTCATACCTGCAAGCTTTTTGTACATCCTGAAATAATTTTGCAGGGTGATGGTGGCGTATGTTTGCGTAGCCGCTTCCACCTTTACATTTTCCTTGGCTTCGATGGCCTGATGGAGTCCGTCGGAATATCTTCTGCCTTCCATGATACGGCCGGTTTGCTCATCAACGATCTTGATCTTATTCTCAACAATGATATATTCCACATCCTTTTCGAACATGGTGTAGGCTTTTAAAAGCTGATTGACAGTATGAACTTTTTCAGATTTCACTGAATAATCAACAAGAATTTCACTTTTCTTTACCAACTTCTCAGAATCACTTAAACCCGATTTTTCCATTTCGGCAATATCTGCTCCCACATCGGGCAATACATAAAACTCAGGATCACCGGCAGAGTCATTGATGAAATTGATCCCTTTTTCCGTCAGATCAACTGAATTTTGTTTTTCTTCAATCACAAAAAACAATTCATCTGTAATCAGGTGCATGTTCTTCGCTTGTTCCTGCAGATAGAAGTTTTCTGTTTTCTGCATCAGGGTTTTCATTCCTTCTTCACTCAGGAACTTGATCAGGGCTTTGTTCTTTGGTAGTCCTTTATAAGCCCTAAGTAATAGCTCTCCGCCTTTCTTTTCATATTCGGGATCTGATTTTTCGGAGAATAACTTTTTAGCTTCAGCGAGTATTTTTGTGACCAGATCTTTTTGCGCATTATAAAGTTTCTGAACACTTGGCTTAAATTGATCGAATTCCTGGGTTTCACCCTTTGGCGTCGGCCCTGAAATAATCAATGGCGTTCGCGCATCATCGATCAAAACAGAGTCAACCTCATCGACAATGGCATAATTATGCTGCCGCTGAACCAGTTCATCGGGAAATGCTGTCATGTTATCCCGCAGGTAATCAAAACCAAATTCATTATTGGTGCCATAAGTTATATCTGCCAGATAAGCATTTCGCCTCGCCTGCGAATTGGGCTGGTGTTTATCAATGCAATCTACTTTTAAACCATGAAACTGGTAAAGCATTCCCATCCATTCCGAGTCGCGCTTGGCTAGATAATCGTTAACAGTAACTATATGGACTCCCTTTCCGGGTAAGGCATTCAGGTATACGGGCAAGGTAGCTACAAGCGTTTTCCCCTCCCCTGTGCCCATTTCTGAGATTTTTCCCTCATGAAGGACGATTCCGCCGATCAGCTGAACATCGTAATGAACCATGTCCCACGTGATCAGGTTACCACCGGCCATCCATTCATTGCTATAATGCGCTTTAGCACCAACAATGTTGATGTGATCACTTTTTGCCGCCAGTTCCCTGTCGGAATCATTTGCAGTTACTTCGATTATTTTGTTTTCACTAAAACGCTTTGCAGTTTCTTTGACAACTGAAAATGCCTCGGGAAGAATAACATTCAGGATTTCCTGGGTTTTGTCGTAAATCTGTTTTTCAAGATCGTCAACTTTTTTCCAGTTTTTTTCTTTCTCCTCCACATCCATATCAGGGTTGTCGTTTACGCTCACCCTGATTTCCTCAGCCAGCTTTTCGTCATCAGCTATGTAAGCGGCAATCTTTTCTTTGAATTCAACTGTTTTGGCTCTTAACTCATCATTGCTTAAATTCTTAATAACCTCATACGCTTCAAGTACTTTTTGCTGCACAGGTTTAATTGCTTTTATATCTCTGTCTGATTTACTTCCAAGAAGTTTCTCAAGAAATTTTACCATTGTATAAAAATCTTTGAAATCTATTTCTAATTCATCACAGCCCGAACCGCTATCAATAACTGTACCTGTTCCCGGAAATTGTCAAATGTGACATTTGGTCATGAACAGGAGGGCAAAATTAAGCTAAACTGAATAAACTTATTTAATGGGGTACAGAATAAATTGGAGCACAAGGAATGAAGGTGTTGGCACCAAGAAGAAGAAAGTGGCAGGGGCAGGGGCAGCAGCAGTTGGCAATTCTTTCGAAAAATCTATTAGGTTAAAAAAAGCCGGTCAATATGTATATTTTTCTCTTTCAAACCATTTTCACCGATGCAAACGAGTTGGTAGCTGCTACCAGGTTAATTGCACCGATGCAAACGGGTTAGTAGTAATCTTTATCATTAAAACAATGAACGCAAACGAAAAACCATAACAGAAATTTCAGTGGCTAATTTACAAGATTTTATACCCCGTTGTCAAAAAAATTTTCTTTGTAAAAATTATTTTTACTTTTGGGAGATGCGAGATAGCAAGGCACAAGACAACAAAAAAGACATGGCACGCGCACAATACTTGCGCAGGTGGAAAATCACATTGGAAAACAAGTAATAAATACCGCATGGGATTATATAGAAAAATAATAAAAACATCTCGTTATGACACATGAAAGATTTTTCTTATTTCTTATAATATGCTGTATTGGAATAGTTGCGTGCATTAATAAACATAATAATGAAATTGAAATTCAAGAAATTAAAGTTTCATTTATCAAAGGTTCCCTGGAACGAAGCTATCGGATGGATTGTTCGAATTTTCCTGATAGCTTAGGCGTGATGCATTCGAGGGTAAAAGACAATTCAATAGTTGACAAACAAATTCTACATGAAATAAATCGGGAAATCTCTGAATTAAAAACAATCCAAAATCAAAATCCAATTGATATACGAATAAAATGCTTAATCATTGCTAATGAAGGCAAAATTAACACTCTATGCCTAGGAGATATAAATGGGATTGTCTATAATGGTGAAATTGTTGAACCTAACTTATACTTAAGTTACTTAATTAAACGAAATTGCGGTTTTTATAATTACTTTCCCTATAAATTCCTTCCACTCTTTCCAGAACTGAAGGATTCTTTAAGATTGAAATCTGTTAATAAAACATTAAAAAGTAAGTTGCTTGAACCAATAGAGGATGGTTTTTCAGATACAAACAATGTTGAGATAAAATTTTGAATTCAAATAGACGATAACCATACTGGCGCGAGTTTGAAGCAAGGCTCATATGTATGGCGACTCGTGCCAAGAAATCAGTCGCAGGTTTTACCCCACTGGTTCGAGTCTTCTTGCCCGGCCTTGTGTGTAAGCATGACCTGAACCCTTTTTCTAACTTTTTCAAAATTATTTTTACTTTTGGGGGATGCGAGATGGGAGGAAAAAATGATATTGAGAATAAGCGCATCTAATCAATTACGGGTAATGTCTTTTCATTTCATGGGAATAATTTTTATGCTTGTAGCCTTATATCTATTGAAATTCAATATAGATTTTGTAGTTGTTTTTGGAGGAATGTATGTTCTTCTAACCTTGCCACTTCTTTATTTGCACATTGAATATTACATCGCTAACAGAAAGCAGGAAATTACTATAAAAGATGACGAACTTACTGTCATTACACAGAATGGGAATACCCAAAAATTTAAATTCACAGAGTTAAGTAAAGTTATCTTATACAAATCTGCTAGTTTAGATAAAGGGGGTATTCAGTTTACTCCTATAGAATCCTATCACTATGCAAGAATAATTACTAAATCCGAAAAGCAAATTATTGTAACATGCTTGATGTTCCCAAAACTTGAAGAAGTAGTTAACGAGTTGAAAGGAGTTCAGAAAATAAGAAAGAAACGACTCTTTTGTACATTATCATGGAAATAATCAAAAAGCCCGGCAATGTCCGGACTTTATGCTTTATTGCGCAGCAACATTTTTTTGGAAGAAATCCTTTAACTTCTCTTAAGTAATATTAATACCAATAAATCCTCCAACACACTTACCCCCACAACCTACTTCCCGTTTGCAATTTAGAATCGCAACAAATTACCCTTAACAATTCTGTCAAACCCGATAAAAATCTAAATTTGCCGGGTAATCAGGTTCGTTAAAAAAATTCTCAGATATATGATCAGTTTTTATCAATCATTAACTATAGGTCATTTGTTATTAAGGGTGGCAATGAAATATTTTTTTATCATCATTGTTTTGATTGGTTTTTCCCGGGCAAACGCTTTAGCTCAGAAGACTGATGAAACTGGGCAAAAAGTCTTTACCCACCAAATGACTCCGGAAGAAGAATTACTGAGGAGTACCATTGGTGTTGATTTTATTTCAACACCTCCGCCGACAGGACCCATCTATAATGTTGCTGAATTTGACCGGATGCAGGCAGTACTGGTGCGTTACCCGTTCGGCATCAGCTATGCCATCATTGCCGAAATGTCGCAGGACCTGAACGTGGTTACCATTGTTGCCAGCGCTTCGCAACAGACGACCGTGACGAATAATTATATTGCCAACGGCGTGAACATGGCCAACTGCAGCTTTCTCATTGCACCCAGCGATTCTTATTGGACAAGAGACTATGGTCCATGGTTTATTTTTGATGGGAACAATGAACCAGGAATTGTTGACTTTCCCTATAACCGCCCTTCCCGCCCAAATGATGACGAAATCCCGGTGGCAGTGGCAAATTATCTTGGAATTAATTTGTTCGGGATGAATGTGATCCATACCGGAGGAAACTATATGACTGATGGAATGGGAATTTCTTCTTCATCCCAGCTGGTTTGGGAAGAGAATCCAACGCTGACGCATACTCAAATCAACCAGATGTTTCAAAATTATCTTGGGATCAACACCTACCAAGTGGTTCAGGATCCGAACAATACCTATATTGATCATATTGACTGCTGGGGAAAATTTTTGAATGTGGATAAAGTGCTGATCCGCGAGGTTCCTCCAAGCCATGCGCAGTATGATGAAATAGAAGCAACAGCGGCTTATTATGCTTCGCAAATTTCGTCCTACGGAACGCCTTACCAGGTTTTCAGGGTTTACACTCCGGACAATCAACCTTATTCAAATTCAATCATTCTGAATGAAAAAGTTTTGGTTCCCATTACCGGCAGTCAGTGGGATGATGAAGCGCTGCTGTCTTATCACCAGGCCATGCCGGGTTACGAAGTGCTTGGATTTACCGGAAGCTGGGAATCGACTGATGCTTTGCATTGCCGGGCGATCGGAATAGCCGATCTGGGAATGCTCCGCATTAAGCATATTCCTTTGTCAGGAAATCAACCGCTATTGCCGGAATACCCGATACAGGCGGAAATAAAAGCTTACAGCAATCAGCCAATATACGCTGATTCTGTCTTTATCATTTACGCTGTCAATTTTGGACCCTGGGATACCATTGTTATGACCTATGTTTCCGGAAATACTTATTCCGGTAATATCCCCGGGCAAGCATATGGCAGCCAGGTGGAGTATTATCTGTATGCAGCCGATGAATCAGGACGTAATGAAACCCACCCATTGATTGGGCAGCCCGATCCGCATGTATTTACCGCCGGAGTGCCGTTATACCCGAACCTTACTTATAATCCGGCTGAATTTAATGTTACAGAGCCACAGGAAGGAACCGGTGCGGAAACTTTAACAATTGAAAATTCGGGGGGCATGGTATTGAATTACAATGCGACCATTTCCTATAATGCGCCGGCGAATAATGTGGTTCAGGTATACCCGGTGAATGCGAATTACAATACAGGATCGACATCATCTACTGCTAAAACTGAGATCAGCAGGGTGAAAGGGACTCCTCCCAACGAGGTTGGCTGGATGAAATTTGATGTGAGCGTCATACCGGAAGGCTCTATTATAAACTCAGTGGAGTTTCACGGTTATGTGTATGTCAACAACTGGCCATGGTGGAGCATAACACCTGTTACCAATGATCCGGTGACAGCATCAGCTTCAACTTTGAACACCGACATCCGTGCAGAAGCTAACAGTGGTTATTACCTTCATCGCGAAGAGACCGGCACGCTACCTGTCGGTTATAAAGTTCATATGCTTGGTGGTAATGTGCTTGCAAACCTTCAGGCGTCGTTAATCCAGAACTGGTTTGCCATTGGCATTGTCGATACAGACGCTGCTACTTATTACATCAACTTTGAGGGCTGGAATGAAACCAACAAGCCTTACCTTGTGATCGATTATACGCCACTACCCCCTCCGATGAACTGGCTGACGCTGGATGGCGGAACAACAGCGGGAGGATCACTTGAAGGACAAGACGTTCAAACCATCAGCGTGGGGTTTAATGCCTCAGGATTGAGTGAAGGTGTTTATCTGGCCTATATCAATATTTCAAGCAATGATCCCGATTCCCCGAATACTTCAATTCCGGTTACATTGAATGTTGTTCCTCATATTTTTGCTGATCTGAAAGTATTTTTAGAAGGACCGTTTAACGGTTCACTTATGGATACTGATTTGACCAGCATGAGCAGTTTCCCGATGACGCAGCCCTATCAGAGTCCACCATGGAATTATCCTGGGGCTGAAAATGTATCTATTATTCCTCAAAATGTTGTGGATTGGGTTCTGGTTGACTATCGAGATGCTGCTAATGCGGTCTCCGCAACTTCCCCAACAAGTATAAAGCGGCAGGCAGCTTTTTTATTGAAAGATGGGTCCATCGTTGGAATGGATGGAATTTCCAATTTGCAACCTGATATTTCGGTTTCGCAGCATTTATTTGTGGTTATTAATCACCGGAACCACCTTTCAGTTATGTCAGCTAACCCAATTACAATGTTAGCTGGTGTTTACCAGTATGATTTTTCGGATGGAGAAAACAAAGCTTACGGAGGATTAGCAGGACATAAGATGCTGGCATCAGGAGTCTGGGGAATGAGAAGCGGTGATGGCAATTCCGATGGTGAAACCAATATCACAGATAAAAACATCTGGTCATATCAGGTTGGGCATGATGGATATTCGGGAAGTGATTTTAATCTAGATTTACAAATTAACAATATCGATAAAAATGATTTCTGGCTACCGAATTCAGGAATGGGTTCACAGGTGCCGGAATGATTTTACTTAGAAGAACATATTTTCAACAACAAAAATAAAAACAAATGAAAAAATTAGTATTAGTTATTGTCAGTTTGATGATTTTAATCAATCTCTCGGCTGGCGATTGGAAAAAAGTGAAATCAGATGTTGCGGCTCCGGCCAAAACGACACTGGTTTCATCTACTTTAGAAACAACAGTGATCCATTTTGAAATTCCGGGTTTTTTCCTTGAGGAAGTAAAAACAGCCAACGGGAAAGAATACATTGTTAGCCTCGAGGAGGCTACCCCGATTTTATTTGGCGGTGATCCAGACCTTGTGAAGCTCACTACCTCCGTTTTGATCCCTGACCTTGCACAAATGGATGTCGAAGTGTTGTCATCTGAATTTATTGAATTCAGCAATATCAGCATTGCTCCTTCCAAAGGCAACTTAACCAGGGACATTGATCCGTCAACAGTTCCTTACACCTATGGGAAACATTACGGTCAGAATCAGTTCTTTCCGGGAACGCTTGCTGAACTGCGTGATCCATATATCATTCGTGATTTCAGGGGACAAACGGTGGTGGTTTATCCTTTTCAATATAATCCTGTTACCAAAACATTGAAAGTATATTCTGAAATGGAAATTAAAGTGACGAAGACCGGTAATGACGGATATAATCCTTTAGTGAGAACCACCGAATTAGTGAAAATCAACACACAGTTCGATGAGATTTATAACCGGCAATTTTTGAATTACAGCAGTCCTAAATATATTCCGGTTGATGAAGATGGTTGTATGCTTATTATCAGTTACAACTTCTTTATACCAGCAATGTCCGATTTTGTCAATTGGAAAAAGACCATTGGGATTCCTATAGAAATTGTTGATGTAGCAACCATTGGCAATGCTGCAGCAATCAAGACCTATATTGTCAACTACTTTTCTACCCATAACCTGGCATTTGTGTTGCTAGTAGGTGATGCTGCCCAGGTTCCAACAAGCTTTGCCAGCGGTGATTCTGATAATAATTACACCTACATCGTTGGTGCCGATCATTATCCCGATATTTTTATCGGAAGGTTCTCAGCCGAAAATGTGGCTCATGTCCAGACGCAGGTGCAAAGGACCATTGAATATGAGCAAACACCGTATACCGGTGTTGACTGGTACACCAAGTGTATTGGAATTGCTTCCGATCAGGGTCCGGGGGATGACAGTGAATATGATTACCAGCATGTGAGAAATATGCAAACCGACCTGGATAATTACACCTATAGTTACAAATATGAACTTTTTGATGGCAGCCAGGGTGGAAATGATGCCGCAGGTAATCCTACGCCGGCAATGGTGGCTGCTAATATTAACAGCGGATCGAGTATTATTTTATATACCGGGCATGGAAGCGATGTTTCCTGGGGTTCCTCGGGATTTTCAAATACCAATGTTGCCGCTCTTACCAATACCCAAAAACTTCCTTTCATCTGGTCGGTAGCTTGTGTAAATGGGAACTTTGTCAGTACTACATGTTTTGCTGAAGCCTGGATGAGGTCAACCTACAACAACCAACCCATTGGAGCTATAGCAACATTGATGAGCACCATCAATCAAAGCTGGAACCCACCGATGGAAGGACAGGATGAGATGGTAGATATTCTGGTTGAAACCTATGGCACCAATATAAAAAGAACTTTTGGTGGTCTTTCAATGAACGGTTGTATGAAAATGAATGATACTTATGGAACCGGAGGTGATCAAATGACGGATACCTGGACACTTTTTGGTGATCCTTCTGTGGTGGTCAGAACTGCGGTACCACAAGCATCTGAATGTCAGCCATGATCCTTCAATCTTTCTTGGAGCAACACAATTTACCGTTTTTGCAAATAAAGAAGGGGCGCGGGTTTGCCTGACAATCAACAATGAGATCATAGGAACCGGATATGTTTCAGGTGGAAGCACCAAAGTTACTTTCCCTGCATTGACAAGTGGTGGAACATTAAAAGTTGCAGTTACTGCATACAATTATATTCCTTATATTGGCAATGTAACGATTACTCCGGCTTCCGGGGCTTTTTTGAGCTATTTCAGCCATTCAATCAATGATGTATCCGGAAATAATAACGGATTAATTGATTATGGTGAATCAGTGTTGATGTCGATTTCTGTTAAAAATATTGGAACTGCAAATGCAAACGGAGTAACTGCCACACTTTCAACAGCCGATCCTTTTGTGACAATTACAGATAATACCGCTGCCTATGGAAGTATTGCCTCAGGACAGACAGTATCGATTTCAAATGGTTTTGCTTTCGCTGTTGCCAACAATATTCCTGAAGGTCATTCCATCCTTTTCAGTCTTCAGCTTACTGAAGCAAAAGCTACATGGACGGTGACTTTCAATGATGTGGCCCATGCACCCATTCTTGGTTATAATGGATTTACAATCAGTGATCCGACTGGCAACAACAATGGTAAAATTGATCCGGGCGAGACGGTTAATTTTGTTATCACTGCAGGAAATACTGGTTCTTCAGCTGCAAACAATGTGATGGGTCAATTGGTTTGCACCGACCCTTATATCACAATCAATACAAATAATCAAAGCTATGGAACGATCAACGGTGGTGCAACCAAGTCGGCCAGCTTCAATTTAACGGCAAGTTCATCAACTCCGGCAGGATATGTTGCCAATTTCACCATTAATTTAAATGCAAATCTTGGGATTACTGGTTCAGGCGCTTTCACGACCATCGTTGGTCAAATTCCTGTTCTGATTGTTGATCTTGACGACACTAAAAACTCAGGTCCGGCAATGCAGGCAAAGATTCAGGCATTAGGTATTGGGGTGGATTATGTTACCGTGTTCCCTGCGTCAGTTAATCTATATGCTTCTGTTTTTCTGTGTCTTGGAATTTATCCCAATAATACTGTTTTATCTTCAACACAAGGTACATTGCTTGCCAGTTATCTTAACGGAGGCGGAAAACTTTATATGGAAGGTGGCGACACCTGGGCTTACGATGCGACCACTGCGGTTCATACCATGTTCAAAATTACCGGCACTGCCGATGGATCTGGTGACATGGGAACTGTCTTGGGCCAGACCGGAACTTTTACTCAGGGTCAGACTTTTATTTATTCATCCGAGAATAGTTACATGGATCATATAGATCCAATAAGTCCGGCATTTTCAATCCTTAAAAATCAATCCCCGGTTTATGGAACTGGTGTTGCATATAGTTCGGGCGTATATAAAACCATCGGAACATCCCATGAATTTGGCGGATTGAATGACGGGACTTATCCCTCAACCAAACAAGAGTTAATGTATCGTTATCTTGATTTCTTTGGTTTGATACCTCCGCCACCACCCCCGCAGGTTGATTTAAAAATTTACCTGGAAGGACCATTTAACGGAAGCACAATGAGTAATTCATTAAACACCGGAGGCGACTTACCTTTAACTCAGCCATTTATAGTTTCTCCATGGAATTATAGCGGTACTGAATCTGTATCATCCATTCCGAATTCAAACGTCGTTGACTGGGTTTTGGTTGAATTCAGGGATGCCCCTGGTGGACCATCCACGGCAACAGGCGCTACAGTTGTTGAACGAAAGGCTGCATTTCTGTTATCAAATGGAAAAGTGGTTGGATTAAACGGCTCTTCGTTGCTCCAGCCTTCAGTAACAATCAATAACAACCTTTTTGTGGTTATAAATCACAGGAATCATATTCCTGTAATGTCCTCAGTTTCCCTTGTTTTGAATGGAGGTATTTATGCATATGACTTTACAACAGCCGTTTCAAAGGTATATAACGGATCATCCTGCTACAAACAAATTGGTACCGGAATTTTTGGTATGGTTGCAGGTGATGGTCTTTGCGATGGAGTTGTCAATAATTCTGATAAGCAAGCGGTTTGGTGGATGGAGGCAGGGTTGAATGGTTACTATAATGGTGATTTTAACCGTGATGGCTCCACTGATAATGCTGACAAAAATGATTTTTGGAGAATTAATACTGAGATTTACGGTTCACAGGTTCCTGAATAAAAAACTGAAAATAAATTTTAATTAAAAAGCAAGGACCATTTACTCCTTGCTTTTTTGCTCCATATAAGTGAAAACATCACCCATTCCCTCACTGGGTTTCACAGCCGGATATTGAAGTATTTTGCCGGAGCTGTCAATAAGCACAAATAGAGGAAAGGTTTTAATTCCATAAGCCTGAATCAGGTCATAGCCGCTGCCATTATAAAGAAAAGTCCAGTTGTAGTTTTTCTCTTTTTTAAAACGGGAAACAACTTCAGTGTTTTTATCCAGAGAGACGGTTATGAAGTTGATTTTATTTCCCCATACAAGGTACAGACTGTCCATGATCCTGAATTCCGCAAGGCAGGCATAGGTCCAGGTAGTGAGGAAGCTGAGGTAAACAGGCTTTCCTAAGCAATCGGTTAAATTGATGCTATTTCCACTTAGGTCTTTCAAACTGAAATCCGGAGCAACGGTTCCTTTTTGCAATTTTGTCAAACTCTCACGAAGGTTCTTAGCTATTGTCCTGTGTAAGGGAAAATGACTTGTGGCTGTCACCTGATCCAGAATATTCAGAATGTTCTGCGGGTAATAGTAAGGGGAAAAATACAACTCCTTCATTCCTTTGATTAAAACCAATTCCCGAAGTGATTCAGACATGAGCAATGTATCCTTTCCAAGGGAATCCATTAAGGCAGGTAAACTTATCAACTCATTTATACCTTTTTCCAAATCTTTTTCAGAGATAAATTTATTTCCGGTTGTGAGGTATTGATCAAAAAACTGATTGAAAAATTCCATAAAAGCAGCATGGGAATAAAGGATGGGTTTTCCGAGTAAATATTGCCTGAATAATTCAGGTTTGTCCGTTCCGGTGGCAGATAGTTCAACGGACGCTATCTTATAATCAACAAATTCTTTGAAATAGTGGTTTTCAATACCTGCATATTTAAGGTTCATTTCGGACCTGAAACTTTCGATTAGACTATTGTTCCTTCGGTTATAGATACTTTGAAAGTTTGTAGCCAGAAAATCATTATAAATTTCATTGAACTCAAAGATTAAATTGTTGAGTTCATTTTGATCCTCCGAAACAATCTGAAACACCAGCGGTTCTTTTTCATAGTAAGGCCGGTATTGGTCAGCCATTGAAATGGAATCGAATTGAAGATGATAGTCTTTTCCCGGTTCAAGATAAAAAGTAGTGTAATAATAATCCAGATCAAGGTAAACAAATTGGGTTTCGGCGATGTCGGTATTTAATGTAAAACCATCCGTCGAATCTACTAATGTGCGGCTGAGAAGAATTTGAGAATAGCTAATGTAGTCGGAATATGCGATCAACCTGACTTCATATCCCGCAGCACCGGGTATTATTCCGGATATTTTCGTTTCTGCTGAGAAAACTGTGTGAACAAAAAAAGTCAACAGGAATAATGAAGCTGAACATCGGATCATCTGAAGCAAATTAATTTAATGAAACGGCTGATCATTTGTTTTATTGAACCGATGATTATTTCTTTTCAATAAAAGGTGACAGGTCCAGTTCATCAGGAACAAACTGGCTCGCATTGCCGCCATTCCTCAATATATCGCGAACGATGGATGAATTGAGCATCGAGTATTCTGGATCGGTTAGAAAAAAAACCGTTTCAATTTCAGGGTATAACTTTTTATTTATTTGTCCGATGCTTCTTTCGAACTCAAAATCAGCCGAAGTCCTTAGCCCGCGTAAAAGGTATTGAGCGCCGAGCTTTTTGCATAAATCAACCGTTAGTCCTTCATACTGAATTACATTTACCTGAGGAAATTTTTCAAAAACCTTCTGAATCCATTCTATTCTCATCTTCAAGTCGAAGAAGCTCTTTTTCTCAGCGTTAATCCCGACAGCAATGTAAACTTCATCGAACAGAGGTAAGGCTCTTTTAATAACAGATTCATGGCCACGGGTGATGGGGTCGAATGAACCCGGGAATACGGCAGTTATTTTCATTGTTCCTTAAATTTAAAGCAAAAGTAGCAAAAACGAAGAAGAATGATTTGGATTAAAATTTCAGATTTGAAGCAAAAAAGTCATGGGTTAAGCAATTTGTTTTCAATTTTTTAAATTATCTGCCCTGTGAGATTTTGAGAATTGTGATATAAAATTTTTAAGGTTTGGATTTAAAACTATAATTTTGCCGCATGGTTAACAATAAAGAAACAGCAATAACAATTTCGGAATACCTGCTTCAAATTAAAGCAGTTAAACTCAATGCCAAAGAGCCTTTTACCTGGGCTTCAGGACTTAAATCACCCATTTATTGCGACAACCGCAAGACCTTATCCTTTCCGAAGATAAGGACATTTATCAGGCAGCAGTTTGTAAATATCATCAACGAGGAATACGGGTCGATTGATCTTGTTGCCGGAGTGGCAACGGGTGCGATTGCACATGGTGTTTTGGTTGCACAGGAACTCGGATTGCCCTTCGTGTATGTGCGCTCGGCTGAGAAGAAACACGGACTTGAAAACCTCATTGAAGGATATTATGAATCGGGGCAATCGGTTATCGTGATTGAAGACCTGATCTCGACAGGGAAAAGCAGCCTGAATGCTGTCGAAGCCCTTCGCGGGGCAGGTCTTAAAGTCAAAGGGATGGTGGCTATATTTAGTTATAACCTCGATAAGGCTATTGAGAATTTCAAAAAAGCCAAATGCCAGTTGATTACCCTTTCCGACTACAACGAATTGATCAGTCAGGCTGTTCAAAACAATTATATTTCTGAAAAAGATTTGAAATCTCTCGTAAAGTGGCGTGATGACCCGGAGATGTGGGGAGTTAAATAAATTGATGAATTGTTGATTTGGTGAATTAATGAATTGTTATTTGAATAAAATTAACCATTAAAAGCCTACATGACCGAAATAAAAAGTGACGTCATTTCAATAAACAAAAGTCCTGAAGACATTTTCAACTTTTTAATCAATTTCGATAACTTTGGCAGGCTCATGCCTGAGCAGGTCATTAACTGGAAATCATCTGCCGACAGTTGTTCATTCACCATTAAGGGCATGGCTGATCTTGCTTTAAGAACATCAACAAGAATTGAATTCTCCAATATCGTGTGGTCATCTGAAGGTAAGTCTCCCTTTGATTTTACACTCTCATCGATCCTTCAGGCTAAAGATGTAAATCACACGGATGCGCAAATCATTCTTCATGCTGACCTGAGCCCTATGTTGAAAATGATGGCTTTACGGCCTTTGACCAATTTTGTAAATCTGCTGGTCAATAAACTGAAGGAAGTAATTGAATCCCCGGCTATATAATAAATTCAATCTCCTTAAAATCACATTCTAACCTCTGATTGTCGTCAGTGGTAAGTTGCAAATGTCCAAAATCCGAAACTCCAGTTATCCTGGCGGATAGTTCTTTATTTTTTAACCGGTAAGAATGCATTTCATTTAAACGATAAAGAGATTCAAGATAACTGGTATTGATCCGGACAAATCCTCGGCTCAACAATTGATCATATCGATTTTCAAGCCAATAAAGAAGTTCATGTAAAACTTGTTTAAGGTCAAATTCCTTCCTTAATGCATGCGATAATGAAATAGGGTTGCGGACATGCCCGGGAAATTTCTGCTGATTGATGTTGACTCCGATTCCTGCCACTGAGTAAAGCAATTCATTTCCGGCAATGGTATTATTGATTAGAATTCCAGCAATTTTCTTATCTCCTACATAAATATCATTCGGCCATTTAATGGTCACCTTTTGATGTATAACCAGGGATTTGATAAAGTCATAAACGCCCAGGGATATTGACTTATTGAGTAAAAACTGTTGGTCAGCGTGAAGAAAATCAGGTTTAAAAAAAATGGAGAAGGTGAGATTTTTACCTGGTTCACTTTCCCAAATGTTTAAATCCATGCCTTTACCGCTGGTTTGTTCATCAGCTATGACAATTGTTCCTTCCACATTGATATTTCCATTCCTGATCTGCTCTATCATATAATCATTTGTTGAGCCTACAGTATGAAGCCGGATTATTTTATCAGAGCTGAATAACATTGCTAACTTTTATTTGTGTCGAACATTGCCAGTGAAAATCAAAACTTGTTAAAATTATAAAGATTATTCAAACAAAATATCGAATTTCTTTGTTTACGGGTAAAACAATTGATCTTACAAGCATTTTATCTGAAAATGATTACTTTTGCTGGAAACATGATTCCATTGATATGCCGCGAAAAAAACAGGACGCATCCGACATTTTAACAAAGGCGATTGTAAAGGGGATACAGGAGAAAAAAGGAAAAGAAATCCTAAGCCTGAACCTGAAAAAAATACCCAATGCAGTAAGTGATGTTTTTGTTTTGTGTTCGGGTACATCTTCAACACATGTGGAAGCCATCGCCGATTCGATAGAGGAGGTTGTAAGGAAAGGCCTGAATGATAAGCCATGGCATAAGGAAGGATTCGAAAATGCGGAATGGATTTTGTTAGACTATGTGAATGTTGTCGTTCACATTTTTCAGGATCATTCACGGATATTTTATAATCTTGAGAAACTGTGGGATGATGCAGAGATTAAAAAATATGAAAGTGATTAGATTTGATATTCGCAATTCAGGCGAATTATTTTAAAGAAGGACATAATGGCAGAAGAAAAACAACAACCAAAGAATAAGATACCAACCGGGCTACCTAAGAGTAAAATTCCAAAAGGTAAGTTTAATTTTTATTGGGTTTATGGAATTGTTGCGATGATCTTTATTGCCCTGACTTTTACTAATTGGGGCGGCACTATTAAAGAAATTGACTGGGGCGAAGTAAAAGAATTACTCGTAGCACAGGACATTGAAAAGATCATTGTTGTGAACCAGGAGGAAGCAGAGATTTTTATCAAGAAAGACAGGCTTACCGATCCAAAATTCGAAAAGGTGAAAGGATCAGGATACAATGGTGCCGGACCTCATTACACTTATAACATTGGATCGTACGATACTTTTAAAGAAGATATAGAAAAGGCGCAGGAGGGTCTTCCGGAGCCTATTTATATCCGTAACGAAAAAAGACATAACTGGTCAGGTGAAGTGCTAAGCTGGGTTCTGCCCCTGTTAATTCTTGTTGTGGTTTGGATCGTGATCATGCGGATGATGAGCCGCGGAGGCGCCGGGGGCGGACAAATTTTTAACATTGGTAAATCAAAGGCACAATTATACGATAAGGAAACAGCGATAAATGTAAATTTCACTGATGTTGCCGGACTTGAAGAGGCCAAAGTGGAAGTGATGGAAATTGTCGATTTTTTAAAGAATCCGGGAAAATACACCAGCCTTGGAGGTAAAATCCCTAAGGGAGCATTGCTCGTCGGACTTCCGGGCACAGGTAAAACTTTGCTTGCAAAAGCTGTTGCCGGAGAAGCACAGGTGCCATTCTTTTCCATTTCAGGATCAGATTTTGTTGAAATGTTTGTGGGAGTTGGAGCCTCGAGGGTGCGTGACCTGTTTAAACAAGCCAAGGAAAAAGCACCCTGTATTATTTTCATCGATGAAATTGACGCTATTGGCAGGGCCAGAGGTAAAAACCAAATTACCGGAGGAAATGATGAACGTGAAAATACACTGAACCAATTGCTCACTGAAATGGATGGATTCCAGAGCAATACAGGTGTGATCATCCTTGCAGCCACTAACCGTGCTGATATTTTAGACAGGGCGCTGCTCAGGGCCGGAAGATTCGACCGCCAAATTCATGTGGAGTTGCCTGACATAGAAGAAAGAAAGGCGATCTTTAATGTTCATACAAGGCCTTTAAAACTCGATAATTCAGTCGACCTGGATTTCCTTGCCAAACAAACGCCGGGTTTTTCTGGAGCAGATATTGCCAATGTTTGTAACGAATCGGCATTGATAGCTGCAAGGAAGAATAAACAATCCATCGGTAAACAGGATGTGATGGACGCTATTGACCGAATCATCGGTGGGTTGGAAAAGAAGAATAAAATCATTTCCGCTTTTGAGAAAAAAGTCATTGCCTATCATGAAGCAGGTCATGCAGCGGTTAGCTGGCTCACGGAGCATGCTCATCCATTGCTTAAAGTCACCATTGTGCCGCGAGGGAAAGCCCTTGGGGCAGCCTGGTATTTGCCTGAAGAAAGACAGTTAACGACTTTCGACCAGATGTTTGATGAACTCACAGCTGCCCTTGGTGGAAGAGCTTCGGAGCATGTTAACTTTGGAAAGATTTCTACCGGAGCCCTGAATGACCTTGAAAAAGTGACCAAACAGGCTTTTAATATGGTGGCTTATTTCGGTTTAAATGATAAAATTGGCAATATCTCTTATTATGACTCAACAGGACAGCAGGAGTATTCATTTCAGAAACCTTACTCAGAAAAGACAGCCCAGATCATTGACCAGGAGTTAAGCTTACTTGTTGAAAAAGCCTATCAAAGAGCTATTGAAATTATTAAAGAGAACAAATCAAAGGTTGAAAAATTAGCTAGTTTATTGCTTGAGAAGGAAGTGATTTTCCGTGAGGACCTTGTTTCTATTTTTGGAGAAAGACCTTTCGATGAGCAAAAGAAATTAATTGAAAAAGCTGCTGAAGAAGAAGTCCAAAAATTAAAAGACACCAATAATAAAGGTAAAAAAGCAAAAAAAGAACTTTCAGAAAATGCAGGATCTTCTGTTCCAGCAGATACAGAGATTCAAGAATTAGAAGATATAGCTGAGGCTAATCCGGATCCGACAATTAAAAAATAGTACTATCAAATGGAAGATTCAACCTCAAGGGAAAAGGTTTTAAAGAAAATCAGAAATGCTTTGATGAGCAAAGCTGAAAATCCTTTTCCTTCGCTCGACTTAGAAACTTCGGTTTATCAACCCATGGAAGATTCACTGGATATCACTTTTGCCCAGGAGTTTTCGAAAGTTGCCGGTAAATTCATTTACTGTGAAAACGAAGCCGATTTAAGAAACAACCTCATCACCCTGATTGCAGAAAACAACTGGAAAAACATATTCTGTATCGAACCCGGAATAAAGAAACTGTTGGAAGACGCAGAAATTCCATATTATAGTGATGAAGCCAATTTCCATGACATGCATGCGGGTATTACTAATTGCGAATACCTGATTGCCCGGCTGGGCAGCATCATGGTTTCCTCAAAGCAATCTTCGGGCAGGCGACTGAATGTTTTTCCCGAATCTCATATTGTTATTGCTTATTCATCTCAACTTGTACCCGATATAAAAGACGCCCTGAAAAAGATGCAGGAAAAGTACCATAACAATTTACCCTCGCTGATTACGGTTATCACCGGACCAAGCCGCACTGCCGATATTGAAAAAACCCTGGTAATGGGCGCCCACGGACCCAAACAACTCTATTTGTTTTTAATCGATGAAAATCAGGCATAAATTATTTTAGGGTTTAAAGGTGGACAAAAATTGGGTGAAAATATATTCGACTTCTGCAAATTACAAAGCTGAACTTCTTAAAGGATTATTGATGGAAAATGGCATCAATGCTATAATTGTCAATAAACAGGATTCCTCCTATCTCTTTGGTGAATTGGAGCTATATGTCATGCCAAATGACGCAATTCAGGCTAAACACATTATTACCACACAGGAACCATAGTGAAACCCATGCTAACACGAACATTTTCGGGAGCCATCTATATTATTTTGATGCTGGGCTCGGTTATTCTGGGACCTTATGTTTTTGGTGCGGTTCAACTGGTGTTCTTATTTCTATGTCTGCTCGAATTTCAAAAAATGTATAATACTGCCGAGGTTTCAATAGGTAAGACAAGCTTTATCCTAAGCGGAATCCTTTCCTATTTCATTGTATTGTTATTTTTATGGGATGTTTGGGGTATCCAATATTTGCTGCTGATCATCCTGATCGTATTCAAAATAATCATTGGAGAACTTTACAGAGAAAACAAATACCCGATAGCCAGCATTGGGATTGAAATTTTGGGACTGATCTATATTGTCCTGCCATATTCTTTACTAAATTTCTTTTTCTACCCGGAAATGAATTACGGCTTCCCCTCTGGTAGTCTGTTGGTTGGATTTTTCATTGTTATCTGGGGGAATGACACTTTTGCCTATTTATCGGGAATGGCATTTGGAAAACACAAGTTGTTTGAAAGAATTTCCCCAAAAAAAACCTGGGAAGGAACCTTTGGAGGCGCACTATTCAGCATTATAGCAGCCATTGTGCTTTCTTTTTTCTTTAAAGAATTGAATGCTTTTGAATGGATCGGGTTTGCATTGACAATAATTATTTTTGGTACATTTGGCGACCTCTTTGAATCTCTGATCAAGAGAACACTGGGGCTCAAGGATTCAGGGAACATCATGCCGGGCCATGGCGGGATCCTCGACAGGTTCGACAGCATTTTAATGGCTGCGCCTTTTGCGTACATCTATATTGTTTTTGTTTTAAATTAGCATGAAAATTAAAATACATAAGGAAGGATATCCCGTAATCGCGCTGGTATTTTTCCTTCTTCTTACAATAGTGACCCTCATCAATATTATATTCCCGGTTCAGACTCCGATTCATTATTTCCTTTATTTGTCCGGCCTTATTTTTTATTTTTTTGTAGTCCGTTTTTTCAGGGACCCCATTCGCGAAGTCATTCCCGACGATAATCTCATTATCTCCGGTGCCGATGGCAAAGTAGTTGTGATTGAGGAAGTGTTCGAAAAAGAATACTTTCAGCAAAACATGAGGCAGGTCTCTATCTTCATGTCACCAACCAATGTTCATGTAAACTGGTTTCCGGTGAGTGGGGGCATCAAATATTTCCGTCACAATCATGGCTCCTATTTCATTGCCTCCAAACCAAAATCGTCTGACGAAAATGAGCGTACCACAATCGTTGTAGAAACAAATGGTAAAAAAGAGATTTTATTCAGACAGATTGCCGGAACCGTTGCAAGAAGGATTGTTTGCTACGCAAAAGAAAACAAGATAGTGACCCAGGGCGATGAATTGGGGATCATTAAATTCGGATCGCGATTTGATATTTTCCTACCCCTTGAGGCAAAAATCGAAGTACAAATCGGACAGAAAGTTACAGGTTGCGAAACCATCATCGCTCGTTACTGAGTTGTATTCCTTGTTCTGTCGGGTTGAACTGATATTAACATCCTTTGTTAATTATAATATTGATCGGTTTGAAGAACATTCAAAAAAATTAATATTTTTGTCTTGCAACTAAATAATAAACATTTTACCGCTTCATGGACAAGCATTTTCTGGAATTACTTAAGGAGATTCGTTATACGGCAAGGAACAAAAAGTTAAAGGATTTCTCTTTCAAGGAAATTTCAGCCAATACAGGCATTCCCGTTGAGGAACTTAAAACTTATGTGAGCAGCCATGAAGAACTCGTTGAAAAAATACTTGAAATCGAGCGACAGAAGTTCGAGGAGATTTTTCAGGTACACAACTTTGAAGGTGTAAATGCAATTGACATTCTTTTGATCGTGAGCAAAGAGGTTGCAAAATATTACATATTGGTCACACCCTCAATCACCATTCAGTTAAAAGAAAAATTCCCGAGGATTTACCAGGAACATTTTGATAAACGGATGGAATTCATCTTTAACAAAATACAGATCAATCTCACTAAGGGCATTGCACAGGGTGTTTATCGCGAAGATCTGAGTACTGAACTGCTTGCCCGGTTGTATATGAGCCGCCTCATCGACATGCATAACCCTGACTTATTCCCTCCTGAAAAATTCTCTTTCGAAACCCTGTTTGCCCTGATGTTTGAAGACCTTGTACGCAGCATTGCCAGGCCTGAAGGCATTGCCTATTTCGAAAAGAAAATCAAATCGGTAAAGTTTGAAGTAGATAAAACCTGACCTTCACATTCCCTTTGTTTTATCTTTTCTCAAAATTCTTAACAAAAAATTAACGGAAACGAAATAACATTTTTTTGTTTCCGTTGTTTTTATTTGTTTAGTTTTGCTCCCTCATTACAAACTGACACTGCTAAACTTTAAAATCAAAATCTAATTAATGGAGGCTGATCAAAAATACAATTCACTTATTGAAGGTTGCTATAAGATTTTTACGGAGCATGGCATCCGGAATATTTCGATGGACGACCTGAGCCGGATGATGGGAATTTCAAAAAAAACCCTTTACCAGTTTGTTGAAAATAAGGTTGATCTCCTGAAAAAAATAAGTCTTTACATCCAGGAGACAATCAGGACAAGGATGGAAGAACTTAAAAAAACAGACCTGAATGCGATAGATATACTTCTTGAGATGAGCAAAATAGCAAGCTCAAAGCATTTGAGAATTAACCCGATGATCACTTTTGAATTCAGGAAGTACTACCCTCAGGTATTTGAGGATTACATCTGCGTCAAGAAAGAACTGATCATCGAAAATGTTAAAAAAAACATTGACCAGGGAATAAAAGAAGGTTTGTATCGTCAGGATTTGAATAAAGATATCATCGCTCATTTGTATTTTAAAAAAATTGAAGACTTTCATAATCCCGATTTGACCGATCTTCAGAACTTTTCTTATGAAAATGTTTTTGAAGTGATGTTTGAAAATCACATTCGGGGTATCACCAATCAAAAGGGGATTGAATATTTCGAAAAACAGAAGAAAAAATTAAATTTCAACATTTAAGATTATATGCGAAAAACAGGAATTGTATTGATTGTTTGTATCGGCATGCTGGTGAATGGGTTTCCGGCGCTTCGTGCACAAGAAGTTAAGACGTTCACGCTTCAACAGGCACAGCAATATGCAATAGATAATAATTATCAGATAAAGAATGCAAAAACGGATATAGAAATTGCCAAACAAAAAGTGAAGGAAAATACAGCGATCGGTTTGCCGCAGGTAAATGCTTCGGCTTCCTACAGTTATTTCATGGATATTCCTACAACCCTTATTCCTGACTTTTTATCACCGGCAATCATAAGTGTGAATGAAGACATTTTTGGTCTTGAACCCATAGTGGAAGTATCAGGGGAACCTCAATACTTTGAAGCATCCTTTGGCTCGCCACATAATGCTACCTGGGGAGCAAGTATTTCACAACTCATTTTCAGCGGACAATACCTTATTGGATTAAAAGCTGCCAAAGCCTATGAAACCTTAACTCAATCAACTTATGAAAAAAGTGAAATTGAAATAAAAGATGCTGTGGCAAAAGCGTATTATCCTGTAATCATTATTAAAGAGAACAAAAATTACCTTGACAGCACTTTAGTCAGTATGAAAAAGATGCTTTACGAAACAGAAGAATATTACAATAATGGATTTCGTGAAGACACCGATGTAGACCAGATGAAATTGATGATAGCTGACCTGGAAACTGCGCTGGCCTACATGGATAACCGGCTTGAACTGGCAACCAACATGCTTAAATTCATGCTTGGAATAAAGCCAGAAGAACAGATTGAAGTTACTGAAACAGTTGATGCGCTGCTCCTTTCAGTCAACAATGAATTTCTTATAAATTCCAATTTCGATTTTAACAGCAACATTGATTACAATATGCTGAAGAAAGGAGAACAACTCACTTATCTCCAGATGAGGCTGCGAAAATCGGAATACCTTCCAACCATGAGCGCTTACTATCAATATCAGCAAAACGGACTTCGTGATCAATTCGACTTTTTCGATTTCAGCAAAAACTGGTATCCAAGTCAGGTAATTGGTGTCCAATTGGACATTCCTATCTGGAGCAGCGGTATGAGAAAATATAAGGTAAACCAGGCAAAACTGGCATTGGACAAGGCAAAAGTTCAGGATACGGAACTCCAGCAGCGACTGAACCTGACTGTTGAAACATATCGTTCAGAATTCAACAACGCCTATTTGATCTATAACAATCGGTTAAAGAACCTTGAAATTGCAAAAAGAATTTATCAAAAGACTGAAGTAAAATACAAAGAAGGAATTTCCAACAGTTTAGATTTATCAGCATCATACAATCAATACCTTAGTTCAGAAATTAACTATCTGACTTCAATTCTTGACTTGCTGATGAAGAAATCAGATCTTGATAAATTGTTAACTAAAGCAACTAACTAAGCTTTACAGATTAATGACTATTAAATGGGTGAATATATTATTTATTAGCGGCCTTATGATGCTGATTTTATCCTGCTCATCATCAACTGAGAAAGTTGAAAATGTCAGCTTAAAGAATAAGATTGACACAGCCAGTTACATCATTGGTCTTGATTATGGAATCAGTATTAAAGCAGAGGAAATTGAGGTGAATGATAAGGCCATTCATAAAGGTCTTCTGGATGGTCTGAGCGGGAATAGCCTTCTTTCGGATTCACTAAAAGACGAAATTATTGACCGCTACAATACAGAATTAAATAACCGCAGGGCTGAAAAGGAAAGAAAAATATTAGAAAAAAACAGAGCTGATGGTCTCGCATTTATGGCTTCTAACAAAAATGGGGAAGGGGTCATTGAGTTGCCAAATGGTTTGCAATACAAGGTTCTTAAAGAAGGTAATGGCCCTAAACCAGGGGAAAACGACACGGTCAAAATTCATTACAGGGCTATGTTCATCGACCGGTCGGTATTCGATATGACATATGACCGTGGTCCGGCAGCAGTTAAACTGAATGAAATGGTTCCGGGTCTGTCGCAGGGCATCCAGCTAATGAATACCGGATCGATTTATGAGTTATATATTCCGCCTGAACTGGCCTATGGAGATATTACTTTCGCTAAGGTTATATCGGCAGGTTCAACTTTGATCTATTCCATCGAATTAATTGAAATTCTTAAAGAAAATTAAAAACGAAAAACACACATTCATAAACTTAACACTTTGTTTCAATGATTAGGAAAATATTATTTTTAGGTTTGGTACTGGCTGCGTTTTCATGCGGTTCACCCGACAAACAAGCAAAGCTTGAAAGTCTTAAAGCTGAGCATGATAAAATTGCTCAACAAATCCAGGAACTTGAAAAAGAACTGGAGACAACCGGTGGCATTGATCCTGCAGTAAATGCAGCGAATGTCGCTATTACAGAAATACAGCCTACAGAGTTCAAACATTTCATCGAAATTCAGGGGAAGATAGATGCGGAAGAGAACACACAGGTCAGCACACAAACACCTGGTGTGGTAGTAGCGATTTATGTAAAAGAAGGAACACAGGTTAAAAAAGGTCAGGTGCTGGCGGAACTCGATACAGAAGCGTTAAAAAAAGCTCTTGTTGGAGCAAAAGCTGAGTATGATTATGCAGTCGAAATGTACAATCGGGTAAAAAACTTGTGGGATAAAAAAATTGGAACCGAATCTCAATATCTTGAGGCAAAAATGGCGAAGGATGGTCTTGAGCAAAAATATTTGGGCACGCTTGAACAGATTGAAATGGCAAAGTTTAAATCACCCATAAACGGGATAGTCGAAGAAATTCCTTTCAAGTTAGGTCAGGCGGTCTCACCGGGTCAGCCTGGATCATCAATCCGGGTGATAAATATGAGCAGGGTAAAGGTAGTGGCGGAGATAGCTGAAGCTTATTCAGCAAATGTTCGAACAGGCAATGATGTCATTGTGCTTTTCCCTGACATCAAGCAAGAAATCGCTTCTAAAGTCACTTTCACAAGTCGTTATATTAATCCTACCAATCGGACGTTCACTGTTGAATCGAGGCTTGAATCTTCATTGATTGAATACCGTGCAAATATGATCGCCAAGCTCAGGATCAACGATTACACCAATCCGCTGGCACTGGTTCTACCAGTCAATCTTGTGCAAAACTCCATGCAGGGTTATTATGTTTCAACTGCCCAGAAAAACAGTGAGAATTATGTTGTCAAGAGAAAACTTGTTAAAACCGGAACCACATACAACGGACTTGTCGAAATACTAGAAGGATTGCAGCCAGGCGATAAAGTAATTACCACAGGATATCTGAACCTAAAGGATGGAGAGGCAATCAGTTTTTAATTTTAAAATTGCTTTACAAATAAGTTTATTTCAATTGTTGAATTCAGTATTGGGCAATGGAACTATCAAACCGATGTAAATAAAATGCACTATGAAGAAAGAAAATAAATTCAAGGAATTTTTTGCGACAAGCTGGGCAATTGATAACAAGACGAGTATTTATGTGCTTGTGGTTTTTATCGCAGTGCTGGGTTTTGTCAGCTATCAAAGGATTCCCAAAGAACAATTTCCGGAAATAATCATTCCCTACATTGTTGTAAATACTGTTTATCCGGGAACTTCTCCTTCAGATATTGAAAATCTGGTGACAAGGCCAATTGAAAAAGAGCTGAAGTCAATAGCTGATGTTAAAAACATTACCAGTAAATCCTTGCAGGATTATTCGAGTATTGTGGTAGAGTTTACACTCGATGTTTCTATTGCCGATGCCAAGCAACGGGTAAGGGATGCCGTGGATAAAGCCAAGCCCGATCTCCCTAACGATTTGCCTGATGATCCGCAAATCATGGATATTGATTTATCGGAGATGCCGATCATGTATATCAATATTACAGGTAATTACGATTTGGAAAAGCTTAAGAAGTTTGCCGAAACTGCGCAGGATCAAATTGAAACTTTAAAGGAGATTACACGGGTTGATATAGTAGGCGCCCTCGAACGCGAAATCCAGATCGACCTGGACATGTACAGGATGCAGGCCGCTGATGTAACATTCAGCGATATCGAACGGGCTGTTGCCTCAGAAAATGTCACCATTTCAGCTGGTACAATCACTACTTATGGAATGAAGAGGACCATAAGGCTGGTGGGTCAGTTTAACGATGTTGAAACCCTGAAGAACATTATTCTGACATCGAGCAGCGGTGCACTTATTTACATGAAAGACCTTGCTGATATCAGGGACGGATTCAAGGAGCAGGAAAGCTTTTCGAGATTGAATGGTATGCCGGTTATAACCCTGAACATTGTAAAAAAGAGCGGGCAGAACCTGATTGATGCTTCTGACAAGATTAAAGACATCATCAATAATGAACTTATTGGTAAAGCATTTCCGAGTGATCTTGAGGTGACCATCACCGGAGATATGTCCCGCTATACCCGCAATACCCTTGAAGAATTAAATAATACCATTATTATCGGGTTTATTCTTGTAACTCTTGTACTGATGTTCTTTATGGGCTTTAGCAATGCATTTTTTGTAGGGCTTTCTGTCCCACTCTCAATGGCTGTTGCTTATATCATCATGCCCGGAATGGGTTTTACCATGAATATGATGGTGATGTTTGCCTTCATCTTCGCTCTGGGGATTGTAGTGGATGATGCTATTGTTGTCATTGAAAATACCCACCGGCTTCACCGGCATCAGCCGGATATAAAACTCGCAGCTAAAGGAGCTGCGGGAGAAGTCTTCCTGCCAATTTTATCAGGAACATTTACCACCCTTGCACCATTTTTCCCGCTTGCCTTCTGGCCGGGAATTGTAGGTCAGTTCATGTTCTATATGCCGGTTACGGTAATTATTACACTTTTTGCTTCCCTTTTTGTCGCTTATATTTTCAACCCGGTATTTGCAGTTTCGTTTATGAAACACGAATATGATAAACCGGATCCAAAAGCTGACATCAAAAGACTTTATAAATGGGGAAGCGTAATGCTGGTCGTTGCGCTGGCTTTCTATGGCTCCGGAAAAATCGGAATAGGAAATCTGCTGGTATTCTTTATTCTTCTCTATGTTTTGTATATCCTTTTCATCAAAAAAGCTGTCCATATTTTCCAGGACAGGATTTGGCCGGCTGTAATGATGTTATATGACCGACAATTACGATTCTTCTTACACGGACGAACACCCTATTGGTTATTAGGAACCATCATTCTATTATTTTTCCTGTCGTTTGTTCTTGTTGGAATCCGAAACCCAAAGATTTTGTTCTTCCCGGATAATGCACCGAATAATGTGATGGTATACATTAAATTACCTGAAGGTACAGACCAGGTTGTCACTGACAGTATTACCCGAATGATAGAAGGACGCGTTTACCAGGTCATCGGTAAAAATAATCCGATTGTTGAATCGGTGATATCAAATGTATCAGTAGGCGTAGGAGATGAAGACAGCTTTGAGGGTGGTATTGCATTTAATAAAGGGAAGATTAATATTAGCTTTGTTGAACACAAGTACCGCAAAGGCGCTTCTACCCAATTTTACCTTGATGAAATCCGCAAGGCTCTGAAAGGTATACCGGGCGCAGAAATAACAGTAAATAAAAACGCTATGGGTCCACCCACAGGTAAGCCGGTCAACATCGAAATCAGCGGTGAAAACCTGGATGAACTTATTGTGGATGCAAATCTTTTTCTGGCCTACCTTGATTCGATTAATATTCCGGGTATTGAAGAGCTAAAATCTGACTTCCAGGAAAGCACCCCCGAACTCATCATCGATATTGACCGCGAAAGAGCTAACCGGGAAGGTCTTTCTACCGGCCAGATAGGTATGGAAGTGCGGACTGCAATTTTTGGGAATGAAATTTCCAAATTTAAAAAAGATGAAGATGAATTTCCCATCCAGCTCAGGTACAACAAAGAACTTCGCGAAAACATCGATGCTCTTATCAACATGAGTATCACATACCGCGATATGAACACAGGTTTGCTCAGAAGCATACCCTTATCGACTGTTGCAAAAATTAAATACGGCGATAGTTATGGCGGCATCAACCGTAAGGATCTCAAGCGGGTGATTACCCTGTCGTCTAACGTATTAACCGGTTATACAGCCAACGAGATTGTATCCAGGGTCAAAAAGTTAGCTTCGACATTCCCGCTTCACCAGGGAGTAAATATTCAGCTCACCGGCGAGCAGGAAGACCAGGCTGAGACTACCGAGTTCCTGTTCATGGCCATGCTCATTGCTCTTGGAGTCATTTTCTTTATCCTGATCACTCAATTTAATTCTCTAAGCAAGTCACTCATCATCCTCAGCGAGGTAATATTCAGTATCGTTGGGCTCTTACTGGGAGTAGTCATCTTCAATCTCGACATCGTTATCATCATGACAGGATTGGGGATCGTTGCGCTGGGTGGTATTGTGGTTAGAAATGGAATCCTGATCGTAGAGTTCATTGATGTTCAAAAAGAAAAAGGATTGAAAACAAGAGACGCCATTATCGAAGCCGGGAAAACCCGTATTACACCTGTATTGCTCACTGCAACAGCAACCATGCTCGGGCTTGTTCCACTTGCAGTAGGGCTGAATATTAATTTTGTGACGATGTTTACTGAACTTAATCCGCATCTTTATTTTGGCGGGGATAACGTAATGTTCTGGGGACCGCTGGCATGGACCATTATTTTCGGGCTTAGTTTTGCTACTTTCCTTACATTGATCTTTGTCCCGGCTATGTACTTCATTGCATATACTTTGAAGTTAAAAGTCACAAGAGGCAGTTTCCGGAGGAATTTGAGAAGAAATAATATTAAGGCGCATTTGGATAAGAGTTAGAATTACAAATATCTTTGAAATTAAAGGAACCGGCATGCTGTAAAAGGCTGCCGGTTTTTTTATTGTTAAAATTGGAAAACTATAACCTAAAACTATAATCCCAATTCAGAAATTAATTTTAACTTTACTCGAAATATTATTTTAAAAACAAATACTATGAAAAAATTAGCCCCCGATTATTACTTTATTATTCTTATAGGATTGGCGTTCACTTTAACCAACTGCGATAAGGACAAAAACAATGAAGAACCTACCGATCCAAATAAAGGTACAGTCCAGGATGTACAAGGCCACAGTTACCCAACCGTTAAAATCGGCGATCAGTGGTGGATGGCTGAAAACCTGAATGCCACAAAGTTCAGGTCAGGAGAAGATATTCCTAATGTAGCCGGGGCAGGAGAATGGGCTTCATCAGGAGACGCTGCATATTGCAATTCAAATAACGACACTGCCATTGCTGAGGTTTATGGTCGGCTTTATAACTGGCACGCAGCAGTGGATGGCCGGAAAATATGTCCAAACGGCTGGCATGTGCCCAGTGACAATGACTGGGCAGCGCTTACCCAATTCTTAGGAGGAGAAGAAGTCGCCGGAGGTAAACTTAAACAGACAGGCACTGAACTTTGGAACTCACCGAATGCCGATGCAACGAATGAGTCTGGATTTAATGCAATTCCTGGTGGTGTAAGAAATAGTAACACAGGTAATTTTGCTGGTATGGGAACTAACGCCGGTTGGTGGAGTGCTACACAGCAAAACACTGATAATGCCTTTACGTGGGGAATAACATCCGTAAATGGATTCATGGCCAATTACTTTCTGGATAAGAATACCGGATTGTCAATCCGATGTGTGAAGGACTAAAATACCCAACCCTATCTACTGTCCCTGCCGGTGGGCTCATTTTACTACTCGTCTGACAACCTGCAAGTGCTCTTTCGGATTTGTGCGTAAGCTATTTGCGTGGTAAATTCCAAAGTAATTGAACAGGGATTTTCCCAAAGGTCCAAAGGACTCCTATGGAGGATAGCTTCGCCAAAAATCCCCTTAATACTCACGTCCGAAGTATCTCCCCAAACGTTTTTGCTCAAATCCGGACGAGCGGAAGTAACAAGTGCTCTTTCTGATTTGTGTGTAGGCTAATTGCGTGGTTAATCCGAAAGCAATTGAAAAGGGATTTAAAATCCCCCTAATGCCCCCGTCCGGATTACCTCCCCGAATGCCATTGCTCAAATCCGGACGAGCGGAGATTCAGTGTTAATTATTATCAGAACTATGTGATAGCCTATGTTTCTATTGTTTCTATGTGGTAAAAAATTGTCGGTGATTAGTTTCAATTCTAAAAAATGGATTGATTTAGGAGATTAATTTATTGTAGTTTTGAAACTCAAAAAAACACACACATGATGAGATCAATAAATAGTTTTAAAAACTTTCTTTCAATATTTTTATTTATTTCTGCAGCTTCGGTAAGTCTGAATGCGCAGCAAACCAATGGGAATTCATTCAGTTGTTTCTCCGTCCTTGCCGGGAAAAATTCTACAACAGATGGCTCTGTCATGTTTGCTCATAATGAGGATGACTGGGGTGACCGGATGGTGAATTTTTATAAAGTCCCAAGGGCAGATCATCAAAATGGAGAAATGATAACCATGGAGACCGGTGCAAAACTGCAACAGGCTGCACAAACGTGGAGCTATCTCTGGCTCGAAATGCCCGAAATGTCATTTTCTGATTCCTACATGAACGAATGGGGTGTGACCATAGCCAGCGATGCCTGCAGTTCCCGTGAAGAAGAAGGAGAACTGACGGATGGCGGCATCGGTTACTGGCTGCGCAGGGCGATGGCCGAGCGTTCAAAATCAGCAAGGGAAGCGGTGAAGATTGGCGGCGCACTTGTTACTCAATTCGGTTATGCTTCTTCGGGCCGGACTTATTGCATTGCCGATCCAAACGAAGCCTGGATGCTGTCGGTGGCAAGCGGAAAACACTGGGTAGCACAACGTATTCCGGATGATGAGGTGGCGATTATTCCGAACTATTATACCATCACCACAATTGACTTAAAAGATACCCTGAATTATTATGGTTCAGCCGATCTTGTTGATTATGCCGTAAGAAAGAAATGGTACAACGCCAAAACAATGGGGGAATTTAATTTCCGGCAAGTATTCAGCAACCAGGAAAACCTAAAAAATATGGGAAACATTGTGAGGCACTGGAGCGCGATCAACTTGTTATCGGAAAAGCAATATTCCATTGATGAATCATTTCCTTTTTCATTCAAACCAAAGCAAAAGGTAACGCTCAGTGTTTTGTTCACAGTTCTTCGCAATCATAACGAGGGATCAGAATACGATAAATCAGAAGGATATGTTAAAGGCCATCCGCACAATGATTGGTCAATCTGCTCCCCTACAACCCAGTATGGTTTCGTAGCCCAGTTAAGAAGCGAACTTCCTGTAGATATTGGGGCCGTTTTATGGATGGCGCCTTTCAGGCCATGCGTGCATGCTTTTACACCCTGGTATTTTGGAATGACCGAAATGCCCGAAGGGTTTGCACGTGGTGATTATGCTACAGCGCTCACTGCCCATTTCGACAAAATAGAAAATATCAATGAAGCGGCTCCGGGACATAAGTTTTTTGAGTTTGTCGACCATGCTAAAGAAATTGATAACGATTATGGAAACCGGTATGACGACATTTACCAATACATTCAGATATTCGAATCAGAACTGTTTTTGAATCAGAAAGAATTTGAGAAAAAAGTGGAAACTTTGAGGGTATCGGATCCAAAGGAGGCGGCAGGACTCCTTACCGAATACTCCATCATACAGGTGAGCCGGTCGCTGGAAATGATGATTAAGTGAGCTGTTTAACCTCTCGATCAACAATAAAAGGACTAAATAATTTATTCCTTAACCAGTTTTGCTATTACAGAAGAATGGTCATTGTAAACTGATATAAAATACATCCCATTTACAAGCATAGCTATATCAATTTCCCGTTTTAAACTTTCAAGTTGTATTTGAAACATTTTTTGACCTTGCATATTAAAAATCACCACAAAAGCATTATTCAGATCAAATGTTAAAGGAAGTTTTACTGTAATTATATCTTTTGCAGGGTTAGGGAAAATATTAACCCTATTATTTACGGGTTGCAATTCAGTTTTGACTAAAAAAGGATCAGTTGAAAATACGCCAAACTCAATTGTTGAAGTTTTAGCTGCGGTTAATTTCAAAAAATAACTATAACCACCTGGACCATAATTAGTGTGATGATATTTTTTTTCCAGTAAACCCAAGCCCTCTCCATATAGAAATGAAAGACCATAATACCAGTTATTAACATTTAGAGCGAAGGGATCAATATCTTCAAGGTATATGGGGAAAGTCTGTGAAGAATAATCATACGGATAATAGGACATTGTATCTCCAGACATATTATTGGTAAAATAAGCATAGGAATCTTTACCTCCGAAAAACTTACTCATACAGTTAAAGGATGTATCAAATTTAAGAGTAACAGGATTTATATAGCTCGGGGGAATTTGAATTGAATCTCCAGGAAGCTCATTAATGAAAGAATAAGCAATGTTAATAAATTGAATATTTTCGTTTTGTATAATATAGGTTGTATCGGGGTCTTCCAGTTCGCTCTCCGAAATTTTAATTTCTTTTATTTCGCAAGTATATTCCAACGTATCATCGAAAATAAACTTTGCGATAAATGAAATTCTCTTTGTCCTGTTTATTGTAAGATAAGGATATCCTGATGTTTCTTCTTCAATGGTGTATTCCAAAACATCACCTGGGTTGTAATTAAAAAAATCCATAAACATTGGAATTTGGGTTCCGTAATTATTTTGAATTCCTGACAACTCATAATATCCGTCTTCAGGTGCAGCAGGAAATTTTAAAATCCCTAATTTTTTTGAAATAATTAGCGTATCTTCACTTGATAAACGATAAACACAAATCGAATCAATTAATGTATTCCATAATAAAGTATCCGTTTTTATAATACGGTGAGCTGTAATATTATGAATTGAATCAAATACAAATTCCGAAGTATCGTTTAGAATTAATCGATATTTTAAATCGGTATTGGAATCAGAAAATTGAATCGTATCACCTTTTTTCATGAAGTTACTCAATAAAAAAGAAGATTGGTTCAACAAAAGATAATAATCTGGTATACCATAGGATGATAGTTGTCGGCAAACCTTATTACTATAAAAAATTGTATCACTATTTACTATTTTCACACTGTCAACCCAAAGTGAAGTTATCTTTCCATTACTACTTAAAGTATAATTACTGCTGTCATTGGGATGGATGGGTAACCAGCTTTGAGAAAATCCGAAGTTCCAAACTAAACAGATAAAGATCAGTGATTTGATTGCTTTCATAATTCCTAAAATATTAGTTTTGAAAACTATTACAACAAATCAAAATTACAAAATAATTCAGTGAAAACCAGTCCTAACAGATTTTTGATAAAAATCCTTTGGCGGATTGCTTAATTTTACTTTAACAATATTTAACAGCATCAATTTGCTCTGGTTGTAATCTAATCTCTATTTTTGCGTTCCTAAAAAAATTAAGAATCATTATGCAGACTGATATCAAAGAATTAAACGAACGGATACAAAAGGAAAGCGCTTTTGTTGACATGATTAACATGGAAATGCACAAAGTGATCGTTGGTCAGAAACACATGGTGGAACGGCTGATGATCGGCTTGCTGGCGAATGGACATATTTTGCTGGAGGGAGTTCCCGGACTGGCAAAAACGCTGGCGGTTACTTCGCTTGCCAATGCAATTGATGCCAAATTCGCACGCATCCAGTTCACACCCGATCTCTTGCCTGCTGACCTTATCGGTACGATGATCTACAGCCAGAAGAAGGAAGAGTTTATCGTCCGCAAAGGGCCGATTTTCGCCAACTTCATCCTGGCGGATGAAATCAACCGATCGCCGGCAAAGGTGCAAAGCGCTCTTCTCGAAGCGATGCAGGAAAGGCAGGTTACCATTGGCGATCACACCTATCCGCTGGAGGAACCATTCCTTGTGCTGGCAACCCAGAACCCAATCGAACAGGAAGGAACTTATCCTTTGCCCGAAGCCCAGGTTGACCGTTTTATGCTGAAGGTGATCATTGATTATCCCCAAAAGGAAGAAGAAAAGATGATCATGCGCCAGAACATTATGAGCACGTTTGCAAAAACAAGTCATATCCTCAAAACGAAAGATATTATTAAAGCAAGAGAGGTGGTCCGTGAGGTTTACCTGGATGAAAAAATTGAAAACTATATTACTGATATCGTTTTTTCATCTCGTTATCCGTCAAAATACAAGCTCAGCAGATTTGAAGGGCTGATCAATTACGGCGCTTCACCGCGTGCAAGCATCAACATGGCGCTGGCAGCAAAAGCTTTTGCTTTTATCAAAAGAAGAGGTTATGTGATTCCGGAGGATGTGAGGGCTGTCGCACATGATGTCATGCGTCACCGTATCGGACTATCTTATGAAGCCGAAGCCGAAAATATTACGACGGAAAATATTATTAACGAAATTTTAAACACGGTTGAAGTTCCGTAAACAGTTCTGAGTTCAGTGTTCTGAGTTTTGAGTTCTGAGTTGACGAAACCAACCCGGAACACAGAACTCAAAACCCGTAACGATATATTATTTTCTCGTGGAAACAAAGGAAATATTCAAAAAAGTTCGGAAGATAGAGATCAAAACCCGCGGTTTGTCGAGCCAGATCTTTTCGGGGCACTACCACAGCAGCTTCAAAGGGAAGGGTATGGCCTTTAGTGAGGTTCGGGAATATCAGTATGGCGACGACATCCGCAGCATCGACTGGAATGTGACGGCACGGTTCAACCATCCTTTTGTAAAGGTTTTTGAAGAAGAACGTGAATTAACCGTGATGCTTCTTATCGACGTCAGCGGTTCGAATGAATTTGGAAGCAGACAGCAACTCAAGGAAGAACAGATGATGGAAATAGCTGCTGTACTCGCATTCTCTGCAATTCAAAATGATGATAAAGTGGGCGTGATTTTTTTCAGTGATAAGATTGAGAAATTTATTCCTCCAAAAAAAGGAACATCACATATCCTCAGGATTATTCGGGAGTTGATTGATTTTCACCCGCAAAGTCAGAAAACCGATATTGCGGAAGGATTGCGTTATCTTACCAATGCCATCAAGAAAAGATGTACCGCTTTCATCATCTCCGACTTCATGGATAAAGGATTCGATAATGCACTGAAAATTGCGAGCCGCAAGCATGATCTGGTGGCATTGAGGATTTATGATAAAAGGGAAATCGAATTGCCGGATATGGGACTGATAAAAGTTTACAACAAGGAAACCAACAGCAAAATGTGGATTGATTCGAGCAATAGCAGAACAAGATGGAATTACAACAAGTGGTGGCGTGAGCACGACAAATACCTGACCACCGTGTTCCTTAAAAGCGGTGTTGATTCTGCACAATTCAGCACCGACCAGGATTATGTAAAACCATTGGTGAATTTATTCAAACGGAGAGAAGCAAGATTTTAGGATGAAATTGATTAAATACATTATGGTATTTTTTGCTGCATTTTTTATTCATATTTCAGTAAAAGCCCAGGCTGATGCGCTGGTAACGCTGGATACGAATACTATTTTAGTCGGAAATCAGATCAACCTGCACCTATCATTCACGGGGCCAAAAGGAATTGAAATTCAATGGCCTAAGCTGAATGACACCATTATTTCTGAAATTGAAATCCTTGAAAAATCAAAGATCGATACCTCTTTTTCACAGGACAAATCAAAGATCACCCTGCATCAAACGTTAAAGATCACGAGTTTCGATTCGGGGTATTATGCCATTCCACCATTTCGGTTTAACTATAAAAAACCCGGTGACCAGCTTGTTCAGTATGCTGAGACACAAGCCGTTTTATTAAGTGTTCATACCATTCCGGTTGATACTGCCAAGGAAATAAGAGATATTAAAAAACCGATCGAAGCTCCGTTTACCTTTCGCGAGGCATTGCCGTGGATCATTGCTCTGCTTTTGCTTGCCGGGATAGGTTATTTCATTTATTATTACCTGAAGAAACGGAAAAAAGCAGAGCCTGTTTTCAGGGCGCCGGTCAAAATCAAATTACCGCCGCATCAGATTGCACTTGATGCCCTGGAAAATCTGAGAAATAAGAAACTCTGGCAAAGCGGTCAAATTAAAGACTACCACACCGAACTTACAGACATTATCAGGGATTATGTTTATGGAAAGTTTGCTATTCATGCACCTGAGCTTACTTCGGATGAAATTCTAAATGCATTGAATTATACAGCAACAAATGAGCAGGCACGACAAAAACTCGGTCAGACATTTGTCGTAGCCGATCTTGTCAAATTTGCCAAAATGCAGCCCATGCCTATGGAGCATGATGCAAGTTTAAACAATGCCATTGAATTTGTCAAAGAAACCATGTTTCTCTCAGTACCTGTTCAGGAAAATACTGGTGCTGATGAAGAACTTAATAAACCTGATGATCAGATAAGTCCGAAAATTAAGGATTCCTCAGAGGAAATTCAATTAAATGCGGATGAAGGGAAGGAGGTGAAGGATGTTTAATAACGTTGAATTTGCCAACCCGGGATATTTGTATTTTTTAATCATCATCCCGCTTTTGGGAGGGTGGTATTGGTACAGGCATATTAAAGACCATGCTGAACTCCAGGTTTCAGGAACCGAAAGTTTTGGGGCAACACCACGAAGTTTGAAACAGTATTTGTATTTCAGTTTGTATGTAATTCGCGCTTTGGCAATTGCTTTGCTGATCATCGCTTTAGCCCGGCCTCAATCCACTTCAAGCCGTAGGGATGTGACCATCGAAGGAATTGATATCGTAATGGCGCTCGACGTTTCAGGAAGTATGCTGGCCATGGACCTGCAACCAGACAGGCTGGAAGCTGCCAAGGAAGTTGCCTCCGAATTTATCGCCGGCAGGCCCAACGACCGGTTCGGACTGGTGATCTTCAGTGGTGAAACATTCACACAATGCCCCCTGACAACGGATCATGATGTGATCAGAAATCTGTTTAAAGATGTGAAAAGCGGTATGATTGAAGATGGAACTGCCATTGGTGATGGGCTTGCAACTTCTGTAAACAGGTTGAAAGAAAGCAAGGCAGTGAGTAAAGTCATCATCCTTTTAACGGATGGCATCAACAATATGGGTTCTCTCGATCCGCTTTCTTCAGCTGATATAGCTAAGATTTATGGCATCAGGATTTATACTGTTGGGGTTGGAACCGAAGGAAAGGCTCCTTATCCTGTTCAGACTCCTTTTGGAGTACAAACCCAATATGTGGATGTTCAGATTGACGAAGAATTGTTGCAGAAAGTCGCCAATCAAACGGACGGCAAGTATTTCAGGGCGACCAGCAACAGCAAATTAAGGGAAATTTATGGCGAAATTGACAAGCTGGAAAAGTCAAAAATTGATGTAACGGAATTTCGTAAAAAGAAAGAAGAATTTTTCCCTTATGCGTTGATTGCCTTTATACTGATTACGTTGGAGGTGATACTGAGAAATACGATCTTTAAAAGTGCAACTTGAAAAAGGAATTGTTGAATGAATTCATCTGAGAACAGAAAACACAGAACTTTGAACATTAAACTTCGAACATTGAACTAGATTATGTTTCGTTTTGAACATACCGATTTTTTGTGGGCGTTGCTGCTGATACCAGCCTTAACTGCAATTTTTGTCTGGATGGTGATCTGGAAGAAAAGGGCATTGCTCCGATTTGGTGAATGGACGATCATCCAGCGCTTACTGCCGGGTCTTTCCAGGAGCCGGGTCATTACCAAATTCATCCTTTTAATGGTCGGGTATGGATTTTTAATTATTGGAATAGCCAATCCGCAGATAGGATCGAAGCTAGTTGAAGGCGAACGCAAGGGCATAGACATCATGATCGCACTGGATGTATCCAACAGCATGCTCGCCGAAGACATCAAACCCAGCCGGCTGGAAATGTCAAAACAAGCCATTTCCAAGTTGATCGATAATTTAGGGAATGACCGTTTGGGCATTGTTATTTTTGCCGGGAACGCATACATGCAATTGCCTATCACAACTGATTACTCTGCAGCCAAGATGTTTCTTTCAAACATTGATACAAAGATTGTTCCCACACAGGGTACTGCCATCGGTGAAGCTATCGAATTGTCAGAAGGCGCATTCGACGATGAAACCCATAGCCGGGCAATCATTATTATCTCAGATGGAGAGAACCATGAAGATGACGCGCTGGACGCTGCTAAAAAAGCATCCGAGAAAGGAATTATCGTTTATACCGTTGGAATGGGATTGCCGGAAGGAGCTCCTATCCCTGAATACAATAAGTACAACCAGATGGTGGGTTATAAAAAGGACAGAGCAGGGTCAACGGTTGTTACCAAGCTTAATGAATCGATGTTACAGCAAATTGCCTCTGCAGGCAAAGGCGTTTATGTGAGGGCTAACAATAGTCAGTCAGGATTGAAAACCATTCTCGAAGAAATCAATAAGCTGGAGAAAACGAAATTTGAAAGCAGGATGTTCTCTGACTATGAGGACCGGTTTCAATATTTTATCGCAGTTAGTCTGATCCTTCTGATACTTGAATTACTAATTTTTGAACGCAAAAGCAAATGGTTAAGCAAAATAAACTTTTTTGGAAAATAGCAGCTTTTTCGCTTCTTAAAAAGCTGATCTGGCTGATCCTGATCTATACAACTTCGGTATTTGCCCAGAAGGAGAATAAATTTATCCGAAGCGGAAACAATCAGTACGACGATCAGAAATACAAGGAAGCGGAAGTGGATTATATGAAGGCACTGGAAAAAAATCCTGAATCCTTCAAAGGACAGTATAATCTGGGTGGCGCTTTGTACAAGCAGGAAAACTATAAAGATGCCAGCGACCTATACAACAGTCTTGCTTCAAAAACTCCTGATCAGGAGCAGCAGGCAAACGCTTATTACAACCTGGGAAACTCTTTACTGAAAGCTCAAAAATATCCTGAAAGTATTGATGCATATAAAAAAAGTCTCCGTCTTAATCCTTCGGATGAGGATGCCAGGTACAATATGGAATTTGCAAAGAAAATGCTGAAGCAACAGCAGCAACAACAGCAAAACAAAGATCAGAATAAGGATCAGGAAAAGAAGGATGACCAGCAGCAGGAACAGCAGCAAAAGGAAGAGCAGCAACAGCAAAATCAACAACAGCAACAACCGCAGCAAATCTCAAAGCAGGATGCCGAGCGTATGCTCGAGGCCTTAAAGAATGAAGAAAAAAAGACGATGGAGAAAGTCAATCTTCAGAAAATACAGGTTGGAAAAGCAAAATCTACTGAAAAAGACTGGTAATTTTGGTATTAATTGAAATCAAACATGATAATTCGATATTTTTGCCGTTGTTAAGTCTATGAAATTTTTCACAGCAGGCATATTACTTTTTCTTCTCCTCCAGGTTAATTATACAAATGCCCAGGGGGTTCAGTTTCAGGCGAAAGCTGATGAGATTGTTTATGTTGGCGAGCGATTCAACCTGATTTATACGCTGAACGCCGAAGGGAATAATTTCAGGGGACCCAATATCCAGGGATTGATGGTGCTTTCAGGGCCCTTTACTTCCTCAAGCTCCAGTGTGCAGGTGATCAACGGCAAAGTTTCAAGAACAGTAGAGTATACCTATACTTACGTGCTGGCAGCCGGACAGGAAGGCGTAATTGAAATACCTCCGGCCAAGGTAAATGTTGACGGAACAATCTACGAATCCAATTCCCTGAAGATACAGGCCATCAAAGGAAGCTCGACCCAGCAGGGCCAGCAGGGTTCCTCATCGCAAGGAACAAGCTCATCGGGCACCGCAAGCTTAAAAGATGATGTGTTTATCCGTGCCGTGGCGAATAAATCCAACCCCAAGCAGGGTGAGGAAATCATTGTTACTTACAAGCTTTATTACCGGATCAATATTTCAGCGCCTGAGTTCAAAAAAGAGCCTTCTTTTAAAGGATTCTGGAAGACTAACCTGATCGAAGACAGACAAAGCTATTTTCAATACACCGAGGTTTATAACGGTCAGAAATACAATGTGGCCGAAATTAAAAAGTTTGCCTTGTTTCCGCAAAAGGCCGGGAAGATTGAAATCGAATCGGGTGATGCCGTTTGCCAGGGACAGGTAAGGGCGCAAAGTAAGAAAAGCAACGATCCTTTCTTCGATAACTTCTTTAACGATCCCTTCTTTAACCGTTATCAAAACGTCGAGATTCCTTTGACCTCAAACCAGATTACCATCGATGTTCAGCCTTTACCCAGTGCCAACCGTCCTGCTGATTTTACCGGAGCAGTCGGTGATTTTACTTTTGAATCAAGCATTGACAAAACCGAGCTCAAGGCCAACGAAGCCATCAACCTGAAATTTACAGTGAGGGGAATAGGTAATATTGAACTGGTAGATAAAGTAAATGTGAGTTTTCCGCCTGATTTTGAGGTTTACGACCCCAAGATCAACAGCAATATTACTGCTAACATCTCAGGTGTTTCCGGAACAAAAACATTTGAATACCTCATCATACCCAGAACAGCTGGCACGTTTAAAATCAATGCGGTTAAATTCAGCTATTTTGACCTGAAGAGAAATACATACCAGACAGTTTATTCCCCTGAATACGTCATCAAGGTTGGCAAAGGAGACGGAACAGCATCCAACGTAACTTACAGCGGCGTTAACCAGGCCGACATCAAATACATTGGTTCGGATATCCGGCACATTAAACCCAGAAGTCCGAATTTTAAATTTATTGGGGCTTTTTTCTTTGGCTCCACTGCCTTTTACATGCTGATGATCCTTCCGGCATTGCTTTTCATAGCCTTTATCTTCCTGCTGAAAAAGGAATTGAAGAAAAGGACGAATATTGCACTGATGCGCAACCGGAAGGCAACCAAAGTGGCTCAGAAAAGGATGAAGAAGGCGCAGGTGTTTCTGCTGGAGAACAAAAAGGGTGCATTCTATGAGGAAGTTTCCCAGGCATTATGGGGTTACCTGAGTGATAAATTCAGCATACCGCTGGCCAACTTATCTATGGATACAGTGTATGAAACATTGCTGGCGCGGGAGGTGAAAGAAGAAACCATCAAACAGTTTATAGATGCGCTCAAGAATTGTGAGTTTGCAAGGTTTGCACCAGGTGAAAGCGGCTCGAACATGCAAAATATTTATGATGAAGGGGTGAATATCATTAGCAAGATTGAGAGTGAGTTGAAGTAAAAAGAAGATATTAGATATTAGACGTTAGATTTTAGATTTAAAGGGTTTTAATGCGAAAGGTACTTTTTATATTATTGGGATTTTTTATTCTCGGAAGGACGCTGGCCTTTGATGCCAATGCAACATTTGCCAAAGCAAACGAAGCGTATGCCCAGGAAATGTATGCTGAAGCCATTGACCTTTATCAGCAAGTTATAACTCTAGGATACGAATCGGCGGAGCTTTATTTTAACCTGGGTAATGCGTATTTCAAACAAAATGAAATTCCGTCGGCTATTTTATATTACGAAAAGGCAAAAAAGCTAAAACCCAACGATGAGGATATCAATTTTAACCTGAATGTAGCGGAAACCAAGATCGTGGATAAGATAGAACCGGTTCCTGAATTATTTCTAAGGAATTGGTGGCGGTCGCTTTATAATGTTTTTTCTGCTGATTCATGGGCAAAGATCAGCGTGGTATGTATGATCCTGTTCTTTATCCTCTTCGGTTTTTATTTCTTCTCCAAACTTATGATGATTCGTAAGACGGCCTTTTATGCCGGTATTATTGTCCTTTTTTTTACCCTATTTACTTTTGTTGTAGCTTACCAGAAATACCATCTGCTTGCCAGCCAACAGGAGGCCATTGTTTTTACGCCTACCATCACCATTAAAAGTTCGCCCAATCCCAACAGCGTTGACTTGTTTGTTTTGCATGAAGGCTCGAAGGTGAAGATCATTGAACAGGGTAGGCGAATGGAGCGAAATCAAAATTGCAAATGGAAGCGTGGGGTGGTTGCCGACTGAGGCTTTGAAAAATATCTAAACTTTTATCTTTTTATAAATTTATATTTTCCTTAGCGTAAACCCAAAAGTAGTTCCCACTCCAGGGGCGCTTCTCACATTCACGGTTTGGTTATGGGCTTCGATGATGTGTTTTACAATGGAGAGTCCCAATCCTGAGCCGCCTTGTTCGCGTGAACGGTCTTTATCAACGCGGTAAAACCGCTCGAAAATGCGGGGAAGATGTTTGGGATCAATTCCCAAGCCATTATCAGAAACTTCAATAAGTACATTTTCATTCATATCGTACAGCCCGATCTGGGAGCGGCCATTCTCTTTACCGTACTTAATAGAATTCGTGATCAGGTTATTCAAAACCTGGTGGATCATTTCGCGGTCGGCGATGACTGTAAAGGATTTATCGCATCCTTCTTTAACCGACAGGCTGATGTTTTTGCTTTTACCCCTGATCTCAAGGGATTCAATCGTTTCATTCACCAGTTTAAGGATATCGAACTTATCTTCAACCAGCGAAAAGCTTCCCTCTTCAAGATTGGAGATCATCTGCAGGTCCTCCACGATTTCGGCCATCCGGCTGACATTGTTTATGGCTTTCTGTAAGAATTTGGTATTGATCGTATCATCTCTGAGTCCGCCTTCATTCAGTGTTTCAAGGTAGCCCTGAATATTGAAGATGGGTGTTTTCAGTTCATGGAAAACATTTCCGAGGAATTCCTTCCGGTATTTCTCAAGCTTTTTTTGTTTCTTGTTCTCTTTGGCTGTTTTTTCCTTCCACTCAATCACCTCCGATTCGGCAAAGTCAATGATGTCTTTTCTTATCTTTTTTTGTTTTTGTGGTTTTTCTTCCTGTCCTGCCTTGGTATCATAAATGGTTTTATAAATCAGCTTGATTTTTCGATAAATAAAGCTTTCCATGAGGTAGTAGAACACAGCAAGGACTGAAATGAAAATAACTGGTGGTGCAATAAAAACAATCAGCCAACTAATAGAATCAGGAAATATGAGTTTTATAATTAACGCGAGAAACAGCATGATCCCGGACACGGTAACGGCTGCTAAACCAGCTAATTGACGGGGCGTAGTGTTTTTCATAATCAAAGACAAAATTACGGTTTTTCATTAAAACCGTATCCAACGCCTTTGATGGTTTTGATATAATCTGTGCCGATTTTTTCGCGAAGCTTGCGTATGTGGACATCGAGCGTGCGGTCGCTGACAAAGACTTCATTTCCCCAGATTTTTGAATATATCTCTTCGCGTGTAAAAATTTTCCCCGGATAAGAAACCAGCAATACCAGAATATCAAATTCAATTTTTGGCAGGTGAATGGAATTTCCGGCAATGATGACATCTCTTTTGTTCAGATCAATGGTCAGATTACTGAGATCAATCACATTTTGTTCAGCTTTAACTTTGCCTTTGCGTTTTAGCAATGCTTTTACCCTTGCCAGCAACACCCTTGGCTTGACCGGTTTGGTAATATAATCGTCAGCCCCCACTTCAAATCCGGCGATCTGGCTGTAATCTTCTCCCCTCGCCGTAAGAAATACGATCAGTGTATCTGAAAAATCAGGGGATTCTCTCAAATCCTTGCACAATTCCACCCCATCAAGTCCGGGCATCATGATATCGAGGATGATCAGGTCGGGTTTATTTTTAATGGCGATGCTCTTTCCCTCAATACCATTCCCGGCTGTATAAACAGCATATCCTTCCTTTTCGAAATTATACTTTAAAAATTCAAGGATGTCCTTCTCATCATCTACGATGAGAATTTTTTCATTATTTGCCTCCATATCAGGCACAAAGATATTTCTAATTACTTTATGAGAGCTGTTCCAATGTTAATTTTTCATTAATCCTTGTTGCACAAAGTTAATATAAAAGTAAGGATAAATTAAATCTTTGGTATTACTGCAGGCATACTTTTGCCTCAAAATTGTAAAAGAAATAATATGAAAATGAAAAACTATCAATTAACTATCGCAACATTAATTATAGTGGTAATGACCACTGCCAGCCTTTCATTAAAGGCGCAAACCAATGCTGATTCTTTATCGGGGCAGGTAACAACACTTAAAGACCGTATTTCCGGTGTTGAAGAAAGAATTGCAACGACTGAAAATGATGTAGCTAAGCTTACAAAGATTAAATTGTCGGGGTATATCCAGGCGCAGTGGCTGAATAACGAAGCGGCAAGCGCTTATCCTGATAATCTCTTCCAGGTTCGCAGAGCACGTATTAAATTTACTTACGAACCTTTAAACGGTATCGTTTTTGTTTTGCAGCCTGATTTTGTCCCTGGCAACATTACGCTTAAAGATGCTTACGCGGTTGCAAATGACAAGTGGCTTAAAACCTTTTCATTATGGGCTGGTAAATTCAACAGACCAAATTACGAGGTGGAATACTCCTCAAGTAACCGTGAAGTTCCGGAACGTTCAAGGGTAATCCGATCCATTTATCCGGATGAACGCGCCATTGGAGCAAAACTGGAAATTAATCCTCCAAGCATTCCTTTGAAAGTTCAGTTAGCATTATTTAATGGAAACGACGGCATTTCTCTTAATAATCCGTCTTATAATTTATTGACCGGAAAATGGGACAACAACATTACCGTTGGCCAAAATACAGACTTCGATAATTATAAAGATTTTATGGGTCGTGTTACCTATGGTTTTAAGTTCGGTCAATTCGGTGGGCTGACCATTGGTGCTCATGCCTATTATGGCCAAATTAAAGCCAACAATAAAGATGTATTGAATTCGGATTATACTTATGACAAAACCCTGGACAACATAGGAAAAGGTATTCCAAAGCAATGGGTTGGCTTTGAAGCTCAGTTTTATGCAGATATTCTCGGTGGACTTGCACTTAAAGGAGAATACATTTTTGGTGTAAACTCTACTCCGGGCTTTAATGGAAACGCCTCCTACGTTAGTAATTCATCTGTACTAAAAAATGATACTCTGACACTGACCACGCTTACCACAACCAACGCATACAATGTTCCTGCAATCAGTAGGAATTTCATGGGTTACTATGTCTATTTGGTCAAAAATATCGGCAAAAAGAACCAATTGGCAATACGCTATGATTATTATAACCCAAATACTGAATTGTCTGCAGGCGATATCGGAACCGCAAAATATGATGCCAAGGTAGGAGATGTGGTTACGAATAACTTTACCTATGACGGAACAGATCCCGTAGTCGCTACAAATACTCAGAAAAAAACTACAACCACGAATAAATTGACAAGTGGAACGGCTGATATCCCTTATGGAACATGGACATTTGGCTACTCATATTTCTTTGATGATAACATCAAATTAATGTTTGCTTATGAAATACCAATAAATGAAAAGGTAGGAACAGGTAATGTTACATCCAATTACACGGTGAATGGAGTTACAAGTGCCTACGATTACAGTAATGTTATTAAACAGAACGTAATGACTATACGCTTGCAGGTGAAGTTTTAATCGAAATTTGCAAAAAGTGTACGATAATAAAATAAGATAAAAGTGAAAAAACTAAATATTTAAAAAATGAAAAAAACGAAAAATGTTTCAGTATTGGCAGGAATAATAATGATTGCAATCATCGGTTTTGCATTCATGCCTGCCCCAAAAAAGATTACGGTAAAAGGATCGGATACAATGGTTATCCTCGCTCAAAAATGGGCTGAAGTGTACATGAAAACCAATTCTGAGGTTGTCATTCAGGTGACCGGCGGAGGTTCCGGAACGGGTATTTCTGCCCTTATCAACGGCTCAACCGATATCTGCAATTCAAGCCGTCCGCTGAAAAGATCAGAAATGGATAAGCTTAAAGAAAGGTACAATACAATGGGTATTGAAATTCCATGTGCGAAAGATGGGATCACTATTTTCCTGCATGAATCAAATCCGGTAAAGGAACTTTCCATTAAACAACTCAGTGATATTTTCTCAGGCCGGGTTACCAACTGGAAACAGGTTGGTGGTCCTGACGCAAATATTAAACTGTATGGCCGCGAAAACAGTTCGGGAACTTATGTTTTCTTCAAAGACGAAGTTGTAAAAACTGACTATGCATCCAGTTGCCAGACTTTACCAGGAACTGCTGCCGTTGTAAATGCTGTAAAAAATGATAAAAATGGAATCGGTTATGGTGGCGCTGCTTATGCAGTGGGGGTAAAACATTGCAATGTTAAAAAAGACGATAGCAGTCCTGGAGTTGCTCCAACACCTGAAACAATAAAAGACGGTACCTATCCCATAACCCGTTACCTTTATATGTATATGACGAATAAACCAACGGGTGAAATTAAAAAGTATGTTGACTGGATTCTCAGCCCGGCAGGCCAGAGCATTGTTACTGAGCTTGGCTATTTCCCTGTAAAATAATGGCTTTAATCAAATAGAAGAAATTCAATTGCAGTACCTATTTAAGGTACTGCTTTTTAAATTTAAAGAACCGTGGAAAATAGTGAGGAGGAAATTGTTCAGGAGGAATTGAATGAACTCGCTTCTGTGCCGGAAGAAAAACCTGAAAACGGGTTCAAATTCTCTGAGGACAGTTTGAAAAGGAAATTCAGGATTTCTGAATTTCTTTCTAAGTATATTATTACCGGGGTGGCGTTCCTGAACATTACCATCATCATCCTGATCTTTGTGTTCGTCTTCAGAGAGTCGTTACCCATTTTCTCATCTAAAGCAGAAAAGAATACTGAGCTTGCTGCAACGGAAGGACCGGAAAGATATGGAGAAACTTTGGATGACCAGATCCTTCAGCAACCTGAACGATATACCGGAGAAGAGGAAGTGGAATCAGGCCCGGAACGTTATGGAATTGAAGATGACACTGTAATGACTGCGGCCCAATTTACCCAGGATTCGATTTTATCAGGAAGCCGCAGTGAAGCGGTACTTGGATCTGATGAAGCAACTTTTAAAAGCCTTACCGGAAAAAAATGGTATCCGGTTTCCGATAATCCGCGTTATGGATTAGTACCACTGTTTCTTGGAACATTTAAAATTACGCTGATCGGCATATTGTTCGCGGCTCCAATTGCCATCTTAGCAGCTTTGTTTTCAGCCGCTTTTGCTCCTAAATGGCTTCGTGAATGGGTCAAACCCGCCATCGAATTGCTTGCCAGTTTCCCCTCAGTGGTCATTGGTTTCTTTGCACTCATGGTGATGGCAACTTTTTTCCAGGATGTTTTTGGATACGACACCCGGTTAAATGCCTTTGTCGGGGGTGTGGCCATGGCTTTGGCTGCAATTCCTATTATATTTACCGTGAGTGAAGACGCTTTAACCTCTGTACCTTCCACTTATACAGAAGCCAGCCTCGCGCTTGGCGCTTCAAAATGGCAAACCGCTTTTTATGTGACGTTGCCTTCTGCGGTTCCTGGTATTTTTGCTTCTGTCTTGCTCGGAATAGGTCGCATTTTCGGCGAAACAATGATAGCCCTAATGGCAACCGGTAATGCTGCCATGATCTCAATGAACCCTTTTGATTCCGTAAGAACCTTGTCAGCAACCATCGGTGCTGAAATGGCGGAGGTGGTATTCGGCGATACGCATTACAACGTTTTATTCCTGATCGGGGCACTTCTGTTCATATTCACCTTCACACTCAATGCAATTGCTGAGTTTTATGTAAAAGGAAAATTGATGAGAAAATTGCAGGGAAAATAGCCATGAGAAAGATGCAGAAAATTACCGGTGGTTTAATGGTTGGTGTAACAACAATGTCTGTTATGCTGATTATCGCCATCATTTTGGTTATACTGGTTGTCATCATCAATGGAGGTAAGGAATATTTTTCATGGGAATTTTTAACAGCCTTCCCTGAAGACGGGATGACAAAGGGAGGTATTTTCCCGGCTATTTATGGCACGGCTTTATTGGTGCTGATCATGTCGGTAGCCGCTGTTCCATTCGGAACGATTACTGCCATTTATCTTACGGAATATGCCCGCGAAAACTCCTTTCTATCAAGGACCATCCGGTTTGCTATAAAAACATTGGCGATGGTTCCATCCATCATATTTGGATTGTTCGGGCTTGGATTTTTTATCAAGTTTGTGGGTGGCGGAATGGACCAGGCATTCCTGGGAGGACAGTTGAAATGGGCTCAGCCCAACATTCTATGGGCAAGTCTTACGATGGCTTTACTTACTTTGCCGGTTGTGATTGTTTCAGTAGAAGAATCCTTACGAACAATTCCCCGTGAATTAAGGGAAGCCAGCCTGGCACTTGGCGCCACAAAATGGCAAACCATACTCCGGATTATATTGCCGGGAGCCCGTTCCTCCATACTGACAGGAACCATACTGGCAATTTCCCGTGGTGCCGGAGAAGTGGCGCCTATTCTTTTTACGGGAGCAGCTTATTACCTTGCAACCTTACCGGTTTCGGTAAGCGATCAGTTCATGTCGCTGGGATACCACATTTACATTATGTCTACCCAATCATCGAATGTCGATCAGACCTTACCCATACAGTTTGCAACCACCATGGTTTTATTGCTGCTGACGTTCCTGCTCAATTTCACAGCTATTATTATCCGGGCAAGATTAAGAAGAACCAAGTAACCTAAAAGAAATTATAATTCAATGGCAGAAGCTAAAATCAGATCGCGCAACCTGACCTTACATTACGGCAACAAAATGGCGCTCGACAATGTGACGCTGGATATCCATGCCAAACAAGTCACTGCACTGATCGGACCATCCGGATGCGGCAAATCAACTTTTCTCCGCACCCTCAACCGGATGAATGACCTGATTCCCTTTGTAAAAATCTCCGGAGAAGTCCTGGTGGATAATTACAACATTTATGAAGACAAAGTGGATGTTGTAAACCTGAGGAAAAAGATCGGCATGGTTTTTCAGAAATCCAATCCATTTGCCAAATCCGTTTTTGAAAACATTGCCTATGGCCCAAAAATTAACGGCATTAAGGATAAAAAAAAGTTAACGGAGATTGTAGAGTTCTCTCTGCAGAGGGCAGCTATCTGGGATGAAGTGAAAGACCGGTTGAATGATTCTGCCTTGGGACTTTCCGGAGGTCAGCAACAGCGTCTTTGTATCGCACGGACAATTGCCATCAATCCTGAAATAATTTTAATGGATGAGCCAGCCTCCGCTCTCGATCCCATTTCGACCTCAAAGATCGAGGAGTTAATTTTCCAGCTGAAGACGGATTATACCATTGTCATCGTTACTCACAATATGCAGCAGGCAGCACGGGTAAGCGATAATACAGCTTTCTTCTACATGGGAGAATTGGTAGAGTTTGGCCGAACGAAGAGTATATTTACTGTTCCCTCAAAAAAACAAACTGAAGATTATATTACGGGACGCTTTGGATAAGATTATTTTTGTCAAATAGAAAAATTACAACTGCATGGAACGACATTTCGAAATGGAACTTGAAAAATTAAACGTCAGGCTGAAAAAGATGGCTGGCATAGTTGCTATCCAGGTCAGCAGCGCGATGAAAGCATTAATGGAAGGGGATGTTGAGCTTGCCAAACAAATTATTGAGCAGGATCGAAAAGTGGATAAACTGGATAATAAAATTGATAAATTATGCCAGCGGATTTTTGCCCTCTCTCAGCCGGTAGCAACAGACCTGAGGTTCATCATGTCGTCACTCAAAATCAATAACGACCTGGAACGAATGGGGGATCATGCCGTTGGTATTGCTTACAAAATCGAAACATTAATTGAAAACAGAGAGGTTATTTCATTATTGAATTTGGGCGAAGTTGTAGCTGATCTTAATAAATTGATGGAACTCATGGTGGCCATTATAGAACAGCGCAATGTGAATCTGGTAAAAGAAATTTTCGATCTTTCAACAAAAATCCAATTTAAGCTGCAAACACTTTCCGCAAAAATCATTGAGGAGATGGCAAAAAAGAGTGAAATCATTGTGGTGGCTACCAACCTGATGCTGATCCTGACGCAACTGGAGAGAATTGAAGCTTATACAACCAATATCGCGGAATCAGTGGTTTTTATTGTGGAGGGGAAATTGGTAAAACACGCCAAACTGGTTAAAGAAAATTCTGAAATTATAGATTTTACTGAAAATATTGAAATAGGACCTGATACGCGAACCCATCAGGAGGAAGAACAATAAGCATCTCGGCTTTTCTTCTATTTCATTTTTGCCAGCTCCACCGTAAAATGCCTGAGGATGGGCGCTTCGTTAATTATCTTTAACCCTTTATGAATTTCATTTCTCCTTTCGAAGACATTGGCAATGGCTGCTGCCACATAATCCATATGGCTATTTGTATAAACCCTTCTTGGAATGGCAAGCCGCACCATTTCCAATACCGGATATCGGTTTGCACGTGTATCCGGGTCACGGTCTGCCATTAAGGTACCTATTTCAACAGCCCGAACACCTCCTTCAAGGTAAATTTCGACTGCAAGGGTTTGAGCTATATATTGTTCTTTTGGAATAGAAGGAAGGAATTGCTTTGCATCGATAAAAATGGCATGACCGCCAAAAGGCTCTAATAGAGGAATACCATAGCTTTTTAACTTCTCACCAAGGTAAGCCACCTGACTGACCCGCGTTTCAAGGTAATCGAACTCCGTGGCTTCCATCAATCCCTGCGACAGAGCATTCATGTCCCTGCCCGACATGCCGCCGTAAGTAACAAATCCCTCGAACATGATGTTATAAACGCTGGCCTGCTCGTACATTTTCCGGTCGCTGAAACCGATAAAACCCCCCATATTTACAATGGCATCCTTTTTACTGCTCATCGTCATGGCATCGGCATAGCGGAACATTTCTTTCACAATTTCCTTGATGGATTTATCTTTGTAAGCTGGTTCCCTGGTTTTAATAAAATAGGCATTCTCGGCAAACCGCGCTGAATCAAAGATCACGATTGTACCGTAACGATGCGCCATCTCGTGCACCTCTTTCAGGTTCTGCATCGAAACCGGCTGGCCACCTGAACTATTGCAGGTTAAGGTCACAATTACAAACGGGATTTTTTCGACAGGGATTTCCTTTAATACCCTTTCCAATTTGTTCAGGTCTACATTTCCCTTGAACGGATGGTATTGTGTCGGGTGAAAAGCCTCGTCAATGGTGCAGTCGATGGCATGCGCCTTCCTGAACTCAATGTGTCCCTTGGTGGTATCGAAATGTGAATTTCCCGGAATGATATCGTCCTGCTTAACTAAAACCGAAAAAAGAACATTCTCCGCTGCCCTTCCCTGGTGAGTCGGCAGAAAATCATTAAATCCAAAAAGAGTTTTAATGGTGTCCTTCATGATCAGGTAAGAGGAAGCTCCGGCGTAACTTTCATCTCCCAGCATCATAGCCGACCATTGCCTGTCGCTCATAGCCCCTGTGCCCGAATCGGTCAACAGATCGATATAAACATATTCGCTTCGAAGGTTGAATAAATTGAAATAGGCTTCATTAAGCCATTTTTCTCTTTCTACCCTTGTACTCCGGCGGATTGGCTCCACCATTTTTATTTTGTAGGATTCAGCAAACGGAAGTTCCATGACAAATATTTTTTAATTTAAAATTATAATTGGAAAAACGGGTTTTAGAAATTATAGATCAAATATCTAACAGCTAATTTCTATTATCTAACCTGGAACTCGTCCCTTCGCTTGATGTTGAGGTAGAGATGTTCTTCGAGAAACCGGTGGAAGTAATGATCCATCATTTTTATTTGCAGGCGACAAATATATATGATTTTTGAAAAAACAAAAGAATATTTAAAAATTGACCAAATTAATTTTGTGAAGATTAATTGTTAAGCACAGTACGATTTTTTTAGACAAAAAGAAATCTGGTAATTAAGTGAGCAAAACACTGCATAGATGGCTGGTGAAGGCAGCATGATGGTTAGATTGAGAAATATTTAATCAAATATAATTATCTCCTGATACCGGCAATCTCTTTTACAGCTTCAATTGCAATGTCAATATGTTCCTCCGTATTGAAGGGACCCAGGCTAAAACGCACAGTTCCATGTTTATCATTAGTTCCAATTCCTTCATGAACTTTTGGGGCACACTGTAATCCGGTTCGGCAGGCTATGTTATAATCTACATCGAGAATTGTCCCAACATCTGCGGAATCGAACCCTTTAACATTAAAACTTAAAACAGAATTTTGATTTTTAATTCCATGGGCACAATAGATACTTACCCCGTCAATTGCCTGAAGTCCATTTTTTAGTTTCTCCCAGAGTGCCATTTCATTTTTATGGATTCGCTCAATACCTTGCCTCTGAACCCATTTAATACCTGCAAAGAGTCCGGCAACACCAAGCACATTTAAGGTTCCACATTCCAGCCTGTAAGGATACTCTTCAATGTGGGTTTTGGATGCTGAACGAACGCCGGTTCCGCCAAACCGGGTCATTCTTATGGGAATATCTTTCGCAACATAAGACCCACCAATACCCGTTGGTCCCATCAGGCATTTATGACCCGTAAAGCAAACCACATCAATGCCCATAGCCTTCATGTCGACCGGAACACAACCAGCGCTTTGGCTTGCATCCACAACGAAATACACTCCTTTATCTTTGCAAATCTTCCCAATTTCAGCTATTGGCTGAATGGTTCCAATCACATTTGAACTATGGTTTACCACCACCATTTTTGTATTGCTTTTGATGGCTTTTTTAATATCATCGGGATCAACAAAACCTTTTTCATCAAACATTACATAAGTAACCTTAATGATCCCTTCCATCTTAAGATGATGAAGGGGACGAAGAACAGAATTGTGCTCCAGAAAAGTAGTCACTACATGGTCTCCTTTTTCAGCCATGCCTTGCAGAATGATGTTCAGGGAGTCGCTGGCATTGTAGCTAAAAGTTAACCTGTTCGGGTCATCTCCATTGAAAAGTTCCGTTAAAAATTTTCTTGTGTTATGTACAAGCTCTTCAGTTTCGAGGGCAGCATCAAATCCTGAACGTCCAGGATTTACGCCATGCTTGCGGTAAAACCGATCCATAAAGTGATAAACCTCTTCCGGTTTGGGGAAGGTTGTTGCCGCATTATCAAGATATATTAATTTGCTCATGATTTCGATATGATTACATTTAACCTGTTGTTTTTGCAAATTTATTCAAGAACCAATGCATCAGCTACTATTTCAGCCACGGTTTTTATTTGGATATCCAGCTTGAATGCAATATTGAGCTGTGTAAGCTGATCGACGCAATTATGACAGGGGGTTACGACAATTTTAGCCCCGGTTTTACGGATTTGTTCAGCCTTTAACTTCCCTGTTTTCATTCGGCGGTCGTTGTACTCACTCATAGCTAACTGGCCACCACCCCCTCCGCAACATATATTATCAGTTCCATTTGGATTCATCTCAACAAAATTACTAACCGATTTATCCAGAATATATCGTTGCTCCTTCCATATTCCGCCTGTTCTTGCCAGGTTACATGGGTCATGGAGGGTTACCAGGTCAGTGATTTTCTCAGGATCAACTTTAATCCTCCCTTCACGAATGTATTGTACCATTAGCTCGACTGACGTGATTACTTCAAATGAATATTCCTTTTGAATATAATTTGGCCCTTCCCACCGAAATGCCCTTGATCCATGACCACATTCACAAAGGACACAAGTTTTTGCCTGCAGATTCAGCATTTCATCATACATCCGCTGAGCTATTATTTTTGCTTCATTTGTATTGCCCGAATAATATGCATAATTGGTCACATCGTACATTCTTGTCGAAAGCGTCCAGCTTTCTTTGGCTGCCCAAAATACTTTTGCCATGGCAGAAATTGACAGTGGAAAGAATTTGGGTTCTCTCGGATTTAATGTATAGAGAATATTCTTTCCTTTTTCATTCAGAGGAATGGTTGCCGAAGGATCATTTACTTCAGATTGCAGGTCTTCCTCCAGCCATTTTAAAGTATCAATAAATTCCGGATCACTGATCCCCATATTATTACCCGTTTCCAGCGCAGTATCAATCGTTGCCTGGAGACTTGGAGGGACATAGCCCATTTTTGATAACATTTCCCTTCCTTTGCGAACCATATAGCTGATATCCACACCGATTGAGCAATGGGGAACACACCGTCCGCAAATGGTGCACGCTCCGTAGAAAAGATCAACCATCTCTTCAACATTTTCATCGCTGAACTTCTTCGCACCAAAAAGTCCGGGAGCTAATTTGCCGGGTATCGTTTTGTATCTTCGGTAAATTGAAGCGATCAGCTCAACTTTTTTTGCAGGAACAAATTTCGGATCGGGATCGGCGAGGTAATAAATACAGCTTTCGGCACAAAGTCCGCAATGAACACAACTATTAAGATGGGTAAAAAATTTACCATCCATTTCCTTTTCAAATACTTCAAGACCTTTTGCTATATTTTCTTTTGAGATTTTAGTCATCTTTACTTTGTTTTATTTGGCGGCCACACACCCCGCCATCCATAGAAAACGCCCAGCTGGTAACGGGCGGCAAAAAAATAGATAGTATGTTTCAGTTTGCCGATCGGCAAGTAAAGCAATAATACACTTACCAGTATAAAATATACAGGAAAGGCTAATGGATTATAAAGAGCAAACGCAGTAAACAACTGAACAGCAGTCACTAAAAAATTGGAAATGTAATCATCAGGATTTGACAAAGACCTGAGTTCATTTTTGATCACCCTTTTGATTAGAATTGCCAATCCACTAATGCATGAAATCAATAAAAAGCCAATGATCAGCCACCGAAGCCATCCATGAGGTTCTGTTTTGAAAAGAAATAAAATGAATAATGCAAGCGATAAAAAAGTTCCAAGATGATAAATGATTCCCGCTGAATAAGTGGGCAGATGCAGGAAGGCTGATTCTTTTTTTCGCGGATCCATAGCGCCTGTAAAGGAATACATTATTGCGGGACCGATATCACCGCGCTGCTTCGAAAGATCTCTGGGCCTGCCAAGTTGGAGCAACCTCACAAAATGAAATGAACAATTCACTATGCAAATAGCCAGTGATGTTATAGCAATCAATAGATAAAGATTCATCATCGAAAAATTATACACATCCATCCGGCTTGGGAAGACCGGCCACACGGCAAGCTCCACGGGCAGGACCAAGTGGAAATAGCTCATAGATTTCCCGCAGCCTGAGTCCTGTTTCCTGGCAAATCACCCTGATCATGGGCGCCACACCTTTTTCTTCAAAATTCCGCCGGATAATATTCACAACTGACCAGTGTTTATCATTCATGTTTTCGATACCATCATATTTGGCAAACAGGCGTGCAACTTCCTTATCCCAGATTGTGGGATTGGAAAGAAATCCATCGCCATCCACTTCAAAAACCCTGCTTTCAATTTCTATTGTTGGCATACGTTTAAGTGTTTATCTTAGTTAATGTTTTCATTATCAAATTTATCAATGATCTGATCCGGGGTAAGATCCGAATCAGGTAAAACAAAATCAGGACAAAAGTGTAAAATATTTTTTACAATCAACCGCTTGCAGTTACTCCATTTTTCATCTCCTGCTTTGCAATAATCTGTGAGGTATTTTTTCAGTTGAATTTCATCCCTGATGAATCCCTCAACTGTCACCAGTTTGCATAGATTATAATTCGGACAAAAAGGATTCTCCATTTCAGAATTAAAAAGTGTCGAAAATTATAAAAAATATTCAAGGGTAATACAATGATTCTTACTAAAAGATTCATCTGATCAAAAATTTAGCCATGCGGGTAGTATCAAAAAAAGAACAGTTATATCGGCGATTAATCTCTACTGGCGAGAATCAACCTGAACATTACCTCAATATTAAATGTTTACATAGAAGGTAATAAAACTAAACAAACTTAATTTTTTTTTTGATTTTATGAGTAAAAAACGAATCCTGATCCTTTTTGCACATCCAGCCTTTCATAAGTCGAGGGTGAATAAAAAAATGATCAGCGCTTTGGATGATATTGAGGGTATAACATTTTACAACTTATATGAAGAATATCCGGATTTTCAGATTGATATAAAAAAAGAGCAAGACCTGCTTTTAAATCATGATATCATCATCTGGCACCACCCTTTCTACTGGTACAGCGCTCCGGCAATTATAAAAGAATGGATTGACCTGGTACTTCAGCATGGATTTGCTTATGGAAGGATGGGCACTGCGCTTAAGAATAAACAAGTATTATCGGTCATCACCTCAGGTGGCAGAAGCGAGGCCTATCAGACTGATGGATTTAACCAGTATACCATGCGTCAATTTCTAGTGCCCTTCGAACGGACTGTTACCCTTTGCAATATGAATTATTTACCTCCATTTGTCGTACATGGTTCACATTTGCTCACAGAGGATGAAATAAATTCTGCTGCCCTCGATTACCGAAAAATATTGATTTCACTGCGCGACGATATATTTGATCAGAATGATATGATGAATTGCATGTACCTGAATGATCTGCTAGTTATAAATAAAAAATCATAATGCAATGCACGAGCAATCTTTCTTTTTCCAGGCCGTAATTTATTTGTCGGCAGCCGTAATTTCAGTGCCGATTGCTAAACGGATGGGGCTTGGTTCGGTGTTAGGATACCTTCTGGCCGGAATCATTATCGGTCCCTATTTGCTTTCACTGGTTGGTTCCGAAGGAACTGATGTCATGCACTTTGCCGAATTCGGAGTCGTTATGATGTTGTTCCTGATCGGACTTGAACTCAAACCTTCATTACTCTGGAAAATGCGGAGGTCCATTTTCGGTATGGGAGGACTGCAGCTGGTGTTAACAACTTTAATAATCGCTGGTGTCGCCCTGCTTTTCAGGTTAAACATTCCCCAGTCGCTCACCATCGGTTTAATCTTGACATTAAGTTCAACCGCTATTGTATTGCAATCCCTTTCTGAAAAAGGATTATTAAAGGGAGAAGCCGGCCAAAGCAGCTTTTCTGTTCTCCTTTTTCAGGATATTGCCGTAATTCCAATTCTTGCTATTCTTCCTTTGCTTGCAAACCAGGTTGAACAAAGCATTGTTGTATCTTCAGATCAAGCTGGTGCAGGCCATGAGAGCCTGGTAGCAACTTTACCGGGATGGCAGCAGGTGTTAATCATCTTTGGTGTGGTGATAGGTATTATTGCAGCGGGTCGCTATCTGATGCGCTATCTTTTCCGGTTTATTGCTAGCGCCGGACTGCGGGAGATTTTCACTGCTGCCGCCTTATTGCTTGTGGTTGGAATTGCCTTGGGAATGGACGCTGTAGGATTATCCCCTGCACTGGGAACTTTTCTTGCGGGTGTGGTATTGGCAGACAGCGAATACAGGCACGAATTGGAATCAGACATAGAACCGTTCAAAGGCTTGCTCCTGGGGCTGTTTTTTATCGCTGTTGGAGCCAGTATCGATTTTAATATTTTGATTGAACGGCCGGGACTGATCATGGCCCTGCTTGCTATATTGGTAATCGTTAAGTTGATTGTGCTTTATTTTCTAGGCCGGATCTTTCGGTTGCGATCAGGGCAGGAATTCCTGTTTTCTTTTGCCCTTGCGCAGGCAGGTGAATTTGCATTTGTACTGATTTCTTTCTCAAGCCAGAATGCCATATTTGACAGCGAGGTTTCAGGGATTTTATTGATCCTGGTTGCGCTTTCGATGCTGATTACCCCTCTTCTTTTAATTATAAATGAAAAGCTGGTTCAGCCGGCTTTTGTAAAGGCTGAAAACGAGCTGGAAGCTGATGAAATTGATGAGACTGATAATCCCGTCATCATTGCCGGCTTTGGAAGGTTTGGTGTAGTACTTGGGCGGTTTTTAAAAGCAAACAGAATTAAATCCACCATTCTGGATAGCAATCCCAATAACATACAGGTATTGAGAAAATTCGGATTTAAAGTTTATTATGGCGATGCAACCCGTCACGATTTATTGCATACTGCCGGAGCTGCAAATGCAAAAGTGTTGATTGTAGCAATGGATGCACGGGAAGAAATCAATAATCTGGTTGAGCATGTCAGAAAGACCTATCCCAACCTGAAAATATTTGCCAGGGCTTTGGATGTGAGCCATTCATTTGAACTCACTGACCTTGCAGTGACCGGCCAACGCAGGGAAACATACGATGCATCACTTACACTAGGAACAAAAGCATTATCCGAACTAGGCTTTACAAAATTTCAGGCACACCGCTCGGCACGAATATTCAGGTACCATGATGAAATGGTGATGAAAGAACTTTACCAGCTTTGGGGAAAAGATGATAAGAAGTACATTACGGAAGCAAGAAAGTTTTCAGAACAGCTCGAAAACCTCCTTCTGGCCGAACAGGATCAGTCGAGCTATGAAAGTGATAGTGCCTGGGATTCCACTACATTAAGAGAAGAAATAAAGGAAATGTATGAAAAAATGCAGGAAAACGCCACCGAAAATGATGAAAGGTAAATCTTACTTGCACAAAGAACAATGGAAAATTTGATCCTCTATGACGGTAAATGCAATTTATGCAATTACACCCTTCAATTCATTCTTAAACGGGATAAGCTCAAAATATTTAATCACCTGCCTTTACAATCCAGTCAGGCAGAAGAATTATTAAAGACAATTCAGTTTAACCAACCTGGTATTGATTCTGTGATCTTTGTTGAGAATGGCCGCGCTTATATCAAATCGGAAGCGTTTTTCAGGATTGCAAAAAAATTGGGTGGGATTTACAGAATAATCCTAATATTCAGGATATTTCCCAAAAAGCTTTCTGACTGGGTTTATGATGTTATTGCAAAAAACAGGTTTAAATGGTTTGGAGAGAAAAGCACTTGCTCGTTCGAACCAAATCAATCAAATCATTAGTTATTCAGCTCACTTAGTCCTCCCTTCAAACTTTCGTTTCTAATTATACTATCCCTTCAGGTCGAGTCTGCCTGGATTCAAATTTATTCTTAGACTGTAATCTTGGAAAATGTCGTAAAAATCACGACAAATGTCGTTTAAGATTTAAGTATGCAAATACTTGTATATCTTATTTTTGTATGTTGTATTTATTATTTGATACCAATAAATTAAAATTAATTGCCTACTAAGCCTTTTATATCATTAACTGGCTACATTCTCGTCAGAAAAGAAGCAAAAAATTGGTTCCGAGGATACTCCTTTACTTCAAGATATTTCAAGAAATAAATTATTATAATCAATGAACTAAATCTATGCATTAGGATTGCCAGGATTATTATGAAATAAAAACAAGTATTTATGAAACAGCTAAAACAAATTTCAGCCATTTTTATTTTAGTTCTGGCGATGAACCAGACTATTCAGGCACAAACCTCACCTGCATTCAAATACCAGGCGGTGGCAAGAGACAATGCCGGAAACCTTATTGCAAATCAATTGATGGGCATCCGGATCAGCATTCTCGAATTTACCATTACCGGGAACCCGGTTTATTTGGAAATGCACAGCGTAACCACCAACCCGTTTGGCATCATTGACCTGGTAATTGGCCAGGGCGCTCTGGTTTCTGGCGATTTTGGTAGCATCCAGTGGAATGCTGCCGATCATTTTATCCAGATCGAAATGGATGTAACCGGAGGAACAAATTATCAGTTGATAGGTACTTCCCAGTTGTTTTCGGTGCCTTATGCCCTCGAGTCGAAACACGCAAGCTCGCTAACCCTGACTAATGAGACAGGACAGAATTTTAATATATCAGTCGGTCCTTCCGGCACGCTCCAGGCAACCTATTTCTGGGCTTGCGGCGATACTATTCACGATATTCGCGACGGCAAGATATATAAAACCGTACTGATCGGTTCGCAATGCTGGATGCAGGAAAACCTGAATATTGGTTTAAGGATCGACCATACAACAGACCAATCCGATGACGACAGTCCTGAAAAATTTTGTTACGATGATCTTGAATCCAATTGCGATGTTTACGGAGGTCTCTATCAATGGGATGAGCTGATGCAATACGATAACACACCCGGTGCGCAGGGATTGTGTCCTGCCGGGTGGCATGTACCTTCGGATGCTGAATGGTGTCAGATGGAGGTTTATCTTGATCCCACGGTAAATTGTTCGACAAATGGAACAACAGGAACAGATATAGCTCTAAAGCTTAAAGAAGCCGGCACAACACACTGGGCACCGCCGAATACCGGAGCTACCAATTCGAGTGGCTTCACAGCCCTTCCCGGCGGATGGTATTGTCACGCTCCGTTTTACTGTGGAGGAAGTTACCTGGACCTTACCTACAGCGTTTTTTACTGGACATCAACTGAAAAGGAAATTGCATCTGAGGACGCATGGACGAGGTGGATGGACAATGAATCAGGGCAGATTGACCGATACCCTGCCATTAAGCCTACGGGCTGGTCAGCCCGCTGTGTTAAAAATTAGCTAAGTTTCAAAAGTTGAAGCAAAGGCGAAAATTATAATGAATTTCCATATTGTCACAAATAAAATTTTTAACCAATGAAACAATTTACTGCTTTTTTACTGTTATTTCTTGCCGCAACAGCAATGACAGGACAGGTTCCTTTTTCCGGCACATCTGGTAACTTTACGACCGACAGTAAACCGCCTGTTGTCACTCTTGTTTCTCCCGATGGAGGAGAAAGCTATTTTGTATCTGATCCTCTGCCGGTAAACTGGACGGCAACAGATGATGGGCTGAATGCCAGCCCGATTACCATTCAGGTTAGTACCAATGGAGGCGCATCTTACAGTACGGTGGCCTCCGGATTGCCAAATTCAAGCCCGGCCAATGTTACAGCGCCTGAATACATAACCAGCCAGGCAAAGGTAAAAGTCATAGCACAGGATCTGTTTGGTTTGACAGGTTATGATGAAAGCGCCAGTGTATTTTCATTACAGGGTATTATTGTGAACCTTAAGGCATACCTCGAAAGCCCGATATTGCCTGATTCATCCATGAGAACCGACCTTAATTCGGGAGGGTACATACCATTATCGCAGCCCTATAATCAGCCTCCATGGAATTACACTGGCACAGAAAGCGTGTTCACTATTCCCAATCCTGAAGTGGTGGATTGGGTGCTTGTTGAACTCAGGCAAACAGGCGGTGATGCTTCTACAGCCTATGCAGATAATATCATTGCACGTAAGGCGGGTTTTCTGCTAAAAAAAGGAACCATCACATCAACGGATGGTATCAGTCCCCTAATCTTCAACGTTACTTTAAGCCAAAACCTATTTGCCGTGGTTTGGCAGCGGAATCACATACCCGTACTTTCGTCAAATCCTCTGGTGTTGAACAATGGGAGATACACATATAATTTCACCAACAACGAAAACAAGGCTTATGGAGGAGCGCTGGCGCATAAGCAAATTGATCTTGGAATCTGGGCAATGCCAACAGGGGATGGCAATGCCAACGGGACGATAGATGCAAATGATAAAGATGTCGTCTGGAAAAGCCAGGGAGGAAAGTCAGGGTACATTGCAGCCGATTACAGCCTCAACGGCCAGGCAAACAATGTTGACAAGAATGATTACTGGAGGATAAATAGTGGCAGGACTTCACAAACAACAGGTGCATGGTCCTGTGGATTACCCATTGCTGATCCCCGCGATGGAAAAATCTATCCTACTGTACAAATAGGAGCTCAATGCTGGATGTCGCGTAACCTGAATGCTGGTATCATGATTTCTGGCTCACAGGAAATGACCAATAATGGGATTGTTGAAAAATATTGTTATGATAACAATGGTACTAACTGCGATGTTTATGGAGGACTTTACCAGTGGAATGAGATCATGAATTACACTACGAATCCTGGTAGTGCAGGTATATGTCCGCCAATAAATGGATGGCATTTGCCAACTCATGGTGAATTGTTTATGCTTGCAAATTCTTTAGGGGGTGAAAGCGTAGCTGGCGGAAAATTAAAAGAAGCCGGGATTGTGCATTGGAATTCCCCAAATACGGGTGCAACCAATGAATCAGGTTTTACTGGTATGCCGGGAGGCAATAGAATTTCCTCATCACCTTATGGTTTCGAAAGAATGGGAATTGAAGGATTATTTTGGTCATCATCAGAGTACAATACCAACCAGGCTTATAAAGGCAGTTTATTCTACGCCAATACCCAGTTGCTTCTAACTCCTCCTTCAAAAGGCCAGGGTTACAGTGTCCGTTGCCTGAAGGGTGATTATGTAAATCAGCCTCCCTTTGAACCAGCTAATCCTTATCCGGCAAATGGTTCGGTAAACATTTGGGTAGATGGATGGCTAACATGGACGGGTTCAGATATAGATAACGACCCCCTGACATATGATGTTTATTTCGGGACAACAAATCCACCATTGCTGGTTTCATCCGGACAATCCGCAAGCGAATATCATCCAGGCACGATGGCTTTTAATACTTCATACTATTGGAAAATTGTCGTTCATGATGATCATGGAAATTCAACCGAAGGACCTGTTTGGTCTTATACCACCCAGTGTCAGCTACCTCCCAATGCGGGACCGGATCAGCTGAATATTTTGGGTGTTACTACTTATTTACAGGGCAATACACCAACAATAGGAACCGGAACATGGTATATTACTAATGGGACTGGCGGAATTATCGCTGAACCCAACAATCCATCAAGTTTATTTACTGCGCCTGCAGGTAATTCCTACGTGCTTGCCTGGGTATTTCTTGATCCCTGCGGATATAGTGCTGATTATGTAAGCTTAAGTTTTGCACCCTTTTCATGCGGAAATTCATTCCTTGATGCCCGTGACAATAAACCGTATAATACGGTTCAAATTGGTACACAGTGCTGGATGAAACAAAATCTGAATTATACTACTGCAAACAGCCAGTGCTTTAACAATGTTCCGGCCAATTGCGATAATTACGGGAGACTCTATACCTGGACAGCTGCTTCGACGGCCTGCCCTGCAGGCTGGCACCTCCCTAGCGATGCTGAGTGGTGTACACTTACTACAATTGTCGATCCAACTGTAAATTGCTCTACTTATGGATATTCGGGTTATGACGGTGGGGGTAAAATGAAAGAAACGGGGACTATTTATTGGTTACCTCCAAATACAGGAGCAACCAACAGCAGCGGTTTTTCAGCACGTGGAGGTGGATCGTGGGGTTCGCAGACCGTTCCTCCTGGCGCTGCTGCTTATTTCTGGTCAAGTTCAGAATATCAAACCGGAATTAAGTGGATCAGACTTTTGCAGTATAATAACGCTGGTGTTACCCGTCAAGCTTGGGAAACAACAAATTCATTTTCGGTCAGATGTCTGAAAAATTAAAGCTGCATGCATTTAGAAGATACATATCCGTAATAGAAAATTTAAAAAAAATAAGAGATGAAAACACAAATAATAATCTTGATTTTCGTATTGATTACCGGCTTATCGTTTGCTCAAACCGGTTCAATTACCAATATTAATACTGCTCAAAGAACCGATGGCTCAATGATGGTGGATATTTATTATGATTTATCAGGTACTCAGTTTGCTTACAAAATCGATGCAGAAGTAAGTTTTGATGGTGGAATGAGTTTCACAGCAATAAATCAGGTAAGTGGTGATATGGGCTACGATGTTGCAACAGGAACTTTAAATCATATAATCTGGAATTTCGGTAGTGAGTATCCGGGTTCATATAGCTCTACCACACAAATCCGACTTACAGCCGGATATAATTGTGGATTTGTCTTAGTTGATGAACGCGATGGTCAAACCTACAATACCGTCCAAATAGGTGATCATTGCTGGATGGCCGAAAATTTAAACATTGATAATGTTGGATCAATTGATAAGGTTTGTTATGAAGGTTTGGTGAGCAATTGTGATACTTATGGAGGCTTATACAATTGGGCTGATGTGAATTCTGGCCCTCCTAATTATAGTCAAATTTGCCCCACAGGTTGGTACCTACCCACAGTATATGACTGGTGCGATATGATTCATTTCATTGATAACACTGCATCTTGTTACTTTCCTGGTAGCGGTGATTATACTGGCACAGATGTAGGACCAAAAATGAGAAATACGACTGGTTGGCCCAATGGAGGAACAAATGAATCTGGCTTTAGTGCCTTACCTGGAGGAAGGTATCATTGGATTGCAGGATTTCCTCATTTTCAGGGATTAGGGGGATCAGCAAATTTTTGGTCATCAACTCCGGCGCTTCCTTCTAATTATATTTGGACTTTTACAATTGAGGATGGTTCTTCTGCAATTTTTTATGGTGTCACGGAAAAAATTGATTTTTATTCGGTTCGTTGCATAAAATAAAACAGTCTCTAACATGCTTTCAGTATGTTGTATTAAATAAAGAATTGGTTATCTTAAATTAGTATGCTCTGTGCTTGATTTTGAGTTTTAGATTAATGTTGGTTAACAAAAAAAGAAAAATTTCCCTGCTTATTTTAATCATATTGTCCAGGATGATATTTGCTCAACCTGGCTCTATAACTAATATCAGTGCAGATCAAAGGACCGACGGATCAATGCTTGTGGATATTTATTATGATTTGAATGGCGACGCCTTGCCATACAGGATTACAATTGAAACTAGTTTTAACGGAGGGGCAGATTTCACTCCTGTGAACATTATAAGCGGCGATGCAGGTGAAAATATGTTACCAGGAACAGGAAAGCATATCCTTTGGAATTTCGGCGAAGAATTTCCAGGATATTTTAGCAACATTACTCAGGTGCGCATTACGGCATTACCCACCTGTGGTATTTTGACAGACACCCGCGACGGGCAGCAATACACTACGCTTCAAACTATTACACAATGCTGGATGGCAGAGAACCTGAATATCGGTGAAATGATAACGGACAACCTCGAAATGACGGATAACAGCATTATTGAAAAATATTGTTACAACAACAACACAAATAGCTGCGACTATTATGGAGGATTATATACCTGGTACGAAATGATGCAATATAGCAACATACCCGGTGTGCAAGGCATTTGTCCTGACGGCTGGCATCTTCCGGCAGAATCGGAATGGTGCACCTTAACCCAATTCATCGATCCGCATGTCGATTGCGATTCAATCGTATGGACCGGTTCGAATATAGGAACGAAAATGAAAAGTACGACTGGATGGATTTCAGGAAATGGCACAAATGCTTCAGGATTCAATGCACTTCCTGAAGGAGGTTGTCATTTCGATGGTGGTTTTTCAGCCAGAGTGAATATGCGCTTTTCTGGTCGTCGGAGGATTTTTATATCTATGGTGCATGGTGCCGGATATTAAAGCATGATAAGACAAAAATAACACGTGATATTAAACACAGAGAATATGGATTTAATGTTCGCTGTGTTAAAGATTGACGGTTACAATTCAACACCTATAAATTCCACACAAACATCTTTTGTTTTACTTTTTTCCCTGTATTTATGAAGAAATATACTCAGTTTATATTTATTTTCTTGAATGTTTAATCTATATTTGCATGGTATTTTTTGAAAGTAGATAACTTAATTGATCCCTGTCATGGTTAACGCTGATGGTCTGTCGTGCCAGCTATGTTCGCTCCGATCCCCCCTCTTTAATTATCTGGGCAATGAGGAACTGGAAAATATAACAGTCACAAAAAAACGTGTTTATTTTAAACAAGGAGAAACCATCATCAAACAGGGCGCACCACTTACCCACGTTATCAGCTTTACCAATGGCCTGGCTAAGGCTTACATCGAAGGCAAAAACAACCGCAATCTGATCCTCCAATTTATTCGGCCAACAAACTTTATCGGTGGCCCGGGTATTTATGTCGATAGTAAGCATTATTTTACAGTAACCGCCATTGAAGATTCGGCAGTCTGCTTTATTGATATGGCAATATTCAAGGATATAATCCGTAAAAATTCTGATTTTGCTGATGCATTTCTGCAGCAAATGAGTAGAAATGGCATTTTCAATTACGAACGCTTCATCAGCCTAACACAAAAGAATATGCCGGCAAGGATAGCTGATGGATTGCTTTACTTACAAAATGAAATCTTCGCCGACAGAAACAATGAAATTAATATTTCAAAACAAGACCTTGCTGACCTTACGGGTATGACGAAAGACAGTGTTATCAGAACACTAAAGGAATTGATGGATGATCAGTACATTGAAGTTGACCAGTCAAAAATTATCATCAAAGATCTATCGAAACTTACTCGCCTGAGCGAACACGGTTAATATCAATCCGGAACCTGAGATTGTTTAATTTGGTTGTTCAGCCAAATATCGTTTTTATCCGGATTATTGATGTGGCCATTCATATTATAATCACCTTGTAAATAACCTCTCGTGCCAACCAGAATGGACCAAAAATTATTCTTATCATTTGTATTTACAATCCCATCAGCATTGCCGTCACCTCCGGCCAGGCCCCAAAGTTCCGGGTCGCCCGATTCTAACTGCACATACCCTGCGCCACCACCATAAACCTTTGTTGAAGCATCTGAAAAATTATAAGTGTAAACTCCGTCGGTTTTTACCAAAGGACTAGCTGACATTATTCCCAGGTGGTTTCGATGCCAGATTACCACATACAGGTTCTGATTGATTAAAAAAGGTGTTGTCAGCCTGTTTGAACCATTCGAAGCTACCACCGATCCATCACTCAGGACAAATGCTGCACGTTTTCTTACCGAAGTGGCAGCTGTAGCATTAGCAGCAGATGCAGCATCTCTCATATCGACCAATACCCAATCCACAACCTGCGCATTTGGAATCGCAGTTACACTTTCTGTTCCGTTGTAATTCCATGGTGGCGTATTGTAAGGTTGTGAAAGTGGAAGCAGCTCCGGATTGAGTGCAGTCGACATTATATTGCTGCCGGAATAAGGTCCCTGCAGAAAAACAGTCAGATCAAGTTCCGGTTCGTTATATATGAGTTCAATATCATCAAAATAAGCTATGCTTCCCACATGAGCAGAGGTTCCGGCAGCGCTCACCACAAACAGAATATATGCCGGAGTATTGCTATTAAAATAATTAAATGGGGCGGAAAATCTTGTCCATGTTGGTATTGAATTTGAAATATTAATTTGAGCCAGTGCGATCCAATTGACTTGAGCAACATCAGGAATTTTTGCTGTTCCGGTATGCAGCACTGCTTTCACCTGTGCAATATCTCCTCCAGTGGAAGTGTATTTTGCCCAGATTACCACACTGTCAGGTTTTTGAGTAAGAGGTGTATTCCATTGGCTGTTAGTTGTATTGGTGAAAACATAGGCATTGCTGGGATTAAAATCAGAATGAACCCGGCCATTTGTAATCGTACCTGCTGCTACAGTAGTTAAGACACTTACATTAAAAAGCTTAACAGAATAATTACCTGTGTGCGCATCCGTACTTTGATCCCATACATACGGCGCCAGTCCGTTTAAAGTACTGTTATCCGAAGTTTTAATCGAGCTCCAGTCAACAGGCTCTGGAGTATTAAGTCCAACACCTTCCCACGACTCAAATCCGGGATTTTCGGGCTGTTGCTGAGTATAAGCTGAAATCGAAACAGCTATGCTAAATAAACCAATCAGTATTTTTTTCATCATATCGTTGTAAATTATTTAGTTTTTAATAAATTTTTGTGACACATTAAAGTTCCGGTTTGAAATATGGCAAATGTAAATTCCAGCCGATAAATCAAGGTTAAAAGTATTCTGTGTCTGAAGATAAAATTCTTTAGTGAGTAACTTCCTGCCTGAAAGATCTGTAATCGCCAGTTGGGATAATTCTCCTTCATATTTCTGATCTAAATGGATAATCAGATCATTGCCCGAAACAGCCAGATTAAAGCCTTCATGCAGCTCGCTTCGGATGCCGGTTTCATGATAGATCAATTGGATATCGTCGAGGTACATGGTGCTGAAGGGTTTGGAATTCACAGCATCTCCGGCATAAATTGCAAATAAAATGTATTCGGGCGTATTGTTATTCAGGTATTGGAAAGGGGCAGAAAACTGGGTCCATCCATCCACCTGAACGGGAACATCAATACTGGCAACTGCAATCCAGTTGGTTTGAGAGGAATCAGCAATTTTTGCCGTATCGGAATGCAATATAGCGGTAACGTGTGCAATGTCATTTTCCTGCGGAAAAAACTTAATCCAGGCCGTTAAGCTGTCGGGTAAGTCTGTAAAGGGTGTATTGAATTCCGGCAGTGAATCGATGGTATAAACATATGCATCGGACGGAGGCAGCGTGGCATGAACCCTGCCATTGGTCATTGTACCCGGAGCTACAAAAATCAGGATTGTATCATTCCGGAGTTTAACTGAATAGTCTCCTGAATGAGCATCCGTGCTTCGTTCCAGGGTGACCGGTATTACCGAATTGATGAAATCACCACCGTCGGAAGACTTTAACGAATTCCAGTTGACAGGCTCCAGTGTATCGGGACCAAAACCATATTCTTCCCATAATTCAAATCCCGGGTTTTCAGGCTGTTGCTGCCCGTAGCTGTTTATTTCAATTGCTATTGTAAAAATTAATACAAGAAGGAGTAAATTATTTTTCATAGTGTAAATTTTCGACCTTAAATGAATGATAGCGTTGCCAAAAGTAGTAAAAAAATAATCTGGCTATTTTCAAAAATGAACCAGCTGAAACAATAAAAATAAGCTAATCATAATTACAAATCAAGCTTACCTGTGAATGAAATGCAGGTGAAAATATAACCCCATAAGGGAAAGAATGTTCATTCATTTAAAGACTGTTTAAAATTTAGATTAACATTTGATTTTAAGTGTTTTATACTTAGTGGTTTTTGTGTCTTTGAGATTTAGTGGCGGAAAAATTTAGCCACAAAAACTCTAAAACACAAAGTTTCACTAAAAATTTATTACAAATTCAACCTTCTGCAATATTCATTATTGCGAAATTTAAACAGTCTCTTATTCATCCGAAAATTCCTTTTATTATTATTCGGAAGTCATAAAAAATTAGATAAAAAGAATATTATTGGTATTGCTGTTTTATAATCCTTGTGAGGTTATTAATTTGTAATCAAAGTATTTTCTGATTAGTTTATTTTCAATTTATTTTTGTTTAATTTTTTTGATCACTTATAATAGTTTTAACATCATTCCATTGAAGTGGAAGAATTTAATGTGCATAATGACTTCCAATATAAAGTTAAGATGGTTCAGAAAAGGATAATTGTGCTTTTTCACTCTCAGATAAATGCAAAAGTCTATTTTAACTTTGGGGTATCTGCTTTTTTGTTGTTCTAATCTGGAAAATTAAATTTGCGTAGAAAATATTTCTTTTATAAGGATCACCAAAATAATCAAGTTCTTTATTCGGAATGATGGAATAAGTGAGATCCAATCCAACGAATTTATACTTGAAGCCTGTTCCAAAGTTAATATACCTCCGACCACCTTTATTTTCGTGTTCAGTAAAGTATCCGGTCCGGAAGGAAATCATCCTGAACAAACTATATTCAAAACCAAAACCATAACTGATCTCTTGCATCTCTTCTTTAAATCCATTGGGAGCATCGTAGAATGATTGGATCATTCCTTTTAAAACTGAGACATCGTCATCCATTCCATCGATAATTATATAATTTCCTGAAGCATCAACAGAATCAGAATATATGGGTGGAGTCGGAACCAATAGTTTATTTAAATCAATTGTAAAAGTCAAACTATGGATTCCTTCTTCAATAAAGAAACTACTACCCAAACGCAGGTTGGTTGGGATAAAGTCTTTCATAAGATCTTCCTCAGAATAAGAAATTTTACTTCCGATATTTGAAATATTAAGCCCAAAACTTAACAGATTTTTATCAAGACTATTAATCTTAAACCCTCTGCGGTATAAAGCTGAAATATCTGCAGCAAATGATTTTCCCGGCGTTGTTTCCGTACCTTCTATCTCCTGACCTCCTGTCAAATTGGAATGAATATATCTCAAGGCCATTCCTCCGGAAAAATATTTTGAAAATTTGCGTGCATATGCAAAATCCATAGCATATTCCCTCGGATGTGTTTCCAAAATGATGTAACCCGTATTGTCTGTTAAATAAATTTCTCCAAGATTAAATAATCTGAAGGAGGCAGCAATTGTTTGCTTACCTATAGTTTTATAAGAATTAAATTGGAAAAAATTGCTTTTTTCTAACCCTATGAGATAACTTTTACGGTATATAGCTGAAAATCCAAGATCTTTAGGGTAATCCACTAATTTCTCTTGCTGGTCTTCGGTAATAAATGCATATTTAGCAGGGTTCCAAAACATCGAATTGATATCAGCAAACGTTGCAACCCCAACCATGCCCATTCCAACACCTCTTGCATCATTTGGAACAGCTATGAATGAAACGGCTGTTGTAATTGTGTTTAATTCGGTATTCGATGTTTGGGAACTAACTATTAACGGAAATAAGCAACTTAAAAAAACAATCGACTTTTTCATAATATGCTAATTTAAGTGAAAAATAAACGGTCATAGTTAAACTATATTCTATTCCTCCGAAAACTCTTTAAGTAGTTCACGGTACTTTGAGAAGACATTCGCCCGTGAAACAAAACCGAGGTATTTTCCATCCTTAATTACAGGCAGGTTATAATGTTCTGATTCACTGAATTTCCGGGCAATGTCTTCCATTGATTCGTCAGGGTCTACAAGCGGATCAGGCATATACATCAGGTCTTTGACAAATGTATTGTCGTAGAGGTCGCGCTCAAAAACGATATTCCTGATTTCGTTGATAAAAATCACACCATAAAAATTATTTTCTTCGTCCACTACCGGAAACACATTGCGCTTTGATTTGGGTACAACTTTTACAAAATCGCCTAGAGTTGCATTAAGGTGGATGGTTTGAAAATTTGTTTCGAGCAAACTTTTTACCTTCATGAGTGAAAGCATGGCCTTGTCCTTGTCGTGGGTGAACAATTCACCCCGCTGAGCCAGCCTTTTTGAATAGAGCGAATGAGGTTCAAAGTAATTGATAGTGATATATGAAATGGTTGCAGTAATGATAAGCGGAGTGAGCAACTCATAGCCACCGGTTATCTCAGCAATCAGGAAAATCCCGGTCAGGGGAGCATGCATCACACCCGACATCATCCCGGCCATACCCACTAGCGCAAAATTGCTTTCTGAAACCTGGATGAAAGAAAATGTATTTAGCGCTTTGGCCACAAACAAACCGGCGATACCTCCCATGAATAATGAAGGAGCGAAAATACCACCAACTCCTCCGCTTCCAGTGGTTACAGCAGTGGCAATGGCTTTGAATATCAAAATTGAAAATATTATAAGTAAAAAAAACCAGGCTTCATCTTTCAGGCTGAAAAACAGACCTTCGTTAATAAGTTCGCTGCTTTTCCCTTTTAGAACTTCCTGAAGGATTGGATATCCCTCGCCAACAACGAAGGAAAAACAAAGATCAGAATCCCGAGAGCGGTTCCTCCCAAAAGAACTTTTATGTAGTTGTTTTTCACCTTTTTAAACTTGCTTTCGATAAACTCATTTGTCCTGGAGAAATACATTGAAACCAGACCGGTGAACACACCAAGGATCATGAACATCGGAATATCTTTAAGCACAAAAGGATCGGTGAGATGAAAGAAAAACAGGACACTTTTACCGCTCAGAAAATAAGCCACAGTGGCGCCGGTAACAGCAGAGATCAATAAAGGAATTACAGCCGCAAGGGTAAGGTCGATCATCAGTACTTCGATGGCAAAAATGACAGCAGCGATCGGTGCTTTAAAAATACCGGCAATGGCACCTGCTGCGCCGCATCCAATAAGCACAATTAAGGATTTATGGTTCAGCCGGAACCATCTTCCCAAATTAGACCCGATGGCTGAACCTGTAAGAACGATAGGAGCCTCCAAACCCACAGAGCCTCCAAAAGCGACGGTTAGAGTACTGCCCACCATCGAAGAGTAAGTGTTGTGGCCATCCAATACTCCTTTTCTTTTAGAGATGGCATAGAGAATCCGGCTCACTCCATGACTGATGTTTTTCTTAAGGATATATTTAACGAAAATAACCGTCAGCACTATACCTACCAATGGAAGGCCAAGGTAAAGAAAATTTTCTTTTTCGAACTGGAAGCCCCTCGATATCATGTAAAAAGTAAAATGAACTGTGTTCTTTAGTAAAACAGCAGCCAAACCACTGAGGATACCAATAACAAAGCTTAGTGCCAGAATAAACTGGGTGTTTGTGATGTGCTTGTTTTTCCAGGCTACAAAGCGAAAAATTACACGCGGTATATTCATCCGGTCAAAAAATGTTTGAAATACAAAAATAATGGAATGTATTTATAAACTCTATGAATGATTTTTCATGACACTCAATTAAAATCTAAGGCGAGAATTTAATTTTTTATTTTAGCCGAAATTTATCGGTGGATGAAAAAGATCATCACATATAACGTAAACGGCATCAGGGCGGCAGTACAGAAAGGATTTCCCGGTTGGTTAAGAGTCGCTGATCCGGATATTCTGTGCGTCCAGGAAACCAAAGCGCAACCTGAACAGATTCCTGTATTTGAATTTGCAGAACTGGGCTACCAATCATACATCTTTTCGGCGAAGAAAAAAGGATACAGCGGTGTGGCCATTTTCTCCAAAACAGAACCCGATCATGTAGAGTATGGTATGGGCATTGAAAAGTATGATTATGAAGGCCGGATGATCAGGGTGGATTATGGAGATGTTTCAGTGATGAGCGTTTATCATCCTTCCGGTTCCAGCGGGGAAGAAAGGCAGGCTTTTAAAATGGTTTGGCTAGATGATTTTAAAAGGTATATCCATGAACTGAAAAAGAAAAGACCAAACCTTATCCTATCTGGCGATTTCAATATCTGCCACAGAACCATCGATATCCACGATCCCATTGGCAATGCAAGAAGTTCGGGATTTTTACCCGAAGAACGGGCCTGGATGTCCGGTTTTCTCGAAAGTGGCTTCATCGACACCTTCCGGTATTTTAACCAGCAACCACACAATTATACCTGGTGGAGCTTCAGGCTGAATGCCAGAGACCGGAACCTGGGCTGGCGGATCGATTACAATATGGTTTCACAATCTCTCGAAAAAAAACTTAAGCGTGCTTTGATCCTGCCCCAGGCCAGGCAATCTGATCATTGTCCTGCGGTATTGGAAATTGAGTTTTAGAACCTATCAGGTTTTTTCTTAACCTGATAGGTTATTTTAATTGCTGTCAGGTGTTTCAAACTGACATGTTCCTGGAGTTCAAATAAAAAAATATAAAAATTTTGTCTTAATTCATCTACTATTTCAAACTGCACAACATGTCATGTGTAATAAATCAAAATACTTATTACCTTTACAACGCTTAAAAATAAATTTAAAGTAAGTTATTTTTTAATATTAGTTTATAAAAAGCACTTTATGAAAAAGCTGTTTCTGGTTGTTTTAATTATCCCTTTTCTGTTTTCATGTAAAGAAAAGGAAAAGGAAGGATGTACTGATCCAAATTCATTAAATTATGATGCTGATGCAGAAAAGGATGATGGGAGTTGTGAGTATCGCAAAATAACTTTTTATGTTAAAAATGATTCTTATTTTGGAATTCCAATTACTTCAGTTGATGTATCTGTAAATGGAATTAATATTGGGGCAGCAACAACTGCCTATCCCGATGGCCCGGGTAACTGCAATGCTGCGGGTACAGCTATTTATGAATTTCACAATAGTGAATCTGTTGACTGGAATTCTGTAGTTCATTTATCTGATGGTTCAGAATTATATGGCTCAGGGACAGTAACACCAAATAATTCAGATTGCATTGAGGTGAATGTAACAAATTAAGTTTAGCATTTTTACCCTCTGCATCCAATCCACAGGTTAAAGTACTCAAAACCGGCCATATACGTTTGTATATGTTGGACTATTTCCCAGTATCAGGTAACCAGCCTTCCCCTTTCTGGCTATTTTACTATTTTCGCAAAAATATAACTCGTGAAAATACTGCTCGTGGGAAGTCCGTGTACTGTGATGGGATTCAACCGTCTGACTAAAATACCCAGCCTTAACCTGGCTTCGCTGGCTGCCAATGTGGACAAAAATTTATGTGAAGTCAAAATCGCCGACCTCGTCGTAAAAGATAAAGATCCAAAGAAGGCCTTGCTTGAAGTACTGAAAGATTACCAACCCGATGTGGCAGGCTTTACAGCTATGAGTTTCCAATACAAAACTGCTCTTGACTTAATTAAAACAACCCGCCAGTTTTCGCCTAATATCATTACCATTGTCGGAGGTTACCATGTAACAGGTGATATGGAAAACATCCTGGCCAGTGAGGATATGAAATTCATTGATTTCCTGATCGACGGGGAAGGAGAAGTGCCGTTCAACGAATTGGTAAAAGAGCTGGCCAATGGGAGAGAATTTGAAAAAGTTCCCGGCATTGCCTTCCTCAAAGATGGCAGACCGGTAATAACTGATCGCCCCGTTCTTCTCAATCCCGAAGATATCAAAATCCCGGATCGCGGAGCACGAATTTATAAAAAGGGATTTCACATCATGGGTACCCCCGGAGATGTCATTGAAACATCAAGGGGTTGTGTTTACGACTGCAATTTCTGCAGCATCCGCAATATGTATGGCAAGTCGTTCCGCAAGTTCACCATCGACCGCATCATGACAGATATAGAAGATGCAAAGCGGCATGGCGCCCGAAGTATTTTCATCACCGACGACAACATCACTTTGGATGGAAAGCGATACCTTGAGCTGTGTGACGAAATTGTTAAATCAAAGGTGCATATGACCTTTGGTGTTCAGGCAAGTGTAAGGGGAATCAGGAAAACACCCGGACTGGCAGAGGCCATGGCTAAGTCAGGAACCAAATTCGTTTTCCTCGGAATAGAAAATGTGTCCGATAGTGCACTTGAGTTCATGCATAAAAGCAACCAGCTTAAAAGCTCCGATACGGAATTGGTGGTAAAAGAGTTGAAGAAGTATAAGATAATGGTGGTTGGCGGTTTCATCTTTGGACATCCCGACGATACACAGGAGACACTGCTGGAGAATTTCAACTATGCAAAAAAAATCGGGATCGATATTCAGCTTTTCAATATCTTAACTCCGCATCTTAAAACCGAATTGCGTGACGAACTCATCAAGGAAGGACTTGTTACCAACATGGATGATTATTCCAAATACAATCATTATGCTTCCAATGTGAAAACCAGGCATCTTTCATCTGAAGAATTGTATAAAATCAGAAATGTATTGGATGCAAGGTTCCCGGTTGAATCGGGAGCTATTTTCAGGTTGTTCAGGGCTTATCCGATGTTTTTTACAGGGTTGATGTTTAAAATGCTGAAGAAAGAACCACAAAATTGGATTAATTTTACAACAGGTTTTTTAAGAAAAAGTTTTTAAATGTTCAAATATGACTGCCTATTACAGAATTTTTTTATCCGTGATTTTGACGCTCGTCGTGATCATTGTCTCATGTAAAAAGGACGACGAGAAAGAGCCTGAAACTCCACCGACTAAATATGAAGTAGTGAAGGTGGAAACCGGTTTCGGTAATTTCATGATCTGGTTGTATGATGTGACGCCTCTTCATAAAAATAATTTCCTTACACTTACCAGGCAGGGATTTTACGACAGCCTGCTTTTTCACAGGGTGAAGTATGATTTTGTGATACAGGGTGGTGATCCGGAAGGAACAGGATACGGAGGACCCGGATATACCATTCCTGCAGAGATTATCGACACCATGCAGCACATTTATGGAACTGTGGGTGCAGCCAGGCAAGATGATTATTATAATCCAGACCGTGAATCAAACGGCTCTCAGTATTACATCGTTTGCGATCCGGATGGAGAGCCATTCCTCGATGGCAAATACACTTTGTTCGGGTACGTATTTTCAGGAATGGAAACGGTCTTTAACATTTCACAGGTGCCGGTGGATACCAATGACCGGCCGCTGACTGATGTGTTTATGAAAAAACTTTCGGTTGAAAAATATACTGCTGATGAATTGAAAAACAACTTTGGTTTTACGATACCTTGATTGTTTGAAAACGAAGTTACACCTTTAAAATGATTTCTTTACTAACAACATTTCATTTCAATAAGTCGTTGTTAAATCTGGTATGAAAAAGTTAATCATTTCAATATTAGGCTTATTTCTTATTGCTGGTTGCACAGCTAAAAAAGACCTTGTCAAAATTGAAGATCGCACAGGAGTCAACGATTCGGTGCAATATGAGCTTATTGTGGATGAGCCGGGCTATGATTCCTGGATGGCAACCAACAGTAAACCCGAATGGTACCACGAAAAGGAGTATTATCGCAACTGGAATATTCTTTACATCACTGAATTCAATTACCGGGTTTTGCATTCCAATGCTGGCCATCCCTTTGATGAAATGATCAACTATGATCAGCAGACCGATTATGGCACTGAGCTTGAATATAAGTTATACTGGTATTTTAAGTACATCGAATACAAGTACAATACAAAACTGCACATTACCAGCAGATAAATCTTTCTTCATCGTTAACAAAATCATTAAATAATTTTACCGGTAATTCAATTACTGAATTAAATTTTTTTTCTTTTGCCGAAACATTAAGGTTGAAAATTCAGTTAAAAGATTTATATCTATCAGTAATGAACACTGGAGTAATACACGAAAGAAACAGCTTCTATAAAAAGGTTGAAGGCCTCAAATGCGAGCTTGACTATTTTATTTATGACAATGAAACAATTGAATTCTATCATACATATGTACCTGAACCTTTAAGGGGCAGAGGATTGGCCATGGAGATAATACAGGAAGGCCTGGATTATGCAGTATCGAATCATTTCAAGATCATACCTTCCTGTTCGGCTGTTAAAAAGTTTATTGACAGACATCCGAAGTACAGAAATTATTCCTTGTAGCTAATGAAAAGTTAAGATTTAACCCCTTAAATTTTATCAGGTTACATGAAAAAGCCCCGCCATCGGCGGGGCTTTGATTTTTTATAGATGCTGAGGATTAAATATCCCAGGTTTTTCCGCTGTTCATCAAATCATCCATGCATTTTATAGGGCTTGTTTCTTTTTCGGAAGCTATGATCTGCTCCATTCTCGATTCATAAGTAAAATCTGTTACTGCCCGAATCACTCCCAATGCAACCGGAAAAGCAGGCGGAGCCATTTTCGAAAGCATCACATGAATCCCGGTATCATGCTGGTATTTATCGTGGACTAATAAATCCTTTTCTGAAATACCATTAACTCCAAGTTTTACGACTACAAGCTGAGTGCCTTTCAGAATGATTCCTTTATCATTGTTCTTTCCGAAGATCATGGGTTCGCCGTGCCTGAGAAATAACTGGTTTTCATCTTTGGTTTCCTTCGAAGCCACATCCGCATGAACATTGTTATAGAAAATAACACAGTTCTGCAAAATTTCAATCAACGAAGTTCCCGAATGTTTACCTGCCTCGAACATGACTTCCGACATCATTTTAGGATTGTTGTCGACAGCCCGTGCAAAGAATGTTCCCTGGGCGCCAATGGCAAGCTCGCCAACATTAAAGGGGTGTTCGATGGTTCCCTGTGGAGAAGTTTTCGTTTTTTTACCAGCCGGTGTCGTTGGTGAATACTGTCCTTTTGTCAACCCGTAAATCTTGTTGTTGAACAACATCACGTTGATATCGAGGTTTCTTCTTAGCAGATGGATGAAATGATTTCCACCGATTGCCAGAGAATCGCCGTCACCGGTAATCATCCAGACATGCAGGCTGGGGTTGGTAATCTTTATCCCCGAAGCCAATGGGGCAGCCCTGCCATGAATTCCGTGAAATCCATAGGATTTTACATAGTACGGAAACCGGGAGGAGCATCCAATGCCTGAAACCACTACGACATCCTGCTTACGAACTCCCAGTTCGGGCAACACTTTCAGAAAAGAGGATAGTATAGCATGGTCGCCACAACCCGGGCACCATTTTACCATCTGATCACTCGTAAAATCTTCTTTGGTAAGGGGGGCTATATCCTGCGGATTTACAACTTCATTCGCCATGACTATTTCTCCTCCAATATTTCGTTAAATTTTTCCACTAATTCTGCCACCATAAAGGGTAATCCCTGAATTTTGTTGTATTGGTGAAACTTAAACTGCTGGAAATTCATCCTGAGATACAAAACAAATTGTCCCAAATTTAATTCAGGTACGATGATCTTTTTAAACCTGCTGAAAATTTCTGCTGTATTGTTTGGTAACGGATTGATATAATGAAAATGAGCCAGGCTGATACTCTTTCCTTTTGCCTCCATTTCCTTCACCGCTTCAATCATCACACCAAAAGTACCGCCCCAACTTACGACTAATAAATCTCCGCTGTCGGGTCCAATGATTTCCTGAGGATCAGTGTAATTGGCAACCCTTCTCACCTTTTCGGCCCTGTACTCGCACATGATCTGGTGGTTTTCAGGATCGTGAGAAACGTTACCTGTAACATCTTCTTTTTCAAGTCCGCCAATCCTATGACGTAAACCAAGTGTTCCCGGAATAGCCCATGACCTGTTCAATTTTTCAGGATCCCTCAGGTAGGGCCGGTAAATCAAATCTTCAGCTTCGACAATTGGAGGCTTGATCGGTTTCATGTCCGCCATCTTCGGAATTTTAAATCCTTCCGAGCCATTGGCAAGATAACCATCGGTTAACAGAATGACAGGCGTCATATGCTCCATCGCAATTTTTGCTGCCTCATAAGCATAATAGAAGCAGTTGGAAGAAGACGAAGCCGCTATAACAACTACCGGCGATTCACCATTTCTTCCGAAGAGCGCCTGCATCAAATCCGACTGTTCTGATTTGGTTGGCAAGCCTGTAGAAGGCCCTGCCCGCTGAACATCAACAATAACAATCGGAAGCTCAGTCATCACGGCCAGACCAATGGCTTCACTTTTCAGTGAAAGTCCGGGGCCTGAAGTCGTTGTCACGGCAAAGGCACCGGCAAAACTGGCACCAATGGAAGAAACGATGCCGGCGATTTCATCTTCGGCCTGTAATACTTTTGCACCTAAGGATTTGTGAATAGAAAGTTCCTGCAATATTTCAGTTGCAGGGGTAATAGGATAGGACCCTAAAAATAAATTTCTTCCCGATTTTTCAGAGGCTGCTAAAAGACCCCAGGCGGTTGCCACATTACCGGTAATATTCCTGTATTTCCCTTTCGACAGGTCGGCCGGCCCTACCTTATAAGTAATACTGCTCAATGCCTCAATGGTATCAGCAAAATTATAACCTGCCCTTAAAATACGTTTATTTGATTCAACAACAATCGGATTAGCTTTAAACTTTTTCTCGAAATACTCATCTGCTGTATAAAGGTCCCTGTTGAAGACAAAGAACATGATTCCGAGGGCGAACATGTTTCGGCTTTTCAAAACCATTTTACTGTCCAGACCAAGGTCTTCAACACTTTTCTTTGTCATAGAGCTGATCGGTGCCTTAATCACATTATAGCCAACAAGGGATCCGTCTTTCAAGGGATTGCTTGTGTATCCTGCTTTCTCGAGGGCTTTTTCGGTAAAGGTTTCTGTATCTACAATGATGGTTCCCCCTTTTTTTACCCAGCGCAGATTCTTTTTAAGCGGCGCCGGATTCATAGCGACAAGCACATCGGCAAGATCGCCTGATGTGTATATTTCTTTGTGACCAAAATGGATTTGAAATCCTGAAACCCCTGAAATAGTACCTTGCGGAGCCCTGATTTCGGCGGGGTAATCCGGAAATGTTGCAAAATCGTTACCTGCAATTGCTGCAGCTTCGGAAAAAAGTGTCCCTGTCAGTTGCATTCCGTCTCCCGAATCGCCGGCAAATCGCACAACCACGTTTTCCAATTCCACAACCCTCTGTCGTTTGGCAGTCATCCTGAATGATTTTAAATTCGGGCAAATTTAAATGTTTTATTTCGTTATCATTCGTAAAAATTTTACAATTTTTTTAGCAGGAGTGGCGTTGATGCCTCGTTGTTATTTAAGCTATATCTGAAGGTTTTAGTTATTTCATGGTTGGAAAATGATTATGCAATACGTTGTTGAAAGGACTATTTTCTTCATTAAATCCGCAGATTGTTAAATAAACGTTAAAAAAGGTTAAAGCAATAACAAGTCGATCTGCTGAAACGTTCTTTACCTGTTTTTGTCCGGGAATGGATTTTTTATTTAATGGCTGTATCAAAAAGGGATTTTTTGAACGAATAAAAAATCTAAGCAAGGAATTAAAAATGAATAAATTACAGGATATGGCATGCAATTGGAATTTTATCGTAACCAGTCAATATACTAAAAGCAAATTGCTTCCAATCACTTATTAATGAACTTAAATTTCAATCTATGCTAAACTACACTGAGATTGTTTTACTAAAGGTAAGTTTTAACAAAGACCTTTTCAAAAAGGAATTAAAAAAGGCGCTTAAGTGGTTGAAGAATGAGGAAGCCACCATCCTCAAAAACTGGTGCGTCATGAACTTTGGTGCTGTTTATATGGACGTAATTAACGAGGCTTACAGCTAATTAACTTTGATCCCCTTCAAACCATTCCGCATAACTTGTAGCTGTTTCTCTTAATTTCAGGCTGAATAGTTTTATGTGTTCAGGTAACCTTCCTGCAATTCTTTCCGCAAAATCTGCAACCAGGTTCTCACTGGTCGGCTGGTAATCAACAAGAATAAGTTTATCGAACAGGTCTTTCGACTCTTTAAAATGCCCATGTGGTGTTTGGCTGTTCAGAACCAAAGCATGATCGAACGCATCCACAACCGTTTCCTTCACGATTTTTTTCAGATCACCGAAATCAATTACCATTCCCAGTTTCGGATTGTTGATGGCTTCAACCGGATTGCCAACCACAGTGACTGAAAGACCGTATGAGTGGCCGTGAACAAACCTGCATGAACCGTCATAGCCAAGCAAGGCATGCGCCATTTCGAAAGTAAATTCTTTTGTAACCCTGATGATTGCCATAAATAATAGATTCTTTAGAGGCAAAAGTAGAACAAAATCATCAATTCAATTGTTTTAGTATTTTTGAATAAAAACCGAATATGAAATACGTTGGAGCCCATGTTAGCGCCTCAGGCGGTGTTGAAAACTCACCCGTAAATGCGCACGAAATAGGTGCAAAAGCTTTTGCCCTTTTTACCAAGAACCAGAAACAATGGTTTTCAAAACCACTAACTAATGATAACATCCGGTTATTCAGGACTAACATGGAAAAATTTGATTTTGATTACAGGCAGGTCATGCCACATGACAGTTATTTGATTAACCTTGGTAATCCTGTTAAAGAAAACCTTGAGTTATCGCGGAAATCTTTTCTGGATGAGATGCAGCGATGTGAATTGCTGGGGCTTCAGTTACTCAATTTCCATCCGGGTGCACACCTCAAACAAATATCAGAGGAAGAGTGCATGAATCGGATCGCCGAATCGGTGAACATTACACTTGACAAAACCAAAGGTGTGATCGCCGTGATAGAGAATACAGCAGGCCAGGGATCCCATATCGGCTACAAGTTTGAACATCTCCAATACATTATCGAACGGGTGGAAGACAAAAGCAGGATCGGCGTATGCCTTGATACCTGCCATACGTTCACTGCAGGTTATGATATCAAAACAGAAGCCGGCTATAAAAAAACCTTTGATGATTTTGAGAGAATCGTTGGCTTTAAATACCTGAGGGGAATGCATATCAACGATTCAAAGAAAGAGCTTGCCAGCAGGGTTGACCGGCATGACAGCTTAGGGACAGGATTTTTAGGCGAAGAAGTTTTTGTCCGAATCATGAATGATCCAAGATTTAATGATATTCCTCTTATCCTTGAAACACCGGATGACAGTCTGTGGGAGAAAGAGATTAAATGGCTTTATAGCTTGGTAAAGGAATAAATTCTTTTATTTTCAGTTTTCTACTTTAAGGTTATATTTTGCTGTAATTTTCATCTTCCTTCTGGAAGTGGGGAAGGTGTAATAATTAAAATTCCAGTCTGTTCTAACTAAGAAATTTTCTGCGTTAATTGGTTAAACTCATGCGTTCGTTACTTTTTCCCAGGCGTTCATGAATCTGTTTCATTTTCCCCTTTCTGGTTTCTTATTTTTACAAGTTAAATTTTTATTGTAAAACAAGAAAATTATGAAAAAACTTACACTACTTATTTCGGTCAGCCTCTTATGCGGCTTTGTTTCAAACATAAAAGCACAATCCTTTATCAAACTCGATGTATCCTTCTACAGCGAGATGCTGGAGGAGGTTAAATACGTCGACATTTATCTGCCGGCTGATTACTATGTGAATCTCGAACAGCAGTATGCAACCATTTATTATCTGCATGGTGCGTCAGGCAATCAAAACGAAGGAAATACGGATGCCGTGTGGTATTATAACCTTCATAACGAGGATACCACAATCAGTTCGCCACCGGCGATTTTTGTCTGCCCTGATGGATCAAGCGAACCCTACCTCGGAAGTTGCTGGATGAATTCGGCACTCTATGGTTCCTATGAAGATTATTTCATAAAGGATGTGATCGGGTTTGTAGAAAGTAATTTCAGAGCCTTACCTCACAAAAACTTCAGGTCGCTGGTCGGTTGGTCAATGGGTGGTTATGGTTCGGCCAGATTTAGTGTAAAATATCCTGAAATGTTCCGGGCTAGTGTTCCTTGCATTGGTTTTCCGGCAATGCCCGATACCTTATTGAATAACTGGAAAGAATTGTATTATATTGACAATGGCTCGTACGTTCCGACCATAAACAATGCACCTAATACACAATTATTGCTTACCATGTGTGGCGGCCTGTCACCCAATATGGCAAATCCACCCTGTTATGTAGATTTTCCTTTTGATACTTTGGGAAACTGGGTGGACACGGTTCTAAACAGATGGTACCAAAATGACCTGAGCAGAAAGGTGAAAGACCTGCCCGATGAACACGAGTTGTCATGGTTCCTGATTTGTGGAACACAGGATTATATGACAACCTACCCTGCCTACGAGGTATTTATGGATAGCCTTAATTATTATGGTATTGGGTATGATTGTAATTTTTTTGAAGGCGGACATGTATGGCACCCAGAGTCATGGATGAAGGCAATTCATTGGCTTGATTCCATCATTGACCTTTCCTATCAAACGATGGAGATTCCTGTTTACCGGCAGATCTTTGATCAATTTGCAGTATATCCTAATCCGGCAAGTGATTTGCTAACCATATCCTATCAGTTAAATGAAGGGGGAATGATTCAAATGAGCATTTTCAATATTTACGGTCAGCAAATGGAAACAGCAAAAAATGAGTTTCAACCGGCCGGTGAAAACCGCGTTTTATGGAACATCTCGACCTATCCACAAGGAGTTTATTTCTGCTGCCTGCAGGTTGAAAACGAAATGATAACAAAGAAAATAATTAAAGTCAAATAATCAACTCCTCTAATTTTCCGGTTTGGAGGGGAGATATTGACCAGGATCATTTATCCTTCTCCTAAAGGAACCAGAGAGAGTAAAATCGTGTTCTGGAATTTTAAACTTTGGAGTTTCAGCATGATGATTATTTTTATGGTATATAAGCCGAAAATAGTTGGTAAAACCTTCTCAAATGAACTCATTTGAAAAACCGTTGAAAAGTTTGATTAAAAACTTCAATCACAATTGAAATTACTTGCTTCCCATCCTGAACTATACCCGGACTTTCGCCTACTTATTAAAGGGGTATCCTGATCACGACCCGTGTACCGATTGGCGTGCCATTATCACCGAATAGATCAATAATCGCTAAAGTCATTTTGCGGTGTGACTTTTTATTTAGTATCTTCAAACGTTCTTTAATCAGGTAGGTTGATATGGAAGAATGATCTTTTCGCTGGTCCTGTTCAAATTCCCATGCTTTATTCCTGCCGACTCCATTATCTTCTATCACGACCGAAAGCCATTTGTCACTCATTTGAAAACTGATGATGATCATCCCCTTATCAGTTTTATGACGAATCCCGTGCTCAATTGCATTTTCTACAAAAGGCTGGATCAACAGGGCAGGTATCCTGATTTCTTCCCATTCAGCGGAATCATCCTTATTAATTATAAAATCAAATTTTTCCTCTAACCTGACTTTTTGCAATTGAAGATAATATTCGAGAGCTTCTATCTCCCTGGCTAAGGGAATCATCTCTTCCAGCGAGCAATCCAGAATGTTTCGGATCAGTTTAGCAAAATTGCTGAGATATCTTGCAGCGCTTTTGGCATCTTTTGCCAGGATAAATTCCTGTATACTTGCCATCGAATTAAAAATAAAGTGCGGGTTCATCTGGCTTCGCAGAAGCTTTTGCTCAAGGATGATCATTTTTTGTTGTGTTTTGATCCTTCCCTGTCTGATCAGTAAGATGCCGATAATAATTAACAGAAAGATCATCACTCCCATGCCTGCAAGATAAATCCTCGATTGGTTAAGTCGCAATTGTTTGAATTTGTTTTCCTTTGCTAACTGTTCAATTTGCTGCTCTTTACGACTGGTCTCATATTTAGTCTGCAATTCAACAAGGTCCCGGTTTCTTTTCAATATAAATAAAGTGTCCTTCGCCTGGGCGAACTGCACCTGGTAATCTAACGAGCTTTGACAATCCTCTTTTTGCCGGTAGAAGTTAAAAAGTTTCTCCATGATCGCTGTTTGGAATTGCCAGATAGTTGTTTTTATAAAATATTCAGGCCATGGGAAATACAACTCTCCCCCAATGGAGACAATATATTTAAGCGAATCATTCCTGTAATAGGATTGATTTTTGATCATTTCCCGGCAATTGGTCATCGCCTTCAGGTAAAACGCTTCTGCCTTGCTGTTTTCCCCATCCTGTAAATAAATATTTCCAAGCATCAGATTACTTTGGAAGGAGTGCCAGAGAAATCCTTTATCACCGCTCCATTGGACGACCTGTTCAAAATACGCTGCGGCTTCCCCGATTTTTCCCTGGTGATATTTTATCATGCCAACTGACCTCCGCGACTCCATTTTTAATGCTTTAATGCTCATATTTACTTCAGGAAATTCGAGGGTTTTGTTGAAATACCACAATGCACTATCCGGTTCACTGGTTTCATCAAAACAGCGTGCTAACAGCATGGTATGAACAAACCTGTTCGTGATTTCAAAATCTTCTTCATCCATAATTCTGATATAACAACGGTAGATTTCCTTCGCTTTTTCTGACCGGTTTGTTGTCCGATAGAGCAATCCGAATCCTGATTTCAGGGTGGCAATATCCCAAAGAGTGCCTAACGTCGAACCATCCTTCTTTTTCTGCAGAAACAGGTCATGGGACTTATCTGCATAATCTTCTGCTTTCAGATAATTGCCGGCGTAAAAATGAACTTTGCCGAGATCATAATACAATTTGGCAAGGCTGTAATAGTCCTCTTCCTGTTCATAAAGATCCAGCGCATTATAGAAATGAAGAGCTGACTGAGGATATTTTCCTGAATACAAATACATTTGCCCGATATACCTTTCAGCATTGGCTATTCCTTTCTTATAGTTCAATTCACCGGCAATAGTTAGCGCTTTTGCCGCATAGCTTTCGCACTTTGTTGGATCGGAATATGCAAAGGAAACCGCCAGTTTATTATAAACATCAACCAATTTTCTTTCTTGTCTCAGGGGGATAAGCCGTTCGAGACTGTCAGTGTCATATTTCTCCATGACACTGTGAATTTGTGCAAATAGTTGAAGAGGGATCAGGATTCCGATGAGCCTAATGACTTTCATCAGGTAGCGAGTTTTTTAAAAAGCGCCATTAAGTCATCCTTTCTGCGTGTGGCAACAGGAACCCTGTCATTGTTGGACATCACCAGGTATCCACCATCCCCTTTTTCAAAACGTACTACATCTGAAAGATTTACCAGAAATGATTTGTGTGCCCTGAAAAAGCCTGATCCCCGCAGGATTTCATCAAACTCCATAAGGTTTCCAGAAACCAGAATAACTTTTCCGTTTATCAGATTAAACTTTGTATAATTCATGTCGGCTTCGCAGTAGGAAATTTCGCGGGTTTTCACAAGCCACACCGAATCGCTGGTGCTTAAAACGATTTTTTTCTCTATTGGATCTTTTGTATTGAGATTTTCCTCCAGCACCTTCAATTGAGTGGCAAAATCATAATCAATATTTTTTATTGCCTTTTCTATGGCGTTGGTAAGTTCATCGGCATTGACGGGTTTGAGCAGATAATCAACAGCGCTGAAACGAAAAGCCTGAATGGCAAATTCTTCGAACGCTGTCACAAATATCACCCTGTAGTTTAAAGGTTTCGACCGGTGGAGCAGATCGAAACCGGTTCCGTCGTTCATTTTAATATCGAGCAGGATGAGGTCGGGATGATATTTTTCAATGGCTTTTAAACCATTTTCCACACCGTCGGCTGTGCCTAACACCTCAACATTCGGACAATCCTCCGCCAGCATTCTGGAAAGCGATCTGCGGATATGAGCTTCGTCGTCAATGATCAGTGTGCGCAAGAGCATGATGTCCGGTTTTTTGTATGCAAATATAGATGAAATAAAAGTTAATTCCACATTGATAAATCAAATGAAATCGTACTAACTGGATTTTCAAAATTCAAATTTATTAAGATGAACAAAAACCCTGAACCCGGAACTGAGAACAAAAAGCGGCTGTAGTCCCGGCACTTAACTCAAAACCCGGAACCTTGAACTTCGAACTTCGAACTTCGAACATTCCTGCGTTAATCCAAAAATCCCATACGTTTATAAATTTTCCCCCGGTGTTTATCAATCTCTTTCATTTTAGCCTTTTCTAGACAATTTCATACCGATTTTAATTTATGATTATCCCTGCATATGTATTAATAATGGAGTATATTTGCAGGGATAAATATATAACAATGATTAAACGAATTTTAGAAAACAGGATATTGCGGGCATTAGAACATTTTCCGGCTGTGGCTATTCTGGGCCCACGCCAGGCAGGAAAAACGACCCTAGCAAAAATGATTCTCAGCCACCTGAAGAAAGAATCAATTTTTATTGACCTTGAAAACCCGGAAGATGCAGTCATGCTTTCTGAACCGTTAAGATTTTTTGAAGCAAACAAAGAAAAATGTGTTATAATTGATGAAATTCAGCGAAAACCCGAATTGTTCCCATTATTACGGTCAGTGATTGACCAGGACAGGACGCCGGCACGGTTTATTCTGACAGGATCAGCAAGTGCTGAATTGCTTTTCATGAGTTCAGAAACACTTACTGGCAGGATTGTCTATACTGAGCTTACACCATTTTTGTTTTGCGAGATTGAAACTGGCACGACCCTATATAATCATTGGCTTTGGGGAGGGTTTCCGCAACCCTGTCTGGTGGAGGATTCAAACTTCCGGACAGAATGGTTCCGTTCGTTTTTCGTTACTTATGTTGAAAGGGACTTCAGGATCATTGGCCTGGGTGCTCTACCGGAAAACTTATCACGCTTTTTCAGAATGGTGGCTCATATTCATGGTAATATCATGAATAAAAACATGCTTGCAAATTCCCTGGCGCTCAACCAGGCTACTATTAACACTTATCTCAACTATTTTGAGCAGGCTTTTTTAATCAGGGTTTTGCCGGCATGGCATATAAACCAGGGCAAGCGACTTATAAAATCTCCTAAAGTGTATATCAGGGATAGTGGATTATTGCATTATTTACATAGGATAAATGATTATAATCAATTGCTGGGGCACCCTTTGCTGGGGCACTCATGGGAAGGTTATGTTATTGAACAGATCATTGGCTGTAAAGGAGATAGCTATGAGTATTTTTTTTATAGAACACAGGATGGTGCTGAATGCGACCTGGTACTCACCCGTGGAAATGTACCTTTTTTTGCATTAGAAATAAAATTTACTTCAACTCCCTCACGGAGTAAAGGTTTTACAACCGCCATAGCAGATTTGGGGACGATTCATAATTTCATCATCATTCCGGAGGTAAAGCAGACCTATTCGCTGGGTGATAATATAATGGTATGCGACCTTAAAAAGCTGCTGGAAATGATGAATAACTGATAACGGATTCGCTCTGAATTGCTTTTCATTTCTAATTGTTAATTCTCAATGCCCAATTTGTACCGAATCGAATGCTTGGCTTATTCAGGCACCCGGAACTGAAAACAAAAAGCGGCTGTAGTCCCGTCACTTAACTCAAAACCCGGAACCTTGAACTTCGAACTTCCCCGCGTTTATCCGAAAATCCCTTACGTTTATAAATTTTCCTCCGGCGTTTATCAATCTCTTTCATTTTAGCCTGTTTGATTGTCGTATATTTACAGAAAAATAATTCAATCATAATTAATTTAAACAACAGGTTATGAAAACAAAAATTTTACTTTCCTTCGTTTCAGCCATTTTCAGCATTGCTCTTTTCGCCGGAAACATTACCCAGAAGCAAGCCCAAAAAGTAGCGCTAAACTTCTATTTTGAAAAATTTAACCAATTTGAAGGACAGGTTTCACAGGATCAGCTCAGCATTCAGTCGGTTTATACCGAAACGGATGGTATTCAGAACTTTTATTATGTCTTCCACATCAGCCAGGGAGGATTTGTGATGGTTTCTGCCGATGACCGGCTCAACCCGGTATTGGGGTATTCTTTCAGGCACGATTTCGGATTTGAGAACCAGCCGCCCAATGTAAAATGGTGGTTACAGCAGTATGCCGATCAGGTGAAATATACCAGGAACAATCAGTTGGAGCAGGCCAGCAAGATTGCTGAACGTTGGGAGTATTATTTGAATGATAATTTTAAAATTACCACATCCTTTAAAGAAAGTAAAGCAGTGGAACCGCTTTTAACCACTACGTGGGATCAGGGATGGCCTTACAATTATTATTGTCCGCCAACTTCATCGGGAGGATCTGGTGGGCATACCTGGGTGGGATGCGTAGCAACTGCCATAGCACAGATTCTTTATTACTGGAGATGGCCTGATCATGGGCAGGGTTATACTTCCTACTTGTCAACTGTAACACCGGAATATGGGGTGCAATACGCTGATTTTGAAAACACATGGTATCGTTTTAATGAGATGGTTGATCACCCGCAAACGGTCAATTTAGCCATTGCTGAATTCTCTTATCATATTGCCGTTGCAATTCAAATGAATTTTGGTCCGGGCGGTTCGTTCCCATCCACAGATGATTCGCTGACATATTTTTTTAAAACAATGCCTTATACCTGGTATTACAGAGACAATATGTCAAATGAACAATGGAAGCAATTGTTAACCGAATCGCTTGACAATAAGTTTCCTGTCTATTATGATGGTATCCCGGCATCCGGTGACGGACATGCTTTTGTTTGCGATGGCTACCAGAACGAGGATTATTTCCATTTCAATCTTGGCTGGGGTGGTCAGAGTAACGGTTATTATACCATTGATAATATTCAAGGCTACAATTATAATCAGTCAATAGTACCCTTTTTTTGCCCGGATAGCATTCAGTTTAATTACCCTTTATTTTGTTCGGGTGCTGATACCTGTTGTTATTTTGAAGGTTCTTTTACTGATTATAGTGGACCATTGCAAAATTACCTGAACAACACCACGGCTTCATGGCTCATTGACCCGCAAACCGAATTTGATTCAGTTACGAAAATCATCATCATGGTGAAGCAGCTCGATATTTCTAATGACGGCGACAGGCTTTATATTTATGATGGTGAAGACAACAACGCACCTTTGCTGGCAGAGTTATATGGCAATACGCTTCCTGCCGACATTGAATCCACAGGCAATAAAGTCTTTATTGAGTTTATCACCGACGGATCGAACACAGCGCCTGGCTTTTACCTGAATTATAAAACCGTTCGCCCGGTATGGTGCAGCAGTATGACACAACATACAGAACCCGTTGCTATATTTGATGACGGAAGCGGTGATTTTTATTATGCCAATTCCTCAACCTGCATGTGGATGATCGATCCGGGAATTACAGAACCACTCACTTTACATTTCAATTATTTTAGTACCGAAGAAGATTATGACATACTGAAGATATATGATGCCATTTCACAGGAACTTATAGCCACAATTAGCGGTTATTATGAAAATCCACCACAACCAGTAACCTCAGCAAGCGGTAAAATAATGCTGGCATTTCTCACCAATGGCAGTGTTCAGGAACAAGGATGGGAAGCCTGGTACGATATCAATACGGGAATTCCGGACAATACAAAGGAGTTTGGATTTAGCATTATACCCAATCCGGTTTCCTCGGAAGTAAAGTTCAGTTTTTCATTGCAAACCGATCAACAGGTTTCCATTTGGATTTTCAATGTGGTTGGAAAAGAATCTGCAAAAATTCTTGATGAATATTTCCCGGAAGGTCACCATAATTTTGAGGCAGACCTTGGAAACTTTAATGAAGGAATTTATTTCTGCCGCCTTCAAATTGGAAATGAAATGATCACAAAGAAAATTATAAAAGTTAAATAATGAACGTCATTGCGAGCCACAGGGCAGCCATAAGAAGAAGCGCGAAGCAATCTGTCTGAAAGAAGTAACAAGTCAGGTTAAGCAGATTGCTTCGTCAGCCTGCGAGCAAATCAGACTCATTTCCTCGCAATGACGAGATAAACAAAAACAAGAACATCATGAAAAAATTTGTAAAAATTTTGTTTTGGGGAGCTGTTTATTTATTTCAAACACATTCTGCCTCAGCTCAGGTTCCGCTGGTTAGCCCCTATCTTGATTCGGTGATCATGGCAAAAATGGAAACAGCTCATCTCGCCGGTGTTTCTGCTTGCATCATTAAAAATGATGAAATAAGCTGGATAGGTAACTACGGATTTGCCAACATTGAACAAGGAACACCTGTTGATACAACCACCCTTTTTTACATGGCTTCTGTTTCTAAAACAGTTACAGGTACTGCATTATTGCAATTATGGGAAAATAGTTTGTTTGAACTGGATGATGATATCAACGATTATTTACCGTTTGAGGTTCATAATCCTAATTATCCAGCCTTACCCATAACTTTCAGGATGCTGTGCACCCATACTTCCTGCATAAAAGATAATAGTGCAGTCAATCCGTATTACTGGGGTGAAGATTCACCGATACCCTTAGGCCAATTTCTTTTTGACTACTTGGATCCACAGGGCGCCAATTATTTCCCCAACCTGAACTTTTACAATCAGGCACCCGGGACTGCATATAATTACAGCAATGTTGGTACAGCCCTTGCGGGCTATCTGGTGGAAGTATTGGGTGATTCGACCTTTGCCTGGCAAACAGCGGAAAGGATTTTCGATCCGTTGCAAATGAACGAAACCGCATGGTTTCTCTCGGAAGTGGATACGACGAATCTGGCTATGCCTTACTATTGGAATGGAAGTGAGCTTGTACCTTATGGATTTTATACCCTGAGTACCTATCCCGCCGGTGCTCTGCGAACCAGTGTGGATCAGCTTGCAAAATTTCTTTTGGCTTACATGAATGGTGGATCATACATGGGTGAGCAAATATTGCAGAGTTCAACCATTGATTCAATCATGACTCTTCAAATCCCATCGATTGATCCAACTCAGGGCTTGTTTTGGTACAAATTATATTTGGGAGGAAGATGGCTCTGGGGGCATGAGGGAACCAATTTGGGAGCAATGACTTACATGGGATTTTACCCGGATGAGAATACCGGTGTGATCGTTTTTTCAAATACAGCAGACTACATTGGTTACCAAATTATCGATCTGCTGTTTGATTATGCTTCCGACTCCATCCCATGTTCCTGCCTGCCTGAAGGGATCACTTTTACCACCCAAGCACAGATCGATAGTTTTCAGGTGAATTATCCAGGATGTTCTGAAATAGAAGGATATGTAAAACTCAGTGGATCACCATATGAACCTGATACTATTAAAAACTTAAATGGATTAAGTGTATTGACTTCCATTGGTGGGAATCTTGAAATTGAATTCTGCGAGTCATTAAATGGCCTGCAAGGGCTTCAAAACCTGGAATTTATTGGAGGAGGTTTTTATTTAAATTGGAATGCATTTTCAAATCTTGAAGGATTGCAAAATTTAGGGATCATTGCCGGTGATTTTATTATTGGAGGAGGTGAAAATTTAAATAACCTGACTGGATTGGATAATTTACAAACGATAGGAGGATCTGTCAGTTTTGGTTACGGGACTATGGGTGGTCCTGCTTGCACACATCTTGTTAGCTTGACCGGTCTTGAAAACTTGAATTCTATCGGAGGTGATCTTAGTTTTTATTGCAACATTCTTCTTCAAGACCTGTCTGAATTATCAGGTTTATTATACATTGAAGGGGAACTTTGGATCTATGATAATCCGGAATTACAAAGTTTGGCGGGATTGGAAAATATTGAGACTGGTTCAATTTCAAATCTTAGTATCAACAGCAACTATCAGCTATCAACATGTGAAGTCCAAAGCATTTGCGATTATCTTGCCATGCCAGGTGCACAGGTAAGCATCTATGACAACGCCCCTGGCTGCAACAGCCCGGAAGAGGTGCAGGAAGCCTGCTTAACCTCAATAGAAGATATTTCAGAAGATGTTGAATTCAACATTTCACCCAATCCTGTTACAGGTTATGCGGAAATAAACCTGAATTCGACCAGTAGCTTGCCGGTTGAAATTTCGCTATACAACACCACGGGCATTTGCGTCAAAAGCTGGCAATATCCCCAAATTCAAACCGGTAAAAACATTTTTATCCTTGATTTGAAGGAAATTCCTGCCGGATTGTATTTCTGCCGGGTACAAATTGGAAATGAAATGGTAACGAAGAAAATTATAAAACTTTAATTAATGATCGTCATTGCGAGGAAATTGGGTCGGAAAGTGGGATGGCTGACGAAGCAATCTCATTAAAATATTACTAACCTAAAAGCAGATTGCTTCACGCCGGCACACAAGCCCAACCCTGGGTTCGCAATGACGGGATAAACAAAAAACAAAAACATCATGAAAAAACTTAAATTTTTAGTTGCGATTGTTTTAACAGCAAAATTGTTGTTCGCGCAAATCAACATTGTTGACGATTCATTTTACAGTACAGTCCTCCAGCAGGAAATGTTGGTGGATGTATTCCTGCCTCCAGATTACGAGGCTAATCCTGACCAGTATTACCCGGTTGTTTACTTTTTACATGGTTGGGGTGGTAACCAAAATAGTCTGAATAATTATGCCTCAATAGCAAATACGCTTATGTTAAATGGAAGTATAGATCCGTTTATTATGGTCGGTGCAAATAATCAGGCCGGGCCTTTTGGCGGGACCATGTATATGAACTCTCCTCTTTGGGGTGATTTTGAAACCTTTAACTTCACAGAGGTTTTAAATTATATTGAAGACACTTACCGGGCTTTACCGGATCCGAATAAAAGAGCCTTGATGGGTCAATCAATGGGAGCCAGTGGTTGTTTTGAAAACGGTCCGAAATATAAGGATAAGTTCAGGGCGATTGCCGCACATGGTTATTCTGGTGTTATGGAATATTGTATGGATAGTTGGCAAACGGACTTATTGAATGAACAGGTATCAGTGCCTCCATATTTTTTTGATTTTAACTCCGGAGGAATATTTACAAAAATCAGTTTTCTGCAATCCGGCGCTGTAGCCCCTAATTTGAACTGTCCTCAAACCCATATAAATCCAACAACAGTTGAATTTATACTGGATGACCAGGGTGCTTTCATTGATACGATAATCAGTAAATGGCTTGATCATAGTGGACATAAACTCGTTCAGGAATTGACACCGGATGATGATTTTGGGATATTATTCGGCGATGGCCAGAATGATGAACTGGGCTTTTATCCGGGTTCTTTAGCTTTGAAAGATAGCCTGGATGCCTATGGAATTCCAAGCCAGTTTTTCAGCCATCCAGGTGGTCATAGCATGCCAACTTCATTCATGCAAGAAACTTATGTGTTTCTCGATTCTATATTTAATATTGTTGAAAATTCCTGCCTTCCCGAGGGCATCACCTTTACCACCCAGGAGGAGATTGATAATTTCCAAATAAATTATCCCAATTGCACAGAGGTTGAGGGGGATGTTTCAATAGGTGATTATAATGGGACGGATATTACAAATCTTAATGGATTAAGCGTTTTGACCTTCATCGGGGGTAACCTTTCAATTGGAGGAAATGATGTCCTGTCAAGCATGACGGGACTGGATAATGTGACTTCCATTGGTGGTAATCTTTCAATTGGAGAAAATGTTACCCTGACCAGCCTGACAGGATTGGAAAATGTTACTTCTGTCGGGGGAGACCTTTGGATTGCTAACACTGCTGCCCTGACCAGTCTGATGGGATTGGATAATTTGACTTCCATCGGAGGAGTCATTCGGATTTATTTTAATAATTCCCTAACTAATTTATCTGGATTGGAGAGTCTGACTTGCGTTGTGGGAGACTTTTGGATTATTGGAAATGTTGCCCTGACCAGCCTCACAGGATTGGATAATATGACTTCCATATGGGGAAACCTTTCAATTGGTGGAAATGATGCCCTGGCAAGCCTTACGGGATTGGAAGGATTGACTTCCATAGGGGGAAATTTAGATATCGGATTCCCTGATGGTATGGCAGCTTATGGAAATCCTTCATTGACTTCACTGGAAGGTCTTACTAATCTTTCATCTTTGGGAGGGGGGCTGAACCTGTTACTAAACACTACCCTTGCCAGCCTGGCGGGATTGGAGAATTTGACTTCCATCGAAGGTAACCTTTCAATTGGAGGAAATAATGCCCTTGCCAGCCTCACAGGATTGGATAATGTAACTTCCATCGGAGGAGATCTAGAAATCGGATTCCATTCTGGCATGGTGCTTTTAGGAAATCCCTCTTTGACTTCTCTGGAAAGCCTTGCTAATCTTTCATCATTAGGGGGAGATCTTCATATTACTGAAAATTTGGCGCTGACAAACCTGACAGGGTTAGGTAGTTTAACTACCATTGGGGGTTATCTTGGGATTAGTTACAACCAGGCCCTGTCCAGTTTGACTGGATTGGAAAATGTTGAGGCTAGTTCAGTGCAATATATTTTTATACATGTTAATTCGAACCTATCTGAGTGTGATGTTAAAAGTATTTGCGACTATTTATCCAGTCCAAATGGCACCATTAATATTTCCGACAACGCCCCCGGCTGCAACAGCCCGGAAGAAGTTGACAGCCTTTGCAATATTACAGGTATTCAAGATAAAAATTATGAATTAATCCTGACAATTTCACCAAATCCGGTCAAAGACCAGGCAGCTTTAAGTTTAAATATCCATTCAAAAAGTTCAGTGGAATTTTGCATTTATAACATTACCGGCGTTTGTATCAAAAGCTGGCAATTCCAAAATCAGCAACCCGGAGAAAAAGAGTTTACCCTTGATTTAAAAGGTTTACAAGCGGGGCTTTATTTCTGCCAGGTACAAATTGGAAATAAAATGATTACGAAGAAAATAATAAAACTTTAATAATGAACGTCATTGCGAGCTTTTGGGCGGATTTAAGCGTTGGAGCGAAGCAATCTGCTAAACCAATGGAGATTAATTATTGATAGAGATTGCTTCACGCCTTCACACATGGCCAGCCCTGCGGTTCGCAATGACGATAAAGACAAGGGTCGTAAAACTTTTGGAATTTGGTTTTTAATTTATTGGAATTTTAACAATTATGAGTATTTTTAGAAAAAATTCCGAACTGAACATGCTCCGAACCATCATCGTGGACGACGAGGCTCACATGCGCGAAACGCTGGAGAAAATGGTAAACCGGTACTGTCCGACCATCAAACTGGTAGCAACTGCCGACGGCGTAAAAAGCGGCGCGGAAGCCATCCGCCGACACCATCCCGACATGATACTGCTCGACATTAAAATGGATGACGGCACCGGGTTTGACCTTTTAAAACAATTGCAGCCTGTTGATTTCAAGGTGATTTTTATAACAGCATACGATCAGTATGCGATCAAAGCCTTTCGTTTCAGCGCCATTGATTACCTGCTGAAGCCGGTGGATGCGGATGAACTGACCGAAGCCGTGAACCGGGCAGAAAAGCTGATGCAGCAGGATTTCAGCACCCAGTTGAATACCCTCGAGGAGAATATGCAGCCGGGCGATAAGGCAAACCGGAAAATAATACTCAGAACTTTCGATAACATTCATCTTGTGAAAGTGCAGGACATCAACTATTGCGAATCGGAAGGGAGTTATACAACCATTCACCTGCTGAACGGCAAAAAGATTGTGGTATCAACCCTCCTGAAAGAATATGATGAAATGCTTAAGGAATGCGGATTTTACCGGGTTCATAAATCCTACCTCATCAATATACGTTACATCGAACGATTTGAAAAAGGGGAAGGGGGTTATGTAGTGCTGGAAAATGAAGCTAAGGTGCCGGTTGCATCGCGAAAACGGGAGGAACTGATGGAGATGTTCGATAGACTGGCTGCAATTTAACTTTAAATATGTGTAAGAGAATCATCATTTACTTTTTCTTTTTTTTCATTACTCTTGACTCTTATACCCAAATCCGAACCGATGCCCCCAAATCAGAACTGGATAGTTTAATCAGGATCATTCCTGATTTCCAGGATGAAGAATTGGTTGATCACTTGAATCTGATAGCCACTTCCATATCGCAGCGGTATCCTGATAGTTGCCAGTATTATGCACAACAGGCTTTTGATTTATCAGCTTCTTTAAACTATAAATACGGAATAGCAGAAGCAAAATTTAATTCAGGAAATGGTTATTATTTTAAAAATGATGTTAAAAATTCAATGAGGTATTATTTTGAGTCATTAGCTTTTATTGAGAATGAACCACCCTCAAAATTACAAGGAAACTTGTACTCTCAAATTGGATTACTTCATTATTATAATTTTAATTTTATTGATTCCAAAAAATATTTTATTAAAGCAGAAAACATTTTTCATTCCATAAATGATGATCTTTCAAAATATTATGCGCAAAGAATGATCTTTCATGCTTTTCTTGAAGATTCCCTGGACGAAGAAGCATTAAAGTATGTAGTTGAGAGATTAGATTATTTTAAATTGATAGATCCAAAAAATTATAACCGCGCTCTGAATGAGATGGGTTTAATTTACCTTAATTTGCATGATTCATCTGCATTAAAATATTTTACTGAAGGTATGGAGGCTGCGAAAAAATCGGAAGTACCTACAGATCAGTCCGTCCTTGCTGATAATATTGGCTGTTTTTATGCTAATAAACCAAATCATCCAGGTTTTTATGAAATAGCAGAAAAACATTTCAAAATTGCTCTGAGGATTGAAGATACAACTGATCGTTATGCACTAAAAGCTTCATATCTCATGGATTACGGTAATATGTGCCTGAAATACGATAAGTTAAAGAAAGCAGATTCTATTTATTCTGTTGCAATTAAAATTTTACAACAATTTGATTCCACTTTGTTAAAACTCTCCTTTAATGATCCCAGTGTAAAAATGAGGGATCAGGTTGTTTACAAATCTGTTAAGTTAACAATTTTTAAAGGCTATGTTAAATTGTTTCTTTTACAAAAAAATTATGAGAAAGCATTTGAATATGAAGTTTTAAAAAATGAGTTAAAAGAATGGATTCAAGCCAACAAGGAAAGTAAGGAATTAGAATTGATAGAAGCAACTTATGAAGCATCAAAAATTTCACAGAAGATTGAACTTTTATCAAAGGAAAATGAATTGAACAGAACCAAAGCACTTCAGTCCGCTTACTTTATCATTGGATTGGGTTTATTATTGGTATTAGCTATTTTTATCGCATTCCTGTTAATACGACAAAATCGGATCAAAACTCAACAAGAAAAGACTATTTTGCAACAAAAACTTCTTCGCTCCCAGATGAATCCCCACTTCATTTTCAACTCCCTCGCCAGCATACAAAATGCCATCATCAATGAAGAGCCGAAGAAAGCCAGCAAATACCTCGCTAAGTTTTCCAGGCTGGTGCGCAATATTCTTGACAGCTCGGTGGAAGAATTTATTCCACTGGAACAGGAGATTTCAACCATTGAAAATTACCTTGAGCTTCAAAAGATCCGATTCCCTGAAAAATTTGATTACACCGTTGATGTGGATGAGCGCCTCGATCCGGAAAGTGTCCAAATTCCTCCTATGCTGGCGCAGCCTTTTATCGAGAACGCCATTGAGCACGGGATCAAACATAAGAATTCAAAAGGGAAAATAGATGTCCTGTTTAAATTACAAAACGGATTGATAGAACTTGAAGTGGAGGATGATGGGGTTGGCAGGCAGCGGGCGCTGGAAATACTCAGAGAGCAAGACAAGGATCACAAGTCTATGGCGACAGCCATCACCATGGAGCGGATCAGAATACTGAACAAAAAGCTCAGGAGAAAGATTTTGATGGAGATCATTGACCTGAAAAATTACAGGGATGAGGCAACGGGGACAAGGATTAAAATCGAAATCCCACTCAATACTAAAAAATGAATCCTTGTTGTGTTTATCGTCAAGACAATCCAGAAACTTAATCCAAACCCGAACCTTGAACCTCGAACTTTGAACTTCGAACTTCTCTGCGTTTATCCAAAAAATCCATACGTTTATACATTTTACCCCGGCATAAATGTATTTGATTCATTCGGGCCTCCGCCTGATGGTAATTTTGATTTCGTAAAATTCAATATTAACTAAAAAACGGAGGTTTTTATGAAAACAAAAAAATTTACCCAATTACTCAGATTATTCTGGGTAGCTGCCTTTCTCATTTCATTGAGTACATTAAAGGCACAAATTCAGTTTCAGGGTCTAATGGCAGATAACGAAGGCGGAGCCGTATGGGATGCCGATGGTTCCGGACCCGAACCCTTTGGTAACGGTCATGGGGATTATGGTTATTACGTTGCTTCGTGCGATTATGTAGACCCTTCCAGTTCCGCCGGGAGTCATTTAACAAACATCGTTAATGGTTTTCCGGCCTTTGCCCAGGCGCTTGCTGATAATGGCTATACGCTGCAACAGGTCAAATTTAAAGTCGGGCTGACATCCATGGGCGAAGATCAGGAAGGTGAGGATTGGTTTGCGTTTGGCGATGAACACTACATTAATTTTTATTCCTTCGAAATCACCGTGTTACTTGATGGAGAGCTTCTGTTAACAGGAACAACGGGTTACTGGTTATTCCATATCGGACCCTCAACTTCGTGGGATTGGAACGTGAAAACCAATTACTTTGTTCCTGTGAATGCATCCGGCAGCAGTTCTCCAGGAGCTCAGGCTGTGGCATCTGCTTTTTTGCTGGATGTTGGAGATGAAGAAGTGTATTTAACATTTCAAACCGTGGGGAATTCACAGCCCTTATCAGGAAATGGAAGAAACGGATCCTATTGGAGCCTTACCGGTTCCATCGAAAAAGGTCTTCCGCAAATCCCCCTCCAGGGACTCTATGCCGATAATGAAGGGATTGCCGCCTGGGATGCGGATGGCAGCGGACCAGAACCTTTTGGTAATGGCCATGCGGACTTTTTATACTACGGTGCTTCATTGGATTATAACAATATAAACCCGAGCCCGGATGCCTGCCTTGCTCATTTTCTGGACGGTTCAACAGGTTTCTTCAACACCCGGCTGCAGCTTGAATACCGCGGTTTCGGGATCGGGGATTTGAAAATTAAATTAGGACTTGAAAGCCTTGGGCCCGATGTGGAAGGAGAAGACTGGGGATTTGAAAATGGTCATGATTGGCTAAATTACTACAACAACGTTTTTATTATCGAACTCAACAACGAGCCCATACTGGAGATCATGCAGGATACCAATAAACTGGTGGAAATGACATCTTATTGGCTAAGTGGCACCTCTGTGGGTAAAGTCTATGATATTTCAGAAAATGCATCTCCTGAAGCACAGTTTGTAGCCCAATCGTTCATCAGTGATATGGGAACCCATTTCCTGAAAACAGCAGCTTCCAGTATGACTTTTGCAGCTACGTTTACCGGGAATGGAAGAGATGGGGCCTTTTATAACGTTGTTGCAGGCGCTGTGACGGGTGTGCACGAAAAAGCCACTTTTGTATCCGGCGGAATAATAAGCGGGACCTGGACTGCCGAACACTCACCCTATTATGTGGAAGGGGACCTATCCATACAAAATGGTCAAATACTCACCATTGAACCGGGCGTAAAGGTTGCCGTCAGGGGGCCTTATCATTTTACTGTTCAGGGGTGTGTTATAGCTGAAGGAACTGAAGATGACAATATCATCTTCATAAGTTCAAATCCAAATCTTTGGTGGGATGGGTTTGATTACGCCTATACTCCATCTTCAAACGATACTTCCGTATTCGATCATTGCACTTTTAAACATAGCTATGCATTGGGAGTTGGCGAATTTTGCAGCGGAGGTGTTTTTGTTATTTGGAATTATGATAACATACAAATCAACAACTCAATATTTAATAACAATAAAGCTGATTTAACAACACCGTCCTATTACGCATGCGGTGGAGCTATCGTACTTTTGACTGCAAGCCCTGTTATCAGCAACTGTGTTTTTTTAAACAATGTTGCTACCTTTGGCGGTGCATTGTTTTGTTATCTAAATTCCAACCCTGAAATAAGCAGATGTCTTTTTTATAACAATCATGCGGAGAGTGCCGGGGCTATCTCTGCTCAGTACATTTAGCAGTCCAATTCTTGTAAATAATACAATTTGTTTAAATAGTGCCGATGGTGAAGGAGGAGGCGTTCATGCCTATAATAATTCTGATCCTGATCTCATCAATAATATCATATGGGACAATCAGGCTCCAACTGGAAGCCAGGTTAGTGTTGGAACCAATGATTGCAATGTTGATATTACCTATAATGATATTGAAGGCGGCGAGGATGGTATTGGCCCTTATGGTATCGGAACAGGAGTCTATGAAAACAATATTGACGAAGATCCCGAATTTGTAGATGTATCAGCCTTCGATTTTCATATTTAGAATCATCACCCTGCCACAATTCCGGCGATCCTTCCATTTTAGATCCGGATGGAACTGTTTCGGATATGGGTTATTGTTTTACCTTGTGATACTACATCTGTTGATGAATCCTTCGTTTCGGATATGCAAATGACAATTTTCCCAAATCCACTTACTGAAAAGGGCAAAATTAGTTATCAATTGACCCAACCATCGTTGATAAAAATCGAAATGTACAATTACCTCGGGCAGAAAGTTGACGAACTGGTCAATGATATTCAGCTTGCCGGAACTGCATGAAATTGAGTTTAATGCAGAGAATCTTAAGAAAGGAACCTATTTATTAAAAATGACTACCAATAGCCATGAGCGTATTTTTAAATTCATCAAGATTGACTAAAACCCTTTTGTCTTTTAGTTAATATTGGGGTTTGGGGCAGCCGCATGTGGCTGCCCGCTTTTCCCCGGTGGTGATAAATAAATTAATAAAAATGAAATAAACCACCCCACTTCTTTCAAGATGAAATGACCCGAAAATGAGGTGAGGTCTAAAAAATAAACCAATGAAAACATTTACAAAAATTTCAATTATCGTTTTGGTCATGACAGCCATTGGCCTGACAGTGCAAAGCCAGAGCAAGTAACGCTAAAACACAAACCCGGACAGGCTGATTGTTCGGGAATCCTAAGGATTCAAAATCCCCATCTTCTCAATTTGTACAGGGTGTGATTACCATTAAACTCAAAGAAGGTGTTGGTGATTTCGGAAAACAAACCGGAACTGTGCATTTCGGAATTACAGTCATTGGATGACAAGGTCGCCAATTTTGAAGTGTATCAGTTGGAAAAACGTTTCAGATATAATCCGGCAAAACTGCGATCGGATTTGCCTGATCTGTCGCGGATTTATAAAATTTCGTTTCCCGATAACTTATTCATTGAGCGAAGTAGTGAAAGCATTTTCATCCGATCCGAATGTGGAATATGCCGAAGCCATTCCGGTTTATCACACAACCGAAGTTCCCGATGATGCTTTATACAGCCAATTGCAGCATCTGCCGCAGATTCATGCTCCGGAAGCCTGGGAAATCCACAAAGGTGAAAACGGAACTGAGGAAATCGTTATTGCCATTGTTGACACAGGTGTGGATTGGGAACATGTGGATTTGCAAAGCAACGTATGGCAAAACTTAGCTCGAAGATGCCGACGGTGATGGTCATACCATGGAGTATAACGGAACACAATGGGTTCTTGATCCCGGTGATTTAAATGGGATTGACGAAGATTTAAACGGTTTTACTGATGATTTGACTAGGATGGAATTTTATTACAAGCAATGGCGATCCCAATCCAATTCCCGGAAATCCTGTATGGGTGTCATGGAACCCATTGTGCCGGAATTGCCGTGGGGTCTACCAATAACGGTACTGGAATAGCCAGTATCAGTTGGAACCTGAGTGTAATGGCCATTTGCGTAGATGAGAACAATACCTTTCCTTATGGTTGGGATGGAATCATCTATGCTGCCGAAAACGGGGCAGATATCATTTCCAATAGCTGGGGAGGATTTGCCTATTCCATCGCTGACCAGGAAGTAGTGACTTATGCAACAGGACTTGGAAGTATTGTTGTAGCTGCTGCCCATAATCATAACAACTACAGTAGTTAATCTATCCGGCAGATTATCAGGATGTCATCTCTGTTGCTTCTGTAAGTGTCGATGACACAAAAGCATCTTACTCAAATTATAACCTTGCTGTAGATATATCTGCACCTGGTGGTGGTTCTGAAGGAGGAATACTAAGTACCATTCCCGGAAATACCTATGAAGCATGTTGTCAGGAACTTCCATGGCAACTCCATTGGTTGCAGGTTGTTTTGGCTTGTTAAAATCCTATCATCCTGATTGGACGAACGAGCAACTTATCACCCAGATACTGGGCACGTGCAGATAACATTGATGCCATTAATCCCGGTTATGAGAATATGCTGGGAACCGGCCGTGTAAATGCTTTTCGTATGTCTATCAGAAGAAAACGTGACCATGCCACAGGTATTAAAGCTTGGTCTTACCAGCATAAGCTATGAGGATGCCAATGGAAACCAGATCAATGAACCGGGTGAGGAAGTAACCCTGAATTTGGAATTCAGAAATTTTGTCCCATTTGTGGGTGATGATGAGGTAACCGTAACTATGACCACAGAAGATCCGGAAATTACCATTCTTACGGGAACAGCAACTGTTGATATACCACCCGATGGAATCTTTACCATAGAGGATCAGTTTCAGTTCGAGGTCAGCGAAGAAGCTACCTCACATTTCGCCAGTTTCACCATTACCTTCGATTCCGAACTGGAAATCGTATGTGGTGAAGAGCAAATCATTGAAGTGCTTGTTGCACCAGCCGGTATATTTATTTATGAAGGTGAACCCAACGGACAGGATTATAGCGGAACCTATATCAAAGAGATATTAGACCAAATGGGTATTTATAACACCTATTCCAACACATACCCTCCTACCCTTCTGGGTTTTGAAACCGCATTCTTATCCCATGGAAATTTCGGACAACAGCTTTCAGAAGGCACAATGGTTACAGAGGAACATTCACTGATTTGTCAGGAATTTTTGGAAGATGGCGGTAATTTATATATAGAAGCAGGAGGACTATTTACAGGTATGCAATATTTTGGTTACCCGAACTATTCAGCGATGAAGCAGCTCTTTGGAGTAAGCAGCAATCAGATGGTAATTAGCAGAACATCCGCTTGATTCCCTGATTGGAGTTGAAAATAGCCCCTTTGAAGGGATTGCATTTACAGAGTCGAACCAATTATTCAATTGGTACATTGATAAACTCACACCGGTTGCGCAAGCAGTAATCCCGTTTTATGAATATGGTTATGGCAATGTTTCTATTATGTATGACGGTTCAGCCAGTTATGGACATAAAGTTTTTTACTTTAGTTATTCTCTAGCAGAACTTGTTGATTCCGATCCTGTAAATTCAAAAAATAATGTTTTACTCAAGGTACTTGACTTTTTTGAAATACTGCCAGAGAGTTATATTCTTGCCAATTTTAAAGCAGATAAAAATGTGGGAGGACCTCCGCTGCAAGTTCAGTTCACTGATATTTCCCTCTCTGATCCAGCTTATCCAATACTATCATGGCAATGGGATTTTGATAATGATGGAGCCATCGACTCGTATGCTCAGAATCCGCCGGTATGGACATATAATGATGGAGGTACTTATGATGTAAGACTGATTGTCTCGAATGGGTTGAATTCCGATACCCTGGTTTTGGAAGAATTTATAACCGTCAATTATGGTTACCTGGTTTACGAAGGTGTTCCAGATGGTACCGATTACAGTGGTACATTTATCAGAGACTATCTTCAGGAACATGCATATTCTGTAACATACCGAAACATTTTACCGGAGAGCCTGGAAGGTTATTCCGCTGTATTCCTTTCATTCGGCAATTTCGAATCAGGAAATACTGTATTGGATGACCAGATGGCTAATATCATCTTTGACTATCTTGAAGGTGGTGGCTACGTTTACCTCGAAGGTGGTGATGCTTTGGGTTATGACCAGGTTACCAATACACAATTGCTTGAATTGTTTGGACTGGCATCCGCTACGGATGGAACAGCAAATCCTATCAATAGCCTTGAAGGCCAACCGGATGCTTTGACAAATGAAATGATTTTCACAGGTAACAACCAGGTCTCCAATTCCTATATTGATAAGTATGTACCCGCTGCCAACTGGCCGTGAAGCATTTACCGAAAGTGATTATGGCACAGTGGCTGTGCAGCAGAATGTTCCCAATGGCCGCCGGACATTTTGTTTTTCATATTCTTTAGCCGATTTAAATGATGGAGCAATTCCAAATACCCGTGGGGAATTATTACATCGCATACTTAACTTTTTCGACATTTATACTTCAGCTCCTGATGGGCAAGAATCCAATACAATGAGTTGCAATGTTTTTCCCAATCCTTTTATTAATTCTACCAGAGTGGAATATCAGCTTAAAGAAAACACTTCAGTAATGCTTACTCTTTTCAACCATCTCGGGCAGGAGGTTGGATTTCTGGTAGATGAGAAACAAACGAAAGGTACCTATCGGGTGCAGTGGAATGCTAAAGGTTTGCCGGCAGGAGTGTATTATGTCCAATTAAAGACCGGAAACCAGGTGATGGCGAAGAAAATAGTTAAACTATGAACCCAACCGTCATTGCGAGCCTAAACATTGGTCTGAAGTGCAGGCGCGAAGCAATCTTTAAAATGGCTGCACTACTTAATAAGTTACAGAATGCTTCATCCCGCCTCGGCGGGCTGCGCAATGACGATAAAACAAAAAATTAAAACCATGAAAAAACTAATTTTTTTAATCATAGCAGTGGCTATCAATTACGCGACAGTGTTTTCGCAGGGATGCCTGCCTGAAGGAATCACCTTTACCACGCAGGAGCAGATTGATAATTTTCAGATCAATTATCCGGGATGTACCGAGATTTTAGGGGATGTGACAATCTATGGGAGTGGTATTACCAATTTAAGTGGATTTAGTGTTTTGACTTCTTTTGGGGGAAGTCTTAATATTGGTAGTTCGTATTATGGAGGCAATCCCCTCTTAATCAGCTTGATGGGGTTGAACAATTTGACTTCCATCGTTGGAGACCTTGGGATTAAATACAACTATGCCCTGACCAGCCTTACCGGATTCGAAAACCTGTCCTCAATTGGCCAGGATATCATAATTTCTGGAAATTCAGCATTATTAAGCCTTGCAGGACTGTCAGGGTTGGATACTATATCTGGATCTCTTGAGATTTCCGGGAATGATGCCCTTATAAATTTCACAGGAATCGAAGGAATAAAATTTATTTATGGAAATATGAAAGTCTTGTGCAGCCAGAATTTAACCAACCTTGTCGGCATCGAAAGCCTTCATTATATAGGTGGCAATCTGGTTATAGGCTTTGAGGGTTGGACAAGCCTATGCAATCAATCCTTGGTTTCTCTGGAAGGTCTTGAAGGCTTAAATCATATTGGTGGTGATTTGATAATTGCTAATAATACGGTCCTCAATAATCTCGCTGGCTTAACGAATCTTTTCTTTTTAGGAGGAAACCTTGCATTAGATTATAATCCAAATTTAAATTCACTGGAGGCATTGAATAACCTTACCAGGATCTGCGGAAACTTGCAGATAAGCGAGTGTTATGTTCTCAACAGTCTTTCAGGACTTCATAGCATAGATACTGTTGGGGGGTCAATCACGATATATTATGATACCCTGCTCACCAGCCTTCAAGGTTTAAACTCAATGATCTCTGTAGGAGAAAATCTGTCCATTGGTGCTAATCATGCATTGATAAACCTGAACGGGCTGGATAATCTTGCCAATATAGGAGGAAGCTTGTCAATCTTTGAGAACCTTGCATTAGCTGATTTTACAATCCCAGCTGCAATAACTACAATTCCCGGTGATATTGCTATTGTTAACAATGGTGCACTTTTAAATTTATCAGGATTAGATAAAATTAATTCTGTCGGCGGAGACTTGTTAATTGGCAACCATAGTCTGTTAAATCTATCTGGTCTTGAATCTTTGAATTCTGTTGGTGGATCCCTTGTAATTGGCGGCAATGAATCGTTAACAGATTTCACTGGATTGGATGCATTAGTTTATGTAGGCGGCAATTTAGAGATATCAAATAATGATTTTATTGAAAACCTGTTGGGATTTAATTCTCTGGACTTCATTTGTGGTAGTTTTTTAATTATGAATAACAACTCACTTTCGAGTTTAACAGGACTATTTACAATACCTATAATTGCAGGCACATTGTATATTTATTCCAACCCATCCCTTTCTAATCTGTCAGGACTTGAAGGTTATTCTTCGTTAGCGGGTAGCCTACATATAAGTGACAATCCCATTATGTCCAGTTTATCAGGCCTGGATAATTTAACTTCTATAGGAGAAGCTCTTAATCTAGATGAGAACCTTGCCTTGACCAGTTTGGCTGGGTTGAATAATCTTAATTCTATTGGGGGTAGCCTAACTTTTCAATTCAACGACGCCCTGACAAATTTAGCAGGGCTAAACAATTTAGTATCCATCGGGGGGCACCTTTGGATTAGTTTCAACGATGCACTGACCAATTTTAATGGTTTGGAAAACCTGACAACTATTGGGGAATCAATTACCCTTCAGGATAACAATATGTTGTCCGATTTAATGGGATTGGACAACATTGATGCTAATACTATTGACTACCTAATAATTACCTATAACGATTCTTTATCTATGTGCGCAGTTCAAAGTATTTGCAAATATTTGGCAAGTCCCAATGCGTCAACTGAAATTCACAACAACAAAACAGGATGTAACAGTCAGGCAGAGGTGGAAGATGCATGTGAGGCTATTGGTGTGGAGGAGATAGTTTCCGAAGAATGTTATTCCATTTTCCCCAATCCGGTCGCCGACAGGCTTACGCTAAACTACCATTTAACGGAGCCTTCGTTTGTACAATGTGAAATCTACAACTGCTTTGGGCAAAAAGTCAGTGAGTTGGTCATTGGCTTGCAACCTGGCGGAACGCATGAAATAGAATTTAATACAGGTAATTTTCAGAAAGGACTCTATATATTAAAAGTGATCACCAACGGTCATGAACAATTTGCCAAATTTATCAAGACTAACTAAAACCCTTTGGTCTTTAAGTTAATATTAGGGTTTGATGTTAGCCGGCGAGCGGTTGCCCTTTTTTGAGTTCTTTGTGTTAGGTAAATAAATAATAGTTAAATTCGTGGAAAATTTTTTCATGATAAGGGCAATAATTGTTGATGATGAGCCTTTCTCAAATGAACTCATTCGCAAAACCGTTGAGGTTTATTGTCCCAATGTAACTGTAGTTGCTACTGCCGATAGCGTAAAGACAGGTGTCGCTGCCATCAACGAACATGAGCCCGACCTTGTTTTGCTTGACATAAAAATGCCAGACGGTAGCGGATTCGACCTGATCAAACATTTCAACAAACCCGATTTCAAGGTGATCTTTATTTCCGGTTACATGGAATATGCCATTAAAGGCTATAAGTTCGGTGCGATTGATTATCTCATCAAACCCATTGATAAGGAGGCGCTGGCATTGGCCATCAACAGGGCCGACGATTTAATCAGGTTTGAAGAAAAGCTGAAGTTCAAAGCCATGGAGGAAAACCTGAAGACGCTGAATAAAACCGATAAGATCCTCCTGAAAACCAGTGACCAGGTGCATCTGATAAACACAAGCGATATTATTCGTATTGAAGCCGATGGGAATTATTGTACCTTCTTCATCCTCGATGGCAGAAAGATTCTGGTTTCCAGACCCATCCGGGAATACGAAGAAGCGCTGATAGACAAAGGATTTCACCGCATCCACAAATCGCATATCATCAACATCAATAAACTGAGCTATTTCGACAAGCTGGATGGAGGCGAGGTTAAAATGGTGGATGGGTTGGTAGTTCCTGTTGCCTCGCGAAAAAAAGATATGTTGCTCGGCTTGTTTGAGAGCCTTGCGTAAGAAAGCTTTGAATATTGTTTCGGATTTTGGGTTAATGTAACTTTCTAAAATCCAAAAAAGATGACAGAACAAAAACAAGAAGCTTCATTTAAAAAAGTTACCGTTGTACATCTCACATTCAATGGGCTTGGTAATCTTCCGCAAGGGTTGGGCGCTGAGACTACCGCTTCCATTTTGGGCAGTTGCTTTTCCTTTATTGATCCTATCATCAAATTATACAGGGGAACATTCAATAAATATTTAGGAGAGAGTGCAGTAGTATTTTTCGGGTTGAACAGCGAACAGCAAAATGCATCCATTCAGGCTGTAAAATCAGCCATTGAAATGCAAAATAAACTTTCTGAAATGAAAACCCTCGAGGAACTCCCTGAAGCCATTGGATTGCAGATCGGGATTTTTTCAGGAGAAATCTTTATTGCAAAAATAGGTATCGGTATAAACCAGCAGGAAAATTATTTTGGCGAAACCATAAATCTTGCATCTCACATTTGCAGTGTGGCAACGCCAGGTCAGATACTTGTGGGAGAGGAAACCTACAAGGGAACCCATCAAAATTACACCTACAATGTACTCGAACCTGTTCCGGTGAAAGGGTACAAGAAAGCCCTTTCTATTTACGAAGTTTTAACGAAAAATATTGCACCGACAGAAATGCCTCTTCAGAGCGGACGCCTGATCACCTCCCGCATGGTCGGTCGTCAGCAGGACGTCAGGGCGCTTGAAGAATCCATCAAACAACTGCTTAACGGTCGGGGAGGCGTGGTTAATATCGAAGGGATGGCCGGCATCGGCAAATCAAGGCTGATGGCAGAAATAAAATCAAAAGAGATCACCAGCAATGTAGCATTTTTTGAGGGGAGGGCACTACCGGAAGGAAAGAATTTGAGCTTTCATCCCATCATCCAGATCATCAAATCATGGGCAGGAATAACCGATGAAGATAACCCGGCAACTTCATTTCAAAAACTTTCTCAAAACATCATTCGGATCTATCCTGAACAGGCAACCGAGATCATCCCTTTTGTCGCTACCATGATGGGCTATACTCTGGATGGAGAAGAAAGGAAAAGAGTAAAAGGCATAGAAGGGGAAGCCCTTGAAAAGCTCATATTGAAAAATGTACGCGACCTGTTGTCACGGGCTGCCGGCATAAGACCGATAGCACTTGTGGTAGAAGATGCCCACTGGGCTGACTTATCCTCTATCTCCTTTATGGAATCGTTGTTCAAACTTGTCAGAAACCACCGCTTGTTGTTTATCAATGTCTTCCGTCCGGGATATAAAGAGACAGGTGAACATCTTAAAGCTTTTGTAAAAGAAAACCTGCCTGAGCACAGCCGGGAAATTGCTGTAAACCAGTTGAAAGAAGAAGAATCTGCAGAGCTGATCAACAATTTATTGAACCAGACCAACCTTCCGGGGGAGATAAAAGAGTTGATCATCCGGCGATCGGAAGGCAATCCGTTTTTCATCGAGGAAGTCATCCGCTCCTTTATTGATGAAGGTTTGATTGAAGTTAAAAACAACAATTTTATTGTCACCGAACGGATACAATTTGCCAATATACCGGAGACGATAAATAAAGTTATCCTGGGCCGAATCGAACGATTGGACGAAAAGACCAAAAGTCTGCTGCGAACCGCATCAGTCATTGGCAGGAACTTTTACTATAAGGTTCTTGAGGAAGCTGCCCAAACCATTGAGGAACTTGACACACGGCTGGAATACCTGAAAGAGACGCAATTGCTGAACGAGCATACACATAAAGAGGATGTGGAGTTCCTGTTCAAACATGCACTGGCGCAGCAGGCGACCTATGATTCTATTTTACAGGAGACTAAGAAAGAATTACACCTGAAGATCGCCCGGTCGATCGAAAAGGTCTTTGCCGAAAAGATCCATGAATTTTACGGCGTATTGGCGATGCACTATGGAAAGGCAGAGGTGATGGAGAAAAAGTGTGAATACCTGATTAAAGCAGGTGATGAGGCTTTTCGTTCCGGTGCATCTTCCGAAGCAATGAATTTCTATATGGAAGCCATCAAGCTATTTCCAAAAGAGCTTGAAAGTGAGATTGAAAAAGAGAATTTCAAGGAATTGGAAATTAAAATCGGTTTTGCGCAACAAGCTGCTGGAAACAATATCGAAGCCATCGAAACCTTTCACCGGGTCATGCTCAAGTATTTTAGTTATAGGTTCCCTTCCAGCGAGTTACTAAATAAATACCTGGGAATATATAGTATGCTTGTAGTAATTTTCAAGATGAATTTTCAGTTCTTCTATTTTAGGAAAAAGCCGGATGAAAAATTCAACATTTTCATGAAAGTTCTGACACAGTGGGGAGAAGCTCTGGCAACAATGAATCCAAGGCGTTTCTTCCTTCAATCATCTTACTTCCTGAGCAAAATGATAAATTTTAACCTGTCAAAGTCAGTTATCGGACTATCCGTTTTTACTGAATGTGCCACTTTATTCATGTGGACAGGTCTTTCCTTTTCACTAAGCAAAAAAATACTTGACTATGCAAAAAAAGCCAAAGCGGAAGATCATCCCAGCTCATTAATTGATTACAGGTATACACGGAAAATGCATGATTTTTTTACAGGTAATATTTTTGAAGACCATGATTATGAGCGCGTCTACCAAGCTGGAATGAGGGCTGGAGATTTCTGGCCAACCACAATTTATACATTGTATTCCGGACTGGTTTGTGTTGAACTGGGTAATATTAAAAAGCTCGTGCAGCACGTAAATCATTTGGAGAATATTTCTGAATCTTTCGATAACAGCCATGCTCATGCGGAAATATACCGGTTATCAGTCCCAGCTCATTATAGGTTCAGGAAGTTTGATCAGGCGCTTGAACTGGCAGAAGAGGGAATCAAATATACTGGGAAAACAGGTCATTTTGCTTTACTACTGGTGATCTTATGCGCCAAATCGCTTGCACATTCTGCAAAAAATGAAATCGAAGCTGCCAGACAAGCGCTGGCAGAGGCAGCAAAGCTTGTTAAAGACCGTAAGATCATCACAATTTATCATTACCCTTATGTGCAGGCAAAGGCATATATTGAACTGCAGGAGCTAAGAACAGTTCTTGAACGTAAGGAGAAGCCCGGTGAGAAAGCCCGATCCTTGCTGAAAACAATCAAACAACTGATCAGGTTGTCGAAAAAGATGCGTAGCGCCGCCACAGAGGTTTACCGGTTAAAAGCCCTAACGTGCTGGATGCTTGTTAAACAAAGACAAGCCTACAAAAATTTCACACTTTCCATCCAGGCCGGACAGAAATATAACTGTCACCTTGAGCTTTCCCGCACCTATTTCGAAGCCGGTAAATGTTTGCGGGATATGAAATCTATAAAAAGCAGCCTGCTTGGAATAAATGGCAGTGAGTACCTTTTGATGGCAAGAAGGATGTTCGAGGAAATGGACCTGCAATGGGATTTGAAGGAATATGAGAAATATATGGAGGGATAATATTTTCCAGGTCAAATGGAATTCTTCTAAACTAACAAAAAAGTAAGTAACAAATTTGTTAGTTACAGATTAGTTACTAAATTTTGTGCCTAAAATAATATTT
>CAVVMO010000003.1:0-8304 GCA_963749345.1 uncultured Bacteroidales bacterium | reverse complement strand
ATAATCTATTAATCAGATTTTTTTCACAGTATTAATTTTTTGTTAATTTAGTACCCTCCAATAACATAAACGAAGAGGGTATGAAAGGATTTTCCCCTATTAATACCAGGCATCTGATTATAATTTTCTTCTTTTTTATTCTGCTTAATGCACAAGCTGATGACTATTTCTGGATTGGTGGCAGCGGAAACTGGTCAGATATTAATCATTGGGCAAATGCATCGGGAGGCAGCATTCTTCATAATACACCTCCTTCCGCCGACGACGATGTATATTTTGATTCCAATTCTTTTTCGTCCGGAAATCAAACGATCAGTGTCAATACTGAAAATGCAGTGTGCAAAACACTCGATTGGTCAGCTGTAACGAACAATCCTACTTTTATACAAACCAGTTCCGTTAATTTAAAGATATTCGGGTCGTTCATCTTATCGCCAAATATGGATTATGGATATGCGGGTTCCTTAACCTTCGAATCTACCGAAGCAGGAAATGTGGTGGTAACTGCAGGACATACCCTTTTAAACAATGTTATTTTTGATGGAATCAACGGAGAATGGATGCTTGAAGATGATTTAGAAGTAACTGGAAATATATTCCTGAATTATGGAAAATTGCTCACCAATAATAAATCGGTTTATTGTGTTAACTTTACTTCTTCCACCAGCAATACAAGAGAATTGATCCTTGGCAATTCGCAATTGTACTTAAGCGGATCCTGGAACATTAATTCCATTAATCTGTCATTCGATTCAGGTAGCTCCACCTTAAATATTGCAGGCAATTTAAGCAATTCTGGAAACGAATTGCTCAACTACAACAAAATTATCTTTACCGGAGGCTCCTGTTCGGCTCAAAATCTAGATGGATATGTCAGTTATGATTCCATCACATTCCAGGCTGAGGGCGCCATGCATGGCAACTGTTCAATCAACAATCTTGATTTTGTTGGCGGAGGCCTGGTGTATGATAGTGACACGATCCATTATGCCCGATTTTTTGAATTTGATATTCATAGAAATAAAATTATCGGAAGTCATTATATTGACTCAGTTAAGTTTTACTTTAATGGAAGGATAGAGGGGGAAAATTACATTCATGCCGCAACCATTGGTGGCCGGGGTGATATTTTCGACAATAACCAGATTGATGACATCAGGATAGGAGATACTGCTTTTATAAAAGGGTCCAACTCTTTCAATCATTTGTTTATGAATAGAATGGGTTATATCCGTGATGGCAATTATGCGCGCAATGCCTGGTTCAATTGCGATGGCAGCTTTGTAGGTAACAATAGTTTCGACACCCTCAACCTCACACCGGGATTTGAATACATTTTTGAAAAGGGAACCACACAAACCATAAATAATTACTGGAATATTTCAGGTTCATGCAATGCTCCCATTTTTTTAAAATCTTCCTACAATGGCTTAAAAGCTACCATTCACGCTACAAATGCCAATGTTTCGGGTATCCGCTTATCTCTTCGTGATATTTATGCAACCGGAAATATTCCATTCATTGCTACTCAATCGGTTGATCTTGGCAACAATGGAAACTGGAACATCGATACCATGGCCATCAGGGATTTATACTGGGTAAATGGTCCGGGAAATTGGGATGAAAGCAACCATTGGGATGTCATTTCAGGAGGAAGCGGCGGACATTGTCCTCCAACAGAGAGGGACAATGCTTATTTTGATCAAAACTCAGCCAATCCTGATGATTCGATTTTCATCAATACCAGAAATGCTGTCTGCTATAACATGGATTGGACCGGTGCAAATAATCCAATATTCTTCGGACCCGATACCAACAATCTGAAAATTTACGGTTCATTAAAATATGATCCCAATATGAATCTCAGTTTTTTGGGAGAGACCCATTTCGAAGATATCCAGGGGCAAAAAACCATTTTCACTGCTGAAAAAACTCTGCTGAATAATACCAGGTTTCAGGGAACCAACGGAGGGTGGACTTTATTGGATCAATTTTATTGTGAGGACACTATTTATCATGACCGGGGAGCTGTTTCGACATATGGTTCAAACATTATTTGCAAGGGATATTTTTCCGAAGATACCAATCATCGGGAACTTTTTTTACACAGCGATACAGTTAGGTTACAAACCGAAGGGTTAGCCTGGAAACTCAACGGGATTAACTATGATCTACACGCCGATTCATCAGTCATCATTACATTGGCCGATTATGCAGAAATCAACAGTGAAAAAGCCGACCGACTGGTCTACCACAATGTTCATCAAAACGGAACTGCAGCAAAAATAACAAATGACGCATATTGCGTTTACAACCTGGTAATCCATCTGGGTGATTTAAGCAGAATTGATGGCGGTTGTACCATTGATACATCCATCATGGTTGGAAAGGAAAGTACAATTTTTGGCAGCGATACCATTAAAACGGCAATATATTATGGTTCCAACTCTATTCTGGAAGGCAGCAGCATGGTCGAAATTGCCTACTATTACAACATTGGAACCGCAAAAGGTGCAAATACCATAGATACAGCACTTTTCTATAATGAAGGGACAATCAACGGTTCAAATAGGATTGATACCGCCATCATTTATAAGGATGCAAAAGTCATCGGTCAAAATAAAATAAGGACAGCTACATTAAAAGACAAAGGCTGGTTCTATGGGCAAAACGAATTTGATGACCTTAATTTTACTTACGCAAAAAAATACATTTTTGAACATGATTCCGTACAAACCATTAACCAAAAATGGAGCGCAAGCGGTCGTTGCACAGGGAACATAATTTTGATGTCCGATGTTGACGGAAAACAGGCCATTATTGAAAAGACCAACGGAAATGTGGAGCTTGATTATTTGAATATCCGGGATATTAATGCCACCGGAATCATTCCATTTGTAGCCGGTAATTCAGTCGATTTGGGCAACAACCAGAATTGGGACATTACTATGGGTGAGTCACTGGCCTTATATTGGGTTGGAGGAACCGGCAACTGGAGCGATTCGCTGCACTGGGCACCGGTGAGCGGAGGTCAGGGGCCCTATTGCATTCCATCCCCTATTGATGATGTTTATTTTGATGAGAATTCCTTCCTTTCGCAAAATGACAAAGTTCATCTGGATATTGATAATGCCACCTGCAGGAATATGAGCTGGACAGGTTCAGAAGAATTTGCTCCGGTCTTTGACGGTGAGATTGACCATAATCTTTATATTTATGGCTCTTTGCTGATGAATGATTCAGTTCATCTTGATTATTTGGGAATTACTTCTTTTGAATCAACCGAACCAGGAAGGACAATAGATACCAAAGGAAAAGTGTTTAATAACCATACTTTCTTCCAGGGAAGAAATGGTGGATGGACATTTCTCGATGATTTTTCGACCCATAAGATTATCTATTTTATATACGGGACGATTTTTACAAATGATATGGAAGTATATGGTAAAAGCTTTTTATCAATAGATACCAATAACCGTGAATTACTGCTCGGGCATTCTGAATTGTTTCTTGATTCCATCTGGAGGATAAACGCACGGAATCTGATATTCGATGCTGATTACAGCACCATTAATTCGGGTTGCTTATTTCAGAGTTTTAATGGTGACACCCTGATTTATAATAATGTAAACATACGAGGTTATCCTTCTCAGCTTATTCCTCAAATTTCTAATGACAGTGTTTATTGTAGGTTCAATAATATCTATTTCGATACTATGCCCAGTGGATTTATCCTTGGAAACTGCAGCATTGACTCTGTGGTTTTTGATGCTTCATCGGGCACCATTTATGACAGCGATTCCATTAATTATGCGTGGTTCAGGAATGCCGGGGCACTGGCCGGAGGAGAACATATTGTTAAATCGGCCATTTTTGATGGAACGGGAACCATTTCCGGAGCTTGTAAGGTTGAAAGTGCAATTTTTAATGAAATAGGCAATGTAGTTGGGCAAAACACAATTGATACAACCATTATTTATGGGGACGGATATATACTTGGAAACAATGTATTCAACAGTTTTGTCAATATTTATGGTTCAGGATATATCCAAAGCACCAATCTTTTTAAAAGTTCTGTTTCTATTTTTAAACAGGGAACCATCAGTGGATCGAACACGGTTCAGGACAATCTGATTATTTACGGATATGCCAATATTTTTGGCGATAATGTCATTAACGATGCCCTTCTTCTTGGCTGGGGCGATATGGGAGGGTCGAACATTTTTGACACACTCACTTTCACACCCGGAAATACCTATGCACTGGTCAATGGTCAAACCCAATCAGTAAATCACAGGTTCAATATTCGCGGAAATAATTGCTTTCCGATCATATTTAAATCTACCGCAACAGGTAATCAGGGTATTATTAATGTGATTTCAGATACTGTGTCAGGTGATTTTATTTACATGAAAGATATTCAGGCCACAGGAGCGGCTGCATTTTATGCTGGGGGACACAGCACCAACATTTCGAATAATTCCGGCTGGATATGGGATAATGCACCCGGTTATATTTATGGATTAGGCTTGGATCATGCGAATATCTGTCCGGGTGAAACGATTGTTTTAGATACAAAAAACTTCAACGGCAACCCTGATACGCAATACCAGTGGGGTGACGGAACAATCAGTCCAACTTACGAAGTTACACAGCCAGGCATTTACGAGGTGTTGGTTATATACTCAGATAGTTGCCAGGTTCCCGGTCAGGTTATTGTAGATTTAATTCCTGCTCCGGAAATAGATTTGGGTGAAGATAAGGAAATCTGCGAAGGCGACTCGGTTAAATTTATTTCTTCAGGAAATTATGTCGGATATCTTTGGAATAACGGAAGTACCAATCCTTCCATTCCGGCAACTGAAACTGATTATTACTGGCTGCAAGTTACCGGTGAAAATGGTTGTAAAAACAGTGACACTATTTATTTAGAAGTTCTTCCCGCACCATTCGTGGAACTTGGACAGGATCAAATCATTCATAACGATGAATCCCTGCTCCTTGACGCAGGTTCTCCTGCGGATTTATATCTCTGGTCAACGGGGGAAACTACGCAAACCATAAAAGCCTTAGGTATAGAAGGGGGACTGGAATACTGGGTATGGGTTACCTATAAAGGCTGCTCAGCAAGCGATACCATTGTCATTGATGAATATCCTTCCTGTGTGGCAGAACTGCCTACTGCTTTTTCTCCAAACGGAGATTTAACAAATGATGAACTTCAGGTATTTGTTTCCGGATTGTCTTTACTGGATTTGAAAATTTTCGACCGCTATGGTCAACTGGTTTTTGAGTCGAACGATCCCACCGGAATTCAGAAATGGGATGGAAACCATAATAATGCAAAACAAGATATGGAGGTTTTTACTTTTTACCTCAAAGCAATTTGCCAGGATGGGCATTTAATTGAGAAGAAAGGCAACCTTACCCTACTCAGGTAGCCATAAATAAATGAATTTGATTAATATTGCAATCCGTAACGTTTTGCAATGAACTTTTAATGAAGCTCGACAATAAAGAATTTTTCAAGCTTTCCTTTCTCTATACTGCAGTCGCAGCAGTTCCACCATTGCTCAACATAGTAATCAGGCCCCTCATCGAAGGTGAAGGGAAATTAGCGCCGGCCGATTTCTCCCAGATCGAAATCAGTGAAACCATTATTTCCCTTGTGTTTATCATTGCAACTTTCGCAATGACCAATTCTATTTCCAGGTTTTATTACGATTATGCCCATCACAAACCCGGCTACAATAAATTGGTTTCAAGTGTTTTCAATTCCATACTTGCCCGTGGAGCCGTTTTGATGATTCTTGCGTTTATTTTCAGAGATTATATTGGCAAAGTTTTTACCCAGCCAGAGCTGCAGGACTTCTCTTCATACGGCATGGCCACTGTCATTGTGGGTATCAACAGGGCTATCAACACCACTGCCTTTGCCTTATACCGGAATGAAAAGAAAGTCAGGTTTTACCTGGCAATCAGCTTGCTTTTAGGCTTGTTCCGCTCAGGTTTTCAGGTGATAGGGGTTTTTTATTTCGACATGAGTTTTATTGGTTATGTGTATGGAACCTGCGCAGGAACTACGCTCATATCCATAATCATACTTTTCTTTATTTATCGCAAAACCGGATTTCATTACGACCGGAAGATACTTAAAGCAAACAACCAATATGCTTTACCGCTTTTTGAATATGCCTTCATTGCCTGGGGCATTGCATTTGCCGACCGTTATTTTTTGGAAAGCTCTCCAACACTGCTCGGGATATACAGCCAGGCACTGATCATCGGACGCGGAATGGAACTTATTTTACAGGGGCTTCAGGGCGCATCCCAGCCTGAAATGTTCAGGCTGATGAAAGATGGTATTGACAAAAACATCGAAGAGATCAGGAGGCTGTCGCACATCCTTATGGCACAGAGTCAGCTCATCATCGCCATTACAATTTTACCTGCAATGCTTTACTGCTCTATTTTTAAAACAGACCTTAAACTTGCCGCCGGATTGATCGCGATAACACTGATTCGTTACACCCAGAGGACACAATATATTATTTTTTCATTTCCTGTTTATTACGAAAAGAAAACAAAAGTCTTTCTGTATCAAAACCTGGTTGTGCTTGCCGTCAATTTAATGCTGCTCTATTTTCTTGTTCCTGTTTGGGGGGTCTATGGTGCCATCACTGCAATACTTGTATCGCAAACGTTGCAGGTCATCGGAATCTATCTATACCAGAAATCAATTGTAGAAATTCCCTGGAATCTGAACAAATTACTTGTATTTCCTTTCGGTATCATGGCTTTGACTGTCGTACTTGAAATAATTAAAATCCGGTTTGATATCGAGCCCTTTATCATTGGCTCCCTTGTTGTTCTTTCCATACTGCTGAGTCTTGTTATTCTGTATAAAAATGAAATCCGTAAAATCATGGCCCGGCTATGGAAATAATCGTTATCAACCGGCCCATTGACAAGGGTGAAGAGGATGTTATTTTTCGCAAAATATCTTCGGAAGGACCTGATGTAAGTTTATTTTCAAATGCCTCTCTTCCTGAAAAGCTTACAGCGTTTTCGAAAGGACCCATTGAGCTTCCGTCCGATGAAAAGAGAGAGATCAATTACCAGTTATTCGATCAGATACTCAAATTTGGAGAAATCAAAATTGACGAAACGGCAATTACTGACTTGCTGACGGTCGGGAAAGCCAGCATCTGGCACTACCATAAATTCAGGACTTACTTCTTTATCCGAAATCTGACTTATGAAATCCGGCTGATTGAAAAGCTGACCAAAGAATACCAGCAAATAACTTATTATGGTGAATCCGATAGTCTGAAACATTATCCTTTCTCTTTTCCCCGATTAACAATCCATGCAAAGGGAAATAAGAAATTGAAAACAAATTATCGGACGTTGTTTTTGTATTCCTTTTTCTTTGTTACAAGGACTTTAATAGCTTATTTAAAGATCAAAAACCTTAAAAGAGTAAAGCACATTGTTATTGATCATTCCATTAAACAAACATGTTTAAATCTAAGGACTTTAAAACCCGAACCGGGAAATTACAACCTCGCTTATTTATTCGAAAAGCTTGATGACGATTTTATTATTCTCGAAGATATTGACATCCCTAAATTTCACAAAGGGTCTGAATTCAGAATCCATTCTGACAGTTTCAGGCCTGGCAGGAATAAATTTTTTGGAGAATTTATCCTTTTTGGAGGCCTGAAATCATCCGGGGTAAGAAAGCAAGTTAAGTTCTTTTCATCCGCACTTTATCAGCAATACGATATTATTGAATCGCGGTTGACCAACCCGTTCGATTTAATTATTCTTAATCATCTCCGTTCACTGCATTCCTCCAGCAAATTATTTTTATTTAAGTATTTTGCCTATAAAAAATTCTTCAGCAAGCATCAATTCAGCACTATCAGCACCATTGATGAAAATAGTCCGAGAATTAAATCGATTCTCGACGCTGCAAAATCAAATGCCATAAAAACCATTGGCATCCAGCATGGAACCATCCACGACCTCCACCCTGCATACATTTTTACGCAGCAGGATCGGGAGAGGAAAACAGTTCCTGACTTTACCCTGGTTTGGGGTGAGCGATGGAAAGAACTTTTGGAAACCAAAGGCAACTACAATCCTGACTCGCTGATCATTACCGGACAAATACGGACGGATATAATTCCTGTTTTGAAAAATAAAAAAATCAACGATGTAATAAGTATTCCTGAAAACACCAGGGTTATATTGTTTGCTTCGCAACCCCAGCAAGATCCTGCACTACGTGAAAAATCG
>CAVVMO010000002.1:0-25035 GCA_963749345.1 uncultured Bacteroidales bacterium | reverse complement strand
GGTTCAGGATTTTGATTTCGCGGAACTGTCTCGACCCTATGGTATTGCAGCCGATACAGGCAACCGCAAAGTTTTCATCACCGATTACAGCCTGGGCTATATTTACAGTTTCTTCAGCCGAAGGAAAAGATCCTGTCAAAATTTTGGATGTTACAGTACCCGGACAGGAAATAGTTGATTCCCCGGAGGCCATCTTCTGCTGGGATAATAAAATGTACTGGGGACGGCCTGGCGGTATTTACCGCTCCAACCCTGACGGTACAAGCCCCGAAGAGTTTATCCCGATGAGTACCACCTCGGCTCCGGAATACCCCATTGATATGCAATATGATTTTAGCACGGGCAAAATTTACTTTGTAAATGACCGGTATGATTATACTGGTGGATTATTTTCAGTAAATTTCGATGGAACAGGTATTACAAACATAATCCCTGATATTGATGGCACCGCCATTGAAGTGGATACTGTTTCTAATAAAATTTATTTCTGTGCGTATGAAGTTGCTGGTTCGGCTGTTACCGAAAACGGGGTTTATATATGCAATACCGATGGAACCGATCTCTAAAGATTGGTGACTTTGGATCAAAAGCAACCTGGGGTATGGCGATAGATTACACCCGCAGCAAACTTTTCTGGGGATATAAAATAACCAATTCCGAACCCGATGGTAAAATCATCCGGGCAAACCTCGATGGTTCGGAAACAGGACTGGCTTACCGGTGTAAGCCCACATGCCATGCAAATCGTCTGGATTAAGTTATAAAAAACTTCCCCCAATTTCATCAATTATAATTGGGGGAAGCTCCATTTAGGAAGAAAGAATGAAGATTATCTCCCTTTAAATATTTTCATTGTCTTAACCTTGCCTTCCAGCCTGAGGGTGCAGAAATACAAACCGTCGGTAAGATTCTGAGCATCCAGTTGAACACTATACTTACCGGCTGTTTGAGCAGCATTTACCAGTTCGGCTGCCTCCCTGCCGGTAACGTCATACACATTTAAACTTACAAATCCATTTTCAGGCAACTCATAGCTGATATCGGTAGAAACATTAAACGGATTTGGATAATTCTGCTCAAGGATTAATTCGTTTCTGGTGCCAAGATTGTCTTCCACTGACACGAGCATAAATCCGTATTTTTCAACGGCATCCGCCATGTTGCTTAGCATCGTTGCCTGATCAGCACCCAGTGCAAGGGCGTAGTAAACATCAACCGATTGACCGGGGTTGATTGTGATTGCATCCTGAGAAGTGATGGTAACCGGACCATCCGCAGTATTGGAAACATATTCGGGCTGCAGTCATCCATAATTCATCCAGTCCCAATAATCTTCGTCAACGGAATAACCATCATACCATTCGAACGAATTTAAAGATGTGAGGGGATGCGAGAGTAATTTTATCCCCATGTTCACCTGGTTTTCCCTGTGGAAGCGGATAACCCCGGCATTACTATTATAGGTAACAGCATCGAATCCATATTCCTGGTTCAGTTCAGGAATGATGTCCAGGCCAATCATCGCATCAATGGCGCTCGCCTCATCATTCTCAACATTAAACTTTACAACAGTATAACTGCCGTTTGTCCAGCCGTAAGCATTTAACCTGACAATAACGGCCGGAGGTTCGCCGGAATAGCTATTATCATAAGCGCCATAAATTTCGAAATCGCTTTCCTGCGGATCACTGATCAGGACGGTTGGTTCAAGTTCCTCAGAGTCATTGGGATAATCAAATACAGTCGATGGAGAAGTCCCAACCAATATCGATGCTCGTTGTAAATGCCTCACATCATCCGGTGTAAACCGGCGTATTCTGCCATATTCATTAACATCCACCTGCAAAGCGCCGGTGTTTAAAGTTGCCTGCTGAATAACTGCTTGCAATGATTAACATTGCTGCAATAAAAAGTAAATTTTTTTCATATTCTTCCATTTTAAAGTTAGTAATCATTAAATAATCCATTTATTAACCATCATAATCCAAAAATCAATTCCGGATTTTGATTCAGTAAAATTAAAAAGAAAATATAACACATCTCTATTTAAAGAAATTTATTTTATCAGATAAACTAAATTGTGAAAACTTGGAATTAACAAGATTATTCCTTATATCTATGAGAAATAGAAGGATAATTAGCCTAAAGAAGAAGATCTGATTAGAATCTCTCCAACTTCGAGAAAAAGAAATCGCTTTCAATTATTGCGTTTTCGTCACTGTCTGATCCGTGAACAGCATTTGCCTCTAAGCTGTCACCATAAAGCGCCCGAATGGTTCCCGGTGCAGCATTGGCCGGGTTTGTAGCTCCGATATAATCACGATAAGCCTGCACTGCATTATCTTTTTCCAGTACAGCAGCCACAATAGGCCCTGACGACATCGAATTTACAAGGCTTGCATAAAAAGGTCTTTCTTTGTGCACTTCATAAAACTTCTGCGCCTGCTCCATTGATAATTTGGTATATTTCATAGCGACGATCCTGAATCCGCCTTCGGCTATTTTGGCCAATATGGGGCCGATAAACCCTTTCTCAACAGCCAATGGCTTGATCATCGTAAGCGTAATTTTTCCTGACATGGTATATGTTTTAATGTGAAACGGGCAAAATTAAAACTATTTTATAAATTTGCGGTTTAATTTCATAATTCTTCTTACACTTTTCCTGATGCAGTTGAATTTTTCGTCACTCAAAAGTTTATTATCTGTTCCTAAGAAAATAGTTCTCACCTCCCACACCAACCCTGATGGTGATGCAGTGGGTGCATCACTGGCTATGTTTCTTTTTCTCAAAAATCAGGGTCATAAGGTGAAGGTCATTTTGCCAAATGCCTTTCCCGAATACCTTGGGTGGATGGAAGGCAGTGATCAAATAAAACTGTATGAAAAAGATAAGGCAGCCTGTGATAAGTTATTGGCATCAGCCGACATTCTTTTTTCACTTGATTACAATCATCCCAACCGGATTGGCGATGCGGAACAATCATTTATTCAGTCGAAGGCGGTTAAAATACTGATCGATCATCATGTACAGCCTAAAATTGATGCCTATAACCATGTTTTTTCAACGGTTGAAACATCCTCTACCTCTGAGCTGGTATTTGATTGCATCAAGATACTCTCTCCAGATGCAATGACTAAGCCCATCGCCGAATGTATCTATACCGGCATTATGACGGACACAGGTTCGTTCAGTTACGCATGTAACAATGAAAAGACATTCCGCATTGTCGCTGACCTTTACAAAGCAGGGATTAATGGGGTGAAGATTAACCGTCTTGTATACAATACCTTTTCGGAAAGCAGGCTCCGGTTGCTAGGATATGCTTTAAGCGAAAAGCTTAAGGTACTTCCCGAATATGCAACAGCATACATTTACCTGACCACCGAAGATCTTAATCGTTTTAACTACCAGGTTGGCGACACCGAGGATGTGGTCAATTACGCATTATCCATTAAAGGTGTCCGTTTTGCAGCTATGTTTATTGAGAGGGATAAGAAGATCCGGGTGTCCTTGCGTTCTGTTGGCGACTTTAAAGTAAATACCATTGCCCGTGAGTATTTTGAAGGTGGCGGTCATAAAAATGCTGCCGGTGGTGATTCCTTTCTAACTATGGAAAAAACACTGGAAAAGTTTGAACAGCTCCTGCCTGCTTATAAGAAAGAACTTACCGAAAAGTAGAAAACTTATGCAGGATCATTCATCAGCAACTTTGGTTTTATTGATCTTTTTAGCAGGCTTCCTGTTTTCCTGCGGCCACCCGGAACAATCCGAAAAAAAGTTAAATCCAAAAAATGCAGAGGAGTCCTTGGTAAAAGCCAATAAAAGTCTGGTCAAAACTGAAGATCAGCAAATCGAAGATTTTATTGAACGCTATGGTTGGAAAATGATAGAAACCGGTACAGGTTTAAGATACATGATTTATAAGGAAGGCTCAGGAATAAAGGCTGATAAAGATAAGAAAGTAACCCTTAAGTATTCATTGAGTTTCCTCAGCGGTGATAAGTGCTATACATCAGATGAACTGGGCTACAAGGAATTCATTGTAGGACAGGGAGGAGTTGAACCCGGCCTGGAGGAAGGAATTTTATTTTTGAAAAAAGGTGACCAAGCAAAATTTATTTTACCTTCGCACCTCGCTTTCGGGCTGGTGGGCGACGGGAATAAAATCCCCGCTAAAGCAACACTGGTCTACGATATAGAATTAATAGATTTAAAATAAAAACTAAAAAAAATGAAAATTTCAAAAATTGCAAAAGGATTATTCTTTACAGCTACTGCTGTTTTAGTGTTAGCAGGTTGTGATCAGAAAGGCGGATCGCAAAAAACAGGTGCGCTCACCAATGAACTAGACAGTGTGAGTTATTCTATTGGTATTGACATCGCTTCAAACCTTAAAAAAAGCGGATTTGAGCAAATCAATTCAGATGCTATCGCTAAAGGTTTCGCCGATATATTTGCCGGAACTGAACCGGCCATTGATCCCACAATTGCAAACAAGTATGTGATGGATTATTTCAATAAAATGAGAGCCATGAAAGGTGAAAAGAACATGAAAGATGCTGAAGAATTCCTGAAGGAAAACGGAACGAAAGACGGGGTTAAAACAACTGCAAGTGGTTTACAATATAAAATCATTCAGGAAGGTACAGGTCCGATACCGACTGAAACTGATATGGTAAAAGTTTATTATAAAGGCACGCTGGCCGACGGAAGAGAATTTGACGGCACTACCGAAGGAAATCCCGCACAATTCAGGGTGAATGGAGTGATCCGTGGCTGGACCGAAGCTATTATGCTGATGCCGGTAGGTTCAAAGTGGACGCTATACATCCATCCCGACCTGGCTTATGGAGCCAATCCAAGGCAGGGTGGGATTATTGAAGCCAATCACCTGCTTATCTTTGATCTTGAATTGTTGGAGATCGTTAAAAAGTAAAATTTCTCAATTCCATGAACTTACACGAATATCAGGGAAAAATTCTGCTGAAAAGTTTTGGTGTTCCGGTCCCGCTTGGTTTCGTAGCTTTTTCACCTGATGAAGCTGTGGATGCTGCCAGAACCATTGCCAAGGAAACAGCATCCGATAAATGGGCGGTCAAAGCTCAGATACATGCCGGGGGTCGCGGAAAAGGCGGTGGAGTAAAAATTGCGAAGACCCTTGAGGAAGTGTTGAATTATGCAGATGATATCATCGGCATGCAACTGATTACCCCTCAAACAGGACCGGAAGGTAAAAAGGTACGTAAGGTGCTGGTTGAGCAAAACATCTATTACAAAGGAGAATCAGACATCAGGGAATTTTATATGTCTATCCTGCTCAACAGGCAGACAGGCAGAAATATGATCCTGTATTCACCCAAAGGTGGGATGAATATCGAAGAAGTGGCTGAACATTCCCCTGAAGCACTGTTTACTGAAGAAATCAATCCTACAGTTGGTATTCAGCCGTTTCAGGCAAGAAAAATAGCTTTTAATCTTGGATTGGAAGGAGCAGCTTTTAAGGAAATGGTGAATTTCGTCCAGCTGATCTATAATGCCTATATCGGTGTTGATGCATCCTTGTTTGAAATCAATCCTGTGATTAAGGCTGCTGATAACAAAATTTATGCAGCGGATGCCAAAGTGGTAATCGATAACAATTCCTTGTTCCGTCATCCTGACATCGTCGAATTCAGGGATTTCAATGAAGAAGACCCGAACGAAGTGGAAGCCAGTAGATTTAACCTGAGCTATGTAAAACTTACAGGCAATGTCGGATGCATGGTAAATGGAGCCGGGCTGGCAATGGCCACAATGGATATCATTAAATTATCAGGTGGCGACCCAGCTAATTTTCTTGATGTAGGCGGATCAGCAGATTCAAAGAGGGTTGAGGAAGCTTTCAGGATCATTTTGAAAGATCCGAATGTTAAAGCCATCCTCGTGAATATTTTTGGAGGCATCGTTCGTTGCGACAATGTAGCCACTGGTGTTGTGGATGCATGCAAAAGAATTGGAAGCATCAATATTCCTATCATCGTTAGATTGCAGGGAACCAATGCCGAAGAAGGAAAGCGGATCATCGACGAATCGGGCTTAAAAGTTCATTCTGCAATCATGTTGCGTGAAGCAGCAGATAAAGTGAGGGAAGTATTGGCATGAGGAAATAGAAAGATAGATATTAGACTTTAAATTTTAGATATAAGATTGAAAGCTGGCTAAGGCCGGCTTTCTATTTTTATGTCTGGTCGAAAATCATGGAACGATTATATTTAATGACAGAGGATGGATTTTTACATAAAGTTTTTTCTTCATCTTTAATGGTTCGCCATCTATATTCACCCATCTTTTTCTTCTCGTTTTAACCACCAGTTCTTTTGCTTTGATGATCTCAAATTGCCTGGAAAGGTCAATTTTTCTCCAGTAAAGAAGGCTTGCCAGTATAGGCACTTCTATCATTAGAGGTTTTTTCATAATGATCACATCAAGCAATCCGTCATCAACAGAGGCCGAAGGTGCTATAGAAGCGCCATAACCAAACTGGTCGGAATTGGCAAATGAAATAAATAATGCCTTCCGTTTGAGAATTTCACCATTTATTTCGATTGTGTATCTTCTGGGACGATAGTTGACGTATTCTTCTGTAACAACTTTCAGGTAGGTAAAAAATCCCCGGCGTTTATTTTTGGCATATTCACGGGCAACGATGCCATCAAAACCAATTCCGGCAATGCTCACAAAAAAAACATCATTGATAGAACCGGTATCTATTTTTAATATTTTACTGCTGTTTATAACTTCAATTGCTTTCCTGTAACTGAAAGGGATATTAAGATAATGTGCCAAACCGTTGCCTGAGCCGGCAGGAATAATGCCCAGAACAACCTTCTTATCTGTGAGGGTTCGTGCGATTTCATTCACTGAACCATCACCACCAACAGCTACAATAATTTCCACCCCTTCCGCTATCTTCCGGTTGCAAATTTCGATTGCATGGCCAGGTCCTTCTGTATATTCTATTGAATAATCAAACTTAGTCCTATCCAATCCCTTCCCGATGGCATCAATTACCCGATCCTTGTTAAAAACTCCTGAGACAGGATTGATGATGAATGTCAACTTTTTCTTCTCCATTCCTGAATCAATGTTTAATGGTAAGTTCATTGTTCACAACCCTGTAATCAAATTGCTGCTTGATGGCTTTTGTTAATTTGTTCATTGATTGCTGAACCGCATCTTGCCGGTGAACCAGATTATGTCTTAAAAAATTATCATTTTCAATCCGATAGAATGCGACGTCTTTTTCCCCATTAAATTTTAACACATATCCATCCTGAATGAGCTGGTATATTCCCGAAAGATAAGAAACAGCAAAATGTTGCGTGGCCGTATCAAATACACTTTGACCAAAAGCAATGAAATCATCATCATAACCAAGATAATCAAGGATGCTGGGTAAAATGTCGGTTTGCTGAACGGTTATTGCACCCTGGGTTCCCCAATTTTTTCCAAACTGATAGAAAACAATAGGGATGGAATATTTACCAATGGATGTCCTATAAGATGAATAATTGCCCTGGTAAGTATGATCAGCCGTCAGGACAAACAACGTACTATCAAACCAGTCTGCGGTGGAAACGGTGTTGAAAAACTGTTTTAATGCAAAATCGGAATAACCGATACTTTCATGAATGTCAATTTCTCCTTTAGGAAACCTTCCTTTGTATTTTCCAGGAACCGTATATGGATGGTGAGATGACAATGTAAAAATTGCCGCCACAAAAGGCTGGTTCATTTGATCCATTTTTTGAGATGTGAACTGTAAAAACTCTTCATCAAAGATACCCCACTTTCCGTCAAAATCATTTTCGTTATTGTATTCACTGCGCCCAAAGTAGCGATCAAATCCCGCTATCTTAGTATACGCTTCAAATCCCATGGTTCCATTTGTTCCCCCATGATAGAAGGCAGTCGAATAGCCCTTTGATTTTAATAATCCCGCAATTGAATTTATTTTATTACCGGCGTAGGTGGATGTGATAAAGGGGCCGGTCATTAAGGAGGGAATACCCGAAAGAATTGCCGGAATACCGTCGATGGATTTCTCGCCATTGGCATAACCTTTAAATACAAGGCTGCGACGCATAAGGGAATCTAAAAATGGAGTAAAACCGCGATATGTTCCGTTGTCAAACTCCGGATTCAGAAATGCACTATGCTCGGCAGTAAAGCTTTCGAGGATGAGTATGACTACATTTAAGTTTCTGAAATTTTCGGGCTGGTGATTGAATGACTTAACCGGTGTAAAAATGCTATCAAGCTCCTGCTGATCTGAAAAATACACTTTAGGAACGATGGTTGTTTCATCCTTTGTTTTAATGAGGGTAAACGGTGTATTTAACAGCACCGGAAAATATCTGGGTTCGGTATATTCACCGGCATTGATAATATTTATCGGCCTGTACTGCAAGCCGCCCCTGCCTGCAATAATGAACAAAATCATGATGACAACGAATTTTACTGTATCCAAAAGATAGTTTTTCAACCTGTATTTTTTTATCAGGTTTTCATCAACACTGATCCGGCGGATTATCCAAACCAAAACAAGAACAAAGAATATCCAAAGAATAAAAGGAAACCAGAAATCACGGATAAAATCCGGAATGAGGGAAACTATTTCGTTACCATTTTCTTTTGCATATTCAAAAATATCAATGGTCATTCTTTTCTGAGAAAAGCGGAAATAGATCACATCGATGAAATTCAATGCCAGAGCAACTGAATTGGTAATGCAGAATAAAATGTTAAGGATCGCCTGATAAACCCAGTTATATCTGAAGCCAAGGGGAACCGCAGTAAAAAAGATAAGCGGAATATTAACAATAACAAGTGTGACCAAATCAAAACGAAGTCCGGCAAAAAAAACAAACATCAAATGAGAAAAACCAATGCCGGAAAATAATGAAGGGTTGAAAAAATAGATGAGTATACGCGAAAGGAATAAAAGCATCAAAGCAACAATAAGCTTCAGAGCTAATGCGATGTATACGTTTCCGCGGTACCAGGTTCTATTTAACATTGTTGGTTTTTACGTCAAATTCACTTCGCTATTTGCAATACATAACATTGACCTCGCGGGTAGCTGTAGTTTGATTTCCGGCTTTGTCTTTTACACTATAGGTTACACTATATATCCCGGGAACATTGACATTAACATCCGATGAGGTGCTAATTTCTGAAGTAATGTCACCGTCTTCATCGTCCAATGCAGTAGCACCTTCATCAGCGTATGGGGGTGTTTCAGGTAATTGAATGCAGTATGTGTAGGGATTACCTCCAAGAATGGTAATCACCGGGGGGGTGTTGTCTTTTTTACATGAATTTGTAAATAATAGAGAAACTATAACAAAAAACACACAAAACCATTTATGCAATTTTTCGCTCATATGATTAATTTTTGGCAAAACTAATTAATTCATGGGTTATTATTCATGGGTTGAAATTTCTCTTCAAACAAAAATGCTGAACTTATCTGTTTAAGTTCAGCATCTCAATTATTTTTATGTGGTTCCTACTTATTGGCATTATGTATTCCACCTGATCCGCTGATATCAGAATTGATCTGAGGATAGCCAATGTAATAGACATTTCCGCTTCCCGATATTTTACCATCAAGCAAACTTGATACATTTACTTCGCTGTTGCCGGAACCACTGATATTGACATACGTTATAGAAGTCGTGAAATTGAACGCCCGAACACTTCCAGAGCCACTAATATGAATCCGGTGTTCAAAGCTGCTTCCGGTAAGGTATATCTCCCCGGAACCTGAAATATAGCTTTCTGTCGTTTGGGCAACAGTGTTAAATGCGATATTTCCTGATCCGCTGATATTTAAATATGTATTTACTGAATCAGGAAATAAATTCGTTGTGTTCACCGACCCTGAACCACTGATCGAAATATAATCGACCAAAGGTGAAGTGATGTGGATCGTCACACCGGCGCTGCTTCTTACATTTTTGAAATAAGAAATATTCCAGTATCCATCGGCGGTAACGTACTTTTCGATATTGTCGATAATATTCTGCTGGCCTTCGATTAAGACTTCCTCCGTTTCGCCATGGGTGAGAATCACATTGGCATCAATATTTAATGCAACGGCTGAGATCGTTGGGAGCACAAATGATTGTTCAACGACGGGTCCCTGCCCTTTAATAGGTCCGGAATCCTTATCACATGAAATGATGACTGAACAGAGTAAAAGAAAAGCTGCCGGAATAATAAGTTTTTTAAGTTTCATTGTTGTTAATTTTTAAATTTCTATCCTAACGACAGAAAATAAAACAGAGGGTTGCAATTTGGTGAATCGAAAATTTTTATTAGGGTTTATTTTATAGTTTCAAGGCAATAGACCCTTATGCAAAGATCGAAGTTCAATGAAGGAAATGCACTTTCGGTTCCGCATTCGTACCAGGTGGTTGGCCATCGATTGTAATCAGGGTTGACCCAGCATTTTTTGGCAGTAATGTGCGGTTCAGAATATCCTTTAATATAGCTTTCGACCGGTAATGGTAAAGTATCCGTTGGATGAATGTAACTCATCATTACATAAAAATCTTCACCTTTCTTTACCTTCACCGGATCAGCCAGATCAATTGTATAATAGCCGGCAAATCGGCATCGAACAGGTTTTGCAGCGGATAACAACCCGGAGAGAATTCCGCCGTCAGCATTAAAATGATCATAAATTTCCGAGTATATTTTGGTACCGGAAGAATTGATGTGTGTCGCAACTTTTGTTACTTCAATATCCTTTTCAGCAACAAATTTTACCAGCCCAAAACAAATAGTATCCCTAAATCCATAAGAATGAAACGAACCAAGAGTATCGTAATAATAAATCCGGAAACTTTCCTCATAAGGAATCCAGTCAGGCCAGATAGAATTATATTCCAAGATATTCGGGTCTTGATAAGGAATATAAAAAAAACCGTTGTCCCCATAATTGGGTCCAAGGCTGTTTTGAGCAATCCAGGCGCCCTTGCCGGTTCTGGTAAGGAGGGTATCATTCCAACCGACCAGCAAAACAGCATGGTTAATTTTTTTTGTAAGGGTGTAATAGATGTTGGTAAGGGTATCAAGATTCTTTTTATGATGGTACGTCATCGAATAAACTGCTCCAAATTGTGCGATTGTCTTTTTTACCAATTCCGGATCGTTCGGAAGGTACCGGGCATCGGTGATATATTGAACTGTAACCGGGGAAGGCTGGTAAATAGAATCATTGTCCGGATCCTTAAACAGGGGGCCTGAGCGGCGGCTGAAATAGGCTGTTGCCATATAGTGATTTCCGTTGCTGCTCCGCTCAGGGACGAAGCCATGAAATAATTTGAGGTTGATATCCGAAAGTACTTCATCACCATAACCAAAGGTTCTCCAAACGGATTCAACGGATCCGATAGCTGCACTTGCCCAGCATCCCCCGTTTGGTTGAGTTTTAACTGCTCCTAGTCGACCGGTATTTCTTAAATTGTAGTATTTCGGCAACTCTGTATTAATCATTATTAAGCTGTCAAAATCAGGAATAGGAGAAATATTTTCCTGCCTTTGGGTAAAACCATTCATTACACCCAGAGAAATCAGATTCAGAAGAAAAATAATCCTTTTCATAGCCATTATCATGAAACAAAAATATCCGAAAATTGTCAATTGATAGCGAACTACTTTTTAATAACACTTTTGGTCACTGCCAGCCAGCGGGTTAGTCACTTTTCCATTATTATCAACATTGCTCACATTGGCGATGTTTTTATTTATTTTTGTCACTCATGGTTCCCTTTAAAAACGAGTTGAATTATCCTCTAAGATGATCCTTGTAACAATCAAACTTGAAACTTGAAACTTGAAATTTGAAATTTGAAACTTGAGACTTTAGACCTTGAAACCGGAGCATGAAAACTTAAACATCGAACATTAAACTTTGAACTTTGAACGATAACAATGCCTGAATTCACGCACCTCCACGTACATACTCAATACTCCATCCTGGATGGAGCTGCCAATATTGAATCCATCATCAAAAAAGCAAAAGATTCAGGGATGAAAGCGCTGGCCATTACCGACCATGGAAACATGTATGGTGTGCTTAAATTTTATAACGAGGCTATTAAACAAGGCATTAAACCGATTATTGGCTGCGAGGTTTACGTTGCGATAAAAGGAAGGACAATAAAAGAAAAGACCCGTGGTAAACAATATAACCACCTGATTTTACTTGCAAAAAATCTAACAGGATATCACAACTTGATGAAACTGATCTCTTTAGGATACCTCGAGGGATTTTATTATAAGCCAAGGGTCGACAAGGAAATTCTTGAAAAATACAGTGAGGGAATAATTGCCTCATCAGCCTGCCTTGGGGGGGAAGTTCCGCAGGCATTTCTGAATTATGGCGAGGAGAAAGCCCAGGAAGCAATCGATTGGTATAAGCGTGTTTATAAAGACGATTTTTATCTTGAACTCCAGAACCATGGCCTTTCCGAACAAAAAACCGTGAATGTCGCGCTTAAAAGACTTGCCGCTAAGAATGAACTAAAGGTCATCGCGACAAACGATGTTCATTATATAAACAAGGAAGATTATGATGCCCATGACATTCTCATCCGGCTGAATACCGGCTCTGATATTAATGATGTAAAGGATGACCTGAAGTATACCGGACAGGAATTTCTTAAAACACCTGACGAGATGGCCGAGCTCTTTACTGATACACCCGAAGCGCTTGCCAATACTCAGGAAATCATTGATAAAGTAGAAGACTATAGTATCCATTCCCCTGTAATTCTTCCAGTATTTCCATTGCCCGAAGGGTTTGATTCTGAAGATGAATACCTTCGACACCTCACTTATGAAGGAGCTAAAAAGCTATATCCTGAAATGGAAGATGAAATAAAAGCACGTCTCGACTTTGAACTTTCGGTAATCAAAGAAACGGGGTTTCCTGGTTACTTCCTGATTGTGCAGGATTTTATCAACAAGGCTCGTGAAATGGACGTAACTGTGGGTCCGGGAAGAGGCTCGGCTGCAGGTTCTGCAGTTGCTTACTGCACAGGAATCACTTCAATCGACCCGATCAAGTACAATTTACTTTTTGAGCGATTCCTTAATCCGGAAAGGGTTAGTTTACCTGATATAGATGTAGATTTTGACGATGAAGGCCGGGAAAAAGTGCTCGATTATGTAGTAAATAAATACGGAAAGAATAGGGTGGCGCAAATTGTCACTTTCGGAACGATGGCCGCAAAATTAGCCATCAGGGATGTCGCGCGTGTACTTAAACTTCCATTACCTGATGCCGACCGGCTTGCCAAAATGGTTCCTGAAAGACCGGGAATAACACTTAAAAAAGCGTATGATGAAGTTCCCGAATTGGACCAAATCAAGAATCACGGTGAAGAACTTGAGCGCAAAACCCTTCGGTTTGCCGAAACGCTTGAAGGCTCAGCCCGTCATACAGGTACCCATGCTTGTGGCGTGATCATCGGGCGGGATGACCTGATCAATTATGTTCCGCTTGCTACCGCTAAAGACTCAACTTTAATGGTAACACAATATGAAGGAAAGCTGGTGGAATCTGTCGGCATGCTGAAAATGGACTTCTTGGGATTGAAAACACTTTCCATCGTCAACGATGCAATTAAAAACATTTATTTAAGGCACGGGATTAGAATTAACATAGATAAAATTCCTCTTGAAGATAAAAAAACCTACGAACTTTATCAGCGTGGCGATACAATCGGAACTTTCCAGTTTGAATCGGAAGGGATGCGAAGCTACCTGAAAGAATTAAAACCCACCAACATCGAAGACCTTATCGCCATGAATGCGCTTTATAGGCCGGGTCCAATGGAGTTTATTCCTCTTTATATACGCAGGAAACACAAAAAGGAAAAAGTGATTTATCCTCATCCGCTGATTGAAGAAATCCTCAAACCTACATTCGGCATTATGGTATACCAGGAACAGATCATGCAGGTGGCACAAGTAATGGGAGGCTTTTCTCTTGGCAAAGCCGACTTGTTGCGCAGGGCGATGGGAAAGAAGAATATGAAAATCATGGAGGAACAATTGACCCTTTTTGTTGATGGAGCTGCTGCAAAAGGAATAGATAAAAAGAATGCCGAAGAGGTATTCCATACCATGATGGAATTTGCCAAATATGGTTTCAACCGTTCACATTCTGCGGCTTATTCACTGATTGCCTATCAAACAGCCTACCTGAAAGCGCATTATCCTGCAGAATACATGGCTGCGGTTCTTACCCATAATTTAAACGACATAAAAAAAATCACCTTTTTTATTGATGAAAGCAAAAGACAAAATATTCCGGTTCTTGGCCCCGATGTAAATGAAAGTTACCTGAATTTTATGGTCAACGACAAAGGGGAGATCCGTTTCGGACTTGCTGGAATAAAGAATGTTGGAGAAAATGCAGCCCTCAGCATCATCGGCGAGAGAGATAAAAACGGAAAATATAAAACCATCTTTGATTTCACCAAACGGGTGAACCTGAAATCAGTGAACAAAAGAAGCATGGAATCGCTTGCCATGGCCGGTGCTTTTGATTGCTTTGAGGATACTCACCGGGCCCAGTATTTCTTCAGGGAAAATTCAGAAGACACTATCTTCCTCGAAAAAATCGTCAAGCATGCCGGTGATTTCCAGACCCAGCAAAATGCATCACAAGTAAGCCTTTTCGGCGATATGTCAGCCATCCAGGTAAAGGAGCCTCAACTGCCTCAATGCACTCCATGGACAAAACTGGAGCAACTGAAAAACGAAAAAGATGTTACCGGATTTTATATGTCAGGACATCCGCTTGAGGATTTCAAAATTGAGATCGATCATTTTTGCAACGTCACCATTAATGATACCAAGAGCCATCGCGAGCAATTCAAAAATAAATCCGTAAGCTTTGCCGGGATAGTAACCGAAGTCAATCACCGTACTTCGAAAACCGGCAATTCTTTTGCTACCTTTACCATCGAAGATTTCACCGATTTTGATCAATTTATTCTTTTCTCCGAGGATTATTTAAAGCTGAAACATTTTCTGGTGGAAGGCTCTTCCCTATTTATCAGGGCACAGATACAACCCCGCAATAACAAAAACCGTGATCAGCTTGAAGTCAGGATCATCAGTATTGTATTGCTAACTGAAGTCATTGAAAAATTTGCAACAGAAATGCGGCTGCAAATTCCACTTTCATTAATTTCTTCTAATTTCGTAAATGAAATTGCTGACATGATAAAAAGAAACGCAGGAAATTGCCGGTTAAAGTTTGAAATCAATCGATGAAGAAAGCAACACTTCCGTTGGAATGCCGGCACCCAAACATCAGGTATCAGCTTCAGTGTTTGCGAAAGAACTGGCCAAATATCCGGAACTGAGGTTCAAGTTTTCATAATATTTTGGGTTATCATTATGGTGGATTTCTGTTTGATTTAAAGTAAATGCGTCAATTTATTTAAATAATTCAAAACTTAATTTTTGAATTTCCGTTTATTGTATAATTGCTTTTAAAAAAATAATATTTTTGGCACTCAATATCATTCACTTTTAAAACACAAGAAAATGGCTTTAGAAATAACCGATGCTAATTTCGAAGAAATTGTAATGAAATCAGATAAACCTGTGATTGTTGATTTTTGGGCAGAGTGGTGTGGCCCTTGCAGGATGGTTGGCCCCATTGTCCAGGAAATTGGTCAGGATTATGAAGGAAAATGTGTAGTAGGCAAAGTAGATGTTGACAGCAATCCGGCGGTTTCTGTCAAATTCGGCATCCGGAACATTCCTACAATTTTGTTCTTTAAAAATGGACAAATTGTTGACAAACAAGTTGGCGCTGTTCCAAAACAGATCATCGTCAATAAGCTGGAAGCGCTGCTTTAGTTCAAGGTTTCAGGTTCAAAGTTTCAGGTTTTTACTTTCTTTAAACTTCAGTTTCATGGCCAAACTAGCTAATTTTTTATTTCTGGCCGAGAATTATTTTCAAATATTAATCACTCTCAACAACTAACTTGAACTAACAACTATTTACTTGGAATACACCATTGAACATAACCGGATTCAGCAGTTTGGAACCCTTGAATTCATTGCCAAACAAGTTGTCGAAGGATTTATTGTCGGCCTGCACAAATCTCCATTTCATGGTTTTTCAGTTGAATTTGCAGAGCATCGGTTGTACAATACCGGTGAATCGATCAAGCATATAGATTGGAAACTTTATGGCCGTACTGATAAAATGTTCATCAAACGCTATGAGGAGGAAACCAATCTTCGCTGCCAGCTGATTCTTGACATCTCGTCCTCAATGTATTTTCCGGTAATGGAAAAAATTTCACTTTCGAATCCCAATAAAATAACTTTTGCTGTTCATGCTGCTGCTGCGCTCATTTACTTATTCAAAAAACAACGCGATGCCTTTGGAATGAGTTTGTTCAGCGATGCCATCGAACTTCAGACTCCCTGCAAGTCCAGCTCTGTTCATCAGAAATTCCTTTATTCTGAACTTGAAAAACTGCTGAAACCGTTACCGGTCAATGCCTATAAAAAAACATCAACCACTGGTTCCCTGCACGAAATATCTGAAAAGTTACACAAACGTTCCCTTGTTATCATATTCAGCGATATGCTGGAGAACTCATCTTCTCCGGAGGAATTATTCTCTGCACTTCAGCACCTGAAACATAACAAGCATGAGGTTATCCTTTTTCATGTGGTGGACAAAAGCAAAGAAATCGATTTTGAATTCGACAACCGTCCCTATAAATTTATCGATCTGGAAAAGGGTGAAGAGCTTAAAATCACTCCCAACGAAGTTAAAGACCTATATATTAAAAGGATCAGCGAATACAAAAATGAACTTAAGCTTCGCTGCGGCCAATATCGAATTGAATTTATCGAAGCCGACATCAACAAAGGATTCGAACAAATCCTACTGCCTTACCTGCTCAAAAGAGAAAAGCTCTTTTAACCTCTCTTTGTTCCCGATTAATTGATAGTTTGAGGAAAATGAAGCGTTTTTCGGAATAAAAGATTTTCTACTTTTGCCGTTTCACTCAGATGATTAATAATTGCTGAAATGCTTGCTTTTATTGAATTTAAATGGATAGACATTGTTGACATTGTGCTGGTGGCAGTTCTATTGTTCGAGCTTTATAACCTGCTCAAGGGAACTGTAGCAATTAACATTTTCTTTGGCATAGTAGCATTTTATTTCCTCTGGAAACTTGTAAATGCGCTTGAAATGAAGCTGCTTGGTGAAATTTTCGGGGCATTTGTGAGCGTTGGGTTCATTGCCCTGATTGTCGTCTTTCAGCCTGAGATCAGAAAATTTTTATTGTTGCTGGGGACCCAGGGGTTCATCAATAAAAAGCGCAAACGGTTTCTCTTTTGGAGAATTGATGTTCGGAATCCTGAAAACCAACTGGACGTTGATAAGGTGATCATGGCTTGCCGAAACATGTCGGAAAATAAAATTGGTGCGTTGATCATCATTGCTAAAGTGAGCGGTCTGGACCAATACGTGGAAACTGGTGAGCGGATTGATGCCAATGTTTCAGAATTACTGATTGAAAATATTTTCTTTAAAAACAGTCCCCTTCATGATGGCGCGCTTATTATTCAATATAATAGAATGATTGCTGCACGATGCATTCTGCCAGTTTCAGGGAATCAAAAAATACCCGCAAGCTATGGGCTCAGGCACAGGGCGGCTGTCGGATTAACTGAACAATCCGATGCGCTGGCTATCATTGTCTCGGAAGAAACCGGGCTCGATTTCCTATTCAAAAAATGGAAAACTGCAAACCAAAGTGAAACCTAACCAGCTTAAAATCTATTTAACTGAGGATCTTGTCTGAGGCTTATTTAAACTCCATAATAATAATTCCTGTTCCAATATTAATGCGAATCAAGGGTCAGATTTGTAATTCATTGATTTTTTGCCACTATGACACGAAGACTTAAAGTTACACTAAAAATTTCGTTGTTTATTTTTTATTGAACTTAGTGAATCTTAGTGCTTTAGTGCCTTTGTGGCAAGTAAGTTTTTAACTCTTGATTCGCATTATTAGCTATTTGAATTATGCCTTACTATAGGTTAAGTTTCATTATTCTTCCTTCTATTTTTAGATTCAGTTTAAAAATTCACTCTTTATTTCCCGAAAAATGCAATAAAATTATTTTGATATTAATAATTTTCTACTTTTGGTTTGTTAAAACCTGAAATTATGGAAGTCAATACAGTCAATGCAATCTCCCCGATCGATGGAAGATACAGGAAATACGTCGAGGGCCTTTCCTATTATTTTTCGGAGGCTGCCCTCATCAACTATAGGGTATTTGTTGAAATTGAATATTTCATTGCCCTCGTTAATCTTGGATTACCTCAACTTAAGGATTTTGATAAAAGCCGGATCGATGAGCTTCGTGCCATCTGCCGGGATTTTACCTTTGAAGATGCGGTAAAGGTAAAGGATATTGAAAAAATTACCAACCATGATGTTAAGGCGGTTGAGTATTATCTGAAAAAGGAATTTGAAAAGCTGCGGACTTCAAAAATATAAAGAGTTTCTGCATTTTGGCTTAACTTCTCAGGATATCAACAATACGGCACTGCCTTATTCACTGAAACTGGCTTGCCACGACAGCCTTTTCCCTCAAATGAATAAAGTTGTGAATAAACTTCAATCGCTCTCGAAGGAATGGAAAAATGTATGCATGTTAGCCCGCACCCACGGACAACCTGCATCTCCGACGAAGCTTGGCAAAGAAATCTATGTTTTTGTCGACAGGCTTAAACATCAGATCAAAATGATGAATGCATTGCCCTTTACAGGAAAATTTGGTGGCGCTACAGGAAATTTCAATGCGCATTATGCCGCCTATCCTGATATTAACTGGCATGAGTTTGCCAATAATTTCTTAAAAGACATGGGACTTGTCCGTCAGAAAGTGACCACCCAGAGTGGAACATTACGATTACCTGGCTGCCTTTTTTGACAACATGAAAAGGATCAATACCATTCTCATTGATCTTAACCGCGACATGTGGACTTACATTTCGATGGAATATTTCAAACAGAAAATCAAAGAAGGGGAAATTGGATCATCCACCATGCCGCACAAAGTAAATCCCATCGACTTTGAAAATTCTGAAGGAAACTTCGGGCTTGCCAATGCAATATTTGAACATTTATCAGCCAAACTTCCTGTTTCGAGGCTTCAACGAGATCTGACTGATTCTACCGTAGCACGCAATATCGGACTACCGATTGCGCACTCACTTCTAGCTTACAAAATGCTGATGAGGGGATTGAATAAACTCTTGCTGAACAAAGAAAAAATTGATCAGGACCTGGGTAACAACTGGGCGGTGGTTTCAGAAGCCATCCAGACCATTCTGCGACGCGAAGGATATCCAAAACCTTACGAAAAACTCAAAGAACTCACCCGTTCGAATGAGAAAATCGATGAGAATACCATTAAGCAATTTATACAATCCCTGAAAGTAAACGAATCGCTTCGTAAGGAATTATTGCAAATAACGCCTTTTAATTATACCGGCAATACTTCATTTAACGGATAGGTTAAGCAACAATGTTCAAAAAGTATTTACGGGTTCTTTCGTATGTAAAACCCTTTTGGGTTTCTGCATTGCTGAATGTGATTTTCAACCTGCTGGTGATCGTATTCTCTTTGGTTTCATTTGTCATGCTGATCCCTTTCCTCAATCTTCTTTTCGGAATCGAAAAGCTGGTTGATATAAAACCTGATATTTCCTTAAGCCCTGAGTCCATCCTCGATTATCTTAACTACTACATCAGCCAGGTCATCATTTCCAAAGGAAAATTCGATGCACTGATCTATATTTGTTTTTTCCTGCTTACCACTTTTTTCTTTCGCAACCTTTTCCGGTTCCTGGCAATGTATAACCTCGCTACCGTTAGAATTGGAGCTGTTGAGAGCATCCGCAATGAAACTTACAGAAAACTTACCATTCTTCCCCTCTCCTTTTATACCGGAAATAAAAAAGGAGATATCATTGCACGGATCACCACCGATGTTCAGGAAGTGGACTATTCCATCATGAACTACCTGGAAATGATCGTCCGCGATCCCATTACCATCCTCACTTATGTCATCACCCTTTTTATTATGAGTCCGCAACTGACCCTGTTCGTGATGATTTTACTTCCTTTGACCGGATACATTATCGGTCGGATAGGGCGAACGCTGCGAAAAGAATCAAAGATTGGCATGGCAAGATTTGCGGGACTGCTGTCCATGATTGAGGAAACCATTTCAGGGTTAAGAATTATTAAAGCTTTTACAGCCATTGATTTTTCCAACCACCGATTCCGGAGTTTAAATAAGGAATACTCCAAACTGAATTTAAAGATTTACCGCACACGCGATCTTTCATCCCCATTAAGTGAGTTTCTGTCATCGGTGGTCATCATTGTTGTGCTGTGGTTTGGTGGGAGACTCGTACTTGGCGAGAACCCAACGATAACGGCTGCTACTTTTATTACCTATATGGTCATTTTTTCCCAGATCATTCCTCCTGCCAAAACATTTGCCCAGGGATTTTACAGCATGCAGAAGGGAATTGCATCTGCCGAAAGGATTTTTGAGATACTCGATGCCGAAGAGGTGATTGAAGAAAAACCCAATCCTACACGGATTCATGAATTTAAAGAAGCAATCGAATACAAGAATGTTTCTTTTAAGTACAAGAATGATTTTGTGTTGAAAAACCTTAATTTCCGGATTGATAAAGGAAAGATAATTGCACTTGTCGGACAATCAGGCAGCGGAAAATCAACGATGGCCGACCTGATTCCCCGTTTTTATGATACCACTGAAGGTGTGATCCAGATTGATGGAATTCCGATTAGAGATTACCGCATCGACGATATGCGACGCCTTACCGGACTGGTGACACAGGAACCCATTTTATTCAATGATACAGTATTCAATAATATTGCTTTCGGAAAAAGTGATGTAACCGAAGAAGATGTTGTCAATGCGGCTAAAGTAGCCAATGCCCATGAATTCATTGTGAAAATGGAAGAAGGATACCAGTCCAATATTGGTGACCGCGGATCAAAACTTTCAGGTGGCCAACGGCAACGACTCAGCATTGCACGGGCAGTGCTTCGGAATCCTCCCATTCTCATTCTTGATGAAGCCACATCATCGCTTGATACTGAATCGGAAAGGCTTGTGCAGGATGCATTGGCAAAGGTGATGTCGAACAGGACGTCCATTGTGATTGCTCATCGTCTGTCAACTATCATTTATGCTGACGAGATTATGGTACTTCAAAGTGGTGAAATCGTTGAACGCGGAACCCACTCCGAACTATTGGAGAAAAAAGGGATTTACAAAAAGCTGTACGATTTGCAGGCATATGAGTCATAGTTAAACAGTCTGATTAAATATTCGCCCTTCTATAAAACATTAAACCAGAACAATAATTTTAACATGATCATTTTTTTATAAACATCAATTTCAAATTATCACTATTTTTGCTTCAAATTTTAGAATATGGACTTAAGTAAGATTTTAGCAATTTCAGGAAAGCCAGGATTGTATAAAACCCTGTCGCAATCGAAAAATGGTTTTATTGTTGAATCGTTGCAGGATGGTAAACGGTTTACAGCTTTCACCCACGAAAGGATCAGCACCCTGGAAGAAATCAGCATTTATACTGCCACTGATGACATTCCTCTGAAAAAGATATTTAAAACCATCTTTGAAAAACAAAACGGACAACCCGCCATTTCTCAAAATGCGGATCCAAAAGAAATTAAATCTTTTTTTGAGCAGGTTATTCCGGATTACGATAAGGAAAGAGTGTATGTCTCCGACATGAAAAAAGTGGTGAACTGGTACAACCTGTTGCTTGAATATAAAATGCTTGACTTTACGGAAGAAGAAAAAGAAGACAAATCCGGAGAAGACAACCGAAGCAAAAGCAGATAAGGAAATGAAGCCTGGTGAAAAGGTTAAAAAACCTAAAAAAACCAAAGCTAAGGTTGGAGAAAAACCGGTTGTTAAAAAAAGTAGTGCGGCAGGAAGCAAAAGGCCCATTGCTCAAAAACAAAAAAATAAATAACCCTGTCCCCTTCCGGGGACTTTTTTTATAAATTCACATGAATAAGGTAATTGCAGATCACGAAGTAATAAGCATAGAAGTTCCGGCAGATGGCAATTACATTCTTCGGTTGAAATCGCCGGTTGAAATACCAACAATCAAACCCGGCAATTTTGCAGAAATCCTTATCGAAAACTCGCAGGATGTTTTTCTTCGCAGACCCTTTTCGATCCTCGATGTGAATTATGAAGAACGATGGATCAGTTTTTATGTGAAGATTATCGGCAAAGGGACTCAGCAGTTGGGCAAGGTAAAAGAGGCAGACAAGGTAAATTTGATTTATCCGCTCGGTAACTCATTCTCACTTCCCGAAAACAACGGGAAAGTACTTATCGTTGCCGGTGGTTCAGGAATTGCACCTTTTATTCTTCTGGGCAAAGAACTCCGGAAGAAAAATATCAAAGCTACTTATCTCATTGGCGGTAAATCAAAAAAAGACATCCTGCTGATAGATGAGTTTTCAAAATATGGAGAAGTTTTAGTCACGACTGAAGATGGCAGTCTGGGAGAGAAAGGCTTCGTAACAAACCATTCTATTTTTCAATCTCCGGATTTTACCTTTGATAAAATTTACACCTGTGGTCCCGAACCGATGATGAAAGCTGTTGCGAAGATTGCCTCTGACAGAGAAATTGAATGTGAAGTTTCACTCGAAAATATGATGGCTTGCGGATTTGGGATATGCCTTTGCTGTGTAACTCCCACTCATGGAAGGAAATAAAAGGGTTTGCTGGGAAGGTCCTGTTTTTAATTCAAATTATCTGAAATGGCAGATTTAAAGGTTAAAATACACGATCTTGAATTAAAAAATCCGGTAACGGTGGCTTCCGGAACTTTTGGATTTGGAGAGGAAATGTCAGAATTTTTTAACCTGGGCTTGTTGGGAGGAATTTTTGTGAAAGGCCTTACTGCAAAAAACCGCGAAGGCAACGATTATCCGCGCATGGCTGAAACACCTTCAGGTATGTTGAATTCAGTCGGTCTTCAAAATAAAGGCATTGATTATTTCATTCAGTTCGATTTATCCGAAAATAAAAGATTTCGATACCCACATCATTGCCAATGTAAATGGTGGCACAATAGAGGAATACATTGAAGTAACAGAGAAGCTAAATGACCTGGATAAAGTTACCGCCATTGAACTAAATATCTCCTGCCCGAATGTAAAACAAGGCGGCATGCTTTTCGGTATCAGCTGTCCTTCAGCCATTGCTGTTACGGAAGCCATACGAAAAGCCTATAAGAAGACGCTGATTGTAAAACTATCGCCCAACGTAACTGATATTGCCGAAATGGCAAGGGCTGTCGAAGGTGCCGGTGCCGATTCCATTTCACTGATCAATACCTTGCTTGGAATGGCCATCAATGCTGAAACCCGGAAACCTGTTTTATCTACCATCACAGGTGGTTTATCAGGACCGGCAATTAAACCGGTGGCGTTAAGGATGGTCTGGCAGGTATATAAAGCAGTCAAAATTCCGATTTTTGGTATGGGAGGAATCATGAATGCAACCGATGCCATTGAGTTTATTCTGGCCGGATCAAGGGCGGTTCAGGTTGGAACTGCTAATTTTATTGATCCGCTGGTTTCCTTGAAAATCATTGAAGGAATTGATGAGTACCTCGATCGCCATAAACTTTCATCAGTAAATGATCTTGTTGGCACACTAAAGGTCTGATAATTTTTCAACTGAATAGATATGCTCCTTAAAATTCACCCCGAAAATCCAAGTCACGACAAATTAAAACTGTGGTCGAATGCCTGCAAGATGGCGGTGTCATCATTTTCCCGACGGATACCATTTACGCCATGGGTTGCGATATTTACAAACCCAAAGCCCTTGAAAGAATAGCACAAATAAAAGGGATAAGGATTGAAAAGGCAAATTTTTCATTCCTCTGCCGTGACCTCAGCCAGCTTTCCGATTTTACAAAACCCATCAGTAATGAGGTTTTTAAACTGATGAAAAGCACACTTCCCGGACCCTTTACTTATATCCTGAACGCGAACAATAATGTTCCGAGGATTTTCCAAAGCAAGAAAAAGACCCTTGGAATCAGAGTCCCTGATAACAATATTGTCTCCGAAATCATACATGAATTGGGTAATCCGATAACTTCTACATCTATCCATGATGAAGATGAGATTATTGAATATACCACCGATCCTGAACTGATCTATGAGAAATTTCAAAAATATGTTGATATTGTTATAGATGGAGGTTTTGGCGGTAACGAACCATCTACCATCATCGATTGCACAGGACATGAAGTATTGATGGTAAGTGAGGGCAAAGGAAAACTCTAACCATTCGTTCAACCAAATAAAATTTTTCACCTTTACAATCAAATATTTATGCAATCTTTAAAAGGCAATATTTTTTCAGATCCTCCGTCAATAAGAATTTCCCGAATCATTTGAATCACTCGTTATCACCGATGACCTATTAGTTGAGCGGATTGTAACCAGTGAATCATTTAAAACACCGGGCCCATGGTATGATCAGGACAAAGATGAATTGGTCGTTTTGATACAGGGAAAGGCAGAACTTGAATTCGAAAACAATGAAGTACTCGGATTTAAACAGGGGGATTATATTCTGATTCCGGCACATAAAGGACATAGAGTGAAGCTGTAAGTAAGTCTCCAAACTGCATTTGGCTTGCGATCCATGGTAATTTCAAATAATTTCATGAAGGATTGTTTTAATTAAAAAAAAACTTAGCTTTGCACCCTCAATTTTACAAACGATTCCGTAGCTCAGCAGGTAGAGCACATCCCTTTTAAGGATGGGGTCCTGGGTTCGAATCCCAGCGGGATCAC
>CAVVMO010000001.1:0-1599840 GCA_963749345.1 uncultured Bacteroidales bacterium | reverse complement strand
ACCGATGCCCAAACGGGTTATGCAGTTGGTTTGCACAATACTATCTTAAGAACCACTAATGGAGGTGCAAACTGGACTGTTATTTTGAGCGGAACAAATGGTAGGTTAAATTCCATTTACTTTACCGATGCAAACACAGGTTATGCGGTGGGTTGCTATTCTTCTTGGATGGGAAGTGAGGGAATCATCTTAAAAACCATAAATGAAGGCAGTAACTGGTCTGTAATATATCAGGAGGGGGGTGATTTATATTCCATTTACTTTACCGATGCATATACAGGTTATGCAGTGGGTTGTTATTCTGACGCTTCAAAGGGTTATGGAATAATCTTAAAAACTACCGATGGAGGCGCAAACTGGACTGTTATATGGAATGGAACATATCATGTTTTAAATTCCGTTTACTTTACCGATGCCAATACAGGTTATGTAGTGGGTGAAGGTGGAACTATCTTAAAAACCACAAATGGAGGCGGACTCATGGTGATGTTTGGATCAAATACAACAAATGCTTGTGTCCAGGAAATGGTTACCTATTATGATTTGTCATCCGGTGGTGCAATAAGCTGGGAATGGACTTTTGAAGGTGGTACGCCATCAACATCAACTGATCAATATCCTATGATATCCTATGATGAACCTGGAACTTTTGATGTTACGCTAACTGTTTCAGATGGTGTTGGATCAGGTACCTTGACAATGGAAGATTATATTACCGTGACTGCTTTACCACAAATTCCGGGAACCCCATCCGGCGAAGATGATATTTGTACCAATTGGACTGAATTGACAGAGTATACTACTTCTGGTGCAATCTCTGCTGAATCTTACATCTGGGAAATCTTACCTGCCGAAGCCGGAACAATTTCAGGTAATGGTTTAACGGCTACAGTTATATGGACACTGAATTGGGAAGGAACAGCCTCCATTAAAGTTAAAGGAACCAATGAACCTTGCGGCGATGGTCAGTTTTCAGAAGCATTTGATGTAATTTGTTCCATCTGTACAGGTATTAACGAGCAGGAAAATCTAAAGGGTGTTCAGGTTTTTCCCAATCCGGTCGCCGAAAAGCTTAAGCTAAACTACCATTTAACGGAGCCTTCGTTTGTACAATGTGAAATCTACAACTGCTTTGGGCAAAAAGTCAGTGAGTTGGTCATTGGCTTGCAACCTGGCGGAACGCATGAAATAGAATTTAATACAAGTAATTTTCAGAAAGGACTCTATATATTAAAAGTGATCACCAACGGTCATGAACAATTTACCAAATTTATCAAGACTAACTAAAACCCTTTGGTCTTTAAGTTAATATTAGGGTTTGAGGTTAGCCGGCGAGCAATTGCCCTTTTTTGAGTTCTTGGTGTTTGGTAAATAAATAATAGTTAAATTCGTGGAAAATTTTTTCATGATAAGGGCAATAATTGTTGATGATGAGCCTTTCTCAAATGAACTCATTCGCAAAACCGTTGAGGTTTATTGCCCCAATGTAACTGTAGTTGCTACTGCCGATAGCGTAAAGACAGGTGTCGCTGCCATCAACGAGCATGAACCCGACCTGGTGTTGCTTGATATCAAAATGCCTGACGGTAGCGGCTTTGATCTCATCAAACACTTCAACAAACCCGATTTCAAGGTGATCTTTATTTCCGGTTACATGGAATATGCCATTAAAGGCTATAAGTTCGGCGCGATTGATTATCTCATCAAACCCATTGATAAGGAGGCGCTGGCATTGGCCATTAACAGGGCCGACGATCTTATCCGTTATGAAGAGAAGCTGAAGTTCAAAGCCATAGAGGAAAACCTGAAAACGCTGAATAAAACCGATAAGATCCTCCTGAAAACCAGTGATCAGGTGCATCTGATAAACACCAGCGATATTATTCGTATTGAAGCGGATGGAAATTATTGTACCTTCTTCATCCTCGATGGCAGAAAGATTTTGGTCTCGAGGCCTATCAGGGAATATGAAGAAGCGCTGATTGACAAAGGATTTCACAGGATTCACAAATCGCATATCATCAACATCAATAAACTGAGCTATTTCGACAAGCTGGATGGAGGCGAGGTTAAAATGGTGGATGGGTCGGTAGTTCCTGTTGCCTCGCGGAAAAAAGATATGTTGCTCGGCTTGTTTGAGAGCCTTGCGTAAGAAAGCTTTGAATATTGTTTCGGATTTTGGGTTAATGTAACTTTCTAAAATCCAAAAAAGATGACAGAACAAAAACAAGAAGCTTCATCTAAAAAAGTTACCGTTTTACATCTCACATTCAATGGGCTTGGTAATCTTCCGCAAGGGTCGGGCGCTGAGACTACCGCTTCCATTTTGGGCAGTTGCTTTTCCTTTATTGATCCTATCATCAAATTATACAGGGGAACATTCAATAAATATTTAGGAGAGAGTGCAGTGGTATTTTTCGGGTTGAACAGCGAACAGCAAAATGCATCCATTCAGGCTGTAAAATCAGCCATTGAAATGCAAAATAAACTTTCTGAAATGAAAACCCTCGAGGAACTCCCTGAAGCCATTGGATTGCAGATCGGGATTTTTTCAGGAGAAATCTTTATTGCAAAAATAGGTATCGGTATAAACCAGCAGGAAAATTATTTTGGCGAAACCATAAATCTTGCATCTCACATTTGCAGTGTGGCAACGCCAGGTCAGATACTTGTGGGAGAGGAAACCTACAAGGGAACCCATCAAAATTACACCTACAATGTACTCGAACCTGTTCCGGTGAAAGGGTACAAGAAAGCCCTTTCTATTTACGAAGTTTTAACGAAAAATATTGCACCGACAGAAATGCCTCTTCAGAGCGGACGCCTGATCACCTCCCGCATGGTCGGTCGTCAGCAGGACGTCAGGGTGCTTGAAGAATCCATCAAACAACTGCTTAACGGTCGCGGAGGCGTGGTTAATATCGAAGGGATGGCCGGCATCGGCAAATCAAGGCTGATGGCAGAAATAAAATCAAAAGAGATCACCAGCAATGTAGCATTTTTCGAGGGGAGGGCACTACCGGAAGGAAAGAACCTGAGCTTTCATCCCATCATCCAGATCATCAAATCATGGGCAGGAATAACCGATGAAGATAACCCGGCAACTTCATTTCAAAAACTTTCTCAAAACATCATTCGGATCTATCCTGAACAGGCAACCGAGATCATCCCTTTTGTCGCTACCATGATGGGCTATACTCTGGATGGAGAAGAAAGGAAAAGAGTAAAAGGCATAGAAGGGGAAGCCCTTGAAAAGCTCATATTGAAAAATGTACGCGACCTGTTGTCACGGGCTGCCGGCATAAGACCGATAGCACTTGTGGTAGAAGATGCCCACTGGGCTGACTTATCCTCTATCTCCTTTATGGAATCGTTGTTCAAACTTGTCAGAAACCACCGCTTGTTGTTTATCAATGTCTTCCGTCCGGGATATAAAGAGACAGGTGAACATCTTAAAGCTTTTGTAAAAGAAAACCTGCCTGAGCACAGCCGGGAAATTGCTGTAAACCAGTTGAAAGAAGAAGAATCTGCAGAGCTGATCAACAATTTATTGAACCAGACCAACCTTCCGGGGGAGATAAAAGAGTTGATCATCCGGCGATCGGAAGGCAATCCGTTTTTCATCGAGGAAGTCATCCGCTCCTTTATTGATGAAGGTTTGATTGAAGTTAAAAACAACAATTTTATTGTCACCGAACGGATACAATTTGCCAATATACCGGAGACGATAAATAAAGTCATCCTGGGCCGAATCGAACGACTTGGACGAAAAGACCAAAAGTCTGCTGCGAACCGCATCAGTCATTGGCAGGAACTTTTACTATAAGGTTCTTGAGGAAGCTGCCCAAACCATTGAGGAACTTGACACACGGCTGGAATACCTGAAAGAGACGCAATTGCTGAACGAGCATACACATAAAGAGGATGTGGAGTTCCTGTTCAAACATGCACTGGCGCAGCAGGCGACCTATGATTCTATTTTACAGGAGACTAAGAAAGAATTACACCTGAAGATCGCCCGGTCGATCGAAAAGGTCTTTGCCGAAAGATTCCATGAATTTTACGGCGTATTGGCGATGCACTATGGAAAGGCAGAGGTGATGGAGAAAAAGTGTGAATACCTGATTAAAGCAGGTGATGAGGCTTTTCGTTCCGGTGCATCTTCCGAAGCAATGAATTTCTATATGGAAGCCATCAAGCTATTTCCAAAAGAGCTTGAAAGTGAGATTGAAAAAGAGAATTTCAAGGAATTGGAAATTAAAATCGGTTTTGCGCAACAAGCTGCTGGAAACAATATCGAAGCCATCGAAACCTTTCACCGGGTCATGCTCAAGTATTTTAGTTATAGGTTCCCTTCCAGCGAGTTACTAAATAAATACCTGGGAATATATAGTATGCTTGTAGTAATTTTCAAGATGAATTTTCAGTTCTTCTATTTTAGGAAAAAGCCGGATGAAAAATTCAACATTTTCATGAAAGTTCTGACACAGTGGGGAGAAGCTCTGGCAACAATGAATCCAAGGCGTTTCTTCCTTCAATCATCTTACCTTCCTGAGCAAAATGATAAATTTTAACCTGTCAAAGTCAGTTATCGGACTATCCGTTTTTACTGAATGTGCCACTTTATTCATGTGGACAGGTCTTTCCTTTTCACTAAGCAAAAAAATACTTGACTATGCAAAAAAAGCCAAAGCGGAAGATCATCCCAGCTCATTAATTGATTACAGGTATACACGGAAAATGCATGATTTTTTTACAGGTAATATTTTTGAAGACCATGATTATGAGCGCGTCTACCAAGCTGGAATGAGGGCTGGAGATTTCTGGCCAACCACAATTTATACATTGTATTCCGGACTGGTTTGTGTTGAACTGGGTAATATTAAAAAGCTCGTGCAGCACGTAAATCATTTGGAGAATATTTCTGAATCTTTCGATAACAGCCATGCTCATGCGGAAATATACCGGTTATCAGTCCCAGCTCATTATAGGTTCAGGAAGTTTGATCAGGCGCTTGAACTGGCAGAAGAGGGAATCAAATATACTGGGAAAACAGGTCATTTTGCTTTACTACTGGTGATCTTATGCGCCAAATCGCTTGCACATTCTGCAAAAAATGAAATCGAAGCTGCCAGACAAGCGCTGGCAGAGGCAGCAAAGCTTGTTAAAGACCGTAAGATCATCACAATTTATCATTACCCTTATGTGCAGGCAAAGGCATATATTGAACTGCAGGAGCTAAGAACAGTTCTTGAACGTAAGGAGAAGCCCGGTGAGAAAGCCCGATCCTTGCTGAAAACAATCAAACAACTGATCAGGTTGTCGAAAAAGATGCGTAGCGCCGCCACAGAGGTTTACCGGTTAAAAGCCCTAACGTGCTGGATGCTTGTTAAACAAAGACAAGCCTACAAAAATTTCACACTTTCCATCCAGGCCGGACAGAAATATAACTGTCACCTTGAGCTTTCCCGCACCTATTTCGAAGCCGGTAAATGTTTGCGGGATATGAAATCTATAAAAAGCAGCCTGCTTGGAATAAATGGCAGTGAGTACCTTTTGATGGCAAGAAGGATGTTCGAGGAAATGGACCTGCAATGGGATTTGAAGGAATATGAGAAATATATGGAGGGATAATATTTTCCAGGTCAAATGGAATTCTTCTAAACTAACAAAAAAGTAAGTAACAAATTTGTTAGTTACAGATTAGTTACTAAATTTTGTGCCTAAAATAATATTTCAATCAATGGTTTACGATTTAATGAAGTCCTCCAGTTTTCCAGTTTATGTAAGAATAATCTCTCCATACTCAGTCCAAATTTAGAAATACAAGGCAAATTTAATACCTTTACTTTAGAAATACAAGGCAAATTTACAGGAAATACTTTAGAAATACAAGGCTTATTAAACCGTAACACCCTTTCATCCTTCTTTCAGGTGATTCAGTTTACAATTTCTGGTGTTCAATTATTTTTCCCCGGCAAGGAACGGATAAGAATTCTGAATAAATAACTAAAAAGTAAAATTTTGGCGTTCGTTCATAAAAACCCATACATTTGTATATTTTCCACGGGCATTTAAAAATCTGTTTTATATACGCCTTCACAGGGTGGTAATTTTGGTTTCGTAAGAGATTCAAAATATTAACAAAAAAAATGGAGGTGTTTATGAAATCAAAAAATTTACTTTCAGCTGAGAGATTAATGGCAATGGAATTTTTCCTCTTTCGAAAAATCATTTCATTTGAACAAAACAGAACGTTTTTTGGTTATTATCAAAAAAAATTAAAACCATGATAAAAACTTTTCTTTATACGGCTTTAATGATGCTTTTGAGCATAGGCAGCAAAGCGCAAATAAACCTTGTCGGGGCGGCCAATAACCTTCAATCGGGTAAAATTGACATTGTTAAATGGCAGGCGCTGGACCCTGAATCATTAACTGTATATCCTTCTATTCTTGATGGATATTACTTTGCCTCATCAGCATTCGATTCGTTCAATAGCAATTATTATATTACTGGAATTTCTGGTGATAGTGCTGGATTGTATTCTTTTAACACAATTTCAAATGAAGAGAATCTGATTGACGGATCATTGTATACAAACATTTCCGAGTTTGATATGAGCACGGGAAAAATGTACAACCTTAAAATAGAAACGGAAGAATACATCAGTATTTATGAATTTGATATCAATACGAATCAGGACAGCCTGATCGGTGTTATTTATGAACCGGGCGCAAACGGACTGGTTGCAGATGCCATCGGATTTGATGCCAACATTGGCATTTTGTATTATGTGGGTTTCACCAATGATCCTGCCTTATGTTTGTATGCTATACCCGTCAGGGAAAATCAATTTTCGTTCACCAAAACGATTTTAAACCCAACGGAGCCTTATAACATTATCACAAGTGTTAATTTTGATAATGTCAATGAAATAATTTTTGCCCGAAATGCCACTTATGATTCCTCCTTTAATTATACAGGAAGCAGCATTGTAGAGATTAATAACACGACTGGAGATATTATTACGAGGGGGGAACTTACCGAGTTTCCCTATTTCGTAGGTGGTTCTTCTTCTTTTGATCAAAATACAGGAACCTTTTTACTGGTTGGAATTGACACCAGTAATGTGGTTAAAATGATTGCTTTCAATACTTATGACAATACCTATGTTTCTGGCTTTGTTCCGGGTAATGTTTCTGAAATTGTTTGTGATAATACAATGTTCGTGAAATTCACTTATATCACTACAGGGGTAAAAACGGAGCAGGAATTTAACATCAACCTTTATCCCAACCCGGTTACTGAAAAACTGACAATTGATCACCCTTCTTCAGGAAAGGTCAATGTTCAAATCATCTCCGCTTATGGCAAACTTGTTTTGGAACAGGATTTTACCGGCAGTAAAATTGAATTGAACCTGGCACCAATTGCTCCTGGAATTTACATGGTTAAGCTGAATTCGGAGGGTAAAACAGAATCTAAAAAAATTGTGGTCCAATAATGACTAATTAACATTAACGTGTTGTGTGGTTTGAAATGTTTGATGAATTAATAAGACAAAATTTTATACCAATTTACCTGAAATATTATCAATTAATGTTTAGTGAAACCCTGCCTGCGGCAGGCAGGTTGGTGATTTAGTGCTTTCGTGGCAATTTTTATTTTTTTGCCACTAAAACACCAAAGCTCTAAAATTCACAAAATCAATATTATTAAGATTAAATCGCACAACTCGTTATCATTATACTTTCGAATCATAGAAAGTGCATGCAACCACTTTATTATTTTTGATTTAAATCATAAACCCAAAAGCGTAAAGTTCTCCTCTTTGGAATTTGGATTTTTATTTTTTGGATTTTTCTCACCCCATCACCTCAATCTGTAGCGAACTCAGATTCCGGTAAATTCCATTTTCGAGCAGCAATAGTTCCTCATGGGTTCCTGATTCTTTTACTTCTCCTTTATCAATGACGATAATTTTATCCGCTTTCCGAACAGTGGACAGGCGATGAGCGATGACAATGGAAGTACGTCCGGCCATCAGTTTTTCAAGCGCTTCCTGAACCAGTCTTTCCGATTCAGAATCGAGCGAAGAAGTGGCTTCGTCGAGAATGAGTATGGCTGGATCTTTCAGGATTGCTCTTGCAATTGCTATCCTTTGCCGCTGACCTCCGGAAAGTTGTATTCCCCTGTCGCCGACAATCGTTTCTAATTTTTCAGGAAATGAATTAATGAATTCAAGGGCATTGGCTTGTTCGGCGGCTTTAAGGATTTCCGTTTCTGTTGCGCCGGGTTTGCCGTATTCAATATTCTCACGAATGGTGCCGCCAAATAGTAAAACTTCCTGTGGAACAATGGCCATATTGCTGCGCAATTCGGTAAGATTGTATTCAGATATGTTTTTATTTTCAATCAGAATTTCTCCTCCATCAGGCTCATAAAACCTGAGCAACAATCCTGTAACTGTACTTTTGCCTGCTCCTGAAGGTCCAACCAGGGCAACTTGCTCTCCATGACTTACATTGAAAGTTACATCCTTCAAAACTGGGACATCCTTGCGGGTAGGGTAGGAGAATGAAACATGATTAAACCTGACTTCTCCCACGATCTCCGCCCTTGATTTTGAATAATCCTCAGCGATTAATTCCGGCTTTTCATCCAGGATATCCATCAGGTTTTCACTCGCACCAATTGACTTCTGCAATTGCGAATAAAGATCTGCCATCCCGCTGATAGAACCGGCGATGAAGACAGTATAAAGTACAAACTTAAATAAGTCGCCTGATGACATCCCGGCTCCCTGATTCACAAGGTAAACACCATACCAGATCACTCCGACGATGGATCCGAACAATGCAAAAAAGATAAATGAAACAAATAATCCGCGCCACTTTGCACCCTTCAGGGCAATATCCACAACCTCTTCTGTCTTTTTACGATACCTGAAAATCTCAAAGGATTCATTGGCAAATGCTTTCACATTTGCAATCGCCTGAAGGGTCTCTTCGACAATCGTGTTTGATTCAGCGACCTTGGTTTGTGCTTCTTTTGAAAGCTTGCGGATAAAAGCTCCAAAATATCTTGAAACAATTGCGACCACCGGCACAAAAGCCAGCATGAACAAGGTAAGTTTATAGGAAATAATTGACAGCAAAGCAATACCACCGATAATGGTGATCACCTGTCGGATGAATTGTGCAAGGGTAGAGGTAAAGGTTTCCTGCAGTTGAGCCACATCAGCCGAAATTCTGCTGTTCAGTTCTCCCACCCGCCGGCTCGAAAAGAAAACCATCGGCAGTTTGATCAGGTGATTGTAAGTGGTTTGCCTTAACAGAGCAAGTGTCCTTTCAGCAACGATAGCAAAAAGATAAATCCTGAAGTATGAAAACACAGCATTGGCAAGAAAAACAGCGATGAGTATCAGTCCGGTTTTATTGATAGTCTCAAGAGTTCCTTTCGTTGCTGAATCCAGCAAGTCGCCCATCAGAGCAGGAAATATCAGGGTAGTAAGACTCGAAAAAAGAAGAAAGATCAATCCAATAATAAAAATTCCCTGCTGGGGTTTCACAAATCGGAACAGCCTCATCATTCGCTTCAGTCCCTGGCGTGTGATCTTCTTTTTTGGAGTATCCCTTTCGTCGTCAGCTTTATGGTATCGTGCCATTTGAAAAAGTGCAAAAATAGATAAAAATGAGAAGGGGTTGCGCCGACAATCAACCGACTGTTAGAGCAACCCCTTATGAATGTATTAATTTAAAACTTCCTGCAGCCTAATCTTTAATGATAATCTTAAATTCACCACTCAACTTGTTTCCGGTAGTTTGTTTGTAAAGTTTAAGATATTTTTTATGCAAATCGGTGGAGAGCTTTTTTCCATTCACTTCGAGTTCGTCCTGTGAAAGTGAGAAACTCAATTTGTCATCAGCGTCTTTTAAAATCCCATCTTTCGAAAGCTCTTCGCGTATAGTTGAAATCATATCTTCAGAACCGGATGTTTTGACGATTACTGTTTTTGCACCCTTTTGATCATTAAATTCTTTTTCAATTTCGATGATCCTCATTTCATTTTCCAATTGATCCATTTGAATATCGTAATTTACTTCCGCCATGCCTTCTTCAAGTGCTTCCGATAATTCTTCCTCCGAAAGTTTTAACGTATATATTTCAGGGATATCCGGATGATCCGGAAATTTTTCAATCTTTATTTCACGGACAGTTTTTGGATTATCTGAACCTCCTTCTGTCCAGACAAAGACATTTGTATTCAGGCTGTCGTCGCTATAAAAATAAGACCCATGATAGGCAGCCATGGCTTTTTCATATTCATTCTGAGCTTTCTCAATCTTCTCCTGAGCTGCTTGTAACTCCTTTTCAGCTATCTCAAGAGCTGCCTTTTGTTCCTCCTGTTTCTTTTCCTGTTCATTCAGCACTTTCATTTTGGCAGCCATCGCTTCGTACTCTTTCTTTTCATCGCCTTCCAATGGCTTTCCATCTTTTTTTACACTAATCAGGTTGTAGTTTCCATCAAACTCCATAGTCACTTTGTCGCTATCCTTTGCAGCCGAAGTTCCGGAACTCTTGATAGTAGTATCCGGAATAGATCCAGAAGTCACCTCTTTAAAATCATCAGGTTTAGATGTGTTCTGCTGATCACCGGTTGATTCTACGACAGCCTGTGAATCAGTTAAGAGATTATCAGGTAATAACCCGATCTTTTCTGTTTTGTATTCTCCCGGCAGGTCTGATAATCTGGGTGAAAAAGCAGAAGAGGTTGCCAGAACAATCATTCCGCCTAAGATAATTAGGAAGCCAGCCAGGCTTCCATTGATTCCATGTTTAAACTGATTGGTTGTTTTCATGCGCATTATTCTGTTTAAGAGTTTATATTTACTGTTTGAAATTGCTGTCGCAAGAATGACTGGTTTGATCTCAAATTGCTGAATGCTAAGCAGCGCATTGCGCAACGGAATTTCGTTGCCGCACATTTGAATGGTTAAATCATCGCAGCAATTTTCTCTTTCTGTTTCTATTGAAGAAGATATCCACCAAAATATCGGGTGGTAAAAGAAAACCACTTCAAGTAGCGATTTAATTAAATTAATAAGGTAATCTTTGCGCCTGATATGGGCAAGTTCATGGGCGAAAATAGCCTCGACCTGATCATAAGGTAATGAAGATAATAATCCCACAGGCATGAGGATTACCGGTTTTAAATGCCCAATGACCAATGGAACCTTTACCAGCAGTGATTCAAATATTTTAACCTTTTGTCTGATATCCATTCGTTGACTTAACCTCCTCATTAGGTTCGTTATATCTCCGGCTGGTTTTTGAATTTGTTTCTTTCTGAGCCGGTTTATATACCAGAAATTACCTGCAAATCTTAGCGAAAAGAAGATTGCTCCGAGGAACCAGACTACTACAATGAAATTCAGGTTTGAATTAATCAACCGACCAATCTTATCAATGGATAATATAAATGTGTCTCCACCATTGGATTCACTTGAAGCCAAAACTGTGTATTGAACCTCCGTAAGAGAGTTAGAAACTGTTTCGTAAGAAAAGATTTGTTTATTATCCAATGAGTTCTGGCTGATTTTAATGAAAGTAATAAGTGAGATAACGACTATTGAAAAAAGAGAAATAACACTTAAAAGATACCTGGTTTCTGCTGATTTCTTTTTCAGGAACACCAGGCTGATTTTCAGTAATAACCCGATTAACGCAATTTGCCAGAGAGAATGGATCAGTGTCCAGCCCAGGGCATTGATCACATTTTCGTTAACAAAGTAATGGATTGGATTCATGATTTATTATCTTCAAGTTTTTCAATGTATTTCCTTATTTCTGCCAGTTCCTCTTTCGAGGCATCGTGATTTCCGAGTGCCTGCATTACCAGTTTTTTAGCAGAACCTCCAAAAACCCCGTTCAATAGTTTATCCAGAAGCTGCTGCTGGGCAGCCTTTTGTTCGACTGCTGCTGTATAGATGTGATTGCGTCCGTCTTTGATCCGGGTGACAAACCCTTTTTCGGCCATGATCTGCAAAAACTTCAATGTGGTTGTATAGCCTACCGGTTTGATTTTATTTAAGTCATCATTCAACTCTCTAACCGATCTGGGTCCTTGAACCCAGAGCAGCTGCAAGATTTCCAGTTCAGCTTCTGTGGGTTTATTTTTTTGCTTTGCCATGAACAAATTTTTATTTGAATAAAACTTTAACGCAAATTTACTACGAATTATTTCGTATATCCAAATTTAATTACGAATTATTTCGTAATTTTAACAAAGTTTAACAGAACCGACAATATTCATCCTCTAATTCAAATTAATAGAATGAATAAGATACTTATCGGATAATCTCAAACTTTGAACTCAAAACTTGATTTTTGTTTTTAAGGATAAGAAAATACAATCCTTGTGGAAGGGCAGAAGTATTGATATTTTGGATGGTGTTCTGACCAGCAGCCAATCCTTTATATACTTCTTTTCCATAAATATTAATGATGCTCAAATTGAAGTCTGCATTTAGTGCGGAAGGTGCACTGATAGAAATGTAATTGCTGGCAGGATTGGGAAATACTTTCACGCTATTATAATAAGTATCATTTATTGCATTGGTTGGATCATAAATCAGTATTAAAAACTCAGGATGATCAATAAAAGGATTACGGTTATTTTGATAGGAGTAAATTACTTCATTCCGGTTCATTTCAAATTCATCAGGCGGGTCATCCTGGTGCCACTGGTACAAAGCAGAATATTTTCCATGTTCGGGTTCCGGAGCAGAGTTTACCCAATCTACAACCTCAAGGTCCAATTCACCGTTATCGCCCTCATACCTAACTTCCATATAAAAGATCATTCTTGCGACATCGCCTTTCACTGCATCTCTTGGTTCCCATGAATCACTATCATAATAGCATCCGGTAGCTTCCGGGTGTTGTACTCCGCCATTATCAAAATCTTTATTGCCACGATCGCTGTTAACTGAAGCATCTTCAGGTTTCATGTGATGCAAATCGGTTCCGCATGGAGGTGAATCACCGAAATCTCCATGTGATTTTGCCCAGACATGCTCACGATTCCAGTCATTCGGGTCTCCGCCAAAGGTTGATTTGGCCTGAGAAGTTCCTTTATAAAGAAGAATTACATTGTTCGAATTGTTGGGATCTTCATCTGTTTCCATTAATAATTCATCCGTTTGATTGTATGGATACTCGGTGTGGTTTTTTATAATATTATGAAGCGCTGTCTTCAACTGTTCGCCTGTCAGGCCAGTTGCATCATCGTAATACCCTGGTGGTATCTGACCAAATCCACTAAGAATCGCCAGGGACGTCAGGAGTGAAAATAAGAATTTCATAGATTATATTTTCGTCAAAATTAGCCAATAATCTATGATAAAACAGATAAATGGTTGTAAAACAATTTCTAAATTTGCACACAATGAAATTCAACGTTATGAAAAGACTTATTTCTTTGTTTTCGCTTGCCTTCATGTTATCCTGCGGGCCACGGGAATTCACTCTGCCTGAAAATGTAACCAACGTACTCAATAAGGCAGGTACCAACAAATCTGAATTGGAAAAGGTAATTAATCATTACAAGGAAACAAAAGAAGTAATTAAAGAAGAAGCCGCCTACTTCCTGATTGGCAACATGGAGGATCAGGGATATGCCTTGTATAAGCTTCTCGATTCAGCAGGTGCCGGGGTAGATTTTGATGTTTTAAGCTTTAAGGATTACGATCATTTGCTGCTTGGATGGGATTCAATTGAAAAATTAAAAGGGAAAATAGATTTTAAGCTTGATACCCTGATCCATGATTATCATACTATAACCGGCGATTACATGATTAAGAATATTGACCTGGCATTTGAAGCATGGGATAATTATCCCTGGGCAAAGAAACTAAGCTTTGATCAGTTTTGTGAATATATTTTGCCTTATCGCAGCACCAATGAACCCATTGAAGACTGGCGAACATACTTTATGGCGGAATTGGAATGGGTAAGGGATTCAATAAAAGATAAAACAGATCCGGTGGAGGCTGCCTGCCTGGTAAATGATTATATAAAATCCTGGTTCCGTTTCGATCCAAGGTATTATGAGCATCCGACTGACCTGGGATTGAAAGAAATGCTTCAGAATAAAATGGGCCGTTGCGAAGACATGACCAATATTGCAATTTATGCGATGAGGGCTATGGGTATTCCGGTAATGAGCGACTTCACCCCTTATTGGGCTAACACTGGTAACAACCATGCTTGGAATGCCATTCTGGATAAAAACGATAGTGTTATCATGTTCATGGGTGGAGAGTCCAATCCGGGCGATTATAAACTTGGTAACAGGCTCGCAAAAGTTTATCGTAAAACATACGCCGTTCAGGAAAAGAGTTTAAAGGAAAAAATGGAAGAGTGGGAAAAGGCTCCCAAATACCTGAATAGTAAAAGTATCAGGGATGTTACAAATGACTATGTACCGGTAAAACAAGTAAAAATTGAATTGACCAAAGGCATTCCCGATAGCACCAATTTCGCCTATATCTGTGTTTTTAATTCAGGAGAATGGAAAGCCATTGATTATACTCGCCCTTATGGAAACAAGGCATCATATACAAATATGGGTATGGGAATAGCTTACTTGCCTGCCTTTTATTATGATGAGCAAATCATTCCTGCCGGTGATGCAATTATTCTGACTGATTCGGGAAAAATTGAAACCATGAAGCCGGATGCTGCCAATCGTTTGGATTTAAAACTCTATTCGACAACAAAAAGGGTAACTAAAGAAACCACTGATTTTATAGAGCAGGCTGAGTTTATTGCCGGAAAAAGCTATACCTTATTTTATTGGGATGATAAATGGGAAAAGATTGGAATGCAAATAGCCGGCAGCGGACCCCTTAAGTTTTCAAAGGTACCTTCAAAAGCAATCTACTGGCTGGTTGAAGATGGCTCAAGAAAAGAAGAAAGAATTTTCACTATTGATGAGACAGGAAAACAAATTTGGTGGTAAAAAATTTAGGTGTTCAAAAGCGTTTCCTTTTTTTAGTTCGTTATTATCACAAGGTAAATAATTTATGTTAATGTTTAATAAAAATTAAATCTTTTTAAACAAAAGTAGATATTCTTTGTTTTCTTACCAATTCAAGCAAATTCATAAACTAAATTAAAATTATATGAAAGTATTAAATAAAATTGGATTGATCATTTTTTCCGGAGCGGTTTTAATATCATGCAGCTCTGGTATGCAGGGAGATAAAGCGAAAATTGAAGATGCTAAGGAAGTTCAAACTGATGAAGGAACTGATGCTGGATTTTCAATTGATGCAGCAAAAAGTATCGTAGAATGGAAAGGAACCAAGCCCACCGGAGAACATATTGGAACTATAAATTTAAAGCAAGGCAAAATCATTGTGAAAGATGGTAACCTTGTTGCGGGTAAATTCACTCTGGATATGACTTCCATTGTAAATAAAGACCTTACTGATGCTGAATGGAACAAAAAGTTAGTTGATCATTTGAATTCGGCAGATTTTTTCTCTACAGCTCAGTTTCCTGAATCAACTTTTGAAATTACAGGTACAAAACCTTATGACGGAGCCGTGGTTGAAGGTTCAACCCAACCTACCCATTGGATTACCGGTAATTTGACTATTAAAGGAATTTCGAAGAGCATCACTTTCCCGGCAAGTATTCAGATGGACAATACAATGTTCATGGCAACTACTCCGCAGTTTGTGATAGACAGAACAGAATGGAATGTTCAGTATCAGTCACGCAAATTTTTCGACGACCTGAAGGATAAGTTCATCTATGATGAAATCGGGTTAAAAATAACAATCGCAAGTGAATTAAAAAGATAAGTTAAACAGGAAAAATTTTAAGAAGCCACATACTTTTCGGAGTATGTGGTTTTTTATTTATAGTTTTCATTCAGGATTTCAAAATATGCCTGGGGATGATCACAGGCCGGGCAGGTGCGGGGCGCATTTTCACTCTTATGAACCAATCCACACTTTCGGCACATCCATTTCACCTTTTTATTCTTTTTAAAAACCATTCCATTTAAAAGGTTATCCAATAAACATGTAAATCGCTCTTCATGGAATTTTTCAACTTTTGAAATCATCCTGAACTTTGTTGCAATATCCTTAAATCCTTCTTCCAGAGCGGTTTGCTCATAATCTTTGTAAAGTTTGTCAAATTCCTCCTTTTCCCCTGCAATGGCCGACTTGAGGTTTTCAATTGTGCTGCCTATATGAGCAACTGGATATTCAGCATTTATCCTAACCGGCGATCCTTCCACAAACCTGTAGAAGGTTTTTGAATGTGATTTTTCCTGTTCAGCCGTCTCCAGAAAAATAGCCGCAATCTGCTCATATCCCTCTTTTTGGGCCACCTTAGCATAATAGGTATACCTGATGACAGCCATACTTTCACCAGCGAAAGCATTCATCAGATTCTTTTCAGTTTTTGATCCTCTGATCTTTTCCATATTTTTTGATTATTGAACTTTATTCCGATTAAAGTGTTTACTTCAAAAGTATTAAAAAATAAACAAAATGAAATCAGTACAAATTATTGTAGTTGCACTCTTAAATCTTTCGTTCATGAGCACACTAATTGCACAGAATAAAAATTTTCATAGTTTTTCTGCTAAAACTATTGACGGCAGTATCCTCGATTTTTCAACCTTAAAGGGAAAAAAGGTATTGGTCGTTAATACTGCCTCCAAATGTGGTTTCACTCCTCAATACAAGGATCTGGAAGAGCTTTACAAACAATATGGAGGAGACAAGTTTACCATCATTGGTTTTCCGGCCAATAATTTTCTCAGCCAGGAACCCGGCACAGATAATGAAATCAAACAGTTCTGCGAGGTAAACTACGGTGTTACTTTCCAAATGATGTCTAAAATTTCAGTTAAGGGTGATGATATCCATCCGGTTTACAAATGGCTTACAAGCAAAACTGAAAATGGAGTTATGGATTCAAAAGTATCGTGGAATTTTCAAAAGTACATGATTGATGAGAACGGCAACCTGGTTGACTTTGTGGAACCGAAGAAAAGTCCCGCATCTGAAAAAATAATTAATTGGCTAACGCAATAGTTTCTATTCCTTTTGATGATTTCATGCTATAGGTTCCAGTCAATTTCTCCTATTCCTTTTTCTTTCAGGTAAGAATTGCATTTTGAAAAAGGCTTACTGCCAAAAAAACCACGTTCAGCAGAAAATGGTGAGGGATGGGCAGATTTGATGATGAGGTGCCTGAGCGGGTCAATAAGCAATTGTCTTGGCCTGGGCATAATTGCCCCACAAAATAAATACAAGGTGTTGTTTTTTATCTGATAATGCTTTTATTGCAGTGTCTGTAAAATTTTCCCATCCCTTGTTTTGATGCGAACCTGCTTGACCAGACCTTACAGTAAGTGTTGCATTCATTAGCAGAACTCCCTGTTTCGACCAATTTTCAAGGTTTCCGTTCAACGAGATTGGTATACCCAAGTCAGAGTAAAGTTCTTTAAAAATATTCTGAAGGGATGGTGGTTTTGAAATCCCTGATTTCACAGAAAAGCATAATCCGTTGGCCTGACCGGGACCATGATATGGATCCTGACCTAAAATTACTACTTTCACTTTGTCGAAAGGAGTATAGTTAAAAGCGGCAAAAATCTCCGATCCCGGAGGATATATGGTAAATTTTTTTTTCTCTTCCAGGAGAAAAGATTTTAATTCAATAAAATATTCTGATTGAAATTCATCTGAAAGCTCCTGTTTCCAGCTATTTTCAATGACCGGTTGTATATTCATCCTTTTTAGATATATTATGGAATGAACAAATGGCAAATTAATTGCTTACCCTGTGGCAAATATATGATTAATTGATAAAATATTGATTCAGAAAAATAGTTCTATCTTTGTTAACTTTCATAATTAAGAAAAATGAAAAAAATTATCATTCTTTTAATTGCTGTTGTAACCATTGGAATAGTGATGGTTTCATGTAAATCAGCAGAAAAATGTCCTGCTTACGGCGAAGCAAAAAAGTTTCAGATCGAGCAACGCTATTGATTTTTTTCTCTGTCAGGATTTTCAATCCGAAATAAATATTTATCGAATAACGTTATTTGGTAAATATTTTTTATTTTTAGGATCTCAATTTCAGAAGGTTAATTAATGAAATTTTTTACTAGATTATTGTTTACCATCCTGCTATCCTCTGCAAGCTTACTTCTGTATTCGCAGGATGAAATTGTTATTGATACATCAAAAAACATCATCCTTCTCAAAGAAGCAACCGGCGGAATCATGCTGCACACCCAGGGATGGGGGCTGCGGTTCAGCAAAGGGTATAACAAATCTGAATTCAAAAAGCGGATGATCGTCGTAGAATTTCTTGAGATGCAATCTCCACGTCAAATCCGGACCATCAATCCATATTTTACCAATTCAAAGAGTTACGTATACGGAAAACTAAATACCATATACATGTTAAGGGGTACATATGGAATTCATCGTCTGCTGAACCGAAAACCATATTGGGGTGGCGTGGAATTGAGATTTTTTTATATGGGTGGTGCCTCTCTTGGTTTTGCAAAACCAGTCTATTTATATATTTTAAAGCCGTCACCTCAATTCTATGAGTATACAATTGTTGAAGAAAGATATAACCCTAACGAGCACTATGTGGACAATATATATGGCCGTGCTTCATTCACGAAGGGATTTGATGAGATCGGATTTTATCCTGGATTCCACATCAAAATAGGCCTTGATTTCGACTATGGAGTATATCGTACAAAGGTCAAATCGCTTGAAGTGGGTGCAATAATTGATGTTTTCCCACGCCCGGTACCCATCATGGCCTTTAACGATCCTGATTATTATTTCCTTACTTTTTATTTTAGCTTCAATTTCGGGAAAAGATATAACTAAAAAAGGATGGCATTAATGAAGCCATCCTTGAAAATTCCATAAACTATTTTTATTACCTATTTATCGATAACAAGTTTTTCAGTATAAACTTCATCGCCTGACCTGAATCTGATGAAGTAAAGTCCATTGCTCAGATCATAGAGATTTATATTCCTGATTTCCTGACCTTGTCCAAAATAGTAATTTTCATCAAATACAACCTTTCCCACAAAATCTAAAATAGTAATCTGAATATTTGTTTGTTTTTCAGCATTCAGTTCTACGGAGAGCAGCCCATTTGATGGATTAGGGAACAGCTTAATAATATCTTTTCTCAAAGAAATATCCCCAACTCCCTGCGGCCCGGTATGGAATTGCCAGGTTTCACTCCAGTTGGTGGTGTCCACATTATTAATCGCCCTCACCATCCAGAAATAATCTTCTCCTAAAACAAGGGGTTTGAACATAAGGAAAGAAGCAGTTGTCGTAAAAGCAGTATCCATTATGCTATTATTCTCATTATTCCATCTTACTTCGTATTGATCGGCACCAATTATAGGATTCCATGACAAAGTGGGTAAATTGCTAATACCGGATGCGCCATTTTGAGGACTTGTTAATAGCACTGTGTTTATCACCTGAAAATCCCTTTCCGCTGACCAATCAGTTGTATCTGCCTGATGAAGTGCCTTAACTCGCCAATGGTAAGTAGCACCAAAAATAAGTGAAGGAACAGTAACTGAATTTGATTCAGTAAAATTTGTTATGCATGGGAAAGTAAAGTTTGGATCAGTACATACCTGGTAAACAAATTTAATAACGCCAGTCATAGCCTGCCAGGTTAAAACAGCATCCGGATTTTGATTAACTGCACCATTAGCTGGAGTAGCAAGGGTTACACCAGTTTTGGTTGTGAAAGACCACACATCTGACCAGTTAGAAACATCCAAATTATGCCTGGCACGCACACGCCAGTAATAAGTTGTATCGAACAACAAATTTGATGTTTGTTTTTCATAATATTGGGCATTGCTTGGAAATGTTCCAAATGCGATCGAGTCAACCAGATAAGGGTCAATAAAATCATTTGTAAGACTTACTTCTAGATCGTAGTATGTAATACCGGTAATGAAGTTTGCTCCCTTTTTATTGCTCCAATCCAAAGTTACATCAGGCATTTGCTTGGCAGTATCTGCGTTTACTGGCTTGTGCAAAGCAACAATACTAAAAATAGTTAAACTCCTGGCTAATGACCAATCACTTGTACCTGAATTATCCGTGGCCCTTACCCTCCAAAAATATTGATCTCCAAACATCAAATTCTCTGCTTTCTGAGCTGTTGATGATGTATTATAAATAACCGGAGTTTGGAACAGATCGTTAGTATCCAACTGCAACTCATAGGAAATAGTCCCAATACCGTTTACAGCGTACCAGTCAAGCTGAACATCAGGCATTTGATTGGCAGCGGCATTAGCAGGCTTATCTAAAACAGGTGGGAGAACATCTGTTTGAGATATCAGGCTCAATGAAATTATTGCAAAAATGGCTGTTAGAAGTAAATTTTTCATCTCACTATGTTTTTGTATTTTAAACTATCATTATAAATTTATCTTACAATTACCAACTTAGCGGTACTTGTTTTATTTCCTGAAATAAGTTGTAATAAATAAGTGCCTCTTGAAAAAGAATCCACTTTCACCTCTACTTTTTGATTTCCTTTGCTGAGGCTATTTATATTTCTCGAATACATAAGTTTTCCACTAAGATCAAAAACTTTCAGTTGGACATCTGAATTATCATTTAAATCGAAAGTAACATTGATGTTATCGGAAGACGGATTTGGGAAAATTGTAAGATTTGCGTCATTTGATATTCCATTCTCCGAATACTCTTCGTCCCCAACAGTAAAGTATTTTTCCACCCTGAAAATACCTCTTCCATGGGTAGCCGCATAAATCATCCCGTAGTTTTTAATCTCGGTAAAGATTTCATAAAAGGGTTCATTTGTAATGGGATCGTACGTAGTGATTGTAAAACTTCCTTTATAATTGGTCTGCTGTTTTAGGTCCATTACAGGAACTTTACCCATACTGGTTGAAGCCGGATACCATTCTCCGGTTGAAACATCATCCGACATCCATATACCTTCTTCTGTTCCAATAATTGCAATGTCGGTGTTAGCTTGCATTTCCAATACTGAGGAATAAACCGGCATTGCAGGAAGACCTGTTTCACCACTTCCCTGAACCGAGCTAAAAACTGGTGCATCGCCAATTGCATTGGTTGAATAAAAAACATAATCTGTATTTCCGTAATTGCCCAAAGTGACAAGCACTTTGTTTGCATCTTTTGGATCTACTGCAATTGAGGTGATTACCTGAGTATTTCCATCATAAATAGTTAATGGTGTTGTTGCAACTATACAATTTGGGCTTCCAACGTCTGCAAGGTCTTGATTATAAGCAAGTGCAATATTTGATATTCTGTAAACCTTTCCTTCATAATTACCAACAAATATATAATTAGCATCTGAGGAGTAGGCGATACAACTGGGATTATCAGTAAATCCACTATGCACCTTATCAGATATCTTGAACCAGTCCGGAGCAACATTAAATCTTATACCATCAAGGGTCATGTAAATATTGTCCTTTGTTGCCATGAAAAACTTAGTTGAAATGATATCTTGCACACGGATTGAGTCTCCTGAATTAATTGCTTCTGGCAAAATGTAACCAAAGGGATGATTTAAGTTTTTACTTCTGATCATCACATTTTCGCCAGCATTGTAATTTTTGTCTGCAAAAAAAGTCAATGAGTCCCTGCTGTTAATGTTGTTATAAGATTCCCAAAGGGCAATTGGAGTCATAAAATTAGTATTCGTTGGAACTGTAGTAAAATCCGTAAAGAAATTGGATGACCAGTCAAAGCCAAGTGTTTCAGACCTTCTGATTCGATAAATTCTATCAGTATTATTAACCAGGGCTTCACCTTTGGGTAAAGGGCTTTTCGAATAAAATGATGGAGGTTCTTTCTCCTCAATGCCAGGTTTTATGCTTCTGATGCCTGAAATCGCCACAAAACCGCCATCGGTTCCTTCGGGATACTTAGGATCTGTGTTTGCCGGTCTCCACAGATCCTCTCCTTTTTTAGGTGTATTTCCTTTTCCGCTAATATATTGGGTTCCATTGTCCTGGGTTCCGCCTATTGCTTCAGCTACTTCACCCGAAACATCGATTGAATAGAATTGTGTTACATTGTAATTTTTATTTTTTGCCTGAAAATAATAGAGGCCTCCATCGTATAAAACTGAATATATTCCACCATCTGTTGCGGCAATAAGCTGGTCGTTATATCCTGGACGAAAAACATAGCGGTGATGATTTGTATGGCAATACAAGGGATTAAATATTCCGTTAAAAACAAAAGTCGCATCACCAATTGATTTTTCAGTCCATTGATAATATCCGTTCTCGTCTACTTTTTGTCCTTCCCACATATTTACTCCTCCCGCCAGAACCTTATATGGGTTATTTGGAAAAACCGTCAAAGTGTTGCTGTAATCTCCCTGATAATAATAAACAAGATCTCCTGAAACGTTGAGATAGTAATATCCTAAAACATTTAATAGGTTAGTTCCACCCGGAGCAACTATTCTCCATGATTGACCTTTATCTATAGAAAGATAAATATTGGATAAACTATTGGCAGGACTTGAAGATTTTGCAGCCATCACATAAACGATATTGGGATCAGATGGGGCAATTGCTATTGAAGTTCTTCCCGTATTTGCACTTGAAGGATACTGAGGCAAATTTGAACCTGCAATATCGAGTAAAACGTAATTTACATGCCAGGTAAACTCTTTGGTATATTCATTTAATACATCTTCAAGTACAACACCTGATTTGTTTTTTATCACGATGTGAGTAGAAAAATCAATCATATCTTTACGCTTGCTATCCTGATTGTTGGGATAAATCGAGCGATTCACAAATTTCTCCGGATCTCCTGTATTAGAAACATATATATAACCGTTAAATGAAGTAATAATCCAGCCATTGGTACTAACCTGAATATCATAACAATTTCCCTGATTTTCAAATGGTACAAATTCTGAAAAAACAACATCGGTATTGGTGGTATCATCACTGACTCTGCTGTAATTCATAAGGGTTTGGCCATAAATTACATACTCGCCATTTACAACTTCGAAACTATCGCAGGTAATGATTGAATCACTCGCGATATGGCGTGTGAAAATTGTACTGTCCAATTGATATTTGCATTCCGATTGCCAGTTGTTCAAATCGGGGAAGCTTGCATATTTCAATCCTGTATGAGTTGCTGCAAATAACCTATTTCCTTGTGCGTCAATGGCCAGTTTATTAATGTAAGCCCACTCAATCGTATCACCATTGATTACCGGTTCTGTTCCCGGAATCAAATTAAAATTATCATTTCCATCAGATTTGAAAATTCCATGCCCTATAAATCCACCGCTGTAACCATAACCCGGAGTTCCGAATCCTGAGTATAACTGGGTGTTCAATCCTTCACCTGTGCCAACATAAATAGTACCCGCAGCATCCTGTACCATGCAGGAAACATTTAAATTTTGACCGGATTGGTTGACTGGAGCCCAGGTTGAACCAAGGTTAGTCGATTTAAACAATCCGCCGCTTACACCGCCAGCATATAAAGTGTTTGCATTTGCATCGCGGTTATCAAAAATAACGGCACGGGTTCTCCCACCAATATTGTCCGGACCCATTTCTATCCAATTCAGATCGTCAGTTGAATTTCCTGACTTGTAATTTGCCCGCGCTTCCATTTGCTGTCTTGCATTAATAACATCAGCCGGATTGAGCATCCCTGTGTGTTGATTGTTTCTGATCTTAGCCAGGTAGTCCATAGCGCTCTGCATGGCCTGATTGGCTAATGTGTTTTCCGGGTTTCCTTCATCATTGTTAATCGGAACCAACAGGAATGCCGACAGAACAAAAAGCAAAATTGAAAATAATCCAATAGGTAAAATTCTTTTTTTCATATTATATCTGTTTGATTATTATATTCCTGACATAAAAAATGCTATCTATAAAGAGTGGCACAAGGTACACCTTTTTTAATAATACGCAAGAATGTTTTTTATAAAAAAATTTCAACAAAATTAAATTAAATTAAACTCCTGGGATAGAGTCAAATGATCATTTATTTCAAATTCCATTGATTTTTCACCCTGACAAAAATAATCGATTTTTTAAAAAATACAACTATTAATCAGTTAACGGCTACTATAAATCAGTTTGCGGTTTTATTTAGATTGAAAATTGATACAGGTGAAGGCCATGGACCAAATTGGTTTCTTTAATCCAGGAAATACCTTAATTGATTAATGTAAACCCTTATTCAAATAACCAGCATTTACAAACGGCTCTGAAGAATTTAGTGTTATGGCAATTATTTAGGAATTCCTTGTTTTTCAAGCCTTCCCGATAGTTGGTCAAAAGTTATGAAAGAATTTTATTCAGTAATAAATTAAACATTAACTGTCGATAACTTCTCTTTCAAATCAGCGTTTAACCCTAGTTTATATCAGTACATTTGAAGCCTTCAATTGAATGCAGTTTTTATAAAAATGTAAAGCTTTGGTGGAAAATAAAAGCCCTAAGTTGAAAGTAAAATCAGAAATAAATCTCAGAGACTAAGTAATTCTCGAACTTTTTAAGCCCTGGTTTAATGGATTAAAAAAGAGAAAAAGGGTTAATTATTGGTTGCTGCGAAGGAATTTGAAATGTTCAATAGCAGAATCAAAAAAGAATTTTAAGAAATGGCAAACAGGAATTTGACTGAAAGAAAAATGGTGATCATTGCGATTTTTGCGATAGTCGGTTTTATTTTTCTTGCCCGTTTGTTTTACATTCAGGTGATTGACGAATCCTATATTCTTTCTGCCGAAAGCAATGCCCTCAGGAAGAACACCATCTATCCGAACCGGGGTGTGATCTTCGACAGGAACGGAATGCTTTTGGTCTATGATGAAGCGGCTTATGACATCATGGTGGTTCCGCGGCAGGTTAAAAGTATGGATACACTTGAGTTTTGCCGTCTGCTCGATATATCTCCTGAAGAATTCAAGTCAAAATTGAAAAAAGCAATCAATTATTCACGCTACAAGCCAACAATTTTTCTTTCCCAGATTTCAAAAGAGGATTTCGGCTACATTGAAGAAAAACTCTATAAATTTCCTGGCTTTTTCGTCCAATCCAGATCGCTGCGTACCTATCCATATCCGATTGCGGCCCATTTAATGGGCTATGTGGCAGAAGTAGATAACCGGGAAATAGAAGCTGATCCTTACTATAAAATGGGAGATTACATAGGAAAAAGCGGGATAGAAAGATTTTATGAACCTATCCTAAGGGGGAAGAAGGGCTTCAGCATAGTGATGGTAGATGTTCATAACAGGGAGCAGGGATACTATAAGGATGGAAAGTATGATACTCTTGCCGTACTAGGTAAAAATCTCTATTTAACCATTGATGCTGAATTACAGGCGTATGGCGAACGGTTGATGAAGAATAAAATCGGAAGTATAGTGGCGATTGATCCCGAAACAGGTGAAATTCTAGCTTTTGTAAGCAGCCCGGGATATGACCCGAACCTTCTGGTTGGAAGAATCAGGGGAGAAAATTTCGGCAAACTTGCAGCCGATACCTTAAAACCTCTCATCAACAGAGCTATCATGGGCGCTTATCCTCCGGGTTCCACCTTTAAAATGGCCAATGCACTCGTGGGGTTGCAAATGGGTGTCCTTAATGAAGGAACGGCCTATAGATGTTCTGGTCCGGCCACTACCCCGATCAAATGCACGCACAACCATAAATCTCCCCTGCAGTTGAGGGAAGCCATTGAACAATCATGCAATCCTTATTTCTGGAATGTTTATAAATCAATCCTTGAGCGGTCAGGATTTGGTTCCACGGAAGCCAACTACGAAAAGTGGAGAGGACATATAACGAGTCTTGGTTTTGGAATAAAATTCAACACCGACATTCCTTTTGAAATGTCAGGAAACATCCCAACTAATACTTATTTTAATAAAATTTATGGAGTCGATCACTGGAGGGCATTAACAGTAAGATCGCTGGGCATTGGTCAGGGCGAAATTACAGTAACCCCACTGCAAATGGCCAACATGGCATCCATCATTGCCAACAAAGGGTTTTATTATCCTCCCCATGTTGTAAAGGCTATCGGTTCACCCGATAACACTAATAAAGAATATGCAAAGCCGGTTTATTCCACCATTGATGCGGTTCATTTTAATGTATTACAGGAAGCCATGCTCGAAGTATTTGAAGGCTCTCATGGAACAGCCCGGTGGGCTAAGATCGAAGGGATAAAAATTTGCGGTAAAACGGGTACAGCGCAAAATCCACATGGAAAGGATCATAGCATGTTTATTGCTTTTGCTCCGTTGGAGGATCCTAAAATTGCCATGGCGGTCATTGTGGAGAATGCCGGATACGGTTCCACATGGGCTGCACCCATCTCTTCGCTGATGATCGATAAATACCTGAACGACACCATCTCAAGGCCGGATGTTGAAAAACGAATTCTGGAAGCAGACCTTATTCACCCTAAATGAGACAACGATCGAACATATTTCAGAACATCGACTGGATCACCATTTTGATCTTTCTTTTGTTGCTGTTAATTGGCTGGATCAATATTTATGCGGCGGTCTATAATGATGAGCATAAAAGCCTCTTTGATCTTTCGCAGAATTACGGAAAGCAAATGATCTGGATCATTTCTTCGCTAGTGCTTGCCCTAATCATTCTTATTATCGATGCCAAATTCTTTTCCACGTTTTCTTTTGTTATTTATGGTGCAGTTTTATTGTCCCTTTTACTGGTGGTTCTTGTTGGAAAAGAAATAGCCGGCTCAAAATCGTGGTTTGAGGTCGGGAATTTTTCATTGCAGCCCTCTGAATTTGCAAAGTTTGCAACAGCACTCGCCCTGGCCAAATACCTTAGCCATCTCGATCTGAATATTTATAAGTTTTCGACAAAAATAATTTCAGGTGCCATCATCATGATACCGGCATTTCTGATCCTGATACAGCCAGATACAGGTTCAGCAATGGTTTTTTCGGCGCTCATCCTGGTGCTGTTCAGGGAAGGATTATCCGGGAGACTATTACTTACAGGCGTTGGATTCGCTATGTTGTTTATCCTGTCCCTGGTGATCAATAAATTTGTGTTGATCGGCATAATGGCAGGTATTGCTGTGGTGGTATTTCTACTTTATAAGCATCTTCGTAAAAGGTGGTTCATGATGATCGTGGCACTTTCATTTGTTTCAGTTTATATCCTAAGCATCGATTATGTGGTCGATAATGTCCTGGAACCTCACCAGCAAAAGCGTATCCACGTACTTATCGGTACTGAAACTGACCTCAAAGGTGCCGGGTACAATGTTCATCAGAGCATGATTGCAGTCGGGTCGGGAGGCTTTTTGGGCAAAGGATTTTTGCAGGGAACACAGACCAAATATGATTTCGTACCCGAGCAAAGCACCGATTTTATTTTTTGCACCATCGGCGAAGAATGGGGATTTGTCGGAAGTTTCGTTCTCATTCTTATTTTCATCGGTTTGTTTTCAAGAATCATATTTCTGGCTGAACGGCAGCGATCCAGATTCAGCAGGATTTATGGTTACGGGGTTGCTTCCATCCTTTTTTTCCACTTTGCCGTCAACATAGGTATGACTATAGGTCTGTTCCCGGTCATTGGAATTCCGTTACCTTTTATTTCTTATGGCGGTTCTTCGCTCTGGGGTTTTACAGTGCTGCTGATCATCTTTGTGAAGCTGGATTCGGTGAGGCTGGAGTTGCTGTAGGGGAGCAGGTTTAAAGTTCAAGGTTCAAAGTTTAATGTTAAATGTTGAGTGTTTAATATTTTACATTTTATATTTCCATCCATACCCCAAAATGGCGTAAGCGTCCGCTTGTGCCACCGCATTTATTATTTAAATAAGCGAAGCCGGACCTACCAATGATAATTAAATCCGATAAAAGCAACTCCAAAGTAAGGGTTGGCATAGGTTTTATCGTCACCAATGATTTGTAATTCCACCCCGGGATTCATTTCGGTATATAAATCAACATTGTTGAAAAACGAAGTTGGCTTATTCGACAACCTGAACTTTAATCCTGTAGGTATATAGAACCTTACAAACTGCATAGGCTTGGTCAGGTTGGTGGATGATGAAGTGTAAGAATAGCTCCCATTATTGTATCCATTATAATAATAGGTATCATCATCACCGGGTGGATTTTGATTTTTATTATAATAAATAACCGATTTATAGGTGTCGTGATCAACATCCACAGTTGATTTCAGGGCAATGTCATAATTTACACCAACGCCTGCATAAAAATGCACCCTTCTTTTAACGTCTGTTTTAAATAAATAACTTAAACCAAAATTTATGCTTGAGAAATTAAGTGTATAAGTATAATAATTATTGATACTTGAATCTGCGTACACATTGCCACCGCCGCCACTTATAGACTGGAGCGTATCAATAACGAATGAAGTGTTATCGTAATAATTAAATGTATTTCGTGAGCCGAAATTGCTACCGACGCTGAAACGCAATTCTCTGTTATCGCGGTATTTCCCGAGTTTTTTACTATAAGGTGTCAATCCTAAATTGAACACGAAGCTCCCGTTTCCGCTACCCCCATTGCCATCATAAGAATAATCATGGGAAGTTCCATGATCGTAATAGCCATTGTTGCTGGAAAGACCCGTAACATCAACAAATAAATCAGGATTTTCAACGGCTCCCTTTAAACCATAATAATCAGATTCGGTATAGGAAGTCATCGCACCCGCAAAACCGATGGTGGAACTAAATGAAGTAACTTTGAAACATGGTTGTTTTGATTTGACTTCCTGAGCATTTAAATATCCTATGAATAATGCCAGGCTTATGAACAAGATTGCTTTTTTCATTATTTTTTAATTAAAGTTTGTTTGATGAAGAATAACAACGAATGAACCGTTTTGTTATTTTAATAATAGAATTAGGAAGGAAAAGAATTCTATAAAGTCTATCAATTATTTATTGATAGGTTCACTCCGACACCAGTCTCGTGTACTGGCCTTATGCGATACTGGCTTGTGACTTGCTTAGTTTTTTATGGAAACAATTTATAAATGTCCTTTCTGCCTGTGATAATAATAAATCGCAACGTATTTGAATCAGTTCTTTCAAAGCCGATTCTGTATTCACCCATTCTGAATCTGTAATAATTTTTAAAACCGGTAAGTTTTTTAATATTTCGTAACTCAGTTAGTGATTTTGCTTTTTCGCAATCAAGAATAAGCTTTTCGATCCTTGGAAATAGTGATTTATTCCTGATCTTCTCAAGAGATTTACCGAAGGATTTATCAAATTCTACCTTCATTTACTTTGCAATCTGCTGATTATAGATTCACGGCTAACTGTTTCACCTGTTTTTACAGCATCCATGGTTAAGCCCAAAGCAAAATCTTCATATTGATCATCTGCCAGGCTAATCACATCTCCACCAAGTTTTTTTGCCAGATCCGCCAGAATCTTATTGCTTTTTTTATCGGCCTTTATAATTATAGCACCCATAATTTCAAATTTCTATAAAAGTACAAATTTTTAGTCAATGATTTATTAATGTATTCCCTTTGAATTTTAATAGTTGGAATTTAATCTTCACTTCTTTCTTTCAATCGTAAAATCCACCAATTGCTTCAGGGCAGTCCTTGATTCGGAATCAGGAAATTCGTTCAGGATTTCCATGGCTTTGTCATGATAGTAAACCATTTTCTGCCTTGCATAATCTATTCCTCCGCTTTGGTTTACCCTGCCAATTACTCCGCCAACCTTTTCAGGATTGTTGTTATGGTTTTTCACGATGTGGATGATCTTCCTTTTTTCAACAAAACCTGAATTGTTCAGCAGATAAATTAAAGGCAGCGTCATTTTCTGTTCCTTAATGTCGATACCATTGGGCTTACCCGCACGGTTCGAAGATTCATAATCAAAAATATCGTCCTTGATCTGGAAAGCGATACCGACATTTTCGCCGAATGTCTTCATTTTCTTTATTAGTTCCGGACCAGCCTTTACCGAAGCTGCCCCTGCAGCACAACAGGATGCAATCAGCGAAGCGGTCTTCTTACGGATGATCTCGAAATAAATATCCTCGCTGATGTCGAGCTTGCGGGCTTTTTCAATCTGAAGCAGTTCACCTTCACTCATTTCGCGGGTAGCTTCTGCAACGATTTTCAGTAACCCGAACTCATCATTCTCCAGCGAAAGGAGCAACCCTTTTGATAAAAGAAAGTCACCAACCAATACAGCCACTTTATTTTTCCAAAGTGCATTAATGGAAAAGAATCCCCGCCTGATATTTGAATCGTCCACTACATCGTCATGGACAAGCGTGGCGGTATGTAGCAGTTCGATCAGTGAAGCTGCGGTGTAGGTCGATTCGTTCACATCGCCATTTACACTCGCACTCAGGAAGACGAACATTGGGCGCATCTGTTTGCCTTTCCGCTTGATGATGTAACGGGTAATGATGTCCAACAGGGCAACATTACTCTTCATCGAATCCCTGAATTTCGTCTCGAATTCATCAAGGTAAGATTGAATGGGTCGTTTTATTTCGCTGAGTGTCGCCATGAGTATTAAGGGTTCAAAATTAACGGAAAATTGTTGAAGTGATAAGAATTTAACTGAAATACTTAAAATGAAACATATAGAAATAATTGGAAATATCTGGTAATGGAATGTGCTTCATAATCCTCTGCATATAATTTATATCAAAACAATTTCGGGTATTTCAATCTATTTCAAATTGTTTCAACCTATTTCCCGTCATTCCATTTCCCATATAAATCTATTTTTGCAAAACAATATATATTTAAGGTATGGCGACCTTTCTTTTTGACGATATTATATTCGGACCGGTTAAGAGCAGGCGATTTGGCGTTTCACTCGGGATTAACCTGTTGCCTGCCGGTTATAAAAACTGTACCTTTAACTGTATTTACTGCGAATGCGGTTGGACTTACAGGAACCATGCCGTCAAATTCAAATTGCCGGAGAGAAAAGAAATCCGTGTGATGTTGGAAAAAAAACTTTTAGAAATGCACTCGGATGGTGAAGTTCCAGATAACATCACCTTTGCCGGCAACGGCGAACCCACCATTCATCCGTATTTTGCATCAATTATTGATGATACAATAGAATTAAGGAATAAATTTTTCCCAAAAACTGAAATTTCAGTTCTTTCTAATTCCACCATGCTTCATAAAAAAGAAGTTTTTGATGCATTAAAAAAAGTGGAAAATAATGTTTTAAAACTTGATACCGGCATCGAAGAGACTTTCCGGCAATTGAACCAACCGTATTCAGAAATTTCTCTGCAAACGCTTATTAATAATATTAAGAAATTCAATAGCCGTCAAATCATTCAAACACTTTTTATCCGGGGAGACTTTAAGGGAAAGCGGATTGATAATACTACAGAACCTGAAATCCTTTCCTGGCTTGAAGTAATTAAAGACATTGCTCCGCGTTATGTGATGGTTTATCCGATTGCAAGGGACACACCAGTTGCAGGTCTTGAGAAAATCTCCAAAGCAGAGCTTGATAAAATTTCTTTAAGAGTTCAAGCGTTGGGTATAATGACAAAAACATATTACTGATGAAAGGTCAAATTACAGCATATCCACCAAAAATTCTGATAGCGTTTGGCGAGGCTATTAACGGCAACGATAAAATATTTAACTGGTTGCTCAAAAATGGCTATCCCGAACTTGCCGCTCTATCAAAAGCCATCAGGGGAAGTGACGAAGCTTTCAGATGGCTGATGCAAAACGGATTTCCGCATTTTGCTGCCTTTGACATGGCCATTGTGAACGACAAAAAAGCTTACGAGTGGCTGGACAAATACAAATTTCATTTCCTGATTGTTCTGGCGGATGCCAGCCAGGGAAAAGATGAAGCCATCCGGTGGCTTGCCATGCGTAACTTGCATATCTTTATCCGTATATGCAAAATGATAAAAAATTTCACCGATAACCAGACGTTCGATTATCACAAATTGCATTTTTAGAGGCAGTTTTTTTAAAATCTTATCTTTGCAAAGATTTTCATTCGTAAGACCATGTATTCTTTCTTGAATGAAACATAATCAAACTCATTAATTAATTCATCAGTCAGGTTGAAAAACATCAGGAATTTTTGTATAATTGCGCATATCGATCATGGTAAAAGCACTTTGGCTGACAGGCTTCTGGAGTTTACGGGTACAATAACCGGCCGTGAAATGCAGGAGCAGGTGCTGGACGACATGGACCTTGAGCGCGAAAGGGGAATAACCATTAAAAGCCACGCTATCCAGATGGATTATGAGCATGAGGGGGAAAATTATATCCTGAATCTGATCGATACTCCAGGACATGTTGATTTTTCATACGAAGTTTCCCGATCCATTGCTGCATGCGAAGGTGCATTGCTTATTGTTGATGCATCTCAGGGTATACAGGCCCAAACCATTTCAAACCTTTACCTGGCACTGGAACATGACCTTGAAATTATTCCGGTGTTAAATAAAATGGACCTTGAAGCTGCCATGCCTGAGGAGGTAAAAGACCAGATCGTCGACCTGATCGGTTGCAAAAGAGAGGATATAATTGAGGCAAGCGGAAAAACAGGCTATGGGGTTGATAAAATTCTGGACGGAATTATTGCCAGAATTCCTGCTCCCAAGGGGGATCCGGATGCTCCTTTACAGGCGCTGATCTTTGATTCTCTTTTCAATTCCTACCGGGGTATCATTGCTTATTTCAGGATTTTAAATGGCACCATTCAGAAAAATGATTTTGTGAAATTCATAGCAACCGGAAAGGAATACAATGCCGACGAAGTAGGAGTGATGAAATTGAAACTGGAGCCTAAACAAAAACTGAGCGCTGGAGATGTAGGGTATATTATTTCGGGGATAAAAACTTCCAAAGAAGTAAAAGTGGGTGACACCATTACTCATGTTAACCGACCAAGTGTAAAAGCTATCGAAGGATTTGAAAACGTAAAACCGATGGTGTTTGCCGGGATTTATCCACTGGATGCCGATGATTATGAAGAACTCAGATCCTCTATTGAAAAGTTACAGTTAAATGATGCTTCCCTGACTTTTGAGCCGGAATCATCTGCCGCCTTGGGTTTTGGTTTTCGATGCGGTTTTTTAGGGTTGCTTCATATGGAGATCATCCAGGAAAGGCTCGACCGGGAGTTTGATATGGGTGTGATCACTACCGTGCCGAATGTTTCATTCAATGTAATTACAAACAAGGGCGAAACTGTTGAGGTCCATAACCCTTCCGGGATGCCCGATCAAAAATACGTTGGTCATATTGAAGAACCTTATATCGTTGCACAGATAATCTCAAAAGCAGAATACGTGGGCAGTATCATGAAACTGTGTATTGATAAACGGGGTGTACTCAAAAATCAGATCTATATTGGCACCGATAGGGTTGAAATCACATTTGAAATGCCTTTAAGTGAAATCGTTTTTGACTTTTATGATAAGCTGAAAAGTATTTCAAGAGGATATGCTTCTTTCGATTATTTTCAGTCGGGTTATAAGGAAGCTAAGCTCATCAAGCTCGATATTTTATTGAACGGAGAAACGGTGGATGCTCTTTCTACTTTAATTCATTTCGATCATGCTTATAGTTTTGGGCGCAGGATGTGTGAAAAACTCAGTGAGCTGATTCCCCGCCAGCAGTATGATGTAGCCATTCAGGCAGCGATCGGTTCCAAGATCATTGCCCGCGAAACCGTTAAAGCACTTCGCAAAGATGTAACTGCAAAATGCTACGGGGGCGATATTACCCGTAAACGAAAACTCCTTGAAAAGCAGAAAAAAGGTAAGAAAAGGATGCGTCAGGTTGGAAATGTAGAAGTTCCGCAACAAGCCTTTCTGGCTATTCTGAAGCTGGATTAGGAGATTGGGCCTCGGTTCTATTCCCCCTTTGAAGAGCTTGTCCCGCCTTGGCAGGAGGGCAGGGGGATGTTTCGAGGTTTTTGGAACCGTTAAAATAAATAGCTATTATAAATTTGGCCAATTTTCAAAACCTTTGTAATTTTCAGGCGTTTTAAATAATAAGAGCGAAGTTTTGTTGTTTATTTTAGCATAAATAATTTATCCGTACCCATAGGAAAAAAATGTACAAAAAGGTTATTCCGAGTAACAAGGTGGGTTTTGTGAAGATGCTATTCCTTCTGCTTCTTGAGTTAGCTATGGGGAAAGAAGTATCCGCACAATTCTATAACGGCTCCCAAATGAGCTTTGGAAAAAACCGGGTTCAATTTAAAGAATTCCAATGGACATATTACAAATTTGATGACTTTGATGTTTATTTTTATCTTGGAGGAAAGGAATTAGCCCTCTATACCTCTAAGTTTGTCAAAGATCACCTGGATGAAATCGAAGATAAGCTGGATACAGGTTTGGATGATAAAATGCAATTCATCATTTTTAATAATCTTACCGATCTTAAGCAAAGCAACATCGGTCTCATCAATGATGAGCAATACAATACCGGCGGTATCACCCACATTATTGGCAAAAAGGTTTTTATTTATTTCGATGGAAGTCATGCCAACTTCGACAGGCAAATCAGGGCAGGTGTTGCCCAGTCCATCGTCAATCAGCTTTTGTACGGCAGTTCCATCGGATCGCAGATGAAGAATACCTCACTTTTCCCTTTTCCTGACTGGTATATGAAAGGGCTGGTTTCTTATGTTTCAGATGACTGGAATACCGAAATCGACAACTGGGTTAAGGATGGAATTCTGTCAGGAAAGTTCAATAAGTTCAATCAGCTCACCGGTGATGAAGCTACTTATGCCGGCCATGCCTTCTGGCGCTACATAGCCGAAAAATACGGAGGATCAACTATTTCCAATATTATATACATGGCCAAGGTAAGCCGACGACTCGAAAGCGGATTTCTTTATGTTTTAGGGATTTCCTTTAAAAATCTTCAGGCCGAATCTTTGTCGTATTATCGTGAACTATACGAACAGAGCGATTCTTTAAGAGTTTTTCCAAATGAATCCATTCTGAAAAGAGTTAAGACCCAAAGGATGTACAGCCGGTTAAAATTAAGCCCGGATGGAAGTAACCTTGTTTACACCTATAACAATTACGGCCAGTATAAGGTATTAATGAGAAACCTGAATACAGGCAAAACAAAAAAGCTGATGAAGGCAGGGTTCAGGCTTGAAGACAAGGTTGATTATTCTTATCCATTGACGGCCTGGCATCCTTCAGGAAAAATATTGAGCATATTGGTAGAAAAGAAAGGGGAAATATACCTTTATTCTTATCTGAAGGATGAGAAGAAGATGGAAAAAGTCATCCTGTATCAATTTGAAAAAGTACTGGATATGGCTTACTCCACAGATGGGAGGAGTATTGTAATGTCTGCAGTTCAGAATGGGCAGTCAGATATTTTTGTATACGACATCGGATCCAATTCGTATGAGCAGATCACCAAAGACCACTATGACGACTTATATCCGCGGTTTATTAATAATTCGAAAGAGATTGTCTTCAGCTCGAACAGGATCAATGATACCATCCGTTTCGAAAATAAATACAAGCCCGGGGAAGTTCAGGAGCGCTATGACCTTTTTCTCTATGATTATCAAAAGAAAAGCAACCTGTTAAGATGGGTAACCAAAACTCCCCTGTCGAATGAAATAAAGGCCATGGAGTATGAAAATAAATACATTTCTTTTCTGAGCGATAAAAATGGGATTTTTAACCGGTATATCGGACAGTTCGACAGCGCTATCAGTTACATTGATACGACCACTCATTACCGGTATTACACCCGTTCTTTCCCGGTAACTGATTATTCCAGAAACATAATTGAACATGATATTGTTCCAGAAATTGACAAGCTAGCCCAGGTAATTTATAAAGACCGGAAATATTTTATGCAGGTGTATGACAGGCTGCCTGTTCAATTATTGGAAACCACCAGTAACGAAAATACCCTGTATATGAATCAGCTGGTGGATATTTACGGCAAAAAACCTGAACCTACCCCCCTTCAGAAAGCGGAGTCACGCAGTGGTGGACCTCTAAAGAGAAAGGGATTTACAACTGCCAGGCAGAGTGATGCCATCAGGGAGATAAAAGAAATTATTAGTGCTGACACTGCATTGGGCGATGGGAAGATCAATGTTAAGGACTACCAGTTTGATTTGAAGGATTACCAAAATAAGGTTGGAATCAATAAAGATTTTACTATGCTCGACGTCCCCCTTCCCGGGCAAAAGAAAAAAGAATTGGAAGAACCTCCCAAGCGGTTGAATTATAATGTTGAGTATTTTATTAACCAGGTAACAACACAGATTGATTTTTCATACTTAAATCAAAATTATCAACCATTTTCCGGATCCAGATCGCCCATTTATCTGAATCCCGGGTTTAATGTACTTCTCCAGGTTGGGGTTACCGATCTCCTTGAAGACTACAGGATTGTTGGAGGAGTGAGGCTGAATTTGGATTTGACCAACAATGAATATCTTTTATCTTATTCCAATTTGAAAAGGCGTATTGACAAAGAAATTGTTTTTCACCGGGTGGTAAATGAATATAACTTACAGAATGTGGCTTTCTACCGCATATTTACTCATGAGTTGTTTTACATCATGAAATATCCTTTCAGTCCTGTACTTGCCTTGAAATCTACATTATCATATAAGTATGAAAGGGGAGTATTTCGTGCAACGGATGTCAATACCCTGAGTTATCCTGAATTGTACGACCATACGGCGTCCATTAAAGAGGAACTGATCTATGACAATACTAAGAATCTTGGCCCCAATTTATTTGATGGAACCAGGTTTAAGATTTTCGGCGAGTATTATCAGTCGATAAAAGAAACTGATGCAAACCTCGCCGTAGTCGGGATTGATTACAGAAATTACCAAAGGCTGCACCGGACTTTGATATGGGCCAACCGGTTTGCTTACAGTACTTCTTTCGGAAATAATAAATTGATCTATTATATGGGTGGTGTGGATAATTGGTTGTTTCCTGAGTTTAATCAGTATACCCCGGTAGATCCTGACCAGCCTTATGCTTATCAGACCCTGGCAACCAATCTTCGTGGATTTGACCAGAATATCAGGAATGGAAACAGTTTTGCTGTAATCAATAGTGAAATTCGCTTCCCGATATTCAGGTATTTCGCTAACCGTCCAATCAAATCTGATTTTGCAAGCAACTTCCAGATCGTTGGATTTGGCGACATTGGGACCGCCTGGACCGGTCTGCATCCCTGGTCGAATGACAATTTTTTATTTACCAATAACATTCAACGCCCACCATTGAATATTACTGTAAAAGTACAGAAAGAACCGGTTGTAGGCGGGTTCGGTTTTGGCGCCCGCACAAGATTGCTGGGATATTTTATCCGGGGTGATGTTGCCTGGGGTGTCGAGGATGGAAAAGTGCTGCCAGCGATTTTTTATTTAAGCCTCAGCCTCGATTTCTGATTTCATCGTATTTTTACCCTCTTAACATTTCAACATTGTCTTCATGTCTGAACATAGAGTTTCTTCAGAAATTTTCCTAAGTAAAAAATTGTGGCTTTGGCTACCGCTAATACTTATAATTACAATAGGTGTTTATGTGCCTGTATTCCAAAACAGTTTCTTAAAGACCTGGGACGATAACCGCTATGTGCTGGAAAATAAATATATCCAGGAAATAAGTCCGGAATCAGTCATCAAAATGGTTACCATTTATTATGACGGACATTACCATCCCCTAACTTTGCTTTCATTGGCAGTGGATTATAAAATCGGCGGCCTTGAACCGAAAACATATCACACCACAAACCTGATTCTTCACCTTATTAATGTCCTGCTTGTTTTTGGTTTTGTTTACTTGTTATTTAATAAAAAAAACCTGCTGATTCCCCTTATTGTGGGACTTCTTTTTGGTATAAGTACGATAAATGTCGAATCTGTTGCCTGGGTATCGGAAAGGAAAAACCTGCTCTATTCCCTGTTTTTTTTCGCTTCTTTGATCGCTTATCTTAAATACCTTGAGTTGAATAAAAGGAAGTTCTATTTTCTATCGTTGCTGTTTTTTCTTTTTTCCATCCTTTCCAAGTCGATGGCCATTTCTTTAGCGGCTACTCTGATTCTGATTGATCTTTATTCTAAAAGAAAAGTATTCAGCCAGAAAGTTATTTTTGAGAAAGTACCTTTCTTTTTGCTGTCAATTGTTTTTGGCGTGGTGGCAGTATTTGCGCAAAAATCAAGCTGGGGTGAAGATTTAAGTCAAGTTCATTACTCCTTTTTCGAAAGGATCCTTTTTGGAGGGTATGCATTTATGATGTATCTTATAAAAGCAATCATCCCATTTAGGATTTCAGGTTTCTATCCTTATCCTGAACTGTCAGGCTTCCCTGTAATTCTATTTATTATCTGTGCTTTGGCAGCAGCAGGTCTGTTTGCTTTTGCTGTTTATTATTTCAGGAAATATCAGACACTTGCCTTTGGACTGCTTTTTTTCTGTGTTAATATTTTCCTTTTACTAAAGTTTTTTGAAGTTCCGGCCGGGGATTATATCATGGCTGACCGGTATGGTTATATACCATCTGTTGGTATTTTTATATTGCTTGGTACCGGACTGAAAAGCCTGATGGACAGAAGTCCTCTTTTAAAGAATGGTGCCTTCGTTATTCTGATCGTGTACATGATGTTCATTTCTCTTCAAACATTCAACAGGATTTCTGTGTGGAAGGACGATATTTCATTTTATTCCGACATCATTTCAAAATATCCTGATGCCGGGGTGGCTTATACAAACCGGGGTGCACTGAGAAAAGAAAATCATGAATTGGCAGGCGCATTATCCGATTTCAGCAAGGCTATTCAATTAGGTAAAAGAGATTATAAATCGTATTCGAACCGGGGAGCTGTTTATATGGATATGGGGGAATATACCAACGCTGTGGCCGATTATCAACAGGCCATAAAATTCAAGCCGGATCATCCTCAAATATTGGCTGATTATGGATTTGCCCAAATGCGCACCGGCAATTATAAAGGAGCCCTGGAGTCGTTCACCCGATCACTGAATATTAAAAATTTTAATCCTGAAGTTTATGTCAACAGAGGGACATCTCGCTATAATACCGGAGATTTCCGAGGGGCAATCTCGGATTATGACTTAGCCATTAAACAGAATCCGGAATATGTGAATGCTTATTTTAACAGAGGATTGTCTAAGATCATGATGAATGATTTTAATTCTGCCATTAACGATTTTAAGATTACCCAAAAGCTTGATCCCCGTCATGCTGAAGCCTGGTCGAATATGGGGATTGCGTGGTCTCGTCTTGACAACACTGATAAAGCAATGGAGTGTTATGATGAGGCGATAAGGTTGAAGCCATCTTACTTTGAAGCCTGGCTAAACCGGGGTATAGATAAATACTATATAGGTGACTTTGCAGGGGCAATAACTGATCTGGAGCAAACCATTAAGTTAAATCCTTCTCTGGGTCCGGCTTACTATTTCCGCGCCCTTGTCCTTTTAAAAACGGGGCAAGGTTCCGCCTGTGAAGACCTTAAAAAAGCATTGGACCTCGGTTTTAAGGAGGCGGCAACGATCTTTCAAAATGCTTGTCATTAATTTTTATATGTTTTTATTGATTTTTGAAAAAATTTAATTACTGTCATCGCATCCCTTTCCAAATAAAAATCCATGGAAAGCTTTGTCTGTCTGACTTTGGCATATCATTATTCAATATGAAGATAACCTTATTTTTTTATCAATATATTGTTAATAAATCATCTTTCTGCAACCTACCTTAATTGAATTCAAGAGGATAGCATCTTTTCAACAATCAAATGTTTATAAATGAAGTTGCATTGTACTTGCCAAGCATTGTACTTTAGCGTTCTATTAATTGAGGGGCAGGGATTTTCTACATTTCAGGCAGTCAGTAATTTACAATAATTATACCAACCGATAACTTAAAAAAATGAGCGATAACCTTTTTGCGAACGTCGAAGGCAGGCAGGAAGTTAAATCCAGGAGCAGTCAGTATCAGGAAGTTTTGGACAAGCGCCAACGCCCTGTTCTAACCGAAGATTTAACTGAATTGGAATCCGGTGTAAATTCAATAACCGGGAAGGTAAAGAAGCCTAAGCCTGCAAAGGAGCTTGTTATTTATCCAGTGGAAGAAATTAGAAAACTGGCTACAGAATATTTCAGAGGGGACGAACTTGCTGCAAATGTGTGGTTAAATAAATATGCGTTAAAAGATAGCCAGGGCAATCTTTATGAGCGCACACCTGACGAAATGCATTGGCGTATCGCTCATGAAGTTGCGCGTGTGGAAAAGAAATATCCCAATCCGGTCAGCGCTGAAGAAATTTATCTTTTACTTAAAGACTTTAAATATATTGTTCCTCAAGGGGGACCCATGACCGGAATTGGAAATAATTTTCAGATTTCTTCTTTGTCCAATTGTTTCGTTATTGGCAATAATGGTTCGTCCGATTCTTATGGTGGTATTTTGAAAATTGATCAGGAACAGGTTCAATTGATGAAACGCAGGGGCGGCGTTGGTCACGACCTGAGCCATATCCGTCCTGAAGGCAGCCCGGTTAAAAACAGCGCATTGACCTCTACCGGCATCGTTCCTTTTATGGAACGGTATTCCAACTCTACCCGTGAGGTTGCTCAGGGTGGAAGGCGGGGGGCTCTCATGCTGACCATTTCAATAAAGCATCCCGACGCTGATAATTTCATTGACGCTAAAATGGAAAAAGGAAAAGTGACCGGTGCCAATGTTTCAGTTAAAATTGATGATGAATTCATGAGGGCTGTGATTGAAGGGAAACCCTATCTTCAAAAATATCCTATAGATTCTAAAAATCCGATTTATACCAAAGAAATAGATGCCAGGAAACTCTGGGATAAAATCATTCATAATGCCTGGGCTTCGGCTGAACCAGGTATTTTATTCTGGGATACTATCTCCAGGGAAGCCGTTCCGGATTGTTATTCCGATCTTGGCTTTAAAACTGTTTCGACGAACCCTTGCGGTGAAATCCCGCTATGTCCTTATGACAGCTGCCGTCTCCTGGCGCTCAACCTTTACAGTTATGTGGATAATCCATTTACGGATCAGGCCATTTTCAATTCGGAATTATTCACCAGGCATGTTCATTATGCTCAGCGGATTATGGATGACATTATCGATCTGGAGGTTGAGAAGATAGATGCTATTATTGCTAAAATCGATTCTGATCCCGAAGAGGTAGAGATAAAAAGTGTAGAAAGAAAGATGTGGGAAAACATTCGCGAAAAATCGTTGCAGGGTCGCAGGACAGGTATTGGAATTACCGCCGAAGGGGATATGATAGCTGCATTGGGATGCCGTTATGGAACGCACGAAGCTACTGATTTCTCCGTTGAAGTGCATGAACTCCTTGCCATAGAAGCTTATCGTTCATCTGTAAACCTCGCTGAAGAGCGCGGTGCATTCCCTATTTATAGTAGTGAAAGGGAAAAAAACAATCCTTTTATCTCGAGAATCAAGGAGTCGGCTGGGGATGTATACGAAAAAATGAAAAGGGTTGGGAGAAGAAATATTGCAATGCTTACGATTGCCCCAACAGGAAGTGTGAGCATTTGTACCCAAACTACCTCCGGAATAGAACCTGTTTATCTTATTTCCTATAAAAGACGCAGAAAAGTCAACCCAAATGATAAGGATGTTGTGATTAGTTTTACTGATGATTTAGGAGATACCTGGGAAGAATATCATGTTTTCCACCCCAAGTTTACTACATGGCTCGAAATCAATGGATATGATGCCGACAAGGTGAAAAAATTGCCTGATGAAGAATTGCAACGCATCATTAAAAAATCCCCTTATTATAAAGCCACTTCAAACGATGTGGACTGGGTTGAAAAAGTAAGGATGCAGGGTATGGTTCAGAAATGGGTGGATCATTCCATTAGCGTAACCGTTAATTTGCCAAAGGATGCGAATGAAGAAATGGTAAGCAAAGTATACCAGACAGCTTGGGAAAGTGGTTGCAAAGGAATGACGATTTACAGGGATGGCTCGCGCGACGGTGTTTTAATCAGCCATGAAAAAAAGAATGAAGACATTACAGAGTTTAAAGAAACAAAAGCACCCGTGAGACCCAAAGTGCTTGAGGCCGAAGTAGTCAGATTCCAGAATGATTATGATAAATGGATTGCAGTAGTAGGATTGCTGAATAATAAACCCTATGAAATCTTTACCGGTAAAGCTGATGAATTTTATTTACCTCCCTTTGTTAACAGGGGCTGGGTGATTAAAAACAAACCTGAAAAAGGTGAAGCCTCCCGGTATGATTTTCAGTTTGAAGATAAAGCCGGTTATAAAATAGTAATACCGGCACTTTCGAGATCCTTCAACCAGGAATTCTGGAATTATGCCAAGCTGATTTCGGGAATACTGCGTCATGGTATGCCATTGCCATATGCCATTAATCTTGTTGATAACCTTACCCTTGATAATGAATCGATCAATACCTGGAAAAACGGAGTCGTTCGGGCATTGAAGAAATTCATCCCCGACGGAACTGTAGATCAGAAAAGCAGCTGTCCTGAATGTCATGCTGAAGGATCATTGATGTACAAGGAGGGTTGCCTGGTTTGTAAGGAATGTGGTTATTCGAAATGCGGATAGTCGCGGGTAGAGTATATTAAAATAAAATTTTCCCGGTCCTTCACCGGGATTTTTTTTGTGGTTCGGGATCAGGCTCAGACCAGCCCGGGAAAATTCGGGAGCATATCCTTCGTGATCTTTTTCATTTCGATTTCGCCCTTCACAGCAGCTTCTTCCAGGGCCCTGTTGGTCGCTACGGCAATCATCTCTTCAAGTTGGGATTTATTGCCAGCCTGAATCAGATGTTCAGCAATTTCAATGCTGATGATGGCTTTATTGGCATTGGCTTTTACTTTTATTGCGCCATTTTCAACAGAAGCCTCAACGATAATATCGTTCAGCTTCTTTTTCGATTCCTCGATCATTTGCCGGGCTTCCTGTAGTTTTGAAAATAAATCACCGATCATAAGACAATAATTTAATGAGACAAAAAAAGAATCATCAAATGTAAGAAAAATTTTTAATATGAAACGAATGAGTTATAAAGTTTTTTCCCTTTGGTTGAATCTAACTTAAAGAATATGAATAAAAATCTTCAACTTCTGTTTTAAGCCTTACAATTAATTTGTAGGGAGTGAACTCAGATACTTTACCCCAATAAGCTTATCATAACCTGCCAAGGATTCATGGTAATAAACAAAGATAGTATAACTGTTTTCTGTATCAGAATGAGTTCCTTCGATAAAAGATTCATCTCCTGCCGGCTGGTCGTAATAGCGAAGAACATATTGGAAGTTATAGTATCCCTGTTTAAGAAGGAGTGATTTTTCGTACCCTTTCCTTTTGAAATTGTAAATCATTTTGCTTTCATCTGATAACTGCCAGTCGGTAAGTTGACCCATTATGAAAAAATCCGCATCGATCATTGGTGCAGGGTAAGGAAGAAAGAAATGCATGGTCACATATTCAGCTTCGGTTTCAGTTGTTATTCCATCTTCTGTTTTGATCTTCATCTGCCCGTTGATATCCTTCTCGGTTTTGTAAACCTGATATGAACGCTTCTGACTGTCCCTCAGATAAACATTATAACTCTCAAAATCACTTTTTATACTGGCGATATTCTCGGTATTGTATTTTAAACTTTTAATGTCGATGGATCGAAATTCGTTGCCCCCCTGAAAAACATTTTCACGGTCGTAATCATAATCAAGCTTGTCATTCACAATCATTTTGGGCTTTAAATCACTGATCCGGTTATCCCATCTTCCATTTTGGATAATGATAACTTTTAAATCCTGGTAGGGATTTGAAATCCTGTAGCTTTTTGTAGAAACTGAAAAATCGACTTCTTGTTTATAGTTTCGATCTTCAATAAGGGATGCTTGTTTCACTTTTCCTTCAATGTCTATTTTCTTTTCGTCGATAAAAAATCGTCTGGTAAAATACAAGCTGTCCGGTTCATTCAGGAATACTTTTAAAATATAATTCCCGCTCAGTATTGGTTTCAGGTTCTCAGTCGGAAAAATCAGTTCGTAATGTGTATATGGTACAACCGTATTGATCGAAAACTGGTATTCGAGGATATTGTCTTCAGAATATCCGTCAATGTATTCATTCTGGTCAATTTCAGATGGTTTCCATTCCGCATCGCAATGAATGATTGTAAATGAAAAATCCTTCTGGTCAGCCTCAAGATCATCAAATGAGAGTTTCAGCTTTTCATCGGTTTTAAATTTTATAATCGGAGCTGACATTTCCCAGCCGTCCCTGTGAAAAAGAACTGTTTTGATGTTCGGTTTGAAAATCTTATTGCTATATTCCAGGAAGTTTGTAGAATCCTGGGTTTGCGAATGGGTTGGCACGGAGAAGGAAAATAGGAAAATAAGGGTAATAAGTGGTAATAAGGGTATAGTGGTATAAGGGAAATAAGGAAATAGGGAAAAAGGGAAATAGGGGTGCTTAATATTCTTTCCTGTTGTCATCTTGTTTGATTAAATCTTTTTAATAAACTTCTATTCAGCAATTCAACAATTTAACCATTTAACAATTCCCTGACAGCCATCCATGCCATCAATCCCATGCCGGTTTCGAGGCTTGACTCGTCGACATTGAAAGTTGCCGAGTGAAGATTTGAGGTAATTCCTTTTTCTTCGTTCCTGACACCCAACCTGTAAAAACATCCGGGTATTTCCTGCGCGAAGTAGGCAAAATCCTCTGCTGTCGTTCTCATTTCGAGGTCAACGACATTTTCACCACCAAGGTATTCAATAGCAAATTGTTTTGCTCTTCCGGTTAACTCTTCGTTGTTAAAAAGAACCGGATAACCCTGATCAAAAATCACTTCACATTTTCCTCCCATTCCTTCTGCAATGGATTGAGCCATTTTAGTAATTCTGATTTTCATATCCGACCTCCATTCTTCATCAAAGGTGCGCATGATGCCTTCCATTTTTACTTCATCAGGTGTTACGTTGGTCCTGCCATCTGCAATTACACGGCCAAAAGTCAAAACCGAAGGCTGTATCGGGTTCAGGTTTCGGCTGATGATTTGCTGCAGTGCGACGATGACGTGCGAAGCTATTAAAACCGGGTCGATATTTTTATGGGGCGTTGCTCCATGTCCGCCCTTTCCTTTAACGGTTATAAAAATCTCATCTGTCGAAGCCATGTACTGACCGGCTTTTAAACCTATTTTCCCTGCTTCGAGATCAGGATAAACATGCTGACCAAAGATGAAATCCACCTGTGGGTTTTGTAAAACTCCTTCACCAATCATCACCTTTGCCCCACCGGGATATTTTTCTTCAGAAGGCTGGAAAATGAGTTTCACAGTACCTTCAAACTCACCTGAAATCGCTTTCAGGATTTTTGCTGCGCCCAGCAAGCATGATGTATGCACATCATGTCCGCAGGCATGCATTTTTCCGGCTATTCCCGATTTATAGGGTACATCATTCAATTCATTGATGGGTAAAGCATCCATATCTGCGCGCAGGGCGATAACTTTTTTATCGGGATTTTTACCTTTAATTATACCCACAACACCGGTTTTAGCGATGCCGCTTTGAAACTCAATTCCGGCTTTCTCCAAAACGCTGCAAATCAATTTTGCTGTTTCGTGTTCCTCAAATGCCAGTTCGGGATTTGAATGAATTTGTCGCCTGTATGAGATTATTTCGATAAGCAAATCTTTTGATAAACTGCTTATTTTATTTTTTACTTCTTTCATTGATGATTGCTGAGAATAGGCAAAGATAGATTTTTTCGTGAAGATGGGTTAGCCAGTATTTTAAGTAGCATAAAGAATTAGAACTTATAAAATCAGTATATATTGAAAATATTTAATTGTTTAAATACTAACAATTGCCAGTATTTTTTAATTTTGCCCCCTTTATAAACGAAGATCGGAAAAAAACATAACGAACAGATCATGTCAGAAGTTATAAAGATCAAACGGGGTTTGGATATCAAACTTGAAGGTGAAGCTGAAAAGAAGATATCGGAGTTAGCCGCCATTGACTATGCTGTAAAGCCTCCGGACTTTATCAGTGTTTTTCCAAAATTGTTCATCAAAGAAGGTGACGAAGTTAAAGCCGGAAGCCCTTTGTTTTTTGATAAATACAGGGAAAATATCATTTTTACTTCACCTGTGAGCGGAAAGATAAAGGAAATCCACAGGGGCGACAAACGGAAAATACTCGAGATCAGGATTCAGGCGGATGGGAAAAAAGAATACGAATCTTTTGGCGCTTCTGATCCCAAAACCCTATCCCGTGAACAAATCACTGAAAAACTGCTAAAAAGCGGTGTCTGGTCTTATATCCGTCAACGCCCTTATTCAATTATTGCAAATCCTGAACAACAATCCAAAAGCGATTTTTATCTCTGCATTCGATTCCGCTCCGTTAGCTCCCGATTTTGATTTTATCATTGAAAATGAAACCGCAGCTTTTCAGACAGGTCTTGAGGTTCTAAAGAAACTGACCACTGGAAAGATTCATTTAAATGTAAAGGAAAATGTTTCCAAATCAAAAACATACCTTGAGGCAAAGGGTGTTCAGATAAATCGTTTTTCAGGTCCTCATCCTGCCGGAAACATTGGAATACAGATTCACCACATTGACCCAATTAATAAAGGCGATATTGTTTGGTATCTGAGTCCGGATGCTGTTGTGATCATCGGCAGGCTTTTTATAGAAGGGAAATATGATGCTTCGAAAATTATAGCCCTGACCGGTTCAGAAGTATCAAAACCGCAATATTATAAAATTCATTCCGGGATTTCAATCTCACCAGTGGTGAAAGATAACCTGAAATCAGCCAATGTAAGATTTATAAGTGGCAACGTGCTGAGCGGAACCAGGATTGAACGCTCAGGCTACCTGGGTTTTTATGATCATCAGTTAACCGTTATTCCTGAAGGCAATTACCATGAGTTTTTTGGCTGGGCGATGCCACGGCTGAACAAGTTCAGCAATTCAAAAACATTCTTTTCGTGGCTCACCCCCAATAAAAAATATAAACTTGACACCAACCTCAATGGAGGGCATCGTGCTTTTGTTTTGACCGGCGAATACGAAAAAGTATTGCCCATGGATATTTATCCGATGCAATTGCTTAAGGCTTGTTTGATAAAAGACATTGATCAGATGGAGAACCTTGGCATTTATGAAGTGGATGAGGAAGATTTTGCTTTGTGCGAATTCATTGATCCCTCGAAGACCGAAATGCAGAATATCATACGGGAAGGTTTAGATTATATCCGGGCTGAATTGGCTTAATGAAGTGCTGGTTTTATGAACAAATCTCATGAATAGATTTAACCTGAAACTTTAAAACATCCCCCTGCCCCCCTTCAAAGGGGGAATGGAGCGAGAAACATGAAACTTGAAATATGAAATTATAGATGAAACCGATCAGAAAGTACTTAGATAAAATTAAACCCCAGTTCGAAAAAGGAGGCAAGTTTGAAAAGCTGCATTCCACTTTCGATGCTTTTGAAACTTTTCTGTTCGTGCCGGATAAAGTCACTTTCAAAGGCAGCCACATCCGCGATGCGATGGATATGAAAAGAACAATGACCGCGGTGATCATTGCCATGATGCCCGCTTTGCTTTTCGGAATGTGGAATGTAGGTTATCAATACCACTTAGCTATTGGAGAGCAGGTAGGAATATTCCATAATTTTTGGTTCGGATTTTTAAAAGTGTTGCCTATCATAATTGTCTCCTATGTTTCAGGACTTGCTGTTGAGTTCATTTTTGCGCAATACCGGGGACATGACGTAAATGAAGGATTCCTGGTAACAGGTATGCTTATCCCGCTCATTGTTCCCGTTACGATTCCGCTTTGGATGGTTGCTGTGGCGACAATTTTTGCAGTGGTTATAGGGAAAGAAGCTTTTGGGGGAACAGGAATGAATATTTTTAATCCTGCACTGCTGACTCGTGCATTTCTCTTTTTTGCTTATCCCGCCAGCATCACCGGTGATAAAGTATGGGTATCAGGATTACCAAAAGGTTTGGAAACTGTTGATGGATTTTCAGGTGAAACTCCTCTTGGTCAGGCAGCTTTGGGCTTTTATGATAAGATTCCGCCGTTGTCTGATATGATCATTGGAACCATTCCTGGTTCTATCGGAGAAACCTCAAAAATTGCCATTCTGATTGGAGCGGTTATTTTGCTTTTATCCGGAGTTGGTAGCTGGAGGGTTATGTTGTCAACAGTAGTTGGCGGAATCTTCATGACATTAATCTTTAATCTTGTCGGTGCTAATGAGTATATGAAAATTGATCCTTTGACTCAGGTAATGATGGGAGGTTTTTTATTCGGAGCGGTATTTATGGCAACCGATCCGGTTACCGCAGCCCAAACCAATCGTGGCAAATGGATTTACGGCTTTCTCATTGGGATATTTGCCATTATGATCAGGGTGTTTAATCCTGCTTATCCTGAAGGAATGATGTTGGCTATCCTTTTGATGAACACTTTTGCTCCGCTAATAGATTATTATGTAATTCAGGGACATATCAGCAAAAGAATGAAAAGAATGAAACTTGCAGTAAAGAATAAATAAATCACAATCACATGCACAGCAACAAATATATACTCGTCTATTCAACCATAATGGTAGTGCTGGTAGCTGTTTCACTCACCTTTGTGGCTGTAGGTTTAAAACCGATGCAGGAGGATAACATCCGAATAGAGAAAATGCAGAATATCCTTGCATCTGTCCGTATCAATGTTACGCCAAAAGAAGCCATTGCAACTTACCAGAAATATATTACTCGGGTAATTGTAATTAATAATCAGGGAAAAATAGTTGAAGGTTCTGATGGTTTTACAATTGACATGGCGCTCGAATTAAAAAAACCTGCTGATCAGCAAAACCTTCCTGTTTTTATAGCAACACTTGACGATGGTAAAATGTATTCTATCGTTCCTGTTCGCGGCAAGGGGTTATGGGGACCTATTTGGGGATACATTGCATTAACAGAAGATTTCAATACAATATTTGGCGTAACCTTCGACCATAAAGGAGAAACTCCCGGACTGGGAGCTGAGATCAATACGGATTGGTTTGAAAAACCTTTTGAAGGTAAGCAGATTTTCGATCAGCAGGGAAGCTTTACTTCCGTCAGGGTTGAAAAAGGCGGAGCTAAGCCGGGTGATATTCATGCCGTTGATGCTATTTCCGGAGGCACCATTACCAGCAAAGGACTCGAAAAAATGCTTCTGGATTGTCTGGCAAGTTATGAAGTTTACTTTAAAAATAAAGGGACGATATGAGCAATAACGAGATAAAAGATCGGGAACCATTGTTCTCGGCAAAAAACATCAGGCTATTAAAAAATCCGATCAATCTTGATAATCCTATATCCGTGCAGGTGTTGGGAATTTGTTCGGCATTGGCTGTAACAGTTCAGTTAAAACCTGCTATTGTCATGGCTTTATCGGTGACCATCGTAACGGCTTTTTCAAACCTGATCATTTCGTCAGTCAGAAATACCATACCATCAAGAATACGAATCATTGTGCAATTGGTTGTTGTAGCTACCCTGGTAATCATTGTCGATCAGGTGCTAAAGGCCTATGTTTATGATGTGAGTAAAAAACTTTCGGTATTTGTAGGATTGATCATCACAAATTGCATCCTGATGGGTCGTTTAGAAGCTTTTGCGATGGCGCAAAAACCCTGGCCCTCTTTTTTGGATGGAATCGGGAATGGGTTAGGTTATGGCGCTATTTTGATCATTGTTGGTTTTTTTCGAGAACTGTTTGGTTCCGGAAAATTATATGGATATTCGGTTATTCCGGAAGTTGCCTTTAAGGCAGGATATGTAAATAATGGCATGATGATCCTGCCTCCAATGGCATTGATCCTGATTGGTGTGATCATTTGGATGCAACGAAGCAGAAATCGTGTATTAATTGATAAATCTTAATCAGACGGAAGGATTTAATATGGATAGTCTTTTAAATTTATTTGTAAGGTCAATTTTTATTGATAACATGATCTTTGCCTATTTCTTAGGCATGTGTTCATTCCTTGCTGTTTCGAAAACCGTAAAAACTTCTGTAGGGTTAGGAATAGCTGTAATATTTGTACTATTAATAACAGCACCCCTCAATTGGCTAATAGATACGTATGTACTAAAAGCCGGCGCTTTAACCTGGCTTTCACCCTCTTTGTCAGAGCTTGACCTGAGTTATCTCAGTTTTCTCATTTTTATCGGAGTGATTGCGGCAATGGTTCAGTTGGTAGAGATGTTCGTTGAAAAATTTTCGCCTCCGCTGTATAATGCACTGGGTATATTTCTTCCCCTTATCGCAGTAAATTGCGCCATACTTGGTGTGGCTTTGTTCGTACAGGAGCGGGAATACCAAACCATAAGCGAAGTAACCGTTTATGCGGTAGGTTCAGGAGTCGGCTGGTTCCTTGCCATTACTGCCATTGCGGCTATCAAGGAGAAAATCAAATATTCACATATTCCTGCACCTTTGCGGGGTCTTGGAATTTCGTTTATCCTCACCGGACTTATGGCCATTGCATTTATGGGTTTTATGGGAATTAAAATCTGATCAACTTAACAATAACGAATTGAGTTATGGGAATTTTTAGTCTTTTATTAATTGCTACCGGAATTTTTCTCCTTGTGATTCTACTTTTGGTTGTCATGTTGTTGGTCGCCAAAGCTAAACTTGCTCCATCGGGACCCGTTACGATCAACATCAACGGAGATAAGGATATAACGGTCAATGGCGGCTCCAGCCTGCTTTCCACGCTTGCAAATGAGAAAATATTCCTTCCTTCAGCTTGCGGTGGTGGAGGAACTTGTGCCATGTGCAAATGTCGTGTACTTGAAGGTGGTGGCTCCATTCTTCCTACCGAAACCGGTTATTTTACAAGAAAAGAGCAATTGAACCAATGGCGATTGGGTTGCCAGGTGAAAGTGAGGGAAAATATGAAAATTGAAGTGCCTCACGAAATCTTTGGAATTAAAAAATGGGAGTGTGAGGTTATTTCAAATAGAAATGTTGCCACCTTTATTAAAGAATTTGTTGTCAAATTACCGGAAGGTGAACGGCTTGATTTCAAATCAGGAGGATACATCCAGATTGATGTTCCAAAGTGTGAAGTTGATTTCAGTAAAGATATTTTCGTGGAAGAAGAATACCGGGGTGATTGGGATAAATTCAAAATGTGGAACCTGAAAATGAAAAATTCCGAACCGATCTTCCGTGCCTATTCAATGGCTAATCATCCGGCTGAAGGAAATATTGTGATGCTGAATATCCGTATTGCAACTCCGCCATGGGATCGGTCAAAAAATGCTTTTATGAATGTAAATCCGGGAATCTGCTCTTCTTACATCTTCTCAAGGAAACCGGGTGATAAAGTTATGGTTTCAGGACCTTACGGCGAATTCTTTATCAAAGATACCAAAACGCGAAATGATGTTTATCGGAGGTGGTGCGGGTATGGCTCCTATGCGTTCGCATATTTTCGATTTATTCAACACCAAAAAAACCGACCGTAAAGCAACCTTCTGGTACGGTGGCCGTTCGTTCAGCGAATTATTCTATACCGAACAGTTCGAAACGATTGAAAAGGAAAATCCTAATTTTAAATTCCACATTGGACTTTCCGAACCTTTGCCTCAGGATAACTGGAAAGGATATGTCGGCTTTATTCACCAGGTGATTTATGAAAACTATCTGAAAAATCATCCCGAACCGGAAGAAATAGAATATTACCTCTGTGGTCCGCCCATGATGAATGATGCGGTTCAGAAAATGCTGGATGAACTTGGGGTACCGCAGGAAATGATTGCCTTCGACGATTTTGGAGGATAAGCAACTTTAGCAGATCTGTATTTTGAGTTGGTATGAAAATTCAGCTTCCATTCAGTTTTTGTCTGATCAATGACAGCCTTATTTAAACATCTCTTGAAAAGTTCAATTTTGAAAAAAGGATCTCAAGTCGTATTTTTCACTGCAATTTTGATTTGGCTTGCAATTTCGGCCAAATCGCAGGATACTATTATTCTAAACACCCACGAAAAGTTGATATCTATTGTCACTGAGATCAGTGACGCCGATATTCGGTTCAAGGAGTTTTCCAATCCGTCCGGGCCCGATTATATTATCAAGAAAAATGCAGTTGACAGGATCATCTTTAAAAATGGTCAGCAAAAACAGTTTAAAAAAGAAAAACGCATTGTACCTTATGGAAGGAATATTGTCTCTTATCATTTATTCGATATCGTTTACCAGGACTTCACCATTTCTTACGAACATATTTTGAAGAACGGAATGGTTGGTCTTAAGATTCCACTCTTCATGCACTTCGGTAAACACGGTTCCGGTAAAATTCACCGGTGAAACCCAGGGAACCTATTATGCTATCACTTATTTCGATAACGATGCCCGCAACTTTCAAGCGCAGGTCGACTCCATCTTAAAGGTTATTGACCAATCCGTTTCCCTTTGGGCGCCAGGCTCTATCATTTCACGAATTAATAAGGGGGAGGAAAATGTTGCACCTGATGAAATATTTATGGACTTGTTCAAAATGTCCGAAGAAGTTTACAAGCAATCTGGTGGAGCTTTCGATCCAACTGTCGGCCCTCTTGTCAATGCCTGGGGTTTTGGCTTCACCGATCGTCTTAAGGTCGACCAGCATACCATTGATAGTTTATTGCCTCTTGTTGGGTTCGATAAAGTAAAACTTGATAATAATAAGATAATTAAATCTGATCCACGGATACAATTTGATTTCAATGCAATAGCCCAGGGATATGCCGTTGATTTGATTGGTAGATTCCTGCAGGTTAATGGTATTTCCAGCTTCCTTATTGATATTGGCGGTGAAGTTCTAGGCAAGGGCAACAAACCTGGAGGAGAAAAATGGAAGGTAGGAATTGAAAAGCCAAAGGATAATGCTACCTATGGCGAGGGATTGCAAGCAATCGTAAACCTCGAAAACAAGGCGCTATCCACGTCGGGGAACTATCGTAAATTTTATGAAGAAAACGGAGTCCGATATTCGCACACAATCGATCCCAAGACAGGCTATCCGGTCCAGCATTCTCTCCTTAGCGTTTCAGTCCTTGCCAATGATTGTGCCACTGCTGATGCCTATGCAACAGTATTCATGGTAATGGGTTTGGAAAAATCAAAATCATTTATCACAAACCGGAATGATCTTGAGGCTTATTTTATTTTCACAGAGGAGGATGGAAATTTCTCCACTTATTTTACTGACGGTTTTAAAAAATTAATGGTTGAAGAATAAAGGTAAGCTATCAGAAGAAGGGACGCAGAATCAATTCGGACTTTATTAATCCTCTGAATCCGGATGATGCTTTTCGAAATTCACACAGTTTTTTGGATCACCATCACCGCAAACACAACCTACTTTTTCTCCTGTCGAAAATTCGACCGAACTGCATGTTTTCGAAAATTGCCCATCCTTTTGAAGAAGCATTTTTATGGCTATGCCTCCTATTGCCAGGCCGACAAGGATAATTGCAATTAAAATAATTGTAAGCATAAATTTGTTTTTCAGCTATAATGAAAACACAAAATTACCCATAATGTTTTTACAACATAAGAAAATCACTTTACTTGCGGGAATCGTCTTCTGAATTCGGCCAGCACAATAGCTGCAGCAATTGATGCATTCAGCGATTCAGCTGAAGATGATTTCTCTGGAGAATAATCAGGAATACGAATTTTCTTTTTGATAAATGGTAAAAGGCTTTCGTTTATTCCATGGGATTCATTGCCTATTAGAATTACTCCCTTATTTTCAAGATCAGCGTCATAAATATTATTTCCATCAAGCAATGTCCCATAAATGGGTATTTCGACCGGAAGAGCCTGGAGAATTTCATTCAGTATTTGATACTGAATCTTCACCCTGAAAATGGAACCCATTGTGGCTTGCACTACTTTTGGATTATATACATCTGCGCAATTTTCGGAACAAATGATGTGTTGAACTCCAAACCAGTCGGCTGTGCGGATAATGGTACCCAAATTACCCGGGTCACTGATATTATCAAGCATCAGAACGAGGTTTTTATCCATGTCAGGAAGTTGGTTCGGCTGATCGGGAATTTTAACAACGGCTAAAACCTGGTTCGGTTTTTTTAAAGCACTTATCCGGTCAAGTTCCTTTTCAGTGATAGAGATAATCTGGACATCTTTTTTTATGCGCGATCCATTTTCATGAATCCATTCTTCCGTTGCGCAGAGCGTTTCGGCCGCAAAGCTGCTTAGCAATAGTTCCTGAACCAGCTTGGGGCCTTCAGCAATAAACCTCCCGTTTTTCCTGCGGAACTTATTCATTCCCAATGAGGTGATCAACTGTATCTGGCTTTTCGAAAGCATGTTGAAAGTATTGCGCTACAAATTTAACTATTAACCATTAACCGATGACAATGATCCATATAGTGGTTTTCCACTGTTTTTTTTCCCAGTGGTTTTCAGCCATATAATGTAATAAATCCTTAATTAATGTTGCAAATATGAATGGAAAAATACGCTTTGTAAAAGACATCCGGATAATAAAAGAAGATTCTGAACCGGATTTGATGGCAATTAAGGCCAAAGGTATTGCAGAACTGAAGAAGCTAATTGCACCGATATTAGTGCCCCGGGAATACAAAACAATACCTGAAGACGGTATTTATGAACTTGATTTTGTGCTGGATAGTACAGGAGAAGAATTGACCAATGTAGAACTTGATGTGGAAGTGGTTTTCCGTGTTAAAAGCCTGCCGGAATGGGTTAAAGGAGTTAGGATTAATGCGGCCGAAAACTCGGACATTGAATTATTATAATAAAATTTTTAATAAAAAACTTGCTTTCGGGGTATGTAATATCGTAATTTAGCAGATATATTCAAAACAAAACATTATTCATTAACCACTAAAATTTAAAGTTATGCCGAATCTAGAATCACACATCCCAGTAACGCATTTGTTTATAACAAACTCAGAGCCCCCAATGTTAAAGCATGATTTGGTTGTTTACCTTGATGCAAATGAGAAAATTACATTACAACCAGATCCTCCTAAAACTTATAATAATGATTTAACAAGAATCATCTATAAGGTTGAAGCTGCTAGTAACACCCCAGCCGGTTACTATCATCCTGAGCAAATTGTAATTGAATGTAAAGGTAAACCCCACATTGTTGAAACAATAATAGATGGGGAGGTAAGAAATACAGTGGTAAATTCATCTGATAGAGCAGAGCCAGAATAAGTAGTTCTTATTTATAATTTTATAATTTTCAACATGTTTAAACTCCTGCATAATTGGATGGGGAGGGTGGGAATACCTTTGTCCATATTGATAATTATTAGTTTGTCGGGAATTCAGGTGCAAACTAAAGCAGATAATGTTGCTGATAGTCTCTTAATATTACTAACCAAAGCTAAAGAAGACACCAACAAAGTAAAACTCCTTATCCGGGTATGTGATGCTTATTTGTCCAGCGAAAAGGATCAGTCGCTGAAGTATGGTAAATCATCCTTAGCATTATCAGAGAAACTGAATTATGATCACGGTAAATTGATATCCAATGAAAAATTGGGAATAATTTATAAGGATATTGCTGAATTTGACTCAGCACTCTTCCGCATTGATCAGGCCATAAAATTTGCTGAACTGACGAATGACAAAACACACCTGGTGAAGAACTATAATTTGTACGGGAGCTTGCTTAGAAGAAAAGGATATTATTCTTCTGCTCTTGAATATCATAAAAAAGGTCTTGCCTTATCCCGACAAATTAATGATACGCTTGGTATAGCAAACTCCTGCATTTTTATTGCAATCGTCCATGATTTGAATTCGAATTATGACTCCGCCATTAATTATTATTACAATAGCATGAGGATATACGAAGAACTGGATAACAAACAATTAATTGGTGTTACTTTGCTTAATATAGGCGATTTGTATGAAAGTATGAATGAGTATACAAATGCTCTCGAAAAATATAAAAAAGGGTTGGTACTGTTTAACGAACTCGGTGACTTAAAAAACATCGGACTTTCGAACAACAAGATTGGAATTATATTTGAGCAGGTTGGTAATTATGACTCTGCCCTTTATCATTATCGCATTAGTCAAGGTTATTTTAACCGTATTGATAATGTCAGCGGGCTTGCACACCTTAATGTCAATGTGGGCAATTTATTTCTGGATTGGAAACTCTATGACTCTGCTTTTTATTATTTCAATAAAGCAAAAAATTCTTTTTATAAGATGGGGTTTCAGAGTGGGTATTTCAATGCATTAATGGGTTTGGCTATTGCAAACGAAAGAAAAGGGCAGATTAAAATGGCAATGGAAATATACGATACATGCGAAAACATTGCATCCAAACTAGATCAGCAATCATTATTAAAAGTATATAACAAAAAAACAGAAATATATAAAAATACAAAGAATTACGAGAAAGCTTTTAAATATCAATCGAACTATTATGATATTAAGGATACCATATTTAAGCTGGAAAAGGTTAAAACCGTGGCGGATGTAGAATTAAAATACGAAAAGGAAAAGGACCAGGCAAAGATTCTGGCCTATCAGAATGAAAGCCTTAAAAAAGATATTGCACTCGAAAAGAAAACCAGGCAGCGTAATGCATATATATTCAGTGGATCCGGTATTATCCTTATTTTCATATTCATTTTTGCTTACTATCATCAAAGGACCCGCAAAAACAGAACTATCGCAGAACAGAAAATTCTCCAACTCGAGGAAGAAAAGAAACTCCTTGCTGCCCGATCAATTGTCAACGGACAGGAAGAAGAACGAAAACGAATTGCCAAAGGAACTTCATGACGGATTGGGTGTATTGCTTTCAACAGCAAAATGCAATTCTAGTCGCCATTAAGGATAAAAGTCCGGAAAACAAGTCTTTAATTGAAAAGGCAACCAAATTGCTTGAACAGGCAACCGGTGATGTGCGCAGAATTTCTCATAACATGATGCCGGGATTACTTACTAAATTTGGATTTTATGAGGCTGTCGAAGATTTATTCGATCAGATAAATGATGCAAAAGGGCCAAAAGCAGAAATTCAAATTGAAGGAGAACCAACCCGTCTGCCTGAAAACATAGAGATTATGTTATACAGGATAGTACAGGAAATGGTGAATAATACTTTGAAACATGCCGATGCACATAAAGTTTCGCTGACCATGAAGGTTTTACAGGATCAATTGAATATTCAATTTTCAGATGATGGAAAAGGATTTGATGTTCCGGAAAAGCTGGAATCGAAAACTATTGGGTTAACCAGCATTTTATCGCGGGTGAAGTTCTTAAATGGCACAGCAAGTATTGAAGCAAAGCCCGGAGAGGGATGTACGTATTTTATTCAGGTTCCAAAAACCAACGCCTGACAAAGATGTATTCAAAATGTGATTTATGGATAACAAATACTTGCATTATCATTCATTGTTGGTTATATTTGCGTCGTAATCAATTAAAACTTACCCTATGATTAATATATTAATCGCCGATGATCATCAGCTAATGATCGATGGTATTAAGACAACCCTGAAGGACATTCCTGATTTTGAAATTGTAGCAGAAGCCCATGAGGGTTATCAGGTTATCAGGACGCTGGAAGCTGGCGTAAAAGTCGATGTAATTTTAATGGATATTAGTATGCCAAAGATGGATGGCCTGGACTGTACAAAAATTGTAAGTAAAAAATTTCCACTTTCCAGAATTATAGCTTTATCGCAATTTGGGGAAAAGCGGTTTGTGAAGCAGATGATAAAAAATGGCGCGTCCGGCTATCTTTTAAAAGATGCAGACAAGGATGTCCTTGAAGCAGCAATCAGAAAAGTAAATTCAGGTGAAAAGTACTTTTGTGAACGGCTATCCCTTGCTCTGGTGAACCTGGAACTAAAATCTGAGAATACAAAATCATTGTTTCCAAATCTTACCAGCCGCGAATTGGATGTTCTCAACCTGATCTGTAAGGAATATTCAACCCAGGAAATTGCAGATAAGCTCTTTGTAAGTTTTCATACAGTGGAAGGTCATCGCGCTAATTTGCTGGATAAGGCCGGAGCAAAAAATACAGCAGGACTGGTCAGGTGGGCAGTGGAAAATGATTTGATCAAATAGATATAACTTCTAAAGCATTACTTTCTATCTCTCATATTACCAATCTGGTATTGGCTTTTATGATCCTACCTGATTCCGGGAACTATTTTAAAAAAGCATTTTCGTTTTGTTCAGTAAAACTGTTTTACAGGGATTATTGGCAAAAAATGGAATAAAAATGTATTTGGTAAAAAGTTATTATGCAACTAATCAGCTAAATGAGGAAATTTAACGGTGGTTTTCTACTGTTTATTTTTCCAGTGGTTTTCAGCCATATTTTTTAGTAAAAGTGATATTAATTTCGACTCGTTAAAATAAATTCGAGTAAGGACTTTTTAAAAGTTGCAAAATTTTATGAATGAATATGAATCAACTGAAAAAATTTCCTAAAAAATTGCAGTAAATGTTTTTATTCATTCCGTTGTTTTGATGGTGTTCGTGATGTTAATAACAAAATTAATACTAAGAGAAAGTCTTATGGACAGGAATTTTAAAATCGAAAATTTGTCAAACGAAGAAACTTTATCAAATATAATGAAAAGATACTCTACCATACTGACCAATTAATCCTGGATTTATTAAATCCAGACAATCCCACCTTAAAACGACCTGAAACAAAAAACCCGGATATTCTCCGGGTTTTTTAACTATAAGCTGTAAATCTCTATTCAGCAAAGACTTCGAAATTAATGGAAACCTTTATTTCTTTATGCAGGTGAACGTCTGCAGTATAGGTGCCCAGTTCTTTTATGTGTTCGCCGTCAACAATTATTTTTTTCCTGTCGACTTCATAGTTGTATTGTTTTTTAATGGCTTCAGCAATTTGAATATTATTCACTGAACCATAAATCTTACCAGTTTCAGCGGCTTTTGCACCGATTTTAACTGTTATTCCTCCAAGCGCTTTAGCCAGAGTTTCAGCCTCTTTCCTGATTTTATCATCCTTATGAGCTTTTTGCTTAAGATTCTCAGATAAAATCTTCCTGTTGGTTTCAGTCGCAGGTAGTGCCAATCCTTTAGGAATTAAAAAATTCCTTGCATATCCTGCTTTAACTTTAACCACATCATTTGCATACCCAAGGGTGGGGATATCTTGTTTTAATATAATTTCCATAGCAGCCTCCTTATTTTAATAAATCACCAACATAAGGCATTATTGCGATATGCCTTGCTCTTTTTATTGCCTGTGCAACCTTCTTCTGATATTTTGTCGACGTACCTGTAATCCTGCGGGGAAGAATTTTACCCTGCTCATTTACAAACTTCAACAGGAAGTTTGCATCTTTATAGTCGATATATTTGATTCGACTTTTCAAGAAACGGCAGTATTTTTTTCTTTTGGTATCTACTGCAATCGGTGTTAAATACTTGATGTCTGAATTTGCCTGTGCCATTTTGTTTAAATCTTTAAATTAATAATTAAGCTTCTGTGGTTTCTTCTTTTGCTTTTTTACGTTTCTTTTCATTATAAGCAATTGAATGCTTGTCAAGTTTTACAGTGAGAAAACGCAAAATGCGCTCATCACGTTTAAAAGAAACTTCAAAGTCACGGATCACTGATGGATCAACCTTGTACTCAATGAGGTTATAAAATCCGGTAGATTTTTTTTGGATTGGGTAAGCTAATTTTCGCATACCCCAATAATCCTCGAGAACTATTTCAGCCCCCTTACTAATTAAATAGTCTTTAAACTTCTTTACCGTTTCCTTCATCTGTTCTTCAGATAAAACGGGAGTCATAATGAAAACGGTTTCATACTGATTCAACATAATCTAAATTTTAATTTATACTTATTAAATAGCCTATAAAAAGGGGGGCAAAAGTAGTGTTTTTTTTCAATTATGCAAAGCTTACAACCGATTTCTGAAATTATTTATCCTCAATAAAAAAACTGAAGTTTACATTTCCATATACTCTGTGATCTGAAAAATGCGGGAACTGGCTGAAATTAATAGTTTTTTTATGCTCTATAATAAGCATTCCCTTAGGTTTGATTAATTGCTTTTCGAAAATGACGGAGGGTAAATTTTCAACTGTTTCCATGTCGTAGGGCGGGTCAGCAAAAATTAGGTCCCATTTCATTTCGGTATGTTTAATAAAAGCAAGATAATCGGCCCGCACCACAAAAAGATTTTCATAATTCAGCTTATCAGCAGTCATCTGAATGAATTTTGTGCAATTATAATTATTGTCAAGAGCCAATACCTTACGAGCATTTCGCGAGATAAATTCATAGGAGATATTTCCGGTTCCGGCGAAAAGGTCAAGGACATCTATTCTATCCAACTGTAATTGATTACTTAAAATATTGAACAATGCCTCTTTCGCAAAATCAGTGGTTGGTCGCACCGGCAGATGGGATGGCGCAATTATCTTCCTTCCTTTATTTTTACCGCTTATAATTCGCACAACTCGAAATTTAGCAGATTGAAATAATGATAAGATGGAACTTCATTAAAAACATAACTGTAATTATAAGCATCTGTTTTTGTCTGAAAGCTGACATTCCTGATATATTTATAGATGGTATCAAAGAGCCTGGAATTTTTATCAATCATACCCGAAAGAACCAGTTCTATGTCTTCGGGATTCAATTGTAGCTGTTCAATTACAAAGATCACGAAGTAGATAAAATCTTCTTTCGACTTATAACTAAACGAATTATGATATAAAAGCTTTCGGCCATCCAGGATGACAATGTCAAGAAAATTGTTCCTCGTATTAACGAAAAATCTCTTTTGTGTTTTTTGATTTTTATTCAGGATTAGAAGGCTTTCGATAAACACTCCGGAATGGCAGAAGAACAAATGATCCGGGAATAATTCTTTGGTGGTTTTTATTAAGGTGCCAGGAACAGGATAAACAATGTAAGCATCAAGATTCTTAAGTTTATTAAAATAAATTGATTCATCATCCATAACAGGAAAGTTAAATGCTGAAAAGCTTTCTTTCTCATTTTCATCAAAAAGCGGTGCGGGTATCAATGTAGATTTATTGCTTTCAAAAAGCAATTTGATTGAATGGTAGGTTTGCTTTAACCATGGGTGGCCCGAATAAAATTGCTTTAATTGCAATGCGATCTCGCTCAACCTACTTTGGGGCTCAAAAGTGATTGATTCAATAGAAAGAAATTTATTAAGATCCTGATTAAAGATACAGAAAGTGAGACTTTCCAGAGATAATTGAATCAATAATTTATTTTTCCGGGGGTCAGCCTGATGTAAGGCTTCGTCATATTTTTTAATTTCCGGAACAATCTGGTCATGCATCGCATAAGCTAACTTATTCCCAGTTTCCGTCGGTTGAGGCTTCGGTCATGGACCCCACCTTCAAACCAGGATACCTTTCTATCTGCTCTTTGGAAGCGATAAGATTAATAACGCTTTGATTATCCAGGCCTTTTAAAAATAAATTATAATGTGCTGATGCTTCGAAAACATTTACCTTAACACCACCTTTGTCTATTACACCTGCGTCCATCGTAAAAAGTTCTTTATTGGAAAATGGAACATACCGGATATCATCAACCTTATAGCCTGGCCTGTTTTTAAACAACGAATCAATTACAGGTATATATCCCAATGTATCACGAATTGTTCTGGTAAAGGTTGTATCTGTGGGGTCGGGGATAATCTTAACAACCGGAATTTCACCTTTCTTCAGGAAATCAATAAGGGTATCGAAACTCGTTGTAAACTTTCCATTGATTGTTTTATAGGTAATTTGAGCCATCCGGATATCCATCAGGTTCTGAATAACGGCTTTATTCCTTGCAGTTACTTCGTTGTTAAACCGCACAGGTTTCATCAAGCTTTCATAAACCAAAAAAGCTAAAACCAGAATCACAACTAATAAAACAATTTTAATAATATTATTTGACATGGCATATAATTTTTAACCCGGCGCAAATTTAGGAATTATTTCATATAAAAATTTTTTTTCCTGAATTTTGAAATAATTTGATGGATATGAAATGATGGTGAAGTTGACTAAGGCGGTTTTGTCGTTATTATAAATCTGCACCATTCTGGTTTTTTTCTTTTGTTTTAATATAACGCTTAATCATTTGAAGTTTCAAGGCTTAAATATTATGGATATTATTTTCAGTTTTAAATTGTTTAAGTATTTTTGCCGCTCTTTATCATTTAAGGGATTGTTCATTTTATTAAGTAACACAATTTCTTATTTCGGGGTGTAGCGCAGCCCGGTTAGCGCGCTTCGTTCGGGACGAAGAGGTCGGGAGTTCGAATCTCCCCACCCCGACAAAAATGAGGTTATTGAAGATTTTAATTGGATGAGACTTCAATAATTTGGTTCGTTCGAAAAAAATATACAATCCAAAAGCCTCTTTAGCTCAGCTGGTAGAGCAGCTCATTCGTAATGAGCAGGTCGTGGGTTCGAATCCCATGAGAGGCTCAATCTGATTTATGAAATAAGATTTTAGATTTTAGATTGCGATAACGCCTGAATAATATCCTCAATTCAATTTTTTTCATCCTACAGTCCAATATAAAATCTTACCATGTTCCATGATCGTTAATATTGTTTAACCTCCAAAAGTAAAATGATCTTCCAAAAAAACTACATTTGTCACTGAATAAAATAAGAACCTTCATGGTGATCGTCGAGCGTCCGCAAACAGATCCGTACTTCAATATTGCCGCCGAAGAATACCTGTTAAAAAATTTGAACCAGGACTGTTTTATGCTCTGGCAGAACGATCCATCGGTTATTATCGGTAAACATCAAAATGCGCTTGCAGAGATAAACCTTAATCTGGTCCGACAACGCAATATCCCCGTGATCAGGCGAATTTCGGGTGGCGGTGCCGTTTATCAGGATGGGGGGAATTTGAATTTTTCCTTTATTAAACATGGACAGGAAGGACGGCTGGTTGATTTTTCGGGATTTCTTCATCCCATCGTCGAAGCCTTAAACCAAATGGGTGTTCCTGCCCGACATGAAGGAAAGAATGATATTCGTGTGAACGGTTTGAAGATATCAGGAAACTCTGAGCATGTGCATCGAAATAAAGTGCTGCACCATGGAACGCTTTTATTTAATTCAAACCTGGACATGCTCAATGAAATGCTTCGGGTTAAATCCCATTCGTTTAAAGATAAATCCGTAAAATCCATAAGAAGTAAGGTTGCCAACATATCAGAATTTCTTGATAAACCTTTTTCAATTGAAGAATTTATCGAACGGATAACGGATCATATTAACCGTAAAGAAAAGGATGTTGTTTATTATTCATTGACTGCCAGCGATATTAACGGAATAAATGATCTTGTTGACGAAAAATACAAAACATGGGAATGGAATTTTGGATACTCCCCTGACTATTTTTTTAAGAACCAGGTAACTCATCAGGATATTGAATACCTGATTGAAATGGAGGTAAAGATGGGTGTCATAAAAAAGGTTGAAATTGCTTCAGAAAGAAAAATCCCGGGTATGAGTGAGGTGATAAAAAATTTGCTCATCGGAACCAATCATAATTATGATGATATTAAGGAACGAATTTTTAAGTTGAACCTGAACGGGGAAACCATTAATTTTGACGCAAATATTTTATTGGAATTATTGTTTTAGAAGCAAATTGACTTTCTATGGAAAAAGCGCAAAAAATTTTCGACAGGTTATGGTTCGATTATACTTCCCGGAATCCGGAAGTAAAAAAAATATATGAGCTTTTCATTGCTGAAGGAGAAAGAGTCCTTAACGATCACATCGCATTCCGAACATTTAACGATCCGCGGGTGAATATTGATGTTTTTTCAAAGCCATTCGTTGACGCAGGTTATGTGTATAGGGGGGAATATACATTTGAAGAAAAACATTTGTATGCCCGTCATTATGAACATAAAACTTTTGCCGATGCCCCACGGGTTTTTATCAGCGAATTAATTACTGAGGATTTCAGCGAACAACTTGGGAAAACGGTTCGCAGAATTGTGGACAACATTCCTAAGAAGCTGCTTGATCCTTATGAACTGATATTTTCAGGTAATTCATGGGAAACCCCTTCAATTGAAGTTTATAATCAACTGCGAAATGAATCGGAATATGCGGCCTGGGTTTACATTCACGGTTACCGGGCGAATCACTTTACTATCAATGTGAATGCCTTAAAAAAGTATGATACCTTGCAGAAGGTAAACCAGTTTCTGAAAGATAAAGGATTTCTGTTAAACGATTCAGCCGGAGAGATTAAAGGCACTCCTCAGGAATTACTTGAGCAATCGAGTACAAAATCAGGTATTATCAAAGTTCAGTTTAAAGAAGGTGAATTTCCGGTTCCATCCTGTTATTATGAGTTTGCGAAGCGTTATCCCGACAAGGATGGAAAGCTTTATTCAGGTTTTATAGCAAAATCTGCCGATAAAATTTTTGAAAGCACCAATTATTACGAAAAAAAATAGCAGGTGAATGACTTAAATTTGCATTAAAATAGGTGATGGAATCAATTGCAAATATTGTAAATATTAACGATGACCTGGAAGTACTGGCGGGTGATATCGATGGAGAAATCCGTGCCGATCGTGCATTTAGATTATTGTATGCAACAGATGCTTCCGCTTACAAGCAATTACCTTTGGCTGTTGTTTTACCCAAACATGTTGAAGACATAAGAAGTCTTGTAAACTTTGCTAAAAAGCACAATACCTCCCTCATACCCAGGGCAGCCGGAACATCTCTTGCCGGCCAGGTAGTCGGGGGAGGTATCGTTGTGGATGTCTCCAAATATATGACCAAAATTTTGGAGATCAATGAAAAAGAGAAGTGGATCAGGGTTGAACCAGGTGTGGTTTTGGATGAAATGAACAAAGTACTGGCGCCCAAAGGATTGTTCTTTAGTCCCGAAACTTCAACTTCCAGCAGGTGTATGATGGGCGGGATGGTTGGAAACAATTCCTGTGGTGCCCACTCCCTGATTTATGGAAGCACCCGTGACCATTTGATCTCTGTTAATACCGTCTTGTGTGATGGTACAATGGCAGAGTTTGGACCGGTTTCAGTTGGCGAATTTTTAAAAAAATGTGAGTTAAGATCGCTTGAGGGCGATTTGTACAGGAATATCGCCAAGATATTGTCCGATCCGATAAACCAGGAAGAAATTCGTGCACAGTTTCCTGATCCGGCCATTAAAAGAAGAAATACCGGTTATGCCATCGACTTATTACTCGAAACGGAACCTTTTACAGGTAATTCAGAGCCTTTTAATTTTGCAAAACTCATTGCAGGATCGGAGGGAACACTTGTTTTTATTACCGAGATCAAATTACACCTTGACCCTTTACCTCCTCCGGTGAAAGGTTTGATTTGCATCCATTGCGCCACGGTGGAAGATGCGCTCAAGGGAAACCTGATTGCCCTCAAATACCATCCCGGCGCCATCGAATTGATGGATCGCACTGTGATGGAATTAAGCAAGTCCAATATAACTCAGCGAAAAAACCGGTTCTTTATTAAGGATGATCCCGCTGCGATGCTGATTGTTGAATTCGCGAGGGATACAAAACAGGATATCCTCAACATTGCTGAAAAAATGGAAAAGGAAATGCGGAAGGCTGGTTATGGGTATCATTTCCCGGTGATTTTTGATGAAGATATTCCAAAGGTTTGGGAGGTGCGAAAAGCTGGTCTGGGGTTGCTTTCTAATATGCCTGGCGATGCAAAACCTATTCCTGTCGTTGAAGATACTGCTGTCAGGCCTGTTGATCTGCCGGATTACATCGCCGATTTTAATGATCTTTTAACAAAGCATAATTTAACAGGAGTATTTTACGCTCACATCGGGACAGGTGAATTGCATCTTCGGCCGGTTCTGAACCTGAAAGATAAAAAGGATGTGGAGTTAATGCATACCATAGCTCTGGAGACTGCTAAGTTGGTTAAGAAATACCGGGGCTCACTGTCGGGAGAGCATGGTGACGGAAGGCTCAGGGGTGAGTTTATCCCGCTCATGATCGGTGAACAGAATTATCAATTTCTGAAACAAATTAAAAGAACCTGGGACCCTGAGAATATTTTTAATCCTGGTAAAATTACCGATACTCCTAAGATGAATACTTCTTTGAGGTATGATGCTGGAAAAGAGACCAAGCAATTCGAGACAATTTTTGATTTTTCGGAGGATCAGGGATTTCTTCGGAGCGTTGAAAAGTGCAATGGCTCGGGCGACTGCCGGAAATCAGAGATCATAGGTGGTACCATGTGCCCAAGCTACATGGCTACCCGCGACGAGGCTACCACAACCCGTGCAAGGGCAAATATATTAAGAGAAATCATTACCCATTCGAAAAAGGAAAACCCGTTCAACCACAAGGATATTTATAATGTCCTGGATCTCTGCCTCTCATGCAAGGGCTGCAAGTCAGAATGCCCCTCCAATGTGGATATGGCGAAATTGAAGGCCGAATTTCTGCATCAATATTACCAGTCGAATAAAATACCCTTCAGGACTAAGATGATCGCTAATATCAGCCGGATTAACAGAAGAACTTCGCGCATCCCTGGGATTACCAACTTTTTTCTCTCGAACCGTTTAACTTCCCGAATGTTAAAGAACCTTCTTGACTTTGCTCCTGAACGGAAATTACCGCTTCTCTATAAAACAACCTTAAAAACTTACCTTAAACGAAACAAGGATTTAAAACCCAATGGAAGCAAGGATGGAAAGAAGGTATATTTATTTGTGGATGAATTCACCGATTATAACGATGTGGAAATAGGGATAAAAGCTGTTGCTTTGCTGGTAAAGCTTGGTTACCAGGTGGAGATTCCGGAGCATGAAATAAGCGGCAGAACTTATCTTTCTAAAGGATTGATCAAAGAAGCCAAAGAATTCGCAATAGCCAATGTTAATTCACTTAAGGATATCATCAATGAAAAAACTCCTCTCATCGGTATTGAACCCTCAGCCATATTATCCTACAGGGACGAATACCCGGATCTGGTAGGGAAAGAATTAAAGGAAGCGGCCATCGAACTTGGCAAATCAGCGCTGATGTTTGATGAGTTTCTTGCTTCAGAAATTGATAAAGGCCACATTTCCAATAGTAAGTTTACAAAGGAATCAAGAAGGATTAAACTCCACGGACATTGTCATCAAAAAGCGATTGCCTCCATTAAACCCACAGTGCGGATGCTTTCTCTGCCTGAGTATTATAAGGTGGAAGAAATAAAATCGGGATGCTGCGGGATGGCCGGTTCATTTGGGTATGAAAAAGAACATTATGAGCTTTCGATGAAGGTGGGCGAGTTGGTTTTATTTCCGGCAGTAAGAGAATCGGATGCCAAAACCCTGATTGCTGCACCTGGTACAAGCTGCCGTAACCAGATTTTGGATGGTACCGGCAGGACAGCCTATCATCCGATCGAGATTCTATATGATGCTTTGCTGAAAGACACATGAGAAACTTATTGATTTTATTAATACTGCTTGCAGTATCATGCAACCTTGAAAAAAAACAAGAGTCAAAAATAAAAAGCCCGCTGAATGGTAACTGGGCTTTTCTGGATATCCGGGGTAATTACAATGAAGCCTTTTTTACTGACAGCACTTACATAACCTATAACATGGTCTATGGATTATCTCCGGTGTTCAATTATTTCATTAAAAACGACAGCCTGTATTCAAATATTGATAAGCGGAAAAAAGGCCTTCACCGGATTGCAAAAATTATATGGCTAACTGCTGATTCTGCTATTCTGACCACTGAGTTTTCAAAAGATACTCTGGGTAGGTTGGTGAATGCAAGAATTACTCTTGAAAATACAAACCCCAAAAAAGATTCAATTTTATTCAGGCAGGAAATATCCGGACGCTATGAATCCTTTTTATTATCCAAAGGAATATTAAGCCGGGAGGAATTCGATTCTTTCAAAAAGGATAACAAGGTTCCTGAAGATGTGCTGAAGGGAAATTAATTATGCTACGAAAGGGATAAAACCGTACATTTTAATATTGCCACTAAGGCACAAAAACACAAAGGTTCACGAAGTGTTTCTTTTTGGCAGAATAATAAATCTGTAGTCATGTGTATAAATTTATCCCGTTTCATTTATAATTATAAAACCATCCTTCTAAATCGCATAGGTTTTACCATCGTAGGCAGCCTCGGTATCAGGGAACACTGATTTAGCTTCGTCCAATAATTCATCAATGTTTTCGTACCGGGTCGAAAAGTGCCCAATAACCAGTTTTCCAACATTTGCTTTCCTGGCAATGGTGGCTGCTTCAATCGTTGTGGAATGAAATTTTTCGGCAGCCACATCTGTTTTTTCCTTCATAAAAGTCGCTTCGTGGTAAAGCAAGTTTACATTTTGGATAATCGGAATTAAGGGTTCATAGTAAGCCGTGTCGGAGCAATAAGCGTAAGACCGCGGAACACCCGGATGCTCGGTAATTTCAGTATTTTTATAGGTTGTGCCTTCCGAATCTGTAAAATCGGCTCCTTCCTTGATCTTCATTATATGATCGACCGGAATGTGAATATCTTTTATCATTTGTTTCCGGATCCTTCTTTTGCCCTTTTTCTCTTTAAAAAGGAAGCCACAGGTTGGGATCCGGTGGTTGAGCGGAATGGTTGTAATGGTTAATTTATCATCCTCATAAATGAATTCAATTGCATCGGGATTGATCGGATGAAACGTCAGGGGGTAGATCAATTCAGTTTGGGAGGCATGGAGCTGGATATCAATTATCTCTTTCAGCTGCAGCGGGCCGTAAATATGCAGTTCCTTGCTTCTTCCCAGTAAATGCATGGAAGAAATCAAGCCTATTAAACCAAAAAAGTGATCACCATGCAGATGACTGATAAAGATATGGTTGATTCGTTGCATTTTGATCTGACTTCGTCGCAATTGGATCTGGGTTCCTTCAGCACAATCAATCAGGAATAACCGCTCATTATGGTTGACCAGGTGCGATGTCGGATTACGCTTGAGCGTTGGAATCGCTGAATTACTGCCAAGTATGGTTACATTAAATACCACTTCCATTTATTTGAGCTGGTAAAGTAAATTAAAAAATATGAAAATTCCGGTTAGTATTTGGGATTTATTTAAAAGTGATACAGGATGATATTGATGGAGATGGGTTGAAATACATTGAAATTGATGGAAATAAATAGAAATTGAGAGAAAACCTGTTAGGTTAGAAAAAACCTAACAGGTTTAAGATTGCTATTTTATTATCATGAATTTGCCGGTGTAGAATATATCGTTTATCTGAAGTCGATAGAAATAGAGACCGTGGCTTATGTTGCGGCAGTCATTGGTGGTTTTATCTCCCGCAAATGCCAAAGATCGAACGAAATTGTTAATTTTGATAACTTTACTTATGAATACGACGGCAATAAATTGATTAGGGTGAGGGAATCAATTAAAGGGCAAAACGACCTGAAGGACTTTCCGTATTACAATCCCGACGGAGCGAGCCCTTCGTTCCTGTACGATCCTAACGGCAACCTGACGATGGATGTGGCACGGAATTTAAGCATTACTTACAACAACTGGCTCGACCTGCCAGCATCCATCCTTTACGAGACGGGGAGGCTGGCATATACTTATGGCCGCAACGGATTGAAAATTGCGAAAAAAGCTTACAACAAATACAACCAGATAACGCTGGACGAACAGTATTTCGGCGACCTGGTAACCAACCGGGGCATACCTGTCCGCATTTTGCACGAAGACGGATACATTGAATTGAGCAGCCAGATGAGCCTGACGTTTTATTATTACCTGACAGACCACCTTGGCAATGTGAGAGTAGTATTTACACCAAATATAGATAACACACCTGCATTTGTACAGGCCAATAATTATTATCCGTTTGGGATGGCGTATTCGAAAAACCTGCCTGTACAAGGAGGAAGCGGAACAACAACCACAACCACTTATGTAAACAAGTTCCTGTATAACGGCAAGGAAGAACAGGATATGCCAGGGAAGTGGCTGGATTACGGGGCGAGGTTCTATGATCCACAGGTGGGGAGGTGGCATAGTGTGGATCCAATGGCGGAGGTTGCGAGAAGATGGTCACCTTACACCTATTCCTATAATAACTCAATTAGGTTTATTGACCCGGATGGGATGGCTGTTACAGAATTTGGGGTAACTACTGAAGGTAAGGTTAAACAGATTGGTCCAACTGATAATAATCCAGATCGGTTATACAAGATGAATGATAAAGGTGAGAAAGTAGGAAATGAGCTATTAACATTAACTGACAAAAGTATTTTACCCTCACTTTCTAAAGAAAAGCAATCAGTACAACGTGAAGATGCTGAAGGAACTGTAACGCATAAAGGTACCCTTCGTACTGCCTCATCGAACAATCGTGAAGATATGACTTCGTTGTTTTTATCTCTTGCCAAAAACACAGAAGTTGAATGGTCAATGTTCTTTGCAAAGAATGGAGAGACTTCACTAGGGACGTACCAATGGGATGATTTAAGCCCAGGATTGAGCAGCCATGGTTTTAAATCCTCTTCAGTTTCTGCAATGATACATAACCATCCAAATCCGAAAGGTCTTGATAATGAAAAGAGTAGTCTTTATGGTGATCGTGGATTAGCTAAAAGTTCTGAATACAAATACTTCACATATATGTCGCATTCAGGCAATGTCTTTAGATTGGATACACCAAAAATCTTGCTAACCCCTAGCGTAAATAATATGAGTAAATTACTTCAATTAATAGACCGATGAAATACAGTAACTTTATTGTTTTTTGGCGCAGGATTTTCACTCTGCTTACAGTATTAGTGTTAGCTTTCTTATTAGTCGGTTGTAATAGCACTAAGATGAATAAGGATCAGACTCCCTTAGATACTGGTTCTTCTATAAATAAGGATTTGCTAGTACTGATTCAAAAGTATATCTTTGAATATGATGGTTACTTTATTGATGAGGATTGGTTATATTATAATGTTCTCTTTTGGAGTTCTGACAGCAAATCCTATCTTACCATATGGGTGTTTGTGACCTATCCCACCTATATTGAAGAATGCTTTCCAGAAAAAAAGGTTTTGATGGGAATTGAAAGAATTAATGAGCGCAAGGTCGTCTTCATTATTCCTGAACTTGAATTGGACATGTATAATCCATCTGAGTCAAGCATAGCTGCAGCTACATTAGAATCAAAAAGGCCCTTTGAAGGACCAATTTATGATGGCCCACATTTTGAAGCAACATACTATTTAGATATGTCATATCAAGATGGAGTCAGTTTTCAATGTGTAGAAACCAATTTTCCTGTTTTAAATTGTACAAACTTGAATGATGCAATAGAGATTGATGAGTAAAGGCCCTGTTGTCCGTAGCCCAACCTGGCCTTTACTGGCGTGAGTCTGAAACCAAGGCCTGTGCTTAGCGATTCGTGCCAGAATAAGTTATTACTTTTGTTTCATGAGGCTGAAACATAAGTTTAAATATCCGGATGGCATTTATTTTACAACCTTTGCTGTGGTTGGGTGGGTGGATGTATTTACCCGTGATTTGTATAGAGGGATATTTATCGACAGGCTTAATTGGTGCATCAAAAATAAAGGACTTGTTGTTCATGCCTGGGTTGTGATGATGAATCATGTTCATTTAATTGTCAGTAAGCAGGGAGATCAGAAACTAGAAGAGATTTTCAGGGATTTAAAGAAATATACTTCCGTTAAAATCATTAATGAGATCAGGACAAATCTATTAGAGAGCAGAAAAGAATGGATGCTCCAATATTTTAAAGAAAAGGGACAGGCTAATACACAGAATGAAAATTATCAGTTTTGGCAACATGGAAATCATCCAGTTGAACTGGATAATGTTACAATATTAGAGCAAAAGCTTGATTATCTGCACAACAACCCGGTTGAGGCTGGTTTGGTATCTGAACCTCTTCACTGGAAGTAAAGCAGTGCAGTGGATTATTCAGAAATGAAAGGGGATGTTGAAATCGAGTTGTTACGGTAGTTCAAGGCACGAGTCTCAGCGCGCAATTTCCGACGCTTCAGACTCGCGCCAGTTGGAAAAAAAATCCGATTATCAAATTATTTTTAATAACAAAATGGTATTCTCAGAAGCATAGAAAAAAGTAAGATAAACTAAACATTAAATTAATATTTCTGGATGTGCTTTGTTCTGCGTAGTTACTTACGAAAAATTGTCTAATTTCGGACGGTTAATTCATTAATAATGCTTCAGCGACTTACAAACTATTACCAGGAACATAAATCGGTATTTGAAAAAAACTTTCAGGTGGTACTTGCAGAGTTTGAGGTGGAGGCTATTCATAAAATGCGGACCAGTACCAAAAGATTGAGGGCATTGCTGCAATTGATCGAATACCTTTCACCGGATAAATTCAAAGCCAAAAAGCAACTAAAAAAGATCAGGCAGCTTTTCAAATATGCAGGGAAAATTCGTGAGATCCAGATTGAAATGATCACCCTGGCGCATTACTCAGAAGTACTGAAGATCAAATTTCCTGAGTACCTTGAATATTTGAAATACAGAGAGCGAAAAGAGATCGCCCGGTTTTTACGTGCCTTACCTGATATTGATAAGAATGGTAAAATCCTTGATGACAAATATATCCTGGAGATCATTCAAAATATTACTGACAAAAAGATCGGTAAAAGTGTGCTTGGATTTATTGAGTCGAAAAAACAAATACTGCTTGACCTTAACAAACTCCAGATTACCAACCCGAGGATACACGAAAACAGAACCCATATTAAGCAAATCTATTACCTGTATGATCTCCTGACGGAATTAACCGGACAGCCGGAAATCCTGAAAATAAAAAAGGAGAAAATGAAGGAAATCGAACAGATGATTGGCTCCTGGCATGACCTGGTCAATTCCGGACCTCTTCTGAAGGCGTTCTTTAAAATAAAAGACTTCGTGAAAGCCGATAAATATAAAGCCCTGAAAAAGCAAATCTTCGCTGACAGAAAAAAGAAACTAAAACAAATCGCCTCAGTTTTAAAGTCGGTTAAATTAAAAGCGAGGGTTTAATCCGGATCATTCCAATGTGAGTCCTAATAAATTTGAAATGAAAAAAACTGACTTTCTTTTCCTTGTATTTTTCATGGCATTGTTCATTCCATTTTTTGTCTCAAAACCTCTTTTTGAGTTTTATGAAAGTTTTAACCGTGAGCATGGAATGGTAATGAGTTTCATCAAATTTGCCATCCTTGCCACCATGGGTGAAATGATTGCTCTTCGCATCCGCAAAGGAGTTTACAACGAACCGGGTTTTGGAATTGCGCCACGGGCAATGGTTTGGGGTTTTATCGGATTGACAATAAAACTGGCATTTACGGTCTTTTCAGACAGGTATTCCAATCTTTATTGAATATCTGGGATTGAAGGATTCGGTTAGTCGCCATGAAGGGAAGTTTCAGCGGACTTAAATTGCTGAATGCATTTTGCATTTCAGTAGCGATGAACGTTATTTTCGCTCCGGTGATGATGACCTTTCACAAGATCACCGATACACATATCATTAATAATGGCGGAATACTTTCCTGCCTGACCAGGAAGATTGATTTTGCCCATATCCTCCGAACCATGAACTGGGATGTGATGTGGAATTTTGTTTTTATGAAAACAATTCCATTTTTCTGGATTCCGGCTCATACCATTACTTTCCTGCTTCCTCCGGAGTTCCAGGTTTTGTTTGCCGCATTGCTGGGAATTGCGCTTGGGTTGATACTTTCGTTTGCCAGTTTGAAGGGGAGGGGATGATGTTGCTGGTTTCTTGTTGCTCGCTGCTGGTTAAAAGACATAACATTAAATATTATGAAAAGTTACAAGGATTTGGAAATCTATCAAATTGCCTATAAGTTGGCTCTTGAAGTGCACAAAATAAGTTTGACCTTACCAAAATATGAGCTATATGAGCAGGGCAGCCAGGTCAGAAAATCGAGTAAAAGTGTTAAAGATACAATTGTTGAAGGTTATGGCAGAAAACGATACAAGGACGACTTTATTAAATTTTTAACTTATTCACAAGGTTCTTGTGACGAAACAATCTCACACCTGAACATGATCGGTGATATTCATTTTCCTGAAAATCCGTTAACAGACCTTATAAACGAATATGATATACTTGGAAGAAAGATTAATAAGTTTATCCAATATGTAGAGGATAACTGGAAATCAAACAAGTAACCAGCATCAAGCAACAAGTAACTAACATTAAACTGCAAAATAGCGTTCCAGTTCTTTCAATGTGTTTTCACTTGTTTTCAGGTCATGGATGATAAGGCCTTTTTCCAGAATTGCAATACGGCCGCAGACTTCGGTTACATGCTTCAGGTCGTGGCTTGAGATGAGCATCGTAACCTCGTGTTCATTTTTCAGCTTGTTCAGGATATTACTAAGGCGGATTTGTGTAGATGGATCGAGCCCATTGAAAGGTTCATCCAGTATCAGCACTTCAGGCTTTTGCATCAGTGCAGCGGCAATGCCGACCTTCCGCCTGTTGCCCTGCGAAAGATCACGGATATATTTTCGCTTACCCAGGATTTCGTCATTAAAAAATTCCTCAAAGTCTGCATAAAACTTTTCCTGGTCTCCTTTCGAAAGGCTGAATACTCCGGCAAGAAAATCGAAGTACTCTTCCGGCGTCAGGAAGTCAATCAAAAATCTCTGGTCGAGATATGAACCGGTATAATACTTCCATTCATTGCTTTTTTTGACATCAATTCCTTTCGATGTCACATAACCGGAATTCGCTCTGAGGAGGTCGAGGATCAGGCGGAAAAATGTAGTTTTGCCCGCACCATTGTTTCCCACCAGTCCGAAACTTTCTCCTTTGCCGATTACCAGCTCAGGAATGTTAAGTACGGTTACATCGGTATAAATTTTTGTCAGATTTTTAACTTCAATCATTACTTTAAAATTTAATTACAAACTCTTAATTTTTCTTGCTTTTAGCTATTGGCCTTTGGCTTTTTGCTATTTTATTTCTTAATACTTGTGTCTTTTTCCTTTTATCTTTTTACTTGTTTCTTGTCTCTTTACTCCCTAAACCCTTCCGCCATAATATATTTCCTTTTATAGAATTGCTTCAAAACAATATTCAGCATGGATTTATGGAACAACAACCCTGCAAGGCCAAGCGCCCCTATGAAGATCAATCCGGCTGTTTGAAATCCAGCCCAGCTAAAAGGCAGGTAAATGATGACGGGTAAAAGAAATGCCGGCAGCATCGAAAGCCAGTGAGTGGCGCCAAGACCCTGGTAATTAAATGTAGCCCCCCGGCTCAAATCCATTCTTTTCTTTACGAAAGTGGCAAAGTAAAACAGGACAAACGAAAGAAATCCGAGGTTATACAAATAGGTCATGGTATTGATCAGGAGTATTTCTTTGCTGAATAAAACATACGGGATCGTAATAATATAGCATATCGTGGAGATAGCTATTGCAAACAAATACTTTGAACGGAGATATTTCTCAAAATCGCGGTAGTTAGTCAGGATATTATCAAAATAATTACTCTCGTAACTGAAGCAGTAATTCAGGTAGTTCATCATCATGCCACCGGTCATAAATATTCCGACAAAGATTAAAAATCCAACAGAATCCTTATAAACCGGGTTCGGATAGAAGAAGAAACCATATCCCAAAAACAACGGAGCCATATAAACAATAGAACGGGTGCGTTTGTGCCGCCAGATCAACCGAAGATCCAGTGAAATCAACTGGCCGGTAAGTCCCATAGATTTCAGGTAACGAATGTTGGCCAGAGAATCCATTTTCTCCTTTTTCTGGTGGATGATCTCATCGGGGTACAACTTTGACCGCAATAGAAAATAATTCATGCTGTAAGTCAGGATTACAAGTATTGCAGGGACAACAATCCAGTTCGGATTTTCGAGCAATCCTTTGAAAAGGGTTGCTGACAATGTTGAAAGAGAAATAATATCGAAAACGTCCAGCATTATCAAACCGATCAACAACAAACCAAATATCCCGACAATCATCGGTTTATTAACCAACTGACGTTTGAAATAGGTTGCGAGAAAATTATTGGTGAATACCAGCAGGATAAATCCAATTAACCAGGTCCATGCAGTTGCCACATCATAAGCGGGAACAATGACTTTGAAAGCGAAAGGGAAAACTACCAGCCAGGACAAATAATTGCCAATCACGAAAACTGATTTAGCAGCAACATAATGCACGATACTCGACTTTTTGACGGGCAGGTGAAGATAAGTTTCAATGTTCAGGGTGGGGAGCGATTGCATGAAAAACCGCATGAAGAATTCCGCACCAAAATAATACAGAAGAATGCCATTAAAGACCATAATGGGATCATCATCAGGTTTGACTTCCAATAAAATCTTGTCGACGAATAACCCGAGAATGAGGAGATAAAACAGCATCAGCAAAATAAAAAATCCCAGAACGATATTCAGTGCAAGGTTTTTTTGCCAGATGGAAGACCGCTTCATTTCTTTCCACTGATGGCTGAGGAACCATTTAATTATCATATTTTTTTTATTTATTTCTATTTAACCACAGAGACACGGAGAACACAGAGTTTTACGGAATTAACCCTTAGGTAATTTAGCAAATTCTTTTGTGACTAGTGATACTAATTGCTCTTTAATATTTACAGAGTTAAAATTAATCAATAAACCTTTAGGTTTACCTGTAAGCTTTAATTAAGACATTAGTTGTGCCTGGTATAAAGGAATCATTATTTCAACTGCTTTATTCTCAACAATAATTAAATCTTCTACCAGCAAATCGAGTTTTAATTGACCGCCTAAATCTTTTCCTTTGTAAATCAAAGGAATATAGATTTGTGATCTTACGCTCAAACCTGTACTTTGGAGTTCGTCAACAAAACAAGATTCATAAACCGATTCAAGTAAACCGGGTCCTAGCTGTTTATGAACCTCGATTGCACAACCAATTATCTTGTAAGATATTTCATTGATATATTTCTGAGTAATCATCTCTGTGTCTCTCCGTGTTCTCCGTTTCTCCGTGGTTTTATTATTTCAGCTTCTCATTTAACCTGTGCCGAGCATCATCTCTCCTGGTTTTTTTCTCAATATTCCGCTCGAAAGCCGCCGTTAAGTCCACACCCGTCTGGTTTGCAAGGCACATCAAAACCCATAATACATCAGCAAATTCATCGGCAAGATCAACATCTTTATCTGATTCTTTAAAGGATTGGTTGCCATATTTTCTTGCCATGATCCTCGCCACTTCGCCCACCTCTTCCGTCAGGATTGCCATGTTAGTAAGCTCGCTGAAATACTTAACCCCTGTCGAGTTGATCCACCGATCCACTTTTTCCTGCGCTTCTTTTATGGTCATCGTTTTGCATTTGAGGATACAAATATCCAAAAAATTCTCCTTCAAATATTCCTACTTTTGCAAACGCAAAAATTTTACATGGAAAATAAAGCTGAAAATTTTCGGATGATCGCCAAAACTATTTCAGGACTTGAGGGAGTTCTTGCTTCGGAATTATCCGAACTGGGCGCAACTGAAGTGAGAACGGTTATGAGGGGAGCTGAGTTCTATGGTGATCAGCGGCTTCTTTATAAGGCTAATTATTTATGCAGGACCACCCTTCGTATTTTAAAACCCATTGCAACTTTCAGGGCCGAAAATGAAGATCAGCTATATAAAGAAGTATATAAGATCGATTGGAGCCAATACCTCGATGTAGACGGAACTTTTTCGGTAGATGGGGTGACCAGTTATTCCAATATCACCCATTCCAAATACCTTGCTTTAAAGACCAAGGATGCAGTAGTTGACCAGTTTCGTGCAAAATATGGCAAAAGACCAAACATCAGACTGGATAATGCAGACCTTGTGATCAATGTCAGGATATTCAGGGACGAATGCACAGTTTCTATAGACAGTTCCGGTGAATCATTGCATAAAAGAGGATATCGAAAGGTTACGGGACCAGCGCCAATAAGTGAAGTGCTGGCAGCAGGGATGATCCTTTTAACCGGTTGGGACAGGGAAAGTAATTTCATTGACCCGATGTGTGGCTCAGGAACCATTCCGATTGAAGCAGCGCTTATTGCAAGAAATATTCCGGCAGGTTATTTCAGGGAAGATTATTGCTTTATGCACTGGAAGGATTTCGATGAAGCTTTGTGGGACGAGATTAAAAGTGAAGCTGAAACAAAAATCGTACAGCCAAAAGTTAAAATTGTCGGATCAGACAAGTCGGGACTGGTTATTGGCCTTGCCCGGCAAAATCTCAGATATGCTGGATTGACAAATGATATTCAACTTAAGGCAAGCTTTCTCACCGACCTTGAACCGCCTTCGGGAGGAGGAATTTTAGTGATGAATCCGCCTTATGACGAAAGAATGAAGAACGACGACATCGTGGAATTCTATAAAGAAATTGGCAATGCATTAAAACAAAAATACCATGGTTACCAGGCCTGGATTATCAGCGGCCACCTCGAAGCATTAAAATTTGTGGGCCTGCATGCCACACGGAACATTGCTCTTTTCAACGGACCTCTGGAATGCAGGTTTGCCCGATTTGTGATTTATGAGGGAAGCAAGAAAAGATCGGTTCCTGACCAGGCAAACGATGAGGTGCAAGAGGAAAAGGAAAAAACTGTGAATAAAACTATAAAGGACAGACCGCCGAGAAAAAGAATCAAGTTTGATTAACAGATCATTCTATTTGGAAAAAAAGAAAATATATTTAAGCAATAATTATTACAGATGACAGGAATGAAGAAAATAGGAATACTCACCTCCGGAGGAGATTCCCCGGGAATGAATGCATGCATCAGGGCAGTCGTGCGTACAAGTGTCCACTACGGATTGGAGGTTTATGGAATTAGATATGGTTACAATGGTATGATCAATGATGATTTTGTAAAACTTGAAAATCATTCGGTTTCCAATATCATCCAGCGGGGTGGAACCATCCTGAAAACAGCCAGAAGCCAGGAATTCATGGAATATGAAGGCCGGAAAAAGGCGTATGAAAACCTGAAAAAGCATGGACTCGACGGACTGATCGTTATTGGCGGAAATGGAACCTTTACAGGTGCCGATATTTTTATCAAGGAATTTGATTTCCCTATCATGGGAACTCCTGGAACGATTGACAATGATCTTTATGGTACCGACATGACCATTGGTTTCGACACCGCTTTAAATACAGTTATGGAAGCCGTGGACAAAATCAGGGACACAGCGGATTCACATAACCGGTTATTTTTTATTGAGGTGATGGGCCGTGATGCAGGTTTTATAGCACTACGCAGCGGGATTGCCACCGGGGCTGAGGACATTTTAATACCCGAAACACCCACTTACATTGAAGAGCTCATCGAGACACTGGAGAAAGGTTACCGGAAAAACAAGCAGTCAGGGATCATCATTGTAGCTGAAGGCGATGAACTGGGTGGCGCGATCGAGGTAGCTAAAAAAGTGAAGGAAAAGCTTCCCAATTATGATACCCGCGTGACGATACTTGGACATATCCAGCGTGGCGGATCACCGAGCTCCTTCGACCGTATCCTGGCAAGTACAGTGGGTTATGCCGCTGTTAAAGCATTGATTGCCGGCAGGCGCGGTGAAATGGTAGGGGTTATAAATCGTGAAATTGCTTATACTCCATTCCATAAGGCTATCAAGTACAATAAAGGCATTAACCTCGACTTGCTTGACATGGCGCGTATTTTATCCTCCTGAAAATGGAACGCACTACCCTCTTCGCCGATGTAATCCTGCCTTTGCCGGTTCCCGGCCTGTTCACTTATCGCATTCCTTTCGAACTGAATGATCAGGCAGGCAAATGGAAACGGGTGGTGGTGCAGTTTGGAAAGAAGAAGATCTACTCAGCGCTGGTGGTGAATATTCATGAGGTCCCTCCTAAAAATTACGCAGTGAAATACATTCTTTCATTGCTGGATAAAGACCCTGTGATGAATGAAATTCAGTATACCTTCTGGAAATGGATCGCCGGTTATTATATGTGCGAGCCCGGTGAGGTGATGAATGTGGCTATTCCTTCTGCCCTCAAGCTGGCAAGTGAATCCATTCTGATCCTGAACCCGGAATTCAATGGCAATTATGATGTCCTCACCGAGCAGGAATACCTGGTAGCCGAAGCGCTTGATATTCAAAAGAAACTTACCGTCTCGGAAGTAGAAAGCATCGTTGGTCAGGCTAAAGTGATCCCGCTCATTAAAACCCTCATCGAAAAAGGGGTGAATCTGACCGAGGAGGCATTACAAGAACGATATACTCCAAAGATTGAAACCTATCTCCGCCTTGCGAATGCCTACAGGGATCAGGACAAATTAAAGGAACTGTTCGATCATCTTGAGAAAAAGGCATTTCGGCAGTTGGAAGCCCTGATGGCCTATATTCAGTTATCGAATTATGGCAACGAAAATGAAAAGGTGGTAAGGATGGCTTCTCTTAACAAGCAACTCCCGTCTGCTGCTGCCTCCGTGAATGCGCTAATTACAAAAGGTATCTTTGAATCATTTAAAAAATCAACCACACGCCTGGATGATTTTCAGTTTTCGTCCTCCCCGGAAAGTATTGAGCTGAACGAAGGCCAGCAAAAAGCTTTAGACGAAATTCACCTTGCTTTTAATGAAAATAAAACTGCGCTCCTGCATGGTGTGACTTCGAGCGGTAAGACGGAGATTTATATCAAGCTCATCAGCGAAGCCATCGAAAGCGGGAAGCAGGTGCTTTACCTTTTACCTGAAATCGCTTTAACGACACAAATCATCAACCGGCTAAGAAAATATTTTGGAAACAGGGTAGGCGTTTACCATTCCAAATACAATGACAACGAACGGGTCGAGATTTGGAACAATGTCCTTGACAATCAATCGCAGAAAATCAAATTCCAGGTCATCCTCGGGCCGCGCTCTGCCTTATTCCTGCCTTACAGCAACCTCGGCCTCGTGATCGTGGATGAAGAACACGATTATTCGTACAAGCAATACGACCCGGCTCCTCGTTATAATGCCCGTGATGCAGCGGTTTACCTGGCCGGACTTCACAAAGCCAATGTTTTGCTGGGGTCAGCCACTCCCTCCATCGAAAGTTATTTCAATGCGAAAGCAGGAAAGTATAACCTGGTGGAGCTGAATACCCGGTATGGCGACATCCAGATGCCGGAAATACTGGTTGCCGATGTGAAGAAGGAAACCCGGCAAAAGACCATGAAATCCCATTTCTCCTCCTTCCTACTTGATCATGTGAATGAAGCCCTTAAAAACAAGGAACAGGTGATCCTGTTTCAGAACCGGCGGGGATTTTCGCTTCGACTCGAATGCGACACCTGCAATTGGATGCCTGAATGCAAGAACTGCGACGTCACCCTTATCTATCATAAGCACAACAACCAGCTCAAATGTCATTATTGTGGCTATTCGCGAAGGGTCCCGGAACGATGCGATGCCTGCGGAAGCGCCCACCTTCAAATGAAAGGCTTCGGGACGGAAAAAGTAGAAGACGAACTGGCGATCCTTTACCCGGATATCCGGATCAGGCGGATGGACCTCGACACTACGCGTTCCAAACATGCCTATCAAAACATCATCACCGATTTTGAAGAACGAAGGATTGACATCCTTGTCGGGACACAGATGGTAACAAAAGGACTTGACTTCGACAATGTGAGTGTGGTCGGTATTTTGAATGCCGACAACATGATCAGCTTCCCTGATTTCAGGGCGTACGAAAGGAGTTACCAGTTGATGGCGCAGGTAAGCGGCAGGGCAGGGAGGAAGAACAAGCAGGGAAAGGTCATCATTCAAACTTATAATCCTTACCATTCAGTCATCAGGGATGTAACCGAGCACAACTACCTTTCGATGTACCAGAGCCAGATACTGGAGCGCAGAAATTTTAAATATCCTCCTTTTTACCGGCTCATCAACCTCAGCCTTCGGCATAAGGATGCCAGAATACTAAATGATGCTGCACGGGATTTTGCTGTTATGCTTCGCGAAAAGCTCCAGAACCGTGTATTGGGACCTGAATATCCCATGATATCAAAGATCAAAAACCTGTACATCAAGAATATCATGATCAAGCTGGAGAAGACTGAAAACCTGAAAGAGCAAAAGCGCGACATACTCGAAACCATCAACCGGTTTAAAGGCGAAGCCAGCTTCAAAGCTGTCAGGGTGATCATTGATGTGGATCCGGTGTAAAAGAAATTGTTGAATTACTGAATGGTTGAATTGCTGACTTGTTGGATTTTTTGATTGCTGATTGGTTTGCCATACGCATCATTTGAGGACGTTTGGAATTTTGATTTTGGAATTTTATATTAAAATAATTGTCATCATTGATGTGGGTCCGGTTAAGAGAGGAGGGATTGATAAATTGATGAATTGTTTAATTGTTGAATGGTTGACTGGTTTGTCATAAACATCATTTTAGGAAGGTTGGAATTTTGATTTTGGAATTTAATCCTTTTAATAATGGTCATACTTTCTTCCATATTTATCACCCTGGCGCTGGTGTTTTATTCGCTGGGCATCTGGTACGAAAGGATTGCAAGGTACCTTAAGCCCTGGCATGTGGTCATGTTTTGGACGGGATTTACCTTTGATGTGCTGGGCACCTTGCACATGCATTTCATTTCTACCAAACCTTTCAGCATCCTCGATCCGCATACCCTCACCGGACAAATTGCCCTCTGGCTGATGCTTGCACATGCTATCTGGGCAACGTATGTGATCAGAAAAGGCAGTGAAGACCTTCATAAAAAGTTCCACCGCTACAGCCTGGTTGTCTGGTTGGTATGGCTCATCCCTTACTTTGGTGGTATGTGGCTGGCGATGGGGAGGTAGAAGAAGGTAATAATGGTTTACTGAATATTCAATATGGTTGTGATTACCACCAACGCTAATAAACATTGCCGTTTAATGCAAGCCATTCATTATTAATTTTATTCTTAACACTTTAATCTGGGAATCTGCTTTCCTTTGTCAGGTGTGGCAATTATAATCTGTTAATCTGTTGCAGATAAAACTAATATTCCTTATTTAAAAGGGTTCTCTTCATACTTAGTAAAGCCAAACACTTCAATCGTATTATCCCTTTCATTTATTTTATAAACAGCGATATAACCCTTGTATATCAAATCGCGAATGTCATCTCTGTCGAAGAATATTGATTTTCTGTGTTTGAATGGCATTTGAGGAATCTCTTTAATCCTTCCAATTATTTCGGATTTGAATTTCCGGGCAGCGGCAGGCTTATCTCTGGCAATAAATTCAACCTGATCATTCAGCTTGTCTTTAAATGATAAGAGAATTTTAAGCCTCATGTTTTTTAATGGTTGTTTCTAATTCATTATCCAGGTCGTCAATACTTACAAATTTAGCAGTTCCATTTTCAATTTTTTCAAGTTCTTTGGTTAAATATTCCCTGACTGAAACAAACTCATCGTTTTCTCTGATCACCTGAATTTCTTCTTTATTGAAACGCTCTAAAAACCACATTAAGCGATCATATATTTTATCATTTACTCTAAGCCGAATAGTCTGCATAATTTCTGTTTTTAACAAAGATACACTTTCCAAAACTTATTTTTAAAACAATTTATTATTATTTGAACCTGATACCCGGAAGTATATTATTTCGCTCCTGCGAAACTGCTCCTTGCTACATGACACCTGCCTAACTGCCAAGCTGTGAACTGCAAACTTCAAAGAAAACAAAGGCTTTTGTGTAAAAAGAACCACGAATTCTTTAACAGTTTGCCATGCTCTGATAAAAAAATTTATTTTTCTTTACAAATGACCTATGCTTTGTAAAGAAATTTGATATATTCATAAGATGAATAAAATAATAGAATCCTACTGTACTACAAACCGTTCAACTTTACCAAAGTTTTCCGATCCTAAGCGCAGGAGGTAGATTCCGGAAGGAGCATACGACATGTCAAATTCATACTCATATTTGCCTCCCATATTTGGTACCCGGTTGAAAATAACAGTTTGCCCCTGGAGGTTCACAACCGAAACGAAAAGTGTTTCCGTCATAGTAACTGCTTCGAACAATGCTACAAACTGATTATTCCCTTTATTAACAAGGATTAAATCGTTGGGCTCGTTGTTATGAAGTCCGACTCCTGTGCCAACAACTATATTCATAATGTAATCTTCGGTCTCACCGAACAGCGTAGCTTCACAGGGATCGGAAGGCACGCTGGCATTGTAGTTGACTTTTGCCCGAAGCATATGTTCACCCAAACCGGCAATATCCGGAATTCCAAGCGGCATGGTTTCAGTATAGGTACCGGTGCCCATACCGGCAGCAATGACATAATCGTTTACAACAATTTCGTCTGGTTCAAAATTGAAATTATCATTAAAGTCGATCCACACTTTCACATAAACGCTTCCATAACCGGTGGTGATAGTCAGGTCGTTTGTCGATCCCTGCCCTAAATCAGTCGACTGGTTGGTATAATTACCATAGCCGTTCGGGTCGCATCCGGTATTGTTGCTGATCGTTCCCAACTGAAAATCGAAAATCCCGACACCCTGGGTGCACATAAGATCCGGCTGACACAGGCTGTTGATAATGGTTGTGGTGTCAGCATCGTTTGTGGTATTGGCATCTCCCGGAAGAGAAGTGGTAACCACCAGTTCATGATAGCCAATAACCGACAGGTCAACCTGATTGGCAAATGAATACTCCAGTGACGATTCGCTGATTACGGGACCGGCAACTGTTTCTGTCACAGGTGTGCCGCCGTCCAGGATGTAGGAAATATCAAAATTTGCCTGGTTGTAAGCGCCAAAATTTTCAATGGTTACAGTCACAGTTTCATTGGTTAAGTAGGTGCCCGATACCGGTGAAGTGATATCAATTACACCAATATCATCACCATAAAGATGTGTTATGTATGTTGAAACCGTATCGTTTTCAAGATTCTGATCACTGCCTAAATTAGTGCGGGCAAGGATTTGATAAGTTGCTCCCGGAACAGAAAAATCACCTGTGGCGTTAAAGGTATATTGTACGTTGGTGTTGCTGGCTACTGAACCGGTAAAAATTTCATTAACCACGTTTCCTCCGTCAATCTGAAAACTGACCGGGAAATTACTTTGATCAATAACACCGAAATTCCTGATGGTAACTGTAATGGGCTCAGAATCCGTCAGGATACCATTTGCAGGTGAATCAACGCTGATGATCCCAACATCATTGGACAGGTCGGGGGCTATTTTAAACACACCGACAAGGTCTTTCCTTGATCCGCCCGTAAAATATTCGCCAATCGACCAAAAAGTTTTATCATCAAGGGGGTCGATGGTCATTTGTGAATAATCGCCATACCGGGAGGCTGGATCGGATTGTGTACCTTCAGCAAAACTTTCTTCCAGGATGGTCATTACATTCAACGGATCAGTCGAAAAGCGGCCTGTATATCTTAGCGATGGAAATTGTGAATTGCTGACAACCGTATAAGCCAGAGCAATATTTCCATTGGCATCCAAACACATAGTTCCCGAAAAAGCGCTGTGGCCATCGGGTTGTGCATACGTTCCTTCCTGGTATATTTCCCAGGGATCGCCATCGTCGTTTTGCCGTAGTTCATACCATCGTATTCCCGAATGGTCATCACCACCATCCAGGTCTACAACGAAATTAAATACAACCGAGTTATGACCTGCATACCTGTGGTATTGTGCCATGTACATAATGGTAGCCTGCAATGCATCGATATCGGGACCGGATGGCTGGGGCAGATTGGAAAACGATCCGCCATCGAACAAACCATCAAAAGGCTGTGTATTGAGAATTTGCGGATTGGAAATAGTAGAACTTCCGGGTGTGTCCCAATCCACATTGATGCTCCATATTTTCAAATGGTCAAAAGAAACTCCGGACCATTCATCATCCTGCATATATACAATAGGAGCATTTCCCGGAGGGGGCATTTCACCACCACTCACATTGAATCCAAGCGGGCTGTAAAAGCCGCTCGTTTGAATGGCGGGTAGCGGAAATCCGATTATCTGAACATCGGGATCACCGGTCAGCATTTTGTCACGCTCAATAGCAAATACAACATTGACTGAGCCTGCACTGCCTGAGTCTTTATTGGCAGTGATGTAATAGCCATCCGACCAAAGGGAAAATTTTGGATAGTCAGGAAAGGAATTGGTGGGGAATTGATAAGTAAACCAGCCATCGTTCACAGGGTCGGGACCTTGCGAAATGGCAACTAAAAAGCCGTTGAAATAAAACTCAGTCACAATGAATCTGTCAGCAAAAGGATCATACATCACGATCGGATCGCCCATAGTTTGACCTGGAAAAATCGTAGCCAATGATGCAGCCGGTGTCAAAGGATTTCCGGTTTTGTCCCAAATCCTGAAAGATGAATTCCAGGAATTGAGGAAATGATTCGGCCCGACGGCTCCGGTAGGATCGGTGGGTGTTACGCCTGAACTGGCTGCCACGAAAGTAAGAATGGGTTCTTTGCCTTGTATTTTACCGGTCTTCGATTGTTGCTTCCCAGAGCGGATCCTGACCTTTTGGAAAACCTTTTCCAGGAACCGCCTTATTGCCATCACCGTGTTTTGGGTTAACCTCACTGCTGAGATTCTGCTGCCTGAACAAACTGCCCGGACGCCAATTGCGAAGCAATGGATGGGATTTCTATCATGTTTTCCGCCTTCGAATATGAGTGTTGGTGATTGTGGACCCTTTGTTTGCTGGGCTGCAACACTGAAAGTACCTGCCATAAGTATCGGCAGAATGAACCATGTTATGATTTTCATACTGATAAGGTATTATTACGTGCTTGTTAATGAATAGGACAATACAAAAATAAAATTTGATGCATCAATGAAAATGTTTTAAGCTATAAATAATGTTAAGTTAACACTTGAAATTAATTTTTGTTTGCAGAAATCTAATGGTTTAAAAAGGATGCCCCTGCTTTGCCGGCTTAAATCATTTCGCAACATTTGTATTCCTGATTCCAAATTCTGATCAGGAGGTTTATTTTTCATTTTAGAATATCATACCTGTGATATTTGTAATTTTGACTTTCCAAAAGGGGGTATTAGCTCAGTTGGTAGAGCGCTGCAATCGCACTGCAGAGGCCACCGGTTCGAATCCGGTATGCTCCACGAAGAGGTTCAACGTTTCAGGTTCAAAGTTTCAAGTTCCCCCTTTGATGAGCTTGTCCCGGCTTGGCGGGAGGGCAGGGGAATTAGGCAAAATTACAGGTTCCTTTTAAAAATGCACGATTACACTTGGTCCGGCAGATGTCATCCCAAGTTCTGCCTTAATCTTTACGGAAGCAGTTTTCGACAGATTTTGATTGTAAGTGCCAATTGCCCTTATCATATTTCTTTTTGCAGTCAGGTGAAGAGGTATTGAAATAGCCATCAACGGAAGACCAATCCAGACACCGGTAAAAACCCTCTTTGGCTCGTGGTTTTCATTTGCCAGCCCAACCGCTATCAGACTTCCAATAAGTAATGAGACTCCACCCACCACAAGAAAACCATTTCCAACTGTCCTGTTTGTATTTGCCCATTGGTAATAATCGTAGGCTATTGAGTCGCTTTCTAATATTCTCCCAACAGCTGCAAAACTCTGCTTTTTGCCATGATACATATAGCCATATCCTGCTGTTTTATAAATTATTTTAATGGAATCATTTTTCTCCTGGCATTTAGGAGAATGATATGCAAATACAAACAGGAGAATAACAGAAAAACTGACCAATTTGCTGATGATTATAATAGTCAATTGAACTAAATGATAATTAATATCTGAAAACCTGTCAGATTCGAAAAACCTGTCAAGTTTATTCATTTGGGAAAAAATAGGATAACGGCTTCAGCACTTTATCAAAAACAAAATACTGTATCAGCACAAAATCCCGGTCCTTATTCACCAGTGCATATGCCCTGTCGAGGTCACAAACATAAACCTTACCCTCCAAATCAAATTGGCGTTCATCGTTGGGCTTGTAAAAGGTCTTCATGACTGTTGTATCGCTCTTGGCATCGACCAGGGTAATGATATATCTGGGACGGGAATGGCTGATCGAATCTATTCTTTGGGCATTGATGTCGTTGAGGAGCGCTTCATAGCGCAGGTCGTTAAAAGCAGTCATAAAGTTGAGCAGCTTAAGGGTATCAAATTGCCCCACAGGTTCCTGGTTTTGCAACCGGAGCAGGTTCACTTCCCCGCTGTGATTGATGATTTTAAATGAGTTTTCAGGTTCAGCAGGGATTTCCATGGTTATACTCCGGATGTCGTTCAGCCTTGTCCGGAATACCGTATGGTCGCGCCAGTCTTTTTCCTGTGTGGAAAAGCGCGGACCCACAAATCCCCCTAAGTCCCAGCAGATGAACAACAAATGGAACTTCTGCACCTTCCATCAGCATAAAGGTGCCCATGTTATCCTGTGTGGCGCCTCCAACATAATAAGTCTTCGTCAGTTTTTCGTGCGGGAAAAGCTTAATCCCGAAGAGGCGGATGCGGTAAACCTGCTGGTAGATTTCAACCTTCACCGAACTTGCTGCAAGCTGCGTGATCACACTATTGTGAGCCTTTTTCGGAACAGGAAATTTGGGTACAAGATTGCTAAAGGTCTCAAACAGCATTTTGATCCCTGAATTCCTCGCCCGGTAAGTACCGTTCAGCAGCCAGTCGCCGGGAGCTTTTCGATCGAGAAGGATCGTATTGTTGTTTTTATCAGCTAAAAAAACTTTGGTAATACTTGCGGTATCAGTTACAGCAAAATCTTTCATCCCACTTCCGAAGGTACCGCTGCTTTGCCTGATCACAAGAAATGCAGCAATGATAAGCAGGATAAGGGTGATTACGAGTATAAGAAGATTCTTTTTTTTCATCACTTTTTCTGATTTCAGGTATATTTCCTTTTACGATAGATGAACATCACTATACCCAATATGATTACAATTGCAACCGGCACGATGGTATTGACCATCTGCCAGAACAATTTACTTTCGTTTATTTTTGTCCGGTCAAGTAATCTTAACTTCAGCTCTCTTGAACGGATAGAGATCAGTCCGTTTTCATCCACAAGGTAGTTCATAGCATTCAGTATAAAATCCTTGTTGCCAAAGGTCTGTCCTGTATACCTGTCGTAACCGAGCGGGTAAGGTTCTATCCCTGCGTTTGTCGACCGAAGCTGATTTTTAATTATGTCGCCATCAGCCACAACGATCATTTTACCGGGTTCGCTTGCTTCAAGGAATCCGACATCGCGATCATCCCTGATTGAAGGAGGTATCCTGTTGCGGTAAAGGGATTCCCATTTCCCTTCCAGCAATACTGCCACCGGAATGTATTCTTTGTTGTAAAGCCGGCGGTCAGGCTCTTTATTTAAAATGTCGAGGCTGATCAGGATAGGTGTATTTACAGTTCTCGAATATTGAGACGAAGTGAGCAGGATGGTTTTTTTAATTCCCTTTTTATTGAGGGTATCGATGCTGCTGATGAATTCAGTTTTTATGGCATTCAGGTTTTTAACAATAGGATGGTCGATCAGCGGATTCAGGACAGGGAAATAATACCATGGAAAAAAATCAATCTTTGGAGCGCCTCCCACTTCACCGGTTTTCAAAGGAATAGGCAATGCGCTGAGGTCCATTACAAGGTTGGTATTGAGTCTTACCCCGTAATTGAAAAACTGGTCGGCAAGGTTCAGCTCGTTGATGACACCAACCGTGGCATCCGAAAATTGTATGCTGTCCATACTGGCAAATACAGGATCGATGAGCCACATTACTTTTCCACCTCTCATGATGAACTGATCGATGATGAATTTATCCTTTTCATCGAAAACCGAATCAGGTCCTGCGATGATGATGGCATCATACTTATTGCGGATATTTGTCCGGGCCGAATCAACCACACTGCGCTCAGTAAGGCTATTAAGTTGCCCGTTTATTTTCACCCTATTGATACTATAATATTCACTCAATGCAAATGCGGCATCCGCTGTTTCATTCCGGCTAAGTTCCCCATGCCCTTCGATAAAAGCAACCTTTGGTTTATTGGCAATACTCAGTTTGCGGATTGCATTAACAAGGTTAAATTCAAGGTTTTGAATGGAATTGTTCAATACTTCTTCGGGAGGCACTCCCATCTGAGAGCTTAACAATTCCAATGGAATTTCTTTATTTTTATACGAAACAATGGCGCCCGGGAAAATGATTTGCTGGCTTGACCCGTCATTGGTTTTCACCTTCAGATCGGTCGGGCTTAACCCTCTTTCGACCAGCCTCTGGTAAACAGCTTTCCTTTCATTCAGGTCGGAACTTGCCAATGGATTGATGAACTCATATCCTATATTATCCGAATAAGCCCTGAACTGGTCGAGCATTTCTTTGGTCTCCCGCTTCAGTCTCTTAAAACCTGCCGGGAATTCGCCTTCAAGGTAAATCTGGAAAAAAACAAGATCATCGAGATTTTTCAACATCTTTTTAGTCGGTTCAGAAAGTGAATACCGTTTTTCGGATGTAAGGTCGATTCGGGTAAACACAAAATATCCGATGATGTTGATCAGGACAATGATCAATAGCCCAAGCCCAAGCTGGATCAGGTTGTTCCGCCTGATATCCCTTTTTTTATTTTCTACAGGATTGATCTTGGATTTTGGGTTTTTCGTTACCATTTCCTGCTTTCGATTGAGATTTTGGTTAACAGAATAAAAATGGCAATAAGGCTCAGAAAATACAAAACATCCCGTGTGTCGATCACCCCTTTGCTCATATAAGAATAATGGGTGCTGATGCCAAGGGTTTTAATGAAAAGGTCGAGATTGCCGAACAGATCAAGGTTGTAAATGAACTCAAATCCCAGGTAAATAAATCCGCATAAAACAGCACCAAGAATAAAGGATATGATCTGGTTATCGGTAAGCGATGAAGCAAACACACCAATGGAAACAAAGGACGCTCCAAGAAACAATAAACCGATATAAGAGCCCCACATACCGCCGGTGTCGATGTTTCCTTTAGGAAAACCCAGCTGGTAAACCGAAAAGAAATAAACCACGGTAGGGATAAGCGATACCAGGACAAGTGTCAATCCAGCCAGGTATTTCGCCATGATCACCTGCAGATCGGTAATGGGTTTGGTCATCAGCATCTCGAGGGTTCCGCTTTTTTTCTCCTCTGCAAAAAACCGCATGGTGATGGCAGGGATCAGAAATAAAAAGACAAAGGGAGCAAGGGTGAAAAGCCCGTCGAGATTGGCATAACCAAAATCCAGAATGTTGGATTCAAGCGGGAACACCCAAAGGAACAATCCGTTTACCAGCAGGAAAACAGCAATGACAATGTAACCCAACAATGAGTTTAAAAAACTGCTGACTTCCTTTTTGTACAATGTAAACATCCCGTAGGGAAAAATTTGACGGGCAAAAATAACTAATTTTAAATGACAATCTTTTCTGTGATATTGTGTGTATTTATTGTTAACAAAGAAAAATAAGCCTTACCATATGAATTTTGAGAAAAAACCATTTTATTAGGATAAATTAAAAATGTTACCATAATTTTGTTCGCCTTAAATTTAGTATTCGTTAAATAAATAAATCAAGAGGAATTATGGCAGATTTACGCACCAAATACATGGGTCTTTCGCTTCGGAATCCAATCATTGTCGGCAGTTCAGGACTGACAAACTCGGTGGATATGATTAAAGAGATTGAAAAACTGGGAGCCGGAGCAGTTGTGTTAAAATCGCTCTTCGAAGAGCAGATCAGGTTCCAGGTAGATAAGTCGGTTGCGCAAAGCGAATCTATTTATTCGTACCCGGAGGCTGAAGATTATATTGGCAATTATACCAAAGAAACCAGCGTTTCGGAGTATCTTGAGCTGATCCGAAAGTGTAAAGCATCCGTCTCCATTCCTGTAATCGCAAGCATTAACTGTGTTTCATCTGCAGAGTGGATTTCGTTTGCCCGGAAAATTCAGGAAGCTGGCGCTGATGCAATTGAGCTCAACATCTTTGTCCTGCCATCCGATCCAAAACGAAATTCGGAGCAAAACGAGCAGGTATATTTTGATATTGCTATGGCCATTATTAAACAAGTATCTATACCTGTTGCACTCAAAATCAGCTATTATTTTTCAAGTTTCGCCAATACTGCTTTAAAACTATCCTGGACGGGAATAAAAGGTATGGTACTGTTTAACCGGTATTTTTCTCCCGATATCGATATTGATAAATTTGAAATAACCTCTTCCAATGTCCTGAGTTCGCCCGAAGAAATCTCCACTTCTCTCAGGTGGGTTGCAATGCTTTCCGACAGGCTGCATTGTGATATAGCCGCTTCAACCGGTGTGCATGACGGTGCCGGAGTGATAAAGCAATTGCTGGCTGGCGCTAAAGCGGTTCAGATTACATCATGCCTTTATAAAAAGGGAACAGGAATCCTTCCTGAAATGATTAATTTTATTGAGGGCTGGATGGATAAGCATGAGTTTAAAACCACGGAAGAATTTATCGGTAAGATGAGTTTTAAAGAGGCTGAAAATCCTGCAGCTTATGAGCGGGTGCAGTTCATGAAGCATTTTGCCGGAATAGAATAAAGCATTATTTATTTTTTCCAAATACTTTTTTCAGAATATCATTTACCCTTGCAAGCGGGTCGGTTCGGATGTCTTTTTCCTCATCGCCGACTTTAACAAACAATCCATCAAGGGCTTTCACGGTAACATGTTCATCAAGTTCGGTATTGACAGGGGTCAATCCTGCTAACTGACCTGCGATGGAGTTTGCCACCTCATTATACAAACCTGTAACGGATGCCCAGGTTTCACTGGCTGAAATTCCGCCAACCAAAGGCTTATCGAGAGAACTTGCAATTTTTGGTTGAAAAGCACTTTTCAGATCCCCATAGGTATTTTCCCTTAAATAATGGGTTGCAGAAGTGTCAGCACCATCCAGAATATTAAATGCTTCCTGAATCGTCATCGCAGTGATGGCATCTACAAAAATAGGTATTGCCTCAGTGGCAGCGTCCTCAGCAGCCCGATTCATTTTAAGGATGATGTCATCAATCAAATCCTGCATCCCGATGGCAGCCAATAACGGATTATCTGCATTATCAAAAATGATATCGGCTTCCGGAGGTAAATAAATTTTAATCAGTTCATCAAGATAATATCCATTCACTTCCGAAACGATAGAGACTGCGGTATCCGTCCCGATTGTGAGCGCGCTTTTTAATCCGGCAACGACTTCAGCTTCCGTTAATGGCGGATTTTGAATAATATCAACGATTTCATCTGTATTATCACAAGAGGTAATAAACAGCATAATGAATAAAATTATGATAACAGGTTTGTTCACAATCAATTATTTGGTTTTAGAAGTTTTGTTTTTGTATTGCTGGGATGCCCTTACAAAATCGACGAAAAGGGGATGAGGCCTAGCTACAGTGCTCTTAAATTCAGGGTGGAACTGGACACCAATAAACCAGGGATGATCTTTAATTTCAATAATTTCCACAAGGTTATCCTGGGTATTTATTCCTGCCGGAATCATCCCAGCTTTTTCATAGGTATCAAGGTATTCGTTGTTGAACTCATAGCGGTGCCGGTGTCGTTCCGAAATATTCACAGTTTGGTAAATTTTATGCACTTTTGTCCCTTTGTTAAGCTTGCATGGGTAAGCTCCAAGACGCATTGTACCGCCCATTCCCTTAATCTTCTTCTGTTCCTCCATCAGGTCGATCACCGGGTATTTGGTATCAGGATTCATTTCGGTTGAATGTGCGCTCTTGAATCCAAGGATATTTCTGCCGAATTCAATTACAGCGCATTGCATACCGAGGCAAATTCCAAAGAATGGGATATTATTTTCCCTTGCATAGCGGATGGCATCTATCTTCCCTTCGATGCCGCGTAATCCGAATCCCGGAGCCACCAGGATGCCATGCAATCCTTTTAATATCAATGCAACATTGGATTGATTGATGTGTTCGGAATGAATGAGCTTGACAACTACTTTGCATTCATTTTCGGCGCTGGCATGAATAAAAGATTCGTTAATGGATTTATAAGCATCCTTGAGTTCAACGTATTTTCCGATAAGGCCAATGGTTACTTCATCGGTAGGGTTGTTTAGTTTGTATAAAAATTCTTCCCACTTTTGAAGATCGGGTGAAGTTTCGATCGGCATCATGGTTTTCCTTAAAACTTCAGTGTCAAGATTTTCGTCCCTCATCATCAGGGGTACTTCATAAATCGTTTTAGCGTCAATGCTTTCGATTACCGAAGAAGGTTCCACATTGCAGAACAAAGCAATTTTTTCTTTTAATCCCTGGTTAAGCGGCTTTTCGGTTCGGCAGACAATGATATCAGGTTGTACTCCTGATTCAAGCAAGGTCTTTACAGAGTGTTGAGTCGGTTTGGTTTTAAGTTCACCGGCAGCAGAAAGAAACGGCACAAGGGTTAAGTGAATGACTGCACAATCCCGCCCCATTTCCCATCTCATTTGACGGACAGTTTCTATGTAGGGCAAAGATTCAATATCACCCACGGTTCCTCCAATCTCGGTAATGACGAAGTCATATTTGCCACTGTTTCCTAAAATTTTAATCCTCCTCTTTATCTCATCGGTAATATGGGGGATTACTTGCACTGTATGCCCCAGATAATCTCCTTTTCGTTCTTTTTCAATAACGGTTTTGTAAATGCTGCCGGTGGTTACGTTGTTGGCCTGTGAGGTAGGAACGTTTGAAAATCTTTCATAATGGCCGAGATCGAGGTCAGTTTCAGCTCCATCTTCAGTTACATAGCATTCCCCATGCTCGTAAGGATTTAATGTTCCGGGATCTACATTGATATAGGGATCCAGTTTCTGAATGGCAACAGTAAATCCCCTTGACTGCAAAAGTTTGGCTAAGGAGGCTGAAATAATGCCCTTGCCTAATGATGAGGCAACTCCTCCTGAAACAAAAATATATTTGGTGCGACCCATTAGTTAAATTTTTTACAAATATCTTATTATTTGATTAATTGTCGACGGGATAAAATAAAAAATGGGCATTCATTAAGAATTGCCCATTATGAAAGATTTAAAATTTATTTTAGTGATAAGTGTACCGTTCAACTTTTGCAAGATGTTTTGCTAACCTGATGACTTGCATGGTATACCCAAATTCATTGTCATACCATAAGTAGACAAGTATGTTTTTACCGTCAGCAGAAACCTGTGTGCTTGGGCTGTCAAAAATTCCTGCAACAGGATCGCCAATAAAATCAGATGAAACCGATTCATTGGAAGCACTGAACCTGATTTGTTCCACATACCTGCCCCGCAGTGCGGCATGACGCAGCAACTCTATAACCTGCTCACGCGATGTTTGCCGTTTGACGGAGAGCGACATTATAGCAAGAGAAACATTTGCAGTAGGTACACGGACTGCATTGGCTGTTAATTTTCCTTTCAGGCTGGGTATTGCCTTTGCGGCAGCCGATCCGGCACCGGTAGAGGTAATGACCATATTCAAAGGCGCTGCCCGGCCTCTTCTTGGTTTTTTATGGTAATTATCCAGCAGGTTTTGATCACTTGTGTAAGCGTGAATGGTCTCGATGTGCCCTTTTTCGATACCCAGTTCATGCTCTATGACACTCAGGGCAGGCACGATAGCATTTGTAGTACAGGATGCTGCCGACCAGATGTTGTCACTATCAGGATCATAATCCATGTGATTGACACCGTGAACAATATTTGGAATATCTCCTTTACCAGGGGCGGTTAGCAATACTTTGCTGATGCCTTTTGCTTTTAAGTGCCTGCTCAGGTTTTCCCTGTCTCTGTATATTCCGGTATTATCTATTAGAATTGCATTATCAATTCCAAAGGACTGATAATTGATCGCTTCCGGAGTTGAGCCCTCCAGCATTTTTATAATATGGCCATTTAAGTAAATGCTATTGTTTTCATAATCCTCCAGCACATTTCCCCTGAAAGGCCCGTGAATAGAATCATGACGAACTAAAGATGCCCTTTTGGAGATATCTTCAGGTGTTACTACCCTGGTGACGACAGAGCGGGGCCTCAACTGCGTTCCGTTTCCCTGGATGATCAGTTCCCTTAATAATAACCTTCCAATCCTTCCAAATCCATAGAGCACAACATCAACAGGTTTATCGAACTTAGGTGGTTGACCGATAATATGTTTCAGCTTGTCAGCGATAAATGCTTTAGGTTCATTTTTAAATTTCGTCTTTTCTTCGATCCATTCCTGGTTTAGTCTTCCGATGTCAAGCTTGGCATGCGGAAGGTTTGTTTCATAGATGGTTCTGGCGAGAATTAAAGAATCCTTTATTTCGAGCTTTTTACCAATGACGGTCTGCGCATATGAGTGCTTATTCAGAATAACACTCGCACTCCTGTCGATTAACTGATTACGAAAAAAAGTCAGTTCGATTGACTTGTCATAAAAAAGCTTATGCAGGACATCTATAAATTCGTTGCAAAGCTTTTCATCATCGAACCAGTGCTTTAATGAATCCTCATATATCAGGGACTCTTTTGATTTGGAACTTTTACTTTTCATATTTTTCTATTTTTTTACAATAGGGCTAATAATTTATTTGACATCAAAAATAAAAGAAAATGGGATTACTACAAAAAAAAGTAATAATCCCATTAAATTTTTTTAATAACGTCTTATTGACCCAGGTAAGATTTTAAAAGCTTGCTTCTTGAAGTATGCTTTAGTCTTCTGATTGCTTTCTCTTTAATTTGCCTGACACGTTCGCGTGTGAGGTCAAATTTGGATCCGATCTCTTCCAGGGTCAATCCATGAGCAATGCCGATACCGTAATACAGGTTGATCACGTCTCTTTCTTTTTTTGTAAGGGTTGCGAGCGATCGCTGAATTTCCCTTGCCAGCGATTCACGCATTAAGGTATCGTCAGTATGAGGAGTATCATCCGATACAAAAACATCCAGAAACTTGGTTTCGTCATCCTGTGTTAAAGGGGCATCCATTGAAATATACCTGGTGGTAATCTTTCTGGCGGCATCAATTTTATAATCAGGCATTTCAAGTTTTTCGGCAATCTCTTCTGCTGATGGCGGCCTTTCGAATTCCTGTTCCAGTTTTGAGGTAGCCTTTTTAATTTTGTTTAATGAACCCACCTGGTTCAATGGTAACCTGATTATACGCGATTGCTCAGCCAAAGCCTGCAATATGGATTGCCTTATCCACCAAACGGCATACGAAATAAATTTAAATCCCCTTGTTTCATCAAATCGTTTTGCAGCTTTGATCAGGCCAAGATTCCCTTCGTTGATGAGGTCGGGTAAACTTAATCCCTGATTCTGGTATTGTTTTGCTACAGATACAACAAATCGTAAATTGGCCTTGACTAATTTTTCAAGGGCCAGCTGGTCACCCAGTTTAACTTTTTGAGCTAACTGGACTTCCTCATCTGCCGTAATTAATTCTTCTTTGCCAATATCCTGCAAATACTTATCAAGGGAGGCTGTTTCACGATTGGTGATCGATTTTGTAATCTTTAGTTGTCTCATTGTACAATTAAATTATCTCAATGTGTTGAAAATCAAATGCTTAAGTCGAAGAGAAAAAAGTATACAAATATAAATCAAAAAATTTAATTCACAAAATTTATCTTTAAAAAAATCAAGCAATTTGAAGTTATAAACTCTAATTGGCTGTATTATATTGTGTTATATGTTAGAATTTTAATAGTTCTTAATATCAATGGACACCAATCCATTCCCTAAAGTTGTATACCGCGCTTTTTTATAGCCCGACTCCATAATAAGCTCTCTGACCATTCGGGTAGATACCTTCAAATAAAGTCCCACCTCGTTTCTTATCTAAATAATTATTTAATTCATCCACAGTCTTCACAGGTTCTTTATCAATATACATGATGATGAATCCCTGTCTGATACCGGCACTACTCAGCTTTCCATTTAGCAGATTTGTAACTTTAACTCCGTGACTGATATTTAAGGATTTCAATTCATCGGTTGATAAAGCCTGAAAGCTGGCACCCAATACGTTAAGGTTGTCCTTTTTAACGATATCGGTATTTCCACTCCGGTTTTCAAGGATAACAGTAAACTCCTTTAACTTATTATCACGCATTACCATAACTCTCACCTTATCGCCTGGGCGCTGAGTGCCAATGGTCTCGAGCAAAGCCGCCTTTGAATTTGTTTGGACATCATTTACTGAGACGATAACGTCACCCTGCTTAATCCCCGCTTCTGATGCAGCACCATCCTCCAAGACTTCCTGAACATAAATTCCTTTAACTTCGGATAAGCCTTTTTCTTCAGCCAGCTTGCTATCAATTTCCTGGAAAGAAATACCCAAATAAGCCCTTTGAATTTCACCGTAATTCCGGATATCTTCAATAACTTTTTTTACAATGTTGACAGGAATGGCAAATGAATAACCCGTATAAGACCCGGTATTGGAAGCAATAGCAGCATTAATCCCAATAAGTTCGCCCTCTGTGTTCACAAGGGCTCCGCCACTATTTCCTCTGTTTACAACAGCATCCGTTTGAATGAAGGATTCAATTGCTGAGACTTCACCAAGAATATTAATGTTTCTTGCCTTAGCGCTTACAATTCCAGCTGTAACTGTTGAAGTCAGATTAAAGGGATTGCCAACAGCCAATACCCATTCTCCTACTTTCAGATTATCCGAATTGCCATAAACCAAATAGGGTAAATCGTTAACGTCGATTTTAATCAGGGCTAAATCTGTTGTCGGGTCTGTCCCAATAACTTTAGCCTTAAATGACCGGCGATCATTAAGCGTAATTTCCAGCTTGGATGCTTCCTGAACCACATGGTTATTGGTCACAATATAACCGTCTGGCGAGATGATTACTCCGGATCCGGTAGCAATTACCGGGGTATTGTAACGGTATTGCGGATTATTAAACAGGTCATTAAACATGTCAAAAAAGTCATTGTAGACTTTGTTTTTTTGCTCGAGTTCAGCACTGATATGCACAACAGCATGAACAGTCAAATTCGCTGCGTCTACAAAATCAGGCCCAATGACTGCAGCGTGAGATTCATAACTGGCCGGCATTAACGGCAAATTTTCGCTCTCAGAAGTTATTGGCTGAGGGTCTTTACTCTCAATTGCCTTAAAAACTAACGCGAAGGAAGCTCCTCCCAAAATAGCTACAAATAAATATCCAAGAAATCTTTTCATAACTTATTGCTTTAATAACATTAATGAATCGCTTTTGTTTATGACCCCTGACAATTATTGTGCCCAAGGAGTAATTTATTTCATTGCTTATGCCTTTAAATAAAATGGCATTTCGTTCCTTCAACGCTATGAATTTACAGGTATTATTATATTCCTGTTAATATTTGTTAATACTGGTTTATCGAAAAATTGCCGAAAATTTCACTTTAGTTATCTTTGTAAAATTGCCAGAGGGTAATTGGAGATGTGCAAAATTGTCAGATTACACTAAAATAATGGAAATAAATTTCACGAAATATCATGGTACAGGAAATGATTTCATTCTAATTGACAACCGGAGTGGGAAAATCAAGCTAAATAAAGAACAAATCGCTCGCTTATGTCACAGGCAATTTGGAATAGGTGCCGATGGGCTGATAACAATTTCCGGTCTGCCCGGATTCGATTTTCACATGAAATATTATAATTCGGATGGCGGCGAAGGAACCATGTGCGGAAATGGCGGACGATGTTTAACTGCTTATGCCGGAGCACGCGAAGTAATTAATAAAAAAGCAAGGTTTTCAGCGATCGATGGTGAGCATTTCTCAGAGATTTTGTCAGTTAACGGTAATGAATTCTACGTAACTCTTAAGATGTCGGATGTTGACAAACTTCAAAAATTTGAGGATGGTTATTTTGTTAATACCGGTTCACCGCATTTTGTGAAATTTGTCGGCAACATTGAAAAGGTTGATGTTTATCAGGAAGGAAAGGACCTCAGATGGGATAAACGATTTCAGCCGGAAGGAACCAATGTGAATTTTGTTGAAATCAAAGATGATTTTTTAATTGTCAGGTCATTTGAAAGGGGCGTAGAAAATATCACCCTATCCTGTGGCACAGGCGTTACTGCCTCCGCATTGGTTGCCTCTACTATACTAAAAGATGACCGACAGTTTTTTGATATTAAAACTTATGGCGGCGATCTTAAAGTCAGGTTTGCCAAATCAAAAAATATGTTTAAAGATATATGGCTTGAAGGAGCAGCTATAAAGGTTTTTGAAGGACAAATTGAAATTTAATTGAATGGAACTTAAGCTGAATGTGAGGGAATACCTGCAGGAAGATTTTAATGCCATAAGCCAGCTTTGGAAAGATACTGATATGGGCGGTTCCATGAGGGGTGACAATGAAGAAACCATTGATAAAACCATAAAAGCAGGTGGAAAATTGTTTGTTTTGGAAAACACGTCATCTCATGAAATTATCGGAACCTCCTGGCTCTCCCACGACCAAAGAAGAATTTACATCCACCATTTTGGCATTAAGCCTGCCTTTCAGGGGAAAGGATATGCCCACCTGTTGATGAAGGCATCCATGGATTTTGCTCAGTCGACAGGAATGCAAATCAAGCTGGAAGTGCATAAGGATAATTTTAAGGCCGTTCAGCTTTACAAAAAGTGGGGCTTTAATTACCTCGGCGACTATGATGTGTATATCATCAGGGATTATAAATTGATTCAACAAAATGTATGAGGGTGTATTAAATAAAATTAACACAATTATAACAGATGCTGAAAAGTAAAAACATTGAATTGAGAGCCCTCGAACCCTCTGACGTTGATTTGCTTTATCAATGGGAGAACAAGGAAGAATTATGGCATTTGAGCAATACCCTTACCCCATTTTCGCGGTTTGTGCTTGAACAGTATGTGATGGATTCACACCAGGACATCTACACAACGAAACAACTCCGGTTAATGATTGATAAAAAGACGGATGGAAAAAATGTAACTATAGGCAGCATTGACCTCTTCGATTTCGATCCGGTAAATAAAAGGGCAGGCATTGGAATCATGATCGTTGAGCAGGAGCAGAAAAAGGGCTATGCATCAGAAGCACTGGAGCTCATGGTGAAATATTGTTTTAAAACCCTGCACCTGCACCAGGTTTATTGCAATATTGCAAAGGACAATAAAGCAAGTTTTAACCTGTTTAAAAAACATGGTTTTGAAGAAGTTGGCATCAAAAGGGAATGGTTGCTTGTGGATGAAGCGTGGATGGATGAATATCTTTTACAAATCATTAATCCTTTTTAACGCAAAGTTTAAAACCAAATTTGTATTTACTCGTAAATGGATAGACAATGCATGAAATAATATCTGACATAAAATGAAATACCAGCGCGCCAGGTTTAAAAGAAGAAGGAAAAGGAGAATGTCAAGGTTTTCGAAGGTGGTTATTTACACCCTTCTTATCCTGATCACATTGTCTGTAATTGTTGGCTATCAGTTGTACAAAGCCATTCTAAAGCCGAACGTCTGGGTCAGGGATGAAAAATCAGCCACTCTTTATATTCCTACCGGTTCAACTTATGATGACCTGAAAACCGCTTTGTATGAAAAAGGGATCATCATCAACCGCTTAACCTTTGAATGGCTGGCCAAACGGAAGAACCTCGAAAGCAACATCCATCCGGGCAAATACCTTATCAGCGATGGGATGACCAATATTGAATTAATAAATTTATTGCGATCAGGAAAGCAGACGCCGGTTGAGCTGACCTTTAATAATATTCGAACCAGGGAAAATTTTGCCCAAAGAATTGCGGTGGATATTGAGCCTGACTCCACCAAAATCATCGAATTGCTGCAGGATTCAGCTTACCTGAAGATTTTTGGATTTAATACTGAAAACATCCTGACGATGTTTATCCCAAACACCTATGAAGTGTATTGGAACATTTCGGCTAAGGAAATGATGGACAGGATGTATACCGAATACAATAAATTCTGGAATACCGAACGAAGGCAAAAAGCAGAGCAGATCGGTCTGAGCCCTGTGGAAGTCAGCATCCTGGCATCTATTGTTGAAAAGGAAACCAACCAGAACGATGAAAAGCCGCGGATGGCTGGTGTTTATCTGAACAGATTGCAGCAAAACTGGATGCTTCAGGCCGACCCAACCATCGTTTTTGCCTGGGGCGACTTTACTATTAAAAGGGTGCTGAATATCCACAAGGAAATTGATTCGCCCTATAATACCTATAAAAACTATGGTTTGCCGCCCGGGCCTATCTGCATCCCGTCCATCGCTTCCATCGATGGCGTGCTGAACAGGGAAAATCACAAATACATGTTTTTCTGTGCAAAGAATGATTTTTCGGGTTACCATGTTTTTGCCGAAACCCATGCCCAGCACAACGTCAACGCGAATAAATACCGGCAGGCCCTGGATGAGCATAACATAAAATAGTGATTTTAAGAAAGAAATTTATTCATTTAAAAACAGGTCGCAATGAAATTTATATTGGCGATCTGATAACATCTTTCAGGTTGAATAATTTTTCACGTCAGTTAAAGGTATTGGTTATTTTCCTGCTAATATTTGCGATGAACAGCCAGTCGCAAACCGAGCCTTACTTTGTGAAAAAATACCCTGACCAGTTGCATAAAAAGAGGTTATATGGAGTGATTGGAGGGCAGGCAGTAATTTATGCATCCTCCCTCACGCTGCTCTACCAGGCATGGTACAAAGATTATCCCCAATCGGGTTTTCACTGGATAAACGATAATAACGAATGGCTCCAGGTGGATAAAGTAGGTCATGCAACCACCTCGGCATATTTCGGTAAGTTTGGCTACGAAACCTACCGCTGGGCCGGCGTTGAGCGCAAGAGAGCCATCTGGTTCGGGGGGTCGGCCGGTTTTGTATTTCTAACGGTGATCGAAATTCTCGATGGCTTTTCGGCCGAATGGGGAGCCTCGGCTGGCGATCTTATTGCCAATACGGCCGGCACTGCCCTTTTTATAGGGCAACAGCTTGGCTGGGACGATCAGCGGTTTTATCTTAAATGGTCGTACCATCCCACCGAATACCCCGAAATTGCTCAGGAAAATGGAATTGATCAGCTTGGAACCAGTGAGCTTGAGAGCATTTTAAAAGATTACAATGGACATACTTACTGGCTTTCCGGTAACGTCAAATCCTTCCTTCCGAAACGTTCGAAATTTCCCGGCTGGCTGAATGTTGCAGTGGGTTATGGAGGAGAGGGTATGCTTGGAGCCACTTCCAATCCTGGCGACCTGGCAGAATATCCCCGTTACCGGCAGTATTACCTGACAATGGATGTGGATCTTTCAAAGATAAAAACCCGGTCGCATTTCCTCAAGTTCCTCCTGAACGGATTTAACTTTGTAAAAATCCCCTTCCCGGCATTGGAATACAACAGCGAACAGGGAGTGGTGTTTCATTATTTGTATTTCTGAAAAAAATAAAGCCTGCTAAAAATAGCAGGTATTATTTTCTTGAAACATCGGTCAAAGCTCCGAAGAAAGCCTTAACCGAAGCAGTTTCATCTGGTGTATATTGCTTGCCAAGTTGCATCCAGGCCATCTGGACAATTGCAGTGTCAAGGCTTTCAACGGCACCGTCATGGAAATAAGGATAGGTTTCAGCAATATTCCTTAACATGGGTACTTTAAACAAATATTTATCCTGTTCATTCTTGGTCACATCGTATCTTCCAAGATCTTTTGTGTTCGCATAAGGATGCACAAGCCCCATCTTTTGGTACATGTGTCCGCCAAGTAAAGGAGTCAGGTGACAAGCAATGCAGCCTGTATTAATAAATGTTTCGAGACCTTTTCGTTCATCTGTACTCAGCACTTTCCAGTCTCCCTTAACAAAATCATCAAAACGATTGTGGGTGATCAGGGTTCGTTCAAAAGCAGCAATGGCATTGGCAATGTTGTCATATGTAATTGGATCTGGCTGACCCGGATATGCTTTTGCGAACAAATCCTTGTATTCTGCAATGCTGCCAATTTTTTTTACAACAAACTTCTCATCTGGCATACCCATTTCAATTGGATTTAATACCGGACCTTTAGCTTGTTCTTTTAAGTTGGTGGCGCGGCCATCCCAGAACTGAACAAACTGGAATCCGGCATCGAGCACGGTAGGCGAATTGCGCGTTCCGTTTTGTCCCTTAACTCCTGGAGAAGTTGGTTTGTTATCAACACCATATTTACCTGCATCAAGCATGTGACATGTATTACACGATTCCGAATTATTTTCCGACATACTCACATCGCTGAACAGTTTTGTACCAAGCGATACGAGTTCCGGCGTATCATTTTCGGAGCCGGGCATTTTGTCGGCTATCTTACCGAACATAGAAGCTGCTTTGCTTACCAATCCCATTGCATCAGTGCTATCCTTTACATAGGCTTCGTTTTCTGCTTTTTTCTTTGATCCCGTGCAGGAAACCATAACGATCGCAACCATTGCTGATAGAAAAATCATTAAACCTCTTTTCATGTTTTAAATTTTATGTTATTGTTAAAATTAATAATCATGCAATATTAGCAATAAATACAACGACTTTATGAAAATTTTTCTAAAATTTTTACCGGAAATTAAGGCCAATAGTTCCTTTCACTTTTAAGGACGAAAAACGGACTAATATAAACTTTAAGGGCAGAAAAGATTTCATTAATGTAATTTATTAAAAAGGCATTTGTATATTTGTGCTGTCTGATAAAATACCAATTGAAAAAATGACGAAAACTTAAAACAACCTTATTATGAAAAAGCTGATTCTCTTACTTGCCTTAGTGTCCAGCAACTACAGCGTTGTTTTTTCACAGGGTTGTTTGCCGGAGGGGATTTCTTTTACAACCCAGGAGCAGATTGATAATTTTGCGGTAAATTATCCAGGGTGTACGGAGATTGAGGGGGATATTTCTATTAAAGATTATGGGACTGGCAATATAACTAACCTAGATGGTTTATGCGTCTTGATAGCCACCGGCGGTTCATTATCGATTAACGAGAATCATTCTCTGATCAGTATAATCGGGTTAGCAAATTTGACCACAATTGAAGGTTATCTTTGGATTGGATCTAATGAAGCTCTGACCAATTTAAACGGACTGGAGTATGTAACATCCATCGGGGGTAATCTTAATATTACTATTAATTCTGCCCTGATCAATTTAAACGGATTGGCCAATTTAAGCTCCATCGGGGGTGATCTTGAGATTTCAGATAATTCCGCTCTAACTAGTTTAAGCGGGCTGGATAATTTAACATTCATCGGGGGTGATCTTATTATTTTATATAATACTGCCCTAACCAGTTTAAACGGACTAGAGAATATAGCCTCAGGATCGATTGAGAATTTACATGTCTATGAAAATTCTTTACTAACAAACTGTGATGCACAAAGTATATGCAATTACCTGGCTACTCCCAATGGCTTAATAAATATATTTAACAATTCCCCCGGCTGCAACAACCCTAACGAAGTTCAACAAGCTTGTCTTATTTCAGGTGAAGAAATTATAGCTAATGAAGAAATAACCATTTTCCCCAACCCCGCCACCTCCTTCATCACCATTCATATAAAAGAAGGTATCCCAATAGACGAAGCCATCATCTACAATCACCTCGGGCAAAAGGTGCTGGAGGCAAAACCAGTGAACAACACTTTGGATGTTTCAAAGTTAAAGCCTGGGATTTACTTTATAGAAGTAGCTACAAAGGATTGGAGGGGGAGGACGAAGTTGATTATTGAATAAACAGTCTTAAAACGATTTATTATGAAAACAAAATTCAGTCTTGTATCAGCATTGATACTGATGTTTTGCTTTACGCCATTAAAAAACAGCGGGCAGGAGATTTCAACAGTTGAGGAAATTTATGATTTTAATGTCGGGGATATCTTTCATTTTGATGAAAATGGGCCAAACTACACCATCTTCAACATTGAGATAATTAGTAAGTATTATTCAACTGACATGGATACCCTGTTTTATATTCGTGATTTATCCAGCCAAATGATTTCACCGCAAAATCCGGAATGGACTTACGAATATTATCTTGATACCATTTATTATACTGATCTCGAACAGCCTATCAATAATGGAAATATTGATACGGTTTATTCTGATCCTCTTTTCTACAATGGAAGGCAAATCAACTTTTTTCATGACTTAATTTCAATAGATGAATACTGGAATTACACATTTGTAAATGGCTGCGGACTTGCAATTTCCCAGAATGAAGGTGGTCCACCTCTGTCTTACATCAAAGAATTGGTTTACTATAAAAAAGGGATAGAAGAATGGGGAACTCCATTATTTGTCGGCCTGGATGAAAATCCATATTTAGAAAAGAATATTCAAGTATTCCCCAACCCAGCCACCTCCTTCATCACTATTAATATAAACGGTGGGCAGCCGATAGAAGAAACCATCATCTACAACCACCTTGGGCAAAAGGCGCTGGTGGCTGTGCCGGTAAATAACACGGTGGATGTTTCAAAACTAAAGCCGGGGATTTACTTTTTAGAAGTGGAAACAAAGGAAAGCCGAATAAGACAGAAACTGATGATAGAATAGGGAATGGCATCTACTTTTAGTATTTTATAATTTACCCAAAGCAAGAACAACGTTAAAACAGATACATCAAAAATCATACATTGAATTTAATACATAAAATCTCTGTTTGTAACTAAAATACTCTTATCTTCTAATTGTTTAGAAATGAAACCTGTGGAAGATAATTATTAAATTCATTCTGATGTTCAGAATTCGTAAAAGCTGGTATATTATCGGGATATATTGTGCCGGGATCATTATATCCTTCTTTTTTATTCCAAAACTCAAAATTATTTATCATTTTAAAGATTTTTATTCAGTCGATGATCCTGAATTGAAATTTTATCAGGAATTCAGTGATGTATTTGGTTCAGATGAACAGGTACTAATGGTTGGGCTCAAAAACGAAACTGGTGCTTTTAGAAAGGAATTTCTTAAAAACGTTGATGAATTCACTAAAGAATGTAAAAAGCTTCCTAATGTAGGTGGTGCTTATTCCTTAACAACACTAAATGATCTGGTGAAGACCCCATTTGGTTTTTCCCAAATAGCCTTTCTTCATATCGATGACAGCATCAGGTATTTGTCTGACAGCATTCGCATTTTCAATGATCCCAGGTTGCCCGGATGGCTAATTTCCAGGGATTCAAAAGTGCTGTCAGTCATTTTATCTGTCGATAATGAGGCTAAAGAAAAAGAAAAAGACGAATTGATTTCTGACATCGACAGTTTAATGGGCCGCTTTTCATTTTACGAAGCCCACCTGGCCGGAAATATCAATACCGAGATCAAGTATATTCGGATGATAAAAGGCGAGATAATGTTCAATATGTTTTTATGTGCTATGGTAGTGATCTTCTTTTTCATTATTTTCTTCCGTTCGTTTTCTGGCGTAGCTTATCCTGTCCTTACCACTTTGATTGCAATGTTGCTTTTTTACGGACTCCTGGGAATATTTGACCGGCAAATCAATTTATTAAGCACTTTGTTTCCTACAATCATTATGGTGGTATGCACATCAGGGCTTATTCATATCTACTCACGCTACAATGATGCTCTTATTGAAAATATTCCAAAACAAAAGGCACTGAAGGATACAATAAGGGAGTTAACCATAAGACTTTTAATGACATCCCTTACAACTGCAATTGGGTTTTTTTCTCTAGCATCCTCATCAATGAAGCCCATCAGGAATTTTGGAATTGAGGCCGGAACCGGAGTTATGCTGGCCTTTGTCGTATCAATAACCCTTTTCCCTTCCATTCTCGACAACATTCCATTACCCGTATTATCTAGAAAACAAATGGGTTGGATAAACCTGGTAAAACGAATTAATAATATAGTTGACCGATTTCCAGGGCGAATCATTCTGACAACAGTCATATTAATATGTATATCCCTGGTGGGAATATTCAATATCGATACAAACAATTATATTATTGGAAACTTTTCTGATAAATCTGAAATGAGAACCGATATTGATTTTTTTGACAAAAACCTATCCGGTGTCAGGACTTTCAATGTTGCAGTTTTACCTAAAGGAGGAAAAACTGTCAATGACATTTATGTATTGAAAGAAGTGGAAAAGCTTCAATGTTACCTGGAATCATTACCTATGCTCGGAGTGTTGTTTTCGCCCGTGACAGTTTATAAAACACTAAATAAAATTTACAACGGTGGTCTCTCGGAAAATTATTTACTGCCTAAAAATCAAGATGATATCAACCAATATGATGAAACGTTTAGCACTCTTTTCAGAGAGCAGAATTTCAAGTTTATGGATGATGGCCGGACTATGGGTTTGGTCACTGGAAGAATGCTTGATATAGGCTCAGAAAGAGCAAAAGAATTGCAATTAAAGATTGAGCTATGGATCAGTGAAAATATTGATAACAGGATTCTGGACTTGAGGTTTACAGGTATTTCCCTTCTTGGAGACAGAAGTAATGATTACCTGATCAGGAATATGTTTTTTAATCTCGCTATCGCTTTTTTAATAGTTAGTTTTTTAATGCTGTTGTTATTTAAAAATCTAAAAATGCTATTTATTTCTTTGATCCCAAATATTATCCCGTTGCTTGCAGGAGGAATGATCCTTGGTTTTTCAGGAATTGTTCTTAACGGATATATCGCAATTGTGTTTACCATTGGCTTTGTCATTGCTGTAGATAACACTATTCACTTTCTGGCAAAGTTTAAGTTGCAGCGAAATTTGCATCAATCGGTTAAGGAAGCGCGGCATGAAAGTTTGAAAGCCACTGGTAAGGCAATGATCATGACCACTGTTATCTTGTTTTTTGGATTTGTGGTTTTAATACATTCTGATTTAAAAGCGGTTTTTTCACAAGGAGTACTGATCAGTTCTATGCTCATTATCGCACTTCTATCGGATTTATTCCTGTTACCGGTACTTCTCAATCTCTTTATAAAGGATCGATCAGAAAAGATTCAGGAAGCCTGATAAGTTAGTATAATCATAGATGAACAATGTCCAGGTTTTATGTTGCGATTTTATAAATCCTGTACTTCTTGATCTCTTTGCCACCAATTTTCTTTAAAATGGAATTCATAGCCTTGTTATCCTCCAAAACATAACAAGCTTCGCCTTTATAAATACCAATTGAGTTGAGCTTTTCCTGTATGGTTTTATACAGCAATAAATCAATTCCTCTATTGTTATACTCTTTTAAAACCCCCAGTATTAATATCCTTGCACTATTTATTTTACTTCTGTACCATAGAAATTTTATGAACCCAAAGGGTAAAAGCCTGCCTCTTTTGAAATGACGAAAAACCTGATTGTAATCAGGCACTGCAACAACAAAACCGATTTGTTTTTTGTCTTTTTCGGCAATTAAAACCAAATTTGCCGGAACCACTTTTTTAATTTCTTCTGCCATACTTCTGAATTCTTTTTCATTTAGAGGTATAAATCCCCAGTTTCCTTCATTTGACTCATTATAAACTTTCCGAAACTGATGGACATCTTCATCGAAATTCTTAAAATTCATAGGACGAATATCAATACCGGCTTCTCTGAGTTTTTCCTGAATCTTACTGACGAAAGTTTGTTCAACCAGGTTTTTAAGCTGGATACCGTCAATCAAAAAAGATGATAAATCCATTACCTTAACAAATCCATATCTGCTCAGAAAATCATCGTAGTATGTTTTATTATAAGGCATCATTACTATGGGAGATAATTCAAATCCTGAAATAAGCACTCCACATGAATCATTGGTGGTTAGATTGGTTGGACCTATTATATGGTAAATTTTTTTTGAACTGAACCATCCTACTACTTTATCTAAAAGAGCCTTAGTTACTTCATAATCTTGTATAACCTCAAAAAATCCAAAGAAGCCTGCTTTATCTTTGTATAGTTGATTATGAATATTGTTATTGATAGCGGCTATGCGGCCAGCAACCTTACCATTTTTCATAGCCAGGAAATATTCTGCTTCTGAATGTTCGAAAAAAGGATTTTTATTGGTCAGTAGGTGTTTCTGCGAAATGTAGAGTTCGGGAACATAATTTGAATCGTTTTTATATAAAGAATGTGGAAAATCAATAAATAACCTAAGTAATCTTCTGTTCGTTACGGAAATGATTTCCATTGTGATCTTGTTTAGTGTTGAATTTATTTATGATATTAATTTCCAAACTATGACTTCAATAAAGCATCATGTAATTCAAAATATTTTTATAATGCATTTATCATATCATCTTATTTTCAATGGATTTACCAAATAGTTTGATTTCTTCAAGTGCACACGAAGGTACCAGTTGTCCCTTGTAAAGCATTGCATCGGGGCATCCGTCACACTCGTCTTCCAGTCCATTTACAGAAGCCGGTGGAATTATATAACACAGTAATTGCAATGTAGCTTTCCTAAAAAGAAATATTGGATTCCGGAGTATCTCCAATAAAAAGTTCCAGGAGATGGTCCTGAAGGATTTTATAAACAGGCCCAGAATCAACACTTGTAAGATATTGAGATAATTCCTGTCTTTTCCGAATTTATAAGCATACTTTCCACGAATAAGATGGTGCAGCATCTGGAAAGATTCCACAAATTTTGGTCCGGGGTATCCCAATATCTTTTTATTCAACACCACCCATGGAGCTTGCAGCCAACGGATGCTGCTACTTTCCAGCCTGCTTCCAAGAAATGATGCATACTTAATATCCGGGATCAGTTTATATACTTCCCTGCAGATGTCCTCTGTATAAACCCACTTTGAAGAATCTATTGGCTCATCCTTTTTAAAACGCACTTGTCTGATCGGGATAAATGTGATGAAATCAATCAGGCGTTCATTCGCAAGTGACCACTGTATGATACTACCTATTTCCGGCAGGTTATCTCGATCAACAACGCAAAGCAGCGTCAAATGGATCCCTTTTAATGCATATACCATCTCTCCATATCGCTGCCTCAGCGTATTGAGATCTTCCTCTTTTACAGCCCTGCTTCTGCTTAATGAATCGACACGGATAATAACCCCTGCGAGTCCGGCTATTTTCATTTCTTTTAACCGTTCCGGCGTAAGAAGGATGCCGTTGGTATGAACAAACGGGTGCATGCCATTTGTTCTGATAAAGCTGATAACTTCAAGTAAATCAGGGTAAAGTAAGGGTTCACCTCCGCTTAAAGAAATTATCTGGCAATTTCTAATACGATGCATTTCGAGGATTTCTTCTTTTATTTTCCCGACAGGCTGATGAAGGGCGACAGAGTCCTCTCGATTGCACCCCCTGTAACATCCCGGACAGCGAAGGTTGCAGTCAGTTGTAACTTCGATCCAGCCATTCGGATTGTCATTTTTTGAATAAGGCAAGCGGTACAATGAAGAAATATCAGGTACAGGTTCATTTGTTCTCATAATGTTTTAACTTTTTTTCTGTCATTTTAAACGATTAAAGGTGTATCGCCCTGCTTAACATAGCGTCGGTAATGAAGGTTAACTCCAAAGGCAAATAGGTACCTCAGAGGATGTCTTAAAATTTGTGGGTTCAAAAGGGTTCTCCTTAGAATTCCATTGTATGAAAAAACCTTGCTGTTTAGCCATTTATACATTGCTGTAAGCTTTTCAGGTGAGATATTCTCGGGTTGGTGCACACATTCTGCAGCGGTATAGCGTTCAAAATTTTCATGCAGTAAGCGGCCAGATTTTTTTAGGTCATCATACATTTGAGTTCCTGGGACGGGAGTAAGGATATAAATCCGAAGGAGTGGTATCCTGGCTCGCATGATAAAATCAAGTGTTGCTTTAAGGCTCTCTTCGGTATCACTGTCCGTTCCAATGATCATTTCGGCGCTAACCATTATGCCTGCTTTTCGAAATTTAATAAGTAGTTCTTCATGATCTTTCACTTGTAGCCACTTTTTATTCAATTTGTCAAGGCCTCCCTGTGTAATGCTTTCTATGCCCAGGCTCAGGATTTCGCAGCCCGAAGCAACTACTTTTTTCAACAGCATATCGTTACGTGCAAGGTTCATAGTGCATTGAGTGGACCAGCGCATTTTCAGGGGTTGTATTTTCTGGCATAATTCCTCAAGGTATCCCGGGTTACTTACGATGTTGTCATCGATCAGGTAAAACTTCCTAAACCCTAGGCTCTGAATGACCTTGATATCCCGTATGACTTCATCCACCGGCCGTGTTATATATCTGCCCTTGTAAAGACAGGAAATTGAACAAAAAGTACAGGAATGAGGGCATCCCCGGCCAGCCTGCACCGGGAGCATATCTCCAATGGGCTTGTCAAGAAGTAAAGAAAAATCAGGTACTGGTAAGCCAATTAAATCTTTAACCTGGTTATCGTAACGTTTTTCGAGTTTTCCGGTTCTTTCGTAATCTGTAAGCAATTGCAGAAATGAAATTTCCCCATCACCAATCACAATACTGTCAACTACATTAAGTGCAAGTTCTGGGATCATGGATGCCATATACCCTCCCATAAAAACAATCTTACCCTTTTCTTTGAATTTTAATGCAAGATCAAGTCCCCGGAAAAGAGCGTGTCCCATTGCTCCAATACCTATAAGATCGGCGTCTGTGTCAAAGTCAATGTCTTCGATAACCTCCAGCTTTACCTCAATCTTCCAGTGATGGGGCGCAAGTGAAGCCAGTAATGGAAAGACCAAACCCGGAAGATATATTTTACTTTGCTTCACAATAGTTCCCGTAGTGCTATATTGGGATGGTTGTATAAATAAAAGTTTAGGCATTGTTCAAAGCATTAAAGGGTTGATGCCTTTTAATATATACTTCCTATAATGGAAATTGACATAAATTGAAAACAAGCTAACCCATGGCTGTGTAAGCAAGGTTCCAACAATCAAATTTCGTTTTAGTATATTTTTCACCGAATAAACTTCTTTATATATCCACCAGAACATAGCATTAGCCTTTTCTGGCGTAATATTTTTGGGTATATGCACACATTGGAAACCAGTATATTTTGAAATATCTTCATGAATAAGTCTATTTTCCTTTTTCAGCTTTAAATATAATTCAGTGCCTGGCAATGGAGTAAGGATATTGAATACAGGAATTGAGATTCTATTTTTGATAATAAACCGGGCTGTTTGTCTTATACTCTCTTCTGTATCGCGATCGGTTCCTATTATTATTGATGAAAAAACAGCAATACCCGCTTTTCTTATTTTATTTAATAACTCAGATGTCTTGTTTGTTTTTAACCAGGATTTATTTAAATCATTCAAACCTTCTTGCGAAACACTTTCAACACCTATACTTAATATTCTGCAGCCTGATTTTGCAATGAGTTTGAGTAATTTGTCATTACGTGCAATGTTTATGGTGCATTGACCTGCCCAAGTCAATTTTAATGGCATAATTTTCATTGCCAGTTCTTCAATATGCTTAGCATTACCAGCCATATTGTCGTCTAAAATAAAAAATCGCCTATATCCCAACTGTCTTACTCTTTTAATGTCCTTTATTACCTCATTAACAGGCCGCACAAAGTGATGACTTTTGTAATAAGCTGATGTTGAACAAAAACTACAATTATGAGGGCATCCACGACTTGATTGTATTGGTAACATTAACCGGATTTTCTTTATTGGGAAGAGTTCATATTTTGGAACAGGTAATCCGGATAAGTTATCTAACGGACGGTTGTATATCCTCTGAATTCTTCCTGTGCTTTCAAAATCATGCAAGAGTTCAGGAAAAGATTTTTCTGCTGGACCAATAATAATACTATCATAGTATTTCTTCATGGATTCGGTAATATATGGTGCCATTGTGCCTCCAAGAAATACAATTTTCCCCCTCATTTTAAACTCTTTTGCAATATCGTTAGCTCTTACAATTGAGTAACCCATTGCTCCTAGGCCAACCAAATCACATTTTTCATCAAAGTCAATATCATCAATTAATTCTATAATTATTTTAACTTCCCATTGTTCAGGAACCAATGCAGCAAGGATTGGAAGAGCAAGACCCGGTAAGCTCATGACTTTTTGCTTGCAAAGTGTTGTGCCATTAGGTTCATATTGCGAAGGCTGGATTAAGATGACCTTAGGCATTTTCCGTAACCTCCATTATTTTAATTTTATATTGTTTTTTTACTTTATACATTCCTCGTGTCATTTTCCAATACATGTACAACGGATATTTTAAATGACTGATCAGGTTTCTCGGATTAAGCACGATTTTAAGATAAAGGTCGAGTATGTTTTTGTAGAAATCTTCAATGCTCATTTTTTCAGGCCGAATTGTTACATGAGCCAGATCCCATCTGGCAAAATCGCTTCGGTTAACAATGAGCTTCTCCTCATCAATTTCCAGTCGAATTCCTTTCAATGGGGTAAGCGGTTGCAGGTTAACAAATTTGATTTTCAATTCATTCATAATTTTCCTGGCCTTTTTGAATTCATCCTGATTCCATGATGGAGATATGATGACTGCAGCATAACAATCAATATTATTGTGATTTAAAACCGACATAGCCAGCTTATTGATATTTTCAGTTGTTTTCTTATTAAACTCCTTTAGTTCTATATCTTGAAAAGATTCCAACCCTACAATTACTGTTCGTAAACCGCAATTCTTGAAATCTTTGATTATTTCAGGATATGAAGCAATAAAATCGGCTCTGCCATACACCAGGAATTTCTTGTTTATTTTATGTTCCTTCAGCAAACGGATAAATTCCCTAATGCGCTGCGGATTAAGTAAAAAATCATCATCCACAATATAGATTTCTTTTTCTTTGATGGATTGCAATTCAGTAATGACTTCATTTAATGGTCTCTCGTTGTAACTTCCGCCAGTAATTTCTCTGCAAAAGCAAAAATGACATGTATATGGACAGCCAAATGAGGTTTTTATCAAAGCTACCTTGTTGTGAAAAACATAAAAGTATCTGTTACGATACTTTTGTGTTAATGAACGGTCAGGAATAGGAACATAAAAATCATAATCAGGAAGGTCCTTTTCATTCAGCTTTTCCATGAAACGAAGCACTTCAGCCGGGAATTCTGATCCGTTGTATAAATAATTTATGAGTTTAGGGAATGCTCTGGTTGCATTTCTGACTACCCTGTAATCAATGGATATATTGTCAATATCTTCAGGATATTTCTCAATATGTACACCTCCAACGATGGTTATCAGTTTATTATTTATTTTCTTGGCAGTAAGGCAATATTCTATGATCACCGGAATGTGTGTGATATAACCTGTCAAACATAAGACATCGGGTTTTCTTTCAGTTAAAAAATGGCTAATACTTTTTTTTTCAAGAATCATGTCAACTATTTCAACTTCATGATCTTCTTGAATCAGGGTAGCAAGTATTTCAAGCTCCAATGGTTCTACAATCATCAGATGTTGTAATCCTATAGTTGATGGTAGAGGTTTTGGACGAACAAATAGAACTTTCATACCCTTGTCTTTAGAATAACATCGTTAATAGTAAACCTGATCATTAAATATCTTTCCTTGGACCGTTGTTTTAGCGTAAGAAAATAACCCTTTGAATAATTTGAGCATAAGGTGAATAATAAAGTTAGGGTGATAAATAAACATCTTTCTTTCTTCAAGTTCACCTCCAAGCCTGAGTTTTGCAGTTTCAGCGGTCTGTCCAAAATCAATATACTTGTATTTTTTATCAATGCAAAACTTCAGTATACTGATCAGATTATTGTGATAAGAATGAAAAGAATTCCTTTTTTGATAATTCATGCCCCCAAATAAGAAAAATAAAGTATCTTCATCTTTGCACGAAATCTGCCATGACAGCATTATTACATTGTGATAATGCGTTATAAGAACAAAATTGTCCGGGAGGTTTTGGAAGAATTCTAATCGGAGAATCTCCAGTTTTGTCCGGGTTCTCTTCATTATTTCGAGGTAGAGTTCGTAATGAGTCTGACAAAAAGCAGAACAGTCTGTTACTTTTGAGCTAACACCAGTAAATTTATTCTGCATTTGGACAATTCGTCTCCGATAATGATGACGTAACGACATCAGGTAATTTTCGAAATTTGGGAATTGATTTCTAAAAATTATAGTTGGCAAAGTTCTCAAACATATCACTTTGCTTTTTAGTAAATCTGCTTTTAAATTTAAACAGATGGTAAGGCCTTTTTCCAGTTTTAAAATTTCATTTACCAGATATTCAAATTCAACGGATTCGCCAATCACTGGAGGAGTAGCTAATGAAGCGGGCAAACCAATTACCTTCATTTTAAAAGGAAGATGAAAATAAGAAAATGTCAGCAGATTAATTTTTAAAGTATATACTACAGTTCCGGCTACCAGCAGATCATCATTGTATAATTCGTAATAACGTTGTTTACAAGGATTGAATTTATGCAGCAACGAAAGGAATTCTCTTTTTTGAAAATAGCAATTTGCCAACCTATCCCAATTTTCATTTAGAATTTCTGGTGAATCTGAAATTTGAAATTTCTTTTTCATATTTTTGAGTTGGCTGGTACCGCTTTTTCTCAAACTGAAGCCGTTTTCATTGAGTTAATCTTTGGAAAATGTCTGTAATATTCAGTTTTTTCAGTTAAAATAGGGTTTTATTTTTATAATTTTATGCCATCACTTTGTATTTAAAATTATATAGTTGCATTTTGTTTAAATAATTTTAAATCTCTGTTTTTTTTGAGTTCTCATGCCGGCGTATTTCCTGAATAAATCGAATATCAATCCCCCAATTGGGAAGATAGATGGAATATGAATATAGTGACCATTGCAAAGTACCAGGTTTTATTAATTCTTGCTAAAGTAATATTATTTTATTAATTTTTTAAAGGATTCGGCAGAATATTTTTAATATCCTGATAATGATTTCAGGTGGGATTTGATAGTCCTAAGTTTTCGCTTCACTTTGTTTGTGAAAGCTAAGGACTATCAAACATTAAACCTGATAAACATCATATCCCCGTCCTCCACGATATAGTCTTTCCCTTCCAGCTTCATTTTGCCGGCTTCTTTTACGGCATGCTCAGAGCCGAGTCTGATAAAATCTTCGTATTTGATCACTTCAGCGCGGATAAAACCCCGTTCCAGGTCGCTGTGTATGGCACCGGCAGCCTGCCTGGCATTCATCCCTTTTTTAATTGTCCAGGCACGGACTTCTTTTGGGCCTTCGGTGAAAAATACTTCAAGGTTAAGCAGGCTGTAGGCCGAACGGATCATCTTGTTCACACTGGGCTCCGACAATCCTGCATCCTGTAAAAAAGCCATCCTGTCTTCTTCCGATTCCAGCTCAGCTATCTCCGATTCGAGCAACCCGGCAACTGCCAGCACTTCGGTTTTCTGGCCTTTCAGCGCTCCCTTCACCTGCTCCACATATTTGTTTCCGGTTAAAACTGATTTTTCGTCCACATTGCAAACATAAAGCACCGGCTTGTCAGTCAGCAAAAACAAATCCCCGACCGCTTCCTTTTCATGATCCGTCAGGTTAATAGACCGGGCATTCTGAAAATTCTCGAAATGATCCTTGTACTTTTTAAGGGTTTCAATCACTTTGAGCGGTTCCTTTTCACCCGATTTGGCGGCTTTTTCCATACGCGTGATTTTCCGCTCTACCATATCGAGATCCTTTATCTGCAACTCCAGGTCGACGATCTCCATATCCCTCACCGGGTTCACCGAGCCTTCGATATGCGGAAGATTTTCGTCATCGAAGCAGCGTAATACATGGATGATGGCATCCGTGCGCTGAATGTCTTCAAGAAACTTATTTCCAATCCCTTCGCCCTGGCTGGCGCCTTTGGCCAGTCCCGGAATATCGACTATTTCCATGGTGGTAGGAATGACTTTTGCCGGATTGACCATTTTGGCAATGGTATAAAGACGATCATCCGGAACATCTACCACGCCTAAATTGCTCTTCGAAGCGCTGTAAGCAAAATTGCTCGTTTCAGCTTTGGTTCTGGAGATGCAATTAAAAATGGTTGTCTTGCCAATGTTTGTAATCCCGATGATCCCGCATTTGAGTGCCATGTTTTATTGTGTTAATTGTTATTTATTAAATTTTGAGTCCGAGCATCGCATTGTTTTATATCGCCACCAAAACTCACTAAAATTAATTTATTGATTTTATTCTTTAGTGGATTTTTGTGTTTTAGTGGCATTTCTTTTCTTTTTGATTTTTCGGAGCAGACAAAATGTTATTTGTCAAAAGATTTATAGTTGTTATAGAATTGTCAGACCCAGATTTTGCGCCATGATAACATTTAACCAATAACGCAGAACCCATCCGTCAATCTTTTTTGCAAAGATATGGTTATTGTCAAAAAAAATGTACTTTTGCCGCCCCGATTAAAAAAGTATTGTTTAACACTTTCCGTAATTTTCAGTTATTTCCTGCTGATCGGGGAGGAATCCTGACGATTCGGAATACAAAGTTTTATTGAATGTCAGAAGAAATTAAAGACAGCACTTTACCAGAGGGGACTGAAGAAGTTGCCGAGGTTAAAGCAGAAATTGCAGAAGAGCAACAAGAGGCTCCCAAAAAAACAAAAACCAGAAAACCCAAATCAAAAACCGAAACGGAAGAAAAAAATACCGACACGGTTACCAGGAGTGCACCTCCGGAAATTGACTGGAATGCAATTGGTAAAAAGTATGAGGTATATTCAGGTAATGAACGCACAAAACTCGAAGGTATTTACAACGACACTCTCAAATCCATCACTGATCATGAAGTGCTTGATGGAACTGTAGTGGCAAAAAATAACCGGGAAGTTGTGGTGAATATTGGCTTCAAATCAGATGGTATCATTCCGCTCAACGAACTGCGCTATAATACTGATTTAAAAATCGGGGATAAAATCGAAGTTTATGTGGAGAACCAGGAAGACACCACTGGCCAATTGATCTTATCTCACAAGAAAGCGCGCGTTTTACGTTCATGGGAGAGAATTAACGATGCCCACGATAAACAGGAAATCATCACCGGTTATGTAAAATGCCGTACCAAAGGTGGTTTGATTGTGGATGTTTTCGGAATTGAGGCCTTTTTACCGGGCTCCCAGATCGACGTGAAGCCCATCCGCGATTACGATATTTTTGTCGACAAAACGATGGAATTCAAGGTAGTGAAGATCAACCACGAATTCAAGAATGTTGTTGTTTCGCACAAAGCCCTCATCGAAGATGAACTGGAAGCTCAAAAAACAGAGATCATTTCGAAGCTTGAAAAAGGACAGGTGCTTGAAGGTACCGTTAAAAATATCACTTCCTATGGTGTATTCATTGACCTGGGTGGTGTCGATGGTTTGATCCACATCACCGACCTTTCATGGGGCAGGATCAACCATCCGGAAGAAGTGGTTGAATTAGACCAGAAGATAAAGGTGGTAATTCTTGATTTTGATGATAACAAGAAGAGAATCGCACTGGGATTAAAACAGCTTACGCCGCACCCATGGGAAGCACTGAGCGCTGACCTTAAGATTGGTGATAAAGTTACCGGTAAGGTTGTTGTAATTGCTGATTACGGTGCATTCATCGAGATTGCGCAGGGAGTTGAAGGCCTGATCCACGTTTCTGAGATGTCATGGTCGCAGCATTTGAGGACTGCCCAGGATTTCCTGAAAGTAGGCGATCAAATCGAAGCTGTGATCCTTACCCTCGACCGTGAGGAAAGGAAGATGTCGCTGGGAATCAAGCAACTGATCCCGGATCCATGGACTAACATTAAAGACCGTTATCCGATTAACTCAAAGCATACTTCTATCGTTCGTAACTTTACCAACTTCGGTATTTTTGTAGAGCTGGAAGAAGGCGTAGACGGGCTGATCCATATTTCAGACCTTTCATGGTCGAAGAAGATCAAGCATCCGGCCGAATTTACCAAGATCAGTGAAAAAATAGAGGTTGTGGTTTTGGATGTTGACGAAGAAAACAGAAGGCTGAGCCTCGGGCACAAGCAACTGGAGGAAAATCCATGGGATGTTTTCGAATCGGTATTTGCACTGGATTCGGTTCATAGTGGAACCATTATCGAGATCAACGATAAGGGAGCTGTTGCTGCATTGCCTTACGGCGTTGAAGGATTTGTCCCGAAAAGGCATCTTGCAAAAGAAGATAACACTTCCGTAAAAATTGATGATACCCTCGAATTTAAGGTGATTGAGTTTTCGAAAGAGAACAAGAAGATCATTCTATCGCATTCAAAGGTTTACCATGATGCACAGGCTGTTGAAAAAGCAAAAGCCGAGTCGCAGGTACGTAAAGAAGATCAGACTACGAAGCGAGCCGTTAAGAAGCTCAAAGACAGTTCGGAGAAAACAACCCTTGGCGATATTTCGGCCCTCGCTGAATTAAAGTCCGGCATGGAGCAGGAAGCCAGAGAGAAGCTGGAGAAAATGTCGAAACAGAAGAAAACCTCCGCTAAGAAGGAAGAGCCTAAGAAGGAAGAACCTGCAAAGGAAGAAGAGCCGAACACAGAAGAAGAGGGTAAATAATCCCGTCATTCCAATAATTATAGAAATCCTCCGGTAGCACGGGGGATTTTTTTTTGCTTGTTTTTCAGCATAAAAATTAATACGTATATTTGCCTGACTAATATATTGACAAATGGAAACATAACAAATCCTTAAATTAACCTTATTATGAAAAAGCTAATTCTCTTACTTGCCTTGGTAGCCAAAAGCCACAGCATTGTTTTTTCGCAGGGCTGTTTACCAGAGGGAATAACATTTACAACTCAGGAACAGATCGATAATTTCCAGGCTAATTATCCGGGGTGCACCGAAATATTAGGAGATGTTTTCATTGAAGGTTCAAATGAATTTTGGATTTATGATCTGAGTGGCTTAAGTGTATTGACATCCATCGTGGGTCGATTAAAAATATATAATTGCATTGCTTTGGAAAACCTGAATGGATTAGAGAATATAACTATCATTGGGGGAGGGCTAGATATTTATCATAACATAGCAATTACAGACTTTTCAGGGCTTGAAAATTTAACTTCAATTGGAAATGGCATTTGGATACAATTTAACACAACACTAACCAGTATTGCTGAATTAAGTAATATCACTCACGTGCCAGGAGTTTTATTTATAGAAAATAATAATCTCTTAACCAGTTTTTTCGGCTTACACAATATAACCTCAATAGATCAATATCTTGCTATTAAAAACCAGCCATTCGTTTCAAACCTTGAAGACTTCAATAACCTTTCTTTTCTTGGCGGTAGTCTCATCCTGGAAAATAATTCTTTTGAAAGCCTTATTGGACTTGAAAATTTAAATGCTATTGGAGGTAACGTTGAAATTTGGGGTAATTATAATCTTATTGATTTAACCGGATTAAATAATGTTACGGACATTCAGGGATATATTAGTATTTTATATAATAATAATTTGCAGAATCTTAATGGTTTAGATAATTTGATTTCCCTTGCGGGAATTGGGATTGACTCTAATAGTAGTTTGCAAAGCCTCATGGGTTTAGAGGGCTTATCTAAAATTGATGGATCTTTTTTTCTTTCATATAACCATGGCTTAACTTCACTTTCGGGGTTAAATAATGTAACATCCATATCTGGAATTCTTAACATCCATGCTAATTTTGGACTTGTAAATTTAACAGGATTGAATAATTTAAATACTATTGGAGATGATTTACTTATATACGAAAACTATGCATTAACTGAATTGTCAGGGCTGGAAAATTTAGATTCCATAAATGGATACTGCAGAATTTGGAATAATTCAGTGCTTAATAGTCTCAATGGTTTAATAAATTTGAAATATATTGGAGGTAAATTAAATATACATACAAATCAACAATTGGAAAATATATCTGGACTGAGTAGTTTATATTCTATCAATGGTGAACTTTCTTTTACAGGCAATAATTCCCTAACCAGTTTGACTGGAATTGACAACCTAAATCCTTCTACAATTACAAATTTAAATATAACGGGCAATGATCAGCTTTCGGAATGCGATGTCCAAAGCATATGTGATTATTTGACAAACCAAATTGGACCGGTTGAAATTTTTGGAAATAATGTAGGCTGTAATAGTCAATTAGTGGTACAGTGGACATGCCTTACATCAATAGAGGAGAATACATTCCAGGAGGCAATAACCCTTTTTCCCAATCCCGCCTCCTTCTTAATCACCATTAATATAAAAGAAGGTATCACAATAGATCAAGCCATCATTTACAACCACCTCGGGCAAAAGGTTCTTTCCGCAAAACAGGAAAACAATATGATAGATGTTTCAAATCTGAAGTCCGGGATTTACTTCCTCGAAGTCATTACCAGCGAAAGCCGCGCAGGAACAAAGCTGGTGGTGGAGTAATTTTGAATAATAAATTATAAATTTTGAGTTATTCCTTTGCTTTTGATATTCATCATTCACCATACCTAATTCACAATTTAACATTCAACCTTTAGCATTTTAGTCAATCAAAACTTTAGTCACTTTAGTCAATCCCATTCATTAAACAATTATTAAGGAAGCGGGTTAAGGATTTGTAATAAATTTGCTACCTCCAAAAAAGGAAGTCTGATGAAGTTTATTTTCGCAGTTATTCTGGGTATGATTCTGAGTATTTTAGTTAATGCTCAGATAAATGAAGTGTCAGGAAGGGTAATAGATTCCGAATCGCGCGTAACACTGCCGTTTGTTAACATTGTTGTAAACGATGGCTTAAGAGGCGGAACTACTGACATTGACGGAAAGTTTCTTCTGCGATCGCATGATGAGATTAGGCTTCTTTCGTTAAGTTATGTAGGATACGAATCGCAAAAGTTTGTCCTTACCGGCAAAAACCAGAACCTGATCATCCGGATGAAAAAAGTGGAATACGAATTGCCTGAATTCACCGTTTTCCCGACTGAGAACCCTGCTCACCGCATAATTAAAAATGCAATTGCATACCGCGATTATAACGATCCTGAAAAGCTGCCTTCCTTCTCCTATACCTCCTACGATAAAATGATCTTTACCCTTGAACTGGATTCCATACCCGAGCTTGATTCACTCACAGCCGATACGACCAGAGAAGAGATGCGTGCGTTTTTGGATAAGCACCACTTGTTCATCGTGGAAACTGTAAGTGAACGTAAGTTTTTGTATCCTGATAAAAACCATGAAGAGGTTATAGCCACAAAGGTTGCCGGGTTTAAGGATCCCATTTTTGTATTTCTGATCTCACAGATGCAATCCACCACATTTTATAATGAGCGAATCAGGGTGGCGGAAAAAACCTACATTAATCCCATAAGCAAAGGAAGTACGGACAAATATTTCTTCCTGCTTCAGGATACTCTATACTCCGGGACGAGCGACAGCATCTTTGTCATTTCTTTCCGTCCAAAGATCAACACAAATTTTGAAGGATTGGAGGGTGTGATTTCCATTAACAGCAATAACTGGGCGATCCAGAATGTGATTGCCGAGCCTGCTGGTGACCGGGGGCTGATCAGTTTGCGGATCGAGCAGATGTACGAATACATCGAAGGCAAGCAATGGTTTCCGGTTCAGTTGAATACGATAGCTATCCTGAATAATGTAATGATTTCTGATACCGCATTGGCAATAGTTGCAGGTTCAGAAAATGATACTGCCTCAGGCAAGCGGATCAGTTTACCTTTTGGATTCGGGAAAAGTTATATACGCGATATCAAGTTGAATCCTGATTTGAAAAACCGTGAATTCGGCAGTGTGGTGGTAGATGTGAACCCTGAAGCTGCACACAGGGATCCGGAATACTGGATGAATTACCGCATTGACTCACTTTCGCAGAAAGAGATTAACACCTATGACTTTGTTGACAGTATAAGCAAGGAAGCCAACCTGGATAAAGCAGCCAAAACTTTTGAAAGTCTTATAACCGGGAAAATTCCGTGGGGATATATTGACCTTGATATAAACCGTTTCCTGAAATACAATTCGTATGAAGGATTTGCGCTTGGTGTCGGGGTGCATACCAATGACAGGATATCACAGGTTTTCAAAATCGGTGGATTTGTCAGGTATGGATTTAAGGATAAGGCATTCAAATATGGCGGCGATCTGGGGCTGATGATCTATTATCCATGGGATTTGGCGCTGAACCTTGAATACCAGAAGGATGTTTCTGAAACCTCCGGAATAAAATATTTCGACGACCAGCCCGGATTCTTCAAACCAGAATATTTCCGCGATTTCCTGATACAGAAGATGGATAAGAATGAATTCTACAAAGCTTCCGTGGGTTTCAGGGCGCTGAAATACTTTGAGTTCGATGCAGGCCTGATCAAATCAACCAAAGAAGTGACCGATGATTACCGATATGCCATCAGCGATGAAAATGTCAAGGTGCTGTTCGATCAGTATGATTTTACAGAGGCAAGGCTTGGTTTCCGCTATGCCTATGGCGAAAAATTCATTCAGAACCTGAGAAAAAAGATTTCCCTTGGAACGGATTATCCTGTGGTGTGGGTTCAATACACCCGCGGTATCAAGGGTTTCCTTGATGGTGATTTTGACTATAACCGGTATGACTTGAAAGTTGAAAAATCGTTCTATATTAAATACTTTGGTAAAAGTTCATTCAAGCTGGCAGCCGGCTATGTGGATGCTGACATTCCCTATACCAATCTATACAATGGCAACGGGGCCTACCGCGTTTTCACCATATTTGCCGAAAACAGCTTTGCAACCATGCGGATGAATGAGTTTCTCTCGAGCAAATATGCTGCCCTGTATTTCACCCATAATTTTGAAAGCCTGTTATATAAAGGTAAAAAATTCAAGCCGGAACTGGCAATAGCAACCAACCTTGCCTTCGGTAATTTAGATTATAAAAGCAGCCATTTATATATCGATTATCAAACCCTTGAAAAAGGATATTACGAGTCGGGATTGCAGTTTAACAAATTGCTGAACCTCCAGTTGTATACACTTGGCCTGGCATTTTATTATCGTTATGGCCCATACACCTTGCCGAATGGCTGGGATAATCTCGCAGTAAAATTCACATTGAAATTTGCCTTCACCCGGTTTCAATAGCATGCGTTTTTGGGGAAAAGTTTTTGACTTGTGGCATTTTACTGTATGTATAATTTATCCTGTTAAATTTAACAGATCAAAGTGAAATGAATAAAAAAGAAATTTTTTTCAAGCGGCATCCTGCTATTTCATTGATTCTGTTTTTAATGATATCCATCATCCTGATCGATCTGATCGCCGGAATGCTGTTTATCCCTTCTGATAACAATTCTTACCGTTGTAAAAATCCATTCTATCATCATGGTTTAAAACCCAATTGTCAATCTTCCACTACCTGGAATGGAACCGATTATTATTCTTTTTTTACAAATTCTCTTGGATTTCGTGACGCTTATGTCCGGGAGATTCCACTATCTAATGATAAAAGAAGAATACTATTTATCGGTGATTCTCATACTGAAGGTGTAGGCGTTGACTACGAAAAATCCTTTGCCGGTATTCTTCAGTCCCGACTTGATACTTCAAAAGCAGAAATACTAAATGCGGGTGTGGTTGGTTATTCGCCAAAACTCTATTATTTAAAGGTTAAATATCTGATCGAAAACATGGGGCTGAAATTCGATGAACTTGTTGTTTTTATTGACATATCAGATATCCAGAACGAACTCGTTTATAAAGATTTCAATCCCGATTTAAATCAATCAGATAAAGGTATATGGAAAAACTTTAGCAATTATCCGTCTTATATTTTTTATGCTATCAGGACAATAGCTGAAGAGCGCAAACGAAAGGAATTCTACGAAAAAAGAGGCAAAAGTGTTGAAAATCCAAAGACAGATCTGTATTATACATTTTTTGATGAGTTTAAGGATGATCAACTTTTACAAAATGAATATTTTCATACTATCGGAACCTGGTACCTCGATAAAACAATATTTGATAAATGGGGACGTGAAGGGCTTACACTTGAGAAGTGGTATATGTTACAACTTGCTGAATTGTGTACAGCACACCATATTAAAATGTCTGTTTCAGTGCACCCCTGGCCGATTCAAATCACCGCAGGTGATTGGAACAGCATTCAGGTTCAGTTTTGGAAGAAGTTTTCGAGCGACAATAATTTGCAGTTTATAAACTTTTTTTCCGTAATTGAAAAAAAAGCATTCCAAACCAATGTAATCAAAAAGTATTATTTCAGCGGAGATGTGCATCTGAATGCAGAAGGTCATAAAATGTTTGCTGATGAACTAATGAAATATCTGGAATAACCTATTTGAAAATATGGTGATAAGTGCAGATAAGCAGTTGTTTCACCATTGCAATATATTTTCTACATTTGCATAAATACTGCAGCATGAATCAAACGCTGAAATACATAAGCGGAATACTCCTGACTTTATTTGGTCTTTACCTCGCATGGTATTTTTCTGATATCCTGGTTTATGTTTTAATTGCAGGAGTGCTATCGTTTATTGGTCAGCCTCTAGTGAGGTTGTTTGATAAAATACACCTCAAACAATTTAAGATGCCGCATACCCTAAGTGCTGTGCTGGTTTTAATCGTGATGGTGCTTGTGCTGACCTCTTTATTTATCATTTTTGTCCCCATTATCAACCGTCAGGCGCAGGTGATTACCAGCATCGATTTCCAATACCTGGGCGAACAGCTTCAAAAACCTTTAAATGACATAGAAAAGCAACTCCTCAAGTTTAATATGCTGGAGAATGACCAAACCCTTGAGACCATGATATTTGCTGAACTTGAATCGCTTCTGACTATGACTTCGGTGAAGAGTATTTTTGGAAATGTGGTGGGATTTGCCGGGTCCTTGTTCATCGGTATATTTTCAGTCGTCTTTATGACCTTTTTTTTCCTGCGCGACGATCATCTTTTCTATAACGGAATCATGCTATTCGTTCCAACCAAATTTGAAGATAAGGCTGCCATCATCATGAGCGACACCCGCCGGTTGCTTTCAAGGTATTTTGTAGGATTGAGCGCTGAGATATTCGCTATGATGACGATGATCACCGTTGGGCTGTCTTTTTTTGGTGTTGAAAATGCATTGCTGATTGGGTTTCTGGGCGGGCTTATGAATGTCATTCCCTATCTCGGACCTATCATCGGAGCCGCAATAGGAGTTTTAATCGGAGCAACCGGGACCCTTAGCACGGGTTCTTATGAAAACATTGTCCCCATTTCAACCACCATCGTTGGGACCTTTATTGTGGTTAAGCTGATAGATGATTTCATCCTTCAGCCGTTTATTTATTCAACCAGTGTGATGGCCCATCCCATCGAAATATTCCTTGTCATCCTTATGGCCGGCAGCATTGCTGGTATACCGGGTATGATATTGGCAATTCCCGGCTACACGGTTTTAAGGATCATAGCAAAACAATTCTTTAACCAATCAAAGCTGGTGAAAAAAATCACCGCCAATATTTAATTTTCTATGCCACAAGCACCATGCCTCCTGCTCCAAAACAAAATTCAAAATATCATATTTAAAGTCCAGTGAGAAGTTTAATAATTAGGATAGCTTGATTGGTAAGATTAAAGACGGATTCAGCCTGGCTTCAGGGTTAACCTTCAAACGGGTTTGGAATCTCCTGTTGATCGTTGCAAGTTATTACCTCACAAGGCTGACCAAAACGACCATCCATTGGGGAAATCCTTTCAGTATTTCCATCGAACCTACCACTTCATGCAACCTTCGATGTCCGGAATGCCCCTCTGGACTAAGGCAGTTTTCAAGAAACACAGGGATGCTGACTTCGGAACTTTATAAAAAGATTGTTGACCAGTTAAAAGATCATCTGGTTTATATGATCCTTTATTTCCAGGGCGAACCCTATCTTAATCCCCAGTTTTTTGAGTTTGTAAGATATGCACGAAAAAATAAAATCTATACCGCTACCTCCACCAATGGCCATTACTTAACGGATGAAAATGCAAAGAAAACCATCGAATCCGGATTGAACAGGCTGATCATTTCGTTGGATGGAATTGGGCAGGAGGAATATGCAACATATCGGGCAGGTGGGAGGTATGATAAGGTTGTTGAAGGGATTAAAAATATGGTGAGATGGAAAAAGGAATTAAAATCTTCAACGCCTCACATCATTGTTCAGTTTATCGTTTTCAGGTCGAATGAGCATCAGTTAGATCAGGTTAAAAAGCTTTGTAAGGAATGGGGTGTGGATGAGCTGCAAATCAAAACGGCGCAAATCAATGATTATAAAAATGGCAATCCATTAATTCCAACCCTCGATAAGTATTCCCGTTACCGTAAATTACCTGACGGTACTTATGAATTCAAAAATACCCTGCCCAACAAATGTTACCGGATGTGGTCGTCATGTGTGATTACCTGGGATGGATTAACGGTTCCATGCTGCTTTGATAAGGATGCTGATTACAGGATGGGTGATCTGAAAGAGATACCTTTTAAAGAAGTTTGGCGCGGAAAAATGTACAACGATTTCCGGACCCGGGTCTTCACAAACCGCAGGCAGACCGATATTTGTCAAAACTGCACAGAAGGAATGAAGTAAGTTCAAGGTTCAAGGTTCAAAGTTCAAGGTTCGAAGGAACTTATTTCCCCTATTTCCGATATTTCCTCTATTTCCCTATTTCCACTTTCCATCCTTCCATTCAAATTCCAACTTTCATTTTCCAGAAATACCCTATCTTTGAAACCCTCAAAAGGAACAAATCAGATGAAGTACAAAAGGATTTTATTAAAGCTCAGCGGTGAAGCGCTGATGGGCAAACAACAATACGGTATCGATCCGCAACGGCTGTCAGACTATGCAAACGAAATCAAGCAGGCATCTGGACTCGGAGTTCAGGTTGCCATAGTTATTGGAGGCGGAAATATTTTCAGGGGATTGCAGGGCACAGCCGATGGAATGGACCGCGTTCAGGGTGATTATATGGGCATGCTTGCAACCGTAATCAACAGCATGGCGTTGCAGTCAGCCATTGAAAAAACTGGTTTAAAGACGGCTTTGCTTTCAGGATTTCAAATTGGACCGGTTTCAGAATTGATGAGCAGGCGTAAAGCAATTGAATACCTTGAGCAAGGTAAGGTGGTCATCATTGCCGGTGGAACCGGGAATCCATATTTTACTACGGATACAGCTTCCGTTTTGCGGGGCGTTGAAATCAAGGCGGATGTTTTCCTGAAAGGCACCCGCGTAGATGGAGTTTATAATGCTGATCCGGAAAAGGATCCCAAAGCGGTGAAATATAAAACCCTTTCATTTGATGAAGCATACCAAAAGCAATTGAAAATTATGGATTTAACAGCCTTTACCATGTGCAGGGAAAATAACCTTCCTATTATCGTTTTTGATATGAACCATAAGGGAAATCTGAAAAAATTGCTGGAAGATGAGGAGATAGGCACTCTTGTCACAAATTCATAATATTTGGTTTTAAGGAAAAATTTTAAATTTGCGCTGAATCATTAAAAGATAGTATTATGGTCGAAGAATGTCAGTTTGTATATGATGTTGCAAAAGAGGGGATGAGCAAAGCCATCACCCACCTCGAAAAGGAATTTCAGCAAATAAGGGCGGGAAAAGCAAGCCCTTCTATGCTGGATGGCGTTTCTATCGACTATTATGGCGTGAACACGCCGATCAATCAAACCGCCAATATCACCTCGCCCGATCCACGGCAGATCATCGTTCAGCCCTGGGATAAAAGCGTCATCGGCCTGATTGAAAAGGCGATCATGGCGGCCAATCTGGGCTTTAATCCTAAAAATGAAGGTGAAGTTTTGCGGATCATCGTTCCGTCTGTTACCGAAGAAAGAAGAAAAGACCTGGTAAAACAGGCGAAAGTGGAAGCCGAAAACTCCAAAGTCGGTATCCGCAATATCCGTCGGACTGCCAACGATGAAGCCAAGAAACTGGAAAAAGAAGGCATTTCGGAAGATGATGTAAAGAAACTGCAGGAAGATATTCAGAAGCTTACGACTGATTATATTGATAAAGTTGATAAAGTTACCGAGGTCAAGGAAAAGGATATAATGACAATCTAGGGATAGCCTCGATAAACTTCAAAATGCTTGTCAACACTTATTGGATTGCGAAGTTTCTTTTTTTATTCTTTATCACAAAGGTGCAGATAGCACCAATCAGGAATATTTCCCCAACAATGAATATCCACCATGGAAATGCTTGCGGAATATAACCGGTTGCATTTTCAAGAATTTCAGATTGCACAGAAGGGTCAAAGAAATCAGACAGGTTGAACCTCTTGAACATGAAACTCAGATAATCGAAAGTGTAAGAAATTATTACCACCAAAGATCCCAGGATCAGCAAAACCCATTCAGGCTTTTTAATCCTCGTCGGGATATTTTTATCAGTAAAGTAGCTGATGAATACCGCAAGCGCTATCATGGTAAGTGAATTGATAACCGGCGCTATTACCGGTCCCACCCAGGTAACGGGGATGAGGAAAAGAATGTCCCAGGTGAGAAGCGATTCAGGCCAGCCGATGAACAGCTTCAGGAAAACGTAAAAGAAAATATCCCAGATGCCAAAACAAAAAAGGAAAAAGCCAAACCGCTCGGTTCGGGTTCTTCCGGCAAGGAATCCGGCAACTGCCAGCATAATTACAGTGGCAGCTTCACGAATAATTTCCACCATTGCAGTATGCTGATCGATGGCTTTGAGAGGAAAGACAAACCCTTCGGGATAGAATATTTTACGCAGGTAGATCACCACTGCGCTTTCCAGATAGCCCATGGCAACCGAGAAAACAGTTAAGTAGATAAGAATTTTTATTGTATTTTTGTTAACCATTTGCAACCACAGGATTTGCAGGAAAACTATTCCCAACCAAATTTATTGTAAATAGCTGAATGGACGGATAAAAAAATCTTTTCTACAAATTTTGTTATGATTAAAAAATAATTCTACTTTTGCAGCCCAATTTTCGAAAGGCGAATTGTCGAACAAGTAATAACGTAACAATGGATACTTTAAGCTACAGAACGGTTAGCGCAAATAAAGAAACAGTAAATAAAGAATGGGTTCTGATTGATGCCCAGGACCAGGTTGTGGGCCGGCTTTCTTCAATTGCTGCTAAGTTCTTAAGAGGAAAATATAAAACCAACTTTACTCCTCATGTCGATTGCGGTGATAATGTAATTATTGTCAATGCCGAAAAAATTAAATTTACCGGGAATAAACTGGACAAGAAGGAATATGTAAGGCATACCGGATATCCCGGAGGGCAGAGGATCAGAACTCCGAAAGAATTGCTTGTTAAAAAGCCAACGGATATTCTCGAGATAGCCATCAAGGGTATGTTGCCAAAAAATAAGCTGGGAGATGCCTTATTCAGAAATCTTCACGTATATGTTGGATCGGAGCATCCGCACGAAGCCCAGAAACCAAAAACAATTAACCTGACAAAAATCAAATAATAAATAATGGACGTAATCAACACTTCAGGAAGAAGAAAAACCGCCATTGCCAGAGTATATTTAAAAGAAGGCAGTGGAAAAATAACTGTAAACAAAAGAGATTATAAAGCATATTTCCCTGTTGCAACTTTACAATACGTTGTTAACCAACCTTTGGAAATTACAGGTAACGCCGGAAAATACGATATTCAGGCCAACCTGGATGGCGGTGGAATCACCGGACAGGCTGAAGCTTTACGATTAGCTATTTCCAAAGCGCTTATCGAATTAAATCCGGAATACAGGCCGCCACTCAAGGCAAAAGGATTACTTAGAAGGGATCCGCGCATGGTAGAGCGAAAAAAATTCGGCCAGAAAAAAGCCCGGAAGAAATTCCAGTTCAGCAAACGATAGAAATTCTTTTATAGATTGTTTAGTATCTAAATTGCTGAGACTCGCGGAAAGTGACTACTCAGCAATTGCATTATTAACAGAAAGTAAACATAAAACACATGTCAAAAACAAATTTCAACGAATTATTAGAAGCGGGTGTACATTTTGGCCACCTGAGAAGAAAATGGAATCCAAATATGGCTCCTTATATTTTTATGGAGCGAAATGGAATTCACATTATTGATCTTTACAAAACTGCAGCAAAAATTGAAGAAGCAGCTTCAGGAATTAAGCAAATAGCTAAATCAGGAAAGAAAATCCTGTTTGTTGCTACCAAAAAACAGGCGAAAGAAATCGTTGCCAATCATGTGAAGAGGGTAGGTATGCCATACGTTACTGAGCGCTGGCCGGGTGGTATGTTAACCAATTTCGCCACCATCCGAAAGGCGGTGCGCAAAATGGCTTCCATTGACAAAATGATGGAAAACAACACCTATAAAAATTTATCCAAAAGGGAACGACTCCAGATTCAGCGTGAACGAGCTAAATTGGAAAAACAATTGGGAAGTATTGCCGATTTGAGCAGGCTTCCATCCGCTATTTTTGTAGTTGATATTCTAAAGGAGCACATCGCCATTGCCGAGGCAAAAAAACTCAATATCCCGACTTTTGCCATTGTGGATACAAATTCTGATCCTACCAAAGTAGATTTTCCAATCCCTGCAAACGATGATGCTTCAAAATCCATCGATTTGATAGTAGGAGCAATGGTACAGGCTATTGAAGAAGGCCTGATGGAAAGGAAGTTGGATAAAGACAAGAGAGACCTTGAAGAGAAGGAAGAACACGATGAAATGATCAGGGTAAAAGCCGAATCAGTTGAACTGGCTGAAGAAGATGAAGACCAGGAAATAGAGAAAGCTAAAAAGCTTGCCAAAGTTAAGGTTAAGAGCATGGATGATGCAGGAGAAGAAACGGAAGATAAAGCCAAGAGGCCAAGGAAAATAGTCGCCAAACCAATAAGGAAACCCTTGAATAAATAGAGAACGGATTATATAAACATTCCAACGAAGAGGAATAATAATAGTATTGAAATGGCAAACATAACAGCATCAGAAGTAAATAAACTCAGGCAAATGACCGGCGCCGGGATGATGGATTGTAAAAGGGCACTGGAAGAGTCAAACGGAGATTATGAACAGGCAATAGATATCCTCAGGAAAAAAGGTCAGAAGGTAGCCAGCAAACGGGCTGATAAAGAAGCAAAGGAAGGTATTGTTGTAGCAAAGACAACTGCAGACCACAAGTTTGCAGCAGTCATCATGCTGAATTGTGAGACTGATTTCGTGGCTAAAAATGCGGAATTTGTAAGTTTTGCAAAAACCGCCCTTGAACTTGCACTCACTCACAAACCGAAATCAGTTGAAGACTTAAAGAACCTTGACTGGAACGGAAGGAAGCTGATGGATGGCGTTACCGACCTGATTGGTAAAACAGGTGAAAAAATGGATCTTGCAAAGTATGAATTCATCGAAGCTGGAAAAGTATTTGCTTACAATCACCAGGGTAACAGGCTGTCAACCATCCTTGGGTTTAATAAAGAAAACAGTTCGGATGATGCAGGTCACCAGTTGGCGATGCAGATTGCAGCTATGAATCCAATTGCTGTTGACGCTTCTGATGTTCCCCAGGATGTGGTAAAAAAAGAAATTGAAATCGGCATGGACATGGCAAGGCAGGAAGGGAAACCTGAAAACATGCTTGAAAAAATAGCAACAGGTAAGCTGAACAAATTTTATAAGGAAAATACCCTGCTCAACCAGGATTTTATAAGGGATAACAAAATGACGGTAGGCCAGTTTGTGAAACAGGTCGACCCGGAATTAAAGGTAGTTGGATTCAAAAGGTTGATGCTGGGAGCATAAGGTTATCAATATTATTATTGAAAAAGGATGGCTGGTTAAGCTGTCCTTTTTTATTTTACCTCCATTGGTTTGACCATCCGCTGAATTTTATTGATTAAACTTTTAATTCCCAAGAACTCTTTTCCCGCATTTCCAAAGTTGGAAATACGACTCCAGAACTCTTTTCCTATAATGACAACATTGGAAATACGACTCCAGAACTCTTTTCCTATATTGACAATATTGGAAATACGACCCCAGAACTCTTTTATCCTATTGACAAGATTGGAAATGCGACTCCAGAACTCTTTTCCTATAATGACAACATTGGAAATGCGACTCCAGAGCTCTTTTATAATATTGACAAAGTTGGAAATAGGGTTACAGAGCAGGTTATTAGGGGGGAGGTTGGGAAAAGGTTATAGAGCGGGAAAATATTTGGCGTAGTTGAAAGAAACGAAGGGAAATAAAATTGCCCGATGATGATATTATCTGATTGAATTAATTTACTTTTGAAAATAAAACCTGTTCTTATCAGGGGTATTCAAATTCCATTGGATGGATAACCCTCAAAAATTCAGGGGTATAAAGGAGTTGGGCACAATTGTCAAACTCTCTGTTAAATCAAGTTAAAACAAATAATATTTAAAAAATGAATTGGATTATAATGTTATTAGGCAGCGTAGTAGTTTCTGCTATTGTTTCTGGCATTACAAGTTATTTAATAGAAAAGAGAAAATACAATCAAGACTATTGGAAAATAAGTATTGAAAAACGGCTTGAAGTTTACGATCAGCTAGAACAAATACTAGTTTTCTTTCAATCAACTCATTTAATCAACAATAAGCCTTGCCATTTAGCATTCATGAATCTTGATTCTTATAATGACCTACAGACAAAGCTTGCAATGTTGACTTGGAAAAGAAATTGGCTCTCAACAGATATATTTAAGAAAATTCTAGAGTTAAATAGAATGTTTTCAGAATGTAATTCGGCAATGAATGGTCAGGAAGTAGGCAATTTTGGTGTTAAGTATTACTCAGAAATTGCTCATAATCGAGATGAGATATTAAAATTAATGACTAAGGATTATTTGAATATGTCAGATGTAAAAGGTTTTTATAAAAGTAAAATAACAGAAAACTTTTCCACCGTGTGGCTAAGCCTGTGACTTCCTCCTGGATTAAAGTTATTCTCAGCCTAACTAAAATAAAAATAATTAACGCGGGAAAGCAGCACTTGTAGGGGATAAACCAGCAATAAGAAATAAGCGACCGGAAGCCTGCTTGATGAAAGGTTTGTGTTTTTGGTGTTGGGGAAATGGTATTTTTAGGGATGAGTTAAATGAGGCTTAATTTATTTTAATAAAATTTTTAATGAACAATTATCCAAATATTATCAATTTTAAAGTGTATTGATTCTTATTCGGCCAAATAGTTTGATTATTATATTAGTGTTCATTTAAATGCAGCATATTTGTTAGTTTTGATTATTATTTGACTTCATATTTGATTAAATCATATTCAAATTTTCTAACAAGCTCATTAATTCTTTTCCACGCAGCTATTCTGGCATTGTTTAAACCACCACAATTACAGGCATCCAGAAGCCCGGTTGAACCCATACTTGTAACTTCAACCCTGCCTGTTATTCTTATAATTGAAGTGCTATCAAATTGTTCAGCATATGCATAGACACTTAAACTCGCTATCCCATCCCAATCCATCCTTTTGAAATCAGTTTGGACAGACAATAAATCTTTATTAATTTCATTAACTGGGTATGCTTCTGATTGAAGAAGTTTTGCAAACCTTGTTAAATAATCAAGTGATTCTGTTTTTTTTTCAATAACTATTACATTGGCTTTTTTTGGCATTTCCTGTGCAAACGTTATTAATTTAAATACTATAAATAGGAATATAAGTGTAAATTTTTTCATTTCTAATTTGATTTAGGTTTTACATAATATTTCTAATGATGTGAATCGTAACTTGAAACATACCTGCAATTATACCTCTCTTCGACGTCCTCTGGAATTAATATTTGAAATATAACCGTAGCATCATCTTCTTCATCGGATATCCAGATTCTCCTAATTCTGGGTTCTGCATATCTTATTAAACCACTTCTATAAAGTTCAGCTGATATTTCTTTAGGAACATAACCTAAAAAGTATTTTCTGGTTGTAAAAAACCTTTTTGAACAGCCAATAACCTTAATTGCATTATTATCGTATTTATTATCCGGTTCTCGTTCAAACTCCAACCATACTTCATCTTTATTGGAAAATGGAACTATATCATTTAACCTGTATTTAGTTCCTTTTATTCTTACATATTTCTCAATAAATTTCCATCCATTAATAAGTTCATCAGGATTTTCTAAGTATTGTCTGCTCTCTTGCATTTTACAAGTTTTTTATTCGGCAAAATAATTTGAGAGTTGAACTAAACAAAAATAGAATAAATATTTTCAACAATACCATTAATGTAGGTTTCCCCACACAGGCGCTCATGTTCCATCCCGGCCATGCGGGTAAGCAGCACGGGTGCCGGATAAACCAGCAACAAGAGACAAGAAACAAGAAGTTTGGTAGATTTGAAACGTGAGATTTTATGCCTATCCGTTCAGGAGTTCTTTTACCAAACCTGAGATGAGCTTATTATCGGCCTGTCCGGCAAGCTTCTTAGTGGCAAGGCCCATTACCCGGCCCATATCCTTGATTGAAGCGGCCCCGGTTTCGGCAATGATTTCCCTGATGATCTTTTTAACTTCCTCCTCACTCACCTGAGCCGGCAGATATTTTTCGATTATCGCTAATTGAAATATTTCTTCTTCGGCAAGTGCGGCTCTCCCTTGTTGTTTATAAATTTCGGCAGATTCCCTTCGCTGTTTGACAAGCTTCTGGAGAATTTTCATTTCCGCATCCTCTTCAATTTCACCTGCTCCGCCTTTATCGGTTTTAGCAAGAAGGATGGCAGATTTAACGGCTCTAAGGGCTTCGAGTTTCTGTTTATCCCTGGCCAGCATCGCTGCCTTGATATCGTCGTTGATCAATTTTTCCAGGCTCATAAGGAGGATTGTTTAAGGGTCAATCTATATTTTGATATGCAGATCAATAAAATTTTAACTAATTCACTGATGTTACACACTTAGTGATTTCTTTGTGTCTTTGAGTATTGGTGGCAAATAAAAGACATGAAATAGTGCCACTAAGTCACGAAGTCACCAAGTTTCACAAAGTAAAAATCATAGAAATCCAAAATATGCGTAACATGAATAATTCAAAACCAATTATTATAAATCACCCGTTAATGGCTGATTTATAAAAGCATTTAATCCACTGATTTATGGAGGAACGAGTTGTTCGGTTTTATTTCGATCTTTTTGTCCTCATTCTCTACGAGGTTATATTTTGAAACCTCTGTTTCAGATGAGTGTTTCAGCTCAGATAATTCAACATTCCGCCGCACGTAGGCCGGCGTTTTTTCAAATTCATCCAGTTCTCCGGGAGTCTTAAGCTTTATGCTGAGGTCTTTCAGTTTTTTGATCCTTTCCCTTGATTTTTTTTCAATCTCCTCCCGTTCCACGTCAAGCGAATAATCAGTGCTTTTTGGCACAGCTGCTTCTATTGGATTTGGAGTAAGGCGTTCAAAAGGTTTCTTCTGATCCGTAACGAAAGGTTTCACTTCGTCAGCCTTTTTGGATTCATGAAAATTAAATTCAACAACCTTAATTTCTTTATTTGGGATGGATTCGTATTTATTAATTACAGGGTCCTCTTTTCTAACCACTTCTTCATTTTTAGCAGGCTTGATAAGAGTTATCTCGGTAATATTATCTATATTCCGTGGTTTTTCCTTTACTTCCTCACGGGGAATTTCCAGCAACTTGTGAACTATATTTTGTGATGGTTTGACAATTCCCGGGTCCCTGTCTGCTGAAAAGCCTGTAGCAACAAGGGTAATGCTGATTTTCTTTCCAAGGGAAGAGTCCTTTCCGTTTCCCCAAATAATCTCTGCGCTTTGCCCGGCTTCTTTCTGGATGTAATCGGTAATTTCTGTCACTTCGCTCATCCTGATTTCTTCTTCTTCTCCGGAGGCAATATACAACAGGATATTGTCGGCGCCTTTTATTCTGTTGTCGTTTAATAATGGCGAGGACAGCGCTTCTTCGACAGCTTTTAACGCCCTGTCTTCTCCTTCAGCAATGGCAGATCCCATGATGGCTGTTCCGCTGTCCTTCATCACGGTTTTAACATCCTCAAAATCCACATTGATGTAACCGGTAACGGTGATGATCTCAGCAATTCCTTTAGCTGCAATGGTAAGGATGTTATCAGCTTTCTGGAATGCTTCCGAAAGCTTCAGGTCTCCGTGAACTTCCCTTAATTTGTCATTGGAAATGACCAGCAGAGTATCTACATTTTTACGGAGTTCTTCAATTCCGGCTTCAGCCTGGAGTTTTCTTTTTCGCCCTTCGAATAAAAAAGGGATAGTCACTATCCCGACGGTCAGGATACCCATAGTTCTCGCTGTTTCAGCTATCACAGGCGCTGCTCCGGTTCCGGTGCCTCCACCCATACCAGCAGTAATGAACAGCATTTTGGTATTTTTTTCAAGGATTTGTTTTATATCCTCAATATTCTCAATGGCTGATTCTTTACCAACTGAAGGTAATGACCCGGCTCCCAATCCTTTGGACCCAAGCTGGATTTTGGAAGGAACGGGACTCGCTTCCATCGCCTGTGCATCGGTATTACAAATAAAAAAATCAACGCCCTGGATGCCCTGGTTGAACATGTGTGAAACGGCGTTGCTTCCTCCACCACCTACTCCCAGTACTTTGATGATAGAGGATTGATTTTTAGGTGAATCGAATTTGAGCATTAAATCCATTTTTAAGTCTTAAAATTATTATATAATAATCCTGTGATTCATGACCAGTCCGTTTTTTATCAACAAAATGAATGTTAATTATTTCATCATCTGTTTTACTAAAACAGGTCCTTTATAATTTGCTTTTTAAGTGATGTTTTCTTTTTAAAATTGCTTCTTATCCGCGATTTGGTAATTTAAAATGTGTCAGACAAAAACTTATTGAATGTCGTCTTTTTCAAAGAATTCCTGGATTTTTTTAAGGAAACTAAAAGACCTCGATGGAGTTGGTTGCTCTTCGACACTCTCCTGCTCTGCTTCTTTTCCCCGGCCTTTTTCCTTCAATGCTTCATTCTCCTTGTAATATCTCCTCATTCCTTCGATGACCAGTCCAATACCTGTTGCATACATCGGGCTGGCAAGTTCATCGGAAACATTGTTGGCAAGGTGTTCGTTGGGATAACCAATCCGGGTATCCATACCTGTGATGAATTCGGTCAATTGCGGCAGATGTTTCAGTAAAGCACCGCCACCGGTTAACACAATACCGGCAATCAACTTCTTTTCATAACCGGAGTTTTTGATCTCATAATAAACGTGTTCGATGATTTCTTCCATCCTTGCCTGTATGATGCTGGCCAGGTTTTTCAGGCTGATCTCTTTTGGAGGCCTGCCACGTAATCCGGGGATTGCAACGATTTCATCGTCCCTGTTCTCACTGGCCAAAGCTGATCCGAATTTAACCTTTAATTCCTCTGCATGCTTACGGATGATAGAACAGCCTTCTTTTACATCTTCGGTGATAACATCTCCGCCAAAGGGAATGACTGCAGTATGCCGGATGATATTTTCCTGGAAAATAGCTATGTCGGTTGTACCACCGCCAATATCGACCAGTACTACACCGGCTTCTTTTTCTTCTTCGCTCAGAACAGCTTCGGCTGAAGCAATTGGCTCAAGGATGAGATCGACAACTTCCAGTTCAGCTTTGGTTACACATTTAAAGATGTTTTTTGCAGCAGTGGTCTGTCCGATGATAATATGAAAATTTGCCTCAAGGCTGTTACCAAGCATTCCAACCGGTTGCTTTATCCCTTGTTCGCCATCCACAATATATTCCTGCGGTATCACATCAATGATCTCTTCGCCCGGGCTCATATTGAGGTTGTACATGTTATTCAGCAAAACTTCCACATCTTCCTTGCTGATTTCATCATCGTAATTTTCGCGGATGATCCCACCGCGATGCTGGAGACTTATAATGTGCTGCCCGGCGATCCCGACATTGACATACTTTATATTAATGCCCGCCTTCTGTGACGCCTCTTCAATGGCTTTACAGATCGAATCCACGGTGTTTTCGATGTTTGAAACCACACCACGTTTTACACCGATTGAATCGGTGCGGCCGTGTCCCAGAATTTCAATTTTACCATGTTCGTTTTTTCTACCGGCAATGGCAGCAATTTTAGTCGTTCCAATATCAAGACCGACGATGATTTCTGACGATTTCATATATTCATGTAATTTTTTATTTCAAAAGCCAAAATTATCAAAGGTATTCCTTCGGATAAACCTCTCCCCAAATTGTTATCAACCTTTTTCCCACAATTTGTGAATATTTCCTCTGACCAATTCATTTATGCCTATCGTTTGGTGCATACCACCTGGTTCTCAAATTTCAGGTTCACAACGCTGTATTTACTCCAACCTATCTTATTCAATCCTTCTTCGTAGAATTTCATAAGTTTTTCAAATTTTTCCTCCATATTTTCGATGCTGCCAAAAATAATCAGGTGCTTTCCGACCTTCGGGACCAACTCAAATTCCTGATGACGGTTTACATATATCTGTTCAATCTGGGCTTTTAAAAAACGATCATTTTCTATAAAATCGGCTAACATATAAAGATCTTTCAGGATAGATTTTGCTTTAAAATTCAGCACATTAAGCGTGTCGGCATATTTGATCCTGATATTACCGCTGGCAATCATAACCCGTGAAGGATATCCCGTGCTTACCGGGATAACATCCCCGTTCAGGTCGATGTAGTAGCTTTGGTTGGTTGAGGTGTACACACGAACCAGGGGTTGGCATTGCCTGGCCTGTATGCTTAGGTTGCCGGTTATTGTTGTGTATGCATCGGCCTTTGATAATAGCGGAATTGAGTTGATCTTCTTTTCAATCTTGACCAGGTCAATATCGGTTAGCTTTTTCCCGATCAGGGTATCGGGCCGTAACCGGCTTTTTATCATTTCCGGTGTGATGAGCGGTTCTCCATCATTATAATCGATGTTTATCTCGATCTCTTTGCAGGTGGTTTTTCTGTGTTCGACGTTTATAAAGCTGACGAGAACCAAAATCCCGGCTATGAGTATGAACCAGATCCCTATTTTCAAGATTTTCATTGGTTTCATTTTGCTCCGGCTTTGAGTAAGTAATTTTTTATAGGATTCACAAGCTGATCTATATCTCCGGCACCCAGTGTTATCAATACTTCAAATTTTTTCTCAGCAATTATGGAAACCAGGTTCTCTTTGGTACATATCATTTTTTCTTTTTTATGGATGCGATCCAGAAGCATTTCGGAATTGACTCCTTCAATGGGTTTTTCTCTTGCGGGATAGATCGGCAATAAAATAATTTCATCGAGCAATTCAAGGCTCCGGGCAAATTCATTTGCAAAATCGCGTGTTCTTGAAAAGAGATGCGGCTGGAAAATGCCGGTGATTTTCTTTGATGGATACATTTTTCTGACAGAAGAAACGGTCGCCCTGATCTCCTCCGGATGATGGGCGTAGTCGTCGATATATATCACCTTGTCAGTTTTTACCTGTATATCAAACCTGCGCTCCATTCCGGTAAATGTTGCTAATCCTGACTTCAGCGCTTCATCAGCAACACCAGCCAGATGAGCCGCAGTCATCGCAGCTATTGCATTTTCTATATTTACTTCACCCGGTAATCCGGAGACAACATCAGGAAGGGCTTTATCAGGTGTAACAAAATCGAAAATGTATTTTTCATTTTCAAGCCGGATGTTATCTGCATGAAAATCGGTCGGGATTGTTTTTGAATATTGAACTATTTCTTTATTAACCAAATCTTTCAGATCCAGATCCACGCCATTTTTAAGAATCAAAATACCTTTGTTCTTAATATTGGAAGCATATTGCCCGAATGTAGTCCGAAGGCTTTCGAGATTTCCATAAATGTCAAGATGGTCGGCATCAGCAGAGGTGATGATGCCAATATCCGGGTGAAGCTGTAAAAACGATTTGTCATATTCATCTGCTTCCACAACCATCCATTCTGAGTTATCGGAAGTCAGTAAGTTGGTATGATAGTTTTTTGAGATACCACCCAGAAAGGCATTGCAACCTAAGCCGGAATGTGTGAGCAGGTGCGCTATCAATGCAGAAACTGTCGTCTTTCCATGGGTTCCGGCGACAGCTATCGTTTTCTTATCTTTGGTCAGTTCACCCAGAATTTCAGCTCTTTTTTTAATCGATATCCCTGATTTCAGCAAGTGTTGGTACTCATTTAATTCTTTTGGAACAGCAGGTGTGAAAATGATCAGATCGATGCCGGCTGGTATTTTTGTGATGTCATCATCAAAATGGATTTCCATTCCTTCGGTCTGAAGCTGTTCTGTCAGAGCAGTCGGGGTTTTATCATACCCGCTCACCCTGACACCCGAGCGCTTGAAATATCTTGCCAGGGCGCTCATCCCGATTCCGCCGATACCAAGGAAATAGATGCTATGTAAGTCTTTTAAATTCAATTGTCTTTTATGGATTTTTGATTAAACAAAGCCAGTATTTCATCTGCTATTTTTTCATCGGCATCTTTTTTTGCCAGCTTTACCAGATTTTGACTTAATTCAATTTGTTTTTCTTTATCCTGTATCAACTTAATGACTGAATTCACCAATAAATTATTTGCTTCATGATCCTTTATCATTAGTGCGGCGTTTTTATCAACCAGGGCCTGGGCATTTTTGGACTGATGGTCTTCAGCCGCTGAGGGCAATGGTACGAATACCGCAGGCTTACCAACTGCGCATATTTCGGAAATAGCAATTGCCCCCGCCCTGGAGATGATAACGTTGGCGAGTGAATAGGCAAAATCCATCCTGTCGATAAATGCTACCGCCCTGATTCCCATAGCCTGGAAATCCTTTACTGCATTTTCGGCAGAATTAAAGTAATACTTACCGGTTTGCCAAATAAGCTGAATTCCATTTTCAACAAATTGATCCAGCTGAGCGTGGATGCTTTTATTGATGGAAAGGGCACCCTGACTTCCTCCAATGACAAGGACTACCGGTTTTTCAGCACTTAGATTAAAGAGTTTTAGCGCAGCTTCTTTTTTGCCCTGAATTTCAATCATTTCTTTTCGAATCGGGTTACCAGTCAGCACTATTTTCTCTTTTGGAAAATATTTCTCCATCCCTTCATAGGCAACGCAAATCCTGTTTACTTTTTTGGCAAGAAGCTTGTTGGTAATTCCGGGAAATGAATTTTGCTCCTGGATGAGGGTCAGTATACCCATATTTGATGCGACCCTTAAGGTTGGACCGCTGGCAAATCCACCAACCCCAATCACAATATCCGGTTTAAATCGCCTGATAATCTTACGGGCTTTGATCATGCTTGAAATGACTTTGAAGGGAAAAGCCAGGTTTTTCAGGGTCAGTTTTCTTTGCAACCCGCTGATCCAAAGCCCTTCGATAGGATAACCTGCGGCAGGTACTTTCTCCATCTCCATCTTTCCTTTCGCACCAATAAAAAGGATATTAACATCAGGCACTCTATTTTTCAATGCATTGGCAATAGCAATTGCCGGGAAAATGTGCCCGCCTGTTCCACCACCACTGATGATCACATTCAGCCTATGCCGGTTGTCCGATTGCTTCATCCTGAGTGGGTTTTTCTACTTCTTTACTGACACTTAAAATTATCCCGATCGAAATACTGGTGAACCAGATCGAGGTTCCTCCCATACTGACAAAGGGTAAGGTTTGACCGGTGACCGGTAACAAATGTACCGCCACACCCATATTGATCATCGCCTGGAATACCAGGCTAAAAGCCACTCCAATAGTAAGAAAGGCTCCAAAGTTTCGAGGTATTTTCGAAACAATTTTAATCGCACGATACAACAAGATAAGGTAGAGAACCATTACAAGCACTCCACCGATGAGACCATATTCTTCAATGATAATGGCATAGATGAAATCGGAATAGGGGTGCGGAAGAAAATTCCGCTGTTCGCTGTTACCGGGCAATTTCCCAAAAAGGCCACCTCCTGCGATGGCAATTTTCGCCTGCTCAACCTGGTAATCATCCTCCGATTCCCCTTCGCCGAAATTTTCGATCCTGCTCATCCAGGTCTCAGCTCTGGGAAATACTTTGTGCATCAATGCAGGGCTTACTTTTACCATCATAAGGATAAAAATCATGGCTACAATACCCAGACCGATCATAGCCAGAATGTGCCTGATATTTACCCTGCCAATGAACATTAAAACCAGGCTTGTTGAAAACAAGATAGCAGCGGTTGAGAAGTTTGCAGGTAAAATCAACGCACAAACGATTAGAACTGGAATAATGATGGGGATAAATGCTGATTTGAAATCTTTAATTACTTCCTGCCTTTTTGTTAATTCCCTTGCAAGATACATGATCAAAGTGAGTTTGGCGAGGTCAGAAGTCTGAAAAGTCAACCCAAAAGGCAGAGGCAATACACGCTTGGCTTCATTCAGGTTTACTCCCACGATGAGCGTCAAAAACAACAGTGGGATAGCTATCCAGAGGGCAATCTGGAAAATCTTTGAAAAATAGGTGTATTTGACAAGGTGGGCAAGGTACATCAACAAAAATCCAAACAGGACAATGATCAGGTGCTTAAACATGTAATACTCTGTATTTCCTTCCTGGTTTTTATATGCCAGCGTTCCGGTTGAACTGTAAACCGCAAGTATGGAAAATACAGATAGAATGATCACCACCAGCCAAATGATCTTATCACCCTTGGTGTTGTTTTGTACAATCTGTATTTTTTGATTTATTTTATTGTAAAGTTTCATAGTATTGTTTCGATGACAATTTAACCCATGTGGATTTTCGGGGATAAAAGAGTAAAAAATGCCTGAACAATTTACAATCCTGCTACCGCAACTTTAAATTTCTTTCCCCTTTCCTCAAAATTTTCAAAGAGGTCAAAGCTGGCACAAGCTGGTGAAAGCAGGACGATATCGTCTTTTTTGCCATGCGAACTGCCATATTTCACAGCCTCATCCATTGAAGTGGTTTCTACAATTGTGTCAATCACTCCTTCAAAAGCTTTCTTAAGTTTGCTATTGTCTTTCCCCAGGCAAATAAGGGTTTTAACTTTTTTGGAGACGAGTGCTTTTAACAATTTGTAATCGTTCCCCTTGTCAATTCCGCCGGCAATCCAGATCACCGGATTGCTCATACTCTCCAGTGCATACCAGGTGGAATTTACGTTGGTTGCCTTGGAATCGTTGATGAAATCCACACCATGAATTCGTGCAACGAACTCAAGCCGGTGTTCAACATTCTGAAAATCGGAAAGACTTTCTTTGATTTTATCCTTCCTGATGTCCAGTATCCGGGCTGCAATTCCTGCTGCCATCGAATTGTAAATGTTGTGTTTGCCCTGTAAAGCTAAATTGTCTAATGTCATTTTAAGTGTATTTGTTTTTATGTTGATGTTTATATTTTTTCCATCCTGATAGGCTCCCTGGCCTGAAATCTTTTGCTTGATCGAGAAAGGATATCTTCTCGCCTTGATTTCTCTTTGTTCGAGTTCCTTATGGATCACAGGATCATCCGCACAATAAATAAATGCATCCTGATGACCCTGGTTCTGAATGATCCGAAATTTGGAGTCGGTATAATTCTGAAAATTGTAATTGTAACGGTCGAGGTGATCAGGGGTGATGTTTGTTAAAACAGCAATATCCGCTTTAAAATCAAACATCCCATCCAATTGAAAACTGCTGATCTCGAGCACGTAGTAGTCAAATTCTTTTTCAGCGACCTGCCATGCGTAACTTTGTCCGACATTTCCCGCAAGACCTGCATTTAAACCTGCATTTTTCAGGATGTGATGAATGAGCAGGGTCGTAGTGGTCTTACCATTGCTTCCTGTGATGCAGATCATTTTAGCCCGCGTGTATCTCGCTGCAAATTCTATTTCAGAAATTACCGGAATCAAATGCTCCTTGAGCCGAATGATGATTTCAGCCTGATCGGGAATGCCCGGACTCTTGATTACCTCATCGGCCTTCAGGATTTTTTTCTCCGAATGTTTACTTTCCTCAAATGGAATCTCATAATGTAAAAGAACGTTCTTAAATTTCTCCTTTATCTTCCCGGAGTCGGAAACAAAAACCTCAAATCCTTTCTGTAAAGCCAATACCGCTGCGCCCACTCCGCTTTCTCCGGCTCCCAGTATGATGATTTTCTTTTTCAAAGTGCATTACCTTAGTTTTAATGTGATGATCGTAACCACTGCCAGCATGATCCCGATGATCATGAACCGCTGTACAATCTTGGGTTCTGCATATCCTTTCACCTGAAAATGGTGGTGAAGAGGCGACATTTTAAATATTCGCCTGCCTTCGCCAAACCGTTTCCGTGTGTATTTAAAGTAACTTACCTGCAGAATCACTGAAAGGCTTTCCACAAGGAAGATTCCGCAAAGAATCGGGATCAATAATTCCTTTCTGATCAGGATTGCAAATACTGCAATGATCCCTCCGATGGCCAGGCTGCCTGTATCTCCCATAAATACCTGTGCAGGGTAGGAGTTATACCAAAGGAAACCTATACAAGCCCCTACAAACGCGCTGATAAAAATGGTCAGTTCACCGGTATTGGGCAGGTAAATGATGTTAAGATAATCTGCAAAAACAATATTACCCGAAACCCATGCGAGTATCCCTAAAGTCGCACCTATGATGGCAGAGGTGCCGGTTGCCAGTCCATCAATTCCATCCGTTAAATTTGCCCCGTTTGAAACTCCGACAATAATCAAAATCACGATGGGGATAAAAATCAGGAATGCCCAGTTACGGTATTCCTCTCCCAGGAATGACAGGATCTTTGAATAGTCGGCTTCATTGTTCTTGAAAAAAGGAATTGTTGTTTTTGTTGATTTTATCAATTCCTTTGAAAACTTTTGTGAAGGGTCGGTGATCCTTTCAATTTCGCCATCTGCCTTTGTTTGGATCAATTTCACCTCGCTTACCTTCTCCCGAATCATAATGCTTTCGCTGAAATGCATCGTTAGTCCGATCACCAATCCAAGAATAATCTGCCCAAAGATTTTAAATTTGCCCGCAAGACCTTTTTTGTTCTTCTTAAAAACCTTAATGTAATCGTCTAAAAATCCAATGAATCCAAGCCAAACAGTCGTGAAGATCATCAGGATCACATAAATATTATCCAGTTTGGCAAACAGAAGGGTAGGAATTAAAATCGCACTTAGGATGATAAGTCCGCCCATCGTTGGAGTTCCTTTCTTTTCAGACTGACCCTGCAATCCCAGGTCGCGGATGGTTTCACCAATTTGCCTTTTCACAAGCAAATTGATCAATCTTTTACCGAAAAGAAGTGAGATGATCAGGGACGTGATCACAGCTGCCGCCGCCCGGAATGAAATGTATTGAAATACACCGGCTCCGGGTACATTGAAAGCTTTATCCAGGTATGTAAAAAGATAATAGAACATCCTCTAATTGCTGTTAATATTTGTCAAAAGGTAACCTTTCAAAATTTCTTTATCGTCAAATGGAAACTTTTCTCCTTTGATCTCCTGGTATTTTTCATGACCTTTTCCTGCTACCAGGATGATATCCCCGGCTTTGCCAATGCACACGCCGTCTTTATGGCTTCTTTCCGGTTGATGATCGAAAGGACTTTTTTAAAATGCAGGGGGTCAATCCCCTGTTCCATTTCCTTAATAATATCTTCCGGATTTTCTGACCGGGGATTATCTGAAGTAAAAATGACCCGATCACTTTTTTCGCAAGCGACCCTGCCCATTAAAGGCCGCTTCAGCTTATCCCTGTCGCCGCCTGCTCCAACGACTGTTATTAAAGTTTCATTCTTTGTCCGGATGGCTGCTATCGTGCTGAGAACATTATTCAAGGCATCAGGTGAATGTGCATAATCAATGATTCCCACGATATTATTATCAGACCGGATAAAATCAAACCTGCCCTCAACGGCATTCACAGTGCTAAGCGCAGTAAGTACTTCCGGTTTTCTTTCTCCCAATAAAATGGCTGCCGAATAAACCGCCAGAAGGTTATATGCATTAAACTTCCCGATCAGATTGCACCACAATTCCTGTCCATCAATAATAAGCTGCAACCCTTCGAATTGGTTTTCAAGGATCCGGCATTTAAAGTCAGCATCACTTTTTAACCCATAGGTTTTTTTTGTTGCACCGGTGTTCTGGAGCATGATCCTGCCGTTCTTATCATCAATATTTGTAAGTGCAAAAGCATCAGAAGGCAACTGATCAAAGAATTTCTTCTTTGCTTTCAGGTAATTTTCAAGTGTTCCATGGTAATCCAGGTGATCATGCGTGAGATTGGTAAAAATTCCGCCCTTGAACCGGAGTCCTGCAATCCTGTCCTGGTCAACGGCGTGAGAGCTCACTTCCATAAAACAATAACTGCAACCTGCATGCACCATTTGGTTCAGGAGACTGTTTAGCTGGATTGGATCAGGAGTTGTATGCGTAGCATCAATTGTTCTGCCTGCAATTCTGTTTCGGATGGTGGAGAGCAATCCTGCTTTATAACCCAATTTTTGAAAGACATCATACAACAGGCTGGCAATGGTTGTTTTGCCATTAGTTCCGGTAACACCAACCAATTTAAGTTTGTTGGAAGGATTCCCAAACAGATTCGATGCCATGATGCCCAAAGCCTGCCCGGAGTGGGCTACCTGGATGTAAGTGATGTCAGGTTGAGTATATTCCGGGAGAATTTCACAGACAATGGTAATTGCACCTAAGGAAATGGCTTTCTCAATAAAATCATGCCCATCGGATTTGGTGCCTTTAATGGCAACGAAAGCGTCATTGGGTTCGATTTTTCTCGAATCAAATTGCACGGAATGAATTTCCAGTTCCGCTGTACCAATGGCCTTTGCTACTTTAACCCCTTTTAATATTTCCGAGAGCCTGATCAATGGTTTTATACTTGTAATATTAAATATATCTGACTTCCCTTAACTACTTTTGAACCTGGCGGAATAGATTGTTCCTTGACATATCCTCTCCCTGAAAGATTCACTTTTAATCCCATGCTTTCCAGGATATAAATGGCATCTTTTGCCCCCATCCCTTTTACACTGGGAACCATTCCCTCTACTATGGTTTTCTTATCCAGCCTGACGATGCTGTCCGATTTGACGGAAAGAGCCCATTCGGATTTGGTAGTTTCATCATCGAGCGGGATGTCAAGCTTGTCGTAAATCATTTCAAGCTCATCGAGTAAACCAGTTGCGTGAACCGGCCAGGTTATTTTTCCCACCTTTTCTTCTTCCTGTTTCTGCAAACTGATATTGGTTGCATAAACTTTGTCGGCGATATCCTGAAATACAGGAACGGCAACGGAGCTTGCATAGTAGGCTCCCTGTGGACGACTGATCACTACGATGCACGAATATTTTGGATCATCTGCTGGGAAATAACCTACGAATGAGGCATTGTAATTGCTTTTGTCATACCCTTTTCCTTTAGCAGCAATCTGGGCTGTTCCGGTTTTGCCGGCGATTTTATAAGCCGATTTGCTCAATGTAATCGCTGTCCCTCTCTCCACAACCCCTTCCAGGATTTCTTTTGCTTTCTTTATGGAGGATCTTGAACAGATAGATGAATTAAGCACTTCGGTTTTGAAGGTCTTAATCGTCCGTCCCGATCGTTGAATTTCTTTCACAAACTTCGGTTTTACCATCCTGCCATTATTGGCAACAGCATTATAAAAAGTAAGGATTTGAAGGGGAGTTAGCCTCAATTCGTATCCTATTGACATAAAGGGCAACGTCACTTTTGACCAGGAAGGATTTTTGGTGTTTTTGATGAACGGATTTGCTTCACCGGGAAGTTCAATGCCTAATTTTTCGTTTAGGGACATGTCATATAACCGATCAATGTACTTCTGAGGTTTCTTTGAGTACATTTGAGTTACAAGCTTGGAGACTCCGACATTTGAAGAAGCTTCAAAAACCTCCCTGATCGATACTTTTCCATCCCTTATAGAATGGATATCCTGTATCTTCAATCCAGAATAAGAAGTAATTCCTTTGCCGATATCAATGGTGTCATCGAGGTTATCCAATCCATCTTCAAACATGGCGATCATGGACGGTAATTTAAAGGTCGATCCTGGTTCAATACTCCATCCTAAAGCATAATTGTATATTTCACGATAACCATCACCACTTTTATTTCTTGTCAGATTTGATATGGCCTTGATTTCTCCCGTTTCAACTTCCATCAGAATGGCACAACCCCATTCTGCATTATGGTATACCAGATGGTCGTATAAGGATGATTCTGCCACATCCTGAAGGTTGACATCTATTGTCGTAATTACATCATCCCCATTATCAGGTTCTATTTCATCTTTATCCGATACAGGGACCCAATCACCGTTATTGATCCTACGGCGAAGCTGTTTCCCGTTTTGTCCCCCCAGGTATTCGCTGTAAGCAGCCTCAATACCCACACCAATGCTGTCTGCTTTATTTTCATAACCCAGGGTTCTGCTGGCTAAGGAACCGAAAGGGTATTCTCTTTTTGATTTATTCACGATGATCAATCCCCCCTTGTTTTTCCCTAATTCAAATATTGGAAAAGACTTGATTTTCTGGAGTTGATCGTAAGTCACATCTTTTTTTACAAGGTAGTACCGGTTCTTTTCCCGGCGTTCCCTGATCAGGTCATTTTTGTAGGCTCCTGCAGATTTATCGCCAAAAAGTCTTGATAGAGAGGAAGAAAGTCCACCCACATGATTCTGAAAATACTGTTTTGCAATGAGAGGTGAAGCAACATCCATCCGAATATCGAAAATAGGAACCGAAGTAACCAGCAAATTCCCGTTTGCATCACAAATATTGCCTCTTACAGCCTCTAAATCAAAATATTGAAGCGATTGTTTTTTGGATTTTTCCATCAGGCTACCTCTTTCTATTGTCTGGGTATACAAAACCTTCAGGATGATAGCTGCACCAAAAACCAGCATCACCAGGTATACAAGATAAACACGCCACAATATGTCTTTTCTGACATCTTCCATTTTCCTAATCCAGTTCAATAATTTTTTTTGGTGGAGTTGTCGATTCCTTTATTCCTTTTTTTTCAAGTACAGAGGCCACTTTGGATTGCCTGCTGCGCTGCATTAAAACTGCCTTGGTCGAAATGTGCTTATACCGGAGTTCTCTGAGTTCTTTTTGCATCCGCTCCACCTTTCGGATATTCTTCTCAGCATAGATAGGAATTGCCGATATAAATGATCCCCAGAAAGGCCAGAAATAGCAGGAATGGGAAATTCTTGCTTGTTCTGTCATCGGTAAGGAAAGATCCTCCAAGTATGCTCCTGAAGGATTCTAAGCTGATTTTCAATTTTTTATTTGTTGCTTCTTTTTCCATTAGATTTTTTCGGCAATTCTGAGTTTGGCGCTTCTGGCCCTGTTGTTTTTATTTATTTCCTCTTCGCCTGGCACTATTGGCTTTCTATTGATCAGTTTAAACTTGCTTTGTGGATTACCGAAAAAATCTTTGGTAATTTCACCTTCAAAGTTTCCAGCTTTTAAAAAGTTTTTTACCAGGCGGTCTTCCAGCGAATGGTAGGAAATGACCACCAGCCTTCCACCAGACTTAAGCAAATCCACCGATTGATTCAACAGTTCTTTCAAAGAGCCTAATTCGTCGTTTACCTCAATGCGCAAAGCCTGAAAGAGCTTGGCATAAAATTTATTTTCCAATCCTTTTGGCGCACATGACCGGGTTGCTTCCTGCAGTTGTTTTGTCGTTTTAATTTTTTCCTTAGTCCGGGCATGTTCAATTTCCGTCGCTATTTTATTGCTGTTATTCAGTTCTCCATAGCTGTAAAAAATTTCCCTGAGTTTATTGACCGAATATTCATTCACTATATTCGCAGCCGTCAGGTTCTTTCTTTGATTCATCCTAAGGTCGAGTTCACCTTCGTACCTTAATGAAAATCCCCTTTCTGGTTCATCAATCTGATGAGAAGAAATACCCAGATCGGCCAGGATTCCATCAACAGGTACCGCCCTGTAAAGCTTCAGGAAATTTCTTATAAACCTGAAGTTCTGATTAATCAGGATAAGTCGCTGATCGTCCAACTTGTTTTTCATTGCATCCTGATCCTGATCAAATGCTATCAAAGAACCCTCACCTAAGTGTTTTAAAATTTCCTGTGAATGTCCGCCTCCACCAAATGTGGCATCCACGTAGATGCCACATTTTCTGATATTTAATCCCTCAATGCTTTCCTTCAGTAAAACCGGCTGATGATACATCATTCTCCGGTTATTTGAGATTTCCCCATCACGTCTTCTGCAAGCGTACCAAAGTCCACTCCTTCGTCATTCAATACTTTTTCGTAAATTGCCTTATCCCAGATTTCTATCTTATTAATTTGGGAAGTCAATACCAGATCCTTCGAAATTTTAGCAAATGCAATCAGTTCATTGGGGATATTGATCCTGCCGGTGCTATCCAGCTCAACCGGCCTTACTCCGGCCATGAATTTCCTGATAAAATCGACATTCTTCTTTACAAAGCGGTTGAGTTTATCAATTCCGGCCATCTCTTTATCCCATTCTGCTTTCGGATATAATTCTAGGCAGTTATAGAAAACACTTTTTTTAATCACAAATCCATTGTTCAGAACGGGAGCAAGCTCTTTCTTCAGCCCTCCGGGAAGTGCTACTCTTCCCTTCGAATCAGCTTTGCACTCGTATGTGTATGTCAGGTTTGTCATCGATTAAATTTTCAGTGGATAAAAATATATATTCTTTCCCACTTTTTACCTAATGTTAATAACTTTTTTGCACTTTTTCCCACCAGAATGTTAATAACTCCACTTTTTATCCATTTGGTATGGGATTTATGAAATTTTTTTTAATGGTTGAATACAATAATGAAAAGCATTGATACAGATCGGATGTATTCCTGAGCTTGAAACAGAAGAAACTGAAAGTAAAGGAATATTGCATAATTTTGCCTGGTAAAGCGAAATTTCATGGAGGAATTTAAAATTACCGAGCGGACGATAGATATTGAGAATGTTTTTAGAACTAAAAATCCAGGATTGGTAAAATGGATACCAGGTTTCGTCTTTGCTTACCTTAGAAAAGTCATTCATGAAGGGGAGATCAATGATTTTCTATATAAAAACAGGGAAGCCCAAGGGCTGGATTTTGTTGATGCAATCATTGAAGGCTTTGGTGCGATTGTAAAAGTCACTGGTGAGGAAAATGTCCCTTCGACAGGGCGCTATATCATTGCTTCCAATCACCCGCTTGGTGGTCTCGATGGTGTCGCACTGATGCAGGTCATGGGCCGGAAAAGGAAAGACATAGTATTTCCTGTAAATGATATTTTGCTTTACCTGCCCAATCTCCGGGAGGTATTTATTCCGATAAATAAGCATGGCAGTAATAACGAGAATGTCGAAATCATCCAAAAAACATTTGAGTCGGAAAAGATGATATTGTACTTTCCGGCCGGACTGGTATCACGAAAGCAAAAGGGCGCAATCATGGACCTGGAATGGAGAAAAACTTTTATTTCCAAATCAAAACAATATAAAAGGGATATAATTCCTGTGTATATCGACGGAAGAAATTCAAGTTTTTTTTACAACCTGGCAAACCTGCGAAAAATGATCAAGATTAAAGCCAACATAGAAATGCTCTTTTTACCAGATGAGATGTATAAGCAAAAGAATAAGAACATTAATATTAAAATTGGGAAACCTATTCCTTATCAAACATTTGATAACAAATACAATTTCAATGAATGGGCTGAAAAGGTTAAAAAGCATGTATATAATATTGGCGCAAAGGGAATCGAACAACCTTTCAATCCATCATTATCCTGATGGAATAAAAAAGAAGAGGTATGACTGAAATCGAATTTTAAATAAAAAGAACCATTAATAATATTTGATTATATGGAAACAATAATTCCACCGGTTGATCGCCAGCTTCTTGAAAAAGAACTAACGGATGAACTGTTTTTTAGAGACACCAATAATGGTCACAATAAGATATTTATTTTTACACATAAGCAAGCGCCCAATGTGATGCGAGAACTGGGGCGATTGCGCGAGATCACCTTCCGTGATGCCGGTGGCGGAACCGGTAAAAGTCTTGATATTGATGATTATGATCATGGCGATTCTCCATTTAAGCAGTTGATTGTATGGAATCCTGAAGATAAAGAAATTGTGGGCGGTTATCGGTATCTGATCGGCAGTGAGGTTAAGACCGATAAAGAAGGACAGCCGATTACTCCAACAGCAAAGTTATTCAGCTTTTCTCAGAAATTCATCAAAGAATACTGGCCGGTTACATTTGAGTTGGGAAGGTCGTTTGTGCAACCTAATTATCAACCGACAGTCAATCTAAGGAAAGGGATGTACTCGCTTGATAACTTATGGGATGGTTTGGGTGCCATTACTGTGGTCAATCCTGAAGTAAGGTATTTTTTTGGTAAAATAACCATGTATCCGAGCTATGATTCCTTCGCCCGCGACCTGATCCTTTATTTTTTGCATAAATACTTTCCTGATATTGAAGAGTTGGTCAGGCCTAAAGAACCTCTCAAAATTGGTACAAAAGTTAAGGTGCTGCAAAGTATTTTCATGGGCGCCAATTATGATGAGGATTACAAAACGCTGATACAGAAATTAAGAAGGCTGGGTGAACAAATTCCGCCATTGGTGAATGCCTATATGAATCTTTCAGGATCGATGAAAATGTTTGGAACTGCCATCAATGATGAATTTGGTGAAGTGGAGGAGTCAGCCATTATCATTACCATTGCTGACATTTATGATTACAAGAAAGACAGGCATTTATCCACATTTAAAAGCAATGATTAATTCAATCCGGAATTTTTCCTGATGATCCTAATAAGCCAGAATTCATGATTATCACTGATGCCCGATTTATAGTCAGCAATACCGATTACACTCAATGTCCCAAACCGGATATTCCTGAATATGCTTTTATTGGCCGCTCGAATGTCGGGAAATCTTCATTGATTAATATGCTGACTGGCAGAAAGAATCTGGCAAAAACTTCGAATACACCCGGTAAAACACGACTGATCAATCATTTTATTATCAACAACAATTGGTACCTTGTCGATTTGCCGGGTTATGGTTTTGCCAAAATCTCAAAATCAATTCAATTTAAGTGGGAAAAAATGCTCGAGGATTACCTTCTCCATCGCACCAACCTTATTACTACTTTCATTTTGATAGATTCACGCCTGGAACCCCAAAAATCGGATATCGATTTTATATCCTGGTTCGGAGAGAAAAGCCTTCCCTTTGCACTTTTGTTTACTAAGGCAGACAAGCTTTCAAAGTCGCGCCTGTTCAATGGCCTGGAAAAATACAAGCGAACATTAATGGAACAATGGGACGAGCCACCACTATCAATCATTACATCGGCAAAGACAGGTGAAGGAAAAGATCAGGTGTTGCAACTCATCGAAGAAATGAATTCCGAACTGAAAGACTGATGCATTTCGCAGAATCCGGTTTCTTTAAAATGTCTGTATGAGCCATGATCGGATTTAATCAATCCATGCGAATGATGTACTTTTACAAAAAAATGTCAAATGGGAAAGGTAATTATCAAACAGTTAAGTGAAGCTGAAATCACAAAAAGAAAAATGAGGAGCTGGCCGGTTTGGGAAAAGGAAATTTCCCGGTTCGACTGGCAGTATGATGGTGATGAAGAATGTCTGATCCTTGAAGGTGAGGTGACTATCGAAACTTCTGAGGGCAAATACAACATTGTAAGAGGAAACTTTGTTACATTCAAAGATGGATTGAATTGTACATGGGATATTAAAAAACCCATTAAAAAGCATTATAATTTTCCCTGATGATAATTCATCTCATAATTTCAGATTTATTCAGATGTCTGGTAATGTTTTGTTGATTGATCGAAAAGCTAAACTTAATTGTTTATGGATGGTTTGGTTATAAAATCTACAGGAAGCTGGCTAACGGTGGAGTCAAAGGATAGGAAAGTATTCAATTGTAAACTGAAAGGTACTTTCCGCATGAAGGGAATTAAGACTACCAATCCCATCGCTGTAGGGGATAATGTCAGTTTTATATTACTTGAAGACAATAAGACGGGTTTGATCAATGAAATTTTGCCGCGAAATAATTATATTATACGTAAAGCAACCAAACTTTCCAAAGTATCACACATCATTGCTGCTAATATCGATCAGGCTTTGCTTGTTGCAACACTGGCATATCCCAGGACCTCGACCGGATTTATTGATCGTTTCATGGTGACCACCGAAGCGTATCATATTCCTGCAGGTATCATTTTCAACAAAATCGACCTTTATGATGAGAAATTGAATAAGCAGATGACTGAGCTTGAGAAAATTTATACAGATGCCGGTTATATTTGCTTTTCTGTATCTGCTCTTCGGGGTGATAATTTGAATATTCTGAAACATGAACTGGAAGATAAAAAAACCCTGTTCTCAGGTCATTCCGGTGTCGGAAAATCAGCTTTGATCAATGCCCTGGAGCCCAGCCAGGCACTCAAAACAAAAGAACTATCCGGGTATCATGGGGTGGGAATGCACACCACCACATTTGCAGAAATGATCCCGTTGACCAATGGAGGTTATATCATTGATACTCCTGGTATCAAGGAATTCGGTCTTACCGATTTTAACCGTCAGGAAATTGCCGAACGTTTCCCGGAGATGAGGAGGTACATGCACGATTGCAGGTTCAGCAATTGCACCCACGTCCATGAACCCGGCTGCGCCATTCAAAAAGCCATTGCTGAAGGGAAAATAAGCAAATCGAGGTACAATAATTATCTTGGTATTTTAACTGATGATTATTGGAAAGAAGCTGAAAGTGATTACAGAAATAGATAGGACAGATTTAATATGATTTTTAATTGAAAATTTAACTTATAACTATGATCTCAAGACAACTCATGACCTCTGCTATTCCTTCCCTTAAGGTTGCAGAAACCGGATCGGATGCCTTGTATTACATGGACGAATACAGGGTTTCATTTTTACCTGTACTCGATGGTCCGCTTTATCTGGGCCTCATCAGTGAATCAGAAATTTTTAAATTGGCCGATCCGGATGCTCCTTTGGCTGAGCAAAAAGTCCCTTACAAAATGGTTTATATTAATGATTCCCAGCATATATTTGAAGTCATTAAAATCATGACATCAGAGAAAATTTCCATTCTTCCGGTTCTGGATGAAAACAAATTATTTTTAGGCTGTATAACTGTAAACAGCCTGGTTGAGAATTTTGGCAAATTGACCGCAATGTATAATCCGGGTGCTATCATAATTCTGGAACTAAATCAGAATGATTACGTATTATCTCAAATCGCTCAAATTGTCGAGTCGCAGGATATTAAAATTCTCAGCTTGTATGTTTCATCCGATATTGATTCAACAAAAATGGAGGTGACCATAAAGCTGAATAAATATGAAATTCAATCATTAGTCAAGGCTTTGACCCGTTATGATTATACGATTAAAGCTACGTTTCTTGAGGATAAAAAAATGGTTGATGATCTGCTCGACAGGTATAATGCTTTAATGAATTATCTTAACATTTAGGAATGAGATGTTTTCTGGTTTTATCTTTTGTTGTAAGTTCTCTTGCTATATATGCTGGTATTGAAGACATCAGCGGGAAAACCTCTCCTCACGATTCGCTTCCATCTAAGGTTATTATCCGAAAGATCACCTTAACCGGTAATAAAATAACCAAAGAAAGAATTATAAGACGAGAATTGCTGGTTAAAGAAAACGACACCATTGCTGTTCAGGATCTTAGTTTAGCATTGCAGCAAAGCCGTAAAAACCTTATTAATACGTCCTTATTTAATTTTGTTACCATCGACTCCATACCTGTGGAAGGATCAGCGGATCAAATTGATCTGAATTTTGAATTCATTGAAAGATGGTATATTTGGCCGGTCCCTATTTTTGAGTTTGCCGATCGAAATTTTAATGAATGGCTAAGTAAGAAAGACTGGAGCCGATTAAATTATGGCCTTTTCCTTACCTGGAATAATTTCAGAGGCCGGAGAGAAAAACTGATTATATATGCCCGCTTTGGTTATGATCAAAAATATGAATTGAGCTATCAAAAGCCTTATATAAATAAAAAACAAACCTGGGGTATAGGAGTTGCCGGCGGTTTTTCCCAAAACCATGAAATAGCCTATAATTCATTTGACACCCTTGTGGATCCTCCTGTTGGGAATAAAGAAGTTTATTTTGAAAGTGAAATTCAATATCCCAGAAGGAAGTACTATGCATATGCAGAAACTTATTATCGGAAAGGAATTCATAATATCAACTTGCTTAAATTCGGGTATACAAATTTATTGGTATCTGATTCGGTTTTGGTTTTTAATCCTGATTATTCATTTGGAAGTTGCACCCGAAATCAGTTTTTAGGTTTTTACTACCAGTTCAGAAGTGATTACCGGGATTATAAGCAATACCCGTTAAATGGCTATTATTTCGACGCAGAACTGGACAAAAAAGGACTTGGTTTTTTCAATGACCCTGGGGTTAATACCCTTTCGATCAAGTCAAATTTCAGAAAGTACTTCCAGATTAAAGGACGATTGTATTTTGCTTCCGGATTAACTGGAAAAATTTCACCCTTTTGGGATCAACCCTATTATTACCTCTCAGGAATGGGTTATGGAAGAGATTTTATTCGTGGATATGAATATTACGTGATTGACGGACAACATTTTGGGCTATTGAAAAATAATTTGAAGTTTGTATTGGTTCCTACAAGGGTTAAATCATTTGATTTTATCCCCACAGATAAATTCAGTAAGCTGTATTATGCTATTTACATTAATTTATTTGCCGATTTTGGATATGTTGTTGACAACAGAGAAAATGTATACAATCCATTGGCAAATGAGATTAATATAGGATACGGTATTGGATTGGACTTTGTAACGTATTATGACTTTGTTGTTAGGCTGGAATATTCATTTAATAAAATGGGTGAATCAGGTTTCTTTATTGCTTTTATGCCTTCTATTTAGACATAACTGAACTGTAACCCTAATAAAATATGCAAATTATAGGGTGGGTATTTTCCAGACAAATTAGAAAAGTCACAAATGGTAGTAGTCATAATAAATGTTAAATAGTTTACCATTGTTGAATTATTTTGTAATCTTGTATTTCATTGATCAGTAAACTCATACTCAGATGAGGGTTGCATTGTTTGGCAAAGTGATTTCAGCGGAAAGCGCTCCATATATTAAGCAAATATTTGGAGAGCTTGAAAAATATCATGTCACTTTCTTGGTTTATGAACCTCTCCTCAGGATGATAAAAAAGTTTCTTGATCTTCCGCCTGACACCCACACTTTTAATGATAACAATGGATTAAAAGGTTCAGTTGATTTCCTTTTTTCAATAGGAGGCGACGGAACTTTGCTGGATACCATAACTTTCGTTCAGGATTCCGGGATACCGGTTTTAGGTATCAACCTGGGCAGGATGGGATTTTTATCATCCGTGTCGAAGGATCAAATCCATCAGGCAATCCACCAATTATTGAATAACCAATTCAAACTGGACCAGCGTACTTTGCTAAGACTGGAAACCACCGAAAACTTATTTGGCAATTTGAATTATGCAATGAATGAGTTTACTGTTTATAAAAAGTATCCCTCCAGCATGCTGAAAATTCAAGCTTTTGTTAACGACGAATTCCTGAACTCATATTGGGCTGATGGATTGATTATCGCCACACCAACAGGGTCAACAGCATATTCGTTAAGCAGTGGTGGCCCTATCATTCTTCCCCGGTCCCGGAATTTCGTTATTACCCCTATTGCAACGCACAATTTAACGGTACGGCCTGTCGTTATCCCCGACAATAGTGAGATTAAAATAAAAGTAGTCGGCAGGATCAAAGAGTTTTTTATAAGCCTTGATTCGCGTTCCGTAACAATAGATTCTACGATGGAGCTCTTGATAAAAAAAGAAGATTTTATGATAAACCTGATCCAGCTTGATGATGAAAGTTATTTTAAAACCATTCGCGAAAAACTAATGTGGGGGCTTGACCTGAGGAATTAATGATTTTTTGACCAATAATCATCAACAAGTTCTGGAATCTTGTTAGAAATTGAATTGAAAAAATCATATTTTTGCGTCGATTTATGAAAAAATTTATTCTCATTATTTGTTTTCTGATTTCTACCATCTTCACTTTTGCTCAGTTGGAGATAGGTGTCTTTGGCGGAGGTTCTTTTTATATGGGCGACATCAATCCCAATAAACCTTTCCTTCAAACCAGCATTGCATATGGAGCTCTTGGCCGTTATCCGCTTGGATCACGATGGGCCGTTAAGGTTAATCTATATAAGGGAATTCTTAACGGAAGTGATAAGATCGCTAAATACAATGAAGACAGATCATTGGAATTTACTTCCAGCATATGGGAACTTGGCGGTGTTGTGGAGTTTAATTTCCTTCCCTATTTCACCGGAAGCATGAAAAATTATTTCACTCCGTACATTTTTGGAGGGGTAGCAACGCTTTACCACCGCCCCAAGATCGGCAACCTTGATTTACGGGACTATCGTACTGAAAACACATATTACTCTTATTATGCCCTTAGTATTCCTTTTGGAATAGGAGTAAAATATAGCTTTTCCAAACGAATAGCCGCCTCATTAGAATGGGGCATGCGAAAGACTTTCACTGATTATATTGATGATGTCAGCACAACCTATTACCTTGATCCATCAAATCCGGATCAACTGAGTGATGAACAATTAGAATCCTTGCAGTTTTCTGATCCTAACCGCAATCATAAACCAGACATGCAAAGGGGTAATTCGAAAACAAATGATTGGTATTCCTTTGCAGGACTTACCCTTACCTATAATATTAACATGACAAACAGGAATAAGTGTTCCGATTACGAGAATAGATATTAATTATGAATGGCCGGTAATGAGTTGGAAGGAGAAAATTGAAAAAGAACGGTTGCCAAAACATATTGCCATTATAATGGATGGCAATGGACGTTGGGCGAAGCAACGGGGAAAGCTCAGAACATTCGGTCATTATCATGGAGTGAAATCAGTAAGGGAGAGTGCAGAGGCTGCAGCTGAAATTGGAATCAAATACCTGACCTTATATGCTTTTTCAACCGAAAACTGGAAACGCCCGAAATCGGAAGTAAATGCACTTATGAAATTGCTTGTCAGGACCATCCATAATGAAACCAAGACGCTGCATGATAACAAAATAAGCTTAATGGCAATTGGTGACCTTGACTCACTTCCCCAGGTTACAAGGAATGAGCTTTCTGAGGCCATTAAAGACACCCAGCATTATGACCGGATGAAATTGATTTTAGCATTGAGTTACAGTTCGCGCTGGGAAATTACCAATGCCGCCAAGCTTATTGCCAGGAAAGTGGAAGCAAAAGAAATTTCTTCAGAGAAAATTGATCAGGCTTTATTCGAGTCCTGTTTAATTACACATTCAATACCCGATCCGGAACTATTAATAAGAACCAGTGGCGAATTTCGGATCAGCAATTTCCTGCTCTGGCAGATCGCTTATACAGAGTTATTTTTTACACCAAAACTTTGGCCTGATTTCAGAAAGGAAGATCTGTATGAAGCCATTGTTGATTATCAGAAAAGGGAAAGAAGATTTGGAAAAATCAGTGAACAAATAATTCTATAAAGGCATGCAGAGAAAAATTTTTGGAGTTGGGCTTTTATTCATTTCATTGATCTTTTCGGCCAGTGCTCAAATTGGCTTAGGCGAGATAGAAGAGTTGGATTATGCCAATCCAAAGAAATACGAGATTGGGGGTATCACAGTTACCGGAATTAAATACCTTGATAATAGTGTACTGGTTACCCTTTCAGGTCTTACTGTTGGAGATAAAATAACCGTTCCGGGTGAAGCAATTTCAAAAGCCATAAAAACGCTCTGGGATCAGGGTTTGTTTGAAAATGTGATCATTTCAGCAACGCAGGTGCAGGGTGAACTTATTTTCTTAAACATCGACCTCAAAGAACGACCCAGGATGTCAACCTTTTCTTTTGGTGGGATTAAAAAAGCAGAGGCTGATAACGTGAGAGATGAAATAAAGCTTGCCAGTGGCGATGTTGTTACTGATAACCTGCTGATAAGAACCAGGAATACTGTCCGCAATTATTTTGTTGAAAAAGGATACCTTGATACCGATGTTAAAATATCTCAGATAGAGGACAGCCTGAGGAAAAATCATGTCAGGTTGCAGATTGACATTGATAGAAAGGAAAAAGTTAGAATTAAATCGATCAATATTGCGGGTAATCAGCATTTTGATGATCAGAAAGTGAAAAAATTCCTGAAAGAGACCAAAGAAAAAGGTTCTTTCACACCTTTTTACCATCTGGAAGAACTTATTTTCAATCTGGTTAAACACGCTGTTACCCTTCAGTTTGATAGTATGGTTGAAGACTCAAAGAATCACTTTGTCAAAAACATACGGCTCAGGATATTCAAAGCCTCCAAGTTCATTAAAGAGAAATACGATGAAGACCTTCTGACCTTAGTAGATAAATACAATGGGCAAGGTTACCGGGATGCTAAAATTATAAAGGATTCGATATATCGAAATCCTGATAATACAGTTGGCATCGATCTGGATATTTATGAAGGTGACCGGTACTTTTTCAGAAATATAACCTGGGTAGGAAATACCAAATATTCTGATGCCATACTCAATAGGGTTTTGAGGATCGAAAAGGGAGATATTTATAACTGGGAGCTCCTTAATTCAAACCTAACCTTTAACCAGAGTGAAGATGATGTCAGTTCACTTTATATGAACGACGGATATCTTTTTTTTCAGGCAAATCCCGTTGAGGTATTGGTCGAAAATGATTCCATTGATCTCGAAATCAGAATATACGAAGGAAAACAGGCAACTATTAATAAAGTCACAATTAAAGGTAATACACGAACCAATGATCATGTTGTGGTAAGGGAATTAAGAACTTTGCCTGGACAGCTATTCTCCCGTTCGGATATCATAAGGACAACCCGTGAACTTGCCCAATTAAGATATTTTAATGCCGAAACAATTACCCCAAATGTTCAGCCAAATCCGGCAGAAGGAACAGTTGATGTTGAATACCAGGTGGAAGAGACTTCCTCAGACCAAATTGAACTTTCGGGAGGATGGGGATACGGCAGGGTCATTGGAACCCTAGGTGTTTCATTTAACAATTTCTCCTTACGAAACATACTGAAACTGAAGGAATGGAGGCCTGTTCCGACCGGTGACGGACAAAAACTCAGCCTCAGGGTTCAATCCTATGGAAAAGGATATATTAGTTACAGCGTTTCTTTTACTGAACCCTGGTTTGGTGGTAAAAAGCCGCATTCATTAAGTTTAAGTTATTACCATTCTACTTATTCAAACGGTTTACCAAAAGATAATCCCCAGCGCTATTCTTTTAAAAATGATGGTATTACTGTGGGATTAGCCAGACGTTTAACCTGGCCGGACGATTACTTCCAATTGTATACGGGTGTTAGTTTCATGTTTTATGAATTGTACCAGTATAAACAAGTTTTTACCTTTGGAGATGGAACCGGTAACTATAATAATATCGCCTTTAATATTACTTTGTCAAGGAATTCTGTTGATTTTCCAATTTATCCGCGCAGTGGTTCCTCGGCTTCTGTTTCTTTGGACTTTACCCCACCCTATTCTGCCTTCACCAGTACAAACTATGCACTCGTATCAGAAGAGGAAAAATATAAAAACATCGAATATCATAAATGGGGTATACAGGCAACACATTTCACACCTATCCATAAAAACCTTGTCCTCATGACGCGAGCTAAATTTGGATTTCTTTCAGCTTATAGCCCTTCTATTGGAATAACTCCTTTTGAGAGATATTTCATGGGTGGTGACGGATTATCAGGTTCCAATAACATGGATGGACGTGAAATTATAGGTATGAGAGGCTATGGAAATGAAACATTAACGCCTTTTTATTACAAAACAAGATCTGTAGGGGGAACCAGGTATAGCAAATTTACTCTTGAACTGCGTTATCCTTTGTCGCTCAATCCAAGTGCAACAATATATGTATCCTCCTGGCTTGAAGCTGGAAATTGTTGGATAGAAGATGAAGGTTATGATCCGTTCAGTCTTTATAAATCAGCCGGCTTTGGTGTAAGGGTATATCTTCCTATGTTCGGTATTCTTGGACTGGATTGGGGCTATGGCTTTGATGAAGTTCCAGGGTTACCCAATGCCAATAAAGGACAATTCCATTTCTCAATTAATCAATCTATCGATTAGAAGGGTGGATATATTGAATTCTTAATTTTTAGCGTTTAATCAATAGTAAATACACATTTAAAGAACTCTTTCATCCGAATATAAAAATGAAGGTCATCATATGAAAAAATTAATTCTCGCTTTACTTTTAATGATTCTGGGTACTTCCTGTTTATTTTCTCAGAAGTATGCTTATGTCGACTCAGATTATATTCTCGATAATATCCCCGAATACAAGGATGCCCAAAACCAGCTCGACGAACTCGCAGCCGAATTTCAGAAAGAAATTGAAGATAAGTTTGCTGAAATTGATAAGTTGTATAAAACTTACCAGGCAGAAGTAGTTTTAATGCCGGATGATGTTAAAAAGAAACGGGAGCAGGAGATTCAGGCAAAAGAAAAGGAAGTAAAGGATTTGCAGAATCAAAGATTTGGCAAAGAGGGTGATTTGTTTTTAAAACGCGAAGAGCTTATTAAACCTATTCAGGAAAAGATTTATAATGCCATTGAAGAAATTTCAACGGAGAAAAATTATGCTTTTGTTTTTGACCGGGCCGGAAGCCTTACTATGCTTTATGTCAACAATAAGTTTGATATCAGCGACGATGTGCTCGATAACGTAGGAGCAGTATTGGGTACCGTAAGGCGGGAAGACAGAAAGAAAGAAGAATATAAGGGTACTTCAGGAACCACCCCAAAGCAGGAAAATACCAATCAGCAAAAACCTGCAAATATGAATAGTCCTCCTAAGCAGGGAGACGTAAATCCTGGTCCGGTGAATAATAGAGAGAAAAAATAATCACTCTTTGGAAAATTTCTGAAACAGATCAATTATTTTGTATAATTTTGCGCCTCATTATAATATTTAATCCTATTAATATAATATGAAAAAATTAGTTAGTGTATTTGTTTTGCTTGTTGCGATGTTTATCGCTTCAAATTCTTTTGCTCAAACCAAAGTCAAATTCGGCCATCTTGATTTTGCCAAATTATATAATATGATGCCTGAGCTTGATTCAGTAAGAGGTATATTTGATGCTTATAATAAATCCATTCAGGAGCAGTATGCTGCCATGCAGACAGAACTCGAAAATAAATTTATGGATTACCAGGCCAATGCAGCCGGCATGTCCGAAATTATCCGTTCTACTAAAGAAGCTGAAATCAACGACTTAAAAGCAAGGCTGGATGCTTTTGAAGCCAAAGCTACCCAGGATTTACAAACCAAAGAATCGGAATTAACGGCGCCGGTCATTGAGAGGGCAAGAACAGCAGTAAAGGAAATTGCCAAGGAAAATGGATACACATACGTATTCAATAGTTCCGAAGGATTGCTTTTGTACGCAGAACCTGCTGATGATGTCACCGAATTGGTGAAGACCAAACTGGGCATAAAAGAAACCCCGCAAACTGAAAAGAAATAAAGAAAAAGCCTCGAATAGAGGCTTTTTTGTTAAAGTATTCTAAAATCCATTATTGCTACCTGATTAAAGTTACACTGCCCTTATTGGTAACCTCTCCGCTTTCTGCTTCATAATAAACCACCCAAACATAAACACCCGGATTGCAAGGATTTCCATTCTGGGTTCCATCCCATCCTTCCGAAATATTTTCATTTTCATAAACCATTTGTCCCCACCGGTTATATATGTACATTTTGAATTTATAGATATTGTCGGTAGGACTGGAAAAAAACTGAAAAGTTCTGTTCATTTCGGACGGACTGTTTGGATTGAATGCGTTCGGTATTGGAATTACTTTAACAGAAACATCATCCACATATTTCATTCCGTTGCACAAAGTAACCTCTGCATAGTAGGTTGTGCTTTCAGTTGGATGAACAGGCAAGGAAGATTCATTACCCAGCAGTTCACCTCCTGGATAATTGTTTTTGTACCAGGCCCATTCAAGCTTTCCGACGGGAACTATAGGTTCAGGGTTAAAATCCTTACTTGAAATGGTATAATTATCAGTTCCATCGGGTGCAAACAACCAGGACTCATTGGCTGATGACCATGATGCACCATTTCTCCCGGGAACTACCACTCCCAGATCGTCATTAAAATTCAATCCGTGGGTTGCCCTGTTTTGAAGATAGGCACATTCCGGTTTTGCAAGGATGTGATTGACAATACTATCACCGGATTCAATAAGAACGATTTGATAAGTCACCGTTAATGACGGACATCCGAACATAGGTGCCTCGCACCAGCCAACAATCAGTTTGCGTTCAGGCGCCGTTCCAACTGTTTGATAATAAATAAACTCATTATGAGGTTGAATGGGTTTGGAGAATAAATCCTGGTAAGGACCCATGATCGTTTTAATAAAAATATTGTTTGGAATAAGTGTCACTTCCTGGTGACTGACACCAATGATATTCGGAACATCAAAACTGACAAGGCCATTTGGGCTCACAGCGAACTGTGTGTGAGTTTCTCCGAAATACTCAAATTCGAAACCGATATCAAACGGCCCGACAAAAGGGTCATCTCCGGCAGTGATCGGTATTCCTGTGTACCCCAGGTAGGTGCCATTAAGTTTTATGGGTAAACCAGAACTAATGGTAATAGGATCACCGGCATCCACCACCTGGGCGAATATTATTATCACCGGAAACATGAGGATGAGCAAAAACAATCGTTTGACCATATTGAGAATCCTTTTTTTATTCAATAACGATTGTAAAGTTATTTAATTTTTTATAGAACTATTTCCCAACCTTCAGTTCAAAGAGCGTTTCTTTTTCAAAATATTGCTGAGCCAGCGTCCTTATCTCCTCAGGAGTTATATTCTTTATCGTATGTATGAAATTTCTGAAGTAATTCACGTCCAATCCATATTCGACAAGGCTTTTAAGGCTTTCTGACAAAGCAAATGGCCCATCCATGCTCCTCAGTAAAGAACCAAGCATATAATTTCTGACAAGGTCCAGTTCTTTATCAGGTACATTTTCTTCCTGCAATATTTTAATTTCATTATAAATATTAGCGATAGCATCGTTGGTTACATCGGCTCCTACTTCCGAAGAAATGAAAAAAGAGCCGGCATGTTGCATGGAAGTAATTCCGGAGCCAATCCCATAGGTATAGCCCTTTTCCTCCCTGATGGTAGTCATTAACCGCGAACCAAAGTAGCCCCCCAAAATCGTATTTACAACTTTTAACTTCAGGTAATCGGGATGAGTTTTGTTAACCAGCACTTTCCCGATCCTTATGGCCGACTGGATGGCTTTGTCCTTTTTAATATGGATTTGATGTTGTTCAGTATTTTCAATGTGAACAGGTTTGTTATTGATAACAGGAGCCTCACCCTTATGGCTTCCAAAGTAATTGTTCAGCAAGGAAGTAAGATCGGCAGGGATTTTCCCGGCAAGGATGATTTTACATTGATTGATATGATAATGGCTTTTATGAAATTCAGACAAATCCTGATGGGTTAACTGATCAAAATCATTAACCTCAATGAATCTTCCGTATGGGTGTGATTTGCCAAAGATGAGCTCATTGAATTTCAACCGGGCAATATACTTCACTTTTTCGCAGTTGATCAGAAACTCCTGTTTTTTGTTTTGTATCCGGGTAAACAATTCTTTTTCCGGAAACACAGGTTCCAGGATCACTTCTTTGAGCACCGGAAGCAGGTGGTTGAGATGTTTATTCAGCGAATACAGCGCAACATAGGCCATGTCCTTATCCGAAGAAGCCTCGAGATGCGCTCCGTAAAAATCGGTAGTTTCATGAATTTCAGCTGAACTATATGATCGGGTTCCCTCTTTAAGCATTTTGTTGGTGAATTTTGCCACCAGCGCCTTCTCCTCAAACCAACCGCCTGCACTGAAAAGAAATTCGATTTTAGTAATGTCCTGTGTCCCGGTATTCAACTGGTAAACCGGAATACCGTTATCCAGCCGGATCAGCTCAGGCTGCGGAAAAGTAAACTTATCAATCAGGTGAGTGCCGGGTTGTATTTTTCTGTTAATGTTATTCATAAATTAGTTTGCATAGTAATAAAGCGTAGAACAATTGTCTGTTTTGAAAACCTCCTGTGCGGATCTTAAAATATCCTCTCCGGTCACGGCCTGGTATTTATTGATTTCCTCATTGATATGGTTAGCATCACCGAGCAACTCAGAATAAGCAAGGTTCATGGCTTTGTCTAAAATATTGATTTCAGAAAACTGAAGGGTGGATTCAATTTTGTTTTTAACTTTTTGAATCTCTTCTCCTTTTGCAAGCGATACCTTTAATTTATCAAGCTCATCCCTGATGGCCTGTTGAGCTGTTTCCATCTTGACATTTTCAATGAGCTTGCCGTTGATTACAAATAAACCCTCATCGATATCTCCGCTGATATAGGCATGGATTTCGCTGAAAAGCCGCTTCTCCTTCACCAGCCTCGAATATAGCCTTGAAGAGTATCCGTTTGATAAAATGTCACTCATCAGGTCGGTGGAATAATAATTTTTATCTTTCCGGGCGCACATATGGTAGACCATATAAATTGAATCGAAAGGAACTTTACGCTCAACTTTGAGACTTCTCTCTACATTTTGTTTGGGCTCCTTCGGAATTTTCCGAATATGCTTCTCTCCTGGAGCAATCGGCCCAAACCATTTTTCTGCAAGGATTTTAATTTCCTCAGTGTTTACATTTCCTGCTACGATCATGATGGCATTGTTTGGATGATAAAACTTTCGATAGAAGGCTTTAACATCTTCCATTGTAGCATTTGCAATGTGTGAAATTTCTTTGCCGATTGTTGACCACTGGTATGGATGAACTTTGTATGCCAGAGGCTTCAGCAATAACCAGACATCACCGTATGGCTGGTTTAAGTAGGATTGCTTAAATTCCTCAATGACGACACTTTGCTGTGCTTTCAGACTTTTTTTGGAGAACGCAAGGTCGAGCATACGGTCCGACTCGAGCCAGAAAGCCAGTTCAATGTTTTGTTTAGGTATTGTGAGGTAGTAATTGGTAATATCGCTATTGGTAAAGGCATTGTTTTCGCCGCCGGCATTCTCAAGTGGCACATCATATTTGGGGATGTTAACCGATCCTCCGAACATCAGGTGCTCAAACAAATGGGCAAAACCGGTTTTATCAGGGTCTTCATCCCTCGCACCCACATCATATAAAATATTCAGTGCGACCAGCGGGGTGGAGGTATCCTGATGAACGATTACCTTTAATCCGTTGTCGAGCGTAAATTTTTCGAATTCTATCATCCTGCAAACATAATAAAAATGGCGATGTCAGTAGAAACAGCATTTTGACAAATATATTTCATTTGAAAGAGAAAGGAGAAGAAATTTTCTAATTTTGCCCAGCTCTGTTTTTATGAGTTTTAGTTTTGATTAAAACTTTACAGAATAAAATATTTCCTTATGAAAAGAGACAATCTGGTTTTTGAAATCCTTCAGAAAGAGGCTGATCGCCAAAAGTACGGCATCGAATTAATTGCTTCCGAAAATTTTGTCAGTGAGCAGGTGTTGCAGGCCATGGGATCGGTGATGACCAATAAGTATGCGGAAGGTTATCCCGGAAAACGATATTACGGCGGCTGCCAGTTTGTGGATGAAACGGAACAGCTCGCCATCGATCGGTTAAAGCAATTATTTGGTGCTGAATGGGCAAATGTTCAGCCCCATTCAGGTGCGCAGGCCAACATGGCTGTGTTTTTGACTTTGCTAAAGCCGGGAGATACATTTATGGGACTTGATCTTTCGCATGGCGGACACCTGTCCCATGGATCGCCGGTAAACTCATCAGGGATTTTATATAAACCAATTGCCTATAAAGTAGGTGAAGAAACTGGTACTGTTGATTACGATAAGATGGAGGAGATTGCCTTAGCTGAGAAACCAAAGCTAATTCTTGCCGGTGCATCGGCGTATTCGCGGGATTGGGATTATAAGCGCATGCGTGAGATTGCCGATAAGATTGGTGCATGGCTGATGGCTGATATCGCTCATCCGGCAGGATTGATTGCAACAGGTCTTTTAAATGATCCTTTGAAATATTGCCATGTGGTTACCTCCACAACGCATAAAACCCTTCGTGGACCCAGAGGCGGAATTATTATGATGGGAAAAGATTTTGATAATCCTTTTGGTAAAACCACACCGAAAGGCGCCATTCGTCCGATGTCATCCTTGTTTGATTCGGCTGTCTTTCCGGGCATCCAGGGCGGTCCCCTCGAACATGTGATTGCTGCAAAGGCAGTTGCTTTCGGCGAAGCATTGTCGGATGAATACAAAGCGTACATGATACAGGTGAAGAAAAATGCCAGCATCATGGCTGATGCTTTTGTCGATAAAGGATACAATGTAATTTCCGGAGGAACCGATAACCACCTGATGCTGATCGACCTGAGAACAAAATTCCCGGAAATTACCGGCCGCAAAGTGGAAGATACACTTGTTAAGGCCGACATTACTGTAAATAAGAATATGGTACCTTTCGACAGCCGGTCACCATTCCAAACATCAGGTTTAAGGATTGGTACACCGGCTATTACCACCAGAGGAATGAAAGAAAAAGACATGCCTGTAATTGTTGATTTGATCGATAAAGTAATTTCTGATATCGACAACGAGGAACTCAACAAAAAAGTCAGAAAGCAGGTGAATGAGATGATGGCTGAGTTTCCGGCCTTTGCGTGGTAACCTTAATTAAAGTATGAAATGGCAAAAGAGCGGCCTTTAGAAAATTTTATATTAAATTTTAAAATCTGGCTTTCAACTCCTTCCGGCAAAGGGATCATGGGGGATGGGAAGTGGCAGATTTTAAAAGCTATTGAAAAGCATGGTTCGCTAAAGGCAGCCACAAAGGCACTTGGACTGACCTATCGGAGAACCTGGGGCGACCTGAAGGCCATTGAGGAAGAATTTGGATTTCCTTTGCTCGAAAAAAGCAGAGGAGGAGCCGAAGGCGGAAAAACCGAATTGACACCCGAAGGTAAAAACCTGGTGAATGCTTTTGATGCTTTCCACTCAAAGGTAGACATTATGATGGATGAAGCATTCAGGGAATTCAGGCAAAACCTGATGGAAAAGTAAAACAATAACCCCTATAGCGATTTTTGGTAAATCCTGTATTTCTTATAAACAACGCCGCCCATTTTTTCCAGTTCTGCACGCATTTTTAAATTGGTTTCCAGTTCAAGGTGACTGTCGATATAGACAAGTCCGGCCTTGCGGGCTTCTGCAAGCATTTCTACTCCTAATATTGTATCCAGGCCGGCATTCCGGTAATCTTCCCTGATGCCTCCCAGCAGCAAGCTGAGCCGATCGGTTTTTCGCTGTGACCGGAGGATATGGTAAAACCCGAAAGGCAGAATATATCCCCTGCTTTTGATAATCCCGTCGCCTATATCCGGTATTCCAAGGATAAAAGCTATCACTTCTTTTTTATGGTTTTCAATGATTTTAATGAAACGGGGATCGAGGATCATCAGGTAGCGCTTTGCAAATTCATCCATCTCTTTCTCGCTAAGTGGAGCAAAAGCATAAATGTCGGTAAAGGTACTGTTGACCAGGCTTAGCACAGGTCTGATGTAGGGTTTGATTTGCCGGCGATGGGTTAACTTCACCACCCTGATATTATTATTGTTCTTTATTGACCTTTCATAAATCTTTTGATAAAAATCAGGAATCACTTCCGGAACCACAAGCTTATAAACAACAAGGTCAACTTTTTTGGAATATCCTGCAGCTTCTACAAAACTGACCATATACGGATAATTGCAATGGGTCGCGATCACCATGGGTTCGTCAAATCCTTCAATCAATAGTCCCTGGGGGTCTTTATCCGAGAATCCAAGAGGTCCAACCATCCTATCCATACCTTTGTCACGTGCCCAGTTTTCTGTTGCCGAAATTAACAACTCTGCAACTTCTTTATCATCGAAAGTTTCAAGAAAACAAAACCGTCCGTCCGGTTCATTTTTAGCATCGTTGTATTTATGGTTGATGATCCCCATGATGCGGCCAACAGGCTTATTATTTTTTAGGGCCAGGAAAAGAACGGTATCAGCATTGTCAAAAAGAGGATTTTTCTTCGGATTAAAAAACTTCCACTCATCTGTATAAATCGGCGGTATCCAGTTTTTATGCCCGACATGAATGGCAGCCGGAAGATGGATAAACTTCCTTAAATCTCTCTTCGATTTTACAGTTTTGAGCTGAATCTCCATTTAATCCGGTTGGCAATGTTTTGCTAAATCGAACTTTTTAAATGCAAATGTATTAATATAATTGATCTGTTTAATAAACGAAAATCGGTTTTATTCTTATAAGACTTTTTAATTAATATTCTTCCTCTTCTTCATTGTAACAATAAGCATCTTAAGGTTTTTTGAGATATTAAAAACGAATAAAATTATGGGCTTCACGCAAAGACCGCCATGAAAATCGCAAAGGACGCAAATAATTAATGACCCATTTCTTGCCGTTCTTTGCGGAAATACTTTGCGTGTTTTGCGTGAACATCTTTTGCTGGGCAGGCATGAAAATAATATTAATATAGAGGACCTAAAACATATACACCAATAAAGTAATTTCAACTTATTTCAGCTACTTTTACTTCAGCAATTTGATCTTTTGGATCATGAGGAAAAAGATGATTTGGTTTGCCGTAATTGCAGTTACAGCAGTCATTATGCTGTTTACGGGATTATTTTTCTCCCCATCTTTTTTAAATTACAAGCATCCTGTCAAAAGCGATATCCTCATCATTGAAGCATGGATATCCCCTTTTGAAGTGGAGCAGGCAGTACCAATGATAAATTCCGATTCTGTTACAAGGGTTATTATCATCGGGAAAAACTATCCGGATGACAGTGAATCAATGATTACCATTTTTCAAAACGACTTCAATGAAACACAGCCAACCTTAAAAAACGGTAAAGGTGGTGTTTGGCTTTATACCAATTCGTTATTTGCTTTTAACTTTATGGGCATTCCTGTCGCCTGTGAACTGGATGACAGTCTTACCATTCAGATCAAAGCGAAGGGAAGTGAATCTGCCGGATGTTTTGCCCACTTCAACCTTGCGGTCAATGGAATATATCATGGCGGGGCATTTACAACAGCAAGAGATTCTGTTTTTCCATTCATCATCCCACAGCCTCAGGAAGGTTTACAAAGTATCATTATTCATTTCGACAACGACCTCGTACATCAGAACCATGACAGAAACCTGAATATTATTTCGGTGAGGGTTGGCGACATTGAAATTGATGCCAATAACCAAGGTACACTTCTTATTAAAGATGACGGAAAATACTCAAATGGATTTATCTCACAGGCAGATGAAAGGAAGAATTACCTTATTCATTCAGGCGTTGCTCCGCAAAAGATTACCACCCTTTCTTTTGAACCGGTTATGCGAAACCAGACCCTTGCTGCAGCTCGTGCATTTAAAAGTAGTCCTTCTTCCCGTGAAATTTCCTCCGCCAATGTTGTGTCATCCGGACTGCATAGCCGCCGTACCTGGCTTACGTATAAAAGAGTGCTTGGAAAAGAAACCAAGGTGGGTGTGATTAATTTTGAACAATCTGATTACAGGAAGGGAAGCCGGGAAGATAATATCATACAGTTCCTCCATTTGATTGACGAAGACTTCTCCTATCTTTTCAATTGGATTTATCTTACCTTTGGCGGTGGGTAATTCTTCTATTCGCCATACCCGAACCTTTGAAGCTAAAAGGGTCCATGAAGAAAACCTAACAGTAACAAAGAATCTCAAAAAAATTAAATCTCCCTTAGATAACCAATGAAGAAAATGTATATTTGCCTTACGAAATAATGCGAAATAATATTTCGCCTATCCAGTAAAATTTGAACTGAATAGTCATATTGTTTACTGCATAAACGAGTTGTAGGCCATTCTAGAAGACCGTGGATAAATTCACCTCTCTGTTCATAAATAAAATCGGGAATGATTTATCTTTTACGCTACATTTGTATAAAAAGTTTATGAAACTCATTAAATTACCTGAATATAAAAGTCCTGTTGCTAAGGAATTTGTATCTGAAATTCAACAAAATAATTACGGATCAATTTTAGCTGATCCACCTTGGAGATTTCAGAATAGAACAGGGAAAATGGCACCTGAACACAAAAGACTGTGCCGTTATCCAACGCTATTACTTGATGAAATAAAAGAGATACCTGTGCATCTGGTGGCTAACAAGAATAGTCATATGTATTTATGGGTTCCCAATGCACTTCTAAAAGAAGGGCTGGAAGTAATGGAAGCTTGGGGATTTAAATATAAATCCAATATTATTTGGCATAAGGTTAGAAAGGATGGCGGGCCAGATGGCAGAGGCGTCGGTTTCTATTTTCGAAACACAACTGAAATTGTACTTTTTGGGACAAGAGGTAATCTTAGAACACAGCAACCAGGAAGAACTCAAGTAAATATCATTAGAAGTCAAAAGCAAGAACATTCAAGAAAACCGGATGAATTATATGATATTATTGAAAAGTGCAGTCCTGGCCCGTTTTTAGAAATATTTGCTCGTGGAAAAAGGAAGAATTGGGATGTATTTGGTAATCAAGCTAATGAAAACTATACTCCTGAATGGGAAACATACAAGAATAACAGTTCAAATAAGACAAGAATAGCTTAATGGCAACCGACCTTTCAAAATTAAAAGTGTCCTTAACCAAGCACGGGGCACATAAAATTGCATTTCTTCTTGAACATTTTGATAAAGATGACATTCTCAATCATCTTGAAGGAGATTATATGGACATCAATATTCATGGTGCCCAAACAAGAAGAATTCTTTCCATTGAAGAAGGTAAACCAGCACCTGAATTATGGAATGAGATTAAAAAGTATGGGCTAGAGGATATATTTGATCTTGTTTTTATTGCCATAGTTTTCAGTCATAATGAGTTAATTTCCGCTCTCCAGACTGGAATTGAAGAAGGTTGCATAATAAAAAGAGGCAAAATAATTGATGGTAAGGCTTACACAAATTTCGCAGGTGTATTAGATGAGTTTGGTTTTGCTGTAGAACATACCTCAGATTATGTTACATTCGATATTTCGAGAATATTTTACAAATTTTATATTCCTGAATTAGTTTCAAATTTACTAATAATCAAATTAACTGAAGCTGGTTGGACAAGAACTAACTCTTTGGCTGACGAGTGCATTAATTTGGAATTTCATAAAGTATTTGGATTAAATCCTGATGAATTCAAAGATTGGCTTGTTGAGGCTAAAGAAGTTGATGAACAAAAAATTGAAAGAGTAAAAGCTACAAGAGATTTTGAAACTGGTATAAAGTTTAGAAAAGGGCATAATCCCAAGTTTGTTGGTGAAATAGAAGTGAGTGCTCCAACAAGAAGAAAAGCTACATTAATACATAATTTTATCCAAAACGAAGTATATAAGATATTAAAAATTGAGTTTCCTGATCATGAAATAGGTACTGAAGTGCCAACCAATGTTGGAAGCGTTGATGTGGTCAGAAAACTTCCTGAATCATATGTTTTATATGAGATCAAAACTTCACAAAGTATTAAAACAAATATTAGACAAGGGATTTCTCAATTGATGGAATATGCTTATTGGAATAAGATTCCAAATATATCTGAACTAATCATTATTGGGCCAAGCCCTTCTTCAGATTCATCACATGCCTATTTGCACAAATTAAGAAAGGACTTTAAACTGCCAATATATTTTCGATACTTTGATTTGGATAAGATAATCTTAAAGGAAAAGGAGTAAGAACGGCTTACAACAGCCGGTATATGCAATTGCTGGCCATGGGTTTGCTAAGGTTTAATCACTTGGTCAAGCATTGCTAGCTAGACCACATAGCGCTTCGAAAACGCAATAGTCCATACCGGCGGCCGTTTTTAAAGAATCCTTTTCTACAAAAAGAAAACATTATGAAATTAATAGGTACCCTAATATTAATAATTTTGATCTGCTTTATCCTGCCATACCGGATAAGCGGTCAGACACTTTCTGAAATCGAATCCAAAAGAATTCATCTGCCGAATGGCTGGGCCATTACTCCCGTCGGAAAGAGCATCCCGTTAGGTGATTTGCCACTGAATATTGCAGTTTCCCCTTCTGAAAAATTGCTTGCGGTCACCAACAACGGCCAAAGTGATCAGACCATTCAACTGATTGATGCAGATAAGCAATTGATACTGGATACCCTTGTTGTCGGAAAAGCCTGGATAGGCCTGACCTTTAGTGATGACAGCAAGAGTTTATATGCTTCCGGGGGAAACGATAATTGGATTTTGAGGTTTGATGTAAGCAAAAAGCAATTAGTCCCTGCTGACACCATCATCATTGGAAAACCCTGGCCCGAAAAAATCTCACCGGCTGGGATCGCCCTTGATGACAAAAGAAAATTGTTGTATGCTGTAACCACAGAAAATAACTCGCTTTATATTATTGATCTTCGAACCAAAAGTGTTGTGCAGCGGCATCCATTGGGTGCTGAAGGATATACCTGCCTGCTTTCACCGGATAAAAAAATACTGTACATCACCTGCTGGGGCTGCGATAAAATTCAGTTGTTCGATACTTATGGTCAGCAATTTATCGGCTCAGTTATAGTTGGCGACAATCCCAACGACATGTGCATTACCGAGGATGGCTCTTTTTTGTTTGTGGCGAATGCGAATGATAATTCGGTTTCGGTGATTGATCTGAAGAACCAGAGAGTTGTTGAAACGCTAAACACAGCTTTGTTCCCTGATTCCCCGGCCGGATCGACCAGCAATAGCGTTGCACTAAGCGGGGATGAGAAAACACTGTTCATTGCCAATGCGGATAATAATTACCTCGCAGTTTTTGATGTCAGCAGACCCGGCGCCAGCTTAAGCAAAGGTTTTATTCCGGCAGGTTGGTATCCCACCTGTGTTCGTGTGATCCGAAATAACATTTTCATTTCGAACGGAAAAGGATTTTCATCAATGGCTAATCCCAAAGGACCTAATCCTGCTAAAAAAGAGGTGGAAGTCAGCTATCAAAAATCAAATTCAGTAAAGCCTGAAAAGGAACAATATATAGGAGGTCTTTTCAGGGGTACACTCAGCATCATACCTGTTCCCGATGAACAACAACTGGCTGTTTATTCGCAGGTTGTATACAACAATACACCTTACACCAGGGAACGGGAAGGTTTTGCTGAAGGAGAAACAGGCAATCCCATCCCCCAGCGGGTTGGTGATCCATCACCCATAAAGTATGTTTTTTATATCATCAAAGAGAACAGGACTTACGATCAGGTGCTCAGCGATATCCCCGAAGGAAACGGCGATACCAGCCTGCTGCTTTTCGGAGAAAAAATTACACCTAATCAACATGCCCTTGCACGGGAATTTGTGCTGCTGGATAATTTTTATGTGGATGGTGAAGTGAGCGCCGATGGCCATAACTGGAGTACCGGAGCCTATGCAACGGATTTCCTCGAGAAGAACTGGCCCACCAGTTACGGTGGCAGGGGCGGATTTTACAACGCCGAAGGAACACGGGAAATCGCCAACAATAAAAATGGCTTTATCTGGGATTATTGTAAAAAATATGGTGTTACCTTCAGGACTTACGGTGAGTTTGCAGATGATTACAAACCCAACATCCCTGTCTTAAAAGATCACTTTTGCCCCTATTTTACAAGCTGGGATCAATCGGTCATGGATACAACCCGGTTCAGGCAATGGAAACGCGATTTCGATTCGCTAATGGCGATTAGCAGCCTGCCTCAACTCAATACGCTCCGGTTTATCAATGATCATACGGAAGGGTTGCAAAAGGGGAAACCGACTCCATTTGCTCAGGTAGCAGATAATGACCTTGCAGTCGGCTTGTTTGTGGAATACCTGAGCCACAGCGCCATCTGGGAGGAAAGTGTGGTTTTAATAGTGGAGGACGATGCTCAAAATGGTCCCGATCATGTGGATGCACATCGCACCACGGCTTATTTAGCAGGTGGATTTGTAAAAAGAAATTTTGTGGATCATACCATGTACTCCACATCTTCTATGTTGCGTACGATGGAACTCATCCTCGGCCTGCCACCCATGAGCCAGTATGATGCGGCAGCTACACCTATGTGGCGTTGCTTTGCTGATACAGTGAATGGATCCCCATTTAGTTCACGCAAGCCACAAGTCGACCTCAATGAGCGTAATATGGCCATGAACAAGTGGCAAAGAATGAGTGAAGAATTTAATTTCAGCCAGGAAGACAGGGTTCCGGATACTCCCTTTAATGAAGTATTGTGGTTTGCCGTCAAAGGCGAAAAAAGTATTTGTCCACCTCCAGTGCATGCTGCTTTTTTTAAGACTGCTGATGAGGAGGATGATGATGACTAACCATGAAAAGTTTTTAAAACGATGAAAAGTCCTTGCTGGCAGGTCTGATCTTCATTACTTCTTCTTTTTCTTAAATATTCCATCAAAGAATTTCCCGACTTTACTTTTTTCTTTTTCTGTCTTTTTCTCCTGTTCCTGTGGCCTCTTCTTATCTGGTTTTTTATCATCCAGTAGTTTATCGAAAAATTCTCTTACTGCAGTCTGTTCTTTGATCGGGTCGCAGTCCATTTGTGCAAGACAGTATTCAGGCAAAGAAAATGAGCCAGTATATTTTTTTTGAAGAGATGGAGTGTTTTCAATTTTAGACCATACAAGACCAGCTACCGGTAGCGCAAGTTTGGACCCACTGCCATTGGATGAATGAAAATGAACTTCCGGATCCATGGCTCCAACCCACGTTCCAATAACCAAATTTGGCGAATATGAAATAAACCAGGCATCGGTGTAATCCTGCGATGTTCCGGTTTTACCTGCAATTTCCGAACGAATTTGATAGGTGCTTCTGAGGGTATTTCCTGTTCCTTCGTCAATCACGTTTTTTAGCATTGCGGTCATTTGCAGAGCAATTTCAGGCACTATGGCCTGCCGCTGTATTTTTTCCTGGTTGGAATAAACCACATTTCCTTCAGCATCACTGATTGACTCAATCATTACAGGTTCTGCAATATTCCCGTGATTGGCAAAAGCGCTGTATGCCAAAACAATTTCCTGCAATGTGATGTCCATCGAACCCAAAGCCACCGATGGATAATCTCCTTCCGAAACCGGAAGGCCAAGCTCACGGCAGGTTTCGTTCAGCGCTTCATACCCAGTTTGAAAATACAGATCGACTGTCGGAAGGTTCATCGAGTGAGCGAGGGCATACCACATGGCAATTTTATCTCCACTGCTGTTATCGTAATTCCGGGGATGCCAGCCATTGTATTCCTCGTATTCTTTCTCCTCATTGTCGAGATAAGTGCAGGGAGAAATACCATTTTCGAGGGCGGCTGTATATAAGACAGGCTTATAAGCGGATGCAATCTGCCTGCGTGAAAGAACCAGGTCATAGGGCAGATACCGGAAATCATTACCGCCCAACCAAGCGCGAATATTGCCGGTACCAGGTTCAATCATAAGAACGGCCGCATGGAGCATCCGGTAATAATGCCAGAGGCTGTCGCGATAGGTTGTAATTTCTTTCTGCTCATCGTTCCAATGGAAAACATCACCGGTGACGGAAGCATTTTCTTTCCAGGAAGGATCATTTTTCTTCGACATCTTCTTTTCCCAGTTTTTCCGAACATTGCGGTTTTTCAATTCCGAATCAAGCAATTTTTGCATTTTAATAAGGTGCGATCTCACGGATTGAACAGCATTATTCTGCAAAGCGGTGTCAAGCGTAGTGTGTATTTTCAGACCGTCCTTTTTCAAATCATAGTGATGGCCAGTATTTCCCTTCATATTTTTCAGGATTTCTTCTGCTTTCAGGCAGGCCAGATAAACGAAGTATCCGGCAGGAGAGCTGAGTTCATAATTTGAATAATTGAGTCCGGGTGGAAGTTTCTGCAGGCTATCGACAGCTAACTGGCTTAGATATTCCTGTTCCTCCAATAGCTGCAATACCAGATTCCTCCTCTTCATGGCATTTTCAGGATTAATCCGGGGATTATAAAATGTATTTGATTTCAGCATTCCGACAAGTAAAGCTATTTGTTCAATCTTCAAATCCTGTGTACTTTTATTGTAAAACCGCTGTGCAGCTGCTTCGATACCGTAAACATTTTCACCAAAAGGTATGGAATTGAGATAGAGCAGGATAATTTCGTCCTTCGAATATACTTTTTCAAGCCGGAAAGCAATTATCGCTTCCCTTATTTTAGCAACAGGCAGGGTTAATATCCCAAGATTTCTGCGTCCATAAAGATTTTTAGCCAATTGTTGGGTAATGGTACTTCCTCCGCCGGAATTACGATCTCCTGACAGAAGTGTTTTAAAAATCACACGAATGTAGCTCATCCTGTCTATGCCTTGATGACTGAAAAACCGTTTGTCTTCAGTACAAATCAATGCGTTGACAAGCTGAACCGGCACTTCATCCCATTTTATATTTGTACGGTTACTGGCAAAAATTTTACCGATCAGCGATCCGTCTGAAGCATAGATCAGCGTTGCTTCTTCATTCCTTATCCCGGCAAGTTCTTTTGTGTCCGGTAGCCTTCCGAAAAAACCAAAGAGTATGACTAAATAGATTACTAAAAAGCCAAAACAAATTAGCAATATGAAACCTGCAAATAGTTTTAGCACCAACCTGAATGGTTTAGTCATTTGTTAACCTAATTTCATTTCAAACGACAAACAAGGCATTTTCTTATTCATTATATAAATCATCGATTCATGCATTTGTTGATTTGCTCAAAAATAATCTTATAAAGCTATTAAAGTTTCAAAGAATAATTTGATTGGTTAGCCGTACCAAAGGAAATACCAGCTTCTTTCGACAATCCCGTAAACAAAACACACTACAAATGTGTTAGTTGTGTTGTAAATGAACTCAAAGGAAAAATATGAATGACAAAATGTTTGTTTTGACCGGCAATAATTTATGAAAAAAGTCTTCCTACTATTATTTTGCTTAGCATTTTTTAAAATGCAGGCACAGGAAAACATCGACAGCTTAATTTTATCCTGGAATAAGATCAGTGATGAATTTATTAAAGTCAATGAAATGGACAGTGCCTGTAAATATGGAAATTGTGCGGTGGAAAGGATGGATTTGGAAATCAATAGTAAGAAGAACAGAACCAACAGGGAAGAACTCATAAACCTGAAAAAAAAGAAGGCCCAGGCGCTTAGTAATCTGGTCACCGCTTATGGCAATTCTGACCGTATGGATCTGGCAATGGAATGTTACCAGTCAGCCCTGCAAATTTATAAGGATATCAATGAACCTTTTGAAATCTTTAATTTGCATACCCGTATGGCCAGGGTAAATGAATTAAGAAGCAGTTATAATGAATCACTAAAATATTACCACAAAGCTCTTGACCAGGCAATCATAAATAATGACAAAAAAAGCCAGGCCTTGTGTTACAATTTAATTGGTATTGACAATAGGTTACTTGGCAATTATCCTGAAGCGTTAAAGAATCATTTTGAAGATTTACACATTCACGAAGAACTTAATGATAAAGTCGGAATAGCCAATGCTTATGTGACCCTTGCCGCGATTTTAAACAAGCTTAATGAACGGGAAGCGGCAATCGAAAAACTGGCTTCTGCCAGGGTGTTCTTTGAAGAAATGAATGATACCAGTGGTATTGCCACGGTCTATAACGACCTTGGAAGTACTTATAACACTATGGGAGATACGATGAGTGCATTGCAAAATCACCTGCAGGCAGCAAAACTCAGGGAACTTTGTCGTGAATATAACGGGTTGGGTGCATCCAACAGTTACATTGCAAAAATCTATCTGCAAAAAGGGGATTATATAAAGGCCAGCAACTATTTAAAAGAAGCTGACAAGGCTTTCCAAAAAGCTTCGAACAGACAAGGTATTATGACAACCCAAATTGAAATGTCCGGGGTATATCTCGACAAATACGATTTGGATAGTGCCTTGATTTGGCTAGACATTGCTGAGAATACAGCGACTGAAATAATGAATTATCAGGGATTAATTGACATTTATTCAAGCAGAGGAGAGATTTGGCTTTTGAAGAATAATTCCGATCTGTCAATTAAAAATTTCAAACATGCACTATCCATTGCCGAACAACAGAATAATCACCAGCAGATATATTTGCTAAATTCCCATTTGGCTAATACTTATAAGGATATTGGCAACTACAGGGATGCTTTTAACTATCAAAACACATCCGTGCAATATAAAGATTCTGTGAATTCGAATGCCAACTTTAAAGCCGTGGTTCAAATGGAGATGGAATACAATTACAAAAAGGAAAAGCTTAAAAATGATTTGTTGCAGGAGAAAAAAGATGAATTAAATAAAGTAGAACTTGCAAAGCAGGAAACTCAAAAAAAACTTTATTTCGCAGGTGTTTTAATGTTTTTAATAGTATCTCTTGGACTTCTGAGCAGGCTTCGGTATATCAGGAAATCAAGCAGGGCACTGATAGCGCAAAAAGATGAAGCTGAGCGATTGCGATCGGTTGCCGAAACCGAAAAATTACGTGCCACTCAGAGTGAAAAGGTAAAGGAACAATTCCTTGCAAATATGAGCCACGAAATCCGTACACCGATGAATGCGATAACCGGTATGATTGATATTCTCATTCGTCAGGATCACTCTTCATCGCAGGACAAATATCTCCATGCCATCCAGCAGAGTTCAGAAAGTCTTTTGGTCATATTAAATGAGATCCTTGACTTGAGTAAGCTCGAAGCCGGGAAAATGGAACTGGAGAAAATCCCGTTTGAACCCGTTAAAATTTTGCAAAATGTTGAGAATGTCCTGCACTTCAAGGCAGAGGAAAAAGGGCTCAAATTAATTCTTAAACCAGGTAAAAATATTCCCCACTTAGTATGTGGCGATCCCACCCACCTGCAGCAGATTCTTTTAAATCTGGCAAGTAATGCCATTAAGTTCACTCACAAAGGAAGGATAACAATTGAAGTCAGTACAAATTTAATAGACGACGATAAGGTCGTTCTCCAATTTAAAGTTATTGACACAGGTATAGGAATTCCCAAAGAAAAAATGGATCATGTTTTCGATGTATTTACGCAGGGAGATACTGATACAACAAGAAAATATGGTGGCACAGGATTAGGCCTTAGCATTTGTAAACGACTTGCAGAGTTGCACCATGGCTCTATATCAGTGGAAAGTGAAATAAACATCGGAAGTACCTTTACCGTTGAAATTCCTTATGGTCTTATTAATGATAAAGAAGAAAAATTCCGGGAAGAAATCACAATAGATGCTCACGATTTGAACATTTTACTTGCAGAAGACAATGAATTCAATGTCATAGTAGCCCGTGATGTATTAGAGAATTCCTTATCAGGTGTAAGGGTAGATGTTGCAGAAAATGGTGAAATGGCCGTTATCAAAGTTCAATCGAACCACTACGACCTGATCCTGATGGATATCCAAATGCCGGAAATGGATGGTTACGAAGCTACCAGGGCTATCCGGTTGATGGAAATCGAAAAAGCAGGAATTCCCATCATTGCCATGACTGCAAATGTTCTAAAAGCTGAGGTTGATCGCTGCTTCGAGGCAGGTATGAATGCTTACATTTCTAAACCATTCGATCGCCATGAACTACTCTCAAACATTAATAAAATGCTTGAATTTTCACGTTCACAAAAATGATGGTAAAAATTACGTTTGTTATAACTACCTGTGAATAACACGATAACCCATAAAAAGACTCCGCAAATTATACATCTATCATGTCAGATAATATACTATTTTTGGTTGATTAAATTGTGATTATTGTATGAGCCAGAAGCATATTTTTGTTGTAGATGATAATACCATGTTTGCAGAAATGTTAAAAGACCATTTAAGTAAGCATCCGGCATATAAAGTATCTGTATTTCATACAGGAGAAGATTGTCTGGAGAACCTTTATCTGAATCCTGATTTAATAATCCTGGATTATCACCTGAATGATGTCTTTAAAGAAGCTGCCAACGGTATTGAGATATTGGAAGAGATTAAAAAGGAAAAATCACCCGCACATGTCATAGTGATGTCCAGTCAAACGCGATATGGCATTGCAGCCCAAACCATTTCCAAAGGTGCTGAACAATATGTGATAAAGGACGATAAGACTTTTGAAAATATTGACAGACTGCTTGAGGATATTTTTTAATTTAACTCGTAGCCAGCCCTTTCATTTTGATTTAGTTTTACCCTTTTCTTTTACCCATTGGTGGTAGTTTTTTTTAATACTGGTAAAAGACAGTTTTTAATTTATTTTCATTGAAAGCTTAGTGCTATAATTCCTTTAAAATGGATTCCAATTCTTTTGTCCCTCTGTTGTTGAAATCATTCGCCGTCTTAAGTAACTCCTGAATAATACTCCAGTCCAGATTGTTTCTGGCAGCATTTTCTATACCAGCTAATGATTCATTCAATCCGGTCAATCCGACATAAGCTGTTTGGGGTTTTAAAGAATGCGCTTTTATATACAATTCATCATAGTTCCTCGAATCCGTTGCTATCTTTAATCCCTCAAACAGACGCGGGGCAGTCTGTAAATATAAACCGATATAATATTTCATTTTTTCGTTATCACCTTCGGTGAATTTTCTGAGAAATGAGAGATCGGGTATGCTTTTTTCAGATTCCATTGTCCAACCTTTTTGACAAATATACTGAAAGGACATAACATAGGATTGAGTTAATAGAAATTTAACAGATTTTTAACAAAATTCGTCAAATGTTCTTATTTGTTCTAGGGTGGTCTATTCGAGTGGACTTTATAATGCCTCACTTTAAGGATTCCGTTGCCTGACGGATTCAAGCTAAAACAAAAAAGCCCCCCGTTTCCGGAGAGCTTTTCCTAAATTCCAATAATTATTTTCTATTTTCAGCTAATTCCCGTTTTCAATCCAGCCACAATAAATACTTTGTACTAAATAATAAGTACTCTCCTAACCATTCATCGAGATCAGGAACTCCTCGTTGGTATCCGTAAACCTCATCTTGTCTTTCAAAAACTCCATCGCCTCCAGCGGGTTCATATCTGCAAGGTGGTTCCTCAATATCCAGATTCGCTGCAACTGTTCCCTGTCTATCAGCAGGTCTTCCTTCCTGGTACTCGAAGCCACAATATCAATAGCCGGGTAAATACGCTTGTTCGATAGTTTCCTGTCTAACTGAAGCTCCATATTACCGGTTCCTTTAAATTCTTCGAAGATCACCTCGTCCATTTTTGAGCCTGTATCAATGAGTGCAGTAGCAATAATGGTCAGTGAACCACCATTTTCAATCTGTCTTGCCGCGCCGAAAAACCGTTTTGGTTTCTGTAATGCATTGGCTTCAACCCCACCCGATAATACTTTACCGGATGCCGGAGCCACCGTATTATAAGCCCTTGCCAAACGGGTAATTGAATCAAGAAGAATAACCACATCATGGCCACACTCCGTCATTCGTTTTGCTTTTTCCAATACCAGGTTAGCAATTTTAACATGGCGTTCTGCCGGTTCATCAAAAGTGGAAGCAATCACCTCAGCCTTCACGTTACGCTCCATGTCTGTGACCTCCTCAGGCCTTTCGTCTATAAGCAGAACGATCAGGTAGGCATCAGGATGGTTACCGGCAATGGCATTTGCAATTTCTTTCAGCAACACCGTTTTACCTGTCTTTGGTTGAGCAACGATCAATCCTCTTTGTCCTTTGCCGATAGGTGAAAACATATCGATGATACGGGTTGAGATTGTGTTTTCCCTGTGTCCGGTCAGTTTGAATTTCTTTTCAGGAAACAATGGAGTAAGAAAATCAAAAGGAATCCTGTCGCGTACATCCTCAGGTTTTTTACCATTAATTTTTTCCACTTTGATTAGCGGAAAATACTTTTCACCACTTTTAGGTGGCCGGATACTTCCCCTGACAGTATCACCTGTTTTAAGTCCGAAAAGTTTAATTTGCGATTGAGATACATAAATATCATCCGGAGAATTCAGGTAATTATAATCTGATGATCTTAAAAATCCATAGCCATCCTGCATTACTTCCAGTACACCCTCGCTTGAAACCATACCTTCCGTTTCGAACGGAAAATCTTCTCTCTTTTTCTCACCGATCCTATTTCTAAAGGTCTTGTCAGCCATCGGTTGAATATCCTCTTCCTGTCGTTGCATAGAAGATCATTCGGTCGATCCGGACAGAACTTCACCTTCGAGGCCTTCAATAGGTTTTATTTGTTCATCTTCTATATTTGTTCTTATGATTTCTGGCTCTCTTTTTCTTTGCGTGGGCGGAAATAATTCTTTTTCAATTTTTATTGTTTCCGGAACTTCAGACTGAGTAATTTGATTCAGGTAACTATCTGAAGAGGCAATTTTTTTACCCCCTTCCGCTCTGACCCGTTTTCGCTTGTTTTTTATTGACAGATCTTTCTGCTCTTTTGCCAGAATTTCCTGTGAGGGATTGAGCGCCTGGTAGTCTAATATTTTATAAATCAGATCCTGTTTTTTCAGGCTCTCCGATTTATCTATTTTTAACTCTTTGGCTATCTCTCTTAATTCGTCTTCCAACTTTTCGTTTAGCTCGATAATATCGTACATGTAAATTATAATTTAAGAATTTATATGTAAACTTATTTGTAAAATGAAATTGATTTTAAAATAATCAATTGTTTATGAATTTATTCCGGGAATTTTTTATAATGATTGAATCATCGTCTCTTAAAATTGCTCCTGCAACTTATCTCCAACTAACATTTTCTGAACGAAGAATATATGAAATATATCAGGGAATAAAAAGCGCTGCAAATATATAAATTATTTATAAAAACAAAATATTACTTTCTTTTTTCAATTAAGTTCCCATTAATCACTATTTAATACGATTTTTCTTCTGTTTTATTGTTGTGGAAAAGATCCAGTGCAACCAATATAGCAATAAATCCCCAAACCGGAACGGAAGCTTTATCCGAATCTAAAAAATTATTTAAAAAGCCATGAATATAATAGGATATTAAACCTATAACTATACCGAGGCTGATGATTTTTATTTCATGGGTAACCGCTTTTTTATATACCCTGAGTCCGTAATAAATGGATAAAATAAATATTGCGAACACAGATAACATCCCCAGCAATCCGCTTTCAGCAAGCGGACCAATATACTCGCTATGCGCATTTCCCAGGTCACCAGCATTGGTGCTGATGATGGTTTTCTCCTTCGACATCTGGTAAGGGGCATATAAAAACTGGTAAGTTCCGGGACCCCATCCCCAGAAAGGTCGTTCGTGGAACATCCTGATGGCCGACTGCCAGCGGTTTATCCTTTCTAGGTTCGAAGCATCAGAGGATATGTTATAAATCGACTTTATGTGTTCAACAAAATTTTCTGAAGAATCCTGTTTGTTTTTTTCAAGTTTATCGAGAATTTGATTTTGGAATGCATAGAATAATCCTATGAAAACCGCAAGCGACAGCAGTATCCATCTGAATTTTATCTTAAGGAGGACAAGGATGAAAACCACCAACCCCACTGCAAGACTTATCCATGCTGCACGGCTATATGAAAGTACCAGGGCAACGATGAAGAACACAAAAAAAGTAAAGGATACGATCCGCGAACTAACGGTATAATTCTTATTAATTGAAAATCCAAACAAAATGGGCACAAAAATACTCAGAACGGCACCATAGGCTGTATGGTCATTATAAAAGGGTGTCATTACCCAGTGTCCCGATTCTTCATCAAATCCACGTATGGAGTGGTTGTATAATGTGTAAAAGATAATACCCAGGAGTGGAATAATATAAAGCCAGATAAATAACTTAATATTCGAATATTTTTTGAATAAGATAATCGCGAAGAAATAAAAAGGGATGACAAACCATAGCCGGGATAACAAATACTTAAACGAAACCCAGGGCATTTCACTTGTAACACAAGTTAAAAACATCCATGTCAGGTTAAAAAGCAATGCAATTGTCAAAGGATGCTTGAGAATAGTGATATCATATTTTCCTTCATGAAGGATTTTTATAAAAAAGAAAATCAGTACCCCAACCATGAGTGGTTCTGTTGGAATAGATATACCGATACCCATTTCAAGGCTGCTAAAGTTAACCGCCAGTGGAGTTAAAAAGGTAATGAGTAAGATGATTTTGTCGAGTGATACAAAATACATCAGGATGACAAATAATATCACCGGAATCAGCGCTCCCCAAAGGTAATTGTTAACAATCAGGTAGGTATTGAATACAATGAATAAAGTGCTGAATAAATAGACCCATATGAGTTTACTTCTTTCGGTCAAAGTGAAGTTTTTTTATTTTGGGATTCTTTTAGGTGTTTTTTACCAATCCCTTGTAATTCTCGAAAATTAATATAACCAGAAAAGCGACAAAAAAGGCAGCCAGTGACGAAAGCACAACAATCAGCCATCTTACCGGAAAAGATTTTTTATCGGCTATATAGGGTTCTGTAATTACATTGGTGTAACTAAACTTTCTGTCATAGTTCATGTAAGCTTTCTCATAATCTCTTTTCAATTCTGAAAATTTTCCAGCCTCATTTTGGATTAAACTCTGTAATAACAGAAATTCACCGCCTTTTTGTTCGATATTCTCTTTTAATCTAAGAACTTCTTTGGTATTGATTTGTGACGAAGACCCATCGATGGTTCTCAAATAGCCTCTGACAATTTCTCTTGATTGATTTCCGTAATCGAGCAAACCATAGGTGGTGCTGAGTTCAACGAATCTGTTTTCAAGGCTATCGATGTAAAGTTGTTTTTTAGCAACTGAGCGTTCAAATAATTTAACCACCTCTACGAATTTATCTTCATGCAGTCCTCTGACCTTTTTGTTATAGAAGAAAATGATAGCGTTAACCATGTCACAAGCTACTTTGGGATCTTTGTCCATGACTTCAATATTAATGCCTTCGTAGGGAGTTTTATTAACCCTGACATTTTGGGAATATTCCCAGTTTATTGTGGAAACAAAATACTTATAAGAGCTATCAATTTCATAATGTTTAGCAAGATTGAATTTCTCGATAACACTGTCCCTGATATCCCCTGATTGCAAAATCTGAAGCATTTGCTCAGTTTCACTTTCATCGGAATACGGTGAAATATTTGACGGATAAACGATAGCAAATGATTTGAATTTGGGAGTAATAAACAACCGGCTTGAAAAAATAGCTGAGAGGATAATTGCAATCAGTATGATAACTCCGAGATGAAATTTCCATTTATTTAGAAACTTCAAGATATTTATTTGATAAAACTGACTCTGCATGTTTATGTTTATATTTAGTAATCCACTATTTTCTAATTCAATTTCTTTTTCATCGGATTTCTTAAAACCATTACTTGTTAATTGTTTTACTTTTGCTCCTCTTCCTGAAAATATTTTACTAAAACCAATGAAATACTTTTCAATATCCAAAAAGCTCAGATCGACTTCAGGCTTTTTTTTTATTATATCTCGAAAGACTATCCAATACTGCCAAAACGATAACCCCAAGTAAAAATGCCGAAAGTGTTGAAATCAGAACAATGATCCACCGAATAGGATAAGACTTCTTTTCGGCAACATAAGCATTATTTACAATAAATTTCTGAGGAAGAACTTCATTGGCATCTATTTTTGCCTCTTCGTATTTTGCCTTGATTTCGCTAAGTTGTTTCTTTTCATATTCGAGGGCATCACGCAAAGATACATAGGGACCTCCATATTTTGCAAGCATAGCAAGTTTATCGTCCAGTGCTTTTATGCCTGCTTTATTGCCCTGGGCCAATTCAATTGCCAACTGCTGATTAATCATCTCCGCTTGTGTTTCATAATCATGGACACCAAATTCCCTTAATTTTGTTAAAGAATCCTCCATCTCCTGAACCTCAAACTTTAATTTCAAATATTCGGCTTCCACAATTTTAAAGGCTTTCATTGCACGTTCCTTCTGCATTGTATTTTTAGTCGAATCCAACAGCTCAGCGATGTCGTTAGCCATATTTGCTGCAATTACTGGATCCTTGTCATTCACAGTTATTTTAACGGCCATGTATTCGGTGCGCCTGAAAATAACATTGTCATCGTAGGCATTATAAAGCTTTGTATTCTTGTATTTCGCATCAGGATTAATCTCATAATGCTCCATGAGATTATATTTTTCTATGATCTTATCCCTGATTTTATTGGAGCTTAAAATCTGAAGCATTTGCTCTGTTTGTTCATCCTCCCCAAATTGCAATATGTCCTGTTTTTCACCTGCAACATTGCTTAAAAGCGCCTTCGAAATGGAGTTGGATGAAGTCGGGAACATAATCACCGTGGATTTGTATTTAGGTGTAATGAAGAAAGGAGAAGAAAATATAATGGAGGCAACAAAAGCAGCAACAGTTATAAATAGCAGCGGTTTGCGCCATTGCAATAAAAAAATAATAAAATTTGTGGAGTCAAAATCTTCGCTGCCTTTCACTTTATTAATCATAAACGGGATTTCAGGAAAAATATGCCGGCAAATGTAGATAATATTATTTAAACTGAAAAACCCTAAACAAATACATTTACTCATTAACCTTAATTCCTGAGAATCTTTCATTTATTCTTTTAATGATCTGATCAATTTTATTAAGCGAAATTCATAAGATGAACCATCCTTGTTTCATAACCAGCATTCAATTCCCATTTATAAACACTATCCCATTTCCACTTTCGATCTACGAAAATGAAAAATATTATTGATTTCGGATAGTGCCTTTCAAATCGTATAATTTTTAAATAGCTGATTGTTAATGATGTAGTTCCATAACTGTTTTTTGGTACGCTTTTATAATAGAGGAATCCGACTTGGTAAGGTCACTATTCAAATCGAGAAGGTAAAATGGAATTTAAAAATGATGAATTGATTAAAAAGGGCTATGAAGAATCTAAAGAAAGTTTTGCAAAAAGCCTTTTTTACATCCAGTTAATCAGCTTAATACTGGCATTATTAAGTCTCTTTTTTATCAATTAACAAATGTTTAACCATAAAAAGACAGCAAGGTGATTACAGCATTAGACTTTCAGAACCTGACCGAAGATTTAAAAAGCTATGTTCTTTTAAACAATGGTCATCATGTAGCAGAGAGAAATTACAGCATATACAGCATACAGTTATATGCAGTTTATGGATTCTATGTGGAAGTCTTTTATTTGCCTGGATCCGATGAAATTGATCAGATTCTTGCGGTTAACTCGGATGAAGTTCTCGAATTATATCTTGATAGCATTGAAATAATGGACATTTATATGTAGAAATTTACTCAAAGAAATTAAAGATCTTCTTTTTCATAAATTCTCTTTATAATACCTCCTTGAGAACGTCAAGGGGGTATTTACTTTTTCCGAAAGGCATAGATACCTGAACACCGGCAATGTCACGCCTCAATTCCCTGATTGTTTCCCTGGCAATTTCAATTCCTGTTTCACGCGCTTCTTCTTTGGTTTTGGTAGCATACATTCTTTTCATGATATGATCAGGAACGGACGCTCCGGGAACTTCATTATTCATGAATTCGGCATTACCAATGCTTACAAGTGGCCAAACTCCCGCAATAACAGGTATTTTAAGATGGGCGATTCTTTTGAGGAATTTATAAAAAATATCATTATCGAAAACCGGTTGGGTAATTGCAAATTCAGCTCCGGCTTTTACTTTCCATTCAAACCGCCGGATTTCATAATCCAGATCAATTGCTCCTGGATTAACTCCGACACCGGTAAAAAATGCTGTCGGTTTATCAATCGGATTTCCTCCAAGGTCAAACCCTGAATTCAGGTGAGTAACTACATTGGTCAGACCGATAGAATCCACATCGAATACGGCAGTGGCATCCGGATAAGTGCCCATTTTTGGAGGATCACCGGTTATGAGAAGGATGTTTTTAATTCCTGCCGCCGAGGCACCCAGCAGATCGCCAACCATACCCAGTAAATTCCTGTCACGGCAGGCATAATGCAGTATGACTTCTATTCCTGCCTGCTGCTGAATCATGAGGGACAGGTAAGGTGCGCCCATTCGTGAGAGCGCCCTTGGCCCATCGGGTATATTCAGTGCATCAATTCCTGCTTCTTTAAATAATTTTGCCTGTTCAATGGGTATAGATGGATCTGCTCCTCTTGGAGGAACTATTTCGACTGAGGTTACAAATTCACCATTGCATATCTTTCTCGCAAAATTTGATTTATCGCATCTGGGAACCGATTGAATCAGTTTTTCCTCCGTCTTAATTTCGACAATTGTTGTAATGATGTTGCGGGGTTGAATGGACTGGATTGCTTTACGCATTTCTTTAATAAAGGAAGGATCGGTTCCGCAACAACCCCCAACTATCCTGGCTCCGGCATGAATAAACCTCCGTGTATATTCAGCAAAATAATCGGCAGTAGAAAGGTAAATATTTCTTCCTTCAACGTCAACAGGTGTTCCTGCATTCGGCATAATGCTTATTGGAATATTGACCACCCCGGTCATCTTTTCCAGTGCATCAAGCATGGGTTTAGGACCTACACTGCAGTTGATCCCTGCTACGTCTGCTCCCCATTGCATTAGCTTATGAGCGAAAAGTTCAGGCGGAGTTCCAAAAAGTGAAAACCCATCATTTCCGATAGTCATCTGGGCAATCACCGGAATTTGATAGTGCGCCTTTATCGCTTGCAGTGCCTGTTGAATGAGATGTAAATCGGAAAATGTTTCCAGGATTATCAGATCAACTCCTCCATCCACAAGGCCTTTTGCCTGTTCCAGAAATATCTCCTTCGCTTCTGCTTCTGATAATGGTCCCCATGGCTCAAGCCGGACATTCAATGGTCCAATTGAACCCGCTACGTAGAAATCGTCACCGGCTGCTTCCCGCGCAATAGAAGCACCCTTCAGGTTGATTTCATATACCTTATCCTCCAAACCATGTTTTTGAAGTTTAAGCCGGTTCGCTCCGAATGTATTTGTTTCAATAACATCAGCACCGGCATCGATATATTTTTTATGGATATCCTTGATAAGGGCGGGGCGGGTCAGATTTAGTTCATCGTAACTGGTGTTTATAAAAATACCCCTGTTATAAATCTCTGTCCCCATCGCTCCATCAAAGAGTACAAGGTTTTTCTTCAAAAATTCTGTAAATGGAATTCGCATGAATTGGATTTTCTTTTGATAACAGAAGGAATACTATTTATAATTCAAATTGACATTTAACCATTTTTCGATTTGTCCGATACTTTCATTCTTGCGTTTTGCATAGTTCCGGACCTGATCATATCCAACCTTGCCGACATTAAAATATTGAGAAACCGGATGTGCAAAATAAAAACCACTCACTGACGCGGCAGGATACATGGCAAAATTTTCGGTCAGGGTAATGCCCGTCTTTCGTTCCGGATCGAGCAGATCAAATAAGACTTTCTTCTCTGAGTGCTCCGGGCAGGCTGGATAGCCTGGTGCAGGCCGGATTCCGCTATATTCTTCTTTCAATATCCCACGAATATCTAAATTTTCGTTGGTTGCATAACCCCAAAATTCTTTTCTCACTTTTTGGTGAATAAGTTCAGCAAAAGCTTCAGCCAACCTGTCGGTTAAAACTTTCATCATGATACTGTTGTACTCGTCATTGTCCTGCTCGAAAAGTTTTGTCCACTTTTCAAGTCCGATACCGGCAGTTACTGCAAATCCCCCAAAGTAGTCCTTTATTCCTGATGCTGCAGGGGCTATAAAATCGGCAAGAGACAGGTTAGGGATTCCTTTTTCTTTTTGTTGCTGGTTTCGGAGGAATCTGAAAGTTTTTAATTTTTGATTCCGCTCTTTATTTGAATAAATTTCTATATCTTCATTAACCGAATTAGCCGGATATAGCCCGATTACCCCATTTGCGCTTACCCTTTTTTCTTCAACAATTCTATCAAGAAGTACATTGGCATCATCAAAAAGTTTCCTTGCTTCTTCTCCTTTAACCGGATCATCAAATATTTCAGGATATTTGCCATTGATCTTCCACGAATGGAAAAAGAATGTCCAGTCGATATAGTTTTTGATTTCGCTCAATGGATAGTCAAAGAAATACTTGTTCCCGATAAATGAAGGTTTGACAATATCACTTTCTTTCCAATCAATTTCCAGCCTGTTCTTTAAAGCAGCTTCGTATGAAATGTAGTTCCCTTCATTCTTTTTGGACTCATGTTGCTCCCTGATTTTAGTGTAACTTTCTTTCACCGACCCGGCAAAAATCTTCTTATGTTCTTCTGAAAGAAGTTTAGAAGCTACCCCAACACTTTTTGAAGCATCCTTCACATGAACAACCGGTTGATGATAGTTGGGGGCAATTTTAACAGCGGTATGAATTTCAGAAGTCGTTGCACCGCCAATCAGTAATGGGATTTTCTGACCGGTACGCTCCATCTCTTTGGCTATATGAACCATTTCTTCCAATGAAGGGGTGATCAATCCGCTGATTCCTAAAATATCCGCCCTCTCATCAGCAATAGCCTTGAGTATCCTATCTGCTGGTACCATCACTCCAAGATCGACCACCTCAAAATTGTTACAGGCAAGCACAACACCAACAATATTTTTCCCGATATCATGAACATCACCTTTAACAGTAGCCATAACAATTTTTCCGTTTGATTTCATTTTTCCACCTGATGCCTGCTCAGCTTCAATGTATGGAAGGAGTATTGCCACCGCTTTTTTCATCACCCGTGCGCTTTTAACCACCTGGGGAAGGAACATTTTTCCGGAGCCAAACAGGTCGCCAACTACATTCATGCCTTCCATCATGGGCCCTTCGATGATTTCGAGCGAACGGCTGTAAAACTTTCGGGCTTCTTCAACATCCTCCTCAATAAATTCCACGATACCTTTAACAAGCGCATGCTTTAATCTCGATTGAACATTTTCAATTCGCCAGGCATCCGCTTTAACAATTACCTCATCTTTATCTTTAATCTTTTCAGCGAAAGCAATCAACCTGTCGGTAGCGTCTTTTCTTCTGTTCAGGATTACATCTTCTACCAGCCCCAGTAGGTCTTTTGGAATTTCATCGTAAACCTGCAACATCCCGGCATTTACAATTCCCATGTCGAGGCCGGCACTGATGGCATGGTATAGAAAAGCAGAATGCATTGCTTCGCGAACCGTATCATTTCCTCTGAATGAAAAAGAAAGATTGCTGATTCCACCGCTTACTTTTGCATAAGTCAGATTTTGCTTGATCCATCGTGTGGCATTGATATAATCGACAGCATAATTGTTGTGATCCTCTATTCCTGTTGCTACCGTTAAAATATTAGGGTCAAAAATGATGTCTTCCGGAGGAAATCCAACCTCTTTGGTTAAGATATCGTAAGCCCGCTGACAAATCTCAATTTTTTTATCATAGCTTGCCGCCTGGCCCTTTTCATCAAAGGCCATGACTACGACTGCAGCTCCATAATTTCTAATTTTGTTGGCTTTAGCTTTAAAATCATCCTCGCCTTCTTTAAGGCTGATGGAGTTGACGATGGCTTTGCCCTGAACACATTTCAATCCCGCTTCAATTACTGACCATTTAGATGAATCAATCATGATGGGAACCTTTGCTATATCAGGTTCAGCCGCAATCATGTTTAAAAATTCCACCATGGCTTTTTCAGCATCCAGCATGGCATCATCCATATTGATGTCGATGATCTGGGCACCATTTTCCACCTGTTGCCTTGCTACCACCAGTGCATCTTCATATTTTTCTTCCCGGATGAGCCGTGCAAACTTTATCGATCCGCTCACATTGGTTCTTTCGCCAATATTGATAAAATTGCTTCCCGGGAAAACGATTAAAGGTTCAAGCCCGCTTAATTTTAAATGGTGGTCATTTTGAGGAATTTTTCTTGGTGTCGCTTTTTTAGCAATTTCAGCAAACTTGCGAATATGATCTGGAGTGGTTCCGCAGCAGCCACCAATGATATTTGCAAAACCATTGGCAACAAAATCCTGAAGCTGATCGGCCATGACCTCCGGAGTTTCGTCATATTCACCGAACTGATTGGGCAATCCGGCGTTTGGATAGACACTGATATGAAATGGGGCTTTTTTAGAAAGTTCCTCAAGGTAAGGACGTAATTCCTTTGCACCCAACGCACAATTCAATCCAACCGTGAGGAGATCAAGATGAGAAACCGAATTCAGGAATGCTTCGGTCGTTTGTCCTGACAGGGTCCTGCCACTCGCGTCTGTAATTGTACCCGAAACCATCACAGGAATTTTTATCCCCTTTTCTTTTTGAGCGTCAGTAACGGCCATCATAGCGGCTTTTGCATTCAGGGTGTCGAAGATCGTTTCAATCAACAAAATATCTGCACCTCCATCAATCAATCCCAATGCCTGCTCCTTGTATGCTTTGTACAAATCGTCAAAGGAAACAGCCCGATAGGCAGGATTATTTACATCCGGTGACAGAGAGGCTGTTTTATTTGTAGGCCCCATGGAGCCGGCAACAAACAGAGGTTTATCCGGATGTATTTTGTTAAATTCCAGAACAGCTTCTTTAGCCAGTTTTGCCGAAGCCACATTTAATTCATAGGCCAGATCTTCCATGTGGTAATCGGCAAGGGAAATCCTGTTGCTGTTGAAAGTATTGGTTTCTATGATGTCGGCACCGGCCTCGAGATATTTTAAATGAATTTCTTTAATGATCTCAGGTTTTGTTATTGAAAGTAAGTCGTTGTTTCCTTTCAGGTCATGCGGAAAATCTGCAAACCTTTCACCCATGTAATCCTTTTCTGAAAGGCGGTATTGCTGGATCATTGTCCCCATTGCACCGTCAAGGACAAGGATTCGTTTTTCAATTTCCGTATAAATATTTCCAGCCATTTTCAAGTGGGGAGTTACAAAATGATCACTTATAATTAATTTTCAGCAAATTTCTGATTTTTTATAATTCAAACCTAAATATCTTTGCTGCGAATTTGAAGACAGAATTTCACACAAAATGTTTTTTATAAAAGAGGTTAAGACAGAAAAGGAAATCAGGCAATTTGTCAATTTCCCTTTTGAACTTTACCGGGGCGACCAGTATTGGGTCCCACCGATAAAAAATGACGAGTTTAAGCAATTGAAACCCGAAACCAATCCTTCAATGGAATTTTGTGATGCCAGGTTTTGGTTAGCCTGGAAAGATAATAAATGCGTAGGTAGGATAGCTGGAATCATTAATCCTGAATACAACAATAAAACCGGCGAAAAAAAAGGCAGGATATCAAAAGTTGAGTTTATTGATGATAAATCCGTATCAGGAGCCTTATTCGAAACAGCAGAAAACTGGTTCCGTGAAAAAGGGATGATGGCAGTCCATGGCCCGCTTGGTTTCAATAATCTCGATACCCAGGGATTGCTCATTGAGGGATTTAACTACCTTCCTTCCATTGCTTCGGTTTACCATAAATCTTATTACCTTAAGCATTTTGAAGATGTGGGATACACAAAAGAAAATGACTGGGTTGAATTCCGTCTTACATTAGGTGAACATGCCTTAGTTAAAGCCAAAAGAGGAGCAGAACTCATTAAAAAGCGGTATGGCTTTGAAGTAGTAAAATTCACTTCAACCGAGGAATTGAAAAAGTTTGTTCAACCGATTTTTGAGATATTGAACAATGCTTTTCAGGATCTTCCATATGTGACTCCTTTTAATGCGAAAATGATCGAACGTATCGGTGAGAAGTATTTCAAAATCCTGAACCCGAAGTTTGTCAAAATCATCAGGAAAGATGAGCGGGTCATCGCTTTTATTATTGGCATGCCTTCTTTATCCGAAGCCATGCAAAAAATCAATGGAAAGCTTTTTCCTTTTGGATTTTATCATATACTAAAAGCCCTGAAGCACCCCAGCGTTATTGATCTGCTGCTTACCGGCGTTGATCCGGAATTCCAGTCAGCCGGGGCTGCAGTAATATTGTTCGCGGAACTGCAGGATGAAATGATGAAACATGGCATTACGCAGATGGAGACAACCGGTATGTTTGAGTCGAATCAAACAGCCATCAGCAACTGGAAAAACTTTGAGAATATTCAGCACAAGCGAAGAAGATGTTTCGTGAAAAACCTTTAGTCGAATTTCATTTTTGAATTAAAAAATCAGGAAAGCAAAACAATTTCCACTTTTTCCGGTTTATTTGCTGAAACCTGTTTTGTGATAAAAATGTATTAAAAATAACTTTAACGAGTTGATTGGTTTAATCTTAATAATATTGATTTTGTGAATTATAAAGATCCTGCCGCAGGCAAGGTTTCACCAAATATTAATTGATAATAGTCCAGGTAAACACGTATAAAATTTTGTTTTACTAATTCATTAGACATTTCAAACCCCACAACACTTAACTTTACACACTTTTTATAAAATTTAAACATATTTGATTGAAAATTATGGAAACATTAATTGTAGATAAAAAACTGGCCTACAAAGTTGCTGATATCAACCTTGCTGAATGGGGCCGGAAAGAAATCGAAATTGCCGAAAAGGAAATGCCGGGACTGATGTCGATCCGCCGGAAATATGCAAAGGAAAAGCCACTGAAAGGAGCAAGAGTGACCGGCTCATTGCACATGACGATCCAGACAGCCGTATTAATTGAGACCCTGGCTGAATTAGGAGCTGATGTCAGGTGGGCCAGCTGCAACATATTTTCTACACAGGATCATGCAGCAGCTGCTATTGCCAAAAGAGGTATTCCGGTTTTTGCGTGGAAAGGCGAATCGCTGGATGAATACTGGTGGTGTACCAATCAGGCACTGACTTTCCCCGATGGTAACGGACCGGATTTAATTGTGGATGACGGTGGTGATGCAACTTTACTTATTCATAAAGGTTTTGATATTGAGGAAAATCCGGAATTGCTGAAAGAAAAACCTTCAAATACTGAAGAAGCCTCAGTTATTAAGCAACTTCAATTGACTTATGTTGAAGACAGCACAAAATGGCATAGGGCTGCCAAAAAATTAAAAGGGATATCCGAAGAAACCACAACAGGAGTTCACCGCCTTTACCAGATGATGGAACAGGGCAAGCTGCATGCACCAGCAATTAATGTGAACGATTCTGTAACCAAATCGAAGTTTGATAACCTCTATGGTTGCCGAGAATCGCTGGCTGATGGAATTAAAAGAGCTACGGATGTAATGGTTGCAGGAAAAGTTGTGGTTGTGGCCGGTTACGGTGACGTGGGTAAAGGAAGCGCCAAATCAATGAAAGGATATGGTGCGAGGATCATCATCACCGAAATCGATCCTATCAATGCACTTCAGGCTGCGATGGAAGGATTTGAAGTAACCACAATGGAAGAAGCCGTAAAAGAAGGAAATATTTTTGTTACAGCAACAGGTAACCTTGATGTCATCACCCTGGAGCACATGAAGGCTATGAAAGACCAGGCCATTGTGTGTAATATAGGACACTTTGATAACGAAATCCAGGTTGAACCTTTGAATCATGCTAAGGGAGTTAAAAAAGTGAACATTAAGCCTCAGGTTGATAAATACATATTTCCCGCCACGGCGGAGAGACCCGACGGACATGAAATATTTATGCTTGCTGAAGGCAGACTTGTTAATCTTGGTTGCGCTACCGGCCATCCATCGTTTGTAATGAGTAATTCGTTCTCAAACCAAACCCTGGCGCAATTAGAACTTTGGACAAAGAATATGGAAGTGGGTGTATACCGCCTTCCAAAGAACTTAGACGAAGAAGTGGCACGCCTGCATTTAGAGCAGATTGGTGTTAAGCTGACTAAACTTACAGATGAACAATCAAAATATCTGGGTATCCCGAAAGAAGGACCTTATAAGCCGGAGCATTACAGGTATTAAAGGAAAAAGTTTAAAGTCAAAAGAAAAAAAGCTTCTACACCTGAAGCTTTTTTTGTATCCCCCAAAATGCTCAAATCAAAAAGATCATTGAGGATGTGAAACGGTAAAATTTCAAAATGATCCGAGTTTGGGAAAGTTTAAGATTAATTCTAACCTTAATATTTGATAAAATTTATATGTCAAGTTTTTTCAGATAATTCAATAACAGCGATTTTTTTGGAGGATCGATGGGTATTTTAATGCCATTGCTAAGTTCAATTGTCGTACTATCTTTTATGTCTAATTTTGAGAAATAATCCAGGTTGATAATAAAGTGTTCATGAACCCTCAGGAAATTACTTCCCTTAAGTTTATTTGCAAAAGACTCGAGGTTGCTACTGGTTTCAATAAAGGTATTGTTCGAAAAGTATAATTGTGTTTTTTGATCAATGGCCTCAAGATGGGTGATATCGCGGGTATGAACTATTTCAATTTGCTGGTTTAAGTTGATGGCAAGTTTATCTTCCGATCCGAATCCTGCTGTCAGTTCTTCAAAAAAGCCTTTTGCTGAAGTTTTTATATTGTTCATTGTAGTGTTGAACCGGATATGTTCTTTATTAGCTTCCAGAAAATCTGCAAGCTCTTTTTCACACTTTTTATCATCGATGATGATGATCCGTTCCATTAAATATTACAAGGAAGATCAATAAAGTTGTAAAGTTAATTTGACGGCAAATTAAAATTGCTGGCAAATTATTATTTGCCGGGAATGAATTATTATTCGTTTTTTATGCATTGTCAAAACCCGGCAGTTAGTAACCTGAGCAAAGAATGTTTATCTTCTGAAAGGGATGCAGAAGAATAAAAGAAAAATGAAGATAAAGGTATATCTGTATAAATAATCATTATTTCAGTAGTAGGAATTTTTTCTGTGCTTATTCAAATTTTACTTCCTCACTAATAAAAATTAGTGGCAATATCTGTCAAGCTATTTCAGAACTTGTACATAAAGGAAAATCATGGAAAAATTACCTGGCGACACTTAATTTCTTCGAACCGGTTAGTTTCCCGTTCACCTCAAGTGTGCAGAAATAAGTTCCTGAGGGCAAACCATTGGATGAGAAAGTGACGCAGTGAGAACCCTTTTCCATATTTCCCTCATTGAATGTAGCCACTATTTTACCATAAAAATCATATACTTTGAGGGTAACCGATGCATTATTATCGAGAATATAGTCGATCTGGGTGCTGCCATTGAATGGATTGGGATAATTTTGTAACAGTTTGAATCCACCAGTATAAAATTCAAGTTGGTCTTCAACCCCCGAAATTAGATTGACCGTTATTTCTCTCGAATAAACGATATTCCCTCCAACCGTTACTTTGCATTGATATACACCCGCATCGCTCAGCTCCAGTGTATTGAAAAGGAGCATATCGCTCAGTTGCCCGTTCAGGTCTGTTCCATTTTTCATCCATTGATAAGCCGTACCTGAAATCATCGAAAGAAATCTTACTTCTGTATTGATGTGATTGGAAATGTAAATAAACTGATCATCATTGCCGTTTACCTGCACGAGTGAATTGCTAAGGATTTCACCATGATTTGTAAGGTCACCTTTCAAATCCATATTAAGGCTGTAATAGTCGCCTTCATTAATAAAATGTCCATAAACAGATAAGACATTTCCGGCCTGAGGGTAGGGAGCGGTGATGGTATCATGATTTAAGACAGTGCCATTGAGGGAACTGAACATCATATTATTTGTGCCATAAAGGTGAGTAGAACCCTCGATGGTGACGTTATCATAATAACCATGTTGTACTATCTGGCTGGCATTACTAATTTGTCCGTTATGAAATATGGTATTGGCCCATAGATTGAAACCGTCGCAATTAAGAATTCCATTCCCCAGGAAGAAATGATCAGGCGATAATTCAATAGCAGAGCCACATTTAACAATCGTTCCCGCGCTTTCAATTATTATCTGAACACCATCAAAGGGATGGCCGGCCGAATTTGTAATCAACTTTTCATTGGTCCCGGTAAATTTTGTAATCTGGTTGTACCATGTTCCATAATTTTCAACATTCGATTCTAAATGTACTTCGGAGTGCTGTATCGAACCATAATTGATTAAGTTCCCTTCAAAGGTTAATATCGTACTGTATCCCGGTAAATTAATTATTCCGTCCAGAATGGTGGCTGTGCCGTTAAACACGTTGTCGGTAAAGGCATACATGAGTCCTTTTAAGGCATAATTCCCGTTTACCCTTACAGAAGAAAGTATGGTATTAATAAAAGTAACCGTATCATTGGTGGTTACCCTTGCATTAATAAACTGTCCTTCATCAATTGTAAAATTATGCCCCATAGTGAATAATTCAGCATTCCCAAACATACAGGCATTATCCCCATCTACGATTAGCTTCAGGTCTGAACCGAGAAAAATGTTGGTTGTACTGTCAGTCGCAGATAACCTGGCGGTTATTGGTGAGTTTTCAGCGCAGGTAATGGTCTGATCCGAACCTTTTAAAGTAATGTTAAATTGTGGATAGCCCCAGGTACCATTGTTGGTAATGTTTCCGTAGATATCAAAATTAGCCCCTCCGGTGATTTCTCCGTTATTGATGATGTTGCCAAAGATTGTGAGCTGTCCGTACCACCCGCTGGTGGCATAAAGGATTTTTCCCGGATTAATAAGAATGTTGTTGCATACATTGCTGTAATTAAGCACACAAACGGGTCCGTCAATCACTACATCATTGCTGCTTGTCGGAACACTTCCTCCAATCCATGTGGTGGTATACTCCCAGTTTCCGCCATTTGTAGTTGAATGGATGGTTTGTCCGAATGAAAAAACTATGCTTGCTAAGAGCACAAAAAACATAAGGTTAATTTGTTTCATTTCAGCCTCCTTTTTTATAAATAATAATAATAAATAAGAATCGAAACAAATTTAGGATGAGTAATGCTTATTCAGGCAGGTGAATTATTATTCGCAGGAGATGATTTATTATTCGTAAAGATCAGAGGTATGTTATTTTTACATCTTCTCAAATAATTTGAAAAGCTCCTCTTTTTTTCTTGATGAAACCGGGACAATTGAATCATCAGCCATCACAAGGTGACCTCCGTCAGCTTTATCATACCTCAGTATATGATCAAGATTTACAAGGTGTGATTGGTGGGTTCTGAAAAATCCTGACGGCTCCAACATATCGGAGTAATCTTTCAGTGTTTTGGAAACGAGCAGTTTTGCACCGGTATCAATATAAAAGGTAGTATAATTTACATCCGCTTCGCAACGTATAATGTTTTTAATGGGTATGATGTGGATACTTTCACTAGTCCTTAAAACGATTTTTTTAATTTTCTCGAGGTTTGATAAAAATGTGGTGATTTTTAATTCTGTTTCATCATGTAATTTTGATTCGTTTGCTTTTTCGACAGCTTTCAGTAAATCACCTGCAGTTAATGGTTTCAATATATAATCGAGGGCGCTGAATTTAAAGGCGATTAAGGCATACTCTTCATGAGCTGTTATAAAAATTACCTTAAAGTAAATCTTTTCAAATTTCCTGAGGAGATCAAATCCGGTACCATCAATAAGAGTGATATCCAATAATACCAGGTCAGGATGTTTTGCAAGGATCATCTCATAACCGGCGTTAACCGAATCTGCTTCACCTACTACCTCGATATCAATTTTGCTCATTCCAAGGATGGTAATAATGGTTTCCCTGGCTTTTTGTTCATCATCGATAACTACCACTGAAATCATAATTCAACAATTACAGTTTATAAATTTTAGTATAATTTAATCCACCTTCAGGTAAGGTATGGCAAATTTAACCATAGTTCCAATGGGTGAATTATTGCTATCTTTCATATCTATTAATTCCAATTCAAAAGTTTGTTTAACCCGTTTGCTGAGCAGATTCAATCTTTCTTTTGTGATGGATGTTGCCATTGCCTTGTGTTTTCGATCCGTTTCCAGTTCCCTTGATTTTTCCCGCCCTATTCCGTTGTCTTCTACGCTAAAAGATAAATGTTTGTTTGCTTTCATATATTTAACTTGTATAAACCCCCCTTCCGTTTTATGTCTTAATCCGTGCTCAATGGCATTTTCAATAAAAGGCTGTGCCAGCATGGGAGGGATTTTTATGGTGCGGATATCAACATCTTCGCTGATCTGAATGGAATAATCAAATTTATTATTGAATCGCAACGCCTGAAGCTCAAGATAAATCTGCAACATCTTAATCTCGTTTTCAAGGAGGACAAACTCTACCCTTGAGTTTTCAAGGGTTATTCTGACCAGGTCGGCAAATTTGGCTAAAAAGTCTCCAGCCTGAACAGGATCATTTTTATAAATGAAACTCTGGATAGCCATTAAGGAATTGAAGATAAAATGAGGATTCATTTGTGATCGGAGAAGTTTTTGCTCCAGCTCAATGGCCTGGTTTTTGGCTTTTAACTTGTTGTTCCGGATTAAAATGTATCCGATTATGATCAGTAGAATAATAATACCTAAGGTTGTAAACAAGACCCTGTTCCGGCGGCTCAGGCTTAGCTGCTGAACATGGTTTTTTTCGTTAAGCAGTGCAAGCTGATTTTCTTTTTTCTCAAGTTCATATTTCGCCTCAATTTCTTTGATTGCCCTGTATTTATCCGAATTGAAAAGGCTGTCCTTAAGGGCTGCGTAATGTTTAAAGCTTTCGAATGCTGCTGCTTTATTGTTTAAACCTTCATAAGCTTTTGCAAGCAATTCATAGGCATTTTTCAGGTTTTGAAGATCCCCGGTTTGCTTTGCGATATTCAGACTAAGCTCAGCATGTTCAAGACCTTTTGTGAAGTTGTTGGTTCTAATGTAGATATTTGCAAGGCTTCCCTGTACTTCAGAGAGTGTGGACTTATCATCTTCTTTTTCACCCAGTTCAAGTGCGAGTGTGTAATATTCGATGGCTTTGCTATAGTTGCCTTCCATTTCAAAAGAATTGCCGATATTGCGATAGCAATCATCAAGGGTGTGCATAAATCCTTGTTCCATGTGAATGGAAAGGCTTTTATCATAATAATCTCTTGCCAGGGGATATTGTTTCCAATCGGAATAAATATTACCAATATTAATCAGGCATTCGGCGATTCTTTTGTAATCGTCAGTTTGGTATGAAATTGTTAAAGCTTTATTGTAATATTCAAGCGCTTTCTGGTCATCATTCTGATCCTCATACAAATTACCAATGTTCATCAATCCAATCGCCATTCGTCGCTGTTCGTTGCTTCGTTCAAATACCTCATACGCGTTTAGCAAATAATTCAATGCCTTTGGAAAATTACCCAATCTCCTGTATACGTTACCGGCATTCGCATAGCACGCTGCTATCCAGGCAGTATCCTGCAATTCAATTGCAAGATCAAGTGCTCTTTGGTAGTAATCAAGAGCTTCGGGGTAATTTCCCTGGTTTTTATATACAATACCAATGGCTCCGCAACATTCAGATATCAATCCAATATCTGTTATTTCTTCCGCAATTTTTAATGCTCTGAAGGCATATTCAAGGGACTCATTGTATTGTCCAAGAAAAAATTTTTCGATTCCAATTTCATTTAATGCCCTGAAGTGAAATTTTTTATAAGTACCGATTGTTTTTATATCGGTTTGATCAAGCTTCTCCGGTGGCTGCTTTAAAAATGCTTCAATCCTGGCAAGTGCTTGCTGGTAATAATAAATTAATGAATCAGACGGTCCTTCGAGAAATTGGTTCCCCATCTGAAACAACACATGAATCTTCGTAGTGTCATCGGAAACCTTTCGGTACTCATTTCTAAGGCTGTCCAAATCAGCGTTTGCAAATACTGAACCGACCTGAATCGTAAAAATAAAGGTAAGAAAAAGTGATTTAATAACTATTTTTATTGCTGAGGAAGCCATAGGATCATTCGCTCAACAAAAATAATGAATTTCTAATGAAAATGAGCGTAATTAAATTTACCAATAGCGGAAAGCCTCATTCAGTTTTAATATATCTAAATTTACCCTGAAAACGGATCCAATAAAACAAGCAGAAGCACTACAAGAACTGGATATGAAGTTTCATGTTTTAGAAGGATTGATTATTCACAATAAAACCAGCCGGCCCTTCATTGCTGAAAGGCCGGCTGAAATATTTGGATATTATTTGCGAAGATGTCTGTTGGTACTTTCGCTTAAATCAGGATTGTTAATAGTCTTGCTTAATTTTGGCAAACCTCCTTTCTGAGTTGCAAGACCTGTCCTGATTTATTGAGGTACCTGACAACTTTTATTTCTGTTGGGCAGCCAGTAATTATTCTTATCCTGGTTGCTTACCTGGCCATTCCGGTTAAAGTCAGCTTTTAAATAACCTTTTTTGGCAGCATTGGGTGTCCAGACCACTGTTTTATCGAGGTTATTGATCGTATTGTTTGCATCACCATCACCTGAAAACATTCCCCAGGCATTGGTTCCAAGTTGTTTGTGTCCTGTTGATCCACCGTATACCTTATTCTCATCGGTTGAGAAATAATAATAATAAGTGCCTTCTGATAAAGCAAGCGGAAATGCCGACATCACGCCGAGATGGTTGCTATGCCAGATCACACCAAATAATTGCTGGCTAACGGAACTGTAAAAAGTGAGTTCCGATACTCCGTCCATGCCTACTATCTGGCCATCATTCCTGAGAAAGGCTGCATGCCGGGATATTATGGTGGCCGGGGTCGCTGAGGCAGCATTGGGAGCATCTCTTAATTCAACGAGAACCCAATCGACGATGTCGGTTGTCGGGATCGAAGGAACGCTTTCCCCGCCGTTATAATTCCAGGGCGCGGTATTATAAGGCTGTTCCAGTGGCAGGATTCCGTTTATTGCAGTGGTCATCAGTGGTGTGCCTCCTGCATTGTAAGCGCCTTCCAGTAAAACATTCATGCTTAACCTGAAGCTTTCACCCACGACTTCCATATAAGCCGGTAAGTAATACTGCGGCTGGTCCGGATCGTTACTTAAGATCAGGATAAAGCTCTGATAATAGCCCGGATTGTAACCTGAAGCATCGAAATTCACGGTCACATCAAAACCTTCACCACCGTTGATCGAACCGCTATAGGGGGACACAGAAAGGAAATCAAAGCCATCAATATAAACTTTTACATCATCAACGAACCAGCCTTGGTAATTATTGGTCATATCATCGCCGGTATCGAAGAAAAACCTGATCTTAACCGTTTGGTTCCAGTAATCCGAAATATCGAGGCTCGTAGTGATCCATCCTCCCGAACTGCCCGGAATGCCTTCGCGAATCCTGTCCCAGTTGTAGCCTCCGTCGGTACTGATATCAACAAAACACTGGTCCCATCCTTCTTCAACATCCCACATTTCATTGAATTCGAGCGTAATGTTGCATTCCACCGGTGGTAGTATAATGGATGGTGAAATGATAGCTTCCTGCACAATTGAATCATTGTCATAGTCTGCTGTCGTTTCGTTTCCGCACCACCAGCTCATGAAAGGACTGTAAGCATTGTATGTGGTAAGGTGCCATTGAATATCTGTCATCCTGAAATTTACCAGCGTCCAGTTTCCGGGTCCGTTTTCCATATCATCGTAAAAGATTTCGATGGCCCCTGCCACTCCGGCTTTGATGTTATCTCCCCCGATCACCAGGTTTTTGTGCGATTTGATGTCGGCTGTATAATATTCGGGTAAGTCCCTTTGAATGACAGGAGATGAATTTGATTTATTTTGTAAACCGGTCTTCAGCAATGGTGTTGATACCGGTTGGTTTTGCTTTTTCTGTGGCTCGCCCTGCGGAAGAGTAAAGTTTAATACCGATCCACCGGCTCCCCAATTATTGAGGTGCAGATTTTGGGTTTCAAATCCATCAGGAGGCAGGGAAGCAAACATATAGCTCACATTTTCAATAACGAGGTTGGGAGCCTCCATCCCGTAAGCCATCAGGTTAATGACTGTATATTGATTCAGCGGATCATTACTTTCAAGGTAAAGATTCCGGTGAATGTACTTATCATCACTATCGTTGGTATAGGTAATATTCACCTCTGTTTCTTCCCCTGGTTCCAGCGAAAAAGAAGAAGGATCGGCGGATATGCAAAACATGTTATCACAGAAGATTCCAATTACATCCAGGGTTTCTGATCCGGTGTTTGAAACGGAGAGTTTCGTCGTTTCAGGGTAACCAAAGTAAACATCTCCATAATCCAGTGCTACGGGTTGAAGTTTACAATGGGGTCCATCCGTAATATTCAGGGTTACCGGAACCTGGGTTAACATTTCAATAAAATTATAATCAATATTGATATTTGTTGAATATGCACCCTGGGGTAATCCTGCTGCATCAAAGACAGCAATGAAATTCTCTGAGTTACCGACATTGATCGTTCCGGACAATGAACTGGATGGTAACTGATCGAGGTAAGCATAATCCTTCGTCATCCATTTTGTTCCGGCATTATCATCAGGTGGAATAAGTTGCTGACCACCTTGTCCATACATGTACCACATGGCTTCCGGTTCTCCGTAATTCAGATCACCGCGTTTGATAATATCCACGCCATCCACGGTCAGTTGACAATCGAAGCCGCCACCACCAAAACCTGCCCAGATTCCATTGTAAACTTCAACTGCTATGCGGTTGCGGCCTGTAACAAGCATGCCTGAGATATTGTATGATTGATTCCAGTAGTCCAATCCATGATCGTCATAATGATAGTCCAATTGCATCTCTCCGTTTATCCAAACTCTGCATCCATCATCGAATCCGAGATATAAGTTTGCGGAGATAAAACCCTCAGGAACAACAATGTCTTTTAAAAACTGAGCCATGTCGGGAGCAGCATTGAGTATCGTCTCCGGTGCGGGAGTTGACTGATAATTCCAGCCCAAATTCAAAAACTGCTGGCCTGTCGCCCTGGCAAGCTTAAGCCAGTCGTACCTGCCGTAATCCATTTCCCACCATTCCAGTTGATTTATATCCTCCGGTGGAAATAACATCAATCCGGTTTGACCATAATAGTACCACATGGCTTCCGGCGCTCCCGGATTTTGGTCGCCGCGTTTGATGACATCTACCCCGCCTACGGCCAACTGACAGTCGAATCCACCACCACCACCTCCGGCATAAACTCCATTAAATACAACAATACTGATCCGATTAATACCCGGCTGAATAAAGGATGAAACATCTACAATATCATTCCAGTATAGCAGCCACTTCGACTATTAAATGTCCTTGTGCTACTCCGATGTACGAAGGCTGGAAGATGACTTCAACATTAACGCTTTGCCCCGGATTTAAAACAGCCGAAGGAGTGTTTGTATAAAAATCCATGTTATCGGTGTAAATCGCTGACAAGTCGATAACATTCATGCCGTAGTTACTGATCGTCACCGTTTGCGAAGCCATTTCTCCCTGGTCGACTTCACCAAAGTCGAGGCTCTGAGTAGAAAAAATCAGGTCGGTTAATCCGGGTCCAAAGTACTTATAAATAAAAGCCAGACCGGTTGCATCATTAAATCCGCCTGCCCATCCGGTGGTGTTATTGACCCATTCAGAATGGTAAAACTTGATTCCTTCGCTTTGGGGAGCATAATGCCAGTCATGACCGCCGTTGATCGAAAACGAAAGTCCATTGGTTACTACCGCACCTGTTGATACCAGGGTGCTGACAGTTCCGGGCACATAGGTAATGTCCCAGTTAAGAATAGGGCCTGTTGAGGTTACCGGCGACCAGGTAACACCGCCGTCGCCCGTTTCATTCAGTGAGGTATAATACCAGTCCTGATGATCCATGATCACCCCCTGGTTCTCATTATAAAATGCGGTATACATAGCACCCGGGTAGGGTGTTGTGGATACAGCCCACGTAGCTCCACTATCCGTTGATCTTAGAATACGACCCTTCGTTGTCGGCACCCATATGGAGTTTCCATAAAATGCATACGTGTCAACGGTGGCATATTCGCTTTCCAGTGGGTTGGGAATATGTTCCCCTGAAACCCTTGCCCAGGTGTTGCCGCCATTGGATGTTATATAGATTTCAAAATATCCGCCGACGGGGTCCCCCAATGTCATCCCGTTGTTGTTGTCAAAGAAATGAACAATGTCAGGGAATGAGGTTGGATCAGTATAAACACCACTCTGCCGTGTCCAGGTCAGTCCGCCATCATTTGTTTTAAAAAGTCCCGGCTGACCGGTCCAGGTTCCGCCTTTGTACATGGGCGCAAATGCCACCTGATCGCTGAGGGCAAAAATCATTGCCGTATTCAGCTCTTCGGTAGTGATAATTCCGGGGGTCCATGTTGTTCCTCCATCTGTCGTTCGGGAAAAAACGGGCGAGGGGGTTCCCGCTCCGTAGCCGGCATGGGCTGTAATCCACACCACCGACGCATCAACCGCATGGATGTGTTTTATTTCTTTGGGTACGGTAAATCCGGGATCCTGAATGGTCCATTGAGCGCAAAGGCTCAAAGGAATAATAATTCCTGATAAAAAAGTAATTAATCTTGTTTTCATAAATCTTGCTTTTTATTGTTAGTCGTCTTATCCCGTAATTTTTATTCAAATGATTTGTTGAATGAAAAAGTGGAACGATTATTAATCCAGTTCAAATTTAAGACGGTATGAAATAAAACAATGCAGCAAATTATTATTCGCCGGGATTGAATTATTATTCGTTGATTGAAAAAACAGATTTGTTTTTGTCGAGCCGAATTTGACTTTTTCAGGAGATATACCAACCAGGATAATGAAAAATCGTGTACCTGCTTAAAATGAAAAAAGCAAGTAGATTGTAAACCTTCTTGCTTTAAAAATTTTAGTTTGTAGCCCCGGAGGGAATTTAGTCCAAACCAAATAATTGGAGATCTGAAAAAATTAATCTTTTTAAGATTGGTATAAAATTTCATAATTTCTGCGAAATCTCTTTTCCTCCTGGTCTTTTTCAATAACTTTGCAGAAAATTATCTTTTTCCGACCATTCGATAATATTTAAGGCGTAAGGTATTAAATGAGTTTAGCTCGGTTAACATATTTGATTTTTTTAGTATTATTTTCATTTGCTCAAAATCCAGCTTTGTCTCAGGTTTTTGATACTATAGCCAATTGGGATGGGATTAATGTAACATGGACAATTTCAGCCGGTGGCGGTGAGGTTGTTGAAAACCCGGAACAACAGGGTATCAATCCTTCAGCTCAATGTATGGAAATTACTTCCAGCGACAATCCTTATGATTTGATTTACACGGACTTTTCTACGCCCGTCAACTTTGTTGAATTCCCGACTTACCGTCTAAAAATTTTGGCTCCGGAATCAGGAGGAACTATTGTGCTGAAGTTTGAAAATGACAACAATACATCCTGGAACGAAATAGAAATGACACCCAGCCCTGGTCAATGGGATGATCTTGAGTTTGATTTTTCGGGGACAACAGCAACAGATTTCGTTCGTATGGTAATATTTTTTGATTTTCTGGGAACGATGCCAAACAACCACTGGTATGTTGATGATGTATTAAGAATATCTGAAACTGCGGTTGGCCTAACATCCAATCTTCCGATTATCGTCATCAACACCTATGGAGTTGAAATCCCTGATGATCCAAAGATTGACGGTTATATGGGTATCATTGACAACGGTCCGGGTATTTTGAATAACCAGTACGACCCACCCAATGATTATGATGGTTTTATCGGAATTGAAGTAAGGGGGCAGAGTACGCAAATGTTTCCAAAAAAATCTTATGGTTTCGAAACACGGGATGAGCAGGGTGAAAACCTCGAAGTTCCATTGCTCGGAATGCCTGAGGAGAATGACTGGATATTGTATGCGCCATACAGCGATAAATCGATGCTGAGGAATTTTATAACTTTTTACATGGGAAGCAAGCTCGATCCTTATTGTACAAGGATGGCCTATTGCGAAGTGATCGTAAATAATGATTACAAAGGGGTGTATATTCTTATGGAGAAGATAAAGAAGGATGAAAACCGTGTAAATATCGCTACATTAAACCCCGAAGATATTTCAGGTGATGAGCTTACTGGTGGTTACATCGTGAAGGTAGATAAGATTGACCCGGGTTTTGTTTACGGCGTTGATGGATGGAAATCATATCCCTCACCACCATACCCTAATGCGATGCATATTACATTTCAATATTATTACCCTGAAGCAGAGGATATTGTTTCCCAACAAGCTGATTATATAAAAGACTACATTACTCTTGCTGAAAATACATTAACCGGTTCAAACTTTACCGATCCGGAAAATGGCTATAATAAATACTTTAATGTTGGTTCTTTCGTCGATCAGATGATTTTGTGTGAAATATCAAAAGATGTAGACAAATACAGGTACAGCACTTATTTCTTTAAGGAAAAAGATAGCGATGGTGGGAAATTGTTTGCAGGACCGGCATGGGATTTTAATTTGGGTTATTCGAATGTAGATTACTGGCCTCCTGGCAATAATTACACCGGTTGGTCTTACAATTTGGTCGAACCCAATGACTGGGGTATTATGTTTTGGTGGAAACGCCTGATGGAAGATGCGTATTTCAGAGATTTATTAAAAACAAGGTGGCACGATCTGCGAAAGAATGAATTGAGCAGCTACAACCTGGGATATACGATTGATTCTGTTTTAACTTATATTGATGAAGCGCAGCAAAGAAATTACGAAAGATGGCCAATTCTGGGTCAATATGTTTGGCCCAATTATAATTGGCAGGGGAATGATTATGAAGATGAGGTTGAATTTTTTGAAACATGGTTTTTCAATCGCTTATCATGGATTGATGCCAACATTACCGGTAGTTTGCTTTATCCGTCAGCTGAACTTACAGGATCATTACCTGAATTGGAAATCACATTATCTGACGATTATTTTAGCAGGCCGATCCTGAAGAAAAAATATTTTACATTAAATAATGAGCCGCCAGGTGTGGATATAGACACCGTTAAATTTATGGATGCAACCCATGCTAACATTGTGCTATCAGGAAATATAAGCAGCCCGGTGGAAATATCGGTGACCATTGACGATAAAGTTCTGAATAGCTTTGATGACCTGACCACCAGCCAACTTACCGTTGGATTGGGGTTTACACCTGTTGTTGAACCTAAAGTAGTTTTATCAGCAACCCAAAGCACCATTTATTTAGAGTGTAGCCATCCAAAATTATTAGGGGATAAAATGGAAGTGTTCAACCTTTCGGGACAACATATTAAATCATTAGGAATTGAACAGACTCAATTGAATAGTTTTGATGTAAATATCCTTCCTGGAATTTACCTGTGCAGATATTGGCTTGATGGTAAGATGCAAACCCAGCGGGTGGTTTTAATAAAATAGAATACACGTTGATTCAGCTTGAATTTTTTTCAAATATGCCGCCCAATTATTAGTTATTTCAAACTTGTTATCCGGCAGTATACTTAACATTTTAGAAGTTGCTGAAAATGTGATTCCCGATGTTGCATGATTTGAACTCACCTGAAGTTATTATCACTTTCATTCTCCTGAAATAAAAGTTGACAAAATTGCTTAATTTAGCCTCCGGATATGGGTATTAATCGCATAAATAAATTGTCAAGGTATTTAATTCCGTTTATTCTTTTATCATTGTTTATTCTGAGAATTGAAGCCCAGGTTAATAGCGTAGGAACCCCGTTTATTAAAAATTATTCCAGGCTGGATTATCATGCTGGTCAGCAAAATTGGATGATTGATCAGGCAGGGGATGGCCGTATGTACTTTGCCAATAATGATGGTGTTTTAGAATTTGATGGATTGAACTGGAACCTGATCCCCTTGCCAAAAGGAATAATAGTAAGAAGTGTTTTCGTTTCCAAAGACGGAAAAATATATGTGGGTGGTTTCAATGAATTTGGATATTTTGAACCTGATTCTATTGGGCAATTGGTTTACCACTCACTCCTTGATTTGCTGAAGCCTGAAGATCGCAATTTTGATGAAATTTGGCGAATTCATAACACACCTGATGGTCTTATTTTTCAATCCTTCACGCAGTTGATTATCATAAATAGAGGGGATGTCAAGGTAATTAAAGCACCCGGCAATTTTCATTTTTCCTATTTTGTGAATGGTCAGTTGCTGGTTGTGGATCTGGAAAAGGGGATATTTCGCTATTTCATGGATAGTTTTTTCCCATTAATGGGAACCGAAAGTTTAAAGGGACTCGAAATCTGGGCCATTTTACATTTTGGTAATAAATTGTTAATGGCTACTGCAGAAAAGGGAATTTATATTTACGATGGCAATCAACTGGAAGAGTGGTCGAATCCGGTTGCTGATTTTTTAAAACGCAACCAGGTATATTCTGCATTAAGTCTGAATGAGGATTATTTAGCTTTTGGAACCATTCAAAATGGTTTATTGATTTGTACCAAAGAAGGTTATATTTTACAAAAGTTAGACAGGCTAAAAGGTTTACAAAACAATACCATATTGTGCATACATAAGGATAATACCGGGAATCTTTGGCTGGGCACAGACAATGGAATTGACTATATTGAAATAAACTCTCCTTTAAGTGTTTTATCATACGAACATGGCATTGGTGCAGGTTATGCGGCTAAACGATTTGAGGATATGCTGTACCTCGGAACAAACCAGGGTGTGTTTTATAAAAAGTGGGAGGCGTTTTTGTCCAATGAAAAAGATGAAAAGTTTGAACTGATTGAAGCAACCAGAGGACAGGTTTGGACCCTTCAAGTCATAGATGGTAATCTGTTCTGCGGGAATAATAATGGAACTTTTTTAATCAAAGGGTCGGACGCACAATTGATTTCCGATGCACCGGGCGGTTGGACTTACCTGGACTTACCCAGCCAGGAGGATAAGGTAATTGCCGGAACCTATTCAGGATTAGTCCTGCTCGAAAAAAGCGGGAATAGTTGGAGTACAGCAAAAATGGTTGGGGGTTTTAATGAATCCTGCAGACTGTTGGAAGCTGATGCAGATGGAAGTATATGGATGAGCCATGGTTTTAAAGGGGTTTTCCATATTTTCCTTAACGAAGAATTGGACAGCGTGAACCGTGTCGATTTTTACAATTCATTAAAAGGATTAGGTAGCGACTTTGGAATAAATGTAGTCAGGCTGAATGGCAAGATATTTTTTACTGCGCCTGATGGTGTTTACGAATATAATAAAAGTACAGATTCTTTTAAAAAAAGTGTTTTTATTAATGATTTGATTCAGGAGGAAGGCCTTTCAAAATTAGTGGAAGATGAAAAAGGTAATATTTGGTATTTTGCAAATAAGGAATTGGGAGTATTAAGGAAACAGGAAGATGGTGGTTTTGTAAATATCAATTTGCCGTTCAGGCAAATTAAAGGAAATTTTATTGGAGGTTTTGAATTTGTGTATCCCATTGACGAGCAGAATGCATTGTTTGGAGCAAGCGATGGATTTATTCACTACAATCCAAATCAATATAAAGACTATCAACTTCCCTTTTCAGTTTGCATAAACAAAGTCAGCCTGTTAAATCCTGATTCAATTATTTTTTCAGGACATAAGTCCATTTCTGAAAGTTATATACCTGCGATTAAATTCAGAAACAACGGCTTATATTTTTCTTTTTCTGCCAATGATTTTGAAAACCCTGAGAAAACAGAATATTCTACTTTTTTAGACGGTTATGATGCAGATTGGACCGGCTGGGAAGTAAGGTATAATAGAGAGTTTACTAATCTTCATGAGGATGAATACACTTTCTTTGTTAAGGCCCGCAATATTTATGGAGTCGAAACCGAACCTGTATTTTATAAATTCACTATCAATCCTCCCTGGGCCAGAACCTGGGTAGCCTATGTTATTTATATTCTTGTTGGTATTCTTATCATTTTAATCGCACTAATGCTTATCAAAAGAAAAATAAAAAGCTTGCATCTAAAAGAAAAAAAGCTGCAACAGGAAAAGTTTAAGAAACGGGAGGAAAAGCTGCAAAGAGAAACCCTTGAAGCTGAAAAAGAGATCATTCGTTTACGAAATGAAAAACTTAATGAACAAATGATCTTGAAAGACAAGGAATTGGCTAACTCCACAATGGATATGATTCAGAAAAATAAGCTCCTGACAAGGGTAAAGAATGATCTGAAAAAAATGATTTCCAAAACTGTGGATCCAGAATTAAAAAACCACATACACATATGGTTAAGAGAAATAAACAAAGAACTTGATACAGAAAAGCAATGGGAAGTTTTTGAAACCCACTTTGAAAATGTACATGAAGCTTTCCTTACTCGATTAAAAACCCAATTCCCTGAACTCAGTCCACGGGAATTAAAATTATGTGCCTACCTCCGTATGAATATCTCAAGCAAAGAAATCGCAGTTTTAATGAATATTTCTACCCGAGGAGTTGAAATCAGCAGATACAGGCTAAGGCGAAAACTTAAACTTACCAGAGATGAAAATCTTACTGATTTCATTCTCACCTATTAAAATTGAAGATGGCTAATAAACCCATCCGATAAAAAGACTTCCTGATATAATAAGTTATTGTAAATCAGCTGAAATAATTTCCACTGATGAAATTTTGATGTAGTGAAAAATTTCAATGATGAAATATTGTTGATTATTTTTATTAGGAAACCGTGGTATGTCAGTTTTACTTTTGGTGAAAATATTATAGGTAAAAAAGTTGTTTTAAAACAATTGCTTAAATAATTAAATAATTATGAAGAGAATTTTTACATTATTTCTTATGTTCTTTTTCCTGTGGCACCTCCAGGCTCAATCGCAAGAGTTAACGGTTACTGGAACAGTAATTTCGGCTGATGACAAACTATCCTTGCCGGGAGTCTCCGTAGTTGTAAAGGGAACTTTGACCGGAACGACCACCGACATTGATGGAAAATACACTTTAACCCAGGTACCTTCGGAGGCCCTGCTGGTTTTTTCATATATCGGCATGGTTACACAGGAGATTCAGGTAGGAGGTCGAAACATCATCAATGTTGTGATGGAAACTGAATCCTTTGGCTTAAATGAAGTTGTCGTGATTGGTTATGGAACGGTTAAGAAAAAGGATTTAACAGGTTCAGTGTCTGTAGTTGGTTCTAAGACCATCGATAAGTTAAAGCCTATTAAAGTCGAAGAAGCCTTACAGGGCACAATCACCGGGGTTAATGTAACACAGCAGTCGGGATCTCCGGGCGCAGGTATTGATGTTCGAATCAGGGGTATCTCAACGAACGGTGATGCTTCTCCGGTTGTTATAATAGATGGTTATCAGGGTGATTTGAATACACTTAATCCAAGTGATATTGAAACAATAACGGTTCTGAAAGATGCACAGGCAGCGATTTATGGAACCGTTGGTGCCAATGGAATTATCCTCGTTACTACAAAAAAAGGAACTAAGAATACGCCAACGAAAGTGAATTTATCCAGTTCTTTTGGGATGCAGGAAACAACCCGGAAGTTGCCGGTTCTCAATGCCACAGAATATGGCGTATTGTTAAATGAGAGCTATGCTGCAAACGGACAGTCATTACCCTTTCCCGATGTATCTGGATTAGGCGAAGGCACCGACTGGCAGGATGAACTTTTTGAAACAGCTCCCATTTATGATAATAACCTGAGGATTTCCGGCGGAACAAATAATGTGATCTATTCTATAAGTGGTTCTGATTTAAGGCAGGATGGTATTATTGGTGGCGATAAATCCGGTTACAACAGAAGCACCGGCTCCTTAAATTTGGGAGCAGATTTATATAAATGGCTTAAATTAAACACTTCCCTTATTTATACACATATTGACAGAAGGTCATTCAACGATTTCGGATTGGGTTCCGTATTGTTTAATGCTGTAAATATGCCATCCACAGTTCCTATTTACAATGAGTCAGGAGATTATTTTCTTGCACCTGCCAACCTTGGAATCGAGATCATTAATCCCTTACAGCAAATTGCCAATACCCATAATGATTATGATTTGAATAAACTCAATGGTAATCTTGGTCTGGAAGCAAATTTTGCAAAGCATTTCTCCGCCACCGGCCGGATTGGTTTTAATACAACAAACACCAAATACAAGTCCTTTTCAAAGATTGTTGATTATGGCGGGAAAGTTTTTGATGTAACCCGAAGCAGTGTTTATCAGAGTAAAGACAATTTTAATGATTATACATTTGATGCTTTTGTAACTTATAACAATACATTTAAAGGAGTACACGGTTTTACAGGAACATTAGGATCAACGGTTTTCAAAACCTGGGGAAATAATCTTAATGCCACAGGATTTGATATACCTAACAATTCATGGGAATTTGCAGATATAAGCCTGGCAAATGGCCTCAATACGACCAAAGCAACAGGTTCATATACCTATGACCAACGCCGATTATCTTACTTTACAAGGCTGCAATATGATTACGATGGAAAATATTTGGCTTCATTCATGTTAAGGAGGGATGCCTCTACAAAATTTGGCCCAGATGAAGCCGTTGCCTGGTTTCCTTCAGCAACTCTGGGCTGGATCATTTCAGATGAAAATTTCATGAAGAATATGAAGAATATTGACCTTGTCAAATTCAGAGTGAGTTATGGAATTTTGGGTTCTGATAAAATAGGTGACTACCGGTATATTTCCCAACTCAATGGTGAAGGAGTTTATATCTTAAACGACACACTCGTAAACGGACAGGCCGTTGGAGCTATGCCAAATCCGGAAATCAAATGGGAACAATCTGAGCAATTTGATATTGGTTTTGATTTTAAATTCTTTAGGGACAGGTTAGATTTTACGGCGGATTATTTTAATAAAACTACCCAAGACCTCTTGATCGAATATATACCTGTGTCAGGCATTTTTGGCACAACGGCTCCCGGAGCCGCCAGCCCAACCAGGAATGCCGGAACCGTTCGCAATAGCGGCTTTGAGTTTGCTGTAGGTTACCGCGGTACTACAAAGAGTGATTTCACCTACCGTATAGACTACAACTTTACAAATTTAAAGAATGAAGTTCTTGAGGTTAATAATGGCACTGGTTTCATTGAAGGTGGAAGTTTTGGAGTTGGTCAGCCTGCTCCTGCCCGTATGGAAGTGGGGTTACCCATAGGATACTTTTATGGTTATGAAACCGACGGTATTTTCCAGACCCAGGCAGAGGTAGATGCCCATCCGTCACAAACCGCACTTGGTGCTCCCGCTTCTCCCGGAGACATTCGATATAAAGATATTAATGGTGACGGGGTAATCAATTCAGATGACCGGACCAATATTGGAGATCCTATACCTAAATTTATCATGGGATTGAATATTTCATTGGAATACAAAAACTTTGATTTTGTGATGTATACTTTTACAAGTATTGGCAATGAAATCGTTAGAAATTATGAAAGGACACAGCCAAACGTTAACAAAATGAGTTATACCCTTGACCGGTGGACCGGGCCTGGTACCAGTGATGAAGTGCCAAGGGTAACCACAGCTGCAACTGCAAATAATGTTTTTTCTGATTATTATGTAGAAGACGGTTCCTATTTAAGAATTCAGCGGGTTCAATTAGGATACAGAATTCCTCAAGCTAAGTCAAAAAAGATTGGAATGGAAGAAATCAGATTTTATTTTGCCATCAACAACCTGTTTACACTAACGAAATATATGGGATTTGATCCCGCAGCCTCAAGCGGTCAACCTATTGGTTCAGGCTTTGACTCCGGATTCTATCCGGCCTCAAGGGTTTATACGTTCGGATTTAGCCTTAACATTTAAAACTTTTAGAGATGAAAAAATATATATTTAATAAAATAACTATCGCAGGATTCATTGCAATGTTCGTAATAACCAATTCCTGCACGGATGATTTTGTAAGGATTTCTCCGGAGTATTCAATTGACTCTGAAAATTACTTTAACTCCGAAAATGATTACTACAGTGCACTCATTGGCGCTTACGATTTGCTTCAAACAACTTATGCAAATGCCATAGTGGGTGAGATTGCTTCCAACAATACCCTTTGCGGTGGCGAAGGTCCGACTGATGTTATCGGATGGCAGCAGATTGACGATATGATCCATACCTCCACCAACAGCAACCTCAGGGATATTTGGAACTGGATGTTTGCAGGAGTTCAGCGTTGCAATTATTTCATGGAGTTTAAAGATAAGACAGACTTCGATGGGAAGGAAATAATGATTGGCGAGGTTCGGTTTCTAAGGGCTAATTACAATTTCGAATTGGTTAAATGGTTTGGTCCAATTCCCATAAAAGTTGACGAAAGGTTCAAACCAGGCGATGAAACAAGCATTCCTCGTTCTCCCGTTTCTGAAGTATATGCCCTGATTGAGGAGGATTTAATTTATGCTGCAAGTGTTTTGCCGGATAACCAGGCTGAGATTGGCCGGGCAACCAAGGGAGCCGCGCTGTCTTTGCTGGGAAAAGCCTACCTGTACCAGGATAAATTTGCACAATCCGCTGAAGCACTGGAACAAGTTATTAATGATGGAAATTATTCATTGTCAACAAATTTTAACAATATGTTTGAAGCCGAAGGCGAAAACGGACCTGAATCTGTTTTTGAAGTCCAGTACTTTGAATTCGAAGGTGCCGGATTTGGTTGCCTTCAATGCAGCGAAGGAAATGTAGCTGTTGGGTTTAGTGGCGTTAGAGGTTACACAGGACCACTTTTCACTCCGGGATTTAGTTTTAATGTGCCCGTTCAGGAGGCAGTTGATGCCTTTGAACCCGGAGATCTCCGGGAAGGTGTAACGATTTTAGACATTGTTGCCTGGGCAGACACTACTGATGCTGAATACACCACCGGTTATGAACATACGGGATTCTTCAACAGGAAGTATCTTCCCCGTAAAAGGCATCCGGATGCTGCAAATGATTTAAACCTTACCAATCCGAACAATTACAGGGCAATCCGTTATGCCGATGTCCTACTCATGGCTGCAGAAGCCAATAACCGCGGAGGTATCTCTGATGCGAAAGCGCAGGAATACGTGAATATGGTCAGGGAAAGAGCCTTTGGTGACGAAAACCATTCGATTACCTTAACCGGTGCCGCCCTTACTGATGCTATTTACCACGAGCGTCGTGTAGAATTAATGGGTGAAGGACATCATTTCTTTGACCTTGTTAGAACAGGCAAAGCTGCAGAGAGTATTGACGGATTTGTACCAGGTAAAAATGAAGTATTCCCTGTTCCGATAGAGGAAATTAATTTTTCAGCTGGTAACTGGACTCAAAACCCCAATTATTAATCCATAACGTAGAAAAAAATGAAACCATTAAAAAATATAACGGCATTCATGATCTTCCTGGTCATTGCCTATTCATGCACCAAGGAAGTTGATAACTTAAAAGAATTGGACAGCGTTACAGCCCCAGCCAATATTTCCGCAACCTTTGATATCACACAGGATAACACGGGCCTGGTAACCATAATCCCAAGTGGAGAAGGCGTTACCGCATATCTGGTTACGTTTGGTGATGTTGCTGGTGAAATACCCTTAGAATATGCGGTCAATGAGACAATAAAGCATAATTATGCCGAAGGTGTTTACGAAGTTGCTATCACTGCTGTTGGTCTTTCGGGATTGACTACAGATTACAAACAGGAAATAAATGTAACATTTATCGCTCCTGAAAATTTAGTGGTAACAATTATTCAGGATATTGCTAATCCGGCATTGGTATCTGTTTCAGCTAAGGCAGATTTTGCGAGCATAATGGATATTTATTTTGGCGACCAGCCTTATGAAATTCCTGTGCATGCCCTGCCGGATGAAGTTGTAACACATACCTATGCTGAAGTGGGTGATTATATTATCACAGTAATCGCAAAAAGTGGCGGAGCTGCAACAACAGAATTCAGTGACACAATTACGGTATACGAACTTACAGGACCTCAAATGGCTGCCCCAACACCTCCGGGCAGGGTACCATCGGATGTGATCTCCATTTTTAGTGGCGCTTACACGGATATTCCAAACACTAATTTTAATCCAGACTGGGGACAATCTACCGTAGTTACTTTCGAAGAGATTGCCGGTGACAATACTTTAAAATATAGCAACTTGAATTATCAGGGAACTCAATTTGAAAACCCTATTGATGCTTCAGCAATGGAATATTTACACCTGGATATGTGGACCGATGATGCCTCTGCAATCAACATTTTTATGATTAGTACTGGTCCGGCCGAGACTCCTTATGCATTGCCAATTACCTCCGGTGTATGGGTGAGTTACGACATTCCGTTAACGGCGTTTTCAACTGTGGTTGATTTATCTGATGTAATTCAATTCAAGATTGATGGAACAGCGGGTTCAAATATTTATTTGGACAATATCTATATCTATAGACAAGGAGCTTCAACCGAACCTTCATTACCCCTTGATTTTGAATCTTCTACAATTAATTACGAATGGGTAAATTTTGATGGAGGTGTTGTAACGGTTATTGACAATCCACAATCCAATGGCATAAATATAAGTGCAAAAGTAGCTCAAATGGTTAAGAATGCCGGACAGTCCTGGGGAGGAAGTTGGATTGGACTGGATGCTCCTATTGATTTCTCAGTGAATAAGACATTTAGAATGAAGGTGTTTTCTCCAAGAGTTGGAGCAAAAGTTCTTTTGAAGATTGAAAACATGACCAACGGAGCCATATTTTATGAAGTTGAAGAGGAAACTACCATTATAAATACTTGGGAAGAAATATCTTTTGATTTCAGCGCTGTCTCAACTACTGAATCTTATCAAAAACTTGTGATAATCTTTGACAATGGAACTGTAGGAAATGGTTCACCCGATTTTACTTTCTTATTTGATGATATTGCATTAACCAATTAATCTGAATGAAAATGAATAAGTTTAGAATATATATTTTAGTGATACTTGCAGGTGTGCTAATTTCAATTAGTGCCTGCCAGAAAGATGATCATGAACTTGGTGACCTGGTAACGCCCTCCAATTTAACATTAACTTATGAAATTGTTGGTGTTGATGCTGCGAACCCCAATGGTGATGGTAGTGGAGAAGTTCACTTTACCGCTACTGCTGACAATGAAATTACCTTTAACTATGAATTTGGTGATGGTAAAAACAACCAGATTGCAGCAGACGGAAAAACAACCCATGTATTTTCAGTACCCGGAACCAATACATTTAATGTAACGGTTTATGCAATCGGTACCGGTGGAATCACATCGAGTAAAACTGCCCAGGTTACGGTTTTTAGCAACTTTACTGATGATGAGGCACAAGCTTTCTTAACGGGTGGAAGTACAAAATCATGGTATTGGGCAGCAGACCAAACCGGGCATTTAGGTTTAGGACCTAATAACTTCGACTATGAACCGGGATCTCACACCTATCCGCAATGGTATCAGGCAGCGCCATGGGAAAAGTCATCGACCTCACTGTATGATTGCGAATTCGTGTTTTCCATTGCATCCGGAAATCTGACCTTTGAGCAGCTAAACCCGACAGGTGAAGCTTTTATCCAGGGTATTTATGCAGAAGATCTCGGACTTGGAGGTGAAGGCAGTTATCCATTTGATATTGCCGGTGTCAAGAATGTTTTCTTTAGTCCGTCAAATTCAATTGCAACGATAGATGGAGATTACAGGGGTACAACCATGAGCTACTCCGATGGCGGTTTTATGGGATTTTATGCAGGTACGAGCGAATATGAAATTATCGAAATAACTGAAAACATACTAAAGGTAAGGTTGGTTCAGGCAAATGAACCCCTCTTTGCATGGTATCATACTTTTACCAATGTAAAACCGGAGCAAAAATAAAAGATTGTAATGTTCTCATAAAGAGAATTTAGGTTAAATGATTTGTTTTTATGAAATAGACGCTGCATAATCAGGAGGTTGTAATCAGAATTCTTGCAGTGTCTATTTTTACGCTTGATGATTAAGTTAAAGATAAAAATATTATGAAGGTAATTAAACCTATTGCCAAAAGAGACTTCAAGTTTGCACTGTTATCCCATGTTGTTGTTTTATTAATTGTCTTTTCAGGATGTAAAAAAGAGGAAGAGGCAAGCTTTACCGCCGATTTCAGTTTTGAATACCTGGATGATAATTATGTTCAATTTAAAAATCTATCAGATGGTGAATATTATTCAATGATCTGGAATTTTGGCAACGGGCAGGCTGATACTACAACTGACAAGAAAAAAGTCCATGTAATTTATTATCCTGAAGCTGGAAATTATCAAGTATCATTAAGGTTGACCAATTATACAGGGAGTAATGAATCAGTCTCAAAAGCAATACATATTGCTAACAATAACCTGGTACTTTCTTTTTCGGCTGATATTGATCCAATCAATCCCAATTATGTCTTATTAAAAAATACCACGCAGGGAACCTATGATTCGTTTAAATGGCTATACCGCAGCATTGAGGTTGAAAATGAAATGGAACACCTGGCTTATTTCCCCACTGCGGGCGATTATGAAGTTGAGCTTTTCGTATCCGTCAATAATAAAGACTTTTCTCTTAAACAGATGGTCAATATTGCACAAGATGACCCCAATTACCTTCCGGGTCTTATCTGGTCCGATGAATTTGATTACACAGGTTTTCCTGATCCTTCAAAATGGAATATAGAAACCGGCGGAAACGGTTGGGGTAATAATGAACTCCAGTATTATACCAATAGCCAAAGCAACGTTCAAGTTGATAATGACATACTAACCATCACCGCTAAGGAAGAAGCAGTTGGTGGTAGAGATTATACTTCAGCCAGGATCACAACCCAGAATAAATTTGCTTTCAAATATGGTAGAATCGAAGCCAGAATAAAACTGCCGTATGGTCAGGGCTTGTGGCCGGCCTTTTGGATGTTGGGAACGAATATCAATTCAGTTAGCTGGCCGGCTTGTGGCGAGATAGACATTATGGAAATGGTCGGTGGCCCGGGGAATGATAACACAACCTATGCAACGCTTCATTGGGATAACGATGGAACTCATGCCGACTATGGCCAAAGTTATACGCTTCCGTCCGGCATTTTAGCAGATGATTATCACATATTTGCAGTAGAATGGAACTCTCAGGGAATAAATGCATTTATAGATGATATCCAGTATTATACTGTGGATATTACTCCGGCACAACTAAGTGAATTTCACAATAACTTCTTTATTATTTTGAATGTTGCAGTGGGTGGAAACTGGCCGGGTTCACCCGATGAAACTACTTCATTCCCGCAAACAATGGAAATCGACTATGTCCGTGTTTTCCAGGAATCAGAATAGCATTTAAGAATACACAACAGTTTTAAAGACATACCGAAAATTGCATAAAACTATGAACAAAATATTGCTATTCTTAAGTGCGACTTTAATAATTGCTAGCTGCAATCCAAAAAGTAATGGCACTTCCGATGTTAAAGCAGATACTCTGGTTGATAATAAATACCAATTGGTTTGGCAGGATGAATTCGATTATAATGGTCTTCCGGATTCTACCAAGTGGAAATATGATACCGAAGGTAATGAAGCCGGCTGGGGAAATAATGAAGCCCAATACTACACAGAAGCCAATGAAAAAAATGCCCAGGTGACAAACGGGATATTAAAAATCATAGCCCACAAGGAAGAAGTTGGAGGGAAAGCATATTCTTCAGCGAGATTGGTTTCAAAAGCAGACTGGAAGTATGGTAAAATGGAAATAAATGCAAAATTACCTAAGGCTGTCGGAACCTGGTCGGCTATTTGGATGATGCCGGGCAACTGGTCATTCAATGATGGCAACTGGCCAGATATTGGAGAAATTGACATCATGGAACATGTCGGACATGACCCGGGAGTCATTCATGCATCGGCACATTCCAAAGACTACCAGTGGCAGGCAGGAACTCAAAAAACAGATACGATTTCTGTGCCTGATTTTGGCGATGGATTTCATTCTTATATTCTTGAGTGGACACCGGAAGTTATGAAAGTTTTTGTCGATGATAAACAATACTTTGAATATATCAATGAGGATTTGGGTGAATCCAAATGGCCCTACGATAAACCCTACTATCTGATTTTAAATCTGGCTGTTGGTGGCGCGTGGGGAAGTGTAAAAGGAATTGACGAAGCGGCTTTTCCTCAAACCATGGAAGTGGATTATGTCAGAATTTATCAGAGAAAAACAATCACCGATATGGAGTAACTATGAACTACTTTACTTCAATTCTATTGATTGCAGGCTTATTTGCGATACCATCATTTGGTTTTCCTCAAACTAAAACAGATAATCATATAGAGAAGCTCATCAGTCAAATGAGCCTGGAAGAAAAAGTTGGGCAAATGACCAATATAGGCTTGACGGCTGTATGTAAAGGTCCATTCTGGAACGATACTGACTCCCTTGAAATTGATACTTTAAAATTAAAAAAAATGCTTCTCAAGTATCATGTAGGATCTATTCAAAATAAAGGGAAATATCCACCATCGGTTTATGAATGGCATCGTCTGATAAGTATCATACAAGATTTTCAAATCAATCAGTCCCGGCTTAAAATTCCTGTTTTATTTGGTATTGATGGTGTGCATGGTGCAAATTATACTGCTTCATCTACTGTATTTCCTCATCAGATTGCTTGTGCTGCTACCTGGGATCCAATATTTGCAGAAAAAACAGGCGAGGTTACAGCTTATGAAATGCGGGCTTCTTCCATCCCCTGGAATTATGCCCCTGTTCTTGATATTTCATACCAGCCTTTATGGGGCAGAATTTATGAGACTTACGGAGAAGATACCTACCTGGCATGTCAAATGGGCATTGCATATATCAAAGGTTCTCAGGGAAACGATTTGACTAATGATAAAAAAGCAGCCGTTTGCCTGAAGCATTTTATTGGTTATGGAGTTCCGTATAACGGAAAAGACCGTTCAACAGCCATCATCTCTGATCTTGATCTTAAAGAATATTTTATTCCCCCTTTTGAAGAGGCCATTCGTGCCGGAGCAAAAACAATTATGCTGAATTCAGGATCAGTAAATGGAATTCCCGGACATATCAATCACCATTTAATCACGGATATTTTGAAGGGGGAATTGGGATTTGAAGGTTTTGTTATTTCTGATTGGGATGATCTTTCAAAACTGGTAGGAGCTCATAATGTTGCAAAGGACAACAAGGAAGCTGCAAAACTGGCGGTTTTGGCTGGAATGGATATGTGTATGGTTCCGTATGATGAAAGTTTTGCTGTACACCTCACAGAACTTGTTAATGAAGGTGAAGTTCCTGTTGAGCGGATAAATGATGCGGTCAGACGAATATTAAGGGTGAAGTTTGAACTGGGTTTGTTTGATAATCCTTATACTAACCCGGAATCATATCCTCTTTTTGGATCAAAAGAATTTTCTGATGCAAGCTATGAGGCTGCTAAGGAATGTATCACGCTTCTGAAAAACGAAAACAACCTCCTGCCTTTAGAAAAGACAAGTAAAATCCTCGTTACCGGTCCGACTTCAAATTCAATTAATTACCTGAATGGTGGCTGGTCCAGAACCTGGAGCGGAGTCGAAGAGAATTATAACGATCCTGGCAAGTCAAGTGTTTTAGATGCCATTATTGAAAAAATTGGCAAAGCCAATGTCAGCTTTGCAATGGGTTCAGGTATTGACAAAGAAATTGATATTGATGCTGCGGTTATACTGGCGGAAGAATGTGATTTTATCATAGCCTGCCTCGGAGAAAGACCGGCTACAGAGAAACCCAGCGATATTGATGATCTGGGCCTTCCCGAAGCGCAGTTAAACCTGGTGAAAAGGCTGGCTCTTACAGGAAAGCCAATTATTCTTGTACTGCTGGAAGGAAGGCCAAGAGTTATAAATGAAATAGAAGGGTTATCACAATCTATTATTATGGCTTACCTGCCCGGACAGGAGGGTGGCAAGGCAATCGCCGATGTTCTCTTTGGTGACTTTAATCCCTGTGGCCGTTTACCTTATACTTATCCCCGGTATTCTGGCTCTATCTGGAAATATAACCATAAGGGAGCCGATGCCATGGACAAAGATTTTACGCTGAAAGGTTTTCAGCCCCAGTTTGAATTTGGTGAGGGTTTAAGTTATACGAGTTTTGAATATTCTGTCCCGATACTCAGCGCTGATACAATATCAACAGGAGATTCCCTTATAATTAAATTGGACATTACAAATACAGGTAAAATATTTGGGAAGGAGGTTGTACAGTTATATAAACGTGACATGGTTGCCTCAGTTTCTCCTGACATAAAAAAACTTGTTAGATTCCAAAAGATCGGACTGGAGCCGGGTCAATCAAAAACGGTAGAATTTACTATTTATAATAGTGATCTTGCTTTTGTTGGAACCAATAATGAATGGATTACTGAAGCTGGAGAATTCCAGGTTCTGATAGGTGGGACTCCAAAGAATTTACAAACGAAGAAATTTTACTACAAACAGAAATAGTAAATAGTGAAAGAAAAAAATGGCAATCGATAAGATATATCTGGGTAAAAATGAAATGAATACGATGCAATCCAAAGTTGCCGGTCAATTTGTTGAAATTGATAACGAAAAGTATTATCAGATCCAGAATTACCATGAGATGCCAGACTTTTTTATAAGCATTGTAAGTGACTCTAACCATTGGATGTTTATCTCAAGCAATGGTTCTTTAACGGCCGGAAGAAAGAATCGGAATAACGCTTTGTTTCCTTACTATACTGACGATAAAATCCATGATTACAAGGACATCACCGGAAGTAAATCCTATTTCCTGGTTGAAAAGGACGGAAACACTTTTCTTTGGGAGCCTTTTACCAGCGACTCAAAGCTGTTTTATCAAATCACCAGAAACCTCTATAAAAGTATTTTTGGCAATAAGATCATCTTTGAGGAAATCAATTTGGACCTCGGGATTACTTTCCGATATGGATGGTATAACAGTGATAAGTTTGGCTTTGTAAAAAAGTCTGCCATAAGCAATCAAAACAATTCAAAGATTAAAATAGAAGTACTGGATGGAATTAAAAATATCCTGCCTCACGGGATTGATTATTCTTTCCAAAATGAATACAGCAACCTGCTGGATGCCTATAAAAAGAATGAACGGATTGCAAGCACTTCCCTGGGATTGTATATGTTAAGTTCTATTCCTGTTGACAGGGCGGAACCCAGCGAAGCATTAAAAACAACTACAGTTTGGTCCATTGGATTTGGCGAGAGCGTTGAAATTCTTCTATCGGATAAGCAAGTTAGTAATTTTAAAGGAGGTCTTCCTGTAAAATCTGAATACGATATTCGTGCATCCAGAGGAGCATATTTTTTAAATGCGAAGATAGAACTGGCGGCAAATAATATACTGGAATGGTTCACCATAGCTGAAATCAATCAGGATAGCACGGATGTTTCAAATCTAATAGGGTTCATTTCAAAAACAGAACAACTAAAGGAACTGGTCAATTATGATATCACGCAAGGAACAGAGAATCTGAAAAAGAAGGTTGCCCTAGCAGATGGTTTTCAAATGACGAATACAGATATGTGTTATGCCCGGCATTATTCAAATACCCTGTACAATATTATGCGGGGTGGTGTTTTTATCAATAACTATATCATTGATTGTGTTGATTTCAAACATTATGTTTGGCAGATCAGTAGATTGGTCAGTAAAGAAAAACAGCAATGGTTGGAAAAAATTCCTGCGAAAATTAACTACAGAGATTTGATAGCATTAACCGAAGAATCCGATAATGCTGATCTGATAAGAATTACTTATGAGTACTTGCCGCTAACATTCAGCAGAAGGCATGGCGATCCAAGCCGTCCATGGAATATATTTTCAATTGAAACGAAAGATGAAAATGGCCAGGTTAAATTTAATTATGAGGGAAACTGGCGGGATATTTTTCAAAACCTGGAAGCATTGTGCTTTTCATATCCTGAATATGTCGAAGGGGTTATCACCAGATTTGTCAATGCCTCGACCATTGACGGATACAATCCTTATCGAATAAAACGAGATGGTATTGACTGGGAATGTCCTGATCCGCATGATCCCTGGTCATATATTGGCTACTGGGGTGATCATCAAATTATTTACCTCCAAAAATTGCTGGAACTTTCCAGCAATTTTCATCCGGGTAAACTGGAAGAATTTCTGACCAAGGAAATTTTCACTTTTGCCAATGTTCCTTACAGGATTAAGCCATACAATGAAATAATACAAAATCCTAAAGATACCGTTGTATTTGATGCAGAATTAAATAAACAAATAAAGAATGAGGCTGCCCATTTAGGAGCAGATGCCCGGTTAGTTAAAAGTAGATCAGGAAATCAGATTTATAAGGTAAACCTCACCGAAAAAATTCTGGTTACGATGCTGTCAAAGCTCAGTAATTTTATTCCGGAAGCAGGCATTTGGCTGAATACTCAAAGGCCTGAGTGGAATGATGCCAACAATGCTTTGGTAGGTAATGGAACATCCATGGTAACCCTTTATTACCTGAGAAGGTTTTTAAAATTCTGGGAAGATAAATTCAGTCAAATTTCATCCGATAAAGTAAGTATTTCAGAAGAAGTTGCCGGATTGTTTCAAAACATCCACAGCTTTTTGCATGAGAATGTATTTTTTCTTGAAAAAGGATTTTCAGATTCAGATCGCAAGAAATTTGCCGATTTCTTAGGGCAGGCCCATTCGAACTACAGAAACGAAATATACACTGATTCATTTTCAGGTGAGAGAACAAAGCTTCTGGTTAAAGACCTTGTAACTTTTTGTGAACTATGTTTGAAGTACATTGATCACTCCATTAAAGTAAATAAAAGGGAAGATGGACTGTATCATGCTTATAACCTGATTTCTATTAGTGACAACACAATCTCTATCCGCCATTTGTATGAAATGCTTGAAGGGCAGGTAGCAGTATTGAGTTGTGGTTTTTTATCCGTTCAGGAGAGCCTTGATGTTTTAAATGCATTAAAAAACAGCAAGATGTACCGGCCGGATCAGTATAGTTATATGCTTTACCCCGACAGACAATTGCCCAGGTTTGTTGAGAAAAATAACATTCCAGATGAGTTGGTTAAGGGATCAATATTGCTTAATAAACTGCTCAGTGATAAGGATATTTCGATTTTAAAAGCAGATAAGGACGGGCATTTTCATTTTAATGGAACCTTCCGAAATGCAATGGACCTTAAGCTGGCATTAGAAAAATTGGATGTCGGACTATACAGTCAACATGTTAAAGACGAAAAAAATAAGATCCTTGAAATCTTCGAAACGATATTTGACCATCAGTCATTTACCGGCAGGTCAGGAACTTTTTATGGGTATGAGGGATTGGGCTCGATATACTGGCATATGGTTTCCAAATTATTGCTGGCCACACAGGAGTGCTTTTTTAAAGCCACAGAAGAAGACGCAGATCCTTCAGTCATTGGTCAGCTAAAGGAACATTATTATGAAATAAAGGCGGGAATTGGTTTAGATAAATCTCCGGATTTATATGGGTCTTTCCCAACAGATGCCTATTCACATACTCCCGGAAATTCTGGCGTTAAACAACCTGGTTTAACCGGACAGGTTAAAGAGGACATTCTTTCCCGGTTATTGGAGTTGGGAATTCATGTGAAGAATGGAGAGATCACTTTTAATACTTCCTTATTGGATGATCATGAGTGGTTGGATCATCATGCAGCATTAGAATATTATGACTTTGATGGTAATCAAAAAAGTATTGAGTTGAATAAAGATCAGTTGGCTTTTACTTTTTGCCAGGTTCCGGTTATTTATGCCAATGCGGATAAAGATTTTATCATTATTAAGTACAAAAATGGTAATGATATTACATTATCCGGCAAAAAAATTGATTCTGAAATAAGTGGTCAGCTCTTTAAAAGAAGTGGTTCCATAGATAGAATTGAAGTCTTTTTTGAATCAAATAATATCAGGTAAAAATGAGATTATTTAATCTGGTCATATTGCTTATCTTTTCATTGAACATCCTTGGATGTAATCAAAATAATAAGCTAAGATCAGAACAGGAGGGTAAGCTTAAACAAGCGACTAACGTTACGGTTCAAACCCAAGATAATTTGTTAGCTGGTTTTCATAGCGCTGTTTGTTACTCCGGATACCGGAGCGGGCAGCATCCTGACCGGGGAAACGGAGCCATTCATCCATCCTATGAAGAAACCCTTGAGGATTTGAAAATTATTTCTGAAAAATGCAATTTTGAGCTAATCCGGGTATACGATTGTGGCGAAAATTCGGAAACGGTACTTCGTGTTATTAACGACAATAATCTCAAAATAAAAGTTTTGCTGGGAATATGGCTTCGGGCAGAACTGAGCAATCATGAAACCTGTGCCTGGTTGACAGATCCCATTCCGGAAGAAATCCTTCAGCAAAACAAAAAGCTAAACTTAATCGAAATTGAAAAGGGAATAAAGCTGTCCAACGAATATAAAGATATTGTGATTGCTGTGAATGTGGGAAATGAAGCCCTGGTTGACTGGAACGATCATAAAGTCAATACCGATACCATACTATCCTATGTGAAAAAAGTAAAACGATCCATTGAACAAGAAGTAACTGTCGCTGATAATTATAAATGGTGGGCCGATCATGGCTCAGCGCTTGCCAAAGAGGTTGACTTTGTTTCCATTCATATTTATCCGGTTTGGGAAAGTAAGGATATAAACGAAGGTTTATCCTATTCCATTGAAAATATAAATGAGGTGCGGAAAGCACTACCTGATGCAAAGATTGTAATTACTGAGGCAGGATGGCCTTCCATTGCATCAGAATTTGGTGAACGGGCAAGTGAAGAAAAGCAGCAGCAATATTATTCCGAATTAATGTCCTGGATGAAAGAAAGGAATATAACAACTTTCTGGTTTGAAGCATTTGATGAAGACTGGAAAGGTAATCCTGATGATATGCTAGGTGCTGAAAAGCACTGGGGGCTATTTTCGGTTGACCGCAAGCCTAAAAAGGTGGTGAGTATTATAAATCGTCAATAAAAACTACTAACAGGAAAATCTCATTTATACTATTGACTAAAAATTAACATAATGAGCAAGATAGAAACAAAACTATCAATAAAAGAAAAGATTGGCTATGGCCTGGGCGACACTGCCTCTCACTTCGTTTGGGATATGGTGGGATTTTGGTTATTGTTTTTTTATACCGACGTATATGGAATTTCTGCCGCTGCTGCCGGAACGATCATGCTGATTGCGCGATTCTGGGATATGGCCATTGACCCTGTAATTGGAATCGTTTCTGATCGGACCAATACCCGCTGGGGAAAATTCAGACCATATATTTTATTTGGCGCTGTGCCCTATGCTGTTTTAGCTGTTTTAACCTTCACCACACCAAATTTTGGGGAAGTTGGAAAAATCATTTATGCCGGAGCAACGTATGTCCTTTTAATGACCGCCTATGCTGCCATCAATTTACCCTATTCAGCTCTTGGAGCGGTGATGACAGCCGACACCTATGAACGTGCCGGATTGAATACGTATCGCTTTATTGCCGGGTTTACCGGACAATTTGTTGTGACCGGTCTGGCCCTGACCATGGCAGAGTTTTTTGGTGGCGGCGATAAGGCTCAGGGATTTCAATATACTGTAATTCTATTTGCAGGTTTAAGTTTGGTTTTCTTCTTTATCACTTTCAAAACGACCAAAGAACGTGTTCAACCTCCGAAAGCGCAAAAAAATTCACTAAAAGAAGATATCAGAAACTTATTTAGCAACAAGTCATGGGTCATTCTAGCCCTGGTAGGGATCATTTCTTTCATCATGTTTGCCATGCAAAATGCTGCTATTGCTTATTATTTTAAGTATTACCTGGGGCGTGAAAATAATGTTCAGCTTTTCAATGTGATTGGTACAGTTGCTTTGATTGTGGCATTGCCACTTTCTAAACCCTTGGCCAAACGATTTGGAAACAGGAATGTATTTATGGGTAGTTCTTTAATTTCCGGATTGTTCTTTATGCTTATCTACCTCCCTGGAGTTAATGATTTAACGACAATTTATGTCTTCAATATAATAGCCAAAATGGCCTATGCTCCTGCAGTTCCGCTATTATGGACCATGATTGCCGATTCGGCCGATTATGGAGAATGGAAGACCGGTCGCCGTGCAACAGGACTTTATTTCTCGGCTGCGGTATTTGCACAAAAAGCGGGTTGGGGCATTGGAGCAGCAATCGCCGGATGGATTCTGGCCATTTCCAACTTTGTAGCGAATGCAGTACAAACCGAGACTGCCATTACGGGGATAAAGTTATTGGTGTCAGTTATTCCGGGTATTTTATATATGTCGTGCGCTATCCTGCTTTATTTCTATGCGATTGATCAAAAAACCTGCTTAGTCATGAAACAGGATCTGGATGCCAGAAGAGCAGAAGAAGATGAAAATTTAAATTAAACACAGTGAGTAAATGATTATTAAAAGCTTTATCAGAGTTAAAATTAAATTCCATTAATAAATTAGAAATTGTGAAACAACTAATTACACTTTTTACATTCGTGCTATTAGGATTAATAGTAAATGCGCAGTACATCTACAACGATTTTGATACAAATCAAAATGAAGCTTTTTCAGGATGGCCGAATGTGCCGTCAGTTATTGCTAATCCTGATCCATCAGGAATTAACACCAGTGCTCATGTCGCTGAATTTGTTCGTAGTCCTGAACAATGGGCACATAGTTTTACAATTTTACCCGGTAAAATCAATTTTGAGACCGGAACTGTTTTCGCATTGAAGGTGTGGTCACCCATTGCCTGCCAGGTTCTTTTTAAACTTGAAGATCAAAACAATGGAAGCATTTCAACAGAGGTGATGGGAAATGTGACAACACCAAATCAGTGGGTGCAACTTTCATATAATTTCACCAACGGCCAATCAGGCCTTTACGACAAAATTGTTATCTTTTTTGATTTTGCAACCCTTGTTGATCATACCTTTTATTTTGATGATGTAACCGGTCCCGAATATGGTGGCGGTTCAACCGGTGACCCGGTAGAATTGCCAGTTGCTTTTGAAGATGATAATGTTAATTATGCCTTAACTGATTTTGGTGGCAATGTTTCTGAAATCGTTGTTGACCCAACCAATGCTTCCAATCATGTTGCCAAATCAATTAAAACAGAAGGAGCTGAAACCTGGGCAGGAACTACAGTTGGTGGAACGGTCGGTTTTCCTGACGAAATTCCTTTTGCACCAGATTCTACTTTCATGAAAGTCAGGGTTTGGTCACCAACTGCAGGAACACCTATCCGTCTCAAAGTTGAAGACTCAGGCGATCCTACCATAAGCGTCGAAACAGAAGATGTCACTACATTAGCTTCGCAATGGGAAACATTGCTTTTTGATTTTAGCAATGAAGCTCCGGGTACTGCTGAAATTAATTTCGGGTATTCCTACAACAAAGCTTCCATCTTTTTCAATTTCGGCACAATTGGTTCAACTGGAGGTACAACCTACTATTGGGATGACATGGAATTCGGGCCGCTCACCTCTATTGAAAAAACCAATGTGCAACAGCTGACATTTATGCAAAATCCGGTACAGGATATTTTAACACTTAATACTACCGTTGATATTGATAATGTTTTTATTTACAATATGTCAGGCCAAACCTTTGAAGTAAGCAGGATAAGTGAATACAGTTATGATGTCTCAGGATTGAGTAAAGGTGTATATACTGTTTTGGTCATTGATAGGGAAGGCAATAATTTGGTTGGTAAAGTACTGAAGTAATAATAACTTTAGAGGTATTTTCTTTTATGGGGTTGTATGTTATGTACAGCCCTTTAATTTATAATATTATCTTTTTTAGTAAACCTGAAAACAGTTCTCATCAGCGATTTTCTTTGAGCCTTGATTTAAATGGGAAGCTTTTACCAAAATATCCATACATATCTTAACATGAAAAAATTTTACTATTAGCATTAAATTTGGCCATATCAGCTTCGATATGATCTATCGATAAGAGCAATTACTGGTTACCAAATATAACTATAAGTTTTCAGGTGCCTCAATAAGCCAGGTCAGGTCTTGCAACTCGGAAAGGAGGTATGCTAAAATTCAGCAAGACTTTTAACAATCCTGATTTAGACGAAAGTACCAACAAGCATCTTCACATATAATATCCAAATTTAAGGGGCTGCCTCCTTTTCAGGGCAGCTTCTTTATTTAGTCGACCCTGAATAACCTCACAAAACTTAGTGATATCAACAAAATAGCGTTAATAAGTGGTAATAAAACAGAGTGAATAATTGCAAGGTTTTTAGTAATTTTATTGAAAAGCTTGCAAAAAAATGGTAGGAAAAACAGACAAGACTCCGCAATTGAATATTTTCAAAATCCCATTGAACCTTTACATAAAACCCGATCATGAATTGTGTTTGCTGTCAAAAAAGATAGATTGGGACAAGTTAGAAGAAGAATTCAGCCAGTATTATTGTTCAGACAATGGAAGACCCTCTATACCCATTCGGAAAATAGTTGGCGTAGTTCTGCTAAAACGCGTGTACAACCAAAGTGATGAAAGTGTAGTTGAAAGATGGCAGGAAAATCCCTACTGGCAATATTTTTGCGGGGAAACATACTTTCAGCATGAGCCACCCTTTGATCCGACGGAGTTGATAAAATTCAGGCAACGCATAGGAGAATCAGGAGCAGAGAAAATACTGAGTTTAACCATTCATTTATTTGAGAAGAAAGAGATTAGGGAAAAAGAAGTATTAATCGACACAACTGTACAGGAAAAAAATATTACCTTCCCCACAGATGCTAAGCTGCAAAAGAAAATTATTGAGAAATGCCGGAAAATAGCAGAAAAAGAAGGCATTGACCTAAGGCAGAGTTACAGAAGGTTGTTAAAACAATTAATGATAGATCAACGCTTCAGGCAGCATCCGAAAAGACGGAAGAAAGCCAATGCAGCAGCCAGGAAAATAAAAACCATTGCAGGCAGGGTTGTCAGAGATGTTGAAAGAAAAATGAATGACCAACAATTACAAAATCACGCTCACGAATTGACAATTTTCAAACTCATATTAGGTCAACAGAAAAATTCGAAGAACAAGATTTACAGTATTCACGAACCACATACCAAATGCATAGCAAAAGGGAAAGAATCAAAACCCTATGAATTTGGAAATAAAACCTCAATAGTAAAAACACGAAAATCAGGGATCATCATTGGTGCATTGGCATTTAAAGAGAATATTTATGACGGGGATACACTGGAACCCCAATTGGAGCAAGTGGAAAGGCTAACAAATTTTAAACCTGAAGCCGGAATCGTTGACCGGGGTTATCGTGGCAAAAACGTTGTGCTTGAAACAAAAATAATATCTCCCAAAAAATTACCTGCCTCAGCCAGCAGCTACCAAAAGCAAACAGCAAGAAAACGATTCAGAGCCAGGGCTGGAATAGAACCTGTCATTGGTCATATAAAGCACGATCACAGGATGATACGCAATTATTTATCCGGAGAACCGGGCGATGCCATGAATACTTTGCTGGCAGCCGCCGGATTTAATCTGAAAAAGATGCTTCGCAGGTTGAAAGCCCAGGCAATCTCTTTTATTTTCAATTATTATTCCAGGGTTTTAATGCACGGTATTCGTCTAAATTATTTCAACAACATAAAATCAGGGCTTTTTCAGGTTTAACTATTTATCCCAGTCTCTCTTTATTGACAGTAAACAAGATTGTTGATCGGATTTTATGTAAAGGTTCAATGCGGTAGTTTCTCAAGTATTGAGTATTAATGAGGCTTTCAAATGAAAGAAAAAAGGACAACCGTAAAATTTTTAGCAGTTATCCTTTAAGGTAGCCCCGATAGGAATCGAACCTATATTTAAAGTTTAGGAAACTTCCGTTCTATCCATTGAACTACGGGGCCAAAACGCCGCAAAAATAATAAATTCTGTTTAAGAAATTAAGGGAATCTTACTTTTCAGAAATCTTCTCCCGGCAGCAGTTTTAAAATAGCGTTCTCTGTTAACCGCTTCTTCTCTTCGAATGAATTCCTCAAAGTAAATTATGTTCCATGGTCTGAATGGTTTGGTGGATTTAACCTCTCCAGTATTCTGCTCTTTCAAGCGATTTTGTAAATCCTGAGTTTGTCCTTTGTATAATTTATTAAAATGCTTGCTATATAAAACGTAAACATAATAGCCCATATAAAATAATTTAAGAAACTTCCGTTCCCCGCCCGAACGACCGGCAATAAGAAATCTGTTTTTGACAATAAAATTTCAAATAAATATAATTGAGTAAAAAAATTCGTCCGGTCGGGCAGGTATCCATTGAACTACGGGGCCAATGTGATTTATGAAATATAAATTATGATGTCCGATATTTGAATTGCAAAAGTAATAATCCTATATTGAAATTTCAAAATTACTTTTCCTTTCCATTTTTCATTCTAGCCCGAAAACCACTAATACAATAAGGCTGGGTAACTTTGAGACCATAACAAAAGCCGAATGGTTTCCCATCCGGCTTCTTAAAAACTTAATTCATATAAAGTGTATTATCACCTCCTCATTAATACAATTCCAAATTTCGCAAATTGAGTTTAAGATAAAACAGAGACCAGTTTGGATTATGGAATGTAGCTTGTTTTGCCAAAATTAATAACCCATATAAGGTTCTTATCCTGATTGTTTACATTTCCATTAAGGTTGAAATCGCCAGAATAATATCCTTCTTCACCTGTATTATTTGTCCAGGTAAATGTTTTATCAACATTGTCAATTACCCCGTCAAGATTTCCGTCCCCGCCAATCATCCCCCAGACACCCGGACTTAATTCTATTTGGCTGTTGCTTCCTCCATAGGCTTGTTCACTGCCTGTAGAAAAATCATACTGGTAAACATTATTGCTTTCTGACAAAGGAAAAGCCGAAATAATACCGAGATGATTTCTGTGCCTTATTACTATATAAAGTTGCTGATTAATAACTTGGTTGAACTGAATATTGCTGGAACCATCAAGATCGACAATCTGACCATTGCTTAAAATAAAAGCTGCTTTTTGCAGGATGATTGTATTACTTGTGGCTGTTTGCACAGTAGCTGCATCGCGTAATTCAATCAATACCCATTCTGCAATGCTTGTTCCGGGAATAACCTGAACGGTCTCATCACCGTTATAATTCAAAGGAGGGATATTATAAGGTTGATTTAATGGCAGTAACCCTTGTGAATTTAGGTTTGTACTCATTCCTGATTCAGTATAATTTCCCTGGAGAAACAATTTGATATTCAACGATTGTCCATCTGCTTGCCATCCTCTTAATTGCGCCATCATCCACCATACGGCTTTTCCTTTTTGCAATGTAGATTCATAAGTAGTATGATGGCATTCAATACCATCAAATGCCGGATGTTGTATAGGTATATTCTCACCATTATATAAATAAGTAGATTGTTCTCCATCATGCCAACAATCCAAATCTGCAAAGTCGTATAAAACCTTATTGTTATTTATACAATATTGTCTGATTTGATTATTTCTCAAATGTCTATTATAACCAGGTGCTCCACCTGCCTGTGCATTTCCTGTCATATAAACAAATATAACGTTTGGATTTTGCTGCTCAAGTAAGTTTACAGCATCTAAATATTCCTGAACTTGTGCTTCTGTATAACTATCAAGCTCACTGCACCAGCACCATTGAGATATATTGATAGTAGGATTTTGATTAAGGGTTTGTTGAACACAACTTGGATTTTTGTAATACCCTGTGTTGCTTATTCTATAACCACAATTACCAGGGTAAATGCACAAAGCATCTGGTATGTTTGGTAAAAAAGGTGGATCATATACGTTTGCAAAACAACAATAATATTCTCCGCCTATTTCAACATTATACACAGGATTTGTTTCTTCAATTTGAGTTATACCACACAAAAGTTGACCACTATGTGATGTGCCAGAATATTGCCATTTGATGTTTTGTTGTATATCGTAAATTACAGTTAATGGGATCTGGTCTATATTTAAACTGTTATGATCAATAATGATTCCCTGACCGGCTACTTTGAGAGCTGAAAAAATAGTAAAAACAAACATAAGCCGAAATATAGTTTTAATTAAGGGAGCAGAAGCGGTGGTTAATTTTGTCATTTTACTTAAATTTAATTTGTAGCTGAATTGTTACGTGGCAAAGATGAGCACCCTTTAAAGGATAAGTGTTACACAATTTTTAAAATAAGTTACATCATTCACACATTATAGCATTTTATGTGTTTCTTTTTATGGTTATACTGGTAATATGTTAATCCCGCACGCATGGAAACCTCCGGTGGTTTTCAATGTTTCCAGCTTAAGCACAAGGTTTATCTCATAGTGCTTGATTGGGGTGAAGATATTTGGAAGTTACAGAAGGAGAGGCGGGAGCAGTAGCGACAACTGCTTTAAGATATCAAGGCGAACTCCACTCCTGATCAAGATATTATTGCATAATAAGTCAAAACCGATTTTTATGGGTTTGACCAATCGAAATGAATTCAAATATTCAACGCTACTACTCGTTTATTTCGTAAAGTCGAAGCTTGTTTTTGAGAGTGGTAATTTCATCCTGTAAAGAATTTATTCGCTTTAACAAATGAGTGATAGTTTCAATACCTTCCAAGTTAATATCCAACTCGTAATATAATCGAATAAATTTCTCAAGTTGCTGAATCTGGCCTGCATCAATAAATCCCGTTTCTTTAATAGTAGTAATTTCCACCAATCCAGTTTGCTGTAATGAACTGATAAATGAAATTTCAATGTTGTGGTTGGCGCAGAACTCATCTAAAGCTATTAAATATTCTGTTTGCATTGGTTTCGTTTTAAAATTACGATTTAGATAATTCGGTAAATAATGCTTTTTGCGTATCAGTTAAATGGGTCGGAATTTTGATGGCATAAGTTATATATAAATCACCATATTGCCCTTCATCCTTATAAACTGGAAATCCCTTTCCGGTCAACTTGACTTTACTTCCGTTTTGTGTTTCAGGCTTTACTTTTAGTTTTACTTTTCCATTTAATGTATCTATTGTGATTTCACCTCCAAGAACTGCTTTGTATAAATCCAAATCAACTGTTGTAAAGAGATTATCTCCCAAACGTTTTATTTTGGGGTGATTAGCTATTGCAAATGTTATGTATAAATCACCATTTGGCCCACCATTAATTCCAGATCCTCCATGCCCTGCTATTTTAATTGTTTGTCCATTTTCAATTCCGGCAGGGATGGTAATCCGTATTTTTTTACCATTTACCGTTAATGTTTGTTTGTAGGTTTTATATGCATCGATGAGGTCGAGATGGATTTCCGCATTGTAATCTTCACCCCTGAATTTCACCTGACGGCTTCTGCCTGCGCCTGATGCTCCACCAAACATGGTTTCAAAGAAATCGGAAAAATCACCCTCTGATTGTGAACTTGAATATCTTTCACCACGTGAACCTGACGATTGGCCGTGATACTGCCTTGCTTGTTCAAATTGTTCAGCATGTTGCCATTCCTTTCCGTATTGGTCGTATTTCTTTCGTTTTTCCGGATCGCTCAATACTTCATTTGCTTCATTGATCTGTTGAAAATTCTTTTTCGCATCCTTATCATTCGGATTTAAATCAGGATGAAACTTTCTGGCTAATTTCCGGTAGGCATTTTTGATGTCCTTTGGCGTTGCCGTTTTATTTAAACCTAATATTTTATAATAGTCTACGAAAATCATGTGATTATCTAAAAAATTATTTAATGCAATACTGAGAAAACAAGAGACTTAGCTGTGAATTTTCTCATGGGCCATATATGGAGGTTAGAGAAAATGTCAGCATTTCTATTGTTAAAATTAATTATGTTTTTTAGTTGGGATGATGAAGAGCGGTATGGAGGTATGATGTAAAACTTTTTCTGTAACACTTCCCATGACTATATTTTCCAACCATTTCCGGCTGTGAGAGCCCATAACTATAATATCAGCATGCAAGTCTTTTGCAGCCGTTAATATAGATTCAGCGAAATCACCTTCTTTTACCAGTGTTTGAATAGATTCATCTCCAAGGTGGTGTTTTGATTTATCAAGAAATAGTTGAGATGCATTTTTTAAACCATCCGCACTATCTAATTGCAATGGAACTTTATCCATGCTACCGGTAAATCCCATTATCGGAGAATATTCTGTTGAAGAATAATACACCGGATCTGATATTACATGCAGCAATATAACTTCAGCATTCATGGCTTTAGCCATTGAAAAACCAGTTTCAGCCACTTTTTGTGCAGTTGGATTATAATCCAGTGCAATCAATACTTTTTTCATTTTATTTGTTTTCATGTTCGTTGTATGTTATAGCTTAAGAATGAAGGTTTGTTTGATATTGTCAGATTTCTATGAAAAGTTTTATAATTATAAGTTTAATCAAGACGCTCAATCAGAATTAGTTGAGTTAGCGGTAAAATATTAATTCCGTCAAATAAAACTAAAACTGTTGAAATTATTAAACACAAATAGCTCATTTCAATTTCCTTTTTTTTATGAGTAAATAGGTATCGGAAGAGTAACCTATACCAGCAATTATTTCCTGCATCTCCAATTTCGTTTTACTTAGCTTATATTCTATCATTCTCAACATACTTTCTTCCTTACCCACATTATGCTGTAAATCAGCATCTGTTAATTGAGGATATTTTTTCCTTAACTTAATAATAAGTTCGTCCCAGTTTTTCTGGAGCATAATTAATTCCATACCATAATAGTATTACAAGTGAATATTAATCAATTACCTAATATTTTCATCTAAAACCCAACTCTTATATACTCACCATTTTCTTGATCATTCCCCATTAAAAATAATCCTGATGATTAAAAAAAATCCAGCTAATAAAAGTAGCATGTGGACAATTCTGAATGAGTTAACACCAAAAAAACAATAGCCCAAATTAAAATCAGTAGTAATGTAGTGACATAAAATATATTTTTCATTATTTGTAGATTTACTTCACTCAATTATATACGGTTCAAATATTCGGATAAAAATAATTCAAATGGTTTCGGAAAACATTACACAATTAATGAAAAAAGTTACATCATTCACACCTTACTTAAGCGCTTCCTATCCCTGTTAGTCATTTCGAATAAAATTAAAAAGGTTTACCTACTTTTTATCATCTGTTGAGTAAATTAACTGTGTTTGTTTTGTATGCATCCTGATATGATTTCTCAATTTAGCTTTGAATGGGTGATCAAAACCACTATACTTTTCCAAGGTTAATCTTGCCATCAAATAGCTTACTGTAGATTCCGCTCCCTGGTTGAGATTCACATGAGTTTCCTCCAGACCATCGTAACATCCGCCTGTGCAAGGGTTATAAATAATCTGATGTAAGCGGTTATTCCCTAAAAACCAGTTGAAAGCCGTTTCCATTTTCAGGCGATAGTCTTTATCCATTAATACGTCGTAAAACTTACTTAATGTCATAATGGTGTAGGCGACATCAATGGGTTGTTCTCCATAATTTCCGGCTTCCTGTCCCTTCTGCAGCCAGTTTTTGTTGGAAATTACTTCAATCCCGTTTTCATTAAATATTTGCGACAAAAGAAAATCAAATGATGATCTGGCAATGTCTTTATAAACAGTTTCTCCTGTCAACAACCATGCGTATAACATTGCTTCAGGTAAAATACTATTGGCATAGGTGAGATAACCCTCAAACCATTCCCATTTTTCGGCCGATTCATGTCTGTACATCTGAACCAAACGGTCTGCGAATGTTTTGATGAGGATAATGTGTTCGGACAATATTACCGTTTTATGATAGTAATACAAACCTTTTATAGCAAAGGCCATTGCGCGTGTGGAATGCATCATTTCTAAACGAGGTATTGTTTTTTGAATGATTGCCTTGGCCTCTGATGTGATTTCATCGGGCAACAGGCCTGTGAATGAAATCAAATATCCCAGTGCCCAAACAGCTCTGCCATTTGCATCATCCAAATTTGTAGTCTTGTTGTGATCGTTAAATTTGTTATCCTTATCTACATAATTTAAAAAGTTGCCGGCAGGTTGCAAACAAAATTTAATAAAACTGAGATATTTTTGAATGTAAAATATATTTTTTTCATCGCCTGTCAATTTAAAATTCATACACATGGCCACCATTGCCCTGGCGTTATCATCAAGGGTAAAACCGGAACTGATATCGGGCTGATTGATTTTTGAAAACTGAATGATCCCGGTATCGGTTGTCATTTGCTTCAGGTGGTTCAGATTGATGGTAGGGAGATTATATTGTATTTTAATTTTATCACCGGCAATTTTTTCTAATAACAAAGCGTGAGCAACTGCAGAATTTTCCCAGGCTGTGGAAACTATTTTATGCAAGGTATTTGAACTAATATTTCTTCGCAATGGTTCATCTTTGAGTAACCTGATCACGCCATCGGCTAATTGATGTGAGTTGCGAAAATCAAAAATAATTCCTGTATCTTCAGTCAGTACTTCCCTTGCATGAGGAATAGGTGTGGAAATGATGGGGCAGGCGCAACTCATGGCATAGGCAAACGTACCGCTCACAGCCTGGTTGGGATCGTTGGTGGTAAAAAGGTAAATATCTGTAAGTTGCAAATATTCGAGCAACTCAGGCAACGCCAGATATTTATTAATAAAGATCACATGATCGTGAAGGTTGTATTTTTGTACTTTTTCTTCAAGGCTCTCCCGGTATTTTTCTCCTTCTTCTTTTTTAACCTCAGGATGAGTTTTACCTATTACCAGGAATACTACTTCAGGGCATTCCCTAATAATATTTGGTAATGCTTCAATGGTGGTTTCGATGCCTTTCCCGGAACTAAGTAATCCAAATGTTGTAAGAATTTTCCGATATTTGAGTCCATATTTCGCCTTTAAATAGCTTTTGCTTATATGGGGAACCAAATGGGTGCCGTGAGCTATCACAGATATTTTTTGTTCAGGTATGCCATAATCGGTCGTTAAAATCCCAGCCGAAATATGGGTCATTACCACGATTGATTCGCAGGCAGTCGCAATTTTTTGAACTTTCATTTTAAAAAGCTTATCTGGCCGTGGTAATACGGTATGAAAGACAATAACAACTGGTTTGGTAACCTCATAAATAAATTGCAAGAAAGCTTCTTCCTGTTTCTGAAAAAAGCCAAATTCATGCTGAATCAGCACTATTTTAATGCAATTATCCTGATTAATAGATTCGGCTAATTTATGATACCCTGAAGAAAGAGACGTATTCAGTCTATACTTAACTTCATCGGGATATTTAAAGCTTGAACTTCCTGATTCCAATGCACAAACTTTTATTGAGAATGAACCTAGAATTTATTGTTAAGCGCTCTTATCAAATCCTGGGAATAAGTAGCAATGCCACATTCTCTAGGCGGATATGAGGTAATAACCAGTATTTCGGCCAGATCAATGGTAGGTTCTTTTATAGAATTTTGTTTACTATTTATTAAAATACTTTTGGAAGAAATTTGATTTTTCATGTCAAGAAACTCCTCTGGATATTTAATGCCAAAGCCAACCAGATTAGGGGTAGTTATATTTTTCATTTTTTCTTAGAATAAGTTAACAATTCAGCCACCAATTCAGATAATTTCACCGAAGCGCAGGCTATCAGGCTATCTGCGGCTCCATAATAAATAAATAATGTGTCCCCAAATAATGCAGTTCCGGTAGGAAAAACAACATTATTTACCTCTCCTATTAGTTCCCATTCGTATTCTGGTGAGAATAATGCATAAGGCAGTCGTGCCAATTCCAATGATGGATCATTTAAATCCAGCAAGGCTGCACAGGCTGAATATACCCTGCCTCTCTCAGTTTCTTCCACACCATGATAAATAAGCAACCAACCGTGTTCAGTTTCAATCGGAGGGCAGCCGCCTCCAATATAGTTTGACTCGTGTTTATAAATGGGATCCATAACGATATCTTCCTCCATTTGAAGAAAGTATTTTCCCCAAAATTCTTTGGTGAGCTCCTTTAGGTTATTCACTGAAACGATTTGAATGCCTGGTCTGATACGATGAAGGAAAACTAAGTTCCCATTGATTTTCCGGGGAAAGAAAATTACATTTTTGTCCCACAGCATTATTTTTCTATCGGGATCTGCTTTCTGGTAGTAAAACTTATGATTGCGGTAATAATTTTGATTTACTTTACCTGCAGATTCTGCAAGAAAAACGAACTGAGCATAAGTTATGGGAGGTACAATGATCCCCTTTTTTGTAAAATTTTTCAAATCTTTTGAAGTTGCCAGCGCCCCGCGGGCATTTGTCCCATCATAACCGGTATAAGTCATGTAAAACAGGTCATCAATTTTTACAATACGTGCATCTTCCACCCCATGCGATTCATAATCGAATTCAGGAACCATGATAGGCTTATCCCACCTTTCAGCAATTGTCAATGGACCATCTAACCTGCAATAACCAATACTCGAATAATTTCCTTTTCGTACCGCCCGGTAAAAAATATGAACACTGTCGCCTATGCGAATTACGGCAGGATTTAATACACCATCGTTTTCAAATTCCAAATCTGTCGGTGTTAATAATACGCCTGTTTTTTTAACCTCTATCATATAGATTTCTTTTTTATTCGCATCAGGCGGATTGGTTTAATATTTAATATTGTGGGCATCGTGTCCCCAAGTAAAAATCCCCAGGGTTTTAATGGTTCGATATGGTCACAAATGAGTTTTACAATAGCCAGCAGTGGTATGGAGAGAAACATGCCGGGTATGCCCCATAACGCATTTCCTACAAGTATTGCTATGATTGAGAAAAGTGCATTGATTTTTACTTTTGAAGCAACGATTTTGGGAACGATGTAATTATTGTCTATAAGTTGGATGATATAATAGATTAGCAGAACATAAATGGCGGACCAACCTGATTCCTTGGTGACCAAAGCAACCATCATAGGCAACGCAACTGCAACGAGACCTCCAATGTATGGAATAAGGTTGAGCAATGCGCCAATAATGCCCAGCAGGATAGCATAATCAATTCCAAGTATCAAAAGAGTAGCTGTTTCTAATGTTGCTATAATCACAGTTTCAATAACCAGTCCTAAAAGATAGCGTTGAATGACAGTTTTAGTCTGGGTAACTATTTCATTCACCTGACTATGGTTACTTTTTCCAAAAACACTGCGGATAAAATCGAGTAAAAGGGGTTGGTAAAATAATAGCAAAAAAATGTAAACGGGAACTAAAAACAATACTACCACAATTCCACCAACAGTGACAAGTGTCTTTCCGATTGCAGCAGCGCTGCGATTGAGGAGTTCACCCTGGGTTTTTGAAATCCAGTCATGGATTTTCTGTGGGTTTATATCAAAATATTCGGAAGCCTCGGTAATGATTTGATTAAGCATGCCGGTAAATTTTTCGACCAATATCGGCCACGATTCTGTAAACCGGCTTGCCTGCGAAACTATAAGCGTGCCAAATGCCGCAATGATGAGAAAGGTAAACAATAAGGAAATTACAATAGCAACGATCCTGTTAATTTTTTTTCGTACGAAAAAATTTACTACCGGATGGAGCAGGATGGCGATAATGATTGCGAAAACGATAGGAATTATAATGCCCTTAGCAATGTACATTATTGCTAACAAAGCAATTGTGCCAACTAAAAAAATAGTTGCCCTTGCGTAAAATGGTATTTCTAATTTTTCATTTCTCACGGCTTTCAGAATCCTTTTCTTTTTTGCGAAAAATGTGTTGAACGATATACTGGCCGAATGACTTAATTGCATCAGGGTGCTGAGCAACCAGGTTTGTAATACCAAATTGCAGGATGGTGCCAAAAAGCTTTCTAAAAATGTTGGCTGATGCCCCTACAACTATTTTTTTTGAGACATAACCGGTAGCTATACCCACAGCACTCCCTACAATGTTTTCGATCAAATATGGTGATGAGGATAAATCCTTCAACGTGCTCTTAAGAAGGTTTACTGGTTTTAAGCTTTCGTAGGTAATGAAGACCTGCTCTTTTAAAAGCTGTCCTTTAATGGCCTGCTCTTCCTCTAATAATTGAATTGCATTTTTAAGCTCCGTACTGGACGTTATATTTTGCATATTGGTTTTATTTAAACAACTGTTTAATGAAATATTCGTAGATACGCTTCTTTAGCCATTTGTGCATTAAGAAATATATCACAAGCGCTGCAATGCCATAAAAACCGGCAATCACAAAAAATCCCAAAAATATATTCCCAAGAATCTCACCCATCCAAAAGGCCAGTCCCAAATTAACAAAAAGCATGAATGAAGCAAATAGGATAAAGGCTACCGAATGAGGGATTAATGAGGAAATTACATTGGATGTTTTTTCCAGTGTTTTAAGTTTTGCTAACTCAAGACTTGTTTTGCCGTATTCGGTAGCTCTTTCCAAAAGTAATTCCAGCAACTTTGTTTTGTCATCCATCGCTTCTGTCTTAATATCAGAGAACACCTGGCAATTATCACATCTTCTTAGCGTCTTCTGATTTGACCTTTCCTTTTTCAGCAAAGCCTGAAACTTCTTCCTTTACCTCCTCAAATTTTTCTGAGATACTTTCAAGAAATTCATTAAATTTTTCTTTTAAATCCTCCGCCAGTTTTTCTCCTTTTTTAGAAATTTTCTTTCGGGTTTTTGTACCTTTTGCAGGGGCAAATAAAATCCCCAATACTGCACCGGCGGCTACGCCAGCCAATACGCCTAATAATACTTTTCCTGTACTCATAAATTTGGTTTTAATCACTGTTTAAAGCGATGATATTAAATTCTTTTTGTTCCACCTTGAATGACCCTGAATATTACAGCTATAAGAGCAATAACAAGAAGAATGTGTATGATGCCTCCGGCACTGTAGGCAAAAAATCCGACTGCCCAACCAATGAGCAGGATTACTGCGATGAAATAAAGTAAGTTTCCCATGATCTTATGTTTTTAAAAGTTACCCGCTACCTGCGGGACAGGTGTAATGTAATTATTACATTAGCAAAAGTATTTCTCTCTGTTTCCAAATCCGTTACATAATTTTGGAAAAAAGTTACATTATTCACACATTTTAGATGAACAAGCCTGAAACTATCAATACCGATGCTGCAGCGCTGATCCATGTTTAATAATCATTGAAATCAACAAGGACCTTTCGTTGTCCCTGGCAATATTTGATAGTTGTGAGGGTATAATATTTGACTGAATTGTATCCGGTAAATTCATGATTTCATTACTTACTACCTGTGGCATATTTAAAAAGCATACAACACATCAAAAAAGGTTGGTGGATCCTTCCAGTTTATCAGATGTAAAAGACCCCGCGATTTCGCGGGGTCGGCTGTTCTTAGATAGATTCGGAAATATATGTAGTAGCGCCTTGTCAGATGAAAGGCGGCCATTGGATCCCTTTATTTATAATGGGCCGGATTAGTCGCTGAACTAAACAGGAAGTTTGAATTTGCTATACTGGTTTTACCCTTCCTTGCTGTATTTATATAATAACTTACTCCTACACTGAGGTAGGAAAAATAATCGTAATTGTCATTTTTTACATAATCATCCAAACGGTCGTTCTGGCATTGATGCAAAGAAAGGTCGGCAGTAATCCCAAAAGTTGCATTTAATTTATAATAAATCCCTCCTCCAAAGAAAATAACAAACTCGGGTACCTCAGTATCCTGCTTTGAAGTCTTCAATGCTCCTTCGTTATTTTCCATTTTTTTTGTGCTAAATAAAAATTGTCCTCCACCTGCATAACCAACCACCCCAAAAGCATTATGCTTCCTGGACATAAAAAGCCTTACAAAATCGATTCGGGCTTGAAGGTTATATTCAACCAGATTTGCAGTAAATGAAATATCATCTTTTCTTCCTTCAAATTTTCCGGCAAGCACCTGGCCTGATATGCCAATTGCATCCCTGAAGATGTTCCTGGTAAGAATAATGCTCATTGCAGGACCACTCTCTTTTTCAAGTTTAGCACCAACATTTAGATCTTTAAGGCTTAAATCACCAAAGTAAGAGGTTAATCCTCCGTTAATATTTACTGACCAATTGGTCAGTTGGACGACGGGAATATTTCCGCCCCATTTCTGGGAATAACAGGATGGTGAAATAAATATTCCGATGGCCAGACTGATAAGTGCTCCCTGCAATGTTTTTGTTTTCATAGCCTAAATGTTTTAATGGTTTTGCAAATACAAAACTTCAGCATTAAAGAGGAATATATCGATTGAAAATTTTCCATGATCTGTTTATTTAATTTAAGTGAATAGCCAGGCCAATTGTTGACACACCACTTGATAAATCAAGAAACGCACCAACCCTGTCATTGAAATGGTACTCAGATCCTATGTGAATCGCCACAAACAAAGTTCCGGCTCCGTGATACCTATCTTTATCTTCATCATAGCCATTATCCCAGTGCGAATTTACAATGGCAAATCCAAGTGAGCCAGCAGCATAAAAATCCCATTTATTATTGGCTTCTAATAAGTCATCAAAATAATAGGTGCCTTTCACTCCAACCGGAACGACTGTTTCATGATAATAATACCCGTTATTTTCGTGGGGATTACCTTTATAATAATGGTTTCGGTATGAATAAAAGCTGATAAAAGGGGCCAATGTGAAATTCCGGGCGATGTCAAATTCAAAGTTGGCATGAAAAACAGGCATAAGATTTTCAGCATATCTGTAATACCCCAATCCAATTCCCAGGTTTAAGGTCTTTCCAAACTTTTCATTAGATTTTGTCTGCTGAGCAGAGATGTTTAAACTTAATATCGAGAGAAAGAGCACTAAAGTGATGATTGATTTTTTCATTTTGTATGTTTTTAAATTAAAGTTCTGTAATCCTTATATTCTTGATTATTGAAATAAAGCCGATTTGTCGTCTGCCACCTGTTAAATCCTTAAATGCTTGGCGAAGATCATCCTGTATCCCGGTTGATTTCAGCTTTGAACGATTCCCATCTGTCTTTACCGTCTTCCTTGTCTTCTGCAAGTTTCTGTTTCAGCTCGCTACCTTTCTGCTCTAATTCCGCCAGTTTCCTTTTCATAGCTGACTTTATTTTCCTTTGTCTCGTTAGCGATTCGTTGCTTTAATTCCGCATTGCGTTACTCATTTGCAAGGAGTTTCTTTCTTCATATGCCATTCTGAATTTTTGATATTCCGTGATGGAATCCTGATGTGTTTCTGTCAAATCCTGCCTGGAATTTCCATTTAATTGTCTCATTGCTTCCTGCAAGTTTTGCTCTGAGTTGTCATCTTTATCAGCTCGGCGACTGGCAATCTGTTAATATTGTCCCTGCCTTTATGATGGTGTTTATGGCAATAGTAAAAATTGTCTTTTTCTTTATTCCTAGTTTTTTATTGTTTTAAATTTATATTTAGAGTTAAAAAAGTACCGTTTATCGATGAACCCAAAAAAACGGTACCTTAGTAAATAGCACATAATTATTGCGCTGCGATAATTTTGTGCAATTCTTCTTTTGATTTACCCAGCTTTATTTGAAGCCTTCCCATCATCTCATCTTTCTTACCTTCGGAAAACAACAGGTCATTGTCAGTTATAGTTGCAAATTTCTGTTTGAGCTGACCTTTCTGTTCATTCCAGGTTCCTTTTACTTCTGTAGTTTTCATTTTCCTGAATTTTAAATTCCCGCATCTGGCGGAACAGGGGTGAAATAATTTTCACAATACAAAGGTGATTCCTTTAATTCCGGAAAGCATTACACAATTCGGTAAGAGTTACATCATTCATACCTTGTAAAAGAAGAGAAATAATTTTACCGTACTTTATTGATATATCACAGGCGCTGGTTTTCCAATTTCAAAATCCCTGAAACCGAAATCAGTCGTGCGAAATGAGTTGACTTTAAAAACATCCTGCCCGATACCGGGAATAATAGGATAAAATGCAATGGATATTTCAAAGGTATTCACAATCAGATAATCATTTTTAATTAATACTCCCACCCCTATTTGTGAATAAACTGTGCTGTTTTTAAATCCTGTTGCAGCATTACCAACCATGCCAAGTGAACAAACAAGATAAGGGCCAAAACGGAAACCAATAAAATTCCAGGGGGCATACGATTGTGTTTGAAGCCTGAATATCCAGCGGCTGGTGCCGGTCAACGTAGAACTGTTAAAACCATCTATGCCATTACCATCATTGAGCGTTAAACTTTCGTAAGGAAGCCGGTTTAAACCAATATTAACCTGCGTTTTGACAAATTGCCTGAATTTCCATTTCCCAATTTCAAATAATCCTGTAAAATAATTGACGCCTGCTGTAATAATACCCCTTTCAGCTTTAGAATCCTGAAAGTAAGATCCGTATTCGAAGTTGGAAGTCAGGTATCCCCATGGAAAATAATGACCTAATGAGATTCGTCCACCAAAATATAATTGTTCTGTATTGTTTTTTTTCAGGTAACCCCCTGTGAGGCTGAAAACTTTTCCAATGGGTACATCCTCAGTTACACCAAACTTAAAAATATATTTATCCTGCACATATTTTCGTGTGGATATGCCAATGCTCGCCAGGTAAAAATCATCATTGGAAAACAAATGCATGGTATCATACAGTTCAATTGGCTTTTCGAGATAGCGAATTCGCATAAAACGAACTGCAGAAATGAAGTTGGTTGTCCGGTCTTTTTCGGTATTGCCCTTTAAATATTTGAATTGCATTACCTGCCCAATAATCCTGTGCATTAAATTTAAACCGTCTGCAGAATGATAAGTGAATCGGTTGTTTGAATAGAATCCGTACGAAATTGCTGCGTAAAATTTACGCCTCCGGCCCACTTTGCAAAGGGAGAAAAAAACGGACGGTCGACCGAAAGACTTTTGGTAAAATTCCCAAACTCATCTGTGCCATAAATGAGCGTTGTATTAATATAAGTATTGCGAATGTTGGGAACAAAGTATTTTGTACTAAAGGCATCGTCTCCGGTATCAGGATACCAGGTGTAGGAATTCTTAAATTCGTGACCAAATCCTAAAAAATTTCTTTCGGTTAATCTGATTGTAGCACGGGATGTAGAAGCTACAACTACAGGTAATAATGGTCCAGGTATCTAATTCCCGGATAAAAATGTCAACCGAGTCGGAGTTTTTTGAAACAGCTTTAACGAAAAATGAAACATCACGAACATATGGCTGGTTACGAACCAACCGTTCGGATTCTTTTACAAGCAACGAATCGAATGGCTGATTTTGACGGATAACCAACAGATTTCGAATAGTGATCTGCTGAGTTTTTAAATGCAACTTATTTCCGGTTCGTATGAAAAAGTTTCGTGATGATACCATGGTGTCACCAATTGTATAGCCAAACGGGTCCAGTGTTTCGATGTTGATATGCCGGATAATTTTCCCTTCAAAGGTGCTGTATGGTTTTTGTATCAGTTTTTTATAAACCTTCTTTTTGCTACCCTTTTTTTTGGGGTTGGGTGCCACAGGTTTAAAAAACAACCCATACATAAACTTGGTAAACTTGCTCCGCTTGGAATAGGCTTCAATATTCTCATAAAGATGGGTTGAATCCGTTTTAACGACTGGTTCTTGTGAAAAAGCAAAATCACAGGTTAAAACCGAAACAAAAAAAAGTATGAGAATATTTTTGGACCACATTTGCACCTACCTTTTTTGAATTTTTTGAAGTTGTCATTTAAAACCGTTTTTTGGTTTATCGCGAAAAAATTAAGTGTCTTTATTTCATCAAGTCAGAAATAAAATTAGTAATGTGTTTGTTAAACTCATCAGGTTGTTCAAGATTAGACATATGTCCGGCTTTTTCAATGCTATATAACCTTGAATTTTCAATGTTACATTGTAAAAACTGAGATTGAGCCGGAGGGGTTACGGTATCTTCTTTGCCGCAAATGATTAATGCAGGAACTGAAATTTCCTTCAATGAAGAGCACATTTCCCAGCGTTGTGCCAATGCACTTAATGTTCCGGTGATTGTTAATGATTCTGTTGAGAGAATGACTTTTTTAATTTTTTCGATCAGTTCCTTTTTATCACTTAATGAATCTTTGCAAAAAATATTTTTTACAAAATCTTCTGCAAAATCAGTTAATCCACCTGCTACTATTTGCCGAATTATTGTATGGCGTTTTTCTTTTGCTTCTGGCGAATCGGCAAGGCATTGGGTATCACTTAAAATGATGGCTTCGAATCTTTCAGGATAACGGTTTACAGCGTTCAATAATATGTATCCCCCCATTGACAAACCACATGCAATAGCTCTGTTTATCTGCAAAGCATCCATCAACTCTATTAAATCATCAGCAAATAAACTAATGCTTACTTTTTCATTTCCGGTGGTTGATTTGCCAAAGCCACGGATATCATAAGCAATTACACGATGACTACTTTTAAAAAAGTCAAGTTGAGGTTGCCACATGGATTTATCAAGAGGAAATCCATGAATGAACAATATTGGCAAAAGACCAACACCCAAATCATCATAACAAATGCTTGAACCATTTAATTGAACAGTTATATTTTTCCCATTAACCATAACATTTTTTATTTTTATCAGAGTTCTGACTCATTATTTTTGTTCTTGCTTATTCTTTTTATCGTCTTCTTTCTTTTGTTTGTCAGCTTTCTTTTGCTCCTCTTCTTTAAGGGCTGCGGCTGCTTTTTCTTTCTTGGTAAAATATCCCCTTAAAAGGAAATTATGTTTGGCTGCTTCCATATTTTCCTCCAATCCCTTGCTGCTTTGCTTAATATTTACCATCGTCTGACTCAGGTTTTCGGCTATGGTTGAATCCTGAATTAATCTGCCAATTGTCCCCTTACCGCTGTTTATTTTAGACATGATCTCTGCAAGTTGTTGTGAAATAATTTCAGCATTTACTGCTGTTACTTCCAAACTTGCCATGATGGCATCTGTTTCAACAGGCTCGGTGGATGGAAGTTCCTGCCCTTCTTTTGCCAAAGGAGAATCAGTGCTTCCCTGCGTAATAATTAAAAGCCGGTCGCCAATAAGTCCTTCTGAACCAATTGCTACTTCTGAGTCCGATTTAATAAACTGCTTAACATCTTTTTTAACCAACATATCTACCCTTACAGTTGAATCGTTAATGATGGTGATGTTATCAACTGTGCCAACATTAATTCCTGAAAATCGGATATTATTTCCAACCTGTAACCCGCTTACATTGTAAAAAGTAGCAGTAAGTTTAAAAACAGGATTAAATAAATTTTTCTGTTTTCCGATAATAAATATGGCAAGTACAAAGAGTGCCAGTCCTCCTGCAATAAACAGCCCTAACCGTACTTTAAATTTTTGTGTGTGCGTTTCCATGACTAATTTTGAATTTTAAATGTTGATATTGAATTACTTATTTTCATTTGAAGAAAGATTTAATTAACGGATCAGTTGAGTTTTCAAAGTCCTCAACTTTCCCTTCCTTATAAACTTCCCCATCCTCTAACATGATTATTCTGTTTGCTGTACTAAGAGCACATTTTATATCATGGGTGATGATGATGGAAGAAGTTTTATATTTTTTCTGGACATCATTGATGAGTGAACTTATTTCATCAGAAGTAACAGGGTCAAGTCCTGTGGTGGGTTCATCATACAACATAATCATCGGATCCACAACAATGGTTCGTGCCAGGCTTATTCGTTTCCGCATGCCACCCGAAAGTTGCGAGGGCATTTTATTCAAGGCATCGGCCAGACCGACATTTTCCAAAACTTCATTTATTTTTTCTTTTATCTCTTTTTCTGTAAGTTTCTTTTTTATTCTTCTCAATGGAAATTCCAGGTTCTGTTTCACCGTCATGGAATCATACAATGCACCACTTTGAAAAAGAAAACCTATTTTCTGTCTCAGCTCGCTCAATTCTTTTCTTTTTAATTCAGGTACATTTTTTTCAAACACGTTGATGGTTCCGCCATTTGAATTTAATAATCCAACAATACATTTTATTAAAACAGATTTACCTGTGCCGGATTTACCAAGCACCACTAAGTTTTCGCCATTAAAAAGCTTTAAAGAAACATTCTTTAATACCTCCTGACTGCCAAATGATTTCTTAAGATTGTTAATTTCGATAACCGGTTTATTGCTTATCGATTTGACTGAATCATTCATTACCGTATCTATCTGGACTGTTTTCATGATATTAGCATATCAGTGATTTGTACTGCAATCATATCAACAATGATTACCAGGAGTGAGGCTAACACAACAGCAGAATTTGCAGCAATGCCTACACTTTCTGTTCCACGTCCGGCATGATATCCTTTATAGCATCCCACTACTCCAATTACAGCTCCGAAAAAGAAGGTTTTTATGACTGCGGGAAGAAAATCTATAAACTCAACAGGGCTGAATGCCTGAGAAAAGAATAATACAAAAGATACATCGCCTTTAATATTTGCTCCTGCCCAGCTTCCCAGTATACCAAGCGCATCAGCATATAAAACCAATAACGGAATCATAAGTGTTGCAGCTGACACTCTTGTGACAACTAAAAACCGTATTGGATTGGTGGAGGATACTTCCATTGCATCAATTTGTTCGGTCACTTTCATTGAACCCAATTCCGCTCCCATACCCGAACCAATTTTCCCGGCGCATATCAATGCCGTTATCACCGGTCCCATTTCCCGGATGAGAGATATCGCTACCATACCGGGAAGCATTGTTACCGCTCCGAAATCAACAAGCACCGGACGCGATTGAATTGTAATTACAAGGCCAATAATGGCTCCTGTGACTGAAATAAGCGGTAATGATTTATATCCGATTTGAAAACACTGGCGTAAAAATTCTTTAAATTCAAAATCGCGCGAAAATGTTTCCCGGAAAATCCTCATCATAAATAAAAAAACATCGGCTAACTCTGTTAAAAAATTGCTTGCCTGTTCAGTTTTTACCAATGTCTTTTCGCTAAGCCTGCTCAGCGATTGCGCCGTTGCGTCCCGAACCTTTAGGGATTACTTTAATAACAGGATTAAATTTTTTCATGCAAAACGTTTGATTTCATCCTACAAAATTTAAATATTTACTGTTTAGCAAATGCTGATAAATGAATACTATTTAATTTAAATTTATGATTAAAGCCATGCAATAATCTGTTGCAATTCTTCTTTTGTTTTGCCCAACTTTATTTGAAGTCTACCAAGCATCTCCTCTTTCTTGCCTTCAGCAAACATCAGATCATTGTCGGTTAAGATTGCATATTTCTGTATGAGCTTGCCTTTATGCTCATTCCAGGTTCCTATTGTTTCCAGTTTGTTCATAATATTAAATTTTATTCCCGCGCCTGGCGGAACAGATGTGAAATTATTTCACCTTGCAAAGGTGGATTCAATAATACCGGAAACCGTTACACAATTAAAGAAAAGAGTTACAACATTCACACATTTCATGGTAGTGTTCGTCTTCAATACTTAAGAAATTTTTCGGGAAATAATGTTCATCCCAAAATTTCTGGCAAGTATCTGAGTAACATTGGAGGCTTCAAACCAGCAACACTTTAACCTCCTATTGAAGCGATGACAGCTGGGGAATGAATAGAGTGGCTTTTATGTTCTGGCGTTTGATTTTATATTTTATCAAGGATTAATTCTTTCATTCTTTTAACTTTAAGAGCAGTGAAGCCGTGGGCACTTATTTTTCCTTCACCGGTTGTTTCAATGCTAATAGTAGAAAATCCTACAAATGGGCAATCAATGTCGACGGAAGAAATTCTATTATAGGGTATTGTTTTTTCTTTTCCGCTGAATAGTCCTGGGATCTTTTAGGGTCACCCCAAGTTCATCAATAATAATTTTTGAGCGGAAAACTCTGTTTCCGCCTGTCAGTCTTGATGCAATGAATGGTTCCATATTATTGAATATTTTTATTTCTCCGTTTCCGGGAGAGCTGTCCTGCAAGTATTTCACCATTAAAAGGTGGGTTCATTAAAACCAGAAGTCATTTCTCAATTTCAGAAATGCGCTGGGTACGTGCTTATCAGCACTGGGCTCATTTATCCATGTATGCCCATCTACGACATATTTGAAGTGATATTCCCTGCCTTTTTCAAGGTCAATGGACACAGCAAAGTCACCATTCCTGATTTTCTTCATCGGGATACTTTTTGTGTCCCAGTTATTAAATTCTCCTGCCAGATTCACCCGTTCGGCAGAACCGGCCATGTCCTTTGACATTATAAATGTTACTTTGCAGACAGGCTCTTTTTCGTGGAATTGTTTGTTTAGGCTCATGATGAATAATTTAAAGTTTGTCGTTATGTATTAGCTTGCCTTATTATATACTACCTGATTATAAATCTCTTTTACTTTGATTGCAACATCTGTCCATCTCAAGTTATCTGCCTCCTGTTTCCCATTTTGTTTTAAATGCTTTGCCAATGCAGGATAAGTTAGTATTCCATAAATAGCATCGGACATGGCATCGATATCCCAATAATCAACTTTTATGGCATAGGTGATTACTTCTGATACACCAGATTGCCTTGAGATGATTACCGGTACATTGCATTGTGATGCTTCCAATGGGGAAATCCCGAACGGTTCGGAGACCGATGGCATAATATATAAATCGCTAAGGGCAAACATCCTGTAAACATCATCTCCCTTCAAAAACCCGGTAAAGTGAAACTTGTCTGCAATCTTTAGCTTTGCCACATATTTCACCATCTCCTCCATTAAATCTCCACTGCCGGCCATAACAAACCTTACGTTATCCATTTTTTGCAAAACTTTATAAGCAGCTTTTATAAAATATTTTGGACCCTTTTGCCAGGTAATCCTTCCTAAAAATGTTACTATTTTATCTTTTGTTCCCCTTTTCCATATATTTTGAATGATGCCATTATTTGCAGGTTCTACGCCATTATGGATTGTTACTACTTTTAATGGGCTTATGTTATATTTGCTAATTACAATATTGCGCGTTAAATCGCTTACGGTTATTACCTTATCAGCAAATTCCATCCCCCTTCGCTCAATTTCATATACCTTCTTATTATGGTTTTCACCACACCTGTCGTATTCGGTGGCATGTACATGCACTATAAGCGGATTACCGGACATTTTTTTTGCTTCAATTCCTGCCAGATAGGTTAACCAGTCATGGGCATGGATAACATCGTGGGGTTCCGTTCTTGCTATCTCTGAAGCTACAACGCCATAACGGGATATTTCTTTAAATAAGCTGATTCCATATTTTCCTGAAAATTCCAACTTCCCCGAAGGTGTATGCACAACCTTATGGTTGACGTCCTCCTTTTGTTCTAACAAAAGCTTTTCATATTGCCCGGGTGTTATATAGGCAGAAATATTTTGATCAAAATCATTATGCTCTTTCATTTCCAGCGATTTTTGCTTTAATAATACTTTGCTGGAGAGCATAACATCGCTGGCACCAATCAATTTCATTTTTACTTTGTTTTCATTCCCATATACTTTGGGCACAACAAAAGTTAAATCAATATCATCAAATGCTGCCAGCCCTTTGGTCAAACCATAACAAGCTGTCCCTAACCCGCCTGAAATATGAGGAGGAAACTCCCAACCGAACATAAGCACCTTCATAATCTACCATTATAAATGAATTTTCTCAACTTTATAAAGGTACATCTTCTGATCCCGAAAATCGTTACACAATTTTTGAAAAGAGTTACATAATTCACACATTTACAAATGTGATACGATTCCATGGAGTTTACAAGTAGTGCTTTTTTAATCAATTACCAGGAGTTGGTATTCCTGATTTTACATTAGAAAATCATCTGATAAGTGCAGGAAAGATTTTTAAAAATTGAATTTCCTAAAAATCAAAGATTAATGTTGCCAGAGAATCCGACCGGTTTCAAGCGGAACAGAAACCCCCGTGAAGCTTGGTATTACCCGTGGAGTATAATCCATTGCAGGCCGCGTTGAAGCTACCGATACGTTATATGTGTAAACGTGGTTTTCGACTTTTATTTTTTTACTCCGGGTCATCTTTTTTATGGTTGGAGCTTTTCCGTTAATGCCATTAGCAAATATTTGAACTTCAACTGCATCCGGGTCAAGGTCATTGAGAAAAATCTCTACTTCGAATTTATGCTGCTTTTTAGTAGTTGCGACCTTTACTTTGCCAAAATGCATTGAACCCCATTTTTGTTCAAGGTTTTGCCGCCAGTCTATCATTTGTTTCCCTTTTTCACCTTTATTGACTGAGCGTTCAAGAAATGCTGTTGCGGCAGGAAGGTAATGTTGTTCGGTATACTCCCGCACGGTCCTGTCTGCGGAGAACCGAGGTGTAAGTGTTGCCATACTTTCCCTCATTCGTGAAATCCAGGCAACAGGAATCCCATTTTCATTGCGGCTATAAAATTCAGGAACCACTTCTTGTTCGAGTAAATTATAAAGTTGCTCGGCTTCGAAGGCATCCCAGGACGGATCGTCACCATGTTCATTACCATCTCCCATTGCCCAGCCCACTTTGGGTGTGTATGCCTCAGCCCACCAACCATCCCGTTCGGAAAGGTTAATTCCACCATTGACGAGCACTTTCATACCACTGGTACCGCTGGCTTCCCAGGGACGACGTGGTGTATTGATCCAGACATCAACTCCCTGAACAAGATTTTCTGAAACATGCATATCGTAATCACTAAGGAATACAACATGAGGATGGACACTATTTTGCCGGATAAAATGAATCCATTCTTTAATCATATCGTGGCCTTTCTGATCGCCCGGATGAGCCTTGCCGGAAATAATAAGTTGTACAGGAAACTCAGGATTTGTTAACAACCTTAACAGACGTTGCGGATCGTGGAGCAATAAATTAGGTCGTTTGTAGGGAGCAAAACGCCTTGCAAAGCCCAGTGTTAAAATGTCAGGATTAAAAAAATGTTTTACCCGTTGAGTCAAATCAGGTGAATTACCTGAACCGGGTAATTGTTTCGAAATATGTTCACCGGCAAATTTGATGAGTGCCTTGTTTGCATTGGTCCGCATTTCCCAAAGCCTTTCATCTGAAACTTTTCGAATATCCTGCTCCAGTGTTTTGCTCATCCCCAGCCATCGGTCTTTACCACATGCTTCCGTCCAGATATCGTCTGCTTCTTTGGAATCCCATGTCGGCATATGAACCCCATTGGTTATATGCCCGACAGGAACCTCATCTGTCGGCCATTTTGGGAATAGTGGTTCAAAGAGGTGACGACTAACTTCTCCATGTAGCCGGCTCACCCCGTTTACTGCTCCGCTTCCTCGAATTGCCAGATAAGCCATATTAAACTTCTCCGAATCGTTACCAGGATCCTTACGGCCTAAAGCTAGCAATTGGGTACATGTAATTCCAAGCTTCTGTTCAGCGTAATTACCAAGGTATTGCTCAATAAGCTCGGGTGAGAAACGATCGAATCCGGCTGTAACTGCTGTATGGGTTGTAAAGAGATTACCGGCTCTTGTAACTGTAAGGGCAACGTCGAAGCTAAGACCTGTATTCTTCATATAACTATACGCACGTTCCAATATCGCAAAAGCGGCATGTCCTTCATTGAGATGGCATACCTGGGGATGAATACCAAGGGCATTGAGCAAACGCCATCCTCCGATGCCGAGCACCAATTCCTGTTTAAGCCGGAGCTCAGATCCTCCGCCATATAATTCGTTGGTTATTCCCCGATGAACAGGAAAATTGGCTGCATCATTACTATCCAACAAATAAAGTTTCACCCTGCCAACCTGAACTTGCCAGGCACGTAACCATAAAGAGCTTCCAGGCAGGGCAATCTCTAAGCGTAACCATTCTCCGTTAGGCTGGCGTAAAGGTTTAATCGGCAATTGCCCGGGATCGTTATACGGATAAAGTTCTTGCTGATTCCCGTTCATATCTATTTCCTGTCGAAAGTAGCCTTGCTGGTAAAGAAGCCCGATGCCGATAACAGGTACTCCTAAATCACTTGCTGTTTTAAGCTGATCACCGGCTACGTTTCCCAGTCCACCAGAATATATCGGGAGCGCTTCGCTCAACATAAATTCCATGCTGAAATAAGCAATGCAAGTCAAAGAAGAATGTGGGTGGTTTTGTTGGAACCAGGCGGGTGCCATGTTTGTATCCTTCTTAGATTTCAGAAGAAAATCAATCTTTTTCCGAAATGCCGGATCATTCATTACAGACTGGAACTGTTCGTGGGAAACTGTTTGTAAGACTACCCAGGGATTATGTGTAGCATCCCAAAGTGCAGGATGAAGTTTCCGCCATACTTCATCGGCTGAATGATCCCATGACCATCGCAAATCCAAAGCAAGCTCCACAAGAGAATCAAAGCCCTCCAAACCCGTCGGCAAGAAACTGTAAACCGGTTTTCGTATGTCTGCTTTTTCTCTCATGATTACTCATTCAGTCTTTTGATGATGCTATTTGAGAATTAATTCTTTCATTCTTTTAACTTTATGCGCTGTGAAGCCGTGTGCGGTAATTTTTCCATCGCCGGTTGTTTCAATACTAATTGTGGAAAATCCTACAAATGGACAGTCAATGTTGACGGAAGAAATACTTGTGTAAGGTATTGTTTTTTCCTTTCCGCTGAATAGTCCGGGATCTTTTAGGGTTACCCCAAGTTCATCAATAATAATTTTTGACCGGAAAACTCTGTTTCCGCTCGTCAGTCTTGATGCAATGAATGTTTCCATTTTGTTCAGAAGTTATCAGAATGATAAAATCACACCACAGTCTCTTTTCTATGGAGTGAGATAAATAATTTTGCAGATGCAACAAGTATTGTCTAATTCGAGCCTATATTACCATGACAAATGATAGTACCTAAATTTACTGTATTTTGATAAATATTTATGTAACCATCGTAAACCAACCAGTTATCATAGGTAATGGCAATTCCACTATCAAGTTTTCGGATGTTAGTATAGCCTTTACCAGTAGTTCCATCGACATTGTTAAGCGTCTTCACAATAGGCCCGCCACCGACAGTTTGGATTGAACCCAGGTTAACTGTCGACGGATATTCTTCGCCGGCTATAGCGCCTGAAAGCGTAATGGTTAGCAAGGTATTTCCATTTACCCTTTTTTCAAATAGTGCTGTTCCGGATACACCGAATGAACCTATCGTATCCAGTGTATAGATTTTATTGGTAGTAGTTATTACATTACCACCTATATCGCCTTGCGCAAGAATTACATCGGGTTCGCTGCTGCTTTTCAGGACTTGAATAAATCCATCATAGGCAATAAGTTGGTTGTAAGTCATCGTATTTACCTCTGTTGAACTTTTTCCGGTTGCGTCAACTGGATTCAATGTTAAAACAACTAAACCTCCTTCAACTGCAGAATTCATGCGTAGTTCTGCCGGATGAGTTCCCGAAGGAGCACCGGTCAGGGCTATACCTATGGTAGCTACTGGTTGTACTAGTCTCAGTAAATGTGGCTTTGCCAGATATACCGAGGACATCTTTTACCAACAGGTTATACGTAGACGTTCTGGGAGGCGTTTGAGCTCGGGTCTTCATCTTTTTTGCATCCACTGCCGGGCATCAGTAAAATGAATGCTGTAAACGTTGCAAGAATGGTCATTATACTTCTTGATATTAGTCATATTATTTAATATTTAAAAATTTCCGCTTCTGGCGGGACAGGTGTGAGATTATTTCACGTTACAAAATTGGCTTCATTCATCGTGGAAAGTGTTACACAATTGCAGAAAAGAGTTACATGATTCACACATCATAAATTATTATGAATGGAATAAATTACTTTGGGTTTCCTGTTAAGAATTGGGAAATTTTATACTTGTTTGAACAGGCTTATTCAAACTAAGAATAGCTCCTCCTAAAGAAATTTAGATATTAAATGCCAATTTGATTCCCTGAATCAGCATATTTGCTCCGAGCACTCCTAAAATCAACCCCATTATTTTTCCAATGATGACAAAGTTCTTTTTGCCAACAAGCTTAATGAGATAGTTGCTGTAATTAAAAGCCAGATAAGTCAGAAATATGATCAAGGGCAAAGATCAAAATGGTAATGAATACCTGGAACAAAACTCGCTTTTACAACAAAATTCATGGCTGTAACAATGGTTCCGGGTCCTGCCATAACCGGAATAGCTAATGGTGAAATGGCAACACCTTCATCAAATACGACTGCGCCATGATGATGGATACTGGACTTTTTTGATTGAAGCATTTCAAATCCAATGAAAAAAACTAAAATCCCCCCGAATACTTTAAATGCAGGAATGGTTAGTCCGAATAACTGGAAAATATATTTCCCAATCAAAATGAATGCAACAACGATGATAAAGGCAACAATGTTTGCCATCCTGGAAATTTTCCTTTTATTTCTTTTCATCGAGTCCTTCAGTTAACTGAACAAAAATCGGAATGTTGACCATTGGGTTCATGATGGCAAAAAATGCCATAAAAACCGTCAATGAATAGCTCCAGATATTATCCATCAATTGAAATATCCCCTGACAAAATCATGCATCTGGGTTTCCGTCATCTTATCGGTATCTTTTACTTCGATATGAATGTTTTCAAAAAGATGATCATCCTTTAACAAGTTAAATAATTGGTTCTTGGCATCTGTTGGTCCGAATAGAACTACCTCCTGATATTCCCTGATAGCTTGCGCAATTTTCTTATAATAGCCCGATTGCTGATGCTGCTCTTTGTTATGCATAAGGTTTTCGCTCTTATTTAATCCGTCCACTTTATCCTGATGGGTAAATTCGGAAACAATACTGTTCGTGACGATAGTATCATTTGTTAATGACATCAAAATGGCGCTTGAATGATCCATCCAAATACCCAGGTTTTTAGTTTTTTTCATTTTTGCTAATGTTTAAATATTGATTTTTAGATTCGTAATTATTCCTATCTACAACCCCGTTTCATAAAGACGGAGTCTGTTTTTTAGTTTAATGTTTTCTTCCTGTAATGATGTGATCCGTTCCAGCAAATATGATATGGTTTCAATTCCTTCCAGGTTGATATCCAAATCGTAATATAATCGGATGAATTTCTCCAATTGCTGAAGCTGACCAGCATCAATGAACACAGTTTCATCTATGGTGGTCACTTCTACCAAACCGTTTTCTTGTAACGAACTAATGAATGAAATCTCAATGTTGTGGCTCGTACAGAACTCATTTAAAGCAATTAAATAATCTGTTTGCATTGTATCCGTTTTATATGTTACAATTTGGATAATTCGGTAAACAATACTTTTTGTTTTTCCGTTAAATTTGTTGGGATATTGATTGCATAAGTGATATAGAAATCCCCAAATTGCCCCTCATCCTTATAAACAGGAAATCCCTTTCCGGCTAACTTTACTTTACTTCCATTTTGTGTTTCGGGCTTTACTTTTAGTTTTACTTGTCCGTTTAGTGTATCCAAAATGATTTCACCCCCCAGGACTGCTTTGTATAAATCCAGATCAACTGTTGTAAAAAGATTATTTCCCAAACGTTTAATTTTTGGGTGATTGGCTATTGAAAATGTAATGTACAAATCGCCATTTGGTCCTCCATTTATTCCCTGACCTCCATGCCCTGCTATTTTAATGGTCTGTCCATTTTCGATCCCGGCTGGAATAGAAATTCTTATTTTTTTCCCGTTTACTGTTAAGGTTTGTTTATGGGTTTTATATGCATCAATGAGTTCGAGGTGTAACTCCGCATTGTAATCTTCTCCCCTGAATTTCACCTGACGGCTTCTGCCTGCACCTGATGCTCCACCAAACATGGATTCAAAAAAATCAGAAAAATCCCCTCCGGATTGTGATTCTGAATACCTTGTGCCCCTTGAACCCGATGATTGCTGCTGGTACTGTTTTGCCTTTTCAAATTCTTCAGCATGTTTCCAATCCTGTCCGTACTGATCGTATTTCTTTACGTTTTTCGGGATCGCTCAATACTTCATTTGCTTCATTGATTTGCTGAAAATTCTTTTTCGCATCCTTATCATTCGGATTTAAATCAGGATGAAACTTCCGGGCTAATTTCCGGTAGGCATTTTTAATGTCTTTTGGTGTTGCCGTTTTTGCAATCCCTAATATTTTATAATAGTCTACGAAATTCATTACTTTCTGCAATTTAATATTGCATAGTCGTAATGTCAGTTGGTTCATTCGCTGGCAAATTTGATCAGCTCATTATTAAACTTTTTAGTTTCCTCGAGAAACAAGCTATGCCCGCTATTCTCAAAAGCAATTATAGTTGAGTTTGCTATTCCGGCCTTCATCTGTTCGGCCAGTTCAAATGAGCATATTTTGTCTTTTTTACCATGCATGATCACAGTTGGAATTGTTATTTTCTCCAGATCCTTTCTCAGGTCTGTATCGCGCAAAGCGATTAAGCATTGAGCCATAGCATGAGAAGATGCACTCAGACCAATCCCGTTCAACCAATTGCCAATCCCTGCATTCAATGAGGTCTCGGTAGCAGAAAATATCTTTGCGAAATTGGACAATAGCTTTGGCCGATCCTTGTAGTTCAATGCAATTAAATCATCAACCGCACTTTTTGGAAGGTTGAAAGGAAAATCCTTCCGTTGAGTCCAAATCGGAGCTGCTGCTGCAAACAAAGCCAGTTTAGAAACATGAGCTCCATCATCCGATGCTACATACCGAATTGCAATAGCTCCGCCCATGGAGAAGCCACCTAAAACAGCATTTTCTATTTCAAGCTTGCATAAAACATTTTTAATATCCTGTGCATGTACATCGTAATTGTATAAGCCGTATGGTTTATCAGATTTGCCAAAACCTCTTAACGTAATACCAATTACACGGAAATTATTCATTTATCAGATCGTTGTATTGGTATTCAAACATTTCATCACTCAACGGCCATCCATGTATTAAGACTATAGGTCTGCCCTCACCTGCATCGGTGATATGAAGACGAACATTAGGTTCTGCGTCAATATATTCTGCCCTGGCTGTTCCGGGTATTGTTTCATCGAGATACTTTTCCATCATTTTAGTTATTTCAGTTTAAGACTAACGTTTAGTTTACTGGTTTCTCAGTTCGCAAACCAGATAATTCTCCATTCCAATTTGGTCAATTAATTCACGTTGTATTTCTGCCCAATTAATATGGCCTTCTTCCCTATTATGAATCCTTTTCAACAAATCAATAGTTTTCTGATTATAAACTTCACGACTGAGTTTAAGTGCACAATTTAGTTGACACATAGCTTTAAGTTCTTTGATATTGTCTTTATTAATCATTTTGTAAATAAATTTTAAGTAAACAAATTTAGGCTTCTGCAACAGGGCAGGTGTTACATAACTTTCAAAAAGATTTACATAATTCACACATTCGTTAAGATTAATTAATAACCCTAAATTTGCGAGCACGAATGAATATTTTAAATATCTCACTGAGCAATAGCGGAACCAAACCCAGAGAAATTGCAATAATCCAGCCTTGGAGATCAAGCATTTGCAGGTGGAATGCTCGTTGCATTGCCGGTATGCCTATTACAATTAATTGAAGAAGTACACCCAGCAAAATGGCACCGGAAAGATATTTATTTGAGAAAATTCCAATGCGGAATATGGATTTTGTGGTATTCCTGACGGCTAAAGAAAAAAACAACTGGCATAAAACCAGCACCATAAAAGCCATCGTTCTGGCATATTCAACAGTATTAGCAGGCACTTCATGATCGAAAGGGCTAAACCCGTGTTCATAATATCCATACCAGAAAGCTAAAAATGTTAACATTCCAATTAAGAAACCACCAATAATAATATGCAAGCCAGCGCCTCCTGCAAAGAAACTCTCTTTCGCATTCCGGGGTTTTTCTTTCATCACATCCGGATTTCCCGGTTCCATACCGAGTGCAACTGCGGGAAATGAATCGGTGATCAGGTTAATCCAAAGAAGCTGGGTAGCAATTAACGGGGCTTCCCAACCCACAAGAAGGGTGACAAAAATGGCAATCACCTCCCCAAGGTTACAGGTAAGGAGAAAGATAACCGTCTTTTTAATGTTATTGTAAATGTTCCTGCCTTGTTCAATGGCAGTAACAATGGTGGCGAAATTATCATCCGCAAGAATCATATCCGCCGCTCCTTTGGCAACGTCTGTGCCTGTAATACCCATAGCTACTCCTATATCGGCGGTATTTAATGACGGAGCATCGTTAACTCCATCGCCTGTCATTGATACAATGTTCCCGAAAGACTTCAGTGCACGGACTATTCTTACTTTATGTTCGGGCGAGACGCGTGCAAACACGCGATAATTATTAATCCTTTTTGTGAATACTTCCTCAGTAGAATCATCAATTTCATGGCCTGTAATCGTCTGGTCTATTGTTTCAGATATTCCCAGTTCTTTTGCAATCGCGAATGCTGTGTGTTTGTGGTCACCGGTAATCATGATTGTTGTGATGCCTGCTGTTTTAGCTTTTGAAATGGAATTTTTTACTTCGGCTCTGGGTGGGTCGTTCATTCCAACAAGCCCTGTAAGAATCATGTCTTTTTCCATTTCACAAACATTACCTGCAGAATCAACCGGTTTATAGGCAACGCCAAGGGTGCGAAGCGCATTGGTCGCCATACTTTCAGCAGCAGATAGATATTGTTTTTTGTGTGATTCTGATATTGGAACAACTTTTCCTTTTTCTAAAACATGTGTCGAGATTTCTATCAGGTTAGCCAATGCACCTTTCGAATAAACGGTGAACTTACCATTTTCTTCGTTGAGTGTTGACATTAATTTGCGGTCCGAATCGAAAGGAAACTCGCTGATACGTTTGTTTTCATCATTTATCACTTTTCTATTCATTCCAAGTGCGTCAGCTAAAACCAGTAATGCAATTTCTGTTGGATCACCTGTTCCATTTCCGTTTTCAAAAGTTGCGTCGGAACTGAGAACCATTGCTTTTGCCATTAGTTTTAGATCTTCTGTGGCAGGATTTGTATGATCCCGAAGTATCATTATGTCGCCTTCCAGATTGAAACAGGCAGTAACTGTCATTTTGTTTTGCGTCAATGTGCCCGTTTTGTCGGAACAAATAATATTGACCGATCCGAGTGTTTCAATTGCTGGTAATTTCTTGATGATGGCATTTTTCTTTGACATTCTGGTCACACCGATTGACAACACCACTGCTACGATGGCCGCAAGACCTTCAGGAATAGCAGCCACAGCTAGGGAGACAGACATAAGGAACATTTCTGTCAGATCACGCCCCTGAAGCATTCCTACGATAAAAATAATGATACAAATTCCGATAGCAATTAAACCCAGCGTTTTTCCCAATTTACCCAACCTGACTTCCAGTGGGGTTTTAGCCTTTTCTTCTGAAATTATCAGGGTAGCGATTTTACCTACTTCAGTATTCATTCCGGTTTCAACCACTATTCCTGTACCTCTTCCATTTGTTACCAGGGTTGACATAAACGCGATATTATTCCGGTCGCCCAGGGGTGTTTTAGGATCGCTGTGGATCTGTGATGCATCCTTATCAGAAGGAACCGATTCTCCGGTGAGTGCTGATTCCTCTATCTTTAGATTGACGGATTCAATTAAACGAATATCTGCAGCAACGATTCGTCCTGCATCAAGGATAAGAATATCGCCAGGTACTACTTTTGCTGAATCCACTTCAATAACTTCTCCATTTCTGCGAACCAGCGCTTTTGGAAAAGTCATTTTCTGAAGCGCCTTGATGGCCTTGTCTGCTTTAACCTGCTGAATTACACCAAGAACAGAATTAATAATAATTACCATGACGATGATGGTTGCATCTGTGTACTCACCCAAAAACAGCGTAATAATAACGGCCACCAGTAGAATATAGATAAGCCAGTCCTTCAGTTGCGCAAAGAACAAAAGGAAAATGCTCTTTTTCTTTTTCCCCAGTAGTTTATTGGCTCCATATTTTTCCAATCTGGACTCAGCCTCTTCTTCCGATAAGCCCTTGAATGGATCAACATTAAATTTTTTGAGTACTACTTCCTTTGATTTAGATGACCACATTTTTCGACATCCTATAATAATCCTCTTTCGAAAAGCGAATAAACTGATTTATAAACCCATGATGATTGCCAGTAATCCTTTAAAAAGTTTTCAGACAGATTCTGATTCATCCTTCTTTTTAGTCGGGATGATGATTAGCGGCAAAGTAGTAAGGCTTAAAACTTTTTCTGTTACACTCCCCATGAGTATATTTTTTAACCATTTCTGGCTATGTGAGCCCAGAACAATAAAATCTGCATGAATCACTTTTGCTGTTTTTAAAATGGATTCTGCAATATCCCCCTCTTCAACCAGCGTTTGAATGGTTTTATCTCCTAAGTGTTGTCTGGATTTATCAAGATAGTTAAAGGATGCATTTTTCAGTGCATCAAGATTATTCAATTCCACAGGGCCGATTCCTGTGAAGCCGGTAAATCCCATGATAGGATCATATTCAGTTGAAGAATAATAAACCAGCTCTGAAATTACATGGAGCAACGTCACCTCGGCATTCATGGCCTTAGCCAAAGAAAAACCCACTTCTGCAACCTTTTGTGCGGTTGGATTATAATCCAGCGCAATCAATACTTTTTTCATTTCATTTGTTTTCATTTTTCTTAAATATAAATAATTAGTCAGCACCTGTGTTTTTAATTAATGCCCGAAGGATAATTCTAAAAAATGAAGGATTTGATACAACGTCTTCATGTCTTACATTTGTTTTCAATTTCCATAGATCATTCAAACATTATGAACTGTGATACACTTTTTTTTGTGAATTATTAAACCTTAAGTTGCAAAATAAAAGGGCTGATGTTTCCAACAGCCCTTTTCCTAATGATTAAAACCTAAACATTGCCCAACCTTTATATTTCATCAATAAGATGTTTTTAATTCAACTCTCCTGTTTTTGGCACGGCCTTCAGAAGTATTGTTGTCGGCAATTGGTATGGATTCGCCATAGCCTATTCCTGTCAACCGTGATTCCATAATACCCTTTGACATCAAATATGCTATTACTGAATCGGTTCGCTTTTGTGACAAGGTGAGGTTGTAAGCATCTGCACCCTGGCTATCAGCATGACCTTCAATAGTTAAATTTGCATTTTCATACTTCTTCAGAATAATTACCAGTTCATCCAATTGAGATAAGGATGCTACTTTAAGCTTATCACTGTCGGTTTCAAAGAAAATTTTACTTGCAATCTTAGTAATCTTTACTGAATCCTCTTTGGCTATTTCAGGACAACCCTTATTTGCCATCGTACCTACTACTTCCGGACAATTGTCTTCCGTATCGGCAATACCGTCACCGTCTTTATCCGGGCAACCCTTTGTGGCAGAAGTACCGGCTAATTGAGGACACAGATCATCTTCGTTAAATATTCCATCCTGATCATTATCCATCGGACAACCCATTACGTCTACTTTATAACGGGGATTCGTATCCGCGCATTTATCCTCTGTATCTGCAACACCGTCCTTGTCGGCATCCGGACAGCCTTTCAATGCTACGAGTCCTGGTGTATCCTTACAGAGATCATCCTTATCGGCAACACCGTCACCATCTTTATCCGGGCAACCTTTTAATTCCTTATTGCCTGCAATATCGGGACATTCATCTAAATAATCAGCTACGCCATCTCCATCCTTATCAAGCGGACATCCTACTTTATCGACCGCTACAGATGCTGGGGTTTCAGGACATTTGTCCTTGTAGTCGGATATACCGTCCTTATCAGCATCTTTTTTCTTGCCAAAATTAAAGGTAAAGCCAACCGAATGAAGGAGGTACATGTCGTTGCTACCTGCTTCAACCCCGTCCCTTTTATCATTCGATGAATAGAGAAACGTTTCCTGTACATTAAGCATAACAGCTGGACCTAACTTAACATTTAATCCCCCTCCAAATGAAGGTGCAATCCAATCCGTTTTAGCGGCATCCACATCTATGTCTTTATCAAATAACATAGCACCGCCCCCTACAAATAAATAAGGAATAACAGGGAATCTGGATGTCAAAATATTAAACCTTGCATTGAGAAGTAATGACGTAAAAGAGTTATTAAAGTGAAGGGTATCGCGGTGAAAACCGACTGCTCCTTTAGCAATTAATACGTTTAAATCGAAGTGGCTTGCGATGTACCTTGAAAAAGACAGTCCGCCAAAACCATACAATGCCATATTAGTTTTATAGAAGTCATTACCGAGGTCACCTTTGTACTGGGTTATTCCCCCGTGCAATCCTATGTTCCATTTTTTATCAATGGTTTGTGCGTTCATCATTAATGTTAATGCAACGCAAATACTTAATAATAATAGTTTTTTCATCTTATTTTTTTTAAAATTAATAAATACAAAGGTGAAATATTGCAAGGCGGTATGTGTTACACAATTTTTATAAATAGTTACATCTTTCACACATGTTTTTCCGGAGATTGCTTTACTTGCAAATTTTAGGGGTAATAAAAAGCATTGTTCAAAAAGTGACGATCTTTAAAAGAACTGCAAAGGTTTACTGACTCAGAATGGTATTGGCTTCGTTAACAAAGCACTGCCTCTCATTGCTACTCTGTCTCAAGTAATGCTCAAATATTAAAATTGATTGATTTATATGGCGATTTACATCCTCTCCATATACCAGTTCAATTCCTTTTCCATTTTTTGGTAATGGAAAATGGTAGTAATGATTTTTTGCAAGCGCATGAAAGCGGTTTCGCTTTTTACAACATAATCAAAAGCCTTGTGATGCATACAGTTTATCGCCACATCAATTTTATCCTGAGACGATAGCATCACAACAGGAATATCAGGATTAAAAGCTTTTATTTTATCCAGTGTTTCTATTCCGTTCATCGCATTTTTATCAATACCGTCAAGAAGATAATCTAAAATAATTACATCAGGATTGTGTGATAAATTCTGCAATACAAAGTTCGCCTGTTGCAAATGTTTCAATGGCAAAATCAGCATGTTGCAGAAATTCAATTTCCAATGATTTTAAAAACACTGCATCATCATCAACCAGGAAAAGTTTTATTTTATTTCGTTTTTCATTTGTTAGTGTTTTTAATCGTATTAAACTCTTCTTTTAATTCTTCACATGCCTGAGTACAAACATTTTCAAGTTGTAAAACCAGGTCTGGTATTCCATCTGTTTGTTGTTGAGTACTTGCATATTCCTGTACTTTTTTTGCCATATTTTCGAAATCGGCACTAATACCCATTATTGAAAATGAAGGAATCATTTTATGAACTGCTGCGTGCAATGAATTCCAATCTTTATCCTTCAAGCTTTGTTTCATTGCATTAATTAATGGAGGGGTTTGTTCCAAATAAAGCGAAATCATTTCCATCATCAATTTTGGATTCGATTTTGTGCGGCGGTTTAAATAATTAAGGTCAGTACATTTTAATTTTTTAGTTTCTCCCTTTTCAGTTTCTTTAGGTGTTTTAATAAGTAAGGGTTTCTTTACAAGCCTGACTATTTTACTGTACAATATTCTTTCGTCAACAGGTTTTGCAATATAATCATTCATGCCAACAGCTTTGCATTTTGCCAAATCAACAGTGGTTACATCGGCAGTTAAAGCGATGATAGGAATTTTAGAATTCATTTTATTGCGAATGTATTCCGTAGCTTCAAATCCATTCATTTCGGGCATCTGCAAGTCCATCAAAATAATATCATAAGTTTTGGTTTGTAATTTTTCGATGGCTATTTTTCCGTTGGCAGCAATATCGCGTTCAAATCCGAAATCATCCAAAAGTGTTTTCATCAGTAATTGATTGAGTGCAATATCTTCAACCACCAGTACTTTTATGTTTTTAATTTCCGTATCCAATTCCATGATATCTGCTTCTGATTCAGCTTCAGCTTTTGTTTTCTGAAAACTTAAAATAAAACTAAAAGTAGAACCTTCATCAATTTTACTTTTTACACTAATACTTCCACCCTGTGCTTCTACTAATTGTTTAACAATGGCAAGTCCCAATCCTGTTCCTCCATATAACCTTGAAGTGCCGCTGGTTGCCTGCTGAAAGTTTTCAAAAATTTTTTCTATTTTATTTTCCGCTATTCCAATTCCGGTATCTGAAACTGCAAATTCAATAGTTGCTTTCTCATTCATCTTCATTCAGCAAACGAACACTTACAGTAATTTTTCCTTTTGTTGTAAACTTTACTGCATTACTCATAAGATTTAAAATAATCTGGTGCAAACGAACCGGGTCGCCAACCAGCACTTCAGGAATTTTATTGTCATATTCTTTAACCAATTCTAAATTCTTTTCCTGAATTTTTGTTTCAAACAAATGAAGCATGGCTGATATGGATAATGCCATTTTGAAAGGTGTTTGCTCAAATGTCATTTTTCCGGCATCTACTTTTGCCAGGTCGAGTATATCGTTAATAAGAACGATTAATGCATCGCCACTCATTTTTATGGCTGTTAAATATTCTTTTTGTTTTGCTGACAAATCTGTTTTCAACACCACTTTTGTAAATCCGATAATCGCATTCATTGGCGTGCGGATTTCATGACTCATGTTTGACAAAAATTGCTGTTTTGCTTTCACTGCATTTTCGGCTATTTGTGTGGCATTTTCGGCTTTTATTTTTGCTTCTTCAGCAATTCCTGTTGCCAGTTCGGCAAATACTATTGCCTCTGTTAATTCTGTTGCAATTCTTTTTTGGTCGGTAATATCTCTTGCAACAATCACTACGCCCAGTACATTTCCTCTATCATCTTTATAAACCGATCCATTGAATAATACATCGGTAAGCTTGCCATCTGTTGATAGTCAGTGGAGAATCGGCCACAAATCCTTTTGCAAAAACTTCCTGATAAACTTCACGTGCTTTTTCTGGGTCGAGTAAAATAATCAAAAAAATCAGTGCCTATTAATTTCTCGCGTGATAGTCCTGTAATGTTTACCGTTGCCTCATTCATATCGGTAATTTTTCCTTCAGGACTAATGGTAAACAATGGATCGCGACTTGCTTCAATAAGACTGAGAGAATATTGAGAAGCTAATTTTGCAGAATAGCTTAATGCTTCAAGTTCTTTATTTGTAATTTCCCGTTTTTCTTTCTCTTTGTTTTGAAAAGCAAGTTCTTTGTCAGCAATGACTAACTCTGCTGCACGTTTTTCTTTCTCTCCTGTTTGAAAAACAAGTTCTTTGTTAGCAATGACTAACTCTGCTGCACGTTTTTCTTTCTCATCGTTTTGAAAAATAAGTTCTTTGTTGGCAATGATTAACTCTGCTGCCCGTTTTTCTTTCTCATCGTTTTGAAAAGCAAGTTCTTTGTTGGCAATGATTAACTCTGCTGCCCGTTTTTCTTTCTCATCGTTTTGAAATACAAGTTCTTTATTGGCAATGATTAATTCGGCTGCCCGTTTTTCTTTCTCATCGTTTTGAAATGCAAGTTCTTTGTTGGCAATTCGTAACTCTGTTGCCCATTTTTGATCGGCAATATCCCTTGCAACTACTACGGCTCCAAGTACATTTCCCTTTTCATCTTTATAAACTGAGCCGTTAAATAATACATCTGTCAGCTTTCCATCCAATATGGTCAATGGAATATTTTTTACAAATCCTTTTGCAAATACTTCCTGATAAACTTCACGTGCTTTTTGTGGTTCGGTAAAATAAATACCGAAATCGGAGTCTGTAAGTTTTTTACGTGTTATTTCTGTAATGTTAATGAATGCCTGATTCATGTCAGTAATCTTGCCTTCAGCACTAATTGTAATCAGTGGATCCAGGCTGGCTTCTATCAAACTTCTGGCGTAATTGTGATTCATGTGAATTTGTTCTTTCCATTTTATATTGTTTTTTATTACCGCTGAAAATGTTAATTTCGTATTACCAATTTCTTCAATCGGACTTCGCCTTTTATTTCTTCAATTGTTTAAAATGAGAAGGTGAGAGTCCTGTAACTTTTTTAAACTGATTGGATAAATGCGCAACACTGCTGTAATTCATCTTCCAGGCAATTTCTGTAATGTTTAATTCATCATAAATGATCAATTCTTTTATCCGTTCAATTTTATGAGAGATAATGAATTGCTCGATAGTAGTTCCCTGTACTTCTGAAAATAAATTTGCCAGGTAAGTATAATCGTGATTTAATTTTTCGCTTAAATAATCAGAAAAATTTATTTTGATTATTTCATCTGAATGATGAACCATTTCAATAATTATATTTTTTATTTTTTCAATCAATACAGCTCTTTTGTCATCCATTAATTCAAATCCTGAGTTGAGTAAAGCAATTTTCAGTTGTTCCCGTTGTTCCCCAGAAATGTTTTCCATGATTTCAACTTCACCCAAATCAACAATGATGAAATGCAGTCCAAGTTTTTTCAACTCTTCTTTCACCGCCATTTTACAGCGGTTGCTTACCATGTATTTGATGTATAATTTCAAATGAATCCAATTTTATGAGAGAATAAGGGCAAAGGTGCAAAGCTTTGTATTGAAAAGTGTTATATAACTTTTAGAATAAGTTACATAATTCACACATTTTCGAGTGTACTGCTTCTTTTGTGCTTGAGTTGCTTGAAGAAGGTAGGCGTTAACCCCGTGACTTTTTTGAACTGGTAGGATAAATGAGCCACGCTGCTGTAATTCAGCCTGTAAGATATTTCAGTAAGCGTGAGTTCGTCATATAAAAGCAATTCTTTTACATGCTCAATTTTATGGGCAATGATGAAATGTTCGATGGTAATGCCGGTAACTTCCGAAAAAAGGTTGGCGAGGTAGGTATAGTCATGGTTGAGTTTCTCACTCAGGTAGTCAGAAAAATTTGTTTTAGGAACTTCGTCTGTATAATGCACCATCTCTACGATGACGTTTTTTACTTTTTCAATCAAAATAGCTTTCTTGTCATCCATCAGCTCAAGCCCCGATTTCAATAAAGCAATTTTTAATTTATCACGCTGTTCAGCAGAAATATCTTCCATAATCTCCACTTCACCTAAATCCACCAGTATATAATGCAGCCCGAGTTTATCCAACTCCGACTTCACCAGCATTTTACAGCGGATCGAGACCATGTATTTGATGAAGAGTTTCAATTTATTTACTACACAAAATTAATAAACGCTTACAGAGCAAATATATAACATTTTTTTATTAAAACAAGATTTTGCTATTTGAACAAAAGCCGAATGGTTTCCCATCCGGCTTCTAAAAAACTTAATTCAATCTAAAGTGTTTTATCACTTTTTCATCAACACAATCTTATGGTTGGCATTAATTCCAGCCCCTTTTATTGTAAGGAAATAGATGCCATTTTGTGCCAGATTACCTTTATCATTTGTCCCATCCCAATGAATAGCCTGTGAACCCGTAATATACTTTCCATTATAAAGTGACTTTAGTTTTCTTCCATCAACGCTGAAAATGGAAATATCGTAATTGCCTGCTTGTTTTATCTCAAGTGCAATATTTACATATCCTGAAGTTGGATTTGGGAATACATGCCGAATAACCTTTTGCTGATTTTCACTAATTCCGATGGTTATATCAAAAATTGCAATTTCTGATGGGACTGATTCCTGTCCTGAATGGTCAACAGTTGTCACATAAAACTCAGTGTATTCACCGTTGGCTGAAATATATTCAATCTGCGTTCCAATGGTGTTCATCAGGAATTCCCAGCTTCCGGAATCTGCCTTCTTATAAACATTAAAATGATCAAAGTCGTTAATCGCAGGCTGATCCCATTCCAGTAAAACCGTATAAGGTGCAGCATCATTCCACCAGATGTTTAAATTATCAGGTGGCACCGGCACATTATCTTCAGCGCTAAAGGTGATTTCACCATAACCGATGGGAACAAAAATCTGCGGATTGGTGCAAGGCCAGTAACCGTCAAATGCTGTCGGGTCATCGAGAGTAAAACTAAAAAGGCCGCTCGTATTATTTGGTCCCGGATTGATATCCCAGAAATCATTTCCAATCGGGATAACGAATTCATAAACGATATGGCCGGTCGCATTTGAAACAGCAATTTGCGGATTATCCAGATAAAAGGTGGCTCCAGTACCTCCAGTATTGTAAATAGGCCTGTATTTTATAACGCTTCCACTTGCATAATAAGCTGCCCAGTAATTTCCTTCAGTGCTGTCTCCAATGGCAGGGGCAGGATACACCCCATCATTGTTATCATCCATGTATAGTGCTACTTCATCGTGATCCTCAAGCACAGCATCATTTTCATTATGCAGGCAACATATAAGTTCAGTCATTGCAGCATTATTTTTAAAGAACATGGTCACACTACCCACCGGATTTGGTGTATTATCATTTTTACCCAGAAAATCTGAAGCATCCAGTACAAAAGCATCATCCCATTCCCCGGGACTAACAGTGCCATCAATGACAGGTGTTGTTCCCAACATAAACGCTAATATTGTTGGTTATGAAACCGGTACTCATCCATCCCTCAGCAACATTTGAATAAGGACTTTCAACATCAGCTTCAATGATGGCCGTCACGGCATAATAATAGTTTGCTAAAGGCAAGACATCGTTATCGGAGTAACTGAAAACCTGGTTAGATACAGTTGCCAGCGGTTCTTCAGGAAAAAGATCTTCAGGAATAGTTTTACGATAAATATTAAATCCCAATAAATCCTGTGCATTATCGCACTGCCATGCCATATCAACGGATAATCCGGCGCCATGTGTTGCTGTGAGCTGATAGGGTGGATTTCCGGTTTCGTCGAGATTGAAATTCAGTTCGGTCACTTCACCTTCATTTACAACAACATTATTCACTGTTTCGGGATAGTAACCAATTTTACTTGCCGTAACGCTATAGGTTCCTGCCGGAACATATTTTATCTGGTACGAGCCATCCGACTTGCTCCGATTGAAATAATTCTCCAATTCGTTGATAACAACTTTCGCATTTGCGTCATCATTGGTATTTTCGAGGTCAACAGTTCCTGAAACCACACCACCATCAGGATCGGAATCAATGTTGTACAAAAAACCGCCATTGCCAAACTCACGCATATGCACTGCTTTCCCTGTTACTGCGCACAAGGTTCCGTCATCGGAAATGTCAACTGATGCAAATGAACCGGGCGTGTTGATGGTAAAAATTGGAACAACACTTTCTTTCCTGAAAAGAAAAAAATCAGGCTTGTCTTGTGTCAGTGGTCCCCAGGTTGCTGCCGCTATTAAAGAGCCGTCTTCGCTTAAGTCGATTGCGCTTACTTCGTCCCCTGTTCCTTCATGAACCCAAAGCGGTACAGGAGACCAGGAATTGAACAGGTAAATTTCACCATTATAACTGTTTGTAAAGAACACAAGACTACCCACAGCCACCGTTGTTCCATCACCCGAAACACCCATGCCGACAGCCCAGACTGAGGTACCGCCGCCGCCAAGTTTGTAAGTCCACTTTTCTTCGTAGGAATTTAAAGTTTCATTGTATTTATAGAGATAAACATTACCACTATAATCCCCGTTGACAATAACACTTCCGTCATTGCTTAACCCCGGGGGATTTTGGTTTGCATAAAATGCATCAAAAAGAATATCACCACTCGCACCATCGATCACCCACATTTTATTAACACCATAGTACTGTCCTAAAACCAGCCTTGAGCCATCTCTGCTTGCTGTAAAAACTGTCCCTTCGCCTGTAAAGAATTGCTCCCACAGAGGAACAGCCTGACCTACTGTATATTTTGAAACACGGGCATTTCCCGATCCGCCGGTATTAGTTTCGGCAATGAATAACTGCGATCCATCAGGACTTAATTTCACACCCATGACGTTTCCGGCTAAAGTTAGTTCCCAGAATACCGCAGATGACGATTCCTTAAAAACCTGGACGGTAGTTACGGAACCCGAGGCTACCCATTCACCATTCTCTGTCATGTCGATCGGCCATTCCCATTCGGAAGTAAATGGTAGCTCCCATAAAGGGCTGGAGCTATTGCCGTACATAGAAATACGCTGATCGTTAAGCCACCAGGAAGTGAAGGTCTGTCCGGTTTGTGACGAAACTTTTGTTTTCGAACCAACGGCAGCACCATCGGTAAACTGCCAGTTGATGCCAGCGTCTTTGTTCTGCCCTTCAATCATATCGAATTGCTTAACTGGTTGCGATAAGCCGCTTTGAGATGTTATCTTTTGGCCCGAATTTGCATCGGTTTCAGATTTGACCTGTTGTTGTACAACACCTTGTCCTGAAGCATAAAGCCAGAAAATTGAAAGAATCAGACTGAAAAGAAATGTAAAATTTTTCATACCCATATTTTTAAAAGTTTAAAAAGACTCACAACCTGAACTAATTTGAAACAGCCAAATTATTAAAATTATTCGCGCAATAACCTAATTAAACAAATTATTGTTTTCAAAACAAAGTAAAACAATCCACGAACTTTTTTTTGATGCTATAAATCTCTTATTTTCGCAGCCGATAATATCTGATGTATGATTGAACCTGACATTCCATTTATCCGCTCTCAATTTCCTGCACTTTCTAATGAGTGGACTTATTTTGATAATGCCGGCGGAACGCAGACCGCCCGGCAGGTAGGGGAGCGGATTCAGGATTATTTATACCAAACCAATGTGCAGCTTGGCGCTTCTTATGAGATTTCGAGGCTGGCTGGTGAACGGGTGATGGAAGCCCGCAAAACCTGGGCAGAAGTGATCAATGCCAAACATTACTCAGAAGTCATTTTCGGATCTTCGACTACCATGCTGCTGCAAAATCTTTCGCGCTCATTAGTAGAAATTTTTGAGCCGGGTGATGAGGTGATCGTAACCAACTTCGACCATGAAGCAAATATCGGTCCCTGGATGAACATGGAAAAAAGCGGTATCCATGTCAAGATTTGGGAACTTGACCCCAATACATTACGGCCTGATTTGAAGCAACTGAAACGGCTGATGAACCGGAAAACCCGCTTGGTTGCATTTTCGCATGTTTCGAATATTTTAGGCGCCATCAACGCGGTGAAGGAATATGCATGGTACATCCACGAGATCGGCGCTCTGGTTTGCGTGGATGGTGTTGCCTATGCGCCTCACCGCCTGCCCGACTGTGGATGACCTTGATGTAGATTTTTATGTTTTTAGTCTTTACAAAGTCTTCGGGCCACATTACTCCCTGCTTTATGGAAAACAAAAACATCTTGAAATTTTGCCCGGCATTAATCATTTCTTTATTGGCGATGAAGAAATCCCTTACAAGCTGCAGCCCGGGAACGTAAATTTTGAATTGTCATATGGTTTGCTTGGTATCACTGACTATTTCAAGAGTGTTTATGAACATCATAAAACAATTGAAAACCAGAACTTGAGGTCACAGATAACCGAAGTTTATAACATGATGGCTCATCATGAGCAAATCCTTGCTTCACGGTTTCTTGAATTTCTGAACGGCAAAAAAAATGTCAGGATCATCGGCGATCCATCTGCGGATAAGATGCTTAGGGTTCCTACCATTTCATTTGTCGTGGAAGGAAGACAGAGCAGCGAAATTCCTGTTCTGGTCGATCCCCATAAAATCGGGATACGCTATGGTGATTTTTATGCCCGCCGGCTGATCACCGACCTTGACCTGCTGGAAAACGACGGAGTGGTTAGGGTAAGCATGGTTCATTATAACACAATTGAGGAAGTCGACAGGCTAATCAGGGTGCTGGATGAGGTGATTTGACAGAAGGTAACTTGATCCATCAATCAACTACTCCACCACTAACCTATTCCTACTTTCTTCTTCCCTCTTTCGACGTTTTCCTAACAACTCCCAAACATAATAATAAAAAACTGCCACCTTTTTTTTTCAGCCGTTCATCAACCCCCCTTTATAGGCTTTTTCCTTATCCCCACAACTTTTTCCCCCCTCTCCCGTATAGCCCCCCCTACTTTAATCTCGTTTATGTTGGCACGGTTGCAGGCAGTGCAAAGATTGTTGTTTTTAATGATGTACTCAAGTGCATTCATCTTTTCAAGATGTTCCATGACATAAAGTTTTTCTTCTCCAAAATTAGCATATTCCTGAATTCGTCTTACCAGCAACCTTTAGGCTTTTCGTCGCGAAGAAATCAGAAGAATAAATAAAAAACTAGCCGATGGTTTACCCGGGATTTCAACCTTCAGTTTATAAGTTCCGTAGGCAAGGGTTTCAAATGTGAACAACCCTTCGTCGTTGCTTTCTGTAAAGGCAATTGTGTTTTCATTTTGATCCATGAGCATCACGGTGATGTTGGTACCCGGATCGCCTTTGCCATCTCCCATAGTAATTGAACCGTTGATCATACCCGGCTCCGGAAATCGTTCCTTCAACCGGAACCAGATGGATGTTATAAGGATTCTGGGTTTCACCCAAAGTAATCAGTGTTGCGCCTGACCATGTTATTGCATCGCCGTAGTAGGTTGGGAAATAATCATAGAAAAACTGCGATTGTGGCGTAAGGCTGGCAAAGATGTAATAATCGCCCGGCTGCACATTTGAGAAGAAGTACATTCCCTGCTCTGTCACTGTAAAGTTGTAGCTGAAAGAGCCATCGGGTTTCATGCCGAATAATCCCACCAGCGCAAAGTCAGCCGGAACGGAATCAGTGGTATAAATAGCCCCGAACAATTCAATCCCTGTTTGTCCGCCAAGGATGATCCCCTGGCAGGAGGTGTAAGAGCAGCTGTCGCTATTGGGGCCGTAAGAATAAGTGGTGAGGCATACCAGGTGTTCATTTCCCGACGAAGGATCGAATGTAAAGGTTATATCCTGCCCTAAAAGCAACATCCCGTTATCAAATTGCCAGATGTACTGCTCGGCGGGAAATGGAGCGGATTGACCATGGAAGGAATATTCAAATGTGGATAAAGATTCATACCAGAACCAGTTCTCGCAATCGCCGGTCTGCCCGTTGATCCAGACTTCCTGCGTAGAAAAGGCAACGCAACTGTCGTTTACAACAGGATCATAAATGAGGGTGGTAAGTGTCACCATGAATATTTCTCCTGAGCCTGGTTCGTAAATGTGGTTTACTGTTTGTCCCGTGCCGGTTGATCCGTCGCCGAAGTCCCAGATATATTCTGAAGCCGGGATTGGGAAAGATTCACCCTGGAAAACAAATTCGCCGGGAACAGGATTGGTATACCAGAACCAGTTTTCGCATCCATTGCCCTGTCCGTTCACCCACACTTCCTGATTCGAAACAGCCGTGCATGAATCCCCGTCAGGACCGTATGAATAGGTCGTGAGCGTTACAAGAAAAACTTCTCCCGAGTTTGGATCGTAATAATGTGATACATCCTGACCATATCCTGTTTGTCCATCTCCGAAATCCCAGGCATAGTAATAGGCAGGATTTGGAAATGATTCACCATGGAAGTTAAAGCCGGAAAGGCTGTCTTGCTGATACCAGAACCAGTTTTCGCAGCCATTTCCCGATCCGTTTAACAAGATTTCCTGAACGGAAGTTGCCACACAGGAATCACCTGTAGCTGGATCCGGCGCATAAGTAGTGAGAATAACTGTTACGTAGTCACCGGTGTTTGGTCCGTAAGAATGCAAAGCAGTCTGGCCTGTTCCGAAAGAGCCATCACCAAAATCCCAGAAATATTGGTTCGCAGGTGGTACGGATTCACCCATAAAAGCAAAGTCAATATTGTTCCAGGTTTCGTAATAAAAAGTATTAATGCAGTCGCCACCCGATCCACCAACATAAACTTGCTGGCAGGAAACTGCAACACAGGTGTCGAGGAAATTGATGTTAGCTATAAGTCGTCAGGCATACATTGAAAAATTCTACACCTGAAGGTTCAAAAATATGACTGATCTCCTGTCCATAACCCGTTGTTCCATCTCCGAAATCCCAGACAAAAGTTGTTTGTACCGGAGGCACAGCCTCTCCGAAAAAGTTGAAAGAATAGTTTCCGTTTGAAGTATATTGAAACCAGTTCTGGCAGTCAGGATTCACGCCTCCAATGGTTACTTCCTGAATGGATGTTGCCATGCAAGAGTCACCTACCAGTGAGTCTTGAGCAAATGTTGTAAGGGTGACAAGGTATGTTTGTCCGGGATTTCCACCATAACTGTGCGTTACATTCTGGCCATATCCTGACTCTCCGTCACCAAAGTTCCAGAAATATTGGCTGGCCAGTGGTGATGATTCGCCCATAAAAGCAAAATCGAAATTGTTTGAAGCCTGATATGTAAACCAATTTTGACAATCACCGCCTGAACCATTGATATAAACCATATCACAATAGGTATCCTGGCAAAATCCTTCATCATCCCAAATCGTTAGACAAACATTAAAATTGCCAAAACCATTATAAGCATGGATTGGGTTTTGCTCTGATGAGGTTGTCCCGTCACCAAAATCCCATAACCAATGATCAGGATTACCGGTTGCCGGATTCCCGGTTGACTGGTCGAAAAAAGCCACAACACCATTACTCATAATCTCATAACCAAACCATGCCTGGCATCCTGAAGGAATGCTATCACCGCAAATGGCAAAGTCAAACACAAAGGAATAATTATTCGGACCAAAAGTTCCGGAGTAGCTATGCAGTTCACCGTTGCAATCAAATGTTGACACATTCAAAGTTCCATCTCCAAAAACGGAAATAGAATCACCGTAAAAACCATAAGCAGTAGTAAGGTATGTAAAATTCTGCACCATTCCACCACTCATTACTTCCGCATTCACAGCATGGTTGGGTATGGGTGCACCGGTGGCTATATCAGTCACATTTCCAGTGAGGGTTATGAAGGAGGTTTGAGCTCCGGCCATAAAAATTATTGAAAAAAGCACGATGGCAGTACTAACAATTGTTTTCATATTCATGTGTTTAAGTGATTTCAAAATTAATTTAATTTCCTGTAATTGTGTAATGATTGTTGACTCTATAACAAATTGCAATTTGATGTGATTTTCCGATCGAAAAAATCTTCACTTTAAAGACTGTTATTTTTTATAAGGTTGCCCCATTTTATTTATTTTTTCAAAAATTTATATGTGTTTTGCACCTGACTTCATCTGATCTGATGGTGATAAAATACAACCCGCTTTCCAACCTGTCAGTTGATATGCTCAATGTATTGGTGCCTGTTATGATCATGAATTCATCCTCCAAAATTTTCTGACCGAGCAGGTTATAAATGGTGGCTTTTAGATTAAAATCTGTAATCGGCAACCACATCCAGATTCAATTTATCCGTCAGTGGATTCGGATAAACCGGGCCGGCTTGATAAACGGTGAAATTATTTTCAGGTATCTCATTCGGGGGGCTTTCATAAATTTCGAGTAGTGCATTATAGAAAGCAGGGTTAACCTGATCAATGGTTATAGTGATCGGTTCGCCATAAAACCCGGTTACATCTGTATATAATTTGTAAGTGCCAAAAGCCAGGTTTTCAAAAGCGAAATTCCCAAAGGAACCGCTTATACAATAAGCCAGAAGGTCATCGGCAGAATTATAAAGAAAGACAGGTTGATCAACAACATAATCCGACATAGAGGGATTTGGCATATCAACGATGTTCCCGTAAATCATTCCTGTCCCGGTAATGACTCCCGGAAGTTCAGGCAGATAAATATCCGCGAAATAATTATTGGTATCGCTAACCTGGAGATATTTCTGCGTCTTCCCAGTAGAGATGATCCGGATAATAAGATGGTGCAAAGCTTGCAAAATGCTCAGAGTTTTCAGTTAATCCAACTTTTACAATGTGATTCCCTTCCCGGACATCCGAAAACCAGTAATATCCAAATTCATAGAAATAATTGGTGTCGACCGGAACCACTGCGTCATTATATTTTCGGTACAGGTAAGCAACACCGGTATCTCCGGTTGAAATCGGATTATTTATAGGGGTATTACCGATAAAGGCAAGTCCGCCAATGTCATAATAGGAAGGAACGATTATTTCCTGGCAATAATCATCGGTAAAGGTTCCTCCATTCGGGAAGCGTTTTGTATATCTGAAGACAAACATTAAAGTTCCGGACTAAGCAAACTGATGAACAGGATTTTGCTGATTTGAATAGCCACCATCACCAAAATCCCAAATCCATGTATCAGGTTCTCCGGTTGAATTATCCATAAAATAATAATTGTCGGGTTAATCCGGAAAGGGTATCCAGATTAAATGAAAACCCCGCAGTTAGTTGCTTGAAAATTAATTTCGCACAATAGGTATCAGTGCAAAAATTCCCAAGCTGTCCCTGGTAATTGTCAGGCAAACATTGTAATTCCCGGGTCCGGTAAATGTATGAACAGGATTTATTTCTGTGGAGATATTCCATCTCCGAAATCCCAAAACCGGCTGGTAATATTTCCGGTGGAGTTATCAGTAAAAATGCACCGCTAATGGTTGCAGAGCTATCAGGTAAGTAATAAAAATCAGCTTCGCAATTGGATGAATTACCGATGTAAATCCATTGTTCTGAAAAAGCCGTGCATGAATCACCCGATACCGGATCATAGGAAAATGTGGTAAGTTGAACAAGAAATTGGTTGCCTAATCCCGGATCAAAGGAATGTGAAACATCCTGACCCCATCCGGTTTGTCCGTCGCCAAAATTCCAGCTATAAACATCAGCAGGATAAGGTGAGCGATTCTCCATGAAACTGGAAAGTAGTTGCATTAATCTGTTCATCTAAAACCAGTTAATGCAATCTCCACCCTGACCCCCAACATAAACATCCTGACAGGAAACCGCTATACAGGAATCACCTGACAATTCCGGAAGAATAAGTTGTCAGGCAAACAGTATAAAATAAAACGCCGGAGGGTTCAAAAATATGGGTTGCCTGCTGGCCGTAACCGAAGGAGCCATCTCCGAAATCCCATGAATAAATCGCAGGACCTTCTGGAAACACTTCTCCTGTAAATTGAAATGTCCAGTTATCGTTTGTACTATACTGAAACCAGTTATCACAATCATTCCCGGGCAAAGTATCCTGACAGATATAGAAGTCAAAAACAAATGTAGTTCAAATGCGGGAAAATAATTTTCCAGAAATTCATGGATCTCACCATTACAATCGTAAGTTATAGCCTGAACAGTTCCCTGGGTATAACCGAAAAGGCTATCACTTCCCCAGTAACCCTGCTCATTCGAAACAAATTCATAGGTATTGATCATTCCATTTCCGGTGATATTTAAAGCCACATTTTGATTATTTATTGGAAGCCCGGTCATCATATCAAAAACATGGCCGGTCACACTCAGGATGCTATTCTGACCATAAACCGGACTGGTAAAAATAAGTAAGCAAATGATATAGTAATTATGAATCGTTTCATACCTTTTTAAAATTTAAAATACAAACCAACCCTTAATCCTGCACCAAAAGTTGCTTTTGGGTCATATCGCTGCTCATAAACCGGCTTGAAATAATATTTTATCATCGGCTCGATATTCAGTCCTAATGTTGGACTGATCTGATATTGCAATCCCAATGAACCGCCACTATCCAGTTTGATGATATTCTTGAAGGATTTTCATTTGTAATTGTTATCCGGGTTGCTTGTCATTCGTATAAGATGCATCAGGTTCGCTTTGACTGATCATAGACCGAATAAATAATTCCGGCCTGCAGGTTCAGGCTTAACCTTTTGAACTCATAGAGCTTTACTCCTGCATAAAGAGGCAAATAGAGGTAAGTGTAAGTATTTCGGGTGACTTCCGAAGTAGTGTAATTCACAGTATCAAAAACAGCTTCCAAATCTGTATTATAAACAGGCTGTCCTGTGACTTTCGTCAATTGCAAATGAATTGACTTTATAATAGTAGCCAATGCTATCGTATTGTTCATAATCAATTTTATACTGGCCATCATCATCAGAAACATTAAACCCGAGCCCGGTTTCTAAATAGAAGTCATTCATTATGTATCGTCCTGTCACCTCGATACCGATACCTTTGTTTATCTTATCAGATCCCGGAAAAATTAATTCGGGAACGAAATTGATTCCATACAGCAGTTTTTGTTTTTTGCCATAATCATCATGGACGGCAGGATTAGTTCCGGGCAGATGATAAGTCAGGGTTATGTTTCGGGAATTAATATAGCCTGGTTTAAGCATTACCGGATATTCAGTTAATAACGTGTTCGGTTAAATGTTCCCTTCATCAGGAATGGATAATAACCTGTAAGCAGATAAGTTTCTTTTTTTGATCATTGGCGAGTTGGTGATATCCTTCAGTAGTTTGTTGCTTAGAAATATACAGATCTCTATTCGAAGAATCACCGCTTATTTAATTTGTGTTTTGGGAAACCAGATTTACGTTCATTACTTTCTCTGGATTGTCATTTAATTCTTCGCATTCTCCTTTTCAATTCCGATCCTGATTGTTCAGCGGATTATGCAGCGCTGTTTTCATTGATTCTTCTTCCTGCTTAAGTGGTTGATCATTATCTATTAGAGGTATCTGTTGCTCCAGCAGAACCTGAATTGTTTGTGGACGGAATTAAAGTCGTAATTGAAAAAGAAGATCATTGTACAAATACCAAAATGCCCAGAACAGACCAAAGAATTTTAGAGGAAAGAATACCAAAAGCCCTTTGCCAGGCAATGCAGATGATATTCCTTTCCATACTCCTTCGGATGGTTTTTTCTCAAAATCATTCAGGCATTTGCGTAAAAGGTCATCTATATTTTTGAATTCCTTTTCCATTATCTGATCATTATTTTTCTTTCACTTACCGGTTCAATTTTATTTCGTAAAAATTTTCTTGCTTTAAAAAGTTGTGTCTTGGAGGTGTTTTCCGAAATACTAAGGCTTTCTGCGATTTCTTTATGGGTATAACCTTCAAAAACATAAAGGTTCAATACCGTACGATAGCCTTCAGGCAGTTCCTGAATGATAGCAACAGCTTTTCCGGATCAACCGGTTGCAAAACAATTTCTTCATTTTCCGGTTCTTCAAAATCAGTCTGTATCGAGCAATTCGGTTTTACTCATACCCGAACTGATCAGCTTTTTATTATGTGTTATGGCCGTATTGATCATGATCCTTTTTATCCATGCTCCAATTGAACTTTCACCCCGAAAGGACTGAATGGAACGAAATACTTTAATAAAGCCTTCCTGCAACACATCCTCTGCGTCTTCAAGATTTCTGCAATATCGTAGGCAAATTCCAAGCATACCCGCTGAAAACTTAGTGTAAAGTTGGCTTTGGGCTCTTCTCTTTCCTGCAATACATCCTTCAACTATTTTTTGATCAACACTCATCAAGAACCATTACATTAGTATAGACTCATTAGTTCTAAATTGGTTGCCTGAGAAATTTGAGGAACTTTCGTGATTCTTGCATTAAAACAAAAAAGCCCCGTGTGACGGAGCTTTTAAACTATCTGTTCAATCCCTTAATCTTTAATAAACTTCCTGATTACTTCCTGATCTTCAAGGCTAACCCGGATAAAATAAATTCCTGGGTTTAAATTTTTAGTGTCAAAACGCAAGTTGGTTCCTGCCTGCAGAATTCATTTGTTGATATTCATTTATCATCTGTCCCGTGATGCTGAAAAGGGAAATTGAATTTTCAGCACTTCCCTTAAGCTCAAAATCAAGATAGATAACATCGGAGGCCGGATTTGGGTATGGCTGCCCGATTTCTTTAATCCAATCATTCTCAGAAATAGCATTTACACTTCCATTGACGGTATAATTTCCGATGGTGAGAATGATTTCACCAATTTCCGGATTTGATTCAGTAAGGCTCACTTTAAACGGATAAGTATATTTGCCTGTGACTTCAGCATGAATGTAATAATCGCCTAAGTCGAGGTCTTCAAAATTGAATTCACCTTCTTCAGATGAATGGCTGCAAATAACCGGTTCCAGGTTATCATTCAGAAGAAGAATTTCAACATTTACAGCGGGTATATTTTTACCTGTATCAGTATCAAACCCATAAATGATCGTACCGGAAATTTCTCCTTCTCCGGAAAAAGATTGCGTTACGGGTATCAGTTCAATGTCATATTCGCAATTATTGCCCTGATGAAAGATAGTGTCCGCTTCAGTCCAAACAGGTTTATTACTGTAATAGGTAGTCATAAAGTGGTTGAAATGAATGGAATTAGGACAGAGATCCGCTTTGACGAGGTATTCTCCTTCAATCACCTGGTAAAAAAGATAAAATCCAAGGGTGTCATTAAATATAGCTGTATCAATCAGCACCATCTCCTTGCTCTCAATTTTATACAGGTAGGCTTCTCCAAAATCTATCGGAAAGTAACCGGCCATCACATGCCCCCCAAGGTAAAAGTAATTCTTCGTTGTAACATGAATTATCTTAACAATACTCGATTCAAATGGAAGAGTGTAAGGTGATGTTTGGATCATAACTGTGAGCATTACCCTGTAAACTCCGGTGGAGGTGTATTCGTGGATAGGATTCGTCTCTGATGAATAATTCCCGTCTCCGAAATTCCACTCTCTTGAAATGACATCAGGTGAATTGGTAATATCAAAAAACTGGTATTCAGAAATATTCTGGCCTGATGGATTTCTTTGATAATAAAAGTTCGCCTGATAAAAAATCTGTGGTGGCTCAATGGGTAAGCAGAAATTAGGAAACAGTACATTTTCCTCACTCCAGTTAAACCTGAAATACACCGTTGTATCATGCAAATTGTTCAGGTAATCATACGTGCGGACGATCAGGCTTCCCTTATTTACATCGGTTGAGATGGTATCGTAAAAATATCCCTCACTGTCAGAATAAAGGGTTGCGTGATAAATGAACCCTGCATTATAGGAGGTATCTGAAAGTATAAACAATTCCTGATCTTTAACAGGACCTCCGTTTACCTGGTTGGTTACCTGGCCAATTAAATAAATCTTATTCTTATCGATCGATTGCTGTGCTTCTGAAGGAAAGGTTAGTACAGTCATCAGTACGATCCAAATCCCCCAGCCATAAAATCTGTTAAGCAATTTCATTATCATATGGAAACAATCATTCATTTTTTTTAAAACCATTAAAATCCTAAAACAAATCCAGTCCGAATCCCTATTGAACGGGGTGTTTTTAAAGTTATATTGTTTTGTTCGTAGGCTGAATTAATATAGTACCTGAACACAGGTTCAAGTGTAAAACTTAGTGAATTACCCAGTTTATATGAAACTCCCCCGATGAATACAAACTGCCAGTTTGTTTTTAATCTTCCCGGAAGCTCATTTTCAACATACAGAATTTTATTTTGAGAATCCGTCAAATTTATATCGGGTATGTTTTCATGAATCAGGACCGAAAGAGAAGGCCCTGCTTTCACATACCAGCCAAACCGCCTGCCTTCGTTGCCATAACCAAACAAAACCGGAATGTTGAGATAGGTAAACTTTCGTTTTGTTTGCGAAATGGAAATGTGATCGATGGTATCATAAACCTTTACAGTTTCAGTGTGATAAATAGGTATCACCTGCCCGCCGGTTGTGTCAAAGGTTACATCGTAAACATTCTGATAAGCGCCGAGGTATTTATTGTAGTCGATCTTATAATTTCCGTTGTCGGATGAAAATCCTACCCCAAGCCCGCTCTGAATGAGGTATCCGGAAAAACCATAGATTGCATTCACATCGAGTGAATAACTCCTGCTATTAAATTCAGTGGCTGATGGATAATAAACCAATTCCGGAGTGAAAAACAAGCCGAATGACCAATTGCTCTTTTTTCCATAGTCATCACGGATTTCCGGTACCGGAGCAGCGAAATTATCTGCTTCATTACTATTGCTTTCAGTTAATTGATCCGATTCCTCATCAGTATCATTGTATTTATTTTGTTCAACTTTGGCTTTATCGGTATCGTTTATCGCCAGTAATTCGGAGTCATCTCCGGGCTTTAAGTTAAAATCTGATGGGATTAATCCAGGAATTTCTGATTGTCTGTATTCACCTGATTCTTCAGCTTGTGTCAAAGACAGGTTTTCTGCATCATTAACTGTTTCTGAAACCGATAATTCGGTCTTTGCCTGTTGGCTTTTGCTGGCTGGAATTAATTCAAACCGGCTTGAGACTTTTTTTCTGTTTTCAGCTTTAAAATCATTTTTTGCCGGCGTTTCTGCCACCGCAGTTTCTATAACTTTATCTGAAGGAAGTTCCATAGCAGACCTGGATGTAGAATTTAAAGAACCACCGATGTTGTGTTCGGTAACTTTAAGGTCAGGATCTGCATCTTTTCCTGAAGTGCCCTGCAATAAATATATTGTAAAGAGACTGGTGATGATCAGTAAAATGGTAATTCCAATAATGCCTCCATTCGAAATGGATCTGCCAGCTTTTCCCGCACCTGAATCTTGAACCTGTTGTTTTATTTTTTCCCAAATATGATCAGGAGGATACAATTCAAAATCTTTGAATTTATCCCTGAAAAGATCATCAATATTTGAGTATTTTTTAACCATTAATCCTTAGTCCTGTTTATTTCGAATAACTTTTTCTGTAATGCCTGCCTTGCCCTTGATAATTGAGATTTAGATGTATTCTCACTTATCTCCAATAACTGACTGATTTCTTTATGTGAATAACCTTCGATGACATTCAGGTTAAAAACCACCCGATAACCGGTTGGTAAATCCCTGATAATATCCATAAGTTCCTGTACCGAAATTTTATCAAGCGAACTCTGCTCAAAGTTTTGAACCACTTCGGCTTGCTCAATATCAGTGTCTTTTTGGTGTTTAAGGTTTTTCTTATAAAGGTTGATGGCTGTGTTTACGATGGTCTTTCTAACCCATCCTTCCAAAGAACCTTCGTTCCTGAACGATTTGAGATTCGTAAAAACTTTAATAAACCCTTCCTGAAGAATATCATCGGCTTCCATCTGATTTTTAGCAAAGCGCATGCAAACGCCGTACATTTTAGGTGCAAAGCGCTTATAAAAATCTTCTTGTGCCCTTGCTTCGTTACTTAAGCACCGGTTAATTAAGTCCTCTTCAGAATACATCACAAAAAGGGAATAACCATTTGTGTTTAACCGACCAAATTGATTCGTAAATTTTTATAAATGTGCAATTTACGAAATACCGGGTAAAATTACAATTTAAAATTGTATCTACCAAGTTATTAAGCACAGGAATTTACTTTCAGTTATTCAAAGAACGCAATATGAAAAAGTTACGCATCAGGAAATCCTGATTTAATGGGTAGACAAGAACCTGAAAAAAATGGTTGCATTGATCAGGGTTTCGTCTATTTTTTCGAATAATTTTATTTTATGATCTCATTTTGCTATTCTTCAATATGTGACGGGTTGGATTTAACACATTCTTAATCAATGACTGATGATTGAATAATTTCTCAAAAAAACATTTTTAATTTAAAAATATAGTTACTTTCGCCCGCAAAAATTAATGCTAAATTTGATAGACAATGAAAAGATTTGGTTTTCCTGTTATTCTGTGTTGTCTTTTTTTATTGATGATGACTTCATGCAATACCGGCCAGCAAAGTAAGTCCGCGAAGAACGAAGAAGTTAAAGAGGACCTGAGTGCTATGCAAAAAAATATTCAAAAGTATGTATCGGTGAAGCTTACTTCTGATATTGCGCATTTAAGTGCGAACGAGAAGGAAATGTTGAAGCTGTTATTTGAAGCTTCAAAACTAATGGATGACATTTTCTGGATGCAGAATGTAGGTAATAAAGATGAATTCCTGGCTTCCGTAAGCGATCCTGATGCAAAAAAATTCGCAGAGATCAATTACGGTCCGTGGGATGAAATGGATAACCTGAAACCATTCGTGGAAGGTTATGGTGAAAAACCTGCCGGGGCTGAGTTTTATCCGCATGACATGACAAAAGAGGAGTTTGAGAAATATTCAGATCCTAATAAGACCAGTCTTTATGCTGTCCTGCGAAGGAATGAAAAAGGAGAATTGATCACTTTATGGTACCATGAAGCTTTCAAAACTCAGGTTGACCAGGCTGCAGAACTATTGCGAAAAGCCAGTAAACTTGCGGACGATGCATCCTTTGCAAACTATCTTGTATTAAGAGCTGAAGCTTTGTTGACCGATAATTATCAGCCCAGCGATTTTGCGTGGCTCGATGTAAAAAACAGCAATATTGACCTGGTAATTGGACCCATTGAAAATTATACTGATCAATTGTTCGGATACAAAGCTGCGCAGGAAGCCTACATCCTGATCAAGGATAAAGTATGGAGCGAAAAACTTTCGAAGTATGCTTCATTTCTACCTCAGCTTCAAAAGGAATTGCCGGTTGATCCTGCATACAAGCAAGAGACTCCGGGTGCGGACGCCGACCTGAATGCTTATGATGTGGTCTTTTATGCCGGTGATTGCAATATGGCCGGAAAAACCATTGCCATCAACCTCCCAAATGATGAAGAGGTACAATTGAAAAAAGGAACCAGGAAATTGCAGTTGAAAAATGCAATGAGGGCTAAGTTTGATAATATCCTTGTGCCCATTGCCAGTCAATTGATTCCTGAGGATCAACAAGCAAATATCACCTTTGATGCTTTCTTCTCCAATACAATGTTCCATGAAGTAGCTCACGGATTAGGAATTAAAAATACCATCAATGGAAAAGGAACAGTGCGGCAGGCATTGAAAGAACAATATTCCGGGCTAGAAGAATGCAAGGCTGATATCCTGGGCTTATTTCTTGTCACAAAACTTCATGAAATGGGTGAATTTTCAGATACCAAGCTCATCGATAATTATGTGACCTTCATGGCCGGCATTTTCCGTTCGGTGAGGTTTGGAGCTGCCAGTGCGCATGGAAAAGCCAATATGATCACCTTTAATTATTTTAATGAACAGGGCGCATTTACCCGAACCGAAGATGGTAAATATGTTGTTAATTTTGAAAAGATGAAGCTGGCAACTGAGGGTTTGGCGGATATGATTCTTAAAATTCAGGGTGATGGTGATTATGAAGCTGCCAAACTTCTGATTGAACAAAAAGGGATCGTAAATCCTGCTCTGCAGGCCGAACTGGATATGATTGGCCAATCGGGCATTCCGGTTGATATCGTTTTTGAACAGGGTCCGGAAGTACTTGGTTTGTAATTTTTATTGTACGCCTTTGAACAGCCTTGTTTTATGACCGAACAACTTGATTTTATAATTCCTCAAGGGTTCCGTAATAAATAGCTTAGCGCCAAAATATTAAATTGACTGGCATGATTTTCGGGCATGAGCCTCTTTTATTTTTAGTTTTAATTAAATTTTTATAGAAATGAGAAAGTTTACATTATTGTTTTGTGGTTTAGCGTTGCTCTCGTTGAAATCGTTTTCATTCACTCCTCCTGATGAGGGGATGTGGTTGCCCATGTTCGTCGACAGGCTGAATTATGTCGATATGCAGAAGATGGGATTAAAATTGACGGCAGAAGAAATTTACAGCATCAATAATTCCAGTATGAAGGATGCCATTGTAGGTCTCGCCAGTGGTTCTGAACCGGATGGTTATTTTTGCACCGGCGAAATTGTTTCCGACCAGGGTTTGTTGTTCACCAACCACCATTGCGGTTACGATATTATTCAGCAGCACAGCTCACTGGAACACGATTACCTGAATGATGGTTTCTGGGCTATGAGTTTCAGTGAAGAACTGGTTAATGAAAGTTTATCCGCTTCATTCCTCATCAGTATGGACAATGTAACTGATAGCATCATTCCCTTTCTTTCGGATACCATGTCGGAAGGTGACAGGCGTTCAAAAGTAAGAGAGATCAGAGATCGTTTGGAAAAAGCTTTATCAGAAGATGGAAAGTACAATGTAGTAGTCAGTAGCTTTTTTGAGGGAAATGAATATTATCGTTTCGTTTACCAGGTATTTGAAGATGTTCGTTTGGTAGGTGCTCCTCCTTCAGCTATTGGCAAGTTTGGCGGTGACACCGACAACTGGATGTGGCCCCGTCATACGGGTGACTTCTCCATATTCAGAGTTTATTGTGCTCCGGATGGATCTCCTGCTAAATATTCTGCTGATAATGTACCTCTTAAACCAAAACATCACCTTCCGGTTTCTCTGAAAGGGGTTAAAAAAGATGATTTTGCTATGATATGGGGTTATCCGGGAACAACGAACAGGTATATAACTTCATACGGACTCAAATACAATCTTGAAAATTATAATCCTGCCATGATTGATCTCCTTGGAAGAAGGCTCGAAATCATGAAGGAAGACATGGATGCTGACCGTACTGTGAATATCAAATATGCTTCCACCTACGCCGGACTGGCCAATTACTGGAAATACCTGATTGGACAAACCAAAGGAGTGAAAAGGCAAAGAGTGATGGATAAAAAAATTGCCATTGAAGAGGATTTTACCCGCTGGATAGAAAGTGAACAGGCAAGAAAAGATAAATATGGAAGTATCTATACCGACCTTGATAATGGATATAAAAATCTCGCTAATTACATTGGCCCGCTTATGTATATGAGCCTGGGATTACTGGGTCCGGATATTGTCAATTATAGCCAGGAGTTTACCCAACTTGAGCAACAATTAGCCGGGATAAAAGAAAATCCCGAGGCACCAAAAGAAACGATTAATCTGCTCAGGGAATCGGTAAAAGAACATTTCAAGGATTACAATGCTCCTACCGACCAGAAAATAATGGCTGGTTTGTTTGCCATGTATGATAAAAATATTCCGCCTGATCAGCAACCTGATTTTTTCAAAGAAATTAAAGAAAAATACAAAAGTGATTTTAACCAGTATGCTGCCGATGTTTTTGAAAAATCAATTTTTTCTTGTCCCGACAAGGTGAATGCATTCCTGGATAATCCCAGCGTCAAAAAGCTTTCAAAAGATCCGGCCTATATATTAGGCGGCAAAATTATGGAAGGGTTGATGGCAGCTTCAGGCAGTTATCGTAAGGCACAGGCTTCACTTAACAAAAGCAATCGCCTGTTCATTGCCGGCCTTCGTGAAATGCATCCCGATAAAGTTTATTATCCTGATGCCAATTCCACCATGAGACTTACCTATGGTTCGGTTCAGGATTATGTGCCGGCTGATGCAGTCGAATATGATTATGTTACCTATCTCTCTGGTGTGATGGAAAAGGAAGACCCAACCAATGAAGAATTTATCGTACCTGATAAACTGAAAGAGTTATATAAGAACAAAGATTTTGGCAGGTATGGTAAAGATGGGAAACTGGTCGTTGGATTCCTCACGACCAATGACATAACCGGAGGAAACTCAGGTAGCCCTGTTATTAATGGTAATGGTGAATTGATCGGGCTGGCATTCGATGGCAACTGGGAAGCCATGAGCGGCGACCTGGCCTATGAAACGACTGTGCAAAGGACGATTTGCGTGGATATCCGTTATGTTCTTTTTATCATCGACAAGTATGCCGGGGCAACAAACCTGATCGATGAACTGACCATCATTCAATAAAGCTTAATTTTTAAAAGTAATTATAGGTCTGATCTTGGTCAGGCCTTTTTTTTATTGCCTATACATATTCCCTATCTTGCCCGGATGAATGAGTTAAGATATAATGCTCCAACCTATTTGAGACTGTACTTAGCCTTAGGCATTCTGCTTGCATCCACAGTGGTCAAGGGTGAGGAAAACCCGAAAATAAAAGTACCGGAACATGAATTAATTTCAGCAAATGAAGACACACCCAAGGTAAAAATCTTTGTTCAGTTAGCTCAATTAACTGACTGGACTCAAGTAATATTGTCCGACACTATGTCATCACCGTCCCAGGTAGAATCCAGCGTACTTTTTTGATTATGATCTTCATTTGCCGGCTGCGATACAAGAACCGTGAGCGATACATCGCGGATTATTACGTTGATGTTGTCCAAACCCAATAACAACAGAAAAAGCCACACAGAAATGGTTTTTAAGATGAGCATATATGGCGACAAATGTATGAAATTTTTCAATCAGGGGCCACGGGTTTAATTTTTAGGGTCGATACAGTCATGTCCGGTACAATGCTGTTAGCCCGGCACATTCAATCCACATCTACGATGAAACATTGTTTTCCTCTTTTTGCTTTTGTATTTCTGAATTGAAATTTTCAATATTTCATTTATCGGCGAAAACTGAATAATGAAATATCCGGAACCCCTGTCAGAATTTGTAGTTTAATAAAAATTGTACCTTTGAATTTTAGAACATTATTATATAGAATTTTTGAAAATCTATCTTAGTTATAGGAATGGGGTAATTTACGGCATTCTGGTCATCATCCTGACCATCACAGTGGCTATTATTCCAATCAGAGCACAGGAACCAGCAGATAGTCTATTGAGATTATTTAAGTCGAAAGATCTCCCTGAAAATAAAAAAGCACTGGTTTGTGCTAAACTGGCAGAAGAGTATATTAATGTAAACATTGATTCGGCAGCGTATTTTGCATGGTATGGACTGGAAATGTCGCTGAGGAACAAATTCATCGAAGGCCAGTTTAATAATTACCTGGCAATGGGTGGGCTCAAAATGAAAACGGATGATCTTGACGAAGCCAAAAAATTCTTTTTAAGTGCCAAAGACCTGATAGATGAAACAATTGAACCAAGGGATGTTATAGGCCTGTACCTGGGGCTGGGAAATGTGTACGCCATGCAAACCAACCTGTACCGCGCTCTGGATGTTTTTTTTACAGGATTACAAATCGCCGAAGAACATAACGACAGCCTTTACCTGCCCAGGTTTTATAATAACATTGCCATCATTTATGCTAATCTCGAAGATAATAGTAAAAGTCTTGAATATTATTCAAAAGCGCTCAAATTATTTGAGCATTTGAAGGACCCTTACTTTATTGGAAATACGTTAAATAACATCGGAAACACTTACTTTGAGTTGAAGAAAAATGACAGTGCCTATTTATATCTGAATAAGGCCCTCAAAATTGAAAAACAGATTTCGAATTATTATGGTCTTACCAAAACGTATTCAAACCTTGGGGAAATGGCATTTTCGGAAGGCAGGACTATGGCCGCACTCGAATTATTTGAAAAATCGGAAAGTGCAGCAGATAGTTTGGTTGATGATTTCTGGGGATCCCGCCCCTATATTTTCGCAGCGGTTTACAAACATAAGGGAGATGCCTATTTCCAACTTAACGATTTTAAAATGGCTCTTTATTTTTATCATCAGGCACTGTCCGGTGCATCAGTTTCATCAAATCTGGAATTGATAACCGAGGTGACACAAAAGCTGGCCGATCTTTTTCATCAACAGGGAAATAAAGATAGCGCCTATTTTTATTATAAAAACTTCACTGTGCTTAATGATAGCTTATTAAAAGTAAAAAATTACCAAAAAATTACCGAGTTAACGCTCCAATATGAATTCGACAAAGAACGGAAACAGCAAAAGCTCGAAAGTGAACTTATCGAAGCAAAACATTACCGTAAAGAACTCATTTATTTGCTGATCATCATCAGTGCAGCTGCTTCACTTTTAATTATTGCCTTCCTGTATTTTTTACAGAACAACAGGATGCGCAGAAAAAACCTCGAACAACAAATGAATTTGCTCGAAAGGGAAAAACTGTCGAAAGAACTCGATTTTAAAAATAAGGAACTTACAACCAATGTTATGTATCTGCTCAAAAAGAATGAATTCATTTCGGCCATATCCGATAAACTGAAAAACACAAACCAGGGGCAAAAAGAGAATAATGAAACGGTAATAAAAAATGTTATTTCAGAACTCGACAAAAGCATTACCCAGGATACCTGGACGGAATTTGAGGTTCGTTTTCAGGAAGTACATGTTGACTTTTACAACAGCCTCAGCAGACAATTTCCTGACCTTACCCCAAATGAACTCAGGCTTTGTGCTTTTCTCCGCCTGAACATGACATCAAAAGAAATTGCCGACATTACCTACCAGTCAGCCGAAAGCCTTAAAACAGCACGCTATCGTTTGAGAAAAAAACTTGGTTTGGACCGCGATGAGAACCTCGTTGCTTACCTGACTAAACTATAATCCTCAAATCTCTGACTAACAGAGCTTAACCAATTATGTCCACTTTTTGTTACCCTCAAAAATCAGGGTGATGCCTTATTGTTACCTCAAAAATTAGCTTTTTGATTATTGGATATTTTCCTTTGTGATGAAATTAATTTTTTATTTCATATTGGATTAACAAGTAAATTTTATGGAACCTGACGAAAATAAAATCGAACCCGGAACGGATTCAAAAAAAATAGATGAGATCATCGAACGATCCAATATGCAGAGTCGTATCCTTAAAAAGGTTTTATCGGAATTAAACAACAGGTCAAAGTTGCTCGAATCCGAAAAAGTTAAACCTTCCAAAAAGAGTGAAAAATGAACGTGAAAATTTATTTTACATCGTAAACAAATTTATAAACAATTAAAAATTAATGCTATGCAAACAAAATTACTTAAACAAAGCTTAATCGCATTTTGCTTAACAATTGTCATTAGCTCAATGGCACAGCAAAGTGAAAATTTAAAACGCGGTGAGAACCAGGAAACCACGATCACTAAAATGAACGCTCCTAAGGGGTGGCATAAGTCAATCGACGAGGTGCTATTTTACGAAGATTTCTCTGCGGGATTGGATGCCTGGACGGTTCTGGGAGAGGGATCAGAAAATTGGGGAATAGCGCAAACCAACAAGGCAGGTGGGGCTATACCTGAAGTGGCGATGGTTTGGAGCCCTGCTTTTTTGGGAACATCCAGATTGGTTTCCCCTGTTATTAATACCAGTGGATATACCCAGCTGAGTTTATCATTTTTACATTTTATCGATTCATATGCGTTTAATACCGGATTTTGGGTAGGCGTGGAGACAACGAGTGATGGTGGTGCAACCTGGAACCAGGTTTGGGAATTAAATTGGCTGACCGGTGAAAACTACAATGCATTTGAGGTATTGATAGTAAATACACCGGATATCGGTTCAGCAAATTTCCAGTTCTGTTTTAAATTTGAAGATGACAGCTACCAGTTGGACGCATGGAATATTGATAATGTGACGCTTGGTGAACAGGCCTCTTTTGATGTTACACCGCTTTCCATTTTCGGACTTGAAAACCTTATCCATGAAGGAGATGTTGTAAATATTTCATCTGAGATCGTCAACTATGGGTCTGAAATAGTATCATTTGATGTGATTTTTGAGATTTATGAAGGTTCAAACATTGTTTTCTCATCTACGAAATCAGTATCAAACCTTGCTTTTGGTGAACCAGCCACCGTTGCTTTTGATCCATGGACTGCAGTTAAGGGCTTCTATACAGCCTCTGTTACCACTTTACTTCCGGGTGATGAGAATCCGGATAACGACCAGATTGAACATGCTTTCCCGGTTGTTGATGCCAATTGGTATTGTGTACCTGTTGGAGACTGCTTTTCTGCTGGTGGTTTTATAACTGGTATAACTGACTTTGCTTTTGCAGGAATAGAAAACAATGACAGTGGTTGTAGTGATAATGGGTATGGTGTTTTCACAAATCTGGAAGGAACCGCTGAGATCGGTTCTGAATATGTTGCTACTGTGGCCGTAGGTTTTCAGGCTCAATATGTAAGTATATGGATCGATTTAAATCAGGATATTGAATTTACAACTGATGAACTGGTAGTAACCGATTTTGAAATGGCAGAGGGCGGTGTTTTTTACGAAATCCCCATCACAATCCCGGGAAATGGTTTACCTGGTGCTACCGTTATGCGTGTTGGGTCATGCTTTTTGGAACCTTCATCTCCCGATCCATGTGCTAATCTTTGGGCAGGTGAATGGGAAGATTATACATTGATTTTGACAGGCTCATCAATCAACCTCAATGCCGGGGTAGTTTCCATTGATATGGAGCCATTCATCCTGCAAGGGAACGTTATTCCTAAGGCTACTGTAAGGAATTATGGATTACAAACGGTTAGCTTCCCGGTGACCTGCACCATAAATGATAATGGTTATACTTCAACCAAGAATGTGTCAAATCTTGCCCTTGGTGAAGAAGCCCAGGTTTTGTTTGATACATGGTCAGCTGAACCTGGAATGTATGATATGGAGGTGACAACTCAACTCACAGGTGATGAAGTGCCGGCTAACGATATATTAAATACCACCTTTGGCATTGTTGAATACATTCCGCCTAAAATGGTAGTTGGTGAAGAAGGAACAGGAACGTGGTGTGGCTGGTGTGTAATGGGTATTGTTTATATGGATTCGATGCAGATGAAATATCCCGAGACCTGGATTGGGATAGCTGTTCATAACGGGGATCCAATGACTGTTGATGAGTATGATGCAGGAATTGGTCCATTGATTGAATATTCATATCCGGGAGCTCTTGCTGACAGGGCTATATATACAGATCCATCCTATTTGGAAGCAGCTTACCTGGAAAGAATGAATAAAATTGCACCTGCAGGGATTACGATTGAAAATAAAACATTTAATTCAACCACCGGGGAATTATCCTTTACGCTTACCTCTGATTTTGTAGCCCAGGTTTCCGGATTACAGGTTCAATGCAGTACTGGTTGAAAACGAAGTAACCGGAACGGGCGCCGGATGGGATCAGGCTAATTATTATTCAGGTGGACATATTCGGCCCAATGGGTGGTTTCGAGAACTTACCTGATCCGGTTCCCGCCGAAGACATGGTTTACCAGGATGTTGCACGTGCCCTTCTGGGTGGTTTCTGGGGAGTTGAAGGGAGTCTTCCGGAAACAGTTTATGCCGGCGAAACCCACAGCTATGAGTTTACAACTACCATTTCTGATGAATGGGATATCACTAACCTTGAAATAGTAGGTATGCTGATCAACTATAATGATGCTGAAATTGCGAACGGGACCAAAGCCGAGCTTATTACTGGAATACCTGATAATAGCAAAATGACCGATGTTACAGTGTTTCCAAATCCCGCTAAGGATAAGTTGAATATTCGCGGAGATATTCGAAATGCACAGTTATATATCTACGATTTAACTGGCAATGTTGTTATGAAGAAAGAAAATGTTACAGATGGAAGCAGTGTAAATCTTTCTGAAATAAAGGCAGGAATTTATATGGTTCGTATTGTAGAAAATGAAAAAGTATTTAATACCAAGATTGGGATAGTTCATTAATTAAGATTATTTGATTTTGTAAATTTTTCATCCCCCGGGTATCTTAAAAAATCCCCCGGGGTTTTTTTATCCTAGTTTTTTAAGGTTAATAATAGCCTTTACCAAATTTGACTTTAGAAAGTTTATGATTACCTTATTGAATCCCTGGGAACCCTTCTATTTAGGATTGAAACAATGCCTAAGTTTCCAAAAGACGTAAACTTCTTATGACTTGCCGGGGACTGTTCTTTTTTTAAAGAAATTCGTAAATTGTTTTGGGTAATTCAAAATACATTTGCAACATTTGTAAAGCAAACTGAAGTGACGAAAGATTTGAGAATATCTGATTCTTTTTTGAAAAGACTGAAAAATTGTGTTCTGCTTGCTTTGCCGCGATCCTGGAAGACAACTAAGTGGCTCATTAAAATTACCATACCCGTTTCCTTTGGTGTATTTCTGCTTGACTTTACGGGTATTCTTTCAACCATCTCCCTTTATACTGCTCCGGTTTTTCAATATGCCGGGTTACCGGGTGAAGCAGCGCTTGTTTTCATTACCAGCGTTTTTACAAACATCTACTCAGTCATTGCTATTATTTCGATGCTCGGATTGCCGGTCCGTGAAGGGATTATACTGGCTACCATGTGCCTCATATCACACGGGTTCATCATCGAATCGGTGGTACTCCGGAAAACAGGTTCAAACCTTTGGCGGATGCTGGGGCTGCGATTGATCATGTCTCTTGCTGCGGCTCTGCTGCTTAACCTGATCCTGCCTCAATTCGAAGGTACCGTGAAGGGCGGACTTGAAAGGGAAAACCTTGATTTTATTCAGGCGTTTGCTGCCTGGTTGTGGCTCATGGTCCGAATGTCATTAAAAATACTGCTTTTGATTACCCTGCTTATGATCATGCAAAAAACTTTCGAAGAGTTTGGGATAATGAAATTAATCACACGTTTTTTAAACCCAATGATGCGAATATTCGGCCTTTCGGCTGATGTTTCATTTGGCTGGTTTGTGGGTAATGCAGTAGGATTGGCCTATGGTTCAGCGGTATTGATCGAACAGGTACATGAAGGACAGGTCACTCGCAAACAGGCCGATCTTTTGAACCATCACTTAGCCGTTTCTCATTCGCAGCTCGAAGATCCACTTCTGTTTTATGCCATCGGTTTGCCCATGCTATGGTTGATGTGGCCACGGGTAATCCTTGCCATAATTGCTGTATGGGTGCGCAAACTGGAATACCGCTTTCGAACTGTTCCTATCGTTGGCGAATTAAAAGTTTCAACAAATAATAATCCTATAAAATGAAAATATCCAAATTTTTAACGCCCTTAATTTGTATTTTGCTTCCATTAATCATCGGCAGCCTCTCCGGACTTGCCAATGCCGGAAGCATCAACACCTGGTATGCCCAGTTGAACAAGCCTTCTTTCAATCCTCCCGGTTATCTTTTCGGACCGGTATGGACGATTTTATACTTGCTCATGGGAGTATCATTGTACCTGGTATGGAAAGCACCGGATGGAAGAATGAGAGATTATGCGTTGATCATTTTTGGAATTCAGATGGTGTTAAATTTTGCATGGAGCTTTATTTTCTTTTATTTCCATCAACCTGGTTGGGCGCTGGTGGATATTATTGCTTTGTGGGTTTTCATCGTTGCTATGATTTTCATTTTTTATCGAATCAACAAGGTAGCGGCATTGATTCAAATTCCTTACTTATTGTGGGTAAGTTTTGCAACGGTTTTAAATGCTGCTATCTGGCTGTTAAACAAATAGAATTTATTAAATAGCACACGGATAACGCGGATTTTACTGATTAACACTGATAATATATTAATTCCAATGCGTAAATTTTATGAAAATCAGAACCGCCTAAATCTGCTTTATCAGTGTCATCTGTGTTCTATTAATAAATCATAAAGTCTTATTTCCTTTCCCGACCTCATCCAGACTCCATCAAAATTTTCATTGAGAATATTTAAGATCATGGCTATATTTTATTTTGATGTGCTGGATAACTCCTACCTTAGCGAAAAAAGGCATGGAAAAGGAGAAGTTATGCAAAGACATAGTGAGTTTAATAGCCCCAAGGGTAATAGCTGATAATTTTGAACTTATACAGATTGTAGAAAAGCCAACGAGTATCACGTTGTATTTTGAGGAAAAAGAGGGAAAGATACCCAATGAATTAAAGGGAAAAGAAGTAGTACAGGATGGTTATCTAAATAAAATGGAGTTGCAGACATTTCCATTGAAAGACAAGACTGTTTATATTGCCGTCAGACGGAGACGATGGAAAGAAAAAGGAAACACAAAAGAGAGTTATAGTAACCCATATGATCTTCATTTTGAAGGGATGAAAACCACCAAGGAATTTGGGATTTTTTTAAAGGAGGAGCTTGGATTTGAGCCCGATGAATATAACAAGTTTTGGCAAAGCATTACAGATCAAGGGTCCGACCCTATACCGATGGTATAAGAACGTACTGAGTGATTATGCCCGTGACCAAACGATGATGCATAAAAACGATATCAACCATCCTGAAAAGGGGAAAACAGTAGAAGTTCCAATACTGAAGCCGGAGAACCTTGGGGCAAAAATGTCGATTGATGAGAAACACATCAGCGATGAGATTTACACCATCATGAGCAACCGTCAAACGGGTAAAATAGCGATGATCTGTAAAAGCATCAATTATGCTGAAATAAAACAGGTATTTGAAAAATTACAACCCGGACTGAACCAGATCCAAAGCATTACCCGTGATTTTTCCCCACTATTTGAAAAAGTCTGTTCCGGGTTAATTCCCCAGGCCATGCAAGTGGGAGATAAATTCCATGTGATAAAGAACCTGATGGAAGCTCATCAATCCGTCAGGATACGATACCGGCAGAAAGAACTGGAAAAACGGCGTAAAGCGCTTCAGGAATTTAAAACCCTTGAGATTGAACGATTAAAGGAATGCGAAAGAACAGGAAAAACATTTAAGCCAGATAAATTTCACTATCATGAAGAAAAACTGGAAAACGGGGAAACCCTCCTTGAAATCCTCGCCCGCAGCAGATACCTGTTGTTTAAATATCGTAATCAATGGACCGAAAGACAGCAAAAAAGAGCACTGGCACTTTTCAGAAAATACCCCGAAATAGAAAAAACGTACACCTTATGTAATGAGTTCAGAACCCTGATGAGTAACAACAATATTAGCCAGCATTATCTCCACATTGACAAGGAACTTCATCAATGGTATGAAGATGTCGAGCTTTCTGAAATCGATGAACTTCTAAATTTTAAATCCCTGGTGGAATCCAATGAACAATATATCAGAAACTATTTTATCAGCGGTGAAACCAACTCCATGGCTGAAGCAATCAACAGTAAAATACAAAGATTCATCGCTTCAAACTATGGTACCAGAGATCGGGATTTCTTCTTCTTCAGAATTCTTCAATTTTATGCCTAGCACATCAAAATATTATTTAGCCAAGATCATCTTAAAATGAAAGATTTTTTCTACATTTGAAGTCGGATAAAACCAAAAAATGTAATGTTCGGAAGTATCAATATTGGGTGAGGCATTAGAGTGATCTGAGAACTGAGAACAGACAACATTGAACGCAATTGTATGATAAAAAGAATATTGATTTTAACCTTTGTTCTTTTACAAATACTCGCCTTTGGCCGGATCCAAACCATTTTTCCACGCCATAAAATCGATAGCCTGCAAAAACTCCTGCCGGGTACTGATATTGAACAACAGGTGGATATTTTGAATGCCCTTGCTGCATATTATGCACCCATTCATTTCGACTCCAGCATTATGCATTCAACACAGGCATTGAGAATTGGGACCATTTACGGTTACCCGATTGGAATTGGAGTAGCAAGGCTTAATACAGGGAATGCCTATTATTATAAAATGGACCTTAAGAATGCCCTTCAGTCCTATTTGTCGGCTTTGAAGATACTTGAGGAGAATGACCCTGTGAAAGAATTGGGTGAACTCTACCTTCAACTTGGCCATATTAATTTTTTCATGGAGAGAATGGATAAGTCTATTTCTTTTTACCAGCTTGCAGTTGATAATTACCATGCAACTGGTTCTGATCAACTAATACCTGAAGCGCTTTGGTCAATATGCTTTACCTATTTGCGGGATGCACCAGAAAAACTTGACTCTGTCGTAAACTACGGCCAGAAGTTACTGGAATATTCGAAGAAGCTTAAGGATCGAACTATTGAAGCCTATGCGCTGGATATGCTGGGTATGGCTTATCTTGGTAAATCGAACTTATCGGATAATCAACAAAAATCGTTTGACTATTTAAACAAATCTCTGGAGATTGCAACAGAACTAAAGCATGAAGGACTTATTTGTGTCAACAACATTAACCTGGCAAGTTATTTTGCAGAAAGTCCTGCTTTACCGGGAGCAACCGGATATTTACCTTATGTTCGTTCATCCTACAAGAACGCCTATGACGCAGCAAGGAGATTTGGAAGTGTTTATCTCCAGGCTATTATTTTGAATTATCTGGCCGAATTTGACCTGGGAGAGAGAAAATACGCTAAGGCAGAAATCAACCTGAAACTGAGTGAATCAAAATTAGATACTTTTTTCCTGTCACCAAAGAGGTTTGTTCCCGATGGTTATTGGGAGTCTTTTGATCAGGTTTTTGAGTTTGACTATGCTCTTCGGTTGAGGTTGGATTTGTACAACTTACGCTTCAGACTGGCGATGGCTCAAGGTCAAAGTGATAGAGCCGTTGATTATCTTCAGGCTTATTATCAGAACAAAGACAGCTTGCACGCAGAACAGCAGGTTCAACAGTTCGAACTGCTTATGGCTGAAGCCGAAGCCGAAAAGACCGATCAAAAGATCAGGTCACTCGCACAGGATAATGAATTAAACCAACTTCGGCTGTTACGGACAAGATACATTTTAGGCGGTATCGGAGCTGGGATGGTTATCATCAGTTTATTCCTGTTGCTTTTTTTTCAGCGCAAGCGATGGAAGGCCGAGCAGAAATCTGCCAATCTGGAGCAAAAGCTGCTCCGTTCGCAAATGAATCCGCATTTCATTTTTAATTCACTCGCCAGCATCCAGAACTTTGTGATCAACCAGAAAGCAACCGAAGCCAGTATATACCTCTCCCGCTTTTCACAGTTGGTAAGGAATATTCTCGACAGCTCCGTGGATGAAAATGTCCTGCTGCAAAAAGAAATCGAAACCATCCAAAATTACCTGGAACTCCAAAAGGTGCGGTATGCCGGGCAGTTTGAATACACTTTAAATGTAGATGAAAAGATTGATGAGGAAACCATGATGATCCCGCCCATGCTTGCCCAACCCTTCATCGAGAATTCTATTGAACATGGGATCAAATATAAGGAAACGCCCGGGCATATCAATATCCGGTTCAAAATGGAGGGTGATATAATACGGTTTGAAGTGGAAGATGATGGTGTGGGACGTGACAAAGCCAAAGAAATTGAATTAAAACAAAAAAGAATACACCGTTCTATGTCTACTTCCATTACGCAGGAACGTCTAATTAAGCTGAATAAAAAATTGAAACATAAAATACAAATGGAAATCACCGACTTGAAAGACAACATGGGCGTTGCATGCGGAACAAAGGTGACATTTGGGATTCCGGTGGTGGTGAAGTAGGAGGCAGTCAGCAGTGGGCAAAATGCAGTTATAGGTTAGCAACGTGCAGAAAGTAGGTTCAGTTGAAGCATCAAAAACAATTCAGGCACAATCGAAACTTTTAGTTTATCTTTGAAAAGTTTCAGACATAGCAGAATGTTTTATGATCAATAGAGAACGTTACATCAGACAAATATCTCCATTCATTGGAAAACCAGTAATAAAGGTGATTACAGGCATACGCCGCTGTGGTAAAAGTACTTTTCTGAAAATGATAAGCGCTTCGTTGACGAATAACAGTGTAGCGCCTGATAATATAATCCTGATCAATAAAGATTCACTCGAATTTGATTTCATTAGGGATTATAAGGATTTGAATAAATATGTAAAAAGCCAGATCAGGGGCAAAACAGGCCATAGGTTTTTATTCATTGATGAAATACAGGAAATTGAAGGATGGGAGAAAGCAGTAGCGGGTTTTCTTGCAGATAATGTTGCTGACATTTTCATTACAGGATCCAATTCAAAAATGTTATCTTCTGAATTGGCAACGCACATATCCGGCAGGTACATCGAATTTAAAATGTATCCCCTTACCTTTTCAGAGTTTTTACAATTTCGCCAGGGTAAAGGCGCAGGAAATACTGAACAGGAATTCGGATTGTTTATGAAATACGGTGGATTCCCCGGAATTCATCACATGGAATACGATGATGAGGTGATTGAACAATATGTTTCCTCGATATATAATACAATCTTGTTGAAGGATGTCGTTGCGAGGAACGGGATTCGGGATTTTGCACTTCTGGAAAAGATAGCAAAATTCACAGCGGACAATTGCGGAAACATTACCTCCTCAAAAAAAATTGCTGATTTTCTTAAGTCACAAAAAACAGGGGGCTCTGTTGATACGGTTCAAAGCTATCTGTCCATGCTGACTGCGGCTTTTATTTTTTTTAAAGTCAATCGCTTTGATATTAAAGGGAAAAAATTACTGGAAATCCATGAGAAATATTATTCAGGCGACATCGGTTTAAGGCATGTCCTTCTTGGTTATAAAACAGGCGACATTTCCGGACACCTTGAAAATATCGTTTACCTTGAACTTCTGAGCAGAGGATATAAGGTTGAGATAGGCAAATACATTGAACAGGAAATAGATTTTGTTGCTGTAAAGGGTAACGATCGGATTTATATCCAGGTAGCTTATCTTTTGCACGATCAAAAAACCATTGAAAGAGAATTCCACAAATTGGAAAAAATCAATGATAACTACACAAAGCTCGTATTATCAATGGATAAATTACTTGACACCGACAGAGCGGGTATTCAGTGGAAAAACCTGATTGATTATTTAACTGAAGAAATATGAATAACTGTTGGAGAATGGCAAAAATGTATGAGATTACTCATAACATGGATCATGCGTTTACCTATTTATTTATTTTCTTTTTATTCCTTACAAGCTGCACAGATGAAAAGTCTGCCTCTCCCTTAAAATTCAAAGCCTATGAGAACAACCCCATTTTAACTCCCGGCGAACCCGGTTCCTGGGACGACTTGGCAATTGCTTTGCCACATGTAGTTAAGCATGACGCGATATTCTACCTTTTTTATCTTGGGATAAACAGAAGCGGTGTTCCCGCCATGGGAATGGCAACTTCAAACGACGGATTTCACTTTACAAAATTTGAAGGAAATCCTGTTTTGGCTCCCGATGGCCTTGGATCGGATGCCTTTGGATTAGGTGCGGGAATAGTGATAAAGCAGGATTCTTTTTGGGTATTATATTTCAACTGTATTGAAAGGGCTAGCTGGGGACCCGGTGGTAGTATCGGCCGGGCATCAGCAAGGGAGCTTACCGGGCCATGGATTAAAGATAATAACCCTGTATTAATTGCTGGCAGAATGGGTGAATGGGACTCAGAATACCTGTTTCCAGGTTCAGTACTTAAACTTGATGACAGCAGTTACCGGATGTATTATTCAGGAGGTGCAGACTTCTCTGGGTCTGAATATCAATACCTTGGAATGGCTAATTCGACTGATGGAAAAAATTGGAGGAAGTACAATGATCCGGCTACGAAAGAGCATCCTTTTGCGGAAAGTGATCCGGTATTGAAAACAGGAACAACGGGTGAATGGGACAGCAAACAGGTATGGACACCATGCATATTAAGGAATTCAAATGGATACGAGATGTATTATGCGGGTGTTGCATACAGAAATAATGTTCGCATCATGGCAGCAGGATATGCCACAAGTCACAATGGAATTATATGGGAAAAATTTCCTGGAAATCCGGTTTTTGAAACAGAATACAACTTATCAAAAAGAAATGATATCGTTGAAATTAGTTTCGAAGGCCCGTCCCTGATCTTTCTCGATTCGATATGTTATATGTATTACGACTACGCCATTGTAGGAAATGTCGGAGGTAAAATCGGATTGGCGAAGGCGGTGGTAAAGGATGTTTTTGACAGCCCGTCCTCTTTTGATGGCGGGGTCAGACAGGTTGGTAATTAAATGTTATAAAACAACAGTGACTATAAAAAGGGAAAATATCAAAATTATCATCAGCCTAATTGTTTTGCTGATGTGGGATTGCCAGCATGTCAATTCCCCTACCCCTCTGAAATTCAAAGGTAATGAAAGCAATCCTATTTTGGTACCTGGTGAACCGGGTTCATGGGATGATCTGCTGGTGATGAATGCCTGCATCCTGGAACATGATGACACTATATATCTTTTCTATACAGGGTTTAAGCAGAATATGATCAAAGCTGTCGGGCTGGCAACTTCAACCGATGGTTATCATTTTACCAAATATAGCGGCAATCCGATACTTGAAGCGGATAACACCGGTTTTGATGCCTATGGAGTGAGCCAGGCGGAAGTTTTCAGAGAAGATAGTTTTTGGGTACTGTATTACAATGCCCGCGAAACAGCCGGATTCGGAATGGGGCCTTACATTGGCAGGGCTACCGCTTCATCCCTATACGGACCCTGGAGAAGAAGCGAGAAACCAGTAATTACTTCCGGGAAGTTGGGCGAATGGGATGCGGAGTTTATTCAAGTAGGCTCAATACTGCATCTGAATGGCGACAGTTTTGTGATGTATTACTCTGCTGCTTATGATTTTGCATCCCAGAAAAACTTCCTAATCGGCAGGGCTATATCGAAGGATGGAATAAGCTGGAAAAAATACAATGACCCTTCAACCAAAGAACACCCCTTCGCTGAAAGTGATCCAATCATGATGAATGGCAAACCCGGCGAGTGGGATACCGACGGTATAACCCTGGGTTTCGTTTCAAGGGTTAAAAGTGGATTTGAAATGTATTATGCCGGTTTTGGAATGCTTGAACCACCTGATTTAATGTCCCAATTTACTTCGATAGGATATGCAACCAGTCCGGATGGCCTCCACTGGAAAAAGTACTGGCAAAATCCAATTTACCTTTATCAGGATGACCCCTATTCAAAAATCCTGGGTTCCGCCATGGGAGTTCAAACTCCAAAATTACTTTTCCGCGACAATCATTGTTTTATGTATTATGATTACGGGCTTGGAGTTGGTAAGATCAGTATGGCAACGGCGGTTTTGGAGCGGGAAGCTGATCATTAATGTCCATTGAAAAAATACTTTATCAAGGATAATAATACTTTCAAAAATGAAAAATATTCGATATTTTTCATTTTACAAATGATATTTTTCTTCCTGAATTAATTGATGGAAGTGACCCGGTGAGTTCCTGTTGCAAGTTCCCCTAAAAGGTTTGGCATCAGACTGCCTGTCATGGAATATTCACAGGGTGACTGTATGAAAGACTGCATGACAAAAAGCAGATTGCCTGCTGTCGGCAGACAGGATTCTCCCGCCGAAAAGGCGGGATCGCAATGACGTTTCAATTTGAACCCAAAACTCAGAACCCGGAACTTCAAACCTCGAACTTTATATTTGTGGAGAGACTGTTTCACAATCGGAATAATGAAAACAGCGGTTTAGTTGTTTCATAAGCTGTCATTCGCAGGGGAATGCCAGGGTAGGCAGCAGTAAATGTCTTGTATTTCGACAGGTTTAAATCATCTGCTTTAAACTTGGATTCCATGGCAAAGCCATCTCCTGATTCGGGTGTCACAACAAAATCAATTTCATTTCCGCCGGTAGTTCTCCAATACCTGATCATTTCCTGCCCATAAAGCTGCCTCAATCTGATAAAGAGATAATTTTCGATATGCTGTCCCCTGTCGGGTCGCTCCGGTGATGATTGCCATTGGTTCAAAAGTGAATTTCTGAATCCCAGGTCATGAAAATATATCTTCGGCATTTTTGTCAATTCTTTCCTCAGGCTTTTGTAAAACGGACGTATAAGATTGATATGATAACACTTTTGGAGAACATACAAATAATTCTCTACGGTTGTATTGGCAAAACGCAGCGTATTTGAAAGTTCATTCGTATTAACAAGCTGGCCGGTCTGGTTTGCCAGAACCTTTAATAGCTGTATGACCTTTAGATAATCACTCTGGTTGGAATCCATCACATCCCGTTTCAGGTAGGTTTTAACAAGATCGTTCAGTATTTCTTTTTTCTCGTTCCTGTCCTTTTCCAATACTACTGCAGGGTAACCACCATAGGTAAGGTATTCTTCAAATAAATGGAAGATTTCGCGATAGGACAGGGAAATATAATCCGGATTCGTACGCATTAATTCCCACTCTTTTATCCAATCCGGAAAACCTTTAAACCTAAGATAATCTTCAAAATCAAGCGGAAACAGTTCAAAAATTCTCTTTCTTCCGGCAAGTGAGTCTTTAAATTTGGTGTCAAGATAAAAGGCGCTGCTTCCTGTTGCAACTATCTTTAGCCAATCCCCATTTACATCATAATGGTACTTAAGAAAATTGGATGGATTTTTAAGATATTGTACTTCATCAACCAGCAGTATGATCCTTTGTATTTGTCCTTTTTCCTTCGATGCGGAGCTGATTTCTGTATACCGTAGAATATTTTCAGGATGTTCGTTCATTGTATTCAGGATATCCGGATTCTCAAAAGTCAGATAATAATTTGCCTTCTGCTGCTCAGTAAGATATTTCGCTAATTGTTTAAGGATTGTGGTTTTCCCAACCTGCCTGGCACCTGTGATTATTAAATATTCCTTCCTGTCAAGGTTTGAAACAATATCATTGTATAACTTTCTTTCCATCATCATTAATCGTTTTATGCAAAATTAGGTATTTTATACTACCCATGTATAAAAATATCCGATATTTTTTGCACACCTAACATTAAAATATCCAATTTTTTGATGGAAGTTACCCCCGTACGTTCTTGTTGCAATTTTCCCCTAAAACCTTTACCATCAGTCTACCTGTCAATGAATACTCGCAGGGTGACTGTATGAGAAACCGTCATTGCGATCCTGCCCTTTCGGCAGGAGAAGCAATCTCTTGTCAGGTCAAAGGCTGAAATACAACAACAGATTGCTTCGAAATGCCATTCCCGCAACCCACCTATGATTTCTCTCAATGACATTTCGATTTGAACCCAAAACTCAGAACCCAAAACTCAAAACCCGGAACCTCGAACTTTAAACTTCGAACAAAAAAACATCCCCCTGCCCCCCTCAAGGGGGGAATTGAACCCTTGAAATTTGAACTTCCGTTCGCGTTCACTAAACAAATCCAGGCGTTCACTAAACGGATCCCGGCGTTCACTAAACGGATTCATTTCCGCCTTTCGGGTGTCGTACATTTGTTTTCACTAAACTTTTAAAAAAAATTCTTATGAAAAAAAATCTAATTATTTCAGCAATTCTCCTCTGCACCGTTTGGATATCTTACGGGCAGTGGACGTACGATTATTTATCGGAACCTAAAAACGCAATGGCTTATGGTGTTATGGGCGATAGCCTGATTCTTGCAGGAGGAGATGGGGCCGCTGGTCCATTGAGCGATGTTGAGGTGTATCACCCAGCCTCCGGGCAGAATTATGTTATTGAAAACCAATTATCAATCGCCCGTAGTAGTTTAGCTGGCGTGGTAGGTGGTGGAAAATTCTTTTGCGCAGGTGGAGCGATAGGGATGGAAGATCCTCTATCAATCGTTGATGTTTTTGATGCACAGACACAGCAGTGGACTGTTGAACAACTTTCTCAGGGAAGGTTTATGATTTCTGCGCTTAGCACATGTAATAAGGTCTTTTTCATTGGCGGATTTGTTGATTTTGATCTGAATGGAACTGATGTTATAGATATATATGATTTGGAATCCCAGACCTGGTCAACACTGACCCTGCCTGAATCGAGAGGAGCTATAGCAGCGGCGGTACTGGACGATCTTGTCATTATTGCTGGGGGTTCCAATTACACTACATTTTCAGACCGGGTGGACATATATAACTGTACTACAAATTCGTGGGAAACAGCCGAATTATCAGTACCAAGAGCATTTGCTACAGCGGTTTGTGTTGGAAATAAAGTGCTTATTGCCGGCGGAATTACAGCTATCGGCGTACCCAGTGATGTAGTCGATATATACGATGTTTCAACCGGTGAGTGGTCAATTGCAAGCCTATTTACACCAAGGTCAATGGCAAAAGCAGCAGCAGTTGGTGGTAAAGCATATTTTGCCGGAGGGGCCACTTTCGATTGGGGCTGGACCGACTATTCCAATGTCATCGATGTTTATGACCCAGCGACCGGTGCATGGAAAGTCGATTTTATGGCAGAACCAAAAGTTGTTGCGTCAATTACGGGTTTTGGTGACTCTTTAATTATCGCAGGCGGAGAAAGAGAAGATGGAATGACAGACCTGGTTGAAATCTATCGCCACCCAACTCTTATTCATGTTCCGGGCGATTACGCTACTATCCAGGAAGCCATTAATGAAGCTTCGTACAATGACACAGTGCTCGTTGCCGATGACACGTATTACGAAAATATAAATTTTATAGGCAAACCCATACTCGTTGCGAGTGAATATATCCTGGAAGGCGACACCAACCATATCAACAATACTATTATTAATGGGAGCCAGCCTGCGAATCCCGACATCGGATCGGTAGTGACCTTTGAGTCAGGGGAAGATACCACATCTGTTCTTTGCGGTTTCACCATAACCGGAGGTACAGGAACTCTTGAGTCCAGTGTTAATATGAGAATGGGCGGCGCTATGCAAATTAAATTTTCCGGTGGAAAGTTTCTGAACAATTATATTCACGACAACATTGTATCTTACAATGGAGGTGTTTATGGGGGGGGTATGCAGATAGGCGGACCACCAATTTCAGAAATACCCTGGATCGTATTACGCGGCAACAGGATCTATAACAACGAGGCTAAAAGTAATGCTGAAGGTGCCGGCGGTGGTGGCTTTATATGCTTCTATAACCTGATCATGGAAAATAATGAGATTTCTCATAATGAAGCAAACGGCCACCTGGGTGGCGATGGAGGCGGTGTAGCAATTGGAGGTGCATTTGGACTTATTGAAATTGATGTCCATAATAATGAAGTAACATATAATGAGGCGAAGACAGACATAGGAACGAATAGTTATGCTACATTGGGCGGAGGAATGAGCTTCTACTGGGATGTTACCGGCAACGTCTCAAATAATGTGATCTCATTCAACAGTCTGGAGGCTCCGGGCACATATTGGAGCTGGGGGCCTGGTGCATTCATTCAGGATATAACGTCAAATGGTTTTGTGTTTGAAAATAATCGTGTCATTGATAATAATACCCTCACTTCTCAAACCTGCCGGGGAGGTGGGGTGTCGTTATTAAGATCGGGCGGAAAATATCTAAACAATGTAATACAAGGTAATTCAGCTTCCCATGGCGGAGGAATTAGCATTATCACCTCCAATGAAGTTGGAGACACTGCAATATTGATTAATAACACTATAACTGATAATGAAGCAAACTTTGGTGGCGGTATATATTTGATGTCGTCAAAGTCGGTGATAGTAAATTCAATTATCTGGGGAAATGATGCTACAACAGGGCCTGCAATCAATCAGACAGGAAGTACTCTCGAAATCAGGTACTCCGATGTTCAGGGTGATGTTGTGTGGCCAGGCGAAGGTAATATAATCGAAGAGCCAGAATTCCAGAGTGACGGATACCATCTTAGCGAAGCTAGCCCTTTAGTAAATATCGGCATATCAACAATACAAATTAATGGTGTTTGGTACGAATGTCCTCCGTATGATATTGATGGAGAGATGCGGCCGTGGGGAAATTCACAACCTGAAATTGGGGTTGATGAGGTTCCAGATGTCTCAATTGGTGAACCCATTTCAACTAACAACTTACCTGTAAATCTATATCCTAATCCAGCTGATCAAATGGTGACAATTTCAGTCAAAAACGGGGTGATCATCAAAGAAGTAACCATCTATAACCAGGTTGGACAAAAGGTTTACTGGGGAACATCGGAAAATAATACGCTTGATGTTTCAAAGCTTCAGCCGGGGGTATATATTATAGAAGTGACGACCAATCAAAACAAAATAAGGGAAAAACTGATCCTTGAATAATGGAAATCATGCAACCACCCGTCATTGCGATCCCGCCTTTTCGGCGGGAGAAGCAATCTGCTAATTGATTAAAAGGGGGATTGCTTCGCCCCGCCAGGGCGGGTCTCGCAATGACGTAAAAAAATGAAGCAATGAAAACACTAATTGAAGTTTTAATAATCGTATTGGCAATAACAACCAGTGGAATAAAAGTTCAAAGCCAGACTGTGCCTTCTAAAACCAAATTTGAACAAACAAACATTCTTAAACCTGGCGATACGAAATCGCTGACCTCTGAATATGTGCAGGGAGTGATCACCGTGAAGCTTAAAAAAGGTGTCGGTGAATGCGGAAAACAAGCTGGAACAGTTCATTTCGGAGTTCAATCATTGGATGAAAAGGTTCTTGACTATAAGGTGTTCCAGTTGGAAAAACGCTTCCGATATAATCCGGCTAAGCTAAGAGCAGATTTACCAGATTTGTCGCGCATTTATAAAATTTCATTTCCTGAAAGCTTTTCAGTGAGCGAGGTAGCCGAGGCATTCTCATCCGATCCGAATGTGGAATATGCCGAACCCATTCCGGTGTATCATACAGCAGATGTACCCAATGATGCCATGTACAGCCAGTTGCAGCACTTGCCACAGATTCATGCGCCTGAGGCATGGGACATTCACAAAGGTGAAAATGGGACGGTGGAAATTGTGATTGCCATTAACGACAGCGGTGTGGATTGGGATCATGAGGATTTGCAAAGCAACATCTGGCAAAACCTTGCAGAAGATTTCGATGGTGACGGTCATACAATGGAGTACATTGGAAATCAGTGGGTGCTCGATCCAGGTGATTTAAACGGAGTAGATGATGATGAAAATGGTTTTACGGATGATTTGTTTGGTTGGAATTTTATTACAAACAACAACGATCCCAATCCTATTCCCGGCAATCCTGAAAATGGTCACGGAACGCACTGTGCGGGCTTAGCTGCCGGGGCTACCAATAATAATGCAGGGATAGCAAGTATCAGTTGGAACCTGAATATTATGTCCCTTTGTGTTGGTCAGAACAGTGGCATTGATTATGGTTGGGATGGCATCATTTACGCTGCCGAAAACGGAGCGGATATTATTTCCAATAGCTGGGGGGGACCCAATTTCTACAATGCAGGTCAGGAAGCAGTTTCGTATGCTGCCGGATTGGGCAGTATTGTCCTGGCTGCAGCCCATAATTATGACAACACAACTTTAATCTACCCGGCAAGTTATCAGGAGGTCATTTCTGTTGCTGCTGTAAATGTGGACGATACGAAAACTGATTATTCAAATTACAACCTTGCGGTTGATATTTCTGGACCGGGTGGTGGTACTGAAGGGGGGATATGGAGTACCGTTCCCGGAAACAACTACGAGCCATGGAACGGAACTTCGATGGCCACGCCATTGGTTGCCGGCTGCCTTGGATTGCTTAAATCATACCGGCCCGACTGGTCGAACGATCAGCTCATCACCCAGGTGCTTGGGACAGCCGACAATATTGATTCACTCAACCCGGGTTATATCAACATGTTGGGAACAGGCAGGGTAAATGCTTACCGGATGCTTGCAGAAGATGTTCTGCCTTTCCTGAAACTGGAGTTCCTTTCAGTTTCTCCCGATGATGCTAACGGAAACGGTATTAACGAGCAGGGTGAAAACGTAACACTCAATTTCAGTCTGCGAAATTACGCCCAGGGATTGGGTGCTGAAAATGTGATCGTTTCCATTTCGACGGAGGATCCTGAAATTAATATTATCAATGGATCGTGCATAGAATATATTCCTTCTGATTCAACTTTCAGCATTATGGATCAATTGCAAATACAGGTTGGAGCAAATGCAACCCCTCATGTTGCAGAACTCACACTTCATTTTCAATCGGATGGTCCAATCCTCATGGGTGAAGATATGATTTTCAACGTCTTGGTCGCTCCTTCAGGGATATTTGTTTTTGAAGGCGAGGAAAACGGGCAGGATTACAGCGGCACCCTAATAACTGGCTTTCTTAACCATCTTGGTTATAATTATACCTATGCCAATTGCTATCCTTCATTGTTGGGTTTTGAAACCGTATTCCTGTCTCATGGCAATTTTGGTCAAAACATGGATAAGGGCACAGAATTTACAAGTAGCAATGCACTGGCAGTAAAAGAATATTTGGAAAGCGGAGGCAACTTGTATGTTGAGATGGGTGGTATGTTTTATAAAATGACCTATTCCCAATATCCTAATATACCTGCTATGAAGCTATTGTTTGGAATAAATTCCGCTATGTTATATAATAATGAAAATCCGATTGATACACTGTTTGGCGCTGCAATTTCACCAATGGATGGAATGTTATTTGCCGGATCCGATCAAAAATACAACTGGCATATTGACAAGTTGACCCCAAAACCTGAAGCCGTCATTCCCTTTACTGAAAAGGATTACGGCAATGTTGCGATTATGTATGACGGTTCCGCTACCTATGGGCAAAAAACATTTTATATGGGATATTCTTTAGCTGAACTCCCCAACCGGGATGCGATAAGTTCAAGGTACAACGTGCTGCTAAAAACCATGGAGTTTTTCGGTTACAATCAGGCGGGGTACATTCTTTCTAACTTTCTGACAGATAAAACGGCAGGTGGCTTGCCCCTTGAGGTTCAGTTTACCGATATTTCGCTCAGCGATCCGGTTTATCCTATACTTTCATGGCAATGGGATTTCGACAATGACGGAACGATCGATTCGGATGAGCAAAATCCTGTTTGGATTTTTAGTGAACCGGGTGATTTCACGGTTAGGCTGATCACATCCAATGCCCTGAATTCCGATACCCTTACTTTGGAAAACCTGATCACGGTGAATTCGGGCTATCTTGTTTATGAAGGAGTGGAGAACGGCGAGGACTACAGCGGTGTTTTCATCCGGGATTACCTGCAGGAGAATGCTTCCACAGTTACTTACCGGAATGATTTTCCGCAAAGCCTTGAAGGCTATTGGGCTGTTTTCCTTTCATTCGGAAACGGAGGTTCAGGAGGTACGGTTTTGAACGATGAAATGGCTGCCGTTCTCACAGATTATATGGAAGACGGAGGATATGTTTACCTCGAAGGCGGAGATGCATTGGGCAACGATCAGGTGAACAATACACAGTTATTGAATTTGTTTGGGCTTATAGCGGCGACCAATGGAACAGGTACGAATCCGATTAACAGTCTTGAAGGAAAACCAGCGGCCATCACTCACGACATGGTCTTTACAGGCAACAACCAAATATCCAACGATTCCATCGATAAATATGCGCCATCAGCCAATGGAAAAACTGCATTTACCGAAAGTGGATATGGTACCGTTGGTGTTCAGCAGAGCATTTCCAATGGCCGGCGGACTTTCTGCTTTTCGTATTCATTAGCCGATCTTACTGACGGTGAATTCCCCAATATCCGTGAGGAGTTACTGCACCGAATACTTAACTTTTTTGATATTTATACGGCTAATCCGGAAGTAAAGAAAACCACTGCAAATGGATTAAATATTTATCCTATTCCATCCCATGATAAAATCACTATTTCATCATCCGCAATAAAAGGTATTGCCCAGCTTTCACTATTTAATGTCAACGGGGAAAAAGTACTTGAAATGCAGTTAACGAATAGTGAAACCCAAATCGACATCAGCACCCTGCCGCGGGGAGTGTATTTTTTGAGGGTGCAGGATGAGAAGAGGGTGGAGGTTGAAAAGATAATTAAGCAATAAATGGTTCTGTGTTCCGGGTTTTGGGTTTAAGCCCAGAATCCGGAACTCAAAACTTCGAACATCGAACTTCAAACTTTGAACTAAAAGTTATGCTACGCACACTCATCATCGACGATGAACCCCACATCAGGGATACACTCACAAAATTGCTAAGGCTGTGTTGTCCGAAGGTGGATATTGTCGGGGAAGCGACAGGGGTGTCCAATGGAATCAATAAAATCCTGGAATTACACCCTGATCTTGTTTTCCTGGATATTAACCTGAAGGACGGAACCGGCTACAATCTGATTCATGCTTTACAACCGATAGGTTTTAAGATAATTTTCATTTCCTCCTTTGATAAAAAAGCCGTTCAGGCATTCAAACTCAGTAGTGTGGCTTATATGCAAAAACCCTTTAACCCGGTTGAACTGATCGAAGCAATAAAACAGGTTGAGAATATGGAAGTGAAAGATTTTGACCTTTGTCTTGAGGCATTGGAGGAGAATATGCGGGGCTAAAACGTCATTGCGAGCGGAATGCAATGGAGCGAAGCAATCTGTCAGTATTAATAACGAACAGATTGCTTCGAAATACCAGCCCACAAACTATTCCCGTATTTCTCGCAATGGCGGTTTATCATTTTTCAGAGGTGATTATAATTTTTTTCCGGGATGTCCGGTTGGTTTGTTAATTTTCGTATCTTTCGGAACTTTTAATAAATCAATCCAATGCTGCGTGTTCTGATCATCGATGATGAAGACCACATGCGTGATACGCTCATCAAGCTTCTGGAATTGCATTGCCCGGATGTATTGGTGGTGGGGCAGGCTTCAGGTGTTGTAACAGGAGCAGCAGCCATAAACGAATTTCACCCGGATCTTGTTTTTCTCGATATCCAAATGAAAGATGGAACCGGTTTCGACCTGCTTTACAACCTTCCCTCCATCGACTTCAAAGTCATCTTCGTTACTGCATATGATAAATATGCTCTTCAGGCATTCCGGTGCAGTGCAGTTGACTATTTGTTAAAACCCGTAAATCCTGAACTGCTTACCGATGCCGTAAAACGTGCCGGACAGATGATTCAGAAGCATTTTAACCTTCAGATGAGGGCCCTTGAGGAAAACCTGAAATCGGTGAATAACCAACACAAGAAAATCATCATAAAGACAACCGAAAATATCCACCTGCTCGATATGAAAAGCATTATATCCTGCGAATCGGAAAACTCGTACACCACCATCCATACGGCAGGAGGGGATAAAATTCTGGTTTCAAAAACACTGAAGGATTACGAGGATATGCTGGCAGACTGTGGTTTTTACAGGGTTCATAAATCCTACCTGATCAATCTGCTGCAGATTAAACGATTTGAACGGCAGGATGGAGGTTACATCGTTATGTCCAATGACCTTAAAATACCGGTGGCTTCGCGCAAGCGGGATGAACTGCTGCAACTGTTTGAGAAACTGGCTGAGTGATTGAAAGTAGGCAGTCGGCAATTAGCAGTCAAGTATGATCTGAGAATTGATAACTCTGAAACTTTAACTTGATTTTATACGAAGAAAATCCTTGACGTCAACTTTTACCTTCCCCAAATTCTTGCCTCATTCAATTATGGATCTTCAAAATTATTGAATGATCACCCTGCTGTGCCATGAAGCGGATTCTCCCTGTAATTCGATAAAATAAAGACCCTGAGTTTTAATATCAGGATTAAGTTTTATCTGTCCGGATGTGGCTTGCTCCCTGGATGTGTAAACACATTTCCCATGAATATCATACATCTTTAATTCAACCGGAGTATTTGACTCAGGCATTGATATGGTAAATTCACCGCGCCCGGGATTTGGATATATACTGATTTCATTATTTAAGGCAGTATATTGATAGGGTACAGATGTAATTGGATATAAATTAATATTGTCGATAAAAAGGTTATTTCCAACCATCCTTACCGATTCAAACATCAGACGTGTGTCAGGATTTCCTGCCCAGTTTGAAATATCAATCGTTATGCACGGAGCACCAAATCCTCCGCCACACCAATCAGCAGGCGATGCCGGGATAAAATTATAGCCAAAGGGTGCATGGGTTGCAAAGTTATAGCTGCCGTCTTCGGCAAGTTCCAATATCCGCGTCCATGTGTTCCCGCAATCGGTCGAAATTTTCACAATCAGCGAATCAGAATATTGAGTGTTCAACGACTGCGCATATGCATGCTGAAAGGATAGCCCTGCCTGCGGCTGACCGGAAAGATCAATAGCTGGGCTGATCAATTGGTCGCGCTTAAGAATACTGTAATATAAAAAAAGATTGATCCCGGTGGCTTTATCACCTCCATTTCCTGCAACATTAAAAAGCTCCCAGGTTATATTGTTATCCGGATTGACAATGGTCCAACCTTTGGATGCCAGGTCGTCATTTTCAAAGTCCTCAGTAAAAGGAACAGAAGCCCCGCCTGCTTTGAGATATTCTTCCTTGGTGGTACTTGCCGATCCGTTTGCATTTGAAACGGTGAGGCTAACGGAATAATACCCCGGATCATTCAAAATAATTTCAATGTCCTGGGAATTTGTGCTGGTTCCATTAACAAACTCAAAGGATGCAGGAGAAATTTCCCATAACCATGATTCCGGACAAACAGCAGAAGAATCCTTGATGATAATAACACCTCCAGTGCAGGTTACCGAGTCAACAGCAAAGAATTCAACCACAGGTAGTGCATTGTCGCTAACGGTAATAAAGCCTGTTTTGGTCTCAGTATCAGACCCCCAGCTATTATTGGTGGTCAGTGAAACGGAATAGGTTCCCGGATTGTTCCAGATTATATCCTGCGGGTTCTGATCGGCTGAGTAGGCCGGTGTGCCTCCTTCAAAGGTCCATTGCCAGGAGCTCACTTCACAAACCGATTCATCAGTAAAATTCACTGAGCAACCAGGAGTGATCAACATTTCAGAAGCAGTAAAATCAGTCACAGGCTCTTTTTCAAAGAAAACATCAAATGATATGGTTTCACCTGTAAAACCGATGTTGGCAATATTCAATCCTCCGGGTTGTCCATTCTGAAGAAAAGGGGAAGGATTGGTGTTATCATTGATCTCGGTACGTCCGTAATCAGCCGCGTAGTGGGCCTGGCTGAGATTGCCATTTACATTGATGGTCCCGTTTGGCCGGTAAACATAAACCTCATCCGGTGGTCCCTGTGCATTGCCGTTTCCGTTTTCAGCATCGTCAATTCTGTAGACAAGGAGTCCGCTTCCGGGAAGGCCACCCTCAAAAGTCCCAATTTTAACTCTGTATTCAACCACATAATACTGGCTGGAACTATTGGGTGACTCGATTTTATAGCAATTATTTTCAGGTTCAGACAAAGGATTAATGGTATAGGTTCCGCATTCGGTAATCTCGGGAATTTGTTCAATCCATCCTCCATAACGGAATTTCATATAGGCGCCCATTGACTGGGGGGGATTGTCAGAGGCATCCATCAAATCCCAGGGACCTACAGAAGTATAAGGCGCAGAATTGTAATGATAAAGATCCGGAGCACTCAGCGAATGAAACATTTCATGGCAAAGTACGCCTGCACCTGAACCGTTCAGGTGGTCTTCCACCTGCAGGTTATAATCCCAAACCCGTTTGCCGTTAATATAAACCACTTCATTATAGAGCGCCCAGCGATGCGGCCAGAGCAGCGTTGCCCAGGCTGTGGTAGCTCCCCTGACAATGAATACCATGTTATCAACGTAGCCATCCAGGTTTTTATCAATAATTAAATTATCCGGAACTTCATCTTCTATATACAGGCAAGCCCGCTTCAGCAAGGCATGTTCACGTTCACCGCCTTGGTCCCCCTGGTATCCGTTTGGGTTGGTCACAGGATCATAGGGCATGAAGTAATTCCGTGGATAAATATCCTGGTAGGAGATTACAGTCTCTGAAGGTGGAACAGGATAAAACCATGACAGGATGGAGATCATATCATAAGATACCGTTTTGAAAAAATTCTGCATCGAATTAAATCCAGTATTTGTATTGTTAAAGATGTTATAGTACTGAAGGGTATCTTCACTAAATTCGGACTGATCGCTAAAACGTATATAAACGACAAGGTCGTTCAGAACACCTTCGTTCTTGGCATTTTCAGGAGAAGAATATCCCCATATCTGGAGTTTGGCCGGCATATAGTTTTTGAGGAAATCAGCCCGGATGGCCTCCATGGCATCGCCTGAAATATTTGTCCAGGGAACAAGTCCAATGGAAGCAGGATCGATTGTCCCGGCTTTAAAGGTTGATGGAACCAACTGATCGCCATCCATCACAGCGTAATAATAGTATCCATTCTGGTGATTCTGGATGATGGTAAATCCTTCCTGGTTGTGAAGCCAGTTATAAAATTCATCGCCCGTAGCAAAACAATGGATGACAGTACCATCGGGTTGTGTAATGATCTGCGGTTCGTAATTGATCCATGCAGGGAAGGCAGTCATATAAGCCAGACTGAAGCATAAAAAGATAGCTGATCGAAGTAAATTTTTAAATTTCATTATCGTTTTAATTTATGAGCGTCCAAAGATATAAACTATCAGCAAACCGAAACAAGTATTTTGCAATAAGGAATCAAAAAGACAACTTCCGAGGGTCATAAAGAATTTATTTAAATCCCGGAGAGCTAAAGGAATAATGCCTTAAAGTCCACAATGTCAAACAGGTGTAAAACTGTAACAGCAATAATGACAATCATCACCCATCTCACAAAATTGGCTCCCCAGGTCACAGCAAATCGGGATGCAACAAAGGCGCCAATAATATTGCCGATGGAATGGCCGGCAACATTCGAAAACTATTCACGGGGTGATTGCAGCAGGAGACAGGAAATGAAGTCCCAGTAATTTTTATTTGAAACTGTCATAAATGTGCTTCCCGGGTAAGTGTCCTGAAATTCTTTTATCACCCTTGTTTTTCCTGCATATTTATCCCGGAATTTAAATTCAACGGCGGTTATTTTTCCACCCTCCTCCTCAATATAATCAATTTCCTTCTGGTCGTATGTTCTCCAGAACCAGCTATTGACAAAGCGGCGCCGGTTCATATTGAATTTCATCCGTTCGACGATACAGAAATTCTCCCATAATCCGCCAGTATCATTTCGGAGATTGAGGGGATTAAAATTCCGGATCAGTGCGTTTCTTATTCCCAAATCATAAAAATATATCTTTTGTCCCTTGGCAATTTCCTTTCTGAGATTACGGCTGAATGACCTTAGCCTGAAAATGACATAGGTTTTTTCAAGCAGATCGAGATAACGCTGAATGGTTGGAATAGTTTCAGAAAGCATTCTCGATAATTCATTGAGCGAAACCTCATTCCCAACCTGTAATGCCAATGCGTTCAATAGATTCAACAGCAAGCTGGGACGCTTGATCGTTTCAAACTGAAGAATGTCTTTATAAAGATAATTACTTGAAATCTGGCTAAGTTCTTCGATGGCTTCATTTTCGGGTTTATTGTAAACCTCCGGGTAAAGGCCGAACCGTAAAATCCTTTCAAGATCGGCATTGATTTCGATCTTGTCTTTAATGGTCAGAAGTTCGTTTAGTGAAAAAGGAAAAAGAAGATACTCTCTTGACCGGCCAGTTAGTGGTTCAGAAATTCTGTTACCCAGTCCGAAGCTTGATGAACCTGTAGCGATCAATTGTGTTTCCGGGAAAGTATCTGAAATAATCTTCAGGATTCGCCCCATATAAGGTATATGCTGAGCTTCATCCAAAACTATCAATTGGTAATTTCCGAGAAAACCTTTTAAATCACTGCTATTAGTTGTTTGCAGAGCAGTTTTGTTCTCCAGCAATTCACAGTTGATGTATCGGCTTTTTTCGCGGTTAGCAAGGATATTCCTGGATAATGTGGTCTTCCCGACTCTTCTTGGCCCATAGATTATGATAACCTTACCTTTGAAAAGTTGATTTTCTATAATACTTTGAATATCACGATGGATCATTGGAAAATTATTTTAATGACTTTACAAATTTAATGTAATTTATAAAGTTAGGTTAATAAAATTATTAAAAAACTCAATATTATGTGTTTCCTGGAAAAAGTGTTGCGGTAAAGTGATTACTAGAATGCCTGTTGATGAATATCAACATCTGAGCATTTAATTGATTACATTTGCCTTAATAAATCATGTATTGTTTAATGACTTTACAACAAAAGATCAAATCAATTCCTTACTGGGCTTACCTGCTCGTATTTTTTGTCATTTTCATTAACATACTTTACCTGGTTTACAAATTTCAAAGACCGGAAAAAGGTTTTACTCCCAAATACGAAAATGGTCAATTAGTGGTGGATTACATCATGCCAAATGGTGCAGCAGAGAAAGCCGGAATCAAAACCGGGGACATTCTCACATCAATCAATTCATTGACTTATGAAGATTGGGCAACCGTTCAACGAAGCAAAGCCAATGATACTGTTACTGTTAATGTTCAACGGAATGGCCAGCCCCTGATGTTTCAACTAACTTACACAATACGCAATGCAAAGTTTTTATGGTTTATTATATTGATGTTTATTGTAATGTGCATCTATTCTGTAACTAGCCTGGTTCTAATCTATATAAAATCACAAGAGCATACTATCAGGCTGTTTTTCTTATACATATTGTGCGTTGCTGTGTGTCAAAATGCTATTTTTATTGTGTTTCCAGAGTTTTTAGCATCTGTTACAGTTGTGGTCTTTACTTTTTGTGCCTGCATGGTTGGCCCTCTCCTTGTACATTTTTATCTGATTTTTCCAAGGCTTTCAATATTGCTCACACGGTTTCCAAAGCTTCCGGTAATGTTGTATATTCCAGCATTCATTGTTTTTATCATCTTCTCAGTATTTAATATCTTAAGTAATTATTATGGCACCGATTATTATATTTCTAAAGCCTTGATGTGGAATATGATAATGCTCTACTGGATCACCTTGAACTATTTTCTTGCTTTATTGACTGTCGTATTTCAATACTTTAAGATTAAGGATACCCTGGCCCGAAATCAACTCCTGATTGTAATTGTTGGCTCCACCTTTGGTTTTATTGCACCCCTTGCCTTTACTTTCTTTTATAAATCACTTTCCCGAATGGAGCGATATTTCCCATTTATCTGGGAATCTTTTAGTGGAATTGGTACTTTAATCCTTGTTTCCTGCATCATCATCGCTATTTTTCGATACAGGATTTGGGATTTGGAGATTTTTATAAAGAAAGCATTACTTTACATTGGCGCTACAGTGATCATATTATTTTCCTATTTGATTTTGATATTTGCTTTAAATCAATTAGCAATTCGCGAAACTTATATTACTCGATTTCTTATCCTTGCCTTTTCAGTTATCATTTTCCTGATTTCGAGAGATTGGTTTCAACGTTTGATTGACCGGGTTTTTCATCGTGAATCTTATGACTCTGCCACAGTGGTTGCAAACTTTGAAGAAAAACTGGCAGGAATTTACCGGTCCGATGAACTTAAAGCAAAGATCGCGCAAGGTCTTGATGAGATCTTCCATTTTAGAACCTTTATATTAAGCCTTAAAAACAGCAATCAAAGATATAAGCTAGCATATACAATTGGTTTGGACCAGCAGAAATTTGATGAAGAATTTGAAACGGTTGGAGAGTTCGAAAAGAAGCTCATTAAAACCAAAGTTTTTTCTCCCGGCGAACTTGAACAAAAACTAACTTTTGCTGAAGCTACAAATGCTGAACTGATCGTTCCGCTTGTGAAAGAAGATCAACCTTATGGGTTTTTTCTCTGCGGGCAAAAGAAATCAGAAAGAACTTATTCCATGCAGGACATCAGTGTCCTTTCTTTGATAGCCAAAAGGGTAATTGCTTTGTTCCAGACCGCACAACTTTACCAAAAAGACCTTGAACGTCAACTTATGCTGGAACGCGAGCGCACCAGAATATCGGAGGATATGCACGATGATGTGGGCGCCAGCCTTACACGAATTTCAATCCTGAGCGATCTGGCAAAAAACAAAACTGAAGTCACAGGTGAGACCAAACAATGGCTGGGGCAGATCAGCGATACTTCAAGGGATGTCATGGAAGAGATGAACCAGATCATCTGGGCACTGAATCCTAAAAACGACACGCTCGAAGGCCTCATTGCCTATATCCGGCGTTTCGCAAATGAATACCTCGAGCCTACAAACATAAATTGTACTTTCGACCTTCCGGAAATATTACCAAACAAACCGCTGACAGTGGAGTTACGCAGGAATGTTTACCTGGTCGTCAGGGAATCGCTTCACAATGTAGTGAAGCATTCGGGCGCAGCAAAGGTTTGGATTACGATGAAAATGAATGAGCACGGTATTAAAATAGCCATCAAAGACGATGGCGCCGGATTTGATCCCGGCAATCTTGAATTCCCCGGCAATGGGCTGATCAACATGAAGAAAAGGATGAAGGATATCGGGGGTGATTTTAAAATCACTTCTGCATTGGGCAAGGGAACGGAAATTGAAATTGTTATATAATGGAAAGCCCCAATAACTACACCGTCATTGCGATACCGCTTTTTGGCGGGAGAAGCAATCCATTAATTTACAGATTGCTTCGCTCGTGCCTCACCCGCAATGACGTTTGGTTGTCCGTCATTGCGAGTGGAATGAAATGGAGCGAAGCAATCTATATGAAGTTAACAATTGACAGATTGCCTCATCCGTCAGTTGATGGATTCGCAATGACGGTATTCTTTTTATAGATTTATAAAATTTTATCAGTTTTGAAAAAAAGGTGAAATTAAAAATACTACTAATGGGGGATACCATTATGGAATGGGTGGTAGTAATTTAGCCATTAAAAAAATCGGTGATTTATCAACAAATTATTTTGCAAAAAGATATCATGTCAGTCTCACAAAATATAAACGAAAATGTAATCCGCATCGCCATAGTGGAAGATGATAAAACAGTCAGGGACGGATTGCAGATGCTGTTAAACGGTTCGTCCGGCTTCTCCTGTGTAGCTGCTTATGGTAATGGCGAAGACGCCCTGGCAGGGCTTCCGGAAGTGAATCCGGATGTCGTGCTGATGGACATCAATTTGCCCGGGATGAATGGTATCGAGTGCATTATTGCGCTTAGGGAACAAAACCTCTCCCTGTTATTCATTATGCTTACTGTATTTGAAAATTCCGACGCCATATTCCAATCACTTTCTGCCGGGGCTTCAGGCTATATGCTAAAGCAGACGCCACCGGCAAAACTCCTCGAATCCATACAGGATGTCTTTCATGGCGGTTCTCCGATGTCGGGTGAGATTGCCCGTAAGGTAGTACAGTCATTTCAATATCCTGCTGCTGTCACTAACCAAATAGTGGGTTTAACAAAAAGAGAAGAGGAAATCCTGTCGTACCTCGTGAAAGGCTACTTCTACAAGGAAATTGCAGGATTATTGTTCATCAGTACTGAAACAGTAAGAACCCACATCCGCAACATTTACGAAAAGCTCCAGGTAAGAACCCGCACCGAAGCCATTTTAAAATACCTGAAAAAATAGGAATCCAAATTACTACTTAGTGGTGATTGATTTCACCATACTGCCTCCTGTAAATTTGCTTTCATTAATTTAACAATTAAAAATTAGGAGGCATCATGAAAACAACATTACTTACAGCATTAATTGTATTAGCAACATTTTTTTCACAAGGTCAGTGGAGTTACACCGATTTATCGGAGGGTAAAGAATATATGGGATCAGCTGCAATGGGAAACAAAATCTATTTTGCCGGTGGCTACAATGGATTTGAGTATCTAACAGAAGTCGAAGTATATGATTTGTCAACAGGTGATTGGGATACCGCTGGTAATTTATCAGTTGGCAGGGAAATAATTTCCGGCGTATCCTGTGGTTCATTGATATTTTTTGCGGGAGGCTTCGACTGGGTCACAACTAAAAATGTTGTTGATATCTATGATACTCAAACCCAGCAATGGAGTGTGGAATATCTTTCATTGGACAGATTGTCAATTGCTACGGTAAGCCATGGCAGCAAGGTGATGTTTGCCGGAGGCTTTCGGTTTCCATCTATGCAGCGGGTAAACATCGTTGACATCTATGACACAGAAACAGAATTATGGGAAGTTGAATATCTATCCCAGGGCAGGGAAGGAATAGCTTCAGCAGTAGTTGGCGAACTGGCAATTTTCGCCGGAGGGCTCAGTTCAGATTCAACTACAAACGTGGTTGATATCTATAACTTTTCCACAAGTACATGGAGCATTGATACCCTCTCGCTGGCCAGAACTCATGCAAGTGCCACCACCATCGGCACCAAAGTAATCATTGCTGGGGGTTCTACAAGTATAAATAATCCGACTGATAGAGTTGACATTTACGATGCTTCAACAGGAACCTGGGACACAGCTTCACTATCAGTCCCTCGAGCCGCCATTAATAATGGTGCGACTGTTGACGGAAAGGCTTACTTTGCCGGAGGTGGTAATTTTACAGGGAGTGGATTGAATGACCCGCAAAAAAGAATTGATATTTATGACCCGGATTCCAATACCTGGATGATAGATGTTCTGACGGAACCGCTTGTAAACCATTCTTTAATAGGAGTTGGGAATTACCTCGTCGTGGCAGGCGGTAAAAATGATCTGGGAAATCTTGTTTCAACAGTTGAAATTTTTTACGACCCGGAAACTGGTATTAGCTCTCAATCACTAGAGAATGTGTATTCCACCATCTATCCCAATCCATGCAATAATATCCTAAAATTATCCATTCCAAATGTAACGACACTCGAAGATGCAGTAATTTATAGCCAAACAGGGCAAAAAGTGCTACAAGAAAAACCGCTTAATTACACTTTAGATATTTCAACACTTCAACATGGGATGTATATCATTGAACTGGAAACGGAACAAGGAAAGATCAGGGAAAAATTGATCGTTCAATAAAAAACAGAACGGCCGAAATAAAAGTCACCCCTTGAATTAATTTTACTCACGGGGTGATTTTATTTTAAGTGATTAGTGCTTTAAAATCAACTATCCCGAACAAATGTAAAACGGTTACGGCAATGATCACAATCATCACCCATCTTACAAAATTGGTACCCCAGGTCACCGCAAAACGGGATGCTACAAAGGCACCAATGATATTGCCGATGGAATGCACTAATCCATAATCCCAGCGAACCTGGTCATTAAAGATAAAAACAAGAAGAGCCATCGGCGTGTAAAGTAGTACGATCCAGACTTTGATAGCATTTGCTTTCACCAGGTCGTAACCGGCGCCAAGGACCACTCCGGCAAGAATGAAGTATCCCACACCTACCTGGACAAATCCGCCATAAACCCCGATCAGGAAAAAGATAAGGATTTGCAGCCACGATACTTTCTTTTCCATCAGGTCTTGCTGGCCTTTGAGCCATTTGGAAGGCTTCACAACGATGAAATAAACCATGACGATCATAACGATAGCCAGGGCTTTTTCGAATATTTCCTCATTGATGTCTGTGGCAATTTGCGCTCCTAGCATAGCTCCAACAACAGTTGGTATAGCCAGTGCAGTTCCCTTCTTAAAATCCAGCATTTTTTTTCTTCTGAATTCAGTAACTGAAGTCATGTTCTGAAGGATAACAGCAATGCGGTTGGTTCCGTTGGCAATGTTTGCCGGTAATCCCATAAACATGAAAAGGGAAAGGGAGATGATGGTACCGCCTCCTGCAAGGGTATTAATGAACCCTACAAAAACACCTGATACAATTAATAGCGTAATTTCGAGCCAGCTCATAGATTCTCTGATCGCCGGCAAAAATAGGAATTGTAAATCTGAATGTTAAAAAATCTTATTTACTTTTACAGCGTCATGAAGTTAGCACTTATTTCATTCATCACTTTCATCCTTAATTTGCCTTTCGGTTACTGGCGTGCAAACGTCAGGAAGTTTTCCTTGCAATGGGTATTGGCTATTCACATTCCGGTGTTACTGGTTATCCTGGAAAGGATTTTCAGCGGGCTTGGATTTGCTTTCATAACCTATCCTATTTTAATTGGTTCATTTTTTCTCGGGCAATATATTGGTGGACGGCTCCATAATTTCTACAAGAAATCTAACAATTGTTTGGGATCTTCATGCCTTGTGATGGATATTTACAGGTGCTGCTTTGGCTTGCAGAAATAGCAAAGTCAGTGTATAGATGGCATCTTCATGCCTGATTTCCAGGATTTTTATTATTGGTTCTTTCTGTTTGTGCCTTAAGCATTGGGATTTCGATTTGGAACAATCGTTTGTTCGATGAGATTTATTCAGGGCAATTAATCTCATTAATATTCTGGTAATCCTTTATCAATTCCTTTGGAAAGAACTATTGTTATCATTGAACAAAGACAGTTTTATATGGTTTATAATTCGGTTACTCAAATTAATAAAAATCATTTTTGGCTCTTCAACAAATCATTTAAATGGAACCTGTTTTTCCGGTAATCATCTTTTTCCTTTTTTTAGAATTGGCAGAACACAGTTTTGCCTATTTCCAAATTGTAAATTTTAAATCCGTCCTGTGGAACAATGGAATCAATCAGGACGTGAGTTTAGTCTGAACTTTGGTACATCATTAATTAAATCTTCCCTAATAAATATGAAAGCAAAATCAATCAAAGGAAATTCACCAGAGGAAATTCAATCTGCACTGGTAAAAAGCATGGCTGACGGGTTTAAACCAACCCTTGCCTTTGTATTTATCTCCATTAAACAGGACTGGGCGGCTGTAAGCAATCAACTCGATCAGAGGGGCATCCGGATTTTTGGCGCCACTTCAGGCGGTGAATTTATTGATGGCGAAATTGGTGCCGGAACAATTGCTATTCTGCTGGTTGACATGAATCCTGCTCATTTCCTGCTTCTTCTGGATGATTACAGCGATAATGATCCGACTGAATTAGCGAAGGATATGGCGGCTAAGGCAAAATCGCAATTTGAAAAACCTTCTTTTATTCTTTCCTGCAGTATGGATGTGAAAAGCGAAACCGAACGTTTATTGTGGGAGCCTCTCATCAAGGCGATTGAATCAATTACCGGCCATGAAACTATTATTTGGGGAGGAAGAGCAGGCGATGATTTTATGTATAATGAAACACTTGTATTCACGAATAGCCAATCCACCAAAAGAGGAATAGTAATGCTGGCAGTTGACGGTGACAAGATTCTGGTAAAGGGCCTGGCCGCTTCAGGACAAAAGCCGGTGGGCACAGAAAAAACCATTACCAAAGCAGTAAATAATTGGGTGCATGAGATTGATCATCAGCCAGCCACAGAAATGGTACTGAAGTATCTGGGGCTTAACCTGACAAAAGAAGAAGCCGAAACCTTCTATCCAAACCAAAATGTAACGTTTAGCGTTGCAAGGGATACTGGTGACCCGATTTTGCGGGGAGCGGGATTATTCAATTGGACAGAGAAGTCGATTTATATCCTGGGCAACATAAAGGAGGGAGACAAAATACGCCTCACGCTTCCACCTGATTTCGAAATCATTGAAGAAGTGCAAAGAAACGCTGAAAATTTAAAGAAGCAAGAGATGCCTCAAGCCGATGCTTTGCTTATGTTTTCCTGTGTAGGCAGACTGGGACAATTCGGCCCACTGATAGGTGATGAAATCGAGGGAGTGAAAAATGTTTTCAACGTGCCCATGGCCGGTTTTTTTACCTATGGTGAATATGGGCGAACAAAAAATGGAAACAATGAATTTCATACCAGCACTTGCTGCTGGGTGGCATTAAAAGAAAAATAGATGAACCAGCATTTACAAAATATAGTAACCCTAATTCAGCAGGAAGAAAATTTATCTGAGGAACAAAAAGCCGCTATTTCCAAATCTTTAAGTGATGCGGATAAGGAATTGGAAATTATTTCCTTCAAGCTAGACAGAACGGAGAAGGTAAAGCGCACCACCGCCATCCTGCTGGAAGAAACCATCGAGGAACTGGAACAGAAAAGGAAAGCAGTGGAAGCACAGAACCGTGAACTTGAAATTGAATCTTCACTGGAGCGTGTTCGGACAGTTGCTATGAGCATGAATAAGCCCGATGATATGATTTCGGTTTGTCGGATGATTTCCGATCAACTTGAATTACTTAAGGTTGAAAATATCCGGAATGTGCAAACCGCTGTTATTAATGAATCAAAAGGCACTTATCTCAATTACCAATATTTTACTGCTTATCAGAAAGGCATCCTTGAGGATACAAAATTCAACAACCATCCAACGGTAAATGACATGGTCAGGGCGATAAAAAAATCAGCCGACGCCTATTTTACAGGTCATTTTAAAGGCAATGAGCTGGACAATTTTCGTGAATGGCGAAAACAGGAAAAACAGTTTGCCGACCCTTTACTGGATGAATCTGATGCCATGCATTATTATTTTTTATCTATCGGACAGGGCGGATTGGGATTAACGACTTACAAACCTCTGCCGGAAGAAGGGCTCGGGATATTCAAACGGTTTCATAATGTCTTTACGCTGGCTTATCGCAGGTTTACAGACATTGAACTTGCAATAGAACAGGCAAAAGAAGCACAGATTGAAGCATCATTGGAAAGAATAAGGGCGGCAGCCATGGCTATGAGGGATACAGCTGAATTAGGCGGAATTATTTACAAGCTGTATGGTGAACTTACAAAACTGGATGCTAGGCTCGACAGGTGCTTCATTATGATCGTAAATCCTAAAAACACAGGTATCACCTGGTGGCTGGCCGGTAAAGAAGGTTTGTTGGCAGAAAATGGGTTCTTTGTTCCAATGAACCAACATCCAACTCATCTTATGTATCTCGATAGCTGGATGAAACGGAAAAAAAAATGGCAGTACCTGTTTGAAGGAAAAGAAAAGAAAGACTGGGACCGCTTTGGTTTCAGCAAAACGGAACTGGCCAGGTTACCTGAGTTCATTAAAAAGGATATGGCTGGTGTAAGGAAAATAAATCTCTCTGGTTCCTCTGATCAATTCGGTTCATTGGTTACAGGAAGTCTTGAACCTTTGCCGGAAGAGCAACAGGATATCATCAGTCGTTTTACTATCGCATTTAACCAGGCATATATCCGCTTCCTCGACCTCCAAAAAGCCGAAGCGCAAGCCCGACAGGCGGAGCAGGATTTAATTGAAATTAAAGCGGCCAGGAAAAAGGCAGAGGAAACATTAACGGAGTTACAGGCCACACAGGCCCAGCTTATCCAGGCCGAGAAAATGGCTTCACTGGGAGAACTCACCGCCGGCATTGCACATGAAATTCAAAACCCGCTGAACTTTGTAAACAACTTTAGCGAAGTAAGCAGTGAGTTGATCAGTGAAATGGTTGAAGAAGTTGATAAGGGAAATTATGAAGAAGTGAAAGCCATTGCCGGTGATGTAAAACAAAATCTTGATAAAATAAACCATCACGGAAAACGTGCCGGCGAAATCGTAAAGGGTATGCTCCAGCATAGCCGGACAAGCACTGGCCAAAAAGAACCTACCGACATCAATGCGCTTGCCGATGAATATCTGCGGCTGGCTTATCACGGTTTAAGGGCAAAGGACAAATCGTTTAATGCTGATTTCCAAACTGACTTCGACCCCACCGTTCCAAAAATCAGCATCATTCCGCAGGATATCGGACGGGTTTTACTTAATCTCATAAACAATGCGTTTTATGCAGTGAATGAACGCAGTAAAAAAAGCGAGCCCGGCTATGTGCCTGCTGTATCCATCACCACTAAGCTAATAGCTAACAGCCAACTGCTAATCACTGTAAAAGACAAAGGCAACGGAATCCCCGAAAATATCAAAGATAAAATCTTTCAGCCCTTCTTCACCACCAAACCAACCGGGCAGGGAACGGGATTGGGCTTATCATTGAGTTATGATATTGTAAAAGCACATGGAGGTGAGTTGAAGGTTGAGACGAAAGAAGGTGAAGGAAGTACATTTATTATCACGTTATCAGTTTAAAAATTAAAAATGAGGAAGATACAATCTGTTTTAATATTAATGCTGACATTTATATTGTGTACCTGTCTTGTGCAAGTGTATGCACAGCAAAGTCGCATTGACTCTATTGTTCAAATGCTAAAGAATAGCCAAAACGGAGAAGAAATTGATACTGCACGGTTTACAGATGCTGTAAACCTGATTGAAAAAACACCCTTAAATGATGAATCAATTGCTCTTCTGGAAAAGGCAGGGAAGCTCTTTAATAATGGAAACGATGAATATTGGAGTTACAGAGTAAAATTTAGTATACTGAACAGTTTAATAGCAACAGATAAAAACAAATCCTTAGCCTATGGCAAGTACCAGTTAGCAGAACTGGAAAAAAGTAAAACTCCCAATTCTACAGTAATCAGAAGTAGCTTTATCAAGCAATTGAGGTTGCCTTACCGTAATTCGAGTATGCTTAGTGATGGATTTCAGTATTTCAATGAAAACCTGAAGATATTTAAACAAAAAAAAGATTCAGCAGGCCTTGCTGATTGTTATTATGTGCTTGCTGGTTTTTACAGAACAATTGGTTTACTTGACCAGGCAATCTACCATATGAAAAAATCGGTAAGTTATATGAGAGCCGACACTGCAACAGATAGCAGTATTTTCCCATTTTCAGACCCGGTAGGAAGGAATGTGTGGTTTAATAACACTGGTGTTATTGGGTATTACTATTTGCAAAAAGGGGATTATAACGAAGCGCTGAAATACGTCAGTATTGCTTTCAATAATTACATAGGTGCTAAATCTGCTGTAAATCAAAATATACCAAACACAATGGCCCAGGCTAAACTCCTGTCGGGAGAATTGGACAGAGTAATGTATTATCTGGACATGATTCTAAAGAATGAGAAAAATAAAACAAATCCCGACTTTATTGCTGCTTCCCTGCAGATTAAAGGCTTTTATTTAATAAAAACCGGCGAACTGGAAGAAGCAGAGGCGAATTTAATGCAATGCTGGCAGTTGATTGAAGAAAACAATATACCTGCAGATGCACGGCCCGGAACTATGGCCCCTGATTATTATTTAGCATTAATCAGAATAGAACAAAACAGGATTAATGAAGCCATAGCATTGCTGGAAAAGGATATTGACAGATTGAAAAGTCAGCGCTTGTCTGTGCTGAGAGATTATAAATTGCTGGCCAAACTACATGAGCAAACAGGCAATCATAAAAAAGCGAATGAAGCCCTTCAGGCTTTTATCTCGTTAGAAGAAAGCTTACAGGCCGACCGGGACAAATATGGCTCATTAAGTTTTGAAACCGAGCAACAGATGAATGAAAAGGAACTCTCGATTGCGAAACTTGAAAGTCAAAATAAAATTTCTTCTATCTCCAGAAATTTTTCGATGGGTATAGCTGTTTTGTTGTTATTGATTGCAGCCGGAATATACAATAAATTCTATAGTAAAAAGAAAGCCAACCTGGTACTTGAAAAAACATTGACGGATTTAAAATCGGCACAATCCCAGCTCATTCAGTCCGAGAAGATGGCCTCCCTCGGTGAGCTCACCGCTGGCATTGCCCATGAGATACAAAACCCCTTGAACTTTGTGAATAATTTCTCGGAAGTGAACAAGGAATTGTTGTTGGAAATGAAGGACGAGATTACTAAAGGGAATTTTAATGAAGTAGAAGCTATTGCGAAAGATGTAATAGACAACGAAGAAAAAATAATCTTTCATGGCAAGCGGGCCGACGCCATCGTAAAAGGCATGCTGCAGCACAGCCGTGCTAGTTCCGGACAGAAAGAGCCAACAGATATCAATGCGCTTACCGATGAATATCTGCGGTTGGCCTATCATGGTTTAAGGGCTAAAGACAAATCCTTTAATTCAAAAATGGAGACTGATTTTGATCCTGCTCTTCCCAACATTGAATTAGTGCCACAAGATATTGGCAGGGTGATCCTGAATTTGATCACCAATGCTTTTTATGCAGTCAATGAAAAAGCCAAACAGGGAATTGCCGGATATGAACCCACTGTTTCTGTAAGCACAAAAAAGACTAATGACGGTATGCAAATTTCTGTAAAAGACAACGGCAACGGAATTCCTGAACACATCAAAGAAAAAATCTTCCAGCCCTTCTTCACCACCAAACCCACCGGGCAGGGAACGGGATTGGGATTATCCTTGAGTTACGATGTTATAAAAGCGCATGGTGGAGAGATTAATTTAACAAGCAATCATGAGGGTACAATTTTTAACATTCTACTTAACATTCAAAATGAGCAATAGAATATTATTACTGCTGGTATTGGTGCTGAGCTACCATTTTACCGGATCGTTGTCAGCACAGCAATCTGAAAATCTTCGCTTTGAGCGGTTTACCATTGAAGACGGATTGGCCTCAAGCTGGGTAATTGGTATTACTCAGGATATCCAAGGTTATATCTGGATCGGAACCGCCGCCGGTTTAAGCCGCTATGATGGGTATGACTTTGTTACCTTCAGGAACATTCCCGGCAATCCTAGTTCATTGGCAAACAACAGAGTGAACACCGTTTTTGCTGACAAATCAGGAAATATCTGGGTGGGTACACAAAATGGATTGAGCCGGTATAACCAGTTAAATGAAGAATTCGAGAATTATTATCATATTCCAGGTAATCTCAAGTCTCTTCCCGGAAATGTGGTCAGTGCAATTCATGAGTCTTCTTCCGGCCAGCTTTGGATTGGGACGGATAATGGACTGGCAGAATTTGATAGTGTGGCTGGATCTTTTGTAAGTCAATGGCTGTCAGGAGATGAAACGCAAAGTTTAATTGGAGTAACCATCAGCTCAATTTCGGAAGACAACAAAGGCACCTTATGGATTGGTTCGAATAACAAAGGGCTTATCACATTTGATACCGCAAAAAAAACCTTCCGGTTCCTGAATGAGCTAAATATTCCGGGTCTGGTGTTTCCGTCTTCAAATGTTTCAATAGTTAAGGTAATCTCCACAGGTGATGTCTGGATCGGATTTCTGCCCGAGCTTGGATTATTGCGTTACAATCCTGAAACAAATACTTCCATCCTTTACCATTATCACGAAAAGGATCAGCCAGGATTCTGGAATATTATTTCAGATATTATCGAAACTGATGATCATTCAATCTGGGTGACGACTTATAATGGTAGTGAAAATAGCGGTCTTCACAGGTTTGATGAAAAAACCGGGCTTTTTTCACGGTATACTTATCAGCCCAATAATTTAACAAGCTTAACGTGGGCATACTGCGAAACTGTATTTGAAGACAAAGACAATAACTTATGGGTAGGAACGTCACGCGGATTGAATAAAGCTGACCTCAACCGCTGGCAAATGGGAATGATGAATATTAACCCGGAAAATCCTTTTGATTTTGCGAATAATTTTTACGCCATCGAAGAAGTTGAAAAAGATGTTTTCTGGTTGGGTCTTGATGGAGATGGTTTTATTGAATGGGACAGGAGATCAAACAAAAAGAAGCAATTTGGAATAGATGATCCGCGATCAGGCGATGGCAGAATTTTTACCATTCGCAAAGATCATGATGGGAAAGTCTGGTTTGGTTACAAAGGGCAGGGATGTGCCCGGTACAATCCCGAAACAGGTCAACTTGAAAAATTTAAACATGATGACGGAAATCCTAAAAGCTTAATCGGCAATGTGGTGTCCGACATTCTGATCGACCGGCAGAATAATGTCTGGATAGCAACTTCAAATGGGTTGAGCAGGTTCAACCGTGATCAGGGCGATTTTACCAATTGGCAAAAAGATGTGAATACAAGCGGAATGAGCGGTAACTCACTATTTTCACTATTTGAAGATAGCCGCGGGTTTATCTGGATTGGAACCAGGGAAAATCAATATGATCCAAATGCCACATTCCCGTCAGGACTGATGAAGTTTGACCCAAAAACCAACCAGTTCAAATCATACCGGTACGACCCGAATGATCCCGGCAGTTTAAGCAGCGATGCCGTTTTCTGCGTTAATGAAGATCTTAATGGCAACATCTGGGTCGGGACCAACAACGGATTGAACAAACTTGATGTAAATGAAAAGAAATTTGAAATCTTTCACGATGCAGACGGTTTGCCCGATCCCAACATCATCGGAATTTTGGTTGACAATGATGGGTTTCTTTGGCTGAGCACTTTAAAAGGAATTTCACGGTTTGATCCGGCAACGAAAAGCTTTCGGAATTTTACGATGGAAGATGGCATGCAGGCATACCGTTTTAATGATAATTCACGACTAAAGTCCAGCAGCGGTGAACTGATTTTCGGAGGAGTTGCCGGGGCTAATTTCTTTAAGCCATCTGAAATTTCAAGTGAAAAAATCATCCCCAGTGTTTTTATTACCCGGTTTTTAAAGCAAAATATTCAGCAGAGGTTTGACAAACCATTGGACGAGATGGAAAAGATAAGCCTGGCATGGAATGACAATTCAATAGGGTTCGAGTTTGTCGCCATCAACTTTCGCTCTTCCCAGCAAACCCATTATGAATATAAGCTTGAAGGTCTTGAAAGGGATTGGGTTCAGGCTGGCACCAGGCGTTATGTGAATTACACCCATTTACCATCAGGCAACTATACATTCAGGGTCAGGGCAATGAATGCCGAGGGCGTCTATTCGGAAAAGGATGCAGTGTTAGCGGTTAAAATAATTCCACCCTTTTGGCGAACATGGTGGGCTTACATCATCTATGGTTTCTTGTTTTTGGGCCTTGCATTTTCCCTGGATCGCTATCAAAGGCAGCGATTATTGAGAAAGGAAAAAGAAAAAGTGAGGGATCGAGAAATAACACAGGCAAAAGCAATAGCAAAAGCTTATACCGAGTTGAAAGCAACCCAAGCCCAGCTTATCCAGAGTGAAAAGATGGCTTCTTTGGGTGAACTCACTGCAGGCATCGCCCATGAAATCCAGAACCCGCTGAACTTCGTCAATAATTTTTCGGAAGTTAATACGGAGCTGATAGATGAGATGCAACAGGAAATGGATAAAGGGAACCTGGAAGATGCTAAATCGATTGCAAATGACATCCGGGAAAACGAGCAAAAGATCAATCATCACGGCAAACGTGCCGATGCCATTGTAAAAGGGATGCTGCAGCACAGCCGGACAAGCACCGGCCAAAAAGAGCCAACCGATATTAACGCCCTGGCGGATGAATACCTGCGGCTGGCTTATCACGGATTGCGGGCGAAAGACAAATCATTCAACGCTACGATGAAAACTGACTTTGATGGATCAATCGGAAAAATCAAAGTTATTCCGCAGGATATTGGCAGGGTATTGCTAAATCTTATGACAAATGCATTTTATTCCTGTACTGAGCGAAGCCGGATGATCAATGCTGAAAAAAACAACCCTGCAGGTACATCACTTCGTGAACAGAATTACACTCCAACTGTTACAGTAATTACAAAGAAATTGAACAACAAAGTTCAAATAGTTGTTAAGGATAACGGTATGGGTATTCCGCAAAAAGTTTTGGAAAAAATTTTCCAGCCTTTTTTCACCACAAAACCATCGGGACAGGGAACAGGATTAGGATTGAGCATGAGTTACGATATTGTTACCAAAGGCCATGGTGGTGAACTGAAAGTAAATACAGTCGAGGGTGAATTCGCAGAATTCATTATTATTTTAAATGCTTAATTGAAAAATGACCATTATGAAAATATTAGTTGTTGACGACGAAAAAGATGTTCGGGTTCTTTTTGAGCAGCGGTTCCGAAAGGAGATCCGGGAAAAGCGATACGAATTTGTGTTCGCCTTTTCGGGTGAGGAAGCGCTGGACTACCTTAATAAAAATATTCAGGAAGCGGTTTTAATTTTATCCGATATCAATATGCCCGGGATGAGTGGACTGGAGTTACTGGGTAAGATAAAACAAAAGTATCTGAAGCCTCCTCCGGTAGTCATGATGATAACCGCTTACCGGGATGATGAGAATTACAATATGGCCAAAAAACTTGGAGCTGACGATTTTCTCACCAAGCCGCTTGATTTTAACTTATTGAAAGAAAAATTAAACCACAGAACCTAATGGCAAAGATTTTAGTCGTGGATGATGAGGCTGATCTGGAGATTCTCATCAAACAAAAATTTCGCAGACAAATCAGGGAAAACCTCTACCAGTTTGTTTTTGCCGTGAATGGCAACGATGCCCTTGATAAATTGCAGCAGCATACGGATATTGATTTGGTATTAAGTGATATCAATATGCCTGGAATGGATGGACTGACGTTGCTTGTTAAGCTGAAGGAATTAAGTCCATTGATTAAAACCGTGATCATATCAGCTTATGGCGATATGGATAACATCCGCACCGCTATGAACAGGGGCGCTTTTGATTTCCTGACAAAACCCGTGAATTTTGAGGACCTTGAACTTACGGTTGAAAAAACATTACAGCATGTTTATCAGCTTACTGAAACGCTAAAAGCAATCAAAGAAAACAACATCCTTCGGATGTATGTGGATGAAACCGTTCTGAATTTTATGAACAGCCGTGAGTTTGAATCTACATTGCTGTCCAATGAAACCGTTGAAGCCACTGTCGCTTTTATTGACATTTGCAGCTTTACTTCACTCACCGAAAAGGAACCGGCAGATAAAGTGGTTGCCCTGCTGAACCGGTATTTCGATGTCATGGTAAAAGAGATCATAAGCCAGGGGGGTTATATTGATAAATTCATCGGAGATGCAATTATGGCTGTATTCCGGGGCGATTACCACCTCGACAGGGCTGTGGAAGCCTGCCTTGCAGTAATGAAACAAATAGAGCAACTACCGAATATTTCAGAAGAACTGCATTTTCAACCCAAAGTATCCATTGGGATCAATAGTGGTGAGGTAATTTCCGGTAATATAGGTTCAGCAAGTCTTCGCCGCTTGGACTATACAGTTATCGGGGATGTAGTAAATACCGCTCAGCGACTACAATCAGCAGCACAGGCAGGCCAGATCATAATCGGTGAAAACACCTATGAGCAAATTAAAGAATCCTTCACCTGCAGGAAAGTTGGGGAAATGAATTTGAAAAATAAGCAGAAACCGGTTACAGTTTTTGAGGTGGTAAATTAGATTCGTAAGAAACTCAGCTCGTTCGGACTCGGCTCGTCCGGATTTGTGAACAGGCAGGTGTGTGGGATAATCCGAACGGGGATACCTTAAGGATTTGTAATCCAATTAAAATGATTGAATGGATTACAAATCCATTTTTATTTACTTTCGGATTAGCCGGTGCACAGACTGTATATAAAATCCGAAAGAGCAGAACAACTACCGGATTACAGGAATTAAATAGTACCGGTGGAATATTCAAGTTGTTCATAACAATAACCTGCCGATTATGTGTTGCACCGACTGTGCACTCAGCAGGGGGTATTTCATCTTCTCCCCATTGGTTGCCGTTGATGAATTTATATTCGTATGACCCCGTGGGTATATTCACTGTCGCGCTATACACCTGGTCATTATCAGGATCAGCCAGGCTGCAGGTTCCGGGATTCCAATCGGTTCTGCATCCGGCTACTGTCTGGAAATTTCCTGCAACATGAACACCGTTTGGAGATATAGTTTCGTTGCTCATGTCAACGTTAAACGTCAGGGAAACATTTTGTGCGGATATTATTCCGGATAAGCCGAATGCCCGGATGATGAGCAAGATTCGAAATACGAGTTTTTGCATTAACCTATGATGAAAGTAAAAATAAAGATGACAAAAGTAATGAAAATTGAGGGGTAGTTGGACCTAAAAAAAATGAAGGAGAGTTGGAGGATAAAACATAAAACCTGATCAGGCTGGGAGTTGACCATGACCATGCTTATTCATGGAGCAGAACAAGAATGGGAGGCTGGGCAGTTGCCCAAAGCCCTAAACTTGGAACTACGATTACCATAGAACGCTTGTGTAAAAGAGGGTATGAGCAGTTGTGTCATCTCCCCCCCGTCCTCGTTATTTTCATCGGATAAAGTTAATTATTTTTGAGACAGCGGACGGAAAAACCGCTCCTCCTAATTATGTTGTAACGATATAAGTCAGTATGAACAGAATACAGGTAGTAATACCAAGCATTGTAAGACGCGTACTCTGTTGAAGACCACCAGAAACCGTTGTTCCCAAAGTAGTCAAATGTACCACTGGACGTGCGTGAACCACCCGGAAGACCTGTGAAACCTGTTTCGTTTGTAGCCCCGACATTGGGACCGTTCCAATGCGTAGTTCCGGTTTCTTTTATTTTGCCACCGGCAACCTCTAAGCCACCCAAATAATCGGCTAATGCTGTATATTCCGCATCGGTTGGCACATACCAGCCAGTTGGGCATAAATTTCCTGTTCCCACGGTATACCAGTTGTATAATGCTCCGTAAGTGTTACTGTAAGTGGACTGGTCGTTATCATACCAACAGTAGGCTGGCGTGCTTAAATTAGACCATGCTGCGTTTTCAGTCACGTGTGGGATATAGGTTCCATCACTGAATTTGGTGGTTTTGAGGTTTTCTGCCATCCATGTTTGGGCACCAATGGTTACCACGGCATAATTATTCCCATCCTCATCAGAACATGGAATAAATTCAAAATCAATAGTTTGGCTTTGGGTGGGCAATAGTGTAAGTACACGTGTGTAATTACCTGCGTAACCCTTGAAAAGGATCATTTCTCCATCATTGTATTGCATTTGAACTAAGTCTTTGGTGCTTTTTAAATCATTTTCAGGGGCTGGTCCTGCATTATTGCTTTGGTGTTTGATCGTAGTATTGCCCAGGTACTTTCCTAATGAAATAAGATTAGCAGTATATTCCCAGTCTGCCAATCGCACATTAACACTATAAACACCTGCTTTCAATCCCAAAATCTCAAATCTCTGTCTGCCTTGCTGAACCATAGTGCTTTGTCGGGCAATTAACGCACCTATATCATTAAAAATTTCAAGGCAAACTGTTTGTGTATTTGAATAAAAAATTTCAACAATAGCCGATGTAATCATCGGATTTGGGTAAATTTTTACAGCGTTTCCATTGTCAGGGAGTGTATTAATCCCAACGGTTTCGACTAAAAACAAAACATCATCGCCATTAAGGCTTAGTGTCGTCCCCTGTGTCAGGTTTTCAACCTTGATGCTATCAACAGAAGTACTTTGTCCTGATCCGGAGAAACTGATCTGGTAATCTTGCGCCTGTAAAACTGTGGAAGCAAAAAGGAATGATAGAAAAATTGCTAAAGTTTTCATAAGCTTGTATTTAACAAATTAGTATTTATTTTATCTATCCATGATTTCTTCATATTATATTGCATAACGGTCGGGGCTTTCTTTTCGTTATGTTTCCTATAAATTGTCTAAAAGAACTGCTTTATCTGTCCGCAACTTTCCTGTCTACGAAGCACGAACGGCATGAAAGAAAGCCCATGTGTGGGCCCTGCATGAGTATGCATTGCACATACTTCGCAAGCTCATTAAAAAGGTTAAAAATACAAATAAACTTTAAAAAGAAAGTGAAAGTGTGCAATAATTTTCCGGAGGGTGACCTGCCCGAAAGAATGAACTTTTTCATTCAGGCGGGAAGTCCCTTATACATCCCGCTTAAGGCGGGAAAGTGTTAGCAAGTCGCAAGGTGGTTTGCGGCGACCCTTACACTGAAGAGGGCGGTGTCGTGTGTGAGAAATACTTTTCAGGAACACGTTCCATTTCTGAAACAAGTTGTGTTGTCGAGTTGAACTTCTTCCTGACTTCTGGGCTTAGGGTAGCGTAAAAGTCAAGATAATAGTTCTTATAGTAAAATATTTTTCTGACAAATTTTTCTTTCCATGTGCAAAAGTTAGCCAATTAGTGAACATTAATAAAAAAAATCTTAGAGGCTGTTTAAAATTTTAATTAGCATTTGATTTTATACCGAAACAGTTCATGTTTTCGAAATATGATCTCTGTAACATTCGAGTATAACTGTAAGTACGTCATCTTTTCTTCGAAAACCTGACTACTTACAGTATAAGTGTTTTATCTTTTGTGGTTTTTGTGTCTTTGAGATTTAGTGGCGGAAAAATTTTGTCACAAAAGCTCTAAAACACAAAGTTTCACTAAAAATTTAATTCTTTTAAAATATATTTTGTAATCGATAATTTTTATATTTGTAAAGTTTTGAAGAAATAATCCCGGCATAATAATGACCGGTAGTAGCTTTTCAAAATCTATTACGGGTCGATCTGTTGACCCTGAATATATGACTTCAATGAATCTCGAAACGGATGTTCATCTATAAATGAAAACATTGGAAGCGCCAAATAAAAATCATCAAAACTGAATTCCTATCAGGCATGAAGGATAAACTGAACTATATGCTTTGCCTGCTGAACAAGCAACTGGGACTGTTTCTCAGCATCAGTTTAGGATTGTTTTTGTTTGTTTTTATTTTCAAGCCCTTTCCACTCGACCATATTGATTTTGATAACCGGAAATTGTTTGTTTTCGGGCTGGGCGTCATTGTGTTTGCGGTTATGTTTATTGTTCGGGTTCTCTACCCGGGACTGATGAAAAACAATGGAGACAACGGAAAAACAGCATTATCATCTTACCTGAATGGATTTATTATTTGGTTATTAAGTTCCGTTGCATTTTTTTTCTATCTTCATTATGCAGGTGTTTTTCATCCTTCATCATTTACGGTTTTCAGAGTGGTTATAATTTGCCTTTCGCCACCCCTGATCTTGAATTTTTATGATCGGTTTGCCGAGTTAAAGCTTCAAAATGAATCGCTCAGCCTGGAAAGTAAAATCAAGCAAAAGAAAGTGGATAAAAATGAAGAAGATCATTTAAATCCATCCATTGAATTGTTTTCCGAAAATCAATCTGAGAAATTTACCCTTCCGGTTCAGGATATCCTTTTTATCCGGTCTGCTGATAACTATGCAGAAATCAATTACCTCAACGGAGGCCATCGTAAGAAAAAGCTTTTACGAACTTCTCTTCGGGATATTGAATTTCAACTTAAGCCTTACCCTTATTTAGTCCGCTGTCACCGGATTTGCATTATTAATACCAACCACATCGATATGCTTGCAGGTAATTGCAACCATAACGCCCTGATTTTGAAGGGCTATGACAAAGAAATACCGGTTTCACGCCAGTACTTTAATAAGATCAAAGAAGCGATTTAACCTGTTGAGGCGAATGCCATTCGCCCCAAAAATGTGGCAACCACCCCACTAAATTGCCACTCGCCACTTTTCCAGTAAGATTCGCCCCATTTCCCCTTTTTGCTTATTTTTTTATTTTAATTTTCCCTTCTGAATTTTATTTGAAATAACCTTTACATGAGGCTTCATTCAATACATAAGCACAAATGATTGACCCCATATATTCCCCCAATTATTTTATCTAAAATTTAAAATAAACATTATGAAAACAAATCGCTTAATTTATCTGCTTGTTGCTTGTTTTATCAGTGGCCTATCTATTCTTCAAATTGGATGCAAAAAAGATGAAAAAAAACAGGAGGAGAAGCCTGTAGCAGAAGTATCAGAAAACACCAAAGTCATTGAACAAACCGATTGGCAAAATAGTATTGTGTCATACGATACTTCGAACTATACATTTTATTTTAACGATAATATAGAAGACATGAACCTGAAAACAGGTGATATCATTGTGTCTGCTGCTGATGAAGGTATACTAAGAAAAGTAAGCGAAATATTTGACGAAGAGGGAATGATTATAGTGCAAACAGAAGATGCAGATTTAGAGGATGCGATTTCAAACGGTGAATTTATTATTGAAGAACCGCTGACGCTTTCAAATATAAAGAGTATCGAATATAATTATAAAGGTATCAAGCTTGACACAAATTATTTGAAGCAAATGGATAACACTAATTTTTCTTGGGGTATTAATGCAATAATTTATGATGCGGATGAGGATACAAGTACTACCTGGGACCAGATTAGACTTGTAGGGACTTTTAGCTGTTCATGGGATATTTACATGTCTGTTACAATTAAATGGTTGAAATTGCAGAAAGTCAGAATTGGCTTTGAAGCCTCAGAAGATCTTAGTCTTAATTTAATTGCTGGTTTGGAATATAATTTTGATAAAAGTGTAAATCTGATGACGGTTAATTTTAACCCTATTACGGTTTATATAGCAGGGTGTCCAGTTGTTGTTACACCGGTACTGAAAATTAATGCAGGAATTGATGGTTATGCTAATGCTAATATTACAACTTCAATTACTCAAGGTTTATCATTTGATGCGGGTATTGAATATAATAGTGGATCTGGTTGGTCAACCGATAAAACATTTGATAAATCATTCACTTACAGCCCTCCACAGCTAAATGTTAATGCAGGTGCTGAAGCATATTTAGAACCCGAGCTGATTGTAAAGATATATGGGGTTAAAGGACCATATATAACTACAAGGATTTATGGGAAGCTTGAGGCTGATTTGTTACAATCGCCCTGGTGGACCTTATCAGGAGGATTAAATTTGAGTGCAGGTGCTAAAGTGAAGAAATTTGGAAAGACATTTTTTGATAAGCATTATGACGGGTTAATCACTTATGAAGTTCAAATTGCCCAATCCTCTACTCCGCCACCATCAATGCCTACTGTTTCGACTACACCAATTTCCAATATTACGGAAACTACGGCAACTGGAGGAGGAGATATAACTGATGAGGGTAGTTCAACAGTTACAGGCAGAGGAGTTTGTTGGAGTACCATGGAAAACCCAACGCTAAATAATTCACATACCAGTGATGGTATCGGAATTGGGTTATTTACAAGCCAGTTATCAGGTCTATCATCCTACACAACATATTATATCCGTGCCTATGCCACCAATAGCGATGGAACTGCTTACGGAAACCAGCTAAGTTTTGTAACTGAAGGAAATGAGCCTGGTGAGCCCTGCCCTGGTATACCTACTGTTTACTACGAAGGCCAAACTTACAATACAGTTCAAATTGGTACCCAGTGCTGGTTTAAGGAGAACCTGAATGTGGGTACGATGATCAACGGTAGCAATAACCAGACAAACAATGGTCAGATCGAAAAATATTGTTGTTACGATGAACCAGCTAATTGCACAACTTATGGTGGTCTATACCAATGGGACGAGATGATGCAGTATACAACCTTGCAGGGAACACAAGGTATTTGCCCAACAGGATGGCATATGCCTACTGATGATGAATGGATAATTTTAACTGATTTCCTGGGAGGCGAGGAAATTGCAGGTGGACCGTTAAAAGAAGCCGGGACAGCACACTGGTTACCACCCAACACCGGAGCAACCAACGAAACCGGCTTTACAGCCCTTCCCGGAGCCAACCGTCATGGAAATGGTACGTTCGGCACTATTGGATACGATGGCAACTGGTGGAGTTCTACCCAATCCAGTACCTCTGAAGCCTGGCACCGTCGCATACAGAATCATCAAAATAGTGTGCAAAAGGATTACAACTATAAGACATTAGGCTTTTCTATCCGATGCCTCCAAGATAATTAATTTATAATTATACCAACCACAGGTGATTACCAGACTTTTATTTTTACAACACCATTTGATAATGCATGTTTTTCCGTGGTTACACAGAGAAAGGATATAAATTCTTCATCTATTCTTGGGTTAACTTCCTACACAAAAACATCCTTTATAATAAACCGGGATGACAGTATTGATGGTCCTGCACCATTTATGATGATTGCAGTTGGGCATTAATTGTTTAATTTAACGTATAAAAACACCTTCGCAAATATTATCCAAATTATCCCCCGCCGGTTTGGCTTCCTGCGGGGGAAGGTGTTTAAATTGGGTTGTAAGGTCACCCTGAACACCTGGCCACCCTGAGTTTTAGGTCACCCTGAGCCTGTCGAAGGGTAGACCGGGTTTGAAACAATAGCCACCGCACATGCTTCGACAGGCTCAGTATGACCCCGTGCGGCATTTTGATTTGTAGAATACATGATCATCCTAAACTATAGGTCATCCTGAATAGTGAGCTTGCCGAACTATCGAAGTCGACCGGATTGATCAAACAGAATTTTTACTAATTTTAACATCCCATGGTTTTATTCGTTTATATCGTCGAATGCAGTGATGGCTCATTCTATCCCGGAGTCACAAATGATCTTGACAGAAGGGTAGCAGAGCATAATGAAGGAGACAACCCTAAAGCATATACGTTTAGGAGAAGACCTGTTAAACTGGTTTACTTTGAAGACCATTCAGATCCTTATTATGCTATTGGCAGGGAAAAGCAAATAAAAGGCTGGTCAAGGAAAAAGAAAATTGCAATAATTCAAGGAGAATGGGAAAAGTTACCTGGATTATCCAAAACGAAAAAATAAACCAGATATACCCACCGCACATACTTCGACTCCTGTCCTTCCCGCTGACCTTCCTAAACAGGGCTCAGTATGACCCCGGCGCTTTTTTTACTCGAATGCAATAATATTCTCAATTCCAGGTCATGCTGACTTTTTTATTACTTTCGGATTAGCCGGTACGCAGGCTTACCCTTAAATCCAAAAGATCATTACCAAGATCATGCTGTAAAGAAGGTCATCCTGAGCTTGTCGAAGGATAGACCGTCTTTGAAAAAAAATATCTATTCTAAAATACCCACCGCACATACTTCGACTCCTGTCCTTCCCGCTAGTCTTCCTAAACAGGGCTCAGTATGACCCCGGCGCTTTTTTTACTCGAATGCAATAATATTCTCAATTCCAGGTCATGCTGACTTTTTTATTACTTTCGGATTAGCCGGTACGCAGGCTTACCCTTAAATCCGAAAGAGCACAAGTTGTGATGTAAATAAGATTTTATCAGAAATTAAAAAACCCCGGAATGAACTTACGGGGTTTTTTTATTTTAAGAAGTCAGCCATTGATTATTAAATGAAAGTTAGACTGATATTTCGGATAAACCAAGCTTTATTGGTTGTGTAAAGAGGATGACTTCTTTAAGTTTGCTTCTCTTTATTCAACAACCAGTTTTTCCCTAACCATTCTTTGGTTAGTTTTTAGTTCAATGATATACATTCCTTGCTGTATTTCGAAATATCGAGGGTATTATTTGCCGGTTTCATGTGTAACACTTTATGCCCGGTTTGGCTATAAATTATTGCATCCTTAATCATCGTTCCATATGGAATATTAATGGTCAGGATATTTTTGCATGGATCAAGATATACATTGAAATATGCAATTGCAAAAAAGTGAATAAGAACGAATTTAAAGTTTTGGAATTTTCTTATTGGAATCTAATTCATTTGTGGGTAGTAAGAGATTTGAACTCTTGACCTCTTGCGTGTGAAGCAAGCGCTCTAAACCAACTGAGCTAACCACCCTTAGGATCTTCATGCGTGTGACCCCGCCACAGGCGGGACTAAACCAACTAAGCTAACCACCCGTTGGAATGAAATTACTTTCACAAAAGTAGATATTATTCCAGATTCCTGCCAAAATTGTAACTGAATATTTTAAATAGAACGACATAAAACCTCGCACGGTAAAAAGGAATAAGGGTATAGGGGAAATACGGGAAATGAAGATAATCAAACCTTATACCCCATATATCCCATATTTCCAAATATACAGAAGATTTTCCATCACGCAGTGCAATACTATTTTTTATATAGTTCACCTTCCTCAGTTTTCATTTCACCTGTCCAAAAATGAACTTCACAGTTTTTTGGTTTCTTTCGCTTGCGTGGGGATGTAATTTTGGTTCGTAATTAATATTGTTTAACACTTTAAAATTTTGAACCATGAAAACATTAGTTTTAACAACAGCCCTCGCAGTTTTAACTGCCACTTCGTTCGCACAGAAAGTTTCTGAAAACGGACAGGAAATGAAATCAGAAGTTGCCAAAGTAAAGGTTGCAATGTATTCCAATGTCAGCGACCAGGTTACTTTCATCGTAATGAAACAACCTGAGGACAAACTGAATCTTAAAATCAAGGATGAAGAAGGTTCACTGGTATATGAAAAGAGATTAAGAAGGCCGGAGAACAGAAAAATCACCTTCGACATCAAGAGTCTTCCTGAAGGTGAATACACTTTCGAATTGGCAAAGGGTAAGGAAGTCGTATACAAAAACTCCTTTTCAAAAGAAAGCGATGCGATAGCCCTGTCGAAATAATTGTTCATGCAGGTAAAAGCAGATTAGAAAATTTCGTTCTTTGAAATCTTTATCATAAACCTCAGCTTAATTTGTAAATTTGGCTCTTCGTTCGGGTATAACAGAAGTAAAAATATTAGGAATGATCAGGCTCTACAAAGATAAATGGATACGATGGGGCAGTATCATCCCGATGGCAATAGCCTTCAGGTTCCTGCTCGATGTGGTTTACAGCCTGATTTACCGTCAGTATCCATTGTTTCAACCGTTCAGAACCTATTTGTACACGATATTGCTTGTAGGATTGGTTTTCGAAAGCATTTACCAGGTAAACCGGTTCAACGACACAAAGTTCAAATGGGCCGACAATCCCCGCAAACGATTTTTCCTGCAGTGGTTTACAAGCCTTGGAATCGGTTTCTTCTTCATTGAAGGCATAAGGTGGTTAGTGGTGATATTGTTTATGGAGATCAATTATGTCAGGTTGCTGGATGAAGTCATTATCATGGTTTATATTTTTATCGGATCCACCACCCTGGTATTGATCGACCTGAGCATGTTTTTGCTGGAGAAATGGAGATTTTCGTTAGCGGAGCTGGAGCGGTTTAAAAAGGAAAATGCGGAGTTCAGGTTTGAATCCCTTCGATCGCAACTGAACCCGCATTTCCTGTTCAATAGCCTTAATACTTTATCTTCCCTGATTTATGAAAACCAGGAAAAAGCTGAAATCTTTATCCGTGAACTGGCAGATGTATACAGGTATATCCTTGAATTCAGGGACCATGAACTGGTAAAAGTGAGCAAGGAGCTGGAAATGGTGAGGTCATACATTTACCTGGTTCAGTTAAGATTTGACCAGAACCTCGAAATGGATGTGAACATTGGGACCAAAGCAGGTGACCTCATGATTGCCCCGATGACGATGCAGATGCTGATTGAGAATGCAATTAAACACAACATTATCTCAAAGAAGAAGCCCCTTACCATCCGGATTTATGATGAAGATAATTACCTTGTTATAGAAAATAATATGCAGAAAAAAGAAACAAAGGAATATTCGAGCAACGTTGGATTAAAGAACATACAAAGCAGGTATGGCTTTCTGACGAATGATAAAGTTGAAGTTCTTGAAAGCGAAGAAGTATTTAAAGTGAAAATTCCTTTAATCTGATTGTTTTATGAAAGTACTGATCATTGAAGATGAACCTTTCGCACAAAATGAATTAAAGCGTTTACTGGATAAAGCTGATAAGACTATCCAGGTGCTTGATTGTATCGATAGTGTGGAAGACAGCGTGGAATGGCTTGCCGGTAATCCGTCACCCGATCTGATTTTTATGGATATTCAGTTATCTGACGGGCTCAGTTTTGAGATTTTCAAGCAAACAGAAGTAAAGGCTCCGGTTATTTTCACAACAGCTTACGATGAATACGCCATCCAGGCTTTCAAAGTAAACAGCATCGATTATCTGCTTAAGCCAGTGAAACAAGCCGATCTCGAAAATGCAATTAAAAAGTTCAAATACCTGCATGAAAAATCTGGTGAACAGCCGGCGTCAATCAGTATTCAGCAGATTGAACACTTGATAACCGCGGGCATGCCGAAATTCAAATCCCGGTTTATTGCTAAAGTGGGGGAACAGCTGAAGCATATCGAAGTAAGTGAAATTGCTTATATCAAAGCAGAAGATAATGAGGTAGTATTAGTCACCAAAAACAACAACAGGTATATCATCGACTACACCCTCGACCAGCTTGGCGGCCTGATGGATCCCAATCAGTTTTTCAGGATAAACAGGAGCTATATGGCGACCATTGGCTCAATCGGTAAGATCAGTAAATATTTTAACAGCAGGCTGCATATTGAGCTTTTGCCTAAAACAGAAGATACAGTATTGATAAGCAGGGTAAGGGTCCCTGATTTTTTAAAATGGATGGATAAGTGATGAAAAGGGTAATTGGTCATATTGAGGTCATTAAAAGCATACACGTCATTGCGAACCTGCCCGTCCGGCAGGCGGGCGAAATGAAATGGAGTGAAGCAATCTTCTCATTAAGGGATTGCTTCGTTTGTGCCTTACTCGCAATGACGAAGTGGTTTTTTAATTCAGTGTATACCTATAACTTAATATTGATATTGCCAGCATTATTGCTTCTTGTCTCATGCCATCAGGCAGTGATAAAGGTGGAGGGAATACCTGGCAATACACCCAAAGGACAGCCCCTTTATGTTACCGGTAATTTCAATAATTGGGATCCGGGCGATGAAGCTTATCAAATGACCCTTAATTCCGACAGTACTTATACTTTTCATCTTCCTCCCGGATTTGGATCGGTCGAATATAAGATTACCCGTGGTGACTGGACCACGGTTGAAACTGATATCTGCGGTTATGGAATTGGAAACCGGTTGCTTGTGCTGGGCGAAGAAGATACCACAGCGATTACCATTGCCAGCTGGAACGATCTGGATCCTTTGAACTGCCCCAGGCTGACGCTGGTTCTGAAAAATATTCCAAAGAACACTCCGGTTGGTGAACCCATCAGTCTGGCCGGCAATTTTAACTCCTGGAACCCTGATGAATCTGCCGTTTTGCAAAAAGATAGTTCGGGAAGGTATTCCATTACCATTGCTCGTCCGCCTAATGTTAAAGATATTGAGTTCAAATTTACCCGTGGCGACTTGTCGAAAGCTGAATCTGATAAATTTGGCAATGTGCGTCCCAACCGCTCGGTTGAGTTTGGGCAAAAGGATACCATTGAGCTGTCTGTCGAAGGATGGGTTGATATGCAGGAATCCAAGGGAAATAGAATCGCGATTATTTGCAAAAAGATTCCGCGCAATACGCCTGCCGGTGATGATATCATCCTGGTGAGTAACCTCAATAACTGGGACCCGGGAGATAAAAACTTTGTAATGACCCGCAACAATAATGGTCAATATGCCTTTTCAATGCCCCGGAAGAATTATGATCTTGAATTCAAGTTTACCCGTGGAGGCTGGCATACCGTTGAAACTGATCCCTATGGATTTGATATTTCAAACCGTGAAGCCGATCTGAACCGGGAGGATACCATTTTTGTTGAAATTGAGGGCTGGAAAGACCTTCCCGGATCCTTCGATAAAGATGTAACCATCATCCTTTCGGACTTGCCTCCTCAAACACCTCCTGATGATAAAATATATCTGGCAGGAAATTTCAATGGCTGGGATCCCAACAGACTAAAGTTCAGATTTGAGAAAATGATTGATGGTCGATATATTTTAAATATACCCCGCGAAAATCATAACATGGAATTCAAGGTCACACGTGGTAGCTGGAATACCATAGAGGTTGACCAATTTGGGTCTGAAATACCCAACAGAAATTATTTATATAAGGATTACGATACGATTTACATCAGTGTGGCCAACTGGAAAGATAAGCCAAGGTTCCGTGATGAAAGGACAACCATCATCATCGATAAATTACCTGATAATACTCCGGTCTCAGCACCGATTTATATCGCTGGCAGTTTTAACGATTGGAACCCAAAAGACAGGGACATGATCTTAAAAAAACTGAGCAATGGCAAACCATACATTACTTTATCCCTGAAAAACGATTATGTGGAATACAAAATCACACGGGGTGGCTGGCATACTTGTGAAACCGATGAAAATGGCTGGGAAATTCCAAACCGTGGTTTAAGCCTGGGTTTTGCGGATACCATTCACATCAGTGTGGCAAAATGGAGCGACAGGTAAGAAATTACTTACCGGTGACTTTAAGTCATCCGGGTGTGTAAGATGTTAAAATTTATACAATATGAACAACCCCAATTATTCCTTTCAAGCCATTGACTGGTCTTCAGTTCCGAAAACTAAGCATCCGGGTGATAAAGGCATTGCTTTTTGGCAAACTCTTCAACTGGCCGGATTACGAATCAGGATTGTTGAATACTCAGCAGGATATGTTGCCGACCACTGGTGCAAAAAAGGTCATATCGTTCATTGTCTTGAAGGAGAATTTGTCAGTGAAATGCAATCCGGAGAAAAATTTCAGTTAAAACAGGGAATGACTTATGTGGTATCAGATGAAATGAGTGCGCACCGGTCAGTCACTGAAGGCAGTGTTAAATTACTCATCATTGATGGAGATTTCCTAAAATTAAAACCGGCGATTCTATAATTTCAAGTCTTTGGTCCACATAATTCTCCTTGAAAATGGTTCACCGCTTCAATGGGGTCCTGACTAATTGATTCCTCCGCTTCAAATGTCCTTGTTCGAAGTGCCGATGCTCCCGGGGATTAATGACGACCTTAAAATTATAAAGCATAGTATCCTTAGAAATTTATTTTAATATCTTTGTTCCATATGAATCGGTTCTCTTATTTTGTCTTCAGAGCTTCAATAGCTCTGGTATCTGTTATTCCCTTCAGGGTACTCTATTTTCTTTCGGACGTCATTTTTTTATTTATATACTATCTCATTGGATACAGGAAGAAAGTAGTTTATCAGAACATATCGAATTCTTTCCCGGAGAAAAGTCAAAAGGAGATAAAGGCGATTGCAAGGATCTTTTTTCATCACCTTACAGATGTTTTGTTTGAAAGCCTTAAAGCATTTACAATGACTGAACTTGCGGTTGTCAAGCGGTTTCATATTAAACCATCTCCATTTCTAGAAAAAATCTATAACGAGGGACGGTCAGCAATTGCTGTGGCCGGTCATTACAATAATTGGGAGTGGCCGGGGATCGCTGCAGGCATGCAGTTGAAACACAAACCGGTTGGATTCTACAAACCGTTGGCTAATCCTTATGTGGATGCATATGTTAAAAAAACCCGTGTACAGGGCCGTTCGGCTCTCGTTTCAATCAATGATACGGCGGCTGTATTTAAAAACGATTGGGGCGAACCTGCCGCATTCTATATGATTGCTGACCAGAGTCCACCGAATGCAAGGCTTGCCTATTGGGTTCAATTTCTGAACCAGGATACGGCAACTATTCATGGTCCGGAAAAATATGCCCGCATATACAATATGCCTGTTGTTTATTGTGATGTCCAGAAGAAAAGCAGGGGAAACTATGAGGTTGAATTTATTTTGTTGTGCGAAAATCCCAAAGAGACTAAAACAGGAGAGATCACAGCTAAATTCATGAACATGCTGGAAGATAAGATCAGGCAGGAACCGCCATATTATCTATGGTCTCATCGACGATGGAAGCATAAAAGAAATTCTTAGAGAGGTGAAATTTTTCGAACTTTCGAATTGAGAATCAATTACTCTCCTGGTGGTAATTCCCATGCGTATTCGATTAGATTGAAGGACTTGTGCCCCATTCCAATGTTCCATGTATTTCCCTATATTTCTATTTATTTCAATCCCTATCTTTTTACCTAAATTATATCTTTGCAACAAATTCAAAAACTCATGGTAGTTTCTGATTTCAACAGCCGCAAGTTCAGGTTTTGGTCATTCGTATCCATGTTCCTGCTGGTATTTGTTCACGGCTACAACCTCGATATCCGGTATCTTCAGCCCTGGACCACTCCCGGCGAGCCCCTGACGGTTACAACTTTCACACAGTACTTTTTAGCCAATGGTATTTTCCGGTTTCGTATTCCCATGCTCTTTATCATCTCAGGCTATCTGTATGCTCTTCACGACAACCGTCCGTATAAGCAGCGCACCAAAAAGCGCCTTCGTACCCTGCTGCTGCCATACCTGATCTGGAGCGCTGCCGGATTTGCATTTACCTATGTCCTTGAAATGTTTCCTTATACCAGGTCCATCATAGAAACTTCTCAAATTGTGCAGATAGATGATAACCGCACCCTGCTCCACGATTATCGCTGGTACGAGGTGCTGGGGAGATGGATCATCCTGCCTGTGCCATACCAGCTTTGGTTTATTCGTGTGCTGCTGATTTATAACTTAGCTTACCCTGCTATCCGGTGGTGTATTAACCATCGTGTCGGCAAATGGATATTTTTTGGAATTGCTGCACTGATGTGGCTGGGCACAATGGGATTTGTTTTCTTTGAAGGGGAGGGATTATTATTCTTTTCGCTGGGAATATGGATGCAAAAAACAAACTTTGATATTGACCATCCAAAACGATGGCTGAATCCTGTGGTTTGGGGCTCCGTATTTATTGGGTTGAGTGTAATCAAGACGTTCATTGCCTTCAAAGGTGAGCCAATAATAGGAGAATCTGTTTTTCCTGTGATGACCATCATGCACAAGCTGGTTGTTTTCAGCGGATTGATCACAGCCTGGTATGGTTGCAATGCACTGGTGGAATGGTGTATGAACCGGAAATGGTTCGTCTGGCTCAGTGCTTTTTCATTTATGATTTATGTGATGCATGCCCCTCTGGTGGCCTATGCTACAGAAGCAGTATTTGGTTTGGTAAACAAGGTGCCCTATTACCGCATGCTGACTTATATTTTCTTGCCGCTGACCATCATTGGGTTTACAGTCATTACTGGTGCCTTGCTCCGCAGGTTATTCCCGGGCTTTTATAGCTTGTTAACGGGAGGAAGAGGATTGTAAATGCGTTATAAGTATGCTTTTACATGGAAAAATTAAAAGTAAAAAACTCAAATAGCCAACTGCAAAAAGCCTGCGGCTAAAAGCAATTCCTCTTACTAAATTAAAAGTCATTTAAGCTTGTGTCTCGTCTTTGAGTGTGGATTTATCAACCTGCCGACGTCGATCGATAAGCCAAGGCTTAGGTAAGAATAATAATCGAAATCGTTATTTCTGACCACCTCATCCAATCTGTCGGTCTGGCATTGCCGAATAGCAAGGTCAGCAGTGATTCTCAGGTATTTGGTTATCTTGTATGAAATTCCACCTCCAAAAAAGTAAACAAACTCCGGTACTTTAACTGGATAAACGGTTTTGTCTGTTTGGTTGGCGTTTTCAGAATATTTGGTAACGGTAAAGAAGAACTGGCCAATACCCGCATATCCTTCAAAACCAAATCTCGGATGACTATTAGGGCGAAATAGGTTAATGAAATTTATCCGGCCGTGAATATTGTATTCCAGGATTCGGGTACGAAAAGAAACATTATCCATACCTGCCTTTATATTGGCGTCCAATAATTGTCCGGATATGCCAAATGTATTTGTTATATACCATGTACCGATAATCCCAAACCCGGGTCCGCTTTCAGTCATTAGCTTACTGTCTGGGTAAAAATCGTAGATGCTTAAATCTCCGAAATGTGATGCTATTCCTCCATTCAGATTCAGGATCAAATGATGGTGGTCTTTTTCAGCCGGGAAATTTGAGCAATCCCAACCCTGGGAATGAATGAAAAACGGAAAGCCAATCCCAAGTAATAAAATGATCGGATATGTTATCTTTCTGTTCAAGATTTGCGCGCCTCTTCCTGTCCAGGTATTAACCTTAGAACTAATTTTTTATTGCCGAAAGATAAACATTTCAGGAATTGCTTAAAAGGATTGTGACGAGAAGTTATGAAATGTCAATTGTGAAAAACGAATCGGACTGGTGCTGGTTTTTATAAACCGTTATGTTTAAATGGCATTTATATAAATGGATCATCTCGCCTGCTCAATTGAAAAAAGCCGCATTTCATTCGTTTTTCCGCGCAGTTTAACCTTACCCACTTCAGTGGCAATAACCTGAACGGGTAATTCTAATTGTTGCATAATAACTTCGGAAATAAGTAACCGCTTATCGAATATTTTGCATGCTTCTTCAATTCTGGCAGTGGTATTGAGAACATCACCCATATATGCAATTTCCCTTTTGGTGTATCCAAGCTCGCCGGTAACTGCAAGTCCGCCATGAAGGCCGGCTTTATAACCCGGGACGATGTCGAATTTTTTAAGGTAATAATCCGATCGTTTCAGCATCAGTTCATCAATCAGTAAAAAGCAACGGATGCAATTTGCATGTTGAATTGCGTCTTTTGTTTTCCAGGTCACAATGACTTCATCACCCACATACTTATAGATTTCACCTTTGGTTTGCCTGATGGGTTCGGCAATGTCAGTAAAAAAATCATTGACCAGTGACAGAAATTTAAGGTGACCTGTTTTTTCAGCTATGGAAGTGGAAGCTGCGATATCGAGGAACATGAAAACCCGGTCGGTTTCGATTGGATTTCGGTACATACCCAGAAAAAGCTTTCCAAGGATATTTTTTCCAATCAACGTAGTGACAATATAATAGAAATTAAAGAATACACTCAGTAGCAATCCGAAAAGGATCCCAATAATAAAGTAACTGCCCAAAAGATTGGAAAAATTGCCAATCATTTTATTAAAATCACCGCCTACGTAAAATATTCCGACAAATAGCCAGGCATTTATGAAAATGATCAACACCTGGACAAGAGAATTAATGATTAATAAAACGAACAAGTTCGCTTTCCTAAGGTATCTCTTAACTATTTTATTAGTATAGAAAGCGATCCCCAGATAAGTAAAAAAACCTATGCAAACTCCAGCTGCAATGGATTGCCATCCTCTGAAAAATAAAACATACATAAAAACAGCCGTAAGGAACCCGGAAATAACCGCTCCGGTTAAAGTGTTTTTCAATTCTTGTTTGGCAATCAGATTCATTTTCAATTGGTGCAAATGAGGTAGAGTTAACTCTATTTTTTTACCGGTAAAGTCACTACAAAATCTCTGGCCTTTTCAATCCAATGCTTATAATTTCCGGGCTTTAATCCTTGTACGTCAAGGAGTGCCCAGCCTTTCATGGGCTTACCTGTAATGTCGAATGGATGTGCAAATGGAAATTTAATAACTTCATCAAAATCCTTTTCACTCAAACGAAGAATAAGCTGTTCTTTATAAGCTCCGGCTAACATATTTCCATTCACCATAAAACCTATGCCACCGAACATTTTTTTTGCTTCAATACCTGTCCAGTCTTTAATCACTTTCCTGATTTGGTTTTCGATTTCAAGGCGATAAGCCATTGATTTACATTTAGCATGAAAACTTTTTATTGCCGGACAATCCTCACCATCACTTCAATATCGTCCCGTAAGTGGCGTTTAACAGCACACAGACTCGCCGTATGGATCAAAGCACCTTCGTATTTTTCAGGAAAGTCAGAAGGAACATGGATCTGGATTTCGATATATCCTATGATCTTTTTCTCCGGATCGAATCGCTCCTCTGTGGTCAGATGGATATTGTCGGTCGGTATTCCGCGCTGATCGCAGAAGCTTTTGGCATAGATTCCGGCACAAATTCCCAGCGAAGCAAGGAACAGGGTAAACGGTTCCGGATGTTCACCATCGCCGCCTGACCGTATTGCCTGATCGGTCATTACTGTAAAGCCATTGACAGAGGCATACACTTTTTTGTTTCCTGCAAAGTAAATTTCCATAGTTAATTAATTTAGTCTATATTCTACTTTTTTATAAAAATCGTGAACAGAATTATCGTTTCTGTATAAAATAATTCGTCATCAATTCACCGCATTCCTTTTCCATGATACCCGACACTACCTCCGTTTTGGGATGCAGGATTTTTCCTCTCAGTTTTGAGTAACCTTTCTTTTCATCTTTTGCTCCATAAACAATCTTGCCAATCCTTGTCCAGTAAGCGGCTCCGGCACACATGGCACACGGTTCGATGGTAACGTACAACGTGCATTCGTCCAGGAATTTTCCGCCGAGGAAATTGGCTGCAGCGGTAAATGCCTGCATTTCAGCATGAGCAGTAACATCATTCAACTGCTCGGTAAGATTATGCCCTCGCGCAATGATCCGGAGATTGCTCACTACAACAGCTCCAATAGGAACTTCATCCAGTTCAAGCGCTTTTCCGGCCTCCTTGAGGGCTTCCTTCATAAAGTATTCATCCGATTGGACAGTCAGGATCATGATGAAATTTTTGTCAAAATTAATAACAATAGCAGTTGGTCAATGATTTTTCAGGGCAGATTTTTATGATTCAGAATGAAATAAAACATTTAATTCATCAAGATACGATTTATTAATTCTAAATTTGCTTTTTTAAAACAGTTCAAGTCATATGAAAAAGTTTTTCCTTCAATTAGCGGTAGGAGTGGTTATAGTCATTTCTTTATTGTTTACGGCTAGTGCAGAGCCGGTCGAAATAATGGACGCTATTAAAGCAGCCAATGGTAAAATCATCTCACTTGGCCGATCACAGGATTATTCTGTGCAGTCAAACGGACATGAATATTCTGATGAAAGCAGTTCCCCACTATTTTTTGTGTTCCGGCTCGAGCCCGCAGGATACATCGTTATACCGGCTAATGATAATCTGCCGCCTGTCATTGCCTATTCATTCACGGATGAATTACCGGAGCTGGGTCCGGATAAAAATCCACTTTTAAGTTTAATAAAGTCAGACATAAGAATGAGATTAAAGAATATTGATAAGCTTCCGGCTTCAGTTATCCAGAATCGGAAATCTGAATGGAATCAATTGTTGAAAACATCAATTACAGGAAAGTCAAGCAAATTATTCCAGCAATGGCCGCCTGAGGGCTCTACCTCAACCGGAGGCTGGCTCGAAACCAACTGGACACAATCACCGCCTTACAACAATTTTTGTCCTATGGACCCGGTGACCAACCAAAGAAGTGTGGCGGGTTGTCCTGCAACGGCAATGGCTCAGATATTGAATTATTACGAAACAATCAACAATACTACTTTTACAGATAATGATGATTACTATCACGCTTATGCCGGCCGCAATTACTGGATTGACGATGATTGTATTACCATTGATTTTCCATGCTTCCCTGACCTCAATGCCTATCTCGATACTGTGACCATGAGTTTTGAAAGCAATTCCACCTTGAAAAATAATGAGATGGCTGCCCTGACATTTGCATGTGGTGTTGCCGCCCACCAGGTTTATACTTCGCAGGGGTCCGGTACATTCGGTGTGAGCCAGGCAGAGGATTCATATTTAAGGTTCGGGTTTGCCGAAGCATTGCTTCTTGAAAATACCGACACATCACTTTTCACCCATTTATCTCAAAACATGATGGATGCACGCCCGGCTCACCTTGCTATAGTGGATCCGGGTTGGACCATGGGTCACAATGTGGTGGTGGATGGTTATAATACGGATAATTACTATCACCTCAATTTTGGTTGGGGTGGTAGCTATAACGGCTGGTATTTGCTGCCCGATGAAATTCCATACGGCCTTACCGTCATTGAGGGTCTGATTGTTAACATTGCATATCCACCTGTAAATACCGGGATAATCTATCATCCGGTTGAAAACGGATTATCGCTAAATCTTTATCCTAATCCCATAGAGAACGAATTAAATATTGAGTTTTCCGTCAGTCAACCCTCACTCATAAAGATTGATATTTATAATATATGCGGCTTACTCGTCCAACCAATTATGGAGGAACCGATGAAAGAGGGTACTTATACCAAAAGCTTTGAGCTAAGAACATATGAGTCCAGAATTGCAAGCGGTTTATACTTGTGTAAACTGCAGGTTGATGGCAAGGTATTAACACAAAAATTTATTGTACGATGAGTTCTGGCTATGAATACCCCGAGGTTTTTGCGCGGTTTTACGATGTGATCTATGACCAAATCCGAAGCGAAACCGACCATGACTATTTTCTGAAGAAAATTCTCGCTGCCAAAGGGCCTGTTCTTGAAGTAGGTGTTGGCACCGGACGATTCTTCATTGAAGCTTTGAGCAAAGGAGCCGATATGTACGGGATTGATTTCAGTCCTTCCATGATTGAGGTACTTAAACGGAAATTGCCGAAAAAAGAGCATCACAGGGTGAGTATTCAGGATGTGAGCAAGCTGAAATCAGATAAAAAATACAACCTGATCATTGCCCCATTCAGGGTTTTTATGCACCTGCTCACCGTTGAAAAGCAGCTGGAGGCTTTGGAGAAAGTATATACCCATTTGAATCCCGGAGGAACCTTTATTTTCGATCTTTTTGTTCCGAATTTGGCCATGCTGGCCGAAGGAGTATATAACATGAATGATTTCGACGGAGAATATGCACCGGGAAAGAAGCTTCAGCGATTTACCAGCATGACGGCCGATCCGGTGAACCAAATCAGCCTTGTAACCTTCACGTTTGTATGGCAGGAAGGCGATGAAGGAATAAGCCACACATGGAATACCGAACTGAGATTTTTCTTCAGGTATGAACTGGAACATCTTTTATATCGTTCGAAATTTAAAAATTACCAAATTTACGGTGATTTCTCGGGGCACGGGCTTACCAAAGACTCAAAGGAGTTTGTGGTAGTTTGCAAGCGGTAACAGTCTTAACCCTGGCATAAGGCAGCAGTTCTTAATCTATGCTTAATCTTGCCTCAGCGATATATGCTTTATCATGCTGATATTTACGCTCCACAAAATACATATCAATCTCCCCCTTTACCTTTTTGTTTTTACCCCCTGCTCATCCGGATTTATGGACTGGACGATGTGTTGGCTAATCAGAACGTTTTTAATTCATGGATTTAAAATCCTAAAATATTTCGATAAATTCGTGCATTCGCGGCAATTTGAAATATATTACCCGTATTTCATTATACTAATCAACGTCCCTGCCAAAAGAGTTGAATAATTTTTTTCAAAAACCATAAAATTGTGATTATATCTAAAAAAGGTTTATTTTTGGAGGGAGGATGAAACAATCAAACCGATATACCTAACAATGTATGTTGAATATTAATAATTAAAACTAAAAACAATGAAAACAAAAATCAAATTACAATTAGTAGCAGTAATAATCACAGTATTATTTACTGCTCAGGTTCGCTCACAGGGAATGTACATTAATGCTGGAGCCGGCTATGGATTTAGCGCTGCGCCCACAATGACAGCCTATGACAACAACAGCTACGATAACGGATCATCCTCCACTTACAACGGTAAAATGGTGAAAGGATGTGGTACACTTGGTAAAGGATTTCAGGTGGGAGGCGCCTTTGGTTATATGTTTAATGAAAACATTGGCGCAGAATTAGGCATTGGATATTTGTTTGGGAGTAAAATTACGTCTAAATCCAGATCTTCCGGAACCGATGGCTCTTCAAACAGTGAAGGAACTTTAGTGGGCAAAATTTTAAGATTAACTCCTGCAATCAAAATCACAGCAGGTAATGGAAAAGTAAAACCCTACTTAAGAACAGGATTAATTATTGGAATGGCTGGTAAATTGAAAGAAACATACGCATATTCCAGTTCATATGATTGGTTTGGTGGATCTTACGAATATGAAACGGAATATTCAGGTGGCATATCCTTTGGATTTGCAGGAGGAATTGGTGCTGATTTTATGTTTAATGAAAGCATCGGAATTTTTACTGAAGTAAGCATTAATACCCAGAGCTGGGCACCAAAAAAATCAAAATATACCAAATATATCGACGATGGTGTTGACCAATTACCTTCTATGACTACCAGTGAGATAGAAACGGAATACGTTGACAGTTATACTTACACATATCCAAATAACGACACATCTTCGCCAGGCCAGGAATTAAAAATATGGGCACCTTTCAGTAGTGTTGGATTTAATGTAGGGGTACATTTAACTTTGGGAGGTGAGAAACAATCGAAGGAATAAAACGCGCCCATGAGTGTTCCTAATGGTCCTTCGTGGGATTGAATAGGCAAAGGTTGAAACTTTGCATGAATGAAGCATAAATCATGAGCAGATCCCTTGCAACTTGGGTTGTTCAACGATGTGACTTACTTGATTAATTCCACAAGTTTCGCCAGTGCTATTGCCCGGGCAGGAAGACATGCGGGTGCGAGTTCCGCCTCGTCCGGATTTGTTGTAAGTTAATTAGCAAGCAGTCTGCCATCTTAAATAAGCTCAATCGTTAGCTTCAATTGACTAATTTTACAAAAAATGAATTAAAATTAGAAAATATGAAATCAAACAAACGCTTAATTCAGCTTGTAATATTTTTAACCATTCTTTTATTTGCTTGCCACAGCAACCAACATGAATTCATGAGCAAAGAAAATAATCAAAATTTAATCGTACTTGTAAAATACAAGACGCAGACTTCAAAAGGTGAAGAAGCCATTGCAGGTCTGACAAAACTACTTGAAGCGGTTAAAAGCGAACCGAATTTTATAAAGATTACAATGCATACCGACCTTCATGATCATACGAATATATTGCTTTATGAAGAATGGAGCAATGAAGCCTATTACAATGGCGACCACATGAAAACGACACATATACAAAAATTTATGGTAGATTCAAGAGCATTTTTAGCCGGGCCACCAGAAATTACACAATGGAAAATTGAAAGAGAATTAATTCAAGGTAGGTAGGCTGCATATAACTCCGCACCATTGGGTGTTACACAGGATCACTCGTGAGATTAAGTAATAAAAGTTTTTAACCTTGCTCTTATTGAACTTGCCGGGCAAACATCAGTCAGGTAAAAGTGGACAATAGGAATGTTAAATGTTGAATTATGAATGTAGAAACTGTACTCGTATGATTTTGAAGTTAATTTTACTACTGGCATCCGCCTTTGCTCTTTACTGGTCAATAAGGACGAAAAAGATATTTCCGGCCATTATAACCATAGGAATGATTGCAGGTGTATTGCTGGCGCTATTCCTCCCACCCACAATAATGTTTTATGGGATTTATGCTTATATGGGATTTGTGGTTTTATCCATTATTTATGGCCTCACCATAAAAGAAAGGGAAATTTGGCCACGGGTAATCATTGTCCTGATGTCCGCCTTCATATTCATTTATTGGTTGTGGGTAATGAATCACTGGCATGGGAATGAAGTATTGGCGCCAATAGCTCTACTTATAATTGGGATAGCGGGAATCTTAACCAAAGCAAAACTGAAAAATGAATTGGGCTTTCTGGTCATACTCGCAGCCGATGCCATTGCCATTATCCTGGAGCACCTGATGAAAGCAAACTGACGGAAATGCCTTGCGACTCTGGAAACACTAAACACTTAACACAAAACACATAATACAAAACATTAAACACAAAACGCCAAATAATAAAGTAAAAAATGCACGGCGTAAAACAAACTTTGAGCTTTTTACTTTGAACTTATCTTTCCCTCCAGGCTTACTTCTTCTATCAGCATGCGATGAAGGTGCGGAATGCATACACGGGTTAAGCGGTGGAGAAATGAAATAACAGCAACAATTAGAAATATTGAAGGCCCGTTTAAAGTGCCGGCTTTTTTTTTATTTTTGTTGTTAATTGTGCAGGTTAAATAGTATTAACATAAATCTGTTAACTCTATTTTCATATTTACGCATAGTATTTATCGTTTTATTTTAATTTTGTTTGATACGAAAATTTTTCAATCGATTGCGGAATGACAACATTCTGGAAATATTTTTTTGTAGTTTTCTTTATAATCGCCGTTCCGGTAGCTGCCTATTTTGGTTACCGGTCGTACCGCTCACTGAAAAACCCTTCCTCTTCAGCTTTTAATGCCATTGTGCCCACCACTCCTGTGATCATTGAATTTCTTGAGCCATCTGCTTTCGTTCAAAAGCTTGGCAAAAACACCGATTTCTGGAAAGAGCTAACTACAATCAAGTCGCTGATGAAGTTCCATGAACAGATGATGTATTTTGATTCGGTAATGTCTTCAAGCAACCAGATCAAAGTAATTTTCGAGGACTATAAACTCTTCGTATGTCTTCATCCATCAGTTGACGGACAGATCGAACCGTTGTTTATTTCAGAGCTTCCTTCTATTGGCTATAAATTTACCATCGAAAGCTTTGTTAAGGAAATCAATGGCGAAAAGAGCATTGTCCTTCAAAAGAAATTCCTGAATACAACCATCTCAAAGCTGAACATTGCCGGGATGGACCGGCTGTTCAATTTTACAATCCATAAAGGTATTTTTATCGGGAGCTTTGAGGAGTCGCTTGTCAGGGGAGCCATTGATCAGCTCGAAAATGGTAAGCCATTGAATGAAAGGGAGCACTTTAAAAGACTTGAAATTTCAGCCGGTAAGAACGTTGATGCAAATATATTTTTCAATTATTCAGGGCTTTCGGTCCTGGCTCAGACGCTCATAAGCGAGCCGAATTATACTTTGCTGCAAGATCTTAAAAAGTTGGGAGACTGGTCAGAAACAGACCTCATCGTCAAACCCAGGGAACTCCTCCTTACCGGGTATACCACTACTCCGGGCGATGGAAGCAGGCTGCTCGATCCGTACCGTCAGGAACCCCAGATCATCGAAATACCGGAAATACTTCCCTTTAATATTTCACTTTTATTTCATTTTGCATTCGAAGATTATTACCGCCACCTGGTATTGCAGGCCAACTATCGTAATTTGAACAAGCTTGAGAAATCAGCCGATTCAGTAAACCAGTTGTTGAAGCGGAGAACCGGTTTTGATGTCCAGGCTTATTTTAATCCCTGGATCGGACATGAGATAGCGTTGGCGCAATCAGGTAAACCCGGGGATACCACCATCCGTAAATATGTGATCATTCACGCAACCGATATTAAAACGGCTGCAGATTCGATTGGAAGCCTCGCTGATAAGTTAAATTCCAAAAGCAGGAATAAAAAATATGAAGAAGAATTTGAAGATTACCTGATCCGCAACCTTGATATCCCCGGCCTGTTCCCTGTCTTGTTTGGACCGCTGTTTAAAGGATTGGATTGCCCGTATTATTTTACCATAAGGGATTATGTTGTCTTCGCCAATACACCCGGAGCCCTGAAATACCTGATCGCTAACTTTTATTTGCAAAAAACACTGGCAGTGAACCCGAATTTCCGCTCGTTCTCCAATGGTATATCGGATAAGTCGAATATATTCTTTTATTGTAATACCAGGAAATCTCTGAATATCATTGCTGATTTCCTGAGCAGCGATTTGGCGGAACAGATAAACAACCACCAGAGTACATTTAGAACTTTTGAAGGTCTGGCCATGCAATTCAGCTATACCAATGCTATGTTCTACACGAGCATTTATATGAGGTATAACCCGGCTTATGAGGAAGAGCTTCCATCTGGATGGAGCACGGAAATTTCCGGGAATGTCGTCGGAAAACCTTTCTTTACGCGGAATGACGAGACAGGCAAGCTGAATGTTATCGTATTTGATGACCTTAACAACATGTTCCTCCTTGATCATTTTGGAAAGATTAGCTGGAAAACGCCACTGATTGAATCACCCCTGGGCCAGATTTACCCGGTGGAATATTACAAGGATGGCAAAAAGCAGTTCCTGTTCAATACCCCGAATTATATATACCTCATCGACCCAACGGGGAATTATATTGGCAATTTTCCGGTTAAACTCATGGCCGAAGCTACCAATGGCCTTAAGGTATTGGATTATGAGGGGAATATGGATTACCGCCTGTTGGTGGCTCTTTCTGATAACCGGGTTTATAATTTTGATGTAAATGTTAAACCCATCAATGGATGGGAAAAAGTATCCACCGTCCAAAGGGTAATAGCCCCGGTTGAGCGCCTGAATTTGGATGGAAAGGATTATTTATTCATAACAGATGAAAACGGCACAGTAACCATCGTTGACAAAAAGGGTGAACCCCGGATCAAACTAAAAAAGGGATTTAAGAAATCGAAAAATTCAAAATTCTACATCAATCAAACCAACAGCAAAGGAGCATTCATAGTCACCGATATTGATGGAAAACTCATTTATATTGCTGAAAACGGCAAGACAGACAGGACCGACTTTGGTGATTATACGGCTGATCATTACTTTTTATATGAGGACTTCTCACAGGACGGTTCGAAGGATTTTATTTTTCTCGATCAGATCAGGCTGAGTGTTTATGACAGGCTCAAACAACCCCTTCTGGAATTCGAATTCCAGGATAAAATTACGCTTCCGCCGATTTTCTTCAAGGGCATGCAAGATGAATTGTTGATCGGTGTGGTTGCATCGGCTGAAGGAAAGGTGTACCTGTTTAATAAGAACGGCCGGGTATATAAGGATAGCAATTTTACTGGAAATACACCGTTTATAGTGGGTAGTATAAACAACGACGGCAAATTGAACCTTGTGATTGGAGACGGGAATAAGGTGGTGAATTATCAGTTGGAATAGAGATTCGACCTGCCATCACAAAGGGTTCAAGCGTCCGCTTGTACATATCTGTTTTACTATTCAATATACAATTCTATTTTTATCAGACAATTATTTCAATATCCAATAACCCTTTTATTCCAGCATAGTCCCTGGCACTGCTGTATAAGTAAACATAAATGGCGCAAGCGTCCGCTTGTGCCTGCCATCACAAAGGGTTCAAGCGTCCGCTTGCACATATCTGTTTTACTATTCAATATACAATTCTATTTTTATCAGACAATTATTTCAATATCTAATAATCCTTTTATACCAGCATAGTCCCTGGCACTGCTGTATAAGTAATCTTCCGGTTTTTCTACAAAACCTGCCACAACTGGATTATTATGAATATAATCAAGCTTTTGGTCAATCAAAAAATTGGTATCTAAGATGATGGGATGATTATGCTGTTGCCAAAATTGAAATCCTTTATTGTTTTTATTATCGGTTCCTGCTTTCACCATCATTTGTAACATCCATTCCTTTCTGCTTTCCTGGGGATTTTCTGTGATTGATTTCTTCAGACTGCCCGAAGTATAGCTTTTCATATCCCGCATTATATTTTGTATTTCATCTTGTTTACTTGAAATAATCATATGAACGTGATTTGTCATAATACACCATGAATAAATTATGAGTCCTTTATTTTTTATACAATATTCCCAACTCTCCAGCAATACATCTCTGTAGATATTTCTTGTAAAGACGTCAATCCAGTCAATTACAGTAAAACTTACAAAATATAAATCGGTTTTATCGGCAAACTTATATTTCCTGCTCATTGGATTTCGGAATTATTGGAACAAATTTATAAAAAAATAACATGTATGAAAATTGTTATTGTCGATTGAATTTATATAAAAATAGAAGCACAAGCGGACGCTTGCGCTAAAATGTGTTGGAATAAACAAAGCTTAATTAATCTAACCACTAATATCTAACGTCTGATATCAAATCTTTTCATTCCTCATAAACCATCTTCGCATACGACACCGCATAAGCTGTAAAAAATCCCATCCCTCCATTCGAAATGTTGGTGCTGATATTGGCCGGTGGACCGCTGAACAATGGATTCCTGAATTCAAAGGTTTCATTCATCAAATCTATCACAAAGGTGTAATATTCACTGGTGATGCCGGCCATTCTTAGGATGATAGTATCACCTGGATGCACTACTTCATCAGGATTATCCTTAATAAAATAATAAACCGGAGCACCATAGGTAAAATTGCCATTAAAATACTTGTCGTCACTAATCCCAACTTCGTTTATCGTATCCGTAAGTAACGTATCGTTTTTATACACATCGAACATGTAGAAGTTTACTGATGTAGGATCCGTTGCATACAATTGCAATTCCCATGCTTCCCACTCCTCTTTGTAAACTACATCAATGGAATCAACAGGCGCCACAGGATTAAGCAAACTCGATGCAGAATAACTTGTTTCCCCGTTAATGGCTTCCTGCAATTCAATATTGAGTTCGTAGGTTCTGCCGGGAACTCCAAAATAATCGTCTGGTGTCAGGTATAATCCGGGAACAGAATCACTCTCCTCCAGTAAAATTGTTTCAAATCCGTCATCAATAGTTACTGTAGCGTCACTCACACCAGGAACAGCCGTTTCGCTGTAATAGTCTATGGACTTTGAAAGCTTCACATAATGCGCCATGGTATCTGATGTAATTACCCCATCCACCACAAACCGGGTATAAGTTGTTCCCAGGTCAATATCAATCCTCTCAGTGCATCCGGATAAAAGGAGAAGGCTAAAGGTGAATATTATCACTATATTTTTCATATTCAATTTATATTTCTTTAATTATTGCCACAAAATCACTAAAACACGAAATTGCCCTAAAATACAACCGTACGATTTTATTCTTTCGTGAACCTTTGTGCCTTTGTGTGTTAGTGGCATTTTTATTTTATTTGAATTAAAATCTAAAATTAAAAGTTATCGATGGAACTATACTAAAAAGGTAAGTCATCTCAGCATAAGTTACATTGGGATTATCGGGTTCCGATTTAAAGTTGATCACCCAGGGATTTTTCCTTGCATACGCATTGTAGGCTGAGAAATTAAGATCCCAGTTCCATTTCTTGCCTGGTTTTTCTTTTCCTAAAAGGGTGACCGACACATCTAACCGGTGATAATCCGGCATCCTATAGCCATTTCGTTCGCTGAAGATCGGAATGTTTTCATTGCCAACCTGAATCCTGCCCACCGGAAAAGTAACCGCTGAACCCGTATTGTAAACCCATGTAGCGCCCATGATCAGCCTTTTGCTCAGGTTGTAATTCAGGACAATGGCTACATTGTGTGGCTTATCCCAACCGGCAAGGTAAGTTTGATTCTTGTTGATCCCGTCTTCCACATACGGCGTAATGGTTTTCCTTTCCGTTCGCGACAAAGTATAGCTTACCCAGCCTGAAAATTTCTTAATTTCGTACTTGAAGTAAGCTTCAAGGCCGTAAGCCTGCCCTTCACCAAACCTGAGCTCTCCTTCGTAAAGCTTGTTCAGCAGAAGTTCAGCATGGTCCTTAAAATCAACTGCGTTTTGAAATTTCTTGTAATAACCTTCAAGCGAAGTTTCAATGGTATTCTTCCTGAAATTCCTGAAATAACCAAGTGCAAACTGGTCCGCGATCTGTGGTTTTACGTTGGGCGATGAGGGAAACCAGATGTCAAGTGGTGTTCCTGCGGTCGAGTTTTGTGCCAGGTGTATGTATTGCCTTGTCCTTGAATAGCTGGCTTTCACTGAGGAAAATTCATTCAAAAGATAGGTCAGTCCAACCCGTGGTTCAAAACCATAATAGGGACTGAAAAACTCGCCCTTGCCATAAACGGTAGAATCAACCAGATTGTAATGATCATCATAATTGTAACTGGTGGATGCACCCACATTCACAAAATGAGAAAACCGCAAACCGTATTTAGCTATCAGCCTTGCTCCGATCTTTTGTTCGTTGCTTGCATAAGCTGCTGATTCAAGTGCATTGGTATTTTGAACTTCATACTCCGTGAGGAATGCTTCCGATCCAAGGCCTCTGGCTGTACCGGGAATAAAGTTGTGAAACGTGCTGCTTATCCCAAACCGGATGGTATTATTGGTATTCAGATAATAGGTAAAATCAGCTTTGCCGCCATAGTCTTTCAGATTGGCGATCCATTCGAACGAACTGGATGAACCTTCCGGCACACCGAGCTCATAATCGAACTTACTGTAAAGAATGGTAAAATTCGAAAACAGTTTCTTCGAAAAAAGGTGATTCCAGCGTGCAGTAAGCGTGCTGTTTCCCCACATCATCTTAAAGTCCGGATTTTTAAATACGTCCTTGCCGTAATAGGCCGAAATGAAGACCCTGTTATTGTCATTGATCTCGTAATTCACTTTTGCATTGAAATCGTAGAAATAAAGCGTATTGTCGCGAACATCCGGATCGCTGTTCAGTTTGAGGAAAATGTCGGCATAGGTTCGCCTTCCCGAGACAATGAATGAGGCTTTATCTTTAACGATCGGTCCTTCCAGCGTTAGCCGGCTCGAAATGGTCCCAATCCCGCCTGTTCCGCTGAACCGTTTCGTGTTCCCGTCCTTCATCCTCACATCGAGCAGCGACGACAGCCTTCCGCCCGACGAAGCAGGGATATCTCCCTTGTAAAGCTTTACATCCTTGATGGCATCGTTGTTGAACACAGAGAAAAACCCCATCAGGTGCGAGGCATTGTAAACCGTAGCCTCGTCCAACTGGATCAGGTTCTGATCCAAACTTCCACCGCGAACACTGAACCCCGAGCTGCCCTCCGAGATGCTCTGCACACCCGGCAAAAGCTGGATGGCTTTAATGATGTCCACCTCGCCCATCAGTGCCGGAATTTGCTTTATGGTTTTGGTGTCCATGGTTATCGAACTCATTTCCGGGTTGGTAACGTTGGCATTGATAGCCGTTCCCGTAACCACCACCTCTTCAAGTTCCTGGTTGGCCGTTGCAAGGTCCACATCGTACGTAATGTTTTCTTTCAGATCGAAACTCTTTTCTTCTGTCACATAACCCACATACGAATATACCACCGAGTACTGACCGGGATTAAGGCTGATGCTGTAAAAGCCGTAAATGTTGGAAGTTGTCCCTGATTTTATTTCCTTTACATAAACAGTAGCGCCTATCAGGTCTTCGCCTGTGCTTTTATCGTGTATGTGTCCGCTGAGGGTAGCTTTGACCAAGCTCTCATCACCTTCCGCATACCCGAAAACAACAGTCAGGCTAAAGATTGAAACTAAGATCAGCTTCAAAAAAACTCTTTCCATGCGTTATAAATTGATAATTAATTGAACCCATAGACAGGAAAATTTTCTATGGGTTGTAAACTTAACTCAGATATTGACGAAATGTTTTAGAAAATATTTCAAACGATTAACAAAACTATTTGAAGAAGATTGGCAATTATTAGAAATATGATAATTATTGGTTATCATTTCAATTTACCTGAAATACCAAAGTATTTTTCTTTTCACATTCCTCAATCATCCTGTTTTTAATCCAGTTTAATTTTTCATGATGTACTGAATTGAGCAATTCAAGCGATTTTTCAAACTGACCAATATTCCTGTAAAGTTCAGCCATAAAAAGTTTTTGGTTTTCATTGGTTTTATCCAGCAATGCCAGAAGAGCCTCAATATTCTCCTTTTTTATCATTTTCCCATCTTCCGATTCATGTGTTGTTCTACCTTTCCTGTACGAATCATTATATTCCCACAATATTCTTGTCCTGATAAAAATTTCATCCTCTTTCGATCGTATTAGGTCTGTTTTTAAAACCGAATAATATTCCATATAAGATAAAAAAGTGACTCGTTGTGCGTTTGCCCATTCTTTCCGCACAGGATACGCAACCATTTCATAGCTTCCGATTTCCTTGGCATCTGCTACCCAAAAAATATTCTGGCATTGATTACATTTTGTAATTACCGGAAATTCAGGAAGCATGGGCGCAATTCTTTTTGTATCCGAATAAACTTTAGCGCCAATGGTATTTCCTGATATCAAACTGCGTCTTGATAATAAATTTGAGCAGTGGGGACATTTTATAATTAAAGTTGGACCCGGAATCATTCGACTAAATAAATTGTCGTTTTATTTATTTTAATTATATATTTGATAAAATAGAAAATATTATATTTAAATTTTTTATGAAACTATTTCCTATGTTATCTTTAATTCGATAAAAAACAGGTTTGTTCTTTTCAATATAATCCATTGTCATTGGTGAAAATTTACATTTTGGTTTCATCTTTATAAATTCTCGAAATTCTCTGTATCTAATTTTAATATTTCTATTTCCTAAATCAATGTACTTAATATTTTTCAATTTTTGCAGAGGCTCGAGTGAATTTATTCCTCTTAAATTAGGAAGAGAAATATTTTCCAAAAATTCCAAATTTTCTATGTATTCAAAATTGCTAACTGAACGGTCTTCAGTGAGTTTAATAAGTTCTACTTTGTTATGACCATTTACAATTAATGTTTTTAATTTTTTATTAATTACAAGCAGGCTAAAATCAATTATTCTTTCCTGTGGGGTTAAACTTAAACGTTCCAGGTTTAAAATTTTTCCTATAAACTTATAAAAAACATTATTTACTTCTAAATTTTTTACATTATTACATCTGCTTAAAGCTTCAAATATTTTTTTACAATATGGTTCTATGACTTTAATTAACCAAATATTATCATTACTGTTAAAGTAAAAATCTAAATTTATTATTAATTTCTCTAAATGATCTAATTTACCTATTTCGTCGATATCAACTAAAGGTAGTTCAGGTACATAAATTTCTGGATAAATTATATTTTTTATAGGCCAGAAAAAGTGATTAAAGGTTAATTCGCTAATATTGCTTAATGTAGGCCAATTGATTGTTTTTAGAGAGAAATTATAATACCCAGGCGTTCTACCAATTTCACTAAAATAAAATTTAAGTATTCTAGTATTTATCAAATTAAAATTTATAAATCTAACATCTGTAGAGACATGAATTTCAACCTCATCTAAAGAAATATAGGGATAATAAGTATACTCATACTTGAATAATAACCAAAAATCAAATAAATCTCTAAAATCCACAAATTCGCAATCATTAAAATAGTCTGATAAAATAAGTTCACGCTCTGGAATTTTAATCATTTTTAAAATGGATGCTTCATCGAATATATGATTTTTTTTTATTTGATCTCTTATCAACTTTTCTTTATCATATTTTGAACTCCTATCAGCAGAATTATCATTTCCTTGTTTACCAACATTTACTAATTGAATCTGCCATATTTCAGGTAATCTATCCCAGGTTTTCTCTATTTTTGAGCGAATTTTTATTTCTTGTACATCATTTATTTTTTCTTCAATGAAATCAACCTCTTTGTTTTTAACAATAGTTTCTTTTATAATTGCCTCTAATTTACTAGATTTACCTTTCAATTTTTTAAATTCGCTGGCATATTGATTTGCCAAATTTTCATCATTTGATATAACAATATTTTCAGAATTATTCTTTGCCTGATAACTGTAATTGTATGAGCCAGTAACAACTGTTTTTATATCTATTATTGAAAATTTGTTGTGCATTAAATCATTACTGTTTTCATCGCCACAAATATAAATGGATGCACCAGAAGACATTAACGAATGCAATTCTTGATTATTAATATTAATCTCGTCGTATGTAAGTATTAATTCAATACTTATACCCTCTTTAGCTTTTCTCTTTAACAAATTAATTAATTGGTTATCTGTAAACCAAGCAACAGCAATCCAAATTGAATAATTCGATTTATCAAACTCGTCTATTATTGCTTGATTAATCTCAGAAAAGACTGCACGTGTTGACATTAGCGATTTCCTTAAAATTGTAATTTAAATTTTTAACTTAACATAGTATAAGTCTGCTACCCTAAACAGCCTAACAAACAGTACTTACGCCAGTTAGGTTTTACTTTTTTTTGAGGAACAGACTAATCATCTAACTTGGTAATATCTTTATACCTTTTTAAATTTACAAAAGGAATACTATTTTTTGATAAGTGTAGTAATAATTTAATTAATCTACATAACAATAGTATAAAAACGATTATGACACCATAAGAAGCATAAATATTTTTACATATATACGGAATTAAAGACATACTTGCAAGACTTAATATTATTATAAATGATGAAAATAAAAGTAAGTCTTTAAATTTATTATTGTTTTCAACAATATCATCATACTTCTTATAAATATCTTCATAACCATATTTTAATATTTTACAATAATGATCTTCTTCAAACTTTACAAAATAGCTATAAATATATTTTAATGATTGCATAATAGAAAAATAATTTTTAGTTCTTAGATGCAATTCAAAAGATCTATAACCAAATTTAGAATTTTTTAAATATTCTTCATAAGTATCTTTCTTTGCTTCATTAGCTTCTATATATGCTGGAATTAATTTATCAATTGATAATTTGAGCAAATTAGTTGTTTCATTTAAAATAATATTCATATCTTCTTCTAATTTTTGCTTGGCAAATAAGAAATATACGAAACTAAAACCTAAAAGTGCAGCAACTACTTGTGATAAACTACTTAAAATGTAATATAATGCTGTGTCCATATTTGTTGTTTTATGTTTCTTCTATTGCGCGCTGCTGCATTCAAGCGCACACCTTGGCGTTGGCGCGACTAGTGGCTTTGTCACATTCATCTGTTGATTTTCCAATCCTCAAATTTAAACATTTTTCACTTACATATAGCTTTTGCGATTGGCCAGAAATAAAGATCGATAGTTTTTGCACCAAGGCATCACGAAATTTTTATTAATTTTGAAATCATTGAGTTTACTATAATTTTATAGACAATACATCCCGGAACAACATGATTTTTGCTTATGATCTTAAACCTAATAGATAAATGTTGAAAAACTGAAGCAAATGAAGACAAAGCCCATCCTGCTAATGCTGCTGTTGATCCTGAATTCAGGATTAATGAATGGACAGATTGCCGGTAAAAAACCATTCGATAAGTATTATCAAAGGCAGGGTACCCCATTTCAGTCTGAACCGGAAACAAAAAATGTTTTTTACTTTACTTCCTCTTTTCCTTTTTCCATCGGACGGATTGAAAAAATTGATGAATGGCAGCTTAACCCGGCTTTCAGCATAGGCAATGGAGGAATTTTTGTTTTTGGAAAATCGACAATCCATGGCGATCATTCAAGGACGATAGTTCCGGTATTTTCGTTTGGTATAGCCGCAGATGTGGGAGTTAAACAGGAAGCAGACCAGTTAAAAACCACCTTTAACGGGAACCTGATGATCGGCCTTCACAAGGTTAATCTAATGCTTGGATATGATTTTCTGAACAATACCAACTATTTCGGCCTTGCCCTAAGCATCGATTTATTTACATTTTCGCCCAACAGCCTTTATGTTTTCAGGGAATGGGAAGCAAAGAAACTGAAATGATTCAGCAAAAAGCTAAATGCCAATAGCCAACTGCCTATTTAAAAAATCCAAACATCAGTGTCATCGTGGCTTCCGGCTTATTGAAATCCTTTTTGTCATAAATCGATTCGCCCGACCACTTATATTCTTTATCAATTCCAGTCACAACGCGGTAACCAACTCCCACATTCAGCTTTAGCCACTTGAAGAAATTAAATTCTGCTTCAAGTTGAGGGATGATTACGAAAACATTATCCCGGAATTCACTTGAATTGTTATTCTTAAAATCTTGATCATAAATATCAATAGATCCCCAGCCAAATTTTGAGCTTATTCCCGCATGAATGGGTGATTTAGAATGATGAATATAGCCCATCCACAGTCCTCCATGTCCCCAACTGATCCGTTCTGTCGGAATGTAAGAGGCCATCGGATCGGTAATCATTTCCTTTTCATACAGCGTAGTCAAACCTTCTCCATAACCCCCAAAGAAAAATGTCTGGTTGAGAAGGATGGCGCCACCACCACCCATAAAGAAAGCAAAATTGCTGCCCATAGCACTGTATTCCATGATGGGTGCCATAAATCCTGAAACCTTTGTCTTCCCTTTTCCGCCAAAGAGATATTTCATTTCTTGTTCCTGTGCATTACCAATCGTCACCAGGGATGTCAGGACGATCATCAGAACAGCAAATTTTATTTTTTTCATAACTAAATGTTTTGATAAATGAATTTTGTATTTTTGAGTAAAATTAAACCATTTCGATTAATCGTTCAGAAATTCTATCATGAAAATCTGGCATCAATATCCGTTCGTCCGACTGGTTTTTCCATTCATTGCCGGAATTGCAACAGCCATTTCTTTCAACTTTCCCCTGCCTTTTTCACTTCTGCCGGTTATCCTGCTACTGTTGACAATCTATGGCTTATTGGTCATGGTCTTTTCCCGAAAAATTAGTTATGGCTGGCGCTGGTTGAACGGCTTTCTTATCAACCTGATATTGTTTTCGGCCGGATACGAAATTACACGTTTTAATACCGCATCTTTTAATCCCCGGAATATTTCACATTTTTCAGTTCAGCAATCTGTCATCCTTATCCAGGTAACCGAACCGGTTACAGAGCGGCCCAACTCTTATAAAATCGTAGCCGTAGCTCTTGGGTTCAGGGATAGCATTAACTGGAAGCCAACCTCCGGGAAGATCATGCTCTATTTCGAAAAAGATTCAGCGGTTCGACGCATAAACTATGGCGATCAGTTGATCCTGCAAACTACTTTAAATCCGGTTAATCCCCCTATGAATCCAGGAGAGTTCAATTACAAGCGATACCTTGCCAACCGTGGAATCTATAATCAGGGATTTGTAAAGGCAGATAGCTGGCAAATCCTCGCCCCGGATAGAGGAAATCCGATTGTGGCTTTTAGTATCAAAGTCAGAAATAATTTTCTGCATATTCTTGAATCTGAAAATATAAAAGGAGATGAGTTTGCAGTAGCATCTGCATTGCTCCTGGGTTGCACCGATTACCTCGATGCCGATCAGATGAAAGAATACTCCGGTTCCGGAGCCATGCATATCCTCAGCGTTTCAGGGCTGCATGTCGGCATCATTTACCTTTTCCTGAACTTCATCCTGTACTTTCTGAACAAGAACCGTCTTACCCGCATTTTAAAAGTACTTATGCTGATCCTTCTGATATGGATTTATGCGCTGATAACCGGATTTTCGCCTTCAGTATTAAGAGCGTCTCTTATGTTTTCAATAATAATTCTGGGAGAATTAATAACGCGAAAAATCAATATGTACAATACCCTCGCAGCTTCCGCATTCCTGCTTTTGCTCATCTGGCCCTATCTGATCACCGATGTTGGTTTTCAGCTGTCCTATCTCGCCATTCTTGGCATAGTTTGGCTATATCGGCCGATTTGCAACCTTTACGTTCCCTCAAACAAAATTATACGCATCATTTGGCAAACCTCTGCTGTTTCCGTAGCCGCTACAATAGCAACATTTCCATTAACAATTTTTTACTTCAGGCAGTTTCCTAACCTTTTCCTCATCACCAACCTAATCGCTATTCCTTTATCCACTTTGATCATTTATGTCGGGATCATGGTTTTGGCCACCTCGGCTTTACAGGTTCTCTCTTCACTTTTAGCGACCCTCATGTCCAAAATGATCTGGATGCTCAACTATTCAATAAAGTTTATCGAGGCACAGCCTTTTGCTGTGTTAAGGGGTATTCATATTAATTCAATCGAAATGCTGTTGCTATTCCTTGTGGTTATCTCCCTTTCGGCATTCTTATTTATCAAAGTCAGAAGCTATTTGTATGTTGCGATAAGCTTGACATTAGTAATACTCTTTTCAACCACCATCAGGCATTTTAACAATCAATTTCAACGGAAAATAGTGGCCTACAACATCAACAAATCAACTGCCATTGATTTTATTGAGGGGAAAAAGGGAGTGTTGATCACCGACTCAACGCTGGTAAATGACGGAAGCAAATTTGGTTATCACATCCAGAATAACCGCATCATTTCAGGGATTCATCCGAAGGAGGGTATTGTCTCAAAGTATCAAGACCTTAGGATGAAGCATCTTTTTAAGCAAGGGAATACTATCCGGTTTTATAATAAATCGCTTGTTCTTATAGACCCAAACTTTACATTCTTCCCGACACAGTCAAAACTTAAGATCGATTTCCTGCTGCTTTCTCATGATCCTGATATAACCATTAGCGAATTAGCGACAACCTTTGATTTCGACCTTATTATCATCGATAACTCGAACTCATTTTGGAAAACCAAACAATGGACAAAAGAATGCGAACAATCCGGGATTCAATTCTACTCCATGCGAAACAACGGTGCATGGGAATTGCAGATATAAAAAAAGCGGATATTCATCGAATACCCGCCTAACCACTATGAAAAAAAACTTACTTAATGATGGTTATTTTCTTTACCTGCACCTCATTTTCCATGCGGATCACACAATAATAAAACCCTTCGTTCAATCCACTGGAATTAAATTCATATACATAACTGTCTTTAACGGCAGTTATTGCATTTCTTTCAACCAATGAACCCGTTGATGTATAAAAACTGATTTCAAATTCATCTGCTAAAAGACCGGAAAGCATAATCTTTGTAGTGTTCACCATTGGATTGGGATATATTTCTACACGGGTTTTATTTATTGAAGATTCACCAACACCGGTTCCGAATTCATCAACAAACAGTTCAAAATCATCGATGAACATACCATTCTCAGTAACCGACTGATCACTTGTAAACCGGAACCTGATCTGCACAAAAGGCTCGAGCAGGTAAGCCTCGAGAGAATAAGTTTTTTGGGTCCATGTATTTAATGTTCCGTTAAAAGTTTCCAGGGTTGTCCAGTCAGTCCCGTTGGTTGAAATCATCAAATACATATAATCGTAATCTTCTTCCATTGAATATTTTGTCCAGAACGACACTTCAGCTGCTTCTGCGCTTTCAAGGCTGAAGCTGTAAAATTTAGTTGAGATGTCAAGATTGTTGGCATAGTTTCCGGTTGGGCTCTCGGTTAATGAATGAGTTGGGGAATATGACTGGCTTGTGGTTAAGCCCCAGGTTCCTTCAAAACTCCAGTATAAAGCTCCTGTTTCATAATCGTCGTTAAATGGAAAAGTCATTGGAGGCAAAGGAGCAACGGTTACCACATTTGACGGATTGGATTCATCGCCTGTTTCAGTATAAATAGCTGTTACATAATAGGTGTAAGTAGTAAAATTCACAACATCAGTATCAGTATAAGTAGGTTCCGTTGTCGAAGCAATGAGCAGGTTATTTTTATAGATATTATAATTATCGATCTCCACAAGCACATCCCAGTTCAATTCAATGGTCCCATCACCCGGAACGGCAATCAGATTTGAAGGTGGTGCAAGATAGTTGGCCATTGTGGCAACGCTTGCTACCATTGCTTTTGTAAAGTACCCGGCCATTTCTTCGCTGTTAAAACTCATCCCGATCACATCGTTTGATGTATGGATATAGGGACTGTAGTTCTGACTGTCCTCAAACGGAAAAATTCCCATATAACCTGCATTATTAAAAGAAGTATGATCGCTGTCGCCACCCGTAAGGGCACCCGGGTCTATTATAAAATCAGGTAAATACATTGCACATACATCGGTATAAAACTGAACCAGAGGCTGAGCCGATGCAGGTGCAATCATATCCGTATGAATAGGATCGCCAGGTTCTCTGTAACCGCACATGTCGATGTTGAAATATCCCAGAATATTTATTCCTTCATCCTGACACCATTGTGCATAAGCTTCGCTGCCATACAATCCATATTCTTCACCCGACCAGGCGCAGAAAAGTATGGTCCTGTCCGATTCCCAGTCTGCCATCACCCTTGCCACTTCCATTACACCGCAAACACCTGAACCATCGTCATCAGCTCCCGGTGCATCTCCTGAATAGGAATAAGTATCATAATGTCCGCCGATAATAACATATTCATCGGGGTATTTTGTTCCTGTTTTGGTTGCGATTACGTTATCGCTTGCCGGTCCTGATGGCATTGTAAAATCGAACAACTCTACACTGTATCCGTAACTTTCAAACTGCCCCTTAATCCAGTTTTGAGCCTGAACCGATTCAGGGGTATAGGCATTCCGTGTTCCGTAATCCTGAAGGTGCTGTAAATTCTGAACAAAAAGATCCATGTCTACTTCAGCCATCATGGCTTCAATCTCGGGGTCGTTGGTCACAGAACCTTTTGTATAGGAAAATTTCTTTTCCGGCAATTTGATCTCAATATTGTTAATTTTTGTAATTCTGCCATCTACAGGAGGATGGAGGCTAATGTTGTTTTCACTCTTTAAGAATAAAAAGCTATTGGTTTCCAGCACTATTTCTGCCAATTCAGCAACCTGAGAAGGATAATCGTCTTTCACTCCTTTATGGAACCATGAAATAAAATATTGCTGACCTGTCCAGCAATTGTCATCCAGCAAAGTAAAATCACCGGTATAATTATCCGGTGCTGATGCAATCAGCAAATTGTCCGACAGGTAATGAATACGAAGGTTCTCATTGGAAAAATAACCCTTAATTTCTTTATTATTTTGATAGCTGACCAGAATAAGCTTTTCGGCAAAAGCCATGTTAAAGAAAATAACAGAAACAAGCAGGAATAAACATTTTTTCATTTTCATATAGTTTTTAAAATCGAATACTTAGACAAATGTAAAACTTAAAGAGTTGCAGAATGGTTACGTTTTGGACTAATTAATTATTGACAATAAAAATTATTTGCGCAATTAAAAAATTCCATTACTTTTGCAACCCGTTTAACAAAACGTTCTTAAAATATTTGGTCCGGTAGTTCAGCTGGTTAGAATGCCTGCCTGTCACGCAGGAGGTCGCGGGTTCGAGTCCCGTCCGGACCGCAGAAAGTCATTTAAAATAAACAAAAAACGGGTTCAGATTTCCTGAACCCGTTTCGTTTTAATAGTATAACTGAATTATTTTAGCGGAGCATCCTTCAATGTTTCAACAAGAAAATCATAGAATTTCTGGACAGAAGCGATGTTTACTTTTTCATCCGGACTATGCGGATAACGGATGGTTGGACCAAATGAAACCATATCCCAGTGGGTATAAATTGCACCGAGAATGCCACATTCCAAACCGGCATGAATAACTTTCACTTCAGGTACTCTTCCGAATTTCTTATTGTAAACATCCTTCATGGTTTCAAGGATAGGGGAATGAACATTCGGTTTCCAACCTGGATAAGCGCCATGATGCCTAACTTCGGCACCATTTACCCTGAAAACATCTCCAATTTTCTTTGCTGCCTTATCTCTTTCAGCATCCACAGCGCTGCGGCTTAAAATGGAAATAGTTATAGTTCCGTTTTCAGATTTTATGATAGCCAGGTTTGATGAAGTTTCAACCACACCCGGAATATCCTTGCTCCATCCAAGATTTCCATTCGGGCAATCTTCAACCGCATTGTAAAAATTGTGCTGTGTTGTAACATCCCAAACTGATTTGGGCATTTCGGTTTTTTCTGTTTCAATTTTTACATCCGGATCAATGTCTTTAAGCATTGTTTTTACTGAATTCTGTGCCTCTTCGATGAACTTTTTAAAGTTGCCTTCTTCAATTAGAGGAACTAATACAGTGGCAAATGCTTCACGGGGAATAGCATTGCGCAAACTTCCTGCATCGATGGAAGACATCATGATTCCATACCGTTCACATGCATTGAGGAGGGTTTTGTTTAAAATGAGGCAGGCGTTCCCTTTGCCGAGGTGAATATCAAGACCTGAATGTCCTCCCTTAAGCCCTTTTACACTTACTTTGTAAGCCACCATATCCTTCGGAACCAGCTCTTCGGTATATTTGAATTTTACCGTTGTATCCACTCCGCCTGCACAACCGATATACAATTCGCCTTCGTCTTCCGAATCCATGTTCAGCAGGATATGCCCTTCAAGAATTCCAGGTTTCAGATTTTCGGCTCCTGTCATTCCGGTTTCTTCATCAATGGTAAAAAGCGCTTCTACAGGACCATGTTTCAAATCCTTTGCTTCCAGAACAGCCATTGCAGCAGCTACACCCATTCCGTTATCAGAACCCAGGGTGGTTCCATTTGCTTTAACCCACTCGCCATCAATGTATGCTTCTATCGGATCCTTTTCAAAATCGTGAGCCTTATCACTGTTCTTTTGAGGAACCATATCGAGATGCCCCTGCAGGATAATGCCCTTTCTGTTTTCCATTCCGGGAGTAGCAGGCTTTTTTATAATGACATTTCCCACTTCATCCACAATGGTTTTAAGCCCCAGCTTTTCTCCAAAGGTTTTCATAAATTCAATAATCCTTCCTTCTTTCTTTGAAGGCCTTGGAATTTGTGTAAGGCTGTAAAAATGTTTCCACAGCACTTTCGGTTCGAGATTTGAAATGTTGTTATTCATAATGTTATTTTTAAGACACTAAATTACTGTTTTTATATATCCGTGGTAAAAAAAAGGCTATCGTTCAATAAACTGATAGCCTCCTAATTTATTATATCAACTGTTATTTCTTTTTATTGGGTATTTCAAGTCCATACCCCATCTTGCGGTCAACCCTTTTTAAAACGATGGCGAGGAAAAATGCTAAAACCCCAAAACTAGAGAAAATCAATTCAGGAATTGTATAGTTGTACTTTGCGCCCTCGACCCCAGCGGCTATTTGTTCAGACACGCCAGGATTAGAAGCAGACAAAGCCCAGCCAATCAGAATTGGAACAGCAAACAACCCGATATTTTGGATCCAGAAAATACTACCGTAAGCCGAACCCAGATAACGCTCCTCAACAATCTTTGGAACTGAAGGCCACATAGAGGCCGGGACCAGTGAAAATGCGGTACCCAAAATTACAATCGTAAGAATGGCAGTAAAAACGGTGAAAGACTCTGCCGGTACCAGTGCGAAAATCAGGTGAGAAACCGTAAGCAATATGGCTCCGTAAAGCATCATAGAAGCGCCTTTTCCCTTAACATCAAGATAATAACCAATAAAAGGAGTAAGTACCATTGCTCCTATCGGGAAATATGAAATATAAGCTGCAGCTGTTACAACATCAACATTCAGTTTAGATGCAAGCATGTCGGTAGCAAACTTCTGGAACGGGAATATAGCTGAATAGAACAAAACACACAAACTTGCAATTGCAAGGAAGCCTGGATTTTTAAATATTTTTCCAATATCAGACAATCTGAACTCATCCTCTGGAGAAACGAGGCCTGATTCACCGGTTTGCTTATCGAGTTTGCGATCCATAAAAGTATAGATAAAAAAGGTCATAAAACCGATGCACAGGAAGACCAACCCCATAAAAACTGAATTGGAAGCGCCGCCCTGTTCTGCAAAAATCGGGGTCAACCGAAAAACTGCAAAAACGCCTAAACGTGCAACAGCCATTTCAAGTCCCATGGCAAGCGCCATTTCTCTTCCTTTAAACCATTTTACAATTGTTTTTGAAACGGTAATACCCGCCATTTCCACTCCTACTCCGAAGATTGCAAAACCAACGAAGGCAAGTTTGGCAGTAGCCGGAATATAGACAATAAAAGAGTTTAACCAAACAGCAAATCCTGAAGCCTGAAATCCGGGCGTCAGGGCATAAAATTTCAGTGCTGCACCAATAACCATGGTTAAGCCAGCAGTGATTAAGGTAAATCGAATTCCCATTTTGTCAAGAATGATACCTGAAAAAATCAGGAAGAAAGCAAATACATTCAGGAAAAACTCCGATCCCCCAAGCATACCAAAAACCTCGGGTGTCCACTTATAATCGGTTTCCATCAGAATTTGAAGTGGTGCAACCACATCCACAAAGAAATAGGCAAAAAACATAGTGATTGAAATCAATGCCAGGGCTACCCATCTGGCCGTTTTCGATTCACGTAATGAACGTCTGATTTGTTCTGTCATAAGAATAGATTTTAAATTTTAAGAAGGGGCGAAATTAAGAAAATAACAATACCAACTATTTAATTATGAAAAATTTGTAAGATGAACAACCTTCTTTGAATCAAAGAAAGCTTCTGAAAAATACTCACTGAGAAAAAAAACCTGGTGTTTGTTTTTAAATAAATCGAATTCCTTATTGAATTCTCCACCTTTCAAATATAGAATTCCATTCGCAAGCCTATTTCTATTTTCGGACGATACCAGATGGGAAACCCAGTTTGAGAATTGAGGTAAGTTGGTTACTGCCCGGCTAATTATAAAATCATATTTACCTGAAATCTCTTCAGCTCTTGACTTTTCTGATGTTACATTTTCAAGCCCGAGTTGTTCGGTTATGGCTTTCACTACTTTAATTTTCTTTCCGATAGAATCAATCAGGTGAAATTGAACTTCCGGAAAACAAATGGCCAGTGGTATACCCGGAAAACCACCTCCTGTTCCGACATCCAGAACCCGGGTACCTTTCCTGAACTGAATGATTTTTGCTATTCCCAGCGAATGTAGCACATGCCTTTCAGCAAGATGATCGATATCTTTACGCGAAATCACATTGATCTTTGCATTCCATTCACGATACAGGGATTCAAGTTTCCTAAATTGACCGATTTGAAATTCTGTAAGATGAGGGAAATATTTAAAGATAATGTCCATCCGGATTTGCAGGTATTTTTAATTTACCTGCAAAGATAACATTTAGGAGGACACTAATTAACTGAAATAGGGTTCCATTTGGGAAGTGTGAAAGTAAATGTGCTGCCAAAGCCCTCATCACTTTCCACCTTTATTTTTCCGCTATTCTTTTCGATGAAATCCTTGCAAAGGATCAATCCCAGGCCGGTTCCGGATTCTTTCGACGTACCGTTTGATTTATAATATACATCTGGAACGAAAAGATTTTCCAGTTCCGCTTTTCTCAAACCAATTCCTGTATCCTGCACAACCAACTCAACATAGCCATCGGTTTCTCTGGCCATTACAAGGATTCCACCACCCCGTGAAGTGAACTTTACAGCGTTGTAAATAAGGTTCCGTAACACTGTGGTCATCATATACTCGTCAGCGATAACAGTGAAGGTCTCATTCACATCGGCACCAATGATAATATTTTTATTCGCGGCAACTCCTTTCAGCAAGGTAATATTTTCCCTTACCAGGTGGGCAAGATTAATCCGCACCGGATTGAAGTATATTTCGTGCTTATGCATGCGGGTCCAGAAGAGGAAGTTATCCAGCAGCTCATGGATTGACGATGCCGATTCTTTTACACTGTTCAGCAAATCCTGAGAGGTTTTCATGTCGAGCAGGTCGGGTTCATTCGTCAGAAAGTCAAGAATTACTTTGATATTTCCTATCGGTTCTTTAATGTCATGGGCAAGGATGGTGTAGAGCTTTTCGCGGGTAATGCTTTCTGACGGTTTATAATTGCTTTGGATCCTGGCTAATGTGTTTTCACTGATCTGATCAAGCAGCCGGTTACCTTCGGTTGTAATTTCCAATTCAACAGTCATCATCATCATCCTGATCATTTCCAGCAGCCTTTCGCGTGCAGATTCCAGTTCTGATTGGCCTTCGGTTATGTATTCCTTTTCCACAGAGGGATCTTCCAGACCCATTTTGTGATCCTTGAAGGCAATCTGACAAACATGGTTGTTTAATTCTTCGCGGAGATAGCTGATAAATGCCTGGTAGGAGCCATTAAGCTGAACATTGTTATCAATCACAACGAGCACAACATCCTGGTTGTATTCTGCAACTTTTCTTGCTTCCTGCATTGAAAATGCCCTGAGAATATTAATTTGCTTCCCGCTTAATGAAAAGTATTTCAGGCTATCAAAAACAACCTCATGGATCTTTTCGTTTGCGCTTACAATAAGAACTCTATAACCCTCATCGATGCTTTTAGGTTTTTTGCTGGCAGGCAGGTTTTTGGAAACCCCATCTTCTCTCTTATCTTCAGGATTTAATTTCACGACTTTAAATTTTAACGATTAAATATATGCCATGAAATTTACAAAGATTATACCATCGACCAAAGTTGTTGATATACAGCCTGTAAGGCAATAAATTGCCATATTGAAAAACCGAAATATCGTCGGTTTCGGATATTGATCCTATTGCATTAACGGAGTATTTACAATTCTCATATCTTTCTTCCGCTTCAAATGTCTTCACTTGAAGTTTTTATCCGCTCAATCCTGTGTTGGGCGAAGTTTGTAATTTCGTCCCACTATTAATCTATGCCAATCCCCGGTTTATAAACCGGTTAAGCGGAACCATCACCTTAAACACCCCAACAATGTATTCCTGCATGTTTTTGCTAAGCAGGGTTTCATCTGTCACCGGGTGAAAAACAGTATAGCTCTTGTATTTCAGCAGGTCGATATCCTTAAAATCAGCCGGAAAATCCTTTGGTGGACGGCTCAGCTTATCGTCTTCCATCTGCCGGAAGGTCTTCTTAAACTCACGGCTATTGATGATTCCTTTAAACTCCTCCGCATTGTAATAAATTTCCTGCCGCGCCTTTTTCAGCACTTCCGGTGGCGGCATATAGATACCGCCTGCCAGCATCGAGTTGCCCGGTTCTATATGCACATAATATCCGGCAAAAGGACCCTTGCGTCCACCTTTGCAGATAAAACCTCCCATATTCGTCTTATACGGCGATTTGTCCTTTGAAAACCTCACATCCCGGTATATCCTGAATACGCAGTCCTTTGCCGTTAATATCCCGATCTCGGGGTCAAGGCTGTGAATAGCCGGTATCAGGACATTGAGTTGTTTCTCAAATTCCGCTTTCGCACTTTCATAACTTTTCCGGTTCGCTTCGAACCATTCACGGGTATTGTTCTCTTTTAAAACCTTTAGAAATTCCAAAACTGTTTTCATGGTAAATATTTTAATGATAAACCAAATAAAAAATAGTATTGTTCAAAATTAAAACATTTAGTAAATTTGACCACCCATACCAAATGATATGCTTAAGCAGGCATACAATATTTTGTTTTTAATCTTGCTGACCGCCGGTAATCTCTGGTGTGCCAATACAAATCAACCTATCGGAGGACGTTCTGCTGGATTGGGTAATGCTTCGGTTACACTCAATGACTTCTGGTCTGTCCATAATAACCAGGCAGGTCTTGCCGGTATCAATATGGCTGCTGTCGGGCTTTATTATGAGAACAGGTTCCTGATTCAGGAACTGAGCTTTAAAGCTGCGGCCTTTGTCCTGCCCACCAAATCCGGAACTTTTGGGATTAACTTCAATTCTTTCGGTTACGTCAACTACAATGAAATGAAAGTTGGCTTGGCTTATGGAAAGAAATTCGGGAAGATTTTTTCAGCCGGCGTTCAGCTCGATTATTTGCGGACCCATATTGCCGAGGATTATGGTAATAAGGATGCTTTTACTTTTGAGATAGGAATACGCACAGAACTGACAAAGCAACTCACCATCGCTGCTCATGTTTTCAATCCTATCAGGGTTAAAATTCAGAGTGAAACCGATGACCGTGTACCTGCTATTTTAAAGCTTGGTATCTCATATTCACTTTCCGATAAACTATTACTCGCTCTGGAAACGGAAAAAGACACTGATTTCAAACCATTAATCCGCGGAGGATTCGAATACAAGATCGTCGACATGGCAACCGTCAGAATAGGTTACTCCACTTTACCATCCACCTCAGGCTCCGACGCTTTCAGCATTGCTTCCGCCTACTCCTTTGGGTTTGGTTTGAACCTCCGGAAATTTGTCATCGATCTGTCTTCATCATGGCATCAGACGCTTGGCTGGTCGCCCATGGTTTCATTTATCTATAATTTTAAATAGAAAGCTGTCTAATGCCACCAAAGCTCCAAATCACTAAAGCCCACGAAAGAGTTAAAATCCAATTTGAATATTTGTTGAATTTATGCGCTTTATTGTCCCAGCCTGCTTTGCAATGCCTATGGTTTTGGCGGGCAGGTTCGGGGCTAAAAAAAATGTTACTTTTTGAATTTAGCCTAAAATCATTGTCAAATAAGATAATCCTCGTAACAATTTTTTTATTTTTTTCAATTTCCTTTCAATCCTTCTCCCAGGAACCTGAGCCGAAAGTAAAACAGGATGTTTCCGATATCACTGATAAAATCGAAAACGTTGCTCAAAGCACCGATGAAGTATTGGATTATTCCGACCTCATCCAGGACCTTAAGTACTACCAGGAAAATCCTTTAAACCTCAACTATGCCTCCACTACCGACCTTGAAAAGCTATTCTTCCTCAACGAAATGCAAATCTTCAACCTCATCGCTTACCGCGAATCTTATGGATATTTCTTGACCCTCTTTGAATTACAATCCATCGAAGGCTTCGATACCGAAACCATCCAAAAGATATTGCCTTACATAATGGTTTCAGAAAAAAAACCAGCCCTCGGTTTTAATTTAAAAGATTTAACAAAATATGGCCGGCATGAAGTCATCATGCGTTACCAGCGTGTGCTTCAGGAGCAGGAAGGATATGCTCCTATTTCCGATTCGGCTCTTTATGCCAGCCCCAACTCGCGATATCTTGGCAGCCCCGACAAAATTTATTTGAAATACAGTTTTAATTTCCGCGACCGGGTAAAGTTGGGCTTTCTTACCGAAAAAGATGCAGGCGAACCATTTCTGATCAGTCAGGTCAATGACTCAATCCAGACCTTGACTGGTAATCAGCTGAAAAACGGATTCGATTTTTATTCCTTCAATTTCAGCTTACAGGATTTTGGAATTCTCAAAGTCTTCACAGTCGGCGATTACCAGCTTTCTTTCGGCCAGGGACTAACTTTAAGTTCCGGTCTTGCCTTCGGAAAATCTTCTGAAGCGGTGGATTTGAAAAGAACCGCCCGCGGACTTCGTTCATCCGTGTCGTCCAACGAAAACCTTTTTTTCAGGGGAAGTTCTGCAACCATAGCATACAATCAATTTGACCTCACAGCATTTTATTCAAACCACTCAGTGGACGCCAACCTCTCTGAGGGCGACAGCCTGACTTCAGAAACTTCCTACATCTCATCCATGCAGGAATCAGGCCTTCATCGCACACCCGGTGAACTTCAGGATAAAAAGGCAGTTAATATCAGGGCCTTTGGCGGGCATCTTTCGTGGGGGCTGAGCAGGTTGAAACTGGGAGTCACCAGCTACTATTCCAAATTGGGTAATCAACTTTATCAGGATAGTGACCTTTATAAAAAATTCAACTTTGAAGGTTCTGAAAATTTCAATGCCGGGTTCGATTATAACTGGCTTTTGAGGAAACTGAATTTTTATGGCGAAATCAGTTACAGCCAGAGTGGCGCCATTGCCCAACTGCATGGCATAACAGCCAGTCCTCATCCCAGCCTCGCACTTACTGTCCTTTACAGGAATTACGCGAAAGACTACCAGAATTTCTACAGCAATGCCTTTGCCGAAGGAAGCAGCAATTACAATGAGCAGGGCTTGTTTACCGGTATAAAGGTGCAGCTGATCCATAAATGGATGTTAACAGGTTACTTCGATAATTTCAGGTTTCCCTGGCTCAAATATCGGGTTGATGCTCCTTCGTCGGGAAATGAAACCATGATCAAAATTCAAAAAATATTGGGTTATGACGTGTTGATATACTTCAGCTTCAGGCAAAGCAACCGTCAGCTCAACGAACCCGCCGGCGAACAGATAACTACAGCTCTTGTTAATACCCGGAGAAACAATTACCGCTTTCATATCGAGTACAGCATTTCTCCTGCTATTACCTTAAAAAACAGGTTTGAATATTCTTTTTATAAAGAAGGTACCACTTACAAAGGAACCGGGTATTTGATTTACCAGGATGTAGCATGGAAAAACCCTGCGGGAAAATTATCCCTTACTGCCCGTTATGCCTTGTTCGATACTGATTCGTGGGATGAACGCATCTATGCTTATGAGAATGACCTTCTGTATGCCTTTTCAGTCCCCGCCTATTACTACAAAGGCAGCAGATGTTATTTGCTTTTCGGTTATCGGGTTACTCAGGCAATAAATCTTTCGATCCGTTTTGCATACTCCTCTCTGAGCGACCACTCAGTATATGGTTCAGGACTGGATGAGATTGATGGAAACCATAAATCTGAATTAAAAGTACAGCTCCGGATTAATCTCTGACAAAAAACCCCGCTTTCAGCGGGGCTTTCGTCTTTATTTCATCTCCTTATCCAGGAATTTTATTTTATCATTCAGTTCCTTCACCTCCTGCTTCGCATTCTCTATCTTCTTTTCAAACTCCTCCCTCACCTGCACCGCTTTTTTCGATTTCGAAAGGAACCCAATATTGTTCTCCCAAAGCTTTATCTCTTCCTCTATCTTCTTCTTCTTATTCATCAGCATCACTCTTTCGTTGCTCATGATCCGGTCAGAATTCGGAGTGTCTTTGATCCCCTCAATTCGGTTGCGATAATTGATATTCTGCATTTCCGTTTTTGAAATCTTCAGCTTATCCAATTGCTTATTGATTACTATTCTGAATTCATTTTGCAGCCTTTCCTTTTCTTTGATCGGCACATGCCCGATCTCCGTCCATTCGCGTTGCAAACCCTTAAGCGTTTCCAGGTTGGCTGCTTTATCTTCACCAAATGCAAATTCATCGACCCTTTTGATCATGTCTTCCTTCAGCTTTAGGTTATCGCTCTCATTTTTACCAATATTGCTAAAGAATTCAGATTTTGCATTAAAGAATTCATCGCATGCTCCCCTGAATCGTTTCCAGATTTTATCCGAAAGCTTCCTGGGTACCGGCCCTATATTTCGCCAGTCATTCTGAAGTCGGATCAGTTCCTGTGTGGTCTTTCGCCAATCGGTGCTTGATTTAAAAGATTCAGCCTGGGCACAAAGATCAAGTTTCAGGTTATAATTGTTCAGCTGGTCCTCTTTGATCTTTTGGAAATATTCCTTTTTGCCGGCAAAGAAAGTATCAAGGGTGGTCTTGAACCGCTCCCATATTTCGTCGTTTTGCTTTTTAGGAGCCGGACCAATGGTTTTCCATACCTTAAGCAGTTCAGTGATCTGGTCGGTATTATGCTGCCAGTCTTTAATGCTGTTATTTTCCAGGTGGAGCATTTCTTCTGCTTTTTCGCACAGGGCCGTCTTTGCCAGGAGATTATTTACATAGCTTTCCTGCAGCTTATCATAATGCTCGCGGCGGCGCTGGTTAATTTTATCAGTTGCATTTTTAAACCGTTCCCAAATCTCATCCTTCTTATCCTGAGGCACCGGCCCGATTTCTTTCCACTTATGATGATATTTCTGTAATTGTTTGAACGATTTCAGGATGGAAGATTCGAGTAAAAGCTCTTCCGTTTTTTCGCATAATTCCATCTTGGATTCAAGATTTTTCCTGAGGTCCAGATCACGAAGCTCTTTATTGATCTTTACCTTATCAAAAAATTTCTCGACAAGGAAATGATAGCTTTGCCATAGGTTATTCACCTCGTTTTTCGGGACCATCCCGATGTCCTTCCACTTCTCCTGCAACGTCTTGAACTCGTCGTACGTTTTCTTGAGCGATTCTTCCGAGTCAATCAGCGCTTTGATTTCTTCAAGGATTATTTTTTTAGCGTCGAGGTTTTTATGCTTTAAATGTTCCTGGTTATCGAGAAATACCTGGCGCTTATCCCGATAGAGCGAAAATGCCTCGTTAAATCTCTTCTCCAGTTCATCTTCCGACGAATCAAATCCGGCTTTATCCTGGCCGGTTGCAATAAATTCCTCGTATCTTTTATGTTGTTCTTCTTTGTTGACTTTGAGAAAAGTAACCTTGATCAGTGCAACTTTTTTCCGGATGACATTGATATCATCCTGCTTTACCGTTTCCTCCAGCAATTCCACAAGTTCCTGGCGATTATGGTGAAGAATGGTTCCATTGCCTTCTGCTTCATCTTCCTCCTCCTCCTCGGTTTCCTCTTCAAGAGAAATGGATTCTACTTCATGGAATATTAATTCCGGTTCAGTTTCGGATTCTATAGAAACGACCGCTGTTTCCACCGTAGCTTCAACAGGAATGGTTTCGGCGGATTCAGTTACATCCGAATCTTTAGCTTTTTCTGAACTAACCTCAGGGACTTCCGGTTTCTTCCTTTTCTTTTTTTCTTTTACCTCTGTCTTAGCCTCAGCATCTGCCTTGACCTTTGTCTTAGCTAAAGTCTTTACCCTCGCTTTTTTGGCAGGTTTTTCAGTTAGCTCATGAACAGCATCCTTTTTATCCAGCTCAACAGCTTTAATTTCTGAAACTTTTGGAGTTTTCTTGATAGCTTTGGGTGTTCTTGTTTTTTTCTTTTTAGAGTTTTCTTCCTGTTCCTCCACAGGTAGTTGCTGGGCTTTGTTAGCGATGTTTTCTTCTTTTTTAGCGAATTCGGTGTTCTCCTCCTGCAACTGGCCATTAACTTCTGCAGGATTCTGATCAGGTTGATTTTTCATTTTACTATATAAATTATTTCACAAATCGAAATGGTATCAGTCTGTCGACTGTAAATTCATTGTCTCTATTTAAAAAGTGCGCAAAAGTAGCAATTTTTTAATTTCTTCATCCGAAAATTAAAAATGCATGAATTAAAGCTGCTGAAGACAGAATTTTTAGTGGAAAGGACGTTTGTTAAAAATGAAATATCCAATATTGATATTGAAAGAAAAGGGTTCATCAGCCTGGTCATAGTAGTTCAGGCACATACTTATGGGACCGATAGGGGAGTGGAAAACCACACTTCCTGAACCGATATAAAAGCGGTTCGAAAAAACGTCGCCAAAATAAGCTTTACCCACTTCATCCTGAAGTATTTCCTGGTAAGGTTGGAAAATATAAGCTTCAGCTCTGAAATCGAGGTTTTTCAGCAGGTTGAATATTGCTTTGGCACCGAACGCAAAATAATCATAAGCCCTGAATTGCGGCAGAAAAATGGTCTGGCTTTCTGGAATGGGTTCAAAGGCCGGAGCGCTCAAAACGGAAGAAGTATAATTATTAAAGAAAAGCTGGTTGCTAAAGGTAGCTGCACCATAAAGTCCAAATTTAAATTTGCCGAAACCTTTCAGATACTTATCGTAAACCACTCGTAACTGGAACCAGTTATAATAATTTGAATGTATGGTAGTATCCGTTGTAGTTGAACCTGGTATATTCTTTTCCAAACCGCTGATAAAACGGGTACAGAGTTTAAAATAAGATCCTTCGGAAGCAAACTGCTTTCGGTTGAGAGAATTGTATTCTAAAAATAAGCCCGGGCTATAAAAATTAAAAGTTGTTTTATCCGCTGTATCCAGCCTGCTGAACTGGTTGGTTTGATAATAATAATCAGTTTTTAATCCGGGCTCAAACTCAAAAGCAAATTTGGAATTATTGGTAACGGGTGTGCTGATTTCGTATTTCCAGTAGCTGTCGCGTTGCACAAGGTAATTTGGCTTTTCATCTTCAAAAAAGTAGGTCGATGCCTTGAAATAGTTCCATCCGTTCAGGGTATAGGATAGTTCCATCGCTACCGGAACGCTTCCGGGGAGGTCTATTCGCGCCAGCGCAAGCCCTGAATTATGGAATCTTCCAAGGTAGACATTTCCAATAAGGTTGAGCGAATAATTGCTCCATTTGTTGTATTTCACCTGGAAAAATATCTCATTGGTAGCTTTGGATGTAACCAATCCACCGATCTCAGCTTCTATCCTGTTGTTTCGGGTGATATCAAAATACACATCATAAACACCCCTTTCAGGAAAATAGGTCATCTCCGGATTTACAGATTCAATCTGGTCTTCGGCAAGGATCTTATAATATTGATCCTTGATTATTTGCAATTTGTCCTTGGTGGAGATTGAATCATCCTGAAGCTTGGCAAGGATTTTTTTCTCCCGTATCAGGCGGTCTAGATAGGATTCCTGCTTTTTGTTGATGCCCCGGTAGTGGATATCGCCAACCACCATGAGCGGTTTTTTAGCAATAAAATCCTTCCTTCTATTGTTTTTTTCATTCACCGTCTCCTGCAACTTAAGAAGTTTTTTTATTTCAGGCATTTTAGCCAATGTTGCCTGGTATCCGCTGTCGATAAATTCGCGGGTATTAGTAAAATCAGTAATATTAACCGGTTTTAATTTGGGCTCGATCAGCACGCCGTTTTTTGTATTTACTTCGTATTGGGTATTAGCCATCAGCATCGATTGTATTTGTGAGATCACATCATCCTCCTTTGGCGGCCCATAGTTCGAAGCTGCTTTGCTGCCAATGATGATCTCCGGCTCAAATTCCTCAACCATTACATCCACCGGGAAATTATTGTACATGCCACCGTCCCACATCAGTTTATTATCGATACGGATCGGTTTAAAATAGAACGGAAATGTCATCGAAGCCCTGATGGCTTTATCAAGATTGCCTTTACTGAGCACGATGAACTTATTATCAGCAATATCAGAAGCCACGCACCTGAAAGGAATGTAAAGTTCATCAAAATTATAATTACAGGCAGCACTGGCTTCGGCAAACCATTCCAAAAACCTGAAATCCATTTCATAGGGAGAAATGATATTGGTAGGTAACTTCACCCGAAGCACCGAATCGATAGTGATTTTAAAAATTTGCCATGATGCAGAGGGATCACCGGCTTTGAAATAATAGCTGTATCTGGTGTTGAAAGTTCCGTTTATCCATGATTGCAGTGCGTCTGAAGTGAAAATTTCCTCGATCTGATTAGCAGAATAACCCGCGGCATAAAATCCCCCAACAATAGCCCCCATAGAGGTTCCCGATATGTAGTCGATGGGAATGTCATTTTCTTCGAGAGCTTTAAGAACACCAATATGTGTTACTCCTCTGGCCCCGCCACCACTGAGTACAAGTCCAACCCTCTGACCAAAAACTGGCAAAGCCATTATTATAATCGCTATTGTTAAAGCACTATTTTTAATTATCAGCTTCAATCAGATAATCGTTAACTAATCAACAAATATTTGCTTCAGGGTTCCCGAAAGCATACATCTATATGTGATGAAAGTGAATTCCGGAAATTATTAAAGTTGATTATAAAATTACTCAATCTTTGCGATTCAAACGTATGACAAATAACTTTATTTCTCATTGAACAAGGTTCAAAGCCTGTTCGATATCCTCAATAATATCTTCCACTTCCTCAATCCCAACCGAAAGCCGAACCAGTTCATCAGTAATTCCAGCTTTTTCCTTGGCTTCGGCTGATAATTTTGAATGGGTCATGGAAGCGGGATGCTGGATCAGGGTTTCAATTCCGCCCAGCGAAACGGCCAAAAGCGCCAGTTTAACGTTATCCATCATAGTCTTGCCTGCATCGAAACCTCCCTTTAGCCCAAAACTGATCATCGCTCCCGGCCCTTTCATTTGTTTCTTTGCCAGTTCATATTGCGGATGCGATTTCAGTCCCGGGTAGCTGACCCATGCAACTTTAGGATGCTTTTCAAGATAGTCTGCGATAATAATTGAGTTTTGCTGCGCTTTATCCATCCGAAGAGCCAGCGTTTTTAAACCTCTCCTCGTTAAAAATGCCTGGTGTGGGTCCATATTGCATCCCAGGTTCATCATCAAACCCCTCAGCAATTTATAATACTCCTCAGTTTTTGTAACGATCACACCTGCAACAATATCAGCATGGCCGTTGATGAATTTGGTCATGGAGTGCAGCACAATATCAGCCCCAAGATCGAGCGGGTTTTGTAAATAAGGACTGCAGAAAGTATTGTCAACACATACGATAATGCCTTTTTTATGAGCAATGTCACAAATAGCTTCAATATCCGAAAGCACGATAGTTGGATTTGCAGGGGTTTCGAGAAATATCAGCCGGGTGTTTGGCCGGATTGCCCGGACCACTTCCTCTGTAATTGATGCATCAATAAAAGTAGATTCAACTTTAAATTTTGGATACAAATTTTCCATTATCGCCCTCGAAGGTCCATAAATTGCGTTCTGCCCAATCATGTGGTCACCGGCCTTTCAGAATACCTAAATAAACTGTATTGACGGCGGCCATTCCTGAAGAAGTAGCGATGCCTCCAAATCCGTTTTCAAGATCAGCTATGGTCTTTTCCAGGTCAATGATGGTAGGATTTCCAAGACGGGTATAAATGTATCCGTCACTTTCCCCGGTAAAACATTGTGCACCATGATCGGCACTCTGAAATGAAAAAGTTGAAGTTTGGTAAATAGGAGTGATTGCGCTCCCGAGATGATCATGGTATCCTCCGCCATGAACAAGTTTTGAATTGAATCCTTTGCCTTTTTTTGCCATAAGCTTTAATGTATTTCAATGATGCAACAAATGTATAGAGATATTTTTGATATTTTAAATTAGGAAGGGCTTAATTGTAATTAAATTAAAAACCTTAATTTAAGGCTAAAGCGGGGTATTTAGAATTTAGAAAATTCAACCTTGGGCGTATCAAAAGTCATTTTGTTAACTTTGCCACGATAACAATTTGCAAACCTATGGCAGTAAAAAAAGTGAAGGCTGTTTTAAAAGACTATATAATTGAAGTTCTGAATGACTATCGCATTGCAAACGAAAGCAGGCAGGTAAGCTTATTGGGCAGAAAGGAAGCTCTTACGGGCAAGGCAAAATTCGGCATATTCGGTGACGGAAAGGAAATTCCGCAGCTTGCAATGGCAAAAGTTTTCCGAAATGGCGATTGGCGCGCCGGCTATTACCGTGATCAGACTTTTATGTTTGCAAGTGGTTTGATGTCGCTTGAAGAATTTTTTGCACAGCTTTATGGTGATACCGATGAAAAATTCAACCCTCAGACAGCGGGGCGCCTCATGAACAATCATTTTGCCACTAAAACAATAGACAAAAACGGCAACTGGCTTGACCTTACCAAACGGAAAAATAGTTCAGCCGATATTTCACCCACAGCCGGCCACATGCTCAGGCTACTTGGACTTGCCATGGCCTCTAAGCTTTATCGGAATAATAAGGAATTAAAAGACATTAAAAAATTCACAGTTAAAGGCAATGAAGTGGCTTTTGGAACAATTGGCGATGCTTCAACCTCGGAAGGATACTTTTTTGAAGTACTGAATGCAGCCGGCGTATTGCAGGTACCGCTTGCCATATCGGTTTGGGATGATGGCTATGGGATTTCTGTTTCCAGGGATTACCAGACCATAAAAAGCAGTATTTCGGAAGCCTTAAAAGGTTTTGAAAAGGAAGGAAAGGTTAGCGGATTCTATATCTACAAAGCAAAAGGTTGGGATTATCCAAGCCTTTGCAAAATATATGAAGAAGGAATTGCAAAATGCAGAAAGGAACATGTTCCGGTAATCTTCCATATTACCGAACTTACCCAACCTCAGGGACATTCCACTTCCGGATCGCACGAAAGGTATAAATCAAAGGATCGTCTTGCATGGGAAATTGAGTTCGATGGCATCAGGAAAATGCGGGAATGGATTCTTAAAGAGAAGATCGCTGATGCCAAAACCCTTGATAAAATTGAATCGGATGCCATCGTCAGGGCCAGGGAGGCGAAGCAGAATGCCTGGGAAAATTACATGACTCCTTTGAAGGAAAAAAGGAAGGATTTTATAAATATGGTTGACATTTCGATGTGCAACTGCGCCAAAACTGATAAAATTGATTCTATTAAAAAGGAATTGAAAATGGTTAGCGAGCCTATACGGAAAGATATCATTTCCTCAGGCAGAAAAATCCTCAGGCTGATATGCGACCAGTGCAGCAACCCGAATAATTCTCTCAAGAAAAATGTAACGGCCTGGCTTCATACTGAAATGAAAGATGACCATGAACGATACAACACCTTCCTTTATAGTGATACACCCCGATCAGCAACGAAGATTAAAAAGGTCGACACCAGTCATTGATAAAGATTCTCCATGGGTACCGGGAAGGCAGGTTCTGCGGGATAATTTTGAATATTTATTTGGTAAATATCCACTGCTCCTCGCCTTTGGTGAAGATGTCGGAAGAATAGGAGGTGTCAACCAAACTTATGAAGGGATTCAGGAAAAGTTCGGGGAACTCAGAATAACCGATACCGGTATTCGGGAAGCGAGCATTGTAGGCCAGGGTTTAGGCCTTGCCATGCGCGGTTTCAGGCCGATAGCTGAAATACAATATTTTGATTACCTTTTATATGCTCTTCAGGTGATGTCGGATGACCTAGCAACCCTTCAATACCGCACAAAAGGCGGACAGAAAGCGCCACTGATCATCAGTACGCGGGGTCATCGGCTGGAGGGTATCTGGCATTCAGGTTCTCCATTGAGCATGGTGATCAATTCCATCCGGGGGGTTTATGTTTGCGTTCCTAGGGATATGACGCGTGCAGCAGGTTTTTATAACCTCTTCCTCCAATCGGACGATCCTGCGCTGATTATTGAGCCGTTGAATGGCTATCGGCTGAAAGAAAAATTGCCTGCCAATATTGGTGAATTCACCACCCCTGTTGGAATTCCTGAAATTATTGAAGAAGGATTTGATGTTACCATTGTAACATACGGTTCTTGTGTGAGGATAGCACAGGATGCTGTGAAGCAGCTGAAAGAATTTTCCATCTCCTCTGAGCTGATTGATGTGCAGACCTTGCTTCCTTTCGACATTCAACATACTATTGTTGAATCCTTAAAAAAGACAAACAAGATCGTTTTCTTTGATGAGGACGTTTCGGGTGGTGCCACTGCTTACATGATGCAAAAAGTGATTGAAGAACAAAAAGGCTACTACTATTTGGATGCAGAACCCAGAACTGTAACAGCCAAAGAACACCGGGCAGCCTATAGCACAGATGGAGATTATTTTTCTAATCCTAATGCCGAAGATGTTTTCGATGCGGTTTATAATATGATGCATGAAGCCGACCCGATGAAGTATCCAAAGATATTTTAAATTTTAGACTTAATAGAATCGATGGAAGAACTCCTTCCAAAATTGAAAAAAATATTGAGCATAGACCTTCTATTGCTCATTTTCATTGTCGCTATAGGCGCTGCCCTTCGTTTCTATGACTACTTCAACCTGCCTTATTCTTTTGATGAATTTTCGGCATTATTCCGCACCCGGTTTGATAATTTCAGTGACCTGATTCGATACGGCGTTGTGACCACCGACACCCATCCGGCCGGGGTACAGGTTTTCTTGTATTACTGGGTAAAGCTTTTCGGTGAATCGGAAATGGTTGTGAAATTTCCATTTATCATTTTTGGTTTGCTGGCGATAATCATGGCCTATAAGGTCGGCAGTTTATGGTTTAATAAAACCGTCGGTTTGTTTGTGGCACTTTTCCTGTCGGTTCTTCAATATCCGATCACCTACAGCCAGTTTGCCCGGCCATATGCAAGCGGTTTATTCTTTACATTGCTGATGGTCTGGTTCTGGACTTATGTTGTTTTTTATTCTGAGAAAAAAAGAATCCTCAACAGGATAGGCTTTATACTTTCTGCAGCAATATGTGCTTATAACCATCATTTCAGCATGTTCCTTGCGGTGATGGTTGGAATTTCAGGATTGTTTTTTGTCGAGAAAGAAGAAGCTTTTGGCTTATCTGCTTGTCTGCTTTTCGGTGATCGTCCTTTACCTTCCGCATCTTTCCATATTGCTTGCACAAATAAACAAGGGTGGGGTTGAGGAATGGCTCAACAAACCCAGACCCGGTTTTATCCTGGATTATTTCGGGTATATTTTGCACTTCAGTAAGCTCCTCATCGGTTTGACAGCAGCTCTGATTGTTACCGGAGTTGTTTTGCATTCAGGAGAAATTCGCGAGGCAAATAAATTCAGATTGCTGGCTATTTCGTGGTTTGCTATAACTTACCTGGTGGGCTATTTCTATTCGGTTTATATAAATGCACTATTACAATATTCAGTGCTGATTTTTGTATTTCCGTTTTTGGTCCTGTTTGTTTTTTCTTTTTACAGAGATATTCACACATGGATGAAACTAACAATAATAGTATTATTCATTATAGTTTCGGTTTATACGCTCATTTTTGAAAGGCGGCATTACCAGATCATGTATCATTCAGCTTATGAGGAAATTCCTGTTGAAGCTGATAATATCACTAAAAAGTACGCAGACAAAACCGTTACCACGGTTATTTTTGAGCCAGTTAAAATAAGGGAATACTGTGTCCGGAAATATGGAATTAATGATAGCAACTTTTACTACCCCGACACCACTGTTAGTTTCAATCATTTCAGAGACTTCGTTAATCGTCAGACGAGCGATCTATTGGTGCTGGGCTGGATTAATAATCCTAATTTTGAGTACAAATTGATTGCAGAGGAAAAATATCCTTATCTGATTGAGAAGAAAAGCTGGTTCAAGGGTGATCTGTACCTTTATTCACGAACTAAACCGGCTGATAAGGAATATGTCCTGGCCGACCGGGTTTTATTCTCTTCTTTAAATACTTTCGATACACTTATAACCGGATGGGAGCAGGTAGTTTTTTACTATCAGCTCGCAATAGGAGTGGTATACCCAAGAGATATGATCCTGTGCTTCAATAAGGAATTTGGTTTCAGCCCAAGGTTTAAAGCGAATCTCAGGGAAATCACAAAAAGCAAAACCAATGAGATTTTAATTTCAGTAGATACTTATATGCCTTCAGAGCTTTCAGATCCGGCAATCATCTGTGAGTTCAGGTTGAAAGGGAAAAGGATTGGATGGCGCTCAGGCAACGTAATTGAATTTGTGGATGCACCCATGAAAAGATTGAAAGCCCATCTCGCTGTGAGGCTGATTGATGAAAATGTGGATGATCCTGAAACAGAAGTCTGGATCTATTTCTGGAACAGAAACCTTGAAGATATTTACATCGATAACTTTCGGATGGAGGTGAGGGAAGGAAATCCTGTAATTTATGCATTGTTTGAAAAATTTTAACGTTGTATTAATACATTTGGCAACTTTTTTTCCGGTTATTTGTTTTTGAACCGGAAAGTAAAAAAATAAAAGGGAATGCACACGATCGAACCACATTATAACTGGAGGCATTTGTACATTGCATCTGATGATGAACGATCGCCTTTTTATAATAGAGAATACAGTGAATTTGAATTTACACATTCCATTTACGATTATTTTATCCACCCTCAATGGGACGAGATAGGTTCTGCAACCCTGTATATTAAAATCCTTTTTGTCAATTACGAAATGGGTTTTTGTATTATTGAATTGATCGGGGAATGGAACGACTGCCTTTATAACGACATTATGTTCCTGAAAAGAAATATAGCTGATGTGCTGATCGAAAACGGAATCACTAAGTTCATCCTGATTGGTGAGAATGTCATGAATTTCCATGCTTCTGATAACGATTACTACCAGGAGTGGTTCGACGACATTGAAGATGGCTGGATTGCCTGCATCAACTTCAGGGAACACGTGGTGGAAGAATTCATGAGATCACATATTGATTATTACCTTGCATTGGGAGGTGTATTAAATAATGTTATCTGGCGCAGCAATACTCCAATCCTTGTATATGAAAAGGTAAATTCATTAATGGTGAAAAGATTGCCGGTTTAATCATAGTATCATTTCAAATTAATTATATAATTTCGCATTTGAGGTTGTTTATTTTTTTTTAGTGTGAATAAGCTTGTTAAAATAATTGTACGTGGCAAGGTACACGGTGTTGGTTTTAGGTTTTCGTGCATGGAAGCTGCCTACCGGTTTGGAGTTACTGGTTTCGTAAGAAATAAATCGGATGGAACCATCTATGTCGAAGCCGTAGGCACTGAAGAAAACCTCAACCCTTTTATTGAATGGTGCCACAGAGGACCCACCTGGGCAAAGGTGACGAAAGTGGAAGTGGAAAGTGGTGAATTAAAAAACTATAAATCCTTCGAGATAAAAAGGTGATAACTATCATTCCGGCTGTATGCATTGCCGCATTTTTCTGTCATTTATTTTCTGAATTTTCATTGTTTGACGGCTCTTATCATTTCACGTTTTCCCTTTGGACCGGGCAACCGCTCTACTCCAAATCCGGCTTCCTTCATGTTCCGGCGCACAGATCCCTTAGCCGAATAAGTCACTAAAATACCATTTAGCCTCATCGCTTTATAAATCTTTTCAAAAATAGCTGCTGTCCATAATTCGGGCTGAACTGCTGGGGAGAAAGCATCATAATAAACCAGGTCATAGAAGTCATTATGAAGGATTGTTTCTTCGAGTTTCTGATTTTGTTTTTTTATGTTGAAGAACTCATTTAATGTAATATTGCTATTCCATGCTGTTTCATGAAGTGATGAAAATAGCTTCTTAGGTTGCTGATCTGTAATGATTTCAGCATAATTAAGCTGGTTATAAATTGAAAAGGAAAGCGGAAATGGTTCAAGTGCATGATAATAAACATGAGATCTTGTTTTAGTGCATTCGAGCAAAGTCAGCCAGGCATTCAATCCTGTTCCAAAACCAATTTCAAGGATATTAATTGAATTTTTTATAGTCAAATTGTTAAATCCGGCATCTATAAACACATGCCTGGATTCATTGATTGCACCATATTTTGAATGGTAAGCTTCGTTGAGTTCATCCGAGAACAAACTGCTTGATCCATCTTCGGTAAAGATGATTTCAGGTGGTTTCATTGTGTAATGTCGACCAGTTTAACTCCATAATGAGAGAATATATTTTGCAGATCACAAATTTGCAAAATTAACATATAATAATATGATTCTATTTGAAAATCAGAACTTTTCATAGCGGAGCTTCATAAGCTGGAAATACTGTCTAATTATATTTTCTGCAAATCTCTTATAATCCGGATAATTCTTCTACCCATCACATCAAAACATAAAAAACACAATCATAGTTAATTATAAATATAGAATTTGTAAACCAGGAATCAAATCTTACGAAAAAATAGATATATACTCCGAAAATAATCAATTTTTTCCCTGTTTTCGGTTATTCTCACAAATTATTTACATGATCTTTTAAAGGGACTGTTCTGTAAATTACATTAAATCAATCCTATCGGGCATTTGGCATAAACATTGAAAAGAGAGGAACAGCAAATCAAGGTAAGTTAATCTAATGTTCACGAATTAAGTGATTATGACACAAAATGAAGAAAAGGTTGGTTTAAGTTTGATCAACAGTCACGCAGGAAAACGTCGGGTGTATGAAACCTATAAACGGACAAACCCCGAAATGGCCCAGAAGTATCTGGAGTTCGTGGCTAAAAATCAAGCTATTCAGTACATCAAGTGGGACGACCATAGGAAGAAATTCAAGGCCTAACCACACAGATTGTACTGAGAACCTAGGTGCAATTTACCGATTGTAAAACAAATGCATGTTCAGAATGCCATCCGATATCGTGATGGCATTCTGAATTTTTATTTCAGGGTAATTATAAATAAATATCTGGTTTGCACCTGCCGCATAAATCTTCTGATTCACTGGTTCGTATCTGAGAACGTTAACAACCGTAGCGGGTAGGATTTCATCAAGGGTTAGGAAATTGGTAGTAAAGAGGAACACAGAATTTATCGTTCCAATTAGATAATCATCATTCGCAAGTTTAACCGAGCAAAGGATTTTCCCTGTGACATTCTTCAGAAAAACCTGTGTATTCAAATCAGGGTCGAATAGCCAAACGACTCCTTCATCATTTTCGTTACCGATCACAAGCACCCTGTTTTCACCCGCATCATGAAAGTCAACGACTTTATAGTTGGTTTGAACACGCTGCTTTTCAGCTCCGGTAGAAGCATAATATGTAGCGATATAACTAAATCCGCCAGTCTTGCTTTGAAGATCTGCAAGCAAAAAATCCTGGAACTTCATGATCCTGGAGGGTAACTTGCTTTCTTCGATTGTGGTATTAAAAACCATGGTGCCGTTATACCTGAAACCATAGATATAATAACTGGCATAAGAAGCATAAAGGTTTTCATCGAAATAAAAGCAATTGTTTTCGTGAACCGGAAGCGGAGGAAATGCAGCCCTTTGCCATGCCATTTCTTTTGTGTCGAGGTTATACGTTTGGATATCAAAAGTGCTATGCCCGGCAATATACAATAGCCTGCTTTTCGAATCGGTTTCGGATGAGGCATAATCGCCGGTTACCTCAAACAACGGTGCAACATTGTTTTCAGCATCTATGGCTGAAACGCCAATTTTTGTTGCACCCTTATACGTGAGGATGATTATTTTTTCAAGGACTTTCGGCACGCCCGTTATATGAATGCTCTGATATTTATTTTTAAAGTTGTTTTCATCTTCAGCCCTGATATACACATAATAGTTTCCTGTCTCAATGTCATTCCCGGTAATGGGTAGTTCAATCTCCAGCTCGTAATTGGTACTTTCGGGAAACAAATATACAATAGGTATTACCGAAACAAATTGGGTATTCACCAGTCCGACCTGAATACTTTTCAGGATATTGTCACCAGAAATTGACGCTAACACGTGAATTGAATCGGGAACAAAATAATCCTGACCGGCAATGGGAGCGGTTATTTCAACCACAGGGATTTGGTTGTCAAAATCTTCCTTGCAGGAACTCATTGCAATTCCTGTTATTAAAAGAATAATTGAAATGTATGTTAAGCGAAATTTCACCTTTCTGTCGTTTGAATTGTCCGAAATAAAATTACTATTTTTTTTACCTCAGTTCAGAAGCAATTTTGTATTTTTATCCGACCAATCTTCGTTGCTATGTTTTATAGTCTTAACTTTGAAAAAGTATTGTTTCTCGACATCGAAACCGTGCCCATGGTTTCGGAATACAACCTGCTGCCGGATTTGTTTAAAAAACTTTGGGACCATAAAGCCGAAAGGATAAAGCAGGAGGAGGGTGATACGCCGGATAAACTATTCAGTCGCGCGGGAATTTATGCCGAATTTGGAAAGATCATTTGCATTTCAGTCGGTTACATTAAGAACCGGGAGTTCAGGATCAAATCGTTTTACGGCGATGATGAATATGAATTGCTGAAAGAGTTTTCAGAAATGCTTTCCAAGCATTACAATCCCAGGGACAATCTGCTGTGCGCGCACAACGGGAAGGAATTCGATTACCCTTTCATCGCACGCCGGATGCTCATCAATGGACTCAGGCTGCCTGAGATAATCAATATTGCAGGTAAAAAACCCTGGGAAGTTGCCCACCTCGATACCATGGAACTTTGGAAGTTTGGCGATTATAAAAGCTATACTTCCCTTGATCTTTTGGCAGCTGTTTTTGGAATTCAAACACCCAAGGACGATATTGACGGGAGCATGGTTGCTGAAGTTTATTACAAAGAGAAAAATCTTGACCGGATTGTCCGCTATTGCCAGCGCGATGCCCTAACAGTGGCTCAACTGCTTCTTTGCTATTTGGGTAAACCAAAAATTAAGCAGGAGGATATCATTTATGTGGAGAACTAACATTCCAGATTTAAAATAAAAAGCACGTTAGTTTACCTGAATTAATTCTCCTCATTGCAACTGGCATCAAAATTCAACCGGTTTAAAAAATATAATCAGTTGAAAGGAAATTTGATTTTTGATCCCTCAGGATTTCAGTGATGATTTTTTTGTTCAGATCATTTTCCTTTGCTGCAACCAGGGTTCGGATTGAAAATACCCTTAATGCATCGCTTACCGAAAGTGTTCCTTCAGCCGAATCCTTCCTGCCGGTAAACGGAAATTCATCAGGTCCTCGCTGGCATTGCGAATTGATATTCACCCTGCACAACTGGTTTACAAGCGTATCCATCAACTTTGCAATTGTATCCGAATCCTTACCAAAAAGGCTTGCCTGCTGACCATAGTCAGACTGGATCACATAGTCCAAAGGCTCTTCAATATTATTATAGGGCACAATAGGAATCAAAGGACCGAATTGTTCTTCATGGTAAATCCTCATGTTAGGATTTACAGGAGATAGAACTGCAGGAAAGAATAATGACTTGTGATGGACTCCACCGGAAGGGTTTATAATTTTCGCACCGAGCTTTATTGCATCTTCAAGCAAACTCGTCAGGTATTCAGCTTTATTGGGTTCGGGAAGAGGTGTAATGTTTACATGATCATCCCAGGGCATTCCCGGTATTAATTTTTCAATTTCAAGGCAGAATTTTTCGAGGAATGGGTTTAAAATTTTTTGATGGACAAAAATGATCTTCAGCGCAGTGCATCTTTGTCCATTAAAGGATAAGCTGCCGGTTATACATTCTTTGACTGTTAAATCAAGGTTTGCATCAGGCAGGATGATGGCTGGATTTTTAGCTTCAAGTCCCAGGATACATCTTAACTGGTGCGGCTTGGGATGTTGCTTTTTAAGAATATCAGCCACCCTGCTTGAACCGATAAATGCGAGCACATCAATTTTTCCTGATTCCATGAGCGGGGTAATGACTTTCTCTCCATCGCCATATACAGTATTCACCACTCCTTTCGGAAACGTCTCCCGGAATGCATTTAGCAAAGGGAGATGAAGCAATACTCCAAGTTTGGGTGGTTTAAAAATAACCGTATTTCCCATGATCAATGCAGGGATCAATGTTGCGAAGGTTTCATTCAGCGGATAGTTGAAGGGTCCCATGCACAAAACCACTCCCAGTGGCGCCCTCCTGATCTGTGCTATTATTTGCTGCTTCATTTCGAACCGTGAAGAGTTCCTGTCGAGGGTTTTCAGCGCCTCGATGGTATCCACGATGTATTCAACCGTCCGGTCGAACTCCTTTTCAGAATCCGGCAGGCTTTTTCCTATCTCCCACATCAGCAGTTTTACCACTTCCTGCCGTTGATCCTTCATCAGCAGAACAAAACGTTTCAAACAAGCGATCCTCTTTTCGATAGTCATCGAGGGCCATTCACCTTTGCCGTTATCGTAAGCCCTGACTGCCGCATCGAGCGCCTGAAAGGCTTCTTCTTTACCCATCAGGGGATAAGACCCGATATAATTGTCAAATCCGTTTTTGGTTTTAATATAAACCGGGGAGAAGACCTTTTGATGATCACCTTTCCAATGATGGATATTGCCGTCAATGAGGTATTCGGTCTGTTCGATCGGTTTTAAAAGTTGAAATGGTTCCGGGATGGAACTTGCTTCTGGGAAAATGTCATCAATTAGTTTTTGCATAGAATTCTTATATAATTAAAAATCAGTTTTTTAAAAGTGTTAAGAAAAGATATAACAATTAACACTACTCCCCCGCCAGCGGCGTATTCCATTGTTCTTTTGGCACCACCTTCGGTATTTCCGGATCACCTTCATAAGCCGGTGTCATGATCTGGACATTATTTTCATTAAAGACATCCAGGATATTCTGGTGCAGGGCATTATAAAAGAGGTGCATATTATTTACATCATTGCAGAAAGCATTGATCTCATAAGTGACTGCAAAATCCCCCAAAGCTTGTTTCAATACGTAAGGAGATGGATTTTTCAGAAGACCATCAGTGCGGTCGGCAGCGAGTTTCAGCATGGCATCAACCTGGCGCCATGGGGTTTCATAACCAATTCCGACAGTTGTATGAAGAATAAGTCCCCTATCGTTAGCCCTGGTATTATAATTTATGATGTTGCTGTTTAATAAAACTGAATTCGGGATTACGATCTCTTCATTCTTAACTGATCGCAGCCTGGTAACGAGTAATTTTTGCTCTTCAACAAAACCAACCTGATCATCCACTTTAATGCGATCTCCTTTTTTAAAAGCTCTCCGGTATGTCATTGAATATCCTGCAATAATATTGCTGATGAACGAGGAAGATCCAAGGGAGAATAAAACACCCAAAAAAACCGAAATACCCTTAAAAGCGCTGGTTTCTGAACCCGGGATATAGGGGTAGGCAATAATGATTGCAAAAGCAATGACAAAAATTCTTAAAATCTTAAATGTCGGAATAGCCCACTCAGGATCAAATCCTTTTATCACAATTCCCCCTTGCTCAACACCTGTAAAAAGCATTTTAATTAATCGCAGCAAGTAACGGAAAACGAGAAAGATGACAATGAGAAAAGCAAGGCTGGGTAAAAAGTTCAGGAATCCTTTACCAATTTTTATAATGGGATCAATGAATAGATTTAAGGTGTATTTAGCTACGGAGTTTGTCCATGGAAAAAGACCGAGAATATATTGCAAAAAAACAGCTACAATAATTATGATAACAACAATCTTCAAGGTTTTAAATAAAACATTAATCGCAGTCCACAATTGGCTTGACCGGATCAGGTTGTAGGAAATATTATCAACCGAATCAATTCTGGATTTAATTCGTTTTTGTAAACGGGTATTCAATCTGCGAATAAGCCAAAAGAGTATAAACATGATAACCGTCAACAAAACCGCAGCCCCCGCTGCATACAGCGATTTTCTGATCAGAACCGGCCGGCTTCGCTCGTACCGGTGTGAATTGATGGCTTGAACGATCTTTTTATGAATCATTTCGGCTAATACACCCCGGCTTAGACCATCGGCTTCGCCATCAAGGTCGAAAACGTACATAATAAATTCATCACCAGCATAAATCTGTTCCCTGTCCGCAGTAGTGATAACCTTCACCGAATCGGATGAAATTGAAGGATTTGAGGCTGCCTTTATGATTCTTTTCGTAATGACAGAGAACGATCCTCAGCAGAATAGGAAGAGATTCCCCTGATATAAAATAAAAAATGACCATCCACTTCCACAGCAGCACTATTTTGTTGGCTGCCCTGCAATTCGGGATCAATATCTGTGATTTCCTGCCCGGTGATTATTATTGGATAGAAAAGAATGATCCACAATATTAATAAAATCAATAAATCGGTTAAAGGTCTTTTTATGGAATAGGTTTGCTTTAATTTTCATAATCACTTGAATTTACAGAGAACCAAAAGAACAAATAAAGAAACTGAATAAATGCTTATCTTTTGCTCGTGCAAATATCCGAAAGATTTCAGAATTGCATGAAATACCAGAAAATGAGGGCTAAATAATAAAATAATGTGCTATGGTAAAAAGATTCTGTATTTGATGGTAACGAAAATCTGCGAGTTTTCAACTTTTTAACTGCACTGCTGTCATAAAGGGCAAGAATCCAAAGCCCGTAGGGCTTCAATATCAATAGGATGATAACAAAAGAAAGTATTAATTGTCCGTAGGACATAAACAAAATACCCAAAACAAACCCCTTTTGATTTGACGTGTAATACGAGAATGGAATTTATCAAAGTACCTTTAACCAACCTGAGATTTGATGTATCCTCGCACAGAAAACCACGGTTACTTTAAATGACGAGGCTATTTTTAATTCCCTACGGGAAATTTACTTCCGGCAAATGTGATTTTCTATTGATATTATTGCCCTACGGGCAAAGAAATCACAGGGATAACCAAATGCCTGTTTTATGCTTGCTGTATAATACAACAATATTACTGCAGCACATCAAAATAAAATATAGCCAAAATAAGTATCACAAAACAAAATGATTACATTAATCCATTCACAAAGTACATATCCACGGTTCCTTTGTTCTTAGCTTCAATCTTACCTCTGTATTCACATTCAAATTGATCCCTGATTTTTTCGTAAGTCATTTGCGAAATATTGACCTTGCCGACAGCTCCGCTCGATTCCATCCGGGAGGCAATATTCACCGTATCGCCCCAAATGTCGTATTGGAATTTCTTAATCCCAACGATACCTGCCACAACAGGACCGGTGTGGATTCCTATCCGAAGTTCAAAGTAAGGTTTGTCTTCTTTTATTCGGTCAGCTTTTAGCATTTCCATGAACTTCTGAATTTCGAGTGCCGCCATTACAATATCCGTTGGATTGGTTTTGTTGGTAACAGGCAATCCTCCTGCACACATGTAAGCATCACCAATGGTTTTGATCTTTTCAATACCAAATTTAGTAGTGATCTCATCAAACTTTTTGAAGCAAAAATCAATTTCATGCACCAGTTCGGCAGGGGATAGTTTTTCGGCCATAACTGTAAATCCCTTAAAATCGGAAAACAAAACGGTGACCTCATCGAAATGCCTGGCTTCGGCAAAACCTTTTTCTTTCAGTTCCTCGGCTACCTCAGCCGGAAGGATGTTCAGCAGCAATTCTTCTGAACGGTCTTTTTCTTTTTTGATAATTGCCCTTGATTTCCTGATATAGTTTAACCGGCTCCACAAACCTATCAGGATTACGAATATTCCCAGCCCGGCAAACAGAAAAATGTTTTTCCTGTTCTTCTGCTTATTGATTTCCAGTTCCGATTGGAGCTGTTCCTCCAGCATCTTTTTATCAAAACCATATTGCATTTCTTTCCGGGTAACTTCTTCAATGTTTTCCTGGTTCAGCAGGGTATCCTTTAAATCAGAAAATAATTGAAAATACTTGAAGGCGCTGTCGTAGCGCTTTTGACCTGCATACATTTCGGTTAGTCCCTGCAAGGCATCCTTTTCGGAATAAAGTGAACCAATTTGCATAGCCAGCGATCTTGCCTGCCGGAGATACTGTGCAGCCTGATCATAATTCCCCAGGTCACCCGAAACATCGCCCAATCCAACCAAATTATAAACCATGGCATTTTTATCTCCTATGGAATCGTTGATGCTAAACGCTATGGAATAATAATCCATAGCTTTCTCCGAATCCCTCATGTCTTCGTAAATCCTTGCAATATTGTTATAGGTACGCGCAATTGCCGGTTTATTGCCAAGATCTTTTGAAATTTGTAATACCTGGTTGAAATACTCAAGCGCTTTTTCAAAATTATCTTCGGCTGAATAAGTAATCCCGATATTTCCCAACCCGTAAAGCATGGATTCTTTTTTTCCCGATTGAGATACAATGTCGTAGGACTGCTGAAAATATTCACGGGCTTTGGAATACTTTTCCATACCGAGGTATACCACCCCGATATTGTTCAGGTTTTTTGATATTTCATCTTTATTATTGATGGATTCATTTATTTTTAAGGCTTCAAAAAAGAAATCGAGCGCTTTCGTATTATCCCCAAGACTGTTTTGGAAATTTCCCAGGTTATTCAGACAAATTGCCATTCTCTTTTGATCTCCGAGTTCTTTAAAAATATCATAAGCCTTCCGTGTATTTTCATCAGCGGGAAGGAACTCTCCCAAATCATCGTATACAGAGCCCATCTGGTAAAGAGAGACTCCAATATCCTTTTTATTTCCAAGTTCTTCCTCCAAAGACAATGATTGATTGTAATGTTCGAGTGCCTCCTTGTACCCGGAAAATGACTGCCATATCCTGCCGATTTTAAATTGTGCCTTTGCTTCCCCATTCTTATCACCAATCTTTTGCCAAAGCTTTACAGCATTGATGAATACTGAATCAGCCTTCTCATTTTGGTTCATGGTAAGATAACTTTTCCCTTTCAGCAACCATGCTTCCGACAAGTATTTATCACCGGCAATTATTTGCTTTCCACCGGATTCAGATACCACTAATTTTTCAAGTTCACTGGCATAAGTGATGCTTTTTTCAGGATCAGTCAGGTAAAGAGAATTTGCAATGCTGATAAGCAAATTTGCCCTGAGTGTATCTTCTTCGGTATATTTATTCAGCAAAGTGATTAAACTATCAGACTCTGTCTGCTTGGCTATTAACTGTGCGAATGAAAACAGCAAGAATAAAATTAGGATAGAAAAAGAAATGGAATTGGTCTGTTCATGTTAGTGGTTTAGTTAATTTATATTTTGGTTCATTTTTTTTAAATTGCGATTCGAATTTTTCAATATTTGAACTGATAAATTCATCATCAATTTGTTTAATCAATTATCAAAGGAGGTCCAACTACCTGCATGTCATGGTCAGCGAATACTTTTGCAATTTCGTCATAGTTGATTAATATACATATCGTTTATACATTTACCTTTTATTTGCGTAAACATATACAACCATGTAAAACACGATAAGTTTATTTTGTGGGTTTAAAAGAGAGAAAATTCTGGGTACTTCTTCCTTTTTTCTTCTTCTATTCTCCTTCCGTTAATACATAGCCAAAATCAGGGTTGTAAGAATCGGGATTATTTGATGTCGGGAGACGGGTAGTATCTTCAATATGGATCAGGACTAACTTCCATTCACCATTATTTCAATATTTATCTACCTACAAAATAAACTATAATTTGGAAAGGTGTTTTGTTCAAACCCAAATTTTATATCTATGAATAACTTTGTGTATGATAATTTATAAGGTAGCGTTTGAAAGAAGATAGACAAACTTTCCCTCGTCCGGATTTAATAATAGGACAGTGTATAAGATAATCCTGACGGGTATAATTCAGGGATTTATAATCCGTGGTAGCTAACAGAAAGGATTTATATCCTGTGGTATTTACTTTAGGATTATCCCGTTCACAGGCTTTACAACAAATCCGAAAGCGCGGAGTCGCAAAATATTTATCAGTGAAAATCAGCGTTATCGGCGGGAGAATTTTACATGAGACAGATATTACGGACAGACACTAATTAATATTTTAAAAATGAAATCCTATCTGGATGGAATAACGGAATCCGGTACCAAATGAAATTTTGTCACCTGTAAATTTCAGGCTCTCTTCTGAATATATCATCCCCAGTGAAGGATAGCGTTCAATCAGCTTATCCACCAATTCATCTTCGATATTTTCAATTTGTTCCTCGTCAAGGTCTCCTTCGATAGTTAAATTGCCTGAATAAAGATTCATCGAAGGCCCAAACAAAATAAAGTCGAGGGTCATCCGTTTCCAGAATACAAACTGATATCCAACCTCAATACCCAGGTTTTCGAAATTCGCCGAGCTTGTCATTTTACCCTCTTTATCCAAATCAATCCCAAGGATGTCGAATTTGTTTTCAGACCTAAAACCATAATGCTGGAAATACCCTCCCACATAGAGTCCATCGGGAGCGGGTCGTTTGTTGCGCTGAAATGGGTAATACCGGTAATCAATTGCCAGGTTTATTCCATTCCTTGTTTTGTCGGTGATGTTGATAAGGCCTGCAATGGTATCCTCCGCAGTGTTAAAAACTAGATATCCTGCCTGGACTGCAATGGATTGGTTATTTTTCAGCAGCCGTTCATAAGCGAATGTGATATTCCTTATATCCAGCACAAGCATAGGTGTAGGATTAAACTTAATGATGTTGCGGTGATAAGGTTCGAGATACAAAGGTTTTTCCTTATCCTTTTTCCTTTCCTTTTGCACAGTATCATTTATTTGTTGCGCCTGCAGCTTTAAAGACCCCGCATATAAAGCAAGAATACAGAAAATACTTATTCGTTTCATACTTCATCAGGTTTAACTTGTTTATTGCGATTTACATTCATTTTTCCAACTGTAATCTTCATTATGAATTTACGAAAATTATGCGTTGTAAATTTAGTATAAAAAGATCACGGCTACATTCACCGGGTAAAAATTGTTAAAACAACTCAGCCCGCAGTTACTATCACTGCGGGCTGAGTTTTTATAACCCGAAAATTATTACTTTTACAACTCAAAACAATCCTTCTCAGCTTGCTGATGAGGTGCTTTTTTAAAGAGGATGGTCAGGAAGGGAATACTATCAGTTATCTTGCTGTTTATATTGATTTGCAATTGTCCAGGTAGTTATGAACAATCAGTAGATAATAAAAATATTCTCGTTCTCTTTTCGTTGCAGCCCACCACCCCTGCTTACAGGGTGATCCTTGATGGGATACGGACCAAACTTACTGCAGAATTTGGCGACAACTATAACCTGCACATGGAATACCTTGAGATGGACCGGTTTCCGCAAGGAAATTACCCCATGGAAAGAATTGATCTGTACAATGTAAAATACAGGGATGTAAAGATTGACCTGCTTATATGCGTGGGCGTAAATCTTGTCGGAACCCTTAAAGCCCATGCCGAAAGCTATCTGCTTGACCTGCCGGCTGTGTCACTCGATTACGATATGTCAGAGTATGGTTTTACCTGGGATATTTCGTTGAATGACAAAACCACGTCCATTTCTATGAAATTTGAGATCGGTAAAACTATTTCTACCATACTTGAACTTTTCCCTGAAACCAGTTCTATCTATTTTATCAGTGGTCTTTCTTCCCTTGATCAATTGTTGCTCTCAGCCTCGCAGAAAGAGGCAAAAAAACTTAACAACCGAATAAAATCTACATTCATCACTGGTGTTTCGATGGATGATGTATTAAGGATGGTGAGGCATCTGCCGGATAAAAGTGTCATCGTTGTTCCAAGGTTTACAAACGATAGTAAACAAGTTAATTATTATAATACTGAATCAGTCAGGCTGATAAGCACAGCTGCCAATGCACCTGTATTTACCTACATGGATTTGGGTGTTGGCGACGGGGCAGTCGGAGGATATATCGTGAGCTTACACAAAGCCGGACTGACGACAGGAGAAGCAGCAGTTAGAATTTTAAAGGGAGCCGATCCGGCTTCAATAAAATATACAGAGAAGGATTACTATGAAAACCTCTTCGACTGGAGGGAACTTGACCGATGGAATATTGACGGTTCAGACAGGATTCCAAAGGGAAGCATTATAATGTTCGAGGAAGTTCATTTTTTTGGAAAATACAAATGGCTTGCAACAGGGGGTGTTCTTTTTATTATGCTGCAAACGCTCCTGATCATAGGCCTTGTGCGAATGACCAGGAAGCAAAAAATGATGACCCTGCAGATCAGGGAATCGGAAAACAAATACAGGGAATTGATCCGCGAAGACAGGATACTTCGCATTGGCCAGCTGACTGCATCCCTGTCCCATGAATTAAGCCAACCGCTTACAGCAATGCTCAGCACGGCACAGGCAGGCTTGCGCTTCCTCAATGCAGACAACCATGATCCCGAATTGATAAAAGAAATCTTGCAGCACATTGTGGAGGATGATAAACGGGCAGCTTCTATTTTAAGCAGCATCAGGGGAATGATGAAGCTTGAAAATCGGGAAAAAGAGCGATTGAATTTGAATTCGCTTGTCAATGATGTGGTCTCCATTTTCCGCATCGAAGTCGCAAGTCATAATATAGAACTGAATTTGAACATACCTGAAGAGCCGGTTTATGTTTTTGCTGATGGAATTCAGATTCAGCAGGTTATTCTTAATTTTGTTCTCAATGCCATCCAGTCGATTGAAATTGCAAATGCTGAAAAAAAAATGATCAACATTACCGAATCGTTAAATAAGGATTCCGTTACGGTATCTGTTCGTGATTTTGGTGAGGGTATAGCTGAAAAGGTGAAGGATAAGCTGTTTAAACCCTTCGTCACCTCTAAAAAAGATGGTTTTGGCATCGGCTTATCTATCAGCCAGTCCATTATCCAGGACCACCTGGGTAAGATTTGGGCAGAAAATAAATCCGATGGCGGTGCGGAGTTTTCATTCAGCCTTAAAATTAACACGGATGGAAACTGAAAACTGTAAAATCTTTATCATTGACGATGAAGAATCCGTCAGCCGCAGTTTCTCGCTGCTGCTGAACTCGGCTGGTTATGCTGTTGAATCCTTTGCAGGAACTGAAGAATTTTTAGCCCAGGAGAATTATCAGGGTGAAGGCTGTATCCTGCTCGATATTTTTCTCGACGGGAAATCTGGACTTGAAATACAGGAGGAAATCAGAGATAAGTTTACACACCTACCAATCATTTATATAACCGGTTTTGGTGATATTCCCATGAGTGTACAGGCGCTTAAAAAGGGAGCCATTAACTTCCTTCAAAAACCGGTGGATGAGCGGCAATTGATTGCGGCAGTGGAAGAAGCGCTGAAAGAGAGCCGGATTATTGTTTCCCGCATTAGCAAGGCAGACCAGATAAAATCTTTGATTCAAACACTGACACCCAGAGAACTGGAAATTTTCCTGCTGATCCTCACCGGCAGGCTGAATAAACAAATTGCATCAGATTTGAACATTGCAGAACAAACGGTTAAAATTCACCGGGGCAATATGACCAAAAAGCTGGGGGTAAAATCCGTGGCCGAAATGGTTCGCCTGGCAGAAAAAGCAGGATTGCTTTAGAACCAAAGTACTATTTACAAAGCCCTATCTTTTGGATTAATTTTACACGATTATTAAATTTAATAATTAAAGAAAATGAAAAAAGCTTTATTATTGCTCTTAATGTTTGTGTTAGTATCACAGGTATTCAGCCAGAAAAAAGGAAAAGTTGATCCCGAAAAGGTAGCCATCGATTCCTTAACCAAAGCAAACGCAGCACTCTCGGCGCAACTGGATTCTGTTTCGAAAGACCGGGAACGCTACTATGTTCTCTACACGGTGATAAAGGAAAAAGTGATCAAATATAATTTTGATCCTTCAAAGGCTGCGTTCCTGATCGATTCGCTCAAACAAGGTAGGGAATCGGTACTCTATGACCTTAATCTAAAAATGCACGACACCTTAGCTGAGCTGAACTTTGAAAACAAGAAGCTTATGTCAGAATTATACAAAGCGGATACAGACCGGGAAAAACTGGCATGTGAATTAATCCGGTTGAAAGAGCTTCTGGATGCTAAAATCATTACCGAGGCAGAATTTAACGCCAAGAAAGAGATTGTAATGGAAAAGTGGAAATAACAAAGTATTCATTTGAAATAGGCCATAGGTTTAAACAAAATTTTTGAAGATGAAAAAATTTTTGCTTTACGGAGTCTTGCCTCTGCTGATTATCATCATTGCGCTTTTTATATTTATCGGAAAGTACACCGACCGTCTGCTTGACCCTTATGTCCGCTCGCTGCTGGAGACAACTAGGCCAATGGGCCACAGGATTGAATATAAAAAGATCAGGGTTAACCTCTTCACGGGTGATATTCTCATAAAAGATGCGAAAATATTCCCTGATACCTCTCTGAACGAACAAAGCGTAAAAATGGAAATTGAATGCTCCGTGATCAGGCTTACTGAATTTAGTATCTGGAAAATGTTTAAAGATAAAAGCCTGGTTATAGGGGACCTGGAAATTGATGATCCTAATGTAAAGATCACGCTTCCAGTGATGGTGGAGGATGCCGTGAATGAGGTGAAAGTCAGGCAGGCGCCTAAGGAAATGAAGGAACTACTTAAGGAAATATTTCTTAACAGGATCATTATTTCCGGAGGATTGCTCAAGGTTTTCAGAAACGACAGCCTGATTGCAAGTACTAAGGATATCAATTTCGAGGCTCAATCCATTGACCTAAAAAGAAACGATAAACAGGAAGCAATTGGTTATTCCTTCGGCGACGTCCTCCTGAGTCTTAGAAAAGTTGACATTTTCGGCGAAACCGGACTGTATGACATGGAACTCGGATTTTTTGAGGCAAGCAAAAAGGATTCATCATTGATTTTGGAAGATTTTAAGATGATCCCGAAATACGACAAGAAAGAATATTCAAAAAAGCTTAAATACCAGAACGACCGCTTTGACCTTAACATCGGCAGGATTGAAATCGCCAGTGTGGGACTTGAACGCTGGCTGAACGGTGAGCCGCTGATGATCGCAAGGGTACAGATCGACAGCCTTGATGCCGATATTTACCGTGATAAGAATGTAGCATTCAATATCAACCGCTTCCCACCATTTTACAATGAGTCATTCCTCAAGATACCCATACCGGTTTATATCGACTCATTGCTTATTACCAACTCTAAAATCCTTTATGGTGAACTGGCCGAAGGACGTCCGGTTGCAGGGACAATACTGCTGGAGAATCTCAGTATTCAATCCTATGATCTTACGAACCAGGTTGCTGAAGATTCAATTGACAACGTCATGAACCTGAATGTACAGGCACTGGTGATGGGAGAAGGTACTTTAAATGTGGAATTGGCGCTTCCCCTCGAAGGAAACCTTCATGATTTTAAATGTTCCGGCAGCGTCGGGGCAATGAAGCTTAGTCCGCTGAACGATATGCTGGAGCCGGCTATCAATATGAAATTCAACGGCGGAAAAGTAAACCGGTTGACATTCAGTTTTACAGCCAACGACAACACCTCAAAAGGATGGATGGAATTCCTTTACCAGGACCTGGATGTAGCGCTGATGAAAAAGGATCCTGAAAAAGAGTGGGGTCTTGTATCCACCCTTGCCAATACCATGACATTATCGAACAATCCTGCTCCCGGAAAAAACCTCAAGATTGTGGAAATCGGTTGCGAGCGCGACAAGAACAAAGGGATCATCAACTATGTATGGAAGACCATCCAGAGCGGAATGATACACACGATCCTGCCCATCAAAAAGTACCAGATAAACCGGAAAAAAGATGCAAAGGAACAGGGCCAGGAAAAGGAAGGGCGCGAAAGCAAGAAGAAGGATAAAAATAAGAAATGAGAGCATTTAAATTTGTACACAATGACATGATTTGCTGGAATAGAAATCCCATCATTTTTTATTAAATAGCTTATTTAAAATGAAAATAATTACACTTAATTCTTAATCTTAAAAAAGAACCACATGGACAACAAAATTTCAAACAATTCAGTTTACGACACAACCATCAGGCTGTTCATTCTTATATTGATCGTTGCATGGTGCCTGATGATCATGCTGCCTTTTGTCAGCATCATATTGTGGAGCATGATACTTGCACTGGCAATGTTTCCTCTGCATAGTATGCTGGCGAAAAAAATGGGTGGAAGACCTAAGCTCGCCTCATTCATTATCATTTTCTCAATTTTGGTCATTATCTTTCTTCCTACCTGGCTGCTGATAGATTCCCTTTTCGACCAGGTGAAAGACCTTAAGGCAAGTTATGATAGCGGAACACTGACCATCCCTCCACCTGAAGAAAAGGTTAAAGAATGGCCCATCATCGGAGATAAACTGTATGCCGCCTGGCAGTCTGCATCTGATAACCTGGGACAATTCATCATCAAGTATAAAGACCAGCTGACCGGCATCGGGAGTAAAATAGGAAAAGGAATTCTGGGTGCTGCCGGTGGTATAATTCAGATCATGGCAGCGCTTATTATTGCAGGGATACTACTTGCAATTGGGGGAACAGGCGAAGAGATACGGAAATTTTTCAGGAAATTAGCAGGGAAGAAAGGTGACGAATATGCTGATATCATTCTCAAGACCGTTGCTAATGTTGTAAAAGGAATTATCGGGGTAGCCCTTATACTTGCATTGCTGCACGGAATACTGTTCATGCTGGCGGGTGTTCCCTATGCAGGAATTTGGACCTTGCTGGCATTTGTTTTAGCTGTGCTTCAGATACCCTTATTCTTTATCACGCTGCCAGTCATAATTTATATGTTTGCAACCAAAGAAATCGGGCCGGCGATAATGTGGACCGCATTGCTGTTTGTGGCCGGCTTGTCCGATAATGTTCTCAAGCCCATTTTACTTGGCAAGGGTGCTCCGGTCCCGATGCTGGTGATATTCATAGGTGTAATTGGCGGCTTCATCTTCTCCGGTTTTATCGGGCTCTTTACCGGCGCAATCGTGCTGTCGATTGGTTATAAGTTATTTATCGGATGGATAAACTCAAACAACGAAGTGGTGACAGAATGATTGGCTATATAAATACTTTTATTAATTTTAATATAGACTCATGGTTAAACAAACATAATTTACTATGAAAACAGTTGAGCCTGCATCCCCGGCTAAAACAACTCTGAAAGATACTGAAAACAGCAAATCCACGATTCATCATGTTTCCCGAAGCGAGCGCTATGAAATGGGAAAGGAGTTGCGTAAAACCTGTCCACGTTCATCGCATGCAAAATGGGAAGCGCATGCCAACTGTCCTGATCCGGTTGATCTGATTTTGGAAAGCGATAAGGGTCGCATCGAAAAATTAATACCCCTTCGTCACGGGCGTATGGCAAGGTCTGCCTTTACTTTTTACCGTGGCGCAGCGCTTAATATGGCTTCCGACCTCGCTACCACCCCTGCAACGGGAATACACGTGCAGGCTTGCGGAGATGCCCATTTGTGCAACTTTGGCGGATTTGCAACCCCGGAAAGAAATGTCATCTTTTCCATCAATGATCTCGACGAAACCCTTCCGGCGCCCTGGGAGTGGGATGTCAAACGCCTGGCAGCCAGTTTCGCCGTTGCCTGCAAGAACAACAATCTTAACAAGACCATTGCAAGAGAAGCAGTGCTGGAGTGTGTACGTTCCTATCGGGAACATATGGCTGTTTTCAGCAGGATGAAAATAATGGAATTAATGCATTTTTCAATCAGGGCAGAAAGTTTGATTTCAAATTTGAAAGACCCCGAGTTCCGCCAGCGTGGTTCCGCCCGCCTGGCAAAAGAACGTGGACGTAGTGTTGCAGAAGAAATTTTTCCAAAACTTGTTAAAGGAACTGGTAAATCTAAATTCATTGAGGATCAGTTGCCTGCTATTTTCCACTGGGAAGGACATTCACCCGGGGAAGTCGCAGAGGTTGTCATGGATGCATTTGATCTGTATCGTAAAAGTTTGCAGCCGGCCTCTGCCAGTCTGCTTGATCGTTTTGAAATTAAGGACGCTGCAATAAAAGTTGTCGGAGTTGGAAGTGTAGGTACGTCATGCTGGGTATTACTCCTAATGACAGGAGATGGAGAGCCCTTTTTCCTCCAGGCAAAGGAAGCACGTACATCGGTTCTTGAACCTTTTGCAGGCAAGAGCATATTCCCGAACCATGGTCAGCGTGTTGTAAACGGTTATCGTCTTATGCAACCGTTCAGCGATTCATTTTTAGGCTGGACAAAAGGGAAGGGGGGAAAACATTTTTTCTTCCGCCAATTGCGGGATATCAAAATTTCGATCCGGGTGGAAATCTTTGGAAAAGCTGAAATGATTGTGTATGCTGACTGGTGCGGACAGGCATTGGCACTTTCGCATGCACGCTCGGGAGATGCTGCTCTGCTCAGCGGCTATATGGGGAAAAGCGATACCTTCGATAACGCTATTGCGGATTTCTCATTTGCCTATGCTGACCAGAATGAAAAAGATCATGCTTCGATGAAGAATGCCATCAGGAAAGGAAAGATAGAAGTCGTGTTTGAGGAATAGGAAAGGTTTAGAAATGCATAAAAATTTCTTTACCGGTAATAAAATAATTAATTCAATTAAATGAAACAGTTTTTAAGGACTTCACTTGTTATAACACCAAGGTACTATTTACAAGCCCTTGCTTGTGGACTAATTTTGTATAGGTTACTTTCTGAAGATAAATATTATTATTATGATTTACATAATTGATGATGACCAGTCTGTGAGAAGAGGATTTGGGATACTGCTAAAATCAGCAGGTTTTGAATGTACATCTTTCGGCAGCGCTGAGGAATTTCTGGAACAGAGCAAACCGGCCGGCAGTGATTTAATCATTCTTGATTATCATTTGCCCGGTAAAAGTGGTTGCGATCTGCTGGAGCACTTTCTCAGGGTAAAATTGCATGTACCTGTTATTATCATTACAGCTTTTGATGATCAGATCAGCCGTGACTGTGCAAAAAAATATGGCGCGCTCGCTTATCTGCGAAAGCCTGTTGATGGTGAAGCTTTAGTTGATTTAATAAAATATTCGGTAAATTAAGAGTCTGTTTAAAGTTGAAAAAAAAGATGAATTTCATCGCCACAAAGACACTATGGCACCAAGGTTTCACTAAGTTAAGTGTTTCATTGTTTGCTCTTTGTGTATCTTAGTGACGTAGAGCCTTAGTGGCAAAATAGTCATGTTAAATATTTTAGTGAATTTTAAACAGTCTATAATTAAAGATAAATAAATTTTAAACAAAGAGGCCTATGATTTTTCTTCAATTAGCAATTCTTTTGGTCTGCATCTTTATCGGAGCCCGTATGTCGGGTATCGGTTTGGGTGTGATGGGCATGATCGGGCTGCTCATCTTTTTGTTCGTATTTGGAATGCAGCCGGCCGATCCTCCCATCGAAGTGATGCTGATTATTATGAGTGTTGTTACAGCTGCTGCTGCACTTCAGGCGGCAGGCGGGATGGATTACCTGGTTGATATTGCAGGTAAAATATTGCGCAGCAAGCCGGGCCAGATTACATTTCTTGGACCGATTGTAACTTACTTTTTCACTTTGTTTGCCGGTACAGCGCACATTTCTTATTCCATCCTGCCGATCATAGCAGAGGTGGCAATTAAGGCAAGAATCCGTCCTGAGCGGGCTTTAAGCATGAGTGTGACTGCTTCCCACATGGGCATTACAGCAAGCCCGGTTTCGGCTGCATCAGCCGCATTATTAACGGTCTTAGCAGCCAGCGGAGTAAAGCTCGCTGACATCCTCATGGTATGTATACCGGCCACCTTCATTGGTGTGATCGTTGGTATTCTATTCGTTTTGAAAAGAGGAAAAGAACTGAGCAAAGATCCTGAATTCCTTGAGAGAATGAAAGACCCTGAGTTCGCCAGGAAATTGGACGGAGATCAGCAGGAAGCTAAAATTACCCTTAAGCCAGGAGCGAAGAAATCGGTGGTCATTTTTGCTGTTGCTGTTCTTGCAGTAGTGTTGTTAGGATCATTTCCATCACTGCTTCCAAATTTTTCAGGAAGTGAAGGATTTGCCCCAGGTTTTGCTGTCAATGCATCCGGTCAGGTTCAGATGCCTTCGATGATCATGATGGTTATGCTGGCAGCTACAGGGTTGATCATTCTGTTAGCTAAAACAACTGCCGGGCAGGTTACAAAAGCAAGCCTGTTTTCTTCGGCAGGACAGGCAACCATCGCTGTTTTCGGGGTAGTTTGGATGAGTGGCACTTTCATGAACCACAATTACGAAGTAATAAAAACTACGTTGGGTGATATGGTCACCAGTTACCCCTGGATGTTTGCGTTGGCATTATTCACCCTGAGCATTTTGCTTTTTAGTCAGGCAGCAACAACCAAAGCATTGATGCCACTGGGATTGTCACTGGGAATGGCACCGGCCTACCTTGTTGGTATTTTTCCTGCCGTCAACGGTCACTTTTTTGTACCGGGATATCCTACACTTTTAGCAGCTATCCAGTTTGACAGAACGGGCACCACCAAAATAGGCAAATATGTCCTGAATCACAGCTTCATGCTACCAGGAATTATAACTACCCTTGCATCGGTAATTGCGGGTTTAATATTGCAGTCAATTTTATTATAACCATTTAAAAATAATAAATTTATGAAGAGAAAATTAAAATTAATGATGGTAATAGCCGCTCTCCTTTTCGGATGGAGCAGTTATTCACAGACGCGGACAGAAAAAGATCTGCTGGGCGAAAAGCAAATTCCGGCCGATGCCTATTATGGTGTGCAAACCATGAGGGCACTCGAGAATTTTCAGGTTAGTGGGGTAACGACAAAGTTTTACCCCGATTATGTAAAGGCATTTGCCATAGTGAAATTAGCTGCTGCCCGGGCAAATAATGAAGTTGAAGGCAGGCTCAGCAAGGACAAGCTGGATGCTATTGAGAAAGCTTGTAAGGCAGTCATGGATGGAAAATATCATGACCAGTTCCTGGTGGACCTTTACCAGGGTGGCGCCGGTACATCTGCCAACATGAATGCCAATGAAGTGCTGGCCAATATTGCGCTTGAATTGAGCGGTCATAAAAAAGGGGAATATCAGTACATCGAACCGCATGATGACCTGAACATGGGACAATCAACAAATGATGTTTATCCTACGGCCATTCATGTTGCACTCCTTCTTCATAACGACAAAGTAATCATTGAGGCCCAGGCACTGTCGGCATCCTTTCATAAAAAAGGAGAGGAATTTAAGGACATCGTGAAAATGGGACGCACCGAAGGACAGGATGCTGTTCCTATGACGGTGGGACAGGAATTTCATGCTTTTGGCAACCAACTGGATGCTGCTATTGATGCTTTAAGGAAAAGCGAAGCCTATCTGTATGAAGTAAACATGGGCGCTACTGCCATCGGTACAGGCATAACGGCGACACCGGGTTATGGTGAAAAATGTGCAGCACAACTGGCTAAAATTACCGGCAAGCCAATAAAACTGGCTCCGGACCTGATCTCCGCCACTTCAAGTATGCAGGGATTCGTGATGTTTTCATCGGCGATGAAAAATTTGGCAGTGACCTTATCCAAAATCAGCAGCGACTTAATTTTTCTGGCTACGGGACCAAGAACCGGTATCTTTGAAATCAACCTGCCAGCGCTTCAGCCAGGGTCATCTATAATGCCCGGTAAAGTGAACCCGGTGATGCCTGAACTGATGAATCAGATATGCTATAAAGCAATGGGGAATGACGTAACCGTAAGTTTTGCTTCACGGGACGGACTTTTGCAGCTCAACGCTTATGAGCCGGTTGTTGCTATTGCCATTATGGAATCACAGGCATTGTTCTTTAAAACAATGCCTTTGTTCCGCAAGAATTGTATCGATGGCATTACGGTCAATGAAGCTGTATTGAAGCACTATATCGAGTACAGTGTCGGAACAGTCACAGCATTAAATCCGGTGCTAGGTTATGAGAAGACCACGGAACTTGCCAAGGAAGCGCTTGAATCAGGAAAGGGGATCATCGAACTGATCCGTGAGAAAAAACTGCTTACCGATAAACAAATAGAAGAATTAATGGACCCGGCAGCCATGACCGGTCAAAAAAAATAGAACAATTAATTAATCATTTAAAACTTTTTACTTATGAAAAACAATTCATTAAATTTCAGAAATGCGCTCACAATCCTTTTGTTAATTGTTAGCGTTATTGGTTATGGGCAAACCAAAAAACTGCCCAATGTTGTCATTCTTGCAACCGGTGGTACCATTGCAGGTGCCGGCGCAAGTTCAACCGGCTCCGCTTACACTTCGGGACAGGTAAAAATTGAAGCAATGATCGATGCTGTTCCGAATATCAGGAGTTTAGCTAATTTAACAGGCGAACAAGTCGCTAACGTTGGTTCACAGGATATGAGCGTGAAGGTATGGCTCGACGTGGCCAATCGTGTTAATACATTATTGGCAAAACCTGATGTGGATGGCATCGTAATCACACACGGTACCGATACACAGGAAGAAACAGCGTATTTCCTCAACCTGGTGGTGAAAAGCGATAAGCCGGTTGTTCTGACTGGTTCTATGCGTCCTTCAACAGCATTAAGTGCCGATGGACCTCTGAATATGTACAATGCTGTTGCCATTGCTGCCAGTCCGAAAGCCAAAGGGTATGGTGTAATGGTCTTAATGAATGACGATATCCATTCTGCTCATGATGTTAAAAAGATGATCACAACACCGGTTCATACTTTCGAGTCTCCGCTTGAAGGACTTCTGGGAACCTGCATTTTTGGCGAAGTGGAATTTTTCCATAAACCATTTGGACGCCATACTGTGGATAGTGAATTCTCTATTGACGGAGTTACAGCATTACCGCGTGTTGACATCGTTTATACCTGTGCCGATGTATCAGCTGACTTGATTGATATTATGGTTAAAGCAGGGGCGAAAGGAATTATCGTTGCCGGTGTTGGTGATGGTAATATGAACGCAGGAACTCTGGAAGCAGCCAAAAGAGCAACTCAAATGGGAATTCCTGTTGTTAGGGCTTCGCGTGTACCGGTTGGTGCAGTTTTAATTAAAGGAGAGATCAATGATGAAGAATACGGCACTGTATCCTCCGCTGATCTGAATCCCCAAAAAGCCAGGATACTTTTGATGCTGGCATTGCTAAAAAAAGACAGGAGCAGGGAAGAGTTACAGAATCTGTTTATTGAGTATTAACAAAATAAGTATATACAATGAAAGCATTCTATAGTAAAATATGGATGGTGGCATTCCTGTTTCTTCCTGTTGCTTTAATGGCTCAGATAAAAGAACCCCAGGCAGGTGACACCACATATTACAAAACACTCATACCGGAAGAGAAACAAAATCTTCTGAAAAACATGAGTATGATCGCCAACACGCAATTTGGATTAGAGAACGCTTTTTCGGATCAGGGACTGGACAAAATGGATTATACAGGATCGAGATTCAGGTTTGAACAGTTCAGGATGGAATTCCGGGGACAGATTCATAAAAAAGTCTATTTCCGCTTTCGTAACCGTTACACAAAGACTACGGATGTTCAATCGATAGACCATCTTTATGGCTCTGTTGACCTTGCCTATATCCGTGTGACCCTCTCGGAGAAATGGAACCTGTCAATAGGGAAAATGTGCGCGGACTGGGGAGGTATTGAATTTGACATGAACCCGATCGATATTTACGAGTACTCGGATATCATCGAAATGGCGGATAATTTCCTTACCGGTGTGGGTGCAAGCTACCAGGTGCATAAAAATCACTCATTTACTTTCCAGGCCCTGAATTCCAGGACAAAGACTTTTGATGAATTGTACGGGACTCAGCCAAATGTGACCGTATCAAAATTCCCGCTGATGCTGGTTGGTAATTGGAGAGGTAGCTTATTTGACGGAAAATTCAATACCATCTGGTCTTATTCATTGTTTAGTGAAGCGGAAAATATATTCATGAACTATATAGCGCTTGGTAACCAGCTCCGGCTTGGGAAGTTCACCATTGAATATGATTTCAAATGGAGTTCCGAGGACCTCGACAGAACTACTATTGTAACCTCAACGGTGCCGGATGTAATAATCAGAGGAGCCGATACACTGAACTATCCCTATTCAGTGAGAAATACACTTTATACAAGTCACTGGATGCACCTGTATTACCGTGTAAGCCCAAAACTGAACATTGCCTTTGTCGGAATGGTTGATTTTGCAAACTGGAAGGGAGGAAGCGCAGATCCTGAAAAAAACACGGATAAGATTCGCACCGCATGGGGATACATCCCAACCATTGAGTACTATCCTTTTAAAGACCTCAACCTGCGTTTTTACGCAAACTGGGTCGGAAGGATTTACAACTACTCCGATTATGCAAAGACATGGCTGGGTGCAGAGGATTATTCGACAGGAAGATTCACGATTGGCTTTGTGTCACCGATTGGTATATTCTAAATACAGGAAATTATGGTTTAATATAAATTTAAAGAAAGCAGGAATGGACGCATTTACTAAAAACCGTTTAAAGATACTGGGAAAGTTCCTGCTTTCCCTTTTTCTGGCTTTGGGCTTAACTTACCTGATTAGGGAACCGGAGTTTAGCGATTCACAGGTTTATGTCCTTTTTCTGTTCTTCTTTTCCATTGGCTTATGGCTTACTGAAGCAATGCCGGCTTTTGCGGTAAGCCTTCTCATCATTGCATTTCTGGTATTCGCTCTGGGAAATGAATATTTCAACTCAGCGCCTGAAAATATCGCTCCGTATGTCAATACTTTTTCAAGCAGCGTCATCTGGCTCATGCTTGGCGGTTTTTTTCTGGCATCTGCTATGACCAAAACTAAACTTGATCAGGCTCTTTTTAAGTTCACCCTAAAAATCTCTGGTTCAAATCCGAGGAATTTACTCATTGGCTTAATGTTAACCACCATGGTAGCCTCAATGCTGATGTCCAACACGGCCACAACTGCCATGGTGATTGCAGCGATCATGCCTCTGCTGGCATCACTGGGTAAAAATTCAGGCTTTGCAAAAGCGTTGCTGCTGGGCATACCGATAGCTGCTGCCACCGGTGGCATGGGAACCATCATCGGAACACCTCCAAACGCGATTGCAGCGGGAGCCCTGGAAAATGCTGGCATTACCATCGATTTCATCGAATGGATGAAATATGGCGTTCCCCTTACATTGGCCCTGACCGCGATCAGTTGTTTCGTGCTGATCAGGATGTTTATCAAAGACAAGTACGCCCATCTCCCTTGATTTTCTTAAAAATCAGGAAATCAGATACATCACGTGAATTTCTCAGGCAGCGGCGAATTGTCATCGGTGTGATCATTATTACCGTGGTATTGTGGCTTACCTCTTCCCTGCATGGCATTAAAACCGCTGCAGTTTGTGCAGTTCCACTGGTTATCCTTACGCTTACCCGTGTCCTGGAAGGCAAAGATATCCGGGAACTGCCCTGGGATACCCTTTTGCTGGTTGCAGGCGGTTTGTCTCTTGGCGTAGCGCTTGAACAATACCGGACTGCTCAATCACTATGCCCAGAAGCTGATAACAATGGAAATAAACAACATTCTCCTGATGTTCATTTTTGCTTTTTTAACCATGCTTGTTTCGAATATCATGAGCAATACAGCTGCAAGTACGGTTATGATTCCCCTTGGCATGGCAATTCTGGTTGGCTTTAAAGCAGAAATTGCAATGATCATTGCTTTGTCAGCCTCTACAGCCATGTTCCTGCCGGTATCCTCACCGCCGAATGCAATCGCCTATAGCACTGGATTGCTTGAACAAAAAGATTTCAGGATCGGTGGTGTCATGGTTGGGTTGCTTGGCCCTCTGCTGGCGATACTTTGGGTGCTGCTTATTACTTGAATCATAACAAACGAACTACAATGAAGACAAACAGAATTCCGGATTTTCTAAAGTCGGATGTAAACCTTTTTAAACACCTTACTGAAAATCAGCTTAATAATTTATTGCAAGGCTCACGGGTAGTGTCTTATGAAGTCAACGAGGCGGTAGTCAGGTTCGGAGAACAAGCGTCCTTCCTGGGCGTTCTCCTGGAAGGTGAATTGTCGGTTTCTGTTGTTGCTGACGATGGCTTGCGCAAAGAAATAGGAAGATTTAACGCGGGAGATACTTTCGGGGAGATGGCTTTGATGAGTGGTGATAAAACAATGGCTGATTTTATTGCAGAAACACGTTGCCAGGTGCTGCGGATCCCTGTCGAGCTCTTTCAATCCGTTCATCATGACCGAACCTTATGCACTGCAACATATGTCGAAGACCATCATTGAACGCTTTAAACAGTTGTCGGCAGATCCGGACAAGGCTGCGGCAGCTTTTCGACAGAGTACAGATCCCTACGGCTTGCAACTGAAAGGTGAACGTCCGGAGAAAATTCTCGTGATCAATTGCGGCTCTTCATCGCTTAAATATTCTTTCTTCGATTCTGAAAACGAATCCAATACGGCACACGGGCAGGTGGAACGCATCGGTATTGCGGGCACCCGCCTCATCCATCCGGTCCTTCAGGCGAAGTAATCCGTGACCTTGCGGGAGGAGGATATGAAGATGCATTTAAGGCGATGCTGAAAGAACTCACCGGAGCAGATAGCGGAGTCATCCGGGATCCGTCAGAGATCACCGTCGTTGGTCACCGTGTAGTTCATGGCGGAGAAAGGTTCAGCGAAGCGATAGTGATTGACGATAAAATCCTGGAAGAAATTGATGCATTGAGTCCACCTTGCGCCGTTGCACAATCCGGTGAATGTTGCAGGTATCAAAGAAGCGCGCAACGGATTTTTCCCTGCAGTTCCGCATGTGGCGGTTTTCGATACTGCATTTCATTCAACCCTGCCAACCTATGCTTATCTATATGGATTGCCTTATGAGTATTACGAAAAGAAGGGTGTACGCCGCTATGGATTTCACGGGAGTTCGCACTCCTATGTCTGTCTTAAAGCCGCACAGTATTTGCAAGAAGCGGGTAAACGAACTGAAAATTATAAGCTGCCACCTGGGCAACGGCGCATCACTCTGTGCCATCGACCACGGCCGTTCAGTTGATACAACCATGGGCTTCACCCCAGCTGAAGGGCTGATCATGGGAACCCGCTGCGGTGACCTCGATCCGGGAGTAATAACTTACCTTGAACGGGAGGAGGGCCTTACAGGTGCACAGATTGATCAGATACTTGAATAAAAAGAGCGGGTTACTTGGACTTTCCGGTATTTCCGGCGACATGCGCGAAGTTGAACAGGCTGCCGCCACTGGTGATGTCAGGGCATTGGTGGCATTAAAAGCTTTTAGCTTACCGGATTCGCAAATACATCGGGGCGTATCTTGCAGCCATGGGCGGACTGGATGTGCTGATCTTTACCGGAGGTATCGGTCAGGGCAGTGCCGGTGTTCGCTCACTTGCCCTGCAGGGACTCCAGTGCATGGGGATCCATCTCGACGAACAACGCAACCGTGAAGCTCAAGGATTCTCAGAGATTTGCCGCATCTCAACTGATGATTCGCCGGTTACAGTACTTATCGTACCAACAGACGAAGAGCGCATGATCGCCCGCGAAACGCTGCGTGTCGTTAAGCCGTTCTTACCTGAAGGAGATAGTGAAAGCCAACAGAATGAGCCATTCCTGCTAGAAGTTTCCGCTCATCATATTCACCTCTCACAGGACCATGTTGAAGCGTTATTCGGCAAAGGCCACCAGTTAACCTGGCACAGCGACCTTTCGCAACCCGGCCAGTTTGCCTGTAAAGAACAACTCACGATCATCGGACCCAAAGGCGTATTGAGAGGGTCCGTGTACTTGGGCCAACACGAAAAGAGACACAGGTAGAGATTTCCATGACCGAGCAGTTTAAACTCGGTATCCATCCGCCCATCCGTGAATCCGGCGACCTTCATGGCACTCCCGGATGTACGCTTGAAGGACCAACCGGAAACGTGAATATTGAGAATGGTGTCATTTGCGCATTACGACATATTCACATGACGCCTGCAGATGCGCTCCGGTATGGTTTAAAAGAAAAGTCAACCGTTAGGGTTCGGGTGGCAGGCGATCGCGAACTGATTTTTGGCGATGTGCTGATCCGTGTAAACCCGAACTATAACACTTGCCATGCATATCGATACGGATGAAGCCAATGCTGCCAGTCTGCAGACCGGCGCGCTGGTTTTCATTGATGGGATTCAAAATCAGGACTAAAGTTGGGAACACATATCAACTAGACAATACATGTAATTAACATTTCTGAAAAAATGAAAGAAACCAAAGGTTATTCATTGTTGCGCGATCCACGGAAAAATAAAGGGACTGCATTTACCATTGAAGAAAGAAAGAAATACGGTTTGGAAGGATTGTTGCCTGAACAGGTTGAAACCCTCGAAACACAGATGCTTCGGGTAAATGAACAACTTAACCAGATAGATCTTCCGATCCATAAATACAGTTATCTGACAAATTTGCTCGAAACCAACGAAACGCTGTTTTTTAACCTGATCATGAATGATCCGGCGAAGTTTTTACCACTGGTTTATACGCCTACTGTTGGAGAAGCCTGTGAAAAATTCGGGCATATTTCCCGGCGGGTCAAAGGACTTTTTATATCCATAAACCAAAAAGACCATATCAAGGAAATACTCAGAAACTGGCCTGTGGAAGATGTACGGTTTACCGTGGTTACTGATGGAGGGAGAATCCTTGGGCTGGGTGACCTTGGAATTTGCGGATTAGGCATACCCATTGGGAAACTGGCATTATATACAGGATGTGCAGGAGTTCCTCCTGAATATACACTTCCTATTGTATTGGATGCCGGAACCAACAATGAAGCATTTTTAAATGATCCGCTCTATCCCGGATTAAAGCAAAAAAGAATTAACGGTAAGGATTATGATGATTTTATTGAAGCATTTGTTTTGGCAATCAATGAGGTTTTCCCAAAAATATGTATTCAATGGGAAGATTTTAAAGGTGTTGATGCCATCCGTATTTTGAATAAGTTCCGCGATAAAGTCTGTACATACAACGATGATATCCAGGGTACAGCAGCCATTGCAACTGCCGGTTTTATTTCAATCAGCCGGTTAATGAAAAAGCCATTCATTGAACAAAAATTTCTTTTCCTGGGTGCAGGAGCCGCCGCATTCGGAATAGCCGATCTGCTGGTTCAGAAATTTCAGAAAGATGGATTAAGCAGGAAAGAAGCATTGGAACACATCTGGATGTTTGATGTTAACGGATTGCTTGTCAATTCGAGGAATGACCTGGCTGATCATCAAAAACAATTTGCTCATGATGGCGAACATATCAGTGATTTTGCAGATGCTGTTCTGACAGGTAAAACCAACTGCCATTATTGGCGTAAGTACAGTTGGCGGAGCATTCAATCAACAGGTTATTGAAAACATGAGCATGGTAAATGAACGACCGATTATTTTCCCCTATTCGAATCCAACATCTCATTCGGAATGCACAGCCGAGCAAGCCTATACATGGAGTAAAGGAAAAGCGGTTTTTGCCAGTGGCAGCCCTTTTGCACCGGTAATATACGAAGGAAAAACATTTACTCCCGGACAGGGAAACAATGTATTTATATTTCCGGCCATGGGTTTAGCTATATTTGCCACGGAGGCAAAAAGAGTAACCGATGAAATGTTTATAACCGCCGCAGAAGCAGTTGCAGAGCAGGTTACACAGGAAGATTTTGAAAATGGATTGATCTATCCGCAGGTGAAAGATATCCTGAAGGTATCCGTAAATGTAGCAGTGAAAATTGCGGAACAGATTTTTGCCAGTGGATTGGCCGGTGTGAAAAAGCCGGAAGATATCCGGGCTTTTATAAAAAGTAAAATGTTTGTACCGGCTTATCAATGAAAAACAACCTGTTAATAACGGATATGCCATAAACCATTGCAGCCATCAGCATGAAACAGCCTAAATATCCATCGTTATACCAAATCAACACCCGTGTGTGGCTTACCGACTTATCTCAAGAAATGGGACGCCCCGCCACACTCGATGACATCCCTGATACTGAAATGGACCGCCTGGCCGAAATGGGCTTTGACTGGATTTGGTTCCTGAGTGTATGGAATACCGGAGAACTCGGACGAAAAGTTTCACGGGAAATACCGGAATGGCGTCGTGATTTTGAAGAAACATTGTCCGACCTGAAGGAACAAGACATCGGTGGCTCCGGGTTTGCCATTGCTGATTACCATGTTCATCCTAACCTTAGGGGTGATGCAGCGCTGAAAAGGCTTCGTGAAAAATTAAATAAACGTGGCCTTAAACTCATGCTCGATTTTGTCCCGAATCACATGGGTCCCGATCATCTGTGGGTAGAAGAGCATCCTGATTATTTTATTGCAGGTACTGAAATTGACCTGTTACATTCTCCGCAGAATTACACACAGGTAAAAAGCAGCAAGGGTGAGTTGATCCTCGCTTATGGTCGCGATCCTTACTTTTCAGGATGGCCGGATACGGTGCAGTTGGATTACAGCAACACCGCTACTGTGGAAGCTATGACAAAGGAGCTCCTGCGCATCTCCGGACAATGCGATGGCGTACGCTGTGATATGGCCATGCTGATCCTGCCTGAAGTCTTTGAACGAACATGGGGCAGGAAGGCAAAATCTTTTTGGCCTGAAGCAACGAAGGCTGTTCGTGAAAAGTCTCCCGATTTTTGCTTCATGGCTGAAGTGTATTGGGATATGGAGTGGACCCTTCAGCAGCAAGGTTTTGATTATGCCTATGACAAGCGGCTCTACGATCGTCTGAGTGAAGGTTACGCCAGACCTGTGCGGGAACATTTTTATGCCGGGCTTGATTATCAGGATAAGCTTGTACGGTTCATCGAAAATCATGACGAACCGCGCGCTGCTACAACCTTCGAATTGGACAAGCATAAAGCGGCATCCGTAATCACATTTTTATCACCCGGTTTACGGTTTTTTCACCAGGGACAATTTGAAGGAAGAAAAAAGCGCATCTCCCCGCATTTGGTGCGTGCCCCAAAGGAACCGGTCAACGAAACCATCTTTGAATTTTATACGAAGTTCATTTCTGTACTAAAAAACCGAATATTTCGCGATGGCCAATGGCGCCTGCTCGAATGCAAACCATCCTGGTACGATAATAACACATGGGATTCATTTCTGGCCTTTGCATGGGAAGGAACAGATGGTGGTCGGGTACTGGTAATCATAAATTACGCACCGTATGCCGGACAGTGCTATGTTCCTCTTCCATTTAAAGACCTTGCGGGCCAAACGGTTCGATTGAAGGATATGATGAGTGCCGCTCTTTATGATCGTGATGGCAGTGATTTGGTGTCGGAAGGTCTTTTCGTGGATATGCCGGCATGGGGTTCTCACGTTTTTGATTTGCAAAAATTATAAATCAAAAAAATATCATTGTGATCATCTTTACTTTTTGGTCATGGTTTGGATCACAGCTTGACCAGCCCGGAATACATAATCTGTTACAATGATGTCGCAGCAGATTTTTCAACTTGTTATTGATAAACAAGTTGCATTCTTTGCTATTTTTGAGCCATGATTAAAACACTATTATAGAGAAATTAATTTTAAATTGTGACTTTTGTACATGAATGTGGTTTGAATAATTAATTGAAGGAAACTATCCTTGGTTTTTTGTCGCAAAAAATATTAGTTCGTGAAAATGAAAACAATCTTGCTGCTTATTTTAATGACTGCTGCCACTTCTTTTAATTTGTTCGCACAATTGAAACTCGGAAGTGCGAAATCCGAAATCAATTTCAGGGAAGGCCCCGGATTAAATTTTAAGGTGGCCTATACTCTCAACAACTCAAACTTGCTTGTTATTCTCCCGCGCGAATCGAAAAATAGTTATATTGAAGTATTTGACATTGAAACAAGCTCGTATGGTTTTGTTTCTGAAAACTTGATTGTGATCACCGATACGTTATACTTTCAGAAACAGCACTTTTATGAGCGATCAGGCGAAAGCGAATCCGGTGAAATCGAAATTGAGATGGTTAACCACACTGCAAAATCACTTTATGTCTGGATTAACAGCAGCACATACAACCTTCTCCCTTTTGAGAAGAAAAATTTAATCATGCAAACGGAAGATATTATGTTTTTTTCTTCCGCTCCCGGATTGTTCCCGGTTTTTGGCAAAGAAATCCTTAAAAAGGGCAACTCCTATCGTTGGGATTTTACGCTTTGATTTTATTTAACATACACCAAATGAATGATATGAATGCTTAAGCTTTAAAACTAAATAGTAATGACAAAGAAATTAATCATCATTTTTTTCAGCTTATTTAGTTTGCTGGCTGCAGCACAGCAGCGGGATACGCTAAAGCTTACCATCTACAAAAATTGATAAGCGGATCATGACGGATACCGTTTATGTTTTCTCAAGCCGTGTGGACACCATCGCATTACAACCTGTAAAAGCCGATACGAGTAAAATTGTGGATGATAAAAACCTGCAGGATCTGGAAGAATCAAAATACAATGTCAAATTTATGGGCAGTGCAAGGGTGAATGGATTTTATGACTTTGCAGGGATGAAAAGCACGGAAGGCTTTATACCTTATGACATACCGGTAGGAGCGGAAGATATTCCCGGGCTGTCCAGTGTTTATATTGGAGCCAGGCAATCGCGCATGGGCATGGAAGGAACTGCCAATACCAAAGTAGGGAAAATTAAAGCATATATGGAAGTTGATTTTGCCAGCACATCGGAATCCTATTTTCGCCTGAGGCATGCTTATGCTGAATGGAATTTTGTTAAACTCGGATACACCTACAGTACATTCATGGATAATGCTTCCCTGCCTCAGACAGTTGAATTTGAAGGACCCAACAGCTCCTTGAGTAAAAGGCACGGATTGATCCGCTATGAAAGGAAATTAAAAACCAATAATGTAGCTGGCGTTTCGCTCGAAAGTCCTAAAGCCGACTATTATAACCCGGCCGATACGCTGATAAGTGATGCTTCCAGTCACAGGAACCTGGATTTAGCCGGCCGCTATAAATACTTCGATAAGTGGGGTCACGTGCAGGTTGCGGGTGTTATACGGAAAATAGATGTTCTTCATCTGGGCAAAATGGAGACCCTGTATGGTTATGGCGTTCTTTTAAGTTCAACGGTTTTTATAAAGGAAAAGCATCAAGTCAATGCACAATATTCCATCGGGGAAGGTATTGCTTATTATTATGTGGGCTTCACCGGCAGTCAGTTGGATGCTGTTTATAACCCGACTACCGACAACATGATGCTGAAAGGAGTTTACGGAGGCTTTATCAATTATTCGTTCAGGTATAATCCTAAATTGGTTTTTTCGGTTATTGGCGGGATTTCACAAATGAAATGCGAAGAATTTGAGCCGGGAGATACGTTTAAATCCAGCCAGTACTTTGGAACCAACATCTTTTACAATCCCATCGAAACCATCAGCATCGGGATAGAGCTAACAGCCGGGACGCGTAAGAATTTGGACGGTCAGAAGGGCGAAGCTACACGAATTTCGATGCTGGCCAAATTCGATTTCTAGAGATATCTTAATTATTTCACCTTTGATTTATTATTGATTGAATTTTTTTTAAAAATGCATTGTTCAGCCTTACGTTTCATTGTAATTTTAATAATAATCTTTCGAGTAATTTTCCATCCGAAAACGACTGTAATTACTTCGAGCGGATATTCATTCTGATAAGTGATAACTATCATGGATTCTTGTCGAAGGCCCGGCGTTCGCCCAGAATATGATAGTCCTTTTCTTTGATGGCTGCAGCAGGCTTTTCTCTGTTGAGGTACATCGATCGTTTAATCATGTTTCGATGGGCAATCGCAGAATGGGTGATTACTCCGGACACCAGCATGACTATCATCAGGAACCTGAACCATTTTTTTCGGAAGAGGGGTAACCAGCAATAAAATGAATAAATCATTACGACCGGGAATACAAGATAAAATGTATGGGATGAAGGTCCTTTTACAGAAAAGAAAAAACTCAGCCAAACCAATAGAAAAGTTAACAATGCAATCTTTTTAACGAGTGGGAAAATTAATGATGGATTCTTAAGAAAAAATCCAGCGGTCAGGCAAAATGGCTGAGCCAGCCCAATTAATGCCGTCACTATTACAAAGGGAGAAACAAGGTAATAAGTGTGCAGAAATGCCATGCGATTTTTATTCAGGGAATCAATAAAACCTGGCACTTCAAAGGAGGCAAGGGAAAGGTAACGTGCAAGCAATGTAAGGATTGTTGTTATATTTTTCGGATTAAATGTGATGACAGAACCGTCGGTTTGTCCAACGATACCATTCATCCAGTCAATAAGTAAGGGCAACAGCATCCATCCGGTAACAAGACAACCGATGAGAAAATATAAAATAGATGATTTTGAATTCCTGTAAGCATACCATAACGCAACGGCTATGAATGGAACGAGCAATATCCATGATTTATGGAGCTGAAAAATCCAGAAAAAAGAAAAACCAATTAAAAACATGGCTGGCTTATACTCTATGAATCCCGATCTTAACCTTGGAATTACTTCAAAAAAACCAATAAAAAATAAAATGGCTGCCGGAAGTACATAGCTTGGATTTACTACGTGATTGGAATAATTTACAGTCCAGGGGCACAGCATGATCCACGACCATGTAAACCAGCCTGGAATCTCCGGAATTCGCTTACGGATATATACTGCCAGCAAACAAAGTGCGGAAAAAGAAAGAAGGCTGAGAAAGATGTAAGGCGCTTCGGGAATTTTCACAAGATAGAAAGGTAAACCAACGAGCAGCCCCTGCAGAGCACCCGGCAACTGGGTATTTGTATAAACGACATCCGGACCGTAATGCGGAAGGACACCGGTTGTGTAAAATTTAAGACCAATGAGGTAAACCTGTAACTCATCCTCCTCCCAAAACTCAGAAAACAGGCCATACATCAGCCTGAAAAAGAACACCAAAATCAAAAAGAGGATAAAGAAAACCTGGCGGTACTTGCTTATTCTCTCTTCAAAAGTAACCATTGAAGATTTTTCTGTAAAAATAATATTTCATCTGATTTCTTGGCTTCAGATAAAAAATCATTTTTAATGACGGAGAAATCCAATAGGATTAACTGACTATTTTTGCACCCGCACTCAATTTTTTCAATATCGATAATTTGAAGAACATTTATCTGCTACTGAGGTACATCCTGGGTATCTTCCTGTTCTGGATGGTTTTATTCGTCGTCCAGCAAATAGTTTTTCTTCTCTTTACTTACGGTGAGCTTAACAATATTCCGGTTGGTCAAACCCTGGCGGGCTTCTGGTACTCGCAAAGAATCAATATTTCAGCAGCCTGCTACCTTGTTATCCTTCCATTTATCATTTCAATAGTTGCAATAGCGATCAGGAAACCCCGGACAGGATTTAAAATTGCAAGATACTTTACATGCATCATGCTGATGATTGTCCTCATGATCGGTATGCTCGATCTTGGTTTATACAGCAACTGGGGAACCAAAATCAATTCAAAGGCGCTGTCGTTTCTTGTTTACCCGAAAGAGATCGTGGATATGGTATTCGACAGGGCAAACCTGTTGTATTTTGGGATGTTTATTGTCCTTTCGATTGTGGTGATCTGGCTATTTATGCGGTTAGTCAGGATTCCTGATAAAATCCGGCTCCCTCTGGGTTTGTCCTTCGGAATGTTTATCCTGATAGGGGGATTTATGTTAATCCTCATGCGGGGGGGATTTCAAAAATATCCGTTGAGTAAAAGTTCATGTTACTATTCCAAACATTCGGTACTGAACTATGCAGCGCTGAACGGATTCTGGAATATTGTTAACCTTGCGGCAAGTCCTCAAATTAAAGAGAATCCTTATCATGTTTTTAACAAAGAAGAAGCTGAAGAAATCGTTGATGATTTATTTGCTACTCCCAGAGATACCACAATCACCCTCTTTAATATTGAAAAACCAAACTTCATTATACTGATGATGGAAAGCATTAGTGCCGATGCCATTGCCTGCCTTGGCGGGGAAAAGGGCATCATGCCCGAATTTGATTCTCTCGCCGCCCGGGGATTACTGTTCACCAATTTTTATGCTACCGGTTTTAGGACAGATCAGGGTATCGTGGCTGTGCTAAGCAGCTTTCCGGCACAACCGGCCACTGCCATTATCAAAGACTTCGGAAAGTTTGAGAACTTGCCGAACCTTGTTACAGCGGTGGGTCAGCCTGGATATCACACTTCATTCTATTATGGTGCAGATCTTTCCTACGCCAATACTGCAACTTACCTTACTTCGGCTGGAATAAATTACCTTGCCGGGGTAAATGAAGTTCCTCATACCCGAAAAACCGACTGGGGCGCTTACGACGAAGATCTTTTCTCGTTTTATATTTCGGACAGCCTGCATCGGCCTGAGCCCTTTCTCACAGTTATGCTTACCCTTACCAACCATGAATATTTTGATGCCGATGTCGAAAAAGTGTTTAACCGGAAGGAAAAGAACAATGGCTACCTCAATACTGCATACTATACCGACCAATGCATTGCAAAATTTATCAGGGAGGCTTCAACAAAGGAATGGTACAGGAACACAATTTTTATCATCACCTCCGATCATGCACATATTCTTCCCCTTGGACGCAGCTACAATGAACCCGGCAGGCATCACATTCCTTTTTTGATTTTTGGTGAACCATTGAAACCTGAATTCCGTGGGAAATTAATCGAAAAGACTGCTTCTCATCTTGATATTACCCCGACATTACTTGCACAGCTTAAATTGGATCACAACCAGTTCCGGTATGGTAAAGATATTTTCAACCCATATACCCGGGGATTTGCCTATTATGCTTTCGATAATGGCTTTGGCTTTATCAACGATCAAAGTAAGGTAGTTTATGATTATAATCTGGGCAAGGTAATCTCCTGCTCTGATACAACTGGCAAAGAAGACTGCAATGAAGCAGAACGTCAGGGGAAAGCTTTTCTGGAAGTTCTTTTTCAGGAGTATATTGACTTGTAGCATGGAGCATGGAGCAAGGAGCATGGGGCTTGGAGGGGTTTCAGCTTTTTACTCTTCGGGTTAACCAGGCTATATTTTATTTTGATGTGCTGGATAACTCCTACCTTAGCGAAAAAAGGCATGGAAAAGGAGAAGTTATGCAAAGACATAGTGAGTTTAATAGCCCCAAGGGTAATAGCTGATAATTTTGAACTTATACAGATTGTAGAAAAGCCAACGAGTATCACGTTGTATTTTGAGGAAAAAGAGGGAAAGATACCCAATGAATTAAAGGGAAAAGAAGTAGTACAGGATGGTTATCTAAATAAAATGGAGTTGCAGACATTTCCATTGAAAGACAAGACTGTTTATATTGCCGTCAGACGGAGACGATGGAAAGAAAAAGGAAACACAAAAGAGAGTTATAGTAACCCATATGATCTTCATTTTGAAGGGATGAAAACCACCAAGGAATTTGGGATTTTTTTAAAGGAGGAGCTTGGATTTGAGCCCGATGAATATAACAAGTTTTGGCAAAGCATTACAGATCAAGGGTCCAACCCTATACCGATGGTATAAGAACGTACTGAGTGATTATGCCCGTGACCAAACGATGATGCATAAAAACGATATCAACCATCCTGAAAAGGGGAAAACAGTAGAAGTTCCAATACTGAAGCCGGAGAACCTTGGGGCAAAAATGTCGATTGATGAGAAACACATCAGCGATGAGATTTACACCATCATGAGCAACCGTCAAACGGGTAAAATAGCGATGATCTGTAAAAGCATCAATTATGCTGAAATAAAACAGGTATTTGAAAAATTACAACCCGGACTGAACCAGATCCAAAGCATTACCCGTGATTTTTCCCCACTATTTGAAAAAGTCTGTTCCGGGTTAATTCCCCAGGCCATGCAAGTGGGAGATAAATTCCATGTGATAAAGAACCTGATGGAAGCTCATCAATCCGTCAGGATACGATACCGGCAGAAAGAACTGGAAAAACGGCGTAAAGCGCTTCAGGAATTTAAAACCCTTGAGATTGAACGATTAAAGGAATGCGAAAGAACAGGAAAAACATTTAAGCCAGATAAATTTCACTATCATGAAGAAAAACTGGAAAACGGGGAAACCCTCCTTGAAATCCTCGCCCGCAGCAGATACCTGTTGTTTAAATATCGTAATCAATGGACCGAAAGACAGCAAAAAAGAGCACTGGCACTTTTCAGAAAATACCCCGAAATAGAAAAAACGTACACCTTATGTAATGAGTTCAGAACCCTGATGAGTAACAACAATATTAGCCAGCATTATCTCCACATTGACAAGGAACTTCATCAATGGTATGAAGATGTCGAGCTTTCTGAAATCGATGAACTTCTAAATTTTAAATCCCTGGTGGAATCCAATGAACAATATATCAGAAACTATTTTATCAGCGGTGAAACCAACTCCATGGCTGAAGCAATCAACAGTAAAATACAAAGATTCATCGCTTCAAACTATGGTACCAGAGATCGGGATTTCTTCTTCTTCAGAATTCTTCAATTTTATGCCTAGCACATCAAAATATTATTTAGCCGTTAACCACTGTATGGAGACTAGTCTCAGGTTATAACCGCTATAACTTCCCTCCAATCAATTTTTCTGTTTTCAGAACTCAGAGCTCTGAACTCTGAACATTGAGTTAGGTTACGTCAACTTTGAACCTCGAACCTCGAACTTTGAACTACTTGTTGCAATACCTCTTCATTACGTGATAGGCATCCTGTATGCCTAGTTCACCGGCACGGCTCATGTCATTGCAGCCCACAGCATTAAGTTTGAGGTAAATGAGGATGAGGCCTTTGTTATAAAAGGCTTCGGAGAAATCCGGTTTAAGTTCAATTGCCCGGGTGAAGTCGCTGACAGCTCCCCAGTAATCACCCTTGAGGCATTTTACATAGCCACGGTTGTACCATGCAAAATAAAAATCAGGATCGATTGTGATCACCTTATTATAATCCTTTAGCGCATTTTCGAAGGGTTGTCCCAGCAAAGTAGTATCGTATGTGTTTTTTGTTTCTGGTTGGATGATGCCTGCATTGAATTCATATTTGCTTTCTGATTCATTTTGGATGAGCAATGAAAGCCTGAAATCCACATTCGCCCTCCCGAAATAAGCCAGTATAAAGTTCTTGTCGCGTTCGATTGCTTTGTCATAATCTTCGCGGGCAAGATTATAATTCTGCAGGAGGGAATAATATTCAGCCCGTTTAAAGTAATGCTCAGGATGGTCCGGCTCAGTGTTTATTTTGTAAGTCAGAGAATCGATTTCGAACTTTGCAGCTTCAAGGTTTGTCGTGCTTTCCAGGTTGTTTAGCAGGACAATCCGTTCAGGATAATACTGCTGTTCAAATGTGTCGAATAACCTCACATTGGAAATATCCTTTGAGAACATGATCACGTTAAAGATGGGCTGAAGCTGTATTTGTACAAGCTGATCCTGCACTTTTCCCGAAGCGCCTGCTTTATCATAAAACTCATCGCTAAAAGCAATCAATCGTTTCAGGTACATTTTTTCTTCCAGCCTCAGGCTGTCGTTATCGTTGAAATTAAATTTATTAATGCTGTATGCTTTTTTAACGTCTTCCTCAGCGCCTGCAAAATCGCGCATCTCACGTTTCACCTGCGATCTTTCGTAATAAGCATCGGCAAATTCAGGATAAATCTCAATGGATTTATTGAAATCTTCAATCGCTCCCTTGCGGTCACCGGTAGATTGTTTCAGCATACCACGGTATAAATAAACGACGATGTTATCCGGGTTCATCGAGATTACCTTGTCCAGATCGGCTATGGCTTCCTTCTCTCTTTTCAATCCAATGTAAAGGATCGATCTGTTATAGTAGGCGTAAGAATTATAAGGCGACAGTTCTATCACGCGGTTGAGGTCGGCGAGGGCGCCGGTTGTATCGGCAGACTCCATCCTTGCCAATGCCCGGCTGAGAAGGCCATATGAATCATCCGGGTTAATGGTCAGTGCCCTGTTATAATCAGCGATGGCAGAATCAGGCTTACCGTAATCCATCCAAACAGTTCCCCTCTGAATGTAACCGCTTGTATTCAGGCTATCTTTCGAAATACCGGCGGTTAAATCTTTGATGGCTGTGTCGTAAACTTTCAAGCCGGCCCAAGCCATTCCGCGCATCATGTATACGTTTTCTTTTTTGTATTTCAACTCTATGGCATGATTGCAATTGGCAATGGCGGAATCGTATTTCTGCAGGAACAGCCAGGTTCGGGCCCGGTTGAGATGATAAAAGGGATTCTTTGGATCGATCTCTATGGCTTTTGCAAAATCTTCCAATGAGCCACCGAAGTCATACAGATCGCTCCGGACCAGAGCTCTGTAATGGTAAATCTCAGGATTAAAGGGATCAAATTCGCTGGCTTTGCTGAAATCTGATTCTGCTCCAAGGTAATCGTCAAGGCTGTACTTGGCATATCCTCTTAAAAAATATCCTTCGTAAGATGCCGGTCGCTGGTAAATAGCATCATTAAAATATTTGATGGCTTCGGTGTAATTCTCTTTTTCAAGTTCTGCTTTTCCGAAGTAAATATAATCACCTATCCGCTGAGCATATAGACAGGAGGGGATTATAACTGTTATAAACAAGGCAAGTATAAAAATCTGCCTGCAACCAGCCTCTATTTTTGATTTTATTACCAATCTTTAGTTGAAAATTATTGCAAAAAAATATTAACGCTGTTGTTTGAATTTGAATTGCAAACATACATGATTTCATTGGGTTTGATAATCATTTTTTGACTTTTGAAATTCACTTGCAGCCATATTTTATTTAAAAATTGTTCGTTTTCAAGTCGTCATCATCCTCGCTTGTTAAGTCAGACTAAATATCTTTGCAATCACATATTAAATATTGTTGACAGAAATTAAATTAATAATTTGAGCAAAAATGAATAGTTCGGAAAATTTCCTTAATAAAATTTCACAGTCATATACCTTTGAAGGAAAAGCAGTTTTAATTGGAGCGGGTATTCTAAACGGCAATGAAACGACCTCATGCCCGGTAAGAATCCCTTTAAAAACACTTAACCGTCATGGACTCATTGCCGGAGCAACCGGTACAGGAAAAACCAAATCCCTTCAATTACTGGCAGAGAGCCTTTCGGACAATGGAGTTCCTGTTCTGCTAATGGATATCAAGGGCGATTTGAGCGGTATCGCAAAGGAAGGAGTGATTAATAAACACATCGAAAAAAGAAGAGATATTATCGGGATGCAATGGGAAGGAAGAGGATTTCCGGCAGAGCTAATGAGCATTTCAAAAGAACCGGGTATAAGATTGCGGGCTACTGTATCAGAATTCGGACCGGTGTTGCTGGGAAAAATCCTTGATTTAAATGATAACCAGGCCGGCGTTTTGTCGCTTATCTTTAAATTTTGCGACGACAAACATCTGCCCCTGCTCGACCTGAAGGATTTACAATCTGTTTTGAAATACATGCAGGAGGAAGGTAAAGATGATTTTTTAAAGGAGTACGGGCATTTCCAGGTTGCAACAGTAGGAACCATCATGCGGCAAATTGTTCAGATTGAACAACAGGGAGCCGATGACTTCTTTGGTGAGCCCTCGTTTGAAGTGTCGGATTTATTAAGAACGGACAGCAACGGCAAAGGCTACATCAACGTCATCAGGCTAAGTGATATGCAAACCAAACCTGCTCTTTTCAGCACTTTTATGCTTTGCCTGCTGGCAGAAATTTATGAAAAATTCCCCGAAAAAGGTGATGCTGAAAAGCCTGAACTGATCATCTTTATCGATGAGGCTCACCTTGTTTTCGATACAGCCAGTAAAACCCTTATCGACCAGCTGGAGATGATAGTAAAGTTGATACGTTCCAAGGGCGTTGGAGTCTTCTTTGTCACCCAATCACCCGACGACATCCCTGCATCTATCCTTGGTCAACTCGGATTAAAAGTGCAGCATGCTTTACATGCATTTACTGCAAAGGACAGGAAAGCCATCAAAACAGCAGCAGAAAATTATCCCGTTTCTGAATTTTATAAAACAGATGAAGTCATCACTCAGCTTGGTATAGGCGAAGCACTTGTGACAGCCATTGATGAACAGGGCAGGCCTACCGAACTGGTTTATACCTTGATGCGGCCACCCTATTCAAGAATGGATATCCTTACTCCGGCTGAAATGGAGGAATTGATTTCTAAGTCTGAACTTGTTGGAAAATATAACCAGGAAATTGACAGGAATAGTGCTTACGAAATACTCCATGAGCGGTTAAACGAAAGTGAAGCTCCTCAGGAAATTGAACAGGAAAAAGAAATTCCTCAAAGGCCGCAGGGAAGACCTGTAAAAGAACCGGATGTTTTCGGTGATATCATGAAAAGCCCGGTAACGAAGACCATCGCCAGGGAGTTAGCGAGGGGCTTATTTGGCGTATTGGGACTTTCCACTTCCACCCGACGAAGCTCTGGTTCAAAACGAAGAAGCAATTTTCCCTTTTGATACAAATTGTTTTTGCTGTGGTTTAAAACCAAATATCTCAGGAATTAACGAATGTTAACTTTTACCTATTCTCGCATTTGATTAATTTTGATCGTTAAATTCAACGAGAAATTAAAATATTCTTCATCATATTGACCGGCTTGCTCTTTTTTCAAATCGAATTATGGAGTCAGATAACAGTGCCCATCATCATGTATGGAAAAGTAACTACTCAAAAGAATACCCCACTCAGCAATTTACATGTTATAGATCTGACTACAAAAACCGGAACCATTACTGACCGTGAAGGATTCTACAGGCTTCCTGTTTACGCATTTGATACCGTTCGCTTTACATCCATAGGATTTAAAACAATTCTTTTTATTGTACCGGGAATTGCTGAAGATATTCTCCAAACTAACCTTCAGCTATATTCCGATACTTTGAACCTAACCGAAATTGTAATTCGACCCTATCCAAAGGATTACCCGACACTAAAAAGGGAATTTCTTGCGCTGAAATTGCCTGAGGAGAATAAAATTAATATGCACCTTGAAGAGGTACTTATTCAGGGACCAATTGATGCAGGGATGGTGATTCAAGGCCCCTTTACTGCTTTATATGAAGCTTTGAGCCGTCATGCCAAAGTCATGAGAAAATACGAGAACCTGATCCGGCAGGATAATTTAAAGCTCCTTTCGGGAAAAAGATATAACATGGGGGTAGTTAGCAAGATTACCGGGCTTAAAGAAGAACAAGAGATCATGAAGTTCATTGAATATTGCAACCTTGAACCTGAGTTTATTTTAAGTGTAAGTGATTACGACCTTTATTGTGCGGTTAAAGAATGTTATAGAATGTTTAAGTCGCAAAATGACTGATAACCTCATAATTCCTTAATTAAAACAGAAAACAAGCGAATCAAATCCTCTTCAGCTTTTGCTGCAGTTTCAAGGATATCATTAATGTCGATGGGATGGAGATTATCCGGGTCGCATTCATCCGTAATTACGGAAACGGCGGCACAGGGAAGTCCGGCATGGTTTGCGACAATTGCTTCAGGAACGGTTGACATACCGACAACATCAGCTCCTATACCTCTCAGAAATCGATATTCTGCTCTCGTTTCAAGGTTGGGTCCTACTACGGCAACATAAACACCTTTGTGCAGGGTAATTCCCAAATCAGAAGCAATCCGTTCAAGTTTATCATTCATGACATTGGAATAGGGCTGGCTCATATCGGGGAACCGGGGACCGAGATTTTGATGGTTGGGTCCTGACAATGGACTATTTCCAAGGAGATTGATGTGATCATCCAGAAGCATCAGCGAACCTTTTTTGAAATCCAGGTTCATCGCACCACCGGCATTGGAAATAAGCAGAAAATTTACGCCCAGCGATTTCATGACCCTCACCGGGAAAGTGATTTGCTGTAAAGTATATCCTTCATAATAATGAAACCTGCCCTGCATGGCCAAAACCATTTTCCCCCTGAGTCTGCCGTAAATCAATCTGCCTTTATGGAATTCAACTGTTGAAACTGGAAAATGAGGAATATCCTTGTAATCGATTTGAATTTCAATGTCAATTTCTCTCACCATTTTTCCCAGACCTGTGCCCAGGATTATCCCGATCTCCGGGTTGGTAATTCCTTTTTCTCTCAGGAAGTTTACAGTTTCATTAATTTGTTCAACCATTAGAATTCAATTATTAAATATTACTTTGTTAGCTAAATATTCAGCTATAAACCAATTAAATATAGCCGCGAATAAACGAATAACAGCAGATATTGTCCATTGAAATCTATTCAAGAATTAGCGGCAGAAAAAAAATTCTTCATGCTTTTGTTTTCCATCTCCTGCATTCAACTCGCAAACTTAATTTAATTTTAGCGCTTTAAACTTAAAGTAATATGAGAAAGTTTATCGTTGCATTGATCATGATAGTTCCCTGCCTTGCATTTTCCTACACAGGCGAAATTATCAAATCGTTTGATCTTCCTTGCAATTATCCCACAGGACTTACCTTTGACGGAAAGAACCTTTGGTTTGCCGATTACCAAACCGACCTGCTGTATTGTGTTGAGCCGGAAAGCGGGAAAGTGATCCGGACCCTTTCGTCTCCGGCTTACTGGCCTGAAGGGCTTGCATGGGATGGAGCGTTTTTGTGGAATGCTGACGTCAAAGGAGGAATTCCTTTATCAGAACATTATGCAGGAAAGATTTATAAACTCGATCCGAAGAATGGTAAAATTTTAAAGACGATAGAAGCGCCCTCATCGACACCACGAGGTTTAGCCTGGGATGGAAAGTATCTCTGGTGTGTGGACAGCGACTCACAGGAAGTGATCCAATTCAGTCCGGAGGATGGTACCACCATCAAGTCGTTTCGTTCACCATCAACCGACCCGCGTGGGATTGCATTTGACGGAACCTATCTTTGGATTTCGGACCGTATCAAAGATGAAATTTACATGGTTGATCCTGTAACCGGTTCAGTTATTCTTATCACGGATGCTCCTGGCGAGTTTACAACCGGTTTATGTTATGATGGAAAAACCCTTTGGGCGGTGGATTACCAGGAAGATAAGTTGTACCAGCTCAAAATCAGGGATGACGAAAAATTCAGGACTTACAATTCGCATAAAGCAAAAATCACATATACCCATCAGGTCACCAATTTTGGACCTGGAAACTTAAACAGCGCAGATATTCATATTGCAATTCCCAAAGATCGTCCAAGTCAGGATATTGTTGATTCACCTGCTTTCAATCCTCAGTTTACCGATAAAGTAACTGACAAATGGGGTCAGGAAACAGCTCATTATAATTTTGAAAATATAGCACCGGGTGATAACGTTCAGGTAGAGATGACAACGATTGCTGACATCAGTGAGATACGCTATTTTATTTATCCAGAACAGGTTGGGAAATTGGCGGATATTCCTGCTGAAATCAAAAACAAATACCTCGAAAACAACGACAAATACCAGTTCGATCATCCGGTTATTCAAAACGCTTTAAAGGAGGCGGTTGGTGACGAAACCAATCCGTATTGGATTTTCAGGAAGATTTTTGATTACCTGCGTGAAAAAATGTTCTATGAAATGGTGGGGGGATGGAACACCGCACCTACGGTTCTGGCAAGGGGAAATGGTTCGTGCTCTGAATATACGTTTGTATACATTTCAATGTGCCGGGCTGCCGGGTTACCGGCAAGATATGTTGGATCCGTTGTGGTTCGTGGTGATTATGCCTGCATGGATGATGTTTTCCATCGCTGGGTGGAAGTTTACCTGCCAAATTACGGCTGGGTTCCTATTGATCCTTCAGGCGGTGACCAGGATTGGCCACGCGACCAGGCAAATTATATCGGGCATCTATCGCATCGCTACCTCATTACAACTGAAAGTGGTGGCGGTTCGGAAACGATGGGATGGACTTACAATTCAAATGAATTCTGGACAACCGATCCTAAAACGTTTGTTGTTTCTGATCACTTTGCTGAATGGGAGCCGGTTAAAGAGTGAAAAGTTATGAATCTGAATTAAAACTATATCATTCGCTTTTAAAAAATCTCTAGCTACCTTCGCGATAAATTTTTAGTATGAATTTATTTCTTGCATTATTATTTATTCTCTTCGCATTTTTCGTAGGAATCATTCCCTTTTTTATCCTTTATGTTTTCTCGGATATTATGCGTTTCATTTTATTCCGGATCGCTGGATACAGAAAAGATGTGATCATTCAAAACCTTGAAAATTCTGCAATTAATGATGAAAAAGCTGATTTAAAAAAATTGATTTCTGCAATTTACAAAAACCTTACTGACCTCATCATTGAGGGGATTAAAGGCTTCTCAATGACCCGGAATCAAATTGTGAAGCGGCATAAAATTATGAACCCTGAGTTGCTAAAACCTTTTTATGATGCCCGACGAAGTGTGTTAGCTGTGACCGGGCATTATGGTAACTGGGAATGGGGAAGCATGTCAGCAGCTTTGCAATTGGAGCACAGAATCATTGGTCTATATAAACCATTGACCAATCCATGGGTCGACCGGTTTATGAAATGGACCCGTACACGATCCGGGACTACCCTTGCCTCCATTTATGAAACTTCAAAGACGTTTGAATCATTCAAAAGCGAGCCCTGCATTTACCTGATGGCAGCAGATCAAAGTCCATCGCATGCCCGGAAGGCTATCTGGGTTAATTTTTTAGGAAGAGAAACCGCTTTTCTGTATGGACCTGAAAAATATGCTACGGATTATAATTTGCCCGTTATTTACATTGATATTCAAAGGGTAAGGCGGGGATATTACGAAATTGAACTCAGCGTGCTTACCGGTAATCCCAGGGAAACGAAACCTACTGAAATAACTGCCCTGTTCGCAGAAAAGCTTGATAATTCAATTCGGAACAAACCCGAAAACTGGCTATGGTCGCACCGAAGATGGAAACTAAACCGATAGATACATCGCTTCAATTTCAGTCTTGTACTTTTCAGCAATGACCCTTCTCCTGAACTTCAGGGTACTCGTCATTGCATTATTCTCAACAGAAAATGGTTCATGAAGTAACGTAAACCGGGCTACCTTTTCGAAAGAAGATAATTCACCCTGAAGGCTTTCTATCCTCTGTCGCATGAATTCATTGACTTCCGGCATCCCGACCAATTCCTTGTCTGATTGATAGCTGAGGTTGAATTTGGTGGCTTCTTCCTTGAGCCTTGCCATAACAGGAACAATTAGCGCCGTCACGTATTTTCGGTTATCGCCGATGGTGATTACCTGTTCGATGAATGAATCCTGTCCAAGTAAAAGTTCTATTTTTTGTGGTGAAACATATTTCCCGACGGATGTTTTAAATAGATCCTTTATCCTGTCGGTCATCACCAGGTTACCTTGTGCAGAAATATTTCCTTCATCTCCGGTTTGATACCAGCCATCGATCAGTGCTTTGGCGGTTTCTTCAGGTTTATTATAATATCCTCTGAAAACAGTAGTGCCTTTAACCAGAATTTCTCCGTCGTCGCTGATTTTCACTTCAACATCCGGCATGACGGTTCCGCAAGATTCGAACTCATAAACATCAGTTTTGAAACAAGCAACAGTAGCAGTGGTTTCAGTTGCACCATAGCCGAAGTTCACAAACATTCCGGTTGCATGAAAAAACCTGAGCAATTCAGGACGAATGGCAGCACCAGAACAAGGCATGGTACGCATGTTACCGCCAAAGATTGCCCTGAGTTTTTTTAGGACGAGTTTATCAGCAACGGAGCGCTTAATCTGCAAACCCACAGGAGCTGTTTTGTTTTTCTTCCTGTATTCAGAAAATTGATGACCAACTTTTATCGACCAATCGAATATTTTTTGTTTGACAGCCGGCCACTTTTTATATTCAGCTTCAATCCCTTCATGCGTTTTTTCAAAGAAGCGGGGAACTGTGCACATCAGGGTGGATTTTGCCTCAGGCAAAACTTCAATGACTTCCCTGGGGTTTTCGAGGAAAATGTTGACCGCTCCGCAGTGAAGCATATAGAACGACCATGTTCTTTCGAAAATGTGACTGAGTGGCAAAAAGCACATCGAAAAATCCTTATCCGTCACATCCAGTCGCTTATCATGAATTCCAAAGCAAAACATAAAATTATCATGACCCAGCATAACCCCTTTGGGTTCACCTGTGGTGCCGGACGTATAAAGAATCGTTGCAAGATCATCGGGTTGTGACTTCTTCCAGCACTTTTAAATATTTTGATTTATTCTCCGCGATCTCGCCAGGTTTTTTAAAATCCTGCCACGACAACCAATGTTCATTATTCAGTTTGACAGCCGGATCAAAGACTACTATCTTTTTCAGGGATTGCGAATGGCTCAATACCCAATCGGCTTTTTCGAGTTGCTCCTGGTTACCAACAAACATCAATTCCATTTTTGTTTCATCCACAATATACTTCACCTGTTCTTTGGTTGCCGTTCCGAAAAAAGGAACAACGACCCCTCTAATCCCCAAAATACCGTAGTCGGTAATGCTCCATTCGGGGCGGTTATTGCTGAATATTCCAATATTGGAAGCGGTTCCGAAACCCATCGAAAGTAAGGCAGCCGAAACGGTTTCTGTTTCAGAAATAAGCTCATTCCATGAGATGGATGAAAATTGTTTTTCTCCGTTTTTCCTGTAGCGATAAACTTCGCGGGCGCCGTATTTTAAGGCACGCTCCCTTAACAAGTGTACGATGTGCTGTTTCAATTTTTTTTGTTTTAAATTGTTGTGATAAAAAAATCTATGTGTCGAATGAATGAGAACCTCTATTATTGAAATCAACTAATAACCGAATCCTGGATTTAATATAGTTGCAACTATTGTCAAGGAAAGCACGACAGAAACAAAGGTTATCAGGACATTTCCAAAATTGACCCGGTAAAAGTATAAATTTTTTGTTAATTGCATTGATAAAGGAACTTAGGAAGTTTTGAAAGTTGAAGGTTGGGTGTAGATGTTCGATTTTATCAATTATTACAGTATTTTTGCATCCCGTAATTTCATAGGAAACATGTCAGATTTTTAAATCGCAACTGTTTCCTGAATTCTTTAATCTTAATTAAAATACTATGATATTCGATCTCGATTTGATAAAGGAAATATACAGCCGGATGGCTGAAAAAATTGATAAAGCTCGTAAAGTCACTGGCAAACCTCTCACCCTTACAGAAAAAATTCTCTATTCTCATCTTGATGAAGGAATGGCAACTAAAATATATGAGAGAGGAAATTCCTATGTTGATTTCCGTCCTGACAGGGTAGCCATGCAGGATGCCACCGCTCAGATGGCTTTGTTGCAGTTTATGCAGGCCGGAAAAGACAAAGTTGCTGTTCCATCAACCGTACATTGCGACCACCTGATCCAGGCAAAGGCGGGTGCAAAATCCGATCTTGAAACGGCGATCAATACCAATAAAGAAGTTTATGATTTCCTGGCTTCTGTATCGAATAAATATGGTATCGGTTTCTGGAAGCCGGGAGCAGGTATTATACACCAGGTGGTGCTCGAAAACTATGCATTTCCCGGGGGGATGATGATCGGAACCGACTCGCATACAGTTAATGCCGGAGGCCTCGGTATGATTGCCATCGGCGTTGGAGGCGCTGATGCGGTTGATGTGATGGCGGGAATGTCGTGGGAACTGAAATTTCCAAAATTGATTGGCGTAAAGCTCACCGGCAGGCTCAATGGCTGGACTTCTTCAAAGGATGTGATACTAAAAGTGGCTGGTATTTTAACTGTCAAAGGTGGAACCGGTGCTATTCTTGAGTATTTCGGTGACGGAGCGAATAGCCTTTCCTGCACCGGAAAAGGAACCATCTGCAACATGGGCGCTGAAATCGGAGCGACGACCTCAGTCTTTGGTTATGATAAGAAAATGGCAGATTACCTGAAAGGTACTGGAAGAACTGACGTGGCGGATGAAGCCGATAAAATTGCCGTTCACCTTACCGGCGATCCTGAAGTTTATTTGAACCCTGAAAAGTATTTCGACCAGGTTATCGAAATCAATCTTTCTGAACTGGAACCCCATATCAATGGTCCCTTCACTCCTGACCTGGCAACTCCGGTTTCAAAATTTGCAGAAGCTGTAAAGAAAAACGGCTGGCCTCAAAAGCTGGAAGTCGGCTTGATCGGTTCCTGCACAAACAGTTCGTATGAAGACATTTCTCGTGCGGCCTCTATTGCTAAACAAGCCTTAGATAAAAAACTAAAAGTTAAGTCTGAATACACCGTTACACCGGGTTCTGAGCAGGTCAGGTATACTGTTGAAAGGGATGGGTTCCTTGACATTTTTGAAAAGATTGGCGGGGTAGTTCTGGCTAATGCCTGCGGTCCCTGCATCGGGCAATGGGCACGTCATGGAGCCGACAAGCAGGAAAAAAATTCCATCATGACATCTTTCAACCGGAATTTTGCAAAAAGAAATGATGGCAATCCGAATACCCATGGTTTTGTTGCATCACCTGAAATTGTTACTGCTTATGCGATTGCTGGTGATCTTGCCTTTAACCCGATGACCGATTATCTTGAAAATGAAAGAGGTGAAAAGGTTAAGTTGGATGAGCCGGAAGGAATTGAAATGCCGGTCAGGGGCTTTGCTGTAGATGACAATGGTTATCTCGCCCCTGCCAGTGACGGGAAAAAAGTTGAAGTGATTGTTGATCCCAAATCTGACAGGCTCCAGTTGCTTGATCCGTTTACTCCCTGGGATGGCAAAGATTATAAGGAATTAAAATTACTGATGAAAGCCAAAGGAAAATGCACAACCGATCACATTTCGATGGCTGGTCCGTGGCTGAGATTCAGGGGTCATCTGGACAATATTTCTGATAATATGCTGATTGGCGCAGTTAACTCATTTAACGAGAAAACCAACAGCGTAAAAAATCAATTCAACGGGGATTACGGACCGGTTCCGGCAACTGCAAGGGCTTACAAAGCTCAAGGATATAGTTCGATCGTCATTGGAGACGAAAACTATGGTGAAGGCTCGTCCCGCGAACATGCAGCTATGGAACCCCGTCATCTTGGAGTAAAAGTAGTATTGGTGAAATCGTTTGCCCGCATCCACGAAACCAACCTGAAAAAGCAGGGCATGCTGGCGCTTACCTTTGCAAACAAAGAAGATTATAACAAGATTAATGAGGATGATACCATTGATATTATCGGGCTGGAGTCCTTCTCTCCAGAGAAACCATTGACGGTTGTTTTAAATCATACAGATGGTACATTTGATAAAATCTCTGCAAACCATACTTACAATCAAAGTCAGTTTGATTGGTTTAAGGCGGGCAGTGCTTTGAACCTGATTAAGCTGCAGAATCAATAACCTGGTAATAATTATACCATTCGCGCATTCGCGGCAAGAATCTTTGGCAATAATTTATTTAATCTATAGTTCAAAGGATTTTATTTAATCCTTACTTTTGGGTTTTATAAAATTAATTTGATTTTTCGGTCATGCGTCATCATTATATTTTCAGGTTTTATTTCCCCGTCATTCTGATATTGTTTTCAATTATCGGATGCAAAAATGCCAATGACAACCCGGCGCAAAAATCGGTACCTAACACAATGGGGGTAAATGTGATCGTCATTCAGCCAAAGGAACTGGACAATACGATTTTCTCAAACGGAACTGTTCTTGCGAATGAAGCGGTGGAATTAAGAAGTGAAGTTTCCGGAAGGATCAGGAATATCAGTTTTACCGAAGGAAACCGGGTAAATAAAGGTGACTTGCTGGTAAAAATTGTGGATGATGACCTCCAGGCACAGTTGAAGAAACTCACACTTCAGGAGTCCTTATCCAAAGAAGATGTGCAACGTAAAACCAAATTATTGGAACTGGACGCCATCAGCCAGGAAGAATTTGACCAGGGTCAGAATCAATTGCAGGTGATCCAGGCAGAAATTCAATTGATCAAAGCCCAGATTGAAAAAACCGAAATCCGCGCTCCTTTTGAAGGCTTGATCGGTTTGCGCTATGTGAGTCCGGGCGGGTATTTGTCGCCTTCGATGCTTGTAACCAATCTTTTGGATTTAGATCCTGTGAAAATCGAATTTTCCGTTCCCGAAAAATACCTGGGTCAGATCAGTAAAAAAACAGCCATCTCCTTCAGTATTGACGGGAATGACAGCATTTTCAGCGGAACGGTGTATGCCATCGAACCAAAAATCAACCCTGCAACCCGGTCACTTACCTTCAGGGCGGTATGCTCCAATCCTGACCAGATTTTACTCCCCGGAAATTTTGCTAAAGTGAGTATTTTATTGCAAAAAATAAAAGATGCAATTGTGGTCCCTTCCCAGGTGCTTATTCCCGATATTAAGGGTGAAAAGGTTTTTGTTTTTTCGGGAGGAAAAGCCAGACCCGTTTATATTGAAACCGGCATTCGTACCGAAAATGAAGTCCAGGTATTAAGCGGACTGAATGCAAACGACACAATAATTACTACCGGACTGCTGCAACTTAAGGAAGGAATGGCAGTTGCTGTTCGCAAATCCGGTAATTAATTTCCAAGCAATCCGGCTATGAACATTTCTTCAGTTAGTATCCAACGCCCGGTTCTTGCCACAGTCATTTCGATTGTGCTGGTGCTGTTCGGCATTATCGGATTTACTTTTCTTGGGGTAAGGGAATATCCGAGTGTTGACCCGCCGGTTGTTACCGTAACGACGAACTATGTTGGAGCCAATGCCGATGTCATCGAATCCCAGATCACCGAGCCATTGGAGGAATCCATCAATGGAATTGCCGGCATCCGATCACTTACTTCGGTCAGCAGTGATGGAAGAAGCACCATTACCGTCGAATTTGAATTGGGCGTGGATATGGAAGCTGCTGCAAATGATGTCCGTGACAGGGTTTCGAGGGCGCTCAGAAATTTACCACAGGACACCGATCCGCCCATTGTCATCAAATCAGATGCTGATTCCAACCCGATTCTTTCGCTTACCATTCAGAGCGATACAAGGGATTTGATGGACCTCACTGATGTTGCCAATAATATTTTCAAAGAGCGTCTTCAGACCATAAAAGGAGTTAGCGAAATCAGGATTTGGGGTGAGAAAAAATATGCTGTAAAATTGTTGCTCGATCCGGCGAAAATGGCAGGTTATCAGCTTACCCCAACAGACATCAGGAATGCGCTGAACCGCGAAAATGTTGAATTGCCATCGGGAAGAATTGAAGGTTATGGAACCGAACTTACCATCCGCACCATGGGTAGATTAACAACCCTTGAAGAATTTGACAATATGATCATCCGGGATAAAGGTGATGTTTTGATTCGTCTTCGTGATGTTGGTAATGCTCACCTGTTGCCCGAAAATGAGCGTTCCATCCTCAGGGGAAAAAATGTTAAACCGATGGTTGGTGTTGTCCTGATCCCGCAGCCGGGAGCCAATCAGATCGCCATTGCCGATGAATTTTATTTGAGGGTTGAACAAATCAGCAAGGACCTGCCTGACGACCTGGAAATTAATGTGGCTCTCGATACCTCTCTCAATATCCGAAAAGCCATTACAGAAGTGGAAGAAACCATCCTGCTTGCTTTTCTTCTGGTCGTTCTGGTGATCTTTTTCTTTTTGCGAAACTGGAGGACAACGTTGATCCCTGTTATTGCCATACCGATTTCGCTCATCAGTACATTTTTTATCATGTACGTTGCTGATTTTTCCATCAACATTCTTTCGTTGCTGGGTATTGTGCTCGCTACAGGGCTTGTGGTTGATGATGCCATCGTAGTGCTTGAAAATATCTACTATAAAATTGAGTACGGAATGGATCCAATCGAAGCAGGACATAAAGGATCGAAAGAGATTTTTTTTGCTATATTGTCTACAACCATTACCCTTGCAGCCGTTTTCCTTCCGATCATTTTCCTGCAGGGATTAACCGGCAGGCTTTTCCGTGAGTTCGGGATTGTGGTGGCAGGCGCAGTGCTTATCTCAGCGCTCGTTTCCCTCACCCTTACTCCGATGATGAGCAGCCGTATGCTCAGAAAAAGCAAAAAACACAGCAGAATCTTTGCCATAACAGAAAAGTGGATCTATGATATGATTGAGGTGTATAACCGTAGCCTGAAAATGTTTGTCAGAAGACGGCGGATTGCGCTGGTGATCATTGCAGTATCCATTTTTATAATCATCGGATTCGGTTATTTCCTCCCCTCCGAACTTGCGCCGCTCGAAGATAAGAACAGGTTAAGCGTGATTTCCACCGCTCCTGAAGGAACCTCTTACGAACTGATGGATAAATACATGCTTGAGCTTCTGCAGATTGCCGATACCCTGCCCGAAAGAGATGCGCTTATATGCGTAACCGCCCCGGGATTCGGTTCTTCCACTTCAGTCAACTCAGGCTTCATCCGTCTGTTCCTGACCGAACCCTCTCAGAGGGAGCGTTCGCAACAGGAAATCGCTGATCATCTCAGTAAGATATACAGGAAATATAATTTTGCGAGGAGTTATGTTGTTCAGGAACCGACCATTGGTGGCAGCAGAATGTCAGGGCTTCCTGTTCAATTTGTGATTCAGGCTCCTGATTTTGAAAGGTTGAAGAAAGTTCTTCCTGTTTTTATGGAGAAGGTACAAAACAATCCCAAATTCCAGGTATCCGACCTGGATCTGAAATTCAACAAGCCCGAGTTATCGGTTGAAATTGACCGTGACAAGGCAAGGGTGCTTGGTGTGGATATTCGTGATGTGGCGGAATCGCTTCAGCTTTATTTCAGTAATCAACGTTATGGCTATTTCATCATGAACAATAAGCAATACCAGGTAATCGGGCAGGCAAACCGGGAAAATCGGGATGATCCGGTTGACCTGAGTTCCATTTACCTGCGAAGCCGGTCAGGCGAAATGATCCAGCTTGATAATCTGGTAACATTGTCAGAACAAACGAATCCACCCCAACTGTATCGTTATAACCGTTATGTTTCTGCCACAGTTTCCGCTCAACCCGTCGAAGGAATTACATTAGGACAGGGTATTGAAGAAATGCAAAAGATAGCAGATGAAACACTGGACGAAACCTTCTCAACCAGCCTGGCAGGGATTTCAAAGGAATTTGCTGATAGTTCACAGAGTCTTCTGTTTGCATTTCTGCTGGCGCTGGTGCTGATTTATTTGGTTCTTGCTGCCCAGTTTGAGAGCTACCGGGATCCATTGATCATTATGTTTACTGTGCCGCTTGCACTTTCAGGTGCAGTGCTTTCGCTCTGGATGTTTGGACAAACCATAAACATTTTTAGTCAGATCGGTGTGATTGTGTTGATTGGGATTGTTACCAAAAACGGTATCCTGATCGTTGAATTTGCCAACCAGCGCAAAGCATCCGGTTTGAGTTTGAGTGATGCAGTAATTGATGCGGCAACACGTCGTCTCCGGCCCATCCTGATGACCAGCCTTGCAACCGCCCTGGGAGCATTACCGATTGCTCTTGCTTTGGGTGCTTCTTCAAGGAGTCGGATACCCATGGGAATTACCATTATCGGCGGACTTATTTTTTCACTTGTGCTTACACTTTACGTTATTCCAGCTCTTTATACCTATTTGTCTTCTGAAAAAATAATCAAAAATCAGGTTCAAAATGTCGACGGTAACCAATAAGTATATGAGACTAAATTTCTGGATGGCAGTTTTATTTGTTTTAACCTGCATTAAGCTTCCTGCCCAGGAACAGTTGACCTTATTCCAGGCAATTAAAACCGGACTAGAGAACAATTATTCAATTCAGATTCTGAAGAATGATGTTGAAATTGCAGGGAACAACAATACCCTTGGAAATGCAGGCTTTTTGCCTTCTGTTAATGTGAATGCCACCCAAAACAATGTCGTCAGTACTACCAACCAAAAGTATTTTAACGGAACTGAAAAGGATATTACGAATGCAAAAAATAAAACTTTCAATGCTGGTGTAGGTTTAAACTGGACCTTGTTCGATGGATTCAGCATGTTTATCAATAAGGATAAGCTGGAATTACTGGAGCAGATGTCGGATACTGAATTACAGATGATTGTTGAAACCACGGTGGCCGCGATTATGATCAATTTTTTCGGAATTGTTCAGGAACAAAAGCTGATCGGGGTTCTGCGTGATGCTGTTGATCTGTCGATGACAAGAAAAAAGCTCGCTTTGGCAAAAATTTCACTCGGTTCAGGTTCAAAACTGATGCTCCTTCAATCGACGGTTGATTTGAATGCTGACAGCACGAGACTATTACAGGAACTCACCCGGTTAACCAATCTCAAAGCCGACCTGAACAAGCTGATGTGTATTGAACCGGAAAGGAGTCTTGAAATTTCCGATACGATAATCCTTTCAGCACCTCTTAACTATGATGACCTGAAAGCAAAGACGCTGGACCAGAATACCAGCCTGATACTGGCAAGAAATAACCAGGTCATTTCGCTCATGAACCTGAAAGATACGAGATCGCTCAGATACCCACAACTAAACTTTCTTGCCGGATACAATTATAACCAGTCGAATTCACAGACGGGTTTTCTCGAATACAACAAAGCTTTCGGCCCGTCTTTCGGGCTGACACTATCTTATAATTTATTTAACGGATTCAACTCAAACCGGCAAATCAAAAATGCCGGAATTGAATTGGGTACAGCTGATTTTGTTTATAAGGAAACTGATTTGGGCCTACAAACTGATTTGTTCAAACTTTACAACGAATATCGTTCGAATCTTGACATTATGAAATTGGAAAGTGTGAACCAGACGGTTGCAAAGGAAAACGTCGACATCGCACTCGAGAAATATAAAATAGGCTCCATCAACGATATTGAGCTTCGCGAAATTCAGAAGAAATTTATCGAGGCACAGTACCAGCTGCTGCTTTCAGAGTTCCAGGCAAAGCTGGCTGAAATTGAATTGTTGAGAATCAGCGGGGAGCTTTATAAAAGTATTGCTGAGTGATGGCTTTTCATCTACTTGTCATTTAAGGTTCTAATCAATTAAAAAATAAAAGGATAATTTTATTTGCGTAAGATGAAATCCGAAACATGGCTATTCTTTGTAAATTTGTAAAAAAGATTAACATGAATTATACGATTAAGATATCTGATACCGGTAAAAAAGCAAAGAGCCTGGTGAATATGTTAAAGGAATTAGCAACAGACTATCCTTTTTTAAGTATTTATGAAGATGAAACTGGATTATCGGAGGTGATGGAGCAGGAACTTGATAAAAGGTACAAATACGCAATAAAAAATCCTGAAGTAGGTAAAAGTTGGTCAGATGTAAAAAATAACCTACTAAGCAAATGAGTTCCTACAGGTTAATCATTAACCCTTTTGCAGAACTTGATCTTCAGGTTGCTCATGAATGGTATGATTTGAAGAAAGAGGGTCTTGGTAAAGAATTCCTACTCGAAGTTGAAAATACTATTAACCGGATTCTTAAAAATCCTCAACAATTCAGAACAATTAAAAAGCAAACCAGGATGGCTGTAGTTAAGCGTTTTCCATTTGGGATTTTTTATGTTATCGGAGAGGAGGTGATCAATGTTTTTGCTGTATTTCATTTCAGCAGGAATCCGAAATCATGGACTAAAAGAACTAAATAAATTTTCTGAACCCTTTTTTCCATACTTGTTATGAATTTGACTTTTAGCTTTAATAAGCATTTTTATAACAAAAAGTTAATGTCTGGAAATTGTAAATCCTTCAATTGAATCTTCCAATAATTCAATCAACTCTCCACAACATTTCACAAGATAAATTCCTTTATTTTTGCCGCCTATGTCAGAACATGGAAAGATACAGGGAAAACTAGTTCAATCGCTTGGATTGTTCTCTGCATTTATCTTAACTGTTAGCTCGGTAATCGGATCAGGGGTTTATAAAAAAGTTGCTCCCATGTCCGCTGAATTACTATCTCCTGACCTGGTGCTTTTGTGCTGGGTGTTGGCTGGAGTCATCACGTTATTTGGTGCATTAAGTAATGCCGAAGTTGCAAGTCTGCTGGCCGATTCCGGGGGAGAATACGTTTACTTTAAAAAAATCTATAATAAATTTTTCGCCTTTATATTTGGTTGGACAACCTTTACTGTGATCCGTTCGGCGGCAGTTGCATCCATTGCTTATGTCTTCGCGCATTCGTTCAATACATTGATAACTTTACCTGTCCTTCCCGATGCATGGGCACAGATATCCATCTTAGGTGTCTTTTCACCTTTCGATAATTTTGGTGTTAAGATGCTAACTGTCCTGCTCATCATTGGGCTTTCATACAATAATTATATTGGTTTGAAATTTGGCGAAGGGTTGAGTAGATTTGTACTTATCATTGTCACTTTTAGTATCCTACTTATTATTGTTTTAGGATTGACCATAGGAGGAGGTAGTATTCACAATTTCCAAACTCCAGCCACAGGATTTATACATCGGCCTTTGTTTTCGTCCGGATTTATCCAGGGAATTTTTGCCGCCATGCTGGCTGCATTTTGGGCATATGAAGGCTGGAGTGCCACAGGATATATCGGCGGAGAAATCAAAAATGCACATCGTAATCTGCCCCTGGCATTGGTTTTTGGTGTTTTATTTGTGATGGTGGTTTATGTTGCAGTGAATTTTACCTACCTCTATGTTTTGCCCATGGATGAGCTGATTTCTGTTCACCAAGCCCAAAATACTATTGCAGCCGTTGCGGTAGTCGGTCATTTTCTTGGAAACACAGGCGCTTTTTTCATAGCCATCCTTGTACTTGTAACAACATTCGGATGTACCAATACCACGCTTCTTGGACCACCCAGACTTTATTATGCCATGGCGAAAGAAGGCCTTTTTTTTAAATCGGCTTCCTTTATTCATCCAAAATACAATACCCCTTCAAAGGCAATATTAATTCAGGCGGTTTGGTCGTCGGTTTTAGTTTTTTCAGGAAGTTTCGACCAGTTGACTGACATGCTGATTTTTGCAGCATTTATATTCTATGGAGCAACCACGCTTGGAGTATTTATTTTAAGAAAAAAGATGCCCGACGCTCCCCGGCCATACAAAGCGTGGGGATATCCGTTGGTTCCGGCATTGTTTATCATTTTCTGTATCGCCTTAATCATTGTAACCCTTATCGGAAAACCAAGAGAAGCTCTTATCGGAGTTGCGTTAATTACGAGCGGATTACCTTTTTATTGGTATTGGAACAGGAAATTAGTTTCTGAGAAACTGTAATGCATTCAGGAAATTTTAAAAAAATGATGAAATTCCTTTGGATTTTGGACTTTAAATAATTGGAATTTTATCTTTATGTCTTTTGCTTTTTCTTTTTTGCGGCTGGAAAGAGAACATTGTTCAGGATAAGGCGATATCCGGGTGAATTGGGAAATAAATTAAGGTCGGTTACCGGGTCACCAACGAAATGATGGTAATCTTCAGGATCATGGCCTGCAAGGAAAGTCCACGTACCTTTTCCAAATTCCCCATGAATATAGCGGACTTCGTCCAGGGATTTCGTTTCACCCATTACCAGCACACCCGATTTCACTTCCTTTTTCCTGAAAGCAGTCGTCTGGCCCATAAAACCTTTAATCAGCTGGGTATGATTTTGACATAACATTGTTGGAACCGGATCCCATTTTGCCGAAAATTCAAACAATGAAAAATAGTCATTCTGAGGATTGATCAGCCGCTGTGCAGGATTGATATCAACCGTAGAAATTTCATATTCATAGGGATTGGTGCTAATGGTAAAATCTTTAAAGGCAAAGCACTTTGAATAATCTAACTTTTGCTGTGCCTGAGGATCCATCGGATCTCCGTCGAACATATAATCGCAAATATCAACACCTTCGGCTGCCAAAGCCACATCATAGCTATCGGGTGCAGAACACATCGAAAAAAGATAACCACCTCCGGCAGTAAAATCTCTTATTTTTAATGCAACAGCCAGCTTGCATTGCGACACTTTATTGAATCCTAACTTACGGGCGACTTCTTCATTGATCCTGACATCCTCCTTGTACCAGTCTGCATCCCGGTAGCGGGCCCAGAATTTCCCGTACTGTCCTGTAAAATCCTCATGATGGAGATGAAGCCAGTCGTAAAGTGGCAACACTCCGGCAATTACTTCTTCATCATAGACTATATCATAAGGAATTTCGGCATAAGTCAATACAAGGGTAACTGCATCATCCCAGGGTTGCTTATTTTTGGGAGAATAAACTGCCACCTTAGGAGGTTTGTGCAGTTTAACGGCATCCATGTTGACTTGAGGATCTGAAATTTCAAGCAGAATTGCATTGTATTGTGCATCTGCAATGATTTGGTGGCTAACCCCCCGGATCACACACTCCTTCTCTACTTCATCGTAGTATTCACACATAAAGCTTCCGCCCCTGTAATTCAAAAGCCAGTCAACTTCCACTTCCCGTTGCAGAACCCAATATGCAATGCCATATGCTTTCAGATGATTCTTTTGGGTTTCGTCCATTGGAATTAAAATATAGGCTGCATAAAGATTACACAGTGAAATGATGAGGATGATTGTAAGCAGTAATTTCTTCACATCGGAATATTTAACATTTAACGGAATAGCCTTCAATATATTATCATTAGCAAATTACTGAATAAACCGATTGGGTTGAATCAGCAAGAATGCTAAATTAACAAATCATCTTTAAAAAGGTTGATCTTCTTCCGGCAGTTCGTTCATCTTTGAAGCAACCGTGTATGAATTTTCGCTGGGATATTCATAGTCGGATGGCATTCCTGCAGATTGCTCAATGCTTCCACCCTCATAGTCGGTGAACTTGGCGAATTTATCGATGAACTGCATTCTAATATCACCGAGTGGCCCGTTCCTGTGTTTTGCAATGATGAGCTCGGCCATTCCGCGTGTAGAATTCCCCTGTTCGTCCTGTTCCAGCTTATAATATTCAGGGCGATAAATGAAGCATACAAGGTCAGCATCCTGTTCGATAGCACCGGATTCACGAAGGTCGGAAAGGATCGGACGTTTGGAACCGGCTCTGGTTTCAACAGAACGATTTAGCTGAGATAATGTAATGATCGGTACACTTAATTCTTTGGCCAATGCTTTAAGCGATCGTGATATGGTGCTGATTTCCTGTTCGCGGTTACCTTTATTATCTTCGCCGGTCGACATCAGCTGAATATAATCGACAATAATGATCTGGATGTCATACTGAGCTTTTAACCGTCGGCATTTGGCCCGCAACTCAAAGATCGATAGGGCAGGAGTATCATCAATGTAAATAGGTGCATCCACCAACTTCCCGATCTTAGCATTCAATTGCTCCCATTCATAATTCTCGAGGTTTCCTTTTTTCAGCTTGTCGGCAGACAGTTGAGTTTCACTCGAAATTAAACGGGTGACCAGCTGAATGGAGGACATTTCAAGAGAAAACATGGCAACGGGAATATTAAAATCTACACCAATATTTCTAGCCATCGATAAAACAAAAGCTGTTTTTCCCATACCCGGCCTTGCAGCAAGAATGATGAGATCCGCTTTTTGCCATCCGGCGGTAATCCTGTCCAGGTCAGTAAATCCAGAGGGTATCCCACGCAGGTTCCCTTCATGTGTCCGTGCTGACTGAATGTCTTTTATTGCTTCCCTTACAAGCGATTGCATGCTGTCAAAACTTCTCCTGAAATTACTTTCACTGACGGCGAATAAACTTTTTTCAGCTTTATCGAGCAGGTCAAAAACGTCAGTCGTATCTTCAAATGCATCCTTAATGATGTCAGAAGAAATCCTGATCAATTCACGCTGGATATATTTTTGAGTCACTATTCTTGCATGATACTCGATATTGGCAGTAGAAGCAACCCTGTTGGTGAGTTGTGTAATAAAATAAGCGCCACCCACCAATTCAAGCTGGCCACTCAATTTTAACTCGCTGGTCACAGTAAGAATATCAATTGGCTGCGATTTTGCAAAAAGCCGGTGGATTGCACCATAGATTATCTGGTGTGATTCCTTGTAAAACACTTCAGGTTTTAAAATATCTATGACTGCCGTAAGGGCGTTTTGTTCCAACATCAGCGCTCCCAGTACAGCCTCTTCAAGATCGACTGCCTGTGGAGGTATCCTCCCATGCTCAGCTAAGCCCTGAAATAGTGTATTTTTTTGAATGCGCCTTTTGATTCTCTCCTGTATCTCAAGTTGTTTGGCTAAATTTTTTTCTTGTTCCGACATGCTTCAAAAGTAGTTTACAAAACCTGTGTACCTTAAGATTTCAACGTTTTTATTTATCAACACGTTTTTTCATTTATAAAAATTTTTCAACATCCTGATGTTAGTATTTTTTGACGTGAAGTAAAAAATTCAAAATGAATACATTTGCACTTTAAACATTCGAACACATGAAAATATTTTGCATTGGCAGAAATTACGTCGAACATGCAAGGGAACTCAACAACCCTTTGCCTGAAAAACCTGTTTTTTTTATGAAGCCGAATACAGCTATGCTTATTCTGAACCGGCCTTTTTTCTATCCCGATTTTTCCTCAGACATTCAATACGAAACCGAACTGGTTATAAAAATCAGTAAGAATGGCAAACATATCCAGGAAAAATTTGCATGGACTTATTATAACGAGGTCGGCATTGGCATAGATTTCACGGCCCGTGATTTACAACAGAACTGCAAAGAAAAAGGATTGCCCTGGGAAATTGCAAAAGGCTTTGACCAATCAGCCCCCATTAGCAAATGGATTCAATTATCTGATCTGAAGGACAAAGAAAACATCCTTTTCCATCTTGATTTGAATGGAACAACAGTTCAACGGGGGAGTTCCATGGATATGATCTTTTCGTTTGAAAAAGTGATTACCTATATTTCCCAATTCATTACACTAAAAATGGGCGACCTAATTTACACTGGTACTCCTGCAGGCGTGGGTCCCGTAAAAATTGGTGACCACCTTGAAGGATACCTTGAAAAAAGAAAGATGCTTGATTTTTATGTAAGGTAATTACCGTTTAAGAATTATAAGTCCTGTCAGATGGTAATGGAAACCTGTTCATCTGGTTCTCATAAATTTGTAATTCCAATCTGCCGCGACATGGCATCTGGAATGTCTACCTCGTCAGCGTGCTTTCATAAAGCGTCCTGTTAAGGATGGAGCGGCCAAGCGTTACCTCATCGGCATATTCGAGTTCATCCCCAATGGCAATTCCTCTGGCGATGGTAGTTATCCGCACGTTGAGATTCTTAAGTTTTTTATAAATATAAAAATTAGTCGTATCACCTTCAATAGTCGTTGAAAGTGCCATGATCACTTCAGCAATGTTACCTGATGTTACCCGCTGTATCAGCGATTCAATGTTCAGGTCATTGGGGCCAATGCCATCCATTGGGGAAATGATCCCGCCTAATATGTGGTAAACTCCATTGTATTGCCCTGTATTTTCAATGGCCATCACGTCCCTGATGTCTTCCACAACACAAATTGTATTTTTTAATCTTTTCTCACTGGCACATATTTCACAGACTTCCGAATCCGAAATATTATGACATTCCCTGCAAAACTGAACCTCTGTCCTCATTTTAATGATGGCATTTCCCAGTGCTTCGGCAAATGGAGTATCCTTTTTAAGCAAATGCAACGCCAGCCTCAATGCAGTCTTCTTTCCAATTCCCGGAAGTCGTGAAAATTCATTCACCACCGACTCAACTAATTTTGAAGAATATGCATTCATTTGATTAAATCTCTATCAATAAAATTAAGGGTACAAAACTAATTCAAAATAGGGTTCAGGATTAAATAAAATGTTTAGTTTTACACACTGTTGAATTTATCAAATTCAACTGTTTTAAAATGATGAATAAGCTTTTACTTCCCTGGATATTTGCGATCATTACCTTCAATAGCGTCTTCACTCAATCTTCCAGCGACACCCTCAACCGTACTGATGAACAAGGCTTAAAGCAAGGTTACTGGGTAAAACTTGATGAAGAAGGAATGCTCAAGTATGAAGGGAGCTTTTAGAGACAACAATCCAACCGGCAACTTTATCTATTATTATCCTGATGGGGTAGTAAGGGCACGTTCCACTTTTTATGATGATGGTAAAAAATCTGTCACCACCACTTATCATCATTCCGGTAAAATTATGACTGAGGGTTTTTATCTGGATCAGGTGAAGGATAGTCTCTGGAAATACTATAACAGTGATGGAATATTGCTGAAGGATGAGTTTTATAAGAACTCAAAAAAGGAAGGAAACTGGATAACATATTATGAAAACGGCCAGGTTTCGGAAGAAATGGGTTGGAAACAGGATAAAAAAGACGGCCCCTGGAAACAATATTTACCCGACGGTAACCTTAAACTCGAGGGTCAACATGTGAACGATGAAAAAGAAGGAGAGTTTAAATACTATTATATCTCTGGGAAACTGAATATTTATGGCTCCTACCAGGCTTCATTGAGGACAGGTGATTGGTTTTATCTGGATGAAGAGGGCAACGTGATCAGGAAAGAAACCTATGAGAATGGGAACCTCATTAAAGGAAGAAGATTTTAAGCAAAAATAGATATTCGAACTTCAATAGTCATTGCTTATTGGTGTTCCGCGAATGTTAATAAATTTACAAACAATATATTTTACCTATGAAAAAGACTTTACGTTGTCCTTTTAGTGCTTGTTACAGCATCCTGCCAGCGGACAATCAATGAGATTGTCATTCCTTTAAATTCCGACTGGAAATTCATTCAGGGCGATAACCTTGATTATGCTGCTTCGTCATTTGATGATTCGGGCTGGAAAAATATTAAAGGTCGATAAAATCTGGGAAGAACAGGGTTATGATCCTTATGATGGATTTGCCTGGTTCCGGTTTAAGGTGTTAATTCCATCCGACCTTTACAAGCAGTCCTATCTTCAGGATAGCCTTCGTCTGTTCCTTGGTAAGATCAACAATTTCGACCAGACTTTCCTGAACGGTAAAATCATCGGGATCAATGGTAAAAATGTGCCTGAAAATACCCTTATTGATACCACCTTTCTCAAGGCTCCCATGCAACTCTGGGATTATGAAAGAAGGTATGTTATCGCAGTGGACGATCCTCGTATCCTCTGGGATAAGGAAAATGTAATAGCTGTCAGGGTTTTTGACCAGGGTGGTCAGGGTGGTTTGTACACAGGGAACCAAAAACTCAGCATGGTCAACATTAAAGAATACCTGTCCTTCGATAACAGGTCCAATCCATTCCTTTTTTCTGAAAATTCCATAAGCAAGGCTTTCCAGGTAAAGAATACTTCCAAAGCGCTCACATTAACAGGGATTTTGAGCATCAGGGCGAACAACAAGATGACCGGAAATGAAGTTTATAATGTGAACGAAGAGGTCACGCTCGAGCCGCTTGCTTCGAAGCAGTTCAAAGTTGAATTCCCCCAGATTGATCAATCGGCACTTATTGTTTACAATTATACTTTTAAGGGCACAAATGAAACCTATGAATACCGCGAAGAAACGCCATACATCCTTACACCTGCAGTTCCTTTAAATCCACGCATCAACGGAGCAATGGTTATCGGGGCAAGGCCCGGACGTCCTTTCCTGTTCACGATTCCTGCTTCGGGTGAGAGACCTATGATTTTCAAAGCTGATCCGCTTCCTGCAGGATTGGTGTTGGATTCAAACACAGGTATTATTACCGGGAGTGTAAAGCAAAAAGGCGAATACAAGGTTAACCTGACAGCAAGCAACGCCAAAGGCGAAACCAGCCGCGAACTCAGGATTATCATCGGTGATCAGATTGCTCTTACTCCACCCATGGGATGGAACTCATGGAATTGCTGGGGCTTAACGGTCGATGAGCAAAAGGTATTATCCAGTGCCAAAGTATATATCGACAAAGGCCTTGTTAACCATGGATGGGCTTACATTAACATTGACGACGGCTGGGAAATACATAAGGACAAGGAACCCAAGCGCTATGAGAACGGAAACATCATCACCAACGAAAAATTTCCTGATATGAAGCGGCTGGGCGATGGGCTTCATGCCATGGGTTTGAAATTTGGGATTTACAGTTCCCCCGGACCGCTCACCTGCGGACTTTATACCGCAAGTTACCAGTATGAGCTGAACGATGCTAAATCGTATGCCCAGTGGGGTGTTGATTATCTGAAATACGACTGGTGTTCGTACAACGACATTGCCAAAGACACTTCCCTTGCCGAAAGGAAAAAACCCTATTTTGTGATGCGCGATGCATTGAATAAAGTAAACAGGGACATCGTTTACAGCCTTTGCCAGTATGGAATGAGCAATGTGTGGCAATGGGGTGCCGAAGTGGGAGGTAACCTCTGGCGGACGACGGGTGATATCACCGATACATGGGAAAGCATGAGTGGTATCGGATTTAACCAGCTGAATATGGCACAATATGCCAAGCCCGGCAACTGGAACGATCCCGATATGCTGGTAGTAGGCTGGGTGGGCTGGGGACCTAACCTGCATCCGTCGAAGCTTTCGCCCGATGAGCAATATACCCACATCAGCCTGTGGTGTTTGCTTGCATCCCCGCTGTTGATAGGTTGCGATCTCGAACGGCTTGACGATTTTACGCTGAACCTTCTCACCAACGACGAAGTGCTTGCTATCAACCAGGATCCTTTAGGTAACCAGGCAACACCTGTTGTTAAGGAAGGGGATATCCAGGTTTGGCTGAAGTCGCTTGAGGATGGAAATAAAGCCTTTGGCATTTTCAACCTGGGTGATTCTACCATCAATTATAACCTCGACCTTGCTAAGATCGGCATGAATGAGCCGGTCAAATTGCGCGATCTCTGGCGGCAGGCCGATTTGGGAACATTTACCGGGTCTTATCCGGTTGGGATTCCATCGCATGGGGTGGTGCTGGTGAAGACTTTGAAATAGATTATTGGAGAAAGTCTAAATATCAGCAAGGTCTTGCAGATATTTACTAGTTACCGCTAATGCTAAAGAAGGAAATTTAAATAAATCTTAAATGACAATGAATATACAAATAAATTTAAAATCAACTATCTTTTCAAATACTAAAGAATAGAAAATGAAAAGAATAATATTTCCAGAAAAAATCAATAGAGTTATATTATACGATGATATTATTCCTGAGATTTACAATTCAATAATCAATAGTGAATATGAATTTATTTTCGACATGAGTGAAACACAGTTAGCTGATGCAGAATCGCTAATTGCAATCCTATCAATCAGTTCAATTATTCGAAATAAATACAATCATATAACTAAGTTACAGTTGCCTCAGAGTATTCCAATCTTGCAATATCTTGAAAGAAATAGTTTTTTTTCTATTTCCAAAATACATGGGAATCAGGTGCTTGATTTTGTAAAATTTTCCTCATATAGTAATGATATCAAATTCAAAATACCTCGATACAAAAGTACAATATCGAATATTAACTATAATTCAACAATTTCACCACACCAAACAAATGTTTCGAAGCTTACTTATGACTTACTGCAAACAGCCTTAGATGACAAATACCATCCTGAAAAATGGCAGTATTACAAGTTATTTGAACTTTCCTTTTTACAATTAATTCAAAATTTTTTTGAGCATAATTTATATGACAACAGCTATAAGTGCAATGCTTACTATTTAGGTCAAGTATTACCATATGGCAAAATACAAGTTGTTTTTTATGACACTGGAAAAGGTTTTAGAAAAAGAATTCTCGAAATGATTGAAAATGACAATAAAAAGATTAAAAAAGGAGAAGATGGTAATCCTGATATTGAAAAATATAGGAAAATAGAACAATCTTTACGAGATAAAAAATTATTGCTAGAAAAATCATCCTTAAATTCCAATTATATAGCAATCAAAGCAGCTTTAGATTTTCGTAATGAGTCCTTAATTCCAGGTCTTTCGGTTATTAGAGATTTTACACTTTATAATGAGGGAACAATACTTATTCATTCTGGTAATGTAGAATTAAAATGTCATCCAGATGGAACCGAAAAATTTAAGGTTTACGATTTTAATTTTTCCGGAGTCCATATTTCATTAGAATTTCCCATTTAATATTTTAAAATGAAAGAAATAGTATATATCAATATTGGTTATTTTACAAGGCTATATAATAATAGTTACAGGTTCGGTCAAAGCTTATCAACTATTATCAGAGATTATATTCAGCAACAAATTAAATTAAAAGATGAAACCTTGTTCTTTATTGATTTTGACAACATAAATTTTATTCCAATCCAAGATATTGACCAAGAGCAACCCAAAAAAACACCTATTTATTTTGCCTTTTCAAACCTTATTGAAAATTCAAAAGATTCACAATTTATCTTTATTAACTGTGATAGGTTTATAAAAGATTACATTCTTGTTAAAGATTTCAAAGATTTTGCACATATAGTAGTGATAACTTCGAAAGAAGATTCCTATACAATATATCCTAGTTCAGAAATTGAGACCTTAAAATCGATTTCTGAGTTTATATCTAAAAAACTTAATCTCAAAAAGGTTATTTCATTTGAAAACATAGAAGAAATAATTGAATTGAAAGACAATCTCTTTTCTTATCAAATCAAAAAAATGATGCTTGATAATCATGAAGTGTGTATAGTTCCAACAACAAAACAAAATCATATTTTAAAATCTACTTCTGTTCACGTAAATAAATATATCAATATAAAACCATTGATTGAGCAAAACTCTACTTTCAGTGAAATTGCTTTTTTACTCTCTGAAAATATACAAGCAAAAATGGGAATCCCTGACTTTTTAGTTGCATCCAGTAAAAACTCATTTGCATTAGCTTCTGGAATCTCATTTTTCCTTAGTTGCGACATTCTTATAATAAATCAAGTTAGCCCAATAACAGCCTTTAATAACTTCTCGACTTTAGATAAAATTCTTCCAGATGGCAGGTATGCTATCATTGAAGATTTTTTCTGCATGGGAACAGAAATGAAAATTATCAAAGGTATTTTATGGAGTCAAGGAGTTAATATTTATGAAAATGTTTACATGTTTCCTGTTGCTTCAACAAGATTATTTGATAATGACAATACTCCTATGAAAGAGCAAAAAATTTATCCATTATTTAAAATTGAGAGTGACTTTAATTATAAAATTTTTACCTTTAACTCTTGTCCAATTTGTAATGACATACATTGTCAACATAGAGATTTATTTAATATTTGATTATGAGTAAACTTAGAGAAAAATTAGGAAGCCTAAATAGAGACTACTTAGCTCTTTTCGAAGCAAATATTGTCAAAGTTAAACCTATTTTAGAAAAGTGCACACCTATTGAATTTACTTTTCATGGATTAGAGCATTGTAAAACTTTAGAAACATATGCAAGTGAACTGATTTCTAAAAGTCTTTTTGAAAGATTAAATGCAGAAGAAATATTTATTCTTTTAAATGGTATTTATTACCACGATATTGGAATGATTAGTTATGATAAAATTGAACATACATGGTTTGACTCTGAAAACAAAGAACAGAAAATAGTAGAGTTAGTTACTAATAGAAATGAACATAATGTTATTTCTAAAGAAATGATTTATTATGAAGATGAGAATAATTTTAATAAAAGCTTAATATCTCTCCCTCATGAGGATGCTTCTTTTGCTAATTCAATCTCAATGCTGTGTGAAGGGCATCGTGATTATAAAATAAGTGAGAATGAACTAGTAAAAACTTTAGAAAAAATCCCATTAACAGAACATTATAGGGATCAAGTAATTCATACTCGCACATTAGGAAGTATACTAAGATTAGCTGATGAGTTAGATATCACCAACCAAAGAGCTCCAAGTGATGTCCTTATTTATTTAAAATCTTTTATCAGTCCTGAATCCGTTGAAGAATGGAGAAAGCATGATTTATTTGGTCGAGTGGAAATTGAATCTGAACGTTATTTGATTACTTTGCATCCTCATATAGTAAATATAAAATCACGAGATAAAGAATTAAAAGACAGAACAAAAACTCGTAACTTACTATTCTCCAAGTGCAAAAAAATTGATATTGAACTCGAAAAGATTGAAGAAGCAATTGATAAGGATGAATTAGCTAGTATCTATAGACTTGGTTATCAAAAAGTAAAAATAAAATTTGATGAATCAATTGTTACTAAAGAAGATAAAGTTCAATACTCCAAAGATGTTACCAAGGCAATTGAAAATGAAACAGGTAGTTTAGAATCTGAAAAGTTAGAATCTGAAAGGACTATTGAAATAGTAATTGAGAAAAAAAAGCCAATTGACTTCAAAAAAGAGTTTCTTAAAGGTATTGAGGTTTTAGATAATCAGAAAAAATTAGTTTCAGTGGGATTTTTCGAATTACCTTCTAATCTTTACAGTAAATACTATTTGAATACAAACAAAATTGTATCTGACAATTTACTACTGAATTTATTGACATCATTTTACAAAATTGAATTAGAAAGTATTGACTTTGATTATATTTTAGGGATTGATAAAACAGGAATAATTATTGGTTCAAATTTGTCAATTAAAACACAAAAAGATTTCACTTACGCAATGTTCTCGAAAAATGAAAACCGCTATACAATTGAGTTTGAGAACAATGTCTCCTCTAAAATTATCAAGAAAAAGATAATTATTGTAACAGATGTAATAGCTTCAGGTTCTACCTTAACTTCAACGAAAGAGCAATGTGAGAAAAAGTATCAAGTTTCGATAAAAGCAGTGTGTAGTATTTTTTCTGTAAATAATGAAAGTTTAGATAAAGTGAAATCAATTTTTCAAGTTCCATTTTATATTCTTTCAAATGATTATTCATTTGAAACTTTTGCAATTGATGAAATCCAAGATAGTCCCAAACTAAAAAAGGAGTTTGAATTATTAAAAAAAACACATAGAAAATGAAAATAATATCACCATATTTTGTTATTGAGTCAGATGTTAATGGGGACGAGATGCTTAAAAGCATTGAAAAAGCTGGTCGTACAGCATATAAAAGTGAAGACAATATAACTTCCGATTCTGCAAAAGAATTTGTGTCCATGATAATTGCTCGTGGACATAACTCTGTAATCGAACATAATTACATTACGGTAAGAATAATTTGTGATAGAGGTATTACACATGAAATTGTTAGACATAGAATTGCAAGTTACACACAAGAATCAACTAGGTTTTGTAATTATACTAAAGGTAAATTCGGAAATGAAATAACAGTAATCAAACCTATTTTCTGGGAAAATAATCAAGAGGAGTATAAGATTTGGCAAGCATCTATGGAACAATCAGAAAAAGTATATAATCGACTTATTGAATTAGGGGCGAGTCCACAAGAGGCCAGAAGTGTTTTACCAAATTCTTTGAAATCAGAAATAGTAATTACTATGAATTTAAGAGAGTGGAAGCATTTTTTTGAGTTGAGAACTTCAGAATCAGCTCATCCTCAAATGAGAGAGATAACTATACCTTTGTTAAAAGAGTTTAAAAATCTTGTTCCTGTAATCTTTGACGATATAATGGAGTAGAAACGACATAAAAAAATAAGAATAAAAAAAGCACATAGCAGTAACATCGTATATAGTTTATGGCGAGTAAAGTGCAATATATTAACATATTAACATCAAACAAACTTTATCGAAAATTAAAAGTTTGGTACTCCGCAATCCGCCACAAACCATATACGTAACCTTTCAATGCGACAACTTTATTTCAACCAGCTTTTTTATATCATCTGCACTATCTTTCACATCAATCCTTATCCCTCTTCCCTCAGCATAAACCCGGGCACCTGCAAGCTCATTTTTTATTGACTCTGAGATCGGACTGTCAAGGACAAGTTCATAAGCCTTTTGCCCAAAAACAAAAGCCACCTTGAAATACCTCTCCCTCGGCAACAGATAAATGATGACCCTTTTCTTGTCCTTCAACCTAAAACTCCAGCCGTACTTGCGGCCGGGGTAGCTCCATTCCTTTAAAACTTTTGGATATTTCAGGACAACAAAATCCATTATTTCATTCCAGAAGGCATAAGTTTCGCCCAATTCAATCTGCAAGTCATTATCATTCGGGATGACTGCCTTATTCATAAAAATGCTTTGATCCATAAGTCATATATTTTTATAAATGGATTCTGTTTACCGGGAATTACCAATCACCGTCAAACTACCCTTCAAAGTCTGTTTAATATCTTTTGATCCATAATAAACATCCAGCACCCAGAAGTAAGTTCCTTCGGCTACATAGCGGCCATTTTGCTTACCATCCCATCCCGAGGGGAAATCTTCCGACTCCCATACCTGCTCACCCCAGCGGTTAAATACAATTATCCTGTGCCGGTTGATGCCTTGCCATCTTTCAGGGTCAGGTTCGAATCTTTCGTTATATGAATCACCGTTCGGGGTGATCACTTTCGGAACCCAAACCTCGAATAACTCGATCTTTATCGAGTCGTAGCTTGTACAAATACCTTCGGTTACCATAACCCAATAATAAGGATCATCGGGTTCGATGTTGCTCTCGCTAACAATGAAGTATCGTCCTGATGTACTATCCTGCCAGAGGTAAGAATCATGTCCTTCTCCGGCATCCAGTTCTATGGTCTCGCCCGGAAAGATCACTTCATCTTCTCCAAGGTAGACTTCCGGAACCGGGCTTACGGTAACCTGGATGTCATCGGTTACACTGTCGCAGAGGTTAACCACCGTTAATGTATAATTCCCTGAAACGGTCACGGTATAGTTCTGATCGCCCTGCTCTCCGTTCCAGTAATATGTGAAGTCTCCTTCGGGAGCCGTCAGGATAAGTTCGTCTCCGGTGCAGATTTCTTTATCTTCGCCAAGGTTGGCTGATGGGTATGGATAGGATACAATAATTATTATATCGTTGGCATCACAACCATACTGATCTGTGATATAAACCTGAAATGTATCGGCTGATGTGACTTGGTAAGTTTGTGCAGTTGTACTATCCTGCCAAAGATAATTTGCAAATCCTTCGCCGGCATCGAGGATAAGGCTATCGCCTTCGCACACATGGGTGTCCTGCCCAAGGTTGACCTGGGGATCGGATATGGATACATAGATTTCATCAGTTGCTGTACATCCGAAAACATTTTCCACTTCAACATAGTAAATACCCGAAGTATTTACATTAAAAGTAGAAAATGTTGAATTATCCTGCCATAGGTAGCTGATAAACTGGCTTCCGGGATCGAGCAGAATGCTTGCATCATTGCAAATGGTGGTATCGGGACCCAGGTCTGGTTCGGGCTGCGGATATACTTCCACATAAATGGTATCGCTATCCTCTCCGCAGCCGTTGTTTACCGTTACCCAATACAGTCCAGCCTCCGTTACGGTGTATACCTGACCGGTGTTACCATCCTGCCAGTGATAACTTTCATACCCGGGTCCTGGTGTAATGTTTTGTTGTTCTCCACTGCAAAATGCCAAATCCTCACCCAGGTTTATGTCAGGTAACGGAAGAATGGAGACCAGGATGGAATCCGTTGCCGTGCATCCCTTGTCATCTGTTACGGTAACCCAATAGATTCCTGTTGTTGTAGCGGTATATTCCGATAAAGAAGAATTATCCTGCCAGGTATAGGTGACATATCCTTCACCGGCATAAAGGATTATCGTTTCACCTTCGCAGGCAATGGTATCACTGCCAAGATCAAGAGGCAGGGCAGGAAAAAGGCTGATATTGATGCTATCCGTTGCATTGCATCCGAAGATCGAGGTTACTGTTACCCAGTAGGTACCCGGTTCGGTGATGGTCAGTGTTGAATCGGTCGAGCCATCCTGCCAGGTGTATTGGTAAAATCCTGATCCTGCATGGATAGTATATTCCCCATCCTGGCAGATAAGCGTATCATTTCCAAGGTTGATTTCGGGGCTGGGTTTGACAACGAGCTTTATGGAATCTGTGACCGAATACCCGCAATCGTCAGTAATCGTAATGAAATAAAACATGGTTGTATCTGCAAGTACAGCTATTGCTGCAGTCGTGTCAGGCAATCCGAACCATTCATAGGCATAAGGAGGAACACCGTTTGTGATGTCGACTCCAATTGTTACTTCCTGTCCTTCACAAGCGATAAGAGAATCGAACATCTGAGGTACCATTGGCATATACTCACCAATGGTCACAAAAATTGAATCTGTCCAGGAGCATCCTTCTGCATTAAAAGCCTGTACCCAGTATAGTCCTGTGGTATCGACTGTGTAGGTTTGTTCTGTGGCACCATCCTGCCAAAGATAACCTGTAAAGCCCGGGCCGGGGTCAAGGATAAGGGAATCGTTTTCACAAAGGGAAAGAGTTGTATCGTTTCCCAGGTCAAATTGGGGTGTAGGATTTATCCTGATATTATCCATCAGCATGTAACCCCAGTAAGAAGGGGTATTGAAATAGTAAACTTCAAGGACCAGATCCGTGATATCCACTTCATCCGGATGAATCATAAACTCGTAGGTTTGCCATTCAGTGTTGGATACAGCAGGGGAGGTCCAAAGTAAATGGTTCTTGTCGCAAGCTGAATTATAGCCGTAAATTCTTAAAATGATGGGTTGCATATTATAACCGGCCACATCCTGCTGATAAGCAAAATCGATTTGAAAAATGTAACAGGAATCCATTGATAATGGTGTCAATAAGCCGGTGTGTACATCTTCCCAGGTGAAATCATCACGGACGGTCATTCCAAGGTAGGTTTCTCCTTGTGATGGCGGCAAATAAACTCCAAAGTTACCTGGCTGAACATCAGGAGTACTGGTGGCTGTGTTGCATATCTGCCATCCTGGTGGCGGAATATTGGGTTGAGGAATTCCTTCGAAGGATGGATTGGAAAGATATTGTGAAATCCCCAACGAATAAGTCAGAATGAGCACCAATAGTAAAAATATCTCTTTTCGGGCAGCAACCATAAATCCTCAAAAATCAGAGTGAAAATTAAATTTCTTTTTTAGACAGTAGCTTATGAGCTTAAGTTGTATTCTGAAAAGCAATAAGAAGAATCCCTTTACTACTTAACGGCCTCATAGGGAATAAATCCTTTCGGGAATTTATTTTTGAGTGCCTCTTTGGGTTTATGGAACTCAGGACTATCATATATGAGCTTCAATAACCTGCTGCGTTCTATCGGTTCTGCGAGGTGGGCTATCCCGACAGCATGCTCAACCATATTCAGTCCACGCGGATCAAAAGCCCCGTTTTCAGTTACAATCACCACAGGATCGGCTGAAATAGCTGTTGTTGTAATTCCTTCCGGACACAAATCCATGATCTTTGACAGACCGGAAGAAGTGGTCGATTTCATAGCAATAATAGCATAACCATACTCCGACAGGTAAGATCCTCTTAAAAAATCAGCCTGGCCACCAATTCCGCTATAAACCTCGCGGCCGCGCAACGAATCCGCCCAGATATTTCCATGAAGATCAACTCCGATGGCACTGTTAATGGCGATCATCTTATGTTGCTTTGCAATGTTAACAATGCTGTTGGTAATGTTACATGGCCTGCTTTGCACAGAGCTGTTAAAATTCAGCCAATCATAGCCTTTCTGATCGGAGGCAAGAAAGATGGATGCAGTTGAAAAATTTACTTCGAGATAGCGGTTAGTAACCACGTCATTTTCAACCAGCTTTCGCATGGCATCACTAAAAAGCTCAGTATAAATTCCAATATCTTTAACACCTTTTTCAATGATGGCATCGGTTACAGCTTCAGGTACTTCCCCAAGGCCATATTGCAAGGTGCTACCATTAGAAATGTACAAATCAGTCACCATTTTTCCGATTTTCCTGGCTGTTTCGTCAGGCTTATGCACCGGGCTGGCTGGCAGCGGGTAATCGGTATCCACCATAAAATCAATTTCCGACTCGTGGATGGTTGTCCCCAATACGAATGGCATTTTTGCATTTCTTTCAACAATGATAAGTCCTCCGTTTTCACGGATGGAGTGCACGGCCGACTGAACTCCTTCAACCGTAGTTCCGTAGCTGTAATTTCCGCCATTATCCGGTCCGCTCACAGTAAACAAACATATATTAGGTTTAAGGTACCGCTGAACCTGGTTTGGGATATCAGAAAGGTGCATCAGCTGATAGGTGGCTAATCCATTGTTTAATTGCTCCCTGGAGTGGGGTCCTGAAAATATAATACGATGCTTGATTCGCTGGCATACTTCAGGTGTAAAAAGCGCTGCAACATCTCCCAATAACAATACGCTTAACAAATCCACATTATAAATATAAGGATCTTTTGCCAATTGATTTAATAAAACCTGAGGTGCGGCAGCATTTCCAGCAGTATAAATCATGCTACCAGGCTTTATGTAAGTTGAATTTATTATATCAGATACATTTTTAACTATTTTCATAAGAACAGGTGTTGATCAAATTTATATAAAGACAATAGACTTTTCAATGTTTATAATATCTGTAACCATATTTAGGTTTTCAACTACTTCACAACTGAGGTTTTTTAATCGTTCAATTGATTGATGTCCATTGGCAACCAGCAGACATTGAACACCCAGTTCATCAGCTACTTCATAATCATGGATGGTGTCGCCAATCAACAAGGTTTTCGAAAGATCAAGATGTAGTTCTTTTACAATCTTCTTTGCGTTTTCAGTTTTACCTACTGCAAAATGATCCTCTATCCCTGAAATATAATTGAAAAACTTGAATAATGCTTTTTCTTTTACTGAATTGACAAGAGCTTCATGCTCCATCGCTGAAATCAGCACCTGTGTAATCTTTCTTTGTTGAAATATTGACAACACCTGCCCGGCTTCACTAAAAATATTTGCTTTAGGCAACCTGGAAAAATACAAATCCATAAATTCGAGAGCAATTAAATCAAAAGGTTCACTTTCAAAATTAAATCCAGCTTTTATGTAATAGTCGCGAACAGGAAAAGTAAAGATTTCACGGTAGCGGTCTTTTGTCAATACCGGATGATTTCGCTTCTGCAATAAAAGATTCATGGACTCAATGCAGATATCGGTATCGTTGAGCAGCGTTCCATTCCAATCCCAAATAATCGTGTTGATCATAAAAAAATCTAAGCGGGTAACAAATCCGGTGGTATAAATTTAAATAAATTTTCCGGAGGCGCAAAAGTAAAAAGAAAATTGAAGACTGTTATTGCATTTTTTGTAATTTGGCTGTTTCGGAAAACAACAAAATAATAATATGAAATTAATAGCCGATAGTGGTGCCACAAAATCTGATTGGGTGCTGATTGACAAGTCGGGTGAAAGGATGAGTTTTCAGCTGTGGGGTATGAATCCGTTTTATATTGGCTCAGATAAGATCATTGAAATTTTAGCACATGATATCGTTCCTTTCACCAACCAAAAAAAAATCTCGGAAATTCATTTTTATGGAGCGGGGTGTTCTTCTGCGAATAAAAAAATGATGATCGAGGAAGCCATACAGAATGTTTTTAAGAATTCCATGATCACAGTTGAGTCGGATCTCCTGGGTGCAGCGAGGGCTTTGTTCGGCAACAAAGAAGGTCTTGCTTGCATTTTAGGTACCGGTTCAAATTCATGTTATTATGATGGCCAATCCATTGTTAAGACCCTGCCATCACTGGGTTATTTTTTTGCAGATGAAGGGAGCGGGGCGCATATGGGTAAAATTTTTATTAAAGATTATCTCCTTGGAAATCTTCCGGAAAAAATTGAAGAGTCTTTCAAAAAGGAATTTAATTATACCCGCGATAATATTTTGGATGCCATTTATAATATGCCTTTTCCCAATCGTTTCCTTGCCTCCTTTTGTGATTTTTATACCGACCATATATCCGATAAGTACATTTTCGAACTTGTCACAAATTCCTTTCGCGAATTTTTCATAAATCATATCAAAAAGTATCCGAACCATAAAGAAGTTCCTGTATCATTTGTGGGTTCAGTAGCATATTATTTTGAAGCTCATTTGCACAAGATCGGGAAAGAGTTTGAAGTGAATATTGAAAAAGTGATTCAATCTCCAATTACCGGGTTGGTAAGCTACCATAGGAATAAATAAAGGAAATCCGGGCATTTTGGTAAACACTTTCACCCAATAATTTAAGCTATTTATTTCGTTCTTAGTGTCGATTGGTCAGCCGATTAAAATCGACTTCGTTTGGATGTTTGTTTGAATATCTTCTATTCACAAATGCTTCGGACAATGAATAAAATTATAGGTTTCAGGTTATTTTTTCTCTATTCAATACTTCTTGTTTCTTAATTCCTATTAGTTTAATAAGCGCTGTCGAATTCTTATTTTCGAATCCAAATATTACTGTCCAGTATAAAAATGAATCTAATAACTTTTATCTTCCATTCCCTAAAGAATTGACTTGGGATCAGCTACGCGTTTACCATCTTTAAAACCAACAACAAACGCATCTCTAATTCCACTAGCTCTTATCCTGTTACGCACTTTTGCAGCTTCAATATACGAGCTAAAGTCCCCAATAGAATACCGGTACAACCCATCACTAGGATTGTATTCTTTGAAGATATCCTCATCAACATCATACTTTTCCCTGATAGTCGACTCAGATACATTTCCATCCTTTGTAGCCAATATCTGAACGCTGAAGGCTCTGCTCACTGCAGGTCTGACAGTTGTTCCTGTATTGGAATCTGGTGTTGTTTCTACCATAGCCAACAGATCAGTAAACATTATTTTTTTACCTTCTTTATAAGCAATGATAAAGGCATCATCTATACCATTCCTGGATATTAAAATATTCCTGTACTCCCTGGCCTTCCAGTATTTAATATAATGGCCAACAGTGAATCGATACCATTCACCACCCTTGACAACTTCCACATCACTGCTTATATCAAACTTTCTTTTTATCACTTCCGGATCACTTATGGATTTGGAAGCCGCAATTTGAATTGTAAATTCAACTCCCGGCCAACGTGACTCATAAAGTCCTGACCTGTATTCAGCTTCCAGAAGTCTTTCTTCAAAGGTTTTCTTCCGTTCGACCGAAGCGTGCGATACAACAGTTTCTTTCTTTGGTTCTTCAACAATTGCAACATCAGCTGGTTTTTCCTTAACTTCAGTTTTTTTAGTTACTTTTTCCTCAGTTGGAATCACTGGGAGTTCTTCTTTTTTCTTTTCAGGTATAATCTTTTTTCTGCTAATTACAGAACTATCCGGAGTTGATTTTTTAACCTCCTTTAATGTCTCTTTCTTTATCAAATAGCTAGTATCCTTTTTGGTGAACTTCTCAAGTCCTTCTGCAATTGTATCAATTCTGCTTGTAGAAATCCAATGTTTTTGATTTTCTTTTAAATTGACGATTCTTGTTTCGCTCACACCAATTTTTTGGAGCACAGGAATATATGCATCAACTTCATCTCTTGTCCGGAAACCAGGTATACGAACTTGGTAGAGTTCATCCTCAACAAATATTTCGACTTCTTTGTCAAGAATAGTAGCGAGTTTTATCCTGAAAACATCTGCATTTATTTTGAGATTAAAAGCCCCCACCTGAATAGCGTAACTGTCTTTTCCAGTGGTCATAGACTCCACATTTGACTCATCAATTATTAAATATGAAGTGCCCTTTTTCGTATACGAATCAATTACTTCTTTATCGGGCTTCATTTTACTTGAAGGTTTCTGCGTTCCTTTCAAATTAACAGCCCAAATCTCTTTAAACCCATTCCTTACGAGTTCAGGTATAAAGTTCTTAACTTCATAGCTTGTCTCGAAACCAATTACCCGTACTTTGTAATATTCATCCTTAACGGTTATAATAACCTCTTTATCCAGCACATCAGTAAGTTTTTCCTTTAACTTATTGGCATTTTCTTTTTGTTTAAAAGCACCGAGCTGAATGACATAGCTATCCATAGAGGAAGTCGTATCTTCTTCAGTTATTTCATGAACAATCACAACAGTTGTGTCTTTTTCAGAATACGTTTTAACCGGGCCAGTTTTAATACCTTGTATGTTGGTCGTCAGGTCAGAATTTAACATGCCTTTGAAGAATATCAACCCAATCTCGCTAATCCCCTGGCTTTTTAGTACAGGGAACGATTCCTTTACTTTGTTACTGGACGCGAAACCGGTTACCCTGACTTTGTAAAGGTTATTTTCAAGAATCAGACTAACATCTTTACCCAGTAGTTTGCTTAATTTTTCCCGAAGCGCATCTGCTTCAGTTCTGTTTTCGATGGCACCAACCTCTATGGCATAACTATCCGTAATGGAAGTCATATCTTTTTCGATCATTTCATTAGCAATCGTCACAGATGTGTCCCCTTCAGCAAACGGTCTAAAAGGATCAGTTACAATTCCAATACTTTGTATGTTGGTCGTCGGGTCAGTATTTAACATGCCTTTATAGAATATCAACCCAATCTCACTAATGCCCTGGCTTTTTAGAACAGGGAACGATTTCTTTACTTCATTACTGGTCGCGAAACCGGTTACCCTGACTTTGTAAAGATTATCTTCATGAATCAGACTAACATCTTTACCCATAAGTTTGGTTAATTGATCCTGAAGCGCTACCGCTTCTGTTTCATTTTCGATGGCTCCAACCTCTATGGCATAACTATCCGTAATGGAAGTCATATCTTTTTCGATCATTTCATTAACAATCGCCACAGTGTTGTCCCCTTGAGTAAACGGTCTAAAAGGATCAGTTACAATACCAATACCTTGAATGTTGGTCGTCAGGGCAGAATTTAACAGGCCTTTAAAGAATATCAACCCAATCTCGCTAATCCCCTGGCTTTTTAGGACAGGGAACGATTCCTTTACTTCGTTACTGGACGCGAAACCGGTTACCCTGACTTTGTAAAGGTTATTTTCAAGAATCAGACTAACATCTTTACCCAGTAGTTTGCTTAATTTTTCCCGAAGCGCATCTGCTTCAGTTCTGTTTTCGATGGCACCAACCTCTATGGCATAACTATCCGTAATGGAAGTCATATCTTTTTCGATCATTTCATTAACAATCGCCACAGATGTGTCCCCTTCAGCAAACGGTCTAAAAGGATCAGTTACAATTCCAATACTTTGTATGTTGGTCGTCGGGTCAGTATTTAACATGCCTTTATAGAATATCAACCCAATCTCACTAATGCCCTGGCTTTTTAGAACAGGGAACGATTTCTTTACTTCATTACTGGTCGCGAAACCGGTTACCCTGACTTTGTAAAGATTATCTTCATGAATCAGACTAACATCTTTACCCATAAGTTTGGTTAATTGATCCTGAAGCGCTACCGCTTCTGTTTCATTTTCGATGGCTCCAACCTCTATGGCATAACTATCCGTAATGGAAGTCATATCTTTTTCGATCATTTCATTAACAATCGCCACAGATGTGTCCCCTTCAGCAAACGGTCTGAAAGGATCAGTTACAATACCTGGTATGTTGGTTGTCAGGGCAGAATCTAACACGCCTATGTTGGTAATCAACTTAATCTCCTTAATTCCCTTGCTTAGTAATACGGGGAAGGTTTCTTCAACTTCATTCCTTGTTGCAAAACCTGTTACCCGGATTTTATAAAGGCCATCTTCAGGAAATAGACTAACCTCTTTTCCCAGAAGAGCACTCAATTGGTTTCGAAGTGAATCTGCCTCAGCCTCGTTTTTGAAGGCTCCAATCTGAATGACATAACTATCCATGGTTTCGTCCATTTCTTGCTCTATTTCCTCATGGACGATCATATCGATATTTTTCAGCACTTTAAGGGTATCTAGTTTGACTATGAAATCAAGACCGTCTACATAATCACCATCAAGGTTTGCGGCAATATTAAAATTGACTGAATCGGGAGTAGATATAAAACCTAGTTTGCGCAATTGAGCTGAATCTATTCTGGCATCATAGGTGCCGGGGTTAAGACCAAAATAGCTAAAATAACCATCATCTTCCGTAAGGGTTCTCCCTATTTTTTTCTGATCTTTATCATAGAAATTCACGATTATACGTGCAAGTCCACTAAGAACACCCTTCTGGTCCATCCTAACCATTCCTGCCGCTTCTCCTACTACATTTATCGGAATTTCCACCAGCTTAATCAAATTAGGATCTACTGCTATATTCATGGTGCGAAATTTCAACCTCCATGCAATGTTGTCGAAACTGCTCTGGTCAAATTCAATAAAACAATCTGTATAAGGTTCAAGGCCAAAGATCCTTATTGTGGTATCCATTTCTCTTTTTTCAATTCTACCGCCATTAGCTCTGAGATTTAATCCGTAAACCTTGGGTTCGCCGGGTTCTCTTGTGCCGTTGGCATTTTTATCAAGGAAAGGTATGATACTTATACCACCTTTGCCTACGTTGCTGCGATTATCTGTATACACATAATTAGTTTTGCTGTCATTTATAATGCTGCCTCTGGCATATTGGATAAACATAGAGGATTTACTAGATTGCCGCGTCGAAATACTGGTTTGTGCAAATTTGAAGTCGTAACGGAACCCGAATTCCACTAAATGCATATTACTCCTGAAATTCTGCTCATACGAGGCAGTAAGATATCCCTTTTTCAACACTCGCATTTCCGCTAATAGCTTTGCTGAAAGAAAATTTTTGTTTGAATAACTATATTGAGCCCGCGGTTGAAGTGTAATATTTTTAGGAATACGGAAAGACATTGAAAAGTCGCTGTAGAAATAAGGAGCTGTGTTGCCAATAAAAACAGCATAAGATGTAATGTTTGTGCTTACCCCAAAGAGGGCTCCTGAAATTAACCATTCGGATGTAGTATAATTTGTAGTTGGCAAAACCAACTGATTAATGGATAACCTGTTATATAAAGAAAAATTAGTAATGCGAATTGGCATTGACATTGAAAATTTACGTTCCTCGCGGAAATTATTATTAATGGCCTTTTGATCTTTAGTATAGTAGATGTAGTTAAGGTCGAACTGGAGGTTTGAAGGTAACCTGTAAGTAAGAGTAGCATTAGATCTTACTGCAGGCGAGAATTCTCCCGAAAGGAGAAGATTTGAAGCCAGACGAAATGAACCATTTACAAAGGGCATAACCTGGCCCGAGGAAACAGAAGAAAGATACTCGACACCAGTACCGATTGTTATTGAACGGGATAATCCGTAAAATACACTGGTTCTTGAAAACAAGCTTTGGCGACCATCTTCCACCATACCTGCACTTACAGAATATTCAAGTGTTTTCTTTGGAATGAAATTGAATGGGACGGTGATATTTTGCTCTCGTGCCCGCTCTTCGCCCCAGGGGCCGTAAAATTTTAACCTGACATAAGTATTGCCATAAACCAGCGGCACTTCAAAAGTAAAAAAGCCAGATGCATCAGCAGTGGCATAATCGACAAGTATATTATTTACATAGAGCTCCACAATCCATCCTGGTTCGGTTCGTTCGCTCAGGGTATAGGTTCCGAACGATCTTCGGAATTGGGTTGGCGTATTTGTAATCTTTGCGCCAACTACGGGATCATAAATTGACGATGTGGCGCCAGTCGAGAATTTACCAGCCATTACCTGGCGCAGGGCACTGTTATCATTATTGACATAACGCCAGAGGTAATATTGCTGTTTTTCTGTAATGGGAGTATAGCTATTATAATTTAAGGCAACAGTTGCTTCACCACCTGCAATTATTGATCCGAGGCCCAGACTAAGTCTTGAATCAACCTGCCCGTTTATTTGTTCTGTGAAATTTGCCGACCAATCAGCCATACCAAAATGGAACCATGGATAGCTCCTTCCTATAATAGTATCTGCTTCTTCCTCACCTACAAGACGATTCATGTTTTTTCGCAGGGTCTGTAAGCGCATTTCACGTATTGCCGGTAATTCAAGCCTCGTGTTTACTCTTACGGACATTGTCCTGAAACTGAATTCGCAGTCAAGTCCAAATATATGACCGAAATAATATCCTCTCAAATAAAGATTTGTCTCCGTTCGGATCAGGTCGCCGGGTTTAAGCTCAAACAATTCGTCTCCATATCGAATTTGGCTTTTGTCCCTGTCAATAAGATAAGTTGCTTCCTGATTAATAAAAAAGCCGGTGATTGTATCCAAATCAGGTGAGGGAATATTTCTTATCATGAGGAAGTCAAAAAAGTCAGTAATGGGCAAATAAACTTCATCTTCCATTATTAAAACATCCATATCCCGGCCCCCAAGATTAGGGACATCAAGGAAAAGCTGTATTTCCTCATATGCCGGAGAGTCCTGTCCAAAACTGCTAAGACCTGGCAGAAATGTCAGGAGATAAACAAAAATGATTAAATACCCTTGCGCACTGAGGAGTATTCTTTTTGGATATTTGGAAGCGCTATATGCGTTTATACTTTTCAAAATTATTTTTCGCGTATCGGTTTAAAAAGATCAATCCTAAACCAAGGTTAAATCAATGTTCCGCTATAATTTCACCATGGAATAGTGATCTGATTTTACATTATCTGAGTTCCTCCAAAATTAATTTGTGTTACATTCAGTAAACCTTATTTATTCATTCGATTGTACGTTTTCAGCGCGGCTTTGTTTCATATACATTGAAGGTATAATTTTTATAATTGAAAGGAATTAATTTCATTTTAAATATGAGGTGTATATAAAAGATCTGATATGGGAAGAAAAAACTCATCTCCCATTTTTAATATATCCATCTCATGAACTGTTATAATAGAGATATAATGAAACAGGGCTATTTATTATATAAAAGATATTCCTCTGCAAAACTTATAAAACAGGTCAGAAATATTGGGTGCTAAACAAAAATGATACAGTGCCATTTGACACAGACAAGCATTCTCAGTGGAAATATAAATGAGTTGCCTTATTTTAAAAGAATTATTATTACCATATTTGAATCGGCTTTGAAGCGATCATTCCTGAACTAAGGTTATATCAAAGGTTCCTCCGTAATTACCAGGTGGATTTAGGATCGGATTTCCTACGATCAGTGTTCCGCCAATCCTTAATTGTGTTGCAGCAGGAGGCATTGTCGTTATAACAAATGGATTCGGAGGATCGGAATCCCCTATTTGAAGGATCATCATCCCCCCATTACTACCTGTGAGAATGGCGTCGGGGCCGTTAAGTATAGAAATGAGCGTACCCGGATTTGCTACCACATCGTAGAGGCCTGTTGAAAAGGAATAACCCATAGTTAACAAGACAATATCACCTGTTGATGAACGAGATCCATCATTATAGATGATTACTGTCCCACCCACATTTCCATGATAAAATGCACCAAAATTAAGATTTTGCGATAGGTTAACTGTTACGGTTAACGGCCGCGGAGGTTTCTCCTGTCCATGAACGATGATGGTTGTCAGAATAAACAAGAAGCTCCATGATACAACAGACTTTAAAAAGCTTCTGCAAAATCTTATGGTTTTTATTAGTTTCATTCCTATTTAATTAATATCTTTTTCGTCTTAACAGCATCTCCGGACAATAAAGCAACAACATATATTCCACTACTTACCTGCGGGTTAAACTTATAACGGACATTTTCATAGACCTCCCAGGTGAATAGCTTACGACCCGCCAAATCAAAAAGGTGTAAAACTCCTTCATGGCCATCCAAATATCCAATATTTGCTTTCAGGAACCCATCTGAGTAAAATATATCGAAAAAGTCAGAGGGATCTATTGCTGGTAAATCGAGTGGACCATTTAGTAATTTTAATGAAAATCGGTTGGAATATTCACCATCCTGAAGATTAACAGTATATTCCTGGTCTGGTAATAAATTCTGGTTTTTTCCGGTTGATGCATCATGAAGATAAATTTTCATTTCCACCAGCAAGTTCTCAAAATCCGAGATCCTGAAGCTAATATCCCCACTTCTGTATACCTTAAGCCCAAGCGGAATAACGATCAATGAATCGACCATTTCAGGCAGGGCATTGATTGAGAGTTTTGTACCATTAGGAAGCAGGGAATAAAGATTTGTTATTTCCAGGTCGGTGTTCATTAACTTCAATGCATCGTAATCACTGTCAAATTCCGTTGTCGCATTTTCATCGAAATAAATTACCATTGGGTCAGATGAACGGGGACTATCAGCATATGTGGCTGTTAATCTGAAAAACAAGCTATTAAAGTCTTCATTTGTCTTTAGAAAAGGATGCGTCAGATCGTTTACTCTGACCGCATTATTCATCCCTAGTGTGCCGGTAACAGGATATAACCCATCCGAAACATGCACAAAGAAACCCTGCATGGAGGGAATAATATTTGTTGCCTGCCCATCACTGGAGATTCCATTAATATAAGTAGCATAAGTACCTGAATATTGATCAACTCCCCCCGCCTTGAAATAATACAAAGCATTATCAATGTTGGTCTTTGTCCATCCTGATGCCGCATCCCAGTTGATGGGTGAAGGGTATGGATTGCCAAACAGGTTAAAACCCTGGGTATAGGTTTTGTTATTATTATAAATGGTTCTGGAAAGCACACCATTATTTACAACACCCGTTACATCAACTGTTAAAGGAGCCACATTAGGTCCAAAGTTTACAGCATATCCAGACATAGGGCTCAAAGTATTGACAGGATTCACATAGGAAACCCAACCCGCATAAATCAGACTTTCATCATATTTATAAAATGTTGGAAAACTTGCTAAAAGGTCCATATCATCCCCAAACTCATTTACTGTTGCCGCTTGAAATGGAGAACTGAAATATTTATAACCAAATCCTGATGGAAGATAGCGTTGCATTGTAATATTGCCTGTTATTTCCCCGGTTCCTGAGCCATCAATTAGAGCAGTTTGACTTGCTGATGATACAAGGGTTAAATATCCGCCCGAGGCAAGATTTCCCGTCGTAGCTAAAACAACCCCGGTGACATTAAGTGCGCCTTGCAGGGATACTCCTGCAGTATTATTGATAATTAAACCTTCAATGATGTTGTTGACAAAAAGATTAGCATCAATTGTTTGTGTTGAAGATCCTTTCATTTCAATTGTTCCCGAAGTCGCGTCGAAGGTTCCATTTTTCGTAATCGTACCGGAAATCTGCAAAGTATTGCCTGTAACCGTTAGTGATGATCCGGAATCAATAATTAAATCCATAACGGCTCCTATCGCACCACCACTTAAAACTGGCTTATTCGGAACGTCAGGTATTTGAACAAAGGTGGTTATTTTAGGGATGAATCCACATGACCAGTTTCCGGAAATGTTCCAATCAGTGCTTACATTGCCGGTCCAGACCTGATCGGCAATAATGGTGATATCGACGGTTCTGGCCGGACTTGTTCCGCAGGAATTTGTGGCTGTAACACTTAAGGTACCGCTTGTGGCAGTTGCATCGAAATCAATTGAAACCGAATTCCCTGTTCCGTTTATTGTACTGCCTGTCCCGCTATATGACCAGTTATAAGTTACTCCTATTGTATTTGGAACCGTATAGATATTTCCTGTAGAACCCTGGCATACCGGTGTGGGTGCCGATAAGAAGTTTAACGGACGTTCAGCAATGAAAGGGAAGGAGATGATCACCTCGTCAGAGGAAATACATGTATAGTTGCTGATTGTCCACCGGAGGGTATACGTAACTCCTATAGCTCCTGTAAAAACAGTTGAATAAAGAGAATTATTAACCAAAACACCGCCTGAACCACTTAAAATTGTCCATAAACCCGAATAAGGCGCAGGATTATTTCCAGCCAGAACAGTTCCGGAGACTCCGCAGAGTGATTGGTCTAATCCGGCATCAGCAAACATTGGAGGATCATACACTTGTACAGCAGTTGTATCAACCACCCCTGTATTAGCTCCGTTATTAAATGTAAAATTTGTCAATTTGTACACTCCGGAAATTGGAGTAGGAAGCGTATAAGGTAGTGATGTCACATTTATTGTAGGCTGGGCAGCGCCATTAATTGTGTAATCCAGTGTATAATTTAAGCTAATCGGATTATAGTATGCAAAATCCACAGGAATTCCGGATTCACCGCAGACCGGGGTGTCCGGAATTAAAGAAGCCCTTGCAATTGCAGGTGTAATGCTGGCGATTGTATATTCCTTAGGTGTTGTGGAGATGGAAACATTATTAATAGTTGCAACATCTCCGTTATAATCATTTCCGACAGCAACAGAAGAAAGCTCATTCCATGATCCTGTATTAAATTCAGCGACACGCATATCAGTCAATCCGTTTGTGGTCATCAGAGGAGTCAGGTTACTTTTCCGATCCCATGCTAATTTAACAGTGGCTGTGGCTACTATACTTGTACTTACGCTCCAATATTCCATCGTATTAGCTGCCTGCAATGGAGGTGCAAGGGAGGTTGCAGTAGGATTTGGTGTAAAATACTCGGCAGTCCAGAATAATGTGGTTCCGGCAGTTGAAGTGAGGGTAAGATGATGTCCTTTTGTTATCCCTTTTCCTAAGGGATAAAGGAAATCTTCTCCATTGATAAGTTTTTTTATCAATGGGCCATTGACAAATGAAGAAGTACTTCCACCATCAGGCAAAACGGCTGCTGAACTTGTGTTTAATAATATAAGCTTGTTGGTGGCGGTTGAATTAATAATCCCATTTGTAAGGAGAAGTGCATTATTTACCTCGACCGATCCGTTCAAACCAATATCCAATCCTTCAGCATTATTGATCTCAAGATTATTAAACCTGTTAACCCCGGTAAAGTCTCCGGTTGGTCCGCCCAAGCTTTGTAGAGTTTCGCCTGCAAAGGAAACAGTTGCAGCAGGGGCTGTACCTGAACCACTAATAAAAGCACCGGTATTATATCGTTCCATTGAGCCTAAAATAGTAAGCTTGCTATTGTTTATGCTATTATCAAGAATGGGCCCGTCAATTACAAGTCGTTTACAAATAGTTAAATCTTTATTCGGAAGAACTCTTGTGCCGGTCCCTGTGAAAAACAAGTTAGGCAAACTACTGTACTGGCTTGCAATAATAGTATAAATACCGGTTCCTCCGTACTCAAAAGTTCCGTTTCCTGCACAATCTATAAATGATGTATAATTTCCAGCGGGTATATTCCCGCTTTCTACGTAAAGGGTTCCATTTCCTTCGATATCACCAAGGCTATGGCCAAAGGTTGGTGAAAGGATCCTCAGTCTGTTGTTAATAATAGTGCTTAAAGCAGATATGCCATTTATATCAATTGTTACAATATGGTTTATAATTACATTGGCACCATAGGGTCCGCCAACCGGACATGGAGGAGAAGATCCGACAGGAGTCCAAATTGTCTGATTTGTCCATAGACCATCATTATTCGTCATGTATGTTGAAACTTCTGCGGGAAATGCGGCACTATCGCCTGCAGTATAGTCCCCATTAAGATTATTGCTGCTTGAGTAATTAAAGTAAATACGATGGTTTATTTCATCCACATTATCAGTAGCAGGTCCGGGAAGTGCTTTGGTCCAAGTATTCCCCGGAAGCACAAGTCTGGCAGCGACATAATTACTTTCCACTCCAGCCACATCAGAGGAGAGATACTGTAATAAAACATCCCCGGTAAATCCGGAAATTCCCGCACTTTCAATTTTCCAATAATAGTTAAGAACAATCATTGAATCGGAAACAGAGGGATGGTATTCATTAATTGGAGAAACACTGACATAACCAACTGTCGCGCTTGCAGAGATTGTGAATTGGGCAGGAGTATATTTACCGGAAACCCCAACAGGAAATGTAAATGATTGAGGGGCCGCCGTAAAAAACTTTCTGACACCGGGACTGCTTACTACACCTTCAGACAGAATCATCCTGCTTAAACCAGGTGTGCCAATAATGTTGCTGTTCTGGCTAAGTGTAAGCAGATTGGAGTTAATATCAAGGATACCCTGAGTAAGTAAAAGGTTGTTTTGAAGTACAATTGAGCTGTTCAGTTTAACTCCTGAGTTATTGTTGATCTCTAATCTCCCGTACGACCCTGTTCCGGATATCTGTTGCAGAATTGTGCCCGAAAAACTTATACCTCCGGTAGTATTGTCATCAATATAAGCCCCATTGTTTATAAGATTCCCTGAAAGGGTTATCTTTTTGTTCCCAAGCATCAAATTTCCACTGAGGATACTTAGATCCTGGCCTACTGAAAAATTATTATTTACAGTAAGGGAATTTGTTGCAGAAAGGATAAGATTATAAAAATTGGTTATTGAGCTTCCGGTAATTAGCTGCACTCCACCGTTAAATGTGGTTGTATTGGTACCGTAATTATAAGTACCGCTATTATTAAGGTTACCTTTGACAGATACATTAATATTATTAGTGTTGATTATACTCCGTGGATTACTCAGAGTCAATGTGCCATTAAGTACTAATGGGCTGATAAGAAGATTCAGATTAGCATTTAACCCTGCCCCCGCAGCTCCGGTAATAGTCAGATTGTTTAACGGGAAATTTGCATCCAGTGTGTAGTTTTGGAGAGTATTTGGAATTACATTGGTAAAAATAATTGTACCTCCGGTTACTGAAGAACTTGCTGGTCTTAAATACAAATCCCCATAAGACGTGCCCCCACCGCGAATAATAGTAAGCGTTCCACCCGACATATTGAAACTGCTTCCTTCATTTAAGACCTCCAGTTTAGCATAATCAACATTTGCATTATTTCCATTAATTCCAACACTGCCCCCGGTTTGAATATATTTAAGATTTCCATTTGTAGTCAAAATATTTCTCCGAACCTGTCCGTTTACTGCAAGATTTCCACCCTGAATTTCGATGGCAGAAGCTCCGCTTCCGGAATATTCTATATCATTGTTATTTCCTGGAGCCGCAATAGGTCCGACATAAACATTACCACTGATCAATGTCAGTTTACCGCTCAATAGCAGATCACCATTGTCATTATTAGCATTTCCTATAAGGATATTCCTGTTGTTGGCGTTTGCGTAATTGATACTCAGTCCGGCAGTAGATGGAATGGCAAACGGTGTAGTTGTGGATATGGTAAAATCTGTGCCCGGGTTCGTTCGCATATACCGGAATGTACCGTTTTGCAATGTCAGCCAGTTATTCACCGGAGTAGTTAGTGTACCTCCAATGTTGCAGGTAAGGGTTGCTGCCGGTGATGTCCCTTTATTTATTGTCACTAAACTAAATATCGTCGGCGGACTACTTGATGTATTTGTAATACTTGCATCAGATGAACCAAAAAATGTAACGGGTATGTTTGTGAAATCAACCTTTGATGTGGTGGTTAGACCATGACTTAGACCATCTGTATTATTAATCAGGCTTCCCCCTATAGACATGCTTTGATTAGTAGCTCCGCTCCAGACATACAATGCTGATAAAGTTTCAACGGTAACATCCCCATAAATGACAAAATTTTGTGCAATATTCCCGTTACCATACCATATCAAACCTCCCCCCTGAATATGTAAATCTCCAATTATAGTAATCGTTTTTGGAATCCTGACTGTAGGTGGTGTCGGATAGTTAACATTCCATGTCGGGCAAAACCAGGAATCGGCATTCTGACCTCGGGTGATAAGATTTCCATAAATCGTAAGGTCATTATTTGCGAAGATAATATTTGATCCTCCGAGAGGACTCAGGATCAAATTACCATATGAAAGTATTCCATTGGGCAGCCAGTATGTTGTTCCGGCTGCCGGATTTGTTGAGTATATTTCTGTAGTACCAAGGCTAATATTATAATCTGTAAAATCACCAAAGGGGAAAGTGTATGTACTCTCTGAAGTCCAGGATGTTGTGAACCTGAAATTCCCATTCCCATTCGGATGGTTTTGTACTATTCCAAAATTTGAATTAAAATTATATCCAATATCAAGTGCAGAACCAGTTTCAATCTGCAAACTGGCACAACTTCTCACATCTGTATTGGGAACAGTAATGTTGGTTGCCAGGTAAACTGAATCCAGTCCACCGATAATAACAATATCATTTAATCCTGGAGGAACTGTAGGTGGATTAGTAACTGTATGACCCGTTAATGACCATGTTGCTAAATTACTCCACAAACCGTTTTGACGGCTGTAATATATTTGAGGAACCCCGAATGCAGCATCTCCTGCAGTATAATCACCATTTAAAAAATCTGCACTATTTGTTGGTGTTGTCCAGTCTGTAATTAAATTGTTTGTAATATCAATCGGAGGATTGGTATTTGTCCCATATCTCCAGGTATAATCGTTGTTAGTGTATAGAGCAGGGATATAATTGGCTTCATTACCAACAACGTTACTCTGATCATAAGTAAATGAATGAGTTACTGAATTAGGAACAATTCCTGTGAATCCGGAGGACTTAACCCGCCAGAAATAGGTGAGACTCTGTCCGTTTATTGTTGTGCTGGGGTGTTCATAACCTACCGGAACAACCGTTATTGATCCATAACCGGCAGGAGCAGAACTAAATCCTAAGGTTGCCGGGGTATATTTTACGGGTTGGGCAGGTGTAATTGTCGGTGCTCCAACCGGAAATGTAAATCCTCCTGTTGAAGAATATACTTTTGTAACTCCCCCATCACCTGCATTCCCAGCTGTCTGAATGTACCTTGTTGCACTTGCATTTGATATAATAGCTGATGAATTGAGCCGTAAATTGTAGATGCCAATATTAAACAACTTATCCTGAGAAAATGTCAAGCCGCCATTAATAGTAATATTAGCAGATAGTGAAACAGGTGTTACAGCAGCGTTCGAGTTATTAAGTTCCACATTTTGAAAAATACCATTGCCGGCAATACTCTGAACCAAGGTCCCATTGAGCACAATCTTGCCGCTACCAATGTGCAAACCAGAATTATAGACATCTCTGACAACATTTATTGTCTTGCCATTATCATTAAGTGTTCCTAATACAAGTCTGAAATTATCATTAACATTAATAGTACTTTGTGAACCGGCAAGATCAACCGTTACTCCGGAAGGTTTGTCGATTGTCAGCTTGTTTAATGAAAGCGGAGCTGCTAGATTTACTGTTAATGTCTGATTTCCGGTTCCATTTAACAGAGTAGTATTGCTTCCGGAAATATAGGAAGTTCCACTTGCTATTGAAAAATCTCCCCCAACCGTTACATCCAGATTATTCGCTGAAAAAACTCCGGAAGAAAGAGTAAGGCTATTGCGGACAATTAATGGAGATGCATTTAGTTGAACAACTGAATTACTGCTGACACGATTAATTAGGAAATTAGTAAGTGGGGCACTTGTATTTATTAAATAATTACCTGCATCAGCTAAAACTGTTCCAGTCACGGGCCTTATTTCTAAATTGCCACCTGTAACATTTATATTGGAGGCCGACGATTTCACATCAAACGCTTCCTGCTGGCCCCCGGCTATACCGCATACATCGTAAATACATATTGTTCCCCCCGACTGAACAAAAATATTGTTCGCCTGTTCAAGGTTGAAGGAGCCAAAACCAGCATTGATTCCATTTGTTGCTCTTGATGTATTTAAAGTAGTCATCGAAACATCCGTAAGATCGGCAACCGTTGAATAAGCCACAGGCGTTCGCTGGAAACGGCCCCTGAGAATAAATAAACCTCCATACTGGCTATAAGATGCCGAACCTGTAGAGGAAAGAAGCTGTTTAGAATCCACAGTTCCTCCATTTATATTCAATTGTCCTGAACCGCCTGAAGTGATTAAACCTCCTGATTCACGGGTTGATACATAACCATTGTTTATTTGCAGTTTGCCAAATATATAAAGGGCACTTGTTCCACCCTTGGTTACTCCAATTGCAGCATTGTCCGGAGCTGCAACCGTATATGCTACGTTTACTTCCCTGTAATCATCAGCTGTCGATAGCACAACCACATCTACACCATCAACCACTAAAGCTCCATTAAAAGGGATATAATATTCAGCACTTGCAGCAATACCTTCAGAAAGTGAAGGGATGATCAACGAACCTTTTAAAACGACGGTGCCTGCACGTATCCACAAAGCTTTTCTGAGATTTGGATTTAATACCATTCCTATATCAGTGGCCATAACATTTGCTCCAAATAGTCTGAAGTTAGCATAACCGGTTGAATTAATTGTTAGTTTGAAAGTCCGGTCAACACCTTTATTAATAATCAGGTTATAGAAATTTGTAATCCCGTTACAGCTTAATGTATTGTTACTTGCCCCAAGAAAATATACTGAAGCGGCTCCTGATGTTGCGCCTGCAACTGTTGGAGGAAATGCATTGTATATCGGATAAGGCAGATTTGTAAACTTAACGGTACCATTATTTGTAAAATCACCCATAATAATAACAGTATGAAAATTGAGATAATAATTAAGAAATGGAGCAATACCTCCGGAACCTCCAATTGCAGTATTGGTAACTCCGTTCCCGACTGTAATAAAAGCTCCATTATCAACAGTTACATTACCATTGATTGTCAACCTGCGTTTTACAATCGAAACGTTGTCATTAATCTGAAATGTGCCGTTCTTAATGTATAAATTTCCATTTAAAGTGATGTTGCTAAATTGAGTGGCAATAGAGCCAGAAGTATTAATTGTTAAATTATTATAAGTTGTCTGTGCTACGGGCAAAGTAAAATTGCCAGAATTATTGTACTCGGTCGTTCCTCCACCGGCATTGACAAAAGTATTAATTGCAGCAATGGGGAAATTTACTGAAGCCAGCTTTAGGGTACCCTGTCCAATAAGCTCAAACAATGAATTTGTAAACTTGTAAACACTTTGATCAAGGAAACCACCTGCCTCAATCGTAATACTCAGGTTCTGGGCAACAATATCGCCAGGCAAAGAAATAGTGCGACCCGAAAGAATTACAACTTTGTCGAAATCTCCGGGTACCGTAGTGCCAATCTGAATTGTGCCGCTTGGATCTGATGTCCATGTGGTTGGCACGTTCCAATTACCCGTCTGGTAAGAATAAAATGTGGTTCTGGGAACTACTGTAACTGTTACGGTAAAAGTATTTCCCGTGCAGCTTCCTGATTTTGGCGTTACTGTATACGTGGCGGTTTGTGCAGTATTAGACGGATTAGTCAGTGTTCCTGTAATGCTTGTTGGTGAGCCACTGCTTGCTGATCCTCCAGTCATTCCTCCAGTTACAATTGGTGCTGGCCAGCCATAGGTTGTTCCTGCGGGTACTGTACCGTTTGTGCCGTTGACAGGTGTTACGATAAAGCCAAATTCGCTCCATACAGATATTGTCATAGCTGTTATGGCAGGGATTTGGTTTACCGTTATTATTACCGTAAAAGTACTTCCAGAGCAACTACCTGATAAAGGCGTTACCGTATAGGTTGCTGTTTGTGCATTGCTGGACGGATTGGTCAGTGTTCCAGTAATGCTGGTTGGAGAACCACTGCTTGCTGATCCTCCGGTAAGACCACCGGTTACAACGGGTGCCGGCCAGCTGTATGTCGTTCCTGCCGGGACTACTCCATTTATGCCATTAACGGGTGTTACAGTAAAGCCATTCCCCGTGCATGTTGCTGATGTCATTGCTGTTATAGCAGGTGTTGGGTTTACTGTCACTGTAACCGTAAAATTAGCCCCGGTGCAGCCTGCAGATATTGGTGTCACTGTGTATGTTGCCGTTTGTGGTGTGTTTAACGGATTAGTCAGTGTTCCGGTAATGCTGGTTGGAGAACCACTGCTTGCTGACCCTCCGGTAAGACCACCGGTTACAACTGGTGCCGGCCAACTATAAGTTGTTCCTGCCGGTACCAAACCATTTATACCATTAACAGGTGTCACAGTAAAGCCAACCCCGCTGCATATTGTTGATGTCATTGCTGTTATAGCAGGTGTTGGGTTTACTGTTACTGTTACTGTAAAAGTAGCCCCGGTGCAGCTTGCGGATATTGGTGTCACTGTGTATGTTGCCGTTTGCGGTGTGTTTGACGGATTGGTCAGTGTTCCGGTAATGCTGGTTGGAGAACCACTGCTTGCTGATCCTCCGGTAAGACCACCGGTTACAACGGGTGCCGGCCAGCTGTAGGTTGTTCCTGCCGGTACCACACCATTTATACCATTAACAGGTGTCACAGTAAAGCCAACCCCGCTGCATATTGTTGTTGTCATTGCTGTTATGGCAGGTGTTGGGTTTACCGTTACTGTTACTGTAAAAGTACTTCCAGGGCAACTACCTGATAAAGGCGTTACTGTATAGGTTGCTGTTTGTGCACTGATTGTTGGATTGGTTAGGGTTCCACTGATATTTGGAGAACCGCTCCCAGCTGCACCTCCGGTAAGACCACCGGTTACAACTGGTGCCGGCCAGCTATAGGTTGTTCCTGCCGGTACCACACCATTTATACCATTAACAGGTGTCACAGTAAAGCCAACCCCGCTGCATATTGTTGCTGTCATAGCTGTTATGGCAGGTGTTGTCTCAATTGTTAAATCAATTCCGTTGTCTGTTCCCGTTACAACAGGATTGCTGCTCACAACACGTATTCGATAAGCTATTCCTGTTGGTGTACCTGCCGGGATGGTTCCGGGAATGGTTCCTGCAATGGTTGACGTCAATGTTCCTATAGATACAGGCGAAGCAAAGTTGCCGCTTCCATCAGATAACTGAGCAGTGAATATATTTCCTGGTATATAGGCACCTGTTATGGTAAAAGGAACAGAAACGGCAGAGCCGGAACAAAATGGAGAACCCGAGATTGTACCAGTAGTAATTGTTTGTGCTAATACTGTACTTACTGAAAATAAATTCATGAGTATTACAGCTATAGCAAAAACTACATATTTCCTCAACCCTGTTTTCATACTAAAAATCTAAGCATTCAGTTTATTTCTAACACTCCTACGTTGTTTAAACTGCTTTGTTTCATTAAAATAGTGAACATTATCCTTATGATTGAAAGGGTTTATTCTCATTTGTAAAAACAGAGGCGCTGAAAGTGATGTATGGGTTGGTTTTATTTGCCATTTTAACACTATGGCTTACTTCTTTTTGCGCCTGTCCTTTTAAACCATAAGCTAAGGATCGTACAGCATTGGTTAAATAGTATTTTAAAACAGATAATTTTCTGACACAAAACACGGAATCAGCATTTTTATGCAAAATTTCTATCCAGCCACTTACTCTCTCATATTGGTTTTCAAAACATAGAATATTCCCGATTGAAATTGGTTCAAAAACGTGCATTAAATGGATTTACAGAAAAATTATTGGTGTTGATAATTGTGCCTTCAATGCCGGTTCCGGGTAAGTCGTTATGGATTAAATTCTTTGGCATATCACCTTAAATTATGTTATTGGCATTACTCTACCCTCCAGTTGTTTTCTTATCCCGGTTAGGAAGAAAAGGAACTATTATAATAAATATCGGACATAATAATGCCCCATATTTCTATTCTTGTAGCTCAAATAAGACAATAATTAAAAAAATAGGAAATTTGGCAAGGGGTTATTTTAGCAGTAATACCGCTTCTGCAAATTTTTCTTGTTCAACATCTGAAGAAGATGAAAAAGCCACAAGCAATTTGCCTGAATTATAATCTACACCAGGTATTTTATTGAGATCAAATTGAAAAGACCTGACCGAATTAGGTGTATATACGGCTATTCCGTTTGCTATTCCAACACGTGTTATGGTTCCATCGGTCGAAATATGATCAACGGCAAGGTCGCCATAAACTGAAAAATTTCCTTCACGGTTAAATTTCAAACTAAGTGTTGGGTTGGAATCTTCATTAATTTCAAGTGCCAAATCCGACAAAGTGACTTTCGTATTTGATGGGCCAATTCTTATTATTACCGGAATAGTAATACCAAAAACGGGTACAAGACGAACTGCTATTGAAGTTGTATCTACTGCAGTTTCTTCCTCTCCCAATGCTACTACTTTGGGTATAGATCTGAAATAAAAATGAGATCGGTATTCACCGGGTTTAAGATCGTTTGTTTTTAACAGCTGGACCTTAACTACTTGTGCTTCATTAGGTGGCAAGGTAACTGAACGTGGAAAGAAACGAATATTCTTATCTGCAAAATTCTGACCAGGATCAGGGCTGGTAATAGTCTCAAAACTGCCATCCTCATTCATTCTTATTTGCACCAGCGAAATTGCATAGGTGGCTGAATCCTGCCCAATATTTGCGAGGTTAAGGTCAAGAGATTTATTTTTTCCTTCAAATACAACTCTTCGCGGGGTTACCAGCAAATTTCCCTGACTAACAGCATCGAAAGGGAGTATATAAGTAAATACTATTAGGATGCAAACAGAAGAAATCCGAAAACTTCTTTTCAGGATGGATATTAAACTTCTGTAAAGTAATAATCCCTTTGATGACATAGTGTTAAGTTTTATTAAATTAGTTCCTAATTAAAGCCAAATGTTATTGTATAAAAACCCGAATAATAACCAAACGGGTTGTCTTTGGGTGACCCCAAATTGAGGGTCGCATCTAAATTAACCGTTTTGTATCCGGAAGGCAATTTGCCTTCCCCTGAAGCAGGCAATGACCCAGATTTCCAGTTGCTAACAGTTATTGTTTTTGCAACTGATTTATTTGTAAGCAAAATCGGTGATTTAGGGAAAGAAATTGCAAACGCAGTATTGCCGTCACCCGATACATCAAAACTTGTTGAATAATGGATATCTCCGCCTTTCTCAATACTTCCCTTAACAGAGAGGATTCCGTCCGGTTTATTTATTACCTGTCCGTTATATGATCCGGGATAAAAGTGTCCGAAATTCATGTAAGATGTTTTAACTGACGTAACGGCTGTAATTATTTTCGCATAAACATTAGCTGTAGTGCTGGCTTGTATTGCTGTTTGTCCATGCAATCCGTCCATTGCAAATAACACTGGTAAAAGAACAAATATGATATTCAGAGTTTGTATTCTCATTCTTTCCTGTAGGTTGTAATTTTTTACCATTGGTGCAAATGTAAATATTTTTCAAGAATGTCCTGAATAAATATCAATCATTATTTTTCAACTTATTTATATGACTTTATCATCATTTTTACTTAACAATAACCTGGTTTCAATCTTGAAACAGTATTTGTTATTTTCATGTTGTTGGTCTTTCAATAATAGGAGGGTTGATCTGTCATCATTCTCCTGACCTCATTTTAATACATAATAAACGAAAAGAGATAATTATCTCCTTTCGTTTATTAGTTTTCAACAATATTACTGCTAGTTATAATTAACAGTAACATTGAATGGCGTTGCTGAGGTATAAACTCCAAACGGCGAACTCGCAGGAACATTCAAAGTTGCCCCTACGTTAAGTGTTTCTGTACCTCCAGTGAGAGTTCCTGTTGGAGTTGGAGTGCTCGTCCAGGTATCAACTGTCATGTCATTTCCCGCGTTGGAAATTACAGTTGGAGTTGCAGGTAACGTAATTGAATAAGTTGCACCTGCAAGACCTGTTACTGTAAAAGAAGCTGCTGTAATCGTTCCAGGCTGAGATGGCAGGAATGTAACACCTCCTGCTGCTGTACGTGCACTCGCCGGAGTAAGAACAATCGTTCCGGGTGTGTTGTTAACAGCAAGGTTACCAAAGTTCATGTCTACCGTTTTGCTTATTGCAATCGGTGTGAGAATCGTTGCCGTGGCTGTCGCCGAGGCAGTTACTTGCGTAAACGCGGTTCCTGTAATCAGAAACATCGCGATTACTAATAGCACAATTTTACTTAATGCTTTCATTTTAAATGAATTTTTTTAAATTTAACATAATTAATCATTGCGGAGTTTCCGCTTTCCTTATTGGATTTTTTACGACGCTTTTTTTTTATGGTTACATACAAGAACGAACCCTGAAAATGAAGTAACTTACCAACCATCCTAGTATCAAGATGGTTTATTTCCTGTTTTCACTACTTAATCAATACATTATTTTGGCATTGAATTACCCATAAAATACAAGGGAATAGCCCATGAGTTATCAGGAATTACCCATTTCATTAATAGGTTCAGTGGCTATTTATTTCGAAGGATTGCTGCGGTAAATCGTAGCTGAATGTGAAGTTAAAATTGAAGAAGTTAATCAATCTTCAATTATCGGGTTGGTAAGCTACCATAGTAATAAATAAAAGGAATCCAGGCTTTCCGGAAACCCTCTCATCTAATAATTTAAGCTATTTACTAACTATCTATTTGCTTTGCAATGGTCCAACGACCTCCAAAAGTTCCGGTAAATCCATTCCAAGGTTTTTTAGGTGCTCAACTTTTGGAACACCATTCTTTGTCCATCCGCGACGCTCATAAACTGCATCCAACAGCTTTTCATACCTGTCTTCACGGTAGGTTCGTGTGATGGCAACCTTTTCGGTAGTTGATTTTCCTGCAGGGTCAATGCCAATGATCTCTTTCATTTGCTTGTCGTAACGATCAGCCCTTGATTCGTATTCTTCAACAGTAACAGGTCCTGCAGCGCGGTATGGCTGGGCATCATGCTTCCGTAATCCATATCCTCTGCGGATGTTGAAAATCCTTTGGAAATTATAAACCCTTTCCGACATGCGTATCAATTCATGTTTGTCGAACTCTTTTCCGGTAACAGCCTTATAAATGGTAACATAATTATCCACATGCTCAGGAACTTTTGCCGGTTCATCGGTTTGGGAATTGGTCTCAGGTTCCACATCATTCCATGGAAGTTTGCATAATCCCATCAATCCGAACCAGGTACGGAACATGGGAAAGTAATGAAGTGCTTCGGCTTTCTTTTCGAAAGTCGGAATCTGATTGTTCACCATATCCATAAAGATCAGCCATGCTTCATCATGCTGCGGACCTTTGTTGGTCATAGCGTAACCACCCTGCTGAGCAAGTGATTCCTTGGAAACGTATTGCGAATATTCAAGACCTTTATTTTCCATTCCGATATCCTGCATAAATTGCGCATCACCCCAACCTTTATCGGCAAACAATTGCTTCATCTTCCGAACTCCCAGGCCTGCGATTTTTCCAAAACCTTCATTCCTTGCAAGCATGTGCAGTAATTCCATAGCAGCATCTGCATTTCCAAAGTTGAGCTTTAAGCCGCCGGTTCGTTCTTCATTCAGAATACCATTTTCATAACATTCCATAACAAAACCCATAAGGGTTCCCCATGTGATGGTACAAATTCCATAAGTGTCGCAATAAAAATTCGTTTCAATGGTGAAATCCGGATTAAATATACCCATGATGGATCCAAGGGAGGAAGTTGTTTCATATTCCGGTCCATCAACAATCACCTTTGAGCCTTTATAGGGTCCTGTCCGAAGTTCATAATTGTCGACTCCTTTGGCGCATGCCATATTGCAACCAATCCAGCAGCCATCAGGAATACCCTGAGTAAATCTTGATTTCCAAACGTTGGCGTGGATCAGGTCGGCATCTTTGTGACTGCCAAATTTAAAATTATTCACGGGCAGCAAATCATAATCATTCATGATATTGGTCAGGTGGGCGGTTCCTTTGGCCCGCATCTGGCATTGACTATCATCCAGTTCGCGCATTTCCTTATTGAACCGTTTGCCTCTTTCCATGATGGACTCCATATCAACAACATTGTTCAAATTACCCTTTACTCCGGGAATTTTAGCTACAATGGCTTTAATTTTCTTGTCCCTTAAAACAGTTCCGATACCGCCACGTCCGGCTTGTTTCAACCTGACAAGTTTACGTTTGGGATCGTAAAAGCTGAAATTCAACATGCCAATTAAGGAATTATCAGCCGCCTTTCCGGCAGAAACAACAGCAACATTTTTTTTGTCTTTTTCCTCTTCCGAATACATTGTGTGAAGGGTTTCCGCCAAAAGATGACTGTCGATGGGTTCTACAGGCGCTTCATAAATTTCGACTTTATGATTCACTCCATCAATAAAAATGATAACATCCTTTTTAGCTTTACCCTGAATTTCAAGTGCATCAAAACCCGAAAATTTTAAAAAAGGTCCGAAGTGTCCACCCACATTACTGTCGATGGGAATATCGGTTTGCGGAGAAATGGAAACGCATATCGATTTACCTGTACCTGAATATTGTGTTATCCCGCCAATAGGCCCTGATGAAATATTAATTTCATTTTCGGGATCATTCCATTTTGTATCTGGTTTGGTGGCATCCCACAACAACCTGAGGCCATATCCCTTGCCACCGATAAATTTTTCTTTCATCTGCGGAGGGACATTTTTTTCTTTTACCTCACTATTGTTAAGATTAATGTATAAAATCTTATCCGTGTAGCCCATGTCGAGTGGTGTCCATTTGTAATTCCACTGTTTAAGCATTTTGTGGGCTTTTTTCATTTCCATTACATCTGCCATAATCTATTATTTTAATGATATTTTTTTATCGTTAATTAATTCACAAAAGTATATCTAAAAACCAAATTTCCAACGGAATTAAACTAATTTATCAATATGCATAGATATGCATAACGGTTGATTGTGAGTACGTTAATATTTAAACGATTTATTTTAAACGAATTCAGTAATAAAACTTTTAATAACTAATGAACTGAAAATATCTACCTTTAAGAGTGCATGGCAATCTATTACATTCAATAATTTAATTATTTCTATTTTTGTTGAAATATCCGCTTTGAACCCTTGAGTTATGAATTTTCAGCAAATAAGAAAAATCCTTTCAAAAAAAACTGTAGGCATAGCGGGAGCCGGCGGGTTGGGTTCCAATTGCGCTGTTGCGCTTGCCCGTGTGGGCATTGGTAAGATTATCATTTGTGATTTTGATATCATATCCAAAGACAATCTAAACCGGCAATATTATTTTTATGAGCAGATCGGACAAAAAAAGGTGTTTACGATTGAAGAAAACATCCTCTACATTAACCCGAAAGTCAAAATAGAATCGCATGACATTAAACTTGATCCCCATAGTATAAAAAGAATATTCCGGCATTGTAATGTGATCGTTGAAGCTTTCGACCTGGCAGAAATGAAACAGATGATCATTGAAACGGTTTTGACGGAACTGCCCCAAATACCTTTGATTACAGGTATTGGCATGGCAGGTTGGGGCAACAATAATAACATTAAAGTGAGGAGGGTAGATAATCTTTATATTTGCGGGGATGAAAAATCGGAAATAGCTGAGGATATGCCACCACTGGCACCAAGAGTGGCTATAGTAGCAAACATGCAGGCCAATACCGTCATGGAAATTTTACTTAATAATTATTTCAATGAAAATAACACTCAACAATAGTCCTGAAATAATCGATTCAAAATCATTGACAGTTCAGGAGCTAATAGAGCTTAAGAAGTACACTTTTGCCTTGCTTATTACAAAGGTGAATGGAAAGCTAATCAAAAAAGAAGATAGAAATAAAACTCTTGTGAATGATGGAGATAGTGTAGCTGTTATTCATCTGATTAGCGGAGGATGAGTTGGTTCATGGTTCCAGTTTTCAGGTTAATTAAGCCTTCAAAAAGAATATGGTTAACATAAGCCTTATCCTTTATTCCTTAAAGTTCGAGCATTTCTGCTGTAATACAAACTATCGCTTTACGAGTTTCTTAATAATATATTTTGAATCTGTTTCAAAGGTTACAAAATAAATTCCAGCCGGTTCATTGCTCAGATCAAAAGAAAGCAAATCCGTATTTCTAAAAGCCCTGGTATTGATAAGTGTTCCATCTATTCGGTGAATGGATAAGATAACCGATTCCTCATTGAACATTTCAGAAACGATAGAGAAGAACCCATTTGAAGGATTTGGGAAAACTTTGATCACATCTTCCATATTATTTTCCTCCATTCCAAGGGAATTCTGAACTATTGGGAAAACTGCAAGAGCAATATTCAAATTCCAGGTATTAATGCCAGTAAAACTATGCCATTCATTGTTACTCCAAAGTTCCCAAGCTGTTGTTGGATCGGTGTCTCCATCCGTATTGGACCATACAACGAGGGTGTCACCTGCTGTGGTTGGAAGCATGAATCCGGCATAGAAGGATGCGGAGACACTTACCGGTGTATTGAAAGCAACGTAAGTAAACTGTTGGTTGTTGATGTGGTTTTTAATGGTATTTAATGGAACATACTGGCTACCGATTTTTGCACCTGGCGATCCATTGGCTCCCGAATTATTCCACAAGGCAAACTCGATGTCAGGATTTCCTCCGGTAGCACATGCAAATTCCATTAGCACTCCGGTTATAAACAGATTCTGATTGTTTGGAAAAAAATTTGCTTTCGCCAGATCGCCGAACATGTTATTACCTGTTTGGTAACCTCCACCCCCCTCTAAATAATAATAAACATATCCACCTGCAAGGGGAAAATTAAGTGTATCTGTTTCAATTTGAGAGGAACCGACAATGATAGGGAAAACGGACATAGCTATATCCCATGACCATGTATCATTGCTATTGATGGGTAACCAGGTTCCGTCGCTCCACATTTCCCAGGCAATTCCGGGATTGGTATCACCATCTGTATTGGAGTAAACGGCCAGTGTATCACCTACAACAGTTGGAAGCACAAATCCGGCATAGAATGAAGTCGTCAATAATACAGGTGTGTCAAATGAAATAAAAGTCATTTGCTCATTTAAAACATCATTCTTGATTTCATTTAAATTAATTGTATGGGAAGATATAATGGATCCGGGCGAATTATTTAGACCACTGTTATCCCAGATAGCAATCTCAATCGTAGGATCGCCACCTACGGCGATGGCAAAATCGAAAAGAACACCCGTTAAACTTATGGTTGAATTTGTAGCATAATAATTTGCTTTTGCAAGATCGCCATATAGGTTGTTACCGGTTACGTATCCTCCGTCGTCGGCAGTATAAAGTGCTTTGGTACCAGCCAGTGGGTAATTAAGGGTATCGATTACTTCCAGCATCGAACCTGAGATATATTTTGAAAGGGATGGAATTGCATTTTGTCTGTCGTCTATTTTCGTTAAAGTACTAGGTCGGGTAACTATGCTTGAAGTAATATTTTCGTTTTTATCAAGCGCCGCCATTCTCATTGATTTTCTTTCAAATTTAATTTCGTCTTGCGCAGCCAGAAGGCCTGCAAACATTAAAACACAAAGAGTTGCTAAACTAAAATTAATAATGAACCATTTCATATTACATTGATTTAAAACAAGTGAACTTAACGGTAAACATTTACCCTACAAAATAACTGAAAATAAAAACCATATTATCAAGAACAATCCCCAAATTGCTATTTTTATCCAAATTTTTAGATGACAAGTTCTCCTTAATGAAAAAACAGTTGAAAAACATTTTTAATCAACTTGCTTATAACCTTGATGAAATCAACAAAAATAAGCCAGGCATGCAAATCAACAACCAGGATTGATTTTATCAAAATATTGTGAATAGTTCTTTTTACCTTTGCAAAAAAAGTGATTATGAAATATCTGCTATATATTATATTCCTTCTATTAATTCCGGCACAAATGATTGCACAGGATACCCTATATGTTCCGGTTGATATTGTTTACAGAGCCGAAACCAAAAATTATTATGTTTCGAATTCAGTTGAAGGACACGGTAACATTCTGAAACTTGATTCAACCGGACAGGTTATAGAAACCTTTTTCAGCGATTTGCATTGGCCGGGTGGTATATGTTTGGTAGGTGATGTGTTATACGTTGGTGATAATTATGGCAAATGGAATGATAACCTGCCCTCCTACCTATTGGGAATCGACATAAATACTGGAACTGTGGTAATGAATTTCCTTGTAGCTTCCACTAGTACATATATCGATTTGATGACTTCGGACAACTCTGGTTATATTTACATTGGAAACAGTGGTAACGGACTTAATAATGGAAAAGTTCATAAATTTAATATTCAGAATCAGACATTGACCGACCTGGTTACCCAAACCACAAGGCCTTTTGGTGTAAGTTATGATCATTATAATAATCGGATAATTTTTGTTGAAAGTGGTCCAAATATATCCTTTTTAAAATCAATCAGTCCGGAAGGAGGGGATATTACAAATGTTTTTTATATGAATCGGCGGATTGAAGGTGTAATTATGGCGCCGGATGGCGATTTTTATATTACAAGCTGGGGAAAGGATGATAACTTCGGTGACGAATCGGTTTACAAGGCCGGAAATTCTTTAGCCTGGAACATGGAAATATCCACCGGACATAACCGGCCTTTTGGAATGTGCATCGGTAAAGATAACTTCCTGGCAGTTTGTAACTGGGGAGAGCATTCACTTAGCTTTATTGATCTAAGCCTTTATGGAATTAATGAATCGTTAACTCTGAACAATGATTTTACGGTTTATCCAAATCCTTCCAACGGAATTGTTAACCTGAAATTTAACAATTCGGAAATACAGGAAGTCGAGGTAATTATTCATGATATTATTGGCCAATTAGTATATCAGGAGAGAATAAGCAGGGTGGATGTTTTATCAGAGAAACAAATAGATATTCAGCAGTTGCCAAAGGGAACTTATATAGTTAATATTTATAACGGGAGTGAGGTTTCTCACGAAAAGCTGATCCTTTATTAAGGTTTAAAAAGAATCTTTCCATCCGACATGGATTTTATATAAGTCCGGATTCCGTTTACCACGTCGTCCAGTTTAAAGCTTGCCTGGATCTTTGATCTTAGTTTCCCAGCTATCATCAGGTCCTGAATGCTGTTACTGATGGTATTAAATTCCTGCTTCGACTTGGTTTGTTTCCATTCAGTCAGATTAAAACCATAAAGCCTTTTATCCCTGAAAATGATATCAAAAGGCTCAATGGCTGAAATATAACCGCCTGCCAGTCCTCCGTAAAGAACGGCATCAGAATGTAATGGCAAAGCCGTCAGCAATATTCCAGTTTGTTCACCCCCGACAGCATCAAAAGCTATCCCTGCCTTTAGTTGATGGGAAAGTTTATTCAATTCTTCTTTGAAGTCCTCTTTTGTCGAATTAAGAACATATGATGTTCCTTTAGCCTTCAACGAATTGACATGTTCATCTTTTCTCACAATATTGATGACCTCCAGCCCCTTCATTTTCGCCAGAATTCTTATAAATTCAGCTATCTGTCCACCACCTGCATTTTGTATGATCGTCCTGCAATTTTTTTGCATTGCAAGTTCAATAAGGCCGAATGCCGTAAAAGGGTTAATCGAAAGTGAAGCACCTTGTTCAAAATCCAGTTCATTTTTCAAAACCAGGCAATCTTCAGCCTGCGAAATAAAATATTCAGCCCAGGTACCATCAGAATCGGCCTGTGTAAAACTGCTAATTCGTTTACCAAGAAAATTCTTGACATCCTTTCCTGAGTCAACAACAATCCCGGAGCCTTCAAACCCCGGAACTGAAGGAAGGCTTTTTCTGACATTGTAAGCCCCTCTGATGAATGCAATATCAGAAGGATTGCAGGGAGCAGCTTCCATTTTGATCAGCACCTCATCGTCTCTCAGTTTCCTTACTTCCCGATTACCTGTTTTCAGTCCAAGTATGGCCCTGACAAGGTTGGTATTGTACTCAGGTAATATTACAGCATGGTTTTTTTCTGCTAATTCAGGCATTGATAGATTAATTATTTTAATGCATAGTCCACTGCTGCTAAAGCATGTATTTCGGTGGTGTTAAACAATATTTTAGCGGTATCTTCAGGCTTGATGATCAGAGGCAGTTCGGTGCAACCAAGGATTATACCTTCAATGCTTTCAATGTGGTTAATTGCATTGATTAAAAATTGCTTTGACGAATCATTAAATTTACCAACAATCAGTTCCTCGTAGATGATCTCGTTTATTCTTTTTCTGGCATCTGAATCGGGAACTAATACTTCAATACCAAATTCCGAATTAAGTTTGCCTTTGATAAAATCGCCTTCCATGGTATACTGGGTTCCAAACAATGCGACTTTATTTATTCCTTTCTGTTGAATGACCTTGCCTGTTTCCTCAGCAATGTGAATTAAGGGGATCTGTATATTTTTTCTGACCTCGTTTGCAAACATGTGGGCAGAATTTGCGCAAAGTAATAAAACTTCAACCCCTGTCTTTTCAAGAATCAGTGCTTCTTCCACCAGCCGATTGCCGACGCCGGCAAGATCTTTAGCCCTATTGAACTTTTCTATCTCGTCAAAATCAAACGAATACATCCTGATCTTAGCGGAATGCTTTCCACCCAGCCTCCTGTTAACTTCCCGGTTGATAATCCGGTAGTATTCGGCCGTTGATGCCCAGCTAAGTCCTCCGATAAGTCCTATTGTTTTCATTACTATTTGGTAAGTAAAAATTTTTGGACAAGCTCTTTTGCTTCATTAATTGTATTTTCCAAAGTATCATTAACGATAATTCTATCAAATTTGGGTGCAAATGTGAGTTCATGCATGGCTTTGTCAATGCGTTTTTTTAGATTCTCTTCATTTTCAGTCGATCTTTTACGGAGTCTGTTTTCTAGTTCCTCAACCGAGGGTGGCATCACGAAAATTGCCAAAGCTTTATCTTCATAGAACTTTTTAATATTTATTCCACCCATTACATCCACATCAAAAATGGCATGGTGACCGTTTGACCAAATTCTTTCCACCTCGGATTTAAGGGTTCCGTAAAAATGATCCTTATAGACTTCCTCCCATTCAAGAAACTCATTGTTGACAATCTTTTTCCTGAATTCATCAGCAGAAATGAAATAATAATCTTTTCCGTTCACTTCTGTTGGCCTTTTTCTGCGACTTGCTGCAGATATTGAAAACTCAAGGTTCAGATGCGATTGCAGCATGGCCTTTACAATCGTAGTTTTACCTGCACCAGAGGGCGCAGAAAAGATGATTAGTTTGCCGTCATTATTCCCGGTCATAAAGGATTATAGAATATTGAATAACTGTTCCTTTATTTTTTCCAGTTCATCCTTCATCTGTACCACTATTTTCTGAATGTTTGCTTCACCTGCTTTGGAACCAAGGGTGTTGATTTCCCTGCCCATTTCCTGCGTAATAAAACTCAGTTTTTTACCCTGCGACTCAGGCTCGTTTAGCGTTTCAACAAAATACTCGCAATGCTTTTTCAATCTTACCCTTTCTTCAGTAATGTCAAGTTTGTCCTGGTAATATATCACTTCCTGCTCAAAACGGTTTTTATCAATGTCTTCTTTTTTGACAATATCATAAAGGTCCCTGGATATCTTTACCTTCAAATTTTCCATTCGTTGCTTTTCGAAGGGAGTGATTTCATCAAGCTGGCTCAAAATATTTTGATTCCTGTAAAGAAGTTCCTTTTCAAGTGATTTTCCTTCGGTTATCCTGAAAGTTTCGACATCGTTAATGGCCTGCCCGATAGTTTCAAAAAGTTGCTGCCATTCCTGTTCGCTGATTTCCTCATTTTCGGAAACCAACACGTCAGGCATTTTCATCAATACGAGCAGATAGTCTGAAAAGTCTTTTTCCTCAAATTCAGCAGTAAGCTCTTTCAATTCACGATAATACCTCTTTGCAAGGTTTTTGTTTATAGAATAATTCGATGAATCACCCGTATTTTCGACAGTCATCGAAAAATCAACTTTTCCTCTTTGCAATCGTGTTGAAAGTAAATTTCTGATCTCAATTTCTTTTTCCCGAAATCCGTTCGCTATCCTCGCATTAACATCCAGCTGTTTGCTGTTCAAAGATTTGATTTCTATAACAACTTTCCGGTTTCGAAGCTCAAAGACGGCCTTCCCAAAACCTGTCATCGATTTGATCATGTATAGTATTTTATTTTGAGCAAAGATAGAAATTTATGAAATACAGCTTTTGGCTTATGGCTCTTAGCTTTTAGAATTTAATACTTTTGCAGTTTCTCAATTAAAATTTTGGTATGGCACAGACTATTTTCTATATCATCATCGGGATATTGCTTTTCGAATTTATCCTCGAACGAATTCTCGATTACCTTAACAGCACATACTGGAGCAATGAACTTCCAGCCGAACTGGCTGGCATTTATGATGCTGAAAAGTACAGAAAATCACAAGATTATGAAAAAGTCACAACCCGGTTTTCAATGCTGACGAGTTCATTGAGTCTTGCTGCTATGCTTCTCATGCTATTCATGGGGGGATTTGCATGGTTAGACGGCTTTGTTCGAAATTATACCCATAATCCCATCCTGATGGCGCTGATGTTCTTTGGCATCGTTGGATTGGCAGCTGATATTTTATCTACACCATTTTCGATCTACTCAACTTTTGTTATTGAAGAAAGATTCGGGTTCAATAAAACCACCCCTAAAACTTTCATCCTGGATAAACTCAAAGGTTGGTTGCTTGCAGCTATTATCGGTGGTGGCCTTCTGGCTCTGATAGTCTGGATTTATATAATTTCAGGTGAATGGTTCTGGCTGATAGCATGGGCTGTGATAGGTGTTTTTACCATCTTTATGACGATGTTTTATTCCAACATTATTGTTCCAATGTTTAACAAACAAACCCCGCTTGAAGAAGGTAACCTTCGAACAGCCATTGAAGACTTTGCCAGGAAAGTCGGATTTAAGCTGAAGAATATATTCGTGATGGATGGTTCCAAACGCTCTACCAAAGCAAATGCATATTTTACCGGTCTCGGCTCAAAGAAAAGAATTGTACTTTTCGATACCCTGATCAAAGATCATACAACCGAAGAACTTGTTGGTGTCCTGGCGCACGAGATCGGTCATTATAAGAAAAAACACACCCTTACCGGAACTATCATCTCATTGCTTCAAACAGGATTGATGCTTTACATTTTATCTCTGTTCATTGGAAATCCGGTTCTTTCGAAAGCACTTGGCGCGAATGAAGGTAGCTTTCACCTGGGAATTTTAGCTTTTGGTTTACTCTATAGCCCGTTATCTCTAATCCTGGGACTGATCATGAATGTGATTTCGAGGAAGAATGAATTTACTGCCGACCGATATGCGGGTGAAAATTATCAGCCGAAACCTTTACAGGATGCGCTGAAAAAATTATCCGTGAACCACCTGAGTAATTTAAGACCACACCCCATCTATGTGTTCTTTCATTATTCGCATCCTCCTTTGATGCAAAGGTTAAAAGCGCTTGACAGGTGCGTTTGATAGGAATTATCCCATTGCGCTGCCATTCCACACTTTGACCATAATTCACTTGTCAGATTATTGTTGGCATCGTAAGTATAAATGCATTGACTGATCATTCTCCCAGGTACTGCCGTTCCAGTTTTGGTTTAAATCACTTGTCTGATTATTGCTTGCATCGTAAGTATAGATGCCTTGCCAGTAATTCTCCCAGGCGATGTCGTTCCAGCTATTGATCTAATATCACTTGTCCGATTATTGTTGGCATCGTAGGTATAGGTGGTTTGCGAGGAATTCTACCCAGGCGATGCCGTTCCAGTCTTGCGCTTAATTCACTTGTCTGATTATTGTTGGCATCGTAAGTACAAGGTATATTGCTAGACATTCACCCAGGCGCTGCCGCTCCCATGTCTTGTCCATAAATCACTTGTCTGATTATTGTTGGCATCGTATGTCATTATTTATCCATTTGCAGGAATTCACCCAGGCGCTGCCGTTCCCAGTCATTGCCATGATTTACTTGTTAGATTATATTCGCCAGGCGCTTTAATTAATTGGTTCGATTTATTTTGGCTATTAAAATTTATAGATTACACCTAATCCTTCCTCTGTTACTCCGAGTTTTATTTGTTGCTGATAACTTTTAATCTGTCCGTTTGCAGTTTCTATCAGGATTACTTCAGGGATTGCAAGAGCCATACTTGCAGCCCAAAATCCAAAAAAGGTATTTCTTGCCTTTTCATCGTCACCATTTTGCATCATGCCAACATTGGTAATTAAGATACCGACCACTGGTAAAACTGTACGGGTGATAGATATGGCATTAGCGGCATGGATGTTTTGGAGAATTTTTTTCTTCACCAACAAATCCTCGGTGGGGCATTCCCATTTCTTGATTTGCCTTCCGGCGCGACCTATAAGGATTGGTGTGTTTGTCTGCATTCCAACACCCCCAAGGCTAAGCATGATTCCCGGGGCAGGATTCTCATTGTTTTCGCTTATATTTGGGTTTATCATTACATACCCAACTCCCTGGGTGATGAGCGAAACAAGGCTCATGGCAGTAGCTCCGCTAAGGCTTTTACGGGCGTCTGTCAGAAGGTCTCTTTGAGGTTCTGTGGATTTGTTTTGTGCATAACCCGAAATCCATCCGGATATCAGGATCATAATTCCAATAATTGTTTTCATAGCTTTAATTTTTTAGTTGTTTGCAATTTATTTTTTTAAATGCCTTTCCGGCTTGTTTTTTATCTTTGTATGTAAAGAACTCATAAATTAAAATCTATGAACCAAAATTAAGGGTGTCACATGGTGCTATGAAACTGGTATTTGCCTTGATAAATTCTGGTTTGGCAAAATCTATTTAAATGTTGTATGGAAAGGGGATTTTGAAAAGTAATATTAAAATAATTCGCAAAATCGATTCATGAATAAGTTATAAATTGGAGATTTTGCAAAATCTGAAATCAGAATTTGCACTTTTTGCAAAAAAATAAATAGAAATTTTTGAGGTTTGTTTTCTTTATTTCAACCGGGCATAGTTGACAGGTCTTGTTTGATTTTACCCGGATTCAAGTTTATAAAGAAGGTGGAGTGTGTAAATTCGTCAATAGGTGAGTGCGACTATTTACAGCATGGGTCTCCCGGTTTCATCTCCTTTTTCACTTCCAGCTTTTCAGCCTTTGGACTCACATAAGGAATGCCAAGGCTCATCCCACGAAGGATAAAAAGAAGCCCAAGGATGACGATGAATACCGGGATCACTTTGCTCATCCTTTTTTTTAATCCCAGGCTGATCATATTTCCCATGATCGAAATACCAAGTAGCATCGGCGTCGTTCCCAAACCGAATAGCATCATAAAAGCAATTCCCATTAAAACATCGTTTGTATTGATGGCTCCGGCAATGGCTACATAAACCAGTCCGCAGGGCAACAAGCCGTTCAATAAACCGATCATGAACAATGAACCTATAGAATCTTTTATAAAGAGTTTCCTAAAACCACTGGTCATGCGACCGGCATATCCGCTGAAAAGATTATCTATTTTTATCTTTTCCCTGAAAACGAAGGGAAATATAACAGATACTATCATGATAATGCCTATGGCTATGGAAGCCCATTGCTGCAATCCTGCCAGTTTGATCCCCCTGCCGAGTAACCCAAACAATGCACCGAGAACGCCATATGTGAGTATCCTCCCGAAATTATAAAGTATACCTCCGCTGATTTTTTTCAACCAGTTCTCTTTAGCAAGGGGCAAGGCAATTGCAATGGGTCCGCACATGCCGGCGCAATGAAGGCTGCCAATCAAACCAATGGTTATAGCTGTGAATAAATCCATAAACTGAGATTAAATTCCAAAATCAGAAACTCAAATTCCAAACCGTCAACCATCTAAAGTCAAACATCTATTATCAAACATCTAATATCTAATGTCTTCCCCTTACGGTACAAACAACGCTTCTTCCTGGTAATATCCTATGCCATCACACATGAAATCAATTTTTACAAGATAACGTCCCTTTAAAAGCCGTTCCAGTTCAAAGTACATCTTTCCTGAACTGTCCGGATCAATTGCAATCATCAAGTCTCCGCGTTTTTCCGATGGCCTGTAAAAATAGATTGTACCCTTCAGGCTATCCGGGCTAAATGCAGAAGGGAAAGTAAAATATATGATTCCTTCCTTGTTTTCCACCAGCACTTTTTCAGCAAGTTGCCGGGCATTGTTGGTTTTGTCAATTTTTTGCTGGTATTCTAATGCCTTGGGATAATAATCCTTCTCGACCAAATCAAATTCCTGGCTGAACATAAAAAAGGCAAAAACAAGTAACATCAGCATAAATGCACCGCCTGCCAAAAAAATACCCGTTCCCCAATTCCATTTGATTTTCGTCATTAACTGTTATTTTTTATCCAGGTAGTTAGGCCCGACAAAAGATGCTTTATATTCTTCGATCATTTCATTTTCGGAATAAACGCCAAATTTCAACAGGGTATTGGAGGAATTGAGCTGATCTTTTTGAATCGCCACTAAAAAAGTTCCTTTTCCAACATTGCCTTTTTCAGCAACTATCGGATCGCCCAATGGAATGATTTCACCCTGCGGTTCAATCAGCTTAACCGAAACATTATGGTGATCACGCGTTTTATTTACAACTTCAATCTGGTAAATATTGCTGTAGCTGCTATCCCCGTATTGCTGGAATAAAGTGCCCTTCTGACGCAAGATGGTGGTTTCAAAATCAGTCCTGAAGATCAATAGAGAAGCAACAATTAAGAGCAGGATGGTCAAAACAGCCGAATAGGCGATAGACCGGGGATTAAAGATAGATCTTATACCTTCTTTAATTCCTTTTTCCGAATCATAACGGATCAGGCCACGGGGCTTTCCCGTCCAATCCATGATGGCATTGCAGGCATCAATGCAGGCTGTGCAGTTAATGCACTCCAACTGGGTTCCATTCCTGATATCAATATTCGTCGGACAGACTACAACACAACTTAAACAATTGATGCAGTCGCCTTTCCCTTTTTTAGAGCGATCTTCGAGCGGATTGTGCTTTCCTCTGGGTTCCCCTCTTTTAAAATCATAGGCAACAACGATGGATTTGCTATCTAGCATAACACCTTGCAGGCGACCGTAAGGACAGGCTATGAGGCAAACCTGTTCCCTGAAGAAAGCAAAAATGAAATAAAAAACACCGGAAAAGATAACAACTGCGAGAAAACTTCCGATGTGTGCAGCAGGGCCATCGGTCATCAATAACCAGAGTTTGTCGGAACCTATTAAATAAGAAAGAAACGTATTTGCAATGATAAATGAAATAATAAAAAACACAGTTTGTTTTAAGGTCTTTTTCCAGATCTTTTCAAAGTTCCAATCCTGCCGGCTTAATTTTTTCTGTGCACTGTAGTCGCCTTCAATCCAATATTCAATTTGTCTGAAAACAAATTCCATAAATATGGTCTGCGGGCAAACCCATCCGCAAAAAATTCTTCCAAAAACAACGGTAAACAGAATGATAAAGACCACAAAAGCTATCAGGGATAATACAATGATATGGAAATCCTGAGGCCAGATGATAATTCCAAAAATGATAAACTTCCTTTCGAGTATATTCAGCAGGATAAAGGGATCGCCCTTGTAACTTAGATGCGGAGCAATGAATAAAAATGCAAGCAGAACAGAAGCCACTACTTTACGGTAATTATAAAGAATTCCTTTTGGTTTTTTTGGATATACCCAAACCCGCTTTCCCTCTTTGCTGACGGTAGTTAATTTGTCACGAAAGTTATTGTCTTCCTGATTCATGTTTTGGTTCATATTCATCCTATTTAATCAAAATGGATATAATCGAACAGAGTCAAAAAATATGGCTACCATTTTTCCGCAGCCATATTTATGAATAATTTTAAATTAATAAGGCCACTCTTTCAAATCACCCTGAGGCGCTCTTGGATTGGCAGGCGTTGTACCGTGTAATGTAATGATATAGCTGAGGACTTCCAGTCGCTGTTGAGGTGAATACTGATCCTTGTAAGAAATCATACCTTTTTCCAACACACCATTGGTTACTGTATTAAACATATCCTGAATAGTATTGCCATGAATCCAGTAATCATCAGTCATATTCGGTCCAACAAGTCCGCCACCATCCACAAGATGGCAGACAGCACAAATTTTGTCGTAAATGACCTTTCCATTTGCAATTGAAGTTTGATCATTTAAAACATTTATCTCAAACGTTTCAGCAGACGACTGTGACGGAGCCATGCTGGCAGCTTCTGCCATTTCTTTATTGTATTCCGTTAATTGAAGCAGATCATCAGCCCTGAACACAAATAACCTTACCAGGTAAACAATAAAAAAGACAATGCTGATATAAAAAAGCCATTTCCACCAGGGGGGAAGATCGTTATCAAGTTCGCGAATGCCATCGTAATCATGATCCTTGATCAAACGGTTATTGGTCAGGGTATCGATTTCATAATCCTGCTCAACTTTATTGTTACTTTGTTTTTCTTCTATGTTGCTCATAATTTCATAATTTATTAAATAACATGATCTTGATCATTCTCATTGAGGGGTATTCTTTTATATTCTTCCACCTTTTCCTTTCTCATCCGCAACACCCCGACAACAATAATAATGAATAACACTAAAAAAAATACCGTTAAGATGGCTGATAATTCATCGAGCCAGCTAACGTTTTCAAGTATTCTTGCGATTATCTTCGACATGGTTATTATTTATTTACCATTTGAGACCCGCTTGAAATGTCAGTACCAAGTCGCTGCATATAAGCAATTAGCGCGATGATCTCTGTCTGATCAGCCACTTCTATCCCTGCACTCCTTAATCCACCCGCAATTTGTGCTGCCTGCGCTTTCAGATCAGCAATGGCTTGCTGATCGTATCCTTCAGGATAGGGAACGCCAAGCGATTGCATGGCTCTGATCTTTTTGGGAGTCGATTCTGTATTTAAATCCTGCCTGGCAAGCCAGGGATATGGAGGCATGATTGATTGAATATTCGTTTTCTGGGGGTTAACAAAATGTTCGTAATGCCAGGAGTCCGGTTTATATATCTTACCTGTTTTCACCCCTTCACGTGCCAAATCCGGACCAGTACGCCTTGATCCCCATTGGAAAGGATGATCATAAACATTTTCGCCTGCTTTTGAATATTCACCATAACGTTCAACCTCTGACCGGAAAGGACGAATCATTTGTGAATGACAATTGTAACACCCTTCGCGGATATAAAGATCTCTACCCTGCAATTCAAGCGGAGAATAAGGTTTTACACTTGCAATAGTAGGTATATTTGATTTGATCAGGAACATAGGAACAAATTCAACAATTCCGCCGATCAGGATAGCGATCAGTGCGAAAATGGTAAACATAACCGGTTTACCTTCCAGTCTTCTGTGCCAGCCTTCTTTAACCGTTTTGGCTTCAAGTGCCATGGCTTCGTCTTCTTCAAACCGGGCAAACTTGCCTGATTGGGCAGTCCTGATAAGGTTGATAACCATAAGTACTGCACCTGTTAAATACAGAACACCACCTACTGCTCTGAACATATGCATCGGCCTTATCTGAAGGTAGGTGTCAAGGAAGTTAGGATATTTCAAGTACCCTTCGGCTGTAAATTCTTTCCACATCAGTGCCTGTGTAAATCCAGCAAAATAGAGTGGAATTGCAAAGAAAAGCATGCCTAATGTAGCCAACCAGAAATGGGTATTGGCCCATGATTTTGAATATAATTTTACTTTGTAAAAACGCGGATACAACCAGTAAAGCATCCCGAACATCAGCATCCCGTTCCAGCCCAAAGTTCCAATGTGCACATGTGCAATGGTCCAATCAGTAAAATGGCTGATGGCATTTACGCTTTTTAATGAAAGCAAAGGACCTTCAAAAGTCGACATACCATAAGCTGTGATGCCAACAACAAACATTTTTAAAACCGGGTCCTCACGGACTTTATCCCAGGCTCCTCTCAGGGTTAGCAAACCATTGATCATACCTCCCCAGGACGGTGCAATAAGAGCTATTGAAAACACAACACCCAATGCCTGAGCCCAATCAGGAGTGGAGGAATATAACAGGTGATGCGGCCCTGCCCAGATATAAAGAAAGATCAAAGACCAGAAGTGAATGATCGAAAGCTTATAAGAATAAACCGGACGGTTTGCAGCTTTGGGAATAAAATAGTACATTAAACCCAAAACCGGGGTTGTGAGGAAAAACGCTACCGCATTATGGCCATACCACCATTGCACAAGGGCGTCCTGAACGCCGGCATACACCGGATAACTTTTTAAAACAGACACCGGCAATTCAATAGAATTCACAATGTGGAGAACGGCTACCGTGACAAACGTGGCTATATAAAACCAAATCGCCACATAAATGTGTTTGGTCCGCCGTTGCAGCATGGTGCCGATAAGGTTCCAGCCGAAAATCACCCAGACGATAGCGATCAGAATATCGACCGGCCATTCCAGTTCGGCATATTCTTTTCCTGTGGTAAACCCTGCAAGCAAGGTAACCGCTGCCAGGACAATGATCAGCTGCCATCCCCAGAAATTAATTAAACTCAATGTTTTGCTGAACATTGGAGTCTTAAGCAGCCGGGGGGTTGAATAATAAATTGCTGCAAAGATGCCATTACCAACGAATGCAAAAATAGCAGCATTGGTGTGCAAAGGTCTCAGTCTGCCAAAGGTAATGTATTGAAGGTTCAGGCTAAAGGCGGGGAAAATCAGCTCTAAAGCCGCTATTAATCCCACCAGGAAAGCTACAACACCCCATACAATGGTTGCGTTTGCGAAGTACTTTGCAATTTTGTTGTCGTACGTAAATTTCTCTATTGCCATAAATTCAGGATTTGTTATTATTGGATTTTTCCATCTCTTTGCTTTTTCCATTTACCGGTTGATCTGAATTTTGCTTCTCCGGCTCTTGGTTGTCAGTTTTAAAATTGTCGAACAGGATTCGAACGGAAGGGGTGTAGTCATCATCATATTGCCCTGATTTTACAGCCCAGATAAAGGCAAACAAAAATCCTCCGGCTACTAAAACTCCAACCCCAATAAGAAAATAAATGACAGACATTAAATTTATTTAAATATTTCGATACAAAAATAAATTTATCCGGAAATTTAACAAATTTTTAACAAATGAACTTACGAACAAAGGGAGAAAAAGAAGTTGGGTGCAAATCTATTTTACTTCTACTGAGGAATTTTGGAGTGATTCAGAAAGTTGATAATTATAAATTCGTTTTTATCCGGATTGTTAGCCTGCCCGTTGAAATTAAGATCGCCAGGCAGATAACCTGCATTCCCCCCTTGATTTTTCCAGATTAAGGATTTGTCATTTTCATTCACCACACTGTTGGCATCGCAATCGCCGGCAATCATCCCCCAAATTCCGGGAGCCAGCTGTTTCTGTCCGTTGAGGTAGGCTTTGTCTGTGCCGGTTGTAAAGTCGTAATTAAAGAAATTACCTGTCAAACTGAGAGGGAAAGCGCTCATCACTCCGAGGTGATTTCGGTGCCAGATGACAAGAAATAATTGATGAATTATTGAATTGTTGAATTGTAGATTTGACATGCCATCCAATCCTTTTATTGTACCATCCCTTAATAAAAATCCTGTTTGCCGGCTGATGATTGTTCCAGAACCGGCAGATACAGCATCGGGAGCATCCCTTAGTTCAGCTAAAACCCAATCGACAATATCAGAGTTTGGAATGCTGACAACAGGTTCACTGTCGGTTGCGTACCAGGGCGCTCCAACATAGGGATCGCTTAGTGGCAAAACAGGATTTATGCCGGTACTCATTTCTGAACCATTGAAAGGGCCTTCCAGAAATACCTTTAAGGAAAGTTCGTAATTCTGAAAAACAACATCAGGCTGGATAATAAATTTGCTGAAAACGGGCAGGTGGTCGGACATATAGTACAGAGCCTGAATTATGGAATCGGGAAGTGAAGTATTTACCGGGGAATCAGTAAGCGCCACATTAAAATGCTGGCCATCGTTACCAAATGCAGTAATGGAATTATTAATGTAACTTAAATTGTTTGATCCTGAAAGAATGTCATCCGTGAATAACATAAAATCAAAACGGTCATCCATTCCGCCATTTGCCCCACCGCCAAATGATGCTGTCCTGGGACTTTGGGTATGAATAGATGCATAAGCAGGATCTTCGTGCCAGTCGCCTGCGGGCAAAACATCATTGAGGGGGTATAATCCATCGTTGATAAGGGCCCAGTAAGCCGGCTCAGATGAAGCATTGTAAAAGTTCAGGTCGCCACCGAAAATCATGTTTTCAATGTTGAGTTTGCTGTTGACATAATTTTTAAACTTCATGACTTCTTCCAGGCGCTCAGATTCAAACCCAGTACTGGCTTTCAGATGGGCCACATAGAAATAGAAAAATACAGTATCTTCTGCCGGTTGCTGTAAGTTGTAATAGAGAACATATTCATTCATCCTGCGGGGCAAGGTTCCGATGGTATCCTGTGAATAGAGGGTAAACTTATCACTATTGTAGAAAAGCATGTTGTCGGTATCGGGGCCATCAATGAAAGTTGCTTTTTGATACTTTGTTTCGCCAAAAACGTTTAAGCCATCCTGCAGAAGGGTGACTGCTCCGGCGTTAGAAACCAATTCGGTAATCAAAACGAAATCGGGTTTGATGTATTGATTAATTTTTCTGAAATACTGAACCCGCGACCCGGTGCTACCTGGATAGTTAAGAACATTGTAATACATGACAGTTGCCGTATCGGTTTGGGTAAAACCAACAAAACACAATAACACTGCAAGCAATGTAAGTAAACGACGCATATTTTTCGACCTGAATACGTGGCAAAAGTAAAATAAATTTTGAAATCCGAAATAGGATATATGAAATCTGATTAACTGTACTTGCCTGAAATAGGTTGACTTTTTTCAATTAAATACTATTTGTTTTTATTGTATTCATTTTTTCTTTTTTGCTACTTTTTTCTTTTTTGTTAATATCATCTTCTTTTGTTGATACCCCATGAGTCCATTTGTATATCTGGAGTTTTGGACGTTGTTTTTCAACAAGCTTTTCAACTTCTAATTCAAATCTTTCAGGATTATTCATCTTTAAGTTACTATGAGGGCGCTCCTTGTTATAATATTCCAGTATTTTACGAATCGTGTTAGGCAAATTCTTTTCGGTTAAATCAAATTCATACAAGTATTCGTACTTGAGGGTTCCCTGCACACGTTCGACATAGGCATTCTCCTGCGGTATTTTGCACATACTGATTTGCATTTGTGTGTCGCGCAAGAGTTTTTTTATCCGGGTACTGATGTATTGGCTGCCACGGTCCGAATGAAAGATACAGCCGGTTAAATCCATGTTCTTTCTTACTTTGATTGCCTTTTTTAAGGCGTTCTCAACTTGTTCTGCCTGCAGGCTTTTTGAAATGTGCATGGATAGCATTTTTCTTGAGTATACATCTTCTATGCTTACTCCGTAATAGTCTTTTCCTTCTATCTTGATGTAGAAAATGTCGCTTTGCCACACCTGGTTGATGTCAGTGAGTATTTTGCCTTCGATCAGGTTGGGATGAACCTCTACTCTTTGACCCCAGGTGGTTTTTATTGTATTTGGTTTACGCCGCAACTTGAAACCATTGGCAAAACCGATTTTCTCGAACAGATCCCTGCCTACAGGTAAAGTTCCCTGAGTCGCATAGTACATCCGCCTGCATCCCATACGTTTATGTCGTTGTCTGATGTCTTCCATTATATCTACCATCTGCCCTGTGATTGCTGTGACTGTTTCCTGCCGCCTGTCATGCTTCCACAGTGCCTGCTTACTTATGTTGGCTATCGAATATAACTCTTTCATCTTGTAGAAGTGCTTGATCCCTTTATTGAGCCGGAACCATCCAAGGGCTTCTTTAACATGCTTTTTTTTAAATCTGTCTTGTATTCTCCGTTGGCCAGTTCAATTACTTTGTTGAGCAAATCAATTTCCATTTGCTTGCGCCCCAAAACAGCTTCCAATTCTAATATCCGTTTCTCAAGGTCTTTGCTGCGATAGGCTTCGCTTTTATCTTCCACTATAAGTATCTTGTTTTTTTGCAAATATAAACTATACTTATAAAGCCAGAGGTACACAGTTTGAAAACTTACTCCCAACTCACGACTGGCTTCCAATACAGTACACTTTCCTTTTTCAATATCCCTTACTACTTGTTTCTTTATCCCTACACTGAAATGACGTCGGAGCCTTAACCCCTTTTTCCCTTTTTGCTTTGTTTCCATAAGTTGACTTTTTATCTTATTTTTGGTCAACCTATTTCAGTCATGGACAAACACAATAATCTAAAATCAGCAGAGGAATGGAAATAATAATCAGACAAGAAAACCACCGAGATACAGAGAGCATGGAGGGACACGGAGGAACACGGAGGAAAGACAAATAAGGGACTTTAACAGTACGAGTTATGTTACTGTACAAGCAAGGGCTTGAAGCAGTGAGGTTTTTTACAATTTAAATCCCATGAATTTAACAATGAACAAAATTAGCTAATTACATTTTTGATGTCACAAAACGGTTTAATCAATGTGCTGATTGTTCAATGTGCAAATTAAATAATTTGCCAGTTGGCTGACGGGCTGGATGCGAGCGTAAAACTGCAATTACAGTTTCCTTGAAAACACAAAATAGTTAAATAGTTAAAAAGCCCGAACCGAGCGCACATAGTAGTCGTTGTTTTTATAGAGGCCACCCTGCATGCCAGTGGTGAAGCTCTGCTTCCATGCGGCGTTGGTGCCGGCCTCGCTGGAACTCCAATAGTTTTCATTAGCAAAACCACCAATCGCTGCTCTGTTTATGTAGAGCTTATTTAACTCATCTTTACTGGGTAAAAACCAGTCGGAATAGCCACCTAATACCAAATCAGAACACAATTTCGCTGCATAGCTGCCTGCTCCCTGACTGGCAACAATAGTGGCTGTGTTGTCATTCCCCGTGCCTAATGCTGTTGCAGTTGCTCCTGTTGTTGTATAGCTTCCATTATACCATTGTATGCCTGTACTTTGGTCGCCTGGTGCGGCTATTAAACCGTGTGCTTCTGCAGCTGCATAGCCTGGGTCTCCTGCTTGTAAAATATAGGCTACTTTACCACCTCTATAGCTATCGCCTATATAAAGTACATTAATTTTCACTGTTTTGCTTGCGGTATCGTTGGCTTCGGCATCGGCTGGCGTAAAGGACACTTTCAAAACCTGATTAGCGCCTGCATCCAGTAATGTGCCAATCTGGGGAGTGTAAGAAAAGGTACCTTCTACATCAGCTGTGGCGTTTAGCTGGGTCGCGCTTAGCAAGGTACCATAAACAATATCTTCAGGATTTGCCCAGGTGATTAATGGAGTTTTCTTTGATGGCGATTCATCTTTCTTACAACCAATTGCAAGAACTAATATAAAACCCACTAATGTTAATGAGTAAATCCAAATTCTGTAGTTCTTTTTCATAATTATACAATTAAATGGTTAATTTATTTTTGTCTGTTGTCTTTTTTTACAATGAACGTTTACGTTACTATAACATGAACTTTATTCCCGTTTTTGTTCCATACAGGTGTGTAAACGGGAATAAAATTTACATTTTCCCTTAGTGAAATTAAAAAGTATGAAAAGGTTCGTTGCTTCATTTCCTGCTTTTGAGTAAGGCAAATTTAAGAATATTTGAATTTAATGAGGAAATATTTTAATGTTAAAGGGGGAGATGCTTGCGCCAGCGGGGGGATCCTATGTGACATACACAGGCGCTGGTATTTCTTGCAACAAATTACAAACTTGCGGTGACACGGGGAGATTTTATTACGAATAAAAAAGGAACTATTAAATAACCCCGTCATTAAATTTTATATGTTTTTATTGATTTTTGAAAAAATTTAATTATAGTCATTACATTCTTGTCCAAACAAAAATTCATGGAAGGCCTTGGCTGCCTGACTTTGGTATATCATTATTCAATTATACGAAAGCCTCATTTTTTTATCAATACATTGTTACTAAATCATCTTTCCGCAATCTACTTCAGTTGAATTCAAGGGGATAGCATTTTAACAACAATCAAATGTTTATAAATGAAGTTGCATTGTACCTTTGACTGATAGTACTTTTGTTTTGGATTAAAAAAGGACTGTTGCTGCAGTCCTAACAAGCAGGAAGTAGTCAACTGGATAGATATTCTAGAACTAACTAGACTGATGAGGGTTCGAGCCCCTCCTCCCTGCTAACAAGAGATTACCTGACAAAGGTAGTCTCTTTTTTTTCATAAAAAGTCTTCCAAAAATTAGATTTTAACAATCTAACAAATCATCATTCAATTAAGAATTAGTGATTTGAAAAATAATTATTAACCAAAACATAATTTGTTTTAAATAAAGGAAAATAAGTTACTTATTGATAAAAGTTATAAACTTGCGGCTGCTAGGGAAGTTACAGGATCTGATAGATTAATATTATTCCTTAAGCTAAAAACCTTTCCAGTCCCCGGATTTTTAATATTGGTATTTTGAACTGGTATTCCTGGCCATCTTTAATAAGTATGGCCAAAAGCTTTTTACGAATTACCCTCGAAAGGTAGTTAATATTAATGATTATTGAACGATTGATCCTGTAAAAATCTTCTTTTGGTAATAGTTCTTCAACACTTCCGATATTCATTGTAACGACTTCCTTTATTTCCTTGCTGAAATAAATTTCGGAATAATTCCAGTCGGCCTCGATGTAAATAATATCCTCGGGTTTAATAAGAATGAATCCGCCTGCATTTGAGAATTTGATTTTATGTCTACTCGTTTTCTCGATAAGTATTTTAATCTGTTCCTCCTTATCTGTTTCAGTTGTTTTTTTCAGTAACCGTTCCAACGCATCTTTAAGTTCTTCCTTGTTAACTGGTTTCAGCAGGTAATCGAATGCAGCATAACGAATGGCAGTGATGGCATACTTATCAAAAGCTGTTACAAATATAATGTCGGGTCTTAATCCACTCCGATAAACTTCTGATACGATTTCAAACCCTGTTTTATCCGGCATTTGAATATCCATAAATAGTAAATCGGGTTTTTGGAGCAGTATTTTACCCAATGCCTTTTCAGGATCTGTTGATTTATCTATGATCTGAACCTGCGGGAAATTATTCAATAGGGTTTCCAGATTATTTATTGCCTTTTCCTCATCATCTACTATAATTGTCCTTAGTTGCCGGTTTTGCATATTTCAGTTTAATTAATTGGAATTGTTACGATAACGCTTGTTCCCGCTGATTTCTCTTCATCGTCATATAAATCCACTATTTCACCCGTAATTTTTCTGTTGGTTATTTTATAGTACAGATCGTAGAGGTTGTTCATCATTTCAACGCCTTTGCCGGTTGAAGTAGATCCTGCCTGTGCAGATTCTTTTCTTCCACCTCCATTGTCTTTGATGGTAAGGATTAACTTTTGGTCAAATTGCTTAGCCATTATTTCAAGTATGCCTCCTCCTTCCTTTCTGCCTGCCAATCCATGCTTAATGGCATTCTCAGTGTACGACTGAACGATCATCTTGGGGACTTCAATTGTTGTATCAATGGCCGGATCAATAACAATGGAATATTGAAACTTCATGCTAAACCTGAACTGCTCCATTTTCAGGTAGTTTTCAGTAAAAGCAATCTCCTCAGTCAATGTGCGTGTGATCTTGTCCGATGACAAAACCAGCGACCGGTACATTTGAGAGAATTGCTGCAAATGTTCAGTAGCTTCTTCCTTTTTTTGGTTGGAAACCGAACTGGTGATTGAATTAATGGCATTGAGTACGAAATGCGGGTCGAGCTGGTTTTTTATAATCTTTAGCTGCAACTCAGTAATTTTCTTTTCGGTATTGTACTTGCTCTGGAGTTGAATACGCTGGATTTTCTGTACGAATAAAGTAAATACTAAAACACTTAAATATATGGCAGCATAGATTGCCCACCGCCAATAAAACATATGATTAAGGGCATACGAAATCAAATACCATTTATTATTAGAAAAAATCGAAATTAATGGCAGCAAGCCGGGTACTTTAACTAATGAAAATGCAGTGTTATATTCATCGGCCATATTACTTATATCTATTATCGCAGGATGCTTCATATTTTCTCTGAAAATTCTCAATTTATTATCGGTAGCATACAATAGTATTTCATTGCTGCCATCCAAATCCAGATCCATTTGATGCTGACAAGATATCCTTTGGTTTAAGGGAATTTCCCTATCAAGATCAAGGAACTGATCATAAATACGAATTTCATTTCCGGTTGAAATTACTGCGTAATCTCCTCTTTTGCTAAAGGTTTGGAAAAATTTAATTGTTGCATTGGGTGGCACTGGGTCACAAACCTGTTCTTTTATAATGTTGCCTATTGTGTCAAGCAGCATCATTTTCATTCCAATATGATTAGTGTCGCGCCAATAATGCATTGCTCCGAAGATCAGCTGTAAACCTGTATTTCTGAAAATTATCGGCATGACTGTTCCCCAGCGTCCTTTGATCTCAATTGGGGGAAATAAATATTCCAGTTTTCTGTCAAGAACCATCATCCAGGCGCTGCTGTCGTGGTATTGATATCCTGTGTCGTGCAGATTTTCAGGAGAATAAGTATAAAGTAATATTTCATTCAAGCCATCACCGGTAACATCGTACTGAAATATATCTATGAATGCAGCTGCACTTTTGGGGCTTTGTTTCAATGAGTCGCTTACAATGTTATATGCAAAAACATTTCTAGGCTGAACTGAAAATCCGGTATTGATGCCAAAAAGCAATTCCTTGTAACCATCTCCATCCAGGTCGTCCATTTCAAGAGGAATATTAACCGGGTCGCATTTACCTTTTTTTATACGCACCTTAGTGATGAATCTCTGTTTGACTTCCTTACCTGTAATATTTGGTACCCAGTTTAGAAAAATACTGTCGTTTGAAATTGTAAAACCATATATTTCTTTAATCAAATTGTTATCAAAGTCACCAATAATTAAGTTTTCCTTAGAAACAAAAATATTGCTTCCCTGAAAATTCCATTGTTCTATTATGTTGTGTGGATTAAATCTGACGGATAATCCGGTTGAGCCGATAAAGTTGTTCGCAAGGTTTATTTCATCGCTATAACCATTATTATCCAGATCATCAAAAATCCTGAAATTATTACTTTGATGCACCTGGTTATCAATTATTTCAATTTTATATTTAGGGAAGTCCATTGGCAGAAGCAAAATAATTATTAAGGAAGCCACCAATGCCAATATATAAGGATTGATAAGTATAGGCCAACTTCCCGAATTATGTTTTCCTTCCGTCACCGAATGATTTTTATTTAAATAAATGGATTCAGAATCATGATTTATTTACCGGGTTTAAAAATAATCAATAGTTTCCTAATCCAAACACATCATTTCCTCAAAAAATTCATGCCCTTCCTACACCAGTTTGATCATATTGTTTTTAAGCAATTTTTCGATTATAATTTTACTTGCATCAAATTTAAAACATTGATAACCCATAATTTTAATATCTGCAATACTATAAAAAACCCTCAATGTGTCCTTGCATTCTCCGGTTCCGTAAATTCTGCCGCAAAGGTGATCATCATGAAAGACGGGTTTACTGCAGCCTCAGTATTTACCGTCGAAAACACTGGTGATGCCCCGTTGCGCTTCTACACTGCTGCCAAGGCAGATAATCCTGTACCTGAAACCGCCCCCGAACTTCAGCCCGGCAAAGAAGATGAATTTACCCCTGCCCAGCTTGGCGCTGCCGGTAATACATTCCTCATGGTTTACAATCCGGATGCAAGCTTGAAGGGGATTTATGGTGGAGGTGAAATAAGCATTTAAAATGTTTTAAATGATATATAGCAAACATTCTTCGCAAATAATAACTACTTTTTATCCTACCCTACTTACAAAAGTGGGTAGGATGAATTTTAAGATGATAGACTTTTTTTTATTTTTAAATCAATAAATTTTATAAATCAATGAAAAAACTTTTAAAGCTATCACTTGTTTCGTTTTTGGTAATGGTCATTTTATCAATTATTACAATTCAAGCTCAAAATGACGTATATAAAGATTATCAAAATTCAGGCAATGATAAAATAATAGAAAATTCAACACTGAATTCTATTGAGAATACAACTGGTTTAATCATTAAAATAGATTATCCCTCTGATGCTGCCACCAGCTACACATTTAGTCAATCATTGGGTACTTATACTCTAATTACAGGAGGAACTGTGGTTGCTAGTTCAATTCCTGGCAGTGGAACTAATTACTTGGATGATGTTAATTATTCTATGCAAACGATACCATTTACATTTACTTTTAATGATTTGCCGTACACTAATTTTAATATAAATTCTAATGGTTATATAACATTTGGCACAACTCTTCCACTTAATAACAATTATACGGCAATATCAGCGACCACAGATTATGCTGGTGCAATCGCTGCTTTTAGTCGGGATAATGATGGCCGTTTTGTTTTCCAGGCAACCACAACTTTGGGAAGCCCTGTTCTGTCGTCTGTATCTCATTTTGGTGGTATTGTTGTAGGGAAACAAGTTACCTCTGCAAATATACCAGCAGGCGCCACCATTGTTTCATTTAACGCGGGAGCACAGACAATCACTTTATCTGCCAATGCCACAGCGACAGGTACTTTGCAAACCTGTATTGCTTATACTGCTGAAATCAGAACGCAAACTTTGGGTTCTTCCCCAAATCGGATTCATGTAATTCAGTTCAAAAATTTCAAAAGATATGGGTCTACTTATTATGGAGAACTATATAATTTCCAAATCAAACTTTACGAAACATCCAATAAAGCTGAAATTGTCTATGGTAATCATGTTGGGTATTCAGCTTTAACAACCGGTCAGGTTGGAATTAGAGGAGCAAATAATAATGATTATAATAATAGAACTACAACTACAAACTGGTCATCCACGACCGCAGGTACTTCCAATACAGCATCATGCATAATGTCAAACACGGTATATCCTAGCAGTGGATTGATCTTTACTTATATACCACCTGTTGGGGGAACTCCCTTTGATCCATTCAATCCCAGTCCAGCGGATGGAGCAGCAAATATTGAAATTAGTGGTAATTTAACATGGTCATTTGGAGCAAATACTGTAACCTATGATCTTAAATTCGGGCATCCTGGAAGCATGGTTCAGGTTGTTACTGGTGGTATTGCTGGTTCTACTGGCTCCTACACATATACAGCAGATTATGGTAGCACATATCAATGGCAGGTTATTGAGCACAATGGTACTCTTACAACAAATGGACCTGTATGGACTTTCATTACGATATGTCAGATAGTCTCGCTTCCCTATTTCCAGAATTTCGATTCGGTAACAGCACCTGCGTTACCGAATTGCACAACCTATGAAAATACCAATATAGATCCCTATTACTGGCAAACATATGCAAATGCATTAAATCCCCCTTCTTTACCGAATGTTTTGTATGTGAGATATAATTCCTCCCTGGCAATGGATGACTGGTTCTTTACCCCAGGATTCTGGCTTTCATCTGGAACAACATATACTTTGAATTTTAAATATACAAACAATTCTTCAATTTATTTTGAGAAATTAGAAGTAAAGTGGGGATTAGAAGCGAATTCAGTAGCAATGACTAATGGTCCCATTTTCAATGATGCAGCAATTCAATATAGCAATGTATGGCATGATGGAACTGGCACAATTACACCCACTACCAGCGGTGTATATTTTATCGGTTTTCACGGTTACAGCGAACCAAATCAAGTTTATCTTCTTTTAGACAATATTTCTTTTTATTCATGTTCTGCTCCAATTGAACTTGATGCCATTGATGTGATGGAAACAACAGCAACTCTTCAATGGTTAGAAACCGGTTCAGCTACATCATGGGATATAGAATTTGGACCTATAGGTTTTATTCCTACAGGAATCCCAACAGTTACCGGTGTGCAATCAAATTCATATAATTATGAAAATTTGACTTCATGTACAAATTATGATTTTTATGTTAGGTCCGTCTGCACTGAGGAGGAAACCAGTTTTTGGTCGGGACCAAAGTCATTTTCAACCAAAGGCCCTTCTTTCATAGCACCATTTTATGAAACATTTTCTACCTGGCCACCACTATGTTTCGACCTCAGTGGAGGGTCCTTTTGTTGGATGCATTATGCCCCTTCCTCTACCCAAGGAAGTGCATTAGCAAACTTCTGGTCTGTCAATCAAAACAATAATTGTTTAATGATAACAAACACTATTGATATATCAGCTCTAGAAACTCCTTCACTTGAATTTTTCTGGTCTCACATACCCTATCCTACGTTATTGAATGATTCTTTAGAAGTTTTTGTTTCAGATGACAATGCTTTTAGTTGGTCGAAAGTTTGGTCGCTTGGAGGTCCGGACTTTAATTCAAATGATGGTGCAGCATACCAGATACCTGGTAGCTTTATTTCTTCAGGAATTATTGATCTTTCTTCTTTTGGGGATAATATTTTAATAAAGTGTAATGGAATATCCGGTTTTGGCTCTGACCTATTTATTGACAACATTTCAGTTGATGAAGGTATTTGTCCCGAACCTTCTAACTTGTTTGTTACCAACATAACTCATTATTCTGCAAACTTAGGTTGGATAGAGAACGGAAGTGCTGCAACATGGGAAATTGAATTGGACACTGCTGGTTTCATACCAACAGGTGTGCCAACAGCATCCAATATTTCATCTAATCCATACAACTATAATAACTTATTAGCAAACACTGAATATGATTTTTATGTTAGAGCTAATTGTAGTAATAACTATGGCAATAGTGCATGGGTAGGTCCGTATACATTTACCACCCTTTCAAAAGCAATAAATATTAAAGTTTTTCTTGAGGGGCCATATTTCAGCGGTCAAATGTCAAACTTCTTAAATGCATTAGGATATTTACCGTTAGATCAGCCATATAATTCAGCGCCATGGCAATACCTGGGAAATGAATCTGTAATAAATATCCCATCCGTTAATATTATCGACTGGGTGCTTATTGAAATACTTCAAAAATTAATCTCAGGCAATGATACAAATTATGTTGCAATAAGCCGAAAAGCTGCATTTGTATTTAATGATGGAGTCGTAAGGGATATTGACGGAACCTCTCCTCTAGATTTTCCTGAATTACCGCCGGAAAATTTTTATCTGAGGGTCATTCATCGGAATCATTTGCCGATTATATCTTCTTTTCCTATTACAGGATCAGCCGGTATTTATAATTATGATTTTACAGTTTCTTCAAACACTGGTCTTGGCGGTTCTCATTCGCAAAGTCAGCTAACTCCAAATGTTTGGGGTATGATCGCTGCTGATGGAAATTCCGACGGACTGATAAATAACCTGGATAAAAATGATGTATGGCTTACCCAATTGGGTTTAACAGGTTACTATAATGGAGACTATAATATGAACAGCCAGGTAGAAATTGATGATAAAATTATTAAGTGGAAACCTAATAGTGGGAAAGGTATTATTATAACAGTTACAATTCCATCTGTACCTTGTGGTGAAGGAATTATTGACATTCGTGATGGCCAATCTTATTCAACTGTCCAAATAGGAACTCAATGCTGGATGGCTGAAAACATGAATATCGGAACCATGATTGATTTCCCAATTGATCAATCAGATGATGGTATAATCCAAAAGTATTGTTATGAAAATAATGAAAATAATTGTTTGATTTATGGCGGATTATATCAATGGAATGAAGCAATGCAATATAGTACAGGTGAGAGTAATGTTGGAATTTGTCCTGAAGGCTGGCATATGCCAACTGATGACGAATATTGCACTTTAATGACTTTTCTTGATCCGACTTTAGAATGTTATTCTTGGGGTTGGCCGGCAGGAAGTAATGTAGGCGGGATGATTAAAGAAACTGGATATTTACATTGGGATGAGCCAAATACTGGAGCAACAAACTCAAGTGGTTTATCTTTCCTTGGTGCAGGTTTAAGTCGTCAAGTAAGTCCTATTGGTCCTGTTTTTGCTGAGATAAAATTATCAACCTATATCTGGACTTCGACTGAATTTTCGGAAACACAATCAATTTATCGAAACCTTAACAAATCAAGTGGAGGATATGGACGATCTTATGAAACCAAAGTACATGGTTTTGTTGTTCGTTGTATTAAAGATTAAAGTAAAAATTATAAATGCCTAAATAAAAGTGCGAAGACTTTATAAAGTAGACAAAAGCGTGTGGATTGTAGCTGCACGCTTTGTTTTTTCTTTCAAATATGGTTTTGGCATTTTGATAGAATGCACGCTAATAAAGAAAAATCAGTATCAACTAAATTCTGGATTTGCACTAATTAATAAGTTGCATTTTATTTTATCCATATTTTTATGACACGGATAGCGCCTATTTTTAAACTTGCAATAGATTACTTGCAGTGCAACATCTTCATAGCGATTCAGCGGTTACTTATTTCAGCGATCTCTTTGAAAGGAAAGCAATCGAAAGGGTAGCAAAAGCTACAACCGAAACAGAACTGATGGGCATAAGGATAGCAGCGAAGATGGGTGTTAGCAACCCCTGAACCGCGAACCAGAGGCCAAAAACATTGTAGATGAAAGAAAGCGTGAAACTGATATAGGCAATGTTCATGCTGGTGTGGGTAAATCGGATAAATTTTTCGAGCTTACCAAATCCTGATGATTCGAGGATGGCATCGCAGGCAGGGGAGAAATGATACACATCATCGGCAATGGTGATGCCCACATTGCTTTCGTTGAGAGCGCCGGCATCATTCAGCCCGTCGCCGATCATCAAAACTTTTTTGCCCTGACTCTTAAGGTTTTTTACATAAGCCAGCTTGTCGGTGGGTGACTGGTTAAAATGGATGCGGTCTTCCACCAGAAACAATGGCAAAAGGTTTGTCTTTTCAGCTTCATTGTCGCCTGTTAACAAATGGAGGTCGTATTTTTTGGAAAAGCGGGTGATCATTTCTTTGAGTCCTTTGCGGTAACTGTTCTCAAGCTGGAAGTAGCCGAGAACCTTATCACCTATAAAAATATAGACCTGGGTTTTAAGACCTTTTTCTTCATCTTCCTTCCCGGTGACAAACTTGTGTGAACCCACATTGATCTTTACTCCATTTATTTCACCCGTAATGCCAAGTCCAGGGATTTCCTTAAAATGATCCACCGAATAATATTGATCTCCGTCGAGCTTTTGAAACAGTGCAGCGCTTAAAGGATGGGTTGAATGCCTGACGAGGGATTTGATCATTCGTATCTGGTCCGTTGTAAGTGATTGCCCAACAAAATCAATTTCCATAGATTTGGTATGGGTGATGGTACCTGTTTTGTCAAATACAATGGTGTTGGCCTTGAAAAGCTCTTCAACAACCTGGGTTTTTTTCAGGTAGAAACCGTTCCGTCCAAAATAACGCATGGTACTCCCGAAGGTAAAAGGCAGGGTAAGAGCAAGGGCACACGGACAGGCTACAATCAACACCGAAGTAAAAGCAAAGATAGCTTTGGACGGGTCGTTGAACAACCAGTAAATACCTGCGGCTACGGCGATAATAAGGATTATGACAGTGAAATACTGACTGACCCCGTCAATGATCCTTTTCATCCCCGGATCATCTTTGCCACTTTTGTTGTCCTGGTTCCATAGCTGGGTTAAATAGCTTTGTTCCACTACTTTTATGATTTCCAGTTCAACTGAACTTCCTGCCTGCCGTCCGCCTGCAAAAACCGTATCCCCTTTGTTCTTCCGAACCGGAAGCGATTCGCCGGTAACAAAACTATAATCAATATTACCATCACCCGCGACAATCTTTGAATCAGCGGGTATTAGCTCCTTATTGCGGATGAGGATATGATCGCCGGTTTTGAGTTCATTAAGAGGTATGACAAATTCTTTCCCGTGTTCAATTTTAGTTACAGCCACCGGAAAATAGGATTTATAATCCCGCTCGAACGATAGTGCCTGGTAAGTTTTACCCTGGTACCATTTTCCGACCAGCATAAAAAAAACAAGCCCTGAAAGGGAATCGAGGTAACCGGTTCCCTGCTCAGTTACAATGTCAAAAGCACTCTGAAGGAAAAGCGCTAATATTCCTAAAGCAATAGGCAGGTCGATGCTGATGATTTTGTGACGGAGGCTTTTAACGGAAGATAAGAAATAATCATTGGCGCAATAAACAACAACAGGAATGGATAATATAAGACTCAGCCAGCCAAAAAACTTTTTAAATCCTGGTTCGAGTAACTCCCCGCCCGGCAGGTATTCGGGAAAATTATACATCATCACATTCATGAGCACGAAGCCTGTGATGCCTATCTTTAATATGAGTTGCTTGTTTCCTTTTGTTTTTTTTCTTTTTTGGAGATGGTCAAGGGTTATTTCAGGTATGTAGTGAATAGAAGCCAGCAATTCAACAATTTCCCGAAGGGTTATTTCATTATCTTTAAAATTAATGACGACTTCTTTCTTTGGAAAATTAACAAAGGATTGGGTGATGGAAGGATTTAATATACTGAGGTGTTCGAGCAGCCAAATGCAGGAAGCGCAATGAATGGCTGGAACAAAGAAGGTAATTTTGCTGATCCCTCCATCCGAGAAATCGAGTAATTTGGTTTTGATCTCATCAAGATCGAGATAGGCGTATTTTTCTCCCTGCTCCTGGGTTTCAACCCTGATGCCCGGCATGGGTGCAATTTCATAATATTGCTTGAGGTCTTTTTCATTCAGGATCTGGTAAACGGTTTTGCATCCATTGCAACAAAAGGGTTTATCATTCCACATTACCGGATAGTTTCCACAATCTTCCCCACAATGAATACAAGGCTGAGCCATTCTTAATTTTTTTCAAAAGTAGGGAGAATGTTACTAAGGCAGTGACTAAATTGCCTGAAATTAATTGTTAGTAAATACAGTGTAAATTGATCTAAAAGTTAATATTGGCAGAATTCTAATTTGATGTGCTGTGATAATTTTGACTGGATTTCAGAGGGTTTAAATATATTGTAATTAGGTTTGATTCCCTTGCCCGTAGGGCATTTATATTCATAGCAATTAGTTTTCCGTTTGATCATTTTCCCTTAGGGAATAAACAATAGCCCCAAATTTAATCAGGAAAATCAATATTTATTCAACAGGCTTGAAAATGTAGCGTTCATCATATTCGATATCATTCTCTGTAAGAAACTTCAGGTATTCTTCTCTAAAGGATTCTTTTTTATGGTGCTGCTGTTGGTCTTCAATGTATTTTATTTTTTCGGGCAATTGTGATTTCCCAAGAGAAAAGGCTCCAAAACCCTCTTGCCACGAAAACTTCCCTGCCGATAGCCGGCTTTGGTTTATCCACAATGATGAACTTCTTTTCAAATGATACATTAAATCGGAAGGAGCCTGTTTTGGGGTCATGCTTATTAAAATGTGAATATGATCGTTCATGCCGTTTATCACATACAACTTATGTCCTTGTTGATCAATAATACCATTTATATACTTGTATAGGTTATCCTGCCATTTATTATTGATGAGGCATAATCGGTCCTGTACAGCAAAAACATAATGAACATACAGTTGGGTATGGGTATTAGCCATTTTTTTCTGGTTTTTGTTGATGTCCTACGGACAATAAAATTCTTTTGATTATTGATCCTATTGATATTGAAGCCCTACGGGCTAATAAATTCTTCTCTTGCAAAAATAATGATTATTCCAAAACTGATAAAATCAGGTTGAATAGTGCATAAAAATTCAAAATCATTTCACTAACAGCACATCAAAAATGAGATTTAGCTTTAATATTCCTTGAGCGTTTGAATTCATATTACTTTCGTATTTTTGTTAGTAATAATAAAAATTATTTTTATGATTTTAAATCGTTTAAGGTGGTGGTTGTCGATAGTTACTCTAACCTTTGTCATCCTATCTTGTGATCCTTCACAAAAAAAAGTACCACCGGCCCATAAAGGCGATACTGACTGGCAGTATTTTGGGCTTGCTTCTCCCGGAAATGTACCCCAGGTGTTTTCGCCAGATATTGTTTCGACATCGAGGAATGAAAGGGACTTTACAATTTCACCTGCGGGAAATGTGATGTTTTACAGTATTGTGATGCCGGCAAACAATTTAAGTCTGATAGCCTATCTGGCCTTTGATGGTTTCTTCTGGTCGGAGCCTGAAACAGCGGCATTCTCAGGAGCATATAAAGACCTGGAACCAGCCTTTTCGCCTGACGGTAAAAAGCTTTTCTTTGTTTCAAAAAGACCTGTTTCGGGGAGTGTTGAAAAAAGAGATTATGACATCTGGTATGTTGAACCTGAAAAGGGATGGGAAAATGCTATTAATCTTGGTTCACCGGTTAATTCAGATGAAGATGAATATTTCCCCTCAATAGCATCTAACGGTAACCTTTATTTCACAGCCAAATACAGCGATTCCTTTGGGCTGGAAGACATTTACTTTTCGCGGTTCGAAAGCGGCAGCTATACCCAACCAATTAATCTGGGAGAATCGATTAACTCTTCCTTTTATGAATTTAATGCTTTTATTGCGCCTGATGAAAGCTACCTGATTTTTTCCTCCCTTGGAAGGGAAGATGACATGGGTGGAGGCGATCTCTATATTGCTTATAGGTCGGAGGATAATTCATGGACAAAGCCTGTAAATTTAGGTAAGGCTATCAATTCCAATGAACTGGATTATTGTCCTTTTGTTTCTTCTGACGGCAAATACCTGTTTTTTACGAGTCAGCGCAAAAGCGATGAATTCACCGTTAAAACTCACAGAAAATTGAGCCTTATCCTTCAAATGGCTGATGGAATTAAAAATGGCCTGGGGAATATTTATTGGGTGACATTCGACAAAAATACCTGGCGTAATGAATAATCAAGCTGAAAACAAACCTTAATAAGAACCTTTAAATCTGCCACGTTATTGATGTTGTAGAACTTAATTCACGGGCAAATGAAGTATGTAGATGTAAATCTTATTGCAGCTTTTTTACTAACTTTTACCTCCGTAATATGTATTGCCCAGAATGATGATAAAATTGCGGAAGCGGATACTTCGCAAACTATCCCCGATCCGAATCTGGAATTGTTGCTGGCTTCAAGTGAAGGAGATACAACCAAAGTCATTAAATGGATTGAAAAAGGTGCAGATGTAAATTGCAAATCCTCCTATGAAGGAGTGACACCCTTGATGTATGCAGCACAAAACGGGCATCTGGAAACGGTAAGAATACTCCTTCACAAGGGTGCAAATGAAAATACTTTGCCGGTAAATCATGTCAGCGCATTGCTGGGTGCCTGTATGTTTGGTCATGTGTATATTGCAGATACGCTTATCCTGAATGGAGCCGATGTAAACACAAAAAACTTGGATGGAATCACACCTCTTATGATAGCAGCCACTTATAACGATTCCCTCATGGCAGATATGCTGATCTTTTACAAGGCTGATCTGAATAAGCAGGATGTTAAGGGGAACACAGCTGTGCATTATGCTAGTTATTATGGCTCATCAGGAGTCTCTGAGTTGCTGATTGAAAAGCAGGCTAAAACAAACGTGGGTGACAACAAAGGATTTACACCATTGATGATTGCCGCTCAAAAAGGCTACAGTTACCTGGCTGATCTTTATATACAAAACGGTGCAGTCGTTGATACCGTGAATGAAGACAACCTGACAGCGTTGTCTTTTGCTATTATCAACCGTCACCATGAAACAGCTGAATTGCTCATACAAAGCGGTGCTAATCCAGACCATAAGATTTCGGGTACCAGAAATCAATACACCCTTGCACAAGAATTTGCAGATAACGAGATGCTGCAATTGCTTCAGCTAAAAGGTGCAAGTAATCTTCCGGCACCTTTTGTTGACCGGGTCATGGTTAATTTGGATCTTAATGGAAATTTTGATGATTTTATGATCGGTGGCACCCTGGGTTTTGCTTCAACAAAATATGGTATTGAGTTTCAAGCGGGGTACAAAACAAGAACAGGGGTAAGAACTATTCTTTACGAAATAAATCCAACTACTTATTACCAGTTCTGGGAAAGCAGGTCGGTTATGCATGTGGGAGCGAATAAATTATTTTCAGTTATTAAAAAAACGGTTCGGAAGAAAAGTGGAGTATTCGCAGGGCTAAATATTGCCTATACATACGGGAATTTTCGGGGATCAGAAAGGAAACCGGAAGATGCATTTTTGCTGGTTCCAAAAGCTGGTGTTTTTTGGAGTTCACAGTCTTTCAATGTAAAGTTGAATTATGAATATATGAATCTGAAAAATCCGAATGTATCGAGAAACCGGATCAACTTTTCGTTTGGTTTTAATATAAATTCGGGAAAAGGAAAAATAGCCCTGAAGGAGGAGCCGGTGTGGTGAGGTTTTTAGAATATTTACTTTTAAATTTTGTTATTTATACAGTGCAATATATGAGTAATCATTTTATTACAGGTTTAAAATTAGTAAATAAATGGTCATTTGTAGTTCTTATTTTTTCGCTTGTATTTCTTGCAGGTTGTGAGAGAAATGAACCATTGGAATCTTTCGACTGTGCGACCTGTTATCAGGATAAGCCTGACTGGGGCCCGCTTCAAATTAAGGTAACCATCAATAACGAAAATCCCTCTGTGCCGCTTGTAATTTACAGGGGAGATATTGAGAGTAACGAAATCGAATACATGGACATAGCCTACAGTTCCGAATACACGGTGGATGTGCCACCAGATAAATACTACTCAGTGACTGCAGAATATAAAGATGGTGGTAAAACTATTTTTGCTGTTGATGGTGATAAACTGAAGATGAAGAAAAACATCAAAGATTGTGATAAGGAATGTTACTATTTCAAGGGTGGTTATATTGATGTAAGACTCAGGAACTAACTTCCAGACTGGAACCCTTATCTCTGTCGCTGAAATACTTCATAAACTGAACCCGCTCGTAAATGGCCGGATTTACGCTTTTATCCTGGCTGAGTTTTCCCCTGAACTGATCGATGGAGGTGTAATTATTACTGATCATCCACTTTTTCAAATCCTTAAGCATGTTTTGAATTTTTTCGGGACCTTTATTGTAAATGGAAGAAACCACCTGGACAGCATTTGCACCTGCCAGCAATTGTTTGATTATTGCTCCGCCGTCATGAATTCCTGTTGAAGCCGCCAGGTCACAACTCACCCGGTTCGACATAATGGCGATCCATCTGAGTGAAATGGATAATTCATCGGGCTGGCTGAAAACATTGGAGGAAGTGATGGTCATTTTTTCGATGTCAATATCAGGGCTGTAAAACCTGTTGAATAACACAAGGCCGGAAACGCCAGATGATGACAATTTTTGAATGGTTTGCGCCAGGGAAGTAAAATAATAACTGATTTTCAAAGCAATGGGGATCTTTATCTTTTCTTTCAGCTTGCTCACAATCTCAAAATATGTTTTTTCGATTTCTTCGGGACTTTTGGTTAAGTTGGAGGGTAATATAAAAAGATTTACCTCAAGAGCATCTGCTCCGGCATCCTCAAAAGCTTTAGCAAAATTGGTCCACTCATGTTTCGAAGCACAATTTACGCTTGCTATAACCGGGATTCCGGCCACCTTTTTTGCTCCGGTGATCAGCTTGATATACTTGTCAATATTTTCAGACTTTATACGGTAATCCAGGTAATCAAGAAATTCATCCTTGTAACGCTTTGAAGCTTCTTCGGCTACAATTTTTTCATACTCATGGGTGATTTCTTCTTCAAAAATTGATTTCAAAACAACAGCAGCAGCACCATTTTCCTCGAGTTTTTGGATTTTTTCAGGAGAATCAGTAAGCCCTGAACTTCCAACGATTATTGGATTGGTGAGCGTCAGACCTAAATACTTCGTTGATAAATCTATCATATTACCTCTTTTAATTTTGATTTCATTTGATGCAAATGTAAAAGAATTTCCAATACAGAATATAGGATGACCATCAATTTGGATTTCGGTTTCCGGCGAAAGCAGATGAAGATTTTTAGCTGATCAACTGACGAATAATATCTTCAACTTTAATTCCTTCGGCTTCAGCTTTATAATTTCGGATGATACGATGCCGCAATACATTGGCAGCTACTGCTTTCACATCTTCGATGTCGGGTGAATATTTCCCATGGATCACAGCGTAACATTTTGCACCAATGATCAGATATTGGGAAGATCTTGGACCGGCTCCCCAGGTCAGGTAGTTATCAGCCCACTGATGCGATCCGTTGACGCCTGGCCGGGTCTTTGCCGATAATTTTACTGCATATTCAAATACATTATCAGGAACAGGTATCTTCCTGATCAGGTTCTGAAAGTAAAGTATTTCAGCACCGGTTATTACAACTTTCGGATCGGGTTCATACTCAGTAGTGGTGGTTTTTACCACTTTAATCTCTTCTTCAAAAGAAGGGTAATCAAGCCAAATGTTAAACATGAAGCGATCGAGTTGTGCTTCAGGCAGAGGATAAGTTCCTTCCTGTTCAATAGGGTTCTGAGTGGCCAAAACAAAAAATGGCTCTTCCAAAATATACCTTTCACCGGCTACAGTTACAGCTTTTTCCTGCATAGCTTCAAGCAATGCTGCCTGTGTTTTCGGGGGGGTACGGTTTATTTCATCAGCGAGGATGATATTTGCAAACACCGGACCTTTGATAAACCTGAACCGCCTGTTCTCATCCAGAATTTCAGTTCCTAAAATATCCGATGGCATAAGGTCGGGGGTGAACTGGATCCTTTTGTAACTTAATCCCAGTACTTTTGAAATGGTATTCACGAGCAAAGTCTTTGCGAGCCCGGGAACACCCACCAGCAATCCATGTCCTTTACTGAATATTGCAATGAGGACATCTTCAACCACCCGATCCTGCCCCACAATTACTTTGGCAATTTCCGTACGCAGTGTTTTATATTTTTCAACGAATGCATCTACCGCTTCAACGTCATTCTTGTACATATCTGAATTTTCAGGTTTAAAAGTTATTTTAAGTTTTTAATAGATAATAGTGTGGCTTATTTATTAGCCCATTGGTTGATAAAATTACAATCTTTATAACTGTCATTAATTCTGACGTAGGTCTGACTTGCCTTATCTTCAATCCAGTCATTAATCACCTGCTGTTTCTTATTTGCCATCGCAGATTCCTGAATACGATCGTAGTCCTGTTTTAAGTTAGCCTGATGAGGTTCAGTCCTCTTTTTCAGGTATAAAATCCGGTAGGCATCTTTCGTATCTAGTGTCTGAAACTGCACCGGTGCAGATATTTCACCCACTTCAAGTTTAGCAATGACAAACGAAACTTTCGGATCTAGCTGATCCATCTCGAATAGCGAAGTTTTGGTCATTTGATTGATCAAAAGACCTCCGTTGTTTTTGCTGGGATCATCTGAAAATTTAATAATGGCTTCATCGAAAGTGTATTTTTTTTCAGCGATCAGATTGGCTATGCTGTCGAGCTGAACCTTAGCGCGGGCAAGGTCGAAGGGTGATACTTTAGGACGCAGCAAAATGTGACGCACATTAACGTATTCTCCCCTTCGCTCGATCAGCTGCAGGATATGAAAACCAGCCTCAGTTTCAACAATTTCGGAAACAGTACCTTTTTCAACACTGAAAGCAGCAGCCTCGAAAGCCGGGTACATTTCTCCCCTGCCAAATAATCCAAGTTCTCCGCCATTCTTTGCTGATCCCGGATCTTCAGAATACAGGATGGCCAGTGTAGCAAAATTCTCCCCGTTCAATACCCGGTATCTAAGTTCCTGCAGCTTATTTTTAACTTTTTCGGTTTCCTCCCGATTGATGGGGGGGAGCTTAACAATCTGAGCTAACTCAACCTCAGAATTCACAAATGGAATACTGTCCTCGGGTATTTTCTTAAAGAAAGCCTTAACTTCTGTAGGCGTTATTTTAACGTCTCCGGTTATTTTTTCCTGAACACTTTCAACCAGCAATAGCTCTTTAACCTGTTCTCTGAGTTCATCCTTAAATTCTTCAATGGTTTTTTGATAGTATTCTTCAAATTTTTCAGGCGAACCAAGTAATCCAATATAGTATCGGAGCCTTTGGTCCAGGGTGGCTTCAACTTGCGAATCCGTTACTTCAATACTGTCGAGTTCAGCCTGGTTTAGCAACAATTTCTGGTAAAGCATTGACTCAAGCATCTCGCATTTTACCGTTGAGCTGCTACCGGTAATTTCTTCCTGCATGCGGTATTGCATGTATTGTGCCTCAACATCTGATTCAAGAATAATGTGTCCTCCTACCACAGCAATCACCTGATCAATTATTTTTCCCTGCTCCTGGGCAAATAGTAAAGGATAAACAGTTAAACAGAATAGCGTCAGGAAAATTTTGTTAATCTTAAAAAACATAATTTTTGAATGATAAATGCTGTGTCACAGATGCTGATGAATCACAATTCGAAAATATATAACAAACAAAGCTTACAAAAAGTACATGAAGGCCTTAATATATTTCAAAACTGTTCTCTTTTAATGCCGCCTGAAATACATTTTCACGCATCTGGCTTATAATTTTCAACTTTCTTTTATTAATAATGATTTGCCTTATATTCTCTTTTTCAAAACTCAGGGGCGACTCCCCATCTTTGATCTTAAAATCTGTAAAATTGACAAAATAAACCATCGGATCGTCGTTGATTTCTATTTTCCGGTGATTTTGCAAATACGATTCCTGGTTGTATGTATTGATGGGGATGTATTTAATTAAATCATCAAATAAAATCCAGGTTTCATCATCCCTGTAGTAAAGATCGGAATATTTTTCAACGTATTTCTGCAGTGAGTCTCTGTGTTCAGGTGTATCGGAATAAAAAAATCTCCTGATCTTATTAAATTCAGGGAGATTGCTGTCGAACCGGGCATAATACACTTTAATGATATTGTCTTTCAATTGAAAATTGCTGATGTTGTCGTAGTAAAACTTTTCAATTTCCGCAGCAGAAACTATCGTATCCAAAGTTTGGTTGATCAGTTGAGATTCGTATTTATAAATAATGAGTGAATTTCTGTACTCTTCTAATTGTTTTTCAAACTGTATGTCTGCCTTCCTCAGGTTTTTTTGTGCTTTATTAAGGATAAGCTTTTCAGTTACCCAGTTATTGACAAAATTTTGGACAATTAAAATACTATCTCGTCCTGATGTCCCTTCCGGAACAATATTCTTAAGTTCCGATTTATAAAGATAATCATTATTTACCCTTGCCAGAGATTCATTATTCTTGTCCATACCATTAAAACAAGAAGTTAATAAAATCAATCCCGGCAATAAAAACTTGTTCAAGTGAAATGTTATTTCTTGGTCAATGAGGCCAAAACATCCTCATGAATCACCACTGGATATTTGGCTTTTAATTCCTTTATCCATTCTTTCTCCAGGTATTCCTGATAGCCTGCAGTAATTAATCCTCTGGCCTCATCAAAAGTTTTAGGCTCTGGTTCAACTTTGTCATGAACGACAACAAAAACAGTCTTTCCTTTTTCTATCTTATTCTCAGAAATTCCTTTTTTCCATTTTATCGAATCTATGAGGCTGTTGTCCTTGCTCTGGAATTTTTTTCTCTCTATTTTTAAAACATTCAATGAGTCATTATTGATAGCTGTCAGTACTTCCTCATCCGATTTTCCTTCATTAGCCAAAGTCCTTGCTAGCCGGACATAAGATGTATCGCTGAAAGTGTATATGGAAGCATCAAGACGGGTATCCCACATAAAATCAGAACTGTGCTGGTCATAGTAGTTCTTTAATCCGGTTGTATCTTTAGTGGCATAAGTCCAGATTTTGTCGTTAGTCAATTCGAATAAAAGGATACCATCACGGTATTCTTTCGTGATAGCCTTGAATTCAGGATACTTTTCTTCCAGATGTTTATCCTCGTAGGCTTTACATTCCTTATTTGAAAATTCAGCAAATTTCTTATTTACAAACTCGTTGATGCTTTCCTCTTTGGCAATATTCTGATCAGCGGCAATAAACTCAGCAAATTGTTTTTGGGTAAAGGGTTGCTTATCGAGGGTAAACACTGCACTACTCAACGCCTCACCAGCCGGAACAGTCCATTTGCCCTGGTATATTGTTGAATCGAAGAGGCTGTACATTTTATTTAATCCCTTTTCATTGACTTTATATCCGTATTCTTTTTTGATGTCACTTATGATTACATCTTTACTTTTTTGTGCACGACTATCTTTTTTTATTCTTTTACCCAGGTTTTCCTTCTCTTCATCAAATGAATTAATCCCCGACTTGCTATACAATTTTATGATATGCCATCCGTAATATGTCTGCACCGGATTTGAAATATCACCTGAATCGCTAAGGGAATTGATTGTCTGTATAAACTCAGGAACCATTCGGTTGACATTGAATTTTGGGAGCATTCCTCCTCTCTGGGCTGAACCTTTATCATCAGAATATTGCTTAACAAGATCTTCAAAGTTTTCTCCAATTTGAATTCTCTGATATAAAGAATCAACTCTTAAATGGATATTCAATGAATCTTCATGTGTAGCATTTTCCGGCATCTGAAGGAAAAGATGAGCCACCTCAATGGATCCCTGAGCCGGAATCCGGTCGGTTACTTTTATTAGATGGTAACCAAAATCGGAACGGACCGGTTTGGAAACGTTACCGGTTTGAGTGGTATAGGCTCCGGTTTCAAATGGATAAACCATATCAAATACTGTAAAATATCCAAGGTCGCCTCCATTGCCGGGCATTGTTTTATTCTTCGGTGACATCCTGTCGCGGGCTGATGGATCATCCGAAACATCTTTAGCAACCATTTCAAACGATTCCCCATTGGCAATCCGGTTTTTGGCTGACATCATTTTATTATATGCTACCAATGTATCGGCAGGCATAGCAGCAGGACCTACCTTTATTAAAATATGACTGGCCCTGATATCCTCCTTATACCTTTCATAGGCCTCTTTTAATAATGCCTCCGTTATTTCTTCATTCACAAAATAAGGCTCAGCTAATTGTTCACGGTAACCGGCAAGCTCCTTTATAAATGCTGTAACGGTGTCATATCCCAGCGCTTCGGCTTCTTTAACCTTCAATTTAAAGTTGATATACAGCCCCAGGTATTCTTCAATTGATTTTTTATCGGTGATGTTCCCCTGAGTATTGTTCTTCTTATAAACATACATAAAATCATCCACAGTTACATCTTCCCCTGCAATATTAATAAGGGAACGTTTATCCTGGGCAGATAATTCAAATACTGCTAAAGTTAACATGCAAATCGTTAAAAATTTTCTTAAACTACTCATAATCATTATATTTCGGATTAAAATTTATTTACAAGGGGCAAAGATAATTTAATTAGTAATACATCTGGAAGAATCAAAAGCCGCTTTTAGGCAATAAATAACGGTTTTTAGAAATTTTAACTTTTCTACCGGCTGTAATTTGGAGCTTCCCGTGTAATGGTTATGTCGTGGGGATGGCTTTCGATCATTCCTGCCGAAGTAATCTTAATGAACTTGGCCTTTTGCAATTGCTGGATATTAGCTGAACCGGTGTAACCCATCCCGGCTCTTAACCCTCCAACCATTTGATGAATCACTTCTGATAATCCGCCTTTAAACGGAACCCTCCCCACAATTCCTTCCGGAACAAGCTTTCTAATATCGTCTTCTACATCCTGGAAGTACCTGTCCTTAGAGCCTTTTTGCATCGCTTCGATGGATCCCATTCCCCTGTAGGTTTTGAATTTCCTTCCTTCAAAGATGATGGTTTCACCCGGAGATTCATCAACCCCTGCAAATAAGGACCCGGCCATGATGCTGTCCGCCCCGGCCGCGATAGCTTTCACAATATCGCCGGTGTATCGTATACCACCATCTGCAATAAGCGGAATTCCGCTTCCCTTAAGCCCTTTCGATACTTCATGAATCGCAGTAAGCTGAGGAATCCCAATCCCGGCAATTACACGGGTAGTGCAAATGGAGCCTGGCCCAATCCCAACCTTTACTGCATCCACTCCAATCTTTGCCAGGGTTTCAGCGGCATCTGAAGTACCGATATTCCCGACGATCAACTGCAAGTCCGGGTAGCGTTTTTTTACTTCCTTTGCCATAATCATGACTCCTTTTGAAAAACCATGAGCCGTATCGATCACAATGGCATCTACCTGAGATTCAATCAATGCGCTCACCCTATCAAGGGTATCTCCGGTAACTCCAACAGCGGCGGCTACCCTTAATCGTCCCCTGCTGTCCTTGCAGGCATTGGGCCTTTCCTTTATTTTAATAATATCTTTATAGGTGATTAATCCCACCAATTTATAATTGCTATCGACAACCGGTAATTTTTCAATTTTATATTGCTGAAGAATATCGCCTGCTTTCTCAAAATCTGTAAATTCGGTAGTCGTGATAAGATTCTCTTTGGTCATTACCTCATCAACAGGTTTATCAGGATTTTTTTCAAATCTTAAATCGCGGTTAGTAACAATTCCAACAAGGACATTCTTTTTATCTACCACCGGGATCCCCCCAATTCCGTATTCGCTCATTAACCTCAAAGCGTCTCCGACAAGTGCATCCTTTTCGATGGTGATAGGATCCAGTATCATCCCGTTTTCAGCTCGCTTTACCCTTCGCACTTCACTGGCCTGTTCCTCAATGGTCATATTTTTATGAATTACCCCGATGCCTCCTTCCTGAGCCAAAGCTATCGCCATTTTATGTTCGGTCACAGTATCCATAGCTGCTGACACGATAGGGATGTTAAGCCTGATGGTTTTTGTAAAAAGTGTGGTTGTATCAACCCCGCGGGGCAATACTTCAGAGTACGCCGGTAGCAGCAAAACATCATCGTAGGTAAGTCCTTCACCAGCAAATTTATCTTTATCGAAATGCATAAAAGTAAGTTTTAAAAACTGCCGCTAAATTAGGAAAAATTGTTAGTGCGACTGAACAATTACTTTTCAAATTATTGATTTTGATGGTCAATATATTGAAAAGAGATTCCAAAAACTAAGGACTGGAAAATGGGCTATTTTGAATTTTATATTGGTTTATAAATACGGAATTTTCAAATTATTGTTGTGAATACAATAATATAGGTTTGTTTAAGTTTTTATGTCTGTTTAGTTTGAAGGGTGAAGTTATTCTTAATTGGTATGGCATATAATATCATTAGGAATAGAAAAATTTGGCAATATTATCTCCAAAATATCGTTAACTTTGCAAACTTTTTTTAATCTTTAACATTTTCGAAAATTTTTTATGAAGAGACTTTCTTTAATTATTTCCGGGCTTTTTTTAGCCATTGGTATTTTACAATCTCAGGACGAAACTTTAATCGGGCAAAATTCAACCAATACAATTACAACGGCTGTTCCATTTTTAGGCATCGGTCCTGATGCACGATCGGGAGGAATGGGAGAATTAGGGGCTGCTACCGAACCGGATGCAAATTCCATGCATTGGAATGCTGCTAAATATGCCTTTATCGATAAACAATTTGGATTCTCAGTGAGTTATAGCCCCTGGCTGAAAAAGCTGGTACCTGATATCAACCTTGCTTATCTTACAGGATATGCAAAAATTGATGACCGTTCAGCGGTAGCGGGTTCACTTAAATTTTTCTCATTGGGTGAAATTGCTTTTACTGATATAACAGGCTATAATTATATGAATGTCCGCCCAAGTGAATTTTCACTTGACGGAGCCTATTCCAGGAAATTCTCTCAGAAAATTTCAGGCGCTATAGCTGCCCGGTTCATATACTCAAACCTTACTGCAGGGCAGGAAGTTGAAGGTACTACAACAAAAGCCGGAACATCTGTTGCTGCTGATGTCACTTTTTTTTATACCAGTGATCTGAGCATCCCCTGGCTTGAATCATCAAAGCTTGCATTTGGAGCTGCAATTACCAACATCGGTGCAAAAATGTCTTATTCAGTTGATGACCTAAATAAAGATTTTATTCCTACAAATTTACGGATCGGACCCTCCTGGCTCATGAACATTGACGAATTTAATTCCTTTCGTTTTTCAATCGACCTGGATAAACTTCTTGTGCCCACGCCACCCATTCTGTATCCTGATTCTGTTGATGCTTCAGGAAACTATGTCATCTATGATGGAATGGACGATAATGTATCGGTTCCCAAAGGAATGGTGCAGTCCTTTTATGATGCTCCGGGTGGATTCAGCGAGGAGCTGAAAGAAATCATTTGGGTACTCGGTGTAGAATACTGGTATGCCAAGCAGTTCAGCGTGAGAGGCGGATATTTCCATGAAAGTACCATGAAAGGTGGCAGACAATTCTTCACTTTGGGTGTTGGATTAAGGTACAATGTTTTTGGCCTTGATTTTTCATACCTGATCCCGACAGAACAACAAAATCCACTTGCAAATACACTTCGATTCACACTTGTTTTCGATTTTGACGGATTTAAGAAACAAAGCAATTAAGTATAAAACTAAAAATTCAGATAACGATTTTGAGGCTTGTGCGTACAATGGCATGAGCCTTTTTTAATGGCGATACATTTCATGTTTGAAATGCACTATTATCAGGTAAAGAATAAACTTGGGTATGCTTATGAAAATTAAAGTTGGATTTGGGTTTGATGTTCATAAACTGAAAGAGGGTGAACCTCTCTGGATCGGAGGCGTAAATATTCCTTCCGAAAAAGGAGCCATTGGCCACTCTGATGCGGATGTATTAATTCATGCTATATGTGATGCCATTCTTGGCGCTTTAAATCTAAGGGATATTGGTTTTCATTTTCCGAATACCGATCCCAAATATAAAGGTATTGAAAGCATGAAACTCCTCGAGAAAGTTTGCGATATGGTAAGGGAACATAAGTATACGGTTAATAACATTGATTCTACACTTTGTCTTGAGAAGCCCAAGATATCAGAATACATTCCCCGGATGAAAAAAACACTTGCTTCAGTAAGCTGCCTGAACGAAGAAGATATTTCAATCAAAGCAACCACCACTGAGAAGCTTGGTTTTACAGGCCGCGAAGAAGGAATCGCTGCTTATGCAGTAGTCCTCATAAAAAAGAATGGAATCTGATTACAAATCAGAATTTGAATGCCATTGTCCTGCGCTTGATTTTAATTTGAAGTGATTAACCCGGTTCCTGTGAAAACCGATTTGATACAAAATTTAACGCCGCTCAATTTTATAGATAATCAATCGGGAAATATTCCTACCAACAGGGATTATTAGTTAAATAATTCAAGCTGTTTTTCGCTTACAAAATATTCATCAGGTACCAGTTTGTCAAAACCATTGATATACCGGTGAATCATTTTTTTGATCAGCTTAGTGGGTGTTGTTTTTCGGGCGGTACAATAGTTTTCGAGTGACCTTTTTTGTCTTGTGCTCAACTTGATGGTAAACTTGGAATAGCGTACTTTCTTGCGGTGTTTTATCCGTTTTATAGCAGGCATAATCTTGAATTTGCGGTAAAAATAGATAAAACACCAAATGGTCACAATATAAGGCTATAAAAACTTTTTAACAAAGGTATTTTCAAGGCTTTAGAGAAATTCTTCCATCAAAAGTAGCTCTGGATTAGCTCAGCCCAATGGATATATCCCGCTTCCGACAAATGAACACCATCATAAGTATAACCTTCGTCCATTTCACCTTCATTATTCAGAAAATCAGGATGGATGTCGATAAAGGTCACTTGTTTATTTTCGCAAATGGATTTTAACCGAAGATTGATTTGGTAAATTTTAGTATTGACTGATTTTTCAATGAAAAGTTTGCTGTGATTAATAGGAAGAATGCTTTGAACCAATAAATTGGTATCAGGAGTTTTCTGGCGGAATTCAGTTATGATCCTTTCAATGTTCGAAAGGATGTGATCCGGTTCGTACCCCTGATAAATATCATTGATGCCGATCATCAGGAAAACTTTTGCCGGCTTTACGTTGGTTATTTCTTCCAGCCGGTAAAGAACATGATCCGTAAGGTCGCCGCTCATTCCACGGTTCCTGAGATCATTCCTCCCAAAATGCTTTTGCAGGTCAAAGCTTTCAGTCAGGCTATCGCCGAGGAAAACAGTATCATTCTGTCGGATATATTGTGGAAAGGACAAAGGGTTTAAAGTTCAGGGTTCAAAGTTCAAAGTTTGAAGGGACTATTTTTTGCAGTGACCTCAAATTTCAATTTTCAAATTTCCTTCTTAATCTTTCTTCTCGTCTGCAAAAAACTCACTGCTTTTAGCAAAAACCCTTTCGAACAAGCCTGATTTAGAACCGCTGTATTTTGCATCAGGAACAAGTGATGATGTAACTACAAACTGGTTAACCGAATCAGCAGGAAATGCGTTAATTTCGGAAGGTATTAGGTTGTTCCCTTCAAACTTTACCTGATGGGTGGGAGAGCTGGTAAGCGGAATCACCTCATCAATGAAGTTTGAGCTGGTTATGCGTGCAAGCTTATTTAGGTATTTTGCTGTTTTTGTTGAGTCGGTGGGTTGACCATTGAGGAACCATTTCGTTCCTTCTTTGCCTAACACGAAACTTTCATTGTTCGGATAATTAAAGGCAATTTTTGTCAGGTCATCCTTGTTGCAGGCAAACAAAGTCTTATCCCTGTATGCGTTCACATTGGCCTGAATACTCATTTTTATAAACCCATCCACCACATAAACCTCCTTATCACCTGCCGGTCTCACATAGGTTGACATCTTGCCTTTGCTTTGCTGCTGATATGGGTTTTGCTGACCCTGTCCCTGCGGTGGCTGCACATAATTGAACTTTCCAACATAAAGATCAGCGAGTAATTTACTATCGTTGTAAAGCATAATCCGGGTGGCAGTTGAATCCGTTACTTCAAATTCTTTCCATTTTGCTTCCTCTGTAGCTGCAACTCTCTCCGACTTCATCCTGACCAATTCAGATAGGATATTTTTAACTGATGTCGGATCCGGTTTATAAGATTTCATATCCGATTCCAGTTTCCACTCTGCACCTGTTTTAGTAAAGGTTACCTCTTTCCCCTGATCCCCAAGTTTGGGGTGGATGATCATTTTAGTCACAACTGCAGTATCAATGGATACCATTTCACTTTTAAAGGTTCTTTCTTCTCTTTCCGTTAGTTTGGAGATAAGATAAACCAATCCTAAAACAACCAGTAAAATGATTAATGTCTTTGTATTTAAAAATTTTGATAGCATGTTAATAAATTTTTTATTTCAAACCAAAAATCGTAAATCTAAAATCAAACATACCCTTGTTCCATTCTTTTTACCCGCAGGTTTCTTTTTTGCTGCATCCTGAAAATTCCGTAGATCAGAATTAGGATAATAGGCAACAGGAAGTTTAACCATTTCAGGAAAGCCTTCTTTCCATCTTCAATCTGATCGAGCGGGCGGGATGTTACACCTTTTGTCCTCAGATCGATTAAGCCGGTATCATCCGAGAGAAAATCAATAGAGTTTACCATGAGACTAATGTTGTCGGGTGATAACTGCTGCGCCTGCTGCCCTTCTCCATTAATGCAGAACTGGCCATCTGAAAAAACCACGATATTTGATTCAGCACTTCCTGATAGTTTACCGCTTAATAAAGCGCCAACGGTTAGTTTTGACAATGGAAAATCTGCGTCATTCCATTTTTTATTCACATCAAAGTAAAGGGGTGGTGATAATGTTCCCGATTTATCCGAACTTTTAGCCAAAGGAATAAAAGTTTTTGAAGCGTCGCCTGTATAGGTAATGGAACTTGCAAAAGGCAGTAATACCTGTTCAAGGCCTTTCGTAATGGGATGAACTTCGAAAGAATTGATGATGGGAAGAAAGGGGAACTTAACATTGGTAGTGAAGTTGAAAACCCCCTGACGCTGCTGGACACCCACACTTCCACAATTAGCATCCACAACAAAGTTATTCTCAACCACCATTCCCTTCTCGCTCAGCCAGCGCTCCAGCCCGGTTTCAACTGATTTTCCCTGAACCGTTGAAAAGTCACCATCCACACGATCCATTGCTATAACTAAGTTTCCACCCTGTGCCAGGTAATTATCGAGCAATTGAAAATGACCGGACGGGATGGTATCTTTTGGAGAAATAATGACAATGGTTTTATACTGGTTCAAATTGTCGCTGTCTTTTAGGTAAACAGGAACTACCTGGTAAAGCACTGCGAGTGATTGCATTACCTGACTCATGGAAGCTACACCGGGTTCACCATGTCCCTGCAACAGACCTATCTGTGGTTTATTGGCGACTGACAGCTTTTTAATGCTGGTCGAAAGGGAATATTCCATGGCTGCACCGGGTTGCATGAAGGGGATAACCTCTTTGTCGTTGCCCAGTTGAACCAGTGCACCCATAAAGACTTTCTTCTGAGTAGATTCATCCTTTTCACGCGTACTTACCAGTACCGGCTGAACCCCTGCCTGGAATGCCTTTTGCTCGGTAGCCTGATCTTTGTTGGGATCGATAAATTCGTACAATACCTTGCCTTTCGAAATATTGGCATATTCTACCAGCAAGTCTTTAAAATCATTTCTCGTAACCGAGAGATCCGGTGGCAGCTCTTCTGTAAAATAGGCCGTCACTGTAACAGGTTCTTCCAGTTGTTTCAAAATATCTTTGGTAGCCTTGCTAAGGGTATAACGGCCATCTTCGGTAAAATCGAGCCGGAAGAAAAACCGTTCCGACAAAATATTGATCACCACTAATACTGCAATGATTAATAAAATCTGTGTCGTTATTGATTTTCTGTTTTTCATATTGAATAAATTATCTTAATCGGGTTTCAGGTTAAAGTCTTTTTTTAGAAAGGTTGGCCTCTGTAAGGATCAACCCTAAAAATATCAATGAAAAGAAGAATAAAAGATCCTTGGTGTCGATTACTCCCCTGGAAATGGAATCGAAATGAGTGGATACACTAAAGAAGTTGAGCACCTCACCAATGAAGCCACCAAAATTGCTTGATAGCAGAGAAAAAATGATCTGGAAAAAGATTCCGATAAACAAAGCAAGAAGGTAACTTACAATCTGGTTATTGGAAATGCTGCTGGTAAAAATACCAATGCTGATATAGGCTGCGCTCATCAGGATCAGTCCTAAATAACCTGACCACACAGCCCCATGATCGATCGGTCCTAACGTTGCTACTGTGATGTAATAAGGCAGAGTCAATGCAAGTGCAATCAGAATCAGGACAAAAGTTGACATAAACTTTCCAAGTACCACCTGCCAGTCGCTTACAGGTTTGGTTAATAAAAGTTCCAGTGTGCCGGCACGGTTTTCTTCAGCAAACTGGCGCATGGTCAACGCTGGAATAAAGAAGAACAGTGTCCAGTAGGCAATGCTGAAAAAAGACTGTAGACTTGCCTGCTTAACAAAAAAGATATCGGCGCCGAACAGCCAGGTGAAAAATCCGCTGAAGCCTAAGAATGCGATCAGCATAATGTAAGCCATCAGCGAATCGAAGAACGATTGCAGCTCTCGCCGGGTGATTGTCCAAATTGCTTTCATAAAAGAATATTTTGAAATTTTTTAGTTTTTACTTTTTCGGATCATTCAATTAATTAATTCATAGTCAACTCACGGAAGATATCTTCAAGCTTGGTTTCAATAGGAGTCATCTCAGTCAGGGTCCAGCCTTTTCCAACACAAAGTTTGAATATCTCCTTCCTTGATGAGATTCCCGGTTTGCTTTGAATTTCAAAAGCACTTTCGTCCTTTTTCATAAAATCGACTATACCTATTGAACTCAGTCCCTGCAATGATTTGAATATATCATTCTTGTCTCCATCCTCAATTTTCACCTTCAGTATTTCTCGTCCTTCCGATTGCTTCCGCAAATCTTTTGATGTGCCATCAGCAACGATCTTTCCTTTGTTGATAATAAGAATGCGGTCGCAGGTAGCTTCCACTTCGGCCAGGATATGTGAACTGAGGATTACGGTTTTTTCTCTCCCGATCTTTTTTATAAGCTCACGGATCTCAACGATCTGGTTTGGGTCAAGACCTGAAGTAGGCTCGTCGAGGATAAGTACCTGCGGATTATGGATCAGTGCCTGTGCAAGACCCACGCGCTGCTTGTATCCCTTCGAGAGTTCACCGATCTTCTTGTGTTTTTCACCCTCAAGGCCGCAGGTGGTAATCATTTCAAGGATTTTATCCTTAATCTTTGATTTTTCAATTCCCTGTAATTCTGCTACAAATCTCAGGTAATCGATCACGGGCATATCGACATAGAGCGGATTATTCTCCGGCAGGTAACCGATCAGCTTTTTAATTTCATCAGGGTTTTGATGAATTGAAAAATTTCCCACATGAATATCACCTTCGTTGGGTGTAAGGTAAGTGACGATGGCTTTCATCGTGGTGGTCTTCCCGGCACCGTTGGGTCCTAAAAAACCAAGAATTTCGCCTGTTTTCACCTTGAACGAGATATTGTCCACGGCTCTCTGGGCACCAAATCGTTTTGTCAGATTTTCTACTACTATATCCATAGGTTCAAATTTTTTGCAAAGAAAAGTATCAAAGTCTAATTAAACAAACCGACTATTTTCTTTTAACATTATTTAACACTCAAATGCTTTATATCAAAGGGATTAAGAGAAACACATTGCTTAAAACCTGCCTCGTTCCAAATCTCTTTTGTTATCTTTTGTTTTGATGGATTCCCGTTTGTCATAAAGCTTTTTACCTTTCGCCAGGCCGATTTCAAGTTTGGCCAGTCCTTTTTCGTTAACGAAAAGAACCGTCGGAATGATGGTAAATCCTTTTTCTTTAATCTTATTATTAAGTTTTTTTAATTCCTTCCGGTTTAAAAGCAATTTTCTATCATGTTTAGGCTCATGGTTGTTGTAAGTTCCGAATTTATATTCTGCAATGTGCATATTGATCACAAAAAGCTCATCCTCTTTAAACGCGCAATAGGCTTCCTCAAGACTCACCTTGCCTTCACGAATGGATTTTATTTCAGTGCCTGTCAGGACTATGCCTGCTACGAATTTATCAGATATAAAATATTCGAAAAAGGCTTTTTTATTCTTTATTTTTATCTTGTTATCCAATTCTCAGGTTAAGAGTTTTAGGGATCAGGAATCATTATTCAAAATCAGTAATTCAGCATTTCTTCTCTTTCTTCAAAGGTGCGCAAAAGTAACAAAAGAATTATTCCTAGTTAATCCGGTGGCCGGAAAAACAAATAGGTATAAGTCAAAGCAAATACTTCATTTAATACAGTTTTAAACCCATAGCTTGATTTCCACCAAACTTCCGGGTCATAACCAATATCCTGAACAGAGATAATTCCGATTTTAATTTCGTCTTTAAAAGCTTTTTCAAACAGCAACCGGCTTCGCCGCGAATGGCAACCGAGTGAAACAACATTTACGGTTTCAGGGTTCAATCCATTTTGGCTCATCCAATCCGTTATAGCTGTTGCAGAAGCATAAGTACGGTCCTTCATTACATCGCTTTCAAGACATATCACTTTTATCAGGGTGGAGTCGAATCCCATTTTAACAAGAATAGCAGCTGTGTATAAACCATCGTTTTCATAAGGGACAAGGGAAGCGCCTTTAATCATCTTCTTACCACTTATGATCATAAGCTTGTAATTCCCATCATTGAAAATTTTTATGGATTCCTCAATGGCGAAATCAGGCAGAAATCCTTCCAGGATCATGATTTCGGAGTTGAGGTGTGAATTTTGTGCAAGGAAGGAGTAACTATTCTTTACGAACAACCAGGCTAAAACGATAAATAATGTAAGAATAAGGACTTTACCCAGCCATGTGGTTGACCATCTCTCTTTTTTTCTAAAAATTGCAAACTTTCCCATCCGGAATTTTGTTTACTTTCGGTTTCAAAATTATTATTTTACCCCGAGGAATGGATATTAAAAAAATAAGGAGCGAATATAGTAAAGATGAATTGAAGGAGGAATTGCTGGAATCCAATCCAATGATCTTGTTTAGTCAGTGGTTTGAAGGTGCTGTAAAGTCCGGACTTTCAGAAGTGAATGCCATGACTTTGGCAACGGCTACTCCTGATGGAAAACCTTCGGCCCGGACAGTGCTTCTGAAAGGATTTGATGAGAAGGGATTCGTTTTCTATACCAATTATAAGGGCCGCAAAGCAACTGAAATTGAAAAAAATCCTGTTGCCGCATTGCTGATTTTCTGGAAAGAGCTTGAACGCCAGATCCGGATTGAAGGAAAAGTAGAAAAGGTATCAGCGGTTGAATCGGATGAATATTTTAATTCCCGTCCTTTGGAAAGTAAAATGAGCGCCATCGTTTCGAAGCAGAGCCAACCTGTTGAAAGCCGCCAGCAACTCGAAGAACTTTGGGTGGAATTCCTGAAAGAAAATTATGATAAGGATATTCCCAGGCCGGATTATTGGGGAGGTTACAGGGTTATTCCAGAGAAAATTGAATTCTGGCAGGGCAGGCCCAACCGCCTTCACGACAGGATACTCTATTCACGGACCGAAACCGGATGGAAAATTGAAAGACTACAGCCTTGAGGAGGTTCAGGGTTTGAGGTTCAAAGTTCGAAGTTCAAGGTTCAAGGTTCCGGGTTCTGAGTTCCGGGATTTCCAATTGCCGACTGTCCATTGCCAATTGCTGACTGCCGACTGCCAACTGCCAACTGCCAACTGTCTAATGCTTAGCTTGCCGTTGTGGCCTTTTCCTTTTCCTTATTGAGCTTGTACATCAAATATAGGCCTGAAATTAGATAGTATAGTGTAATTATAAGCCAAAGATACTTGAAAAAGCCTGAATCCCAAAAATCCATTAAGACAATAAAAGTGATAGCCGCATAAACCAGGTTGAGCACCATAAAAAATTTATTCTTCTTGTTGAAATTAAATATCAGCAGAATGATATTTGTTAACCCGGCGATGATCAGCATCCAGCCTATAAAGTTACCTGTATCTTTAATAATGAGGTAGCGGATACCAAAGGAAAAAAACAGCAAAATATTTGCAACTATTGCTAACTGGATTGACAATGGAACCTTTCTTTCAGATTTTTGTGCCATAATGATTTGAATTTAATAATTTGTATTTGCTTGATGATTCAAATTAATTGAGCCAAAATTACATATTTTTATTACACTTCAATTGTTAAATGGATCAGCGATTAGAATGTTCAGGCAATAGAACAAATACCGCATAGTGAAATTAAGCACGCTGTGGTATTTTAATAATTATTTCCCCATCTTCCTGCTTTTTCCCTATCTTTGAACCGCTGGCTTGGGGGGACGTCGGATAAAACACTAAGAAGTTATAGATCATTTGAAAATTACATTATGTACAAAAAGTCTGTTTTAATTCTACTTTTATTTACAGTTGGCAATATGCTCACTTATGGTCAGGAAAATGAAAGTATTCTCAGCGCACCGGATAATTGGCAGCGTGAAATATTGCCTTTTCCTTTAAGTTTTGCTCCGGCTATTGATTTTGTTGGATTTGAAGACCTGAGATTTTCTCCGGGATGGTCCGACTCAACAAGTCAGGAATTTTGGGCTTACTCTTTTGCCTGGTACATTGAAATGGATTCAGCCCTGACAGAAAGTAAACTTACCGAATCCTTTAACCTTTACTATGATGGGCTTATGGGAGTAGATTTAAATAATCAGGCAGATACCATAAATTCGAACCCATTGGAAAGAACGCTCGGTTTATTCGTCAAAACCAATGCAGGCTTTTCGGGAAAAATGAGGGTGTATGATGCCTTTTTTACCAAGGATTATATGACACTCAACATCAAGGTGAAGGAGTCTTTCTGCCCTAAAAGGAATAAACAAATTATCCAATGCGATATCTCACCAAAGGCCTTTGACCATGCAGTATGGAAAATATTTAATGATGTCCGGTTAACGGTAAAGTGTGATTAAATACGCGACCTACAGCAATGTCTATCGTACATTAATATGCCCTCCGCCACCGCAAGTTTGAAACTTCTATCCATTCATCCGCCAGCCACCAAAAGGTCACTATTGTGCCGCATGCTGGAAATTTTATTTGCCATAGATAGTTGATTATATACTATTTTGATATACTTTTGTGATATAAAAGTTGTACAATGAAAACTGTATCATTAAAAATTGACGACTCCATCTTTGGGGAAACTGAGAAAATCCTTACCCGGGTCAAAAAAACAAGGAATCGATATATTAACGAGGCGATCGACTATTATAACCGCCATCAGCGAAGAATTATCCTTGAGAAAAAACTTAAAAGCGAATCTGATCTTGTGAAAAAGGATTCTTTAGCCGTTCTTTATGAATTTGAAAGATTAGATTATGGCGATTAAACAATTTGAAATCTGGATTGCCGATTTGAACCCGCAACAAGGAACTGAACCCGGAAAAACAAGACCTGTATTGATTGTTCAGACTAATCTTCTGAATAAAATTCCTCATCCTTCAACAATCGTATGCCCGATTACAACAAACATTGAAAAAGAGGCAGATATATTGAGGGTGCATTTAAAGAAAGGCATGGCTAATTTGCAGGAGAATTGCGATATAATGATCGATCAGATCAGGGCAATTGATAATAAAAGATTGATAAAAAAAATTGGAACTCTTCCCGATGATTTGATAGGCCTGGTTAAAGAATGTATAAGCATTTCCCTTGATCTGGATTAATGCGTCGCAGCCCAGGCTTATTATTTGTAGCGAAAGACACAACAGCCACCCAATGGAAAACAGGCAATTACAACGCCACCAATTTTAACCAAATGATCACTGCTGTTTTTTCAATAGGGTAATCTTTAGCATTTCAACCTCTCCTTCAAAATCGGCAGGTGAAGAGAGGAAAAGCTTCAGGACGGGAGGTTGGAACCCAGCCGGTACTTTAACATAAAATTCATATTTATTGCTTGCTCCTTTTTGGCTGATGGGGCTGAAGAGGCGGATACGATTCTGCTTTAGGGCATCGCCTGACCGAAGCTCAGCATTCAGCCATGCTGTATGAAAGCCAGTGGTCACTTTTACCTGCGATTCAATCTTCAGCCATGCATCCCCCTTGGAGCCGGTTTGGAAATACCTGCTCAAGGGTATTTCTGTCATCTTAGCCGAATCATCACCCGGAAATTGCAGGTTTATAAGCGTATCGACGGACAGGATTGTTTCGGATTTATAGCCTTTTTCACTCTTCAGCATTTCTGGTGTATCGAGCAGGCTCATGTCGAGGGGAGTAGGATGACTGTTCAGGTAGATGCTGCAGTAATACTTTCGGTTCATGTCGTCGTAATGCAGAATGGTATCGTTGTATTGCCTTATTTGGAAAAGGTTCACAAACAGGAGAAACAGTCCCAGAATATAAAACCCATATCGCCATTTGGTTTGGTTTACCCTGCTGATGAATGCGGCAAATGGCAGGGCAAATATGGGATAGCTTTGAACCAGGGCACGGGCGGAATAACTGCCACCATACCTCCACACATGCCAAGAAATGATGATGTAAATGTTGAGCAGACAAAAAGTAATGGCAGCATTTTTAAATGGAAACCGCCTGATGTAGAACATCCCGAGGATGAAAAAAATCGTGACCGGTGTATAAATGAACCATCCCTTTTCCCAGCCAACAAGAACCCTCAGATGCGGCGTGAGGAAGTCCCATTTGCTTCCCACATCGTAAATAAATGATCCCGTGATATATTTCCAGTAGATCAGTTGAGGCAGTATACCAATAAATCCTGATAGAATCACAAATGCAAGGTGTGACCTGTACTTGTTAAAAAGATTCCATTTCTCCTTTGAGCATTCTTTTGTATGGGTATTCCAGAGCAGTGGGATAAACAGCATAATGACTTCTGTCGGCCGGCTGATGGTTGCCAGCCCGATGATATAACCGGTAAGGGCTGCCCAGATGATTTTCGGTTTTTCATGCCATTTGATGGTGGTATAAAGGATCAAAGCGTACAATGGTAAAATGTATGAATGACTTTGAGCGCTGTCGATGGAAACATACTGGATCATGTTGGTGGCAAGGCAAAGCAATAACAGAGCGAGGGTCGTTGTCCGATCGTCGAAAAACTTCAGCAGTATTTTCCTAAGGAAGAATAGCATGACCATAAAATAGAAAATCGCCCCCGATACAATTGCCCATTGATAGGGGGGTGAGAACCCATCGGTTTTATACCCAAGTATACCGGCAGCAACATGACCAGCCAGAAAAAAAGGAATTTCCAGGATTGCCACACCACCCAGATATTTAAAAACATAAGGGCCGTCTTTATAAGGATTAGCCTGGTAAAACCAACCACCTGATACTTCATATTCCTTGTCGATGGCAGGAAACCATTTTAACTCTTTCATGTCGTGGTAAATAAACAGGGATGGCAAGTACATGTAATAACCCAGCGCATCCCAGGTGGTTACTTTAAGCCGGTCTTTGTTACCCAGTTCGGAATAGCTCAAACGATAGAAAATGAAAATGCAAGCGATGATACAGCAGGCGATAAAAGAATATTTAATTTTCATGATTGGGGAATGAAAAGCAAAAATAGCAAAACGGAATTGTAACTTTACAATTAAATTTACGCCTTAGAATAAATTCAATTTATGCGACGAATTCTGATACCTTTAATTATAGTGATAATAGTCTCCTGTAATTTTCAATCACAGGATAAAGAAAACGAAAAACGATCGGATCAAAATGGCCAGCAAAAGGCGATACCATTGAAATTGTCAGGAAGCTTGGAAAAAAGAAAGCCTGAGTTTCAGACCTACCTGGGTGGAGCGGTAAGAAACATAAGAAGTTTTGCGGAAAAGAATAATTGGCAGGATTTGACCAAAGAATCCTTTTTCGACAGTGTGATGATTTTCGACAGCAAGAAAGAGTTCAATAATGCTTTATTAATACTTGCAGAAGCCGACACATCCATCGAATTACCCGACACTTATTGCGCCGCCCTCGAAAAACGAACTTTGGTAGCAGTTTCTCCAGAGTTTTATGCACAGGTTTACCCTGAAGGAATTGAAGAAGATTCATACGAAAAGCTTCTCACCCACGAAATAGCTCACCGGTTGCATATCAGAGTTTTAAACGGCAACGAAGAAGCCATGGGACCGGTATGGTTTTATGAAGGATTCGCCCTTTATGCTGCCGACCAGTTTAAAAAATCCAGGGTTATTCTGGGTAAAAATGAAATGATTGAATTGATGAAAGAACCGGAAAGAGGAAGTTATGAGAAGTACCATTACATCTTCAGGTATTTCGCAAACAGGATTGCATTAGCAGAACTTATTGTTAAAGCAAAAGATGATAATTTCAATGATTGGTTGATCTCACAAATCGATTGAAAGAACAGTCAGTAAATCCCAAAAATCCCAAACAGATCAAAAATCCTGAGTTAAGCTAATCCTCTTTCAGAAATTCTTCCTTTGTCGTCAGCTTGAAAGGATCGATTTTTTTCTTTTCCAATTGGGTATTCAGGTTGGGAATATCAGTTGTCAAAATGGGTTCAAGCCCTGTCTTCTTTTCGGTAACTTGTTTTGATAATATTTGCAGCCTGTCCATTTGGTTTTGCGTCGGTCGTCCCTGGTAACCGTTCACCGCGCTGTAAATATCCCCAATCTTTTCCCTGAGTTTCTCCTCACCGGTAATGGCAGAAGTAACATTGGTAGCGACAAGTTCTTTGTGAAGTGTTTCCATACTTTCCGACACAACTGTAAGCTTTTTACCTAAGGATTTATTGTTGGCTTTTGCTGATTTTTCCTTTGCCTGGTCACGGATTTCGGTTACTACTTTATCAGTATAAGCAAGGTCTTCGAGCAGGTTGTAGGCCTTCATCAGGATTTCGTAACGTTTATCACGGTCGGCCATGCTATGCGGAATGGTCGGGTCGTATACTACCGTTACCTGTCCTTCATAGGTTTGATCTCCCTTTATAATTTTGACAGTATATTTTCCCGGAGGATAGGTTGGGCCATACATGGCCTGTGGTGAAAGCAAAGGAGACCGCGGAACCTTTGGCCCTTTCATCTGCATTTGCCAATATACCCTGTTTAATCCTTTCCTCTTGCCGGCAGGTAATTCCTTAATTTTTTCACCTTTATCATTGTAAATTTCGATAAACATATCTCCAAAAACATGACGTTTTTTAAGGTAATAATTAATGAGAGTTGATCCGGGAGGATTAGAGCCGGTAAATTCATCATCACCCGCCCATCCCTGCTCCCAGTCGAGATGCCCGAGCTCAAATGGCCGTGAGTCAAGGAACGCCACATCTTTTTGCAAAATTTCTTCCGACAGGAGCCGCAAGGGTGTGATGTCGTCAATGATCATAATTCCCCTGCCATGAGTTCCGATCACCAGGTCGTTTTCCCTTTCCTGTATCACGAGGTCGCGCACCGGCACTTTGGGCATGTTGCCTTTAAATTGCGACCAGACCTTGCCGCCATCAATCGAAACAAAGAGCCCGAATTCTGTACCTAAAAATAATAGCTCAGGGTTCACAAGGTCTTCTAATATAACATGACAAAAACCTTTGACGTTTTCATCAGCGATCGAAACCCAGGTTTGTCCATAATCCATTGTTTTGAATAAATAGGGCTTCATATCACCCGTCATGTGCCCGTCGAAAGTTACATAGCACATCCCCCTATCAAACCGGGAAGGATAAACATAACTTACCCATGTGCCGGATGGCAGGCCGGAAACATTGGCTGCAACATTTATCCACGATTTGCCTCCATCTTTGGTCATCTGAAGGTTCCCATCATCAGTACCTACCCAGATTACATCCGGATCGAGGGCAGATTCATTGATCGTATAAATTGTACAGTGGTTTTCAGCAGTCGTATTATCGATAGTTACTCCACCGGTTTGCAATTGTTTAAGCTTTTCAGGATTGTTGGTTGTCAGGTCGGGTGAAATCCTTTCCCATACGTCACCTTTGGTTGTAGTCCGGTATAAATACTGCGCACCGACATACATTGCATCTCTTGTCGGGCTGAATACAACGGGCGTATTCCAGTGAAAACGCAATTCTGTTTCTCCTTCTTTCGCAAAAGGTTTTATTTCTTTGGTCTCACGGGTATCCATTGTTTTGCGCATGATGTTGCCTCCCTGGTATTGCCAGTAAATAATGTTTTCATCATACTTATCAGGAAAAACATAAAATCCATCTCCACCACCCACGTTGCTCCAATCCCGGTTTTCTATTCCTCCCGGGCTTTTGGATGGCGCCATCCAGGATCCATTGTCCTGAAGTCCTCCATAGACAAAGTAAGGTTTTTTATTATCCACCGTTACATGATAAAACTGCGAAACAGGCAGGTTACGGATGAACCGCCACGAACTTCCACGGTCATTCGAAACATACAGTCCGCCATCTGTTCCTACATACATCAGGCTTGGATCTTTTTTACTGACCCAGATAGGATGAATATCGCTATGGACGCTACCTCCGGCAACATAGGTGGCTTTGAAAGTCTTTCCGCCATCTTCGCTATAACTTAGGTAATAACCTGGTTTATAAACGCGGTTTGTGTCAACCGGATCGGCAAGCAAAAATGAGAAGTAAAACGGACGGGATCCTAAATCAGGATTATCATTCATTTTCGTCCAGGAAATCCCTTTGTTATCAGAGCGGTACAGTGCGGATTTTTCGGATTCTATAACTGCAAAAACAATATCCGGTTTAGCCGGTGATACAGTTAATGCAATCCTCCCGATGGTTCCGGTTGGTAACCCTTCAGTTGCTTTTGACCAGTTGGTTCCACCATCCCGGCTGATGTAGAGGCCGCTTCCTTGTCCACCTGAGTTGAAGAAATAGGGATACCTCCTGAACTGCCACATGGCGGCGTAAAGGATTTCCGGATTTTCAGGATCAATCGCCAGATCGGAGCAACCAGTGCTGTCATTTATGTATAGGATTTTTTCCCAGGTAGCGCCACCATCAGTGGTTTTAAAAATACCTCGCTCTTCATTGCTGTTCCAGAGATGACCCAGGGCAGCTACATAAACTATATTTGGATCTTTAGGATGGACAATAATTTTACCAATCCGTTCTGCGTTTTCCAGTCCAACCTTTTTCCAGTTTTCTCCTCCGTCCGTAGTTTTATAAACCCCATCACCCACTGAGGTGCTGTTTCTGACCCAGCTCTCTCCTGTTCCCACCCAAACTGTATCGGGATGGTTCTGATCAATAGTAATAGCGCCAATGCTTTGATTGTATTTATCAAAGATGGGTTTGAAAATAACTCCGCCGTTCGTCGTTTTCCAAAGGCCGCCACTTGCGCTTCCGGCATAGATGATGCGGGGATCGTTTTGAACAGCATCCAATGAAGCAATCCTTCCGCTCATGGCAGCAGGGCCTATATGGCGCACTTCAATAGCTCCAAATGTGTTTTCGTCTACCTTGATTTCGCCTTCGGTCTGTGAAATGGTATGATTAGTCACGAACATCAATGCAAAAAAGGATAAAACTAAACCTGGTCTTTTCATGGCTTTTTGAATAATAAATTTTTAAATAGAGGACGTAATCTTTATCGGAGTTAAATATTCAAATTCTTATTTTGATTTAGCTGGTTATTTTTCAGCAGGGACTTCCTGTTTTGGAGGCATAGTAAAGATTGCAGGATCGATTTCAGGATTCAACTCAATATTACTGATGTTGATCTGGCTGACTGTTTGCCCGTTGGTTTTACTTTCAAAACTATAAGCCATCATCATTCCTTCAAATTCCTTGTAATTGCTGTAAAAGGTTTCACTTTCGACTTCCGATTCGCCCATCTTCACTTTTGAAGAAGTTTTCAGCAATACGAAATTTTCAGCATCAATAAAATAATAGTAAACATCGCCATCCTTATCGGTCTGTTTAATTTTGAAGACTTCTGTCCCTTCCATATCCTCCTTGCCCAGCAATTCGGTGGTGTATCCCTTTTCTGCATAGTTATAGAGCATGCCATCCATATTGGCCTGTTGCTTTATCGACTTCAATTGTATACCTGAAATTTCGATGGGATCCAAACTGCCTGTCCATGGCGCAACAAACCAACCTTTTTCGCCATCAAATGCCTGAATCATTTTGGCACCCTGGATATCCACCTCAAGTCTGAATTTTTCGGGTCGCTGGGTGAAAATGTTAAAATCGAGTTCCATACCCTGAGCGATCGTCTTACCTGACGTTTTCATGGAATTGACAGCAGTCAGTTTTTCCTGACCAATCGCTTTGAAATGGGAGTTCAGGACTTCAGTTAGATCCTGCGACCTGACAATAGAAAAAAGAACTGAGAAGATAAAAATAAGACTGATTAATTTTTTCATGGTGTATTATTTTAAATGTTTGATTTTATGGAACAAACTTAAACAAAAAAAGTTAAGGCAAATGTTAAATAAATATAAATAATTTTGAGCTCGCAGGATTTTAATACTAAAATCATTTTCATGAGAATATTTGATTAGGTTCGTGATATTAAAAAGTGAGGATAATTTTTTTTAGTTATTTAAGTATTTATTTGTAAAATTGCACCCGTTTTAAAAACCGCATTTATTCAAATGATCATTAATTACGGTCGGTCAGGCAGAAGGCTTTTGGCAGCAATGATTGCAGGGATACTCATTTTTACTTTTCAGGTAGCAGCTGCCTCCGAAAATGATACAACTGTCAGTCACCAGGAATCGGAATTCGATCCCGGAGCCATGATCATCGAACACATAACCGACGCTCATGAATGGCATATTCTGACCTTAGGTGAAACCCATGTTTCAATTCCCTTGCCAGTGATTCTTTATTCAAATGGTAAGCTTGATGTCTTTCTGTCAAGTAAATTTCATCATGGTCATGATGCTTATAAAGGATACAGGCTTGAGGCTGAAGGAGAGAACAAGGGAAAGATCATTAATGTAGAGACCGGTGAACTTCCCTTAGATTTGTCGATCACAAAAAATATTGCTTCCATGCTGATCAGCATGGTGCTGATTGTTGTTATATTTATTTCAATAGGGAAATCTTATGTGCGACGGAAAGGTCTGCCACCAAAAGGCTTGCAATCGTTGCTGGAGCCATTAATCCTTTTTATCCGCGATGATGTAGCAAAGACCTCGATAGGCGAGAAGAAGTATGAAAAGTTTTTACCCTACCTGCTAACCATCTTTTTCTTTATTTTCTTCAATAATCTGCTGGGATTGGTGCCATTTTTTCCGGGAGGCGTTAACCTGACCGGGAATATAGGAGTGACCATGGTAATGGCTCTGTTCACTTTTATTATAACTTCATTTAGCGCAAATAAGAATTATTGGGTCCATATTGTGAATACACCGGGTGTACCCTGGTGGCTGAAAATTCCGGTGCCTTTGATGCCGGTTGTTGAACTAATGGGAGTCTTCACAAAACCATTTGTTCTCATGGTCCGTCTTTTTGCAAACATTACCGCCGGACACATTATCGTGCTTGGCTTTATGAGTTTAATCTTTATTTTTGGAAATATGAATCCTGCCATTGGCTATGGCGTTTCTGTCGTTTCGGTTGCCTTCGCCGTTTTTATGGGATTGCTCGAACTGCTGGTTGCATTTATCCAGGCGTATGTATTTACGTTATTGTCAGCCCTGTATTTCGGAATGGCGATGGAGGAACATCACTAGCAGTTTGAAGTTCAAAGTTCGATGTTCGGGGTTTGGAGTTTTGGTTTTAGAATTTGGTTTTTAATTAATATTTAGATTATGACAATTTTAGCAATTTTATTGGACATTGCGATAGCAAAAATGGGAGCCGGACTGGGTGCAGGAATTGCAGCCATCGGCGCCGGTATTGGCATTGGCCAGATCGGTAAAGGAGCTGTTGAATCGATTGCCCGTCAACCGGAAGCGGTAGGTGACATTCGTTCAAACATGATCGTTGCAGCCGCTCTTATCGAAGGTGTTGCCTTTTTTGCAATCGTTGTTTGTCTGTTGATCCTTTTCTTAGGATAACAGCAACATAAAACCTTTACATCATAGCGGTTGGCTGTGGTGTAAAGGTTTATTATTTGAACTTTTATAATTCAGGAAACCATTATTAAAACATAGAAAATGGAACTTGTACAACCCGGAATAGGCCTCATTATTTGGATGACCATCGCATTCTCGCTATTGCTTTGGATACTGGCTAAATTCGCATGGAAACCCATCATGAAAGGATTGAAAGAACGTGAACAAACCATTGAGGAGGCTTTGAATACGGCCAACAAAGCCCATGAGGAAATGAAAGCTCTAAAGTTCAGCAATGAGCAATTACTGAAGGAAGCTAAAGAAGACAGGGATAATATCCTGAGAGATGCCCGAAAAGTAAAAGAATCAATCATAGAAGCGGCCAGGATTAAAGCCAATGAAGAGGGAAACCGCATTATTGAGAATGCCAGGGAAGCCATCAATAATGAAAAATTAGCAGCCATTCACGATATGAAAAACCAGTTAGCCCTCTTGTCTATCGAAATTGCTGAAAAGATCATTAAGAAGGAATTGTCGGGCAAAGACAGTCAAAAGGAGTTTATTCAGAGGCTGATTGATGAGGTGAATGTAAATTGATTCGGGATAACAAAGAGGATTGAGGCATGAACGAAACTAAAATAGCCAACAGGTATGCAAAGGCGCTTTTTGATCTGACCATTGAAATGGATGTTTTGGAAAAGGTCAGGCAGGATGCACTTTTGCTTCATGAGGTCTGCAATTCAAATAAGGATTTTGTTTTTATGCTCCGCAGTCCCGTGATCAGAGCTGATAAAAAAGCGCTGGTCATTAAAGAAATTTTTAGTAAGCATTTACAGGAGATCACCCTGAATTTTTTATTGATCATTACCCGAAACAAAAGGGAAAAACTGATTCCTGAAATCTTTATCCAATTCATTGAAATATACAAAATTCACAAAAATATCATCACCGTTGAAATTACTACAGCAGCTCAGATTGATGAGACACTTCGTAAAAGAATATTGACCCTGCTCGAAAAACGAGCGAGTGCACAGGTTGATTTGAAAGAAAAGATAGATGAAGAAATCATCGGCGGGTTTGTGCTTTCGTACGAGGATAAACAATATGACGCAAGCATCATCAGGCAAATCAAGAATTTGCGGCGTGAGTTTGATATAAATTTATACATCAAAGGATTTTAATTGAAATAACAAATTATCCAAACATGGCAGAAATAAAACCATCGGAAGTATCGGCAATATTGAGGCAACAGTTGTCAGGGTTTAATGATACCGCTCAACTTGAGGAAATAGGAACCGTGCTGCAAATCGGTGACGGCATTGCCCGTATCTATGGATTGAACAATGCGCAGTCGGGTGAATTGATTGAATTTGAAAAAACCGGTTTGAAAGGTATTGTGCTTAATCTCGAACAAGACAATGTAGGTGCTGTTTTATTGGGTGAGGCGCATGATATTCTGGAAGGTGATAAAGTAAAGCGCACCGGTAAGATTGCTTCTATTAATGTGGGCGAAGGATTGATTGGCAGGGTGATCAACACGCTGGGTGAACCGATTGATGGAAAAGGTGAAATCAAAGGAACCTTATTTGAAATGCCGCTTGAGAGAAAAGCACCGGGTGTAATATTCCGTCAACCGGTAAATGAACCACTCCAAACTGGGATCAAAGCGATTGATGCCATGATACCCATCGGCCGAGGTCAGCGGGAGTTGATTATTGGTGACCGCCAGACCGGTAAAACCGCTATTGCTATTGATACTATTATCAACCAGAAAGAAGGTTTCGAACAAGGGAAACCGGTATTCTGTATTTATGTGGCTATTGGACAAAAGGGATCTTCTGTAGCCAACATCGTAAAAACTTTAGACGACAATGGAGCAATGGCTTATACAACCGTAGTTATGGCGACAGCTTCTGATCCGGCGGCGATGCAATTTTATGCACCTTTTGCAGGAGCTGCTATCGGTGAATTTTTGAGAGATACCGGCAGACCTGCTCTCATTATTTTTGATGACCTGTCGAAACAGGCAGTTGCATATCGTGAAGTATCCTTATTGCTGCGCCGTCCTCCGGGACGAGAAGCTTACCCGGGCGATGTTTTCTATCTTCACTCAAGGTTGCTCGAAAGAGCTGCCAAGATCATCGAATCGAATGAAGTTGCAGCTCAAATGAATGACCTGCCAGAATCGTTGAAACCATTGGTTAAGGGAGGTGGTTCGCTTACCGCTCTGCCCATCATCGAAACACAGGCAGGCGATGTTTCAGCATATATTCCAACCAATGTGATCTCGATTACCGATGGTCAGATATTTCTCGAAACCACCTTGTTCAATTCGGGTATTCGTCCAGCCATTAACGTAGGGATTTCGGTGTCAAGGGTTGGAGGCAATGCTCAGATCAAATCAATGAAGAAAATTGCAGGAACCCTGAAACTCGATCAGGCCCAGTTCCGTGAGCTGGAAGCTTTCTCGAAATTTGGTTCCGACCTTGATGCTGCCACCCTTGCGGTTCTGGATAAAGGAAGGAGAAATGTGGAGATCTTGAAACAACCACAGTATTCGCCCATGCCGGTCGAAAACCAGGTTGCCATTATCTATTGCGGTACCAAAGGATTGGTTAAAAAAGTCCCGGTAAATAAAGTTCGTGACTTTGAAGAATTCTTTTTGCACGAGCTTGAAGAGAAGCATAAGGATGTCCTCGAAACGTTAAGAAAAGGACAATTTCCGGATGATGTATTAAAAAAACTTGAACAGGTTGCATCGGAAGTAGCAAAAAAATTCGAGGTTTAATTCCTAATTTGTAAATCGTAAATCGTAAATCGAAAAGTGGCTAATTTAAAGGAAGTAAGAATAAGGATAGCATCCGTTAAATCAACCCAGCAGATTACCAGCGCTATGAAAATGGTGGCGGCATCCAAATTGCGTCGGGCACAGTCTGCTATAATCAGGATGCGCCCTTATGCTGCTAAATTGCAGGAATTTCTGCAAAACCTTTCGGTCAGCCTTGATGCAGGTGATTCAAGCAGTGTTTATTCTGTCCAGCGCCAGCCTGAAAAAGTATTGATTGTCGTAGTTACTTCCAATCGTGGGTTATGCGGTGCTTTCAATGCAAATGTGATGAAAATGGCTAACAACCTGATGGCAGATAAATATGCGGCTCAGCATCAGAAAGGAAATGTGAGCCTTATGACCATTGGAAAAAAGGCAACTGAATTTTACAAAAGAAAGAATTACAAGGTGATCGAATCCCACGATGATGTTTTCAATCACCTTACTTTTGAAAATGTTTCAGTGATTGCGGAGAATGTAATGAACCTGTTTTCGAATAAGAGCTTTGACCGGATTGAAATAATTTACAACCAGTTTAAAAATGCTGCTACACAGAAACTCGTGGCCGAGCAGTTTTTACCGGTATTGCCTCCTGCAAAGGATGACACAAAAAAGAAGAACTCAAAGGTGGATTATATATTTGAACCCAGCAAAGAGGAGATCGTACTGGACCTGATTCCAAAATCGCTGAAGATACAATTCTATAAAGCCCTGCTCGATTCATATGCTTCGGAACACGGCGCGCGGATGACGGCAATGCACCAGGCAACCGACAATGCAAAAGAAATTCTCAAGGACCTCAATCTGGCTTATAATAAAGCACGGCAGGCTTCCATTACCGGTGAAATTCTTGAAATTGTTGGAGGAGCTGAAGCATTGAAAGGATAATTTTTTTATTCAAAAATATATGGCCCTGTCAGGCACTGTCCCAACAGGGTTTTTAGTTTTTCTGGAATCAAAGTTAAAGAATTTTGAACAATTTGAAAAGGTGTCCTGTTGATTGTTGTATATTTGTCAACTGATTAATATTACACAATAAACACTATAAAATATGATCTCAAAAAAAGTTGAAAAGGTTATCATCAAACAGATTCAGTATGAGGAACAATCTTCCAGGATATACATGGCCATGGCTTCATGGTGTGAAGTGAACGGTTTTCCGGGTGCCGCCAAATTTTTATATGCTCATTCGGATGAGGAGCGGTTGCACATGACCAAGCTTATCAAATATGTCAATGATAAAGGAGGTTATGGGGTTCTGCAGAGTTTGGAAATGCCGGATAATAAATACAATTCATTGCTTGATATTTTTGAAAAGATTCTCAAACATGAAGAATTCATTACGCTGAGCATAAATAAACTTTACGAGACAGCTTTCTCCGAAAAGGATTACACCACCGGGCAATTCCTGCAATGGTATATCATGGAACAAATTGAGGAGGAAAGCATGTTCAAAGGTATTCTAGACAAATTCAGATTGGCAGGTAATGAGAAAGGCGGGTTATTTATGCTGGATAAGGAACTGGATGCGCTTGGCACAGCAAAACTTGCGACCGGAACTCCTGCTTGAGGCAATGATTAATTTTGAATTGTAAAATACAAAACCTCTGCTAAACCGGAGGTTTTTTTATTTCAAAACCTGTGATCATTATTTAGTTTGAAGAATTCCATTAATATTTTCTGGTTTCGCCGCGATCTGCGGTTGAATGATAATGCCGGTCTTTTCCATGCTTTGAAATCCGGATTGCCGGTTTTACCGGTTTTTGTCTTCGATACGAATATTCTGAACGAGCTGGAAAAAAATGATCCGCGGGTGACCTTCATATTCGAAGAACTTAAAAAGATTAATGAAAAGTTAAAAAGCACTGGAAGTCGCTTAATAGTAAAACATGGCGAACCTCTTACCGTTTGGAAAAACCTTGTCGATGAATACGACATTTTGGAAGTCTATACCAACCATGATTATGAGCCATATTCAATCAGGAGGGACCAGCAAATATTCGACTTTCTCCAAACCCAAAAAATAAGTTCTCGAACATTTAAAGACCACGTGATTTTTGAAAAGGATGAGGTAGTAAAGGATGATGGAAAGCCTTATACGGTTTACACACCTTATATGAATAAGTGGATGTCAAGACTCTCTGAAAACCCTGTTCGAATTTTTGATACAGCAAAATATTTTCAAAACTTTATTCAATTGCCCTGGTCTGAAGTTCCTGAACTGAGGCAAATCGGATTTGTTAAAAGTGATATAAGTATTCCAGAGGCACGACTGGATAGCGACCGGATTGAAAAGTACGAACAAACCAGGAATTTTCCTTTTATAGATGGAACTTCGATGGCAGGAACTCATTTGAGATTCGGGACGATAAGCATTCGGGAGCTTATCATAAAGGCAGATTCTTTTGCAAATAGAACCTTTTTAAAAGAACTTGTGTGGCGTGAATTTTTCATGCAGATACTTTATCACTTTCCCAAAGTTGTCAGGGAAAGTTTCAAACCTGCTTATGATAAAATTGAATGGATTAACGATGAAGATCAATTTCATCAATGGTGCGGGGGGAAAACCGGTTATCCTATGGTGGATGCCGGAATGAGGGCGCTAAACACTACTGGCTTTATGCACAACCGGGTTCGGATGGTTGTTGCAAGCTTTCTTTGTAAACATCTGCTGATCGACTGGCGCTGGGGCGAAGGTTATTTTGCCAGGAAATTGCTGGATTATGAATTATCATCCAACAACGGTAACTGGCAGTGGGCTGCGGGCACAGGGTGTGATGCTGCGCCATATTTCAGGATTTTTAATCCAACCGAGCAAATGAAAAAGTTTGATGCTGAAAAGAAGTATATCAAAAAGTGGGTTCCTGAATTACAAACAAGTGCCTACCCAAATCCTGTTGTTGACCATCAATTTGCCAGAATGAGAGCAATTTCAGTTTATAAGAAAGGCCTTTCAGGGAATTAGATTGTGATATTCAGGAAATTGGTGAAGAAAAAAAATTGTTCTTGATTAATTATTAGGTGCTCCTGCATCAACCCATATTTTTATCATAGCAATATAGCATTCAGGTAACATATCCCCCTGGTATGGCATTGGAACATATCCGGATGCAAAACTGACTGACCCATAAAGTTTGCCATTTAATCCTGCAGCTGCAATTTGATCATAGTTTTCGAGGCCAATACCTCCGGATGGATTACTACCGCTATGACAACCTTTGCAATAATTTTCGATAATTGGAAAAATATCTGCTGCAAAAGTCACATTCAGTGTATCGCAAGGGAATAATAAGCAGGAATTGTTCTCAGCACCCTGTAAAATCCAAATACTTATAAGGTCGATCTGATTTTGGGTTAATGGTTCCCTGGGTGAGGGAGGCATAAATTCTACCAGCACTGAGGTAGTCGTTATCACTTTATAGAGTTCACTGTGATTGGGTTTTCCCGGCTCAACATATTGTGAAATATTATCATAATCAGTCAGTGTTGGACCTTCATCGGAACCAGCATCATGACAACCCGGAATTGCACAATTCGATCGGATTAAAGGTAAAACCTGATCCTGGAAACAAACTGGAGGCGTGCCTTCCATTAATACTGGTTCATGACGACACGAAGAAATGAGCAAAGTAATAATGACCAATGACATCCAGGCCAAACCATTGTTTTCTTTCATAAAACTATAATACATGTCTTTTGATCAAAATCTATTGATATTTACTTAGCAAATGTACATTTATAATCATTTGGGTAAATGATCTCATTGAAAATGATTTTTTATGGATGGTTCTCCTGGATAATAGATTTCAATAATTTCTTGTACCATTCCTCACCAAACTTCCTGATTAAAGGTTCTTTTAAGAATCTGAAAAGAGGTAAATTCATTTCTTTTCCATTTATACAGGCCGGCCGACAGATAGACCATTTATGATAATTTACGGCGTCGAAACCATTATGCTTTTTTATTCTTATTGGATAGAGATGGCAGGAAAGCGGTTTCCTGAACCCGATTTTCTTTTCTTCATAGGCTTTTTCAATAGCACATCTTGCAATATCCTTTTCATAATAAACAAATGCACAGTCTTTATCAGCAATAAGCGGAGTTACATATTCACCATGCATGTCGTAGTCAAAAACACCGGATTTTTCAACAACACTTACCCCTTCCTTTTGCATAAAGGGTTTGATCCTGTCGATGTAATCCTCCAACTCTGAAATCTCTTCTTCCTCAAGCGGGGCTCCTGCATCGCCTTCAACACAGCAGGCGCCTTTACATTTTTCGATGTTACAGCAAAAATGGATGTCCCGTATTTCTTCAGAAATAATTGTATTATCAATGATAATCATCGGGACAAAAATAATTTTTTCCTCTCATGAAAATGAAAAAATCCTTCCCGCACAGAGCGAAAAGGATTTTATGATCTGACGTTAACTATTACCTTTCTCTGAACCTGAAAGATAATTTTACCTTTGTTCTGTAAGCCACTACCTTTCCTTCCTCTATTTTCATGTCCATGGCTGAGACTTCAGCAATGCGAAGGTCTTCAAGTGTTTCGGCGGCCTTTTCAACGGCTTTTTTGGCGGCGTCTTCCCAGCTTTTATCGCTGGAACCGATCAGTTCGATCACTTTGTAAATACTATCGGGCATCGTTTTTCCTCCTTAAGTTTTATTAAACAATATGTTTTTTGATCTTGCCAAAGATACGAAATTGTAAAGCCCATATCAAGATAAGTTTTTAATTTTATCATAAATTTTAAAAAACGATTAATTTTATCAGGCTTGAAAAATAAATTATGAAAATAGCAATCATTGGATTTGGCGCGGCAGCCATGGGTTTTATAGAGCGGATTAAAAACGCAGGTCACGAAATTCACATCTTTGAAAAAAGCAAAGATATTTACTCATCCAGCATTTCAGGTATACGTGCCGATGGAAAGTTGTTCGTTTCAAAGGAAATGGGTGGTGAGCTGGATGTAGAATTGGATCTTCAAAAAAAATTAGTCGATTTCTGGATTGAGAAGACCGACAATGGAAAATACGAAAGAGGCAGCTCCTTTACCAACATGGATTATTATAAAAAGTTCTATGAAAAAGGCTTCCTGCCGGTCATTTCTGAATTTTATCACCTGGGAACGGACCAACTGAAAGAGGTGTTGTACAATATTTATGAGGAATACCGGTCGTTACCAAAAGTTCATTTTCATTTTGAAAAAGAGGTCACACGGATTGAGGTTAAGGATAATAAAGTTGATATAGGATTTGATAAGGATTTCGACAAGGTCGTTGTAGCAATAGGGCGAAGCGGACATAAACTCATTAAAGCCATCATAAATCAGTATCCAAAATTAGTTTTGGATAGCACAAGGGTGGATATTGGTGTCCGTTTTGAACTTCCGGATCACATAGTCGAAGACCTTAACCGTGAGATGTACGAATTTAAAATAAAATATAAAAGTAAAACCGGTTATATGGTCAGGACCTTTTGCAATAATCCTTCGGGGTATGTGGTAACGGAAAATTACGATGATTTTACAACGGTAAATGGTCATGCCAAAATCAGAGAAAAGAGCAAAAACACCAACTTCGCCATTTTAACTACTGTTCAGCTTACCGAACCTTTTAATGACCCCATCGGTTATGGTTCCAATATTGCTCAAATGTCAAATATGCTGGGAGGAAACCGGGTCATCCTTCAAACCTATAGTCACTTTGTTAATTCAAGGAGAACCAAAAATTTGTACCGGGTTTTGCCGACACTCCCGCATGAGAAATACATACTGGGTGATATTAACCTTGCTTATCCAAGGAGGATCATTGAGAGCATTATTGACTTTGCCGAAAACCTGAACAAGGTCATTCCTGGGATCACTCACCCTGATAATTTGGTTTATGCTCCTGAGATAAAGTTTTATTCGAACACTTTAAACAACCGGGAATTTTCAAACCTGAAATTTATAGGCGATTGCTCAGGATACACTCGTTCCATAATTTATGCCACCGCTCACGGATATTTAATGGCCGAGGAAATAATGGAGGAATAATTTTTTCAGGTTAATTAAAATTTCTTTAAAATTACCGTACTTTTAGCCACTGAAATTTGTCTATGTGAAAATTTAAAAAGACAAGAAAATTTTTTTACCACATAAGGCACATTAGAAACATAGGCAATCACATAGGTTTCAATAAATCTAAAAACCAAATATTTAGATTTTAAATTCAATGCCAGACTATGTGAAAACTATGATCCCATGATTCAATGTGGTAAATTGGATTTCCGGAATTTCAGTTCATTTTGTTGGTAATATTTTCCAACCGCATGGTGAGTTTTAAATATATAACGAAATAAAAAAACAATGAAAAAATCAACACAATCAAAACAAAGGTTAGTTAACCTATCTTTAGGAATGGCTATATTACTGTCATTCCTGTTTATGTCGAATTCCCTGTTTGCCGGAAAAGGAAAAGATGACGACAAAAAAAACGATACGATAAAAACGAGCCATGTAAGCGGATTAAAATTCCGCAGTATCGGACCGGCTTTCACTTCAGGCAGGATTGCTGATTTTGCAGTCAATCCAAAAAATCACAGTGAATATTATGTGGCAGTGGCATCAGGCCATATCTGGAAAACAGTTAATAACGGTACCACATTCGAGCCTGTCTTTGATAACTATGGCGCCTATGCGATCGGTTGTCTGGAGATGGATCCAAAAAATCCAAATGTAGTTTGGGCTGGTACCGGTGAAAATAATCATCAACGGGCACTTGGCTATGGTGATGGAGTTTATAAAACCACTGACGGCGGCAAATCATGGAAAAACATGGGTTTGAAAGAATCACGCCAGATCGGTATGATTGCCATTGATCCCCGGAATACAGATATAGTTTTTGTCGCAGCTGAAGGCTCCGTTTGGGGTCCGGGTGGTGAAAGAGGACTTTATAAAACTGCAGATGGCGGAAAAACCTGGGAAAAGGTGTTGAATATTTCGGAGCATACAGGTGTAAACAATGTAATTATTCATCCGTGCAATCCGGATATTATGTTTGCAACTTCAGAGCAAAGAAGAAGTCATGTCCATACCAAAATTGGTGGAGGACCCGAAACAGCCGTTTATAAATCAGAAGACGGCGGTAAAAACTGGCGCAAACTGGAATCAGGGATTCCGGGAGTGGATAAAGGAGGAATGGGAATCGCTATTTCACCGGTTGATCCCAATATTGTTTATGCCATCATTGAAGCAGCCATGGACAATAGCGGGTTCTATCGTTCGACAGATATGGGAGAATCCTGGGAAAAAATGAGCGACCATCATGATGCCGGCCAATATTATAATGAAATATATTGCGACCCAGTGAATGCAAATAAAGTCTATTCCACTGAAACCGTTTCGGCTTTTACAGAGGACGGAGGTAAAACATGGCAGAGCATGGGGAATAATGACCGGCACGTGGATGACCATGCATTATGGATCGATCCAACAGATACCCGTCATTTTATGATCGGGGGTGATGGTGGTGTTTATGAAACTTTTGATAGGGGCGCAACCTATATTCATAAAACCAACCTGCCGGTAACTCAGTTTTACAGGGTTGCAGTCGACAATACCGAACCTTTTTACTGGGTTTATGGCGGAACACAGGACAACAGCAGCTTTGGAGGACCTTCCCGAAACATAAATACTGATGGTGTTTCCAGTTGCGAATGGGTTACTACCTTAGGTGGCGATGGATTCTTTCAGGCAATCGAGCCTACAAATCCCGATATTGTCTATTCTGCTTACCAGTATGGAAACATTTATCGTTACGATAAGAAGAGCGGGGAAGCAATCAACATCAAACCACAACCGAGGAAAGGGGAGGAGAGCTACAAATGGAACTGGAATACACCTTATATGCTAAGCCCGCATTCGCCCACACGGCTATACATGGGCGCCAACAAGATATTCAGGAGCGATGACCGGGGACAATCATGGAAAGTTATAAGTGATGACATTACTGCAAAGATCGACAGGAATACCTGGCCAGTGATGGATCAGTTTTGGAGCATTGATGCTGTTGCAAAAGATGTTTCGACCTCGCTTTATGGCATGGCTGTTTCCATTGATGAATCAAAAGTGAAAGAAAACCTGCTCTTTATCGGAACTGATGACGGATTGATCCAGGTAACTGAAGATGCCGGCGGAAGCTGGAGAAAATGCGAATCCTTCCCGGGTGTTCCTGCCAATACTTATGTGAGTGATATCCTTGCTTCAAAGTTTGATGAAAACATTGTTTTTGCATCCTTTGATAATATTCTCAGAGATGATTTCAAACCGTATTTGCTGAAAAGCACAGATAAAGGGAAATCATGGACATCCATTGCAGGAAATCTTCCTGATAAAGGAACAGTTCACACCATCCAGCAGGATTTCATCAATCCTGATTTATTGTTCGTGGGAACCGAGTTTGGTTGTTTCTTTACAATAGACGGTGGTAAAATCTGGACACAGCTTAAATCGGGAATTCCTGCAGTTTCAGTTAAAGACATTGCGATACAGGAAAGAGAGAGTGATCTCGTACTAGCCACTTTCGGACGCGGATTTTACATTCTTGATGATTATTCACCATTGCGAAAATTAAACAAGGAACTTCTTGATTCAACCGCTTATATTTTTCCAATCAAAGATGCATTGATGTATGTTCAAAAATATAGAGGTGGTTATGGCAGTGGTTCGAATCTTTATATTGCTGAGAATCCGTCATACGGTGCTACATTTACCTATTATGTGAAGGAAACACCAAAAACCCTGAAGGATGAGAGGCGCGAAAAGGAAAAGGAACTGGCCAAAGATAAAAAGCCCATCCCTACACCGACTATGGATGAGTTGCGCGCCGAGGAAAATGAAATAGAACCCTACCTGGTTTTTACGATTAAAGATGAAAAGGGAGAAATTGTCAGAAAACTAACTAAAAGTATAAGCGAAGGCATCAGCCGGTTGACCTGGAACTTCAGGTATCCATCTGCATCACCGGTCAGGGTTGAAGAAAAATTTGATCCGATGAGTATGGGTGGCGATGGAATGTTTGTTCTTCCCGGTAAATATACGATATCGATGGCGCAGGTTTTCAGGGGTGAGTTGAAAGAACTGGCTGGCCCGGTTGATTTTATTGCAAAACCGTTGAACAATACAACGCTTCCTGCAGAAGACAGGGCAGAACTTGTTGCTTTCCAGCAAAAGCTTTCAGAACTCGGCCGCGTGATCAGGGGAACTGAAGATTTTGCCAACGATCTAATGGAAAGAATCAGAAGCGATAAGCAAGCAGCACAACGTACACCCGAAGCCGGAATAGAATTGATAAAGAAAATTGAAAAAGTGGAGACACAAATGGACAACATCCTATGGAAATATAACGGACAGGAAGCAAAGGCAAGCCAGGAAGAGAACTGGCCGGCCATACCTTCCATCAACGACAGGCTTTATTCCATTATTTATACTCATTACAGTTCTACGTCTGGAATTACTCAAACCCAGAAGGATGGTTATGAAATTCTAAAAGAGGAGTTCCCGCCGATTCTGAATGAACTTAAAGATATTTTTGAAAATGAACTTCCTGCGATTGAAAAAGAGCTTGAAAGCATTGGAGCACCCTGGACACCCGGAAGGTTACCGGAATGGAATATTGAATAATTTAGTTCAAGGTTTCAAGTTCAAAGTTTCAAGTTTCACCCCAAGGGTGATCGCCGGAAGGATAGCAGGTTTAAGGTTAAGAATTACAAAATTAATTTTGCAGCCAGATCGCTTGTGTTATTAATCGTGGTTCCAATGGATACTCCTTGCAAAAAATTGAGGAACTTGAAAAAGCAAAATAACATCCCCCCAACCCCCTTCAAAGGGGGAGTGAGACCAGGAATTTCAATCATCTTTTGGATAACTATTTTTAATCTGGTTACTCAATGGGGCTACATTTTTGCGCAGGAATCCAAAGTGCCTGTCATGGTTGGTGCTGAGCGAACATATACTTACTTTAAGGATTTAGAAGGAAAGAGAATCGGTGTGGTTGCCAACCAGAATCTCACTAATTAGAACAACTCATATCGTCGACAGCCTCATTCTTGCTGGCTTCAATGTGGTGAAAGCTTTTGGACCTGAACATGGTTTCAGGGGAGGTGCAGGCGCAGGTGAGGAAATCAAAAGTAATATTGATCCAAAAACGGGCATTCCGGTTGTTTCACTGTATGGTAAAAACAAGAAACCGACTCCTGGAGATTTAGCCGGTATCGATCTCATGATCTTCGATATTCAGGATGTCGGCGCAAGGTTCTATACTTATATTTCGACCCTGACTTATGTGATGGAAGCTTGCGCAGAAAACAACATTCCATTGATTGTGCTTGACCGTCCAAATCCTCATGGCGATTATATTGATGGTCCTGTGCTCAATACTGCTTTTTCATCATTTGTTGGATTGCATCCTGTTCCGGTTGTTTACGGCATGACGATCGGGGAATATGCTAGAATGATAATCGGTGAGCATTGGCTAAAGGACAGTATAACCTGTTGCGACCTGATCATTGTAAGTTGTGAAAATTACAATCATAAAACGATCTATGAATTGCCGGTTCCCCCTTCTCCGAACTTGCCGAACAATACAGCCATCCAACTTTATCCCTCACTTTGCTTTTTTGAAGGTACAATTATCAGTGTCGGACGTGGTACTGATAATCCTTTCCAGGTTATCGGCCATCCTGATTATTTGGTTGGGAGTTATGATTTTGTTCCCAGAGATATTCCCGGTAAGGCAATGGATCCGCCGTATGAAGGAGTTCATTGTTATGGACACTCCCTTGCTGGGTATGCTGAAAATGTGCAGGATACCATTCGGAAACTGAACTTGTTTTATCTGCTCGAAATGTATAAGGTTTTTAGTCAACGCAAAGATTTTTTCAATCCTTTTTTTGATAAACTCGCCGGGTCAGATCAGCTGCGAAAACAAATCATTGCCGGATCTACAGAAGACGAGATCAGGCAAAGCTGGGAGAAAGATATTCAGGCATTTAAGGAAATCAGGAAAAAGTACTTACTTTACCCTGATTTTGAATAGTATTTATTTGGTCGTTTTTATATCCTTATTTTTTTATGAAAAGATTAGTTTTTGTTGCTGTATTCCTTTTGTCAGCTTTTATTGGTTTTAGCCAGTTTAGCAAAGATGAAATGCTTAAGAAAAATGGTGAGGTCTATTTTCAATTCCAGGTTTCAGATAAAAAAGATATTTCGTGGATCACCAAAATCATCTCGATTGACAATGTCAGCGGCAACCTCGTTTTTGCCTACGCCAATGAAAAGGAAATGAATGACTTTGAAGTAACCGGGATTCCCTATACTTTACTACCCCATCCAAATGAAGGATTTAATCCTGTGATGAAAGATTATGAAGCTATAAAAGGAACCGATGCCTGGGATGCTTATCCAACTTATACTGCCTATGTAAGCATGATGTATGCTTTTGAAACGAATTACCCTGGATTATGCGATGTGTTCAGCATAGGTCAATCTATTCAGGGAAGAGAAATACTGGTCGCCAAAATTTCCGATAATGTCTTGACGGATGAGGCAGAGCCTGAGTTTTTTTATACTTCGAGTATCCATGGCGATGAGATTACAGGTTATGTGCTCATGTTAAGATTGATCGATTCGTTGCTGACAACTTATTCAACATCCACAAACATTGCCAACCTTATAAACAATATTGAAATCTATATTAATCCTTTGGCAAATCCTGATGGTACATATCATGGCGGGAACAATACCGTTACAGGAGCAACAAGATATAATGCCAATGGTGTTGATATGAACCGCAACTATCCTGATCCTCAGAATGGACCTCATCCTGATGGGAATGCATGGCAGCCGGAAACTGTTCTATTTATGAATTTTGCAGAAAGCAGACATTTTGTGATGAGTGCCAATTTTCATGGTGGTACTGAGGTGGCAAATTATCCATGGGACACATGGGCAACATTGGCTGCCGACGACAATTGGTGGCAATATGTTTGCCATGAATATGCTGATATGGCCCAGGCCAATTCCCCCGCAGGGTATTTTAATCTTTATAACGATGGGATTACCAATGGTTTTGCCTGGTATGAAGTAAACGGAGGTCGGCAGGATTATATGAATTATTTTCACCAATGCCGTGAATTGACCCTTGAAATATCTGACGTGAAATTGATTCCTGCCGCTCAGTTACCCGCTCATTGGAACTACAACAGAAAATCGCTGCTGAATTACCTTGATCAATGTCAATATGGGATCAGGGGAATCATTACCGATGCCAATACCGGATTACCAATTGAAGCTGAAGTTTATGTTTTAAACCATGAGGCTGATAGCTCATGGGTTTATTCTTCTCCTTTAGGTAATTATCACCGGCTTGTATATGCCGGAACCTATAATGTGAGGGTTTCAGCACCGTGTTATCAAACACAAGTATTTAACAATATTTCTATTGTAAATAAAATAGCCACAAACCTGAATGTTCAACTTATTCCTCAAAGCAATTCTGTAGATTTTACTTCAAGTGCAACAAGCATTAGTATAGGTGGTACTGTATCATTCTATGACCAGTCCTGCGGCAATCCTTACAGCTGGCAATGGTCGATCACAGGACCGGGGATACCTGTTTATGTGAATGGCACGTCCAGTACTTCGCAAAATCCGGTTGTCCAGTTCAATACTGTGGGCTCTTACACTGTTTCATTGACTGCCACCAGCCCAAGCGGAACGTTTACACAGACAAAGACCAACTATATCAATGTAATCAATTGCACCTATAGTACATTACCTTTTACCGAAAGTTTTTCTGGGACCACTATACCCAATTGTTGGACACAGGTTGACAACCAGGGTAACGGGCAGGTCTGGCAATTTGGGACTATCACAGGTTATTCTCCAAATCCGGCACTTACAGGTAATTACGCTTATCTAAACAGCGATGCCTATGGCAGTGGAAGTTCACAAAATGGTGATTTAATAACTCCGACCTTGAATTTATCCGGGTATACTTCGGTTAATCTTAGTTTCCAACATTATTATCGTCATTATACCGGATCATCAGCGACTCTATCTTATAGCATTAATGGAGGTTCTACATGGACAACAATTCAAACTTGGACAGCTTCAACATCAAATCCTGCAACCTTCAGTCAGATTATTTCAGCCGTTAACGGGCAATCAAATGTTAAATTCAGATGGAAATATATAGGATCTTATGCATGGTACTGGGCTATAGATAATCTTAATATTACCGGAACACCCCTGCCGCTTCCTCCGGTGGCTAATTTCTCTGCAAATATTACCTCTCCATTTATAGGTCAGCCAGTGACTTTTTCTGATCTATCAACCAATAGCCCCACTGCTTGGTCCTGGTCTTTCAGTCCCTCAACAGTGACTTACACAGGAGGCACTACTTCGGCATCTCAAAATCCCATCGTGCTATTTGATGAACCGGGTATTTATTCGGTTCAGTTAACTGCTACCAATACTGCTGGTTCTGACGTCGAGATAAAAACAGATTACATTGAGGTTCTTCCACTCGATTTTTACCTCAATTTTAAGGTTATGCTCGAGGGACCATTCAATGGAATTGAAATGAACACAAATTTAAACCTTCTGAATGAATTTCCGCTTTCCCAGCCCTACTCCGGTTCTCCATGGAATTACCCTGGAACTGAAACAGCATCCAGCATTCCAGAAGGAATTGTTGATTGGGTATTGGTTGAATTAAGGGATGCTCCAGATGCAACTTCAGCCACATCAGCGACCAGGATTGCAAGGTATGCAGGTTTTTTATTGAATGATGGAAGCATAGTCAGTACGGATGGAATCAGCAATCAACAATTCAACAATTTAACCATTCAACAATCCTTATTTGTGGTTATCTGGCACAGGAATCATTTGCCGGTGCTGTCGGCAAGTCCGCTGGTTAAAACCGGTGAAGTTTATGCTTATGATTTTACATTGGATGCAGGTCAGGCTTATGGAACGGATGCACAAAACTTTCTCAGTACAGGAATTTACGGAATGATTGGCGGAGATTCAAATTCTGATGGATCAATCGATGATATGGATAAAGATATATTGTGGCAAGCGGAGGCAGGACATTCCGGTTATTTGCCATCTGACCTGAACCTGGATGGTCATTCAGGAAATCAGGACAAGAATGATATCTGGCTCCCGAATATAGGCAGCGGATCGCAATTACCTTAATATTTTCTGATGATTACTTTTCCTGATAGCAGGCACTCAAAATATTTCTGCCAACTTCTTTTATGTTCTTTCTGAATTGCTTTTCATGTTTTTGACAAAGTGATACTTGGGGAAATTCAAATTATATTTTGACTTGTTTTGAAATAAGGTAATAAGGTTATTTAGTCTGATTTGTTTTTATACTAAGGTTAAAACACATGAAAATAAGGTTTTTAATACTATTCAAGATGATTAGCTACAAAAGAAACATTACCTTATTTTTAACATTCAAACCTTAGTGCCAAATTGAAGAGAAGGAAACCAACCTTATTACCTTATTTTGCAGAAACCACTAAAATATATGTTTCAGGATATCATAAATAATCGAAAAACCAATTTTAATTCCTTGATTGACTTAATCGGCTATTGGGATTTCCTTTTCAAAATTTATTGATGTAAAAAAATTTCTGCCTACTGCTATTGTATTCTTTCTGAAATGCAATTCCTTTATTCACAAAGGGACATCCGGGTTAAAATCCAATTTCAATTTCTAATTGTATGCAATAAGGTAATAAGGTTATTTGGTTCGTTTAGCTATCATACTAAGGTTAAAACACATGGAAATAAGGTTGTTAAGGCTATTCAAGAGTATTAGCTTTAAATTAAAAAATCTAACCTTATTTCTTAACATTCAAACATTAGTAACAAAACGAATTGAAGCAAACCGACCTTATTACCTTATTTCACTGAAACCAATAAAATAAGTCTCATGACACCTTAAATAATCAAAAACCAATATTCATTATCCGTTTGACTTAATATTGATATTATAGCATCGGATAGTGTCGAAAGCAGGAGAAGGATGGTTTATTAACTTCAGTAATAGTTGGCAATTGCCTTATTATTTTCTAAGGTTTACTTTTCCTGACAGCAATTGGAATAAATATTTCTGCTTACTTATTTTGTAATCTTTCTGAAATGCTTTTCTTTTGTATAAGATTATTATTTCATGAAATATGGAAAATTCTAAATCCGAAAAGCCCGTTTACCGCACTGAATTATCACCCTTAAGTTTTCTAAACCGCAGTGCGTATATTTTCCCGGAAAAAATAGCTGTGGTTCATGGTGACCGCCGTTATACTTACAAGGAATTAGAACAAAGAGTACATCGCCTGGCGTCCCAGCTTAGAAAGCATGGACTTCAGAAGCATGACCGGGTTGCCTTTCTTTGTCCAAATATTCCTGCGTTGCTTGAGGCGCATTATGCAGTTCCGCTGGCCGGAGGAATCCTGGTCGCGATCAACACACGTCTGAACAGTGAGGAGATCAGTTACATCCTTGAACATTCAGAATCAAAATTTCTTTTTGTAGACAGGGAGTTATATCCTATGCTGGAATCTGTTGAAATGAAAGGACTTCAAACAATTATCGTGGATGATACCGGGGACATTACTGATCCTTACGAGTTGTTCTTAGCCGATGGAAATCCCGGACAAATTGAAACTTTGCTGGAAGATGAGGAGGAGCCGATTGCGCTGAATTATACCTCCGGTACAACTGGCCGGCCCAAGGGAGTGATTTATACCCATCGTGGAGCCTATTTAAATGCTCTTGGAGAAGTTATTGAAACCGGTTTGACATCAGAAAGTAAATATTTATGGACCTTGCCGATGTTCCATTGCAACGGCTGGTGCTTTACCTGGGCTGTTACTGCTGTAGCCGGAACTCATATTTGTCTGCGGAAAACCGATTCTTCCCTGATCTGGGAATTAATCCGGAAGGAAGGTGTTACCCACTTTAATGGCGCACCAACCCTTCAGGTTATGCTTGTGAATGATCCTGCTGCATATGCACTCGATCACCAGGTAACAGTTACCATTGCAGGTGCACCTCCGTCCCCAACATTGCTTGAGAAAATCAAATCCCTGAACTTTAGCCCGGTCCATGTTTATGGTCTTACTGAAACCTATGGGCCAACAACCATTTGCGAATGGCATCCTGAATGGGATAACGTAGATCCGGAAGAACAATCGAAGCTGAGAGCACGGCAGGGTCAGGCTTATATCAATTCCGACCTGGTAAGAGTGGTGGATGTAGAAATGAATGATGTTGCTCAAAACGGCGAGACCATTGGTGAAGTGGTAATGCGGGGCAACAACGTGATGAAAGAATATTTCAGGTTACCGGACGAAACAGCCAGAGCCTTCGAAGGAGGCTGGTTCCATTCCGGTGATCTGGCTGTCTGGTACCCGGATGGCTACATTGAGCTTCGCGACCGGCTGAAAGACATCATCATCTCCGGTGGCGAAAACATTTCGACCATCGAGGTTGAACAGGCCATTGTGAAGCATCCTGCGATACTTGAATGTGCAGTAATCGCTATTCCAGATGAAAAGTGGGGTGAACGCCCGAAAGCATTCGTTACGCTTAAAAGAGGCATGTATGCTACCGAAAAAGAAATCATCGAGTTTTGCCGGACTAAGATTGCTCACTTCAAATGCCCCGCCGCTGTTGAATTTTCGGAATTGCCCAAAACTTCCACCGGGAAAATCCAGAAATATGTTTTACGAGCGAGGGAGTGGGCAGGGAAGGAGAAGAAGATCAACTAAGATTTATATATTTTAGCCTAAGTATTTTGTCACTGTTTGTATTGTAACTAAAAGCTTTTATGGAATTAATTTTAAATTTGGTTAATAACTTAAAAATAATTTTTTAGAAAAAGACGATTTTTACTTTGAAGTAATTCAAAAACAAATTGTAATTTTACTCCTATGAAAAAATATATTTTGGATTCAGTAATGTTCTTTTGTCAATCGTAGAAAATTATTTTTATAACTCGCTTTTATTTAATAAGTTCTTTTATTTAGTTATTCATGGGGTCTTATTCAGTAAAAATTACATACTGAAGGATAATAACAGGTTCTATAACAATTTTAAAAGTTCAATATATTATGGTTCTTATTATTAATTAAAAAGGATTTGTTATGAAACGAAAAACAATTACATTACTAATCATTATCGCAGCCATTGCGGTTGGAGGTAACCTGATGGCCCAGATAAATGCACAGAGAGGCAGCCCTGATTTACAGGAGCGGCTGAATGCTGTGGCTAAACACAAACTGGAACTCCAGCAAGTTCCGGGTATGAATGGAAAATCCACTGATGATTATTGCATCCCCAGTGCAAATTGCAGCTATGGAGATGGTTTTACCGATTTTGCCATGGGAGGCATATCGAACCTCAACAGCGGTTGCAGTGCCAATGGATACGGCGATTTTACCTACATGCAGGGATATGCTGAAATCGGTATCCCCATAACTGCGTCCATGGAGACCGGTTATGCTGATCAGAATGTGAGCATGTGGATCGATTTCAATGATGATGAGGTTTTTTCAAGTCTTGAAAGAATTCTCACCGATTTTAACCTGCCACAAGCCAACGTTACCTTCACTGTGGATGTCACGGTTCCGGGATATGCAATGCCCGGTATTCACCGCATGCGGATTGGTGCAAACTGGATTGACCCCTCTTCTCCTGATCCATGTGCTACATTTACCTATGGCGAATGGGAAGACTATTTGATGAGTATTACCGGAACACCCATCAGCTATAATGCTGCAATGGCATCCATTGATATGGCTGGTGTGATGCTGGCAGGTGATGTCATTCCCCTGGCTACAGTAGCAAATATGGGAGTTGAAACCATTAACTTCCAGGTTACGATGACGGAACCTGTAACCGGCTACACCTCAACGGTTGACGTGGCAGATCTGGCAGTGGGTGAAACGCTTCAGGTAGAATTTGCTACATGGACGGTGGATGTTGGATCATATGAAATTGAAATTTGTACTGATTTGGTTGGAGATGAAATTCCGGACGATGATTGTCAAAGTAAAGTCATTGCATTCTCCGATCAGCCACGGCAAAAAGTAGTTGCAGAATTCTTCACCGGGACGTGGTGAGGGTTCTGCCCGCTTGCAGAACTCGGTTTGCACGAGCTGCAACAAGATTATCCTGAGTCGCTTGCAATTATTGCATGGCACAACGGAGATGAGTTTGAATTCCCACAGGGTATGGTCAGAGATAGCTGGTATGGCATTGCCGGTTATCCGACAGTTTGGTTTGATGGATATAAAGATGTAGTGGGTGGCTATCAACCCTCAAGTTACCCTTACTACGTTCCCGTAATGCAGGAACGTGTTCCATGGCCTTCCAATTTTGAAGTATTTTTGGAGATAACTCCTACCGAAGGCACGGATTATAACGTTATCACTAAAATTGAAATTAAAAATGGTAACAGTACTGAAAATCTTGCAGGATTTGTGGTATTAACTGAAACTGACATTCCCTCACCCGGCAATGAAAACCAGTTCTGGGTTGCACGGAATGTTTGGCCGGATGCCATGGGGTTGTCGCTTGATTTTTCTGTTGAGACAAGCCATACATGGAATACTGTAATTACCATTGAGGATGATTATGTGTATGAAAACTGTGAAGCAATTGCTTTCATTCAGAACATGGATACCAAGGAGATCTATCAGGCAACCAGTCTGATGATGACAGAAGTAACCACCAGTTTCCCGCCGGCTACGAATCTTACCTATGAAGTCTCAGGTAGCGATGTAATTCTTAACTGGGATGAACCGGTAACCGATGGATTGATTGGGTACAATATTTTTCATGCCTTCGAACTTGGTATGTTTGAATTGCTTGAATTTACTGAAGAAAGCACATTTACACATCTTGCTCCTGGAAACGGATTGCATCAATACTATGTGACGGCTGTTTATGTATCGCAGGAATCAGATCCGACGAATATTGTTGAATTAACCCTTACTGGCATTGGTGAAGACCTCAGTTCAAAAATCGAAATCTATCCCAATCCGGTTTCCGACAGATTGAATATTAAGGCAGGTACCAAAATTGATCGGATTGAAATTTATAATCATCTTGGACAGCTGGTCAAAGAATTTTTGACAACATCAAATACTATAAATATGGATGTGTCTGAATTACATCCAGGCTTATATTTATTTAAACTCACTGCTGAAAACGGATCAGCAATTAAGCAGGTAATGATTGAATAGGTAAGAAAATTATTGAACATTGATTAAGCCCCGGAGTTGAAACCTTCGGGGTTTTTATTTTGTAGATCTGTGCATTTGAGATTTGCAAAAATTCACCTCAATTCGTCAAAACCATAATTTTCTTAACTATTGCATTGCTTTCAGAAACCAGCTGAATAAAATATATCCCCGGAACCAATTGGATATTTGCAGCGTTTTTCAAATCCAAAATTAATTTGTGATTTCCTTTTGTAAGTTCTACTGAAGGAATAGTATTCAAAAGTTTTCCATTCATGTCAAGAATTCGAATTTGCAGGAAAGTATTTTTCGTCAGAGCAAAATTCAGGTTAATTTGATCTGATGCAGGGTTTGGAAATACTGATAAATTAAAATCCTTTTCCGAATAATTTTCACTTACACCGGAGATAATCAATCCCATATCAATTGTCTGATTCACGCTTACATTCGTTTGTTTAAATTCATAAAACATCCATTGAACTACTACCGAATCCACAACGGTAGCATCCCCCATCCCGAAAAATTGAACCACATCATTCTGCCCGCCCTGGCCACCGCCGGTTTGGGTATTTACTTCCCGCATTTGCATTACAGGTTGTCCAAAAATTGTTGCATACACGAATACTTTTGCTCCAAAAGCCTGTGTATTATGGTACAAATAATCACCTTCAAGTTTTATTTTTAACCAGTTATTATTATTTCCATCATTGAGGAAAAAGGAATTATTTCCTCCGAAATAATTATTCTTCGCAGTAAAAATATCAAGGTCACCATCGTTGTCTGCATCAGCCCAGGCAAGGCCTTCGGTATAATTGCCATTATTGACAAAGCTATTGCTCAGTATCTTTTCAAAATTCCCAGCCCCATCATTTTTAAATAACAGGTTGGGTCCGTCATATCCACCCACAGCCAGATCCAGATCGCCATCCTTATCATAATCGCCCCAGGCGCTGCCTGATGACCAGGTAGCTTCATTAACCAGAGGACTGTCGGTTACCTTAGTAAATGTTCCGTCACCGTCATTCAGGTAGAACCAGTTAACATACATCCCAAGCTGGCCAGTCGAAACGAATAAATCCAAATCGCCGTCGTTATCGCAATCACCCCAGCTGGCGCCAGCGCAACTGGATACATCGGTAATAAAAGGTTCTTCATTTACTTTGGTAAAGGTTTCGTCTCCATTGTTATGATAAAGATTACTAACTGTTCCTGAATTGGCAACATAAAGATCGGGATAGCCATCATTGTCATAATCACCCCATGCACAACCGCTGGAGTTAGCAACATCTGTCACGATTGCTCCGGTGGTGATCTTTTCAAATTCACCCTCACCTAATCCCTTGTACAAAAAGTTCTGCTGGTCGCGGTTGGCCACATACAGGTCGAGCCAGCCGTCCAGGTTGTAATCGGCCCAGGCAGCACCGACTGATTTTCCGCCGTTTGTTACCATTGGTCCTGTGGTTACTTTTTCAAAAGTGCCATCCCCATTCCCGAAATAAAGGAAGTTGTTTTCATTGTAATTGGCCACAAACAAATCAGGATAACTGTCCCCATTTACATCCGCGGCTGAGCAGGAATATGAACTTCCGCCATCATTCACAACCGGACCTTCGGTCATCTTTTGAAATGTTCCATCACCATTATTTATATACAGGAAATTAAGCTGGCCGTTGTTCGAATCGTTATTGGTAACGAATAAATCAGGAAATCCGTCATGATTAAAATCCATCCAGAGCATGGAATAGCTCCAGCCTCCATCATTCACCAGGTCGCCTGTGGTTACTTTTGTAAAAGTTACATCCTGCGCAGTTGAAATTAAGCCCAAAATCCCGGCTAACAGGATTGTAAAATATGTTTTCATATCCTTATTTATTTAGTGGATTAAGCGGAATATTTTTCATTTTAAGAAATTGTTTCAATTCCTCTTTTCTATCTTTCGTAAGATCGTGCCAGCGGATTCCCTGGATTGCTCCTTCGAGTGCGCAAAGCATATTAAAGCAGGCGGTGTCATCAATAGCCCGAATACGTATTAAAGCATTTTCAGCGCCGGCATTTTTCAGTTCTTCAGGAGTTGTAATTCCGACTTCCTTCAGCTTTTGCTCAAGGACGCTGCCGATGTTGGGGAGATTTGACAATGAGATCATGCTTATTGGACAATAAGTTTATTTCTGGCGATTATATTATTTCCATCTTTCAGTATTAAAAGATATGAACCCGAGTTCAGGATACTTGAATTGATATGTATTCTTGTGCTTTGGCTGACTTCATACTGCTGTAAAAGTTTACCGCAAATATCAATTATTTCGAGTTTAAAATTTGAGCCGGTTATTCCCTCAAAAGAAAGGACAGACTGATTGGTCATTGGATTGGGATAAACAGAAATATTTATTTTTTGCCCAATAATATCTGAAACAGATACGGTGGTGCTGTAACAAAAATCATATCCCGGGCTCGAATAAATGAGTTCATCGTCTTCCCATTGACAAAGAAGGTCGCTTCCGCCACCTGTAATAGGCAATACATGAAAGCCGCTGTTAAGAATACCAGCCAAACTTCCAATTCCCTCTACCCAATATTCTACACTTGCCCATTGATTCATAGGAGCAAGAGTGATCCTTTTCCTAAGTTGATTGCCAGGTTCAACTAATACTGTGTCAACGGATATAACTTCAGTTGCACAAATGGTAAAATGAAATGGATTAGTAAATTCTATTGAATCTCCCGGATTCACATCAAATCTGTAACACAGTCCCTCAAAATCGTTGTTGTTTCGCATATAGATATACCCATTGGTATCAGACCTGATTAATCCCTTGTAATACCAGTTAAGATGCAATTCATCCTGCGATTCAAGGATTTTATTGTAATGATATTGTCCAACAATGGAATCTCCGCAAAATTTGTGGTAGAATGTTTTGTGCATACTGGGCATCCATGACCAATAATCCAGAGTACTCCATATTTTAGTCGAATCAATCAGTTGGGTATTATACTGGCTTTGTGCCTGGATAATAAAACCCAGTAGGACGAGGGTAATGATAGCTTTTTTCATATCTCTTGTTTTTATCGTGCTGTTATTATTTAGACAATCTTTTGCAAATGCAGGTTGCTTAAAACCTCCACAGGCCGCAAAAGACTCGCGCCAGTTGAGGAAACCAAAACTTAAACTATTCGAGCTTTCCGTCCAGCCAGTGAATTACATTGAGCGCCAGTTTATAATTTTGGGGAGCCATATCGCTGTTCATCCCCATTCTCCTTTGTTCCGGTCCTGCCAGCTGAGCCGTAAACATCGCCGCCTCGCCAAATACCGCTACTCTTCCCATTCCGTAACTTTTGTACGCGCCCTGTGACAACCCTGCGGCATTGAAAACCGGAGTCTTTTTGTCAAATACCCATGCCGTATCAGGCAGCATGTTCACAAAATTTTTATTAAAAATCATAACCGGGGTAGCATCAGGAGGTATGTTGAATCCCTGCCCGGTAAAGGATACGATTTGATCCACACTTTCCGTTGGATCTTTTCCTTTTGTGATCGTACTTTCGACAAGGGTTTTTTCTTTCAGGTTGAAGGTTGCCGTCCCACCGGAAACAGTATCGAGCACAAATCCATTGGTAAATTCAAAACCAAATTCAGCAGCTAAATCTTTTGCTGCGCCTGCCATCGGCATGTGGTCGGCAATCAATAATAAACTCCCTCCGTCATGCACCCAATCCTTTACAGCAGCCATTTCTGCCTTTGTAAAAGCTGAAGGAGTAGGTACATACCAATCCTCTACGTTCTTTTCATTTAATGCATTTGCGATCACCAGGATTTTCCCGACTGTTAGTTCTTTCTTCCCGAAATCACCGGTATATTCTTTTACAACATATCCGTCGCTCTCCAGAAGATTTGAAAAAGGCTTGTATCGACCTTCCTTTGTGTGAAAGTTATGATGACCCTCGTCAATAAAAACGACCGGTCCCTTTCCCGCTTTATGCTCCGGATTTGGAATTGCAGGGTGCCAGGCAGTATCCGGAATTTGTTGCGAAAACAGCCAGGCCGGAAACATCAAAATACCAATAAAAATGAATCTGTTCATAGTAATAGTTCACTTTAATTCTTTGAAATTTGTTTTAGAACGCATCATCCAAAGATAAAAATAATATGGATAGGATATTTAGTTAACCCGGTGCAAGTCTGCAAGGCTAAAATTAAGGGCACAAGAATGTGCCAGTGGAGAATTATTTTTCATCATATTCTAAATTACTTTTAGCAATATTATGTTCTGCACATAAAACTTGCAAATTCTCTAAAATTGTTTCTCCTCCTTTTGACCAAGGTTTAATATGGTCAAAATGTATATTTTCACCAGTGACAGTTATACCGCAGAGCTTACATTTATTGCCATCTTTCATTAAAACCTGTACTTTAAGCCTAGAAGAAATATTTCTTTTAGTTAAATGATGAACAATATCTTTCTCTTGGATTTTAATCAAATTATTTTGTTGCAATTCTGTCTCTTCCTTTTCTGAATTTTGTAATTCGACCGAATTGATATAATTTATAAACGCTTCTAAGGCCTTACGCCAAGTTCCAAACCTTCGTTCATACGCACCAGCACAATATTTTGAAAAAGGTTTTTGAATTTCAGCGTAATTTGGTTGCCTACCTAATTTTGTCCATAGTACTTCTAAATTTTCAAAATAGTCTTCGTTTGAAACGCCCAAAGTTCTTGTCTTTTCAAGTCCAGCATTTTCTAGTGCCTTAAACCAACTACCAAATGCCCTACTGAATGTAGATGAACCATATTTACCTAATGAATTATATTCATTTGTTGTTACTGTTTTTTTATTCAAAATATTTGCAACTCTTTTTATATCCTTTAAAAGTTCGACATGGTCAACTTTTGAATATTTCCTTATTTGTAATTCTGCTAATTCTAATGCTCGAGCCCATGAACCAAAGCGCCGTTGAACAAGCGAAGAACTAAATCTACCATTCTTATTATATTCTTCTTTGGATAAAGAATCCAATTTTAATTCGGTTGCCACCCTTTTCAAATCATCTAAAATACCTTTATCAGGGATGTTTCTATTGTATGGTTTGAGTTCAAATTTCATTTGTCTCTTTTTGGGTTGCTGCTAAAGGTTGGGGGTATTGCCAGTTGGAGCTTGTCTCGCCAGATGCTGATTGATTTGTATTTATTTGTTTCTATCATATCTTTTTCTTGATGATCGGGATGTACCAATTGGCTATGATCGCTTGTTGCGCTTAGTACTTATGTGATTTACTTACATTAATCATTCTTATTATAAATTTATCCTTACCTTCGTCTACCCATATTATTTGATCTCCATTTTGAGCCCATCTAACAGCCTGCAAACGTTCTATGTATTCATCTTTTTTTTTACCGCCGTTCTTTAATACAGTTTGAATGAATTTTTCTGTTGACTTAATAAGTATATCCACAGCAACTTTATCGAACTCATTTGTCAATTCTTTTAGGTCATAATATATAAAATTACCTTTTGAGTCAGAAGTTGCTATATTTCCTTCAGCTAAAAATCCTCTAGCAATTTGATGAGGATTTTTTTCTCCATGGTCTAAAAAGTCGACTGTATGAGCACCAACTTTGTGTCTTAATTCAAGTACTTTTAAATCTTCAATTTCTCTGGCAAGCGTTCGTTTATCTTTTAGTTTCACTAATTCTAAGAAAGAAATTATTGCCGTTTTCTGCAAGTACAATGCATTAGTTATTCCATAAAGCCTTAAATATTGTTCCCCATAATCAGATATTTTTGTCGGTCCACCCAAAGAATATTTATAAAAATTCTTCTTCGCTAATTCTGTATCTGACAATACATCCATCATACTACATAAAGTATCCCAATCTTCAATTTTAGAAAATTTCAATCTTTTGATTACTTCTTCTCTAAAAGGTTTTTTCTTAACTCCATCAGCAATATGATTAGTTAGATCTCTTATTATTTCCTCACACCTGATTATTAATGACTTCTCCATATTTCATTAAGCACAACTCGTTTATCCCACTGACCTTTTCAGGTTTATCCAATAACCGTTAGCTAGAAACGCTGAAACGCATCAGGTTTATTTCCAAAATTACTTCATTTCTTATATTAAAGATCATCCAAGGTAATTCATTCCTCAAAAATAAACCATTTCCCCCCTCAAAACCCACAACAATTCAATTAAATTCTTTCATTTCCCCTTAAATCTGTCGTCTATGGCGAATCGAGATAACGTTTCACCAATTAGATTTTAGTTACGGTAAAAGAGAAAAAAGGAATTTCAGAAAAGGGGTTCCTTTTTTTGATTTTCGATTTATGATGTATGATGTGAAAGGTTAGGCATTTTCTCTGCGAACCTCTGTGTTTCCTCTGTGAAACTCTGTGTAATAGCTTTTTTCTATCATTTGCGGACTCTCTGAATAGTCAGCTGCAGAATCTGCCCAAATTGCCCGTCTGCAAGCTCGTTGGGCGCAGGAATTCTCTAAATCAATTCATTTATCGCATCTCTGATCTCTTTATCTGTTGAACCTTCTCCATATCCCCTTAGTACTTTTTTAATCACGCGGTTTTCATCAAGTATAAAAAATACGGGGACTGATCTTATTTGATAACTGTTGGTTACGTCCCTGGTTGACATTACAAATTTGTAATCAACGTTATTTCGACCCTGATAGCTTTTAAGCACATCAGCGTTTTTAGTCCAACTTTCAATAGCCACAAAATCAAAATCCTCCAGGTTATATTCGGAAGCTAATTGTTTTAAGAATGGAATGGATGCCCGGCAAGGTCCGCAACTGACACTCGTAAATTGCATCATTAAAATTTTGCTTTTCAAATCTTTTAAAGCAATTGTATTGTCGTTCGCATCTTTTAAAATCCAATCCGGAGCAACTTGACCGATTAAATCATTCACTTTTTCACTTTTATATTCACTTCCATAGGGTGCAATAGCATATTCAGGCTGGAAATAATCAATAGCATTAAAATCTTCAATTTTATTTTTGTTTAGCTCAACTTTGCTGCAGGAAGCAACATAAATATCATGCGACATTTCCCTCCTGACACGATAAGGTAAATCTGTTGATTTATCAATCCAGAGTTCATATTTCGAAGTAGTTTCACCATAGTCGTATGGGTTGATCTCTACGTAATAGGCTTTACCAAAAAACTCAACCTGGTGATCTTCGAATATAGTTAAGCGGAAAAACAGCGTATCACCAAAATCTTCGAACTCAGTTAAAATGCTGTCTTTTGTTTCCAGCGCATACTTTATTATGCTTTTGGTATAATTAAAGAATGGAGGAGATAAAGGCCTGAAAGGAAGTTGTCGAACCAGAAAACTATCAATTCCTATCATTTTATCTTCATCATAAACAACTGCTCTCATTTTTCCATCATAACAAAACGTCATTTGAGTTGTATCTTCTTGCAAAAGTTTCACATAACTTGCACCAATTGTTGTATCTGAAGGGTTGTCAAACTCTTTGACATAATGATTATAAACACCGGAAGCAGAAGTATCTCCTGGTGCCCAGGATTCTGTTGTAGTATAATAGGTCGCGGATTTAATCCTGTTAAGATTATTTAAAACCTTGTGCAGATAGCCCTTTTTATTGTTGTCAACATTACTGCAATTCAGTAAAATATATGACACTCCTAAAAATAAAAAGGAAGACGCAAATAATGATGTCTTATTCATATTAGCCGGTCTTTTTGTTTTTGATCTCAACTCGTTTATAAAGGTAACTTGCTTGTTCTTCTATTTTTAATTTGAATCATTTACAAGTAGTTCTTTTGTGATCACCTGTTGCCCGCATTTCCTGCATCTTCCTTCCTCATCCAGCCCGGTGATCCTTGTATCATAGCCGATCCGTTCGATCACTTCGGTTTTGCAGCCGGGGCAGAAAGTGTTTTGTCCTTCACTGGTTCTGAGGTTTCCGAGATAAACATAGTCCAGCTTTTCAGCAGCAATATCATACAAGGTTTTAAGCTTTGCATGAGAAGTCGCCTCCTTATCCATCTTAAACATCGGGTAGTATCTTGAAATATGTAAAACGGTTTCTCTTCCAAGGCTGCCTGCGATCCAATCCACCATTTCTGTAAATTCCTTTTCATCATCATTGGTATCAGTAATCACCAGGTTGGTAATTTCGAGATGCCTTCCTGATTTGCGTATCATTTTCAGGGCATTCAGCACAGGGTCAAGCCGTGAAGCAGTAATGGTTTTATAAAACTCCTCAATAAATGCTTTCAGGTCGACACTGAAAGCATCCATGTAAGGAAACAATTCTTCGAGTGGTTCAGGGTTGATGAAACCATTAGTGACCATCACATTTTTCAATCCTTCCTTTTGCGCAAGCTTTGCCGTTTCGATCATGAATTCGTACCAAACTGTCGGTTCATTGTAAGTGTATGCAATCCCGATGTTGTTACTTCGGCTCAAAGCTTTATTGATCAGTTCTTCAGGGGTTGCACTGTGTATATTGCCGAATTCCTCTATTCCTGTCTGAGAGATTTCCCAGTTCTGGCAGAATTTGCAATGGAGATTGCAACCCAGGCTGCCGGCCGAAAAGATGATGCTTCCGGGAAAGAAATGATACAACGGTTTTTTTTCGATAGGATCAAAGTTCATGGAGCAAATTTGGCCATAGCTTTCAGAGATCAGTATGCTGTTCTCATTTTTTCTTACTCTGCAAATGCCTCTTTTGCCATCCGCTATGCTGCAATCGTGAGGGCACAGACTGCATTTAACCTTTCTGTCTATAACCGAAAAATAGGAGGCTTCCTTCATGATTGTATCTTGTTTTTCTGCAACGTATCCTGATAAAACTTTATAAACTGTTCGTATTCTTCTGTGAATGTAAATTTACGATGATGTTTTGGCTGGGACAAAATATACTTGCAGATTTTATTCACTTCTGCTTTTGAAACTGAAAATGCCGAAGCTGAGGATTGCCATTTAAACCTGCCGGCCGACAGCTCGTTTTCATTTATAAATCGTTCGGTGCTGTCTGTAATTACCGTCGCCAATTGCTCCTCCGAAATGGAAGGAGATTTTGAAACCAGGATATGCACATGCTCCGGATTTGCATAGACTGCATATAATTTCGATGCATAATTATTTACAATGCCGGTGATATATTTTTCAATCCTGATCCTGTTTTTTTCAGGAATCAATGGTTCCCGGTTTTTAGTGGTGAAGACAAAATGAATGTACAGGTTATTGTATTCGATTTTCATGATTGAATAAGGTAATAAGGTTTGTTTGTGCCGGGAAATTTTTATTTTCTACTAAGGTTGATTTTATAAAATAAGGTTTTTGAGGATTCGATTCATCTATTAATCCGTTATTGTCGGTATTATTGATTGCTATGTTCACTTTAAGAAAGGTTGAGAACCAAAGATAAAGATTTTAAAGCAATTGATAAATTATTTTCTTATCGAAATAATCTAAATATTTTATATAAAACCTTATAAACGAAATAACCTTAGTAGAATATTGGAAAAAAAGTTTTAACCTTATTACCTTAATTTTTCTTTGCAATGATAAATGGTTCGATAAATTATTCGATTTTCAAGATGGAATAAGGTAATAAGGTTTTATATTTACTAATTTCCATTTCTACTAAGGTTGAATTCAAAAATAAGGTTTTTTATTTTATAATCGAGAAGGGTCTTAACGAAAATAAACTTTCACATTTAAATTTTCCCTAAAAACCTTATTTAACAGAGCAACCTTAGTACGATACTAATCCCTGACAACCTGACCTTATTACCTTATTTGCCATTGTTACAGGGTAAATTAAATTTGACCTCTGGAATATCCTATGAAATCATTGGGCTTGCATTCCATTTCTGAATAAATCTATCTTATCAAGCATCATCGAATAATGTGATCCCTCACAATAAACCTTTTTGCAATTTTTACACTGAAAAAATTCATGAAAATATTTCCTTGTCTTTGGTTTAAGCAAGGCAGAAATTTCTTCCTTTTCAACCCTGACAATTTGACCATTACACTCGATGCACCGGTTTAGCGGTTCAATTTGTTTGGTAAGATCAAACCGTTTCACCACTTCATTCACCTGCACTTTTGGCTTTTGCGACCGGACCCAGTAGCCATGGGTGACTTTGCTATTTTTTAGTATTCCCAGGTCGCGGGTGAGGATGATTCTTTTTTCATTAACCGATATTTCAATGATTTGATCGTCTTCAAAATTATTTTGATAAAGGGTGTCGAATCCGAGCATTCTGAGATATTTTGCAAGTTTGCCCAGGTGAACATCAAGGATAAATTTGGTTTGGCGCAGCGGTTCTGACCTTAATTTTATTAAGCTGCTAACGTCTAAGCTCTCGAAGACCGGATATACAGAAATAAAATCCCCATTTTTCGGTTTTGCTTTAAAATCAACTGATTCACTGTTTATCAGGATCATGTCGATTTCGGTGTGCGGTACCCCAAGTGATTCAATCACATCTTTGACCGACATATTCCCGCTGAAAGTATGACTGAAGGATGTCTTTCTTTTAGCCTTTGGCAGGAAATCATTCAGTTCTTCGTAAAACCGTATGTTTATTGTTTTGAACATTTTTATTCGCGATCGATAATTCCCTTTTTCTGAACCAATAGAGATAAGCCAAAATTAAATATGCTCCCAGCCCGCTGAAAACATGCCAGAGAAAATGCGTTCCCATAGGAAAAAGAGATATTGGATAGGTATCCGCTTCCCTGAAAATCAGGGCAAGTGTAAATAGAGCAATGGCAGTAATAACCAAGCCGATTTTATACAATGAAGTTTTAAAAAGGATTATGACCAGTGGCATTCCTACAAATATACCGGAGAAAGCATAAGAAACATTGATGGCAGTATGTTGTTCCAGGTTTGTAAAGAATAAAAATCTCGGAACGATAAAAAGAATGAAGAGCAAAATGACATACCACCAGTTTTTGACAAGTTTTAGCCAAAAATAAATACCAATCGAAAGTGAAAGAATGGCTGTTGGCAGCACATCCATATTGAGAAAAAATTTGGAAGCCCTGAATGCATGAAAAATTGTACTGCCGCTTCCCCCCAGAATCATCAGGATAATGCAATAAACCATGAAAGCATAATTCTTGTAATTCTCCTTAATTCTGATCGCCCAAATGATTGCAGGAATAACTATGAATAGACTCGATACAGCATTCCATGGCTCAACAATGAAATGATCGGGGCTGGTTTCGAAGTATAAAGGGCCGCCATCTTGCAGGGTTTGGTCGAACCAATCCTTTGCCGGTATTAGACTGTTATCATGCATTGCAAGTGAAAATTACCTGATCACATTTGCAAAGCTAACAAAACCAGCGCATTTCTGCTTTTATTGGAAAGAAGTATTGTTTAAGCTTTGCAAATTAGTTTGTCCGTTCCTTTTTTTGGCTAATTTTACCACATCAAATAATTACATTTTCCCATTTGATAATGCTGATGAGTCCTCGTACTGCAATAGTCATACTGAATTGGAATGGCAGGAAATTCCTTGAAAAATTTCTGCCATTTGTGATCGAACACAGTAAAAATATTGCCGAGGTAATAATTGCAGATAATGCTTCCTCAGATAATTCAATTGCCTATCTAAAGTCGGAATTTCCCGGAATCCGGATTATTCAGAACAATGAAAACGGGGGATTTGCCAAAGGTTACAACGATGCGCTGGCACAGGTGGATGCGGATTATTTTGTTCTGCTCAATTCTGATATTGAAGTCATGCCAAACTGGATTGAGCCTGTCATTAAGTTGATGGAGAGTGATTTGAAAATTGCGGCATGTCAACCCAAACTGATTTCCTATTACGAGCGTGAAAAGTTTGAATATGCAGGCGCTGCAGGTGGCTTTATCGACAAATACGGTTACCCTTTTTGCCGGGGCAGGTTGTTCCAGTCGATTGAAAAAGATATAGGACAGTACGATGATGTGGCAGAGGTTTTCTGGGCTACCGGCGCTTGTATGTTCGTCAGGGCTGATGTATACAGGAAGCTGGGTGGATTGGATGAACGCTTCTTTGCCCACATGGAAGAAATTGATTTTTGCTGGCGGGCAAAAAATGAAGGATATAAAATCATGTACTGTCCTCACTCGGTTGTTTACCACGTTGGAGGAGGTACGCTTCCTAAGAAATCTTCAAAAAAGACTTACCTGAACATGCGGAACAACAACGTGATGCTATTCAAAAACCTTCCTTCCGAAAGGTTATTGAAAGTTTATTCTGCCCGGCTGATCCTTGATGGAATTGCTGCCGTAAAATTCCTTTTTGATGGCGGTTTTGGTGATTTTTTTGCTGTGATCAGGGCACACTGGAAATTCTTTTCAATGATCCCGGAACTCCGGAAGGAGCGGAAGATTACCAACCATTTAGCGGTTTCAAAAATATATAAGAAAAACCTTGTATTCGAATATTTCCTGAAAGGAAAACGGAAGTTCACCAACCTGAAACCTGAATTGTTCAGTTAGTTTCCTGAATGAAACTTTGAATTGCGAGCCGATAGGAATTAAGGCCGAATCCGATAATGCTTCCTTTAGCATAAGGTGCTGTAAGGGATTCATGCCTGAAATCTTCGCGGGCAAAAACATTTGAAATGTGCACTTCAACAACTGGTGTAGTAATGGCTTTAACTGCATCAGCAATAGAGACTGAAGTATGTGAATAGCCTCCGGCATTCAAAATAATCCCATCTGAAACAAATCCAACTTCATGCAGTTTATTGATGATCTCGCCTTCCACGTTGCTCTGGAAGTATTCGATATCAATTGCCGGAAAAGCTTTTTTAAGTTCTTCAAAGTATTGTTCAAATGATACCGAGCCATAAACCGAAGGTTCACGCCTTCCCAGCAGATTCAGGTTTGGGCCGTTGATGATGATGATTTTCATACTGATGATTTTTGTGGCAAATCTATTCCTTACGGAATAATTGGTTTATAAAAGTTTTAGGATTTCTAATACAAGGTAAATCGAATTGCATCATCAATTAATATGAATTTTAATTTCTTCAATAAATTCCTTTACAGTAACGATCAACGGTTCAATTGTTTCTTTATCGAAATCATATAAGTCTCCATAATCCCCCTTTTGCCTGTAATCAAAAAGTTTCGAATACAGTTTTCCGAATTTCTTATCTATCAAACCTGGTTTAATAAACTGTAATCCAAATTGAGTGCGGGTTCCCTCGTGAGTTTTAGTTTCAATGTTGTGTTTCAGTAATAATGCACTAACAGCATAGAAACAAGAATAGTACAACCTGTTTGCAACCGTATTCCATTTATTGTTCTGAGCCAGAATATAAGCGTCATCTAGTGATTCTTCGGCCCGAATAAACCTGTATTTAATATAATCTTCCAGATTGTCAATTGTCATAAACGAACACCTTCTTTTCTGACATTTTTGTAAAGTGGCGAGTATCTAAGGTTCTTTTCCCAGAAATCTTTGGTATAAATAAATGTTGAAATTATCTGACCAGAATCAAGTTCAATGTCATACAACTCATCCCTGAATTTATCTTCAATTTCGTTGGTGACTTTTTGAGAATCAATCAGGATAATAATATCCCAATCCGAATCAGGCCTGTTATCGCCACGCGCCCTCGATCCAAACAGAAATGCTTCAGCTTTGGGATCATTAGTATTAATGGTATGTTTAATTTTATTGATGATCAGATCTGCATTCATTTTATTCAATAAATTTATTCAAAGATAATATTTTAAATTCAAATCGTGGAAGTCAATAAGCTATCGTTTGTCTTGAACAATAATACTTCAATACGATGACTTCTTTGATTGGTTCCGGTAAATTTAAGTTTCTTAAATTTGCTTTTATGTTTGCATATTCAGAAGATTTCCCAAATGCGGTGAAGGATTACGAATCTTTCTTATCCAAAAAATATCCGCAGAAAGCTATCCTAAAGTTGGTAGGTGATCGCTATAAGTTAAGCGGTATTGAGAGGATCATGCTTTACAGAGGAATTACAACGCAGAATAAAGCCGAAATGAGACGCCGAAAGCTTATAGAGGAAAGTAAGCTAAAAAATGAAATCCTGCACATCGATGCGTTTAATCAACTGCTTACTATTGGAAGCTATCTGTACGGCCGGGTTGTCTTTATCAGCAATGATGGCTTTTTACGGGATGCTTCAGAGGCTCATGGTAAGGCAATAGAAACACTCTTGCCATTAAGATCTGTGGAAATTGTAATAGCTTACCTTGCTAAAACTGAAATAAATGGAGTTAAGCTATACTTCGATAACCAGGTTACCTGGTTTGAAATTTTCTGCGAAAAGCTGGAGAAATCTTTGCCTGATTTTATTCTGCAACCAGAGATCATTGTTTCAGCGAATGTGGATAAGAATTTGATCAATCAAACAGAAGGCATCATCTGCTCATCAGATTCTGCGATTATTGAACGAACCGGATTAAAAGTTTTTGACATGGCAAGGGACACACTGGAATACCATTTCTGGCCGAAGTTTTTTGACTTGAAAATATTAGCCACAGATTCACAGATATAATTTTAATCTGTGAAAATCTAAGTAATCTGTGGCTGTTTATTTTTAACTTTGCATTGTCGATTCAAACAGGGGTGCCTGGAAAGATTTATGATTTAGGAATTTAGATTTACGATTTAAGATTTGAAAAATTCCTAATCTGATAGTCACGACGGGCTGAGAACATACTCTTTGCTTGTTATCTTTAAGCAGTAACCTGATCCGGGTAATGCCGGCGTAGGGAAACAAAAATTCAAACAAAGTATGGCAATTCCCTATTTGATGACTTGGAGTCAAGTTATTATTAACAATTATTGCCATGAAACGACAACATTTATTTCTTGCAGGTATTGCAATATTCTTTGTAATCTTTCCCGGGGTAGTATATCCGCAGTTTTCAGTAAGCGGGAAAATAACAGATAAAGAAAATGGGAATCCATTGTCAGGAGCTCACATTTTTGTCCAGGGAACCCGGTTTTCAACTTCTTCATCTGATGATGGCACATACAGTATAGCCGGATTAAAACCAGGCTCATACAAATTCAAAGTTACTTTTATTGGTTACAATTCCTTAGTTCAGGAAGTTGATATGAGCGAAAGTATAACTATTGATTTTGTACTTGAATACAGCCCAATCCTGAGCGATGAGGTCATCGTTCAGTCAACGCGGGTGCAGGAAAAATCTCCTTCAACATATACCACAATTGAAGGCGAGGAAATTGTTCGCCAAAACACCGGGCAGGATTTACCTTTCATTCTCCAGATCACACCTTCGGTTGTCACTACTTCCGATGCCGGAGCCGGTGTGGGTTACACAGGAATCAGGATACGGGGAACTGACATCACCAGGATTAATGTCACCATGAACGGCGTTCCGGTAAATGATCCGGAATCGCAGGACGTCTTCTTCGTCGACCTTCCTGACCTTGCATCATCTGTTGATAATATCCAAATCCAGCGGGGTGTTGGAACATCATCCAATGGTGCAGCTGCTTTTGGGGCAAGCATTAACATACAAACCACTTCCCTTAATCTGGATCCCTATGCTGAATTAAACAGTACAGCCGGTTCGTTCAATACTTTTAAAAATACCCTTCGTTTCGGTTCAGGTTTGGTGAACGGCAAATGGGCCTTCGACGGACGATTGTCGGCTATTCAGTCGGATGGATATATCGACCGCGGCTGGAGTGATCTGAAGTCGTTTTACATGTCGGGTGGTTATTATGGAGAGAAAACAATTTTGAAAGCCATTGTCACATCGGGATGGGAAAAGACTTATCAAGCCTGGAACGGAACTCCAAAGGACAGTCTGGCAACCAACCGGACTTACAATCCTTCTGGAGAGATGGTTGACGAAAATGGAAACTTAACCGGGTATTATAATAACCAAACTGATAATTATCGTCAGGATTACTACCAGCTGCATTTTGTCCAGCAATTCAGTAAAAACCTGAACCTTACTTCTTCTTTGTTCTACACCAAAGGAAAGGGTAATTATGAGAGCTATAAAAACGATGAATCATATGCCGACTATGGTTTTGAGGATGTCATCATAGGTGGAGATACAATTTCCAATACAAACCTTATCAACCAGAAGTGGCTCGATAATGATTTTTACGGGTTGAATTTGGACCTCAATTACTCCCATAATAAGATGAATGCAACATTAGGAGGAGGTTGGAACTCTTATAGCGGGGATCATTATGGTTATATCATCTGGGCTGAACACAGCAGCAACAGTTTTGTTGACAAGCCCTGGTATGAAAATACCGGTAAAAAAACCGATTTTAATGTTTTTGCAAAAGCCAATTACCAGCCTAACAAGTTTCTGAATTTATACGGTGATCTGCAGGTGCGAAATATTGATTATTCCATCGATGGAATAAATGATGACCTTCGGGATCTGACACAGGAGCATTCCTTTACTTTTTTTAATCCAAAAGGTGGAGTGTATTTCACTCTGAACACAAGCAGCAGCCTTTATGGTTCGGTTGCAGTTGCTCATCGTGAACCCAATCGCTCGGTTTACAAGGATGCTGATCTGGGGCAGCAAATAAATGCTGAACGACTAATTGATTACGAACTTGGGTATAAATATCAGAGCAAAAAAATCAGCCTTGAAGCCAACTATTACTATATGAGGTATCGCGATCAACTGGTTCTTACCGGACAGATTAACAATGTCGGCGATCCTATCATGGTCAATGTCCCAAACAGTTTTCGAACAGGAATAGAGTTGAATGGAGGAATTCAAATTTTAAAACAACTCAGATGGGATATGAACCTCACCCTGAGTCGTAACAAGATCATCGATTTCGTGGGTTATACGGACAACTGGGACATCTGGCCTGAACAAAACGTTGATACACTTGGAACGACTGACATTTCATTTTCACCCGAAATCATCGGTAGCAGCAATATTACCTGGGAGCCGGTAAAACCTCTGCAAGTCAGTCTGCAGTCGAAATATGTCGGAAGGCAATTCATTGATAACACATCAACCAAAAGCCGTAGCCTCAATCCTTATTTTATCAGCGATTTAAAATTCTATTATACTATAAAGACTGGCTTAATCAGGCAAATCGATCTCATGCTCAACCTGAACAACATCTTTAATGTGGAGTACGAATCCAATGCCTGGGTTTATCCTTATTATTATGAAAACAATGAATATGAAATGAATGGTTATTTCCCGCAGGCAAAATTTAATTTTATGGCCGGGGTGAGTTTGAAGTTTTAGTTAACCAGATTTAAATATTCGATCAAGGGAAAAAATAACTATTTAAACTCTTTCTTGAGTTTATTTGGATTCTGCCTTGAATCAAAAATTGTGATTATTTCGATGGACGAAACTGTATAGCGGTAATAAAGTGTGTTTTGTTTGGTGACGACACATTTATGCAGGCCTTTCAGGGCAGAGGTTTTTGGAGAACTTTCCGGGTTGTTTTGGATAATTTGTAAAGCATGGTCTAACTTTTCAATGAATTCATTTTTGACTGACATGGCCCATTCCGTCTCAAGAAAAAGAAGTAAATTTTCAAGCTTTGTTTTCGCTCTTTTTGATAAAACTACTTTTCTTTTCATTTCCTGTGCTTCTTCATGACATCCTCGTATGGATATATCTCACCTCCTTCCAACTCATCTATCCCTTTTTGGATTTCTTCCTTTTCATTGGCAGTCAAAGTATTCCAGAAATCTTTTTCCTTAATAAATAAACTTTTAATTTTTTGAAGTATTGATGGATTCTCAGTATCGAGCACCATTTTCATGATTTCCAATTTTTCAGCCTGAATATTCATTTCAAATTTATTTTATGCAAAGTTAATAAAAGAACATAATTGTTGTTCATATTAACCGTGAGATTGAATTTAATAAAGTTGAAATGACTGACTATATGCAAAAAAACATGAAAAACAAAGATGAATAATTATTTTCCGCAGGCTAAATTCAATTTAATGGCAGGGGTGAGTTTGAAGTTTTAAAGGTAAGGTATTGTTGTTTTTTTGCTATTCAATATTGATCCCCGTCGCCAGCAACCGGCGGTATCGTGAATTTTTACGAATATAGGCTGCAATGAACTGGCAGTAAGGAACTACTTTTAGGTTCATTTTCTCGATTTGATCCAGGGTTTGTTGCGCTAGCAGGCTTCCGATACCCTGCCCGCTTAATTCTTCCGGCACTTCCGTATGCACAAGAAAAATCCGGTCATCCATAATATGGTATTCAATCCTGGCGACATGGCCGTCAACTTTGATCTCGAATTGCTTGAGTTCCTGGTTGAAATTCAATATCACCGTTTCCTTTTCTTTCTTCATCATTTGTGCATTCTAATAAACGTTTCAATTATACGCAGATACCTTCGATCTTGTTTGTTTATCCCATCGGAACTTCCATAATCAGTATTTCAGTATCCTGCTCCGTTGTAATCGTTATCTTATCTGTTTCAGATATACCCATGCCATCCCGCCGGTCAAGAGTCTGTCCTTCAACCATCGCTTTGCCTTCGATAATAAAAACATAAACCCCGTTATTCTTTTTTTGCAAAGAAAAAGATAACACAGATCCTTTATCAAAACTGCCCATAAAAAAAGATGCCTCCTGGTAAATCCAGACACCTTCCTTACCGGGAAAAGGTGATACAACCTGTTGCAATTTGTTTTTTCGATCCTCTGGATTTAATTTTATCTGGCAGTAACGCGGCACCACATTTCGCTTATTTGCGTAAACCCATATTTGGAAAAGTCTTAAGTGATGATCTTTGCTATGGTTGAATTCAGAATGGGTGATTCCGGTACCTGCCGACATAACCTGTATTTCGTTTTCACAGATTACACCCGTGTTTCCCATGCTGTCTTTGTGTTCAAGGGCGCCTTCTGTGACAATGGTAATGATCTCCATGTTGTCGTGTGGATGGGTTCCAAATCCCATTCCCGGAGCAACTGTATCATCATTTAAAACCCTGAGTTTGCCGAAGTGCATTTGTTCAGGATTGTAATAGTCGGCAAAACTAAAGGAGTAATAGGTGTCGAGCCAGCCAAAATTAGCATGGCCTCTGGAATTTGCTTTGTGTAGAATTGTTTTCATATCATTCAAAACCTGCTTTCATTCACTACAATATAACCTTAAATTTAAGGATTTGTTTTCTGAATAATTAATTTTCAGTTTTTAAACTGCTTACTGCTACTGCTACTCTTTGTTTGCTTTAATTCCAAGACGTTTCTTAATTTCTTCCGGAATAAAGCCCTCCTTCTTAAAATTATGAGCCTCTGTGCTGAAAACATAGTCGGTGGGATTTACATCAGGGTTTTCCAGAAACACAAGATAGAAATACTTTAATGTTTCTGCCAGGAAATAAGTGGCCATATAGTCGCGCTTCTCTTTGGTCTCCACATTTTCGATGGCTGTATAAGCCACATCGGTGCGGCAATGCGTTTTGATGTCGTCCCAGTATTTCTTTGCCATGTTACGGTAAATTTCCTTTCCGGTAAAGTGATAAAGATAAAAAGCCGACTCGATGATCTCCGGGTTCAGATCATACACCGGATAGGTAATTTGGTCAGTTGAATAATCGTATGCCATCGGTTCCAAACCATATTTATTCCACAGCCAATCCCACGTTTTCTGAAAGCGCTCAGCCCGCTCCATATCTCCCGACAGAGAAAGCACGGCAGGAAAAAATGCATCGTAAAGCGTAACCACACTGCTGGTCTTTACTCCTGTTTCCATATCAACCCTTCCGTACCAAAGCAGCGAATCTTTTTCTTCTGGAAGATATTTGTTCACGGCTAAAATGCTTTCATCCCAAATAGCTTTGATCTCCGGATCGCCAAACATGACCCAGGTTTTGTACAAATATTCATAATACGAATCGATGCAGGCGCAAATGTGGCTGGTTTTATCAATCCATTCACCGGTTTCCACGTTGATGACTTCGCCAACTAGTCCTAATTTTGATCTTCGGTTGAACACGGCCATGGTCGCTTGCTTTGCTGCCTAGTAATATGCCGGATTCTGTGTATAGTAGCTCAGGATTCCCATTTCAAAAGTATAGGTACCTGCTTCTGCCACATTGATGGTGTCGCCTTTCACTGCACCGGTCTTCAGGTTTACCCAATAATGCGGTATACCTGTTCCTGATCCATAGGCTGGCAATAACCGGTCACCAAAATCTTTAGCCTGTGCAAGAATTTTTTCATTGCCAGTATATTGGTACATTGCAAGCAGTCCTCCAAGCACGCGAATGTTGACCTCAAATACTTTGACATAAATATCTTTATCAAAGTTGATGCTATCGGCCACATATTTTTCGATGCGATCTGCTTCTTTGTCCAGTCCCATCACTTTCAAAGTGCTGAAGGCATCAATTGGTGAAATGTATAAAGGTTTTTCATACCAGTTTTCTGCACTTTTACTTAAAGGGAGCAGGACATCATAACCCCAGGCATATTTTTGATAAGCCTGCCAGGTACGCTGGGTTTCTTTTTTTACTTCTTCAGCAAGCAAGGTTTGTTTCTCCTGCTTTTTGACATTAGAAGAGCAGGATGCCAAAATAACGACCAAAATAAAAAAGAATAGCTTATTCATAGCGATTAGAATTACAAGGAAAACTGCATAAAAGTAGTGTTTATTTGACTTTGCAGACCGCGAGCCTTAATTATGAAGCTTTTATAAATTGAAAAAATAATTGTTCGTTATCCATACCGTTAATTCTTATTCATACTTTTCCGTTATTTGCATTATAAATTTTATTAAAAGTTGACATTATGAGAATCCAAAATTATTTGTTAGTTGCTCTCTTTATCACAGTCCTTGGTCTTCGGCTTCCTGCTCAACAACCAGTTGATTCAACATTGCTTACCCTCGACCGGATTTTTAATTCCGATGAATTCCAGCAGGAATATTTTGGTCCTTATAAATGGTTAGGAACCGGAGATTACTATACTATCCTCGAAAAGTCTGATTCTATTAAGGGTGGGAGGGACATAGTTAAATACAACACCTTATCCGGCGACAAAAACATTTTGGTAAATGCCAAAAAGTTTATCCCGGAAGGCAGTGACAAACCTCTTCGTTTTTCCAACTATACATGGTCCGAAGATTTGTCCAAAATGCTCCTGTTCACCAATACGAAAAGGGTTTGGAGAGCCAATACCCGTGGTGATTATTGGGTTTACGATCTGAAAACTGAAAAGCTTTTCCAATTGGGAAAGGAACTTCCGGAATCATCACTGATGTTTACCAAATTTTCCAGCGATGGAAAAAGGGCAGCGTTTGTTAGTAAGCATAATATTTATATGCAGGATCTTGAGAACATGAATATTACCCAATTTACTTTTGATGGAACCGATGACATCATAAATGGTACCTTCGATTGGGTTTATGAAGAAGAGTTTTCCTGCCGCGACGGTTTCAGGTGGAGCAATGACGGTAATTATATTGCTTTTTGGCAGCTCGATGCCACCGGGACCAAAAACTTCCTGATGATCAATAATACCGATTCAATTTATAGCTACACCATTCCGGTTCAATATCCTAAAGTCGGGGAGCCGCCTTCATCAGCCAAAGTCGGCTACATCGACGTAAAGACAGGAAAAATAAGCTGGATTGCTATTCCCGGCGATCCCCGGCAAAATTACATTCCACGCATGCAGTGGATCGGAAATTCAAACAAGCTCTTTATCCGTCAAATCAATCGTAAACAAAATGAGGTGATATTGTGGGTTTATGATGTGATGACTGGAAATCTGAAAAATGTTTACTCAGAAAAAGACGAAGCATGGATTGATATTGATCATCCTGATCTGGCGCAGACCCGCCGCGGAATGGGCGAGGTGGATTTTCTTAAAAATGAAACCGACTTTATCTGGTTCAGTGAGAAAGATGGTTGGAGGCATCTCTATAGAAAGTCAATTGACGATGATAATGGAGGTTTTATTGACTCCTGGAAATTATGATGTTGCTGCTTTGTATGGGATTGATGAAAAGAAAGGATTCGTTTATTTTAATGCTTCACCGGATAATTCAACCCAGCGCTATTTGTTCAGGGTAGCATTGAAGGGTTCAGATAAGCTTACAAAGCTAACACCGGAAACGATGTCGGGACTCAATATTTATGATTTTGCGCCTGGAATGGCCTATGCCGTCTACACAAATACCAGTCACACTAATCCGCGCACTGTTGATCTGGTTGGTCTTCCAAAGCACAATGTAATTAAAAACCTTGTGAAGAATGAAGCATTCAATAAAAAGATGGCAACCCTTGCTCTTGGTAAAACTGAGTTTTTTACGGTGAAAACTGAAGATGGAATTGAAATGGACGGGTATATGATCAAACCTCCGGATTTCGATCCTTCGAAAAAATATCCGGTTTTATTTGACCTGTATGGTGAACCCTGGGGCCAAACAGCCGTAGATTCCTGGGGCGACCTTTGGCACCAGATGCTGGTGCAAAAAGGTTACATCATTATGACGATGGATAATCGCGGAACACCCTGTTTGAAGGGAAGAGAATGGAGAAAATCGATTTACAGGAAGACAGGAGTCCTCAATTCACATGACCAGGCTATGGCAACCAAAGAAATCATAAAATGGGGTTTCATCGATCCTGATCGCATTGCAGTCTGGGGCTGGAGTGGGGGAGGCTCTATGACCCTGAACCTATTATTCCGGTATCCTGAAATTTATAAAACAGGTATGGCTGTAGCCGCAGTCTCTAACCAGCTCTATTATGATAACATTTACACTGAACGTTACATGGGACTTCCGCAGGAAAATATGGAAGACTATACTCAAGGTTCGCCCATAACTTTTGCCAAAAATTTGCAGGGAAATCTTTTACTTGTTCATGGAACCGGTGATGATAATGTTCATTACCAAAATGCTGAAGCTTTGATCTTAGAATTGATCAAAAACAATAAGCAATTCCAGGTGATGCCTTATCCAAACTGTTCTCATGGAATTTACGAAGCTGAAGGAGCTACCATGCACCTTTATACACTTCTTACAAATTATTTAATGGATCATACTCCACCCGGAGGTAAATAATTTTGAGTTTTGATAATACTTAAAAGGTTGTCAATACTGAGTTTTTGACAACCTTTTTTGCTTTTCAACCAGTTGTTCATAAAAATATTTTACTTTTTTCTTGTTTGTATTAATTTTATATCTACATTTGCGTATTCAAATACATAAATATAGAATAATAAATGAACACACTCTTTAATCTTTCAGAAGCTGCTACAATTGCGCTGCATGCGCTTGCAATTATCGGTAATAGTGAAGAGAGACTTAATGTGAATAAGCTGGCAGAAAAGACAAAATTTTCCAAAAACCACTTGGCAAAAATCATGAATACATTGGTTAGGTATAATTACCTAAGTTCGGAGAGGGGGCCTAACGGAGGTTTTCATATGAATGCGCAAACCAGGCAAGCGACATTGTTTGAAATCCTTGAAATAATTGATGGCCGGATTGAAGTTTTCCAATGCACAATTACATGCCAGAATTGCTATTTTGAGAGCTGTTTGTTTGGAGATCATCCAAAAAAATTTACTATAGATTTTGTGAACTATTTAAAAAGTAAAACCATTGGAGATTTTAATTTAAAATCGTGATAATGAAAAGAGATATTGTTTTAATAGATGAGGAAAAATGCAACGGATGCGGATTGTGCATTCCGAATTGTCACGAAGGTGCGTTACGTATAATTGACAATAAAGCAAGATTGGTCAGTGATCTTTTTTGCGATGGTTTGGGAGCGTGTATCAGCGAATGTCCGATTGGAGCAATTTCAATTGTTAAGCGTGAAGCAGAACCCTATAATGAACGAAAAGTAATGGAAACAATGGTAAGCAAAGGTAAAAACACCATTCTGGCGCATCTTCAGCATTTAAAAGATCATGGAGAAATGGAATTTTTAAAACAAGGAGTAAATTATCTAAAGGAGAGTAACGTTCAAATTGATTTAACTGACTTTGAAGAAAAAGAAGCCGACGTAAAGGAAATTGTGAATGAACTATTTGGTTCAAAATCTCAGTCCGGAATTCCGCATTCCGGTCATGGTGGTGGCTGCCCGGGCTCGAAAGCCATGGTATTTGATATTGATCAGGAACAAGTGGAGAAAGTCGGGAAATCGCAAACTTTTGAAGTCAAATCAGAGTTGCGGCAATGGCCGGTTCAACTTCATTTACTTAATCCGCAGGCTAACTATTTCCGGAATGCGGATGTAATGCTGGTCGCGGATTGTGTAGCTTACTCAGTCGGAGATTTTCACCGCAAATTTCTGAAAAATAGAACTCTTGCCATTGCTTGTCCCAAGCTGGATTCGAATATGGAAAGCTATGTCACGAAAATTACCTCGATGATCGATGATGCTTCAATATAAATTCGCTTACCATCATGCGCATGGAAGTGCCTTGCTGCGGAGGATTGGTTCAGATGGCCAGGATGGCAAACGGAAATGCCGGAAGAAAAATCGAATTAAAAGAAATGGTGGTTGGAATCAAAGGAGATATTCTTTCAGAAAGTGTTTTATAGAATAATCGTTTTCAATTTTGACAAGAAACAATTTTAAATAAATACTATGGAAACAAAAGAATTTGGTCATTCAGCTGTATTGGATTTTACTAAAAAGGTCGAGTATTCAGCAGAAGGTATTGTAAGTAAAAGGGTATTGCAGAAAGAAAAGGGTAATGTGTCGCTTTTTGCTTTTGATAAAGATCAGCAACTGAGCGAGCATTCAGCACCTTTTGATGCTATGATACAGCTGCTTGAAGGAAAAGGCAGGATTACGATTGGAGGAAAACCATTTGAATTGACACAGGGACAGTCCATTATCATGCCTGCCAATGTGCCTCATGCCGTTTACGCCACTGAGAAATTTAAAATGCTCCTTACAATGATAAAAAGCGAATAAAAATGAAGCTTTATTTTTTTCAGCATGTACCATACGAATCTCCGGGTTATATTCTGGAATGGGCAAAGGAAAGAGGACACTCTTGTTATTTCGTGAATTTTTATGAAAACGCTTCCTTACCCCAAATAAACCGAGATTGATGGCTTGGTAATCATGGGCGGACCGATGAATATTTATGATGTGGAAGAATATTCCTGGCTGGAGCCTGAAACGGATTTTGTGAAAAGTTTTATACAATCCGGAAAAAAAGTGCTGGGCATTTGTCTGGGTTCGCAAATGATAGCGGATGCCGTGGGTGCCAAAGTTAAAAAGAATGATCATACTGAAATTGGGTGGTTTAAGGTTACGGTTGATCAGATTAGCATGCCAAAACAATTTGCCGGTATTTTTCCGGATGAATTCATTACATTTCATTGGCATGGCGATACATTCGATATCCCTCAAAAGGCCAAAGGATTTATGAGTTCTGAAGCTACCCCAAACCAGGCATTTATTCATAAAAATGTGGCTGCATTCCAGTTTCATCCTGAGATGACCAAAGAAGGTGTCATTAAATTGATTGTTCAAAATGAAGAGGTTTTTAATAACGGTTACCCTTTTGTTCAGACAAAAGCTGAGCTGGTTGATACGGTTATTCATTTTCAAACCAATAAAAATATTCTTTACAAATTCTTAGATAAATTTTTCGAAAAAGAAAAGTGAAGAGCAGAAGAATTCAACGGGAACTGGTAACAGTAAGTGCAATGATTGATATGTATTGCCGACACGAACATCGGTCAGGAAACATACGATGCGATGATTGCGAACGATTAGCTGAATATGCCGAACAGAGAACCTTAAATTGCCAGATTTGGAAAGGATAAGCCGGTTTGCGCAAAGTGCCCGGTACATTGTTATAAACCCGAAATGAGGCAAAAAATTCGTGAAGCAATGCGCTATTCAGGGCCAAGAATGTTACTACTTCATCCTTACCTTGCAATCATGCATATCATTGACAAGAACAGATTTAAATGTGAAAACTTAAAATTAAATGAGCGAACTAATTAATAATTCAGAAAAACGAAAGGAACTGCTGAAGCATATGATCCTTCAGTTGCATAAGGGAGAAGCTCCGGATGAAGTCAGGAATCAGTTGGTCAGGTTAATGTCGAAAATACCTTACGGGGAAGTTGTTGAAGTGGAGCAGGAATTGATTTCGGAAGGAGTTTTAAGTGATGAGGAGGTTTTGAAGTTTTGCGACCTCCATACCCAAGCGCTTGAAGGACATATTGATCATTCTTCTGCCAAAGAAGTTCCCGAAGGGCATCCGGTTGATGTTTTTATCCAGGAAAACCGGGAATTGAAAAAAGTAATTGAGCAATGTGAAACATTATACAAAGAATTGGAAGCTAGTCTGATTCTCCTGAAATTGTGAATAAAGTATTTCCTAAAATTCGTCAACTTTTTAATAACCTCATGGATGTTGACAAGCATTACCAGCGTAAGGAAAACCTGTTATTCCCGTATCTTGAAAAGATTGGAATTACAGGTCCTCCAAAAGTAATGTGGGGAAAGCATGATGAAGTAAGAGAAATGCTGAAAAGTGCAATTGAAACCTTGGCCACCCAGGAAGCAGTTACACCTGATGAAGCTATAGCGCTTGTAGAAATGATATTTCAGCCGGCAACAAATGGAATTGCTGATATGACCATGAAAGAGGAGGAAATCCTGCTTCCCATGTCGATGGATAAGCTGACTGAAAGCGACTGGTTCGAGATTGCCAAACAAACCAATGAAATCGGTTATTGCCTTTACGACCCTCAGGTTGAATGGAAACCTGCAATCTTTGATTTGACCATCAATGGTGAAAACAGATAACAGGAACATATTCAATTGCCAACAGGTAGTTTTTCAAATGAAGAACTTCTTGCGATCCTGAATACACTGCCTGTTGATATAACTTTTGTCGACAGAAACGATAAAGTAAAATATTTCTCACAGGGGAAAGAAAGAATTTTCCAGCGAAACAGGGCAATCCTCAACAGGGATGTCCGCATGTGTCACCCGCCTTCAAGCGTGCACATCGTGGATCAGATTGTAGATGATTTTAAAAGTGGCAGGGCAGAAAGCGCTCCCTTCTGGATTCAGATGAAAGATCAGTTTATCCACATCGAATACTTTGCCCTCCGAAATGAACAGGGCGAATACCTTGGCACTATTGAGGTTTCTCAAAACCTGACCGAAAGACGAAAACTGGAAGGTGAACAACGCATTTTATCATATAAAAAGTAGAAAAAATGGAAACGAAATTAATAATCACACCACAAACAAAAATCGCAGAACTACTGGATGTTTATCCTGAACTTGAAAATGTTCTGATTGATCTGGCGCCGGTTTTTAAAAAATTGCAAAATCCGATATTGCGAAAGACTGTCGCAAGGGTCACTTCGGTCAGACAAGCGGCAGCTATCGGTAAGATTCCTGTAGATGTTGTGGTCAATAAACTGCGCGGCTTAACCGGGCAGGGCACCCTTGAAAACATCCAGAATAATCAGGAACTTTCAGCCGATACTCCAAAATGGTTATCGGAAGATAAAATAAAAGTCCGCTTTGATGCTTCAGAAATGATAGCATCAGGTGGTCATCCGTTGACCCAGGTAATGCAGGATCTGAAAGATTGGAAAGCTGGAGACATTTACGAATTGACAACTCCTTTTCTTCCGGCGCCCTTATTGGATAAAGTGAAGGAAAAAGGATTCCAGGTGTGGAGTAATGAAATTGCACCCGGGAATTTTAAAAACTATTTTTTAAAAGAATAGGAAGAAATCGTAACAGATTGAAAAATTTTTTACAATATTATGGGTAAAGGAATACTTAAAATATTAAATTAATAAACATAAAAAAATTGTTATGAATAATCAATTCAAAATCATAAGCACTGGTGCAATAGTTATTGCCATGCTTATGAATGGCTGCGGAGGTTCGTCTGAACAGAAACAGTCATCCGAAGAAATAAAATCTGAAGCTTCGGGTACGGCAAATTCAAACGATCCCATGAAGAACAAGGGTATTGGGCCGATTCAAAGCATAACCCTCGGTCCTCTTGACCAGGCAATGGCCGATGAAGGACAAAAAATATTATCAGGAAAAATGTTCCGCCTGCCACAAACCGGAGGAAAAGTTTATTGGTCCGGCACCAAAAGGAATTATAGATAGAAGATCACCCGAATGGATCATGAACATGATTCTTAATCCTGAAAAAATGGTAAAGAATGATCCTATTGCAAAACAGTTACTGATTGGATTTCAATCTGGCTCCCATGGCGAATCAACACCTGACTGAAGAACAAGCACGCAATGTACTTGAATATTTCCGTACATTGAAATAAATCTCTAACACTCTAAAATTAAACAAAATGAAAATGAAAAATTCTACTTTGACTGGATGGGGTATATTTATCCTGTTCATAATTACAAGCTGCGCCCCTAAAGGTTCAGATGAAAAATCAAGTCCATTCTCTAATGATGTGGCTTCTAAAGTCTATGTTGCTCCCGGGCAGTATGATGAATTCTATGCTTTTCTTTCGGGAGGTTTCAGCGGCCAATTAAGTGTTTATGGTTTACCCTCAGGCAGGTTGCTGAAGGTTATTCCGGTTTTTTCGGTTGATGCTGAAAAAGGGTTATGGTTTTAATGAAGAAACTAAGCCATTGCTGCAGACTTCTTACGGTTTCATTCCATGGGATGATGCTCACCATCCTGAATTATCCCAAACCGATGGAATTCCTGACGGCAGATGGATTTTCATCAATGGAAATAATACACCTCGGATTGCCAGGATTGATCTTATCCACTTTTGAAACCGTTGAAATCATCGAAATTGCCGAATAGCGGAGGCAATCACAGCTCACCTTTCACTACAGAAAACACGGAGTATGTTGTGGCTGGAACACGTTTTAGTGTGCCCTATGCCGCAGCAGGATGTTTCCATTGAGTCATACAAGGAAAAGTTCAAAGGCGTTCTTTCATTTATTGCCTGTGATCCGGCTTACTGGTCAAATGAATATTGCCTTTCAGGTTTTGCTTCCGGCTTTCAATTACGACTTGGCTCATTCAGGGAAAGGAGCATCACATGGATGGACATTTTTTACCTGCTATAATTCGGAGGAAGGTCATACACCATGCTGGAAGCCAATGCTTCTCAATTTGACAAGGATTTCATTGCCGCAGTGAACTGGAAAAAAGCTGAAGAATATCTGAAAGCCGGTAAAGCCCATGATTTATCCGACTTCATATTACCATAATGTTTATGATGATAACGCTCATATGGCCATTTCAGAGCAAATAAAGACCGTTAAAAGTTCTTATTCCTTCTGAATGTCCGGGATTAGTTTATTATCTTCCCACACCAAAATCACCGCATGGTGTAGATGTTGATCCGACAGGTGAATACATTGTGGGTGCTGGTAAATTGTCAGCAGATATGTCAGTGCATTCATTTTCCAAAATGCTAAAAGCAATAGAAGACAAAGCTTTTGAAAAAGAAATCGAAGGAATCCCGGTATTGAATTACGATGCTATACTGGGCGGTGTTGTAAAAAGCGGAGGTCTCGGCCCATTGCATACAGAGTTTGACGCAAATGGCAATGCCTATACTACATTCTTCATTTCTTCTGAAATTGTGAAATGGAAAGTTGGAACCTGGGAAGTGCTTGACCGTGCTCCCTGCTACTATTCAGTTGGTCACCTGATGATTCCAGGTGGTGACTCAAAAAAGCCTTTTGGAAAGTATATGCTGGCCCTGAACAAGATCACCAAAGATCGTTACCTGCCAACCGGTCCTGAAATGAACCAATCAGCACAATTGTACGATATTTCAGGTGATAAAATCCAGCTTCTTCTCGATTTCCCGACTGTGGGAGAGCCTCATTATGCACAGGGTATTCCGGCCAGTTTGGTTAAATCTAAGTCGAAACAGTTCTTTAATCTTGCTGAAAATACCCATCCTCATGTTACCAAAAGCGAGGATCAGGCAAAAGTAGTTAGGGAAGGAAATGTGGTTCGTGTTTATATGACCACGATCCGAAGTCATTTTGCACCGGATAATATCGAAGGAATAAAGGTGGGCGACAAAGTCTATTTCCATGTCACCAATCTCGAACAGGACTGGGATGTACCTCACGGTTTTGGCGTAATGGGCGCAACCAATGCTGAATTGCTGATCATGCCTGGTCAAACTGAGACCCTTTTGTGGGAACCGCTTTATGAAGGTGTTTTCCCATTCTATTGTACCGATTTTTGTTCGGCACTTCACCAGGAAATGCAGGGATATGTCAGAGTTTCAAAGAAAGGTTCTGATACTACCATTAAAATGGTGGACAGGATCATACTAAATAAGTTTCCTCCGATTCCAGTTCCCGGTATGGGGGCTGGAATCATTTTTAAAATTTAAATGAAATGAAAAATCTACCCCGCATTCTTATGATTCTGGCATCCATCATTTTGGTGATGGTTTTCTTTTTCCCGATCTGGAGGATCACCCTTATTGCACCTCAGTATCCTACTGGAATCACCATGTACATCTGGATCAATCAGATTACCGGCGAATCACCGGGAACACTTCAGAATATAAATATCCTGAACCATTATGTGGGAATGCAGATTGATTGTCCCGGATTCCATCCCGGAATTAAATATTTTCAAATTTGTAATTGGAGTTTTAATCCTTTCTTGGACTCGCATTGCCGCCTTTATCAATAATAAAGGTTATTATCTTGCCTGGGTAATCCTGATGATTGTATTGGGAATTCTGGCAGTTTATGACTTCTATCTCTGGGAATATGATTACGGCCATAATTTATCGCCTACGCCCCGATCAAAGTGCCGGGAATGGCTTATCAACCCCCGTTGTTTGGAAAGAAAATGCTGCTTGAACTTTGCAGCATACTCTTATCCTTACTGGGGTAGTTTTTTTATAGGCATTTCTTTGGTCTTTGCGTTTTTAGCTTTTCTATTTAAAAGAAAAAAATACAGTTTCATTATGATTTAAAAATTACTTTCAATCATTGCTTTTGCTTTGTAATGGCATCCTGTTCAATCGGTCCCGAACCGATTGCTCTATGGTCACGATGGTTGCGCTTATTGCGAGATGACCATTATGGATCAGCGATATGGTACAGAACTGGTAACTGACAAAGGAAAAATATTCAAATTCGATTCGGTTGAGTGTCTGGTTCGTTATCTTAAAGAAGGCGAAGCTGAACAGACAAATGTTAAACTGCTTACTCCTCACACCATTTAACCATCCTGAAACGCTGGAAGACGCAAATCATAGTTATATCCTGCACAGTCAGGGGATGCCAAGCCCGATGGGTATGTTCCTGACCGCTTTTAAGGATGAAGCAACAGCTAAAAAATTCCAGCAGGAAAATGGTGGAACAATTTATACGTGGCAGGAACTTTTGGATAAATTCGAAAACCTGATTTGATTTGTGTTAACATTTGTCAGCCATATAAGATCAAACATCAGGCAATCAGGAAAATTTTCTGTATTAACTTCTCCGTGTCTCTATATGTTTTTTCTGGTGTTAATTGCATGCCGATACCCTTAAGGTTTGTCGGGATTGCAAATATACGACCATCACTTCCGCTATTCAGGCAGGCAGGAAAGAACGATGTTGTGATGGTAAAGAAAGGTAATTATTCCGAAGGCAAAATAATCATTGATAAACCTTTAACGCTTATAGGTGAAGGATTTCCGGTGGTTGAAGGAGATGGACAATCGGATGTTTTTTTTGTTGATGCTGATAGTGTGATTCATTTCAGGATTCGAAATCAGGAATACAGGCATAAGTTATATTTATGATATTGCCGGAATTAAAATCAATGGACATAATCATTGCCGGATCGCGAACAACCGCCTGATCAACACTTTCTTTGGTATCTACCTGAAACATTCAGGTGAATGTATGATCAAAAATAATGAAATAATGTAGGACAGGCTACCAAGGAAGCCTCTACAGGAAATGCCATACATCTCTGGTATTCCAAAAATATTTCAGTCACTGGCAATACCTGTAAAAACCATCGGGATGGAATTTACCTTGAGTTTGTTGAGCACAGTCATATTTCTGAAAATTGGAGTGAAGGAAACCTGAGGTACGGACTTCATTTTATGTTTTCAAATAACGACGAATATCTGAATAATACATTCAGAAATAATGGTGCGGGAGTGGCCGTGATGTTTTCTAGGAATATCATCATGCGCGATAATTTATTTGAAAAAAACTGGGGACCTTCATCCTATGGGTTGCTGTTGAAGGATATTCTTGATGGTGAAGTAACGGGTAACCGGTTTATTGAAAACACCATTGGAATATACGCTGATGGTTCAAACCGGATCAAAATAACCGGAAATGAATTCAGGCACAATGGCTGGGCACTTAAGATTTTAGGGAGTTGCATGGATAACACGGTGAATGGTAATAATTTTCTTTCCAACACTTTCGACCTGATCACCAATACCTCGACCAATTATAACCGGTTCGATGGTAACTACTGGAGCGAATACAGCGGATATGACCTCGACAAAAATGGCATAGGGGATATTCCCTATAAACCCGTTAAGCTATTTAGCATGGTGGTCAGCAACCTGCCGGCATCAATCATTTTGCTGAGAAGCTCATTTGTAGATTTGATCAATTTTGCCGAAAAGATAACCCCATCCTTAACTCCGGTTTCACTTGCCGATAATTCACCGCTCATGAAAATGATTGTCAGATGATCGTTATCAATAGTTTGCATAAGTCGTTTGGTCGCAATCAGGTTCTGAAAGGGATTAACCTTTGCATTCGTGATGGAGTTATTACATCGGTTCTGGGTCCTAATGGTTCAGGGAAAACCACACTGATCAAAAGCATTCTTGGAATGGTAATCCCACAACAGGGAAGTATTGAGGTGAATGGCTTGAAAATTCTCAGCAAATGGCAATATAGAAAGCAAATTGGATACTTGCCGCAAATTGCAAAGTTCCCGGAAAACCTGAAGGTGAAGGAACTCATTCGGATGATCAGCGATATTCGCGGGAATGAAGGGAATCCCGGACCTCTTATTGATTCCTTTGGTTTGAATCAGATCCTGGAAAAACCATTAAGATACCTGTCGGGCGGAACACGTCAAAAAGTAAATATTTTGCTGGCATTTATGTTTGATAACCCAAATTACATCCTTGATGAGCCTACTGCTGGCCTCGATCCGCTTTCGCTTATCCGGTTCAAGGAGTTACTGATAACCGAAAAGAAAAATGGAAAAGCCATTCTTATCACAACACATATTGTCAGCCTGGTTGAAGAACTTGCTGATGATATTGTCTTTATACTGGAAGGTAACATTTATTTCAGCGGAAGCATTCAGGAACTGAAGGCCCAACAAGGAAGCCAGACCCTGGATCAGTCAATAGCAAACATATTAACCCATCGGCATGCTTAAAATTTTAAAATACAGCCTGTTCGATTTAACCCGAAGCCGCTGGACCTATGGTTATTTTCTTTTTTATCTGATCATTACTTTTGGGTTGCTTTATTTCAGCAATGATCTTTCAAAGGCCATCATCAGTTTAATGAATATTATCCTGGTACTGAATCCGCTGATCGCTACCCTGTTCGGGGCTTTGTATTATTACAACTCCAGGGAATTTGCCGAACTCCTTCTGGCATTGCCGTTGAAGCGCTCCTCCATATTTATGGGAAAATATTTGGGACTTACTTTATCTTTATCTCTAAGCTACCTTCTTGGAACCGGTATACCATTTTTATTTTATGGGATTCAGGCAACAGGCCAGGCATGGAACTTTTGCCCTGCTTACGGTTGCCGGACTTTTCCTGACTTTTATTTTCACCGGAATTTCCTTTCTGATTTCGATCCGGTTTGAAAATACAATAAAAGGATTCGGCATCACCATTTTCATCTGGTTGTTCTTTGCCATAATTTACGACGGGATATTCCTGCTGATCTTACTAATTTTTGAACAATATCCCCTTGATAAATTTGCCCTGATCATGACAATGTTCAATCCTATTGATTTATCCCGGGTCCTGATCATGCTCAAGCTGGATATTTCAGCGTTGATGGGTTATACCGGTGCGGTATTTAATAAATTTTTAGGAACAGGATTGGGAATGACAGTGGCTTTTGGTTCGCTGGTGATTTGGATAATACTTCCCGTATTCATTTTTATTCGCCGAGCAGGCAGGAAAGATTTTTAATAAAGTGTTAATTATTATTTCAAGTATGAGTATTTGGAATAAGCCCAAATATCTAAATTTGAAAAATTGTAATTAATTACTCTGAGTCCTGAATTTTAGATGTTATGGTTAAATTGATTGAAAAGTTTATTCCTCCGGAACAATGGAGAATTCCGGTAATTATTTTACTGGGCATCATCGTTGGGCTTGGATTATTTCTTTTCAGGATTTCCAATGCCGCCTCCTATCTTTCAGATAAGTCGGAAACCTGCATCAATTGTCATGTGATGAACCCTCAGTATGCTACCTGGAACCATAGTTCACACCGGGAAGTTGCCAATTGCAACGATTGCCACGTACCCCACGATAATGTTTTCAATACTTATTTCTTCAAAGCGAAGGATGGCATGCGCCATGCAACAATATTTACCCTTCGTGCCGAGCCCCAGGTAATTTTTATAAAAGATGCAGGTAAAAAAGTAGTCCAGCAAAACTGCATCCGTTGTCATAGCAGGTTTTTGACGGATAACCTGGCAGTTTCGAACCTCACCAACCTTATGAGCGACCGCACGGAAAGGCAATGCCTCGAATGTCACAGGGAAACACCTCATGGAAGAGTCAACAGTCTTGCTTCTGTTGCCCACGCAAGGGTACCAAAGCATGAAAGCATTGTGCCCGGCTGGCTTAATGATTTAATGAAAAACACAAAAAAATAAGATTATAAAATGGAATCAAAAAAGAAGACACTTAGAAACTGGTTGCTTTTTCTTGCAACGGTAGTCGTCGTTTTTATACTGGGATTGTTTGCTTCGTCCATTATCGAGCGGAGGGCAGAAACAGAATATGTTTACAAACCCATGGTGAAAATCAAACAATCGGAGCCGAGGAATGAAGTTTGGGGTCAGAATTTCCCGCGTGAGTACCAATCGTATATGAAAACTTCCGAGTCTGATTTCAGAAGTAAGTACAACGGTAACGCCATGATCGATATGCTGGAAGTGGATCCGAGGCTTGTAGTTCTCTGGACGGGTTACGCTTTCAGCAAAGATTACAGCCAGAGCCGCGGACATTATTATGCCATAGACGATGTCAGGAATACATTGAGAACAGGCGGTCCGACTGGACCTGATGATGGGCCTCAGCCGACAACATGCTGGGCTTGCAAGTCGACGGATGTTCCCAGGATGATGAATCAGGCCGGTATCTACTGAGTTTTACAAGGGTAAATGGTCGCGGCTGGGACCGGAAATTGTCAATCCCATTGGATGTTCAGATTGCCACAATGCAGAAAACATGAACCTTCAGATATCCCGACCAGCACTGATCGAGGCTTATCAAAGGATGGGCAAGGATATCACAAAGGCCTCACACCAGGAAATGCGTTCGCTGGTTTGTGCGCAATGCCATGTGGAATATTACTTCGATAAAAAGAAGGTTGAAGGAGCCAATTATCTTACCTTTCCCTGGGACAATGGATTTTCGGTGGATTCCATTGAAGCATATTATGACAGGATACAGTTTACTGACTGGACCCATGGCCTGAGCAAGGCGCCCATGCTGAAAGCACAGCATCCGGATTTTGAAGTATATAAGACAGGCGTTCACGCTGCCCGCGGGGTTTCCTGCGCTGATTGTCACATGCCATATATTTCGGAAGGGGGGCAGAAGTTTACCGACCATCACATCCAGAGTCCGCTGAACAACATTGCCAATTCATGCCAGGTTTGCCATCGCCAGGAAACCGACCGTCTGTTGAAAGATGTTTATGAACGGCAGGACCGGATCATCGAAAGCCGTGACAAACTGGAAGAATTGCTGGTAAGGGCTCATGTGGAAGCTAAAAAGGCCTGGGATCTGGGTGCCTCCGATGAACAAATGAAAGCATCTTTATGGGATATTCGCCATGCACAATGGCGGTGGGATTACGCTGCTGCAGGTCATGGTAATTCCTTTCACTCACCTGTTGAAATTTCCAGGGTCATCAGCACCGGGATAACCCGCGCCCAGGAAGCAAGGATTAAAATTGCCAGGGTACTTGCACAACTTGGCTTCAACCAGGAAGTTCCTTATCCGGATATCACCACCAAAGCCAAAGCGCAGGAATTTATTGGTTTACCAATGGACAAACTGAAGCAGGAAAAAGAAATCTTTATACAAAACCTGTTGCCCAAATGGCTTGAGGAAGCTAAAAAACGCGAAGAAGGGTGGGGGGTAACGTATAATTGATTTTAGATTTCTGATTTTAGATTTTGGATTTGGTGTACTTGCCTGAAATAGGTTGACTTTTTTCAATTAAATACTATTTGTTTTTATTGTATTCATTTTTTCTTTTTTGCTACTTTTTTCTTTTTTGTTAATATCATCTTCTTTTGTTGATACCCCATGAGTCCATTTGTATATCTGGAGTTTTGGACGTTGTTTTTCAACAAGCTTTTCAACTTCTAATTCAAATCTTTCAGGATTATTCATCTTTAAGTTACTATGAGGGCGCTCCTTGTTATAATATTCCAGTATTTTACGAATCGTGTTAGGCAAATTCTTTTCGGTTAAATCAAATTCATACAAGTATTCGTACTTGAGGGTTCCCTGCACACGTTCGACATAGGCATTCTCCTGCGGTATTTTGCACATACTGATTTGCATTTGTGTGTCGCGCAAGAGTTTTTTTATCCGGGTACTGATGTATTGGCTGCCACGGTCCGAATGAAAGATACAGCCGGTTAAATCCATGTTCTTTCTTACTTTGATTGCCTTTTTTAAGGCGTTCTCAACTTGTTCTGCCTGCAGGCTTTTTGAAATGTGCATGGATAGCATTTTTCTTGAGTATACATCTTCTATGCTTACTCCGTAATAGTCTTTTCCTTCTATCTTGATGTAGAAAATGTCGCTTTGCCACACCTGGTTGATGTCAGTGAGTATTTTGCCTTCGATCAGGTTGGGATGAACCTCTACTCTTTGACCCCAGGTGGTTTTTATTGTATTTGGTTTACGCCGCAACTTGAAACCATTGGCAAAACCGATTTTCTCGAACAGATCCCTGCCTACAGGTAAAGTTCCCTGAGTCGCATAGTACATCCGCCTGCATCCCATACGTTTATGTCGTTGTCTGATGTCTTCCATTATATCTACCATCTGCCCTGTGATTGCTGTGACTGTTTCCTGCCGCCTGTCATGCTTCCACAGTGCCTGCTTACTTATGTTGGCTATCGAATATAACTCTTTCATCTTGTAGAAGTGCTTGATCCCTTTATTGAGCCGGAACCATCCAAGGGCTTCTTTAACATGCTTTTTTTTAAATCTGTCTTGTATTCTCCGTTGGCCAGTTCAATTACTTTGTTGAGCAAATCAATTTCCATTTGCTTGCGCCCCAAAACAGCTTCCAATTCTAATATCCGTTTCTCAAGGTCTTTGCTGCGATAGGCTTCGCTTTTATCTTCCACTATAAGTATCTTGTTTTTTTGCAAATATAAACTATACTTATAAAGCCAGAGGTACACAGTTTGAAAACTTACTCCCAACTCACGACTGGCTTCCAATACAGTACACTTTCCTTTTTCAATATCCCTTACTACTTGTTTCTTTATCCCTACACTGAAATGACGTCGGAGCCTTAACCCCTTTTTCCCTTTTTGCTTTGTTTCCATAAGTTGACTTTTTATCTTATTTTTGGTCAACCTATTTCAGTCATGGACATGGGAACTTGCCACTTATTAAGGAAAGGATTAAAGTAAGACATTGGTATTATTTTGGAATGACCTTTTTGTCAGAGCTGTTTTTATTACTTTTGCCATTCCAAGTATGATATACATGATGCCTCAGAAAATCGGCCTTTTCTTCGGTTCCTTCAATCCCATCCATATTGGGCACATGGTGATTGCAAGCTGGTTTGTGGAATTTACCGATATTGACAAAGTCTGGTTTGTGGTTTCGCCGCAGAATCCATTCAAAGAAAAAAAGTCCCTTTTAGCCGATCATCACCGGCTGGCTTTGGTGAGGATAGCAGTTGAAGACGATGCCCGCTTCCAGGTGAGCGATATTGAGTTTAAGATGCCCAAACCATCCTTTACCATTGACACGTTAACTTATCTTGAAGAAAAATATCCTGATAAAAAGTTTATCCTGCTAACCGGTTCCGATCAACTACCAACATTTGACAAGTGGAAGAATCCCGATCGTTTGCTTGAGCTTTACCAGATGTATGTGTATGCAAGGCCTGGATATATGGGAAGCAAGTACGACCATCATAGTAATGTGAAAATATTTAACTCACCCCTCCTGGAAATTTCTTCCACCTTTATCCGGCAATCCATTAAAGAAAAAAAAGATATTCGCTATCTCTTGCCCTCGAGGGTTTGGGAATATATGAAGGAGATGCATTTTTATGAAGTGTAGTTTTTAAGTTTCGCTTACAAACTATTAAAAAATTATTTTCCCCAGCATTTCCTCGTAAAGTAACGACATTTCTCAAGTGTTTCTTCTTCTGCTTCGATATAGCCCATGTGACCAACATTACTCAGGATTAAAACATCAGAATGCTTTGGCAGAGCAACCATATCTATTACCTTGTCAATTGGGATCCTCTGGTCCTCTTTACCCATAATGAACAATACCGGTACATCAATAATTGAAATGGTACTCTGGTGATCTTTTCTTTCTTTCATCCCGGCCAATGCCGCTATAATTGTCGATTTCGAAACCTTTGATGCTTCCTTCTTTAAGTCTTCAATCTCAACAGAATATTTGGTGCGATTGCTTTGAGCAAAAAGGTCAGGAATGAAACTTTGAATAAATCCATGACGGTCATTTTTCACCAGTTCAATTGTTCTTTCCCGGTTTTGACGGGCTTCGGGTGAATCAGCAAAGACGGAGGAATGAAACAGGCCTATCCCTTTCAGGTATTCGGGGTATTTGGATGCAAATTCCAGTGTCACGTATCCTCCCATCGAATGACCGATCATCACGCATTCATGTATCTGCAAATACTCCAACACTGATTTTATTGTATCGGCCATCATTTCCATCGTATGCACTTCTCCAAATTGTTCGGTGCTGCCATGCCCCGGCAAATCGATGGTGAGGATTTTGAATTCACCTGACAGTTCACCTGCAAAGGCATTCCAGATATTAACCGATTCCAGAAAACCATGCAGCAAAACCAGGCATTTACCTTTTCCAAGAACTTTGTAATAGATGTTTTTATCCCGAAATTTAGCTGTTGAGTGTATGGCTTTCATTTTAATTGATCATAAATCAAATCATTTTGGGTAGAAATTTATTTTGATGCTTAGAAACAGAAAAATTGAAATTTCCAAATAAATCCCTTGTTAACCTGTAATGCTTATTTGCACCAAAGAAGGTTCGTTGAGGATGGTGAAGCCTGCAGTATTGAAATCAATGATTTGATCATCTTTCAGCTCTTTCAGGATGCGGATAGCGCTTTCCTTAGTCATCGCCGACATATCGGCAATGTCCTGCCGTGTCAATGGGGTATCGAAAACACTGCTTTTATAGATTTCTTTCGATAAATATAATAAGGTATCGGCAATCCTTCCATGCATTTGCTTATGTGTAAGATTCATAAGCCTTGCATGAATATCAATTGTTTTTTGATTCCGGTATTTTATGAATCCAAAAGCAAATTCAGCATTTGCTTTGATCATATCCTCAAATGCGCGTATATCAACCAGGCAGGCCGATGAATCAACCAAAGCTGAAACTGTATAATGATGCCGGTAATCGATCGTGAATCCCGGACCTGCTACCAGTTCAGACGGCTTAAGGATTTTCAATATCATGTTTTTTTTATCCTTGCCTTCAATATAGATCTTGGCAAGCCCGGTTGTAAGGCAGGCAATATGGGTGAGTGGCCCTCCCTGTTTAAATATCACTTCACCTTTATGAAAATGAACCTCGAAACGGTCCTTGTTTATATATTCAAGCTGATCATCGTTCAGATGACAAAAAATATTCATTTTCAAATTACAGTTGGTGCAATGCACACCTTTGGTAAAAGTCGCCATGTAATCCCTGTCTGTGTTTTAAAATCCGTAAGTATAAATGACGTGACAAAAGTCGGAAATAAAATGATATATGTCAACATTTATTATAGATTATCTCATTCGGAATAGATAAAACAATCATCAAACAAATACATGCATATTTATAAATATCTATCTAATATTGCCAGCGGAAACAACTTAAAAAAAAATAAAATGAAAAAAGTAAATTTATTCAATTTGATGGGCATGCTGATGTTAATGTTGGCAGTTGCTCTTGTATCTTGTACAAAAGAAGGTGAAAAAGGTGAACCAGGTACAAATGGAGTAGATGGTGAAGATGGCATTAATGGGACAGATGGCACAGCTTCCTGTATTCAATGCCATGACAATACTCAGGTTTTGTTTGCTAAAGTAAATCAATGGGAACATTCAACACATGCCACTGGCGAAACTTCATTTGAAAATGGAACCAGTTGTGCGCCATGTCATACCAGCCAGGGATTCCTTGAAAGGATGGCTAACGATACGACAGCAACTTTAGCAGTTATCGAAAATCCAAACATGGTGAACTGTTACACTTGTCACAACATTCATGCTACATATCAACCTGCTGACTGGGCTTTGACCTATGCAGATCCAGTCAATTACTGGTCAACGGGTGGTGAAACCGTTACGCTTGATATGGGAAGTGGAAATATTTGTGCAAACTGCCATCAATCAAGAAAAGTCAACCCATTTCCAGTTGTCGGAAGCACAGATAACTTAACTGTTACAAGTTCCAGATATGGTCCTCACAATGGTCCGGTTGCAAATATGATTGGAAGTTTTGGTGGCTATGAAGTTACTGGTAGTGCAAATTATCTGGAAAATGCGCATGCTACAGTTGAAAATGGATGTGTTACCTGTCATATGGCAGATGCAGTCGGAAACTTAGGAGGCGGACATACCTTTAAAGTTGCTTATGAAGAGGGTGGATCCGAAGCATTGAATTTAGCTGGTTGCGAATCTTGTCATGCTGATCTTGATGCCTTAGCAACAGATATTGAAGAAACACAAACAGAAATTAGCGACCTCCTTGCCCAAATGTTAACTAAATTAGTAGATCTTGGTGTACTTAGCACAAGTGGTTCTGTTCAGGGTGACAATGGAGGTAATGCTTCAACTAGTAATCCTGCAACTTTGACTCCGAATGAGGCTGGCGCTGTTCTAAATTACAAATTGGTATTAAATGATAAAAGTTTAGGTGTTCATAATAAACTTTATGCAAAAGCATTGCTAACCAACTCACTCGAGTCGCTTAATTAAAAATATAAGTTTAGATTAGTAAAAGGCTTCAAATAATATTCGAAGCCTTTTTTTAATTAATTTAGTGGCCAATATTAAAACAATAAATATGAGAACAAATAGAATTATTCAAATTGCTGCAATGCTTTGTTGTATCCTGTTCATAGCATCCTGCGAGTACGAGTTTATAGAGGTAATTACACCGGAACCTCCTGATCCAACAGACACAATTTATTTTCAGGCGGAAATCACACCTATTTTTATTAGTTCAACCTGTACCAGTTGCCATAATGGAGGAATGGCATTTGACCTAACGGCTCCGAATGCATATAACAGCATTATGGATAACAATCTTGCTGTCCCAGAGGACCCTGACAACAGTTTGATCTATACTTTCCCCCACCCGCAGACTGGCACCCACGCTACAAAATACTCATCACTTAGCGATGCAAACCTGATCTATGGATGGATCAGCCAGGGTGCTTTAAACAATTAGTATTAATGGTAAAAATGAAAAAAATGAAAAAGTATATATTAAGTATTATCGTTTTACTTTCAGTATTAAACCTTGCTTACAACCAGGATACTACTGCTGTTGTAAAAGAGAAAGATGTACCAGTTGTTGCACCATTTGAAAGCGGCATTTTAATTGATAATCAAACTTGTGTTATACCTCCTGCTAAATCACTCGAGTTTTTAATACAGCACCGTTTTGGAACTTTTGAAAAGGGTATTGAAAATGTTTATGGGATTTATTCAAGCGCTAACATCCGATTGGGATTAAACTACAGTATATTGGACAAACTGATGGTGGGATATGGTTTAACCCGATATAAAATGTACAGTGATTTCCAGGTAAAATATAATGTTTTGCAACAGACGCGTAAAAATACTATTCCGGTTGCAGTTACTTTATATGGCAATATGGCTATTAACGGACAGGCAAAAACAACTTTTGAAGGTGGCGGAGAAGATTCAATTTATAGTTTCTCCAATCGCTTGTCCTATTTCGGTCAGGTAATTATCGGAAGAAAATTCAATGATGTGTTTTCTCTTCAGGCTACTGCCAGTTTTACTCATTTTAATAAAGTAGATGTTAATTTGGATCACGACAAAATTGGTGTTGGATTTAATGGGAGGGTAAAATTTTCACCTCAATCTTCCATTCTTTTCCAATTCGATTTTCCTTTGCAAATCGAAGGGATTTCAGAACATAGGGAATTTGTTAATCCACCCCAACCAAATTTTGCATTGGGTTATGAACTTTCCACCGGAACTCATGCCTTCCAGATTTTTGTTTCAAATACCGATGGTATTATTCCTCAGGAGACATACATGTATAACCAATCTGAATGGGAGTACATTGAGAACTGGAGGTTTGGATTTGTGATGACAAGATTGTGGGGTTTTTAAAATCTTATGAATTACGAATTAAGATTTAGCAAAATTCTAATATTACGGATAGCATCCTTATTTCTTTTTGATTATTTGTCTTAATCATTTTCAAATCTTGAGAGGATGGATATGTAGGTTTTTGAGTCTAAATTCCTTAAGTCCGGGGTTAATAATTTATCCAGTAAGTAAATCAAAAAACATGATAGGTAATTTATCCAAAATGGGATTAACTGTTTTAATGACCAGTGTTTTTTTTGTTGGCCTGCAAAATAGCTTTTCTCAGGATTCTATTGCAGAAAGAGAATATATCTATGCTGAAGATAATCAGCTCTGCTTGAATTGTCATGGTCATAGAACATTCTATTACCTGAATGAAGGGTTGGGCCATGAAGTTAAAGAAAGGATGAATCCTTATTTTATTATTGATTCAGCAGGGTTTTATCAATCAAATCACTGGAATTTTAGTTGTACTGATTGTCATTCGATGGATTATCGGACATTTCCTCATGCAGGCACTTTAAGAATGGAGGTAAAAGCAACCTGCCTGGATTGCCATGGCGGTGATGAAACCTATGCAGATTATCACTTTGAAAGTATTGATGAAGAATTCCTGAAAAGTGTTCATTCTACAAAGCATAGTGAAGATTTCACTTGCTGGATGTGTCATAATCCGCATAGCTATAAAATTAATGCCCGGAACAATACAAATGTCAAGCAAACGATTATTTATGATAATAATATCTGTTTGAGTTGTCATGCCGACATCAACAAATACCAGTTGATAAGCGATAAAATAAATCCAAATGTTTTGGAAAAACATGAATGGCTGCCCAATCAGGCTTTGCATTTTGCCAATGTCAGGTGCATTGAGTGTCATGCCGAAAGGAATGATTCTATACTTGTTTCACACAATATACAAACTAAGGACAAAGCGGTAAAGCAATGTGTGGAATGTCATTCCCAGAATTCATTGTTAATGGCTTCGCTTTATAAATTTCAGATCAGGGAAAAGCGAAATAAACTTGGATTTTTTAATGCTTCTATTTTAAATGAATCATACATAATTGGGGCAAACAGAAACTATTACCTCAATGTAGTGAGTATTGTCGTTTTTGGGTTGGTTTTTGCCGGGGTTTTATTTCATGGTTTACTAAGGTTTCTAAAAAAGTAATATGGCTGAGAAGATTTATTTTTATCCTGTTTGGATCCGATTGTGGCACTGGTTGAATGCGCTTATGTTCTTATTTTTAATAGTTACTGGATTAAGCATGCAGTATTCAAGTCCTGATTACCCTTTCATTCGATTTGATTTAGCAGTTTTACTTCATAATATTGCCGGAATCATAGTCACACTTGGATATTTTGTTTTTGTAATTGGTAATATGGTAACTTCAAATGGTAAATTCTATAAGGTGAATTTAAGAGAAATCGTTGGACAGCTGAAAAAACAATTTATGTATTATACCATTGGGATTTTTAAACATGAAGACGCTCCTTTTCCACTATCTGAAAACAGAAAATTTAACCCTTTGCAAAAGGTGAGTTATGTTTTTGCCATGTATGCTTTTACGCCAATTATGATCATTTCAGGTTTGGGATTACTGTTTCCCGAAACAATTATTCCACAAGTTTTTGGGGTAAGTGGTATTCATTTGACTGATCTTGTTCACATTATTTCAGGTTTTATATTATCAGTTTTTATGATAATCCATATTTATTTCTGCACCATTGGTAAAACCCCAACAGCTAATTTCAAAAGCATGTTTACCGGCTGGCATTAAACAAATATGTATATAATAGTTTATAAGGAAGATAAAATTCATTTAATTTTACTACGGTATTAATAAATAGTAATCCCCATGAAATTACCTCAATCATTTTATAACTGGACCTCTTTTATCGGTACGTTGATTTCCATAATAAGCCTATTTATGATAGGATTTCTTTTTGTTATATCAATGTTTTTTGCACAAGGGAGCTCTTATCTTGGGCTGTTTATGTGGATAGTATTACCATCATTTCTTGTAATAGGACTGTTGGTTATTCCTACTGGAATGATTATAAAATACCAGAAGGATAAAAAGCAAAAAGTGGTATATGAAAAAGTTTGGCCTAAAATTGACCTGAATGATCCTAAAGTTAGGAATGCTGCCATGATTTTTGGAATAGGTTCAGTTTTCTTTTTATTGATATCAGCTGTGGGAAGCTATGAGGCATTTCATTATACTGAATCAGTTAAATTTTGTGGCACGCTTTGTCATGAGGTGATGAAACCTGAGTATGTTGCTTATCAAAATTCTTCTCATGCCCGCGTAGCATGTGTTGCATGTCATGTCGGCACAGGCGCCGACTGGTATGTTCGTTCAAAACTATCAGGATTATACCAGGTTTATGCAGTAACGCTTGGCACCTATCCAAAACCTATTCCTACACCCGTTAGAAATTTGCGCCCTGCGCGTGAAACTTGTGAAGAATGTCACTGGCCTCAAAAATTCTATGCACGGCAGATGCTTGTAGAGAGGCATTATCTATCTGATGAGAATAACACAGAATGGGACATCAACCTTCAGATGAAAACAGGTCCAGCTTACAGTGCTTTGGGTTTACAGGAAGGTATCCACTGGCATATCAATCCGGATGTAAAAATAGAATATGTAGCCACCGAGCCTGAACGTCAAAATATCCCCTGGGTGAGATATACCAATAAAAAAACTGGTGAATCTCTTATCTACGAAGATGAAGCAAATAAACTGACACAGCAACAACTTGATTCTCTTGAAATCAGGGTGATGGATTGCATGGACTGCCATAACCGGCCTTCACATGATTATCATACACCGGTTAGGTTTATTAATAATGCCATCACAGCTGGCAATATTCCAAAGGAGCTTCCTGGTATCAAATCCCTTGCAATGACTGTTCTGGGAGGAGTTAAATTTTCAACAACTGACAGTGCAATGAATTATATCCAAACGGAAGTCTTGAATTATTATCAGGCAAACTATGAGGATGTATTCAATGAGAAGAAGGATTTGATTGACAAAGCTATAAATGGAATTCAGGAGGAATTCAAGAAAAATGTATTTCCGGAGATGGGCGTTAAATGGAGTGCTTATCAAAATAACATTGGACATTTGGAATTTGTCGGGTGTTTCCGTTGTCATAACGACCGGCACCAGGAGCAGGGTGGAAGGGTTATTTCTCGCGACTGTAATTTGTGCCATTCAATAGTTGCTCAGGGTGTACCTGATACACTTCAACTGACCACAGTAAATCAATCATTGGAATTTGTCCATCCTTATGATCCCGATGGAGCATGGAAAACCGATCTTTGCTCTGAATGCCACAAAGATTTATATTAGAGTGTCGTTCACGTATCCACAATAATATTTAGCAAGTCAAAAGGAATTGCCAATTTTGCTAAGCCTAAGCGATTTGACTTATCAGTCAGTCGATTTCTTTTTTAACTTTTTTGTGTAATAGAAGGAAAGGCCGATAGAGATCAATGCAAGGAACAGAAGTGCGACAACCCGAAAAACCAGTTCTATGCGGGCCAGGTCAACGATAAATAAATATAATGCTGCCGCAACCATTGTACCCAGTGCCAGATAGCGATATTTTACGATCTTAATTAGCAGGCCTAATAGGAAATAAGTTACTGCCAGTAATGTCCATGAAAGGGTTATATATTGTTTAGGTGCCAGGTGATAAAGTGTATATAAGCCCATGAAAAATGCGATAATCAAATAGGAATTCCTGATTAACTCTGTCCGAATGGTTAAGTAATCTTTTTTCCAGTTCATTATTCTGGCGGTAATTAAAGCTACAAGTGTAAAAGAAATGTTTATCTCATTTACTGCGGAAGATGTAGAAAGGTAAACAATCAGGAGTATGATGAACAGGGCGCTGTTGATAATAACAATGAACTTGCTTCGGAACCAGAGAGCCATAGAAACTACAAGTAAGCTCTGTATAGTTAGCAGAAAATAAGCTCCGGGAAAATTATAGGTTCCATAGGAGGTTACACTTAAAGTTACAAATCCAAACAGGGCATAAAACGCAGCTGTTATTTTCCAGTGAGACCATACGCGCAGAATGATTGAATATACAATACAAAAAAGAGCAATTGAACCGGTTAGTAATACATAATTGTCCTTAAAGAAGGATAGGATAAATAGTGCGACAATAAATGAAAACCCAAGGCCATTGAGGATGATGGATCCAATTATTCTATTATCTGAGTATAATTCTGTTTTACTCGGCATTAAAGCTATGAGCGAAAAGATCGCTGCTATTAAGAAGAGATAAATGTATCCTGAATGATGTTCAGAAATAGCATGCACCTCATGCCCCATCAATGGATTACCAAGTATCCATAGCAAATTGATAAAATATACCAGAATGATAGAAAGAAAAACAATTCGGATCCAACCATACTTATATAATAAAACAATGGAAATTACAGCAACCAAAGTGACTAAAGGAAGCATAATATGTGTTGAATCGCTCAAAAGGGCTGTAATAGACAGAAAAATAAGAGTTAAACCGGCAAGAACAGCGTATTTCTTTCGAATGGATAGAAATAAAATTACTCCTGTTGCAATCAATAATAATATTAGTCCTACTGATTTATTTGCTATAATAGGGTCAGGCGTATAAAAATGTAATTTCAAGGTAACATAATAAATCAGCAAATAACCGTTAAGGTCAAAGATTTTTGCCATATAGGAATTTGACTTACGAAAGTAGTAAGCAAGTGAAAAGATTCCGGACACCGCAGCAAATCCGAAAACTGAAGAAATCAATTTGAACCCGGAAACCTGCAAATATTGGACAAAAAAAGTTATTCCAAAGAAAAGAACAAAGTTACCGAGCCACGCCAGACCAAATTCACCAATCCTGGATTCGAGGTGCGCTTGCTGTGGTCTTTTAAAATTAAGACCATTACTTTCAATTTCGTTATCATCGGCAGAGACAGGTGTGAGTTTTCTTTCTGATTCAAGCCGGGCTAATCTAATTTCAAGTCCATTTAACCTGTCTGACAGATCCTGGTAACCATTATTGTCGGTCGGATGAGGGTTTGAATTCATAGTTATTCTTATTAATTTATAAATAAAAAAACTAAAAAGTAAGTCTGCTTCCTGACTGCTTTCAGAAAATGCCCTCTCTAATTAGCCTTCTCCACATATTTCTTCCAGGGTGGTAAAAGCCATAAAAGAAAAGCCAGGATTAAAAATGGTAAAATGATCCAAACAAGGGCCATGAATAATCCTTCGGATCCTGCCAATCCTATCTTATAACTGGTAAAACCATAAAAACTTTTTGAGAATAATTGACCACCAATCACTACATTCCATCGCATAAAAAATATTCCAAAAAGAACCAGCAAGCTGGTTGCCAGATACAAAATGCGCCTTGTCTTTTCCTTTGGTTTATAAAATTGTAAAATTGCTAAGACAGACAATGGTATAATTGTTCCTAAAAAAATTTGAAATATAAACAGGGTTAGATATAAACGGCCGGAAACAAGTAATGATAAAATCTCGAATGATTCTTCTGCTTCATAAATGCGGTGGATTTGGTCTAAACCTTCAAGCGTGAAATCAAGGATAAGAATATAAAACAAATACTTTCCGACTGTGTCCAATGCAAGCATGTCAATCTTTTGTTTTCTAAAGTAAGATACAGCCATGTAAATGAACATCACCAATGCGATTCCAGAAACCATGGCAGAAAAAATAAAAATAATGGGCATCAATGCTGTTGACCACCAGGGATTGGCTTTGATAGAACCAAAAATAAATCCAACATAACCATGCAATAAGAATGCGGAAGGAATCCCTACCACTGTTATAAAATAGCCAATTTTATCATCCCATTTTATGGTTTTAGGACTCAAATCTGTTACTCCAAGTGTCAATATCCTGTAAATCCATCGTTTTAATCCTTTTTCCTGCTGCGACCATAACACCATATCTCTGCGGTAATCGAACCAGATTTCCAGCAATAGTACAACCATCAAATACCATATATAAACGAATCCGAAAATGGCCATAGCCGAAGAGGAATGTGGTGTAATCCAAATTTCATAGGACCTCAGGGGCTTTCCTAAATGGCTTACAAGTGGCATTGTTGCTACCAGAAGGAATGAAAGGGCTGTAAGCAAAGCCAATTCATAAGTGGGTTTAAGAACCTTGACATTGAAGACCCTTTCAAGTGATGCAAGGATAAATGCTCCGGCAACCAATCCGGTTATATATGGATACAAAACGATGAGTAAACCCCACTGCAGGTCAACTTCATTTGGAAATACATATCCCTGTCCCTGCGACAGCATTTCATAAAGATGTTGGTAATGTTGTTCCATATTATCTTACCTCCCCGCTTAATGCATTATAATATAATTTACTTCCTGTATTGAGATGCGGTTTTAGTACCAGGCATGTATGCTCTTTTAAGAATTGTACCAACGGACCGTTTTTATCATTCAGGTCACCGACAATTCTTGCCTGGGTAGGACATACCTCAACACAAGCCGTAGTCTTTCCTTTTGAAATGCGATGATAACACAACGTACACTTATCGGCTACATTTTTTTCAGGATGAATGTAACGACATCCGTAAGGACAGGCCTGTACACAATACCGGCAGCCAATGCAGTAGGTGTCATCAACCAAAACAACCCCATCAGGACTTTCATAAGTTGCACCTACCGGACAAGCCTGCACGCATGGTGATTTGTAACAATGATTGCACATTTTGGGAACAAAGAACGCTTTGAAAATGTCCTCATCAGGTACAGTTTGTTCAAAACCATCAATCCCTCCATTGGGTGATTCAACCTTGACAGTTCCGTCATTTTTTATGGTATATTGTTCAACCCATGTGCGAAAATAAAAAGGTTCCCTGGGTACATTGTTTTCTGATTTGCATGCATTGGCACATCGTCCGCATCCAATGCATTTCTCAATATCGATTCCATAACCCCACCAGGGTTTGGTAGGATCGGTAGGTTTTTCGGCTGCAAAAATTATTGCATTAAATGGATTGATTAAGCCAGAGGCAAATATGCCACTTGCTGCAATCGCCGCTGTTTTTATAAATTTTCTTCTGGAGTGCTCTCTTCTTTCAGTTCCCATGGCATATGTGGATTATGACATTCAATACAGTTTTTACCTATGTTATGATCTTTCAAATCAATTTGCACAATGACCTTAACCTTTCTGGAGGAATTAATAGCATGACAAAGCCCGCAAAACACTCTTTCTTTTGGAACAATTAGCCGGATGGAATCCGGGTTATCATAATGTGCAAGGCCTGGACCATGGCACGTTTCACAGGATATTCCAGCGTGAACATCAGATGCCAATTCAGCGGTTTTATCGTCGTGACATTCGGCACAGGCATCCTTACCTGCATAATTCATCTGATTTTCTTTATTTTCCTCAACTGAATTGAAACGATAATGACCTTGTTCACCAAAGGATTCCGGAACAAGAAGATGTCGGATAATTAGGAAAATAATAATAAACCCCGCAAAAAGAGGTAGGAGTGTTTTTAATTGTGGAGGCATATTTCAAATGTTTATTAAAAGAGGCCATAAATGTAAATATTTACATGTATATAATTCAAGTGTAATACTATGATATATAACATGTTTTGTAATGATATAATTTAGTTTTTTTATAGTGAAATGGCATCACCAATCTAAATATCAAATATTATGGATAGCACTCAATGAAAACAATCTTCAGATGATGTATAAATTTAAGCTGAAGTTGAAAACGGGTTAATGGTTGGAGAATTATAATATTATTTTTGGATGTTTCCCCGCTTTTATAGATAGAATAAAGGATTCACCTCCAATAATCAATTTCTCTGAGGAGGAATATTTTATGTTTTTCCTTCAGAAATTAGTTACTGATTCCAGGGAACCGGAGAAAAAAAATGAGAATTTTTAAAGGATTTTTATTTTCAAGAATCTTCAATTTATCATCTTCAATAGGCCTCTAAAGGCGATGCATTTTCGAGGAGTAATTCATAAGAATAACCACTTCCGAAATCTTTATTCAATATTAAAGTTCCTGAATAGGTAACGACATCACCAACTTTAGGCTCATGAACAGTGGTAATAGTTAAATCAAAGTTTTCACCATTCGCTGTTCCATCTTGTATATGTACCCAATTTCGCTCCATAATGGCAATGTTTACCTTGGTTACCTGACCTTTTACTTTAATGGATTTTCCCGAATAGGTATCACGCTTTGCATATAAGTCAGCAATTGTAATTCCACCTTCCGGTTGCTCAATTTTAATATCCAATTTGCTGAGCACTGGCTTTTTGGGTTCAGTGCCCGTGATACCCGGTGGCAATTTAGGTTGGATGGGAGTATCACTTATTTCCTGAACAAAATATACGGTTTCAAAAGTTCGCTGAAGTTCAGGGCTTGTGAAGTTTTCCATTTTAAGGCCTTCTTTATAGTAAACAGTTGAACCTTGCTGGATATCCTGCTTTGTAATGGCTATCCATTTATCCTGATTATTCTTTTCAACCCTTAGATAGGTATAGGCAGAAGTTTGTATCACTTCCTTGACCAAAGCTTTCTGATTACCCTCGGGTTGGTTCACAATATTAGATTCCTTGGGATTATTCTGGCATGATACTATTATAATAGAAAATAGTAAAGTAAATAATTTGATTTGTCTGATCATGATATTCAATTTTTATGTGATAAAAATGCGATAGAATTTTTTGCGTTGCAAAAGTACTATAACAATGTTAACCTGCAATTGTTAAGTAAGGTTTTGAAAAAGAAGAAATAAAATCCAAAAGAGATATTTTCGAATTTATTTATACCCAAACAACATAGAATAAATGATCAATAGGACTAATGTGAGGCCAATGGTGAGGAAGAAATATCCAAAAATTTTAATGGGTCTCTCCCATTTACTTTTATGCTCTTTCTTTATTACTACCTTTTTCAGTTTACCTGAATTTTTCAATTCTTCAAACTCACGCGGCCTGTCAAGTTTATATTCTTCAAAAGGTACTGTCCCTGTGAAGATAACGGTATCCATCGGGAATGCATCAGGACGAAGGTGAGTATTAAAAAAGTGAATGGTGAAAATGAATCCAACTGCAAGCAAAGCCTCATCACTGTGAATGATCATGGCAACATTGATTAACCATCCTGGAAATAGTTTTGTAAAAAATTCCGGGAACCAAAGAATTAAACCAGAAAAACCGATCACTGCAACTCCCCAAAAAACTGCCATATAATCAAATTTTTCCCAGTATGTCCAGCGGCCATAATCAGGACGGGGGCCTCTGCCTAAAAACCATTTTATTGTTCCTTTGAAATCAATTAAATCCTGTTTGTTGAACATTAACGAGTTTTTTCCAAAGACAAAGTCCAGGATCGGTATATGTCGCTTTATCTTCATACGGATCATTGAGAACACATGAAATGTAAAGTATCCGAAAGTAATTACCGCTGCAAACCGATGAATAATTCCTGCATTATGCACGCCCCCCAATAAACCGGACAGGCGGCTGGCCCACTCCATTCCGGCAAATTTGAGCATCATACCGGTGAAGGCTAACATGATAAAACTCAAAATAACAAAAATGTGAGTAATGCGCTGACTTTTAGTAAACCGGATAATGTGATATTTGTTAGTGGATGATTGGGCATGTGTTTTGCGTTTCTTTATGCCCTGTAAGGATCGTGGTAACCACAATAACAGATGGATTCCAAAGAAGCCAAAAACTCCGACCAGGAGGGAAGTCATGCCCCAAAATGTATAATATAAAACCGGGTATTTGGTTTTGTTATGATGTGTAGCATGTGTTAAATATCCGGTAAATCTCTCGTTCGCATCAGGATGACATTTTTTACATGTTTCAACAATATTTTGAGATCCAACTGATGAATTAGGATTGTTTGCATTATAAATTTTATGGGCTCCATGACAATCAGAGCATTTAGCAGCTTTTGAATAACCCAACTGATAAGCTTTACCATGATAGGTATCCATATAGGTTTTAGAGACATCTTCATGGCAAGTGCCACATTGAAGTGTAACTTCGTTCATAAACTTATCCTGATCAATTTCAGTGATAACATGTGCTTTATGGCAGTCGGCACAGGTGGGATATTTTCTTGTATGGTCATCCTTGGTTATTGAATGATCTCCGCCAATATAATCATTGTAAATACCTTTATGACATGAAGCACAGGTCGCTGGGATATTTTTTGGATTGACAGAGGAATTTTCATCTGATTCTTTCAGAATGTAATGTGTAGAATGGCAATCGGTGCATACTGCGCTGGGCAATAATCCTTTTTCAGTCAAACCCCTGCCATGAACGCTTGAAGAATAATCCAGAAATGCATTTATTTCTTTTAAATTAGTAGTTTCATTGGCTTTTCCATTTTCCCGATGGCACTTCCCACAAAGGGTAGGGATTGAACTTCTGTAAGTAGGCGCAGTATCATCATACCTTGTTTTTATAATATGAGTTCCGTGGCAATCAGTACAGTAGGGTGCATTTTCCTCTTTTCTAAAATAAGCCTGGCCATGTCCGCTTGCATTGTAAATATTGGAAATTTCAGCATGGCAATTTGAGCAGTCGACTTTTTCTGTTGTTTCGCAAGGCCGCTTTAGATGAATTGATACATCTGAATGACATTTTACACAAGGTATATTTCTGTGCACAGAATTTGAAATATCCTCCTTGTTCACTTTTAGTGAAAATATTGAATCATTTAGTATCTTATGTATTTCATTTGATTCGTGACATTTCAGACAGGATTGATCAGAAATACCTATCGTGATATCTTCAACATTCACCTTGTGAGGTGGATGACAATCGGTGCATGCTGGAATAGCACCTGGCTCTTTTTCCCAAAGCTCTTTTTTAATAATTTTTGTATGAACCTTTTCAATTTCTGCATGACATGCCATACATGTTGATGCAATGTTTTTGGAAGAAATTGTTGAATTAGGACTGGTATGTGGTAATACCAGATGATTCCCGTGGCAATCATTGCAAGTGGCCGAAACAATCAACCCTTTTTTAAACAATCCTTCACCATGAATACTTTCACTGTAATTTTCGAGGATGTTATGTTCACTGATATTGTATGTCCTTGCAACCGGAGCGCCCTCCCGGTGACACTTACCACACAATACGGGTATGTTCATTTTATAGGTTCGGGATTTTGGATTGGTATAAGATAAAATGTTGTGGGTACCATGACATTCTTTACAATCGGGAGCATATAAGGCTTTTAATTGCAATGCCTGACCATGAATTCCTTTATCGAATTGTTGTTGGGCAGCATCATGGCAACTAATGCTGCCACAATTAACCGGAGCCAAAAATTCGGGATGGGGGTATTCTTCAACAAAGGCATCCGGATGACAGGAGGCACATAATACATCTTTGTGAACCGAACTAATTAATATGGAATTATTCACAAACAATGAGATTGTTTTACCCTGCCTCAAAGCGGTTAGCTCCGGATCTTCATGACAACCTAAACAATCATCATTTGATTGTCCAAATATATTACCTGGTGAAAAAACTACCGCGGTAATAATGGATATAGCCAGTTTGCCATTAAATCTTTTTATTTTATTTATCATCAACTTTTTTAATAAGATTCGACTAAATTATTAAAAGATTTGGTATCAAAAATGGTTTGTTGTTAATTTATACACGTTCTAAGAAATATAAATATATCAATGTATAGATATTTTTTTCCATTGACATCTTATATCTTATTTTTTTTCTACTTTTACAAAGTTTTATGGCGAATTAACATTATAAAATTTGTCAGGGATTCTAATCATAATTAGAGATAAGAAAGTGGTACATTAATTGTTAATATTTTGCAACTAATTAAATAATTAATTGAACTTTGAATTTTTTATTTAACTGTGATAAACAAAAATTAATTCAGGATTTCTAATAATTCAATATTTCAACAGTAATAATCAATAAAGTAACTTAAAAATTTAAAAGTATGAAAAGTAGAAATTTATTTGTGGTTATTTGTGTGATGTTATTTTCCGTAAGTACACTGCTTGCGCAAAATTACCAGTACGTTGGCGCTGCTAAATGTAAAATTTGCCATAACAAGCCTGCTACCGGTCAGCAGTATAAAATATGGTCAGAAAGTCTGCATGCCAATGCGATGAAATCTTTGAGCAACGAGAAATCATTAGCGTATGCTAAGGAGCATAACATTGCTGATCCTGCTAAAGAGCCCAGTTGTTTGAAATGCCATTCCACGGCCGGCAGTGTTAAGGAAAGTCTTCAGGCAGGAATAACTGTAGCTGAAGGTGTTTCCTGCGAATCATGTCATGGTCCGGGCAGCGCTTATAAAACAAATACTATTATGAAAGATCAGGCTTTATCCCTTAAAAATGGATTGATTCTCCCGACAAAGGAAGTTTGTGAAAAGTGTCATAATAAGGAGAATCCATTTTACAAGCCATTTAATTTCGATGACGCAGCAAAGAAAATTGCTCATCCGGATCCAACAATTAAGAAATAGTGTGATTGACTTCGCTGCTTTAATTTTAATTGAAAATATTTAGAAAAACGAGTCGCCAAATTATTCAAAATAAATTTAAAAGGGAGAATATTTATTCTCTCTTTTTTTTGACTTTATACGAGGGGGGCTAAGGATTCAATTTCAGCCCGGCATTTATTGCAGAGTGTATGCTTTTTCTGATCAATATCTTCAACATAAGTGGTGGACCTCATTACACAACTGGGAACATAACAGTGGACCAATCCAAACGTATGGCCGAGTTCATGGATCACTAACTTTCTGAACCGGTCAATCAGCAGATCTTCATCTTTTTTCATCCCGTATTGCTCGTTTTTAAGCCGGTATATCGATGCAATTCCTGTTTTCCCTTTAAAAATGGCCTGGCCAAAAATATAGGTAAGTATGGGAATAAATAAATCCACCCTGAATAACCCAATCGTTTTCAGAGAATCGGGTTCGGAAATGGAATCCAGGAATTTTAATAATTTATTTCCATCGTATTGCCTTCGTGTGGGATCATAAAATTCACTTAAATCGGCATGACTTTCCTTAATACTGACAGGGTAAAGAAATTCGCGGGTTACATCTTCAGCAATCACCTCGAGATAATTTCTCTCAAAATGCCCATGAGAAATTAATAAAATGCGTTGGTTGTTCAATTAAATATTTCCTTAATGAATACCTGATTTTTTCTGCCTTTTAATGCACTTATCACCTATGAAAGACGTTAAGGATTATTTTGGCGATTTTAATCCGTATTTTTTAATTTTATTGTAAAGCGTAACCCTGTCCACTTTTAATGCTCTCGCCGATCGGGATATATTCCAATCGTACTTGTTGAGAATTTCGAAAATGAATTTTTTTTCAAGGTCATCCAGGCTTTCATAAGAGCTACTTATGATATCTTTTCCAAGGGGTAAATCTTTCAGCATGATTTCCTTTCCGTTTCCAATAACAATGGCACGCTCAATCATGTTCTCGAGTTCGCGCACATTGCCCGGAAAATCATACTCTTCAATGCGCTTTGATGCCGCCGGGTCAATCGAAATAATATCTCGGCTCATGGAGGTACAATATTTTTTAATGAAGTGATCAACAAGCTGGGGAATATCCTCAGGTCTCTCACGAAGGGGAGGAATTTTAATATTCACAACATTCAGCCTGTAATATAGGTCTTCGCGAAAAGTGCCGGATTCAACCAGTTTTTTTAAATCCCTGTTGGTGGCGCAAATAACCCTGAAATCTGATTTAATTTCCTTATTGCCTCCTACACGCATAAAAGTTTTTGATTCCAATACTCTCAACAATTCAATTTGCATTTTTGCAGAAATAGTAGCTATTTCATCTAGAAATATAGTACCACCATCAGCCATTTCAAATCTTCCTTTACGGTTAAACATAGCACCGGTAAATGCCCCTTTTTCATGTCCGAATAACTCACTTTCCAGCAAACTTTCTGATAAAGCCCCGCAATGTACACTCACCATGGGAAAATATTTACGCGGGGAATTGGAATGAATAGCCCTGGCGATAAGCTCTTTCCCCGTGCCGCTTTCACCGGTGATGATCACCGATGAATTCGATTGGGCGACACTCTCAACTTCCTTGAGAACCTTCATCATGGCATCGCTGTTCCCGATAATATCTTCAATGTTTTCAAGGGAGATGATTTTGTTTTTCAGGGCCTCATTTTCAGCTTTAAGGGTTATCTGGCTTGCTGCATTGCGAATTAAATGAGACAGATCATCCGGGTCAAAAGGCTTCGTTACGTAATCATACGCTCCGTCTTTTAATGCCTGAACTGCCGTTTCAACAGACGCAAATGCGGTCATAACAATGACAATGGAATCCTTATTCAGGGATTTGATTCTTCTGTGCATCTCAAGCCCGTCCATTCCGGGCATTTTGATATCAGCCAGGATAATGTCATAATTTTTTGATTCAAGCATTGATAAGGCCTCCTTGGCATTTTCGGCACCATCAACATTATAGCCATCTTCGATGAACCAGTTGTATAAAGAATCTCTTACCGATTCTTCATCGTCAACGATCAACAGTGAAATTTTTTTTATCATTATTTTTTTATTGTTTCTTGACCAATGGTAAAATTATGGCAAGGGTTGTTCCCTTTCCAGGCTCGGATTTTATTTCTAATTTGCCTTTGTGGCTTTGAACTATTCCATGAACAATGGCCAGTCCCAAACCAATACCGCTGGCTTTTTGCTTGGCTGAGAAAAATGGTTCAAAAATATGGGGCATATCTTCAGGTGCGATGCCCACACCGTCATCAGTAATTTCGAGCCTTATATGATCCTCGTCAGGATTCATTGTTTTTATCAGAATTTCCCCATTCTCCGGAACCGCTTCAGAAGCATTTACCAAAATGGCAACACAAGCCTGTTTTATTTGATTTTCACTGCAATATATTAAATCCGAAAGGGCTGAAAAATCGGTATAAAAGTTAATATTTGCCATTTTCATCTGGTGTGCCATCAAATCATAAGTATCCTTTAATATTTTATGCAATTGTTTATTCTCAAAATTCTCCTGGTCTTTTCTTGAAAAATCGAGCAATCCTTTAACAATGTCACCACACCGCTTGGTTTCTGTTTCAATCACTGTCAGATATTTTAACATGGATTCTTTTGCTTTACTATCCAAATCCAGTTTGTTCAACTGTTTATGAACCAACTTGGTATAAGTTAAAACACCCGATAATGGATTATTTATTTCGTGGGCGACAGATGAAGAGAGTTTCCCGAGGGATGCGATTCTCTCCACATGGATTAATTCATTTTGAATTTCGGATAATTCTTCTGATTTTTTTTGGACCTTGTATTCGAGCTGATGCGACCAGTTTTCCAATTCCTTGGTTGCTAAATTAAGATTATCGAGCATATTATTGAAGGCAATGGAAACCATCCTCATGTCATCTAAAAGGTAGGGTGTAATTTCCAGTCGCATACTTTTGTCACCCCTAGCTACAGCTTCGCTTGCTTTGATAATAGCCTTGAGTGGGTTTTTAATTTTTTTTCTCGTAAAAAATATTAAAAAGGAAACAAGTAAGATGGTGGTAATTGTAGCAAACAGAAAAAAATCCCGGGAAGATTTTATAACCGCCACATCAAGGTCTTGCAATGGAACTTTGATAATCAGAGATCCGAGCTCAACATCTGATTGCTGATGCGCATGACAGGAACTCAGGTAACAGGATCTTTCATTGTATATTGGGGACCGTATTAACAATTGTCTGTGACCATTTTCGTTCTGACTCATTAAACAAGCACTGGCCTTGTCAATAATCTTGTATGATTTTTCATTACCGGGAAACATTGATTTAATATCCTCGTGGCAACTTTTGCAATTGGGATTGCTCTCGGTGGTTGTGTCGAAAGAGAAGGATGAATATACAAGGCTATCCTGATTATTGTACATATTAACTTCATCAATACCCGGCATGGTATTGATGATATCAAGTGTGCTTTGCAGCGAGCTTTTATCGTTTTGGAGCATGGAATAATATAATGCTCCCTCCACGATGGATCCGATGTTATTTCCACTTTGGCGGATGACAGTGTTCAGGTAATCTTCGTATACGGATCTGAAAATTAACCCAAAGGATACAAACAAGAATACCGACAATATGGTAATGATAAATATAACCCGGCTATAGATCGAAGACCGGAATCTTAAATACTTTTCGTAAAACTTATATCCTCTGCTTTTTTGGAATCCTGATTTATTAATAAGCGCCATATAACCTCATTTTTTTTAATCGATCAATGTAAAATAACTGACCGATTTATATGACCGCAAGATAATAAAAATTACTACGATAGGGTACTAAAATTTATGCAAGTCTAAATTAGTCTAAAAATGATTCCTGAAATTCATTCCATATTTCATGATCTAATTCTGAAAGGATGTTCCGACGAAGTTCACCTCCTTCTTGGAGCGCAATCATCGATGGTTCGGTGGAATATTTTCCAATCGATATGGCCAAAAAATCCTTAAATCGGTCCAGATCTTTTGTTATCCAATGCGTTGCTTCCTCTGCCAGGTAATACGAATGAATATCTTCCTTCCAGTTTGACGGTTTTATGGCATAAATCCAGCCCTTTCCGTAAGGATCATCATGCAGCAGTTCAGGATTATCCCTGATCAAGGTATTTGTGCTGACAACTTCACCTGATATAGGAGAAATTATTCTAAGCCGTTTACCATTTTGATAAATTTCTGCAAGGATCTCATTCTTTCTGAGTTTTTCACCGGGAAATTTAAGAGGGTTGACTTTTACATCCCCAACAATTTGGAGCAAAAAGTCATCCAGTCCTACTTTTGCATTGCCTGATTTTTCTAAGTGTGCCCATGTGTGATTTTTACTGTAGAACAGTCCATGCGGAATTCTTAAAATACTGGCTGTAAGTGCACCCATCGCTTTGTGAATTCGATTTGTCACTTCTGTTTGTTTATTGAGGATGATCCAGAACAGGATCAGGATGACAAGGAATGAGATAATGATCAAATATTCAATTCCTTTTGTCTCAAAAATGTCAGTATAAATAAATCCGTCCATTTAATTATGTTTTATGCCATACATTGTTAACAATGAAAGCAGGTTAATTTATTTTATATCTTTAATCCATTTTGGCGATTCACGTAAAACAGGCATGCGATTAATTACCCACCTGAATATCCATATTTCTGTGAATATAACCGACATAGTGACAACAATTTCCATCCACGATGGAAAATAGTGTGTCGCCGCATCCCATCTGAACCCAATTACAGTAACATTTAACCTGTTTATAATGATTCCGACCATGGTGATGATGGATGCAACTTTTATCAATAAAATATTATTCCTCCGGTAACTAAAAAAGAAAAGCATCATCGGGAGAAGCACGAACCCAACCATCTCCGTAAGGTACCAGTAACCCATCGGGGTATTTAACAAGTTCCATTGTTTGCCATGCACAAAAACGAGGATTTGAAGAAAAAAGTAAGCAAACATCGCTCCGGCACAGATTTTTGATAAACCACGGATGATGCCATTATGTGAACGATGGTTTCTTTCGCTGATCTGATCAAAAAATACTTTTCGGCTGATAGATCCCTCAAAGATAACCATAGAGAGCCCGGCAAAGATGCTTGATACAAAAAATAGGATGGGAATGAATTCTGAATACCAAAGCGGATGAATTTTGTCTTTTGCCATAAGATAGAGAGCCCCCAATCCCGATTGATGCAGAGTGGATAAAGTGATACCAAAAATGACCGCTGCAAGGGTCATGCTTGAAAGGATCTTTCGGGCACGACGGGCACCAAGCCATTCTGCTATAGCAGGTGAAAATTCAATTAACTGTGCAATCATGTACAGCAGGAAGTGCCAGGCAACAAGGAACAGCACCGAGCTTGTGCCAAAGCTGTTACCGATGATCGGATTGATCACATTCCAGGGACGTCCAAGGTCGAGTAATAGTGCGCCCGCATAAAATGCATAAGCCAGAAATCCATTCAATACTGTAACCCTGACAATGGAATGATATTTCTGCATATTCAGAATATACACCATAAAAGTGATCACATAAGCCCCACCTGCAAATGCAACGCCTGTTACCACATCAAACCCAATCCACAATCCCCAGGGAACTTCCTGAGTTAGATTTGTTATTGATCCGATTCCTTTCCAGAACCGGATAACAATAAGCACCAGGCCTAACAGTATGATGGGTAGAGAAATGATGTTGAATGGGGTAAATATTTTACCCTTTGGTTTCAATTCGTTGAGTAAAAACTTCCATAAGTTTATACTTTCGTGGCCTTTTGCTATTGTATAACTAATTATATCATTCATTTTCCTCTTCGTTATGATGGTTATTTTTGGTGGCTTCCTGAATTCCTAGTAAAATTGCCGGCCAAAGAACAAATATGGTCGGGACACTATAAAGAAATCCTTTTGACAATTCGGGGTATGAAGTCTTTTGGATTTTTGTACTGAAGCCTAATTCATCAAATGGAACAGGCGAAAGGTAAAGGAATCCAGTACCACCAGCTTCTTTTTCACCATAAATTTGATCCACATAGAATTCCGGATTTTCCTGAATACGTTTGCGTGCCTCTTTGATTAGTTCCCATCGCGTTCCAAATACAAGTGCTTCTGTCTCGCAATTTTCAACACAGGCAGGCATTTTGCCTTCCAGCAGACGGTCATGACACATATCGCACTTTGTAATCTTTGGATTCGAACTGAAATACTCAAATTTCGGAATATCAAAAGGGCAGGAAACCATGCAATAACGACAACCCATGCATTTTTCACCCCTCCAAATAACCGGCCCTTCTTTGGTTTTAAGCATCGCCTGTGTCAGGCAAGCCGCAGTGCAAGCCGGTTCGTTACATTGCATACACTGGCGTTTGACATAAACTTCGCCCTTCGAAGTATTATAACCGTTAATTACAGATCGTCTTGATTCATTAGTTTTGCGCAACATACCAATTTCCGGTGAATCGGTAGGTTCCGGCAAACCGTTGGCTTTTGCGCAGGCATATTCGCAACTCTGGCATCCAACACAACGGGTCGAATCATATAGAATACCATTGAATTCAATTTCATTTTCATTTATTGGTGCTGCGTTCAATTCTCTTCCAATAGCCAGTGATGCCCCTGTTAAACCAAGCACCCTGAAAAAGTTTCTTCTATCTATCCTCATAACTGCTAATTTTGATTGTTAGAGAAAGCTATTGACAAATTCACCTTAATCCGGCAGTATCAATGAAATTTTTTTGAAAATCTTCCCAGACTTCAGGTCCAAAATCCTGTAGTACATTATCTTTAAGTTCCCCACCCTCCTGAAACGTAACGTGGGCATATCCGGCGGTTTTGGTATGCACCGAAACAGCAAGAAAATCCTTTAACTTTGAAAATTCATTTTGTATCCATTCTTTGTATCTCTCTGCCATTCGTAAGAACTGGATTTCACGTAACCAGTTGGATGGTTCAATCATGTAAACCCAACCTTCAGCATAAGGGGAGCGGTTGATTATTGAAGGATCAGTAATCAAATGTTCATTTATATCTATTATCGTTCCTGAAATCGCTGCATATATATTTAAATGTTTACCGTTTTGAATAAGAGACAATATCTGCTCATTCTTTTTTATCTTGTCACCAGGATTTTTCATTTTCAGATGCGAATAGGGTCCAGTGATATGCTGCAGGAAATCATCAATACCTACTTTGACAATTCCATCTTTTTCCATAAAAACCCATGTATGTGTTTTATCGAAGTACAATCCATTGGGAACAGTCAAAGAATTTTCATTGATCACTTTAGGATGATTGGATAAGCCTTTATTTTGAGTCTTAATATTATTCCTTCTTTTCCGGACTATAACGTTAACAAATAACCCGCCTGCCAGGAATACCATGAATACAATAAAAATAAGAAATAGTATGTTTTTCAAGGCATATTGATCCTTTGTGGTTTCAGCATAAATCTTATGATCATTTAGCTTTTCCAACTTCGTTTGCCTTTCATTATATACCAGTTCGCTAAAACCATTATTTACCACTATTTGCTGACCTTCGGTGAGCACCCATTTCAAAAATGCCACTTCCGTTTCATTTTTCGGAATGCCATTGGAGACTGAATATAACTCACATATCAATGTTTTAGGGTATTTCCCTATCCAAACACCTCTGGAGAAATCATTCAGATTATCATATATTTTTTCAAAGTAATCAATTTGCCCGTTCCCGTTTTTATCGATTGGCAGCAACTTTATATTGTCAACAAAATCCTGATTGCCGGAATTAATAATATCGGTTAATTTACAAAAACCTATCGCGTAAGGATCATTTTGAACAGCAGTGACAAGTTCTTTACCAATATTTACTTCTATTCCCTTAATATTTATTTGATTTACATTCATGAAATTTGCCACATCTGATTTTACTGATTCATTTGCTATCAAATAGTAATTCAAAGGAGCATTTTCCCCGTTTTCAATGAGTGACCTCCAGTTCTGCGTTTGTGGGTTTTCAAATATTTCAGCCAACTCAAAGGATGAAATACCCTGTTGATTGATTTTATCGATAAATGGATTTTTAGAATTAATAATCGGAACAATGATATCCCGACCAATCACCACTACCCATAGCGAATTGCTTACACTTTCAATCGATGGATAATATCGATTTGAAATAAAACCTAAATTTACACCAGTGTTAAACTTGCTGCCCAACGCATCAGGATTGGCGGTAATTAAGTTAATTTCAGTGCTGGGATTAAACTTGCAATAGGCGCTTGTCCATTGCTTTGTGAGATCATACAAATCGGGAGAACACAAAATAGTTATTGTATTATCCTTGACTGTATTGTCTTTTTTCAATACTTCTTTACTAATTGCAAAACTTGAATAAAGGAGTAAAAAACTTACGAAAAGAAGAAATGTATTTTTCATAATATTTAGTTTTAAAATAGTTGTAAAAAAAATCATATATAATTAACTTATATTTTTAAAGGTATTTCAACTTTGATACCAAAGCTATAAATCAGTTATAACTATATTATATTCAATATTATAACAAAAGAGATGTTTAAAATTCATTCACACTATGGTGTTTAAAAATTAAACACTATTGGCATAAACATTATGTATAGATCAGTAAAACAAGTTTTTAATGATGCTGTAAACAAATTCAACAACTGTTGAATTAATCACCAGGATTTAATTTTATTTGACGATTAGTTTCCTTTGAAAGAAAAAAAGTTAAAATAGAAATGCATAACCTTTCCGTAAAGACCTTTTGGTTATACTAGCATTGAGCTCCATATGTCCAATTTTTTTAGGAATAAATCGGGTCTATTGAATAGAAGGACAAATTGAAGACTTAAATTATTTAATTGACTTTAAAACAAATAAATTAATCCCAATTTTAGGAGAATGCTAATTTGGAGATTTAGGAGTAATCAATAAGCTTCGTATCCTTGGAAATTCATAACAGGTTGTACCCCGCATATACCTTTTTGTTTTAGGCACATCTGGAAAATTGAGGGTCTTTAAGTTTAATAAAAGATAAATGCCAAATACCAGAATGTTACAATTGAGTCAGGGTATCCCGAACTTTGACATTGACAAAGGGAAGCGTCATTAAATATAGCGGATGAAAATTTGTTGCCTTTAAAGTAATTCCTGCTTAATAAAGCATGATTTTCTTATTCGCTTTCAGGTTGTTGCTTCCAATTTTTATGTAGTAGATTCCTTTAGGCTGATTTGACAGATCAAGATTTATGGTGTGATTTACTGTCAGGTTTGAAGTGGTTGATTCATGAATAATCTTCCCTAAAGTATTAAAAACAGTTACTGAAACAGTTCCAGGGGCTTGTTCATTCATTCTTATGCTTATTAATCCAGCTGAAGGATTAGGAAATATTGAAACTGCTTCATTATTGTTAATCAATTGATTGTTGAACCCAACCATGGGTAGCGAAACTTCATGAGTTATAAGATCATTGCAATCCATATAGGTGGCAGTAAGCGAAACTATATAAGTGCCAGCGCTGGCATAGGTGTGAGATGGATTATTTTCAGTACTTGTATTTCCATCTCCAAAATCCCATAAATATGAAGTTGCATTTACGGAACCATTCAGAAATTCTACTGTATATTCAATTCCGGAAAAGCTGAACTCGGCGGTTGGTGAAGCATTAACTGTAATCATGTTTTGTTTTGTTTCAGTAACGGAACTATTAATTGTTAAACTTACTGATTTAGGACCAGGTGTTGAATATATCACGGTATGAGGACCCATGGTAATAGCTGAAGCAGGTGATGCACCTGCACCAAAATTCCAGGACCATGAAGTTGCACCGACTGACTGATCAGTAAACGTTACAATTTCACTTTGGCAAATATCAGTTACATCGGATGTAAATTCAGCAACATAGGGAATAAAATCGAGCTGTATATCTTTAAAATAGGTTTGGTCAGCTGGGCTAAAAGATTGGGCATTAGGCCCTTTGGCAAAGGTAATGTTGTACAAAGGTCCCTGAGCATGCTTACCTGTGAATTCAACCCAAACAGTGTAATCTCCATCGGGTACAATATTACCGGAAAGATCTGTACAGTTCCATTCAACAGTATGGGTTTGGTGGCTGGTGAGTGTTGAGCCGGTAATTGCATCCACCACGTTATAGTTTGAAGCTGCTTTCCATGTGTACAGGTATTGTTTCCGCTGATTGGCCATCGCTTTTCTGGTTTTAACAAAACCATCGGCGTCTTCGACCCAAATGGCCAGAACATGTTTTGGGGAATAGGTTCCGTTATCAGTTACAGTTCTTACAGTAAATGTTAGCAGTCCTCCGGTTGTGGCTTTTGTGTTTTTGTAGTCAGGTAATGTAAAGCTTGCAAAGAGGAGCACCATAAAAAGTGTGGCTACTGCCAAAAAAGAAGAAATAGTTAAACTTTTTTTCATATATTTAAAGAGTTAGATTTGTCGATACAAAATTAATAAAAAATTTCATTATTGAGTTTGTAAAAATATCTTAAATTTGCACCGCATTTATACGGTGGTTGTAGCTCAGCTGGTTAGAGCGTCAGATTGTGGATCTGAAGGCCGTGGGTTCGAGCCCCATCTTCCACCCAGGAAATAAAAGGAAGTTGAAGTTAAATCGGCTTCCTTTTTTTATTTCAGGTAATTGACCGTCAAACTATTTAAAATGATTTAAGAATTCTTCTAATTACCTTGTTTATTATCATGTGTGGGCTTGCGCCTTCTCATTTTCCATAATACCCAGCCAAATCCTATGATGATATGGAGAAGGACGATGGTGGCTGCAATGTAAAGGATGGTTTTTTCGGACATAATTAAAACTAAAGTTTCAGGAGGGTTTGAATTTCAGCTATTTTTGGTTCAATGGGAGCGGGCAAGTTCAATAATGGTTGAACGGCATTAATATCCTTTAGCCCGCTGCCGGTGAGCAGGACAACATTTCTTGTGCCGGTATTGAGCTTATCCTCTTTGTAATATTTCAGCATTCCGGCGACTGCAGCAGCCGATGCAGGTTCGATAAAAATGCCTGTATTGACAGCAAGTTGACGCGAGGCATCGAGAATCTCCAGATCGGTGACAGAAATCGCTTCTCCAGCGTAATCGTTGATGTAACCACGAGCCATATAAAAATTCCGTGGATAATCAACAGCAATTGAATCGGCAATGGTATGACTTTTCCTGACTTTGAATTCTTCAGCCTGAAGATTGCTGATAAGATTAGAACTTCCTTCGGCCTGCACTGCAACAATAATGGGAATTCTTTCGATAAGATTTAAAATGAAAAGGTCTTCGAAGCCCCTGTAGACCCCTGAAATAATTACACCATCGCCAACGGGTACAAATATCCGGTCGGGGAGACGGCCATTCATTTGCTGAAATAACTCAAAAGCGACTGTTTTTTTGCCTTCAATGGTGAGGGGATTAAAGGCGGTATTGCGATTATACCAACCAAATTCCCGGGTGGCCTGAATACTCAGTTCAAATGCATCATCATAGGTTCCGAGTATGGGAATAATTGTCGCTCCATACATTAAAATCTGGGTGAGTTTGGCAACCGGTGCGTCGGAAGGAACAACAATCATGGCTTTTTGTCCCTGGGATGCACATATACCTGCGAGAGATGAGCCTGCATTTCCTGTTGAAGCAGTGATGATGGTGTTTTGACCATGTTCTTTGGCAAAAGCAGAGACCAAAGCAGAAGCACGATCCTTGAAAGAAAATGTCGGATTTAGGGAATCATCCTTTAATAATAATTCAAATGACAGGGGTTTACCTGCAAATCTATTGAATGCGTAAAGAGGCGTATTTCCTATTCGCAAAGGAGGAAGTGAATTTAATGACCGGATAGGGAGAAGGTCGATAAATCCGGTCGAAATTAAGTAGTGGAAAATGTCTGATTCCCGGGGTATATCAAGATAATCGTAAATGACCCGGAGGACTCCCTTTGGAGGGAGAAAATTGTTATTGCTACAACCGGGACACAGGTAGATGATCTCCGTTCCGGGATATTCCTTGTCGCAGTTGGGGCAATAATAAACGAATGCTTTACTCATATTCCTTCAATAACCCGGTCTTTTCATTGAACTCATTGATCTTCTCATCCCATGAATCAATACCTGAATATTTTGCTTTCCAGTAATTGTTGTCAAACCATTGATCATTCAGTTCTTCAACGGTCTTACCCTGTTGTTCGATCCAGGTGAAGTATTTCAGGTTATGAATTCTCTTTTTGTCATAATGGTTCAATTCAATCATGTAATCGATGGAAAGTTTAAGCAAATCGGCTTCATAGGAAATGGCAGCATTAAGTGCATCAAAATTGCCATGGCTTTCATTTTCTTCACGGAGCCTGGAGCGATACATTTCCATTGAGTCGGTGGCAACGGTAAAGACAAAATCATCCCCATTCATTTCGTAATACTTTGCCATCTTGATTGCTCCCATCAGGTTAGCTATGGATGAAATGCCAAGCAATCCTAATTTATCTGCCAGGAGCGGATCAATACCAATTTCATTGATCAAATAATTTCTGCCTGCAACTTCGTTGAACAGCCGCATGATCCGGATGTTGGCATCGTCATCAATACCAGCTACCATGTCCATGTTTTTAATGTTGTGAACCCAGGGCACATGTTTATCGCCAATGCCTTCGATGCGATGTCCACCATATCCGTTATAAAGCAGGGTAGGGCACTGCAAGGCTTCTCCTGCGCAGACTTTCATCATTGGAAATCGTTCACGAAGATAATCCGTGCTTCCTAGCGTTCCGGCTGATCCTTGTGTAAGAAATACCGCACTAAACCTGCTTTTTTCAGTTTTCACTGTTGTAAATACTTCTTCCATTGCTGGTCCGGTAACTGCATAATGCCAGCGCGGATTACCAAATTCTTCAAACTGGTTGAGGTTTACAATTTCCTCTCCTCTTTCTGCTTTGAGTTCTTTTACTTTGTCATAAATCTCTTTAACATTGCTTTCGCAGCCATGTGTAGCGAAAACTTCAGCACCCACTCTATGAAGCCATTCGAAACGCTCTTTCGACATTTCTTCAGGAAGAACTGCAATTGAATTGCATCCCAGAAGGTAAGAATCGTAAGCCCCTCCACGGCAATAATTCCCTGTTGAAGGCCACAATGCTTTTTGCCAGGTGGGATCGAACTGACCGGTAACCAGTTTTTCGACCAAAGGGCCGAAAGTAGCACCTACTTTATGTGCACCTGTGGGGAAGAATTTACCGATTAAAATAAAAATCCTTGCCTTCACTCCAGAAAGTGTGGGAGGTATTTCAAGGATATTGACTTTTCCAAAACCTCCCCCGAAATCAACAGGTTCATTTTTCCAGTTAATCCTGAAGAGGTTCAATGAATTTAAATCCCATAGCCCGATATTTTTCAGCTTATCCTGAATTCTTCGGGGGATCAATTCGGGATTGCGCATTTGTTTATACGTAGGTATGATGATGTGCTTTTCGCGGCAGCGCTTAATAGTATTAGCTAAAACTTCCTCTTTGCTTTTCATAGTTTATTTAATTGAACCCGTCCAAAATTCTTTTGCTCCCGCCAAAATTAATGACATTTCAGCGGCTTTATCCAAATATATTGCATGGTCGTCCTTCAGCTCAGAACTTATTACTTTTAAGGTCGCAGCTTCTAATACGGCTGAAGAATTATTATTCCCGAAAATGTAATTATTGCCTGATTTGACTAACGAATAAGACCGCATCTTTTGCTTGAAATAAAGCCGCCCCCTCAGTGGATCATAATGGTAACCCTCATCACTGCAATCAAAGGATTTCTTGCTCAGAAATAAATGAGGCTTATCCTTGTATGGTGAACCTGATGTGGGACAAAACGTAGAACAGTTCCCGCAGTCATTGCACCAATCTGCAATATGCAAAATCTGGTAGTTTTGCTTTACCCCGAAAGTTTTGTCGTCTGAAATGGTCAGGTGACCATTTTTTTTGTGAATTTTTTGAAGGTTTACCTGAAAGGGCTCAACCTGATAAGAATAACAAGCCAGGTTAGGACAAACGGTGACACAAATATTGCACAATTCATCGCAAAGCAAGCAACGTGAAGCTTCTTTTTGAGCCAGGTCAACGGGTAGGGTATTCGTAACGAGGTTGAAGTTCTTTCGATCATTTAATGAGGTTTCTGGAATCCTGACAGCTCTTTCACGTACCATTTTTTTGGCCATAAGTTTATTGAACTCTTCTTGTACCCGTTTTATTTGGTAAAGCTCAAGTGGATAACCGGCCCGCTGCATGATCAATTCTGCTGTTTTTCTTCCATCGGCTATTGCATTGATGATGGTCGAACCCCCTCTTTTTGCATCTCCACCAATAAATATATTTTGAATTTGAGTTTCATAACCTTTAGTTTCCGTCGCGATTAATTTTTTTTCGATAAAATTAAATTCCGCATCCTGTCCAATAGCAGGAATTACCGTGTCGAATTCAAGATCAAATTCTGAATTTGGAATTTCGAAAGGCATAGGTCTACCGGTTCCATTTTTTTGTTCAAGATTGATTTTAACACAAGTCAATGATTTGACCTGGTTGTTTATGGAATTGACCCTGACAGGTAAGGTTAAATCTATTATTGAGATACCCTCTTCCTCAACTGCTTTTATTTCATCCGGGGCGGCTGGCATCAGGGCTTTTGAACGACGATAAAGAATGGTTACCTTTCCATTTTTACCCGTTAGCCGAAAAGCTGATCTTGCAGCATCCATAGCCGTATTTCCGCCACCGATCACAGCAATATTTTTTCCTATTTCTGGTCGGATGCCCTTCTTCATGTCAGCAAGGAATTTAAGAGGATCGACTACTCCCTTGGAATTAATTCCATCTATTGCAAATATTCGTGATGACCAGGCACCCGTTGAAATGTAAATGAAATTGTATTCGCTTCGGATTTCTTTAAATCGCAGTTCATTAATTTCCGAATTAAAGAAAATCTTAACTCCAGCCTTTTCTAATCTTTCCAAATCCTTTTTAAGTCCAGCCTCATTCAACCGGAATGCAGGAATGGCTTCATTAACCATCCCTCCGGCAACGCTTTTCGATTCAAAAACGTCCACCTCAAAACCTCCAAGTGTAAGATAGAATGCGCAAGCTAGACCAGATGGTCCTGCACCTAAAACGGCAACTTTAACACCATTTTCAGGCTGTTGATTTGATGTTAACTGATCAGTAAATGCTTCTGCAACCAGACGTTTAATTTCCCTTATCAGGAGCGGATTGTCATAATTTATTCGGGTACATTTTGTCTGGCAAAAATGGTCACAAATCATACCTGTTGTATTCGGGAAGGGATTTGTCAGAAATATTGATTCAAATGCATTTGAAAAATCACCTTTTGCAGCAAAATGCAGATAATCCGGAATATCCTGATGGGTGGGGCAGGTATCGACGCAAGGGGCATAAATACAATCAAAGTAATTGAGCTTCCTATCTGTTTTTATATCCGGTTTATGTAGTTCAGTTAGCTGATATTTTTTTTCTTCAAGAACCTCTATTGCGTAATTGTAAAGATTAATTTGAGAACCAGCAATGGTATTATTATCTCCGGACGTTTTCCTTATATAATCTTCAATCGAATATGACTTTTTGAATTCCATTTTTTCCACAAGGTTAACCAGGTATTGATTTAGTAATCCATATCCGCCGGGTTTCAGCAAATCAGTGCAAACAGTTACCGGAACTAGTCCACAGGATATTACCTTAGGAGTATTAAAAGCATTTGCACCAGCAGAAAGTGAGATGTCGAGTAATCCGTTAAAGTCTTTTTGCAGCTTAGCTGCAAGGTTAATTGCAATTGGATGCAAGGCCCTTCCACTCATGTAAATTGTTTTTTCCTCAGGCGGTAATACTTTTTTAAGGTTAGTACTTTCCAAAGTATTGGTAAGCTTCAAACCGAAATAAACCTTGTTTTTATCAGCAGCCTTTTTGAGGGTATGTATGATTTGCAGAGCGTCGGGATATTTCAGGTCATGCTCAAAGGCTTCATCCGGAATGATGGTTTCAAAACCACTTTTTTTCAGAATGCTGCTTAGCTTTTCTTTACCAAGAAGCGTGGGATTAAGTTTGATGATAGTGTGGAGTTTTTTTTCTTCAATCAGGTACAAACCGATCTTTTCGATTTCATCCGGAGGGCAACCATGCATGGTTGAGAGAGTCACATTATCGGAGATACAATCAGGAATATTTAGTCTTTCTATTCCCGGATAAATGTCCTGAATCTCATTTATCTTAGCCACTTTTTGAAGGCTACAGTCTTTCATCTGATCGATAAACCATTGAACATTTTCCTTTAAAATACCCTTAAGGTCATAGCCAATGCTCATATTGAAAATGGTTCCCAAGCTTTCTTCCAATGGATGACCTAACTTATCCTTCAGAATATGCACCAATATCCATGCATTTAAGTATTGGTCAAAAGACTCATGAATCCTTAATTCCTGCGACCATTCACAATTATAACCTTCATCCTGCATGTCGATACAGGGTTTTGTGACTTCCAATTCGTCCATCGTTTGAATGGTTTTTAATTCGATGTATCTGGCGCCGCAAAGCCAGGCAGCCACAATGTTTTGCGACATCTGAGTATGGGGTCCCGCTGCTGTGCCGATGGGAGTTTCGAGCAATTGATCAAAACGAATTAAACGAAAAGGGTCTGTTGGCTTAGGTTCAAAAAACAATTCTTTAGGAATACCAAAGAAGGAGTCTTTATTATTAAGCTGGTTGAGGGTTATTTCAACCAATTGCCTTAAAGGTAATATCTCAAAACCATCCTTCATCAGATGGTTTTAAAACCTGTTTTAAAGTGCAAATTTTCCTTTGAAATCCCGACCAATTCATCACCCTCGATATTACCAAGCGGTTCAATGTGAATCAGAATGTCAAAAATGTTATCAATGTTTACCTTCAACCTGTTTTCAACCTGCTTGGCTATCAAATGGGCGTCACTCACTTTGGTGTCTTTATCCACTTCAATATCGAGTGCAATCAGGTAAAGTTCAGCAATTTTCCTTACCCTTATTCTATGGGGGTTAAATGCCCCTTCAACTTCTTCGACCGATTGGAAAATTTTACTATAAATGTTAGTGTCCTTCAAACCGTCCATCATTTCCAGATTAGATTCCTTGTAAATATCGAAAGCTACTTTTATAATCCAGATACTTACAACCATACCGGTGATACTGTCAAATACCGGCATTTTTAGAATAAAAGTAAAAAGCAATCCCAGGAGAACCGATGAGGATATTAAAACATCATTCCGCATGTTACGGGCATTAGCAATGATCATCTGACTATTGATGCGTTTCCCGATTCTGGACTGCCAGTAAGCTAGAATGGATTTCCCAACGATGCTCAGTCCGGTAACATAAATGGCTATCATCATCGGCATTTCGCGCAATTCACCAGAAATGAGTTGCCTTATGGTAGACAGGAACAATTCAGCACCTGCAAAAAAGATGATGAAAGCCAGAATTTTAGTAGCAGATGTTTCGGCTTTTTTATATCCATAGGGGTATTTCGGATCGGGGGGTTTTGAAATGATGCGGGCTGTAATCAAGGTAATCACATAGGTGAGAACATCAGTGGCTGTATCAATTCCATCGCCTATTACAGCAAAACTTCCGGAAATAAATCCCACCAAAATTTTTAAGACAGCGAGGAGTGCGTTCCCTGCAATTCCAATCCATGAAGCTCGCTGTAACTCGTTTGATCGATTGCGCATTAACATTAAATTATGGATAAATCCCCTGAATTTTATTATTCTAACCCTGACAAAAATAATAATAAAGATTGTATAGTTTTGTGTTATTTCTTGCCAATAAAATGAAGACATCCTGCGTAATTCTGGCAGCCGGAAATTCTGAAAGAATGGGACAGATGAAGCCATTTCTCAGATTTAATAGTAGTTTTACTTTTCTTGAAAAGATCTTACATGTTTATCAATCAACTGTTATAAATAAAATTATAGTAGTTGTAAATGATGACGTTTATCAACAACTACAACAAATCAAATATAGTAATCTGGAGTCTTGCAAGTTTGTCATCAATAAAAATCCGGAAAAGGGAAGATTCCATTCTATAAAACTTGGAATAAAAGAAGCGATAAATGATTCGCTGGTATTTCTGCAAAATGTTGATAATCCATTTGTGGATAATAAAACCCTTGAATTATTAAAGAGTGAAATTTGTGATGCAGAATATGCAATACCGGTTTTTGAAGGAAATTCAGGCCATCCAATACTGTTGTCAGCAAAAGTTGCGAATGCTATTATTCAAAATCAAAAAAATAATCCGAACCTAAGGAATGTCTTAAAGTCTTTTCTAAGGTGCGAAGTCAAAGTAAATGATCCTGGAATTTTAGTAAATATAAATACACCGGAAGAATATTCACAACATTTCCTCACCAGAACGAATTAGGTTTCCATTACTTTCTTAAGGTTCTCAATTGATGTTAAAATCATTTCATTTGTTGCCGGTAAAGAAAACTCAGGTTCAATTTTATGATCGCCAATTGCCGAAATGGCATCCTTGATTGCCATCCAAACCGAGAATGCCAGCATGAATGGTGGTTCTCCCACTGCCTTACTTTGCTTGATAGTATTTGGATTAGGCGCATCTTTTAACAGCCCTACCCTGAAATCTCTGGGAATATCTTTTATGGTTGGTATCTTATAGGTATCTGGTGAATGGTTCAGTAAATTACCTTCTTCATCGTATTTTAAATCTTCTGTTGTAACCCATCCTAAGCCCTGGATAAATCCGCCCTCTATTTGACCAATGTCAATTTTTTCATTCAATGATTTTCCAACGTCATGTAAAATATCCGTTCTTAAAACTTTTACATAACCTGTCAGCGTATCCAGTTCAACTTCAGTAACCGCCATTCCAAAGGCAAAATAATGAAAGGGTTTGCCTTTTCCTTTTTGTTTGTCATAATATATTCCCGGAGTTTTGTAGAATCCAGTGGCACTTAAGCTGGTTTGATTCAGATAGGCAGCGTTGATCAAATCCTTAAAAGATATTTGGTGCTCAGGATAATTCCCATCAAATACAAAGTTATCTTCAAAAACTATTTCTTTCTTTTTTGAAGGACTTTCCTTAAAAAGATTCAATGCTACTTTCACTAACCTTGATTTCAGCTTTCCAATGGCATTTTTCACTGCCATTCCATTCAGATCGCTTCCGGATGAGGCCGCTGTAGCTGAGGTGTTTGGAACTCTGGATGTGTTTGTAGCTGCAACCTTAATGAATTCCGGACTGATTCCCAGTTCTGAAGAAACGATTTGTAGAATTTTTGTATGAAGTCCCTGACCCATCTCAGTTCCACCATGATTTACCTGCACTGTTCCATCTTTATAAATATTAACCAGCGCTCCGGCTTGGTTAAGAAAAGCAGTTGTGAAAGAAATCCCGAATTTAACCGGTGTCATTCCGAGTCCTTTTTTATTGAATCGGTTGTATTGGTTAAATCGGTCGATTTGTTTCCTTCGATTGAAATAATCTGAAGACTTCACGAGCTGATTATACAACAAAAGCAATCGATTATTTTCGACCTTCTGTCCATAATGGGTAATGCTGTTTTTCCCTGTTCTGTAAAAATTCAATTTTCTTATCTCTATGGCATCTTTTCCAAGGAACCTTGCAATCCGGTCAATTATATTTTCAATAACAGCCATTCCCTGAGGTCCTCCAAAACCTCTCATAGCCGTATTCGAAGGTTTATTGGTTTTCCATGAATGACCAATTACCCTTAAGTTAGGAATAAAGTAGGCATTATCCACATGGAACATGGCTCTTTCCATTATAGCCATTGTGAGATCAGTTGAAGAGCCGGCATCCAGATGCAGGCGGATGTCGATGGACAATATCTTGCCATTTTTATTAAAACCCGCTTTATAGTTTGAAAAGGTGTTATGCCTTTTGCCTGTGATGATCTGGTCTTCGTCGCGGGTGAGGTGAATTTTAACCGGTCTGCCAGTTTCTTTTGCAAGCAATGCTGCCCATGCAGCATAATGGTTGGCCTGTGTCTCCTTTCCTCCAAAGGCGCCACCCATCCTCCTCACTTCAACTTCCACCTCATTTTTTTGGATTCCCAGGACTTCAGCAACAATGGCCTGGGTTTCTGAAGGATGTTGAGTTGAGCTGTAAAGTTTTATTTCTTTTCCCTCACCCGGCACTGCAAGGCAGGATTGGGTCTCAAGGTACCAATGCTCCTGACTTCCCGTTCTTAGCGTACCTTCAATAATATGATCACAAACTTTGAAGGCTGCAGAAATGTCCCCGCATTCGATTTTTCGTGGTGGTTGTAAGCTGTTTTCTTTTAGAATTGCAGTTTCTAAATCAAGAATTGCTTCCAACGGCTCATACTGAATTTCAATCAGCTTTTCAGCTTCACGGGCTATATCTTTATTTTCGGCAGCAATCAAAAGAATTACATGCCCGATAAAATGAACTTCATTTTCAGCAAGGCAGGGTTCATCATGGATAACAGGTCCCATTTGATTTGCACCCGGTATATCTTTATAAGAAAGGATTGCTTTAACCCCACTCAATGTCCGGGCTTTTTCATAACTTATAGATTTGATTTTTGCTTGTGCTTGTTTACTGCATACCAGGTGCCCGAATAGCATCTGTTCACCGACCTGAATATCATTCACATAAATCGATTCACCCGTGACATGTTTATTAGCGCTATCTTGCGGAAGTAAGCTCATATATGGTTTCTTCGAAGAATTTGATCAATAAATTTTTTGCCGCTGTTTTCCTGAATTCAGCTCCTGACCGTGCATCTGAAATCGGGGTAAATTCATTTTCAAGTATTTTTTGAGCATGTTGAATATTTTCGAATGTCCATTTTTTATCCATCAAATAATCCTCAGTTGATTTGGCTCTTTTCGCCAGTTCCGCCATTCCGCCAAAGGCAAGACAGATATCTTTGACTTTGCCATTTTTTAATTCAATCCTAAATCCTGCGCTTACAGTAGAAATATCCAAATCTTTTCGCTTGGAGATTTTATAAAATCTGATCAATTGTTCTTTAGGTTTTGGTATGATCAGAGAATGAATGATTTCGCCTTTTTTTAAATCAGTTTTTCGATATCCTTTAATAAAGCTTTCAATAGAAAGAGTTCTTTGACCCCTTTTTTTTATCAACCTGATTTTGGCATTGTATGCCATTAAAAGCGGAATGGTATCTCCTATGGGTGAAGCTGTCGCAATGTTGCCTGCTAAGGTAGCCAGGTTCCTGATTTGCTTTGATGCAAAAATGTTAAGCATTTCGGTAAAAGCAGGTAATGACCCGATTAATTTTAGTCGGATGATCTCGAGAGGTAATCCAGATCCGATGATAAATTCATTTTTGTTTTCATGAAAGACTTTTAGTTCTTCAATAGCAGAAAGGTCGATTATTTCCTCAATTAGTTCAAATCTCTTAGTTTGTTTCAATGCTATATCAGTTGAACCATTTATGAAAAGTGCTTTCGGATATTTTTCGGATAAGTTTAAGCTTTCCAGCAGACTTTCAGGTTGAAAATATTTTTGATCAGTGGTGATGATTGAAATCGATCCTGAAGACGAGGTAATAGTTTTCAAAAGGGATATTGTCTCTTCCTCCTTTTTAGAAAACGGGTCGATTTTAATATTCTGATATGCAGCCTGAGTGGCTTTTAGGATAGCCTGATATCCGGTGCAACGGCAAAGATTACCTGTCAATGCATCCTCAATTATTTCCCTTGATGGGTTTTTGTAATTTTTATAAAGAGCAAACATCGACATAACAATCCCTGGTGTACAATATCCGCATTGGCTTCCATTTAAGTCAACCAGCGCTTGCTGTACCGGATGAAGTTCGATTTCATAACCATTTTTTAATGCCAGGTTTTCAACAGTGATCAGCTGTTTACCATGGATCATGGGTAGAAAAACCAGACAGGAATTAACTGCTTTGTAAATCAATGAATCTTTACTATCCAGTTCTGCCAAAACCACTGTGCAGGCTCCACAATCACCTTCGGCACAACCTTCCTTTACTCCTTTGTGGTTTGGAAGTGAGCGCAAATAATTCAATACAGTTAATGTTGGACTAAGTTTCTGTTGAATAAAATCGATGTTCACGATCTTATCGTCTAAAACAAAGCTGATTTTATTTTGGTTTTGACGCCTCATTTATTAATAGAATTCTTTACGTCGATCAGTTTTGCAAGTATACTGATGGCAATCTCCTCAGGAGTCTGTGCGTTGAATTTAATTCCGATGGGCATGTCAACTTTTTCTAATTCGCGCTCGGTCAATATTTTTTGTTCCATTAATCTTTTTCGCGCTAGTGCAACTTTCCTCGCACTGCCAATCATACCAAGATAAGCAAAAGTTTTTTTTGCACAGATTGCAAGCACTTCTTCGTCATATGCATGCTTGGGCGTAACTATAACTATGTAGTCATTTTCATTGAAGCCTATATCCTGAGCAGTTTTTATATAGTCATCATGAATCAGCTGGACTCCGGGAATATCCATCGCATCCATCATTTCGTTCCGATGATCGACCAGGCAAATATGGAATCCAAAGTCAAAAGCATATTTCGCAAGTGCTTTACCAATATGACCAGCTCCAAAAATATAAAGGTTCAGGTTTGGAACAATAGGTTCAATGTAAACCTCGGCCGTTCCTCCGCAGTGCATCGATAAATCTTCCTCAAGATGGTAAATAAACTTTTCAGGGTGATTTTGGGCAATAACTTTTCGTGCGTCATCGATTACCTTAAATTCAAGACTGCCGCCACCAATAGTGCCTTCTATGGCCCCATCTTCGAAAACCAACATTTTTGATCCGGCTTTTCGCGGCAAACTACCCTTTGTTTCAACAATAATGCAGAATGCAGCTTTTTTGCCGGTATTTTTTATTTCAGCTATTTTGAATAATATATTTTCCACGTTCTTCTTTTAATCTATATCCTAATGGATTTCTGTTTTTATATGACGGTTCGATTAACTCCTTAATAATCTCATAGATTCTACTGATATGCTGGTTTTGTTCTGTGACATTGGCCTCTATTTTTTCAATTTTTTCAAGTAGTTCATGATAACTGGAAATTAACTTCCGTATTTTAACAAAAACACGCATAATTTGAATATTCACCTGAGCTGCAACCGGACTTCTTAATATTCCGGATAACATGGCAACTCCCTGTTCAGTAAAAACCATTGGAAGATGCCTGCTTCCTCCCCAACTTGAGGTGCCAAATTGGTACCTCAAGTTATTGAATTCTTCCAATGAGAGTTCAAACATAAAATCATCAGGGAATCGTTCAATATTTCTTCTGACAGCTCTTTTTAAAGTTTTAGTTTCTACACAGTATAAAGCTGCCAGATCAGCATCAATCATTACTTTCTGATTTCGGATCACATAAATTTTCCCGGCGATAAATTCTTCTTTTGGTATAAGTTTATTCATCAATCTAACTTTTTGAGGTCACAGATTGTGACCTCAAGATTTATTTATATTTCAGATAAAATTCCAAAAACCTGTCAGCAATGGCTTCCCAGCTATACTCATTCCTAATTAGGACACTCCCCGCCTTGCCAATCCTTTTTCGCAGAACTTCATCATTTAACAAATTTTTGATTGCATTTGCGAATTCTTCCTCATTCCCAGGATCGACCAGCAATCCATTTTTACCCTGAATAATTGCATTCCTGATACCACCGAATTTTGAAGCAATCACCGGACAACCGCAAGCCATCGCTTCCTGGGTAGTCATTCCGAAAGGTTCAAAAATCGATGGTAAAACAAAAAGCATTGCATTTTGGTAATACGGAAGCATCATATCGTCTCCGATATAACCTACCATATGTACTTTTTCTTTTATGTTCTTCTCTTCGATGATTTTTCGCATCATGTCGAAAATTTCTATTTCACGGGGCTTTGGACTTGGTGATCCTCCTCCAATAACCAGATGTACATCAGCAAACTGATGAGCAATTCTTCCATAGGCCCTGAGCAATAGGTCATGACCTTTATTTGAGTCGATCCGGCTCAGGTTCAAAATATATTTTTCCGGCAAGTTGGTTTTTATCTTCTTTTCTGATGCCCTCATCATCCGAAATCTATATATATCAACGCCCGGAGGGATGATTTCAATATTGTCTGCTTTAAAATTATATAGGCTGTCCAGTTTTTCAAGCTGAACCGACGAAGTCATTGTCTGTCCATTTACCGCTTTAAATATTCTAATTTCTTCAGATATTCGATGTTGGAAATTGAACACTTTTTCCATTTCTTTAGTATCGCCTCCCATCTGGTCACGTTTCCAGGCACCCAGCGAATGAGCTGTAAAATAGGATGGTTTATCAAAATAATTTGCTACTTCAAGCATAACAATACCGGCATCGACATAATGCCCATGTAACAGATCATAAGAAAGATTATTTTTACTGATGAACCGGATCATATTGGTGGCTAATTCGGGTAGCAGGTTGTAAATAAACTCTTTTGGAACAAACTCCCAATTCCCACAAGGTATTCTGATTACCCTAACATCGGGATGACCTGGAACCGGATCAACTTGTGCCTTTGTTTTGTCGAACCATCGGGTGTAAATATCAACTTTTATTCCTTTTCGCGCGAGTGCTTTCGCAAGTTCTAGCACATAAACAACCTGTCCACCGGTATCGGTAATTCCAAGGGTTGGAGCCGGATCAAAATAGCCATGGGTGCTAAGCATGGCGATATGCTTATAATTTATCCTGTTCATAATTTTAAAGCTTATTGAACCAGAAAAACTTTTTCAGTGATGCAACCAATTCCATCAGAATCATCATCTTTTTACTTTCAAAGCATTCCAGTCCTTAGAAATAACAATATCAGCCAAATCTTTTTGCTTTAATATAATTTCATGTTCAATGGTAAGTACCCTGTCGAGGAAGTCGTCCTGTTTTTCCCGTGCTCTTTTTTTCCTCGATTCAAGGGTGTCCATTTTATTTCTGTCGATAAAAATCCTGCAATTTACATTTTTCAAAGTTGTGGTATACGTTCCTTCGGCGATAAGTACTTTGAATTCTGCAAGATTTATTTTTTCTTCTCCAATTTCATCTGCATCGAAATCCACCAGGGGTTTTGTGATCATCGTTTTACCATTCAGGATATCGAATATGTTTTGATCCAGTAAATCAAGTTTAACTTCTTGCATTCCAACCCAAGAAATATTTTTTACCCGTTGACTGGCATTGGTTTTTGGCGGAAGTTTAAAATAGTCGTCCTGGCCAAAGATATAACTTTGGATACCAAATTCTTTTAGTTTATCGGCAATAGATAAAGCGATTTCCGACTTGCCAGCACCTGATTCCCCCGCAACAGTAATTACGAATTTGTGGTTGGTTTTTTGAATATCTTTAAGAATGAAATCCACAATCTGATCGGCTGATTTCCGGTGGTTATTATCGATAATCAAAATATCTCCTTTCATACTATCGGAAATTAAATTTTACCATCATCAAAAATACATTTTTTTATGTATTTTCGAAAAATGGAAGTTAGATCAAACAAGATTGGAGATATTCGGAACCATTATCGTCTGAAACTTCTTGATAACTATGAAGAAAGAGAGGCGGATACCCTGCTTTTTATGTTGATCGAAGAATACTCAGGTATTACAAAATCCCGGGTAATTTCTGAGCCTCACCTTACAGTCAGTGAATCAGAACTGCTAAAAATCCATTTTGCTGTCAAAGATTTGAATAACCATAAACCAATCCAATATATTATTGGTAAAACGGAGTTTTATGGATTGCCTATAAAAGTCAATCCCAATGTTCTGATTCCCCGTCAAGAAACTGAAGAATTGGTCGGATTGGTTATCAGGGAAAACCGACATCGGAAAAATCTTCGCATTCTTGATATTGGAACAGGTTCAGGATGCATTGCCATTGCAGTTTCTAAAAATTTACCCACAGCTGAAATTATAGCTATCGATATTTCTCAGGAAGCTATAAAAACAGCTAAAAGCAATGCTGAATTGAATGATACAAAAATAAATTTCTTTTGTCTTGATTTTTTAAATGAAAGTACATGGCCCAAGTTTGGATTCTTGGATATTATCATCAGCAATCCCCCATATGTCAGGTATTCGGAAAAAGCATTAATGAAGAAGAATGTATTAAACTTTGAACCCGAAAAAGCCTTATTTGTTGATGATGACAATCCTCTTATTTTTTATAAAGCCATTGCTGATTTTGCAAGGCAAAGCCTTAATAAATCAGGAAAGATATATTGTGAGATCAATCAATACCTTGGTAAAGAGATTGTAAATTTATTTATCCGGGTAGGACTTGCTGATGTAAACCTCATGAAAGATTTAAATGGATATGACAGGATAATTGCAGCCAAATTAAAAGAATGAATTTTCCATAAAACTTTTAGCTTTGATATAAATCCCTGGCGAAAAACTTTCTCTTGGTCCGGCGATATTTAGTACTTGTATTTTATTAAGCACTAACCAATAAATAAATTCCTTTTTATCTATCGGAAAGTTTAGATTTTGAATCCAAAGTGGTTTATGCGCCTCCTTGCAGAGCCTCTGGGTCAGCAGCGTTCCGGCGTCCATCTTATCCGGGTGAAGGATAATTGTTCCATCGCTGTCCATAATATTTCGTCTTGTTCTGACAGGATACTGAGTATTGTTTGTTTCAATAAGGGGATAGCGATATGAAAGGATTCCATCTTCTGCCTTTCGCCCTTTAGGGCAATAACCACCACAAGCTATTCCTTGCTCAAGAGCAAAATCCAGTGCTGCCCTATCTACACCAGTTTGCCCGCCGGAAATGATTTTTATTGAATTAAAAATATCCATTTTGAAGCCCCTAAAATACAAAAAGCCCGGATTTCCCGGGCTTTTTTACAAATTAAGAAATATGAAATAAAAATCAAATGGATGGTTGGATAACTACCATTGACTCTTGATCTTCTTTGAATTGGGGACGGAGGAAATTTTGATAGGAACGGTCCAATAGAAACGAATTTGGGTGATCCTCGAGGTTCAATACCCAATAAAAACCATCCTCCTTATTCTTAATGATGCAATAAACATCTTTAATTTGAAATTCAATTCCATCATTTCTGGTTTCTCTTTTTATTTCCATTTTTGCTTCCATTATTTGTTTCCTCCATTTTTATAACACTTATGACTATTTCAATAATTATACAATTATGTAAAATTCATATAATGAGGGTGTTGAGAAAACACGAATTTCTCAAAATTGGAAAATATTTTGGTTTCAGGAATTGTTTTTGGAAAAGAAATTCTATTTAAGCCTTAATTATGTATTATTATTTTAAGGGTGGTTGAAAATTTTATGGGGCTGAAATGAATCATTTTCAACTGTCATAGGTTCAGCCATATTTTAATTAATTTTACGCCTTCAAAAAAATAAGAACATGTTTGAAGGACTTTCAGATAAACTAGAACGATCATTTAAGATACTTAAGGGGCATGGACATATCACTGAGATCAATGTAGCGGAAACCCTGAAAGAAGTTAGGAAAGCATTATTGGATGCTGACGTTAATTTTAAAATTGCAAAGCAATTTACCGATACAGTTAAAGATAAGGCTATTGGCCAAAAGATTTTAACCTCAGTGTCACCAGGTCAGCTCATGGTTAAAATCGTTCATGATGAGCTTGCTGAACTCATGGGCTCGCAATCGTCGGAGATTAACATTAAAGGAAATCCTGCAATTATTCTTATCGCCGGTTTGCAGGGTTCGGGAAAAACTACTTTTTCTGCAAAGCTTGCCAATTACCTGAAATCGAAAAAAGGCAGAAACCCATTGCTGGTAGCTTGCGACATTTATCGCCCGGCCGCTATCAACCAGTTGAAAGTCCTGGGAGAACAAGTAGCAGTTAAAGTTTATAGCGAAGAAGAGAATAAGAGCCCGGTAAAAATAGCTAAAAATGCCGTTGTTCATGCGAAAGAGTATGGGTATAACCTTATTATCATTGATACTGCCGGCCGTCTTGCCATTGATGAGGATATGATGGATGAAATTGCCAATATCAAACATGCTGTTAATCCCCAGGAAATATTGTTTGTGGTCGATTCCATGACCGGCCAGGATGCAGTGAATACAGCTAAAGCTTTCAATGACCGGCTGAATTATGACGGGGTCGTCTTAACCAAACTTGATGGTGATACCCGGGGTGGAGCAGCCTTAACCATCCGTGCTGTAGTCGATAAACCAATCAAGTTTGTTGGAATTGGTGAGAAAATGGATGCTATTGATGTCTTTCATCCAAGCCGGATGGCTGATAGAATTCTTGGGATGGGTGACATTGTTTCACTGGTAGAACGCGCCCAGGAGCAATTTGATGTGGAAGATGCCCGGAAGATCCAAAAAAAAATAGCCCGGAACCAGTTCAACTTTAACGACTTTCTGAACCAGATAAAACAAATCAAGAAAATGGGTAATGTGAAGGACCTGATGGGTATGATTCCCGGCGTTGGAAAAGCCATTAAAAATATGGATATCGACGACGATGCCTTTAAAGGAATTGAGGCAATTATTCATTCTATGACGCCCGAAGAACGGGAAGATCCAAAAGTTATGAATGGAAGTCGCCGAAAGAGAATAGCCAGGGGAAGTGGCTCTGATATCCAGGAAGTAAACCAGTTGATCAAGCAATTTGAAGAAACCCAGAAAATGATGAAGATGATGTCGGGTGGGAAAGGGAAAAACCTGATGAGAGCGATGGCTAACATGAATAAGATGCCCGGAAGGTAGTGAATTGCTAAATTGTTGAAATGCTGAATTGTTGAAGGGAAAATAAAACTTGAATAGCTTGTCATGAAAATTATAGATGGTAAAGAAATAGCCAGGCAAATTAAAGTAGAAATTGCTGCTGAGGTAGCTGCAATTATTGATGGGGGGAATGATGGGCCGCATTTGGCAGCCGTTCTTGTCGGCGATGATTCTGCCAGCCAGACTTATGTCAGCGGCAAGGAGAAAGCCTGCAAGGAGGTCGGTATTATTTCATCCTTGTATAAACTTCCGGAATCGGTTTCGGAAAAAGAATTGCTTGAAGTCATCGATTACCTTAACAATGATGATCACATCAGTGGATTTATCGTTCAATTGCCTTTGCCAAAGCACATTGATGAAAAAAAGATGATCTGTCGAATAAATCCGGCTAAAGACATTGATGGTTTTCATCCTGAAAATTTCGGTCGGATGGCATTAAACCTACCGGCTTATATTCCTGCAACCCCTCTCGGAATCATACAACTCATCGAGCGCTACAAAATCGAAACTTCCGGAAAAAATTGCGTAGTGCTTGGCAGAAGTCATATCGTAGGGTCACCGGTGAGTATTTTATTATCCAGAAAAGCTTATCCCGGAGATGCAACTGTAACCGTTTGCCACAGCCGGACACCCAACCTTAAAGAAATTTCTAAAAATGCCGATATACTTATCGTTGCGATGGGACAGCCCGAATTTGTTACAAAAGATATGGTAAAGGAGGGTGCAGTGGTGATTGATGTGGGTATTCACAGGATTCCTTCTGAATCATCAAAATCAGGTTACAAGCTAATAGGTGATGTGAAATTCGATGAGGTATCAAAAAAAGCCTCTTTCATAACTCCGGTTCCCGGAGGAGTTGGGCCAATGACTATTGCCGCGCTACTGATGAATACTTTGAAGGCCTACAAGAAAGAGATTTATTCATGATTTATGTCAGTATAGAAATTTAGGTATTTTATCTTAAAATCAAAAATGAAATTATTCCAAAAGAGCTTTCTGGTATTTCTGCTCATTTCTTATACTTCTAATTTTCTTTATTCACAGCAGACAACAGAACTGTATACGATCGTCGAGTTCCCGGCCATACCTGCTAAATATTGTGATCTGGAAGAAGATATGAAAGAAACCTCCGGTATCATATATTCTGATGGGAGTGTTTGGACAATCAATGACAGCGGGGGAGAACCGGAAATCTATAAAATCGACAAAACAACCGGAACCGTCATTCAAAAAGTGATCATACTGAATGGTTCAAACAGGGATTGGGAAGATATCACACAGGATGAAAAATTTATTTATATCGGTGATTTTGGAAATAACAGTGGCAACCGAACCGATCTGAAAGTTTATAAAGTTGCAAAAAGTGATATAAACAGCAAGAAGAAAGCAGCTGTTAATGCAGAGATAATAGGATTCACCTATAATGACCAGCTAATATTTGAAGAAAATAACCGGAATCACAATTTTGATTGTGAATCATTGATTTCCTTTGGCGACTCCCTGATTATTTTTTCGAAGAACTGGGCGGATGGAAAAACAAGAATGTATAAAATGCCTAAGATTCCCGGTCAATATCAACTTGACCCGCTCGATACCTTTGATGCGGATGGCCTTGTTACCGGAGCAGATTATAATAAGGATTCGAAAAGGCTGGTGTTAATCGGATACAAAGATCGTTTACCTTTTATCTTTTATTTCAGCAATTTTAATGGAAGAAAATTTGAGAGTGACCGGGTTTACCGTTTTAATCTCAATAAAATGAAAGACTCGCAGACAGAAGGTATTGCCTGGCTGAATGATGAAACAATCATTTTTTCGACTGAACAAACAAAATCTTTTTCCCAGCAGGTATTTGAATTAAATTTCCAAAGCGTGTTTAAGCTTATCAGTAAATGATGCAGAATGAGCGATTAGAAAAAGGTTTAGCTCTTCCACTGATGGAAGACTTTTATACACTGCAGGGCGAAGGATTTCAAACCGGCAAAGCATCCTACTTTTTGCGGATTGGTGGCTGTGATGTAGGCTGCAGCTGGTGTGATGTAAAGGAATCATGGAATGCATCCCTATGGCCCTTGACAGAATCTGATGAAATTGTTAGACGAGTTTTGGATTGCCCGGCGAAATCTGTTGTCATTACCGGCGGAGAGCCACTCATGTATAACCTGGATTACTTATGCGCTGAACTAAAGAAAAACGGATTTCAGATTTTTCTGGAAACATCAGGTTCACATCCTTTAACGGGTAAGTGGGATTGGATTTGCCTTTCCCCAAAGAAATTTAGCCCGCCATTACCAGAAATTTATACCAAAGCAGACGAGTATAAAGTTATCATTCAGTCGGAAGGGGATTTTGAATGGGCTGAAAAAAATACGGGCAGGTTAAGGACGGATTGCGTTTTGTTTTTGCAACCTGAATGGAGTGTAAGGGATATCATTATGGAACCGGTTATTGAATACGTAAAAGCTAATCCAAAGTGGAGAATATCTTTGCAAAGTCACAAATACATGAGGATACCTTAAGAAAGTTCAAAGTTGAAAGTTCAAAGTTTAAAGTTGAAGGGCAAATTTCAAGTTTCAAATATCCAACTATATGCCATTAAAAATTCAAGCGGTTATTTTATTTTTTGCATTCCTTATCCTGTATCCTTTAATTCTCCGCTCACAGGAAGAACTTTCAACAAAATCAAAAAAGGCAAAACATTATTATGAGGCTGGTGAACAATTGTTGCAACAGCAAAAATTAGCCGAAGCAAAACTCAATTTTCAGCAAGCCATTGATGAAGATCCTGATTTTTATGAGGCTTACATGCTGATGGGCGAAATTTGTGAACAGGAAAAAAACGATTCTGCTGCAGTTGTGGTTTATAAAAAAGCTGTCGAACTTGATCCTGATCGTTTTCCTGCAGCCTTTCAAATACTTGCGGACATTGAGTACAACAATGGCTGGTACCAGGATGCTGTGATTCATTACCAGAAATACCTTAGTTATGAAGGAACTCATGGCGCATCTCAGATCAAAGCTGAAAAGCACCTGGCCAACTGCGAGTTTGCTATAAAAGCAATGCAGAATCCTGTACCCTTTGCTCCAGTTAACCTGGGACAAAATGTGAATACGGAGTTTAATGAATATTTTCCCTGTCTTACCGCTGACAATCAAACCCTTTTGTTTACAAGGCTTTTGAAGGATACCAAGTCAATAACGGGGCGCCAGGAAGATTTCTTTGTCAGTTATTACAAAGGTGGATGGCAGCCCGTCTCAGAACTTGGACCGCCAATTAATACCTTATACAATGAAGGTGCGCCAACCCTTTCAGCAGATGGTAATATTCTCATTTTTACTGCTTGTGAAAGTTTAGAAGGATATGGTGTCGGCCGTAAAGGATATGGCAGGTGCGATTTGTTTGTTTCAAAGAAGTCCGGAAATGACTGGTTGGAGCCCTATAACCTTGGAGCTCCAATTAGTTCACGTGCCTGGGAATCGCAGCCTTCTATTTCATCTGATGGCAGAACCTTGTATTTTGTCAGCAACCGGAATAACGATTATGATATCTGGTATTCAAGTGTGAATAATAAAGGAGTATGGTCTGAACCAGTGAAGCTCGGACCAAATATTAATACGAATGGTTATGAAGGATCGGTGTTTATCCATCCCGATAATCAAACTTTGTACTTTTCGTCAGATGGTCATGTGGGAATGGGTGGCCTGGATATTTTTATGTCAAGAAAGGATAGTGTCGGACAATGGGGACCACCTGTAAACCTTGGTTATCCGATTAATTCATTTAAGGACGATAACAGTATCCTCATCAGTGCCGGTGGAGAATTGGCTATGTTTGCTTCCGACCGGAAAGATGGCTTTGGCGGGCTTGATTTGTATTCTTTTAATCTGTATAAAGAAGCCCGCCCACAGGTTGTAACTTATATGAAGGGTACAGTCTTCGACAGGAATTCAGGTAAAAAACTTGATGCCCGATTTGAACTTACTAACCTTAAAACCGGCCTGGTAGCTATCGAATCTTTTTCAAATAAAACTACGGGTGAATTCCTTGTTTGCCTCCCGGCGAATAATGACTATGCACTTACGGTTTCAAAAGACGGATATTTATTTTATTCTGAAAATTTTAATCTTTCTGAAGAAAACCCATCCACTGATCCTGTTCTTAAGGATGTACCTCTTGAACCTATTGAAACTGGTGCAAAAGTGATAATGAAAAACGTTTTTTTCGAAACAGATCGCTTTGATTTAATGGAGACTTCTAAAGTTGAGCTGAATAAACTTATCGATCTTCTTGAAAAAAATCCTTCAGTTAAGATCGAGATCGGCGGTCATACAGACAATGTGGGTAAGCACGAGTACAATATAACCCTTTCGGAAAACAGGGCAAAATCAGTAATTACCTACCTTACAGAAAACGGAATTGCTGCTGACCGTTTAAGCTTTAAAGGATATGGTGAAATCCAGCCTGTCGATACCAATGAAACTGAAGCGGGCAGGGCCAATAACCGGAGGACTGAGTTTAAAGTGGTGGAATAAGTTTGATGAATACAAAATGAATATGGAAATTTTATTGTGGACAAAAGCAATTTCGAAGCCTTTTTTTAATTAATTTAGAGGCATTAAAAAAAACAACATGATAACATTAAATCTGTTCAAAATTTTAGGTTTACTTATAATAATTTCATTTCTTTCCACATGCGAGAATGAAATTCAGGATACTTCACATATTCAGGGTCAGATTATCTTATCAACCGACAGGGAATCATACACAAAGTCAGATACCATCAGGCTGCTTCTGGAAAATGGTTCGGCTCATGAAATTTCTGTGGGACTCAGATGCAGCAATTACCTGGAGATGTCCTATAAGAAGAAAGAAATTCAGAATTGGAGTGACAATCTCTGGCTTCCATATATGTCTCTGAAGTGTCCCACGTTATTGAATACAATCAAAGCCGGAGCAATCTTCACAAATTCATTACCAGCAGAAATGTTCAACTCAACGGGTACATTTATTCTACAAGTCGACATTTCACTGCTTCCAGATTCTTCTCTTAGGGTAGTTTCAAATCCCTTTCAGATAAAGTAGGGAATACCGTCAGGGGAATATCGCTTGCTTCAAAAATTAAGGAAACTTAATTTTCTATGAAGTATTATTCCCGCATTTTAGGTATGAAATATATACTCCGAAAACATTCCTGCAAAAGCCCGCCTGACTGGACGAGCAGGCAGGAATCCAGTAAAATCTCATGTTAATTTAGCTGTGCCGAAACCGTAATACTCGTATTCAATAGTTTTGAAATAGGGCAGTTCTGTTCAGCATCTTTCACTAATTCATCAAATTTAGCTTTGTCAATCCCTTTTACTTTCGCTTTTAAATCCAAATGTGAATTGATGATGGCTCCATTTTCAAAGTTAATGGCGCAGGCAGTTTCAAGGTTGTCCGGAGTAAACCCTGCTGCTGTCAGGTTGAAACTCAGTTTCATGGTAAAACAGCCTGCATGAGCTGCTGCTACCAATTCTTCTGGATTGGTTCCTATCCCTTCTTCAAAACGTGAAGTGAATGAATACTGGGTTTTGCTTAAAACACCACTTTGTGTCGAAAGGTGGCCTTTGCCTTCCTTTCCTGTTCCCTGCCATATGGCTGTTGCTTTTCTTTTCATTTTGATATATAAATTTTTAGTTAAAAAAAATATTGATTGATCCCTAATGTTCTCTTATTATCGCAGGATATCAGGCATTTAACAATTGGTTTGTTCATAAGTTACCTTCTTATCCTGCCTGATTACAAGGATTGAGAAAATAATGGCCAAACTTATTAAAATTATCAGAAAGCCTGCTTTAAAAAATTCAGATTTTACAACTCCGAAAATATCATCAACCCAGAAATAGGAGGTATTGCTTGCAGAATGAAAAATTGCCATCAGCAACAAGCTGCCATGGGTATTGTTAAAAATGTAAGTAATTACAAGGGTAATTGGAAATGTAATGATTAGTCGTTCGACAAGTTCCGGGAAATAGCCAATAATATAGGTTCCGTCCTTAGGTGTGAGTATTTCCGAAAAATTGTTTGGATTTGCATGCCACAGAGTCACCACAATTGAAATAATCAAAGAAGCAATGAAAGGCGACATTGTGTTTTGCAACTTGGGTAGCATCCACCCCCGCCATCCGATTTCTTCCGAAAGTCCCCATAAAAACAATCCCATTAAGAAAGTTGAGAACATAGGAAAAAGATCAGAAGAGAAATTAAATTTACGATCCATTGGAAGTGAGCCATATATAAACCAAAATACTAAGGTGATACCAAGAAACATGACAAATTCGAAAGAAATTGCAAGGACAATCCAGCCAATTCCTACCCGCCAGTTGATCAGGCTTTTTAGAATGCGATCAAATCCATTCTTACTGTCGATCAAACCAATCAGAATTAATGCTGCGAGTGAAGGTCCGAATTGAGCAAAGATGCTAAAGTTAAAGGATGGCATTTCATTATCTATTTTCGCCATGCAATAGAGATATTTTAGTCCCCAGGTAATTATAAATGCGACCAGGCAATAAGAAACAACCGGATATTCTTTACAAATGTCTGATATGGACCTGCCCGGATGCATAATGAGAAATTATTGTTATTAACTTGTCAATTCATCATCTGGACATTTGCAAATGTCCTCCTAATCCCCTTGTGGTATTTTACCCTCGGATAACCCATAATGACGATCAATCCTTCCCGGCTGGTATATTTGATACCATATTTTTCGCGGAATTTTTTCGCTGCTTTCCCTTTCTGAATAAAGGGATGAACTCCACCCAACATACAGGTTCCCAATCCAAGGGATTCTGCAGCGATCATGGCATAAGTAGCGGCAATGATCGGATCGGCGGGATCGCAATAAGGCGATCCATAAAAATACATAGCGACAGGAGCATCGTAAGTCACATAATTGTCGCCGGCTTTCATCGAACGGATATAGCCATGAACAAGAGGCCTCAAAAATCCCCTGAACATCTCGTCACCGGCTTTACCCCAAAAGGGGCGCATCATGGCAAGGAATCCTTTAGAAACGAAGAATTTGATTTTTTCAAGGTAAGTGCAATAATCTTCCGCAAACTGCCTTACTTTTTCTTTTCTTTGCAGAACCACCACGCCTACATCCGAAGGTGGTAATCCCATAGGCGCTGTCATAGCCGCCTCAAGTACTTTGTCAATAAGTTCCTGTTCAACAGGTTTATCTTTAAATTCCCGGACACTTCTTCGGCGCTGATAGAGGCTGAGAATGGACTCATAATTGGCCGCACTTTCTTTTTCAGGCAACGGAAAAAGATCGGCCTCTGAAGTAAAACGTCCATTGATTGTAATAGCATCCTTTGGGCAGATAGCCATGCAGTGCCCGCAACCGATACAGCCAAAAAACGAAGTGCCTGAGACATGTGCTTTACCGTCTTTCATTATAATGCTGAAGTCATTACACACTTCAACGCATAAACCGCACCCATTGCATTTTTCCTGGTCAATTGTAATGCGGGCTACCTCTTTTGTTCTTGATGTTGGAATTGCCATAATTTATTTAGTCTTTATTTTTAAAATCTATGACAAGAATTATTAAATATTATTTCTTTTTGGTTAATAAAATTAATTAAAAATCTCTACCCGCCAGTCACCCGGCTCACTGATTTTAAATTCAAAGATGGCATTGATTTGCTGGCTACGAATTTTATTCCAGGTGGTATAATTTACTTTGATTACTACCGGGAAAATGATATTTTCATAACCTATTAAATAACCAAGATGCGTTTCGGTTCCGCTATCTGAAGCAATCAGCAGGTTGGTTATACCGGTATTTCTCATTCCGTTTTGCTGGAAATCAATCAAAACTCTGTTTAAAATATCTCCCTGCCTATAAATGTTGTATCGGTCAATGCTCGTTTTTGAGATCACCTCTGGTTCTTTTGGATTGGGACCAAGGTATATGTCATTTTCCCATAAACCGGAAACGATGGTATCTTTATCGTTTTTCTTAAACGTGAAATCTCCCACGCCATTCCTTTGCCCCTTTTTCCAATCACCTGAATAAACATCGCCATTCGCCCAGGTATACGTGCCTTTTCCCCACGGAACTCCCTCGTTGAACTGGCCTTCGTAGGTGTCCCTTCCAACAGCTTTCCCTTTTCCATCAGCAAGACCTTTTTTACATTTACCGGTATAAGAGCCGCTGATTTCAGGTTTCAGAACTTTGCATTCTTCCTGGGCTATTAAATTATTAACTATGAAAGTGCTGCCCAGAATCATCATGCAAACGGCTGATTTTACAATAATCGTTTTCATGGTTTTAAAGATTTTTTGGTTGTTTTATTTATTCATCATCTTCGGATTAAAATTGAGGGCTGCCTCCCGGTCGAATTCATTTTCCCAACGGGCAATGACAGCTGTGGCAAGACAGTTCCCAATCACATTTACTGAAGTACGCGCCATATCCATCAATTCATCTATTCCAAGTATAATAAAGATGGGCCAGACAGGTAGTCCGAAATTGGCCGCAGTGGCCAATAAAATCACAAGAGAAGCACGCGGCACTCCGGCAACTCCTTTACTCGTAAGCATCAGTGTAAATACGATGATTAACTGTTTATCGAAAGAAAGATGTATGCCGCTGATTTGGGCGATAAAGATGGTGGCAAGCGAAAGGTAAAGTGTGGTTCCATCAAGGTTGAAACTGTAACCAGTTGGCATCACAAAAGCGACGATCTTACGGGGAACGCCAAATTTTTCCATAGATTCCATCGCAATGGGCAAGGCTGATTCGCTGCTGGTGGTGGCAAAAGCGATGGATGCTGGTTCGGAAACAGCCCGGATAAAATTTCGAATTGGAATTTTTAAAATTAATGCAATCGGCAAAAGAACCAGCAAGAGAAAGACAGTGAGTGATACATAAAGCGTCATCAACAATTTAAAAAGATTAAACAGAATGTCCAGCCCCATGTGACCCACGGAATAGGCGATGGCTGCAAAAACGGCTACCGGCGCAAAATACATGATGAGGTTGGTAAATTTAAACATGGTTTCAGCCAGACTTTCTGAAAACCGCAGCATTGGTGTTTTGTACTTTTCTTTCAGCATAGCAACCGCTATCCCGAATATAATACTGAAAATTACGATTTGAAGCACCTGTCCTTCGTAAACCGCCTTGGCAATATTCTCAGGAAAAACATGAAGGATAATCTCTTGTATTGTTTGCTTTTTAACGTCAGGTGCAGCTGCCTGTTCAGCGCCTACTGGTAAGGTAACACCTAATCCGGCACGGCTTATATTGATGGCTGCAAGACCTATAAAAAGTGCAATGGTTGAAACCACCTCAAAATAAACAATTGATTTCCAGCCCATCCTGCCTACCTGCTTAAGATTAGAATGGCCGGCAATACCAACCACCAGCGTAGCAAAGAGCAACGGGGCAATGATCGTCTTTACGAGATTGAGAAATATTTTACTGAACAATTGCAGGTTCAGCGAGAATTCAGGAAGATCATACCCGAATTCTGCTCCGACTATCATACTAATCAATATCCACGTGGTCAGGTTCTTTTTTGTAAAAGCATAAAAGATGATAACCAATATCGTAAGCCACCGAAGCACTAAATTCAGGATTCCTGGAACGTCGGCTATCTGATAGATATTAAGTACATGTGTAAAGGCAGTGATGGTGATCATCACCAACAGGGTAAGCAGGATTGTCCTCGGTTTAAACATTTGTTTACTTTAAAAATAAAAGTTAACCGTTAGACAAAAGTATGAAAACAACCTTTACAATAACCAACCGTTATTTTAGAAATCTGAAATTATAATGCAAGAAGACCAGCACTCATCAGTATCCATTAAAACTTATTTTATAATTTTATGCCTTTAAGTTTTACTCCTGAAAGATTGTTGTAATTTGCAAAGCCTTTTAGAATAGTGCAGGATGAAAAAAATTTGTTTGATTATCAGTGTCCTTTTGTTGGTCTCGGGCTGCGCTTCCAAACGGTTTACTAAACAAGCAGCTAAGTTCGAGCAAGCAGGGTTGTACTTAGATGCAGCGGAATATTACTATGAAGCTGTCAAAAGAAAAGACAGCAATGTAGAAGCGAAGCTTGGTTTACGGAAGAATGGTCAAATTACTCTGGACAATAAATTGTCCGCTTTCATGAAGGCATACAATGGCGCAGATTTCCAGGATGCTGTTTATAAATACAAAGATGCCGAATCCTACTCCAATAAATTAAAAACGGTTGGTGTTGATTTGAATTTTCCTAAAAGTTATGAATCTTATTATGATGAAGCAAAAGGCGATTTCCTGAATAAAAAATATGCTGATGGGCTCGAAAAACTAAATCGGGAAGACTTCACCGGAGCCCGGAAGATTTTTGATGAAATACTAATAGTTGAGCCCAACTTTAAGGATGTAAAAGAAAAGAATACAATTGCAAGATACGAACCCCTATACCGCGAGGCTAACCAATATCTCGAAAATGGATTTTATCGGAAAGCTTATGGAAAATTTACGGAAATTTTAGCTGGAACAGGAGGCTATAAGCTAGCAGCGAGCTTAAAAGAAGAAGCTCTTGAAAAAGGAACTCTGACTATCCTCATCTCTGAATTTGGATCTGCAAAGACCCTTACTTTGGATGCTTCAAAAGCGGTGACAACAAAAGTGAAAACCAGGATAGGATCACTTACAAATCCATTTGTTAAAATTCTTGATCCGGCAAGCATTGATATTGGATTGTACGAAAACGGTAAAATTAACATACAGGCAGCTAATCTTGCAGGAATTAAAGCGATTCTTTCAGGCAATCTAAACGAGGTTGAAAAGACAGAGGGGAAATTGATTAAAACTGTCAGGCGTGGCTACATCAAAGAAGTAAATATTGTAAAGAACGAAGCAGGGCAGGAGGTTGAAAAAATTACCTGGCATAAAATCGAATATGCGGAATACGAGCTTGAAAATAAAGCACAACTGAATCTGGATTATAAGATGGTTTCGACTGAAAATGGTTTAGTATTGGTGAGCGATATCGTCAGTATTAACAATTCTGATAAAGCTCATTATGCCAAGTATGATGGTGAAAAAAAGAACCTCGTCCCTGGATACTGGAAAAATAAGGATAGCAGTTCACCGGAGGACGTGATTAAAAACAATCCCGGGGACATCAGTACACTGAAGCAGTTATTTAATGCCAGACAAACTGTTAAGTCAACAACTGCATTGGCTAGTGAGTTGATGGATGAAGCTGCAGACCTGATAGTAGAGAAAGTAGATAAATACAATCCCGAAAGTAAGTGAGAGGACATTTAATTATAGTAATAGTTCTTTTGTCGGCCTGTGCTGCAAAAAAACAGGCGGCAGAATTCGAGGCACAACCTGTCTGGATGAAGCAGAAGCCAATTTTCCCGGGATATTATGTCGGAATAGGCAGTGCTAAAAAAGTTGGAACTTCCTCAGAGTATATTGCCAATGCGCGAAAAGACGCTCTCGCCGACCTGTCAGGAGAAGTTTCTACACAAATTAGCTCCACTTCAGTTTATCATACAATCGAAAATAAATATGGTCACGTTGAATCGTATGATCAGCGGATTGAAACGACAGTAGAAGATTATCTTGAAGGATTTGAACCAGTTGAATATTATGAAAATAATGATTCCTATTGGGTTTATTTCCGCATCAGCAAAGAAACATATGCAGCAAAGAAAGAATTGAAGAAACAGGAAGCACTCATGACTGCTTTGGCGAAATACAATTCAGGAATTCAGGAAGAAAAATCTACCAGGCCTAAAGAAGCATTGACATTTTATTTGCAGGGACTGCAAGCTTTAAAATCCTACCTAAAGGAAGAAACTTCAGTTATCAGTAATGAGGGCAAAATTGATATAGGTAACCAGTTGTTTTCATCCATGGACCAGGTATTGGCGGCATTGACCATTGAAACCGAAATCGGGGAGATAAAAGTTAAAAGAGGTGAATCATTTGGTCAAAGTTTAAAATTCAAGGTGCGCTACAAAGATCTACCTGCCAATGGAATCCCTGTTGAATTCAGCTATACCGGAGGCTACCTGAAAACTGACCGTCAGAACTCAGATGGAGATGGATTTGTGTTTCTGCAGCACGAAGTGATCTATTCCAGAAACAAACAGGAACAAATTTCAGCAATTATTAATCTTAAAGAAATTGCCTCAAAAGCTGTTGAGGATACTTTCATCCGTGGATTAATTTTAAAAAAGTCCATTCAGCCCGCAATTGTTAAAATTGCCATCGAATCTCCTTCCATGGCTCTTAGAATTTCTGAAAATTGTTGTGAAGGGGATGAATGCTCCAGATTGAAACAGGTCTTTAATCAGAATGCAATAGGTGGCGGTTATCAATTCATTGACAACAATTCATCAGATTTTACTTTTACCCTGAGTTATAATGTTAATCCAGGTACCAGCGCCGGCGGTCTTGTTTCTGTTGATCTTAAAGGCGAAATTAAACTTACGGATAAAAGCAGTAAAACAATTTGGACCAAAGAAATTAGCGGGATAAGGGGTGTTGGAGTTAATGGGAAAGAATCGAGAGAGAAGGCATTTGATGAATTTAAAACCGCACTTGACCGCAACTATATAAAGCAAGGTTTGGACAAAATTAATTCTGGCTTCTAATTTAAATTAGGAATCTTTTACACAGAAGTATTACAATGCAAAAGCTTTTTCTATTGAGTACCTTTATGAAATTTCTTTGAGGAACCCAGGCAAAAAATTATAAAAATCATCCCGGAATAATTACCGGGTACTTCAATTTACTAAATTTGCCCGACTACAAAAAGCAGTATTATGATTAAGAAATTTATACTATTCTTCGTTTTTCTTTTTATAGCTTTTCTCGCAAAACCTGATGAGGGAATGTGGATCCCAATGTTTCTTGGAGAGTTGAACGAGGACGAAATGCAGGCGATGGGCATGCGTATTACCGCTGAGGATATCTATAGTGAGAATCATTCAAGCCTGAAGGATGCCATCGTGATTTTTGGCGGAGGTTGCACCGGCGAAGTTATTTCGCCTGAAGGGCTGATCCTTACCAATCACCATTGCGGAAATGGCTACATACAATATCATTCCTCACTTGAGCATGATTATTTAACGGATGGTTTCTGGGCTATGAACCGCACAGAGGAGCTTGCAAATCCGGGATTGAAAGTTACTTTTCTGATAAAAATGTCAGATGTTACAAGCGAGGTTCTAAACGGGGTGGATGCAACAATGAATGATATAATCAGGTTAGCTAAGATTGCCGAAAATGTAAAAAAAATAAAAGAAGAGGCTATTAAAGATACCCATTACAGTGCCGAGGTAAAATCATTCTTTTACGAGAACCAGTACTTCCTCTTTATCAATGAGGTTTTTGAAGATGTCAGGCTGGTGGGTGCGCCACCTTCGAATATTGGCAACTTTGGAGGCGATACGGACAACTGGATGTGGCCAAGACATACCGGCGATTTTTCATTGTTCAGGATTTATGCCGACAGCTCCAATAATCCAGCTAAGTATTCCGATAAAAATGTTCCATATAAATCCAAAAGACACCTTTCCATTTCGACAAGTGGAATTAAAGAAGGCGATTTTACTTTCGTCTTTGGGTATCCTGGTAGTACACAGGAATACATTCCTTCTTACGGTATTGATTTGCAGTCAAATGTGCTGAATCCCATTCGGATCAGCCTGAGGGAAAAGAAGCTGGAAATATATAACTCAGCAATGAAGGAAAGCAGAGCGGTCAGGATTCAGTATGCAGCCAAGCGATCAGGACTTGCAAATGGATGGAAAAAGTCAATCGGAGAAAGTCGCGGAATTAATCGTCTGAAAACAGTTGATAAAAAAAAGGAATTTGAGCAGGAGTTTCAGATCTGGGCCAATTCCTCAGTATCAAACAAAGAAAAATACGGAAACTTGTTGCATGAATTGGCTAAATGTTATGCAGAAATTAGCCCTTTAAGTATGAAGCTAAATTATATACGCGAATCTATTTTAAGCATTGAAATCATCCGGTTTGCCCGATCCTTTGGTGATCTTGTAAAGTTGAGCAAAAATAAGAAGGCTGATCAAACAGAAGTAGAAAAGAAAAAGGAACAACTGATAAAATCTTCAGAGTCTTATTTCAAAAATTATCAATCCAAAATTGACAAGGATATTTTTTCCGTAATGATGACCGATTATTGTCATCATAATGACCAACTGGATTGGCCGGACATCATAAAAGAATTATTTGATGATAATAAAGGTGATTTCAATCAGATAGCTGAAAATGTCTTTGCCAAATCAATCTTTTGTTTTGAAGAAAAGGTTGCAAGCCTCCTCAATGATTATAAATCCAGGGATTACCGGACTATTGAAAAAGATATTGCTTTTAGAATTTCAGCCGGAGTTTTGGAATATAACGAGAAAATGTTAATGCCGCTGGTGACTAAGTATAGTATGGCCATTGATAGCATAATGAGAATCTATATGAAAGCCCAAATGGAAATGCAACCTATGAAGAAGTTCTATCCTGACGCTAATTTTACCTTGCGGGTGGCTTATGGTAATGTGAAAGGTTATCATCCGGATGATGCGGTAAACTTTAAGTATTTTACAACACTGGACGGAATCCTCGAAAAGGAAGGTCCTGACATTTATGATTACGTTGTTGAAGATAAGCTTAAGGAACTATACAGAAACAAAGATTTCGGACAGTATGCTGACCAGGATGGCAGCATGCACGTTTGTTTTACAGCGACCAATCATACTTCGGGTGGAAATTCAGGAAGTCCCGTAATGGATGCGGAAGGTAACCTGATCGGTTTGAACTTTGACCGATGTTGGGAAGGCACAATGAGCGACCTGGCATACGATATTTCACAATGCAGGAATATTGCCCTCGACATTCGCTATTGTTTGTTTATTATAGATAAATTTGCAGGTGCTAAGCATTTAATTGATGAAATGACTATACTCAATGTAAATGAAAACCCGCAATCTACTCAGATGAACTAACTTTTTTGTACATCAGCTAATTTTAAATTCATATGATCAAGATTTATCACAATCCACGTTGCAGGAAATCGCGATCAGGTTTAGAATACCTGAAACAAAAAGGATTGGAGTTCAAGGTAGTGGAGTATATGAAAGAACACTTCACTGTTGAAAGCTTTAAGGAAATTCTGGCCAAATTGAACGTAAGCCCAAAGGAGATGATTCGTGAGCAGGAACAAATTTATTTAAAACAGTTTAAAGGAAGAAATTTTACTAACGAGGAATGGATTAAAATACTGATTGAGAATCCAAACTTGATAAAAAGACCTATAGTGGAAAAAGATTATAAAGCGGTCTGGGCCGATCCGCCTGAAAAGATTGATAATCTGTTCAAATTGAAAAAATGATTTTAACGCAATTATAAATTCACACATCAATAAATTTTTTACAAAATGGAATACAGAGTTGAGAAAGACACGATGGGACCGGTTGAAGTCCCGGCCGATAAATACTGGGGAGCGCAAACCCAGCGGTCAAAAATGAATTTCCTGATCGGTGATCCGGGCTCCATGCCCATTGAGATTATCAGGGCATTTGCTTACCTCAAGAAAGCAGCTGCTATGACCAACCATGATCTGGGAGTCCTTTCAGAAGAGAAAACCAAACTCATCAGCCAGGTTTGCGATGAAATCCTTGAAGGGAAATTGGATGATAACTTCCCGCTTGTCATCTGGCAAACGGGTTCAGGTACCCAATCCAATATGAACCTGAATGAGGTAATTGCCAACCGTGCACATGTTTTGAGTGGTGGCAAACTGGGTGAAGGAAAAAAGATCATCCATCCCAATGATGACGTAAACAAATCACAATCATCCAACGATACGTTCCCAACAGCCATGCACATTGCGGCTTATAAGATGATCGTTGAAACCACCATTCCGGGAGTTACCAAACTCAGAAATACACTGGCTGCAAAAGCAGAGGAGTTTAAAGGAATTGTAAAAACTGGTCGTACACACCTGATGGATGCCACTCCACTTACCCTGGGTCAGGAGTTTTCGGGTTATGTCTCGCAACTTGATCATGGAATAAAAGCGCTCAAAGCAACGCTTGACCATCTTAAGGAACTTGCTCTTGGCGGCACGGCTGTTGGAACCGGGATCAATACTCCCAAAGGCTATGCAGTGAAAGTTGCAGAAAAAATTGCTGAACTCACCGGACATCCTTTCCTGACGGCTGAAAATAAATTTGAGTCTTTATCAGCGCACGATGCTATGGTAGAGGCTTCCGGTGCTCTGAAAACCCTTGCCGTAAGCCTGATGCATATAGCCAACAATTCCCGTATGCTTGCATCCGGACCCCGTTGTGGAATAGGGGAGATTATTTTCCCGGAAAATGAACCCGGTTCTTCCATCATGCCTGGCAAGGTGAATCCCACCCAGTCTGAAGCTTTGTCCATGGTTTGTGCTCAGGTTATCGGAAACGATGCAGCTATTACAGTGGGTGGTATGCATGGACATTTTCAGTTGAACGTTTTTAAACCGGTGATGATCTATAATCTCTTGATGGCAGCTCGTTTGCTGGGTGAGGCTTGTGTATCTTACAATGACAATTGTGCCATTGGTATTCAGGCTAACCTGCCATTTATAAAGAAGAACCTGGAGAATTCACTCATGCTTGTAACCGCTCTCAACACCCATATCGGGTATGAGAAAGCAGCCGAAATTGCCAAGAAAGCTCACAAGGAAGGACTGACCTTAAGGGAAGCTTCTGTAGGACTGGGTTATGTGACTGATGATGAATTCAATCAATGGGTTGATCCTCGAAAAATGATATAAACTGAAGTAGAATAAGATTAATCCGGATTACTGGAAAGAAACTTTATTCATATAGAAAACAACTCTTTTATCTGTATCGGATCGGGAGTTGTTTTTTATTGTCTGGAATCCATAAGCCAGAAAGTAGTTGTCGTACCAGTATTCCATGCTGCTTTTTGAGTCAGCCATGATTTTGTCATTCACAAACGTGGATTCGATTGGATAGTATTCGACACCTTCAACTACGTTAGTTCCATTAAATATCTTCGCACCGATTTTACCTTCACGGTTGTATGCAAGTACTGTTTCGTTCCCAATAAAATAGACAATGACCCGGTTGGTCAGATCAAACGTGAGGATATTAAATATTTCCATTCCATTATCCCAGAGTTTGTTTCCATTGCTGTCGAAACAGGAGATGAATGCGTTGAAATACTTGTACCCGTCGAATACTTCGTATGAAACAGGCATGGGACGGCCATAATAATCATAATAGGTACTGGTTACGGTATGGTATTCTTCATAAAAGGCTTCTCCTATAAAATAATAGAGCGAATCTTTCCGGACGATGTCGTGAATTAACAGGTCGAATTCAGGTGAATACTTATCCGAACCCTCATCGCTTTTGCTTGCCTTTTTTTGAGCCTGCTGATATTCTTTGCTTTTCAGGTATCCGGTCATGTTTTCCAGCTCAAGAAAGCTGAAGTACTGGCTTCCCTGCTGAGTGTTGTTGTTAATCTTTATTGAAAAGAAGCCTGTGGATGAATTATTAAAGTAGTTTTTTTTATCAATTGAACTGCCTTTTACATAATCGTAGGTTCCTATGATCATCCGTTCAGTTTGATTAATGGTAACCAATTTACCGGAGTTCAGCTTTTTGTTTTCCAGGGGAGTAATAATAATTGAATTGATATTGGCATCATTTAAATCAAATTCTTTCAGTAGTAAATAGTTTTCAGTCTTTGAAGCAAAAACGTTGATAATCCCAACATAGGAATTATTAAGAGTATCGATATAAATATTTTCAAACCTTGAAGTAACTTCCTTGAGTTCGTAAACAACCTTCGCCTCTTTGGTGGTCATGTTCAGACTGAAAATCATACTCTGCTCCTCATCCAGGTCAATGCCTGCAACCAGATGGTCTCCCAGAATATCAAAATCAACAAGCTTTGCATTTTCAGGCAAGTTTCCGCTGAATAATTCATATCTGCCAGACGGAATATTAATCTTCAGTACCTGATAATTGAATGCTTCTTTTTTCTTTTTTTCAGTGTCATGAAAAAAAAGATAGAGGTTCTCACCTTTTAGTGTTTTCCTTCTAAATGACATGTTTTCATAGACCGGTACATCTTTTTTCCAAAACTCCTGCATGAATTTATTATAGGAAATGAAAGTCCAGAATTTGTAATTATCTTGCAGAACCGTTGTTTCATAGAAAAGGATCAATCCATTTTCACTACAGGTGGCAACTCTGTAATTGGCTTCATCCGATTTGGATTCAATCTCGATCCTGAGGGGCGGATCGTTTTGTCCAAAAGTCATTATTGGGAAAATCAATAATAAGACGCAAAGTTTTAAGAATTTTGAATATATTTTCATTTTGACCCGGATACCCTTATGAAGTTAATTTACAAAAATAACAAGTATTGTTTATTCAAAACGGAGTCATTTAGGAATTATTGAATATAAAAAAGAAAAGTCCCCTGATTCCAGAGGACTTTTTAACTTCTTTCTTTATAATTTAATTCAAGATCAACTTCTTCGAGATCGTTTGACCGGTTTGTTCATCAGAGAACAGAATAAAATATACTCCGGCATTTAGATCTGATAAGTCCTTATTATAAACAGTATCCGATATTTTAAATTCCTCAATTAAACTGCCTGATACCGAAAGGATCTTTACATTTTCGAAACCATTACCCGGTTTCACAATGCTGATCAAACCATTCGATGGATTCGGATAAATCCTGAATAAATCGTCCAAGTTGATTTGTTTGTCAGAACTTAAATCTTCCTCGCCGGTTAATACAATATCATCTACTTCCCATGTAGCTGAAGCAACCGCAGTTGATGTAAACTGGAATGCAATATAAACCGCTGCACCATTAAATCCTGAGAGATCGATTTCACCCGAAGGAGTCCACGCCCAACTTCCGGGAGACTTAATAAATGTAAGCGTCGTCCAAGTGCCGGAATAAGGATCTCCGCCGCCATCATAATCGGTCGATACTTTAAGCTCCAGGTCATTTCCGGTATAATTTTTAGCATTCTGGAAAGTAAGAACCTCATTGATGTAATTATCCAGGTCAAGAGCAGGAGAAATCAGCCAGTCATCGTTTTCAAACGGAGCACCTTCATATCCACTCATGCTGGCACAAGGTGTATTGCCAATACCAAAGGTGTTATCCCTCCCCCAAACCTGATCGCCGGTCACCGAAATTGTTGTCCAATTGCCCCAGCTTTCGTCGAAGTTTTCAGCTTCAATGGTCACTACAACAGGTTCGATCGTTATTGCTTCAGCAGTTGGAGCAGTGCCGTCATTTTTAAAGTCAATGTTTGCACCGCTATTAGTATATGGATAAATCGAGAAATAGTAAGTGGTATTAGATGTCAAGCCGGAAAAAGAAGCTTGTTCAATCCCAAAAGCAATGTTTAATGCACCGGAACCATCGCTTAAATCAGTATCATCGGGAACCGGGGTTCCATCAGCAGGCACAGGCAATGAAGCTGAGGTACCTGCAAAAATAATGTACATTTCAGGCAATTGGCTGCCGGTAGCATCTGTCCATCCAAGGTCAACAGAGTTGCTCGTTGCGTTTGCATCAAAGCCTGTGGGATAATTGGAAGGTTCAGGAATAAATAATGTTGTCGCATTAGCAGTGGGTGCAGTGCCATCTGTTTTATAGTTGGTGCTGGCACCACTATTGGTATAAGGATAAATTACAAAGTAGAAAGTATTCCCTGGATCAAGACCTGCGAAAGAAGCTATTTCCAAACCATAGGCAACATTTATTGCACCAGAACCATCGCTTAAATCAAAATCATTTACAACTGGTATGCCATCAATTGGATACGGCAATGAGGCAGAACTACCGGCATAAATGAGGTACATTTCGGGTAGCTGGCCACCAATGGCGTCAGTCCATGAAAGCGCGATTGTGTTAATTGTAGCATTGGCATCAAAACCTGTCGGATAATTGGAAGGCTCTGGTGTTAAAGTAGTAGTTGCATTTGCAGTTGGAGCAGTACCGTCCGTTTTATAGTCGGTATTGATGCCGGTATTGGTAAAAGGATAGATCACAAAATAAAATATCTGACCAGGATCAAGCCCTGCGAAAGCAGCTTCTTCCAAACCAAAGGCGACATTTAATGCGCCTGAACCATCGCTCAAGTCAAGATCGTCAGCAACAGGCGTTCCATCAACCGGTAAGGGTAATGAAGAGTTGGTTCCTGCGAATATGATGTATTGACTGGGAAGTTGTGTTCCAATGGCATCCGTCCATGTGACAAGAATTGTTGTGCCTGTGGCATCTGCTGAAAAACTAGTTGGATAATTGGAAGGCTCCGGAAAGATAGTTGCTTCTTCTTCTCCTGTAATTTCAATGTCGTCTACTTCCCATGTAGCTGAAGCAGCAGCGGTGCTTGTGTAATAAAATGCAACATAAACCGCCGTTCCATTAAATCCTGAGAGGTCAATCTCACCTGAGAATGTCCATACAAATCCAGAGGGTGCAAGAGTGTAAGTGAGATTAGTCCATGTGGCTGAATTTGGATCTCCTCCTCCGTCGTAGTTCATCGAAACTTTGAGTTCAAGGTCGTTTCCTGTATAGTTTTTTGCATTCTGGAATGTGATTGTTTCATTGATGTAATTATTCAAATTTAAAGCCGGAGAAATGAGCCAGTCTTCATTTTCAAAAGCCTGGCCTTCGTAACCACTCATGCTTGCACAAGGTGTACTACCAATGCCAAAAGTATTATCCCTGTCCCAAACTTGAGTTCCTACCACTGAAATGGGAGTCCAATTTCCCCACGAATCATTGAAATTCTCAGACTCTATTGTCACTACCACTATGTTCTCTGTGGTGGCATCATCTGACGGAGCTGCACCATCGGTTTTATAATTAATATTTACACCACTGTTGGTATAAGGGTAAATCGTAAAATAATATATCGTGGCAGGTAAAAGGTCGCTGAATGAAGCTTCCTGTATCCCATAAGAAATATTCAGTACTGCCGAGCCATCACTCAGGTCGGGATCATTGGTAACCGGGATACCATCAACCGGAACAGGCAAGCTGGAGCTTATGCCTGCATAAAGGATGTATTTATCAGGAAGCTGAGTTCCGATGGCATCGGTCCATGTCAGATTGATTGAAAGGCCTTCTGCCACAGCAGTGAAATCAGTGGGATAATTTGACGGTTCAGGATCAATGGTTGCTCCTTCTTCACCCGTGATAACAATATCATCAATTTCCCATGTTGCAGATGCAGTAGTATTGCAGGTATAATGAAAAGCAATGTAAACAGTTCCATTGTAAGATGAAATATCTAACAAACCTGAAGAAGTCCAGGCCCATCCTCCCGGACATAGGGTAAAAGCCAGTGAAGTCCAGGTTGCCGAATAGGGATCCCCACCGCCATCATAATCGGTAGAAATTTTACATTCCAAATCCGGACCGGTGTAATTTTTAGCATTAAAAAACTCAAGAATTTCATTGTCATAATTGTCAAAATTCATTGCCGGAGAAATCAACCAGTCATCATTGTCCAAAGGCCCACCTGAATATCCACTTATTCTTGCGCAGGGAGTACTGTTGATGCCATAAGTATTGTTGCGGTCCCAAACCTGGTCTCCTATTACACTGATTGTAGTCCAGTTTCCCCATGATACATCAAAATTTTCTGCTTCAATGGTCGTAATACTGGAAGTTGTCGCGTTTGCAGCCGGAACTGTTCCATTTGTTTTAAAATCAATGTTTGGACCGCTATTGGTGTATGAATATATCGTAAAATAATAAGTTGTATTTCCCTCCAGTCCGCTAAAAGATGCTGCCTCCAATCCATAAGCTACATTTACTGCCCCGCTTCCGTCAGAAAGGTCAGTATCGTTGGGAACCGGTTCCCCATCTGAGGGGATGGGAAGTGAAGAATTAATGCCAGCCATGATGATATAATCTGAAGGTAACTGTGCTCCCACAGCATCCGTCCAGGAAAGATTTATGCCTAATCCTGCCGCTGTTGCCGAGAAATCAGTGGGGTAATTTGTTGGTTCAGGATCAATGATGATGTCACCGGTAAAGGTGAAATCGTCATAAAAAACACCTCCTCCTGAGCCGCTTTCCTGGTATACTCTCACTTCAAACCTGAATCCATCGGCTCCGGTTGGGGCAGTGAGTAAAGCATTGAAATTTTGCCAGCCGGGATTATCACTTGAATAAACTGAAGGACGCAATACATCTGCGTTATCTGGTAAAGTTGTCCCTCCTGATAACCAGTATGACCAGATTCTTGTTTTTGCAGCCGGATCGTTATCATAATACCAATAACTTATAGTGTACTCCTGACCGGCCACAATTCCGGACAATTCCTGATTGAATTTTTTTGAGGTTGTAGTTGAAGTGTGTTTGGCTGATGAATTTCCACCATGGACTATCGTCGTTTCCTGGGTTATGTTTTCAACCAGAGGACCCCATCCATCTGGGACACCTGCTGTCCATGATTCGAGGTCACCGTTAACTATCAGGTTTTGTGATTTTGCTGCGCTGCCAAAACAAATAAAGATGAAAAGCGCAAAAGCCGGAAGTAAATTAAACTTTGTCATAACTATTAAATTTTAAACCTACTAATTTGTATATTACTACTAATTTATGTTTACCAATTGACAATTATATATGAAAAAAAATTGCTGTAGTCTAGTAACTGTTGATATTATTTAAATCCTCAAATGCAATTTTTAATCTTTCAACCAGGCTCTTTTCGCCTTCGCGCAGCCATTTTCTGGGATCATAATATTTTTTATTCGGCTTATCTTCGCCTTCAGGGTTGCCAATTTGTCCCTGCAGGTAGCCATGGAATTTAGCATCATATTTTCTAACACCATCCCACATTGCCCATTGGGTATCGGTATCAATGTTCATTTTAATAACACCATAGGAAATGGCTTCCCTGATTTCTTCCCTGCTCGAGCCGGAACCACCATGGAATACAAAATTTACCGGTTTATCGCCCGTATTGAATTTTTTACGGATATAGTCCTGTGAATTTTTAAGAATGACAGGTTGCAATTTTACATTGCCTGGTTTATAAACCCCATGCACATTGCCAAAGGATGCGGCAACGGTGAACAGGTCACTTATTTTCAACAATTCCTCATAAGCAAAAGCAACATCTTCAGGTTGGGTGTATAATCTTGAACTGTCAATACCTGTATTGTCCACCCCATCTTCTTCACCGCCTGTAACACCTAATTCAATTTCGAGCACCATTCCTATTTTGCTCATTCGTTCAAGGTATTTTTTACAGGTTTCTATATTTTCTTTAATTGGCTCTTCCGATAGGTCAAGCATGTGAGAGCTGAACAATGGTTTTCCATGTTTTTTAAAATGCTCCTCTCCTTTCGCAAGCAATCCATCGATCCAGGGTAGTAATTTGCGGGCGGCATGATCTGTATGAACAATAACTGGTATTCCATAGAACTCAGCTATGCGATGAATATGTATTGCTCCTGAAATGGCACCGGCAATGGCAGCTTGTTCATTGGTATTTGGCAGACCCTGTCCTGCATAGAATATGGAACCACCATTCGAAAACTGAATGATAACGGGTGAGTTGACTAATTTCGCAGCCTCAAGCACAGCGTTCACTGAATTAGTCCCGACAACATTTACCGCAGGTATAGCAAATTGATTTTTTTTAGCAAAAGCAAATAATTTTTGCAGATCATCTCCGGCAGCAACACCGGGTTTTATGTGATCCGATATTCTTTCTGACATAATATTAAATCTTTAAATAATAAATAATTAAAATTAAAAGGAGAGCAAAGTTACTCAAATTGCAAAACTGAACATTAACTTTGAGCTAAATTGTTAATAAATATGGATAAATCAATTGAATTGTTTCCGGAAACAGGAAATTGATAATTTGTTAAGGGAGTATGAAAATTTCTAATAATTTGACACCTTATGCATAATCAACTTTTACCGGCTATATTTTATTTTGATGTGCTGAATAACTCCTACCTTAGCGAAAAAAGGTATGGAAAAGAAGCAGTTATATAAAGAATTAGTGAGTTTAATAGCGCCCAGGGTAATAGCGGAGAATTTCGAACTTGTACAGATAGTAGAAAAGCCAACGAGTATCACGTTATACTTCGAGGAAAAAGATCAAAGAATCCCAGAAGAATTAAAGGGTAAAGAAGCTGTGCAGGATGGTTATTTAAATAAAATGGAATTGCAGACTTTTCCATTGAAAGATAAGACCGTTTATATAGCAGTAAGACGGAGGCGCTGGAAAGAAAGAGGAACCCCGGAACAGAGTTACAGTAACCGATATGATCTTCATTTTGAAGGTATGAAAACCACAAAGGAATTTGGAATTTTTTTAAAAGAGGAGCTTGGATTTGAGCCCGATGAATATAACAAGTTTTGGCAAAGAATTACAGATCAAGGGTCCGACCCTTTATCGATGGTACAAGAACGTACTGAGTGATTATGCCCGTGACAAAACGATGATGCATAAAAACGACATCGCCCATCCTGAAAAGGGGAAAGCGATAGAAGTTCCAATACTGAAGCCGGAGAACCTGAGGCAAAAATGTCAATCGACGAGAAACACATCAGCGATGAGATTTACACCATATTGAGCAACCGGCAAACGGGTAAAATAGCGATGATATGCAAAAGCATAAATTATACTGAAATAAAGCAGGTATTTGAAAAATTACAACCCGGACTGAACCAGGTCCAAAGCATTACCCGTGATTTCTCCGCATTATTTGAAAAAGTATGTTCCGGATTGATACCCCAAGCTATGCAAGTGGGCGATAAATTTCATGTGAAAAAGAACCTAATGGAAGCTCATCAATCTGTCAGGATACGCTACCGGCAAAAAGAACTGGAAAAACGGCGCAAAGCGCTTCAGGAATTCAAAACCCTTGAACTTGCGCGATTAAAAGAATACGAAAGAACAGGGAAAACATTTAAGCCAGATAAATTTCACTATCATGAAGAAAAACTGGAAAACGGGGAAACCCTTCTTGAAATTCTAGCCCGTAGCAGATACCTGTTGTATAAATATCGTTATCAATGGACAGAAAGACAACAAAAAAGAGCCCAGGCACTCTTCAAAACTTATAGCTTATCGATTGCTTCATCCCCCTCCGGCAGCTTCGCAAAGACGGTGTTGAATCTGGAGACGTCTTTATATAATTCTGTCATTACAAGGAATATGATCAAATAAAAAAACCCCGAAAGTTCATCCCGGGGTTTTTTAATTTCTGATAAAATCTTATTTACATCACAATGTTTTTAAAATCCTGTTCATTGAACAACTTCAGGAATTCTCTGTCGGTGCTTGCTTTGGTCTTGAGCGCTGGGTTTGCAGTCACAGCTTTTCTAAGGTAGTCATATACCATCTTAGAATCGTTTGTCCTGGCGCCATACACAGCAAGCATGTATGAAGTTTCGGGTCCCTGTGGTGCGCATTTCAGGTTTTTCAGGGCATCATTCATATTACCTGAAAGCATCTGGGCAAGAGCTACATTATGTTTGCAATCAATCCCTTTAAAGTAGGTAATTGCTTTTTCATAATCGCCTTTTTGAATATTGACAACACCCAGATTAAAATTAACATTTTCTCCATAGGTTGCAGATTTCAGGAAATGCTGCTCGGCTTTTGCAAAATCATTTTTATGACATTCAAGCACACCAAAATTGTTTTCAATTTTTCCGTTTTTATCATTCAACTTCGAAGCCTGAACCAAATAGTTTTCAGCTTCGGGCAACATGCCAAGATTGACGGCTTCGACAGCGGCATTGTTATAAGCTTTCCAATCCCTGTCCTTATTGGTGAAAGCATTTTTATAAATATTGAGTTTCGTTTTCGAATCGGTAGTCAGCGTAGCAGCATGAAGAATTTCAGGGTACTTAAGAGAGTCGGGGCTTGAGGTTGCCAGTTTTGCAATCTCTTCATCGGTGCGCTTAGGCTCAAAGCAGGTTACCACAACATCGGCCCGGCGGAGCAGTGGTAAAATCTGGTCTTCAATCTCTTTGTAAACCACTGTCATATTCCTGATGTCCTGCTCTCTTTTATTATTGTCCGTTTGTGTGTTGATCACATTCAATATTTGGTTTTTATCCTTAAGTTCCGAATTCTTCACGGCTTGCATAAAACCGTCCCAGTCTTCGCCATGTCCTTTCGAAACGTAAGTGATTTCCTGTTCGAGTGTCTTAACGTCAACATTCCGTTTTTTGGCTTTTTCCTCGTTGAATTTTTTAATTTTCTTTACAAGGTAATCGTTTGTACTGGTCGCCCGGTCGTTTGCAAGGTTGTCGTTGAAGAGGATTTCACCTTCAGGTGAAGCCCAGGCATTGATATTGATATCCTTTATTTTCCATCCCATCTGAACGAATTTATCAAACGCTTCCATGGTGGCTTTTGATTCATCCTTTTTGTTCAGGGGCATGTTCATGTCCAGATTCGATTTATTGACTACGAAGAAAATCGTTGCGTTTTTGGATGCCATCGTAATCTTTTCATATCCTGATGGGGCAGATATCAGCACCTCATCATGGATAATATTTTTATAGGTATCGATGATCCCGTCGGCAAGTTTAGTGTCATTGATCTCTGTGACTTTTTTGCCTTTGGTGATCTTTGCATTCACCAGAAGCTCTGAAGCCCTCATTTCATCCTCATAAGGGAAGTTGGCTGAATATTTAAAGCTTCCGCCGGTTTTTGAATCGATCACAGTGCCTTCGCCTTCTGCTTTAGTGCCTTTTAATACAAATTTGTTCAGCTCCTTTGTCTTTCCATCGCCATATTTGACGAAAGGTGTAAACTCAACCACCGCTTTTTTGTGGAATGATTTTGCCGGAACAGTTCCTTCAACTGTGAAAGCAACATTTCCTCCTTTGGCTTCGAGCACTTCAGGCTGAACCTTATAGGTATCAGGAAGTTTGGTGGTTATACAACTACTGACGATCAGCAATGCGGAAGCATAAATAAATAAACGAATTCCTTTTGTCTTTTTCATAGAAACAAATATTTAAGTTAAATTGTAATTATCTTTCAGTTTGCAAATGTACAATATATAGCCACTCATTCTACACGAAATGTTGAAAACTTTTAAAAATTAACAAAAAATCCTGATTTAATCTTCACGGTCCCTGCGGTTTTTCTAACTGTAATTTGAGGATTTAAAGCACTCGGCCTGTTCTTTTGTATTATTTGTTAAAAGTTTTTTTGATTGCAGTTGTCAATATTTTATTAGTTTTACGAGCTGTATTTTTACATCAATCCCGTTTAAAAATGAAAAAAACTGCATTCATAATTTTTCTCTTTCTTATTGCTTCGTTTCTGCAAGCAAGTTCTGACATCAAGGCACTGATAGCCAAATCGGGTGGAACAAAGGAATATCCCGGCAAGTCCGAACTGGTTATTTTCGACAGCACCCTGGTAGATGTTCAGGGAACCGGTTTAAGCTATGTTAATATCCATAAGCTGGTAAAAGTGCTGAATGGCGCCGGGGCTAAACAAAATGCTGTCATCAAGTTTGGTTATGATCCGCTCTCGGCTTATGTCGACATTAAGGAAGTAAAAATCTACCGGAAATCAGGTGAAGAAATTTCACTCGATATGTCAAAGGTGCTTGATTATCCTGCACCTGCAAGAGCAATATACTGGGGCGCCATGGAAAAAATGATCGAAGTCGGCCGGCTGGAACCGGGTGACGCCATCGAGGTTTTCCTTTTCAGGAAAGGATTTACTTATGCCCTTTTACAGGAGGATAATGAAGATGATAAATACATTCCGCCGATGCGTGGCCATTTTTATGATATTGTTGAATTCTGGAGCAGTAATCCGGTTATCGAGAAAGTATACCAGGTGAAACTCCCAAAGGATAAAAACCTTCAATATGAGTTTTATCATGGAGAGATCAGATCCTCCATCAAACCTGCCGGTGATAAAATGATTTACACCTTTACTAAAAATGACTTTACTGAACCGGAACATGAGCCGAATATGGTGGCCTATTCGGATGAGTTTCCAAAACTACTTTTATCTACCAGCCCTGACTGGAATGCAAAATCCGTTTGGTTCTATGGCGTGAATGAGGATTTTGGCAGCTTTGAATCCACGCCCGAAATTGACCAGAAAGTAGCAGAAATTTTAGTGGGGGCTAAGGATGAAATGGATTCCGTTTCCCTTCTTACCCACTGGGTTGCTGATAACATTCGCTATTCTGGTATTTCGATGGGTTGCGGCGAAGGATTTACGCTGCATAAAGGGGAAATGACTTTTTCCGATCGCTGCGGCGTTTGTAAAGACAAAGCAGGAATGCTGATCACGATGTTGCGGGCTGCCGGGTTTGAGTCGTATGCAGCCATGACGATGGCTGGTTCCCGGATTGATTATATTCCTGCCGATCAGTTCAATCACAGTGTAACCATCGTCAAATTATCTGATGGCAAATACCATATCCTCGATCCAACATGGGTTCCCTTCGTACGTGAATTATGGTCCAGTCTCGAACAGCAGCAGAATTACCTGATGGGTGTTCCCGAAGGTGCTGACCTGATGATCACTCCGGTATCTGATCCAAGAAATCATTATCTTAAAATTGAAGGAACTTCAAAGCTGGCGGCTGATGGCACCCTCTCCGGAGAATTTACCCTTGATGCGGAAGGCCAATCAGATGCTGCTATCAGGAGAATGTTTACCGGAAACAGTGTTTCAACATGGAATGCAAGTCTTGAAAAGGAGCTTATAACTGTTTTTCCTAGGGCAGAGATCATATCGATGAGCTTTGGAAAACCATATAATTATCTGACAGAGCCCTTGCAGATCAAGATCAAATATAAAATTCCCGATTATGCAATCGTTACTACAGATGAAATCATTTTTACACCTCTTGTCGTGTCCAATATTTTTAAGCGCGCCATGTCGCATTTGTCAGTCGAAACAAGTATCGAGAAAAGAAATTACCAGTTTCGCGACCGTTGTTCAAGATGGGTGCAACTGGGTGAAACGGTTACATTGCCTGAAAATTTTACAGTCATCTATTCTCCTCAAACTTCTATGATGAGCGGAACAGGGGCTTCTTTTAAGGGGGGTTATGAGTTCGGTGAAAAAACTGTGACTGTTAGCGAAAACCTTAAATTTAACAAGCGGGTTTATGATCCCGACGACTGGGGATCCTTCCGTGAAGCTGTTATCACGCAAAATAAAATTGCCGAAGAACCTGTGATTTTAAAAATTGAAAAAGCGACCAATTAAAACTCAAACCTGAAAAATTTATATCATGATAAAGTATTTCCTTACCCCGATTATAGTTTTTGTTTGTAACATAGCAATAACCGGACAACCGGCATCTGATGCTGTTTTTGAAAAAATAGAAAAAACTTACACCCTCAATGATGATGGAAGCATGGACTTCCGGTTTTATAAAAAGCTGAAACTGCTTACTCATAATTCATTTAACCGGCTTTATGGTGAAACTTTCATTGTCTATAATCCATTGCACCAGCAACTTAAAATTAGCCTGGCCCAGGTTACTCAGAAAGATGGTAAAGTGGTGAAGACGCCGGAAAATGCTTTCAATGAAGTACTTCCGCAATTTGCAGCCGACGCCCCTTACTATAACCATCTCCTCGAAATGGTAGTAACCCATGCAGGACTTGAAATTGATGCTGTAATTGAGCTGGAATATACAATCCATTCCGACTCTGGGTATTATCCCGCATTGATGGGAGATGAGATTTTAACTGAATCTTCCCCAATACTTGAAGAAGCAATTATCATTAGGGTGCCTGATTGGAAGAACCTCTACTTCAAAGTTTTTAATTATAGAAGCGCTCCAGCTATTTCTAAAATTGGTGGAATTACTGAATACAGGTTTAACTTTGCTGAAATTAATGAGAATACTCACGAATCTAATCAGCCTCTGGATAACAGACATTTACCCAGACTAATTTTCAGTACATTCAGTGCTGCCGCCGGCCAGCATTTTCTGGCAGGACAGGAAGCTTTGAAATACAAAGCCGATCAGAGCATGAAAGATGCTGTGGCAAAAGCAAAAGAAGAATCGAAGAATGATCTTGCCTTAGTTTTAAAAATACAGGATATGGTCGCTAATAATATGAACACCTATTTTATACCTGCTGAATTTATGGGTTTCACTGCCCGGAATCCTTTCGAAACATGGAAAAGTAATGGCGGTACTCCCTTTGAAAAATGCCTCTTGCTGACTACCCTGTACCGTGAAGCCAAAATAAATGCGGAACCCTTCATCATCATTCCTACCCCAATTTACAATGATACCATTGGAGTTTTAAGCCAGGTCACTGATTATCTGGTACAGGTAAATCCCCGTGAACTTGAACAAATGATTCTTTCACCAGTAAGCGCTACCGATCAAAATTACATTTATTCGCTTGAAGGTTATACCTCCCTTATGTTGAACAAGGATAAACCCTTCATCAGTAAAACGAAAGAAAAATACGAAAACAAACTGATCCTGAAAGGAAAATTCATCCTTAATGATTCTATGGTTTTACAGGGCCATGCTGACTTGTATCTCTCCGAAAAAGCGAATCCCTTTTATAAAATTAAACAGGATAGCAGTGCCGCAAAGCAATTCATTGGTGGAGGCATAACGTCCAAAGACATAAAAGCGGTGAAAGTTGACAAATCAACCCAGGTGCGATCAGAACTGAATTTTGAATTTGAGAAAAAACAGGCAGCTAAGAAACAGGCCAATTATTATTTTTTCAATTTGCCTTTGTGCAAAAAAGGGACAGACAGCTGGCATATCAGTTATTTAAATGCCGAAAGAAAAACACCATTTGAAGTTCCATTTCCAGTGGATGAGCAATATGACTTCACCTTTTCCATTCCCGAAAATATGAAACTCGTCAATCCTTTAAATTTAACCGAACTCAAAACGGCCTTTGGCGAACTTGCGATATCCATTTTACAGGATGGAAGTAAGATAACCGTTAAACGGAACCTTAAAATCCTTCAACAAACGATACCTGTGGCTGAATACAAAGCTTTCAAGCAAATGATTGATTTATGGAATGAAAGCAAATACAGGGAACTGGTACTGAAAAAATAAATTGAAAATTGAACCTGTCTCAAAAGTCAGATTTTCGTCATTGCGAGCATAGCGAAGCAATCTGACGAGATTGACAATTAGCAGATTGCTTCGTCGTTCCTCCTAAGAATGGCAGATTTTATTATCTTAAAAAATGGTTAAAACCCTGCAATTTATTGCAGGCACTTTAGTTTCTATAAATTTTTTAGTTTTACAAGATGGAACAATACAGGTTAGGTTCACATTCTGTAAGTCGTTTAACAGCTCATATCGTTTGGGTAACGAAATATCGTTATCATGTTTTAAAGGGTGATGTTCAAGTACGTTGTCGAGATTTGGTTGTTCAAATAAGTAATGCTGAGAATGTTCAAATACTAAAGGGGGTAGTAAGCAAAGATCATGTTCACATCCATGTTGAGTATCCTCCTTCGTTGAGTATAAGTGAATTGGTAAAGAAGTTGAAGGGTAGGACTTCACGACTTCTTCAGCAAGAATTTCCCTCATTGGGCAAGCAGTATTGGGGTCGCCATTTTTGGGCAGTTGGTTATGGTGTTTGGAGTACAGGAAATATAACGGATGAGATGGTTCAGGAATATCTTGAACATCATCGGGATAAACCGAATGTACAATCAGGTAATTGGATATTAGAATAAAGACAAAAAATTTCATTTTTTACAGTATTTACAACCTATGGATTTCTAATCCATAGTGGTTTAGTTTTCAAAACCGGTCTATCCTTAGACACGCTCAGGATGACCTAATTTCTGCTTCCGAAAAACATAATTGTCATCGCCACATCGTGCCCAAATTTTTGGGTGGGGACTCGCAAAGACGTGTTTTATTGCTTTTGAGACAGCCTCTATGCGTTATAATCCCAAAACTACTTTTTCCAGTTTCTGTCCAACAGATTTAGCCGTTTTATCAAGCTTTTCGTTTTCCAGCATCTTCATCATTGTTTCCGGATTCATCGAAACTACTTCAATTGTATTTTCATCCAGTTGTTTTAGGATTACTTTACAGGGTAAAAACACACCAATGTTTGGTTCTGCCTGAATGGCTTCATAGGCAAATCCCGGATTGCAAACACCTAAAATCTTATAGGGTTTCATTTCAACACCCAGCTTCTCATTGAGCGTTTTTGCCATATCAATCTCAGTGATGACTCCAAACTTTTCAACTTTTAAGGCTTCAACCACCCGTTGATAAACTTCTTCCATAGATCCTTGTACCTGCTTACTGAAGAATAATTCGCTTTTCTGCTGGTTATCCATTATTTCATTTTGTGCATTTACTGACATCACACCTGCGACCATCAGTATGATAAAAAGTTGTATTGTTCTCATTTTCTGTAAAATATTTAGCGTTTACATATCACCAATCAAAAACAGAACCAAATAAATAACAATGTCATTCTGACAAGCAGGTCGAAATCATGATGAAAAAACTATTTGCTGAAATACTTAGTTTTAAATCTTAAAGCCACATTTACCAGACCAATCAGCACCGGCACTTCAACCAACGGCCCGATGACGGCGGCAAATGCTTCTCCTGAATTAATACCGAATACTGCAACTGCGACTGCAATTGCCAGTTCAAAATTGTTGCTTGCGGCAGTAAAAGCGATGGTGGTTGTTTTCGAATAATTCGCTCCGATTTTCCTACCCATCCAAAATGAAATGAAAAACATCACTGCAAAATAGATAACCAATGGAATGGCAATCCTTACTACATCAAACGGAAGCTCAACAATGACCTCTCCCTTTAGTGAAAACATGACGAAGATGGTGAAAAGTAATGCTATCAAAGTCAACGGACTGATTTTGGGAATGAATTTGGTCTGATACCATTCTTTACTTTTCAATCTGATCAGGACAAATCGGGTGATCATACCGGCAATAAAAGGAATACCGAGATAAATGAAGACACTTTTAGCGATTTGACCAATGGTAATGTCCACTTCATAAGAGGCTAATCCAAACCAGCCCGGTAAAATGGTAATGAAAACATAGGCATAGAACGAAAAGAACAGCACCTGGAAAATGCTGTTGAAAGCCACCAGCCCGGCAGCATATTCCGAATCGCCCTTTGCCAGTTCGTTCCAGACAATTACCATTGCAATACAGCGAGCCAGTCCGATAAGGATAAGACCGGTCATGTACTCAGGATAATTATGAAGAAATAAAATGGCTAAGAAAAACATCAGAATAGGTCCGATCAGCCAGTTTTGAACAAGAGAGAGGGTAAGAACCCTCCAGTTTTTAAAAACATCACCCAACTCTTCGTACTTAACCTTTGCCAGCGGGGGATACATCATAATGATCAATCCGATAGCGATAGGTATGTTGGTTGTTCCGGAACTCATGTTGTCCCAGAAACCGGCAATTGCCGGGAATAAATAACCCGAAAATACCCCGACCAGCATGGCCAGGAAAATCCAGACCGTGAGGTAGCGGTCAAGGAAGGATAAGCGTTTGGTTAATTTTTCCATAGAAATTTTCATTTTGCCGCTAATGAGTGAGTGTTAAAACATACGCACAAATGCGGGGATTTGCTATTGATTTATTTTGATGAAAATTTAAATTCTCAACGTCACTAATGATAATAAATCGAAATTAATAAATCAGTTTAATAATCGCCCATCATCTAACCGGATTTTCACATTTCCGTAATCACTTGCCAATGGGCTGTGGGTTACCATAAAAATAGTCAGATGTTGGGCTAAATTTATTTTTTTTAGTAACTCAAGTATGTCTCTTGCCAAAGCAGGATCAAGATTACCGGTTGGTTCATCTGCAAATATAATAGATGGCTTGTTTGCCAAAGCCCTTGCAATAGCAACTCGTTGCTGCTGTCCGGCAGATAGTTCTCTCGGAAAATGATTCATACGATTTTCAAGTCCGGATAATTCCAGCATCTCAATTGCTCGTGCCTTTTGTTCTGAACCAGTCATTCCATTTAACGAAAGTGGGATCATTACATTCTGGAGTGCTGTCATGTATGGAATCAACGAAAAATTCTGCATGACAAACCCAACATGTTTTTTGCGAAAATTGACCAGGGTGCTGTCACTTGTTAAGTCCAGACTTTCACCTTCAAAATATATTTTACCCGAAGTAGGATGGATCAATCCGCTTAATGCTAAAAGTAAGGTTGTTTTTCCTGAACCTGATGGACCTGTAATGGTCACAAAGGAGCCTTTGCTGATTGAAAATGAAATATCCTTCAAAGCATCCACCAGGCCATCGCGGTGGTGATATTGTTTTGATATTTGTTCAACTTCTAAAATAGGCTTCATACATCCTGCATATTTGAATAGGGTTCAAATCTCGAGGCAAAATAAGCCGGCAAAATTGAACCAATTAAAGAAATGGAAAGAGCTATTAATATTGACCAAACCAAAAGGATAGGTATGGGTAAAACATTGATTCCTGCAATAGAGGGACCTAAAAAATAAGCAATGACAGCGCCGGCAAAATAACCGATGATACCTCCAATTATTCCCATGATTGAAGCTTTTAAAAGTAAAATTGAATAGATTGAATTCCTGGAGTATCCTATCATTCTTAAAATGCCGATTTCCCTCTTTCTTTCGTTCACATTGGCCCACATATAATTGCCTATCGAAATTCCGCCAACAAACAAAATAATAATTAATATAATCAGAGAAATCCGGTTCATTAAACTATTCGTTTTAATTTGGGTAGAAACAATTTGACCAATCGTGGTCACCCGTGTATCTGGTAAAATATTGCGCAATTTACCCAGAAGTCCATCTGAAATGGCATTGCAGCAACCCATAATTTCAATCGCGCTAAGTTGCCCTTCGATCCCTAATATGTTCTGGACCGTCTTTAGATGAGCAAAAATCCGATCATCATCAATGGTGCCGGTTTCAGTAAGTACTTTTGCAATGTTCAGGTCATACCCTTCAATTTTAAGTTTTTCACCGGCTTTAACATTTAATCGTTGAGCTGCTGAAAATCCAATCAGGCAGTCTGCTATAGCTAACGAATCAATCGATTTCCGCTGCAATTTTTCATCTTTGTAACCCAGCGACTCATTAACCGGATTTTCTCCACATGAAGCCTGTAATTCACTTCCGAATAATCCTGAAGTTTGCCAGATGGGTTTTGAAGCCAATTCATTCGCCGGTAATATCCCGGTCAGAACAAACTTCTGACCGCCTATAGTGATTCTGCGGGTCAATTTTGGAGATAAATTATCTACGCCCGGCAAAGTGGAAGTTACAATGCGTTCTACATATTCTTCGGGAAAGGTCGGGGCATCAATATCTGCTGTATAGTAATTATCAACTCCTGTTCCCTGCGGAAGAACTAAAATATTTGCGCCAAGATTATCAAGGTTTACAGCTACAGCTTTTTCTGATACGACTGAAACAGAACGAATGGCTACAATGACTCCAATCCCCAATATGATCGCTAATATCCCGGAGATCAATTGTGTTTTTCGTTGGCCAAGTTCAAGCCAGACCAATTGTAAAAGATTCATATAGGATAAATTACTTTTTTGTCGGAGCACAACTTTTACCACTCCCGGTCGGGCAGCAACCACCACTAACTTTTTTTGCAGTTGCAACCAGTGTAGTTGAATTTACATCGCTGCTAAAATTTCCGGTAACCTGACCTTTTGAATTGATCACATAAGTCTGGGGTTCAGTAATAGTCATATTGACGTTAAGTTCAGTTAAAAAAGCCTTTTCCTGTGAATTATCCATATCCACTTCTATAACTTTTGCATTATTCTCCATCTCCGTACATGCTTTCAGACATGTGTTAACAAGATCACTTTTTTTCGTCATGCTCTTACTGCTGACCACCATAAAGACAGACTTACCTTCACTTAATGCCTTCATAACATCAGCCTTTTTAGGTGATGGAATTGCTTTCACCAATAATTCAGGAGTGGCCTGTGCTAATAAATAACCTCCGGCAACTAAACCGTTTGTTGCAACGACCAAAATCAACGGAAGCGGTGCACCGGATAACTGATATTTTGTAACAAGTTCCTGGTTTGCAGATTCTGTCCGGTTCATTAAAATTACATTTGATTTTGAATAGCTTTCATGCGCCTTGTTTGCGATTTCGAGTGCTTTGTCGGTTCCTGTCACCTGTGCATCAGTTACTACAAGGAAAACCGAATTGCCGGCTTTGTTTGCAGTTTCAATTTCACTTTTTACGGTAGCGTTTGAATTGCTCATGCTTAAAATGAACATGGCTGCCAGAATAATGCTAAATGTTCTCATTGTTATTAATTTTTAGATTAATGAATATGTTGATCCTTTAATTCTTTAATGATAATTTTTTGATAAAAAATACAATTGCAAAACTTATTTACCATTTTTCTCAGCAAAGACTGTAATACTGTAAATTCCGATCTTGCTGGCTTTAAAATGCTTAAATTCAATTTCCGAAAGATATTTTAACAAGAGTTCATCGGGTAACTTGACATCTTTTTCTTTCCTTATTTGAATGTTTTTGAATCCGGCTTTTGATATTACTTCAAGGTAATCTTCCTTTTTCATCGCACCGGAAACACAGCCTGCATACATTGTAGCATCTTGTAATAAAGGATCAGGTAAATCACCTGAAATCACCACATCCGAAACACAAAAATGACCTGAAGGTTTGAGCACCCGAAATATCTGCTTAAATGCTTTCTCTTTATCCGGAACCAGGTTCAGCACGCAATTGCTGATCACTACATCAACAATTGCATCAGGTAATGGCATTTCTTCTATATCTCCCCTGACAAATTCAACATTGTTAAAACCTAACTTCTGTGTATTGTTCTTTGCTTTGGTCAACATGGCACCAGCGAAATCCAGTCCGATGACCCTGCCCTCATCACCCACAATAGACCGGGCCACAAATGCGTCATTCCCTGCGCCCGAACCGAGGTCAAGAACTGTATCACCTTTTTTAATCTCAGCATGTTCAGTGGGAATCCCGCAACCCAAACCAAGGTCAGCATCTGGGTTATAGCCTTTTAACTTTGAGTAATCATCATTAAAAAGTGTGTATTCAATATCGGTGCAGCAATCGGTGCTTCCGCAGCAGGAAGACTGGTTTTGTTCTTTGCTTTGTTGAGCAATTTGATTGTATTTACTTCTGACAATCTCTTTAATTCCTGTTAATCTTTCATTCATAGTTTATATTTTAAAAATATTGAACACCGATGACACGGATTCTACTGATAAACACGGATTGATCTGTGAAAATCCATTAAATCCATGTTATCCGTGTGCTATTCGATTTGTTTATAAAATTCATAAAATGCCTCTTTTATCTGATCCCTGACTTTCAGGTAAACAGGCAGCACCACTTCATCGGTTCCTTTTGCACTTGCGGGATCTTCAAAGCCAATATGAAGCCTGTGTTTTACCTTTCCTGTAAAAACAGGGCAAACTTCTTTGGCCCCATCGCAAACAGTAATTACATAATCAAAACTATCAGAAAGGTACAAATCAACAGATTCCGGCTTTTGCTGGCTTATATCAATTCCTGCCTCCTTCATCACTTTAACGGCGAACGGATTTACCTTTCCCTCAACAGCCGTTCCTGCCGAATAAACTTCAAGATTTTTATCAAATGATTTTAGAAATCCTTCAGCCATCTGGCTGCGGCAGGTATTGCCGGTGCAAATAATCAGTATCTTCATTTTAATCACAATTTAGATTACAACTACAATCAATATCACACAAGAATTGATCTAACACTTCTTTTAGTTCTTTGATTCTATGAGGGTTTAAACAATAGTTTGTTTTTGCTCCTTCAATTTCGCCCTTAATCAATCCCTGATCTTTCAGTTCCTTTAAATGCTGGTTCACTGTTGTCCGGCTCAATGGAAGCTCATTGGAAATGTCGCCCGAAATGCAAACTTTTATTTCTGAAAGGTACTTTAATATTGCAAGTCTGGCTGGATGACCAAGCGCTTTAAAAAGGGCTGAGGTGGTTTGTAAATCCGTATCAAATAATTCAACTTTTGCCATGTCGTTTTAAAAATTATGACGCAAAAATACGTTATTATTTATCATGACCAAAAAATACGTCATAATTTTTAAAAATATTTTTCATTTGTTTTTTAGAAGGAGGTTAAGTCAGATTATACTCCGGGTGAGTTTGGTTCTAATTCTTTTAATACCTTTTTATCAAAACTTAATCGATAAGAAAGACTCGCAGAAATCGCAAACTTATTTCCCAATTGTATTCCATTGTAATAACGATAAACGGGCAATTCTGCATTTGCAGCAAGAAACCACTTACGGGTAATGGTGTAATTTAGATGAGGAATGGTATATATGATATTATAACCCGAAGATTCAACCACCTGCTCATTTTCCCGGCTGGCTTTAGCCCTGTTTTCATTTCTTATTTCCAGGCCCAGGTTCAGCTTATCCATAATCTTATAGGAACCAATAAGAGAAAAATGATAGACATTGCCATATTTATAATAGAAATTTTCGGAGTCAATGAGCTGTGCATATTCAAATGATCCGTAAAAACCAATGTTCCATTTTGGATTTTTAAATGACTTATTAATGTAAAGATTCACAAGGTAACGGAAACTCCCGGACGATGGCTGTATTGTAATCGGTAACTTAACATTGTCAACTTCCTGGTCAAAAACGCCAATTGGAAATTTCATACCAAAGGAAGGAATGATAGAATATTTATGCGTAAAACTTTTATAAGCAAGGTATTTAAGGGTAAGGGTGGCATCGCCTAAACCATAACCTGTTTTTGTCGCCCAATCCTGCTTATAGTAATCTTCCGATTTATTGATGAAATAACCCAGGTCGGTTTGTATACTCAAACGCTGGGTCAATCCATAAACCAATTGAAGGTTCAAATAATTAAACCAGGCTTTTTTGATGTCATTGATTTCAATTTGATCTGAACCCGCATAATAGGTATCCGATGCACTGTATTTGTAACCTGCAACTGCCTGAAGCTCTTTATGACCCATGTTTGCCTGTTCGCTGTAAAAGTAAGGATTACCGGCTGAGCAACATTGTGCCCTGGCTGAAGAATAGCCGATAACAATCGCAAGGATAGGAAGCAAAATAATGCGGAACATTCTATTTGCCTCCGTCATAGTAGGATGTGACAACAATCTGAATTTCCTTTGATACAAAACCTGTATTATTGGAAATGGTGCAGGTAATCGTATTCGTCCCGATGCAGCATTGTCCAGCAGCGTATTTAATTTGAGTCCCGCTGCCATTAAAATTACCATGGTCGCACTCCCATGCATATTCCAGGCTGTCACCAAAGGCATAACAGGTGATGGTTGTGGTATCCCATGCTTTCACGGTATCAAAGGTCGCCGTAAGACTGTCAATCCTGATTTTATCCGAAGGGGTTCCTTTATCCTTTTCCTTTTCACATGCTGCGATGATCGCAATCACAAGCAGGCATTTAAAAAACAAAGACATTTTCTTCATAATCGCTATTTAATAAATGACACTTTCTAAGCTTTGTCATATTTATGAAATATCAAAACAGTATTTCAACCTTTTTATAAACCTCATCAACGACAGTTTCGCTGACTTCGGTTAAACCTTTTTTATAACCAAGGTCGGTAATCCTCATTTAACTGAAATTTTCAATACCTGCTTTTTCGGCAATTTTTTTACCACAATCGACCGGACAACCGTCAATGATCAGAAGGTTTCTTTTTTTGAAGGATTCAATTGATTTCTCGATCCCTGCGCCAACCACAGCAAGGCAATTCATTTTCCTGACTCCTTCCTTTGAAAGTTTTCTGGCGACAAGGTCGGATATATGTCCTACATCAGAGGCGCCTGAGCAGGCTAAGACAATATAATCACCTTCTCCACACAAACATTTTTTATTTTCTGTTTCCATAACATAAAATTATTTCGTTTTCTTATTCCTTATTTTTAAATGGCACATGCATGAGCCGGTTAAAATCCTGTTTTTATCTGTCGTCACCGGAAATCCTGAACGCTCCCAATCAACAATACCGCCGGCAAGGTTATAAATGCTTTTAAATCCGTTTTTCAACAACATTGAACAAACCTCATTACTCCTAAGCCCAACAGCATCGGCAATGATCAGCGCTTTATCTTTTGGCAATTCTGACAACTGATCCGGCATTTCTTTATAGGGCAAATAAATGACCCTTTCAACATCAAACAACCGTCCTAATTCATATTCCGGCCTCACATCTACTAAAACTGCTCCTGCATTCAATAGCTGCAACGCTTCTCTCGCTGAAACATGAAGCAATTCATTTAATCCAATATTATTGTCACCATTTGACTTAACCACCACAACTCTTACAACTTATATTCAAAACTGAGCAAAATGTGATTTGTAGTAATTGAATTTTCTTCAAACCATCCCTGGTAATTCAAAGACACATTTACACCCTTAACGGGCGTATAATGTAATCCGGTTATTAAGGCATCGCCGGTATCAAAATTAATGAGATTCAGATTATCGGGTTCATAAAAGTTTAACCTGTCATAGCGGGCGAATACTTCTATTTTTTTAAAAATACTGTAACTAACATAAACTGAAATTCCATCAGAATTCAGGTCAGGCATATTTCGCAACGACTGCATATAATTATATTCAAAACCAATCCTGAACTTTTCTTTCAATTTATATCCGGTAAAGAACGAAAACAATTGTTCGGTGGCATTATTTATTGAATCCCCGGACGATTTGTTGTGATAATATAAACGTAGTTGCAATCCTTTAACCAAATTCAGATCCACACCACCTGCGATCTTCACATGGCCATATATATCCTGGTCAAACCGAAAGCCTTCGCCATTGGTCAGTGCAAGATCGAAAGCAATGATTTTATTCATGTTAAAGAAACCAATTATTCCCAAATCACTGCTGGGAATCTTGTAATACCTGTCCTGGAATGTTTCTGCAAGATAACGGTAACCCCAGAATTTTTCCTGTGTAATATAATGGTTCTGCAAAATACCGCCTGCCTGTAATTTCACATGTTCATTGGGTTTCCATTCCAGCGAAGCAAATTTCAGCGTCATGGTATAATAGCTTCCTTCTTTTGAAGTGTTTGATACATTCAGGTTATTTCCTGAAGTGTCTGTTACCTCGATTTGTCCAACAGTGGTAGGACGCCCAATATCCAAAATGACCCTGCCTGCAAACTGTTTATTGAACTGATACTCATAGCCAAAATGTGCACGGCCAAACCAAAAGCTATATTTCTTTTGAGAATCTTTGGTGGCATTGTAATCGAAATTTCCAAATACCTGGATAATGGGTTTTCCCTTTTTCTCTTCACCAATACTATCTGTTTGCGATAATAAAAGATTGGAAACCAAAGTAAAAAGTATCAAACATGAAATCAGCAATCTCATGATTATTCTTTATTAAAACAATCCACCATAGATCAAACCTGTAATTGTTGCCATCACAATTACCAGCGCAACATAAACCAGCGTTTTCTGTGTTCCCATGATACCACGGATCACCAGCATATTGGGTAAGGATAAAGACGGACCGGCTAACAACAATGCCAATGCAGGACCTTTACCCATACCGGATGCAATCAGACCTTGTAAAATCGGAACTTCGGTAAGGGTAGCAAAATACATGAAAGCGCCTACAACAGAAGCAAAAAAGTTTGAAAAAAATGAATTGCCGCCTACCAGCCATTGTATCCATTCATTGGGGATCACCCCGGCAATGGTTTGTCCATCATGGGTGGAACCCAGCAGAAATCCTGCTGTCACCACCCCGATAGCCAGCAAGGGAAGGATTTGCTTAGCAAAATCCCAGGTCACAATGGTCCACTCGCGATTCTCGCCATCATTTTTATCTCTGAGGGTGATGATACTTAATGAAATAATTCCAACCAACATGGGAACCAGCGGACTTAGTTTTTGATTCTCTATTAAATTACTGGCAAGCAGAGCTGAAATTACAGTTACTGCAACTGCCGCCAAAACCCATTGCCATTTAATTTTCAGGATATGGATTAATGAATAACCCAAAAGCAATCCGAAAAAACCTGTAATGTACCATTTATAAAACCAGATGTAATGCCAGGCGCTTGAAGTGTCATCGGCGGCCGGTGCGCCCCAGTTAGCAAAAACCAAAATGAGCACCAGTATAAAGAAATGAAAAGAAGTTTGCCACATCGGTCGTTTTTCGGGTTGAAGAACAATGTTCATTTGCTCTTCTCTTTTTACCTTTTCTTCTTTGCGATAAATGAGCGACATGATAACCCCGATAATTACGCTGAAACTCATAGCACCAATTGTCCGGGCAACTCCCATTTCAAAACCCAAAATGCGGGCCGTCAATATGATCGCAAGTATATTAATTGCAGGGCCGGAGTAAAGAAAGGCTATTGCAGGTCCTAATCCTGCACCACGCTTGTGAATGCTTGAAAACAATGGTAAAATTGTACATGAACATACCGCCAGAATTGTACCCGAAACTGCAGCAACCGAATAAGCCAGCCATTTTTTTGCATTGGCTCCAAAATACCTTAATACCGAACCCTGACTGACAAAAACGGAAATTACTCCGGCAATGAAAAAGGCAGGTAAAAGGCAAAGTATTACATGTTCGCGGGCATACCATTTAACCAGATCAAAAGTGGCATCAATCGCAGTTGTAAACCTTGTACTCTCCAGTGGCAGAAAAAAGGCAACACCAAAAATCACTGCGATCCAAATCAGTATTTTTATTTCTTTTTTAATCTCCATAATTTAAAAATATTAGTTCGTTTTATTACGAACAATTTAAATAAAAAAAATCAAAAAAACATAATCACAATATAATAGATACCAATCCCGATGAATAATACTGCAATAACCCTGCGGAACCAGATTTCAAATGTTTTTATTTTGTTATAAATACCACCAACCCCAGAGAGGGTATAAGCAATTAGCCAGGCAAAAATGATGACCGGAATTCCAGTTGCGACAGCGAAGACCAATGGAAGAAGTAACCCTTCGCTGCTGCTGATTGTCAGCGGCATCAACATTCCGAAATACAGTACTCCGCTATACGGACAAAACGCCAGTGCAAAAATGATCCCAAGCAGCAAGACACCCCAATAACTGCCTACTCCCTTTTTTGAGAACCTATCGGTGAGAGATGTCAATCCGGGGAAATTGATCCTGATAATATCAAGCATAAAAAACCCGATAAGGATAAGCAATGGTCCGATGATCTTTTCACCATACCTCTGTATAAAACCTGAGATTTTAAATTGATCAGCGCTGTAAAATAAAATGACAGCAAGGAGAGTATAGGATAGAGAGCGTCCCAACGTATAAACAAGACCATTGATAAACACCCTATTCCGGTTTTGTATGTCTTTGCTGATAAAACCGACTGCCGTAATGTTCGTCGCAAGTGGGCAAGGACTGATAGCAGTCATCAGCCCGAGAATAAATGCAGTCAAGATTGGAAAGGATGAACTTTCTAATAGTGAAGTCAGAAATTCCATTTGAGGATTATAGTTTATCTATTGCCTTACCAATCTCTTTCTTCAGTTTGTCAGGATTTGTTTTGGCATACATGAAAGCGGTGTTGGTAAGGTTTTCCTGCTTACTGCCTTTTACAACCAATAATGTTTGGCCCGAAACTTTATATTTTTCTACCAGTGCATTATTTGTTTCATCTTCAATGTTGACTGATAAAAAGGTCATGTCACCCGATTTCACCTTATCGGGATAAAGTTCATTTAAAGCCTTTTGGGATTCATCTTCCACTGCCTGGCAGGTTGCACAGCGCCGTTCGTAATGGAAGTAATACACCTCGACTTTATCCACAGAGGTTTTTTGATTCATCTGATCTTGATCAGTTGTCTGGGACTTACTCATAAAGGTTGTGCCCATGAAAATCGTAAATAAAACAAAGATTGTAGCTGCTTTCATGTTCCTATTTTTTTGTTAAAAGTTCTTTTAATTCATTTGCCGACGGAATCCTGCCACTCATCATTACTTTGCCATCCACAACCAGGCCGGGAGTGCGCATGATTCCATATTCCATGATCTTCATGATATCTTCTTCTTTTGTTACAATTGCCTCGATACCCATTTCGGTAACCGTATCCCGAGTCATCTTTTCGAGGGTTTTGCATTTCGGGCAACCTGTTCCCAAGACTTTTATTTCCATCATTATAATTATTAATGTTCGTTGTTCGTAATATTGCGAACAAAAATAGATAAATAAAATTAACTTCCAAGAAAATTTTTAAAAAGCTTTCTGGCTTCCTCCCAATTTTCCTTATTGAGGCAGTATTTGATTTTAGGAAGTTCGATCTCTCCCTGTATCAATCCGGCGTTTTTCAACTCTTTAAGGTGCTGCGACAAAGTAGATTTGGCGATGGGTAAAACTTCACTCAGGTCGCCACTGTAACAGCAATTTTGCTTTGAGAGTAATTCAAGGATATACAATCGTACAGGATGCCCAAGGGCCTTTGCATACCTTGCCACTTTCTTTTGTTCCGGTGTCATTACCTCTTTTATTCCCATTTAATTTTTTTTCAAAAGTACGAATTGCACTAAAATTAGGATGACACAATTTTCAAAATTTCAATTTTCGAAATTATTTTGAATGAAACAACCAAGTTTGCAGCAACAATTCTTCCCTCTGTCCCGCTAATATCCCTCAATTCATTGCAAGACAGATTAAAACGGTGGATTATCCTATCACACCTTGTTCAGTGAAGTCTCGAATCTTACCAAACATATAACTGTGGCAAATGCCCAGCCGCATCTTCTCTTTCTGCCCGCTTTCAATTGATTCTTTCAAAATGTTCTCATTATTATAAAATTCTTGATCTTAACTCTGGTAAACAGCCCGCGGAATGAACGCATTTAGAAAATCCTGTTATAAAGTCAGAGGACTGGTTAAGGGGCTTGATTTGGAGCAGGAAGTGGATTGTTGCACAGTCTTGCAATGCGTTGCATAAGTTTTTGACGTAAAACAATACAAATTCAGAAAATTTATTTTAACGGTTTTTTATCGCGCAATATAGGATAATAGGATGAAATAGATTTTCTATGATTTAACGAAGTTTGATTCCATCTTTTTCCGGAATTCAGATGGAGTTATACGCGTATGCTTTTTAAAGATTGCATAAAAAGAAGACTTTGAGTTAAATCCACAATCGTAGGCAATTGATTCAATCTTAAGATCTTTCTGGGTTGAGTCATCTAATAATTTTTTCACTTCGCCTATTCTGTAACCATTAATAAAATCGAAAAAATTTCGATGATGTACCTCATTTATAACCTGGGATAATTTGTGCACGGTTGTTTCAAGTCGGTGGGCAAGATCGTTAATTGTTATCTCGCTTTCGAGATACGGCTTTTCTTTCTGCATAAATTCGATTAATTTGCTATTCAGCACCTCTGTTTCTTCTTTGGTCAAACCTGTACTTTTATACTTAACTGACAGATATTCATTTCTTTGATTTGAAATAACCCGGAGGTCGCTTTCAAAAAAGACACCTTCCTGTTTATAGGCAAATAATCCTAAAATAAAAACATAAATAGTTAGAATGGTGGATAGCATACCAATAAAGCTAAGACCTGTTTTGATGTTGAAAACATCATATAGTATCCAGTCGACATAAGAAAGGTAAATATAAAAAGAAAAACCGAGTGTTAGATATAGAAGCCATATCAGTTCCTTTTTTTCAACATTTGAAAAATAGTGTTTTATCTTCTGTTTATGTTTGAATAAAATGATCAGAACAACCAGCAAGTAACCGGCTGAGGAAAACTCCCAAATGAATAATCCGGCTTTTATTATCCCCTTGCTTGAATTATAAAACTCGACAAATGAAGTAAAACTATTTCTGCTGAGGAAGTAAGGTAATACGGATAATAAGCTTATTACTAAAGTGGTAATGTGAATCAGGTGTAAACTCATTATTTTGAAGTTTTTGTTTATTACCGATTGCACATAAAGAAGCAGCACAGGTCCAAATAATGCCCAATAAACAATATCGAAGAAAACCAGCCGGCTGTTGGCATAGAAAGTATCTGAATAAAGCAGGTAACGGTATAATAGTTCTGCTCCTATAAAGACAAGGAAGCCCGATAATAAATAATCTTTCAGTTTTTTTTCCTTTTTAAGAAATACAAGTGTTAAAAAAAATATTGACTGGGCTAAACCTATTAATGCAATCTCTTTCATGTGTTTATTTTTTTGATTTTTACATTAAAGTCACATGCCTTCCTGTCGGCAGACAGGGAATGCCCATTAATAAACATTCCCATTTGGTTTGAACTTATTCTTATGGGCATTTCATTACAGTTTAAATTTCATACAAATTTCGGGTATTTATTTAAAAAAATATCCAGACTTATAAGGTAAGACCTTAAAAAGATAAACCCCACGTAATTTTACCTCAATTCAGTTAAAATATTTCTATGAAAACAAAGATTATAATTTTCTATGCTTTTCTTGGACTTGTCTCCTGCCAGTTAAAAAAAGAAAATCCCGTCTCGAATAAGGATTCCGAGAAAGTGATTATTGAGGAAAAAATAAGAAACACCATTGAATGGGCAATAAAAAAAGATACTGCTTTGCTATACAGTATTATTGCAAGGGATGAGAATTTTCTGGGAGTTCATCCTAACGACAGAATAGTAAATGGCATAACCGATTTTAGAAAAGCAGAAAAGTTCTGGCTCGATCCAAAATATAGAGTTGTAAAATGCGAGATATGGGATATGAAAATACATCTTTCACATGATGGAACTGTTGCCTGGTTTTTTTGCCGGTTGAATGACATCGGAGAATGGGATGGTCAAGCAACGAGCTGGGAAAACACAAGATGGACAGGGGTTCTTGAAAAAAGAGAAGGACAATGGCGCATGGTTCAGCAGCATTTTTCGTTTGCACAAGAATGATTTGATTTATTTCGGATTATAATTAAAATATATATTGAAATATCCTGATAGAAAATAATACATTAAAATTTAGAAAATCATGAAAACCAAACGACACTTCATCGGATTGTTCATATTGATGATTACATCAGTACTTAATGCACAAATAGCCACCATAGAACACCTGATAGCTGAAGACATTGGTGGTGCAACTTCCATCGGGGCAGGAGATCTGGATAACGATGGAGATATTGATTTTGCAGTAACAGCTTCGGATAATGGAATTTTTTCATGGTTCGAAAATAACGGAGCCATGGAATTTTCACAACACAATATTGGTACAGGATTTTTTGGAGCCAGTACGGTGAGTTTGCGGGATATTGATAACGATAATGATTCCGACCTGGTAGCCTGTTCTAAAACCAATGATAAAATTGTACTGTTTAAAAACAACGGGTACAATGATTTTATTGAACAGGTAATTACAGATACCTTAAATGGTGCAAGCTATGTGTACATGTCCGATATGAATATGGACGAAAATATGGATGTTTTGGCAACAGCTTGCGGCGGTAATAAAATAATGTGGTATGAAAACGATGGCAATGAAAACTTTACAGCATACATAATCAAAGACAATTGGAACGAGCCAACAAACGCTTATCCTGTGGATATGGATTTTGATGGGGATATTGATGTGGTTGCTTGTGGTAAAACTGGACATATTCTTTGGTTTAAGAACAATGGCAGCATGGTTTTTTCAGAAGATACGGTTGTAATGAATTGGGGTGATCCGAGTTCTGTTTTTGCAAGCGATATTGATGATGACGGAGACGTTGATATTGCAGCAACAAGCTGTGGCAATGCCAATGCTGTCGCCTGGTATGAAAATGACGGAAGCTATAACTTTATCCAACATATCGTCAAAAATAACTACAGTGGTGCACGTTCAGTTATTGTGTCTGATTTTGATAATGACAATGATAAAGACATTATTGCAGTAGGGTGGAGCGCCAGCATTGGTTCAGTTTTCGTGAATGATAGTTCAGAAGTTTTTACAGAATATGTGTTTTGTAATACAGCTTATGATCTTCTGAAATTGGTGGTTATCGACATGGATTTGGATAATGATCCTGACATCATTGGAAGCTGTTTCGGAAATCACGAATTGCGCTGGTGGGAAAATCTTTCTTCTTTCCTTTTTGCCGATTTTTCTGCAAATACAACATCCGGACATGCACCATTAACGGTCAATTTTCAGGATATATCGAACAGTAAACCCTCTGTCATCAGCTGGTCGTGGGACGTGAATGGCGACAGTATGATTGATGACACCCTTCAAAATCCTCAATATACTTACGCTGCTGCAGGATCCTATAACGTTCAATTATTTGTTGAAAATGCTTTATATCAAGATGATACTTTAAAAAATGATTATATAAGGGTTTTTGATGGTGAAAGCGCAATGGAGTTTAATGGTGTAAGCGGCAGCGTGATAGTTGAAAGCGATTCTGCATTAAGCCCGGTAGAAAATATCAGTTCGGAGGCTTGGATAAAACCCAATTCATTTGGAAAAAATGGAGAGGGAAGAATTATTGACAAGGATTATATCAAGATATTTGTTTATTCAGCTGGATATCTATCCAATACGGATAGTTGTATTGTTGTTAATATCCGGCACACTGATAATACAATAAGTAAATTCAGCACCCCCAGTCATTCCATCCAATTAAATGCATGGCAGCATATCGCACTAACCTATAGTGGCAGCAATAATCAGGCTCATGTTTACATTGATGGTGCAGATCAGGTATTGGATTATATAACTAACCCGTCAGGCAATCTTGCAAATCATGCTGTGAAAAATATCCGCTTGGGAAACAATTCAGCAGGAATACGAACATTTGATGGCATTATTGATGAAGTCAGATATTGGAATACCGCAAGAACACCTCTTGAGATTGCTTCAAATATGGAGCACTACGTAAATCCGGCTTCTGAAGGTTTACTAGGCTATTGGCAAATGAATGAGGGGAACGGCGATACCCTGTTTAATCTCACCAACAATAAATATAAAGGAGTAATATCGGCAGCAAGATGGCAACAAGGTAAGTATTTAATACCGGTATCTGTTCCTGAAACTGCACAAATTGCAAATGAAACAATTTTTTCCATTGATCCGAATCCGGCAAATGCAATTGCGGAATTTATCATTAATTTGGAAGAAGACGCTCATATCAGCATTGAAATTTTCAACAGTATTGGCAAAAAAGTATGTACGATAATTAACCATCATGAAATTGCAAAAGGAAAATTCCATTATCAGTTCAATACAAGCTTGTTGAATAGCGGTGTTTATTATGGTTTACTTTATATCAATAATGCGAAGATTCTTACGAAAAAGCTTATTATAATCAGGTAAATTGAGATAATGCGGATTATTCATTTCGGTATGTCAAATTTAGAAAAGGGGAAAGGAATTTTCGTAGGGTATTTTTGAATCCGGTTCAAACAATTTAAATATGAAAAGTCAAAAAAAGTATCTGCAAATCATCATGCTATGTTTGTTGTGGATCTCATTTCCTGTTCTCAATGCAAACAACATAGCTCTGTCGAACATCACGCTTTCGGGGCAGGATGTTGAAAAACACACCAGCTTAATAGGTTTTGACATCGCGTGGGATAACTCCTGGAGAAATGACCTGCCTGGCCAGGGATATCAAGCACCTTATAATTATGACGCCGCATGGGTGTTTGTTGGACGAAATGAAGAAACCGGGAATCTATACATCAACCATCGATGGAACTTTTCTGAACAGCGGACTCTATTGTTGCAGGCTTTCATCCGGAAAGTATTCATGCTCAAGGCTGATGCTCCTGATAAAGTGATCGCGGTTCAGAGTTACTTTAGATGGATCATTTGATCAATGCCTTAGGTCCTTACTATGAATTGTATATATTTCACCAAAATAGGTTTACAATGAAAAAAGCAACGATCTCTCTGTTAATTCTTTTGTGTCTGATAAAATCAGGTCTGGGCCAGGAGGTCTCATTTTCCGGCCATTTTTTGTATCAGAACCCTTTATCCAAAGTGTTTGAAGTATCAACGGGTGACCTGGATATGGATAACCATCCGGATATTCTGTTTACTGAACCGGATCAAAATATTCTACAATGGTTAAGGAATGAAACGAATAACCTGTTCTCGCTTCATGAAGTCGGCGCCTGTCCGGCAACCGGGGCAATCATTATCGATTTTGACCTTGACATGGATGTGTTGGCATGCTCATATGAGCTAAACCAGGTGGTTTTCTTTGAGAATGACGGGAGCCAGGTGTTTACTGTGCATGTAATTCCTGTACCTGTACAGCATCCATTGACACTTGCCTCTGATGATCTTGACAATGATAATGACCTGGATATTGTGTGCGCCACCCAGGATGCAGGAACCGGCATGGTCATTCTTCGTAACGACGGCAACCTGAACTTCACTTATATCCAGCTCAGTGCGTTATCCTACAGCTCTACCTGGGCAGAAATTACCGACCTTGACAATGACCTGGATATCCTGGGTAATAATTTTACGGCGACCGGTGGCCTCTTATGCTATGAGCAGACCGCTCCAATGAATTTTACGGAATATCTGATCCCTTATCCCTGGGTGCATGGAGGAGCAACCGGAGATATTGATGGTGACGGGGACATTGACCTTGCCGGGGCAGCGTGCGGGACAAGTTTTAGCTGGTTTGAAAATGAGGGAGCAAATACATTTACAAAGCAAATATTACCAGGTATTTCAGGCTGTCCGGTTTCTGTAGAGATAACAGACATCAATAATGATGGGCATAAGGATATTGTTGGAGAGTCCTGGGGTTCAAGCAAACTATGCTGGTGGGCAAATGACGGGAACGAAGTTTTCACAATGTATCAAATATGCGATACATTGATCAATCCGAGTGGGCTGTGTCTTGCGGATCTGAATAATGATTCACTGCCGGATGTGATTGCCGGTTCTTATTCAAAGAAGCTTGATTGGTTTGAAAACATAAGGAACAGGGACAGGTATCATGGTTGCAGATGACAATTTACAGGTTGATATACAAAAAGATCCTGTTACAGGAGTTATTGCAATTATATTCAAAAACGAAATAAACAACCTGTATGAAGCACAATTGGTCGATACAATGGGCCGCATTTGTTTTTCAACCAATTCGAGAATTTCCCCGATCACCATTCAGACAGCACAGTTTCAATCCGGTATTTATCTTCTGCGGGTCTTATCAACCGGCAAACAATACAATATGAAACTTCACATACAATGAAAAAAACAAATTAACCTTAACTGCCCTGATCATTTGGGGCACTGTAACTGCAATGTATGGGCAAGATGCAGAAAGCAAATTGTTTGCTTTTAAAAATGTCAATCTCATACCGATGACTTCGGAAAAAGTAATTCAAAATCAAACGGTTCTTGTAATGGGAGATAGAATTCATAAGATTGGTTCTGTTGATAATGTTGAGATACCAAGGGAGGCGATCGTTGTTGATGGAACCGGGAAATACCTTATGCCCGGACTGGCAGATCTGCACGTCCATCTGATTTCAAAAAACTGGGAAACACCGGAAGTGAACATGTACCTTGCAAATGGAGTAACCACAATTCGTGACCTGACGCCGAAAGAATGACTTGCTGTTACACTTATTTAAAAAATCAACATGAAAACGCAAAAAATTATCGCCTCAGCAACAGCTGTTCTTACCATCTGTTGCGCACCATCCGTTTTTTCCCAGAATTATTATCCTGTTCCCATAAAAACATTGAGGGATAAAACAATGGTCACGGTTCAGATCGGAGACAAAACCATCTCAGCTTGTCAGGATTTGTTTTGGCATACATAAAAGCAGTGTTGGTAAGGTTTTCCTGCTTACTGCCTTTTACAACCAATCATGTTTGGCCCGAAACTTTATATTTTTCAACCAGTGCATTATTTGTTTCATCTTCAATGTTGACTGATAAAAAAGTCATGTCACCTGAGTTCACCTTATCGGGATATAGTTCATTTAAAGCTTTTTGGGATTCATCTTCCACTGCCTGGCAGGTTGCACATCGCCGTTCGTATAGGAATTAATGCACCTCGAATTTATCCACCGGGTTTTTTTGATTCATCTGATCTTGATCAGTTGTCTGGGACTTTCTCATAATGGTTCAACCCATAAAATCGTTAATAAAACAAAGATTGTAGTTGCTTTTATGTTCCTGTTTTTTTGTTAAAAGTTCTTGTAATTCATTTGCCGATGTAATCCTGCCATTCATTCCCACTTTGCCGTCCACAACAATACCGGGGGTATGCATGATTCCATATTCCATGATCTACATGATATCTTCTTCCTTAGTAACACTGGCATCAATTCACATGTCGGTAATTGTATCGTGGGTCATTTTTTCGAGGGTTTTACATTTAGGACAACCCGTTTTCCTAAAATTTTTATTTCCATCATGAGAATTATCAATGTTCGTTGTTCGTAATATTGCGAACAAAAACATTTAAAAAAATTAACTTCCAAGAAAATTTTTAAAAAGCTTTCTAGCTTCCTCCCAATTTTCCTTATTGAGGCAGTATTTGATTTTAGGAAGTTCGATCTCTCCCTGTATCAATCCGGCGTTTTTCAACTCTTTAAGATGCTGCGACAAAGTAGATTTTGCAATGGGTAAAACTTCACTTAAATCGCCGCTATAACAGCAGCTTTGTTTGGAGAGCAGTTCTAAAATATATAATCGTACCGGATGCCCAAGCGCCTTGGCATACCTCGCCACTTTCTTTTGTTCCGGGGTCATTACCTCTTTAATTCCCATTTAATTTTTTTTCAAAAGTACGAATTGAATCATGAATCGAAAAAAGGAAAAGACTAATTTCACACTTTCAAATTCCTTAAATATGGCAATTAAACAACTTAGAAAAGAAGCGACGTTTGTTCTTCTGGCCTTATTGATTTCATGTAATCAATCAAAAGACAAATCCAAATCAGACGATTATCCGATTTCTCCTGTTCCCTTCACCAACGTGCAGCTCCAAGATAATTTCTGGCTGCCGCGCATCCTGATAAATACAGAAGTTACCATTCCTATCGCTTTTCAGCAAAGCGAAGAAACCGGGAGAATTAAAAATTTTGAGATTGCCGGAGGATTGAAAAAGGGCAGCTTTTGTTCACAATATGCTTTTGACGATTCGGATGTATTTAAGATCATTGAAGGTGCTTCCTATTCGCTGATGATCAAAAAAAACCCTGAGTTAGAAGCCTACCTTGATTCACTGATTTACAAAATCTCCCTCGCCCAGGAAGACGATGGTTATCTTTATACTAACCGAACGATCATGGGTGACAGCGCACTGGAAATGGCCGGTAAATCGCGGTGGGTGAATGAAAGCGAACATAGTCATGAGTTGTATAATGCAGGTCACCTTTACGAAGCAGCGGTTGCGCATTTTCAGGCGACCGGGAAAAGAACTTTACTTGATGTCGCGATCAAAAATGCAAATTTGATAAATAAAGAATTCGGCTGGGGAAAGATTGAGAAATATCCGGGGCACCAGGAGATAGAGATAGGGTTGGTGAAACTTTACAGAATCACAGGTGAAAAGAAGTATCTCGATCTGGCAATGTTTTTTCTCGATGTACGAGGGCCGGGGGGCTGGGAATACAATCAGGCGCATCTGAAAGTTATTGATCAGAAGGAACCTGTTGGTCATGCCGTCAGAGCAATGTATATGTTTTCAGGAATGGCAGATGTGGCAGCATTAACGGGCGACACGGCTTACCTTCATGCCATTGACCGGATCTGGGAAAATGTGGTGACAAAAAAAATGTACGTCACCGGCGGGATTGGACAGACCGGAGGAAACGAGGGTTTTGGTCCGGATTATGACCTCCCGAACATGTCGGCCTATTGCGAAACCTGCGCCTCTATTGCCGAAGTCTTTCTGAACTACAGGCTATTTCTTCTTCATGGTGATGCCAAATACATCGACATCATGGAGCGGGTGATGTATAATGCTTGTCTTTCGGGTGTTTCCCTGTCGGGTGATCTTTTCTTTTACGATAATCCGCTTGAGTCAGCTGGTCAGCATGAGCGCCAGAAATGGTTCGGATGCGCATGCTGCCCATCAAATATCAGCAGGTTTCTGCCTTCAGTCCCGGGTTATGTGTATGCACATAAAGGTGATGATGTTTATATCAATCTTTTTACAGAAAGTGAAACTTCATTCGAAACAACCAAAGGAAAGATAACGCTGACCCAAAAAGGTAATTACCCCTGGGATGGAGAAAGTGTTATCCGTGTCTATCCTGAATATGCAGGCAACAGGACGATTTATATCAGAATTCCGGGCTGGGCGAGAAATGAAGTTGTACCAGGTGATCTTTACCAGTTTGCGGATCAAAATAATGAACCTGTCCTGATAAGGATTAATGGAGAAAAAGTGAAGTTTGAAATTGAAAAAGGTTATGCAGTTCTTGAAAGAAGATGGCAGCGTGGAGATAGCATTAATTTGTCGCTGCCAATGCCGGTTAGAAAAGTAATAGCCAATGAACAGGTGGCCGAAGACAGGAGTAAATTTATCCTTCAACGCGGGCCTTTGGTCTATTGCGCTGAAGATAAAGACCAGCTTGAAAATTCCGTCCTTCACATTTTTGTTGAAAAGAATCAGGAATTTAAGACCGGATTCAGTAATGAATTTGGAGGAGAAATTACAACCATTGAATTTTCAGCAACCGAAGTCAGGCGAAAGCTGGACGGAAGTTTAAAAGCAGATGATCAAGCCAGAGTTATTAAAGCGATTCCTTATTGCTTTTGGGCGAACGGCGGACCCGGAGAAATGATCACCTGGATTCCTTCAGAAATGGAAGCCGCCAACCCCTACCCTGCAACAACAATTGCTTATTTGAGCAAAAAATCATCATCAGGAGCTAAAGAAAGTCTTGATCTGATTGCCGATCAATACGATCCAAAAAATTCAAATGACCATTCAAGAGGTTACATCCATTGGTGGCCGGAAAAAGATACTGCGGTTTGGGTTCAGTATGATTTCCAGAAACCGGAAACCGTTTCGGAATGTTGGGTATACTGGTTTGATGATGGACCGGATGGAGGCTGCCGGATACCGGCAGGGTGGAGAATTCTCTATAGGCAGGGGTCGGATTGGAAACCGGTGAAAAATCTTTCAGATTATAAGATCACCAAAGATAGTTATGATCTGGTGAAATTTGAACCGATAAAAACAAAAGCCCTGAGGCTTGAAATTATTTTACAAAAAGAGTTTTCAACAGGGGTTCATGAGTGGGTTGCAAAATAGGACAGTTCAAAGTTTGATGTTTGAAGTTGATCTTCTCTTTCGGATTTGCAGAAAAGCCTGTGCACCGGCTAATCCGAAAGCAAATAAAAATGGATTTGTAATCCATTCAATCATTTTAATTGGATTACAAATCCTTAAAGTATCTCCGTCCGGATTAGCCTGTCTGCCATCCATTTCGCAAATCCGGACGAGCCGAGATAGACTTACCTGTGTTTATTACTTTTCCTTTTAATTCTTATTATTTCTGTTCTTTGTTAAGTTTTTCTTGTCCGTTCTTTTCAAGTTCGTTTTGTGCAAATTTGATTTCTTCGTCTGAAAGTTGTCTGTCTTTAAATATTTTTTTTGCCTTCCCAACAGCAATTGGTTGATATCCTTCCGGGTTGTTAATAATTCTCAACAACTCAGTATTCGTATATGTCTTAAATTTTTCAGTAAAATCCATTGTAATATTTCTTTGAAGCTTGCTGGTTACTTGTTTATATATCCCAAAACCATCACTCCCCAACAACCATTTGTCTTATTCTTGCAGATTATTTCTTATGCAATCAGTTCTGTAGCGACGTTCATATCTGGTGCTTTTAAATTGATTGCTCAAAGATAAAACCAGTGAAGTCAAAATGCAAAATAATCCAAGTTAGAAGTCAAAAGTGGTCTCAGTAATTAACTTTGCACTTCCATTATTTATTATTTGTACTTTCTAATGCTCCTCAAAAATCTTCTCCCCGTCCTCAATCCCTATCTTCAGCCGGTTTTTCTCCGGTGGTATCACGCATGAAAACCTTGAATTGTAAGCACAGTAAGGATTGTATGCTTTGTTGAAATCAAGCAGGATGGAGTTTCCAATTGGAGGTATCTCACAATCAAAATATCTGCCTCCACCATAAGTTTCTTTTCCGCTGGTCCCATCCCTGAAAGGAACGAATAATAAGTTGGTATCCTGCGACAAATCGAGCATTTTCTTATTCTGAAAAACAGCTAGCTTAAGGTCGAAGGTATCCATTTTAATATAAACCACCCCGTACCTGACATAAGCCGGTTACCGGTCGGTGGAGGTTTTCATCAGGACGATTTCTAATTTATCATCCTTCACGAGCTTCCCTTCAATTTTATAATTAAGGTCCAGCTCAAAATACTTCAATCCTTTAAAGTCCTTTAACTGTTCGGGCAACAGGGGAGTGGATTCACCATACATCAGCTTGATGTTTTTAACATTCCGGTATTTACCGATTTCTTCAATATATCTTACGGCTGAACTATCGAAGTTCGGTTGGCTGACACCTATGAAAGTCAGCATCACCAATATCAGTTCCAATAATGTAATTTGATATTTAATGGACATATAATTTGATTTAGAAATCGTATTGCAAAGATAGGATTTATGATTTGACCAATTGCGTTTGGAGATTACCACCCTGTTATTAAAATGTATAAAATCTTTCCTACTTTTGCACCGAATTTTGACCAGGTTTTATGGATAATAGATTCAGATCAAATATCGTCAATCGAAAATCATCATTCATAAATCTTATGGGGTCCCGTAGTTCAACTGGATAGAATCCCAGATTCCGGTTCTGGGGGTGGGGGTTCGAGCCCTCCCGGGATCACAAAAAAACCCGCTTAATGCGGGCTTTTTTATTTACAAAGTTCAGTGTTGTAAGTTCAAAGTAATTTTTAAAAGCGCAGTTCTTATGTTCGTGCTGTGCTTATTCCCTGATTTAATAGGTTTGCATGCAGATTTTAATCAACCTTTTCTGTTTTCCTTCCTTCCGGCATGTAGGACAGTACTCATGCTGGGTAGTATGCTCTAAACCGCAGCTTGGACAGCAATAATGTACAATTTTCAGTACATTTTTTTTGGGGGAGCTTAAAGCATAAAAAAATCCGATTATTGGGGTGAGAAAAATGCTGCATAGAAAAACTTTTCCAACCCCGCTTTCTTTGCCTGATCCGAGTTTGGCGGCAGATGCAGCCAATAATAAATAACAGGCGGTACAGATAAAAATTAAATCCGAACTGTAGTTTTCTAAAATTTTCATTAGCTTGTATTTTAAATGAATGTTCGTAATTTTTAACTGATACGTAGTAATTTGCGGAAAAGTTCCAAAATCGGATATTAATATGAATGGTTACAACAATAGACTTTTAATTGGCAGGGATAAATGGTTTAAACAAAGCAAAATTTAGGATTGGTAGGGTAAACCAAAGTTATCATAAGAAAATAAAAAAGGCCGCTTCGCAGAAGCAGCCTTTGCCATGTTAATTCGTTATTGATTCTTTAATTCGGAACCTGGGTGCTCTTAATGTTATTATTCGGTACCCAAAAATCATTTTTATCCTTATTCGAAACCTGGGTATTCATATTAAGATCAGTTCCTAAATATCCTTTCTTCCCTGCATCCACTTTCCATCCGGAAGGAGTCTTGTCAAATATGTCCACAAATCCGTCGGCATTTATATCTCCTGCAGCCATTCCGTATACTCCGGTCTCAAGCATTTTATATCCGGGCTCACCTAAATATACTTTGTCGAAGCCCGTAGTAAAATCATAAACCACAGTGCTTCCTGGTGCAATATCAGCTGAACTCATTATTCCCACATGGTTTCTACTCCAGATAACAATATACAAAAAATTGCTGATTGTATTGGTAAAGCTTGGCAACGTTCCGTTCAGGTTTACAATGCTGCCATCACTCTTAAGAAGTGCAGGCACCTGGACAATTCTTGTTGCTGAGGTGGCCGCAGCGGCATTTGCTGCATCCCTCAGTTCAATGAGGACATAATCTACTGTTCCGGTCGGGAACCCGGAAACTGTTTCTAAGCCATTGTATAGCCATTTGGGAGTAAGGTTCCCATAATAAGGTGTTGATGGATTAAAAGGCTGATTTGTTGGAAGTAAAACTCCATCGAGTAAATCAGTTTTCATCAAATTCGTTGCTGCATCATAAGGTCCTTCAAGGAAAACTTTCAGATCAAGCGAAAATCCTGTAATTCCTGTGAACTGTCCGGTGCCAAGTGTTCCGGGAGAACCCAAATCGCCGGTTGCCCCTATATATGATGGTTCACGAAGAGTAGATACAATCCATTTTGTACCGTCATTATTATTATCAGTTGGTAAACCAGCAAAAATCATGGAAGCGCCTGAAGGATTTGGCCATGGAGTAACAGCAGTATAATTTACACGGTCTATTTCAGTAACACCATCAGGAAGAAGCAATACAATTTCGTCATCTGCATTTCCAATTGAGAAAATGGAATATTGGTAATTGCATGTATAATTCCCATTTATAAGCGGATCAGATTTGATGCCAAGCACAGCAAAACCTTGAGCAGGAACAACAACTGAAGAAGCGATAGTATGACTATCAGTTCCATCGTCCTTAATTTTCCAGCCATTCAAATCTACAGCTGCGGTTCCATTATTAAAGACTTCAAACCATTCTCCGTTTGCATCAGTAACCGCAGCAGGATCTTTCATGATTTCACAAATAATGATATCGGGCAGAGTAAAAGCCAGTACATTAAAAGGTGCACTTGTCCCTGGGGTTAATCCTGCACTAACATCTGTTGCAGTGATTGTAACGTTTGTTCCTTCTGGAGCCATTTTGACATCACTTAAAATTACTTGACTTGTTCCATTTAATATAGTTCCAGAAGTAGTGCTTCCCGGAACAAAAGCAACCGTTCCTCCTGAACCACCATTAGTAGTAAATGTAAAATTAATATTGGCAGATGGATATGCAGGTAATCCTCCCGCATCCTGGGCTTGAACGGTCACTGAGAAGGCAACATTTGTAAATGGATCGGCACCATTGTTAACCGATATGATTGCTAATTTTGCAGGTGGATTGGAAATAATTTCTATATCAGTAATGGATCTGCTAGTAATAAAATCACCATCAATTCTTGAATTAGGAAGAACGGTAAGATTGGCATTGGATGGAATCAATTGACCTATGTAATTAACGTCGTAGAATGTGGTTCTAAAATTAAATGTTCCTTTACTACCGTCAGTTACCGGATAGATTACTCCATTAGTAAAATTGCCGATTGCATTTGTAAATGTGACATCCATTATTTTTACAAGTTCAGCTTCATAATCTTCAAAACTTTCACTTAATTGATCAAGTGTGATCACCTGGGGTATAATAGTATTATTATTTGATGTTGCTGCACCTGGATTTGCCAAAGGGGTAAACTGCATCATGTTATCAAATACATTAAGTGCTCCAATTATTCCTGTTATTCCGTCATTAATTGAATATATTGAAGTAATAATTCCTGGTTGGTCATCAATTAGAATTGCTGCAGTTGCATCCTGTATGTATTTCTGATGTCGGAAAGCTTGTTGAAAGGTGAGAATTACTTCGCCTGATACCTTGTAATGTTGACCCAATGTTCCTGCTCTTAGTGCAGCCAGGTTATTAACCTCGATTGGAAAAATGTAAACTCCGGTCGAAATAGCACTCGGATTCATTCCATCCTTATACGCAATTGCTTTCAGAGTTGTAGTACTGCTTATATTAATTGGACCTTCATAAGTAGTACTTCCATTATTAGGATCTGAGTTATCTATTGTATAATATATCGTTGCTCCTGGGGTAGTAGTGGATATTGCAACATTTTGTGCTGTAAAATATATCCCAGCGGGAGGTTCAAAGGTTGGACTAGCTACATTTAATGAACATGGGCTTAAAGGAGAAGATGTATTTCTTGGATTAGGCGCACCGGTTGCAAAATCAGATGCATTATTATTGGTATCTGTACAACCATTTGATGCACGGAGGACAGCCAAGGTATTACTTGGAGCTGGTGTTGGACCACTTCCTTCAAAACAGTTTGCCGTTGCACCAAAACCAACAAAATCCAAAATATTTGCCCCGGTTGGACAACTTCCGGTAAGCGCAGTGGTGGTGTTAACAAGGGCTACTTTTCCTGCAGTTCCACTCATAGCAATTGTTCCAATTGCATCAGGGGTTGGAAGAGGTGTAGTTCCTCCAGCTCCTTGAGCCTCCTGAATAAGATAATATTGTCCTGGAGAAAGTGTAACGCCCACTAAAGAAGTAACTGCCCATGTTGATCCGGTAGCACTTCCATATTGAACTGACCAGCCAGTAATATCTACACTTGAGCTTCCTTGGTTAAAAATTTCAATAAAATCATTCTTATAGGTGGCTCCTGAATTACCACCGCCTCCATAAACCTGGCTGATAACAATTTGTCCCCATCCATAAGTAGTGCTGAGAAACATCATGGCCATGAGGGCGTACATTTTTAAAAGTTTAATCCTTTTCATAATAATTAATTTTTTAATTGTTTTTATATTTTCGGTTCATTATTGATTCCTATTGCTAAAAGCAGTGCCATTGTCAATTATTTTAATAATAATCATTAAACTCAACATCCCCCTTAAATTGCTTTGATAATTTCAAAAAATTAAAAGGAAGGCAAATTTAATTCTTTTATGTTAATATTTTGTTAAAATTCTTTCAAACAATATTAACATTTTGTCAAGTTATTGACTGGATGAAATAAAACTGAGTTAAGTGGGGTTGAACAGATTTGTTAACCAAATCCTTTTATCCTTTCGGTTTACTTCCAAGAATGATCATCCCAATAACGGCAGCCAGGAAGGATGCACCAAAAATTCCGGCTTTTGCAATTTGCACGAATTCTTCATCAGCAAATGCCAGTCCGGCAATGAATATTGACATCGTAAAACCGATTCCTGCGAGGACAGCCACTCCATAAATGTGACGCCATTTTATGCCTTCGGGCAGTTCCGCAAAACCCAACCGTATGGCCAATTTGGTAAAAAGTGTTATTCCAATTGCTTTGCCAACTAACAATCCGAGCATGATTCCGATAGCAACAGGATGCAGCATCAGGGTTATAAAGCTGCCTTCGATATGGATTCCTGCATTGGCAAGTGCAAAAACGGGCAGGATAAAATAAGCTGTAACCGGATGCAGCGCATGCTCAAGCTTTTGAAGCGGAGTGGTTGCCTGGCGGCTTAGATTTTCGATGTCACTCACAAGGTGTGCCTGTTTCTGTGTAAGCAGTGATGCATCGTTCGGTTTCGCTTTTTTGAATTTTTCGAGCAGAACATTAAGCTTGTCGATGTAAGTAGCTTCGGTAATTTTTGTACGCACCGGTATGGTAAGGGCTATCATCACACCGGCAATGGAGGCATGGACCCCTGACTGAATAAAGGCAAGCCACACACCCAGCAACCCGACGATGGCATAAAATACCGTTCTTCTCACACCAAGTCTGTTGGCTGCCATCAGCACACCAAGAAAAATTCCGGCGGTTATCAGTTCGCTTATATGAATGGTTTCGGTGTAAAAAATTGCAATAACCAAAACCGCACCCAGGTCGTCGGCGATGGCCAGTGCTGTAAGAAAGATCTTCAGGCTCACGGGCACTTTTTTGCCGAGCAGAGAAATGATCCCCAGCGCAAAAGCAATATCGGTAGCCATGGGTATTCCCCAGCCATGCAGGTATTCAGGATTATGGTAATTAATCAGCACATAAATAATCGCCGGGAAAATCATCCCGCCAATAGCCGCCATAATGGGTAAACTTGCTTTTTTAACTGACGACAGTTCACCGGCCAGTACTTCTCTCTTTATTTCCAGACCTATTGTGAAGAAAAAAACGGCCATCAGTCCATCGTTGATCCAGTGCTGAATGGAATATTTCAGTTCGAAATCACCAAAAGAAAATCCCAGTTTTATCTCATGCACTAAATGGTGGTAATAAGGGTGCCACTGCGAATTGGCCCATACCACTGCTACGATAGTGACCAGGATAAGGATGATTCCGCCAAGCGATTCTTCGGTAATATAATTTCCGATACTGAATCCCTGTGAAGTTCTTTTTTGATTTGAGACCATGTTGTTCATTAATCAGATTACAAAAATAGGAATAGTTTAACCTGAAAACATGACTTCAAGGTCAATCTGGAAAGTAACCAGCATATTATTACTTCGGAGCATAAAGAAGAAAAGAAATCAGATGTAGACAATTATAACCGAAGAGAATTCAGCTACCAATCATTCCAGCGGTCGTTTAACGTTGATGAGCGTCAGGTTGAGGGAGAAAAAATCTCCGCAAAGTATAGCGATGGTATTCTTTGTATCACGCTTCCAAAAAAAGAAGAAGTGAAACCTAAACCCGCAAGGGAGATTAAAATTTCGTAACCGGAAATGGTTAAAAAAAGAAAAGGCTGTCGTTTGAGGCAGCCTTTTTCTTTGAAATCATGTTTTCTAACTTTCCACAGCATTTACAACTGCCGTTATAACCTCATTAACCATTTCATCTGATAGATCGTAATAAACCGGCAGGCTGATTTCCCTCGAATAGTTATCTAAGGTGACCGGGTAATCTTCAATTTTATATCCGCATGATTTATAGTAGGTCATCATGGGTAACGGAATAAAATGAACGTTTACAGCCACTCCGCTGTCAAATATTTTCTGAATGATCTGGTCGCGCCGGGATTCGGTAATGTTTTTTATCCTGAGCAGGTAAGCATGATAGGAAGATTTCTTTTCATCCGTTTCATAAACCGGAACCTGTGCCCACTCCTTCCTGCTGAATGCTTCAGAATAGGAATCGAAAATTTGTTTTCGTCTTACAAGCATGTCGCTGTCATACCTCTCTAATTCCACCAAACCCATGGCAGCCTGTATGTCGGTCATGTTGAATTTGTATCCCGGTTCGATGATGTCGTACCTCCAGCCACCCAACTGGGTTTTCGAAAAAGCGTCTTTCGTTTGACCATGAAGTGACTTCACCTTCAGGTATTGCTGAATGGCTGAATTGTCAAATGGTTCGGGCAGGTTTAAACAAACAGCGCCACCTTCAGCTGTGGTCAGGTTTTTTACAGCATGAAAAGAATAGACGGTTATATCAGTCAAACTTCCGATCTTTTTCCCTTTATAAACAGCGCCAATGCTATGGGCTGCATCAGATAGGACCAGTATCCTCCCCAATTGCTTTTGCTCATTGGTTGTAGGATGAAATTGAGAAAGTATGTCGGGTCTTCTGACCAATGCATTGACTTCATCATAATCACACGGAAATCCTCCCAGGTCAACAGGCATGATGGCTTTCGTATTCTTAGTAATAGCTTTCTCAATGTTTTTGACGGAAATATTAAAATCGCTTCTAATATCAACCATCACTGGTCTGGCTCCGCAGTGAACAACCACATTCGCTGTAGCGGAATAGGTATAAGCCGGAACAATTACTTCATCACCTTCCTTAACACCAAACCAGCGAAGCATCAGTTCCAAACCGGCGGAAGCAGAGTTGACGCACAGGGTTGATTGATGGCCACCGTATTTTGTCAGGGCTTCTTCAAATTTTTTAACCTTTGGACCGGTTGTAATCCAACCTGATTTTAATGTGTCGACCACCTCATCGATGATCTTTTGGTCCATACGGGGCGGGGAAAATCTAATCATTTTGTTAGTTCAAAGTTCAAGGTTCAAAGTTCAATGTTAGCGTTGACCAATTGCCAACTGCCGACTGTCAATTGCCAACTGTTCTTTTTTAGTTAAAGTTTAGCATCCAGAAAAGCCATTACATTTTGCTCGATGCGACGAAGGATATCAGCTGCATCGGATTTCTGAAATTTTTCACCGGTGATGTTTTCGTATAATTCAATGTATCGTTCGGAAACACTGTTTACATATTCATCGGTCATAAAAGGAACCTTTTGTCCTTCTTTCCCCTGGAATCCATTAGCCATCAGCCACTCACGAACAAACTCTTTTGACAATTGTTTCTGATTTTCACCTTTGGCAAACCTTTCCTCATAGCCTTCTTTATAAAAATATCTTGATGAATCGGGTGTATGAATCTCGTCAATAAGGTAAATTTTTCCATTCTTTTTACCAAACTCATACTTAGTATCCACAAGGATCAAACCTTTCTCTGCGGCCATTTCGGTCCCTCTTTTAAACAAGGCTTTGGTGTATTTTTCAAGTAATTCATAATCTTCAGCCGAAACAATTCCCTGCCGTAAGAATCTCTTCCTTTGAAATATCCTCGTCATGCCCTTCGGCTGCTTTTGTAGTAGGTGTAACGATGGGTTCGGGGAAACGTTCATGCTCTTTCATGCCATCGGGAATAGGAACACCGCAAATTTGCCGTGCCCCGTTTTTATATGTTCTCCATGAGCTACCGGTGAGGTAACCACGAATGATCATTTCAAGAGGGAAGGGCGTGCAAAAATGACCGATTGTAACCATAGGATCAGGAGCCGCAATCTTCCAGTTTGGGCATATATCAGCCGTTGCATCCAGAAATTTTGCAGCAATCTGATTCAGTACCTGTCCTTTGTAAGGTATTCCTTTTGGCAATACTACATCAAAGGCCGAAATCCTGTCGGAAACGATCATCACCATAAATTTATCATCGATGTTGTATACATCCCGTACTTTCCCAACATATAGATTTTTTTGCTTTGGAAAATGGAAGGAAGTTTTTGTTATTGCATTACTCATATTTATTGATGTTTAATTGTTTTTTATTTTATATATCTATACTGAAATTATTATTTCTTTTCACTATAAGCCCTGATGATTTTCGTCACCAGGCTATGTCTTACTACATCCCGGTCATCAAGATAAATAAAATCAATCCCTTCTATATTTTTAAGCAATTGTTCTGCCTGTTTCAGACCGGAGGATTGATTTCTGGGAAGATCGATTTGAGTAATATCCCCTGTTACAAAGAACTTGGCTGATTTCCCCATCCTTGTTATAAACATTTTAAGCTGCATTTCGGTTGAATTTTGAGCTTCATCCAATATTGCATAAGCATAATCCAGTGTTCGTCCACGCATAAAAGCAAGCGGAGCAATTTCGATGGTTCCGTCTTCCAGATATTTTAAAAGCTTTTGTGTCGGAAGCATGTCTTTAAGCGCATCATACAGAGGCTGCAGGTAGGGATCGAGTTTGTCGCGCAGGTCGCCGGGTAAAAACCCAAGGTTTTCACCGGCTTCCACTGCAGGCCTCGTCAAAATGATCCTTTTCACTTCCTTAGCCCTTAGCGCCCTGACAGCAAGCGCCACAGCCGTATATGTTTTGCCTGTTCCTGCCGGACCAATGGCGAAGACCAGATCGTTTTTCTCAGAACTTTCAACCATTTTTCTGTTGGTTGGGGGTGAGGGCTTTTACCAGCAAGCCATTGTTCCCATAAACAAGAATTCCGTTCGAAGGACTTGAGGATGCTATCGTTGCCGGGTAATCTTCTTCTCCTAATATCTGCTTAATTTCAGCTTCACCAAGTTTGCCAAACCTTTCATAGCTCATTAAAAGCATATTGAATTTCTCTTCAAATTCATCCAACTCATCACTTTTACCGATGATTTTGATTACATCTCCACGGGCAATGATCTTTATTTTGGGAAAATAGAATTTGATGAGTTCAAGGTTTTTATCGCTTACACCATAAATTTCAAGGGGATTGTAGGAAGAAATGCTGATTATGCGTTCGTTCATGCTGTGTTTAATGTGTAACCGATAAGTTAAAATTTAAAAAGATCAATTTTAGTAAAAAAAGCTGTCCATATTATTTTAATACTAACTTTGATTCCTGCAAAATTACAAGAATTTGGATTCTTTGTTCACTGATGTTAAGATAAATTTATGCCGATCATAACGCTTACCAGCGACTGGGGTTTGAAAGACCATTATTTGGGTGCAGTAAAAGGCGCCATTTTGAGCCGGTTGCCCGAAGCAATGATTATTGATATTACCCATACCATTCCATCCTTTAATTCAGAACAGGCGGCTTTTATACTCAGGAATGCGTATCCCAATTATCCCAAAGGAACTGTGCATATCCTCGCCATAAATACCGAAGAATCTGAGAAATTCCCCCATACAGCCATTCGGTATAACGGACACTATTTTATCGGAACCGATAACGGAATATTTTCCCTGCTTTGCGATAAGCCTCCTGATAAAGTCGTCGAGATACAGGTTCCGCAGGATACGGATTTTTTCACCTTTTCCACCCGCGATCGTTTTGTGAAAGTCGCTGTTCACCTTGCTAAAGGAGGTAAGATTGAGGAACTCGGCAAAGTGAAAAATAAAATCCTCGAAAAGATTTTGCTCAAGCCTGTCATAGATAAGGATGTTATCAGAGGGCATGTCATGTATATCGACTCTTACGAAAACGTGATCACCAACATTACTGAACCCGTATTCAGCGAAAACAGGAAAGGCCGCAAATTTTCAATCTTCTTCCGGTCATATGAAATAAAAAAGATCAGCCGGTCATACCAGGATGTCCCGCCGGGTGAAATACTGGCACTCTTCGATTCCAACCGCTACCTCGAAATCGCCATCAACCAGGGCAATGCCGCCGGACTATTGGGATTGGATTATAAGGATATGATCAGGATTGAGTTTCGTTAACCAAAAAACAAATACGCTATAAATATTGCTGCAACGATACCGGCAAAGTCTGCGAGAAGCCCGCAACCCAATGCGTATCTTGTTTTCTTAATACCTACCGAACCGAAATAAACAGCCAGGATATAAAATGTGGTATCGGCTGAACCCTGCACGATGCAGGCGCACCTTCCGGCAAACGAATCAGCCCCAAATGTCTTCATCGCATCCACCATCATCCCCCGTGCGCCGCTGCCGCTCAAAGGTTTCATAAATGCAGTAGGCAAAGCATCTACAAATGAGGTATCAATGCCCATCGCAGTAAATCCGGTTCTGATCCCCTCAATAAGCAAATCCATCGCCCCGGAAGCCCTGAAAGCGCCAATGGCCACTAATATAGCAATCAAAAAAGGGATGATCTTTATAGCCACTCCGAAGCCTTCCTTTGCCCCCTCAATAAATGTTTCATAAATATTGATCTTCTTTCGAAGGCCAAGCAAAATAAAAAAGATGATGATGGAAAACAGGATGATATTGCTGGCAATGGATGATATCTGACTAATCTGCTCCTTCGGCAGCCCTGAAAAATAAAAAATAATGCCGAATATCAGAAGACTGATCCCGCCTAAGTATGCAAGGATCACCCTATCAAATAGGTTAATCCGCTGGTAAATCGACACAGCGATCAACCCGGTAATGGTAGAAAAAAAAGTAGCTAATAATATAGGTATAAAAATATCCGACGGATCAGACGCCCCAAGCTGTGCCCGAAAAACCATGATGCTGATAGGAATAATTGTAAGCCCGGATGTATTCAATACAAGGAACATGATCATAGGGTTGGAAGCGGTATCCTTTTGTGAGTTGGTCTCCTGCATTTCCTTCATGGCTTTGAGCCCTAAGGGAGTAGCCGCATTATCCAGACCCAGCATATTGGCTGCAAAGTTCATCATGATGGACCCGGTAGCCGGATGGTTTTTTGGGAGGTCAGGGAAAAGTCTTGCAAAGAAAGGCCCGACAATACGTGAGAATACTTTTACAATTCCTCCCATCTCGCCAATTTTCATCAGTCCCATCCATAGCGTAAGCACTCCGGTCAATCCCAGTGAAATCTCAAAACCGGTCTTGGCGCTGTCAAATGTTCCGTTCACCATGTTGGGGAACACTTCCATATCGCCATAAACAATCAATCTGAAAAGGCCGACTACAAAAGCAATGATGAAAAAAGCGATCCAGATATAATTCAGCGCCATATTTTTCTTATATCAGAACCCGAAAGTAAATTAAAATCACACTTTAGTAACAACAACTGAAGATTGTTTACTAATAGACGAATGTTAATAATTCACCCTAAGGTTGTATTCTTTTGTCAGTTTCGTGCTACTTGTCGCTAGTTCGATAAATTTAGGGACATTAATCAATTAATCACCTATTTCAACAGGTTCAAATACATTTTACTATAATCTCCATAAACCCAATAATCACAAAATAAAAATTAGTTAATTTTACACTTTCATTACATGGAACTTTTTGAATGTTTAATTGTTTGTTAGTTTCGTTTTCAATCAACATCGAATTTTATAGAGAATGATATGATCAGAAAAGTACTGGTTGCCAACAGGGGAGAAATTGCTGTGCGTGTGATGCGTACCTGTCGCGAGATGGGCATCATTTCGGTGGCAGTTTATTCTGATGCTGACCGCACCTCCCTTCATGTGCGCTATGCCGATGAAGCCTATTATATCGGTCCATCGCCTTCCAATGAAAGTTATCTTGTTATTGACAAGATCATTGCGGCGGCAAAAAAATCAAAGGCAGATGCTATTCATCCGGGTTATGGATTCCTTTCGGAGAATGCAGCATTTTCGGAAAGATGCAAAAAAGAAGGTATCATTTTTATCGGTCCTTCTGCTGATTCTATTTCTACCATGGGCGATAAGATCAGCGCCCGGAAAACCATTTCAAAAGCGGGTGTTCCGGTGGTTCCCGGGACCAAAGAACCCCTGTCAGGTGAAGAAGAAGCAAAAAAAGTCATTAAAAAGATCGGCCTTCCGGTTATGATCAAAGCTTCGGCTGGGGGAGGAGGCAAAGGGATGCGCCTGGTAAAAAATGAAAAAGACATCGTGTCTTCGTATCGTGCCGCCCGATCCGAAGCCAAGGCAGCCTTTGGCAATGATGCTGTTTATGTTGAAAAATATATCGAATCGCCTCACCATATTGAATTTCAAATCCTGGCCGACATGCATGGCAACACTATCCACCTTTTTGAAAGGGAATGTTCCGTTCAGAGAAGACACCAGAAAGTAATCGAAGAGACACCAAGTCCGCTGATGACTCCTAAAGTCAGGCAGGAAATGGGAAAACACGCTGTGGCAGCCGCAAAAGCTTGCGGCTATTATGGAGCAGGTACCATAGAATTCATTGTTGACGATAAGCTGAACTATTACTTCCTTGAAATGAATACCAGGCTTCAGGTGGAACATCCCATCACTGAAAGGGTTGTGGGTATTGACCTTGTGAGAGAGCAGATCAATATAGCCAATGGATTGAAACTAACATACAAGCAAAAAGACCTTTCTCAAAACGGTCATGCAATAGAATGCCGGATTTATGCAGAAGATCCTGATAACAATTTCATGCCCAGTCCGGGAGTCATTCAGCACATCACCGAGCCTTTGGGTTTTGGCGTGAGGCATGATGGGTATGTTTATGAAGGTTTTGAAATACCGATCTACTATGATCCCTTGATTTCGAAACTAATTGTTTGGGGAAAAACGAGAGATGAAGCTATTGCCCGGATGAAGAGGGCTTTGCATTCTTATAAAATCACCGGCGTGAAGACATCCATAAAATTCCTTGAGAAGATAATGAATTGCCCTGATTTTATTGAAGGAAACTACAATACCCATTTTATTGAAAAGAATAAAAGCTTTCTCGAAGAAAAGGATGTATGCAAGGGAGATTGCAAAGCCATTGCTATTATTGCTGCCTTTATTGATTATCATAACCGGATTGAGAAAGCGCAGCAAAATATTTCCACTGGCAATACTTCGAGTAGCTGGAAATTGAGCAATAGGAAAAAAAGTATGTTTAAGATTTAATTAAACGAAAACTTATGGCATTAGAAATTAACATTGACGGGCAATCGGTAAATGTGGAATTGCTGAGTAAAAAAGATAACAGGTACCAGGTTTCCATTGATGGAAAGGTGTATGACGTAGATCTTGTGATGGTGGAAAAGGGGGTTTACTCCGTACTTTATAAGAACAAATCCTACAATGTTGAACTGGTTCCCGGAAGAGAACCAAAGACCTATACCATCGATACCCTTTATAATTCTTATGACGTCGATATTATGGATGCCGAAGCCAAATACCTCAAAGGCAGGAAGCAGGATCATCTTGAGGACAACCTGGCTATTTCCTCCCCAATGCCAGGCAAGGTTGTAAAGATCCTTGTAAAAATCGGGGATAAGGTTAATGCCGGAGATACTGTTATCATTGTTTCAGCAATGAAGATGGAAAGCGAGTACAAAGTGAAAAATGACAGGATCATCAAAGATATCTTAGTAAAAGAAGGGGATACTATTGATGGAAATCAGCCCCTGATTATCATTGAATAATTACCAATTTTAAAAACCAAGTATTATGTCATTAGAAGATAAATTCAAGCAATTTGAAGAACGGAACAAGCTGGCCGAATTAGGCGGTGGAAAAGAAAGAATTGACAAGCAGCACAGTGCCGGCCGGAAAACTGCCCGGGAAAGAATACAAGATTTGCTTGATCCCGAAACTTTCGTTGAGGTAGATAAATTTGTCACTCACCGGGCTACAGATTTTGGTATGGATAAAAACCGGATCATGGGCGATGGCTTAGTTGCCGGTTATGGTAAAATTGATGGCCGGTTGGTTTATGTTTTTGCCCAGGACTTTACAGTATTCGGAGGTACCCTGAGCAGAGCCAACGCTGATAAAATAATCAAGGTAATGGACCTGGCGCTTAAGATGGGTGCTCCGGTTATAGGGTTAAACGATTCTGGTGGTGCTCGTATCCAGGAGGGAGTCGAGAGTCTTGCCGGATATGCAGATATATTTTACCGGAATACGATCGTATCGGGAGTAATCCCGCAAATTTCAGCTGTTCTCGGGCCTTGTGCAGGTGGGGCAGTTTATTCACCTGCCATCACCGATTTTATTCTAATGGTGAAAAATACAAGCTTCATGTTTGTTACTGGTCCTGAGGTGATCAAGACCGTTACTCACGAAGAAGTGACGATGGAAGACCTGGGTGGCGCAATGACCCATAATTCGAAGAGTGGAGTTGCTCATTTTTTGGCTGAAAATGATGAGCAGGCAATGATGATGGTTCGTGAGCTGCTGAGTTTCATTCCTTCCAACAATATGGAAGACCCACCTGTCAAGCCATGCACCGATGATATTCATCGTGAAGACGAAAGACTGCAGACCATTGTGCCGGATGATCCTAATAAGCCATACGATATAAAAGAAATCATCAACACGGTAGTGGATGAGCATAATTTCTTTGAGGTGATGCCATATTTTGCCCAGAACATTATTATTGGTTTTGCCAGGTTTGGTGGTCGTCCTGTAGGAATTGTCGCCAATCAGCCAGCCAATCTTGCTGGTGTTCTTGATATTAATTCCTCAACAAAAGGAGCGCGGTTCGTAAGATTTTGCGATGCATTCAATATTCCACTGATCACATTTGTAGACGTACCAGGGTTCCTTCCGGGAACAGCCCAGGAATTTGGAGGAATTATCAAGCATGGAGCTAAATTATTATATGCATTTGCAGAGGCTACAGTTCCAAAGATCACAATTATTACAAGAAAAGCCTATGGCGGTGCTTATGACGTGATGTCGAGCAAGCATATTGGTGCGGATGTGAATTTTGCTTATCCTACCGCGGAAATTGCAGTGATGGGTCCGGCAGGCGCAGTTAATATTATCTTCAAGGATAAATTAAGTGAACAGGATAAACAACAGGCAGTGGAAGACTATAAGAAAACTTTCGCCAGCCCATATAAGGCTGCTGCTTTAGGTTATATTGATGAAATTATTTTTCCGAAACAAACCCGGTTCAAAATTATACAAGCATTGGATATGACTCAGAACAAGGCAAAATCACATCCGGCGAAAAAACATGGGAATATACCTCTATAAGATTAAGATTTGGAAGCGTTTTCGTTTTCGAAAAGCTGTTTGTATAGTATTTCTTTTTCTACCTTTACCTGTTCAATGGCAAGGTTCAGAGTGTTATTGATTTTCTCAACCTGATCGGGTACTTCGTCAATATTGATATTATCCCTCGTATTATTTTCAAGCCGCCTGATATCTTGCTTGATATCGTTTATGCAGAATATATCAACTGAAGATTTTAATTTATGAGCCAGTTTACTTACACCATCATAATCTTCTTTTTGGTAGCATTTATTCAACTCCGTCAGACTTTCAGGTGTAGCCTGTAAAAATATTTTGACCATTTGAAATATTGCTTTTTGGTCCCCGCCAAGCATCTCATTTAGGTTAGTCAAATCAAACATTTTTTTTGAATCTATAGCCATGCTTTCTTTATTTTGTATGGGTAACTGAATTAATTTATCAAAAAATTTTAACATCGTATAACCTTTTAGCAACTATTATACCATATATCCAAGTGCTTGTGAGCAAATAAATTAATGGGAAAACAACCCTTGTCGCATTTCTCTAATTGAAAAATTTAATGTAAAATTGAAAATTACCACAATTGTTGATTTGATTAATTAACAGTTAGCTATAAGATTTGAACAAAGGACTTTTTACATACTAAAGTTCATTGTTTTTTAACATTCGGTAAATAGTCGATTTGCCTATATCGAGTTTCTTGGCAACTACCATTACGTTATTATTGTATTTCTGAAGATAGAATTTAATGATCTTGCGAACGTATCCTTCCAATGAATCTTCTTCAAGAAGGAAATCACTTTTAGCATTGGTGGAATTGAATGTAATATGATCTTCTTCAACTGTCTGGGAATTGGTCATAACACAGGCCAGTTCCATAACTGCTTTTAATTCACGAACGTTTCCGGGAAAAGGATATTTTAAAAGTTTTTCCTGTGCTTTCGATGAAATTTCCAACTTGGTCATTTTGTTCTCCTTACAAAATTCATCAACAAAGGATTTGGCAAGAATAAGAATATCGTTACCACGAAATCGTAATGGCGGTATTTCAATGGGCAGACCCAGCAAGCGATAATATAAATCCTCTCTGAAATTTCCTTTTTGAACCTCTTTTGCAAGATTTCTGTTAGTCGCTACGATTACACGCGCATCAAATTTTATAGGTTTGTTACCTCCCACACGGGTAAGTTCCTTTTCCTGGATAACACGCAACAATTTTGCCTGCATATTCAAATCCATTTCACCAATTTCATCAAGGAAGATGGTGCCTTTGTTGGCCAATTCAAATTTGCCAATTTTTCGTGAGTTGGCGCCGGTAAAAGAGCCTTTCTCATGACCGAAAAATTCACTCTCTATTAACTCGCTGGGAATAGCAGTTACATTAATAGGCACGAACGAATACTTCACCCGGGATGAATTGTAGTGGATAGCTTTGGCCACAAGTTCCTTTCCGGTACCTGTCTCTCCATAAAGCGAAACCGTGATATTGGTGTAAGTGGCTTTTTCAATAAGCTGAAATATTTGTTTTATTGCTGCACTGTTTCCTTTTATAATCTTTTTAAATTCATACTTCTTACCAATTTCTTCTTTTAATACATTGATCTCCTCCTTTAATTCTATCCTCTCTTTTATATTCTTCAAGGTATTCCATAACCGTTCTTTGGTATCTTCATCCTTCACAAAATAATCGTAAGCACCATCCTTTAAAAGCCTTACCGCAGTAGCAACATCTTCCTGCCCTGAAACGATAACAATCGGTATTTCAGGGTTAAACTCCCTGACCTTCTTAATCACTTCAAACCCTGATATATCTGGTAAAGAATAATCAAGAGAGATAAGAGAAGGATTTTGGTACAAATTCTTCAGGCATTCAGAACCGGTTTCAAATTTAATTACTTCATTGTCGGGATTTAATGACAGATGATATTTCAGCATTTCACCGTACAAAGGATCATCTTCAACAATGAATATCTTGAATGAATTCATAGAAATTTATTTCGTTTCGAATTTACTACTTTTTTGTTTTCCCAAAATGAGAAAAGTTTACCAAATTTATATTTATTTCCACAAAGGCCAGAATTTGTTTGATTTTACTTTATTTTTAACCATTATAAATCAATTACTTACAAGTTATGTACTTTCTTAATTAATAAAAACAGGAATATTACGAAGAATTATAACCATTTGTTACATATTAATTTACGATAGCAAAGTTTATTGCTTCATCGAATTCAGTTTTAATTTTAGGTCTTGAAAGGTTTAAGTATTTTTTTAAGCCCACTTCGAAAAGCCTAAAATAACAATGCGCCAGTCCTGCCAGTCAATTCAAAAGCTCTTGAAAGGAATGCGGGAACTCAAAATCACAAAAATCCGTGAAACAGAAAATATCAATTTTATAGAAATTTGGTTTCTTTATGGCTAAAAACACTTTGTAGAGCAAACGTATTATACTGTATTCAAAGGCAGGTCATGAATGCCTTCAAATAAATAATGAGAATATAAAAATCATGCCTGATATCTAAAAAAAGTTGGAAAATATGCGTAAGGTCAGAATTAAAATTACGATTAAAGTTTCTTTTTCACTTCTACTTCTTCGTACCCCTCAATGATATCAGCTACTTTAACGTCATTGAAATTTTCAATGTTCAAACCGCATTCATAGCCGGATTTCACTTCTTTCACATCATCTTTAAATCGCTTAAGTGAACCCAGGTTTCCGGTGTAGACTACAATACCGTCACGGATGATCCTGACGCGGGTATTCCTTGTTATCACGCCATCAAGCACCATACAACCAGCAACGGTTCCTACTTTCGTAATTTTAAATACTTCCCGTACTTCTACATTGCAGACAATTTTTTCTTCAATATCAGGAGAAAGCATGCCTTCCATTGCAGCTTTGATTTCCTCAATAGCCTGATAAATAATGGAATAGAGCCTGATATCGATTTGTTCCTGCTCGGCAAGTTTCCTTGCGCTTAATGAAGGTCGAACCTGGAATGCAACTATAACTGCATCAGACGCGGAAGCAAGCATGACATCTGTTTCTGTAACTGCACCAACAGATTTATGAATAATATTAACCTGGATTTGCTCGTTGGACAATTTTAACAATGAATCTGAAAGGGCCTCGACTGAACCATCCACATCACCTTTGACAATGATGTTAAGTTCTTTGAAATCACCAATTGCAATCCTTCGTCCAATTTCGTCGAGGGTAATGTGTTTTTGTGTCCTGATTCCCTGTTCCCTCTGCAACTGCTGACGCTTATTTGCAATTGCTTTGGCTTCCTTTTCATCTTTCAAAACCTTAAACATATCCCCTGCCTGAGGGGCGCCATTTAGACCGAGCAACAACAATGGAGTGGCGGGACCGGCGCTGATAATTCTTTGGTTCCGCTCATTGTACATAGCTTTAACCTTGCCGAAGGTAGAACCGGCCAGCACCACATCACCTGTTTGCAGAGTTCCTTCCTGAACCAGCAATTTAGCTACGTAACCCCGGCCTTTATCGAGTGAACTTTCAATTACCGTTCCCAATGCAAGTTTATCAGGATTTGCTTTCAGATCGAGAAGTTCAGCTTCAAGTAAAACTTTATCCAGTAAAACCTCGATGTTAACACCTTGTTTGGCCGATATGTCCTGACTTTGATATTTGCCACCCCAATCTTCTACCAGGATATTCATCTTCGAAAGCTCTTCTTTTATTTTCTCAGGGTTGGCTCCCGGTTTATCGATTTTATTAATGGCAAAAACGATAGGGACACTTGCCGCCTGGGCATGGTTAATTGCCTCAATTGTCTGAGGCATGACATTATCGTCAGCTGCTACAACGATGATAGCCACATCAGTTACCTTGGCACCTCTTGCCCTCATGGCCGTAAAGGCCTCGTGACCTGGAGTGTCTAGGAATGTAATTTTTTTACCAGCATCTGTTATAAATTCATAGGCTCCGATATGCTGGGTGATACCTCCGGCTTCACCGTCAACAACGTTTGCTTTCCTGATAAAATCAAGTAACTTTGTTTTACCATGATCAACATGCCCCATTACCGTTACGATAGGAGCTCTGGGTACCAGGTCTTCAGGATTTTCTTCTTCCGCCGTTTCCTGAACTGCATCCTGAAAATCGGCACTCACAAATTCAATCTTGTAACCGAATTCTTCAGCAACCAGAGCAAGGGTTTCGGCATCCAACCTTTGGTTGATTGACACAAAAAGCCCAAGGGTCATACAGGTTGAAATAATCTGGTTTACCTGCACATTCATCATGCTTGCCAGTTCATTTGCAGTGACAAATTCTGTCACCTTGATGACATTCTTTTCTTCTTCAATCTTGTCGAGCTCTTTCTGCTTTAGATGACTGATGGTCTGTCTTTTTTCCCTGCGGTATTTCGAAGCTTTGGATTTACCAACACCTGTAAGTTTTGCAAGAGTTTCCTTAATCTGCTGCTGAATATCACCTTCAGTTATTTCAGGGCGTTCTCTCTCTTTTCTGACTCGCTTATCTTTAAACCTTTGATGGATATGTTTTTTTTCAGGCTCCTGACTTCTTTTATCTTTTGCTTGTAAATCAGTTTGGTCTGGTTTTTTCCTGATCCGTCTCCTTTTTTTCTTTCTCGAGGACATATCAGGATCTTTGGATGAAGCTACTGGTTTTTTATCTGTTTTCTTCTTTTCGGCCGGGAGTTCAATTTTATCGAGTATCTTCGGACCTTCAAGCTTTTCGAACCGGGTTTTAATAAAATTAGGATTCACCGGTTCCTTTTCAGTAGCAATTATTTCAGTTTTTTCCTCACCCTCGTCAGTTCTGCGGGAACGAGCAGGTTTGGTAATAGCTTCGTTTTCTATCCCTGGTTTACCTTTTCTGCTGACCTTCTTTTTGTCGCGGGTTTTTTCTTCTCTCTCTTCTTTCTTTTCCTGAGCAGTTTTTCGCTTTGGCTTGGTAAGCATATTCATCTTATCAAGGTCGATCTTACCCAGGATTTTAGGCTGAATACTCTTCTTGCCTTCTTTTTCTATATCCTTTATTTTGTCGGCCGTTTCAATCTTATCTGCTTCTGTTTCTTTTTCAGTCCTTCCTTTTTTCGCTGAGGTTTTTTTGTCAGCAACCTCCGCCGCCGTTTCTTCTTTATCAGCTGCCTTCACAGAAGATTTACCCACCGCAGGAACCTTTGTCTTTCCAGTCTTTTTAAGAGTTTCTTTCTCGTCAGAATCAACTATTTGCTCCTGATCAATAGCTTTTCCTTTTCTCGACATCGATAATTGAGTAATAAAAACTTCATCAATCTCATCCTCGCTTTCCCGCTTCTTTTCCTTGACTTTTTTATCCTCAATTGAAATGGTTTGATGGCTTGAATAATCCAGTCCTATCTTCTTCGCTTCCTCCTTGACCGATTTCTGAGCCTGGAACTCGCGGTCAAGCAAATCGTACATTTCAGGTGAAAGCTTGTCATTGGGATTACTGGCTATGTGAAATCCCTTTTTAGCAAGGAACTCCACAATCGTAGAAAGCCCTATATTGAACTCTTTCGCAGCTTTGCTAAGCCTGATTGCCGGTTTTTCAGATTCTGCCATGTAATCTATTAAAATTTCCTATTTAAAATTAATGCGCTAAAATACTATAATTACTATATTTGCTGTTATTCGAACTCTTCTTTTAATATCCTGACCACGTCTTTAACCGTTTCTTCTTCCAGGTCAGTTCGCTTCACCAGATCCTCTATAGTAAGATTTAATATGCTTTTTGCCGTATCACAACCGATAGCTTTAAAGGCATCGATGATCCATTCTTCGATTTCATCTGAAAATTCATTCAGATCAACATCTTCCGAATCCACTTCTGCCTCACGATATACATCAATTTCATAACCCGTAAGCTTACCGGCTAATTTAATATTGAAACCTCCTTTTCCTATGGCTAGAGATACCTGATCAGGCCTTAAATAAACTTCCGCTTTTTTTTCAGCCTCAAGAATGTTGATTGAGGATATTTTAGCCGGACTTAGCGCTCTTGTAATATATAAAGAAGCATTGGAGGTATAATTGATCACATCGATATTTTCATTTTTCAATTCCCTTACGATTCCATGAATACGTGAACCTTTCATCCCAACACATGCACCGACCGGATCAATTCGGTCATCATAGGATTCAACAGCTATTTTAGCTCTTTCACCAGGGACCCGTACAATATTTTTGATGGTGATAAGGCCATCAAATACTTCAGGAACTTCCGATTCAAATAATCTTTCCAGAAAAGCAGAAGATGTCCTTGACAGGATAATGGCCGGGGTGTTATTCCGCATTTCAACTTTGGAAACAACCGCCCTGATGGTATCGCCTTTCCGATAGAAATCGGTTGGGATTTGTTCCGATTTTGGAAGGATAAGCTCGATCCCTTCGTCATCAAGTACCAGAATTTCCTTTTTCCATACCTGATAAACTTCACCGGTAATGATCTCACCGATCCGTTCTTTATATTTCCGGTATACATTGTCTTTTTCGTATTCCTGAATTTTGGAGATCAGGTTCTGCCTGATTGAAAGGATTTCCCGTCTGCCAAAATCGAGCATTTTGATTTCTTCCGAAACTTCTTCCCCGACTTCAAAATCAGGTTCAATTTTTACTGCTTTGGAATAAGCAATCTGCAAATTCTCATCTTCTACGGCTCCATCTTCCACAATTGTCCTGTTACGCCAGATTTCAAGGTCACCTTTATCAATATTGACAATGATGTCGCAGTTGTCGGCTGAACCATACCTTTTGATCAGCATATGACGGAAAATATCTTCAAGGATACGCATCATCGTTTCCCTGTCGATGTTTTTAAATTCCTTAAATTCCGAAAAAGTTTCAACTAAATTGATGTGTTCCATTTTATTTTAATGCTACTGATTGTTATTAATTTGTTTTAAAACTGATTACAGGTTTTGCCTCCCGGATATCTGAAAATAATATTTTCTCTATTCTTATTTCCTGACCCTTTTTGCCAATTTTTATCTCAAGTTCGATACCTTCCTGCGAAATGGATTTTAACTTTCCTTCCCATTTAATTTCATCTTTGGTTGTCACCATTATTTCACGATCGAGATACTTGTTGTATTGCCTGTTCATTGCAAACGGCCGCTCAGCGCCGGGTGAAGAAACCAGTAATTCATAATCTTCCACCTCCCGGTCGAACGTTGATTCAATCAACCTGCTGATTTTAACACATTCGTCAATCTTAACGCCTTTATCACCGTCGATAAATACATTGATCACATTTCCTTTCTTCACTTGCACTTCAACAAGGAAAATATGTTTTCCCTTAAGATAATCATTAATAATATGTTCAATTTCCGTTTTAACCATTTCTCTTATCAATGAAAGAGGGGACTGAAGCCCCCCCGAATCTTTATTGCCTGTATTAACCGCCTGTGGCGTTTAAAATATCCGCTCCATAAAAGCGCGGCAAAGATACATTTTTTTAGATAACCAAATTTATTATTGTTTGTTATTATGTTATTGTGAGGTTTGTTCTAATTGGAATGTTAAAGTTTTTTTAAATATTCAACAATTAAGTTTGACACTTGTGCACCTGTAAAGCCAAACTTTTCATCCAATACTTTAGCAGGCGCCGAATAGCCAAAATGATCCAGACCAAATACTTTTCCTTTGGAACCAACTAAACCGGACATGGTAACCGGAAGCCCTGCAGTTAAAGCAAAAACAGTAACGCTTTCCGGAATGACTGTTCTCTGGTAAGATTCGTCCTGAAGTCTGAAGAGTCCTTCTGAAATGGCAGAAACTACCTGAATTTTAAGTCCTTTTTCTATACGAAGTATTTCTGCGGTTTCGATTAGTGTCGCTACTTCAGAACCGGAGGCGACAAGCACCATGTCAAGTTTCCCTTCATCTTTTTGAACAATGTACGCCCCTTTATTGCTGGATAAAGCTTCCGAAAACCTATCTTTACCGGAAGCAAATGGCAGATCGTTAATGTTTTGTCTTGATAACAGGAGGGCTGTCGGTGTTTCCTTATTTTCCAATGCCATTTTCCAGGCGACCAACGTTTCTGCACCATCAGCAGGTCTTAAAACCAACATACTATTTTGACCGTGATGGTTTTTTAGTTTCTCCATTAACCGAATCTGGGCTTCATGTTCCACCGGCTGATGGGTTGGGCCATCCTCTCCTACCCTGAAAGAATCGTGAGTCCAAACGTATTTTACCGGAAGTCTCATTAAGGCTGCTAACCTTACCGCCGGTTTCATATAATCGGAAAAGGCAAAGAAAGTCCCACAAACCGGAATGATGTTGTGCAGGGCAAGTCCATTGGCAATAGCTGCCATCGTAAGTTCAGAAACACCGGCATGCAAAAAGGCTCCTGAAAAATCTCCTTGCGCCAGGGGCTTTGAGTTTTTCAAAAATCCATCCGTTTTATCGCTGTTCGAAAGGTCAGCTGATATGACGATCATATTTTCAACCTTCGCAGCAAATTCAGATAGGACTGATGCAGAAACTGCACGGGTTGCGCTAATTGGTTTTATGGCAATATTTTTATAATCAATTTCCGTGACTTCGTTATTGAGTATTTTTTCAAGTTTTAATGAAAGCCCAGGATTATCCTTTTTCCAACGTTCATAAGCAGTTTTCTTTTTTGCGACTGCTTTCCGCTTCTCATCCAATACCTGGCTGTAAAATTGCTTTACGTCTGCGAAAATAGTAAAGGGATTTTCCGGATCGCCACCCAGGTTTTTAATTGTTTTAGCTACTGAACCTCCGGCAGCGCTTAATGGCTGTCCATGAGTTGAAACCATTCCTTCAAAACTTTCACCGGTTTCAGTCAGACTTCCTTTTCCCATGACGGTTTTCCCGATGATCAGAACCGGCTTATCCTTTTCCTCATTGGCTTTCATCAATGCACCCCTGATCTCATCCGGATCGTTACCGGTTATTGTCATAACCCGCCAACCCCATGCTTCATATTTTTTGGCAGTATCTTCCCTGGTTACCTCATCAACTTTTGTCGATAGCTGAATATCATTAGAATCATAAAACATGATCAGGTTTTTCAAGCCAAGATAACCAGCGATTCTTCCAGCTCCCTGTGAAATTTCTTCCTGGATCCCGCCATCCGAAATGAATGTATAGGTCTTATGCGACATCCATTCACCAAAACGGGCAACAAGAAATCGTTCAGCGATAGCCGCACCAACTCCCATTGCGTGACCCTGACCTAAAGGTCCGGAAGTGTTTTCAATACATCTTTTCACATCCAGTTCTGGATGGCCGGGAGTCGGACTTTGCCATTGTCTGAAGTTCTTCAAATCCTCCATTGAATAGGTTCCAACCATAGCAAGAACTGAGTACATCATTGCCGACATGTGACCCGGATCGAGAAAAAAGCGGTCGCGGAAGTGCCATTCCATGTTATCAGGGTCGAAATTCAGAAATTCTGAATACAGGATGTTGATGAAATCAGCGCCTCCCATAGCGCCGCCGGGATGGCCGGATTTCGCCTTTTCGACCATGGCAAGGGATAATATCCTGATGTTGTCAGCTGCTCTTGTGGTAATTGTGTTGTCCATAATTTTTTGATATTTGGTAATTATTCTTCAATTTTAAATCCAAGTTCCGATAAAACTTGAACGATATTTTGATTCAAATTCTTGAGGATTAATATATAGCCTGAATTTTCCCTCCTGAAAGCATAGCTTCCCCGGACATGCTCAAAATCAGATGGATTTTTCCTTAACATTTCATCGTCTTTTTGAATATCATAAACTGCCCGAAACACTTTCTGTAATGATGGTTGCTCTTTTAAATCTGTTAGGTCGATTTCCAGAATCTCTTTTTTTAAACCTAAATCTGGTTTCCAGTTTTTTAAGGGTAAATTTAAGAATTCACAAACTGACTGGACTACCTTTTCAGTCGCTTTGGCCTTACCTTCAATAGAATAACCAGCAATGTGAGGTGTACCAATCGAAGCAAGCTCCAATATTTTCGGATCAATATGCGGTTCGCCTTCCCAGACATCCAATATGGCATGTGTGATTTTACCCTGTTCTTTTCCATATTTAAATGCTTCGGAATCCATAACCGGTCCACGGGAAGTATTGAATATGATGATGGGCTTCGTTAACTTATCTACAAAAGTTGGGTCAAACAGGTGGAAGGTTTTGTCAACTCCTCCATAGGTCAGCGGTACATGAAAGGTAATGATGTCCGCTTCCTTTAGGATAATTTCCAGGTCAGTAAAAATCGTTTTACCCTCAATTCTTACACGAGGCGGATCATTCAAAAGCACCTTCATTCCCAAAGTCCGGCAGACCTTCTCGACCTTCGACCCGATATTTCCAACACCAATGATGCCGATGGTTTTATCCTTTAATACGAGGCCAACTCTATCGGAAACGGAAAGCAAAGCGGATGTAAAATATTGAACAACAGCATTTGCATTACAACCCTGTGCAGTCGTCCATTTTATATTATTGCTCATGCAAAATTCCTTATCAATGTGGTCATCGCCAATGGTTGCTGAAGCAATCAGCTTTACTGATGTGCCTTCAAGCAGTTCACTGTTGCATTGGGTTATTGATCGTGTCAGCAATGCATCTGCATCCTTTAAAGGAGCCTTTTTGATTTTGTCGCCGGGTAAATACACCACTTCTGCGAAAGGTTCAAAAACACCTTCCAGGAATGGAATTTTATGATCTGCGACAATTTTCATTCAGCTTAAAATCGTTTACAACACCCGTCTTTCCTGATAAGTTAAGGTTGATATAAATCTGTTTTTCTTTTCCGATACTCCGATCCAAAAGTATTAAAACAGGAATAGAAATCAGGGGATGTTAACAAAAGTTGAAAAAATGTTGGAACACAGAAATTTGAAATTGGAAACTTGGAAATGGGAAAATTGATTCTCTGTTTTCTAGTCAGGAAGTTTTAAATATTCCTGTTCTTAAAATGCGGCGATTCGCCCCACTTACCCTGAACAATATTAAAATCTTTTAATAATGGTGAGGATTTGAACCTGACCAATAGCTCATCGGCTGCTAAAACAATGGGCTTGTCCTTATAAATCAAATAATTCTCCCTGTATTTTATCGGGGTAATGTTGGGCATGAGAACATTCGCCCCGGACAGGATGGATTTAATTAATCCTTCGGTTTAAGAGGGCAGCTAACAACATACTAAGAATGACTACAAGATACAGGCAGTCAGAACTTCAACCGGAATTATAGATTTCATAACTTTGTTGAAAATATTTGAAGTGAAAAAAGAAACCGCGATAAAATTATTTAATGAAAAGCAAATTCGTACCCACTGGGACGATGAGCAGGGAAAATGGTATTTTTCGATTGTTGATGTGGCAGGCGTTTTAACCGGGAGTCCCAATCCGCGAAAATACTGGAGTGTATTAAAAACAAGGCTGAAGTCAGAGGGTAGTGAGTTGGCTACAAATTGTAGTCAACTGAAAATGTTATCTGTTGATGGCAAATATTATAAAACTGATGTTGCAGATACTGAACAGCTTTTTAGGTTAATTCAAAGCATCCCCTCACCTAAAGCTGAACCTTTAAAAATGTGGTTAGCCCAGGTTGGCAGAGAAAGAGTTGATGAAATAGATGATCCGGAAATTGGAATTGATCGCGTAATGGAAACCTATTTAAGAAAAGGTTATAGCAAAGAATGGATAAATCAGCGATTAAAAAGTATAGAAATCCGTAAAGAACTTACAGATGAATGGGAAAATAGAGGCGTAAAGAAAGGTCAGGAATACGCCATTTTAACTGATGAAATAACTAAAGCATGGAGTGGATTTACTACCAAGCAATATAAAAATTTCAAAACTTTGACGAAAGAGAATCTTCGGGATCATATGACAAACATTGAATTGGTTTTGAATATGCTGGCAGAAGCTTCGACTACTGAAATTTCTCAAAAAAGTAAACCTGCGACATTCTCTGAAAACAAAGACGTAGCAAAAAAAGGAGGAAATGTTGCAAAAGCAGCACGATTAAAATTAGAAAAGACAACAGGGAAAAAAGTTGTGACAAGATTGAATGCAAAAAAAAGACTTGAAAATAAAAGTTTGGGTGATAAGAATGAATAAACAATGATTAGCTTTTGGTTGATACCTGTTCAATATCTAGCTATTCCTTTTCCCGAAATGGGGAGAATCACCCCAGGCATTATAAATAATGTGATAATCTTTTAAAAGAGGTGATGCTTCCAACTTGCCGACAAGTTCATCGGCTTCGGTCAGGACCGGCTTGTCTTTATAGATCTGATAATTCTCTCTGTATTTTATCGGGGTAATGTTGGGCATGAGCACATTTGCGCCGGCAAGGATGGCTTTGATCCTGCCTTCATTATCGAGGGTGTCCATAGCTGTGGAGGCTGCAATGTTAATGTTTTTCAGCATGATGCGGATGATGGCGATCATGAGCAGCGTTTTTTCAAACCTTGCTTTTGGGTCAGGGATTTTATTTCTTAAATCAAAAAGCGGTGTTTCGGGGTGCTCGATATAAGGACCCATCCCAATCATATCCACATCTATTTTTTGCAGGAATAACAGGTCATCTGCCAGATTTTCTTCCGACTGAAAAGGCAATCCAACCATCACGCCCGAACCGACCTGGTATCCGGCGGATTTCAAATGGTTCAATGCCATTAACCGCTTATTGAAATCGTGGTTTTCATCTTTGGGATGTATCCGGTAATAGAGTTCCTCGTTTGAGCTTTCAATCCTGAGCAGGTAACGATGAGCGCCGCTTTCGAACCAGCGCCGGTAAGTTTCTTCTGCTTGTTCGCCACAGGAAAGGGTAATTCCCAATTCGCCATTGGATAATTTTTTAATCCCTTTGATCAGCTTGTCAATGCTATCAATAAATTGTTGTCCACTGCGCTCGCCCGACTGGATGACAACCGAGCCATAATTCTGATTATAGGCATACCGGGCGCAGGACAAGACTTCCTCTTCGTTCAGGCAATAGCGATTAACCTTTTTATTACCTGCACGGATCCCGCAATAGAGGCAGTTCTTGCTGCAGGTATTGGAATATTCAATGAGTCCGCGGAGGTAAATGTTGTTGCCAATATGCTTTTCCCTGACTTCTGCTGCCTTTTGGAAAATGAGATTTCGTTCGGCGTCATTATCAACGGACAATAAGATGATGATGTCGCTTCTGGAAAAACATTCCTTTGATAATATGTCTTTTACTTTATCAGACATTTATCTTATTAAAAGGCTCAATCGCTCTGTCGAATATCCCGTTCATCCAGGCAATAGCAAGTCCGTAATTGGTAACCGGAACACCGAAATCTACAGCCGGCTTCAGCCGGCTTGATAACTGCTTGCGGGTGACCATGCAGCCGCCGCACTGAACCACCAGTGCATATTCCCCGAAATCTTTTTCAACCTTGGTAAGGCCAGCAACGATATCGAATTCAATTTTTTTCTTACTGTGCTTTGTGATCCAATCAGGAAGCTTATACCTCCCTATATCATCGCAATTTACCTGGTGGGAACACGATTCGAGAATCAAAACCCTGTCGCCGTCCTTCAACTGATCAAGAGCCGGAGTTCCTTTTTTATAATTTTCGAAATCACCCTTCATCCTTGCGAAGATGATGCTGAAGCTTGTAAGGGGAATATCCACAGGGATGATTTTCTTCATTTTATGAAAAACCTGGCTGTCGGTGATTGCAATTCGTGGCTTGATGCCCGAGTTCTTAATAAAATTTTCCACCTGGTCTTCCTTCAGAACAATATTGATGGCGTTGTTGTCGAGCACATCACGGATAGCCATTTGCTGCGGAAGGATCATCCTGCCATCAGGGGCTTCATTATCAATTGGGGTGATAAGGAGGACATAATCGCCCGGCTTAATGATGTCACCAAGCAAAGAAGTCTTAAAATAAGCTGACTCAGGAATGGTTTTCTTCAGTCCATCCAGAATTTGATCAATGTTCAGATGGTGATTCGATGAAAATTCAAAAACAGGTGCGTTGGAAGTTTCAAGAATTCTAGCTTCCGTAAATTGCTGCAACGGCTCAATGTCACTTTTGTTTGAAACAATGATATACGGGATATCCCATTCCGCAAACTTATGGATGAGGTCAAGTTCGTAATCGCCGAAGATGTTCCCGGAAATCATCAGGACGGCGCAATCAATTGTCTTCAGGGCTTCCAGCGATTTAGCGATACGCTTCCTGCCCAGTTCGCCTGAGTCATCAATTCCCGCAGTATCAATGATGATAGCCGGACCAATGCCAAATATCTCGATTGATTTTTTCACCGGATCGGTTGTGGTTCCTGCCTGATCCGAAACGATTGCTATTTCCTGCCCAACCAGTGCATTGATAAAGGAACTCTTCCCGACGTTTCTTCTGCCGAAGATCCCTATGTGGGGTTTATTGTCTCTGCCTTTAGCCATTTTATTAAATCTAAAAAATGTAAAAAAGGTCACAGGCTAAATAAGCCCATGACCTCACTACAACAAATAAAAATCAAAGCGAGTTTGACTAACTTAAAAATTATTGTACCTATGTTTATTATAATTAAGTTCAATTTATTCGATTGCTTGTAATAATTCATCAGTGAAATTTACCACATAGACACATTAGAAACATAGGCTTCACATAGTTCAGATTCTAAAATCATGGTACCTATCATCCAAATTATTTTATATGCCTGAAAGTTGAAGTTCATCTATGTGCCAATCTATGTTCCTATGATTCTATGTGGTAATAAGACTTCTATAAATCGCTTTTAAAAGTAGAAATCTCTTTCCCCTTGTTTAATCTTTTCAATCCGTTCAATTAATTCAGCCCTAACTTTTGCTCCGTTCATTTTGGCCAGTTCACTTTCTATAACCTTCCAACCCTTGTCGCGTGTTTTTTCAGGGGCATAATCTGATAAATATTCCGTCAAGGTTAAAACTGCATTCGGAGTACAATATCGCTTGATAAAGCCCGGTACCGAAAACTCCATAAAGTGCTCACCAGTCCTTCCCAAACGGTAACAAGCCGTACAAAATGAAGGCAGCATTTCATGATCAAGCAGCTCTTCAATAATTTCATTCAGCGAACGGTTGTCATTGATCCTGAACTGACCTTTATTCAAATCCTGGTTCTCATTCAGGTTTTTTGAATAGCTTCCCAATTCAAGCTTGGTTCCGCCATCAATTTGCGAAACACCGTATTGGATCACTTCATCGCGCAATTCCTTTGGTTCGCGGGCAGTAAGGATCATTCCGGTGTAAGGAACAGCCAGCCGGATAATGGCGATCATTTTTGCAAAATCCGCATCGCTGACAAAATGTTTATGACCGAACTGAAGCATTGAAGCATCCTTGATCCGGGGAAATGAAATGGTATGCGGACCGACATTAAAACATGCCTCGATGTGATTGGTGTGCCTGACCAGGCCCATCACTTCATATTTCCAGTCGTAGAGCCCGAATAAAGCGCCAATGCCAACATCGTCCAGTCCGGCTTGCTGCGCCCTGTCCAAAGAAGTAAGCCGGTAGGTGAAATCGGCTTTCTTACCCCGCAAATGATAGGTTTTATAAGCTTCCGGATGGTAGGTCTCCTGGAAAACCTGGTAGGTTCCGATGCCGGCTTCTTTAACAATCTTGAAACCTTCAACGTCTAAAGGAGCAGCATTGATATTAACCCTCCTGATCTCACCGTTTCCTTTTTTAACGCTATAAGCAAGCTTAACCGTTTCGGCAATAAAGTGAGGATCGTATTGCTGATGCTCACCATAAACAAGGATCAGCCTTTTCTGGCCATTATCTTCAAGTGCTTCAATTTCTTTGACGATTTCATTGTCCGATAAAGTCTTGCGTACGGCATCTTTATTTGACGATCGGAAACCACAGTAAGTACAGTTGTTGGAGCATTTATTACCAATGTATAATGGAGCAAAGAGCACGATCCGGTTACCGTAAATCTTATCCTTCAGGGTTTTTGCACCCTTTTTGATCTCTTCAACCAGTTCTGGATCAGTTGTGTTAAGTAAAGCTGCAACTTCAAATAAATTCAGCCGCTTCTTGCTTAGTGATTTTTGAATAATACTTTGAACATCTTCCTTTGTCGGATTTGTTGTAGCCAGTATCTCTTCAATTTCCTGCGGATCGATAAACGGTTCGCCGGGAATATCGGGAAGACGGTATTTTTCGGGTGTGAATTTCATTTCAGTTTGAATTAGTTCAATGGTAAAACCACAGTAAATTTAGTTCCGATATCGGGTTTGCTTTCAACTAAAATTTCTCCATCATAAAGGCTTACCATTTTTTTAAGGATGGATAAACCAAGACCACTTCCGGTGATATTTCGGGTTTTAGCATTTTTTATCCTTACAAATTCCTTAAAAAGTGTTGCGGTTTCTTCATCTGTCATTCCAATTCCGGTATCTTCAACAGTTATCTGAATTTTGCCATCGGTTTTTTTAACCTGAATGTGAACCTGCCCGACATCCCTGTTGTATTTCACAGCGTTTGAAATCAGGTTGTTCATGATGATCTCAATCTCTTCAGAGTCGGCTGTGAGGTAAATATCTTTAGGAGGATCGAAGTTGATCCTTACATTTTTCTGGATAGCGAGGGGTTCCATGGTATCTTTTGCAATGCGGATGATTTCTGACAGGTCAACTTTTTTCAATTCCCTTGTTTTTTTGCCTGATTCAAGCTTGGTGAGGTCGAGCAGATCTATGATGAGTGAGCGCATTCCTTTCATCCGCTCAATCGAGCGGTCAATCATCACTTTGTAGGCATCAATATTATCGCCGGCCTGTTTGTCTTTCATGATTTGAAGATAACCTTCGATGGCATTGATGGGTGACTTGAGTTCATGCGACAGCACTTGTAAAAACTGGAACCTGATCGCTTTTCCCTCTTCTTTCATTTTCCGGGTCATCCGTTTCAGGAAAAGATGCTTGGTAATACCTTCCATCGCTGCCTTCAGTTCATCAGGAGTAAAAGGCTTCGGCACGAAATTATACGCGCCGTTGTTCGTTGCCTTGACTGCCAGATCCAGCGAGGCATAGGAAGTGATCATCATCACAAAAATGTCCGTTGTTTTGTTTTTAATGTACTCCAGCACTTCTATACCATGAATTCCCGGCAGGTTATTGTCGAGCAGAACGATGTCAATTTCCTGCTGGTTAATGATCTCGATGGCCTGCTCACCGGTTTCGACGTCGATCAGTTCAAAACCAAAATCCTCTTCCATGAAGGGATAACCCACGGTAAAGTTCCGGAGTATCCTGTTTATCCCCGACCGTATACCGGCCTCATCATCTACTACCAGAACATTCAGCTTTTTCATTATTTTTTATTTAAAAGTCAACTTACAACAAATATCATCCTGATCGTCATTGCGAGGAACCTGCCTGCCGTTAAGGCAGGGAACGACGAAGCAATCTTTTGTTGTGTTATGGCCAGCGGATTGCTTCGTCGCTGAAAAGCGCTCCTCGCAATGACGCCTTTTCATATTTTCAACAGCTTATTAATTTCACGGTGAAGCTGGTCGGGACGAATACCCTTCTCCAGATATTGATCGGCCTTGATCCAGTTTCGTTCTTCTTCCGTATCAAGCCCGAAAACCAGGCCGGTTTCTGCTGTCACAGCTGTAGCAATGATAACCGGTACATCCGGATATTTCTTTTTGATCTTATAGCTCAGGATAAAACCACTGTCCTTGTTTTCCATCATCAGGTCGAGGATGGCAAGGTCGGGTTTGATCTTTTCAAGGATTTCTTCTCCCTCTTTCTGGCCTTCAGCAGTTATTGCTTCAAAGCCAAAAGATTCCACATGAATTTTCATCTGCGTTAGCAGGTCAATATCGTCATCTACTATGAGAATTCTCTTTTTTATTTCAGTCATATTCGTTTAATTTAAAAATTCAATTTGCCGGGGTATGGTGATTTTAAAGTTAGTTCCGGTAGGCCCTCCTGCAGGAATAGCGTTTGAGGATACACTGATCTGTCCCTTGTGCATTTTTACAATACCATAAATCAGCGGAAGTCCAAGTCCTGTTCCTTTTCCGATTTCTTTAGTGGTGAAAAATGGGGTAAACAGTTTATCCATGTTTTCTTTTGGAATCCCGACACCGGTATCTGATAAATTGATTTCAACCGAGCTGGGGTTACCATCAAGGCTGATATTGAGATTTCCGCCATTCGGCATAGCTTCCACAGCATTTTTTTCGAGGTTGGTAAGCACTTGCATCATCTGGTCATGATCAATCATCACGATCGGATCATCAAGCGAAGTTTGGAAATTAACCTTGACAGAATCAGGTTTGATAATTGAGTCAATGCTTTTGGCAACGAATTTATTAAAGTCGGTATCTAACAGCCTCACCTGGTTCTTTCTGGCAAAGTTCAGCAAACCTCCAACTATGTTCTTGCAACGGTTAGCCTGCTCAACGATGAGTTCAAGGTCTTTTCGTATCGGATCACCCTCTGGGGCTTCGTCCTTCAGGATGTTGGAATACATGGTGATCACACCAAGCGGGTTGTTCAGCTCATGAGCGATGCCGGCTGACAATTGCCCCATACTGGCTAACTTTTCAGATTGCTTCAACGCCATCTGGGCCGAAGCCAGTTTTTCATTCGACTCGTTCAGATCATCAATCGAATTGTGTAATTTTTCGATGGCATAAGGCAGGCACATTTCAGTTTCAGCCAGACCCTCGGAAATGGCAATGGCATGTTCCACACAGGTGTCATATCCGCAAGCTCCGCAATTTAGGTGATCCTTCTCCGTATTTTTGCCCATCTCACGCAAAACCTTTTCGATTTGTTCTTTCTCCGGTTCCGGGATACGGCGGTCGACCACAGCAAATTTCTGGGTAAGATCAATATTCTGAAACTCATTAATATTATTTTCCCATGCAGCTACATTATTCCGCTCGATTTTATTTTTGACATATTCACCCACCAGCGTCCGCCTGGTGAATTTCTGAGCGCCTTTCGACATTCCGGGCCCCATGATGCAACCTTCGCAGCAAAGCAATTCGAGGTGATGTGAGTTGATCAGTCCTTCCTCAAATTCCTTGACAGCATCCCTGAAATTGACCCTTCCTTCTGCAACAACAATATTTCCTTCGCATATATCATCCACTTTGTTGACTGTTTGAAGCATTCCGCGACTAACCGGGAAAATCGCACCTTTACCGGCATGCGGTTGATCGAAATCAGATGGTTGGACCCTATCTTTCGATATTGCGAATTCAGAAAAAAGTTCTCTCAGTTCAATAAAGGTAATGGCTTCATCCACTTCAGCCGACTCAGCTTTCTTGGCAATGCAAGGCCCTATAAAAACCACTTTCAGGTCCTCGCCATGAAGCTTTTTCAAAGCTCTTGTCACTGCAACCATTGGTGAAGCAATATTTGCAAATGAAGGGACAAGTTGTGGGTGATAATGCTCGATATAATATACAATAGCCGGGCAATCGGAAGAAATATGCGGCTTCTGGGATTTATCGTCCAGGAGTTTTTCATATTCCTTTGCAACGAGATCGGCACCAAAAGCCACTTCATTTACATAATCAAAGCCCAATGCCCTGATCATTCCAACCATGATCTTATAATCACCCAGGTCATTGAACTCCGCAGGGAAACTTGGCGCAACAATAGCGGCAACCTTATTTTCTGACTTCAGCAAACTATTGACCAGTTCCTTCGAATCGAAATAAACCTTGGCTCCCTGGCTGCAAACCTTCACACAATTGCCGCACCCGATACAGCGTTCGCTCATTACTTCCGCCTGACCGTTCAAAATACGAATGGCTTTCACCGGACATTCCCTCAGGCAGGTATAACATACCCGGCACCGGTCCTTCACCGTCTGTACAAGCACATGTCGTTTCCTGTTTGCCATTTTATTGTTGATTTTTTATATCTGTAGTTTTAAAGCATCACGTCTCTTTCGTCATAATGCGTATGAAGCAGTTCATGGCATTTATGTCCAAGCGGTTCTCCCAGGAATTTGGCATACAGCTCAACGATTTCAGGATTTTTATGTGAAACCTTTATCGAGTCACGGTCATCAATATCATACAACGATTTCATTCTGGCTTTGATGGCTTCCTCATCTGCCCCGATGCGTTGTCCTCCGCCGGCTATGCAGCCTCCCGGACAAGCCATCACCTCAATGAAATGAATGTCTTTTCTGCCATTCCGGATATCATCGAGCAACTTTTTAGCATTTGCCAGGCCACATACAACAGCTACTCCCAATTCAAGGTCACCAATTTGAACTTTGGTTTCTTTAATTCCTTCAAGGCCACGAATTGCTTTAATTTTAAAGTTCACCAGTTCAGTCCCCGTAAGCTTGAAATAGGCCGTCCTCAGGGCTGCTTCCATCACACCACCCGATGCACCGAATAATTTCCCTGCCGAGCTCCTGATCCCATGGGGTGAATCTGCCAGTTCCGGCTCCAGTTTGTTCATGTCAATGCCATATAGCCTGATCATTTGAACAAATTCGCGGGTGGTCATAACTGCATCCACATCGGTCAGTCCCTGCCGGGTCATGTCGGTCCGCTGCCCTTCAAACTTCTTGGCTGTACAGGGCATGATCGAAACTGAGTATATATTTTCAGGTTTTAAGCCTGCTTTTTCAGCAAAGTAGGTTTTGATTACCGCGCCAAGCATTTGCTGGGGAGATTTGCAGGATGAAATATTTGGAATCATATCGGGTGCAAACTCTTCAGCATATTTTACCCATGCCGGGCAACAACTTGTAATCATTGGCAGTGTGCCATTATTGCTAACCCGATAGATCAGTTCTGCCGATTCTTCCATAATGGTAAGGTCAGCGGAGAAAGTGGTATCAAAAACATGTTTGAACCCCATTTTCCTTAGTGCGGCGTTCATAATGCCATTGATGTCCTTACCGGGTTCCATGCCGAATTCTTCTGCAATGGAAATAGAAATAGCAGGAGCATACTGGATCACAACCGTTTTTTCAGGATTGTTCAGCGCCATTTGTATTTCGTTTTGGTGACTTTTTTCAGAAAGAGCGCCTGTCGGGCAAACCATGATGCACTGACCGCAATTCACACAGCTTGATGTGTTCAATCCTTTATTGAAAGTAGTTCCAATGACCGATTTGCTTCCCCGGTTGATGTAGTCGATTGCCGAAACCCCCATCACCTCTTCGCAAACCCTGACACATCTTCCGCACAGGATGCACTTATCCGGATCACGCGTAATGCTTGGGCTTGATAAGTCTTTTGGGAATTTATTTTTTGTTCCGGATATCCTTCTTTCATTCACGCGATGTTCGATTGCCATATCCTGCAAAGTGCAATTGCCGCTTCTTACGCAATACAAACAATCGTCGGGATGGTTCGAAAGAAGCAATTCCACGATCATCTTACGGGCTTCTACCACACGGGTTGAATGGGTTTTAATTTTCATTCCGTTTTCAACCGGATACGAGCAGGACGTAATCAGTTTGCCTGTATTCTCATGTTCTACAACGCACATCCGGCATGCTCCCGAAGGAAAATAGTTCTTCATGTGGCATAAGGTTGGAACCTTGATGCCGTTCCTGGTTAAAACATCCAGGATGGTTTCTCCGCTTTTCGCTTCCAGGTTCTTATTGTTTACTTCTATATTCAGTTCCATGTTTTCTGTCTTTCTGTTTCATTACTATGCAACACTAATCGCATCAAACTTGCATGTTTCCTGGCAGGTGCCGCAACCAATGCACTTATCCTCGATGATGAAGTGAGGTGTCTTTTTAGCTCCGATGATGGCTGCTGTCGGACATTTTTTAACACAGGCAGTACAACCGGTACACTTCTCAACATCTATTTTAAAAGTTCTGAGTTCAGTGCAAACTCCCGGTGTGCATTTCCTTTCGTAAATGTGTGATTCATACTCATCGCGAAACCACTTGATCGTGCTTAACACCGGATTTGGCGCTGTCTGTCCTAATCCACATAGCGAAGTTTCCTTTATTACTTTGCCCAATTTTTCAAGTTGGATAATTCCTTTAAACCTGTCAAGGGCGTCCTTTTCACTGTTTCCGTTTGGCTTATGGGTAATGCTTTCGAGGATTTCGAGCATGCGCCTTGTTCCTTCGCGGCAAGGAATACATTTCCCGCAACTTTCCCGCTGGATAAAATCCATAAAGAACTTAGCCACATCCACCATGCAGGTATCTTCGTCCATCACCACCAATCCACCGCTGCCCATCATGGCTCCAACCTGGATCAGGGATTCGTAGTCGATCTGAATATCGAGGTTCTGGGTCGTAATACAACCGCCTGATGGACCACCAATCTGAACAGATTTGAATTTTTTATCGTTGGGAATACCACCGGCAATTTTAAAGATGATGTCCCTGACCGTTGTTCCCATTGGGATTTCAACCAATCCAGTGAGTTTCACTTTTCCTGACAGGGCAAATACTTTGGTTCCTTTGCTTGTTTTTGTTCCGATACTTGCAAACCAGTCTTCACCTTTTTCGATAATGGTTGGAATATTGGCAAGGGTTTCCACATTGTTGATGATGGTTGGTTTGCCAAATAAGCCGCTGACTGCCGGAAATGGCGGTCTTGGTCTTGGCATTCCGCGTTTACCTTCGATGCTATGGATAAGTGCTGTTTCTTCACCGCAAACAAAAGCTCCGGCGCCCATCTTGATAATGATGTCGAAGCTGAAGCCGCTTTCAAAGATGTTTTTTCCGAGCAAACCATAATACCTTGCCTGATTCATGGCAATACGCAGTCTTTCGATGGCAAGGGGATATTCAGCACGGATATAAACATATCCTTTAGAGGCTTTGATCCCATAAGCGGCAATTGCCATTCCTTCGATCAGTCGGTGAGGGTCGCCTTCGATGACGGCACGATCCATAAAAGCGCCCGGATCGCCTTCATCGGCATTGCAGATCAGGTATCTTTGGTCAGCTTCCTGGCTGTGAGCGAACTTCCATTTTTTGCCGGTAGGAAATCCGCCGCCGCCACGTCCCCGCAAACCACTCTTTTCTATTTTATCACAAATTTCAATTGATTTATAAGTGCTGATTGTTTTGATCAAACCTTTATAACCACCTTTTGCGATGTATTCTTCAATGTCAACAGGATTGATGAGTCCGCAATTTTGCAGAACCAGTCTGGTCTGAGGTGCAAAAAAAGGATGTTCGTCAAGAAACGGAACATTTTTCCAGGTTTCGAAGTTTTCGCTTCGGAACTGACCAAGAATATCCATTCCATCAATGTCGCCTGAAAGCGCTGCATTTAAAACCTGCTCCACTTTATCACCGGTGACATGCTGAAACGACAACCTGTTCTTTCCCGGTACCTGAATATCCATCAAAGGTTCAGCGGAACAAAATCCAATACATCCTACACGGATGACTTCGGCGTCAATTCCATTATCGGTCAGGAATTGTTCAGTTTGCTCAATGGTTTTTGCTGCTCCGGCGCCAAAACCACAGGTTCCTGCACCAATATAGATCACAGGCCGAGTAACGACTTCCCTTCTGAGAGCAGAAAGCTCCTTTTCAACAAACAGATCCTTGTGGTTCCCATTCGTATTTTTAAGGACATTTTCGATAAGAAATTCCTTTTTATCGATGTTCTTAATTGTTTCCATCCTGTACCTCCCTGCTTTTGTATTTTTCGATAATTTCCTTAAGGGAATTCTCCGTTACTCTTGCATGAAATTCGCCGTTGACACAAATCACCGGTGCCAAACCACATGCTCCGATACAGGCAACCACTTCGATGCTGAAAAGCCCGTCGCGTGAAGTCTGCCCGGCTTTGATCTTTAATCCCTTCTCAATACTCTGAAGTACGGTAGCCGAACCCAGCACATGACAGGCTGTTCCGCGGCAAACCTGGATATGATATTTCCCTTTCGGTTCAAACCGGAATTGATTGTAGAAGGTGGCAACACCATAGATCTTGCTTGTTGGAATGCCAAGGTGTTTGCCTACATCCATAAGCGCATCCGGCGAAAGAAAGCCCTCCTTTTCCTGTATTTCCTGCAGGATCGGGATCAGGTGGTCACGCTTGGCTCCTTCATGTTCTTTGAGAATTTCTGCAACTCCTGTCTTCATTTAACCTGAATTTTAATTACAACTTATGCAACTTGCTATTTAACTATCAAATTCAATTACACTGAATGGAACTCAGCTTTCTTTGCGAGCAATGCTTTAATTTCAGGAAGAAGTTTTTTGCTGTCAACGGGTTTTTTAAGGAATCCGTCAACCGGCAACCAGATTGATCTTCCGTCAACCGTGCGGTAGTCAATGCCTGCTTTGCCTGAAACGATGTCTTTCAGAAGGATCACCTGAAGTTCCTTGTATTTTGGATCCTGCCTGAATTCACGGGCCATTTCCCTTACACTTTCCTTGGTTGTGGTGAGCACGTCAATGGAAGTCTGCATGAGGATGGGCATATCCCTGAAAATTGGATCTTTCACCAGTTCCTCTGCCATTTCAAAACCCTCATAAGGGGTCGTCATCATTACATCAAGAATGGCAAGATGCGGATGCTCTTTGCGTGCGAGTTCAATGCCTTCTTTTTTGTCGTTGGCTGTGATTACTTCATATCCTTCGTTTTCGAGGATGGTGCTGATAACATTGATGATGTCGATGTCGTCGTCTACGATTAAAATTTTCTTTGTTGCGTTCATGATACTTTGATTTTAAATGTTTAGAAAAAATGTGACTTAATTAATGTTGTTATTTAATGTATGCTTGTTTATGAGTTCTCCCGATATAAACCCGCCGTGATGCCTGTTTTCAATGATCTGCCTGAAAAGGTCGTAGTTGTTGCAATTCTTCGAAAGGTATCCCTCAGCGCCGGCTTCCAGCATCTGGTCGATGTAGCGCCTGTTTTCGAGGGATGAAAATGCAATGAAAGTGGTATCAGGAAATTTCAAGTGAGCTTTGCGGGTGACCTCAATCCCATTCATTTTTGGTAAATTCACTTCCACAAAAACAATATCAGCTTTCTGTGATTCCATCAGATGTAAAAGATCATTCCCGCATTCAGCCTCTCCAACGATTTTCACACTTCCAATATTCATCAGGATCGTTTTCAATCCTTCCCTGAAGAATTTGTTGCTGTCTGCGATGATGATTTTTTGTGTTTTCACCTTTATTAACTTTACGAGCCAAAAGTAGAACCACCAACCAACCCCCGCAAGAGTGAAAAGCACAAACGGAATATAGGTAGAAATACCTAATGATGAAATTCCAATTTATTATTATTCAACAATATAAGTATTGAAATAATCAGGTGATCTGGACAAAAATAAATTCCATTATAATTCCAAAATCCAATGAGAAAGACTATTGTTATTCAATTAACAGAAGGGCGAATTTTTTTGATTTTTTTCAAAAAAAATTGAAAATATTTTTTGGCAGGTGTTTTACACGGGTTCAAAACTAGTTAGTTTTGGTGTTTACTACCAGATATGAACCGTAAACAAGATGAATAAGTTGTGAGGAACAACCCTTATTAAATACATTGTGTCAATTTTCGATGGTAATAAAATCCTGGGCGGTCATCACTGAAATTTGTGCATTCTTATAATCCGGCAGATTTCTGGTAAGAAGAATTTCCAGGTCATTTTCAAGAGCACAATAATATTGAATCGCATCTTCAAAATCTGAAAAATCGGAATTCAGTGCTAAATCAATAATCTTTTCATTAATACCTGTTACATTCACTAACAACCTAAGTTTTCTCAGCGCCTGTTTCGCCTGATTGGTTGACTTTTCTTTTGAAATGAGGTAATGGATATTGGCAAAAGACAGGGCGGAAATATAAATGTTGATTTTCCCCTCATCGGCTAACGTAAACAACTTTGCTGCTGCAAGATAAAATGGCTCCCGGTTGGCAAGCAAATCATAAACGATGTCAGTATCAACAAAAACCTTGCTGATCATAGATATTTTTCGATAAGGTGATGGTTATATTTTCCCTTATGGTCTGCGTCAACAGGCAATTCAATAATACCACTAAGCGATTTAACGAGAGGGGAAATATCATTCTCTGAATTTGACCCGGATGTGATGGCAGACAAATAGTTCTCAATCAACCTTGAGAGGCTGGTATCATGATCGTTGGCATATTGCTTGGCTTGATCAATTACCTTCTTTTTTAACTTTAATGTGAGCTTCGTAACCATATTAATTCATAATTAGACGTACAAAGATATGTTATTTATACGTGCAAAATTATAGGTGATTACTTTTATAATTTTCTGCAACAAAATTATAACCTGAAACCTTGAACCTGAAACCATGAACCTACTTACCCTTTCACAAGCCCATTTTTTATTGCAAACATCACTAAGTTGGGTGCGTTTTTAGCTCCGGTCTTCTCGAGGAGCCGGGCACGGTGTCCATCAATGGTGCGTGAGCTTAAACCGAGGAATTTTGAAATCTCAGCGTTGGAGTAGCCTTTGCAGATTAGTTCCAGAACTTCCTGTTCACGGTCGGAAATTACTATTGAGGGATCTTTTTGCCTGGGTTTGATATGCTTGTTTATTGTGCTCATGAATTCTTCCGAGAAATAGCTTTCATCTAATAAAACCATGTTAATCGCTTTTTCAAGCTCTTCGCTCGTAGTTTTCTTAAGCAGAAATCCGGAGGCTCCGGCTTCGATCATTTCGTTAAAATAGCTGATCTCCTCAAACATCGTAAGGGCGATGATTTTCATTTCAGGATATTTGGCCAGAACTTTTCGGGTGGCCTCAATTCCATCCATTACCGGCATTTTAATATCCATGAAAATGATGTCTGCTTCCTGTTTTTTTAACACGTCGAGTAGCTCATTTCCATTGGAAGCTTCTCCAACCACCTTCACCTGGTCGATCTCGTTGAGGATGGTGTGCAACCCTTTACGAAAAATCACATGATCATCTGCTATGATTACCCTTGCTATATCCATCGATTACCTGTTTTCTTTAATTCTGAGCGATGCGATGAGGAACATCCCTTTGCCTTCCTCGCTGTTGATGTCAACATTTCCCTGAACCGACTTAATCCTGTTCACGATATTGTTCAGTCCTAATCCACCCTTCTCTTTCATGGCCTGAGTCACATTAAAACCTTTACCATCATCACGGTAGTACAAAATTACCTGATTTTCAAAACTCTTTAATTCGATTTTGACATTTTTTGCACCGGAATGCCGGATGGTATTGTTGATCAGTTCCTTGAAGGCCTGGTATAGCATTGATTCCTCGATACCACGTTTTTCGATCTTGTAAGCGCTTGTATTTACATTGATCGAGATGGCAGAAGTACTGTTGATGAAAGAGCAGAAATCGTTGATGGCTGCTGCCAGTCCAAAATCCTGCAGGATGTTTGGGCGAATATTCCGTGAGATTTGACGGGTTGACTTAATAGCCATGTCCACCAGTTCTTCAATGTTTTTTATCGCTTCACCTTCATTGATCTTCTTGTAGTTTCCTTTTTTAAGCAAATCGGTATAAAGTTTTACAGTCGAAAGAATAGGCGCAAGATCGTCATGAAGGTCGGCGGCAAAACGTTTGCGTTCATTTTCCTCAGTCTGAATAATGGTCGTCAGTATTTTCTCCTCAATTTCCTTGCGCTCAGTGATGTCCCTTGCAATTGTAAGGATTGCCTGGCCTCCTTTGTAGTCAATCACCCTGCTTTTCATTTCAACCGGAATCACTTTTCCATCTTTAGCCTGATTTTCCGATTCATATCTGTATTGTCCGAATTGGGTAATCTTTTGGATATTCTTTTCAACGTTTTCAAGATATTTTTCGGTCTTGATGTCGCGGATGCTCATGGATAGAAATTCATCATTCGTATATCCTAAAGAATTGCAGGCAACCTGGTTGACTTCTATAAAATTGCCTTTGAAATCAATTACAAATATTTCGTCCGAGCTGTTGTTAAACAAAGTCTGGAAATGCTTTTCAGATTGCTCCAACGCTTGCTGAGTTGATTTAAGTTTAGATGTTGATTGTTCTAATTGGTTCAGGAATTTCCTTACCTTTTCTTTGGTGATCAGATAAATGAAAACCGAAAACGCTACGATGATAAAAAAAGCGGTAATAGAGGAATTGATGATGATCTCCCGAACCAAAGCTCCTGTTTCTTCTCTCACAGGAACGGAAGCGGCAATGTAAAGCTTAAATTCGGGGAAATAATCGAAGGCAACCATTTTTTCCTTTTTATCACCAATCAGTTGGGCTGAAATAATCCCCGATTTCTGAGTGAGTATTTGGTTTATGATCGGCTCATCGCTCCATGATTGTCCTTCGGCAGAAGGATGAACGATGAATTTCCCCGTTTCATCCATTACACATACAAAGCCATTTTTACCGATTTTCAATTCCCTGATCTTCGACCGTAGTTCGCTAATGTCTTTTTCTTTATCTCCCGCATATAACATCCCGACGATTTTTCCTTCGTGTAAAATGGGCTCATAAGCCGTAATATACCAATCATCAACAACGAATGCACGGCCTATGAATGATTCACCCTTTTCGATGGTCTGAACTACAGGAGAATTATTGGGGATGTATGTTCCGGTGGCACGCGCTCCATCTGATTTAAGTACATTGGTCGAAATGCGGATATAGCCGCTGTCGGATTTTTGAAATATCGTAAAGGTTCCGCCAACTAAGCTATATAATTTATCGACAAGTTCATTGTTTTCAAAAAGATTTACGCCATCCAGTGTCCAGGCATTGATTACAGCCTCATGTTCGGTTTTGGTGATCTGGTTGGCAACCTTTATTTTCCGAGTTTTGTTGCTGATCTTCAAGGTGGCTGAATAAAACCTGTCGTGCAAAATGTTCAGATCAATCTTGACTTTATCCAGTTTAAGAGCATATTCCCTTTCAAACATTTTTTTAAGCGTGGTAACTTCAAGCACCAGGTTTTTTTCCAGCGAGCGGATCACATTGTTTCGCTGCTTATTTACCGAATAGACTGTAATAGCTGCAATAGCAATTATAATTCCGGTGACAATAGGAATGTAAAGTTTTATTTTAGGAGATATTCCGGAATAAAATCTTTTCATGATCTTCTTTTAATCCTGCAAAACTAAAGTTAATCTTGCAAACATTTTGAATTAATGGCAGCCCTGAAAATTGACCAAGGTCAGATTTGTAACAAGTAAAAATCGTGAATAGCAAATGTCTCATTGAAATATTATCCGACACGACTAAGAGACTGTTTAAATTTCGCAATAATGAATATTGCAGAAGGTTGAATTTGTAATAAATTTTTAGTGAAACTTTGTGTTTTAGAGCTTTTGTGGCTAAATTTTTCCGCCACTAAATCTCAAAGACACAAAAAACCACAAAATATAAAATACTTAAAATCAAATGTTAATCTAAATTTTAAACAGTCTTTAATTCTTTCTGTATTTTTATCGAGGGTTAATAATACCCTGATTTCAATGAGCGGAATTTATAACTGCAATGATGATTTAACAATGATTTTAATAGATAAACCATACGTTTCCGGATTTTTAAAAAGCACACTTAAGCGAAATCGAATTCCGGTAATCCGAACTGAGGCTGCTTCTGAATTATTAGAAAATGAATCCCTTGTGTTTTTATCGCAGGAAGACGCAGTTGAGCAATTTCGAAGGGGTAACGATCGCCTTCTCTATTGCAATTCGGAGAACTCAATCAGTTGGATTGAACAGCACCTGAAATTCACAGATTTACCTTCTCAAATTGCCCTGTTCAAGAATAAGCACACCTTCCGTAATCTCCTTCATGATCTTTACCCCGGTTTCTTTTACACTGTGATTTCATTGGATAAACTGGAAAGCTTTGATTGCAAAGGCCTGCCGTTTCCTTTTATAATCAAGCCCTCAGTTGGGTTTTTTAGCCTTGGTGTTTATAAAGTGGAATGCTTTGAAGAATGGGAATCAACCTTACAAAACCTTAAAAGCGAAATTCGCCGGATTGAAACCCTGTATCCTCCTGAAGTACTCAATACCGGGCAATTTATCATCGAAGAGTGCATTCAGGGTGAGGAGTTTGCCATTGATTGTTACTTTAACGATCATGGTCTGCCAGTCGTATTGGACATCCTAAAACATCTGTTCTCATCCGGTAAAGATGTCAACGACAGAGTTTACATAACTTCAAAAGATATCATTGGGACGTATAAAGATCAAATCGGGACTTTTCTGTCAGAAGTTGGGAGCAGAGCCGGTCTCAAAAATTTCCCGGCACATGTGGAAGTAAGAATAGACGAAAAAGGGCATATCGCCCCGATAGAATTCAATCCGATGCGGTTCGGAGGCTGGTGTTCCACTCCTGACCTTGCATGGCATGCCTGGGGTATGAATGTATACGAATATTTCTTTCAGAGAAAAGAACCTGACTGGAACCAATTATTACAGAATAAAGATGATCTTATTTTCAGCAATATCGTTTTAAATAACAGCACCGGCATCCAGGGAAAGGACATCCAGTCTTTTGATTATGATAAATTATGGTCTGAATTTGACAAACCAATGGAGCTAAGGAAAACCGACTTTAAAAAATTCCCGTTGTTTGGATTTTTGTTTGCTGAAACAAAAAAGGACAACATGGATGAACTGAACAGGATTTTACATTCAGATTTAACAGAATACATTCAGGACGGGACATGCTAAACAAAAAAGCCCGCAAAAACAGGCGTGACTTTTTGCTTACGAAAAATGCAGATTCTTAAGTGTAGTACTTTTCTGGCATGGTTGAATATAAGCCAGGAAATAAAATAATATCGGCAATCAGGAATGCTCCAGCACCACAACCGCTACTGAAACAGCAAACCCAAGCACCGTAAACACACCGGCCAGTTTCCCGCCATGCTCAAATGACTCTGGCATCATAGAATTGGCAAGCATCATCAGTATGGCTCCTCCTGCAAAAGCCTGGATAAAAGACAGCCATTCGATTGACGCCTGGCTGAAAAGACTAAATCCTACTACCGAAGCGCCAGCGCAAACCAAAGTAATAATAAGCCACAGGAATTGGATTTTACCCCGTTTCCATCCTCCGGCTTTCATTCCGGTAGAGCCGGCAATAGCTTCAGGCAAATTGGAAATAAATACTGCAACCAACATGGCAAGGCTTACTTTTCCACCCTCAAATATTCCCAAACCAATAACAATTGATTCGGGGATCCCGTCAAGAATTATGGCCAAAACCATGGGCACTATAAGTTTTGAAGAATGCGATGCCTCCAAATCTCCGCGACCTTTTGCTCCAAATTTTTCAATCAGCTTGTCGCTCAGAAAAAAAGTTAATGCCCCGGCAAAAAACCCGAATGCGGGAAAACCTGTTCCTTTGCCCATTTTTATTGCTTCATAAACCAGCTCGTAAGTAACAGCCGAAATCAGCGCACCGGCACCAAAAGCCATAATGATACCCAGGGTACGTTTGCCTAGGTTAAACCGGGAGGCGATCATTCCTCCGATCAATAACGATGAGGTCGCTAATAAGCCCCAAAGAAATGCATTCCACATATAAAATGGTTTTAAAGTGAAGAACAAATGTACATAAATATTAAGATCAATTTAGAGACTGTTTAAATTTCGCAATAATGAATATTGCAGAAGGTTGAATTTGTAATAAATTTTTAGTGAAACTTTGTGTTTTAGAGCTTTTGTGGCTAAATTTTTTCGCCACTAAATCTCAAAGACACAAAAAATCACAAAGTATAAAACACTTAAAATCAAATGTTAATCTAAATTTTAAACAGTCTTTTAAAAGGTTAAATTTTATGTCCCCTGCAATCCAGTCTCCTTTATTAGTTGTATAGCATTCCTGAAAATCCTAAGTATTTGCCAGGAATTCCCCCGCACCCGCAAGTGTTCCGCAGGATCACTCGCGGGAATATATAAGCAAAGTTTTTAACTTTGCATGCGTAAGCATACCAGCGGCATAACTATGAGCAGAACATATAAATTCGCAAATCCTGAAGGAATTTATTTTATATCATTTGACACAGTGGGTTGGATTGATGTTTTTACCCGAAGAATTTATAAAGATATTTTGATTGACAGCCTTGATTTTTGCATAAAGAATAAAGGACTGAGACTATTTGGTTATGTGATCATGAGCAATCATTTGCACTTAATTGCCAAAACACAGGATGGATTTGAATTAAGCGGGATTATCAGAGACTTTAAGAAGTTTACCTCCAAACAAATTATTAAGGCAATTGAAGAGAATCCTGTTGAATCGCGCAGCAACTGGATGCTGAGTATTTTTAAGAAAGCCGGGCAATATAATAGTAATAATAAATTTTACCAGTTCTGGCAGCAGGATAATCATCCAATCGAACTATATACGAATGAAATCATCGATCAAAAAATGGAGTACATACACAATAATCCGGTAAAAGAAGGATATGTTTCAAATCCTGAGGATTATTTGTATAGCAGTGCGAGAAATTATGCCGGCCTGGATCACTTGATTGAAATCGAGTTGATATGATGAAGTTGAAAACTTCAATAAATAAATTAACGATATTAAACCCACAAGTCGCGCCATCACACAAGGCCAGGCAGGAAGACTTGCGGGTGCGAAGGAACTACTGATCCATAAAACAAAAAAGAATCCCACAGGAATTATAACGGTACTGGCTGCTTATCACTGTGGCAGACTACCTGGAACTATCTGCAGATTAACAATTGCCGACTGCTGACTGCCGACTGTTCTCTGTTCTCAGTTCTCTGAGGCTGACTGCAGACTGGCTTCTTGTTTCTAGCTACTTGTTTCTTGATACTGGTCGCCGCTGCTCCTGCCGACTTCCTCTTCACCTTATTCTGTTTTACATTTAATGTTTAGTGTTTAATATTTCTTTTGCCAACTGCAGACTGCCTATTGCCGACTGCAACTGCCGCTGCCATTGCTCCTGCCGTAACCTCCTGCCATTTGTTTCTTTGCTCTTGTTTCTTGTATCTTGAATTCAAACTGCCGCTGTCGCTGCTTCTTTTCCCCGCTCCATGCTTAAGACTCATTACAATTTCTGCCTGTTTGCACTTTGGATGATTACTATTATTGATTCTTTTTTGGTATCCGGAAGAAGTTTATATATTTGCTGGACTATACTAATAATTTGGAAGATTACTAAATAATGAATTAAAAATAAACCATGCCCCTCTTCCAAAACTCAGTCGTAACAAAGTATCTGCAAGCTCAAAACAAGGAGAGGGATTTTATTTAAGCTTTATATTAATGAATTCAAATAAATTTCTGTAATCTTTATTTTTAAAAATAAAATTATCGTTTAAAATTGTTTCACGAACAATTATCAGAATTTGGAAAGTTATAGATTAAATCTTAATTTTAACGCCATTCTCCATAAACAATCTAAGATTGTAATTTAAAATTTACTTATTGCTAATCTAATGAAAATTTCAATAATATTCTTAATTGTAACCATCCTTTTAATTATCTCTGGCATTACACTTACTGCTCAAAACACGGATTTTATTAAACAGATTTCAAGCAATGATGAATTACTTGGTTTACCAACTACTGTTAAAACTACAGGCTCTCAGTTAATGAAAGAACCAGGTTTAGCAAGTGAGAGTAATTTCATTTTATGCACTATGAAAAAAGGAGATAGTCTTCTCATTTTTGATTTTAAAGATGATCATTATTTAGTGAAATATGATACAATGTTTGGTTATGTCAGCAGAATCTTTGTAAATGAAACTGTAAAAACTATTCAACTTCGGGATAAAAAATTTGCAGAAGAGAATAATAAAAGACTTGATATTCGCAAAAATGAACTTGCAATAAAATACGGAGAAAAAGATGCACAAAGGATAATTAATATGCAGATTTGGATAGGTATGACTTCTGAAATGGCAATTGATTCATGGGGACATCCTGATGATATTAATAAAACAGTCTTAGAAAACAACATTAGGGAACAATGGATTTATAGGAAATTGAATTCAAATGATGTTTATCTATATTTTGATAATGAGGTTTTAACCTCATGGCAGGATTAATTGAGTTAATATGTTTAAGATTAATATAACAGATAATTTTAAATAAAATGAATGATTGAAACCACCGATAAAGAAATAAATAAGATGGTTTATGAACTTTATGGGCTGACGGAGGAGGAAATCAGGATTGTGGAGCAATCATGATTCGCGAATACCTGTATCTGCTGAGTTTGTCAAAAGAATCCAGAGTTTCACCAAACTTACTCCCTAATTTATTTTCATTGTTCATCAAATAGTATAGTTCACAATATTAAAAATATAGTTTTCAAAATCGTAACGCGTGATATCTTGCAAATAATCATGGAAGAACTTTTTTCAGTTGAAATTAATTACACGGGCAAATGTGTTTTTTATATTTTTACGCGATAGTCAAACATTAATTGTAAAGTAAAATGATAAAGTTCATTAAAATTTTAATTTTCACTATAATATCAGAAGTGTCACTGGCACAGGTTCCTTTCCTGTATATCAATGAATTCATGGCCTCTAACAATTCAGCCTTTGCCGACGAGTATGGTGAATTTGACGACTGGATTGAGGTTTATAATGCGTACGAAACTCCTGTTTGGCTCGGGAATAAATACCTAACCGATAATCTTCAGAATCCTGATAAATGGCAAATGCCTGATACGGTTTTGCAATCCGGTGCCTTCATTGTTTTCTGGGCCGACAACCAGCCCTTGCAGGGAGTCAGACACACTGATTTTAAATTAAGTGAAGATGGTGATGAAATCGGCATTTTTGATTCCGAAGAAACCGGATATGAACCCATAGATAACATTATATATACAAGCCAGACCACCGATCTCTCCTACGGTCGTAATCCTGATGGTGGGTCTGTCTGGAAATTTTACACTGTAATAACTCCAGGATTCAGCAACACAAGCGGTGCTGCTACTGGTGAAACCTATATCGAAAACCTGCTTCATGTATATCCTAATCCTGTTTTTGGCGATAAAGTATATTTGGGTGAGAAAATGAATATCAGGTTATACGATGCAACTGGTGAATTAATAATGACCAAAGAAAATACAGATCTATTAGAAATCGATCATTTGTTGCCCGGGCTTTACTTGCTAACTAATATTGATGGAAGAAGAGTCAAGCTAATTATTCAATAAATTTTGCACCAAGTACTTTCATTGATAATTTATGTCCTTTGCCATGTATATATAAAAGTGCAAACATAATCAGGCTACTTACCCCTGAATTGAAAATTCCCTTTAATTTTGAAAAAAAATGATACATTGTTTGAATGCTCCGTTTTGAACAACGGATGCATTAATTTTATTTTCCTGAAGCGTTCTATAATATGTCTATAACAATTAATGTGTTTTTTCAGAATTTTAAATAATAAGTTTTTCAAATAAATTCAATTAAACTTCGAATCCTATGAAATCAAATAGAAAAAATGGTATTGATACATTTCATCTGTACATACATTCTGGCTTTCTGCAATTAAAGATTTTGAAGCAGGCCATTCTACTATTTTTATTATATATTCTTTCATTAAATCTGGCAAGCCAGGATAATAAGATATGGTCGCTGGAAGAGTGTATAAGCTATGCTCTTGAAAATAATATTAATGTTCAAAAGCAAGACTTGCTTGTCGGTACGCAGGAAGAAATATTATTGCAAAGCAAGCTCGGAATTTTACCTAGCTTTAATGGTTATGTTTCACATGGCTATAACTGGGGTCAACGTGTTGATCCATTCACCAATGAATTTGCTACCGACAGGGTGCGGTCAAATAATATGAATTTACAGGGCGAACTGAATTTATTTAGCGGTTTGCAACAGCTCAATATGATTAAGCGAAACCTGCTTGATTTGAAAGCCGCCCAGTATGATGTCAATTATTTTCAGGATGAAATTGCTATTAGTGTTGCTACCCAATATTTGCAAACACTTTATTATATTGAATATGTTACAATCAATAAAAATCAGGCTAATATTACCCAACAGCAAGTTGACAGAACCAAAAAATTAGTAGAAGCCGGTACACTTACCAAAGGTGATTTATTGGCACTCGAAGCGCAACTTGCTTCCGAAAAATTATTGATCATACAGGCCGAAAACAGTTTGGCTCTTTCCTATCTTACTTTGTCACAGCTATTGTTATTGCCTACCCCTGTTGGTTTTGAAATTGAACGGCCGGAAGTTGGTTTATTGGGTAAAACCGGAATTCAAACTCCCGAACAAATTTTTGGGATAGCGGTCCAGTCCCGTCCTGAAATTAAAAGTGCAGAAACAAGACTTGAGAGTACCGAAAAATCATTAAATATTGCACGGGGTACGTTTTATCCTATGCTCTATTTGAATGCAGAATTGGGTACTGGTTATTCTGGCAATAATACAATGAATACACCTCCCTACGACCCCAAACCCTGGAACGATCAATTTGAAGATAACCTTTACCAGGTTATGGACCTCAGACTTCGTATCCCCATCTTCAACGGATGGATCAGCAGATCGACAGTCGCTCAGGCAAAAATTGACGTTGAAAATTCCATGCTCGATTTGAAATTACAGAAAAACACATTGTATCAAATTATTCAATTAGCTTACAACGACGCCAATTCAGCAGCAAACCAATATGATGCAGCAAATGTAAAGGTTGATGCTAACAAAAAGCTGTTTAATTATGCTGAAAAGAAATTCGAGGTTGGACTGATAAATTCTATTGAATACAAAAATGCCAAAAAAGATTATAACAATGCGCTTTCAGAACTCGTCCAGTCAAAATATGATTTTGTATTTCGCTCTATGATCGTTGATTTCTATCAGGGGAAACCCCTTACATTAAAGCGATAGCTTCCGTTGATTATTGTCTGGTGCACATAACCATAGAGCATTGACTTGCGGGCTGTAGCATAGTTTTTTCTTGAATGGAGTTTATCCTGAGTTTATCGAAGGAGTTGTTACCTGGCAACCTAAATGGAAATATTTTTATCTTTACCTCCTAAATGAAAAGCGTTTGAACCAGTTTTATTTCAATTAAAATCCAGGTGCAAAACGACAATTAAATAGTTCCATTCATTTATTTGAGAAGAAAGAGATTAGGGAAAAAGAAGTATTAATCGACACAACTGTACAGGAAAAAAATATTACCTTCCCCACAGATGCTAAGCTGCAAAAGAAAATTATTGAGAAATGCCGGAAAATAGCAGAAAAAGAAGGCATTGACCTAAGGCAGAGTTACAGAAGGTTGTTAAAACAATTAATGATAGATCAACGCTTCAGGCAGCATCCGAAAAGACGGAAGAAAGCCAATGCAGCAGCCAGGAAAATAAAAACCATTGCAGGCAGGGTTGTCAGAGATGTTGAAAGAAAAATGAATGACCAACAATTACAAAATCACGCTCACGAATTGACAATTTTCAAACTCATATTAGGTCAACAGAAAAATTCGAAGAACAAGATTTACAGTATTCACGAACCACATACCAAATGCATAGCAAAAGGGAAAGAATCAAAACCCTATGAATTTGGAAATAAAACCTCAATAGTAAAAACACGAAAATCAGGGACAGGATATTTTAAATGTTTAAATTTAACACTTCATCTTAAGTTTATGAAAAGAGGCAAACTTAGTTTAAGCAAAGTATGTATAGGTTTCTTTATAATCCTGTCATTTAATTTTTGCTCTTACAGCCAGCATGAAAAGGATAATACCAGCCCTCCCGACAATTCCGGATCGTTATATGAGGTTCATTATTTACCCGATAATTTGCGGGAGGTTTCGGGTATAGCTCTAATCGATTCAATAACCATAGCCTGCATTCAGGATGAAAAAGGAATAATTTTCATATATGATCTTGAGACCGAAAAAATAATCAACCAAATAGAATTTGGACCGGATGGCGATTATGAAGACATCTGCATGGTACAAAATACCCTATATATTTTACGAAGCGACGGTATGCTTTTCGAGGTTGGAGATTATTTAAAAGATAAAATTGATGTTCGTACCTATGCCTTACCATTGGCTTCCGATAACAATGAAGGACTGTGTTACGACAGAGCGCAAGAACGATTGCTAATTGCCGGTAAAAATAAGATTGGCAAAGCAAAGGAAGTGAAGGATATCCGGTTGATCTATGGATTCGATTTGAAAACAAAAAAACCGGAACCTATTCCCGCTTATACAATTAACCAGCAAATAATCATGGATTTTGCCCTCAAAAGCAATATCCCTGTTCCACTTAAGGTTAAAAAGGACGGAACAAAAGGAAAACCAGTGCTGAAAGTTCACCCTTCTGCAATTGCGATACATCCTTTCACTCAAAAAATTTACATCCTTTCGGCAGATGATCATTTCCTCCTGATTTTTGACTCGTTTGGCAATATAGAGCACCTGGTACCATTGAATACATTATTGTTTAATAAAGCAGAAGGAATAACATTTACTGAAAACGGCGATGTCCTGATTTCGAATGAAGGACAAACCGGTAAGGCAACGATCATTCGTATAGAAGCGCAAAAAACCGCAGAAGTATTCAAGTGAAACAGCTTGATGAACCACTCTGTTCGGCTAAGGCTCTGCCTTAATCGAAAATATCCTGTTCATCGAAGGCTCTGCCATTAGTTCGGCTAAGGCTCTGCCTTAATCGTACCTATTTTAGCAGGCTCCAGCCTGTAATCTTCAAATAGTTAGGCATAAACCTCCATTCCGCAACCAATGGTTAATGCCCCTGGTTGGGCTGAGGTTCTACCTCAGTCGTACCTATTTTGGCAGGCTCCGGCCTGTAATCTTCAAATAGCATGGCTTATTCCCCCATTCAGCAAAAACACTGCCCCCTTACGTACTGGTTTGAACAACCATGTCCCAACCGTCCCACCTGTCCCCCGCTGCCGCGCGATTGTATCGCGAGGTTTAAAGTTTATAAGGATTACCCCTGTTTGGGTTTGGACTGTGGCTACATCCAAAATAATCCATGGTTTTAAACGATGAATTGGAATGGCACTGAAAAGATAAAGAAACAGATAAGACGGTTTATGAACTGTATGGGCTGACGGAGGAGGAGATTGGGATTGTGGAGCAACCCTGATTTGCGAATTCAATTAAAAATAAAAATATCATGAGCAGATAAAGGATAAAGGTGGAAATTAATTAATTTTTACTTGACTTATATTATGTTTTATTTTATTAAATTTACCGCTGTATTTTTAATTGAAATTTATAACAGCGTATTAATTTGAGAACTAATTTATACTATCGTTATACAACTTTAAATCGTCAGCAAAAAACTATCAGTAAATATTCGGGAATTTTAACTTCATTTAAGTTTTAATAAATGAATTTAATTTTTACAACTACCACAACTTTCTTAACCTTTACAGGTTCACTTTGGCCTGACTACCTACACTGCATCGTAATCCGCTTTTGCTCTTATACCTGACCGCCTGTGATCATCTTAAAGAGCAGTGTTTTGATCATTAATATGATGAGAAAAGAAAATCATACATCAATTAAATACGATCACTGCGATGAAAAACACATTATTTATTTTAGGGTTAATGATTTCAACCTCCCTGTCAGCTCAGATTGAGCGTCCCAAATGGGAGCATTGGAGGCGGTGTAAGGCTAAATTACAGCGGCCTCGGCGGGGGCTTTTCAGGACATCGTAACTTCCCCGATGGTTACGAATTCGACGTTAATTACCACCATTTCGGGATGGACAATTTTTCCTCGGTTTCGCCCTTGCTATCGGGGGCAGGTACAAAAGATGGAACCTAGAGTTTGCCGGGTTGAGAGGGAAATCATGAAAATAATTTTGTTGTACCCACCGCTATCTTAGGAACTACCACCAAAGTTGATGCAGGCTAGAAGTATCATACCTGTGAAGCGTTCAATCTGGTCATTCACCAGCAGCACTTGCGTGTAGTGGGATTATACAGTGCATGAAATGAGCATGCAAACCTTGGATATGAGATTCCGATTACCTCAAAAACTATTTTTCATATCGGATCAGTTTCAAAACAATTTACAGCATTTGCCATTCTTCTTTTAGAAGATGAAGGGAAGTTGTCTTTAGATGATTTCATTGGTAAATACTTAACCGATCTTCCTGAGTATAAGAACAAAATAAAAATAAAACACCTACTACATCATACTAGCGGACTACGTGAAATTGAAAAATTGCAACAAATTGCAGGAATTACCTCTGCTGATCAAATTGAGTCAACATATCTTTACAATTTAATTAAGAATCAAAATGACCTGAATTTCGAACCGGGCGAAGAGTTGGAATATTCCAATACAAATTACTTTCTATTAGCAAAAATTGTTGAAAGCATTTCAGGACAAACATTCAGTGAGTGGACAAAAGAAAATATTTTTTCTCCTTTAAATATGACAAACACTCAATTCTATAATGATTGCTCAGAAATCGTCAAAAATAGGGCTTATGCTTATGGTAAATGGAATGATGAGTTGTATAAGGGCATTTTAAGTTATTCTTATGTGGGACCAACAAGTGTTTTGACAAATGGAGAAGATATAGCCAAATGGCTTTCTAATTTCTCAGAGATTAAAGTAGGGAATAAAAAAGTAAATCTTAAAATGCTTAGCGCTACCGATACTTTAAATTCAGGAGAACATGTTGGTTTTGGACATGGGTTCGAAGTTACAGAATACCACCACAAGATCGTTCTACCTAGGGTCATGATGCAAATTACAGGTCTTGTATCATGTATTTTCCAGAGTATAAACTTGGAATTGCTATTTTAAGTAATTATTATTCAATTAATCCCTATTCATATGGATATAAAATTGCGAATCTTCTTTTAAAAGAGTTTTTACAGAGGAGATAAAGCTGGGCGGTGATAATGGTTCCAAGACCGATAGGACTTATTAGCCCTGGCTGGACAGGCTCAAATTATCGGAATTTCAGGAGTTAGTTTCCGAGAGGAGGGGCCATTTTCAGGGGGAGCATGGATGACATTGATTACGATGTGGATTGTTTAACCATTGAAGTCAATGCTGCCTATGATTTTCTGAACAGGGGAAGGTGGTCGCTATCCGCCGATGTAGGTTACCGGTATTTGTGGCTCAACCTCGACATGGACAACGACAATGGCTGGTATAAAGAAAAAGATATAATTACCACGGGGCCTTACGCCACTCTGCGGGTCAAGCTTCTTTCAGCCTAATGACAAATCCGGCTTAGTTTTTACAGTCCTTTTCCTGGATTCAAACTTCTTTCTTTATCTTTGACTTTCGGTTTGGGGGGGATGGAGGATAAAAGACTAAGATGTTATGCACAAAGCTCAAAAAATAAAGATGCGCTACATAGATTTATGGAATTAACAATATGAAAGAAAATACAAAGGCTCCTATATAATTTGACAGGTGCATTCTCCACATATTGGGCTGGTAATTTAATATTATGGTTTCCCTGGAGTATTAATGCAAATCTTGGGATTGGATTAATGTTGACAATGATGCCTTTGCTATGGGGAATCGGAATATACCATTGTTTAATTAGGTATAAAGGTCAAAATATTTTAACAGGAGTGATTATTAATGCGATAATCATATTGATTATCGCAATTGTTGCAGACTATATATTCTTTGGATTAATTCGTGGAGCAATGGACGATTTGTATCAACCTACCACATTTTATTGTATGGATTTTTGGTAACAGCCACTCTTATATTATTATTTTTCAAAAAAATAATCATTCGAAAAAAATGTTCGATAACGGCTAATGATTTTATTTTAGTTGGCACAATTGGACTAACTCGCTTTTAATTTTAAAAACAATCTTAACCTGATATAAAAATAGTAACTCTTAAATCTTACTGATAGAATGACATTGGAAAATTTCTTGTGTATACGTTTAGCATGATTGTATTTGCTGATTACTTCGGGTTAATTGACGGTCACTGACTCAACGACCTAATTTTAAGATAATAATATTGCGCATTAATTGTCGTAGTTGGTGGAATGACATTTGCCCGAATTACAAACGGAAAATGAGTTCCAGGTGGATATTTTATGGTCTGCCTACGTTATTAGTTTGACTTCCTCTGGTACCACCTATGTCTAAACGTGAGCTACTATTCTATACTCCTATTTCCATTCCAATTGGACCAGCTGTTCATATTTCCTTTTCTTTTTTCTTTGGTTGGCATGACTATATGCCTCTTTTTTATGTGCCTTGGTGGCATGAGTTATTATAGATTTGACTTTTAATATATTAAAACGACTAAAAATCCCCGTTCCCGCGCGATTGTATCGCGGGGTTTAACATACCTCAACCTTTTTCTTTAATTTTTACAGTCATTTTCCTGGATTCAAACTTCTTTCTTTATCTTTGAGGCTTAGATTGAGGGCATGGCATATAAATCACGAAAAAGTTTAATAAACAGTATTTTGAAAACAATTTATTCTATTACGGTAGATTATCATCAATAAAAGTTATGATTTAACATAGTTATGTGCTACCAAATGAAATATTCAAGCACAGACTAAAATATATGGATTTGGAATTTCACTTTCATTTCAAGTTTTAAAATTATTTGTTGAATTGTTTAACTAAAAAAGGAGGTTGCAGAATTCAACACTGTTATGGTTATTATAGCCATCGTTTGTTTAGGTTTTGGTCCTTTACTGCTGTTTGCCATACAGGTCGACTCATTGGGAACAAAGCTATCGCAAATTACGGTTGCAGCCGCGAGTTCGGGAATCGTTTCACAGCCGAAAACTGATATAGCTGTCAAAACGATATTCGGAGTGTGCAAAAAAGCAGGGATTAAATGTGAACTAGAAGAATGATAGGACCAGATAGAAATAAGGCTGTATCTGGAAACAAAGAACAGAGTCGACAGAAAACCTTTGCTTTAATCGTCTGAAGCCCGAAAGGTCAGATGAGGTGGCTTGTCTGGTGGTATGAAAAACAATAAACCAGATGAAAGATCAACGATGACAAGGATCAATGAAAAAGAAACCCACAAGTCGCACCATCACACAAGGCTAAGCAGGAAGAATGCGGCTGCCGGGGCAGAAAATAAAATCAATAAAAATCCGCACAATTTCTGAAAATAATTCAGGCTTAACCGTATAATCTTACCATCCTCCGCCAAGCGCTTTAAACAAATTGACGACAGCAATATTCTGCTGTGTTTGTGAAGCAGACTCGTTGAATTCAGCACTCAACAGGTTATCCTGCTGGATGAGCAATTCCAGGTAGTTGGTATAGCCATCATAGTATCGTGCCTCTGTAAGGGTATATGCTTTTGAAGCTGCATCAAGCGCTAATTTGTAGGCATCATACTCCTGTTTGTTGAGGCTCAGCGATGCCAGTGAATTGTCAACTTCAGCAAAAGCATTCAATACTGTTTTTTGATATTGGAGGCTATATTGTTCAGCCTGATACCGCTGAGCATCAACACGTCTTTTGTTTTTACCAAATTCAAATATTGGTCCCAGAAGATTTCCTGTTATACCTAATGCAAGCGAAGCCGGGTCAATAATTGTAGACAGTTCAGGTGATGCTGCACCTAAAAATCCGGTAAGACTGATTGTAGGGAACCTCATCGCTACGGCTACGCCAATTTCTTCAGTTTGTGAAATCAGGTTTTGTTCGGCAGCAATAACATCGGGCCGGCGAAGCAATAATTCAGCAGGAATCCCGGCAGGAATTTCAGGAGGAAGTTGCTGGTCGTAAATACTATTTCCGCGCGGGATAACGCCCGGTGTTTGTCCTGTTAATACCCTTAAAGCATTCTGCGTAGTAATAATCCGCTGTTCGGCATTCGGAACTGCCGCCATGGCAATTGCCAATTGTTGCTGCGCCTGCAAGCTTGTCCAATTCCGACACATATCCTTTGCTAAACCGTTCGGATATTATTCTTAAAGATTCTGAACGTGAGATGACTGTTTTATTTGCAATGCTCAGCATGTTATCGGCATCACGAAGTAAAAAATAAAGGGTTGCTGTTTCAGCAATCAGGCTTACCCGAACTGCCTGTGCATTATTTTCTTCAGCCAGATACTGTGCCCAGGCTGATCTCTTTTGATGCCGAAGCTTACCGAATAAATCAACCTCCCAGCTCATGGTGGCAAAACCACTATAAGACGGACCTTGAAAACCTACACCCGCCTGTTTAGAGTTTTCACTTAGGTTATTTCCCCCTGCACTTAAACTGTAACCGAACCAGGGCCACAAGTCAGCTTTGGAAAAGCCGTACATTGCCCGTGCTTCTTCAACCCTCGCAATAGCAGTAAGCAAGTCGAGATTGCTGCTCAAAACGGTTTGGATAAGTTTGGTAAGCTCAGGATCTTTATACACTTCAGTCCATTTGATAAGAGCAATGGAGTCTTTGACGGCAACTGAGTCCAACTCGACTGTTTTAACAACAACTGTTGCATCACCGCCGGAATAAGCGGTGTTTACCTTCATTGCCGGGCGGTCATACTTTGGACCAACCAGGCAGGATGACAGGAATGTTACCAGTATAATGAAACTTAGTATTTTTTTCATATTACTTGCCCTCCTCTGTTTTAATTATTTCCGGTACAACTTGTTTCTTCTTACCCATGTTTTCAATCATGACAAATAGCGCCGGAATTGATAGTACACCCAGTATGGTAGCTATAAGCATCCCTGCGAATACTGCCATTCCCATCACAATACGCGCCTGTGAACCTGCACCTGTTGCGGTAAGCAATGGCGTTACTCCAAGGATAAAAGCAAATGCGGTCATCAGGATCGGCCGGAAACGCAATTTGGCTGCATTCATGGCGGATTCCATTAAAGGTTTACCGGTCTCCTGTTCCATTTTTGCAAACTCAACAATCAAAATTGCATTTTTAGCAGCAAGGCCGATAAGCATGACCAACCCGATTTGTGCAAAAACATCGATTACATAGGCATCGCTGGTAAACCGGGCAAGGAACAAACCCAGAAAAGCACCGAAAACAGCGAATGGAGTACCAAGCAGCACACTGAAAGGAAGCTTCCAGCTTTCATACTGCGCTGCAAGGATTAGGAAAACGAATACCAGCGCCATGACAAACACCATACCGCCGCCAGGGGAATGTTTCTCCTGGTACGAAAGGTTGATGTAATCGTAACTCATGGTAGAGGGAAGGACTTCTTCAGCTACTTCCTCGAGTGCTTTTAATGCCTGGGAACTGCTGTAACCTGCTGCCGGCTCCCCACCGATTTCGGCTGCCCGGAATAGGTTGAGCCGGTTGGTAAAGTCGGGACCAGTTACCTTAGTCACTGTAACCAGCGTTGAAACCGGCACCATTTCACCCTTTGCGTTTTTAACATAAATTTGTTGCAACGCATCTGGATTTTGCCGGTCCTTGCCCTCGGCCTGAAGGTATACTTTATACTGTCGACCGAAGCGGTTAAAGTCATTCACATAATTGGCTCCCAAAAATGCTCCGAGCGCCTCAGTGACCGTTGAAACAGATACTCCGAGTTTCATGGCTTTTTCGTTGTCAATCTCAAGTTTAATCTGCGGTGAACCGGCATTAAAAGTTGTATAAATCCTTTTGATCTCAGGTCGTTTTTGTGCAGCGGCAATAAAATTTCTTGTTTGCTCAGCAAGATATTGAGGAGTATTTCCACTTCTGTCCTGTAACATCATACTAAATCCTGCTGATGCACCCAGGCCCTGGATAGCCGGTGGACCAAATGCCATTACCGAGGCATTGGTAATTTCTGCCCCGAAAATTTTATTTAACTTAGATGCCAGTTGCTTTGCAGTCATCTCCGGCCTTTCGCCCCACTCTTTCAACGACACAAAAATAAATGCGTTTGAGGGCAGATAGGAACCCGTAAGCAAACTGAACCCGTTGATGGTTGTATAGGCTTTAAGAATCTCCTCTTTTGCCAGTATGGACTCTACTTTGCGTGTGACCTCGTCGGTTCGCTGTAAGGATGATGCCGGAGGTGTGTTAATGTTTACGAGGACATAGCCCATATCTTCTTCGGGTATAAATCCTGACGGAACTTTAATCCCTAAAAATCCGGCTACAATTATCGTTATTACCAGAAGGGCAACAACACGTAAAGATTTCCGTGCAAAAAATCCTGCACCACCCAGATAACTATTGGTTACCTTCCCGAAAACTTTATTAAACCACCGGTAAAACTTAGGCAATATCCCCTTTTGCTGATCGAGCGGTTTGGTTGGTTTAAGCAGCATGGCACATAAGGCCGGGCTGAGCGACAAAGCGCTGAAAGCAGAAAAAGCTACTGAAACCGCGATGGTTAGAGCAAACTGCTGGTAGAACCTGCCGGTAATACCGGGGGTCATAGCAACAGGAACAAATACAGCAATTAAAATCAATGCGATGGCAATAACCGGTCCCGATACCTCTTTCATGGCCTGAATGGTTGCCTCCTTTGGTGTTTTACCACGCTCGATATGGTGCACTACGGCCTCCACCACCACAATGGCATCGTCAACCACAATCCCGATAGCGAGCACCAATCCTAACAATGAAAGTGTGTTAATTGAAAATCCCAGCAGCGGGAAAACGGCAACAGCTCCAAGCAATGATACCGGAACGGTAATTAGTGGGATTAGCGTAGCCCTCCAGTTTTGAAGAAAGACAAACACCACAAGGATTACCAGCAATATAGCCTCAAAAAGTGTTTTAATAATATCATTAATCCCTTCTGTAATGGCAAGCGTGGTATCTAATGATTCCTGATATTCGATGTCTTGCGGAAATCTTTCCGACATTTCTTTCATGGCTTCTTTTGCCTTTGCGGCTACTTCCAGCGCATTACTGCCCGGCATCTGGTAAATAGCTATTGCAGCGGCTGCCTTTCCGTCTCTCCGGGCTGTTGAACTGTAGTTTTCTGTTCCCAGTTCAACACGGGCAATATCGCCAAGCAATACCTGCGACCCATCTTCCTTGCTTCTGACTATAATTCCTGCAAATTGTTTTTCCGTTACAAGGCGATCCTGCAAGGTAGCACTATACGTAAATTCGGTTCCTGCAGGCGCCGGCTCAGCGCCGAATTTTCCTCCCGGGCTGATCATGTTCTGAGCATTCAGGGCATTTTTTACTTCAGAAACTGTAACTTCAAGTTTGCTCATTTGGCTTGCATTAAGCCATATCCGCATGGAGTAATCACTTCCAAAAAGAGTAACTTCTCCAACACCCCTGATCCTCGCTAAGGCATCAACTATATTAATGCTGGCATAATTGTTTAGAAACTTAGCATCATATTTTGGATTTTTTGAAACAATTGTAAAAAGCAACATGGGGAATGACAGCGATTTCTTGATGGTAACCCCCTGCTGTTTTACACTTTGAGGCAGGAAAGGCTCAGCCTGTTTTTCCTTGTTTTGGGTAAGCATATTGGCATTATCGAGGTCGGTGCCCACATCAAAGGTTACCTCTATGGTGAGCGCACCGTCAGCAGTGTTTATAGATTTCATGTACAGCATGTTTTCCACACCGTTCACTTTCTGTTCGATGGGTGTGGCAACTGCCTGTTCAACATTTAACGCATTTGCACCTGTGAAGCTGGTCGTGATTTTTACCAGTGGCGGAACAATATCAGGATATTGAGCTATCGGTGTCTTTTGCATGGCGAGGTAACCAAGTATACATATAATGATACTGATTACCATGGCAACTATCGGTCGTCGGACGAAAAATTCTCCCATAATATTTTCTTTCTAAAATTATTTCTTAGGTACTGATTTATCACCAGGCAAGCCAGGTTGCCAGTTTGTTTGTTTCGGAGTAATAGCAGTGCCATTTCTCAACAATTGCGTACCACCGAAAGCAATTTTGTCACCTGTAGCCAGACCATTCTCAACAACATAGGCATCTTTGTAGGTGGGTCCGGTTGTAATAATTTTCATATGCACTTTGCTGCTGTCGCCAAGTAAATAGACCTGGCTTATTCCCTGCATTTCAATAACAGCACGTTGCGGTATCAGCAAAGCATTTTTTCTCACATCGGTTACTACCAATACTTTTACATATTGACCGGGACGAAGCAATTTGTCAGGATTTGGAAATGCAGCTTCAAATGTCATTGCACCTGTAGTCGGGTCAATTTGCCTGTCTACAAAACTAATTTTTCCAGTTTGATTGGTAAATTGAACCATCCGATAGTTTTAAGGAAATGGATCGTCCGACCCCTTTCAACGCAGAACTGTCCTTGCTTATTTCCCTATATATGCGAAGGAATTCCTGCTCGCTGATTGTAAACCTCACCCTCATTTCCCCTAAATCAGAAATAGTGTTTAAAACTGACATGGGTCCGGGCTGCACATAATCGCCAACCCTGACTTTGGATATCCCGATTAAACCTGAAATTGGAGCAGTAATCCGGCAGTAGCCCAGTTTGATTTTGGCATTATCGAGAGAAGCTTCGGCAGCTTTTATAGAAGCAGTTGAGGCATCGTAGGTCGCTTTGGCTGCAACCAATTCACGTTGGCTGACAGCATTGATTTTTGCAAGGGGTTCAATCATGTCAAGGTCTGATTTTGCCTTCGCCATTTTAGCCTGAGCCTCTGCCAACATTCCTTCTGCCTCGTTTACATTAGCCTGGTAAGGCAATGGATCAATGGTATACAGCAATTGTCCCCTTGTAACCAGGCTACCTTCCTTAAAATTCAGACTTAGTATTATTCCATCAACCCGTGGATTGATCTGAATGTCGGATTGTCCATAGGTTTGCCCGGTGTATTCCGATTCGAGACGGACATCCTGTTGCACAACGTTAGTAACAGGAACCTCTAATGCTGCAGCAGGAGCGGTTTTTTTATCTCCACAGGAAAAAAGCAGGAGAAAAAACGGTAATGCTAATAAAGTGAAAAAAGATTTCTTCATAAGTGAGTTTTTTAAACAAATAATTTTGAGGGTATTGAATTAAAAAAATGAATTATAAACTTTATTCAAGTCCGTAATAGAAAAAGTTATTAAACGGAAGCAAAGATAAATAAATTGATGGATGAAATCTTAAAAGAATATATTTAAGTTTGTAAACAGGCACAAGAGAATTATTAGTAAAACTTTTATCATGATAAAGTCATATCAACTTATCTCACAATCCTTCCATCATCCTTTAATATTTTCAGGAAATTTTAGCTGCCGGCTTTCTCTTTTGCCGGCCATATAAAAGAGGCGGCAATGCTTCCTGCAAGGATAACGCCAATTATGCCAAGCGAAAGAAAAGGATTGAGTTTATAGAAATCAGAGATCAGCATTTTAATACCGACAAATACCAGTATTAAAGCCAGCCCGTAATGAAGGTAGGTAAAATACTTTAAAGAACCTGCAAGTGCAAAATAAAGCGAACGCAAACCCAGAATCGCAAAAACATTGGAGGTGTAAACTATAAAGGGATCGCTGGTGATAGCCAGAATGGCCGGTATAGAATCAACGGCAAAGATAAGGTCGGTGGTTTCAACAAGGATGAGTACCAGAAAAAGTGGTGTGGCATGCCATTTATTGTCAAGCTTTACAGTGAATTTTGATTCATGGTAGTCAGAGGTAACGGGAATGAATTTTCGTATAAATTTTAGTACTGGACTATTTGCAATATTAATTTTTGTTCCTTTATCACGGGCGATTTTTATACCCGTCAGTACTAAGAATACACCGAAGACATAAATGATCCAATGGAATTTGGCAATTAAGGTAACCCCGGCTAAAATAAAAATGATACGCATGACCAAAGCGCCGAGAACTCCCCAGAAAAGCACCTTATGCTGGTAAATTGATGGGACCTGAAAGGAGGTGAAAATCAAAACAAAAACGAAAATATTGTCAACACTGAGTGATTTCTCAATAACATATCCGGTTAAAAACTCAATGGCTTTTACTTCACCAAAATAATACCATACACCGGCATTAAAAATAAGAGCAAGCATAATCCAAATAGCACTCCATGTAATGGCTTCCCTGAATTTTACTTCATGGGCTTTACGATGGAATACGCCAAGATCCAGTGCAAGCATCAGCAGCACAAATACATTAAATCCTACCCAAAGCCAAATCGTGTGATCCATATTTTATTTTTTTAAAAGTTCATTTAATTTTTGAATATCGAGTTTCAATCCATCTATTTTGTTTTCAAGGTCTGACAGAACCGACTGAGTTCCCATTTCTGATTGTTGTTTTTTCATTAAAACTTTTTGAAGATCGTTGTGGCTCTCCTGCATGCTGTTCATGATCACTCCTATAAACAGGTTCATGATGATCATTGCGCCAAGCAAAATGAAAGATACAAAATAAACTACCGATGCATACGAAACGGGCTTCATGGTATATTCGGCTGCCGGATCAGAGGTGCCATAAAGCTGGATGTTCATAATATCCGTCCATCCTTCGAGTGTTAAAACCTTGAAAAGAGTGATCATGGAAGCATGCAGCGATCCGAAATGAACCGGATCACTTTTTGAAAATAAAAAGCTACCCAGAACAGCATAGATATAAAATACAAGAAAAAGCAAAACCACCACATAACCCATTGAAGGAATGCTTTTCAGGAGTGCATTTACCAAAAGCTGAAGTTTAGGGAAAATTGAAATAACCCTGAAGACCCGAAGAATTCGCGCCAACCTGAGAACGATTACAAAATGTGTATCAATATTGGGTATAAAACAGACCGCTACGATAATAAAATCAAAAACATTCCATGGGTCGTTGAAATAGACCCACGGCTTTTTCCCGTTGGCAAGTAATTTTAAAATTATTTCAACAAGGAAAATATAAATTATAATTTGATCGATCAGGTGAAATGAATGGGCGAATCTGTCATGAACTGCCGGGTAAGTTTCAAGCCCGACGATAACTGCCGAAGCCATGATCACCGCCAGGATAAAATACCTGAACAGGCTTGAATTAACTATACGATATGTTTTTTCCTGAATCGTGTTCATCTATCTGTTTTTTCTTTGAAATGGATTGATAATTTTTAACATGGGTATTGAAGCAAATATAATAAATCCGAGAAGTAAATAGACACTGTAATTAATCAATTGCGGATAGGCCTTGCCAAGGTAATATCCAAGGGGTGTAAGCGAGCCAATCCAAATCACCGCGCCGATAACATTCAGGTAACTGAACCTGATTAACGAAATACCGGATGCTCCCGCCAGCATAGGAATGATGGTTCGGATAACAGGTAAAAACCTTCCGGTTATAAAAGCCCACATCCCATATTTTTCATAGAAAGCCCTGCTCTTGTCAAGATAGGACCTTTTAAATATCCTTGCATCAGGCTTATTGAAGAGTTTTGGACCCAGCCATTTCCCTTTGGCATACCCTGTAAAATCGCCAAGCACAGCGGCTGCAATCATTGCAGAAACCAAAACCAACAAAGGAACATCGAGGTAGTGGGTTCCGCATAACAGACCTGCTGTAAAAATCAGGTAGTCGCCTCCCGGAAGCACCAGTCCCAGGAAGAATCCTGTTTCGAGGTAAATAATGATCAGTAAAAGGATGATTCCTCCGTATTGGATAAGATGAACAGGATCAGTAAAAATCTCAAAATAATTGTTTAATAATATCAGACTCATGCTTAGACAAAATAATTTGTTTATGCAAACAAACCTATACAAATTATGTTCACCATTGGTATTGTATCCTTCTAAATTATATGTAATGCAAGTTAATTTTAGTAAAATCAAATAAATCACAGGCATGAACCGCAGGATAAGCCAATGGCATTTATCCCTTTAGCGATGGAAGAATATTATACCATTTTGCTTTGGCAAGGCAGTCCAACTTACAATAAATTTTAATTCCTTTCATTTTTAAAAACTGAGTTATGCAATAAAACATGATACCAATTTCCTCACTTTCTATGGCTTAAAAACCACCTGTAGAGTTCCGGATTCAGGTAGGTTTCGGTCCATGAGTCATGACCGGCATCCGGGTACACGGTAAACTTAACATCTGCCCCAAGGCTTCGGAGTTTCTTTACGAGGTCAGCCGAAAATGAGACCGGGATTATATCATCCAAAGCCCCGTGAAAAATCCAGGCCGGTGTATCCTTTAATTTGTTTGCAGCTAATACATGAAAGTTACTTGCCCCGCATATAGGCGCTATGGCCGCAAAGCGATCAGGACGATAAAGCACCCAATCCCACACGCCAAAACCTCCACGACTTAATCCGGTAAGATAAATTCTGTTTGTATCTAGCGGATTATTGGCAATCACATCATCGAGCAACAGATCAAGCGTAACCGGATTCCAGCTTTCCCCTTCCTTGCATTGAGGGGCTAAAATCATAAAAGGAAAATCTTCATGGCTCTCTGCATAATTCCATGGACCATGCACCCTGACCAGATCAACACTATCACCCCTTTCGCCGGAGCCATGCAAAAAGATGATTAACGGTAATAACTTATCGGCCGGTTTATTCTTTGGATATTCAAGAATATAATTGTAATCGACCTTTACATTGTAGCTTACGGTTTTATTTATTCCCGATTTCATAATATTTTCCTGAGTAAAAGCGAATATAGGTAATGCCAGTAAAAAGATGTGAATGCAAAAAGTTATACTTTTCATATGATTTCTGTATTTTTTCTTTGTTTATCATCAGATTATAAGAAAAATGAAATGCTCCAAATAGCTTCTCCAACATCTTTGGAGCAATGCAAATATACAAATCAAACAATCAAATAACATTTTAAAAGATCGAAGCAATTGATAAAATTTTTGACATTTTTTTGTTAATCCAATTACTTTTGATCATTACTATCAGAAATATTTCTTTATTTTGAGTGCGGAGAGTTAAAGGTTCAGTTATCAAGAAAAATAATGAAGATAGAAAAGAAAAGTTATGAATATAGAAGCCTATTTTAAAGTGACCTACGGCCTTTATGTTGTTAGTTCCGCCAGTGGAGGTAAACTAAACGGTTATGTTTCCAATACAGTTTTCCAGGTTACTGCCGATCCACCGCAGATTGCAATAGCATGTAGCAAAAACAATTTAACGACATCACTTATTGAGCAAAGCAAAACATTCGCCATTTCAGTCCTTGAAAAAGAAACGAGCGCTGAAATCATCGGTTCGTTCGGCTACAAATCGGGCAAGGATACAGATAAGTTTTCAAATGTACAATTTAAGACCGGTAAAACCGGCGCACCGATATTGCTTGACAATGCAATTGCTTATTTTGAATGTGAGGTTGTACAGGTTATGGATGTGGGCAGCCACCTGCTTTTTATTGGCAAAGTGGCAGACGGAGAATTGCTGAATGCAAATGCTGAGCCGCTGACCTATGCTTTTTATCGTGAAGTGAGAAAAGGGAAAGCACCAAAGAATGCACCAACCTATATCGATCCGGAGAAATTGAAACCGCTTTTAACTTCTGTTAAAGTTCTGGAGCATTATTGCACAGCTTGTGGTTATGTTTACCACCCGGAGGAAGGTGATCCCAACTCCGGTATTGCTCCGGGTACTTCTTTCGAAGACCTTCCTGATACATGGGTTTGCCCGGTTTGCGGAGCTGAAAAAAGTGATTTTGCAAAAGTGAATAATGACATCAACATTTAAATAAAACAAGATTATGGAAAAAAGTATTAAAGGAACACAAACAGAAAAGAACCTGCTGAAGGCATTTGCCGGTGAATCGCAGGCACGGAACCGTTATGAATTTGCAGCTAAAGTTGCAAAGGCAGAAGGCTATGAGCAAATTGCAAACATCTTTCAAAAAACCGCCGACCAGGAAAAGCAGCACGGTAAACGGTTTTTTAAATTTCTTGAAGGTGGCGACCTGGAAATACAGGCCACTTATCCGGCCGGAAAAATTGGCACGACAGCCGAGAACCTGAAAGCAGCCGCCATGGGCGAAAACGAAGAATGGACCAAGCTTTATCCTGAATTTGCAGAAATTGCAAAAAACGAAGGATTTCCGCAGGTAGCAACTGCTTTCAAGATGATTGCAAAAGTGGAGGCTGAGCATGAAAAGAGGTACCTCAAACTATTGAAAAATGTAGAAGAAGGAACTGTTTTTGCAAAAAAAGAGAAAGTGAAATGGGTTTGCATCAACTGCGGTTATGTGCATGAAGGGGAGAAAGCCCTCGAAAACTGCCCGGCATGTCAGCATCCCAAAGCTTACTTTGAACTCTACGAAGAGAATTACTAAGTTTTCAAATTAACCTAACAGGTTTTTTCTAACCTGTTAGGTTTTTTCCATAGGTTTTTTCAATTAGGTTTTTTGATTACTCCTTCAAATATTTCTCAATACCCTCTTTCGCTCTGTTTTCCTGATGAAATAGCAGGAAATTTTCAAGATTTCCATAGAATTCCAACCCAAGTTCCCTATTTATTTTTGTTTTATTTTGAGATAAATAGGCTGCATATGAAGAAAATTTCCAGTCAATATGATTTTTTACCAAACCGTGATGCAATGGGTTGCGGTGGATATAATTGATAATCGAAATGAAGTAAGTATCATCCTCCACGAGAATTCTTTTGAAAGGAAGCATAAATAGTTTTCCCTTACGATTATGCTTAAGATTGCAGGTTTTGGTATAACTATTAAAAAAATTACTGAACGATTGTTTTATCAATTCTTCAGATGAATCAATTGAAATGAGCCGTAGATTTTTGCAAATTTCCTGGGGATCTAAAATCCGAACAAAAAAATGAAAATGATTTGGGATTAAACAATATGCAATTAAATCTGCAATGGGCAGGACATATCTTTCAAATTTGCTTAAAAAATAGATGTAATCTGTTTCGTCAACAAAAAGTTTTTCGTTGCCAATAGCCCTGTTGAAAATGTGGTAATATTTCTCGGGTTCGAGGATTTCGGTTTTGTCTGAGTGTTTTGGCATTTTTAATTGTCAATAATTTAACCTAACAGGTTGGAAAAAACCTGTTAGGTTTTTATTAGAACCATTTCTTTCTTCTCATGTAAATGTACCAGGCCACACCACCAGCCAGCATGAATAGCATAAGAAGCGGGTAACTCCATTTCCAGCTAATTTCAGGCATGTAGTGAAAGTTCATTCCATAGATGCCTACAATAAAGGTTAATGGAATAAAGATGGTGGCAATGATGGTGAGGGTTTTCATCACCTGGTTCATTTGATTGCTGATGCGGATCATGTAGAATTCCATCAGGGAAGTCAACGATTCACGCTGGTTGTGAATGTTGTCCGAAATTTGTTTCAGGTGATCTTTCACATCATTATAATAGTTCATATATTCATTGCTGATGAAATCCGAATCGTCGACCCTGAAGGATTTGAGACCTTCGGCAACCGGATAGATATTCTCCATCAGCGTATTCAGTTCTTTTTTCTGACGGATGATCTTGTTTACCGTTGACTCGGAAGGACTTTCGAACAATTCAATTTCAATCTGGGCGATAGCGCTATTGATCTTTTCAAGCATAACAAAATACTGGTCCACGATGGCATCGAGCAACAGGATGAAAAGATAACCGGCATCACGGCTGCGAACTTTTCCTTTAGCTGTGGCAATTCTCTCCCTGATCGGGTCGAAAGGATCGCCTTTGTATTCCTGGAACGACAACAAATAGTTTTTGCCCAGCACAAAACTGATATGGTCGAATTGATGTTCATTCCCATCCTTTTGGTGTTCAAGCATTTTTAATGTAAAAAAGAGAAAATTATCATATTCCTCCACCTTCGGCTGGTGCGAAATATCAAGGATATCCTCAAGTAACAAATTGTGAATATTCAAGATTTTTCCGGCTTCCTCAATCAGGGCTGTATTATGAAGAGAATCAAAGTTGATCCAGTTAACCCTGTTTTCCTGAACCTTTGAAGTGATTTCCTTTAAATCTGTTGAAGAATGAGTTTCAAATGAATCCTGGTTATAAGAGATCAGGGTTATTTCAGTTTCACCCTCTTTTGTTGCACCCGTATAAACCAGCGCTCCGGGCGGCAAGCCGATTTTTTTATTTAACCTTTGGTTATTCTTCTTTGCCATAAAATGAATTGTTAGTATAATATTCCATTTCCTGCAATTTGAGGCTATAAAATTAGAATAAAAGTTTGGAAGGAGATTTAAGCCAGTTATTGCATCAGCAGCAGCATGAACAGTCGGCAGTTGGCAATCAGCATAAAACTGAGAACTTAAATTTATAGGGGTATAAGGGAAATAGGGATAAAAGGGAAAGTTGCAGTCGCAGCTGCAGTTAGAGAAGAACTGAGAACAATCAACGGAGAACTTTTGAACTCAAACTCAGAACTCAAAACTCAGAACTCCATGTGATATCCAATGGAAATGGTGAAAGGCAGAGGATCAGATTGGATTTCGATATTCGGGTCATTTTTTAAGTCCTCCCAATCGTCATAAAATTGCTGTGAACGGATCGGAAAATTGAGGTCGAAATCAAGTCCGTTTTTTTTCAATCGGCCAAACCGGATCTCTAATCCGGGACCCAACGAAGGGCCAAGGTAAAGCTCATTGTATTGGTCAGCATCTATAACATAAATCGCCGCATTTACACCGTACATTACTTTCACGTTGGGTCGGAATCCTTTTTTTGATGTTTTGCGGATAAGGTAACCCTTGGCTCCCGCCTGCCAGCCGAATCCACCTAATTGCAAACCACCCGCAACAAATATTCCGAGGTATTTTATAGGAGTATACGTGAACTTAGCTCCCAGCACGCCACCATAATCCAATCCCAATCCAAGACCAATGTCGGAATATCTTGGAAATTCGTATTTCTGTACAATGGAATCGGGTACGGCCTCACTCCGGCCTTCAGGCTTTCCAAGAACTTCCAATGTAAAACCTTCATCCAGCAAAATGTCGTCGGCATTGGTATCCCAAATGATCGTTCTTTTCTTACCGGGAACAACTCCTCTTTTTACATCTCCATATACTGAAACCGGTGTGATCTTCTCCCCTGATGCCTTAGTTACTTCAAGCCATATCTCATAAGTTTCACCGGACTTTGATTTAATGATGTCGTAAGTGATCAGCAACCTGGCACCCTCAAATCTGTAGGCCACATTCCCGATTTCATATGCTGACTGAGATTGCAGTTTATTCGGGATCATCAACGACAAAGATGTCAGGAATATAGTTGTGAAGAAATATTTGATTTTTTTCATTTAATCCTAATGATAGTTTCTAACTATTTTTCCATTCAATCAGTCTGATTTGCTCTTTATTGAATGACCAGTTTGCCTTGCTGAACAACTATTTTCCTGCTTTTAATGGTGTAAAAATAAATTCCAGGCTCCAGGCTTTCCACATTCAAAGTTACTATTTCATTTTTCACTCCTGTTTGCTGCATTAGAACCTGACCCTGCAAATTGTGGATTTCAATATTGATATGATCGATTGTTTTATTCAATTCGGTGAACCGAAAGGTTACCAATTTATAAGCAGGATTAGGATAAACCAATACTGCAGAATTTACATTATTCAAATTATTAATACCTGTGAGTAATAAAGAATCGGGTGTAATGGTTCCGACGGTATCGCCATTTTTAATAAACCCCATCCAAAAATATTTTATTTCACTCTCGGAGAAATCATTGTAATATTCCATTGATTGACCAAGAGATTCCGTATACGTCACTCCATGGGGCATAAAGAATACCTCAGCAATACTTGGTAGTATCGTAAGAATATCACTTGAAAAATTACTTTGATAGAAAATATCACCATGATCCTGATTTAAGTGGACGCCCCAATGTTTATTTATAAAATTATTACTATCCCGGTAAATAGTTAGTCTAGAATAGTAACCATTGTCCCAACAACAAGGCAAATCACTCAGATCAATCAATTCATTATTAAAAGCATTTGCCAATGGGTAATCAGTAAAATTATAAATTAATTCGCCAGTATAAAGAAAGGCATAATGCGCAGCATTTTCATCACCCATTTCAATTCCATCTGCAATATAGGTTACCCCATTTGTATTAATTTCTTTTGAAACAATTTGTAGTTTATTTATTCTCCAATGATAATAGTAAGACCATTCTTCTAACGTATATCTCTGAAAAATATCCCCAACCTCAAAATTAAAAATATCCCAGAAGTCGGGAACCGATTCACCATAGTCTGTATCCTGTATTCCCATCAGCTGGTAATTTCCTCCATTTTCAAAATCAGCAAACTTCAAAATCCCAAAACTTTTCGAAAGCCGGATTTCATTCCCATCGGAAAGACTTATATACTTAACGGAATCCTGAACCCCGAAAATATCTTCAATTGAAATAGAACTAACTTCAGCGGTGATATTGTTTTCCGGATTGAAAATCCAATTCTCACCAGTATTTGCCAGGGTTTTAATTGTAAATTCACCCGGATAGCTGAATGTATAAATTCCTTCGCCTATTACTTCCACTTGCTTTAAAAGAAATTGTGGTTGATTCCGAAGTACGATTTCTGGATTATCCGGCACATCTTTTACAATCCGGTCCAGGTGATAAATTAAATTATCAGCGACAGTTTCAACCGAATCCACCCAAATGGTATTGCTGATATAAGATGAATCGGAATGCTGGTAGTTCATTTTTTCATCGGGGAGGATGGGGCGCCAATTCTGGGCGTTGAGGTTGCCGGCTAAGGTAATCAGCACGATAAAAATAATTGCTTTCATCGGATTTCTAACTTGTGTTAGTCCGGCTAAGATAAACATAAATCAAATAAAAGCATCGGACCTGAAAGGTTTTTTTTAACCAGTCAGGTCAAATTGATTACATTGATTTTGAATTCAGGAGAGCCTTTACCGCTTTGATGATCCCTTCGGCATCATAGCCTAATACCCGGTAAAGTTCTTCAGGCGAACCCTGCCCGGCAAACTGATCCGGGATACCGATCCGTTTCACCTGCGAAGAATAATTGTGGTCGGCCATAAACTCAAGCACAGCGCTGCCCAGTCCGCCAATGATGGCGCCATCTTCAACGGTGATCACCTTCTTGAAATTCTGAAAGACTTGATGAAGAATTTCTCCGTCAATGGGTTTCAGGAAACGCATGTTATAAACGGCCGCTTTAATCCCATCCTTTTCAAGAAGATTGGCGGCTTCCATCGCAAAATTGCCAACGATCCCAATCGTTAGGATGGCAAGGTCAGTTCCACTCTTAAGTGTTTCGCCTTTACCTATCTCCATCTTTTTGAAAGGCGTTTTCCATTCACCCAAAAAGCCCCTGCCACGCGGGTAACGGATCGAAAAGGTTCCTGCGTCATCAAGCTGGGCGGTATACATCATGTTACGCAGCTCCGATTCGTTTAAAGGCACTGCTATGGTAATGTTGGGAACAGTTCTCAGGTAGGCCATATCGAAGGCGCCATGATGGGTATCGCCATCTTCACCTACAACACCGCCCCGGTCGATGCAAAAAACAACATGAAGCTTTTGCAGCGCCACATCATGGATTACCTGGTCGTAAGCCCGCTGCATGAAGGTTGAGTAAATGTTGCAAAAAGGAATCATCCCCTGGGCGGCAAGGCCTGCTGCAAAAGTAACTGCATGCTGCTCTGCAATGCCGACATCAAACGCCCGGTCAGGCATTACCTGCATCATCATGTTGAGTGAAGAACCGGTTGGCATTGCTGGAGTGATCCCGACGATCCGCTTATTTTGTTCAGCCAACTCAATGATTGTCTTTCCAAAGACATTTTGAAACTTTGGCGATAACTTTTCGGTGCATTCGGTATTTTTGATCTCACCGGTTTTTTTATCAAAGACTCCCGGAGAATGGTAGGTAGTCGGTTCTCTTTCGGCACTCGACAATCCTTTTCCTTTAATTGTAATGGTGTGAAGAATCTTGGGTCCGGGTATCCGCTGAAGGTCACGAAGAATTTTTACAAGGTGGACAACATCATGCCCATCGGTTGGACCAAAATACCTGAACCTGAAAGCCTCAAACAGGTTGCTCTTCTTTAGAATGGTTGATTTAACTGCATTCCCGATTTGCTTTACAATGGAACGGGAATTAGACCCATACCCGGTATCGCCTCCCATGATTTTCCAAACCAAATCTTTGAAGCGGTTATACGATTGGGATGTGGTGATGTCAAGCAGGTATTCTTTAATGGCGCCAACATTTTTGTCAATAGCAATTTTGTTATCATTTAATATAACAAGCAAATTTGCCTGGGATACGCCGGCGTTATTCATCGCTTCCATAGCCATACCACTGGTAATGGAGCCGTCGCCGATTACAGCAATGTGTTGCTTTCCATTATTTTCTATCAGAGATGATGCAACCGCCATTCCGAAAGCAGCCGAAATGGAAGTGGAGGAATGCCCGGTTCCAAAAGCATCGTATTCGCTCTCCGACATTTTCGGGAAGCCGCTGATCCCATTCTGTTTCCGAAGGGTATAAAACCGGTCTTTCCGGCCTGTAAGTATCTTATGTGCATAAGCCTGGTGACCTACATCCCAAATCAACTTGTCAGATGGTGTATCGAAAACGTAATGAATAGCAACTGCTAAGTTCTACGGTGCCCAGACTGGCAGCAAGATGCCCGGGATTGGCTGAGATGACATCGATGATGAATTGCCTGATCTCTTCACAAACTTTTGGAAGGTCATCTTCTCTCAATTTTTTGAGATCAGCCGGTGAATTTATTTTCGATAGTAATGTGCCTGACTCGGGCGACATGTTTTATTATTTTTACAAAAGTATTCTAATTTAAAATCACCAAAAATATTACTGTTTAGGAAATTGTTTTCCTTTGAAGAAGTTCATATTTTTAATCATTTAATAAACCTAATTTGACAAGTTCTCGCATCTTCTTGCTTAATATTTGATCTATTTGTTTTTTTATTTTAGAAAAAATCAGGATAAAACCGAATATTTTTCACCACCTCAAAAAAAAGCAAAATAATCACGGAGACACGGAGAACACTTAGAACCACTGAGGAAAACTCTGTGAAACTCCGTGATCTCAGTGTCTCTGTGGTAAATCATAATAGCCCCAACTCCAGCTGAGCAGCTTCCGACATCATATCTTTATCCCAGGGTGGCTCGAAGGTGATGTCCACTTTCACATCCTTAATACCATTGATATCCTTCACTCTTTCTTTCACCTCCTCCGGAAGAGATTCCGCCACAGGGCAATTTGGAGAAGTGAGGGTCATTAAAATATAGACGTTGTAATCGTCATCAACTTTTACCTCGTAAATTAATCCCATTTCGTGAATGTTCACAGGAATTTCCGGATCATAAATGGTTTTCAGTGTTTCGATCACCGCATCACCGAGGATGCCTTTTGTTATCATGTTGGTCATAGTAAGTTCAAGGTTCAAGGTTCAAAGTTGACTGTTTGGTTTTAAAAACCAGTGCATACAATTTCATCTGTTTGATCATCGACATCAGCCCGTTTGATCGGGTAGGGGAGAGGTGCTCTTTCAATCCTATCCGGTCGATGAAAGCCATATCGGTACTCAGAATATCTTCCGGTTTCTGATTTGATAAAACCCTGATCAGGAGATTTACAATTCCCTTTGTTATCACCGCATCGCTATCAGCTTTATATACAACATTTCCATCCGATAGTTCAGCTGAAAGCCACACCCGCGATTGGCAGCCGGAAATCAGGTACTGGTCGGTTTTGAATTTTTCATCATGGATAGGCAATGTCTTTCCCATTTCAATCAGGTAATTGTACTTATCCATCCAGTCGTCAAAAAGGCTGAATTCATCAATGATCTTATTTTCTGTTTCCTGAATTGTCATGACCTGCTTTACTTTAGGTTTTATCCAAACATTTCCTTAACTTTCTTCAGCGCTTCCAACAGCATGTCGACCTCTTCTTTTGTGTTATAAAACGCAAAAGAAGCCCTCAATGTACCCTGAATCTTAAGCCTGTCCATTACCGGTTGTGCACAATGATTTCCGGTCCTCACTGCTATTCCGAACTTATCTAAGATCGTTCCGGCATCATAGGGATGAATACCGGCGAGGTTAAATGAAATTACTCCAGCCTTATCAGGGACATCTCCTATTATTTCCATGCCTTCTAGTCTTTTCAATTGCGTTGTGGCATAATCCAGCAATCCGTTCTCGTACTTAAAAATATTTTCGAGGCCAATTTCTTCAATATAGTTCATTGCTGCATTAAACCCGATCACATCAGCTACATTCGGAGTGCCGGTCTCAAATTTGAAAGGCAGTTCATTAAAGGTTGTCTTCTCAAAAGTCACAGTTTTTATCATTTCACCTCCGGTTTGATAAGGAGGCATTTTTTCCAGAAGAGCTTCCTTGCCATATAAAACTCCAACGCCCATCGGTCCATAAAATTTATGGCTTGAGAAACAATAGAAATCACAATCCAGTTCCTGTACATCTACTTTTTCGTGAATTATACCCTGCGCACCATCTATCATTACTGGAATCTTATTCTTATGAGCTATTTCAATGATTTTCTTTATGGGGTTGATCACGCCGACCGCATTGGAAATATGACCTACAGAAACAATCTTCGTTTTTTTATTAATCAGCTTGCTGAACTCATCTAATAAAAGTTCACAATTATCATTCATCGGTATTACGCATAGCTTTGCTTTTTTTTCTTCACAGATCATCTGCCATGGAACGATGTTGGCATGATGCTCAAGCGCTGAAATAATAACTTCATCCCCTTGTTTCAGGAATTTCTTCCCAAAGGAATTTGCAACAAGGTTTATTGAATCGGTGGCTCCTTTGGTAATGATAATCTCATGCGAATGGCGGGCATTAATAAATTGTTGAATATGATTCCTGGTCTTTTCAAAAGCATCTGTCGCCTGTTGACTAAGAAAATGAACTCCCCGGTGAACATTGCTGTTAATGGTTGAATAATAATTCGAAATAGCATCGATAACTGCTTTTGGTTTTTGAGAAGTGGCTGCATTATCTAAGTAAACCAATGGCCTGCCATAAACCTTTTGATGGAGCGAGGGAAAGTCATTCCGGATTTTTACAATGTCGAATTTCAAGGAATGTGAAATTATATTTTTGTCATATCTATTTCAAACTCAAATTTTTTCTCCTGGTTCCTGCAATGAAGCACGCACTGGTCACAGATGGCCAGTTCCCCGCGAAGCCGTTTCTTTACAAGGTCATCAATCCTCTCCCTTAGTGGCAGGATAGAGATTTTATTGATCACCTCGGCCGCGAAAGCATACATGAGCAATAGCTTTGCATTATATTCACTAATTCCTCTCGATTTTATATAAAAAAGTGCATTATCATCCAACTGGCCAACGGTGGCACCATGGCTGCATTTCACATCATCAGCATAAATTTCGAGGAAAGGCTTTGCATTTACAGTTGTTTTATCAGTCAGAAGCACATTCCTGTTTTTCTGGTAGGCATTTGTTTTCTGGGCATCTTTCCGCACCAGGATATGACCGTTGAAGACCGCACTTGCATGATCATCAAGTATGCCTTTGAAAAGTTCGTTGGATGTACAACCCGGTTTAGCATGATCAACAAAAACATGATTGTCGACATGCTGGTCTTTGTCTACGAGATACAATCCAAAAATATCCGAATTACAATCTTTACCATCGAGGATAATCCGCAGATCATTCCTGATTAGTCCCCCATTCAATGAGATGGCGAAAGTTGTAAGGTTGCTGTTGGCCGATTGATAGAAAAATGTTGAATTGATCAGCGAGGTTTCGTTATTGAGGTTCTGAAGCTTATAATGATCGAGTTGTGCACCTTCATCCAAAAATACTTCAGTAACTGTATTGGTGAAGCTCGATTTATGGTTGTGCGAATCGTCACAATGTACCAGCGTCAGTTTGCTGTTTTTTCCAACAATGACGAGATTCCTGTTCTGAACGAAAAGATTATCCTCCTTATTCAGCACATTCACCATCTGAATGGTCTTATAAGTTTCAACCCCATCCGGAACATAAATGAAAACACCATCCTGAGCGCAAGCTGTATTAAGGGCATTAAATCCATTGATGTTATCTTTGGCATACTTATTAAAATGCTTCAGTACCAGTTCCGGATAGGTTTCCATTGCTTTGGCAAAACTCCCCACGATGGTGCCATTTGGTAGTTTGACGAGAGGTTTATCACGGGAAACATACCATCCATTGTACAATGAAATAATGTGAGTGTCGAAATCAGGTACTTCACATTGGAACACCCTTTCGATATCCACATTTTTATCAGTGGGTTCAAAGTAGAAACTATAATCGCGGTCAAGCACTTTTTTCAGATCGGTGTTTTTCCATGCCTCTGTTTTTTCTGTCGGAAAATCCAGTTTCAGAAAATCTTTAAAAGCATTTTCTCTCATCTCCTTAACTTCAAATGGATTGTTGTTAAAGATCTGTATTTTGTTTTTATTAAATAGAGTCGATATTTTATCCTTCAGTAAGGCTTCCATTATTACTCCTTGTTTCTTTTTACTTGTTTCTTGTATCTTTTATTTTGTTTCTTCTTTCAGCCATTCATAGCCTTTTTCCTCGAGTTCAAAAGCCAGCTCCTTGCCTCCCGATTTGATGATCTTACCATCATTTAATACATGCACGAAATCAGGTATAATGTAATCAAGCAAACGCTGGTAATGTGTAATAACAAGGGTTGCATTGTCTTTTGTTTTCAGGGTATTTACCCCTTTAGCCACTACTTTCAGTGCATCAATGTCAAGCCCGGAATCGGTTTCGTCGAGGATAGCAAGTTTGGGCTCGAGCATGGCCATTTGGAAAATTTCATTTCTTTTTTTCTCGCCACCTGAAAACCCTTCATTCACCGAACGGTTAGTAAGCTTATCGTTAATTTCGAGCAGCTTTCTTTTTTCTTCCATCGTTGCCAGAAAATCATTGGCGGATATCGGGTCAAGGCCTTTGTATTTTCGGTGCTCATTGATTGCCGTTCGCATAAAGTTCGTCATGCTTACCCCGGGAATCTCCACCGGATACTGGAATCCGAGAAAAATGCCTTCGAGCGCTCTTTCTTCTGTTGAATATCCGGAAATATCTTTGCCCATGTATGTGATTTCTCCTTCAGTAATCTCATATCCTTCCTTTCCGGTAATAACCATTGCAAGAGTACTTTTCCCTGTTCCATTAGGTCCCATGATGGCATGCACCTCTCCCGCCTTGATTTCAATGTTGAGTCCCCTCAGAATTTCTTTTCCATTAATCGAAACGTGTAGGTTTTTTATAATTAACATTATTTTATTCTTTTATAAATCTATTATTTACATTTCAAATTTCATCTTAACCAACACTTCCCTCCAGACTAATCGCCAACAATTTCTGCGCTTCCACCGCAAATTCCATCGGCAATTGCTTCAACACCTCCTTTGCATAACCGTTCACAATCAATCCTATTGCGTTTTCAGTACTGATGCCTCGCTGCTTGCAATAAAAAAGCTGATCATCCGAAATTTTTGAAGTCGTGGCTTCATGCTCAACGATGGATGAACTGTTCTGGGCATCAATGTAAGGGAATGTATGCGCACCACATTTATCTCCAAGAAGCAATGAGTCGCATTGAGAAAAATTTCTTGAATTTTCTGCTCTCCTGCTGATCCTGACCAATCCCCGGTAACTGTTATTGCTGAATCCTGATGATATCCCTTTGGAAATGATAGTGCTTTTTGTGTTTTTACCAATGTGAGTCATCTTTGAACCGGTATCGGCTTGCTGGTGATTGTTGGTTACGGCAACTGAATAAAATTCGCCAACCGAATGATCCCCAAGTAAAATACAGCTTGGATATTTCCATGTTATGGCAGAGCCGGTTTCAACCTGTGTCCATGAAATCTTTGAATGGCTTCCCTTGCACATTCCGCGCTTGGTAACGAAATTGTATATTCCTCCTTTACCTTCCTTGTCACCCGGATACCAGTTCTGAACAGTAGAATATTTTACCTGTGCATCTTTCATAGCAACAATTTCAACAACAGCCGCATGAAGCTGGTTTTCGTCACGCTGAGGGGCGGTGCAGCCTTCCATATAGCTCACATAGCTTCCCTCTTCGGCAATGATCAGTGTTCGTTCGAATTGTCCGGTACCGGCGCTATTGATCCTGAAATAAGTTGAAAGTTCAACCGGACAACGCACTCCGGGAGGAATGTAACAAAATGAACCATCGGTGAATACGGCTGAGTTCAATGCAGCAAAATAATTATCTCCGACAGGGACCACCGATCCCATGTATTTTCTAACGAGATCTGGATGGTTAAGCACTGCTTCACTAAAGGAACAGAAAATAATTCCGTTTTTCTGAAGGGTATCGCTGAAAGTCGTTTTAACCGAAACGCTGTCAAAAACAGCATCCACAGCCACCCCACTTAACTTTTTCTGTTCTTCAAGCGAAATACCAAGCTTGTTAAAAGTTTCTAATAGTTCCGGATCCACTTCATCCAGGCTGCTGAGTTCTTTCTTCTTTTTAGGTGCAGCGTAATAAATAATTTCCTGAAAATCTATAGGTGGAATTTTCAAGTGCGCCCATTGGGGATTCTGCATCGTTTTCCATTTTGCAAAAGCTTTCAGCCTGAACTCAAGCATGAATTCGGGTTCATTTTTTTTCAAAGAAATAAAACGGATGATATCTTCATTGAGCCCTTTGGGGGCGGTATCCATTTCAATATCGGTAAAAAACCCATATTTATAATCACTCTGGGTTACTTCCTGAAGTATATTGTTGTTGTCTTTTTCCATTAAAATTGCTCCTTTTAATCCTATAAAGAGATAACATGAGCACTGCAAAAGTAAGTATTATCAACGAATTTAGTTTGCATCAATCACTTAAAGTGAAACAACCAACTCGACCTTTTGTTGAGAGAAAATAATTTAAAAATTTTGCGAAGAACTTAAAGGTGAAATTTTGGACTTGTTTCAAAATTAACCAACAATATCAATGAGGACTATGTTTTAATGTATTAAATTTGTGCCAGATTTATTTTATCAATTTCAAATACGGTCTAAGGCTATGGGCAAAGGATATTTTTTCGCTGGTGATTTCGGCAATGAAAAAGTCATTGTGAAAGTTCGGTTGGATATCATTTCATTCGAGGAGGATGAAACAAAAATTTGTTATTCTCCTGCCCTTGATTTGAGCGGGTATGGCATAGATGAAGAAGCTGCTAAAAAATCGTTCGAAATATCACTTGAAGAATTTCTAAAGTATACGACCAATAAAAATACATTAATTGAAGAGCTAAAAAAGCTTGGATGGGAAGTAAAGGGTAGAAAGAACAACAGAATCTTCAAACCACCATATTTGGACCAATTGTTTCAAAACAGGGAATACCTTTCGGATATTGTCCGTAACAAGAACTTTTCCAGAACAACACGCGACATAAATATACCGGCTATGGCCTGATATGGCAACCCTGAATAATATTGAGACAAAAAAGTATAGAATGTTTTTGATTCAAATCGGATGCAAAAAAACGCGGACATCAGGTGGTCATGAACATTGGACAAGAAAAGATTTGAGCAGACCGATTACCTTTCAATCGCATTTTAAAACCAGACCAATGTTTATTGTTAAACAACATTTACGTCATCTCGGTTTATCAAGCGAGGAATTTTTGGATTTATACAAATAGGCACCATTCACATAATTACCCTCAAAATAATATAACTTCGTTTTTGTAGTTTTGCATTTCATCTTAATTATCACTTCCTAATGATTGAAAACTTACCACATAGAACCGAATTATCCGAGTTAGGTGAATTCGGATTGATTGATTATCTTACCAACAGCATACAGCTTAAAAACCCAACCAGCATTAAGGGCGTAGGAGATGATGCGGCGGTTCTGGCTTATGGCGACAAACAAACCCTGGTCACTACCGACCTGTTGATCGAAGGAGTTCACTTTGATTTAACCTATGTGCCGTTAAAACATTTGGGGTATAAAACAGCCGTTGTCAATTTTTCAGATATTGTTGCAATGAACGGATCCCCAAAGCAATTACTGGTGGGCATTGGAGCTTCGAACCGCTTTTCGGTTGAAGCTCTGGAAGAGATTTACAAAGGAATTTATCTTGCCTGTAAAACCTACAAAGTTGATCTGGTTGGTGGCGATACTGTTTCGAGTCCTTCAGGTTTATTCTTATCTGCAACAGCCATTGGTGAAGCTAAGGCAGATGAAATTGTTTACCGTAATACAGCTCAAAAAGGGGATCTTGTTTTTGTTTCGGGTGATCTCGGTGCTGCTTATATGGGTTTGATGCTTCTTGAACGTGAAAAGCATGCTTTTAAAGCCGATCCGAATTTGCAGCCTGATCTCGAAGGCAATGATTACATTCTGGGCCGGCAACTAAAGCCTGAGGCCAGAACGGATATTTTGAAGCTCCTGAAAAGTGCCGGAGTAAAGCCAACTGCTATGATTGATATTTCGGATGGACTGGCATCTGAAATTTTGCACATTTGTATAAAGTCAGGATTGGGTTGTAATATTTATGAAGATAAAATACCAATTGACATTGCCACGGCTTCTGTCGCGAGGGAATTTGAGATTGATCCTACCACTTGCGCACTGAACGGTGGCGAAGACTACGAATTGCTTTTTACTATTTCACAAAGTGATTTTGAAAAAGTTAAAGGAATAAAGGGAATTTCAGTTGTCGGTCATATAACTGAAAAGAATGAAGGCTATAACCTGATCAGCCGCTCTGGATCACTTGTTCCTATTACAGCACAGGGATGGGATGCGTTTTTGAAGAAAGATAAAAGAAACAAGTAAAAAGACACAGGTTCTAAGTTATAAGGAAAGAATTCTTCGCTACTTTTTAATGATTATAAAACCTCTTGAAGGCCATAAATAAATATTACGATAAACTTGAACCGGTCATCAAAACCCTACCCGGCAAGCCCGGCATTTATCAGTATTATGATGTGGAAGGCAAAATCCTTTATGTTGGTAAGGCAAAGAATCTTAAGAAACGGGTTGCTTCCTATTTTAATAAAGATACAGCCATCAGCGGAAAGCTGCAGGTTCTGGTTAAAAAAATAGCTGAGATTAAGCACATCGTAGTTGATACAGAACTGGATGCATTGCTGCTTGAAAACAACCTGATCAAAAAGTATCAGCCGCGTTACAATGTGATGCTTAAGGACGACAAAACCTATCCCTGGATTTGCATTAAAAATGAGTCTTTCCCGCGGATTTTCTCTACAAGAAATGTTTACCATGACGGTTCGGTTTATTTTGGTCCCTACGCCTCAGTTCGGATGATGAACACCCTGCTGGATCTCATCCGGCAATTGTATCGTTTGAGAACCTGTAACTTTAATCTTTCAAAAGAAAATATCAGTAAAAAAAAATTCAAAGTTTGTCTTGAATATCATATTGGAAATTGCAAAGGCCCCTGTGAAGGATTGCAGCTCTTGGAAGACTATGAAAATTCAATAGCTGAGATCAAACTAATTCTAAAAGGAAATATCAGCAGCGTGATCGCTCAGCTCAGGATTCTGATGAAGCAATATGCTGAGAATTTGGAATTCGAAAAAGCGCAGACTGTGAAAGAGAGGCTTGAACTCCTGGAACGCTTTCAAAGCAAATCGACTGTTGTAAACCCAAAGATTGAAAATGCGGATGTGCTTTCTATCATTGAAGATGAGGAGGTGGGATATGTAAATTTTATAAAGGTTGTCAACGGCGCCATTGTCCAGTCGCACACGGTTGAATTGAAGAAAAAGCTGGATGAGTCGCCTGAAGAATTATTGACCATAGCCCTGATAGACCTTCGTGAACGGTTTGAAAGCAGCGCACGGGAGGTCATTCTGCCTTTTTCGGTCGGAATACAATTGCCGGATGTCACTTTTACCGTTCCGAAAATAGGTGACAAAAAGCATTTGCTTGAGCTTTCTGAAAGAAATTGCAAGTACTACAAGCTGGAAAAAGAGAAGCAGTCTGAACTGGTTGATCCGGATCGGCATACCAACAGGATCATGTCACAGATGAAAAAAGACCTCCGGATGCAGGATGAACCCCGGCACATTGAATGCTTCGATAATTCAAATATCCAGGGCGCTGAACCTGTGGCTGCAATGGTATGCTTTAAAAACGGCAAACCTGATAAAAAAGAGTACAGACATTTCAATATAAAAACAGTTGAAGGGCCAAACGATTTTGCTTCGATGGAAGAGATCATTTACCGGCGATACAAGCGTTTGCTTGATGAACAACAAGAGTTGCCGCAACTGATCATTGTTGACGGCGGGAAAGGGCAACTGAGTTCGGCTTTGGTCAGTTTGGAGAAGCTTGACCTTCGGGGAAAGATCTCCATCATCGGCATTGCCAAAAAGCTGGAAGAAATTTATTATCCGGGTGATTCGCTTCCACTCTATCTCGATAAAAAGTCGGAAACACTGAAAGTCATTCAACACATCAGGGATGAAGCCCACCGCTTCGGTATCACTCACCATCGGAAGAGAAGAGAAAAAGCCACTGTAAAAACGGTTCTTACCGAAATAGAAGGAATCGGATATAATTATGCGCAAAAATTACTTTGGAAGTTTAAGTCGGTGAAGAATGTTGAGAAGGCTGATCTTATGGAATTACAGGAAATAATCGGAAAGGTAAAGGGTGAAATTGTCTTTAATTTTTTTAAGGGGAAACACCAGTAGGTCTTGGTTAAAAGCAATTCTTTTTATCTTTACGCAATTCTTTAATTTTTATGAACTGTACTAAACTATTCATTTTTTCAATACTGGTCTTAGCATCATATGCATTAGAGGCGCAGGATTTCAATGGCGGTGTAATTGGAGGACTGGCTGCCACGGAGATTTCAGGCGATGGAAAGTGGGGACCAAATAAAGCCGGGGTTTATGCCGGCTTCTTTGTAAACAGGTATTTCAGCAAAAGGTCATCGGTTCAAATGGAACTCGACTATATCCAAAAGGGTAGCAGGGAAAATCCTGATTCATCAAATAATTATGAGTTTTACCTTTTAAGGTTGAATTATGTCGAAATACCGTTGCATTACAAATACGATTTTCATGAAAGGGGAACCCTTGAAGCAGGTTTGTCCCTGGGTTTTCTGGTCCACAGCTATGAAGAAGGAAATCCAGGTAATCCGCCGTCGGGAGGTGACTTTACCAAAACAGATTTTAGCTTTAATTTCGGGGCATATTACACACTGCTAAAAAACTTCAGGATCAATGTCAGGTATTCCAATTCTATACTGCCTGTCAGGGATCATTCGTCAGGCGCAACATACCGAATGAACCAGGGGCAATATAACGAAGTGCTGAGTTTTACCCTGCATTATGCTATTCCCGGATTATCACGCTGATCAATCCCCGGAAATCACCATCTGCATAACCCACTGCCTTATCTTCAGGATATAGCTTAGCTATTTGATTTACTATAGTTGAATCTATATTTGAGGCTATTCCATGGCAGCCAAGGCAAAGTTGCTCCACTTTAATTGGTTTGTAATAATAAAACCAACTCTCTTTATTTTCAGTTATTTTTTGAATGAAAAATTCCGGAACTTCTTTTTTTTCCCGGAAAAGTTGAATAAAATGATCTAAAGCAAGCTTTTCAATTGAATCTGGTGCATTCAGCGGATTCCGACAATTATATGAGGTCCTTTTGATTTCCACATTCCTGTTTTGGCTTTCTTTCACCAATTCTGTCAAAGGAATTGCTTTCAGATTGCATACATCAATGGCATTCTGAAATCCTCCTTCAGCAATAGCTGCTTTGAGTTCCTTTTTAAGTGAAATGGTAAGTCTGGCAGAAACATCGTCTCCGATTGCTTTTATTTGCTCTGTTTCAGTTTGTGTTGGTTCGGTTATTTTAATTGCCGGACTTTGACAACTTACAAGAATCACTATGATGAAGAGTACAAATAATTTTGATTTTAAAAAAACCATAAATACAAAATTTAAGATTCATAAAACTCAAAATGAAAATTCTCAACAAAGAATACTGCGAGACTGTAATTCCTTAAAAAATCATTGATAAGTTAATGTAATCAAGGTATTCGGCTGAATCGTCGCCAAAAATCTCCATGGTTTCGCCAGTGATCTTGTACGTGCTTTTCTGTCCGGCTACTTTCGAAAACAGAATTTCAAACTCCCTCTTTTGTTCGTCGATCATGATAATCTTAGTTAAATTCTTATGCCGTCCGGAGGTTAGTTCCGCATGACATATCGGACAATAAAAATCGAGCTGTTCTCCCTCCTGAAAGTCAAAATCAGGATGCTTTTCAACACCATAATTACCAAGTTCAGTATGGAGTGAAATCAGCCCATATCGCTGGTCGGGTGTCCTGGCGGAGAACAAAAGACAACCCTTCATGTCAATGAAGCCTTTGCAGTGCGGGCATTTATAACTTATACTCATATGCGTTGGGTTTAAGAAATGTATATTTTTTGCGAATTCGAATTTACAACAATTATACCGATAAATCTGTAATCTTTATAAAATAAAAAGCCTTCAAAGTATTTAAACTTCAAAGGCTCTGATTTTGTTGCTTGTATGTCCTAAACTTTTTGCACTTCCTCCACAATTTCCAATCCCCGGCTAATGGCTTTTTCGTTTTCAGCTACCAGATGATGGTATCGTTGCGGCAGGGATTTCTTGATTCCCTTAATGACATTGTCAAATTCAACCACAGGTTTCACTTTCAAATAACCTCCCAGAACGATCATGTTGAATATCTTCCGCAACCCAAGATTTGCAGCTTCTTTACTGGCTTCGATTTTATAAATATTAATGTCTTTCCTGGTAGGTGGGTGGGTAATTCCGTTAGGGTCATAAAGAAGTGTTCCGCCAGGTTTTACCATCGATTCAAATTTATCCATGGATTGCTGGTTCAAAATAATGGCGGTATCGAAAAGGTTAAGTATAGGTGAACTGATCCGCTCATCACTTAAAATGACAGTAACGTTGGCAGTTCCGCCGCGCATTTCGGGTCCGTAGGATGGCATCCAGCTTACTTCCTGATCCTGCATGATGCCTGAGTAAGCCAATATTTTTCCCATCGAAAGTACTCCCTGTCCACCAAATCCGGCTATGATAATTTCTTCAGTCATGACAAATATGATTTGTTATAATTGTTTACTTATTAATTATTACTTTTTTACAAGTTCTCCATCAACCTTAATATCTCCAAGCGGATAGAACGGAAACATGTTGTCGACCATCCACTGGTTCGCCTGCACAGGTGTCATTTTCCATCCTGAATTGCAATTTGATACGATTTCGACGAATGTCAGTCCACGGTTTTGATGCTGCAACTCAATAGCTGTCCGAACCGCCTTTTTTGCTTTCCTGACATGCACTGGAGTATGAACCGCCTGTCGTGTAACGTAATAAGTTCCAGGAAGCTGTGCAATGAGTTCGGTAATTTTCAATGGATGACCCATCTGGTGCCAATCCCGGCCATAAGGCGTGGTGGATGATTTCATTCCTTCTAAAGTGGTTGGAGCCATTTGTCCACCTGTCATTCCATAAATTCCGTTATTAATAAAGAAGATAGTAAAGTTTTCACCGCGGTTACAGGCATGGATGGTTTCAGCAGTACCGATTGCTGCAAGGTCGCCGTCGCCCTGGTAAGTAAATACTGTCTTTTCAGGATGCAGTCTTTTTATAGCTGTCGCCAATGCAGGAGCGCGTCCATGAGCCGCCTGCTGCATGTCGATATTCATGAATTCATAAGCCAATACCGAACATCCGACAGGCGCAACGCCAATGGTTTTGGATTGTAAACCCATTTCATCCAGCACTTCCATAATGATACGGTGGGCGGTACCATGACCACAGCCCGGACAATAGCTTAATACTTTATCAGTCAATAAACTGGTTTTTTTGTAAACCAGGTTTTCGGGTTTTATAATTTCAGCTTTTGTGATTGGTTCTGCCATAGTTTTAACCTTTGATAAATTGATGTTCTAAAAAATCTGCAACTTCAGTTGGTGAAGGAACAATTCCTCCCATCCTTCCGAAATGATAAACCGGTACTTTCCCTTCCACTGACAGCTTGATATCTTCAATCATCTGTCCGGCGCTCATTTCCACACTTAAAATACCTTTGATATGTCCGGCCATTTTGAAAAAATGATCTTTAGGAAATGGATAAAGTGTGATGGGCCTCACCAATCCGACTTTAATTCCTTTATTTCTGAGAATCTGGATTGATTTCTGGCATATACGCGCACTGGTTCCATAAGCGACAAATATAAATTCAGCATCCTCACATTGAATTTCCTCAAAGCGTACTTCATTGGCTTCTATTTCTCTGTATTTTTTTTGAAGCTTCCTGTTGTGATTTTCCTGAACCTGTGATTCGAGATTAAGAGAGGTAATAATATTTCTTTCGCGGTTAGCAGTTTTGCCGGTTGTCGCCCATGGACATTTTTTAATAATTTCTTCTTCTGTTAATCGTGGCTTCTGATCTCCGATCTCCACTTTCTCCATCATTTGACCAATGGCACCATCCGATTGAACCATAACCGGAGTTCTGTATTTGAAAGCCAGTTCATATCCAAGTTCTACATAGTCATACATCTCCTGCACCGATGAAGGAGCCAGGACAATCATGTGGTAATCACCGTGTCCTCCTCCTTTTGTCGATTGAAAATAATCGGCTTGCGAGGGTTGAATGGTTCCTAACCCCGGACCGCCCCGCACGACATTTAACAATACACATGGCAATTCCGAGCCAGCCATATAAGAGATTCCTTCCTGCATAAGGCTGATCCCCGGAGAAGAAGATGAAGTCATTACTTTTTTCCCGCAGGCAGCGCCGCCATAAAGCATGTTGATGGAGGCTACTTCGCTTTCGGCCTGGAGAACAACCATCCCTGTCCGCTCGTGCGGTTTTTCAGAAGTGAGGTACTCCATAACCTCCGACTGAGGGGTGATCGGATAGCCAAAGTATCCATCTACTCCTTCCCTTATTGCTGCTTCGGCAAAAGCTTCATTCCCTTTCATTAACCTAAGCTCTTTTCCCATAATATTGGACTATTAATAAATTAAACTTTTACTCTGTAAACAGTGATTACACCATCCGGGCAAACAGTAGCGCAGTTTGTACAGCCGGTGCATTGGCCATTGATGTCCTGCATGTAGTGATATCCCTTTCCGTTCACCGCTTCAACCATCGCAATGGTTTCGGTAGGGCAATGTGCGAGGCATACTTCGCATCCCTTGCATTTTTCTATGTCAACAACAATTTCTCCTTTTAAAGCCATAGTATTATCGAATGATAATTGTTTATATATCGAATGAACCTCAACGGTTAATCTTGTGCATCAAAGCTGCTCAGATTCAATTGTCATGCTCCCTCCATGTAAAAATAAATCCCTCCGATTGTGAACATGATAACAACCGGACGAAATTAGAAAAAATTAAATTGAAACAAGCGACAAAGGAAAAAGAATTTTTATACTCGGTTCAAAGATTCTAATTGCGTTAATTGATATCTAAATCCACAATTGAATTTACTCTATTTTTATTTTAGGAAATTAATCCTGATTTTGTTTAACTTTGAGTTTTTATTTAAATTAGGGACGTAATAAATTTTTGTAACCGGTAAATTCTTCTGTTATGAAAAAGTTAATAAGTCTTATTCCAATTCTGATCTTTGGATTTAATTCAATTGTTCAAAGTCAAAAATCTTTGATAGAATTAGTCTTTACAGCAATATACAATAACCAGAGCTTGACACTCGATAGTATTTATATCGAGAACTTGACACAGGGTGGAGATACCATTTTATATGGTCAGGATACTACATTGGAACTAAATTACCTGGGTTTTGATTATTTGGAAGGAATTGAAGAATCCAAGTTTAAAATTTCTCAAAATTACCCAAACCCTTTAATTAATGGAGAGTCAATAATTAATCTGTCCATGCCCAATAGAGAGCATGTTAAAATTATAGTTTTTGACCTCCTTGGGCGTGAATTGTTACATTATAATAATACTCTTGACCGTGGTAATCATGAATTGGTATTTTTTTCCGGTAAGGAAAGATATTATTTACTAACTGCATTTTGCGGGAGTTCATTTCAAACTATAAAAATTGTCAGTTCTGGATTTAGCATGGCCCAAAACTGCAAACTCATATATCAGAGAAAAAGTGAATCACTTGCGGATTTAAAAGCGACATACAATGCTGATTATTTTAACTTTTTTCCTGGCGACCATTTAAGATTTATTGGTTATGCCACTACCATAGGAGGTGACCGCGGAAGCGATGTGATTGAATCCACCGTTTATATAAATAAAACCTTCCAGTTTGAAATAAATGAAGGGATACCCTGCCCCGGAACACCAATGGTAACTTATGGAAGCAAAACTTACAAAACCGTGTTTATCGGAAATCAATGTTGGTTCAAGGAAAATCTTGATATAGGTGTCATGCTAATAGGAAACCAGACCCCATTTAACAATGATGTTGTCGAGAAGTATTGTTACGACGACAATTCGGACAATTGTTTGTTATTCGGTGGACTTTATCATTGGGATGAGTTAATGCAATACGATATTGACAATGGTCTTTGTCCTCCGGAGTGGCATATTCCTTCCGATATTGATTGGTGTATATTGACTCAATTTATTGATTCATCAGTTGAATGCGAGCAAAATGGTTTCAACGGCACAAATGCAGGTTATTTGATGAAGGCAACCAACAGTTGGGATAATGGAGGAAATGGTAATAACATGTTTGGATTTAATGCTCTTGCTGGAGGTTATAGAAATTATGGGGGTGGTTTTAGCGATTTGGGTAACTCGACATCATTCTTTTCTTCAACAGAATACAACGGATACTATGCATGGAAACGTTCTTTATTAAATACTGAAAGCATGGTTGGCCGCGATTTTAATTACAAAGATTTGGCTTCGAGTGTAAGATGTTTGAAAGATGAAGGGGAACCGGGTTTTCCAGTTGTTACAACCAATGGTATTAGTAATATCACGCCTAATTCCGCTATCTGTGATGGAAATGTAGTTTCTCAGGGAAATTTACCTGTTAGTGCATATGGAGTTTGCTGGAGTATCAATATTAATCCAACATTATTTGACGCATACACAATTGAGGGTAGTGGTGAAGGCACTTTTAGCTCTGCCCTCACGGGATTAAGTCCAAATATTACCTATTATGTTCGGGCTTATGCCACAAATGCTATTGGGACTGCTTATGGGAATCAATTGGTTTTTACTGCCGGAAATATACCCTGTCCTGGCATTCCTACTGTTTATTATGAAGGCAAAACCTATACTACAGAAAAGATTGGTAACCAATGTTGGCTAAAGGAAAACCTAAATGTTGGAACAATGATAATTGGTGGCTATCTGCAATCTAATAATAATATAATTGAAAAATATTGTTACGACAATAATCCTCAGTATTGTGAAATTTATGGAGGGCTTTACCAATGGGACGAAGCGATGAAATATCAGACTGCCACCGGAGTGCAGGGAATTTGCCCCACGACAGATGGATGGCATTTGCCAACATCGGCTGAGTGGAATGAACTCTTTTCTTTTTTGGGAGGAAATACTATTGCAGGGGGAAAAATGAAAGCCACGGGCACTATTGAGAACAATACTGGCTTGTGGAGTACTCCAAATCTAGGGGCAACCAACAGTAGCGGTTTCAATGCCTTGCCTGGTGGGAACTTTAGCTTTGGCAAAGGTGATTTTTGGCATATGGGAAATTATGCATCACATTGGTCTTCATCATATAGCAACTCGAATTATGCTATTTTAGGTTCCTTATTAACCTATACGGATGCCATTGTTTATTCTGGAGATAGCTTTAAAACAGATGGAATAAGCGTTAGATGTGTAAGAAATGATGGATCATCAAGCTTTGCAACTATTTTAACTTTAGAGGTTACGAATATCACCCAAACAACAGCAACGGGTGGAGGTAATGTGACGAACGATGGAGGTTCTGAAGTAATATCCAGAGGCATTTGTTGGAGTTCTAACCCTAATCCTGACCTTTCAGATTCACATACAATTGATGGTTCAGGGAACGGTATATTCACCAGTAGCATTACCGGATTAAGCCCTAACCTAACTTACTATGTAAGAGCCTACGCAATAAATAGTGCTGGCACTGTCTATGGAAACCAGGTTTATTTTTCTGCAATGGGGAACCCTTGTCCCGATGGTGCAACAGTGACATACGATAACCAGACTTACAACACATTACTAATTGGCAATCAATGCTGGTTGAAAGAAAATTTAAATGTTGGTACCATGATCACTGGAAGCAATAACCAGACAAACAATGGAATTATTGAAAAATTCTGTTACAATAATAATGCTCAAAACTGTATTACCTATGGTGGGTTATACCAATGGAAAGAGATGATGCAATATTCAAATCAGCAAGGAATACAGGCCATATGTCCTCCTGATTGGAGAATTCCAACCTATGCTGATTGGGCTTCGCTCAGGGAATATTTGGGTGGGTACCTTGTTGCCGGCGGAAAAATGAAATCAACCGGAACACTTGAATCGGGCTATGGTCTGTGGCTCGCGCCCAATACAGGTGCGACTAACATCAGCGGATTTACAGCACTTCCCGGTGGCGCACGTATTCCTGCTGGAATTTTTGGCAATCTAAATTTCAATGCCTTTTTTTGGACTTCCGCAGAGAGTAATGCAAATCAGGCTTACTTCAAAAGTTTAAACAGTGATATTGAAAGCATAGTAGCTGGCAATTCAGATAAAAATTATGGAATGAATGTCCGTTGTTTGAAGGGAGACCCTTCTATTGCAACAATGCCTTCTGTTTTAACAGCTGAAATTTCATACATTACTCCAACTACTGCGATTACTGGAGGGAGCGTGCCCAATGACGGCGGAGCTTATGTTTCCATCAAAGGCGTGTGTTGGAATATTACAGGTAATCCGACAACCGCTGATCCCCATACCAATGATGGCATAAGTTTGGGGGAATTTATCAGTGTACTTAACGGTTTAAACGAAAATACAACTTATTTTCTTAGGGCCTACGCAACAAATAATGTAGGTACAGCTTATGGTAACCAATTGGAATTTACAACTCAAAGTGGAGGTAGTAATGGTGAACCTTGTACTGAGATTCCTACTGTTACTTATGAGGGTCAGGTTTATAATACTGTTCAAATAGGAAATCAATGCTGGCTCAAAGAAAATCTTAATGTTGGAACCATGGTTAACGGATCAGTTGAGCAAACAAACAATGGAATAATTGAAAAATATTGCTTCTCCAACCTTTCAATAAATTGTGATGAATATGGTGGCCTTTACCAATGGGACGAAATGATGAATTACAATTTTGTTCTTGGAAATCAAGGGATTTGTCCTCAGGGATGGCATATTCCGACTGATTCTGAATGGTGTACTGTTACTCAGTTTGTTGATCCTACAGTGGATTGTAATACAATAAATTGGAGTGGGTTTGATGTCGGGATTAAAATGAAATCGACCTATGGATGGAATTCTCAAGGAAACGGAACCAATACTTCAGGTTTTAAGGCTGTGCCTGGCGGTTTAAACGATAATGGTTTTTTCATTGGAGCGAGCGTATATAATCATTTATGGTCTTCAACTGAATATAATGCAAGTAAATCATTTACGAGAACCCTGAGTGCAAATTATGATAATATATATCGTGATAACATACAGAAAACTTATGGTTTGTCAGTGCGCTGCCTCAAGGACTGAAATGGATTTTAATTCATAGAATGATTTTTGTGAAAAATCTTCAGCCGTTTTTCCATCAACGGAAACTGCTCGGGCTGAATCAATCATACGCATGCCCTGATCCCTTCCAGCCTTTCGATACCAGTTATTTTGGTAGTTTAAATATGATTTCCAGTTATATTGGAACCTGACAATAATTTTTCTTTTCATTTGAACGAGTCTACCATTACTGAGAATTATTGGTGCTTTTAAAAATAAAAAAAGACTGATAATCAAAATTGAAGAAATACAAAAGGAGATCAACTCCCTTTCGATGGATGATTTTAAAAGGCTTAGAGATTGGATTATCGAAAAAGAATGGGGGTATTGGGATCAGAAAATCAAAAAAGATTCTGAAACCGGCAAGCTTGATTTCCTGATTGAAGAAGCGAGAAATGGCATACTTTGTATGGTATAAATAATGGTTTGTTATTTAAGCATAAAGATTAACGATTTTCGAATTATGATTTTTACATTCTCGCTTTACTTCTAAAATCTTAAATCGTTAATCCTTGTTCATTATTCTTTTTTTTATCCCTTCACCGTATGATTTTCATGAAACGTCTTCAGCCGGCTTTCAAGCACCGGAAATTGCTCCCGCTGAATCAGCGAAACGCAAGCCCTGATCCCTTCCAGCCTTTCGCTGCCGGTTATTTCGAGAGATATGGCGCTTATTCCGTAGGAGAGTAATTCCTTTAGCAATTCATCACCTGTAAAATCCGGGTAGGAAAATGTAAAGTAAAAACCATCGGCAATGGGCTGGTCTTCATCTTTATCATAAACGATCTTAAACCCGTTATCGATAAACATTTTTTTTAACACCTTGGCTCTTGCACCGTATTCTTTTACCACCTCAATAAAATTGTAAGTGCCGTCATTCACGGCTTTGAGTACTGCAGCAAGTGCATATTGCGGTGTATGGGCTGTTCCGGAACTGATGGCATAAACCGAGCCGAATATCATCGCCTTTCCTACCTGGTCAAAAGCATAAAACCGCTTCAGGTCAGGAGCAATAGTCTGAAAAACCTGATCTGAAATAGCCATCATTCCTACCCGCTGGCCGGCATAACTGAATGCTTTTGAACTTGAAATGAGTAATATGTATTTATCGGTATAATGCGCAACTGAAGGCTGGTACGGTGGTTGGCCGGGCTTGGAGTAATCTTTCCGGAAATCCATCCCAAAATAAGCCAGGTCTTCAATGACAATCACATTGTACTTATCAGCAAGTTCAGCAATTATTTTCAACTCTTTATCCGTAAAGCAAATCCAGGATGGATTATTTGGGTTTGAGTATAAAATGGATGAAATTTTACCTGATTCCATATACGATTCCATCTTGTCGCGGAGCTTATCGCCACGGTAATTATACACGTCGAAGGCATAATGTTTTTGTCCGAGGATTCGGCATTGCTGTTTATGTACCGGAAATCCGGGATCAAGAAATAAGGTTCCATCCCTGTCGGCAAACATCCTGTTGATGGTAAGGAAGGAAGCAAATGCTCCCATCATGGACCCTACTGTTGGCAAACACCCCTCCTCGCTCACATCGATGTTCAGAAAAAGTTTGCAGAACCTTGAAATTTCCTTTTTAAGCGAAGGAATACCATAAATGTCAGGATAGATTGCAGCCATTCCCCTGTTAAGCGCTTCAATTTCTGCATCAATTGCAATTCGGGAAGGAGGCAATCCGGGGATCCCCATTTCCATCCTGATAAACTTTTCACCGGAATCCGCTTCAATTCCGTCAATGAGTTTTTTTATTTCACGGATGGATGCACGGCCAACACTTACGATACCGCTTTCTTTTAACCTTTTGCTTACAATCTCAGAATTGATCGGGGTACTTTTCATTGTTCATTTACATTTAAAAAGGATGCCTGTTAAATAAAAAATCAGTGGTCAAATATATAACTTTTACATAGAAAACAGCCGAGAGAAAAAATATTTATTAGGATGTTCACAGCCTGGAGGTATTGAAATGAAATTTACCAGACTTACGTTATGATTTGACGATTATATTTCTAAATTTGTTCGGACAAAAAAAGATCGATGAACAGCAGGTTTTTCTTCCTTCTATTTTTAGTATTACCGGTAGTGTTATTCAGCCAGAGTTCCTCCCAGGAAATCATGAAAGAGAAGAACAGCTATGCCTTTGGGCAGATTTATACCGGATTCAGGTATGGATTCAAAGATACCTTTAAACCGCAGACTGCTTTTGAATTCAACCAGGGCATACTTGGTTATTTCAACCAAATTTCGGAAAAAATCAGCGGGAAGATCATGCTTGATGTTACAAGGACGACCAATATTGTGAGCATTACCGACAGTGCGGGGAATCCAATGACCTACGATTATTTTGAAGGAAGTAAATATACTGCTTACCTGAAGATGGCGGAAATAAAATGGGATATCAGTGAGTATTTTTCTTTACGTGTCGGAGAATTATTGAACACCCAGTATCTTACATTTCAGGATAAATTCTGGGGATACCGCTATATAGATGTAACTTACCAGGAAAAATTCAGGCTTGGAATGCCGGCTGATTTTGGAATTCAAGTTGATTTTAAATACAAGGATAAATTACTTAACCAGTTTTCAGTAGTTAATGGCGAGGGACCCTTCCGATACCAGGACAAAAACAGCAAGTTTCTTTATTCAAACAATATTCAGTATTATCCTACTGAACGGATCACCTTAAAGCTTTACCTTGATTATGGCCCTTCGCCTGATACTGACGCCGGTAAAAATGCTAAATCTGTAATTTCAGGGTTTGCGGGTTATAAAGCTGAAAAATTCAGGATAGGAGGGGAGTACACTTATATTTACAACTATGGATTCGACAACAATACCGATTATTATGGGTTCTCAGTTTACGGTTCAGCTGTATTAAATAAATATTTTCAGGCGCTTGGGCGATATGATCACCTGAATATGAAAATGCCGGACGAAAACTCAAAACTGGATTACTATATTGTCGGATTCCAATACGAACCAGTTACAGCTTTTACCACTTCTCTTAACTTCCGCTATTATTCAGTAGATGCCTTGCCCTTTATTTATGCAAGCTTTGGCTTGAAATTTTAATTCTGCTTCAAACCTTATACTTCGAACTGAGAAAAGTGAACTTTGAACTAAACCTGCTTATAACACCTTACCCAATCAATATCCATCGAAGCTGGTAATCCAAGATTATCGGTTTTACCCGTTATCCCACAACTAAAAACAAGATACATCTCTTCCTGCGGAATTCCCTTGGTTTGTTCATTTACTGTCACACCGTTTATTTTCCAGGTGAGTTTATCCTTAGTCCAATCAAGGGAGTAAATAAAGAAATCCTGGGTCACATCAAGTCCGGAAAACTCTGCGGTTTTCTTTTCGGGTGCTTTTTTGGCTGTGACATTTCCATAAAGATTAGCCATATCAACCTTTGATTTCTTCCCGGCAACCTTTAATATGTCCACATGAGGCAGGTTCATTTGTGAAGCCATCCAGAAATGGTAATCGACAGGCTTGGTATAGTTGATCTTTAATTTTGCTTCGATCTTTCCGAATTTCTGTTTGTGCAATCCAGCCGTACTGATTAATCCCGTAGTGTAAGTAAAGTCCTGTGGAATAAATCCGAAGGGCGGCTTCCACATCTTGCCTTTTGTTTTTTCGTTACGGGTCACAATTTTTACATGGCTGTTTCCATACTCAAGGTTTTTCCCGTCGGTCGGAAACGCCTTGTCCGTTTCAAAGGCGTATGCGTCATTGATGAGTTTATCTCCCCAATAATAACGGGTCATCCATTTTTTACGATCCAGTTGCTTATCAGTAAAATCATCTTCAAAAATCACTTCCCATTTTTTCAGCACATTGAATTTATCCGAATCCTTAAGCCCAAGGTACCACTTGTATTTCTTAGAGTTTTTAAAAGCTTCGTATTTGCTTTTCTTTTCCTTTTCTGCAGTATCTTTTTCTTCAATGGACTTAAGGAGGGTTTTGTGATCATCCGACTGGAGGTATTTTTCTAAAGCAAGATAATCTGACAATTCTTTTGATTTGTCAAATGCCTGAAAACTTTTATATTTTGGTGAATTCTGAAAGTGATAGAAATCTTTTATCCTTCTTGATTTCTTCTTTTGAAGGTAATCACTGAACTGACCGGTGAGCGTAGCAAGATCTTTAGTTGCAGAGGCCAGTTTGTCTTTATGAGCGGCAGAATTTAGATATTGCTCCAGTTCAATATACTTTTTTAGTTCTCCTGATTTTTCAAAGGACAAATAATTTTTATAGGCTGCCGATTCTTTGAATTTAAAGTACAATTTTATAGATCTGGATTTTTTAAGCTGCTGTGATTCCTGAATCTTTTTATTTTCCGGTGAAGCATTAAATTGCTTCGGATCGACAGCGCTTTTTTGTTTCTGAAATTCTTTGGAGTTGATCAGGGTTTCAAGATCAAAATATTTTTTCAGATCCGCTGAACCGGAAATGGTACTGAATTCTTTCAGTTTTTGACTCCCTGCGAATTTAAAGTAAGTTTTGAACGCTCTGGACTTCTTCATTCCATTGAATTCCTGAACCTTCTTTTCCTCTGCTGATTTTTGGTTTTCAAAATTTTTCTTTTCTTCTTCATATTTCTTTGAAGTGACAGTCTTCTCCAGTTCCTCATAATCCTTTAATTCTTTCGAGTCAAGAAATGCAATGTAATCTTTGAGTTTTGGTGATGCTTTGAACTTGAAATAATCCTTAAATGATTTTGATTTTTTTCGGGTTTCATAAAGCTTGATTTTGTCCTGCTCCTTTTTCCTGTCGGCATCGATGGATGATCGCAAACTCTGACATTCCTTCGATTCGAGATATTTACCAAGGGCTGAAAAATCTTTTAGTTCCTTTGAATTCGCAAATTCATTCAAATCGTTGAATTCTTTTATAAGGTTGGCTCTGTCAGCTTCTATCTTTGATGTTTTGGGAATGCTGCTGAACTTTGAAAAAATAAAATACTTGCTTCCAAATGCAATGTTTGCCATATTATTCTGCTTAAATATTCTTCTTAGACGATGTTACAAAAGTAAATGTTTCCAATTAATAATTTTTCTGGATATTGATTCTTGCATCCACAGCTATAATTTTATCGCCAGAACCGAGCAAAGGATTCAAATCCATCTCAACGATTTCCGGCGCTGCTGTTATTAGTGCCGATACTCTGGTGATGATCTCAGCAAAGGTTCCTATGTTAATTCCTTTTTGTCCCCTAATTCCCTCAAGTATTTTTTTACCTTTTAACTTTGCTATCATGTCCAATGCTTCGTCTATGCTGACAGGAGCAAGGGCCGATTGAACGTCTTTAAGAATTTCGATGAAAATGCCACCGAGTCCGCAAAAGACCATGTGCCCAAATTTTTCTTCCCGCTTTACCCCAATGAATAGCTCCATTCCTGAAAGCATCGGCTGAAGCAATATCCCGGTTGTATCCTGAATTTTCATCATCCTGGCAAACTCATCTTTTAACCTGGCGGTGTTTTCGACATTCAGCACTACTCCGCCCACATCTGATTTGTGCAGAGGTCCAACCACTTTCATCACCAAAGGAAAACCCATTTTTTTTGCTGATTTTATTGCGTCATTTAAATTGACTGCGATGGTTTCGCCTGTTCTCGGGATAGCCGCGGCATCTAATAATCCCTGAATTTCAACTGCAGAAATATAACCTGATGATGCGCCATCAATGATCTTCCTTATTTTCTGAACATCGATTTCCGGAACATCAATCTCCACTGGTTGTGGCTCGGGTGTAAAGTAAACCTTGGCCAATGCTGTACCTAACAATACTTCATCCGGGAAGTTGATCCTTCCTTTACCCAGGAACTCCGCAACTTCATTCTTTGCTGTTATAATAGAAGGTAGAACCGGAAAGATGGGTTTGGGAGAGGTCTTCATTTTTTCATCCAGTAAGTTATAAACCTCGTTGATGGGAACCAAACCAGGTGTTCCAAAAATCACAACCATCGCATCTATGTGGTCAAATTTTTCATTTACATAATCGATGATCATTCCCAATTGTTCTGCTGTTCCGGTTGCCAAAAAATCAATCGGATTGGCCACAGATGAGCCCGGAAACAATTTCGCCTTGAGTTCATCGGCATACTTTCCTGTTATCGGCGGAACATTTAATCCACCAATTGATAATGCATCAGTAAGCATCACTGCCGGACCCCCGGCATGGGTTATAATGGCAATGTTTTTTCCTTTTATTTCAGGGTGGAGAAAAACTGAAGCCACTGCAACCAGCTCTTCCCGAATGTAACACCGGATAATACCCGCTTTACGAAACAGAGCATCAACAGCAACATCGGGCGTAGCCAGTGCGCCGGTATGTGATGAAGCGGCACGGATTCCTGCTTCGGAACTCCCTGCTTTTATCGCTGCAATCCTGCATCCTTTCCTGATGAGGGAGCTTGCATGTTTTAAAAGCAACCGGGGTTTATTGATGTTTTCAAAATAGAGCAGCTTTACGCGCGAGGTGGTTTCGGGAGGAGAACTTTCATCCATATATTGGATCATCTCCTCAATTCCCATCTGGGCGGAGTTTCCGGTTGAAATAATTTTGGAAAAGGATAATCCTTTGTGGATGCCCGACTCCATGAAATAACAAGCCGTAGCTCCGGAACCTGATAACAGATCACAACCATGCGAATCAAGCTTGGGAATAGGCTGTGTAAATACACCATGAAAAGCAGGAGTGAGCATGCCTATACAATTCGGACCAATAAGCGCAGCATCAAATTTATTTACCTGCTCAACAATCTGTTTTTCTATTTTTCTTCCTTCTTCATTCAGCTCACTGAAACCAGCTGAAAGGATGATGAACGCTTTTGTGTTCTTTTCCTCAGTAAGGAATTTTACCCAATCGAAAGTAAATCTGGCAGCGATTGCAATAATGGCCATTTCCACATTAGGTAAGCTAACCGGATCCTGGTAGCTCCGGATTCCCTGCACTTCTTTTTCCTTCAGGTTGACCACATACAAATTCCCCTGGTAATTTCCATCGATCAGGTTTTTCAGTACCTTACCACCCGGCTTGGTAACATCGTTCGATCCGCCGACAACCACTATGCTTTTTGGGTCAACCAGTTGCTTGTTAATCATCTGAAATTCCTTTTAACCGCTATCACGTTTTTAATGGCGGCTAAAGTAAGAAAAAGAGAAAAGATTTAACCATGTATTTTATTTAAAAAATTGTGAAAGCATGCTTTGGCAAGGTTGAATAAAACTGGAAAAACCATTTGCAGACTTGCTCTATTCCAGCAAAAAGGCAAGCCCAAACACCCCTGGTCCAGCGTGGGTGCCAAGTACCGGCGAGGCAGCGCTAATAAATTTGGGTTTCATCCCGGTGATCCCTTCCATTTCATTGGCATACCAGTTTGCTCCTTCCGGATTTTGAGCATGGGCAATGGCATAACCCCACAATTTCTTTCCGTCAATCAGTTTAATGGTTTCATCCATCACCATTTTCATGCTTTGTTTGGTCGAGGTGGGTTTGCCAAAAAGCTCTGCTTTCCCTTCTTTGGTCACGATAATGATCGGTTGAATCCCCATCAGCTTACCGAAAAATCCTTTCATGGCGCTTACCCGTCCGCCCCTGATCAGGTATTTAAGTGAATGGGCATTCACCATAAGGTGTGCTTTCGAAACCCAGTCTTCAATACTTCCGGTAACTTCGGCAAATGATTTCCCGCTTTCGATGGCTTCAGCCGCACGCAGAAGAATGAGTCCAAGGGCTACCGTAACTTTATTGGAGCTGAATACTGCTATGTCTTTTTCCTGCCTTTCACGGATAGCATGAGCGGCCTTGCGGCTGTTAGAAAAAGTACCACTCATTTTTTCGCTCAGGTGGATACCAATGATAGAATCGTAATGGCTGGCGAGGTAGTCATATTTATTTGTAAAATCCTTATACGTCGGTTGAGCTGTAGTGGGATTCGTTTTCGATTCAGCCAGCAGGTCGTAAAATTTATCCGGAGTAATGGTAAGGGAATCCAGGTAAAAGTCTTTTTCAAAATGGACAGTAAGCGGAACCACATGTATCTGGTATTTTTCTATGATCTCCTGCGGCAGGTCGCATGTGGAGTCGGTGATAAGGGCGGTACTCCATTTCCTGTGATGAACGATCTGGCTTTGCATCACCATGTCATCCACTTTTTTATAGGTGATGTTTCCATGATCCTTGATCACGAAAAACAATTCAGACGGGTCATCGGTGTGAATATGGATCCTTAGTTTTTTCGGTGAGCCGGCAATGACCAGAGAATCCCCAAATTTGCTGATTGCTTCCTTTAAAATAGTCTTGTTGTTTTCATCATTGTTATCAAAAGTGATTAATGCCTCCGTGCAATACCTGAATTTGATTTCCTCTTCATCGTGCACAACTTCTTCAAATTCCTTCACTTTAATCACATTGCGGGTAGCTGCAATTTTCTTGAGTTCGCCATGCTGGAAAAAATCAATCATCCCTTCCAGAAAGACAACAAAGCCCTTCGCTCCGGCATCCACCACGTGATTTTTTGCAAGGATTTCGAGTTTGGTAGGTGTATCCTTCAACGATTCATCGGCTTTAACGTAAGATTGGATGATCAGCTGATTAAAGTTTTTGATTTTATCTTTTAATAAATAAACATAATCCGCCCAGTCGCGCATCACCGAGATCATGGTTCCCTCCACCGGATTAGCAATGGCTTCATAAGCGTACTTTACAGCTTTCTTAATTAATTCAGCAAAATCATCAACGGTAAGGTTCTTTTCATCGCGGATTTCGTTGCTGAAACCATAAAGAAACTGAGCGAAAATAATTCCCGAATTCCCCCTTGCGCCAACCAGGGCCGCATCGGCTAAAGCTACTGCAGTTACTTTTATATTATCTGTAGGGATCGATGTATCAATGATAGACCGGAGGGTAGAGGCCAGATTTGTCCCGGTATCGCCATCAGCAACAGGGAAAACATTGATTTTATTGATGCCTTTGTATTGATCGAAGATTTTCTGAGCACCTGCTATAAAGCTGTAATAAAATCGTTTGCCATCCAGTTCATTGAAATTGATTTCCAATTCTTAAAAGTTTTAAATTGAGATGATCAAATTTTCTACAAAGATAAATTAATAGTATCATGAAGCCAGAAGCAGCTTGAGGGACAAAGCATTTGCTGTCTTATCTGCTCAAACAAGCTATTTTAACCGGGTTTGCTTTTTCAACTTTTTACTGTCGATAAGAGCATTCAATTCGGTAACAATGTCCTTGTACTGGTATTTATTGCCACAATTATACATTTTCGTGAAGGGATCTTTATCGAGTATCAGTCCATACAATTCTTCTTTGGATGGATTCTTTTCAAGCTTGCTGTATTCTTCGTAAGTTATTTTAAGGAAAGCAGCATTCGGATCAATTCCCCGGTTATCGAGTAAATACCCATCATTTAGTTTGGTTGGATAAGCCAGTTCCCCATTATAAAAAACATCTTTTACACCCGGATAACTTAACACTTCTGATTTATCTTCAGATAATGTAACCGGAACTTTATCGAAGTAATCGGCTTTGGTTTGATAAACGATTGCCGGAGGGCTGGCCATAACCTTTTGGCCAGTCATCTCATTATCAGCTTCTGTTTTTTTTGAATGATTCACTTTTGAAGAATTTGAACACGACAGGATTAATAATGGAATTAAAACAATTGAAATCAGATAAAAAATAGTCTTTCTCATGATTTAAGAATTTGTTTATTGCGTAAAAGTAGGCAAAATGTAATTTTAAAGAGGTACTTTTTTTGCCAAATCTTCATAACATAAATCAATTCAATTTGTTTGCTTATTAATTAAATTCCCCTTTTAGCTGAAATATGGGAAGATATATCTATATTCGATTTATTTACATTTTATTTACAATTGTAAATATATGTTAAGGTTTTTTGAGGGGATAACTTAAGCTCTAAATTTGCACGGTAATTAAATTAATTGTTAAACTTAAATACAGTATAAAATGAAAAGATTAGTTTTATCCTTTACAATGATTGTTTTTATGGCGTTTATTCTGAATGCCCAGGTATCAACTTCTGACAAAGCAGCTCCTCAAAACCAGCCAGTCGATAAGCAGAAAATGGAGCAGGAACGTTTGGCGAAAGAAAAAGCACAGCAGGAACAAGCCGCTGCGCAGGCCAACAATCCGAATGCACCCATCATTACATTTGCCAAGATGGAACATGACTATGGTACAATCGAACAGAATGCCGATGGAAATTGCGAATTTAAATTTACCAATGAAGGCAAAGAGCCTTTGATTCTTTCGAATGTTCGTAGTTCCTGCGGATGCACTGTTCCGACATGGCCAAGACAACCTATTCTTCCTGGCCAGTCTGATGTAATCCAGGTGAAATATGATACCAAGAGGGTTGGTTTGATCAGTAAAACCATCACCGTTTATTCCAATGCAAAAGAAGCACAGGTTACCTTAAAAATAAAAGGTAATATCCTGGCAGGTCCTCAGGAAAAAATGCCTGAGAAACCAGTTGACAATAGCAGTTCTCCAGTTAATAAATAAATATCATCATTCTTATTTACAGGGCTAAGGCTAAAACAGGTTTGTGCTTGTTTTGTCCTTAGCCTTTATTTTTTCTGTAATTTTAATTTGTACTACCTTACCTTAAAGCCATAGTTTCCTTAAATTTTAAATCTATTATTTTCCAATATATTTTGATTTTCCTTTTTTATTGGTATAAATTTGCAGTGTTCATAGGAATATTATTATTCCTGATCATTAGAAAAAAGATGTTACTCAATTATCTTTAACAAAATAACAAATGCCAGCAATATCAAAAAAAGGCAGGAGTATGCCTGCATCACCTATTCGGAAACTTGTTCCATTTGCAGAAGCAGCTAAAAAGCGAGGAGTTAAGGTGTATCATTTGAACATCGGTCAACCCGATATTGAAACTCCGGAAGTAGCCTTAAGGGCAGTCAGGAACTTTGACCAAAAAGTGGTTGAATACAGCCATTCGGCTGGTATACTGTCCTACAGGAAGAAATTAGTGGAGTATTATAAAAGGTATGAAATTAACATCACGGCAGATGATATTATTATTGGTGCAGGTGGTTCTGAAGCCATACTGTTTGCCATGAATTCATGCATGGATCCTGGCGATGAAATTATTATTCCTGAGCCTTTTTATGCTAATTACAATGGTTTTGCTGTAAACGCAGGCATAACGGTAGTGCCGATACCTTCACAGATCGAAGATGGTTTTGCACTTCCTCCCATCTCTGAGTTTGAAAAGGCGATCACACCCAAAACCAAAGCAATCATCATCTGTAATCCAAATAATCCGACTGGATATCTTTATTCGCAATCAGAACTTGAAACCCTAAAGGAGATTGTTTTGAAATATGATCTTTTCCTTTTTTCGGATGAGGTTTACAGAGAGTTTTGTTATGATGGCAAAAAGCATTTCTCAGTCATGCACATGAGCGGGCTGGATGAAAATATAGTCCTCATCGATTCCGTATCAAAGCGTTACAGTGCCTGCGGAATAAGGATAGGAGCGATGATCTCGAAGAACAAGGAACTGATGGCTACCGCACTTAAGTTTGCCCAGGCAAGGTTAAGTCCTCCGACTTTCGGACAGGTTGCTGCCGAAGCAGCCATAGATACTCCAGATGAATACTTTAAAAATGTTTTGAGTGAATACCTAGCCAGAAGAAATGTAGTTGTTGAATATATTAATAAAATGAAAGGAGCATTCTGTCCCAATCCATCCGGAGCGTTTTATATAGTAGCAAAGCTCCCAATCGATGATTCTGACAAGTTCTGTCAGTGGTTGCTTGAAGATTTCAATTATCAAAATCAAACTGTAATGCTGGCTCCTGCCACCGGTTTTTATGCCACTCCGGGCAAAGGACTCGATGAGGTAAGAATAAGCTATGTACTAAAGGTTGAAGACCTTAAAAGCGCCATGACATGTCTTGAGGAAGCGCTCAAAGTTTATCCGGGGAAAAAATAAAGCCTAACGGGTTTTTCTACCTATTAGGCTATTTGTAATTTTTGTTAAAGGATTATGCTTATTCCGGCACCTGGCTTTCCATTAAATAGTTTAGTCGCCAGTAACCATTTTTGTCCTGGTTATTGACATGCTGGTTCATGTTGTAATCACTGGAAAAATAACCTTTCTTTCCGCTTTCCGTTCCCCACGAAATAGTTTTGTCATTATCATCGATTACACCGTCACTATTTCCATCTCCGACTGCCATAACTGCTGAACCTTGTATATCTTTGCAGCCTGCTGGACCGCCATATAAATAATCAACAGATCCTGTAAAATCAAAATAAAAAATCCCTCCGAAATTAGCCAATGCTTCAGCATTCATAACTGAAAGATGATTCCTGTGATGAATTATAATAAACAGATTATTGGTTATTGACACATCAAACCTCAGATAACTTATGCCATCCAGGCCTACTACTTTTCCGAAATTAGTAACAAAAGCCGCCTGCCTTCCAATTATTGTTGAGGATGTCGCTGTTTCGGGGCCCCTGAAGTTTCCCTCAACTCTAAAAGTACCCAGTCCACTATGTCAGGGGGTATTATGGTTACATTTTCTGTACCATTGTAGTTCCAGGGTGCTGTATTATAGGGCTGATTCAATGGAATTAAAGCACCCTGATTTAAAGTAGTATTCATTTCGAAACTCGATGTGTTAAAAGGCCCTTCGAGAAAAACAGTTAAATCTAAAATTGCTATTTTCATTCCAAATTCAACAGTTTCTTTTGGTCCAAAATCGCCATTGGAATATATTGCCTGGTTATTAATGTCCTTCAAAGTAAAATAACCATTTCCTGATGTGCAGCAAATACCATCATTACCTGAGTCAGAAATGATGAATTTATAACAACCGGATTGAAGAAATTCAAGTTCTTGTTGTATTAAGGTGTTAGGCTGCCCTGTATAAGGTCCTCCTGAAAATACCACCTGGTTATTGGCATTTAAAATCTGCCATGTTGTTTGTTGAGGATTGTTGTCAGTTTTCAATTCTAAATTGATTGTAGCAAAATAATCGTTTGCCCCACTGAATGGTTTATGGATAGTATCATTTAATGGATTTAAATCAGCAATACCATTTGAGCTCTGAATGTAGGCTGTAAACGTATTTTCCATTAAGGGTGTAAATGTCATTTGGGGTAGCTGGAATTGTGCCTCCTGGTTTAATCCAAGATTTCCTGTCCATGAATAAGTAAGTAATGATCCGCTATTGATCATATACTTTATGGTTGCAGCAAATAAAGGAAGATTAGTTGTATTTTTAATCTTAAGAATAGGATTTGCCTTACCGGAACAGGAAGCAACCGGAACATTATAAGCCGAAATCAGAGAAGCATCAGTTGGTGCCGACAGTAGATCATTTAATGCTACTTTCATTCCCTGCAGTATTTCTTTGGATGTATTGTTCTGAAGGAAAGCTACCAGTTCGCAATCGGCAGTGGGCCAGGCTGAATTCTTTGTAAATGAAAGGATTACTACCTGAACATCTCCTGTTGTGAAATTAATGGTTGTTCCATTCTGGTTTGGAGCCATTAACCGCTCAACATAATTTAGTTCAGTCATGCCTTGCCAGTTTTGAGCAATATTTGATTGAGTGAGAGCAAATTGAAGAACCGGGTTTGGCCCTGTGTAAGTAGCAACTTTTGTCAGTACTACAATTACGTTGTAATTATTCCCTGCATTTGTACCATATAGCTGGATTGTAAAAGAAGAATTAATTACTATCCGCTGGTTGTATTTAGGCAAGTAATAATTATACATGCTTTGCGTATGGTCTCCTCCGACAACGGCATTACCTCCATCAAAATATGCAGTGGGATAACCCGTTATTCCATAATAACTATTTCGTGCATTAGAATACGGGTTTGCGTAACTATCACCGTTATGATTTTCAATAACGGCAACTTGTTTGCCATTGGCTATCAGGTCATCTGCTCCCATTGCGGCTCCTGGACAATATTGGCACCACGTCCCGGTACCAATCTCAACAATTACTTTATTTCTTTGCACCTGTTGTGATTGTGCATTTATAGCAATAATGCATACTGCAATTAATAATGCATGCTTTTTCATTTTCTAATATTTGTTGATTGTTTACGACCTTCTCTGATAAAAAATTTATCGAGCGGTCAAATTTATAAGATAATTTGTTCAGATTGAATTTAAATTAGTTTGTCCTGACTAAGAAGGTATTATATAGAAAAGTTTTATAATTCACTTTGTTCGTAAAGAACAATTCTTTCAAATAAAAAACCGATGGTTTGAACCACCGGTTTTCCCATAATAAGGTTAAATCGAGAAATTCTGATCTTTGCGATTTTAGTCGTTAAACAGCATCAATCAATGTGTCGGGTTGTCTTTTTTGCAGCATGCTGGCAGCTTTTCATAGGCTTTAGGATCTGCAGTCAGATCATCCGCATCATAACCAATTTTTGTAAGTGCTGTTTTTAGTTTTTCAGGATTTGTTTTTGCTGTTTTATAAGAAACGGACAGCATTTTTGTTTTTACATTCAAGCTGACTTCCGTCACTCCTTTTTCAAACTTCATGGCACTTTCAATCCTTTCTTTACACATATTGCAAACCGCTGAAGTTTTAATCGTGATGGTTTCTTCTTTCTTTTGTTCCTGTGATCGGGCAGTCATTGTTACTGAAAGAATAATCATCACAGTCAAAAGTGCGCTTAATAAAAACTTAATACTCTTCATAGTTTTAAAATTTTAAATTGTTTGAATTATTTTATTGTATACCGAAGTCCTGCGTAAACTGTTGGACCCACAATAGGTCCCCACACCATCATCGTATCAAAATGGGTGTGATAAGGAATGAATGGCTCAGTTATAGGATCTTCCTGGAGAAATCCGGTCAGGTTTTCACCACCCAGATACACTTCAAAATTATGTTTAAATTTTTTTGTTATCTGCGCAAGCAAAACCATGTAGGCAGATGAATTATCATAATCTCTCCTGACAATCTCTGGCATCAGGTATTGAGGTGAAATTCTTGCACTTCCGTTAAACTGAGCAGTCAGGTCAAATTTCCATTTGTCGAAATTTGTAGCATACGATAACGTGACAAGACCTTTGTATTTATTAACCAGCGACCGCATCCGCAATGTATCGTTTATCGTTTGCTTTGCGTCGTTAACCCTGAAAGCCAAAAGCACCGTAAACCGTTCGAATGGTTCTGTGGTTAGTTGTGCCTGGAAACTGTTTGCATAGGATTTCCCACCGTCCTCCAAATTATAGAAGTAAACCTTTGTCGGATCGGTATCGGTGTCGATGATTACCTGGTTGATAAAATCAGTCCTGTAAAGATCCAGATCAAATTCGGCGGGCCGTTTAAACAGCCTGAACTCTTTCATAAAACTGATACCATAATTGACCGCTTTCTCCTGATTTAAAGTTTCTTTGATTACAAGGATTCGCTGACTTGCCAGCAGAGAAATGTTTTCCGAAATAATATTGGCCGACCTGTAACCCAGACCTCCTGATAACCTGACAACCGCTGATTCGGTGATCTGGTATCTCAGGTTTGCCCGCGGTGTAATAAATAATCCTGACTTGTTGTGATGATCGGCGCGAATCCCGGCAATAAAAGTCAGCTTATCCAGGTAGGTATAAGTATATTCGAAAAATGCACCCGGTATTGATTCCTTCCTGTCAAAATTATAGTTTACGGGTGTTAAATTAGTTTCGGGTGATAGCGTTACAATATCATGCATCGTTGCCGTTTGTCCGGGAGGCAAGGTCTGGTAAATGTAAGTAAACTGGATCTGGTCGTATCCTTCTTTGAAATCATCAAGCAAATAACTCACACCAGTCGAAAACTTATGATTAGTATTGCCTATGATTGATTGGTAAATAGCGTTGGCATAAAAACTTTGTTCATGCCCATTGTAATTATTGACACCAAAAAACCCATTCTGTTCATGATTTACACCCGAAAGAATAATCCCCAGGCTCTTCCATTCCTTTCCGGGAAACATAAACCCGTTTTTCCAGAAAGCATCGGTTCTGCGCGTTTTCAATTCAAACCCATAGGGTAAAGTTCCCTGGTTGATTTTTGAAGTGTCGAGAACAAAAGTATTTTTGTCAAAATCCAAAGTGCCACCATTTCTGTTCTCACTCAGGTACTTGATCCCAAACCTTGTTTCATAACGTTTGCTATGGTATTCCCACCGGTTGAAAAGATTGATGGTATTCAGCAAAGGAATGTCCATGAAATTCTCATCGAGTGTTTGCTTTTCGCCTCCTCCGGCGCTATAAATTTCTGTGGTATTGATCTTGTTTATTTTATTGCCGAAATAATCGCCATGGACAAGTAATAAAGTTGACCATTTTTCATTGAGTTCATAACCACTGGAAAGATTGGCTTCCATCCTTCCATTTGAGTTGCCAAACAGGTTTACGTAAAGCTTATCAGCGCCATGAGGTTTTTTATATTCCACATTGATCTGACCGGTAATCGACTCGTAACCGTTGATGACGGATGCCGTGCCTTTCGAAATCTGAATCGATTCCATCCATGGCCCGGGAATATAATTCAAACCATAAGCGGACGCCATTCCTCTGATGGATGGAATGTTTTCTGCCTGGATCTGGCTGTAAATACCCGACAGCCCAAGCAATTGTATCTGCTTTGCCCCAGTAATGGCATCACTGTACGAAACGTCAATTGCTGCGTTAGTTTCAAAGCTTTCCGAAAGATTGCAACAAGCAGCCCGTTGCAATTCACCCTCGGTTATTACCTGAACTTTTCGGGGACTCAATTTGGAAATATAAGTAGAATTGTTTTTAGCTTTGATCTCGACTTCCTGAAGTTGAAAAGTGGAAGGCACCATTTGAATGTCAATTTTGGTGAGTTCCTTCTTCAATTCAATCGTGTCTGTTTTATATCCTATCAAACTTAGCACAAGTTGAGTGGTTTTGATCCCTGATTTGGATAAAACAAATCTGCCATTGACATCGCTTGCAGTACCGGTTGTTGTTCCCTGCCAGACGATGTTGACTCCCGGAAGGAATGACTTTTCCTTGTCATCATTTACTTCATAAACATATCCGACAATATTTTGACCCGCTGCATGCAGAAAAAAAACAATGAACAGTATTCCGGTCAGGAAACTATATGCTATTGCTTTCATGATTAATTATTATTTGAATGAATAACCTGATTATTAGAATTAACCCCGGCGTTGGAATTTCAACAAGACGATAGCGGTTTTCCTTTTAGGTAAAATAACATTATGATTAACTGGGCTCAATGGAGCAGTTAGTCAATATTTACCTTGGAATTGCGATACCAGGTCCGGGATACGATCAGGCGATGGGGAAAGGAATTTTAATTTGATGGGTGAAATAAATCATTAATTTCCCACCCAACACAACAGGTGGTGAGTGCAACCTGATAACAGGTTTAGTTGGCTTGGAAAGTTCATCCGTCGAAACCGGGGCTACATTTAAGGAACTTAAAATCTTTGCATCGTAGGTTTTAGTATTAGATGCGCTGGGTTCAGGTCCAAATGGAAGCAGGATGAAGTAATATTGATCTTTGCAGCACTCTTCTTTTTCCACTTCATCGCAGCATGACGATTCTGCGGTGCTGGGTGTTTGAACCGAGCAGCAACAGAATTCTTCCGGTTCGGAATAACCGGCTTCGAAACTAAAGAGCGTGGTTTCGCGACAACCGCATTCATGAAGATAAAATGAAATACCCACACTGCTGAATGTTATTATCAACAGCAGGATGAAAACGGATATTTTATGTACAATCTTCATAAGTAGTTCTTACGACCAGCCGCAAATTTAGTTCATTACATTATACGGACTAATAAATTAACATTTTATTAAGAAAATAGTTCAAAGTTGGCGGACTCCTGTCACTGGGAATATTAAGATTGACAGCTTTAGTTTAGATATAAAGAAAGAAATTGGAATTTGAAGAAAATTTAATAACAAAACTACCAGTCTACTACTTGTATCTTTTTCCTTTTATCTTGTATCTTGTATCTTTATTCCTTACAAGGGAAATTACAAACTTCGCCGAGCAGCTTGTCTAAAAATTGATCAGCTTCTTCAGTGTTTCAAAATCCTCATTCTCTATAGTTATGCTATTTAAGGAATTGTTCAATGTTGCCTTACCTTCAGTTTGCTGTTTAAAGAAATTCAATACCTCTTTCGCTGTATTTACAAGCTTGTAATTCCAGTAAATTGCCGCGTCCAGGAGATTTTCGGCTACCTGTTTATCGAGGTAGTTTAATCGCTTTAAAGCCATCAGCGAATTTTGCCGGGTTTCAAATTCATAGCTTTTGCTGCTGTATCCAATCAGTTCATCGAGGTGTTCTTTCTTTCCCAGCCCAACAGACAGTTCGAGCCATTTGATTCGGATATTCTTTCCCCGCCAGCCCTCTTCATTTTTTGTCATCGCAAGATAACGATCGCCTTCGGCAGGAAAGGATTTGACAAGATTGGCAAGCGCAAGTTCAACATTGATGTATGAAATATCGGTAAGCAGGATTTCATAATCCGTTTTCACTTCCTGAGGAACACTAATAATTTTCTGAACCACCGCCCTTCTTAAATACACATCCTGATCGTGGATGGCTTTCTTTATCAGGTCAAGTGTTTTAGGATCGCTGTCCGTCGCAAGCTGGCTGATGATCTCTGATTTGTTCAGGTGAAAGCTTTCTTTTGTGTAACACTGAAGCAGAATATCTCTTTTCTGATCAACAGGAAAACTCTTGAAAGCCAGCAAAGCATCATAGCGGTCGATCATCTTTGGTGCCTGGATCAATTGTTGGGAAAGCTCCTTAAAGCTTTTTTCAAATTTTACCTTCTTCAGGATTTGCCTTCCGGGATCGAATAATACAAAAGCGATTTCTTTATTGCCTGCATTCGGAACCTCAACTGTTGTCACCTGTCCGTCAACCCATTCCCTGATCTGATCAAATGTTCCATCGGAATAATAAACCTCAAACACAATGGGCATTTTGAAATATTTGATCGTTTCACTTACCGGATGAATTTGCCTGACTGTAATTTGAGTTTTAACCTTTTGATTAATTGTAACCGGCTTATAGCTGACCTCATATTCCGGTTCGCCACCCCTGTAAATCCATTCTTCGAAAAACCAGTCCATCGAAAGCCCTGTGGCGTATAAAATGGATCGCAGGAAATCGCTTGTTTCTGCATCCTGATAAGGGTAATGCTCCAGGTAATATTTGATGGAGGCTTTGAAATTTTCATCACCCATCACATTTCGCAGCATGTCCAGAATGAGTGAACCTTTCGGATACCATCTTGCTCTCCCACCCTGGCTGTGACCGGTTGGATACTTATCTTTTGCCTCGGCTTCCATCGTTTCAGTCCATTCATCCCGCCGGACGTTCTGGTAATAATCCTCGCCAAAGACCGACTTTTCAAACATCTTGGCATAATAGGTTGCAAAGCTCTCAGTGAGCCAGACATCCTTTGGCGCAAGATGAGAAATATAGTTGCCAAACCATTGATGCGCCAACTCGTGTGCGTTCACATTGATGTAGTTCCTCTCTGAAAAAGCCCTGTCATTTACCACCATGTAATCACCAAAAACCGTGGAAGTAGTGGTTTCCATTGCACCATACAAATAGTCTACAACCGGCGCCTGACGGTAAAGTTCCCAGGGATAAGGCAATCCAAATTCATCCTCAAAAAAAGTGATCATTTCGGCCATGTATCTGTAAGTTGGTTCAATCCTGTCCTTTTGGTCAGGATAGTACCACATTTCTAAAGGTAATCCTGATGCAGCCTGCATAGGTTGGTATTCGTAATCGCCAATAATGAGCGCCGTTGAAAAAAATGGATGGGGCTTATTCATAAGGTAATGCCAGGTCTTTAAGGAATCGCCGACTTCAGAGATGCTGACCCTTTCACCATTGGAAAATACTTTATACTTTGCATCAAAGGTAACGATCATGTCGACGGTCAGCCTGTCGTCAAGATAGGGCAGCCACGTGAACGGCCTGTGTGCCCAGATTTGCTTCCGCTTGATTCCGGCGGGATCGTCCCAACCTGAAAAATACAAATACGTTGGATTGAAAGACTGGTATTGGATTGTCAAATCATATTTACTGCTTCGCTCCAGAGATTCAGGATAAACAGAAAGGGTATTGTCCTTTGTGACATACCTGACCGGCTTTTTATCCAATAGAACTTTTTCAATTTTCATATCCGATATGTTCAGGTTGAATGAATCGGTCTCAAACCTGAGGGGCTGAAAGCGGAAAGTTGCTTTGCCGGTTACGATTTGTTTGTAAGGATCAATACTGATTTCAGCGTTCAGATGCGTTGCATCAATGATACGATCGGCGGGCCATGCACCACCATCATAAAGCCAAGTTATAGTCTTATCCTGGGCTAAAGCCAGTATATTTGATAGAATCACTAAAGATAAAATTCCCGGATATTGTGCGAATCTTGTAATCATTTTAATGTAGTTTAATATGACCTCAAAAATAGCAAAATCAAATTCAGTTATAATTACTGTTCCTGTTTTTTCTCTTCAGAGAATTGAGGAGTTTAGAGAAACCTGTTCGATGGCTAAACTTTTCTCCCCGAAATTTGTTTATTGTTCAAATCATTAAAACTTCATAAACAATGAAAAGATCCTATTTAATTTTTAGTACCGTTATTTTATCCATCGTATTGATATCCTTTAAACCAAACACTGGTGGTATAAAGGAAAATGACGCAGCAAGTATCCCCATATCATCCGGTTTTTCACCAGAAGATCAGTTCCTGAAACTGGCAGATAATTCAATGAAATATCCTTATATTCAGGAAAAATTACCTTATGGTTACGATGCGTTGGAACCTTACATTGATAAACAAACCATGGAAATCCATTACTCAAAACACCATGCAGCTTATACCGAAAATTTTAACAAAGCAGTGGAAGCAAACAATTTGAAAGATGCTTCATTGTTTGAAATTTTTGGAATGATAAGTAAATTGCCTGCAGCCGTTAGGAATAATGGTGGTGGATTTTATAACCACCTAATGTTTTGGCAGGTCATGGCGCCAAATGCCGGAGGACTGCCTGCAGGAAACCTTGCTGAAGCCATCAATACCGAATTTGGAGCTTTTGAAAGGTTCAGGGATAAATTTACCGATGCTGCTAAAACTCAGTTTGGCAGCGGATGGGCATGGCTGGTTGTAAATGCCGATGGAAAACTAGTTGTTACCAAAACTTCCAATCAGGATAATCCTTTGATGGATGTAGCGGAGGTCAAAGGTATTCCGATCCTCTGCCTCGATGTTTGGGAGCATGCCTATTATTTGAAATACCAGAACATGCGCCCCGATTATATTGCGGCTTTCTGGAATGTGATCAACTGGAAGGAAGTGGAAAGAAGGTACACGGAGGCACTAAATGTTACAATGAAAAAGTAAAAAGCTGATTTTTTCGAAACAAAATATTCTTAGATATTAATCAGGGATAAAAAAATCCAGTTCATGATGCGATAAAGCTGAGACTGGCTCAGGTATTAATTAGCCAAAATTATCTATCCGTTTTTTTTCTTATTAATTTCTACCTTTGCCGCCTTAATTCATCATTTTATTATTCCTTATGGCTTTATTGCATTCCTTTGAGCGAAGCGGAAATACATTGTTTAAGCACCGGGGTCAGATACCCATTGTGCTTTTTTTGCTGGCAATTCCATTCATGTTCTTTACCCATTATGATCAAATCAGTGAATCGTGGCGAATCGGATTAACTGTTTTTTCAGTATTTCTTAGTTTGGTTGGATTTGCCATCCGTGGTTATGCCATCGGAACCACTCCAAAAGGAACCTCTGGGAGAAACACACAGGAGCAAGTTGCCGAAACCCTTAACGATACCGGAATCTATTCCCTGATCAGGCACCCCCTTTATCTGGGAAACTACCTGATGTGGATCGGGATTGTTGTTTTCACTTTTAATATTTATTTTGTTATAATCGTTTCGTTGTTATTCTGGCTCTATTATGAGCGGATCATGTTTGCTGAAGAACGCTTCCTGGAGAAAAAATTCGGAGAAAGTTATTTATCATGGTCAATCAAGATTCCTGCCTTCATCCCGAATTTTAAAAACTATATCAAAGGAGCTATTTCTTTTTCATTCAAGAGTGTTCTGCGGCGCGAATATTCAGGTATTCTGGCAATGGTCGTTAGTTTCGCTTTTGTCGATCATTTAAGATACTACATCCTTACCGGTCAATTTGATCCGTGGCGGGTATCTTCTTATACTGTAATTGCAATGGTTGTTATCGCTATATTTCTCCGAACACTAAAACACAACACCCGCTTTCTAAACGAAGAGGGCAGATGGTAAGTGTAATGTTTTCTTTATCAAACTTTCGGCTGAATTGAAAGGGAAAAGTGCCTATATCTATAGCATCGCCATTCTCTCCATGGTTCTTTGGGGAATGTCGTTTGTCTGGTCAAACATTGTCTTTCGTTATTACCCTCCGATTACAACAGTTTTTTTAAGACTGGTTATCTCATTTTTACTTTTGTTTGCGGGGATATTTGCTTTCGGAAAAATGGAGAAAATTCAGAAGAAAGATATAATGATTTTCCTGGTTTCTGCAGGGCTGAATCCTTTTTTATATTTTTTGGGTGAAAGCTACGGACTTAAAATGTCATCGTCCACTATCAGCGCAGTCGTTATTGCAACGATACCGCTATTCACCCCAATTTTGGCATATTACACCTTAAAGGAAAGGCTCACAAAGCTCAATGTTATTGGGACGATCATTTCTTTTTCAGGAATTTTATTGATGATTATAAATCGCAACCTCACCTTGAATGCATCTCCGCTTGGTATCGCATTGCTCCTTTTTGCCGTGGCCACAGCAGTCAGTTATTCGGTTTTTCTTAAAAAGTTGAGTTTGCGATACTCTGCTTTTACAATTATTGCCGTGCAGAATTTGATAGGCGCGATTTATTTTTTTCCATTCTTTCTTTTTCTTGAATGGAAAATATTTATCTCCGTTAAGCCTGACTTTACGATGGTTAGTTCATTGTTGGCTTTGGCAGTTTTTTGTTCATCACTTGCCTATGTTTTTTTTACGATTGCCACAAGGGAAATGGGTGTAAACAAGACCAATGTTTTCTCTAATTTAATTCCTGTTTTTACAGGTGTTTTTTCTTACTTTATCCTGGGGGAGTTATTCACGCTTCAGAAAATATTAGGAATGGCTGTGGTGATTTTTGGTCTTTATCTTTCTCAGATAAAAAAGAGCTCACCGGTTATATATTATGGTTAAAACTAAAAAAATTTAAAAATGAAAGTTATTATTTTGGGTTGCGGACTCGTTGGTGGTCCAATGGCACTCGACCTTTCTAAAGAAAGCAGATTTGAGGTTACTGTGGCTGATATTAATCAATCTGCTCTTGACAGGATCAGGAAAGGAAACAAAATAGAGACTCTTCAAGCTGATCTTTCTGATCCTGAAAAAGTCGGCGCTATTGTAAGCAAATTTGATTTTGTTGTGAACGCTGTTCCCGGATTCATGGGCTATAAGACGCTCAAGGCAGTGATCGAATCCGGAGTGAATGTGGTAGATATCGCATTTTTCCCGGAAGACATGTTTGAATTGGATGAATTGGCTAAGAGTAAAAATGTAATTGCCATTTCAGATATTGGAGTGGCTCCGGGAATGAGCAATGTTTTGATCGGCTTTGCTGATCACCAGCTCGACATTACTGAAAGAGCGATAACCTATGTAGGTGGCTTGCCCAAAGTGCGTGTTTGGCCCTATGAATATAAGGCTGTTTTTTCACCGGCAGACGTGATAGAAGAATATACCCGACCTGCCAGGTATATCGAAGGTGGTAAAGAAATCATTAAGTCTGCGCTATCCGATCCGCAATTGCTGAATTTCGAAAATATTGGAACTTTGGAAGCCTTTAACAGCGATGGTTTAAGGAGCCTTGCCAAAACGATTGATGCTCCCTACATGATCGAAAAAACATTGAGGTATCCAGGCCATATCGACATCATGAGAATTTTGAGGGAAACCGGATTTTTTAATAAAGAGGAGATGGAAATCAAAGGAGTAAAAATCAGTCCGCTGGAATTTACCTCAAAGCTTTTATTTCCAAAATGGAAATTGCAGGAAGGGGAGGAGGATATCACCATCATGCAGGTGATTGTGGAAGGGCTAAAAGGTAATAAAAGACTCAGGTATACATATGATCTTTTTGACACCTACGATCCTGTTACGAAAGTTCATTCAATGGCCAGAACAACGGGTTATACAGCGACCATGGCTTTGAGAATGGTTGCCGGCGGTCTTTACACCCAAAAGGGGATATCAGCACCTGAATTTATAGGAAGATATCCCGAATGTGTTGATTTTATTTTAAACGGTTTGAAAGACAGGGGCGTGGTTTACAAGGAGAAAGTTACCCCCATGGGTGCGATTTGATTATACCGGCAAAGAGACTTATTGATCAATCACTTTTCTTTTCGACTGGTTCCATTCAAAATATACCGTTAACTGAAAGATACTCACCGTATCCTGATTTTCCCTTGATTGCTTCGGAATTAATTGTTATTTTTGCTATGTCTTTTTTATTGTTTGCTTGCAGATCACTAGTTTAAAGGTAATAATTATGAAAAATACCACAGTAAGTTTCGGTTATAAAACCCTTTTCGGAATTGTCTTATCAGGAGTTTTATTGTTATTTACTCCTTTGTCACAGGCTCAAAAAATGAATGCCTATTTATCTTATGCCTCGTTTTCATCACCCGAATCAGGTCCCTATATCGAAACATACCTGACTGTTGAAGGTAACAGTGTGGCTTATGTAAAAAACAGCAGCGGAAAATATCAAGCTACCATCCAGGTGATCATGCTTTTCAGAAAAGGGGTTGACATTGTTAATTATGATAAATACGAACTTAATAGCCCTGAGGTTGAAGATTCAGTCCAGGCGAAATTTAGTTTTATCGATCAGCAACGGTATACCCTTTCAAATGGTGAATATGAATTTGAAATACAAATATGGGATAAAAACAGTGATGCTAAGCCATTTATCAATATACAACCGCTTTTAATTGAATACCCTTCCAACAAAGTGTCTGTTTCAGGAATTCAACTTCTGGCGTCTTACTCAAAAACTGAAAACCCGGGGATTCTTACAAAAAATGGTTACGACCTGATCCCTTATATTTTTAATTACTATCCTGAAAAGATCAATAAAATTTCTTTTTATGCAGAGATCTATAATACATCTGCTGTGTTGGGTGCAGGCGAAAAATACTTGATTACCTATTATCTGGAAGCAACAGGCCATGATAAACCGCTTGCTAAATTTGTATCTCAAAAAAAAGAAACAACCGCTCAGGTGAATGTCCTTTTCAGTGAGTTTGATATCTCTGAACTCCCGTCAGGCAACTATAACCTGGTGGTCGAAGCAAAAGATAAACAAAACAATCTTATTGGACTGAACCGTATTTTTCTCATGCGCAGTAATCCAAAAATTCAGATCAAACTTGATGATATTTCCCAGCTTGATATTGCAAATACTTTTGTTAATCAATTTGATAATATTGATACCCTCAGAGAATACATTAAGTATCTCGTGCCCATTGCATCAGAGCAGGAGATAAGTTTTGCGCAGGTTCACCTTGCTACTTCCGACCTGAAAACTTTACAAAAATTTTTTTATAAGTTTTGGATTGAAAGGAACGAACTCGAGCCTGAAAGGGAATGGTTAAATTACCTGAGTGAAGTGAATAAAGTGAATTATGCCTATTCGACCCCTATTTTAAAAGGATATGAATCTGACAGGGGACGTGTATATCTTAAGTACGGCCCACCCAATGCTATTTCAGAAAGCTATGATGAACCTGCTACTTATCCTTACGAAATCTGGCATTATTACGTAATTAAAGATGGACAGCGCAACAAGAAATTTGTATTCTATTCCAGGGACATTGTTACCAATGACTTCCAACTTCTTCATTCTGATGTAACCGGTGAGCTTTCAAATTACAGATGGCAGTATGTGCTTTATTCGCGCGTTGATGCGGGGTATAATATTGAAAAAGGAGTTTCCGAAGATAGTTGGGGTGGAAATTCAAAAAAATATTTCGATTTGCCTCGTTAAATCATACCGACTCTTATCGTTTAAATAAAGTTAATCACCTCTTTCTTGGTCACTTTCTCACAATAGTGGCATAGCAACCTCAAGTCCTCTTTATCAATCACACTAAAATTTGTGGGAATATTTTCGTGGTTTGTAATGCAATTGGGATTGATGCATTTCACAATTTTTTTGATTTTGTCGGGGATTTCGACCTTAGCTTTGTAAACAACCGTATAATCTTTGATTACGATGAGGGTGGCTGTGGGAGCAACAAGTGCGATTTTATTAATTTCCTCACTTTCAAAATATTTGTTGCTGACCTTAATGATCCCTTTCTTGCCTAATTTCTGGCTGTCGAGGTTTGTCCCGATCATGATCTGGTTGGTAATATTATCCAGGTTTAGGATCCGGATAACCTGGAATACAGATAAAGGCGGGATATGATCGATGACCGTTCCATTTTCGATGGCAGAAACTTTTAATTCCCTTCTGTCCTGCCTTATATTTTTAGGATTGTTTTTCGGTTGATGAATGTTTTGTTTTGCCATTTTACTTAATTAATTCGTGATTCAGATTTTGTTATCAACTCCTAAAATTATAGCCAGCAGCGCTTGCCTTACAAACACTCCGTTTTTTGCCTGTGTAAAATAGTATGCCTTAGGATTATTGTCAACATCTTCTGTTATTTCATTTATCCTTGGTAACGGATGCATCACTTTCAGATTTTTTTTACCGTTTTCAAGCATTTTATTTTTCAGTATATAAGCATTTTTAACTCTTTCGTAATCCAGTGAATCGGCAAATCTTTCCTGCTGGATCCTTGTCATGTAAAGAATATCAACCTTTGGTATTACTTCATCCAACTCAGTATATTGATAGTATTCAAGGTTTTTTTCTTTAATGTGCATTTTTACAGAGCTGGGAAGTTTTAATTCAAGGGGCGAAACCAAATGAAAGGTAGTGTTGTAGTTGGTTAAAGCAATGACAAGAGAATGTACCGTGCGTCCATATTTTAAATCGCCCACAAATGCGATGTGCAGATTATCTAAGGTTTTTTGGGTTTTTCGGATAGAGTAGAGGTCAAGCAGGCATTGAGTAGGATGTTGATTGGCCCCATCACCTGCATTTATGATAGGAACCGGTGAAACCTCACTGGCATACCTGGCGCTGCCTTCTTTAGGATGCCGCATGATAATGATGTCGGAATAATTACTGACTGTGAGTATTGTATCTTTTAAAGTTTCACCCTTTTTTACGCTGGATGTGGCAGCATCACTGAAGCCGATCACTTTTGCTCCAAGATGTGATGCAGCCGATTCAAAACTGAGCCGGGTGCGCGTCGAAGGCTCGAAAAACAGGGTTGCGACTACTGCATCCTCCAAAATTTTCCGCCTGGGATTTGCTTCGAATTGTTCAGCCAGGTGCAACACTTTTTCATAATCTTCCTTTGTAATATCGTGAATCGAAACAAGGCTTTTATTCTTCATGTTAATAGCGATATAATTTGGTGTAAAGTTATCCAAAAATAAGATGAATGATCACCTTGTTGATTTTTTGTTAAAAAAAAGGCGACCTCACGGTCGCCTAAAATATTTATTTTTTCAATTTATGCTTATCCACAAATTCATTTATAATACCGCTGAGATCGGGAAATCCGATTTCCTGAAGATCATAATAAACCCGTGTGTTTGGTTTATTGATTTTTATCAGACGGTTCAGGTCAATCGGTGTGCCAATCACAACTGAATCGCATTTCGTATTGTTGATTGTAGTTTCAAGGTCTTTCAGTTGCTGATCGCTATAACCCATAGCCGGTAAGAGAATTCCGATATTCGGATAAATTTTGAATGTTTCGGACAATTTACCAACTGTGAATGGCCTTGGATCGACCAAAGAAGCTGCCCCGAATTTCCTGGCTGCAACGGTTCCAGCACCAATTTTCATCTCACCGTGGGTAAGTGTTGGGCCATCTTCAACTACCAGTACATTTTTTCCTTTAATGATAGCAGGATTGTCGACTTTAATCGGCGATGCTGCATCAACAACGATAGCATGTGGTGCAACTTTCGCAATGTTTTCCCTTACGGTCTGAATTCCTTCGGGTGAGGCCGTGTCCATTTTATTTATGATGGCAACATCTGCCAGTCTAAGGGTAACTTCACCCGGATAATAGGACAATTCGTGTCCCGGACGATGTGGGTCAACGATGGTGATGTTCAAATCCGGCTTGTAGAAAGGAAAATCATTATTTCCGCCATCCCAGAGAATAATATCACAGCCATCCGGATCCTTTTCTGCTGCCCTGAGTATGGCTTCATAATCAACGCCAGCGTAAATCACGTTTCCACGAACTACATGGGGTTCATACTCTTCCATTTCCTCAACCGTGCATTTATGCTTGTGAAGATCTTCAACAGTGGCAAACCGCTGAACTTTCTGCGCAACAAGGTCTCCATAAGGCATAGGGTGACGAACAGCAACAACTTTCAACCCCTTGTCCATCAAGTATTCAATTACCCTTCTGGAGGTCTGGCTTTTTCCGCAACCTGTTCTAACCGCGCCAACGGCAATAACGGGTTTGGTACTTTTGATCATTGTGTCTTTTGGTCCCATCAGGATGAAATCTGCGCCAGCTGCATTTACAATTGCACTGACGCCCATTACCCTTGAGTAGGGAACATCGCTGTAAGCGAAAACGCATTCGTCGACATGTAATTCCTTAATTAACCTTGGCAAGTCTTCTTCTGCGAAAATCGGGATACCCTCCGGATACAGGTCACCGGCCAGTTGCGCCGGGTATTTCCTTCCGTAGATATCAGGAATTTGGGCGGCTGTAAAAGCTACCACTTTGTAATTTTTATTTCCACGGTAACGAGTGTTGAAATTGTGGAAATCCCTTCCTGCAGCACCGATAATAATTACATTTTTGCTCATAATTATTACCTTTTTAAGTGTTAAACAATTTGTTTTTAATTATAAAAACCATTAGAAATCGACACAAAGGTATAGCATTAAATATTTTATCCAAATTTAACCTCCAAAATATTTTTTCACATTTTTCACCTATAAAAATTTCTAAAAACACACCCTGTAAATATTTCCGGACAATCGACAGGTCAATTAAAATCTATTGAATACTCTGTTTATCTTTGTGCTGTTATTTTATACTTAGCATGATGTTTATAGAGCAGGAGATTGTTAGTCAAACAGTAATCGGGGTTGAAAAACTTTATCATCAAGGCATCGGAACTGAAACGATTCAAGTGGAGAAAACTAACCCCGAGTTTGAAGGTGATTATACATTGGTTGTTTTTCCATTGCTCCGATATTCAAAAAAGTCGCCACAAATTACTGCTGAGGAACTCGGAGCATATTTAATTTCAAACATTGATGCTATTGAATCCTACAGCGTTGTAAAAGGTTTTTTAAACCTGACAATAAGGAATAAATTCTGGATTGACTTTTTTTTTGATAATTTACAGAATGAAGATTTTGGAATTCAAAAAATGAAGGATAAGACACCCTACATTGTCGAATATTCCTCTCCAAATACTAATAAACCTCTACATCTGGGTCACATCAGGAATAATTTGCTGGGGCACTCCATTTCCGAAATCCTTAAAGCAAATGGGAAAAATGTGGTCAAAATCAATCTTATTAATGACAGGGGAATTCATATTTGTAAATCCATGCTTGCCTGGATAAAATGGGGCAATTCTGAAACTCCTGAGTCAACCGGGATGAAGGGTGATCATTTCATAGGTAAATACTATATCCTTTTTGACGAAAAATATAAAGAAGAAATTGCGGCTCTTGTTCATCAGGGATGCACTGAAGAAGAAGCTGCCATTCAATCGCCATTGATGAAAGAAGCCCAGGAAATGCTTCAGAAATGGGAAAATGCTGACGAAAATGTGCTTGCTGTTTGGCACATGATGAATGAGTGGGCATATACCGGATTTGATCAAACCTATAAAAGGCTTGGAGTTGATTTTGACAAGATTGATTACGAATCAAAAATGTACCTGCATGGTAAAGAATTGGTACTGGAAGGTCTTAAGAAAAAAGTGTTTTACAAAAAGCAAAACGGATCGGTTTGGGTGGATTTAACGACCGATGGCCTTGATGAAAAACTTTTGCTCAGAAGTGATGGAACTTCGGTTTACATCACTCAGGATATAGGAACTGCTCAAAAGCGTTATGATGAATATTCTCCTGAGAAATTACTTTATGTCGTAGGAAATGAGCAGATATACCACTTTGATGTATTAAAAAAAGTGCTTAAAAAACTTGGCAGGGAATGGGCTGAAATTATTTATCACCTGTCTTATGGTATGGTCGAACTGCCCCAGGGCAGAATGAAATCCAGAGAAGGCACCGTTGTGGATGCAGATGACTTGATGGATGAAATGTTTGAAACTGCTCGAAAAACAACTGAAGCTCTTGGTAAGACAGAAGATTTTACAGACGCAGAGCGAAAGGAATTATTTAATACCATTGGTCTTGGAGCACTAAAATACTATATTTTAAAAGTTGATCCGAAAAAGAATATGCTATTCAATCCTGAGGAATCAATTGACTTTAATGGCAATACGGGTCCATTCATACTTTATACTTATGCACGTATTCAATCAATTTTCCGTAAGGCTGGTGAATCACCCGGGGAATTTGCAGCGAAGTTGAAAAAGGATAAAATAGAGCTTTTAAAATCTGAAAAGGACATTATAAAACTTATCTATCAGTATCCACAAATGGTTAAGAATGCCGGAGATGCTTTGAGCCCGGCCACAGTTGCAAATTATTGTTATGAATTATCTAAAAGCTACAATCATTACTATCAGGATACACCGATTTTAAAAAGAGTTGACTCTGAGATTGCTGTATTTCGGGTTGTGTTGAGCTGGTTTGTTGGAAAAATTATTAAGCAGTCTGCCGGCTTACTCGGTATTCAAGTCACCGAAAGGATGTAAGGTTTAATCCACTTTATCAAACTTCATTTATATCTAATTCCGAATGAACTTCCTGATTAAAATCTTCTTTCTGCTATTTGAGTTTTAATTTCTGGTTGGGATATAAGGTTGCATCCTTGCTGAGCGTATTGTATTTGCAAAGCTTTTTAAGCTTGATGGCATGCTTCTGACTGATGTCATGAAGGGTTTCACCAGGTTGTACAATATGAAACTGCAGTTTTGCCTTGTTTTTCTTTGCCTGTATATAAATAACCTGCCCTTCTTTTATCATATCCTTCTTCTTCATGTCATTAAAAGTGCAGATTTGCCATTCAGGGATATCTGTGTCATCTGCAATGGATTTAAAGGTATCACCGGTTTTTCCGCAGATAAACTTTACCCCGTTGTGCTTAAATACTTTACGGTTACTTTCACCCATTATAATTCCTTCGAAATCTTCTTCATCCGCAAGGGTATTTTTCGCAGTGGTTTCTTTTGCAACTAATCGTTTATGTCGGTGCTTCGGATCTTCTTTATAAAATTTATCAAATTGGAAAAGATCAAACTCTTCAATGTTTCTGATCAGTATTTCTGCATAATTCGGATTGGTGGCATAGCCGGCAGATTTCAGGCCATTTGCCCAACCGACATAATCAGTGATATCCAGTTTGAAAAGGAATGCATAGCGTTCCCGCGTGGTTAGAAACAATGAATGGTCCTTAAATGATTCATAAGGATTTTCATATTTGCGGAAGCACTCATTGACTTCATCATCATCCATGTGGTAGGTATTTCCTGTCCACTCCTTATGACATTTAATTCCAAAATGATTATTGGCTTCCTTAGCTAATACGCTGTTTCCATTGCCCGATTCAAGAATTCCCTGAGCAAGAGTGATACTTGCAGGGATCCTAAACAGATTCATTTCCTCAATTGCAATATCCTTGTATAATTTGATGTATTCCTCTTTTGTAATTTTCTTTTCAGGCAACTGAGCAAATACTGCAAGGGTTGGAGCTAACAGCAGAAGAAATATAGTCAAATGATTAAGCTTCATATAAGTTGGAATTCAACGGTATACAAAGGTCAAATATTGTGAAGAGATTTAAATCACAATCGGGTTAAATTTATTCACATAAGTATGTTAATTGATAAGATAACGATGCGCTAATTTATACTTGATAAAAATTACGTTCAATATCAAAATTAAAGATTGAAAAATTAAATAATAAATTATTTTTGCTTGTTACTTTGTTAACAATGTCATTTGCTTTATATTTTGAGTTCAATTCAGATAAATAATATGGTTATGGGAAATTCGATTACACAATCGTCGTTGACAAAAAAGTTTGTGATGGCTTTTGCCGGTTTGTTTTTGATCACATTTCTTTTCGTTCACATGGGCATCAATCTGTTGATTTTACTTCCAAGCACAGACTGGTTTAATATTGCTGCTCATTTTATGGGTACCAATATTGTTATTAAAGTTTTTGAGGTGGTATTGTTTGGCGGGTTCATCGTTCACATGATATATGGCGTCGTTTTACAGATTCAAAACTGGATGGCACGGCCACAGCGTTACAAAATTGAAGGATGGGCTCATACTTCACCCTTTTCAAAGTTTATGATACATACAGCAGTTATCATTGGTATTTTTCTAGTGTATCATCTATTGGATTTTTACATCGAAACAAAATTTCTGGGTGAAGTTGATGATGTAATGATCAACGGTAAAACATACCACGATTTGGGTACTAAAGTAATTGGGGAGTTTCAGATACCTGCCGTAGTTATTCTTTACATCGTTTCGTTTTTAATTCTGGGTTTTCATCTTCACCATGGGTTCCAGTCAGGTTTCCAGTCTCTGGGATTGAACCACAGCAAATATACTCCCTTTATTAATTTATTGAGCACTGCGGTTTCAGTAATTTTGACAGTTGGGTTTACGATTATTCCTTTGGTAATCTATTTTGGTAATTATTAATTCGTAGAAAAAATTAAGATATGGCTACTTTAAATGCAAAAATTCCACAGGGGCCCATTTCGGAAAAGTGGACAAAGTATAAATCGGAGATGAAGCTGGTGAATCCGGCCAACAAATCCAAGCTCGACATCATTCTTGTAGGAACAGGATTGACGGGTTCTGCTGCGGCATCTTCACTCGGAGAACTGGGTTACAATGTGAAAGTATTTTGTTTTCAGGATACTCCACGGAGGGCACATTCAGTTGCAGCACAGGGAGGAATAAATGCAACCAAAAATTACAAGAACGATGGTGACAGCGTTTACCGATTGTTCTATGATATGATCAAGGGTGGGGATTACAGGGCAAGAGAAGCCAATGTATACAGGGCAGCCGAAGTCAGTAATGCGACCATTGATCAGTTAACGGCTCAGGGCGTTCCTTTTGCAAGAGAATATGGAGGAACACTTGATAACCGTTCTTTTGGTGGAGTGCAGGTGTCCAGGACGTTTTATGCCAAAGGTCAGACCGGCCAGCAGTGTTTGCTTGGCGCTTATTCAGGTATGATCCGCCAGGTAAAAAAAGGAACGGTAAAAATGTATCCCCGTCGCGATTTACTTGATCTGGTTATCGTGGATGGGAAAGCGAGAGGAATCATTACCCGTAATTTAATTACCGGCGAAATAGAAAGGCATTCAGGGCATGCTGTTGTTTTGGCAACGGGTGGATATGGTACGATTTATTACTTATCCACGCTGGCGTTGAATTCGAATGCATCAGCTGCATGGGCTGCATATAAAAAGGGTGCATTTTTCGGAAATCCCAGCTTTGTTCAGATCCATCCCTCGAGTATTCCGGTATTAAATGATTATCAGGCTAAGTTAACACTTATGTCAGAATCATTAAGAAATGACGGCAGGGTATGGGTCCCGAAACAGAAAGGCGACAAGCGTCATGCCAACGAAATTTCTGAAGAAGAAAGAGATTACTACCTCGAAAGAAGGTATCCGGCCTATGGAAATCTGGTTCCAAGAGATGTTGGATCGAGAGCTGCCAAGGAACGTTGCGACGTCGGCTATGGGGTTGGAGAAACCGGACTATCAGTCAACCTCGACTTTAAGGATGCAATTGCAAAGCAGGGGAAGAAAGCCATTGAAGAGAAATATGGAAATCTTTTCGAAATGTATGAAAAGATTACCGGTATCAATCCCTATGAAGAACCCATGCGAATTTATCCCGCCGGACATTATACCATGGGTGGGCTTTGGGTAGATTATGAATTGATGACAACCATTCCTGGGCTTTTTGCCATTGGCGAAGCCAACTTCTCCGATCATGGTGCCAATCGGTTGGGCGCAAGCTCGTTGATGCAATGTGCCGGCGATGGTTATTTTATTATTCCTTATACTATCGGCAATTTTCTCGCCGGAGAAATTAAGACTCCAAAAATACAAGTGAATACTCCTGAGTTTGATGAAGCGGAAAAAACAGCCCGGGCAAAGCTTCAAAAGCTTTTATCTATTAATGGGAATAAAACTGTTACTTCATTTCATAAGCGGCTGGGAAAGATCATGTGGGATTACTCCGGAATGACGCGGAACGAAGAAGGCCTGAAGAAAGCCCTTGTTCTCATCGATGAGCTTAAGGATGAATTCTGGAAAGAAGTTAAAGTACCGGGAACGGCCGATGAATTGAACCAGGAACTTGAAAAAGCATTCCGTGTTGCTGACTTTTTTGAACTGGCAAAACTGATGGTACTGGATGGTTTGAACCGTAAAGAGTCATGCGGCGCTCACTTTCGTGAAGAAAGCCAGACGGAGACAGGAGAAGCAAAACGTGACGACGCAAATTATTCTTACGTGTCTGCATGGGAATACAAAGGCGAAGACCAACCCCCGCAATTGCATAAAGAAGAATTAAAGTTTGAATTTGTTGAACTAAAAGTGAGGGATTACAAATAACGAATCATTAATTATTGATAAAGTATAAAAGCAATGAATATAAAACTCAAAATCTGGCGACAACTCAATGCTAAAACCAAGGGAAATTTTGTCGATTACACGCTTGAAAATGTGTCACCTGGAATGTCTTTTCTTGAAATGCTGGATGCTTTAAACACCAAGCTGATCACCCAAGGACAAGAACCGGTAGCTTTTGAGCACGACTGCCGCGAAGGAATTTGCGGGAGCTGCAGCTTATATATCAATGGCCGCCCTCATGGTCCCGGGCATAAATCGACGACTTGTGAACTTCATATGAGGTCGTTCAAAGATGGACAAACCATAGTGGTTGAGCCCTGGCGCGCAAAAGCATTTCCAGTTATTAAGGATCTTATTGTCGAAAGAAATGCTTTTGACAAGATTATCATGGCTGGTGGGTATATTTCAATTGATGCGGGTTCTGCCCAGGATGCCAATGCAATATTGGTGAAGAAAGAAAATGCAGATGAAGCCTTCGATTCGGCTTCCTGTATTGGATGTGCAGCTTGTGTAGCGGCTTGTAAAAACGCATCTGCAATGTTGTTTGTTTCAGCTAAAATTTCACATCTCGCTTTATTGCCGCAGGGCAGGATAGAGGCCATGAAGAGGGTTCAGGCAATGGTTGCAAAAATGGATGAGCTTGGTTTCGGCAATTGTACCAACACCTATGCATGCGAAGCTGTTTGCCCGAAAGGAATTAAAGTAACGAACATTGCAATGATGAACCGCGAATTTTTCTCGGCAAAAATTTGTGGTCAAAAGGTTGGGTAATAAATGACCTGTAATTATTATATAAGCCACTCTCAATCGGTGGCTTTTTGTTTTATCCAACTCCCTCTCAGGTACCTTGCCATACTTAAGGAACCTCGCCTAATGGGGGTTTCCTTTTAGTCTTTTTCTCTGAGAGTTTCTTTTTGTAATCGAGCCGCTTTTTTTTTGATCCGGCTGTCGGCTTTGTAGGAATTCGCTTTACGACTGGTTTAAGTGCTTTTTGGATTAATTGATAAAACTTCTCCAGCGCTTTTTCTTTGTTTTTCAGTTGTGAACGGCTTTCCTGCGAAACAATGATCAGCGTTCCGTCATCTGTGATCTTGTTTTTAAGCATGGTAAGAATTACCAGCTTTTGATCTTCGGTAAGCAGCCTGGATCCGGGAATATTAAATCTGAGTTCCACCCGGGTGCTGACTTTATTTACATGTTGGCCACCCGGACCGCTGCTGCGTGTAGCAGTAATAACCAATTCTTTTTGGAATTTTATTTCCTTAATATCAATATTCTCGTCTTGTTTCATTGCATAAAAATAGAATAACCTGGATAATGAATGGCTAATTGATTAATTGCAATTTAGGAGATTATGATTTGTAACCAAGACCTGTGCAGGAAAGGATATTTGATAAATTAACTTTGGTTGAATAATAAAACTCATTTTCTCCTATAAGTAAAAATCTAAATTATGCGCTGGATTTATTAACGTCCTCCATTGTTCTTTTCGATTAATAACCTTTTGCAAAGTAAGTTATTCTGTTTGCAGAAATTTCGGAGGCTTCCTGTGTTTTGTTCCTTGTTCAAATGCAAATGCGATTTCCAGCAGTGTTGGTTCGCTCCAGGCTTTACTGAAAAAAGAAACACCAACAGGCAACTCTTCAATAAATCCCATTGGGACTGTTATATTTGGATAGCCTGAAATTGCTGCATACGAAGAATTGCCGCCCAAATAAAGATCACCATCAATCAGGTCAGTTTTCCATGCAGGGGCTCCTGTTGGTGCCATGAGTGCATCAAGTTTATGATGGTTCATCAGTTTGTCAATACCATCTTCTCTTGTGCCTTTCTGCATTATGGCCAACGCCTCCTTATATTCGGCAGATTCCAGGTCTCCTTTCTCCTCAGCCATTTCAAGTATTTTCTGATCAAAATACTGCAATTCAACTGAATCCGATTTGTTAAATTCGATCAGTTCCTTAAGACTTTTTACCCGGGAATTATTTCCTAAATTTTCAAGATACTTATTGAGACCATCTTTAAATTCATACAATAATACCTGGAAGGAAGCATTTTCAATAGCAGCATCCAGAGGAAAATCTATTTCCATGACTTCTGCACCCTGGCTTTTCAAATAAGCAACTGTTTGATCGATCAAAATATCCACTTTAGGATGAAACCCCATGGCCTCTTTTATAAGGCCGATGCGCTTCCCTTTCAGTCCGTCTTTATTCAAATACTTTGTATAGTCTGTGTGAAAGTTACCATAGGCATTAAATGTTTTGCTATCTGTTGAATCTATTCCGGTTAAAATCCCAAGGCATATCGCAACATCTTCCACCGTTCGGGCCATTGGTCCTGGAGTGTCCTGGGTAAAAGATATGGGAATAATACCTGAACGACTGATCAGTCCAACCGTAGGTTTTAGCCCAACAAGGCCATTGTTATTTGACGGACAGACGATTGAGCCATTGGTTTCAGTTCCGATTGCCAGTAAACAAAGATTGGCAGAAACAGCTACCCCGGAGCCTGAGCTTGATCCGCAGGGATTCCTGTCGAGCACATAGGGATTTTTGGTCTGACCGCCTACTCCGCTCCAACCACTCGATGATATTTTTGACCGAAAATTTGCCCATTCACTTAAATTGGATTTTGCTATAATTACAGCACCAGCTTCTTTTAACTTACTGGCAACCCAACTGTCATGCAATGGAAAGGAGTTTCTCAGGACCGTGGCTCCAGCAGTGGTGGCCATTTTATCGTGTGTATCAATGTTGTCTTTCAAAATAACAGGAATACCATGCATGGGCCCCCTGATTTTACCGGCTGCCATCTCTTTATCCAGTTCTTCTGCAATTTGAAGGGCTTCCGGGTTTACCTGTATAATGGAATTGAGCCGGGGTCCATTTTTGTCTATTGCAGAAATTCGATCCAGGTAGTCCTGGACGACTTCTTTAATGGTAAATTTACCTTGCTTATAACCTTGCTGTAGTTGTGCTATGGTAATTTCCTGCAAATAGGATTTTGTTGATTTTTCGCTTTTTGAATGCTCAACTTTTGGCTGACAGGAAATAAGGACCAATAAAATACAAAGTGGGATCGAAATTTTTTCTCCAATAAATAGCCTTTTCATAAAATTATAATTTTAGAAAGATTATCGTGATTATCGGATGGTATGCGTGTTAATGTAATGAATAATTGCTTATTGGCATACCCTTTCCTGTAAAAGTTAACATCTAAAAGTTCTTTCCTTTATTCTCTCTTATCTGTTCCCTTTTAAATATTTATCCAGGAACACCAGAATCTTTCCATAGCCTTCAATTTCATTTTCCTTTTTTACAAAGCCATGACCTTCATCTTCAAAAAGCACATATTCCACCGGAACGCCGTTTGCCCTCACAGCTTTTACTATTTCATCCGATTCCACCTGAAGAACTCTTGGATCATTAGAACCCTGAAGCACCAGCAGCGGTTTTTTTACATTCTTTGCATGGAATAACGGGGATGTCTTATAAAGCATAACAGAATCTTCAGTGGTTGGATCTCCCATTTCGTCATAGAGCGCTTTTCTGAATGATTCCCAATAGGGAGGTATAGATTTTAATGTCCTTAGCCAGTTGGTTACACCAAAAATATTCACTCCTACCGAAAATTCATCGGGCGCAAAAGCCAGCGCAGCCATTGTCATATATCCTCCATACGATCCACCAATAATCCCGATCCGGTCAGGATCGACAACGCCTGTCCCCATAAGGTAATTTTTTCCATAAATGCAGTCCTGTAAATCCACATCACCATGTTTGCGGTCGTCCATCTTATTGAATTCCTTTCCATAACCGATACTTCCGCGGTTGTTTACCGCCAGAACAGCATAATCATGATTGACCAGGTATTGAATCAGCGAATTATAGGATAATCTTGATTGACCACCCGGCCCGCCGTGAACCCAAATAAGCGCAGGAACTTTACTCCCCGGAGCTGCTCCATAAGGCTGATAATAAATTGCAGGGATGGTTAATCCATCAAATGACTGATAACGGATTGCTTTGCCGGCAACAAGATCATTTGGATCAATCTCAGGACTCAATGAGTTAGTAATCCTTTTTAATTCTTTTGAGCGGAAATCATAAATGTAAATGTCATTTGGCGATGCAGAACTTCCCACAGTTAACCGCATCAGGTTTTCACTTTTTGAAATCTCAATGCTTGTGATATCTCCATCACCAAAATCCGGTAAACTGATATTGTCCCCGGTAGCAAGGTCGACCAGATGGACGATCGTTTTAGCATCCTCGTTCACTCCGATCACCCTGTATTTTTCGTTATAGGAGTTGTAAGCATACCATACATCCCAATTCATACCCCACACTTTTTCTTTATTCCCGTTTTCGATATTGTATTTAATCAGATACTGGAATTCGTTATTTTCGTTAGTGAGATAATACAAGTGCTTGTTTTCAAGGTCAAAGAATTGGGCGTTGTATTGTGCATCTCCTTCATGGGCTGAAATATGCTTTAGTTTCTTTTGATCCATGTCGTACAGATACATTTCATTGTTTGAGCTTGTAATGCTTTTTGACAGTGCCAGATACTTTTTATTTTTCGATATTGAACCTATATCCAATCCTTCATCATTTTCGTAAACCATTTCAGGCTCGAATGACTGGATATCCATTTCATAGAGATCGAAGAATTTAGCATCCCGTTTATTAGAAATAAAGAAGAAGCTTTTTTTATCGTGTGACCATTCAATAAAATCAGATTTGGCCTTTTCCCATGGAGTTAGATCAGCAGAAGTCCCATCTTCGTTCAACAGGTAAATGTGATTCAATTCATTACCTCCGATATCAGATGAATAAAGGATCCTGTTATCATCATGGAAAATAGGAAATGGCAAATAATGATTCAACAGTTGAGTGGGTTAATTTAATAGAAAGGGATGAGTCGACAGGTAAAGCCACCAGGTTAAAAATTCCTGATTCATTGCTGGTGACAAGAAGTTTTGATTCGTCGGGCGAGAAACTGCCTCCAAAAATATCGATGTTTTTATAAAACTGTTCGATGGTGTACTTTTTGACAATCCTGTTGGTTTCTTCAGCAGGTTTTTTCGATTGCTGATTGCAGGAAACTATAGCCAGTATTAAAATGCAGAACATTATTTTTTTCATTATATAAATGTTTTAACGGTTAATACAAATGTATTACAAATTAACCATCTCGGAATTTTTTTGTTGATTTTAAAACTTCATTTAATCATATAAAATTGGATCCTTCCCATATTCCACTGGTTTTTCTGTCAAAAAAAAGCGGATATCCTCAGGGTCTGCTAATACGGTAGAAAACTCCTCGATTCAGTATCTCCTGTTTAATTTCCCTGGGACTCACAAGGGAAATAGGGTTAAGGGCTTGCCACAGGATTAAGAACATTTATTTGAGATAGCTAAGAGACTGTTTAAATTTCGCAATAATGAATATTGCAGAAGGTTGAATTTGTAATAAATTTTTAGTGAAACTTTGTGTTTTAGAGCTTTTGTGGCTAAATTTTTCCGCCACTAAATCTCAAAGACACAAAAAACCACAAAGTATAAAACACTTAAAATCAAATGTTAATCTAAATTTTAAACAGTCTTTAAGATTACCAAATCAAAATGTCCTCTTTCTTCAATGGCCTTTTATCTTCAATCCATTTGAACCCTTTCATTTTCCGGTCTTCTTCAAGGAATTCTTTATCGGGAAACATGTGGGCTTCAACATTTTTTATGGGGGCAATAACCTGAACCTCATTCTCGGAAAGATAAATGCTCATGTCATTGGAAGTTGTTTTATTTATACCAATAAGGTCACCGTTTTCTTCACGCACATAAAAAAGTGATTCGGCATTTCCGTTTACAACGATTTTCACCAGTTGGTTTTCTTTAAAATATCCGGTCATTACTCTCCCTTTTATCTGGTTGAAGGTATTTCTGTGGATGGTATCATCCATCGAAATAATGAAACATGAATTGATCAGTGCCAGGGTATCTATTTGCTTGTTGCTGATCGCAATATTCACCGTGTCGGCAGTCAGCTGGTTTTCATCCGACCACAGAATAGGTTCTTTAAAAAGAAAAATAGTTGAATCGGCAAAGCTGTAGACCAGAGAATCGCACATTCCCTGCAAGTCTTTTCGAAAGAATTTAGAATGGTGGTATCCAAGCATATGATCGACATTCTGAGCAGAATCGAATAATATCCAAAGGGTATCCGAATGAAGGTAAAGAGAATCCTTTTTATCGACCAACACTGCAACCGCACTATCGGTGACAAAGGCATAGCCTTCTGGTTTCCTGAATTCGCCGTAATTCCCGAGGATCATAATATCCTGTATCGTATCAGTAAGCGAAACATTATTCCGGGCTTCCCCATAGTTTCGTTTCCGGTCGTAAAACAGGCTGTCCCCCTTCAGCTTTTGTTCTTCAGTAATGATGTAGGCATTATCCTGGAATTGCGATTTGTCATTTTTTGTGTCGTACCAGCCTTTTTCGCAATAAATCAGGTTTTCCTTGCTGGTAATGGTCGTCGGTCCGTAAAACCAGGTAATCTCTGTCTCCGTGTTATATTTAAGCGTATCCGAATTTACAGTGTATTGTTCATTCACCAGCACCACGTCAGTCTTAAAATACGCTTCCCTTGTGCTGGTGTAGTAGTATCCTTTCTTGCTTGTCAGTACATTCGACGAATCTTCAATTTTCCCTCCGGTCAGGTAATAGGCAATCTGCCGCGGCCGGTCGTACCACAGGTGATCCGTGTAAAGTGTTGCCTTGGTTTCTACCAGCCTAACATTATTGATCAGTTCCGCTATTTTTGTATTTCCGTCGTAATTCAGCAGGTCGCTGTAAATATTCAGGGTATCCGATGCCTTGATATGAACATTCCCGAATCCCTGGAAGCTATTGGTTAGTTCATACAGGTAGGCGCTGTCGCAAAACAGAAGCGTGCTGTCCTGTTTTAGCTGGACATCCCCGATGAGCCGCTGCACTTTTTCCCCTAATTGCCTGGAGTACTTGAGGTCATTGGCTTTGATGAGTTTCACTTTTGTTGGCTTCTGCGCATCAAGAATAACTGGAATAGCAACCAAAAGGTAAACTAGTAAAAAAAGTCTGAAATATTTTTGCAGATAATTCAATTGTTTGCAGAATTGTAATACGCCAAAAATACGTTATTTGTATTAAATTATTGTCAGGCTATAGTTAGTAAAAGTGCTGTTAAATAAAACAAAAAAGCAACAGAAGAATCCTGTTGCTTTCTTTTCATTTGCAAAATTTTAAATCAGGCTTCAGCCTTGGGTCCGCCAAAGTTCAACGGCAGGTTCTCAATTTCCGGCACTTTAATCTCTCCATGCATGGCTTCAAACTTTGAAATATTATCCTTCAAAGCCCTGTAAAGCCTCTTGGCGTGCTGGGGTGTAAGGATAATCCTCGACTTCACCTTAGCCTTAGGTGTACCGGGCATCATTTTTATAAAATCCACAATAAATTCAGAATGAGAATGAGTTATTATTGCTAGGTTCGAATAAATACCTTCAGCCATTTCATCGCTCAGTTCGATGTTTATCTGTTTTGCAGGATTTTGTTCAGCCATAATTATTAAAATAAAGATTTTCTGTTATTCTTCTTTAGCAGCCATTAAAGCTTCATATTCTTCCTTTGAGCCAACAATCAGGTTTTCATAATCGCGGAGACCGGTTCCAGCAGGGATCAGGTGTCCGACAATGACATTTTCCTTCAAGCCCTTGAGCTCATCTGATTTAGCATTGATAGATGCCTGAGTAAGAACTTTTGTAGTCTCCTGGAATGATGCAGCTGATATCCAGCTATACGTTTGCAATGATGCCCTGGTTATTCCTTGCAGCACCTGACGGGCTATTGCAGGTTTTGCATCTCTTGATTCGATCAGTTTCTTGTCTTTTCGTTTCATCTGAGAATTTTCTTCCCTGAGCTTCCGTGCACTTACAATCATGCCTGAAGGATAAGTGGTCGAATCACCGCTATCAACGACTACTTTCTTTCCAAAGATTTCATCATTTTCATCCTGGAAGTCGTTTTTATTCACCAGTTCTCCTTCCAGGAATTTAGTATCACCCGGATCATCCACTTCTACTTTACGCATCATCTGCCTGACGATTACCTCGAAATGTTTATCGTTAATTTTAACACCCTGCAACCTGTATACTTCCTGAATTTCATTAACAATATATTCCTGAACCTTCATGGGTCCTTTGATTGCCAAAATATCTGATGGAGTCATTGCGCCCTCAGATAAAGGTGTTCCCGCCTTTACATAGTCGTTTTCCTGAGCAAGGATCTGTTTTGAGGTGGGGATCAGATACTTTTTCTCTTCTCCCGATTTAGATGTAATAATCACTTCGCGATTTCCCCGCTTTAGCTTTTTACCAAATGAAACCACCCCATCAATTTCAGAAACCTTGGCAGGATCACTTGGATTTCGTGCTTCAAAAAGTTCTGTCACCCTTGGTAATCCACCGGTGATGTCACCCGACTTTCCAATGGCGCGTGGAATTTTTACGAGGATATCCCCGGCTTTGATTTTATCATTATCACTGGCAATGATGTGAGAACCCACCGGAATATCATAGGATTTGATCTCTTCATTGTGCTTATCCAGAATCTTGATTGCAGGATTTTTCTGTTTCTGGCGTGATTCAATGATCACTTTATCGTGGTAACCGGTTTGTTCGTCCGATTCAATTCTGAACGTTACGCCTTCGATAATGCTATCGAATTTAATAGTACCACTAACTTCGGACATAATCACTGCATTGTAAGGATCCCATTCTGCAATTGTAGTACCTTTTTTCAGGGTATCACCGCTTTTATAATATAATTTAGCACCATAGGGAATATTACCTGACATCAGGATGATGCCTGTGTTTTCATCGATTACCCTCATTTCAGCAGAACGCCCGATAACGATATCGTACTTATTCTTTTCGGCATCCTGGTATAGAACAGTTCTGAGTTCTTCTATTTCAATCTTTCCACTGTATTTTGCTTCAATCTTAGATGAAATAGCAATGTTTGATGCAGTACCCCCAACGTGGAATGTTCGAAGGGTTAACTGAGTTCCAGGCTCACCGATTGACTGTGCAGCAATTACTCCCACCGCTTCACCCCGCTGAACCATTCTTCCGGTAGAAAGATTACGACCGTAGCACAAAGAACACACACCCTTTTTAGCTTCGCAGGTTAATACTGACCTGATTTCAACTTCTTCGATTGGCGATACATCAATCACCTGACAAATTTCTTCAGTCAATTCATCACCAGCAGAAGCGATTAATGCTCCGGTTTGTGGATGATAAATGTCGTGAAGAGTGGTTCTTCCAAGAATCCTTTCGTATAACGTTTCCACGATTTCTTCATTCTTTTTTAAGGCCGTTGTCCTGAGACCTCTCAGCGTTCCGCAGTCTTTTTCTGCGATGATAACATCCTGTGATACATCTACCAGACGACGGGTAAGATAACCTGCATCTGCTGTTTTCAAAGCTGTATCAGCCAAACCTTTCCGTGCACCGTGAGTGGAAATAAAATATTCAAGAACCGATAAACCCTCTTTAAAATTGGAAAGAATCGGGTTTTCAATAATTTCACCACCGGTGGCCCCTGATTTCTGAGGTTTAGCCATCAATCCCCTCATGCCTGATAACTGCCGGATCTGCTCTTTAGAACCCCTGGCCCCCGAATCAAGCATCATATAAATTGGATTGAATCCTTGTTTGTCGGTAGTGAGATTCTGCATTAGTATTTGAGTAAGCCGTGAATTGGTGTGGGTCCAGATATCGATGATTTGGTTGTATCTTTCATTATTTGTAATGAACCCCATATTATAGTTGTTCATTACCTCTTCTACTTCCTGGTTAGCATTGGTAATGAGTTCCCCTTTGATTTCAGGAATAACGATATCACCGAGATTAAAAGACAGACCGCCTTCAAAAGCTTTTCTGAAACCGAGATCCTTAATGTCATCAAGGAACTTAGAAGTTTTTGCAGTTCCTGTAATTTTTAATACCTGACCGATAATATCACGCAGTGCTTTTTTGGTCATTAGCTGATTCAGGTATCCTATTTCTTCAGGAACAGCCTGGTTGAACAATATCCTTCCAACAGTCGTTTCAATGATTTTGACAACGGATTTGCCATTTTCAAAATCTTTAACCCTGCAATTGATGATTGCGTGGAGATCGACTTTTTTCTCATTATAAGCAATGATCACTTCCTCAGGTCCATAGAAGGTTGAACCTTCGCCCTTGACAGGATGCCCTGGAAGGCTTTTTCTTTCCTTAGTCATGTAATAAAGTCCCAATACCATGTCCTGGGAAGGCACTGTGATAGGTGCTCCGTTTGCCGGATTAAGAATATTATGAGATGCCAGCATTAGCATTTGAGCCTCGAGAATAGCAGCATTTCCAAGGGGAACATGAACAGCCATTTGGTCACCATCGAAGTCGGCATTAAAAGCAGTGCAAACCAATGGGTGCAATTGTATGGCTTTCCCTTCAACCAGTTTGGGCTGGAATGCCTGAATGCCAAGCCGGTGCAGGGTAGGTGCCCGATTAAGCATAATGGGATGGCCTTTTAGAATATTTTCTAAAATATCCCATACCACCGGGTCCTTCCTGTCAACGATCTTTTTTGCAGACTTAACTGTCTTAACTATTCCTCTTTCGAGCATTTTCCGAATGATGAATGGTTTAAACAATTCTGAAGCCATTTCTTTGGGTATCCCACATTCATTTAGCTTCAATTCAGGACCCACAACGATAACAGAACGACCTGAATAGTCAACCCTTTTACCTAAAAGATTCTGACGGAAACGACCCTGTTTTCCTTTCAAACTATCGCTTAACGATTTTAAAGCACGGTTTGATTCGGTTTTCACAGCATTCGATTTTCTCGAATTATCGAATAATGAGTCAACTGCTTCCTGCAGCATACGCTTTTCATTCCGCATGATCACATCAGGAGCCTTGATTTCGATAAGTCTTTTTAACCTGTTATTTCTGATGATAACCCTGCGGTATAAGTCATTTAGATCAGAGGTGGCAAATCTTCCACCATCCAATGGAACAAGTGGCCTGAGTTCGGGAGGAATAACAGGCACTACCTTCACAATCATCCATTCGGGCCTGTTTTCAATTCTGGTCTGTCCGTCGCGGAAAGCCTCAAAAACCTGCAATCTTTTCAAGGCTTCCTGTTTTCTCTGTTGGGAGGTTTCGGTATTAGCCTGGTGCCTAAGATCAAACGATTCTTTATCCAGATCGAGCCTGGCTAAAAGATCATGCATGGCTTCAGCGCCCATCTTTGCGATAAACTTCTGCGGATCGGAATCGTCCAGATATTGGTTGTCAGCCGGGAGATTCTCAATTATTGTAAAGTATTCCTCTTCAGTTAGGAAATCAAGATAATTGACACCGTCTGCAGCTTTAATTCCTGGATTGATAACAACATAACGCTCATAGTAAATTACAGTATCGAGTTTTTTGGTCTGTAGGCCAAGCAGAGCGCCTATTTTATTTGGTAATGACCTGAAAAACCAAATATGGGCAACCGGTACAACCAGCTGAATATGACCCATCCTTTCCCTTCTGACTTTTTTCTCCGTTACCTCAACACCGCATCGGTCACAAACGATACCTTTATATCTGATCCTTTTATATTTTCCACAATGGCATTCCCAATCTTTTACAGGGCCGAAAATTCTTTCGCAGAATAATCCATCCCGTTCGGGCTTATAAGTCCGGTAATTAATTGTTTCAGGCTTAGTAACTTCACCATGTGATCGTTCGAGGATCATTTCTGGAGAAGCAAGACTGATAGTAATCCTTGAAAAATCACCGGGAATTTTTTCGTCTTTTCTGAATCCCATTTTCTAATATTGTTATTTCAGTTATATAGTATTAAAAAAAGAATTGAATATTATTTGTCGAAAGTAATATTCAAACCAAGTCCTCTCAATTCATGAACCAACACGTTGAATGATTCAGGAACATTAGGTTTAGGCATGTTTTCACCTTTAACGATCGATTCGTAAGCTTTTGCACGTCCGATTACATCGTCCGATTTCACGGTAAGGATTTCCTGAAGAACATTTGCAGCTCCGAAAGCTTCCAACGCCCAGACTTCCATTTCACCGAAACGCTGCCCTCCGAATTGTGCTTTACCACCAAGAGGTTGCTGAGTAATAAGTGAATAAGGTCCAATGGAACGGGCATGCATCTTATCATCAACCATATGGTGAAGCTTTAACATATAGATATACCCAACAGTTGCTGGTTGATCAAATCTTTCACCGGTTCCACCATCATAAAGATAAACTGTTCCGTTCTCCGGAAGACCGGCTTTTTTCAGATAGTCATTGATTTGTTGTGAAGTGGCCCCATCAAAAATAGGGGAAGCAAACTTTAATCCCAATTTATGACCCGCCCAACCGAGGATGGTTTCATAAATCTGTCCAAGGTTCATACGTGAAGGAACGCCCAGGGGATTTAATACGATATCGACCGGTGTTCCATCTTCAAGAAATGGCATATCTTCTTCGCGTACAATTTTGGCAACAATACCTTTGTTTCCATGACGGCCAGCCATTTTATCTCCCAGGGTCAATTTGCGCTTTTTGGCAATAAATACTTTCGCCATCTGTACAATACCATTTGGAAGATCATCTCCAACTGTAGCTACAAACTTCTTACGGTTATATACCCCAAGAATTTCTTTGTATTTTATTGTATAGTTATTGATCAAATCCTTGATCAATTCATTTTTATCCTTGTCGGTAGTCCATTTACTTGGATTTACGTTGAGATAATCAACTCCCTGAAGCAACTTTTGTGTAAATTTTGCTTTTTTCGGAATGACCTCTTCCTTAAACTTGCTGTATACTCCCTGAGAAGTTTTACCGTTGACAATGATATTAAGCTTATCAACCAGCTTAGATTTGAGTTCTTCTGAATTCTTAAGGTATTCTGTATCCAGAACTTTAATAATGTCCTTTTCCTTGCTTTTCGCTTTCTTGTCCTTTATAGCACGGGAGAAAAGTTTTTTATCAATCACAACACCCTTCATTGATGGGGGCGCTTTTAGTGAGGCATCTTTCACATCACCAGCCTTATCCCCAAAGATGGCACGCAGCAATTTTTCTTCGGGTGTCGGATCCGATTCTCCTTTAGGTGTGATCTTGCCGATCAGGATATCACCTTCGTTCACTTCAGCACCTATTCTGATAATTCCATTATCGTCAAGATCTTTTGTAGCATCTGAACTAATATTAGGAATATCGGCGGTCAATTCTTCAATACCTCTCTTGGTGTCCCTTACTTCGAGGGTAAATTCTTCAATATGAACAGAAGTGAAAATATCTTCTTTTACAACTCTTTCCGATACAACGATTGCATCCTCAAAATTATATCCCTTCCATGGCATGAAGGCAACCATTAGGTTTCTGCCAAGGGCAAGTTCACCATTTTTGGTAGCATATCCTTCGCAAAGTACCTGGCCTTTTTTAACTTTGTCTCCTTTACGAACGATTGGCCTCAGGTTGATGGAGGTATTCTGATTTGTCCTTTTAAATTTCGTGAGATAGTTAATTCTCAGATCATCCTCGAAACTAACCAGTTTTTCCTCTTCCTGTCTCTTATAACGTATCCTGATCTCATTTGCATCAACATATTCCACCACACCATTGCCTTCAGCATTGATCAGAACTCTTGAATCCCTGGCAACATTACCTTCGATACCGGTTCCCACAATCGGACTATCTGAATTTAAAAGTGGCACTGCCTGGCGCATCATATTCGATCCCATCAATGCCCTGTTAGCATCATCGTGCTCAAGGAACGGGATAAGAGAAGCAGCGATTGAAGCAATCTGATTCGGAGCAATGTCGATTAAATCCACTTTCTCACGAGGGGTTATAGGATAGTCAGCATGATACCTGACTTTTACACGCTCATTGGTAAAAGTCCCATCACTATTTAATAAGGTACTGGCTTGTGCGATGATCTTATCTTCTTCTTCCTCAGCGCTAAGGTATATCGGTGGTTCATCCAGGTTTACCTTACCTTCGATAACCGGTTTGTAGGGCGTTTCAATAAATCCAAGCCTGTTTATAGTTGCATAAACACAAAGGGAAGAAATCAATCCGATGTTCGGTCCTTCAGGCGTTTCAATAGTACAAAGCCTTCCATAGTGAGTATAATGAACGTCACGTACTTCGAAACCGGCTCTTTCTCTTGACAAACCACCTGGTCCTAAAGCTGAAATACGACGTTTATGTGTAATTTCTGACAATGGATTGGTTTGATCCATGAACTGGGACAACTGGTTTGTTCCGAAGAATGAGTTGATCACCGAGGATAATGTTTTGGCATTGATCAGATCAGTTGGTGTAAAAACCTCATTATCTCTAACGTTCATTCTTTCACGAATGGTCCTTGACATACGTGCAAGTCCGACACCAAACTGAGCAAATAGCTGTTCACCTACAGTTCTTACCCTTCGGTTGCTTAAATGGTCAATATCGTCAACATCAGTTTTTGAATTAACCAGTTCAATCAGGTATTTAATAATAATAATAATGTCTTCTTTTGTCAACACCTTGATTTTAGGATCTACCTGAAGGTCTAATTTTTTGTTAATCCTGTAACGGCCTACATCACCAAGATCATATCGTTTATCTGAGAAAAACAATTTATCAATGATGCCCCTGGCCGTTTCTTCATCCGGTGGTTCAGCATTACGCAACTGACGATAAATGAATTCAACTGCTTCCTTTTCAGAGTTTGCGGTATCTTTCTGAAGGGTATTGAAAATAATTGAATAATCTGTAGCCGTAGATTCGTCCCTGTGAAGAAGGATGGTCTTAACCCCTGAATCTACAATTTCGTCAATATGCTGATTTTCGAGAAGGGTTTCCCTGTCAATAATTACTTCAGTTCTTTCGATGGATACGACTTCTCCGGTATCTTCATCAACAAAATCTTCAATCCATGTTCGTACAACCCTGGCTGCAAGCCTTCTGCCAATTACTTTTTTAAGGCCACTCTTACTAACCTTTACTTCTTCTGCAAGGTTAAATATTTCAAGAATATCATTATCGCTTTCATAACCAATAGCTCTAAGCAAAGTTGTAACAGGCAATTTTTTCTTTCTGTCGATGTAAGCATACATCACATTGTTGATATCGGTAGTAAATTCCATCCATGAGCCTTTAAAAGGAATGATCCTGGCTGAGTAGAGCGTGGTTCCATTGGCATGCATGTGCTGACCGAAAAATACTCCCGGTGATCGGTGTAACTGTGAAACGACAACCCTTTCGGCGCCATTGATAATAAAGGTTCCTTTAGGTGTCATATAAGGTATCATTCCAAGATAAACATCCTGGATAATAGTTTCAAAATCTTCGTGTTCCGGATCGGTGCAATACAATTTTAGTTTAGCTTTCAGAGGAACACTATATGACAATCCCCTTTCTATGCATTCGTCAATTGAATATCTGGGGGGATCAATAAAATAATCCAGGAATTCAAGAATGAAATTGTTCCTGGCATCGGTGATAGGGAAGTTTTCGCTGAAAACTTTGTAAAGCCCTTCGCCGGCGCGGTTCTCCGGATTCGTCTCCAATTGGAAAAAATCCTGGAAAGATTTGACCTGAATATCCAGAAAATCAGGGTATTCAAATTTAATTTTTGTCGAACCGAAATCTATTCGGTTATATTCATTGGTAGTGGCCAAGGTGATAAGATTTTTAGGTTTAAACAAATGATTAAAGATATAATTTATAAATACGGAAATAGACCGCCTTACATCTGAAGATGCAAGGCAGCCTAATTCCTGCAATACAGTCTAAAATCCTTATTTAATTTCAACCTCTGCTCCTGCTTCTTCTAATTGCTTTTGTAATGCTTCTGCTTCGTCTTTAGATACACCCTCTTTTATAGCTTTGGGTGCAGCATCAACCAATTCTTTTGATTCTTTAAGTCCGAGGCTGGTCAATTCTTTTACCAACTTAACTACTGCTAATTTGGATTGACCTGCAGCTTTCAGAATTACATCAAATGTGGATTTTTCCGCAGCTGCACCACCTTCTGAAGCTGCTGCGGCCGGACCAGCTACTGCAATTGCTGCGGCTGCTGGCTCAATACCGTATTCTTCCTTTAATATTTGCGCTAATTGATTAACTTCCTTAACGCTTAGATTTACTAATTTTTCTGCAAATTCTTTTAAATCAGCCATTTGTATTTATTTTTTTAATATTTAATAATTCATTTTAATTTCAACAATTATGCTGCTTTTTCTGATAAAGCTTTTAGAATTCCTGTAAGTTTCTGACCACCTGATTGCAATCCTGAAATGACTTGCTTTGCTGGCGACTGCAACAATGCAATCACATCCGCTATCAATTCATTTTTGGTTTTGATGTTAACTAACATTTCAAGCTGGTCATTACCAAGGTAAGAAACCTCCTCTACGTAAGCTCCCTTTAAATAGGGCTTGTCAGATTTTTTTCTGAATTCTTTAATGAGTTTTGCCGGTGCATTACCCGATTCAGCAAACATCAATGAAGTTGAGCCTTTTAAGGCTACATAGAGTTCTGCAAGGTTTTTATCCGATTTCTCCATTGCCCTTTTCAGCAATGTGTTTTTAACTACTACCAACTTAATATCCCTTTTAAAGCAAAGCCTTCTTAAATTACTGGTGGTCTCTGCATTTAAATCAGAGATATCGGTAATATAAATTGTTGGGCTATTATTTAATTGCTCAGCTATGGAATCAACAAGTTGATTTTTTTTCTCTTTTCTCATTGTTAAGATACTTTTTACCTTTTAATCTGTTATTATATAACTGTAACTGATTTAGGTTCAATTTGAACACCAGGACTCATTGTGCTTGACATGTAGATACTTTTAATATAAGTACCTTTTGCAGCGGGCGGTTTAAGTTTCATGATTGTTTGGATCAACTCTTTAGCGTTGTCAACGATCTTTTCGCTTGAAAAAGATACCTTGGCAACCGATGCATGAATGATTCCTGTTTTATCAACCTTAAAATCTATTTTACCTGCTTTCACGTCCTGAACAGCCTTTCCAATTTCCATGGTAACTGTACCACTTTTTGGATTGGGCATCAATCCACGTGGACCTAATATTTTGCCTAATGCTCCTACTTTCGGCATTACGCTTGGCATGGTAATTACCACGTCAATATCTGTCCATCCCCCTTTAATTTTCTGGACGTAATCATCAAGCCCAACATAATCAGCTCCTGCAGCTTTAGCTTCCTCTTCCTTATCAGGTGTGCACAATACCAAAACCCTCACAGTTTTACCCGTTCCATGCGGAAGGGCAACAGTCCCACGAACCATTTGATTGGCTTTTCGAGGGTCAACCCCTAAGCGAATATCCAGATCAACGGATGCATCGAATTTTGTATAGGTGATGTTTTTGATAATATTTACGGCATCTGATATAGCATAAGGCGCACTCTTGTCGAATTTTGCTAAAGCATCCTTCCTTTTTTTAGTTGTTTTGGCCATTTTACCTAATTATTATTTAACTCTGCAATTATAAAACTCCTAATTAATTTTCTCCAAACGGTGAATTGCCTTTAATTTTGATTCCCATACTTCTTGCAGTACCGGCAACCATTTTCATCGCCGAGTCCAATGTAAAAGCATTTAAATCGGGCATCTTAGCTTCAGCAATCGCCTGAACCTGATCCCAGCCTATCGTAGCTATTTTTGTTCGGTTCGATTCAGCTGATCCTTTCTGGACTTTTGCAGCTTGCAATAATTGCACTGCAACAGGTGGAGTTTTAATAATAAAATCAAAGGACTTGTCTTTGTAAACAGTGATAATGACAGGAAGAACTTGTCCGGCCTTATCCTGTGTACGGGCATTAAATTGCTTGCAAAACTCCATGATATTTACACCTTTTGCACCCAGCGCGGGTCCAACGGGTGGTGACGGATTTGCAGCACCTCCTTTGATCTGCAATTTGATTAATCCACTTACTTCTTTAGCCATTTTGTATTCCTAACTTTAAATAAAATTATATTGCTTTGCGTAACAGCTCAACTTTAAAATTATTCCTTTTCAACCTGCATAAAGCCAAGTTCAAGGGGGGTTTTCCTACCGAAAATCTTTACCATCACTTTAAGCTTCTTCTTTTCTTCGTTAATTTCTTCGATTATTCCGCTAAAACTGTTGAACGGACCGTCAATGACTGTCACTGTTTCACCAATAATGAACGGAATATTGACTTCTTCTCCCTGCTCGGCCAATTCATCAACTTTACCAAGTATGCGGTTGACTTCGGACTGACGCATGGGAATGGGTACTCCTTTTGTTCCCAAAAAGCCTATTACACCGGGAATATTTTTGATGATATGGGGTATTTCGCCAATCAAGACTGCTTCAATGAGAACATAGCCCGGATAAAGGTTTCTCTCTTTGCTGATTTTTTTACCGTTTCTTACCTGGTACACCTTTTCAAAAGGTATTAAAACCTTTGAAAGGTAATCTCCAAGGTTGAGCCGGTTGATTTCGCTTTCGATATAACCTTTAACCTTCTTTTCGCTCCCACTGATAGCCCGAACCACATACCATTTTTTAACTTGTTCAGTCATTCCCTGCGATGTAAAATTTTAATATCTCCGATAAATTAAAAAAGAAATTAAGCTATTCTAAAAATTTTTATAGAATAATTGTAAAAGACTTTGAAAAGAAAAATCCATTAAATAAACAATTAATGCGATGATGAGGGAAGCAATTGACACAACGATCGCACTACTTTGAAGCTCACTCCAAGTTGGCCAGGTCACCTTATGAAACAATTCATCATAACTTTCCTGGATATAACTTTGTATTTTAAATTTCGCCATTTAATTACTATTGTTTTGCACGGGTGGTAGGACTTGAACCCACGACTCCTGGTTTTGGAGACCAGAGCTCTACCAGCTGAGCTACACCCGTATTTATAAAAAAGAACAAATTTTTATGAACATAAGGTATCCCGTTTTAATTTTAATGGGATACCTTATATTATATATATGATATTATGATTACTAATCAAGAATTTCTATTACCTGGCCTGCACCTACTGTTCTGCCACCTTCACGGATAGCAAACCTGAGATTCTTGCTCATTGCAATTTCTGCAATCAAATCAACTTCGATGGTGATGTTATCACCCGGCATAACCATTTCTACTCCTTCTGGCAACACCATTTCTCCTGTTACATCAGTTGTTCTGAAGTAAAACTGCGGACGATATTTATTATGGAAAGGTGTATGCCTTCCTCCTTCTTCTTTTTTCAAAACGTATATCTCGGCTTTGAATTTTTTGTGAGGAGTAATTGAACCAGGATGTGCAATTACCATACCCCTGCAGATATCTTTTTTATCGATACCTCTAAGCAGAAGTCCTGCATTATCACCAGCTTCACCTCTATCCAGAATTTTTCTGAACATTTCAACCCCTGTACAAACTGACTTCAATTTTTCAGCTCCAAGACCGATGATATCAACAGCCTCGCCAATTTTAATGACACCGGATTCAATCCTGCCGGTAGCCACTGTTCCACGACCTGTAATTGAGAAAACATCTTCCACAGGCATCAGAAATGGTTTGTCAATGTCGCGTTTTGGTAATGGAATCCAGGTATCGCAAGCATCCATTAATTCCCATATTTTAGGGATCCATTTTTCTTCCTTGTTTAATGCACCTAATGCCGATCCTCTAATAACCGGAGTATTTTCCCCGTCAAATTCATAGAAACTAAGCAATTCACGAATTTCCATCTCAACGATTTCAAGCAGTTCTTCATCATCAACCATGTCAACTTTATTCATGAATATGACAATTTTAGGAACGCCAACCTGGCGGGCAAGAAGAATATGCTCACGTGTCTGTGGCATTGGCCCATCGGTGGCTGCAACAACCACTATTGCACCATCCATCTGAGCAGCTCCTGTTACCATGTTTTTAACATAGTCGGCGTGACCCGGACAGTCGACGTGCGCATAATGCCTGTTTGCTGTTGAATACTCAACGTGGGCGGTATTAATGGTAATACCTCTTTCTTTTTCTTCTGGTGCATTGTCAATTTCATCAAAAGATTTAAAAGTAGCCCAACCTTTATCCTGAAGGTTTAATGTAATAGCAGCGGTTAATGTGGTTTTCCCATGATCTACGTGACCAATAGTACCAATGTTAACGTGCGGTTTCGAACGATCAAATGTTTCTTTTGCCATGTCAATTATTGTTTAAAAGTATTTACAAAATAAAAATTCATGCGGTTAATTTGCGATATCGAGCCATTGGCGAGAATTGAACTCGCGACCCCTTCCTTACCAAGGAAGTGCTCTACCCCTGAGCTACAATGGCTTTTGAGCGGGAAACCGGGCTCGAACCGGCCACCTACAGCTTGGAAGGCTGTCGCTCTACCATATGAGCTACTCCCGCTTTTTGTTCAATGTACTTAAGTATTTAGTGTTTCTGTTTATATTATTTATTAATTCACACCTTTACCCAAAACTCAAACCTTTTTCGTGGGGAGAGGAGGATTCGAACCTCCGAAGGCGTTGCCAACAGATTTACAGTCTGCCCCATTTGGCCACTCTGGTATCTCCCCATCTTTCTTATTTCAGTTATTCAAAGAACTGAGCCAATGGAGGGATTCGAACCCCCGACCGGCTGATTACAAATCAGCAGCTCTGGCCAACTGAGCTACATTGGCAGGTTAATTTTTTATATAAAAAAACAGTCCTGAAAAAAAGGACTGCAAAAGTATAAAAGTTATTATTAATAATCAAAGAAAAAAACAAATAATTTTTTAATGCTTTCTGATTTTGTCTTTATACTTAGTGAGTTGACGTCTGAGCGCTTCTATTGCCGTATCGGCAGCTTCTTCAAATGTCTTTGATTGCTTTTTCGCATAGAGATCGTTGCCTTTAATAAATAACCTTATTTCAGCAACTTTGTTTTCAGGAGTATCAGAGTTTTCTAATTTTAATATTACATCACTTCCAATTACTCCATTATACATACTGGATAATTTCTCAACTTTCTCATTGATAAAATCCAACAGCTTCTTGTCAGCCTTGAAATGAACTGAATTGATGTTTACTTTCATTTTTTTCTCCTTTCATTTTATGCCCTTGGATGGGCTTGTTTATATATAGATTTGAGCTTATCAATGGTGTTATGAGTATAAATCTGGGTGGCGGAGAGATTTGAATGTCCCAGTAATTCTTTAATTGCATTGAGGTTAGCGCCGTTATTTAGCATAAGTGTGGCAAAAGTGTGTCTTAACACATGAGGACTCTTTTTATGTAAGGTTGAAACGCGACCAAGATACGAATTTACAACGCGATAAACAAGTCTTTTATAAACTTTTTTTCCTTTTTCTGTTACGAAAAAATAATTGCTTTGTTCGTCAAATTCAATTTCGTTATTTCTCAATGTTTTATAATTTAACAAAGAATTACCAAACGATTTGATGAAGGGGATAATTCTCTCCTTATTTCTTTTGCCAATAACCTTTATCTTTTGATTTGGAATGTCGACATCATTATCAGTTAAATTTACCAATTCAGATAAGCGCATACCTGTATAATAAAACATTTCAAGAATCAGTCTGTCTCTGACACCAATAAAACTTTCCCCAAAGTCAATTTCATCAAATAGCTCATCCATTTTTTCTTTACTTACAAATTCCGGCAGATTTTTGCCTGTTTTTGGAGGAATTATTTTTAATAATGGATTTTCAAATACAATTTTTTCCTTCAATAAATACTTATAATAGGTTTTTAATGCTGAAAGTTTTCTATTTACAGAGCGGGACGTAACGTTATCATTGACCAAACTGATAATCCATGAACGTATCATCTGGTGATTGACTTGCTCAATAGAATTGACCTGGTAGACCTGATTGAGAAAATTGTAAAACTGGGAAAGGTCTTTTTCGTAAGCGATTATAGTATTTTGGGAGTATCTTTTTTCGTACCGGATAAACTGAATGAAACTCTCCTGATGCATATATTAAAACAATAAATCTTTGTTTCAAAAGTAATAAAAACTTTACTGAAACAAAAATTTCTTTCAAATCAACAACTTGCGAATTCTTGTTAAAGAATCAACCTTCTTCCTCAAGTCTTAATTGCTGAATATAAATTGCCTTACGCCTTTCTTCCCGCTTGAGAACAGAGGGTTTGGTAAATTTTTGTCTTTCCCGTAATTCTTTTACAACGCCGGTTTTTTCAAATTTACGCTTGTATTTTTTTAAAGCTCTGTCGATGCTTTCACCTTCTTTAACAGGTACAATAATCATTTTTCTCCTTTTGTTATTATTAAATAATTACTTTGAAATCGGGCGGCAAAAGTAGGTACTATAATATTAATATCAAAATAATTTTATTAAATTTATCAAATGAATCTTTGTTATTTTTGCAGCCCTTTGGGATGTTAGCTCAGTTGGTTTAGAGCATCGCCTTGACAGGGCGGGGGTCACTGGTTCGAATCCAGTACATCCCACTAATTTATGTACTTCTCTTTTGCTATTTGCATTCCCGGCTAATCGTTATTACCAATGCTTCTTTATTGTGTGAAGACATACTGAATAATATTGGCTCCCATTTTTAATGCCTTAATCCTGGTTGCTTCAGAATCGTTATGTACTTCCTGATCCTCCCAGCCATCTCCAAGATCGCATTCAAAATCATAAAAACAAATCAACCTGCCTTCGTAAAAAATTCCAAATCCCTGTGCCGATTTGTTGTCATGTTCATGTATTTTATAAAGTCCCCGGTCGAAATCATATTTTTGGTGGTAAATAGGATGATCAAATGGCAATTCAATAAAGTCAGTTTCCGGGAAAACGCGTTTCATTTCTCTTCTTATATAAAGGTCTAAACCGTAATTGTCAGAAACGTGTAAGAAGCCTCCGCCCATTAAATAATCTCTCAGATTTTTGATATCCTGATTTGAGAAGACAACATTGCCATGGCCTGTCATATGAACAAAAGGGTAGTTGAATATCTCCGGATTACCAACATCGATTGTTGCCGGTTCCGGATCAATGCCAGTGCCAATATTTTCATTACAGAATTTGATAAGGTTTGGAAGAGATGTTGGATTGGCATACCAGTCGCCGCCTCCAGCATATTTCAACAATGCTATTTGGACAGAATACTGAGCCATCGATGAAGAAACAGTAAATAAAAATAAAGTAATGTATATAATCTTTTTCATGATCAATTTTTTATCAGCTAACGATTAATTAATTATCCACCACATATCAACTTTCTTATTGGTTGATTAGATTCAGCGTAATACAGGCTACCAGGGCTGCTGTTTCAGTCCTTAATCTCGCAGGGCCTAAACTCACAGGCTTAAATCCCCTGTTAATTGCTGCTTGTACCTCGTTTTCACTAAAATCACCTTCAGGACCAATTAAAACTAATGCATTATTACCTGGATTATATTCTTCTTTTAAAGAATTTCTAAAATTATCACTGCAGTAAGCAATGAACTTTTCAGCATGAAAGTCCTGTAAAATGAATTTTTGAAAGCCAATCATTTCAGTCAATTTTGGATGATAAGTTTTCAGAGATTGTTTCATTGCAGCAGTGATTACCTTGTTTTGCCGTTCCCGTTGTAGTGACCTTCTCTCTGAGTGTTCACAAATAAGTGGAGTAATGGTATCAATTCCTATTTCAGTTGTCTTTTCCAGAAACCATTCAAATCGATTAATGTTTTTTGTTGGTGCAACAGCAATATGCAGGTTAAAATTCCTTTTACCAAATTCAGAAATGATATTAGTGATTTTAAGTGTACATCTATTATAATTGTCGTCAACAATTAAAGTCTCGTACAGATTTCCCAAACCATCCGTTAAGTGGACTTTATCTCCTTTCTTTAAACGCAGCACCTTAATGCAGTGCTTTGACTCCTCAGGAGATAATATATGAAAATTACCGGCTATTGTTGCACTATAAAAAAGATACATCTTGCTATCCCTAACGATTTATAAGTAAGATTAGTTTTCGTGCAAAAGTCTGATCTCCAAATTTTATCTGACAATAAAAAATACCGGATTGCAAATTAAATCCATCAGAATTCAATGGTCGCCAAATAAAATTACGTTTCCCTGTTATCATTTGTTGTTTTACAACCGATGCTACTTCCCTGCCGTTAATGTCATTAATGATTATCGAAACGGATTCAGGATTTTTAGGATTAAGTTCTATATTTACAAAATCAAGAAACGGGTTTGGGTAAATCTGTATTTCCGGAATGATGCCTGAATTCCATTCTTCATTTCCGGCATATGAACTATAAAACGGTATGGTTTTTCGTACGGTAATATTATTATAATCAGTAATTGCGAATTCAACTTCTATCCCGTTATAATGCATTTGTGGAATACCTGAAAAAATGCCAGCTTGGGTCAGGCTCATTTCATCAGGGTACTCTGCAGGGATAAATCTAATAATATTTGCCGGAATTGGTTTTGTCGATATTCCTGATTCAGCAAGTGAATAATTCCTCCCGTCGTCATCGCTTATGCCTGCTGCCCAGTATTCGTTTGGGATTAAAAGATCATCCGCATAATAAAATTCTATCTCCCCCGTAGGGTATAAAGTCAGTGCAAAATTTAGATTTGCCTGAAAGGGAGCTAGTGATGTGCATCGCCACCTGAAAGATGCCTGGTTATCATCTCCTTCAAACCATACACCATCTCCCGACACGGTATCAAAGACAATATTTTGATCCAGAAATGGCGCTATAATCCTGCTTTTTTTAATCATTAATCCCTCATCGTATAAATATGGCCAGGGGTATGCTTGTTCATCAAACATGATAAATCCTTCGTTGTGAACATAAATTGTATCATAATAATTGCCATAAAAAGGAAACGGAAACCCGATTTTCTTCATTGCAATACCTCTGATTGTATCTGAAAGATTAAGCTTCTCGCCTGTTATTTCGGGTAATTCACCTGAATAGGTGTTCTGTTCAAAATGTCTAAGGATATTCCATTGATACGGGCGCGTACCCCCGGATGCTGAAAGGCTAAATTCATAAGGTTCATTAATTATAGCAAGCGGTAATTCATTTGAAATTATCTCCAGTTGATTAAAGTTTATGTTGGCAGGCAGAGCAAGGGTTGTAGTTGTGTTATTATTAACAGGAATATTGGATTGAGGATAATTGATTTCCACTAAACCATTGGTGTAATCCATAAGAGAAAAATCAACAATACTTCCTGAACCTGCATTTTGTGGATCCTTTTCAATTACCTGTAAAAAGAATTTTGAAGGTTGGTTGGCGTTTATTTCTCCGAGGAGTGGCGTTATATCAAGCCCGAACTCGATCGTTTTATTTTCTTCAATGGTATTACCTCCCTGCATGTACTGGCTTGCCCCCTGAAAGTTATATATTGGGAACCCAAGGGTAAAATCGGGAAACTCATCCTGAATATTTGTAGAAACACCTGTAACAACTTTAATCTTATCGCGGGAATTGTGATTCAGGACGATTTTCATTGTAAGCAAAGGTTGGTAGTTTTCTTTAACTTTTACAATGTGCACAGCGTTGTTCCAAATTCCACCATTTGCTATATTTTCAGCGAGCGTTCTATACATCATATAGCAATAAGCGCTATCAGCCCATGTGAGACCGCCAATATAACTATCCATAAATCGCAACCCACCGATCTCCCAATCTTTCATATCGATAAGACCATCTGAATTAATATCAAGATCATTGGTGTATTGCCCGTCTTCATTATAATCAAACCGGATCGAATCATTCCATCCTGTTATGGTCATGGCATGGCTCGGAGGCCCGATAAACCACTGAGTTACATGTTTTCCTCCTTCAGGTGTTCCGTCCGGGAGGTGAGTGGCATTCCATGGACTTGAAGAATAAAAACTTGCAAGTCCTCCCACGTCCAGCTCTTCCAAATGATCATAAAGCCAATGCTTAAGCGTCAGTAATCCTTCAGGGGTGCCTACCCTGATTTGATAAACATTTTCAATCTTATTAAACATCCCCCTGTAGTATTTATCATACCCCGACAACCACCGGCTGGAGCCTCCTGTTGCGGTACCGCCATAATCAGCCTCATTGGGCTGACCATTGGTTCTGACAATCTCATAGCTCTGGAAATAGTTTACTCCATACCAACCATAGCCTCCGTTATCGAAATTATAAGTGTAGTGAGTAGGATATAAATTTTCCGGGGCATTGGCCGGAAGATTCCGGCGATAGTCCATTTCGTAAGTAAAATTAAAAGCAATGGCGCTATATTGACCGCATTCGTTTGCAACCTGAACAAACAATTCTCTATAAAAAGGCTGATCTGAATTATCATGTATTGAAGGTAGCGTGGTTTTATATGAATATTCAGGCATTTCGATTTCAGGTAAATTAGAAAGAGCAAAAGAATCGTTTCCTGAAATGGGTGTATTAATAATATTTAAGGATTTATTTTCCAATAATCCTGCTGTTTCCAAAATTGTTTGAGATTGTGCTCTTAGCAGGATAAAAAGAAATAAAATGAAACTAATGATTGTGTTGAACCGTTTCAATGAATTAACTGTTTGTTGCAAAAGTAGAAGAAAAATTGCAGGTGGATTATTTCTTATAATCAGGGTCGAATTTACAAAGTGGCATAATAACTGTATAAAATTTCAGTTTAAGTGATATTCATTCATTTTTTTTAAATTATAATGTATAATTTTGCCCGGTTTTTAAAAATATAAATAACAAATCAACTATAGAATATGAAAAAATACTTCTTATTATCATTGGTATTTATGGGTGGAGTATTACTATTAAATGCTCAGAATAAAACTGCAAAAGAATATAAAATTGAAGGTGCTGATGCATACAAAGCCAAGGACTACAAAAAAGGACTGAGTTCATTTGAACAAGCCATAAGTTTATATGAGGCTGAGGGAAAAATTGATACTACTTTATATTTTAATGCTGGTATATGCGCATTAAAAATAGAAGACTACGAAAAATCTATCACACTTTTCGATATTTCAATAGGTTTTAAATATAAAACCTGTAAATCGATGCTTTACAAAGCAACTGCTCTTAAAAAATTAGTACGCTATACGGAAATGGAGGCAGTTTGTAATTCCGGAGTGGCCAGTTGCTATGAGAATAAGGCTGATTTCAATGATCTGCTTTTCCAGTACTATCTGAGTTCGGGGTTGGATGTATTTAATGCCGCAGCAAAGAAACAGGCTGAAGTTACCCCATTGGCTAAAACTGATGCCGAAAAGTACAAGTCTGAAATGGTAAAAGTAAAAGCGGACTTTACCAAGTCATTACCTATGCTTGAGAAGGCCAACAAGATAAACCCGACCAATGAAGATTGCAAAAAAGCGCTCAGGCAGGCGTATGAATTACTGGAAATGAAAGACAAGGCAGCTGCTTTAAAATAGAAATAACCGTTTTGTAAAATAATAAAGTTTAAAACGAGGTTCATGCCTCGTTTTTTTTGTTTGACTAAATTTGACTTTTTGTTATGCCGGGGTATTTTGCTTTTTTAAGAGGAATAAACGTCAGTGGACAAAAGCTGATTAAAATGACAGATCTGGCGAAGATATTTACCGATGCCGGGTTCAGCAATGTAAAGACATTTATCCAGAGTGGTAATGTCGTTTTCGATTCACCGGAAACCGATATTGAAATCGTTGAAATGAAATTAAACCGTGCGATGACCAAATCCCTTGGTTACCATGTGGACATGTTTCTGAGAACTGCTGTAGAAATTAAGCAAATAATTGACATTCAGCCTTTCCTTAAAATTGATGAAAGTACGAATGTGAAAAAATATGTGACATTTACAAAGCAATTATTACCGGCTTCGTTAAAGCTGCCATTGCTGTCACCAACGGGGGATGTCGAACTGATTATTCCATCCGGGAATACTATTTTCAGTCTTGCGCATCCGGCTAAGGACGGGAGATACGGTTTCCCGAACAGCTTTATTGAGAAGAAGCTTGGTTTACCGGCTACTACCCGCAACTGGAATACTGTTTGCAAAATGATAGCGGAGTAAAGTAATAAGTTTTTTCAAGATAAAATAATAAAGAAATAAGTAGCAAGGAGCCCTGGCTGATGCCGGGATTTTTTTGTTTGAGGTTCAAAGTTCCGAGATTCATTCCCCTTTGAAGGCCTGTCCAGCTTTTGACTAAGGGTAAGAGGATGCAGGAATGTTTAATCTTCCACTTTCATCATTCCATTTCCACCTGTATAAATACCCCGGAAAAAAAAGTACCCATTTCAAACTTTCCGTTAAATTCCGATTGACCTGTCAAACTATTACCCTCACAACCCCAATTGAATTAATTGATCAATTTTTTGTATTTTTGTAAAAACGAACGACATGATTACTAAAGAAATTTTACAGCAAACTATAAATGATCTTCCCGATAAATTTTCATTCGACGAACTCATTGACAGAATCATCCTTTTACAAAAAATTGAGATCGGATTGGAACAATCGGAAGCCAGCAAAACATACTCAACTGAGCAGGCAAAAGAAAAACTTGGAAAATGGTTAAAATAACCTGGACTGAGCAGTCGCTGAATGATGTTGAAAATATTGCACAATTCATTGCAATAGACTCTGAAAAATATGCTAAAGTTCAGGTTGCCAGATTTTTTAACCAGAGTTTGATATTGGAAACTTTTCCTTATTCCGGCAGAATCGTTCCGGAATTGAACAGGTCTGACATTAGGGAATTAATACAAGGCAATTATAGGATTATTTACAAAATAATATCAGAATATCAAATTGATATACTTACTATTCACCATAGTCGCAGACAATTAAAAATCTAACTCCCGGTTGGGCGTGGCCTTCTACCTACGTCACGCTGCCTCAAGCTTGTAACTTGTTTCCGTAACCTTAAACAATTACCCGCTCACTGCTGGCAAGGTCAGCATGATTGAATTTTATTATGGAGAGTTCCTGTCCATCATGAGCCGCATTAAAAGCATAAGTATTGCCAATCTGCTGCTGCCAGAAACCGGTAAGCCTGGTGGATTCGTGAATATGTCCGTGCAGCGTTAGCAGCGGCTGCCTTTCTTCGATGAACCGCTTAATGGCAATGCTTCCAACGTTCAAATCCATTGGCACATGGTCGATCATCTTGCCGTCCAGCCCGGCGCGGTCCAGGAGAGTCTGGTAGGGCGGCGAATGAAAAAGAAAAATAGCTTTCGAAAGGTCTTCTGTGCCGGCCAATACAACCAGGTCTTTCTGGATGGTGGCATATTCAATATCTTCCTTTGGTTCTTTCGTCCTGAAACCTTCCGTAGGCGGGATGCACCCCGGATCGACATAGCGCGACACATCATACTTTTCCCAGTCCTTAAGCTGGAATGGTGAGGGCGGAACAAAGGAGTAACCGAATATAGAAAAACCTTGCCATTTAATTTTCTTCTGATGGATATAATGGAAAAGCCCGCGCCGGCTTTCTTCAATAAAGCTATCTTCTTCACTCCCGGCGTCGTCGTTGCCCAGGATCATAAAAACGTCAGGCGCTTTATCCCCGAGGGTATCCTTTAACTTTTTTAATTCGGGAAATAAAAAGTCCTTTGTAAAGCTGTCGAAAGTTTCAACCTTCTTCATCCGGTGAGGGAGCAGGTCTCCTCCGAAGAAAATCGCATCAGGCATTTCTTTTTCAACAGCATTAAACAATTTCCGGTATCGGTCTGGTTTACCATGCAGATCTGAAACAAAAAAGCAATTCGTTTCTCTCATCTATTAATAACTTTGATAGGTTTAGCTCCATCGGTATGATTCCCGATCATAACCCCGAAGCTGGTTTTGTGTCGTATATCTTCGTCTGTTATAATATGCAGATCGATCAATCCTTTGGTTTTATAGCCGGTTTTCAGGTAGTTCATTTCCGAAAGGCAGAGGCTCCAGCCCTCCATCCAAGCCTTTAATTCCCTGATTTTCTCTGCGTCATCCCCCACGTGAACAAGCAGGTCGATATCGCTTGCCGGACCAGCATTTGCATTTTTAGTACTCCCGATCAGGTAAATACCCTTTACGTCAAATCGGTCCAAATCAAGTTTATTGGCGATAATTTCAGCCATATTCTTACGCCAGATCCAATGGTTATCCGGCTGCCCGATCAGAACGTGTGGTACATCAGCCATCGGTTTATCCTTTTCGTTCTGCAGGATTTCAATCGACTTCTCGAGCCTTTTGTTGAAAATGTAAGTACCAATCCTTGCTGCAATAGCGTTAAGCAATTTTTGTTCTTCAGGGAGGAACTGGCTGTCGACTACCATTTTTCTGAATGCTGTATAAAAGACCTCAATTTTCCCGAGCACATTGTCATCAACCACTATTTCAGCCTGCTGAAACCACTCGGTTTCATCCCAATACTTTTCCTTGTATTCCTTATCCTCAAAGGTGATTTTTATCCTGCAAATTTCCGGGTATTGCCAACCTGAAGAAAGCCTCTTGACAATTTGCATAAAAAATTCATCGAGAGGCAAATTCTGATTAATTGCTTCTTCAACCTTGTAAAGACTTTTCAGTTCTTTTTCACGTTCTTTCAGCTCGTCTATCTTTTGCTGAAAGGTATATTCTTTACCGAGCATGATTGTATAATTAATTAGAGAAAATTTGTATCTCCCTCAGCTGCAAAGTTAATTTGAATTTGTGATTTTTTAATAATTATTCAATAGCGTATATTTTATATTTTTGACCTTTTATAAAATTGGGCAGATGATCAGCTTTGATGAAGCATTAAATATTGTTTCGGGAATAAATGTGAGGCTAACGACGGAAAACGTTGATTTCAGGGAGTCGTGTCAAAGAATCCTTGCAGAAGATATCACCTCCGATATCGAAATGCCTCCCTTTGATAAATCTGCCGTGGATGGCTATGCTTGCCGGAAGACTGATATTTTGAACAAGCTCGAGGTAATCGAGGTCATTCCTGCAGGAAAAGCCCCGGAAAAAGAAGTCGGTAAGAATCAATGCTCGAAGATAATGACCGGTGCACCCGTCCCAAAGGGTGCAGATGCAGTGATGATGGTTGAAGATGTTGAAGAATTAAGTGGAAACAAGATCAAATACCATAAAGAGAAGATAAAGGAAAATATTTGCTTTAAAGGAGAGGATATTAAAAAGGGGGAGGTCGTAATAAAACAGGGAACCCAGATCAAACCTCAGCACATTGCTATAATGGCAACGGCTGGATGTGTGATGCCACGGGTTTATCGTAAGATAAAAGTGGCAGTGATTTCTACAGGTGATGAGCTTGTGGAACCTGATGTTAAACCAGCTTTGTCGCAGATCAGAAACAGCAATGCTTACCAATTGCTAGCTCAGGCAATAAATACCGGTGCTGAGACCGAGTACATTGGAATTGCAATGGATACAGAGGAATCATTGAGGAATATTATATCAAAAGCTTTTGATCATGCGGATATCGTTTTACTAACAGGCGGGGTTTCGATGGGTGATTTTGATTATGTCCCGCAGATATTATCAGAACTGGGTGTAGATTTAAAATTCAAAAGCATCGCTGTTCAGCCCGGGAGGCCAACTTTATTTGGAACAAAAGGAACTCAATATGTTTTTGGATTACCCGGTAATCCGGTTTCATCGTTTGTACAATTCGAACTGCTGGTAAAACCATTGATTTATAAATTATCAGGATGCGATTACCAGCCTTTAAACCTTAAGATACCAATAGGCGTAAATTACTCCAGGAAAAGATCCGACCGGTTATCGATTGTTCCGGCATTGATCCAAAATAATGGTGAGGTTCTGCCGTTGGAGTACCATGGCTCAGCACATATCAATTCATTCAACGAAGCTCAGGGGCTGATCTTTATTCCTATTGGTCAAACCATGTTAAAAAAAGGAGACATAGTGGATGTTAGACTCATTTAACAGAGATATAAATTACCTCAGAGTATCAGTCACTGACCGGTGCAACCTGCGTTGCAATTATTGCATGCCGGAAGAAGGGGTGGAACTCATGCATCATAATGATATTTTATCGTTCGAAGAAATTCAGGAAATCGTCAGGGTTTGTGTGATGATGGGGGTTGATAAAGTAAGAATCACAGGTGGTGAACCTCTGGTAAGGAAGGGGATAGTTGATCTGGTGAGAATGCTGGCATCCATTGAGGGAATAAAAGATTTATCTATGACAACCAATGGTACTCTGCTCGACCAATTTGCATCTCCGCTTGCTCAAGCTGGACTGCAACGGGTCAATATCAGCCTTGATTCGCTCAACCCTGAAAAATACAGGTCAATTACCCGGGTCGGAGAAATTGAGAATGTGATGAGAGGATTAGAGGCTGCAGTAGAAGCGGGTTTAACACCGGTTAAAATCAATTGTGTAATAAAAGAATCAAGGGAGGAGCCTGACGCCCAAGAGGTAGAAGCCTTTTGCAGTGAACATGGTTTCCAGGTAAGGTTTATTAAAGAAATGAATCTCAGGTCGGGTGTTTTTTCAACAATAATGGGAGGTGATGGTGGCAACTGCAAATCATGCAACCGGTTGAGATTAACCGCCAATGGAAAAATCAAGCCCTGCCTTTTTAGCGATCTTGAATTTGATGTAAGAGAATTGGGAATCGAACAGGCAATTATAAGAGCGATCGGTAAAAAGCCTGAATCGGGTACGGAAAATAGCGTCAACTCTTTCAGTAATATTGGAGGGTAGGATTTATGATATTAGATTTATGATGTACGATTTGTGATTTTTGATTTTAAATCGAAATAAGATGGGAAAATTATCGCATACAGATGAAAAGGGTAAGGCAAATATGGTGGATGTTGGAAATAAACCCGACCAGATTAGAACGGCGAAAGCTGAAGGTAAAATTAAATTGAATCCGGCAACCGTAAAACTCATCCGTGAAAACCAATTGAAGAAGGGAGATGTCCTCACCATTGCTGAAATTGCAGGCATTCAGGGTGGAAAAAGGACAAGTGAATTGATCCCCCTGTGTCATCCCTTGCAGATAACCAAAATTGAGATTAAAACTCAATTAACAGATGATGGAGTTATTGTAACAAGCACAGCAAAATGCACCGGCAGGACCGGAATTGAAATGGAAGCCATTACTGCGGTATCAGTTGCCCTTCTGACTATTTATGATATGTGCAAGGCGGTGGACAAGGAAATGGTAATTGAGGAAATTAGATTAGTAGAGAAAACGAAAGAGTAATATTCAAGATAAAAGAAACAAGTAAAAAGAAACAAGTAGAAAGTAAAAATGGAATCAAATGAATTAAGTGAGAGGTTGTTTAATTTTGCTGTTAGGACTTTAAAATTCCTTAGTAAACTGCCTGATAAACCTGAACTCAGAATCATCAGATACCAATTATCAAAATCTTCAACTTCATCCGGTGCAAACTATGAAGAGGCTCAGGCGGGTTCTTCAAAAGCGGATTTCAATAATAAAATAAGAATTTCTTTACGTGAAATGAGGGAATCGAATTATTGGTTTCGGATTATTAAAGCGACTTTTGAGGGGTATGCTAGTGATTCTGAGTTAATATGGTTGATAAAGGAATCATCTGAGCTAAAGAAAATATTAGGATCTATCGTTAATAAAACCCGGAAATAAAATTTGTTTCAGATTAACAACCTGTTTCTTTGTCCTTTTATCTTGTGTCTTTATCCAATTTTTGAAATTTAAATTCAATTAAATGAACAGTAATTCAATTAAAGTCATTTCGGTAAACATTTCTGAAAAAAAAGGCACCATAAAAATACCCGTTGAAAAAATCGAATTGACTGAACTGGGTGTTAAAAATGATGCACATGCCGGTATCTGGCAAAGGCACGTCAGTTTGCTTGGTAAGGAAAGTATTGTAAAATTTGAAAAAGAAGCCAAACGTAAAATCAATTTTGGTGAATTTGCTGAGAACATTACTACCGAGGGTTTAGTGCTTTATGAAACTGCGCCTCTTGATCAATTGATCATTGGTGATGTGGTGCTTGAGATAACACAGATTGGTAAAGAATGTCACGGTTCATCCTGCGCTATTTTCAAGGAAGTAGGCAATTGTGTGATGCCTAAAGAAGGCATTTTTGCAAGGGTATTAAAAAATGGAGTAGTTAGGGCAGGCGATACAATCGCATATGTAAAGAAAACATTTAAAGTCCACGTTATTACCCTTAGTGATCGTGCAAGCAGGGGAGAATATGAAGATCGCAGCGGACCAAGAATTATTGAATTGACCAACGAATATTTTTGGGAAAATGATTATGCGGTCGAAATTGAGCATACCATTATCCCTGATGATCCTGAAGCATTGAGAGTTTTGCTTGAGCGGGCTGAAGACAAAAAAGTGGATGTGGTTTTTACCACAGGTGGAACAGGAATTGGTCCACGCGATTTTACACCGGATGTTGTAAAAGATCTTCTTGACAAAGAAATTCCGGGTGTGATGGAAGCCATTCGGCTAAAATATGGAGTCGAAAAACCAAACGCATTATTGAGCAGGGGAGTTGCCGGTGTGATGAGCGATACGCTTGTTTATACACTTCCCGGAAGTGTGAAAGCGGTAAATGAATACATGGAGGAAATTTTTAAAACGTTGAGGCATTTGATTTATATGCTTCATGGACTGGATACACATTAGTGTTCTCAGTTCTCAGAAGACAGTTCTCAGACTAAAATCTTCTATTAGCTCAGATCGGTGAACCGGGAACAGAGAACTTTTCTAAATTGAAAACTATTTTTATTTATGGAATATCAGCAAGCAATCGAACTTTTACATCAGTATATCAAATCACCAAACATGCTGAACCATTGTTTAGCTTCGGAAGCGGTGATGAGGGATTTGGCCAAACGACTTGGCAGGGATGAAGACAAGTGGGGCCTGGCAGGATTGCTCCACGACCTGGATGTTGAACTGGTGAAAGGTGATATGTACACCCATGGTAAAGAATCCGCAAGAATTTTAACTGAAAAGGGGATTGATCCCGAAATCGTTGATGCCATCCGAATGCATAATGAATCTTCGTCTGGAGAAAAACGAAGCAAGGAATTCCAATATGCACTGGCAGCCGGAGAAACGATAACCGGAATGATAGTGGCAACTACTCTTGTTTATCTCGATAAAAAGGTTGCAGGCGTTCAACCCAAATCTGTCATCAAAAGGATGAAAGAAATAAAATTCGCTGCTTCGGTCAGAAGGGAAAATATCATGGAATGCGAGTTAATCGGCATACCATTACCGGAGTTTGTTGAGATCAGTCTGAATGCCATGAAAAAGATCGGGGATAAAATCGGATTGTGAAACCTGCAACAGCTTCGGTTTGGATATTAACAACTAATATTTAATAAAAATTACAATCTGCCGATAACTAACCTCGTTTGCTATATACTTTTGTAAGAGATATTTTAGGAATATGCAATTATCAGAAATTCCTCAGAAATTAAAAAATAAATGGGTAGCGGCCATTCTTGTTTTCGTTATCTGGATGCTATTTTTCGACAGAAACAGTGTGATTAACCAGATAGGATTGGTTTCCTCAATTAATGAAGCAAAAGATTTAAAAGAATTGTACATTACCGAGTTCCAAAATGATAGCATTGCTTTGCGAATTTTGAGGTATGATACTGCAATGCTTGAAAAATTCGGCCGCGAAAAATACCTGATGAAACGACCCAATGAAGATCTTTTCCTGTTTGTTAAAGATAGGTAAGATTTTTTGGAGATAGTTAGACGGGACGATATCTAACAGAATTAACAAATCCTTTCCACTCAAATTCTGAAACATTTTTGTTTTATTTGCATTCTTCAGGATTTATCTATTTTTACAAATTCTAAATTAAGATTAAAGATGGGTGTTACGAAAGAACAAGTTATTGATGCACTGCGGCATGTAAACGATCCTGATCTGAAAAAGGATTTGGTTTCGTTGAAGATGATTGATAATGTTGTAGTGCAGGATAAACTGATCCGTTTTGATGTGATATTGACTACTCCAGCCTGCCCATTAAAAAATAAAATAAAGCAGGATTGCCTTGATGCTATAAACTCATATATTGGAAAAGATTTCGAAGTAGAAATAAAAATGGACTCAAGGGTATCGACCAGGCGGAAAGATACCGAGAAATTGCTCAAGGGAGTAAAAAACATTGTTGCAGTTGCCTCCGGCAAGGGAGGAGTCGGCAAGTCAACGGTAGCTGCTAACCTGGCTGTGGCACTTGCCAATACCGGGGCCAGTGTCGGATTACTTGACGCTGACATTTATGGACCTTCCGTTCCGATTATGTTCGATCTTGAAAATGCACAGCCATTGGGTAAGGAAGTTGATGGAAAAACTAAAATTTTACCTATCGAAAAATACGGTATTAAATTGCTTTCTATAGGCTTTTTTGTAAAGCCTGAACAGGCTTTGATCTGGCGCGGAGTAATGGCCACAAATGCCCTGAATCAACTGATCAACGACACGGAATGGGGAGAATTGGATTATTTTATCGTCGATCTTCCCCCGGGTACCGGAGATATCCATTTAACTTTGGTTCAAACTTTACCTGTAACCGGTGTTGTTATTGTGACTACCCCTCAGGAGGTAGCTTTGGCAGATGCTCGTAAGGCCTTCAATATGTTTAATCAAAAGGAGATCAAAGTACCGATTCTTGGTTTGATCGAGAATATGTCGTGGTTCACGCCGCAGGAATTACCGGATAATAAATATTACCTGTTTGGAAAAGAGGGAGGTAAAAAGCTTGCTCATGATTCGAATGTGGAGCTTTTAGGACAGATACCGATTGTAGAAAGCATTTGTGCTTCAGGGGACGCCGGCAGCCCGATTGCACTGAAGCAGGAATCGATTGTTGGCAAGGCATTTCATGAACTGGCACAAAACCTGGCCAGGCAGATAGCGATCAGGAATGCCAACCTTGAACCAACTAAAATTGTTGAAATTAAATCATAATATAATTTTATAAATAAGTAAAACTATGACTGACGAAAAACGTGCGGAACTTACCGGAAAGGTTGAGAATGTGATCCAGCAGATAAGGCCTTATCTTCAGCAGGATGGTGGTGATATTCATTTTGTGGAACTCACTGACGAAAATGTAGTGAATGTTCAGTTAATGGGAGCTTGCGGATCTTGCCCATACAGCATGATGACATTGAAAAGTGGAGTAGAATCGGCGGTTAAAAAAGCAATTCCTGAGATTAAATCGGTGGAAGCTGTCAATAATTGACCTGACTTACAAGTAAAATTAAGTTTATGATCTTGTAGTTATAAACTTTTTACTTTCCGGAAAAGCGTTGCTGATTATGGATTAAAGCTTCCGTAGTACCCTTTCCATTCTTTCAGAAACTTCTAATGCCAGAACTTCCAGTTCGGGATTTCCAATATGGCTCATCAGTTTTACAGCATCCATAATGGCAACCTCTATATTTCCATCTCCCTGGTCGATTACTGCGACATTGCACGGTAGAAGGGTTCCGATTTTGTCTTCCGACTGGAAAGCCCTAAGCGCCAGGTTGGGGTTGCATGCGCCGAGAATTACATAATTCTTGTATTCTACATCCAGCTTCTTTTTTAATGTCTTTTTTACATCAATTTCAGTAAGCACACCAAAGCCTTCTTCTTTCAACAAATCTGTTACTTTGTCAATGGTATCATGATAATTTCCCTTGATGGTCTTGCTTATGTAGTACTTCATTATTGGGTTTGTTTTAGATTAATGATTGAATCCTTTCATTTAATTCAATTGCTTTTCTTTTCAGGAATTCCAGCTCTTTTTCTTCATTTTTCGATAATTTGCTGCGCTCATGCTTATCCTCCAATGCAATGATCTTCATTTCAGTCTCGTAGCGTTGTTTTTTGATTTTATCGATTTGATTCATGGCTCAAAAATAGAAAAAATAGGATTACATGACCCAATTCAAAACTAATTAAGCTAAAGTGGTTTCATTTTTTATTAATGAAAATAAATCTCCCCTTGGCAGAATGAAATTTAGTAGGATGGTTAAATCTGCTCTTTCTCAATCCTCTTGCTGATTTCATTAATCTTCATCAAACCAGCAGATCCATACCACGGATGCAATTCCATCACAAGACTGCCGGCTTGTATAGCCGGATCGGTGGAGGTTAGCTCAGCAGCTTCTTCAACGGTGGTTACATTGAAAACGTAAATTCCCCTGATCTCACCTTTGTCGAGGAAAGGTCCGGCCAAAACAAGCTTCCCTTCGTCGGCCAGTCGGAAAATGTTATCCAGGTGGGCGCGTTGTAACTGAACCGCCGCAGCAGAATCAAGATTCCGGTTTGGACCGGCTTTCAGAAATGCCATTACATATTGCTTCATTCCATAGGCATCGGCACCTAATTGTTTAGCAAGTAAGGAATCATAGGTTATTACTTCTTCTTTGGATTGTGTTATCTCATCCTTAACCACTGTTGGATTGGAGTTGCAACCTGTAAGCAAAATAATTACGGCTAATGAGCTAAAGAGTTTTTTCATTTTTACTGTTATATTATGTGATTTATGTTTTTAATTCTGTTCTCTGTACACTGTTCTCAGTTCTCAGTTCTCAGTTCTCAGATATTTGCGGACTGCTCCTATTTAACTTAACGCAAAATGGGTTGGGTAAAGGTTAAGAAGCCGGTGTGGAAACGGGGTTAGGGAAAGGAGAAAACCTTGCCCATTACCTTTGCCAAAACTGGCCTCCTAACCCTTGCCTTTCATCCCTTTATTGAAAACTATACATATGTTATTCTTTATGATGCTGTTGTAATTAACTGAGGGACTAACTACCGACTGCTACCGCTACTGCCACTGCCACTGCTTCTACTTCAAATACCAATCAACCATTCCACGATAGCTTTTGTTCAGCGTCATAGTGTATTTTATCATTATCGAGAAGCCACTGGACCACCTTTATCAGTTTATCTTCATTGATATTCCCGGCGCTATTGACAATTTCTTCCATCGTACAAGGTTTTGCAAGGAGCAATGGTTTAATGATGTTAAGAACACTGTCGAACTCCAATTCGCTTAGCTCGATTTTATTTCGTTCGATGCAGACATCACATTTCCCGCAACGTTTTGACTGCGGTTCATTAAAATATTGCAACAATTGCCGGCTTCTGCAAAGAGTAGTGTTTTCGAGATATCCCAGCACCGATTGCAATCTTTTTTCAGCTTCCTTTTTCCGGTCGCTGTAATTTTCAGCAGAAATGGAGATGTCCTTAGCATCGGTCCGTTCGGTAAGAAAGGTAACCAGCGGCAGGCCTTTACGGCGAAGATACGTAGCAATCTGATATTTTTCAAGTTCGGTCAAAAGTGCTTCAACCTTTTCACGAGATAACTCAGTACGTTTAGCGATTTCATCTTCATTTATCCTGACGAATTCAGTAAACAATCCACTATACGACCGCATGATGGTTTTGATGAACTTTTCAGATTTTACATTTTCCACCTGGAACTTGTAAAGGTCTTCCCTTGAAGCCTTGATAAACAGCTTCGAATCGGCATCGGTAAATTCCAGGAGCATCAGGTAGCCTTCCTTTTCCAGGTATTTCAGCGAATTATATGCTATTTGTTGATTGAAATTATATTGATGGCAAAAAGCTGAAAAATCAAATTCAAAGCTGACATCCTTTCCCGCTCCAACCGGAAGTTGTAAAAAATTGCCCAATGCCTGGTAGACCTGCCGGATGGTTTTGATCTCCGGGAACTTTGTTTTAATAGAATTTTCAAGCTCAATGATATCCGCCTTTTCGAAAAGCAAAACTGAATATGAAGGTTTTCCATCCCTACCGGCACGGCCTGCCTCCTGGAAATAAGATTCGGGATTATCAGGAATGTCTAAGTGAACCACAAACCGTACATTGGATTTGTCGATGCCCATACCGAAGGCATTCGTAGCGACCATTACCCGCATGTCTCCTTTCATCCATGCATTCTGGCGTGAGTCGCGGGCTGTCCTGTCGAGGCCGGCATGGTAGAACCCGGCGCTGATGTTGTTCTTTTGCAGGAACTCAGCGATGTTCTTTGTTTTGCTGCGGTTCCGAAGATAAACGATTCCGCTGCCTTTCAGGTTGTTTGCGATTTTGATCAGCCTTTTGAGCTTATCTTCTTCCTTTAGCACTACGTAGGCAAGGTTTTTTCGTTCAAAGCTCTGCTGAAAAATGTTGGGTTTGGGAAAGGATAATTTTTCCTGGATATCGGTAGCTACTTTTGCTGTTGCCGTGGCAGTAAGAGCAAGTACTGGAACCTTAGGAAGGTAGCGCCGAAACTCAGTGATCTTCATATAGGCGGGCCGGAAATCGTAGCCCCACTGCGAAATGCAGTGCGCTTCGTCTACCGCCAGCAGGCATACCTTCATGCGTTCGATGTTCAGCTTGATCAGGTCTGTTTCGAGGCGCTCCGGTGACAGGTAAAGGAATTTGACATCACCGTAGATGCTGTTGTTGATGGCAAGCTCGAGTTCATCCCGATGCATCCCCGAATAAACGGCCACAGCTTTTATTCCTTTTCTTTTTAAATTCTCAACCTGGTCTTTCATCAGAGCGATGAGCGGGGTAACCACGATGCAAAGGCCTTCCATCATCATCGTAGGAACCTGAAAACAGATGGATTTTCCGCCACCTGTTGGTAACAGAGCGAGTGTATCTTGTCCTTCCATCACCGAATTGATGATCTCTTCCTGCATTGGCCTGAAGGACGAATAACCCCAGTATTTCAGTAATATTTTTTTAAGCTCTGACATTGTTTGATAATACGAAATTAGCAAAAACAGGGGAATAGCTATCCGGCATCTTTTAATTAGTTTGTAATGATTTAGTTTTAAATGTTTGTAGGGGCAAGAGATAGATTATTCTTTTAATGAATCTTAAAACGTAAACTACCATTTGTAAAAATAATTTGCAAAACCACCAAATATTTATTATACCTTTGTGTAAATAACAGCCACAATGAGTTCAAATTGGCCATTAAAATAATGACCTATGAAAAAATTAATTTTACTCTTAACTACACTGATAAGTCTTGGAGGCTTATTAAATGCTCAGAACCCGCAATGGCTAAATTATACTAATGGCAATGATATTCGTGCTTTAGCTGAGGAAGGGAATTTTATATGGGTAGGCACATTAGGCGGTTTAGTGAAGCTTGATAAAATGACAGGTATTCCAGCATTTTATAACCATGCAAACTCAGGTTTGCCTGATAATAATGTCATTTCAATAGTCATAGAAGGAACCGGGATTAAATGGATTGGAACAATGTATGGTGGTTTGGCGAAGTTTGACGGAGCTGATTGGACAATCTACCAAACTAATAATTCGGGACTACCGAGTAACGAAGTCAGTTCAATATCCATTGATGAAAGCGGAATTAAGTGGATTGGAACTCGGTATGGTGGTTTGGCGAAATTTGACGGAACAAATTGGACGATTTATGACACTTTAAATTCAGGTTTGCCCGATGACTATGTCACCTCAATAGTCATTGATGAAAACGGGGTTAACTGGATTGGGACTTGGGATGGCGGATTAGCAAAATTTGATGGAGCGACCTGGACAATATATAATACTTCAAATTCTGGGTTGCCATCTGACGATATTTGGTCAATTGCTATAGACGGAAATGGGGCGAAGTGGATTGGGATGAAGTTGATGGGGTTAACGGGACAAGGAGGATTAGTAAAATTTGACGGTTTAAACTGGACAACTTATTTTGATCTATTTATTGGATTTAATGTTTATTCAATTGCTATTGATGCAAACGGGGCTATTTGGTTAGGGTCTTATGATTGGTATTTTGAATACGGTGGTTTATCAAAATTTGATGGAGTGGAATTTAAAATGTACACTACATCAAATTCGGGCTTGCCCGATAATAATGTCCGTTCAATAATCATAGATGGTAGTGGAACTAAGTGGATTGGAACATCTGATTATTATGATGGTGAGGGTGGGTTGGCAAAATTTGATGATGTAAACTGGACTAATTATAACACTTCAAGCCTGGGCTTGACAGATAACTATATCACTTCGGTAGCTATAGACGGAAGCGGGATAAAATGGATAGGGACTATTGGTAGCGGATTGGCAAAATTTGACGGAACAAATTGGACAACTTATGATTATTTAAATTCCGGTTTGCCTAGTAATTGGATCAAGTCAATAACCATAGAGGGAGGTGGAGTTACTTGGATTAGTACTCTATATAATGGATTGACAAAATTTGACGGTATTAATTGGATGACCTATAATACTTTAAATTCTGAATTACCCAGTAACAATGTGACTTCAATAGCAGTTGATGGAAATGGAATTAAGTGGATTGGGACTGGGGGCGGCGGATTAGTAAAATTTGACGGTACTATCTGGACAATATACAACACTGCAAATTCGGGCATACCCGATAACTATATCTCTTCTATTGCAATTGACGCAAGCGGGGCGAAGTGGATTGGGACTTATAATTATTATTATTATCTAAGTAGCGGATTGACAAAATTTGACGGAACAAGCTGGATAACCTATGATACTTCAAATTCGGGTCTGCCAAATAATGAAGTCCGTTCAATTGTCATTGATCAGAGCGGGACTAAGTGGATTGGGACTTGGGGAGGTTTGGCAAAATTTGACGGAACAAACTGGATAACATACATCACTACTAATTCTGGATTGCCCAATGACACTGTCATTTCAATAGCCATTGATGAAAGCGAGACAAAGTGGATTGGAACTTATAGTGGAGGATTAACAAAATTTAATGGCACAAACTGGATAACATACAATGTTGCGAATTCGGGCTTACCCTCTGATTATTTACATTCAATTTCAATTGATGGAAGTTCTACAAAATGGATTGGAACTTTTGGCGGATTAGCTGCTTTTAATGAAAATGGAATACCAGTTTTTGTAAAGGAAAATTATTCTACAGAAAATGATTTAAAGGTTTTCCCAAATCCTGCAAAAAATCAATTGAACTTTGAAGCACAACCAGGGATGAATATTTCTATCATTGAAATTATCAATATGCAGGGAAACATTATTAAAAGCCAAAAGATAGCAAACAATCAAAACAAGATAGATGTGAGGGATTTACCCGTCGGGGTTTATATTATTAGAATGAATACAAATCAGGGATTGGTGATGAAAAAGCTGGTAAAGCAGTAATAGGATTTAAGAGTTGAGCTTGCTTCATTTTAATAAGGTGTTTCTATGCGTTAATCGTTAAATTTTTGCAGGAAAGTCAAAAAAGTAAAATCGATTTTACATTAAGTTAACTGATTATCTTTACCTTTGTAGGAAAGAAAATAAAATGGAGTTATCAAGTTTTATTGCTGATTTTGAAAACCTGCCCAGGCATATTCAAAAACAATTAATTGCTTATGCTGAATTCTTAAAATCCAGGTATCTGAAAGAAAAGAACCCTTCAGGTAAGGGGGCTAAGTTTTCATTTTCCTGGGAAAACGGTTTAAGTAAATTAAAGCAAGAATATTCCTCAGTTGAATTACAGCATAAAATCAATGATTTTAACCTTCCACCTCAATCTCCCCAATCAAGTAAGTAACCGCTTGCCCACCTATCCAAACGCGGTCACCTTTCAGCTCGCAGTCCAATTCGCCAATGCGTGAAGAAATTTGAAGGGCTTTAAGTTTAGTTTTACCCAGCCTTTCGGCCCAGAAAGGGATGAGCAGTGTATGAGCCGAACCGGTGACCGGGTCTTCATTGATGCCAACCCGAGGCGCAAAAAACCGGGAGACGAAATCAACTTTATCGCCGGGCGCTGTAACAATAACTCCCATGAAGTCTACAGATTTAAGTTTTTCAAAATCGGGCTGTAAAACGGATATAGTTTTTTCATCTTCATATAATGCTAAAAGTTTCTGTCCTGATTGGTACCGGGCTACCGGCATTTTTCCAAGAGCTTTGCTAAGGTCTTTTTTAATGATGGCCGAAGTTATTTTAGAGGCAGGGAAATCCAACACCAGTGAATTACCACTTTTGTATACCTTTAGCAAACCGCTTTTGGATTGAAAGCTGATTTCGTTGTGCTTATAACCGAGATGCCTGAAAATTACATGCGCTGAAGCGAGTGTGGCATGGCCACAAAGATTCACTTCCACTTTAGGGGTGAACCATCTGATCTCAAAATGATCGTCTTTCCTGACAAAAAAAGCTGTTTCGGAAAGATTGTTTTCGGCAGCAATATTTTGCAGCAATCTATCTTCAATCCAGGATTCAAGCGGGCAAACGGCTGCGGGATTCCCCCTGAAAATTTTGCTGGTAAACGCATCGACCTGGTAAATCGGGATTTTCATAGGTTGATATATTTTAAAAGGAATAATGCTGAAGGTATTTGTATTAGCAACCAAGGCAATATGGCACCAAATAGCACTAAAATTATTTTAGTCAAATTCTTTGTTTGATGGGTTTTAGTGATTTGGTGTTTTGGTGGCATTCGTTTAATTTTTCTGAGTGGGTTTCTCTTTTGTAAATTAATAAACTAATTTGGCTTTATAGTTCGATGCATTATTCTTTTTATCCGTTACTGTCAGTGTAAAAATATTTTCTCCTTTTGCAAGCCTTTCATCGTAACTATAAACCAGAAGATCGTTCTTTGCATCATAGTCCATCAATATCCATTTTCCGTTTAACCTGCCGCAGTATGAGTTGATTTCTGAAAGCTCATCTGTAATCATAACCTGAATGGTACTTTGTGAAGCAATATTTTTATTATTGGAAATATTTACTGGGACGATCTTTGGTGAAATGGTGTCTACCATCACGCAATATTTTCCAAATTCCCTGACCTGAGCGGATACAAAACCGTTGTTCCACTCACCACCGACAGAGGTCAGCTTTTGCTGTTCCTCAATTTTAACAATCACTGCTTTTTCCTTTAAAGCTCCCGGCAATGAATCCGGCAGGATACGAAGATTGCACCAGGTTTGAAGGGGAGTGGTTGGATTGTGCAATTGATGAACTCCCGAGCAGGAATTTCTAATTGGTGGTAAAAGTCTATAAGTGAACAGCAGGGTGTCGTAAAGTGCGATTCCGGGAACTTCAAATATGATATGTTCGGCCTCAAATAAATTATCACTTTTATAAGTAAAGATGGTTCCTTTTGCGTCAATATTTTTTTCCTCTTTAATAATCGGCTCATTCTGAATTTCACTTTTCACCCAAAATGATAAAGTGGAAGTATTTCCGATGGCATCAGCAACTTTATAGGTCAGAGAGTGAACTTTATCACCCATAAAATCAATTATACCATCATTTTTCACATTCTTATAAATGCTCAGGTGGTTGTTGGGCTGGATGTAGGATTTTTGCACCCTTCGCTGATTTGACATATAATCAGGATAATCAATCAGGCTGTTAATGTAACGCGTTTCATCGAAAGAAAAGGTCTCCATCAAGTGTTTATAAACAAGACCCGAATCAACAAGCAGGCTGATGGAGTAAACGCCGTTTTTATTGTTACCATTGTTAAAGAGATCGATAGTATTGATCCCGAAGTAAGCTTTTCCGGTGATTGAAATGGTGTCTTTTCCGGCAGGAGAATATTTGCCGTTGCTTCCCTGCAGAGTAAATTCAGCTTCCATATTCTTACTTCTTATCAGGCATTTCCCATCGGCAGGATATGCTTTTAATAGATTAATAACCGGCGGAGAAACGTCTTCAACGGGATAACCAAACAACAGGGGGTTGATTGGTTTTTCACTTCCGGCATTTCTGATTTCAAAATGCAGGTGTGGCCCTCCTGAACCACCACTGTCGCCTGACAATGCAATTATTTCGCCCCGCTTTACTACAATGGCTCCGGCTGCCGGGTAGAGGTCGACCTCGAAGGATTCACGACGATATTGCTCATTTTTGACATAATCTTTAATAGCCCCCTGATATTGCTGGAGATGGGCATAAACCGAAACGTATCCGTTCGGGTGTGTAATATAAATCGCTTTACCATACCCACCGGATGAAACCTTGATTCTTGAAATATAGCCGTCAGCTGCGGCATAAACCTTAAGCCCTTCCACTTCACCCGTGCGTATGTCGAGCCCTGAATGAAAATGATCTTCTCTTAATTCTCCGAATGTTCCGGAAAGGTAAAGAGGAATATCCAGCGGGGAAATGAAATAATTTTGGGGATACTTTTTCTGGGCAAAAAGCGGAAAAGTAATAAGGACAACCGATATTACCGAAAGAATTTTTTTTGCAAAAGGCAGATGAGTCATAATTGTTAAAAAACTAGATTATTTTAATCTTTTTTCCGGCTATCCCGAACCTGTTGTATAAAATAGCGTAAAAGTGCAAAGATATGTGATTTCGAATCGTTTAATTCATATTTTTGTTATTATTGTCGGGGCTTTTTCGAACTTACGCTAATAAAAAATATACCATCATTGGAAAGCAACGGTAAACTGGACATCACGCTGCTATTCGTCGAAGACGAAGAACTTCTGAGAGCAATTTATGAGAGGATTTTAGATAAATTTGTTCAACGGCTTTATATTGCTGAAAACGGCAAGGAAGGCCTTGAAATGTACAAGAAATGCAATCCCGACCTCATCATTACCGATATCATGATGCCCGTAATGGACGGGCTGGAAATGGTACAGCATATCCGCGCTATTGATAGCCACGTTAAGCTTGTGATATTATCAGCTTATGGTGAAGCAGAGTACTTCATGGATGCCATTAAGATCGGGGTGAACAGTTTTTTGATAAAACCGGTCGAAACCAAAAAGCTTACCGGGCTTGTAGAAGAGCTGGGAAAGAGTATTCAGTTAGAGCGGGAAGTCATCAACCAGGAATTACAGCGTAAAAAGGCTGAGGAAAACCTGCGTAATCTTAATGAAGAGTTAGAAAGAAGAATTGAAGACCGGACACGGGATCTTCAGAAAGAAATTAAAGAAAGAATACAGGCCGAGGATGAGTTGAAAGAGTTAAACCTCAACCTCGAAAACCGGGTAAAGGAAGAGCTTAAGAAAAGACAGAAGCAACAACAATTGCTCATCCAGAAATCAAAGCTGGAGTCGATGGGAGAACTTTCGGCCGGGATAGCCCATGAGATCAATCAGCCGCTCGGCGGAATTTCGATGGGACTCGACAATATCCTATTCAAAATGTCGCATGATGGAGCATCGGAGGAATATATTAAAAATAAAATTAATTCTTTATTTAAAGATATCGACCGCATTCGCCAGATCATTAACCATGTCAGGGTTTTTTCGAGAGACCAGGAAATCCTTGTATCGGAAATTGTTGACATCAATGAGGTCATCCACGATGCCTTATCAATGATGAGCAGGCAGTATTATAACCAGAATGTGCACATCAATCTGAACCTCTCGGGTGAAAAATGTTTTACAGTTGGTAACAAATATCGTGTAGAACAAGTAATACTGAATCTGTTATCGAATGCAAAATATGCAGTCGATGAACAGCAAAAGATGTTAAACAACAGGAATTATATAAAAACCATATCTATAAGCAGCTTTAACAGGGGCTCTGAAGTGGTTTTTGAAATAGAAGACAATGGAACAGGAATTCCCAAAAAGAATTTGTCGAATATATTTGATCCTTTCTTTACCACGAAAGATGTGGAGCATGGAACCGGGCTGGGACTTTCAATTTCCTATGGAATTATTAAGGAAATGAAGGGGGAAATATCGGTGGATAGCCAGGTGAATAAATATACAAGGGTGAGTATTTCATTACCCAAAAATTAAAATAATACTGATTTTGAATATAATTCTATTATGGAGAAAATAAAGATTCTGGTAGTTGATGACGAGCAGAGGGTGCGTGATGAGATCGCAGAGTTTTTAGTTGAAAACAAATATCATGTTTTTAAGGCCGGTTTGCCGTCCGAAGCATTTGCTATTCTTAAAGAGCATAAAGTTGACCTGGTAATCCTTGATATAAAGTTACCTGAAATGGATGGGATTTCAGCCCTTAAAATCATTAAAGAATCTTATCCCGATACCGAAGTGATCATGATCTCCGGACATGGAGATATGACCAGTGTGATCGACGCCATGCGGAACGATGCCGCTGATTTTTTCCCAAAACCATTCCGGTTGCTGGATATCAACCTTGCCATTCAACGGACGACGAGATACCTTAACCTGAATGTGAAATTTAAAGAACTTGAGAAAAACTTTTCCCTTCTTTCGAAGGAAATTCAGAAGAATGTAGGTCATCAGCTCATCGGTAAAAGTGAATCTATGCGCCATGTCATCTCAATGATGGCAAAGGTGGCAGATGTGGATAATACAACTGTCCTGATAACAGGTGACAGCGGAACGGGCAAAGAGTTGGTTGCGCGTGGCATTCATTACATGAGCAGACGGAAGTCTAAAGTTTTCCATTCGGTAAATTGTTCCGCTATTCCTGAAACACTTTTTGAAAGCGAATTTTTCGGACACAGGAAAGGTTCCTATACAGGAGCGATCGAGCATAAAGCAGGCTGGTTCGAAATTGCAAATAACGGCACCCTTTTCCTCGATGAAATAGGCGATATGCCATTAAGCCAGCAGGCTAAGCTTTTGAGGGTTCTGGAAGAAAGAAAAGTTTCAAGGATTGGATCCCACGAAATGATTAATGTAGATGTGAGAGTGATCACAGCGTCCAACCAGGAACTCAAGAAAATGAGTGATACTAAACAATTCAGGCTGGACCTATACCACAGGATCAGTTCGTTCGTTATCGATTTACCTCCTTTACGGGAACGGAAAGAAGACATCCCACTCCTGATCAATTATTTTGTAGAATACTATGCCGAGCGATTGGGAAAAGAAATTAAAAAAGTGGATCCCAGTATTGCTAAAGAACTTTCTTCCTATTCTTTCCCGGGAAATATCCGTGAATTACGAAATCTGGTTGAAAGAGCTTTGATCCTGAGTGAAAACGGACATTTAAAACTCATCGATTTCCAAATTGGTAAACAAGAAGTTTCCGCTCAAATGGATAATGCAGCACCTGGAGAAGAAATCTGGGATATGGAAATGGCTGAACTGCGCCTCATTAAAAAAGCCCTTGAAAAGGCAAATAACAATAAATCAAAAGCTGCCGAGCTTTTAAATATTTCCTGGCAATCACTCGACCGCAGGATGAAAAAATTTGACCTCTCCTAATTTTGTTTAGGTTACAAGGTATTTGGATATCAAAGTTCCGGCAACAGGCACCTTGGATAATACCTGAATAATTCTATACGGACGGATAAAATCCTGCCAAAAATGGGTTGTTCCAATTGAGTGCTGAACAATTAAGTGTTTATGCGCTATCATCCCCGGTTAAAAAATTTTAGGAATAAAAACGAAAAGGCTTATTATTGCTGCAACAATGGCGGCGATTAGGACAGCTCCTGCAGCTATATCTTTGGCTTTGCCTGCTTTATTTTGAAATTCAGGAGTAATTAAATCTATAAGAAATTCTATCGTCGTATTGAACATTTCAGCTATAATTACCAATCCGGTAGCAAAAATTACAAGGCACCATTCCAGGGTTTCAATTTTATAAACAATCCCCAAAACGACCACCACAACAGCGGCTAAAAAGTGAATCTGTGCATTTTTTTGTGTTCGCAACATATATGCAATACCATTGAATGCAAATTTAAAGCTGGCAATTCTTTTTTGAAATTGTGTTTGTTTTGTCACTGGAAAAATATATTGCTCTTTTTAATTATGGGGTAAAGTTAGTAATCATTATCGTTTGGTAAAATTTATTTCAGCATGCCACAAAACAGGAATTCCTAAAAATAAAAAAAGCCCTGCGGTAACAGGACTTTTACTAAAACATTCAGATTATTTTTAATATCTTTTTTCTTTAATTCTCGATTTTTTACCTCTAAGTTCTCTAAGGTAGAATATTCTTGCCCGTCGCACAACACCTCTTTTATTCACTTCAATTTCATCAATGAAAGGTGAAGCCACCGGGAAAATCCTTTCTACGCCAATGTTCCCGGATATTTTTCTAACTGTAAAAGTTTCTGTTTTGCCGGAACCTTTACGCTGGAGAACGACCCCCTGGTAACTTTGAATACGTTCTTTGTTACCCTCAATGATCTTATATTTAACCGTTACAGTATCACCGGCTTTAAATGCAGGGAATTCTTTAAGTTGAATCTGTTCTTCTACGTATTGCAGTAATTCATTCTTGCTCATCACTCTATGTTTTAATGCTGTTTCCTCTAAAAATGGGTGCAAATGTACGGCAATATTTTTTACATAATCAAGAATAATTTAAAAAAATTGATGAATCCAAAGAAATGCTCGTTTACGGCTTCATTCAACCTTCATCTTCATGGCTGTAAATCCCGGGGCGTCTTTCTTTGGTTCTTTCAATGGCTTTGTTCAATCTCCAGTTATAAATTTCCTTGTCGTTGCCCGAGAGAAGAATATCGGGAACTTTCATTCCTTTAAAATCGGCAGGTCTTGTATAGACCGGTGGAGAAATCAGATCATCCTGGAAGGAATCGGATAGGGCAGAGGTTTCATCATTCAAAACACCGGGAATGAGCCTGACGATAGCATCCGTCAACACAGCGGCCGCCAGTTCGCCTCCTGAAAGAACATAATTCCCGATAGATATTTCCAGCGTAATATACTTTTCACGGATTCGCTCATCGATCCCCTTATAATGACCGCACAATAAAATTAAGTTTCCTCTTGTAGAAAGATGATTGGCCGTTTTCTGGTCAAGCAATATTCCATCCGGACTCAGGTAAATAACCTCGTCATACGTTCGCTGTGCTTGCAGGTACTCAATGCAGGCAGCAATGGGTTCAATCATCATGACCATCCCGGAGCCTCCGCCGTAAGGATAGTCATCAACGCGTTTATGTTTGTTTGTGCTAAAATCCCGTATGTTCAGGATGTTGATTGTGATATGGCCTTTTTCCCTGGCCCTTTTGACAATTGATTGATCAAAAGGACCCTGAAACATTTCAGGAAAAATGGTGAGTATTTCTATTTGCATGAATTCGTCTGTTACAAGATTTTTGCAAAATTACTTTATAATTCTGCTGGATATTCTGAATTATTATTGCTGTATTTTAAACATTGAAATATATTCGGTGTTTATATTTTGTATTTTTTTACAATAATATTCCCAGACAGCAAACCCATTGATACAATTTACTGTCTGTTTAAAGTAATTCGTAATTTTGCACAATTTTAAATATTATTAAATGAAAAAGCTTTTTTTGATTGTTTGCTTCCTTTCTGTTCTATATGGTTCTTATGCACAGGTAGCACCTGATAAATATTGGGTAAGGTTCACCAATCGTTTCAATTCTCCTTATTCAATTGAGAACCCGGGTGAATTTTTATCTCAACGAGCCGTAGACCGACGAGCACAATTCAATATACCGATTGTTGAGAATGATCTTCCAGTTAACCCGCAATATATCCAGGCGGTTGCAAATACAGGTGTCACAATTCTGAACGCCTCAAAGTGGTTTAATTCAGTAACGATTTATACTACAGATCCTAATGCACTTGAACAAATTTCCCAATTTGATTTTGTTTTGTCGGTGTTAAAAGCCGGAGGGAAGCCGAATGGTTCAGGTGATTTTGTAAAGGAATATTTTGCAAATGAGTCTTTTGCATCAGGGCCAGAAGAAAATTCTCTTAAGTCCATTTCAACAGGAGACAGCTATGATTATGGGGAGGCTTTTAACCAGATTCATATGCTGAACGGTGAAGTTTTGCACGATATGGGTTACGACGGTGCCGGTAAAATTATTGCTGTTCTGGATGCCGGCTTTTTAAATGCAAATAGCATTGATGCCTTTGATAGTCTTTGGAATAATGGCCAGATACTGGGTACAAGAGATTTCGTCAGCCCGCAGAATCCGAATATTTTCGGTTCTCACTACCACGGAACGATGGTGCTTTCGACGATGGGTGCCAACTGGCCGGGTCAGATCGTTGGAACAGCCCCAAAAGCCGATTACTGGCTCATCCGCACAGAGGATGGAGATTCAGAATACCTGATCGAGGAACTTAACTGGGTGTCTGGAGCTGAATTGGCAGATAGTTTAGGAGCAGATATAATCAATTCCTCCTTAGGTTATACTACTTTCGATGATCCTACGCTCGACCACAGTTATGAAGACATGGATGGAAACACTACTCCTGTCACCATTGGAGCGGATATGGCTGTGAGTAAAGGAATGATCGTTGTAAATAGTGCAGGTAATTCAGGTGGGAGCTTCTGGCAATACATTGGTGCACCTGCTGATGGCGACAGTGTCTTCTCACTAGGAGCAGTAGATGGTTCAGGTAATTATGCAGGTTTTAGTTCGACAGGGCCAACCTATGATGGCAGGATGAAACCTAATGTAGTGGCTCAGGGACAAGGTTCTACTATTGTTGATCCATGGACAGGTTCAGTTAGTTCAGGCAGCGGCACCTCTTTTTCATCACCGATTACGGCTGGTATGGTTGCTTGTTTATGGCAGGCTAATCCAACCAAACGAAACACCGAAATTTTGGAAGCCATTCAGCAAAGCGGTTCACAAGCCAATAATCCTGATTATTTTTTGGGCTATGGAATTCCTGATTATGCGCTTGCAAACAGCATTCTAACCGTTATTGAAAATAAGAAAAGTCCGATGGATTTGGTGTCTGTTTATCCAAATCCATTTACCAATGAAATAACTATTCAGGTTGGAGAAGACAATTCATCTTTAAAGCAGATTGAGCTTATGGATATAACCGGAAAATCTTTAATGTTAAAGAATTATTCAGCGAATGAAGACAATGTAGTTCTAAACAATATAAGTAATCTTTCTGCGGGTTTCTATCTTATGAAAATAACACTCGATCAAGGTACCGAAACAAGGAAGCTCCTGAAGAAATAGCGAGACAATGAATGTTTTGAGCCTTCTATTACAGAAGGCTTTTTTATTTCATATTTACGGACGCTTTGTTAAATCCGCGGAGATAAATAGCTGTGATCACTTTTTTGGTTGAAAGAGGAAACTGGCTTTTCATCATCCAGTCGTAATACTGAGGCTCAGTGCTAAACGTTTTGGCTACAGTATTTCCCTTGTATTTCCCAAAATTAAAGATTTCCTCTCCCTTGTCATTAAAGATAATATGCCCAACCAGGTCGGCATTTTTGGTTTGGTACGAAAACTCTGAAAGAGCAGCCATATCATTTTTTACGGGATAGGTTATGGCTCCATTCTTATCTTCATAACTTGTGTTTTCATATCGCCCAATCTGAGCGATCAAAATCTCCATTGTAGCCCTAGTGTCAGCTTCTGCACTATGCGCGTTTATTAGTTCTTTCTGACAATAAAATTTGTAAGCTGCACTGAGATTGCGGGGTTCCATCTTATGAAAGATGTTCTGAACATCCACTATCTTTCTGCCTTTGAGGTCAAAGTCTATTTCAGCTCTCAGAAATTCCTCCACAAGTAAAGGAATATCGAACTTTATGGCATTGTACCCTGACAAATCAGAATTGCCGATGAATTGCGACAGAGACGGAGCCAGCTGCCCGAAAGTTGGCATGTCTTTTACATCTTCATTTGAAATACCATGAATTGCCAATGCCTGGGCAGAGATAGGTATGGTAGGATTGACCCGCTCTGTTTTGATTTCAGTTTTTCCTCCGGGTGATAATTTTACCAGGCAAATTTCGACAATTCTGTCGGTAGCAACATTAATCCCTGTAGTCTCCAGATCAAGAAAGACAATGGGGCGGGTAAGATTTAATTCCATTTTATAAGTAAGTTAAAAAAGTCATTCCGGAAAAATTATGCAAGTAGTTTAGAAGATTAAAACATTCCGGAATGACTTAAGTTATTATCGAGTTATACTGTCCTGTTCGGATCAAATTCCTGTAAGTATTTTGCTACCCTTTGCAGAAAAATTCCCCCCAAAGCACCATCCACAATCCGGTGGTCGAACGCCAGTGAAAGGATCATCATGTGGCGGATGGCGATCATATCGCCTTCAGAAGTTTCAATTACAACCGGTTTCTTCTGAATCGTTCCAACTCCAAGGATAGCAACCTGGGGCTGGTTAATGATAGGAGCTCCTGTTAGATTTCCAAACTGCCCGAAATTCGTAATGGTAAAAGTTCCACCCTGAATTTCATCCGGATTCAACTTGTTGTTACGGGCACGGTTGGCAAGGTCGTTTACATATTTTGCGAGGCCGGCAAGGTTCTTCTGGTCCGCATTTTTAATGACGGGAACAATCAGGTTACCACCTGGAAGAGCGGTGGCCATGCCAATATTGATGTTTTTTCTTTTAATGATGTTGTATCCATCAACAGAGGCATTGACCAGAGGAAAATCTTTTAAAGCCTTTGCAGCAGCTTCAATGAAAATAGGAGTAAAAGTGAGCTTTTCACCTTCACGTTTTTGAAATGAATCTTTAATCTTGTTTCTCCAATTTACAATCACTGTCATGTCCACATCATGGAACATGGTGACATGTGCAGAAGTATGTTTCGACATCACCATATGATCGGCAATCAGCTTGCGCATGCGATCCATTTCGATAATTTCATCGTCCGCCCCAGCCCTGACAACCGGTTGCTCTATTACTTTTGAAGGAGAAAACTTTTCTGTCAGGATGGAAACTGAGGGGATCACTTTGCCTGATTTTTTATCTTCGAGGTATTTCAGGATGTCGGCTTTGGAAACGCGACCATCCTTTCCTGAGCCAATTATTGCATTCAATTCCGATAGAGAGAGCTTCTCGCTTTTAGCAATACTTTTAACGAGCGGAGAATAAAACCGTCCTGGAACTGATAAATCAGGTTTGGAGTCTAATTCTTCTGAAATAATTGCTGGTACAGCTTTTAATTCGGTTGGTTTTGCTGTTTTTATTGGAACCTCAGCAAGGGCTGGTTTTCCTGCTTCACCACCCATATCAATGAGAGCGATCACCGCACCCACAGGAACCACATCCCCTTCGGCAAAGTGCAACTTTGTCAGTTTACCTTCGACAGGTGAGGGTATTTCAGAGTCTACTTTATCTGTTGCTATTTCAACAATGGCATCATCTTCTGCTACGGTGTCTCCCTCATGTTTCAGCCATTTTGTTATGGTTGCTTCTATGATGCTTTCGCCCAGCTTGGGCATTACTACTTCAAATATTGCCATACTGATAAAATGCTTTTAATATCTTGTTTTCGCATTGATAAACAAAGGGTTCACTTAAAAGTTTACAAAAATAAGAATAAATCAGGTATGAAATCCGAGTAATTTCTTGATAAAAGAACCTGAAACCTTAAACTCAGCCTACCTTCCTAAATTTCTAATTCCATTCCAGATGATATTCACATCGTTCATGATCTTATAATCACGAACGTATAGAAGGTTGAGGCGGTCGATGGTATCGGTAGGGATGGCATCATGGTCGAGCTGGTCAGTTGGATTCAGCACACCTTTTTTGATCGGTGGCAGTTTATGGGTCTCTGAATAAGCTGTGTAGCGATAGCCTACCCAGGACTTTTTTCCTGCAATAACCTGAACAATATTGAATAGGAATCCTGTTGGTTTTCTGATAATGAATATGACCACAGGAGAAACCATGAGCAGCGCCAGTGCCGAAATGATATCAAGGAATCGTTTGCTGCGCCGGTTGTGTATTTTGGTAATCGAATTCAGGTCGATGATATACACATCCCCAATGGTATTGATCGACTTACTTCCGATAATTGAAAGGCTTTCAGGAGGGGCGATTTTAAATTCAAGTTGCGGGTCTCTGAGTTCTGACATATAATCGATGATCTGCTGCGCGGGTACATCTTTGGCACAAAAGATAATTTCATCAATTTTATAAATGTCGATAATGTCTTTGATCTGTCCCAGGTGTCCGATAAATCCTTTTCCGCCGGCAGGATTTTCTAAAATACTCACCAAACCAATGAAACCGGGTTTCATGTCGGCCCGCCGGATGAGCTCGGCAACCCTTTCGGCTTCTTCTTTATCACCTATGATAACAAACCGCTTGATCATTCTTCCGCCAATACGGAACCCTTTTAAATTAAAGAGATGGAGTAAATAGCGCAACCCGTTCATTGAAATCAATCCCCAGATGGCTCCCAGTACAATCAACGCCCTTGAGAACCTGAGGTGTTCAGGTAATAGAGAATAAATGGTCAGGATCAGCACACTGCCGATGATTAGTCCGCGGAATATTTTAAGCAGGTGAACCGGACGGTCATAACCTCCGCTCAGAAAAACACTGTAAAGCCAGACAAAAATATACAAGGGGATGGCGACGGATACGATTTCATTTGGAAATTTGCCACCGTCGATGAAAACCACATTTTGTTCCCAAAAAACCTTAATCTCATACAATCCTCCAAAAAGCAGAACTGCATCAGTAAGTGGCAGGGCAACACGGGAAAAAAAACGGTTGAATATGGCTATAATTGCCCTAAAGTAAACGGCGAGGTTAATCAGTAAAGTGAACAATCTGGCATTCTTTGCTGAAAAATGTTTTCGGGCAAAAATGACCATGGCATTGTAAAAAACCACTACATAATTGAGGCTGCCTTTTTTTGTGCTTTCACCTTTATAATGGATAATCCTCGCTTCAGGATAATAATAATTTTTATAACCCGCCTTGATGATGCGATAGGAGAGGTCGATGTCCTCGCCATACATAAAGAAGGTTTCATCGAGCAGACCGATTTTATCCAACATGCTTTTGCGTAAAAGCATAAAAGCACCCGACAAGATATCAACCTGATGTGTTTTTTCTTTGTCCAAAAATCCAAGGTGATACTTGCCAAAAATGCGTGACTTTGGGAATAGACGTGAAAGCCCAAAAACCTTATAAAAAGCAACTATAGGAGTGGGTAATCCTCTTTTGGACTCAGGTAAAAATTTCCCTTTCCCGTCCACCATCTTTACCCCCAGTCCGCCAGCATCCGGATGTGCATCCATAAATTGAACTATCTTGTGGAAGGTATCATCTTCAACTATGGTATCGGGGTTCAGCAAAAGAACATATTCTCCTTTAGCAAGTTGAATAGCCTGGTTATTTGCACGTGAAAAACCAACATTTTCTTTATTGGCAATGGTAATAATTTCAGGAAAACGTTCAGTCAACATCTCAACCGAACCATCTACCGAGTTATTATCAACAACAAAAACCTCTGCAGACAATCCATTGACCGCTTTATTCACCGAATGCAGGCACTGTTCAAGAAAATACCTGACGTTATAATTTACAATGACTATGGAAAGCTTCATGCCTGACTTTTGCTGAATAATAATTCGCTTCAAATTTAATATTATTACCTCAAGGTTCGATAAATCATGGTAAAAAGTATTTCAAATTATTAATAGCAATCAAAAAGAAACTTTTAAAATGATTGTAATGGTTAATTAACTGGTCAAATTTCTGCATTAAAATTTTTCTATTTTTGCAAATAAGTAACTCCATACTTTATAAATGATGAAAGACATTGTTATTAAAACACTTAAGGCGGCAAAAAAGCCTCTTCGCCCTGGTGAAATTGCCGAGCTGGCTGGCATCAGTAAAAATGATGCAGAAAAAGCAATCAGCGAGTTGAAAAAGGAAGATAAAATTTATAGTCCGAAGCGCTGTTTTTACGACATAAAAAAATAATGGTATTCATTTTATTCAAACAATCCATAAACAGAAAATGGCTCATATAATTCAATTTTCTGAAGCAGCATTTATTGCTTTGCATGGAATGGTTATCGTTGCAAAATCAGAAAAAAAAGAACTGGTCAATGTGTTAGAGATTGCCGCCAGTCTGAACAGTTCAAAGCATCATGTTGCCAAAGTAATGCAGCGGCTCGTGAAAGATGGTTTTCTTAATTCTCATCGCGGTCCGACCGGTGGCTTTACCATGAAAAAACGCGCTAAAGATATCAGCCTTCTTGAGATTTATGAATCCATCGAAGGGAAAATTGAAATAGGAAATTGCCCGCTTGACCACCCCGTTTGTAAGTTCGATAAATGCCTTTTCAATAATGTAACCATGAAAATGACTAAGGATTTTGTTGCTTACATGAGAAAGGAGAAACTGTCCGATTTTATTGTAAAGACTATAGTTCCTTCCTCTTTGGTGTCCGGTCCTTTACTTCGCGTAGTTTATAGCCCTCGTTTCCCTTATAACTGTTATTTTAATTTGTCCGGGATAGGTCATTTCGTCCTGTATCTTTTTCGAAAGATCATAAGATATTTGTGCTGATTCAGCATCCGTTACCTTTTCTGCACCGACGATCACCCTTAATTCTCTTCCTGCCTGAATGGCATAGGTTTTAACCACACCGGGATAAGCCAGCGCAAGTTCTTCCAGCTTATTCAGTCGCTGAATGTAAGCAGCAACCACCTCTCTTCTTGCCCCGGGACGTGCTCCGCTGATGGCATCGCATACCTGAACAACAGGCGCAATAAGGTTATCCATATCTATTTCGTCGTGATGGGATCCGATAGCGTTGCATACCTCTGGTTTTTCCTTGAACTTTTCAGCCAGTTTCATCCCATGCAGAGCATGCGGCAGTTCAGGTTCGCTATCAGGCACCTTACCAATATCATGAAGCAGCCCGGCTCTTTTTGCGAGCTTAGGGTTTAGCCCGAGCTCGGCGGCCATTGTTGCGCAAAGATTGGCAACCTCCTTTGAATGCTGCAGAAGGTTTTGACCGTATGAGGAGCGGTATTTCATTTTTCCAACGATCCTGACAAGTTCGTGGTGCATCCCATGTATACCCAAATCGATGGTGGCTCTTTTACCTGCTTCTATAATATCTTGCTCGATGAGCTTCTTTGTTTTAGCGACCACTTCTTCAATGCGTGCGGGATGTATCCTTCCGTCGGTAACGAGTTTTTGTAATGACTGCCTTGCAATTTCACGGCGGACCGGATCAAATGAAGAAAGAATAATAGCATCAGGAGAATCGTCGATTATGATTTCAACACCTGTTATGGCTTCGAGTGTTCGAATGTTTCTTCCTTCACGCCCAATGATCCTTCCTTTTATTTCATCGTTTTCAATATTGAAAACCGACACAGCATTTTCAATGGCATGTTCGGTAGCTGTTCGCTGGATGGTTTCAATAATAATTTTTTTTGCTTCACGGTTAGCGGTAATTTTTGCTTCATCTACAATCTCATTGATATGAGACATTGCTTCCGATCGTGCCTCATCCTTTAAGGTTTCGATGAGTTGTGCTTTGGCTTCGGAAGCTGAAAGTCCGGAAATGACTTCAAGGGCTTCTATCTGCCGTTTATGCGATTTGTCGAGTTCTAATTGTTTTTTACTAACAAGTTCAAGTTGTGCAGTAATGTTTTGTTTAATGGTATCGGCTTCTTTTTGTTTGCGCTGGAGTTCTTCAAACCGTTGGGATAAGCTTGCCTCCTTTTGGTTGAGGCGATTTTCAGTTTTCTGGATCGCTGAGTTCTTTTCCTGCGCAAACTTATCGTGCTCGGCTTTAAGCTGAAGAAATTTTTCTTTTGCCTGTAAGATTTTCTCTTTTTTTATTACTTCGCCTTTTTCCTCCGCTTCTTTAATGATGTTTTCATTTTTTTTCTCAATGTTTTTCTTGAGAACGGTGCTGGTTATGATAAACCCCAGGGTTAGCCCTGCTACTCCCACAATTACGAATATTAGTATTTCCATTTTTCATAAAGTTTTAAGGAAGGAAAGGGATGTAAAAAAAAATACCCGCATTATTCAAGGAGTTTGATAAACCCCAATTCTGCACGTTTAGGGTTGCCTGGCTTTTCGAACGTCCACTGCCCCTGAACTAACAGGAGGCCCGCCATAGGCGGGATGAGGCCTGTTCTGGAAACCAATGAGCTTTCCCTGAAGAGATTAATGTTGAGTTTATAAACATTAATATGAATGAATGCGGGTATTCTTTTTCCGGAATGTGCATCCGGTAAATTTCTTTCAAAGAACGCAGACTTTTAATTCTTTTTCAGGCTTTCTGACAACAACCGATCAATTTCCTTTACCTTCGTTTCGATCTCCTCTTCGTTCATCCTAAGGGTATCTCCCTTCGTCAGAGCGTCCGTTGCTTTTTCGAGTGTAACCATTGCAAGTAAGTCCTGCCTGTCGTTATATGCAAAACGTTCTGCATAAAACTTTATTTTAGTATTAATTTCATTCGCCGCTTTTCTGATCGTCTCCTCTTCATCCCGTTTTACTGTCAGCTTGTACGGCCTGTCGGCAATTGTTACTGATATTGTTAATTCGTCCATCAATTTGTTTCGAAAGTCAGAATAACTATTTATTTAAAAGTCCGATACACTTATCTATTTCCCGCACCAGTTCATCAATTTTGTTTTTTACATCCGTATTTCCTTCGGATTGTTTAACTGATTGTGAAATTTTTATATAGTTGTTTTTATCGTTAAGTTGCATGATCATTTTTTCCTGTTCTTCTATTGTACTTAAAAGTGCTTCATTTTTTTCGATTAGGAGTGAATTCTGTCCTGAAAGCGAGTTTTGCATTGCGATCAGTTGCCTGATCTTTTCCTCTATTTCATTTAAACGACCTTTGATCTCACTCATTCAACTCTTTAAAAATTAAGCAGTTTAAATTGCTATGTTCCTTATACGAAAACCTTAAATCAAGTTTTCAAATAACATATATTTTCTCTTTACAAGAAAGTTTGTAAAGATACAATTTAAATTAAAGAAAGCTAAGTTAATTAATAAATTTTAATTCGGCTTTTCCACATAAGCGGAAATAGGAACGCAGGTGCAAACAAGATTTCTGTCGCCATAGGCATCATCTATCTTGGTGACCGGTGGCCAGTATTTGTCCACAATTTCAAAGCTGACAGGAAATGCAGCTTTTCCTCTTGGGTAAGGATAAACCCAATTATCATTGGTAACCATGGAGATAGTATGCGGAGCATTTTTAACCACATTATTTGTTTTATCGGATTTTCCTTCCTCGATCTCACCAATTTCCTTCCGGATTGAAATCATCGCTTCTATAAATCTTTCAAGTTCTGAGAAAGGTTCGCTTTCGGTTGGCTCCACCATCAGTGTACCATGCACCGGAAATGCTACAGTTGGTGCATGGAAACCATAATCCATAAGCCTTTTGGCAATGTCCACAACAGTGATATCTGCACTTTTGAGAAAATGATTACAATCAAGGATCATTTCATGGGCAACCCGATTATTCTTTCCGGAATAAAGAATTTTATATGATCCCTCAAGGCCTGACTTTAGATAATTGGCATTCAAAATAGCCACCCTGGTGGCTTCTGTGAGTCCGTTTCCACCAAGAAGTTTGATATAGCCATATGAAATGGGAAGGATGAAAGCGCTGCCAAAAGGAGCCGAAGCAACAGGTTGAATTCCATTTACACCACCTGTTTGGACGATGGGATGTTTTGGAAGAAAGGGGATCAAATGTTTTGCAACGCCAATGGGGCCAACTCCCGGGCCACCGCCTCCATGAGGTATTGCAAAGGTCTTATGCAAATTCAGATGACAGACATCGGCACCAATAATTCCGGGATTTGTCAAGCCAACCTGGGCATTCATGTTGGCTCCATCCATGTAAACCTGCCCGCCATATTTATGAATAATTTCAATTACCTTCAATATTCCTTCCTCATAAACTCCATGTGTAGATGGATAGGTGACCATGAGGGCAGCAAGTTTTTCTTTGTTTAGAATAGCTTTTTCTTCCAGGTCCATAAGATCAATGTTACCGTGGTCATCACACTTGATAACAACAACTGTCATTCCGGCCATCACCGAACTTGCGGGATTTGTTCCGTGAGCCGAAGCCGGGATTAAACAAACATTCCTGTAATCCTCACCTTTATTCATGAAGTACTCCCTGATAACCATCAAACCCGTATATTCACCGGAAGCACCGGAGTTGGGCTGAAATGAGATCGCTTCAAATCCGGTAATTTCGCAAAGATCTTTTTCCAGTTTTTCTATGAGCTCATAATATCCCATTGCCTGTTCTTTTGGAACAAACGGATGGATGGCTCCGAATTCCGGCCAGCTTAACGAAAACAATTCAGCGGCTGCATTTAGTTTCATTGTGCACGAGCCCAGCGGGATCATCGTTCGGTTTAGCGCAAGGTCCTTGTTCTCGAGTTTTTTAAGGTACCGCATCATTTCAGTTTCTGAATGAAATGAATTGAAAACAGGATGGGTCAGGTAAGAGGTTTTCCTCACCAATTGATCAGGGATAGATTTAAGGCCATCGTATTTTGAAAGCTGAGAAATTTCAAGGAACGACTTTTCATTTGCCTTTGCAAAAATCTTTAGCAAAAGTTTAATGTCTTCAAAGCTGGTGGTTTCGTCAAATGAAATACTTATCTTACCTTTAGCAATATACCTTAAATTAACCTCGTTGTCCAGGGTAATTTTTTTCAGTTTATCGTTGTCAACGCTTGCTGGAATCTCAACAGTGATGGTATCGAAATAGTTTTTATTTGCTATTTGAAACCCGTATTGTGTTACTTCTCCGGCAAAGATGCTGGCAAGCCTGTTAACATCGTTTGCAATCGCCTTTAATCCATCCGGCCCATGATAAGTCGCATAAAATCCAGCCATCGAAGCAAGCAAGGCCTGGGCTGTACAAATATTGGATGTTGCTCTTTCCCGTTTAATGTGTTGCTCTCTTGTTTGGAGCGCCATGCGCAAAGCGCGGTTCCCTTTGGCGTCAACTGACACGCCAATGATCCTGCCAGGAATGCTTCGTTTATAATTTTCGGTGGTAGCAAAGAATCCGGCATGAGGGCCGCCAAATCCCATCGGAATTCCAAACCGCTGGCTGGAACCTACCACCACATCAGCGCCCCATTCTCCCGGAGGAGTGAGCAGTGCAAGACTCAACAGATCAGCTGCAACTGCAACCGCGGCTTCGTTTTTATGTGCCACTTCAACAAAAGCACTATAGTCATTAATCTCCCCAAACTGATCCGGGTATTGCACAATGCCCCCAAATATTTTTTCGTTGAATTTGAAACTATCATGGTCACCAATAAATAATTCAATACCCAGCGGGTTTGCACGATTTTGAAGAACTGCAATAGTCTGTGGAAATAAGTTTTCAGAAACAAAGAATCCGTTTGCTCCCTTTTTAACTACATTTCTTGAACGGGCATTGAATAACATGATCATGGCTTCGGCTGCCGCAGTTCCTTCATCAAGCAGGGAAGCGTTGGCAATAGGAAGTCCGGTCATGTCTGAGATCATGGTTTGGTAATTCAGCAATGCTTCCAGTCGGCCCTGTGAAATTTCAGCCTGGTAAGGAGTATAAGCTGTGTACCACCCCGGATTTTCGAGTACATTTCGCTGAATAACGCCCGGAGTAATTGTGTTATAATATCCGAGTCCAATATAAGTTTTAAAGATTTTATTTTTTGAAGCCAGCTCCTTCAGGTGGTTGATGTATTCGTATTCGTTAATTCCGTCAGGAAGGTTGAGTGGTTTTTTTAGCCTGATGGTCTCCGGTACGGTTTGATTGATCAATTCGTCAAGCGAAGAAACCCCGATCTTCTCCAGCATTTTAACCTGTTCATTTTTCCGGGGGCCATTGTGACGTTCTATAAAGTTGTTCGTAATCATGTGTTCTGTTGTTTATCAATAATCTATGTTGAGGAATCCTCAATAATTCGAATCGGGCAAAATTAAAAATCTTAATCAAGAAAAAAAGGAATAGTGCAATTATTGTTAACAAACCAATAAACACAATTGAATGGTGTGAATTTAATATTGAAAAAGGGTAATGGAATAGTGGATGGACCAGAAGCAGTTAATTTATTTCAATCAGCTAAAGGCCGGAACTTTCTGCGCCTGACTGATTCCAGAAAAACCCCGAATTGGGATCCAGGATTTCTTTTAATTCATTGAAGGTAAGGAATATCTCGGTGGTGCCTGCTGAGTATGGAGCAATGTGATACAGATTATAGTAGAATCCAATGCCGTCCTTGTTGATGTAAAAGTTTTCGCTTGTGCCAATCTGCTCGTCAAAAAATCCTGACTCTTTAAGGTTTTCTTCAGGTTTAATTCCGTTCAGCTTTCTCACTTTTGCGTTCAGAAGGACGTTGAGACTTGACTCGTAATTTTCCTGCATGATGTCTTTGAGCATCAGATGGCGGTTTTGATTCAGGTCGCAAACGATGTATTGGGAAATCATGATCCCATGAGCCCCTCCTGTATAGGCATATTTATCAACTTTCAAAGAGACGATGTTCCTTTCGTTGTAGCATATATCCATCGAAACGATTTCCTCCCAGTTGAATGATTCATCCCCATCATTGATTTTAACCCCATCAAATGCTTCATGGTAGGAGTCAAAAAATTCGGAGGCGATAGTTTCGAGCAGCAATTCAGGGTTTTTAAACGGAACCGTATCTGCATAGAGGTATTTTGTTATAAAGAAGTCGAGGCTGTCCTTCAAAGGATTATTGTCAGGCAGATCAGGATAAAGCAGCATGAGCTTAATTTCAGCTTTGGGCGAATTTTTTTCAGCGCTCCGGCCTTTTTTCAGGTAACTCTTGCTTTTCAATGAATAGCAGGTAAACGGAAGGCTGCCGTTGGAATAATCTTCGGTAAAGCTAAAGGGAATCATCTTTGCGCTTTCCTTCTGTTGCCATGTGCCGGTAATTTTTGTTTTATTTGCGAGGATGCAGTTGAATCTGGAACCGCCTTCGGCGAATTCAGTGAGGGTAAATTTATCGCCATCCATAAAACCATGTACCGGGATGGTTTTGCCATAATAATATGCCTTGTTATTGCCGGGCTCGGGGAAATAATAGTAGTAGGATCCGGTGACTTTACCTTCCTCGAAAAACAGGTCGAGTGTGATCCGCATAAGGGTATCGAGCTTGCCGGTAAAATGACGATAGAATGATGTTCCGCAACTCTTTTGAGCAGTTGCATGCATCGTAAAGGCAACGAATAAAATGAGAATCCCGACTGTTTTTACTTTATGATCCGATTTCACCATGATTCTTTATGCTTGAAAAATATCACCTAACTTCTGCTGTATACTTAATTCCGGGTTGAAAGTTTTAATTTTTTTATATTTTATTAAGCATGGATCATAAAAATATGATATTCGAGCACAAAAAATGCATTGCCTGTTTAATGTTTATGAATCAGTTATTAACAGCTTTATAGAATTTAACCCCTAATAAACCGGGCAAATTGTTTTCTGAAACGGACGGCAACGGAATATTTCACAATTTTCTTGCTTATGTCAAAACATCCTTTTATTTTTACAGCTAATTCTTAGGTTACAATACAGTACAAACCTCAAGTAAAAATTATTGGATTTGAACAAATTAAATACATTGTGCCTGGCTCTAAGTTAGAATTAGCAGCAGGTATGTAAAAGGAAAACTATGCCTTAGAGCCTGGCGCCGAAACCACTACTTTCTTTATGGTTTACAATGCAAGTTAAACAGTGGAAGGAAACCGGGAAGTGATGGTGGGGAAATGAGGGAAAAAGTAATTTGACTGAATATGATACCCTTTGTAAAAATTCCTTGCTAGAAAATTAATAAAAATGGACTGTGAACAATATTTAAATAAAAGTAAGAAAATGGACTTATCACCAAGATGTCCATTAATAGGAATTTGTGATAGGTGGGCTCAAACAATATTCTTTTATAAATATTATGATTCAAATAGCTATAAGCATAAAAAAATAGATTACATAGAACGGCTTACAAAGGATGGATATATTAGTGAGGATTATTTAAAAAATAGATTTGAAACTATTGGCGAACCACCTGAATTTATGAGGATGGAAGACAGAGTGTCCTATAGAAATATGTGTCCAGAAGTTAATTTATTTGACAATCAATTTGCTTTAAAGTATGCTAAAAATAATGCAAGTATTTCTGGAGATTATGATAGATATGAGGAATTACATCAAAGGAAACACTTTACAAACTTAGCCGAAAGACACTACTCTGAATGTCTTGAATTTTCCCAATTTATTTTCACAAATTTGGATAAAAAGAAAATAAGCAAATATTTTACAGAAAAGAAAAAGCGGAGAATACCAATTTCAAACAAACTTAGAATTGAAATTTTCCAAAGAGATAATTTCACTTGCCAATATTGTGGCAAAAGGGTCACAAATGGTATCAAATTGGAGATTGACCATAAGACCCCTATTTCTGAAGGTGGCACTGATAATTTTAATAACCTATTAACCGCCTGTAATGAATGTAATAGTGGAAAAAGTAACAAGATTATTTAAATTAACTACTCCAACTACCGAAAGTCTTCAAGCCCTGGCAAGTGAGATAGAGCCAGAGTGTGTTTTGTATTTTCAAATGTATTAATTCAAATTTAATTATGAAAAAAATTTTAGTGTTGATTTTTATAATTAATTGTGTTTCAGAATTGCAATCACAGCAATTTATAACTCCAATTAATTTTATTGAAACTGAAGCAAATAAAGAAGCTGTAATTAAGTATATAGAAAAGAATGTCAAAGAGCATTTTTTCTTAATATCTTTATATTGCACAGGTATGGGAGGTGTGAACAATGAAATAGGCGCAGAAAATAATATGGAAAATAGAAGGTCAGCTGAAATTCAAGAATTAAATGCATTTAAAGAATTAACAAAGGCCAAAAATTTGACTTTGTTGAAAAATGTAATACAAGAATTACAATCAATTGAAGAAAATAAGACACTTTCATATTTGATGATTTTAAACACATATAATAATCCACAAGAAATGCAACATTTGCAATGGTAATTTTAATAGGTTTTTGAGTGAACTTACCCAATTAGGAAGGTCTTCCAACCCAGGCAAGTGCATAAACAGGACTGGTGGCAGGCAGGAAATAAAACTTCAAACTCACCCCAGCTATAAAATTGAATACATCGTGGTAATCAGGCAACAATTTTGCTTTGATAGTACATCTTAACCCTTGAATCATCGTATTCATCAGGCGACAAATTAATAACATCCATCGGAACTTTGAATTTCTTAAGTGTATCTATTTCAGGTTTCATGGTCATTTCACATCGTTCAAATAGGTCTTTATTTCTGAAGTCGGAAGAAATAATGATTAAATCAATATCGCTATCCGTGTGCATTTCATTGGTTAATGCAGAACCGAACAATGCTATTGAATCAACGGTTAATCCATTCTTAATCAGCTGTTCCCTGAGATATTGAATGATCTCATTTATTGTTGCTTTATCCACAATTGAATTTCTTTAGTTTGATTTAAAATTGTATGGGTGCGCTCATCAGAGTAAGCTGTAAATAATTTCCGCAAATCATTAGGATAACGGGTTGGAATGGAAATCTTATTCAGGGTAAACAGGAATTCATAGTAGGAATCCTTCATCTTTAATTCAATCTTTTCAACAAAGTATATTAAACTGTGTGTTTTTGAAGGAAACTCTCCTTTTGTTTTGACAAATAAACCTTTTAAAGCTTTTTCCAAACTAAGATGACACATAAAAATACAATAGACATTTCTTCCAGACTTAAACATATCAAATGCTGTTTCCAAATCATAATCCGACTGGAAGTACCATTCTTCGTATTTTATGTCATTTTCCACAAAACAAAGATAGATATTATTAGTATCCGAAATTAAATATGAACCTATTGTAAAATTGTCTGCTCCCCAATAAAGCCAGTCTTAAGGTAAAGGCGTGTGGGTAAGAAGGTCTGGGACCGGGGCATGGAAACCAGAACTTAAGCTCACCCCAGCCATAAAATTGAATTTCACCTGTGGGAAATGTTAATGTTTTGTTAAATAATTCAGTCCCTCCTGCCTAAAAATAGCCACAAGTACCTGATAATTAAATCACAATAGTTTTAGCGGGTTTTTGGGTTGCAATTTTCAACAAAACCTTTAGTTCAAAGGATTGTTGATTCGTAAAATAAATAAGTTGGAATTCAATTCCGTAAAATAAACTAACTGAATTAACAATAAAAGGAACTATGGCAACAATCATTCTAAGTCACAAGGTAAGTGACTTTAAAGCGTGGAAAAAACATTATGATGGTGACAGACAAAGGAGAGAAAAAGCAAAGCTCAAAGAAATTTATGTCGGTACCAAAGCCGATGATGCTAATCATGCATACATGATTTGGGAAACCAAGAGCGTTGCAACTTTCGAGAAAATGCTAAAAGACCCTGAACTTAAAGTTATCATGAAAAAAGCCGGGGTTGTTGGTCAACCTAAGGTTTCCATGCTGAAATAAAGAAGCTTTTTAAATTCTCAAGCAATCAAAAAACCCGGTTGATCAAATGACAACCGGGTTTTATATTAGATAGCCGAATGATTCCTAAACTCTTCTGGTTTAAAATCCTAAATCCTTAATAATACCATCAATCCTTTTGTCGAGAAAGGCATTCATTTCATCAAACTTCTTCACATCCTTAAAATCTTCCCTCACACTGAAATAAAACTTTATTTTTGGTTCCGTACCCGAAGGCCTCACCGAAATTTTGCTGCCGTCTTTCAGAAAAAACTGCAATACATCCGATTTTGGAAGGTTGATCTTTTGTTCGGGCATTCTTTTCAAAATCAAACTCCGCTTGCTTCAGGTAATCTTTTATCATTACCACCATCGAGTTGTTAATGCTTTTGGGAGGCGCGTTCCGGTAAGTTTCCATCATTTTCCTGATCTCCTCGGCACCCTCTTTCCCTTTGCGGGTAACGGACAGAAGTTTTTCCCTGTATAAACCATGTTCAAGATAAATTTCCGGCAACAACTGATAAAGAGTCTTCCCTTTGTTCGGCAGCCCATGCAGCGCATTCAGCTATCATACAGCAGGCGCTGATGGCATCCTTGTCGCGAACAAAGTCACCCACCATGAAACCATAGCTTTCCTCCCCGCCGCCGATAAATTGTTTTTTGCCTTCATTTAACCTGATAATCTCGGCAATGTATTTGAATCCAGTGAGGGTATCAAAATATTCAACGCCTGCTTTTACTGAAATATCTTTAAGAATTTCGGAAGTAACAATAGTTTTTATAGTGAATTCCTTACCGGTAAGTTTTCCGTTTTCTTTCCATTTTTTCAGAAGGTAGTAGAGAAGTATGGTGGCTGTTTGATTTCCATTGAGCAGGACAAATTCATTTTTATCATTCAGCACTGCAATCCCAACCCTGTCAGCATCGGGATCAGTAGCCATGACAAGGCTGGCATTAACCAGTTTGGCTTTTTCAATAGCCATAGTTAAAGCAGCAGGCTCTTCCGGATTGGGAGATTTAACGGTCGGGAAGTTGCCGTCCGAAATATCCTGTTCGGGAACATTGTAGATATTTTTAAAACCGAAAGCTTTTAATCCTTCGGGTACCAGCTTCACACCGGTTCCGTGAATAGGCGTATATACGATCTTCAGGTCGCTGTGCTTTTTGACAATCTCGGGTGATAATGATAATGCCTTAACTTTTGCCAGGTATTCCCTGTCAATTTCAGGACCAATTATTTCTACCAGTTTCTCGTTCCTCCTAAAATTTATTTCTGAAATGTCTTTTATTTTCAGTACCTCGGTGATTACATTCTTGTCGTGCGGGTTGATCAGCTGAGCACCGTCGTCCCAGTAAGCCTTATATCCGTTGTATTCCGGAGGATTGTGCGATGCGGTAATTACTACGCCAGCCTGGCAACCCAGGTAGCGGATGGCAAAGGAAAGTTCAGGTGTTGGACGAAGTGCATCGAAAAGATAAACCTTAATTCCGTTTGCCGACATGACATCGGCAGTGGTATTGGCAAAAAAGGTATTATTTCTCCTCGAATCGTAAGCAATAGCCATACTGATCCGGGCTTTTTGAGGGAACATTTTTTTCAGATAATTTGCCAGTCCCTGCGAAGCAGCCCCAACGGTATATTTGTTCATGCGGTTGGTGCCGACTCCCATAATACCGCGCAGACCGCCAGTTCCAAATTCAAGATTGGTATAAAAGGCGTCAACCAGTTCTTTCGGATCATTATCGATTAATTCCTGAACTTTCTTTTTGGTTTCTGCATCGTAATTTCCTTCGAGCCATGCTTTAGCCCGGTTAAGAATGTTTTGATCAATCATTATATCAGCCATTTTATTCGTTTATGTTTTTAAGGTTCAGAGTCCACAAATTTATTTAAAATTGGAAAAATGTTAAGCCTCTTTCATCTTGTCAAGGCACTTTTTGAGGCTATGTTTCCAATCGGGAATTATAAGTTGAAAATCTTTTTCAATGTTAGCTTTGCTTAATACACTGTATGAAGGCCTTTTTGCGGGTAAAGGATATTCTATTGTCGCAATGGGTTTAACCTTGCAATCGTATTGGCCAAACTCAACGATAGCCTTTGCAAAATCAAACCAGCTTGCAATCCCTTCGTTCGAATAGTGATATATCTTAACACCCGGAGCGCCCGTTTTATGGATCAAAATTTTTAAAATAACTTCAGCAAGGTCGCCAGCATAGGTTGGCGTACCGGTCTGATCGTCGACTACCTTTATCTCCGGACGCTCATTCGCCAGCCTCTGAATTGTTTTAACGAAATTATTTCCATACTCTGAATAAAGCCATGAGGTTCTCAGAATGATTGCGTTTTTAGCAATCCCGATTATCTCTTTTTCTCCTTCAAACTTTGAAAGTCCATATATACTCAGGGGATTTGGATTATCCGATTCAATATAAGGGCTTGTCTTTTTGCCATCGAAAATGTAATCTGTCGAAATGTGAACCAGGAAATAACCGAATTCCTTTGAAAGCGAAGCAAGATTTTTAGCCGCATGCGCATTGATAAGAAAAGCCTTTTCCTTTTCTGCTTCGGCCTTATCAACCGCAGTATAACCTGCACAATTTATTAAAGCATCAATTTTATTATTTTGAAAAAAGATTTTCAGACTCTCCATGCTGGTTATATCCAGCTCATCAACATCAGTATATATAAAATGGATAGAAGGAAATAATCCAGCCTGATTCTTAATCGAAAGGCCAAGCTGTCCGTTGCTGCCTGTTAAAAGAACCTTCATCGTGGTTTTAAATTATGGATTTGAAATAAGTGATGGTTTTTTTCAATCCTTCTTCCAGGTGGATTTTGGGTTCCCATCCAAGTTCTTTCATCGCAAAAGAAATATCAGGTTTCCTTTGCAAAGGGTCATCTTCAGGAAGGGGTTGATAAATTAACCTGGATTTAGAACCTGTTAACCTGATCACGGTTTCGGCAAGCTGCCTGATAGTGAACTCGACAGGATTGCCCATGTTCATGGGTCCGGTCAGTTCATCCCGCGAGTTCATAAAAAGGATCATTCCGTCGATCAGATCATCCACATAACAGAAGCTTCTGGTTTGAGTGCCTTCGCCGTAGATCGTTATGTCCTTATTTTTAAGTGCCTGAACAATAAAATTTGAGATCACACGACCATCATCAGGGTCCATCTTAGGTCCATAGGTGTTAAAAATGCGGAGCACTTTGATCCGAACATTATTCTGCCGGTAATAATTAAAAAACAACGATTCGGCGCATCTTTTCCCTTCGTCATAGCATGAGCGTGATCCGATAGGATTTACATGTCCCCAATAATCTTCGGTCTGCGGATGGACTTCAGGATCACCATACACTTCGCTGGTCGATGCCTGTAAGACCTTTGCTTTAATTCGTTTTGCCAGGCCAAGCATATTGATGGATCCCATCACCGAGGTTTTGATGGTTTTTATTGCATTGAACTGGTATTGAACAGGAGAAGCCGGACAGGCCAGGTTATAAATTTCATCCACTTCAATAAAATAAGGCATGATCACATCGTGGCGAATAACTTCAAAGTAAGGGTTATTCATCAGGTGGACGATATTCTCTTTACTGCCTGTGAAAAAGTTATCGAGGCAAATGACTTCATGTTTATCCTTCAGGAGCCTTTCACAAAGGTTTGACCCCAGGAACCCTGCACCACCGGTAACCAAAATACGTTTTCTCATAAAAAAGATTTATTCCGATTTAATTAATGATTGTTATTCGTTTTGATTCCGATACAGAAATAATCAATGCCCCTGTTTTTCATCTCCTCCACATCAAAAATGTTCCTGCCATCAAAGATTACCGGCTTCTTCATCCGTTTGTTAATCTCATCAAAGTCAGGAACCCGGAACTCAGGCCATTCTGTTGGAATAACCAGGCAGTCGGCATCTGTAATTGCCTCATACTGATCGGTAGCATAGGTTATTTTATCGCCTAATTTGTGTTTTGCCTCAGTCATTGCAGCAGGGTCATAAGCTCTGATCTTTGCACCAGATTCAAGCAACTTTTCAATGATGACCAGGGAAGGCGCTTCCCTCATATCATCGGTCTGTGGTTTGAACGAAAGTCCCCAAATGGCAATGACCTTTCCGGCTATCTTGCCCTTAAAATATTCAGATATTTTCCTGAAAAGAACGGACTTTTGATTTTCGTTTACTTCCTCCACTGCCTTTAGCACTTTCATCTCGTATCCGTATTCCGAAGCCGTTTTAATCAGGGCCTTAACATCTTTGGGGAAGCAGGAACCACCGTAGCCGGTGCCCGGATAGATGAATTTATTTCCAATTCGGGTATCGCTGCCAATTCCTTTTCGAACAAGGTTCACATTGGCGCCTACAATTTCGCACAAGTTAGCGACGTCGTTAATAAAGCTGATTTTAGTCGCCAGCATCGCATTGGCTGTATATTTCGTCATCTCCGCAGAGGTGATGTCCATAAAAATGATCGGGTGTCCATTTAAAGTAAAAGGCTTATAAAGTTGCTGTATGACCTTAATTGCCTTTTCCGATTCCGTTCCTACGATGATCCTGTCGGGTTTTAGAAAATCATTCACTGCAGCCCCTTCTTTCAGAAACTCAGGGTTGGATGCTACATCAAAAGGAATCTTAACTCCACGTTTATCCAGTTCTTCCTGAACAGCCTTTCTGACTTTTAATGAGGTTCCCACAGGCACCGTGCTCTTGGTAGCGATAAGTAGGTAATCATTCATGTTTTGGCCGATTTCGCGTGCCACTGAAAGTACATGCGAAAGGTCAGCGCTGCCATCTTCATCAGGTGGGGTTCCGACTGCGATAAATATTACTTCACAACCATCAAGCGTTGATGGAAGGTTTGTCGTGAAATGCAACCGTCCTTTTTCCCTGTTGCGTTTTACAAGGCTGTCAAGCCCGGGTTCGTATATTGTAACAATGTCATTATTCAGTGAATCAATTTTGTTCTTATCCCGGTCCACGCAGGTTACGTGGATGCCTACTTCAGAGAAACAGGTTCCCGAAACCAACCCAACGTATCCGGTTCCAACTACAGTAATTTTCATGTGTGTATTTTATTCATTAAAATAACTTAAAAGCTAAAAGTATTGATGATAAACCAAAGCAAATCTATTCCATTAGTACTCAGTTTTATGTTCTAATTCGATCCATGTTTGAAAAACCTGATTGGCTTCCGATTCCATCAATTGTTCCGATGGTATTTTCCGGGATTGGATGGGAAGTTGAATTTCCCTGTAAATCTCCGAATCATCGAATCCGGCTTTGGCAGCATCTTCGCGTGTTGCAGCATAATAAAACTTCTTTGGCCTTGCCCAGTAAATGGCGCCGAGGCACATGGGGCAGGGTTCACAGCTCGAATAAATTTCACAATCGTCAAGTTGGAAACTGTTTATTACAGCGCAAGCCTCCCTGATTGCATTCACCTCAGCATGAGCAGTTGGATCATTCTGTGAGGTGACTGAATTTACTCCTCTTCCAATAATTTTACCGTCCCTCACCACCACAGCCCCAAATGGGCCTCCATTCTTCAGCTTAAGATTTTGTTTTGCCAGGTTTATCGCCTCCTGCATGAATTTATTCTGTTGCTGCATTTTATGAAAATTTCAAGAGGCGCAAATTTACCACTTTCCTTTTATTGTTGGATAAATTAATGCTTTCTTGAGTAAATAAAGAAATTCTTTCCTTGGCAATGATTCAGCTCCAAGGTTAATTAAATGACCTGTCTCGACTTGCGCATCAATGAAGTGAAACTCCCAATCCATTAATTTTTTGACCAGAAAATAAAGCGCAATTTTCGATGCATCTCTTTGAAAGTAAAACATAGATTCCCCAAAAAAAGCACGTCCCAGAGAAACTCCATACAATCCACCGGCTAATTTGCCGTCCATATAAGTTTCGACAGAGTGAGCAAAACCAAGTTGATGCAGATGAATATAGGCTTCTTTCATCTCGCTTGTAATCCATGTTCCATCCTGGCCTTCACGCCGAATATTGGAGCATGCGTCGATCACATCTTCAAAGGCACTGTCGAATTTAACGGTAAATTGGTTGTTTCTCAGGGTTTGCTTGAGGCTTTTAGAAATCCTGAATTTATCCGGGAAAAGAACTATCCTCGGATCGGGCGACCACCAAAGAATGGGATCGCCAACAGAATACCACGGAAAGATGCCGCTTGCATAGGCAAGCAAAAGCCGCTCTGATGATAAATCGCCTCCAACAGCAATCAATCCTTCATCCTCTGCAAGGTTTGTATCAGGGAAGATCAGAGTGTCGGTGAGGGCATAAACGGGCATATTTTTAATTTCAATAACTAATATTTATCAGGATTTGTTTCGTCTTCTTTTAAAATTGCTTCACCGGTACTTTCAATAGTTTCATCCTCTTCTTCCCAATCATATTTGGGTTTCTGCGGGCCAATTTTTCTGAAATAAACAGCAAGGATAGCTCCTGTAACCATGCCCCAAAAATGGGATTCGAACGATATGTTTTGATCCGGAAAAAAATTAGGGAAAATGCCCCAGACCATGCTGCCATAAAGAAAGGTAACCAATAACGTGATCGCTAAAAGTTTTCCGTCACGCCGGATGATACCGCTGAAAAATAAAAATGCCGCCAGACCGTAAACAACGCCCGATGCACCGATATGATAAGCCTCTCTTCCTCCTGTCCAAACACAAAGACCTGTGATAACGTAAATCCATAAAAAAGTCTTGACGGCCAATTCCTTATAAAAATAAAACAGGCAACCGCCCAAAACCAGTAAAGGAATTGAATTTGCGAAAATGTGTTTTAAGTCGGCATGAAGGAGCGGACTTGTAAATATTCCAATCAGTCCGTGAAGCTTACGGGGGTAAACTCCCAGGAATCCCAAATCTATTTGGGTGGCCATTTCGCCTAACCTGATGATCCAAATCAGTGCAACAAAAAGCAAGGGAAAGTAAAGGCTCTGGATTATTTTTCTTTTTTCGTGAATCATAGTTGTCCACTAATCAAATGTTATTCCATTGCGAATTTAGCATTATTTGACATATCCGGGAAATAATATGTTGTAATTCTGTCATCATTGAAAGGCCAATTTTTTTATTCGAGACTCATTTAATACCTTTGCTGAAATTTAATATGATATGAGAAATCTTCATTTTGTTGTTGTTTTAGTTATTCTTCCATCTTTTCTGTTTTCTCAAATTACAATCAATCAGGGTGACATGCCCGAAGATGGCGATACGATCCGGACAAGTACATCAATCGATATTGGAATGATAAACTATGAAGAAACGGGAAATAATTATACCTGGGATTTCTCAGCGTTGGTGCCTTTTTCGCAAACCGTGGATACATTTGTCAGTGTGCAGGAAACCCCTTGGCTCTACCAGTTGGTATTCTTTTTATCAAGCAATCTTGCAAGGAAATTAACAGAGTTTGATCAATATCCTGGCTTTACGGTTACCGATACTTATGAATACTATAAAAACAGCAGTTCGGATTTCAGGCTAACCGGAAATGCTGCCACATTGAGCGGAATTCCATTGCCCAATAAATTCGATAGCCCTGATATCATTTATAAATTTCCTTTGACAGCGGGAAATGTTGATTCATCGTTATCCAACTATGAAATCAGCATACCGGGCGTCGGCTATTCGGGCGGGTGGAAAAAACGGGTCAACCATGCTGACGGCTGGGGAACATTGATAACCCCGTATGGTTCATTTCAGACGATCCGCGTAAAATCTGATATTATTCAATTAGATAGCTTGTACCTCGATACGCTTGGAATTGGTTTTCCGTTTTACAGGCAATATACAGAATATAAATGGCTGGGTGACGGATTCGGCCTGCCTTTATGCACTGTAACTGATGATGGATTGCTTTCAACGATCAGCTACATCGATTCGGTGAGATCACTTTTTGTCCGAGTACCTGAAGTTGAATCGAAATCACAATCCATACATGTTTTCCCTAACCCATCGAAAGGTGAATTTTTTATTCATTTAGATGAAACACCCGGGGAGCCAGTGGAAATAACTATTCTTGATCTGAGAGGAAATACAATAGTAAGAAAAGAATATCCGATTAAACAGGAAATGAAAATAAAAATGGATAAACTGCAGTCAGGAATCTATATCCTTCAGGTAAAAAATGGCAACAATATCCATTACCAAAGAATAGTGATTCAATAGATTTTTTAAAATCAGAAAACAAAGACCAAAAGGATAAGCTGAGATTATTCCCCAACCAGCTTTTTAGACTCCTCGGTGGTCCACTTGCATATTAAATCGATCTCTGCTTTTGTGAGCGCTTTTTCAGGATTCTTTGATAAGTAGCTCTTCTTGGGCATTTTCCCCTTAGTAATTATATTGCAAATATCATCCATCTTACCCACTTTCTTCGCAGGAGTATACTCATCCCAGTTGGTGAAATTAACTTTTCCCTTAGCTGTAAAATTTCCTGATTTATCGCTGTGGCAATCGAAACATGACCTTTCAAAAATTTTCATCACTGAGTCAGGAAAGCTGTTTTCAGGCATGTAACCGCTCATTAATGGGGTTTTTACATTTGATTCATTGTTGTTAGGGTTAACCATTGCCGCAATTATTATACATGCCAGAATAACGAGGCTGAAATAAAATGTCTTTTTCATATTGATTAATATTTTATTATCACACAAAGATAAACTTTTAAATCAGCAAGGAATTAACTGGCCGACAACAAAATCATCGAGTGATGAATATTCCTGAAGTGGTTATAGATCAAGATATTTTTTATGTTTTGTCCTGGTTTTGCATTAAGCAGCGCTTCCGGAGGAATGAATTGTCTTTTTAAAATATTGGCTCCCATCCATACTGCAAATGCCGATGAAGTATAATATTCACCACACAGATGTTTGTACCATGCCTGACTGGTTTCCTTAAAAATTCCATTTCTCAGCTTCCTGAATATGAAATCTCCTTCCTGATCTTGCTGACCCAAAATAACCAGGTCAATATCTTTTAGACTTAACTGATTCTTTTCAATAAACTCTTTGATCCGGCTTTCAATTACTTCAGTATTTGAAGGTTTAAAGAAAGTAGTGGTATCAATGAATCTGGCATAATTATCAGGGCTCTCTTTCCCGGTTAGCAGGAAATAAGCAGCGCCTTCTCCGGTTATTACATTTTCAGGATTTACTGTTCCTGATCTTTCAGATTGATGAATATATTTGCACCACATACCCGCTTTGTGGGTAATCTTAAAGTATGTTTCTGTCATTTCATCCAAACCACCAAGCAGAATGTTCTTTTCCGGATTCTCTTCCAGTTGCATCAGGCTGTCGAGCAGGGCGCTTTCGAATGAGATATTGCTATGGACGTAAGTGAAATTGTAGTTATTGCAATTCAGCATCACTGCAATATGCGCCCCGACTGTATTGTGGGTAGATTGAATAAATGAAGTCGGGGTAAGAAATTTTTCATCATTTTCGAGGATTGAAGTCAGAAATTTTTCAGTATCCTGAACAAGTCCCAGGCCGGTTCCTGTGATGATAGCATCAGGAACTTCAACTCCGGCTTCCTTCAAACAAATGCCTGCAGCAGTTACCCCCATTTTCAGAATCCTTCCCATTCTCCGCAATTGCATGGGCTGGATGAATTCTTTATAATTCGGTTCCTCACACCTGGCAAAGGGAGCCTCCAATGGTTTAATGTTATTCAGAAAAACTGAATTATCAAAAGTCATTTGAGGAGAAATACAACCGGTACCGCGAATGTATGCTTTCATCTTAATACTTTGAAAAAATAAGGCTGGAATCGTTACCACCAAAACCAAACGAATTGGTGATTGCATTGCGAATTGTCACACCGGTTTGAAATTCCCTGACAGGTTCAAAATGGAGTTCATCCATTTTTTCAGAAAAATTCAGATTCGGGAATAAATTTCCCTGAAGGATGGCAAGAATTGAGAAAATAGCTTCAATCGCACCGGCTGCGCCCAGGGTGTGGCCGGTGTAACCTTTGGTTGATGATACGGGTGGAATTTTCGGAGAAAAAATTCTTTCAATGGCAATACCTTCAGTCAGATCGTTATTATCCGTTCCGGTTCCATGCGCATTGATGTAATCGATTTGACCGGGAATGAAGTCCGCTCCTGTCGAGCGCCTGCTTCATAGCAAGAAAAGGACCCAAACCCTCCGGCGAGGATGCTGTTTGATGGTAAGCGTCGTTGGCATTGGCATATCCTGTTAATTCGCAAAATATTCTCCGGTTATCTTTTAGAGCTAATTCTTCAGCTTCCAAAACAATAAATCCAGCACCTTCGCCAAGGTTCAATCCGTTCCGGTCTTTATTGAAAGGCCGGCAGGGTTTATCGTCGAGTATTTTAAGGGTGCTAAATCCATTGACAGTAAACTTTGACAACGCATCGGTTCCTCCTGCAATTACCCGATCAACGATTCCATGTTTGATCAACCGTGCGCCAAACATAATGGCGTTGACAGAAGATGAGCAGGCCGTGCTGATGGTAGTCATATAGTCGATGATACCGAGATTTTCGGAAATGTGTTCTGTATTGTCGCAACAATCATGAGTAAAAACGTAGGGCAGATATTGATCGTTTTGCAGAAAATCAAGATAGTACTTTTCTGTTTGATCCATTCCTCCAACAGTTGTAGCTGAAACAACACCGGTCTTAATCCCTGTATCTGCTCCGGGTTCAAGGCCGGCTGAACGATAGGCTTCTCTTGCTGCGATTAATCCCAGTAAGGTTGTCCGGGTTGAAATCTTCGGTACGCCTGGTCCAGCCATTTCTGACAATTCTTCATTCGTCAGTTTGATCTCACCGGCAGGGATAAGTCCTTTGTATGTTGTATTTAAAATGGAAATCTGACCAATACCTGATCTTTTATTTTTCAGGGATTCAAGGGTTTCGTCAATGTTCTTGCCGATCGCGCTGATCATTCCGATGCCAGTAACAACAACCCTTCGCGGCATGGATTAGTTTTTTTGATTCGCCTGTATATAATCGGCCATGGTTTGAACAGAATAAAAAACCTTTTTCCCGTCCTTTGGGTCTTCCAGTTTGATACCGTAGTTTTTCTCAAGAAGAACGATCAATTCGAGTGCATCGATAGAATCCAGTCCAAGTCCATCACCAAATAAAGGGGCATCTTTATCTATATCTGCAGGTTCCAAATCTTCGAGGTTCAGCGCTTCAATAATCTCTCTTTTCAGCTTTTCAATAAGTTCTGCCATTATAATTTAATAAAAATTTGAGGCGTCAAAAATAATACTTTCTGGTTGTTTGTCTAATTTTTTATTTTGGAAGCATTAAATCAGATAATGATTAGGTTGGTATATCTGATAGAAAGGAAAAAGCAGGACGTGGAATTTGAAAATGACATGGGGGTAGGACTGATAAGGATGAGGAAATGACCGATTGGGCTGAAGATATGGCAGGTTTGATTGAAGTTATATCCGATTGAAGTGTTGGGATGAAGGCTTAGGATGAAGGAATGAACGATTAAATAAAAGAGTGGCGGTTTTGAATGCCAAGATGAAGAAATTAGAATTAAGAAATTATCTTTAGGAGGTGGGATGAAGTTTCGGTGGAGAATGAAATCAATATTGATTAACGGGGTTTTTTTTGTTATGGATTAATGTTGTAATTTTGAGATGTAAAAATCTCACATGATGAAATACCTGATAACCTTGTTGATCTTGCATGTTATGCTTTTCGCTCAGGTAAGCAATGGTAATAAAGCCGGCCCAGAATATTTAACCAATACTACGAGCCATGAATTCTATACTGTGGTTCACAATACCCAGGAAACCTGGAATTTTAGACGATACCTACCGTACAAAGTAATCACTATTAAAGAGGGAGCACAACTCACTATTACGGCAGATTTATTTTTAGATGAATACGCTAAAATAATTGTGGAAAGAAAAGGTAAGCTGATAGTGGACGGCGGAAGGATAACCTGCTCGTGCGGACTATGGAAAGGTATCGAAGTTTGGGGCGATCCGACAAAAAGCAGCGATGTCAATAACCAGGGGCTTGTATGGATAATGAATGGCGGTACCATTGAAAATGCCGCATGCGGTATCCGGGCCGTTAAGATGGCTCTGCCTGATGGCGGCGGAGGACAGGGAGAAATCGCTCATTTGGATTATAGCGGAGGTCTAGTATGGGCCAATGGTGCCGAATTTATTAATAATAAGGAAGCCGTGAGGTTTTATAAGTATCCTGCTACGGGTTATACGTTTCCGAATAAGAGCTTTTTCTGGGGTATCCGTTTTGAAACGAATGATAACTACATTGGAAGCAGCCATCCTGAATACTTTGTTAACCTGAGCGATATAAATAAAGTAAATTTTTTGGGATGTGAATTCATCAATAATACTGCACAGCAGAATTTCCAGACAGGTGGGATATACAGTTATAATTCACAGTTTTATGTTGAGGGTAATCAGTCAGGTAGTACATGGGATAATAATTTGTTTAGCAACATGCAATACGGCATTTATGCCATTGCGTCTAATCCCAATCGCTTTGCTGATATAAGGCATTGTGATTTTGATAATAATTTCAGGGGTGTATTTATAAATGGCATGAGCAATGCGGTGGTAGTGGCGAATAATTTTAAAATCAATTCGCCATTTAGCCAGTCCAACGGGGGCTATGGACTGTATCTTGACCATTCTACAGGTTATAAGATTGAAGAGAACAACTTCTCCCATGTTGGTCATCCACCAACAGGTGTAGGTTTGGTTGTAAACCAATCGGGTGGCCAAACCAACCAGGTCTACCGTAATTGGTTCACCAACCTGGCATGCGGCATGGACATACAGGGCGAAAACCGCAGTAATACCTCCGGACTGGTATTAAAGTGTAATCAGTATGAAGGAACTGTAATGGACAAGATCATAACCTGGGACGAACTAAAAATAACGAAGGCGGCAGGGATTGCAGCAAGCCAGGGTTCCTCCTCATCCAACCCCGAAGCCATGGCAGGCAACCTGTTCCAGATTGACAACAGTGGTAATGATGATGATATACTGAATGAGGCGAATCATATTACCTATTATTACCCTTCGAATTATGGACCAGGCTTTAGTAGAGTAAGACCTATTGATTTTACGGAAAATACGGTTACACCACAAGAAGAAGATTTTGAACCTCAATGGACTTTTGAAAACGGTTGTCCACCAGAGGAAGCTGGAGGTGGGGGCAGTTCGGAGGAAGAGTTGCGCGGAAATATATCGCAATCTAACCTAACCATCGATTCAACGGAAAACCTGCTGGCTATGCTGATAGACGGAGGTAACACGGAAATGACCCAAACCGATGTGGAAACCAGTGTCCCGCTCGAAACCATACAGGTTTACAATGACCTGATGAACAAATCGCCCTACCTGAGTGATACGGTGATGAGTACGGCCATCGAAAAGGAGGATGTGCTGCCGGGGGCGATGATCCGCGACATTATGGTGGCCAATCCAAACTCGGCCAAGTCTGAGGCGCTGATAAACAAGCTGGACAATCGTTGGGATCCGCTGCCTGAGTATATGAAAGCCCAGATCTTACAGGGACGCAGCATTGTGTCCATCCGGGAAGAGACCGAATCGGTGCTGTCTGCTCGGAAACTGGAAAAAGCAACATACTTTAATGCCCTGGTGAGATTTTACCTCGAAGATACCCTTAACCCGCAGGCTTCCAATGACAGCCTGGAGGTTCTGTTGCAGCAGGAGAACAGCCTGAATGCAAAATACCGGCTTGCGTTGCTGGGCCTGGAGCATGGAGCTTGGAGCGAGGGGCTTGGAATATTAAACAGCATTCCGGCACAATTTGAGCTAACTGTCTCAGAAACCAATGATCATCAACAGTTCACGGCACTATACAACTTGTTATCAGATATTGCACAACAAGGGAAAACCGTATTAGAAGCGGACAGTACTGCCATTGTTTCGTTGGTTGAGATTGAAGAAGGCAACAGTGGCCAGGCAAGTGCGTATGCAAGGAATATATTGCTTGCATTGAACCAAATGGAATATGAAGAGCCTATTTTGCTCCCGGACATGCTCAAATCGGCCATTGCACAGGAGGAATATAACACCCTCATTAATAAAGCCAATGGAGCGCCGGGATACCTCAGTATCAAACCGAATCCTGCGAAGGATTACATCATCGTTGAATACAAGCTGGTACAGGAAACCGGTGCAAGCATCGATATCACTGATATAACGGGTAACCTGAAAACCTATCTCAATGTATCCAACTGGCAGGACCAGGTAATAGTAAATACACAGGATTGGAAACCCGGTATTTATATCGCAGCATTAAAGATCAACGGCAAATTGATCGAAAGTGTTAAATTTACGATAACGGATTAATAATTAAAAGGCTATGTCGCGTATTCGTGACATAGCCTTGATTTTAATTTTGAGATATGAAAACTATTCTGTTTATATCAACTATATTACTTACTTCCCGGTTATTATTCGCACAGCAAAAAACTGAGGCATACTTCGGAATGCAAAACAGAAATGAATGGGCAAGAGACATTATTGAATTGTACGATAAAGGCTTTTACATTTCAGGAGGATTCGAAGGGGATGAATTCATTAAAGGATGGAATATCAAAACCAATATAAACCTTGAGTTTATCTATGACAAAGTAATGGTACACAACTTAAGTACAGTTGCACCACGGGCTTCAATAAGTGATGATAATGGAAATATTTATATCACCGGCTATACTACTTACCCTGCGCAATGGCCTTTTGTTACTAAGATCGATTCCTGCGGAAATAAAGTATGGTGTAAGATTCTGCAATATGATACTGAATTTGAGGATGGGGCTGCCCAGGATATTTTGATTTCAGATGACAATGAGATCATTGTATTAGCAGATTACGATTCTGAGGAGGAAATTGATAAAATACACTTAATTGGTTTAAATGTAAACGGAGAAGTTCTATGGATCAAGCCGTATGCATCAAAAACTGATCATCCCTGGATTCGTGAACCTAACGCATATTCAATAAAGGAAATTAACAAAGACTATTACCTTTCAGGATACTGCTACTGGCCCTATCCGGATGATACAACCCATTTTTTCCTTCGCCCGCTTTTCATCGGTATAGACAGCCTGTTTGAAGAAAAATGGATATTACCGTTTGCACCTTTGGATTCGGTATTTGGCGATGCCTATGATGTTACAGCAATAAATGATTCAATAATACTTGGCATTGGAGAAAGATGGCTTGAAGGATACAATATGAATTCATTGTTCATGTTTTTTGATACAGATGGACAGGAAATCGGATATAACCAAATACCCAATGAGGATATTGGTAGTAATGTTGATTTTAATGCAATAAGGAATATTGAAGCCGTAAGTGACACTGAATTTATCTCTCCTTTATATGTTGGTATTGATTTCGAAACATATTTTGGTGAGCTAACATATGATATAATAGGTGGCATCCAAAATCAAATTATCAGAGGAATCTATAGTGGCACAAGCTCTATAACGAAAACATATGATGATAAATACGTTATAGCACTTGAAGTTGATGAAAATAAGGCAGATAATGACATCTACGTCTACAAGATTGACGAAAACCTCAACGATGTTCCTTTTGATCCCACACCCCACACTTATGATAGCCTTTGCCCCGGCGGCATCCAGTCCGGTACCATCGATTTAACAAGTTGCTTTGTGTGGACAGATATTGGAGAGTCGCCATCACCAAAGGAGTATTATTCTTTTATTGCAACCATTCCCATAACCGCCTACCCCAATCCGGCAGAAACTGAAATTACCCTTGCCTTCGCAAACACTGAGTACCATACCAATATGCTGCTGGAGTGCTATAACATATACGGGCAAAAGGTTCATAGCGAAAAGATTTACAAAGGGCAGCAGCAGATAAAGCTAAGAATAAGCGAGTGGAGCAAAGGGTTGTACTTTGCCGTGGTAAAGAGCAATGGGAAGGTGGCGGGGACGGAGAGGTTTATCAAGAGGTAATGATTTAAGAACATAGATTAACGATTTTAGATTTTAGAAGTGATGTACTTGCCTGAAATAGGTTGACTTTTTTCAATTAAATACTATTTGTTTTTATTGTATTCATTTTTTCTTTTTTGCTACTTTTTTCTTTTTTGTTAATATCATCTTCTTTTGTTGATACCCCATGAGTCCATTTGTATATCTGGAGTTTTGGACGTTGTTTTTCAACAAGCTTTTCAACTTCTAATTCAAATCTTTCAGGATTATTCATCTTTAAGTTACTATGAGGGCGCTCCTTGTTATAATATTCCAGTATTTTACGAATCGTGTTAGGCAAATTCTTTTCGGTTAAATCAAATTCATACAAGTATTCGTACTTGAGGGTTCCCTGCACACGTTCGACATAGGCATTCTCCTGCGGTATTTTGCACATACTGATTTGCATTTGTGTGTCGCGCAAGAGTTTTTTTATCCGGGTACTGATGTATTGGCTGCCACGGTCCGAATGAAAGATACAGCCGGTTAAATCCATGTTCTTTCTTACTTTGATTGCCTTTTTTAAGGCGTTCTCAACTTGTTCTGCCTGCAGGCTTTTTGAAATGTGCATGGATAGCATTTTTCTTGAGTATACATCTTCTATGCTTACTCCGTAATAGTCTTTTCCTTCTATCTTGATGTAGAAAATGTCGCTTTGCCACACCTGGTTGATGTCAGTGAGTATTTTGCCTTCGATCAGGTTGGGATGAACCTCTACTCTTTGACCCCAGGTGGTTTTTATTGTATTTGGTTTACGCCGCAACTTGAAACCATTGGCAAAACCGATTTTCTCGAACAGATCCCTGCCTACAGGTAAAGTTCCCTGAGTCGCATAGTACATCCGCCTGCATCCCATACGTTTATGTCGTTGTCTGATGTCTTCCATTATATCTACCATCTGCCCTGTGATTGCTGTGACTGTTTCCTGCCGCCTGTCATGCTTCCACAGTGCCTGCTTACTTATGTTGGCTATCGAATATAACTCTTTCATCTTGTAGAAGTGCTTGATCCCTTTATTGAGCCGGAACCATCCAAGGGCTTCTTTAACATGCTTTTTTTTAAATCTGTCTTGTATTCTCCGTTGGCCAGTTCAATTACTTTGTTGAGCAAATCAATTTCCATTTGCTTGCGCCCCAAAACAGCTTCCAATTCTAATATCCGTTTCTCAAGGTCTTTGCTGCGATAGGCTTCGCTTTTATCTTCCACTATAAGTATCTTGTTTTTTTGCAAATATAAACTATACTTATAAAGCCAGAGGTACACAGTTTGAAAACTTACTCCCAACTCACGACTGGCTTCCAATACAGTACACTTTCCTTTTTCAATATCCCTTACTACTTGTTTCTTTATCCCTACACTGAAATGACGTCGGAGCCTTAACCCCTTTTTCCCTTTTTGCTTTGTTTCCATAAGTTGACTTTTTATCTTATTTTTGGTCAACCTATTTCAGTCATGGACATGAAGTAGTCACCTTTAGGTTCTCGAAATGTGAGGTGTGCCTTTACATCTGGTCTATCCTTCGATGCTTCGACAAGCTCAATACGCAGGATAACTGAGTAAAGATAGCAGGAAGATTTCAAAACAAGGATTAACGACTTAGGATTTGAAATTTGCAATCTAAACCTTCCTCATCCGCTGAACTTGGTAAGCAACAAACAAGGTAATGGCAAAGAATGCAAGCAAAAGAAGCGATTGAACGATTATTTCGCTGAATCCTCCGCCACGAAGGAAAATTGTATAAAATCCGTCGAGCGCCCAGTTGAGGGGAGAGAGGATGCTGATTTTTTGCATGATTTGCGGCATGATGAAAACCGGAACCCATATTCCACCTAAGGCAGCTAGTATGATTACCGAAACCGAACCAAAAGAGGCTGCCTGGTCGTGTGTGGTGGCCAGGGTTCCGATCATGACTCCGTAACCGGTTGCTGCCAGTGAAACAACGATGGCCATAAACAGCAATGCCAGTTTTTGTTCACCGAGGGCAAGGATGGGGGTGCCGAACAAAGGAAGAATATATTTTCCAACGATGAGCATCAGTCCGAACTGAACCAGGCAAACCATGATGTAAACCAATATTTTGGCTGTCATCGATACGAGGTAAGAGCCGGGAATCAGTTTTAACCTGAGGATGCTTCCGCTGTCGCGTTCTTTAATGATATTACCGGTGAGCGGTATGATGATAAAAAACATTGCAAAAATGGCCCAGGCAGGAACATTGTGCTGAACCGAATTGGGAAGTGTTTCGGTAAACTTTGTGGCAGCGTAACGTTCTTCGATTTCGACACCTCCCTGAGGATCGAACTTCATTTTGTTTTCGGTCGAAAACTGGTTCGCCAGTTCCTCCGCAAAAAGCTCAAAGCTGATTTTCGATTCAACCCCGAAGGTGAAATTCTGCAGCGCCATTAAAATGGATTGCTTAAAGGAATTTTTAATAACCGGGTCGAAATAGACGATGATCCTGCCTTGTTCTTTCATTCCATGCCTGGTTTCGTTGCCGGAGTTTCCCGGCACAAAAGCCTCATCGATCATTGATTTTGCTTTATTCCTGATGGATTCAGTGGCTCCGGGCATGATAACGATTCCAATCTGGTATTTGCCTTCCGATACCAATCGATTCACGGTTTCATGGCTCAGGGGTTCATTGTTTACAGAGTTTTTGATGGCGAAAAAACCTGAAGCAGCAAGTCCTTTTTCAATTCCAATCCCCAATGAATCACCGTCTAAGTCAAGGAAGAGAACATTCAGTTGAGTCTCGTCAAGTTTTTTATAGGTGGTGTCCTGGATCAGGGTCATCACAAAAATGAGGAACATCGGCATCAGGAACAAAATTGCCAGCCCGGCTTTATCGCGGATCAGGATAAGAAACTCCTTATAGATGGATGTGATAATTTTAAGCATCAGTTATCCCTCAGTTTTCGGCCGGTTAAATGAAGATAAATGCTTTCCAGATTGGAATGTGCAATTTGCGTTGTTCACCAATTCCGAGGGTTTGCCCTGGATAATAATTTCGCCCAAATCGATGATGGCAATGGAAGAACATAACTGTTCCGCTTCTTCCATATAGTGGGACGTATAGATGATGGTTGTCCCGTTTTTGTTGAGTTGTTTAAGGTGTTCAAGAATCACGTTCCTGCTTTGCACATCAACTCCAACGGTGGGTTCGTCGAGAAACAGGATTTTAGGTTCATGCAGGATACCTGCCATGAGGTTTAACCTCCTTTTCATTCCACCTGAAAAAGTCTTTATTAGCCTGTTCTTGTTTTTATCAAGTCCCATCAAGGCAAGGCATTCATTTATCCTGCCTTTAAGTTTAACACCTTTCAGTCCATACATGTTTCCCAAAAACCGGAGATTTTCGACTGGAGTGAGGGTTTCGTAAAGTGCAATATCCTGGGGAACCAGACCGATAATTTTCCTGATTTCATTCGGCTGCTTATCTATCGACCATCCATTAATTTGAATGGCGCCGGAATCCTTTTTTAAAAAACCGCAAAGAATGCCGATCGTTGTTGTTTTTCCGGCTCCATTCGGACCTAATAACCCAAAAATTTCATTGGCAGGAATAGAAAGTGAAATATTATTCAGCGCAGGTGAGTCAGACCCTTTATAGGATTTTGATACATTTTCGATTCTTATGATGGGTTCTGCGCTCATTAATCAAGTGAGATTTTTTTGAGCTTCCGGTAAATTTTTTCTTCCATATCCGCTACCTTGAGCAGAAGGTTGGCAGCAGCTTCGTACGATTCTTCCTTACCGGCGCGGTCTTTTATGATCCTGCCTGAAATGGTAGCGAATTCTCTCCATTTATCACCTGCCTGCGTCATCTCTTTCGAAACTTCATTCAGCCAGTCCTGGTTTAATATTTTAGCTGACTCCTGAAGAAATGCAGCATAGATAAACCTGAATCCGGCTCCTCCGGTTCCAATCTCTTCCAGCATTCTAACCACCTGACCAAGGTAAAGTGATGCTTTTTTATCTCCGAGCTTTTTCGGCCATCGTTTCATGCGGTTTGCCAGGTAACGGATTCCTTTTACTCCAAACAGGGGGATCGGAATTTCAAGCATATCCTTGCAGGTATGTCGGATTCCTTTTACTATTGCTGATTTCAGGTCGTGGTTTTCTGAAATAGATTCAATATAGTAAAGTCTCCCTTTCGGCGGATAAGTTCCTTTTGCAAAACGAACCTTCATCAGTTCTTCACGGGTTAGCGTAACCGGGGTTTCCATTACAGGATCGCTGATGAGGTAACTCCCGTTTTCCCGTCCATACACGATGAGGTTGTGTGCATTAAAGTGAAACCGGTAGGGAGCCGGAAAATAGGTGAGGTGGTAAACCCCAACCAGGCATCCTGTTGGAATTCCATTTTCAAGGTTGCTGTCGAGCCGTTCCATCGACTTCTGAGGGTCAGTAAATTTAGCCCTAACTATTTTTACCCCCAGCCGGCGGGTAATCCTCTTAAATATAATTCCCGGCAGGGGCCTGAACGAACTCACCGGAAGGTTATTAAGCCTGATAAAAGGCATGTATGAAAAAAACAAACCTGAACCAATACCGAAAACCATGGGCTCGCTCAGGTTGATGTTGTGATGCTTCAGCAAATTGGATGAAACACCATTCTCGCAATGAGCAGCCTGGTAATGCTTAAAATCGATGACTATATCTTTGTTTTTCTCAATCATTTATGTTGATCCGGTTGTTTTAGATTCTCATTAAAGTTCCTTAGTGAAGCAACCGGAATTTCAAATGTCTTTGCATATTTGGCAAGCGTTTCATTGTCCAGTTTGCTGAAAACTTTTGGTTTCAAATGTCTCCTGATCCGCCACTTCGGGATTCCGGTATATTGTGAAAGCAATTTCAGGTCCATGATGTTTTTTTCCATGTAATAAGCCACCGGACTCAGCTTTCCTTCCACTACTTTTCTTTTAACCTCTTCAACTTTTTCATTCACTTCTGCCCACGCCTGTTTTAATGCTGCATTTTTAGGCGTCCAGCCCGTACTCAGAACAGTTACATAATTGCCGGTTTCGTCAACGGCATAGCAAACCTCACGAAGTTTTCCATCGAGCAATCCTTCATTATCCTGTGGTACCTCAGCTTTTTTCATTCTATTCTATACTTGCTCCGAAGTAAATATTTTTAATTCACATTCAGCCGCCAACCTATTGTTCACATTCACTTTTCCATTTACGATCGTGGCATTGGCTACTCTGAACAAAATCTCAATTTGAGTGACCATCTCCGAATTTACACCAGGCAGAAAATAAACCTGAAAATCTTTAACTGCACCTATAACCCCCAATGGTATTTTTTGTTCACCTTCCTGCCGGTTTATTGCCAGCCAACCAGTCATCAATGCCGCCGACTGTGCGATATTTTCGATCAATCCGGATTCGCTGAACTGGCCTTTTCTCACAAAAATATTATCGGGTAGTATTTTCAAACCCGTCATTGCTTTTTGATCATTACACTCAAAGAGTTTATCCACCATCACCATGGGTGGTCTTTGCGGAATCAGGTTGAATATGTCATTTCCCTGAACAAGCATTTGCCAGTAATTAATTCAAATTGTTAAGGCTGCAAATTTATGAAACTTAAATCAGATGGGTGAAAGGGTTCAATCTACGGTCAGCATTGAATAGACATATGAAAAACGTGCGCTTTCAGGGATCATGCACAGGATTTTATCTTCTTTTTTTAGTTTTCCGGAATGGAATAATTCCTCCAGCATTAAGTAAATGGATGCGGCTCCCACATTACCGAGTCTTGTAAGGTTGGTAAACCATTTTTCCTGCGGAATTTGAAGGTTCAATTGCTTTAGTTCATGATCGATCTTTTTCCTGAAAAATTCAGACGAAAGGTGAGGCAGAAAATAATTTATATCATTCACATCGATTTCTCTTTTCTTTACAATATCCGCCAAAAATGCTCCTCCTGCTTTCACAATATTATCTCCCAATAAATTCACATCCTGCTGAAGTGCAAATATCGACCTGTCTAAAAGTTCATCCGGTTCAAACTCTTTCCAGCCCTTAATTTTCCGGTTGTCTGTTTTTTCTCCTCCAGCAAACATACAGGTCTCTAATTCATTGGCGTAGGAAATGCTATCGATCCAGTCGATCCTGAGCGAGATGCCAGATTTGTTTGGTTTATCACTTAACAAGGCAGCACCAGCACCATCCGAAAGCATCCACCGGAGAAAATCTTTTTCAAAGGCGATGATAGGGTGCGCTTCCAGTTCATGAAGTTTGTCCGATTCTTTTTTAAAATTTTTTGCATGCATCCAGGCGGAAACCATTTCAGAACCTGTGCAGACCGCATTGCTTTTTTCACCTGCAAGGATCGATAAATATCCGAACTTAATGGCATGCATTCCTGAACAACAGGAGCCGGATGGTGAGATGATTTCGACCGGATTTGCCTTTAGCTCCCCATGAACCATGGAGGCATGCGAGGGTAAAAGCTGGTCGGGAGAGGTAGTGCCACAGGCAAGCAATTCAATATCTTCAATCCCGAAATTTTCATTAGTTAGTTGGCGAATAGCTTCAGCAGTCAATTGTGCATTCGAATGGGTCGTGTTTCCGCTTTTGTCCAGCGCGTAATAACGGGTTTTGATTTGGTTGTTCCTAAGGACTAAATATTTAGCTTTAGACGGATTTCCATCTATCATCCCCAGATAGTATTCCATCTCGTCATTAGAAATGGGTTTGTTGGGTAAAAACTTCGCTATACGATTTATATAAACGGATTTCGACATAAATTCAGTCAATGGCGCTATTTAAATAAATGAGGCGGCAAAGATATAAATTGTAAAATAAGACAAAAAAAAATTCTCTATCCCAATCTGGAAAGCTAAAAGATCATTCTTTAAGTTTATTGTGGGAATAATAATCAACCATGTTTCGGGTTCCCCGAATGTTGATTTTATGGAAAAGGTAAAATATCAGTGAAGCCACAGGAGAAACTAAATAGATTACTGCAAACAGATAGTATTTGAATAGCTTTAACCTGATAATTCGCTCAGGACTGTTGTAGTCACCTTTGTTTAAAATGAATTTCGACCAGATCTTAAACATCATCAATCCCCTTTTTTCAATGCTCGCCAGCACCGGATTGATCTGTACCGCATCCTCAGCCAGAAGCCTGCCTTGCAGTTCCTCTAAAGTGTTATCCTGAAATGATTGAAGGATGATTTCTCCGTATTTCCCCGAATCATAGATGTCTTTCTCAGCAACTCCGGCAGGTGGAAAGATTTTTGCATAAAATCCTTTTCCATGTTTTTCTCCTTTTGTCATCCACCTTACGATGGTAATTACACTTATGAGGTTTGGATTCTTATCTTTTAAAACAATATTGCCCACCAGCTTTCCACCGGCTTCCAAAATCCTCTTTTTAATTCTTTCCTGCGACATCATCCACATATTGCGCACTCCCTGGATGGTAATGACGGGTTTATCTTTCATGACTTTCTTCGCTTCAGGAGATTGAAGAAAAGAACTGATAGGAATGGAAGGTGACAGATACCACACCTGGAATGCCAGGATCACCAGATCAAAGTGATCTTCGGGATGAAAGCTGAATGTTTCCAGTTTACAAGGAATTTCCTGAACCGACTCCGGAAATGTTTGAAAGAACGACATTCCGGTCCAGGGAAAAGGGTAGGAGGGGATGGGCTTTAATTCTTCATATACGATTTCAAAATTAGAACTTAAAGGTTTAATAATGGTATCGGCTATTTCTTTTACCTGACCTGATTGTGAATAATAAATGACCAAAGCTTTCTTCATTCGAAGATAAAATTTAAAGCCACAAATTTAGATGAAACATCAGAATGCTCCCTGATTAATAATTAAATATGAACTAAACATGTGTAATTGTTAATTAAAATTTACTTTACCTTTGCATTATTATAAGTTAAGCAATATGTCCCAACAACAATATATAATCGACAAAAAAGGGAAAAAAATTAGTGTTGTAATTCCCCTCAAAGATTATGATAAGCTGATAGAAGCCTGGGAAGAGCTTGAGGATATTAAGGCGTATGATTCTGCAAAATTAAAGAAGTCTGATCCTATTGAGGCTCAAACTGCCTTTGAGGAGGTCGAAAGTTACACAAAAAGCAGAAAAACAAGATAGTGCTTTATCGAATCGCAATAGAGCGTTCAGTAATCAAATTTCTCAGTCGGATTCCTGAATCTGACTACCACCATATTAAAGCAAAAATTCAATCTCTGGCGACCAATCCCCACCCGAATGGTTCTATAAAACTGAAAGGCAGAAATGCTTACAGGGTAAGGCAGGGAAATTACAGGATTATTTACGAGATCAGGGATAAAGCTCTTCTAATTGTTGTTGTTACAGTAGGTCATCGCAAAGAAATTTATCGGAAATAAATTTTTACGACGGAAGTAATTTGGACACCACTCCCTATGGGAAGGGATAGGAGGGAGCAGCTTTTAATTCTTCATAAACCATTTCAAATTCACCAAATAATGGTTTTACAATATAATCGGCAATTTCTTTTACCTGACCTGATTGGGAATAATAAACGACAAGTGCTTTCTTCATGGATGAACTTTTCTGAGATATAAGAGTGCAAAATTAGGTCAAAAAAGCTGGAAAGGAATAATCATGAGTGATTGGTTGAACTGGATTAAAACGCCTGATGAAATCAAAAGGTTGTTTAAAATGTTTACTATTTTTGGCAACTCAAGTTTCATATATCAAACTTCGGTCGATGAAAATACTTAAGTTCACTATCATCCTTTGTGACGGATTAGTAGCATTACTTGGATTGGCTTTTGCCTTTGCTTATTTATTCCGGCCTGAATTCATGAGCTATCATGCAGTGGCAGTGCATGAGACCTGGGCCGATGTAGATCCGGGATTCCAAATCCTTATCATTGCTTTAATGAGGGTTTCAGGAGGTGGCTTTCTTGCTATTTCGGTAGCGATTATAATGTTATTGTACCAATTTCATAAACAGGATAAAGTTTGGCCTGTTACTGCTATATTTTTTATAGGGCAATCCATCCTGATCCCAACACTATATGCAACCCTGCTTGTTAAAAATCATACCGGAGCAAATCCGCCATGGATTGCCGCAGCAGCTGCGATAGGACTTTTATTAATCGGATGGATTTTGGCATTGATCAAAAAAAATCGAATTGAAGATTAAATCCTAAAATTCGCATTTATCAGAACCAAATTAATAGCTGATGGTTTTCATATTTAGGTAAACCGACTAAGGACTAAATGAATGCTTGATTCCTATTCATTTATTTTAACAAACCTCATCAGCTTAATGGCTTCATTTGAATTATAAACACGCATCAAGTAAACCGACGATGCGATGGATTCCATATCAATGATGGTTTCATTTTCAACTGATGAAAGGTTCCCTTCTATAACGATCCTGCCGTTTAAATCCAATATTTGATAGGACCCTTTGGCTGATAGGTTGGCGGTATTGGTAACCAGATACAAACGGTTTAAAACCGGGTTGGGATAAAGTGAGTAAAATGAAGGTGCAGGCTTTAGGGTGGTTCCGGTTGTCGGGTTGGGATCAAAAAAAGCATGGAAGGCAATTTCATCAGCATCTAAAATATCAAGAAAAACCGGGTTTAGGGTGTCGGTAATCAAATCATTGCTTCCCCAATGCGAGAAATTATAGCCCTCATTGGCTATGGCTTCAATCCTTACCGGAACACCATTAAAATACACTCCCTGCCAGGGATAGGTTTCAGGTGTAATGGTGCTGATATGGATTTTGCCTGCCCCAGCAGGAAATACATTTAAGCTTAAATCCACCTGGTTGGGTAACGACAAATTTGATTGGATATGATTTCTTACCTGTTCGGTTCTCAAGGAAAGTTGTGATTGAAATACCAAATGATTGTTATAAAAGTCAAGCATCTGCTGTTCAATATTATTCGGATCGCCCCATTGTGCATATTCGTTGGGCATTTCGGAAACCGTTTGATTATAAAAGTTGTTTTCAATTGCCAGTAGCCGATCGGTTTTATATGACGTATTCATGACATCTGCGTATCGATTGATGAAATAATTCCTGTACCGGTCATTTTGCATACTTTTCAGCCAGACACTGATGTATGGAATATCCGTACTTTGCGATAACATAAACTGAATATGATCAAAATAGCAGTCGGTCCAACCGTTGGGGGCCATAGAAAGTTCAAGGTCAATGATACAAAAGCGCCAGCGGAAATCTGTTTTATCCGAGCGGTAAATCTTGATATTGTTCCAGGGCCAGTCGTTGTTTCCCATCCATGATTCCCCGATAATATAATCGGTGTACCAGGTAAGGTCAAAATAATGATCTGCCAAATCCCAATAAGCAGTATCATTTGTATTTAATTCATTGAATGCGGCATAGGAAACAAAAAAAGAATCAACATTGCCCGCTACTGCTCGCAATGCGCCTCCGTACCAGGCGCTCAGGCTCAAAATATCAGTTGAATCGGGATCAGCACCTTCCATCGTTTCAAAATATTCTGTGTCGAATTTTTCCCGTAATTCATAGAGTCCAAAGTAAGACCCATTGATATAAACAGTAGCCGGACGCCAGGCAGAATGATATGCATTGGTTTCACCAGCCATGGCCTCCACCTGGCAAGCATCTTTATATGGAAATGTCAGAAATTGATTACTTCCATTTCGCAGATAAAACTTACCATATTGTGTTCTGTCGGGCCTGTTCGGTATCAAAGTATAATCGATGGGGTCAGCTCCCAAAACACCATCATCCAATTCTAATCTGAATGAATGTTGGGGATGATAGCGGCTACCGCCCCATCCTCCGTCAACCTGCATGCCTGTATTCTGAGAAAAAATCAATTGCTGCGTCGAATCAAAATATTCAACATAAGCAGCCCTCTCCCAGTCATTCATCCAATTATCGAAAATTCCGGTTTCTCCATAAAGATTTGCGTTATCGGTTACCACAGATATAACAGGTGTAGAATGGTTCACCCCAAAGAAATAGGAGGAAACTATAATAGGACTTGGTAAAACTTCATTAGCAAAAATGCGGACTTTTAATACTTTTGAATCATTAATGTTAACAGGAGTTCCATCGTACAACGGTGAGTTGGTGGTGGGATCATTCCCATCAAGTGAATAATGAATAAATGAGGGTCCAAGGTTCGGATTTGAAATATAAACATTGATTGGTGAATTGTAAAATCCGGATGCGGTCGAAATAGTTGGGGGTAGCAAATAGCCGTAATAGATGCTTGATGCATTGTTCGTTGCTGAGGGTGTGGACGATTCAAATAGAAAAACAGTTGGAGCTGAATCAGGAAAAGAGCCTATACTGTTATCCAGGTTGTTGCAATTCACAAACAAATTGCTCAACAAAGTTTGTTCAGGAGAATATAAAAATACCGTTTCACCCGATTCGGAAATTTTAAAATTGGTGTGCAGGTAGTTATTCGGGTTCACAGGTTCAAATTTTGAAGAAACTGCGCCGGAGGAAACCAATTTCATATGAATTTCAATATAATCATAAACTGTGTTTGGGTCAGTGGCTGCAACATCGAATGCAATGCTTGAAATATCGCCTGCAATTAAACCGGCTTCACTAAGTTCTGAACCAAGAATCAGCATCTGATTTCGTGCTCCCCAATACCAATTGCCGTAAGGAGCCGGATATTCAGTGTTTGAATTTTGAACTGTTCCTGTCCCAACGATAACGTCATTCAACATCATGTTGGGTCGCTGATAAACCGGCGTTCCATAACCAGCATAGCAGGCGCCGTCACCTCCATCCTGAAATGAAAAAACTGTGGACAGATATGTCGTTGCTGTTTGATTGAAGACCGAATTTGTGGTATATCCTGCTGAGCTATAAGAGCAGGTATTGATAAGGAGATTGGAAACACCATCCCAATAAAAAGGAGTAGTTAATGTATGGGTATTCCAGCCAACAACGGCATTAAAAGTGCCGGTATTGATTACATTGACAAACCCAGAAATGGGTTTACGGTCCTTTCCGCTGCAAAAAACAATTCTGAATTCACCGGGTAAAAGTTGAATATTCGGGAAAACCCATTTGGTGGGATCATTTTCATTATCTGTTAACGAGTAATTTAGAAGATAGGCAGTATCTATACCTGAATTGTAAAGTTCAATCCAATCAGGATATTCTTCCTCCTCATCAGGCATAGTCATATAATTTCTGTTAGTCCCTTCATTAATCACTATCTGGGCAATTGATCCGTTGCTAAACAGAATCCCTGCGATGATAATGAAAAACAGCTGCTTTAATGATATCCAATTTTTATTTGATTGCTGTAAATGCTTCATTCATGCTAATATTGGAGCAAAAGTAAGCATATTCTGCATTTTACCAAATTCGGTGCTATTCCTTTACTGATTTATTGTGGTTATTGTGTGGTTGGACCATTGTAAAACAATATCCAATAATAAAACGCTAAATGGCAAAAGCGATCCTACCTAATTTCTCCCAATCGCACACTCCAAATCTTAAGGGTATCGGATCCAAATATCTTATCTTCCTTTACTACGTAAACGTCAGTGCTTCTTCTTATGGAGTTTATTATTAATCCAGGCAGGGAAGGATCGGTAAAATTTTGTGAAAACCTAAGGATTCCGGAATAGGTTGTATTGCCAATTCTGTGAAGTGGTTCATGAACAATAATGGAGTCAACTGAAAAGAGTGGAAGTTTTAATTTGTTCTCTAAACCGTCTTCAATCAGAAGATGAACTTCAAATTCCGGTTCAGTCTCCTTTTCTTCCTTATCAAGTCTTAGACTTACATTTTCCGATTGAAAAGTTTTTTTTATCATTTCACCGGCTTTTATTCTGAACGACATATCAAGTGAAGTATCCGTCATAATCTGAAGGTAATCGGCGAAGTCGGAAAGTTTTTGTTTTGCTGTAACCTCGTAAGCAAATAAGGAAGCTTCATCCAGATAGTCCGTTTCAAATTCCTTCAGAATGTCTTTCTTCGTCTCTGATAGGATGGCATCTTCACGATTGGCTGATACCTGCTCATCTTCGCATGAAGGGGCACAAAGGACAAAAAGTACAAATATGATTGTTGATATTTTGAATAATTTTAATCATCTATTTTTTCTCGTTAATTCTAAACCTAAGAACCATGATTTTGTCATCTTTAAATTTTGTGTCCAATATTTCAATATGCTTCAGGCTTCCCGTTGGCAAGGTCAGCTTATCGATAAATTCTTCTTTGTTAAACAATTCCATTCCAGGTGCCATTCACATCCTGAAGCACCTGGTAAATCATATGCACTGTCATCAATCATCTTATCAAGGCTGGTTTCTTCTTTTTTGCCAGTCATCCACATTCATTTGTGAAAAATAAGGATAATAAGGGCATAATCATTGGGCTGAAGACTGATCTTTTGTTCTTTCTCAAATGATTTCAGGATTCGCGTTATCGTATCCGTCTTATAATAGGGAGCACTAACCACCATTTTGATTACACGTTCATCTGTCTTAAGAACAAACTTTCCGGTTGAATCGCTTAAATAATTTACCGGAGATTCTTTATCGGATAAAAGTTTGATTTCTATCTGGAACTGCCTTTAATTGCTTCCCTTGTATGCGCATCATAAAAGCTTAACTTATATTCACGGTTACTTAAAAGTTTAAACAAGAGAAAAAAGATATTGCCACTACACCAAAACAAGTAGAGGTACAATAATAAAATACCGGTTTGCTTTTGGTAAAGTCTTTACCTGAGCTGCAGGATCACTGTTATTAAAAACAAAATCATTCCAGTTTGCATAACCCGCATATTTGCATAACAAATTCAAAACGTCAATCCTGGGCAGCGATCTGTTTTCCGATTTAATATGATTATAAAACCATTTTTCGCTGATATGTGCATTTACTTTTATCAACAGATCTTCCTGGAAATCGGTGATTTCCTGTCCCTTCCAATCGGAGATTGAAGGATTGATACCCGGGTATGACTGTTGCATGGTCGCCACAATCTTTTGCTTTAACAATTCAAAATAATTTTTATTTCCGTTTTGCAAAGCTGATTAAATTATTAAGTTTTAGATAGTAAAACGCTTGCAAAGTAATTTGCAAATGTTTTACAAGAGAAATTCAACTCATTCGCTGGCCGCCATCATAATTTTACCCGAAAATTGAATGGAAAACAAAAATAAGAAATTAATCAATGCTTACATAATTATAAAAAATGGAGGACTACTTATGAAAACAAAAAACTATCAAATCTTATGTTTTAATGATGATGGCTATTTTAATCTCAGTGAAATTGTTCGCACAGCCAGGAACGTTAACCCTTACATTTGCTGGGGATAATAATGGCCAGCCTGTCGCTCCCGAAAGCGTATGGGTTAAAAATCTTACGCAGAATTGCGATACTACACTTTACCCGCCTGATTTGACCCTCGTCATTGACACAATTATGACAGGCATTGTAAATTCCGCAAATTCGGGTAACGATTTTTCAATTTCGCAGAATTTCCCGAATCCTTTTACTGATCAGACAACTATTTCAATTTATCTTCCTGAAAAGGATAATATAGAAATCAGAGTCAGTAATCTTCTTGGACAGCAACTGGCAAATTATAGTGGTCAGTTAAATAGCGGAAACAATACCTTTAAATTTTTTCCTGGAAAGGAGAGTATTTATTTAATGTCGGTGAATTATAAAAAGACAACAAAAGCCATCCGGATGCTTTATTCAGGAAATGGAAGTGTGCAATTATGTAAATTAGATTATGAAGGAAATGGGGGCGGTGAATTTATAAAATCAGTTTACTTCAAAAACTTTTTCGATTTCAATCCAGGAGATAAGTTATTGTTTGTTGGCTATGCTACTTTGGGAGAATCAGGAATCACTGATTCTCCTTCAAACAGTAAGGATTATGTTTTCCAGTTTGCAACAAATATCCCATGTATCGGCACCCCAACAGTAGATTATGGAGGGCAAACCTATAATACAATTCAAATTTATAGTCAATGTTGGTTTAAGGAAAATTTAAATGTTGGCGAAATGATTCCTGCTGCACAATCTCAAACAAACAACAATATTATCGAAAAATATTGTCCAGTAGATGATGAGTACTATTGCAATAATTTTGCAGGGGCGTTGTATCAGTGGAGCGAAATGATGAATTACGCTTTTGAACCACAAGGGCAGGGAATTTGTCCCGATGGCTGGCATATTCCCACCGATACTGATTGGAAGGTACTTGAAGGTTCAGTTGATAGCAGTTATGGGATTGGAAACCCTGAGTGGGATCAATATTGATTGGAGAGGTTCCGATGCAGGAGGGAACTTAAAACAAACTGGTACAACAAACTGGATGCCTCCAAATACCGGGGCAACTGATGCTTTTGGTTTTTCCGCCCTTCCCGGAGGTTATATTGTACAGAATGAATATTGGGGAGGCGATTGGAAAGGTTATTTCTGGAGTTCTCATACTACAGGGCATTATTTCCGCAATATGGACTGGAACCAGGTTATGATCAATCGAGGTAATGGAGTTGGGAGTGGTCTTGCCATATCTGTTCGTTGTGTTAAAGATTAATATTTAATTTAGAGCTAATTTAAAATATATCATTCATTAAAAACGTATCTTTGATATAAACATTTTAAAATCTAAAATCATGATTGAACATGTTCACAACCACATCACATCGGAGCTGCAGCAGAACACGCGCACCGATATTATTTTTATTCTATCTGCAATCCTGCTTAACCTGATCACTCTTGCCGTGAACTCGGGTATGTCGGAAAAATCGAGAACAGACAATGCGACCCTCATTGCCATGTTTGCATTTGTTTGTCTTATCGTCCTGGTAAATCTGGTTGTGGTATTTGGCCTTAGCAAAGGAAAGCAAACCCGCGAAAAGCTTTTGAATGGCCTCATTAAAATGTACAAGGACCAGAATGTAGATAAATATTATGACGAATCTTTAATGGGCAACTACAATGTAAGGTATAACCTTTTCATCATGGTGGTGATTTTTACAGGTATTATTGCTACGGTTGTGCCTTTTATTTTGCGGTAAATTAAAAGGATTACTACCAACCCAATCAGCAAATTTCTGAAGGTTAGGTTTGTTATGTCATTAAAATGAATAAGTAAATAAATATTGGTTATGGCTAAAAAAGTGCTTTACTGGACGCCAAGGATTCTGGGAATCCTTGCCATTCTTTTTATGATGATGTTTTCACTGGATTGTTTTGGTGAAAATGAATCCTTAAAGAATCAACTGATTTGTTTATTCATGCACAACATACCTGCATTTATCTGCATCCTTGCGCTCTTCATTGCATGGAAATGGGAACTTATCGGTGGTACAATATTCATTCTTGCTTTTGTTGCAGGGACGATTTACTTTAATAGTTTTACCGGAAATTGGGGTTCACTGATCGTAATTAGCCCATTCCTGGTAACAGGTATATTATTTATTGCAGATAACAGGGTGAATAAGAAAAAAGCTGCTATTTGATTATTTTATCCAGTACTTCTTTTGCAGCAGTTTTATGGACGAGGAAGGCAATGATCTTTAGCCTAACATAATCTTCGCTGAGAAATCTATAACCTCTGGGTTCGGCATCAAAACCACCTGCACCTGAATCTTTGATCATAAACCAGTATTTGCCATCCACAACCTGGTAGCCTACAAGATGGATGCAGTGGTCGTCGAAAGTAGTTTGGTTGTTAAGTCGATACTCCCTTGAATCTTCATCAATATAATCAGTCGGGATATCAAATGTTGGGATAATTCCAACTTTGGCAAATCTGTCATAACCGGGTTCACTCACATCACCGCAGATGCTCACAGTATAACCATTAGTTACAGTGCTTTTTAAAGTGGAAAGAAAATCATCCAAATGAATATTGTAATAATTTTTACAGTGCCACCAGTTGTCGGGTTCCATCAACTCGCCTTTCTGGTTGTAGGTTTGCGATTTTGTCGACATAAAGCTGAAATAATCCATAGGCTTCAACTGCATTACTTTTTCAACATACTCCAACGGTGTGTATTCTGCATCCTTCACCATTACTTTTTGAGGTGGCTCGCCCAGGTAAAAATTCAGAATGTTTTTAACAGTCGAAATGATGGCTTCTTCATTCCAGGCGTTTTGCTCTTTTACCAGCTTTAAATAGCTACTCAATTCTTTCTCCATCGCTTCATGGTCATGAAATTTTTGCCCTTTAAGTTTTCCGGAATATGCTGAAGCCGGGACTGCACCATACAGCCGCATGTTTTTTATCACAGCATTGGCTTCCGACCCTTCTGCAAAGTACATATCACCCCGAGTTTTTACAAAATATTTAGCTCTTTCCACGTACTCCCAGTAGACAAAGTAAATTTCCGACAGTTTTACCTTTGCACCGGTGAGCCTGTAAACTTCCGATTCCATGTAAGATGTAGATGCAAAGCTCCAGCAGGTTCCGGTTCTTCCCTGCGATAATGGGGGATTGTGCCAGTATTGTGTGTAATTTTTTGGATCGGTCGGAAAGCTTTTCCCGCTTAAATCAGTTGCAATATAAGTTTTAACTTCCGGCTTCTCAGATTCCGATTTAAAATCATCAATACCTTGTAAGACGGAATCCTGATAAAATCCATTTTGGGCTTCCTTGTATACAACTTTGTCCTTTTTCAAATTTTCCTGTGAAAAAAGAGAAATGGAAATCAATAAAATGATAAGAGATGCAAATAACTTTTTCATACAAATACTTTTAATGGTGAAACTTCGACCGGATAAAATTACAACAATAAATAATGGAAGTAGAATACAGTTGTGCGCATCCGAACAAAATGATTGTTTTACGTACACTTATTTCAAGAAAATTTGGATAGATGGGCATTATAAGATGCTGTATTTCTGCTCATAATATACTTTGGCACGATAGTAGAAACTTCAATAACAACCGATTTAAATATGATAATAATGACTAAAAAAAATTTAAACCATGAAAACTCTAAAACTTGTCACACTTTTATTTGCGTTGGCTTTCTCCAATCTCGCATTTTCGTTTACGACCTTCAATCTTCCTGAAGAAGGCAACTACATAAACCTGGCTGATGAGCTTCAGGTTATGATTCCAATAAGGCTTGCGCCTGATGTGTTTAATACAACTCCGAAATCCTTTATTCCTTATAAAGAGGATACCATTGTTATTGATTTACAGGAAGTGGTGATTACACAGGGATTTCCAGAGGCTTCACACGACTGTCTTCAACGGCAGGTAAGTTATCCGGAATTTGCGAAACAGCAGCATCTGGAAGGAGTGGTGGCAGTTATCATGCGATTTAACAGTAACGGGAACGTGGAAATCATTGATTCATTCGGCAGCGATCCCAGGTTGGAAAGCTACGTTCACGGCAAATTGTTGAATATTCACCTTAAAGACTGCTCGGTTCAGGTTAACAAACCTTACAATCTGCGGTTTTCGTTCAGGCTTATTTAAAGGCTATCTATCCCCTATATATTCCTCTTCATGATCATTTTCCCCCCGGCTCTTCGGGGGGTTTTTTATTTAATGTGTGGTTCTTCAAGTTTAACCTGCATTAAATTAGTTCAGGAATATAGACCTATTTCAGGCAAGAACCATGTCTCAAGCCAAATATCTCAAATTTCGAATCTCATATTACAAATCTTATTTTCTTCTCTTACAACAATTATTTTTATTTGCGCAGCCATTCGGTTACTTATTCCTACGTATTTTTACCACAAATACTTTGAATGAGCTTCACTGTTTACAAATCGTCAGCCGGATCGGGCAAAACCTTTACGCTGGTTAAGGAATACCTGAACATTGTTCTTCCTGCCCCCGAAAAGTTTCGTCATATTCTTGCAATAACCTTTACCAACAAGGCAGCAAATGAGATGAAGGAGCGGATTATCCTTAGCCTGAAAGAAATTGCCGGAATGAAGGATAACCCCCATGCAAAAGCGGTGAAATACATTGTTCCTAAACTTTCTGAATTTTCCGGACTGAGCCCGCAAACCCTTGCAGTGAATGCTGAAAAAGTGCTTAACAGCGTATTGCACGATTACTCTGATTTTGCCATCTGTACCATCGATAGTTTTGTTCATAGAGTCATCCGGAGCTTTGCTTTTGACCTCCACCTCCCTTTGAATTTTGATGTTGAAATGGATACGGATGAACTCATATCAAAGGTGGTTGATATTCTGATCAGCAGGGTGGGAACTGATGAAGATCTCACCCGGACCCTCGTAGATTTTACCCGGTCAAAAACCGATGACGAAAAAAGCCTGGAATATCGAACACGACTTGATGGATATTGCCGGATATTTAATCAAGGAAAATGGACAGGAATATATTGAAAAGCTAAAAATCCTTAACCTGGTTGATTTTTACGAAATAAATAAACAAATCCTGGAAGTTGTCCATGGGTTTGAAAAGACAGTTATTGATTATGCTATCCATGCTGATGAAATTATCAAATCAAAAGGGATTCCGCATGACGCATTTTATCATGGGATGCAGGGGATCAGTGTTTATTTTGAAAATCTGAAGAATGAAAGATTTGATAAGCTGAATCCCAATTCTTATGTAAAAGATACCATTAAAAATGAAAAATGGTATTCAGGAAAAGCAAGTCCGCAGGATAAATGTGAAATTGATGAAATCAAACCTGAACTTGTTGAAATCTTTGATAAAACAGCTGTCTTTATTGACGAACATTACGCGCGTTATGTCCTTTTGCAGGAGGTCAGGAAAAACATTTACCCTCTGGCCGTTTTGAACGAGATCGCAAAAGTGTTGGAGGAATTTAAGACTGAAAATGAAATCGTCCTGATATCTGAATTCAATAAACGGATTTCGAAGGTCGTGCTGAATGAACCCGTCCCCTTTATTTACGAAAGGATGGGGGAGAAGTACCAGCATTTTCTGATCGATGAATTCCAGGATACATCGGTATTACAATGGCAGAACCTGTTGCCTCTGATCGAAAATTCTCTTGCCATCGATCATTTCAATATGGTGGTGGGCGATGGCAAGCAAGCTATCTATCGCTGGCGGGGCGGTGAGGTGGAGCAATTTGCCGGCCTGCCCAAAATATTTAAAAATCCCGGAGACACTTTCATGATTCAGCGCCAGCAAGCCCTGGAAAGGAATTACAGCCCAAAATTGCTTCAGCATAATTTCCGTTCAAAAAAGGAAATCGTTGAATTCAATAACGATTTCTTTAGTTGCATTGCTGAACGGCTACCCGAACAATACCGGAACATTTATGCTGATGTGGTTCAACAAACCGATGCTGAAAATAAAGGCGGTTATATTCAAATCACTTTTTTCGATCCCGGAACTTATGACCATACAAATGATGAATTCAATCTTGAACAGGTTTCCGGCACTATCAACGAATTAATTTCAGAAGGATTTAAGTTTAAGGATATTGCCATTCTTTGTCGCAATAATAAAAACGCAAGTTTCATTTCACAAGAGCTCCTGAAAAAAAATGTACCTGTTATCTCTTCCGAGTCTTTGCAATTGGGCAGTTCTTCTGAAGTCAGGTTGCTGATTGCTTCTATGAGATTGCTTATAAGCCCTATAGATAAGATTGCCCGGGTTGAGATTGTAAATTTTCTCATAAGCAGAGGACTTTTACTAGGGAATTTGCACGACCAACTGATGGCTTTTGGCATAATTAGCCAAATTGATGAAAAGTCGGGTGACCAGAAGGATTTCTTTAAAGTACTTGCTCAGCACAATTTCGGTTTGGATAAATACAGGCTCAAGAATTATACAATTTACGACCTTACTGAAGAGCTGATCAGGATATTCGGGCTGCATAAAAAGGCTGATCCGTACCTCCAGTTTTTTCTCGACGCCGTTTTAAAATTCACCAAAGAACAAAATGAAGAACTTGCTGATTTTATTGAATGGTGGGATAATAAAGGGTTTAAACAATCTATTATCGTTCCTGTCGGGATTAATGCTGTGCAGGTAATGACAATTCATAAAGCCAAAGGGCTTGAGTTTCCTGTGGTACTTTTTCCTTTTGCAAACGAAAAGCACCGCAATTCCAAAGATAAATTATGGGTAGAGGTGAATGATCCCGGTATTCCAAAACTCAAAACTGCCCTTGTCAATGCCTCGTCAAGGCTTTTGGAAACAATTTATGCAGCGCAATACGAGGAAGAGAACAGTAAATCTCTTCTCGACTTGATCAACCTCCTTTATGTAGTAATGACCCGGCCGACGAATCGTTTATATGTCTTCACTTCAATGCCCCCTAAAAGTTCTGATGCGACTGAGTCGATCCCGATATTTTTCATGCATTACCTTGAATCGAAGGGTAAGTGGAATAAAAACGAAACGGTTTATCAGTTTGGTGAAAAAACTTTATATGAAGATAAAACAAAAGAATCCACAGAACTTTATCGGCTTGACAACTTTATTTCCTGTTCATGGCGCAACAGGATGCTTTTGAGCCTTCAGGCAGCCAAGAACTGGGATCTTGATGATCAGGCTTTGAAACAACAATGGGGAAACCTGGTTCACCTGGTTCTCGCACAAATCAGAACAGCGGAGGATGCTGAACCCATTCTGGAAAAGTTCGAATCGGAGGGTATTATCAATGTTGATGATAAAGAAAGTATTCAGGCTGTCTTAAAACCTTTTCTTTCTCATCCTGATGTTTCCAAGTATTTCCGGCCGAGATTAAAAGTTAAAACAGAACCTGAGATACTTCTGCCTAATGGCAAAACCTTTCGTCCTGATCGAATCGTTTTTAGCGATTCTGAAACGACAGTAATTGATTTTAAGACAGGAAAACCCGAGGAAAATCATAAAGATCAGGTCCATTTTTATATGAAGCTGCTTAAAGAAATGGGATATGCCGATCAAAAGGGTGTCCTGCTATATATCAGTGAACCTGAACCCCTGGTCGAAGTATTTTAACGAGCAAATTCCATAATTGGAAAATGGAACATTGGTTTATTGTTTTCTCAAAACCAAATATGAATAGGGTTCAAAATCAATTTGTATTTCAAGTAACACGGATTCACTTGTAAATACATCCTTCCAGTTTGTGTTTTGAATGGCTAAAGGTAAGGAATAAGTTTCAATATTATTTCGAACATTCACCAGAACTAAAATCTCTTCCGTACCTGAAGTTTTCTTAAATGAAACGATATCACTATGAGGATAACCTGACAGCGTCCCAGTCTTCAGCGTTTCCGACTGATTTATATAAGCAAGTAATTCCTTATAGGTTGAAAGCATTTCTGGATGCTGGGTCCAGTCGATGGGTGAATTGGAAAAGAAAGGTACCGTATTCTCCCGGCCCACTTCCTGGCTTCCATAAATCATTGGAACACCTCCCAGATAAATGGCAATGACTGAAGCAGCAATGGCTCCCTTTTCACCATTGAATAAAGTCATCGGTGTGGCATCCCATGCCGACTCATCATGGTTTGTGGTGAATCGTAACTTATGTTTACCGGAAGGTATGCCATTGTATTCTACATTATGTGTCAAAAACAACATGTTTGCCCCTTGTCCCGCAAAAACATTTTTCAGCTGGTTGTAAAAATCCCACGCATAGTTCATCTGGAAACCGGCTGTAAAATGGTCTGACCTTGCGCCTTCAGCCACTAAAATGAGTTTTCTGTCAGGGATGGCTTCGAGCGAGTCGATGGCCTGCTTCCAGAAATCGAAGGGAATCCAATCTGCTGCATCGCAACGAAATCCATCAATATAGATATCCTCAATCCAATATTTCATGGCCGAGATCATAGCCTGCCGCATTTCGGCATTGTTGTAATTCAGGTCGGCAACGTCCAGCCAGTTAGTTCCCGCAGGATGAATAATCTCCCCGTTCACTTGCGTGTACCAGGAAGTATTTGAAATCCACGGATTATCCCATGCAGTATGGTTGGCAACCCAATCCATGATGACGGCAATGTCGCGCTTATGCGCTTCCTTAATAAGCGTCTTCAGGTCAGTTAGGCTGCCAAATTCAGGATTAACTTCGAGGTAGTTTTTCACACAATAGGGCGAATTAACCGTGTTGATTTCACCAATTGGATGGATGGGCATCAGCCATATCACATTAACCGAAAGCGCTTTAATCGAATCCAGCCGCTGGATAATACCATTGAAATCGCCGGATTGGCTGAATGCCCTCTCATTGATCTCATACATGATGATGTCCCGTGTATCCGAAACATTTGTAAAGGATGTATCGGGCGGTATAGGAGTGATAACATCAGGTGGAGGTGAATCTTTGCTGCAAGCAAGCAAAAAAGCTGCAAATAGGATGGAGATATATTTAATTTTCATCAAATGATTGAATTAATGTCGGATAATTCGGACAAAACTAACGAATAATAACCGGTATTTCTATATCAAATTGGAAGTGACTAACTTTTTATTATTTAAGGGAACCTCTGAAAACTATGCCGCCATTGCGAATTGAATGAAATGAAGTGAAGCATTCTCTTCATATACAGATTGCTTCGGTCGCTCCCTGCCTGCAGCAGGCAGGCTCCCACGCAATGACGACTAATCTTTTAGTCTTTTGAGGTGCTCTTAACGTCTTCATTAATTTACTTTAAGCATTTTCCGGGTTACCGAAATTCCATTGGTCTGTATCTGATAATAATATACCCCGGTTTTAAAAACCGAAGCATTGAACTTTACATGATGATGGCCTCGGGTTTGTCGTTCATTGATAAGATTGGCCAATTCTTTACCCGAATAATCCAGTACCTTTAACTCAACAAACATTTCCTGGGTCAGGTAAAAACTGATCTCGGTTTCACTTTGGAAAGGATTCGGAAAGTTATTTAAAGAAGTAATATTTTCAGTTAAATTTTCTGATACAGCAGTAGTGATGGAATCCGGTACAAATTTCAAAAGCCAGAAATCGAGGTAAGAGCTTCCAGTAAAGCTGCCTGTGGCGATATAGCCGCCATCACCGGTCCTTTCGATGGTTGCACCAAAGTCCTCTCCAGTACCTCCAAATGTGTTTGTACCTAATAAATTCCCTGCGCTCCCGATCCGTGCAATCAGAAAATCATGCTGCCCGCTGCCAAAGCTATTGGTTGTTCCCGACAAAACATATTCATGGTTTTCATTTTCACAAACACCTTCGAAGGCTTCATTGATTCCTCCGCCAACAGCAACCGACCATTGCAATATACCGAGTTCATTAGTTTTGACAACATAAGCCTGTTCTGCATTTCCAAAGGATTGCGTTGTCCCAACGGCAATATAGCCATTGTCGGAAGTAGGCCTCACAAACCGGTACGAATCGTAACTTGTCCCTCCATGAACCCCTGTCCATATCGTATCGCCCTGCTGATCAATCTTGATAAGGTAACCGTCGCATTGCCCGCTTCCAAAACTATAGGTATAACCGGCCAGGATAAAATTGCCGTCATTTGTGGGCTGGATGGCTGCACCGAAGTCATCGGAAGAACCTCCATAATTTTTATTCCACAGCAACACACCGGCCGGATCGGTTTTATATACACAAATCTGGTTAGCATAAGGCGGTGTCCAGCCGTAACCTGCAATTAAAAATCCTCCATCAGGTGCCTGAACTATACAAGAGGCAGTGTTCACAATTTTTCCATTGCTATTTGGCAAAACAGATGTCCACAACGTGTCTCCGGCTTGATCAAGTTTGATCAGCCTAAGGTTAGTGCCTGAGGGCGGGAACGAAGTGGTGTAGGTTCCTACAATGTAACCGCCGTCTGTCGTTTGCCTGATGGCATAAGGGAAGTCGTAGTTGGCACCTCCGTATGTCTTATTCCATTCCACCTCACCGGCAGAGTCTGTTTTTACAACATAAACCGACCAGATGCCCGGCCCGAAGGATTCACTTTCGCCTGCAATGACATACCCGCCGTCGCTGGTGGGTTGCACCTGCCGTGCTATATCAGAATAAATCCCCGGGAAGGTTTTTGTCCACGAGGTATCAGGTGGCAATTGAGCGATGCCAACCATAACAGATAAAAACAGCATGACAATGGAGAGTATAGAACTCTTCCGACAGAAAAAACAGCTTTTGATTCTCATTTTTTATTACATTTATAAACTCCTTAAAATTACACAATCTGCAATAAATGCAATTTCTTTTCAAATACTTATGTGTATTATTATTTTGCGATAATGGAATGCTTCTTTCACGCAAAGACCGGCAAAGGGAAAACGCTAAGCTTCGCAAAGAAGCTTTTCAAACCATCACTATTAAAGAGATTAGTTCAATTTCTGTCGAATAAACTCAATATTATCTACCTGAACCTGCCAGGGTTGCAATTGGGAAGAACCCGCCCCAATTGACAACCAAAGTGAATCATTGGAGTTGTTGGTAAGTGTATTACTAAAAGACACAATCCTCCAGGTAGTATCGGCATTTGTCGTATCGATAACATAATCAAGAAGTATTGCCTTATTAATGCCTAACGCAAGGTAAGCCTTCGAATAAGGTTGCATTAGTTTGATTCGGAAATTAACTATTATTGTATACTTACCTGAAAAATCGTAGAAAGACCTTTTTATTTCGCCCTGACCAGGTGCCCATTCTGCGAATAATTCAACAGCGTAATTACCATTTTCAGGTGGCAAATTTCCGGTAATAGTATCATAAAACCCATAGCAATAAGAAAAATCAGGCTGCCCGTTAATTTCAAAACGTTGAACCCAAACGGTATCGTTGGGATAAACCAGAACAATTGCCGGTTCTTCTTTGTTGCATCCACTTAGCATGAGGATGCTAGCTAGCAAAACTACAAATGAATTATGATGTCTTTTCATATCAATAACCAAACATCCGTTACCGAAAATAAAACGTGCAGTAGTTTTCAATAAATCACCAAAACCAGTTAAATAAAACCGCTCCAAGTGTTATAAAAGCCGCAATAATGGCAAGAATGGTAACCACCTTGCGCTCGAATTTAATTTTCTCATTGAGTTCATCAATGCGTTTTTTCATAAGCGCAGGTTCAAATCCTGTTTCGAGCGCTTTCTGATACCAGTATTTAGCCAGGCCGAAGATTTCGATTTTGCTGAAATCGTCGCCATTTTTAAGAAAATCATAAAAATTTTCTTCTTCGGGACTGCGTGGAATTTGGATTTCTGTGTGTGTCATTGCATGTTTGATTAGTTGTGCAAATATACGAAATTTAGAATTGTCAGGAAAGAAACTTTATGGAGTTTTAAAGCAAGAAACAAGGGAAAAGATAAAAGTTGGATTTTTTATGAAGATGTTTTTCTTTTCAATAATAACAGCATAAAGGTCAGTCCTATCAAGAAGAAAATCCCGATCGCTAAAACAGAATACCTCATGCTGCCGGTGATGGCTTCGATGATGCCAAAACTGAATGTGCCGGCGGCCGTGGCTACTTTTTCCATCACATCATAAAAGCTGAAGAAAGAAGTATGGTCGGTGGTTTCGGGAAGCATCTTGGAGTAGGTGGACCGGGCAAGCGATTGTGAACCTCCCATAACAATCCCGATGAAAAAAGCGGCGGTAATAAATCCTGCAGCATCAGTAATATAATAGGCTCCCCAGCAGATCAGTGTCCAGGAAACAAGAGAAATAACCAGCGCCTTAAGATTACCTAACCATCCGGATAGCCTTGCAAAAAGCCACGCTCCGAACATACCCACAAGCTGAATGATCAGAAGGGTAGGAATGAGCACTTTATCTGTAAGGCCAACCTCCTTTTCGCCATAGCTGGTTGCCATAAACATGACCGTGATGAGCCCCATCATCATAAAAAAGAACCCGATCAGATATATGCTCAGCTTATAAGATTTTCGGATTTGAAAAAAAACTTTTTGAAGCTCCCGGTATCCGTTTGAAAAGATGCGGCCTTTCTCCGATCTTTTTCTATAGGTATATTTTGGTAAATACCTGAATGTCATTGTTGAAAAGCCGATCCACCAGAGAAAAACCGATATAAAGGATATTCGGATGGGCAGGGAGCTTCCTGAAGGGATTCCGAACCAGGTTGGTTTCATGAGCATTGCCAGGTTAATCAGTAAAAGAACTACACCTCCGAGATAACCCATAGAGTATCCTCTGGCGCTGATCCGGTCCTGATCTTCAGGTGCTGCAATAACCGGAAGAAAAGAATTATAAAATACAATGCTGCCGCAATAACCTATCGTTCCCAGCATAAAAGCAATAATCCCAAATTCGACATTGTTTTCATTAAAGAAGAATAGCATCCCGCAACCAACGGCGCCTATCCAGGTAAAGGCCCTCATAAATCCCTTCCGGCGACCGGTGTAATCAGCCATGGATGAAAGCAACGGTGAAAGGACAGCAACAATAAGATAGGAAGCGGCAATGGCTAGCGAATAAAGGACTGTGTTGATAATTTCGAATCCAAAGAATGAAACAATAAAGTTATCACCCTTGCTTGTCATCGCACCATAATAAAGCGGAAAAAAGGCTGTGGTTACGGTCAGTTGATAAACAGAATTCGCCCAGTCGTACATAACCCAACCGCGGATCACTTTTTTGTCACCCTGCACGATAGCTTTGATGTCTTCTTTTCCCACGAATATTGTTTTAGCGAGAATTGAGTGCTAAGATAGTTTATTTTTTGGAATTTCTATTGAATTCTTCAATTTGAAAAATACCTTTTTTAACTCACGATAAAGGGATTAAAGTTTTGTAACGAATTATATTAATAAAAAAAGATAATGTCATCAATTTTCTAATTTGTTCTTTAAATGTAAATCCATTTGCGGGAAAGGTATCTCGATATTGTTTTCCTTCAGTTTGTTGTAAATAGCAATTGCCACGTTGCTTTTGGTGACCAATCCATCTTCAAAGGAAACCCAGAACAGCAGCCGGAAATTCAGGGAGCTTTCGCCAAATCCCTCAAACAAAGCAAGCGGGGGAGGCTGACGGTGAACGGTATTGTTTTCAAGAGCTACTTCTTCGAGCAGCTTAAGCACAACATTCGGATCGGAGCCATAAGCAGTACCCATTTTAATTTCTATTCTGCGCTGGTTATCGGTCAGTGTCCAGTTGATGAGCTGGTTTGAAATGAGGTTGCCATTGGGCACAACTACTTCCGCTCCGTCGTAAGTCAAAACATGGCTTGAGCGCAGCCCGATCTTTCTCACTTTTCCCATCAGGTTTTCGATTTCGATGGTATCGCCCACCTGGATGGGTCGCTCATAGACCAATATCAGCCCGGAGATAAAATTGTTGACAATGTTTTGAAGTCCAAAGCCAATACCAACACCGAGGGCTCCGGCAAGTAAACCAAACTTGCCAAGCTCGATACCTGCGGCTGAAAGCGCAAACATGATCCCCAGCACAACAATAATATACCGGATGGAAACCGAAATTGCTGCAATAACTCCCCGCGGAAGCTTCGATTTTTTAATAAACTCATCATCAATAATAAACCTGATGACACCGGTAAGAAAGAAGGTAAAGACAAGGATAAGGATGCACATAAAAATAGCCCCGATAGTCAGTTCAAGCGTTCCTACTGTGCGTTTGGCTAATAAAAACTCATTGATCCATAAATACAAAGGATTGGATATTTCAAACAAAACAGCCACAAAATAGATCCAGATCATGATCAAAATAGCAGCGACGACTTTCAGTGCCCTCTTTTCAATTTTTTCCCAGTAATGGGTCAGGTAAGATTCTTTTGTTGCTTTACCAATTAATAGCACAGCACTGGTGATGGCAATCCAGATTTTATAGACTCCGTAAAGGATGACAGTGAACGCCGGGACATGCAAACCTATTTTCAGCAGCATGATAGAGAGATCGAAAAAGCCTGAGAGGTTAGCTATTGTTGAAAAGAAAAAGAAGATAAAAACAAATATTGAAAGAATGCCCCCCGCCCTGATGAGTTTAAAATCGTGCGGGAGGGTCCTCCAGAATGCCGGCCTGAGGTAATAAAAAGTAAGCCACAACCCGATGATCTGTTCGATAAATACATAAAACCTGATGACATTACCAAAATACCAAAAGATCATCTGGATGTAATTCAACGAAAGAAGCAGCACCAGTCTCGAAAGAAATTTCCGAACCTTCGGGTCGTTAAATCCGGGCAGAAAATACTTCGACCCGATAAGCAGGAACAGGACAATCAGCTTGCCCATGATCAACGGATGGTAAGGAAAAAATACGCGGTAGTGCAGAAAAAATAAAGCCAGGATGGTCAGGGAAGGAAAATCAAACAGGATGGATTGAATTTCTTTTTTTTTCAGCGCTTCCGGTTCGTAGTTTAATTTCTTTAAACCGTATTTAACCGAATAAATGATCAGGATGCAAATGAACAGTAGAAGGATGATTGGCTCAAATTTCTGCGACCGGTAATAAATTAAAACTGTTTTGGAAGTGATATGCCAGAATAATTTCAATTTTTCGCTAACCGGAGTGTAATGGCTGGCGGGCAAAGGCGTCGAAAACAATGGTGGAGTGGTTGCAATGAGCAAGCTATCCCTTAAATTTTCCTGCAGTTGAATAACCTTTTCAACGACAAAAGTACAGAGCGAAGTTTGTGCAGCAATATCATTCTCCAGGCTGATCAGTCCGGTCTGCTTATTGAGGAATTCAGTCCGCAGTTCGGTTGCTTGCTTTAATACAGATTCAATCCTTCCTTTCAAGTTTTCCGGTTTACTCAAAGTATCCGCACTGTTCATTGTCAGGTTCCACCGATCTTCCATAATCTCCAGCTCCTCAATGAAATCCTTGTTATTTTTAATTTTAGCATTCACCTTATACTGCCAGTCCATTAATTTCATGTTGAAATCTTTCCAGATGAAATAGGTATTATCAAGCACGAATTTTGAATAATGAGTGGTTTTGTTTTTTGTGAGTTCTTCAACCTCATTTTGAATCACCTTATTAAACAACCTGAATTCATTATTAATATTTCTCATAGATGATTCATCGGCCTTCAGGATGTATTTCATCCGTGAGAAAGTCTTTTCGGCTCTTTCAATTTCCTTATTGATTTCTTCAATCTGATAAGGCTTATGCGAATTGATTACAATCGAATCGGGTTCCTTAACCTCTGTTTCCTGGGCGGTTGCAAGGGTAACAAGGAGGACGCAAGGAATGATTAAAAACTTGATGAGCAAATTGTATTTCATAATTGCCAGATTAATCTATACTAAAGGGTGGTTTAACTATACAAAATTAATACTTCAAAAATAATCAAAATGGATAGCCCACCGCCAATGAAAATACATAATCCCCGAAGAAATCAGTATTATTAAAAATCCATTTTTCGCTATCAGCAAGGTAGGGTTTGCGAAACGGAATGGCTGCATCGAGACGGAGAACAAAGTAATCAATATCAATTCGTATTCCGAAGCCTCCTCCTATTGCAATATCATCTAAGAAGCGGTTGAATTCAAATTTTCCACCGGGTCTGCTTGGGTCTTCCCTGATGAGCCAAACATTGCCGGCATCAACGAAAAAAGCCCCATAGGTTTTATAAGTAATAGGGAATCGATACTCTATATTTCCCATCAGTTTTATTTCACCGGATTGGTCCAAAAATCCTTGCTGATTTAATGAATCGGATGGCTGATAATTTCCCGGTCCGACGGTCCTGGAATAGAAAGCCCTGAGATCCTGACTTCCTCCTGCAAAATATTGCTTCACATAAGGAAGTACGGTTGAATTATTATATGGTATCCCCACCCCAACAAGGACACGGCTGGCAATTTGCTTCTTTTCGGTAAAGTAAATGTAGTACCTTAAATCGTTGGTCATTTTGGTGTACTGCGAATACGGAGTTCCGAATAATTTACCCGGTTCATCGCTGCCGGATTCTTTCAGTCCGAACAAGTTATAAATCCCGTTCAGCAGGTTTCCGGCAAGGTCAAGGATTCCGTTGTAATAAAAGTGGTTGAACTTATTCCCCTTTGGATTGCTGGTATAAGTGTAGCCAAATATGGAACCGATGATGAATTGCTCCTCAAAGCTCTTGGCAACCTGCGGATATTGCAGCAAGAATTCATTAAATTCAACGGATGTTTCCGTTAAGCGAAGGTAATCAACTGAAACAGGCTCAATCTTATATTCACGTTTCGGAGAAGTTCGCCAGGAGTAACCAAATTTTATCTGGGATAGGTTCATGCTGTAATATTTCACGCGCTTTAAGCTCCTGAAGCCAATGCTCGTATAGGTTTTTGGAACATAGCGGGCCGATTGGTTCTTCAGGTTAAACGGCACCAGAAACCGGGGAAAGACCAGTTTTAGTTGTGTTCCAATTTCATAAGAGTTTACACCCAGCTCATAGTATTTGGTTTTTGATCTTTTTTGCCATTCAAAACCACCGTCGATTTGCAAGGAAAGCTGCTCTGCACCTTTAAAAATATTCCTGTGTCCAATGGAAGCAATGGCTGCAGGCCCGAGAAAGTCGTTGGACTTGGTCGCAAAATTAACCTCAAGGCTGGTTTGTAATGGCTTGAGCGGAACCAACTCAATAAAAGCATCCAGCTTTTTTGTGGAATCAGATACTTCTTCAAAGGAAATATCCACCGAGCGAAAAGCCTCCATGCCCTGAAGGTACCTTAAGGTATTCTCATGATTTTTAAAGGTGTAAACACTTCCCGGTTCAATTGAAATTGGCCGGGTAATTACCTTTGGCTTGAATGTGTGTTCGGTCGATTTATAATAACAGCCGTTGATAAACACCGAATCCTCTACCTGCGGATTCTTTTTATCTGTCCTAACAAAAACGTTTATATTTCTGATTGTATATTGGTTGTAAGCTTTTACAGGAATTTCATCTTTTATAACCATAGTCAGGTCAACCTGCTTGTTTCCAACAGCAGTGTCAGCATGGAAAAACAAGAAATCAGAATTGAAGTAATAGTATCCTTTGTTTTTCAGGTTCAAACTTAAACGTTTACGCTCATCCTCCATTTCTTTGACCCAGTAATCATTCCCTGGCTCAATTAAACTCCCCGGCATTAATGACCCTATAATGCTGTCGACGGGCGTTTTTTTGCTGTAAAATTCAATGTTCCGGTAGGTGTAGGCTGGCTTAAAGATAACATTGTACTTCGCTCTTGCTTTTTTATCATTCTTGCCGTAGATTTTCAGATCCAGATCGATATGGCTGTCGAAGTGCCCCATATCAGCGAGCCGCTGCTGCATCACTTTTGCACGAAATTCCGGATTTACATTTTCTAACAGAACAGGCGGCTTGGCCCAAATCTTATGTATGTAATGTCGTGGTCCCCATGTTCCGCTGGGCTTCCAGTAATTATAAATCGCCAGGTTGGTGCGTGGAAGAAAAATAGCAGGCCGGTTGGTTTTCACAATCCCAACCAGGTAGAGCTCATAAGCTTTAAGCGGAATATTTTTTACTTTACCAACACCTTTTTCAGTAAACCAGGAGTAAGTGTAAAGCTTTTCATCTTCAGCCAGGAATTTTGTATTAGAGCAGGATTGAAGGATCAAAATCAAAACCAGAACAGGGTAAAGGCATTTTATCCTGAACCCGCATCCATTAAATGATTGGTGTACCAGTCCTTCAATATTTTTTATACTCTCTTTCAACAACCCCGTTATTGAAAATTATTTAATATCTGCTATCCTGCTTTTGCTTCTAAATTCAATTTTGTATTCCTGACTAATTGTCTATTGATGATTTATTCTGCTTTTTCTCCTGTCGTTTATCATTCATAAAAAGATCAATCAGCGAATTAAATTCTTTGCTGAACCTGATTCCTCCTCCGGTTTCAATTATTTCTCCTTCCATCAATCCTTCGTATTCATTCTTTCTGAAAAATACACCCCGGTAAGTTCCATCTTTTGTGATCTTTACTTCAAACTCAAGTTCATTCTGGACAAAATGAGAATTCACCTGCTCTGCCTGCAGATCGGATGTAACGCCTAAACTTCCTTTATAATTGATCCTTGCCCTTTCTTTCATGAAGCTTTTGCCAATGTTATAATAGAAATTCCGTTGCATTACTGCTTCCCCTGATGAACCCATATCCCTGAAGGATTGCACATCAAATTTCACATCAACAAATCCAACATTATCGCTAATCAGGTGGTTAAGTTGTGATGCATAGAACTTATCGATTTGGGCATCGACTGATGAACTGCCACCCAGCTCATTTCCCGAGATGCTGATCATAAATGATCCCCTGACCAGCAGGTTCAAAGCATTTATGTTTCTTTCCTCTTCGGTAAGCTGAGCCAAACGAGACGAAACAAGTGGATCTTTCGTTTCGGGAGAAATATCGAATCTTAGCTGCACATCGTTCAGCTCTCCTGACATCAGGAGTAAAACTTTAAAAGTCATCACTTTTGGATTACCCGACATCAACCCTTCCGTTGAAGCCCGGATATCGGAAGATGCAACGATGTTCAGCGTTGGGTTGTAAATATCATTTGACAGTGTTATAAAACTTCCCGGCTCGATTTTATAGTTCTCAACTGTAACCATTGGCAGACCATAGTGTAAAGTGCCGCTTTCCAGTTCAAAAATTCCAGATGTTTCTCTGCTTCCCTCCACCAGGTTATAACTCACATTTCCGTTTAGGGAAGTCTTTAAGTAATCTTCACCGGTACCATCGAAATAGAGCTTAAACTTTGTTCCTTTATTTAAATTGATCCTGGATTTAAAATTACTCAGGGTTGGAATAAGGTTTATTGCACTATTCTCAGTAATGTCTTTATCGATGATCTTTTCAGGGTCGAACCTGTCATATTCCACGATCCCGTTATTGTCATCAAGGGCAAGGTCATCAGGAAAAATATACGTAACATCGGTTGACTCATCAATCGTAACCTCAACAGTTACTTTTATCTCTTTTGGAGGACCCACGATTTCGATATCCGTTTTCGCTTTCAGTAAGCCAAAAACCACATCGTTCTGCTCCTTCGTCGAATTCATGATGACCATATTGTCAGTAATAATCCTGATGTTATGGTAGACATTGGTGGTTGATAAGATGGAAATAATGCCAACAATTTTTGCCGACTGGTTCTGTTTGTTCATGACAGAAAAATCACTGAACTGAACAACATTATTGATTACATCAATTGATTCGGTACCCAGTGTAAAATAATTATTCAGGATTTTAATACCAACTCCGGCATCACTGAAATTCATTAAGCCATTGACAACAGGATTCTCGATATTTCCTTTTACATGGAGGTTCCCCTCGAAATCACCTTTTGCATCAGTGATATAATCGGAAAGCAGATAATTTAATTCCCCGATGTTTAAATGATCAATATTGAAATCAAAATCCAGGGATTCTTGGGGATCAGAAATCAGCCATGAGCCGCCGGCTGAAATATCTCCATATTCACTGTTCAGGTCGAGATCAAAGGATAACTGATCTTCGCTGAAAGAAAATTCAGACAAGTTGAATTTACCCAAATCGATCTGGTAAATATTCAGGTTGTCGATAACAAGCGAACCTTCAATAGCTGGTGACTCAATCAAGTTCATAATTTTGAAATCAGCATTTGCAGTGCCGGCAACCACAGTATCGAGAGCCAGTAATTGCTCGATGCTACCCATGCTGAAATCAATAAGTTTCAATTCAATGTCCTGTGGATTCTCTTCAGGAGATGATGAAATCGAAATACGCTGATTATCCCCGGTAAGATTAAAATCGCGGAAACCAATGAACTCAGGATTTATTTCCACCCGGTTATCAGGATCAATGGTCCATTGATCGTAACTGAAGATTAGCTGATCAGGAATGAATTGAATAATCAGGCTGTTGCCGGATGTGTCAAGAAGAGCGGCCAGATCGAGGTAGGGATTTGAAAAGGAATCAAGATACCGAAGCCGGGTTTTAAGTTCAGAATTTTCAAAAGCGCCTGAAATATCCAGATCACCTGAAAGGATATCTTCCACAGCCAGGCCAGATCTTGCCTGATATTTCAATCCATTTGATGTTCCGGTGACAGCGAAAACCATAGAATCCATAGAAATACTGCTATAATTAACTCCTGTAAGTGAAGTGGTCATAGCCAACTCATCATTTTCTTTGTTGTATGAACCGCTAATTTTTAATTCGTTAAAAGCCGGAAATTCAGGGAACAAAAGCTCAGCAAATTTTTCAGGATAAACCAGATTACCGGTCACATTAAATTCAGGAATATAAAACCTGACTGAATCGTTCTCTGGATTGGCAAGATAATAACCAGGCAATTCTGCCAGAGCGCTGAACACATCAAGGATATAATCGTTGGCTGTAAAATCAAGGTTATAGTAAAAACTTTCAACTTTAAGGTCAGTGAAACTGCTGTCGGTTTTGAAACTTAAACTGGCCGGATGCACACTATATAGTGTATCTCTATAACCAAAATCTAAGCTAAGAATATTGGCATTCAATCCGAAATCAACTATGCCCGTATATTCGAGGTCGAAGTCAACCTTACTTTTACATCTGACATCCCTGTCATTAAGATGTAAAGCTTTCAGATCGATCATTTGGATGTCTAATCCAAGTTTGGCATTGGTTGTTTTTTTATTGAATACTCCATTCAGGTCAATGGTAAATAAGGCATCTTCATCATTCGATTTTATTTCGGATTGAAATTGCCCCTGATCGATCGCAGCGTCCAGGGTAATACTATGAAAGTCATTTCCATTATAGTCAAGGTTGTCAATTGAAAGCTGCAAATTTCCTGTGGAAGTATAAATATCCTTACCAGCGAACGATGCATCAATTTTTAAATCAGCTTGATTCATACCAAAGTCCGCAATCGATTTCAGGTTATGCAATTCTGTTTTAAGGGAAATCTCAAAAGCAGGATTAGAGTCTATTCTTGCTTTTGCTTTATTTACTGAAATTTTTCCAACGTCAGAATCAATTATTCCTGAAAACAGATGTTCATTTCCTTTGCCCGAATATTTGCCCTGGATGAGAACATGGTCAGGCAATTTATACCCTGATTCCGGAAGTGAATTAGCCAGGCTCTGGTTCAAATCTGCCTTTGCTGTCTTCAGTTTCTCAATTTCAAATTCAATCATCAGCGAATCAGGAACTGAAAGATTCTGAATTGCTCCGGTAGTAATGATTTCTGTTGAATTCAAATAGCTGAGATGGAATTGCCGGATGTTAAGATCGTTATCCGTTCCGTAAATCGCTGTTTTTAATCCGAATCTGTTATCGATAAAATCATCAGAAAAAACAGTTTCATCTTCCATGAGCGGATAGAAATAGTCAATGTCCCGCATGTTTTGGCTTTCGATCTCAAGGTTCAGATCGAAATACTTTCCAGCCAAATCCAGGTAATTGGTCGGACTGATGGTTGTCCGAAGATTGATCAGGTAGTTTGCATTCTCCGTCTGAATCGACATATCGCTCATGGTAAAAACCGAATCCATGTGGTTCAGGTCACCATCAATTTTAAGTATGTTCAGTCCGTTGATTTCTTTTCCGCTTAGATCGTGAATTTCTAAAATCAGCGTATCATAGTCCAAAATAAAATCTGAGAGCTTGCCTGTCAGGTCGCTGAGGCACAAATGATCACTGTTAAAGTGTCCTTTGGGATCAGGAGTTTCCTGATTATCAAGCGAAAATTTATAATTTTCAATTTCCAGTTCATTTCCCTCAACCCTCCAAAGATATTGTCCCCAGTTAAGGTAATCGTAATTTTCAGGAGAAGTGTCATTTTCAGGCAGAAAAGCCACCGAAGTGGTTGTATTTTTTGCAAAACCTTTATTGATGGCAACTGTTTCATGGGTGATATCTATCAACAAATCGCTGACTTCCACTTCCTCACCTCTGGTATTGAATAAAATAGCTCCGGTTGAATCGATATAAGCAAACTCAGAATTTGATAAATGAGCATTTTCAGCGCGGATATCAGCAAACTCAAAGGCTGATGTATCTTCAACCTGACCCGGAATAAAGAGCGATTCATAGCTAACAAAGGAATCGTCAATTTCGATGGACTTAAATACAATAAGCGTTTCGAGGTTTACAGAACCAAAATGGAGTTTTGCATTTCCAATATCGAGAATCAGATCAAAACCAATATCTGTCTCATCCCGGTACCTGAAGTAGCATGATTCGACGATGAGTTTGTTTATTCTTACATCCCAGGGTTCCGAATCTTCTTTGGTTTCCTGATCCTGCTTGTATGTGGTTGAATCTGCAGGAATTTGATCCAGCAGTTTACCAATATCTCCCTGACCATCTTTCAGTTCAATGCTTTGCAACACGACTTTGTGCCTGAGAAGTGGCAATATACTGATGTTCACCGAAGAATTACCGACAAAGAGAAGTGTGTCTGATTCCGTTTTTTCAATAAGGATATTACTGACTTTAAGCTTTTTTGGAAATCCAAGATGAAATTGTCCAATGCTTACTTTAGCATTTACCTGCTTTTGAATTGCAGAAACAGAAAATTCTCTTAACTTATTCTGAACCGGAGGCAACAGAATAATAAGTTGAAGCAATAGCAAAAGGAAAATTATACCCGCTATAATACCAAGGATGGTTTTATAGAAAATATCAAGTCCCCTATGTTTTGAAAGCTTCTTTATGGTGATTGAAGTTTTGGATAAAATTTTTAACCTTATTTATTGCTGTTCATTTTTCCGAATTCCTTCTGTGCTTTTTTAATATCAGCAAGTATGTCGGATCTGTTGTTGTCAAATTTCCGCTTGTTGATCATACTGAGTTTGTGATTTGCCATGAGTCCTTCCATTTTTAAAAATACTTTTGAATCGTTTTCCAGGTCAACTTCTCCTGCTTCCGTCTGAAGCAACCGCGATTTTTTGGATTTAAAAAACAAATCAGTCAGGCTGATTTCGAATCCGATATTCAGTTCTTTCTCTCCAATGTCCACTTTGCCAAAAACATCCAGGTTGGCGATATTGTTATTCATCAGGACATCCATAAAGTAAATTTCATCTCTGAATAAAAAGGCGCTAACATTTAAATCTTTGACCATCATTTTATCCTTCGACTTGTGGCCCACAAAAAACAATGTTTGTTCAATTGGCTCTACTTCTGCGAATTCAGCATCGGTTATCTTTGTATTAAATATTACCAGGTTCCCATCCGGGTCAAGGCTAAGATCTTTATTCATTTCGAAATAATAATGGGAAGCCCATGAAATTTTCCCACTGGAATTTTTGTCGGTAAAGACAGCCTGATTAAAATTATTAAACGACCGGAAAAACTCAGAAATTCCAATGCTGTCAACTTTTGAATAGATGTAGCCTGGATAAGAACGAGGTTTATCCTTCAGGATATGGCCATGAACATCAATGGTACCACCGGCAAATTGAAATTTAAGTTTATGCAGGTCAATCCTGTTGTCTTTATAATCAATTTTCATATCTGCATGGCTAATGGTCGCATTTTTATAGGACAGATAATCAGCGTCAATGTTAAGATCTAAATTGATGTTTTGGGGCAAGCCGGGTATGGGCCTTTTATTTTGCAGGGTTTCGTTTACAACCTTATTTTCCTCAGCCCCGGGCAAACCAAACACTTCCAGTTCAAGGAATCTGTCAACTTCAAGGCTGTCAATAGAAAGATCAACAGAACCGATAAACTTCCGATTATCGGTCAAATAATCTTTCACTGTAATATTCATAGCGAGGTTTCCGAAAGGGAGATCGGTATAAAAACTATTCAAGGTGATCTGTTTATTAGTCGCAGTTAACTGGGTTCGCAGATTAGATATCTCAGCATCTTTATAAACCACAGAGGCAGCATTTAAGTCAATTGTCAAACTCAATTGTTCGGGAAGAACTATAGGTTTCTTTTCAGAACTTCCAGATCGATCTTTTTTGAATTTATTGAGCAAATGGTCAAGGTTGAACCGGCTAAAATTTAAATCAGCATCGAGCTGCATTTTCTTAATTCCAGTAGTATCCAATACCATTTTACCCGAAGCTGCAATATGGCCGTTGAAGGCGTCAACAGCAAGTTTATTCAATATCACTTCCTGGTTTTCAATTTTTGCCTGAAATTGAAGGTTTTTCATAGGGATTTGTGCAATATTTCCATTGTCGACCTGCAAGTCGAGGTTGGCCTTTAAATACGCAGGGATGTGCAAGGATTTTCTTTGAGCAGTTTTGGTATCCTTGCTTGTTTTATTCATGTTCAGGTCAAGGTTCCTGAACCGCCCTCTTAGTATTGCATTAACTGCGGCTATTTCATTTCCCTTGAGTGTAACATCGCCGGAGCCACTCAGAGTTCCATCCTGGTAATTGCACCCGAAGGAATTGATCTTCACCTTGCTTCCCTCAACAAGACAATCAAGTTTCAGGTTTTCAATCAATCCCTGATCGGTTATTATTTTTTTTCCATTTACAATGATTCCCAATGATAACAGTTTAAGTGGAAAAAATGAAGATTCTTTCTTTTTGCTTTCAGTCTTTGGGCTGAATTTCATTTTAGTCAGATCAATCTCATCAAAATTTATTTCGAATTTGCCAAGCATTGATTGATTTTCTTCAAATAAGTAATGATCCCAGTTTTCGACGATTCCGTTAAAATGAAATGCAGATTTATTAAAAGCGCCTACCAACGTTGATACTTCAAATATTTCATTTTTCAGAAAAGTAGATCCGCTCACCAGATCAATAGCAATGTCCTGTCCTTTCAGCACTAGTTTCAGGTTGTGTACATTGATCTGACCTTTGGCCGAGTGCTCTCCGAGTTTATTTTCTTTTTTGAGCTCGCTTATTTTCCCGGCAACCAAAAGATCAAAATCAATTGTGCCAATTAGTTTGAAATCTTTAGTTTCTTTTACGATGTGGCTGAGATCGAGATTTGAAATGAGGTGTGCATCCACTACAGGGTCTTTCAGGTTCTTCAGTGTAAAACGGCCATTGATATAACTTTCGTTCACTGCTGCCCGGATCGTGTCAATGTCCAGTTCCACGGTTTCGGGTGAATGACCTTCTCCATTATTATAATTGCCACGGATATCAATTACTTTCAAAGGAAACGGAAGTTTCTCACCTGTAAATTCAGCATTTGTGATTTCGAAGATCAGTTCAGAAAATGGCCGCTGAAACGGGTTTACAAAACCCGATTGATGGTAAGTTAAAGTCAGCTTTGATTCTGGATTAACCTGCTGAAGATCAAAACCTGAATGAAATTCAAACATTTCTAAAAAAGCATCGAAATTATCTTCACCTGAGATATGAAGATCAATGATTTGACCATCCTCATGAGGTTTCATTTTCAACTTTGGGAACAACTTCAATGTATGAGCCTGAAGGAAACCATTGGTTAATTCTTTTATTCCATTGAACCGGTTGATGGATATTTCAATTTCCTTAGCCTGAATCGGTTGATTGGCAAACAGCCGTGAATTATTCGATATCAATGAATCAAGATGACCGGTAAGGTTGCCATGAAAAATCAACAACGAATCCTTTGGTACCAGGTCGAACCAGGCCTTTCGGATGGTCAATCCTGTTCGGTTTCCTTTTACCTGGTTTTCAAAATATACTTTGCTGTCAATGATTCGGATATTATGGGCTTCCACAAGCAAGGCATTGTGAACGCTGTCTGATTTATTGGACTTACCAGCTAAAATCCGGGGTTTATTGCCAAGGCTGTCGATGATCGAGTAAAATTCAGCATCCTTCACAACCAGATTATCCAGTTCAATTTTTTTTCGCAACAGGCTAAAGGTGTTGAGTGAAATATCCAGCCTGCCAATTTTAACCACCTCCTTTGAATCGTCCCAAACCGAAATCCCCGTGAGCCTGATGTTGGCTTTTGGAAAGTGGCTGAGGTAGGAAAAAGAAAAATCCTGAAAGATTACCTTTCCGTCAAATTCATCATTAATGAACCTGACCATTTTCTCATGGATGGATTTATGGTGAATTTTTGAAAGTATAAACAGGCCGGTAAAAATGACTAAGACTAGGATCAACAGAATAAAAAACAGGATCTTGAATTTCTTTTTCATTTTCTTGTCGCTTACACTTTTCAGGTATTTATTTCATTTTCGGCAGTACCGATGTGCTCCTTTGGTTTCTTTGGTAATTCTGAAAAGAGAATGGCATAAACGCCAACTTCTTTTTTACTTTCCAGGATGATTTTAGCAATACCGACAATAGGAATAAAAAGGATCATACCAGAAACACCCCAGACCATTCCACCGATAATAATGGCAATGAATACAGCAAATGCGTTAATCTTAAGTTTGTCACCCACAACCCAAGTCCTGATCACGTTATCCTGAAGGAAATTCATAACAAACAGGGAGACAAAAATCAATAATGGGATCAGCATATTGTCCTTTGTTACAATAGCAAAAAGCATAATTACTGCCAGCCCAATTGGGTTCCCAATGAATGGAATAAGATTGAGAAGCGCTAAAAAAACTGCGAAGAAAATTGCGAATTCCAGTCCAAAAACCAGGAAAACAATGTAATTCATAACAGCTGATATAAGTGTTAGAATGACAAGTCCATAAATGTAGCTCCGAACCAGATCGAGTGATTTATTGAATCTTTCCTTTGCAAGGTCAAGGCGTTCTTGGCTCTTAAATTTATTAACATAAAAATGGATTACCAGGTCTCTGTATCGCAACAGGAAGAACATATAGAACATGATTAAAATGATATTCCACAAGTTAAGGCCAAAACCTGAAATAAAATTCATGATCAAGTCATTGTGGCTTTGAACCCAATCGCTGATGGAGGATTTATTGATATGATCAGGTATCGTAATTCCATAGCCCTTTAATATCAGGGACAAATCATGTAAGCGCCCCGATATCACATGTGCAAGGGCTGGTAAATCCTTAAAAATATGGCTAAGTTCGACATAAAAGAAATAACCAATTCCGACTAAAACCAAAAGCAATACCAACAGAAAAAGCATATTGATTAACGATCTGGACAGCTTCGTTTTTTCTTCAATCCGGTGCAGAAAGCGATAGCTGGCCATTCCTATTAAAAATGCCCAGGCTAATGGCACCAGAAAGGATTTCCCTATTACCATCACTACCACGATCAGGGTTGCCACTACCAGGCGGGCTGTTGTTTTTAATAGTTTATCTTGCTCTTCCATTATTGATTTGAATTAGTCAGCAATACATTTTTAAAAATGATATTTATTGTTTAATCATTTAATTAACAACTTCAACTACAAGGTAGTTGGTTTCATGGCTCGTAAAGCTTCTTTTTCTTTTTTGATTTGATTACTGCAGGAATAAAGCAATAAAGATGAAATAGCAATACATAATAAAACCTTCGTTTTTTTCATTTTTAATGATTTTTTGATAAACTCTCATTTTTTGATTACAGCGATAAACATTTTTTAAAAGACATTGTTCAAATGAGTTTAAAATTAATTAAACAAACTTTCTTGTTAAAATGAGTATCAGAATTGAACTGCAATTATTAAATTAAAATTCAGATGTTCGCTTTTTTATGGGATAATTATCATTTAATGATAAGCCTTTTGCGAATCTTTATCTCACATAATTCCAGGAAATTTGGTTTATATTAACTTTTTCTCCTGATACATTATATTATTGATTTTAAAACAAAATAAAATTTATCCAATGAAAACGAACCTGTTGCTGATAATAAAACGGCTGCCGGCAGAACACAGAACCGCATGGTAACGATAAAGAAATTGTAGCGTAAGTAAAAAGTTAAGTTCATCTTAAATAGAGGTCTGCTTTTTTGACCAACCAACAGGTCAATTATGTGCATACAATAAAGACATCTCTTTATGTAATCTGGTTTTTTATTGCAGGAGTATTTTTCCTGATTATTTTGCTGTTTTTCCGAACTTTTTACAGCATTTTAATTTGATCCTGTAAATTGTCCCAGCACTTATATCTCTTACTAAGGGAGCTCATCCTTCGATTATCATCCGTAAAAGGACTTTATTAAAGAATACCTTGAAATCGTAAGCATTATTGAGAATTCCACTTTTGCGCAAGGTGATCCTTTTTGGTCTGGCGAAAAGTAGCTTAAACTTGTTTTGGTTGGAAGTAGACGATTTTCTTGGTTCGTGAAAAAAATAAATATCCTGAATCCTCCATTATTTTATGTTTTATCTTTGTTAGCGTTTTATTTAAGCTATGCCTAAATTTTTACTACCGACCATTATTCTTGTGTTAGGGTGTATGGCTATTTATGCCCAAACTAAAACTGCGAAAAAACCTAAAATTGATACTGCTTATATAAAAGATCTTTCCGACAAACTTTCCATCAGGCTATACGGAGTAAGTAAATTCAGCAATTTTGATATCAAGGATAACGATTCGGATAAAACAGTTTCCTATGCTCCAAACAGTAATTTGAATTTGGGAATTGGTGTATACTATAAATGGTTTGGTTTAGGTGTAGCCTTTGATTTTCCTTTCATTAATGATGATAATCACAAGTATGGTGAAACCAAGAGGCTGGATGTACAAACCAATATTTTTACCCGGGCACTTACCATCGATTTTTATTACCAAAAATACCAGGGATTTTATATTGAAAATCCGGAAGATTATATACCTGACTGGGACCCTGAATTACCTTACCCGCAAAGGCCTGACATTAATTCTTTTAACCTTGGGGGAAGCTGTCTTTATGCATTCAGGCATTACAAGTTTTCTAACAGGGCTGCTTTCGTCCAGACTGACCTTCAGCGCAAAAGTGCCGGGTCGTTCTTGTTGGGTGGTTTTTTTTCACTGTTCAGGGTAGAGGGTGATTCTTCATTTATCCCGCATCAAATCATCGACCAGTGCAACCCTGACCTGACATTTAATGACCTCCAGGTTTATGGGATTGGGGTTGCCGGAGGATATTCTCATACTTTCGTCATGTGGAAACGATTGTACTTTTCATTAACCCTCACTCCGGGAATTGCTATTCAGAATTATAATGTGAAGTACCCGGAAAATATACCGGAAAAGCATGGGTCCTTTGTCGCCGGAAGGTTTGCTGCAAGAGCAGCCCTGGTTTACAATACCGAACGGTTGTATGCAGGTGTAACAGCCATTGATGATAATTTTTCAGGAAATACCGGCAAGGAACAGCAAAACTCGTTGAGTTATCAGGTAGGTGTGATCAGATTCTTTTATGGAATGAGGTTTAATGTAAACAAGAAAAAGAGCTGAGGAAAAAATGCCAATCTCAAAATTCCAAAATCCATGCTCCATGCTCCATGCCCCATGCTCCGTGCTCCTGCTCCATGCTCCATGCCCCTTGCCCCAAGCCCCTTGCTCCAAGCCCCAAGCCCCACGCTTCCTAAAAAAGCTGCTCCCAGAAAAGTGTAAAAAATTCCGGTTTGATGGCAATGGTAAAGACAACTCCGAATATGGCTCCCCAAAAATGTGCACTGTGACCAATATTCCCGGTTCCTCTTCTGGCCATGTAAGCTGAATAAACTAAGTAAATTAAACCGAATAAAGGTGAGGGAATTCCGATCGGTATCATGAAAAGAAAAATTTTTCCGGCAGGATATAAAATGATGGAGGAGAAAACAATTGCAGAAACTGCACCCGAAGCCCCAACTGCATTGTAATGAATGTCGTTCTTGTATTTGCCAAAATCAAACAGGGTTGAAAAGCCGATTCCGCCAATGTATAGTAATATAAAATAAACATAGGCCTTCATGTCAAAGTGATACCTGAAAAGCTCTTCCACAATGCTGCCAAACGAATATAGCACGAACATGTTTATAAACAGGTGCATCCAATCGGCATGGATGAGTCCATAGGATAAAAACCGGTACCATTCATTGTTATGATGGATCAAATAAGCATTAAACTTCATCTTATCAAAGACATCAATCCTGCTTAAAGCGATCAGTGAAATGATTACAGTTATGGCGATTATAAATATTGTCATTGTATTTATTTTCCTGTGCCGATGGTGCCGGTGGAGTAATCCAGCTCAGAACCGAACATGCTGTGAGGAATTAGATATACAAGCAGTAAAATGATTGCTGCTGCAATTGCCCAGGCTCTGTTCGCATTGTCTTTTCTCAGTCTCAGGTAGGCAATGATCCAGGCTAGAAATGCTACCAATGTTTTGTTATCGGTAAGGTCCTTCCCGAAAGGCCATCCGGTCCAGAATTCACCAAAAGCATATTTTTGAACAACAGGTCCCAGAAACATACCTCCAATCAGCAGAAGGATCATTGTGATCAGCGCGTAATTTTTGGTTTTATCTCCTTTGCTTATGCCTTCGATTCCAGTCCTTGTGGAAAAAAGCATCGCCATAAACATAATGAGAATATGAGGCCAAAGTATGAACCCGGGAACAGCCCCCTTAAAACGGATAATTACTGGTTCTTCCCTCAATGTCAGGCATTGTTCTCCGGAAGTTAATATTACCTTGTACATCAGTTTACCTGCAGGAGGCTGAGGTGGCATTTCTCCGACAAGTTTCCCATCCTTTATCTTCATATCGGCATGTTGCCAGTCTTCGCTGGTGTTGTACTTTTTATACTCGATTTCGCCCTTGATACCTTCAACGTTGCCTTTAATTACAATTTCGGCAGGAATGTGGCTTTCATTTGAGGTTAAGAAGTTTGTATTTTATTTCCTGGTTGTTTATCGTGATTTTTCCCCTGACCGGGTAGGTGGGTCCGGTTGTTCGCTGATAGTAAGCAATTGCGAGAGTAAATATAACTGAAAATACCCACCAGAAGATTGAACTTTTGAATAATGCCATGAAAATGTGTTCTTATGTTTGTAAAATTAAAAAGATCGGCAAAAGTAATAAATGAAAATAAACCTGCAATTTGTGGAGAAAATCTATTTAACTTTTATCGGCGCGGAGCCTAGCTCCTCTTTTTTGATTTTTGAATTCTCAGCCTTTAAAAATGCATCATAAATCACCTGCTGAATTTCCTTTCGGGTTCTCATTTTGATGAGCTTTGTATTTTGTGCTGATGGGTAAGTCCTGTTCGAAAGAAAAATATAAACCATGTTATATTTAGGGTCAGCCCAGGCTATGGTGCCGGTAAAGCCCGTATGCCCGTAACTTTCAGCTGACGCGCTTTTACAGGTTGGTCCCTCGTCCCAGAGTTCCGGTTCCGATTTATCGAAGCCAATTCCACGCCGGTTGTTGTTAAGTGGAAATTGTTGTTTGGTAAACTCATCAATGGTATTTTGTTCGATGAATTTAACTCCACCGTATTCGCCACCCTGCAAAAACATTTGCATGATAATGGCGAGGTCATTGGCATTTGAGAACAATCCTGCATGTCCTGAAACGCCGCCAAGCATGGCTGCACCCTGGTCGTGCACGTATCCCTGTATCAGTTGATTCCTGAAATAATCATCTTTTTCTGTCGGTACAATCCTTGAGGCCTTAAACTGCAAGAGTGGGTTAAAACATATAGTCCGCAAGCCAAGAGGTTTATAAAAAGTTTCGCTGGTAAATTGATTCAGCGACTCTTTTGTAAGGTTTTCTACGATCTGCTTAAGCAAGTATATGCCAAGATCGCTGTAAACATATTCTTTTTTTTTTAAGAGTCGGGATGCAACGATAGAATCATAAATTACGGTTCTGTATTCATCAGCCAAATACAGGTTATTGGCCACTTTAATGGTATGCTTTGGGTCGGGAGTTGCAGAATAAAATTTGGGATCGGGTTTCTTATTCTTAAGGGTTGAAAGATAAAAAGGAATCCAGGCTTTGAGCTGCGCCTGATGGGCAAGCAGTTCCCGAATTATAATATCCTCCTTGTTGGTGCCTTTCAAACCTGGAAGGTAATGGGAAAGAGTCTGGTCAATGTCAATCTTCCCATCATCGCTGAGTTTCATGACTGACAGGGTTGTAGCTGCAACCTTCGTAATGGAAGCAAGGTCATAGAGATCGCTGTTCTCAACAAAGTCCGAATTTTCATAAGTATAGTAACCAAAGGATTTCCAATAAATCACTTTACCGTCTTTTGCGACCAGCACCTGACATCCTGGCGTCGCTTTTTCACGTATTGCCGACAAAGCAATGGAATCAATCTTTTCAAGGTCTTTACCGGCGATACCCAATTCTTCGGGAACCGTGTATTTAAATCTCTTTATGGACTTAATATCTATCCCGGAATGGAAAAACGAGGAATCGGAAGTTAATACTGGTAATCGTCCCCGGGCTTCAATACTTCCCATAATCACCTGAGCTGTAATTTCATTCGAAATTTTCGTGTCCTGGTAACCGACAACGATCGATGAAAGCTTCGCTGGATGAATGATATTATTCATTCCGTAAGGATTTCCAAAGAATGCCAAAATCACTTTTTTCTGCTCAGAAATTTTATCAATGAGCTGAAATGTTTCTTTTGTCAATCCGAAGTTTTTATTTGCGAAAATATTGGTGTTATGAATGGAGATAATCACCAAATTATGGTCTGCCATTTTATTGACCATTGCTGCCGACTGGATTTCAGAGAAAGTACCGAGGATGTTAAAATTATCGATGTTGGCATAATTGCCCAGCATTGACTGGAATGCACTGATTTCAGCTGAGCCAATTGACAGGGAAGCAATTTTTAAAGTATCCAAATGGGTCAGGGGTAATAGCTGGTATTCGTTTTTAACTACCGTAACAGCGTCCTCATAAATTTTCCGGGTGATCAGTTCGTTTTCAACGTCATTAAGGTTTTGATATAAGCTATCGCAATTCACTGGAGAATAATGATCAATCCCTGCCTTTTGCTTATATTTTAAAACTTTCAGGCAACGTTCGTTGATCATTTCTTCAGTTACCAGACCCGAATCCACCGCATTTTTAATAGTCTCGATGGCTGCCTTCACATCTTGTGGAAGAAGCAATATGTCGTTTCCAGCGAGAAATGCGCGCAATTCTATCTCACCTGGTTTATGGCCGGAGGTCACACCCTTCATATCAAGAGCATCAGTAATAACAAGGCCTTTAAATCCAAGTTCATCTTTCAGGAGCTTAGTTACCACTGAGGTTGATAATGTAGTGGGTGTATTTGGGGTGCTGTCGAGGTTGGGTACTAACAAATGAGCCACCATGATAGCCTCGAGTCCACGGCCGATGAGCAGTTTAAACGGATAAAGCTCGATCGAATCAAGCCTTTCCCTGTTATGGTTGATCACCGGAAGGGTATAATGTGAATCGGAGTCTGTATCGCCATGTCCGGGGAAATGTTTGGCAATGGCGATGATGCCGTTATCTTGCAACCCCAGCATATAGGCGATGCTTTTTTGGGCCACTTCCCATTCCGATTCGCCGAACGAACGGCTGTTGATCACCGGATTTTTTGGATTGTTATTGACGTCGGCAACCGGCGCAAAATTGATATGCACGCCGAGCATTTTAAGCTGTTTTGCAACCTGCGCTCCCATTTCATAAATCAGGTCATTGTTACGAACCGCGCCAAGCGTCATTTGATAAGGAAAAGAATAACAACTGTCGAGCCTCATACCCAGTCCCCATTCAGCATCGATGGAGATAAAAAGTGGTGTTTTTGCTATGGATTGATAACGGTTGGTGAGGTTAGCCTGCATGACTGGTCCTCCCTGGAAAAAGCACAATCCGCCGATATTAAACTTTTTTATTGTTTCTTCCAACTTGTTATAATAGGCCTGATCCTTGTTGGAATATGTCCTTATCATCATTAGCTGGGCTATTTTTTCCTCAATTGAGAGGGAAGATAAAACAGAATCGGCCCATGATTTTTGAACTGTATCCGGTATCGTCTGACCAAATAGTTTATCAGTTAAGGAAATTAAGACCAAAGTACAAATGGCGAAAATTATTTTGATATTGAATCGAAGTGTCATCTTTTTTATTTGAAATAATTCGATCAACGAAATTATTATTAGTCTCCTCCTCTGCGAATTTTCCGGGATGTATTTCCTAACAATTTACTGTTTATATAATTCTATTAGCCTCCTTAAATCATGCATTTTATCAATTACCTTTGAACTTGAAATGCAAAGGGGAGGATAATACTTTCAAGGTGTGAACGTTGATAGAGTGAAATTGTTTTTAACTTCAAATTATTTACCATTGAAATTGAAAATATTACTGATACCTGTCATTCTGATCCTTCAGATGTCAGTTCTTTTTTCCCAGGTTCAGGAAGAAGAGCAGGAGAAACCACCACCCTTGACGCGCCTTTTATTTGTGCTTGATGCGTCACAAAGCATGTATGGCCGTTGGCAGAGTGATATGAAGATTACCATTGCGAAAAAGTTGCTGATCAATTTGCTCGATAGCCTTGGAACGGTGAAGAACATTGAAATTGCACTTCGTTTGTATGGCCATCAGTATAGTTTTCCTCCCCAGGTTTGCAACGACACCAAGCTGGTTGTACCATTTTCAAAGGGAAATATTCCTACCATAAAAACCAGGATTAAATCAATTGTCCCGAAGGGGACGACGCCCATTGCTTATGCTCTCGAACAGTCAGGTTATGATTTTCCGGAATGTGATAACTGCAGAAACATTGTAGTGCTTATCACCGATGGATTGGAAGAATGTGATGGTGATCCCTGTGCTGTTTCAAGGGAGTTGCAAAAGAAAGGTGTGATACTTAAGCCCTTTATCATTGGCATTGGTAAAAATTTCCAGGAGGCCTTTGACTGTGTGGGAACCTATTTCGATGCATCGAGTGAAGCAGAGTTTTCAAAAGCACTGAATGTTGTCATTTCACAGGCATTGAATTCTACTACAGCCCAGGTTAATCTGCTGGACGAGTATGGCAAGCCAACAGAAACAAACATTTCAATGACTTTTTACGATAATTTTTCGGGACTGATTAAGTACAACTTTGTGCATACTTTAAATCATAAGGGCTTACCCGATACCCTGACCATTGATCCGCTACTGGCTTACGATATAGTTGTCCATACCATTCCTCCAAAACGGTTGGAGAAAGTCAGCCTGACTCCCGGCAAGCATACGATTATTGCCCTCGAAACTCCCCAGGGTTATTTAGACCTGAAAATGGATTCACGCGATAAAACCGTTCGTGATCTGAAGTGCATCGTCCGGCAAAACGGAAAAACTGAAACCCTCAATGTGCAGCAATTCCCGCAGGTCGAAAAGTATATAACAGGTATCTATGATCTTGAAGTGTTGTCGTTACCACGGATATACATCGAAGATGTTGAGATCAAACAAAGTCATACCACCACCATCGAAATCCCATTACCGGGTATTGCAGTAATTGAGAAAAAGGCAAACGGCTATGGCGGAATTTACCTCGAGGATAACAATGAACTGAAATGGATATATAATTTCCGCGATAACACTGAACAGAGAGAAACGATTGTTCTTCAGCCCGGAACTTATCGTGCAATATACCGCTCCAAATTTTCAACGAAGTCTGCCTTTACCATCGAAAAAACCTTTAAAGTTGAATCCGGTATTTCAGTCAATGTAAGGCTTTACAGATAAAACTTTTGAAACTTTTTGGCCTCTGAATTCTACCACATAGATCATAGGAACATAGTATTCACATAGCTTGCAATTACTCCAAAATATTATACTTGTTAAGATTTTAAACTATGTGCAATTTCCTATGTAACTATTGTGCCTATGTGGTGGAATTACACTATTAAACTTCAGTGATCAGCTTCCTCAAATCAATTTTTGAAGTGAACTTGCTATTTTCAAGTACATCGAATAAGGCTTCGTTGGGGAATGTATCAGTGTGTTTAAGGTAATACAAAAGGGCGAAAAGTGCTGCCGTTTTATTTCCTGCATTTTTTCTGAAAGGAAACCTTAGTATGTTAATATTTGTTTCGGGCAGATTCAATTCTTCATCAATAATCAGTAATCCCTTATCCATATTTTTCAATGTACTCTGTGAGTAGGCAAGTCCGTCTTCAGAAGTGATAATCATCACATCCGGTTTGGGAGAGGCTGTATAGAGAATTTTATCGGGCGAAATTATTATGTCCGAAGAGGAAAACCCAATTCCAACAGTAACCGGATAGCTTCCTTTTTTAGTCACATTTAATCCTGCAGAAATTGCCGATTTGGCGAACAATTCAGCTGCCAGTTGCACACCTTCGCCGGCCGAACCTGAGATCATAATGCTGATCGGTTCTTTAAGGGTTGATTGATATTTGACTGGAATAGGATTCTGTTTTTCAATGAGCGAAGGTAAGCCTTCCCTGATGCTGGTTTTGAACCCTTCATGAGGGCGGTCGGCGTAAACCTTTACTTCCAGACCCGCTTCTTCCACAACCTTTGAAAGCTTCATTCCTGGATTTGACTTGACACCATAGCTGGGACAAATTTCCATGACCTCGACAAGTGAAAATCCTTTTTTCGAGAAAGCGATGGCAAGTTGTTCCGAAACATCTCCTATCCCCAAAACTCTTGCAACGTAAGATGCGCCGGCAGCTTTAACCAATTCACAGATATCGAACCCGGGTGATTTTACACCATCAGGAACAGTCGGTGTTTTGAACCCCATAGGCGTAAATTCACTCGACTGTCCGCCGGTCATGCCGTAAAGCATGTTGTTATGCACAACTACCGTAAGGTTAAAGTTTCGGTGGGCCGCATCCACTATGTGTTGCATGCCGATGGTAACACCACCGTCGCCTATAAAGACGATCACTTTTTTGTCAGGATTGTTTATTCCTGCAGAAATTCCGGAGGCAAGTGCGACGGATCTTCCATGCAATCCATGAACTGTATGGGTCTTAAAGTTTTTGTCAACAATCCCGTGACATCCAATATCTGTTACCAGGATGACATCCAGTAAATTCAATTCGGATTTTTGTAAAGCCCTGTTGGTGCTCTCCGATATATTGGTGTGGCCGCATCCATTGCAGAACGGCAGTTTTTCCTCTTTAAGATAAGTGATGTTCATACTTCAAAACTTCATTAATGATTGAAATGGGTTTTACCATATTTCCAAACTCGTTCACGCCGGTTATGCTTTTATCCGGTCCTGTTCCGAAAAGGATTTGCCTGTATTGTCCTGTCAGGTTTTCTTCTGTAACAATGATTCGTTTGTATTTGCTCAATATTTCAAAATAGACCGGAGGAACAGGAAAAATCGTTTTTGTGATTAACAGCGAAATTTTTATTCCATCTGCCCGAAGCTTTTTAATAGCTTCTTTAGCTGCCTGAGCAGTAATACCGAATGAAACAATCAGGGTGTTTGATTCCGGTTGTTCATCCAGGTCGTAAAAAGTAAAATGCTCCAGGTTTTTTTCAACTTTATAATGCAGTCGCTTCGAATTGTCAAGCGCTTCTTTGGATGAATTTTGGATAATACCTTTTGTATCGTGTGTGGAAGCTGTAAACCTTACCTGGTGCTTATTATTGGTGAGCGGAAGAAAATCTGATACGAGGTTTTCACCAGCTTTATATGGAATATAAGGTTCCTCCGAATCATAAAAACTACGTTGAACCTTTTCCACAGGCTCTAATTCACTCCGATTTACACACGACATGGTCATCACCTCCTCTTTTGAAGTAAGAATAATGACCGGTGTTCTGTATTTAACAGCTACCTGAACCGCTTTGGCAGGTATTTCCCAGCAATCCTTTGTGTCACTCAGGCTAAAAGTGGGAATAGACAAACCACCTGAGATAGTTCCATGTAAAACACTAATGTCTCCCTGTGAGCCGCGTGTGGCGGTTCCGGTTGCCGGACCAAGTCTTTGGACAAGAATAATGATCATCGGCAATTCCATCATATATGCCATGTTGATCCCTTCAATCATGAGGGCAAAACCCGGAAAAGAGGTGGCAGTTACCGGAATTTTACCTGCTGCCGAAAATCCGCTCATCCATTGCAGTGTAGTAATCTCGTCAGGGGCTGCAAGAAAAACCGGGAACCGTTGCGAGGAATAGGAATAAAGCAGGTTAGCCGGCGTGATCGGGTAGCCGATAAAAACATCGGCCCCTGCCTCAGCAAGTGATTCGGTGATCAACCTCGAGCTATCGGTGAAAATGATTTCTTTTTCCATTTTAATTACGATTATTTCTTCTACTACGGAAACACGGAGAACATGGAGTTGCACTGAGGATATTCATATACATTCAACATTAGTTCCATTTAAATTTTTCTTTGTCTCTGTGTTTCACTGTGTTCTCTGTATCTCCGTGATTTTTTTTATTTCAGATACTTGCGCAAAAGTAAATAATTAATGAGATGAACAAATGGCATTAAAAAATTTCATCCCTATTGTATCCTCTGAAAAAAATAATACATTTGCCGGCATTAAATTTATAAGGATTGGTTCATTTATATAGGAATTATTGCTGATTTTCAGATCAACATTTATTAACAATATTTTTAAAGTAAAATTATTTTATGGCAACAACAGTAGAGTATACACCACCCGATCATTACCTCGTGGATGAGTTGTATACAGATGAGCACAAAATTGTCAGAGGAGCTATCCGGGATTGGGTAAATAAATCCGTTATTCCGGTTATTGAAGATTATTGCAATCGTGCAGAATTCCCAAGGCATCTTGTAAAGGAAATGGGTGAAATTGGAGCCTTTGGCCCTTTTATCCCGGTAGAATACGGCGGCGCTGGTATGGATCATATCGCCTATGGTTTGATTATGCAGGAGCTTGAGCGCGGCGATACCGGTATCCGGTCTATGGCTTCTGTTCAAACCTCCCTGGTTATGTTCCCGATTTATGCCTATGGTTCTGAGGAGCAGAGAAAGAAATATCTTCCCCGGCTTGCAACTGGTGAGATTATCGGATGTTTCGGCTTGACTGAGCCTAATTACGGCTCTGATCCCGGAGGTATGATTACCCGGTATTAAAGACATGGGCGATCATTATTTATTAAATGGCGCTAAAATGTGGATCACCAATTCCACCATCGCCGATATTTCTATTGTTTGGGCAAAAGATGAGAATAATGTTATTCGCGGTTTAATCGTCGAAAAAGGCCTGGAGGGATTGACTGCACCGGAAACACATGGTAAATGGTCACTTAGGGCTTCCGTTACCGGCGAACTGGTTTTTGATAACGTTAAAGTTCCGAAGGATTGCCTCCTACCCAATGTGAAAGGCTTAAAAGGTCCGTTAAGTTGTCTGAGTTCTGCCCGTTACGGTATTGCATGGGGAGCTGTTGGCGCTGCTATGGATTGTTTTGATGCTGCTGTTCGTTATTCGAAAGAGAGAATCCAGTTTGGAAAACCGATTGCAGCCAAGCAACTTCAGCAGAAAAAATTGGCTGAGGCCCTGACTGAAATTACCAAAGCTCAGCTCCTTGTCTGGCGTTGCGGAGTGCTGAAAAATGAAGGCAAAGTAACACCTGCCCAGATTTCGATGGCCAAGAGGAACAACGTGGAGATGGCCCTGAATATCGCCCGTGAAATGAGGCAGGTTCTTGGAGCTATGGGTATCACCAACGATTACCCGATGATGCGTCACATGATGAACCTCGAATCGGTAATCACTTACGAAGGAACCCACGATGTCCATTTGTTAATTACAGGTGAGGCGATAACCGGATTACCGGCGTATAAATAGAATTAATGATTTAGGATTTGGGATTTGGGATTTTAGGTTTGCCTGCACTTCTGCCTTCTTAAATCTCCCGAAGGGATGCCTTTGGCAGTTAATCCCTGTTCTTAAATCAAAAAATTAAAAGCTGTCACTTTTATGGGGCAGCTTTTTTTATTTCCGCAGGTTAAATTCAATTTTATGGCTGAGGTGTGTTTGAAGTATTGATTTGTATCCCTGTCAATAGTCCTGCTTACCAGCCGGCCTTTACTGGATGGCTGGCGGCAGTTGGAAATAACTAAATCTTAATTATTTTTTTGATGAATATTTCTTCTTTCGAAATTGCTTTAAAAATATAAACGCCTTTTTTAATCGCTTTTAGATCAATTATTGCATTTGAACTCCCTGAATTAATATATTTCTCAATTAATTTTTTTCCGTTAGAATCTATAATTTCTAGATTGACCGGACGATTTAATTGTTCGGTGATTTCAATGGTTAAATAACCTGTTGTTGGATTTGGAAATAACTTGACAAGGTTTTCTAGTTTATTTTCATTGTATCCATTAGGCCAAAAATGAATAATTGTGCTTTCCCAAAGCAGATTACAGTTGTCATCCCATTTTATAACCTGCAGATCGGATCCATATAGATCAGCAATACCACTTACGGTAAATGCATTTCCAAATGGATCAGTGGATATATCTTCGAAAAAACCAAATGCCTCGTTTACACAAATGCCATTACCATCTTTATCATGTTTTACAATAAAATTATCTCCTAGATAATTTGAAATTGGTGGTAATGGTGGAAATTCGACAGTATTAAAGAAACTTCCTATAGTAAAGATATTTCCTAAAGGATCCAGGTCAATACGGCTAAATAATATTTTGATGTGCTAGGCATAAAATTGAAGAATTCTGAAGAAGAAGAAATCCCGATCTCTGGTACCATAGTTTGAAGCGATGAATCTTTGTATTTTACTGTTGATTGCTTCAGCCATGGAGTTGGTTTCACCGCTGATAAAATAGTTTCTGATATATTGTTCATTGGATTCCACCAGGGATTTAAAATTTAGAAGTTCATCGATTTCAGAAAGCTCGACATCTTCATACCATTGATGAAGTTCCTTGTCAATGTGGAGATAATGCTGGCTAATATTGTTGTTACTCATCAGGGTTCTGAACTCATTACATAAGGTGTACGTTTTTTCTATTTCGGGGTATTTTCTGAAAAGTGCCAGTGCTCTTTTTTGCTGTCTTTCGGTCCATTGATTACGATATTTAAACAACAGGTATCTGCTGCGGGCGAGGATTTCAAGGAGGGTTTCCCCGTTTTCCAGTTTTTCTTCATGATAGTGAAATTTATCTGGCTTAAATGTTTTTCCTGTTCTTTCGCATTCCTTTAATCGTTCAATCTCAAGGGTTTTAAATTCCTGAAGCGCTTTACGCCGTTTTTCCAGTTCTTTCTGCCGGTATCGTATCCTGACGGATTGATGAGCTTCCATCAGGTTCTTTATCACATGGAATTTATCTCCCACTTGCATGGCCTGGGGAATTAACCCGGAACAGACTTTTTCAAATAGTGGGGAAAAATCACGGGTAATGCTTTGGATCTGGTTCAGTCCGGGTTGTAATTTTTCAAATACCTGTTTTATTTCAGCATAATTGATGCTTTTACAGATCATCGCTATTTTACCCGTTTGACGGTTGCTCATGATGGTGTAAATCTCATCGCTGATGTGTTTCTCATCAATCGACATTTTTGCCCCAAGGTTCTCCGGCTTCAGTATTGGAACTTCTACTGTTTTCCCCTTTTCAGGATGGTTGATATCGTTTTTATGCATCATCGTTTGGTCACGGGCATAATCACTCAGTACGTTCTTATACCATCGGTATAGGGTCGGACCCTTGATCTGTAATGCTTTGCCAAAACTTGTTATATTCATCGGGCTCAAATCCAAGCTCCTCCTTTAAAAAAATCCCAAATTCCTTGGTGGTTTTCATCCCTTCAAAATGAAGATCATATGGGTTACTATAACTCTCTTTTGTGTTTCCTTTTTCTTTCCATCGTCTCCGTCTGACGGCAATATAAACAGTCTTGTCTTTCAATGGAAATGTCTGCAACTCCATTTTATTTAGATAACCATCCTGTACTACTTCTTTTCCCTTTAATTCATTGGGTATCTTTCCCTCTTTTTCCTCAAAATACAACGTGATACTCGTTGGCTTTTCTACAATCTGTATAAGTTCAAAATTATCAGCTATTACCCTTGGGGCTATTAAACTCACTATGTCTTTGCATAACTTCTCCTTTTCCATGCCTTTTTTCGCTAAGGTAGGAGTTATCCAGCACATCAAAATAAAATATAGCCGTCAATACCTTTGCTAATATTATAATAAGTTTGTGTATTATTTGGAGAAGCCTGTTTCACCCATTTTGCATTACCTGAATCATCATAATTTGCAATGAAAACATCAACATCATTTGCTACTATTGGAGGGAATGGTTGAAATTGCGATGTATAGCTAAATGTGCCTGTTATATATAAATTGGCTGAATCACCTGCAATTATTTCTTCAGGTACATCACTTCCTGATATGCTCAATACCCGATTTAACCATACTGGTTCACCATCCGGACTACATTTAGCAATAAATATTTCATCTAAGCCGTTTCCATTTATCAAAGTTAGATAACCAAAATGTAAATAAGCATTGCCAGAGAAACCGCCTCCCCCATAAAATCCAATCAAATAAGTGTATCCGAATAAATCAGTTGTCAGGCTATAAATTTGTATAAATGAATTCGAATATAGTTGCTGCAACCATTGAGCGTTTCCTGAACTGTCGAATTTAACTAAATAAATATCCTCCCATTGACCAGTCCAGTTCAATGGAACTAAAGTATCAAAAGTAAATGTTGTACCATAACCGAAAGTTCCTGTATTAAATATATTGCCGTCTTGATCAAGAAAAACTTCACTCCCAAACGATCCAGCACTTCCCAATGATGTTTCTGCCCATAAAAAATTACCACTATAATTATACTTTGCGATAAACGTTGCATAATTTGCTTTATAGAAATAATTATCCTCATCAAATATTATTGAATCAGTGAAAGTGGCAGTTAAAAATACATTATCTAAAGTATCAGTAAACAAACCAACGCCAGAACCAGCCCCATAAAAAATTACAGCATGTGTCCGAATATGTTTAGTCCACAGAATTAATCCACTGGAATCAATAAGTGCAAGAAAATACCCTTGATTTTGATTTGTATTAGCGCCTAGTATATCTCCATTGTTAAAGATTAATTCACCAGCAAAATTTCCAAAAATAAAGGCATTTCCATTACTTGTATTTGAGATTTTTAAATTGTCAGGCTGGTCATCTTCTTGACATTTTGTCTTTAAGAAAATTACCACTAAAAAGAAAGCCATAAAAATTGGTAGGAGTTTCATCTTATTTTAATTTTAAAAATATTTAATTTATTAATTTACTGTTTCAATTTATCAAATATGCAATTACCCAAATGGCGAGAGTCCTTTTGTCCAATATTTGTATTTATTCCTCACTCCCCACCATCACCTCATAGCTTCCTTCGGCTGTTTCGCTGGTATTGTAAGCTATCAGGAAAGTATTGCTTTCGGCGCCAAGTTTAGAAGACAATACTTAACTCCGAAAGTATAACAAATTTTCTAATTCAAAAAGTTTCACTGAAAATTTAATCCATCGAACGCAATTATTTATTCAGGGACAGCAAGAACAATAAAATGAATTTTTAAGCTGAACCCTCTTTTACAATTTGTTTTATTCCATCAACATAAGAAGTTGGATTAAAATTAAACATTTTTTCAAACTTGCTGCTATCGAAAACATAATCCCGGTCGTATTGATAGAGCATTTCCACAAACTCTTTCATGATGGGATTGAACCAGCCGAAAATTTTGACCATGGTTTTCGATGCCAGTTGCACGCGGGGCTTTACATTCATTTCTTTTGCAAAGGCTTCAATCCATTGCCTGCCTGTTGGCGGTTCTATGGCAGTCGGCAGATGCCACACCTGGTTATCAGCTTTACTGTCATTGCCCAAAATGGCAGTAGCTTTGGCAGCATCCGGTGTGTAGGTAAACGAATGTTTATAATCGACAGAGCTAAGCCAGTTGGCCTTTTTCCCTTTCAGGAAGTTTTCATAAACGCTTAACATTAATACGCTGTTTATCTTTCCGGGTCCATAAAAGTCGGCCGAACGGGCAATCACAGCTTTAAGGTTTCCTTTTTTCACTTCGTCCATAACCATTCCGGCAATCTTCGCCCTCACATCACCCTTTTTGCTGCAAGGGTTAACAGGGCATTCTTCGGTCATAAATGGGATGCACTTCGGATCATACATGTAGATGTTATCGAAGAAAACCAGCTTTGTGTTGTTTGCCTTGCAGGCTTCAATGGTGTTTTGCATGATCCTGGGCCATAACTCCTGCCAGGTTTTTGTTTCATATTTCAACCCCGCAACCAGGTAAGCGACATCAGACCCTTTAAGTGCTTCAACCAGTTTTTGTTGATCGGTCAGATCGCACGGAAAAAGATCATCGCTCGGATTTACCGCTTTCGGATTGCGGCTGACAAGCCGGATTTTATCTGTATAAGCCGGAAGAACTTTTGCCAGTTCTGTTCCAATTGAACCACCTGAACCTAATATTGTTTGCATATTATTAAAGATTAAATGATGTTCTGTAATTTCAAATATAAGGCTATTCTGATATCTGTTTTATTGTAACTAAATCGCAAAATTTCTCTAAAACTAAACTATTCTTAATTTTTCTTTCGTGGGTTTTTGTGTTTTGTAGTTTTCGTGGCGTTTTTCTCTGTATGATATTTTTGAGTAGATAAAATTTTTATAAGTACCTGCACGAAATTAATGCTTTAATCAAAACCTTTTTCCAACTGATATGTTTATTTCCTCAAGGCAACCATTAATGTGGATTTTTTGTCCTAATTGATATTTTTATATTTTTACAAAAGTTTTAATTCTGAACTATATGAAGAAACTATTTTACCTGATATTGCTGATAGTTGTTTTTAAACTACCAGCGATTACACAGACCTATACCTGGTTCGAAAGTTTTAATACCGGACAGGGTTGGACGCTCGATTCAAACTGGAGCGTTGCAGGTGGTAAGCTTGAATTCTACTGGAGTCCCCAGATACCCAACTTTGATTTGTCGGCAATATCACCCATAATTTCATTGCCTGAAAATGTGTATGATCTTACCGTTACCCAATACCTTGATGTATTTACAGGAACAGGAAATGAATATGCCGAGATCAGTCTGATTGTTGATGGTAATCATGAGGTGTTATGGAATTACAATCTGAATGAAGGGACATGGGGTAATTCGAATGGCGAGGATATGTCTTTTCCAATTGCAGATTATGCCGGACAGCAAGTCAGGCTTGAATTCCGGACCTATGGGATTGATACCTATAACTGGAACTGGTGGGATATTATGGAAGTGAAAATGTCTGCCTTCTTTGATCATGATTTGATGGTCACATCAATTGATGGCCCGACAAAAGTTGAATTGCTCGAAACTGGCACATGGAGTGTCCAGGTAAAAAATCTGGGTAGCGAGATTCAGGATGAATTCAGCATCCAACTTTTTTCTCTTAAAACAGGTGATTTGATCGGCAGTATTGAAAATACGGGAAGTATAGAACCCCAGCAAATGCTTTCATTTAATTTCGATTGGAGTTCAGCAGCAGCATACAACACAGCTTTTTATGGAGTGGTAATGATGGAAGGAGATCAGTTTGTTATGAATAACTCTTCAAAGAGTCATTTTGTTAGGATTGAGCCCGATATTGAATATGACATCCTTCTTTGGGATAATGATAATGGCATTATGACGGTGGTCGACCCTGAGAAAGGAGATGAGATAGAGCCTTCCAAAGGTCTGACAAGGGCTCTGGACGATGCAGGCCTGGAATATGAGTATTTTACTTATTTGCCGGATAATCTTAATGACTATGAAATTATTTTTAGCACAATGGGGTGCTATTGTGTCGACTGAGGCCTCACACCTCCTGGTACTGTAAGTGTAGCAGACCAGACCAAGCTGATGAGTTACCTCGCAAATGGCGGCAGTTTATATATTGAAAGTGTTGATCTTGGTTTAAACCATACCGGCACAGAGTTCTTTGACGATTTGGGATTAACGTATATAGGCGATGGCGATGATCAGGAAATAGTTAAGATAAAAGGTGGCCCGGATTGCCTGGCAACCGATTTAACTTATTTCATCCTGGGTGGTTATGATCCTCATTATAGGGTCGACCGGCTCGGAGCCAATGGAAGTGATCTTCTTTGTAGCAGTGAAGATGGATATGGCAGAATGTTTATCAAAGAGGATGAAGGTTATCATGCGATTTCCTCTTCTGTGCTAATGGCTGCAATTGCTTCAGGCGATTCGCTGAATTTAAGGTCTTACCTTGTTGCAGAAATGGTAAATACTTTTTTAGGGTACAATCCATCTACTTCATTGAGAGAGGTTTTGTTCAGGGGTTATAAATGGATCGAGTTATCCTAACCCATTCAGCGGAGAAACAACCATCGCATATACATTAACCGAAGCAGGACGAGTAACGATCGACGTTTACGATCTGAGTGGAAAGGTTGTAAAACGATTGGTAAATGATGAAACATTACCCGGCAGTTATTCAGTGACCTGGGATGCAACAAACGACAACGGAAGTTTGGTCGACGGCGGATTCTACTTTTTTAAAGTCCGTCAGGGAAATCAATCCGTTACCGAAAAGATGGTGCTGTTGCGTTAATTTGGCTTTTAGTTCTTCAGTTTTATATAGCTGTAAAGCAAAATTATCCCGGAACACTGAATCAGGCTGATTTAAGATATTCCGGGTAATTGTGAGTTAGAGAGGACGGGACTGGTGTCTCACCTGGTCTTCAAAACCAGTAGCAGACGGATAACACCGGCTGTGGCAGGTTCGATCCCTGCCCTCTCTGCTTATTTTTTTTGGCTTTAAGTAAAATAAAATTGAAGTGTATGAAACCGAATGTAGGTGAACTTAAAAATCTTCCGGGAGTTGATAAGCTATTGCTTTTACCTGAGATAAAAGCATTGTTGGGTCAGTTCAATGAAGACCTTGTCAAATACTCCATTCGTAAAACGTTAAGTTCACTCAGGGAGAAAGCCATCCAGTCGGAAACCATACCGGAAATTTCTGAAATTGTCAACCGGATTATTTCAACTTTAAATAAACTCACCAGCAAAAGTCTCCGAAATGTAATCAATGCAACGGGTGTGGTGGTTCATACCAACCTGGGCAGGGCGCCTTACAGTGACGAAATCATTCATGAAGCAAGTGAAATTTTAAAAGGCTATAACAATCTTGAATTTGATCTTGAGAAAGGTGAAAGGGGTTCCCGAAACACACACCTCTCTGAATTGTTAAAATACCTTACCGGCGCTGAAGATGTTCTCGTAGTAAATAACAATGCAGCGGCGCTGATGCTTGTTTTAAGATCTTTCTCAAAAGGAAAAGAAGTAATTGTCTCAAGGGGTGAACTCATTGAGATCGGTGGCTCGTTCCGTTTACCCGATATTATGGCTGCCTCCGATTGTAAAATGGTTGAAGTTGGAACTACGAACAAGACCAGGATTTCGGATTATGAGAAAGCTATCACTACAAAAACAAGATTGCTCTTAAAAGCTCATCAATCCAATTATTCCATCCAGGGTTTTACGGAGGAAGCAAGCCTTCAGGATCTGGTGGCTTTGGGCAAAAAGAAAAATATTCCGGTTATGTACGATATGGGTTCAGGTTTGCTGAGAAAAACATCTATTAAAGTATTAGCGGATGAACCGGATGTAAGGCAAACCCTTGCGACGGGAGTTGATATGGTAAGTTTCAGCGGCGACAAATTGCTGGGTGGTGCACAGGCCGGGATCATTGCCGGGAAAAAGGAATACATTACCAGACTGAAAAAGGAACCTCTTGTCAGGGCGCTGCGTGTTGGAAAAACCACTCTGGCTTTCATGGAGGCTGCTTTGTTTTCATATCTCGACGATCAAACCCTTTTAGAAAAGAATTTGCTTTTTAATATGATGAGCCGGACACCCCAGGAACTAAAAACCCGTGCCGAAAAATTAAAGAAAGCATTAGCCGATTCAGGAATTAAGTCATCGGTAATAGAAAGTAAAGGTCAGTGTGGCGGAGGAGCATTACCGGGTAAAGAAATTGACAGTTATGCCGTCAGGATTGATCCTGAATTGGGTTCGAACCGAAAAAAATCGGAGTTTGCTGAAAAACTCCATACTGATTTAATGCATCATCATCATCCGGTTGTTGCCATCCTCCGGAAAGGAGACGTGTATTTTGATGTTTTAACCTTGACTGACCAGCAGATCAGCAAGCTCGCAGATATAGTAAATGAAGTTTATTCTAAAATAAATAGCCAGTGAAGCACCTGATCATCGGAACGGCAGGCCATGTGGATCATGGGAAGACAGCGCTGATCAAGGCGCTAACGGGCATTGACTGCGATACCCATAAGGAGGAAAAAGAAAGAGGAATTACAATTAACCTTGGCTTCTCGCACCTTACACTTCCTGATGGGCAATCTTTTGGTATTGTGGATGTACCCGGGCATAAAGATTTTATCAAGACAATGGTTGCCGGGGCTTATGGAATCGATATAGTGCTTTTGGTAGTAGCTGCCGACAGTGGGATTATGCCTCAAACTATTGAGCATCTTAAAATTATTGAAATGCTTGGTGTGAAGCATGGTATTGTCGTTCTGAATAAGGTCGATCTGGTGGATGATGAAATGCTGGAGCTTGCTGAACTTGAGATTGCGGAATTTATTGAAGGAACCAGCCTTGAAGGAGCCCCGGTAGTTCAAGTCTCATCCCTATTAGGAAAGGGAATTGATCAATTGGTTCAAAAAATAAATGAGATTGTTCCTCTCGTTCAGGAAAGAGAGAAAAAGGATCATTTCCGAATGTACATCGATCGCATTTTTAATGTAAAGGGAATCGGATTTGTGGTTACCGGTTCTGTCCTTGAAGGAGAAATCGAAAATGGAAAAGAGGTCTATCTCCTGCCTGGAAAAAATAAAAAGATGAGAATACGTGCCATTGAAAGGCATGGCATACCGGTTGAAAAAGTGCACAGTGGCGATCGTGCAGCTCTCAACCTTGCCGGAATAAAAGGTGAGGATTTTGAAAGAGGAATGGTTTTATCGGATAAGATGATTGATGAAACAAGCATGATCGACGCTTCTATTGCATTGTTCGGCGCCGATGCGAGGATAGGATTGTGGTCGAGTGTGGTTTTTTATACCGGTACATTTGAATGTGCCGCCCGCATGCATCTGTTGAACAAAGATACTATACAGCCCGGAGAAACTGCTATCATTCAGCTTCACCTGAGTAAACCGGCGATCCTTGAAAACAATGATAAGTACATTGTAAGGAATTCATCCAATGATCTTACATTGGGGGGCGGAACCATCATTGATGTTCAGCCACTGCATCATAAAAAGAGAACCCCCCAGCTTGTGGAAAGCCTGAATGAATTGGCGGAAGCTGCTATTAACAGCGATAAGATTTTCAACCTGATTAAAATAGAGCTTAAAAAAGAAAATGTTCCTGTTTATGCCGATGCAATAGCTAAAAGGATTGGTAAGCCGGAGCAGGAGGTATTGGACGATTGCAGGCAAAGCAATGACAATTCAATTTTTATGACCGAAATATCGGGGAAAGTAATTCTCCTGACCCGTGAAGCTCACGAACAATATAACCGGAAAGTGATTGAAGAGATTGAGTTATGGCACCGGAAAAACCCCATCCTTGAGGAAGGCCTTGAATTGACTGAGTTTTATGGGAAGCTTGGATTTGTAAAAAATGAAGCGGCAAAGCAATACCTCGAAAAGCTTCTGGAAATCAATCAACATGAAGGGAAGATTAAAAAGGTAGGAACTTCATGGGCTTTAGCCAGTCATTTTGTAAAGCTCGATCCCAGGACACAGGAGCAATTGGCCTGGCTTGAACAAACCATCAGGAATTATGGTATGGAAAATCCTCTTGAGTCAGAAATAGAAGAAAATGCCGTAAACAATAAAATTCAGAAAGATCGCCTGAAAATGATGCTTAAATATCTTGGCCGGCAAAAAAAGGTCATCTTTTTTGAAGGCGACTACCTGCATCATTCTGTAGTTGATAAGTGCAGAAGTATATTGCTTGCCGATCTTAAAAATAAAGAAAATGGGATCAATGAAAAAGAATTCCGTTTACTAATCAACGGTACCAAAAAAATCGTTCAAACCCTTCAGGGAATTTTCCTCGAAGAAGGCATCATCAGCAAGCGGTCGTTTTTTATTGACATAACGGATAAAGGAAAAGAAATAATAAACAAAAACTAACAGGATAATTTGATGAAAATAATTGATGTAAAGGGAAAAAAATGCCCGATGCCTCTGATTGAAACCAAGAAGGCATTGAAAGAACTTGGACAGGACGAATCACTCAAAGTAGTTCTCGACAGTGAAACTTCTGTTCAGAATGTTATGAGATATTTGAAGGACAATGGTTTTTCAGCTGAGCAACAAAAAAAAGGTAATGAATTTGAAATCCTGGTCAATAAATCAGGGCAAATCGTAGAGTTGACCGAAGTTGATCCTTACTGCGAAACACCTGCATCTGTCGATAAAAGCTACGTTGTGGTTTTTGCAAAAGACCGAATTGGCGAAGGTGACAATGAACTTGGACTTGTTCTTGCCGGGAGTATGCTGAATACAATTAAGGAATATGATGTCCTGCCACAAAAGATCATTTTTCTGAACTCAGGAATCAACCTCGTTTTGAAAGGAGCCCCGGCACTTATTCATCTTACAGAACTTGAAAAGCGGGGTGTTGATCTGATCACTTGCGGCACCTGCCTCAATTATTTTGAAAAAGCAGACCAGCTCGCTGTTGGCAGGGTAACCAACATGTACGAGATCCTTGATAGTATTTTGAAAGCAGGAAAAGTAGTTAATCTGTAGTACGTTGATAATAGATGTTAGACTTTAGACAAGTAACGATGAACTCAGAACCCAAAACACACAACTCAAAACCAACTTCGAAATCCGAACTCCAAACTTCGAACTTACCATTTGATTTGCTTAGCCTTGTCGATCAGGGTGGCTGTTCTGCCAAACTCTCTGCATCAGAACTTGCCAGAGCCTTGGCTGACCTGCCGAAAATAACCAATGCGAATGTGCTTGTGGATATTGAATCCCATGATGATGCCGGCGTTTATAAAATCCGTGACGATTATGCGTTGGTGCTGACTACTGATTTCTTTCCGCCGGTTTGTTCCGATCCTTATGACTTTGGACAAATTGCTGCAGCCAATGCCCTCAGCGATGTTTATGCCATGGGTGGCGAAGTGCTCACAGCGCTGAACATTGTTATGTTTCCAACAACATTACCGCTGGAAATTTTAAAGGAAATATTGCATGGCGCCCAGGACAAAGTTGCCGAAGCCGGAGGTGTAATCGTTGGCGGACATACCATTGCCAATGATGTTCCAGTCAGCGGCTTGTCGGTCACGGGCTGGGTGCACCCTGATAAAATAGCTACCAATACAGGAGCCAAACCGGGTGATGTCCTTATCCTGACTAAACAAATCGGAACAGGAGTCATTATTTCAGCAAAACGGAATGACCTTGCTGATGATTCGACTTATCAGTCAGCTCTTAAAACAATGAAACATCTCAATAAAAACGCTGCTGAAGTTATGCGGAAGTACGATATTAAAGGGGCGACCGATATCACAGGTTTTGGTTTGATAGGACATGCACTGAAGATGGCGCAGGGAAGCGGAGTTACTATGAAAATTAATACCGCTAAAGTTCCTGTCATGGATAAGGTTCTTGAATTGATCGAAATGGGTTGTATTCCTGGCGCTGCTTTCCGCAACCTTGAATTTGCAGAAAAGGATTGCCATTTTGATCCGGCTCTGGATTATAACCATAAAATGCTGGTTGCTGATGCGCAGACCTCCGGTGGAATGCTTATTTCTGCGCCAGCAAAAAAAGCAGAGCAAATACTGGCTGATCTCATTGGTGCCGGCTATCCTTTTGCAGCAATGATTGGAGAAGTAGGTAAAAAATCCGATAAATCGGTTTATGTTTATTAATTCAAATGCCCTGATAATTAAAATAGGAACGTCATTGCGATCCTGCTTTTAATGCAGGAGAAGCAATCCACATTTGATAAAACAGATTGCTTCGTCGCTGAATTTCGCTCCTCGCAATGACGATAAATAACTAGAATTATGAATAAAAGCATAAAAAATACCTGGACTTACGATGCAGAATACAATGGTAAAGAAGAGGGCTGCGGGGATTTGATCATGACATTGTTCAAATTCTTTAAAACCATTCCTCCCGGAACGCGCGTATGCGTTAGTGCATTTGATAAGGGAGCCGTCATTGACATTCCAGCATGGTGCAGGTCAACCAATAAAGAATTAATTGAGGCGAAGCCTCCGTTTTATTTAATCTTAAAAAAATAGTGGTTTAGTTATTAATATTTTAAAATTTGAAATTATGAATGGAAAATTTTGCGTTGCAATTACCAATTGTCACAAAAACCCTGATACCGTAACTGTAGGGTTCGTAGTAGCCGGAGCTGCTTTAGGCTCTGAAAAAGAAACAACTGTATTCCTCAGCACGGATGCAGTTTGGGCTGCTGTAAAGGGTGAGGCTGAAAAGATCAGCATCGGTGAGCCTTTCAAGCCGCTGAAGGAATTGATCACAACTTTCGTTCAGAATGGTGGAAAAATCCTTGCATGTACGCCTTGTTTAAAAACCCGCGGAATCACCGAGGATATGCTGATCGAAGGAGTTACACCAGCAGGAGGAGCCGTATTGGTTGAGTTGTTATCGGAAGGCACGCCCTGCATAACCTATTAAAACAATGAGCGAAGAGTTAAAGCTTGATTCAATAATACCCGACCATGTATTTGATGGAGGCGATTTGGACTGCGGCTCAGGTCTGGTATTATTGATTCGTGAGAACATGAAAAAAGTTCCGGTGGGTGGTATCATGGAAATGCGCAGCATCGAGCCAACGGTTTGCGATGACCTGCCACCCTGGTGCCGCATGGTCGGGCATGATTACCTGGGTCAGCTTGGTTCTCCAAAACAAGCGAGGTTTTTTATCAGAAAGAACGAAGCAGTAAAAGATGATGATAAAGCGCTTCAGGAAGATAAAAAGCGTGCAAAGGAATTCGAATGGCGGGCCAGGACGCGATCAACCGGGCATCTGAAAAGCACGGTCTACTGCCGCAATTTCTCTTTTGATGTGGGGCAGGCGGCCAGCTTTGAGGAAAAGGATAAGCACCCATCTGCAATTGAGTACATGATCGGTGCCTTATCCGCATCATTGTCCACCGCGTTCTCAACAGAAAGCGCCAAGGCCGGACTTGAAATTGACGATGTTGAAATAACCATCCGTTGCCGGCTTGAGAATATCCTGGTTCATCTCGGACTGGATGAAGGCGAAACGAGCATTTCAGGCATCGATATCAAATGCTTCATTACTTCCAATGAGGATTCGCAGAAAATCAAGGCTGTATGGGAGGAAACTTTAAACCGTGCTCCGGTCTATACCACCCTGAAAAAGGCAGTACCCATCAATATTAAGGTTAGTATGGTGTAGTTATGTTGAAAGGTTTGAATCATGTATAAAAGCAATAAATTATTCCCCGTCACCCAGGTAGGCAGCTGGCCCCGTTCAAGGCTTCTGCTCAAAGCATTGCGCGATAAGCAAAAAGGCCGGATCTCACAGGCTGAGTTTGACGAAATCGCCAATGCTGAAACCAAGCGATGTATAGAATATCAATTGGAAGCAGGTGTCGATATCCTGGTCGAAGGTGAGCATCACCGTGATAATTTTTACTCCTTCCTCACCGATAAACTGGAAGGAACAAGATTAATGTCCCTTGCCGAAATGCTCGACACCCTGGAAAACAAGGAAAGCTTTGAAGAAATGCTCGACACGCTCGATGTTCCGGCCTCTTCAATCAAGAATCCGACCTGCGTTGGAAAACTTTCCCGAAAAGAACCCCTGACGCTGAACGAATTTAAATTTGTTAAAAGCCTCACCGATAAACCGGTTAAAATTACCCTTCCGGGTCCCTACCTGCTCACACGGGCAATGTGGGTAAGTTCCTATTCAAAAATGGGTTACCGGAATAAACTGGAAATGGCAGATGATATTGTGACCATTTTGCGTGAGGAGTTATCCGACCTTCAGCAGGCCGGGTGTGAGTTTGTGCAGTTTGATGAGCCCGTTCTCACAGAGATCGTCATGTCCGAAGATTGCGACCGGCGGACTTTCATGTGAGCTACCCTCGCAACCCGGTCGGATGCAGGCACGGAGTTGCAATATGCAGCAGAATTGATCAACAAGGTAACCGATGGTTTTAACGACATCCGGATTGGTATTCATGTTTGCCGAGGCAACTGGAGCCGGAAGGAAGAAACCCTTTTAACGGGTGATTATTTACCATTGCTTCCCGCTTTCACAAAGATGAATGTCAGCCAGTTTGTTTTGGAATATGCTACACCACGCGCCGGCGAAATTGAAGTTGTCGGGAAAGCCCTTAATCATAAAGAACTCGGACTGGGCGTCATCAATCCCCGCACCGATGAGATCGAATCCGTTGAGTTCATCGTCAGTAAAGTCGAAAAGGCGCTTGAATACTATTCACCCGAAAAGATATTCCTCAATACCGATTGCGGCTTCGGCTGCTTCGCCGAAAGATGCGTGAATGATGAAAAGAACGCATTCGAAAAAATCAAGCGGATGGTTGAGGCGGCGGAAATTCTGAGGAAAAAATACTGCTAACATTTCCAAATATAAAAATTATTAGTTTTGCATCCATGGCAGTAAAACGCAAAGATGAATCAATCGAAGCATTGAGAGGCATCGCAATTATTGCATTGGTTGGAGCTCATATCATAGCGGATAAGAATACCAGAGGTTTAATGGTGGAAGATGATTCTATTTGGAGATATTTTTACCATAGTATTGAATTCCTTCGAATGCCATTATTCACAGTAATTTCAGGGTATGTTTATGGCTTGAAACCAGTAAAAAAAGGATTTTCTTTAAGTTTTATCAAAGGTAAGGCGAGAAGAGTTTTGCTTCCCTTTTTTTTCGTTGCTTCATTTCAGTATATCGTAAATTTCATAATCCCAAATGTAAATCAAACAGTGGAAATAGAGGAAATTTGGCGCATTTACCTTTATTCATACGGACAGTTTTGGTTCTTACAGGCATTGTTTTTTGTTTTCATTACTGTTGCTATTCTTGAAATAAATGGAATAACTGCACAATTCAAAGGATGGATAGTTTGTATCTTAGTCGCAATATCACTTCTGTTTTTCTTGCATCCTCACATAAAGACAACGTTATTTAGCTTCATTTTCTATTTGTATTTATTACCATATTTCCTATTAGGACTGGGTTTAAATCGATTCTCCAAAATCTTATTTAATTCAAAAATTCTGATTATCGTACTGTCATTTTTAATAGTTGGCGTTATTCTGCAGCAATTGAGTTGGTTTAAAATTGTCGAAGTTCCCAGTTCAAAATATGGCATATTGGGATCAATTGTCGGTTTTTCTGGCACTTGGCTAATTATTCATATTCGAAGACCTATCCGGTTTTTAGCATATTTTGGTTATTTCTCTTATGGGATATATCTATTTCATGTATTTGGAACTGCCGGTAGTAGAATTATTTCACGTTTGATTGGAATAGAGCAATTACTTGTACTTTTTTTAGTTGGTATGATTTTCGGACTCGGAGTACCTATTTTCATGGAATGGATAATAATGAAAAGTAAGGTTTTGCGGTTACTATTTTTAGGATTGAAATAGTCGTTTTCACTAAACTCACTATATACATTTTGAGTTTTAAGAAAAATTTTCAAATAATTTTATACTTGCATCGGAATCTACGCATCTTCTATAATTTGCATAGCTGCTTTAACTGATTATACACTTTTTCAAAACATTCCCATAAGAGCTTGACGTTGGTCGGATAGCGTAACTGGCTTTCATAGCAGGTGGCATCTGACAGTGTACCGTGGGTATCTTTCATATAGAGCTTCCAGGATGTTGCCAGTACCTTTTGCGCTGCCTGGATGCTGAGTTTCTTACCCAGTTCTGTTCGAATCTTACTCACTATCTTAGTGTCTGCTAATCGTTCCCCGGGTGATAGCAATATCCCACAAAAAAGTTGATAGTCAATATTGCCATTGAGTTGCTCAATCAACTTATGGTCTGAAAGGCTGGTATAGAATTTTAAAAACATCAGGGCCAGTTTACCCTGAGAATCAAACAAGGATTTGCGTCCTGTCTTTTTCTCTCTTAGTTGAAAACTTTTTGCCAGTTCCTTCCACGGAATACTTCCATGTAATCTTCCCAAAGGAGATGCTAAAAAAGTTTTTTAATAAAGTTCAAATTCTTGTTGGGGAGAATAAAAATTAAGGGTACTTAATTTTTCAGAGATTTTTATTATTTTTGCCATAGGATATTAAAAAATTACCCCGAATTTAGCCCTTTTTAGCTCTTTTCGGGGTTTTTTCTTTTACTATTTATCCCAGATTACGCAATAGATGAAAAAGTTGCCAAAAATATCAGCTTTTCTATAAAATTGATTTTTAAACGACAACTTTTCAAAATCATTTAGCACTTATGAATAATGGCTTTTAGACGATTTTAATTCAATAATATTTCTATTGCTAAGCATTAGAAATTTATAAAGAGTAATCTGGGTTTATAAACCCTTTTTGTTGATATCCCTGAGTTTTGGCGATTAACGAATGACCAACAGTATAACTCAGTAGGAATATTGCTATGATTAGTGTGCGAAGGTTTAAAATACAATTAGCAGAAGAGTTGCTCTACATCCTTCTCCTCTTCTTCTTGGGAGTATCTCTCTCCTGTTTTCTTCTCTCCCTGAAACTTCCCCTCTCCCTGAAGCCTTCTCTCTCTGGTTTTTTCCAGCTATATTCTCTGGTATCCGGTGCTTTCGTATCAGGTTTTGATAACTGAACCGTCACAGCTCCGCCTTCATATTTTGCATCTTTAAAGGCTTTCAGGATATCCTTCTCGTGTTGTTTGTCGATCTCGAAAAAGGAGAATTTTTTCATGATCTCTATCTTCCCAATCTCAATATCTCGGGTACGGGTATAATCGTTGATCAGTCCTATGAGCCGAGGAACAGTCAGACCACTTTTGGAACCGACACTGATAAAAAATCTTGAAAAGACTTTGGTTGTGCCTCGCTTATAAGAATCTTTTTCATTTTTCTCATGGACAGATACATTAAGATCCGGGGCATCTTTGTAATAAGAGAGAAACCGGTTGAACTCAACTGAAACAAAATGTTTGATCAGATCTTCACGTCCGAGCCATTCAAGCTTTTTATAAATCACCGGGAGGTATTGATCGATCTGTTGGTCATTCACTTCAATCTTCTCTACTTTATCGATCAGGTTGAACAACTGTTTTTCACATATTTCCCTGCCGCCAGGTAAGGGTTTTCGTTCGAATTTTTTACCAGTCAGTTTTTCCAGGTCACTGATCTTTCGCGTTTCCCGGGAGTGGCAGATGGAAACTGAAATGCCTTTTTTCCCGGCTCTTCCGGTTCGCCCGCTCCGATGGATGTAAATATCCAGTTCATCCGGAAGGTTGTAGTTGATAATATGGGTCAGGTCGCTTACATCGAGTCCGCGGGCCGCCACATCCGTAGCAACCAACAATTGCAAAAACTTTGTCCGGAACCGGTTCATCACCGAATCGCGCTGTGGCTGCGACAGATCGCCATGCAGGGCATCAGCATTATAGCCATCGGCTATGAGTTTTTCGGCTATTGACTTTGTTTCAGTACGGGTGCGGCAGAATACGATGCCATACACATTGGGATTCATGTCGGCAATTCGTTTCAAAGCTTCATACCGGTCTTTGGCATGAACAAAATAAACCTCATGCCTTACGTTTTCTGCACCAACATTCTTTTTACCAGCAGTTATCTCTTCAGGGTGGTGCATATATTTCTCAGCAATCTGTCTGATTTCTTTGGGCATCGTAGCTGAAAACAACAGTGTTTGTTTTTCTTTGGGAGTTGTTTCGAGTATAGCATCCAATTCTTCCTTGAAGCCCATATTCAGCATTTCATCGGCTTCGTCAAGAACCAGCCATTTAATATGGGAAATGTTAAGTACTTTGCGGTGGATGAGATCAAGTGCGCGGCCGGGAGTACCGACAACAATATGGCAGCCTCTCTTCAGGCTCTTTATCTGGAGTTCAGCACTGGCTCCTCCATACACAGCAACCACCTTGAAATTCTTTACGTACCTTGAGTAATCTGTGAGATCGCCGGTGACCTGCATGCACAACTCCCGGGTTGGGCATAGCACCAGCGTCTGTACTTTTTCTGAAAAATGATCCGTACGTTCGATGATCGGCAGCCCGAATGCAGCCGTTTTACCTGTTCCGGTTTGCGCCAGGCCAATGATGTCGGTTCCTGCTTTAAGCAACGCAGGGATGATTTTTTCCTGGATGGGTGTAGGATATACGAATCCTAAATCTTTAATTGCATTTAATAATTCCGGACCCAATCCGGTTTCTTCAAATGTCAGCATAATACCTCTTGTTTTAATATTCCGTCAAGAAAGCATTAAGTGGGATTCTGTCAGGAAAAGATTGTGGTCGGCAAAGGTACTTTTATTTTGCAAATTAGCTATATAATTCTTGAAGGGGGCTTCGCAATTGCAGTGGTTAATCGAAAATTATCATATTTTCACCATTGTTTTCACCGATTGCCTGATTTGTTGGCTGAGGAATGAACGATTAAGGTCTTCAAGATTATTAATGAACTGGCATGATTTTCCGGTTCAGAACTTGCCAGGGCAAGTTACTTTCGTTTTAATATTGCATTGTTTGTCAAATTCATGTTATCAACAATCAGGGTTTGATACATTCGTTATTATAGCTTCTTTATAGGTGATTTTATCTTTATTTTTATCCCGGCATTAATCATTCGAAAAGTGAAAGGAACTTCAGTTATCGGATTTGTTTTCCTATTGCTAATCCTCACCATTCAGAAGGTCAGCGGAGATAGCAATGCATTTGAGTTTTCTGATGATGGCTATAAAATCAGAGTACAGCTTACGGGAATAAAAGATACGGTTTGCTACCTGGCAAATTACTATGGAGATAAAACCTACCTGACTGATACCGCAAAGGTAGATGCAAAGGGGAGGTTTGTCTTTGAAGGTGATTCTTCATTGCCGGGAGGTGTGTATATCATTGCCGGTCAATCGAACAACAAATATTTGGAATTCATTATAGACGGGTCCCAGGATTTCTCAATTTCTGCAGATATATCGACCCTATCAACAAACGTCCGATTTGATAAGTCACCCGAGAATGTGCTGTTTTTCGATTTCATTCAATACAATATGAAAATCCGGAAGGAGATTGAATCTCAGAAAAAAGAACAGCAAAATTTTAAGGAGAATCAGGATTCGGTTAATGCCATTAAAAAACGCATCGGGCTTTTAAATAGTGATCTTGATTCTTACCAGGATAAAATCATTGCTGAAAATCATGAAAATTTTGTTTCAGTAATGCTTAAGGCAATGAAAGAGCCCGAAGTTAAAAATGTTCCCATTCTTGCCAGCGGCAGGGAAGATTCCGTTTACAGGTTTCAATATTATAAATCACATTACTGGGATAATTTTAACCTGGCAGATGATCGGATGCTGCGAACTCCTTTATTTCACAAGAGATTGGAGCGTTATTTCAAGGATATCGTTTACCAGCACCCCGATTCTATCATAGTAGCAGCGGATGAATTTATCAACAAAACACGCAAAAATAAAGAGGTTTTTAAATATTCAGTCTGGTACCTGACCTATAAATTTGAGACCTCAAAAATAATGGGATTTGATGAGATTTTTGTGCATATGGTAGATACTTATTACACCAAAGGAGAAGCCATCTGGGCCGATTCATCAACGGTCAGGGCCATGACCAAACATGCCAATGCCCTTCGCCCGATTCTGATTGGTGAAAAAGCCCCTGAGTTGATCCTGATTGATACGGCGGGCAAGTTCGTTTCGCTTCATCATATCAGCGCCAAATACCTGGTTGTGTTATTTTTTGAATCGGATTGCGGACATTGTAAAAAAGAAATCACAGAGCTAAAAGATTGGATGTCCTTTCAGCAGTTTGGTGTTCAGCTTTTTGCAGTCTGTACCGATACCTCCCTGGTGAAATGGAAAAAATTTATTACCCTTAACAAGCTCGATTGGATAAATGTAAATGCCACCCGAAGCATTACCCGCGATTATCATGATCTTTATGATATCAGCATGACTCCGATGTTATTCCTGCTGGACGAAGAGAAAAAAATAATTGCCAAAAGGTTAAAAGCGGAACAGTTGATTCCTTTTCTGGAGAACTATGATAAAATCCACGGGGCATTATCAGGTAATAAAGAGCGATAAATTTCACACTTATAGTAAAACCTAATCAAAGTTATTGCGTATACAGATGCATTAAAAGTATTCATGTGACGGATAATAAACGAAACGCTTAACTTTGAACAACTTCATGAAAAATAATCTATGTTTCTTATTCTTTGTATTGATTGGCTTTCAGTCCTTCGGTCAGAAAGATGACCCAGTAATTGATTTTACCTATACACGTGAGTGCCTAACCATACATTTTAATAACAACTCAAATGGAGTCTCCGGCACTACCATTGAATATTTATGGGACTTTGGCGATGGATTTACTCTAAACGATGAAAACCCTGAGCACACTTATGCAGCCGGACCATATTATCCGGTTAGTTTCACAATTACAATTGATGGAACACCCTGGAATGTAACTAAAACCGTATATACCAAAGAATTAATTGCTGATTTTACTTTTGAGAGAAATTGCCTGGATGTTACATTTACAAACACTTCTGAGTGGGTAGATTCATTATCGATGGCAGTGTGGGATTTCGGTGACGGTAATCCACCTGTCATTGTTAATAGTTCTTTTTCCGATCCGATCCCTCATACATATTTAGCAGATGATGACTATACAGTTACTCTTACGATTACCAGTATTATTTTCGGTTGCGAAAGCGAGCCTGTATCTCATGATGTTTCTATTCATCATCCCGAGGTTTTCTTCTCATTTGAACCTACGGGGAATTGCGGAGAATTCCAGTTCACAGATGAGACACAGGTAGTCGGGAATCCCACTTATTTCTGGGAATTTGACGATGGCACTAATTCTACCGATGAAAATCCTTTACACATTTTTGCAGATCCGGGAGACCATGAAGTTATGTTGACCGTTACACACGAATCGGGATGCCAGAGTTATTTTGAAGATATTGTAAGCTTTTATGAGCCAATTGCACATTTTTCACATGATCCTCCATGTCTCGGAATTGAGACCTGTTTTTATGATGAATCAATACCTTCCGGAGAGATCACAAGCTGGTTGTGGGATTTTGGAAACGGAAATTCTTCGAGTTTGCAAAACCCCTGTTATATCTATGGAACTCCCGGTGAATATATTGTTTCTTTAATTGTGGTAAATTCTTATGGTTGCAGTTCCGAACCCTTTATTGATACTCTTCAGGTGGATTTCCCGCCGGAAGCCGATTTTATTTCAAGTTTAACCTGTTTTAATCAAGTTACCGTTTTTGATAATCTGACTGATACCAACAACGTGACGGTTTCGAGCTGGCTGTGGGATTTTGGCGATCCTGCCTCCGGGGCTAATACTTCATCCCTGTTCGAACCGACCCATTTGTTTTCTACTGAAGGGATATTCCAGGTTAGCTTGTCTGTCGAAAATGTCAATGGATGCAGCAGTTCAATCATTAAAACTGTCGAGGTGGATTCTCTCCCCGAAGCAGATTTCATTATCCCTGATACAATTGCTGCCGGCAACGTGCTTACCATTATCGATAATTCAATTGCACACGGAACACCCATTTTAATCCGATCATGGAATTTCGGAGATGGTGTTATTACCATCAACCCAAACCCTGTCACACATATTTATACCGATCCGGGTAACTTTGAAATTTGTCTCATTGTTACCAACCTGAAAGGTTGTACTGATACCCTGTGCCAGACGATAGTTGTAACTTCGCTTCCGCATGCCGATTTCGATTTCACAATAGGCCCCGGCCTTACTACTCAATTTACCGATGAATCCTACACAGATTCGTTTGTCGTAGACTGGTTCTGGGATTTTGGGGATCTTACCGTGACCGACGATACCTTAAGGGGATATCCAAATCCTTCTTATACATATCCAACCGAAGGTTTTTATAGCGTCTATCTGAAGATACATGATTATTATGGTGGCGTCCACGATACTTCCAAGACTATTTATGTGGGGAGCGCAGTCATTGCTGATTTTTGGAACATAGATGTTTGTTCAGGAGAATACGTAAAGTTGTATGATAGCTCTTATTCATTGGTTTCGGCTGATTTTATTTCATGGTACTGGGACTTTGGTGATAATACCGATACCCTGTATTTTGAGAGGGCGGATTCTATTTACCACCATTATGACACTGCAGGTTTTTATGATGTGACTTTTGTTACAACAGGTTTAATGAATGGTATTCCATCAACAGATACTATAGTAAAGCAGGTAAAGGTATTTAATCCTCCAACAGCGCAGATCGATTCTCTTCACCTTGTGGCCTGTTTGGGCCAGCCAATAGATTTTGTCGACTCTTCCTATTCCCTCCAGGGCGATTCGATTAATACCTGGCAGTGGGATTTTGGTGACGGAGGAAGTTCAACCCTTCAAAACCCGAGCTATATTTATGATAGCATTAAGGAATACCAGGTTATACTGACGATTAATACTACGCATTTCTGTGAGAATAAAGATACCATAATGGCAAAAGTTACCATTGCTCCCGACATCGATTTTGTCGTTGATAATGCCTGTGTTAACTCGCCGGCCTACTTTTTTCATACCGAATCGGATATTGAAATTACCGACTGGCTTTGGAACTTTAATGATCAATATCATCCGGGGATAGATACATCTACACTGGAAACCCCCTCCTATGTTTACACCCATATCGATATATACAATGTAACAATGGAGGCCTCATCATTCGGATGTGTCAAAAAGGTTACCAAGACATTTATCGTTTATCCCATTCCATACAGCGATTTTACTTTTACACCTAATTATTCAGGTGTCCAGGGTCGGACGATCTTTAATAATGGTTCAATTTATGCAGATACATATTTATGGGATTTTGGCAACGGGCATACTTCCAATGTGGAAGATCCGATCGAAGTGTATGAGCATGACAGCACCTATACGATCACGCTGATCTCATTTAATGAATGGTGTTCCGACACCAGCAGATACCAATTGACAGTGTTTTTCAAAGGATTGTATTTCCCCACGGCTTTTTCACCCAATAACCCCAATTACGAGGTAAGCAGGTTTGTGCCAAAAGGGATCAATCTTGCTGAATATTCTGTGCAGGTATTCGATTTGAAAGGCAACCTGATGTGGGAGTCGGATAAGCTGGACGAAAATGGCAGTCCGGTTGATAGTTGGGATGGCTATTGCAACGGATTTCTTATGCCCGAAGGGATGTACGTTTGGCAAGCCAAAGGTGTCTTCAGGGATGGCACGGAGTGGAAAGGTTCCGACCTGCAATATGAGAATCCGCAAACCAACGGAACTGTGACGCTCATAAAGTAGTGCTAGAATTTAATATAATTTTTTATCAGCCCGTGGTATTATGTTGCGGGCTTTGTTTTTTTAGCAAATGTTTTTCAGTAAAGTGATGTGGCGGATTTTTACCACTGCTTTTCATTCGAAATCTCAGTGTCATTTTGCCAAAGCGATGTTACCAGTATTTCCCGCTATCTTTTCTTCTATAAATCCTCGGTTACTTAACAAAAATGTAGAGCAATGGGGTTGCTAATTTCTTCTTCATCTTTCCTTTCGGAAGATATGTTTTTGTTCGTTAAAATAACGAGGATGCCAGTTTGTAAACGGGGTTATCCATCAGTTGATGGACATTGCCACCACAAAGTTAGCCGGCCTTTTCATTTGTTTTAAATAACTTTTCAAGTTTGCCTTGATAATATTTTTGCTTTCTTTCAATTTGCTCAGGTGATAAAACAATTTGTGGTTCGGCATAGGATTCATTTTTGGATAGCACATTCCAAATAATGACCAGTTGTTTTCGTGCAATTGCTATCAGAGCTTTTTTGCTTGATTTTCGAATGCTGAGTTGTTCAAATTTTGTTTTCAGGTAACAATTTCTTGTTCGGCTTGCCGCCCACCCTGTTTGTACGAGTATCCTGCGCAGGTATTTGTTTCCTTTTGTTATGGATCGGCTTTTTATTTTTCCTGCACTCTCATCGTTTTTTGGGCGAAGACCACACCATCCGGTAAGGTTTTGCGCTGTTTCAAACAAATTGATTTTTCCTCCGATTTCTGCAAATATGATAATGGCAGATAATTTTTTGATACCGGGTATTGTTTGTAACAACCCAATTTCCTGCTGGTAATTTTCATCTGCTACTTTTTGGGCTTGACCCACTAATGCTTCACATTGATCATGGATATGAATGTAATCAGCGTAAATCTGTTGCAACAAAAATATGTCGTGTTCATCAATGATGCCTTCCAAGGCTTGTTTTACTTTTTCTCCATGCTTATTCCTTATTCTACCATGCACTAACTTCAATAGTTGTTCCGGTTGATATTGCCCTTTGCAAATACTGGCAACAATATCAATTACCGTTTTGCTCCCAATGGTTGAACTTAATGAAGCTATCTTGATGTTGCACCTGGATAGTTGTTTTTCTATTTGTTGCAAGCACCTTGTCATTTTACCCTGCAACTGGGCATAGCGCCTCATGTAATCGCGCAGGACTCTTATGGTTTTGTCCGGCACAACGCTACCTTTCAATAACTCTTTATCTAAAAGCGTAGCTATCCATTGTGCATCCTGAACATCACTTTTTCGCCCGGGCATTTGCTTTATAAAATATGGATTAACCAGCAAAAGTTTAAAATCGCTCTCCAGCGCACGCCATACGGGCATCCAATAAATACCGGTGCTTTCCATGGCAACTTTTTCAACTTTTTCTCCCTGTATCCAGTGGCTTAATTCTGAAAGACCTTGTGTGGTTGTTGAAAATTGTTTGACTTCACTTTGGTATTTCCCTTTTTTGACACACGCAAAAATTATATCTTTGTGCACGTCCAGTCCGCAAACTCGTTTTAATTTGTTCATACAAATGTTTTTTACCGCAAAAATATTGTACTTCGAGTACGCGCGGCTAGTGAGAGGCGGACTGGATTTTTATCCCGTTTATGTGTAATCAGAAAATTTCATGTAAGTTTGTTGTTGTGTCTCTCCACTGTGAATTTTATTTTTGTTGGTGTTGCCTTTAAAATCTTTTCGGTTTGTAGTTTAGAGCAACAATACCACAGTCAAATGATGTAGACTTTACTAATGTCAAATTTTGGTTGCGGTCAAGTTCCTTAAAAATTGTCATTCCATTACCAATTGCAGTTGGATTAATGAATAAATGAAATTCATCAATCAATCCTTGTTTGATAAGAGCCGATACAAAGGTCGCACCGCCATAAACGATAATGTCTTTACCCTCTTGCTTTTTGAGCTTAGTTATTTCGTCGACAAGGTCGCCTTTTGCTAAATGGGTATTGTCCCATTCTGAGTTGTCAAGCGTGTTGGTAAAAACAACTTTGTGTGTGTCCGTAAATTTCTTGCCGGCTTCATGTTCTGGATCGTCTGGATTTGCAGCCACGTTAGCCCAGTGTGGGATAAATCCTTGTGCTAGTTTTCGTCCAAGAACTATACAGTCAATAGATTCTGTTATTTCGTTTACAAAATCCTTGAGTTTGTCGTCCCAATTCCACACCATCCAGTCCATTTCTCCATTTGTCCCGGCGATGTATCCGTCAACCGACATTTGTGCTTGAAGTTTTAATTTTCTCATTGTCGTTTTTTTCTATTTTTTTTACAACATACTTAACATTATTATTTTGTAAAAGTTTATCAAGGTGTCCACTTTTACTTGACGTTGACTCATCAGCTAGAGAATTTGTTTTTATGATTGTCTTACTTTTGTTGGAAAAGTGATGTCCGGTTATTTTGGATCTTAAAATTATTTATGGATCAGATAAACCTTCGATACGAACGTAAAACTATGTGGGTGGTAATGCTGACAGCAATTACTATGGTATTGGAAATAATTTTTGGATTAACCACTAAATCAATAGCGTTGCTTGCTGACGGTATCCATATGGGTTCACATGTATCGGCGATCGGATTAAGCTGGCTTGCTTATATAGTAGTGCGCAGGGTTTCAAAAAGTGAAAAATTTACGGGCAAGGCTGATAAAATCCTTTCCCTGTCAGGATACAGCAGTGGATTGATGCTGCTAATTTTTGCGTTTGTAATAATATTCCAAGCAATTCAGCGATTCCACCATCCGGTCGAAATATTTTATAAGGAAGCGATTTTAGTTGCCAGTATCGGATTGTTGGTAAATATTGCCAGTGCATTCCTCCTGCATCATGATCATGAACATTCTGACCATAACATCCGGGCAGCTTACCTGCATGTTATTGCTGATGCCTTGACAAGTATTTCGGCTATTATTGGTTTATCAGCTGCAATGATATGGGAAATTCCCTTGATCGACGCCATAGCGGCTTTATTAAGTTCACTGGTCATCATAAAATGGTCAATTGGTTTACTCAAAGAATCAGGAAAGGTTTTAATAGACATCGAATCATCTGACGACGAACATCATCATCATGATACTAAATAAACTACTACATTTATGCGGCTTTAAGCTGATGAGCAGAATTGTAGATATGAAAAGTTAATATAAAATAAATATGAAACAACAAAAAACCATACTAAAATGAAAACACTTATCATTATCAACGATGCGCCATACGGCACTGAAAAAGCTTACAATGCTTTCCGCCTGGCCATGCAAATACAGAAAGACTGCGAATTCCCGGTTCTAAACATATTCTTAATGGCTGATGCTGTAACCTGTGCCCTTCCAAATCAAAATACTCCAAACGGCTACTATAACATTGAACGAATGTTAAGATCGGTGATCAGTAAAAACGGAAAAGTAAAGATTTGCACATCCTGTGCTGAGGCAAGAGGAATAAAAGATACAAAGCTTATCGAAGGCGCCGAACTAAGCACTATGAAAGAACTGACACAATTGACTATGGAAAGTGACAAAGTTATCACGTTCTGATTTTTGGTTTAAAGGATTTGAAAAATTCAACATAGAGATTCCATTTCCCTCCTTCCGCTTCAAACCTAAAGGATAGTATTTTGACAATTGCGCTTCAGTTTTAAGCGATACACTTGAAGCAAATTAATTTATAAAAAAGTGAATAATGCCTGCACTGCCGATGCAATGAAATAAGTCTAAGCAACTGCTAAATAAAATAAGGTGATGAAATAAGAAGGAGAAACCCGGCTAAAATACCAGCGGATCGTATATCACCGGGTAATCGCCGGCAAAGGATGATTGACTCTTGAACAAATGAATCTGATCGAATTCAAAACGGAGGGTAATTTCGTGTGCGCCTCCGGTTCCTTTCATTTCGGAAATGTTGATGTCATAACTGTACATCAGCTTTAGCCGTGAATATTTGTTTACCATCCCTATATTGATACCCGTAAGCAGTATCAACGCCTGGTAATTATAAATCCGCGACTGTTTATTGCGGTACCAGATTCCGGCGTACAACACCGATTTCGAAACGTTGGATCCCAGGGTAAAGGTATTGAACCCTGACATGTATTCATACATTAGCCCAGGATTGAATTTAAATCCTTTTTTGGGGTTGCTTTTCTGCAGGATCGTGAAGTCGGTATGGACCACATATTTTCGGTCAAGCCTTATTTCGAGATTAGAAAATGATTCATTTGGCCTGGTTATATGATGCATGGCGAATCCGAAGTTACCTGTTAATAATCTTTTCTCATATTTTATTACACCTCCCAGGCTGAGGTCGGGATATGAAATATTGTCTTCCGGAAAACCGGAAAATGAGGATTGAGGATACAACCACCCATGTTTATTATCCAATTGGTCGCTCCAGATAAAATCTGTGTCATCAATTTGTTTTTGAACATAAGCTGCCATAAAACCGACCTGGCTCACCCAATACCTGCTGATCTTAATCCTTGCCGATCCCATTGCTCCGATCATGTTGCGGCGGATGAATCCCTTGCCTTCCTTATTGGTATTGAAAATAATTCCCAGGCCACCTGCGCCCGGCATAAATCTTTCAGCTATATCCATCGAAAAATTGTAGGTCTTCAGGTCGTCGGTGTATTGCGGCCACTGGTCCCTATAGGCAATTCTTATATTCAATCCCTGGTTTAAACCTGTCAATGCTGGATTATAATACGTCGGTGAATTGTAATACTGACTGTAATATGCTTCCTGCGATTTAACATTATAAGGCATAATGCAGATTAGGAATAAAGCAAAAATTATACTGTAGAGGAACTGTTTCATTGTGATATAACTTTTGTATGCTGAATATAATTGAAATTAATTTTACTTCACAAACCAATATATGTTTTATACAGTTTTATAAAATGAAAGTTACAGTAGCGATGGTTTATTCTAAAGGGGATAAGGAAAGAAAAACAATGATTAAAGAATTAATTTAGAAAAGGGTTACCGGATAATTCAATCCATTACCGGCGGTTGATTATCAGTTTTAATACTCTCATGCTTATAAATATTACAACCAGAAGGAAAATGATGGATGCCCCGGATGGGATATTGAGATAATAGGAGAGGAGGAGGCCTCCAACCGAGCCGAGAAATCCAAGGATCACAGAAGCAAAAACAATCCTTTTAAAATCTTTAAAGAAGAGGTTGGCGGAAACTTGCGGAATGGTGAGCAGTGAAATAACCAGGATGATCCCGGCAACTTTTATACTTAACACAATGGTCAGTGCCACAAAGCTGATCAGGATGTAATTCATGAGTTGAACACCGACTTTTCGTGTCTGGGCATACTCTTCATCAAATGAAATGAAAAGTATGGTTTTGAAGAAAAGAAGAAAAAACACCGAAACGATAAGCGCCAATGCCAGGGAAAGATAAATATCCAGTTTCGAAACCGTAAGAATACTTCCAAATAAATAGTTCATCAGGTTGGGAGCATATCCCGGTGTCAGGAAAATAAAAATAATCCCCAGCGCCATCCCGAATGACCACATAATGGCAATGGCTGAATCTTCACGAAGTTCTGTTTTTTTTGACAGATACTCAATGCCCAATGCCGACAGCATGCTGAAAACAATGGCACTGAAAACCGGATTGATTCCAATAAAATAACCCAGCCCAATTCCCCCAAAGGAAGCATGGGTTATTCCCCCGCTGATAAATACAATTCGTTTCGAAACGATATATGTCCCGATGATGCCACAGGATATGCTTGTGAAAATGGCAGCGATAAGGCATTTTGAAAGAAATTATAACCGAAAAGTTCAAGCATACCGGTGTTGTTATTAATGTTTATGAACATGAGTTTTTAAAACCGTATGGGGGACTTCACCATGAGTAACAAGCAGTATCGGGCAGTTATATGCCTTAAGCTGGGTTTCGTCGATGATGTTGGAATTGTGGTAATGAACATCCCTGTTCACGCAGATGATAGTTTTAATGTAAGTTGAAATGATCCCGATGTCGTGCGAAACGATCATGATTGCTATTGATTCATTTAATTTGCGCAGAGTCTCATAAAGGTCGCTCTCGAATTTGTTGTCGACGTTGTTGTTTGGTTCATCAAGGATCAGCAATTTGGGTGAAGAAATGATGGCACTGCAAAGAAATGTCCGTTGCATTTGTCCGCCCGAAAGTTCACCAATAGGTTTTTTCCTGAGTGCTGCAATTCCCATCTTTTCCATCTGCAGGTCGGCGTTCATCTTTTCATTTTTTGAAAACCGCCTGATCAGGCGATTTTTATTCATGTAACCTGAGAGAACCACATCCTTAACGGAGATAGGGAATTTTTTATCAATGATGTGAACCTGCGGCAAATAACCAATCAACTGATCGCTGAACCTCTGCATTATAGTAGTATTTCACCTCCCCGCTGCGGGGTTTTATAAGGCCCAGGATAACTTTTATCAAAGTTGTTTTACCACCGCCATTCGGGCCTATGATTCCGATGAAATCATTTTGGCGAACCCCAAAGTTGGCATTTTTAACTATAATTTCACCATTATAGCCGGCATGGATGTTTTTCAACTCGATCAGCAAAGGTTTTGGTTCCATCAATTGCTCTGTTTGTTAAAGGCTTCTGAAAGTTTGTTGGTAATATCTACTATCTCTTTTGACCAGTTTTCATTCAAAGGGTCAATTTCGATTACAATTCCGTCAATTTCACTGGCAATGGTTTCAGCTTTTGATACATCAAACTGCTTTTGAACCAATACCGCTTTGATTTTTTCCCTTTTTGCGATATCGATGAGATCCCTGATGTGCTGAACCGAGGGGCTTTTGCCTTCCAGTTCAATGGCCCATTGGATCAAACCGAAATCCCTTGCATAATAGGTGAGAGCAGGGTGATAAATGATGAAGCTGTTTGATTTGGAATGTTGAAATTTTGTTCTAACCAATTCGGTCAGTGAATCCAGCTCTTGTACAAATTGCTTGTAATTTAAAGTATAAAAACTTTCGTTTTTCATATCCATTTCCACCAAAGTTTCATAAATGATTTTAGCCATGCTTTTCACATTCCCTGGCGACATCCATGTGTGGGGTTCCGTCTGACCATGATGATGATTGTCATCAGCACTTTCTATAAGGTCGAGTTTTTTTGAAAGGTTAACAAATTTGAGGTCGGGATAGTTTTCAGAAAATTTTTGAATCCACGTTTTTTCAAAATCTATATTTCCAACCCTGAAATAAGCAACAGTATTTGATAATCCGACTATTTGTTCGGGGGTAGGATCATAATTTTCATGGCTGGCGCCGGGAGGAACCATGACGTTCACATCGTATTTATCACCGGCTATTTTCTCAACAAAGTATTTTTGAGGAAGGATACTCACTGTTATTAAGGGTTTACCAGAATGATGTTTCGATGGATGGCAACCTAAAATCACAATCAGCAATAGGAATAAAATAGTTGCTTTGCATTTATAAAAAACGGTGATTACCCTCTTCATTTTATTCATTGCATTCATTGCATATACCTGTTATTAATACACTGGCTTCTTTCTTTTTAAAACCATCAGGAAGTTCGTATTCATTGATTTGAATATCCGGAAGGCATATAATAGATCCGCAGTCTTCACATTTAAAATGCAGGTGTTCTAATGGTTCCTTTTTTAAAATATACCTGGTGACCATACCCTCAGTTGCTATTGGATGAATTATTCCCGATCTGACGAATAGCTTCAGCGTTCTGTAAATCGTCGCCCTGTCGCAAACACCATCTGATTTTTCCTGGATATCTTTCTCTGATAAAGCCGTTGGACTATTCAGCAAAATATTCAGAATATTCAGCCTGCCTGCCGTTTTACTTAATTCATGCTGCGATAAAAGATTTACTGCTGTCATAAAAAATGCGACAATGTTGCAAAAATAATAATAATTGCAATCTCTTTAATTTATTTAAAGGGAAAACTTCATCCAAAAACTTTGATCCGTTTAGCTGATTTTTGCTTTCAGATATTTTGCAGTATAGGAATTTTCAACTTTGATAAGGTCTTCCGGAATACCTTCAAATACGACATATCCTCCCTTTTCACCTCCTTCCGGTCCCAGGTCGATGATCCAGTCGGCACATTTTATCACTTCCATGTTGTGTTCGATGACAATGATGGAATGGCCTTTTTCGATGAGGGCATTCAGTGCGAGAAGCAATTTGGAAATGTCGTGAAAGTGCAGTCCTGTGGTAGGTTCATCGAAAATGAATAAGGTAGGAGTATCATTTGATCCTTTTGAAAGAAAGTAAGCCAGCTTCACACGTTGAGCTTCACCCCCGCTGAGTGTGCTCGAAGGCTGTCCGAGTCCGAGGTAACCGAGTCCCACATCCTGCAGCGGTTTTAATTTTTCAGTTATTTTTTTACTGTAAGAAGCTTCCTTATCTGAATGTCCGAAAAAGTCAATTGCCTGGTCAATGGTCAGGTTCAGGATATCGTTGATATCCTTTTCCCTGAACTTAATATCCAATACTTCCTCCTTAAATCTTTTTCCGCCACAGTGCTCACAGGTCAGGAAAATATCAGCCATAAATTGCATTTCTATTTTGACTAATCCTTCCCCTTCGCATTCTTCGCAACGGCCACCTTCAATATTAAAAGAGAAATATCCGGGTTTATAACCCCTTACTTTTGCCACAGGCTGGCTGGCAAACAGCGTCCGGATCTCGTCATAGGCCTTTACATACGTTGCAGGATTTGACCGGGATGATCGTCCGATAGGATTCTGATCCACCATTTCTATATTGGCAATACGAGAATAATCACCCGAAAGCTTATCAAACTTGCCGGTTCTTTCACCATAGCCTCCGTGTAATTTCCTAAGTGAAGGGAATAAAATATTTTTAACAAGTGAAGTTTTTCCGGAACCGCTTACACCGGTAATGGCTGTCAATACATTCAAAGGGAAACGGATGTTAATGCTTTTTAAATTATTTTCACGGGCTCCAGTTAATTCTATGAATTCCTTCCACTTTCGCCTTTTGGATGAATAATCGATCGTTAACCTGTTGGTAAGGTATTTAGCGGTAAGGCTATCTTCAGAACGAATCAGTTCATTATATTTCCCCTGGAATACTAATTCTCCGCCGTGCGTTCCAGCCAGAGGGCCGATATCAATGATTTCATCTGCCTCCTTAATAATCTCTTCTTCGTGTTCAACAACAATAACTGTATTTCCGTTGTCACGCAATTGTTTCAGGACAGTAATCAGCTTTTTAGTATCCCGCGGATGCAACCCAATGCTGGGTTCATCCAGGATATATAATGAACCCACAAGGCTGCTGCCCAAAGAGGTTGCGAGATTAATGCGTTGCGATTCCCCGCCTGATAAGCTATTGGAGAGCCGGTTGAGGGTGAGATAGCCCAACCCGACATTTTCAAGATAAGATAACCGGTTTTTGATTTCAACCAATAACCTTTCAGACACTTTCCGGTCGTAATCACCGAGTTTTAATGTTTTGAAAAAATCAATAAGATCACTCACAGGCATAATTACAAGTTCTGTGATTGACCTTCCGGCTACCTTTACATAGCTTGCATCTTTCCTCAATCTTGTTCCGTGACATTCTGGACAAACCGTTTTTCCCCTGTACCGTGAGAGCATCACCCGATATTGGATTTTATAGGTTTGTTCCTCCACATACCGGAAGAAATCGCTGATACCATTAAAGTATTCATTGCCTGTCCATAAAAGTTCCTGGTGCTCTTTTGTTAGCTCATAAATGGGTTTGTGAATGGGAAAATCAAATTTGTACGCATTCTTAACCAGTTCATCCTTCCATTCGCTCATTTTCTCGCCTTTCCAGCAAGCAACAGCATCTTCATAAACTGAAAGGCTCTTATTGGGAATAACCAGGTCAGAGTCAATGCCTATCACACTGCCAAATCCTTCGCAGGTCTTGCAGGCGCCAAAGGGATTATTGAAACTGAAAAGGTTGACTGAAGGCTCCTCAAAAGCAATCCCATCGGCCTCAAACTTGTTGGAAAAAGTGAAAGTATCAGTTTTTTTACTATTGCTGACTTCGATGATGCACGATCCATGACCCTCAAAAAAAGCTATCTGAACCGAATCGGCTACTCTTGATCTTAAGTCATCATCTTTTTCGATAAGGCTGATACGGTCGATTACCAATTTAAGGGTATCGGTAGCTTTTAGTTTTTCTGGCTCGATTTCATCAATTCTTTTAATTTCATTTTGTATCCATATCCGGTTAAATCCCTGCTGCATCAGGACGGATAATTGTTCTTTCATCGACCGGTCTTTCTTCTTCACATCAATGGGACTGCAAATCAGAATTTTTGAGTCTTCCTTTAGATTGACAATGAATTCGGTAACTGCTGTCACGGTATGTCTTTCAACCGGATTGCCTGAAACTGGAGAATAGGTTTTCCCGATGCGGGCATAGAGTAGTTTAAGGTATTCATAAATTTCTGTAGAAGTGCCAACGGTGGAACGGGGATTCCGTGTATTGACCTTTTGTTCAATGGCAATGGCCGGTGCAATTCCTTTTATATAATCGACTTCCGGTTTGCTCATCCTTCCCAGGAATTGACGGGCATAGGAACTGAGGCTTTCCACATACCGTCGCTGACCATCAGCAAAAAGCGTATCGAATGCCAAAGAAGATTTTCCGGAACCTGAAAGACCAGTAATGACAATCAATTTATTTTTTGGAATGGCAAGATCAATATTTTTCAGGTTGTGAACTCTTGCTCCTTTTATTACTATAAATTCCTTTGGATCAAAGATTGAAAGATCTTTCTTTAACATTTTTTAAGATATCATGGTCAAAAATATAAAATAAATTTGCAAATGAATAAAATGTATGTTAATTTTGCATTATATTTGTTAAATATTTCAGGACAATTATAAATTAAAAAAGGAGGAACGCCTATCGTTGTAAAGTCTACCTAATTAATCCGATAAAAAAGGAGGTTTAATATGAATGCTCATCACTATAGTGACAAGGAGCTTATAGGTAGGTATTTACAAGGCCATCACACCAGTCTTGAAATCCTCATCAGCCGTCATCAGAATCGTGTTTATGCTTATATCCTTATGATTACTAAAAATAAGGAATTAGCTGATGACTTGTTCCAGGATACGTTTATCAAGGTCATCAACACCATACGGTCGGGATCTTATAATGAAGAGGGTAAATTCCTCCAATGGGTTATGCGAATAGCCCATAACCTGGTTATCGATCATTTCAGGAAATCGAACCGAATACCTGTGATTGACAACAGCAAAAATGAAGATTACGACATTTTTGAGAACCTTAACGTCCTGGAAGAATCCATTGAGGACAGGATAATAACTGAACAAATTCACCAGGATGTCAGGAAGCTTATTGAACTTTTGCCTGCTGAGCAACGTGAAGTGCTTTACATGCGGCATTATGCTGAAATGAGCTTTAAAGATATTGCCGAAGTTACCAATGTAAGTATCAATACTGCCCTTGGAAGAATGCGGTATGCGCTGATCAATCTCCGCAAGTTGATTGCGGAAAATAACATTGTTTTGACCCATTAATAGTCAGGATTGTATTCGGATAGTTTAATACCATCTCCGACTTCAGAGGAATGTTTTAACTAAAAAATTTATAGCCTTCCAAAATAAAGTGAAAGTTCTTCTCGTTAGGTAATTTGTTAAATGTAAATCTTAATAATTGCCTATGAAGAATTCCTTTACTTTAAATGATTTTTTTCTTTCAGGTCAAAACAAAGCAAATGATTGGTGGAATCAGGATTTGATTAATTCCGGAATTCCCTTGCAGAAACCTGTTGATTTTTCAAACCAGGAACTGTTTTTGCCTGACAAAAGAGTTTTAAACAACATATTGGGCTACTCACATGCACTCTATGTTGTGAAAACCCAACATGCAGGTATCTTTTCGATCCTTATGAATTAATAAGAAAAAGACCGCATCAAAGCCCCGTGATCGAAAATTGCACGGGGCTTTTTTTTTCGATTGTTTTATGATTCGAAAAACCTTGATAAATTCGCATCCATAAATAATCGCAAACGCCTTAAAAATTATTTCTTGACGAAAAAGGAACGATACGAAAAAGCGATAGCCTACTTTGGAGCAAACAGGCCTTTTGCAGAAACTGAATTGGTTTACCGTAAACCTTATGAATTAATTGTTGCAGTTATTTTATCTGCTCAATGCACTGATGTTCGGGTAAATCTGATCACGCCTTCATTTTTCAGGAAGTTTCCGGATGAAAAGGTTTTAGCCAAAGCAAAAGAGAAAGATGTTTTCGAACTGATCAAAAGCTGTTCCTATCCTAATAACAAAACGAAGAACCTGATCGGGATGGCAAGGACCCTGCTGGAAAAATTCAATGAAATTGTTCCTGATGATGTTGAGGAATTACAGAAATTGCCTGGAGTCGGACGAAAAACAGCCAATGTAATAGCTTCGGTTGTTTTTAACAAGCCTGCTATGGCTGTCGATACACATGTTTTTCGTGTCTCCGCCAGAATTGGGCTGACAACAAATGCAAAAAATCCACTGGAAGCAGAAAGACAGCTGGTTAAACATATCCCGGAAGAAAAAATCCCATTGGCGCATCATTGGCTTATCCTTCATGGGCGTTATGTTTGCAAATCACGCAGACCCCTCTGTGAAGACTGCGGATTAACTGAAATTTGTAAATATTTTTCTATAAATAAATCCTCCCAAAAGAATTAAGGAAGATTATAGCTCCGGTGTTAATAATTATTCAAAGTATACACTGTTGAATCTTAATTAATTTGATAATTTTGTACTGAAACAAAACCATTGGGTTATGAAGCAATTAAATATCGGAGATAAAGCTCCAGACATAAACGCCCTGGATCAGGATGGAAATGCAATACGATTAATTGATTTTAAAGGCAGTAAGTTAATATTGTTTTTCTATCCTAAGGCAAACACTCCAGGATGCACCGCTGAGGTTTGCAGCCTTAGGGATTATTATGAGGACCTTTTAAGTCACGGATTCAAAATTGTGGGTGTCAGTGCTGATAATGCAAAGAACCAGAAGAGTTTTATCAGTAAAAAGATATTGCCGTTCCCGTTAATTCCTGATACCGATAAAAAAGTAATTCAGGATTATGGTGTATGGGGACCTAAAAAGTTTATGGGCAGAACCTTTCGACGGTATCATTCGCACTACCTTCGTCATTTCGGGAGATGGCAAAATAGAGAAGATATTTAACAAAGTGAATACCGGAGAACACGCTGAACAAATATTAAATGAATACAATCTATAAAGATAAAAAATATGGCAAAAGAAGAACAGGATATTAACAAGGAAAAACTCAAGGCGTTACAACTGACCCTTGATAAAATTGAACGGTCGTATGGTAAAGGTACGGTCATGAAACTTGGCGATTCAGCCATCGAAAGCATTCCAGGCCATTTCCACCGGGTCTATTGGTTTGGATGCTGCACTGGGAATAGGAGGATTACCAAAAGGACGGGTAACCGAAATTTATGGTCCCGAAGCTTCCGGTAAAACAACACTGGCTATTCAGGCTATAGCCGAAGCGCAGAAAGCAGGAGGGATTGCAGCTTTTATTGATGCGGAGCATGCCTTCGACCGCTTTTATGCTAAAAACCTGGGTGTTGATATCGAGAATCTGTTGATCTCGCAGCCTGATAATGGAGAACAGGCACTTGAGATAACTGAGAACCTGATTCGTTCCGGGGCAATTGATATCATTGTAATCGACTCTGTCGCAGCCCTCACGCCTAAGAGTGAAATTGAAGGTGAGATGGGTGATTCCAAAATGGGTTTACAGGCACGATTGATGTCCCAGGCATTGCGTAAACTTACTTCCACCATCAGCAAAACAGGCGCCTGCTGCATTTTTATCAACCAGTTGAGGGAAAAAATTGGCGTGATGTTTGGCAATCCTGAAACCACCACCGGCGGCCACGCCCTGAAGTTTTATGCATCCATAAGGTTAGATATCCGGAAGATCAGCCAGATAAAAGATGGTGAGAAACCCGTTGGAAACCGTGTAAGGGTGAAGGTCGTAAAAAATAAAGTTGCTCCTCCATTCCTGCAGGCCGAATTTGATATCATTTTCGGAGAAGGAATTTCTAAAACAGGAGAAATTGTTGATCTTGGGGTTGATTTTGGCATTCTGAAAAAAAGCGGATCCTGGTATGCCTATGGAGAAACCAAGTTAGGACAGGGCCGGGATGCAGTGAAAAGTTTGCTGGCTGATAATCCTGAACTGGCCGATGAACTGGAAGGACTTATCAGGCTGAAAATAGCTGAAAAATAGTCAGAAGGAAATTTCACACAAAGTTCGCAGAGGAATAATTATATATGTTCATCATAGCGCGATCTTTGCGTCCATATTGTGATTCATTAATACAACGAGATTTTCATTATGAAAAATAAGAATTGGCATTCCTTTTTGATGCCGGTTCTTTTTAATTAATGCATATGAAAGTTTTTAAACCTGAATACATTGTACTATTAATTATCCTTGGTCTTCTGACTGCCTGTCAGCAAAAGAGATCATTATCAGATAACAAAGGAAACGGTGAGCAAATTGATACGATAAGTGACCGTCTGGCTGAATTGAACAATCTGATCCAGAGTGATTCGGGCAACGCTAAACTATTCAATGAAAGGGCAGCCCTTTATTATGAAAAGGAAAATTATAAAGAAGCTTTAAAAGACGCACTGACCTCCATCGAAATCGATTCTACTGTTGCTGATTTCTATGTAACGCTGGCAGATGCCTACCTTGGATTGGGTAAACTACAGCCCTCTATGCAATCTCTTGATAATGCCATTGCACTTGACCCGAAAAACATGCAGGCATTAATTAAACTGGCTGAGATCAACATTATTTTCAGGGACTATAAAAAGGCCCTGGGTTATATTGATGATGTGATAAAACTGGATGAACTGGAGCCCAAAGCTTATTTCTTAAGGGGAGTTGTTCTGCTTGAAAACAACGATACCCTGCTTGCTATCCGTAATTTCCAGAAAGCCATTGATGTCGATCAGGATTATTTTGATGCACATTTGCAATTGGGAATGCTTTATGCTGCAAAAGAAAAACAAGCTAGCTGTCGATTACTTTAACAATGCACTTAATATCAAGCCCGACAATACCGATGTGAGCTATTACCTTGCCATGTATTACCAGGAAACAGGAGGTTATGATGAAGCGATAAAGATTTACGAAGGGCTTTTGTTGAAAGACCCACAGTTCTACTATGCTTTGTACAACATTGGGTATATCAACCTTGTGTATTTAAAGGATTATCCAAAGGCCATTGAATATTTTACAAAAGTAATTGAACTAAAACCGGAATACACCGATGCCTGGTATAACCGTGGCTTTGCCTGGGAGATGCAAAAAAATGTAGAGAATTCAAGGAAGGATTATAAAAAGGCACTGGAATTAACGCCGAATTATGAAAAAGCGATTGACGGGTTGAACAGGATTGATGATTTCCTAAGTAAATAAAGTGAAAAATATTTTTCAATCTCTTTCACTATCCGATTATTATGTTCCCCACCTGATTCACTAAAAATGCCACCATCCAGGCAGCAGCAGTGGTATACGTAACCATAAACAGCGCCCATTTCCATTTTCCTGATTCTTTGCGAACAGCAGCAACAACAGCCACACAAGGGAAGTAAAGGAGGATAAACATCAGGAATGCAAATGCTGTTACTTGGGTAAAAACGGATTGCCCTGTTTTTTCCCCTGAATTATGTTCGGCGGATTGAAGCTTGGATTGCAGTGATTCACCGGTATCATCCCTGGAAGCCTGGTACAAAACACCCATGGTGCTTACAACCACTTCTTTTGCAGCTACACCGGCCAGCAGGCTCACACTCATTTTCCAGTCGAATCCCAGAGGACGCATCACAGGCTCAATGAATTTACCGATCTTACCAATAAATGAATTTTCCTGGTGGTAACTGTCTCTTTCGTACTCAAGCCGGGAAATGGCTTCATTTTTTTCAGCCATCATCCTGCCATACTCAGCCGAACCGGAGGGGAAGGAATTTATAGCTGCATTATACAACGATTCCGTTACAATAATTTCCTGGTCGTATTCGGCCATTTTTTTCGAATTCATTGGGAAATAACCCAATGCCCAGATGATCATGGAAGACAAGCAAAATTACGCCCCCCATCTTCTTCAAGTATTGGGAACCTTTGTTCCACATGTGCCGGATAGTTGTCCGGAAAGTGGGGAGCCGATAGGGTGGAAGCTCCATTACGAACGGAGCTTCTTCCGACTTGAAGATGGTTTTCTTGAACAACACAGCAAAAAATATAGCAAAGGAAATCCCGATGGCATAAATCGTAAACAAGGTTGTCACTTCATTTCCCTGGAAAAAAGCTCCGATCAGTAAAATGTAAACCGGTAAACGTGCGCTGCATGACATAAAGGGGTTGATGAGCATGGTAAGCAGACGATCGTTCCTGTTTTCCAGCGTTCGTGTCGCCATGATAGCCGGTACATTACAACCGAATCCCATAATTAGCGGAATGAACGACTTGCCATGCAGCCCGATCTTGTGCATCAGCTTATCCATGATAAATGCGGCACGAGCCATATAGCCCGTATCTTCCATAAACGAAATGAAAAAGAAAAGGATAAGGATGTTGGGCAGAAATACAATTACCCCTCCCACACCGTTAATAATTCCGTTTACCAGCAGGTCCTTTATAAGTGTATCGGGAAGAAGGGCGTTTAATCCCTGCCCGGTTAATGCTACTAGTTTTTCAATCCAGTCCTGCGGATAGGCGCCAAGTTTAAAAGTTGCCTGGAACATGACCCAAAGGAAGAAGATGAAGATGGGGAAACCAAAAATTCTGTTAGTTAGAAAAGTATCAATGATTTCAGTGTCTGTCTTTAACCGTTTTTTAAAAGTATTTGGCTGGTAAGTTTCTTTAAGAGCGCCATTGATAAAACCATACTTGGCATCAGTGATCAGGGTTTCCGAATCCTCCTTTAACCTTGTCTCCAGCTTTTCGATTTCAATCCGGGTAACTTCTTTAATGACTTCATAATTTTTCGTTCTTGATAATGCATTGTGGGCTCCTTCATCTTTCTCCATCAGTTTTATGGCGTAAAATCGTGAGGATACCTGGTCGGTCAAATCTTTGTTCAGTTTAATCAGTTCCTGTATTTTCCTGATTGACTCTTCCATATTTTTTCCATAGTTAATATGGATATGTCTTACCGAAGGTTCCCGGTCTTCATAAACCTCGATTATTTTTCGAAAAAGTTCCGGTATTCCCTTGCCCTTTGAGCCAATGGTTGGAACAAAAGGAATCCCGATCATTTTACCGAGGTTGACGTAATCAAATTTGTCTCCTTTAAAAGTCAGTTCGTCAAACATGTTTAAGGCAACAACGATCTTAATGTCCATGTCGATCAACTGGGTTGTAAGATACAAGTTTCGTTCAAGATTGGAAGCATCCAATACATTGATCACAACATCAGGCAGGTGACCTAAAATGTATTTGCGTACATAAAGTTCTTCGGGTGAGTAGGCTGTGAGGGAGTATGTTCCCGGTAAATCGATGATATTGAATGTGTATCCATCCAACTTAAATTTAGCTTGTTTTGAATCAACTGTAACTCCGGGGTAATTACCAACATGTTCTTTTGATCCTGAGGCATAATTAAAGAGGGTGGTTTTACCTGAGTTGGGATTTCCAACCAGAGCCACATCAATCACTTTGCTTTTCTCGCCAAGGGTTGTTTTTAAAATGTTTTCATCAATGGTGCCCTCAAAGCCATTAATTGCAGGATTGGATATCACTATATCTTTAGCCGTGACGACCTCCACCAGTTTCGCTTCATTTATTCTTAACGAAATCTCATAACCCATCACATTATACTCCACAGGATCTCTCAGCGGAGCTTTTTTCACCACGGTCACCACCTTGCCTTTCACGAAACCCATTTCAGAAATACGCTTGCGGAAAGCACCTCTGCCCCTTATTTTCGATATGATCCCTTTTTCGCCTTGCTCAAGATCGTATAATGTCATGATGCTAATTTAGACTTAGTATGAATTGTGGCAAAGGTATTTGAAAAAAATATTGCTTAATCAATCTGGTCTTATTTAGAATCTTAAAGCAAAATTGTAGTGTTTCCATTTTTCAAATGCCTGTCATTCAAGGTTTCCAGATCCGAAATCTGACGGATTGCTAAACTAAATAATGAGATGATGTTATTTGCATTTTTATGCAGTTTATTTTTTCATACTGATGGAAAGGAAATTTATATAAGGGCATTGCAATTGTTTTCATTGATAATTCTTCCAGGTTTTTTATCATTCAAAATATTTCACGACTATAAAAACAAATTGTTGAAATGAATTGTTAGTAATTTGCTCCATGATGTTTAAAACACTTCCCGAGGCTTCTGACCTCATTCCAATTTGTGGACTACATTTGCCATTTTGGAAAAAATCAAAGTTCATAGGAATTAACAAAGAATTGTTAGTTTTTTTTTAATTTCAGCATTGATAAGCAATAATGACTTTAAAGTCGCATGAAATCTACTAAAGTTGCATTTTCTGGAACCAAATTTGACGATTATTCTCCAGGTGATAAAAAATCGATACCAGCAATGCTTTGAGATGTGAAAATATTTTCATAAGCCATCAATTCAGGTTTTAAATTTTGCAAGAGGATCAAAAAATTTAAAATTTAATATTGGTAGAAGAGAGAAAAGCAATGATGGGTTCGTTAATTTTAAAACAAAAATTATCAAGAGGTAGGTAAAAAACAGATGGCCATTCATCAGGATTCAATATTTAATGAGCTTAGGCTAAGAATTAAGTTGCTCGAAAAGCAGAATGGGCTAAAGGCAGAGCAGATGGAAGATAAGCTCCTCCTTTGGTTGGTTGCTGATACTATTAGCCAGGCCGGTGATATTGACGAGCTATTGTTCAACCTGCTCGAACGCATTTGCATGATTCGCGAAATACCCTATTCAGCTTGCTGCAAGGTTTCGGGTAATAAAATAAGTCTGTTGAATCACTATACACCCCATGAAGAAAAATATGCCCGAATTTTACCTTTCAACCTGTCACCGGATTTGGTAGACCGGCTTAAATCCGGACCCTGCTTCATTGACGGTAATGAAATGCTTGACGAAGGATTTAACCTTTCCCCTACTTTCTTTTTTTCACCTGAATCGATAGCTATTTTTCCTTTTCATAGTCTTTCAATCCCTTTCGGTTTTTTTATTTTCCTTTATGACGAAAAAACAGAGCAGGATATTTCCGGATTGAGCATTATCATCAGGCAAATCATCATCATGGCTACTGAAAAGCTTGATAAGCTTACGCTTACTGGAGGAACTGAAAACCCTGAATGCTTCCTTCGATAAAAAAGTGCGCGAGCGTACCCAGGAAATGCAGGATAAGAATAGTCAGCTTAAAAAAGAGATTGAAACTTTCAGGCATCAAAGTAAAATCAGTGAAAATACCTGCTGAATCAGTCGTTGAAGCAAGCGAAAGTGGTCGGTACCTTCTTATGAATATCAGCCATGAAATACGAACTCCGCTCAATGGCATTCTTGGCTTTGCTGAGATCATGCGAAAGACAGAATGGGAAGGTGAAGAAAAAGAGAAATACATAAATATCATCAAAAGCTGTGGAAAATCGATCCTGAAAATAGTGGATGATGTGATTGACTTGTCAAACATCGAAGCCGGTCAGGTGAAGATCGTAAAGGAAGATTTTCCGCTGGGAAAATTCATGACCGATATTTATGATTATTTCAAAAACGATGAGCTTTTCAGGCAAAAAGAGACCGTTGAGATCAGGCTCAGTATGAATCTGGATGGACAATCCCTCATACATTCTGACAGAAAAAGGGTCTGGCAAGTACTCATTAACATTATTGGCAATGCCCTGAAATACACAGAAAGGGGTTTTATAGAAATCGGTTGTAAGATTCAGGAAACAGATCACCCAAAAAAGGGTAACCAGGACTTACTCTTCTTTGTAAAAGATACCGGAATTGGGATTGAAGAAAGCCTCCGGGATTCAATTTTTGACAGGTTTGTTAAAATTGAACATGAGGTTTCAAGATTGTATGGAGGAACGGGTCTGGGATTATCTATTGCCCGTGACCTTGCAGAAATGATGGACGGTAGAATCTGGTTCGATTCTGAGGTAGGTGTGGGTTCACAATTTTATTTTCAGTTACCTAATTCGGTATCGGCTTTCAATGGAAAGGACAAACTTCTATCCTCAAAGGAATTAAAAGCAAAGTACAACTGGCTGGGCAAAAGGGTGCTTATTGTCGAGGATGATGAAATGAGTTTTGTTTACCTGAAAGAGGTTCTTAAATCCACCCAGATCGATATTCTTCGGGCAAAAAATGGAAATCAGGCAATAGAGCTTTTCGAAGCAAATCCTGACATCGACCTGGTGTTGATGGACATCAAGCTGCCCGAGATGGATGGTTACGAAGCCACAAGAAGAATTAAACAAATCCGGCCAATGATTCCTGTAATCGCCCAGACAGCTTACGCCATGGCCGATGATCAGCAGAAAATACTCCAGGTAGGTTGCGATGATTATATAAGTAAACCAATCAATCGGCGTAAACTCTTACAAACCATCGAAGGGCTTATTGCTTAAAATAATCCTGATTGTTCTTCTATTTCTTCGGGTAGCCGATTGCTCATGATCAGGTAATGAAGCGTTTTGTGCGCATTAACAAGGAGATAGCCCCACCTTTTCTCAAATGATTCCCTGATTTCGTGTACGGCATTTTCTTTAGCATCCAGTGAGTTTTTCTGGTAGAGGGTGAGAAAATCTTTTAAATCCTGGTAAATATCCGTCAGGCATTCTGCAATGCTTCCCTTAACCGGATCATTGTGTGTGGCTGCCTGATCGATAAACCAGAAATCATCATCATCGGCAAATTTTTTTCTAAGCTGGTTAAAAAGGAATTCCCATTCTTCCACTGTGAAAAATCGTTCATTTGCCTCAGGATTTTGAACATCTATCATCGGGATAAGCGAAATTTTAAGGTACAGAAGTGGGAAGACTTTTTGGAGGTAATCGATCAGCCAGGATTTTTTCGTGGATTCCAGTTTTTCCATCGTCAGACAATAAGCGTTGGCGACTGTAACCAATTCCTGTACATTTTTGGAATAAGCCGGATGTTCAGAAATGTCATTCATTATCAAAAAAAATTTAAAGAAATGTTATTTACTGCAAAAATCGTAATTTTGCAGCTTCAATTGATCACTAATCGTTTTTAATTTCCCATTAATTTAAGCGTATCGCTTTATAACGCATGGATAAAACATTACTCAGAAAGCAGTTGTTCACTAAGTGCATGGAACTGCACATGGAAAAGATCAGGCATCTTGATGCTGCGATGGAGGAAGCTGAAAAAACTGCTCACGAATACGATGAGCCCAGCGATGATTCAGACACGCACAAAATGGAACTGATCGTTAACAGGGATATGTATGCCAAACAGCTGCAAATGGAAATGGATATGCTGGAGACCCTGAATAAAATGGACATTACCGTTAATCACGACCAGGTTGAATTTGGAAGTGTGGTGGTTACTGACATGCAAAAGGTTTTTATTTCAATAGGTATTGGAAAAGTTGAAGTGGGGAAAGATACTTTTTATGCTATTTCACTGCAGGTGCCTTTTTACCAGGCGATGAAGGGATTGAAGAAAGGTGATACTTTTGATTTCAGGGGGAGAAAAGTAAAAATCCTCGATGTTTTCTGACACAGAATTTGCTTTCCTGAATAAGTTCCGGTTTAATTTTCACTGATAAATTTTGATTTTGCTGCTGCGCAAATGGGGCAAACCCAATCTTCGGGCAGCTCAGAAAAAGGAGTTCCGGGCGGAATGCCCTGAGCTTCATCACCCACTGAGGGATCGTAAACATAGCTGCATTCGGTGCAAACGTAATTTGAACCCAGTCCTTCCTTTTTTTCTTCTTGCGGCATTCGCATCTCTTTTTCTTTTTGAATTTTAGCTTTATCAATATAGGTTGGTGCTCTTTCAGGTGCCATCAGTTTCAGTTCACTTCTGAAATAATCATAGGTGAGCGGATCTTTTTCAGCTTCCAGCAATTTATTTTCAACCACCTTGCCAATGAATAAAAAATGTGTTCCCACATCAAATTTGTCAACTACTTTACATTCAAAATAAGCAATTGAATGGGAGAGGATGATCGGTGCGCCTGTAACACCGTATGTATAATTCACACGGTCGAATTTCTTGTCCTCGTTGCCGGTCTGGTAACCGAATAATCCAATCAAACCGGCATCCGTTTCTTTGTCAAGCACCGAAACCGAAAATACTCCGCTGGCTTCTATGATCTTTGCGCTGATATTGCTTTTATGGCAGCTGATTGCTATCTGAGGAGGGTCGGCGGTTACCTGGAAAACGGTGTTGGCTATATAGCCACACAACTGCTCTTCTGATTTGGATGAAACCAGGTAGATGCCGTATGTCATTTTAAAAAATGCTTCGAAGTTCATTTTTTTTTGAATTCAATTTTTTTCAAACATACTAAATATAGGAAAGCATAATTACAAATTTGGAGAGAAATGGTTCAAAGTTCAATGGTCAAAGTTTAAGGTGAATCGAATTTTCTTAAGCGCGATTTCCTGATCTTTTATCAATTCATCCATCCCACATTCAAAGAATCCACTCCAATTTTTATGAATTGATCAAGTTAAAACAAGCGGTTAATTAATTCTTCTTTACTGATTTCAAGATGTACTGCAATATCTTTGAGTATGTTGGACAGAGTGCCAACCTTTATAGGTGAGTGATCAGGAATGGTAATGTGATGGATTCCATTTATTTCTGTAGTTAACCTGATGTGGCTTCCAACCTGCCTTGTAGGTCTATAACCACTCTTTTTCAGCTTTTTAATTAAAGCTTTTCCGGATAAATTTCGGGGAAGCTTTGTCATGCTGCAAAAACCTCTTCTTTAATATAATGAAGGCGGACTATCTTTGGGGTTTTTGTTTCAAAATGGCATTGGATAGACTCACGTATGTTTTGTTTCAATTCTTCTATTGTTTCACCTTGGGTAAAGATGGAATGGCCTAATGCTTTTGCCTCATAGCCTCCTTCGGGCGATTCCTCCACAATAAAAATAATTTCTGTCATTGTGTTTTTTTTACAAAAATAATAAATATTTGCTTTGTGTCAATAAGAAAATCCTTTCAAAGAAAATTGTTTCAAAAGAGTTCCATTTGACAATTCAAGCGCCCAAAGATGATAATTTGAATATTGTAATAAATGAATTTATTGAACAAAGATCAATTTACCTTTTGTCTTCATTTCATTATTATAATAAAGAAGGTAGAAATAAATGCCCGGTTTTAATCTTTCTAAAATAACTCCTCTGTCTTCATTTATATTCTTTATTTCTTTCACCGTCCTTCCAAAAGCGTCAATGATTGAGATTTTTTTATCAGAATTATCTAAATTGTCAGTTAAATAAATACAAACGGATTGATTGGAAGGATTGGGAAACACCCTGATATAATGCGATGCATCAATAGAAGTTATTCCTGATCCCAGGCATCCACCCCAGTTATCTAATAAATTCTGGAGAACGTCAATCGGGTCAGTTCCGGGTAATGTTGACGGAACATTCAAATCGAGATAGAGGTCGTTGACCGGATCATTGGGCTGGGCAACTCTGAGGAAAGCGCTCAGGGATGAAACACCATCATCGAGGCAGCGGGTGTCGGCGCCGATGACCTTAGCTCCCTGCAATGCCGCCATCAACCGGCATGCCAGCTCACCTTCGGTATTCAGGAAGCGGGCTTCCATCGAATCGAGGATTTGCTGCCCGAGAAGGATGTTACCCTGGATGGTATAATTCGGCCTGATGATGTGGTTTTTATAATCATCGCAATTGACACCGGTATAGGCTGCACATCTGGCCGAGCCTTCAAATAAGTCTACGACGCCATATTGTCTTTGGGATGGATTGTTCTGGGCATCGTTTGCAACCAGAGAATCTATGATTTGCTGCGGCGGCAATCCCAGGTTCATCAGCTGTATACCATAATTCTGGTTGGCGGCAAGGTAGTACGCCTGGGTATGGATAACTCCCACACCGGGTTTCACATAACTGAGTATCCTGCAGCCCCCGGGAATTTGCGGTGCTCCAATACATGATGCTCCTGCACTTCCAACTTCACCTGTGATGGTATCGACCGCGCAAATGGAAAATGTATCCTGGGAAAAACCGGTTTGGATCAATAATAATCCGGCAATAAGTAATAAAAATGGTCTCATAATGGTGAATTTATTTATGCTATAAAAATAGGTATTATTTTAAATGGTAAAAAATTTAACCACAATGGACACAAAGGAGGCACAATGGGCACGAAGGGAGGATGGTTCAAAGTTCAAGGTTTCATGTTTCAGGAAACTTTTTATTGTGGATTTTGTGTAAAAACTTTTGCCACAGGCCTGCCCGACTGCGTCATTCAGGCGGGCATCCTTCGAAGGAGTCCCTTAGACCTTTGGGAGTGGCCATTGTGGTTAAAGCCTTCCGGCCGGGTGGATTATAAATCCCTTCCTATTTACTTTCGGATTATCCCAGGCACAGGCTTAAACACAAATCCGAAAGAGCAGGGGACTTGCCAGAGAAGCTTATCACAATTAGTGACAACCTGATTTTATGTTTGAGTTAACCGGGCGGGAGTTCAAAGATTGGAGGAGCCAATTTGTCACCTCCAATAAAGATAGAATGGGGCGTCGTTATGCTCCTTATGCTGTGGGTGTTTTAAAAATAATAAAAGTTCATTCTGGTATCAGAATTTTAAGTTAGAATGAATATCTTTGTAAATAAAATAAGTTATTATGAAAGCAGTGGAATTTAAGTCCAGAATCAGAAACCACCAGATACCTATCCCTTCTGAAATGCAAGCCAGATTAAAAACAAATAAGGACGTTAGGGTAATCGTATTAATTGATGAACCGGATGCTTATGATGATCTTACTTTTCAGCAAACGGCAGAGGAGCAATTCTTAAAAGGATATTCTGATTCTGATTCGGTTTACGATAACAATTAAGCCATGAATCATTTGAAATTCGGGGATATCGTATTATTAAAATTCCCATTTTCTGACGGACGGACATTTAATTTACTCCAAGGTATTGGAAGTGGAATTCTAAGGTTGGTGGGTTTGAATTCAAGGTTTGGGGGAGGGGATTGATTTAAGAGAAGTGATTTTTAACGTTTGATATATGATTTGAAAAGAGGGGTAATGATGCCACAAGTAGCGCCAATGCTAAGGCCAAGGTTGGAAGACAAGCGGCAGCGGGAATAACAGTTCAGAGGAGACATACAAAAACTGGATAAAACAATCAAAAATTAAATGGCAATTCACAAAGAGAAAGTCGGACTGATAAAAGAATCATTAGTTGAAATGGTTCACGCTGTTGAATATGCAATTATATATAAAAAAACTGACAAAAATACTTGGGGGAATAATGCTACTGGTGGAATATTAGGATTCCCGGCTTCAATACTACTATTTTCTATCATTGATTGTATTGGATCTGTGTTTGCTGGCAACAAAAATTTCAAAATTACAATTGACAGAAAAGAACGTTATATTAAAGGTACAACGCAACACATTTTTATTCTTAATAGTAAATATTTTAATCTAGATTTAAGTAATTTGGATTTGGAAAATATTTATAACAATGTCCGAAGCACATTAACACACAATTCCCTTTTACCCGAGGGATATACTTTGCAAATAGGTACAACGAATTCAAGCCCATTCAGTATTGCAATTAATGAATTTGACTATAGAATTTACTTTATAAATCTTGTCCCACTTTTTAATAAAACAAAAGTTGCTGTTCAGGATTTCATAACGGACTTGGATAATGGTTTCATTGATTTTAAATCAACAAAAATTAACCAGGATATAGAAAAAAGAGACAAAAGAACAATTTTGTATTATGATCCAAGAAAGAGAGGAGAAGTTTCTTTTAAAGTTAAGAAATGGATAAGAGAATAATATTTATATAGACTATCAAATATATTTGATTTTTTAAAAGTGATAAATTCATTTACTGTATGGTGAATCATTTTTGAAAAAGCAATACAAAAAATATGCATTCAGATATTTAACAATACAGGTTCAACCAATGATTAAATTAATATATTCAACAACCCTTCTTTATTTATTGTTGATACCAGGAATAGGATTCTGTCAGCAAAAAACATTTATAAGGGAATATACTTACAAAGCAAGTGAAACTGATAGCAAGGTCACTGCAAGACAAAAAGCACTTCAAGAAGTTAAAGCTCTTTTAATAGAGGAACTTGGCACTTATGTAGAAAGTTATGTCAATTACCAAGTAACAGAAGAAAATAATAAGATTACCAAAGACTTTTTCACAAATGAAATTAAAACCCTAAGTGCTGGAACGACCGAACTTACAATTCTTGAAGAAAACTGGGATGGATATGAGTATTATGTCAAATCAGAAATTAAAGCTGATCCAAATGAAATCATTACGAGAATAAATCAAACATTGTCAATCAGAGAAAAAAACTTAGCAATAGATAGTTTGAAGACATTGTTAACTTCTTCAAATTCCCAAATACAACTAAAAAATACAGAATTAACGGAACTTCAAAAGAAAGTAACCCAGCAGAATCAATTGGTAATTAGTAAAGAGAGCGAGGTCAAAAATCTTCAAAAACAACTAACTGATGCGAAAAATAATCTTAGTATTTATGAAGCACAAAAGCAACAAGTACTGACGGAAATACAAAAAATAGAGATGTCCATAAGTAATGCAACGACAAAAGCTGTTGAAAATGTAAGAATTGGAATGACCCCTACTGAAGTAATTAAAGTATGCGGTAATCCTCGTTCGACCGATGATTGTTCAGAATTAAATTACAATTATGGTTCAGTTTGGGTAATGTTTGAAGGTGGAATTGTTAAAGCTGTTGTTGACGCAAGAGATTTTGAACGATGTGGAAATATAAGCTACCATAAAACTGTTGTAAAGGCTAGGTTTATAAAACAATAAATTTATGAGTATTTATAAAATCCATTCTGGGATACTCAAAATAATTGTATTTATTGCATATACCATATTGTGGATTCTTGCAATTATTTCAATTCTTTATATTGCAAGTCTTTTATGGGGGTCTGCTGTGCTAGGCATATTTGAACTTGATGGATGGAAAATGTTTTATGTAATACCTGGGTCAATAATTCTAATTATCATATCAGTAAAAATTGCTATCATATTTATTAAGTACCTTATAGAGAACTTTTTTAAGACTTTAACTGTTGAAACGTTTGTGCAGGCAATAGTTGCAACAGGAATTGCTGCTGCTTGCATTATACCTATCATAGTTATTATTGTTATAGGATGGCCACTTGTTTTATGGTTAATTATTAGCGATTGGAAGGAAAGGTATTCAAAACAAGAAATAATCGATAAAATTCTCAAATTTTTAAATTGGTGATAAAGCTATTTATCAGAATGTTTAACTATCAATAGAATCTTTTTAAGTATGTTAAACTATGCACTTTTTTTTACCCTCGGAATTTTAGCAATACTATGGACGAATCCTAAGAATAACAAAGGCATTATATCAAATGCTATAATTATTCCACTCATTGGATTACTTGTTTATACCTTTAGAATATACTATACTGAAACTGTCTTTAAGGCTGGTGAGGCATTAGGATTATCATTCATACCAGCAATTATTACAGGATTTTTTATTTATTTTGGACTAATAAAGAAATCAAATAAGCTTCCCAGAAAATATTACCCTATATTTCTAATTGTAATTACATGCCTTGCTTGGGGAATGGTAATATTTAAAAGTAACCTTGATACCAGATTATTACATGGTAAATTTTCATCAATACCTCCTATTTTTAAAATAGATTATCACAAAGCATTTGGGGCATCTGTAAAAGACAAATATCCACAGTATAATGAGCTATCAGATAGTGTTATTGCTAATAAAGTACTGAATAAATATCCAGTTTATCAAAATTGGATAAATGGACATTTTATTTCAATTGTTGATGATGATCCTATGGAAATATCAGAGATATTGGAGGAAAGACCTCTTTATGAATTTTACAATAATTTGTTGTCAAGTGGAATTGTAACAACATATGAAATTGGTGAATGGAATTGGTTTAAATCAGAATTTCAAAAGTCAAGCATTAGAAGAGTAATGAAGTTTTATGATAATTTAATTAATTTATCACTGTTTTCAATTGATGACCTGGGAACAAAAGAAGAGTTTTTAATTAATTTAAACAACTTGATGCCAATTGCATTTAAAAAAAATGTTGATGATATTAATAGTGAAATAAAAAGAGAGAAATTATTTAAAGAGTCGCCGGATAAAGGAAAATGGTTTAATAATAGTTTATCAGATGGCGATTCTCCTTATGATAGTTATTTTGGAGAAGGAATGTTTAATTTTTACTCAAACAACTCAATTACTTATAACAATACTGATAAATCAGATGTTATTGTTTGCTTAGTGGAACAAATAGCAGAAAAAACTATAAGAAATGAATATATCAGAGCTGGACATAGTTTTGAAATGAAAAATATTCCAGATGGAATATATTATTCTAAAGTCTTTTATGGAAATAGCTGGAATCCAAATAAAGCCCTTTTAGATGGAAAAATAAATGGTGGTTTTGAAGAAGATATGAGTTTGCAGGTTTTTAATAATAATAAAGACTTAATGGTTTTGAAACAATATGAGGACTTTAATGGAACTCATTATTCAACTTACGAGATAACACTTTACCCGGTTGCAAATGGTAATATGACAGGGAAAAAAATTGGAGTTGATGATTTCTTTACAAAGTAAAAAATAAAGCGATTATTGATAGTATAGCTAAAATATGAAATAATATGGAGTTCTCTCATTAATACAGATTGCTTCTCCCGCTGAAAAAGCGGGATCGCAAAGACAGCGAAACGCTAAAATAAATCTTCAATTCAAAATATTATTTTCCCTTCCCTGTTTCCTAAACCTTGACTTATTAACCTTTCAAAGCTTTTTTAAAAACAAAAACGGAAGATAATTTTTATTGCTTTTCGTTACCTTTGTAAAAACTTTAAATGATGACAAATACTCAAATAGCCGAATTGCATAAATTGCCGAGAAAGGACAAGATTGAACTTGTACAGCTTCTTTGGGAAGATATTGCAAGGGATCAGGAATATGAGGTTCTTCCTGCGGATCATAAATTAATATTGAATGAGCGGCTGGAAAAGATTTACCAGGGAAAAGGTGAATTCAAATCGTGGGATGAGATACGGAAGAAATATCAAAATGGCCGATGAAGTATACAATCAGCTTTTTAGCGGATGCTGTAAGTGACCTTGATGAAGCTTACCTGTGGTATGAATTAAATCAGCCCGGACTCGGAAATTTATTTATCAGGAATGTTGAAGAAGCATTTGAAGCAATTTCAGTTAATCCATCAAGCTTCGTCAGAATACATAAAGAAACCAGAAGATTCCTCGTTCATAAATTTCCATACGGGATTTATTACCTGACCGATGATAAGAACAGCGAAATTAAAGTAGTTGGTGTCATTCATTTTAAAAGAAATCCCCGCATTTTAAAGTATAGAACTAAAAAACTACGATAAAAAAATCATCCTTCCCGAAATATTATTTTCTCTTCGCCGTTTCCTAATCCTTGACTTATTAACATCATACTGTTATAATTTAGACTTATAGCCTCAGCTTTACGCGCTTATAGATACTAATTTTGCTTGGTTACGGCAGTGTGTGCCGCAAGCGTTAAGATTGGAACTGAGGTATGAGAATAAGTTATAAGGTATTTCCCCTTTTAAGTTTATGCATTATTGCCAGCGGATTGGTAGCCCAGCGAACTTCGGTTTACAGGGAACCTGAAGCGGCTTACCGGTCGGGGGTGGATCTGTTTGAAAAAGAGAAGTACGGGGCAGCACAGAAGGATTTCGCGTATGTGATAGAAAATGAGCCCAACCCAATAGCCCTGCTTAGGGTGAACGCCGAATACTATGATGCCTTATGCGCACTGGAGCTTTACAACGGAGATGCCGAATTTAAATTTACGGAATTCCTGCGAAAGCATCCCTCCAGCAGCCGTGTGAACCTGATCAACTACCAGCTTGGCCGGCTTGCTTATACCGATAAGAAATTCAATTCAGCCCAGGATTATTTTGAGAAGGTGGATGAGTCGGAGCTAAGCAAAGGACAATTGGATGAATTCTATTTCAAGAAAGGATATTGTTATTTCAAGACGGATGATGGTGCAAAGGCAAAGCCCTGGTTTGAAAAGGTAAAGACCCGGAATTCGAAATATACTTCGCCTGCCAATTACTACCTGGCGCACATTGCCTACACGGAAGGCGATTACGAAACGGCTTTGACAGGTTTTACTGAATTGATGAATGATGATAATTTCAAGGCAGTGGCGCCTTATTATATCATTCAAATCCTGTTTGTGCAGGAAAAATATGACGAGGTGCTCGCGATGGCTCCGGGAATGCTTGAAAATGCAACTGAAAAGAGAACTCCGGAAATCAATAGGGTGATCGGGGAGTCGTACTACCGGACCGGACATTTTGAAGAAGCATTGCTTTACCTTGAACAGTATCATAAATCCAAAGGACTTGCGGTGGCGAGGGAAGATAATTACTCGCATGCTTTTTGTCTTTACAAAGCTTCGCAGTATGAAACTGCCGCTGATTATTTTGAAAAGGTTACCGGAGCGCAGGATGAATTGGCGCAATTTGCCTACTACTACCTTGCCGATTGCTATCTCCACACAGGACAGAAGCAGTTTGCTGCCAATGCCTTTAATTCGGCATACAAGCTGACCTTTGATACTGAAATCAGGGAAGATGCTTTGTTCAACCAGGCGCAGCTGGCCTTCGACCTTTCGTTTGACCCATACAGTGAAGCCATCAAAGCGCTGAAAGACTACCTCCGGAATTATCCCAACAGCAGCCGGAACGATGATGCTTATAATTTCCTGTACAGGATTTCACTAACAACCGGGAATTATAAGGATGCCCAGGATGCATTGGATAACATTAAGCAGAAGGGCAGTGATTATAACAGAAATTACCAGAAGGTGTCTCTCTACCGGGGCATTGAGTATTTCAATCAATATAATGACGAGGAAGCCATCAAGATGTTCAAGAAAGCGATAGACCTTGATGCTGATAAAGCGGTAACCGCTGAAGCTGTTTTCTGGTCTGGCGAATCTTTTTTCAGGACGGATAACCTTTGGGGAGCGAAAAAGTATTACACCGATTTTTTAGGCCTTGCAGAGGCGAAACAATTACCGGTTCACAATGTCGCCAACTACAACCTGGGATATGTTTATTTCAAGAAAGAAGAGTATGGCGATGCAATACCTTCATTCCAGGCTTTTATCAGCAATGCCAAAAGTGAAGAACCTGGAATGGTGGCTGATGCTTATATACGGCTGGGAGATTCATATTTTATAAGCAAACGTTACGACAACGCGATTAGCAGTTATGACAAGGCAACTAAAATGGGTATACTGGATGTGGACTATGCCCTGTTCCAGAAAGCAAAAGCGCTGGGAGTCCTTTCGAGGTATGATGAGGAAATTCAAACCCTGAATAAAGTTATAAAAACGTATCCGACTTCATCTGTAGTCAGTGAGGCTCAATATGAATTGGGGAACACATATCTGATTCAGAAAGACAATGAAAATGCACTATACAATTTTAAAAAGGTGGTGTCGGATTATCCGAACAGCAGCTTTGCCGTGAAGGCAAGGCTTAAATCAGGACTGATTTACTATAACAGCGAGCAATATGAACTGGCTTTGAACACATTTAAAAAGGTGGTAGAAGATTTTCCGAATTCACCTGAATCGAAGGAAGCGTTGGTCAGTATCAAGAATATTTATGTTGAAATGAACAAGGTGGATGATTATCTTGCTTATGCCAATGGTCTTCCGAATGCGGTGGTCAGGGTTTCGGAACAAGATTCGTTGCTTTATATTTCTGCCGAAAAGCTATACCTGAATTCGGATTATACGGCAGCACTGCCGGCACTTGAAAGGTATGTGGATAAATTTCCTCAGGGTGCATTCATCACCGGCGCAAGCTTTTACCTTGGCGACTGCCAGATGCGAGAAGGTCAGAAGGAGAAAGCGCTTAAAAATCTTGAGACGGTAATTGCCGCACCACGGTCTGAGTTCACCGAAAGCGCGCTTGTAAAGGCAGCAACCTTAAGTTATGGATTGGCAAAATATGATACTGCCCTTGCTCATTTTACCACCCTCGAATCCACTGCCGAAAACCGGATTAATTTGACTGAAGCCTTTTATGGCAAGATGAAAAGCAATTACATGATGAAGAATTATGAAGGTGCCCTGACTGATGCCGGAAAGCTGCTTGCAGTTGAAAAGCTTACCGATCAAATGAAACTGGAAGCAATGATGATCAGGGCAAATTCTTATTATTTTTCTGATGAATTGCCTTTAGCCAAAAGCGAATACAAAAAGATAGCTGCGCTTTCGCAGGGAGAGGCTGGAGCCGAAGCAACTTTTAATGCGGCCGAAATCGAATTTAAACTATCGGATACTAAATCGGCAGAAAAAACAGCATTTGAGCTGATCAATCGCTATACGGCTTATGATTATTGGATTGCCAGGGGCTTTATTTTGCTTTCGGATATTTATGTGAAGAACGGAAATGATTTCCAGGCGAAGCAAACCTTACAAAGCATCATCGATAATTATGAAGGGGATGACCTCCGAAAAATTGCAAGTGAAAAGTTCACCGAAATTCTCAGTCGGGAGCAGGTGTTACAGGATAAATCGAAACAAGCCGATACCCTGAATGGAGGTGAAACCATCAAGCTAAAAGAAGAACCGGTTGAAGTGGAATTGCAAAAATTGTAAAGGTATTATTGAAAATGAATTCAGATAAGATTTTGAAAAAAATAAAAAACAAAATGATTGCCACTAGGACACCAAAACACCAAGAAACATTAAATCCTTTAGATAGGATAAGTATTCTTGGTGAAACTTTGTGCCTTAGTGTCTTTGTGGTTAAAAAACCACTTTTCAGGGTAGACTCAATACTTATTATTGCTATTTCTTTTATCTTCATGCTTGGAATAGCGAAGGCTCAATCACAGGAAATTACCAAAGAAGGGGAGGTGACCGTAATTGCGCCTTACGAGCCGACTGTTTCGGATGCCAGCAAGATCAGTCTTTCTCCCCGGATTCCGGATGAAAGATTAGATAAACCGGATTTCAATTATTCCATTAAATCCAAAACCTTGAAAGTGCCGGTTTTGCTGGAACCCATAAAGCCTGCCAAGATCGCCGGCGAATCGGTTACTGAATTGTACAAGAATTATCTCCGCGCTGGTATTGGAAATTACTGGACTCCTTATATTGAATTCAATGCCAACAAGCTTAGGTCAAAAAATAATGCATTCGGCGTGCATGCCAAATACCTCGCATCCTTTGGCGGAATTAAGGATTATGCTTTCCCGGGAAGTAGTGTTTTTGGATTGGATGGATATGGGAAAAAATTCTTTAAGCAGCATACATTGTCGGGCGATGCAGCTTATAAGAGAACAGGGGTGCACTTTTATGGATTTAAACCAGACGATTTTCCTGAACTCGACCTGGAGAAAAACGACTACAAGCAGGCCTATAACCTGATCGAAATGAAAACCGGGCTTGAAAGCAATTACACGGGAGATGATAAGTTTAACCATTACTTGAATTTTAGATACTATTATCTGATCGATAAATTCAAGGCACAGGAAAGCAATATTAAGTTTGATGCAGGACTGAATAAAAATACCACATTCTTTAATTTTTCGGAGAACGAAAAACTCGGATTGGATGCAGGTGTAGATTATTATTTTGATAAGGATACGTTGTCAAATCTTAACCAGGGCATCATCCGGTTCGATCCTTATTATAACCTTGGTTTTGAACAATACTACTTTAAAGTCGGATTAAAAATGGACCTGGAATCGGGTCCAACGTCATACTTCCATGTATACCCTATAGTCCGGGCAGAGGTCCAGGTGGTAAAGGATATCCTGATCACCTATGCAGGCATCTTTGGCGAAATGATGCCCAACAGCCTCCGCTCGATGAGCGATGAAAATCCGTTTATTATTTCTACCCTCGAGAAACGGTTTTCAAATAATAATTTCAGTCAGTATGGCGGACTAAAAGGACACATCACCAAATACCTCGATTATAACGTAAGCTTTGTAAATTCTACCATTGAGAATATGCCTTTCTATGTAAACGATACGGTCTCGGCAATTGCTGATGGATTGAACAATCAATTTACTGTTGTTTACGATAAGGTAAAGTATTCAAGGGTCATCGGCGAATTTGGTTTTCATTATAAGAATAAATTCAATGCCATGCTGAGGGGTAAATATAACAACTATTTTCTTGATAATGAAAATAAACCCTGGCACAAACCGACGCTGGAAATCAATTTAAGTGCTGACTATAATATGCAGGACAAAATTTGGATTAAGGCCGAAGTATTTACCCGCAACAAAACTTATGCACGAACTTTTGAAAAAACAGCAAGTGTGCCCGTGGTAACAACAACTGAAGTGCCCGTTGAACTTAAAGGATTTGCCGATATCAATCTGGGTGTTGAATACCGCTATACTAAATTGTTATCGGGATTTATCAATTTCAACAACATTCTTGGACAACGGTATTTCAGGTGGTACAATTATCCGTCTTACCGGTTCAATATGATGCTGGGGGTAACGTATTCTTTTTGATGAAAATTTGACTCCCCCTTTGAAGGGGGCAGGGGGATGTAATAAAGCTATTTAAAAATAATATTTTGCAGATGATAATTCTTTACTAAAACCATGAAGAAAAAAAACAATAATCCTAAACGAAAAAGGAAGCTCCATAAGGGCAGGCTGACGATGGTCATTGTTATACTCTTTGCCATCGTAGCGATTTTCCTTTTACCTTCATTTATAAATAAAATCAGTAGCAATAATTCCGAAGCTTACGGCAGAGTCAGGGTTGACCGGTATAAAGATTTCAACGATAAGCATCTGAGTTATGCGAAGAGACTTGGAATTAAGCCCTTTAATTCTGAAAAAGCCTACCGTCAGGAAAAAGATGAATTGGTTTCTGAGGGAAAGTTGAAAAAAATAAGTGGTGGCAACAATTATGTGGTTAACAAGCTGGGTCATTCGCATCCTTATCTTGTTCCAAAAGCTGCTAAGTTGCTTGATGATATTGGAAAGAGGTTTAGTAAAAAACTTCAGGAAAAGGGGAAGGGCAACTACTATTTCAGGGTAAGTTCCCTGCTTCGCACAGGTGAAAGCCAGAAAAGCCTGGGTCGGTCCAATGGAAACGCAGCCTCCAACTCTTCTCACTTATATGGGACAACCTTTGACATTGCCTATAAAAATGTGATTAAAAAACCTTTGCCATGGATTAAAAAGGAGGTGGCTGATGCTTCAGTCATCAAATTGCTTTCGGAAGCCATCGGTGAACTGCGTGGTGAAGGCCGATGCCTGGTGGTGACAGAATACAAGGAAAAGTGCTTTCACATCACGGTGATGAATTAATCTTGCTTACTTTCGCTTCTCTTATATTTCTTTTTGAATTTCAATGGAACTATTTGATCTGTTGATCGCAGGAATGGCAGCCATTGCCGCGGGGATTGTGAATGCAATTGCCGGAGGCGGAACCCTAATTACCTTTCCCGTTCTGATTGCCCTGGGATTGCCGGCTGTTTCAGCCAATGTCACGAATACAGTAGCGCTTTGCCCGGGTTATTTGGGTGGGACATATGCCCAGCGCAATGATTTGAAAGGTCAGAAAAGCCGAATCCTTTTATTAGTCCCGATTTCGATTTTAGGAGGTGTAGCCGGTGGTTTATTATTGCTTAATACCGGTGAAAGACTATTTGACAATTTAGTTCCTTTTCTTATCCTGTTTGCCTCCTTTTTTCTCGCATTTCAAGAACCTCTGCGGAAATGGATTTTACAGCGTGCAAATCATGGAGAGAACAGCAGGGTTAATTGGCCTGTTGCATTTGCAATTGTTCCGGTTGCAATATATGGTGGATACTTTGGTGGCGTGCTTGGGGTGATAACAATTGCCGCGTTAGGTCTTTTTCTTGAGGATAGCCTCATCCGGTTGAATGCTTTAAAACAATTGCTTTCACTTTGTGTGAATGTTTCTGCTGCTCTGTATTTTCTTTTCTCAGGACAAGTGCACTGGATGGTTGCTGTTGTAATGGCAGTTTGTGCTTTGCTGGGTGGTACAATTGGAGGCAGGCTTGCCGGAAAATTTAAACCATTTCTCCTTCGGTGGGTAATCGTCACCATCGGTGTAATCGCAGCGATAATCTTCTTTGTCAGATAGCCTGATTTGATCACTGCTTTATAACCTAACCCAGATATTTCAAATAATCAGCAATAAACTCATCGTATTTTTTTCTTCGGTATTGTACAATCCAGCGAGGATGGGGAAGGGGAATAATTTCCCGGAAAAACTGTTGCTGAGCATTGAGCTTTGAAAGGAATGTATAGTTTTTGCCGTTTCCAAGACAGTAACATCGGTCCGTAGTTATTGGAAATGAAAGGATGTGCTTTAAGGATTGGATGATGAAAGGTGTTGCTGCTTTTTCGAGCGGTTTTGAATCGTAATAGTTATAGTTGATTCCACTTTTTGTAAATCCAAGTGGACAAACTGCATGAATAAAATACTTGCTGTAAAAAAGTTCTGGACCACCATAAGCTTCAATCATATCATAAATAAAGCCTGCAGAAGGTTCAGTGATTTTTTTAAGCTGATGGGTAATCCCACAATTTTTTTCAAGTTTTACCGGATCGGTAAAAGGAATACCGGTGATGCCTCCTCCGAATCTTCCGGGATTGATGCCAAGGATCAAAATCCGTTGATTTTCATCTGAGTAATACTTTCGGTAAAACTTTGAGGAAATTTCCATTGTGTCCTGGTCGATAAAAGGATTCATTACTTCCACACCCGGAGGTAATGGAATGTTAAGCTTAAGTTTTTGGTTAAATTCGATTACGTAATTAGCGAATGACATGATGGTATCAGGATCAGCTTGTCAGTTCCTTCGTGAGGATATTCCTGAATCTCGTATTGCTGATGTAATGATCAGCGACAAATATTCATCTAAAACGGCCAGAAGCTGTTATCGTTCCAGACCTGTTCTTTCAGGTCTTCATTCAGCTGGTGAAGCAGTTTATGATGGCCGCTTTCCCATTTTGCCAGCATATCATAGGTTTCTTTTTCCATCGGGTCAGTAGCTTCAGCAGCCCGGTCAGAATAGATTTTCACTGCTCTTGTTTCAAAATCCATAGCAGAAGAAATAGCGGCTGCTTCAAAACTGGCAGCAGAAATTTCTTTTTTGATCTCTTCCGTCAGGATTTGGATAACTGTTTCCTCATTGGGATCTTCATGATGTTCGTCAGGTTTCACAAATTTATGATCCTGGTTATAAGACTTGAACTGCTTTGCAAGGAACTTAATATGTTCGTCCTCTTCCTCCGCCATCATGTTAAATATTTTCTTAGCTGCCTGGCTTTTCGATTGCTCGGCTACATTGGAATAAAACGCTTTGCCTCTTTTTTCGAGCAGGATTGCTTCTTTTAAAATATCGGTCGCTGACTTAGCCATAGTTCTTTATTTAAGAGATTAATACTTTGTTTGTAACTGTCGAATTTAAATGAATGTATGCTCGCAAAAATAACGATTTTCTTGCCTCATAAACATTTTAATAAAACCCTTCAAACCTAAATCATCATTTGCCTGTTGATTATTATTTCATTGATTTCTCAGGTGACATTGGCTTTTAATTATTTTTGTGAAGAGATATCAAATCAGATTATAAATTGGCTCAAGACAAAGAACATAAACTTAAAAAGCTTTTCCATGACTGGTCAGGCGAAGTGATAACCGGTATTGAACGTATTACGGGATCAGGTTCAAACAGGCAGTATTACAGGATATCCGGCAAGGAAGAATCAGCCATAGGTGTGATTGGTGAAGATGAAAATGAGAACAGGGCATTTCTGACATTTACCGATCATTTTAAAAAACATGGTTTGAATGTACCGGAAATCTATAATTCCGATGAGGAAGCTGGGATCTACCTTTTGCAGGATTTGGGCGATGTTTCTCTGTTCGGCCTTCTTCCGGGAACGAGCGGATCAAAAAAGATAAGCGGGGAAATTGAATTGATTTATAAGCGGGTGTTGGACGATCTAATCAGTTTTCAGGTGGTTGCAGGTAAAGACCTCAATTATTCGGTTTGCTTTCCGCGCGATAAGTTCGACAGGCAATCGATGCAATGGGACCTGAACTATTTTAAATATTATTACCTGCGTCCGTCATATATTCCTTTTCATGAGCAGGCACTAGAAAATGATTTTCGAACACTCATGGATTTTCTATCCCTGGCTGATGCCGGTTATTTCATGTATCGCGATTTCCAGGCAAGGAATATCCTGCTATATAACAATCAACCTTATTATATCGATTACCAGGGAGGGCGCAAAGGACCTTTACAATATGATGTTGCTTCCTTGCTTTTCCAGGCAAAAGCCGATTTATCTTTTGCTTTCAGAGAGCAAATGCTGGAATATTATATCTCACAATTAAAGCATCATATTTCTGTTGACAGGAATTCCTTTATACCGCTTTACTATGGTTTTGAGCTTATCCGGACTTTACAGGTTTTGGGAGCGTATGGCTACCGGGGTTTTTTTGAACGTAAGATACATTTTGCGGAAAGTATCAGTTATGCGTTGGATAATCTTGAATGGCTTTTAAAAAATGTTGAGTTCTCTATTAAAATTCCCGAACTAACAAAGTGTTTAGAAGAGATGGTCAGGCAGGGCAGAAAAATGAAAAGGAGATCAGGAAGCGAAAATCTGACGGTTGAGATCAGAAGTTTTTCATATCTGCAGCAAGGTATTCCGGACGATAAAAGCGGACATGGTGGTGGATTTGTTTTCGATTGCCGTGCCTTACGAAATCCCGGCAAGTTAATTGAATTCAGGAAACTGAGTGGCCTCGATAAACCTGTATCGGATTTTCTTGGTCAACAGGCGGAGGTGGAATTGTTTATTAATAACGTTTTTGGGCTGGTAAGTCAATCTGTTGACAAATACATTGAGCTGGGATTCAATCATCTTACAGTTGACTTTGGCTGCACAGGTGGTCAGCATCGGTCGGTTTATTGTGCTGAGCGGATTTATGAAAAGCTGAAGAATAAATATAACATTGACCTGATCATTAATCATACAATGAAGGATAGATGGTAATCAGTCATAATAAATGATTGTTCATTAAGATTTGGAAAGTATGGGCTGTAAATCTTTAACAATTATGATCCTATTTTTCCATTGTACAAGTCCCAAACTGGAAAAATCATATCAAAATCGTTCCAGTTCAAATTCCCATCAGTTATCTGAAAGCATGTGAATGATTCTTCTTTCAGATATTTCTTTATGGAAGGATGATGTGACTTGGTTAAAAAAGGTTTGAAGTCAACAAATTGCTCGACGCCATCATTAAATCGTAATTGAATGACAAAATCTCCAACATATTTTGCTGTTACTACCCTAATGGTTCTGATATATTGCTCCCTGAATTCTTCGAAAATTTTCACTTCAGTTTTTTTTGAATCCTTTCAAATTTAACTTCTTTGTGGAAGATAAAATAATCAATCCATTTTTTTACAACCTTATCTGCATAAACATTTAAAAATGTTTTAAAATTCTTTAAATCATTTGCTTGCAGAGGATCTGCTCCCTTCGTGTTCTTTATTATTATTTCTTTAATCACCCCGTCTTCAATTATTAATTCAGCCCTGCTTTCATTTTCACCTTTTTTTGCATGAACATGAATCGGTTCATGCTCATTTGAATAGAAAAAAATCAAAATTCCTAAATATTCAAAAATCTTTGGCACTTGTTTTTGATACAAATTTACAATAAAAAGCCAAAATACTTTATTTGTTAGTTGAACTTAATGCTGAATTAACTTAATCTGTGGCAAACTATGGTTAATTTTTCGTTATTTCGCTTACCTTTATTTCTGGAATTATTTGTTGTATTTGAGATATTATATTTGATTATGTCAATCCTAATAACAAACATCAAAAAACTGGTTCAGGTTGAAACTAAACCTATTCGCTTCAGGGCTGGTAAACAGATGTCGGAGCTCAACTGCATTGAAAATGCCTTTCTTTTTATTGAGAAAGGTAAAATCGCTGACTTTGGCAAAATGACCAACCTTGAACTTCAAACTTCAAACTTTGAACTTAGCATTGACGCCACTGGCAAAATGGTTTTTCCCAGTTTCTGCGATTCGCATACCCACCTTGTATATCCTGCCAGCCGTGAGATTGAGTATGTTGACAAAATAAAAGGTTTATCATACGAGGAAATTGCAAAAAGGGGTGGAGGCATTTTGAACACCGCAAAGAAAATGAAAGAAACGACTGTAGCTGAACTTGTTGATTCTGCTATGTCACGATTGCAAGAGATCACAAAGTTAGGAACTGGTGCAGTAGAAATTAAAAGCGGATATGGATTGGACACTGAACAGGAGATGAAAATGCTCTATGCTATTCGCAAACTGAAAGAGATTTCTCCGTTAACCATTAAAGCGACCTTTTTGGGTGCTCATTCCATTCCATTGGAATATAGGGGAAAGCAACATGAATATGTGGATCTTGTGATCAACGAAATGATTCCGATGGTGGCTGCCGAAGAACTGGCTGATTATATTGATGTTTTTTGCGATAAGGGATTTTTTACCGTTGAGGATACTGAGCGCATCCTGATGGCTGGTATGAAATATGGCCTTCGTCCCAAGATCCATGCGAATGAGCTGGATTATTCCGGTGGTATTCAGGTGGGTGTAAAATACAATGCACTTTCGGTTGATCACCTTGAATACACAGGGGATGATGAAATAGAAGTTTTGAAAAATACTGAAACCATGCCTACCATTCTTCCGGGTGCAGCGTTCTTTCTTGGAATGCCATACGCCCCCGCCCGAAAAATGATAGATGCAGGATTGCCTGTGGCGATGGCAAGTGATTTTAATCCGGGTTCATCCCCTTCTGGCAATATGCAATTGATCCTATCAATGGCAAGCATTCTTTACAGGCTAACCCCTGAAGAAGCCATCAATGCGGTAACATTAAACAGTGCTTATGCAATGGGTGTTGAGGAGGAACTGGGAACCATTTCTGTTGGGAAAAAAGCCAATATTTTTATCACTAAAGAAATTCCTTCAATCGAATTTATGCCCTATTCCTTTGGTAGCAATAAGGTTGAAACGGTTATCCTGAATGGGGAGATCATTTAAAGAGAAAAAAGTAAAAATCGATATTTCTAAACATTTTCTTCGTAATTAAATCCCAATCCCTAATTTTGCCGCTGATTTGAATCTTTATTACTAATTAAACAATCAGGCAATATAACAATAGAAACATGAAGCAACTAATCGAGTGTGTACCCAACATTAGCGAAGGAAGGGATACCGGCATCATTAAACAGATAACGGATGTCGTAGAAACCGTTGAAGGTGTTCGACTAATTGATGTTGATCCCGGCAAGGCAACTAACAGGACAGTTATTACATTTGTTGGTTCACCTGAGGAAGTTTGTGAAGCAGCATTCAGGGTAGTAAAAAAAGCAGCTGAACTCATTGATATGAGCAAGCATCATGGAGAGCATCCAAGATTTGGAGCTACCGACGTGTGTCCGCTTGTTCCGGTTTCAAACATTACCATGGATGAAGTGGTAATTTATGCAAGAAAACTAGGAAAAAGGATAGGTGAGGAGTTGGGTATTCCTGTCTATAATTATGAATTTGCGGCATCAAAACCAGAACGAAAAAATTTAGCCAATTGCCGTTCAGGAGAATATGAGGGATTGAAAGAGAAATTATCCAACCCTTCATGGAAACCTGATTTCGGTCCGGACAAATTTAATGATCATGTGGCTAAGACTGGTGCAACAGCTGTTGGTGCGAGAAATTTTCTGGTTGCCTATAATTTCAACCTGAATACAACCTCAACCCGCCGGGCAAATTCGATTGCTTACGACGTGCGTGAGAAAGGCAGGGAGAAGCGTGAGGGTGATCCAATCACTGGAAAAATTGTAAAGGACGAAAAAGGAAATACCGTTTATATCCCCGGAACCTTAAAAAGCACAAAAGCTATTGGCTGGTTTATTGAAGAATATGGAATTGCACAAATCTCCATGAACATGACTGACATCACGGTTACATCAGTACATGAAGCGTTTGACGAGGTTTGCAGGGCAGCCGAAAAACGGGGGGTACGGGTAACAGGCTCTGAACTGGTTGGTGTCATTCCATTGAAAGCAATGCTCGATGCAGGAAAGCATTACCTGATGAAACAACAGCGGTCTATCGGAATTCCCGACAGGGAAATCATCCGGATTGCAGTTAAATCATTGGGACTTGACGAATTAGCTCCTTTTGATCCTGACAAAAAGATCATCGAATATATTCTTGAAGATAAAAAAGTAAAAAAACTGGTCGATTTAAGCCTTACTGGTTTTGTGAACGAAACAGCTTCTGAGTCACCTGCTCCCGGGGGCGGATCTATTTCAGCGACGATGGGTGCAATGGGTGCAGCATTAGGGACAATGGTTGCCAATTTATCGTCTCATAAGCGAGGCTGGGATGACAGGTGGGAGGAATACTCTGACTGGGCAGTGAAAGGGAAATATTACCAGGAAGAATTGCTGAAAATGGTAGATGAAGATACGCGGGCTTTTAACAAAATTATGGATGCTTTCAGCCTACCGAAAAAAAGTGACGAGGAAAAATCTTACCGGAACAAAGCAATCCAGGATGCTACAAAATATGCCATTGAAGTTCCTTATAAAGTTATGAACTTGTGTTTTGAATCCATGGAAGTAATGAAGGCCATGGCTGAGATCGGAAATCCAAATTCTGCTTCAGACGCTGGTGTGGGAGCTATTGCCGCTCTGGCTGGCGTGAAAGGTGCATTCCTGAATATTAAAATCAATGCTGGTGGATTGGAGGATAAGACTTTTGTTGAAGAGATCGTTTCGAAAGGGAAAGATGTTCAGGAAAAGGCTGTAAAACTCCAAAAAGAAATTTTGGATATTGTGGAAAAGAAAATTTAATGTTGCATTATTATCAAAAATTTAAACCTTTTCATTGCAGCATTTTTTTTCTTCTGAGCTTTAATTAAATATTTGTTATCCGGTTTATGTAATGCAAATTTTTATAGTTTTACGGATATTTTTAAAACAGAGGAATTAATCAATAAAAAATATCGTCATAATGGTTAAGCACATCGTATTGCTGCAGTTAAAAGACTACCCCAATAAAACACAGAAGCTTGAGAATGCTTTGCAACTCAAAAAAGCCCTCGAACACATGAAGGTTTTTATTGATGAAATCAAATATATCGAGGTGGGGCTAAATTTCAGCGAAAATCCTTCGGCATACGATCTGGTGCTGACAACTACCTTCAATTCAGAACAGGATCTTGAAAAATATATGAATCATCCCGAGCATAAAAAAGTGCTGGTATTTCTTAATCAGGTAACGGAGAAAAAAGCGTTAGTCGATTATGAAATTTAGGGATGATGGGCTGTATGACCATTTCCTGTGACATTTCCGATTCTTAATTGAATCCTTCTTCCTAACAATGTAGTATAATTAAATTTTTCTGTGCATTTAATGAAAATGGCACAATGATGAATTTAAATTATAAAAATATCCTCCTTTCTCTCATACCATTATTCTTCGTGGGTTGCATTGAAAAAGAGCTGGATTTCGACAGTATTAAATCTCAGAATTGGAGTTCGGAGTGGGCGATACCTCTGATCAATTCTTCGGTATCGCTAAAAGACCTTATTAGCGATTCAACAGCCTTGATCCATGATGGTGAAGATGGCTTGCTCATACTGGTCTATGAAGGCCAGGATTTTTTTTCTTACACCGGCGAGGATATTCCCTTTATTCCAAACCAGGAAAAAATACTCGGTGAAAATTTTATAGTTCCGGATTTATTACCTGGAAATTCAGCTGAAGTACCTGTTTCATTTTTATACGAACTCGAAACGGATGAACCGGGAACCCGGATAGATAGTTGCAATCTGAAAGCAGGATATTATACACTGGTTCTAACCACCAACCTTAATAAAGACAACGCATCCGTTCAGCTTACGCTTCCGGGGTTAATTGAAACTGCTTCAGGGAATCCCGTCGAGTTTACATTTGATTTAGGTTACCCTGTCGGTGGCGGTTTGATTGTGAGGGATACGACCATTGACCTGGCCGGGTATACCCTTGTTTTCAATAATAGTCCCGGACATTCAAACGAACTGATGATTGAAGCTCTTGTGACTGCTTATGGTGACAATAATCCAAATAATTCCCCTTATTCGATGGAGCTTAAAAATTCATATACCAATCTTGGTTTTACAAGAAGCTTTGGGTATATTGGTCACCAGATCATAGAAATGCAGGATACGATAGAGATGGATATTTTTGATGTGAATGAAGAAGGGAATTTTACTTTTGGCCCGGGTAGCGTAAACCTTAAAATTGACGTGAATAATTCCTTTGGTGTCCCTATTCTTATGGATATTGTGACCTTTAGGGCATACCATTTTGGAAGTACGACCGACAGTGTCGATATTTATATTTTCGGAGAAGGGAATCCCTCACAGCTCAATGTTGATTTTCCCGGCCTGGATCAAATAGGACAATCCGTTTTGACGGAGATCAATACCGAAAATTCGAACATCAGCGAAGCAATTGAGATTTCGCCGGGAAATATCTACATCGATATTGATGGTCATCTGAACCCCGATTCCGATTCAACCCTCACCAACTTTGTGCTGGATACCAGCGCTATTAGAGCAGATGTAACGGTGGAAATGAGTTTATTTGGCGGGATCAATGGATTTATAATTACCGATACCGTTGATTTTGATCTTGGAAACATTGATGAAATTACCTCTTTGCTTCTGGTTGTGGATGCTGAAAATGGTTACCCGATTGAAGCCCGGCTTAAGCTTGAATTTGTCGATTCTCTTTACCAGGTGCTTCACAGCTTATTGCCGCTCTGGGAACAATTGTTAAGCGCCGCTCCGGTTGGAAGTCCGCCCGATTACAGGGTGACTGGTCCCGTGCAGAAAATAACCAATGTGATTTTGAATGAGGATGAAATCAAGACCGTTCAAAAAGCGAAAAAAATAATAATCAATGCCACCATTTCGACGGTAAATGGTCAGCTGGTAAAAATTTACAACGATTATAAAATCGATCTGAAGATTGGAGCGAAAGTGCAGATTAACTATTAGATGATGATAAATATTTTCAGATATAAATTCTTAAATCCCTATTTTGTAAAGATTGGATTGGGTGTCTGTCTGTTAATAATTCTCAATAATTCTCTTAGGTCCCAGGTTAGTCGCTCAGTCTTTTTTCTTGAAGAAATCCCTGCTGCAAATCTGCTGAATCCTGCCTTTCACCCGACCTGTAATTTTTATATCAATCTACCGCTGGTCTCTTCATTTTATCTCGGGTTTGAAAGCCCTTTTACATTTGACGAACTTACCAAAAAATGGGAATCCGGCGATTCGCTCTACATCGACAGGGAAAAAGTGCTGGCTGCGCTTGAGAATAAAAATTATTTTTCCTTTGAGCTTTACAACGAACTCGGCCGGGCTGGAGTTAGATTTGGTCGACATTTTATACATTTGAACATAGCCAAAGTATTTTCAACCAAGTTTGCATTTGAAAAGGAGTTTGCAGCTTTAATGCTTTATGGTAATGGAAATGATCAGTATATTGGTAAACTTTTAAATTTCAATAATACTGGACTTAACATGACCTCCTATCATGAGTTTGCACTCGGTTATTCTATCCGCGTCGGTAACAAAGTCACTCTGGGTACCCGCTTAAAATACCTGAATGGTGCATTCAATATTTGGACCGAGAAGGCCGATTTTTCGTTATTTACGGATGATCAGCCGAATTTTGCAATTACCGCTTCTTCTGATATAATGATCCACACTTCAAGCACAATAAGTTCATTTAACAACCTGATCAAGCAAGTGTCAAATTATAAATCGTTTGATCTTTCGGGCAATCATGGTTTTGGTTTCGACCTGGGGCTTGATTTTGAGCCTTCTGAAAAATTCAAGCTTTCAGCAAGTGTGATTGATCTGGGCTGGATCTGGTGGAAGGACAATGTGAAAAATTTTAAATCTGTTAATCCTGGAGTTGAATATACTTTCGAGGGTTTCGAAATCAACGACTTTATCCGGAATGGCTCTTTCAGAGATACCGTGGCTATTCTTGATACTATCCTTGACCATTTTGGACTGGAAACAACTTATGACACGTATACGTCCCATCTAAATCCCAAGATATATGTCGGTGGGTTGTGGCGGTTAACTAAAAAAGACGATGCAGGTTGTCTTTTAAGAACGGATATTGCTGAAGAAAGGCTTCAGCTTTCCGTTACGCTGAATTATACTCACAGATTCGGGAAGTTTATTTCTGTCAATGCAAACTATTCGTGGGTAAATAATAATTTCTACAATATTGGCATTGGATTGGTGGCAAAACTTGGACCGGTTCAGTTATATGCGTTGAATGATATGATCATTGGATTGATCAATTCTCAAAAGGCAAACAATTATAATTTCCATTTTGGAATCAGCTTCTTGTTCGGATCGCCAAAAAGTTCTATCGATATGCCTACCTATTACCCCTCCTCCATAGAAAAGCAATAGGATTACCTGCATTTTGTCCTGATATGATTTAACTTTTCTTAACACTTATTCGGTTACTTTATAGCGAATTAGCGCTGACCCTTAACAAATTTTATCAATATAAATTTTTATTTCTGGGAAAGTAAGCGGAATTTTGCAAGCAATTAAAAATTAACACAATGCTTGCATTAATTTTCCTGTTGCCTGTTTCATTTACTATAACGGCGCTTTTTGCCTGGCCGATTTTTGAAAAAGCCGGACATCCGGGATGGAAGACCCTTATTCCTTTCTACAACCTTTACATATGGCTTATTATCATCAACAAACCCATGTGGTGGTATATTTTCCTGATTATACCATTTATTAATGTTTTTATGGTGATGCTGATGATTGTCGAACTGGTGAAGTGTTTTGATAAGCATGAACTATGGGAACAGGGTGTTGCAGTTATTTTTCCATTCGTTTATTTGCCTTACCTGGGTTTGTCGCCGAAAGAAGTTTATATTCCGGCAGATAAACGTAAGAAAATTAAAAAGACCTGGGTCAGGGAATGGGTTGATGCAATTATATTTGCTGTGATAGCTGCTACCATTATCCGGACTTTTCTTGTTGAAGCCTATACCATACCTACCTCTTCGATGGAGAAATCCTTGTTACGGGGAGATTTCCTTTTTGTAAGTAAGATAAGCTTTGGACCGAAAATTCCAAATACTCCCATCTCATTTCCTTTTGTGCATCATACCATGCCTTTATCAAAGGACAGGAAGTCCTTCGTGGAATGGATAAAATTGTCCTATTTCCGTTTCCCTGGCTTCTCAAAAATCAAGAACAATGATGTTGTGGTTTTTAATTACCCGGAAGGAGATACTGTATCAACAGTATTCCAGAGCAACATAAGTTATTACAGGTTGATCAATGAGGTCGGAAGAGAAAATGTTTTAAGGAATCCACGAAAATATGGTAATATTATTTATCGCCCGGTCGATAAACGCGAGAATTATATTAAGCGTTGCATCGGAATTCCAGGTGATTCGCTTCAGATCATCAATCAAAGTGTGTTTATCAATGGCACAAAACTTGATTTCCCACCAAACGGGCAGTTTAAATATATGGTCGATGCTCCAAAAGGAATCAATGATAAATTCCGGGATGAGATCGATATATCAGATGAGGACTATGATTATTGGAAACGGGATCAGTTTCATGAACTTCCCCTTTCCGAAAATGCGGCTCAGGAACTTAAAAAGCGGCCTTCGATTAATGGAGTTGAAAGATCGGTTGAGAAGGCCGGAAACTGGAATCCCGATTTATTTCCGTTTGATTCATTGTATCCCTGGAATGTAGATAATTTTGGTCCTATTTATATACCGAGAAAGGGAGCAACAGTAAATCTGAACATGCAAAATATTTCTCTCTATAAGCGGTTAATTGATGTTTATGAGAATAATGATCTTAAAATTTCAGGCGGCCAGATCTATATCAATGGGCAGCCAGCCAGCAGTTATACTTTTAAAATGAATTATTACTGGATGATGGGCGATAACAGGCACAACTCGGCCGATTCAAGGTTCTGGGGTTTTGTTCCCGAAGATCATGTCGTTGGTAAGGCTTCCTTTGTCTGGCTTTCGCTTGATCCCGAAAAAAGATGGCTCGAAGGCAAAATAAGGTGGAATAAGTTGTTTCGGGTTATCAATTAAAATTAATATATAAAAATGAAAAGTGCAGAAATTCACACCGCCAGAGGTGTTATGAAAGTGAAGTTTTATGAAGAGGATGCTCCAAATACGGTGGCAAACTTTATTACTTTATCTCAAAAAGGTTACTACGACGGATTGACATTTCACAGGGTAATTCCTGATTTTGTTATCCAGGGCGGATGCCCGAACGGTGATGGAGGTGGTGGACCAGGATATACGATCAAATGCGAACTGAGCGGTAAAAATCAATACCACGATAAGGGAGTATTGTCAATGGCTCACGCCGGAAGGGATACCGGTGGATCGCAGTTCTTTATTTGTCATAATAGGGAAAATACGCAGCATCTTGACAGGAATCACACCGTTTTTGGAAAAGTGGTGGAAGGCCTCGAAGTAATCAATAAGATCAAACAGGGAGACCAGATACAAAAAATTGTAATTTTTAACGAATAAATATAAATCAAATGAAAAAAACAGCACAAATTTTTACAGTATTAATTGTAATGCTTGCTTTGGTATCCGGGCAATCATTTGCCGGAGGCAAGGAATTTACAGGAACCATCGTTTACAACATCACTTACCCCGACAGCAAGTTGGACGCCCAGACAATGGCCATGATGCCGAAAACGCTTAAGATAAAGATCAAAGGCAATATGTCACGTACCGAAATGAGTTTGGGAATGGGAACCACAGTTATAATTTTTGACAGCGAAGCAAGGAGTGGGGTAACGCTAATGGATATGATGGGTCAGAAGTTTGCGATGAAAATGACTGCCGAGGACCTTGAGAAGGAAATGAAGGAAACCCCGGAAGCAACGGTTGTTAATACCACCGAGACCAAAGAAATTGCAGGATACACCTGTAAAAAAGCCATCGTCAAAATGAAAGAAAAAGGTTCGGAAACCGAAACAGAACTCGTTGTGTTTTATACGGAGGATCTGGCTTCAGCTAAAATGAATGAGCTGAATCCTTTGTACAAAGACATTCCGGGAACCATGCTGGAGTATGCGATGAATGAAAAAGGTATGAACATGCTGCTGACTGCCATTTCGGTTGAGAAAGAGAAAATCTCAGACACTGAATTTGAGACCCCGGAAGGTTACAAAGAGGTTACCCAGTCGGAGTTAAAAAGTATGTTTGGCGGACAGTAAAAAGTTATTAAATATCACCGGTTTATAAAATCCTCCTTTTGGAGGATTTTTTGTTTGTTCATCCGCCTCAGTAATATGTACTTTTGCCTTTCGTTATTATCAGAGTAAAAATCAGATTGATAAACAGATAACTTGAAGCGGAAGAAACCGAACGTCAATACAAAACCGGAAGAGTCTAAAAAAACAGAAAGTAAAAAGAAATCCGGCTCAGATGTCTCATTTGTGAAAAGTGAAAAGTTTCGCAGAATTGTGGGACTGTTTCTTGTTTTGATGTCGCTTATCCTCCTGTTCTCCTTCACGTCCTATCTGTTTACCTGGAAAGCAGATGATGCAATTTTGCCCGACGGTGAAGCTGATAACCTTATCGGCAGGGCAGGCAGGGCCATGTCAAAGTTCATCATTGAGCAGGGATTTGGGATTGCATCATACGTTTTTGTTTTGCTGTTTTTTGTATATGGCATTCGTTTGTTGTTAAAGGTATCTGTCTTCCCCGTTGGTAAAACCACCCGGATATCCATACTCGCCCTGGTCTGGATTTCCATGGCTTTTGGTTTCGTATTTGGTGAGAGCAATAATTTGTCTATCCTTGGAGGCAGGTTTGGCGCTTATACCAATATGTGGCTTGCTCAGGCCATCGGTAAAATCGGTACAGGAATTCTGCTGCTTTTCATACTGCTGAGCTTTTTAATTATCAATTTCGATCTGACTTTTAATTTTCTTAAGAATCTGATTATTTTTCAGAAGAAAGAAAGTGATAAATTGAAGGTGGCAAACTCGCCAAAAGAAGATTTGTATAATACAGTAGAATATTCTGTTGATGATGAAGAAGAAGAGGATGATTTTTTTAAACCGGAAGATCAACCCGGAATTTCCGAACCTTTGATCATTGTTGAGGCGGGAGCTGAAAAAAACGATCCTGCAGAATTGGTGACTGATCCCGAATTTACAATTGAAACTCCTGTTGCTCTGGAAAATGAAAGTCTGGAGGATCCTTTGAATGGAGATGAATTAATGGAGCATAAAACCATTGACGATCCATACGATCCATGGTTGGATTTGCCCAATTATCAGTTTCCGACAATTGATTTGCTTGAGAATTATGGCAAGGACCAGATCACTGTTCAGAAGGAGGAGCTTGAGCAAAACAAAAACCGGATCGTTGAGACACTGAATAATTATTCCATCCAGATACAGAAGATCAAAGCTACAATAGGACCCACGGTTACTCTTTATGAGATCATTCCGGCGCCGGGAGTTCGAATTTCACGGATTAAAAATCTGGAAGATGATATTGCCCTGAGCTTATCGGCATTAGGTATCAGGATCATTGCACCCATTCCGGGGAAAGGAACGATTGGAATAGAGGTTCCTAACCAGAATCCTGATATTGTTTCTATGAAATCTATCCTGTCGTCCGAAAAATTTCAGAACAATAAATACGACCTTCCTTTCGGCATTGGCAAAACCATTTCGAACGAGAGCTATGTAGCCGATCTTACCAAAATGCCTCACATTCTTATGGCAGGTGCGACCGGACAGGGTAAATCAGTCGGGCTGAATGCAATCATTACCTCGCTCCTTTATAAAAAGCATCCGTCGGAGCTTAAGTTTATCATGATCGACCCGAAGAAAGTTGAGTTGACGCTTTATTCAAAAATTGAACGCCATTTCCTTGCTAAACTACCCGACTCAGAAGAAGCCATCATTACTGATACAAGGAAAGTAGTGCGAACACTGAATTCCCTCAGTATAGAAATGGACAATCGCTACGAGCTGTTGAAAGATGCCCAGGTAAGAAACATAAAGGAATACAATGTAAAGTTTAAAGCACGGAAACTCAATCCGCTTCACGGTCACAGGTTTCTGCCTTACTTTGTCCTGATCATCGATGAGTTTGCCGACCTGATTATGACGGCAGGAAAGGAGATTGAAACACCCATTACCCGATTGGCGCAATTGGCTCGGGCGGTGGGAATCCATTTGATCATTGCCACACAACGTCCGTCGGTAAACATCATTACCGGTTCCATCAAAGCCAACTTCCCTGCAAGGGTTGCCTTCCGTGTGATTTCGAAAATCGACTCCAGAACCATCCTCGATTCAAGCGGTGCTGACCAGTTAATCGGAAGGGGTGATATGCTTATGTCGACCGGAAGTGATATTTTGAGGCTGCAGTGTGCATTTGTTGATACGCCTGAAATAGACAAAATAACTGATTTCATCGGAGCACAACGTGCTTATCCCGATGCTTATCATCTTCCGGATTACCAGGATGAAGAGTCTGAAAGTCTCGGTGAATTTGATCCAAATGAGCGGGATGAACTTTTTGACGATGCAGCACGCATTATCGTCCAGACACAGCAAGGCTCTACTTCGTTATTGCAACGGAAATTAAAATTGGGTTATAATCGTGCCGGCCGTATTATCGATCAGTTAGAAGCTGCCGGTATCGTAGGTCCTTTCGAAGGCAGTAAAGCGAGAGAAGTAAGAGTTGCTAATGAAATGGCTTTGGAACAATTTTTGAAAGATTTGGAGATTAAATAATAAAATATGAAGAAATTATTGTCATTAATTATTACTGTTACCTTCGTGAATTTGCTTGTTGCGCAGGATGCTGACAAGGGGGACAAAAAATCGAATGAAATTCTTGATCGCTTAACTAAGAAGACTGAAGCATATAAAACTATCACAGCCGAATTTGCTTATATCATGAAGAATGCTGATGCAGGAATTGATGAAAAAACCGAAGGAACCTTGTTTGTCAAAGGGGATAAATACAGGCTTCTCATTGCAGGACAGGTTGTAATCTGCGATGGTATTACCACGTGGACTTATATCAAGGATGCAGATGAAGTGCAAATTAACTCAGTGGAAAATTCTGAAGAATCGATCACCCCGAATAAACTGTTAACCTCTTACAATAAGGATTACAAATCAAAATTTGTGAAGGAAACATTTCAGTATGGAACTACTGTAAACGTCATTGAATTGACTCCTACGGAGGGCAAATCTTTTTCAAGTGTCAGGGTGATCATTGACAAAGCAAAAGACCAGCTTCTTGAAATCACAATTTTTGATAAAAATGGAAGCACCTATTCCTACATCATCAATAAATTTGCACCGGACACAGCAATTGACGATTCCCAGTTCACTTTTAACAAATCTGAATTCCCGGGAGCAGAGGTTGTGGATATGAGATAGAAATTGGTTCAAGGTTCAAAGTTCGAAGTTTAAAGTTTCAGGTTCAAGGTTGAACGAAAATATGACTCAGAACACGGAACGCTGAACCCAGAACACTGAACCCAGAACCCAGCACCCAGAACTTCCAGATATTAACAGTCTGCCGTTTGATAACTTTTCCTGTATCCCTTTATTAATCGTGGTTTGTTTAATTATTTTTGCCGCATGAATGGTAATTTTTCTGAAAACTATACCGAAGATAACATACGGTCGCTTGAATGGTCTGAACATATCCGGATGCGTCCCGGCATGTATATCGGTAAGCTGGGCGACGGCGCATCGCAGGACGACGGTATCTATGTAATGATCAAGGAAATCGTCGACAATTCCATCGATGAATTCGTGATGGGCAACGGTCGCAATATCGATGTAACCATAGAAGAGAAGAAAGTTATTGTTCGCGATTATGGAAGGGGTATCCCGTTGGGAAAGGTGAAGGATTGCGTGTCAAAGATCAACACAGGTGCAAAATACGATTCCAAGGTATTCAAAAAAGCAGTCGGATTAAATGGCGTCGGATCAAAGGCAGTGAATGCACTCTCATCTTACTTCGTAACGCAATCGGTGAGGGATGGAAGGACAAAAATCGTTGAATTTAACAGGGGTGATCTGGTTAAAGATTACAAAGAACAATCAACAGAGGAAAAAGACGGTACCATTGTCACTTTTATACCGGATAAAGATATTTTTGGACACTTTCATTACATCAATGAATACGTTGAGAAACTTTTGTGGAACTATGCTTTCCTGAATAACGGGTTAACCATTCGTTTCAATGGTGAACGGTTAACAGCTAAAAACGGGTTAAGTGATTTACTTGAAAGAAATATCAACGGCAACGGCCCGATACTTTATCCCATCATACACATCCAGGAAGGTGACCTTGAATTTGCTTTTACCCACAGTTCCAAGCAGTACGGCGAGGAATATTATTCATTTGTCAATGGTCAGCATACGACCCAGGGTGGAACGCACCAAACATCATTCAGGGAAGCCATTGTAAAAACGATCCGAGAGTTTTACAACAAGGATTTTGATACCAACGACATCCGGCAGTCAATCCTGGCTGCCATAAGCCTGAAAGTACAGGAGCCGGTGTTTGAATCGCAGACCAAAACAAAGCTGGGTTCACAGCATATGGAACCGGGAGGGGGAGCGACCATTCGGAATTATATCCATGATATTGTCAAACGTAACCTCGACAATTTCCTGCATCGGAATCCTGAGACCGCAGAAGAATTGTACCGGAAGATTTTACAATCTCAGCGCGAACGGAAAGAGTTGGACGGAATAAAAAAATTAGCCAAAGAAAGCGTTAAAAAAGCCAGTCTTCATAATAAGAAGCTCCGCGATTGCAAGGTTCATTATAATTCCATCCATGAGCTGCGCCTCGAAACTACCATTTTTATCACCGAAGGTGATTCCGCAAGCGGCTCTATCACCAAGTCCAGAAATGTCAATACCCAGGCTGTTTTTAGCTTGAAGGGCAAACCCCTGAACTGTTTTGAACTGAGCAAAAAGATCGTTTACCAGAACGAAGAGTTTAACCTTTTACAAACTGCCCTGAACATTGATGACGGGCTTGATAATCTCCGTTACAATAACGTGGTGATAGCTACCGATGCCGATGTCGATGGAATGCATATCCGGCTTTTATTAATGACTTTTTTCCTGCAGTTCTATCCCGACTTGGTAAAAGCAGGGCATTTGTATATTTTGCAAACACCGTTGTTCCGCGTCAGGGATAAAAAAGAAACCATCTATTGCTACTCTGAAGAAGAAAAGCTGGAAGGACTTGAAAAGCTTCAGGGCAAACCGGAAATAACAAGGTTTAAAGGTTTGGGTGAAATATCGCCTGATGAATTCAAGTATTTTATCGGCGCCTCTATTCGACTTGACCCGGTTCTGCTGCACCGTGATACGTCCATCAAGGAAATTTTATCATTTTTTATGGGTAAAAACACCCCCGAAAGACAAACCTTTATCATTGATAACCTAAGGGTGGAAAATGATATTCTTGTTGACGCTAAGGTTGCTTAATCCTTTGCTTTAGTGTTGAATTTTCTGAAATGCCTTCCCGAGGTTATGTGTAATATTTCCGGCAGTGAGTGCTTCGTAGCCCCATTTCTCGGCAGCAATATCTCCGGCAAGTCCATGAATATAAACGCCGAGTAAACAGGTTTCGAGCGAAGTATATCCCTGGGCCTTGAGTCCAAGCAATATTCCGGTCAAAACATCACCGCTGCCTCCGGTTGCCATTCCGGGGTTACCAGTAGAGTTGAAGTAGCAGGTTCCATCAGGGCAGGTGATTGCTGTGTGGGCTCCTTTCAAAATGACATAGGACTGGAACTTAACAGAGAATTCCCTTTGTTTTTCGTTTCGTTCAAAATCATCAGCAGTTTTGCCAATGAGCCTTTCAAACTCTTTTGGATGAGGAGTAAAAATGCTGTTCTTTGGAATAAACGAAATCCATGTTTTATTTTCAGCCAGGATGTTGATTGCATCCGCGTCAATGATCAAAGGCATACCCGCATCCTGAATTAAAAGTTTAAGCGCGCTCTGGGTTTTTTCATGAAGGCCGATACCCGGTCCTACCGCAATAGCATTATAATTTGCAAGATAAGGAAGATCGGAAAACACCTTTTTACTCGTATCAATACTTACCATGGCTGCCGGAACAGCCGTTTGAATGATGGTATATCCCTTTTTGGGAATGTGGGCAGTGATCAGTCCAGCCCCGGCTTTAAGCCCGGCTGAAGCCGCCAATACAGCCGCTCCCATCTTTCCGTAGCTGCCGGCAATCAGCAGCCCGTGTCCGAAAGTGCCTTTGTGTGAAAATTTAGTTCTGTGTTTTATTATTTGTCTTAAGTCAGCCGAAATAAGAAAATGGCTTTTCACTTTGACTTTCTCAATAAAATCTGGATGTAATCCAATTGGCAATACTTCCCATTCACCAACATACTGATCGTTTTCGGGAAAAAGGAAGCCAACTTTCGGGAATTGAAAGGTAAGGGTGTAATCTGCTTTTATAATGCTACCCTTATTGACGGTATTTGTTTCATCACAGAATAAACCGGAAGGCACATCCACCGAAATCACCAGTGATTTACTGTCATTGATGTGATCAATGACCTGGGCTGCAAAACCTGTCACCGGCTTTGTAAGCCCCGAACCGAAAATAGCATCCACCACGATTGCTTCATCGGAAAGGTCGGGCATGGTATCTCCTTTTTTGATTTCTGTAACCGTGAAGGAAGTTATTTTGAGTATTTTTTCATAGTTAGACAGGCAACTGGGTGACATTTTTTCAGAATGCCTGACTAAAATAACCTCTGTCTTAAAGCCGGCATAAGCTAACATTCTTGCAAGGGCAAATCCATCTCCACCATTGTTTCCCATTCCGCAGAATATCCTGATCTCTTTTTCCGGGTCCGTCTTTGCTACCATCCACTCGAACAATTCCATGGCAGCACGCTCCATCAGGTCGATATCGGCGATGGGCTCGTTTTCGATAGTATAAGCATCGGCTTCCCTTATTTTATCAATGGGCAGGATTTTCATACATCATCAGTCATAAATAGTTACTGTTAATGATTGAAGCTAATTCTCCTTGATCACATAACAACCGGCCAGAATATCATGCAGTGCCTGTTTCCTTTCCGTAAATCCGGCCATGATGTAACCGATCAGTAAAATCATCCCTGATAATATCTTGCCAAAATACCTTCCTGTAGCCCGGGCAAATGAAATTCGGTTGCCGGACGTATCGGTTACTTTGATTTTTAATATAAGTTTCCCGACTGTTCCCTGGTGCTTACTCGATTCCATGATGGAGAAATACAACCATTTAATAACAGTAGAAATAAATGTCATCGTTATGATTGCTAATATGAACGGACCTAAGAACAGTTTCGGGTCATCCATATCGAATCCCGATTCCTTTAATGATAAAATTGAGATACCGAATATTGCAAGGACAGGGAGGATGAATATCCACGAAACAAAAGAGATGACAATCGAATCGATTATATTGGCCAAAAAACGCCACCAAAATCCTGCATATTCTACAGGTTTTTGATCCTGCTGGTAAGGAATCTGATTGTTTTCCATAGATTTCTGTAATTATATTGTTAGATGTTATCTAAAAACTCCCAGGGTAATAATGCAAAATTTAATCCTAATATCAACAGGGCAAAGATTATGAAGAATAGAAAGACTCCTGCGAGCACTAATCCGATGATGGCAATATTTCTTCCTGATTTGACATTGCTGTAAGATGCCGGTGTGTATGCACCAGGGTTGGAATTGTAAAGCGCCAGGTCTTTGCCGGCAAGTACTAAAGCTACGATGGCTAAAACGAGGCCAACGATGCCGTGACACCAGCAAAGAACAACTGAAACGATTCCTAATGTCAATACGGTGGATGCATTGGGTAAGGGTACCTGATGGGTTACCGGAGGCGTTGATTTTATTTCTGCATTTTCCATGGATCAATGGTTTAAAGGGTTAAAAGTAATTTATTTTTAAAAATGACAGACTTCTTTTGGTTAAAAATATTTTTCTGAAATATGAAAAGTATAACTCACTACCATAATAACAACTGTAAATATAAAGGCATATTTTAAAATGGAAGCACCATGTTTAAATTTAAAAATAAGATGAAGAATAAGGAAGGCAATTAAGAAACCGGTTGGCAGCAGGGCAGGATAGGCCTTCAGACTTTCAATGAACTCACCTTTCAGCAGCAGGATTAAGGCCGTTTGCATACCGCATCCAAAGCACTCAAATCCCAGGTAGTGCTTATAAAAGCAGGGCAGCTGATGCGCTTCGAGCCAGGCGATGATTTTTTCCATAGTGTAAAATTAATGAATAATTGAATTGGTTGCCAAAGGCATCCCTTCGGGAGATTTGAAGAATTGTTTAATTGAAAATGTGAGCTAATAGCGCGTAGCTGAAAGCCAAATGCCAATTCATAACCGAATGTTCTTAATTTTGCCCCAAACTATGATATCATGCGCCGGAAAAAGAGAGAAATGCAGCTATTTGAAAGGGTGAGGATTATCGATGCCGGTGCTGAAGGCAATGCTGTTGGCCGGGTTGAGGATAAAGTGGTGTTTGTTCCCTTTGTGGTGCCGGGCGACCTGGTGGATGTGAGGGCATTGAAAAACAAGAAATCATTTTATGAAGGAAAGGCGATTAAAATTCATGAATATTCCGACAAAAGAGTCGAGCCGCGGTGCGAACACTTCGGCATTTGTGGTGGCTGCCGCTGGCAAAACATGAAATACAGCGAACAGCTTTTCTACAAGCAAAAACAAGTGGAAGACAGCCTGAGCCGTATTGGAAAGTTTGATTACCCGGAAGTATTGCCGGTCATCCCATCCGAAAAAGAATTTTATTACAGGAATAAGCTCGAGTTTACCTTTTCGAATAAAAGATGGCTGGCCGTTTCAGAAAAAGAAGATGACCCATCGGCAAGAAACATGAACGGCCTGGGTTTTCATATCCCCGGAATGTTCGACCGCATAGTGAACCTTGAAAACTGTTACCTGCAGGAAGAACCTTCCAATTCGATCAGGAGAGCTGTAAAGCAATATGCGGATGAGCACGGTTTGGAATATTTTGATACGAAAAAGAATACCGGTTTCCTGCGCAACCTCCTTATCCGCACTACCACCACCAGCGAAGTGATGATTATTCTGGTTGTTTATTATGATGACCAGCATGAGATTATTGGTTTGCTTGATTTTATCTATGATAAGTTCCCTGCCATCACCTCGCTGATGTACGTGGTGAATCCGAAGCGAAACGATATCATTTCAGACCTTGAGGTCATTCTTTATAAAGGCAAAGACCACCTCATAGAAACTATGGAAAGCCTGAATTTCAAGATCGGACCGGTATCATTCTTCCAGACCAATTCTTTGCAGGCTTACAGGCTTTACCAGATAGCCAGGGAATTTGCAGATTTACAGGGTAACGAAATCGTTTACGACCTCTATACCGGAACCGGAACCATTGCTAACTTCATTGCTTCGCGTGTACAGAAAGTGATTGGTATAGAAAGCATACCTGTAGCTATTGAAGATGCGAGGATTAATTCTGAGATCAACGGGATTGGTAATACTTTTTTCTTTGCAGGTGATATATTAAAAGTACTTGATGATCAATTTATCGAAGATAACGGAAAGCCCGACGTCGTTATCACTGATCCGCCAAGGGCAGGAATGCACGAAAAGGTAGTGGAGCAAATATTGAAAATGGAACCCCGGAAGATCGTTTATGTGAGTTGTAATCCGGCTACCCAGGCGAGAGATGTAACTTTGCTTATTCAAAAGTACAAAGTAATGAAAGTCCAGCCCGTCGATATGTTCCCCCACACCCAGCATTTGGAGAATGTGATGTTGCTGGAGAGGATTTGAGTTGGGAGGATGTTGCTGGTTAGGGTTTATGGTTGCTTTTAAATTTTAGTTAAGAGATTTCAGTTTAGATTCCGACTTCATTCCAAATTTCTAATTCCTATTCGAAAATAATACGTAATTTTACAGACATCCTTTTAATACGAAATTGTGAATATCCCTGATATTGTTAATAGTTGCACTGGAGTTAAGATTGCCGGACAGGTACTCAGGACTTTTGTGTTCAGCACCGATGTAGCGATCATCCGGAACAATAATGCAGAAGGGATTATCGCGGTTTACCCCTTTGCACCCCAGGCATTAATTACTCAGGCATTGATCCTGGCAGCTTACAAACCTATTTTTGTAGGTATTGGTGGTGGATCGGATAAATGCGAGCGGTCTGTGAAGCTGGCTGAAGAGGCCGAGTCTCATGGCGCCATGGGTGTTGTGGTGAATTCAAATGCAACAAACGAATTGATCAAAAAGCTAAAGGAAACGATTTCTATCCCGGTTATCATGACCCTTGTTTCGGTGAAAGATGATATCATTGGCAGGATTGAGGCCGGAGTGGATATGTTTAATGTTTCGGGTGCCGATAAAACCGCGGATATTATTAAAATGATCCGTATCATCGATTGCTCTATTGCCATCATAGCCACAGGAGGTAATTCCGAAGAGACCATCAAAATGGCCATTGAGGCCGGCGCCAATGCCATCTCATTTACTCCGCCGACAACGGGTGAACTGTTCCGCGAAATGATGACGAAGTACAGGAATGATTGAGAATATTAGAACTCCGGGAACAAGATAATCCGTCATTTTAATTCTTGCAAATATTGATGCATTCCTAAAATCAAAATTCTTTTTTATTAACTTTGGTGCTGGTGTTTTTGATGACGGGGTAATAAACACAATTTCCTTAAGCAATCAATTTAAAAAAATCATCATGAAAACAAATATCCTGTTAATACTCCTCGGACTTTTCACCGGCCAACTGATCCTTGGTCAGGACTATCCAAAATATTATCAATTAGTGGATGAAGCATATCAGCTTTATGAGAATAAAGAATATTTGAAATCGGGTCAAAAATATGCAGAGGCTTTTGTAGCGCTTGGAAATCGAGGAATGATTGAGGATAGATATAATGCAGCATGTTCATGGGCGCTGACAAATGAAAATGATTCTGCATTTGTACAGCTTTTCAAAATTGCAATTAGGGGACAATATTCGGATGGTCTAACCCCGAATCCACACTGGCTTCTTAACCTTAACCATGTCAATTTACGTTTAGTTATGTAAGATAAGAGAAGTTAGACTTTGGTGAGAAGATTGGAAATTTTGGGATCTCAGTTTGTTTTGGTCAATTTAATCAATCCTGTTAATTACTAATGGCGATTAAAACTCTAAAGGAAGAACAATATTTTATATCTTTGTTTGCAATAAAAAACAGGTTATGAACACGAAAAAATTATCAATTACTATTGGGATCATTCTAGCAGTAGCTTTTTTTGCATCTTTAATCGCAGCCTTGAGCAGTGAGGAGGAGAATGAGAATAAGCTTAAAGCCGGAACCGAAAAAGAGTATAATTGTACCACCTGGCATGCAGGTGACCATTTTAAAAAGGGCCATAAATTATGCTGCAATCCTGAAAAGTGCAGGGCGATGAAGTGTGAAACTTCCATGTGCAAATACAAGGGTGAAAAGTGTGCAATGGCAAAGGTAAAATGCGGCCCTTCAGCGTGCCCGTACCATGCTGACAAATGCCTGAAAGGAGAAAAGAAATGCCAACCGGAGACCTGCGTTAAACATGAAAACAAGAGCGCAGAAGGAAGGAAAAAATGCGACCCCGCCACTTGCACAGGTAAATGTCCGTCAAAAACAGCTACAGGAAAATAATCTGCTCCTGGCTATGGCATTCATGTGATTTGTAGTTACTAGGAGTAGTTGACCCCTCAGTTTAATTAAAACAGAACCATGATGAATAACCCCCTTTTGGACGCAGAATGCGTCTAAAGCCAGCTTGAAATATAGTCTCCACAGACTATTCCCCTTTAAAATGGAATCCTTAGCGCACTCCGCGTTTGTTGCATTTTGTTTGCTTTTAGAGACCTCCATACTTTTATGCTGGTCTATCTGAACGGCGCTGTGGGGCAGGTAAGCAGGACTGGTGACAAGTTCATCATACAACCGTCCGAAAAAAATAACCGAGTACCATTATGGCTCCAGCTGCCATGATGTTCTGCTGAACGGATTTTTGACTGAACTGATACAATGCAGAAGTCTTAGATTAATCTGCAGAGGGTAGTTGCATAGAACACGAAGATCGTTTTACCGCAATTGGAAATGGCCGGAGAAGGAACGGCATGTTTCAACCTGGGCTTTTTCCGACATAAATATGAGTGAAAGAAACGAGTGATATCCTTCTATTTATATTTTCATATGAACATATAACTACCTTCATCTGTTTACGAATTATTTGCCTTTATTTTATGAGTCTGTGGATTGAACTAAATCAAATTTGGGAATGATAAAGATCCCCGACCTATTAAATACCTTTGTCACTAAAGCTAAATCCTTAGTTATGGAAGAATTGAACCCGGATCCGACCAGTGGTCAGCCTGTGCCTGAAAATGCACCTGTCGAACTTTCAGATGCTGTTCAAAACGAGAAAGAAACCCAATCATTACCGGTTAAAAAAATAACCCTGCTGAAAGGGGTCAGTGCCGTCTTTAACGGGCTTGGCATCGGCCTTTTGCTTGGGATACTTCTTGGATTGTCAATTTCGCCGGTAGTCAGCACTGTAATTGCGTCTGTGTCGACAGCGCTTGGGTTGTTCTTGGGCCTGAACGAAAAGTACCTCGACCCTTTAAAAAGTCTCCGGATAGGGGCTTTCGGTTTTTTTGCCGTGTGTGGCATCATGATTGGACTTTATATTCGGGCCAATGATGTCTTTGCTCCCTCCATGCTCGAAAAGAAAAATGAGTATGTGGCATTAGGCTATTCTGAAGAAGAAGCCAGGGCATTTATCACAAAATCTATAGAGGCTGATACCGGTAAAATCAGGCGTGAAGCCGGTGTGCTCTATTCCTCTGTCGTCGATGCCGGTGCCTGCGATGTATTATCTTATGCAACAGTGGATCAGCCGGCCACCGAATTGATAAATACCTTCAAAGAGGCCGGAGGAACCTGGAAAGAACTTGCAGAAACCTTTAAAGCAGAACTTCCCGAAGAGCTGATCGGAAAATCGCTGATCAGCATGCGCGATTGCTTCTGCAGCCTTGCTACAGAAGGTGAAATTAAAATGATCAACAGCGATAGTGTCGAAAGATTGAGCAGCAGCGATTCTCTGGAATATATCGAAAAGGTACTTTCAGCTTCCGGAAAAAACTGGCAGACCATTGTAAATAAAATCTCGGATAACATTTCGAAAGATCAAAGGAAAAGTGCGTATTTATCAATCATTAAAGTCCTGACCCATGATTAAAAAAATAGCTATCTTCTTCATTTTTCTGGCGCTCTCAGGCGCCGTTAATGCTCAGTTCGATCCTTCATCAGTTAAGAAATCTCTTGTGCGGGTGGTGGTAACCATCAGCGATAAAGAATCCAGTGTCTGCACAGGTTTTGTCTGGAAAACTCCAAACCAGGTCATCACATCACTGCATGCTATGAGTCCGACCGGCACGATAAAAATCCTTTACCTCAACCAGTCTTGGAGAAAGGCTAAAATAAAGAAAGTGCTCCAGAAAGCTGACCTGGTGCTCCTGGAGATACTTCCGGGCGAGGAACCAGTGCCAGCAGGTGTTGTTCCATTGACTTCCTATAATGATCAGACGATCAAATTCGGTACAGAGATTTTCGCTATGGGCTACAACAATGGAGCACAGGGCAGTTCGTCACGAACCCTGAAAAAGGGATACGTTGATCCTGAGACCCTTGACAACCTGATCCCCAAAAGTGACAGGGCTGCTTTGGCCAAAATTGGCTTTCCTGCGCTTGACCTGCATATTCTTTATTTAGAGGGAAGCCTTTTGCCGGGCTACTCAGGTTCACCTGTATTTGATCCATCCGGAAGACTGGTTGGAATAGGTGATGGAGGACTTGAGAAGGGAGCCAGTAATGTGAGCTGGATTATACCGGCCAAATATATTGCAGAACTGGAAGCATCATCAAGTACTTCTCTTCCCGCCAATTTTGCACAGATGACTCAATTATTCTCTGCGCAGGTTACCGTGGAAGCCTCCGCCGATAAAATTGATGAACTTTGGGAAGAAACCAATGGGGAATTTTTCAGTAACGAAGGCGAAGAGTACGCGATTGTGGAGGCATCCGGCTTTGAGTTTTACCTGACCAAGAACAGGTCACTGACAGAAATGGTTGAGACATCTGATGATCCGGTAAATCTCCTGAAGTTTGCAACTGAGTTTGAAGATTTAAAAGTGTCTCTCGATTATGAAAATATGCGTTTTGATATTTATGAAGACATCAATTACGGCGTTGTTTTGGCTGTTCCTGAAGGAAAAGAATTGACCTATGATAATACCAGTGGATTTTTTGTAACCAATTTTAATGCAAACAGCATGGTTGGTCTGATGTATTACGGTGCGATTTCAGATAACTCATATACCGATTTCGAAGAAGTTACAGTAGAAGTGCAGAATTGGGTGAATACATATATAACAACCTATTATGGGATATCAGGGTTCACAACAGATACGGATTATTCTTACTGGCTTGAATTTGAAGGTGGACGAAAGATTGCCTGGATTTCAATGATGGGCAATGAACCGCTGTATGCAGCTGATGGCAGCAGCAATGTCTTAGGCCTTTACCTGACCCTGCTTATGTCGAATGAAAAAACCTTCCTGGCTATTTCTTCTTATTTCATACCGGTTGAACTGCTGCAATACACCAGCGAATACGGAATCGATTGTGTGAATCCCATTTATCAGGAGCAATGTGAGTATTTTGAGTCACTGATAAAGGTTTTCTGCGCTGGGCACCTGACGACCTTTGCTTATTGATCAATAGATCTATGGTTCAACTGTTCTGTTATTTACCTGAATAGCCGAGCTCTATTACAGCCATATCATGGATTGCCACTTTTAAGAATTTTTTGAGCGGAATCCTTTTCGGTTCACATTCAATCATATTTTTACTTTTTACTAAAACTGCGAAAGCTTTTTTATTTCATCTTTTTCATGACTGATTTATGTTTCATAGGCAGAGAAGGAGAATAGTGCTGAGGTTTTTGAATAAAATTAAAATATGTAGCCCAACTTTAAATCCATCCTTGTTGTATGAAATTTATATCCGGTATATATATCCTGATCGGAAGGATTGCTGTAATCCGCATCAATCATGCGGTTAATAAAAGTAAATTCAGCTCCCGCAAATAATCCTAATTTGGTGATAAAGTAAGGGAAAACAGATATAATATAAGGATTTTTGATTTTATTTATGGTTACTTCATCGGCTACATTTCCCCTGTGATAGAACGTAAAACTACTGACGGCTTCAAGCCTGAAAAGTAACCAGCGATTCAGGATCACATCCCCGTTAATGTAAGGCCCTGTCATAAAGTGGCCCCCATTCTTTAAATATTGCGATCCATCCCGGTTATAGGTGTCAATTAAATAAATAGTAAAGGACCCTCCTGAGGCTACTCGTATTTTTTCGGTGACAAGTAAATTCAAACCCTGGTTCCATTGAATTACACTGCTGAAAAAATTCACCGACATTTTATCACTCAAATTAATTTCACCAGGTTCATCTCCTTCATCGGATGGGAAGAATAAATACCAGCAATCACCAAAAAAATTACTCCTCACACTTGAATGCAATCCCCATCTGTAATCATTTGCATTATCAATATGAAAATTCACTGAAACAAGTGAATATTTCGGGGGATATTTTATCATGAGATCCGATTGTTCATCAAGAAGCAGATTTTCATATCCCCGCGAGGTATTATTTATTCCTGAATAATACAAATATAATCCAAATGAGTGTTTATAGAATTCTTTCCTGACTTTTGCAGGAGTTCCTAATTCTTCTCCTACCTGAGCAGAAGCTGATCCGAAAATAGAAATCAGGCTGATGATTCCAACAACCGGTATTTTAAAAAACCTTTTCATGGTTGAATTTCATATTTCCTGATTATTTTTGTTTTAGCGATCCGGAAATAATATTGGCTATAAAAGTAAAAAAACCATCAATATATAAAGCAAATAATAATTTGATTGAACAGAGGGATTAAATGTTGTTTACCGAAGAATGTCACGTCTTGAAAAGCGCACTTTTCAGGATGACCGTTGTTGCTGCAAAGCATTCCTGAAAAACCGATAGGTTTTGTCAGGAATCCACACAAGAAGATGACATTACTGGATTCCTGCTTACACCACTCTGGCACATTCTTGTGTAGCCGGTTTTAGCGTAGCAGACTTGTGCAAGGTTAATTAAATATCATATCCATTTTATTTTTACTTTTGAATTCTGAGTTCTAAATCAAATTTCAAATAATTAAAGTGAGTAAGTAAGGCACAAGTCAACAGCGCACATGGCTCGCACACAAGGCTTGTGCCAGTGGGAAGTAGATGGTAAGAGTAATCAAACAAACAGCAGGAATTTATCGCCGGACAAAAGAATTAAAAGGAATACAAATATGAAAGCAATTGTATACACCAAATATGGGCCACCGGATGTGCTTCAACTGAAAGAGGTGCCAAAGCCAACACCCAAAGACAACGAAGTACTGATTAAAATACATGCAACCACCGTCAATCGAACCGACTGCGGATTCCGTAAACCTGAATACCGGTTTATAATCGGATTTATCAATGGCTTCTTCAAACCTAAAAAAACAATATTGGGCAGTGAACTGGCCGGAGAAATTGAAGCCATCGGTAAGGATGTGAAAACATTTAAGCCGGGCGATCAGGTTTTTGGATTAAGCTCCTACAATTTCGGAGCGCACGCAGAATACATTTGTATCCCCGAAAAAGGTTCAATCACAATAAAGCCGGCTAATATGCCATACGAAGAGGCGGCTGCCATTTGCGACGGAGCTTTTCTCGCAATTAATTACATCAGGAAAATAGATTATGAGAAAGTACCCAACATCCTCATCAATGGCGCTTCAGGATCTATTGGATCGGCGTGTGTGCAGCTTGCCAAATATTATGGGGCAAGAATTACAGCTGTATGCACAGCTAAAAATTTTGAATTAATTAAGCTGCTCGGCGCCGATGAAGTAATTGATTATACAAAAGAAGATTTTACGAAAAATGGGCAACAGTATGATGTGGTGATGGATGCTATTGGTAAAAGCTCATTCTTTCGCTGTAAAAAAATCCTGAAACCCGGAGGGGTCTATTATTCAACTGATCTGGGGTTCTTGGCGCAGAATATTTTCCTGGCATTGCTGACGCCGATTTTCGGAGGTAAAAGGGTTAAGTTCCCGATCCCGAAAGACACTAAGGAAGATATCATCTTTTTAAAAGAGCTGATCGAGGCAGGAAAGTACAAGGCGGTTATAGACAGGACTTATCGGCTGGAAGAAATTGTGGAAGCCACCAAATATGTTGAAACAGGACAGAAAACAGGAAATGTGGTTATAAAAATGCCAGTAAGCAGGCATGGTGATGCGTAAAGGAAGCATTTAGTTACTACAACATTGTAATCAGACCCTTTTAACTTTTTGCCCTTTGTGAAAACCTGTGGTGACCATAGTGGTTAAGCAAATGAAAGAGAAAGTACTTTGTAGATAGACGAGAACCTTTTGTAAAAATGAAAGCCACTGTTATAAGCCAACTCAAGCAGGAATTGAAGAACCGTTCTTCCAGTGAATTAATGGAGTTATGCTTACGGCTGGCGCGGTTTAAAAAAGAAAACAAGGAACTTCTTACCTACCTGCTTTATGAGGTTCAGGATGAACAGGCTTTTATTGAAATGATTAAAACGGAAATGGACAGGCAGTTCAGCGAAATAAATAAAAGCAATATTTATTATGCTAAAAAGAGCATTCGTAAAATATTAAGAACGATCAATAAATTTAATCGTTTTTCAGGACTTAAACAAACAGAAGTTGAACTGCTCCTGCATTTTTGCAAACGGCTGAAAGATTCCGGTATTCCCATGAGCGAGAGCATTGCACTAACAAATATCTATTTTGGCCAAATTCAAAAAATCAAAAAAGCCCTGCGTACTCTCCACGAAGATCTGCAATTTGATTATGGAGAGGAATTGAAACCCCTGTTGGCTTAAAGTATAGCAATACTAAATAGCAGCAACAGCAAAAGCGGCAGGAAAGTCAGGTAGGAGCAGAGGCATCCGGCAGCCGGCAATGAATTTGTTATAGAAAACTGTAGACTGAGAAACCTTGAACTTCTGACGAAATCATCCCTTCCGGAAATAATCAAACTTCCTTCACCTTTTATTCTTTCTGAAACTAAGCTCTGCACAAACATCACTGCGACCCCTGATTTACCTGTAATACATGAAGTAAAATCTCCGGTCCCTTAAACATACGATTATGTGGTTATTAAAATTATTGTACTTTTACAACATAGTTCGACATTTATTTGTCTTGGTTGAGTCATGAGAAAAATAAGCCTGCTTGTAATAATATTATTCATAGGATTCCTTTCCGGCTATTGCCAGTACTTATCCAATCCCTCTTTAGAAGGCACTATATTGATGATAGGTCCTCCTCCGGGATGGGAAGTTTGTAATGTGGGGAGTACACCCAACGTTCAGCCGGGGAAATATGCTGTCTACTTACCCCCTTCAGAGGGAGAAACTTATCTGGGTATGTTAACCAGGCCTGATTTTACCTGGGAAGATGTGCATACCCTATTAGAAACTCCATTCTCTAAAGATTCTTGCTATATATTTAAAATAGACCTCGCATTTTGGGAAAATCTTTCGTTTACCATTGTAGAACCAATTTTCCTTAAGGTTTATGGAAGCAATATGGAGTGTCAAAAGAATAATCTTATCTGGCAATCACCGGTTATTACAAATGAAGACTGGATTACGTATGAGTTCATGATTCACAATGAAGAGTTTGATATCACAGATTTGATCCTGGAAGCTTACTATGTCAGTTCAATACCTTACTGGGGCTATGTTCTAATGGATAATATCAGGATTGAAAAAACTCCGGAATTTAGTTTTGGTAATGATACCACGATATTTGTTTGTGAGGGCGACTCCATCATCCTTGACCCCGGCCCGGGCTTTACAGGTTATCTTTGGCAGGATGGTTCCACAGAACAAACCTACACGGTCGATACCACAGGACTATATTGGTTGCAGGCTTTTAATGCAGAAGGATGTTCCTGGACAGATTCAATTTTTGTGACCATCGGTGAGTATATGCCAATGGTACCTCAGATGTTTGATTCTCTAATCGTTTGTGAAGGACAGGAAGTAGTTATAGGCGTCGAAGTGACCAACGGAATACCACCCTATTCCTACCAGTGGGCAGGCCTTCCCGATACCATGAACTATATCACAATTGTTGCCGATACAACACAGTTTTATGTAGTTACCATCACCGATCATTGCGGATATACAATTTCAGATTCTTTAAAGCTCGTTGTCAAACCTACACCCGATATCAATCTTGGAAACGATACCCTGATCTGCATAGATGGAGAATATACTCTTCATGCAGGATCCGGATATATTCTGTACACCTGGCAGGACGGCTCGACCGATTCAACACTGATCATCACCGAACCTGGCACCTATTGGGTAACTGTAACTTCGATCTTCGGATGCAATGCCACCGACAGCATCAACATCAGCTTGTTTCCAGCCCTGCCGCTGGATCTGGGCAGTGATACCATTGCCTGCGAAGGTGAAATGATAACCCTTTATGCCGGTGAAGGATATGTCACCTATACCTGGCAGGATAATTCTTCTTTATCGGAATATACCGCTACAACAACAGGAATCTACTGGGTTACCGTAACGGATGACAAGGGATGCACTGCAACGGATTCCATTTTAGTTACCTTTCTTCCCTTACCTGACATAGACCTGGGTGAGGATTTGGCATTTTGCAGCGGGGAACAACAAAACATTACACCAGGTCCCGGGTATGAAAGTTACCTCTGGCAGGATGGTAATACAGGTGCGGTATACACAGTAACTGTGTCAGGCCTGTATTGGGTAACGGTAAACAACGGCTGCGGAGAGGATAGCGATACCATTTATGTGGAAGTATATCCTCAGCCCGAACCAGACCTGGGTCCCGACACCACCCTTTGCCTGGGACAAAGCCTGACGCTCAATCCCGGAAGCCAGTTCATTAGTTACCTCTGGCAGGATAATTCAACATTTTCTACTTTTAATGTGAATACTTCGGGTATTTACTATGTTGAAGTGGAAAATATTTTCGGATGTACGGCAACCGATGAAATTTATGTGTCCATTTCCGATCCACAGGTAAACCTTGGGCAGGACACCCATGTCTGCGAAGGCGATAGCCTTATCCTCGATGCCGGCGAAGGATTTATCTCCTATCTTTGGCAGAACAACACTACTACACAAACACAGATCGTAAAAACTGCCGGAACTTATGGAGTGACTGTCCTGGATGAATTTGGCTGTTCGGCAAACGATGCAGTAGAAATAGCAATCTATCCATACCCATCAGCCAACCTTGGCGCAGATAAAGAAATCTGCACCGGTGACGAGCTTATCCTGACTGCTCCCGAAGGAGACTTCACGTACTACTGGAATGGAGAGCAGGGCGATCAAAACTATACCGTGACGGGTTCAGGGAATTATACTTTGACGGTGGTTAACCTCTGCGACAGTGTAACGGATGATATCCAGGTTACCGTAAGCCCATATCCGGAAGTCTACCTTGGAGAAGATGAAGTGATCTTCCCGGGACAAACCATCGAGCTGGATGCAGGTGAAGGACATGATTCTATTTTTTGGCAGGACGGATCAGGAGACCGTTATTTTGTGGTGACAGAAAACAATATTGATCCCGATGATCCTTATTATTGGGTAGCGGTTACCGAAGGAATCTGTGCAAGCTACGACTCGATAAAGATCGAGTTGTTTGAAGTTTGGGTTCCGAAAGTGATCACCCCGAACGGTGATTCATATAACGAAAGATTCGAACCTGACCCGGAAAGATGGCAAGGCATCAACCGGCACAGGATAATCGTATTTAACCGCTGGGGAGAGCAGGTATGGGAGTCGGAAGATTTCCCCTCGGGATGGGATGGTAAGCAAAATGGCCGCTATGTAGCCGAAGGAACTTATTTCTGGGTGCTGGATGTTTATTATGGCTCACAGGATATTAAACAGAGTTTAAAGGGTAGTTTGACCATACTCGGAACGGGTCAATAACCTCAGCACCTTTAGTTTTGCAAGGTGTATTTGTTGGAATAAATCTGCATGCGTAAGCGGGCTTTTTAGTGAACTTTGAGCCGAATTTTCAAATTGAACGTAAGGAGAAATTGAAGAATTTAAATATAGATACCAGGCCACAGACTTCTAAAGAGTATTTCAAGGCATTACAAATTGTTTACTATGCTTTAATTGCAGGGCAGGTATTATTTGGATTATTAACTTTTTATTTGATTCAGACTGGATTGTTTGATGGCGATCAAAAGGATTTAAGGGATATTTTTATTTATATCGTCCCGGTGTTTGTGGCAGGCGGATTATTTGGAAGCGGCATACTATTTAAAAGCAGGTTGAATTTAGCTAAAGAAAAGACCAGCCTGTATGAAAAAATGTCGGATTACCGTTCAGCCTTGATCGTCAGATATGCGCTTTTAGAAGGGCCATCATTTTTTGGAATTGTTGTATTTCTGATAACAGGCGACTATTTGTTTTTAGGAATGAGCGGATTGGTCATTGCGGTTTTCTTTACCCTTATGCCGACTGTAAATCGGGCAGTGAATGACCTGGAACTAAGCGTAAATGATACACATACTATCAATGATCCCAGTGGGGTGATTGCCTAATTGAAACCGGAAAAGTAAAAAAGACACAGTTATCTGCTTCAATCCTCCCTGCCTCTATGCTTCATTTCTTGCGCAAAAGTTTTGAGCCTTGAAGACCTTATTTAATCAACAATAATTTCTTCGTTTCAATACGACTACCTGTTCGCAACTGGTAATAGTAAATCCCCCTGGCCAATCCGGCATTTTCAAAATTGACTGATTTGTATCCCGGATTTTCAATACCATTTACCAGTGTTGCCACTTCTTTGCCAAATACATCAAATACTTTCAGTGAAGTGTAGAAGGTAAACGGGATCAGGAAACGTATTTTCGTCGATATACTGAATGGATTGGGGGCATTTTGATCTAACAATTCCAATTGAAGAATCATCTTGCTGTTATTATGAATATCAGTCAGGGGATTGCCTGTTCTTGCTTTATATAATTTTCCTGTAAATCCGGTACCTCCTCCGGTCGATCCCACACACCAGATATCCATCGAATCCGCTGAAATGAATTTGGAGTCGAGCGAAAACATTTCAGCAGAGGTGCTTATATCAAGGTTCCAGGTATTTCCGCCGTCCGCAGTACTATAAATTCCTCCGGCTTCGTCATAAAGATTTCCGCCAAGCGCCAGTCCGGTTGTTTCATTATAAAAACTTACCGCCCTGATGGGATACGGAAATGTTTCCAGTCGCGGACCCCACGACATACCCCCATCCGTTGTTCGATGAACCCAGCCAGAAACAGGAGCACTAATCTGGCCTCCTCCCGTCCATCCGTATAAGTTATTGTAATCCAAAAAATCTACACCACCGTCAAAAACGTTATCGGCAGAGGGAAGGCTGCTCCAATTATTTCCAAAATCTGCACTGTTTGCAAAATGAATACCTGTTGCATAAACATGACCTGTTGACTGTGCATCTATATTTCCAGCAAACCATCCAAAGTCAGGATTGATGTTAATATATGTCCACGAGTTCACATCCTGGCCGCCATTTGAGGTGTACCAGCATCCCCCTGAAAAGGAGTTGAAGACGATTCCGGTATCCTGATTGAAAAAGTGGATTCTTTCAAGCCATCCTACACCATTGCCCGGAATGGCTAAATTTAAATCCGGGTTCCATGTGTCGCCTCCGTCAAGGGTCCATCTCACCACTCCCTGATTGATCGGAGCCTGATTATTGAAACCGGAAATAACAACCGTGTCTGGCGATAGTGCATGCACTCCATACCAGTAATAGGGAAAACCAAGATTTAATACCGAAATCCAGTTTTCGCCTCCACTTATACTTTTATATACCGAACCAAGCTCTGTAACAATATAACCAACCTGAGGATTGGCAAAGGAAATGTCCTTAAAGACTTTTCCCGGCGCAGAGAATTTAAGAACCCAGTTAAACGAAGAAGTTCCCTTTCCTTCAGCTTGGTTCTTATTTTCCGCACTTGCAGATAAGATTCCAGGAAAGGAAGAAGGAATTGTTGAAACTGTATTATTCCCGGATTGGACCTGGATTGTTGTTATTCCATCCTTTTTCTGAACAGAAAGACACTTTTGTGAATAAAGGTTGATTGACAATAAAAAACATGTAATTAAAACGATAAAGTATTTCATACAAACTTTAATTTTAAAAGTATTTAGATGTCTTGATTTGCAATTTTTATTTGTTTAAGTTTCTAATGTTAATTTTCTAATACTCTGTTCCCGAATTTATAAAGTAAAACAAAAATAATACATAATTGCAACAACAAATACAATAAATAAATTTTAAAATAATAAATATTCAAGGACCGAATTTTCCTTCTCCTCTTATTATAGCGATAACTGTTCATAAGACACAACACTTTTGTAATAGATTTAAGTATTGCTTTCTTGTACCTTCATGATTTTAATGAAAAAAGCTTTATTTTTGGCTAATGAACAAAACATACAAATTTCACAAAACCGAACGTATTTATTTCATAATATTTGCAGCATTTAAATGGATTTGTCGGCCTTGCCATAGGATAGTTATTAATGAAATATTGCTTTAGACATTTCTGGAAAGTATTAGTGAGAAAAATTACCGTCATGTTAATAATAAAATGAGAAAACAACATAAATTTGAATTAGGCAGTAGGACATCACCAAAGCAAACCAGCCTTCAAGTGACTGAGCCAGCATTGCTGATGAACTTTCTGCAGCATCATCTTCCCGATAAAAGCCGGACTACTATCAAATCCATTTTAACCCACCGCCAGGTTTCTGTAGATCATAAAATCGTTACCCGCCACGATCATTCATTGCTTCCCGGTCAGCTTATAATCATCATCTGGGGCAGAGTGCCTGAGGAAATTCATTATCCGGGGATGAGGATTCTTTTTGAAGATGAATCTCTTATTGTCATCGAAAAAGAAGCCGGATTGCTTTCCATTGCAACAGATAAAGAGACTGAAAAGACGGCCTACAGTATGTTGAGCAGCCATGTAAAAAAGGAAGACCCGAATAATAAGATTTTTGTAGTACATAGACTCGACAGGGAAACATCGGGTGTCATGCTTTTTGCAAAAAGTCTGGAAATTCAATCCATCCTACAGGAAGAATGGAAAAAAACGATTATGGAGCGAACCTACCTCGCTGTTGTGGAAGGCACTTTAGAAAATGATCATGGGACAATCACTTCATGGTTAAGAGAAAGCAAAGCCCTGATTGTTTATTCAAGCCAGGATCCGCAAAAGGGACAGAAGGCAGTTACCCATTATAAAGTATTGAAACAAAAGAATGATTATTCTTTACTGGAAATAAACCTTGAAACCGGGCGGAAGAATCAGATCAGGGTTCATATGCAGGACATCGGCCACAGCATTGTTGGCGACAAAAAGTATGGAGCTGTTACCAGTCCTTTGAGGCGGCTTGGACTGCATGCCCAAATTTTATCATTCCGTCACCCGAAAACCGGATTGGTGGTTCGGTTTGAAACTCGAATTCCTCCGAGGTTCCTGAAACTATTTTAAGGGTGTAAATAAATAACCACGTCATTGTGAACCTGTCCGTCCGACAAGCGGGCGAAATGAAATGGAGTGAAGCAATTTCTCCATCTCTCAGTTACTCCATCATTCTAACCTACTATTATTTCACAACTCCTGAAACCCTTTTTCTTTGTTTGATCCATTTAGGAATTGCATTACCAAGGATCACAACCACGCAGATCATAATAAGAGAAGTGAGCAAAAGGTTAATGATTCCCTGAACCTGGGTTTCGGCAATACTGATCTGTGGCATGTAAAGCCCAAAGATATTTTTCCATCCTGCAGTGAGTGTAGTAATTCCAACAAAAGCCATTGGGACGATAGTGACCCAGGCGTATTTCGCCTTTCCGTTATTGATGATATAAGAAGTTCCAACGGCAAGGGCGACAGTAGCAAGCAACTGGTTAGCTGTGCCAAACATCGGCCAAAGGGTGGCTACACTTCCGGTATAAATAAAATAGCCCCATGCAAATACGATCAGAAAGCTGGTGATCAGGTTACCGATTAGCCAATCCGTTTTAGCGAAAGGTTTGATAAATTTACCGAAAAACTCTTGTAATAAAAAACGGGCAATCCTGGTTCCCGCGTCGATGGTGGTCAGAATGAATAGCGCTTCGAACATGATGGCGAAGTGATACCAGTATGACATTAAGCCTCTCAATCCGGGGATGGAAGAAAATATCTGAGCCATACCCACAGCAAGCGAAACGGCTCCTCCGGTGCGTCCCGCAATTTCTTCACCAACTTCGGCAGATAATTCAGGTAAATTCGATTGGGTAAATCCCATTGACCTTAGCTCTGGAAGCACCTGTGCAAACTTTTCAGGAGAAACATTGATCTGGAAATAATCGAGCGGAAACAAACTTGAAGCAGCTATCAACGCTAAAATGCTTACAATTCCTTCGGCCAGCATGGAACCGACGGCAACCGTTTTAATGTGCGATTCTTTAGAGATCATTTTGGGCGTGGTTCCTGAGCTAACCAGGGCATGAAATCCTGAAATGGCTCCGCAAGCGATAGTAATAAAAAGATAGGGAAATAGAGTTCCCGGAATAACCGGTCCATTTCCATGAATGAATTTTGTAAAAGCAGGCATTTCCATATTGGGTGCCACAATAATGATTCCAACTGCCAGCATAAAAATGACCGATAATTTCATGATCGAGCTCAGGTAATCCCTTGGTGCAAGAAGCAGCCAGACAGGCAAAACAGATGCGAAGAAACCATAACCTGCAAGAAGAAGGGTGAGGGTTTTTCTATCGAATGTAAACCACGATGCAAATGACGAATCGGGGATATACCTTCCATAAATTACCGCAAGAGTCAGTAAGATTACCCCCATTATTGTAGCCTCTGTCGTTTTTCCCTTTCGAAGAATGAACATCCAGACACCCATAAAAAGTGCAATCGGAATGGTGGCAGCGATGGTAAAGGTTCCCCAGGAACTTTCGGCTAAAGCATTCACAACCACCAAACCAAGCCCGGCCATAGCAATAACAATAATTATAAGCGTGGCAACAGAGGTGGTCATTCCACTCACTTTATTGATTTCAGTCCTGGCAATTTCAGCCAGTGATTTACCGTCATGCCTTATCGATGCAAGGAGAATGACATAATCGTGAACAGCGCCGGCCATAACTGCACCCACAAGCATCCACAGAAATCCCGGCATATATCCGAATTGAGCGGCTAAAACCGGACCTACCAATGGACCTGCACCGGCAATAGCAGCAAAATGATGCCCGAACAGTATCCATTTTTTCATGGGATGATAATTCTGCTTGTCGTACAGCCGGTTGGCAGGTGTAACCAATGAATCGTTAATGACGGCAACTTTAGCTGCTATAAAACCGAAATAAAAACGGTAGGCAAGAACAAATATGGCGATTGCACCAACGAGTAAGGGCATTGCATTCATATCGGGTATCTTATATCAATTGCAAAGTAAAAAAGAAATTTTAAGCTATTTGCTCTTTGTTTAAAAACATTTCCAGATTTTAAAAGGTTTTACAGTTTTAAGGATTTAATACCTGAGATGCATTAAAAAAACAAAAGTCAGGACAAGTTAATTTTTGTCCTGACTTTAAAATTTGCAATAAGAATGATTATTTGGTAATTTTCTTCAGCGCTCCATCCAGTAAAATAGAACCTTTGCTGTTCAGCACCGGAGTATTATAATAGTCCTTAGTTCCGGTTAAAAATGTTACCTGCCCTGAGGAATGAAACTTCCCTGATAGTGGGATCAATATCCGGTCGAATTCTGTTTTTTTGAATTTGCCGGATTCAAGCGTGCGTTTTTCAGGAAACAGGATCTCAATGTATCGCTTTTCACTTTTTATTGTTTCAATAACCTGATCGGTAACGATCAGTTCATAGAAATCATCACAACCATTGAACAACAGATCAATTTCCTGAATAAAACCTGAAGTGGTTTTTTCGTCAAGTGAAAGTGCATCGCCATTATAATTAATCAACGGCATCTTAGTGTTTTCAATACTTTCTTGTTGACCTGTTGCACATCCCATGGCCAGTAAAAACTGGACAAACAGAACCTGAGTGATCAATTTTGTGATCATTTTATTCAACCGTTATATCATCCAGTAATATTGCAGTATCATAAATGCTGTCGCCCACATCACCTGATTTTAGCACCAAAGTAACACCCTGTCCTGCGTAGGATGAAATATCAAAGCTTGAAAATTGCCAGCCGGTTCCATACACATCTCCCTGATCAAATACAATATCAGGTGATACAAGTGAGGGTGGATATTCGGCATTAATCATATCAATCGTTTTATAAAATAGAACAGTTTCTATTCCCAGGTCGTCGATAATAGAAATCTGGAAATAGTCCTGATACTGCGAGCCGACCCATTCAAGAAATTCTTCTGATAAGAAATTCCAGTTAATACTAAGTGTCGTAGCATCTGCCGGCACACAGAAATTCTGACTGATGGAGCCAGTCTCAACAGTATACCCAAGACCTGTAGAAATGATCCCCATGTAATTACCACCAAAAGGTGCAATATATCCTAATTGTGTGATAATTCGCCCGTCACCGTCTACCTCCCAGCCTGCAAGACTTCCTTCTTCAAAATTACCATTTGTAAAATCTGAAGTAAACCGGGTATCTTCATTACCAATCATTACGAAATAGGCCGGAGGTACATTATCATCATGCTGATTGGGAATAAATGCTTCACCAGTTGTCAAACCATCGGTAATGAGGGATGGAAATAATTCATTAGCCTTATCCCTGTCGAACCATGACCTGACCGTTTGTGAAAACCCAAAATACGTATTTGCACCATTGTTAATGAATGCATTAGCCATTGTATTATTATGGGCGCTTTCGCATGATCCGTTATAAACGATTGAATTGGGATAAGTTCCATTATGCGCGGTAATGTATGCTGGTTTTACAATCCACATTGATTTGCCATGGAAAGGTACTGAGTATATATTACCCAATAGCCAGTCAAGCAATTCATCCATATCAAGATAATCAACTTCATCACCTGTCAGGAAAATAACATTGTTGTCTGGGTCAAGTCCACCATGGGTATGGATAACGATCAATCCATAATCCGACAAAGTTCTTAATACGTTGAGATCAGCTTCGCTGTTTTTTACATAATTAATATTGAAATTGGGACATTCTGAATCTTCAATAATGGTTTCCACATTATCAAGAAACTCGGTCCCCCAACCATTAAATTCCTCCCAGTTAGGAGCATAAAGCAAGACATCTTTATCTAGCACCAGGTTCTCGTCCACTTTATTTACAGAATAATTATTGGGACCTATTCCCCTGGTTTGTTTATTTACAGGGATAGTAGTTCCTGTAGCCCTTTCTTTTATCGGGTTCTGTCCTCCTTCATTTCCTTCAGAAGTAGTTAAAAGCATCCCTTCCAGGCCATATTCGAATTGCATCCAGATGTCTCCTGAATTGGTTTGGCTGGCAGTTACAACCAACGGACTTTGTGTAAGGAATGAAATGGTTGAATTGACTGCATCTTCGAAATTTTGAGTTGCTATGTATTCCTGGAATTTTTCATCAGCGAGCAATTGGAATTCGAGTATTTGTTGTATTGTTTCAGTTGCAATTTCGTCAACGACTGCAAGGTTAGATACCTGTGAATATGAATAAACCATTCCTGACATTTCATTGGTGGCGGCACGAACCCTGAGTTTTATCAATCCGGGCGTGGTTTCAAGATAACTTTGAACATTGCTGTAAACTCCATCACCGAGAATATCATCCCCATGCCCTAAATCTCCGTCATCGAATAATTCACAAACTTCCTCAACCAGGTTTCCCTGTTGGTCAACTGTGATTAGCATGATGCTGTTGGCTACCAGGTTCGGATTGTTTAGAATAGAAATGCTGAACGTAACGATGGTGTTTGTATTAACATAAAATCCAGCAGGATTGATCATCAAGGGTCCAAGGAAATTTAGATATTCATTATATGTTACCAGAATTTTAGCAGTATCCCTGTTATTTGCAGCATCATACGCAATAAACGTAAATAAATTATCACCTCCGGCCAGGTTCAAAGCGGTTACTGACCATGTACTGGTACCAGTAGCTGTTCCGCCAATTCCTCCTGGACCTGTCCATAAAACTTTATTGATTCCGGTATTATCATTTGCAATACCTGAAATTGTTATTGAATTTTCATCAGCCATGTAGGAGAACTCAGCTGTTGGGCTGGTAATTGAGATGTGCGGTGCAACATTATCGGTGGAGGGTGGATTATTGTTATCATCCTCTTGTTTGTCTTTTTTGCATGATTGGTTAAAAACCAAGACAACTGCCAAAAATAGTAATGTAAAAATTAACCTTTTTGTTTTCATAATTAAAATTTTTATGTTAAAGCAATATTGCTCATGGAATTTCATCTAGAAAAAATTATAAGATAGAATTAAGAATACTAAAAGTTATCAAAGAAATATTCGTTTATACTCATTATCAATTGAAAGGTTTAGATTATTATTGAAATTTGAAAATAGATTTAATTTTTTCTATTGTCTTACCAAATAGAAATTAGGATAAGAAGGACTTTCAACAAAAATGACCTAATCATGTTAAATATGAAATTATATGGAAATTGATTAATCATGATCTGAATTATTATTAATGACAGAAAAAGCAACACTGTTGGCTGGTTTGAGATACCTGTAACCAACATGGAAAGAGCCATTAAATTTTATGAAACTGTTCTGAATATTAAATTATCCCGTAACCAGATGGGACCACTTGATATGGCGTGTTTTCCATGGGTTGAGGAAGGCAAAGGTTCATCCGGTTCGCTTGTTTGCCATCGCGATCATTACAAGCCTTCAATGGATGGTGTTCTACTCTATTTAACCACTCAAACCGGTGACTTGAATGATGAATTAAATTGGGTTGAAAAAGGCGGGTGGTAAAGTGATACAGTCAAAAACCCTTATCGCTGAAGATTATGGGTACATGGCCATCTTCAAGGACACCAAAGGAAACAGGATTGCCTTGCATTCGAGGAAATAAATTTGATTTCTGCTTTCGTTGAACACGATTACTCCGGAAATTCTTCGGGTGGACCGAATTGAGGATTATAAAGGAAGGATGTATCGGACAATGTTAGCAGAAACGCTTTCATCTGATCTTTTTCGGTTGGAGTAAGCTGGGTTCCTCCAGTCGAAATATGATGCATCAAAGGATCAATATATGGAGACCAAACCAGCTGTTGGCTATAAAAGTTGATTACTTCATCCAGCGTATTGAACCGACCATCGTGCATATAGGGTGCAGTAAATTCAATATTCCGAAGAGTGGTAGCTTTATAAGCGCCCCTGGTCATCGGATCACCTGTAACGGAATACCTGTCGAAAGGATCGTCGAAAATAGTGTCTTTGCCGTTGTTATAAAATAAATGTGTCGTAAACAATGGATTCCCTGCACTGCCATGGCAATGAAAACAATCGGCACCTTCTTCGGTAGTGAATAAAACAAAGCCATTCAACTCAGATGCGGATAACTGAACTTCTCCTCTGAGGTATTTGTCAAATTTTGAATCTGCTGATATAAGTGTTCGGACGAATTGCGCAATGGCTTTGGAAATGCGGTTGACATTTACTTCTTCAGAACCGAATGCTTGATCAAACATCTCCGTGTAACCCGGAATCTCGCTGATCGACTTTTCAACTGCATCATAAGTACTGTTGAATTCAGCAGGGTCAGTTATAACAGCTAAGACATCCTGCTCAATGGAAGTTATACTTCCGTTCCATCCAAAGGCCCCGGGATTCCACACTAAATTGATAAGTGGCAACATGGCATGATGGGTTGGGGTTCCATCCAATCCAAAAGGGAAAGGGCGTGGCAATCCTATGATAAATGAATTTGCCTGGATGTGGCAACTGGAACATGACATATATTTACCTTCTTCAGTTCGGCCGGCCAGACGGCCATCATAAAATAAATATCTCCCCAATTCTATTCCTTCAACTGTCATCGGGTTATCAGCCGGAATATTTAAATTTGTCGGGAAGCCCGGCGGAATAGAAATCGCGTAGGGAGTGGGTTTATAAACCGGGTTTAAGTCAATTTCTTCATTTTGCTTACAGCTATAAAATAAAATCAATAGCCCAATCAGAAATATAAACTTACAATTTTTCATTCTGTTCGTTCAAAAGTAGCATTCCAAAATTCAGGGATGTTGTTTTTTGTCAGGGTGTAATTTATATTGATGATAGAATCATTGATAAAACCACTTCCCGTTAACGTAAAACTTGTAACAGAATCAGCAATGACCTGATAAGGTAAAATAATGTTTGTGTCACTCACCTGGGCAAAAACTGCCTGGTTAAAACTACATGCGAAATTACTGAACATCAATCCAAAGTTTCTGGTTGAATCAACATTGGTAGCGATATCGTATTGACAAAGAGCATTTGAGGGATAAAGCTGGATTTCCTTTAGAGAATAATACCCGGAATAAATATCACCCTGGTTTTTAACAGAAACCCACCGGTTTATTGGATTGGCTTCATTTCCTGCCTGATCCACCACATGATAGGTTACTGTATATTCCCCGATTTTGTTTTCATTTACCCGATTATCGATATAAATATTTGAAGAGATATTCCCATCGGTTTCATCAGTTGCGGTAGCGCCTTCATCTGTATACTTTGAATTCAAAATATGCACAATTGTATCAGAACCCTTCAGTGTAAGCAGAGGTGGAAGATCATCTTTTTTTTGACAACTCATGATAATGATTAAGAATATGAAAAGTAAAATTGGAGTTAAAATCTTCATTTGCATTTATTCGATTAAAACTGAAAATACATTATGACCATTTTCCTTCAATGTTTGCATTGCATCCTGATTTTGCATGGTATAGCTTCCGAAAACATCAAAATCATAAATATGCGGATCCTTAAACCAGTTCTCGATATTCATGGTGAGGTTTATTTGTTTATAACCCCCATCAGTCATATCAAAGGATGAACCCGGCAAAGATACGTGGAAATCGTTATGAATAAAACCAGTGATTGAATCTGGGTAACTATAGTAAATCTGCCCAATTCCCAGATGGCAGTTGAAGGGCGTAGTTTGAACTGTTTGCCCCTCCTCGAGCCATTTTCCGTTCAGTTTGAGGTAATGGTAACATCCTCCAAGGTATTCCGGCCAGAACATAAAACTTTCAGGAGGGTTGACATACATGAAGGAAATATTCTTTTCCTGGGATATGCCAAATGTAAAGGAAATTGAATCGTAATGTCCTGCCGCTATTTCGTCGTAAACCTCCCACGTAAATGTTTCCGGTATGTCAGTATCAACGTAATGAATATCTTTCCAGTCATCGATCAATTTTGAAGTACCATCCCCGTTGTAAAGGGTAACATCCGAAATAAAATATTGAATCTCGCTTATCAGGTATGGATTTCCTGCGGCATTTATGTATTTAAGGGTGTCAACTTCCATCGGATTGCCATCTACATTATGGTTAAAATGGATCACAATTTTTCCTTTAGGATCGACAACTTCATTTTTATCTCCGCATGAAGAGGTTGAAACTAAAATGAAGAAAATAAAATACCAGGATGCCAATATAGGCTTACAATAAAAACTGCACTGTAATTTCATGCTTTCTTTTTTAGCAAGCACATTAATAAGGAATGGTGCCTGAAACCGTGACATATTTTTCAGGTTCGTTAATGCTTGAGCCTTGTTTGTATACCTTGCCATCTATTATGATCATGAGTTTGACAGAAGAGGTTGAATCGCTGTACTTAGCCGATAAATAAACGATTTCACCCCTTTTGTTTTCAAATGAATATTGCCAGACATCTTCTGCACTTTCAAAATCAATTGTTTCACTAGACACCACTCCATCTGTATTTCTGTATTTGATATTTACCGGTGAATAGGCATTGCTAATCTGATATTTAACCGGCACTACTTCACGATCTTTTTCGCAGGACGCAATGAGCATCGAAATCAAAAACAAATATATTAACCTTTTCATGATTGGTTTATTATTAAATCTGAAACATTAAATTAAAATAAAATACCCTGCCGGGTTCATAAAGATTCATATTCGTACCGACGATGTTTCTGTTGAGGTGCTCATAATAAGCTGTGTCTAATAGGTTATTGATTCCGCAGCTCACCCTAAAATACCGGTTGAAAGAATAATAAAGAGAAAAGTCTGTAACGATAAATCCCGGGCTTCCGTTTTCAAATTGTGCCTCAGAAACCTTTGTTTTATCAGCCACCCATCGCAAGGTAAATTTAGGTACAAGTTTGCTATCGAAAAACCTGTAACTTAAAATCATGGATACTTCAAATGGAGGAATCTCGGCAATCGGGTCATTGTAAATTTCTTCTTCACCAGTTATCTCACCCGAGGAGGATCTGATAAATTTTGTTGTTTTATTAAGTGCTCCATAGGTGTAAGAAGCAAAAACATTCAATCCGAATTTCATATCCAGCGGTAAAGAATAGGCTAACTCAAAACCCCGCAATTGACCATTTCCTGAATTGGAGAATTGCTTTACGCCCTCAACACCTACCGTTAAAGGTTTTTGTTCGGAGGGAGGCAGTAATTTTCCGGTAATATAATTGTTAACTATGGAGTAAAATCCGTTAACCTGCACCAATCCTATTTTTTTAGAATCATATTTAAAAGTGAGATCAACCTGATTGTTAGTCTCCGGTTTTAATTTAGGATTCCCGAGATAATCGTAATTGTCGTAACCAACAGGTAATAGAATGATGAACCTTTCGGTCATATCCGGACTGCGTGTGCCTCTCCCTAATGAAAGTGAAACTGAAAAGTTTTTATTCAGGAATTTTGTTATTCCTAAACTGAAACTGAAGTTTGTATAATTTGTTTTAATAGAGTCGGTACCATAGGAATAAATTTCGCCTTGCATCGGGTGAATGATGCTGATAGAATCGGAATTTGCACTGTTGAAATCAAGGCGGGCGCTGGCTGTCCCTTCAAGGCTTTTAAATTTTTTGGTATATTCTGCAAAAAGCCCATAATTATTCATTTTTGCATTGTTCCACAGGTCTTCCTTTTTAACCGGAATTCCAGGTTGCTGAATCATGTTTTTGGTTCTCTCACCATCTTTCCTGATTTCTTCCATATCTCCTCCGACGATCATTTTCCCTTCGCCGACAGCAAGTTGCAAATCAGCCCGGCCTCCAAAGTTTTGAGCGTGAATTTTGGAAATGGTAACTACGGTATCGCTAAAGGGCCTGTCTTTATTGTCCATCTCATGGTGAACATCAGAATCGTAAATTTTAATCTTGAGTAAAGCCGGATTAACCGAAGAAAATTCTCCCTTGTAATCCGCTGATATTAACCGGGTATCATCCGATCGTTCATCCATTGGTAAAGAGGGAAAGGAAATGTCCCTTCCATGAGATTCTTCATAATTAAAGAGCACGCTATGGTTTTTAACCGGCATAAAGCCTGCCTGACCCCGGTAATTGTATTTATTAAAATCTGAATTTACCTCGTTGCCATTGCCATCCTCATAGTTTCCATAATCTTTTCTACCCCCTGAAAGATTAAAAAATAAAAACTTATGAGCTCCCTGAATTCCTATATGTTCTTTATTACCATCCCAATTACTTTCATAACCTTTGGATGCATTAATTTGTAAAAATGAGGAATCGCATTTTTGCGGCATTTTGGTGATCAGGTTGATGGTTCCGCCAAAAGAAGGACCGTATTTTAAGGCATAGGGGCCTTTGATCACCTCTATGGTTTCAATATCGTCAATTTCAACATGGGCCGTGGCGGGGTCCATCCTGTTTGGACAACCTCCTTCAACTTTCAATCCGTTATTCAACTGCACATTCAACTGGCTGTATTTGAAACCCCTGACTACCGGATCGATTCCGGTTCCTCCTTTTCTTATACCACCAACATTATTTGCTGAACGAAGGAAATCTCCCACATCCCGGGTTGCCGTCGCATCGATTTGTTCTTTGACAAGAATGGTCTCAACGTAAGGAAGCTTGCTTAGGATCAGATTTTTATTTTGGGAACCTTCGATGACTAACTCTGACAGGTTTTGTAACTGTGGAACCATATAGATTTTAAGTTCTTCAGTTGAATTCACGGAAACAATTACTTTTCTCACCAGGTTCTCGTACCCCAGGTGATGAATGTTTAAAGTATACTTACCTTCAGCTAAATCAGGAATTTGAAAAAACCCATTTTCCTCTGAAGTTGTTCCTTTATCTGATCCTGAGATAATAATTTCAGCATTATCGATTGGAACAGCATTTTCAGCTTGTAAAACATAACCGGATATTTTACCTGTCGATTGAGCTTGAGAACAGAATATCAGCAATAAAAAAACGAACTCTAAAATAAATTTTTTCATAACCAAATGCTATAAAATCAATAAGATGAATCAGTATTCACTACAAAATTATTATTATTTTGTATCCTTTTGAACAAATCGGTGTATAAAAGCATTATATAGTAATAAAAACAGAGCATTATATTGTTTTAAAATAAAGCGTTATGTTGAAAATTCTACCTAAACTTTCCGTGGCAACCCTCTTCTTTCTAATGCTTTCATTTCTATCATTTGCTGACCAGCCGCCCGATCCGGGTGGAGGACCTGGAGGCGGAGACCCTGTTGGAGGTGGCTCGTCACTGGGTGGTGGGATGATCTTCATGCTGATTCTCTCTTTTGGTTACAGTATAAGGAAATTATACAACCAAAGACAAAAGCTTTTAGGTTAATATTTGCATTAATCCCGTTAGATTAGATTTTACCGAGCCAGGGAGGCCCCCTGAGTTCTGAATTTTTTATTTCCGGCAATATTACCAGCCTGGGCTATTTCCCACTTTTCTTAAATTTTCTTAAACGCCAGTAATTTATTATGGGTATAACCTTATTATTCATAATTTTGCAGCACAAAAAAATAATCTTAAGCATTTCGGATTTATGAGTTACATCAGGTTTGATAAAAAGCAATTGGTAAATCTTGAATCATCTGTGCAAAAGGAGATCCTCCGATCGAACAGGGCAGGTTCCTATTTAAGCACTACCATTATAGGATGCAATACAAGGAAGTATCATGGTTTACTTGTTAGCTTGCAACCGCAAATCAATAATCATCATCATGTGCTTTTATCTTCTCTTGATGAAACTATAATCCAGCACGACACAGAATCTAACCTGGGTATTCATAAATACAGCGGAGATCTGTATGAGCCGGGTGGCCACAAATACCTTCGGGAGTTTGTATCGGATCCCATCCCTATGCTTACTTATAATGTGGGTGGAGTTATTTTTAAAAAAGAAAGGGTTTTTGCTGAGAACGAAGACCGGATTTTGATTCGCTATACACTGGTGGATGCTCACTCTCCAACCATTTTGAGATTTAAACCGTTCCTGGCGTTTCGCAGCGTTCATACTCTGAGTAAAGCCAATACCGGTATCAATACCAGCTATTCCAAAGTGGGAAATGGGATCAGGGTAAAGCTTTATGAACCATACTCTTCTTTATATATGCAATTTTCCAAGGAAGTCAGTTATGTGCATGATCCGAACTGGTACTATGGAATTGAGTATTCTAAGGAGATGACGAGGGGATATGATTTTAAAGAAGATCTTTTTGTACCTGGCTATTTTGAAGTTGAAATAAAGAAGAGCGAAAGCATAGTTTTTTCAGGCGGGATAAAGGAAACCGATCCAACAGGGCTGAAAGCACTTTTTAGCAAAGAAGTTAAAGCGCGGGTTCCTCGTGATAATTACGAAAATTGCCTGATAAATGCGGCCCAGCAGTTTTTTATTCACATGGATAAAAAAATTGACATCATTGCTGGTTATCACTGGTTCGCCGTCAGCGGCAGGGACACCTTTATAGCTTTGCCCGGGCTTGCTTTAACACAGAATAATACCGTTACTTTTCTTAAAGCAATCGACACCATGGTCAGCAACCGATCGGGTGCCTTTTTTCCGAATAGCAGGATTAATGACGAATTTATCTATAATTCGGTTGATGCCCCGCTATGGTTTTTCTGGGCCTTGCAGCAATATGTAATTTTCACCGGCGATCATACTACCATTTGGAAAAAATTCAAAAAGGTAATGGCAACCATCCTGGAGGAATTCAGAAAGGGTACTTCTTTCGATGTACACATGCTCGATAATGGTTTGCTATGGGCGGGGACCGATAAAGATGTCCTCACCTGGATGAATGTTCAGTTTGACCAAAAACCTTTTATTAACCGCAGTGGACTTGCTGTTGAAATTAATGCACTTTGGTACAATGCCATCAATTTTTATACTGAACTTGCCCGGAAATTCAGGAAAACAGAGGTAGTAAACGATTGGCAACCAGTAATCGATAAAATCAATGAATCCTTTATATCCACTTTCTGGTCAGAAAAATACGGTTACCTGGCTGATGTTGTGAGAGGAGATTTTAAAGATTTCACTGTACGTCCAAACCAGGTATTTGCTGCTTCATTACCCTATCGGCCGATACCTGATGAAATTTGTCACAGTATTTTGGTTGTCATTGAAAAAGAGCTTTTGACTCCAAGAGGATTACGCACACTTTCGCCAAATAATCCGAATTATAAAGGAATTTATAAAGGTGATATCATTGCCCGCGATACAGCTTACCATCAGGGATCTGTATTCCCCTGGTTGCTTGGCGCTTTTGCAGAAGGGTATCTCAACATACATGGAAAAGGAGGACTTAGTCTGATTAAGAAATTATACAACGGATTTGAGGAAGAAATGAGCCAGGCTGGAATAGGAACCATTTCTGAATTGTATTACGGCGATCCGCCTCATACAGGCAAAGGCGCTATTTCACAGGCATGGAGTGTCGCTGAATTGCTAAGGATAAATCATTTAATAAAAAAGTTCGAGTAAAACACTGCAATACACCATGAAAGTATTAATGTTCGGGTGGGAGTTCCCGCCACATATTACAGGAGGTCTAGGAACAGCTTGCTATGGTATGACCAAAGGTTTGCTTAAGCAAGGTGCTGAAGTTTTATTTGTCGTACCCAAAGCATACGGTGATGAGGATCAGCAAGCAGTGAGATTAATCAATGCAAGTGATGTATTTATTGATTTCCACGATATCGAATTCCTGAAATTTGCAAAGAATTTCACCTATCTCGAAGTGGGCTCCAACCTTGTTCCATATCTTGACCCCGAAGAGTTTAAAAAGATAACCCATGAAACAAAAACAGAACAGAGGCTAAGAAAAAAATCGGTCTATGGCCGCAAGTATGAGTTTTCGGGGAAATATGGGCAGGACCTGATGGAGGAAGTTTCAAGGTATGCTTTAATCGGAGGTGCTATTGCTGCCCAGCACGAATTTGATGTGATTCACGCGCATGATTGGCTGACCTATTATGCGGGGATAGCCGCGCAAAAAGTCAGTGGTAAGCCCCTGGTTGTTCATATTCATGCTACCGAATTCGATCGAACGGGCGAGCATGTGAACAACATTGTTTATGACATTGAGCGCAACGGAATGATGGCCGCCGACCGGGTAATTGCAGTAAGCAATCTTACACGGAATATTGTAATCGAAAAGTACGGGATTGATGAGGAGAAAGTCTTTACGGTACATAATGCCATTGATCCTCCGGAAAACCCTGAAATGCTCGCAGTGAATAAGGCTGTTAAAGAAAAAGTGGTTACTTTTTTAGGCCGGATCACCTTTCAAAAAGGTCCTGAATACTTTATTGAGGTTGCTCACAAGGTGCTTCAAAAAGACCGGAATGTCAGGTTTGTGATGGCAGGGTCAGGCGATATGCTGAATAAAATGATCCGAAGGGTAGCACAACTGAAGATTGCTGATCGTTTCCACTTTACCGGATTTTTGAAGGGTGAAGCAGTCGATCGTATGTTTGCCCTTAGCGATGTTTTTGTCATGCCTTCAGTTTCCGAACCGTTTGGTCTTGTCCCATTGGAAGCCATGCGCACCAACGTGCCGGTAATTGTTTCCAAGCAATCGGGAGTAGCTGAAGTTTTAAAACATGCCATCAAAGTGGATTTCTGGGATGTGGATGGTATGGCCGATGCCATTTATGGAATATTGCATTATAAAGCCTTGTCAACGATGTTTATTAAGTATGGCAAGGAGGAAGTCGATAATCTAAAATGGGAGAATGCAGCAGTAAAAATAATGGAGGTTTACAGAGGCATTGCATATCAGCACATGACTTAAGTACATAAGAAATACAAAAAATATTAAGAAGAGAGTTTTGAATAAGAAATAGTAAAGTTATGAGATCAATCTGTTTATATTTCCAGGTTCATCAGCCATTCCGGCTGAAAACATACCGGTTTTTCGATATGGGTGTGAACCACTATTATTATGACGATTTTCAAAATAAATCCCTTGTTCAAAGGATCGCCCAGAAATGCTATTTACCTGCCAATAAGGTTATGCTTGAACTTATTAAAAAGCATGGTAAATCCTTCAATATTGCCTATTCTATTTCCGGGCTGGCACTGGAACAGTTTGAAAAGTATGCGCCTGAAGTCATTAATAGCTTTAAAGCACTCGCTGCCACAGGAAATGTCGAGTTTTTAACCGAGACATACTCACATTCTCTGGCTTCATTGAGAAGCTATGATGAGTTTAAAAGACAGGTTGACCAGCACAGCAGCAAAATAGAAGAGCTTTTTGGCGCAAAACCGGTTACTTTCAGAAACACAGAACTTGTTTATTCTGATGAAATTGGGGAAATGGTTGCCAGCATGGGTTACAATACCATTCTTACTGAAGGAGCAAAGCACATTCTTGGCTGGAGAAGTCCAAATTTTGTTTACAGGCATTCGGACAATCGCGATTTGAAATTGTTGTTGAAAAATTTCAGGTTAAGTGATGATATAGCATTTCGCTTTTCGAACCAGGGATGGGCAGAGTGGCCTTTAACTGCAGAAAAGTATGCCAATTGGTTAAAAAACATTCCTAAAAAGCAACAGGTTGTGAATCTCTTTATCGACTACGAAACCTTTGGCGAACACCAATGGAAGGAATCAGGAATTTTTGAATTTTTAAAGGCATTGCCGGGAACCGTTTTGAAAAAAACAGACTTTACTTTTTTAAAACCAAAAGATGTTGCAAACACCTATGAGGCTGTCGATAGTATTCACGTTCCTTACCCGATTTCGTGGGCCGATGAAGAACGCGACCTGACGGCATGGCTGGGAAATGAAATGCAGGATGAAGCGTTTAACAAACTCTATTCACAGGAAAATCTTGTGAAAGCGTGCTCAGATACAGACATAAAACGCGACTGGAATTATCTTCAGGCGAGCGACCATTTTTATTATATGTGTACCAAGTGGTTCACCGATGGTGATGTGCATCGCTACTTTAATCCTTATCCTTCACCCTACGAAGCCTTTATCAATTATATGAATGTGCTTTCTGATTTTATGATCAGGGTGGAGGAAAAAAGCAATCCCGATTTATTGGAAGATTTAAAAGATAAAGCTATGGATATATTTGATTCAGCAAAAGAAAAGGCAAAGGAAGCCGCCAGCAAAGCAAAGAAAAAAGCAGCCGCAACTGCCGGAAAAGTAAAATCAAAGGCAAAGGAAACAGTTGAAAAAGCTAAAGGCAAGGCAAAAGAAGAATGGGACGAAGTGAAAGATTATACACTGGATGATATTGCTAAAATGTCGAATGCGAAAGTAAAGGAACTGATCAACAGCGTTGACCTGAAAGAACTTGCAGCAGCGCTGAAAGATGCCGGAGATGAGGTGCGGAATAAAATTATTCCAAACATGACAAAAACAGTTAAAAGTCAGTTTGCACAATTCGAAGAGGAAGTAAAAAAGGTAAAGAAATCAGACCTGAAAGACTTAAAGAACAAAATTGAAAAAGAATTAAAGGATCTCTGGAAATAGCAATCAGGCAAGATATTTCCCCACAATCGGCATCCTTCTTCCCATGCCGAAAGCTTTAGGAGAAACCCGAAGAATAGGAGGGGTCTGGTAGCGTTTGTATTCATTTGTATTGACCATCTTCAGCACCCTGTAAACCGTGGCTTCATCAAAACCCATCCTGATCAGGTCGTTGGGGCCTTTTCGATGTTCAATATATTGGTATAAGATTTTATCCAGAATTTCATAATCCGGTAAAGAGTCAGAATCTTTCTGGTCAGGCCTTAATTCAGCTGATGGAGGTTTGATAATGGTGTTTTCAGGGATGACTTCTCCTTCACGGTTAATGTATCTTGCCAGTTCAAATACTTCAGTTTTGTAAACATCGCCCAGTAATGATAATCCACCGTTCATGTCGCCATACAATGTTCCGTATCCAACTGCAGCCTCGCTTTTATTGGATGTATTTAGCAGGATAGATCCAAACTTATTGGACAGGGCCATCAGTATAGCGCCTCTTAACCTTGCCTGAATGTTTTCCTCGGTAATATCTGCAGGAAGGCCTTTAAAAACAGGTTTCAATGTCAGATTCATTACTTCGAATGAATTGTTAATAGGAATGATATCATAGGGTGATCCGAGATTCTGTAACAAATGCAGTGCATCAGCAAGTGAATGATCAGAAGAATAAGGCGATGGCATCAGCACCGACCGGACATTTTCTGTTCCCAATGCTTCAGCAGCTAAAACAAGAGTAACCGCCGAGTCTATTCCGCCTGATAAGCCCAGTATGGCTTTTTTAAATCCAAGCTTACCAAAATAGTTTTTTATTCCCATCACCAAAGCATCATGGATCAGGGCTATTTTTGATGGTGTGTCTGTGACTGGACTGTCTTTAACCTTTTCTATTTCATCAAGATCATAAATTCTGAAATCCTCATGGAAGTATGTGAGTTCATCCACAATCTTTTCAGCAGAATTAATTACCAATGAACCTCCGTCAAAAAGCAGTTCAGTTTGTGCTCCGACATGGTTCACATAAAATAATGGAAGCCTGTATTTTGCTACGTTTTCCAAAAGCTTCTTCTTCCTCAGTTCAGCCTGGCCGTAATGGAACGGGGAGGCGGCAATGTTGATGATAATGTCGGGCTTTTGTTTGAACAGCTCATCCATAGGATTGCTGCGGTACAAAAGATCGTCACCGATGTTCCACAGATCTTCGCATATAGTGATCGCCAGTTTTTTACCTTTAATGCTGGCAACCTTATATTCGGTGTTGGGTTCAAAATACCTGTATTCATCAAATACATCATAATTCGGCAGCAGCGACTTGTTGTGTTTGGAAATGATCTTTCCTTCTGAAAGAAAATAGGCTGAATTATACAAATCCTTGCCTTTTATCTCGGGATTTTTGGAAGGAGAACCAATGATAGCAGCTATACCAATACATTCCTTAGAAATCCGGTGAATGGATTCCTGACATTTGTTTATAAAGTCATCGAATTCGAGAAAATCCCTTGGCGGATAACCTGTAATGGCAAGCTCAGCAAATATTACCAGGTCGGCATTCAGTTTTTTTGCCTTCCGGATCGAATCAATGACCTTTCGTTCATTGTCCTCAAAATTTCCGATGTGATAATTGAGTTGTGCTAATGCAATTTTCACAATAACTAAAAAATTAATCCAATATTTAACTGAAAATAATTGAGCTTGCCATTTTGTTTGACATCGGGATACCGGGTGTTGTAATCCGTAAGGATATTCGTAAGGCCGTTATGAAAACTTAATTCGAATACTAAAGATGTAGACTCGTCGAGAAAATATTCCATTCCTGCGCCAACAATTAGTGATTCCTTAAATAATGCAATTTCATCATTGATATCTTTTTCCGATGTTGTTTTAGTTCCCGTATCCGGCTGGAATTCATCGTCCGACTTAGCCCTGATATTAAAGGAAGTGCCAAATCCAATCTCCCCAAAAAAAGCTTTCTTCCCAAATTTGTTGGTCCGCATTTTCAAAGTCAGGGGTATTTCAATGTACCGGAGATGATATGTTCTGTTCATCATTCCCGGCACAGTATCATTTAAATAAGGAAATTCAAGTTTACCATTCAGGTAATCCATACTGAATCCGGTTTTAACAAAGTAGTTCTCAGCAAGAGCAAAATCGGCCAGCAATCCCCACGAAAATCCCATCACAGCCCCATCATTATCATAACCTTCTGAATCGGGTGCAATCCATGCCAAATTAGGTGCGACTTTAAATCCAAATCTGAATGGCTTTTCCTGGGTGATTCCTTGCAATTCAATAATTGCACTAAACAACAACAATACTATTTTAATTTTCATCAGGATTTTTTTATTTGCAGGCAAAATTAGCGATTTAAAGCAGCATCTTTTATTTTATCCTATAAATTTTGATGATAAGGATTATTGTTAAATTTGCTTTCCATAAACTTTAAACTTTGATACGATGAAAAAAATCATTTTAGTCTCTTTAACATTATTGGTCGCTTCTTTTACTTATGCTCAGCTTGGGTTTGGAATAAAGGGAGGATGGACCATGAGTAAACTGTCAACCGACATTAAGGATTATACTGAAGCTGCAAAATCAGGTTTTCAATTAGGTGCTTTTGTTCGGATAGGCGAAAAACTCCACCTTCAGCCCGAAGCTTATTTCACTACTAAAACAAGCGAGTTGAAATTTAATGTATCACAAACGGATGAAGTAAGCCAAAAGGTTAAATTAAGTTCAATTGATATTCCTGTTCTGGTTGGATATAGAATTGTAAAACTTCCAACGTTGAATGTCCATCTTCAGGCCGGTCCCATGGCTTCGATTGTGGTAAACAAAAAATTTGATGTATCGGTCAATGGAGTTGATACGGATGATGACAATAGCCCCATTCTTGAAGACGACTTTAGCAATGTAAACTGGGGTTTACAATTCGGTGCAGGCGTTGACTTCCTTTTCCTCACAGCGGATATTAGGTATGAACTGGGTTTGAACAATATTTATAAAGCTCCGGAAACGATGACCACGGATCCTACCATTAAAAACAATGTTTTCTTCATCAGTGTCGGCTGGAAGATTCTTTAATCTTTAGTCCACTTTAAAAAGCCAAAAAATAAAAAATGCCACAAAGACACCAGGTCACCAAAACCCACAAAACTGAGAATATCAACAAGCTATTTTTAGTGAAATTTGGTGGTTTAGTGACTTGGTGGCTAAAATTAAATTTTCGAAGTGAGCTCAATCGGTGTTTAATGAACTAAATAGGCTTCGAAATGGTAATTAATTATAATTGATATTTTTAATGAATCTCAGTGTTATGAAATGTCGGATTATTAAGTTTCTTCCTTTAATTATCCTGGCGTTATTTTCATGCAGTCCCACGACTGACCGGTACAAGGATGATGTCAGGGGTGTTAAGATAGAAAAGGTAAAGATCGGCAGGTACGAGCAGGCATTGTTCAGGATTGATAAGTCGAACCTGAAAACAGAACTTGAAAAGCTGCAGCCCCAATACCCAATGTTCCTCGATGGCGACCTGAATGATTCTTCGAATTTGAAACGGCTCAGCGATTACCTGAACGACACACTTTTGATTTCTGTTTTTAAAGATTGTCAGCAACGGTGGCCTGACCTTTCCATACTGGAATCTGAGCTAACCGAAGCTTTCAGGCATTATAAATATTACTATCCCGACAAAATGCTGCCCGATGTCTACACCTATATCAGTGGTTTTGACTATGAATACCCTGTTCAGTATTTTGACAATCACCTGCTCATTGCCCTTGATTTGTATTTGGGCGCTGATTATCCGCGTTACAAAAAACTGGGCCTTGCCAATTATATTTTAAAACGATTCGATAAGGAATACCTTATGCGTGATTGCATGCTCTCCATGGCCCGCACAGAAACCGATCTCGTGCAGGGAGGTACTGTTTTACTCAACCTCATGGTAAGGGAGGGTAAGCTGCTTTGGTTCACAGGTATAATGTTGCCCGATTTGCCTGAAACCGTTTTGCTGGATTATACTGAAGCGCAATGGCAGTGGGCGAAGAAAGGCGAGTCAACGGTCTGGGCATTCCTTATCGAAAACGAAATGCTCTATACAAGCGAAATGCAGCCCATTCAAAAATTTATTGGCGATGGCCCTTTCACCTCCTATTTCGGAGCGGAATCACCACCCAGGCTCGGCATCTTTATTGGTTGGAAGATCATCTCTTCGTATATGAATCGCCATCCTGATATAACCATTGAGGAACTCATGAAAAACTACAATGCCCAGGAAATCCTGAATCAATCAGGCTATAAGCCAAAGATTTAAAAGTCAATTAACTGATAATTGAATTATTTTCATTTTGTCGTCACAAACATTTTTTCTACTTTTAGCCAATGTAAATTAATTACTAGTCGATGCTGATCAAAACCTACGGAAGTACCATCATTGGGATTGATGCCATAACCATCACAGTGGAGGTTAACGTGGCCCGCGGAGTAAAGTATTACCTTGTCGGACTGCCCGACAACGCCGTGAAGGAAAGCCAGCAAAGGATTCAGGCTGCCCTGGCAAATAATGGTTACCGCTGGCCCGGTAAAAGCATTACCGTCAACATGGCCCCTGCCGATCTCAAAAAGGAAGGATCGTCATACGATCTCACCATTGCCATCGGCATTCTCGCCGCATCCGACCAGATCAGCAAGGAAAGGGTAGGAGAGTACATTATCATGGGTGAGCTTTCCCTCGATGGCGGTTTGCAACCCATCAAAGGCGCTTTGCCCATCGCCATCGAAGCCCGCAAGAAGGGATTCAAAGGTTTTATCCTGCCTAAGCAAAATGCAAGGGAAGCTGCTATTGTAAGCGGATTGGAGGTACTTGGGGTGGAGAATATTAACGAAGTGATTGAATATTTCAATGGCAAACTGTTCATTGAACCCACAATAGTTAATACCCGTGAAGAATTCTATTCAAGTTTGAACCTTTACGAATTTGATTTTTCGGATGTAAAAGGGCAGGAGAACATCAAGCGTGCCTTGGAAATTGCCGCAGCCGGCGGTCACAACGTCATCCTCATCGGCCCGCCTGGTGCAGGTAAAACGATGCTTGCCAAACGGCTTCCTTCTATTCTTCCTCCTTTGAATCTCCATGAAGCGCTTGAAACCACCAAGATACATTCGGTTTCCGGAAAACTATCAAAAGATACGGCATTGATCTCCGTCAGGCCTTTCCGTTCGCCTCACCACACGATCAGCGATGCGGGTTTAGTCGGCGGAGGAACATTTCCCCATCCTGGTGAAATTTCACTGGCTCACAATGGAGTCCTTTTTCTAGATGAGCTTCCTGAGTTTAAAAGAACGGTTCTCGAAGTGATGCGGCAGCCGATGGAAGACAGGATCGTAACGATTTCACGAGCCAGGCTAACGGTTGAATTTCCAGCCAGCTTTATGCTGGTGGCCAGCATGAATCCATGTCCCTGCGGCTATTACAACCACCCCGACAAGGATTGTTCATGTGCTCCGGGGATTGTTCAGCGATACCTGAACAGGATTTCAGGCCCTCTTCTTGACCGGATTGACATACATGTTGAAGTAGTTCCTGTTCCCTTCAGGGAATTATCTGATGACCGCAAAAGTGAAAAAAGCGAATTGATCAGGGAAAGAGTGGTTGCAGCCCGAAAGATCCAGGAGAAAAGGTACGAGGCCTCAAAAGGTATTTATTGCAATGCCCAAATGACATCGAAACAACTCCGGCAAATCTGCAGGCTGAATGAAACGGGTAATGTCCTGTTGAAAAATGCAATGGAAAAATTGAGTCTTTCTGCCCGTGCTTACGACCGCATTTTAAAAGTAGCCCGAACCATTGCTGACCTTGATGCGAATGAGGAGATCAAAACCGAACATTTGGCTGAAGCTATCCAATACCGGAGTTTGGACAGGGAGAATTGGGGCGGTTGAATATAAATTGGCACAATTCATTTACGCCTGCAAAGCTTGGCTAGAGGACTTGCACCAATTGTAAGTGGTCTTGAAAGAAGATTAATAGCAATATTTAAAATATTAATACTTCGGACAGTTTTTAACTATAGGTTTTTAATAAAATGAAAAAAGGAAGCGCTACACCGAACCCAAAGGTTACTAATGTAGCGCATGCTTTGTACAGATGCAATATTAGGGCAAATGTCACAGGTGGCAAAACCCCAAATCAAATTTTTATCGGAACTTTTTAACATTATGTTCTGCATAAATGGTAAATATAATTTTTTAAATCTTTCTCGTTACAGTTCATACTGCGACAGGACTTTCCGACGATGGTATTCCAGGCCATTCGACTTTGTCCATTTCAATATTTTATTAATTTCTCAACTGCGTTGGAGTAAGTTAATCGCAGCCATTGATACCTCCGTCATGCTGAAAAGCGGCAAGAAGACATTCGGGAATGGTAATTTCTGGAGCACCTCCCTCAATCGTGCCATCAAAGGTATCGAGATTAGCAGCATCGCATTGATTCATATGAAAACCAGACAGGCTTTTAATATTAGTGTTCGTCAAACCAATGGAAAGAAATCGGATGAAGACTCCCGTATGAATCAATACATCCATCAGTTCAACGATGTTGTTCACTGGCTAAAGAAATTAAATGTTCTGTATGTGGTTGCTGATGGGTTCTATGCCAAATACTCTTTTGTCAGAACCATTTTTCAAAACCAGTTACATCTCATTAGCCGCCTGCGCAATGATGCCAATCTGCGTTGGCCTTATCAAGGTACTCATCCAAAGAGAAGAGGTGCAAAGAGAAAATATGAAGGCAAGGTTTCATTTAGTCAAATGGATAAGTTCAGAAAGATAACAGACTATAATGGATACCTGCTATTTGAAGCACTGGTTTACAGTATTTCTTTCAAACGAACCATCAAAGTGGTAATGGTTCGTCCAATTGACAAACCCAATCAGTATGCCCTGCTATTTTCTACCAGCACCTTATTGCCTGCATTGTATGTCGTTCAATATTATGAAGCACGCTTCCAGATTGAATTCTTGTTTCGTGACGGAAAGCAACATATGGGATTAGCAGATTGCCAGAGCACACAACAAGAACGGTTAAATGCTCATTTTAACTTCTCCATGACCACCTTAAACATTGCAAAACTTCATATTCTTGAACGTAATTTTTTTAAACCAGATACGGTAATTTCAATTGACAACTATAAACGCATAAAGTTCAATGAATACTGGCTAAACAGAATTATTCGCAAGTTAGATTTAGACCCTGATTTGATTAAAAATAATCCAAATTTCAAAGAACTTATATTTTACGGCAGCCTGGCTGCCTGATTATGAACTAAATTGTGTCCGAAGTATTAAGGTAATTACAATTTGGTTTAATTCGGATTCAGAAAAGCAATATTATGATTTCATAGAAAACAATTTCTTAGGTAAGACCAGACGGACTCGGTTCGAACTATTTTACTGAAGATTTGAGGAAATTATCTCAAAATTATCTTTCAACTTTTGCTCCTCGGTAACTGAAGACAATCAGATTTCCTACATTAATATCTATTTGTATAGCTTGATATATTTTATCAATTTCAGCCTTTATTTGAATGATAATGAAGACTCTATGATGTCAGTCATTTAAAAATATATATGCATATATTAAATTTTATGCATATATTGCGCCACTTAAACTGAAAGGAAACTTTAGTGACAGTTCAACCCAAACATATCAATTTGCTGACTTTACCACCTCAAACACTAGCCTGGAATGGCTCTGGCCTGGTAACAATTAAATCTTTCTTTCTTTTCTGCTTGTTCCTGACTATTTCATTTTGCTCAACTGGTGTTTTTGCTCAGTATACCTACGAATTAGATAAAACCACCCGCTTCGAACATATGAGTGCTGAAGAGGGCCTGTCTACAGCATTGGCAATGTGTATGCATCAGGATAAGTATGGGTTTATCTGGATTGGAACACAATTAGGTCTAAACCTTTATGACGGATACGAAGTTAAAGTATTTCATGCCGATCCGAAAAACTCAAAATCAATATACAATGACTACATCTTTAGCATTTATGAAGAACCCGATGGAACCATGTGGTTTTGCACAGTTAGAGGGATCAGTAAATACAACCGGGCTAACCAAACCTTCACCAATTATATACCGGATACCTTAGATCTTTATAATACACGCAATGGAATCAGTAAGATTGTACAGGATGGTGATTATTTATGGGGAAATGCAGAGAGTGATTTATTTCGGTTTAATAAAGAAACAGGTGAGTTCAAGTCCTTTGCAAAAGATAGTTTGAATCCATCAAAAGGTATTTATGGTACCAACTCTAATTACATATTTATTGATAGGTCAGGAGTACTTTGGGTTAGCTCATATGATGCCGGAGGTGATTTTGTGCTCAGCAGGTTTAACAAGGAAACCGGGACATTTAGTCATTACCAAAACGACCCGTCTAATCCCGAAAGTTTTCCAGGCAAAAGGGTTGCGTCAATGATAGAGGACAAAGATGGAACCATATGGTTTGCAACATGGTATGGTGGCTTGCATGAGATTGTCGATAAAGAAACAGGGAAGTTCAGGCATTATGTCTACGACGAAAATGACAGGCATTCTGTTCTTGATAATGATCTGTTTAAGGTATTTGAAGATTCGAGAGGAAATATATGGACAGGTGGCAAAGACGGTTTTTCAAAACTTGATAAAAAAACCAGGCAATTCATCAATTATCAAATTCCTCCCTTTTCACATGATTATGTTTCATCAAATTTTATAACTGACATCACTGAAAGTTACAACGGGGATTTGTGGCTTGAGGCTTATGCAGGTTTCTTTAGATTTGACCCATCTACCCTGATTTTAAGGCATTACCTTCATGATCCTGAAAATAAAAACAGCTTAAGTAATGACAGGGTTTTTCAAATCATACATGATCGCTCAGGTCACGATTGGATACTGACAGCCCATGATGGTGTAAATAAGCTCAATCACTTTTCAAATTCATTTCATAAAGTTGAAAGGAATAGCTATGATAAAAATCCCCTGTCGGGTAATTCTATTTTCTGGGTTTTTGGTGACAGCAGAGGCAATTTATGGTTGGGGACCGATGGTCTTGGCCTGAACAAGACGTTGTTAAATAAAACCAAAAAGTTTACAGATTTTGAGCTATATCTAATTGATCCGAAGAATCCTAAGAGTATAAGTGGAAATCGAATATTCAGTATTACTGAAGACAAAGAACAAACCATTTGGATCGGCACCCTTAGAGGATTAAGCAGATACAATGCACAAAATAACGATTTTACCCGCTTTATTCATGATCCAAACGATCCCACAAGCATAAACAATGGTCTTGTTGTTGAAATTGCATTTGAAGACAGTTATGGCGTATTCTGGGTGGGAACAAGAAGTGGGCTGGATATCATTGACCGGAAAACCGGGAAGTTTTTACATTTTTTACCCAATAAAAATAAACCGGGTTCTATAGCAAATAGTGATATAAGGGAAATATTCGAAGATTCATATGGTGATCTTTGGTTTGCCGGTGAGTATCTCGAGAAGTTGAACAGAAAAGATACCAGTTTTGTCAATTATTTATCAGACCCTATATTATTTCAGAATTCGGATAAAAAAGATATTTGGAATATTGTTGAAGATGATTCAGCCAATCTTTGGATGACTACTGATCGGAGCGGCATATTTAAGTTTCAGAGAAATGATTCAACCTTTGTCTCCATTACAACAGAACAGGGACTCCCAAGCAATAATATTACTGTTATTGAAATTGATAACAATGGATTTATCTGGGCAGGTACAACCCAGGGCCTTTCAAGGATCGATCCCTGCAATTATTCGATTCGGAATTATGATGATGCAGATGGATTGGTCAATCTTGAGTTTAACCCAAGAAGTTCGTTCAAAGACGAAGATGGATGGCTGTATTTTGGTGGGAGAAATGGTGTAACATTATTTCATCCAGATAGTCTGCAAGAAAATAAATTCGTTCCTCCTGTGTATATCACATCATTCGCTGTAGCCGGCCAGCAAAAATATTTTGACAAGCCGCTTTATGAAATGTCAACTATTGAATTGCAGCACAACGAAAATGATTTCAGCTTTGATTTCGTAGCGCTGAATTACATAAACTCACAAAAAAACCAATATGCCTATATGCTCGAAGGCTACGATGAAGATTGGCAATATGTTGGAAAAAGGCGAACAGCTTACTACACAAACCTGAGTCCGGGGAACTATACCTTCAGGGTAAAAGGAAGCAATAATGATGGTTACTGGAATGAAGAAGGGGCTAGTCTTGCTATGGTTATTTATCCACCTTTCTGGAAAACCTGGTGGGCCTATGTGGTATATGCTTTAACCCTCATTGTACTGGTATATATTTGGCGCCGGAATGAATTAAGAAGGATAAACCTGCGACAGGAGCTGGAACTGAAGCAAGTGCAGGCAGATCAACTGGTGGAGCTGGATATCGAAAAAAATAAATTCTTTTCCAACATCTCACATGAATTCCGAACCCCGCTTACATTGATTCTTGGTCCTTTGGAAAGATTGATAGGAAGTCCTAAAGATGAAAATCAAAAAGAGCAACTCACTATGATCAGGCGCAATGCCCGCAGGCTGCAAATGCTGATCAACCAATTGTTAAGTCTTTCCAAGCTGGAATCGGGGAAGATGAAATTGAAGACACGTTCTGAAAACATCGTCAAATTAACGAGGATGTTCCTGCAATCCTTTCATTCGATGGCAGAGGACAAGGGCATCAAACTTGAGTTTGAAACCGATGCAGAAGAGTACATTGTTTGCGTTGATACAGGCAAATTTGAAAAGATCGTCAACAACCTGCTTTCCAATGCTTTTAAATTTACGGAGAGGGGAGGATTTATTAAAGTAGCAATCAGCAGTCCACAGTCAGCAGTCTCCAGTCCACAGTCTGGCAACCGTGTTCTGACTGCTGGCTGCCAACTGCCAACTGGAGACTGTCTTCAGATAAAATTCTCCGACACAGGCCGAGGCATCAAAAAAGAAGATTTACCACATGTATTCGATCGTTTTTACCAGGTGGATGAAAAACAAATGAGAACCAACCTGGGAACAGGCATCGGATTAGCCCTCACCAAAGAACTCGTTGAATTGCACCATGGCACCATAACAGCTGAAAGTGAACCCGGAATGGGGACGACTTTCACCGTTTTACTTCCCAGGGGTAAAGACCATCTTTCAGAAGATGAAATTTCAGAGTCCGCCAATAGTGGTTCAGAGAAAGAAGATGAACTGATTAACGATGATTATTTGTTTGCGGAGGATATAGCCACAAAAACCGATAAAAAAGCAGAAGAGACAGTCAATGACAATTTACCCCTTTTATTGATTGTTGAAGACAATGAGGATATGCGGTCTCATATTAAAAGCTACCTCACCGGTTCTTTTAATATCATTGAAGCTACCAATGGCAGGGAAGGCGCTGAGAAAGCCATCGAACATATCCCCGACCTTATCGTCAGCGACCTGATGATGCCCAAACTGGATGGAAATGAAATGACATTGATGCTGAAAACCGATGAAAGAACGAGCCATATCCCGATCATCCTGTTAACAGCCAAAGCTTCAAAAGAAAGCAAAATGGAAGGACTGGAAACTGGTGCCGATGATTTCCTGACCAAACCTTTCGATGCTGATGAGTTGCTTGTAAGGGTTAATAATCTGATTAACCAAAGGAAACGGCTACGCGAAATCTTTGGGAAGAAATTATCCTTTGCTGTATCCCCGGGCCCTGCCGAGTTGAAAGATAGCGGTATTACTTCCATGGATGAGCAGTTCATGAAAAAGGCCTATGAAACGGCAGAAAGGGAAATGGCAAATCCGGAGTTCGATGTTTCTGCTTTCAGCAAGCAAATGGGTCTGAGCCGTATGCAGCTACACCGGAAATTAACAGCACTTACCAATCAATCAGCTACAGAGTTTATCAAAGTCATCCGGCTGAATAAAGCCGCAGTTTTATTGAAATCAAAAAGTGCCACTGCCGCCGAAATAGGGTATGATGTAGGTTTTAACACCCCTGCCTATTTCTCAACCTGTTTCAAAGAACACTTTGGAAAATCTCCCTCAGAATACGCAAATCAGTAGGTTTTTCGCTATATGTTACCAGATTGAAAGCAATTGTTACAATAGTGAAAGCCGTTTCACTTTGCGTGGGTTAGTTTTGCTTTTCAATAAAAACACTAACTCTTATGAAAACATTAACCTTATTAATTGTATTGGCCTTATTCATTCAATTTACTGTATCAGCTCAATCCTGCCTGCCGGATGGGATTACGTTTTCAACGCAAGAAGAGATCGACAATTTTCCAACTGACTACCCCAACTGTACACAGATAGAAGGAGATGTTTATATCAATGGCGTTGATATAATTAATCTAAACGGATTAAGTGTTATGGCTTCCATCGGTGGAGACCTTTCGATTGGTTACTATTCTGATATTCCTGGCCCTTCAGGTGTAGAAAATCCATTATTAACTAACTTGATAGGGTTAGGAGGATTGACTTCCATCGGTGGAAATCTTTCCATCTCTTCCAACGCTGCTTTGACCAATTTATCGGGACTGGACGCATTGACCACCATCGCAGGAAGCCTATACATTCTTAAAAATGGAGCCTTGACAAGTTTATCAGGATTGGATAATTTGATTGCCATAGGGGGAAATCTTAAGATTGGTGATGTGTATTGTGCTGGTTGGAATGGCAACCCAAACCTAACAAGTCTGACTGGGCTGGAAGGCTTAACTTCTATCGGTGGATACCTTAATATTAACTCCAGCTATGTCCTGACAAATTTATCGGGTCTGGACAATGTGGTTTCCATTGGGGGGTACCTTTCAATTATTGGAAACCTGGCTCTGGCTAGTCTGACAGGTCTTGATAACGTGACTTCAATTGCAGGAGATTTGGTGATTGGCTTTTCATATGAACCGCCTTTCGCTGGAGGTGGTAATCCTGCCTTGACAAGCCTGACAGGACTTGGTAATGTGACATCCATCGGGGGAGGTTTTGGAATTATGAACAACTATGCCCTGACAAGCCTGGCAGGGCCTGTAAATTTGACTTCCATCGGGGGAGACGTTTATATTTCAAGCTACAGCCTGACAAGTTTATCGGGACTGGACAATGTGGCTTCCATCGGTGGATACCTTTCTATTGACGGCAACAGCCTGACAAATATATCGGCACTGGGCAATGTGACGACGATCGGTGGATACCTTAGTATCCAATCCAACTATGACCTCACAAGTTTAATAGGTATTGATAATATAGATGCAGGTTCAATCGAAGAATTATATATTATTAATAATTCTTTTTTATCCACCTGTGAAGTACAAAGTATTTGCAATTATCTGGCAAGCCCAAACGGAAGTATTGAAATTCATGATAACGCCCCTGGATGTAATAGCCAGGAAGAAGTTGAGCAGGCTTGTGATTCAATAAATGGTGTTGTGATAAATAGAGCTGAAAATTATTCAATATACCCCAATCCTTTAGAGGGTATTCTAACTTTTTCTTCAGAAGAAATTACATACATCGAAATATATGACATGATGGGCGCATTAATTGCCAGTAGCAAATCCAATAAAGTTGATATGTCAAACATGCCTTCGGGGATTTACTTTGCTGTTGGATTTGATAAAAACCTCTACCCTTTGTATAAGGGGAAAATTATAAAAAAGTAAATAGATTAATATAAACCTTACTAAAAATGAATACTATCATGAAAAAATTCACAACTATCACAGCAATCATCCTGGCCATAACTTTTTTTTGGCTGGATGCACAAGCTCAAAACCAACAACCTGTAGTTTCTAAATCCGTGTCCTTTGGCAAAACAATCCCCATCAGGGATATGCCTGTAATTATTCCGGGGAAGATGAATAACAGGGTAAATGGAAAAGCTGTTGAGAATCCTCGCGGACCCTGGATTAACATTCATGGAAATGCGACACCTGCAAAGGTTGAATTGGATATGCAGGACAAAATGGGTAACCAAAAATCAAAGGGCCCGGTTTTAAACTTTGAAGGTATAGATAATGTTCAGGGTTGGGCTCCTGCTGATCCCAATGGGGATGTAGGGATAAACTATTACATACAAACCATTAACCAATCTTTCTCGGTGTATGAAAAGACCGGTGAACTGGTTTATGGTCCGATTGATAATAAGACAATCTGGGCTAATTTCCCGGGTCCGTGGGATGATGGCGATTACTGGGGAGGTGACCCCGTATTTAAATATGACCAGATGACCGGTCGTTGGTTGATGACGGCATTTTCTCTCAATGATGTAACGGGTGAATATTATGAGATGGCAGCCGTTTCTGTGACGGAGGATCCCCTAGGTGAATATTATTGTTACGCTTTTCTTTTTAATGAGAAGAATGACTATCCTAAAGTGGGCATTTGGAATGATGCTTACTATATCACCTACAATATGTTTGATTCTGACTGGAATTACCTTTATATGAAGGCCACGGCACTCGACAAGGAGGCCATGCTGGCCGGAGAACCTGAAGCAACCATGATTGAGTTTGATATTGATGATACGGATTATAACTTCACCATATTATCTGCAGATATGAGGGGGTTTAACATACCCGAAAACGAACCCAATTACCTTCTCTGTCCTTATACAGATCTGACTCAGAATCCCTACCCGGTAATTTTAAGGTTGTATGAATTTGTACCTGATTGGATTGATCCCTTTCTCTCTACTTTTAATCTTGTTAATGAATTTGATGTTGGCGAGATGGCGGTGAATATTCCCGACGGAGCTGAACAACCCGGTAATATCCAACCGGTGGAGGCCGTATTCGCTCAAATGATGTACCCTGTAACATATCGGAATTTTGATACCTATGAATCGATGGTTGCATGTCATACATTATGGAATGAAGGGATTCACTTTACCAGGTGGTACGAGCTTAGAAAAACGGATGAAGCCTGGAGTATTTACCAGATGGGGAATTATCAACCCGATAACTCACATCGCTATGTCCCCAGTATCTCAATAAATGGAAAGGGAGATATCTGTTTAGGATTCACCGTCTCAGACCTGGAGACTAACCCATCTGTCAGGGTGACAGGCAGGCGCGCAGATGATCCACTTGGGGAGATGACATTTGAGGAGGTAAATGTCTTTACCGGTATAAATCCCGTTAATAATGTTGCGAGTGGAAGAAATCGCTGGGGAGATTATTCCAGTATGAATGTTGACCCTGTTGATGACAGTACATTTTGGTATACCTCGATGTATCCAACCAACAATACCGGTTGGGGAAACTGGTCGACAAGGATTGTGGCATTTGATCTGTCGCAACAAACCACCGAAACTGAGGTATGGGCAGGAAATGATACCACTATTTGTATAATTCCAGCATTTTTTACGCATGCGGAGGCCTCCAACTATAGTTCAATTTTCTGGACCACAGGTGGTGATGGTAATTTTTCAAGCAATCATGTATTAAGCGCCTTGTATTTTTGGGGAGATGAAGACCTTGAAAACGGACAGGTAACGCTCACACTGCATGCCGGTACCTATACGCTGGGGGAAGAGGTTGCAGACAGCATGATCTTGTATATCAATCAAAACGCTGTGGCTTTTGCGGGTGCTGATGACACCATTTGTATAGGCGAGTCCTATACTTTGCAGGGCGAAGTTGAATTTTCAGAAGAAACCTTTTGGACAAGCTCGGGGGATGGTACTTTTAATGATCAGTCATTGTTAAATGCTATCTATACGCCAGGTCCGGGTGATGAATCAGCGGGTTCAGTAATCTTAACTTTGAACGCAAACCCGATTGATCCCTGTCCTTCAGGTGATGTTGATGAGATGGTGCTCACAATTGATAATTGCACCGGGGTTGAAGACCATAACCTAAATGATATGGTTTTGCATGCCGCACCCAATCCAACAAATGGATTATTGAAAATCACTGTCAATAACACAAACGCTTCGATTCTGAGACTGGATATCCTGGATATAAAAGGCAACTCAGTATTTACAGAGATTTCTTCAATGAACGAGTACATTAAACTTGTTGACCTTCAACATTTGGAGGCCGGGATTTATTTTTTAAGGGTGTTACAGCCGGGGGTTGTAAAGACGTTGAAGGTGGTAAAGGAATAAGCGGCTGGTTATTCGTTTTTGGTGAATATATATTAATAGTGATACATTTAATGCGCCCATAACAAAAGTGATGGGCGCATTAATTACAAGGCCAAATGCAAATAAAGTGGATATGTCAAACCTGAATCCGGGAATTTACTTTGTTATTGGGTTTGATAAAAATATTTATCCTTTGTTTAGGGGGAAAATTATAAAAAAGTAAAGTTGTCACGAAAACTGGTTATGTATGCCAGAACATTAAAGGTAAAAAAGAAATGAGATTTCGAACTACATTAATTGTATTGTTCAAATTACAAACAAGCAGCTGTGATAAATCTGTATGAATGATGCAGAAGGTCAAATCCTCTTTAAAACTGCAATGGGAAAATTGCGTCTTTCCGCCCGTGCTTACGACCGCATTTTAAAAGTGTCCCGCACCATTGCCGACCTTGATGCAAGCGAAGATATCAAAACCGAACACCTCGCCGAAGCCATTCAATACAGGAGTTTGGATCGGGAGAATTGGGGAGGGTGATTGACATAAAGAAATTAAAGCAAGATAACCTAAAACATAATTGTTTGTTATAATACATGCGATAGAGTAAGGTTTTGAGATATTATTAACTTACGGTAAGTCCATCGATTCTTTCTAAGTGCTTTTTGTTAAGTGTTTTAATTGGGTGTCCATTTTTTATACAAATGGCAGCAATGAAAATATCTCTGAATTCGATTATTTGATTTTGAGGTTTAAGTTTCAAATATATTTCAGCTGCAATCTTTGAGGATTCTTCATCCAGCGTCAAAACAGGAATTCCATGTGTTAATTTATAAACATCTTCTTTTTTTTCAGCATTTGTTGCGCCAATTAGCAGTTCGAAAAGTGTAATTGATGTGATGAAGATTTGTTCATATTTCGTCAAAGTGGATAAAATGGTCTTAGATTTATCCACGGACCTTAAATGTTTTATGAATACGTTTGTATCTACTACCATTCCTCAACTTTCCAATTGTAATTATTCTCGATTTCCCGCAAATATTCCACATCTGCCTCAGACCATTGAGAAACAGTTTGTATCCGATCGTAATATTCCGATAAATCAGGCTCGCTCTTCTTCTTTTTACTTAACAAAAAATCGATGAAATCATTAAGCTGTTTTCTGGCATTTTCATCCAACATATTATATTTTAAAACGATGTCTAACATACTTTTCTTTTGCACAAATTTAAGTTAAAAATTTATAACCTGACATGGACATACCAGAAATTTATTTCACTTTGGGGGTATCACATGGCTCTTTCGGATTTGTAATCCGAAAGTTAGGAATATCGGGATTTTAAATCCAATTCATATCAGGATCGGGATTACAAATCCAGATCAGCGAGGGAAATACTTAATCATGAGGCGCTCACCCATTACCAAAGTTTATATTTCTATTTTTTCACATTTTACTTACTTTTGTCGATTCCTGCACAATTAAAAAAATAGGATCATGCAAAACCTCAAAACAATTATTAGCCTGATATTTCTATCGGTTACAATAAATACATTTTCCCAGATTATACACCACGAATTATATGTTAAGCTGAGTATTAAGGATAAATCAATAGAAGTTGTTGATTCAGTTACAATACCCAAAGAGATCATAAAGGATATGAGCTTTATAACATTTTCGTTAAACAAGAACCTGACACCAGAATCAATTGATAATTCTATTGCCATCAGTAAAAAACCAGAGGAAAATACCGAAGCGATTTTTAATAAATACACCATCGAGGTTAACAATCACAGGCAGGATGATTTATTGATACCCATAAAATATTCCGGTTCGATCACAGAAGAAATTTCATCCGGAGCTGCAGAATATGCAAGGGGTTTCAGCGAAACCAACGGGATGATAAGTGATTCCGGCGTTTACCTTGCCGGTTCAACTTACTGGGTACCTTCTTTTGATGCACCCCTGCTGTCATTCAATCTGAATGTTACACTAAGGAATGACTGGAATGTTGTTTCCCAGGGCGACAGGATTATCAATGAGATTTCTGGCAATAAGAGAATAGTAAAATACCAATGCATAAATCCAACAGAAGAAGTTTACCTTATTTCAGCTGCATGGACAGAATATGAGCAAAAAGCGGGGGATGTTCTTGTGCAGGCGTTTCTCAGGACCCCTGACTCAGCGCTTGCCAACAGATATCTCGAAGCGACTTCGGGGTATTTAAATAGGTATGTCAACCTGATCGGGCCTTACCCCTATAATAAATTTGCGCTGGTCGAAAATTTCTGGGAAACCGGTTACGGAATGCCTTCTTTTACGCTGCTTGGTGAGAAAATAATTCGCTTTCCATGGATACTGAATACATCGTACCCGCATGAATTATTGCACAACTGGTGGGGCAATTCAGTGTATGTTGATTCTGAAAAAGGTAACTGGTGCGAAGGACTAACTGCGTATATGGCTGATCACTTATTGAAAGAACAATCCGGACAGGGAGCAGAATACAGGCGCACAACCTTGCAAAAGTTCACTGATTATGTAAATACGGAAAATGATTTTCCTGTGATTGAATTCCGGTCGAGGAACAATGCTGCTGAAGAGGCGATTGGCTACGGTAAATGTCTGATGTTTAATCACATGTTGCGGAAAATGATGGGCAACGATAACTTTATTAAAGCGTATCAATCGTTTTATAAGGACAATATATATAAAATTTCAACCTTTGATGATATTCTGGAATCATTTCAGAAATTTTCATCAACCAACTTGAAACCTGTGTTCGATCAGTGGTTGATGCGAAAAGGCGCTCCTTCATTTAAATTATCCGACATCCGAACTGAAAAAGTTGAAGGTGGATTTAACCTGCATTTCACTTTGACTCAAATCCAGGAGGAAGACGTATTTGTTTTGGATATTCCGGTTGCTGTATACCTCGCAAACAATGTGGAGTTTATAACAGTAACTTCAGATAAAAGAACCAATTCTTATACTTTCCCTTTCTCATCTGAACCTGTAAAAATTGAGGTTGACCCCCAGTTTGATGTTTTTCGAATACTGGAAAAAGCAGAGGTGCCTCCTTCCCTGTCTCAGATTTTTGGAAGTTCAGACGGAATGATCATCCTACCTAGAAGCAGTCCATTGCTTGATGAATACAAAGCGCTTGCTGAAACCTGGAAACAAATACAGGGAGAGCAAGGAAAGTCCCTCCAAATAAAAATAGATGAAGAACTTGATGAAATGCCGGATAATAAATCAGCATGGGTAATTGGGTTTGAAAATAAATTTGCCGGGGTGTTTACCATTCAACAAGATTATCATGCAGCATTTGATTCTACGCAAACCGAACTCATAAATACCCTCACTTCTGAAGGTTCACTTGGTTATGCTATTCCTAATCCTGAAAATAATTCTTATACCATTGGATTTATAGGGACAAATGTTAAACAAGCCGTTCCCGGATTAGCGCGATTATTAACGCATTACGGTAAATACTCATTTCTTGGTTTTGAAGGCGAACGACCCAATAATGTTTTAAAGGGAGAGTTTCCGGCATTAAATTCACCACTATTTTATCCCATACCTTATGATGGTAAATATCTTGAAACTAAGGCAACTATAGAGCCCGCTAAAGCCCTCATTGAATAATTTGTTTTTTATAAATTAAAAAATATATTTTTCTTTGGCTGAAAGCAATCAATATCGGAGTTTCGGCGTGAAAAACTATGGGGTTGAGAGGATTTTAGATTTATGATGGGATTAAACACAAATGAACACGAATCCTATATCTAACATCTAATATTTTCTTTTACTGTGCATTTCCAGCAAACCTCGAATAGCCTTTCATGATGCCTCTTGTGGATTGGGCTATGAAAGAAAGAATCTCATCTCTTTCGAATGATGTTGGCATATTGGCCTCAATAAATCTAACCGCCTGAGACACATTATAACCTTTAATGAAAATCTGCCGGTAGATATCCTGGATTTCAATAATCTTTTCGTTCGAAAATCCGCGTCGTCTTAAGCCAATTGAATTGACACCGGCATACGAAAGCGGCTCACGGGCTGCTTTGGTATAGGGTGGAACATCTTTTCGTACCAGCGACCCTCCCGATACAAAAGCATAGGCGCCGATCTTTACAAATTGGTGAACAGCAGTCAGACCGCTGAGTGTTGCATATTCTCCAATATTGATGTGTCCGGCAAGGTTAACAGCATTGCCTAAAATTACCCTGTCTTCAAGATAACAATCATGGGCAATATGGACGTATGCCATCAGGAGGCAGTTCTTACCGATCACAGTTTTCCAGCTTTCTTTAGTACCGCGGTTAATGGTAACAAATTCACGAACGGTTGTGTTGTCACCGATTTCGACAGTTGTATCTTCTCCGGCATATTTCAGATCCTGAGGAATGGCGCCGATGACGGCTCCGGGAAATATCTTGCAGTTGTTACCGATGCGAACTCCTTCCATGATGGTTACGTTGGACCCGATCCAGGTTCCCTCACCGACTTCCACATTTCTTTCAATGTTTACAAAAGGCTCGATAACTGCATTCTTGGCGATTCTTGCCTGGGGATGAACGTATGCTAATGGTTGATTCATTGTTTATTCAGCTTTGGATTCTATAATAGGTTTCTTTGAAATCTGCGCCAGCATTTCTCCTTCAATTACCGGTTTTCCGGCTACATAACCTGTTCCGCGCATGTGGCATAAGCCACGCCTGATCGGCGACATTAACTCAAGGCTAAAGACAAGGGTATCTCCCGGAACCACCTTGTTTCTGAATTTAACATTGTCAATCTTCAGAAAGTATGTTGTGTAATTTTCCGGATCCTTATACTTTTTCAAGCCAAATATGCCTCCGGTCTGGGCCATGGCTTCAATCTGAAGAACGCCCGGCATTACCGGTTCATCAGGAAAGTGGCCAACAAAATACCCTTCATTCATCGTCACATTTTTCATCCCGATAACATGGTTTTCATCCATGTCCATAATTTTGTCGATCAGCAAAAACGGCGGACGGTGGGGAAGAATTTTTTTTATGTCGTTGATGTCGAAGAGCGGTTTTCTGTCAAGATCAAATGGCGGCTTGAACCTGTTTTTTTCTTTTTCCACAATATGTTTTTTAATCAATTTGGCAAATTCTATATTTGTTGAATGACCGGGTTTTTTAGCAATAATGTGTGCCTTTAATGACATGCCTATAAGCGAAAGATCGCCGATTACATCCAGCAATTTGTGACGGGCGGGTTCATTTTCAAAGTGCAGGTCAAGGTTGTTGAGGATACCTTTATTCAAAACTTTCACAGAAGGTTTATTAAACAACTTGGCAAGACGGTCGAGCTCGCCCTGTGAAATGATCCTGTTGACAAAAACAATTGCATTGCTCAGATCCCCTCCCTTTATCAGGTTGTTGGTTAAAAGGTACTCGAGTTCGTGAAGAAAAACAAAAGTCCTGCAATTGGCTATTTCCTTCGTAAAATTGCTGATCTTATCGAGTGATGCGTGCTGGGTTGAAAGTACTTCCGTTTCAAAATCAATCATGACCGACAGCCGGTATTCATCAGAAGGGATGGCGATCATTTCAGCTTTTTTCTCTTTGTCGTAAAAGGTAATGATTTCATCCAATACAAAGCATTTTTTTGGAGCCGATTGTTCCACAGTGCCTGCTTTTAAAAGGGCTTCGGTAAAGTACCTCGATGAACCATCAAGTATGGGAATTTCAAAATTATCAATTTCAATCAATGCATTATCAATTCCCAGCCCGGTAAGAGCAGCCATCACATGTTCAACCGTATTGACCATAACGCCATCAATACCGATTGTAGTTCCCCTGTTGGTATCGACTACGTATGAGCAATCAGCTTTAATAACAGGCTGGTTTTCGAGGTCAACCCTCTTAAACTGAACCCCAAAATTTTCAGGTGCCGGATTAAAACGAAGGCTTACATCTACTCCTGTATGCAGCCCTTTTCCTGATACCGATACAGGCGCGGCTATTGTCTTTTGTTTATCTCCCATAATCAGGGCGCAAATATAGAAATATTTTTCCAGAGGGTCTAAAAAGCAAAAAACTAAAAACCAATAAATTAACCCACTGCTTTTTAGGTAAGAAATTGATTGGGTGGATACATATTTTGCAAGGGAAGTAAGTAGTTATTTCTCATGCAATCGTTTTTCCAGCTCGTCAAGTTTGTTTTTAATTTCACTGAGGTTTCTGAAATGAATGTAAGATTTGCGGTATTTCCCGATTTCAAAAGCCGGAGATCCCTGAACAATTTCACCATTATTGGCAATGCTCTTTCCGACGCCTGATTGAGCAGCCACCTTCACATCATCGGCAATGGAAATATGGCCAATCACACCAACCTGACCACCCAACATACAATTTTTTCCTATTCTGGTGGAGCCTGATATCCCGGTTTGTGCTATAATAACTGAATTTTCTCCGATCTCAACATTATGAGCAATCTGCACAAGGTTGTCAATTTTAGCACCCTTACGGATGATGGTTGATCCAAGTGTAGCCCTGTCGATAGTTGTATTTGATCCGATTTCCACAAGGTCTTCAATGATGACATTTCCTATTTGCGAAACTTTCATGTAATTTTTATCATCCTGCTGAGCGAAACCGAAACCATCACTCCCCACGACAACGCCGGCATGAAGGATGCAATCACTGCCAATGACATTATCTGAATAGATTTTTACGCCTGCAAACAGGGTGGTGTTATTTCCAATCCTCACATTTTCTCCTACAAAAACCTGTGGATATATTTTCGAATGATCACCGATAACTGCCCCGTCACCAATCACAGCAAACTCTCCAATATATACATTTTGACCTATTTTAGCAGAAGCCGGGACATGCGCCTTACCAGAAATTCCTGATTTATTCAACTTTATCTGGTTGTAAACCTCCAGCAATTTAGCAAATGAGGTATAAGCATTTTCCACCCTGATGAGGGTAGGTTTTACAGGTCTTTCTGCCTTGAAGTCGTCGTTGACCAGCACAATTGAGGCTTCGGTATCATAAATGTACTGCGCATATTTTGGATTGGCTAAAAAGCTGAGGGTTCCTTTTTTCCCTTCTTCAATTTTTGAAACATAACTGATCGTTATTTCAGGGTCTCCTTCTACTTTTCCTTTTAAAATTTCTGCTATCTGGTTTGCTGAAAACTCCATTGTTGATAATTTTTAGATAGGTTACAAACTTACATGAAATTTTCTGATTACACATAAACGGGATAAAAATCCAGTCCGCCTCTCACTAGCCGCGCGTACTCGAAGTACAATATTTTTGCGGTAAAAAACATTTGTATGAACAAATTAAAACGAGTTTGCGGACTGGACGTGCACAAAGATATAATTTTTGCGTGTGTCAAAAAAGGGAAATACCAAAGTGAAGTCAAACAATTTTCAACAACCACACAAGGTCTTTCAGAATTAAGCCACTGGATACAGGGAGAAAAAGTTGAAAAAGTTGCCATGGAAAGCACCGGTATTTATTGGATGCCCGTATGGCGTGCGCTGGAGAGCGATTTTAAACTTTTGCTGGTTAATCCATATTTTATAAAGCAAATGCCCGGGCGAAAAAGTGATGTTCAGGATGCACAATGGATAGCTACGCTTTTAGATAAAGAGTTATTGAAAGGTAGCGTTGTGCCGGACAAAACCATAAGAGTCCTGCGCGATTACATGAGGCGCTATGCCCAGTTGCAGGGTAAAATGACAAGGTGCTTGCAACAAATAGAAAAACAACTATCCAGGTGCAACATCAAGATAGCTTCATTAAGTTCAACCATTGGGAGCAAAACGGTAATTGATATTGTTGCCAGTATTTGCAAAGGGCAATATCAACCGGAACAACTATTGAAGTTAGTGCATGGTAGAATAAGGAATAAGCATGGAGAAAAAGTAAAACAAGCCTTGGAAGGCATCATTGATGAACACGACATATTTTTGTTGCAACAGATTTACGCTGATTACATTCATATCCATGATCAATGTGAAGCATTAGTGGGTCAAGCCCAAAAAGTAGCAGATGAAAATTACCAGCAGGAAATTGGGTTGTTACAAACAATACCCGGTATCAAAAAATTATCTGCCATTATCATATTTGCAGAAATCGGAGGAAAAATCAATTTGTTTGAAACAGCGCAAAACCTTACCGGATGGTGTGGTCTTCGCCCAAAAAACGATGAGAGTGCAGGAAAAATAAAAAGCCGATCCATAACAAAAGGAAACAAATACCTGCGCAGGATACTCGTACAAACAGGGTGGGCGGCAAGCCGAACAAGAAATTGTTACCTGAAAACAAAATTTGAACAACTCAGCATTCGAAAATCAAGCAAAAAAGCTCTGATAGCAATTGCACGAAAACAACTGGTCATTATTTGGAATGTGCTATCCAAAAATGAATCCTATGCCGAACCACAAATTGTTTTATCACCTGAGCAAATTGAAAGAAAGCAAAAATATTATCAAGGCAAACTTGAAAAGTTATTTAAAACAAATGAAAAGGCCGGCTAACTTTGTGGTGGCAATGTCCATCAACTGATGGATAACCCCGTTTACAAACTGGCATCCTCGTTATTTTAACGAACAAAAACATATCTTCCGAAAGGAAAGATGAAGAAGAAATTAGCAACCCCATTGCTCTACATTTTTGTTAAGTAACCGAGGATTTATAGAAGAAAGTTAAATAATTGTGAGCAAGGTGTAAACAATATAGTTGTCATTTATCAACATCCTTCGGGTAGCAAATGAAATGCTTGATGATGGCTTTTGAATGGACGCTGGCATCCATTTGGTCGGAGGCTTCGGCAAGGTCGATGATTTTACCGGATTTGGTCCGGATAAGAATTTTGTCCGAATCCAGGTTATAGGCATAATTTGAAGTAGTATCGCTGTAGAAGAAATACTCCAGTTCATCCTCCCGGAGATTGTATTTATTAATGATTTGGGACTTGACCTCCTCTATAAAAAAATATTCAAAGGATTCAGTCTGAATTTGACATTTAAACAATTTTCGTTCTGAAAGATTTCGGCATAATGTGGAAAGTATTTTATCATGGTGTGTTTTCCAGACTTTTATAGATGTAAAAATATCAAAGTCGTCGAGCTGTGAAAATTGACTGATGCTTTCCGGATCTGTCAGGAAATCGATGGTGCTGTTGTAATTTAAAAAAAACTTGAGGGCAGGAGTACAAAATAAATCTGTCCCGTTTAAAGCAAGGAACCTGGCTCGTTTCAAAATTTTTGTCAGCATGTTTTCGGCAGAAAGAACTGTTTTGTGAAGATAAACCTGCCAGTACATGATCCTCCTCGCAACAATAAATTTCTCGAGGGAATATATACCTTTGGCTTCAACAACCAGGTTATCTCCGTCAACATCAAGCATCTTGATTATCCGTTCAGTACCAATTACGCCTTCAGAAACTCCTGTAAAAAAACTATCCCGTTTAAGGTAATCCAGCCTGTCCATGTCCAGTTGGCTGGAGACTAACTGGCTCAGAAAACTCTTTTTATAATTGTGGTTAAAAATGTCGATACCCATCTTTAGATTGTTACCGAACTCATCATTTAGCCTGACCATAAAAATGGTTGAAATTTCTTCATGGTGTGTTTTCTGAACGATTGAATTTTCCAGTGCATGTGAAAATGGGCCGTGGCCGATATCGTGAAGTAAAATTGCGATCAAAGCTGCTTCTTCCTCCTGATGGCTGATCTTGTGTCCCTTTGCTTTCAAGGTCGTCAGAGCTTCCTGCATTAAGTGCATTGCCCCGATGGAATGCTGAAAACGGGTATGCAAAGCACCCGGATAAACGAGATGCGTCAAACCCAGTTGTTTGATCCTTCGTAAACGCTGAAAATAGGGATGCTCGATCAGGTCAAAAATGAGATTTCCCGGAATGTCAATAAACCCATAAACAGGGTCATTAATAATTTTTCTTTTATTTATTGGTGGATGGGACAAAACTTCTTTTTAGGCAAAAATAAATAAATGAACCGATTAACCTCAAATCATTTTGAAAAAATGGTGGTTTTCTGCCGTTTTTTTTTTCAGTGGTTTTCCACCGGTTATATTGCATTATTGAAACTTAATTTTACCGGCGAAGAATTGATAAACATAAAAAATGCACCTGCTTCTGTAAAAAAAATCGGCAACGATTAATAAAAAGGAAAATAAAGTGAGTGAATCGATCCCTAAAATGACCAAAACCAGATAGAGCGGAAGGAACCTTAACAGTCCTTAAATCACAGTCGAAAGGCTGTGATTTTTTTTTTACAATAAAAAACCAATTTTTACATTATTAAAGGGTGTTTAACTTTTCTAAACCGGTTTCTTTGATAAATAATACAATAATAATTCACAACAAAGATTAATTTTACCTGTTCAGTTGAATATGGTAAACGTTAATAATTCTTTAACCTGTTAAACAAATTTTATGGATAAAGTAAGAATACTGTGGGTAGATGATGAAATTGATATGTTAAAACCTCATATATTATTTCTGGAACAAAAAGGTTATCATGTAGATACAACCAACAATGGCGCCGAGTCACTTGAAATGGTAGCCAAAAATACATATGATATTGTTTTTTTGGATGAACAAATGCCGGGGCTCTCAGGCATTGAAACGCTGGAGAAGATGAAAGATGAATATCCGGGACTTCCTGTGGTCATGATTACCAAAAGCGAAGAGGAAACGATTATGGAGGAAGCTATTGGTTCGAAAATTTCGGATTACCTGATCAAACCTGTAAACCCAAAGCAAATTTTACTCAGCCTCAAGAAAATACTTGATGAGAAAAAATTGGTGAGCGACAAAACAACCATGCAGTACCAGCAGGAATTCAGTCCGCTGGGTATGAAAATTTCGGGCGATCTCGATCATAACGAATGGGCAGATGTTTATAAAAGGCTTGTCAGGTGGGAACTGGAACTTGAAAAATCTACCGACTCAGGCATTAAGGAAATACTTAACATGCAGAAGCTTGAAGCAAGCAAGATATTTGCAAAGTATATCGAAAACAATTATGTCGACTGGTTAAGTGGAAAAACAAATGACCGGCCTATTCTATCCCATACACTGTTTAAAGAGAAGCTTATCCCCAAACTGAATAATGAGAGACCTTTGTTTTTAATCCTGATCGATAATCTTCGCTACGACCAGTGGAAGGTGATCCAACCAAGCATAGAGCAAAGTTACAGGGTTGTGAACGACCATATCTTTTACAGCATTCTACCTACTGTAACCCAATACGCCCGTAATGCTATGTTCTCCGGATTAATGCCACTGGAAATCCAGCGAAAGTATCCGCAATTTTGGACCGGAGAAGACGAAGAAGGAACAAAAAATCAGTTCGAGGATAAACTCATGGAGGAGCAGCTGAAGCGGTTTGGTAAAAATGTGAAAATGAGTTATACCAAGGTACTGAACCTTGGTGTTGGTAAAAAGCTGGTGGATAGTCTACCGAATTTGATGGGCAATAACCTGAACATTATCGTCTATAATTTTGTCGATATGCTTTCGCATGCCCGGACTGAAATGGAGATCATACGTGAGCTTGCAGATGATGAGCCGGCTTATCGCTCATTGACAGTATCGTGGTTTGAGCATTCCCCTTTAAAAGATATTATCGAATATCTCGGCGAAAAGCAGGCCGATTTGATCATCACAACCGATCATGGTTCAGTAAGAGTTAACGATCCTGTGAAAGTGCTTGGCGACAGGAATACAAATACCAATCTAAGGTATAAAACCGGAAGAGCCTTACAGTTTAATCCGAAGGAGGTTTTTGAAGTAAAGAATCCCAATGAAATTTTCCTGTCGAAGGTGAATGTCAGTTCATCCTATATTTTCTGCAAGCGAAATGATTTCTTTGCCTATCCTAACAATTACAACTATTACGTCAATTACTATAAAAATACATTTCAGCATGGTGGTATTTCAATGGAAGAAATGATGATCCCATATATTGAATTGAAGCCAAGGTAAATTTAAACACCATCAATTTTTGTAAATGGTCTAAATAGATTCATTTATTTTTGATGCAGTTTTGCATTTATAGTATGGATGAAGTTGTCACCAAAAAGTTTGTTTGTAAAAATGAAGACGACCTCAGGTCTGCTGCTGAATTATTATTAACTACATTTCCAAAGCACAGATTTTTTGCATTTTACGGGGAAATGGGAGCAGGTAAAACTACTTTTATTAAATTCATTTGCGAAGCGCTCCGGGCCATTGACATTGCTAACAGCCCGTCTTTTTCAATTGTTAATGTTTATAAGACTAAAGATTTCACCGAAATTTATCACTTTGATTTTTACAGGATCAAATCGTTGGAAGAGGTTTACGACATCGGATATGAAGATTATTTTTATAGCGATTCCTATTGTCTCGCTGAATGGCCCGAAAAAATAGAAAGCCTTTTACCCGAGAAAAATGTTAAAGTACTGATCGATGTCGATCATTCAGATGGGACAAGAATAATAAAGTTCTGAACTTCCAAAAAACGCTTTCGATAATTTTTCTTTGTGAAATTCTCAATTTATAGTATTTTTAGAGCTTTAAAAGTAACTGCTTTAATATGAACACTGAACATCCCGGTTTCTATAAATTCTCGAATGCCGAAAAGTTGCTGCCCCAGGAGGAAATACTCGAAACGAACCGGATTAAAAGCAGCCTGACAATTGGGGTTCCAAAAGAAATTTCTTTCCAGGAATGCCGGATACCATTAGTACCGCAGGCTGTCGGACTTCTTATTGCAAATGGTCACCAGGTTTTGATAGAATCAGATGCCGGGAAAGCTGCCCATTTTTCCGACAAAGATTTTAGTGAAGTAGGCGCTCAGGTTTTATATACCAGTGAGGAAGTTTACAAGGCGGATATCATAATTAAAATTGCACCGCCATCTGTTGAAGAGATAAATTTATTAAAGTCAAGACAAACATTATTTTCATCGCTTCATTTATCGGGACAGAGCCGGGAGTATTTCGAAAAACTGTCCATGAAGAAGATGAGCGCCATTGCTTATGAATTTATAAAGGATAAGACCGGAATATTTCCGGTATTAAGAGCAATGAGTGAAATCGCCGGAACAGCCTCCATTTTTATTGCTTCCGAATACCTTGCCGATGAAAAGTATGGCATGGGAAATCTATTCGGTGGTTTTCCGGGAATTCCTCCTACCGAGGTTGTGATTATTGGAGCAGGAACAGTTGCTGAATATGCCGCCAGGGTAGCATTAGGTTCAGGTGCCCTGGTAAAAGTTTTTGATAATAACATTTACAAGCTTAGAAGGTTGCAGGATTCTTTGAATGCGAGGGTATTTACTTCGATAATTCAGCCCAAAATCCTGATGAGGGCTTTAAAAACTGCAGATGTCGCTATAGGTGCAATACACTCCGGTGAAGGCATTACACCTATCATTGTAACTGAGGATATGGTGATGCAGATGAAGTATGGTTCTGTGATCATTGATGTTAGCATTGATCAGGGAGGTTGTTTCGAAACTTCAGAAATCACCAATCACAATAACCCGGTCTTTAAGAAATTTGACATTACTCATTATTGTGTTCCAAATATCGCCTCCAGTGTTCCTCATACTGCATCTTATGCATTAAGTAATTTTTTCACCCCAATCCTTCTCAGAATAGGCGAAATCGGAGGTATTGAAAACATGATTAAAACGGATTATGTTCTTCGACAGGGAGTCTACTTTTTTAACGGTACATTGACTAAGCCTTATATCGGCGAATATTTTACGCTGCCCTATCAGGACATTGAATTACTGATAGCTGCAATGAGATAACACCTGATATATTGTAGTTATAACTTCCATTCTTCTTCCACATCCCAGTTGGCTCTAATTATGATTTCCTTAGGAAATAACCTCACTGCTTCAGGTTGCACTTTATAAATATAATCACCGGTATCCCATTTCCCGTTATTGTTAATGTCGTCAATGATTTTCAAAGTATATTTACCGGGGATTAAATAGGTGAAAGGTATTCGTTCTGTTTTATTTAATTGAGCTTCACGGATAACTTTGTCACCCGAAATTATTTGAACAACATAATTCACTCCTGGAATTGATAATTCAACATTGATGAAGAAATTTCCGTAATCTTCGGGAGATTTAGAGTTGAATTTTATCAAAGTCGAATCATTCTTATGGTTATGTATATCAATAAAAGTACTATCCCGAATCATCAAAGAATAAGATGTGGATTTTTTCCATTTGTGCTCAATTTTAATTTTGCGGTTGACGGAATCAACATAGGAATAATTTACTTCGATGGGGATTGAATCATTTTCGTAAAGATGGATCCCAGCTGTGTCAATTGCATGCAAAGGATAACCAAATGTAAGCATGAGCGGCTTGTTCAGATCAATAAAATTACTCTTAAGATTATTTGTAATTAGCAGTTTTTGCAAACCCTTATTTTCGGATTCTGATTTTTTTCCTTTGCTTTTCTTAAACAGGGCTATTTTAATTGTATCCAGAATCACGTTATCTTCACTGATTTCAAGTTTCAATGAGTCTTGACCTAATTCTTTTACCCAATAGATGATGGTGTCCTTTGTAGGATTGCGCTCAATAATTGCCCAGTTCTCATCAGCATCCAGGTTTAGGGGTTTGATGAACAAGCGGTTGGTGGGTCTTTTAAAAATAAAATTAATCTCATTTCTTTTTGGTACTGTTGTTTTAAGAAGTTTCTGAACAGAGTCAATTTCCTGGAAAATGGCTAATTTAAGAATATCGGAAGGAACATTCTGAGGCACAAATTTCTTTGTTATTCCTGAATCTTTGTCAATGGAATCGTTTACCATTGGGGCTATGTAAGTTGGAATAATCGTGTCATCGATGAAACCTATGAATTCGCTGGGTTGATCATAAATCAGATTCCCATTCATGTCGTTTAAAGCGAAAATTTTATACGGTTGATCTGCAAGGTTTTTTAATGAGAAATTGCCTGATTCATCAGTTTTAGTCATATAGTAAGGCCTTACAAAATAAGGTAGTGAATCAAATTCAATGGTATCATTACTGTTGGTATACAACATGATATTCACGTTTTTTACTGGCGTGAGATCAAAGGCATTATAAAGCTGGCCATCTATGGATAAGGAATCAATCACATCTCCTGTTGAAAAAATGAACTGAAAATTATCTAATGGATTGTTTTCAGTAAGATCAACAATGGCACTTCCAAAAAATATGTTGTAGGTAGTATTTCCCTTAAGCTCATCTTTGATATCAATTACCAGCGACTTCCCTTTTAATTTAAATTCGGGCATGATTGTCATGGGCGGGGAAATGATGACCTGGTTGTTCAGGTCCTTAAGTTGAATAAATTCATTGAAAGTAATTTTGATTTTTTCTGCATTAAAGTTACGACTGAAAAGCGGTGGTTCGGATTTAACAAATTTTGGTGGCTCGGTATCCTTTGGACCCCCCGAAGGTGAGACAGGATTGGCACACGAAGCCAAAAGGTAACAGGCAGCCAGAAAATATATTCCGTTTATGACTTTTTTAATCAATTCTTTAGGAACTAAAATTTAAAGAAACAATTCCTTGCTCAGGGCTTCAAAGGTATAACCGATTTTTGAAAAATGTTCAAGGTATTGAGGTAAAACATACAAAACCTTTTCCTTCGCTTTTAAATTGTTGTGAAAAACGATAATCGAACCACTTTTGGTATGTTTGACCGATCTGGCGAGGCATTTCTCTTTAGTAACCTTTTTGTCAAAATCTCCCGGTAAAACGCTCCATAGGATTAAGTAATATTTTGCCCGGAGCTTTTCAATCTGGGTCCGGGTAATCTTTCCGTAGGGAGGCCTGAAAAGTCTTGAATTTAAAACCATATCGCACTTTTCTATGTCGTCATAAAACACGTCATCTGCAACACGGTTACCATGGATATGACTATATGAATGGTTCCCAATGGAATGTCCCATATCCTTGATCTTTTCAAGCAACTCAGGATATTTAATAGCCTTTTTTCCCACACAGAAGAAAGTTGCTTTAGCATCAAATTTTTTAAGAATTTCGAGAACATCTGGGGTTACATCTGTATCAGGTCCATCATCAAATGTAAGATAAATGGTTTTTTCCTTTCCTTTAATGTCCCAGATGACATTTTGGTAGAAGATTTTAATAATTCCGGGAGTTTTTACAAAGTACATTTTGCTTTATGCCAAAAATATTTTCCTTAAAGTTCAACTATCCAGTTTTTAACAGAATATACTCTGCTCATATTTGATGTAAAAACATCTGAAAATATCGAGTTCAAATTTAATAAATAAATGAAGTGAACAAATGGCTATCACTGTTATTTGATTTCTTTTTTGGGATTAATAAAAAATTATTTAATTTTACCCCATCGAATCTAAGAGGTTAGGTGGATTTCAGGTCGTTACCCAACATTCTTAATAAAATTGAAAATAGACTAAATGTTGGTTTTTAAAATAAGTAGTTAGGATGATTAATCATTTTTAGTTACTGGATCACACAATGTTACTTAAAGTAAAGCGCCTATATTTACTATTTTTTGTTTTGTTGTTCCCTTTTCTTTTATCTGGTCAGGGCGAAAATTTCGTTTGGGTAGGAGGGAGTGGTAACTGGTCTGATACTCTGAACTGGTATTCTGAATCTGGCGGTATTCCTTCATTTATTGATAACGTAATTTTTAACAGTAGTTCCTTCACTGACAAATATCAAACCGTAACCATTGATATTCCTGCTGAATGCCATAATATGAATTGGAGTGCAACCTCCTACGAGCCCATTCTGGCTGGCAGTGAAAGTCTGGAAATCGCAGGTTCCCTTACCTTAGCTCCGGTACTAATTATTGATTTTACAGGAAATATCACTTTCACAGCAGCCCTGCCAAATCATTTTATTCAATCTGAAGGCCGGATTTTTAAATCGGATCTTACATTTGACGGATCAGGTGCATGGAATCTTATGGATCAATTGGATGCCGGGGAAAAAAATATTTATTTTAATAAAGGAACATTAAATACCAATGGTAACAATGTAAATTGTGGATCCTTTCATTCAATATCCGCTGAAAGCCGGACGATGAATTTTGGCTTCTCTATTGTCAATGTTATTGGTTTGAATGGTATTTGGGATGTTAACAGCCAGTTAAATTTAAGTGCTGGCAACGCAACAATTCAGTTTAGCAATGCTAATTTTCTTTCGCTCAATACATTTAATGGCGGTAGTCAGGATTATGGAACTGTAATTTTTATGAATGATGCCAACATCAGTGGAAATAATTCATACCAGGATGTGTTCCTTAATGCCGGTCATCAATATTGGCTTGCAAGTGGAGAAACACAGACCCTGAATGGAAATTTAGTTGCAAGAGGATGCTCAGGATTGATCAGTATTTATGCATCAGGCAACATTCAGGCAAACATTGCCAAAAACAATGGAAATATCGATGTTTCTTTCGTAAAACTGCATTCCATTAAAGGAAATCTTAGCGGTTCAAATGAATTCAATGCATACAGGTCTATTGATGATGGAAATAACCAGGGAATAAATATCCATAGTGATAGCCGCGATATGCACTGGATCAATGGAACAGGTTACTGGTCGGACACTACCCATTGGAGTTCAACTCCAAATAATATTGATGCTGATTGTCTTCCGATTGCTTTCGACAATGTTTTCTTCAATGATGGATCTTTTGATGGCAGCGATTCTGTTAGAGTTGATATGAAAGAAATTAGCTGCAATAATATGACATGGTCAGGTAATGCTGATCCGTTTTTTATTAATACGATATCCCTTCCTGGCCTGACCATTTATGGATCTCTGGAGTTTTCACCCTATATGAACAATAAGTTCTTGGGCCCGGTCTATTTTGCAGATACCCTGGGAGGGAGAACCATAAAAACCTCGAACAAAGGATTTAATAAGGATATCACCTTTAGCGGTGAAAACGGCGCCTGGACAATTATTGACAGCCTTAAAGTTGAAGGTATCATTACCCACTCTTATGGTAATCTCAATACCAATGATAATTTTTTAAGATGTCAGGCATTTCGATCTGATTCCGCTTTTGTTAGATCGCTGAATCTGGGTGCATCTGAATTTATCATAACTAATAATGTGAGCCCAAATTCATGGAGCCTAAATAATGAAAATATAGATTTTAATTGCGGATCATCATTAGTCGAGCTTAAAGCATCCGGTAGTTCATTTTATAATTTTGGAGGAGGTACCCTTGAATTTCATAATCTGCTATTCAGTTCGGATATAGGGACCGCCAGGTTATTCACTAATTCAGATACGTATGCAATTTTTCACAACGTAGCTTTCAAAAGCAATGGAAGCGTTGTAAATAGTAATTCCTTCGATACTTTGTCGTTTTCCCCCGGCAACTACTACGATCTTTCTCCCGGGTCAACCCAAACGATCAATCATGAAATTTTCCCAACAGGAGACTGTCAGGGACCAATATTATTGAAATCAGCAACAAATGGAAGCCAGGCAAATATTTTAAAGGTCAATGATACAATCAGGGTGGTAAATACCTCTATTCGTGATATCAATGCAATGGGAGGGGCTTTTTACATTGCTGAAAATTCAGTAGACCTGGGTAATAACAATGGCTGGGATACCATTATGGTTGCAGCACCCGGAAAATTATTTTGGGTGGATGGCGCTGGCAACTGGAATGATCAAAATCATTGGTCGCTTTCAAGTGGAGGAGAAGGTGGAGAATGCATTCCAACTCCTTATGATACTGTAATCTTTGACCATAATTCATTCAGCGATATTGATCAGTTTACAAATATTAATCTCAATAATGCCTTTGCCCATAATTTGGATTGGAGTGATGCCGGTTTTATCCCTGAGTTTAAAAGTGCTAACAGCATCGCATACTTAAGGATTTATGGGTCATTAAAATTAAATCCTGATATGGAATTTACCTTTCCGGGTTACATCTCTTTTGAATCATCCAATAAAGAGGAAACCATCACGACTGAAAATATAAAGTTCCATAATGCCAACAACAATGTCTATTTTGATGGAATTGGAGGCGAATGGACACTGACGGATAGCCTTCAGTTAGGTAAATCAGTTACCAACATGAATAATATTTATTATTACAATGGCGATCTGAAAACAAATAGCCAATACTTTGATTGTTTTGGCTTCTACTCAACCATTACCAGTGAAAGGAATTTATCTCTTGAGAATTCAGATATACACATTAGTTATGAATGGAATGTGGATGGGACCAACCTGAACCTGATGCAAAACAATTCCTTCATTGAAATCGATTCCGGGATTTTTATACATAGAAACGGAAGTTATTTTCCTTATAATGCTGTTCATTTCAATGCAGTGAATAATACGCAGTATCTGTTCTCTGATAATGCGGACTCCTTAATGTTTCGTGAGGTTATTTTCAATAGCAAGGATGGTAAAATGTACGGAAATTCAGGAAGTGTTTACTGTGAGTATGCAGGGTTTAATGGTCAGGGACAAGTTAATCAAACAGCCAATTCCAATGTAAATGTTTATGTTTTTGATACTTTATTATTTAATTCCACAGGGACAATTTTTGGTAATGATACCGTCAGGAAATATGTTGGATTTGATTCAACCGGAAACATCACGGGTAACGGCCAATACCAGAATGCCTGTTTTTATAATGATGGCAATATAAACGGCAATAATATTTTTGATACAATTACCTTTAATCCCCCATATACTTATCAATTGGGGAGTCAAAACAAACAGACTATCAATGATCAGTTCAATATAAGAGGAAATAATTGTGAGTTTATCAAACTCAAACCTACCTCTGAGGCATTGGCTGAGGTTTATAAAGCAACCGGTTCGGTTTATGGTGACTTTATTGAAATGACTAAAATCACAGCCACCGGCGAGGCATTGTTTGATGCCGGCCAGTTCAGTAAAAATATCAACAACTCAAATGAAGGCTGGTTGTTCCATGATTCACCATTGAATTACAGCCTGGGACCTGATACTTCTATTCTTGAGGGAGAAACAATATACATATGTGCTGAGAATTTTAATGGCAGTTCAGGTACCACCTATGAGTGGCGCAATTGTTTGACCGGCATTGTTATTTCTGATGATTCCTGTTTGCTGGTTACCGAGCGGGGTTATTATTGCTTAACTGTTTTTTATGATGAAGGACCGGGATGTATAAAACAGGATACGATATTTGTAGGTTGTTACCTTGATCTTCATATCGATACAACAAATGCTACCTGTAACGGATTTGATAACGGTGCCATTGAAATCGATATTGAAATAGGAGTGGGACCATTTGACATAAACTGGTACAGCAATGGCACCTGGATTGGAGATACGCAAAATATCTATAACTTAACTGCAGGAAGTTATTATTTTACCATAGAAGATGCCCAGGGATGTATTTCAGGTGATACTGTTAAAGTAAAAGAACCATTACCCCTTGTCATGAGTTACGAATGGAAAGATGCATGTTTTGATGTCGATAATGGGGAGATTAGTATTGAGGTGTCCGGTGGAACTGAGCCCTATGTGTATATTTGGTCGAATGGTTCTGACCTGCCTTTGTTAACGGGATTATCTCCCGGAGATTATAGCGTTTCCGTTTCCGACGGGAATTCCTGCCCTCAATTAAATGAAAACATTGTTATATCTGAATTGCCAGAGCTAAAATTTGAGCTTGATGGAAGTGACCTTGTTGTGCTATCAGGATGGTAGCGGGGTAATTGAATTGTTGAATTTAACAGGAGGAACCGGAAATTATGCATCTTTTGAATGGCTGAAAAACGGACAGTTTTATTCTGATTCGGTTTACGCCGGTAACCTTCAGGCAGGCAATTATTCTTTAACAATCATTGACGATTACGGATGCCTGGCAAGAGATAGCATTTTTATTGGTCAGCCTGATCCAATTATTCTGGAAGTAGTTGGTACAAACGGTACAACCAATCTTGGTTCAATAGACCTGACACCAACTGGCGGCACTCTTCCCTATTCGTTTCTATGGAATACCGGGGCTATTACTGAAGACATAGATCCGCTTGGGGGAGGACTTTATTATGTAGATGTCACCGATGGAAATTCATGCAAATCTTCCGACAGTATATTCATCGAAGTGCATTTTCGCGTTTATGCGCCAACTGCATTTAGTCCAAACAATGATGAAATCAACGATGAGTTTGTGATTTACGGATTAGGAACCGATCTGAAGGAATTCAATCTGAGAATTTTTAACCGATACGGGCAAACAATTTTCGAAACAAACGATCCTGATGTCCATTGGAACGGCAGATTAAACAATACCGGACAGGAGCTTCCCATTGAAGTATACACATGGATTATAGAACTTTCTTATATCGGAGGGGAACAGGTGATAGATAAGGGGAACGTAACCTTATTGAGATAAAAAAAGGCAGCCATTTCGGACTGCCTTCATAATTTTTACCAGCAATTAGTGATTTGACAGGTATTTGGCAACACCATCATGCGACTCCTCCATCGCATCATCGCCGGGTTTCCAGTCGGCCGGGCAAACCTCGCCATGCTCTTCATTAAACTGCAAAGCATCTACCATCCTGAGCGCCTCGTCTACATTGCGGCCAAGCGGTTTGTCATTGACTACCTGGTGGCGCACAACACCATGCTTGTCGATGAGGAATAATCCGCGGTATGCATCAGCTTCACCATCGAAAATGGTTTGATCGGTTTCTTCGTCATAATCGTACTCGCCGGCCAGTACATCGAAGTTAATAGCAATGGTCTTAGAAAGATCTGAAACCAGGGGATATTTTACACCTTTTATACCGCCGTTCTTCACTTCGGTATTGAGCCATGCCCAATGGGTATGCTTGGAGTCGACTGAACAACCTACGACAGCCACATCCCTTTTTTCAAATTCATGAAGTTTCTTCTGAAATGCCAGTATCTCGGTGGGGCATACAAAGGTAAAGTCGAGTGGGTAAAAGAAAAATACCACATATTTTTTACCAATATATTGTTCCAGCGAAAATTTTTCTACAAATTCGCCTCCGTTTACTACAGCATCAGCTTCGAACAGAGGGGCTTTTTTTCCTACTAATACTCCCATATTATTAAAATTTATTTTGTTAAACTTATTTTTTTCATTTTCGGGGCAAAGATAGAGAAAAAGGAGGAAGTGGGGAAACTTGATATTAGATTTTAGACGTTAGAAATTAGATGGAAGAAATTGGAAATTGGGGGGAGGCATTTAACCTGTCACCAGTCTGCTGGGCTGAAGGCTGAACACAAGACTTGGGATGGCGGGGTGCTTAATTATAAGTCGCTAATATTAATTTAGTCCTTTGCAATATCCCAAATAATAAAACCTATGATAATTAATTAATGAATCATTTCTCATTTCAGAAATTGGAATTAAGTAATCTTTGTTAATAATTATCGTGTCGCCAAGTAACCTTGGCTTTTCATTATCAAATTTCAAAAACAGTGTATCACCATTTTTTCTCCATTGCCCCAAATACCAAAAGCTTGCAAAAAACACACCGGTGGAATGTATTTCAAATGTATTGTCAACTTTAAACTTAATGTATGATTGATTTTGTGTTCCTTCGTAACAAGCTCTGAAGGAAGTATCGCTTTCCAAATCCTCAGAATTCAGTTGATAAGGACTGAACAGTGTATAGAGAAGGGTAATTACTACAATGGTTGTAGGTAAACAACGCGTAAAAGTTAAATATCGCCTGTTACGAAACAATTGAATTAATCCTTTAATACTGTAAATTACAATTGCAATAAATGTAAGTGGAATGAGTAGTGTTAGAATGATAAAAATGATTCCAGTCAGATACTTATCAATATGATGATAAAAAATAGTAAGCAAAAGATAAACAATACAAATTGTTGTATTAAGTATTATTTGCTTACGAATGACATTATTACTCAATTTTTAATAAGATTTTCGTAAAATAATGATTGCTTAACGTTCAGTTTTTTCATCCCCCAAACCCCAGGTTCAAAGATAGGGAAAAAATTTAATAGTAGTTATGCCAAGGGCATCCCTTCAGGACAATTTTCAATCCATCACAACAGTTCTATGTAATCAACCATTATGGGTGAATCTTTTTCAAAATCATAAAGGGTCAGGCGACGGAGGTCATAATAATTGCGCCAGTATATCCACAATGTATTGATGTAATTGCTTTTTGAGTTGTCGGCTTCTGCCTGGGCGATATTCAAGTCAGTAATTGAAATTTTTCCAATCAGATAGCGGGCCTTGGTAATGTCGTATCCTTTCTGTGCAACGGTGTCGGCACGGGCAGAGATATTCACCTGCTCGAACTGCATATTGAATCGTGCTACTTTCAGGAAAATCTCCTGGTTAAAGTCAAGCTGCTCCTGCTCCACCGTTGTTCTCACAATTTCCTGGTTCGATTGAGCCATCTTTATTTTACCTCTTGCAACACCCCAATCAAGTAAAGGCAATGAAATGCCAAGTTCAAGCCGCTGTTCATCAAGCGGATTGTTATTAATATCCTCAATCAGATCGGCATTGTTTGATAGTCCATACACTGCGAAAAGTTCCGCATCGAACCGGCCATCATACTTAGCCCGGGCTACTTCGCTTTCGGCTTCCATCAACCGCCTATTAAACGAAAGTGACTGAGGATTATTGGCACGTGCCTCTTCGATGGCTCTATCAGCAACCACAATAAACGGTGTGATATGATCCGGAGCGATCAGCTCAAATTTTGCTCCTTCAGTAATTCGAAGATAGGATTTAAATCTGAACAATTGATTGTCCACCTCGAGGGCAGCATCTTTCACGGCGGAGCCTGCCCGGAGGTATTGAAGTTCAAGTTGCAACAAGTCGTTTTCAGCTATTTTACCAAGGTTATAACGCCCCTGGGCAATTTTGTACAGGGTATCATAGTTGGCCAGGTTGATGATGGCAATTTTTTCGCTGATCTGAGCAAGCAGCAGGTTGAAGAAATGATTGGTGGCGGTAAGGGAAACCTGTTCCATGTTTTCGAGGTAGACTTTCCTGGCCTCAATATATAACATGGGTTCCAGCTTTCTGTCCCATTTGTAGCTGTTGTATTTAAATAGGGGTTGGCGATAGGCTATATTGAGAAACGTAGCATTGTATGATGAAGTGGTTGTGTCGGTATAAACATTATCAAGTCGTTGCAGGTTTGAGTTAAGGGATATATCACCACCGGTAAATCCGATTTTTTGATTCAGTGATAAGCCTGCATAGAGGCTGTTGATTGTTTGCCTGGAAAAAACATCCCCATCAGTTGTCGATATCTTGTTTATGGATTTATCAAAGGTTGGAAGCGCACCTGTGAGCAACAGGGAAGGTAAGTACGAAGCCTGGAATGATTTGAACTGCCAGTAGCTTGCCCTGAATTTATGCTTTGCCATCAGGGCATCAGGCGACTGCTTTTTAGCAATTTCAATGGCATCTTTGAGCGTTAGTTTTTTCACTACCTCCTGACCGTGCGCATCCGGAGGAGATATAATTAATAAAATGAAGCAGATGAATACTAATCCTGATAACCTGGCGAATTTCATAGATAAACTATTTGTACAACCTTTCTTAATACTAAATAAATTGATAATAATGAACTACAAATACTAATTTCAATTTTCAACTTTCAAAATACCTTTAATCATGCCTTAACGATTCCACCGGATCCTGCTCGGCTGCTCTTTTTGCCGGCATATAACCGAATAAAATTCCCACAGCAACCGACACGCCGAATGAAACAACAATGGATAAAGGAGAAATGATCGTTAAAATATCTGTTACTTTCATAATGATTTTCGAAATAGAAATTCCAAGTATAATTCCTATCATTCCCCCCGTTATACTGATCAATGTAGCTTCGGAAAGGAACTGGAGAACGATTTCCCTGCGGGTGGCGCCGGTTGCCCTTCTTACACCAATTTCCCGAATTCTTTCCATCACCGAAGCCAGCATAATGTTCATGATGCCGATACCACCCACAATTAATGAAATGCTTGCAATGGCACCCAATACAATATTGAAAATATCTTTGGTTCGTTGTTCCTGCTTCAGAAGCAGTTCAGGAACTTTAATTTCAAAGTCCTGTACACCGGCATGCCTGCGTTTAAGCATTTCTTTAAGAACTTTTACTGTCGCGTTGATCTGGCTGCTTTCGTTAACCTGAACAACTATTTTGTCAATCTGGTTAGCATTTGTTTCTTCATCTGAGCTGGAGGAGGAACTGAAGGTTGAGAATCCACCTCCAAAAAAAACAAAAGATTCCTGGTTCGACCCATGAATAGAAGCAGCGGTAATAACTGAACGGTCCTTATACCTAAGCAATATGGTTTGCAAGGGAGCAAAAATATTTACATTGTAATTGCTAACCCCAAGGTCTTCATTGCCGGTGAAGCTTACACCTTTGTTTTCAAGAATACCTATTACTTTAAGCCAAAGGCTGCCACATTTAATGTATTTACCCAGGGGATCCTCATCAGGAAAAAACTTTGAAGCGATCTTCGGGCCTATGATGCAAACAGCATTTCCCGATTCCATCTGATCTACAGTAAACATAGTTCCTCTTTGCAGTTCGATATTATAAACTTTAAAAAAGTCAGGAGTGACCCCTGTAAGGGTTGCTGAACTGCGGATGCCACCTTTAATTATAGAAGTTTCATAAATTACTTCAGGGCTCACCTTGTCGACCGAAGGAATGATGCTTTTGATGGATTCAGCATCTTTTAGTGATAGTCCGGGAGAATATTTTTCAAGTTTTTTCTTGCCCTGATCGGTTTCATCAGAAGTATTGGAAGTATTTTCTATTACAGGTACGATGACAATATTATTGACACCGACCAATTTAATTTGTTCAAGGATTTCCTGTTGTGCTCCTTTGCCAATGGCCATCATTGCAATCACTGCTGCGACACCGAAAATAATTCCAAGTGCGGTCAGGATCGACCGGAACTTATTTGCAAATACAGCCTCAATAGCAATATTCAGAATATAAAAGTACCTTTCCACTAAACTTAAAATTACTGGTTTTTCTTTTCAATCTTTTTGTCAGATGCTTTGCCTTTATCGCCTTGATCCTTCTTCATGAAGAACTTCTGCTTGGAGGATGTTCCTGGCATCATCGAAGAATCAATATTCTGAGGTGTTTTTTGAGCAACCTGCTCTGTTTCTCTAAATTTTTTAATCACATCATCCGGTAACTTAGATAAGCGGTATTTTTCAAAGCCCTCGGGAGGCAATAAATAAATTTCATCATCCTTTTCCAAACCGGCTTTAATCACTATTTCGTTTTCATTAGTCTTACCAACTATGACCTGTTTTCGTGTTTTTCCGGATACAACGTACGAAATACTGTCACCTGTATAAACACATTCAATGGGTACATACAAAACGCTATCGATAATATCTGTGATAATCACGTTTTTGGTGGTCATGGCCGGTCTCATGATGGAATCGAATTCATTTACTTTGATCAAAACTTCAAAGACCTTTGCATTTGATTTTTCCATTTGCTCACCAATATTTGCGACTTCGGTCACAATTCCTGTGAATTTTTTATCCGGAAAAGCATCAATGCCAATTTCAACCTGCTGACCAGTTTTAACCTTGCTGATGTCGATTTCATTCACATAAGTTTTTGAAATCATTTGAGTAAGATTGGGAAGGGTGGCAACTACGTTGTCCCAGGTACTGATCTGGGCGCCAATTCCCATCTTTTTACCATCCCATCCGCGTTTATATATCACCATGCCTGATTTGGGAGCATAAACAGTAAACTGACTAAGCAAGTCAGCCATCTCGTTGTATTTCCGCTGGGCTTTGGTAAGCTGAGCGGTTACATCCTGCATGGTTGCGTTAGCTTTTTCAAGCTTCAGCGAATAGTTCTTTACTGACTGTTCATAAGAACGCTGTGCTTTTTCAAGTTCTATCTCAACCTGGCGAATGGATGCCGGGGGTTCAAATTGAGATTGCTCAAGTTGAATTTTTTTTTCTTCAAGAAAATAATTCAGGTTGATAAGCTCATCCCGCAGACTCCTCATTTCAAGTGTTGTGTCGAGCTTCGTTTTGGTATACTGGGTCTCGATCTGCTCAAGTTCGAGTTCCTGGTCCTTCAATTTATTAGCTAATTCAGTCCGGTCGAGAGAGGCAACATATTCGCCTGAATCCACAACAGTGCCATCGGGAACAATGTCATCAATTTTAACTTCCCAGATTCGAACATTATTAAGATTTTCGGGTCCAAAAATCTTTTCGGAATTTTTAGCTTCAAGCTCCCCGGCTGTTGTTACGGCAATTTTAAATTCGCCCCATTTTACAATGGTTTCGAGTGTTTCGGTCGATTTTCCTTCCGAACCGAAGAAATAATAAAATATAATGATCACCAGAACCACAACTCCGGCAATGATATAAACTGGCTTTTTCATAAAGAAGGATTATTAATTAACTTTTACGATAGATCAAAAGTATCAAAAATATATTCACGATTTATATATTATGAATTGAAATTGGATTGTTGCCATCAATTTCAAACGACAAAAGGTTAAATATATTTTTGTTAATTTTGCAGCATTAATACGAGTTATGGGCAAATGTAAAATAGCATTCAGTAAACTTCTTTTTTTACTTTTAATCAGCAGTTCCTGCAATAATAATGGTAATGGAAAGCTCCCCTCCGAAGTAGTGACAAATCCAAATACTGCTTCCGGAAGCAATGAAACATATCTCCCGGTAATTGAATTTGAAAAGGATATGCATGATTTTGGAAAAGTCATACAGGGCGAAAAGGTTTCCTTTGGATTTAAATTTAAAAATACCGGTAATGCTGACCTTGTAATTGCACAGGTAAATTCGTCCTGCGGATGTACTGTTCCGAAATTTCCAAAAACTCCTGTTAAGCCAGGCGATGAAAATGTGATAACCGTGATGTTCGATAGCCAGGATCGAAAAGGTATTCAGAATAAGACAATCACCGTTACCTCCAATTGTCAGCCCTCCAATTCAGTGATACGGATCAAGGCGATGGTAATAGTGCCATAGAAATTACAATAAGAATCTTAAAAAATAACACTTAATAAATTTCAAAGTATGATAAACATGGTTAATTTTTTATTGTTTATGCCTCCTGCAGAAGGTCAGGAGGGTAGTGGGTGGATGAGTTTCCTTCCGTTAATTGCGATTGTTGTAGTTTTTTACTTTTTCTTTATTCGTCCGCAAATGAAAAAGAGTAAAGATCAGAAGAAGTACCGCGAAGCCCTTAAAAAGGGGGATAAGATCATTACCATCGGAGGAATTCATGGAAAGATCATAGAAGTTCAGGATACTACTTTTACTATTGAGGTTGAGGGTCAGATGAAGCTGAGAATCGAAAAATCTGCTGTGGCCATGGATGCTGCTTCGCAAATTGGAGCTAAGCAATAACCGCCAACGGATCAAATAAATTTATTCATTTTGAAACCTGATCATGAACAGGTGACCGGTAAACCGGATGATGCAGGAAGGGATAAATCAGGGAATCGCCTGTTTGTTTTTTTTCTGTGCCTTGTCATATCTGCATTTATCTGGTTCCTCATACTACTTTCGAATGAAAGAAATACGATTATCGAATATCCAGTTGTATTAGAAAACAATCCGGGTAATCTGGTCTTGATAAATAAATCAGACAGCTTAATATCACTGAACATTTCTTCGGGCAGCTTAGAACTCATTACGCTGAAGTACCTGAGCAGGAGAACCCCCGTTAAAATTGACCTTAGTAATGTGAAATTAAACAGGGATGGAAATCTTTTTACAGCCACCATTCCAACTTACGATATTTCAAGGAAATTGATTTCCCGGATGAGTGTTCCCGACAACCGGGTTACTGTGACACCTGAATCCATCACCCTGGAATTCGAATCCATTGCGGGCGTCAGGGTTAAGGTAATCCCAAAGCTAATCCTTGAATTCGATAAGCAGTTTCAGCTTTCCAAGGATTTGCAGATAATGCCGGACTGCGTCACCGTGGTTGGACCTCAGGAGGTGATCAGTAAAATTGAGTTTATTGAAACGACCCGCAAAGAAGTCAGGAATATAAACCAATCGCAAACGGTAAACGTTTTACTTTCATTACCTGAAAATTCACAAGAAGTAAAATGCATACCTGAATCGGTAAATGTAGTTTTGACCGTAGATAAGTTTACGGAGTCTGAAATAGAGATACCCATTATTTGCAATGATCCTGGGGCGGGGATCAAAACCTTTCCGGAAAAAGTTAAAATCACCTATTTCGTTACCCTGGAGAATTATAAACGAATTGATGAAAAAATGTTCATCGCAAATGTCATTTACAGCAAAGAACAACCGTCGGAAAAGCTTAAGGTCAACTTGCTGCAATATCCATCATTTATAAAGATTATTAAAATTGAACCAGAAGAGGTGGAATACCTTATTATAAAATAATGATAAAGGTTGGCTTAACAGGCAATATCGGTAGCGGAAAATCAACAGTGACCCGCATTTTTGAAACATTAAGGGTGCCCGTTTACCATGCCGATGAAAAAGCAAAAAAGTTTCTGACGGAGAAAAAAATTCAGCTTGCCATAAAAGAGAAATTTGGCGATACTGTTTTTTCTGGTTCCACGATTGACCGAAAAAAGCTTGCTTCCATTGTATTTAGTGATCAGGATGCATTAGCCTTTTTAAATTCATTGATCCATCCATTGGTTCGTAAAGACTTAAAAGTGTGGTTTGACCACCATGTTCAAAATTCATATGTGATCCAGGAAGCGGCTATTTTATTTGAAAGTGGTTTTTATCGGGAATTTGATAAAATCATTACGGTGGCTGCTCCGGTTCAGTTAGCTATTCAAAGGGTCATGCATCGTGATGGAATAGGGAAGGACGCGATTGAAAAACGGATGCATCATCAGTGGGAGCAGGAAAGGAAGATAGAATTTTCCCAATATGTAATTTATAACGACGAAGACCATCTCGTGATCCCCCAGGTTTTAGCAATTCATAATGAACTTTCGAAAATAAAAAAAGGCCGCTGAAAAACAGCAGCCTTTTGTAATATCCGGACCTTTTCTTATTTTATAATCGTTATCTTTTTATTTATCGTTGTTTCGTTGTCTTTCACAACGCTGATAAAATAAATTCCATTCTCCAGATCAGAAAGGTCGATTGTATTGTTGATGAATTCGGTGAATGAAGCAACTTTTGTTCCTGTTGCATTGTAAACATTCACTTTGGCCGCTTCAGCACCTGTAATAAATACTTTACCGGTCGTTGGGTTCGGGAAAATGTTTACACCTGTTTTATTCACCTCATTAATTCCGGTAACATGGTCAACAAGGATATAATCCGATTTAACTGTTGTATTCGAATTAATACCATTGGAAACTGTTAGGGAAACATCATAAGTTCCTTCCAGAAGATAGGTAACCGTAGGATTTTGTTCTATTGAAGTTGCAGGAGTTCCGCCTTCAAAAACCCAATCCCATGATGTAACATTCCCTATAGACATATCACTGAAATTAACACTTTCACCTTCGATGATGCTGGTTACATCTGCCATGAAGTCTGCGGTTACTGTATTTGCATCTGCCTTTTCGAAAGGTTTAGTTTCCTCAGAACCAAATTGTCCGCCTTGTGCAAATACTACATTATTTTCATCCATTAATTTATAGTATCCATTTCCATAAGCACAGCAGATTCCATCACCATACTGGTCGTAAATGGTATATGTATAACAGTCAAATTCACTAAACTCCCAGGTGGCGGTGTAAATTGTATTTGCACCTGAATAAGGGCCACCACTATACAAAATTGTACCGGCTGAATTCCTTACTTTCCAGGTTGTTTCTGTTGGATATTGATCCGTTTTAATTTCAAAATTTACAGTACTGGTAGGAATTTGCGGAGCTGCTTCGAAATCCTGTGCAAGATTATCGTTGACCGGATTGGGATCAGGTTGTCCGTTGGGATTGCTTACTGTAAATTCGAATGTATTTACTGGCTGGGAAATAAAAGATATTTCAGGAAGAGTAATTTCCTCTCCTAAGTTAAACCCAAGATTTCCGGTCCACTCAAACAGTTGGGTGGTTCCTCCATTTATGTTATACTCAATATCGAGGCTGGTTAGTTCATCACCACCCATATTTTTGATGAGGACAATCGGTTCTATTGAAGAACCGCAGAATGATCCAACAGGATAAACAACGCTTTTGGCTTGTGCATCTAAATTATATAGCGGTATTGCCATGTATTTTTTGGTTCCCTGTAAAATTTCTTTGTTTGGTGCCTGAATGAACGCAACAATTTCGCAATTATCGGCATCCCAAAAACCTGCCATGGTGAAGTTCAGGGTAACGACCTGGGTACTTCCACCTGAAAAATCGAGTACCGTGCCGTTTTGGTTGGGAACCATAAGCCGGTTAACGAAGTTCACTTCATCTGATAGGCCCCAGGATATGGGCATGTGAGATTCGGTGATAGTTACCTGCAACTTAAGCCCGGTGGTAGTATTTCCACCCACATTGTTCATGGTGAATGTTGCAGTGTAATTATTATTACCCAAATTAGTAAATTCAATATCAATAGTAAAATCAGAAAGTACTGCATTTCTTTGATTTACCTTGGGTACGTATGAGCTATACATACTTGATGAACCGCTTCCGCCAACAACCTGTAAAATTCCATCAAATTTGTAAGTTGGATAACCTGTAATAGCATAAAAACTATTTCTGGCATTGGAATACACATTGGCAAGGGAGTCGCCATTATGGTTTTCAATTACTGCCACGTTGTGGCCATTTTCTACGAGTTCGTCTGCTCCTAATGCAGCGCCCGGACAAAAAGATCACCAAAATCCTGTTCCGCCTTCAACCACGACCATGTCGCGCGGAACTTGCTGGGCGACCAGGCTAAAGCCTAACATCAGCCCTAATAAAATTGTAGATAGTTTTTTCATGTTATAAATATTTAAGTTAAGAAAAAATTCATTCACAGGCAAAAATAGACATATCTTCATATTATAAGTGATTTCTGTATAATTTATAATCCTTATAAATAGTATCTATTTACTATTTAAAATAGCTTTTTATATAGATCACTCAAAAAAAAGTTTAAGATTAGAATTAAATTAATTGAAACAATTTCACGTAAAATAAAATTGATAACTACTCATAATTTATATCCGTTTAGACAAAATTTCGACGGCTAAAGTTGTATAAGGTGCAGTCAATTTTTTTATAAAAAAACTTAAACTATAAATTTTGCTGCAATGAAAATTTATCAACCCCAAAGGGCTTCAAAAAACTAAATCAACTCTATCTGATTTATTGCTAATACAGCATTTTGAAGGGGCTTATAATCCGCATCTGCATTTGCCCAAATTTTCAATGCTTTGTCTATATGCTCCTTTGCCTTAACTTTATCTTTTAGTTTCATATAAATCATTGCGGCTTCATAATTATTTTCGGGATCGAAAGGATGATGCTTAAGTGCTAAAAGAATATTTTCTTTTGCTTTATTGAAATCACCCATTTCGCGGTGGCACCTCGCCATCCATTGATAAGCAGGATAAGCATTTGGTTGCATCTTAAGGTACTGAGTGTAATTTTCAAGGCCTTGCTTAAAATCCTGGCGAATTTCAGCGATGCGTGCCTTAGCATAATAAATATTTGCCATTAGCACTTCCTCCCCAAACCCGCTGATGACCTCGATTGCGTTGGGGATATATTTTTCAGCTTCATTTGCATCACCTAATTCAACATAGTAAAAAAGGAAACCAAAGGATGCCACTTTATCAAGGGGTGGCTGTAATTCCAACTCTATCTTTTTAAGCAGTTTAAAAGCTTCCTCGCCTTTGCCTGCAAGCACATACTTATCCACATTAAAGGTTGACTGAACCATGATGTTTTTTGGTGGGTTGTATCTTGAAAATTTTTCCATCCCAAGATTATAGAAATCGAAGGACTTCACTATTTGACCCTTTAAAGTATAATACTTCTCCATTTCAAAATAAATCGCAGCACTATCTTTTGCTGACTTTGATGAAGTAAGAGCGCCCTGATAAATTTCAAAAGCTTTATCGAAATTTCCATCACGGATATTTAAATCGGCAATTGCAAGCATCACCGAAATGTTTTCTGCTTCCAATAATAATGCTTTGTCAAAATTTTCCTTTGCTTTTCCAAATTCCGCCATCATAACATAAAGTTCCCCGAGGTCGCGGTAGGACCTGAAATCTCCGGGAAACTCATTTGCATAAGAAGAATAATAGTAAGCTGCGGAGTCGTATTTAGCCGTTTGCTCGTAAAGGTCGCCCACTACCCTCAGAATATTAAACTGTCCCGGATCCAATGATAGAATTGTTTTATATTCCTGAATGGTCTTCCCCATTTCATTTCTTTTGCGAAAACTTTCGGCCAGCATGGTGTGTGCCTTGATATCATCGGGATACAAATCGGTCCACATTTTACAAACGGCATGGGCTTTATCAGCCTCTTTTTTAATGAGGTAGTAAAAATATTTCGTAAAAAACTGCTGCCGATCAGGTAGTTTATAAAGATTATTCATGGTAAACTGCAAGGAAGAAAGGGCCTCCTCAGTTTGATTATTGTTGAAATAGAACTGCGCAATAGTCAAGTGAGCTGCTATAAAACCAGGGTCCTCTGCCGTTGCCCGCTCTGTGAGTTTAACTCCCTTGTCCCAATCATTTTTAAGAACAATTTCAAGATATCCCTTTGTAAAATATTCGAGCGCTATGAATGAAGGCGTGTAAATTTCAGATACAGGTAAATCAATGGTTTCCTCAATGTGCTTCCCGGGAATCTCAAGATCGTCTTTTAGTGAAATCGTAATTTCATCCGCAATTTTGAATAAATTATCACCTGAATATTGATGCTCGGTTAAAGTTTTGCCGGTTTGAGTATCATAAAGCTGAGTGCTGATATTGTACTTGCTTTGATTAAAATTAAAAGTACCGGTCATAAAAGTATTCTTATAAACATCTGCGGCTATTTTCTTCATTAGCGTCAGGGGTGCACCCAATCCATTATCATAACCTGCCTCCCGAAACTTACCGATGTAACTTAATGCGTTTTGAGCTTCTAAAAACAAATCTTGTGAAAGATCATATTCAATGAGGTTGGGCATGGCATATTGAATCCAGTTGAGGGAAGTATCTGAACTTTTGTTTTCGAAGAAAAAAATAACCGCCTTCTTTCGAAATTCTCTTTTCAGAAAAGTCCTTTCAATTCTTTCCCCTTTTTCATCCAGGGTGGAAACAGAAGTGGTTGCTGCTCCAAGATCCTTTCCCTTGAATAGCATCACGGCTAATACTATTGAAAGAACAACATTTGCAGGGAATCCGATAATTTCGGCTTTCGTCCATTTTCCGGAACTCCTGCGGCCATGATAGTATGAAAGAAGAAATACAGTAGGTATTAATGATAGTAAAATAATCCAGGTTAAATCAACCAGGTAGGGAGAATATAAATTCCGGCTGACAAACGATGAAACTGCGAGTTTTATTATCCAGGCTGCGACTAAGTAGAGGCCAATGGTAAGAAATACGCGTCTTTTCCATAGATCAATAAAAAATGAGCGTAAGGTTATTTTTTTTGGTTGAGAAACTCCTTCTATAAACAATTCATAAATTTCAACAGGCTCTTTAAAGCCCTTAAGCTCCTTTTTACCGATAGAAGACAAATTAAAACCTTTGTTTTGAATCTGGTTCTTTACATCTTCTGAGATACAAACACCATTTTGTGAGGCAAGAGGTTGAATCCGTGCAGAGGCATTAACAGCCGATCCAAAAACATCACCATCTTTAAAAATAACATCACCAATATGAATACCGGCACGGATAGTTAGCTCTTCATCCTTAAGTCTGGTTTGTATACTGATAGCGCACCTGACAGCTTCAACGGCACTACCAAACATCAGTAAGAGTCCATCACCCAGTTCTTTTACAACTTCTCCCCCGTAGGATTTGACAATAGGAAATACGATTTCGCGCTGTTTTTGCAACAACTGCATGGTCCGTTGCTCGCTTTCCTCCATTCGCCGGGTATATCCGACTATATCAGTGAAAACGATGGCTGCCAGTTTATGACTTTCTTCCGACATAGATGATTATTTTATAAACTCAGTATCCAATCAAAATTTAGAGAACGAATACTTGTCAAAAATACACTTTCTCTGTCAATTTTAGAATCTCGGATAGGTAGGTTCATAAAAAAACCGGTGGAAGAAAACTTCCACCGGTTTTAAAAGTAAGGCGATTATAGAAAGGAATATAAACCTAATTATTAACCAAAACCAATTAAGGGAAGGACACCTTACTCTTAAATTTTAAAAGAACGTTAGACCGCAAAGATAAGGTCATTTTTTATTAATAACATCAATTAAGGAAAATTGTTAACAAATTTTTCTTCCTTCTATTTATTAACTCATGTAAACTTCACTAAAGGCTAAGGAATGGTGAATTTTAAAATTCAATTGGTGAAGATTTATTTAACCTAAAAAAAGTTCCTCATGGAACTTTTATTTCATGACCGGATGTGAAAACTAATCTGCCCTGGCCAACACCGGAAATCGCAGTTGAGCCAAATAAAATCCTCCAAAAAACAAAGTACTGAAAAACAGATCACCCATAATGCCATTATTCAGGAAGGGTAATCCGGCAATATAGCACTCCATTAATCCTGCCGGATTTTGAGGATAGAATGGGCTGCCAAGCCAAATTGCAAAATTAGTAACCACGAAAAACAAGAGGCTGGATGTTACCGTTGCCAAAAGCACACTTCCGGTTCCAATTCTTTGTCTGAGATATATTCCGATAAAAACTACCATGGCAAAACTTGCATACACGGCCAGCATCCATTGATGTAAACCGAGGATCACATCGCTGATTAGCATGGCGGCCAGTGGAATGATAAAAGCCAGGTGCCGCTTTTTTAGATAAGCACCGCCAAACAATGCCATTGCAGCAATAGGCGTGAAATTAGGCCAATGGGGAATAAGGCGCATCAGCGCACCAAATAATATTACTCCGGATACGAAAGCAAATCTTGCATCAATCTTCATGTTGTTCATTTTATGAATTTTTTGGACAAGCAAAAATAATAAAAACCTCACAAGTCAAACTAAAAACAAAATTTGACCACAAAATGTTTTGCACAGGAAAAAGTTAATACGAAAAGTTTTATTAATGAAGGGTCTTCAGCGTTAAGTTTGTAAGCAAATTCATTCGATTTCAACTTTCATTGCGAAATTCTCCGGACTCATTTATTTGGTACTTTTGCCGCCACTTTTTCATTTCTAGGTAAAAATTATATGAGAATATCTGTTGACCAATGAAGGACCTCACCACAGGCAATGAGAGCAAGCTGATCCTGCAGTTTGCTGCACCTATGCTGCTGGGGAATGTATTCCAGCAGTTATACAACATTGTGGACAGCATTGTGGTAGGTAATTTTCTCGGCAAGGAAGCCCTTGCTGCAGTGGGGGCGTCGTTTCCCATTATTTTTACACTGATCTCCCTTGTCATCGGATTTGCCATGGGTGCGACCATCATTATCGCGCAGTATTTCGGTTCCAAGCAAATGCAAAAGGTGAAGCTAACTATTGACACACTTTATATAGTTCTATTTTATGCTTCGATTGTAACTACAATCATTGGAATAACTTTAGCGGGACCTATTCTGAGGTTGATTCAATTACCCGAAGAAATTTATCCTCAGGCCAGGCTATATCTCATCATCTATTTATCGGGTTTGATTTTCTTCTTCGGATTTAATGGTACATCGGCTATTCTGAGGGGACTTGGCGATTCCAAAACTCCACTTTATTTCCTGATCATTGCTACCCTTGCCAACATAGTGTTAGACTTGCTTTTCGTCATTGTATTTAAATGGGGTATTGCCGGTGTGGCAGTGGCAACGGTGATTTCCCAGGGAGGTGCATTTTTTACTGCCCTCATTTACCTCGATAGAACACATCCCGTAATGAAATTTTCGCTATTCGGGTTGAAGTTTGATAAGGAAATATTCTGGAAGAGTGTCAGGATAGGGCTGCCGTCAGGACTGCAACAAACTTTTGTTTCGCTTGGTTTGCTGGCGATTACCTGGATTGTGAATCTTTTTGGTGTAAATGTAATAGCCGCCTACTCCATTGCTATGCGCATTGATTCGCTGGCTTCCCTGCCGGCCATGAATTTTTCGGCAGCTTTGTCAACTTTTGTGGGACAAAATATTGGCGCAAATAAAATTGAAAGGGTAAAAGCCGGTTTAATGGCAACCCTGAAAATGACTACCCTTATTTCCATTTTCTTTTCGGTTGTTGCCATTTTATTTTCAAAGTATTTGATGGGGTTATTTACCAGCGATCAGGAGGTGATTGCAATCGGCGTAAAATACCTTATTATCGTAAGTTCATTTTACATCTTCTTCTCCACCTTGTTTATTATTAATGGAGTAATGCGGGGAGCCGGCGACACTTTAATACCGATGTTCATCACCTTATTTGCTTTATGGTTTGCCAGAATTCCTGTTGCCTGGCTGCTTTCGCATCGCATTGGTGAAACCGGTATCTGGTGGTCAATGCCAATCGGATGGTTTATTGGTATGGCGATGGGTATTCTTTATTATTGGTCGGGTCGGTGGAAGAAAAAATCCATCATAAGGCCTCAGGAACCTATAATCTGATATAATTGATGCCCTGAGTGTGATTTCACTTCACTTCTTTTTCCTTTGGAAAGCTTGCCTTAAATTGTTTTCTTCCGTATTCAATCATTTCTTCAGATCGATGAAATTCGAATAATTCACAAGCATCCCTTGAAATTTCAATCAGGATATCCGGCTTGTATTTTTCGAGCGAGTATTGTGTTAACTTCATCTGCATGGTATAGATCGACTCGGTAATAAGGTCGAAATAACCAATGTCTTTAATTCCCTCCTTATGAAACTGCGACCATTTTTCATTAATCAGCGTCTTTGCTTTTAAATAGGCAGTCTGATGGGCAATTGGCGTTTTTGGTATTTTAGGTTTCTGATATGTAATACCCGAGTTCAGGTCAACTGCAACGAGGAGGTCGTTGGCTGTTCTGGCAACACAATCAATTGGCAATGGATTAAAAACCCCTCCGTCCACCAAATCAACTCCTTTGTAATTCTTTGGCTTTATAACTGTCGGGATGGACACAGAAGCACGGATAGCATCAATAAGATTTCCGTTCCGAAAAACTATTTCCTTATGGTTTTTAATATCAACAGCAACAGCAGCATAGGGAATTTTCAGATTTTTAATATCTGTGTCGAGCAGAAATTCATGAAGCTTGGTAAATACTTTTTCTCCTTTGATAAACCCTTTTTTACTGATGGCAAAATCCATCAGTTTGAACACATCATATTTTCCAATTTGCGATATCCAGCCTTTAAATTCGGGGAGCTTTCCTGAAGCATAAACACCTGCAATCAGGGATCCGATGGACGTACCGGCCAGGGAAGTGATTTTATATCCTCTTTTTTGTAATTCCTCAATGATTCCGATATGGGCCATTCCCCTTGCACCCCCACCCGATAAAACCAATGCCACATTTTTCTTTTCTGCCTCCATAATCATTTATACTGTAATATGTCATCCACAGTTAACCATTCGATCTTCTCAGCAAAGATTTTATCATACGAACAAACCGAAAGCTTATATCCATCTTCAAGTGGGTACTGCCTGAAGAAAATCGCTGCATTGTTGGTTCTCCCAGTCTCTTTCATCCTGATTTCACCTTGATGATGATATATACTAAAAGAATTGAGAGAACGGGTAAGCCCTGTGCCGATCAATTTCAGGTAACTCTCCTTCAGGGTCCACAGGTCAAAAAAATAGTCCAGCTTATCATTGTCTTTCCTGGAATTTAAAAACCTGACTTCCGCGGGCGAGAAAAATCGCTCAGCAATCCGATAATTGACAGGCCGGATAAGTTCTACATCAATACCTACTTCGGATTTACTGAGCGCCATTACCACCCAGTTGCCTGAGTGGGAGAGATTGAAATGAACTATCCTGTTTTCAAGGAAAGGCTTCCCGTTTTCTGACTTATTGAAAATGATAGCCTTGCTCTTGATGCCCAGTTTTTGACTTAGAATGAACCTCGACAGAAGTTCACTGAAAAGAGAGCGTTGTGCACTTGATGTCTTTTTAAACCGGGCGATAAAATTTCTGTTTGTAGCAGGTAAATGGTCAAGCAGACTCTCTTTTTTATCAAGAAAATCTTCATCGTTCAATAACCGTATTGCATATACTTCAACCATTTATTAATATTTACCGATAGGCATGATATAAAGCGGTTCTTCGTTTTCAGGAAGTTGCATCACCATGCTTACCATATCATCAGTGAATGCACCCATAGCACAGGTGCCAAGGTTCAGAGCATAAGCCTGCAGGTAAACATTTTGTGCGGAATGCCCCAGGTCCATGCAAACATATCGTTCCCGTCCGCGGGTACCATATTTTTGAGTCGTTCTTTTAAAATCAGCAGCATAAAAAACCGATGCCGGTGCTGCTACAATGAATTCCTGATCTAAAGCGGCTTTGGCGAGGTCTTTTCTTACATCACCTTGCGAAATCATTTCAAGGGTGTGGTTGTCGGAATGATATTTATAAATCCCACTGCTCAATCCCGCTACTTTTCCAACCACGAGGTAGATTTCGAGCGGATACAATCCCCCTGCTGAAGGAGCTGTTCTTAAACCACCACGTAAAAATGATGGGGAAGACCGCTCTTCAGTAATTCCATAAGCAGCCCAGAGAATCTGGGAAACTTGTTCAAGGGTGAGGGCTTCATCTTTAAACTCCCGGATCGAACGCCGGTTGAGTAATGCCTCTTCCACCGAAATATCAGAAGTTAATCTGGGTTCGGGAAGATTCACCGGGTTTCCGTTTTGTGGGTAAAAACCTGCAGACATCATTTCCAATTTTCCATTACCAGACCGAAATGAAACTGATAATAAAAAAGCAAAAATAATCAATAACACCTGGTAAAATTTTCTTTTAGTTTTCATTTTCATAAATTTACTGGTTCAAAAATATAATAAAAAATCCAAAAGTCATTTATCCAATAAAATCTAAATTTGTAAACTTAAAGTAAAATCTTTCAATGAGACGCCGTATCATCGATATGTGGGAAAATCAACCGCTAAAGCTAATAATTTTACTGGCAGTATTGCTCCGGTTGATTGCTTCCATTTTTTCAAAGGGATTCGGTATGCACGATGATCATTTCCTGGTGCTGGAGCCTGCACAGTCATGGGTTGATGGCTATGATTATAATGACTGGCTTCCCGGAAGCAAGGCCACGCCAACCCCATCCGGCCACAGCTTTTTCTATGTCGGCATCCATTACCTGATCCTGCTGTTTATGAAATTTGCCGGCATATACGATCCGCAAACAAAAATGTTTATCATCCGCATGTTGCATGCTGCCTTATCGCTCATTACGGTTTACATCGGATATAAAATCACACTTAAATTGTCAGATCAGAAAACAGCCAGAGTAACCGGGTTAACGCTTGCTGTACTTTGGTTTATGCCCTTCCTTAGTGTCCGTAACCTCGTGGAAATTGTATGTATTCCGTTTTTAATTTATAGTACCTGGCTTATCATTGAGCATTGGGACAAGGAAAACCGAATGAAATACTTTTTTTATGCTGGTTTGATTCTCGGTGTGGGATTTTCAGTCCGATTTCAAATCATCACTTTTGCATTAGGGCTTGGATTGGCATTGCTTATAAAACTTAGGTGGAAAGAAGCGCTACTCTTTGGAGTGGGTTTCTTTTTATCGGCTCTTTTCCTGCAGGGAGGAGTCGATTATTTTGTGTGGGGTAAACCATTCCTGGAACTGAAGGAATACATCAGGTACAATGCCGAAAATGCAACAGCCTATATTACCAATTCCTGGTACAATTATATTTTGCTGATACTTGGAAGCCCTGATTCCTCCTGTAAGTATCTTTCTTTTTATAGGATTTTTCAGGTCATGGCGAAAACACCTGATGCTTTTTCTTCCCACCTTTATATTTTTACTTTTTCATTCTCTGTTTCCCAACAAGCAGGAGCGGTTCATTTTTCCGATCATTCCATTTATTGTTGTCCTGGGAATGATAGGCTGGCAGGATTACCTGTTAACCGGAAAGTTTTTTAAACCCGGCAGAAAATTGCTCAAAACCTCATGGGTATTTTTCTGGATTTTAAATATTATTATTTTGCTCCCGTTCTCAGTAATGTATTCTAAAAAGGCCAGAGTAGAAGCCATGGTTCATTTATCTCATTTTGATGATATCAGAAGGATACTGATCGAAAATTCGATAGGCAATGATGCTCCAATGAGCCCAATTTTTTATGCAGGTCAAAAAATTATTGACTACCATGTTACACAGGAAAATCCGATAACCAGTCTGCCTGAAATTGTTAAGGTTAACAGAGATTATCAGCCAAGGTTCTTCCTTTTCATGGGGACCTTCAGACCTTGAGGAGCGCAGATCGAAAGTGCAAAATGTTTTTCCCAACATCAGTATATGAAACCACTATCGATCCCGGATTGGTTGATAAAATTTTGCACTGGCTGAATCCGCGTAATGCCAATCAAACCATTATTATTTACAGGAATACGGATTTTTATCCTTAATATTTATTTATGGACAAAGAAGCTGCGAAATCGAGGATAAAAGAGTTGACGGATTCATTGAACGATCATAACCACAGGTATTATGTGCTTTCGAAACCAGTGATCAGTGATTATGATTTTGATATGTTGCTTGGATGAACTTGACACGGCTCGAAAAAGAATTCCCGGAGTTTGCCCTGCCCGATTCACCGACCAAAAGAGTAGGAGGGGAGATTACAAAAGAATTCAAACAGGTGAAGCATTCCATTCCCATGCTTTCACTTGCAAACACTTATTCGGAGGAAGAGATCAGGGATTTTGAAAACCGGATCATAAAGACCATCGGTTCGCAGGTGGATTATGTGTGCGAACTTAAATACGATGGCGTTTCCATCACTCTCACTTATATTGATGGTAAACTTGTTAGTGCAGTAACACGTGGCGATGGTGTAGAGGGTGATGATGTGACTACCAATATTAAAACCATAAAATCCATTCCGCTAAGATTGAAAGGAGATTATCCTTCCGAATTTGTGATCAGGGGAGAAATTTTCATGCCCAGGGAAGGCTTTGCCACGACTGAATGCCGAACGGATTGAAAACGGTGAAGAACCATTCGCCAATCCGAGAAATGCAACTTCCGGAACGATCAAGACGCAGGATTCGGCTGAAGTTGCCAGAAGGCCGCTGGATTGTTTCCTTTATTTCATTTTAGGGAAGAACCTGCCCTTCGGAAACCATTACGACAACCTGGTAAGGGCAAGGGATTGGGGATTTAAGGTTCCAAAGTACATCGCAAAATGCCGGAATATTAACGAAGTGATGGAATTTATTCATGATTGGGATAGTGGCCGGCGCGAACTTCCATTTGAGATCGATGGAGTAGTGATTAAAGTGAATGATTATGCCCAGCAGGAGGAACTGGGCTTTACAGCAAAATCACCGCGATGGGCCATTGCCTACAAGTTTAAAGCTGAAAGGGTTTCAACCAAATTGAACAGCGTTACTTATCAGGTTGGCCGCACTGGTGCCATTACTCCCGTTGCTAATCTTGAACCGGTTCAGCTTGCAGGAACTGTAGTAAAACGTGCAACCCTTCACAATGCCGGCATCATTGAAACGCTTGGTGTGCGCGAAGGGGACATGGTTTATGTAGAAAAGGGAGGCGAGATTATTCCAAAAATCATCGGAGTGGATGAAGCAAAACGGAACCCGGATTCAACAAAATTAAAATTCCTTGAACAGTGCCCTGAATGCAATACTATACTTGTCAGAACAGAAGGAGAGGCCGCATGGTATTGTCCAAATGAGGAAGGATGTCCACCGCAAATCAAAGGGCGTATAGAGCATTTTATCAGCCGCAACGCGATGAACATTGACAGCCTGGGAGAAGGGAAAGTGGAGATGCTGTTCGATAACGGGCTCGATCAAGGATGTATCTGATTTGTATTATCTGAACTACGATCAACTGCTGGGTCTTGAAAAAGTAATTGAAGTCAAAAGATGAAAAGAAGGAAAAGAGACTCAGCTTTAAAGAAAAAACAGTGACCAACATTTTAAATGGTATTGAAGCTTCAAAAGAATGTTCCATTCGACAGGGCTTTATATGCACTTGGGATAAGATATGTTGGGCAAACCGTTGCTAAGAAACTTGCCAATGCATTACGGAATCATTGAAGCTTTAAAGCGTGTGACCTTTGAGGATCTGATCCTGGTGGATGAGATTGGTGAAAAAATTGCAGGATCAGTTTTGCAGTTTTTCAAACTGCAAAAGAACCTTACCATCATTGAACGATTAAGAATAAAGGTATTCAGTTTGAATTGACGCAATCCAGCTGAACCAATTTCCGATAAACTGAAAGGAAAAATAATTGTTGCCAGCGGAAAACTAGAACATTACAGCCGGGAGGAAATTGAAGAAGTGATCAGGCAGCATGGAGGAAAGCCGGCATCGTCTGTTTCGAAAAAAACGGATTTTCTATTAGCCGGAGAGAATATTGGACCGAATAAATTAACCAAAGCCAGAGAACTTAGCGTTCCCATTATTAATGAAATGACCTTTCTGAAAATGATTGAATAAAAAAACCGGGCGAACCCGGTTGTGAATTTTTATTTAAAAATCACCTCCCAGTTGTACTTTCTCGGATTGATGCACAGTACAGGGATTTGAGAAGTATTGAAAATCATTTCTTCATCGTAGCTGCCAAGGATAAACTTAGTAAAGCTCTTATCCGGATTAGTCATAATCATGATCATATCCGAAATATTGGCTGTGGCGTAATCGATTACGTTTTTGGAGAAGTTGTGGCCATCAGCTTTTGAGATGGTATATTTAACTCCTTCCTTGTCAAAGTGGCCGGTTATGATTTTGATTGCTTCATCAAGTGCAGGGCTGTCAATCCTGTAAATGTGAATATGCGCTCCGAAATTTTTTGCTATAAAGCTTGCCCATGTTGTTTTTTCCCATGGTCCTGCATCGGAAGTAATGGGCAAAACTATTTTTTTATAACCTTCTGTAAAGGGCCGCTTTTGAACGACCACAACAGGAACAGGTGATGCGGTGACAACCTTCAATGCAAAACTGCCGGTTACTTTCTGCATTCCAACTTTACCATGGGTTCCCAGGTACATCAATGCTGCTCCCAAATCTTTTGCTACTTCGCTGATGGTAGTAAAGATATCGCCTTCAACGGCATGCGTTTCGGTTTTAACACCAAAGTCAGCCATTATTTTATTAGCAAGTGCTTTCAATTTATCTGCTACTGCTCCGGCACTTTCGTGACTTTTTTTGAGTTGAGCTTTGGTGTTTTTATCAATTACATGCAACAAAACCAGATTGTATTTGAGATACCTGGCGGCTGCGGCTGCCTGATTCATTGCGTTATTGCATACTTCTGAAAAATCGGTCGGAACCAGGATGATCTTATTCATTTTTGTGTCCATAAATATTTATATTGGGTTATTCCTGTTATTTGCAAACAAAAGTAAATATTTTTTATAAGGGAAAAAGAAGCACCAATTTATTTTTTTAAACACAGCAGCGATTCAAGCTGTCTGATGTTATCCTGCTTGCCATGTTCCCTTAATTTTTTTGCAGTAGCGGTGAAATAATGATGTTTCTTTATAAACTTCAATTGCAATTCGTGCCATTCCCTGAGCGAAGATATTTTACCGCGGAGCTTCCATTCGTATTGCAGCTTTTGCCCGGTCAGGAAAATGTCGTCACGACCCAGATAATCAAGGTCGGCATCCGCCATTATTTCCTCAAGATGATTTTTAGGATTCTGAGGTAATTCAGTACATTTAATCAATCCCTGTATAACTTTAATATCTGATTCGGAATAACCAAAATCCGGAAGATTTTCCTGTGCCATCCTGATGGCAATCTCTTCATGCCCGTCATAGGTCTCGCAAAATCCCAGATCGTGAAATAAAGCGCCGGTTTTAAGGAGTATCTTTTCATGGCCATTTACATTTTCCATCTCTGCAAGTCGCCCCACAGCTTCCTCCACATCCAAAGTGTGTTCGACAGAATGGTAATGAAGTTTCGAACTTAATTCCCTTCGAAGCTTATTAATAACAAAATCCCTTACGCCTTCAAAATCCATGTCACAATATTATAAAATTGCAGAAAACTAATTAAACGTTTTTCGATCCATATTGTTTTTAATTCCATGAAATCGTTTCAATTCCATCCCAGTCAGCAGGGACTCCATTGGTTATGAAATTCCGGCATCGCTTAATATAAAGTCCGGCTGTACGGTCATGGTTGTTAATTGCATGCACCTCTTCAAACACCTTCAGAGCTTCACTGAACTGTTGAGCCTTATAAAGGTTTACTGCCTTTGTAAAGGCATCTTTGGTCTTAAGCTTTAGTTGCCGGATATCATCCGGATCGCCGTCAATGATTTCGAAAATATATACTGCTTCACTCTTGCCTTTTACCTTGACGATATCAAGAAAGCGGTAATGATAATGTGAAGGGTTGTTAAGGCTGATGAGTGTATCCTGACTGATAATGATGGCGCTACCATAAATTTTGGTAAGCCCTTCAAGCCTTGCTGCCAGGTTAACGGCATCCGAAATTACGGTACTGTCCATCCTTCCTTCACCACCAACTATGCCCAGCATCAGTGTTCCGCTGTGAATGCCAATACCACTGTCGATAATTGGTTTGTCGAATTGGTCCATCACCTGGTTGAACTGCGACAGTTTGATCCTCATTTCAATGGCGGCATTGATTGCGTCCTCTGCGCTCACACCAAACAAAGCCATGATGGAATCGCCGATATATTTATCAATAAACCCATTATTATTGCGGATCACCGGTTCCATATACCCCAGGTAGTAATTGATGAAATCAAAATTTTCCTTGGGTGTCATTTGTTCTGAAATTTCAGTAAAAGACCTGATATCACTGAACATCACCGTCATTTCCTTTTGCACCTGATCGCCCAATTTGATATCGACATAGCTTTTCTTACCAAGGAAGTCAAGGAATTGTTTGGGTACAAATCGTGAATAGGCTTCTGTCATGTGAGAAATGTTCTGGATGTAATCCCCGATTTTCTGCGACATCTCGTTGTATCCTTCCGTCAGTTCACCGATTTCATCATTTGTTCTTACAATACCGAAATTATTCAGTTCACCCCGGCCTGTCTTACGCATATTTGAAAGCAATTCCTTCACCGGATGCACAATGTCCTGAGTGGTCCACTTTACAAAAAATATGATATATATAAACACGATGAAAATGCTCCCGTAAATACCGATAAACATGACGAAGCTATTGATGGCATTGATATAGAACATGGACGAAGGGGCTTTGAACGTCCCGCTTTCGTCAGTAAATAAGTCACTGAAAAAACTGTAATCACCAAACAGTATTCTTTTCTGCTCATCATTATAGGTCAGTATTTTAAGTTCGTCAAGGGATGTAATGCTCAGGAACAGATAAAGGATGACGATGGTTAGCGGGAGGAGTGTCGTCACCATAGCTGCCATGATCATCCGGTTCCTGATCCTTCCCACCTTTAAATTGAAGATCCTTTTGCGCAGTTCTTCTTCAGTAAAAATATGGTGGATATACCGGATGTGCACACGGTGTTTTTCCCAATAATAAACGAAAATTAAAGAGAGGGCGGAAGCGATGAGCGAAATATAAAAGAAATTAACGAACCGGCTCTTTTCCAGATCGGTTGTGACTTCGTTGCTCAGGTAAAGGGAAAAGAACATGTATCCATGAACCACTATTAAAGATAATCCAATAATGCCGGCGTTGATCAAAGGTGATTTAAGCAAGTACTTCTTACAAAACCTGAACAGCCTGGGCGAAACCGGCCTTCCTTTTCTTTTTCGGGAAAAGTATCGTTTAAATGGTAAATTAAAAATAAATCCGAGGAAAAAACTAATCAGCAAAAGGTTGAAAAGTAAGTTAAATGCATTGCTTATCTGTTTGCTCTCTCCAATGTCAGTTTCCACTCCATCCGCTTTAACCTGAATTCCTGGTACCGGGCTAAAATCGATTGTTTTTGTAACTATACTGTCACCTGATATGTTTTCAACATTTGCTGTGTTATTGATCAATGAATCGGAAAATGCCTTAAGGTTTGAAGAATTGGAAAATCTTTCTTGCAGCGTATCTATAATCCTGCCGAGTGTATCAAAAGGAATCTCCGGTTGGTTGCGCCGGATTATTTTATTTTCATTAAATTTTGGGGCATACTTGATATACAGGATGAGGATAAAAGGAAGCACAAGCCCATAATAAAGGATGATGGATGAAAGGTAAATCCTTAACCCATGGAATCGAGGTACTTTTTTTACCGGTTTGCTGTCCATCAGCGAAAATTTATTCAAAGAAACTAAATTTTTCGATAGGTTAATGCAAGTATGGCATTACTTATTTTATATTGTTTAATTTTGACCCACAGGTGTCATTTAGGCATGGCGGATTTATTGATTTTAAATTATCATGTTCAGCGTAATCAAAGTATCTGAAATTCAGGAAAATGCAATTGACCTCATCGGAGATCAATGGATGCTGATCACGGCGGGCACCAAAGACCATTTTAACACCATGACAGCTTCGTGGGGAGGCCTTGGTTTTTTATGGAATGTTCCGGTTGCCTTTATTTTTATCCGGCCTCAAAGGCACACTTATAAATTCGTGGAATCAAATCCTTTTTTTACACTTTCTTTTTTCGAACCCAAACAAAAAAACATCCTCAACTATTGCGGATCTCATTCCGGAAAAGATGTGGATAAAATAAAGGAGTGCGGTTTGATTCCGCTGGAAACAAAAAATGGCAGCATTTATTTTGAGCAGGCCAGAGTGGTGCTCGAATGCTCAAAACTTTACCATGATGACATTGACCCCGGGCACTTTGCAGATAAGATGATTCAGCGGAATTATCCAAACAAGGATTACCACCGAATGTATATCGGAAAGATTGTAAAATGCTGGGAAAGAAAATAATCGAATCTTTTTATACCGGATAACGTATAAAAAATGTTATTTTTGATAAATGAATCGTTAATGAAATATTATGTCTGGTATCATTGAAAATTTGAAGCGGTCGGTTGCCAATTATGTCCTGAATAAAAAGCTGGCCAAGCTAAAGCGCGAAAAGAAGTTAGTTAACCTGCATAATGCCGGAACAATTGGGATATTGTATAATGTGAGCAGCCAGACTACATTTCAGATTGTGAAAACACTCGTGAAGGAGCTAACCAGCCGTCAGCGGCAGGTAATGGCTCTTGGTTTTGTCAACCGGAAATCAATTCCCAACTATTGCATCGCTGCCAATTCAGGCTATCATTTTAATCTCAGGGATCTGAACTGGTATGGCGCTCCGAAGAATGATTACATCCATGAATTCATCAATAAGGAATTTGATATCCTGATCGACCTCAGCCTCGATGATGTTTTTGTTTTTAAATACATTTCCGGATTGTCACGTTCTAAATTCAAGGTTGGCCGACACAATGATAATTACCTTGATTGTTTTGACCTGATGATCAAGATGGAACCGAACGTAAGCCTTGAAGCCCTGATCGAACAGGTCATTCATTACCTGGCCATCATTAAATCTCCTGAAAATAAAACAGCCTCCGGTTGATTCAGCTAAACGGTTATTGTCTTTTTATTCTGATAACAGGATAGCTTACTACATTTTGAATTCAAAAAATTTACCTCATAGACATTGAGTTCACAGTTTGTCCCGCCCTGGCATTTGAGTTTAACAGCGTTTTATCTCCGTGATTCTATATGTCCTCTGTGTCTCTGTGGTTATTTTCAGTTTGGAGATGAAAAATTTACGGTTTTTATCCCTTTTTATATATAGATCTCAAATTCAAGCAACCTTTTTCCTGTCGATTCTGTCAAATCAGCGGGTAAAAAAAGATCATAATTGCATTTTCTTCTTAATTAAAATTCATTCAACATGAGAGGTGGGAAATTTTACGCAGGTTTAATTGTTATTTTTCTAACCAGTATTTCGATCATTACTATAGGTCAGTCAAAAAATGAAATCCTATCGCAATTATTCAAAGAAAGGGGCGAGCTGTATTTTAAGTTTGAAATTAATTCACCTAAAGAAATACATACGCTTACAAAGATCATTTCGATTGACAATTTAAAAGGCACCACAGTTTTTGCATACGCCAACAAAAAGGAGTTTAGCAACTTTCTTGATTTAGGATATTCTTACGAACCCATGACCCCTCCCAGTATGCTGGTTATGCCGGTGATGAAGGAATCAGTTACATTGAAAGGAATTGCGGATTGGGATTTTTATCCAACCTACGAAGCTTATGTCGATATGATGTACCAGTTCCAAACTGATTACCCGGATTTGTGCCAGGTGACAAGCATTGGCCAGTCGGTTGAAGGACGGGAATTGCTCTTTGCAAGAATTTCGGATAATGTGGGGCAGGAAGAAGGAGAAGCACAATTTATGTATACGGGAACGATCCATGGTGATGAAACCACCGGTTTTATATTGTTTTTAAGATTGATTGATTACCTGCTTACCAATTATGGCACCGATCCACGGATTACGAATATGGTGAACAACCTTGACATCTGGATCAATCCAGCTTCCAATCCTGATGGTACTTACGCCGGAGGGAACAATACCGTTTACGGCGCTACACGTGAAAACGCAAACTATATCAATCTGAACAGAAATTATCCCGACCCGCAGGATGGACCTCATCCGGATGGAGAGGAATGGCAACCCGAAACCATTGCATTTATGAACTTTGCTGAAAACCATCACTTCGTCAGCTCTGCAAATACCCACGGTGGAACTGAAGTTTGCAATTACCCCTGGGATACCTGGGCGCCACTTCACGCTGATGATCAGTGGTGGCAATATGTTTGCCATGAATATGCCGATACTGCGCAGGCAAATTCAACGGGTGGCTATATGTCAGGATATAACGACGGGATTACCAACGGTTATGCCTGGTATGAGGTGGATGGCGGAAGACAGGATTATATGATGTACTTCCATCAGTGCAGGGAATTTACACTTGAGTTGTCAGATGTGAAATTATTGCCTTCCAACCAGCTTCCGACTCTTTGGAATTATAATTACCGTTCATTACTGAATTACATGGAGCAAGCAATGTTCGGGATCAGCGGAACAGTGACGGATGCTGTAACCGGTGATCCGTTGAAGGCCGAAGTATATATTTCCGGTCATGACGAAGACAGCTCATGGGTTTATTCAAATATAACTAGCGGGAAGTATTTCCGTTTGATCCATGCCGGAACTTATGATGTTACCTTTACCGCTCCGGGCTATTATCCGCAAACCATCGAAAATGTGGTGGTGGTTAACCGTCAATTGACCTCTCTCAGCGTTCAATTAAGCTCGGGTAGTTTGATCGCTGACTTTACAGCCAGCGCAACCAATATCCCGGTTGGATCTGCCATCAGCTTCACCGATCTTTCATTTGGGAATCCCACCAGTTGGCAATGGACTTTTGAAGGTGCAACTCCATCTGCATCCAATGTTCAGAATCCTGTTAATATTTCATATCCGGCAGCCGGAACATTTGATGTATCCCTTACCGTATCTGACGGAACCAACAGCCAGACCATGACAAAAGAAAATTATATTACGGCAAGTGTTGAGTTTGTGATGCAAAACACTACGATCACCACCTGCAACGGTACGTTCTACGATTCGGGCGGAGCTTCATCGAATTATGAGGATGGTGAGAATTTTACCATGATCTTTTTACCCGGTCAGCCGGATGCTAAAATTGAAATCCAGTTTACCTCCTTTAGTGTGGAAGATGACCCAAGTTGCGACTATGATTGGTTGAAGATTTATAACGGCCCGAATAGTTCATCTCCTTTAATCGGAACGTATTGCGGAACAGATTCTCCGGAAACTGTCACTGCAACGAATACCCAGGGAGCGCTAACCTTTGTGTTTCATTCCGACGGTTCGGTAACAGCATCCGGTTGGTCTGCAAATATAAGTTGTTCAGGAGTTGTTCTTCCTCCGGTTGCTGATTTTACAGCAGATGATACAAGCATCATCGAAGGCGAATCGGTTCACTTTACCGATCTGTCTGCCAATAACCCTGCATCATGGAACTGGACTTTTGAAGGCGGAAACCCGGCCACATCAAATCTTGAAAACCCGGTGGTGGTTTATAATTTGCAGGGCGTCTACGATGTAACACTAACAGTAAACAACAATGCCGGAAACAATACCCTGACAAAGCAGGATTATATTACCGTTGATCATGTGACCGGCCTTAAGGAAAATAATTCTGAAGAAATTTCATTATTCCCCAACCCGGCTAAAGATTTTTTGAAAATTCAGTCCCCGGATGTCATTCATCAAATTACCATTCTGAATATCTTAGGTACTATAGTATTGGAGAATGCACCCAATGCCCAAACAAGCAATCCCGATTTATCAGACTTTGACACTGGTATTTACTTTGTCAGGATTCAAACTTCCAATGGAACACTTACCAAAAAGATTCAGGTTCAGAAGTAGGTATGTTAAAAAACAATCGAAAGTTTTATTAACAACTTTGAGGTTCTTTGCAGAAAGTTTTTTAAAACTGTTACAAAGAGTTTCACAGAGGAGACACAGAGGTTCACTGAGAAAAACCACGACACCTTAAATCGTAATTCCTAAATCCCAAATCCTAAATCAAAAAAGGAACCTCATACAATTCCACGGTGATGGTTAAGGTTAAGATGCCTGTTTGGGTCAGGGCAAAGGCCAGGTAGTTACCCACCTTACCCTAACCTTCTCACCATACTGGCTTCCTAACCTTTGCCTAATAGCTTTAGGTAATGGCTATGGTAATGATGCCTGTTTGTCCCAAGGCTATGGCATTCTATGGCAAAAACCAAATAAATTAAAGCTGCATTTTTGTAAGTATTAACAGCAACTGGTAACTGCGTGTTTTAGGGGAATCTCGAAAAACTGCACCGTCATTGCAAACGGAATGAAATGGAGTGAAGCAATCCCTTCATATACAGATTGCTTCGCTCGTTCCTCACTTGCAATGACGATGTGGATTATTAGTTTTTAGTGGTGCCCTTAAATAATGGCTGGCATTTGTGTTCATTTGAAATTTAATAACATTGATTGAACATTTCGGTAACCTTGCAACTCCTTTTCCGTAACCTAGCAGCAATTCAAACACGTAACACATCGTGCATAAAGCATCGAAAGACACTACGATAAGATAGTGACACTAACAACTAAGTTTTGATACCTCACAGAAAACATAACAGAATAAAAGATAAAATATCTTTTTTAAGACATCTCACTCCTTAAATCTCCATCTGATGAAAAAAACATTCCTGGTAATCGCGACAATTTTTTTGATGTATTCTTATTCTAATGAGCAAACCATTATTCCTGCCGGAAATGTCAGCGGAACCTGGACATTAGCAGGTTCGCCCTACCTTATACAAGGCTCTGTGATGATACCCGACGGCTCCACCCTGAGCATTGAGCCGGGAGTTAACGTGAATTTTCAGGGCTCTTATAAACTATACATACAAGGTCGTTTGCTTGCCGCAGGCAACGCCGCCGATACCATTCATTTTAGCGCTGCCGACACTACAATTGGCTGGCTCGGATTGCATTTTGATAATACGCCTTTAACCAACGATACATCCAAAATTTTTTATTGCAAGCTTCAGTACGCCAAAACCACAAATGGTGGCGGAGCAATCTATATTCTTGGATTCTCCAAAGTAGTTATTTCGAACAACCGAATTTCCAATTGCCGGACAGATGCCTATCCTGGTGGCGGAGGAATTCTTTGTTCCGGCAGCAGTCCTGTAATTACCCATAATACTATTTCACACAACATGACTTCTTTTGGTGGCGGCGGTATTTGTTGTGAGAACAGCAGCCCTGCCATAACCAATAATGTAATTTCAAACAATGTAGCTTATAATGGTGGCGGCGGAATTGAATGTTTTGGTATTTATAACGCCAGCAACGCGGTTATTTCAAACAACATCATTTCAAATAATTCGGCTTCTTATGGTGGTGGAATTTCCAGTACTAACAACAGCCCGATAATTACGAACAACCTCATTTCAAACAACACGGCTTCGAATGGTGGTGGAATTAGTTGTGGCAGCGACGGTACTCCAAATATTTCCAGCAATACAATTTCCAACAATACAGCTGCTGAAAGTGGTGGTGGGATTTATTGTGATTACACATATGCCAGCCCGACTTTTACAAATAATACCCTTGTCAACAACAGTGCAGCAAAAGGAGGCGCATTGTCTTGTTTTTTGTACAGTAGTGTAAACCTTTACAATACAATTTTGTGGGGCAACACCGCAAGTGCAAGCGGACCGCAGGTGTATTTAGATGATGAAAACAGCGATCCCGTTTTCCATTATTGCGATGTGCAGGGAGGTCCGGACGCATTTGGTCTTAATAGTGGTATTTTTTATACAGGTATTTACCAGAATAATATTGATGCTATCCCTATGTTCGTTTCTCCTTCAGCAGGCAGCGGCGCAGGGTTTGACGGTGTAACGGCCGATTGGTCTTTGCAGGCAGCTTCACCCTGCATAAATACAGGCACACCAGATACAACCGGTCTTAGTTTACCTGAGTTGGATTTAGCAGGAAATCCACGTATAAAAGGGGATCGCATTGATATTGGAGCATACGAGTTTCCGTTGCCTAATTCTGTTGTAGAAATCCAAAACAATTTTTTAGTGGACATTTATCCTAACCCGGCTATGAATGATATCAGTGTTGAAATGAAGCAAAAATCAGAAATTGAAATTTCAAATATCAGCGGACAAATTATTAAAACTATATATAGCGACGACACAAAAACAACAATTGATATTGGAAATTTATCAGGCGGGGTTTATATAATAAAAGTAAAAACCGACAAAGGAATTGCAATAAAGAAATTTATAAAAGAATAACTGCCCGGACTACAACATCGTGTAAGCCGTAGCCGCATTAGATTGATAAAGCTTTCAGCTTACAGGCCTTTAATAATTCATCTCTGGCCAATCTTCGAACCTAGCCATGCTTTTAAAATTTTTGTGCAGAGGATAAGTATACACCCTAATACCTGCAAATAAATGCGTAACTTTAGCACTTATTTTAATCAATGAATTAAATACAGGAGGTTTCATTATGAAATACAGGGTTCACCATGTGGAGGTCAGCAAGGATAACATGCAGGAAAAACTGGAACAATTTTTAAACAAGCTCGACGGAGAGGTTGTTTCCATTGTTCCCAACGTTACACAATTTTTTATGATGTACGGAGCCAAAATAACTTACCTGCTGGTGGTCGAAAAAATAAAGTAGCTATTAAAAGGCATTCTTTATTTTTTACCAATCATTGCAACACTCTTTATTTTACATATTTTCTTTCATCCGAATTTACAGGGTGTGGGATTAAGCAACGCATTAACCATATCCAGTTAGTGGTATGCTGAAAAACTGAACTGCGGACAATTTGAAGTAAAAAGACAGGTTTTTTTAACAGATCCGGAAGTTAATAGAGAAGGAATTGAAGGCTAAATATTTTTTTGATGTGCTGGCTAAAGATTTAATGAGTAAATAGTTGTAAAATAACTGATAAGATGTTGAAGGATTTCATTGGTGTGCATGCTTCCGATTTCCATTGACATTATTTATGCAATGCCTCACCACGAAGTGGTATAATGTGAATAGCCATAGGTGAAACCTATGGGCTTTAGAAAAAAAGTCACAGAACCCCGAAGGGGGTTCAATAAATTACAATAAATATTTCTCATTAAATTCAATTGCATGCTCATTAAGTAAGTTAATATACTCCTCCCTAAAACTTACTTTCCGATGGTGTTCTTTTTGATTTTTTACATATTCAATCAAATTATCTCTGGCCGAAATGGAATAAGTAAAAGCACCATAGCCATCCTGCCAGCCATTGAAATCAGGGAAAATATTTTCAGCTTTTATGTAATTTGATGAAGCAAGCTTTACATCTTTTATTAAATATGCAATCGCAATCGCAGGATGCACATGGGTAATAATATGAATATGATCCTCCACGCCACCAATTCGATATAAATGGCATTTTTTATTTTTTAAGATTCCCCAAATGTATTTGTATAGATTTTCCTGACCGGATTCTATCAGGGTCATTTCATTGTTATAGGTGCCGAATACTATCTGATAAAGAATTTGCGTGTAGGTACTCATTTTTCAATTTATTATTTGAACCCCTGCAGGGTTCTTTTTTTTACCTTCACTTCATCTTACCCCGCACTGCGTGCAAGGCTATTCATATTAAATCCTTTCAGGATTATCCCTTAAATTAAAAGAACCTGTAGGTAATTGCAAATTTAGTTGAACTAATTTAATGTATAGCACATCAAAATAAAATGTTTCCGAATTGAAGAACAGGTGATCAAATACAAAAGACTACCTTTGAATCAAATAATTATTATGGAAAAAGTGAAATTGGCAGAAGGACTTGAATTTTCAAGAATTATCCATGGTCAAATGAGAATTGCAGACTGGAATATAACGAGCGCTGATTTGCTGAAATTCACAGAACAGATCATGGAATTGGGCATTGATACATTTGACAATGCTGATATATACGGCGATTACGGTTGCGAAGAATTATTTGGCAGGGCATTGCAGATAAGACCATCCTTTCGCAATGAAATGATCCTGGTAACCAAATGTGGCATTAAAATCATGTCTGGCAAGTTCCCCAAACAAAAAATCCAGTATTACGATTACTCATATGACTACATTATTCATGAAGCTGAAAAATCCCTGAAAAATTTGAGAACAGACCATATTGATGTATTATTGTTACACCGACCGTCTGATCTTTTAAATCCGGAAGAAGTAGCAAAAGCATTTGATAGATTGAAAAAAGAAGGGAAGGTTCGTTATTTCGGGGTCTCTAATTTCTTACCCCACGATTACTCCATGTTGCAATCATATACTGATGAAAAACTGGTAACCAACCAGGTTGAAATATCTCCATATACAATTACTCATTTTGAAAATGGAAATATGAATTTCTTCCTTGAAAAAAGAATCAAACCGATGGCCTGGTGCCCCATGGCCTGGGGAAAGCTTATTAATCCTACTGACGAAAAATCGGAAAGAATTGTTAATGTATTGAAAGAAATTGCCGGGGAACTAAACGCTGACGGTATTGATAAAGTAATTTACAGCTGGTTATTGATGCACCCTTCTGTTATTATGCCAATTAACGGCAGTGGAAAAATTGACCACATAAGAAGAACTGCAGAAGCATTAGATCTTGCTATGAGCGTAGAGCAATGGTCAAGAATATATACAGCATCAAGAGGTATTGCGTTGCCATAGAAAACAAGTTAATATACGACTTAAAAATTTATGTTTGCACCCATGAGTATTCAGCAGGACCACTCGCGGAAATAAGTTAGTAAAGTGTATAACTTTGTATGTGTAGCACTCCAAATTTCATTTTCCGGCTATATTTTATTTTGATGTGCTGGGATAATTTAGCCGGTATTTCAAATTCTTATACCTTATACGGGGTAAATTATAGCATAATGAAAATTATGGAAATATAGGCTTGTTTATCAGGTATTCCCCTATTTCCCCTATACACATTATACCCTTTTCAGAATGTGCGGTTTTATCCAGTTAATAGTAAAGTAAGTATTTATGAATAGGCATTTTTCTTTTGCCCGTAGGGCATTTAAATCAATAGAAAAGGAAGTATATAAGTGATTGCTTTCCCATAGGGAATTAACCAAAGAAGCAATTTCAAGCAGAAAGAATCATTTTTAATCAATAGGTTTGAAAATGTAACGTTCGTCATATTCAATATCATTCTCTTTAAGAAACTGCATGTATTCTTCTCTAAAGGATGCTTTCTTATGGTGATGTTGTTGTTCTTCGATATATTTAATTTTTTCAGTCAATTGTGATTTTCCAAGTGAAAACGCTCCAAACCCTTGCCTGACGGCAGGCAGGCTTCCTGCCATGAAAACTTCCCAACTGACAAATGGTTTTGATTTATCCATAGTGATGAACTTCTCTTTAAATGATACATCAAATCCGAAGGCGCCTGCTTTGGATTCATGCTTAGTAAAATGTGAATATGGTCGGTCATCCCATTGATCACATACAACTTATGCCCTTGATGAATAATAATACCGTTCATGTATTTGTAAAGGTCATCCTGCCATTTTTGATGGATTAGGGACAAGCGATCCTGGACTGCAAAAACATAATGAATATACAATTGGGTATAGGTATTTGCCATAATTTTTTGTTTTTGTTAATGTCCTACGGACAATAAGTTACATTAATTCATTTGTTCTATTGATATTGAAGCCCTCCGGGCTAAAGGATTCCCATTGGGTAAAGCTAAAGATTGGTCCAACACTAATAATAGCAAATTGAATCATGTAGCAAAGGTCAGAAAATATTACTTATAGCACATCTCCAAAGGAGTCCAATGGACAAAATATAATTTTGCCCATTTTCCAATAGAAGCAGGCCTAATCAACACATTAACGCGGGCACCTTACTAAAGCCAAACCAATTTCAACACTTCTGGTGATTAATTTATTTGTTAAAAAAATGTTAAAAGTCTGAATGCTAAAAACAGATTTATTTTTTCATTGTTTTTTTTATAATTAGCTGGGAAAGCGGTTAGTCAAAATATAGAAAAAAATAAAAAAAAGTTAAAAGGTTCTTTCATTTTACAATTTGGTTTGATATGAATGTTCTCTTATGTTTAACAATAAAATCATTTAAGTATTAACTAAAAAAAAGGAGTTCACTATGAAAACATTTATTAATTACGCAGTAATTGCAGCCTTTCTGCTATCTTTAGCCGGTTGCAGCAAAGACAATGATTTACAGACTGAAAATGATGGATCCTCTTCGGCTCTGAAAAGCACTAAAATCAAAACAATCAAAATCCATAATTCTTCCGGCATTATGGATTTTATTTTCAGTCCTGACAACCCATGTTTCGCATTAGGATTTGCCCAGGCCTCAATCGTTGGGTCGGGCAATGCAACACATTTAGGGACGTTCAATTTAGAAAGTCATTTTTGTGTAAATGAACAAGGTTTGCCCACGTCCTCAATGAATGGTTCGCTCACTGCAGCCAACGGTGACAAGATTTTAATATTTATGGAAGATCCTTCCACAGGATTTTACTTTGATCCGAATGATGGTTTATTCCATATGGAATTTACGGTAGTTGGAGGAACCGGAAGGTTTGCAAATGCTACAGGTAACATTTCCAATTGGGGCCATGTTGATTTTGTAAATAAAATATGGGACTTTGAAGGTGAGGGCACGATTACCTGCCAAAATTGAAATTAGGGTTATTTGTGCGAGAATTGTTTTCTCACATATTTAGCTTGCTCAAAAAGGCGCCTGAATAATTCTACTGTAAAAGAGAACATCGGTAGAGAGATTCAGTCGCCTTTTATACCCGATAGCCTGAATGATGATGACTGCATATTGGGGGTGATAGGTCAATTATCTGGCAAGTATTATAATTCACCTTTGTTTTTCTATGAAATAAACAACCAAATTAATCCCAGCAAAGTAAAGACGAGTGTTCCGCAGGATCGTGAATAGGAATAAATAAGCAGGATATAAATGCCTTTCGTTGAACAAGCAAAAATTATTCTATTTTTATGATCGCAAAAAATACCTTTCGGATGTCCTGTTCAACAGCTTTTTTTAATGCCGGTTTGACTTGGATTTTAACCATTTCCGGATTCTGTTGTTATGTATGTTAATTTTCAATTTTAAAATATGAAAAAAATCAGTACCCTCTTTCTCCTGGGAATATTCATTTCCGGATTCCCGTGCATTTTATCAGCACAGAAAAAAACTGAACCGGTGGTGAATGACTCGACTTCAGCCGCCATTTTTACCGGGTTAAAATTCCGAAGCATAGGACCCGCGTTCATGTCGGGAAGGATTGCCGATGTAGCGATCCATCCGCAGAACAACAACATCTGGTATGTCGCTGTCGGATCGGGCGGTGTTTGGAAGACCGTAAATTCCGGTACCACGTGGACACCTGTATTTGATAGCCAAAAATCATATTCCATCGGTTGCATAGCTATCGATCCGTCGAACCCGAATACAGTCTGGGCAGGTACCGGTGAAAATGTCGGCGGCCGGCATGTTGGTTACGGCGACGGGATCTATCGCAGTGATGACGGCGGAATGACCTGGAAGAACATGGGACTCATTGAATCGCAGCACATTTCAGAAATCATCATTCATCCTTCGAATTCAAATATAGTCTGGGTGGCGGTGCAGGGACCGCTCTGGTCGAAAGGCGGAGAACGCGGATTTTACCTGACGTTGGATGGCGGGAAAACCTGGAAAAAAACCCTTGGCGACGACACCTGGACAGGTGTGACCGATATCATGGCAGATCCCCGTAATCCAAACAGGATTTTTGCTGCCACGTGGCAGCGTGGCCGGACGGTAGCTTCATACATTGGCGGCGGACCCGGAACGGCCATTTATCGCTCTGAGGACGGTGGTCTCACGTGGGAGAAGCTTACCGGCGGACTTCCCGTTTCCGACATGGGCAAGATCGGGCTGGCTATGTCGTTCCAGAAACCGGATGTGGTTTATGCAGCCATTGAACTTGACCGCCGGACCGGCGCCGTCTACCGGTCAGAAGACAGGGGAGCTTCATGGAAAAAAATGTCGGATGTCGTATCCGGAGCCACAGGTCCTCACTACTACCAGGAATTGTATGCAAGTCCGCACAAGTTCGACCGGATTTACCTGATGGACGTCAGGATACAGGTTTCAGAAGATGGCGGGAAGACTTTTCAGCGGCTGACGGAACAGAAAAAACACAGCGACAATCATTGCATCGTCTTCCGCAAGGATGATCCCGATTACCTTCTGATCGGCACCGACGGCGGCTTATATGAAAGCTTCGACCTGGCTGTCAGCTGGCGTTATATCGGTAACCTGCCTCTAACGCAGTTTTATAAGGTGGCGGTGGATGATGCAGAGCCTTTTTATAATATTTATGGCGGAACCCAGGACAACGCAACGCAGGGAGGTCCGTCACGAACCGATAACCAGATGGGTATCCGTAATTCCGACTGGTTCATTACGCTCGGCGGCGATGGCCATCAGCCCGCCACAGAGCCCGGCAACCCGAACATTATCTATTCCCAGGCTCAGGAAGGGGAATTGCATCGCATCGATATGATCACTGGCGAGAGAGTATATATCAAGCCGCAACCCGCAAAGGATGAGAGTTATGAACGCAACAACTGGGATTCACCCATCCTGGTAAGCCCGCACAACCCGGCAACGATCTATTTTGCTTCACAGCGGGTATGGCGTTCGGATAACCGGGGCGATAGCTGGACCGCCATTTCGGGCGATCTTACCCGCAACCAGGACCGGATGCTGCTGAAAGTGATGGACAAAACCTGGAGCTGGGACGCACCCTGGGATTATGAGGCAATGTCGAACTACAACACGATTACCTCTCTGGCGGAATCTCCTTTGCAAAAAGGACTCATTTATGCCGGAACTGACGATGGACTGTTACAGGTGACTGAAGATGGCGGAGCCAGCTGGCGGAAAATCGAAGTTGGCTCGATGGCCGGAGTACCTGCTACAGCTTTTGTCAACGATATCAAGGCCGACCTGTTCGATGCCGGCACTGTTTACGCAGTACTTGATAACCACAAGTATGGCGATCTGAATCCCTATCTGCTGAAGAGCAAAGACAAGGGCAAAACCTGGACTTCCATCCGGGGAAATTTACCTGACAGGACTTTGCTTTGGCGCATCGCACAGGATCATGTTTTGCCGGGACTGATGTTCCTCGGAACAGAATTCGGGATTTGGTTCACGGTTGATGGGGGAGAGAAATGGATACAACTTAAAGGAGGGCTGCCCACCATTTCTTTCAGGGACCTTGCCATTCAGAGGCGCGAAAATGATCTGGTTGGCGCTTCTTTTGGAAGAGGGTTTTATATCCTTGACGACTACAGTTGCCTTCGGGAAATTAAAGCCGGGACGCTCGAACAGGAATCTATGCTGTTTCCTGTCAGGAAAGCCCTGTGGTACGTTCCCAAGAGCAGGGGAGGCAACTCGATGGGTGCTTCCTATTATACTGCCTCTAATCCCACCTTCGGGGCTGAATTTACATATTACCTGAAGGAACCGTTGAAAACGATAAAAGTTGCGCGTACCGAGGAAGAACAAAAACTGAAAAAGGAAGGCAAAGATTTGGTGTTTCCGGGCTGGGATGCGATTGATAAGGAAAAACAACAGGAAGAACCGGGCAACTGGCTGATCATCAAAGACAGCAAGGGTAATGTGGTACGCAAACTCAAAGGAATAAATGCAGCCGGTCTCCAGCGGGTAACGTGGGATTTGAGGATGTTGTCAGGAAGCCCTCTTGACCTTGATGACATGGACCCGGAACGTGAACCGACGGGTTATTTGGCTGTGCCCGGAACCTATACGGTAACCCTTGCCAGGTTGGTTGACGGTGTTACAACGTTCCTTACTGTCCCGGTTGCGTTTGAAGTGGTTCCCCTTCGCGATGGCGCCCTCAAAGGCAGTTCATTTGACGAAATGGCCGCCTTCCGGGAGGAAATCGAAAAGTTCAGCATGGCGGTCACTGCCATGGAGATCACATTGAACAAGGATAAAACCAAAGTTGACGGAATGCAAAAAATCCTCCTTCGCACTCCCGCCTTACCGGGAGCGCTCGATAGCCTGGTTCATAAGCTAAAGCAGGATCTGATTGCCCTTAATGAAAAATTCAATGGCAACAGCGCCAGACTGGAAATAGGGGAGAAGGCCAATCCCACCATCCGGTCGAGAATGTATGTGGCGATGTCCGGAGCCCGGACAACTTATGGACCCACTCCCATGCACAAGCAAAGCCTCGAGATAGCAAAATCGGAATATGAGGTTCTCAGGGCTGAACTGGCTGACATTCACGAACGGCGCATCCCCGAAACCGAAAAACAGATGACCGAAGCCGGCGCTCCCTGGATGGAAGGGCAACCCATTCCGGAATAGACCTTTCAGTGGTTCGTAGTTTTACTTTTTTTGTTTAAAGATGACTGTCCCCGAGCAAGGGGGGACTCGTCAGACTGACTTCTTTCATACCAGTCAGCCCAAAGCCCCTTCCTCAGAATGACCTGCTTAAGCATATAAAAAAAGAAATCCCTTTCGGAATTCCATTTTTTCATTCTGCTGATTAATAAACTTATTTCCTCAAATCTTAATTCCTGTATCTTGCCACCACAACACTAAATCCTGCCAAATCCTAAATCCAAAATCTGAGCATGCCGGTTTCTTATTCAACAAAAAAAGAGCTCATCCCGAAATTCCATTTTACTCGACTGACAACTACATCTTATATCATTTCCAACTTTTATTTAAGCCAGGCGTATAACAATAGATTGCAATAATTTCGAGCGTATTAGCTGTAGTTCATTTTCGTTTGTCATATTATTTTTTATAAAGCATTGACATATTTTTTCAATTTCCAACTCTTGCAGATCGCAATCGTTACCCAACAAAATAAAAAGATAGCAAAAAAAAGAATTAATAAAAATGGAGGTCAAATGAAATACAAAAACCTGAAATTAAGTGCTGTACTCTTGCTGGGATTCGGAATGACAGACCTGCAGGCACAGGAAGCCATACCGGCCGCAGGCGGCAATGCTTCTGGTAGCGGAGGCTCCGTGAGCTATTCCGTCGGACAGGTGACTTACACCACAAACACAGGAACAAATGGTTCGGTAGCACAGGGTGTACAACAACCGTATGAGATTTCAGTGGTAACCGGTATTGAAGAGGCTGTAGGGATTGATCTTATCTGCTCGGTTTATCCAAATCCTGCAACACATTATCTGACATTGAAAGTTGAAAATTATGACTTTGAAAAATTGTCTTATCAACTTTACGATATGGATGGAAGACTTATTGAAAGTATAAAATTATCAGGCAACGAAACAAGCATTGACATGATCAATCTGGACCCTGCTGCATATTTTCTCAAAGTAATCCAAAGCAACAAAGAAGTTAAAACATTTAAAATTATTAAAAAATAAGCATCATGAAACGAATAATTTCAATTTTAGCAGTCGTAATAATAACTGCAGGTGTGTTTGCTCAGGCACCGCAAAAAATGAGCTATCAGGCAGTAATCCGTAACGGCAGCGACCAGCTGGTTACCAACACGCAAGTGGGCATGCAAATAAGTATTTTACAGGGTTCAGCGACAGGAACAGCGGTTTACGTTGAAACCCAAACACCTACTACCAATGATAATGGTTTGGTGAGTTTTGAAATTGGCGGAGGGGCAGGTTTTAGCACGATAGATTGGGCAATCGATACTTATTTTATTAAAACCGAAACTGACCTTAACGGTGGATCAAGTTATACGATAACAGGTACAAGCCAACTGCTAAGTGTTCCTTATGCTTTGCATTCAAAAACAGCAGAAGGTATTATTGGTGGAATAACCGAAACTGACCCTGTATTTGCAGCTTCACCTGCAAGTGGAATTTTATTAGATAATATATCCAATTGGAATACCGCTTATGGTTGGGGAAACCATGCAAGTGCAGGATATTTAACAAGTTTCACCGAGGCTGATCCTGTTTTCGGAGCACATGCAGCAAGCGGAATAACATCAGGTTTAATGGGTAACTGGAATACCGCTTATGGCTGGGGAAACCATGCAAGTGCAGGATATTTAACAAGTTTCACCGAAGCTGATCCTGTTTTTGGAGCACATGCCGCAAACGGAATAACACCAGGTTTAATGGGTAACTGGAATACCGCTTATAGCTGGGGAAACCATTCAAGTGCAGGATATTTGACAAGTTTCACCGAAGCTGATCCTGTTTTTGGAGCACATGCTGCAAGCGGAATAACATCAGGTTTAATGGGTAACTGGAATACCGCTTATGGCTGGGGAAACCATGCAAATGCAGGATATTTAACAAGTTTCACCGAAGCTGATCCTGTTTTTGGAGCACATGCCGCAAACGGAATAACATCAGGTTTAATGGGTAACTGGAATACCGCTTATGGCTGGGGAAACCATGCAAGTGCAGGATACTTGACAAGTTTCACCGAAGCTGATCCTGTTTTCGGAGCACATGCAGCAAGCGGAATAACATCAGGTTTAATGGGTAACTGGAATACCGCTTATGGCTGGGGAAACCATGTAAATGCAGGATATTTAACAAGTTTCACCGAAGCTGATCCTGTTTTTGGAGCTCATGCTGCAAGCGGAATAACATCAGGTTTAATGGGTAACTGGAATACCGCTTATGGCTGGGGAAACCATGCAAGTGCAGGATATTTGACAAGTTTCACCGAAGCTGATCCTGTTTTTGGAGCACATGCCGCAAACGGAATAACATCAGGTTTAATAGGTAACTGGAATACCGCTTATAGCTGGGGAAACCATGCAAGTGCAGGATATTTGACAAGTTTCACCGAAGCTGATCCTGTTTTTGGAGCACATGCCGCAAACGGAATAACATCTGGTTTAATTGGTAACTGGAACACCTCTTTTGGCTGGGGAGACCATGCAAGTGCAGGATATCTGACGACATTTACAGAACTTGATCCTGAAGTCGGTTCTAATTCAACTAATTATCTTTCAAAATGGGATGGAACTTCTTTAGTTTCTTCATCAATTTTTGATAATGGTAATGTTGGAATTGGAACAACCAATCCTAATTCAAGGTTGGATTTAGGCACAGGATATGGGATAGATGGTGAAAAATTTTTAATTTATAACGATGATTTTTCAGGGTCTTTGGCTGGAACTAAAATGGGTTTTTACATTGACAGGTTTTCATTGCAGAATAACTGCACTTTTGCATTTACTACCACAGCTGCATATCCCGGAAGTTTCATTTTTGCTGCAAAAGATTATTCCGGAACAACATTAAACCCATTAATGACGGTATTAGGAGAAAATGGCAATGTCGGTATCGGAACGACTAACCCAACAACCAGGCTTGATGTGATTGGCGTTATTACTGCTACAGGTGGAAATTCAGCCAGCTGGAATACCGCTTATGGCTGGGGAGACCATGCTGCGGCAGGTTACCTTATTTCGGAAGTGGACGGATCAGTTACCAATGAAATACAGACATTAAGCTTAAGCAACGATACTGTTTATTTAACCAATGGTGGTTTTGTAAAAATACCCGAACAAAAGAGCGTGCCTGCATTAATCACTTATGACGACTTTTCAGGAACCAACTTAAAAAGTTTCTGGACATGTACTACTACCGGTGGTGCTGGTTATGGTTTTAACTGGAACAGCTATTCCGCAATTTCTTTAAGTACAGCCGGAGCAAATTCGATAAAACTCAGATCAAACAAACAAAAATCCGTAACCGAAGGAAAACTTATTTTTAAAGCCCTTACATACACTTATGAAGATAATAATACTGCTTATGGTCCATTGGTTAGGGGTTTGGTTAACGGAACGGATAGAAATAACGCAATAGAATTCATAAACATCAGCGGAAATACTATACAGGCAAGAACTGTTTCGGGAGGAGTGGCAACTACAACAAATTATGCTGTGGGTGCATCAGTAGGAAATTTATACACTTACACAATTATAGCATCAAATAAAAAAGTTGAATTTTATTTTGATGGAACTTTGATTGCCACACACACAACTAATATTCCAACGTTGCCTTTAAATATGTATTTTGATGCAAGCACATGGACAGGAAACGTTCCACAATGCATTGATGATGCCAGGTTTGAAATAATCCGTAACTAATAATTTTTATATAACCAAATAAACGCTGGTGGGATTGGTTGCTGTGAGTAAAACTCACCGGTGCAGCATTCATGCCACAGCATTTGCATGGCAATGGTTAAGGTAAAGAGGATTGTTTAGGCTGAGGCCAGGGCTGAGTATTCTTTGCGGTTCTTAACGCTTCTTTGCTGTCCTTTGCGTAAAAATTTTAAGATGTCACGCAAAGCTTCGCAAAGTTTACGAAAAGTTTCGCCAAGAAAATGAACGATCCTTCAAATCATATATCGTAAATCAAATACCATACATCAAAAATTCCAGTCCGGTCTATGCTTCGATGCTTCGACAGGTTCAATAAAGCATGACCGGCTTTTGTGCGGATGGTCATACTGAGTTCATCGAAGTGTGCGCGGAGGTAATCAAATCATAAATCGTTAATTATTATTCTTAAATCCCAATCCGGTCTATCCTTCTATGTTTTGGCTGGTTTGGTACAGCATGTCCGGCTTTTGTGCGGATGGTCATACTGAGTTCATCAAAGTGTGGACGGTGGCGATCAATTCATAAATCTAAAATCGTTAATTTTTATTCTTTAATCCCAATCCGGTCTATCCTTCGAGACGTCCTGAAAAAGGCGGGACTCGTCAGACTGACCTCTTTCACACCATTGAACCTTTTAATCATATTGATCCAGAATTTGAATAATAAAAATAACAGTTTGTATTTCCGTAATCATACTTTTCAGTATTTTTGAAGGGTACTAATTGAAAATTTAAAAGGAAGACTATGAAACTGGAAGTAATACTGGATAAGCTTAATTCATTTGAGAAGAATTCTTTTCTTAAAATTATTGATAGTCTATTAGCAGATAAGCCTAAAAACGCACAAGCAGTTGATAAAATACTTACTGACCCAACAAGAGACTTGAAAAGTATGGACAATATCAATGTTGCCAAAGCTTTTAGTCTTGTTGAGACTGAATTTAAAGAGTATATTAAGAGTGAGTTTGTCAATACAACTTCCCAGCTTGACATTCTTACTGACATTATCATTCGAGACGGGAATTGCATTATTAAACACGATTGGTTTTTTCGCTTATATGAAAAAGAATTATCGAATCTAATAAGTAAACTCAAAGAATTTCAAAAAGTAATAGACGGCGATCAATCAGATATTACTGAACACAGAAGAAGAGATTATAAGATTTATCGCGCTTGTCTCAACAAGGCATTTCGGAATGATGAGAAAAATAATCAGGAGAGTAAAATTACAACCGATGAGTTATCAATCCTACTCACACTATCCAGTGAACTTGGACTTTCACAGGAAGAAGTAAAACTCATTAACTATCTTATTTTACCTGTAAAAAAGTTAGAAATTGACGATATAATCAATGAGCTAAAATCAATTGGCGTTATTTTTTATTCAAGAAAAACCGGCACAATTTACATAGCTGATGAAATTGTAAGAATTCTTCGCAGGATTAGAGGAAAGGAAGTAGCAGATAAGTACCTCAGACGTGTACTACGTCTTCTGCGAGAACCTCAGATAAATCTGATTTGCAAAAATCATGGAATCGACTGGCGACTTCCACTAGATCAGAAAAACAAAGAAATAATTAAAAAAGGAATTTCTTTTTCAGCTTTATTAACAGATGATATTCACAAAGAGGGCACAAAAGTCACTGACAAAAAGAAATTTATTAATGACTTATGTGATAATGGGCTTAAAATTTCTCCACCTCTAAAAGGTACAATCATAGAAGAAAAAACAGCCAACCTGATTAAATACTTTGAAGACATTGAGCGTGATGAAAAAGTCGGTATATCCATTGATGGTTATGAGAAAATGCTTGTTGAAATGGGCGAAATGCTTCCCAACCTAAACCAGCAACTAAGAAATGAATTTGAACTCCAGGAGGAGAAGGTTCTGAAAAGTAATTACCTGCTTGACCATAACATAAAACCAAGAGATGTTCTTGAGATCGTTCCTGAATCAGAATTAGAAACCTATTGTAAAACAAAACAATTTAAAATAAGAGGCGACCTTATTCTTAATATTCTTGATGCATATAAAGATGCAGCAAATTTATATCTTGAGAATTATGAGAACATTGGTTTCCGCAACCTCGCTGCCCTTAAAGAAAATGGAGTTATAATAAAAGAAGCCGACCTGGGAATAAAATTTGAAGAACTGACAAAAACTATTTTCAGTAAGTTGGGCTTCAATGTTGACGAAAAATTACGGAAAAGATTAAATACAGCTAAGGATAAAATTGACATTGTATTAAACATTGGAAACAACGAATTGATTTTAATTGAGTGTAAGACATTAAAAGAAAGTGGCTATAATAAATTCAGTTCTGTTTCCAGGCAACTTAAAGCATATACTGATCTTGCTAAAATTAATGATTTTAAAGTCATAAAATCCTTACTTGTTGCCCCTGATTTTTCAGATGACTTTGTTAAAGACTGTGGGCTTGAATATGAATTAAATTTATCACTCATTACAGCATCTGCATTGGTAAATATTTTAGATGGATTTAAGAAATCAAAACTCAAACAATTACCTCATAATTTGTTTATGCGAGATGTTTTAATACAGGAAGATAGGATATTAAAGGCGATTGATAAATAAAATCAACAGCTGAGTTTGTTTGGTGTCAGGGAATAACAATAAAGCAGATAAATTATCAACGATGAGAAGGATAAATGAAAAAGAAAACCACCAGTAGTGCCATCAAACAAGTCCGCACAGGACAAATCCACTTATGGAAGACGCACGAAGATAAAAAAAGTGCCTGCACTTTTGGATGAAATGGATGTTTAACTTTTTTTGAGGAAAGAATTCATTTATTAAAAACAAATGACATGATCAACGAGACTTCAAACAGCTAAGGTAAAAAAAGACATTTTGAAAACATTTTTACTACCCTGGTAGATTATCGTCCATAAAATTTATGATATAACCTTGTTAGCAAAAATACTAAAGTGAATATAGAGGTAGAAATAGAGCAATTAAAAGTGCAGGCTGACTTATTTAACGATGCTGTTCACGCAATTTCAGCATCGACAATAGGTTTTTCTGAACTTACCTCAGTAATCGGACCTATTCTGGTTTTAAATGAAATGACTCTAAGAAGCTTACTATTATTGACGGAGAATAATCTACATAGAGATTTAGTTATCCTTTCTAGACCGTTCTTAGAATCTGTTATTAATGTCGGGTATATTTGTGCTGAAGGAGAAAAGGCAGTGATTGCATCAAAAAAATATGCATATCAAAAAGGGTATCGAGATTTATTTCGTGGCATAGACATAAACGATTTCAAAATAAAGAGTGGATTTTCAGAATTCGTGTCAGAATTTGAAAAAGCTGCTCCGAAGGAATTGAAGAAAGCCCTATCAGAGTTTACGACTAAGAAAGGTAAGGAAGTTATGGAATGGACACCAGTGAATACCAAATCTAAATTAGAGTTGATTGGTAAGACATATGGAACTTATGTTAATGGCCTTTTATCCTTTGCTTTTTTCTCAATTTATAGAGATGTTTCTGAAATTATTCATAATAGCTATTACGGAGCAAGAATATACTTGGGTATGCAACAAAAGGATATGACTTCATTTAAGAACTCAACTGAAGCAGCGGAATATTTCGGAGAACATCAAAAGAAACTTGCAACATTTATTCTCCAACAGATTAATATCTCTGTAAATGCATTACTGAATATTTTGAATCAGAAATTCGGACTCGACACTACAAATGAAATTTTTAAAAAATCAAACAAAAACCTTGTCGAATATGCTAATTCATTCAAATAAGTACTGTTGCTAACATTGATTTTGTGTAAGGCGGGCTGATATGCAAACTTGAGGCTTTGTGCTCCGAAACCCGTCCGAACGCAAAGTCTGAAACCGTTACCAGCCACATTAAAGACGAAATTAAAAAATGACGAATAAAGAAACATTTTCAAGACGACAAGGACTTTACTCACTAAAGGAGAAAGAAATTACGGTTCGGGAAGACGCACCGGAAGGACTTCGTGGTTTTATAAGGATGGCTTTTTACGACCTTAATAAATATCCTTCTGACTTAAGAGCAATAACAACACGAGTTTTTAAAATTCCACCTGATAGAAATAACTGGTCTGAGTATCCTAATATTGACTATGAAGTTGGACAACATATTAATAACTGTGAATGGTATTTAGTGTACGATATAATTGAAGTTATAATTCAGAAACTAACCTCAAAAGAGAGCGAAATATTTTCTAACGAGATAAATGAATATTTCATCACCAATGGTATTGGGTGGAAAATTGTAAATGGGCAGATTGAAACTCGTGGAGACGAAGTTTTTGAAACAGCAGTTAAGACAGTAGTATCGGTTCTTGTAACTGCAAAACTTCAAACTGCGAAGACAGAAATAAGAGAAGCACTCAATGACTTGTCAAGAAGACCAACACCAGACATAACAGGAGCAATTCAACATTCTTTGGCGTGTTTGGAATGTGTGACAAGGGAATATACAGGAGATGCAAAATCTACACTTGGTGACTTGATGAAAAAGTTCACTGGTGTAATTCCAACACCTCTTGACCAAGCAGTGACAAAAATTTGGGGATTTACTTCAGAACAAGGTAGACATTTAAGAGAAGGACAAGCACCTGAATATTTGGAAGCAGAATTAGTTGTTGAAGTAACTTCTGCAATTGCAACTTATTTAGGCAAAAAACTTAGCGGGACAAATTCAGCAGCACAGACAAATGAATTTCCATTCTAAAAAAGGAAATACGGCTGGTAACGGCACCTACCCTAAAGTGGCGGCTCATTGGTTGAAAGAAGCTTTGTGCTTCGTCTCAACCTCAGTGCTGGCAGACAGAAATATAATGAAATAAAAAGCGATCATGAATAAAACATTTTTTGTAATAGCAGAATTAGAAAGTGAAGGGTTTATTATCAAAACTTGTGATGATCTATTAAGTGCTAAGAATAAGGTTAAAGAATTATTTGCACTTGCAGATAAGTACCCCATTCATCAAATCCATCAGTTCAAAGGCTACCTTAAACAATTTCTAAGCTATACGTTTAATGGCAATGCTGAATTCATAGGAAAGTGCAAAGAATGTTCTTCAAATGGTCTGCTATCAGTCTACATTATTGACGCAGCTACCCTGGATGGTTCACTTGCTCAGTTTATCAGTGAACGTCAGAGTACCTCATATGCAATGATCAGTGATGGGGAGACTATTCCTGAAATTATTTTTTACGCTAACTAAAACAATGGTTGAAATATAAGTTAAATTATAATAAAATATCCCAAATGGAAAAAATAGTAAGGCATATTTTTGGTTTTATAAAGAATTACATAGCAGAAATTAGTATATCTACTTATACAATTGCTGGAATACCAGGAAAAGATGATAATGATTATGAGGTGTTATATGTTGTATTAAAGAACGGTAAAGAACAGAGGTTTGAACACCATTCTTTTGGTTATGGACGATCAAGACCTGAAACTGAAATAATTCCGATTGATGACTTTCCTTTCATTCATGGCTACATGGGAAATTATTTTTATAAAGTATTTTTTTTTGTATGTGATGAATATGGACTTTCAGAAATAAAATTAATGGGTAAGCATTTGCAGGCTTTTGAACGAGGAATTTCCGTAAAGGAAAATTTGATAAAATCATATAAAAATGATATCTTAAGATTAAAAATGCACCTTGAAAAAAATATAGTTTTTTATGGTTATGTGAATGAAATATCATCATATGAGATTGATAGACATTACGATAACAAGAAACTGGCAGTTAAATTTGATAATAATGTTGAGAAAATTAGTGATATTTTTGGTGAAGTTGGCATTGAGACATTTAGTAATTATCATCTCTTGGATATGCATATGTGTGAAAAACTAGAAGGAATGTTTAAAAATGAACTTTTTGATAAAAGAAAAATTGGTGAATATGGTAGGGTTAGTGTTACTGAATTTCAGATCAGGCAAAACTCATAAACCCCAGTTCCTTCTCGTTGGGCGTAGACTTTGTCTACGTCCAAAATAAACCGTAGTTTTAAACTATGATTTGGAATGGCCGGTAAAGACTGATGCTTAAACAACGCCCCCGTTCCCGCGCGATTGTATCACGGGGTTTTAACATACCTCCATCTTCTTCTTTAATTTTTACGGACATTTTCCTGGATTCAAACTTCTTTCTTTATCTTTGAGGCTATGGTTTGGGGGGCCGGAGGATAAAACCCCGTTCCCGCCGGGCCGTTAGCAAGCAAATTAAAAATAATGATAGAATATAAATTCAATAAAAGTGAAGAAATATTGTTTATGACCTTAAGTGGAAATTTTGCAATAAATCACATGTTTAAAGCAATTGACTCTTTTTCAAATGACAATTCATTACCAAGAAATTTAAAAATTCTTGAAGACGCACGTTATTCAAATGTTGCATTTTCAGAGGAAGAACTACAATTAATAATTGAGAGATTAAAAAGTCATTTGAACAAATTTAATTCAATCCGTCATGCAGTAATTCATTTGGACCCTGTTAATACAGCTTTTGCAATATTAGTGGGTGAAAGGTTATCGGGTGGAAATTATTTATTAAAAGCTTTTTCAACTGACGAGATTGCACTTCATTGGTTGCGCATGGTATGACAACTATAGAAAAAAAGAAGACTCCCCACTCCCAAGCTCCCGCGCGATTGCATCACCAGGTTTAACATACTTCCAACTTCTTCTTTAATTTTAACAGGCATTTTCCTGGATTCAAAGTTCTTTCTTTATCTTTGACTTTCGGTTTGGGGGGACGGCTGATAAAAGACTAAGAAGTTATACCGCATAGATTCTGAGAATTAAGATTAATTTAATTAAAAATATATAACTATGGAAAAAGGAAAATATGCTAATCTAACGACCAAACAACTTCAGAAAAGAAAAAAGTATGCATCCATACTTTTAGTGATCATAATTGCTGCTGTAGTGTTAGATGCATCAGCACTAATCTATAATTTAGTAATTGGAAAGGGCTTCCTTAATACACTTATTGTTCCTGCTGTTGCTTGCATTGTGATATTTATACCAATTTATATAGGCAAAAAGAAAATCGAAGGAGAGCTTAAAAATAGAGAAGACAACTAAGATAAAAATACAAGTGACTGATCCCAAAATGATTGCTTTCGAAATAATAAAAAGCTGAATACTACACGGTATAACGCCCCCCGTTCCCGTGCTATTGTATCGCGTGGTTTTAACATACCTCCACCTCCTACTTTAATTTTTACAGTCCTTTTCCTGGATTTAAACTTCTTTCTTTATCTTTGAGGCTATGGTTTGGGGGGGCGGAGGATAAAACACTAAGAAGTTACCCAACATAATATATAAAAGTAACAATAAAACAATAAAAACAAGAGGTTATGAAAACAAGGATTTTACTAACAGTATTAATGATCGGAATGATCGTGGGCACTGTCGCCCAAAAACCTTCAATAACCATGACCTTCACCGCTGACGACAACGGCCAGCATGTGCCTTTGGACAGCATTCTGATTATGAACCTGACTCAGGGAGGAGACACAACGCTTTATTCACCAGATACAGTTCTAGTGTTGAATTATAATATGGGTTTGAAAGAAGTCAGCGATTTAAGCAGCAATGGTTTTTCACTTTTCCAAAACTACCCAAATCCAATAGAAGGCAAAACAATAGTGAGCCTCTGGTTGCCTGACAGAAATGATATACTGATCACCATTAGCGATGTAATCGGACGGGTAGTGGTGAATCAGGAATTTCAGCTGGAACAAGGCGATCATACCTTTACCTTCTGTCCCGGCAGCGAAAGCTTTTATTTTCTTACTGCCCGTGCAGTCCAGCAAAGCCGGACGATAAAAATGTTCAATTCCCCGGGCATTGCTGCCGTGAGTGGACTTTGTACCCTCGAATACAATGGTGCAAAAAATGGCTTCGGAGGTTATAAGGCAGGTATACTATTGAACAACTTTGTTTTCGACCCCGGCGATCAGCTCCAATACACAGCAACATCAGCGCTGGGCAACCGGACCATCATTGATTCACCATCCGGTAACCTGACCTACACATTTCTATTTGGCAGCGGTGGCATGCCTTGCCCTAACATGCCTACAGTTACCGATATTGACGGAAACGTTTACAACACAGTGCTCATTGGCAGCCAATGCTGGATGAAAGAAAACCTGAAAACAACAACCTATCGAAACGGTACGTCAATCCCCAATGTAATAGATACCACTGCATGGTTGAATTTGACAACAGGTGCTTATGTATGGTATGATAACGATATTTCATGGAAAGATAAGTACGGAGCATTATACAACTGGTTCACAGCAATTGATTCGAATGGTCTTTGTCCAACAGGCTGGCACGTACCCCCTCAGGACGATTGGGACGTATTGTTCGGGCTTATTGGAAACGTACAACAACCTATTTTCAATGTACTTAAATCATGCAGGCAGGTAAATTCTACGCTTGGTGGCAGTTGCAATACAAATAACCACCCCCGGTGGGACGCGGATGTTGACGATTATGGCACAGATGATTACGGCTTTGCAGGTCTTCCGGGCGGTTACCGTCACTCACATGGCTCCTTCAACCTGCGTGACAGCCATGGATTCTGGTGGACTACTACCCTGGATTCATTAAATATGGTCTGGCTCGAATACCTGTATAGTGCCAGTGGTTGCATATATATTTGTGTCACCAATAATAAGGAACCTGGCTATTCGGTTCGTTGCCTGAGGGATAATTAACAATTTGGCTATCTCCCCGTTCCCGTGCGATTGTATCGCGGGGTTTAAAAGTTTATAAGGATTCCCCTCGCTGCCGCACGATTGCACCTAAATTCCGCATGTCTTTAATAAATTGTAATTTGTCGGTTTTGTAAATTGTGATCTCCCAGATTCGGATCGATAAATTGACTTTTTATGCATTTGGTTGTGATAACCAGCGATAGAAATGCCGAATATTTTTGTAAATAGTGCACGAAAATCCCTTGTCGTATATCGGATTTATATAGCAAGCCCATTATACCAATGGTATTTGAGGGCAAATTCAATCTTTATGAGTCGGTATGCGGTTATGGAAAATGTGAACCGTACAGTCTCAGTTGTTTTGTCCGACCTGAAACACTCCACCTTGCAGGAATGCATATAAAACGAAAAATGAATTTCTTGATCCTAAAATGGGGTGACAGAGATTTTATTCTTTCAGAGAATTTGACGATCATGTGGGTATACAAGTTCTTACACATGGCCATGATCAGAAGAAATACGGTATTCTGCTCCAGTTTTGAAAATGGCATTTTGTTCCATCCAAAGTCATTTTTCAGCTCGTCAAATTCCCGTTCTTGCGATCCCCTTGCATTGTAAAAATTCACCACCTGGTCATCGGTCATCTCAAAGTCGTTGGTCATGATGGAACTGTAACTGAACGCTTCTCCGGTAAACAGGTTTATCTGCCCATCTCTTCTGGCTTCTTTGGACACCACCAACCTGTATTCCTTTAACGGACCATCTTTGATTTTATGGTCTCTGGAAGCCCGGGCAAACGGGGTAAATGTAATCGAACCTCTGAACACTACATGATCCCCAATTTTTATTTCTTTCCATTCTTTTATGTTGGCAATGGCCCTTTCCAATGTCTCGTTCATCCGGACTCTGATAAAAATGCGTTTTGCAGCCCTGTTCATCGACTGGATAATCTCATAAGTATAGGATGCTGAATCTGCCCGTATTGCATCAATGGTAATTCCGAACTCTTGCATGAGCTTAGACATCCTATCTATGGTCTCATGTTGCAAGACGTGGGCGCTGCTGTTCCCGTTCCTGTTTTCTACATAAACAATATGCCTGCCAACCATGCCAACTCCTGGAAAGTATCCGTTTTCCATTTTGTAAGTCGTCCGCGCATCGGCCTTTTCTGTAAAGATGATTGTGTTATCATAATCCACTACAACATCTTTCCTGTTAAAACCGGGAAGCAGCGACAGCATTTTTAAGTTTAGCCGGTTCAGGTTTTCAGCTAATGAAAACTGGTGTTCTTTTGAGCCGCGATTGGCTGTAAAGATTTGTGCGGAGTCTGAAAGGGATTTTATCCGTTCCAATACCCGGTCCGGGCTGGGAATGTTGATGTATGGGTTATTGCGCAATCCATTCCTAATGTTAATGGACAAATCCTCTGCACAGTCTCCCCCACAGAAAAATACCGACCAATAGGACATCAAAATATCGAACCAGTTGTATTTGCACTGCAGTGGAAGAGCAGGAAGATTATTGATCAGTAACGTGTTGATATCTAAGGTCATTGCCTCATTGATAACAAAATTTAATCCTCCAAAGGGTGAGAGAGAAGAACTTTTGAGTACTTTCATATTGGTATTTTATAAGCAACACCAAATTAGGTGAAAATACTGCAGCTGTAAAACTTTGTTATATAAAGTTTTACAGCTTTTTTTAACTATAACATGCGGATTTTAGGTTGCATCGTGTGGTACATTGCTTAATACATTCACTTTACCCCTGCTCGTCCGGATTTGAGTAATGGCTGGCGGGCAGGCTAATCCGGACGGGGATTAATCAGGAATTTACAATCCCTGAAGTAAAAAAAGGATTACTAATCCTGAGTTATTTTCTTTCGGATTATCCAACGCATTATTCACATTTGCTATTACTGAAGATCAGAGATTGGTTAAATAAGAAACCGGTATTTACTAATTTTTATATCTTTACAAACTACTATGACAAATCTTTATAAAATATCAGCCTTTCTTATGTTAATTCAAATAATATTATTAGGCTGTGATTTCCATTGCAAAGAAGTTTTATTTGATACTTACCAGGATAAGATACCCGATTCTGTACTTAATTATTTACCATATAAAAATGGGGACGTGGTAGATTTTATAAATTCAGACGATATAATTATTTCATATCAGGTAACAAGGGAAACAAAAATTGGAATTGAATATTTGAATGATGAGTGTTCCGTTGAAAGAATGCACTATGAACAGAATCAAACTGATTTAAATTCTGTTGATTCTAAATTTGATATTAGACTTATAGTTTCAAATTATATTCCAATCAATACCTACCTGCTTGAAATAAGTCATCATAATTTTAGAATTCCAGTTAGTGAAAATTCTCAGGAATATGCTGACGTTGTTGATTCCATGTTAATTAATAACGTTTTATATTATAATGTTTTCATCAGGGAAAGAGAAGCTATTATTCCTTACTATATTGATTCAGTTCAAGCAGATACCATATTTTACAACTACGAATACGGAATATTAGAAATAGATTTCACTGACGGAGAAACCTACCGGAGAATTGATTAAATGAAAAAACAACATAGAGTTCTGCAAGTATTTTTCCCTGATAATTTCAGCGAGTCCAATATTATACCTCAAGGTACTTTATTTCCAGAAACTCACCGCTGCCGCACGATTGCCTCGCGTGGTACTTTGCTTAATATATTCACTTTACAATTGGACTAACTTCTCAATACTAACCACTTAAAGACAGAAGCACCCCCCGTTCCCGCGCGATTGTATCGCGTGGTTTAAGCATACCTCCACCTTCTTCTTTAATTTTTACGGACATTTTCCTGGATACAAACTTCTTTTTTTATCTTTGAACCTTAGATACAGGGCCACCGATAAAGAAATAGATAAGATGGTTTATGAACTGTATGGACTGACGGAGGAGGAAATAAAAATTGTAGAAGGGGGATATTGATTTTGAATAAAATAATATACACCTTTATGCAGAAAAAGTATACTAATACCACAGACGCTTGTTGGATATGTGTACCTGTTTAACGGTTGAGGTTTATATATAAGAAGTTACCCAGCATAATGAAGAAAAGTAAGCACATTGAATAAGATATTTGAAAATGATCATAGAATTTTAACTTATTAAAACAATGTCCTATGAAAACAAGATTTTTACTTTTATTTCTGGTGACCGGAATTGTTTCAGGCGCCATGGGTCAAAACACCATTGATTTAACCTTTACGGCTGTTGACAACGCAGCCTATGTGCAATTAGACAGCATTAAGGTAATGAACCGAACCCAGGGGGGTGACACGGTGCTTTACTGGCCCGACACTGTGCTCTCGATCTATTATGTAGGAATACATGAGAATCCATTACATGAAAATGCCTTCCAGGTCTACCAGAACTACCCCAACCCGGTGGCAGACCAGACGACCGTTTCGCTGTATGTTCCGGAAAAGGACAAGGTCAGCATCATTGTGACCGATATCCTGGGGCGAGTGATTGTCCAAAGTGAAAGGGTATTGGATAAAGGGAAACATTCTTTCCGGTTCACTCCATGCAGCGTGAATCTCTATTTCTTCGCTGCCCGTTGGCAGGGACAGAGCAGCAGTATTAAAATCCTTAACACCGGGTTCCATTCAAGTGGAGCGCCTACGATTGAATACACCTGCAGTGAGGAAAACTTTCCACAGCTTAAGTCCATGAATGATATTCAGGATTTCTCTTTCAGCCCAGGTGATATACTTCTTTGTATCGGCTATGCAGACACCCTTCAATCAGGCATGCTGGACTCCCCGGAGGAAAGCACAACCTATACCTTCCAGTTCGCCACCAACATCCCCTGCCCGGGAACACCCACGGTGGAATATGAAGGACAGGTATACAACACCATCCAGATATTCAGCCAGTGCTGGTTAAAGGAGAACCTGAACGTGGGTACGATGATCTCCGGAACAATGGAACAATCGAACAATGGAACCATTGAAAAGTACTGTTACAACAACGAATCTGACAGTTGCGCCAAATATGGCGGCCTTTACCAGTGGAACGAAATGATGCAATACACCACTCAGCAAGGAGTACAGGGCATCTGCCCGCCGGGCTGGCACCTGCCCACCGATGAGGAGTGGAAAGTGCTGGAAGGGGCGGCGGACAGCCAGTATGGCATTGGTGATCCGGAATGGGATGGTGGGGATTATCGTGGTTATGATGCCGGGACGAACCTGAAGACCACTGATGGCTGGATTAGTGGAGGTAACGGCACTGACCTTTATGGTTTTTCAGCTCTGCCCGGTGGCGGCCGCGACTACGGTGGTGGTTTCTACTTTGTTGGCAACTGCGGCATCTGGTGGACATCGACGGATTGGGGCTACGGTTGGGCATGGGACCGTGGCCTCGGTTACTACGTTCCGGAAGTGAACCGGAGCAGCAGCAACGACAAGGAGGCCGGTTTTAGCGTTCGCTGTTTGAGGGATTATTGACACTTTGACATTTTGTCTATTTGACTATTATCCCGACGAAGGAGGGATCGAAATATTTTTCCCCCGCTTCCGCGCGATTGTATCGCAGGGTTTTAAGTTTATCAGGATTACCCCGGTTTGGGCCTGGACTCTGGCTGCGTCCAAAATAATCCTTAGTTTTGAACGATGAAATTTGAAAAGCCGGAGAAGGGGGAAACTTACTAATCCCTAATAGAAGTATTTTTGGACCCATAAAATCTTAATTAATGAAGCTCATCATCATCCAATTATTTGCGACAACCAAACGGATTTTGAAGGAATTGATCCGGACAAAGCGAAATTTGATTTTCTGGGCTATATTCCCGATGCTTATGCTCATCCTGTTTGGCCTGATCTATGCCGGAAATAATGACCAGGGCAGGTCGTTTGATATTACAGCGCCTGGAATTCTGATCGGAGCGGCTTTGTTCTTCAGTTGCCTCGGAGGCACAACAGCACTTATTGTAGGTGAAAGAGAACGACTGACACTGAACCGCATCCTCATTACTCCGATGAAATCCATTTCGTACTTCCTTGGTATAGTGGCAGCCCACCTTGTCATCGGTTATTTTCAAACCATTGTTGTCTACGGCACTGCATTTTTATTTGGAGGCAGGATACATGGCTCTCTGTGGCTTGTGATGGCTATCATTACCATGAGTATAATCGCCTTCGTCGGACTTGGATTTGTTTTTGGCGCCACCTTCGCTAAACGGACGGAGGATGTAAATGGTCCCGTAGCGGCTATTGGTGTTCCGTTACTTGTTCTTGGCGGCACATTTTTCCCGGTTTCCATTCTGCCGGGTTATCTGCTGCTTATAGCAAATGCCGATCCCGTCTTTCATATGAACCAGGCGCTGAAGCTTGTCTCGGCTAAAGGGGCAACCGTTTCGGATATCAGTACATATTTTATTTTCCTCTTGTTGTTTTCTGTAGCTTCCTTAATCGCAGGAGTTTATTTTTATCAAAGGCTGCTTCATTCAATTAAAAAAAATTAACATGCTCAAAATAGAACACCTGGTAAAGAACTATGGAGATCAGAATGTACTGAAGGATTTAAACCTGAATATCAGGAAAGGTGAGATATATGCTTTGCTGGGGAAAAACGGATCCGGGAAATCAACTACCATAAAAATCCTTTGTAACCTTTTAAATTCCGACAGCGGAACCATTCTGTTCAAAGACAGACCCCTTGACCCTCAAACCAAATACGAAATTGGGATTGCACCGCAGGAAATCTCTGTTTATAACAATTTGACCTTTAATGAGAATCTCCGTTTTTTTGGTAACCTGTATGGCTTACATAGTGAAAATCTTAAGCAACGCATCAATGAATTGTTCGATATTTTCGGTTTGCATCAGCATGCCAATAAAAGGATCAATGAACTAAGCGGAGGCTGGAAGCGGAGGATTAACCTTGCGGTTGCATTGATCCATAATCCTGATTTACTGATCCTGGATGAACCGACAGCCGGACTTGACATAGAAATCCGTAACGAACTGTGGACAATGATCGGAGAACTTAAAAAGAAAGAGATTTCAATTCTGCTTACCACTCATTTGCTCGAGGAAGCTGAAAGTCTTTGCGACAGGATAGGAATCCTGCACAATGGAATCATCCAGGCTGAAGGGACGCTTGATGAACTCAAGAAATTGGTTCCTGCTAAAAAGATTGCGTTAATAGAAACTTCAGATTCCGAAAAACTCATCGGAAGAATTGAACAGCTTGATTGGGAGTATCGTTACTTCAGTCAACGGCTGGCTATTCTATTGCCTGATGATTTCAGCCTAAGCGAGATATTAAACCGTTTGGGGGATATCTCAATAATTTCAATTGCCAAACAGGATATTAAGTTAGAACACATTTACTACGAGGTATTACAAAAGTCATAAACGAGACCTCAGGTTAGGCTTAGACTCTTTCTGCATCCAAAATAATCCATAGATTTGAAGGATGAATTGGAAAGGCCGGAAAAAGAGGGAGCTTACAATATGATTAAAAATTAATCCCGTCAGGGATTTAATGTGGGTAGCAAATTGTTAGATCAAAACCTATTCCGTCCCTTACGGGACGGGATCATAATCTTCACAAATCATTTCTACCCATATAAAGTGCCTAACGGCACATGTTAACCAAGTATAGTGCAGACTGTGTCTCCGTCCAAAATAATCCATAGTTTTGAAGGATGAAATGGTATGAATCTGAAAAGAGGGAGACATGCAACCATTAAAGAAATAGATAAGATGGTTTATGAAGAGTGTTCAGGAAAATGAGAAAGTTGTTATCTTTCACTTCCCCTGCTGCAGAAGCATGAAGTTTTTAAATCGATATCCGACCGTTTCCAGGCTTCGCTAAACCTGGCATCCGTAATTGAGGCCAACTGATGACGGCCGGTCCGATGGTAGCATGTTGACAATCCTTTTAACGCCCAGCCATTATCGGGATGCAATGCAAGGTCTTTGGTATATACTATTTCTGCTTCGTCATACAATCCCTGTTCAACCAGTAAAGCACCCAATGAATGCCTCACCGGCATCATCCATCCCCAGGGTTCATCATACCGCAGGGAGTCGTCTTTGATGACGGCCTTTCGCAACAATTCGAATGCTTCATTATAATTACCTTTCCTGTATTCCAGTTCACCCTGAGCCATTAACAGGCCGATATCGAGCACTGTGGCACCGGAATTATTACCTACAAGGCGGCTTGCAGGAACCATCTGATAAGCCCTTTTAAGCGAATCATTTTCAATTTCAGCGTCAGAAATCCTTCCAAGTGCAGCATAAGCCACAGCCCTTCCGTAGTGCCAGAATGCGGTGGTCAGGTACAGGTCTTCAGGTGGTTTGGGTTGTGTGAGAAGTTCTTCCCATAAACCAAACCTTACCATTATATGGGTGGGAATAGCATAAAAACCATCCAGGAAATCAGGAAATGTAAGCACAAGCTCCAGGGGTATTTCTTTAATCATACCCTGGGAAGCATCCATCGCCAGTTTTTTCTGCCCTGCAAACATGGCGGCATATGCTAAGAAATGATAATTATGCGCCCTGTAAATTGTATAGAAACCTCCGCTTTGAACCCAAACATTGTCGGCGATAATGGCTTTTTGGTTAGCCTTAATAGCTTCTTCATAATGGCCAAGGCGAATGTCGATATGGGATGGCATGTGCACAAGATGTCCGGCACCGGGAATTCTGTCGCGGAGGTTGTCGGCAGCTTGTAAAGCCTTTTCAGGCTCAGGGGAAGCTTCCATAGTGTGAATATAAAAATGACAACCGCCGGGATGGTCAGGCTTCGCTTTAAGTACTTTCTCTAGAGTGGCAATAATTTCTTCCGTACCGGGATTTGGAATGCCTGCCGAAGTCCATTGGTCCCAGGGACGGAGGTTCAGCATGGCATCGGCAAACAGCACTCCAACATCAGGATCGTCGGGAAAAGATTTGTAAACATCACGCATCGCTAAGGCATAAGCCGAATCAAGCGGTTTCCTGTCGTCAGGTGGTGGCCAGGAATAACGCTTCGACAAGGCATAAATTAATCTTTGTTCCACAGGTGAGGCATCCTGTATGTGATTTATGGCTTTTACCAGGGTTTGCCAGGCAATATGTTTTGCAGTGCTGTCCATTACCGGATTATTGATGTTAGGACCTGCTGATATGGCTTGTCCCCACCATGCCATTGCACAATTGGAATCGAGGGCAATTGCCTGCTGGAATGAAAGAATTGCAGCCTCGTGGTTGAATCCATAATACAGCGTCAATCCCTGGTCGAAATATGCCTGTGATTCGTCAGATTCTGTATTTACCCTGCGATGATATGACGAAAGGTTATCATACAGGGGCACAAACAACTTTTCCTGATTGGAACTGTTACAGCCCGGCAATACCAGGATTAAATAAAAAAATAATATTCCTCCCTTCTTGATTTGGTTACTTAAATTATCCTTAATGATTGAATCTTTGTATTTGAAAGCCAAATTCCAACAAAAAAACATTAGCAAATAATGAGATTAACTTGAATAACAAAAAAATAGTTTGAAGGTTCATAAACGCTTAATAATAAACAAAAATATAACCCCCCGTTCCCTCGCTGCGGCGCGATTGTACCTTTGGATAAAGTTTATCAGGATTACCCCGGTTTGTGCGTGGACTCTGGCTACGTCCAAAATACCCCGCACCCTCGAATGTTCCGCAGGATCACTTCCCCCGCTACTGCGCGATCAATTCCTTTTAGCTAAGAAGAATTTATAAACTAATGCCACCCTTTCAGGGTTATTTCCTTCATCATTATTTGATATTCTATAATAATGTCAGCCTTTCAGGCTTTAAAAATCCCAAAGGGATGATATAATTATAGAAAATGATGTCCAATTATTATTCATAACCCCGAAGGGGTGATATTGATGCTAAACAGATTGCTAAATTTAATGACACTGGCCGCACGATTGCAGTGCGGGATTTCAAGTTTATCAGGATTCCCCTGCTGCCGCAGGTTTATAATCTTTTCCATCCCTGGTTCATCTTTCCGATAATAAATAATTCATCTCTCCTGCTATGGTATCTGGTAGAAGTTTATATATTTGTGGGGATGAACCGAGACAATAGTATATAAATGAAAAAAAATAAACATTACCAAAAGGTAAGGTTATACAATCAAAATGGATGGATAACAGAACATATATGCACATATAAACAAGTTAGCCTGTATATGTGTCAACAATTAATATTCAAAATATGAAAAAAACAATTTTATTCATCCTAGTGATCGCTATGATATCATGTAAATCAGGCAATAAAGGATTTACTATCACAGGACTTACATCGAACCTGCCTGATAGTACTATGATTTATCTAAGTAATTCAGCATCAGAAATCTGTGATTCAACAATGATTTTCGGCAATAAATTTCATTTGAAGGGGATTGTTGATTCGATAGATTTTTATACGATTCATTTGAAGAATTTCCAGGATTATAAAGGGTTATGGATTGACAACTCAGATATTACTTTGGATGCTTCTAAATCCACTTTAGGAATAGGGAAAATATCTGGATCTCATTTCCAAAATTTGAATTCGCAATACTTAGAATTAGTAAATTACTTCGAGTTTAAAATAGATAGTATTAATTCCATGATCAGAAACTCAAACAAAGCTGATTCCATCAAACTGGGAGAATTGCAAAGCACAAAAGACTCCTTAATATTCAAAAGGCAAAATGATATCGATATTTTTATGAGAAATAACTCTGATTTTTACTTGAACCCATATTACCTCTTCTTTCTTATGTTTGATCAACCAAAACAAATTACACAGAATATATACAATGTTATGCCCAAAAGTTCACAAGAAAGTATCTGGGGTAAGGCGGTTTCAATATATATTAATCGATCTGTTGACCTTAAAATTGGAGATCATGCTATTGACTTCACTTTGCCAGACATTAATGGGAACCAAATCACTTTTAGTTCATTTAAGAATAAATATATTTTGATAGAGTTTTGGGCCTCCTGGTGCGGGCCTTGTAGAAAAGAAAATCCTAATTTACTTGAAGCGTATAGAAAATATCAAAAGGAAGGATTTGAAATCCTTGGCGTTTCCTTAGATGATGAAAAATCATCATGGGAATCAACCATTTTATCAGATACATTAATTTGGACCACAGTGTGTGATCTAAAAGGGCCTTTAGGAGAGGTACCTGTAACATATCGAGTTGATGGAATCCCTATAAATTATTTAATTGATCCTAACGGAATAATTATAGATATTGATCTCAGAGGTAGCGCTCTTAATGACAAACTAAAGAAAATTTTTGAAAAATAGACATACAGGCTAACAGATACAATAAAGTTAAAAAACTTTCCGTCTTGCGGGATAACTTGTCCCGCTCTGCGAGAGGCAGTCACGGTTTTTGCCCCCGGCTGCCGCGCGATTTTAGCCCCCACGCTGCTGCGAGATTGTATCGCGTGGTTTAAAGTTTATCAGGATTACCCCGGTTTGGGATTGGTCTCTGGCTACATCCAAAATAATCCGTAGTTTTGAACTTTGAATTGGAATGGCCTGGAAAAGAGCGAGACCTGCAACCCCCGAAGGGGCATAGTGGTTAAGCAATAATTACTGTTTGACGGGTGCTTTAAAGCAAAAATAGGAGTGTGAAAATCATTTTTAAAGTTGGGTTATTAAGCATTTTAGTTTAAATTTGTCTCTCAAATAAAGATGGTTCAATAAAACAAACACCATGAAAACAATTTTGGTGATCCTCTCAATTTCTTTCCTTGCTATGACCGCATTAACCCAAAACAATTCTGACACTATCTATGCTGGTGTTGTAAGTGATGGAATGATTTATAATGATAATAATATCGTTGAGTTTTGTAATTGGGGCGGAGCCAATCGTGATTTGAATGGGGATGGTATTGATGATTTTAGGCTTATTTTAACTTGCTGGGAGTCGATGAATACTCAAGGCGCCATAGCAAAAATAGATATGCTTGGCAATTTTTGTCACCTTGCTCCTTTGGATTCAGGGATAGTTATTACTCAATCTACTTGCGGATCGAACTTGGGAGATTTAGCTTATGACTATCAATACCCTGGCGGACAACAACAAACAGGAGGGCCCTGGTTGGATGTTCCAGTAAAATACATGGCAATGGAAATCAATAACACTGAAATACCTTTTTTAGCCTGGATCAAAATGGACGTGTATTTAAGTATGTTGTGGTCTGAAATTATAATTTATGAATATGCCTGGCAGGATTTTACATCCGGTTATAATGATAACTCCGAAAATGTCGGTATTTACCCGGTACCAGTAAATAACCTGTTAACTATCAGCTTCAGGAATAATGAAGAATATAATTATAACATAAGAATATTCAACAGCATGGGAGTTGAAGTGCTAAGGACAAAGGTTGATGAAATGGATAATCAAATTGATTTTGGTGATTTCCTGCCCGGAGTTTATTATATTAATCTTATACCTTCAAAGGGTTATTCGTTCACCAAAAAAATAATAAAGATAAAAGATTGATGTGACGCCAGCTCCCCGTTGCCGCGCGATATTATCTAGGGGTTTTAAGTTAATCAGGATTACTCCCGGTTTGAGTTTGGACTCTGGCTACATCCAAAATAATCCATAGTTTTGAACGATGAAATGGAAAGGCGTGGTAAAGAAGCAAGCTTACATCACAAATAAAAGAATTAACTTTATCCGGTAAAAATAACGATGACATGGGGGGACTCCACAACTGCCCATTCCCGCCGGTTCGTTGTATGTCATAATAGAAGAAATAATAACTTTCAAAGTAATTGATATAAGAGCAATTAAACGAGTATTAATGTGACAGAATGAAGAACAAAAAAAGTACTTATATAATTGTTTCAATTTCCATATTCGTTGGACTATTACATTTCGTCATTGGCCCTGATTATCAAGGAATTTTCAAGCATTTTATTCGTGGATATTTAATTGACATTCTGCTGCCTATGAATCTATACTTATTGATACAAATATCACTAAGAAAGAACATATCAGTAAATAATGCCCGAATCATAGGTGCAATAATCACTGTTGCTTTTGGAACAATAGTAGAAATATTACAACCTTATGAAATTGAATTTCTTGGCAGGACTTTTGACCCCTGGGATTTACTAATGTATGTAATTGGAGTTGGATTGGGTATTGTAATTGATTTGACAATAATTGACAAGTTTGAAAAGCAAAGACAGAAAATTGAATAATTACGACACCCCCTGCTGTCGGGCCCCGTTCCCGCGCGATTGTATCGCGGGATTTAACAGGACTGCAAATTATTAAATTTGCCTGATGAGCCGTAACTATAACTTTCCCTTAGTTGGGCGAAGTCTTGTGTTTTAGCTTGTGTGTTGGAAGACAACCTCCCGCAACTACAATTTAGTTACCTGTTGTAATAACTAACCATATTATTCAACTTCTGTCATTCGTGCACGTGTCAGGCTCTGACTGATTCGCGGCTATTCAAGTATTACTTCGTCATTCGATAACTTATCCGGCAACCGTCGGATTCTTATTTCACAACATTTAAAAGCCAAAAGCAATTGTTTCAAAGTCAGATTCATTTTTGCACCGATCAGTCTTATTCCCAATCTCTCTGTTCGCATTCGCACACAACTGTTCATGTATTAACAGATAAAATCTGAAATGTTAAAAATATGTTAATGGTAAAATATTATAAATCATTAACTAACATATTGAGGCATGATAATGGAAAAAATATGCGAAATCAACTAACAAAAATTATTTTTAACATGAAAACAAAAATTATTTTTTCAATTGGAATGATGGTACTGCTCACTTCCGTTTTCGCGGAGGTGATCGTGGTACCCGATCAGCAGCCTACCATCCAGGCAGGCATTGATGCGGCCTCCAACGGCGACACTGTCCTGGTGCAGCCGGAAACCTATTTTGAGACCATTAATTTTAACGGCAAAAATATTGTCGTAGCATCTACCTTTATCCTCAATGCGGATACTTCGCTCATCAGCCAAACCTTAATCGATGCTGAATGCAATGGAAGTGTAGTTACAATTAACAGCGGCGAAAGCGATGAAGCCCGTCTCATTGGCTTTACACTGACCAATGGTTGCGGCACCGACATCAATGGTTCCATGGATGGCGGAGCTATCTACTGTGAAAACTCCGACCCTGTGCTCGATCACCTTCGTATCATTAACAATGCTGCTTCAGGTATGGGAGGCGGTGTCGGAGGAGGGATCTGTTTCAGGAATTCTTCAGCCCTGGTTAATAATTCGGTTTTTATTAACAACAGTGCCAATCGTGGCGGAGGCATCCGGGTGGATAATTCCGACAATCTGGTTATTAAGAAGTGTTTGTTCAAAGACAATTGGGCACTCAATGCTGGCGCCGGTATAATGTTCTATCAATGTCCGGGCTGCCTGGTCACGCAATCGGTCTTTACCGGAAATCAGACTATTTACGGGGGAGCGATCTGCACATTCAACAGCAGTCCTGTCATCGACCGAATTACTTCATACTTGAACAGGGGCTTGTACGGGGGTACTTTACAAACAGAGAATGGCTCGTTGCCCATAATGGTAAATTCAGTGTGCTGGCAGAATGCCATGAATTCCGGTGCGATCAATGAGATTGAGATCGATGGTTACGCCTCGGGCGCCGTAGTGGCTTATTGCGATGTCCTGGGTGGTGAAGAAAATGTAGTTGTATCACCTCAGAGTACCCTGTATTGGATGGAAGAAAACATCAATGTTTATCCGCTCTTTGCCGACACAAACAACCTGGATCTCAGACTTCAGTCGGGATCACCCTGTATCGATGAGGGTATTGCAGAGTTCATTTACAATGGGGAACCCATAATAAACATAACATCGTATGAAGGTTCAGCCCCTGATATAGGTGCATTTGAATACGGATGGATCACAAATGATGGGGAGTATATCATACGTGATCAGGATCAGAATATGCACTTTTTCTGTGAACAGGGAAATAATTCAATCCTTGTGAGTTTTGAGACCGGGCAAACACAACAAATATCTATCCGGATTTATGATGTGCAGGGAAAACTGATAAGTAAACCAATAAACAGCATCCTTCAACAAGGAAGTAATAAAATCGAAATCGAAGCTTCAGCTTACAAGCATGGGATATACCTTGTGTCGGTGGTTACAGAAACGGGTGTTGTTTCAAAGAAGCTGTTTTATCAGTAGTTTTTAATAATAAACGAACACTTTTATATGCCGGTTTTGCCGTTGAGCAGCCGGCATTTATTTTATTCGATACTTAGATGTAATCCCCGCTCTATTCCTGCGCGATTTTATCGCGTGGTTTAACAGGACTGCAAATTATAAAATTTGCCTGATGAGTCGTAATTATAACTTTCCTTTAGTTGGGCGTAGACTGCGTCTGTCGCTCCGTTAAAACTGACAATCACCCCGATGAAACCGACAACCGCTTCAAGATATTTTCAAAGGCAAAATTTAAAAACCTATGACAAAATACCTGCTTCCTGCAAAACCTTATCAGTCGGTTGTCCCGATTGATTCCAACCTCTCAGATCGTAATATTTTCTCACTATTGAATTAAAATACTGAGGATCTAATTTTTTCCCGCGCATAAATCCGGCAAGAGATTCCTCCTTAAAGAATCTTCCGGGTAAGGTATCATCATTGTGAGTTCGTCCATTGCGAAGATTGTACCTCCGTGCCAAATGAGTAAGTCTTGTTCCAACCTTTAATAATGAATCTGCAGTATGGTTCGAACCGGTTGCTGCATTCAGCAGTTCAGCCAGCTTTTCAAGGTTCAGGGGCACGAAATCACAAATGACAAGACTATTCCGGACATTGATGGTGTCGAGTCCATCAGCAAGAGCCTGTGGTATGTCTTCAGTTTTAAATTCAGGACCCATTTCCTGCTCAGCTATCCACAGACGGGTATGGCTTGCAAAATCAGCCACGGCAAACATTACACCCATTGTCAAAGAACCTTTCGGATTTATACCGGAGAGTTCCATACCAAAGGTATTGATGGCATAATCCGCACTGCCTTTACCGATTTTTTGCGCTGCAATTCTTGTCCCATCAGTAAACAATGATCCTGCACCTTTTCGAAAAGCCATTTGACTGATTAACTCCCTTTGGGCTTCAGCATTACCCCATGTCATTTTCAATCCTTTCCAATCATCAACAACTCCTTTTTCATAACATTCCATCGCAAAAGAACAGGTGATACCGGTACTGATGGTATCCATGCCAAGGTCGTTGCACATTTCGTTTGCCCAGCTTACATCCTTTATGCTGTTTACCATGCTTCCCGAACCGAGGAAAGCGGTGGTTTCGTATTCCGGTCCTTCAATTTCATGACCATCCCACCTTGCCCATTTGGAGCAACGGATACCGCAGTTGTAGCAACTGGTGTCTTTCCAGTTCAGTTCTTCACGCGCAGCCTCTGAGCTGATCTTTTCAAAATCGTCAAACTGAACCAACTGGTGATTTTTTGTCGGCAGATATTCGTATTGCTGTCCGCTGCGCACACACTTCATTGTTCCTTTAATCCTGCGAAATTTTACCCCTTCGTTCCCTGTGATCTCACGGGTATATTTCAGATTGATTTCTTTGAATTTTTCATCGTCAAAATACCGGATGGGAGTATTTCCATCAGCGACAATGGCTTTGAGTTTTTTTGAACCCATAACAGCTCCGGCTCCACCTCTGCCGTACTGCCTATGTTTGTCAACACCCACACAGGCAATCCTTGATAAGTTTTCACCTGCCTGCCCGATGGCTGCTACACGGGGATCAGTTCCCTGATGTCGTTTGATCAGCGTATCATTCGTTTCGAAAATACCTTTTCCCCATAAATCTCCGGCATCTTTGATTTCAATGGTTTTATCAGTCACATAAAGATAAACCGGTTTTTCCGATTGACCGGTGATGACCATATAATCAAATCCTGCCCTTTTTGTTGCCGGACCGAAATTACCTCCGCACTGACTATCCAGAATAGAATTGGTCAATGGGGATTTTGTTACCAATGTGGTCCGGGCGCTTGTCTGAACTTTTGTTCCTGTAAATGGACCATTAACAAAAATCAGTGGATTTTCGGGTCCCAGAGGATCAGGATTTGGAGCCAGTTTTTCAAGTAAAGCAAATCCAAGCCCTTTGCCACCAATGTAAAGATCGGTGAGATTCTTTTCAGTTTCGCCGATGTGATGCTTTTTGGTGGTTAAATCAACGTGTAAATATTTTCCGGTGTAAGACATAAGGATGATATTTATTGATATTATTTGATATTTGTAGATATTGTTTGTAATAGATTAAATTAATGGTCATTACTTTTAGAACGGTATGTAGATGCAATGAAATTATTGAGTTTTAACTGAAATTTATCGCAAATCAACACAACCTCATTAAATTCTTCTTGCGAGATTTTATTTCTTTCCATTAGCAATTCTAACCAATGTATCCGAAATTCATTATAAGAACCCCTGCTGTTATAGTAGAACTTTATTCTATCAAGGTAATGAAAACGCCCATATCCTTCGGCAATGTTGGCACCAATGGAATCACCAGATTCAACAAATTGGAATCCCATTACTTTTTTATCCTCCCATCCAAGTCGTTCAAATATTTTCCATGCTAATCTTGATAACTCTCTGGCCAGTTGATAAACCTCAAGATCATGTAATGGAATAAACTTGTTCATTTAGTTAAAAGATTTATAACTGTCTCACCAGGTTTCAATCAATCTCCAGTTTTTTCTTCCAATCTCAATTAATCTCAACTTATCTCAATGAATTTCAACCAATTTCAACCAATTTCAACATATTTCAACCTATTTCAACATTTTTCCCTATGTATTGCCAACAAATCCGTCAATATTGCAAACCCCGTTTCTATCTTTCCCGCTCCCGGACCAACAATAGTAACATCACCAAGAAGGTCAGTCGTAAATGTGAGCGCATTTGTGGCTCCCATTACACCGGCTAATGGATGGGTAAGATCAATCATTTCAGGGTTTACTGAAGCGATAATCTTATCCTTCTTTCTTTCTATAGAACCGATCAGTTTCCATCGCTTTCCTTGTTTCTTGGCAGTTTCAATATCTTTCGGTGTGATGCCGGTAATTCCCTTGCATGGAACATCTTCGATCTTGATTCCGGCACCCATCACAATGTTTGCAAGGATGGTAACTTTTCCTCTTGCATCATAACCTTCCACATCCCCGGTTGGATCAGCTTCTGCGTAACCTTTCTCCTGTGCAATTTTCAATACAGCGGCATAAGGCATGCCTTTTTCCATTTCAGTCAGCATATAGTTGGTTGTTCCATTCATGATCCCACGGATTTTTGAAATTTCACAACCTGCCAATGGGCCTTCAGTGAGATTAATTACCGGAGTTCCGGCTACAACAGTTCCTTCAATCATAAATTTGACACCGTTTTTGTCTGCCAGTTTTTTCATCTCCGGATACAGCAATGCTGCCGGTCCCTTGTTGCTGGTAACGATGTGCTTTCCCGACTTAAGTGCGGTCTTCACATGATCAATCGCCGGACCACCCGTCTTAAGATCGGTAAAAGTGAGTTCGCACCAAACGGTGGTGTTGGATTTTTTAATCAGCTTAAGGTTATCCCAATCAACTTTGTCTTTTGTGAATTTCTTTTTGGCTTTTGCTTCCTTGAGCATTCGTTCTATATCCAATCCCTTTGGATTGTAAACATTGCCATACACGGAATCTGCAACAGCAACGATGTCGTATTTAAAATCATATTTCTTTTTCAGGTACTCTTTTTTATTCAGGAGGATTTCAGCGATGCCTTGTCCAACGGTACCAAAACCTAATAAACCAATTTTATGTTTCATTTTATTTTTGTTTTAATGTTGATTATCTCTGTAATTTGGCAGATGAAGCGCCACCTGCTGAAAACTCCGGTGAAGTGACCGGGTAAATTTTTCCGTCAAGTGTCGACAATCCTCTTTCGATGTCAGCAATGATATCATCAGGATGTTCAGCTCCGACACACAGTCGAATTAAGTTTGCTGGAATATCAGCAAGTTTACGTCCTTCCTCTCCCTGCTGCGAATGGGTCGAAATTGCAGGAATTGTAGCGACGGATTTTATTCTGCCTAAATCGGTAGCCCGCCATATCATTTGGAACCCATCAAACACATCACGTGCTGCCTGTCCGCCACCTTTTACCCTGAATGACATTAAATGACCGTAGCGGTTCACGTTCTTGCCATAACACTCATCAAATTCTGAATCAACCAGAACAAGATATTTTTTTGCTACCTGGTGCAACGGATGATTTTCGAGTCCTAAATAGTCAACCTGTTCAATATGTTTATGCCCTGCAAGGTATTCCGCAATTTTCATAGTTGACTGACTCATTCTGTCAACTTTTTGCCTGAGGGTTCTTACGTCGTTCAACGCCATAATTGCATTGAAAGGAGAAATGTTCGGTCCGTTATCCCTGTTGGGCAAGAGTTTTATATAAGTGGCAAAGTCAGCTTTCATTTCAGGGTTGTCAATATTAGAAATGAGATTCTTACGGGCAATAACAGCGCCGCCAATTCCAAAACCACTGGATGTGACAGTTTTTGAAATCGACTGAACAACGATATCTGCACCTAACGTTAATGGCCTTAATAGGGCAGGGGTTGCAACCGTTGCATCCACAATCATTGGAATGCCATGGCGATGCGCCAGTTCAATTACTTTTTCAAGGTCGAAGAAAGCCTGACCTGGGTTGCTGGGCATTTCACCATAAAGGAAACGGGTATCTTTATCAATCAGTTTCGCCCATTCGTCAATGTTATTGGAATTGACAACTTTTCTCCATTCAATATTTTTTTCTTTGTTCTTTCGGATTGCAAATTGTTGGAAAGTCCCTCCGTAAACCTGGCTTGTTGCAACAAAGTTTAATTTCTGATCAGGTTTTTTTGGATCGAAAACTAAAAAAGGATCCACAGCACTTTGAATGGCTCCCATTCCTGATGAAGTTGCACAGCAGGATGTTTCAATGTCAGCTCCATACCCTTCGAGCAATGCCAGAACACCTTCGAGGTAATACATGGAAGGATTGGCAATGCGGGAATAGCACCATGTTGGGATTTCATAACCCAAAGCAGCTTCCATTTCATCGGCATCACGGTAAGCCTGGGAGGTTGACATATATATAGGTTCAATAATGGAGCCCTGGTTAAAGTCAAGGGCTTCCTGCATCGAATAAACACCGTGCACAGCAATTGAATCGAATTTTTTTTCCTTCATCGATTCGATATAGGATTTGTGCCATTGAGCTGATCTTTTGGCAGCTTCAATGTAAAAATTTTTACCTCCTGGTTTCATAGGAATATTTTTAATTATTATGTCTAGTGAATTGTTGTATTCATAAAATCGAACCTCACAAAACTATTACATAGTTAATAATTATCAAATGAATTGATGAATTAATTATTAAAAGTCAATAAATTTTTAAAAATTCTAACCTGTACCTGTTGGTTAAGAATAAATTGTAAGTGAAAGGAACAAAAGAACTTCTTTGTTGTTACAAATTGTAAGATTTACTAAAGTAAGATGATTTTATTTAATTTCGCCCCTTCAAAAGAAACAAAAATTATTAACATTTATGAATTACGATGTAATTGTAATAGGAAGCGGACCCGGCGGGTATGTTGCAGCCATCAGGGCATCTCAGTTAGGTAAGAAAACTGCAGTTGTTGAAATGGCTGAGCTCGGAGGCGTTTGCCTTAACTGGGGCTGTATTCCTACGAAGGCATTATTGAAAAGTGCACAGGTTTTTAACTATTTAAATCACGCCGCCGATTATGGTATCAGCATTACTGGTGAAGTTAAACCGGATTTCGGGGCTATGATAAAACGAAGCAGAGATGTTGCCGATGGAATGAGCAAAGGGATACAATTCCTTTTCAAAAAAAATAAGATAGACACAATCCAGGGCAAGGGTAAGATTCTTCCAGGCAAAAAGGTGGAAGTTACCGATGCCACGGGAAAAAAGACGATTTACGACGCGGAGCATATTATTATTGCAACCGGTGCAAGGTCTAAGGAACTGCCTAACCTGAAACAGGACGGAAAAAAAGTGATCGGATACCGGGAAGCAATGACTTTGCCCAGGCATCCTAAGTCGATGGTTGTAGTAGGATCGGGTGCAATAGGCTCTGAGTTTGCTTTCTTTTATAATTCGGTAGGTACGGAAGTAACTTTGGTTGAATTCATGCCGACACTGGTCCCGCTCGAAGATGAAGAGGTAGCTAAACAGTTGGAGCGCAGCTTTAAAAAAGCTAAAATAAAGGTGATGACAAGTTCATCAGTAGAGTCTGTCGATACAAAAGGAAAGCTTTGCAAAGTGGCTGTCAAAACGAAAAAAGGTGAAGAGATCATTGAAGTTGAGGTTGTTCTTTCAGCTGTTGGAATAACCACTAATATTGAGGGGATTGGTTTGGAAGAGGTAGGAATTAAACTTGAAAAGGATAAAATTGCCGTTGATGAATTTTACAGGACGAATGTACCTGGTTACTATGCTATTGGTGATATCGTTAAAGGACCGGCGTTGGCTCATGTCGCTTCAGCTGAAGGAATTTGCTGTGTGGAGAAAATTTCCGGATTAAACCCCGACCCAATCGATTATGGCAATATTCCCGGTTGTACCTATACTAATCCTGAAATTGCATCTGTTGGAATGACGGAAAAGCAAGCCATTGAGGCCGGCTTTGAAATCAAAGTTGGTAAATTTCCATACACTGCATCGGGCAAAGCAAGTGCGTCTGGTAATAAGGAAGGTTTTGTAAAAGTCATATTTGATGCAAAATATGGTGAATGGCTGGGAGCCCATTACATTGGCGATAACGTCACCGAAATGATTGCAGAAGCTGTTTCTGCGCGTAAGCTTGAAACTACGGGTCATGAAATCCTGAAATCCATCCATCCTCACCCCACGATGTCGGAGGCTGTAATGGAAGCGGTGGCTGCTGCTTATGGCGAGGTGATTCATATTTAATCCTTGTTAAAATTTTAAGATTGTTCTGCTTTAGAAATGGAAGTTATTAAAACACAGTTTGACGGATTGTTGGTATTTCAACCGAAGATTTTCAGGGATGAGCGTGGCTATTTTTTTGAGTATTTCCGCAAGGATGTATTTAAAGATTTTAATGTTAACCTTGAGTTTGTTCAATCAAATGAATCGCAGTCAAATAAAAATGTGCTGAGGGGTTTGCATTTTCAAAACCCTCCACATGAACAGGGAAAATTAATAAGGGTTGTGAAAGGAAGCGTTTTGGATGTGTCCGTTGATATAAGGCTTAATTCTGCCACTTACGGAAAATGGTTTTCCCGTGAACTCAATGAAACCAATAAGACAATTCTGTGGATCCCGTTAGGTTTTGCCCATGGTTTTTTAACCCTTGCGGATAACACAATTTTCCAGTATGAATGCACCAACTACTATCATAAAGATTCGGAGGGAAGTATTCGCTGGAATGATCCGACAATCAATATCGACTGGAAAATTAGTGATCCGATCATCTCTGATAAAGACAAATTTGCCCCGCTATTTAAGGATTTTGTTAGCAGGTTTAACTAATTATCTCTTTTGTTAATGCGAAAAATATTTCTTTTAAGCACTGTTGCTGTATTTGCCATTGTCATTGTTTTGCTGTTTGTTTTTTCCTCACAACGAAAGCAAAAAAGTGATAAGGCCTATAATGAGGCATTTGCAAAAAATTATAAAATATTTACTCCACCATTTCCCGATTCTGTGGAATTTGCAGGTGAGGTTGTTCCGGTAAATAATTTGCTGGTCCGTGAAAATCTCGATCGCGAACTGCTGATCAATACCTTTTGGCATACCAATACCATTTTGTCGGTTAAGCGGGCCAACCGATGGTTCCCTGTAATTGTTCCCATTCTTAAAGAAAACAATATACCGGAAGATTTTAAATATCTCGCACTGATTGAGAGTGGATTGATGAATGTGGTTTCTCCAAAAGGAGCTACCGGTTTCTGGCAATTCCTCGAAGAAACAGGAAAGATTAATGGACTGGAGATCAATAAAGAGGTGGATGAACGTTATAATGTTGAGAAATCAACACAGGCAGCTTGCCGTTATCTCAGTGATTCCTATGATGAATTTAAAAGCTGGATGTTGGTGGCAGCAGCCTATAATGCAGGCAAAAGACGAATTTCTGAGACGGTGGAAAAGCAACGCAACAACAATTACTACGATTTGCTTTTTAATGAAGAAACTTCCCGATATGTATTCAGGATTCTTGCATTAAAAACCATTTATGAGTCTCCAACACGCTATGGCTATTACATTCGGGAAGCAGACCTGTATCCGGTAATTCCGGTTAAGGAAATTACAATTTCAACACTCATTCCCGACCTCGTAACCTTTGCACAGGAAAATAAGATTAGTTACAAAGTGTTAAAGGAATTCAATCCATGGCTGAGGTCTGACCACCTGCCCAATGCCTCGGGTAAAGCCTATATCATAAAGCTACCGGAAGATCCTTTGTTGCGATATGACGACCTTTTGAATCAGATAAATAATGAATTCAGTATTTTTAATGATACAATCCAGGTGGATGAAATTAATTAAATTGACCTGCATCCCATTACCATTCTTACCTGACCGGAATAAAATTTAACGATCGAAAAAGCCATAATCAAAAAGAGTGGAAGATAAGCTTGAAATTTACGGCGCCCGCGTTCACAACCTGAAGAATATTGATGTTAAAATTCCAAGGAATAAACTTGTTGTGATCACTGGCTTGAGCGGTAGTGGCAAATCTTCCCTGGCTTTTGATACCATTTATGCCGAAGGGCAGCGAAGATATATGGAAACCTTCTCCGCTTATGCAAGGCAGTTTATCGGAAACCTTGAAAGACCCGATGTGGACAAAATTACAGGATTAAGCCCTGTGATCTCCATTGAGCAAAAATCGGTCAATAAAAATCCGCGATCGACAGTTGGCACCATCACTGAGATTTATGATTTTCTGAGGCTGCTCTATGCCCGGATCGCTGATGCTTATTCGTACACCAGTGGTGACAAAATGATCCGTTTTACTGAATCTCAGATTCTTACGCACCTTAACAGTCATTACAATGATAAAACAGTGGTGATTCTATCGCCGGTTGTTAAAGGCCGGAAAGGCCATTACCGTGAATTATTCGAACAATTCCGGAAACAGGGATTTTCTGAAAGTCAGAATGGATGGAGTTATCCAGGAACTTAAATTCGGACTTCAACTCGACCGGTATAAAGTTCATGACATTGAAATTGTGATTGACACCATAAAAATTAATGTTGAATCTGAAAAAAGACTGGTTCAATCCGTTCAGCTTGGCATGAAGTACAGCAAAGGATCGGTGGTGATACTCGACCATGAAACGGATGAGATCAGGCATTACAGCAAGGCATTGATGTGTCCGGCTTCCGGAATATCGTACAACGAGCCGGAGCCTAATACATTTTCGTTTAATTCACCCTATGGCGCCTGCCCGAAATGTAATGGACTTGGCACAGTGACTGAGATCAACCTGGGTAAAATTTTTCCCGATAAATCAATTAGTATACGCAAAGGAGGTATTGCACCTATTGGAGAATATAAGCCCAACTGGATATTTCACCAGATGGAGGCCATTGGCGACAAATATGGTTTTGATCTGAATTCTCCTATTGAAACTATTCCCGAAGAAGCGATAACGACAATCCTTTATGGTTCCACGGAAAGCTACACAATTAAAAAAGAGTACCTCGGAATTACTTCGACCTATACACTGAATTTTGAAGGAATCGTTAATTTTATCCTGAATCAATACAATGAATCGACTTCAAACAGCATAAAGAAGTGGGCAAATAATTTTATGAACACCAATCCCTGTCCTGATTGTGATGGGTTAAGGCTCAAGAAAGAATCGCTCTTTTTCAGGATTGATAATAAAAACATTTCACAGGTTGCCAATTATGATCTGGTTAAGCTAAGCCAGTGGATTGACGATCTGGAAACAAAGTTGGACGAAAAGAAAAAGCTCATTGCTCATGAAATTTTGAGAGAAATAAAAACACGCATCAAGTTTCTTTTGGATGTAGGATTGGATTATCTTGCTCTTAACCGTCAGGCGCGAAGCCTTTCGGGAGGAGAGTCGCAGCGCATCAGACTGGCTACACAAATCGGATCACAGCTCACAAGTGTTCTTTACATTCTTGATGAACCTTCCATTGGTTTGCATCAACGGGATAATTTACGATTGATCAATTCCCTGAAGGATTTGCGGGATATAGGTAACTCTGTGATCGTTGTTGAGCATGACAAAGAAACTATATTAGCAGCCGATTATGTTATTGATATAGGCCCCGGCGCCGGTGTTCATGGCGGAGAAATTGTTGCACAGGGTTCACCAAACGACATGATTGATTGCCATACCATTACCTGTGAGTATATTCGTGGAAAAAGAAAAATTGCAATTCCTTCCGCAAGGAGGAAAGGAAACGGATTTCTACTTGAAGTAACAGGTGCAAAGGGAAACAACCTTAAGGATATAAACCTGAAAATTCCTTTAGGCAAACTGGTTTGTGTCACCGGAGTTTCAGGAAGTGGAAAATCCAGCCTGATCAACGAAACGCTTTATCCTATTCTAAGCAAGCACTTTTACAGGTCAGAGATGAAGCCATTACCTTACCAATCAGTTAAAGGAATTGAAAATATTGACAAAGTTATCGATATTGACCAGTCACCCATCGGGCGCACACCCCGCTCCAATCCGGCAACATATACAGGTGTTTTTGATGAGATCAGGAAATTGTTTGCATCCCTGCCTGAATCAAAAATAAGAGGGTACAAGCCAGGCCGGTTTTCTTTCAATGTAAAAGGGGGTAGATGCGAAACCTGCGGTGGGGCAGGGGTAAGGGTGATCGAAATGAATTTTCTTCCTGATGTGCAGGTCCATTGTGAGGATTGTAACGGGAAAAGGTATAATCGTGAAACGCTGGAGGTTCGTTACAAAGGAAAATCCATCAACGATGTCCTTGAGATGACCATTGACCAGGCAGTTGATTTCTTTGAAAATATCCCGGCTATTCTTCAAAAAATAAAAACACTCAAAGAGGTGGGCCTGGGTTACATTACCTTAGGACAGCAATCAACAACTATTTCAGGAGGCGAAGCCCAGCGCGTGAAACTGGCCTCAGAACTTTCGAAGCGCGATACCGGAAAAACACTCTATATCCTGGATGAACCAACCACAGGACTGCATTTTGAAGATGTGAACGTGTTGCTTCAGGTACTGCAAAAACTAGTTGATAAAGGAAATACCGTCCTGGTGATCGAACATAATATGGAAGTGATTAAAGTCGCAGATCATATTATTGACCTGGGTCCTGAAGGTGGAGAAAAGGGAGGAGAAATTGTTTGTCAGGGTACACCGGAGGAAATAGCTGTTTGTCCTGAAAGCTATACCGGCCAATATTTGATTGAGGTTCTTAATGTTTAACAGGGAAGTCTTATCCAGTAATTGTTTTCCAAATTATTTTTTTAAAAAACTCAGATTTTTATTTCTGGTTGCTTTCGGGAAAACTTATTTCTGCTTCCTCAAAACCCATATATTTGACCCCTGAAATTAAATTTAAATCAATGAAAGTTGCAGTTACAGGTGCTAGTGGCCATGTTGGAAATGTTCTTTGCCGTGAGCTGATTAAACAAGGTCACTGGGTCAGAGCTCTTATTCACCACGATACAGATGACCTTGAAAGTATTGGTGTTGAAATGGTACAGGGTGATCTGATGGATATCAATTCACTCGAAAAACTTTGCATGGATTGTGAAGTGGTTTATCACCTTGCCGCAAAAATCTCCATTGATGAAAAGGAAAATGACCTGGTGCGCCTTACCAATGTTACCGGAACTCAAAATCTAATTAAAGCAGCAATAAAAACCGGCATAAGAAAATTCATACATTTCAGCACTATTCATGTGATTGATCCTTTTCCGCTTGATGAGGAACTGAATGAAACCCGGCCTTATATCCGTCATACCCATATGATCTATGAACAATCAAAAACCGAAAGTGAAAAACTGGTTTTAGAAGCAGTTCAGGAAGGTCTAAATGCTGTAATCATTACTCCGACAGCCATTATCGGACCTTATGATTATAAACCTTCATTCCTTGGACAGGCCTTGATTAAAATGGTTACCAATTCATTGCCCATGCTGGTGTCGGGAGGATATGACTGGGTGGATGTAAGGGATGTGGTTGTTTGTGCAATATCTGCAGCAGAAAAAGGCCGGCAAGGTGAACGCTATATTGCATCTGGCCATTATCTTAGCCTGAAGAATCTTTCCCAAATGATCAGTAAAGTAACAGGACGAAAAACGCCTTCCTTTACAGGTCCAACAATCCTTGCAAAGATTGGACTTCCATTTATTGCTCTTTATTCAAATTTGAAAAATGAGGCTCCGCTGTATACAAGCAATTCCCTTGAGATTTTGAAAAACTCCAACCGATGTATTTCTCATGCAAAAGCTACAGCAGAATTGAATTATCAACCCCGGCCTTTGGAGGAAACCCTCATGGATACTTTTGACTGGTTCAATAAAAATGGTTTAATTAATAAATAGAATGACGATAGCCACCTTTAACCTTCTTGTAATGATCTGGATAGGATTTGCGTTGCTATTGTTTCCGGTGATTTTGAAAATATCAGCCCCTTATGGAAGACATGCTCGTACTACCTGGGGACCGATGATCAATAACAGAATAGGCTGGTTCATCATGGAAGCACCTGCGCTGGTGGTTTTTACGTACTTAATTTTTATAGGAGCGGAGTTTAAACATATTGTGATTCTTGTTTTTTCGATGCTCTGGATCATTCATTATTTCAACAGGGTCATCATTTTCCCTCTCAGGATCAGAACTGCCGGGAAAAAAATGCCTGTTGTTATTATGGTATTTGCCCTGTTTTTTAATTTGATTAATGGATTGATAAACGGCTATTGGTTCGGGAGACTAAGCCCGTCCTATCCTGATACCTGGTTTATCGATCCGCGGTTTATTTTCGGTGGATTATTGTTTTCAGCAGGGTTTGTTATTAACCTGTATCATGACAAAATATTAATTAGTTTGCGCAAAAACAGTAAAAATGGTTACCAAATTCCCAATGGTGGTCTTTTTAAATACATTTCATGCCCCAACTTCCTGGGTGAAATTTTAGAATGGGGTGGTTTCGCGCTCATGACATGGTGTTTGCCTGCGTTATCGTTCTTTATATGGACTTTCGTTAATCTTATTCCCCGCTCGCTCGATCATCACCGATGGTATCAAAAAACTTTTTCGGACTACCCAAAAAACAGAAAGGCTGTTTTTCCGGCATTACTTTAATAGTTTGAAGTCTGTTCAATAATAAATTTTCTAAGAAAACATTGAAATAACAAGGTTCTTGTCCTAACAAAATCAATACTCTTTCCTTTATTTAAATTGAATCCCCGGAATGAATAGTTTTGATCCATCACTTTATTGTTTTGGTTTTTTGTGTAAATTTGTTCAAAGACATAAAAATTGAAAAATCATGAAAATTTCGAACAAACATCTATTGGAAGGCATTGGTGTTGTCCAAATGTCATGCCCCAAGAACAATGAAAAATTTAACACCGGACTTCCTGATACTGTTGTTATTCACTATACTGCCGGAAGGGATGCCGAATCTTCAGCAAAATTTCTTTGCAGTGAAGTGAAGGCCTCTGCTCATCTTGTAATTGGCAGAGATGGTAAAATCATTCAGCTGGTTCCTTTTAATACTATTTCATGGCATGCTGGAGTGAGTGCTTATGGTGCCCGCCAGGGGCTGAATAAGTATTCTATCGGGATTGAACTTGACAATGCCGGTGTCCTTCAAAAAACAGGTAGTGAATACAAAGCCTGGTTCGGAAGAAGCTACCCTGAAAATGAAGTTCTCTTAGCCACTCATCGAAATGAAAGCAAACCAGCTTACTGGCATAGTTACACCGAAATCCAGATTGAAGCCTGCCGCCAGGTTTGTGAACTTTTAATAGGTAAGTATGGAATAAATCTGATCGTAGGTCACGAAGAAATTGCCCCTGGACGCAAACAGGATCCGGGACCTGCTTTCCCTCTCGATAAGTTCAGAGATCGCCTCCTTAGCCACAACCGGTCTGATGAGCCTGATTTCATCGATCAGAAAGGGACGGTTATTGCTGATTTCCTGAACATTCGGTCAGGGGCAGGGGTAAGTTTTGAAAAGATAGCACCGCCGCTTCAGCAAGGAAAAGAAGTTAAAATCTTGGAAGAAAGCAACGGTTGGTATAAAGTGGAAACCACGATAACGGGCTGGGTAAGTAAATCGAATATTGAACTATCCTGAGGGATAATTATTTCGCCATTTTCGCCATCTGCATTAAAAATAAATCTCGTTTACCACGCGAAATAGGAACTTGTGAACCATCATCCAGTTCAACAGCACCACCTTCGTGGCGTATGAATTTTTTTACATGTTCCAGGTTGATAAGATGAGAATTATGGGTTCGGAAAAAGTTGCGATCCGTCAATAATTCCTGGTATTCTTTGAGGTTTCTTGAAACAAGCACCTTTTTATGATTAATGAGGTAAAACCATGAATAGCTGCGATCGGCCTCAATGCGAATAATATCTTTTGTATTCAGGTATTCCATTCCATCCGATGTCGGGATTGCAAGCTTTCCCGGGAGGGTTGACCTTACATTTTCGAGCAGGTTTTGAAAACTTTCATCCCTGTATTGGACGGTTGTTCGCTTTTCGGTTACCTTTTCAACTGCAGCAATGAACTCATTGATATTGATCGGCTTTAAAATATAATCAACAGCACTGAATTTGATAGCTTGTATAGCATAGTGATTAAAAGCGGTGATAAAGATCACTTCAAATGTTTTTTCAGGAAACTGGCTGAGCAAATCGAATCCGCTGCCATGCGGCATCTCGACGTCCAGGAAAACAAGGTCAGGATTTTTTTCGATGATCTTTTTTACTCCTTCCTTTGCCGAGCGGGCGATATCAACTACTTCAAGCTTTGGACAATACTCCTCGATGATCGACCGGATAAAGTTAACCGCATCGGGTTCATCATCAATAATGATTGTTTTTATTTTATTCATGCTTCTTAATCAACTAAAATTATGATTCATACAAATGACCTCGTTTTTACCCTCTATGTCATGATTGGAATATTAATTACCACTCTCGTACCGTTTGGATTACCTTCACTATCTTTAATATCTGTATAGTCAATTTTCATTGTATTACCGTAAAGGGCATTCACAAGGTTTAGCCTCGATTCGGTTATTTTTGTGCCAAGGGATTGGTGGTTACCGTTTTTCGCTTTTTTAATTTCCATGGCGGCTTCTCTCCCAATTCCATTATCCTCGATGGTGCATGAGATACAATCTTTTTCAAGCTTCAGGTCAATCTTTAGAAAACCCTTATCCTCCTTATTGATCAATCCATGACAAATTGCATTTTCAACATAAGGCTGGATGAGCATGGTGGGTATTTTATAAAGCAAAGAATCAATGTCCTCGTCAATGTTGATTTTATAATCAAACTTTTCTTTGAATCTTATGGATTCCAGCTGGAGGTACAATTCCAGTGCATCAATTTCATCCTTGACCGGGATAGAGGTGTGTTGCGAGTTTTCAAGGGTTTTCCGCATCAGGCTCGAAAATTTCGTCAAATAGTTGTTGGTGGAAATCTTATCGTGCTGATACATGTAATACTGTATAGAATTCAAGGTGTTGAAGATAAAATGGGGATTCATTTGCTGCCTTAGATTTTTCTGGGTGATCTCTGAAATTTTATGATTCATCTCCGAAATCTTCCTTTTGGAGTTGACCCTGCTCTGGTAAAACAATAAGAGCCCAATGGTTAAAACAAGCACAATTAAACCCGCAAAACCATAGGTAAAATACTTTTGCTTTTCCAGCTTTAAAGTTAGTACTTCAAGATCCTTTTCCTTTTTCTCTGTTTCGTAACGGGTGCGCGCTTCGGCCATCCCTTTGCTATATTTTGAAACCTCCAGCGAATCACTAAATCTTTTGTGCTGAACGAAGTTTGTATATGCCGATTTATAATTCCCCTGGTTTTTATCCATATCACTGATGTCCTTATATAGCCATGAAAGATTATACCAGTCGTTGGCTTTAAGGGAATAGTCGATGCTCTTTTTATAATATTGTATCGCTTTTTCAAATTCCTTTTTGTCCCGGTAGATGGTTCCGATATTTCCATAAGCATTGGTAATGCTGGTCAGCCGGTTAATGGGGATGCTGTATTCAAGCGAAGTGAAAAACTGGTTGAGGGCGGTATCCAACTCTTTATTCAGGTAATGATTCCAGGCTAATCGCAACAAAGTAAATGCAATTGCAGCCGAATCATTCAATTGTTTTCTCAGTCCGATACATTTTTGGTATTGCTGAATAGCATAAGTAAAATTGCTGTCGATCTCCATGCCTATGTCACCCAGACGCAAATAAGCATCGGCAGCATACCTTGTATAATTCTCCTTCAACGAAATATCGGCCATTAGGATCAGTTGTTTTCGCTGTTCTTCAACATTTCCCACATATCTGTATGCATAAGCAAGTCCGCTGTAGGATTCAGGCAGGGTGGAGACGATCTTGTTTTGCTTTGCTAACTCAATACTTTTTAAAAATGTTTCAATACAATCATTGTATTTGCCAATATTCAAATATATATAAGCAAGAAAGTTCTGTGCTTTAGCCAGATCTGTTTTATTGTTGGTTTCCTTAATTTTAGCAATAACGATCTTCATTTCTGCCAAAGCGGCTTCGCCTTCTTTGTGATAGTGTAATATTTCCGCATTGGCCCATTTTAGCCTGTAGGGAACTTCAAGATTCTTTTCCTTTGCATAATTGAATGCTTTCACAAGAGCGCTATCAGCCGAAACAAGATCTTTTTGTTTCATATAGTTGAAAACAATTTCCGCCCATAGATTCAATCTTGCAGTATCCTCTTTGATGAGTAATAAATTTTTTAAACTATCTGTTTTATAGCTATCCTGAGAATAAACTACTGGAATTAATAGCCAGCATAATATCAGGAGAAAAGTTATTTTGTGTTTTGTCATCAATAAAGTTATTGAATTACATTTTTTTGTTCAGACGCAAATTTAGTAATCAAAACGGGAAAAATATGAAATATCTTCCAAACAGACAATTTCAATTATCAAATGGTGTAATTGAGTTAATCGATTTAACTGTGAATTTTAATTTTTGTAAAAAAGATTTGTTAATTTTATGCAAATTTATTGACCGTGACAGAAGAATTTCTTCATTATTTGTGGAAATACAGGCTGTTAAAACCCAGCTTAAAATTGGTAAGCGGTGAGGCTTGTGAGGTTATTGATGTGGGCATTCACAACCAAAATGCGGGTCCCGATTTTTTCAATGCCCGGATTAAGATTGAAGATACCATCTGGGCTGGAAATGTTGAAATTCACTTCAAGTCATCCGATTGGTTTGCTCACAAACATCATATCGACAAAGCTTATGAAAATGTGATTTTGCACGTCGTAAGGCAAAATGATAAAACCCTGTACAGTAAAAGCGGACAGATATTGCCAACCATTGAGATCATGGAAGATTACCATCCGGAAATGTACAAGCGTTACACCGAAATTATGACCAATCGTAACTGGGTGGCTTGTGAGAATCTTCTTAACAGGGTCGACAGATTTGTTATAAATAACTGGCTCGACAGGCTGATGATCGAACGGCTTGAAGTGAAAGCTATGGAAATAGAAAGCCAGCTGCATTTTAACCACAACAACTGGGAGCAGACTTTTTATGAATTTCTGGCTCGTAATTTTGGTTTTAAAGTCAATGCTCTTCCTTTCGATCTTTTGGCTAAATCATTGCCCCTAAGTTGCCTTGGTAAACATAAGAATAGTATTCTTCAAATTGAAGCATTGTTGTTTGGACAGTCAGGCTTGTTGAAATCCGGGTTTAATGAAAGCTACCCCAGGCAGCTTCAAAAAGAGTATAACTTCCTGAAAGAAAAATACAACCTGACACATTTGGATCATCATATCTGGAGATTTATGCGATTGCGACCATCCAATTTCCCGACGATTCGTATTGCTCAGTTCGCCGACCTTGTATTCAAATCTTCCCATTTGTTTTCAAAGGTACTGGAAGCTGGATCTCTGAAGGATCTTGTGGCGTTATTCACCATTTCTGTATCGGCCTATTGGCGCGATCATTATTTGTTTGATAAGCCCTCTGCCGTTCGTAGTAAAAATCTTGGACTGACAGCCATTCACCTGATCATGATCAACACAGTGATTCCCTTTTTATTTGTTTATGGTAAAAACAGGAATGACCAGGGGATGGTTGATCGTTCACTGCGGCTTCTCGATCAATTACCCGGTGAAGTCAATACAGTGGTAAAAAAATGGGAAACTTTAGGAATGAGTGTACGAACTGCCTTCAACACCCAGGCGCTGATTGAGTTGAAATCGAATTATTGCAACCATAAAAAGTGCCTGCATTGCGCCATTGGTAATGATCTTCTTAAACAGGAAATACATTGACCAGTGTTGTATTGAGTGAAGATAAAAGATACCTGCAAAGTATGCCCTGGCTCAATCGGTGTTTGAATTTTATTTAAGTTTGCCCTTCAATTCATTTTATATGGAAAGGTTCTCCAACCGGACAAGAATTCTGATCGGACTCATTTTGATCATTACCATTATAGTGATTGGTGTTAGTGGTTTTATGCTCATCGAAAACGATGAATTCCTGGATGCCTTATACATGACGGTGATCACTATTTCGACCGTGGGTTTTGGTGAAATTCACAAACTCAGTTCAGCCGGGAAGATTTTTACAATGCTCTTAATTGTGTTGAGTTTTACAACTTATGCATATGCCCTTACCACGATCTCAACCTATTTTTTTGAAGGGCAGTTAAAATTATTTATTAAAGGTTATGGTACAAAAGCAATTAGAAAGATGCAAAATCATGTAATTATATGCGGATTTGGCAGAAACGGTCAGCAGATAGCCAGAGAGCTAAAGGCCCACCACCAATCCTACATCATTATCGACCAGAGCAGTGATGTGATCAAGAAGAGTATGGAAACCGAAGGAAACTTCATCGAAGGCGATGCAACCCAGGATGATGTTTTACTTAAAGCCAACATAAAGGCTGCAAAAGCCGTTATCACTACATTGCCCATTGATGCAGACAATCTTTATGTCGTATTGACGGCAAGGACACTAAATCCAATGCTTGAAATTGTCAGCCGTGCTTCGGATGAAAGTTCGGAGCGCAAGCTCAGGATGGCAGGTGTTAACAATGTTGTAATGCCTGAAAGGGTAGGAGGGGCGCACATGGCTAACCTGGTGACCAGTCCTGATATAATCGAATTTCTCGATCATGTGTCGGTACATGGACAAGATCCTACACGACTGGAGGAAATCATTTGCCCGGAAACCCCAAATGCAACTGAAAACAGAACCATTAATGAGCTTAAAATCAGAAGACTCACCGGTGTGAACATCATTGGCTATAAAACACCTGACGGAGTATATATATTGAATCCCAAGCCGGACACCCAAGTCATTCCTGGTTCCAAGCTATTTGTGTTAGGTACTCCAGACGAAATCATATTATCCAAGAAAATACTTTCAGGCGAAAAATAAGCCGGAACATATTAAAGTTTGTCCCGGCTCATTATTGGTAATTTTATCGTGTAGCCTAATATTCCATTCCTATCAGCAATTCCTGTAATTCTTTGTATCCGTTGCTGCAGATCATGGGTGAATCAGTATAACCGGAGGTACCATAAAAAACAGTAAAACTGCCCGGTTGTGCATACTGTCCGCTCAGCGGTATCATGACCTTCCTGAACTCTATTTTGCCATATTTGTCGGTCATCACAAAACGGTTATTCTGAAAGCTGATCTCAAGGAATTGTTCGTTTTCTTTTATCCTATTAATTAATTCAGATGTTACTTTAATTGTATGCCGGTTTTCTCCTTCGGCCAGCGTATTATCTGTTTGTTTGATGATAGAATTTATTTCCTCATAGCTGAGGTGTAAAAGGGTCCCTTTGAGATATACATTTGCCTGATTCGAGGTATTCAATTCAGCATTATGCCTTCGCTCGCATCCGGGAATAAGCAATATTTTTAATGCAAGTAGTAAAAGTAAAGATCTCGTCATCCTTGTTTTTTGTCGATTGAAAAATTAAATCAATTCGTAATGAAGGTTTTAACGACAAATTGCCTTTTCTGGTTACACCTGAGCATGAAAAAAAATAAACAGAAGTCGTGTTTGTTGGTTATTTGGTATATCCGGATCAGGTAAAAAGCAATTATCTTTAGCCCTTTTAATGCAAATTCACTATTTTATTGGTTTGCAATATTTTGATAAATTTGTTAGTGGAAACAGCTTTGATTTCGGGAAATGCATAAAATAAATTATGTTAGAAATAATATATAGCTTTATAAAAAGGATTGTCTTCTGGATGCTTGTGTTCTTTTCTGCAAGAGCAGTGTTCCTGATTTATCACATCCACATTTTAAAAGCGGAAAACATCTCTTTCTTTGAACCCATCGCGGGTTTTTGGTATGGAATACCTCTCGACATTGCTACGGCTTGTTACCTGATGGTCTTTACTTTGATCATAACCCTGTTTTACCTTATAATTCGTTTAAAATTTTTCCGGATTTTGGATCAGGCATATATGTCAATTGCCCTGCTCTCTTATTTTTTAATAACCTGTGGCGAACTTGGTGTTTATGCAGAATGGAGAACCAAACTAAATTATAAAGCCCTTCAGTACTTAAAAAATCCTGGCGAAATTTACCAATCTGCTTCAACATTGAATTTTTTCATACTAATTTTTCTTTTAATTTTTCAAATTATATTCTGGCATTATATTTACAGGAGGCATTTCCAGCTAAGCCAGACCAGTTCGAAGTTTAAAGTTCTGCCCTATTTGGCTTTCCTGATCCTGGCTCCGGGTATTCTTTTTATTGGAATAAGGGGAGGGGTGGACCAAATTCCTATCAATCAGAGCAAATCATTTTATTCAAAACACAATATCTTAAACCATGCGGCGGTCAATTCCGGAAATAGCTTTATGCTCAGCATGCTCGAAAATTTCCGGTTCAGGGATGCAAATCCATTTCAATTTATGGATCAGCAAGAAGCCGAAAAAATCACCAGGTCTCTTCATGAAGTAAAGGTTGATACCACCCTTGCAATTCTGAAAACGAAAAGACCCAACATCGTAATAATCCTGCTTGAAGGTTGGTCAGCTGATGTTATAGAATCAATTGGTGGAGATACCGGTATTACTCCTAATTTTAAAAAACTTGAAAAACAAGGAGTACTGTTTACTAATCTGTATGGATCAGGCAATCGCTCCGACCAGGGGAATGTTTCGGTGATCAGCGGATTTCCTGCCACCCCGATTACTTCTATATCACACGTTCCTGAAAAAAGTCAAAAATTGCCCAGTTTGGTCAGGGCTCTGAAAAGCGAGGGTTATGCATCCTCTTATTATTTTGGAGGCCAGCTTATCTATGGCGGAATTAAATCCTTTGTCATGTCTGGTGGCTTTGACAGGGTTTACGAAATGAGCGATTTTGAGGATAAGTATCCGCGTGGAAAACTGGGCATTCATGATGAATTTATGCTGATGGAGCAACTTGCAGGATTTTCTGCTTTGCCGGAACCATTTTTTTCCATGATCTTCACAGTGAGCTCACATTCTCCCTACGATTTTCCAAACAAGACGCATATTCAATTTGCAGAATTGGAAAATGATTACCTCAATGGTGTTTATTATTCGGATAAATGTCTGGGACCGTATTTTGAAAAAGCGCGATCCGAATCATGGTATAAAAATACTTTATTCATATTGGTACCTGATCACAGTCACGGATCTCAGAAAAACTGGCATGTTTTGTCGAAAGGATACCGGAAAATTCCCCTATTGCTTTATGGAGAGGTAATTAAAGACGAATATAAAGGGAAACAGATAAGCAGACTTGGTTCCCAGGTTGATATCACCAGTACATTGCTTCACCAGCTGGATATCCCATCTGAAGAATTTTCATGGAGCAAAAATTTATTCAATCCATATACCCGTGAATTTGCCTTTTACGAAGCAGGCGAAGCGGTCGGCTGGATCAGCTCTGATGGATATTTTGTTTACCGCCGTAATATGGACAATTACTTTGAAATGGAAATTACTCCCGAAAAAAAAGAACAGGTTATTAAGGAAGGCAAGGCTTACCTGCAGGTGTTATTTCAGCAATACCTGGATTTCTAAAATCCCGAAACCCAGATAAAACTAAATTTATCAAACCGACCCGCAACTCAGAATAAAAAACTGGTGAAAGTTTTACCCTTCACCGATTTTAAAAGTAAGGCAGTAGGGGAAAATAGAAATAAATTGACTTGAAAGTGAAGTAATATTCGGTCGGTTAAATCACAAACCCAGTACAATTTTATAAACCACCTTACTTATTACCTTTAAAGAACGAATTTTGTTGGCAAATCCTTTTCAAATATTAGCCGAAAAGGGAGAAAATAAATCATCATATGTTTTTAAATATCAAATCTTTCAATTTGATCTTAGCCAGATAAATGGAAGCTTTACCCTCATGGCTGGAATAATATGAAATCCACAGTTGGTGATTGTATGTTAGCAACCCCGGATAACCTGTATCACCATTGCTTCTTAACTCAAAACTATTTTTTATTTCGCCATTTTTATTTACCAGCATAATTGAATTTCTGTGGTTTGAGCCTTTTAATTTATTGTCAAACATACGGGTGCCTATACACAGTGTTCCGTCGTCAAGAATTTCAAAATTGGGACCACCAAGCCTGAAACTCATATCAACCCATTTCCATTTCGTATAAGGTATTTTGCTCATCCCCAATACACCATTGGATAGGTTCTCTCTCCTGACCAAAACAAACATTTCACCATCTTTAGTAAATCTGATGGTAGCTTCATTTGGCCTATTGTTTAAGTAAAAATTGCAAATTATCTGGTAGTTCACCCCGTCTTTTGTCTTTACCAATTTGGTCAAGTAGTTATTATCAAGTTTCGGATCCTGGTAGACTACTCCATATCCAACTCCTTTATACCAGGTTATCCGCCAAATCCAATCATACCTGCTTTTTATTTTATCCTCGATATTCACTGTTTCAGGATCAGTAAAATCCAATCCATTTTTTGAAAATGATACATAGGAGATTGCACCTACTTTTATTTTTCGGAAATATTTCGACCCACCCATTAAAACCATCAGCTTATTGTCAGGGGTTACTGATAATTTAGGATCACGAAGATCATACTCGCTAATATCAAATAATGCAACAGAATCCCATTTTTTTCCATCCTTTGAGCGCAGTATGCGGATTTTCCCCAAATTGACACCATTGATCGGTAAATGTTCTTTCCCCTCTCTAAAAGCGCAATAAAAGTGAGATTTAAAACGGACAAGGTCGGTAAAAGCATTATGAGGCGATACATCCCAAATCTTTGTTTCATGAATTTGCTGGGATAATCCTGAAGCAATTACCATAATTTTAAATACTAAAACTAAACCAATCAATTTCATTAAACTTTAGGTCAGATTATATCAGCACTTCGAAATCTTGATAATTTTAATAAAAAGCTGTCCCAAAGAAGGGGACAGCTCTTCGAAAAACAGAATTGTAGTATTTATTTTAACCTGATTTGGCAAGCACCTATTATGTTATTTTTATCATAAAATTCGAGGGTGTAAATACCTCTGTTTAGTTTTCTTTCAGGTTTATAAATAATTTCTATCCTTTTTTTGACCTCAATTTCCCCAAGGTAAGGCACTGTACTTGCCAAATAATTTTCGTTTACATCTACTACTTTCCACGAAATGTTTTTCTCACCGCCGGAAATGGTTTTACCCTCGGGGGTAGTTATTTTTAAATTGATATTAGTAGTAATGTCTTGCGGTATATCGAAACTCATTAGAATCTTTTTTGTTTTTTTAGCATTGATCGTAAGTTTGTCGCTTTTACCCTTATGGCTTTCAATCCGGTAGTTATTTGCAAACATGGTCGAAATTACTTTTTGCTTAAGGTCGCTAATTTCTTTTTCGAGGTTAGCAATCGAATTATTTAATTCGTCATTTTTGCTTAGCAATTGCTCATTCTTCGATTTATTTTCCGCCAAATCACGTTCAAGGTTTTGAATATTTTTTTGTAAATCAGAAATTTGATTTTCGAGTGACTTTACTTCTTTGCCTTTGTTATCTATCGACCTTAATTGATTCTCCAGTTCCTTGATTTTTTGTTCAGCCTCAGTTAGTGAAGACTGCGCTATTTGATTATCCCTTATTAATTGCGCAAACTCATTATTCAGCTTGACGTAAAGTTTTTCCTGTTCGAGCTTTTCCGATAGGAGTTGATCATAAGTAAGTATGCTATCATTCAATCTGTTTTTTGTAGACTTGTATTTGCTGAATGATATTCCGGTTAGAACCAGTGCGAGGGCTACTACCACCGCTGCACTAATAATTAAAATTTTTTGATTGTTAGTTTTCATAACTTATTTTTTGCAAAAAAAGATACGAATCATTAAGGCGGAATGAAAGCCAGATTAAAATTCCATTAAAATTTTTGCGGGGGTGTACTTTTGATTTCTTTATATGGTTCAAATGTTTGATTCAATTTGAAGATTTTACATTGCACATAATTACTATTTAGCAATAAAAAAACTACCCCGCCAAAAACAAGCAGGGTAGTTTGCCCAAAGAGAATTAATAACAAATTGTTTTATTATCTTAAAAAATGGTTAAAACCCTGCAATTTATTGCAGGCACTTTAGTTTCTATAAATTTTTTAGTTTTACAAGATGGAACAATACAGGTTAGGTTCACATTCTGTAAGTCGTTTAACAGCTCATATCGTTTGGGTAACGAAATATCGTTATCATGTTTTAAAGGGTGATGTTCAAGTACGTTGTCGAGATTTGGTTGTTCAAATAAGTAATGCTGAGAATGTTCAAATACTAAAGGGGGTAGTAAGCAAAGATCATGTTCACATCCATGTTGAGTATCCTCCTTCGTTGAGTATAAGTGAATTGGTAAAGAAGTTGAAGGGTAGGACTTCACGACTTCTTCAGCAAGAATTTCCCTCATTGGGCAAGCAGTATTGGGGTCGCCATTTTTGGGCAGTTGGTTATGGTGTTTGGAGTACAGGAAATATAACGGATGAGATGGTTCAGGAATATCTTGAACATCATCGGGATAAACCGAATGTACAATCAGGTAATTGGATATTAGAATAAAGACAAAAAATTTCATTTTTTACAGTATTTACAACCTATGGATTTCTAATCCATAGTGGTTTAGTTAAGTTTTACCTGGGAAGTGCCCAGATAAGTATCCTTGTTGTACACATCAATTGAGTAAATTCCAGGAAGCAATTTGTCCAAAGGCTGGTATACCATTTTTACCTTCTTGGTTTTTACCGAATAACCTGAGAACTTTCCAGTACTTGCTACCAGATCAGATGTGCCAATGCTGGCAATATTCAGCGAAATAGATTTATCTTTTTTGGAATCAACGGTTTTCCCGTCAGGTTTCCGAATGATAAAACTTATGTTGTTTTCAACATCAACCGGAATATCGAAGTCTGCTTTTATTTTATTCGTTTTCTTTGCTGATACTGTCAGTTTTCTTTCTTTCCTTTTAATGTTTCAATCAGGAAATTATTGGCTGCCATTAGCTGCATGTTTTCTGAAAGCTGCTGCTTATCATTTTTCAGATCATTTATAGTATTACCAAGAGCAAGGTTCTCATTATTCAGATCCTGATTTTTTTTATTCAGCATGTTTAATTGCTTTATCAGGTCGTCCTTCATGGCCTGCAATTCTTCCATTTTAGAAGTGATTTCTTTAACATTCTTCTTTTCCTTCAGAAGTTTGTCAATTTCCATCTGTTTGGACATTATTTTCTCGTTCGACTTAGAGAGAAGATCGTCCATCTCTTTGTTTTTTGCTTTTAGCGTCGGAATTTCACTGTTCAATTTATCAAACGCTTTTTGCAACGCCGATTTTTCAGATAATAAATTTTCCGCTGTAAGCCTGTCTTTTGCGGCTTCCTTTTTCAATGATTGATTTGTTGAATAAAAATTTATTGCAAATACAAGTGCAACAATAAATGCTAAACCAATTCCAATGGATATCAGTTTGTGCTTTTCAATTAGTGTTTTCATAACATTATAAAATTTAAGATTAAACAATTTTGAACTTTCGGTACAAAATTATTTCGGCAGGATTAAAACGAAATGAATGTGAAATTAAAAAAGGATTAATAATTTCTGTAATAAGGGATTTTTAGCGTAAACACTGAACCTTTGCCGAACTCTGATTCAACTTTGATACTGCCATTGTGCAGCTTCACCACCCTGTCGACCAGCGATAAGCCAATTCCGTGGCCTTTAATAGTGATGGCATCTTTACTTCGGTAAAAAGGCTCGAAAATATGCTGAATTTCATCTTCACCAATGCCTATGCCTTTATCATGAAATTCAATAGTGAGGAAATCGCCTCCGGGAAATAACAGTTTAACAATAACCTCATGTAATGAAGAATATTTACAACCGTTATCAATTAAGTTAATAATAGCTGCCTTTATTAATTGTTCGTTGCAATTCGCAATTAAATATTTGTCATCATTGATGGATGGATCAAATAAAACATTAATAATGTATTCCTTATTCCTTTTTATCAATTCTCCTCTTGCCTGCCATATTAAATCATCAATCCGTATGGGCGATAAGTTAATTGTGGTTATATCCGAACTTGTTTGTGCGAGCAAAAGAAGGCCATTAGAAATTCGATTGAGGTTTTTAATATCTTCAAGTACAGAATTAATAGATTCAACATATTCTTCTTCTGTTCTTTTTTTCATCAGGATTACTTCTAACTGCCCAGTTATAGATGTAAGGGGAGTTCTGAGTTCATGGGAAGCATTCGACACGAAATTCTTTTGCATTTTAAAAGCTGTTTCAAGTCGGTTTAGCATATCATTGAAAGTTTTGCTTAACTGCGCTATTTCGTCTTTCCCATTTCCCGCATCAAGTCGTAAATTTAAACTGGATTCTGTTATTTTTTCGACCTGTTTTACAACATTTGAAATTGGCGCCATCGCCCTTCCCGAAAATAACCAACCACCAAAACTCACTAATACGATTATTATTAAAAATCCGATTATAAGGATAACTTTTAAATTTCGTAATTTACTGAAACCATATTGGTCTATAGCTGCATTAACAACAACGAACCGATCGTATTTACCTATAAACAAGATCCCCAGTATTTCATAATCACCCTGCTTATATCTGACTTCATTTTTAAGCCTGATTTCATTTATCATTCCTGTGGTAATCCTGATCAATTGATTTTCATCTGTAGTAAATACTGTTTTATTCCGAAAATCAATAATTGTCATTTTTTCGGATGGTAAACTCTCAGGTGTGCTTTTTTCTATAAGTTGAAGAAGGTTGGCATCTACTTCATCAACATCGACCAGTAATTTAGCAGTACTAATAGCGCGGTTATCCAACCGTCTGTAAAACTCCTCTTTCCTGAAATCTGCAGAAAAAATATAAATGTAAAATGATAAGATTACGAAAAGAATACCTACAATGACAATAAATAAAAGGGTTAGCTTATTTCTTATTTTCATCTTTCTTTTGTAAAAATATAACCCAATCCTATTCTGGTATGCAGCAATTTATCATTAAAGTCCTTATCAATCTTTTTACGCAGTATATTAACATAAACATCCACGATGTTGGTTCCGGTATCAAAGGTGATCTCCCAAACATGTTCTGCAATTGTGGCTCTTGACAATACCCTTCCCTGGTTTTTCATAAAGAACTCGAGTAAATTAAATTCCTTTGAAGTTAGTTCAATTGATTTACCACCTCGTATAGCAATTTTTCTATCCAGGTCAAGTTCCAGGTCGGCAACTTTTATTTTTTGCGAAGTTTGAATAATTCCTGAAGACCTCTTGGTTAACGACCTGATACGTGCAACCAATTCCTTGAACTCAAAAGGTTTTACCAGATAATCATCAGCGCCGGCTTCAAATCCTTCAATTTTATTATCCGTTGTTCCGAGTGCTGTAAGCATTAATATAGGAACGTTTGCATTGTTTTCTCTTATCAATTTACACAATTCAATGCCATTCATATATGGAATAATAATATCCAGTATAATAATGTCATAAGTACTTTGAATGGCAAGTTTTTTACCGGTAAAACCGTCATACGCTAAATCGGTCTCGTATCCCAGTTCTTCAAGCCCTTGTTTTATAAACGAAGCTACCTTTGGTTCATCTTCAATAACTAAGATTTTCATTCTGAAAAGTTACAAATAAATATCATCTTAAACGTTAAATAATACCCGATAATTTTATTGTGATTTTTAAAATGCTCTTAAAACCATTTTAATTTAGGGTAAATGCTGATGTGTACTTGATTGATTCGGTATTTCAATTTTTTGTTCATCTTTATGAGGAGCATGAGGATGCCAGCCGACAACTCCCAGCATTACAAAAAACCCAAAAATATATGCAATTGCCACATGCCAGCCGTTTTTCAAATAATTAATCGTATTTCGTGTTTCTGGATACATATTCGACATCGCTACACCGGCTGAAGAACCAAACCAGATCATAGATCCGCCAAAACCAACTGCATAGGCTAATACTCCCCAGTCATAACCTCCCTGGTCGAGACAAAGCTTTGTAAGCGGGATATTATCAAAAACAGCAGAAATGAAACCAAGTGAGAAAGCCGACTTCCAGGAGGCAGGTGGCAATTCTTCAACAGGCATGAGTGAGGCAATAGTAACCAATGATATCAGGAAAATTGTTCCCTTCCAGGCATGTCCCATTTCGTACCAGGGTGTTTTACGGAATAACGAACCAATAATGATCGCGATCCAAACCCCCAAGGCTGGAAAATCCATAAAATAGTTTGTCAGGATTGCACAAACTAAAATCAGCACAACAATTAATATTTTACCCGAATCAATCTTTACTCCTAAGGTCGGATCTTTTAAAATGGGTTGGAATTTTTGCTGTTGAACAGCACCGAATATTCCAAATATTAAAAAAGAAGAAAATGATGCCACATAGGCTGATAATACCCAACCTGGTTCTACTCCATCTATCCACATCAATGTGGTGGTGGTGTCTCCAACCACACTGCCTGCTCCTCCGGCATTACTTGCAGCTATTATAGCTGTCAGGAATCCAAGATGAACTTTCCCTTTGTATACAACCATGGCAATGGTTCCTCCTATCATTGCGGCTGCAATGTTATCGAGGAAAGCTGACATGATGAAGATGAAAAACAATAATACAAGCCCTCCTTTCCAATCATCGGGCAGGAATTTAGGCAATACTTCCGGTACTTTCGATTCTTCAAAATGCTTGGCAAGGATGGCGAAACCTAATAACAGTCCAAGCAGATTTAAAAGTATGCGCCATTCTCCCTCTTGCCCTTCATGGCCTGTAATATGTTGAAAAAAATCAAAATGGGAATCGAAAATATATTTAAAAGCCAGCACCACAACTAAGCCTGTTAATGCCACATACATCGTGTGCTTATGAAAAATGGCAACTCCGATAAGTGTAAGTCCGAAAAGTATAAACTCGAACCTGATTGAACCTATTGATGGGATAGCTGAACCCTGAGCATGAAGCAGAACAGGCAGAAAAACAAATAGCAATAGTACAATTAGCCCTTTAAATCTCTGATTACTGAAACTTTTTAACATATTGTATTAATTTGATTGAATTATTTTAATATAGAAATTTTGAGGGTGCTAAAATAAAAGTAAAAGCAATATATTGTAAGCCGTGTTTACTTTTATTATTGAAAAAGCCGGTAAAAATTTTATCCACCGGCTTTTATTGTAAGGAATCAATAAATAAACAATTTAAAATTCACTGGAAATTACGAATCTGAATGAAAATAAATAAACTTAAGATACCTCACAAATTAGTATGAAAAAACAAAAGTAGTTCAAAGAAATTAATTTATAAAGGTAATCATCTCGCAGCATAAAGGTAATCACCAATTGATGACAGCAACAATGAGATTTAATAAATCGATTATTTGTTTACGGTCATTTGTTTCAATCGTTATCAGAATAAGAGTCTGGTTCGTCTTTTTTCTTTGTGGTTAGTACTTTATAAAAAAAATAAATTGTAAAAAATGTCACGATGCCACACCATGATAACATCAATATTAATCCGCTGGTAGTCATTGTAAAATTATTTTAAAATTTTGCTTGCAAGATAGTAATATTTTTAATCAACTTATTTTTATCAAATATTAATTCTTCGATTAATCGACGTTCGTATATGGTATTATTCATTTCAAAAAACATTGCTCTTACATCTATCAGCCAAAAACAAAATTATATATTTTTACCTACCAAATCTGTAGCATATAAACCACCTCAATTATGGCGATAACCTTGAAGTGTTGACGCAGGTGCACCGGTAGTACCGTATTGAAAACTTGTTCAACCATAAAGCATTTAATTTCTTCAGCTCAATAAATAACAACCTTAATATGTCAAGGACAGATACAATAGATTACAAAATACCAGCCCAGATATATACAGGCAAATAATGATTCATTCAACTAGAAATAAGTAATTATATTCTAACGATTTATGCAAATGAGTTTAATTGCTTTATATGCTTATTTTTGTAATCGGTTATATCATTCAATGCAGGCAGAAAACAAAAAGTCAATTGTAAGTAAGTGGGTTGAACTTTACAGCGACTCAATGTATACCTGGGCTTTCTCAAGAACCTCTCAGCGGGAAGTTGCGGAAGATCTGGTTCAGGATACTTTTGTGGCTGCTTTTAATGGTTTTGATAAGTATGAAGGATTAAGCAATCCCAAAACCTGGCTCTTTTCGATATTAAACCATAAGATCATTGATTATCATCGCAATAATTTCAGGAAGCAGGAATTGATACAGGTTGTTGATTCTGAAAAGTTTTTTAGTGAGAACGGAAGTTGGAAGCAGGAAGAAATGCCAAATAACTGGCAGGATGACGAAGCTGACCTGTTGGATAATGCAGAATTCAGGCAAATATTAGAGAAATGCATGAACAAACTTCCGGCCTCCTGGTTTTCAATAGTACAGCTGAAGTATCTTGAAGGAAATAAAAGTGAAGAAATTTGTCAGGATTTGGGAATAACCATTACTAATCTATGGCAGGTTATACACAGATCTAAATTGCAGTTGAGAAAATGCATCGAAATCAACTGGTTAAAATAATAACTAAAGAAAAATGACAGGCAAATGGATGTTATCATGCGATAAAGCCACAGAACTGATCGATAAAAAATCGGTAACTGATATTACATGCAATGAAAAGTGGCAATTAAAATTTCATACCATGATGTGTAAAGCATGCCATGAATACCAGAAACAAAGTAAATTTCTGGATAAAATACTGAGCCATAACCATCCTGAAATGAGTGATGATTCATCCGGTATTCAAATTAATGAGGAGTTGAAAAAAAGAATCCAATCAAACATTTGATAAAATGAAAGCCAACAGGATCAGCTTTGCTATTATCTGCATATTGGTCTCAATCTCACTAATTGCAGGAGCTCAAACCAATGCCATACTCGGCCGTTTTATTGCCCAGGAAAAGCAGGGTATTGTTTACCTTAACTGGCAAATACTTGCAGGAAGCACCTGTAACGGAATTAAACTTTATCGTTCGGCTGATTCTATTAATTTTACTGAGATTGGCAGGATTGATGGCGTTTGCGGTGATATTTCCGTGGCTGAATCGTATAATTTTACCGATCCAAATCCATATCCTTCGATCAATTATTACCAGCTTGAACTGGGGATCGGTAACTTTTCAGAAATTATTTCTATTGAGATTATCCAATTTGATGAATCTTCCTACCAGATCAGACCAAACCCTGTGATCAATTTTGCACGGATTTATTTTAACAATGAAAACCATGACCAATTCAGCCTGATGCTGCATGATATAACAGGTAAAAAAGTAATTGATCTGTCTACCAGGGAGGAATATATTGAATTATCAGCCCGGGACTTAAATTCCGGCATGTATATAATTACAATCCTCAATCCTGCCGGTCAATCCTTCGAATCGGGCAAAATCATTGTCAGGTAATAAAATAACCATTCAATAACCTTTTTCCTTCTCTTATACTTACTTTAAGTTTTGCTTACAGGCGATATTCCAATTATGCCTTTAACTCATTTGCAGGTCATAATGCATGTCGTAAAGTGATTGGTTTTTTGTACCTCGAATAAAAAGTTTTAATATTCTGTCAGGATTTAAATTCATGCACGACTATTCATACATAATTCAATTATGTTAAACTTAAATTTTTAAAAAAATGAAAAAGTTTCTTATTGCCTCGGTTATTCTGATGAGCATTTCAATCTTTACAAATGCCCAGAACGAAAATGTTAAAGTCATTGCACTGGTGAGTTCAGCTGATTGGTGTGGAACATGTAAAGCAAACGGTCCGCGTTTGGAAAAGGAAATTCTGCCTTCCTATATGATGAATAAGGACTACCTGGTTGTGATGAATGATCAGTCGAATGATCAAACTAAAGCAATGTCGAAAACGAATCTTGAAAAAGAGGGCATTTATGAATTTGCCAAGGAGAACAAAGCTACCGGTATGATCTATTTCATTGATCCTGTTTCGAAAAAGCAGATTAACAGTATCAGTGTTTCAAAATCAACCGAGGACATTAAAAAGGCTTTTGATAATGCAATAGCCAAAGGTTAAATAGTTAATTAAAAAATCTTAAAATTTTTACAAATGAAAAGAAATCCATTTTTAGTCATTACAGCATTTGCTTTATCATCCATGCTCGTAGTAGAATCCTGTAAAAAGGAAGACGATCCCGAACCTGAGCCACAGGAGTATGTGGCCGATAACAATACATTTACAGGCTTCATGTCCTGGTCGCTCGACGCAACCAATACCGGGCCTGATCCGGCACTTGGAACGGCACACGCTGGTAACGACAATACAGTTACACGCAATGTTTATTTCAAGGACGGACAGGATTTGGTAAGTGGAAAATATCCGCAGGGTACAGTTGTAGTTAAGCATTCCTCAAACCCTGACCTTACGGTAAACGAATTTACAGCTATGGTAAAACGTGGCGGTAATTTCAATACGGCTGGAAACGGCTGGGAATGGTTCATGCTGAATCCTGATGGCACTATCGCCGTTGACGGTGAGGGCAATACTATGCGGGGCGCTAACCTGATGGGTGGCATGTGTACATCCTGTCATTCTGCTGCATCAGCAAATGATTATGTTTTTTCAAAATAGGTATTAACAATATAAGAGGATAGAAAAATACTATCCTCTTTTTTCAATCTTAAAATAAATTATAACTATGAACACAAAAATAAAACAGTCACTTTTAGGCGGTATTTTGGGGACAGCCGCCATGACAATGATCATGTTTATCGCACCTGTGATGGGCATGCCTAAAATGAATCCCGCTGAAATGTTATCGGGAATGATGGGATTTCCAATAATTATCGGATGGATGATGCATTTTATGATTGGCGTTATTTTCGCCATCGGTTATGTTTTCTTCATGTCCGGCTGGTTACAGAAAATTGAAAGTAAAATCCTGAAAGGCGCACTATTTGGATTTGCCGTATTTGTTTTCGCACAGATAATGATGGCTTTGATGAGCGCCATGATGGGTGGAATGGCATCGCCCGAAGGATCTATGGCCATGATTATGATTGGCAGTATTATCGGGCACATTGTTTTTGGTATCGTTGTGTCGTTGCTGGTAAGCAAAGCAGAAGTTTTGCAGCCTGCATAACTACAGGAAATTAGAATTTGGTTAAGTCCGCAATAATGCTGTTGCGGACTTTTTTATTTTTATATATTTCAATAAAAATTTACGGATTCCATTGAATGTTCTGTTAATCTTCATAAACATTAGACGCAGACTGTCAATAATAATTTTCGAATAGCCTCCAGTCTAACTATTCTAAAAATCACATTCAGGCATGTATTAGCAAATTCTTTTTACCTTTACCTCCTATTAATTACATGTATGAACCACATTTATTTCGGCGACAACCCAATATTTTATAGCAATTAATTAATTTTTGTCGATCGGGGTCATATTTGTAATTTTGATAACCTTTGTTTTTCATTATTGCTCGTGGCAAGTTTGCTTTGGTTTTTTAATTAATCTTGTATTAAGCGAACGCTTATATATTTTCTATTGGACTTTCTATCCTATCATCAGTTTGTCTTAATCCATTATTCTATTTTGGTCGTTTTTAACTTTGTACGATAGCTTGAAAATACACTTGATTTTGATATAAACCCAATATAATGATTATTGTCTGTTACGGGTAAATTCCAGGCTCCTGCTTCATCAAATTTTTTCATAACAGCCTCCATTGTTTCTGTTGATGATATGGTTGCCGGAGGTTTTGTCATTAATTCGCTCACCGTTACTTTGTCATATATTTCTCTTTTAAAAATAAGGTCTCTTATATTATCAAGAATAATGATGCCTAATAATATATTTTCGTTATCAGTTACGGGAAAAATATTCCGATTTGATTTCGATATAACTTCGACTAAAACTCCCAATTTATCGTTTGGTGAAATCTTTTGAAAATTCGTTTCTATTAGATTCGATGTACTTATAGTTGTCAAAATGTTATGGTCTCTGTCTTCTGTAAAAATTTCCCCGCTTAAGGCTAGTTTTTTTGTGTCCATTGAGTGAGGCTCAAAGTATTTTGATACTACAAAGCTAATTGATGAAACGATCATTAAGGGTATCATGAGTGTATAACCTCCTGTTATTTCAGCTATTAAAAATATAGCGGTTAAAGGTGCATGATAAAGCCCGCTCAGTATTCCTGCCATACCTACAATGGTGAAATTGCTTACCGGTAAATTTGTTAGGTTAAACATATTTAAACACCTTGAAAGAAAAAAGCCAAGGTATGAACCGACAAAAAGCGAGGGAGCAAAGTTACCGCCGTTGCCACCGCTTCCCAAAGTAATACCTGTAGCAATAGCTTTGACAAATATTAATGCTCCCACAAAAGTTAATACAATCCATTCGTTGCTTTTATAATTTTGAAATAAACTGTTGTCTAATAAATTTTCGGGTTGCTGTAAAGAGAGAATTTTAATGCTTTGATAACCTTCGCCAAATAATGAAGGGAAAACAAAAATGAGAATGGCTAATGTAGTTCCTCCAATGAAAACGTTGAGATAAATTTTATTTGCTGACTTGCTAAAAAGTTCTTCAATTTTAGTAAAAGCACGGGAATGGTATACAGAAATAACTCCTGCCAACAAGCCCAGAAGAATGTAGAAAGGAACATTATTGTAATTAAAAGGTTGCTGAAGTTGAAATGATAAAAGAATGTCGTCTTGAAGGATTATATTTGAAATCAAAGCACCTGTTGCTGCTGCAATAATAATAGGAGTAAATGCAGAAATACTGATGTCAATAAGTAAAACCTCCAATGCAAACAAGACACCTGCTATTGGGGCATTAAATGCTGCTGCAATACCAGCTGCAATACCACACGCAAACAATAAAGTTCTTTCATTGTGACTTAAATTATAGGTTTTTGAATAGTTTGATCCAAATGCTGCACCTGTAATTACAATAGGTGCTTCAAGCCCTGCTGATCCGCCAAAGCCTACAGTTAATGAACTTGTAAGGATCTGGGCATACATTTGTTCTTTTGGAAGCGTGCTTGATTTTTTGAAAATAGCATAATGTATTTGTGATAATCCTTTTTCAAGTTTGCCTTTAAGTAATTTTTTTACCAATAATACTGTCAGAAATATTCCGAGAATAGGTAATAGAAGATAAAAATAGTGAAAACTTCCGAACTTATTATGAGTAGCTAAAATAAAAATGTAGTGGGCAAATGTTTTTAAAACTACGGCAGCTAAACCAACTGATAATCCAACAAGTATACTTGACAAGAAAATGAATTGTTTTTTGGTCAGCTTTGTTTGTGTCCATTTAACTAGTGGTTTTATATTCTTAATTGATGTAATTTTCATTTTGCAATGATACAGTCATTTTTAGCTGTCAATGTCACCTGTGTGTTTTTTGCAAAGCAATAGTTTGCTAAAATAGAATTAGAGATAGCCAGTCAATTATTAAAATCTTTTTTAAATAAATCCATTAAAGTTTGCTGTATTTTGATTGCTTAAATTGTATTTCCAGTTTTTCAAATATATCAACTGGGTTGGTCAACGGCATATCATTTTTAAATAAATCATATCCTAAAAGTTCAGATTTTTTTATTTTTTCAATTGAAGGCAATTTTGTTCTATTCGTTGTTTCAATGTGTCTCCCTTTGTCATCGACAATAATGAGTTTTGGAAGGAATGCACCCTTTCTTCCAATAAATGCATCCATAATTTTAACTCCATTTTCAAACTCTTCGCGTGTAGTTCTGCCAAGTGCTTCGTACCTTAACAATTCTTTACCATCCCAGGTAGTTACAGTTGCATAACTTTCAGAAATTTTATCATCAATATTGGTCTCTGAATTTAAAGTATCATGTCCTGATGGCATTAACAATACTTTTCCTCCACCACCTTCAATATTTGCAGCATATCTTGGAACTGTTATACCTGAAATCCAACCCTGTAAATGTTTCATATATATTTTTCCAATTTGGATAGGTGTAATAAAATGAACAATCCCTTTTTCTTTATGACATTGCAATAAGTAATAAGGATGAATACCAATCCAAAACATTCTTCTGAATGTTTCGCTAAGGTTTTATAATAGTCATTTACATGATTTAAAAGTACGGTTTGATTTCTAATTGTAAAACCATGTTTACGGATTTTTTTTACAGCTTTAGCCAAATCTTCAGTTATTTCATGATAATGATTGATATGTGTCATAAAATAAACATACTTGTCAATGCCCTTATTGAATTTGTTTGCAGAAATATTGATTAGTTCTAAAAGTTCATCTGTTATTCCCATTGGCAAAACTACAGGAACTCTGGTTGCAATTCTTATTACACGAAGATGAGGTATTCTGCTTAATTCTTCTAAGATATATTGTAGTCGTGGTCTGCTTATCATAAGTGCATCTCCGCCTGTAACAAGTACTTCGTTAATATTTTTATTATATCCGATATAAAATAATCCCTTATCTATTTCAGTACTATTAACATCAACTGAACCATCTAACGATTTTGCCCTCTGACAATGTACACAATAGGAGGCACAACTAGTGTTTTCAGCCACAAAAAGAGCAACTCTATTAGGATAACGTTGGTAAGCAGCTCCATAACTTCTGGATCCTTCACACATTGCACCTTCAACGCCTGTGTCAGGAAAAAGCAGGTTAGCTGGAGTAGGAACACTTTGCCAAAATATTGGGTCAAGCCGTTTTTTTGATTTTTCACCCGGTAACATTACTGGGTGAAAAGGGTCCGCTTGCATAAGTGAAGCATAATAAGGTGTAATTCGCAATGGTTCTTTACCTTCTTCTTTTAAGGCTTTTAATGTTCTTTCAATTTCATTTTCCTGAAAGGCATTTAATTTAATAACTTTTTTCAACTGATCGACACTTCGTATCGAATTCTTTAACTGCCAGCTTGCATCATTCCATTGCTTTTCTGTCACATTTTTCCACAATTCAATTGTATTGTACTTTCTCGGCTCGTAGAATATTTTTTCTTCTGAAATCATAGGAACTTTTATTAAATGTCTCTAATGATGTTAATCCATGGCAAGATACAATTTTTTTGAGCTATTTGATGTCAGGTTTATAATTGTTCACTTTTGGTCCTGTTATAAGGCCTACCATCATTACCAAAGCTGTCAGGATTATTACCTGAATAATAAGCGAATTATTTACAAGTAACACGCTAAACTAACATTATCGGGCAAAATGAAGCTACCGCTTTTATATTACGTTCAATATGTTAAAACAATCTAAAATTTTTATATTGACAGCATTTTTAATTTATTTGTCGTTTCTCTTGTCCCTAAAAGAGTCTTCTATTTTTTTTAGAAAATTCTTACTGCCTGCTGAAGTAAGGACAATTGCAATAATACCAAGCGTTACAAATATTGTAGTAAATCCGATGATAATAATTTCCCGGGCTATATTAAGTTCTATAAACGAAATTGCTGAAAAGAAAATCACAAGTATAATTTTAACAAATTTTGATATGAGAGAAGCTCTTGGAATTTCTTCGCGGTGTAACGATTTAAATACAGAAATTTGAACCCATGAAGCCAATAACCATCCAACGCCAAAGATTATTATAGCAATAATGGTTTTCGGTAAAAAGAGGATTCCTTTACCTAATAGGTCTGATAAAATATACAATTTCCAGGTTAATAGCGCATTATTTAGAAAAATAAGAAAAATGATCACAAAGCCAATATTTCCTATGATGTTATAGAGGCTGTACCGAACATCGGCTTTTGAAATTTCTGCTTCAAAACGTGATCGCTTTAAAAACCTATCGATCCGCAGAATAAGTGAAAACTGCACTAATAACCTCTTGACTATCCATCCCAACAGCCAACCTAAAAAGATGAGTAAAATACCTCCGATTAAATTCGGCAAATATGCCAGGAGGCTGTCTACTAAATGGAGAAACTGTTCCTGAATTTTTGTTTCCATATGTATTCTTTATTTTTTTTGAGATTTAAAAAGAGATTTCAGAAAAGAAACTCTTTCCTCGTATTCTTTTAACCAGAGTACCGGACAATTAACCTGTTCGGTAATTTCCCTTGCCAATGATTTTGCAAAAAGCAGTTCGATGAAATCTCCCGATTTTCCACCCATCACCATCAGGTCTTTATCCTTCGCCAATTTCAATATTCCATGCAAAATATCAGTATCGTAAATGGTCTCAATTTTTGCTACCAGGTCATTCTCAACCAAATCCTTGTTTATCTGGTCAATAATTTTTTGTTGGACGACCAAGTCAGTTTTGGGGCTGAAAACAATTGCAATCGTAATTTTAGCATTATAATATTCCATCAATGCCGGAGAAATCTCAATGGCCAGCCGTGTATTTATATCTCCGCTAAATGGGATGAGAATGTTTCTGACTTCACCAGGTTTCACTTCTCCATGCAAAATGGCAACTTCATTTGTTGTCTTCTGCAAAACAATATCAATTGCAGATGAAAAGAACCGTCGTGTGAAACCGCTGTTTTTCTCTCGTCCGGTCAATATAAAATTGCAACTCTCTTCTAAGGCTGTATCAACAATTCCACTTGATATCCGGTGAGAAATCTTGATGATCGATTTCGCCTGCACACCTGCTTTCTCAGATAAAATTTGAACTTTTTCAAGTATTGCTGTTGCATCGCTAGTATCTTTCAAACCGACCTGTAACTTTTTATCTTCACTAAGCTCTATTACATGCAGAAAAACAATTTTTGCATTGTACTTTTTAGCAATGGCAAATGCAATATCCGACATACTCGTTACACTATCTGACCTCGATAAGCAAACAAGAATAGTATAATCCTTCTTCGAGATTCGCTCCAGTGTAGAGACTTTCCTTACATGCTGAACTTCTCGGTTTGCTGCATAAAATTTGTAAATGAAAAGACCGATGGCAATCCAGATCAGTGTAACGATCCATGCTGTTAAACTATAATAGAACATATAAACTGACAAAAACAGAAGTAGCAGGACGCCCGCAATGGTCAGGTAAGGGAAAATGGGAACTTTAAAACCGCGATCCAGATCCGGGCGTTTTTTCCTGAGTTGAATCATGGCAAGGTTTACCTGCAAAAACAGCAGCAGGAACATAATATCGGCGGCACTGGCAACAGTCTCAATAGGCAATGAAATTGCCATCAGAACAATGATAACAAGCGATACCATAATACTCCAATGGGGTGTGTGGTTTTTGGGGTGTACTTTGCTGAAAAATCCAGGGAAATTGCGGTCGCGTCCCATTGCGAAAGCAACACGTGAAGACGAAAAAATAGTAGCATTTAATGCCGAAATTGTAGAGATGAGACCACCTATCAATATTAAAACACCACCGCCAACGAAAAAATTCCTGGCTACTCCAACAAGTGCGGTTTCTTTTTGTTGCGCAAGATAATCCCAGGGTGTCATACCTTCCGGCTTTACAGTACCTATGGCTACAAATGCCACCAAAATATAAATAGGGATTACAATAATTAATGAGAGAAAAACCGCCCTGGGAATGTTTTTTTTAGGATTCTTAATTTCTTCCGAACTCTGAGCGATGACCTCGAAGCCTTGAAAGGCAATGAATGTCAGTCCCATTGCTTTAAAAACACCTCCATAACCTTTGGCAAAAAACGGACTGAAAGTGGTCATCCAGTCTCCTTGCCGGAGGATGAGTTCAAGTCCAAATCCAATAAAAATTAATAAGATAATGATTTTAGTAATCGTCACAAGGTTACCTATTTTACCGGCTTCTGAAGCACCACGAAAATTAACATAGGCGAAAAGTATAGCTGCGGACGCAGCAAGAATTTTTTGAGGTGAGAAAAATCCCCAATGTGGCATTATTAAAGAGAATTCAGAAAGCACATGCTCAAAATACGCACCGAAGCCAAGGGCGTATAAGCTACAGGCAACAGCATGGGCAAACCAACTCATCCATCCCGAAAGAAAACCATTCCATTTTGGCAATCCTTCTTTTACCCAAAGGTAACCTCCACCGGCATCATGGTAACAGGAACCCAACTCGGCATACGACATAGCGGTAAACACTGCAATTATCCCGTTCAGAATGAATGAAAGGATAATTGCAGGACCGGCTACACCTGCAGCAATGCCGATCAGAACAAATATCCCGGCTCCGATCATTGCACCCACTCCTATAAGGGTAGCATCAAGGGTGGTCATTTCACGGGCAAGCCGAACTTCTGTATTAAATTTCTTCATCAATTAACACTGTTATTTTGCTTGAAATAGAATTTTTTTTTATTTAATACTAGTTCCAAAGAGCCTTCAAGTACAATAAGTATTAACCCAAGCGTTCCCAAAATTAGCAATATTGTTGTCGGGTTGTATCTTAATTTTTAAGAAAACAGAAAGTTGTTTTATTAGCCAACCCAAAAGTAAAAGATGGATTACAGCAGGAATCCTTGTCTTAGAAAATGTCAAGTCAAAGAAATATGACATTAGAAATAAACAGCAAATGATTATGATAATAGTTGTTGTCATATTCTGTTTGCAACGTTTTTTTTCAATTTGATGTTGATTTGTATTTAACACTGACCGGAATCAGTTTTACTATCTTTAATAATAATTGATTCTAATCTCTGATAGACTTTTTTTGTTATTTATTTGATATATGGAGGCGACTTAAAGTCGTCTGACGAATAACGTTGTTGATCCAGAATTTCAGTCTGTTTTTCATCTTTATGAGGAGCATGAGGATGCCAGCCTACAACACCAAGCATTACAAAAAATCCAACGACATAAGCTACTGGAACATGCCAACCATTTTTGAGATAATTGACAGTATTTCTTGTTTCGGGGTCCATATTTGACATTGCGACACCTGCTGATGACCCAAACCATAGCATGGATCCACCAAATCCAACGCTATATGCAAGAACACCCCAGTCGTAACCACCCTGATCGAGGCAAAGCTTGGTGAGGGGGATATTATCGAAAACAGCAGATATGAACCCCAGTGAGAATGCCGACTGCCATGATGCAGGAGGCAATTCTTCTACCGGCATCAGCGAAGCAATGGTAACCAGTGATATCAGAAACACTGTACCTTTCCAGGCATGACTGATTTCATGCCAGGGAGTTTTCCGAAATAAAGATCCGATCAGGATGGCAATCCAAACTCCGGCAGCCGGAAAGTCGAGTAAGTAGTTGGTCAGGATTGCACAAACCAAAATAAATAATACAATCAGGAGTTTTCCTGAATCAACCTTTACCCCAACAGGAGGATCTTTTAGTATAGGTTGAAATTTATGCTGTTGAACAGCACCGAAAATACCAAAAATTATTAACGAAGCGAAGGCTGCAATAAAAGCTGGAATTACCCAAACAGGTTTTACCCCATCAATCCACATCAATGTGGTGGTTGTATCACCAACCACGCTACCGGCTCCGCCCGCGTTACTGGCAGCAATTATTGCAACCAAAAAACCCAAATGAACCTTTCCTTTATAAACCACCATGGCAATTGTTCCTCCGATCATGGCTGCTGCTATATTATCAAGGAAGGCAGACATTATAAAAATAAAAAACAGCAACACAAGCCCTCCCTTCCAGTTGTCAGGTAAAAATTTGGGCAGCACTTCAGGAACTTTAGACTCCCCGAAATGTTTGGCAAGTATTGCAAATCCCATTAATAAACCCAGCAAATTCAGAAGGATTCGCCATTCTCCTTCAAAACCGTCATGGCCGGTTATGTGTTGAAAAATATCAAAGTGCTGATCGAAAATATATTTAAATATCAATACTGCTATAAGACCGGTTAGCGCTACTATCATTGTTTTTTTGTGAAAAACGGCAACTCCGATTAGGGTAAAACCGAACAGGATGAACTCAACCCTGATGGTGCCAATGGTAGGAATTGAAGAAGCACCTTGCGCCATTAAAATAGCCGGTAGAAAAATAGCTGACAATATTATCGTGGTTATTCTGTATTTTTTTATATCACTCATTCTTTTCATATCACTCATTTCTTTATTAAACAATAAACAGGATTGAACCTTAAATTTTGTAAGAGGAAATATGGGGTATGCGTCGTAAAAGGTGGAATTATGGAATTACGCGAATTTTTGAAATTCAAGCCCTTGGACAATACTTTGGTTTGTGCTTTCTTTCGCTGACTGTAGAGGTATACTTGCAAAATTTCCAGTCTATGAATTTATATTAATTTTTAATTCGGGAGCTTCAACCAAGTGGAAAGTAGCAGAGGCAAATTTTATTTCACCATTTGTTGATTCAATTTCTTTCAAGATTCTGCTGAACAATTCAGTTTTTGTTACTCTCCTTTTTTTATAACTTACAACATAACGTAAGGTATATTCAACCCAATTGTCATTAGCAATAATCGAAACCAAAGGCTCAGTTTGTGCATTTTCCAAACGATATTTGCTTTGCAGTGCAGTCCATTTTTCCTTTGATTTTTCTGTTATATCTCCGGCTACTTCTTTGCCCACATTGGCTAATATTTCTTTGGTTTTTTCATAATTACTACCATATTGAATAGGAATTTTAATTTCATCCCACAGAAAAGGAAAATCACCTGAATAGTTAAATACAGGTTCTTTAAAAACAAAACTGTTGGCAATAAGCACGATTCGCCCATTGTATAAATCACCATCAACCCATTGACCTGTTTCCATAATAGTAGTTCGTAAAACACCAATATCCATTACATCGCCTTTAATTCCACCCAATTGCACGCGGTCGCCGGTTTTATAAAAACCTCCGAACATAATAGCTAACCATCCTGCAAAAGATGCGATAACTTCCTGTAAAGCGAAAGCTATTCCTGCGCCGGCAACTCCCAGGGCAACTGTCAATCCGCCGAGTTTATCGCTATATACAACTGTAATTAATACAATTGTAAAAAAATATCCGATAAATCCACTGAATTTCTTGGCGCGGTAACGGTTATCGTTGTCTTTTATTTTTGAGAACAGGCTCCTTTGTATAGCTTTAATTATAAGCCAGATGATTGCAATCCCTACAAAGACGGTAACTATTTTCCCGATCGTGGGATCAAACAAATATTTTTCTATACCGTTTTCCATTATTTTTTATCTGTGTTAACATTAACGTTAAAACCGGGCGCCTCGTAATCTTTAGCTAAGTAGTTGGCTGGGATGGTCGTCATATTACCATCTCTTGCAGCTTTGTAATGGGGCGACATGATCTCAATTCCTCTTTCATTGCATACATCTTGTATATTTTGATGCAGATTTGAATATATACTTGCTTGCTTGTTGGCTTCTCTGATATAAGCGTTTATCTGGTAGGAAACATAAAAATCATCCAGGCTGGTTTGCAACACGAATGGTTTGGGCTCCTTCACGACCATTTCTGTCTTCAAAGCAGCATCAATCAATGCCTGGTGCATATCTCTCCAGGGAACATCATAACCAATGGTAACGGTTGTGTGTATGATTAATCCTTTTTCCGGTGCATCGCTGCTGAAGTTGATGGTATGACTACTCATCACAGTAGAGTTGGGTATAGAGATGATTTCGTTTTTTATGGTGCGTACCCTTGTTACCAGCAATGATTTCTCAATAACATCACCTACCACTTCACCAATCTTTACACGGTCGCCTTTTTTGAACAACCTCATATAAGTGAGTACTAAACCTGCCATGATGTTTGAAAGTGAACCAGCAGAACCGAAAGTAAACAGAAATCCTAAGAAAACCGATACACCTCTAAAAACGGGAGAATCGCTACCCGGCAAATAGGGGAAAATAACAACGATCATAAAAGCATACACCAATACTTTTACAATTTGGAAAGTAGGGTTTGCCCAATCAGGATAAAAGCCGGGCAACTGCAAATTGCCTTTTTCAATTTCGATTTTCAGAAAGCGGATTCCTTTTAAAACGTACCGAAAAACGATAACAATGACGATGATCGTAATAAGACTGGGGAGGTAATTCCACAATCCCAGCGCTATTCCCTTTACCGGGTTCAGGATATAACCGAATAGGGTTTCGGCAAAATTTTTCGTCCATGGGAAAATACCAAAGATCACAGGCAAGGCGATGTATATTATCAGTAAAATAATAAACCATTTCACTATCCTGTTAATTATCTTTGCAACACGAACCTGCTGTTGCGCATTGAAAAGGGTATAGTTTCTGATTTTTATTCCCTTAATTCTCCTGTCTTCCTGCTCCTGAATTTTTAAGGCAGTCCATCTAAATAGTTTTGCAATAAAGAAAATCAATGTACCTACAATTAAAATTACAAGCAATGCAAGTCCTATTTTCTTCGCCCACGACATAAAAGTTGTTTCCTTTTTATATTTTATTAGAGCATCGCTGATTATGCCCCGGTATGTTTTTGCCAGATCGAATCTGGTGGTATTGTTCCAGAGGGCATCATTTTCCGACACGGTCATTATGATGGCATCGCCATATACAATATCGTACGTGGTTTCCACCTCCATTATTTTTAATGAATCAGTGTGAAAAATGAAGTTGTTAGCCAGATTATTCACTCGCTTATTGATGGCGTTTGCTCTGTCTTTAGCTGAGAAACTGCCAAGCCTGCTGTATATTAGAAACAATGTGTCGTTGAAAAAGCCTTCAACAGGGTAAGCCTTTGCAGTTGCCCTGATCTTATCAATCTGAGCCTTTTTTTGTGCAAGCCGCTCCTCCTCTTTATCATTCATCGTCTGAATTTGCTTTTGCAATTCATCCTTTTTTAAATTATCTGTTGTCTTCAGAGAAAGGAGCTGTGCTTCTAATTCAGCTTTTTTAATGGAATCTGAAATGCGAATCTGCTCGGAATTTTTAAGCAATTCCTGAAAATCAACTACCTGAGATACTGCTGTATCTTCCTCAGCCCAACTTGCGATCGGAATAACAAGTAAAAGGCAAATAAAAAAGTAAATCCTATTTTTCATGATAATATGGTTTTCAATGTTCAGCATAATTATATCTTATGTAAATATGCAAATTTAGTTCTTTTTTAGCTGTTTGAGAGCTTCTATGACCGGCTTCTAATAAATGGATTGAGTCTTTATTATAAGGATTTCATCTATTATTCTTTAACGTTAGATTTAAAATGAACGTCCATTTGGGGAAAAGGTATAGTAATGTTATTTTCAGCAAATTTTTGATTAATTATTTTCCTTATTTCGCTTTTTACTTTTTCAATTCTGAAAATATTTTTACTAAAAAATAAAACCTGGAAATCCAACGATGAGTTACCAAAATCTACCAATCGGGCTTCTATTAAAGCAATGTCAGAAATATCAGGATGTTCCATAGCGCTTTCTTCTAAAACTTTTAAAACTAAGTTCACATTGCTCCCATAAGCAACTCCGACATTTATCCTGAAACGCGTTTTTTCTGACTGATGACTCCAGTTTATTACTTTATTTGTTGTAATTAATGAATTTGGAATAATAATCGAAATTTCATCTCTGTTTAGACCTCTGGATGTTCTCAATCCAATTTTCTGGATTTTGACTACATCACCGTCGATTTCCAATACATCTCCTATTTTGGTTGAACCTTCTAGGAGTAAAATTATTCCTGAAACAATATCGTTAAAGGTTTGCTGAAGTCCCAATCCCACTCCGACCAGCAACGCAGCAGATCCAGCTAATAATACTGTGATATTTATCCCCAGTGCCCCAAGTATGAGGCTTATTGCAATTACCCAAAGCATATATCGAATTATCTGAAATAAAGAATAGGCATTGCTTTGATCTCTTTTTCTCAATGAAGCTTTTCTGAATAATCCTTTTTTTATTATCCATAATAAAAATTTAGTAATCAAAAATATGATCAGGATTATTAAAAAACTCTGTAATTTTAATTCATATTTTCCAATATGAAAAAGTTCATACTCCAACAAGTTCCTTATCGGATTCATATTTCAGTTATTAAAACTATTAGTATTCACATACTAAAGAATTAGTCAGCATTGTATTTATTATCAAATTTCAGAATTTCGATAAATTGGTGATGCATTTTGTCATGAAAGTATTATTGTTTAATCCACTCAATTATCTTATCAGTTGCTTTAAAAACATTTGATAGGCAGGTTTCACCAAAATCATCAGGCAATTCCTGGTTTAAGTGAAATAATTCACTTTTTGTTAATGTTTGGGCGCCATCAAAATTAACATAAGACATACGTGCTGTCAGTTCATCCGGCGGACGCTGAAATGATTCACCGGGTAAAATTGCGACTCCGGTTTCATTCAGCAATTTTTCGCATAGTAATTTACTGGTCGATATTCCTCTTTTGTTGAGATTATCACTAAATGACGAAAAATCCAAAAAAAAATAAAAAGCTCCTTCGGGTGGATGAACCTTTATGGCAGCATCATTTAATTTATGATATATACGCGTTCCGATAAATGAAAGAATCCTGCGCACATGAGCCAGGTATCTTTCAATATGAATGCTTCCGCCGAAAGCTCTTACTGCAGCATACTGTATGGGCGAACTTACAGAGGTATAGGTTTCACTTGCCACCGCAACCATGGGATTAATCAACCATTCAAAATCATTCGGAAATGAAAAGGTTCCAAGCCTCCACCCCCCGGCCCCGCACCATTTCGAAAGCCCCGAACTGATAATTGTTCGTTCAGGATAAAAATTAGCAATGGAAACATGTTTTCCCTGGTGGTGTATTTGTCCGTAAATTTCGTCGGATAAAATGATCATCTCATATTTTCTCGCCACTTTTGTCAGTTGTTTAAGCTCGTCAGCACTGTAAGTACCACCATCAGGATTTGAAGGGTAATTGATAACAAGCAGTCTGGGTTTATACTGATCATTTTCTTCTGAAAGGTGCTTTTCAAGCTCCGACGCCGTAATACGCCATTTATTATCATAGGTGGTATGGATCAAATGGGTATTTCTACCAATGATTTTGGCCTGGGGTACATAGGAAACCCAACAAGGTGTAGGAAGTATTATATCACCATAATAAACTAGCTGTAAAATAAACATTAGCTCCTTTGATCCGGGACCAATTATTACATTCTTTGGATTTATATCAACACTGTCTTTCTCTTTGTGGAAATGTGCTACTGCTGTGCAGAGTTCTCTCAATCCCTTTGATGGCAAATAAGCTTTTTCATGAGCGTGATTTTTCAGCGCTTCTACGACTGTATCGGGCACAGGAAAGGGTGATTGCCCCAGTCCCATATTATAAACAGTCTTCCCTTTCCTTTGAAGTTCCTTGCACAGGTCATTAATTGCAAGGGTTGGCGATTGTCCTATTCCCCTGATATTCAGATTCAGACTAAAATGTTTGTTATTTTTATTGCTATGGCTCAACATATTTTAATACTTTATCAGAAAAACAACTAAGATACAAATTTAAGTAAACTCCGATTGAGAGATCAATAGTCTACATTGTAACATAGGCATTTATCCAATTAGGAAAGTTCCATATGAACCGATGTAATTTTTTTATCTTTATAAATTCATTCACCTTATTATTCATTATTCACCATACGGTTAAACTATCATTTTTTGTTAATTAATGCTGAACTGAAGTTTTTAATCCTTTTGTTTTTTACTCATAATTAGCCGTTTCACTTTCATAAAATTTCTCACCAAAAATTTCATCCTCTTCTTCTTCAAAGAAAAACTTATCTCCAAATGCCGGCTTCAGTTCATTCATCCAAATTGCATTTTCATTAAACTTAGCAAAAAATGGACGGGCAACCCAGTCGGGATTTCTTCCTTGAATAAATCTTAAAACAAATACCTTTTCATTTTCGACCTCACTAATGCCTAAAAATTGGACTTTTCCTGGAGTACACGACATGCTCGGCCCTCTTACTGTTCTACAAACACCACTCACTGTTTGGTACGCTTTTCTCCAGATTTCCCATGCTTCAATTAATGGGATCGCAAAATAATGCTGAGCCCCGGTATTTCTGGCTATGAACATATAATAAGGGATACAATTTAAATTTACTTGTTCCCTCCACATTTCAGCCCATATCTCTGGTTTGTCATTGATATGCTTGAGGATGGGTGATTGTGTTCTGATTTGTGCTCCGGTATTTCTTAATCTTTTAATCGCTATACTTACTGCATTTGTTTCAAGTTCTCTGGGATGGCTAAAATGCGCCATAAAAGCCAGATTAATTCCTTTTGCTACAATCTTTTCAAACAATCTTAGAAAATCCTCAGCGTCGTTATCTGTAACAAACTTATAAGGCCAATAACTTAATACTTTCGTACCTATCCTGATAGTCTGAATATTTGTTTTTTTCTTAGCAGATAGAATAGGTTCGATATATTTTTCAAAAACTCTGTAGTTCATGATCATGGGATCACCTCCAGTAAATAATAGATCAGTTGCTTCCGGGTGGGCAACTAAATAATCTACCAATAATTCAGTTTCCTTCATTGCAAATTTCAATTCGTCAATTCCAACAAACTGAGGCCAGCGAAAGCAAAAAGTACAATAACTATGGCAGGTTTGGCCGGCACTCGGGAAAAACAATACGGTCTCTCTGTATTTATGCTGTACGCCCCAAAGTTTTTTTCTCTTTATACTAGGTACATTTAGTTCTTTTTGTCCGGCAGGGTGAGGATTCAGTTGAATCCTTATTTTGTTGCTGGCATTAATATGAAAATTTTTATCTAAAGATTGCTTTAGGGCTGTTTCCATTTCATCGAAGTGATGTGTCTTCAACATCTCTTTTTGAGGATAGGTCAAATGAAATATCGGGTCGTTTTCATAATTCTCCCAGTCAATCAATTCATCCAAAACATAGTTATCAACTTTAAATGGTAGAACATATCCAACTATTTTAATAGCCTCTTTAGCCTCCTTTGATAATTTGCTTACTTGAGGGATTGTTAAGTAATTATTTAGTGTATATGCCTTGTATTTCATTCTCTGTTGATTTAATATGATTGTATGATCATTTATTTATAAGTTTTTTAGAAAGTTTAAAATGTAGAATAGTGTTGTTTAATAATAATTTGAAAAATCACTTTCATTTATTCTACAATGGACTTATACAAAGCACATGTATTTTGAATTTCTTAAAATATGCTGCGCAAAAGGTCCACCAATATTTTCTTTGAATCATAATCAAGGTGTGAAGAAATAACAATTAAATCTTAATGTACTTTATCCGCTTCCTTCTTTTCTCCTTTGGGTTATTTTTTTTGTTTTTTTTCTTCGTAAAACTTTTTGTAACCCACTTACAGCAATTAATACTGATTTCTCATAACTTTCGCTGTTCTTTTTGATAAAATGGTTTTCTCCTGGAACAGAAATCTGAATTTCACAAAATTGATTATTTGGATTTCCTGCGCCACCTTCGAACAAAGTTATATCTATCTTTATAATGGAACTATCCTGTTCAAAAAGTTTCGCAACTTTTTGTTTCACAAATTTTTCAAGTTGAGCACTTGCTTTAAATTTGACTGTCTGAATGACTATTTTATCCATAGCATTTATCAATTAAAAAAAGGTTTAAAATTTATTAATATAAGATTCATTTAGCACGATAAAGACCTTGCATCATATACCAGGTTTATTATTTGCTTTACCTCGACTTTCATCGAGTGAAAATGTGACCATTTTTTCAAATGAAATATTGGATCGTTTTATGCTTAAAACAGGTCGTTTGGAATGATTTACTATTTGCTGGACAAATGGACCTAAAAAAAACGCCTTGAGGTCATAATCAATATTTGAAGACAGAATTATCAAATCAGTATCTTTTTCATTTGATAATTCAATGACTTTCGAAGCAAAATTTTCACAAGGGCTTAATAAGGATTGAAACACTACATTGTCTATGTGCAACTGATATTTAATCTGGTCCATTAAAAGTGCAATTTCAGGTAATTTTCCAGGTTTTTCCTTTTCAGTTAGGCCAAGAAGAATTAATTCCGAGTTGTTTTTTTCTATAATAGGCCTTGTAAAAAAATACTTATCTAATGCATCAGGTACAAGCCTAATGGGAAATAGTATTTTTTCAAAATCTGTTTTTTCCCAATTTCCAGGTACTGTTAATACAGGGCAAGTTGCATTCTTTACTACCCTAAATGCCTCCGAGCCAATAAAGAATTCACGTAATCCGGACGAACCGTGCGTTCCCATTACAATAAGACTGATGTTTTCTGTAAAAGCAAGCCGGCAAATAGTGTCTGACGGAGCTCCAATCAAAACCTTACCGGTCGTCTTGATACCTGTCTCTAGTTGAATCCTTTCAGCAAGATCTTTAAGTTTTTCTTCAATAGTTAATTTAAGATCTGGAACAAGTTGGACTTCAGGTAAAAAAACTTCAGTCGGTTGTAAAAATGAAAACCTGTCTAAAACATGTAATAGAGTGATCTTAGCATTTTGTCTTTTAGCAATGGCTGCACCAATTTTTAAGGCACTTTCTGAAAGTTCTGAAAAATCTGTAGCTATCAGAATTGATTCAATTTGTGTTTTCATTTGTATTGGTTTTTAATGTTATATTCATTGAATAATAATTTAGTACCCTATATCTTTCAGGTGGCATACCAGCAGCCTTTTTGAAATATCTGCCAAAATAGGAGTTGTCATTAAATCCTAGCCGGTAAGAAATTTCAGAGACACTAAGACCTGTATGTGCCAACATACGTTTGGCTTCAAGAATAATCCTTTCCTTTATGATTTCGCTGGCAGTTTTATTATATATTTCTTTGCAGATAGCATTTAAGTAGTTAGGATTAATTTTCAATTCCTGGGCAAACTCTTTAGGAGCCTTCAATTCGACAAACTTAGTGTTAAGTATTTTTCTGAACTCACCCAGCAATTGCTTTTTTCTGCCAGATATAATATGCTTGCCTTTTGAATACGCATTTCTGCGATACATCAGTATTAATATTTTCAGGCTTAGACAAATTATTTCTTTGGAGTTCTCTCTGGATGGATTGTATTCTTTCAATATAATTTCTAAAACATTCTTCCAGTCTTTTTCATTTCCCTCTTCTATTTTGATAAAAGGTTGAAAGTCGCCGATCAAAGACTGATCGCTTTTTATTTTGGGATTACCGGTATATATGAGGTTGTAAAATGAATCACTGAATTGTACCATTACACCTTTTAGATTATCAACTTTGATCCAACTCCAGTATTTGTATTTTTCAATAAAGAACATTTTATTTTTAATTGCAATATGTTCATCGAAGTCAATCTGTAAAACACCGCTACCACCCGTAATATAAATAAATGAATGCAACTTACCTTTTGTTTTTTCGTTGTTTTTTGTCAATTCAACTGTGTTTAATATGATTATCCTGAATTGTGATAAAGAATCAGAATTATGTACACTTATGTTTTTTGTGATCATCTTCAGAAAATTAATAGTTGAATTGTACTACAAAGATAATCCTCAATTCTCATAATATCATGGCATTATTCCATCAGGTTATGGTACAATTTTAATTTAGTAAACAAAATTTCGTTGGAAGTATTAGGTTAACTGATGCGGAGACACTTTGCAAAAAACAGCTTCAAGCCGCTTTTTGATTTTTCACTCGGTACCATTATTGGGTGAAATGGGTCCGCTTGCATAAGTGATGCATAATAAGGTGAAATTCGCAATGGTTCTTTACCTTCTTCTTTTAAGGCTTTTAATGTTCTTTCAATTTCATTTTCCTGAAAGGCATTTAATTTAATAACTTTTGTCAACTGATCGACACTCCGTATCGAATTCTTTAACTGCTAGCTTGAATCATTCCATTGCTTTTCTGTCACATTTTTCCACAATTCAATTGTATTATACTTTCTCGGCTCATAGAATATTTTTTCTTCTGAAATCATAAGAACTTTTATTAAATGTCTCTAATGATGTTAATCCATGGCAAGATACAATTTTTTTTGAGTTATTTGATGTCAGGCTTATATTTGTTCACTTTTTGATCCTGTTATTATCCCTGCCATCATTACCAAAGTTGTCAGGATTATTACCTGAATAATAAGCGAATTATTTACAAGTGAAATGCTTTGTGCTGGGACAATAGCCAAAAAAAGTAAAATAGTAATGAGTCCTCTTGGTGCAATATAAACTAAAGGGTTTAAAGGCAGCTTCGTAAATTTTAAAAAAATAAAACGCAAAATAAATATTCCGGCGACTATTCCCATTGACCAAACAAGTGTCTCTTTGTTCAAAATATCTGCAGTTTCAATAAGGTAACCAAATATTATAAAAAATAAAGTTCTTATTAGAAAAGTAGCTTCAACGACAATACTTTTGAATTTTTGGACTTCGACATTTAATTGATCAGGTTCAAACCTCTGTAACCATTTGAATTGTTTTAACTCATCAATGTTACCTATTAAAAGTCCAAATAGTAATACAAAAACAAGAGCCGGCAAATGAAAAACTTTAGAAATTGCATAAATCAATATAACAAATAAAATTATTGGAACAAATTTAATGTGATGTTTACTTTTACTTAGTAAGAAGGACAGTCCAATTGTAGCAATAAATGAAACTATTGCAATAATTAATAACTGCAAAGCAAAACTAATAAAGGAAAGAGTTTCAATAGTTTCATTTAGAACAATAAAATTGAAAAATAATATACCCAGAATGTCAGATAAGCTACTTTCGTAAATAACAAATTCATTGTTTGACTTTGACAGATTTTTTACACTTGGAATGGCAATTGCACTGCTGATTATACAAAATGGAATTGCGTTTATCAAGCTATCTTTGTATGTGAATTGTCCGACATAATGGAACAAAAAAGCAAGAAGAAAGCTTAAAACAAGCATTGGAAGCAAAGCAAGAATGAGTGATTTTCCAATTATTGGCAACTTTTTTTTGTTTAATTCTAACTCCAATGAACCTTCAAGAACAATAAGTACTAGCCCAAGAGTTCCGAGAACTGGCAATATTGTTGTCAGGTTTGGTATCTCAATTTTTAAAAAAACAGAAAGTTGTTTAAGTACCCAACCCAATAGTAAAAGAATTATTACAGCAGGAATCCTTGTCTTTGAAGATGTCAAGTCAAAGAAATATGCTATTAAAAATAAACAGCAAATGATTATGATAATAGTTGTAGTCATACCGTATTTGCCAGGTCTTTTTTTACTTTGTTGTTAAATCATATATAATCCTGACCGGAATCAGTTTTACTATCTTCAAAAATAATTGATTTTAATTACTGATAGGCTTTTTAAAGAAAAATAATATTCGTCAGATGTATTAGCATGGTAAGATGAATGATTGATGGTCCGGGTTTTTTCCGCAATACAATTATATCACTTAATCTTGTGTACAATTTCTATTTTAATTCCTCATCCGTACCTTTATTTTCTTCCTTCTTTTCAGGGGCAGTGGTAGGTTCAGGTCTGGGAGGAGATGGACGTTTATAAGCATCGGGGGATAAAAGTTTAGAAGGAAAATAAATCCTTCAATGAATGACTAGCGCTTTTTCTGTATCAAAATCTTATCAATTCTGTTCCCGTCAATATCTACAATTTCGAATTCATGATTGGCGAATTCAAACTTATCACCTATTTGAGGAATCTTATTGAGTTGGGCAAAAGCGAACCCTGCAACCGTTGAATAATCCATTGTTTCGAAATCGGTAACAAAATCCTCAATTAACTGTGACAGGGTTTCAACAGGTGCGCTTCCGCTTACAAGAACAGATTTATCTTCCCGGATAAATATATCCGGTTCAACATTTTCTCCCTCCTCAGGTATAGAACCAACCAGGTTCTCCATTATGTCATGCAGGGTAATTATCCCTTCAAAACTGCCATATTCACTGACAACCACAGCAAAATACTGATGCCTTGTCCTGAATAAATCGAGAACTTTTTGGGCGCCGGTATTTTCGGGTACGATTAATGGGTCGATCAGTAATTCTTTAATTGAAAAATCGTTCCCTGAATTTCGCCGGAGCAGGTATTCCTTTACAGATAAAATTCCTGTGAAATCGTCAAGTGACTCATCTCCTGCAATAACCTTGCTGTGTTTTGTTGAAAGTATTGACTGGTAAATCTGTTCATCGGTTTCTTTCAGATCGATCCATTCAACTTCTGTACGATGCGTCATGATATGTTTTGCCTTTTTATCGGCGAAGTAGAAAACCCTTTCATGCATCAGGTTCTGCGATTTTTGTATCACTCCTTCGTAAGAAGCAGTTTTAATAATTTGCCGTAATTCTGCTTCGGTGAAGAGTACGGGTTTGTTTTTAATTCCGATTATCTTATTCACCAATTCAGTAGACCATGAGAGGATTTTAACAAAAGGATAAAACAAAGTGCTGAACCAATAAATGGCAGGAGCAACTCTGACTGCAATTTTTTCAGGATTGCTCAATGCTATTGTTTTCGGAACAAGCTCCCCAATCACAATCGAGACATAGGTGATCAAAATGATGGTTACTGTAAGGGCTATCTCATAAGCATAAGCTTTGGTAGATTCAAATAGTAAGAAAAAAGGCGCAACATCATCCGCTATTTTTATTCCCCCGTATACACCTGTTACAATACCTATCAGTGTAATCCCAACCTGTATAGCAGACAGGAAACCCTCCGATGAGCGGAGTAATTTTAATGCCGTTTGAGCACCTTTAAGTTTTTTTAGTCTGAATTGCTCCAGCCGTGCTTTTTTACTCGAAACAAGTGCTATTTCTGCAAGAGCGAAAAAGCCGTTAAGCAGGATCAATAAGCCAAGAATAAGGATTTCCATTTAAATTGATATTTCCTAAGTCTTTGCAAAAATAGTTGTTATGATAATACGCATTAGAAAAACTCAAACTGAAAGTACCTTCTTGCTTAAGTTTGCTAAGAAAACCTGTGTTTCCATCCATCTAATAAGTGAGATGTTTAACAAATTGGCTTGAAATGAAATTCAGGATAGATAACGTCAATTCAGTAAACAGCGAAAGTGATTGCCTTAAAATTATCGTTTGGGTTTCATTTCATTTCGGAGCCAGTCTCCTTATTCCCATCTTTTGCTGGTGGGATTTCAGGTTTCGGGCCGGATTTTTGTATGCGGACTTACTTATTTGGCAAAATATCGCCTCTTTTAAAATCTTTTGGCTTATTTTTTTAAGGGTCGTTTTTTTATCATTCCACCTTTTGTATCTTTAACGCTGCTCATAATAATAAATGCGTTCTTGTCTATTTTATCAATTTCAGATTGAAGCCTGGCGATTTCGAGCCGGGTGATGACTGTATAAACTATATCTGTATGATTCAGACTATCACCTCGTTTTCCAAAACCTCTTTTACCATTGTAAATTGTTACGCCTCGCCCTAGTTTTTCAATTATCATTAACCTTATTTCCTCCGATTTAACTGATATAATGGTAACGCCCGTATATTCTTCCACACCTTCTACTGCAAAATCAACCGTTTTTGAAGCTGCCAGATACGTAAGTATGGAATAAAGGGCGGTTTCAATTGAGAGTAAATATGCTGCTACTGAAAAGATAAGGATGTTAAAAACGAGTATGATATCACCTATTGTAAATCCTGTTTTTTTACTTAAATATATTGCAAGAATTTCTGTTCCGTCAATAACTCCCCCACCTCTGATAGAAAGCCCGATACCAGCACCCAGAAAAAAACCGCCAAAGACGGCAACTAATAATTTGTCGGAAGTGATTAAAGGATAATTGATTGTTGCGATTACCAATGAAAGGCCAACGATTGCCAGAATGCTTTTAATCGCAAACGGCTTGCTGATTTGCGTAAAGCCTAATGCGATGAATGGAATATTGATGATTAGAATGAGGAGGGATAATTGAACCTTGGTAATTTCAGCTATCAATAGCGAAATTCCTGTAGCTCCTCCATCAATAAAACTGTTTGGTAGCAAAAATCCCTTTAATCCGAAACCAGCTGCCACGACACCGATGGTAAGAAACAAACTGTCTCTAACCATGTGTTTAATAGAAACTTTCAGATTTAAAAATTCTTTGGCAGCTCGAAACTTACTCAGGCTTTTGTCTGAATCTCCTTTACTTTGTTTATCCCAGATTTTACGAATAATTATAGTCTGAAAAAAGGGATTCATTATTTCCTTTGTTTAAATTGTAACCTGATTCCTAACCTGCACTATTTATTTCATGTCCTCTTCCGTGCCCTTATTTTCCTCTTTCTTTTCAGGGGCAGCAGATGGTTCAGGTGCAGGATTTGATGTCCGTTTATACGCATCGGGGATAAAAGGGTCTTTAATATTGAGGTTGGCTTCCCTTTTAAAATTGTTCATCTCCTTAGTAAATTCATTTTTGATATCGTCGGTGGCGCGGCGCAGCTCGTTGATTCCTTTGCCAACCATTCGGGCGATCTCGGGTATCTTCTTAGGGCCAAGCACAAGGTAGGCCACCAGCACGATCACCAGAATTTCTCCACCGCTCATATTCAGGAACAACATCATTCTTTAAAGTACTTAGGACACAAAGGTAAAAAAAAAGTCTCCGGTTGAGGAGACTTTCTTTTGTGTATTACTTTTAAAACAATTATTTCGATTTTTCCAGCGCTTCGGCCTTTTTCTGTTTTCTGTACAACAAGTCGTAAACAATTGGAGAAGCATTGAATACCGATGAATAAGTTCCCATCAGGATACCAATAAACAAGGCAAACATAAATCCCCTGATGATTTCACCACCAAAAATGAACATGATCAATACCGTAACCAAAGTGGTACCTGTGGTGTTGATCGTTCTGGCAATGGTACTGTTCAAAGCGCCGTTAATATTGGTTTTCAAATCACGTTTCGGGTGAATGATCCTGTATTCACGGATTCGGTCGAAAATGATTACAGTATCGTTGATGGAGTAACCGATGATCGTTAAGATAGCCGCAATAAATGCCTGGTCTACCTCAAGGTTAAATGGAAGGATACCGTAAAGGAGGGAGAATATCCCGATGGTGATGATGGTATCGTGGAAAAGGGAAATTACACCAGCTAACCCAAATTGCCAGCGGCGGAAACGGATAGCGATGTAAATAAAGATTCCGATCAGTGCGAAAATAACAGCGAGAAATGCCGCATTCCGGATATCATCTGCAATGGTTGGCCCTACTTTGTTTGAACTGAGTATCCCTAAAAGCTTGCCTTCGGTCTCTGTGGTTGTACTGAAATCATTAAACTTAATTGATTGATCTCTGTAGTATGGTTTTAATCCTGAATAGAGTTTCGATTGTATAATTGAATCTACTTCCGGTTCTTCATTTTCGATCATGAATTTGGTAGTGACTTTTACCTGATTGTTCGGACCGAAGGTCTTTACTTCAGGGGCAACAGTCTGGCCGGTTTCATTAACAAATGCTGTAGTCAGAGCATCTCTCAAGGCACCGGTCTGAACATCCTGGTCAAACCTGATCACATAAGTGCGGCCTCCCGAAAAATCAACACCATAATTCAAGCCCCTGAAAGCAATGGATAAAATACTGATAACAAAAATGGCAATTGAAAATATATAGGAGTATTTCCTCAGACCTATAAAATCGATATTTATATTTGCAAAAGCATGAAGAGTAAACTTATTTGCAAACTTGATATCTACATTGCGATCCAAAAGCCATACGAAAATCAATCGTGAAATAAAGATGGCAGTGAATAAAGAAGAGAGGATACCAATGGTTAGCGTGGTAGCAAATCCCTGTACCGGACCAGATCCGAAGATATAAAGAATGATAGCGGTTAATAAAGTTGTAACGTTACCGTCGATAATTGCTGAATAAGCATTTTTATACCCGTCGGTGATAGACAGCCGTGTGCCTTTACCGGCCCTTACTTCTTCCTTGATACGTTCATAGATAATAACGTTCGCATCCACCGCCATACCAAGGGTTAAAACAATACCTGCAATGCCCGGTAATGTAAGCACAGCCCCAAACGATGCCAGTACTCCAAAGATGAAAAATACGTTTGTTATCAATGCAATATCAGCCACCAGCCCTGAATGGTTGTAGTATAGGTACATATAAATCAGGATAATAATAAAAGCAAGAATAAATGACCATAATCCAGCCGTGATGGCTTCCTGTCCGAGTGAAGGACCGACAACAGCTTCTTCAACAATGCGGGCACGTGCCGGAAGCTTACCGGCTTTTAAAATGTTGGCCAGATCCTGGGCTTCTTCAACGGTGGTATTTCCTCCTGAAATGGATGACATCCCGTTGGGGATTTCAGAATTTACATTCGGCGCTGAATAAACATAGTCGTCAAGAACAATGGCAACCTGCCTTCCAATGTTTTCACCTGTTAACCTTTTCCAGATTTTTGCACCTTCGGCATTCATCGACATGGTAACCTCAACCTTTCCGTTCTGATCATAGTCCTGACGCGCATCTGTGATCACTTCTCCTCCCAAAGCAGCTTTCAAATCCCTGTTCGTTGTTTTAAGGGCGATCAGTTCGAGTACACCTGAACCAGCTACTCTTGGCTCATTGTTCCATGCCAGCTTCATATCGCGCGGGAAAACGCTTTTAGTCATCTTTAGCAAATGATTAACCCTGGCCGTATCTTTAATGGCTGCATAACCAACAGTAGCTGATTGTCCCGGATAATATTGTCCCTCACGTTGTTCGAAATTCGGATTCAGTGCAACATATAAAGGATTCTTTTTCGCATACTCCTTAAAGTCTTTGTCTTTGCCGGCTAAATCTGTGGTATCACTTTTAAGCTGGTCGAGTAATGATTTATCTGTTGAATCAACAGCAGCCACATCGGTTTGTTTTTCTGCAGCTGTTGTATCGATGGTTGTTGTTTTCGCGGCAGCTGCGCTGTCCACTGGTTCACCTGTATTGTAAATTGCCGAAAGTCTGCTGTTGGCTTCTGAGAAATACTGGTAAACCTCGTTGAAACGGTATGTTTCCCAAAATTCGAGTTGGGCGGTTCCCTGCAACAGTTTTCTTACACGTCCCGGATCTTTTACACCGGGTAATTCAACCAGTATCCTGTTGGATGTAGCTATTTTCTGAACATTGGGCTGGGTAACACCAAATTTGTCGATACGGGTACGAAGAATGTTGAAGGTACGGTCGAAGGCGCCGCTGGTTTCTTTCCGTACAACCTCAAGTACCTCGTCATTGGTAGAGGCTGCTGTTATTCCTTTGTCTTTAAATTCAAAAAGGAAAATGGAGGCGAGACTGAAATTCGGATCGATTTCTTCAACCGATTCGCCAAAAAGGGTAACGAAATCCTTTTGGCTGTCTTTCTGTTTTTCATAAGCCCGCTGCATGGCTTGCTGGAAGGTTGGGTTCTGGCTGTTTCCGGCCAATCCCCTGACGATGTCACCTACCGATACTTCCATGGTAACGTTCATACCGCCTTTCAGGTCAAGACCCAGGTTGAGTTCACGTTCTTTACATTCCTTATAAGTATATTTTCTGATCAGGATATTATAAACCACCTGGTTCGACATCGAATCGAGGTAGTAGTTTTCCCTGGCTCGGGTAATTGAGTCTGTCAGATAATCTTTCAGTAAATCATTGCCTTTTGATAGTTCAGTTGCTAATTGCTTTGTTACGATACTGTTTGCATATTTATCAGCTTTACTTTCAACCCTAGACGTAACAAACGTGAAGGTGAGCTGAAATAAACAAACCAGTGCGAATAAAACTGCAAAAAACTTAATAGCTCCTTTGTTCTGCATTTCTTTTTGATTTATAATTTTACGTTTTCAAATTCATAATCAGGTTGGGTATTTTGGATACGACTATTTCTGTATCCCTTAATACATCGGATAAGTCCAATAAAATTACCCTGATTTTTTGAGGGTGCAAATATAGAATAACATTATTAAATAACCAATTATAAAAATTTTGTTATCGATAATTTTTAAACAAGTTGATTTGTTGGGAACTTTGCAATAAAATGATAGAAAACTAAATGAAGTATTGATTTGGAAAATGGCGACGATGTAATTTCGGTAAAGTTTTTGTCTACAAAGACGGCCCGGTATTTACCTATGAGCAGATACTTGCCTTGCCGGAAGAGTATTGATAAAGTTTTAGCCATGTAATATTAATAGCGATTTATGGCTGGCTTGATAGCTTTTTAAAAAAGTCTTTTACGTCAATTAAAATTTTATAAAGACTTTTCATTTGTATCTTTACCGGAAATTCCACCTTTAATTCGATCAAAAATATTCTATCGAAAAGGGTCGTTTTTTACAAGATGCAAAGTATCACTGATTTTTTCGAACTCTTAGTTAACTCTGAAAGGCTTATCCAAACCGGGGGGCTGATCCTTTTGCTTATCGTGGTATTTGCTGAGACCGGCATTTTCTTCGGGTTTATTTTCCCCGGCGATGCATTGTTGTTTACTGCAGGAATTTTATGCGGCACCAAAGACCTTCAGACCAACATTGTTCTGCTGATCATTCTGCTGTGTATTGCAGCTATCGCTGGAAATGTTACCGGTTACCTTACCGGAAAGTATCTTGGTAGAGCACTTTTTCATAAAAAAGATACCTTTTTCTTTAAACAAAAACACCTGGAAACTACAAAGATATTTTATAAGAAATATGGCGGTATTTCGCTTATTGCCGGAAGGTTTATCTGGATTGTAAGGACTTTTGTTCCCATCCTTGCCGGAGCTATTGATATGAATTTTTGGAAATTCAATTATTATAACGTAGTCGGAGCGGTTATTTGGGTTGGTTCGCTGGTTTCGCTGGGTTATTTATTGGGTCGGGAGATACCAGAGGCAGCTCAAAACCTTGAGTACATAATCGCCGGGATTACCATCATTATTATGACCATCCTCATTGCGGGAGTAAGAAAAATAAGGCAGAATTCAAAATGATAGAGAAGAAGGAAGTTGATGAATTTGAAAAATTGAAATTTAGAACAATAAAAACGAAACCAATTTACCTGTATTTAATCCACTTCCAAAGTTCTTTATAACTAACCTTCTTGCCATACATTAAAATACCGGTGCGATATATTTTAGCAGCCAGCCATGTGGCCCCAAGAAATCCCGCTATCATCAGCGCCATCGAAAGAATAAGGTCGGTATAAGGTACGCCAAAGGGAATACGGATCATCATGGTTACCGGTGAAGTCAAAGGAAATAATGATAACCAGTAAGCTGCCGGCCCATCCGGGTTGACCATAATGGTTTGGGAAAGTGCAATAGAAACGATCATCGGAATGGTAAGTGGAAGCATGAACTGCTGGGTATCGGTTTCACTATCCACTGCTGAACCGATAGCCGCGAAAAGCGCCCCATACAATAAATACCCTCCTATAAAATAAAAAAAGAACGCACCGATCAACACTCCAAAATTGATTGACTTAATGGATTCAAATATAGTAATGACCGACTCGTTTAAATCGTCAGAACTTCCGGAATCGATTGCATTTTCAGTTGGAACAACGCTTTTGTCAGCCATTTTCAATTGAGAGGATTGGTACGAACCCAGGTCACTTGAGAAGACAGCCATGAAAATGGTAACAATGGTCATGGTAAGAAATATCCAAAGTACAAACTGGGTCAGGCCAACCATAGCGACACCCACTATTTTTCCCATCAGGAGCTGGAATGGCTTAACCGATGAGACGATGATTTCCACAATGCGGCTGGTTTTTTCCTCGATCACGCCGCGCATGACAAGCCCGCCATACATGAAAATAAAAATATAGATCAGCAAGCCTCCAACGAAACCGATCGCCATGCTTAATTCGGTTGAGCTCTTTTCTTCTTCGCCCCCTTCATTCATTTTTACGGTAAGCAAATTGATATTGCTTTTAATGGAGGTGAGGATATTTGGATCTATTCCTGAAGCTTCAAGTTTTAACGCTTCAACCTTTTTCCGCATCGCATTTTTGATATAGCTTTTCACTACGATGTTAGGTTGTTTGCTGGAATACAATACTGCCGATTGAGGGACACTCAATTCAGCGCGGGGAATGTATAACAGAGCATAATAACCTTCCTGAGCCATGTTATTCTTGGCAGTTTCAAGGTCTGTTTTGATAAACGAAAATTGCAGGTTGTCCGTATTGACAAATTCACTGGTGAATAATCCTGTTTCATCGATAATGCCAAGTTTTTTTGTTTCCCCTTCCATCTGAGCAAAATAAACGGGTACAATAAAAACTGCCGCCATGAGGACAGGACCGAGGATAGTCATGACGAGGAATGACTTTTTTTTCACCCTTGTGAGATATTCTCTTTTTATGATCAGCAGAATCTTGTCCATGCAGGTTTAACGTTGTTTGTTTTCGTTTACTTTGTTGATGAAGATATCGTTCATCGTCGGCAATATCTCATTGAATGAAAGAATAGTGACTGTAGGAAGAAGTTCCGAAAGCAGGTCGTTCGGCGTTTTGCCGTTTAATATTTTAATGGTTGCTGTTGATTTGTCTCCATCAGAATGTTGTTCTGTTACCCTAAAATGATCATCGGAAAGAGCGCTTAGGTCCGTGCGAGTACTTTTGAATTCTACCTCAAAGGTGTTGGATTTATAAGCATTCCTGATATCGTTTACACTTCCTTCAAGAATTTTTTTCGATTTATCAATAAGGGCAATATGATCACAAAGCTCTTCAACCGAAGCCATGTTATGGGTTGAAAAGATGATGGTTGAGCCTTTGTCCCTGAGATCGAGTATCTCATCTTTGATCAGGTTCACATTGATCGGGTCGAATCCGCTGAAAGGTTCATCAAATATCAAAAGTTCCGGCTCATGGATGACCGTCACAATAAACTGAACCTTTTGTTGCATCCCCTTCGAAAGCTCTTCCACTTTTCTGTTCCACCAGGGTTGTATTTCAAATTTTTCGAACCAATGCTTAAGCCGCTTTGTTGCTTCCTGTTTTGACAGACCTTTGAGCTGTGCCAGGTACAAAGCCTGTTCTCCTACATTCATTTTTTTATACAGGCCTCTTTCTTCGGGCAGGTAACCTATTTTGCTGGTATCCTCAGGTTTGAGTTTTGCTGAATGAAAGAAAAGCTGACCTGAATCCGGAGCTGTGATTTGGTTGATGATGCGAATGAGGGTGGTTTTTCCGGCACCATTTGGGCCTAACAATCCATAAATGCTTTGTTCCGGAACCGAAATACTCACCTGGCTTAAAGCCCGGTGGTTGGCAAATTGCTTGGTTACATCCTGTGCTTCAAACAAAGCTATCATCTTTCCTATCCTTAAATTTTTTTTCTTCCGGGCTTATAAAAGGGATAAAATTAATGAAAATATTCCTTCATCTTCGAGAAAAAGCTTCTGTCCTGCTCTGTTGGACTGGGAATGAAATTTGGCGATTTGCTTAATTTTTCCAGAATATCTTTTTCCTCTCTTGTCAGGTTTTTGGGTGTCCAAACATTAATGTTGATCAGCAGATCGCCATGCTCGTATGAATTTAAAGCAGGCAATCCTTTACCTTTCAATCGCAACACTTTTCCTGCCTGTGTTCCGGCCGGTATTTTAATGCGTGCTTTTCCGTCAATGGTAGGAATTTCGAGGGATGACCCAAGTGCGGCTTCACTGATACTGACAAAAACATTATGGATCAGTGTTTTTCCATCGCGTTCAAAATGTTCGTGAGCAACTTCTTCCACCACGATTATTAAATCGCCGGGTACTCCGCTTCTGGCGCCTGCATTTCCTTTTCCGCTCATCGAAAGCTGCATACCATCTTCCACACCCGCCGGTAACTTCATGGTGATCACTTCTTCACCTTTGACAATACCATCGCCGGTGCAATCGGGGCATTTGTTCATGATGATCTGTCCTTCGCCTCCGCAATTGGGGCAGCTCGATGAAGTCTGCATCTGACCAAGGAAGGTATTGGTAATGCGTGTTACATGGCCGGTCCCGCGGCATGTTGAGCATGTTGAATAAGAGGATCCGCCTTTAGAACCTGTTCCGTTGCAGGATGTACAACCTATATACTTGTTAACTTTAATCTTCTTTTCTGCACCATGCGCTATTTCTTCAAGAGTGAGTTTGACTTTAACCCGTAAATTGGAGCCTCTGTTAACCCCTCGTCTTTGCCGTGTACCTCCAAAGCCTCCAAATCCTCCAAAACTGCCGCCAAAAGCATCTCCGAAAATATCACCGAACTGACTGAAAATATCATCCATCGACATGTGGAACCCGTTAGCACCAGCCCCACTACCTACTCCGGCATGGCCGTATTGATCGTATCGTTTCCTTTTTTCCGGGTTGCTGAGGACTTCATATGCTTCGGCTGCTTCTTTAAACTTTTCCTCTGCCCCTTTGTCATCCGGATTTTTATCGGGGTGAAATTTCAAAGCCATCTGACGGTAAGCTTTTTTAATCTCGCTTTCCGATGCATTTTTCGAAACCCCCAATACTTCGTAGTAATCTCTTTTTGACATTAATTCTGTTGTCGGTTTGCTCTTTTATTTATTGATCGCAATTCATGTGCTCTATCATCATTAATGGATTATTGACCTATCACTACTTTGGAATATCGGATGACCTTATCGCCAAGCAAATATCCCTTTTCAACTTCATCCACAATTTTATTCTTTAATTCTTCGCTGGGCGCAGGAATATATGTGATTGCTTCATGGAAATCGGTATTGAAATCCTGGCCGATAGCTTCAATGGCCTTTACACCTTTTTTCTCCATGATACTCCTGAATTTGTTAAAGATCAGGTTCACACCCTCTTTCATCGCATTGCAATCCTGGGTTTCAGTTGCCGATTTAATGGCCCGTTCAAAATCATCCAGCACCGGCAGCAAATCGGTAATCACCTCTGCGGATGCCGTCCGGCTTTGCTCCAATCGTTCCTTATGTGTTCGTTTACGGTAATTGTCAAATTCAGAATACAACCGCAGGTATTTATCGTTAAGCTCATCCAACTTTGTCTTGAGTATTTGTTCTTCTGGTATTTCCTCTTCAGTTTGTTTTTCAGCTTCCGAAGCTACTGGCTGTTCCTGCTGCTGTTCAGGTTGCTCTTCCCTGGTTGTATGCTTAAAATCTTTATTGCTTTTCCTGGACATTTCTTTGTAAAATTATTGATTCGAAGTAATTCATACTTGACAGCCGGTGAAGGAATCAAATATTTTGCCATTCATAATAAAGAGACATTGTGGCAGAAAATTCAATCTTTCATGATTTTTCGTCCATGTTATTCTTGAGGATGCGTGGGGTTATAAAAAAAAGCCCCGCTTAAGCAGGGCTTCTCAGTTCTTAAAATATATTTATTGATTAATTCTCATTTTATAGAATGATCTGTAAACAAAGATCAGGGCAATAGCCAAAAATACCAATCCAATATACATTGCAACAGGCCTGAAGTGCTCGGCCAAAGCTATTTCCATAGCGAGCAATCCAAACAGCGTGGTGAATTTGATGATTGGGTTTAGCGCAACGGATGAAGTGTCTTTGAAAGGATCGCCAACGGTATCACCAACAACGGAAGCAGCATGAAGTTCAGTTCCTTTTTCCTTCATGTCGACTTCAATCACTTTTTTAGCATTGTCCCATGAGCCACCTGCATTGGCCATAAAAATTGCCTGGAATAATCCAAAAAATGCGATTGAAATAAGGTAGCTTACAAACATTGACACAGGAGCGTTGGATGTATGCGGTGAAGAAAGGAATGCAAAGGCCAGTGCAAAAGAAAAGATGGCAATAAAGATATTCCACATCCCTTTCTGAGCATAAACAGTACAAATCTGCACAACCTGTTTCGATTTTTCAACATCAGCTTTTTTTGGAGCATTTGGGTCGAGGTTGATGTTTTTCTTTATAAATTCAACGGCTCTGGCTGCGCCAGTGCTGACAGCCTGTATAGATGCCCCGGTAAACCAATAAATGACAGCTCCACCTAACAGGAATCCAAGAATGGAATAAGGATTAAGAAGATTTAATATCTCTTCAGGTTCAACTCCTAAAGATTCTTTAATTACAAGAATAAGTGAAAATATCATGGTGGTTGCACCCACCACTGCAGTTCCGATCAATACGGGTTTGGCAGTTGCTTTAAAGGTATTTCCGGCACCATCGTTTGCTTCGAGATAATATTTCGACTTTTCAAAATCGGGTTTGAACCCAAATTCTTTTTCAATTTCGATAGATTTTTCTTTCTGATCTTCTTCAATCAGTGACAGTTCATAGATGGACTGTGCATTATCGGTAACCGGACCATAGCTGTCAACAGCAATGGTAACTGGTCCCATTCCAAGCATCCCAAAAGCTACGAGTCCAAATGCAAAGATTGACGGGTAAATCATGAAGTTATCCAGTCCGAACGTACTGGCAAAATAAGCAATAAACATAAGAAGGAAAAACACCATGCCCATCCAGAATGCACTGAAATTACCAGCAACCAATCCCGAAAGGATGTTCAGGGATGCACCACCTTTTTTTGAAGCCTCAACCACTTCTCTTACATGGGTTGATTTCGGACTGGTGAATAGCTTTGTAAACTCTGGTATTAATGCAGCACCCAACGTACCTGCACTGATGATAACCGAAAGGGTGATCCAAAGGTTGTGGGGCATATCGTGAATGGTAAGGTAGCTAATTGCAAAAGTTACAATGATGGACAAAATGGAAGTAATCCAAACCAGTGAGGTAAGAGGTTTTTCAAAATCAATATCATCTGCATTGCTATACTTTGCTTTAGTAATCAAACCATTAATCCAGAAAGAAACAATAGAGGTCACAATCATCAGGATACGCATCAGGAAAATCCATGTTAGCAACTGAACCTGGTAATCCAAAGACGGAACTGCAAGTAAAATAAAAGAGATTAAAGCAACCCCGGTAACACCGTAAGTTTCAAAACCATCAGCCGTGGGGCCAACGCTATCACCTGCATTATCACCAACACAGTCAGCAATCGTACCTGGATTTCTCGGGTCATCCTCACCAATTTTGAAAATTACTTTCATCAGGTCCGATCCGATATCTGCAATTTTTGTAAAGATACCACCTGCAATCCTGAGCGCAGAAGCGCCAAGCGATTCACCGATGGCAAACCCGATAAAGCTGGCTCCGGCATATTCTCCCGGAACAAACATTAAAATAATCAGCATCATGATCAGCTCAAGTGAAATCAGCACGACACCGATACTCATACCGGCATTTAACGGAATATTTAATAATTTGATGGGCTTCCGTTCCAACGATGCAAAGGCCATCCTTGAATTGGCAAGGGTGTTCATCCTGATACCAAACCAGGCAACACTGTATGACCCAAGGATGCCGACAACTGTCCAACCGAGAATCATCAATACTCCTCCGATACCAAAATTAGCCTCCGAAAGCCAGCCAAAATAAAAAGCAACTGCTGATCCAATAAATAAAAATAACAGGGCTAAAAATTTTCCCTGCTGGATCAAATAAATTTTCCCGGTTTCGTAAATCACATTGGCAACATCAAGCATGGATTGGTGTGCCCTGATTTTTTTAACTTTCACAAACTGATACAAACCGAACATAAATCCTGCTATTGTGATCAGGAATCCCCAGTAAAGGATGTTTTGTGATTTCATTCCTTCCGGAATTACCAGGTTTGCTTCACTGGCAAAAGAAAGAACGGGTAATGCAAACAATGCGAATAAAGGTAATAATCGTTTCATATTTAAATCATTAAATTTAACATTTTGGCGCAAAAATATAAAGTATTTTTATAAGACCAATTTTAAATTGCGAACCAGAATGGAATTTATTTTGGTTTCGAATGACCTTTTGAATACATAGCCTGCAAAGAGATTAATAAAAATTGATGTTGATAATTTTTGAAATTTCTTATGAAAAACAAAATGATCGATTTAAAAATTGAATACTTTTACCTTTCATTTTTTTACCGGGCAGGTATAAATATCGGATGGATAAAATTAAACTCGAAATTATTGGAATGTCTTATAGCCAGTCGCAAAGTGGTGCTTATGCGCTTATTTTGGGAGAGGTAGACGGGAAAAGACGTTTGCCTATTATCATTGGTGGATTTGAAGCACAGGCGATCGCTATCGAACTTGAAAAAATGCAACCCTCGCGACCACTCACACACGACCTCTTTAAAAGCTTTGCCGATAATTTTAACATAACCATCAAAGAAGTGGTAATTAATAAATTCATCGAGGGTGTTTTCCATGCCGAATTACTTTGCCTGAATGAAAAGGCTGAATACCGCATCGATGCCAGAACATCCGATGCTGTGGCACTTGCCTTGCGGTTTCATTGTCCCATTTATACCAATGAGAAAATCATGTCGGCTGCCGGAATTGTTGTTGAAGAACCAAGAGAGATGGCAGAAGAAATCAAAACCAAAACAAAAAAGTCTGCAAAAAGCGCTTATGAGAACTTAACAATGGAAGAATTAAAAGACCTGTTAAAAAAATCTGTCGATAATGAGGAATATGAAAAAGCCTCAAAAATCAGGGATGAAATAAAGCGCAAAGAGAAGGAACTTTAAAAATTATTTTAGTTAAATTCCCAATTCAATTACAAAACAAGCTAATTGTTAATCAATTTTTCAATAGATTTCTTTGTTGAAAACTTATGATTATTTCTTGATAGTTTAAATCAGGAAGCCAATCAAGGGCAGAATATTACATTAATTTTGTCTTCAATTTATAGAGGGTTACAATGCAGCAATATCTCGATCTACTAAAACATGTACTCGTTAAAGGGGTGATGAAAAAAGACCGGACAGGCACGGGAACACTGAGTGTTTTCGGTTATCAGATGCGATTTGATTTGCAGGATGGTTTTCCGGTAATGACTACCAAAAAATTACACCTTCGATCCATCATTCACGAGCTTCTCTGGTTTTTGAAAGGTGAAACTGATTTGAAATACCTTCATGAAAATAAAGTCACCATTTGGGATGAATGGGCAGATGAAAAGGGAAACCTGGGACCAATTTATGGCGCCCAATGGCGCAACTGGAACAATGATGGGATTGACCAGATAAGTGAACTAATCAATTTGATCAAGACAAATCCCGATAGCCGCAGGATGATGGTTGCCGCCTGGAATCCAAGTGTCCTGCCTGTTCCGGGAAAATCATTTGCTGAGAATGTAGCTGCCGGACGAGCTGCTTTGCCGCCTTGTCATGCCTTCTTTCAGTTTTATGTTGCTGATGGAAAACTTATCCTGCCAGATGTATCAGCGGAGTTGTGATATTTTTCTGGGTGTTCCTTTTAATATAGCTTCGTATGCTTTGCTTACAGTAATGGTCGCTCAGGTTACCGGATTAAAGCCGGGAGAATTTGTCCATACGTTGGGTGATGCGCATATTTATCTGAACCATATCGAGCAATGTAAACTGCAATTATCGCGCAAACCTTTTCCGTTACCTACCATGAAAATTAATCCCGAGGTGAAAGATATCTTTGATTTTAAATTTGAGGATTTTGAACTTATAGGTTATCAGTCGCATCCGCACATAAAAGGGGAGATTTCGGTTTGAGTGACGAGATTTTAGATTGCTAGAAATTAGACTAAAGCATATTAATGAAAAATATTTCCATCATAGTTGCTGTAGCAAAAAACAATGCCATTGGTAAGGACAATAAACTTCTTTGTCATTTGTCGGAAGACCTGAAGCGCTTTAAAAAACTAACATCCGGCTTTACGGTTATAATGGGTAAGAATACATATTTTTCTTTGCCAAACAGACCTCTTCCTAATCGGAGAAATATGGTAATAACAGATATTGCCGGCGAACAAATTGATAATTGTGTGATGGCTTATTCCATTGAAGATGCCATTTCAAAAATGGATGTGGATAAAGAGAACTTCATTATTGGCGGGGCTTCCATTTACAGGCAATTCTTGCCTTATGCCGATAGGCTTTACATCACATGGATTCATCAGGAGTTTGAAGCCGATACTTTTTTTCCAGAGGTAAAAGAAACTGAGTGGGAGATTAATTCAAAAGAAGATTTCAATATTACCGATGAAAAGAATCCGTTTCCTTATTCTTATGTGATTTACAATCGAAAGAAATAGTAAATCATCACTTCTTTTTCCCCAGCAATGACATAATCCCGTTGATGAATGTTAATGGGTGTGCCGGATTTCCGGGGACATAAAGATCAATTGGGTATTTTTCCAGAAAACTACGGTTTAAAGCCGGACTTCCATCGAAGATACCACCACTGATGGCATCCGTTCCGACAAGGATGATAATTTTTGGATCAGGTGTTGCATCATAACAAATTTGGGTGGCTTCGGCCATGTTTTCAGAGATGGGACCTGTAATTACGATTCCATCGGCATGACGGGGAGAAGCGACAAACTCAATACCATATCTTCCCATATCAAAGTTGACATTACCGGATGCATTCAGTTCCATTTCGCAACTGTTGTCACCTGCCGCCGATATCTGGCGTAATTTTAAGGAATTCTTAAAGTACTTCCTGATTTCCTTCCTCACCAATTCCGGATCCAACTCGATTGGTTTATCTTCACCAACACCAATAATCAATCTGTTTCGATCATTCGTTGCAATTTTATAATCGTTGGTAAAAGCAATCTTATCTGGAACCCTAAACTGGCACTCCTTACAGAAAACACATTTGCCCAAATCAATACTGAATGGTTCATCCTTAATCGCTTTGGTGGGACAAAGCTTTACAAGTTCTTCAGTTTCAGTTTTGTCCGGCAGTTGCTGATAACCGGTCTTCCTCTGAAAAGCGGTGTAAGTTCAACCGCAGTGAGGTCTGGAACAAATTGCTTTCCGTGTTGTTTTAGTATTTTTAGTTCACTGAGCATACTTCTTAATTCTTATAAATCATTTCCGCAATACGACAGGTTAAAGCTTTTATTACAAACCGGGAAGTCTGAAATTTCCTGGTTCCTGACTGACAGTGCCAGCGCCATCCAGTTGTGCAAAGAGGGATCTTTAATTTTGTAATGAACAATCTTCCCATCATGATCTGTTACAGCGGTATGACAAATTTCGCCTCTCCATCCTTCTGTTAATGAAATGGCAAATGAATCGGGCTGCAACGTATAATTGTAATCGGGTTTCATTTGATTCGCATTACCTTTTCCTAATCGTTCAGCCCATTGTCTGATAAACCCGATTGATTGTCTTGCCTCAAGATTGCGTAGCATACCTCTTGCCAGAACATCGCCACTGGTTAGGGTTGTCGGTTCAATTGGAAAATCTTTAAAGTACTGAAAAGGATGGCTTTTTCTAATGTCACGGCTAATACCGGTAATGCGGGCTGCCATTCCAACTGCCCCAATTAGCTTTGCCTGTTCTTGTGTGATAATTCCAATTCCATCAAACCTCGAAAGAACGCTTGGCAGGGAGTAAATCCTGTCAGCCATATCCACATAGCGCGTTCCCTGAATCATCCAGTGTTTTCAGCATTTCATGAATAAACTCTGGAGACGATGGGTAATTCGTTCCTCCCGGACGGATCAGTCCTTTTCCAAAGCGATTTCCGCACCAAAGCTGCGTTGTATTGATGATGGTCGTGCGAAGGGCTTCATTCACCACCTGACCCAACTGGTAAGCGACATCCATGCAAAGTGCAGCCGTGTCACCAATATGAATAGCGATCCGCTCCAGTTCAAGAGCGATATTGCGCTCGATTTGCAATTGTTCATCAACCTTTATTCCCGCGAGGGATTCAATGAGACCAGCATGTGCCAGCGCATGTGCAATAACTGAATCACCTGCAATACTTTCAGCAAGGATCATGCGCTTAAGCGGATTATCCTTTTCAATCATTAATTTTTCAATGCCTCGATGTTGATAACCCAAGATGAATTTCGAGGTGGAGGACTTTTTCGCCGTTGCAAATAAATCTGAAATGTCCCGGCTCTATTACACCAGCGTGAATTGGACCTACGCCCACCTCGTGCAGTTCATCGCTTTCAATCTGGTAAAAAGGGTAATTGTCCATCACTTTTGATCTGTCGAAACGGTCAAAAGGATAACGAATTGGTTTCAACCAGGGATGGTTATGAAACTGAACGCCGAAGTTCTCATGGATTTCCCTTTCGTAAACATGCATGGCAAATATTTCGGACGTGAGCGATTCGAGCACTAAACCCTCTCTCTTTTCGATGTGAGAGAATAAAGCGATGCTGGATGTCCGGTCATTGGCAATGCAGCAGATAAACTTTAACTGGATATCAATCGGAAATGCAAAGTAAGCCACGCAATGACAATCCTGATCGGCAAGTAATTCTTTGACAAGATTGTAAAAATCAGAATAGGTTAATACCGGGATATCTTTCCGCAGGACCGGAGCGCCATTGTTTCGTATTTCTATGTATTTCTTATCCTTCATGGCTAATTATTTTGGCAATCCTGCTATGCTTTGGTTGATCAGGTCAACCAGAAACTGGGGTTGATAAAAACAAACGAAGATCACGATGCTCAAAAAAATGAACTGGCTCAAGGTCTCCACCGGATGAAGTTTGATCAGTTTATACTTCATCACCGAGTCGTTGGGGTCTTGAGAATATCATTTTCAGAATTCGTGTACTCATCGCAAAGATGATAAAAACCAAAAGGAATAAAGAAAGTATCAAAACAAACCAATGACCTCCGCTAACGAGCGACTTGAAAATCAGGAATTCTGCTACAAATAGTCCGGAGGGTGGGATGGCTGCAATGCAAATCAATCCGATAAGGAAAACCAGTCCACCGGCAGGATATATCCTCATGTAATTTCCGCTTTCATCTACCATGTGGGTATTGAGGATGCGATACATTTGACCGGTCTGGAAGAATAAACTTGATTTCACAAATGTGTGAAGCACCAGCAAAAGAATGGCAGCATAATACCCGATTCCACCCACGCCGAGCGCGATAGCAACAAGTCCGGTATTTTCCAGGCTTGAATATGCGAGCATACGGGCGCTGTATCTCACCTTTAATTCATAACCCGCTGCTACGAGCAGTGAAAGCACTCCAACAATAATCAGGATGTGATTCATCCATTCAAAAATCTCCGTTCCCGAAAGCGACGAATAAACCCTGAAAATGGATACAAAACCCATATTAACCAATCCCGTTGAAATCAAACCACCGATAGGAGAGGGGGCTTCAGTGTTGGCATCAATACCGACCGTGTGCATCGGAAATAATTCCATTTTGGTGCTGTAACCTACCAATACGAAAAGGAAAGCGATCTTAAGGTAAAGCGGATTGGCTCCTGTTGCTGCATTCCTGATGCTGTCAAATGACAAATCCTGAATGCCCAAACCGGTCATGGTCATACTGAGAAATAGAATTCCAAGGTATGCCAGTGCGATCCCGGTGGAACAAAGGAAGATATATTTCCATGTTGCTTCAAGTGCGGTGGTTGTTTTTTTGTGATAAATCAAAACTGAGCCGGTAAGTGTTGTGGCCTCGACCAAAACCCAAACGGCAGTTATATCATTGGCAAAATAAGCGCCGGTAATGGCAGCGATCAAACCGATAAGGGCAGAATGATAATAGTAGAAACGTTCGGGGCTTCGGTCGCTGAAATACATGAATCCATGATACACGACTGCAATGCTGATCAAAGTAAGTACAGTGAGAAAGATAGTACCCAGCGAATCAAAAGTGAAATAGATAAGCTCTGTTTTCCCTGCATTTTGAAATACGTGAATGGTAAACAATACCTGTATCAGTAAAAAGATTCCGACAATAATTTTGGTAACGGATTGCTTTTTGATAAACAACGCACCCAGGCTTAAAACAATTGCTGATATAAAGTAAAACAGTACCATGTTTAATGCTTAAGGGTGGATAATGAATCGGCCATAAGATCCCGGTTCTGGCTGCCGATCTTGTTAATGAAAATGCCAAGGATCAGTACGCTGGCAAAGATGTCGAGCAGGATTCCAATGTTGATCAGCATCGGCATTTCCTTTCCGGCAGCAAGTGAAAACATGAACACCGCATTTTCAATGACAAGGAAGCCGATCATGTGGGAGAAAAGTAGCTTGTGGGTTACGATGATGAGTAAGCCAGTGAAGAGGGTAAACAAGGCAATGGTAAGGTAGACGGTATCAATAAATTTATCCATAAGCGCATTGGCTAATACGATGCTCAAAAACAAACCCCCGATGGTAAACAGCAATGAATAAAAACCGGGCAATGCCTTGGAATGTACCTTATAAATCTTGATCCGGTTGATGATCCGATAAAGTATCATCGGAACCACAATAGCTTTAAAAACTATAGTTTCAGTAACAATAAAGATCAGGTTTGCGGTATTCACTTCTGTGAGCTCAAGGAATGCAATCCCGAAAAGCAGAAAGCCCTGAATGGCAATGAGCTTTGAAAATGACCTGAACCTCTCGGCTATGCTTAGATAGATAAGTGTGAGGGCGAAAAGTATAGTCAGGAAACTAAGCATTTTTAATTGATAATTTTATTTGTTAAAATCAATACAATCACAAACGCAATCACTGCAATAGCGGAGACTGTGAGTACATATTGAGAATTCTTTACCATTTTATTTCTTGCCCTGAAGGACTCAAGATATCCGATGGCGGTTGCAAATATTACCTGTATGCCAATAAATAGTGCAATTTGCGCAAAAATGTTCCAGCTGGAGGGAACTAAAAAACTGCTGATCAACGCACCATAAATGGCAAACTTCAGATACGAACCAATGTGGATCAGAGCTTTATCAAATCCACTGTTATCTAATATAATTACTTCATGGATCATGGTGAGTTCGAGGTGTGTTTTTGGGTCGTCGACAGGAACGCGGCTATTCTCGATCATCGCAATCTGTATCAGGACATAAAAGCCAAGGAGGCTGAAGATTATCACATAATGATTTCCGGTAATGTGAAAGTGGGTCATGATCTCTGAAAAGGAAGTGTAACCAGTAAACATGGAGAAGGTTGCGAGCAGGATAAAGAATGCCGGCTCAACCAACATTGAATATAACGCTTCGCGGTTGGCGCCCATTCCTTCGAAAGCGCTGCCTGTATCGAGGGCAGAAATGATCATAAAAAATTTACCCAATGCCAGAAGGTATGCAAAGAATACAAAGTCACTTTCGAAAGCAAATACCGCATTTTGATTAGCGACTGGTACAAGTAATATTGCAATAACAATCGATGCAAGTGCGATCGTTGGAGCGATCTGGAAAATAAAACTGGTGGTCTCGCTGAAAACACTGCCTTTCATCCATAACACTCTTAAATCCTTCAACGGTTGAAAAATACCCGGGCCTTTTCTTCCGCTTGCTAAGCTTTTTACCCGGTGGATGATGCCCGGGAAGAATGCTGCGGCTGCGATGATCAAAAGGATTCCAATTATCTTCATATTATTTTGAATGTTGTTAACAGAAATACGATCAGCATGAAAACAAAAGCATACAAAATATAATGCTGGATTTGCCCGGTCTGCATAATGGCAATTTTCTTCAGCATCTCCTGCATAAGTGTGATAGGATTATCAATCATGTATCGTTTAAAGACATCGAAACTGTGTGAGAGGAACTTCCTTTTTCCAGGAAAGATATCGTTTGCTTCAATGCTACGGAAAACCTTTCTGTTACCCATGACGGGATTGGCGAGGTAGCCGAAATTATCGGCATAAGAAGTGGCGGTGTACTGCTGCTTATAACTTCCAGCCGTGTAACCGCAACCCCATGTTGGGCCATAGTTTACTATTTTTGTCTTTAAATGAAGCCTCCTGTAAATAAGCATCGCGGCAACTAAAATGACAAATATCCCACCCAGCAGGCTTATCTGCTGAAGGCTACTGATGGAAGTTGCAGCAATCGGAATGTCGCCGTTAAGATTAAAGGCATCGGTAATTAATGAGAATATGGGTTTTACAAAAAGCGATGAACCCAGCCCGATCATCAGGATGAAAAGGATAATGATGATTTGGGGTATCATCATGCCTATACCGGACTCGGCTGCATTTGCTGCATTGGCGGTTCTGTGCTGACCAAGGAAAACCATGCCAAAAGCTTTGGTAAAACAGAAAATCGCTAGTCCGCCAATGAGTGTGAGTCCGATGATGCTGAACAGGATTGTGATGATTTGGTATAGATTAGCGCCTGAAAGGCTCTTAAACATCCCAAGATAGATCAAGTATTCTGAAATAAAGCCGTTGAAGGGAGGCAGACCGCAGATTGCCAGAGAGCCAATCAGAAAGAAAACGGTGGTGTATGGCATTTTCTTAATCAGTCCTCCTAAATGGTCGATGTGACGAGTATGAGCAGAACGATAGACCGAGCCGGCTCCGTAAAACAGAAGTGATTTGAAAAGAGAGTGGTTCAGTACATGAAGCAATCCGCCGCTGAGTCCGAGCAACGCGAGGCCGTCATTGCCGGTGGCTTTCCCAATGATGCCCATTCCGATGCCGATGCCGATGATACCGATGTTTTCAATGCTGTGATAAGCAAGCAGCCGTTTCAAGTCGTGTTGAATGATGGCGGTCATCACACCGAGGATGCCGGAGAGGAGGGAAACGGAAAGTATGATGGTCCCGATCCACAACAGATCAGTCTGAATGGATAGCAGTACCCGGAGTATCCCATAAATGCCCATCTTTATCATCACCCCTGACATCACGCCCGATATATGTGAAGGTGCAGCGGGATGCGCTTCGGGAAGCCATGTGTGCAATGGAATAAAACCGGCCTTGATACCGAACCCGACAAAAAATAAAAGGAACAGTATTAAGTTCGGATGGCCTGAAAAGTATTGAGTAAGCGCATCAAAGCTCATTTGTCCGGTCGCCTTTTCGGTGATCAGGAAAGCGACGAGCAGCAGGGCGAAACCTACATGCATCTGGATAAGATAATTAATGCCGGTTTTAAGAGTATAGCGGTCTTCTACATCGAAGATCACAAGCAGAAAGGATGATAACGACATTAATTCCCACACGATCAGGAATGCATAACCATCGCGGAGCATGACCACGAGCAGCATTGATAAGTACAACCATAAATAGGCAAAATAATGGATGGAAAATATCAATTGCCTCTTTGTTGCAAGATAGGATTTGAGGTAGCCTTTAGCAAACAAGATACCCGTGAATACAGTGATGTTGATGGTGAGGATAAAGAAAGCTGACAGCCGGTCGATGGTGAGTAAAGGGAAATTAAATAAGCCAGCGAGATTATAACTAATCATCAGTGTTTGTTGTGGAGAATTGAAAGCCTGAAAACTCCAGATAGAGGTTAGTGCAACCATCCCACAAAGGACCAGCAGGGCAAAGATATATTTAAAGTTGCGCGGCAGGATAAAGAGGAAGAAAGTGGAAAACAGAAAAAGAATAAATACCAGTGCGCCCATGTACAAATTGATAATTTCTTATGGGTGCAAAAGTAAAATTTTTCATATGAGATTTTAAAATTTTTATAACCGTTTATTCAACAATCAGCCGCAGTGAATTGCCTTCTTTAAAACAGAGCCGGAGGCCATCAGAATATATGTATCTTTGAAGAGTTTTTTAGGTATGAGAAAAATTATTCTATTGCTTCGCTTCCACAAAGTTTATATTTTAATAATGGCACTGCTTTTCATACTTTTTGCAGTACTTGAGGCAATTAATAAACGGTTTTGGCTTCATGATTTTCAGGTTTATTATGATGCTGCTACTAACTTTTTTTCGGGCAAAACAGTTTATGGGATCACTTTTGGATTGGGTTCGGGATATTATAAATATTCACCTTTCGCGCTTTTTATTTTCTATCCATTGACATGGGTTTATTACGATGTTGCAAAAGTGATTTATTTCATCTTCCTGTCGCTTCTCATTGTAATCACGGTTATTAAATCCGACCGGCTGGTTAAAGATAAACTATTTGGACAGCTCGACACAAAGCCCCGTTTATTAATACTTCTCATCATTACCATTGCTTTCCTTCAGCATATCTATTATGAGCTTCACCTGGGGAACATCAATATTCTATTGTTGTTACTTAGTTTATATGCCTTGTATTTGCTGTTAAAAAAGAAAGAATGGGCTGCGGGTTTAATCCTTGCGCTTGCCATCTTAATTAAACCTCATTTTCTTATTTTACTTCCATGGCTGTTTTTGCGAAAACGCTTTATTGCCATATCTTCATGTATCGCAGGTATTGTGTTTGGTTTATGGATTCCTTCACTATACATCGGATTCAATGCAAACATCCAATTGCTGGCTCAATGGAAGGAAACCATTTTGCGCCACAACATCTCACCCGTTAATGGGCAGGATACCATTTATTCATGGGTTTACAGGATTACCGGAAGTTCAATTGCCGAAGCCAGTCTAAACCTCGTCGTTATGTCAGTTTTGGTGTTTGTTGCCTTATTGATGTTGGCCTTTTATATTTACAATAAAAGGAGAGAGGCTGAAATTTCTGATACGAATGGACTAGAAATAAAAAACAGTGTGTTCGAGTATTTGATTTTGATAGCACTTATTCCTAATCTGACGGTTACCGACTCCGAACACTTCCTTTTCTCCGTGCCTTTGATAGCGTGGGTAATAAATTATTTATTCATCCGAAAGCCAGGCTATTTACTGACTGCTCTTGTAGTAATGATCCTGTGTCTTTATGGAGGCAATTTACGTGAAGCGATTGGCGCACCTGCTTCAAAGTGGATGACCACTACCGGTATTCTTGGTCTTGGCAATATTTTACTTATTGGTATGAGTGTTTTTTTGATGATAAAGAATCCGGGTAAGCGGGATAAAATAAATACTCTTTAAAATGAAATCTTATTTCAAATTAATAGGTATTATAGCACTTTTCTGGTTCGCATTTTTTACTGCACAACAGGTTATTTTACTGGCATTCACATACAGTCTCTGGCAAACTGTCCCTTTCTTCCAGGTGGTTTCTTCCTTTGCTTATGCCTTTGGCATGAATGTTTCAGCCATCGCTTATCTCCTCATCTTTCCGGTATTCATAGTCATCGGATGTATCGGTTTTCGGAAAGAAAAGCTGATCCGGCCTGTCATATTTATTTACATGCTGGTGGCAACGATAATAAATATCATTTTATGCACGGCTGATATCGGGCTATTGCATGCATGGGGTTCAAAAGTAAACAGCAAGGCATTGTATTATCTGCTTTTCCCCCGGACCGCCCTGGCAACTATTGAGGGATCTTTCAATACATTATTAGTGTTTGTCTGGTTGATCGAAACAGTAATAGCAATTTGGTTGTTGCGAAGAATATTTCGAAAATGTGAGGTGAAAAGAACCGGGCACTGGGCTGTCTGGATGTTAGCGTTCGTGGTCACGATGGCAATTATTTTAGCAGGTGTCAGGGGCGGATTACAGGATCGTCCAATTAACCGCAGCTGGGTTTATTATTCCAAATATCCGGTGCTAAACAGCGCAGCAATGAATAGTTTCTGGAATTTACTGGATGTTCTCTTTTATATGGAATCGAAAGAAAATCCGTATGAATTTTTTGACGATGCAACTGCTCATCAGCTGGTAAACCAAATATTTGAGGATACAACCCCCGCCCGGCAATTTTTATTTGAAAAAGAATATCCGAACATTGTGCTGGTATTGCTCGAAAGCTGGAGCGCGGATGCGGTGGGGTGCCTGGGCGGTGAACCGGGAATTACGCCCGGCTTCGACAGTTTGGCCGCACAGGGAATACTATTTACTGACTTTTATTCCAGCGGTTTTCGCACAGAACAGGGATTGATAGCGCTTTTATGCGGGTTTCCGGCCCAACCCCAATCCACCATCATTCGTAAATTTGGAAAGTTCGAACACCTTGAAAACCTTGTGAAAATTCTTGCCAATAACGACTATCAAACTTCCTATTATTATTCAGGGGATCTCGACTTTGCAAATTCCGAAACATTCCTGAAAGTATCAGGTTTCGATATCATTTATGGTGAAAAGAATTTTAAAGCAAAACGCCGGACCCGATGGGGTGCGTATGACGAAGAGCTTTTTAAGTTCCATTACAACGATAGCCTGCAGCGGAAAGAACCTTTCTTTTCAGTTATCATGACAAGTACCAGCGACGAACCATTTACAGGTGATGTAGATCCGGTAAAGAAACCTGTTAATGAGCCTTCTCGTTACCTGAACACAGTTCATTACACCGATAGCTGCCTTTACGATTATATCATAAAATCAAACTCATCAGGATGGTTTAAGAACACCCTGTTCATCATAACCGCAGATCACGCTCATTATAACCCATACAACCGTTCGTATAATTCTCCTGAAAGACATCACATCCCCATGTTGTTTTATGGCAATGTGATTAAAAAAGATTTCAGGGGAACACGCATAAAAGAAACTGGTTATCATCCCGATATCCCGGTGACGCTTTGCAAACAATTAGGACTGGATGGCCAAAAGTTTGTATGGGGCACTGATCTGTTTGTACCCAACAACACTCATTATGCATTCTATACATTCGATAATGGTTTTGGATTGGTGCAGGATACCAGTTTTATTGTCTACGACCATAACCGGAAAGAGGTAATACTCGGAAAGGGAACAATATCACAACAAGCAGGTCTGACTCAAAAAGGGAAGGCGCTGTTACAGTTGGTGGTTCAGCGGTATATCGATCTTGATCAATAGTTTTTGTAAATTTTGTGTAAGATATACATCAACTTCCCTAAGTTTAATCTCAACTTCTTTTTGCAAATCCATCATTCCAAGCCATTCCCTGAAGGAGGTCTTTCTGACAACAACTCAGCAAAAACAATCCAGAACTGAGAACCAACCTCGAACTTAATTATTTTGCTCCTACTAAGTATAATGTTAGTTACTTTTTGTTTTGTGTCAATATTCCTCTCCTAAGGAACTGCTCCACCCTTCATGCATTTTGCCGATTGCCGACTGCCGATTTGTACCTTGTTTCTTGATTGAAACTATGAACCGTTAACATCATCAATTCAACAATTCAGCAACCTGTCCGATTCCTGACGATTTACCTAATTCACCTAAGGAGTCTTCATGGGCAACCATTCTGCCTGCACTGCTGCTAATTTTTTCAGCAGATTGCGCAGACAATTGAATATCTCCCAGAAAGCGCACCACCCTGGTTTCAATAGTGAATTGTTTGCCATCCCGTTCAAGTAAAAGCTTACGAAGGTCTCCCGGTTTACCGCGGAGGGCATCCACAACCTTACCCATTGTCTCACCTTTTGTTTTGAAATTATCAACCTGGATAAGGATATCGCCCGGCTCAATCCCTTCTATTAGCATTTGCCCTTCACCGATGGCCACACCGATCACCATATAACTTTCGTCATCCAAAGGCCGTAACGTCAGTGGGACAATATCAATATCAAACGGATCGGATTCGGCTCCTTTTTCAAAATAAACAGCGTTATCCTGATAATCAATTTCGATGCGATAGGTTTTGAATGCATTAGGTCCTAAAAACCCATTAACTGGTCGGGCAGTCTTTTGCGAATAACGGGTACCGATATCAATGCCCCCTTTGAAAATAGGTGGAAGGCCAACCAAAGCAACTCCGGAAATATTCAGGGTTCCCCATTTTATTTTGGGGATGCGCACCATAGGCCAGTAGTCTTCCTCAGCCCACCAGCCCCAGATGTTGGCACAGCCTGTTGCGCCATGGTTATTTGGCCATTCAGGATGGCGCTGGATCCATTGGTTAAGGATGTCTTCAGTTACGAAACTGAATGAAGCTCCATTGTCCAGCGCAAAGCTGTAATTCTCTCCATCAACAACAGCATCCATTTGCAGGATACCATTTACCGGATTGATGGTGGCAGGGGATTTAGTCCCTCGGGGAATAAGGATTCCTGACTCTGCAATCGTGAATTGAAGTGCAGGGTAGTCGAAGATGATATGGTATTTTTGTAAGACAGTTGAAGGAAGGTTTCCATCATTGTGCATGGTGTTGAACATCCATTTTCCTTCGATGAAGACTTTTGATTTTACCCCGTCGAAACTTATTGGCATCCCGCCGATGCGAACCGCTGCCGGTGATGGTATCTCCTGTTCATTGGGTTCAGTGATATCGATCCCCAGATCACGGGCAAATGTTTCACTGATAATGAAGTCAGGATTTCCGGTATCTACCCAGAGCATCGCTTTACGCCAGGTACCGTCTATTCGCTGAAACTCTGCCTCCACCAGCATCCTGTTATGATCAAGTATCATCGGAATGGTAACTGATTTGATAGTTTTCTGCTGGCAGGATGTAAGCAGAGCCAACCCGCATAAGAATATTGTCACTAAATTACAAAATTTATTCTTCATCGTATGATAGCATTGTACTTCAAATGCAACTACTATTTTTAGTTCCAGGGTCTGAGTTGCGAGTGACCAATAACCAGAAACCAGGAACAAGAAACAAGTATCTTATTTACCTCCCATCTGCGCCTGAATTGCTGTAATCAAAACAGTGTTTACAATGTCTTTCACTGTGCAACCCCGGCTCAGATCGTTCACCGGCTTGTTCAATCCCTGTGAAACCGGTCCAACAGCTAGTGCGCCTGATGCCCGCTGAACCGCTTTGTAAGTATTGTTGCCTGTATTTAGGTCGGGGAAAACGTAAACAGTTGCCTTGCCAGCCACTTCACTTCCCGGCATTTTCTGTTTGGCAACGGTAGCATCAATGGCAGCATCATACTGGATGGGGCCTTCAATTTTAAGATCGGGACGGCGTTTGCGTGCGATATCAGTAGCTTTCCTTACTTTCTCAACATCTTCGCCTTTTCCTGATTCGCCGGTTGAATAGGAAAGCATAGCTATCAAAGGTTCGATACCGAAAGCTTTGGCAGTATCTGCAGAACTGATGGCGATATCGGCTAATTCTTCTGAATTAGGGTTAGGATTCACTGCACAATCAGCATACACCAGCACCTTGTCCTCGAAGCACATGAAGAAACAGCTTGAAACAATCGAAAATCCCGGCTTGGTCTTTATGAACTCAAATGCAGGCCTGATGGTATGCTGGGTGGTATGAACGGAACCTGAAACCATTCCATCTGCATGTCCCTTATAAACCATCATCGTTCCGAGATAGCTCACATCACGCATGATATCATAGGCGGCCTCGCGGGTAACGCCTTTCTCTTTCCTGAGCTTGAAATAAGTCAAAGCATAATCATTGATCAAATCATTATCAAAGGGGTCAATGATGTTAGCGCCGGTAAGTTTCAGATGAAGCGAATCGGCCATTTTCAGAATTTCTGATTCATTCCCCAGCAAGGTAATATCCACAACGTTTCGACGAAGGAGGATTTCCGTTGCACGGAGCATGCGTTCTTCCGTTCCTTCAGGTAAAACAATATGCTTGCGCTGAGCACGAGCTCGCTCATAAAGCTGGTACTCGAACATAATGGGTGTGACCACACTGGAGGGCGTTATCGAAACCAATTGTTTAAGTTTCTGTGCGTCTACATTGGCATCGAAATGTCCCAATGCAATGGCCATTCGACGCTCGTTGTCGTGGGTTAATAATGGCCTTATCCTGCTAACATTCATGGCTGTGTCGAAGGTATCGGTTTCAACCTTGAAAACTGCAACAGGAAGTTTTTTAATCCCCCTGATCAGTTTCATCAGCTCTTCATTAGGCCGGTAGCCACCTGTGAGTATGATGCCTGCAATTTTCGGGTAGCTGTCTGAAAGCAAGGTCATGAAAAGCACTGTCAATACGTCGGTTCTGTCACCCGGAGTAATGACAAGGGTCCCTGTGTTGGTCAACTTCAGAATGTGCTCTATGTTCATCGCACCTATCTTGAAGTCGTTTACATCATAATCCAGCACTTCATCGTCGCCGTAAATCCAGTCAGCTTTAAGGGCACCGATGATATGCCTGATCGTGATCTTTTGAAGCATTTTCTGTTCGGGAATCACAAAATCAATTTCATCACCGATCTTAGTTCGCTTGAGAACCTCAGTTACCGATACCTTGTCCTCCTGTTTTACCCTGTTGACAAACATGCCGATATAGGCGCATTTTTCCTTGGTGAGCACATTCTTGAACATCTGGATGTTATCGGCGATTTCTCCGACGATCTTCCCGTTTCCGTTAACAACAGCAAGTATAGGTGCACCAAGGTTGTTCGCTATTTGTGCATTAAAATCAAATTCGAATGGTTTTAGTGAGCCGGTATAGTCAGTGCCTTCGCACAAAATAAAATCACACTTTTCTTCCAGCTTTTTATACTTGTTCAGAATGGCAGTAAACAGATCGTCCATATATCCAGCCTGAAGAAGCGCCTGTGCCTCATCGTAGGTAACGCCAAACATAGAATCATGCTCAAAAGGCAGGTTGTAAAGTTTGGAGACCAGCTCAATATCATGGTCCTGTTTTTTGTCAAGGCGAACGATCGGCCTGAAAAAACCAACCCGTTTAACGTACCTCAGCAGGATGTTCATCATCCCAATGACGATCAACGATTTGCCTGAATCGGCTTCTGATGCTGCTATATAAAGATTTTTTGACATGGATTAATACCCTCTTGTTTTACATCTTTGTCAGGGTGCAAATATAAATATCCATTATCATTCACAAGTGAATTAGTTTATTAATTATGAAGGCAGTTTTTAACCGTTACCAGACGATTCCTTTCGTTGAATTACAAATTGTATTTTTGCCAGTCTAAAAGAAAATATTCCAATTGTTTAAAACCGGCGTAAAATATAAAGAAATCTGGAACATTGCATACCCGATTATTCTCGGCAGTATTGCTCAGAATATTCTAAGTGTTACAAACACTGCTTTTCTGGGAAGGGTAGGAGAAGTTGAGTTGGGAGCCGGCGCCATTGGCGGAGTATATTATTTTGTAGTGGTGATGCTGGCATGGGGTTTTGGGATTGGATTACAAATCATCGTGGCCAGACGAAATGGAGAAACCAATTACACTGAAATCGGCCGGACCATCGATCATGGAATTTACTTCCTGGTCCCCCTGGCGATCATCATGTTCAGCCTGATGAAATTTTTTTCAGATGGCATCCTGGGAATTGTGCTTGAATCTAAAGAAGTAGTCAGGGCAACGGTCGAGTACATCAACTACCGGTCTTATGGGATATTTTTTGCCTTCATACATGTTTTGTTCCGTGCTTTTTATGTGGGAGTGGCAAATACACGGGTGATCACCTATTCCACCTTCCTGATGGCAATTGTCAATGCCTTCCTTGATTATTGCCTTATTTTTGGGAACTTCGGTTTCCCGAAAATGGGAATTGCAGGTGCCGGACTTTCATCCATAATAGCTGAAGCTGTTGCAGCGCTTTATTTTATTTATTATACGCGGTTTAGATTTTCAACCGCCAAATACCACCTTTTCCATTTCATGAAGTTTGATGTGAAATTGTACCTGCAGATTATTCGCATCTCCATACCTATGATGCTTCAAAATTTTCTTTCTCTCGCGTCATGGCTGGCCTTCTTCCTGCTGGTCGAAAAAATGGGAGAACATGAACTTGCCATTTCCAATATCATCCGCAGTTTTTACATGCTGATGATGATCCCCATGTGGGGGCTGGCTGCTGCTGTAAATACGCTTGTGAGCTTCCTGATTGGAAGCAAAAGACAGGATGAAGTGATGCAACTGGTGTACAAGGTCGTTGTGCTTTGTATGGCAGGAGTTGGCTTTATGGTGATCATCGGATCTTTCCTTCCGCATTTTGCCGTCATGATTTATACAAATGATGCCACCCTGATCACAGAGGCTATGCCTGTTGTCCATGTGGTGAATGTGGCAGCTCTTATGCTTTCTGCTGCTTTTATTTTCTTTTCAGCTGTGTCCGGTACCGGTAAAACACAGGTGTCATTTATCATTGAAGTAATTGTCCTGGTAATTTACATGGCTTATACCTGGTACATTATCATGGTGGCCAAAGGCAATATTTCTGTTGTTTGGGCTGCCGAATGTGTGTATGCACTAATTTTAGGTTCTCTTTCATTCCTGTATTTAAAATCAGGCAAATGGAAGGGAAGTGTGGTCTGACAAGCCATCTTTTACCCAACTCTGCCTAAACCAAGATAAAATTCATTTTAATGGATTGAGTCCACTCCAAAAAGTCAATAAGGTCGTCATTACGAGTCCCACCATAATGGGGCGAAGCTATCTGTTGATTCTCCGGACAAAAAGATTGCTTCTCCCGCTGAAACAGCGGGATCGCAATGACGGTTTACAACTTTTTGGAGTGATCAAAAGGTAATTATTTTTTTAGGTGAAAATCAATTTGAATATAGATTTTTATACTTTTATATCATAAAAAAATAGAGCTATGAGACAAAATTTTATTTTCACATGCATTATCGTTTTTACAATTGGATTGAGTGAATCCTATGCACAATCAGATTCATGGAGTATTGTTCAACGGGCGCCCAGCCTGATGCTTTCTGATCTTTGTTTTCTGAGTGATGGACAACATGGTTATTCAGTTGGAAATGTTTCGGGTGGGTCGGGAGTGCTCACAGGTATTTACTTCACAACCGATGGCGGACAAAACTGGGATAAGATGAACTTCCCTTTTTCGAATAGTGTTGCGATGAACGGTGTCTTTTTTGTCTCACCTGAAACCGGCTGGGTTTATGGAGCAAACGGGAAAATCTATAAAACCATTGATGGAGGAGCCAACTGGACGGTTCAAACCAGCGGCACCAGCCGGAAACTGACCAGAGGTGTTTTCCTCAATGAAAATGAAGGCTGGATCGTTGGAGGATGGTCGGATGGGACACAATTCCTTGTACTTCATACTTCCAATGGCGGTACAAACTGGCAGAACCAGAGTTTCGGGAGCACATCATTTGCCTGTAATATTGTTGATTTCACTGATCCGCTCAATGGCTGGATCGGAGGTACTGACAATATGCTTAGCCCATTTATTTACGTTACTGCAGACGGCGGTTCAAACTGGACACAGCAAACCATTCCCGTTTCAGCACAGGGCACACAGATTTCCTCTATCGATTTCATCAACAGCCTGAAAGGTTGGGCCACGGTGACCAGCTTATATGAAACTCCGGCCGGACCGGTGATGTACACCGAAGATGGCGGGCTTAACTGGACCATTCAGCACTATACCAACCAGAGCTATAATTACCTTGATGTAAGAGACGAATTAAACATTGCGGTGATAGGGATGTCGCTGATTCCTAATTCCAACGAACGAATTGCTGTAAGCAACGATGGCGGACAAACATGGACTTCAGCATCAACACCCATCATCGAATACTCACAGGGAATACAATATGTGGGTGATAAAGTCTGGATTGCCGCCAGCAAGAGCATCATTTTGAGTACTACTGATTTTGGTATAACATGGAACTGGGAGCATTATTCTCCGGCTTTGCAATCGATGGAATGGATCAGTGATCAGGTGGGCTGGGCGATTGCCGGTACGAATGTGGGCACCGATCATTATGCTTTGAAAACTACAGACGGTGGGTTTTCATGGGAACCTGATGAAACGGCTCCCGGCGGGGCACAGGTTATCTTTTTTGATGCCATCCATGGATGGATGCTGAAAGAAGGTAATGCTGCAAAAATATCACGGACAATTGATGGCGGTACCTCCTGGAATCAATATACCATTGGCGGAAGCAGCTGGATAGGAGGGATGTTCTTTGCAACACCCGACAGCGGCTGGGCTTTCGGCAGCAATGGAACGTTGAAATTCACTTCCAATGGAGGAGTAAACTGGTCGAACCAGAGTGTCGGGAGCAGCAATTATGTGCAGGCGGTTTGGTTTGCCAGTTCACAGGAAGGCTGGGCTGGCGGTGGCTATGGCGGCGGAGGCGGCTTTATTGCTCACACCACCGATGGCGGAGCAACCTGGGATCAACAGTCAATGCCCTATGACGATCATATCCTGAGTTTTTCTTTTACTGATAATAAGCACGGATGGGCATCCACCGTTGGAGGAACGCCTTTCATTACTGCCAATGGCGGTCTGACATGGAGCACAGGGGGATATATTTCGGACGGGAGCCCGGACCAGATCCTGATGATCAACAACCAAACGGGCTGGGTTATCACATACCTCGGAGGATCTGAAGCAGGGGCTGAAATTTTCAGAACTGATGATGGTGGCATGAGCTGGAACCTTGAATGGACCAATGACTGGCCTAACGCCTACCTTACCGAACTTTCACTTCAGCCCGGAAATCACCTTTGGGTTTGTGGAAATCATGCAGCATTGATGGAATATTCGGTGGTGGTTTCCAGTCCTGAACAGTTAATTGAAACCAATAACTCTTTTTCAATTATACCCAATCCGGCCAGGGATTATGCCCGGATCAGCTTTGAAGTGAAAGAACCTTCACAGGTCAGGGTTTATATTTTTGACATCAACGGCCAGGCTATTGATATGCTTGAGGATGGTTATTTCAGTTCCGGCAAATATGAACTGAACTGGAATGCTTGCGACCAGAAGGGAAACAGGCTACCGGCAAGTACTTACCTAGTTTCGGTGCAGGTGAATGGGGAGTTCTTTACGAAGAAGATTGTGATTAAATAACCCTTTATTGCTAACGGTTTTATACATAAAGCCTGCGCCAAAACGTGGTGCAGGCTTTTGCTGTTTTAAAATAGGGGGGGATGATCCCTGTACTTTTGCATCCCTCTTATCCGTGTTTCTTCTTGCTCTCCGTGTCTCCGTGGTTCTTTCCAGCAACCAATTGCGAGTGCCCAGCCCCCTTCCAAACCAATGGAATTTATTTATGAATAAGAAACAGAATCATCCCGTTATTGAAAGTCGGGAAACGTTATCCTTGCTATTGCGATTTCAGATGCTTCCTCAGCATAAACAATCATTTGCTTTACATTTTCTCCGGTCATTGCCAGTAAAAAGTCACCTTCATGCGCAATGCGAGCCAATCCGCCTAATAAAATTTTCAAGCTCCCATTCATTACATACAATCCAACTAATTTCCTGCTACTGATGAATTGAAAATGAATGGTTTCATCTTTTTTTAATGAAGTTCCATAAATTGTTCCCTGTAGTTTACCGGTTGTCATCAGGTTAAAATCTTTGACCTTACCAAATCCTTTTGTTTCCCAATCACCCTCAAACGAATCGGTTTCAAACTTATGAAGGATCTTGGTGTATCTGCCTGTATGTTCGAGTTTCAGTGTTCCATCGAGAATCATTATTTGACGGGATATGCCAGGCAGTTTTGTGAAAACAGATTCCTCAGTTTCCACAGTTGCCGTGCTGATCCTGAACTGGAAATTTCTGTCCTGGTAGGTTGAATTTTCAGGATAAATATAAAGCTGTGTTGTGGTTCCTCCTGACCACGGGGTTGTTATTTGTTCTGATTTTCGGATTAGCATCACGTCATTTGTTTTGGGTATGGATGTCAAACAATGAAAGAGTTAAAGTATATATTCTCTCATTAGTGGGCACTTAAAACCCACTGATTTTTAGTTGATTATTATTTTGTTCTTTGACATTTTTGTAATCGCACTTTGTAAGTATCTCTCTAACAGGAGTTTTATCCAGTAGGGAAAAGCTGAGAATTTGTAATATTTCGTAGATTGAACGATCAACTTTCAATTTATTGCCAATGATTGCAACCAGACAGTATGCAATTATTGCACAATATATTTGGATCTTGACTGCATTTAAAGATGTGCCCCAAAATGCTTTGATTTTTAGATGCTGTTTCATCCACTTGAAAAACAACTCCACTTCCCAGCGTTTCTTGTAAAGGAAAGCGATTTCGTTGGCTTTTAATAGGGTATTGTTAGTAAGGAAAACAAGATACTTCTTACGATCTTCATCGTGATATTTGATTCGACGAAGCTTATCAGGGTAATCTTTCCTTGAATAAAATCCTTCAAGTTTGCCAATTTGGTCACTTTGCACACCTGTCGTTTTATCCACGGACTTGGAATACATCCTCTTAAACCGAAGATTATCCTTGGCTCTTGTGACAAAGAATGATCCATGCGTGTGAATTTTGAACAAGCGACAGAAATCGGTATATCCTTTATCAACGACATAGAAACTGCCAGCTTCATATGGTAAGAGATCAAGGATATTGACATCGTGAACACTTGCGGTGGAAATGTATAAAAAGCTCGGTATGGAAGTCTTTATGTCATACAACGTATGAAGCTTGATCCCTCCCTTGTGTTTTCTAAATTCAGCCCACCAGAAAACGCTTAGGCAAAGGTCAATGGTTGTGGAATCTAAAGCATAAACCTTTCCATCAACTTCAACTTCAAAATCGTTTTTATAACAACTTCTGCGGGCTTCATCGATCAACACATAGGAAAATTCTTCAAAGATTTTATAGCTGCGCTTCTCGTTTGCTTTCCCAAGATTCCTGCGAGTAACAGTTTGACCAAATCCAAGATGGTAGAATTTGGGTTGGTGAGCCTCGATACTCAACATCAAATCACGCATACTGTCTCTTGAAGTGAGTTGACCAAAAACCATACACAACATTTGGTTCCAACAGGTAAAAGATCTGATATATTTATTGCCGTCATGGTTTTTAACGATGCGATCAAATACCCTTCTGGGTAAAAATTCTGCAAGTTGTGCAAAGATGTATTTGCCTTGATTCATGGATGTCTGCTTCTTTGTGGCAAAAATCCATTTTCCAATTCAAATCGTCACGCAACCAAAATACGCTACAAGTGCGATCAACAAAAGATTTCAAAGAACGATTATTAATATTTAGTACCCATTAGTGATATTCTCTTTTAAATAAAAAATGAATAACATTAAACATAAAATAACGAGTTGTGCGGTTTAATTTTAATAATATTGATTTTGTGAACTTTAGAGCTTTGGTGTCTTGGTGGCGAAAAATAAAAATTGCCACAAAAGCACTAAACCACGAAGTTTCACCAAGCATTAATTGATAATATTTCAGGTAATTATGGATTAAATTTTGTTTAATTAATTCATCAAACATTTCAAACCGCACAACACGTATAAAATAATAAAGGATTAAGAGTTAAATGGTAACTGAAACAACCTTTTTCGTTATTCATTTATTATTTTGTGTTATCCATTCGTAATTTGCACTGAACAATGATTGATCACCCTCAAAATAAAAAATCCGATTCAACCTTTCACCTATTCCACAAGCTCAAAGGAATCGGCCAACAGTTTTAAAATACAGATATTTTCGTCAAAGTTTCCGGTTTTATTCACTGATGATTGAATCAGGTAGATTTCACCTTTTTGGTCCGACTTGATGTATTTAACAACGTTCATGATGGTATTATCGTTTTCGACGGTTTCAAATTTAACCCAGTAAGAATCTTGTCCATTAAAATCCATCTTCCCGGCTTCCAATACATCCATTGTTTTATCCTTTTTGAGGGATGCCACTTCCCGACTGAAATAGGTTAATAATGAATCGGTCGTCTTATAGCCTGTGATGGAAAACAACAAAAACACTTCCGGATTATTTTCGGCTAAGGAAGCATTGGTCGCAATCATTCCATAGAGGGTATCCGAATAGGTTTCCTGGATATCCCATTCGTAAGGCAGGGTGATCATGAATTTATCATTCGGGTCGCCGATGGTAATGGTTTCTCCGAAATCAAATTCATTAATCTGGCAGTTATTGTAGTACTGAGTTAGTGGTACTCCTGAAATCTCAGGTCCGCCCGGTTGGCAAGCCGTTAAAAAGAGCAGTGACAGGATGGTATAGAAAGGGTTCTTCAATGTCTAATAATTGTATTTGTTCTTCCATAAAAATTTCAACCTTGCCCTGATTTCTTTCTCTTTAGGGTTTTCTCCGGGATCATAAAATTTCTTTCCTTTGATCTTATCCGGCAAAAATTCGAGATCAGCAAAATTGTTTTCAAAATCATGGGCATACTGGTATCCCTTACCGTAACCGATCTCCTTCATAAGGCGGGTAGGAGCGTTTCGCAAATGAAGCGGGACGGCTAAATCTCCGGTGGTTTCTACTGTTTCCTGCGCCTGCTTGATTGCCATATAAGAAGCATTGCTTTTTGGAGACGTTGCAAGGTAAACCGCTGTTTGAGAAAGAATGATCCTGCACTCCGGATAACCGATCACATTGACTGCTTCGAAACAGGTTTGAGCAAGCAACAGGGCATTGGGATTTGCGTTTCCAATGTCTTCGGAAGCCAGAATGAGCATCCTCCGCGCAATGAACTTTGGATCTTCACCGGCTTCAACCATGCGGGCCAGCCAATAGACGGCAGCATTGGGGTCGCTGCCTCGCAATGATTTGATGAATGCCGAAATAATATCATAGTGCTGTTCTCCTGATTTATCATAGATTGCCAAATTCTTCTGGATCACATGCTGAACGATTTCATTGGTGATATCAATTTCCTTTTTCTTACCTGAGAAGGATTGAACGACCAGTTCCAGGGCATTGAAAAGTTTACGGGCATCCCCGCCGGAAACTCTCAATAAAGCTTCAATTTCTTTAATATTAATGGTTATCTCACCTGATTTTTCAAGATAGGATTTACCCCTTTCAAGAAGTTCAACAAGATGATGTTTCTCAAGTTCTTTTAGGATATACACCTGGCATCGGGACAATAAAGGTGAGATCACCTCAAACGATGGATTTTCAGTTGTGGCGCCTATCAGGGTTATAATTCCTTTTTCGACAGCACCAAGCAGTGAATCCTGCTGCGATTTATTAAACCGGTGTATTTCGTCAATAAATAATATGGCTCCGGCTGGATTCGTTTTTGCATTGGTAATTACTTCACGCACATCCTTTACACCCGAACTGATGGCGCTTAGTGTGAAAAAGGGCCTGTTTAAATATTGGGAAATGATAAATGCCAGGGTTGTTTTTCCAACACCCGGTGGTCCCCAAAAGATCATAGACGGGATGTTTCCTGATTCAATTGCACCACGCATGATTGCTCCTTTTCCAACAATATGCTCCTGACCGATATATTCATCGAGCGTTCTGGGCCTGAGCAATTCAGCAAGCGGCGTTGTGGGCATAACCAAGTTTAACGTTCAAAGTAAAAAGTTCAAAGTTAGAAGTAAAAAATCAATTGGCAAGTTCAATTTCCCATACTAATAGGATCAATACCACCATTTTATTTTTTAAATTTAAATTATCCGGGAAACCAAAGGTGTTTTGATTGGAATTATCTAAATAATGTTTGTTCTGAAGCCACAGACCATCAGGAAAAATACAAGAACGCCAAAGACTTTTAAATTCTTCCAGATTTATTACTGTTTTTAGGTTCGGCAGGTATCTTTAGCTTCTGTTGTTCATTTTGTGGTTCTGATTCTTTATTTTGGTAGGGTTCTCCAAAATATTTCTCTATCAGCTTTTGATGTTCCTTTTGATACTTTTTCAACTTTTCCATTAATTCGTCCTGTTGCTCCTGGTATTTTTTCATTGATCCCTTGTCCTGAAAATATTTATCCATATCGAGGTCATGGTTAAAAAAATTGGAAAGATCATCAAAGTGATAAAACGACAAACCAAGGGTGTCATCAAAAGGAATATTCCAATGATCGGGTGCCGGAGGTATTTGCGACCAGGAATCATCGAATAAATAGTTGTTTATGGTGGAGTCTTCATCAAGAAATACGGAAGAATCCTGATCATTCCAATACCAGAAATGATCAATTGGCGGGATTGAAGGAAATGGTTGCATTCCAAACCAATTCCAATTTTCATCGGAAAGGTTAAATTGTTGATTGAAATGTTCAATCAATGAATCATAATCCTGAATTCCAAATCCCTTATTTGACCAATACCAGGTGTAGGTTGAATCATACCCCGTAAGATTGCCGTCTTTGTCGTATTCTTTTTTGACATCATAATGGACTTTCGGTTGGTTTTTTTGAATGGTGTCGAAGTCCTGCGCAAAAACCGGCGATAACAAAATAAGAAAGCTGAGCATACTCATCATTCCTGCATAACCGAAAACAATCCTGTTTTCATAGCTAAAATTGATTTGTTTATATGCCTTCATGGTTCGAAATTTTTATTTTTCTATTGAACGCCGAAGCTAGTTAAAATATTAATCCTTGGGGGGATAATTTAAGAAAAATTAAGGATTTTTAAGAAAGTATCCTTTTGGCGAACAGAAAATAAATAGATTTGACCCGGGTTTTAAAAGATTAATCGCGGACGATTTTCAGGTTTGCAAGATTAGATTCACTTGAATCAAATGCGTTTTGCCGGATGAATAATAAATTAACCAGTTGGGTTGAAAGTATTCCTGCCAGGGCCATATTGTCCATTTCAGAAATATTCGTTCCCGCCCTGAATTTTTCCAGGAGTTTATTTACTTTTTCAGGATCAAAACTGTCAAATGAACGGATCGAATCATTCGACAACAATTCCTCCACATAGGAAGGGGCATTCTTACCAAAGAAGCTTGTATGTATAGGGGCGCGGTAAGCCTGTTTAGGTCTGGTAAGGATTGATTCAGGTATTTTACCGGCCATCATTTTCTTGAGAATGTACTTTTCGTTCAGTAAATGAAGCTTAAAATCTTCGGGTAATGTGGCTGCATACTCAATTACCCGATAGTCAAGGAATGGATATCGGCCTTCCACCGAATTGGCCATCGCCATTCTATCGCCCTGTGAAGATAAAAGATAACCAGACATGAATATGGATGATTCAAGATACTGAGTTTTTGCAAGGTCTCCCCATTGAGCAAAGTGCTCATCTAAATTTTTATAAACCTCATTAATCGGATTATAATCTGTAAGCTCAGATTGAAGGCTTTGAGAGAAATAATTCTGAATCCTGGAAGTATTGTGCCAGCGCAGCAAATGCGAATATAAAGGATTTTCAGTTTCCGAAAGTTTGAAACCGAAGAACATCTTCAAAACATTTGTCGATGAATTCTTCATCATGGGAAGATAAGGGTATAGCTTAGTCAGCAATAATGGACGAATGGCGGACTGAGGCTGGCGTGCCCAGAATCGTCTTATTTTAGCTTCCTTAAAAATGTTATATCCTGCAAGCATTTCATCTGCACCCTCACCTGTAATCACCACTTTAATTTTATTCTCCCTCACTTTTTTTGATAACAAATACATTGGGGTGGGTGCTGTTCTTAATACAGGGAATTCGGTATGTTTTACTGTATCAAAAAAAGAATTGCCAATTTCTTCCGAACTGCAGGAGAATGCAACATGGTTGGTATTGAAGTATTTTGAAGCCTCGATCTGATAGTTAGTTTCGTCAAAGACTTTATCAATAAAACCAATAGAAAAAGTGTTCAGTATTTTCGGCTCAATCTGATGTATAAAAGCCGTGGTAACACTGGAATCAATTCCACCACTGAGATAGGCCGCTACTTCAACATCGGCTCTTAACCTTACTCGCACGGCATCTTCAAATAACTCCCTAAGTTCTTCAATCGACTCATTAAAGTCTTTCTTCACCAGGTTTTCTTTTTCAGGAAATTTCAGACTCCAGTATTTTTGAACTGCGATCCCTTCAGGTTTTACCATCATGAAATGTCCCGGAGGTAATTCATACACTTTCTCAAAAGGAGTGTCGGGAGTAATGGTGGTCCAAAACGTAAATATCTGAGCCAGCCCTTTCGGGTTTATCTTTCTTGCGATTTCAGGAATTTGAAATAGCCCTTTTATTTCGGAGCAAAAAGCAAAGGTGCCGTTCAGTTTTGAATAAAAAAGAGGCCTGATGCCAACCCTGTCGCGGGCAAGAAATAATGACTTCTCTTTGTTATCCCAAATGGCAATTGCATATTGTCCGTTGAATTTCTTCAAACAATCTGTTCCATACTGCGCATAAGCTTGAACAACAACCTCAGTGTCGGCATTTGTAAAAAATTCACAACCGAGTTTTTCCAGGTCCTTGCGTAATTCGATGTAATTAAATAGTTCTCCGTTATAAACGATTCTATAGCGATTATTGCGAATGGATATAGGTTGCTGACCAGAGGAAAGATCAATAATGCTCAACCTGACACTGCCTAAGCCAATGTTTTTTCCGACATACATTCCACTCTCATCCGGCCCGCGATACCAGATCACAGAGAGCATCTTTTTTAGATGATCTTCATTTATTGACTTGTCGGGGGAATTGAAATGGTAAATTCCGGCAATACCGCACATAATTTCAGCTTAATTTAATTTCCGGCTGATGAAATTGACGATGGCATTGACAGATTCAAAATTTTCTTCCAATAACTCTGAATCAGCAGCTTTAAACTTGAAACTGTCTTCAATATAATTGATAAGGGATAGAAACCCCATTGAATCAAAGATTCCATCAACAAATATTTTTGTATCGTCCTGAACTTTTTCCTTTGGAACAAATGCTGTTTGAACGATAAAATCTTTTATTTTTTCTTTTGCTTCAGTAATTTCGAACATCTAATTAATTTTTATGATTTTTAATGCTGATGACTCGCTAAAAGTGTTTATTTATATATTACTTATATGCACCTGTTAACGTAGTTTTTTGTCCATTGGTTTCAATTATATCGACAATCCTTTGACAGAACAATGTAGCTGCTTTTGAACTAAAGTCTGGGTTGGGGTGTGAATTTTCCGAATTTCTTGCATTTTCCTCTTTCAGGTATATTCCACCTTCGGTTTCCAATTCATAGAAATCCCATAAAAAAATATTGTCGCCTTCTGTATCCCATTCGGTTTTTACCCAATCAAAAAATACTTTTGTCCTTTGCGCATATTCCGGTGTAGTTTTAGATTCAACATTGGCTGCTCCTGTCCAGACCAGGAATAATTTATGGGGAAACTGGCGAAGTTTTTCTTTCAAAGCAGCATACTGAAGCTTATAATTTTCAATCCTTTTCTCCTTTGATTCGATATCCGGATTTCCGGTATCTTCTTCAATATGACCCACTGGAAAACAATGTTTGAAAATGATCAAATCATACTGGGCGGTGAGTATTTCAAGTGTTGGTTCTTCCATGTAAGGTTCATTGCCTGCATTCTTTACCCATATGTTATAATAGTCATACGGATAATTTTCCCAGGCATAAGGTTCGCCTTTTGGAAAATTTTGCTCTGTGATAAAGTAATTTGTTTTGTTTTGAGCATTGTAGTTATTAAACCATTCGGGAACAGCATAAACTTTATTGAAGATATTTGTTACTTTATCGAAACCCTGAGGCTTCCCTTTCCATACGTTACTACCAGTGCTGTGGTGTAAAAATATAATTTTGTATGAGCCTTCTTTTGGCATCGCGCTTTCCGGATTTTTGCAATTCGTCATCAAAGATATCAATATTAATACTTGAAAGACGATCCAGCAATTTGTTTTAATATTTGCAACCATATTATTATTTTTAAGTATCCAATTGTCATGAACCATTTTATACTAATTTCGTTTATGTAAATTTAATAAAATGTTATTCAACTCTTTTTATTATTATATATTTCTTTTGGTAGTATTTATAATCTACTACCTAGTAAACACAAAAATAAAGTGGTTTGTTCTATTCATTGCCAGTTTATTTTTCATTGGAACAATTGCACCAAATTTAATACTTTTCACATTACTGTTTACGATATTAAATTATTTTCTGGGAATTGCAATTCAGAATGTTGAAAAAAAGTCGCTTCGGAAAACAATTTTTTGGCTGGGGATTTCTGCTGATATAGGTATCCTGTCTTTCTATAAATACATTAATTTCTTGTTCGAGAATATTAATATTTTGCTTAGTCTCCTTCCCTCGCAGCCGGTTATACCTTATCTATCTATAATTATACCCGTGGGAATTTCCTATTATACCTTCCAGGCATTAGGCTATATCATCAGGATTAACCGCGGGGCCGAAAAAGCAGAGAAAAATTTTATAGTTTTTGCAACTTACCTCACATTTTTTCCAAAATTTCTATCGGGACCTGTGGAACGATCGAACCATTTTTTCCCTCAATCGCAAAGTAAAATTGAATTTAATGCTGAAAATGTTTCTGCTGGTTTAAGGTTGTTTTTATGGGGAATGTTTAAAAAAGTAGTAATTGGCAATAACCTGGCAGGCCCCGTTACAATGGTTTATAGCGATGTTCATCAATACACGGGTGTGCCTCTTCTGGTTGTCATGGTAATTCAAACCATCCATTTATATTGCGACTTTTCAGGTTATACTGATATGGCTCTTGGTTCAGCAAAAATATTTGGGATCAACCTTGTTGATAACTTTAACCGTCCTTTCTTTGCAAAGAATGTTGGAGAATTCTGGCGAAGGTGGCATATATCATTGTCTTCCTGGTGCAACGATTTTATATTTTCTCCATTCATTGTGAAGTATCGAAAAATAGGCAACACAGCAGCTATTATTGGAATATTCCTTTCTTTTTTTGTAATTGGGATATGGCATGGTGCCAATTGGACATTTGTCGTATTGGGAATACTCCAGGGAATTGCTATCAGTTATGAATTCTATACGAAAAGAAAGCGCCTTCAAATTGCCGCAAAACTTCCACAGAAGTTTGTTGTGATAGCAAGCCGGCTTATTACCTTTTCATTTTTTTGCCTAACTCTGATTTTTTTTAACGCTCATTCTATACAAGATGCCTGGTATTATATTTCCCACCTTTTCGTAGATTTGAGCTTTCACCTCAAAGGATATGATTTTATTTATAATAAAACAAAGTTCATATTTGGAATGGCGACATTCTTTATGCTTTTTATTATTGAAATATACCAGGAAAAGGGTGTAGATGTTTTGGGTTATTATCTTAAAAAACCTGGCTACATCAGGTGGGCAGGATATTACTTTTTAATCGTTTTAATTTTTTATTTCAGTGGAGGTGAGGAAACGTTCGTTTATCTCCAGTTTTAAAGGATTTTAAATTCAAATAGCTATTATTATACAATGAAGAAATATTTATTCAGAGGTTTATTGTTTGCAATTCCTTTTATTGTGTATTTCTTATTTATTCTCATCATTGATCCGCATAATTTTTTTAATGTTTTTCATGTTATAAACGATGTTGATAAAAAGGCAATTATCAGCCGGAACGATGAATCCAGTCCCCGTGGGAATTTGCTGTGGAAGACATTAAAAATAAAAAGAAATCCGGTTAAGAAAATCATCATTGGTGATTCACAGGGAGCTGCAATAAAGGTAGATTTAATTGAAAAAGTAAGTGGAGAGAAATTTTTTAATTATTGTATACCTGGAGCCAGTTTTGAAACAATATTTGATATGTTTTGGCTTGCCGCCGGCCAAACAAAACTTGAGAAAGTTTATTTCACAGTTGCATTTATGAATTATAGCTCGAATAGGTCATATAATATCTTTCATTTTGCTCAGGATTATTTTGATAAACCCTATCTCTATTTTATGACAAAGGAAAATTTCTTTGATTCATTTGTCAATGCAGTCTACCAAATCACCAAAGATACTGCAATAATCCAAAATTCGTATGAATTTGCACCGGTAGAAGAAATGAATAAAATAGCCAGGTCCAGATTAAAAATGTTTTTTGAAAATTATACCTATCCGAAAGCCTACTATAGTGAATTGAATAAAATTAGTCAGTATTGTAATGAAAATAATATAGAGCTTAGGTTTATTATCTTGCCTGTTTATAAAGGAGTAGATGATTACCTTGAAGAACAAAACTTATTGGAAATGAAGCAGCGGTTTAAGGATGATATAAATTTCCTGGGTGATACCTATGATCTTGATGTTCCCGGAGAATTTAAAGAAACAAGAGAATATTATGTAGATTTTTTCCATCTTCGTCGCCCTCAATTAGATCAACTGACAAAACAAATCTGGGGTAATCAGGAATTGTTGAAAAATTAATTAAGAGTTTTACTAATATTTCGATTTCTTACCGGCAAGATTGAAGGTTAATTTCGTATCGAAAACAATCTTTTGTGGAATTTTATGGGATGAAAGCTTACTTGCACAATGCTGTTTAATGATTTCTTCTGAAAAGTTAGCAAGCTCTGTTTCATTTATATAAACAATGGCTTTAATTGATTCCCCGGTTATTTCATCCGATTCAGCCTGAATGGTGCAATCAATTACTCCCGGATAAGTCACAATTACCTCTTCGATTTCCTTAGGACTGATCCTGATTCCGCGTACTTTAATAATTTCCTTTTTCCTGCTTTGGATGAAGATATAACCATCTTCATCTACAGTAGCAATATCGCCTGTATGTAGCCACCCATCTTTGAGTGCCTGATTTGTAGCTTCAATATCTTTATAATATCCGGGCATTATATTCTTACCCTGTGCAACAATCTCACCTGTTTCTCCTACCTTGACCTGCTCGCCATTTTCATTGACTACTTTAAGCGTCACGCCTGGAATTCCTTTTCCCATGGATCCCAATTTTCTCTTTAATTCTGAAGGTGGAAGATAGGAAAGCCTGGCTGTGGCTTCAGTTTGTCCGTACATTACATAAAACTGAATTTCAGGAAATGAATCAATGAATTCCTGGATAAAAGCAGTATGCAGTTTACCCCCTGCCTGGGTAACATACTTAAGGCTGTGGAATTTTGTTTGTTTAAAGTCTTTCGTTTTTCTTAAAAGGATCTGAAAATGACTTGGTACCCCAGCAAATCCTGTACAATTGTATTTGTTCAGGTCGCTGATCACATTACCGATAAAAATAAATGAATTATTTAGTACAACCGAACCTCCTACCCGCAGATGGGTATGCAACAATGAAAGCCCGTAACAATAATAGAAGGGCATAACGATTTCAATGGTGTCATCTTGTATAAGCTTTAAATATTCGATGATAGAATTGGTATTGGCAATGATATTGTTATGAGTGATCATCACTCCTTTTTGTTCACCCGTTGAGCCCGATGTAAAAATAATTTCAGCCAGCCGGGTTCCATCGAATTCTGATTCATTTTCGTGGGAAGTATGATTGGTTTCATCAAGCCACGTATTGATTCTCTCCTCGTCAAAAATTTGAAAAGAAAAATTTCCGTATCGGGAGATATATTTTTTATTGACAAAAGCAGTCTTTGAATCTGTTTTGGAAATGACCTTTTCTAAGTTTTCAGGTTCGATATTCGGATTCAGGGGAACACAAATGTTACCCGATTTAAGTATTGCCAGATAAACTGTTATTGAAAAAACTGAATTCTCACACAAAACAAGTAGGTTTTGATTTTCACCGAATTCTGATTTCAGTTTAAATGCCAGCTTCAGAACATCTGAATAAACCTTTTGATACGAAATTGTTTCTCTCGGTCCTAAAACCAAATCCTTGGATAACTCCTTTGTCCTTTCAAATAAATAATCGAAAACATTCATAAAAAAACTTTAAATCACCGGGAAATAATAAGGATTTGCTCTTAAGTATTCGGTAGTTTTCTTTTTACGTGCAAAATTTTCAAAAATGATCTCGACTTCCTGCACGGTTTTACCCATCACTTTTCCAACTTCAGCTTTATCATAACCATTTTCGAAACCATACCACATCAAATCCATGAGATCGAAAGGCAATTGATAGAAAAACTCCTCCTGTGTTTGCTCTGCGCTATAGGTGTCAGTTGTTGGTGTCCTGTCAATGATTTCTTGTGTAACCCCTAAATGCCTTGCTAACTGATAAACCTGCGTCTTGTACAAATTGGCCAGAGGATACAAATCAGAACCTCCATCTCCAAATTTTACGAAGAAACCCTGGTCGATTTCGTGCTTGTTGGCTGTACCCAAAACCACATAATGCTTTTGTTCTGCATGGTAATACACCATTGACATACGGCAACGCTGCTTAAAGTTTGAAGCTGCTACTATCTGGAGATATTCTTTAACCGGAATAACCTTACTTTTTTGTTCTCCGGAAGGATGAATAATGGTCAGATGAAAAACCGGTGGCAATTTCTGATCAAGTCCGGTCTGATTGATCCCGATTTTTGATTTATCGGTCACAGGATTGAATTCAGGAAATACGCGCTTTATTGCTTCATCACGCCTTTCATAGCATTTGAAACCTTCCAGTGCAGGTCGGATATTTTCAACTACGGCTTCAACACCAAATTTTTTAGCAAGCTTGTCAGCCATGTTTTCACTATCGGGACTTGAATCTTTTTCAGGCATCATCACACCAAAAACCTTTTCCGCACCAATCGCTTTCACGGCTAAAGCCATCGTTACGGAAGAATCGATTCCTCCGCTGATTCCAATGACGGCTCCTCTTCTTTTATATTTTCGGAATATCTCCTCAATTACTAATTCGCTCAGGTGATTTACCAATGATTCAATATTCCTTATTTTAAGGATGTCCTTCGAAAAAGCTTCTTTTGTTTTAGGGCTCATATTATTTAATGATTTTGTTATTCTACAAGTCGGCAAAAATAAGGTTACTTTCTAATACAAAAAAATTACCAGGTAATTATTCTTTCTACCTTGTTCCTTTTAACATAGCTTTTAAGAATTTGTTTAACATCACGGTGATCAGGGAAGGGTTTTATACATTCTTTTAATATTTCTGACGATATATTTTCATTGTACTCAACATCAATATATCCATGTCCTAAATATTTTCCGTTTTCCACACAAATCACTGATTTTTCCCCAGTCGACCTGCCCTTATCAATCACCATAAAATTCTGTTCCTCGAAACGGTAGGGTTCAATAGCCTGCAAAACCCTGTTATTATATATTTCAGGTGATTCTTTGCCAATGCAGGCGCCATTGCATTTATGGATGTTGTAATGAAAACAAGCTCCTTTTGTGTCGAATAATCCACATAATTTCTGACACAGATTGAACGCCTCAGCCAGCATAAACAGATGGCTCTTTGCTGAAAGCACCGAGGTAAAAGTTGTTAACGGAATCTTTTCCTGGTTGTTTTTGTCAATTTTTAGACGCAGGTAATCATTTTCATCTTTATAATAATACAATCCGCAAACGATTCCAGACCTCCGCTGAGCCCTGTTAAACTTTGGCAAATGCTGTTTTATTTCGTTTGATTCCAGGATCAATGCGATGAGTTCATTACCTGTAAGTTCGTATCCAATGTCAGCAATCTCATTACGCATATCAATGGCCCTACGTGAGGAACTATTTGTAAGGTGAGACAATACCCTTTCCTTGATATTTATGCTTTTTCCGATGTAAATGATAGAACTGCTGTCGTTATAGAAGTAATAAACTCCGGGTTCCTGCGGAAGATTTTTGATGAGATTCGGGTCAAGGTTAGTATTCAGTCCGTGAAGTGATATTTCCTCCACATTTTTCTCAACTTTCAGCAGAATTTCGAATAATCTCAACGTGGCCTTTGCATCTCCAAAAGCCCTGTGTCTCTGAGGGTTTTCGATTCCCAACTCCGGACAAAGTTTTCCAAGCGAATACGATCGTCTTCCCGGTAGCAATTTACGGCTCAGCCTGCAGGTGCACATTTTTTTCCGTTGGTAATCATAGCCCAGCTCACGGAATTCTTTTCGGATAAAGTTATAATCAAAATTTACATTGTGCCCGACAAAGGTGGTACCCTCCGTCATTTCCACGATGCGTTTAGCCACCTCGTAAAATTTTGGCGATTCCTGCACCATTTTATTATTGATGCCTGTAAGTTGGGTAATTCTATAAGGGATTTCAATTTCCGGATTGAGCAGGGTTGTAAATTCATCCACCACCTTTTCACCATCATGAACATAAATCGCTATTTCCGTGATCTTTTCACGGTTGGGGCTAAGGCCGGTGGTTTCTATGTCGATGATGGAGTACAAAGAATGTTCAATGTTTGAGGTTGAAAGTTTGAAGTTATTCAATAAATTTTAGAATGAAAGTTGCGGCTGGTAAGGCTTATTGGGCATTTCCTGGATAATCCTACCATTCAATTCGCAACCACCCTTTGCATAAACTTTATTTTTTTTATCCATAGTCGGATCAGAAGGATTGACATTAAATTGTTTTTTACCCCATTGTTTAAAGAAAAATGGCACAGAATTGAGATTGCATTGCTCCTGAATTATATCAACCCATTCTTTCCTTAACTCTCTTGCCCTTGGCCCAGATTCTCCGCCAACAATTACCCAATCAATTTGGCCAAGATAAAGTGAGAATAAAGGGCCGATCAGTGGTTCGCAGGATAGGAATTTTACTTTAGCCGGGGTATTTATCAGGTGCGGGATTCTACTGGATACTTTTTCGTTTTCTACAGAAACTCCCATCCATATATTATCTGTCCAGTCCAATAACGGAGCGATTATTTCCAACCGCTCTGATCTTTTTGTTAAAACCTGATAGGTATGTTGAGGAGTATGATTCATAACGTCAAAGACCTTCTGAATAAAGTCCAGAGGAACACTATAATGAAACAGATCACTCATGGAATCCACAAAAACTGTTGTGGGTTTATTCCATGAATATGGAATATTAAGGGCATCAGGATGCAATGTCAGCTTAAATCCGTTCCGGTATTTATCAATTCCCATAGCCTTTAACCTTTTCGACATTGTTTCAGCATAGCAAAACAAACAACCATTTGAGATTTTGTTACAACCTGTTGTTGGATTCCAGGTGACTTCAGTCCATTCGATGTTTGATTGGGCCATTATTTATTTGGAAAATATGGTTTAATTATGTCATTCGCAATCTTTTGTGCTATGCGATTATTTGAACCCATAAAAAAATGAAACAAAATACTGCCTTTTTTATTTTTCATAACAAATGGTTCGGAAACAAATTTAAAAATCTTATTTAATTGAATTTTATATAAACCAGCGGCTTTCTCTATTGCTCGATGTTCTTTACAAATATGCTTATCTATGCCAAATAAAGTATTGACCTCTTCTTCTTTATAAAAATGAATCATAATTTCTTCCTTGGAAAGGCCTAAAAATGTTTGTAGTTTAGTTAACCATACTTCAGAAATTTGACTATCTTTTTTTAGTAACCTATTTACGCCTATTCCTGTTGGTACTAAAATCCACATATCAAGGGGTAATCCTTTTAATTCACTTAATGAAGACCAATTAACCTGCATTCCATATGGATCAATAAAAGCAAGAACTTTATAATTCTTATTTATTGGATCTCGCAGGAATTTTGCTAAATCGGACAATTTTTTATTACAATTTTCATTGACGATAAAAGTAGATTTCTTTTTATGAGGGAAATCATTGTTAATTATTGATTGAAGTTTCCTAGTATTATTTTGATCTTTGTCAACAAAATAATACATATCAAAAGAACGTGGGTCGTCGATTCTTAAAACCCTTTTTGCCATTCCTTCTAATAAACCAAGTTCATCCTCTTCTGATTTTACTATTTCCCCAGACCCAGCAAATCCGTCAAAATAGATCAATTTCCAATAGTATCTGGTTTTCATAATTTCTAAATATGCCTTGACATATTTAACAAATATTTCAATCTTTTCATCAGTCCAAGTCCCACCGAATTCTTTCATTTTGAATTATTATGTTTGTAAAAATAATTTCAAATTTCCAGCTTCATTTGTATTGCCTTCACCTCTTTTCTCAGCGCTTTAATTTCACCCACCAGTTCGTCTTTCTCCATATTGGCTTCCGGCATTTCTGAACTAATATAATTCACAAACTTCCAAACCTCTTTCACATCTTTAATGTCAATATCATAAGGCTCATAAATTGTGTTCAGCGAATGTAAAACAAGTTTCCCGTCCTTCTCAATTTTGTTTTCAACAACTTTAAAAACAATGCCTGCATCCATTGTGAGGATGATGTATGGTTGTCCGTCCTTTATATACTGCCAGTTTTCGACATACTCTCCGGTAACCCACGATTTATCCGGTATCGGCAACATCGAATCGCCGCTGATCTGGAAAGTGCGGTATTTTCTTTCTTTCGAAAGAAAAGGTAATTTGAAAGCCGGAAGAACCTTGATGTACTCCGGGTCAGCAAAACCGCTTGTATAACCGGCTTTGGCTTTTTCAGAAACCAGCTCAATGTTTTCATCATTTGCTGAATCGACAGTGGTTGCAAGTATACGCATAGAACTGCCTTTAATGTAAACATCATAACCCCTTTCCAGCTGAATCACTTCCCTTTCCGGTAATTTTGCAAGGTCAATCTTTATTAACGTATCTACTGCTATTTTAAAATACTCTGAAAATGCCAGAAGCACCTCCACACTGGGTTTGGCCACGTTGTTTTCATAACCGCTTAAAGTAGATCGGAACATTTTAAGGGAAAAAGCTACATCATCCTGGGTGCGGCCTCTTCTTTTCCTGAGAAATTTGATATTGCTGCTGAAATACATAATTGTTGTTTTAAAATTCCTGTTCGATTAGTTGATTTTCACTATGGGATAAGGCGATGACATTCGAATTCATTTCAATGGATTCAATCTCATAGGTGATTTTATTTTTTAGTGAAATATAATTCCTGATGATTTCATTTATTGTTTTTTCCCTGAAGTGAATTTTTTTAATTTTCTTCAGTAATTCTATGGTTTCGTCGCATGATGCACTTGCCTGGTATAGCGAGCGAACAAATCCTGTAGAATTCTTTCCTGTGGAATACCCATCAGCTATCGTATCTTTTATACCGATAGAGGATCGCCTGAGCAAATTCCCTTCTTTAATTAGTTCATGCCTGGGTAGCGCCATATTAATAATGTAAACCCTAATGGCAAGATCGAAAGCCAGCTTATATATTTCCATGTCCTTATAGCTATTCATAACTTTAAATTTTTTTATTAATTCTTTACAACTTAAAAATAATGATTATACTGTAAACGTTTTTATGATTAAAATATGATCAAAAGTAAAGCAAATTTTTTAAATAGCAATAAAAAAATAAAAAAATTTTTAAATTAATTTCAAGTTACAAAATCTAAATGACCTTTTATTCTTTAAACTTTAGTCACTTTAGGCACTTTAGCTCACTTTAGCTCACTTTAGTCACTATCTTATGTTAACTTCAAACCGCTGCATCGTCCATCTCGATCTTGATACCTTTTTCGTATCGGTTGAGCGCCTTTTAAATAGCAATTTAATTGGCAAGCCTGTGATCATTGGCGGTACTTCCGACAGGGGAGTAGTGGCATCGTGCAGCTACGAAGCCCGGCAATTCGGAGTGCATTCAGCCATGCCGATGAAAATGGCGAGGATCCTTTGTGACCATGCGATTGTTGTCCGTGGGGATATGGATCAATACAGCAAATATTCGAAGATGGTCACAGAAATTATTTCTGAACAGGCGCCGGTTTATGAAAAAGCTTCTATCGACGAGCACTACCTAGATATTACCGGGATGGATCGTTTCTTTGGCAACCTCAAATGGTCGCAGGAACTCAGGCAGAAGATCACTCATGAAACAGGTTTGCCGGTTTCATTTGGTATTTCAATCAACAAAACAGTATCAAAGATTGCCACCAACGAAGCCAAACCCAATGGTTTATTGCAGGTTCCTTATCACCGGATACATCCATTCATGGATCCACTATCCATAAAAAAGATTCCGATGATTGGTAACAGAACTTATATGCTGCTCCGTTCAATGGGGATTTCAACCATCAATACCCTCAGATTTATTCCAATTGATATGATGGAACGGGTAATGGGTAAAAATGGTATCGTGATCTGGAAAAAGGCTAACGGCATCGATCCGACACCGGTTCAGCAATATTCGGAACGGAAATCAATCGGAACGGAGCGAACGTTTGAGACGGATACCATTGATGTTGCCATGCTCAGGAATATCCTGATCGGAATGGTTGAGAAAATTACTTTTCAGCTTCGCAAGGAGCAAAGGCTGACCTCATGTGTAACTGTAAAGATAAGGTATTCAAATTTCGATACCCATACATTACAAAAACACATTCCTTATACTGCCTTCGATCATATTTTATTGAAAACAGCTCAGGAATTGTTTGAGAAACTCTATACCCGCAGGATGCTCATCAGACTAATCGGAGTTAAATTCAGTTCGTTGGTTCAGGGTTCACAGCAATTAAATATGTTCGAGGATACTCCTGAAATGACTAACCTTTACCAGGCTATGGACAGGATCAGGAAGCGGTTCGGATCAAAGGCCATAAGACGGGCTGCAGGTATGAAAGAGGTTCAGAAACGTACTGTTGGAGAACCGGGAACAGGGTTTAATCATCTGACCTTAACTGATCATTCTGTTCCGGGTTCCAGGTTTCAGGTTCCAGGTTCAAAGTCTAAGGTTTCAGGTTAATAAAAGTAGGTTACATGTCGGAAAGAAAAGATTGGATTTCGGTTTTTCTGTTTTGGAATTTCATCAGATGTATTTAAACACCCATTCATATTTTAGTCTGCGGTACGGAACTTTATCGATTGAGAGATTGATTGAGATTGCTAAGCAAAATAATTTACGGGAACTTGCCCTGACTGATATCAACAACTCGACCGGGATGATTGACTTTGTGAAAACCTGCCGCGAAAATGATATTAAACCCATTGGCGGAATTGAATTCAGGAATGGCAATGAACTTATTTTTACCGGAGTTGCCCGGAACAATGAAGGTTTCAGGGAACTCAACGAATTTTTGACAGATCACAATCTTAACAATAAAGCCTTTACTTACCAGGCTCCTGATTTTGAAAATGTTTTTGTGATCTATCCCTTCGGGAGGAAAAGGTTAACAGATCTCAAAGAAAATGAGCTGATCGGAGTTAAACCAAACGAGGTATTAAAACTCTTTTCGACTGATTATACTGGCGATCAGTCGAAGCTGGTTGTTTTCCAGCCGGTGACTTTTGCCGATCAGAAAGGATATCATATTCACAAAAACCTCCGGGCAATCGATAACAATATTTTATTGAGCCAGCTTACCGCTAAAATGCTGGCAGATGAATCGGAAGTGATGATGCCAGCCAATCGCCTTCTTGATTACTATCACGATTATCCTCAAATCGTAAGCAATACAGAGAGAATTTTAAGTGAATGTGAGATTGATTTTGATTTTAAATCATTTAAAAACCGGAAGACATTTACCGGCAATGCTGCCGACGATAAAGATTTGCTAACCAAACTTGCCCGCGATGGTATGCTGTATCGTTACGGGAAGAATAATAAAGTTGCAAAAGAAAGAGTGGAAAAGGAACTTGGTATCATTTTCAAACTGGGCTTTGCGGCTTATTTCCTGATCACATGGGATATTATCCGTTATTCGATGTCCCGCGGATTTTATCATGTAGGGCGGGGGAGCGGCGCCAATAGTGTAATTGCATACTGTTTAAAGATCACAGATGTGGACCCGATCGATCTCGACTTGTATTTCGAGCGCTTCATTAATCCCAAACGAACAAGTCCGCCTGATTTTGATATCGACTATTCCTGGCGGGAACGGGAAGAAGTGCAGGATTATATTTTTAAACGTTATGGTCATCAGCATACTGCTTTGCTTGGAGCTACTTCCACGTTTAAAGGCAAATCCATTTTCAGGGAATTAGGGAAGGTTTATGGTTTGCCCAAACAGGAAATAGATGAGTTGGTGGATAATCCTGAAACAGGTATCCATAAGAACTCCATCACTAAAAGAATTTATGAGATTTCAAAGGAGATGATCGACTTCCCAAATATCCGGAGCATCCATGCCGGTGGAATCCTTATCTCGGATTTGCCCATCACTTATTTTACAGCGCTTGATCTTCCGCCAAAAGGCTTCCCGACGACGCAATGGGACATGTATGTGGCAGAGGAAATCGGGTTTGAGAAGCTGGATATCCTTAGTCAACGGGGCATTGGCCATATCCGTGATGCTGTAGATATTATCCGTGAAAACAGGAGTATCGTGGTTGATGTGCACGAAGTGGAGAAATTTAAAAATGATCAGCGGGTAAAAGCGCAATTGAAAAGAGGGGAGACCATCGGTTGTTTCTATATCGAAAGCCCTGCCATGCGCGGATTGCTGAAGAAGCTACGGTGCGACAACTACATCAGCCTGGTGGCAGCAAGTTCCATCATACGTCCTGGCGTGGCTAAGTCAGGAATGATGCGGCAGTACATTCACCGGTTTCATCATCCTGACCAGTTTGAGTACTTACATCCAATTATGAAGGAACAGCTTGAGGAAACCTATGGAGTGATGGTTTACCAGGAAGATGTGCTGAAGGTTTGCCATCATTTTGCCGGGCTTGATCTTGCTGATGCCGATGTATTGCGAAGGGCAATGAGCGGCAAGTTTCGCGGTCATAAAGAAATGCAAAAGATCATAGATAAATTTTTCTCTAATTGTAAGGAACGGGGTTACCCTGATGAGCTGACAAAGGAAGTGTGGCGGCAGATTGATTCCTTTGCAGGATATTCATTTTCAAAAGCCCATTCAGCATCGTATGCGGTGGAGAGTTTTCAGAGCCTTTTCCTGAAGGCTTATTTCCCGCTGGAGTTCATGACTGCGGTGATCAATAATTTCGGGGGATTCTATCATACCTGGGTTTATTTTAATGAAGCAAGGCGACAGGGTGCATATATCAAGTTGCCCTGTGTAAACCACAGCAATTACCAGACAAGGATTATCGGGAAGGATATTTACATCGGCTTTATCCACATTGCCAACCTCGAATATAAGATCGGGCAGGAAATTGAAGCCGAGCGAAAACGAAACGGCGATTTCAACGACCTGGAAAACTTCACCCGGCGGGTTCATGTCGGTTTGGAGCAAATGATCCTCCTTATCCGTATCGATGCGTTCAGGTCTACAGGTAAGTCGAAGACCGTTTTGCTGTGGGAGGTTCACATGCTTATGAACAAGGGTAAACCCCTGCCGCCAAATATGTTGTTTTACAATCCCCCAAAGAAATACACGTTACCGCAACTCGAGCATTGCACCCTCGAAAATGCCTACGACGAGATCGAACTGGTAGGTTTCCCGGTTACGATGACTTATTTTGATATGCTGCAAACCACGTTCAGGGGTGAGATTTTAGCTAAAGATATGATCGGTAATGTAGGGAAAAAAGTTAGGATGGTTGGACATCTGGTTACTATCAAATATGTCAGGACTGTTAAGAAAGAGTGGATGCACTTCGGTACTTTCCTCGATGCCACCGGGGAGTTCTTCGATACCGTCCATTTCCCGAATTCATTAAAGAACTATCCTTTCAAAGGACAGGGTGTGTATCTTATCCTTGGCGAGATCACACAGGAATTCGATTTTCCGAGCCTGACGGTAGAGAAACTTGCCAAGCTGCCGATGAAGAAGAACCCGAAGGAGTAAAGGTTCAAGGTTGAATCCACTCCGAAAAGTAATAAAAATGATTTTACCACATAGGATCATAGAGCACAAAGATATTCACATAGTTGATTATGAGGCATAAACCTATGTGAATTCCTATGATTCTACGTGTCTATGTGGTTCAAAACTACTTTTCGGAGTGGTCTCAAGGTTTGAGGTTCAAAGTTTAATATTAAATGTTGTGTGTTTAATGTTAAATATTCTGCTTTCCATTCCCCCTTTGAAGAGCCTGTCCCGCTTTGGCTGGAGGGCAGGGGGATGTGGAAAAGTTTAACTTTAATTTTCTAATCTTAACTTTCCAATTCCACATCAACAAAATCAAAGAAATAAATTTGCACATTTCAAACTTTCTTTTAAATTTGTAGCTCAAATACCGAATGACCTTGAAACAATGTGTTAAGTATTAAATAAATGAATCCACCGTAAAATTTTTTGGGCATCGGAGCTTGGCGCCGAAAGCAATACTTTCCTTATGGTTTACAATGGCGATACCGCCAAAGACGGAAGCTATGAGGTGACGGTGGGGAATCCGGAGTAAAATTAAATTTTATATCTTTATAAAAATTATAATGGAGTCCAGAACCCATTAAAAAAACGGGGCGTAACCGAAAAGCCAGATGAGTAGGAAATAAAAACAATAATTATTTATGAGAAAAATTATCCTCATTTTTATTATTTTGCAGTATGGTACATATCAATTGATTTCACAGCAACTATATTTAAAAAAGGTGACCAACAAAATTGGCTCTTTTGTTCAACTGAATTCTTATTATGAATATAATGAAGACTGGCATTTATTGTCACGAACTGATATTAATTCAATAGGTGATACAACCCGCCACGCTATATATGAGAATGAAAGGTGCGTTCAGGTGATTTTTCAAAGTTATAGTGTAAAATTTGAATATTCAAACGATACCGTTTATGAGTACAATAATATGTGGACCAGTAATTTTCAATTAACTAATATTCATATCCTTGAAAACAGTTATAAATTGATTAAAACAATTTTTTTGGATGAAAATGGTGCTAGTTATGGGACAACAATATATGAATGGGAAGGAGAAAATTGCATGGAAGCGACTAAATCAAGTGGGGGATATGAATATTATACATACGATCCTGTTATTAAAAATCCATATTATAACGACTTCAAATATTTCAGAGGGGCCTTTTATGGTTCCATTAACCAACCATTAATAGTAGATTCTGATGATGTTGATTATGAATACACAATTATCAGTAGCGAAGCAGGCTATCCAACTGAAATATTGTTTTATGCTACAAATAGTGGAGAAATGACCTTGCTTTACGAATACTATCCATCATCAGGTTTGAATGAAAGTATTCAAACCCAAGATGGTAAACTACTTAATGTAAAATATTACAGTATACTTGGAGAAGAAATAAATAAGCCTTTACAAGGATTTTATATTGAAAAAACAATTACTACAAAGGGAACTTACAGTAAAAAGTATTTTATAAATTAATTCCCTCAACTGGCGCCAGTCTTCCAGCCCGGCCGGTGCGTAAGCAGGACTGGTGGCAAGGAGTGGCCTTTTAACTTAAAAGAAAAGATAAATAAAGTTTGTGACTTTACCCACCCTCTTATGGGCGAAAATTAATAATAATTACAAACTAAATTTTACAACATGAAAGCAAACAAAATTATCCTTGGCGGTATAACCGGTGGTGTAGCCTCTTTCCTTCTCGGCTGGCTGGTTTACGGCGTGCTGTTATTGGATTTCTGGAATGCTAACTTCAATAATTGTGCATCCAGGCCCATGGATGAAATGGTATGGTGGGCGCTCATCTTATCAAACTTTACATCCGGGTTTTTACTTGCATTAATATTCAGCTGGAGCAACACAAAGGGTTGGCTGGCAGGGGCACAAATCGCCGGTATTGTAGCTTTATTTATGATCATTTCTTACGATCTCGGTTTCTATGCGATGAGCACCATGTTTAATAGCCTGAACACAATGATTATTGATATTGTTGTCGGAACCGTGTTTACAGCTATTATCGGGGCAATTATCGGACTGGTAATGGGAATGGGAAAGAAAGAGGCATAAAGGTTTACGTGAGTCAAAGAGGTTTTCTCAAAAGTTAGAAAATGTTCACGCAAAGGCCGCAAAAATTCATTCTTAGTAGTATACTCTTTGCGTAATACTTTGCGATCTTGGCGAGAAACCAGCTTTTAAGACAGCCTTTATTAATATGAACTTTAATATGAAAAAGTATCTTACCCGAATATTAATCCTATTCTTCCTGGGATTGATCTTTTCAATGTGCGGCAAAGAAGATGATTCCGATGCTGTTAATAGCCCTGTCGCCAATTTTACCATCACCGGCGGCGATAAACCGGCCCCTCATAAAGTAATACTAACCAATACATCCACAGATGCAACGGCGTGCGAATGGGATTTTGGCGATGGTGTTGCATCCACAATTACCAGCCCCAGCCATGTTTACCAGGAGGGAGGCACCTATACCATATCACTGAAAGCTAAAAACGGGTCATTGCAAAATATAAGAACCAAAACGATTACCATTTTGCCGAGGCCGACACAACTTAAAATGACCCAATTAACATTAACCGGATACCCAGAAACAAATGATACCACCAGCTGGGATGAGGATAGCCCGGCAGATGTTTTTTTCACTGTTACTAACTACATCGGCACAATTTTTTTCACGAGTGAAGTTAAAAATGATCTTCTTCCTGCGAACCTTCCGTCCATCTATACCGTGGGATTCCCTTACACATTTACAAGTTTAACTACAGTTTACGTTATCAGGTTCTACGATTATGATGATGTATCAAGCTTTGCTTACATGGGTGCATATTACTTTTCGATGGATTTATTCGCACCCGATGACGGCTCGGATTACCCAACTGAATTAGAATTTGATACTTCCGGTTCTGACTTGAAATTTAAACTTATTGTTGAGTGGATTAATTAATATTAAATATGAATCCCTTGCTTGCGAGGGTTTAAAGGAGAAAGGCAGAATAAAACAACATTTAAAAATTAAGTTATGAAAAAAATGATTTTATGGACTGCTGCAGCCATTGCAGTCGTGGTAATGTTAGGCAGTTGCAAGGTATGCACTGAATGCATCGAATCGCACACAAACGTCTCGAGCGATTATTGCGGAACCAACAAACAGGTAAATGACTTTGAGGATGAGCTTAAAAGCCAGGGAAGCCAGGTAGGGCAGGATTGGAACTGCGAGCGAAAATAATTACTTTACCCTCTGCTTTAAGCGCCTGCCTGCCGGCAAGGCAGGTCCATGCTTAAAGAATATATATTAACCTCAACAGGCACCCGTCATGCTTGCGCGGTTAAATCGTCCATCCCTGCCAGCGGGCTTGCAGGATTGCTGCCAGGTAGAACTATCTTATTTTATCAGTACGAAATGCCAGGCATCATCAAATTGTGGATTTATGACCATATTGCCTGATTTATCTATAAATCCCCATTTATCGCCTACCTTAACGGCTACCAATCCATTGGCAAACCATTCTGCATTGTCAAACTGAGGTTTAACAACCATTGTACCTGACTTATCAATAAAGCCCCATTTATCTTTTAACTCCACTGCAGCCATGCCTTCATTGAAATCCCGTGCATTATCAAACTGGTATTCAATCACCCGCTTTCCTGAAGGATCGTAGAATCCCCATTTATCCTTATTTTTCACCCTGGCCAATCCATCACTGAATGGTTGTACGTGGTCATTTTCGACAGGAACGACAACTCTGCCTTTCATATCGATAAGTCCCCAGCCATCCTCTCCTTTAGCAGGAGCAAGTCCTTCTTTCATATCCCTGAGGTTTTCGAAACTGGTTTCAAGAATCCATTCACCGTTAGGATTTATAAAACCATAGGTCTCACCGAGTTTAACCCGGGCCATTCCATCCATAAACATTTCGGCATGTTCAAATTTTTCAGGGATTACAAACTTGCCGGTTTTATCGATGTACCCCCATAACTTATCGGTACGCACAGCCGCCAATCCTTCACTGAAGTTTTGTGTATTCTCAAATTGCTGGGTAATCGCTTGTTTGCCATCTTTACCGATGAATACCCACTTATTATCATCTTCCAGGCGCATGATAACCCTTGCCAATCCTTCAGCAAAATCTTCGGCACGTTTATATTCCGGCTGTATGACCCAGGTTCCGGTTTTGTCTATGAATCCCCAGTCCTTTCCTGTTTTAGCCCCTGCAAGTCCTTCAGCAAAAGATTCGACATTTTCGAATTGGGGTTGGATCACCCATTCTCCTTTCTGGTTAATAAATCCCCATTTGTCATTTGATTTAACCCCAGCAAGCATAGTCTGTGCAGTAACATTTTGAATCATGATAATGCACAATACGGAAAGCGCAACAGTTTTTAGATTTGTATTCATATTATCAAATTTTAAAGTTTAGGGTAAAATTAGAAAATATTTTGAGAATAGGATTCTATTTATGTCAAATTTAAGCAGTTGTTATGTCAAAGTTCATGTATAATCATCACAACCTGTTTGCCTTACATAAAAAAAATCACCTTCCCTCATTCTGTTTAAGGGAAGGTGATTTTTAAAAACTAACGCCGTTCAGCGCTTACGCTTATTTTCCTTTTACAAAGGTGTAGTAAATCCCAACATTGAAAGCAGTGCCGGAGCCAACTGTATTCACTCCGAAATCGAAATCGAAATCGGTATGTGTTTTATCACCATTGTCATCTTCATAAGCTACTGTGCTAAAACCCATAAGTCCATACTGTCCCATGACTGTAAATCTTGGAGAAAGTGCATATGCTATCCCAATCCCCAGTCTCGACCCGAAGCCCATGTGTGTTTCTTGTTCCTCAAGTGTCTCATCCGGGGTATAAATGTAATCTTTATCTTTCCCGTTAATGTAATTAACATAGATACGTGCAAAGCCACTGAGATTATCAGTGAACTTGTAAAAATTACCCAGATATACGGTCGGACTTATTGAAATGGACGTATAATCTTTATCATCGTCATCCTTATTGACATACCCGCTAACCCCGCCAACAAATCCAATCTGGAGTGTGTTGGTAATAAAGGTGCCAAATTCCGGATTAACATTCCAGGAGATTGTGGTCTGTTTAGCTGCTTCATCGTCTTCATATTTTTCGGATGAGATAGCATAACCAACCGTTCCGCCTGCATACCATGAACCCTTTTGTGCCATTGATGCCATTACAATAGCTACAAACGAAATAAGGAAAATTGTTTTTTTCATGTTAAAATATTTTATGTTTGTAAATAGGTGAATTGAGGGCAAAAATAATATTAATTATTATTTGACTCATCGATATGTTATGAGGGGGCGCTTATAAAAAAAATGGCTACCTAAACTAGTTTAAGTCTTCCAGCAAAGGCCTTTGCATAAGTAGGAATTGTGCAGGGTAATTAAAGCTGGAAAAACCAGAGAGATTGAATCTTTAGCCTTCCAAAGGATTTCCTATTTTTGCCCCTTCAAAAAAATACAAGAACTTACCAGGAATACTTTGTGATGAACTACATTTGTTTTTCTCCATACTTTCCGCCTAATTATTTTCGGTTTAGTGTATCGCTAAAGAATTATTGGGTGAATGTGCTCGGGATAGGTGATGCGCCTTACGACCATCTTCATCCTGAACTCAAGGCTGCCCTCACTGAATATTACCGGGTTGATGATTTGCACAATTACGACCAGCTTTTAGGCGCCATGGATTATTTTATCCACAAGTTCGGCAAAATAGATGGGATAGACTCACACAATGAGTACTGGCTTGAAACGGAAGCAAGGCTCCGCAAGGATTTCAATATCGAAGGACTGAAACCCGAAGATATGAGCAGGATCAGGAAGAAGTCAGAAATGAAAAAGGTATTTCAGAACGCCGGACTGAATGTCGCCAGGGGAATCCTGTCCGAAACATTTGAAAAGGCTTGCAGTTTTGCAGAAAAAGTGAGTTATCCCCTCATTGCCAAGCCCGATTCAGGAGTTGGGGCTGCCAATACATACAAAATCGAAGATGATAACGGTTTGAAGGATTTTTTTCTTACCAAGCCTGCCGTTGATTATCTGATCGAGGAATTTATTCGGGGTGATATCTTTTCATTCGACGGATTGGCGGATAAATCAGGCAAACTGATTTTTTATACCGCCCTGAAGAATGAAAAAGGTGTGATGGAAGTGGTTCATGAAGATTCCCATGTGTACTATTATTCGTTGAGAGATATTCCTGCAGATTTGGAGGAAGCCGGTAAAAAAATCCTTACAGCCTTCGGTGTGAGGGGTCGGTTTTTTCATTTTGAATTTTTTCGTGAGCATATAACCGGCCGGCTTGTAGCCCTCGAAGTGAACATAAGGCCGCCGGGAGGATTTACAACGGATATGTTCAATTTTGCTTCTGATATCAATGTTTACGATGTATGGGCTGCCATGATTACACACCATCGATGGACCGCTGATTTTACCAGGAAATACCATGTTTGCTTTGTGAGCCGTAAATGGAAATATGAATACCAATACTCTCATGAGGAGCTTTTGGAGAAATATCACGATATCATCGTTTTTCACGACCGGCTGGATGATATCCTTTCAAGAGCAATGGGTAATTACTGTTACCTGTTGCGAAGCCCTGATTTAAATACAATCTTCGAAGTGCAGCTATCAATTCACAAAATAAAAAGCGCATAAACCATGAACATAGAGTATCTCAAATGGCATAGCCCTTATCTGGATCGCGATATGGAGCTTAAGGTTTATGGACATGCCGGGAAACCTTTTATCATTTTCCCCACCCAGGCCGGAAGGTTTTTCCAGGCTGAGGATGAAGGCATCATGGAGTCCATTTCGGGTTTTATCAATGACGGCAGGATATATATGATTGCAGTCGACAGCATCGACAATGAATCGTGGTCGAACCGGGGTTTACACCCGCATCAAAGGGGATTACGTCATAATCAATATGAAAATTACATATTATACGAAGTTATTCCATTCATCCGGAATCGTTTTGGAATGGCTAATACAAAAATAGGCTGCACCGGCTTCAGTATGGGTGCTTACCATGCTGCTAACTTTTTTTTCAAGCATCCCGATCTGTTAGACACGGTAATCGCCATCAGCGGCTTTTACAACCTGAAAATGCTGGTGGGTGATGAGGTTGATGATCTCGTTTATTTCAACTCACCTAATCTTTTTCTTAGAAATCTTGAGGATCAGGAAATTTTGAACAAGTTACGGGACAGCAAAATTGTTATTTGCTCAGGCAAGGGTGCATGGGAAGAAGAGATGCTTGAAGAAACGCTGACCTTAAAAACCATCCTTGAACAGAAAAGCATTCCAGCGTGGGTGGATATCTGGGGAGAGGATGTCAACCACGACTGGCCCTGGTGGAGAAAAATGATTCCTTATTTTATTGATAAACTTGGGTTCTGATTGATTTCTATAGAGATTATTTTAATTTTCAGGTTAAAATTGCAAACAATTGATAATTTTTGATTTTAAGCATTGATGAAACCCCATTATATCCATAAGCTCATCATTCAGGGAGAACATCAACAGCTCGATTTTAAATTTGAGATTGCCGACTCCCGGAAAATCGCCAGGACTTTTTCTGCCTTTGCCAATAAGAATGGGGGTAAATTGTTGATTGGCGTTATGGATAATGGTAATATATCCGGAATCAGGACGGAGGAGGAAAAGTTCATGGCGGAAAAAGCGGTTAACCAATATTGCAAACCGTTAATTGAATTCAGAATAAAGGAATGGGTCGTTGAGGGGAAGAAAGTCCTGGAGATCACAATCAAGCCGGGTATTGAGAAACCTTATTACGCCCTTGATGTCAGTGGAAAATGGCTGGCGTATGTAAGAGTGAATGACCAGAACGTACTTGCCCACAAGATAATGGTGAATGCATGGATCAGGAGAGGAAAACCGGAGGGAACATACATTAATTACAGTCAGAATGAAAAGCTGTTGCTTGAATACCTGGAGGAAAATAAATTCATAACAATATCAAGATTTAAAGAGCTTGCAGGATTGTCTGCCCATAAGGCCGAAATTATTTTAACGAACTTTTTAGCGCTTGATATCATCGAAATTGAGCTCACTGAACAGGAGGTCTCCTTCAGGCTTTCTGATAAGTTTCAGGAAAGTGGGAGTTAGTTGAAATAGATGGAAATAGATTGAAATATGGCAAATTGCTAAAGCCGGGAATTCCATTTGAGCAGTTAAGATACTTTAATCATTAAAATCATCCAGGTCACTATAGTCATTTTCACTCTCTTCTTTAAAAAATTATAGTTGTATCTTTGTCCATCACTAACCTTTAAATGCATATGAAATTATTGGATGGAAAAACGGCTGTCATAACAGGTGCAGCCAGAGGTATCGGAAAGGCAATTGCCTTAAAATTTGCTTCGGAAGGCGCTCATGTTGCGTTTTCCGATATCCGCTATGATGAGAACTGCGCATTGCTTGAAAAAGAGCTTTTAGCCCTTGGAGTCAAAGGTAAGGGATATGCCTCTGATGCAAGTTCATTTGCCGGAAGCGAAACATTGATTAACGATATTGTAAATGATTTTGGGTGGATTGATATATTGGTGAACAATGCAGGAATCACACGCGATAATCTGTTGCTTCGTATGTCAGAAGATGATTGGGACTTAATTATGAAAGTGAACCTCAAATCGGCTTTCAATTTAACCAAGGCGGCTCAGAAGTTTTTCATCAAACAACGGTCAGGTTGTATTATAAATATGAGTTCTGTGGTTGGTGTAAACGGCAATGCCGGACAATCCAACTATTCAGCATCAAAAGCCGGGCTTATTGGCTTTACTAAGTCGATAGCCCTCGAATTAGGCAGCCGCAATATTCGCTGTAATGCTATCGCTCCGGGTTTTATCATCACAGAGATGACAGCCAAGCTATCGGAAGAAGTGCGAAAAAACTGGGAAGAACAAATACCTCTGAAACGAGGAGGTACACCCGATGATGTAGCCAATGTGGCATTGTTTTTAGCTTCCGATCTGTCGTCCTATGTTTCCGGACAGGTCATCAGTGTTTGCGGTGGAATGAGTACCTGATCTTTTACGAATCCGATCTCGTTTGAATTTAGGTGGAGGTGAGGAAAATGATTCCTGGCTTTTATAAATAGAAAAGAATTGCGTTAATCAAAATTTTAAATAAAATATTATTATGAAAAAGGTGAGTTTAGTATTAGTTTCAGTAATCATACTGCTGATCAATTGCAGCCTGATAGCGCAGGATTGTAAAATGTTCTTTCCGGTTGAGAAAGGCACTGAAATGACAATGAAAAGTTACAATGCCAAGGATAAGCTAACCGGGACTTCCATCAATAAAATTCTCGACAAACAGGTGGATGGGAATAAAATAAAGGTTATCTTTTCAAGTCAAAGCCTGGATGAAAAGGGCAAGGAGATTGGAAACGGACAGATGGAGGTGAAGTGTGAAGATGGTGTTTTTTATTTTGATATGAAAAACTATCTCGACGATCAAATGATGGAAGCTTATAAAGATATGCAGGTTGAAATTGAATCCAATAATGCCATGCAATTCCCGGGGAGCATTGATATCGGTGCCTCTTTACCCGATGCCAATATTGTGGTTCGAATCAGTAACCAGGGTATTTCAATGTTCAGCCTTTCGATAAATATTACCAACCGCAAAATAGAAGGGAAGGAAACAATTACAACTCCTGCCGGTTCTTACGATTGCTTTAAAATGACGTATGATATTGAAAGCAAAACGGTGATGACGGTCAAAATGAAAGGAATTGACTGGTTTGCCGAGAATGTTGGAACCGTGCGGACCGAATCATTGGATAAAAATGGCAAACTCCAGGGATATACTGTTCTTGAAAGCATTAAATAATGGCAGACATCTAAATCAGGGTGTTGTAAAATTTCTTCTCTGTAAAATCGTTACGTGTCAGTAATTATATTATCTCAGTAAATTGAACATTGATCTGGTTACCGGCTATCCTTTATGGTTTATTCTTTTATGCCTTTTACTTGGCCTGGCTTATGCTGCAATACTTTATTACAAAGAATCAAAGAATGAATTTACCAAAACGCTGAAATGGATTATGGCAATTTTGAGAACAGCAGCAATTGCATTGCTTGCATTTCTGCTGTTAAATCCATTGGTGAAAACAACCAGCAGCTTTGGCGAAAAGCCAGTCATAATTTTTGCGCAGGATAATTCTTCTTCAGTAATTACCAACGCTGATTCAAATTACTATAAAAGTGAATATCTTGCACAGGTCAATGATTTTCTGGGTAAGATTGGTGGTTCTTATTCCGTTGACAAATATACCTTTGGCGAAACTGTTGATAAAGAATTTGTAATTGATTTTTCTGATAACCTCACAGATATCTCAGGATTGTTTTCAGATATCAATGATAAATATTCTCATCAAAATGTGGGAGCTTTGATCATCGCATCTGACGGGATCTTTAATCGTGGCATGAATCCATTGTATTCATCTGAAAAGTTTGATTTTCCATTTTATACTATTGCTCTTGGAGATACTAATTTTCAAAAGGATATAATTTTAACAAAAGTGAATTATAACCGGATCGCTTATCTTGGAAATGAGTTCCCTGTTGAAGTGCTCATCAACGCGAATAAATGCAAAAACCAAAATGCACAGTTATTAATTTCGAAAGGAGATACCGTTCTTTACAGGAAAACAATTTTAATTAGCTCGGATAATTATTTTGAAACAATAAATTTTATGTTAAATGCTGCTAATCCCGGCATTCAACGATATCATGTAAAGGTTACCCATATTGAAAACGAAATTAGTTTTGAAAATAATTACCAGGATATTTTCATTGATATCTTGGATGGGAAGCAGAAAATTCTTCTTTTATCCCAGTCTCCGGATCCTGATATCACAGCCCTTAAGCAAGCAATCCAGACGAATAAGAATTATGAGCTGGAGGATTTTATGATTGGTGATTTCGATAAATCCGCATTGGAATATAACCTTGTTATTCTCCATGGGCTCCCTTCTGCCCAAAACCAGATAAAGGATTTATTGGATAAGATGAATACGGAAAACACACCGGTTCTTTACATTGTCACTAAAAGTACCAGCCTGCAATTATTGAATAACCGTAATGCGGGTATCGTGATACGTGGCGATAAGATCATATACAATGAGGCGCAGCCTTTCTTTAATGACAAATTCAGTCTTTTCAAGTTATCGGAAAGCACCTTACAAGCGGTCTCTTATTTCCCGCCATTGGTCAGTCCTTACGGTAACAGTATTATTCAGCCTTCGGTTAATGTTTTGTTCTCCCAAAAAATAGGTACTGTTGCAACTGAGGAACCCTTATTCGCATTTAATGAGAATCAGCAATCAAAGGCTGGTTTTATTGTAGGTTCGGGCATTTGGAAATGGAGGATGATTAATTTTGCCAAAGAAGGAAATCATGAAGCCTTCAATGAAATTGTAAACAAAACGATACAATTCCTTTCAGTTAAGGTCGACCGGAGTTTCTTCAGGGTTTACACTAAAAATAATTTTACGGAAAATGAAGATGTAGAATTGGATGCAGAACTTTATAATGACAATTACGAATTAATCAACGATCCTGAAGTAAGCGTCACGATAACCGACAGCAAAAAAAATAAATATCCATTTGTTTTTAATAAAACCGAGAAAGCCTATTACCTTAATGTTGGAAAATTACCGGTAGACTTTTATTCCTATTCATCAAGAGTAAACAGAGGCGACAAAATTTTAACCGACAATGGAGAATTTACAGTCTCTTCACTCAGTATTGAAAAAACCAATACGGTTGCCAATCATAATATTCTTTTTAACCTGGCAGTAAATCAGGGAGGAGAAATGGTCTATCCAAACAATCTTGATGCCCTGGTGAAAATGATCAAAGAAAGAGAGGATATTAAAACTGTGATTTATACTCAAAAACGATATACGGAGATTTTAAACTTCCCGCTTGTACTCATCTTGCTGCTTCTTCTTGTTTCGGCAGAATGGTTTATGCGCAAGAGAGCCGGAGCCTATTAATCTTTTGGTTTTACAAAGTAAGCTACCTTTTCGAGAGAGGTAATCATATCATACTCCTCAAGGTAAACGCCTTCCTGCTCGCTTAGCGGTTTCGGCGTGAAATTAAGAATGCCCTTAATACCTGCCTCTGAAAGCTTTTTGGCGATTTCAGTAACTACTTCAGGTGGTGTGGTGATAATTCCGATTTTTATCCCCTGGGCGGTGACTATTTCTTCTAAATGGTCGAAGTGGTAGCAAAATACATCAGCATAGGACTTGTTGATTTTTTCCGGATTGATATCAAAGGCAGCCACAATATCCAGCTTTGATTTTTTTTCCTGGAGATAATGAATAAAGGCTTTGCCAAGATTTCCTAAACCAATCACAGCAATCTTCTGGCCTTCTTCAGTGTCAATAATTTTGCCAATCAGTTCAACCATTTCCTTAATGTCATACCCTTTGCGCAGGGTGCCCGAATAGCCGATCAGCATGATATCGCGTCGCACCTGCACAGGCGTAATATGGAGCAGGTTAGCAATCTCGTGCGAAAAGATATGTGTCTTTCCTTTTTCAAGCTGGTTGTTCAGACTTCTTCTATACTGGCTCAACCTTTCAACAGTTTTATCAGGCAAATTTCCCATGGGTAAACTAAATCGTTTGTTATTTTATTAACAAGCAAAAATATAAATTAAAACATAACTTAAGGGTTTTGTTGTTATTTTTTTAACGACAAAAAAAATCTTGGCTAGTCTTATGATAAGAAGTTTTGAATATAAAAGTCTATTCAAATGAAAATGCTATCAGGGTAATTCACATTGACCAGGAACAAACCCTTTGCAGGTACTGACATTCCCGCTTTAGACCGATCTTTGCTTTCGATGATGGTTTTCAGATCATCCAATCCGAGTTTTTGTCTTCCCAAATCCATTAAGGTGCCTACAATAGCTCTTACCATGTTACGCAGAAAGCGGTCGGCAGTAATGGTAAAAACAAGAAGATCATTTTCTTCCTTCCAAATTGCTTCTATTATTTTACAATTATTGGTTGCAACCTGCGTATGTATTTTTGAGAAAGAAGTAAAGTCAGAATACCTCATTATAATCCTGGCACCTTCATTCATCAACCGAACCTGAAGTTCACCGTTATAGTACCAGGTGAAATCATCTAGAAATGGATTCTTTGAACGGGTTATTCTGTATTCATAGGTTCTGGAGATAGCGCTAAATCGGGCATTTGCATCATCAGTGACGGGAAATAAATGAAATACTGCAATGTTCAAAGGTAGAAGGCTATTCAATTTCTTAATAAAAGTGATCCTGTTCTCCATTACAGAATTTTTTGCTGAATCGAAATGAGCATAAAAATTTTGTGCGTGAACACCGGTATCGGTTCTCCCACATCCAACGACATTTATTTTTTCTTGCAAAAGGGTCGAAAGCGCGTTATTTAGTTCTGCCTGAACACTGGGTCCGTTTTTTTGGGATTGCCAGCCTTTATAATTTTTCCCGTTATAAGTTAAATGCAAAAAATACCTGTGTCTGTTTTCAAACATTTTTTCTAAGAATGGTTCAAAAATAAAAAAAAGGTTGATGAAATCTACATCAACCTTTTTTCTGATATTAAACTAAATTATTTATATATCATCACAAGCTTCAGAATGGGCAACAACATAAATATTTCCGGATAATCCATTTATGGTAAATGAATCGAAAGGTACTCCATTAAGACTTCCGTGTTTATAAGGAAATTGACCCGGAGCTGTTGTGTATTTACCGTTTTTCTTAGGTAATATTTGATTTCCAACATAAAGATGAGTTGCATTTAATACGTATCCAGTCAACATAGAATACGTAACTGTTGCAGTAGGTGGAGTGTAATTAACATTCAATGTTCCTACAAGGATGCCATTGCCAATATTACATTGTCCGGCACCAGCATATATTGGCCATGAATAATTTCCAGGTCCAATGGGTCCGTTTGACCATCCCCAGTTATTAGAAGTAACACCAGGAATATTTAAAAAACATGTAGCATAATTATTTCCATATGCATATGCGGTTTCACAACCACCAAGTGGGGGAGGAGGGGTGCAGCTTTGAACACAGTAATCAAGCCAATATCCAAATGTTTTCAAAGCACTTTTACCCCAAATATATTTGTTTTCATTGGTAGTTAAATTCTTTGCATTTGCATAAGCAACAATAACAAAGCATTCATCAAGACCGACTAAGTCAATTTCAAATGTGTGATTTTGTGTATAATCCATTGGGAAAAAATTATGCCTGTAGGGAGACACCCAGCCCGCAGGAGAAAATATACCACTTCCATCTGGATAAATAATTCCGGCTTCTGATGCTGGTCCGACAAATAATACTGCATTTCGAATCCACCATTCACCAGTAAGGTCGTAAGTTACATACAACTTAGTAGCGTCATTTCCATAGGTAACGGTTCCAGCAGTAATTGTTTGCTGATAATCGACTAGGTCTGCTACATAAGGATTTCCACAATAAACGATTGCGCTTTTTAAAGCACCATTCTGAGGTTCTTGATCTGCAATTTTAGCATTTTCAACTAACTCGCTTTTCTGACATCCAATAAAAAATACTGGAATGAGAAGCATTAAGAATAAAAAATTTGTTTTTTGCTTTTTCATTTTTTTAAAATTTAGTGATTAATAAAAAAATATTTTCTACAATTTATGAATATTTTGTATAATAAGATATGCTTATAAATATATATAAAAATAGTTTGCAAAGCTTATTCCAATTTTTTATAGTGCACAAAATCATTAGGTTACGAAATTTTTATATAATTTAAGATTTTCAAAATGAGAAAGCAATCCCAAATTTAGACACATTTAAAATGACTAAGTCATAATTAAGGATTTTATAATTTCCTTTTATTATGTAATGATTTATTAATTAGATTAGATTTGTGCCACGAATAATAAATTAGTAGCACGGATGAATATACAACTAAAGCTTTAAATTCTTAAAATATAATAAGAAAATGAACCAGGAAATTTGGCTTTTAGCCGGCACCGCAGCTTCGATTGGATTTATCCACACCGTAATTGGACCGGATCATTATTTGCCATTTATCTTTATGGCAAAAGCAAGAAAATGGTCCATAGTAAAGACTTCATGGATTACTGTGGCATGTGGAATCGGGCATGTGGGAAGTTCCATTTTGCTTGGTTTTTTGGGGATAGCTTTTGGAGTTGCCCTTGGAAAACTTGAAATGTTTGAAGGCATCAGGGGCAACATTGCCGCATGGGCTTTTGTCATTTTTGGTTTTGTTTATTTAATCTGGGGTATCAGAAGAGCGATTATCAATAAACCGCATCACCATGTCCACTATCATAATGATGGAACCATGCATACACACGATCACATCCATTCAAACAGCCATGATCACGAACATAAAAAAACCATAACTCCCTGGATTTTATTCACTATTTTTGTTCTTGGTCCGTGTGAACCATTGATTCCCATTTTGATGTATCCTGCAGCCCAAAGCAGTCTTTCCGGTGTTATCCTTGTTAGTCTCTTATTTTCGATAACCACCATTGCCACCATGCTTGGAATTGTTTTACTGACGACCTTCGGGATGAGTTTTCTTCCCCTTGGCAAACTCGAAAGGTATTCTCATGCTATGGCAGGAGTTATCGTTTTCCTGAGCGGAGTTGCAATTTTACTGGGACTATAAGAAAAGTGGTTCAGCCGACTGACATGTCGTGGTCGAACCTGTTTTTGATGGGGCGTGAACCTACATTCACTCCGTCAACAAAGGATTTTACGCAATCGAAAATTTCATCATGATAGCCACCTTCCAATACGGCGAAAATATTTTTAAAAGCGCGCCTGAGTCTGAATCCACATTCATAAAAACCCTTTTGGGTAAGTTTTAGTCCCAGGAGGTGATCTTTATAATAAGCATCAAATCCGGCGGAAATAGCCACCACATCCGGATTAAATTTATGACCTGCAGCGATGATCTTTTCCAACGCCTCAAGGAATTCTTTATCACCATTCCCTGATATCATGGGGATGTTGAGCGTATATCCTTCTCCTTTACCGGCTCCGGTTTCGTTTGGAAAACCGGTAAAAGGATAGGCGAAAGCCTGATGGGTGGAGGCGTAAAACACTTTATCGGAATCATAAAAAATGGATTGGGTTCCATCGCCATGATGACCATCAAAATCAAAAATCATAACCCGCTTACCTTCGGTAACAAGTTTTTGGGCAGCTATAGCAATATTATTAAAAAGGCAAAAACCTGCAGCGCGCTCTTTCCCGGCGTGATGTCCGGGTGGCCTCACCACAGCAAAATCACCCTGCACGGAAGCCATGATGGTAAGTCCGATGGCGGACATTGCCGCGTCATAACTTTGGGTTGTCAATTGCACTTCAGCGATCACATCACCTTCCAGACAGGTCTTTTTAATGCTATCCTTGTATCGTTGTGTATGCGCGAGGGTGATGAATTCTTCACCGTTATAGTCTTCGTCCTCGTGATGCTCCGGGAAGGCTTTTATTCTGTAGGCACCTTCGGCATCGCTATGGACGTTGTGCAACAGAAATTTTTTATTGAATAATACCCTCATGTTCTGATCCGAATTGAGCGTTTTTTTTGTAAAAATACATATTCCGGAAATAAATAAAAAAATTCTTCATAATTTATCATGGAATATCACTGATTTGATTTCTAAATATAATTATTTTTTAGTGGAAGGTAAACTGGAAAAATTTCTATCCGAATAATCTATTGCCATAATTTGAGTATCATCGCTTTTTTCATCAATCGTGAGCGCCGGAATCAGAGCATCTCTTCCATGCACTTCGTTGTAAGTTGCCAGAATATTTTGCTTTGGAGTTATCATGAATCCAACTTTTGCTCCGTAGTTATATTTTTTGAATGAGGTTTTATAAATAGCGGACTATTCATTTTGGCTTCCACCCTGGTAATTGCCATATTTTCGGTACCCACCATTTACTTTTAAATATATTTTTTGTTGCCATCAAATATTAAGAGATGTTCCTTTTGGCCGTCCCAATTGCTCTCATAGCCTATATGTGCATTTGCATGGATTTCAAATTTCTGATACGGATGGGGGCTCTCTGTGTGCAAATCTATTATACCCCCTAAAGCAAGTCCGAATTCAAGAAAAAAGGACCTTTTATAACATTTATTTTGTCAATATCCTCAGCTTCCGCAGGTGATGAAACAGGATCGCTTCGGTTCGGAAAGCCATTCTCAATTTTAATACCGCCATTCATAACTACATTTAGCTGGCTAAATTTAAAACCTCTGACAATAGGATCGATAGCTCCCCCACCTTTTCGGATGCCGCTAATATTTAGGACACCACGAAGATAATCACCAACATTGCTTACAGATACTGAAAGCCATTGGCTCCTTAAAATTTTATTAGATACAATAGGATTACGCTTAATTAAGCAGTCAGTTATTTCAATCGTATCAAGTGTTTTTGTATCATTTGTAATCTTTACATTTATTGCAGAAGAAATCAGCAAAAAATACAATACTTCAACAAAGCGCTTCTTTTACATAACATTAAGTATTGACAATTAAATAAGGTATACTTAATGCATCATTTCTTATGATTACACTGATGATTGTTATTGCCGGAATGATGTGTTTCATGCTGATGGCAACTTTCGCCACTGTCGTTAATATGTCCCCTGATGAAGCTCTTTATGACGGTGGAAGCATCCCCTGAACAACCTCTGATCACTTCAATACCTGCATTATTCAGAACATTTATTGCTCCGCCTCCAATTCCACCTGCAAGCATTACCGTTACTCCGTCTTCAGCTAAGATATGTGCAATATTTGATTTGCATCCGCAACCCTGAACGGATGGAATGGTCTTCACCTCAGTTATTTCATTTTTTTCTGATATGGTGAATACACTATAAAATTCGCAATGCCCAAAATGGTCGTCGATTTGATTATTTCGTGTAACAGGAACAGCAATTTTCATTTTTATTTCTCCTTTTTATATTTATGAACTATATTTTATTCGTTTCTCCTTTCCTTTACCACCGCCTGAATGACGGCGTTCTCCCTGACCTTTTCCAAGTTCTCCTTTTTCTTTTTGCTCGGTTTGAGTTTTCTTACATTTACCAAGTTTTCTTCCTGTCTTTGGGCCTTTGCCTTCGGGTCCGGTATGGTCTAAATGTGGCAAAATATTAATTTTTAAACTGTTTCTAATCCTTGTTTTAAATCATTTATAATATCCTGAACATCTTCAATACCAATTGAGATGCGGATTAATTCATCTGAAATTCCGGCTTTTAGTTTATCAGCCAACGAAACTTTTGAATGGGTCATAGAAGCCGGGTGTTGGATGAGTGTTTCCACTCCTCCAAGCGAAACCGCCAGTAAAGCCAAATGCAAATTGTTCATTAACTTTTTAGCACCTTCAAAACCACTTTTCAATCCAAAGCTAATCATAGCGCCACTCCCTTTCATTTGTTTTTTGGCTAACTGGAATTGTGGATGCGATTGTAAACCGGGATATTTAATCCAGGCAATTTTGGGGTGTTGTTCAAGAAATTCAGCAACTTTTTGTGCATTTTCCTGGGCACGATCTATACGTATAGAAAGTGTTTTTATACCACGCAAAACCAAATAAGCCTGATGCGGATCCATATTGCAACCCATATTTATCATCATGTTGCGAAGTTGATTGTACAGGATTTTTTCTTTTGTTACGATTATTCCAGCTACAACATCAGCATGCCCGTTTATAAATTTTGTCATGGAATGAAAGACAATATCTGCTCCTAAATCCAGTGGATTCTGCAAATAAGGACTGCAAAATGTGTTATCAACTACCAATATAATTCCATTTTTATGAGCTATTTCTGCACATGCCTCAAGGTCTGTAATATCAATTGTCGGATTGGCAGGCGTTTCGATGTATAAAACCTTCGTATTAGGACGTATGGCTTTCTTTATAGCTTCAGGATCGGTTGTATTAAGGTAGGTAGATTGAAATCCAAATCGTGTGAATTGTTTTTCCATTACACTTCGGGCAGGTCCGTAAATAGCATCAGTGCTCACAATGTGGTCGCCAGTGCTGAGCAATGATAAGTAAATTGTAGTTGCAGCTGCCATACCGGAACTTACGGCAATTGCACCGTAACCGTTTTCAAGTATTGCAATTTGGCGTTCAAGTGCATTAATTGTAGGATTACCAATTCGGGTGTAAATATATCCATCGCTTTCACCGGAAAAACATGCTGCCCCATTTTCGGCATTTTCGAATGAAAAAGTCGATGTCTGATAAATTGGCACTGTCGCTGAACCATACTGATCCTCAATTTCACCAGCATGGATTAATTTAGTATTAAAACCTGATTCTCTGTTACTCATTTTAAAGTATTTAAATTTACTAATTCATTTTCACCGTAATATCTGCAATTTTCGCACTTTATATGATTTTCCAGCCCTTCAATTAACTTAAAGCACTTTGTACATTTGTACCATTCCTTATCAAATTCAACATTCCCACCTTCAATTTCTATGGCTAAGCATTCGACAAAAGCTTTGGCGATTTTTTTCAGAGCACTGTTATAGACCCTAGTAAATGTTGGACGTGAAATATTCATTTTTTCAGCAGCCAAATCCTGGGACAGGTTCTCGTAATCAACCCATTTAATGGTTTCATATTCATCAAATTGAAATTTTACGCTTTTGATTTCACACAAAGGCATTCCAAAAGGTTTAAACCCAGACATTTTTGGAGGATCGCATATTTTTCGGCTTCTAAAGGGTCTTGGCATTTTTAGTATGATTTAGGTAATGTTTAATATCGGGGAAAATCAAAAAAATAAAGAATAAAGCGGATAACAATAAAATAACTTTCCCTATTAAACAATAGGTTCCGCAATAAAAATTAATACCAAAGCCAAACAGGCAGGTTGCACAATCCAGTAAAACCATTAAAACGTAATCAAAGATTAGTATGATTGGCAATACCAGAAAAATCTTGATTAGTATTTTAGTAATCATTTCAATAAATTTTTACAAAGGTAATGAACCTACGTTCATAATACAAAAATAATTTTAATACTTTTGTTTAATTTTTATTCAAAGGTTGATCAGGGTTTTTTAGTTATTTGATTAATTTTCTTGATTGATAATTACGATGAAGCACATTGATACAAGGGAACTATCAACCGACGAATGCTGGGGCATTCAAATTAACGGTACCAATCATTGTAAAAATATTAATTGTCGCTGGCAGGGATTATCGGCCTGCGAAGGAAAAAATATTATCAAAACAGGTAGAAATTCAAAAGGCTATACCATCGGACCTGATGGTATTGTCATAGAAAATACCAGTGGTAAATTTTTATAAAAAAACCCGGTAATATTCCCGGGTTTTTTATCTACTTGTTTTTGTTGTAATTTAAATTTCTTTTCTCAGGAATTGGATCCTCTCGAACTTATTGCTGCACTCATCGTCTTTGCAAATCTTACCGTTGAAGTCAGCTATTGAATTAAAGCGATGTTTTTCCATCCATTTCTGAAGATCGAACAAAATGGTATCAATATAACTGATGCCATTGTTATAAAGGGTAGAACAAATTTGTGTGGCGTTGGCGCCTGCCAATATTTGTTTTACTACACCTTTATAATCATGAATTCCGGTTCCCCCGGCAATCGAACATTTGAGCTTGTTCGAAAGCAAAGCTACCCACCTGAGGGATTTGGTAACTTCTTCCGGGGCACTTAAAACATTTTCCCTGACAATGGCAAGCTTTTCAATGTCAATATCAGGACGGTATAACCGGTTGAACATGACCAGTCCATCGACACCGGCATCATCGAGTCGCTGGGTAATCTGAACCAGGTTTGTAAAATAGTTGGTCAATTTAACCGAAACCGGTATGGTGACATGCTTTTTTACTTCCGTAACGATTTCGACATACTGATCTTCAATTTGCTTGCTGGGGATAAACTTATCGAATGGGAAAATGGCAATGTTCAGCTCAAGTCCGTCTGCTCCTGCGTCCTGCAGGGTCTTTGCAAATTTTGGCCATTCAAAAGCTGTGACGCAATTGATGCTTGCAATGATCGGGATATCGGTGTGATTTTTAGCCTGTTTGATGAGCTCAAGCACTTGTTTTAGTCCGTGTTCCTTCGAATGCTTGTTGATGTATTCAATGGCTTCGGGAAACCAGAAATATTTTATATCCTGATCCATTAACGCATTTGAATCGGCCAGAAGTTGCTCTTCGAACAACGATTTTAAAACGATAGCACCTGCTCCGACATCAGCACATTTGCGGATGCTTTTGATATCATCGGTTAATTTTGAACTGCTGACAATGATGGGATTTTTCAGTTTTAATCCCATGTATTCTGTTGAAAGGTTCATGGTAATTTATTTTAAATTTATTAACTAACATTTTTTTAAACTAAACCTCACTATATGAAAGAATAAGGTGCTCCGGATATTTCAATATAGCCTTCATACCTTCCAGGGACTTTTCAAGATTTGATTGTGCCATTTGGGACAACCCTTCTTTGAATTCCCATTCAAATCCTTTGATGTGCAGCAGGTATGCCGGCGGAGCCTGATTATACAGTGTCCTGCAAAGATTGACAATGTATCCTGGCGAAGCGGCATGGGTTGTAAAGGTTACCTTCGCCGAATCATCTATAGGTGTCAGGATAAAATCAGGGATTTCTTCTTCCGAAGCATCAACAAATATCACAAGGTCTTTATCAGCAATATTTGCTGCATCTTCGATGTTTAACTGATAGTTGCTATCGAATTCAAAACCTGAAATATGCTCGTTATCCACCCACTCTTCCAATCGCTGAACAAATGCGTTACCGAGGCCATCGTCCTGACGGCCCGGATTGCCATATCCATAGATCAGAATTTTCTTTGCTCCCATTCAAATTATCTCATTACACGGTCAATGATATTGTTTTTTGAATCGACCAATACCACTTCAAGGGGCATTTGACCTAGGGCATGGGTTGCACAGCTCAAGCAGGGATCGTAGGCCCTGATGGCTACTTCCACTGCATTCATCATCCCTTCGGTGATCTTTTTCTGACCGGTCATGAATTGTTTTGCTGCATGGTTTACAGCCACATTCATTGGCTCATTGTTGTGTGTTGTGGACACGATCAAATTCGCCATGGTGATCTGGTCGTGCTCATTGATGCGGTAATGGTGGAATAAGGTTCCGCGCGGAGCTTCAATCAAACCAACTCCTTCGCTCTGTTTCTTTCCTTTAACAACCAACTCGCCCTTCATCAGATCAGGGTCGTTCAATAAATCCTTCATCATTTCAGCTGAGTGCAGCAATTCGATCAATCGTGCCCAATGCATGTGCATCGACATGTTGTTGGGTTTACCTTTTGTATATGCCTTGTACTCTTCAAATTCTTTTTGAGCAAGAGGTGTCGGTATAAAATCGCAGGTATTTAGCCTTGCCAATGGTCCAACCCTGTACCAACCATCCTTTTTACCATATTCAATAAGGTAAGGGAATTTCATATAACTCCAGTTTTTCACTTCTTCGAGTATATAATTCGTGTAATCCTGGTAATCCACATCATTCAGGATTTTCTTACCGTTTGAATCAACGGCTCTTAAAACGCCATGATAAAGGTCAAGCGCTCCGTCTTTCCTGACTAAACTTAGGTGATTGGAAGGAAATGCTGCAAATCCATCGATGAATTCTTTATTAGCTTTGTGATAGGATTTAAGGAAATTAACTGCATCCTGAGCCCATGAAATCATTTTATTAATGTTCATGGGTTCCGCACCATTGAGGAATGAATTCTTTTCTTCCTTGGTAAGGTGTTTGTTTATGCCACCTGGAATGGCACCTGTTCCATGGATTTTCTTCCCAGCTGTGGCAGCAATAATTTCCTGTCCGAATTTACGCATCATAACACCTTGTACTGCTAGATCAGGGAATTTTTTTGCAACACCAATCACATTCCTGATCATTGGATCACCATCAACTCCGAAAAGTAAATCCGGAGAGGCGAGGTGGAAAAAATGGAGTGCATGTGACTGGAACATCTGTCCATAGTGCATCAGCCTTCTCATTTTTTCTCCGGTAGGGGATAATCCGTTACCCGTTCCGGCGCCAACGATTACATCCAACGCTTTGGCTGCAGCCAAATGGTGACTTACCGGGCAAATCCCGCAAAGTCTTTGAACAAGTACAGGAGCTTCCCAATAGGGACGACCCTGAACAAACCGTTCAAATCCCCTGAATTCAACAATATGCAGTCGACTTTGTGATATATTTCCATTTTCATCTATGTGAATGGTGACTTTTCCGTGTCCTTCAACCCGGGTTACGGGTTCTATCGTTATTTTCTGTTCCATTTTTTAACGTCTTTTTGAGATTAATCAAATTTAATAACTTCGTAAGGCAGTTTCATTTCGTCACCTGTCACTAAGGCAACCAGTGCATTCCATATCAGATCAGCCCTTGGGGGACATCCGGGCAGGTAGTAGTCAATCTTGACGATTTCGTGGCAGGGATAAACTTTGTCGAGGATGATCGGCAGTTCTTCGTCGTTTGGCAGAATTCCTTCAGGATTTGCATTTTTCGTTGAAGGCCCGTTCAGGTATGCTTCATCAAGGCATTCTTTGATCGGAATGTTATTCCTGAGCGCCGGTAATCCGCCCATGATAGCACATTCGCCGCATGAAATCAGAATTTTACAGTTTTTCCTGAAATCTTTCAGCACGTGCACGTTCTCACTGTTGCAGCAGCCACCTTCAATGATGCCGATATCGCACATCTGGGTAAATTCTTTAATATCGTCGATGGGCGATTTATTGAAGTCGACAAGTTCGATCAATTTTAATATTCTTTCATCAATGTCAAGTATAGACATATGGCAGCCGAAGCATCCAGCCAGTGATGTCGTTGCAACTATAGGTTTACTCATTATTATTTCCTCCTTTTATTAAACATTAACAGTTTGTTCTATTTCGCTACCAATAGCTTTCTTATCGTATTTGCGCGAACCAATGGGTTGTACAAATCCTCTTTCTTTTTTCAGGATGCTGCCGACCGGGCATGTGTCCATAGCTTTCTGAGCTTCTTCATCAGTCATCTTATTGGCCAGTTCATGGTCAATGTTGATGATGGCTTTGTGCCCTCTGCCATAATAAGCAAAGATGCTCTTGTTATCCTTTGATTTAATGGACCTGACACAGCGCTTGCAGAGAACACACCGGTTCCGGTCGATAAATATTTTTGTAGATAATGCATCCACAACTTTTTCCTCAAATTCATAAGGGAACCTTGGTACCATCATCTGAAACCTGTAGCCCAGCGCCTGGAGTTCGCAATTTCCACTTTTTTCGCAGGCGGGACAGAAATGGTTTCCGGAAACAAACAATGTTTCCACTATGATATTCCTCAGTTCCTTTATTTCTGGAGTATTGCTTTCGATTACCATTCCTTCTGCAACATCAGTTGTACAGGCTGTCATAAACCTGCCATTGATTTTGACATTGCAAATTCTGCAGGAACCGGCAGGTTTAACTCCTTCCAGATGGCAAAGAGTAGGAATATAAATGCTATTCGCCTTGGCTGCATCAACGATGTTGGTTCCTTTATCCGCTGTACAGGTCTTGCCGTCGATTGTAAATTTAATTTTTTCGCTCATCTTATTTGAAATATTTATTTGATCATGAACCTGAATGACAGGTTATGCCAATATTATCAAGATTATTGGCACTTATTATTCCGGAGTTGCATTGCATCATGAGGTTCATACGATCGTTTTTTACTACTTTAATTTTGTGCTGTTATAATTAAGCTTGCGGGAACCGGCCAACTGCGCGGCTTGATTCCAGAATTGCATCCTCAAGGTTGAATTGGGTTTTGAAATCTTTACCTTTTTCAATCTTAGCCTCATATTCACTCCTGAAGTTTTCAATGCTTGTAAGGATTGGATTAGCTGCTGTCTGGCCTAAGCCGCATCGGTTTGCATTTTTCATTTGCTTTCCCCAATGCACAAGGTCATCAATATCTTTTGCAATGCCTTTGCCATCCATGATCTTTTGCAGCCTGTTCCGCAAAATTACCGTGAGATATCGGCAGGGTGCGCATGAACCGCAGGATTCATCAATAAAGAAATCGGTAAAGTTTTTCACCACGTCCAGGATCTTTCTGTCTTCTCCGATAACTATCATTGCGCCGCCGGTAGGAAGGTCTTCATAGCAAATCGTTCTTTCGAATTCGTTTTCACCGATAAGTCTTCCTGACGGGCCTCCTACCTGAACAGCTTTGACATTTGTAGCTCCGGCCATTTCGAGCATTTCGTGAATGGTCATTCCCCATTCAATTTCGAATACGCCCGGATATTTGACATCACCGGAGATGCTAAGTAATTTTGTTCCTGCGGTTTCTTTAGTTCCCATCGATTTGTACCATTCAGCACCGTTCAGAATGATCTTCACCACAGAGCAGAGGGTCTCTACATTGTTTACCACAGTAGGTTTATTTAAGTAACCAACCTGTACAGGGAATGGTGGCCTGTTTCTGGGTTCACCCCGTTTGCCTTCACATGATTCGATCAGGGCTGATTCTTCTCCGCAGATATAAGCTCCTCCGCCGAACTGAATGCGGATATCATAATTGAATCCATCAATGCCAAGTGCTTTTTTACCGAGCCAGCCTTTCTTTCTGAAATCATTCAATACAGATTCAAGGTAATTTTTTAGATAATCATATTCCATTCTCAGGTAAAGCAAGCCTTCTTTAGCGCCAATGGCATATCCGGCGATAATCATACCTTCGAAAAGAAGAGAGGGTATTTCAGTTAAAATAACCCTGTCCTTAAAGGTCCCGGGTTCTCCTTCATCGGCATTGCACAGGATGTATCTCTCTGTTCCGGCTGATTTTGTACAGAAATCCCACTTCAGTCCTGTAGGGAAGCCTGCACCGCCCCGACCGCGCAGGTTCGAGTTCTTGATTTCTTCAATGATTTCTTTAGGTTTCAGTGTCGGCAACTTTTTAAATACATCGCCTGGTGTATAATCTGAAAAAATCACAGCGCCTCTCCGGTTAAGATTATTGGTTACCATTGACTTGATCATCTCCGATTGGTTTTTGCCGCTGCCGAAACTGTTAATCATATCCTCAGCAGATTTACCACTTCTGAATGCTTTGATCAGTTCTCTCACCCTGTAGGTTGTTATTTTGGGGAAAATAATCCCATTGATGATAGCCGCAGGTTCCTGGTCGTTCATGCCGATACAGGAAGTGTTGTAGAGGCCAAACATTCCATCATCGCTGACACTTCCAAACTTTATTCCCGCAGCTTTTTCAAATGCTTCTGCAATTTCAGCCCTGCCCATCATGTTGGCAACAAGGCTTTCGTTGAGATAAATGGTATATTTACCTCTTGGCTTTTTCGAGAAGAAATGATAGAAAGACAACGTTTGCTCAACGTCGACTTTTGAAATGCCCAGCTGCTTTGCAATTTCCACAATCGTTTCATCGCTTACACATCCCATTTCATTGGTGATATCGATTAAAATATCCATGAGCCGGGTTGCATCTTTGCCGTATTTGTCAATTATACTTTTGACTTGTGAACTCATATGACGTTTATTTTATGTAATTAAGAAGTTTGTAATACTATTGTTAATTAATTAACAGGCCAAAATTAGCCTCAATTTTTTGATATAACCAAACCCTGAAGTAAATTTAGAATGAATTCAAATTGTAGTGCTGTTTAATTGGTTTATTTTCTGCAAATTGTAATACTTTTGAGTCATTGTAAAATGTAAAAGGGAGGATTCTTTGAATGTCTTTATGATTGAATTTCAAATATTAAAAGGGAAATATGGATAAGGCGATAGGAATATTCAGATTAGATAATAAATTACTATTCCTGAGTTATAGAATCCGAAAAAGATTTAAATAATTTTTTACAAATGAATTTACAGCAAAATGAAGAATATGTTTAACGATTCCTGAGCCATTACTTCAATACGGTTTCTCCCGGATAATAAATTATTTCGTTGTTATACTTTATTTGGGCATTCTGGCAGTCGATCCGGTTACACACGAGTATGCAATTAAAAAAATCGGCTTTTTTGCCGAGGAATAAGGCAGTTAAATCACCTTCACAATTGCAGGAGGAAAATACGGGGAGGGGCTCATTGCAAACCGGACAATAAATTTTCCAGGTTTCATCTTTTTTCAAATGAACATCAATGGAAATTCGGGATTTGTAACCATAAACAGGATTTAAGGCGACCAGCCCTGACCGTTTCCCCTTTTTTAATTTGAGCACTATACCGAATAACCCATCAAAAATAGCCTTATCGCTGACAAGGTCATGTCCGTTATGACAAAAACACTCCTTTACAACTAGCAATTCTTTTTCCTTTAATAATTTCGTTTTGCTGATAGGATTTGGGAAAACCATCATTCCTTTGATATCGTATCTTTTCATGACTTCAGGAATTTATTAATGTATTAAACATGATTTTCATTGTTGGAATACTGATGCCAAATTTAATAAATTATTTGGAATCAGAAAAGCATATTCTCTATACTATCAATAATTTTAATTTCATGTAAACTTAATGTTCATGATAAAATCCTGTTTGCTTTTTTAAGCGCATAAAGGAAACGGTCGTGGTCGATCCGCGTGGTAAGATTATTCTTGTTTGCCCACTCTATTATATTCCCTGTTTGCAGATTGCCAAGCAATTCATAGCCGGTCATCGGGCAGCCTCCCAAACCATTGATCACCCCTTCAAAAATCCTGCACCCATTCCGGTAAGCTGCATCAAGCTTACCATACCAATCACTTTCCCTGATGTGCAAATGAATCCCGAATTCAATACTGGAATACTGATGCGATAAGAATGAATATACTCTTTCGATCTTTTCGGGAGTGGCAGTACCAATGATATCTGAAAGGCTTATGGTTTTAATACCGAGTTTGTCAAGCTTCTCCACCCATTGAAAAATCAGTTCCATATCATCAGGATCGCTATAAGGATTGCCGAAAGCCATGGATAAGTAAACCATGAACACCTTGTTCGTTTTTAGGCATATATCATGAATGTCGTTGACGGTTTTCCATGCCTTTTCAAAATCGGAGTTGATGTTTTTTTTAAGGAAAGTGGGAGAGGGGGAGAACGGGAACCCCATGTAATTAACCTGGCTGTATTTTGAAGCGGTTATCGCTCCCTTAGTGTTAACAACCAGCACAAATAATTTTGAACGGTTTCCTTCAAGATCAATCTGCTCAAGCACTTCGCCGGTATCCCTCATCTGGGGGATGGTTTTTGCCGAAACAAAACTACCGATGTCTACAATATCAAATCCCACCTTTAATAAGGCATTCATCAGCTCAACCTTTTGATGGGTAGGGATGATCCTTTGCAATCCCTGCATGGCATCGCGCGGAGTTTCAAGTATTTTAATGGATGGGTTCAAGGGAAAAGGTTCAAGGTTTAAAGTTCAAAGTTTAAAGTTCAATGTTCAAGGTTCAATGTTCAATGTTCAAGGTTCGAAGTTCAAGGTTCAATGATTAAATATAAATAATACCACTCTTGTTTTCTGTGCATTCATTGTGACCATGGTGGTCAAAATTATCAATTATTTTTCAATTGTATCTATCGGGTCATACGCAGACAGCCGGGCAAATGTATCTTTTATATGGTAAATACGTAATATTCGATAATCAGATAATTAGATTTTCGCTGAAAAATATGAAAAGAGAAAACAAAATCTTATTCTATAAAGGTAATTTTGGTAATTATTCTTACATGAGAAAAGCTTTGGGGTTATTCAGCTTCCTTCTTTTGCTTTATTCATATTCCGCTTCTGCACAATGTAAATTTAAAGAAACAATAATCCCGGGAACTGACCTGAAAATGATGACATCAAACGATATCAGGCTGACAGGTGATGTGAAGGATTATTCATATAAATTCATAAAAATCGATTCCAGCTATTTTGTTTCGAGCAATACTATCAAACGGGCCGTCGACAAACAGGTTTTTTCTATTAACGATTCCTGTCCATTCGTATTTTTACTCGACTCCAAACTAAAAGTGATCCTTTATCCGGTCAATCCTTTGCATGTTGACCAGCCGATAAGTAAATATCTTTTTGGCAAGCAAGGGTCGGGTAATATTTACTATTCTATCACCCCTTTGCAACTTGAGCAGATAACCACTGCCTTTTATACAAATGCTCATCTATACTTTAAATCTGATAAACAACCGGAAGGATCTGCCACTGATATCTGGGGAAGCTATTTTTCATTCGAAACAAAAAAAAGCATACAGATTAAGCAATTCCTGAAGATTAAATGCTTGCTTACTCAGTAGACTATAAACTATCATGTTTTCCATAGTCAGCAAATATATTCCCTCTCCTGTGCATCCTTTATTCTCCGGCCTTTAATTAAGGCAGCTTGTTTCCTGCTTGCGGAAGGCAGGCTTTTATCTTTTTCCTTTTTTCTTTCTTATTCTTAGCCATGATTGGATAAAAGAACGGAATTGAAAGCTTACAGAAGCAGGGGTAATGGTACAAACTTTTTTAATAATCTTTCAAAGCTTCGCGATATGATCGCACGGGAGCGGGGGGCGTGTCATGTGGCGTTATTGTTTAAAGTTTTTCAATTATGTAGTATATTGATCTAAAGAGAGATGGATCTTCTTTGTAATATTCAATTTCTTTTATGTCACTTTTAAAGAGATTTTTGATTTGGTAATTATCTTTCCTGTTTATTTCAGTTTCAAGTTGTTTGTAATAATCATTCCACCAAATGTTTTCATCGAGGTAAATTGAGTCAACAATTCTGCAATTGTTGTTTTGTATGAAATCACATTTCTTGTCGTGGTCTTTGAATTCGTCATGAATTATGAAATACCTCTTTTTTTTCAGTATCTCAATTACTCCTGGAAAACCAATCTCAAATCCAACAACATTAAGAAATCCTTCTGCAAGAATCAGATCGAAATAGTCTCGCTCGGATTTATAGTGGAAAAAGGATTGGTTCAAGATCGTCAACCTGGTGGCAAGATTTCTATTTGTGGCTTTTTGTTGTAACCAGTCAAGGGCGTCATTATCAGGATCAATTGCAATAATAGATTCTGAAATATTTTCTGCCAGCCACAGCGTTGTGACGCCTGTGCCACAGCCTATATCCAATATCTTAGGATTGTCAATTACAGGAATTACCGAAATTGCTTTTTCCAGATATCTAATAAGTCCGGTTCTGCAATTATCTTTTATTAGGTAATATTCAGGTGTCAAGCCAGAAGTTTTAATTATTTACAAAGTTCTCAAGTTGTTACAAATGCCACATAAATTCCTTCGCTGCCGCACGATTGCATCGTGTGGCATCATTGGATTATGAAATTTATAATTACGGCTCATCAGGCAAATTAAATAATTTGCATTTAAATTATAAATCTGTTAAAACTCGCAATACAATCGCGCGGGAGCGGGGAAATCAATATTAATTTTTTCATGTTAATGCTTATAATTTGTTAAACCTTATAGCGAATACTTTTTTTAAGGTAATATTCAAAAACCAAGAAAAATGTAATACATATTGCCCATAATATTAATATTCCCGGAATATTACTTGTTCTACTTGCAAAAAATGTAAATTTTGTATTCAAACTTTGATGACAAAGCATTGCTATTAATAAGTTATTCTGGGAGTACAGGAACATTGTGTCGATGATAAAAGAATATCCTACAAATTCTAAGCAAGAAAAAAAAGTAACAGGTACGCCTAATACAATAAACAGAGGAACATGCCATGTCCACCATAAAACACCTACAATTGAACTAGCCAATAATCGTCCTGTTCTATAGTTAATGTTTGTTAAGGCAAACCCACGCCAACCGATTTCTTCACCAAGAGGACTGCCAATAAAAGCGGTGATAAATTGTATAAACATAATAGCAATAACAGCAACTCCGTACCTCTGTAAATAATTGGACTTTATAATATTCAATGCTGAATCCTTATCAGAAATCCAGATAATAAAAGACACTATAATGGCAACTATTATAGCAAACATTGCCGATAAGATTGCTAATGGCACTTGTTTTTTCGTTTGTTCAATAGATCCAAAAAATGAAGTAAAAAACTGTTTATTTTTTATTAATCTGCTAATAATATAAACGGAAAACAAAGGAGCAAATGCACCAATTGATTGTCCAACTATTAAGGGTATTTTAAAGTGAATTAATTCCAAATGGTTTAATGCCATAGGAACCCAAAATATCCAGGCAATTCCAAATGATAATAAATAGAAAATAATTATATACTTGGAATTAATAGCATGTTCTTTTTCAATGTTTTCCATAATTAGTTCATTTTTAAATGGCAACGGTTTATGGTATGGTGTCGTGCGGGATTACGAGACTATTTCCTATTAATTTTACTTTCGCTGCCGCACGTTTGCATCGTGTGGCATCATTGGATTATGAAATTTATAATTACAACTCATCAGGCAAATTTAATTATTTGCTGCTAAATAAAAAATCTGTTAAAACTCGCGATACAATCGCGCGGGAGCGGGGAAAAAAGAAACAAGAGACAAGAAACAAGTAACAAGAAACCAGAAACAAGTTGGCAGCAGCGGCAGTGGCAGCGGCAGTGGCATTATGCAGTAGCAGGAGAAAGAGCAGCGGCAGTAGCCAGGAAAATATTAAACACTAAACATTAAATGTAAAACAGAACAAGGGGCGGGGGGATGCATTAATTATTCTCAACTTTCAGTTTTAATTTATCCAGAAAAACAGGAACGTAATCATTGAATGCCTTGTAATTATTGCGGTTATTGGCATATTCCTTTATTAAATCAACTATAATTTCATTATAAATATATCCTTGTTGTTTTTCACCTTGTATAACCATTTGCGCAAACTCATCATATTGATTTTGAATCAAAAAATAAGCTGTTAAACTTCTAAGGATTGACTCACATAAAAAAGTAATTTTAGATGGGTCAGATGTAGCATATTGAAATGCAATTTGTTCTATTTGTGTAATGTAATTATCCATCATTGGATTCAGGAAGGAATGTCCAATCTCATGTGCTGCACCATAATATATATAATCCTTTGCAGCCATTTTCCCTTCACTGAGATTAGTTATTTCGCTATTTCCAAATGCCGCATCATTATTAATAACAAATTTTGGTGATAGAAAAAATACACAATTTGATTTATGATTGCTTGTAAACCAATATGCATGAATATCTTGTTCAAGCATGGTAATTGCTATGGTATAATTGTCCTTTTTTGCTCCCCAAAATGCCTCAAAATCCATTAACATTTCAAGACCAGAAATTTCTCTTGCAACCTCTTCAATTTTCCCTTTATAAAATCCCTGATGACTTTTAACAAATATCTCAAAATGACTTTTTTTTGCAAACGACTCAACTTCAAGATTAAGGCTGTCAAGTATAATAGATTTATTTATCAATGTGTTTGGCAAACCAAAATTATCTAATTGAAGAAACTTAATAAATGAAGTATCATTTTTGAAATTATTGTCAAAAAACAAACCATTTATTGATAAATGGGCATGATAATTCTGTAAAATTTTTTTTATGAACTGAACAGATTTTTCATTTTTATATGAAGCAAAAAAAGTGTCTATATCAGATTTGTACTTAAAATCAAAATTATTCAGAAAATCTGAATTACTTAAGTAAGCCATGATATGAAATAGCTCAAGTTTAGAATTAATCTCAATATTAATTCCTTTTATTTCAACTTTGAAGTTCTTAAATTCATCTGCTTTTGAATATCCAATTGATAAAATCACCATAAATCCAATCGCTGCAAATAGAAGTCTATTTCTCATAATTCTTAATTTATTTCAGATTGCTGTTTTTTTTATATTACCGGTAACGCGTGTTATATGAAAGCTATTTTTTTTCAATCCTTTTTCTAATGTCTTTTGGTAATGAGTTCTTGTTTAACATTATCGAAACAGTTTGCATTTTCAAATAAGCCTCACTCATATACATATAACCATTATGAGGTCCATCGTTGGTTCCATACGAATTCTTTACAATGTAGAATCTTTTCCCTTCTTTAGTTTTTGCTATCTTCATAGTCTTTTATCCGCCGTCCCCACAAACCATAGCCTCAAAGATAAAGAAAGAAGTTTGAATCCAGGAAAAGGACTGTAAAAATTAAAGAAGAAGGTGGAGGTATGTTAAACATCGCGATACAATCGCGCGGCAGCGGGGGTTATTCAGTAATTAGTTTTATTTCCATCTTTTTTGTGAAAACAGATAATCGGGGTACGTCTTTAATAATTGATTTGTAATACTCAACTCTACCCGGTTCAATATGCATAAAGACAAGATCTTTTGTGTGAATAAGAGAATTCATTATCTCCTGACCTTCTTTCCGGAGAAATGTCCTGTCAAGAAAAACCATATCAAAATCCCTGTCACCAAAGTGATAAGATTCGAAATGAGATTTATCTGAAAATGAGCCATCTCCGGAATGGAACAATGAAAAACCGTCTGTGTCTATAACATACCCGAAGTTTTCAACATCGCTATGCAAATCGTATTCTTTACCGGTTACAGAATCGGTCTCGAAAAATGACCCGTGGTTGAATCTCAAAGCTCTGATATTTATCTTATTGACTACTATCAGTGTATCGAACTGGTTATCTGAAATGAGATAATGAATGCGATCAGCTACACTGGAATAGCCGGAATTTTTTTTAAGTACTTCATCGACCTGCAAAGGGCAGATCAAAACGGATTTCTGATTATTCCTGAGAAAGTTGATAACCATTGGTCCTTTAAAATGATCTGAATGGTAATGTGTTATAAGAACAACATCGATGTTGTCGAATGGACTAATTCCATTTTGCATCAGCGTAGAAACGGAATCGTCCGGCTGGTCGCACCAATTGCCATTAATACCTCCGAATAAAGCATCAATCAGAACTTTGCTGCTTTTTGTCTCAATAAGGAATCCCTCGTTAGCTATATAAGTAATTGTGCAGGAATTAACCGTATCCTGCGAATAAATAAGCGTTCTGTTAATCAACAGAACCCATATTATCAGCGTAGTAAGTTTTGTTTTCATGAATTCAATTTTATTCGATAGCTTTTCAAATTCTATAATCTATTTTTTTAAAATAATGACCTTCTTTAAATGCTTTCCTTTTTCAAATGTTAATTTATCAATTACAGAAGGCAAATAACCATCTTTAATGCATTTTAGTTTCCAATCACCAACTGGAATTAAAGTCCAGATAAAAACACCTTCCCGGTTGGTATAATTAGTATCAGACTTTGCATTCAAACTCTCGCCTGGAGTTAAAATCAGTTCAGCACGATAAACAGGATTTCCTGATTCATCTGTAACATTTCCGGTCAAAATTCCACAATTGGGGAACGCCGGATTTTCACTACCATAAATAACAGTTTTAATAGGAATTGTTGATGTCCAGCTTTCAGTCATCCCGGGGATGCTCCATTTTTTCATTGCATCAATAAGGGCAAGACCAAAGTCTTCGTTTCCTGTTGTATTGCTGCTGACAGATGCAGAAATAAGGATACCTTTTTCCCAGTTCATGCTAATAGCGGCAGTACCTTTTAAAGCAGGATCATCATTGTGAAATCTCATGATTACATCATGAATATCATCCCAGTTTTTTTGGAGATAACTCATAAATACTTTGACGTTGGGGTCATCCTGTTCATCTGATTTGGTTTGAGCTGAAACAGTAGGATTGACCCACCCGAATAACAGAACTATTATTATCAAAGTATTGCAATCAAATCCTCTTTTCATCGATATTTTCTTTATAGCCATAGCAATTTTGAAGAAAGTACTTCGATTCAAGATCAAAATACTATTCCTTTGGTTTAATTTCTTCAATTATTTTTGCTGAAACCCAGTAAATATTCTCACTGCCATATCTATTGCTGGTAAAAAATAAATATTTGCCATCAGGAGTAATTGTTGCACCATATTCCGAGAGCTCAGAATTTACAATACTACCTAAGTTTTTCGGTTCAGACCATTCTCCTTTGATGTTTTTAAAACTTATATAGATATCTGAACTTCCTAAACCGCCTGGTTTTTCAGAGGAAAAGATTATCATTTTTTCATCCTGTGATACAAATGCATCAAATTCCCGATATTGCGTGTTAATAGGTTCCGGAAGTTTTTCAGCTATTGTATATTTACCATTAATAAACTTTGAGCAGTATATATCATTTGTACCCGGGCCTCCTCGTTGAGAATTAAAGTAAAGATTACCGCTTTGAGTTACAACCGGGAAATAATCCTCAAATTCAGACATGGCCTCTTTGGCAAACAGGATCGGTTCAGCCCATTTTTCTTCATCTCTTATGGAAATCCAGAAGTCGTGATCTATAAACGCACGTCCATCCTTTTGCTGAACCTTTCCAGAGCAGTATATCATCGAGTTACCATCGGGAGTAATAAATAGGTCAATATCATCATTAACACCGGAGAAATTGACAGGTTCAGGTTTTAACCACTCATTATTTACAAGCCTTGTAACCATAACAGTCGAGAGTTTTCCAGGTATACCCCGTCTTGAAAAGTAGAATTCCTTACCATCACGGGTAAATACTGAATTTAATTCGCCGAACTCGGTTGAGACAAAGTCAGGGGCGAAAACCTGACTTTGATATCCGGGAGGTAATTGTCCTAAATAAGGTCCCTTCAAAACAGGAAAATCTTTTTGATTTGTTTGGCAAAACGTTATAGTGCATTGAAATAAAAATGCAGCTACTAATAAAAATGATTTTAGTTTTTTCATTTCATCCAAATTTAGATTTCTACTATGCATTTCACCTAATTCTCTATTCATTGACAAATTTGTCCCGAATAAACCCAGCTGTTTGATGCAGCAGAACCTGCACCCGTAAATGTGAAAGTTGAAAATAGTTCTATTGGCAGTCCATGAAACCTAAAATCATACTCCATTGTTAGGTTTTTTATGAAGGTTTCAAATGACGTACCAATTGCATAATGATTTGCTTTATAATGGTTTAATTTTTATTCGATTTTAATTAATGTATAGTATCAGAGCATTGGCTGAACGATTTCGTTCACTTCAGCATAAGGACATTACCTTGTGCTGATTTCTATAAAATAGAAACCTGTTTTGGGTAAAAATTAAAGTAGAAGGTGGAGGTATGTTAAAACCCCGCGGTACAATCGGGCGGGAGCGGGGGAAAAAAGAAACAGGTAACAAGAAACCAGAAACAAGTTGGCAGCAGCGGGGCAGCGGGAATCAATAAGTTATTTAACTTTTTCAATAATCAGGATAAAGTCAATTTTCGAAGAAATTCCATAAATTTGAAATAGAGTAGTTTTGGCATAATTTGGAATAACCGAAATAACTTCTCCGTCAAGCTTATTTAAAAACTGTTCCAGTTTTTCTTTCATATCACTTTTAACGTCTAAGCGATGTACGCTGTATTTCATAATGCCTCCTTTTAAATTATTTTATTATTTTGTAAGTTAATATTATTCTCAAAGTTCTAATTCCATTAGTTTTTTTCATGTCTTAGCTTAATATTGATTTAAGGATAACCATTACGACAACAAAAACCAGAATTATAACAAACTGTGTGAGGACAATAACTGTAACATCCAGTTTTCTTTTAGTTTCAATATTCTCAGATGCCAGTGCAAGCGCATTGTCATTAAGATCTGACAGGCAGAGTTTAATATGCCTGATATAATAACCAACTTGTCTTTTGTCATTGATGTAGCTGAATATTATTCCAATGAGGCCCAGGAATGAAAATACTAAATATCCCATTAGATCAATAGGTTTCAAATATCCGTAGACCAGCATAAAATAAAGCAATATCCCAGGGATGAATCCAAATAGATAAGTGGCTGACCTAATTATTGTCAGTACAGCGAACTTACGCCCCAGAAATACCAGAAGTGAAGAAAGGTTTTCTTTTGATGATTTTGAAGGAGTGGCACTTTTCCTGAATTCAAAATAGAACCTGATTTCAATTATCAGAAATATGACAAGGAGCAGGCAAAGTAATGCGTTTATCATTATTACATTTTCATATTTCCTGTATAGAATCAAGTTAAATACGATGAAAAGAAATGCAACGCTCTTTAAAATGAAACTCCAGATAAATAAACCCCTAATCTTTTGATAGATGGAGATCGATCGTCCATAAATGAATTTTTCAATAGATGTAATGCCATAACCGGGTAACCCTGAAAATTCATCAATGTTATCCCAACCACTTTTTAAATTATTCATTTTCAATTTTTTTAATTAGACTTTCTAATTTTGTCCTTATTCTTACTAATCTGACACTTACAGCAGATATTGACAAACCTGTAACCTCTGAAATTTCTTCATATTTTTTTTCTTCCAGCCACAGAAGTACTATCGCACGGTCAATATTATTTAACAGTGAAATGGCCCGTAGAAGGTTCGAAGTCATTTCATCTTTTTCGTTGTCTTTTATATTGTAATGTTTCTGAGGATCAAGTTCCACTGTCTCAAAAGACCTGTTCTTTATTCTTATAGTACTGATAGCAGTATTAAGAGCCACCCTGTAAAGCCAGGTGCTCAATTTTGCCTCACCTCTAAAATTGCTATATGATCGCCATAACTGCAGGCATATTTCCTGGTAAAGATCTTCCTTGTCAGCACCATTTGAAGTATAAATAAGAGATATCTTATGTATAATTCCCTTGTTGTTTTCAATTATGTCAACAAAATCTTTCTTATGTTTTTTTCTGTTGCTCATTATCTCAAATTCAACTTATTTGTCGTCATTTTTAATAAAAAGCTACATCAGGCAGGTAATATATTTAATCATACTATGCGTATTGATCAGAGAGGGAATGATATTCTAGGTGCTAAGTGCTGTATTTAAAAATCATATTTATTTCCAGGGCAAAAGGGATAGATCATCCGAATTATCAATACTACTCATAATTTTATATTTTGACTAACGGTAAAAACTGGCGTTCATAGTCAAAGGATTACAAAAGTATCTCTTATTAAAATCTTGATAATATTGAATCAATTTTTACCGTTTGCATGCGAATTTAACTGGGTAATCTCGGTGTGGGGAAGCCACGTAACTTCATAGTGTTTTATCCTCCGTCCCCCAAACCGAAAGTCAAAGATAAGGAAAGAAGTTTGAACCCAGGAAAAGGACTGTAAAAATTAAAGAAGAAGATGGAGGTATGTTAAAACCCCGCGATACAATCGCACGGGAACGGGGGAGTGATCCTTCGCAATAATGCAGGGCGTGGGTATTTTATAAGAATTTAGGAATGTTATTATTGAAATTCCTGCCTCATTTTAATATTTATCAACCCAATAATCGGGTTTTCTATGCTGGTGTGCAACAGCAATTATGAAAATATGATCGCTTTCGATTGAATAGAGGAGTTTATAGGGAAATTTATGGAGTGTACATTTTCTTATTTCCCCACGATCAATTGACCATGCTTCTGGATATTCTGAAATCCTTATTGTTGATTTTCTGACCTCTTCTTTAAAACGTTTACCAAGACCCGGATATTCCAGTTCATAGTATAGAACTGCATCATCAAGTTCCTGTTTTGCAATTTTTGAAAAAATAACTTTCATTCTTCTCTGAAGATGTTATCTGATGCAATGCCTTCAAGATTGCCAGTACGATAGGCTTTAAGTCGCTTTTCTGCTTCTTCCGCCCAAATATCATCTATCGTGCTATCTGGTTCGTCAAGACTTTTTAGCAAACCCTCAACGACACTTAACCGTTCTCTGGCTTTTAATTTTAATGCTTGCTGAAGAATCTCCTTGCTGCTCATAATGATAATTTTAATGTTCCATTAAATTCTAACTGCAAATTTATTAATAAAAACGTGATTATTATTGTAATTTCATGTCATTGTTGAATTTCTTTTTACTATTTCCGGGTCAGCGTTGATCATTTATTTCCTTTACTGTTTTTCCCTTTCCCTTTCCACCAATCCTGCTTACTTGCCTATCTTTGCTTAACCTTTTGCAAAGGTAAAAGCTTTATTTATTGATTCCTCCATGTGATCATCCGGAACACTTGAAGGAGCGGGTAAATTAAAAATCATGCTGTTAAACCATGCGATACTATCGCGCGTGAACGGGGGCCATCAATCTAAGCCTCAAAGATAAAGAAAGAAGTTTGAACCCGGGAAAATAACTGTGAAAATTAAAGAAGAAGGTGGAGGTTTGTTAAACCCCGCGATGCAATCGCACGGGAACGGGGGTTTTTTATTTTATCATAATTAATTCATTCACTCCTAATACAATCAAAATAGCAAAAACACCCAAAACGGTAAAATATCCTGCCGCTTTCATATTTAGTTTCATAATCCGATTGCATCGCCACAAAATCAAAAACAGTATCGTCAGCACAATCGCTGCAATGAAATACTTATTTGTATCCAACATTGAAGCTATCCCAGCTTCATCCTGCAAATCAATTCCGCCGAAAACAATGGAGAAAAATCTTGAAAATACTGCAAAAAACACAATCGAATATGCATAAATAGATTTAGTTTTCCAGGTAATTAATAAAAACACAAGTGCTTGAATAATTGTAAAAACAGGTCCTCCTATCGCAGACCATAATGCATGAGAATCATTAATAAAATAGCCACTTTTCGGAGATGAATTATTAAGACTTAAGGTCATATCATTTCCTGATAGTTCTCCCAATAACCAATGACCAAATTCATGGAAGATATAAGTGATGAATGCAATCGGGATAAATAAAATGATAACTTTCCAATTAATCTGGCTTTCATTTAAATCCCTGCATATTTTATTAATAAAGGTCTCTTTCATTTTTCTAATCCCAAATTGATAAATGATTTCGTTACAATGGGGCACAACATCTTAGTGTTTTATCCGCAGGCCCCCCAAACCACAGGTTCAAAGATAAAGAAAGAAGTTTGTATCCAGGAAAAGGACTGTAAAAATTAAAGAAGAAGGTGGAGGCATGTTAAACCCCGCAATACAATCGCACGGGAGCGGGGGTATGGGTTCTCGCAAAACCCTGTTCTTGAAGAATTCAGCCACCAAAAGGATGCATATGTTTTTACAAAATAATAGCCTTGATTTCCTTCTATGATAAAAGGGTTTGTGCACTGTTCAAAAGAGATTTCGGCAATTCACCGGTAAGACGCAAGTAATACCTATTTTGTTAATTCCGGCAAATTCTAAAAAATCGTAAATTTAAATGAACCATCTTACTGGTATTATGTTTAATTCTTAAATTAAAACGCTAAACAATGAAACAAGCATACTTCACCATCCCGGTATTGTTAAGGAAATTAGCAGCAGGATTTCTGCTGCTTGCAAGTCTCACGCCCCTGAGCGGTCAGGCACAGTCTATCACTCTCCTGTCTCCGAATGGCGGAGAAGTCTGGATTTATTATACCCTCAAAGAGGTCAGCTGGTCCGGAGATAGTTTAAGCAGTATGTTAAGGCTTGAATTTTCGCCGGACGGAGGAATCAACTGGGATTACTATGCTGATATACCTTCAGGACCGGACGGTGGCATCTTCCCGGTTGGCGTGCCCAATTATAATAGTGCGAATGCGTTGCTGAGAATTACCGACTTCAGCAACCCTTCCGTAAGCGATATCAGCGATGAACCTTTTACTGTTATCGTCCCGCCAATCAGTATTTATCAACCAGCTACCGGATCTGTCGTTTTTGCCAACACACTTACGTATGTGAACTGGATCGTCTATGCACCGGACATCAGCCTGCTCAATGCAGAAATATCAACCGACAACGGGCTGACTTACATACCAGTAGCTCAAAACCTTAATGCAATGATCGGGTTTACAAATCTGATTCTATCTGATACCCCGGCGGAAGAATGTGTTCTCAAACTATATAATGCCATGGATCCTTCTGAGTTTGTACTGAGCACTCCTTTTACCATCAGCACATTACCTGCATATAACCTGACTTCCCCTGCCGACGGAGAAATCTTTAATACTTACAGCCCTCTGACCATCAGCTGGACTGTTGAAAATTCATTTTCTGACGATTGTAATCTTGAATATTCGACGGATAACGGGGAAACCTGGCAGTTTATCAACAATGCTTTCAGCACCGGGAACTTTGGCAGTTATGTGTGGACTACTCCAAATGTTAACTCTGATGAATGCCTGATCCGTATCAGGGATTTGTATGCCCAAACATCCATAGATGTCAGTGAAGCCTTCACCATTATGCCTTACCCTGAAACTCCGCTTTGTTTGGTAACAGTTGACAGCCTGACCAATTACAACGTAATCGTCTGGGAAAAGCCCGACTCCGGTCTGATCGCTGATTTTCTGGTTTATAAGGAAACAGACCTGACAAATGTTTATTCGGTCATTGATACGGTAGGCTATAATGAAGATCCTGTGGCCACCGACTTTGATTCCAACCCGGCTGTGCGACCTTACCGTTACAAAATCGGGTTCCGTGACAACGAAAACCGGGTGTTTCCGGCCGGCGATTACCATCAGACCATCCACCTGACAATCAGCCAGGGCGTGAGCAACAACCTAAACCTGATATGGACACCCTATACCGGATTTGACTTTTCATCCTATCAGATTCTCCGCAAAACAGGATCGGGAAGTTATGAACAAATTGCCACCCTATCATCCAGTTTCAGCTCATACACCGATTTCAATGCACCCGTAGGAGATGTTATCTATATCGTGGCGATCGATATGCCGGGCGGATGCTTTAGCGGGTTTCGGAAAAACGGATATACAGAGGTCAGGTCCAATCAAGCTTCACTGAACCAGCTTTCGGTTGATGAAATCGGAAAGCCTAATTTCAGCATTTATCCGGTTCCGGCCAATGATCGCATCAATATTCAGCTCGGAGACAATGCCAAAGGAACCATCAACCTGACCATCACCGATGTAACAGGTCGTGTCATTTATTCCGGCGAATACAGTGATGCACTTCCCGGTCAGGAATATCCGATCAACAGTTCAAACTTTGCTGAGGGTCTGTATCTGCTGAATGTGATTTCATCAGGAAACAGGAGCACAAAGAAGATTGTGGTGCGGCATTAACCATTGCAACAATTCAAATGTCCTTTGGCCTAATTTGAATTGGCAATTGGTATAACTGCTAAAAAGCAGCGGGTGAAACATTTGTAACTTATTTATCATCTGCTGAGATACTCCCTTAGAAGTTTACCGTTAATAACCTTAGCTGCAGCACGACTGCGTCGTGTGGCATCCTGTTAAACTATGCGATGCAATCGCTCGGGAGCAGGGTTTCATCCCTCGTCCCCCAAACCGAAAGTCAAAGATAAAGAAAGAAGTTTGAATCCAGGAAAAGGACTGTAAAAATTAAAGAAGAAGGCGGAGGTATGTTAAACCCCGCGATACAATCGCGCGGGAACGAGGTCTTCACCCTTCTGAATTTCTTGTTTACTAATGTGACTTATCTTCATTTTGAGTGTCCTTTAAAATTATACATTAACACCAAAAATATAGCCTACCAATGCTGATAGCCCCATTGCTAAAGTTCCCCATATTGTAATTCGCACAATTGCTTTTTTTATGTTTGAACCACCTGTTTTAGCAGATGTCGCACCTAAAATGACAAGAAAAACAATAGTGAAACCATATAACCAATATTCCATTCCTTTGACGGTTGCAAACAAGACTATTAATAACGGTAGAACACCACCAACTGTAAAAGATGCTCCTGATGCAATAGCTGCTTGTATTGGGTTTGCTTGACTAATCTCATTGATGCCTAATTCGTCTCTAATGTGTGTTCCTATGGCATCTTTCTCTGTCAATTCAATGGCTACTTGCATTGCTGTTTCCTTTTTTAGTCCTCGCCTCTCATAGATTTGAGCTAATATTTTCATCTCATCTTCTGGCATTTCTTTTAGCTCTTTTTTCTCTCGTTCAATGTCTGCTTTTTCTGTGTCGGTTTGTGAACTTACGGAAACATATTCACCTGCTGCCATAGATAATGCACCCGCCACAAGTCCTGCGACTGTTGCTAATACAATAGGTTCCCTTGTCGAACTTGCAGCGGCAACTCCAATTGCAAGACTGGAAATAGAAATTATTCCATCGTTTGCCCCCAAAACAGCGGCTCTTAACCAATTGCTTCTATGTATATAATGACTGTCTAAGTAGTTGTCGATTGTTATCATAACTTTTCTTTGTGTTAGGTGTCTTTTAAAATAGCCGCTAACTTCTTAGTCTTTTATCCCCCGTCCCCCCAAAACCGAAAGTCAAAGATAAAGAAAGAAGTTTGAATCCAGGAAAAGGACTGTAAAAATTAAAGAAGAAGGGGAGGTATGTTAAACCCCGCGATACAATCGCGCAGGAGCGGGGGAAAAAAGAAACAAGAGACAAGAGACAAGAAACAAGTAACCAGAAACAAGTTGGCAGCAGCGGCAGTAGCAGATTTATCAGATAACGCACAACCTTATTTTCCCTTCTCAACCTTAGTAAAAGAGAAAAACCGAAAGAACATGACCTTATTACCTTATGGATTAGTTAGAAAAACAGTATTGAGGATACCGCAAAGCCCAAAATAAAGGAAAAGGATGAGGGTTAATTACTTACCATAAATGATTCTGCTGAAGGTTTAAATCCCACCATACAATCGCATGGGAGCGGGGAAGCCTTATTTGTTACCGCTTGTTTTTTTATTTGCTTTCAATCCATTCAAACATAGTTTTAAGAGACAATTCAAAATTCCCAGTCTGGCAATGATTCTCTGCATGCTCTTCTTTTGTATATATTCTTCCAGTAACGGATTTTGCATTAACCAAAGCCTTTAATTGCATTTCATGCATTTTAAAAGGAATAAAATGGTCATTCCTGCTTGTCAAAATCAGAACGTCTTGCTTTACAAGTTCTGAATGGATATTTTCCTCATTCAATTGCAAGTACAAATCCAACGCTTCTAAAGGTTTTGTTTTCTTAGTGATATATTTTAAATGGTCAACCACCCATGATGCCATACTTTCTCTCATTTCAAACTTCATAACCGCCATGCGATTCATAAAATCTGGCCAATGACTCATGCACCATATATGAATCTTGCGAAATATTGGTGGCATACTTTTCATGTAGTCTATTGCATGACCTGTTGCAACTACTCGTTTTATTCTGTTTTCAAATGCAGCTGCTCGTAAACAAAACCAACCGCCCATAGAAATGCCAATCATTGTTGCGTCTTCAAGCTGGAAATAATCCAAAATTGATTTTGTAGGCTTTTCCCATTCTATGGTTATAGGAATGCCATATTTTCTTAATGTTGCACCTTGTCCTGGACCTTCAAATCCGATTACTTCATAACCGCTATTTGAGAAGTATTTCATCATGGAGTAGAATTCTTCAATAAATGAGTCAAAACCGCCATGAATAACTATTGTGCCTTTTTTTTTATTAGAAGAAGGTAATCTTATGGCAGATAAAAAAGCATTTTCATAAGGAACTTGATGTCTTTCAATTCCGTCATTTTCAAAAGTTTTGTAAAATAGTTCTATGAATTTATTGTACAGTATATTTTTTTCTGGGTCATTTGATTTTGTGTAAAATTCAGCAGCTCTGTAATAGAAGGTTGCATTCATAAATCTTTCTTCAGAAACGACCTTTTCTGCTAGTTTAAGCATTTCTCTTTTCCAGTCTTTAAACGTCTTAATCTTTTGCCCTATTTCTTTCAGGTCTTCTCTTCTTGCATATCCAAAAGAATACGGTCGATTCAGCTGGAAATTAAAAAGTTGCTTTCTATTAAACTTTTCATAACCGACTGGAAATTTGAATTGTTCGTCCATTGTTTTTTCCATAATCATTATGATTCTCGGTCTTAAAATTGGAGGTATCGGTTGCCCTCAATCTAAGCCTCAAAGATAAAGAAAGAAGTTTGAATCCAGGAAAAGGACTGTAAAAATTAAAGAAGAAGGAGGAGGTATGTTAAACCACGCGATACAATCGCGCGGGAACGGGGAGAGGTTCTCCCCGTCAGTGATTACTGGCGGGGCAGCCTACTCGATTAGCAACAGTTATTTTTAATTCGTCCAAGGTTCTTTGTCTTTTGCATTCATAATCTTTTGTCCATCATAAAGGCTTATTCCTTGCCAGGTTCCAAACCAAACTTGTCCCTTGTTATCCTCATAAATACTTTGAACAACATTGGAGGTTAAGCCATTGTCAGTTGTGAATTGCGTGAAATTAGCCCCATCGTAGCGGTAAACGCCATAACCTTCTGCCGAAAACCAAATATTTCCCTGCCTGTCTTCACAAAAATTATAGGTTTCTATACCTTCAATAATTCCATCCTTAGTGAAGTTAGTGTATGTTTTACCATCATATTTACTCACACCACCATAAAAAGTTCCAATCCAAATATTTCCTTGCTTGTCTTCTAAAATATCCGCGACATTATTGTCGGTAAGTCCATTTTTAGATGTTAAATGAATGAATTCGCCATTTTTGTATTTGAAAATTCCATTTCCATCGGTAGCAAACCACATCGTTCCATTTCTATCTTCCAAAAATTTAAAAACCAATTTATCAGAAAGCATAGGTTTTGGATTTTCGACTTTTGTATCTGGCAATAAAAATGGTGTAAACTTTTTGCCGTCAAAATGACTAACACCGCCAATCGAACCAACCCAAATAAGTCCGCTTTTGTCAATTGTCAGTCCCCAAATTTCATCATCTTGCAGGCCATCTTTTTCTGAGTATGTAGTAAATTTTTCACCATCGTATTTTATGAGTCCATAGTCAGTCCCAAACCATAAATGTCCTGCTTTATCTTCAACAATCTCTCTAACAACATTAAATGGGCGGAGTCCTTCGATTGAAATTTTTTCAAGTGTTTTACCATCGTAGCGTATAATCCCATTTCCATTTGTTCCAAACCAATAGTTCCCTTTTTTGTCTTGATACATTGTCCTTACAAACTCCCTTACCATTCCATTTAAATTGGTGTGAATTTGCGGAAATGTTGTACTTTGATTTGAATTGATTGGTTGATTGTTTATTCCATTTTCTGTTGTATCATTAACCGATTTTTCTTTCACTTGTCCTGTGCAAGATGATATTTGAAAAGTCAAAACAATTAGAATTAAATTTCTTGTTATGAATATTTCTTACTTTCAATGTTTGTCATATGGTTGGTTTTATAATTGTTGCTAACTTCTTAGTGTTTTATCCGCCGCTCCCCCCAAACCGAAAGTCAAAGATAAAAAAGAAGTTTGAATCCAGGAAAAGGACTGTAAAAATTAAAGAAGAAGGTGGAGGTATGTTAAACTACGCGATACAATCGAGCGGGAACGGGGGTTGTCAGGAGTTCAGTCATTAGCTCTCTTTCACAGGGAATAGTTAACAAGTTAATTAATGTAAATCAAATGTTCTGGTTAAATCTCTATTGGGTGAACCGCTGTGACAACTTATACAACCATCACCTTTTTTACCTGTGCTAAAGGCAGCCGAACCGTCAGTATTAAATTCAGCCCATAACCAACCACTTCCTGCATTTTCATTTGAAGGGTCTTTTTTCATTACTGCATAGAGGTTGATGCTGCTGCCACTAAAAATTTCTTTTACAATGATTGAACCTGTTGGGAAAATACTTCCAGATGGTAGTTCACCAATGCTGTCAAGTGCCGCTAATGCAGTAGCATTAAAGCGCAACTTAAAAGAACCGTGAGGGCTTGGCGAAACACCAGACAAAAGAGTGCCGCTTTGATAATAGGTATATCCACCAGCTGTTATTTCGCTGTATAGTGCATTGTCAGCATCTGTATCAGCTTTGTCCTTTTTACAAGATTGAATTGTTACTATTGTAGTTATAATTAACCCGATTGTGATGATTGTCTTTTTCATATTGTCTGATTTATATGATTGAACAAATTTAGCAGATTAAAGTTTGGTAAGTATTTTAATATTGTCAAAGTTAATTTCTTGCACCGCATCCTGGAGTTTGCATGCTGCCCTAAAATGACGCATAATTTCTTGGTGTTTTATCCGCCCTCCTGCCAAACCGAAAGTCAAAGTTAAAGAAAGAAGTTTGAATCCAGGAAAATGTCTGTAAAAATTAAAGAAGAAGGTGGCGGTATGTTAAACCCCGCAATATAATCGCGCGGGAGCGGGGGAGTGCGGGGTCTTCTTTTTTTCTATAGTTGTCATACCATGCGCAACCAATGAAGTGCAATCTCGTCAGTTGAAAAAGCTTTTAATAAATAATTTCCACCCGATAATCTTTCACCCACTAATATTGCAAAAGCTGTATTAACAGGGTCCAAATGAATTACTGCATGACGGATTGAATTAAATTTGTTCAAATGACTTTTTAATCTTTCAATTATTAATTGTAGTTCTTCCTCTGAAAATGTAACATTTGAATAACGTGCGTCTTCAAGAATTTTTAAATTTCTTGGTAATGAATTGTCATTTGAAAAAGAGTCAATTGCTTTAAACCTGTGATTTATTGCAAAATTTCCACTTAAGGTCATAAACAATTTTTCTTCACTTTTATTGAATTTATATTCTATCATTATTTTTAATTTGCTTGCTAACGGCCCGGCGGGTAAGGGGTTTTATCCTCCGTCCCCCCAAACCATAGCCTCAAAGATAAAGAAAGAAGTTTGAATCCAGGAAAAGGACTGTAAAAATTAAAGAAGAAGGCGGAGGTATGTTAAACCCCGCGATACAATCGCGCGGGAACGAGGTCTTCACCCTTCTGAATTTCTTGTTTACTAATGTGACTTATCTTCATTTTGAGTGTCCTTTAAAATTATACATTAACACCAAAAATATAGCCTACCAATGCTGATAGCCCCATTGCTAAAGTTCCCCATATTGTAATTCGCACAATTGCTTTTTTTATGTTTGAACCACCTGTTTTAGCAGATGTCGCACCTAAAATGACAAGAAAAACAATAGTGAAACCATATAACCAATATTCCATTCCTTTGACGGTTGCAAACAAGACTATTAATAACGGTAGAACACCACCAACTGTAAAAGATGCTCCTGATGCAATAGCTGCTTGTATTGGGTTTGCTTGACTAATCTCATTGATGCCTAATTCGTCTCTAATGTGTGTTCCTATGGCATCTTTCTCTGTCAATTCAATGGCTACTTGCATTGCTGTTTCCTTTTTTAGTCCTCGCCTCTCATAGATTTGAGCTAATATTTTCATCTCATCTTCTGGCATTTCTTTTAGCTCTTTTTTCTCTCGTTCAATGTCTGCTTTTTCTGTGTCGGTTTGTGAACTTACGGAAACATATTCACCTGCTGCCATAGATAATGCACCCGCCACAAGTCCTGCGACTGTTGCTAATACAATAGGTTCCCTTGTCGAACTTGCAGCGGCAACTCCAATTGCAAGACTGGAAATAGAAATTATTCCATCGTTTGCCCCCAAAACAGCGGCTCTTAACCAATTGCTTCTATGTATATAATGACTGTCTAAGTAGTTGTCGATTGTTATCATAACTTTTCTTTGTGTTAGGTGTCTTTTAAAATAGCCGCTAACTTCTTAGTCTTTTATCCGCCGCCCCCCCAAACCGAAAGTCAAAGATAAAGAAAGAAGTTTGAACCCAGGAAAAGGACTGTAAAAATTAAAGAAGAAGGTGGAGGAATGTTAAATCCTGCGATACAATCGCGCGGGAACGGGGGCGGGAACGGGGGGGCTATGATGGGCTGTTGGCAGCCTTTTTAATTTAGTCCCATGATTCAATAATTATTATGACTTTGTCCTTTTCATAATTCCTCCTTTTTAGCCAATAGTCACTTGTTTCACTTATTTCAATTAGACTTTCTTTATTAATGTTTTCATTGTAGCTTAAAAAATAAGTCACTGAAACTGTTCCCTCGTCTTTATGCATGTATTTTGGTGGTTTTTTTAGAAGTTCTATGCTTTCTTCTTCTAAGTCAGTGATGTCCCCTGCACCTTCCAAATTGTTCTTTTCATTCTTGTAAAGTTCTATTCCCATTATTTCTTTAATATTTATTTCAGTGATTGATTCCTCCGAAGTTACAAGTCCAGAGATCTTCAATGTTTGTTTAAGTTCATAAACATCCTTATAAATCGTTAATTTTTCCCAATTCCAGTTTTCAGCTGCAAGAAGATACTTTTCATAGAAGGAATTAATTTGATTGTTTTCTGATCTGCTTTCAGGTAACCAGGATTCATTCCATTTAATATATCCTTCAATCACTTGGTTATTTGTCATGGTAATTCTAACATTTTGAAGTCTCCAGCAAGCCAAACAGTCTGCATATGCCCCTTGGAAAACGATAAAATTTGTTATTGTCAGGATTAATAGGCTTTTGATGCTCATGTTTTTGTTTAAAATGGCTGCCAACTTCTTACTGTTTTATCCGCCGTCCCCCCAAACCGGAGGTTCAAAGATAAAGAAAGAAGTTTGAATCCAGGAAAAGGACTGTAAAAATTAAAGAAGAAGGTGGAGGTATTTTAAAACCATGCGATACAATCGCGCGGGAACGTGGGAATTAATAATGGCAAACTATTACTCCTTTTTTCTCTTCGGAATAAAATAAATAAACCAGATAAAAAATAAAAACCATAATGCCTCTTTCCAATCTCCTTTTGTAATTGCTGGTGTACCTAGAAATCCAAGAAATCCCAGAAAACCTTGTGTCCATTTAAAGTCTTTCATGTGAAACTATATTTTTACCCTACTCATTTGGCTTTTCGGTTTTGCCCCGTTTTTCAAGTGGTCTCTGGTCTCCACCTAGATCAATATTATGTAGTTAGCGTGAAATCTTGCCCAAAACGTAAAAATGTTTAATCTGGCATCGCTGCAAACCATAGCCTCAAAGATAAAGAAAGAAGTATGAATCCAGGAAGATGTCTGTAAAAATTAAAGAAGAAGGTGGAGGTATGTTAAAACCACGCGATACAAGCGCGCGGCAGCGGGGGCACAGTAATTATTCAATATTTTTCAGTATATAATTTTCCCATTCTGTAGCTATTATTTGGAGTTCCAAATTATAAATAGCTTTAATACCTTCCGTTATGTCAGTATATTGATATAATCTCTTTAACTTATCGATGCCATATTTATCAATCAGAAATTTTACAAAAAGGCCGGATATCGGATATGATAAACATTGTCCATTTTTATATGGGCCCTTCCAGAATTCAGTTTTTCCGGTTATTAAATCTATTATTTCTAAATTATCTTGTATTAATTTACAATCACTCGTAATCCGCTCTGGATGTTGAAATAATGCAAACGACGAAGGAATACCTTCGTTAAAAAAAGAATTTGGACTTCTCAAATTATAATTGAATATAAAATGAACACCTTCATGTGATAACAATTCTTTATCCATTCCCACTGTATGAATTAAACTGTCAATTACTAATCCTCCAGTAGAACCAGGTCTTGGGTCACCACTAACCATATTTATTTCTAATTGATCCCAATGAATAAAGAATTTCAGTTTTTGAGCTGGTTTGTTTACTTTATAAATCCTGCAAAAATCATTAAACGAATCTATTAAAGTATCAATTGAACTTTGAAACTGACTAATAGTTTTATATTTACAAGAAAAACAGGCCTCTATATAATTATTATCAATTTTTCGAGAATAGTTTACGTTTCGTATGAGGGCTAAATCCACAAGACTATCGGGTATAAATTTATTTTCCTTTAAATTACCCAAGTAGCTCATTTTATTATTTTTGAGGATATAATAATTATATAAACCCATAAAACGTCCGAATGAAATATTTCTTAAAACTGCATATGAATTACCAATTACAGCTGAACATTGTGCCTTTGCGTTAATTATTGTTATTGCATCATCATCATCGGTAAGTTCAATTGTTCCAAGGGTACATTTGTTATCGTTAATGTTTACGGGCAAATTAAAAATCGACAGATCTTTTAGTTTACTAGTTATCCCAATAATCAGATAATGGTAATTATCCTCTAACTTGTTAACATCGTTAACATTTACTATGTAGATTTTGGAGTCCTGATTTATAAACCATTGCGATAGCTGGATAATAATATCTTTGTTGGCTATAGTATCAAAACCATCGGTTAAAACTATCTTAAATAATCTACTCTGTCCAAATTTATTTAATTGAATCATATTAAAATCTGGTTGTGCCAATGAAAGCAAATCAATTTTACATTCCTGAGCAGTAATCACTCCAGAAATAAGAATCAATATAGAAATAAATTTATTTTTCATGATATTTTAAATTTGTGAACTTTATATCATTATTGTGCCCAACATCTTAGTGTTTTATCCTCCGCCCCCCCAAACCATAGCCTCAAAGATAAAGAAAGAAGTTTGAATCCAGGAAAATGTCCGTAAAAATTAAAGAAGAAGGTGGAGGTATGTTAAAACCACGCGATACAATCGCGCGGGAGCGGGGGATTGTAAATTCCTGATTAATCCCCGTCCGGATTAGCCTGCCCGCCAGCCATTACTCAAATCCGGACGAGCAGGGGTAAAGTGAATGTATTAAGCAATGTACCACACGATGCAATCGTGCGGCAGCGAGGGGACATTACCTTGTGCTGATTTCTATAAAATAAAACCCTGTTTTGGGTAAAAATTAAAGAAGAAGATGGAGGTATGTTAAACCATGCGATACAATCGCGCGGGAACGGGGTGGGAGAACTATTTATTAAAATAATAGGAATATCCAACCTGGACCTGACTAAAGCCTAATTTAGTATTTTTCGCAAAGGAACCAGTATATCGGTATCTGAAAAACAGTTTTCCCATTATATTTGATGTTGGGGAATAACCTGCAAATAATTCAACACTATAAAGTCCTTTATACCGGTTTGGATTATCTTGTTCTATATTATCCAGCGAAGCAACCTGATAAATATTATCATTTAGTAAAGTTGAATAATTCAAGTTTCCACGAAGTTCAAAGAAATATCTTTCGTCTGTTTGAAATACTAACCGTGCTATTGCTTTATAGCTAAAGGTATTGACTCCTTGCTCATTTATTGTTATCGCACTATCATTCAGGGAATATGTTGAATCAGCCACTCCTGTTCTCCCAAAAGAAAATCCATTATCAATGTGTAAACTGCTTTTTAAAAAGGGAAGAGTAGTCATAAACAAATTAAAATCTGCACCAACTGAAAATAGTTCATATTGTTTTAAATCTAATGTTGTAATATATTTGGAACTATCTATGTTTAGCAAATCAATATATTTATTGGTTTTTTCAAATTTTGAAATAATAAAACTTGGAGTTATATAGGAAAGAAAACCAAAATAAACACTGTGTGTTTGATTCTTATGACATAAAAAACGATACGAATTTAGGTACATTTCTTTTGAAAAATCAACTTGCACTAATCCATTAGGACTTGTGCCATCCATTCCAACAAAATCACTAAATACTTTGAATTCAAATAACTTTTGGGATGGTGTTTTAAACAATGTAACTTTCTGTAATTCGCTATTTTTAATTATTGTAAAAGAAGTGTCGGCAGGACTAAAATCACGACGATAGCATTCTAATATTGGACGATAAAAACTTAAAACATCAGAAAGTTTTAAATTGTATCGTACTCCATTTATTGATGTATATAATTTTACATTTTTCAAATTCACTTCAATGCTATTAATAGATGATATACCTATTGGATAAGTATTACTTATGGTGACATGTGTTTGAAGATTATTTTCTTGATTTCCTTTTTGAACATTCGAATCCTTAATTGTACCAAATACCAAAATGGTTTCGATAAAGGTTTGAGAAATCACCACTTCGATCGAATCAATTTCTATTTTTTGGAAATAATCTTTATAATGACGGGTTAAAAAAGTATCTTTTTCTATTTTATTTGGATCAGAAAGTAATTTTTCAAAATTATCTTTACCATGCTTTTTCAAATATTCTTCATCATAATATTTATTATTTACACTTTCTAAGAATTTATCATGAATTTGTTTGGCATCTTTTATTTCAAACTGCATATATTTAGTATTATTAACTGTATCTTGCTTGTAAAAGTCTAATGCATTTTTTAAAGCATCTGAATATTCATCTTGAGGATTTTTTTTTGTTTTTTCAAGTATGATTATTTTAGCTTCAAATCCCATTGAACCTGCAATAGGAGGATGTTTTTTGCTTCCTTCAAGAATTTTATTTGTTTGAACTTTATAAAAAATTCTTCCGGCTTCTACAATAATTTCTTGTTCACCATAGGTTTTACTATATTCATTTTTAAAGGCATCAACCACTAATTCATAATTCCACTCAAAGAGTTCTTTCGCCTCAGATGTCCCAAATTTTAATGATATAGTATCTTCATTTTCTATTACCTCAATCGATTTTTCTTTTTCAGAGCTATTAAAAAGATTATCTTTCAAAATAACCTTCTGTGCAAATACATTTGCAGCACAGCAAAGTATACCAAATAATAATAAATGTTTCATGGTGCAGTTTAATTTAATTACAGAAAAGTTATAAAATAACCCAACAAATAATATATATAAAACTTCATGTCACTGTATGTTAGCATCTTATTATTTAAATTCGAACTTTACTTATTACTTGGTAAATTTAATTATTTAAATTCAAATAGGTCAATTAAAATCTAATTATTATTTTGCTCCACTATCCTCACCTCCTCCTCCGTCAGCCCATACAGTTCATAAACCATCCTATCTATTTCTTTATCGGTTTTTTCAATCTCTGAATTTAAATTTTGGGCTTTATCTTTTTGTGTATTAAAATATTTCAACCATTCCGCTTCTTCTAAAAGATTAATATTTAATTTCATTTTTTTCATTTCTTTAAGAAAATCATTTGAATCCAAATGAAACCAATGAAGTAATTTATTTGAAAATTTTTCAATATCAAATTTGGCTTTTAAGTGATTTAAAAATGAAATTTCAATTTGTTTCAGACTTTTAATTGATTCTTCAATTGTAATGGCTTTATTAATTATTTCAAATTCTAGTGCACTTTCAAATTGTGGCATTATAAACTTCTCGACAGATACTTTTTTCAATACATAGGCACCGCCAGCTGTCATTTCACCAATATTCTCAAAATAGAATTTGCTAAGTCGGCTATTTAAAATAGCAGTAATAAATCTAACTGGTATTTTTTCGGATGTTAAAAAATATGATGCACTTGTAAGATAATAATTGCAGTTATCATAAGCAAAACTCCAATCTCCAGATATTAATCCCCAGATAACTTTTTCTTTTTCAAATTCATCAAGAAATGCACAATTTCTTAAATTAGTCCAATGTTCTCCTTTATCAGAACGTTTTTCAACTTTACCATTTGTTTTTTCATTTATATCAACTAGATGCTGAAATACATTAGGGTAATCCTTTTCAAGATTTATTCGAGCGTATTTTCCTCTTATTCCATTATGCGAATTTATTATCCATAACGCTGAATCTTCTATATAATAACGTCTTATATTTTTGCCCCGCAGCAAAGGTTTCAAGATTTCCTTATTTGCTTTATCCTTTGATACTAAGTAATTATATTTCTCCTGTTCAACTAAAAACCCATCATCAAATCCAGTTGTTATTCCTCTATTTATTTTAACACCAGGTAAATCTTTAAATGATATTCCACATTTTTTTATTTTTTCTATTACTCTTTTTATTTTTGGGTTTTCGAATATCCAAGCAGAATTTGCCAAATATTCATTCTCAATGTTGCGCTGACGATTTATGAGTTCAGTATAAAATATTTTTGCGTCAATTTTTTCTTTATTAAACTCAACATAAATTGTATTTTTAAAGGGATTGGAATTTGTACCAATAATAATTACACTTGAAACCAAAGCATCTTGAAAAATAGCTATCTGTTCAAAATTGACAATAGCATGCAAACCAAAATTAGACAGCAATTTTCGCAAAGGTTTACCATATTCTGTATTAAAAAATTTATTTGTGCTTATGAAACCCAAACGGCCATTATTTTTTAATAAATTGAATCCTTGTTCAAAAAAATAAACACTTAAGTCGGAAGTGCCGGTATATACATCATAAACCCCTTTAAAATATGGACTAATATTAAAAAGTTTTCTGTGTTGCACATACGGCGGATTCCCAATCACCACATCAAACCCGCCCTTCTCAAACACTCCCGGAAACTCCTTCTGCCAGTTAAAAGCTTTATCTCCCGCCACCGCTGGATCATCAATCAGCGAGTTTCCGCATTTTATGTTGTTGTTCAGGTCGTTCAGCTTACGGTTGGGTTGTGCCGTCCGCAGCCACAACGAAAGCTTGGCTATCTCCACGCTTTCCTCGTTCAGGTCCACCCCGAACAAATTGTTCTCAAGGATGCTGTTCTCAAGTTCACTCAGTACCAGCGCATCGCCAAACAACTTTGCCTGCAGCTCGTCAATGTATTTATGTTCCCTGATCAGGAAATCCAGCGCCTGGTTCAGGAAAGCCCCCGATCCGCAGGCCGGGTCGCAAATGGTAAGCTGCATCAGCCATTTCCTGTATTCCGTGAGTTTGTCAACCAGTGCCTGCTTTGTTTTTTGTTGCATCCTCCGGTCGGTGGTGTATTCCTCCTCGTTTATCTGCAATGCCGCCTTCTTTTCGCTGCACAGCTTGCCCACGGTATTGTCCACAATGTATTTGGTAATGTACTTGGGCGTATAAAACACACCATCCTTCTTGCGCTTGGTCTTGCTCTTGTCAATTTCCTTCCCCTCCAGTTGCGCCTTTATTTCGTCCAGTTCATTCAGCGAGTTCTCAAAAATATGCCCCAGGATGTTCACATCCACCTCGCTCACAAAATCATATTCCGAAAGCCTGTGCGTATGCCGGTAAAGCAGTTCACTGTCAATTTTCACGGCATCCAGCACCGCATCCGGCTTAAACAACCCTCCGTTATAAGCATACACATCATACCGCTGGCCCTTGAACCCGGTGTTCAGGTATTCGAAATACTTTTTGAACCGGTCGTAAAGCGGAATATCCACATCCCTCTCCTGTAAATCCTTCCAGTCGCTCAGCACCAGCCTCACCGAATTGGGCGGCAACAGCATACGGTCCTCAGCAAACAACAAAAACAAAAACCTGTCGAGCAGCTTCTGCGATTTCTTAAAAAGTTCCAGCGCCCCGTAACCCGTATTCAGCGCCACAAGGTTTTGATGCAGTTCCCGCTTGAACAGCGAATAATCCTTATAAAGCTGCTTCGTAATTTCATCTTCCCGCCCGACCGATTCATCCTTTATCTTTTTCGCAATCCCCTTTTCGATGTTCTCATAAGCCAGGCAAAGCCAAAGCAGTTCAAAATCCTTTTCCGCGAGGGCAAACAAATTAAACTCGATGTGCTCGATGGCATTGTCGATATAAAACCGCAGCTTCTCAAAGTTCGACGTGATCACATAAACACAATCGGGCTGGTTGTTCTTGTAACCGAAAGCCTGCGTTTCAACCTTGCCTAAATCGGTTGTATTGGTAGCTTTTAATTCGATAACCGCCTTAACTGCTTCATTGATGATAATAGCCCCATCGGCCTTTTTGCTATCTTTTATGTTCTTGTATTCGGTGGTAAGATTATATTGCGGCTGAGGATTAAGGGTATATCCAAGTATTTTAACAAACAGCTCCCTTATAAATCCTTCCTGGAATTGCTCTTCCTTTGCCTCCCTGATGTTCTGCTGAATTTCAGGATGATGGAAATACCTCTTAAACACATTCCATTGCAGCGCCATCTTCTCCCTGATTTGGGCTTGCAGGTACTTTGTTATTACTGAGTTTTGGAAGAGGGGCATGGGCTAATTTTAATAATTTATAAATTATTTAACGTCCGAGGCTAAGCGAGGCGGAAAGTTTTGAAAACATCTCTTTCCGGCCAGCACAATTTTCAATAAATGACAATCTTTCTCATTACAACCTTGCGCCCGATAGCGTTTAGCCTTTGTTATGTGCTGGGATTTATTAATCATCTTGAGATTTATTGAACTTTTCAACAATCACTTTTGCTTTATCATAATCCAAATTTGAAATTATTACTTTAACCGAACCTAATCCATCCCAGGGTAAATTCAGAGATCCTGTAATTTCATCCTTTAGGGATGCTTTAATACCTTCATTTTCTAATAAGTCTTTGACCATTTCAGCTTGCCAAAGAATACCGCTATAAATCTCAAAAAGAAAATGTTCTTTTGTTTTCTTCATTGGATATTACATTTACTTTATTCAAATCAATCCGAAATACTTGACTTCAAAGACACTGAGATTTTAAAAGTCTTAAATTTAGCACTATCTATCTCGCAGAGTTGTCTTTTCCCCTTGCATATAACTCGTTTATACCCCTGAAATTTTCAGGGTTATCCATCTACCGGTATTTAGATAACCCTGATTCGCATCAGGTTTTATTTTTTTCATTTATCTATTGTTTACCGGTTCATCCCAGCAAATATAAAACTTCTTTAATTATCCTATTCAAATTTGCCACCTTCTCCCTATTTTGGGCTTGCAGGTACTTTGTTACTACTGAGTTTTGGAAGAGGGGCATGATTAATATTTTCTTTTTTTATTGAGTTATATACGCTTTTAGCTGATGTATTCTTTTTCTTTTTCTTTTTATAAATCTTAATACCAGAAATCAAATATTTTTTTAAATATTATTCTATCAACGAAGGCTGCAAGAATAACGCCCAAAGCATACATTGCATAATCCAAAGGATCGAAAATTCTCGCCAAGGCATAAACGCCAAAGTATTGTAGAGTTTCAGACAAAGCACAAAGAATAAATACAGCGCTTGCCTTTGTATACCATTTTTGAAATGGTTTATATTTGTCTTCTACAAATACAAGGAGCAAGTAATAGCCGAATGGTATTGCAATATCAGCAAAATAGCTATGGAAAAGGATATGTACAGTTTTACTCGCCCAATCGGCTCCAATTATAAAAAGGCTTGCAATTATAAGTAACGTGATAATAACTATTGTTTTTTTGTTTCTCATGTATTTTGAAAAGGAATATTTCAGCTAACTCGTTTATACCAGTACCTCAAATTGGGTTATTCATAAAACGCTACGTTGCTAACCTTACCTTCTAATAATGATTATTTTTTTTATTTATATACTATTGCCTCGGTTCATCCCAGCAAATATATAAACTTCTTTGGCTTATCCGGTCATTTTAATTATTTTTTATTACCAGGGGGCATGGAGCAGGGAGCATGGGGCAGGGGGAAAAAGCAGTCGGCAATAGACAGTAGGCAGGAACAGCGGCAGTCGGCAGGAGCAGTTGGAAGTCAGCAGTCGGCAATAGGCAGTCTGCAGTTGGTAAACTTTGGTATACCCTTTCTGCACACAGGCAGGGGTTAGACAGGAATTGCTTTTCCATCGCATATAAAAATGATGAATTAAACCAGGCAGCAACAATTTGTAGCACTAAAATACTGTGACACATGGTGGTAAAATAGATAATAATTTAAAATGAAAGATTTATCTTGACTTTTCGATTAAATGTGATTAAGTTTGCAGGCAACTCACTGAAACGTTAAATACAAAAACTTTTATCATGAAAAATCAATTTCCCAAAGGATTTGCTTCCAGAGGAAGTAATTCTTTTTTGCTATTTGCAACGTTAATTCTATTGATGGCCATATTTATGTCCAACTGCAAAAAATCTGATGAAGAAGATCAGCCTGCACCAAATAATGTGAACGAATACATTGTTTCTCTTCCTTCATGGGATAATTTTTGTCCCACCAAGGCCGACAGCGATGAAACGTTTGATCCCAGCCTGGAATTCGACTGTGCAACCAAAATTGTTCAGACGACAACCCCATGTTCCATCACGCGAACACCGGCAGAAATTGTAACTTACGATCCCGGATCAGAAATTCTTTACCTTGGATCACTTATTCAGGGCGACGGGTATATAGGAGGTTTAGGTTCCATTAAATCCTTGCCTATTTATCAGCGCGCGCCCCTCTCAATTTCTATTAGTTTCCAGATGGCAAACAACAGCAGGGTTGTTGAGAATCCTGACCTTACATCAGTCAAAGAGGCCATTGGCGATTTGGTTGAAACTGCACAAAATGCCGGACATGTTTCGGGCAGCAGCATTTATTTCGATAAAAGAACATGTTATTCCGTTGAGCAAACAGCACTCGCTCTCGGGCTTTCTTTTAAATATATGGCAAGTTCGGCACGCATTCAGCTTCAATATCAAAGTACCAGTGAAACAAGCACGGTGTCGGCCTACTTTGTTCAAAAAATGTATACTGTTTCGATGGGTATACCCCAAAGGCCCGGTGACTTATTTAGTTCAGAATTTACCCAGGAACTCCTTAATGAGCAAATCAACCTCGGCAGGATTGGTCCCACAAACCTCCCGGTTTATGTTTCCAACATCGTATATGGACGAATGATGATGCTTACAATGACCTCTACTTACAATGAAACAGAAATGAAGGCTGCATTGGAAGCATCCTATAATGGTATCGGAGGAAATGTTAGCGCTGAGCATCTCGCAATATTACAAAGCTCACAAATTAAATTGGTTACTATTGGAGGTGAACAGACAGCAGCCTTGAATTATCTTAAAACCGGTCAACTTGGGGAATTTTTTAAGGATGATGCACCTTTAACTACAGCAGTGCCTATTTCATACACTCTAAGGAATCTTGGTGATAATGATGTTGCAAAAGTGAGTGAAACATCAGCTTACGACATGGTGCAGAATGAAATTATATCGGTACAGATTTTATATGATGAAGCAGCATGGCGCGATGCAGTCCAGATGAACACAATGACGGTTGGCGAATGGCAATCAACTCTTGAAAATCTGCAAAAAGCTAATGAGGCTTACAAATTTGAATATTATGGGGATCAAACACTAATGTTTGAGATTGTCACCTTTCCCGGTTCGGTGACCGGATACCCATTCGATTTCCATCTCAAAAACCTGGCTGTATCAGGGGATCGACTGGCGCTGGTACATAATGACACGGAAGGATTAAATAATAATTTTACCACAAACACAATCAGTATAGGCGACATCGATGATTTTGAAAACGACGATTTTGAAATAGTCGTTACTGGAAACCAGGTTTATGCCATTGGATTTATCATGAGATCGAATACCGATACGCCTGAAGAATTTTTAGAAGTCTATGCTGAACAGGATGGTTGCTATTTAGACCAGAAAGACCTTCCAAACGGAGAAAATTTATTTGTCGGAGTGATCTCTCCTGTTCCTTTAAGCAGAATTTGGTTTAATGAGGATGATGATGATGACGATATGGGTATAGAGAATTTTTATTTCGGATATCGATCAGAATAAGACATTTCAGACAAAACATAATAATAAGGACAATGAGGCATTCCTAAGAAGACAGGAATAATTCGAGGACAGGGAAAAAGGGAAAATTAAAAGTAAAAAGCATTTTCTCTGTGAACCGCTGTGCATGCTCTGTGGAACTCTGTGTAACAGCTTTTAATATTGAAGTCTGCAATTGGCAGTTGGCAGTCGGCAAACTTTGCGAGAAATATTTTCACGCAAAGAACCGCTAAGAGCGCAAAGATTAGATTTAAGAATATCGATTAACGATTTTGGATTTACGATTTGAAGAGTCGTGCTTATTCTCAGTGAACCTCTGTGTCTACTCTGTGGAACTCTGTGTAACAGCTAAATACCGCTAAAGGAAAAAGCTTAAAGTTTAAGGGAAAAAGTTAAAAGCTGAGATTACTCCGAAAAGTCATATTTAACCACATAGAACATAGATCACATAGAAAACCACATAGAAATTTAACCTGTCTTCACCTATGTGAAACCTATTGTGCGCTATATGACTATGGGGTAAAGAATAATACCTCTGCGGGCATTGCGTAAACCTTATGCGCCCTTTGCGAGAAAAAAAATCTCATGCAAAGAACCGCTGAGGAATCGCTAATAGCACTTAGCCTTCGCCTTTACCTAAACAGGCCTCTTTACATTACCATTACTACAAGCCAGGTGGTAACCTTTAGCCGTAAAATGACGTACAAAGACTATCATGATTGTTTCATAAATTTGGGTTTGTGTTTTTTAAATTTTAAGCACCGGGCCGCCTGAAAGGGCGGCCCCGGTTGTTTATTAAAGCGCTCCTGAAAAAACTCCAAATAAAGATATAATCCGCGAATCATATACAACGAATTGGGAATTATTATTGTCAACCAGGTTAACCGGTGTTTATTATCATTTATTTCTACCTTTGGCCGGCACTTATTTTTTAAAAATGAAATTACTAAAGCGACTTCTGATCACTGCTTCCGTATCTGCTTTTTCACTGGTTCTACTTAGCTGGGGATGGGCCGGACACGCTAAAATTAATGAAGAAGCAGCACAATCCTATAATCAGGACATGATTCAATTCAATGCCTGGACAATGATATTGGCTGATCATGCTTCGGATGCAGATTACAGGAAGGATACTGACCCGACAGAAGCTCCGAAACATTATATTGATATTGATAACTACCCCGAATTTGTTGCTATCGGCCGTATTCCGCAAACCCTTGACTCAGTGATTTCCATTTATGGATATTCATTTGTTTACGACCAGGGAATATTGCCCTGGGCAACTTGCATCGCTTTTGATTCATTAAAAAATTGTTTTGAGCGGAATGACTGGGACAAAGCAGTTCTATTTGCTTCCGATCTCGGTCATTATGTTGGGGATGGTCATATGCCACTGCATATTACAAAGAATTACAACGGACAAATGAGCGGTAATAACGGAATACATTCACGTTATGAATCCACCATGATCAATAACTATATTGGCGAGATCATATATTCGGGTGAGCCAATGGATGTAATACCCAACGTTAATGAGTACATTTTTAATTATTTATATTCGAATTATATTTATGTGGATTCGGTTCTGGCAGCCGATGATTATGCAAAGAGTATCTCAGGCAATACCAACTCTTCGGCCTACAAAGAGGCACTGTGGAATAAGACAAAATATTTTACAACCCTCCTGTTTAAAAATGCATCCCACGCTTTGGCCGAACTTATCTATACCGCATGGGTTGAAGCAGGGAGCCCATCAATGTTGGGAATCTCAGATTTATATCATGGAAATGAATTACCAATTCACCTCACACAAAATATCCCGAACCCTTTCTCAATATCAACAAAAATTGACGTTACTATTTCTGAAAATTGTGATGTGACTCTTGAAATTATGGACCTCTCAGGAAATATTGTCGACATACTAACTTCGCAGCGGTTGTCAAAAGGTAATTATACGTTTACCTGGAATCCTCACCAACAGGCGGGTGGCATTTATTACCTAGTGCTGAGCGCCGGAAAGATCCGTGAAGTCAGGAAGATGGTACTGATAGAATAATTTCTTGTTTTATCTTTTTCATTATCCTGATAGTCTGCTATATTTTTCTTTCCAAACAATTGCAATTAATCCCGGAATTAGTTCACTTTCTAAGAGACTGTTTAAAATTCAATAAAATATTTAACAGCGATAATTTTGCCACTAAGGCACTAAATCACAAAGAAAACTCAAAGGACAGAAAATAGATTACTTATCTTGGTGAATCTTGGTGCTTTGGTGTCCCCGCCTGCCAGGCTTAGGCTTTAACTTGGGCGGGCAGGTTTGTGGCGATGAAAATCATTATTGTATTATTTCTAAACAGACCTTAGGAATGTTTAGAGGTGCAGATATTAAATTGTCTTATTTGGAATGAAATGATTATTAAAAATATAAAAATAGCTTTAATTGACAAGCCTTATTATGCAGGTCTTTTTCCATTTTTCGCTTCCACTGATGTAATATCGGTTGGTTGCACATGGGTTGGATCCCATCCTATTTTCACATCTTTATTCCACTCTTTATTTGCGATCGCCTGATCTATTGCTGGTATAAGGCTTGCAGGCACTCCCCATCGAATACCTGTAATTAATCCCTGCTTTTTGGCCGCATCTTCAAGCTGTAACAAATACATTTTGCGCGAAGCCAAAGGAAAATCATCATCGAGCATATCTACTGCCAGAGATTCTTTGGTACCATCCTTTCCGGTCACATTATGAAAACCGTATTTGAGCTTCGAATGGCCGGTGTTAAATGCTTTAAGCTGATCATCCGGACTTCTCCATGCATCCTGGATGCGTGGTCGTAAACCTCTGGATTCAAGGTCGGCAATTACTGCTGCAAGCCGGTTTCGAAAGGTCGGAAAGAGCTCACTTAACTTTTCTTTGTTGCGTTGTTTTCTTTGTTCTTCTGTCATATTCGTGTGTTTTTAAAATTATTATTGTTCCTGACTGGTAGGAGGTTTAATGCTACTCCTTAAATTGGCAATTTTACCTAAAACATCAAACCAAAAAGGAGCTCCAAGGCACATAGCCAGTATGGTAATGATGAAACCTCCGATTTTTTTCAATGGGTTGTCCCAAAAAGCCTGACGATCAGCTTTATTCCATCCCATTGGGATATTGGCATTGATAGTACCTACCGTAGTATCTATCAGTTTTTTCTGTTTCACGATTTCTTTTTTAAGGCTATCGAGGCTCATTTGAAGAGAATCATCAGCTATTTTATCATTGCTGCTGATTTTCTCCACAAGTACAATTGTTGCAGAATCTGAAACTTTACTATAAGCTACGGTAGCTAATTGTTGCCTTGCTTCAGGATTGGAGTATAAATAATTAGCGAGCGAAAGAGTATCGATATTGAGTGCAAGGGTTATCAGGGTTGAAAAGATTATTGTGATCAATACTGCTTTTCGTTTAAAGTTGCCTGCAATTCTTTGCATCATACCATCAAACCAGTCTTCGATTTGCTTTTGAAAATGCCGGATTTCGACAATTTTATCGTCAACAGCCTTGCAGGCTTCAGTTTGTGCTATATAGTAAAGCATGGTGCGTTTTAATTCACCCGGCAAGAGATTGGTTTTACTTATTGCTGTTTTTATGTTACCCAAAGTATCAGGTAGAGTATCATTCTCGGAGCACACGAGATCGATCAGAACCGCGGAAAAATCCTTAGCTGCAATATAGGCTGTAGATCTGTTTTCTTTTGATAAAGCGCTTATAGCAGGGTGATTGACGAAAACTTCGAGGGTATCTTTGTCGTTAATCTTTCCAATTAAAACAGTTTGGAGCCACTTTTTTAGATTTTTCGCTCTCCATTTGGCGGCGGTGGCCAATAATTCAAACAGGGAATTATTGATTATTGAGAGTAAAAAAAAGATGAAGGTTATGCCCGCAATCAGATCGAGAATTGATAATGGTGTCATGTCAGTTTTTCCAGTAATTAATTGTAGTTAAACATTTTCAAACCTTTTCATATGAGGTTAAGAAGTTTTTCACTTTGACATCTATCATCAATGTAACCAAATCAGCCCATAGTTGTTTTTCTGGGAAGTGTTAAATAAGTGTTAAAGTTTGAAATGAATTCTTAATAGCGGTATTCCGGGGTAATTCAGGGTCAAGGTTAAAAGATGGGGAGGAAGATGAATTTTGGAATATTTAAATTAGCTTTATGAGAATTTATTGTTTAGTTTTTGCAAATAAGTGTTGGTTAAAAAAGCGCCGTAGGTGCGATATTATGGTAGAAAGAAAGCTCAACGATTTTATAAGAGCCTCTTAGAGGCGACATTATTGATTACGAAATCATTCGTAAAATTCAAAAATATAGGATTCATTAAAACTAATTTCAAATGATTTAAGGATGCTCAAATATTCCTCACGAAATGTCTTTTGATGATGATGTTCTTCCTGTTTGATGATGTAATTTATTACGTCATCACGTTGTGATCGGGAATATGAAAACCCACCATATCCCTCCTGCCATGAAAATTTACCGGCAATAAATTTGTTTTCATTGATCCATTTAGAGGAATTGGCTTTTACAATCCTTACTACTTCCGAAAGAGATTTAGCAGGACTCATTTCGAAAAACAGATGGACATGGTCTTTGTATCCATTTACTGCCAGGGAAAATTGATTACTATGAGTCAAAATTCCTGATATATATTTGAATAATTCAGGACGTAATTTAGAGGGTAAGATATTATCTCGTCCTTTTACTGCAAAAACAACATGGGTGTTAAGTTGTGTGTAAGTGTTTGCCATAACAATTGTGTATAATAATGTCGCCTCTACGAGGCTTAACTTCATTTACCGGTTTTGCTACCATACTTTCGTCTCTACGAGACTTTGTCTTGACAAAATTAATGTTTTCAAAACCTGATCCCGGTTTTTTCGTAACTGAATCCTTTTTTTATTCAAACTATTTATGCATTTTGATTAATCCCCAAGAAATGAATGTGAGCCGTAATTCAATTCTCTGTTCTCAATTAAATTCCTACTGCCACTGATACTGCTACTGCTACTGCTACTGCTACTGCTGCTGCCACTAATTCACTCTTCTTTTATAAATCAGTGATACCGGTTTGATGTAAATCTGTAGAAAGTCAGTTTGTCGTTGCTTATTTTGGAGAGTCCTGCCTTACGCTTAACAATGTCAATTTGTTTTTCAATGGTATCGATGGTGGGGATGGACGGAAGGAGCACTGCTCTGCTATAGTTACCGTCGGTTACGATAACACCGTAAATTTGGGGATCGAGGTCGTCCAGGTCATGAATTGCTTCAGGAACAGTGAGTACGTCTACCGAAAATTCAATATCTTCCATTTCGCCTTCGGTAACAGGGTTGAACCGGTTGTCGTGAAAGGCGGCTGAGATTGCGTTGCGTGAAATTTCTTCGGCCAGGTTTTTCTCATATGGTTCGATGGTACCGATGCAACCCCTGAGTGACCCATCTTTTTTATGAAGCGAAACAAAACACCCGCGGCGGGTATCCAGCAGTTCGTCAGGAACACTTAATAAGGATGGTTTTTCGTGGTTCTTCCCTTTCAGGTTATCGCAAATAGCAGCAAGGGCAATTTCGGTATAGATCGTTTTGGGTTGGTACATCACTTTTTACTTCATTAAGTCCTCGGTGCGCTCAAGCCCGTATTTGGTGTAATGGTATTTCTTGTGGTCTATCTTTGAGCCATCCTGGTTAAAGTGGATGTATTCCTCCGATTTCAACTCTCCCAGCTCGTTTCTTTCGGTATTGATAATTGACTTCAAAGCGCCGTTCTCAAAATAGGTTTTCTCCTCCGCCAGCTCACCTTTGGCGTTGTACTTGTAAGTGTTGCGTGCCTGCCGCTGCAATACATTGTTCTTATCATAACTGAAGAACTTTTGTTCCGTCTTTTGGTTCAGGTCGTTATAGGTATAAAAGTTCACGTTTTTATAAACCAGTTCACCTTCAGGAGTAAACGATTCTTTTGATTCCTCTGTCACATTGTTCCGGTCATCGTATTTGTAATAATAGCTGTCAATTGCGCGAATACTGTTATCGGAACGGTATGAATTGGCATGCCTTTCGGTTATGTTACCTTTTGCATCATAAACCAACTTAGGCTTCTCGCGGTTGACAGCTTTGTCCGTCACCTGGGGTTTCGGCTTTTCTTCATTTTTTTTGTTTTTGCAATTAGCAAGCAGGATGGAACCTATCAATACTATTACAAAAAGGTTTATAGATGCTAATTTAAAGGATTTCATTATAATTTATCGCTTTCTAATATAAAGGGATGCAAATTTCGGAATAGTCTTTCTTATTATCAACAAACGGGGGTAAAATTAACTTGGAATTATTAACTTTCCATCAGGCCTCTTCCGGTTTTTTTTATTTTCTTCTGATTTTTCAGGTCGACCACGAGCTTGTCGAGGATCCCGTTTACGAAAATTTTACTTTTTGGGGTGCTGTAGGATTTTGCCAGCTCAATGTATTCGTTGAGGGTGACTTTAACCGGAATGGATGGTGATTCGAGGATCTCCACCAGTGCCATTTTGATGAGCAGTACATCCATGATGGCAATGCGATCCATCTCCCAGTTTTTAACTTTATCGTCGATTAGTTTATCGTATTCAGCGCTCCTAAGAATTGTTTTCCTGAACAAATTAACGATAAATTCCTTGTCTTCATCATCTTTTCTTGAACTGCTGTCATTAAAAAACAAAGGTAATTTTACCCGATTGTCCCATGAAGGTTCCCAGGACTTTATGGTCTTTATGGCCAGCAAATTGGAAGCGTGGAAATCGTCGGACCAGTAGATGCTTTTTTCTTCGTAATAAAACTGCAGGATCTCTGATTTGGCCAGAAATTTCTTGTATATCTTGACGAAAATCTCTTTATCATCCTCGAAAGAGCATTCAGGTGCCTGTAAGTAATCTTTGAATTCCTTGCTTTCCCTGATCTCAGCCATGAACTTACGGATCATGTCTTCCTGGTCGGACCAATTGATTTTGAATTTTTGAATGTAATCCTGGAAATCGATGTTGTTGACCAGCTTTTCATACAGCTTGTTTTCGACAAACCGGTTACTGGGATTTAGGTCATCTTCGGTAGGAAAAAATTTAAGCTTATTCTCTTCGAGTCTTTTTCGTGCAAAATTTACGATCTCAATGATGAGGGATAACTGGTAAATATAAATTTCGTAAAGTTTATCAAGACTTCGCAACAATTCTTTTTCGCCAAGGTCTAGTCTGTCATTCGATGAAACTGTGAACGCGTACAGTGCCTGTAAGACTTTAATTCTAAGGTGCCTTCTGCTCAGCATACTATGTCAAAGAGTTTCAGCAAAGATAACTAAAATTCATTACAAGTGCCCGGGATGAACATTGGCTATATTTTATTTTGATGTGTTGGGACAATATTACCGGTAATTCAGATTCTTAGTAAGTGTTTGTGAATAGGCATGTTTCTTTTGCCCGCAGGGCATATAAATCAATAGAAAATGAGGTTTACAAGTGATTGCTTTCCCATAGGGAATTAACAATAAAAGCAATTGCAAGCAGAAAGAATCATTATTAATCAATAGGTTTGAAAATATACCGTTCGTCATATTCAATATCATTCTCTTTAAGTAACTGCAGGTACTCTTCTCTAAAGGAGGCTTTCTTATGGTGATGTTGTTGTTCTTTGATATATTTTATTTTTTCAGGCAATTGCGATTTTCCAAGTGAAAACGCCCCAAATCCCTGCCTGACGGCAGGCAGGCTTCCTGCCATGAAAACTTGCCTATTGACAAATGGTTTTGATTTATCCCTGCCCGTCCGGTCAGGCGGGCACATGGATGAACTTCTCTTTAAATGATACATCAAATCCGAAGGCGCCTGCTTAGGACTCATGCTTATTAAAATGTGAATATGATCGGTCATCCCATTGATCACATACAACTTATGCCCTTGATGAATAATAATACCGTTCATGTATTTGTACAGGTCATCCTGCCATTTCCGATGGATGAGGGATAAACGATCCTGGACAGCAAAAACATAATGAATATACAATTGGGTAAAGGTATTTGCCATAATTTTTTGCTTTTGTTTATGTCCTACGGACAATAAGATTCAATAATTCATTAGGCCTATTGATATTAAAGCCCTACGGGCTAAAAAAGCTCCGTCGTGTTAAATTAAAGATTTTTTCAAGACTGATATTGGAAAATTGAATCATATTACAAAATTCAGAAAATATTACTTATAGCACATCAAAATATAATTTAGCCCATTTCTTGGCATGAGGGATGTTGAAGGATTAATGAGTTGCAGGAATAAACTGGTAATCATAATGCTGCCCAATGTTCCAGTAGGTATTCTGATAGCCGTTGCCTTTGAGGTGTTCAAAACTAAATTTTGTCTGGATAAGGCGGATGTCGAATTCGTTCAGGCATTTTTCAAAATCTTTTCCGTATCTGAATAAGGCGTTTAGGAAATACCATCCGGCATCAAATCCATCAAAGGCATATAAGTTCATCGAAGGTTCGGTGGAATAAGCTGCACGGAAATTCTCTATCCATTTTTTTACCTGGTTATCGCTATAATTAACCAGTGACGGGACGAAGAAATGAGTATTCAGGTTGATCAGGTATTGTGTCTCCATGTCATCGAACTTTTTCCATTCCGGAGCTCCAAACAACGTAATCTGGTAATTGTCGGCTAATTTGTTCAGGTGCGACATTAAATCCTGGCAAAATACTTTTTCTTCACTCAGGATGATGATAAAATTGTTTCGCAGGTGCGAAAGGCTATACCTTAAATTGCTCGTGCTGTCGCCAGCAATAAGAATTTCTTTTACGGTATTGCTGACAGCGGTGCTTTCTGAAAGGCTCCGGGTAATCCGGTCTTTGGTGACCAGAATGTTATCGCTTAATAATTTGTCGGTATTAAGAGAATCGAGGATATAGAGTATATCCTTGTTTTTGATGCTGGCGCTTGTCGTCCGGTGGCTGTTCAGATAGTTCTTGATAAAGGAAACTTCTTCCTGATATTTGTATTTATTTTGTCTAATAATGATGATGTTGCTCCGGGGTTGCCTGTCGATTATAAAATCAGCAAGCTGCTCTGCCTGAAAGCTCGGAGCGGGTTTTAATTTAAAGACGTTTGGATAACCGTTTATGATTTCTTCTCTTGTTGACAGGGGATTGACAATTTTAATGTTATTATTGCCGGCAAAGTCAGCCATCTTTTTGAAGCTGTCAACATAGAAAGGTCCTATGATCAAATCCATGCCGGTTAGTTCGGGCTTGTCGAGCACTGTATTTATTTTCGATGAGGAATTATCCACATCATACACATGCAGGTTCATTTTAAAGCCTGCTTTTTTCATTGAATCCACTGCAATCATGAAACCTTCGTAAAACTGGATGAACTTAAAAGCAGATGATTTCGCAACGTCTTGTCCTGCAAATGCAACGGCACTGTTAAGGCTATCCACCTCTTCAAGGAACAGCGGAAGCATCAGGGCTACGTTGTAAGTTGTTTGCTCATTTTTCTTTTTTTTGTCGCATGAAGGGCTTTCAATATCTTTGGATTCGGGTTGAGGAACTTCCTGCTTCAAATCAGTTTTTTTAGAATTATCAACCGGTATTTTAACCCTGGTTCCCTTGCCTACCTTTTTAATCAAATCAGGATTCAGGGTGATCAACTCTTCGTAAGGCACCTTAAACCGAACTGCAATATCCTGAAGCTTTTCATTTTTTGCGGCGGTATAAAGGATGAATGTTTTTTGGTCTCCGGTTTCCGGTATCACAATCACCTGACCGATGGAAAGGGTGGGATTGATACCCGGGTTGGACTGCTGCAGGTCATCCGGGCTAATACCATACTGTCGTGCAATGCTGTAAAGTGTTTCTCCTGCCACCACTTCATGGTTTTTGGTGGGTTTTTGGCCACCAGAACCTTTTGCTGGAATTAACAGTTCCTGCCCGACTTTTAGACTTTCCTGCATGCCGGGATTGGCAGCTTTTATGTCGTCAGCAGGGACATTGTATTGCCTTGAAATAGAATATAGTGTTTCACCAGATTGAACAGTATGCTTTAATGTTGCGGATGTTTTTTCCGTGATGGATTTTTGTGGTTTATAACGCACCGGAATGTTAATTACCTGGCCTTCTTTTACTGAATCGCCCATTCCAGGGTTCAGACCTTTTATTTCGTTGATATCAGCGCCGTAACTCCTGGCTATTCCATAGAGGGTTTCCTTTCCTTTTACAATATGCTGAAAGGATTCACCCGGCTTTAGCTCCTGGGCATTGCTTTTATTTTTAATTTCCTTGTAAGGGATTTTTAAAATCTGGCCTGATTTAATGCCCGATTTTGCGTTGGGATTATTTAAATAGATATATTCTGCCGGCACATCATAAGCCTTAGCTATCTCAAACAGGGTTTCGCCTTGTTTGACGAAATGCATATAGAATTGTTTTCCATCAATATTCTCGATGATTTCTGACTTTTTAACGACAATTTCCTGCTGGGCCATTAAAACGACCGGAAACAATGCGGTTAAAATACCCAATACTAACAACTTTTTCACAAAAGCTATAATTTTCTCCATTTGTTAAAGAAGGGATTTATTAATGCATGAAAATAAACCCATAACCCAAAACTCAACTATTCCCATTCTATTGTTGCTGGAGGCTTAGAACTAATATCATAAACCACCCTGTTCACTCCTTTCACCTTGTTAATGATTTCATTTGACATCCTGGACAGAAACTCATATGGAAGGTGTGACCAATCGGCTGTCATTCCATCAGTTGAGCCAACAGCACGCAGTGCCACAACATCTTCATATGTTCTTTCATCACCCATAACACCAACTGACTGCACCGAAAGTAAAATAGCGCCGGCTTGCCAGATCGTATCGTATAATCCAAACTTTTTTAATCCTTCAACATAAATATAATCCGCTTCCTGCAACACCCGAACCCGCTCTTCGGTTATTTCTCCCAAAATCCTAATACCGAGCCCCGGTCCGGGGAATGGATGCCTGTTCAGCAAATTAGGATCCATTTCAAGCTTTTTACCTATTTTCCGCACCTCATCTTTAAACAATGTATTCAGCGGCTCAACAATCTTCAGCTTCATGAAATCGGGCAAGCCGCCCACATTGTGATGGGATTTTATAGTAGAGGAGGGACCCTTCACCGATTTCGACTCAATGACATCAGGATAAATAGTTCCCTGTGCCAGCCATTTCACATCCTGAATACGGTGTGCCTCCTGATCAAAAACTTCAATGAAGGTATTTCCGATGGCTTTCCGTTTCTTTTCGGGATCAGTTATTCCTCTTAACGCCTTGTAAAAACTTTTCTTTGCATCCACACCCGTCACATTGAGTCCCATGTGCTGGTAAGAGTCGAGTACAGATTCAAATTCGTTTTTCCTTAGTAATCCGTTATCCACAAAAATACAGTGCAGATTTTTGCCTATGGCCTTATCTAAAAGGACTGCTGTCACAGAAGAATCCACTCCACCTGATAACCCAAGAACAACTTTGTCGTTCCCCAGCTTTTTACGGAGTTCCTGTATGGTATATTCAATAAATGATTCCGGTGTCCATGATCCCGAACATGTGCAGATATCCAAAACAAAGTTTTTCAACAACACCATTCCTTCGGTGGTATGATAGACTTCAGGATGGAACTGAATTCCATAAGTAGCTTCATCCTGAATTTCATATCCTGCGATCGCCACATCCGTTGTGCTTGCTATGGTTTTAAATTTATTTGGAGTGTTTAAAATCGTATCTCCATGCGACATCCAAACCTGAGTGTTCAAAGTCATTCCTTTCATCAGTTCAGATGACTCATCAATAAATGAAAGGTTTGCCCTGCCATATTCTCTTATTTCGGAAGGTAAAACTTCACCTCCTGATGTTTGAGCAATGAATTGGGCTCCATAACAAACCCCGAGAATTGGAATTTTTTGCTTCAAAGAAGATAAATCAGGTGCCGGAGCATTTTTATCTCTTACAGAATAGGGACTACCTGAAAGAATGATCCCTTTTAAATGGCTTCCGAAATCCGGAAAATCATTATAGGGATGAATTTCACAATAAACATTTAATTCCCTTACTCTGCGTGCGATAAGCTGGGTGTATTGCGATCCGAAATCGAGGATCAAAATGGTTTCCTGCATTGTGCTTTCCATAGGGGGCGTAAAATTAAATTCCGGTAGCCAGATGTCAAAATTTAGTTATAAACATCCCTTTTATTGAAAAAGTATAGAAATAATGATGAAATACAAATTTCAGTCAAGAAATTTAGTCAGGACGCCAAATAATTGCTCCTGTGAGATAGGTTTGGACAGGAAATCGTCGCAGCCGGCATGAAGCGCACAATCCATGTCTGAGTCCATAGTAAAGGCGGTTTGAGCAATGACCGGAAGTCCCTTGTGGTTGGATTTAATAAGCTTTGTTGCCTTGTATCCGTTCATCACCGGAAGACGAATATCCATCAGAACAAGGTCAATTTGTAAATTGGAGTTACAGAGTTCAACGGCCTTTTCTCCATCTCTCACTGTAATAACGGTTGCCCTTGTCTTTTTCAGGTAAGCCATAAGCAAATAGGCATTGGTTTCATCATCTTCAACAATCAGGATGTTTTTTTTGCTCCAGTCCGGTATTTTGTCAATTAATTTCTTGGAGGAAACTGAATTGTATGATAACCAGGAAAAATTACCGGAAAGGCTGTAATGGTCGATATTTGAGGGTCTATTTATCATACGTATCGGGTATTAGATAATCACCAGTAGCGAATTCATTTTCAAAAGATTGGGCTGTTTTCAAACTTTTAAATATATTCATCTGCTATATCCTTCCCAAAACACCCTATAAAATTAAAGAATTTACATTAACCCCCAATAAATAATTTATAAAAGGTTTTCACCTTTTTATGAACAACTTAAAGTAAGATTTGTTTGCGAAAACGAATTATAAAATATAAAGACCTAAAATAAACTTTACAAAAATAAAACAAGATTAGACGAAAGCATACAGTATTAATCCTCAAGAAACTTTTGTCGGTAATGCAATAGAAATAACCTGCTAAATTTGCCAATAAATTTCAAACCGATTTGAGCAATATAGATCGTATTAGTTTTGATAAATTGCTGATTCCGTTAAATGAACTTAGCGATTGTAGTTTTTGTCCGAGAAATTGTCATAAGGATCGGTTTTTGGGTGAAACAGGATACTGCCGAAGTGATGCTGGCTTTAATGTATCATCTGTCTGTATTCATAAGGGCGAAGAACCTGTGATTTCTGGAAAAAAAGGAATATGCAATGTGTTTTTCAGCCGGTGCAATATGCAGTGCATCTTTTGCCAGAACTACCAAATCAGCCGGAACAATGAGAATGTGGTAAGTTATAAAATGCAGCTTCGGGAGATACTTGGTCGAATAATTGAAATACTGGATACCGGAGTAGAATCTGTTGGATTTGTTTCTCCTTCTCATTTCATTCCTCAGGTAAAGATCATCATTGCCGGATTAAATCAAATTGGCAGAAAGCCAATTATTGTGTTTAACACAAACGGTTATGATAAAGTCTCCACGATCCGGCAATTAGAGGGTTTGGTCGATGTTTATCTTCCCGATTTCAAATACATGGATGATCATCTATCTGAATTGTATTCTTCAGCGCCTGAATATTCATTCTATGCATCAAAGGCCATCCTTGAAATGTACCGGCAAAGAGGCTCCACCATTATAACAAATGATAATGGCTATGCAGAATCGGGACTAATTATCCGCCACCTTGTCTTACCAGGTCATGTTGAAAACAGTCTGTCCGTATTGCGTTTTATCGCAAACGAAATATCAACCAATGTCCACATATCATTAATGTCGCAGTATTATCCAAATGAATTCGTGAAGGATCATCCTCAGTTGGGCAGAGTTCTGTCGGAAAATGAATATTCCACAGTGACCCGTGAAATGGAAAAATTAGGATTTACCAAAGGCTGGATACAGGAATTGCATAGTGCAGATTTTTATAATCCTGATTTCTCAAACAGCCATCCATTTGAGAGCTAAGAACGATTACAGAATGATGAGTCGCCCTGCTGTGGTCTCTTTTTCAGTTTCAATTTTATAAAGGTATGCTCCGGGAGCCATTCCTTCAATATCCAAACTCATCCCGTTCTTGCCGGAAACCGGATTGGGAACTTTGAATCTTTTAATCACTTTATATGCAGCATCGAGCAATGAAATATTCACCTTTCCTGTAAAATCCTGGGGTAATGAAAATTCAATGGTAACTTTTTCCTTTGCCGGATTGGGGACGCAGTAAGAAGTCATGGTTCCATCCGATAGATTTTTATCAATACCAGTTGTGTAATTATCAAATGTTACCACCATGCTGTCCAGAGCCATGTTGCCAAACTCATCCCACGCTTCAACAAATAACCTGTATTGTCCATCAGTATAATCGGCCGTAGGAAATGCAAGTTGCAATTCTGATAATTCGGCTATTGAATCGCCGTTGTTGTTGGTCAGGATTTGCCAGTAATCACGATCGTAATTCATCCAGGGAGGAGAAGGATGTGCATTGTCTTTTTTATACATGAGCGGTGCATAAGGTTCATAATAACCTCCAGAGTAATAGGTGTAGGAGTGATTCAAAATCTGCCCCAGCGTTTTTGGAAAAACGTTTGTGTTTTCAGGCAATTTATTCAACCAGTAATAAGTTTTAAATGCCGGTTGCTCCCAATCTGAACTTCCATGATAATCACTTATTTTAGCAATAATATCTATATCCCCATGAAGGTCGTTAGCATTCAAATAATTGCTTGTTTCATTCGTACAGAAACCGAATTTTGAATTTGTTGAGAAATTCTGTATCACGGGTGCAACTTCATCGGTGATTGGATCAAGGGCAAGCAGGGGATTAAAGTTGATTCCCCATTCGTCATCATCGAAATACCAAACTGCTCCCTGATCGTGAATTTGCACAAAGTGGATGTGGCCCCAATCCTCGGCCCAATAGACGATGTCTCCAAGATAATCATGCACGTTAACATAATCGCCAACATCAACCTGTATACTGCTTTCCACCAAATGTGCGTATAGCCAGCCATCCGAATATCCCGAAACCTGTTCAGGGCAAACGGCAACCCGCCAGTAAACATCTCCACCCAAAGTTAAAACAAGTTTTACAAATCCTTCTTCAACCGCATAAGTCGGTTCATTAATGGGTACCTCAATATCAAGTCCCTGATGAAGATAAGACCAACTTCCGCTTCCATCGCCCATATGCTGCTCATAATGGTTCCATACTTTATGAACCTGGTCGAATGGAACAAATGGCCAGGGTATGGATTCGTAGGATGTGGAGGATTTTTTTTTATTCCTGGTTGCTTCAAAAACAGGATAATTTTTAGAAGAAATTTCTTCATTGTCTGTTAAATTTCCCCGAATATCATAAACTTGTAAAATCCCTGTGGAAATTCCATCGAACCGGAAATGAACGCCGGCAAGGATTTGTCCGCCATTTCCTAAACGTATATCCCTAAAGGATTGATGTTCGGTCAATTCTTTTTCAAAAATCAACTCGCTTCTTTCGAGGGAAAAGGCTTGTAAATAATTTTTATCGATCGCATACACACATTGATTGACATTTGAAACAGCAATTCCCCTGGGATAGGTGAACCCTGTATTAAAACTACCAACTTTCTTATAATTGCGATACACAATTAACTTATCTTCCTTAGCTGTTGCAAAATACTGTTCATCTTCCGAAAAAGAAAACTGGCTGCCGCTTTCAATGGATGTAATCTTCTTTGTGACCAAGTCTATAATATTGAGATTCTTGTCAGTCCCTACGACAAACTTTTCACCGGAAGGTGAAAAACCAAACAGAGATGCATATTTGTATTTAATCGCCTGCCTGAAATTGCCATTCTTATCATATAAGTTAATTGTAACTTCCTGCCGGTTATGAAATTTCATATCAATGACCGCCAGATTACCAGCATTTGAAAGGTAAATATCGGAGCCTGGAACTTCTTTAATTGTGTATAAATGCCGGTCGCCATTATATACTTGCAGATTTTTTAGTTCTCTCATTTCATCCGAAACGGCTCCAATGTCAAACCTGGCCCTGTATAAGCCATTTTCTGACGAGGCCCGGTATTCGCTGTCGGTCTTGTTTTGAAACGTGCCATTAAATGATAGCGTTAAATTTTCAGGAAGGTAGCTGGTTTTTTGCGCTATGGAATTCAATCCAAATCCTAAAATAACAACTGAAATTATTGTATTAAGAATTAACCTGTGGAAATTCATATTTTTGCTCATTATTTTTGGCGAAATTATAAAAATGACGCATACTGCAAAATAATGAATAAAATCTGATGTTTTATTTTCCGATAAAATATGATGAACCTTTATTCAGGCCACCCAGTGAGGCTTATTCACTGATATTGCAGGTTACAATTGGATGTTCGTGGAATAAATGTTCATTTTGTGAGATGTATACTTCGAAGAAGTTTAGGGTAAGATCGGAAGAAGAAGTTTTCAGGGAAATCCAATTAATACGGGAAAAAGGATACGATGTCAGGAAGGTTTTTCTGGCTGACGGAAATGCGATGGTGCTATCGACTCAAAAACTGATCAGGATATTGAATCAACTTAAGGTCTCCTTTCCAAAACTTTCCAGAATTTCAGCTTATGCCTTTGCAAAAGACCTTGAATACAAATCGGTTTCTGAGCTTACGGCATTAAAGGAGGCCGGACTAAAGCTGATTTATGTCGGAATTGAAACCGGAAATGATGAATTATTAAGACTGATTAGCAAAGGCGAGTCCTTTTGGTCAACCCGCGATAGTCTTCTCAAAGCCAAACAAGCTGGTATAAAGAGTTCGGTGATGATACTAACGGGATTGGGTGGTAAGAAATATTCAGAGAAGCATGCCGTCGACTCAGCAAAATTGATCAATGTCTTGCAGCCAGAATTTCTATCCACGTTGGTACTGAGTTTTCCTTATGGTGTCGATCATTATAAACAGCGGTTTGATGGAGAATTTGAGGAAATGAACACAATGGATTTGTTAAAGGAGCAGCACCGGTTTATTTCAGAGCTAAATGTTGAAGATGTTATTTTCCGCAGCGACCATGCTTCCAACTATCTTGCTTTGAAAGGAACTCTTGCAAAGGACAAGGAACGACTGTTAAGCGAACTTGAAACAGCTATTCATCACCCCGGGCAATCGGTTCTTAGAGAAGAGTGGGAGAGAGGGTTGTAGATTTCAGATGTATGATTTACGACTTTTGATTTTGAAATAATTTGATTTATCTATGGATTTGGGAATAAAAGATAAACTCTTTGTAGTTACAGGCGCCACAAGCGGTTTGGGAAATGGAGTTGCAAGGGCGCTATTGGATGAAAATGCAAAGATTATTGCTATTGCACGTGATAATGCCAGATTAAATGAATTTGCAGGGAATTTTCCGGGACAGATTGAGCCATTGGAGGGTGATGTGACCCGCACCGGAACGATTCAAAAAATTTTAAAACAAATTGGAAGCCGATATCTTAATGGGATACTTATTAATGCTGGCGGACCACCGGCCAAATCTTTTTTGGAAACTAATCTGGATGATTGGGATACAGCTTACAATAGCCTTTTGAGATGGAAAGTGGAATTGATCAAAGCCCTTTTACCAACATTTCAAAATCAAAATTATGGCCGGATAGCTTTTATCGAAAGTATGTCAGTTAAACAACCGGTTGCCAACCTGGTTTTGAGCAATTCGCTTAGGCTGGCAGTTGTGGGATTTGTTAAGACACTCTCTCAGGAAGTCGCGAAGGATGGCATTACTGTAAATATCCTGGCACCCGGATTTCATGATACTCCGGCTGCTCAACGTCTGTTTGTAAAAAGGAGCGAGGTTGAAAATATTTCAATAGACATGGCCAGACAAAAATATGAATCAGAGATTGTTGTTGGTAGAATGGGAGATACACTTGAATTCGGTATGCTGGCTGCATGGCTTCTTTCCCCTCATTCAGGATTCATTACCGGTCAAACCATCACTGTTGATGGAGGAGCAATTAAAGGAACAATGGGATAACTGGAGTAAAAAATTATAAATATTGATTTATGGCTGAAAATACCTATGACATACAAAGCTTAACTGAGGAGTTTCTGAAAATACATGGCGGAACCAAAGAAGATATAACTATCTATTTTGCTCCCGGAAGGGTAAACCTGATAGGTGAGCATACCGATTACAACGGGGGTTATGTTTTCCCATGCAGCCTGCATTATGGAACCTACCTCCTCGTCAGAATCATTTATGACTCGGTACTGAAGTTGAAATCGATGAATTTACCTATGATCGCCGAAGTTTGTGTTGACAAACCTATTACACCTATCGGTAATACCTGGGTTAATTATCCTCTCGGTGTGATCCATGAGTTTCAAATGAGAAAACTCAGGTTGCCGGGTTTGGCCATGCTATTTGCAGGTAATATTCCCAATGCTGCAGGTTTATCTTCTTCAGCTTCTATTGAAATGGTTACAGCCTTTGCTCTAAATGATCTGGGTGGATATAAATTAGGAATGATTGACCTGATCAAACTTTGTCAACATGCCGAAAATGAGTTTGTCGGGATGAACTGTGGTATCATGGACCAGTTTGCTGTGGGAATGGGCAAGAAAGATCATGCAATTTCCCTTAATTGCGATACATTAGATTATAAACTTGTTCCGCTGGTTTTGGGCGATTACAGGCTCATCATTACAAATACCAATAAACGCAGGGAACTTGCCGGATCAAAATACAACGAACGAAGAATGGAATGTGAAAGGGCTGTCGGTGATATAAATATTGTCAGACCGATTAAAAATTTAAGTGAATTAAACCTTAATGAATTTAACGAATTGAAGGGAAAAATTAAAAACGATATTGACAGGAACAGAGCCAGGCATGTAATTTCTGAGAATAACCGTGTGCTAAATGCAATTGAAAGCTTGAAAAAAAATGATCTTGCGCAGTTCGGACGCTTGATGGTTGAATCACACAATTCATTAAAAGAGGATTATGAAGTTTCCTGTTTTGAATTGGATACCTTGGTGGAAGAAGCTTTAAAAGTGAAAGGTGTGCTGGGTTCCAGAATGACGGGTGCCGGTTTTGGCGGTTGCACAGTCAGCCTGGTGCACAAGGATAACACAGATAATTTTATTAATACTGTTGGTGAGAGTTATGAAAAAATTACCCATCTTGAAGCCTCATTCTTTATCGCTGAAATTGGAGATGGAGTAAGGAAGATTAGTACTTAAAGTGAGCTAAAGTTTTGGGTATTAGAAGTTTTTATTCCAATTTAACGTGAGTCATTGTTGTCATTCCAAATTTTAGACATTAAAGGCTTACAATTCGTTCAAATAATTTCTACTTTTGACCGACATTTTAAAAGCATCAGCAATCAAAGTAAATAATGGAAGAACCAAAAAATAAGGAGAAAAAGAAAAAGCTGGAAGAAGCTTTTTATGTGCAGGAGCTAATTAAGCTGCAGGTTGAACTGGTAAAGATGCAGGAATGGATCAAAGAAAAAGGACTGAGGGTTGTTGTGATATTTGAAGGACGGGATGCTGCCGGGAAAGGCGGAACCATCAGCCGGATTGTGGAAAAGCTCAATCCCAGGATTTGCCGGATTGTTGCCCTAGCCAAACCTACCGAAAAAGAGCAAACCCAATGGTATTTTCAACGATACGTTCCACATCTTCCAGCCTCCGGTGAAATGGTTTTGTTTGACCGAAGCTGGTATAATCGTGCTGTAGTTGAACGGGTAATGGGGTTTTGCACTGAAGACGAATATTGGGAATTTCTTCGTTCCTGTCCGAATTTTGAGCAGATGCTTATCCGTTCCGGGATCATCCTTATTAAGTATTGGTTTTCAGTAAGTGATAAAGAACAGGAGAAAAGATTTAAGGAAAGACTTGTAGATCCGATGAAGCAATGGAAATTCAGCGAAATAGACCTTAGCTCATACGAAAAGTGGGATGAATACTCACAAGCTAAAGATGAAATGTTTACTTATACTGACACCAAACAATCGCCCTGGTATGTGGTTTCAGGAGATGACAAGCGACGGTCGCGACTGAATTGCATCAGCCACTTATTAAGCATGGTTCCCTATGAATATCTTCCACATGAGCTGATAGACCTGCCTGAACGAAAAAGCAAATCAAACTATGTGAGGCCACCCATGTCTGAGCAGACTTTTGTACCGGATTTGTACTAACAATCGGGCTGTTTAACTCCAAATTTATAAACTGTTTTTTGCTTATACTCTTCTCCCGGTCTCAGAATCGTATTCGGGAAATCAGGGTGATTGGGTGAATCGGGGAAATGCTATTAAAACTCACCCTTGTCCTCCTTCGTCGGACTTTCCCCTCTCTTTGAAAAAAGAGAGGGGTCAGGGGAGAGTTAAAAATATGATTTTATCTTTTTAAGCACATTTATCATATCTGCTACCTCTTCATTTTTAACCCTCAAGACCTTTAATCCCATTTCTCTGATTATCATTTCCCGATGTTCATCATATTCTTGCTGAAAGTCATGAATTTTCCCATCTAATTCAATTACCAGGTTACGCTCAGCACAATAAAAATCAGCAATAAAGAATTTTGGGTTATTCTTATAAGAGCCATAAATCAATGGGTGTTGTCTAAGAAATTTTTTACCATGAAATTTACGGTTGCGTAAATTCATCCATAATAATTTTTCTTCCGGTGTTTGATTTTTCCTTAGTTCCCTTGCTAATCGTATAATTTGGTAGGTATTCATTTAAATCATTTTGACTCACCCCTGTCCGCCTTGCAGCGGACTTTCCCCTCTCTATTCATAGAGAGGGGTTAGGGGTGAGTTCAAATTTATAAACCGTCTTCTGTTTATACTCTTCTCCCGGTCTCAGAATCGCATTCGGGAAATCAGGGTGATTGGGTGAATCGGGAAAATGTTGAGTTTCGAGGCACAATCCAAAATGTTTTCTGTAAATTATTCCATTGCTGCCAGTAATGCTGCCATCAAGGAAATTTCCGGAATAAAACTGCATGCCGGGTTCATCGGTATATACTTCCATTGTTCTTCCTGAAATGGAATCCGATAATTCAGCAACTTTAGCAAATGTGCCACTATTATTAATTACATAGTTATGGTCGTATCCACCGGGAACTTCATTCAGTCTGCTTCCAACAGTCATTGGTTTCCGGAAGTCCATCGGACCGGTAACATCCCTCAGCTCATCGGTTGGAATGAGGGTTTCATCTACCACGGTGTATCTGTCGGCATCGATAAATAAAGATTGATCGAGGATATCTCTTCCGGTTGTTCCTGCAAGGTTGAAATAACTATGATGGCTTAAATTAATTGGTGTCGGCTTGTCTGTTTTTGCTGAATATTCAATCTTCAATTCATTATCATTGCTGATCATATAAATCACTGTAACATCCAGGTTACCCGGATATCCTTCTTCGCCATCCTTTGATAGATAATGCAGTTTCAGCCCAGTTTCATTCTCTCGTTGAATTTCTTCGTCATCCCAAACCACTTTATCTAAACCCTTTATACCACCATGCAAATGATTCGGTCCATTATTAACTGCAAGGGTATATTCCTGGCCATTTAAAACAAACTTCCCCCCGGCGATGCGGTTTGCATATCTCCCGACGATTGCACCGAAATAAGGTGTATCCTTCAAATAACCGGATAGGCTATCATATCCTAAAACGACGTTATCGAATTTTCCGTTTTTATCTGGCGCAAGAACAGAGGTTACAATGCCTCCATAATTTGTTATTTTAATTGTAAAACCTGAACCATTCTTTAATGTATAAAGATAGACCTCTTTGTTATCGACGGTTCCAAATACTTCTTTGGTAATGCTCATAGATTGATTTCCTTTTTGATCTTGTTTTGGCTTATTTTCAATGCATCCAAAAATTATAATGATAAATACTATTGCGGTAATCAGTTTGCTTATTTTCATGATTTACTTTTTTGCGTATGATTTTACTTCTTCGACAAATCGTTTGGCAATTGGTCCGCTGAGCGGACTTGTATAATCCATGCGCTCCGGATGCCATTGAACAGCAAAAAGATAAGAATCATTCGCTTTGTCTTTAAATCCTATCGCCTCTATTAACCCGTCATTTGTCTTCGCCATTCCTTCTAAACCCGCACCCAGAACATCAATTCCCTGATGATGGTTGCTGTTAGTTATACCTTTACCAATGTGAGAAATTTCATACAGCAATGTTCCTTCAGGAATCTCCACCTCATGAGGGCAATCATATGTGTCGGGTAACTGGTGTTTAATAATCGTATCAAGGTCAGTTGGAATATCGATGATTAATGACCCCCCCAAATATACATTGATCAACTGCAGTCCCCTGCAAACACCCTGAACAGGCATTTTCTTTTCAATTGCTTTTTTCAGAACAGCGAACTCAAGAGTGTCTCTTTTAAAATTGGGTTCAAGGATTCGGGAAGTATCGCTTTCTTTTCCAAACCGCCCTGGATAAATATCGGTTCCACCAGTCAATAAAAGGCCATCGCATTCGTTCAGCAATTTAATAGCTGAATCCAGTTCTAAATGATACAGGTCGTAAAAAACGATGGTTGAGTCGGCGCTTTTAAGCCACCGGAAGTAATTTTCATAATCAGTTTCAGGAACAGCTTTAGAAACTGCAATTTTTAATGGAGAAACCGGTGGTGCGATATGGCAGCCGCAAAGGGATGCTATAAAAAAAACAGTTATAAGATGATTTAGAACCCTTTTCATAAGTAAGCAATTAATTTTTGTGATGAACATATCGGTAAACTCCATTTAAAAGCATCGAAACTGAAATCAATACAATGGCAAGCAGCATAAGAATATTGGTAATTTTAAGCGTGGGGATCAAAAAGAAGCCGGCAAGAAAAACACCCACAATGCTTCCCACAGTTGAAATAGCATACAGGTTTCCAACAGTTGATCCACTTTTCTCCAACGATTTCATTTTTATTCGAACCGCAAATGGGCTTACCATCCCCAAAAGAATTGATGGAATGGCAAACAAAGCCAGAGATGCGATAACTGAAACTACATGAATATTGTCAATCGAACGGAGAAGGATTTCAAGCACGGATTCCTTTACTACCAAAGTGATTATTATAAATAGTGCGGAAATGAAAATGAATAGTGATAAGATATCTGCCCGTGGTCGCATATCGGCAATCCGGCCTCCCCAGAAATAACCAATGCTCAGGCTAAGTAAAATAACACCAATAATACTTGTCCAGGCAAACATAGATGTGCCAACATAAGGGCCGAGCATCCTGGAACCGACAATCTCAAAGGCCATAACAACAGCACCGCAGAAAAACGCGACGATTTCAAGGGTAAACTTCTTCATGGATCATTTTTGGGTCACAAAGTTAGATAATTTTTATTTTTGTTCCTTAATCTAATAATGGATGTCCCGGAAATTTGCAGTAATATTTGATATGGATGGTGTGCTGGTGGATAATTCATCCTTTCATGTCCGTGCCTGGAATCTTTTTTTGAAATCACAAGGCGTTAGTTTTAATGATGATATGAGGAAAAAAGTTTTTGGGGCAACCAATAGGGAACACCTGGAGATTTTTTTTAAACGAAAACTTACGGATAAAGAAGTCTTATTATTTGAAGAAATAAAAGAACAAATCTATCGGGATATTTATAAACCGGAGATAAAACCGGTGAAGGGATTGATTTCTTTTCTCGAACTGCTGGCTGAAAATAAAATTCCCATTGCCCTTGCTACAGCTGCGCCAAAGGTAAATATCGACTTTGTTCTTGAAAATACTGGAACTTCAAAATTTTTTAGCAAAATTTTTAATGCGTCATCAGTAACAATAGGAAAGCCCAATCCGGAAATTTATCTTAAAGCCATCGCCTCACTTAAAATACCTCCTTCAAATTGCATTGTAATAGAAGATTCAATCAATGGTATTCTTGCTGCCAAAGCTGCCGGTGCCAAAGTTATTGGCCTAACTACAACGCATCCATCAGTTGAATTACCTCCGGTGAATTTTATGATCAATGATTTTGAGCATCTGACTGTTTTAGTACTTAAAAAACTTCTTTAATTTTGGCAACTAATTTAAGATATATGAAATCATTTATGAATTTTCCAGAATCCCCGATGCATTTTTTATTGGTATTAATTCCTTTGATCGCTATTTTCATTATAGTGTCATGTGCACCCAAAAAGAAAGAGGTAAGAAAACCGGTTCCGCCTGAAAGTTTTGTTGTTCACCCTGAATGGAGTAAATCTGCTAACATTTACGAGGTCAATATCAGGCAATATACTCCGGAAGGGACATTTACAGCTTTCCAGCAGCACCTGCCCAGGCTCAAAGAATTAGGTGTAAAAATACTTTGGCTAATGCCAGTTAATCCGGTCGGTGAAAAAAACAGAAAAGGTACCTTAGGCAGTTATTATGCAGTGAGAGATTACAAAGCGGTAAATCCTGAGTTTGGGACAATGGATGATTTTAAGCAATTGGTTTCAAAAGCACACGAACTTGGTTTTAAGATTATCCTGGATTGGGTGGCTAACCATACCGCCTGGGATAATCCATGGATTACTGAGCACCCTGAATGGTACACTGTTGATTCACTTGGCAAGTTGGTTTCTCCTTTCGACTGGACGGATGTGGCAGACCTTAATTATGAAAATAAAGTTCTGTGGGATGAAATGATAAGTGCGTTAAAATTTTGGATTACTGAGGCAGATGTCGATGGTTATCGTTGCGATGTAGCGGGTATGGTTCCAAATGAATTTTGGGAAAGAGCCAGAAAAGAGCTTGATGAACTGAAGCCGGTTTTCATGCTCGCTGAAGCCGAACAACCTGATCATCACATCCGGGCTTTTGACATGTCGTATGCCTGGGAATTACACCATATATATAATAGTATTGCCAAAGGTGAGAAAAATGCGAACGACCTCATGAGTTATTTTAATAAACAAGATACTCTTTTCCCGACTGATGCTTACCGCATGAACTTCATTACAAACCATGACGAGAATTCCTGGAAAGGAACTGAAATGAAAAGAATGGGGGAGGCAGTTAATACAATGGCTGTTTTATCGTATACATTGCCAGGAATGCCATTATTGTATAGCGGACAGGAAGTAGGGTTGAATAAGATGCTTCGCTTTTTTGAAAAGGATACGATCATATGGGATGTTACATCACCGCTTCCTGAATTTTATAAAAAACTGAATCAATTAAAAAAGGAAAACCAGGCGATTTGGAATGGTCAGTCTGGGGGAATCCTGCAAAGGATTAAAACGAGTAATGATTCAGTGGTTTTTGCATTTACCAGGGAAAAAGAAAGTAATAAAGTGTTTACATTAACTAATTTATCAGCCAATCAAATATTGGTTAAGCTAACCGGGGATCAATTTGTTGGTGAATATACCGAACTATTTTCAGGTGATGAGAAAACGTTTAAAAAGAAATCGTCAGTTGAACTTACTCCCTGGCAGTATTTGGTTTATATCAAAAAATAGAGACCTGCTCTTACTAAAATGCTTTTTTATTAGCAGTTATTATTCCATTTCAATTCACCTGAAAATAGTAACCTTATACAATAAAATTATTGTCACTACTAAGAGGATGAGTTGGACTGCAATCAGCAAGGTTCTCTGAAAGCTAAATCCTGAATCGGTGTGTAAACAAAGTTACCGATTATGATTAGATTTACCATTAACGAATCTACCCAATAAAAATCTGGACTATTAAGAATGATTAGGAACAACTCGCATCCAGAAGAAATTGTTATTAAATTCTGATAAAAAATTTGTTTTGTAAAAAAAAACCTTACTTTTGCACCCGCTTAAGTAACGTTCAGTATTTAATTTATTGATTTTTAAAGGAATTAGGAAACCTGACAGATTAAGACGGTAAAAGGTTCCAGCTTGCAATCGGTAGAATTTCGTTCTGATTAAAATGATTGTAGGAGCGTCTTGTAAAAGCCCGCCTTATCTGTATTTTCAAGATTCATTTATTTCATTCACATATCTGCAATTAACAATTTGTTGTTAACTTTTTTTTGTCAGCAGGTCAAATGTGTCAAATTAAATTCTACTTTTGCGCTCCCTTTTTGTTAGGAGGTTTTGATTAAATATATTAAATAACTTGATATGCCTACAATACAGCAATTAGTAAGAAAAGGTAGACAAAAATTAAATTACAAAAGCAAATCGCCGGCGCTTGACTCATGTCCGCAGCGAAGAGGTGTTTGTGTTAGGGTTTATACCACAACACCGAAAAAACCTAATTCAGCCATGAGGAAAGTTGCCAGGGTTAGATTAACTAACCAGAAAGAGGTGAATGCATATATTCCCGGTGAAGGTCATAACTTACAGGAACACTCAATTGTATTAATCAGAGGGGGCAGGGTAAAAGATCTTCCAGGTGTAAGATATCACATCATAAGGGGAGCTTTGGATACTTCAGGTGTTGAAGGCAGATCGCAGCGCAGGTCGAAATACGGCACCAAACAGCCCAAGAAAAAGTAAACAGATTATAGGGATTTAATTTTTATATAAGATGAGAAAATCGAAACCGAAAAAACGAATTATCATACCAGACCCTAAGTTTAATGATACACTGGTAACGAAATTCGTGAATAATTTGATGCTCAGGGGTAAGAAAAACCTTGCTTATGATGTGTTTTATGACGCTATAGAAATTGTAAACAGTAAAATCGAAGAAGATGGTTTGGAAGTATGGAAAAAGGCACTTGCAAATGTTACCCCATCAGTTGAAGTCAGAAGCAGAAGGGTTGGTGGTGCTACATTCCAGATACCTTCAGAAATCAGGCCATCAAGGAAATTATCTATCGGTATGAAGAACCTGATAAGTTTTTCCCGCAAACGTCATGAGAAAAGTATGGCACAAAAATTAGCCGCAGAGATTATGGCAGCTTATAAAGAAGAAGGTGCTGCCTTTAAAAAGAAAGAAGATACTCACAGAATGGCAGAAGCTAATAAAGCTTTCTCCCATTTTAGGTTCTAAATAAATAATGGTTAGTACAAAAAATGTCTGATAAATTAACACATACAAGGAATATCGGCATAATGGCCCATATCGACGCGGGTAAAACCACGACGACTGAGCGTATTTTGTACTATACCGGCATCAATCACCGCATTGGTGAAGTTCATGATGGTGCAGCAACCATGGATTGGATGGTTCAGGAGCAGGAAAGAGGAATCACGATCACTTCCGCTGCAACAACCGTCTTTTGGAATTTTCATAATCAGGAATACAGAATTAATATCATTGATACTCCGGGACATGTCGACTTCACCGTGGAAGTTGAACGTTCACTGAGGGTTCTGGATGGAGCTATCGCAATTTTCTGTGCTGTTGGTGGTGTTGAGCCGCAATCAGAAACTGTTTGGAAACAGGCCAATAATTATCATGTACCGCGCATCTGTTATGTAAATAAGATGGACCGTGCCGGAGCCGACTTTTTCAAAGTAGTAACTGAAATTGAAGAAAAACTTGGTTCCAAACCAATCCCGATTCAGATTCCAATTGGTGCAGAAGATGATTTCAACGGAATCGTTGATCTTATCTCAGGTAAGGCTTATCAATGGGATGATGTTTCATTAGGCAAAGAGTACAATGAAATACCGGTTCCGGAAAATTTAAAGGAAACAGTTAAAAAATACAGAAGTGCGTTAATTGAAGGTGCTGCTGAGGAGAATGAAACTTTATTCAATAAGTATCTTGAAAATCCGGCAACAATTACTGAAGAAGATATTATTAGCTCCCTTCGTAAAGCTACTCTTGAATTTAGAATTACGCCGGTCTTATGTGGCGCATCTTTTAAAAATAAAGGAGTTCAGTTGCTTTTGGATGCTATTGTAGCATTTTTACCTTGTCCAACTGATATTCCATCAATAAAGGGAATAAATCCTTTTACTAATAAAGAAATTGAACGGCATGCAGATATAGACGAACCTTTTGCTGCCCTGGCTTTTAAAATTGCTACTGATCCTTATGTCGGAAGAGTAGCTTTCCTGCGGGTTTATTCTGGTCAGGTTGAAACCGGAGAGCAAATCCTTAACAGCAATACGAATAAAAAAGAGCGCATCATGAAGCTCATGCTTATGCATGCAAACAAGCAGAAGCCGGTAAAAACGGCCGAAGCTGGAGATATTATTGCCGTAGTTGGATTTAAGGAAATCAGAACCGGAAACACATTATGCTCATCACAGCATCCGATCGTTCTTGAATCGATGAATATTCCTGATCCTGTTATAAAAATGGCAGTTGAGCCCAAAACACAGGATGACGTTGATAAACTCATCGCTACGCTGACTAAGCTTTCTGAAGAAGATCCTACCTTTACTGTTAACCTCGATGCAGAAACCGGACAAACCATTATTAGTGGAATGGGTGAACTGCACCTTGACGTTATTCTTGACAGGGTAAGCAGAGAATATAATATCAAAAGCAATAAAGGCAATCCGACTGTAGCATACAAAGAGGCGGTTGCCAGCAGAGTTATTCATAAAGAAGTTTATAAAAAACAATCAGGCGGAAGAGGCAGATTTGCTGAAATTACTGTGGAAGTAGGTCCGGCTGATAGCAAAATTAAAGGCCTTCAATTCATCAATGATATTAAGGGTGGTGTAATTCCTAAAGAATTCATTCCTGCTATTGAAAAAGGGTTTAAATCAGCCATGACAAATGGTGTTCTTCTTGGATTTCCACTGGAGAATCTTAAGGTTCGTCTGATTGATGGTGCTTTCCATGCAGTTGATAGCGATCCATTGGCATTTGAAATTGCAGCTGGAATTGCATTTAAAGAAGCCTGTAAGAAAGCTGAACCTGTTTTGCTTGAACCAATCATGAAACTGGAAGTTGATACACCCGATCTCTATGTGGGTGATGTTGCCAGTGATTTAAATAAAAGAAGAGGACATGTTGTTCAGATTGAATCAAAGATTGGTTATCAAGCTATTAAAGCAATAGTTCCGCTTAGTGAAATGTTTGGTTATGTTACTCATCTGCGAACCATTACTTCAGGCAGGGCAACTTACAGTCTTGAGTTTTCGCATTATGAGAAAACACCTCATGATGTTAAAGAAAATGTAATTTATAAAATTAAAGGATATTTGGTTACTGCATAATTTAACTAATTATAAAAAAGTGAGTCAGAGAATCAGAATAAAGCTTAAATCTTACGATCATAACCTGGTAGATAAATCTGCAGAGAAGATCGTAAAGACCGTAAAAACTACTGGTGCTATTGTAAACGGACCAATTCCGCTGCCAACAAATAAAAAAATATTTACGGTTAATAAATCGACATTCGTTAATAAGAAATCACGTGAACAATTTCAATTGTGTTCTTATAAAAGACTGCTCGACATTTACAGTTCAACCACGAAAACTATCGATGCTTTGATGAAATTGGAGTTACCGAGCGGAGTGGAAGTGGAAATAAAAGTATAATTTAATCAGGCACTGAATTTTAATTGATAGTCACATGTCAGGAATTATCGGAAAGAAAATTGGTATGACCAGTATTTATGACAAGAATGGAAAAAACATTCCATGTACTGTTATTGAAGCTGGCCCCTGTGTAGTAACACAGGTAAAAAGTAAACCAACAGACGGTTATGATGCTATTCAAATAGCTTTTGGAGACCAGAAAGAAAAGCATACTACCAAAGCTATGAAAGGACATTTTGCCAAAGCAGGGGTTACACCTAAAAGGATGGTAGCGGAGTTTACCCGTTTTGAAGAAGGACACACAAAGAAATTTGGTGATATTCTGCAGGCAGATATTTTCATTGAAGGAGAATTTATTGATGTTGTTGGAATTTCCAGAGGCAGGGGATTTCAGGGGGTCGTCAGACGGCATAATTTCAGCGGAGTAAACGATGCAACACATGGTCAGCATGACCGTGCCAGGGCTCCTGGTTCAATCGGAGCTTCTTCATGGCCATCACGCGTTATGAAAGGGATGAGAATGGCAGGCCAGATGGGTAACCACAGGACCAAGATTATCAACCTTCAGATAATGAAAATTCTGCTTGATAAAAATTTAGTAATTGTCAAAGGATCAGTTCCTGGTCCTAAAGGTTCATATGTAATACTTGAAAGATGGAGTTAGAAGTTTATAACATTAGCGGGCAAAAAACTGCCAAAAAAGCAATGCTTGATGACAGCATCTTCGGCATTGAGCCCAATGACCATGCTATTTACCTTGATATAAAACAATACATGGCAAATCGGCGTCAAGGCACGCACTCAACCAAGGAGAAAGGCGAAATAACAGGTAGCACCAGGAAGTTAAAAAAACAAAAGGGAACAGGTACTGCCCGGTTTGGTAGCATTAAAAGTCCCCTATTCAGAGGTGGTGGAAGGGTTTTTGGTCCTCAGCCCAGAGAATACGGGTTCAAGCTGAATAAGAAACTGAAACGTCTTGCACGTAAATCAGCCCTGACCTACAAGGCAAAGGAAAGTGGAATCATCATTCTTGAAGATTTTACTTTTGATGCTCCAAAGACTAAGAATTTTGTTTCTCTGTTAAAAAGTTTTGAACTTCAAAATAAGAAAGTGCTTATAGTTCTGGCTCAAAATGACAAAAACGTTTATTTGGCTTCCAGGAATATCCAGAAAACAAAAATTGTAGATGCGGCAAGCATCAACACTTATGATATTCTCAATGCAAACAATGTCATTTTTGCCGAGAGTTCATTGAAAGAAATTGAAAAAATCCATTCAGTAAATTAATAAATTAGCGATAAGATGAATATCATAGTTAAACCGGTAATCACTGAGAAAATGACAGGTTTAGGAGAGAAACTGAATCGCTATGGGTTTGTGGTTCATAAAAAAGCCAACAAACTGCAGATAAAGAAAGCGGTCGAAGAACTCTATGGTGTGGATGTTGAATCTGTCAATACCATGTTTTATTCAGGCAAGAACAAATCACGGTTCACCAAAGCCGGAGCGATTTCAGGCAGAACCAGTGGTTTTAAAAAGGCTATAGTGACTTTAGCCAAAGGTGAAACAATCGATTTTTACAGCAATATATAAGATAAATAGATGGCTTTAAAAAAATTCAAACCGACAACATCAAGCCAGCGCTTTAAGCTAATCAGCGCTTTTGATGATATTACCACCTCCAAACCTGAAAAAAGTTTGTTGGTACCGGTGAAAAAATCGGGAGGTAGAAACAACGAAGGAAGAATGACCATGCGCTATGTGGGTGGTGGTCATAAACAGAAGTATAGGATGATCGATTTTAAAAGGGATAAGGAAGGAATTCCTGCTACCGTAAAAACGATTGAATACGATCCAAACCGTACGGCAAGGATTGCACTACTGAATTATGCTGATGGAGAAAAAAGATACATCATTGCACCCAATGGTTTGAAAGTTGGAAATGCTGTTCTTTCAGGTAAAGGTATATCACCGGACATCGGAAATACTTTATACCTCAGTGAAATTCCTTTTGGAACCATTATCCACAATATTGAATTGCGACCCGGTCAGGGTGCGAAAATGGCCAGAAGTGCCGGATCCTATGCCCAGCTAATGTCGCGTGATGGAAAATTCGCAGTCATTAAACTGCCTTCAGGTGAAACCCGAATGATATTGCAGGCCTGCAAAGCTACCATTGGTATTGTTTCCAATGGTGACCACAGCCTGGAAATTTCAGGCAAAGCTGGCAGAAGCCGCTGGCTTGGCCGTCGTCCAAGAACCCGGGGCGTTGTAATGAACCCTGTTGATCATCCGATGGGTGGTGGTGAAGGTCGTGCATCCGGCGGACATCCACGGTCAAGGAAAGGTATTCCGGCTAAAGGATATAAAACACGGGCAAAAAAGAATGCGTCGAATAAGTATATAATTGAAAAAAGGAAAAAATAATAATTGAGTATGAGCCGATCAATTAAAAAAGGACCTTATATCCACTTCAAACTGGAAAAGAAAGTGCTTCAGAATTTGGAGTCAAAGAAAAAAAACGTGATTAAAACCTGGTCAAGGGCTTCAATGATTGCACCAGAGTTTGTGGGTCAGACCATTGCCGTTCATAATGGTAACAAATTTATACCTGTTTATGTGACTGAAAATATGGTGGGTCATAAATTGGGTGAATTTGCACCCACCCGAATTTACAGAGGACATTCCGGAAGTAAGGATAAAGGTAAAAAATAATTAGCATACGTTATAAAATTAAGATACAATGGGAGCCAGAAAGAGAACCACTGCAGAAGCTTCGAAGAAAACAAGCAAAAAAGTTGCTTTCGCTAAACTTAATAACTGTCCGACATCACCTAGAAAAATGAGGTTGGCTGCCGGGTTGGTCAGGGGTATAGAAGTTGAAAAGGCAGTACATATTTTAAAGCACTCGTCACTGGAAGCATCCGGAAGGTTGCATAAGCTGCTTTTGTCAGCTATTGCTAACTGGCAGGCGAAAAATGAAGGTGTAAGGATTGAAGATGCAAACCTTATTGTGAAAGAGATTTCAGTTGACAGTGGCAGTGTACTGAAAAGAATTCAAACAGCTCCTCAGGGACGCGCATACAGACTTCGAAAGCCGTCGAACCACGTTACTTTAATCGTTGATAATAAACAAGAATAAAAGAACATTTAAAGCATAAATAATAAAATATTAATGGGACAAAAAACAAATCCAATCGGCCTTAGGTTAGGGATCATCAAAGGATGGGATTCTAACTGGTACGGTGGCAAAAACTATGACCAGAAATTATTAGAAGATGATCAGATCAGAAAATATCTGAATGCAAGGTTGTCAAAAGCCGGCATTTCAAAAATTCTGATTGAACGCACTCTGAAACTTGTTACTGTTACCATAAATACAGCCAGACCAGGAATTATTATCGGAAAAGGTGGCCAGGAAGTAGATAAGCTGAAAGAAGAACTTAAAAAAATAACACAGAAGGAAATTCAGATCAATATTTCCGAAATAAAACGGCCTGAACTGGACGCTGTGATCGTTGGCAATACCATTGCAAAACAGATTGAAGGAAGGATATCACATCGCAGGGCAATAAAAACTGCAATTGCCTCTACCATGAGGATTGGAGCGGACGGAATTAAAGTATTAATTTCAGGCAGGTTAGGCGGCGCTGAAATGGCTCGCAGGGAAATTTATAAGGAAGGCCGAATTCCATTGCATACCCTGAGGGCCGATATCGATTATGCATTGGTTGAAGCTCATACCAGCTATGGGAGAATTGGAGTAAAAGTCTGGATATGCAAAGGGGAAGTTTATGGAAAAAGGGATCTGACAGCTCAGTTTAGCCAGGAAAAGAAAAAAGTTCAGGCAGATACAGCTGAAAGCAGACCAAAAAGAAGAAGAAGTAACAATAGCAGATAATAAATTAGGTGAATCATTATAATGATATAAGATAATGTTACAACCAAAGAAAACGAAATACAGGAAACAGCAAAAAGGCAAAATGAAAGGAAATTCCAACAGAGGAAATCAATTGGCATTTGGTTCTTTTGGAATTAAAACTTTGGAAGAATGCTGGATAACCGGAAGACAGATAGAAGCAGCCCGCCAGGCAGTGACCCGTCACATGAAACGTGAAGGACAAATATGGATCAGGATATTCCCTGATAAGCCGATTACCAAGAAACCTGCTGAAGTTCGTATGGGTAAAGGAAAGGGTGCTCCCGAAGGATTTGTGGCAATTGTAACACCCGGACGGATCATTTTCGAAGCTGAAGGTGTTCCACTTGCAGTGGCAAAAGAAGCTTTAAGACTTGCTGCTCAAAAGCTTCCTGTTTTAACAAAATTTATCGTTAGAAGAGATTACGTTGAAGAAACTAATTAAATAATATGGAACAAGAAGTAATCAGAGAACTTTCAACGGCTGAATTAAAAGAGCGACTGGAAGAAGAATCTAAACAACTGGTAAAACTTAGGCTTAATCACGCGGTTTCTCCTTTGGAAAATCCCAATAAGATAAAGGCATACAGGAGAACCATTGCCCGGATTAAAACGGAAGTGAGAAAAAGAGAGCTTGAAGAACAAATCAAAAGCGAAAACAAATAATGGAAACCAGAAAAATAAGAAAAGAACGAATCGGTCTCGTCGTCAGTGATAAGATGGATAAATCCATTGTCGTTGTTGTCGAGAGAAAGGTGAAACACCCGATGTATGGGAAGTATGTGAAAAAGACCACCAAGTTTATGGCACATGATGACAAGAATGATTGCAACATTGGCGATACCGTTCGCATCATGGAGACAAGGCCGTTAAGTAAAAATAAGTGTTGGCGATTAGTTGAAATCATTGAAAGGGCTAAATAATCATGATACAACAAGAATCTAGATTGGCAGTAGCTGATAATAGTGGTGCAAAAGAAGTACTTTGCATCAGGGTTCTTGGCGGAACCGGTAAAAGGTATGCAACCATTGGAGATAAAATTGTTGTGACCGTTAAAAATGCGATACCGTCAGGAAATATTAAAAAAGGAACTGTTGTTAAAGCAGTTATCGTAAGAACCAAGAAAGAAAACAGAAGACCCGACGGATCTTACATCCGGTTCGACGATAATGCTGTTGTTCTGCTGAACGCTGCAGGCGAAATGATCGGAACCCGTATCTTTGGTCCTGTTGCAAGGGAATTAAGAGAAAAACAGTACATGAAAATTGTATCATTGGCACCTGAGGTGCTCTAAACAGATATTGAACCATGCAAAAGAAGTTACATGTAAAGAAAGGCGATACCGTTCTTGTTATAGCCGGAGACTCCAAGGGACAACAAGGAAAAGTGCTGGTAGTGGATGTGGTGAAAAACAAAGCCATAGTAGAGGGGGTTAATCTGGTTTCGAAGAATACCAAACCCAATGCTAAAAATCCTAAAGGTGGAATCATAAAGAAAGAAGCTCCGATTCATATTTCCAATTTGAAGGTGTCTGATGGAGCTGGTAATTTTACCAGGGTAGGTCGAAAACTGGATGAAAAAACAAATAAAATAGTGCGATATTCAAAAAAATCTGGGGAGGTAATTAAATAATGGAATACAAACCGAGGTTAATAAAAAAATACCATGATGATATAGTTCCTGCTTTGCAAAAGCAGTTTAACTATACCAGCATCATGCAGGTCCCACGGTTGAAAAAAATCAGTGTGAACCAGGGTCTTGGGACTGCCACGACGGATAAAAAACAGATCGATAGCGGAATCGAGGAAATGACAAAGATCACCGGACAGCTTGCAGTTTCCACTAAGTCGAAGAAAGATATTTCCAATTTTAAGCTGAGAAAAGGTGTACCAATTGGTGTCAGGGTTACTCTTCGTGGAAATAATATGTATGAGTTTCTCGACAGGCTCATTTCTGTTGCCATACCGCGTGTCAGAGATTTCAGGGGATTAAATGACAAAGGCTTCGATGGAAGGGGTAATTACACATTTGGTGTTACTGAGCAGATCATTTTTCCCGAAATCGATATTGATAAAGTAAGTAACATCAATGGAATGGATATCACCTTTGTTACCAGTGCAAGAACTGACAAGGAGTGTATAGAACTTTTAAAAGAATTCGGATTACCTTTTAAAAATCAAAATAAATAAGAATTATGGCTAAAGAATCAATGAAAGCCCGGGAAGTAAAAAGACGCAAAATGGTTGAAAAATACGCAGCCAAAAAGCTGGAATTGAAAGCCGCAGGAGATTATGTCGGTTTACAGAAAATTCCGAAAAATGCTTCCAAAGTGCGTTTGCACAGCAGATGCAATCTGACTGGTAGACCGAAAGGCTATATGCGCCAGTTTGGACTTTCCAGAATAAATTTCAGAGAAATGGCATTGAAAGGATTAATTCCGGGAGTAACAAAATCGAGTTGGTAATTTTATAAACAGAGATAGAGCAATGAATACAGATCCAATTGCAGATTATTTAACCAGGATACGAAATGCCGTACAGGCAAATCATCGGGTAGTTGAAATCCCTGCATCAAATATTAAAAAGGAGATGACTAAAATTCTTTATGAAAAAGGATACATCCTGAATTATAAATTTGATGATGAATCAAAGCCCGGAAACATCAAAATAGCATTGAAATATCATCCGGTTACCAAGCTTTCTGCCATCAATAAGATGCAAAGAATAAGCAAACCCGGACTTAGAAAATATATAGATGCTGATAGTATGCCGCGTGTTATGAATGGCCTTGGAATTGCCGTTTTATCAACCTCTCAGGGTTTAATGACGGATAAAGAAGCCCGTAAACTAAACATCGGTGGTGAAGTTTTATGTTATGTAAGTTAATTTTAGAGAATAAGCATTATGTCACGAATAGGAAAATTACCCATTGGTATACCTGCCGGAGTCAAAATTGATATTACCAATGACAATGTGGTAACCGTTAAAGGTAAGTTGGGCGAATTGCATCAGAAAATTGATCCATGTGTTACAGTTACTACCAAAGATGGGAACATCATATTGGAAAGGGCTTCGGAGGCTCTGGATCATAAAGCCAAACATGGTTTATACAGGTCACTGATTGCCAACATGGTCACAGGAGTATCTGAAGGATATACCATTGTTCAGGAACTGGTGGGTGTGGGTTACAAAGTGGAAGCAAAAGGACAGCTGCTCGAGATGATGCTTGGTTATTCGCACAATATTGTGATGGAATTACCCAAAGAGATTCATGTTGAAACAAAAACCGAAAGGGGAAAAAATCCAAGCATCACCATGACTTCAATTGACAAACAATTAATAGGTCAGGTAGCGGCGAAAATAAGGTCATTCAGGAAACCTGAACCTTATAAGGGAAAAGGTATTATATTTAAGGGAGAAGTTATCAGGAAGAAAGCTGGTAAATCTGCTGCTGAAAAATAATAAAACGGAATAAATTTTTATAATAATGGCTACTAAAAACTGGAAGCAATACCGAAGGAACAGGATTAAAATGAGGATCCGGAAAATCGTGCATGGAACAGCCGAAAGGCCGCGCATGACGGTATTCAGAAGTAACAAACAAATCTATGTTCAGTTAATTAACGACCAGGCAGGACATACACTCTTGTCGACATCCTCTTCAATTGATGAGATAGCTGCTGCAAAAGCAAACAAGATCGATCAGGCCAAAAAAGTGGGAAAAATGATAGCTCAGAAGGCCAAAGAAGCAGGAATTGAAAGTGTAGTTTTCGATAGAAATGGTTATTTGTATCACGGCAGGATTAAAGCTTTGGCTGAAGCTGCAAGAGAAGGGGGACTTAAATTCTAAAAATTATGTCAAACGTCAATATCAAAAGAGTTAAATCGAGCGAAATCGAATTCAAAGACAGGTTGGTTAGTATCCAGCGTGTTACCAAAGTAACCAAGGGTGGACGCACGTTTAGTTTTAGTGCTATCGTGGTAGTTGGTAACGAGCAGGGTGTTGTTGGTTATGGATTGGGTAAGGCAAAAGAGGTCACTTCAGCCATTTCTAAGGGAATTGATGATGCCAAGAAAAACCTCATTAAAGTTCCCATTATGAATGGAACCCTGCCTCATGAGCAGGAAGGAAAATATAGTGGTGCCAAAGTTTTTCTGAAACCTGCGGCACCCGGAACAGGTGTAATTGCCGGTGGAGCTATGCGTGCTGTTCTTGAAAGTGTAGGCATAAAGGATGTGCTTGCAAAATCAAAGGGTTCATCAAACCCGCACAGCGTTGTAAAAGCCACAATTAATGCCTTGATACAGATGAAGGATCCTTATACTATTGCTCAGTTAAGAGGAGTGGAGCTAAGTGTTGTTTTTAATGGTTAATGGTTAGATTTAATTGGAGGATTCAAAAATGAAAAAGCTAAAAATCAAACAAATTAAAAGTGGGATCGGACATCCCAAACGGCAAAAGCTTACACTGGAAGCACTGGGGCTAAAAAAGATGCAGCAGGAAAAGGAAGTTGAAGCCACCCCACAAATTCTGGGTATGATCGAAAAGGTCAGACATTTAATAAAAGTCGAAGAAATTTAACAATATAATCTTTAGATAAAGATGGATTTAAGTAATCTTAAGCCGGCTGAAGGCGCAATTAAAAAAAGAAAAAGAATCGGAAGAGGACAAGGTTCCGGGCATGGTGGTACCTCCACAAGGGGCCATAAAGGAGCTAAATCAAGGTCAGGCTATAGCAGCAAACCCGGATTTGAAGGAGGACAGATGCCATTGTACAGGAGGGTTCCTAAATTCGGATTTAAAAATATAAACAGGGTTGAATACAGAGGAATCAACATCGATGTTTTACAAAAGCTTGCTGATGAATTTAAAATATCTGCTATTGATGTAAATTTCCTGATCGAAAAAGGTCTTGCCAATAAAAAAGATTTGGTAAAAATTCTGGGCAGAGGAGAATTAAATGCAAAACTCGAAGTGAAAGCACATGCTTTTTCTAAAACAGCCGTTGCTGCTATAGAAGCTAAAGGTGGTCTGGCAACAAAAATCTAAGTTTTAATGAAAAGATTAATAGAAACAATTCGAAATATTTCCAAGATAGAGGAACTCAGGACCAGAATCCTTTATACGCTGGGTATAATTGTAATTTACCGTCTGGGTGCATACATTGTGCTTCCCGGAGTCGATCCTCATCAGTTGGCAAATTTGCAAAACCAGGGTAGTTCCGGATTACTTGGATTACTAAATATGTTTTCAGGTGGTGCCTTTTCCAATGCAAGTATTTTTGCATTAGGAATTATGCCTTACATTTCTGCATCCATCGTCGTACAGCTTTTAGGTATGGCCATTCCTTATTTTCAGAAATTACAGAAAGAAGGAGAAAGCGGTCGCAGGAAAATCAATCAGACTCACCCGGTATCTTACGGTTATCATTTTAATTTTTCAGTCCCCGGCTTACCTTGCAAACCTTGTAAGGCAATTGCCGCCTGATGCAATTTACCCTTTTGATCCGGGAACTGTTTCAAATTCTATCTTCACATTCTTTGGAATTTCTTCTATAGTAGTCCTTACGGCCGGTTCAATGTTTATTATGTGGCTCGGTGAAAGGATCACAGAAAAAGGTATTGGAAACGGTATTTCTTTAATCATCATGATTGGGATTATCGCCAGATTACCTTTCGCATTGTTTAGCGAGTTCATCTCGAGAATGGAAGAAAAAGGAGGTGGACTGGTATTTTTTGTCATCGAAATAGCAATCCTGGTATTGGTAATTCTTATATGCATTTTACTTGTGCAGGGAACCCGAAGAATTCCGGTTCAATATGCAAAAAGAATTGTCGGGAATAAGCAATATGGAGGGGTCCGTCAATACATACCATTAAAAGTGAATGCTGCAGGTGTAATGCCAATCATTTTTGCCCAGGCTATTATGTTCCTGCCCATTACTCTGGCTGGTTTTACTGAATCAGAATCGATGTCAGGTTTTATAAATGCCTTCGCCAATATCAATGGTTTCTGGTATAACTTCACTTTTTTTGTCATGATCATCCTCTTTACATATTTCTATACAGCCATCACCATTAATCCAAACCAGATGGCGGATGATATGAAAAAGAATGGAGGTTTTATTCCCGGTGTTAAACCAGGTAAGAAAACAGCTGAATTTATTGATGGTGTGATGTCGAGGATAACTTTACCGGGTTCTATTTTCCTGGGATTTGTTGCCATTATGCCGGCGTTGGTAAGACTATTTGGAGTAAGTACCCAGTTTGCCCAGTTCTATGGAGGTACCTCATTGCTGATTTTGGTTGGTGTAGTTTTAGATACCTTGCAGCAAATTGAAAGTCACCTGTTGATGAGGCATTACGATGGTTTGACAAAATCAGGAAGGATAAAAGGCCGCTCAGCTTATAGCATGACCGGTTAAGAATTAGAATAACAGCCGTCGGATGATATACATCAAGACTGAGGAAGAAATTGAATTAATAAGAGAAAGTTCTTTGCTTGTTGGTAAAGCTTTAGCTGAAGTAGCTAAACTTATTGCCCCCGGAAAAAAAACGATTGAGCTTGACAGGATCGCTGAAGAATACATCAATGATCACAAAGCAAAGCCAGGATTTAAAGGGTACAATGGATTTCCGTATACACTCTGCATTTCAATCAATGAACATGTGGTTCATGGTTTTCCTTCGGAGAGGGAATTAAAAGATGGGGATATTGTTTCGGTAGATTGTGGGGTAATAAAAAATGGCTTCTATGGTGATTCAGCTTATACTTTTGCAGTGGGTGAGGTGAAGGAAGAAATCCTTCAATTGATGGAACGCACAAAAGAATCGCTGTATATGGGTATCGAAATGGCTTTTGCGGGAAACAGGGTAGGAGATATTGGATTTGCTGTGCAAAGTTATGTTGAGCGGTTTGGGTATTCAGTGGTGAGAGATTTAGTCGGGCATGGTCTGGGTAAAGGGTTGCACGAAAAGCCTGAGGTCCCCAATTATGGGAAGAGAGGTTCGGGACCGGTATTGAAAGAAGGCATGGTGCTGGCCATCGAACCGATGATCAACCTGGGAACCAAAAAGGTGATCCAGGAAAGTGACGGTTGGACGATTAGAACGGCTGACATGATGCCATCAGCTCATTTTGAGCATGATATTGTGGTGCGAAAAGGCGAAGCTGAGATTTTATCAACTTTTAAATATATTGAAGAAGTATTAAATCGATCATAAAAATTAAATATTAGTCTGGTAATATATGGCGAAACAAGCCTCAATAGAACAAGACGGAACAGTTATAGAATCTTTGGGTAATGCAATGTTCCGCGTGGAACTTGAAAACGGGCATGTCATTACAGCCCATATTTCAGGTAAGATGCGGATGCATTATATAAAAATATTGCCGGGAGATAAAGTGAGATTGGAAATGTCTCCCTATGATTTAACAAAAGGCCGGATAACATTCAGGTATAAATAAAAAAAGGATTTAAAATGAAAGTAAGGGCATCAATTAAAAAAAGGACACCGGATTGCAAAATCGTTCGCAGAAAAGGCCGTTTGTATGTGATTAACAAAAAGAATCCCAAATACAAACAACGGCAGGGATAAAATAATCCGGCATTGTACTGAAAATTATTCGGAGCATTTGCCGGTTAAAATTGAATTTTGCTTTGTAAAAATGTTAAAAGTAATAACAAACAATAAATTATGGCTCGTATAGCAGGTATAGATATACCAAAAAACAAAAGAGGAGTAATTGCTTTGACCTACATCTTTGGCATTGGAAAGTCAAGGGCTGAAAAGATCCTGACGGAAGCCGGAATAGATATAAATAAAAAAGTACAGGACTGGACTGATGACGAACAAAACAACATCAGGAACATTATCAGTGGTAACTTTAAAATTGAAGGAGAATTGCGTTCTGAAGTCCAGGTGAATATCAAACGTTTGATGGACATTGGAACTTACAGAGGAATAAGGCATCGTACCGGTTTGCCTGTTCGCGGACAAAGTACAAAAAACAATGCCCGTACCCGTAAAGGAAGGAAAAAAACTGTGGCCAATAAAAAGAAAGCACCAAAAGGTTAATGTAATTCTTCTACTTAATTAAAAAAAGTAAATAAACATTTTATGGCTAAAAAAACCAGAGCAACAAAGAAAAGAGTAGTCAAAGTTGAACCGACAGGAAAAGCTTATATCAATGCGTCGTTTAACAATATCATTATCTCTTTAACCAACAATGCAGGCCAGGTTATTTCCTGGGCATCTGCCGGTAAAATGGGATTCAAAGGTTCAAAGAAAAACACTCCTTATGCCGCACAAATGGCTGCTGAAAACTGTTCAAAAGTGGCACACGATCAGGGTTTACGCAAAGTGAAAGTGTATGTGAAAGGTCCCGGTGCCGGAAGAGAATCAGCCATCCGTTCCATCCACTCATCAGGTATTGAAGTCACTGAAATTAATGATATGACTCCACTGCCACACAACGGATGCAGGCCACCAAAAAGGAGAAGGGTATAATTTAGCAATTCAGCTGCTTTAATTTTTGCTGCTGTTATGAATGAATAAAGAAATTTAATAAATATAGAAATTCAGATAAAAAAATGGCAAGATACATTGGTCCGAAAACAAAAATAGCCAGAAAATTCAGAGAACCGATTTATGGTCCGGATAAGTATTATGAAAGGAAAAATTTTCCGCCCGGCCAGCATGGACAGTCAAAAAGGAGAAAAAAACTGTCGGAATATGGTGTCCAGTTGCAGGAAAAACAGAAGGCTAAATATACCTACGGAATACTTGAAAAACAGTTCAAAAATATATTTGAAAGAGCATCAAGAAAGAAGGGCATTACCGGTGAAGTATTGCTTCAATTAATTGAGGCAAGGCTGGACAATGTGGTTTACCGTATGGGCATTGCCCCTTCACGGCCGGCGTCACGCCAGTTAATATCACACAGGCACATTGCTGTAAATGGAGCAATCATCAACGTTCCTTCTTATACATTGAAACCAGGCGATATTGTCAGTGTAAGGGAAAAATCAAAATCACTTGAGGCCATTGCAAATTCACTGGCTTCCAGGACAGGCAATTATCCCTGGTTGGAGTGGGATGGTCACTTGATGGCTGGTAAATTCATGAGTTTTCCTGAAAGGGAACAGATTCCTGAAAACATTAAGGAGCAACTCATCGTCGAATTATATTCTAAGTAACATTAACCTGATAATCCGAATTATCAATTAAATAAAATAGCTGAAAATGGCAGTTTTATCATTTCAAAAACCCGATAAAGTTATCATGATAGAAGCCGATGAATTCAGAGGTATCTTTGAATTTCGTCCGCTCGAACCTGGCTTTGGCATAACCATTGGCAATGCCCTGAGAAGAATACTACTTTCTTCTCTCGAAGGCTACGCCATCACGTCGATCAGGATCGACGGAGTCGACCAGGAGTTTTCCACAATCAAAGGAGTGGTTGAAGATGTAACCGAGATCACCCTTAGTTTTAAAAAGATAAGATTCAGAAGACAAATCGAAGGTGAGAACTCCGAAAAAGTTCACATCGTGATTGGCGATCAGGAAGTTTTCAAAGCCGGTGATATTAACAAATTTCTTTCGATTTTTCAGGTTCTGAATCCTGAGGAGATCATTTGCAATATGGAACCGAACGTTAAACTTTCGATTGAACTGAATATAGAAAAAGGAAGAGGATACATACCTGCAGAAGAAAATAAAGTATTGAACGTGCCGGCTGGAACTATTTTCACAGATTCCATTCATACACCAATCAAGAATGTAAAATACCACATCGAAGATTACAGGGTTGAGCAAAAAACCGACTACGAAAAATTGATCCTTGAATTGGAAACCGACGGCTCCATTCATCCAAAGGAAGCTTTGAAAGAAGCTGCTAAAATTCTGATCCATCACTTTATGTTATTCTCCGATGAGAGAATTACACTTGATAACATTGAAAAAACAGTTTCTGAAGAGTTTGATGAAAGCTCATTGCATACAAGGCAGTTATTAAAGACCAAGCTGGTCGACATGGATCTGTCGGTGAGAGCTTTGAACTGCCTGAAAGCAGCTGATGTTGAGACCCTGGGTGATCTCGTTCAATTTAACAAGAATGATCTTTTAAAATTCAGAAATTTTGGTAAAAAATCATTAACTGAGCTTGAGGAATTAGTTAAAACCAAAGGCCTTGAGTTTGGAATGAATATCTCAAAATATAAATTAGATAAGGAATAATCGAGATGAGACACGGGAGAAAAATCAATCATTTATGGAGAAAAAGCGCACACAGGAAAGCCATGCTGCAGAATATGGCAACATCGCTCATCCTGCATAAAAGAATTCATACAACACTGGCAAAAGCGAAAGCCCTCAGAACGTATATCGAGCCTTTGATTACCAAATCGAAGGAAGATACCACGCATTCCAGAAGGATTATTTTTAGCCAACTTCAAAGCAAAGAAGCTGTAACTGAACTTTTCAGGGAAGTCTCTGTTAAGGTAGCTGAACGTCCGGGTGGTTATACCAGGATCATTAAAATTGGCAACCGTCTTGGAGATAATGCGGAATTATGTATGATGGAACTGGTGGACTTTAACGAGAACCTGTTGGGTGACAAACAAGCTAAGGCGAAACCAACCAGGAAGAGAAGAAGTCCTGGAAAAAAGAAGACAGAAGAAACTGCCGATGTATCTGTTACCACAGCTAAAACATCAAAAAAGGGTAAAGAAACCGTTAAAGAAGAAGAAGAAAAGGATGAAACAGCTGAAAAAGTTCCTGTGGATGATCAAACTACGGAAAATACCAAAGAAGAATCCAAATAATTGATTTGAGTAAATTAATCGTTCATGCAGAAGGATGAGGCTTTAACCCCGAATCCTTCTGTTTGTTTTTAAAGACATTCGTAAAACTTAAAATATATTTACCATGAGTACAATCGTAAATTTAACCGCAAGACAAATACTGGATTCGAGAGGGAATCCGACCATTGAAGTTGATATAATGACTGATTCGGGTATCATTGCAAGAGCAGCCGTTCCTTCAGGCGCTTCAACCGGTATTCACGAAGCCGTTGAACTGAGGGACGGTGATAAAAAGGTTTATATGGGTAAAGGGGTTTTGAAAGCCATTCACAATGTGAATAAAATCCTGAATGAAGAATTGCAGGGCTTTTTTATCCAGGATCAGAATGGCATTGATGCCCGCATGATCGAAATTGACGGCACTCCCAACAAAGCAAAACTTGGGGCAAATGCCATTCTTGGAGTTTCACTTGCTGTTGCAAAGGCTGCAGCTATGGAAACTGATCAGGCGTTGTTCCGTTATATTGGTGGTGTAAATGCCAATACCCTTCCCATCCCGATGATGAATATTTTGAATGGCGGCTCGCATGCCGATAACAGCATCGATTTCCAGGAATTTATGATCATGCCGGTGGGTGCAAGTTCTTTCAGCGAAGGACTAAGGATGGGAGCCGAAGTTTTCCATAACCTGAAGGCTGTCCTGAAGAAACAGGGATATTCAACCAACGTTGGTGACGAAGGTGGTTTTGCTCCTAACCTTAAATCTAATGAAGAAGCTATCAAAGTGATTTTGCAGGCCATCGAAAAAGCGGGTTATAAACCGGGAGTAGATGTTTGTATCGCCCTCGATCCGGCATCTTCGGAGTATTTTATTGTCAAAGAGAAGAAATACCATCTGAAAAAATCTACCGGTGAAAAGTTAACTCCTGCCCAGATGGTTGATTTCTGGAACGACTGGGTAAAACGTTTCCCGATTGTTTCGATTGAGGATGGCATGGCTGAGGATGATTGGGACGGATGGAAACTGATGACCAAGAAAATGGGCGACACGATTCAATTGGTGGGTGATGATCTTTTCGTTACCAATACTGAACGCCTGCAGATGGGCATTGACAAGGGTGTTGCCAATTCCATCCTGATCAAAGTGAACCAGATTGGAACACTTACCGAAACCATCGATGCTGTAAACCTTGCTAACCGCAATGCTTACACTTCAGTGATCAGCCACCGGAGCGGAGAAACCGAAGATACTACCATCGCTGACCTTTCTGTAGCTTTGAATACCGGCCTGATTAAAACAGGATCGGCCAGCCGTTCGGACAGGATTGCCAAGTACAACCAGTTGCTCAGGATTGAGGAACAGCTAGGCGAACAGGCAAGGTACATCGGGAAAGACTTTAAATATATGAGGTAGGGGAGAGGACGTGACTATTGTAGTTTCTGACCTTCACTGTGGATTCCTGACAAATCCTTACGGATTTTCAGGAATGCCTTGAGGCCCCGAAGGCTTTCCTGCGAAAGCAGGAATCCAGAAAGCTGCAAACTGGAGCGAAAAGATCCTTAAATAATTAATGTATCTAAAATGACTAAAATGAAAGCTATTCTTTTAAGTATTATTCTTCTCTTTTCTTTTGCAGCAACAAATGCACAGGAAGAGAGCCCTTCAATTTATAATCCTGCAGCTGATGCTAAGCTGGAAATGCAGAAGGCGGTAAAGCAGGCAAAGGCGGATGGAAAGCATGTCCTTTTGCAAATAGGAGGGAACTGGTGAACCTGGTGCATACGTTTTCATAAATTTGTACATGAAGACGCACAGATTGATTCGCTCCTGAAAGCAGATTATGTATTCACTTTGCTGAACACCAGCCGCGAAAACAAAAACCTTAACATCCTGGCCGACCTTGGTTATCCGCAGCGCTTTGGATTCCCGGTGCTGATTGTTTTAAATGCCGAAGGAAAGCGCATCCATACCCAGAACTCGGCTTACCTTGAACAGGATAAGTCGTACAGCAGGGAAAAGGTTTTTGAATTCCTGAAGCAATGGACGCCGGCTGCTATTGACCCAAAGAACTACCAGTAGTTTTTGAAAGGAAACCACGGAGGCACCGAGAACACGGAGAAGCACGGAGAGGCAGGGATTTCAGATTTTTAATTTACGATTTACGACCCGCCTGACCAGTCGGGCAGGTTTTAGATTTGAAGTGGAAGGCACACGTGCTGCTTACCAGCATGGCCGGGCTGGAACAGTTGAGCCTGTTGCAACAGTTTGATTATATGTGGTCTGAGGATCCGCCAAGGCCAGTTAATTGTTCCCAATTATCTGAGAAGTTAAATTTCCTCAAACTTCTTCGCTCTTTTGTAATAACTCCAATATTAGTCGGTTTTAAAAGACTGATCACTAAAAAGCCCCAAATAAATGGAATAATCCATAGAAATATTGAATTAAAAAGCTTTTGTGTTGGGTTTATCAACTTGCTGCGAATAATTCTGATTTCTACTATCATAGAAAATAGCAAATATCCAATTACTAATATAAATCCTATTGTGTTCATTTAAAAATTGTCTCCAACTTCTTAATGTTTTACCCACTGTCCCTCAAACCCCATTCAAAGATAACGACATTGGAAATTGTTTTCCCATCTAACATCTAATTTCTCACATCTTTTTATCCGGCACACGTGCTGCTTACCAGCATGGCCGGGATGGAACACTTGCCTGCGGGGTTTCAATTTAAGAATAGTGCACCAAAATGTAAAAACAAATAAGATATGATAGTGCACCAAAAATTAAAAGAAATACCCTTTGTCTCGCCATAATTAAATAATTCTCTTGTTTAAGTTGAGTGTATGAATATCCCATGCCTACTTTCCCTAATAAAATTGCTGGAGAGATCAGAAAAATAAAAATCATTTTTAATAGTGAATAAGATAGTTGGGCATTCTGTTCAAGTTTAAGTTTGTACTGTCTTTTATTTTCCTCAGCTTCCTTTCTCCTAATAGCAAGTTGGTCTTCTTGTATTTCTTTTGAAATTCCTCGTTTATTCAATTCTACTTTTGATTGTTCAATAATCTCTTGCTGCCAATAATCTGCTGAGGAATTGGCAATCGCAATTAATTCATCAGTTTCTCTTTCCGAAACAGTGGTATAAACTCCATTTTATTATTGTTGCAAAACTTCTTAGTCTTTTCTCCTCCCCCCCAAACCCAAGGTCCAAAGATAACGAAATTAGAAATTGGAAAATTGAAATTGTTTTTTCCCGTCAAACATCTAATATCTAACGTCTAATTTCTCACATCTTTTTATCCAGCACACCTGCTGCTTAACCGTATGGCTGGGATGGAACAGTTGAGCCTGCGGGTAAACGATTTATACCAAATTGGCCGCCTCCCAGATAATAACTCCATAAAACGCAAACTTGACAAAACGCGACAACCCCCAGAAGAGATATTTATTTATTGGATAGTTAAATGATCCAACAAGCATGCTAATTGCAGAGTAAGGGATAGGAGTAAGGGCGGCAACGAGGATGAGAAAAGCACCATACTTATAAAATAAAGACTGATATTTTCCGAGATACCGTTTGCGGATGAACCGGAATAAGATGGTTGAACTTAAGTATTTCCCGAACAGGTAAGCTAAAAAACCGGCAATATAACTAAGCACAGCAAAAATCATCACCAGTAGCACAAAATCGGTAATATTACCGGTACGAACCGCCCAAATGATAAAGAGTTCAGGTGGGATAATTCCAATAATCAATTCCGAAAGACAATAAACTGTAAAGATCAGATAGGTATTGCTGAATATGGGCTCAAGCAATTTATCATAATCGGGATCCACATGCTTACGAACCAGGATAAAGGCCATGATAAGGATGGCAAACCAAATCAACCCTTTCATCAGATTCCTGAAAAAGAACTTCGTTTTATCTCCCGGTTTTATCATTTCGTTTAATATAAATCCTATATCACCTTCACTCTTCTCTTTTTAAAACCAAAGCTGTCCGGTTGGTAACATAGAGCTGCAGATAATGATTGGAATCGTTCCCTGATTTTGGAAAGTGGAATAAACCAGATGATCGTCGATACGATTGTGCCCGCCGAATTGAGACGCATCAGAATTCAGAATGATCCGGTAATTGCCGGGTTGCGGAACGCGAAATCCGTAATCGAATACAGAATGATTCACATGGAAATTAAAAATGAATATCAGGTTATTCCTTTCGAATATGATGGTCTTGTTCCAATCATCCATGTTTAACTGTTGCGCATATAGCGAATTCAAAATGCGATTTTCTTTGATAATGTTGATCATGGCTTTATCAAAATCTGCCAGACACTTGTACTTTAAGTTGGGATTATCAACCAGCGACCACTGGCGACGGCAATATTTATAGCTCCAGTTGTTGCCTTCCCTTGGAAAATCAATCCACTCAGGATGACCGAACTCATTGCCCATGAAATTCATGTAAGCCTGTCCGCCAAGCGATATGGTGAATAAGCGGATCAATTTGTGAAGGGCAATCCCACGTTCGATGATAATATCCTGGTCATCATTCATGCATGTGCCAGTACATTTCCTTATCCATCAGCCGGAAGGCGAGAGTTTTGTCACCTACCAGCGCCTGGTCGTGCGATTCGGCATAAGCAACAGTTTTTACATGAGGCAGGCGGTCGTTCAGCACATGCCACATTTCCCAGATATTCCAGTCTTCGTCTTGATATTCTTTAAGCAGCTTGATCCAGAAATCAGGGTATACCCATCCCAGCCGGTAATCAAAACCAAGGCCGCCGTCTTCAACCGGAGTTGTTAGTCCCGGCATACCGGTCACATCTTCGGCAATGGTTAATGGCATGCGGATAAACCGTATGAACTAATTTATTAGCCAGTTGCAAATAGGTAATGGCATCATATTCCACACCCTGACGGAAGTATTTATCCTGAGCATCAATCGCCTCATTGCCGTGGTGGAAGTACATCATCGATCCTACGCCATCGAAACGGAATCCGTCGAAATGAAATTCTTCCAGCCAGTATTTAAGGTTGGAAAGCAGTAACCGGAGTACCTCCGTTTTACCATAGTCGAAATATCTTGGAATCCCATAGCGGATGATCGCCCCTGTCGCCGGGATGAAAGTACTGCGATCTTCCGATCCATCAAACTGGTTCATCCCTTCAATGGTATTCTTTACTGTGTGGGAATGCACGATATCGAGGATAACGGCAATCCCCATTTTATGGGCTTTTTTGATCAAATCTTTCAGGTCTTCGGGTGTTCCGAACCGTGAAGAAGGTGCAAAAAAGCTGGAAACATGGTAACCAAATGAACCATAATAGGGATGTTCCTGGATGGCCATCATCTGGATAGCGTTATATCCTGCCTCTTTGATGCGTGGGAGGATATTTTCCGTAAACTCGCTATAGCTTCCTACTTTTTCTTCTTCCTGGGCCATACCGACGTGGCATTCATAAATGAAAAGATCGGTATCCTTACCCAGCCTGAATTTATCACCTGTCCATTTGAAAGGTTCCGGCAGCCAAATCTGGCCTGAGAACATTTTCGTTTCATCATCCTGTATCACACGCCTGATGTAAGCTGGAATTCGGTAATTATGGCCCATCTGCGAATCAACCAGCACTTTTATCTCCGATTTGTGGGTGAATTTCGACTTGTATTTATTCTCGTCGAGGAAAATTTCCCAGATACCATATTCATCCTTCTTCAGCGGATGTGAAAATTCATTCCAGTCATTGAAATCACCGGTCAGGTAAAGCGCATTTGCCTGTGGCGCCCACTCGCGGTAGGTCCAGCCTTTTCGTTTAGGATTGTAATTGATCCCAAAATAGTTATATCCATCAGCAAAATTTTCGATGCTTTTAAAATCATCTTCAATTGATTTCAGCCTCGATTGGTAACGATGGAAACGATCTGTAATATCCTGTGTGCTGGGTTCAAGCCAGGGGTCAATTTTAAGAAGACCCAATTTATTTTCAGTCATAAATGGAATTAATTGAAAACAAAAATACGAAATGCCTTGTTTACTAGTATGAATAAAACAAGAATTATCAAATTTAAGATTAACGGACAGAAAAAATGCCAGAATATCTATTTTTGTAAAGAAAAAAATCAATGATTTCCGTGATGGAAAGTAACGAAGTACTCGATAGATTGCCAAAGCACTTGATGAGCCTTGTGATCGACCAGCCATACAACGATTATACCGCTCAGGACCATGCTGTTTGGCGTTATGTGATGAGGCAAAATGTGCGTTACCTTCCTACTGTAGCACATCATTCCTATCTGGAGGGATTGAAACGAACGGGTATCAGCATCGATCGTATTCCGCATATGTACGGCATGAACAGAATTTTGAAAGAGATAGGATGGGCCGCAGTTGCTGTAGATGGTTTTATTCCTCCCAGGGCTTTTATGGAATTTCAGGCTTATAATGTACTGGTGATTGCAGCCGATATCCGACCAATTGACCAGATTGAATATACCCCGGCTCCTGATATCATTCACGAAGCAGCAGGTCATGCACCCATCATTGCTGACGCTAATTATGCTGAATACCTAAGAATGTTCGGTTACATTGGTTCCAAAGCTTTTTCATCAGCGCTGGATGGAAAGATTTATGAAGCCATCAGGCATTTGTCCATATTAAAGGCTGATCCTTATACTCCGGAAGCAGAAATCAGGCAGGCTGAAATGCAGCTTGAAAATCTTGAGAAAAGCATCACAGGACTTTCCGAAATGTCGCTCATCCGAAATCTTCATTGGTGGACGGTTGAATATGGTTTGGTCGGTGAGTTGAATAATCCGAAGATTTATGGCGCCGGATTGCTTTCATCCATTGGTGAAAGCTACTCATCCATGCTTCCCGAGGTGAAGAAATTACCCTATACCATTGATGCTGTGAATAGCAATTTCGATATTACAACCCGTCAGCCACAATTGTTCGTCACACCCGACTTCAATCACCTTTCAGATGTATTGGATGAATTCGCATGCAGAATGGCCTGGAGAAGGGGAGGTCTTTACGGCGTACAAAAAGCCATTGAATCGGAAAGCACTGCAACCTGTGATTATAGCTCAGGACTGCAGGTATCAGGAACTTTTACCTATGTAATCGAAAGGCACGGGCAGGTTGCCTTTATAAAAACCACAGGGCCCACCAATCTTTGTTTCGAAAATAAGCAACTCGAAGGACATGGGAAAAACCACCATCATCATGGTTTTAGCTCGCCTGTCGGGAAGTTGAAAGGGCAAACAAAACCCCTTGAAAAATTTACGGATGCAGAGTTAAAAACCCTTGGAATAGAACTGGGTAAGAATTCTGTATTAGATTTCGAATCTGGCGTAAAGGTGAGTGGAAAGCTAATGAATATCCTTCGGCAAAAAGGTAATATTCTTTTGATGACTTTCAATAATTGCACGGTAAAATACCAGGATGGTGTATTGTTCGATCCTTCATGGGGAATCTTTGATATGGCTGTTGGTGAAGCAATTTATTCGGCCTATTCTGGTCCAGCCGACCCGGCAGCTTTTGATTTCATGTTTGAAGTTCCACATGAAAAAACTCATAAGATTGTTTACTCCGATCGTGCTAAGAATCTTCATTCATTTTATAACAAGGTTCGTGAAGCCCGTGAAAAGAACGAAATGACTGATGAGTTGAAGAAACTTTTTAGTCAAATGCAAACTAATTACCCGGAGGAGTGGCTACTTGCAATGGAGATTCTTGAAGCCGCAGCGAATTCAAATGGCTTTGCTTCAGAGGTAAAGGGACATCTTACAAATCTCAAATTCCGAAAACCTGAATTATCGATGCTGATTGATAATGGATTTAAAATTGTCGGGAAGAATGACTAAAATAGAGTCTGTCTGTTGAGTCATTATTTCCCGCAGATTTATCAGCGATAATCAGTGCAATCTGCGGGATATTTTTTATTACTGACAGACATTAAATATTTCCCATAAGCAATTTCAAAGCCTCGGAAACCTTATTCTTTGCAAGTAATTTTCTTGCGGCATTGGCCAGTTCCTTTTCATCTTTATACCTGCCTTTATAATCGGGTGAATTGAATTCCTGAATTTCAGGTTCAGCAGGAAGGGTCTCAAGATTTCCCAGTTGTCCAAGGTCATTACCGGAAAGGAAAGGGGAATGTTTTATTTTATCAGGCAAGGCATCAATACCAATCCCGAGTTTTTGTAGTGGTTTTTCAACGGTAAATAATGCTTCACCCGAAGCCCGGACATAATAATCGCCGCCCATCCTTCCCACCAGGTCAATCTTATTCAGATCAATATTGCCAGTCTCATCCAGAATGGATTCATCAATGTGGATTAAAAGAATTTCGCACACAATCAGGTTGGCCGCTCCGCCCTGGTCTCCAGTCTCGATGATTTGCCTTACCTTGCACTCAAACTGAACCGGTGATTCTTTTACCCTGAAAGGCCTTACCTTTTCAGATGGAACCGGTGTTAATCCAGCTTTGATAAATTCATTTACACCTTTTGGATATTCAGTACTCGCAAGGCTTGCCTGCTGAACCAGCGAATAATTAACCGCATTGATAACAACTTCGGGAACTTCTTTCAGATTTTCGTAGGTGTTTTTTATTGTGTTATCTCTTCCGCGACGTGATGGTGAAAATATCAGTGTTGTCGGATTTACACCAAAAGCATTATAAAAACTAAAAGGGGAGAGGTTGGGTTTTCCATCTTTATCCACCGTGCTTGCAAAGGCAATGGGCCTCGGAGCAACGGTTCCAAGCAATGTTTGGTGAACTTTCTGGACAGGGGTTTGGTAGGGATCGATTCGAATCATAATTCTATTTTGCAGGTAATATTTTCGTTGAACACTCTCCAAATCCAATTCTCAATCCATCTTTTTCAGCCCAGCCGCGCATGATAATGGTGTCGTTGTCCTGAATAAATTTTCGTTCTGAGCCATCCTTAAGTTTAACAGGACGGCTTCCGTTCCATGTAATTTCAAGCATAGAACCTAAGGAATCTTCAGTCGGTCCGCTGATAGTTCCCGAGCCATACATGTCACCCACATTTATGTTACAACCATTAACTGTATGATGGGCCAATTGCTGACACATATTCCAGTACATGTGCCTGAAATTGGAATGACAAACCTTGTTTTCCGAACCTTTTTCCGGCTGAATAAATACTTCAAGTTCAACATTGTAATTCTTTATGCCTGAATATTCAAGGTAGGGGAGGACTGCCGGTTTTTGTTCCGGGCCATTTACCCTGAAAGGTTCCAGCGCAGCAAGTGTAACAATCCAAGGTGAAATGACTGATCCGAAGTTCTTGCTTAAAAAAGGTCCTAACGGAACATATTCCCATTTCTGAATATCGCGTGCTGAAAGATCATTGAATAAAACCAGCCCGAAAATATAATCTTCGGCTTCAGTAGTTGAAATGCTTTCTCCCAATTCACTTTTTTTCCCGGTAATGAAAGCCATCTCCAATTCAAAGTCAACTAACTTACTTGGACCAAAAACGGGCAATTCAGCATCATTCGGTTTGGTTTGTCCTTTCGGGCGATGAATGTTCGTTCCGGAAACAACAATCGAGGAACTTCTTCCATGATAACCCACCGGAATATGTCTCCAGTTTGGCAGCAATGCATTTTCCGGATCACGAAACATTTTGCCAACATTGGTTGCATGCTCAATACTCGAATAAAAGTCGGTATAATCGCCAGCCTGAAACGGCATCATCATTTCAATGTTCGAGATGTGAGTTAAAATTGCCGTTTTTTGCTCCAAATTATCCCTGATTACAGGGCAGGAAACTTCAAAAAGTTCAGAAATTTTATCCCTGACGGCTCTCCAGGTTGGTTTTCCAAGAGAAATAAATTCATTCAAAGTTGATTTCCCGAAAACGCCAATATCCGGAATTCCTGAATTATTAAAATGTCCAAACCCAGTTAGTTCATGCAAGTCGATAACGTAATTTCCTATTCGCGTGGCACAGCATATTTTTCCATCTTTTTTTCGGATAACCCCAAAAGGAATATTTTGTATCGGAAAGTCGCTATCCTTTTGAACATCAATCCATGATCTTAACTCCGGATCATTTGCTTTTATCATCTCTGCTTAATTTTTTAAACCCTAAATCAAAAATCGTAAATCCCAAATCTTAAATCCTAAAGGGTTCCCCTGTTTTGCTGCTCTCTTTCGATGGATTCGAATAAAGCTTTGAAATTACCTTTACCGAATGATAATGCCCCTTTACGCTGGATAATTTCATAGAAAACGGTTGGACGGTCTTCGACCGGTTTGCTGAATATCTGCAGCAGGTATCCTTCTTCATCCCTGTCTATAAGTATATTCAACTTTTTAAGTTCATTTAAATCTTCGTCAATGTGCCCGACCCTCTCAGTAACAGTTTCGTAATATGTATCCGGAACATGAAGGAACTCAACCCCTCGTTTCCGAAGTTCTCCTACAGTATGTAGGATGTTGTCTGTTGCCAGCGCTACATGCTGCACCCCCGGACCATTATAAAATTCAATGTATTCCTGAATCTGAGATTTGTTAATTCCCTTAGCCGGCTCATTGATCGGGAATTTAATGCGCATGTTGCTATTGGCCATCACCTTGCTCATCAAAGCTGTGTATTCAGTCGAAATATCTTTATCGTCGAATGAAACCAGCTGATTGAATCCCATTACATTTTTATAAAAATTTACCCAGGGGTTCATTTGTCCCCAGTCCACATTTCCTACCATGTGATCCACATATTTGAATCCGACCTCACTGGTCTTGTAGGCAGGTTTCCAATCTCTGAAACCGGGCAGGAAAGTTCCTTTATAGTTTTTTCTTTCAACAAAAAGGTGAATGGTTTCGCCATAAGTGTGGATACCCGACATTACAACTTCACCATCCTTATCAGTGTATTTTTTTGGAGGCAGGTATGATTTACCACCTCTCTTTGTTGTTTCGTCGTAAGATTTAGTTGCGTCATCAACCCAAAGCGCAACGAATTTTACCCCATCGCCATGCGATTTACAATGTTCCCCGATCACTGAATCGGGAATGAGGGAGGTAGTGAAAACAAAGGTTACTTTTCCCTGCCTGAGCACATAGGAGGTTTTTTCTTTATCTCCTGTTTCAAGTCCCCGATAGGCGAGGGGTTGAAACCCAAATGCCGTTTGATAATAAAAAGCAGCTTGTTTGGCATTCCCGACATAAAACTCCACGAAATCGGTACCATTAATCGGTAAAAAATCTTCTTTTGTCATATTTGAAATTCGAAATTTATATTTTTAAGAAAAATCAACTTTGAACTTTGAACACGGAACTTTGAACTATTTTTCCAGCCATGACTTAAAATATTCTTTATCCTCTATTTCAAGTGCTTCCTTTGTCAATTTCAGTGGTTTAAAAGTATCCACCATCACTGCAAGTTCCTGTGTGTCCTTTTTTCCAATGCTTCGCTCCACAGCTCCCGGATGCGGCCCATGTGGAATGCCAATGGGATGCAATGTGATCTGACCCTTCTGGACATTGTTTCGGCTCATAAAATCACCATCCACGTAATACAGTACTTCATCCGAATCTACATTGCTATGATTGTAAGGAGCAGGAATTGACAGAGGATGGTAATCATAAAGCCTTGGTACAAAAGCACAGGTTACAAATGTATTGGTTTCAAAAGTTTGATGAACCGGAGGCGGTTGATGAATTCGGCCTGTAATGGGTTCAAAGTCATGGATCGAAAGCGCATAGGGATAATGATAACCATCCCAGCCTATCAGGTCGAATGGATGACTTGCATAATGGTATGGATAAATCATATCATCCCTTTTAATTAGTACAACAAAATCTCCTTTTTTATCTTGCGTTTCAAGATAAACCGGCTTCCTGATGTCTCTTTCACAGAAGGGAGCATGTTCGAGCAATTGCCCGGCACGGTTTACATACCTTTTGGGAAACCGGATAGGAGTAAATGATTCTACAATGAATAAACGGTTATCTGTAGTTTTAAATTCGACCTGGTAAATTATTCCTCTCGGAATTACTATATGATCACCGTAACCGAAATCAATGTTTCCATACATGCTTTTTAGTGTTCCTTCACCCCGGTGTATAAAAATCATTTCATCCGCACCGGAGTTTTTAAAGAAATAAGATTCTGTCGACTTCCGCGGCGCCGCAAGGCTGATATGAACATCATTGTTAACCAGCACCGGAATCCGGCTTTTCAGGTAGTCATCAGCCGGTTTAATATTAAATCCATAAAAGCTTCTGGAAAGTAAGTTTTTTTCCACTGCAATGGTTGGCGCTATTGAATAAGGCTCGTCAACGGCAAGAACCATGGTTGGAGGATAACAATGGTAAACCAGTGAATAAAAATCAGAAAAGCCTTCGGTTGAAACCAGTTGTTCAGCATATAAACCCCCATCAGGTTTTCTGAATTGAATATGTCGCTTTGAAGGAATCTGACCCAGTTTATGATAGTGAGGCATATTTCAGAATTTAACATTAAAAAATCATATGATCACTCAATTCACCGATGATTTAGTGATGATTCGATGTGAATCGCAAAGATAGGAGAAAATCTCTTTCTTTGCATTATAAACTAAGGGAGTTAGATTTTGTTCAAAAGGAATTTTTACATAACTAAATATGGGAAATAATTCAAAACTACTGGAACCGATTACGCTTGGAAAACTTGAATTAAAGAACAGGGTGGTGATGGCGCCATTAACCCGCAGAAGGGCAACTGATGGACATGTACCGACGGATTTGATACGGATATATTATGAGCAGCGTGCGACTGCGGGTTTGATCATTGCAGAAGCAACCAACATTTCATTGCAGGCTTTCGGGTATATGAATTCTCCCGGGATTTTTACACAACAACAAATCGAGGGTTGGAAACCTGTCACAAATGCTGTTCATCATAAAGGAGGAAAAATATTTCTACAACTTTGGCATGTAGGTCGGATTTCACATCCTTTGCTGCAACCAAACAATAAGCTTCCAGTTTCCGCTTCTGCAATCAAGGCCAATGCGATCATTAATACACCTGAAGGACATAAAGAGATGATCGTACCCCGTGCGCTTGAAACAGATGAAATTCCTGGCATCATTGCAGATTACAAGCAAGCTTCCATAAATGCTATTGAGGCAGGTTTCGACGGAGTTGAGATACATGGGGCAAATGGTTACCTACCCGATCAGTTTTTGCATGATGGATCCAACATCCGAACTGATCAATACGGAGGTTCCATCGAAAACAGGTCACGTTTTGTTTTGGAAGTTATGGAAGCCTGCTGCCTCGCAATTGGATCGGAAAGGGTAGGGATCAGATTGTCGCCGAGCGGAGCAAACCAGGGAATGTTCGATTCTGATGTTGTAAAACTTTATGAATATTTGATCCAAAAGCTGAACGATTACAATCCGGTTTATCTTCATCTGATGGAGCCTTATGCGCCGTTTGAGCCTCCGGAGAAATATGCTCATTATTTGAAAGTTGTAACGCCTTACTTCAGGAAATACTTCAAGGGTACTTTAATTACAAATGTTGGTTACAATTATGAAACCGGAACCAAAATTCTGGAGGAAGGTTCTGCTGATCTTGTCTCTTATGGCAAGCTTTTTATTTCCAATCCCGATTTGGTTGAGCGTTTTGCAAAAGGAGCTGATTTGAATACCTGGGACAAAGAAACTTTTTACTATGGAGGCGAGAGAGGTTATACCGACTATCCCTTTTTAACCTAAAGGAATTATGTAAGCCGCTGCCCTTCCCCCTTTGAAGGGGGCAGGGGGATGTAAATGTATTTTGAGTTTCCTTTTTGCAAATTATTGACTTTATCGCAAAAAGGGTTTTAACCTCAAAATATTTTTATAAATTTGAAACGTTTTCTAAAAAGATGTCATCATGGCTCGAAAAATCAATCGTCGTAAATTTATTGCTGATTCAGGTAAGTTGGGCGCTGCTGCACTTGCAGGAAGTTTAACCTTGCCCGGACAATCTTTCGGTTCTTTATTCAGTTCACCTGATATTGTTGTCATAAATGGGACTAATTATTTTCAAAATACCATTCAGGCAATTGAAGCTTTGGGTGGAATGGGAAAGTTTGTTCCTAAAGGTTCGAAGGTAGGTTTGCTTATCAACTCCGATTTTGAAGACCCAGGAACCTATGTCAATCCTGACATCAGCATTGCATCAGTGAAAATGATCTTTGAAGCGGGAGCTTCAGAAATTACCAAACTTCAGGTAGTTAAACCTGAATATTGGCAGCGCAGTTCTCACTATGAAGATCATAAGGATTTGCTTGCTTCTCTAAAAGTAGTGAGCAGCAATACCTTCCCTGCAGAATATAACGATACCGACTTTATAAAGATCAATCCTGTGGAAGGTGGGAAATCACTCAAGGAGACCGAGGTCGTTAAAGCCTGGCTTGATTGTGATGTTTTTGTAAATATTGCAATCGGCAAGCACCATGGATCTACTTTCGTTACAGGTGCTTTGAAGAATATCATGGGAGTTTCAACCAGAAAAGCCAATGTATCCTTTCATTTAGGTTCAGGTAAGAAGAATGATCCTGATTATCTTGCCCAGTGCATCGTCGATCAAAACCTGCTGAGGAAGACCGATCTGTGTATCGCAGATTGTACAAAATTTATCATCAACAATGGCCCAAGCGGACCGGGAGATATCAGGACGGAAAATAAAATAATTGCAGGCAATGATATTGTAGCTATTGATGCATTATGCACCCGGCTTGTGGGTTATGAACCTGATGAAATCCTTACAAACATTAAAGGATTTGAAGCAGGCCTTGGACAGCTGGATTACACCAAACTGAACGTCCTTGAAATAACTGCTTAAAATTCAAATTTAATTCTCAGGGTTAATGTGCAGACATATTTTTATTTACAAATTATACTTCATTACCATTATTGTTTATGCATTTTGTTTTCCATCCTTTTGCCAAAAACAACTCTATATAAATGATTTATTGCCTGGCTCCGGAGACTTTGAAAACTGGAAAGTACAAGATTCCATCGAAATTTATACCGGCGAAAACCTTTTCAGTTATATAGATGGGGGAGCTGACATTTATCTGGAATATGGCTTTATAGAGGTTGCATCATGCAAATATACCAATTTTGCTGCAAGCTCAATTCGTGTAGAAATTTATAAAATGACAAGCGATAGTGCTGCCTTTGGAATTTTCACCATCAATTCTTCTGAAAAAGGCAAACCGGTTGATCTGGGAAACAAAGCCTTACTCTATGATTATTGCCTTGATTTCTGGAAAGGCTCGTATTTCGTCAGGTGCACATCTGGCCAGAGAGACAATGGACTGATGGATACCTTAAAACTATTTGCCGGATATGTGAATGATAAGATCATGGAGACTGGCCGGGAGCCAAAATTGACAAATGTATTTCGTGTTGACAAAACAGAATTCCGGAATATCAAATACATTACCGGTATCATCGGGCTGGGAAATGTTTTTAATTTTGGCCATGGCGCAATTGCAGGGTTCAGGGAAGGCGTAATAGGGTATAGCGATGATAAGATCCTGTTTACTTTTAGTTATCCGGATGATCGTAAATGCCGTGAATGGTTTGCCAGCGCAAAAGGTAAAATGCAAATGAACCAGAAATATTCCGATTACATCCAGATGGAAAACGGATTTACAATAAAAGATAAAGCCGGAACCATTTTTTGTTTTATTCCTTATAAGCGTTTTATCATTATCATTAAAGGAATGGGGTGGGAGGAGGCTCAACCAATGCTCGAACAGATTAAGGGGAATCTTTAAAAGCCAATAGTTAAAAGCAAAAGCAATCGGCCCTTTTTTTCATCAGTCTATCTATTCCTTTTCACCCACTAAAATATTCTTTAGGGGTTTAAAATCAGACCTGATGATTTCCCACCTGTCGGGATACAATTTCAGAAGGTTATTAATTTTTGACTTATGGTTGTAAAGCGCATCGGAAATTGCCGGGGCGCTGATGGGTTCGGAGAAAGAATTACCCACGTTTGTGCCTGTGAGCTTCAGCTGTTTGCTCTTGGCAACCAAAGCTGCATTTTCGAGCTTATCCAGAAGCGATAAGGTTTTTGAGAACTTATCTTCCTGTCGGACAACTTCTGTCTTTTCAATTTCTTTTTTCACCGGAACATCAAAAACAATATGCCACTCAAGAATTTCAATATCATTGCTGAAATCAACGTGTAAACTATCAGCATAAGCCAGGGTATCACGCATGTTGGATTCGAGATCCTTTATTTCACCTTTGTAATTTTTAATCTTATCGAGCGCCCCGGGCGAAAGCTTATAATTCCTGCCATTACCGGCAGCATGTTCTTTGATGATCTGCTGGCAAAGCTTAACGAGGCTGATGCCATAGTTCTCCTTGGTCCGCTGCATTTCAAACTTCAGCGACTCTGTCTGGTCGATGATCTGGCGGGTTCGGAGATTGTATGTCTTGAGTGTATTTTTATCATTCCTCTGGTGATGAACAAACGTCCTGATGGTGTTATTCAATACAAAACCAATAATACTCTTGTTATCCGTAGTAAGTGGATTTATGGAATTTGTAACACCGAAATTGCTTGGGTTTTCATTCAGGTAAAGGAACACCAGGTCATTAAATTCTTTGCGTACATCGGGCACCCTGATAAGCAAAACAATGTTCTTAAGTTCCGAAAAGAGATTAATGGTAGGATTTGAATTTTTTATCTCCACTTCAAAAGGAAGATTCTGGCGATTATACCAGTCGTAAGAATTTTTTTCTTCCATATAGCGCTGAAGGGTAGGGAGTATTTTATCAATGTTCAACTCATGGGAAATGTACTCCTGGCTTTTTTTTTCAGTAAGCCTGCCCACTATCTGTTGCTTCACTTCATCATAATGAATGGTAATGATTTTCTCAATTCCCGGTAGTATTCCGGGGATGATTTTATGAAGCTTTTCTATTGGATGATCGATGAAAGTGTAAGTTTCCATAAGAAAAATTTTAAGCAAAATTAATACAAATTTTAAGCAATGCAAATTTTTTTTAAGTTATTTTTTAAGTTGTTAATAACTTTTTAAGCTATTAATTTTTCTTCCTTAAGCGACTTAATTCTACACTTATTTGTGAATTTACTACTTAAATACCTTGACAACTGATAATTATAATTATTAATATTGTCCGGAATTTATTTTTAATTGTTTAATCGTTTAGTAAATTACTTAATACTTAACTTAAAATGAGAAACGAAATATATAGCCGCATCAGGCAAAATAAAATGAAGTATTATGCCGAGCTTAAAAACTTAAACGAACCGAAAAATCCTGTTACCAAAACCATAGAAAATAAACCGGAAACTAAAACTCCAATCCGGGAAATAGAACCGAAGGAAAAAAACGCATTTTTGAAAAAGGTACAGGAATATAATTACAAATCCATGTTTCAAAAAGTACCTGAGGCTGTTAAAAATGGTTACCGGGAAACGTTAAAAAGCAAAGCATTAAGTTCTTTGAAAGCCCAGGTGAAAAATGATCATGAAAAGATCAGGCAATTCAGTGCAAAGGTAAACCAGAAGATCGACCGGCAAACGGACAAGCTTGCCAACGGCGTTTACAACATGTCGTCGTTTTTGTTCGAGGATCAGAGTGAAAGCAACAACCGTTCAGAATACTCCGCCAGCGCCCTGGTGATCGAAACCGCAGGCAACAATACCATCGAGTGGGAAGTGGATGCGCAGAGCCAGCCCTCGGTTTCGGTTTACGATAAAATAGGCGATTACTCCGATAAGACATTTACGTGGCTCCGAAGTCTGCCGGGTAAGTTTGTTAATTATATAACTACCGACGATTTACCGGATACCAATTATATAAATCTGAATAGTATGAAATAGCGATTAAGCTTGTAACATGGCTTTGTTTTATATGGCAGAGTGCAGTGATTAAACCATCTTAACTTAAAAGGTAATAAACTTTCTCAATACGTTTGAAAAGAAAAAGCCCGCTGATGTTGTTAGCGGGCTTTTCATTCGAGTTGTTTACCTAAACCAATTACTATGAAAAAACATGGCTATTCATTATACATGGTTTTGTACGGAAGTTATTGAAATAGGTTCGATATATTCATTCACTATAATTCTTCGGATATCCAATTTCAACTTTTAACTTTCTTTCCTACCTTTGGGAACGATAAATCTCAGGTTCTCTTTATCAATTGTTCAATTGTTTTAAACGTCACAAAAAGAAAGGAAACGTTATGGAAACCAAATCAAACACGAAAATGATCTCCGGCTATATTTTTGTTGGTGTCGGATTTGCATTTATCCTTTATAGCGTCATAAATTTTTTTTACGATTGGAACCTTGGCGCTCCTTCAGGAGCCATTGGTATAGTGTTTTTAGGGGCCGGTATAGCCATGCTGAGGAAAGCGAAAAGGAAAAGCCAGGAGTAATCCGCACGCTTATAATAATTTAAACCTGCCCGCTGTTTTTGCAGTTCAACAATTTTGAATTACAAATTTCCAATTTTGCCAAAGGCACCCCTTCGGGACCATTTTCAATTTTCGATTCTCTAATTTTTTAACCACAAAGGACGCAAAGCCTGCCAGCCCGCAACCAGTGGTTTTCACAAAGGAACATAAAGGACTTTAAAAACAGCCTCTTTTTTGTTAAAATATCCTGATGAACAAAATATGTTTATATTTGCTGGTGGTAAGAGAAAGCAGAATTTGAATTCATCGATAAAAAATAAATATCAACTTAACTGTGCCTACCGCATCCGGTTTTAGGTGTTTAGATACAGTTTTTCTGTATGTATAAAAAAGATTGTGCTTAACACTAAAAGACTCCCCGCACAAAAGATAACATAATGAAATTAGAAGACCTTGGATATAATGACGAACTTGAGAAATTCAGAATAGACAATAACCTCAATAACTTTGAGACAGGCAGAGTTATTGCAGAACATAAGGAACGGTATATTGTCAGGACGACTAAAGGTGAATTTGAAGCCGAGATAACCGGTAATATGCGTTTTACTGCAAAAAACCGTGAAGATTTTCCGGCTGTGGGAGACTGGGTTGCGCTATCAACTTATGACTCTGATTTTGCAATAATTCATAAAATATTTCCAAGATTCTCAATCATTAAAAGGCAGGCAGTAGGACAATTTGGAGAGATTCAGATAATAGCAACAAACATTGATTATGCTTTTTTAGTCCAGGCCGTTGACAGGGATTTTAATATCAACAGGCTTGAAAGATACCTTACCATCTGTAACTCATCAAAGGTAAGTCCCATAATCGTTCTCAGTAAGATTGATTTAATAAATGAGCAGCAGCTTTCTGAGATATTAGAGAATATAAAAATCCGGATTAAAAATGTTCCGGTTATTGCGATAAGTAACGAATCACAGGATGGATACGACAGAATAAAAACGATTATTGAAAAAGGGAAAACATATTGTATGCTTGGTTCTTCAGGTGTTGGAAAATCCACACTATTAAATAATCTTTCCGGTAAGACCATCATGCGAACTGATACAATAAGCCAGAGTACAAACAAAGGGAGGCATGTTACAAGTCACAGGGAATTAATTGTTCTGGAAAATGGCGGAATATTAGTTGACAATCCCGGGATGAGAGAAGTAGGTATTGCCGATTCAACAAGCGGATTAGAAATAACATTCGACAGGATTATTAGCCTTTCTCAAAATTGCAAGTTCAAAGATTGCACTCACACCAATGAAACAGGTTGTTCAGTTATTGAAGCCGTTGAAGAAGGAGAAATAGACAAAGCTTCCTACGAAAATTACCTGAAAATGGAAAGAGAAAAAGCCCATTTTGAATCTACCGTTGCAGAGAGACGAAAAAAAGACAAAGAATTTGGAAAAATCATGAAGAACTATAAAAAGGACATGAACAAAAATAAGTACTAACCACACATTGTTTATCTTTAACCCGCAAAAAGCGCGTAGCATGACCATTTTAAGACATTAAAACTAACCGATATGATTTCAACACTGGTTTTGACGATCTCTGTTTTGCTGATCCTTTTAATAGCCGTGGCTATTGGCCGGTCAGTCATCACAAAACAACAAATCATCGGGCGCCCGCCAATCCCTGTTGTATTTTTCCTGCTGGCTAAAATGCTGGTGGCGGTTAACCTGACTTTCCTGCTTCTGAAAGGACTGAATATACCTGTCAAAGGAGTTTTTGTCCCGGATGAATTTATAGAAATCATTGCACTGGTCTTTTTAATTGCAGGATCGGTGATTTTGTTCCTTGCAACATTCAAGCTAAAAAAAGATTTGGTCTTCGGTTTATCTTCTTCCGAGCATCACACCTTACAGACAAAAGGAATTTATTCGGTGAGCCGGCATCCTTTTTATTTGGGATTTATTTTCATCCTGTTCTCGTCCTGCCTTTTCAATCCGCATTACCTTAATATCGTGGCATTCGCAGGTGCATGGATCATCCATCATTTCATCATGATCAAAGAAGAGCAATTCCTTACCTCGCAATATGGCGAAGAATACAGGCAATATGCAAAACGAGTAAAAAGATATATTTCATTTAAATAAACGAACCATGAAGGTATTAATCATTTTCGCACATCCAAACCCATTGTCCTTTACCAGGGCAATCCTTGACAATTTTGTCAAAGGACTCAAAGAAGCAGGACATCAGTATGAAATTGTTGATCTGTATAAAACAAAGTTCAACCCGATATTCCGGGATATGGATTTTGCGTTCTTTGTGGATAATGATATTCCTAAAGATATTTTACAACAAATGGACCTGAGAGGCACGATCATCAAACTTGCCGGCGGACCGGTCAAACGGTTAATTGCCAAATGGTATATACGGAACAAGACCGATGAAGATATTATCAAAGTGATCCAATCTCAAAAGCCAAAAGATGTTTTATTGCAGCAAAAGAAAGTGGCTGAAGCGGATGTGCTGGTTTTTATCACGCAGGTTTTCTGGCTGCACTTTCCGGCGTTGTTGAAAGGCTGGATGGAAAGAGTCCTGACTTATGGATTCGCTTACAAGCTGAATGAGGAGGGCTGGCGGGGAGACCCTGACGGACGGATACCCCTGCTTAAAATTAAAAAAGCGGTTATCATGCATCCTGCTTTTTTTAACGAAAAAGTTTACAGGGAAAAAGGATTTAAAGCCGCCATGGAAAAATTAATTGACGACTGGGGCCTCAAATATCCGGGCATTGAACAGGTCGACCATATTTATTTCCATTCGATTTTATCGGTTGGCCCGGAAACACGGAAAAAATACCTCGAAATCGCTTATTTAAAAGGCAAAGAATTGAGCTATTAACACAATGACCTGAAGCCGGCAGGAGAGATGTCGTATATTTGCAATAAACTGAAAAGATATGACCGCCAAAATCACTGACAATAAGCGCATCGTAAGGGAATATATTGAGAAAGTAGTAAATACCGGCGACGTGGAGCTTATGCCCAATTATGTTTCACCCGACTATACCGAAGTTTTCCAGGGCAAGAGCTATCCGATGGGTATTGAAGGAGCAAAGCAGCACGACCTGGGCGTAAGGCAAACCTACCCCGACCTGCACATTACCATCGACAAGCAAATAGCTGAAGGGGAATGGGTGGTAACCTGCTACACTATGACCGGAACACACCTTGGCGAATGGATGGAAATAAAGCCCACCGGCAAAAAAGTGGTAACCACCGGAGTAAATGTCGACAGGGTGATAGACGGAAAAATAGTGGAACATGGCGGCGCAGCCAACCTGCTGCATTCAATGCTGGATATTGGAGCGATAACATTGAAAAAGATGTAGAAATATTTCCATGTTTCAAGCCGCAGCACGCACGAAGTAGTTTAAAAGAAACCGACCATAAAGAAGACAAAAAAGCAATCCATGGAAAAAATGAAAGCTATCATATATTATAAGAAAGGTTCACCTGAAAAGCTTGTCTATAGCGAAATTGACAAACCTGTACCGCGTGACAACGAGGTTTTAATAAAGGTACAGGCGGTGTCGTTAAATGCTGCCGACTACCGTTCGATGAAAATGGGGATCATCCCCAAACGGAAAATATTCGGGGCGGATATAGCCGGCATTATTGAAGCGGCAGGTAAAAACATTACCCTGTTCAAGCCCGGGGATGAAGTGATGGGCGATCTGGCCAGCTTTGGTTTTGGCGGCCTTGCCGAATATGTTGCGGCTCCTGAAATAGCCCTGGTAGCCAAACCTTCACAGGTTTCGTTTGAGGAAGCGGCTGCGATGCCCATGGCAGCGATGACGGCACTACAGGCATTGCGCAACAAAGGCCGTGTTCAAAAAGGGCATAAAGTTTTAATTGTTGGCAGCGCCGGAGGTGTCGGGACATTTGCCGTTCAGATTGCCAGATACTTTGAGGCAGAGGTAACGGGGATCTGCAGCCCAAAGAACGTGCAGCAAACATTAACCCTGGGTGCAGATCATGTAATTGATTACACGAAAGAGGATTTCAGCAAAAGCAGGAATCGCTATGATCTCATCCTGGCGATTAACGGAAATTATTCACTTCTGACCTATAAGAAAACATTGACTAAAAACGGCATTTATGTGGTGGTTGGTGGTTCCTTATCCCAAATCTTCGAATCGCTTGTATTCGGACGACTGATATCTTTTGGTTCTAAAAAGATGAAATCGTTAGCTGCAAAAGCTAATCAAAAAGATCTTGAATTTCTTGCAGAGCTTTTGGAAAAAGGCATGATCAGGCCGGTTATTGAAAAACGATATACACTCGATAAGGCAGCAGATGCGATGAACTATCTAAGGCAGGGGCACGCGGCTGGGAAGGTGGTTATTGTTGTTGGATAATGAAAATTTGAAATTGAAAAATTGCTAAAAGCCAAATCCCAAAAGCCAATAGTTTTTCTTCGTGCCCTTTGTGAAAAACCTTCGTGGGCTTTGTGGTGAGTGCTTTCACGCAAAAATTCGCAAAGAAACAGCAAAGGTTTGCAAAGAGGGATATAGGGGGTATAAAGGAAATAGGGGAAATAAAGTTCAATGTTAATTGGCAAATTCCAAATTCCAAAGGCCAAACGCCGAAAGTTTTCTTCGTGTCCTTTGTGAAAAAACTTTGTGCGACTTTGTGGTTAAGGCTTTCACGCAAAGGTGCGCAAAGAAATAGCAAAGGTTTGCAAAGAGGGATATAGGGGATTAAAGGAAATAGGGGAAATAAAGTTCAATGTTAATTGGCAAATTCCAAAAGCCAAAAGCTTTTCTTCGTGTTCTTTGTGAAAAAACTTTGTGCTACTTTGTGGTTAAGGCTTTCACTCTAAGATTCGCAAAGAAATTGCCATGTTCTGGAAAGGTTAACCATTCTATAAATTAACATTTCTTAAAACCACATTACAGGCTTTACGAATAAACAAAACCTGGAACAAAATGTTTCTTACTGGAAGAGAAGTTAAAAAAATCTTAAACAAACATCACTATGTCAAAAGAACAAGGAACAAAAGAAAATCCGTGGAAATTAAAAACTCCACCATTGACATCGGACTACGAAATGTATAAAGATTTAAAAGATGGCAAAGATGTAATCGTATGTGTTGTGGGCAAAACAACCTTGCTGTATGATTACCGCTGTCTTACCGACCTTCACGCTATGCTTAAAAAGTACGGTGACTGGATGGAACTTGGCAGCGCTGACGAACAAAAACCTGCAAAGGAAGGCACGGTTGAAGCCTGGGGCCGTTCGGAAAAAAATCCGGTGGGAGGCTGGTACGGACTTAAAAAAGGACTTCGCGGACGTTTTGGAATGTACATTCCACTATTAATGGAAACACTTGGCCTTGCAGAAGTAACGCACGATGCCAAAGGAAATAAAATGAGGGCGAAATAATTGAAGAAGCAGTAGCAGTTGCAGCAGCAGTTGGGGAAAGCTGAAAATCGAAAAAAGTAAACACCAAATTAAATAAACAATGAGAAAAATAACCACACTGATAATTGTTTTTGCTTTTTCCGGCTTACTCAGCGCGCAGAATTCTTCATCATTTACCTTGACTTTTAATCACCTGGCTCTTTCGGTTAAGGAGCTCGACCGATCTGTTGAGTTTTATAAAAACGTTTTGAACCTTCAGGAGATCACCAACCGGACGGAAATGGAAGGTATCCGATGGTTCTCATTAGGCGGGGGCAAAGAGCTTCACCTGATCTCAATTGTGAAAGAAAATGTTACTATCAATAAGGCGGTACACGTAGCATTGTTTAATCCTGACTTCGATGCAGTTGTGAAGACACTCGACTCATTGAAAATTACCTATTCTGACTGGCCAGGAACTCCGCATAGGATCAACATACGTGCAGATGGGATTAAGCAGATATTTTTTCAGGATCCGGATGGTTATTGGCTTGAAGTAAACAGCGTGGGACAATGGTTTTTACGTTACATGGGTCTGGATATGTTCTGCGGGATTGATTTTGAAAATAAACCTGCCTGGCAAAACCATTGAGTAATAAAGCAAAGATTAATATCAAATACCCGTTTAAGTAATTAAAATCAAAACGATATGACTTTTTTAAAGAAAATAATTTTACCGGTTTTATTGGCGACAATTTGGATTAGTATATCTGAATTTGTCAGAAATGAATTTTTGCTCAAAACATACTGGACAGAGCATTATCAAAGTCTTGGCATTGTTTTTCCTGCTGAACCAATAAATGGAGCAATATGGGGACTTTGGTCTTTATTATTTGCCATTGCCATATTCATCATTTCCAAAAAATTCTCATTGCTGCAAACAACTATGCTTTCATGGTTTGTTGGCTTTGTATTGATGTGGGTAGTCATTGGCAATATGGGCGTTTTACCAAAAGGACTTTTATATATCGCCATACCACTAAGCTTGCTTGAGGCTTTTTTAGCATCGTTTATCATTAAAAAATTGTCTTAAGAAATGATGAGTTTATCAGCATGAAGGCTATTGATACCGAGGAAGAAGAAAATAAAAATCAGAATATCCGCAAAGGAATGCTTCAGATAAATAATCGAACGTAAAAATTAAAGGTTGAGTCTCTTCTGAAAATTAACTTTGGGCATCATTGCGAGCCTGCCTGTCAGGTAAAGGTGGGCGAAATGAAATGAAGCAACCGGAGGACTTCTTTGGAGAAGCAATCCTTCAAAAAAACAGATTGCTTCGAAAAGCGCTACCACAAGCCTGCCCTATATTTCTTGCTAAGACTGAGAGGGCTTTGTGCTTAATCAACAACAGAAAGACTCAGTTAAGTGTGCAACTTTTCGCATGACAAGTAGCAAGCAACCATTGAACACTATCAAAATTTGCATTAAACAAATCATCTGAATTATTTGTTATAGTTTTATGTTAAATCTTAAATCAAACAAATAAAATGAAAGCACTGAAAATCGTTACCATCATCCTGATTGTCATCCTGGCAATCTTTTTAATTCCGCCATTGTTCATGCCGTCGGAAATGGTTGTCGAAAAATCGCTGGTATTAAAAGCCCAACCTGAAGTCATCTGGGATCAGGTGAATTGTCTGAAAAACTGGGAATCATGGGACTTATGGCACCAGGACACCAGTATGACCGGATTTTATGAAGGTCCGGAATGCGGCGTTGGCGCTAAAAACATTTGGAAATACAAGCATGTTGACGATGGAGGTACCCAAACCATTGTTGAAAGCCGCGAAAATGAGTACGTCAAAACATTGCTTGAGTTCCAGAAAATGGGCACTGCCGATGCCGAGATGTTCCTTGAAAAGGTAGAAGGCGGAACAAAAGTGACCTGGAACATACGCTCTGATTCTCCTTACCCGATAGGACGGTGGATCATTACAACCATGGTTAAGCCCGAAGTTGGGAAAAGCTATGAAACAGGTTTAAAAAACCTTGATGAACTGACCATGAACATGAAACCGAAGCCAAAATTCAAAACCGGCGAAGTGACAGTGGCCAATGTCGTAAGTCAGATGGCTATAGGTATTAAAGTTGAATCAGATATGCTAAGCATGTCGCAGGTGATGGGCAGTAGCTTTGGAAAACTGGTGGACTATACCGCAAAAACAGGAGCTCAGATGGCAGGAATGCCTTTTGCAATCTGGTATCAGTGGCAGGATACCACAAAATTCATTTTCGAATGCACTCTTCCTGTTGCAGGAAAGTTAAAAGGTGAAGGCGATATACGTTTCTTCAACACCTATGCCGGAAAGGCAGTTACCGTAGAACATTGGGGTAGCTATGAAACTTCAGGTAATTCGTGGGAGGTTTTAATGGATTATGTCAAGGACAACAATCTCGAAGCCAACGGCGATCCTTATGAGGTTTATATGACCGACCCAACTACTGAACCTAATCCTGAAAAATGGCTGACCTTGCTATATCACCCGATAAAGTAGTAGTCATATATAAAATTATAAAAAGAGCCTGGTTGTTGCCAGGCTCTTTTTATTTGCTCAAATATCTTTACAGGATTACAATTTTCTCTGTTTTAATTTTCCCGTTGATTTCAAAATTCAGAAAATATATTCCCGGATTCAGTTTAATTTCATAATGGTAACTCCCTTTATCAAGATTCCTTGCCTCAAATTTTCGAATAAGCAACCCATTTACATTATAAACACTAAGCGCAAGTAAAGATGATTTTTCCAATGTCAGGTCAACTTTGCATGCTCCTTTTGATGGGTTTCCGGGAATCGATAGAACGCTTCCATGATCAGATTCTGGGTGAACGGATGTGATGGGATTATAAACCCTTGTCTTAAAAGTGCTGCTCGAATAAGTGGAGGCGCAGAAATATGAAGTGTCATTTACAATAAAGGAATGTGAGAAATGAGAAATATTGGTTGCAGGTAACCCTGTGTTGGCAGCTTCCCAGGTTGCCCCGCCATCGGCTGTAAGATACACCCCGTTTTCAGTGGTGGCAGCATAAACGATGTTGTTATCCAATGGACTTACCAGGATATCATTTACCCTTGAATAGAACCCAAGGCTGAGGGATGTTGATGTCCATGTATTGCCGCCATCAAGTGATTTGTAAACGGTTGCATTCATGTCGCCATAACCGCCGACTCCGCCATAAAGCACATCGGAGTTACCCGGCTCACATACAATGGCGCCACTCCATTTATTCACCGAAGGAATTCCATTGTTCATATCATCCCATGTTGAACCACCGTCGATACTTTTAATAAATCCTGCATGATCAGTTTGGTTGGCATAAGATGCGTAAATCACCTGATCATTCGAATTGGGATCGATAAACACATACTTAAAACTATTGAATTCCGGACCCATATACACGTTTTCCCAATCATCACCGCCATTCATTGTTCTGTAAACCATCGATTCCCAGCCATTGGCGCCAAAATTATTCCCGCCGATAAAGATCAGGTCAGGACTAGTTGCGGATGCAGCAAGCCCCCAGATTTCTGTTTCGAAAAGTCCGCCAATGTTTGGACCTTTGTTTTCCCATACAGTTCCTCCATCAGTTGATTTATACAATCCTTCCGGTGCAATGCTGGATGGGCCATTCGACCAGGCATAAAGCGCTTCATCAGAACCAAAAGTCACCTGTGAGAATCGCGTGCCCGGCAATCCTTCAACAAGCTGCCAGGTTTCACTTCCATCGTTGCTCAAATAGCAGCCACCGGAGTTCTCAGCTTCAAAAGCGACAAGGATTTGCATTGGATTCATTGGATTAACCTCAATATCGTCAGTTATAAGTGTGGCTATGCCTTTGTTCGCTAATTCCCACGAAATAGCTCCATCGGAACTTTTACAAACGCCTAAGCTTAAAAAGCCCGCATAGATCACATTGGTATTTCCGGGTTCGAAAATAAGGCAACGGGCTGCTCCGTTGTTGCCGGCTCCCGATGTATTATAACTCCAGGTAAGGCCACCGTTCAATGTGTAATAAATACCATCACCTTCAGAAGCGGAATACATTTTATTTGGATCAGTAGGATCTATCAATATAAAATTTGAAACTTTGTTGGGGAATGAAGTTGAAATATTTTGCCACGATTGTCCGTAATCCGGAGATTTATAAACTCCAACCACCTGGCTACCGAACAATTGTCCGCCCGCGATAAAAACATTTTGCTCCGCAATAGCGAGGTGATTCAGAGGTTTTCCTGCTGGCAGATTCCCTGTTCTGTTTTCCCATGTAACTCCTCCATCAAAGGTGGCGGCTACTTTAGCATTGCTGATACCTTCATTTCCAATTGCGAAAATAATCTGGCTGTCATCAGGATCAATGGTAAGATTTACGACTGAATATCCTACCGGCAATACACTGATCATGTTAAAATAGGTCCAGTTATCTCCCTGGTTAATGGATTTAATAATGACATTATTTGCTGAAGAGCCCAGGACTGAGGTAAGCCCGACATACACCACATTTGGATCTGTCGGATCGATGGTGATATCTAATCCGGAAGCATTGACCGGAATGGATTTTTGCACCCAGGTTTCCCCACCGTCAGTTGAACGGAAAATTTTATAGTATGAATAGGGTCCTGAAGCGTAAATGACCCCGTTTGGTGAGGCTTCAAAAGTATTGATAGGGGCAGCTGCCAGGTTCTTGAGGCTTTCGAGCACCTGCCATGTTTCACCACCGTTGTGACTGACATAGGGCACACCTGCTGCGGCAAATAGCGTATTGGGATCAAGGGGATCGATAGCAATATCAAGGACGTCACCACCAAATGGGCCAATGGAATTCCATACTTCTCCGGCTTTTGCCTGATTTTGAGGAGTGAAAGATCCATTGCCTGTAAATGATTTCATGGTAAAACCATTTTCATCTCTAACCGGTTGCTGTCCCTTGCTGGTTAAGGGGATCAATGCACTTAAAAAGAAAAATAAAATAACTGCTGTTTTCATTGCCTTAGTATTATTTAAAGTTCGTCAACAAATGTATTTAAATTAGCCGTAGTATGTTGTTAAATAATTAATGTAAAATTGAAGCTTTTATATTTTTCAGTCTTCGAAATATAAAACTTATAATTGATTCTATTTTTAGTTAATTTGCAGAATTAAATTATTCGATTCAATGAAAATAGTTTTAGCGATTATCATAACCGGGTTACTGGTATTTAATTTAAGAATAGCTCCCGCTCAAAGCTTTGATCCCTTCATTCAGTCGGTGGTTGACCAGGTTTCTTACGATACCCTGCAATCCAAACTGTTGATGCTGGAGAGTTTTGGGCGCAAGCAAATTGGTGATCCTGCATTAGAGCTAACCGCTGAATGGCTTATGAACACTTATACAGCTTATGGCTACACTGACATTCAAACAGACCCATTTGCCCTGTTCGGAAATTCGACTTATAACATCATCGTAACCAAAGAGGGAACGATGTTTCCGGATGAATACCTGATCATCGACGGACATTACGACACGAAAACCGGTCCGGGAGTAAACGACAACGGGAGTGGTGTGGCCATCATTCTTGAAATTGCACGGCTCATGAAAAACATTCCGACTAAGTATTCCATCAAATTTATCAACTTCAGCGCTGAAGAATATGGAATGGTAGGAAGTTCTCATTATGTTGACAATATTGTTATTCCTCAAAACCTCGACATCAGGCTTGTTTATAACATTGATGAAGTAGGAGGGGTTGCCGGTATGGTGAATGATGTGGTTGTTTGCGAAAGAGATGAAACAGCGCCTGAATATAATAATGCCGAGTCATGGGCTTTTACCGACACCCTTGCAACGCTCTCCGAAATCTATTCCAATCTAAACCCAACTATAAGCTATGCCTATGGTTCGGATTATGTCCCCTTTCAGTACAATGGTGAAATTATTACAGGGATTTTTGAGGATAATTATTCGCCTTATGCCCATACTGTGCACGATAGTCTTGTGAACCTTGATGTGGACTATGTATTTGAAATGGCAAAGATTTCAGTCGCTGCCGGGATGTATTTTGCCGGAGCTTATGATACAGGTACAGGTTTCATTTCCGATCCGACTGAAAACTCAACTATTGATGTTCATCCCAATCCATTTAGTGATTATCTGAAGGTGAATTTATCTTTTTATCCGCATGATTGGCTGTTTATTCTGTATGATGAAACAGGAAAAGAAATTCTTAGCATGGATTCGGATGCAGAACAACCTCAGATTTTATCGACCCATAAATTGAATAAAGGATTTTATATGTACCTGGTCAAAGATATTTCAGGAACGATAATAAAAAGTGGAAAGCTACTCAAGGTGCGTTAATTCAAATTCCCATAGATCCAGGGTGAAAGTGGCTTAGGGATATAGATTGATTACCTGAATTTGGTCAATTTTTAGTGCACATGCGAAAAGATTATTTTTACCGGAACCTACCAGGGACTTTAACCGTTTAATATTCGAATGAAAGTTACTATACGGATATTAACGGTCGTTATAATCCTGTTGCCGCTTACGGAAATATTCCTGGTAAGTCAGTCGACATTTATTGATTATTCGAATGAATGGCGGGATATTAGGATAAAGAAGGGGAAGCACAGTTATTATCCCAGTGTTCAGTTTATTTATCAGCTCGACGAGATAGAATTTTATTTTAAACCCAATAGCAGCTGGTACTATAAGGAACCTAAGCGCAATGGATGGAACAAGGTAAGGGGTTTTTCGAAAGGTTTGCACCACGACCATGGATCTGCCAGGCTGGTATATAAATGTATCGATGACACACTCCTCTTAGTCGGAAGTTACTGCTATGTAAACGGAATCCACCCGGACCGGGGAACGGGTCAGCAGGCTGTACTGGACACCTTAATACCCGGAAAAACTTATCACTGCATTATCAGGCATCAGGATAATAAATTTAAATTCTTTTTTGAAGATAAATATTGGGAATGTCCGGCAGGTAACAACCCTGCATGGGGTTATATGCTAAATCCCTTTATTGGCGGAGTCTTTACCCTGGAGCATGACTGGAAGATAGAGATCATTGATGTAAAAAGAAAACCCGTTGATACCCTGCAGGCTTACAATCCAGAATCAATTCGTTTAATAAATGATCAGCTCCAAAATTAAACAAACTTGAAAACCGGCTGTTATTTAGAATAATTGCATTATAAAATTTCCGGAGAAAATGTATTTTGCTTTTTAAATTATATTATCTTCGTACACTATTTTTTTAATTTATTATTAATAATTTACAACAAACAATGAAAACAGGAAAAGTAAAATTCTTTAATAGATCCAAAGGTTTTGGATTTGTTATTGATGATGAAACCGGCAAAGATTATTTTGTTCATGTTTCAGGATTAGTTGATGAAATCAAAGATGAAGATGCAGTAACATTTGAGCTTCAGGAAGGCAAAAAGGGTTTAAACGCGGTTAACGTTAAATTGGCTTAATATAGTTATTCAGGAGCAAATGATTTAAAAACCCGGTATTAAGCCGGGTTTTTTTTATTAATAACTTTGCCCGTCCTTATGAATTACCTGTCTGCAGAAAATATTTCTAAAAGTTTTACTGATAAAGTTTTATTCAGCAATCTGAGCTTTGGCCTGAACAAAGGAGACAAGGTTGCAATGATTGCCGGCAATGGCGCTGGTAAAACTACTCTGCTGAGGATTCTTGCCGGAAAAGATGCTCCGGATAATGGGAAATTGATACTGCGCAATGGTATCAAAGTCGGATTTCTTGAACAGGACCCTGATTTTAATCAATCACTGAGTATCACCAAATATATTGAAAATTCTCATTCCGAAGTATTTACAATTATCCGGGACTACAAAAAGGCCTTAGAGATTCAGTCGGAAAACTATACCGAGGAAACGCATGGGATATTTGAAACTGTTTCAACAAAGATGGACCAATATCATGCATGGGATTACGAAAGAAGAATAATAGAACTCCTTACCCGGTTTAATATTACCGATCTTGACCAATCCATCGATACGCTGTCGGGTGGCCAGAAAAAAAGGCTGGCTCTTGCCATTGTTTTATTGGACAACCCTGATGTGCTTTTACTGGATGAACCAACCAACCATTTGGATATTGAAATGATTGAATGGCTTGAAAAACATTTATCCCAATCGAATATTACCCTGCTTGTAGTGACCCACGACAGGTATTTCCTTGACCAGGTATGCAATCGGATCATTGAGTTGGATTATGGAAAACTTTATTCATATAGCGGTAATTATTCATATTTTCTTGAAAAGAAAGCCGAAAGGGAAGAAATTGAAAAATCAGAAGTAGATAAAGCCAGACAACTCATGAAAAAGGAACTGGAGTGGCTGCGCCGTATGCCCAAAGCCAGAACTACAAAATCAAAAGCTAGAATTGATTCCTTTTATGAAATCCGCGAAAAAGCCGCTGGTAATAAGATTAAACAAAATATTAATCTTGAAATAAAAATGACAAGGGTAGGAGGGAAGATACTTGAGCTTGAAAAGGTTTCGAAAAGTTATGGCAATCTTAAAATTCTTCACAATTTCGATTATATATTCAAAAAAGGTGAGCGGGTCGGGATCATTGGAAAGAACGGAGCAGGTAAAACAAGTTTTTTGAATGTTTTGACGGGTAAAGAAAAGTCTGATAGTGGAAAGGTAATCAAAGGAGAAACAACAGTATTCGGGTTTTATACCCAGGAAGGGCTAAAGGTTGATGAAAATAAAAAGGTGATTGATGTGGTAAAAGATATCGCCGAAGTGATTATCACCGGAAATGGGTCGACACTGACAGCTTCACAATTTCTTCATCATTTTTTATTTCCGGCTGAATTACAACATACCCTTGTTTCAAAACTAAGCGGCGGCGAAAAACGTCGTCTTCTCCTTCTGACGGTTCTTATTAAAAATCCGAATTTCCTTATCATGGATGAGCCTACGAATGATCTTGATATTCCTACTTTAAATAAACTGGAAGAATTTTTATCAGATTTTGGCGGATGCCTTATCCTCGTTTCTCATGACCGCTATTTTCTGGATAGACTAATTGATCACCTGTTTATTTTTAAAGGTGAAGGGGTAATCCATGATTATTACGGAACCTATAGCGACTACAAATTGAGTAATGAGCGTCTGCTGAAGACGCAAAGTAAGTCAAATGCAACCAGGAGGAAGGCGGGTAAAGAGAATCCTGATTTAAGTGTTCCTAAGGAGAAAACAAAACTCACTTACAAGGAAAACCTTGAGCTGGCAAATCTCGAAAAAGAAATTAATGAACTTGAAAAGGAGAAGAATAATCTTGAAAAAGCGATTACTTCCGGGGACAAAAATTATGAAGAGCTTGAAACAATTTCAAAAAGAATTGCCAATATGATTAAAGAAATAGATGAGAAAACAACCCGTTGGCTGGAGTTGGCCTCTTTTACAAATTTATAAACAGGAAAGTGATTCTCAGCATGGAATTAGGATCGACCCAGAAGTTCTTTAATTATTTCTATTCTTCACTTTCAGCAGGTGGAGTTTCTTCATGTGCATCGGTTTCTGCTTCTTTCTCGGCTTCTTTATCAATGAAGCTTTCAGTTATTTTTTCAACATCGCTTTTCGAATCGATCTTAACATTAACTTTTGCCAGGTACGATGCACTATCAGTGTCAATATCAATTGCATAGAAAAAATCACCATTTGGTTTAGTAACTTTTCTGACAAAATCCTTCCAGCCATCAGGGTACCTTTTGGCTAATGCCTGCATTGCATCCGGCGGAAGATCCTCAAATTTAATGACTTTCTTTATCTTTTCCATTGTCAATAATTGAAATGCAATTTTAAATAAAAAAATCTTTATGTTGAGCTAAACAAATAAAAAAAAATCAAAATTACCTTTAGCGGTCACATAAACAATTATTTTTTTAATCTGGTTTAATAAATGTTTGTATTTTAGTGGATGAATACAACGATCATTTGAAATATATTGTCTGTGGGTTAGATCTTGATTTTTAACATCATAAAAAAATAACGATGAAATTCCAATTTTTATTAAGAAACTTGATTTTGCTGACAGTCTTTGTTAGCACTCTTCAAAATATCTCAGCTCAGGTTGTGATCAATGAATATTCTGCTTCAAATTTATTTACCATTCTTGATAACTATTCAAATAACGAAGATTGGGTTGAGCTTTTCAATTCAGGGAATACATCCTTTAATTTGGGAGGGTACTATTTGAGCGATAATCCTGCGGATTCAGTTAAATGGCAATTCCCGGCGGGAGTTTCTATACCGGCAAATGGGTTTATTAAAATTTGGTTATCCGGTAGAAATGAAGTTGCTGGTGGACATTACCACACCAATTTCAAATTAACCCAATCAAAAGCCAATCCTGACCATATTGTTTTAACGAATGCATCAGGAACAGTTTTGGAGTCAGTTCAGATTCAGATTACTCAGAAGGATCACTCGAGAGGGAAAAAACCAAACGGAACTGGAAATTGGGTAATTTTTACAAATCCGACACCCGGAACATCAAACAATTCCGCTGCTTCCTACCAGGGATATACAGCGAAACCTACAATGGATATGGCTGCTGGTTTTTATCCCGGTTCAATAACCATTACTATCACTAACAATGAACCCAACTCAACTGTAAGATATACGCTGGACGGTGCTGAACCAACAGCTTCATCAACTGCTTATTCGGGTCCTGTAAATATTCCCACAACTAAAATAGTAAATGCCCGCTCTTTCAGTAATGACAATACCATTTTGCCTGGTTTGATTGATTTTAACACTTACTTTATAGGGGTGACCCATTCCCTGGCTGTTATCTCAACCTCAAGCGAAACCCTGGATAATTTGCTGAATGGCAACGGCTCACTCAAGCCATTCGGTACTATCGAACATTTTGATAAACAAGGAATCCGCACAACTCATGCTTTTGGCGAATTTAATGAACACGGACAGGATTCGTGGGTTCATCCGCAGCGAAGTATGGATTATATTACACGTGATGAATGCGGTTATGATTTTGCTTTACATGGGCAACTAATGTCAAGATCTGACCGTGATGAATTTCAGCGGTTAATTTTCAGGGCAGAAGGGGATGATAATTACCCCGGAATTGATACGAGTGCTCATTTAAGAGACTTTTTAATCCAGAATCTTGCCCATAAGTCTCACTTAAACCTTGATGTCAGGCAAGGAGAAAAATTTGTTTTATATGTCAATGGTCAGCATTGGGGTGTTTATAGTTACCGCGAAAAAGTCCACGATCATGATTATACAAACTATTACTATGGACAGGATAAATACCATATTTATTTTCTGATGCTCTGGGGAGGAGCCTGGGCTGAATATGGGGGACAGGCAGCATGGAACGACTGGAATGCGTTGCATGATTTTATTTTGTATAACGATATGGCCATCCAGGCAAATTACGAATATGTGAAGTCTAAGTATGACGTAACGACCCTTGCAGATTATGTCATTACCAATTCCTTTGTCGTGTGCTCCGATTGGATCAACTGGAATGTAGGGTGGTGGAGAGGAATTGATCCAAATGGAGGTCACCAAAAGTGGGGATATATCCTTTGGGATGAGGATGCAACTTTCGGACATTATATTAACTATACGGGCATTCCCGGGCAAAATCCCTATGTTTCTCCTTGTTTCCCTGAAGGAATAACGGCTGATCCTCAGGATCATATTCAAATTCTGAACGCATTAAAAGATAATGCTGAATTCAACGAATATTATGTTTCGAGGTATATTGATCTGCTCAATACAGTTTATCGCCCGGATACGATGATCAACTTTCTCGATTCAATAGAAAACTATGTACTTCCCGAAATGCAAGCCCATTGCGACAGATGGGGTGGATCAGTCGCCGAATGGCAAACCAATGTGCAAAAAATCAGGAATTTCATCAATACCCGTTACAGCGTTATTCCTGAGGGATTAAATAATTGCTATGATTTGAATGGCCCTTATGAAGTGAACTTCAATGTTATTCCGCCAGAATCAGGTACAATGAAAATTAATTCCATTTATCCACCTGAAGTTCCATGGGGTGGCTATTATTATGGTGGAATTAATACAAAACTAATGGCAGAAGAAACCAATCCAGCTTATGAATTTGACAAGTGGATCTTGAATAATCACGAAGTATTTCCGAATGATACCACAAAGGAAGTCACTATGGAATTTACTACAGGTGATTATATTATTGCACAATTTAAACCCAAAGACTTTTCAGATTCTTTGGTTATCAATGAGATCAATTATAACTCTTCAATTGAGGTTGATCCGGGGGATTGGGTTGAGTTTTATAATCCGCATGAATACTATCTGGATATCGCAGATTGGACTTTTAAAGATAGCGATGATACCCACATTTACACATTTCCTGAAGGGACTATGATTGAGCCTTTTGGTTACCTGGTTTTATGCCGTGATTCTGCAAATTTTCAAGAAGTGTTTCCTGAAATAGAGAATTATATCGGTGAAATAAATTTTGGCTTAGGCAGCACAGGCGAGTTGATCCGGTTGTTTGATGCAGAAGGAGCGTTAATAGATACCGTTCATTACGGAGTGTCTGCTCCGTGGCCAACTGAACCCAATGGAAACGGACCGACTCTTGAACTCAAGTTCTGGCAATATGATAACGCCCTTCCGGCAAGTTGGGCTGCTTCTGAATTAAACGGAACTCCCGGGCAGCCTAATGGCTATGTTGTTGGAAAAAATGAAGTAATTCAACAGGTAAGAAACTTTTCATTCGTCATCTATCCCAATCCCGTTACCAATCTGGCAATTATACAGGTTACTTCAGACAGCGAGATCAAAGATGCAGAGATTGTCATTTGCGATATCTATGGCAGGATTGTAAAAAGTTTCAACAATATTAATTCAAGCAGATTTGAATTTACACCCGACGGGCTTAATGAGGGATTGTATTTCTGTAAATTTATTGATAACAATAAAACAATTCTTGGAACAGAGAAATTTATGATTCAATAATTTCCTGAGTAAATCTAACTTGTTAATTTCCTGATTTTGCGTGCAACGGTTCCTGTTTCACCTATTCTTATAAGCATAATCAGAGATGAAAGAAGAAAACCAGGTCGGTATAGTTTTTTACTGAAATTGGATACCTTGTTGTCCCGATTTTCGATATAATCGAACTGCTCGAACTGCTCCTTAGTGTTTTGAATTTTTGCAAAATCCAATGCGACTTTCCATGCGGCATCCCGCGCAATCTCAATTGAAAACTTTGCTATTTCCTCGTCAAGCTTTCCAGCCAACCAGTCAATGAGTTTTAAAATGGGCCAAATGGATGCCAAATTATCCTGTACTTTATTGACCATGGAAGAGAGAATAGAGTTGATTTTTACAAAATCTCCGTAAAGCTTTTCAATAGATTCTCCCGGGCAAACAGATGCAGCGGCAATACCCAGATCGAGGCCAATATGTGCATTCATGCCGAGAAAAAGATGCTGAATTACTAAAGGATGCCAAGAATTTGTTGAATCGAATGCAACCTGCCATGATGAGGTAACGGGTTCTTGATCTTTATATTTATAGTAAGCTTCCAAAAACCTGTTAGCAAATACAACATCCAGCTTTTCTATGAGTTGATTGTTTTCAAAATAGCCTGCATTGATTTTGTTCCTTATTTCCTTGGTTACCCTTAAATATAAGCTTGCGAAATAACCTATCCGGTTATTATAATTAACTGCATCACTGACAATTTTTTCAAGGTGATCAACAACCTCATCAATGGTTTTTGGTAATATATACATGGTTTGTTTTGTTTTCAAAAGTAATTAAATGTGAGTTCACCTAATAATTAGTAACTTTGCCGCGGTAATTGATCAATTTTAAATGTCTTTTGCAGTTTTATTCTAAGGGTTGCTGCACTTGTCATTTTGAAAATAATAAGTATAAATTTATAAAATAATCATAGAAATAAAATGGCAAAATCTCAGCAAACATGGAATAAAAAAGACAGAGAACAGAAAAAGCAAAAGAAAAAGAAAGCAAAAGAACAAAGAAAAGAAGAACGAAAAGCAAATGCTACTACCGCTGATTCGGAAAATATGATTGCATATGTTGATGAGTATGGAAATCTTACTTCAACTCCTCCGGATCCGGCAAAAAAGATAAAGATCAGTGCTGAAAATATTGTCATTAGTGTCCCAAAGCGTGAAACCTTTGAAGCCACTGACGTAATTAGAAATGGAATCGTAACTTATTTTAATGATTCAAAAGGGTATGGATTTATCAGGGATACTGAAACTCAGGAAAGTATTTTTACACATATCAATGAGCACATTGATTCGATTAAAGAAAACGATCGAGTTACCTTCCAGATTGAAAGGGGACAAAAAGGATTTAATGCAGTTAAGGTAAAACTAGCTACTTAATAATCCAGCATTGGTCCTGTAAAACAATTGTTTAAGGTTTTATTAATTTGAATACATTTGTCCTATAATTAATATTATGTTAAGTAATATTTTATAAATAAAGGAGAGAATTCTGGTCTTCCCTCCTTTGTTAGCTTTTTCTTATAGGTCAGATTTACTCCTCAAGTTTCGCATTTATTACTTTAAGCTTATCCAGCATGTTCAAACGAGTGTAAATTTCCTTGAGCGAAATTAAAGTACTTTTATCATTCGGCTGAAGTTCCTGAGCTCTTTCAAGATAAGGCAAGGAATTGCTCAAATATTCATCAGCTTCCTTTTTTAGCCTGTCATATTCTTTTTGTTCTGATAACGGGAGTTTATTTGCAATGTCGATCAATGCAGCCGCTTTATTAACATAAAGTGCACCCATGTTATAATTCGGATCAAAATAGTCAGGTTTTAATTCAACCGATTTTTTATAGGCGTCAGCAGCATTCATAAATGCCCCTTCCCTCATCTCAGCGGGTCTCAGCGTATCATCAGCAATCTCATTATATTTAGCTCCGATGGCGAAAAATACTGTTGGATTGGTTTCGTCAATTTTCGCTGCAAGCTTAAGATTCTCCAGAGCTTTTTCAGTTTGATTCTCCTTAAGATAGATGTTGGTTTCATTTAAAAGAATATTCAGATTATCAGGATATTTTTGCCTTCCCATGGCAAAATATTCCAATGCTTTATTAACGTCTTTATCCTGATTATAACAGATATTCCCAATAGAAGAATAAATGGATGGCTCAGGGTAATCCATCGCAATAAGTTTTTCAAGTGATTGCTTGGCCTTTCCATAATTCTGTCCCAGTTCGGCTGCCGAAGCAATGTAAAAAATGCAAGTGGTATCAATCCTCCCTGATTCTTCATAAATTTTAAATGCATTTTCGAAGGAATTGACAGCGGTGCCAAAATATACTATCGCCTGGGCAGTATCAATATTGCCCAGTACAGTCATTCCCTTATTATATTTATTAGCTCCATCATTGAAATATCCATCACCTACAAGCGGCATGCGTTGCAGGATATCAAGTTTATATTCCTTTTTTGTGTCGAGTTCTAAAGCCTTATTGTATGCCTCATAAGCCTTATTTAATGCATCGCTGTCAAGATTTTTATAAACCGAATCCTGGCTCCTGCTAATATCAATATAAATGTTACCCCTGTAATACCAGGTTTTTGCATTTATCACTGCTTTTGGATTCTCTATCGCTTTATCAATGGACATTTTAGCTTTATCAAGCTTGCCTGCATTATGATAATTATAAGCGCTGACTACATCGGCTTGTGAGTAAACATAAATAAATGAAATCCAAAATGCTAAAACTAAGGTGACCTTTTTCATAATTATTGTTTTAAAATATTCGGGCAAAATTATTAATTAATACATATCTTGTATCAATCTGCAGGCCAAATTAAAATAATTTTTTAACTGCCAGAATCTCAGATTTAATTATACGTTCAAGTAAATTCTGTATGTTTCTATATATCTGTTGATTCGGATTTATTTTCTTCTTCCTGATGATTACTTATATCAGTTTCAGGATTGCCTTCTACAATCATGTTTTCCTGCTCAGCCTGATTAGCTTCGTCCTCAACTTCAACCCTGGCCACCGATGCAATTGCATCTCCCTCTTTAATGTTAATGAGTCTTACACCTTGCGTTGCCCGACCCATCACCCTCAAATTAACAACCGCCATCCGAATGATTATGCCTGAACGATTGATGATCATAAGGTCATCATTGTCGGAAACATCCTTAATGGCAATTAAATTTCCTGTTTTTGATGTGATGTTTATTGTTTTAACACCCTTTCCCCCCCGATTGGTAACACGATAATCTTCAAGTTTCGATTTTTTACCATAACCATTCTCAGAAACTACCAGGATATCCTGGTCTATATTTTGCAGACATATCATGCCGATGACTTCATCTTGTTCGTTGGATAGCTTTAAACCCCTGACTCCCGAGGCATTTCGTCCCATGGGTCTCACGGTTTTTTCATTGAACCGAATGGCCCGGCCTGATTTCAATGCCATTATAATTTCGTTTTGACCATTGGTGAGCCTGGCTTCCAGCAGATTATCCCCTTCCCTGATATTGATGGCAATAATACCGTTTAACCTGGGCCTGGAATAAGCTTCGAGTGATGTTTTCTTTATGGTTCCCTTCTTGCTGCAGAGGATAATATAATTGTTTTCTACATATTCTTTATTCGTCAAATCCTTTACATTAATAAAAGCCCTGACTTTATCTCCCTGTTCAATGTTGATCATGTTCTGGATAGCCCTGCCTTTCGAGTTTTTCGTGCCTTCGGGTATTTCGTAAACACGCAACCAATAGCATTTCCCTCTTTCAGTAAAAAAGAGCATATAGTTATGATTACTGGCAATATACAGGTGTTCAAGGAAATCTTCGTCCCTGATATCGCTGCCACGGGCCCCTACTCCTCCCCTGTTTTGCCTTCTGTATTCGGTTAAGGGTGTCCGTTTGATATAGCCTAAATGAGAGATCGTAATCACCACCTCTTCGTCAGCTATAGTATCTGTTATGCTGAAATCTTTGGAAGTATATTCAATTTCTGTTCTTGTTTTATCCCCATATTTTTCTTTTATTTCTATAAGTTCATCCTTAATAATCCGCATTCTAAGTGCTTCATCAGCCAGAATTTCCTTGAGGCTCTCAATTAATTTAAGCAGTTCTGCATATTCTTCTTTTAATTTATCCTGTTCAAGTCCTGTGAGCTTTTGAAGACGCATATCCAGGATGGCTTTGGCTTGAATTTCGGTTAATTCAAATTGGCTCATCAACCCGTTCTTTGCTTCTTCAGGAGTCCTTGACGCCCTAATAAGGGCAATCACTTCATCAAGATGGTCCAATGCTTTTATCAGACCTTCAAGAATATGTGCTTTTTTTTGGGTTTCTGAAAGATCAAACTTTGTTTTCCTGATTAGTACTTCATGTCTGTGATCGACGTAATGTCTGATCATATCCTTCAAATTCAGCAGAATAGGCCTGCCCTTTACCAGGGCAATATTGTTTACACTAAAAGAATTTTGAAGTTGTGTAAACTGGTAAAGCTTGTTTAGAATAACATTGGGGATGACATCTTTCCTGAGTTCGTAAACAATGCGCAGGCCTTCCCTGTCTGACTCGTCCCTGATATCAGTAATCCCCTCGATCTTTTTTTCATTTACCAGGTCGGCAGTTTTTTTAATCATCTCTGCCTTATTTACCTGGTAAGGAATTGATGTTACAATTATTTTGGCTTTGCCATTGGCATCTTCTTCTATCGAAGCTTCCCCTCTTAACACAATCCTTCCCCTACCAGTCTCATAAGCGCTTTTTACGCCGTCATATCCATAGATTAATCCACCTGTAGGAAAATCAGGTGCTTTAATAAACTTCATTAATTCAGGAATGGTAATTTCCATGTTATCAATGTAGGCTACAATTCCATCAATAATTTCAGTAAGATTGTGTGGAGGCATATTGGTTGCCATCCCAACAGCAATTCCTGAAGCGCCATTGATTAAAAGGTTAGGAATTTTTGAAGGTAAAACAGTAGGCTCTTCCAAAGAATCGTCAAAGTTAAGCTGGAAATCAACGGTTTCTTTATTTATATCGGCCACCATTTCTTCAGCGATTTTCTTGAATCTTGCCTCAGTATATCGCATTGCAGCCGGGCTATCACCATCCATGGATCCAAAATTACCCTGCCCATCAACTAAAGGATACCGCAGCGACCATTCCTGCGCCATTCGTACCATTGCATCGTAAACAGATGTATCCCCATGTGGATGATATTTTCCCAAAACTTCTCCAACAATTCTAGCAGACTTTTTATAGGGCCTATTCGAAAGTAAGCCCAAATCAAGCATTCCAAAAAGGACTCTTCTGTGAACCGGCTTCAAACCATCACGCACATCAGGCAGCGCACGAGAAACAATAACTGACATCGCATAATCGATGTAAGCCGTCTTCATTTGGTTTTCTATGTTGACCTTAATTATTCTTTCTCCACTTTGAACGTTTTCCATTTCTTACAATATTCAATAACAATTAATTACGTATTAATCTAAAAAGTGACGAATGTAATCATTTTTGAGGTATTGAACCTTGAATTTTACCTATTATTATTACTAACATTTCTGTGTTAATAAAAACCATTTGCATGTCTTTTTTTCAGTATATTTGTAAATACATTTGAAAATGCCGTAAAAATGGCACTTCTAATGCACAATACAAGAATCGGAGCGGTTTTTGTCTGTGCAACTTTATCAATTTAAAACTGTTTATTGTTATGAACGTACAATCATGGTAATAAATATTTTGATGGTTCGTTTAAATTTTGAATAACAACTGATTATATAAAATGATGGAAGCTAAATTTTCACAACGCGTTAAAGATGTTTTATCTTATAGCCGCGAAGAGGCCATAAGGCTAGGCAACGATTATATCGGCCTCGAACATCTGCTGCTGGGAATTATTCGTGAAGGCGAGGGCATGGCTATTCAGATACTTACTTATTTTGGAGTCGACTTTTTGAAAATCAGAAAGGAAATTGAGTTGGCAATTGCAAATTCAGATTATAGTAAAATAAGAACTACTGATAATATTCCACTTATAAAACAAGCTGAAAGAGCTTTAAAAATAACCTATCTGGAAGCCAAACTTTTCAACAGTGATTTGATTGGCACTGAACACTTACTCCTGGCTATTCTGAAGGATAATGACAATATTGTTACCAAGGCCTTTCAAAATTACGGGGTCGACTATGATGCTGTAAAGGATGAATTAAAAGCGATTATTTCGAATACTGACGGAGGCATGAAAATGGATCCAAAGGATGAATTGCCGGGGGGTACTGCTGATGATGATCCTGAAGAAGCAACCCCGAATTTTGGGGGCAATATTAAGAAGATTTCCGATTCAAAATCTAAAACACCGGTTCTTGATAATTTTGGCAGGGATATTACCAAATATGCTGAAGAAGGTCGTCTTGACCCCATTGTTGGAAGAGCACGTGAATTGGAGCGGATCGCTCAGATTTTAAGCCGTCGCAAAAAGAATAACCCTATTCTAATCGGAGAGCCGGGCGTTGGTAAATCAGCTATTGCCGAAGGACTTGCTTTAAGAATTGTTCAACGAAAAGTATCAAGAGCCCTGTTTAACAAAAAAATTGTAACACTTGACCTTGCATCTCTGGTTGCGGGTACTAAATACCGCGGACAGTTTGAAGAAAGAATGAAGGCTGTTCTGAATGAACTGGAAAAGAATCCCGACATCATTCTTTTCATTGATGAAATTCATACCATTGTTGGCGCTGGTAACGCTTCCGGTTCGCTGGATGCATCAAATATGTTTAAACCGGCTCTTTCCCGTGGTGATATCCAATGCATTGGGGCTACCACTCTTAATGAATACCGTCAATACATTGAAAAAGATGGTGCACTGGAGCGGAGGTTTCAAAAAGTTCTTGTGGATCCTACTTCTCCTGAAGAAACTTTTGAAATTCTCAACAACATCAAGGAAAAATATGAAGATCATCACCTCGTAACCTACACACCAGAGGCTATCAGAGCATGTGTTAATCTAACCACCAGGTATATTTCAGACCGGTTTTTACCCGATAAGGCCATTGATGCACTTGATGAAGCAGGATCAAGGGTTCACATTGCAAATATTCATGTACCGGTCGAAATCATCGACATTGAAAACAGAATTGAAGAGACAAAGCTGAACAAAACGAAAGCAATCAACAACCAGAAATTCGAAGAAGCGGCCAAATACAGAGACATAGAAAGGAAGCTTCAGGAGGATCTGGAACGTGAAAAAAAGAAATGGGAAGAAGATTCCAAAATTAACCGTGAGGAAGTTACGGAAGAAAACGTTGCTGAAGTTATTGCAATGATGACTGGGGTTCCGGTGCAACGGATTGCTCAGAATGAAAGTGATCGACTGATCAACATGGAAAAGGACCTTGAAGGCTCGGTGATTGGTCAGCCGGATGCTATTAAAAAGGTAGTTAAAGCCATTCGCCGAAACCGCGCAGGACTTAAAGATCCCAACAAACCGATCGGAACATTTATCTTTTTAGGTCCTACCGGGGTTGGTAAAACGCATCTTGCCAAGGTGCTTGCTAAGTATTTGTTCGATTCCGAAGATGCTCTTGTACGGGTTGACATGAGTGAATACATGGAAAAATTTGCTGTATCCAGGCTTGTTGGCGCTCCTCCGGGTTATGTGGGATATGAAGAAGGCGGTCAACTGACGGAAAAAGTCAGGAGAAAACCTTACTCTATCATTTTGCTGGATGAGATAGAAAAAGCGCATCCTGATATATTTCACCTTTTGCTTCAGGTGCTTGATGACGGAGTTCTGACGGACAGTTTCGGGCGAAGGGTCGATTTCAAAAACTCCATTGTTATTATGACCTCAAACATCGGTTCCAGACAATTAAAAGATTTCGGACAGGGTGTTGGTTTTAATACGGGTGCTAAAAAATCCAATAAAAATGATTTTGCTCGTGGGGTCATCGAAAATGCCCTTAAAAAAGCATTTGCTCCCGAATTTCTAAACAGGATTGACGATGTTGTCATTTTTGATCCGCTCCAAAGAGAGGATATTCATAAGATCATCGATATAGAATTAAGTTATTTATATAACCGCGTAAAAGGCCTCGGATACCTGATGGAAGTAACAGAAAAGGCTAAGGATTTTATTGTAGATAAAGGATGGGATGAACAATATGGTGCAAGGCCATTAAAGAGAGCAATTCAGAAATACATTGAAGATCCGTTGGCTGAAGAGATGATTAAAACGAAACTGGGAGAAGGTGATAAGATACTAGTTGATCATAAAGATGAAGAAAGTGAGCTAATAATTCAAATGGTAAAACTTAAAAAAGAAGTAGTAAAATCCAAATAATTCGAAGCCTGTCGCACCTGACAGGCTTTTTTATTTTATCAGTTCATGAAGTGTAACATTCGCCTGGTTCATGTATCTGATCATCGCAGAAAATCCATTTTCATAAAAGTAGACCGAAGTTTCATTTCCATCTATGTAATAGTGCAGGGCGTCATTCCTCGGAATTACACCACATTTATCCATTAATGATTTGGAAACAGATTGAATATTTCCTTCTGTCAAATCATCAATTAGATACTCTCCCATCACAAACGACTCGAAGATAAAAAAGAACACCGCTTTCACAGGAATACCAAGAATGCTTTTGTTATAACCATAAGCCCGCAATTCCTGATTCTTAATGTTAAATGCATTAAAACAATCGGGCTTACCATATTTTTCAATTATTTCCTTAAGAGAAGAATAGTACGGAATACCTTCAAAGAGAAGAATCATTTCGGATGGGTAATGGTCAACATTATCTTTTTTAGTATTACCTAACCTTAGATAAGGCATGATGTCGTCCTTAAAGCAATAGGGAAACGGGCTTTTATTTGCATATTTCTTGAATTGCTTAACATATTTATAACTATATTTACCATACTTTATGCTGATCAGGCGGAGCCTAACCTGTTTCCTGAAAAAGATGATGAAAACGATTACTACAGCCAAAACTCCAAGAAAATATATCACAACAGGTTCCATGAATTGTCCATTTTTTTCAAACATTCAAATTTATCAATATTTTTATAATTTTAGCGCCGAATTGACAAATACCTGAACTGGATGGAAAAAGCAAAATTAATAAAAGGCGGCGAATTTCTGATTAAAGAAACGGAAGCCGGAACTATTTTTATACCTGAAGAATTTAATGAAGAGCAAAAAATGATTGCCCAAACCTGTGAGGACTTTCTCGAAGCGGAGGTTTATCCTATACTTGACAGAATAGATACCCAGGAAGAAGGTTTGATGCGAAGCCTTATTCACAAATCAGGCGAACTTGGATTGCTTGGAATTTCGGTACCCGAAAAATACCAGGGATTTGAGCAGTCGTTTGTGACTTCAATGCTGGCAAGTGAAGCAATGGGGTCAGGCTATTCTTTTTCCGTTGCATATTCAGCCCACACCGGAATCGGTACGCTGCCAATTGTTTATTATGGAAGTGATGAACAGAAAGACCGATACTTACCAAAACTGGCTTCGGGTGAATGGGCAGCAGCATACTGTTTGACTGAACCTAATGCAGGGTCTGATGCCAACGCTGGAAAATCAAGAGCAGTGCTTTCTTCAGATGGAAAGCATTATATCCTGAACGGACAAAAAATGTGGATCACCAATGGCGGATTTGCAGACGTGCTTACGGTTTTTGCTAAAATCGATACCGACAGAGTACACAGCGCATTTATTGTTGAAAGAGCCCTGGAAGGTGTGGTGATCAATCCTGAAGAGAAAAAGATGGGTATTAAAGGTTCTTCCACTGTTCAGATATTTTTTAATGATGTTAAAGTACCGGTAGAAAACCTGCTCGGAAAAAGAGGGCAGGGTTTTAGGATTGCCTTGAATATACTGCACATGGGAAGGATCAAGCTGGGAGGAACTGTGTTGGGTGCTGCAAAAAGAGCCATTACTCAATCGGTGAACTATGCAAACGAGCGTAAGCAGTTTGGCGTTCAAATATCCAGTTTTGGAGCCATTAAGTATAAGCTTGCCGAGCAGGTGATCAAAACATGGGTGACTGAATCGGCTGTTTACCGTGTGAGCAAGAACATTGACGACATGATAAAAATCATGATCGACGAAGGAACAGATAAACCAACAGCTACCATCGAAGGGATTGCAGTCTATGCCATTGAAGCAGCCCTGTTGAAGGTTTTTGGATCTGAAGCATTGAATTATGTGGTGGACGAAGCTGTGCAGATTTTTGGAGGAATGGGATTTTCGGCTGAGACGGACGTCGACCGTGCTTACCGCGATTCGAGGATCAACAGGATATTTGAAGGTACCAATGAAATTAACCGGCTGCTTGTTTCAGACACTACTGTTAAAAAAGCTTTAAAAACCGGCTTTGATGTGGTGAGATATGCCAATGCCATCATCCGGAATTTGGAAACGGAAGAGGAATCAACTGTTCCGGCAAACGATTATTTTGCTGAGAAAAGGCATTATGTGAAGAAGTTCAAAAAAACAGCCCTTTTCCTCTTAGGATCATTGTCCGACAAATTCCAACGCGATTTTCTTAACGAACAGGAAATCCTCTTTAATATTTCCGATGTGATTATGATGGTCTATGGCGCTGAATCTGCCATGCTGAGGGCTGAAAAATTATCCTCGGTTAAAGGATTTGAAGCTACAAGTCTTTACAGGGATATACTGGATGTTTACGTTTATGATTCAGCCTGTCACATAAATAAGAGCGCTCATGATGCAATTAATTCATTCTTTACCGGCGAAGAACAGAAGGTGATGTCCGAAAGGATTGATGATGTTTACAAGGGTAGCGCCAGTGAACATTAAAGAAGCCCGCCGCAGGATTGCTAATAAACTGATAGAGGAAAACCGGTATTGTTTTTAAATAAAGTACTTAGATTGACTAAAGTGAACTAAAATACTTAAAGTGTCAAAAAAGCCTGGAAAAGAATAGTTTCCGGGCTTTTTGTTTGTTGAAAGCTGAATAGGCTAAGGATTCATTTTGTAAACCTGCCAGTAGATACAAACTTGCCTTCTAAGGGCATGGAAATTATTTTTCAATGGGAATGATAAATTTTTAATTTGCCCACCCTGTAATTTTACAAAGGGGACAAATTAATAGAATAACACCCTTATGATCATCTTATCGGAACGATCCGGCATATTTTAACCCATCGCTGTTTACCCGCAAAGACAAGCCGACATAGTGATAACCTTCGCAATTTTGCAAGTAGGGCAAGTTATAAATGGAGCGCAGCTGCGGCAAATGAGAAATCCCCCATCAAGTTCGGAGTTTTTTGTTATCAGTTTATTTTGTATTTTTGAGAAACATTATTACTTAATAACATGCGCTGCCTGGCTATTCTTATTCTGTTTCCCATCCTTGCTCTTGCCCAGCGGGGCAACGAAGACTGGACAACACCCATTGCAGATGTGAAGTTTAGCGATGGGAAGATCATTTATTCATTTTCGTCTGATGATCAACCGGGTTTTTTTAGAATCCAACCAGTAAGTTTTGATAAAAACCTGCTTGTTATGAAACAAGTGAGGGGTATAGGTTGGCTCGATGGTGATGATATGCGTAAGCTGTTTGAGCAAACTGATGAGTACCTCGAAAACTGGCAGCCGGGCATTGCCAACAACCGCGACAAATACATATTACTGGAACATTGCGTAATAAAGATACTCTGGGAGCGGCAGGAAAAGCTTTCGGCTCATGCGCTTGAAATGGTTGAACTGCTCAAAAGCGATTTATCTATCGACATTGCCGAAAGCGCCGGACTAGTAATGAAGCTTTACGATTATTACACTTACCACAATTGAATTGCAACATGAAAGCAAAAACCTTATTCACTTTTTTCTTCCTTATGGCAAACTTATTTGCTACAGCGCAGAATCGGAAGTGGGAGGTACATATCGGGGTTTCAAACAAAAATGAGTTTTCGAAAGATTTGATTGAATACTATGACAAAGGCTATTATGTTGAAGGAACCGCTGGAAGCGGTTGGCAGGTAAAAACAGATATTAATGGAAATATGCAGTGGAACCAATATCTTGAACACCCTGATTTTCTTTTACAGGGCTGGAGTGTTGCAATGGATAATGAAGGAAACAGGTATATTGCAGGACCAAAATTCAATGGCATCACCTGGCCTTTTGTATCCAAATTCAATCCATGTGATGAGGAAGTTTGGTGTAAAGTAATTTCTCACGATCAATATGAAGATGGATGGGCAACTGATATTTTGATAAATGATAATAATGAAATAATTGTACTGATTTATTTTGATTCTGAATATGAGATTGAAACAAACTTCCTTGCTGGATTTGATGCTGAAGGAGAACTTTTATGGATAAACGGATATGCGTCAACAATTGATCATCCATGGATTTTAGAGCCGGTTGCCTATGACCTGATGGAGCACAACAATGAGTATTACATTTCGGGTTACTGCTACTGGCCTTTCCCAAGTGATACAACACATTACTTTTTACGTCCGCTGTTTATTGGAATTGACAGCTTGTTTAATGAGAAATGGATATTGCCATTTTATGCGTTGGATTCGGTGTTTGGGGATGCATATTACTCTATACCAATGAATGATTCTATAATCATTGGAGTCGGTCCACGTTGGCTAGAGGGTGTTAATATGAATTCTTTGTTAATGTTTTATAATATCAATGGTCAGGAATTGTGTTATGCACAAATTCCAAACAACGCTATTGGAACAAATATTGATTTCAACGCAATTCGGGATATTGAAAGGGTCAATGATAGTTTGTTTATAAGCCCTAGCTACTTGGGTATTGGAGGCGAAACATATTTCGGTGAGTTAATTTATGATACTTCAGCTACTTTATGGAATTATTCAATTAGAGATATTTATTATGGAACGAGCGATATTACCAAGACATTTGATAAAAATTTTGTTATTGCTACAACAATTAAAGAACCTAATAATGACAAGAACATCTACATGTATAAAGTTGACGAGAACCTCCAATCGGTTCCTTTTGATACAAACCCATACAATTACGACAGCCTCTGCCCGGAGCCAATCCAATCGGGCACAATAGACTTATCGGATTGCATGGTGTGGACAGGCACAGAGGAGATACCTTCACCTGAGGAATACTATTCTTTTATTGCTACCATACCCATCACCTCTTACCCTAACCCGGCTGAAACGGAAATCACCCTTGCCTTCCAGAATACGGAGCACCATACCAACATGCTGCTGGAGTGCTATAACATTTACGGGCAAAAGGTGCACCGCGAAAGGATATATAAAGGGCAGCAGCAAACCAAATTAGATGTGAGCGGCTGGAGCAAGGGGCTGTACTTTACTGTGGTAAAGAGCAATGGGAGTTTAGCGGGAACCTGCAAGTTTGTGGTAAAGGGGAATTAAGGGTATACAGGAAATAGGGGAAATACCGTAGCAGCGGCACGAGCAGTGGCAGTTTCAAAGAAAGGATTTAAGAAGTTGAGCAGGGTAGGTGGGCTTTGAGACAGTTGTCATCTGAGGGCTCCTTGGCCTCAGCCTGTAAGGTAAAAGTGAGCTGGTTACACAGAGACAAAAAAGCCCGGCATCGATGGATACCAAGCTTTTCCCTTTAATAGTGTCGTTATTTCTATTCCTTTAATATAGCTTTCGAGATCACCACCCTTTGCACCTGGTTGGTGCCTTCATAAATCTGGCAGAGCTTGGCATCACGCATCATCTTTTCAACAGCGAACTCACGGGAATAACCATCCCCACCCATCGCCTGCACGGCATCGGTAGTCACTTCCATTCCAATATCGGAAGCATATAACTTTGACATGGCTGAAAGCTTGTTCAGTTTTTTCTTGTCATTATCATAAGCCCAGGCGGCATACCAGGTAAGTATCCTGGCGGTTTCAATTTTGGTAGCCATATCGGCAAGCATAAATCCAATGGCCTGGTTAGAGGCTATGGGCTGACCGAACTGTCGCCTGTTTTTGGTCCAGTCTTTTGCAATTTCATAAGCTGCTCGTGCATTTCCGACACTTAAAGCGGCAACACCGGTACGGGTCCGGTCGAAGGTTTTCATGGCAATTAAAAATCCATGTCCCTCCTCCCCTATTTTATTTTCAACCGGTATTTCTACATTAGTGAAAATAATCTCATTTTGTACTGAGGCTTTTTGTCCCATTTTCTGTAACCTGGGTTTAAACTCAATTCCCGGAGAATCAGATGGGACTAAAAATGCAGTCAGGCTTCTTGAACCTTTTTCAGGATCAACCTGGGCAAAAACAGTCAAAAAGGTGGAAACTTCCGCATTGGTAATAAACCGCTTGTGTCCGTTTAAGATATATTTATCTCCGTGCTTAATTGCATTCGATTTTATTCCCTGCACATCCGAACCTGCATTGGGCTCAGTAAGGCAATAAGCTGCCACTCCTTTTACTTCATTGATAAGGCCGAAATATTTTTTCTTCTGTTCATCAGAAGCTGCAAGGTAAAGGGGTGTTAAGGCCAGGGTGTTTGCATCGATGCAAATGCCTATCCCAACACAACCGGCGCCAAGTTCCTCTGAGGCAAATGCACTATCCAGCAGGCTGTAGTTATGTCCTCCGTATTCAGCAGGCATGGGGCCGTTCATGATGCCTTCATCATACGCAGCTTTTACAATTTCCCATGGAAAGACTGCCAGTTCATCATATTTTAACCGGTTTGGGATAACCCATCTGTTTACGAAATCGCGATATTTTACAATGATTTCCTCCTGCTCTTTGGTAATTTGAAAATTTATCATTTAAAGGATTTTTATTTGTTGTATTGTATCAATTATTTTCCCGGACAAATATAGATAATCATTGTTTAAAATGAAGCAATCAGAAAATTTTTTGATCCTGATACTTTAATCAACAAAAAAAGTCAATCAGTACGTCATTGCGATCCCGCTTTTTCAGCGGGAGAAGCAATCTGTTTATTGAATGACAGATTGCTTCGTCGTTCCTCCTCGCAATGACGGGGATCAATCCACCGGCGGGCAATCTTCACAATCGAGGCTGCGATTGTACATCTTCATTGCTTTCAGGCTCATACCCATACTTGAAAACCCACCATCGTGGTAAATATTTTGCATGGTGACTTTCTTTGAGAGATCCGAAAACATTACGATTGTAAAATTTGCACACTCTTCAGCAGTTGCATTTCCCAGCGGCGACATTCTTTCAGTAAAGTCCATCAATCCATCAATGCCTTTCACACCGCTTCCGGCAGTTGTTAGTGTCGGCGATTGCGAGATGGTATTCACCCTGATCCTCCTTTCGCGACCATAAATGTAGCCAAAGCTCCTGGAAATGGACTCGAGCAGTGCCTTGGCATCAGCCATATCATTGTAACCATAGAGGGTTCGTTGAGCTGCAATGTACGAAAGTGCAACCACACTTCCCCATTCGCTGATTGCATTGAGTTTATAACAGGTTTGCAGCAGTTTGTGAAAAGAAAGGGCTGAAATATCCAGTGTTTTGTCGAAAAAATTATAATCAAGGTCATTGTAAACCCTATGCTTACGAACATTCATTGACATTCCGATGGAATGAAGGATAAAATCAACCTGTCCACCAAGTATCTCCATCGATTTTGTTACAAGGTTTTCAAGGTCTGCAACGCTGGTAGCATCAGCCGGAATAATTTCCGCCTTGCATTTCGTTGCTAGTTCATCGATTTGGCCAAACCTCATGGCCGTCGGGGTATTGGTTAAGGTGAATACGGCTCCCTCTTCAAAGGATTTTTCTGCTACTTTCCAGGCAATTGATTTTTCATCAAGCGCACCGAAAATGATTCCTTTTTTTCCTTTTAATAAGTTATAGGTCATGTTGGATTAATTTAAGTAATGGCAGCTAAATTAACTATTTCAGTAAATGTCTCGCAGTTTCAACTGAAGCAGAAGTCACATCCTTACCGCTCAGCATTTTTGCAATTTCCAATACCCGTTCTTCAGCGTCAAGTATTTTTATTTCTGTTTTTGTTGAGTTCTTATCTGTTTCTTTATAAACGAAAAAATGGGCATTACCTTTTCCTGCAATCTGCGGAAGGTGAGTGATCGCAATTACCTGCATCGATCCGGAAAGTTTACTGAGTATGGTGCCAACCTTATCAGCAACCTGACCAGAAACGCCTATATCGATTTCATCAAATACAACAGTGGGTAACAGGTTCTTTTGAGAAATTAAAGATTTGACAGCCAGCATAAGACGCGACAATTCACCACCAGAGGCTACTTTTGACAACTCCTGCAATTCGCCGCCCTTGTTGGCATTGAACAGAAATTTCACTGCATCGGACCCATCTTTACCCGGAACATCCAACGCCTTGTGATGAATACTGAATCGGGCATGGGGCATTCCGAGTTCAGCTAAGGTTGCTCCTATTTCCTTTTCAATGGCTGCAAAATGCTTTTTACGATGGTCTGAGATTTTTTTTGCTTCTTTCGAAACCTCCTTTTCAACTTGTTGCAATTGAATTGGCAGCTTTTTGATTTTATCTTCAAGTGAAGCTATATTGTTCAGTTTTAAATTAAGGTCATCTTTTGCGGCCAGCAATTCTTCAATAGTTTTTACCCGGTGTTTGTTTTGAAGGTGATATATTAAATCAATCCTTTCTTTTATTTCGTTAACCTTGTCAGGATGATACACAATTGATTCAGTGTTTTTTTCAATCTCGTTGTAAATGTCGGTCAGTTCAACAAAGTTACTTTCCATTCTCGAAAATATCTCGCTCAACTCAGCACTGAATCCGGATATTTGGTTCAGGTTTGAACGTACTTCATTTATTCTGCTAAGAATACTCCCCTCTTCTCCACCAATCGCTCGCGATGAAAAGCTCAGGCGTGATTTGATCTCTTCAGCATGGTTAAGAACCTGAAGCTCGCTTTCAAGCTGCTCCTGCTCGCCTAACGAAAGTTTAGCTGTTTCCAGTTCATTGAATAAAAACTCAAAATAATCCTGTTCGCTTTTCGATTTATTTTCTTCCTCAGTCAGGCGTTCCAGCTGGATCTTAAGTTTGATGAAATTTTCGTATAGCGACTTGTATTTTTTAACATTTTCAATAATCCCGGAGAAACTGTCAATGACCGCGAGCTGAAAATTGGCATCGTTAAGAGCCACGGTCTGATGCTGCGAATGGATATCAATTAACTGTTCACCCAGGTCTTTTAAAAGGGTAAGATTAACCGGCATATCGTTAATAAATGCCCTCGATTTTCCATTATTAGCGATTTCACGCCGCAGTATAGCCTGGCTATCATATTCCAGGTCATTAGAAGCAAAAAAATCCTGAAGATTATATTGACCGATTGTAAAAAGACCTTCAACAATGCACTTTTTCGTTTTATCAAGCAATACCTGGGTGTCGGCACGTTTGCCCAACATGAGGTTTAACGCACCGAGTAAAATAGATTTTCCGGCGCCTGTCTCACCCGTTATCACTGTAAGTCCCGGAGTGAAATCAATGTCAAGCTGCCTGATCAGCGCATAGTTTTGAATAGATAAATGCGTTAGCATAATTCTGCTTATAAAACTAACTGCAAAAATAGCAAAGAAATTTACTCAGTTAGCAGGGGAATCATTGATGGACTGAATCGTCCAATTCAAGATCAATTTCGCTCATTAATCTTTGAATAGGTGGAAGAATTCGCAGGATCAATTTCTTTCATGATACTGATAACTTCCGTCTTTTCGGAGGGATTTCCTCCCTTGAAAATGTTAACTATTTCATCTTTTTTCGCATCGACTATCAGTTGTAAAGCGAAAAGGCCTGGCTTCAAACTGTGCACAATCTGCAGCAATTTCAGGCTTTCAGCAATAGCAGCCCTGCCCTGATCGGTTTTTTCAGCCATCACATCCAAGCCTTTATAATGATAATCGTAAAGGAATTTTCTAACATCTGAATAGGTCTGATTAAGATAATTCTCTGCTAACCAGTAGCGGTTGCGCTCATCTTCGGATGAAGCCCATCCAGTATATGAAATATTCTGTGCAGTATTTACGATTTCCTGAGCCTTTTCATAATATGGGCCTCCCCCAAACTGAGAAAAAGTATCAAAATCCAAACCTAAGATGAGATAAATGTAATAGGCAACCACTGAAGTTAAATTCGAGGTGAATTGGTTATCCTGATAATCGAGTGCCTGGAATTCGATGTATTCAAAATCAAATTTCTGGTCAATATAGTTTAGTATAACTGAATTATAGCTACTCCCATAAATTGGACGGCTTGCAACAACATTTAAAGAAGCTTTAAATAGATCGGTGGAAGGTCTTTCACGAATATTCAATACCATGGTACATTCAATGCGCTCATTTGTTTTGAAATCATAATTGGTCCATCTCCGGTTATTTACAAATTCGTTCAATGCAGTGGTCATGGTCTCGAAAACCCGCTTATCAGTTCCCTGGATTTGTTGAGAATTAACCTGAATATTACAGAGGATTTCCTGGCCGCTGAGAACTGCAGTCAGGAATAAAAAACAGATAATTGTAAAAAAGGTTCTCAGTTGCATTTCATTAGGATTTCCGGTTGAAATATAAGGATTTGATTTTATCAGCAATATCAGCGGCAACTTCGGTTTTTAGCTTAAGATCAAATGATTTAACGTTGCCTTTTTTATCAATCATGGTTACTTTATTTGTTGCATGACCAAATCCTGCTCCCGCATCCTGAAGCGAGTTAAGAACGATCAGGTCAAGGTTTTTATTTTTCAGCTTCTTCTGTGCATTGCTTAATTCATTCTGCGATTCCAATGCAAATCCAACCAGGAATTGATTTTTCTTTTTTGCTTTACCAAGTTCAAATAAAATGTCAGTGGTTTTTTTAAGCTGAATAGTAAGGTTATCCTTTTCCTTTTTGATTTTCTGATTCTCTTTTTTGACCGGAGTATAATCTGCTATGGCTGCTGCCATTATCGTGATTTGTGAAGTTGGGAAAGCTTTCATGCATTCAGTATGCATTTCAGCAGCAGAATAAATCCTGGTTATTTTTATTTTTTGATTTGTAATGTTCAGGTTTACGGGTCCTGATATTAACGATACATCGGCTTCTCTGCCTGCAAATTCTTCGGCAAGCGCAAATCCCATCTGTCCGGACGAATAATTGCCTATAAACCTGACCGGGTCAATAGATTCATAAGTAGGTCCTGCTGTGATCAGGACTTTAATCCCGGTGAAGTCTTTTTTTTTTTGAACCAGGAATCTAAAATCCCAACTATTTCTTCAGGTTCCTGCATCCTTCCGGCGCCATAAAGGCCGCTTGCAAGTTCGCCTTCATCGGGTTCAATAAGTATATTTCCAAAAGACTGAAGTTTCTCAATGTTGTTGTGTGTCGATGGATGATTAAACATGTCGACATCCATAGCAGGGGCAAAAAAAACAGGGCATTTCGCAGCAAGATAGGTTGCTGTCAAAAGATTATCGGCTATTCCGTTTGCCATTTTCCCCATGGTATTGGCAGAAACCGGAGCTATAATAAAAACATCGGCCCAGTTTCCCAATTCAACATGACTGTGCCAGGTTCCATCATTCTTTTCAAAAAAATCGCTGAAAACCGGCTGGCCTGTTAAAGTTGATAATGTCAGGGGTGTTACAAAATCTTTAGCGGCATCAGTCAATATAACTTTTACTTCAGCCCCTTCTTTCATCAGTAACCTGATAAGAAATGGTATTTTGTAAGCAGCAATGCTGCCCGTAATGCCGACCAGTATTTTCTTGCCTCTCAACACTGAACCTTAAAATTCATTTTCAATTTTCTTCTGAGGATTGCGGTAATAAACCTTATCCTTCGAAAATTCATAAATAGCGATAAGGGTAGGTTTAGGAAGCTTTTCGTAAAATTTTGCCACTTCGATTTGCTCCCGGTTTTCAAAAATTTCTTCCAGGTTATCCTGTGTGGTTGCAAACTCCTGAATTTTTTGGTTCAGTTCTTCCTTCATTTCAACAGCTATCTGATTTGCCCTTTTCGACAGAATAGCTACCGTTTCGTAGATATTTCCTGTCGGCTTGTCAAAATCACGAATTTTTCGTGTAACAGTAGTTGTTTCTGCTTTTGTTTTCTTGTAATCCATGTGTTATTTTGTTTTATAATTTTTTCAAATCTTTGTTGACCCGTCCAACCATGTACTCAATATCCTTGTTATGCTCGCTTTCAGGATAAAGCCGGGTAAATTCTTTGTAGATGTCTACTGCTTCCTGGTAACGTTCCTTTCTTTTTGATTTCACACTCTTGGAAGCATAAAAATAATAGGCCTTGATGGAATAAAACATAGCATCCTCTTTAAACTTCGTATCAGGATATTGTTTTAGCAAATTTTCAAATGCAGCTATGGATGAATTATACTTTTCCATCTTAAGGTAAAGCCTGGCTATTTCAAAATCTTTGCGCTGAAGCTTAAACCTGAGTTCGTCAATCAGGCGGTTGCAAGCATCAAGACTATCACTGTGTGGGTATTTATTAAGAAATTGCTGCATTTCCTTTATGGCATCATAAGTATTTGTTTGATCCAATTTATAGTTAGGCGATTCTTTGTATTTGCAATAAGCTGACATGAATGCAGCCTCCTCTGCTTTTTCATTACGGGGATAGGTACTTGCAAATCTGTTGAAATGATAACTCGCCATTATATATTCCTTCTGATAATAATAGGCGTATGCATATTTGTAAGCAATCTTTTCAGCCTCTTCAGCACCGCGAAAAAAAGGCATCACCTGGTCGAAAAGATTCATTGCATGGTAATAATCCTCCCTGTCGTAATATTCAAGTGCTTTTTGGTATTTGTATTGAAAGTCCTGGCTTTTTTGAATCTTCGAATACCTGCTGCACGAAAATAAAACGACTGAAAGTGAAACAATTAGTATTAAAAACAAGGCCTTTTTAAACATGGGCGCAAAAGTAATGTATTTTAATGAAATTTAAAAACGCTCATTTATGGTATTTATTTTTGTTCGAATAAATTGAAAATTTAATTTGATTAACTATTGAATAAATTTTAGTTTTGTGCCTTTTTATTGGTTAACAGTATTTTAAAGCTATAAAATAAGAAATGGATATATACAATAAAATTGAAAGTTCATTCGGGCCGCTCGGTAAATATATGGAGCAAGCCGAAGGTTACTATATGTTTCCCAAACTGGAGGGAGAAATTGCAAACCGTATGATTTTCATGGGTAAAGAACGGCTGGTTTGGAGTTTAAACAACTATCTTGGATTAGCCAATCACCCTGTGATCAGGAAAACAGATGCCGATGCAGCTGCCAAATGGGGTTTGGCCTACCCAATGGGTGCCCGTATGATGTCGGGGCAAACCAGGTACCATGAAGAACTTGAGGAAAAACTTGCTGCATTTGTCAAAAAAGAGTCCTCCTACCTTCTCAACTATGGTTACCAGGGAATGGTTTCCATCATCGACTCTCTGGTCGACAGACGGGATGTCATTGTGTATGATTCCGAAGCCCATGCCTGTATAATTGATGGAATGAGACTTCATATTGGTAAACGATTCGTTTATCCGCACAATAACATTGAGAGTTTCGAAAAGCAACTTGAACGCGCCACTAAAATGGCAAAAGAAAGTGGTGGTGGAATTCTGGTAATTACTGAAGGTGTTTATGGAATGGCCGGCGACCTTGGAAAGCTCAAAGAAATTACTGATCTCAAAAAGAAGTTCAATTTCAGATTGCTGGTTGATGATGCTCATGGTTTCGGAACCATGGGAGAAACCGGAGCAGGAACGGGTGAGTTCCTTGGTGTTCAGGATAAAATTGACCTATACTTCGGAACTTTTGCCAAAGCCATGGCAGGCATTGGAGGATTTATTGCCGGTGAGAAAAAAGTGATCAAATACCTTATGTATAACCTTCGCTCTCAAATTTACGCCAAGTCATTACCTATGCCAATGGTAATTGGCGCATTAAAACGCCTTGAGATGCTACAGAATGAGCCTGAACATAAGCAAAAATTATGGACTATTGTAAATGCATTGCAGTCTGGATTGAAAGCTAAAAATTTCAACCTGGGAAATACCGAATCACCAGTAACTCCTGTTTTTTTTAAAGGGGGTATACCTGAAGCAACTCAGGTTACGAAAGATCTGAGAGAAAACTACAACGTTTTTTGCTCCATTGTAAGCTATCCTGTTATTCCTAAGGATGTAATTATGCTACGGCTGATACCTACTGCAGTGCATACCCTCGAAGATGTGGAATATACAATTAACGCATTTTCAGCAATCAAGAAAAACCTGGATGAAGGAAAGTATTCTGATGGCTCAATTGCTTCGATGGTCGTTAAATAATTGCATTTTTTTGTGGATAATAAAACCTGATCGATATTGCCGGTCAGGTTTTTTTATTGGATAGCGATGGAGATCATTTGCTGTAAAATATTACATTTGCGGCATTAAGCCTTGTCAGATGAAAGAATCAACCAGGAAAAAAATTCTGGGTAGTAAATTATATACTGTTTACAGGAGGATGAGGTTTCTTTTGTATAAAAAAAGGCAATTAAAGCAAAAGAAAAAAACAAACCAAATTGTAAAACAACCTTCCGAAAAACCTGCTTTAAAAAAACGAAAAACATCACTGCGGTTCCGGTTATATCGCATATACAGGCTGACCAATTATTCGCTGAGAAAACGGAAAGCTATTCGTCTTAAAAACAAGGCCAGAATTAATGCACAGAAACTTTCTGAAAAAGTCGAAAAACAGGAAGTCAGGAAAAGAATAAAGGAAAAGGAGATTCAGGACAGGATACTTGAGCAGGAAAAAGAAATTGCAGAAAAGATTCAAATTCAGCAAGAGAAAAAGCTTCGCAAAGAGGAAGCACGACAAATAAGAAAAGCCCGATGGAAAGAATTTATCCATGAAATCAAAACATTCGACCGGCATACCTTAAGAAGATGGTTCCGTGGCGTACTTGAATTTACCGAAAACAAAGATAAGCGGCATAACTTTTTCGTCATTTCCATCAATTCACTGGTGTTATTCCTGTTTTCATACATGGTCATTTATTTAATCAGCCAGTTTGTAACAGTTTTAGTTGCAGCAAGCTTCGATTACAAGACCATCCTTTATTATTACAAGATTTACTATGACATTGAAAGCCATGCATGGAATGCCGATTCCGTAAAAATTTTGTTCAGCATTATGCCCATCGTTGGAGTTTTAATGGGAACCATTTTTATTATTCTGTTCAGTACTTTCAGGAATGAACCCGGTAACCTAAAGCTATTCTTTCTCTGGGGATTTGTTCATGGAATGGTAATGTTTTTTGGCTCTTTGCTGATGGGAACGCTACTAAATAAGGATTTTGGATGGGTAATCGCTTACCTTTATTACCGTGATACCGGAAAGATGATATTTTCGATTATTTCCATCTTCGCCCTTATCTCTATCGGAGGCTTAATTGCAAAATCTTTTCTTATTTCCGGGAATGCCTATTTTAACTTTGTCGACAAACGGAATAGTAAGTTCCTGCTGTCCGGCCAGGTTATTTTTCCGGTAATTATCGGAACTTTCATTTTAGCTTTACTTAAAATCCCCGATCGGTTCTATTATGGAACCGTCGATGAGATGTATTACGAATTCCTGAAGCTATTTACCATGACCCTGGTCATAGTCCCGCTGATCATATCTTTCAGGGCTTATAACGAAATTTATTTTGACGAGGAACCCAGGAAAATCAACCTGAACTGGAAATTCCTGTTCCTTACCGTGATTTTAATCCTTATCTTCAGGTTTGGAATGGTATCGGGAATTACTTTTGGCGGGTAAACCTGCTTAGCGCTTTGGAAGCGTAAAACTCAACCGGAGCATATTCATCTGTCAAGACAATAGCTTCAGATCCGGGATCGATTGAGATTAAATGATTGAGAAATCGATTGAGTTCTTCATTTTCACTCGTGAATTCCGGTTTTATTTGTGATTTCAAACCGACAAGTAAAAAATTCTGGAAATACTGCTTTTCAATTTCAGAAGGTTCAGGATATTGAACTGCAAAAAGATAGACCTGCGGAAAAACTTTTTGATAAGTCGCAATTTCAGACCGAAGAAACAAATCATTATTTTGATCAAGGGAAGAAATGATATTGGCATATACAGCACCCTTTTCATTCAATATGTCGAAAATCTTCTGAACGGCTTCACGAGTTGTTAACTGGTAAGGAATGGTAAGCATGGATTTATAAGCATCCATAAAAACAGCATCATATTTCTTTACAGAATGGTTCAGAAAGGTGCGTCCATCTTCATGAAAAATCGTAAGCCTGGGATTGTCAGTTAAGTTGAAATACTGTCTTGCCAATTTAGTCAGTCCCGGATCAATCTCCACGACATCGATGGCGGCTTCATTATAACGGCGTAAATAATCTTTTGGGAAAGCATAACCCGAACCTCCAATCATCAGCGAAGAACGAAACCCGGGATTAAAGTGCTCAACCAGCCTGTAATATTTCAGCACTTCAAACGCCAGGTCATTATCAGCATCAGTAAACATCGCCGAGCTCTTTTCATCGTTCACCTTCAGTATTTTTACAGGCCGTCCGGTCATATTATCAGTTGTATTATAAATTATGACACGATTATACTGAGTATCCACATCGATGTAATCAAGCGGCTTTTTAGTCAGAACAAACCAGAATACGATAAGGACAGAGCTTATCGCAAAACCTGTAATAATCGGCAAAGGTTTTTTTTCAACGACAAATCAAGGCAAGCGCGATTATCAGCAGTGAAGCTGAAGTTGCAAAAAGTACCACCGCAAATCCAAAAGCCGGCACCAGTAGAAAACCGGCAGCAAAAGTACCCATAATGCTTCCCAGGGTTGATAATGCATATAAATTCCCTATGGCAGATCCGGAAGTCCGGATATTATTCATTACCATTTTTGCTGCATAAGGCAAAACCATGGCAAGGCAAATGCTGGCGGGGCCAAAGAGAACCATTACAGCAATTACCGTCCTCCACCTGAAATCCGAAATGTATTTGACTATTCTGCGTAAAACGTAATCATGACCCAATGATGTCGCAAACATTAACAGACCCGCCACAAAAAGTATCCAGGCAAGAAGTAAAATGTCATTTCTTATCTTCGAAATTCTTCCTCCCAGCCAATACCCAATGCTGAGGCTGCCCATGATAATTCCAATCAGGCTGGTCCAAACAAAGATGGAGGTGCCAAAATAAGGTCCTAAAATCCTGGATCCTAAAATCTCGAAGATCATAATGAATGCGCCGCAAAGAAAAATAACGATCCCGGCTATATATTTTAAGATGGGGTTACTCAAGGGTTACTCAATAATTATTTTACTTGCCAGTATGAACCCGGAGGTGCTTATTTTCAAAAGATAAAAACCGGTTTCCAGGTTTCCGGGTATGAGTGTTATATTTTTATTATCCAACCCAAATTTGATCTGCTGCTGTAAAACAATCTTACCAGTAATATCTGTCATTTCGATGGTTGTAAATAATGATTCGTTGCCAAAATAATTTATCGTAATATTTTCTTTTACCGGGTTTGGACCAATGGTAAACCAGTGGGAATAGGCATCCTCCCCTATTCCTGAACCAGTGTAAACCAACTCAATATCCTTGACGGTTTTTTGGTAATTTGTTGCAGAAACTTGCTCAAAGGTTTGACTTGCATATTTCGGAGCTGAATAAGTAATGGAATAAGTTCCTTGCATTACCGGCCTGAAATAGTCACCTGTTATTGAATCAGAAAGAACCCAGGAACCATTATTATCGTGGTCATTGATCGTTATTGTTGCTTTCACAGGTAATCCGGATTCTGAATCGGTAACGGTACCTGAAATCCCATATAATCCTTGTGTCATATAATTAATGAAGGAACGGTAATTGTACTCCCAGTATTCGGGTAAGAGGTTTTCAGGAAGTAATTTTATATCTGAAATCTCAAGTGTGATCTCACGGCAATGATGATAGTAATTCATGTAATCCTGTCTTCCGCCATTGACCTCATACCATTCGTATCCATTGGTAACACCATTATCCATTAAAGTAAAATATCCGGATGGTGCATTTGCATGAACAGTATCCGCCCATTCCCTGCCAACCAATTGCCACCAGTCATCATCCGGATGAAGTTGTGCCCAGGTATCCCATGGATAATTGAATACTTCAGCCCCGCCATGAAAGTTAGCTGCCATCACAAATTGGACACTGTCAGCAAGTTCCATAAACTCAAGGGTCTCCTTCTGCCATGCATTTCCATCCGGATGAGGGCCATCCTGGGGATCGGGATAATTTCGGTTTAAATCAACATTATTTGCATTATAACGAGTTGCACAGCAGACCGATTCATTTCCTCCGGCATAAGTTCCATCAGGATTGGAAAGCGGGTTGATCCAAATCTCCATATTTTCGAGCAGTGTGGTGATTTTATCATCCGAGCCATAATTATTCAGCAGGTGATCAATCAGTCGAAGCATAAGCACATAACCTGTCAACTCATCACCATGAATAGAGGAGGTATAAAGAAACCGTGCTTCATTTTCCTGAACATTCACATTAGCTGAAATTTTTGCAACCATCAATTGCCTGCCCTGCACTGTGGTTCCAATGCTGAAAACATCACACAGATCGGGATAATTTTGTTCGAACTGGTTCAGCAGGTCAAGATAAGCTTCGTAGGTTGGGTAAAAATCCCATTCATTTGGCGCCTTCGTATCCACATGACTTTTCATCGCCGGAACGATGAGGGAACCCGGATGAGGCAGGAGTTCGTAAGCTTTATTCAGGTTCAGGAAATTCTCAAACTCCTTCTTGTTGGCATAAGCATAAATCCAGTCGGCGGAAGTTTTGTGATCAATGGATATTATTTTAGTCAGGAAATGGATGTCGGCTTGATTTGAATTCGCAAATCGAAAATAAACTTCCCCTCTCCCATTAAAGATTTCATCCATGCTTTGTTGATTTTGACTGAACATAAAGTTAGGCAGTAATCCTAAAATGAAAAATGGAACCAAAATTAAATAGCGGGTCATATTGAAAAATTTTGGTAAAAATATTGATTTTTAAGGTTACCCAAACAAATATTCCTGGCTCTCATAAAGATGAAAATAAAATTTAGTGATCGGCGATTAAATTCCGGTTATTTTTGTTTTTGAAATAAAACTGAACCATGGGTTATTGATAAAATGAAAGGACTACCGGTCATAGAAGTGAAGGATGTTCACAAATCATTTAAAACTGTGCAGGCCGTCAGGGGTATTGATTTAAGGATTGATCACGGACAATTCGTGGCATTGCTTGGACCCAACGGAGCCGGTAAAACTACCATGGTTGAAATGATTGAAGGGATACAGAAACCTGACAAAGGCGAAATCCTGATCATGGGCAAGAAATGGAAAGGTCATGAAAATGAGCTTCGCCGTTTGATAGGACTTTCACTTCAGGAGACTCATTTCATCGATAAATTGAATGTCAGGGAAACCTTGAGATTATTTGCCAGTTTTTTCAGGCTAAACCGAAGTCGCGTGGATGAGATCATCAGCATTGTAGGGCTTGAAGATAAAGTTAAATCTTATGTTGTGAATTTGTCGGGTGGTCAAAGGCAGAGGCTAGCCCTTGGCATTGCTTTACTCAATAATCCAAAAATTCTATTACTTGATGAACCGACAACCGGCCTTGACCCCAATGCGCGGCAGGAGATTTGGTCTATCCTTCATTCACTGAAAGAAAAGTTGGATACCTCCCTTATCCTTACCACTCATTATATGGAAGAAGCCGAACGTTTGTGCGATTTTATCGTGATCATCGATAAAGGAAAAATACTACAGCAGGGAACCCTCAACCAATTGCTGCTAACTGAAAGCCCGAAGGGAAAAACAATTGAATTTACCATTCAAAATCCAGGATTAGCAGTACAGAAGTTATTTGATGAATCGCCATACAATGTTAGCCTGGAAAAAGACAATGGGAAAAGGACCGTTTCTTTAAATCAACTGGAGGAAGATTTACCCGGATTTCTTGCTTTCCTGAACAATTCCGGCATCAGGATCGAAAACCTGGAATTCAGAAGAAAAACCCTTGACGATGTTTTTATTTCATTAACAGGAAGGCATTTGAATGCATAAAAGCTTATTCAATAATCAGCTATTTCAGATGATCTCGGCTTATTTCAAGGAAATGATCCGGGAGCCGGGAGTGCTTTTCTGGGGCATTGCTTTTCCTATCCTTATGTCACTGGGACTCGGAGTTGCTTTCACAAAGAAAACCGATGTGATCAGGAAAGTTGTTATAGTCAGCCAACAAAACAATCCTGATTTTTCGGCTGACACATCTTTGAGGATTGAAATGTTATTAAAGGGATTGGCAATGTTTGAAGATTCAGCCGGTAATGAAAAAAGTGACTACAAGTTGTTTATTCCTGATGATAAAATGGGAAATACAACACTTTTGTTTTATAAAACCAGCTGGCAGGAAGCGATGATCATGATAAAACGTGGAACTATCAGCCTGGCGATGAGCGAAGACAACGGAATGATCCGTTACCATTTCGACCCGCTAAACCCTGATGCTCAACTAACTTATTTAAAACTTACGAAGCTTTTTGGTGGTGAAGCACTCGCTCTTGATCATAAAAATGAAACTATCGAACCACTGACCGTAAGCGGAACACGCTATATTGACTTCCTTGTACCGGGGTTGATTGCTATGGGTGTAATGATGTCGTGCATGTGGGGACTGAGCTATGGCATCATCGATAAGCGGTCAAAGAAGTTACTGCGGAGGATGGTTGCTACGCCAATGAAAAAATCCTATTTCCTGGTGGCTTTAATAACCGTGAGGGTGGTGATGAATTTGATTGAATCTTTGCTGCTGCTGTTATTTGCGTGGCTCGTTTTCGATATTACCATCCAGGGAAGCGTTATGGCATTGCTGATGATATTCATCGCAGGTAACATAGCCTTTGCGGGAATCGCAGTCTTTATTTCATCTCATACTTCCAACACCGAAATAGGAAATGGCCTCATCAATGCCATTGTGATGCCCATGATGGTGCTGTCGGGTGTTTTCTTCAGTTACCACAACTTCCCCGACTGGAGCATACCTTTCATCCAGAAGTTGCCCCTTACCCTGCTTGCCGACGGAGCACGGAGCATTTTCATCGAAGGGGCAGGCTTTCGTGAGACATTTGTCCCTTTCCTTATTATGGTAACTACCGGGTTGGTGTTTTTTGTTACGGGGCTAAGGATTTTTAAGTGGCATTGAAAATGGAACGAGCTTTCAGAAAACAATTTCTAAACGGAATAGAATTTAAAAATGTATTCATCAAAACAGCGACCTATGAAGGGATGTATGATGAAGGATTACCTAACCAAAAACTTCTCGATCACCATGTTAATTTAGCAAAAGGAAATGTTGCCTTAACCACCCTGTCCTATGGCGCTGTTTCTGCTGATGGCAGGACGTTTAAAGATCAAATGTATATTCACTCCAAAAGCCTCGTCAAACTTGCTGAAATTGCAGAAAAGGTTCATGAAGCAGGAGGTAAAATATCCATTCAGCTGACCCATTGCGGTTATTTTTCTAAAAATGCGGAGTTTAAAAGACCTTTAGCTCCGAGCATGTTGTTTAATGAATATGGCTTCATGTCGGGCATCTTTTTTTCGAAGGCGATGTCTGTAAATGACATGAAAAAGGTTGCTGATGATTTTGCCGATGCAGCATTAAAATTAAAAAACGCAGGGTTTGACGCCGTCGAGCTGCACATGGGGCATGGCTATTTGTTAAGTCAGTTCCTTAGTCCGTGGACCAACAAAAGAAAAGACACGTACGGAGTTACTGTTGCCAACAGGGCCAGGTTCCCGTTAGAAGTGCTAAAAAATGTCAGGGATAAGGTTGGTAATGATTTCCCTGTATTGGTTAAGCTTAACCTGAGTGATGGATTTAAAGGCGGATTTACACTTGAAGACTGCAAGTACGTTTCGCTTGAACTGGAAAAGCACGGTTGTTCGGCGATTGTCCTGAGTGGCGGGTTTACAAGCAGAACGCCTTTTTACCTGATGCGAGGGGATATTCCGCTGAAGGGTATGATAAAAAACGGAACTTCCTTTGCTGAGAAAGCTACCATGGCTTTGTTCGGGCCGCTTATCATAAAAAGGTATCCCTTTACACCCAACTTTTTCTTCGACCAGGCTAAAGAGATCAGAAAAGTGACGCAAATGCCCCTGGTGTACCTTGGCGGAGTAGATTCAAAAGAAGGAATAATTGAAATACTCGATGCCGGGTTTAATTTCATTGCAATTGGCCGGCCGTTACTTCATGATCCAAATTTCCTGGTCAAGCTTGAAGCCGGTGAAATTGAAAAATCGAAATGCACCAGGTGCAATGAATGTATTGTTGAAATGGACCGTGGTGGTGTCCGGTGTGTTATCGATGATTGAGATTAATATTGTGTGATAGACTCTGATGGTTCAAGGTTCAGGGTTCAAAGTTCAAAGTTCAAAGTTCGAGGTTCAATGTTTAACGTTGAATGTTAAGTGTTTAATGTTAAATGTTTCGATTTTCCAATTTCAACCTTCCCATTAAAAACCCCCTTCCCTCCTTAATCCCTGAAAAACAACCCTTTAGATGTGCGGCAGGGCATGGTTAGCGAACAAAACAGGGTCTGCCGCATGTGGCAGGGGATGGTTAGCGAACAAAATAGGGTCTGCCGCCTGCGGAAAAGGCTCTGCTGCCGCAAGTTTGTAACTTGTGGAAGGTATAATACTATGTGCTAAAAGTAGTGGTAAGTTTCCTGTTTATGCTTTAGTCGTTCATTATTCCACCACCATCTTCCCTGTATATGATCCTGAATCTGAACGAACCGTGTAGTAATAAATTCCTGCAGGCAGGTTGTTGTTTTCGAAACGAATCCTGAGCTTATCTCTTGTAATCCTGCCGAAATCCTCAGAATAAACTATTCTTCCGGCCACATCACTAACTATTAAACTGATATTTTCAGGCTTTGCAACAGACACATTAATAAACGTTTCCTTTTCGAAGGGATTAGGGAAATTTTGCGAAACGTTCAACTGATTGTCACCCTGTACCGGATTATCTTTTACCCCTGTCAGGAATGAAGTTTCTAAACCCATGTAAGTTATATTATTTTCAGAGGGCGAGGCTTGTTCAGGAGGATCGGGCCATACATAAATACCAGGAGAATTATCGTTCACAAAATATAAATGAAATTGATTGTTCACCAACATGGGAGCGATGACAGGATAGACGCACTCGGAATAAATGTAAAGCAGAGCCTGATTAAAATCTACAATTCCATTCCAGCTATTGCCTCCGTCGCTGGAAGAGTTACCATATATGTGCCTGAAATTCATTTCATTGTTATTAAAACCAGGAGCTGCACCGCTCCATAGAAGGAAAATACGGTTGTTTTCGTCAATCAGCATTTGAGGATACGATGTAAGGGAACAATAATAGTTCGGACAAGCAATCAAACCACTTACCCCCGGATCCACCACCCGGCCTGCAAGGTTACCGTTGCTTATTAAATTTTCGAGTGTATAGGAACTGATGATGGTTGAATCGAGCATGGGCATGGTTTCGTTCCAATAAATAACACCATCTGTATTAGTAATAAAATATAATGCTCCGGCATCGTCGTAATAGTAAACCATCCTGCCGAAGACTAAATGAGCATTGTCATTATTATCGAGGGCCAATGCCTGGGAACCATCGCCAGCGCCAAAATAAGCTGTAGCCCCTCCAGATGGAGGATAAAAAGGACATTGATAAACCTCAATGAATTCCCAGGTATCGCCATTATCAGTCGATTTCATGATACATCCCGGAGTGGCATCAAATCCTACGGAAAAAGCAATTGTATTTCCGTGCGGCTGAGCCCAGGCATATCCATCAGCATTAATATTTACAAAATAATTTGATCCGAGTTCATCGAAAAAATGATTTTGAATATCCCAGGTATTGCCTCCATCAGTTGAGCGATAATAGAGCAACGCTCCATTCTGATCCATATAGGGAGTGCCACCAGCATTGTAAGTGCGTGCCAGCAAATGAATGGTATTGTGATCCGTTCCATTGGTAACCATGGCCGGCCACACTAAGCCCTGACCTGGTTCAGGACCAGCAATACTGCTTTCCGTCCAGGCGCCCTGTCCTTTGTTCTCTCTTTTATTCATCAGGATAACCCAATCCACATCTGGCAGCGCATGCGAAACAACCACCTCTCCGTTTGCACCTAATGGGGCATAACAAGGCCATCCCGCCCTTATTGATTCTATGTTTCCTGTCGGATTACCACCCCATTCTGACCCATCAAAATAATTATATCCAGTCCCACGGTCGCTCCAACCAGATGTTACGAATCCCATCATCCATGCGGCACCAATGGTTCCGTCAGGGTATGCATACATACGCATTGGCATGGAGCCATAAGATTGCAAGTCGTACCAGGTTATACCTATGATGGATTCAGAAAGCTTTTGTCCTATCAAGTCCGGCTGCGAACCATTGCCAAACGGATCAATCGTTTCTATTGGCATTTTTAATGCATGCCTTGTGTTTTGTTGTGCACTGACAACTCCTGTCAATGATGATATTAAAAAAATAAGTAAAAGTTTTTTCATGATTTCAAATTTTAAAGTTTCATTGCTCAAAGGTATAAATTTTTTAGTCTTGATTAATTTTGCACAAACAATTAATATCAAATCTAATTTCTAACTTCGCCGGCAATAGAAAGATTTGAAACAAGTTTAAGCTTCAAGCATCCAACAATATGAAAGTAAGTGGTTTTACCTTTATTAAAAATGCGCTCATCTACGACTATCCCGTCGTAGAAGCTATACAATCCATCCTTCCCATATGCGATGAAGTGATTGTGGCTGTTGGTAAATCGGATGACAATACCTTACAATTAATAGATAGTATCGATAAAAGCAAGGTCAGGATCATCGAAACCATATGGGACGAAAGCCAGCGCAAAGGGGGCAGGGTGCTTGCGCTGGAAACTGACAAAGCGTATGCGGCCATTTCTCCGGATTCTGACTGGGCATTTTACATCCAGGGCGATGAGGCCGTTCATGAAAAATACCTCGATCCCATTTATGAAGGTATGAAAAAACATAAAGAGGATAAGCGGGTGGACGGATTGCTGTTTAAATACCTTCATTTCTATGGATCGTATGATTATGTGGGCGATTCTTCAAAATGGTATTCAAATGAGATTAGGGTGATCCGAAATGACAAATCGTTTTATTCTTTCAGGGATGCCCAGGGATTCAGGAAAGGAAATGAAGAATTACTGAGAGTTAAACCTTTGGACGCCTGTATTTATCATTATGGCTGGGTAAAAGAGCCGGCTGCCATGCAGCGTAAGCAGGAAAATTTCAATAAATACTGGCATGAGGATGAATGGCTTGAAAAGAATGTCGCTAAAGCAGATGAATTTGATTACAACACAAACCTTTCCAGGTTGACCCGCTTCGGAGGAACCCACCCAAAAGTGATGGAAAAGCGAATCAATGCTAAAAACTGGAAGTTCGATTATGATATTTCTTTCAACCGAACAACCACTAAGGAAAGGATGAAATCCTTCCTGAAAAATTACATTGGTATTGATACCAGCTATAAAAATTACAAGATTATTTAAAAGCGATTTTGGGTTAAATGGTATTATAAAATTACCGGGGACCTATAAAACCAATTTACCTGATCGTTGACAAGCTTCTTTTTGCGATACATTACCGTAGTTTTCTGAGTCTGTTAACCCAGATGATACAATGATTTCAGTAAATCTGTCGATTCGTTTAGTGATTCGGTTTTTTATATCAGGATAAAAATTTGATAAAACTAAAATTGATCTTGAACAAGTCGATTTTATCTTTGTTTATATTGTAATTATGACAAGTGAAAATTTAAAAATTAATTTTATGAAAAAAATCTACAATGTAATGTTCGTATTAGCTATTCCAGCTTTATTTTTAATTCTAACCTCAGAAAGCGACAAATTAAATGGTTCGCCGGGTGGAAAGACAGGTTCACCAGGTGACGGTGGTGCAAATTGTACCGAATGTCACGCAGGAACACCAGTAACTGAGGAGTTTTGGATTAACAGTTCCGAACTCATGACAACAGGTTATCAATCCGGACAGGAATATGACATAGTGGTTGTTGGAATTGACGCAGATGCCAGTAAATTTGGGTTTGAAGCAACGGCTGAAAGTTCAACAGGAGCGAAGGTCGGAACATTTGTACCAGGCCCATTGGAGTTAAACAAATTATGTAATAATAACAAAGCTGTTACGCATACATTAGCGGGCACTGTTCCACTTGTTCCTGGCGAAGGAACATCATGGTTTTTTAAATGGACAGCACCGGAAACTTCCACGGGGGCAATCACTTTTTATGCTGCCATTAATGCTGCAAATGGAAATGGCGCAAATACGGGAGATCAAATTCATCTTAGCTCATTCGTAGCTTCCCCTGCAGTTGGTATTTCTGAAAATGGTGTGGAACAATCCTTCCAGGTTTATCCTAATCCTTCCACAGGTTTGGTGAATATTAAATCGAATGAAAACCTTAACAAAATTGAGGTATTGAACCTTCATGGCCAATTGGTTTACAGCCAGGATGCCGGTGAACAAAATACCAAATTGGACTTGACTGATCTGCATAAAGGAATTTATTTTATCAGGTCAGGCAAACATACACAACGGTTAATCATTCATTAAATAAAACATAGATTATAAAATGAACCTCTCCACATCGGGGAGGTTTTTTTATTTCCTGCAATTAAGATAAATCCTGCCTTTTCTTATATCCTTCACCCTGCAATTCATTTTACCATCTTTCAAAGGATCAGGCTTCCTTTCTTCAACCGGGACTAATATTTTTTTACCATAATCATTCTTCAGGATGCAAACCTTTCTTTCTCCTGTCGGATAATCGGGCACAATATCCTCGCCGATAATTTCAAAATCATAACAGGCATTGATTTGATAATAAGGATGCTTCGGCTCTAAAAATAGTTCCTTCCCGGTCTTGATGAGCCTGCAGTGTATGGTTTGGCCGGGCGCGAGACCGTACTTTTCATAATATTTATAACGTAATCTATACTTTAAACCATCAGGTGAAGCAATTACAAAATAACTTCGCTTTCCGGGAGCATCGATGAAGTCTTTTATGATGAAGGAATATTCCATTCCTTCTGTCATCCCCGTATATTTTTCATCAAAACCAGGCTCTGAAAGATACACAAGTCCCTTTTTTATTCTCGTAACTTTTAGCTTCACAAACTGGCCAACCTCTGGAGGGTGCGGAAAATGAATGAGTGTTAATTTGATTTCATTGCAAAAGACATCTTCAAAAATAGCCACCTTACTATCGCTTTTATTGTTTTTCTCCTCTATCCTGATCAGGGGAAATTCATATTCTTTTCCAAGCCGGTAAAAGGGATGCAGGGGTTCGATGTAGATTTTTCCATTGCAATTGATTTTATCCACCCGGCATTCGATAAATTGTCCAGCTTCAAAATGGTAATGAATATAATGCTTCTTTTCAAGCAGATGTTTAACCTGGTTCGGGTCAATTAAAACAAAATATTCAGTACCGTCGGGTAACTCCGCAATTCCTGTGATCTGAAAAGGATAATTATTTCCTTCTTTGATCTTTACAATATTTTCCGAAACTGATGAGATCATACTTCCAGTTCTGACCTTTTGGCTTTTTTTACACCTTTCACTTTAAGTATTTTATGGATCAGCATTTCGAGATGCCTGGTATCTTTCACGCTGACTTTAAACTTCCCTGCAAATTTTCCATCCCAGCGGGCATCTACATTTACTGAAACCATATTTACCTTCAAATCGTCGGATATCACTTTGGTTATATTATTCAAAATTCCTAATTCGTCGTTTCCTGAAACCTGGATTGTGGTAAGGTAAGTTTTATGATCATCGGTTTGACGCCATTTTACATCGATCACCCTGTAATCATATTTTGAAAGAAGCTGGCGCGCATTGGGGCAACTGATCCGGTGTATCGTAATTCCTTTCCCAATCGTAACGAATCCAAAAACGGCATCGCCCGGAACCGGATGGCAGCATTTGGCAAGCTCATAGCCCAGTTTTTCAATGGAATCGCCGATAAACATGAACTCATCGCTTTCTTCTGTCTTAGTTTTGTATCCTTTCGGCTGGTCTGAATCCGCTTCCTTATCTGCTGCTTTCAATTGATCAGCAGTTTTAGCAGAGAGCGATTTTTTTATATCAGAGAGATCAATCTTCTCAATGGCGATCAGATAGTAGAGATCGATGGAAGACTTTAGCTTATGCTGTTTGAGCAACCTGTCGACAATGGTGTCGCTGAATGGAATCTTACGGTTTCGAAGTTTCCTTCTTAACATCTCCTTACCCATTTCGGCTTCCTGAAATTTTAATTCATTGACGGCCCGCTTAATTTTTCCTTTAGCTTTTGTTGTCACCACAATGCTAAGCCAATCCAGCTTTGGCTTTTGGTTTTTGGAAGTGATCACCTGCACCTTATCCCCATTTTTAAGGACATGCCTTATCGGTACGATTTTTCCATTGACCCGCGCTCCGCTGCACATATCGCCGAGGCTGGTATGAATATCATAAGCAAAGTCAAGAACTGTGGAATCCTGAGGTAACTTTCTTAAATCACCCTCGGGTGTGAAAATAAATATTTTGTCGCCGTAAAGATCAATTTTTGAAACATCGTTATTTTCAATCTTCTCCTGAGGATGTTCAAGTACCTCCCTGATCCTGTTTAACCATTCTTCCTGTTCTTGTTTAACTCCACCTTCCTTGTATTTCCAATGGGCAGCCAGTCCCAATTCGGCGATTTCATCCATTCTCACAGTCCTGATCTGTACCTCAACAGATTTACCATTTGGACCGAGAACCGTTGTATGAAGAGATTCGTAACCTGTGGCTTTGGGCGAGGAAATCCAGTCGCGGAGCCGCTGAGGATTGGGTTTATAAATATCCGTCACGATGGAATACGCACGCCAGCAATCACTTTTTTCATTTGCTTTGGGTGTATCAATAATTATCCGGATGGCAAACAGATCGTAAACTTCCTCAAACTCCAGGTTCTGCTTTTTCATCTTAATCCAGATACTATGAATGGATTTTGGCCGGCCTTTGATATCAAAAGTAAAACCATTTCGTATCAATTCCCGCTCAATGGGTGCTATGAATTCCTTAATAAAGGTATTCTGCTTTGCCTTCGATTCTTTGATCTTTTTATCAATGGATTTGTAAACTCCGGGAAAGGTATGCAATAACCACAGATCTTCAAGTTCAGTTTTTATATTGTAAAAGCCTAACCTGTGAGCAATCGGAATATAGATAAAATTGACTTCAAGTAAGAACCTTTGTTTTTTCTCTTCCGGAAGGTTTTCAAACCGGCGCATATCGTAAAGCCTGTGGGCAAGCTTAATGAGAATCACCCGGATATCTTTTACGAGGGAGAGAAATAATTTCCTGAAATTTTCGGATTGAAGAGAAATTTTCTCAGTCGGTATCTCTGATAGCCTGACATAGCCTTCGATAATGATTGAAATCTCTTTACCGAACACTTTTTGAAGATCATCGATCTTTATCCTTTTGTGATCGACTACATTGTGGAGCAAAGCACAAATTACTGAGGGAATTCCAAGGTTCAGCTCATTCAAAGCTATCTTAGCGACTTCTATGGAGTGGTATATATACTCTTCACCGGATTGTTCCCAGGTAGGACGGTGATAATCGAGCACCAGTTCATACGCTTTCCGAAGTAAAATCTGATCAGGTTTTTTAATGAAAGGATGACAGGTTCGTAACAAATCTTTGTAGATTGTGACTATCCTTTTATTATTTACTTCGCTGCTCATTTATTTGTATATCCAGTTAAAAAGGATCTTCCGGTAGTTATAATCGTTCCAACTTTTATCAAACTAAAAGCCAGGAATTTTAGTATTTTTCAAAGTGTTAACTTAAAGTTAAATAATTTTAACAATTTGAATGCTTCAGAAAAGCAGTAAAACTTAACAATTAAGAAAAAGTAATAAGAACAGGACTTCAATAAAGGCTACTTCTCCTGGTTTCCTTTCCCTTTATCAACCTCTCTCTTTTTAGCAAGGGTGGGTTCTGCAATGGATTCGCGCATCTGCGTATCGGCCTGGATATTTTTAAATTTATAGTAGTCCATAATACCAAGGTTGCCACTTCTGAAAGCTTCAGCCATAGCTAATGGTATCTGCACCTCAGCCTCAATCACTTTTGCACGGGCTTCCTGGGCTTTGGCTTTCATTTCCTGCTCAATGGCAACAGCCATGGCTCGTCTTTCTTCAGCTTTGGCCTGGGCAATGTTTTTATCAGCATTGGCCTGATCCATTTGCAACACTGCACCAATGTTCTTTCCAATATCGATATCAGCTATGTCAATCGAAAGGATTTCGAATGCAGTACCTGAGTCTAATCCTTTACTAAGCACTACTTTTGAAATGGAATCCGGATTTTCAAGGACTGATTTGTGAGAATCCGCAGAACCGATGGATGACACAACACCCTCTCCTACCCTGGCAAGCACGGTTTCTTCACCGGCACCTCCAACCAACTGTTTAATGTTGGTACGCACTGTAACCCTTGCTTTAGCAATCAACTGGATACCATCTTTGGCCACGGCTGTCACCGGCGGAGTATCAATCACTTTTGGAGTAACCGACATTCGAACCGCATCCAATACATCACGTCCTGCAAGATCGATGGCGGTGGCAACTTTAAAATCAAGTCCCATGTTGGCTTTATCTGCCGAAATCAGAGCGTTTACCACTGCAACTACATTTCCACCAGCTAAATAATGTGCTTCAAGTGCATCGCGATTAAGCTTAAGACCCGCTTTTGTGGCGGCAATTAAATTCCTGACTATGATTTGCGGCGGAACTTTGCGCCAGCGCATCAAAACAAGCTGCAACAATGATATTCTCACACCGGATAAAAGTGCTGTAAACCATAACCCGACCGGTATAAAATAAAATATGATCCATAATCCAAATAGTGCGGCTACACCAATGGCAATGATGATAAGAAAATTTGCTTCCATGTTTTAAACTTTTTTTACTGTTATTTGATTATTTTCAATTTTTACGACTTCAATTTCAGTGCCCGGATCGATGAACTGACCCATTGCATTTACTTCATAATACTCTTCGCCAAATTCAGCTTTGCCCATCGGAGCCAGCCTCGATACCGTCTTACCTTTATCTCCTGCTTTGATTTTCCCGGTGTCAACAACATTTACCCTGCTGTCAATATTTTTGTGAAGAGCAGCTTTATCCCAGGTTCTTGATTTTAACGCGTAATAAAGCGTAAGCGCCGAAAGAACAAGCGTTGCAAGCAGCGTAATGGTCCCTGCCATGCCACCATAGACTGCATAAGCCTGCCAGATTCCGATAGCAAGCAACACAAATCCCACTACGCCCGCAATATTGGTACCGGGCAGAACCAATATTTCAAGCAGGAGAAAAAGAAATCCAACTGCGATTAAAACTGCTATAATTGTCCAGGTCATACTTAATCAATGGTTACTGATAATTTCCGATTAGTCATTTCATTATATACAGGTTTCAACTCCAATGTCGTCCCTGATTTTACCGCGCACTTGCCGTTATAATGAACAATCAATGCGCATTGTTCGGCCTGATTGGCCTCATGACCACAAACTTCAATCAGGGTTTCAATCACAAAATCAAAGGTGTTGACATCATCATTAAACAATATCAGTTCCCGAATGTTTTCATTGAGTTCCTTTGTATTTCCTGATATATGAACTTTTTCTTTTGTCATTTCATTTAGCGTTAAAATGATGCCATAAAAATAAACAATATTTCTCTACATGAATTATCTTTTTAATGAAAGATATTGCTATTCTGAAATTATTTGCAAAACTAAAAGTTTTATAGATGCTTCATTAATAAGTATTTTTGCATTTTGAAAATGCCTGATAAAATAAGAACAAAAAGTGAGATTGAACTTTTCATTGATTTGCTCAGGGAAAGGATAAAATCACCTTTACCCGGAAAAGAGGCTCAGTTAAGAATGGCTTCAACAGTAAGGAATAAAGATCTTAATTTTAATTATGACACCTCAACAGCAACCAAAAGTGGCGTTCTAATCCTTCTGTACCCCCGTTCAGGCCGGCTCTATACAGTGTTTATCCTTCGGCAAACATATGACGGCGTTCATTCCGCGCAGGTATCCTTTCCGGGTGGACAACTTGAGAAAAATGACGTTTCTCTTATCAATACAGCGCTCCGGGAAGCCGAAGAGGAAGTGAATATAAATTCTGATCAGGTTAAGGTACTGGGTGCATTATCTGAACTCTACATCCCCCCAAGCAACTATCTGGTTTTACCCGTGATTGGGTATACTGAAAATCGTCCTGATTTCAAACCTGATCTTACTGAAGTTGCTGAAATTATCGAAGCCGATTTGTCTTTTCTTTTTGATGATCAATTGCTAAAAACGAAAATTCTGGATATTAAGGGGTTCAATATCGAAGCTCCGTATTTTGATGTTCGGGGTCATGTGGTATGGGGTGCAACAGCGATGATCCTTAGCGAATTGAAAGAAGTTATATTAAGCATCCCTTAATCTTAATACTGAAGCAAACCAATTTGTTTACATCATCAAAACAGAGGCAGGTGAAGCCTGTTGGATACAAAGTTTTGGTTTGACTTCAACTACTCAACAACAATTTTATATTTCAACTTAGCCGCTTTTCCGAGCATGGCCGAAACACCGCAATATTTTTCCTGGCTTAGATTTACAGCCTTTTCCAGTTTATCCATTTCCAGGTTTTTACCCCGAAAAATGTAGGTAATTGTTATAGTATGATAGACCCTGGGATGCTCCTCAGTAAGTTCACCGTCTACCTGGACATTGAAATATTCAGGTTCCACCTTCATCTTTTTAAGGATCGAGACGACATCCATTCCAGTGCAACCTCCCAGTGCAACCAGTGTTAATGGCTTGGGTCGCGGACCATGATTATGTCCACCCACGGCTTCGTCGGCATCGAGTAAAATTTTATGGTCGTTAACGGTGGCTTCAAAGGCCATATCCCGGGTCCAGGTAACATCTACTCTGCTTTTCATAGATCGAAAATTTTAAAGTGCAAACAAATTTACAAAGAATTTGCAAATAAAAATCCGGATTTGTCAAAAATCAGTTAGGGCACAAAGTAAATTTCACCCGGGATTATGCCAGCTTCAATGGAATCAATAATGGCTCCATCAGTAGCATTGTACCTGTAAATCCAACCATTCTGAACATAATCCAATGCATCGGTTCCATAAAGGGGCTAAATTTTATTTTAATGTGCTACAAAGAAAGTATTCCTTAAATATTATGGTCAACAAAGTTTAAGTGAAAGAAATTCATATTTTCGTACAATATTAAGAATTTAGATACTTTTTAGCCCGTAGGGCTTCAATATCAATAGAATTTGCTAGTTAGTAAAAGAGGTTCTATTGTCCGCAGGACATTAATAAATTCAATATATGGCTAATACCTACACACAATTGTTTGTGCATTATGTTTTTGCTGTTCAGAACAGGCTGTTTCTGATCAATGATAATTTCAAAAATGATTTCTACAGGTATATGAATGGAATTATTGTTCAGCATGGGCATAAACTGTATATTGTCAACGGCATGAACGATCACCTTCATATGCTGGTCAGTATGAGTCCCAGGCAGGCTCATTCCGATTTAATGTACCACATAAAGAGAAGCTCTTCGCTCTGGCTCAATGAAAAAAAACTTGTACCTGGCCGTTTCACATGGCAGGAGGGTTTTGGGGCATTTTCAATTGGAAAATCCCAGGTATCAGGATTAGTAAAATACATTGAAGAACAACAGGAACATCATAAGAAAGTTTCCTTCAGGGAAGAATACCAGGAATTTCTTAAGGAGAATGATATTGAATTTGATAAACGCTATATCTTTAAGCCTATCGAATAATTTTTTTATTGTCTGCCTGATATAATGATGTAAATTCCCTACGGGAAATAAAATCTTCGGATAATCTCTTTTCTATTGATATATATGCCCTACGGGCAAGAGCCAATTATAAACAGGTGCAGAAAAATGAAATTCTTATAAATTCTTAAAGAACGGAGTCAGCACATCAAAATAATATTTAGTCTAAAAATTAGTTAGGGCACAAAGTAAATTTCACCCGGGATTATGCCAGCTTCAATGGAATCAATAATGGCTCCATCAGTAGCATTGTACCTGTAAATCCAACCATTCTGAACATAATCCAATGCATCGGTTCCATAAAGGATGTTGTCCGTTTCATCATAAGCCAAAGTATAAAATCCGTTTGTTCTTGGCACTAAAGGAGTGGTTTCCGGTTCTGTAGCATCAATTTCAATTTTATAAATACCTCCGGGATAACGGTAATAAAGAACATCCTTTGTACCATTTATGGCCAGTTCTTCCGGATGGTTTTCAAAAGTCGGAAATGCAATGTCTTTTAGGATTGAATAATCAGTTGGATGGATGCAAACCAAATGTCCTTTGGAGTTACCGTCCGGATGATATGCATTACGACCGGTGCACATTACCCAGATATTGCCATTAACGTCCTGCTGAATTCCAGAGGGTTGCGGATAAACCTGTATGGTTTGTACGATCGATTTTGAAGCAATGTCAATAACGGTTAACGAACTATCGACTGAAAATCCGCCCTGGCTTAATACCCATATCTGGTTGTTGTTTACTTTCATCATTTTTTCAGGGCCGTCGACCGGAATAGAACCAATTATCTCAAATCCTGCCAGACTAACAATCTTAACAGAATTGTCGTCAATGCAGGAAATGAATGCATTGCTCCCGTCGGCATCGATAATATAACGCGGTGATGGGAGGTTTTCAATGGTTCCGGTTTTCCTGAAGGTTTTCGTATCCACAACCTCAATTTTGTTGGCATAATTTACAACAATGTAGGTCTGAGTTCCAATAATGGCAACAGATTGCACCAGGTTGCCCAATACCTGTCCGTCATTTGATGTGAGGTAGATATTCTGATATTTTTTACCCGTCCTGGTAACAAAATCAATAGTCCCTGTGCCGGTCATAAACGGACCTTCATTCACGATATAATAACCATTTATATAACCTGAATCAGGAGCATGTGTTGGATTTGGTTCCTGATCATCCTTATTACATGACATAATTGTAAAGGCCAAAATAAGAGGCAAAACAAAAGCTTTAAGTTTTCTTTTCATATTGAATTAATTTTATAATTGACTGATATTTTAAAAGATCTTCCGGGCATAGGGTAATACTCAATTGCCTGGTAATTTTCATTCCACAAATTATTGATGTCAAACTGCAGATTAAATGCATGCTTGTTCATCCTGAATTCTTTGCCGATGGTTAAATTATGGAGTAAATACCAGGGCAGGAATTGGTTGTTATCGGAAGTTGTATACCGCTGGCCGGTTAAGGTAAAATTATAATTTAACAGATAACCCCTGTACGAAACGGATAAATTCAAAAACATCCGGTGAACCGGAACATAGATCAGTTGCTTTTTGTATGAGTTATCATTGATGTAAAGCTTTTTCTCGCTGGTCGACCGGGCATAGGTGTAGCCTTCTGTAATTTTCAGGTTGATTTTCCTAATTTGAAGCGTGGTTTGTCCGTTGAACTCAAATCCCCTCGACCATACCTTCCTGATGTTTTCGGGTTGCCAACTGTTTCCTGATGGTATCCAGACAATCCAGTCGTCGACATTTGAATTGTATAACGTTGCCGTAAATTCTGATACATGTTTACCGGTGGGTTTTCCGATTTTGGTTATCAGGCTCACCTCTTCATTCCACGATTTTTCCGGCTCCAGGTCTAAATTTCCATAAGGTTTCCAATACAATTCATTGAAGGCAGGTATCCTGAAGTTTCGTGAAACATTCACTTTTGCAAAAAGAAATTTCCAGATCTTGCCTTCCAAACCCAATGCGGGTGTAAAAGGCACGGAATATCCCTCCATCAAGTCCTGCCTCAGGTTCAGATTAATTCGCCATTGCAAAGCTGGAAAATAATGTAATAGAGAAGCAAAAAATCCAAGCATGTTCTGGCTTACAAATCCATCGTAGTTGTTGCTCTCTCCTGATTCATAACTGAAATTTGCTCCGGTACTGAGGGATGTGTTTGAAAACAGTTGCCGGTTATCCTGAATTTCGGTAATGACTTTTTCCGTTTTAACTTTTGAATCCTGATCGCTTTCAATCAGGCTGGCCGGATCCTGGTAATGCAAATCGTCATGGAAGAATGCAAGCTTCAATGATGAATAACCTTTCTGGTGAACCTTTTTAAGCGATAAAATTGATTTTACAGATTGATCTTCCTGGGAAGCTACACTGGGTTTGGAAACCATTGTGGCCGGAATTTCCCGGAAGTTGGATTGCACCCAAACCGAAGCGCCTGCAAGCCATTTGGCATGAAATTGCCAGTATAAATCCTGCATCAGTCCGTAATGCCTATATGCTGCATTCTGCTGGCTGACTTTTTCACCATCGAGGTTCTCATACGGAAAATCATTTTCCGAAGTCTTATATAGAAGTGTAGCTGCGCTATAGAATTTCTTTCCTGATGTGATCACTCCTGCTGAAGCCCCATAATCACTGAAACTTCCTGCTGACAGGCTTGCTGAAGCGCTCAGTCCCTGATCAAAAACAGGTTCATTGTTCAGGTGGATGCTACCGCCGATATTGCCACTTCCGAAAAGAGAGCCGGAGCCACCCGATAAAATTTGAATGGAATTAAAATAGGCTCCCTGGGCAAGTGAAAGATCAAATTGCCGGATATTCGGAGGATTAAGCTGGATGCCATTCCAGTAAACACCGGTGTGGGTGGCTGCTGTTCCTCTGAAAGCAATGGTTGCCAGGCCACCCTGCCCGTAGGATTTGATATATAGTGGAGTTTCCCTTGCAATGATTTCATCAAGGTTATCGAACTTCCTGTTTTCAAGTATAAGGCTGTCTATCGAAATGGTCTTTAAGCCGGTTGTAAACATGTTTAGCCGGGAAGCTGAAATCTGAACCTGGGATAATTCAACGACGGTATCCTGCCCGGAAACTTTAATAAATATCAAGCTTAATAATATAACCAGAGAAACCTTCATTTTTTATTTTGACAAAAAGCCACTGAATTCATAAAGTTACCCGTCATTGCGAGGGAGCCTGCCTGCTGCAGGCAGGGAACGACGAAGCAATCCATTTAAATCAAGAGATTGCTTCATCCCGCTAAGGCGGGATTCGCAATGACGAAAACACAAAATAATCATTCAAGAAAACCAACGGGAAAAGGCCTGTGAATAGATGACGGATCAAATACGCGCAGCTTTATTACCCGAAAGCTTAAAACTATTTTGCAACCATGGCAGGTCTTCTGACTTATCCCGGAGATTGAGGCCTTCCCATTCCGCGAAAGGCGGATCAGTGGCACAGGTTTCAATCCCATTTACAAAACTCCCTGCCTGCGGCAGGCAGGCAAAACCAATCTCGCCGAAGGCGAGACCAAAAGCCAATAGATTGGAATTTGGTTTTCAAATATTGGAATTTGATCGGATTTACAGCAGCGGGTACTGTTGCCGAATTTCCCTATCGGGAGCACGGCATTCCCTTTTCAGACTTATTTTAATAAGAACAAGTGCACCATTTATGCGGTGACAAAAATAAACCAAATTTTATTTGAAGCACATTCGGTTGAAACTTCTTTTAAATAGTTTTTAACCTCATAAAAAAACTTGCATTATTCAGATGATATTATTTAATTTTACAGAAAGAAAATCAATGGACAATGGAAGCTTCAGCTTGCCAATTCAACGATAAATTAAAACTTCAGTCATTATGAAAAAAATAATTCTTGCAATCCTGCTCATAAACCTATGCCCGCTAATTCTTTTTCCTCAAGGTTGCCTCCCTGAAGGGATCACTTTTTCAACACAGGCTCAAATTGATAACTTTCAAAGCAATTATCCCGGGTGTACTGATATAGAGGGCGATGTAACAATTTCAGGAGACAACATCACTAACCTTAATGGATTGAATGTTTTGACATCAATCGGTGGAAACCTTTGGATTAATAATAATTCCATGCTGCCTGATTTTACTGGTCTTAATAACCTTGAATCAGTTGGTGGATACCTGAATATAAGCGATAACGAGATTATAACCGGGATGACCGGATTAAATAATCTCTCCCTCATCGGCGGAAGCCTATACATTAGTACAAATCCTTCACTCCTCAACTTAGGCGGTTTGGAAAATGTGAGTTATGTACCGGGCGATTTGCAAATAAGCAGCAACACCAACCTGAACAGTACATTCGGACTTATCGGTTTGACGAGTATTGGTGGTTCCTTTTCTCTCATTTCCAATCTTAGTCTAACCGAATTAACTTCATTGAATAATCTGACAAATATAGGTGGTGACTTTCTTATCAGTTACAATCCATCGCTGGGTGATTTATTTGGGCTTGATGCGCTATTTTCAATCGGTAATGATTTAATTATTCAATCCAATAACGGATTGAGCTTTCTATATGGAATCGAAGGATTGGCGAGTGTTGGCAATGATGTCGTAATTTATGACAACAACGAACTAAGTAACCTTTATGGGTTTAGCTCATTATCAGCAATTGGTGGCGATTTAATAATTTCAGGCAATGACTTTTTGGTTACTCTCCAGGATTTCCCATTGTTAAATTCGATCGGTGGAGATTTGAGTATAGGATACAATAATGCAATAACAAATTTATATGGATTAGAAAATTTGCTTTCGATTGGCGGAAACCTTACAATAGAATACAACAACAGTCTCACAAATCTTGAAGGGTTGAATAACCTCGATAATTATTCCATTTCCAATCTATACATAAATAATAATGGTGCATTGTTTTATTGTGATGTGGAAAGTATTTGCCAGTACCTCGCCGAACCAAACGGTGCGGTCTATATCCAGGACAATGATGAGGGTTGTAACAGTCCGGAGCAGGTCACTGAAGCATGCGATAGTCAGCAAAGTTGCCTTCCTAACGGTATTAGTTTTACAACACAGGACGAAATCGATCATTTCCAGATCAATTACCCGGGGTGCAACCAGATTGAAGGTGATGTAGTGATTACCGGAAATGATATAACCAACCTGAACGGTCTGACTGTTTTAAACTCCATCAATGGTGGACTTGGGATAGCGAATAATCCTTCCCTTGCCGGCCTTTCAGGACTCGAAAACCTTAATTTCACAGGTCACCTCGGCATCATAGATAATGATCTCATTGAAAACATGAATGGTTTGGAAGGCTTAACAGCGATTTCAGGTAATCTGCTTATTGGATATGATATGCCAGGACAGGGAAATGCATCATTAAATAATTTAACCGGCCTTGAAGGACTGGTGAATGTTGGAGGATATGTTGGTATTTACTATAACGAACAGCTGGAGAGTTTGACTGGATTGGAAAATCTGATTTCAGTTGGCGGATCTATGGAAATTAATAATACACCTCTGACAAATTTGACAGGACTTGAGAGTTTATCCAACATTGGTGAATATTTACTTTTAAAAGAGAATTCAGAAATGGTCAGCCTGCAGGGATTAACAAACCTCAATATGGTGGGTACCGGACTTCATATTTGGGACAATGACCAGTTGACATCTTTAATTGAACTGGAAAATATTGATCTAAACTCAATCACTTATCTTAGCATTTATTCGAACAATTTATTGGCTGACTGTGACGCTCAAAACATTTGTGAATATTTATCCAGCCCGAACGCTGAAGTTGATATACATGACAATGCCCCCGGCTGCAACAGCGAGGAAGAAGTGCAGGCAGCCTGCCTTACACCAGTAGAAGAAATTAACACCGGAAATGGGATTACAATAATTCCTAATCCTGCAAAAGATAAGATCACTATTTCATCACCTGCAATAACCGGCAATACCCAACTTTCAATCTTTAATGTCAGCGGCGAAAAAGTATTTGAAAGGCAATTAACAGGCAACGAAACCCAAATCGACATCAGCTCCCTGCCAAGGGGAGTATATTTCGTGCAGCTGCAAAATGAAAAAATGGTGGAGGTTGGGAAGATGGTGAAAGAGTAATTAGTGGCAATTGAAATTAATTTTAAAATGTATTCACAATAAATTAAAGTAAAATGATAACAGATGGTATATGGAATGGAATAGTTAGTTTATTTTTTATAGTTTTTGCAACATTAATTGGCTGCAAGGAAGAAGAAATGGTTTCAACACCACCGGTAGCAATTTTTAAAGTTGAACCAAATGTTGGAGATACAAACACTATTTTTTATTTCGATGCATCAGGATCTTATGATAATGAAGAACCGGCTACTGCTTTAAAAGTATCATGGGACTGGGAGAATGATGGAATTTGGGACATTCCCTATACAACAAAAAAAAATGAAGAACATCGTTATGAATCAGAGGGTAATTATATAGTTAAATTGAGAGTAACGGATAGTAACGAACTTGAAGGTTCGATAATGACTACAGTTTATGTATCGGATAATGAGGCGGGAGAGTCTTGCCCTGAGATACCTACTATTACTTATGAAGGTCAGATTTACAATACAGTTCAAATTGGAAACCAATGCTGGTTTAAGGAAAACCTGAATGTGGGTACAATGATAAATGTCTCTGCTAACCAGACTAACAATAATCAGATAGAAAAATATTGTTATAATAATGATATTAAAAATTGCGATGTTTATGGAGGACTTTACCAGTGGGACGAAATGATGCAATACAGTTTTTGGAAATTCATATGCCCTGAAGGCTGGCATGTTCCAATTAATGCAGAATGGACATCACTAAATGAATTTCTGGGAGGCTGGAGTGTTGCAGGTGGTAAAATGAAAGAAAAAGGCACAACATACTGGCATTCACCTAATACTGGAGCAACTAACATAAGCGGCTTTACTGCTTTACCGGGCGGCTATTTCAGTAATTATTATGCCTTCTGCGATATGCATTACACTGGAAGATTTTGGTCATCAACGGAGTTTAATACCGTGATTAAGAATAGCGAAGGTATGACCAGTGAATACGCCAGTGCAAACTGTATTCCTGGCGCTTCCTGGCTAGATGGAATAAGTGTTCGTTGCTTGAAGGATTAGGTTATTTCGTAAGGCTGCAAAATGAAAAGATGGTGGAGGTGGGGAAGATGGTGAAGGAGTGAGATAGAAAGGGATATAAATTGAGATTTTTGGAAATAAGTTGAAATAGATTGAAATAAATGGAAATAAGGGTATGATGGAATTTGCAATATGCTCCTGTCAAATAATAAACTTGGTGCTCTTTGTGAAAACCCCTGCGCCTGCGGCAGGCAGGCTTGGTGTGCTTTGTGGTTAAGCTTTTAAAAATTCACCAGAAAGAGATTCAATAAAAAAGAGGGATATCATTTTTTTAAGATATCTCCTCTTTTAATTTTCATCCAAAGCTTTTTCAAAGCTTAGGATTAACCAACTTCCCGGTTCAACAATTCAACAATTCAACAATTCATTAATTCAGCAATTCAATAATTTACATCTTACTCTTCCGCCAAAAACGGATATCTATATTCTTCCGGTGGATTGAAGTTTTCCTTGATAGTTCGTGGTGAAACCCATCGCATAAGATTCAGCATCGATCCAGACTTATCGTTGGTTCCGGAAGCTCTTGCTCCACCGAATGGCTGCTGTCCGACAACCGCACCAGTCGGTTTATCGTTGATATAGAAATTACCGGCAGCGTGCATCAGCTTTTTAAATGCCAGGTCAATCGCCCAGCGATCCTGCGCAAATATGGCACCGGTAAGGGCATACGGTGAAGTTTTGTCAACTAATTCCAGTGTTTCTTCGTATTTGGCTTTGTCGTAAACATAAATGGTTAGCACCGGTCCGAAGATTTCCTCCTGCATTGATTTATACTGAGGATTGGTGGTAAGGATGATGGTAGGCTCAATAAAATAGCCCACCGATTTGTCATAATTACCGCCTGTAAGAATGGTGCAGGAAGAATCGCTTTTGGCGTGATCAATATAGGATGCAATCTTATCAAATGCGGCTTCATCAATGACAGCATTGACGAAATTCCGGAAATCTTCCGTACCTCCCATTTTAAAGGATTTTACATCTGCAACCAGTTTTTCTTTAATTTCTGGCCACAGATTGGAAGGGATATAAGCCCTTGAAGCAGCGCTGCATTTTTGTCCCTGGTATTCGAAAGCGCCACGGGCAAGCGCAACTGCCACTTGCTTTGGTTTTGCAGAAGAATGAACCATCACAAAATCTTTTCCTCCGGTTTCGCCAACGATTTTGGGATAGGTGTTGTGAAGCATCACATTGTCGCCGATGGCTTTCCAAACTTTTTTAAAAACTTCAGTTGAGCCGGTAAAGTGCACACCCACAAAGTCGGGGTGCATGGCCATCACCTTCCCTCCTACCTGCCCCGGCACAAAGATCATATTGATGACGCCGTCAGGCAAACCGGCTTCCCGATATATTTCCATCAATACCTGTGCGGAATAAATCTGAGTTTCTGCAGGTTTCCAAACCACTACATTACCCATCAATGCCGGAGCAGCAGCAAGATTTCCGGCTATGGATGTAAAGTTAAAAGGTGTTATGGCATAAATGAATCCTTCCAGCGGTCTTTGCTCAACCCTGTTCCACATACCGGGAGCCGAAACAGGCTGCTGGCTGTAAATTTCCGACATAAACTGAACATTATACCTGAAAAAGTCAGCCATTTCGCAGGCGGCATCAATTTCCGCCTGGAATACATTTTTGGATTGAGCCAGCATACTTGCAGCATTGATTTTAGCGCGGTAGGGTCCCGACACGAGGTCAGCCGCTTTCAGAAATATCGAAGCTCGCATTTCCCATGGCATTTCCTGCCATTTCGGACGAGCTTTCAGCGCTGCATTGATAGCCTGGTTTACATGCTCAGCATTGCCATAATAGTAATATCCCAGCAGATGCTTTTTATCGTGTGGCGGATGGATTTCTCTTTTATCTTCGGTGCGGATTTCTTCTCCACCTATAAACATTGGGATATCTGCAACCTTTGACCGCATTTCTGCAATCATCTTTTTTAATTCTAATTTTTCTTTCGAACCCGGAGCATAATCTTTAATAGGTTCGTTGTAAGCTTTGGGTACTGTATAAAAACCTCTTGACATAATGTTATTAAATTTATATAATGAATTATTGTATCTTGTTTAAGATTTGAAGTGATCACCCATTCAACAATTTTGAGCCAATTAGGTTCATAATTGATTTAACGGTTTCCAATAAACTATACTTTTGCAAAGTAAAAATTTAGCATAATGAATTTAATGGGAAAAAAACGAAGGAGTAAGATTCTAATTTTAATCATTGCATTATTAGTCATTTCGTTACTATTCATTCTTCCCAAGCATGTGCTTCGTTATTTCAATTGGAATTATGCCGACCTTAATGATTATAAGAAATTTCCAAAGGTTGAAATAAGGAAAGGTGAAACTACTTTTCAGTTTTTGGAACCTGCAAAGAAGTTATCATTCGATATACCTGCAAAATTCGACCCAAACAATACATGGATGTCTTTTAATGAGTTCCTCGATGGGAATAAGACAGTTGCTTTTCTTGTCGTAAAAAATGACAGCCTGATTTATGAGAACTATTTTGCCGGGTATTCTGATACATCCATTATTCCTTCATTTTCCATTTCCAAACCAATTATTTCGGCGTTGGTTGGCATTGCTATTGATGAAGGCCATATTCAAAGTACAAACGTGCCAATAACCGACTTCCTGCCGGAGTTAACGAATCCCGGTTTTGAAAAAATCACTATTGAAGATTTACTAAATATGCGTTCCGGGATTGATTATAATGAAGGTTATAATAATCCATTGGGTCACATGGCTAAATTTTATTACGGAACAAATTTAAATGAATACCTTAAAAAATTAAATACAAAAGAGCTTTCTGGCAGGAAGTATGACTATGTCAGTGTAAACGCGTTACTTCTAAGCCTTATTATTGAGAAAGCCACCCACATGAAGATCAATAAATACCTTGAGCAAAAAATCTGGCAACCCATCGGGATGGAATCAGATGCATCATGGAGCATTGACAGCGAAGAACATCAGACCATCAAGGCCTTTTGTTGTATCAATGCTGTTACCCGCGATTTTGCCAGGTTTGGCAGGTTGTACCTGAAAAAAGGCAATTGGCAGGGCAGGCAGATCATTTCTGAACAATGGGTAAAACGATCAACTTCAATCATCAACGACTCAAGAGATTCGCAGGGTTATCCATATACCTACCAGTGGCGGGTGCTCGAAAACGGAGCTTTTTTTGCCAAGGGAATTCTGGGACAATATATTTTTGTTTATCCTGAGAAAAACCTGGTCTTTGTCAGAATGGGGAAAGACTATGCGGATATTGACTGGGCGGATTTATTTGTAGAACTTTCTAAAGAACTTTAAAAGGGTTCCGTGTTGTGTGTTCTGTGTTCCGTGTTCTGAGTTTCGGGTAAAGAACATTTTCAGCCATATAATTCCTCTAAGTATTTAAGGCACTTTAAGTACTTTATTCACTTCTTCCTAAAGAACTCTTCAAAATCCGGGAAATAAAGCTTTTCTCTCGCAATCTCTTCGGGATAGAGAAAGTATTTGACGATGCCTTCGCAGGAAAGGTTATTTTGGTGGTCATAAAGTTCAGTTCTCACAAAGGCAATTCGTTTCACCACTTTTTCGACGTAAGCTTTCAGCAGCAAATTGCCCTTATCAGTATAAACAGGCTTTTTAAATTTCAAATCAATGTTTGCTGTTACTCCTGCAGTCTTTAATTTAACCTGTACAGTCCAGGCTGCAATTTCATCCAGAAGAGTAGCCTGAATGCCACCATGAAGGACATTTTTATATCCCCCGAAATGAGGAACGGGAGCCCAATTGCAGATGACCAATTCACCTTCTTCGAAAAACTCCATTTTTAGTCCCTGATGATTATCCGGCGAGCAGCCAAAACAATGGTAACCCTCTAACCCGACGTAGGGATTTAGAATTTTTCTGCGAATGAATTTGCTCAAAGTGAAGATTATTTTTCGGTTTCCTGTCCTTGCTTATAAAGCGTTGTCTTAGCCACCGCACCATGAGGATCAAATTCCACCCATTCCCCTTCTTTATTCCCTAAAATATACTTTCCGGCAGTTTTTAATTTTCCGGTGGGATAAAACTCTTTAAAATCGCCATCCTGGATATTACTAATAAAAGTTTCCTCTGTTTTCACATTGCCATTGGGATGATACGTTTTGTTAATCCCGTCAAAATTTCCATCCTTATATTGATAAACAGCTACGAGCTTCTGATCATCTGAGTACCATTTCGCTTCCCCTGATCTCAGGCCACCCTTGTAATTCGACTCCTCCTGGATTTTTCCATTTTCGTAATAAAGCTCGGATGCTCCGTCCAATTGTCCCATTACATACCTCATTTTTGACTTCAGCTTATTGGGGCCGTAATATTCCATAAATAACCCATCCAATAAACCAGCCTTGTAATAGCTCTGTTTGGTTATGTATCCTGCTCTGTCAAACTCAATAAATACGCCCTGCTTTACACCTTCCTTGTATGATTCAAGGCTTGTAAGAATACCGTTTTTTAATTCATAAATCCACACGCCATCCTTTTGACCGTTCAGGTAATAGCCTTTCTCAAAAAAGTTGTTCTTATTGCCTTCTGTATAACCGTTATCCTGTGCATAGGCAGAAATATTAAAGACACCAAGCATCAGAATCCCCGAGTAAATAATTGCTTTAAACATAATAGTGAAATTAATTTTTATCGAACGCGCAAAATTATATAAAAGAAATCCAGCCCGGAACAGAGTCAAAAAGAAAAAATACATACTTTTGCTGCACAAAAGATTTTCCTCGCGGGTATGGCGGAATTGGTAGACGTGCCAGACTTAGGATCTGGTGCCGCAAGGCGTGTGGGTTCGAGTCCCTCTACCCGCACCAGTTTAATTCTTTTATTCCCAGTTGCATAGCATTCAACATGTTAAGTTTCTGGGATTTTTTATTTTCAAACAAGAATAAGCCTGTTCAAAACTGATTCGTATACCAGGGTTGCACGCATAACAATTACCAAATCAATTGTTTAAACAAAATTGAGCGTAGTTACGGCACCAATAAATACTTTTAGAAAATTATTCTTTATCCGTTTCGACAGAATAGACAATAACGGGGATGCACCCATTTATCTATGAAACGCCCGAAATGGAAAAAACATAATTTTTGAATATTGGCAGTACCGTTAATTAAAATTTATAGGCGCCTTCACAATGACTTGTAAATCACGTAGGATAAGCTGATGGAAGTGCTGGAAAAGAACTTCAAAAAAATATCAGAAATTAATTGAAAAAAAATATCGTAAACTTGTATTTATTATATCTGGATTATTTTTATATATTTGTAGGCTATAAATTTATTAATATATTTAATCAATCAAAAACAAGTAAAATGAAAACAATTACAAAAAACACCAGCCTGTTATTTGTCTTGATTTTGGGGATTATATTTTCCTTCTCAGTCAGCGGACAAATGGTTAAGACTTTCACAACCAGCGATAAAGTTAATCCTGAATCGCAATTTATTAAAGACCAACCGGGACATTCATTTTTGAATGTCAAACCCGAAGGTTACCAGCCGGTATATAAATCAACCCAGGGTTCCTTTCCACAGGAAATACACCACTTTTACTGGGATGTGACCACTATCTGGATGGCTGATTACAATAAGATTGTAACTTATGATAATCATGGCAACAAATTAACTGAAATCACAACAGATGCAAATACTGGCGATACAATTGCGGGATTTGTAAATACGTATGATGCCCAGGGAAGAATAAAGGAAAATTTAAATCAAGTTTGGAATAACGGGGCATGGGAAAATTTTTCTAAATTATTTTATGAATACGATGAAATGGACAACCTGGCGATTGTTCTTCAATTTATGTGGCAAGCAGGTAATTGGGTGGCAAACGGTGGTAATAAATTTATCTATGCATATAATACAAACAATAAAATTACTGAAAGAATTTCCCAAACCTGGGATGTCAATACTACCTCATGGATAAACTACGGAAGAAGCATATTTAGCTACGACGCTAATGAATATTTAACCGAAACTATTAATCAGGCATGGGACTCTAATACATTCTCCTGGTATAGCACCAGCAAGCAAATCTATACGAATTCTTCCGGTGTTATCATCGAGATACTGAAGCAAATGTGGGATAATAATAGCAGTAATTGGGTCAATCAGGAAAGATGGACAAATATTGTCTGGCATGACTGGACAGGTTTTCCGGAAGATTCTGAGATTGCAAGTTATACTTCTTTATATTGGAATAACGGCATTTGGGAGAATTCATACAGAATAACTATTACCTTTGACATGTATGGGGGTACCGTTAAATTACAGGAGAATTATTTTAACGGTAATTGGATTAATTCGACAAAAGAGACGTATTCTTATGACACACATAAAAATTATACAGGATGGCAGGTTGAAATGTGGTTCAATAACGCCTGGTCGATTGATATGGGAAATAAAAACATTTTGACATATACCGGAGATGATGTAACGGAGCTGATCTATCAATTCTATGATCATATGAACCAGGAGTGGATTAACCAGGGTAAAGAAGTTTACAGTGACTTTTTTTATACCCAGGGTATAGATATGAATTCTTTCATGCTGGACGAAATTAACCTATTCCCTAATCCAACCAATGGAATACTTAACCTGGAAATAATTAATATGAACAAGGAAATGCTATCACTGGAAATCGTAAATATAAACGGACAGGTTGTTTATTCTAACCAGATGAATGCTTCTGATTTTCCGGTTCACAAAATTGATTTGTCAAATTGTTCAAAAGGGGTCTATTTTGTGAAATTACAAAATACCACTGAAGTGAAAGTGGGAAAAGTAATTTTACAATAGCTAACAAAATATATATAAGTACCAGGAATTCAAAGAATATGATCGGGCAAGTTTGAGATGATGCAGAGGATTGAGTAAGTGTTCAATGAATTGTTGTAGATTTTTTTTGATCAGTTTTCAAAGTAAATAAAGTAGAATCCCGAAGTTAATAAAATGATCAATTTCGGGATACTTTTTAGATCGGTTCAAAAATTTATTCGTGCCAAAAAAGTTGTGTAAACAGATTTCATCAGGTTACACAATTTGATATTTTTAGTTGCTGTATATAAAATTTGTTCAGATTTATTGCTTCAAAATTTTTATTCCGGTTTGTTTTCCTTCAATTTTTATTGTTAGATAATACATTCCACGCGAAAGAAAATTGAGGTCTATTGTTTTTGAAAATGTGTTACCAGTAACATTTTCGATGGTCTTAAAAAATGTCCTTCCAATCACATCATCAATTGATAAAATAACTGAACTGCAATTCAGATTTGAAATGGAAACGGACATGGAAGAATTGAAAGGGTTTGGATAAGCATCAACATGGATATTCACTGAATAAGGGTCATTGACATTTCCCGGTACTCCCTGCGGAACCCAATAATTACCTGAAAGAACCAGCATGCAGAGCAGCTTAAGGGTATTGTCGTAATACTCATAGTCCAGCAATTCAAGTGTGAGCAGAAAGTCATAGGCATCATTCAACCAGCTTTGATTGGAAACATCCACCATTGCTGCTACTGCAAAGGGACCCGCAAAAGCCGCCGACTCATAATCATTTCCAGGAATATCATCACCATTAAGAAAATAGCCTGCATAAATATTGGCCGGGTCATTTCCGGTTTTGGCTTTAATCCAAGTGTTTATTTTCTGAACTGCATTTTTCCCGCGTATATCTCCCGAAATCAGATAATCCGCTCCAATTCTCAGGGGTGTCCGGCAGGCATTGTAATAATAATCTCCGTCAAAATCTCCTTCCAGATAATTGGGAGCTGCAGGCGCAGGTAAAGAATTTACATTCACAATAAAATCAGGCAGCAATCCTGTATTTGGGGAATCATTCGTTTGAATCGTATTTATAAGTGCATAACATTCGTTCAGCATATTGTTCCAGTCAGCATCACCCGCCGCATTTTGAAAAGCGCGAAAATGATCCATCATAAAATCAGAAGGACGTGTATCATCGTATTCATAACTTCCGGGGGTAACCCAGTCTCCAAGCGTCGGTATCCACAAGTTTTGATTGACATCATCCTGTTTAATAGCATTAATAATGGCGATGGCTTCCTCCAAATAATTGATGCTTCCTGTGCTTCCCCATTGCTTATCGGCAAGCAAAAGTGCAAAGGCTATATCCTCATCACCATCTGTTGCTGAATTGTTACCCCCATCCGGATCATCAATACAGCCTGTAATTTGATTCCAGGCCATCAGCTTGTTATTGTTAACACTTGGATGCGCTTTATAATAGTTGTACAAACCATCGAAGTATATTTTTGCATTTGCGTCATATCCAGCCATGTAAGCCTCGATCATCATTCCATAGCCCTGGCCTTCCGAAACACAAATACTATTATTGGCAGATGACTCGTCAAACCAAACATAGTATTGACTTGCTCCGCAATTATTTTTCAAATAAATTTCTTTCCACTGGTTGTAAAATGCCTTCACAGAATTATCCAATTGCGACTGAGAATAATTTATAGGTTTTATGGTACCTGCTGTGTAAGTGACATGCTGCGGAAACGGTTTCAAGGGAGGTTGTTCATATGCATTAATCGTAAACAACGTAAGTAACAAACATAAAAACAGGATTTTCATTTTGTATTCGTCAGTGGTTATAGTGCTGACTCCGCACTTTTGATTATTTTGATCTGAAAGATCATTAAGCTTTTTTTTTTACGCGGCTGTAAACCTACAAATAAAATCAGGCAAAGTCAAGTTTATATGATGATTTTATTTTTGTGGATTTAATCTGCATATACTGCAAATATTATTTTTCAACCACGAATAATCATGTTTAGGCAGGATAAAGCAACTTTCACGCATTCTAGAAAAATATCATTAAATTTCATACATGAATCAGTACTATGAGAGCAATCAATTCGTATTCTAGCGAAATCAACAGACTTCCAGCCTTAGGATCTGGAGCCAAAAGGTGTGTGGGTTCTCCCATAGGGATGCCTTTGGCAGAGTCCCTCTACCCGCACCATCAAACCTCATGAACGAGTGGGTTTTTTTATAACATCGAACTTTGAACTTCAAACTTTGAACCACCTTCATGCAACCCTTTTGAGTTTGAAATTGTTAAGTAATAATTAATACCGGCAGTGAAAAGTTAAATAATTATCTAATTTTGCTTCCCTATTTTAAAATCGTAAATTGAATGAATATTACACTGGAGAATACAGGGGAATTATCGGCAACCATAAAGATTGAACTTGGTGAGAACGATTATCAGGAACAGGTAAATAATTCCCTGAAAGAATTACAGAAGAAATCGGCATTGAAGGGATTCAGACCGGGAAAAGTGCCTTATGGCCTGGTTAAAAAAATGTATGAAAAAGGAGTAGTGGCTGAGGAGGTAAATAAATTATTGTCCGATTCGCTTAACAATTATATAACTGAAAATAAGCTTGAAATTCTTGGTTATCCTCTTGGCAATGATGAAAAAAACAGAAAAGTAGATTTTGAGAACAGCACCGATTTTGAATTCTTTTTCGATATCGGATTTACACCCTCCTTTACGTTAGACATTTCTGAAAACACTTCAATGGAGTATTACAATATTGTTGTTGAAGACAAAGTTGTGGACAATTACCTTGAAGAAACACGCCGGAGATTTGGCAAGTTTATTGAATCCGAAATTGTCGAGGAGGGTGACTTTTTGCAGGGTGAAATTTGTGAATTGGATGAAACCAGACAGATAAAGGAAGGTGGGATAAAAAATAACACCTCGATTTCGTTGAATCATATTAAAGATGAAAAGGTCAGGCAGGATTTTATCGGGAAAAAGATGGGTGACAAAATTGTTTTCAATCCCCTTAAAGCTACCGGAAATGTGATTGAAACTACAACCATGCTTGGATTAAAGAAAGATGAAACCGAAAAAGCCGATGCTGATTTTGAATTCACCATTACAAAAATTTCCAGAATTGAGCTTGCTGCGGTTGACCAGGAGCTGTTTAAAAAGGTTTATCCCGAAGCAGAAATAATAGATGAAAAGCAATTCAGGGAGAAATTAGCCGCCGAAGCAAATGGTTACTACCAGGCCGAAAGTGAAAACTATTTTGTACACACAACCATGGAAAAACTGATCCATGATACCCAATTTTACCTGCCTGAAGCATTTATCAAGCGATGGCTGGTAGATTCTGACGAAAAACTCACCCCTGAATCTGTTGAAAAAGATTATCACAATTATGTGAAATCACTCAGGCAGCAACTGATCATCAACAAAATAATGAAGGACTTTAATATCAAAGTTGACGATCAGGAAATGAAAAACCATATTAAAGGGATATTTGTCAGCCGGTATATGTTTGATCCTTCGGATGAAGAGAAATCCAAACAGCTTGATTCGATTGTAGAATCGGTAATGAAAAACAAAGATGAAGCAACAAAAATATACGACCAGTTGTTTGATAATAAAGTAAGGGAATTATTCAAATCCAAATTTAGTCTGGACAAAAAGGATGTCACTTATGCTGATTTTATTAATATTGTAAACGAACACCATAAAATACATCACCATGAACACGAAGAATGAATTTAGAAATTACGCGATAAAGCACCGGGGAATTAGCAGTATCTCCCTCGATAAATACGTCAGGTCGTCAAATAATTATATTTCACCGACCATTATTGAGGAGCGCCAGCTAAATATAGCAACTATGGACGTCTTTTCAAGGCTGATGATGGACCGGATTATCTTTTTAGGTGTACCAATCGATGATTATGTAGCCAATATTATCCAGGCACAATTGCTGTTCCTCGAATCGGTGGATGCAAAAAAAGACATTCAGATCTATCTGAATACGCCCGGAGGTGGGGTTTATGCCGGACTTGGCATTTATGATACCATGCAATATATCAATCCTGATGTGGCGACCATCTGTACCGGTGTCGCAGCATCTATGGGCGCTGTCCTGCTTTGCGCCGGCGAAACCGGTAAACGAACGGCCCTTCCCCACTCAAGAATTTTGATCCACCAGCCGATGGGTGGAGCAGAAGGTCAGGCATCGGATATTGAAATTACTGCCAGGGAAATTCAAAAGCTGAAAAAGGAGTTATACGAAATCATTGCCAAACATTCCAACCAGCCTTATAAGAAGATTTGGAAAGATGGTGACCGTGATTTCTGGATGACCGCTGCTGAGGCAAAAGAATATGGAATGATAGATGAAGTGCTGAAACGAACAGAGAAAAAATAATTAGTTATCAGCAACTTAAAAGCATTACTTTTGTATAATTGATAAAAAAACGGCTGTCATGGTCAAGAAAATTGAACGATGTTCGTTCTGTGGGAGAGAAAAACTGCAAACCAATGTATTGATTGCTGGTCTGGATGCGCATATTTGCGACTATTGTGTAGCGCAGGCCCAGTCGATTATTAGTGAAGAAATCGCTACCAAGACGCACAAGCAGTTTACAAAGATCGAGCTTCTTAAACCAAAAGAGATCAAGACTTACATAGATCAGTATGTCATCGGACAGGATGAAGCTAAGATTGTTCTTGCTGTTGCTGTCTACAATCATTATAAAAGAATTACCCAGCCCGCAAATAAATCCCAGGATGATGAAACTGAGATTGAAAAATCCAACATCATCATGGTGGGTGAAACCGGTACCGGGAAAACATTGCTTGCCCGAACCATTGCTAAAATGCTTAAAGTTCCTTTTTGTATAGCCGATGCCACAGTTCTTACTGAAGCAGGTTATGTGGGTGAAGATGTAGAAAGCATCTTATCAAGGTTGCTGCAGGTGGCTGATTACAATGTAGCAGCAGCTGAAAAAGGGATCATATTCATTGATGAAATCGACAAGATTGCACGAAAAAGCGATAACCCTTCAATTACCCGGGATGTTTCGGGTGAGGGTGTGCAACAGGCTTTGCTGAAACTTTTGGAGGGATCTGTAGTTAACGTTCCGCCTCAGGGTGGGCGAAAGCATCCGGAACAAAAAATGATCCAGATTGATACAAAGAACATCCTCTTCGTTGCCGGCGGAGCTTTTGATGGCATGGAAAAGATCATTGCCTCGCGTTTGAGAACCAATGTCATCGGTTATACTTTTGGTCAGGCTGAAGGTAGCATTGATAAAGAAAATATCCTTCAGTACATTTCTCCGCCCGACTTGAAAAAATTCGGACTTATTCCTGAAATAGTAGGGCGAATGCCAATCGTTACTTTTTTGCAACCTTTACACAAGGACTCTCTAAGAAGAATTTTAATAGAGCCAAAAAATTCGCTGATAAAACAATATACAAAATTGTTTGAAATGGATGGCATCAGGTTAAAATTTGAGGATAATGTCCTTGATTTTATTGTTGATAAATCCATCGAATTTAAGCTTGGCGCCCGCGGTCTCCGCTCGATCGTAGAAGGAATTCTAACCGATGCCATGTTTGAACTGCCTTCAACCAAATCTGTGCGGGAATTGATTATCACTCCTGAATATGCTGAAGATAAATTCAGGAAATCAAGCATTGCAAGGCTTAAAGTTGCATAGTGAAAAGTTTCCATTTCGAAAAATAATTTCCAGGCTATATTGTTTTATCTTTGTATTACGTTCAAACTTATGGCAAGCTAAATGGCTGGCACAATTATTGATTTTTTAATGTCCATGAAGCGACTACTCGGCATTATAATCTTTATATCATTTTTCATGCACAATCTATTGTCGCAGGAAAGTGTCGGTATTGTTGTTCAGGCTAGAATAACTGAAAATGACACCCTGATCACTCAAACCCTTCCTGAGTTTTGTGTCAATGCAAAAATGCCCTGGAAGCTTAAAGCAGAATTTAAAAGCTATAGCAAGCTTGTTTACAATGTTAAGAAGGTTTATCCCTACGCAAAACTTGCCGGAATAAAGCTTGGGGAATATGAAGATTTACTTATCGGCGCTGCCAATGAACAGGAAAGGAAAAAGCTGATGAAGCAAGCAGAAGATGAATTGCGGGATGAGTTCGAGGAGGATATTAAAAAGTTAACCTATAAGCAGGGGATTATTTTGATAAAATTAGTCGACCGTGAAACCGGGAACTCATCCTATGCATTGATCCAGGAATTGCGTGGAAAATTTGCTGCTTTTTTCTGGCAAACCTTTGCGAAGCTGTTTGGTTATAACCTGAGAGAAGAATACGATCCTGCCGGAAAAGATAAAGAAATTGAAGATATCGTGGTAATGATTGAAAACGGTCAAATCTAACAGATCAATCTAAAATCTTACACCTCATATCATATTTCTTAAATCCTCACTTCCCTCTACCCTGCATCACGATTTTTACTGTATAGATCAATATCTTAAGATCCATTGCCAGCGACATGTTTTCGATGTAAAGAATATCATACTTCAACCGTTCAATCATTTCCTCAACAGTAGATGCGTAGCCGAATTTGACCTGTCCCCATGAGGTAATACCAGGCTTTACTTTTTGAAGCAAACGGTAATGAGGAGCTCTTTTTACAATTTGATCAATATAATACTGTCTTTCAGGCCTCGGACCTACCAGTGACATATCACCAATAAATACTGAAAAAAACTGGGGAATTTCATCCAGCCTGACTTTTCTCAAAAATCTTCCGAAAGGAGTAATCCGGTCATCATGCGTAGAAGACAACTGCGGGCCAGATTTTTCAGCATCACTAAACATCGACCTGAACTTGTACATGCGAAATGATTTCCCATGCAGCCCAATTCGTTCCTGACTATATATGATGGATCCTTTAGATGATATTTTTACCCCTATTGCAGTAAAAATATAAACTGGCAAAAGAATGATGATGCTGATGAGCGAGGCAACGATATCGATCATTCGTTTCAGACTCATTTGCCATGCAGGCATCAAATCGGGTGAAATTTTTACCAGCGGTGTGTGCCATATGCCCTCCGTTTTAACAGCACCGGTGAGAAAATCCTGCAGGTTGGGTAAAATTTTTATTACTACATCTTTATCTTCAAGCTCTGTAATAATTCTTTCGATCCTGCCTTGTTCCGAACGCTCGATGGCAATAATAACTTCCTCAATTTTGTGTTCCCGGATCACTTTTGCCAGATCGGACAGCGAGCCAAGGTGAGGAAGATAAGCACTTATCAGGAACTTATCATGGTCAGTCGCAGTGACAAATCCAATGAATTTGTTTCCACTGGAAACTTTTTCTTTTTCAATTTCCTGGTAAATCTTAATCGCATTCCCGTTCCCACCGATAATGATGCTGTTGAAACCAAGCACCCGGCGGTGAATCTTCCTGATGGTTGTACTTGTGATAATTAGCCTGAACGAATAAGTAATAACAAAGTGGAGCAGAAACAAAACCAGGAATGACTGGTAATATGATTTGTAAGAAATAATGAGGTCGTCGAGAATGATGGCAAAGAATATAAAGATCACACCAAAGAATGTAATAGATAAGGTTTGCCCAAGTTCCTTTAAACGCGACTTTCGGTATATTTTACGGTAAGAGCCAATGATTATGTAAAGCGAAAGCCAGAAAAATGGTATTACAACAATCCCGATATAAATCTTGTCATCTGAAAAAACTTCATTCAGGTTCCTGATGATGTCAGGATCAATGGAATACTTCCTGTAAATAAAAAAAAGCATCCAGGCAATGGCTGCCGAAAGGAGGTCGGCAATAACATATTTCGCTACCTGTAAATTCTTATTCATTAAGGTTCCTGATTGGTAAGTAACTTTAAATTATCGATTTTTATTATTGCTGAATTCAAGCCTGCCGGAATTTCAGCCCTGATAAAAACATTAAAATAATCGGCATTAACATTATCACTCACAGTTGGAGTCATGTTCACATAAATTTTTTTCCAATCACCATAGGTGGGATTTAATACCACGATGGGATGCCTGGTTATTTGCACACCGGTCTCAATGATAAAAAGCCCGACAATAAGAGGTATATCGATGTTATACTGCATTTCAAGGAATACAGGAGCAGTGTTTGTGGGTAATACTATTCCGGGTACTTCTTCATTGTAAGAGGCCACTTCCAGCACAGAATGTTCCTGATCCAGATATCCTTTTCCTGAAGCATTGCCGAAAAGCACTGTATCCGGAGGTTCATAGGTTAGAAATTGCAGAGAAGTATCGCTATCAGGTGAAGGCTGAAGAGAATTGGCTGCATCATCAAAATCCTCCAGCCAGGCAGCAAAGGTAGTATTGTAATACCTGACCACCGGACTGACTCTTACTATGCTATCGATATAAAAAATAAATCCTGTATCAATGTCCGGTTCCAGAAAAGGATAAGGGCCTCTTGTCCCTGACATTCCATTGTATTTAATTCCTGGAGCCAGGGTAAGTTTATGCTTTCCTTCTAAAAGCACAGGGATCCGCTCAGCAGGCAATTCAAATGCTCCAATGATCTCATCGTCCACATAAACCCATACATCTGTAATATTATGGGAAATAAAGCCCAGTTCAAGCTGCGAATTATTGGCAAGTGTAAAAGCATCGACACTGATATATGACGGCACAGTTTGAGACCCTTCAAACTTTTCGCATGAAAGAAAGCTGGCCAAAACAAGCAGCAATCCTAAAGCTGAAATCAATATATTCTTTCCGGTTCTCAAAACATCATTGTTTAAGACTGCGAAAATATAAAAACGATTCTGAATTATCGGTTAACCTTACAGAAATGTTGAGATTAAAACTGAATTTGGGAAAATTTATTTTCCCCGGTAGTTCATTTTGTCCATGATTTTATAGGCAACATCCAATGCCGCATAGCCGTCTTCGATGGATACCTGCGGTGTTTTATTATTTTTTATCGCATGAGCAAAACTCTCGAGTTCCGTTTTAATAGCATTCACCGGTTTTATTTCAGGCTTTTCAAAAATAATTTGTTTGGTGCCTTTTCCTTTTCCAAGATCAATCAGCATGGCAAGAGGGTCAGCCTTTTCAGGGTCCGGAACATTTTCGAGCCTGAGGATTTCGGCAGTTTTATCGAGGAAATCAACCGAAATATACGCATCGCTTTGGAAGAATCTTGATTTTCTCATATTTTTCATCGAAATACGGCTTGCGGTCAGGTTTGCCACACAACCATTATCAAATTCCAGCCGGGCATTGGCGATGTCAGGTGTATCGCTCACAACAGGAACTCCGCTTGCATTGATCTTTCGAATATTAGATCTGACCACACTCAGCACGATATCGATGTCGTGGATCATCAGGTCAAGGATTACAGGAACATCCGTACCCCTGGGATTAAATTGCGCAAGGCGGTGGGTCTCGATAAACATGGGTTGAGTAAAGAAAGGTTTCGCCGCGATAAAAGCTGGATTAAACCTTTCCACGTGGCCCACCTGAATTTTCACGCGGGCCTCACTGGCAAGCGCTATCAGTTGTTTGGCTTCTTCTGGAGTATTTACCACCGGTTTCTCAATAAAAACATGCTTAAACCCTTTCAGCGCTGCCGAGGCACATTCGAAATGAGAAATGGTCGGCGTGACGATGTCGACAACATCCACACAGTCTATCAGACTTTGAATATCCGGAAATCGTTTCAGGCTAAAATCCCGTTCCACTTTATCGGAAATCGCATGGTCAGGGTCATAAAACCCCACCAGATCATATTCATTTGATTCCCGGATACATTTTATATGTATTTTACCAAGATGGCCAGCTCCTAATACACCAATTTTTAGCATTTCACAATTATATTATTAAATCGCAAAGTTATCGGGTGATTTTCTAATTTCGCAAAAAAATTCATTCACTTATAAACGGGGTTTGGTTAATTTCTTAAGGATGTTTGCATTGTGTCAAAATAAAGAAATTTGCATCTATGATAAAAGATACGTACAGGCATAAAGGAATGCGCAAAAACCTGGTAGAAAAGATCAGGGAAAAAGGGATCAGGGATGAAGCGGTGCTGAAAGCTATCGATGCTGTTCCGAGGCATCTGTTTATGGATTCTTCTTTTCTTGAATTTTCTTACGAGGATAAACCATTCCCAATAGGCGCCGGTCAGACAATTTCACAACCTTATACAGTAGCTTACCAAACAGAATTGTTGAAAATAAAAAAAGGTGATAAAGTGCTTGAGGTAGGCACGGGTTCGGGTTACCAGGCATGTGTGCTTATGGAATTGGGAGCAAAAGTCTATACTATTGAACGCCATAAAAGCCTTTATCTCCGGGCCAAAGCATTGCTGCCCACTTTAGGATATAATCCAGCCCTCATAACTTACGGTGATGGTTATAAAGGCCTTCCTGTACATGCTCCTTTCGACAAAATTATTGTAACAGCCGGAGCTCCCTTGGTACCGGAAGAGTTAAAAAGTCAGCTTAAAATCGGTGGCTATCTTGTCATTCCTGTTGGAGCAGAAATTCAGGTGATGATGAGAATTATCAGAGATGATGCCAGCAATTTCATAGAAGAAAAGCACGGAGCTTTCCGGTTTGTCCCCCTGCTTGAAAACAAAGCGAATGATTAACTTTTGACAACAAGAAACAAGAAACAAGAAAAAGGAAACATGTTTCTTATGGCTTGATTTTTGTTTATAAAGCGCATTTTTAGCCAGCATATAATATAGGTATTATTAAAAGTTTTTAAAAAACTTGAATTTATTTATACCTTTGCCGGCAAAATAAGACAGTCTTAAGTAAAATTTTAAAATTATTATCTATGAAAAAATTAAGTTATTTATTGGGATTATTATTGTTGGCAGGCTTGATATTTACATCCTGCAGTGACGACGAAACTACAGAACCTTTAACGCCAACCCTGGCCTTTTTAGGAGGAGAATATGAACCGGGTAAAGACAGGGTTGACAATGATGTAACGCTAACAGTTGGTGAAGAATTTGTTTTTGGAATTTCCGGAAGCACCAGATCAGACAAGGATTTGAAAAGATTGTTAATTCAGCGTAAGTTTGAAAATGTATCGACGATTACGATTCTGGATTCCGCCTTTAGTGCATCTTCAGTTTTACTTGATATTACCACCTTCGCCTATCCAACTGTGGGTACAGAAGATTTTATTTGCACTGTGTGGGATAAAAATGATAAATACACAGAGATAAGCTTTACAATTACCACTGAACCGGCTGCACCGGATATTACGACGTATGAAGATAAAATCCTGGGCGCTCAGGCAAGTGTAACCGGTAGTTCATTTGCATCAATTGATGGAACAGTTTATACGTTAGACATGGCAAAAGCAAATTCAGATAAGATAGATTTCCTCTATTTCTATGGAGCAACTAACCTCGCAACACTGGCTGCACCAGACGATGCCGACGCTGCAACCGTCTTTACAGGAGCAAATGGATTAGATACATGGGATGTTTTAAATCCTACGAAGTTTAAAACTACTACTTTGAGCAGTGCTGATTTTGATGCCATTACATCATCTAGCCAGCTTGTTACCGCTGCCACCCTGCCAACGCAGCCCAATCTTTCGAAAGCGAACGATTTATCTGTTGGTGATGTGCTTGCTTTCAAGACAGCAGGTTCCTATTTCGGTTTAATAAGAGTTGATGCTATTAACGGAGCAAATAATGCCGGAACTATTGAGATTACTGTGAAAGTTCAATAGTTTTTCTTGTATCTTTTAAAAAATGAGGAGCCAACTGGTTCCTCTTTTTTTTGATAACCAAATCCCTTTGAACTAAATTAGCCTTTTAATAAGCCTGAGTTTATGAGTATATTTTTGCATATCCTCATTGTAAATTCCTTGATGGTCAATCGAATCAATCCTCACCTTTCCGGAAGCATGAATGATTTTATTCTTTTCAATTAATAGACCCACATGAACGATTTTTCCTTCCTCGTTATCAAAAAAAACAAGATCGCCGGCTTCCGCTTCATCAATCAGGCTTATAGTCTCACCTTGCGTCGCCTGTTGTGCGGCATCCCGGAGTAATTCAATTCCATTTGCTTTAAATACCGATTGCGTCAAACCTGAACAATCGATTCCGAAGGGAGTTTTACCGCCCCAGAGATAAGGTGCATGTATAAAGAGCATGGCATCTTCTATTATGGCATTGATCTTAGGATTCTCACCCGGCAATGATAACTGCCCTCCATAAGAAAAATGCACGTCATTAATTTGAAACTTGTGGTCTTTTACATTTCTCATCGTACTACCGAAAAGAACAGGAATTAATTGACCTGATTCACTCTGCACAACTTCGACCAGGTCTTTTGTATATTGCACCGAAGCCTTGTTTAATAGGTGAAATTCGTTTTCGGTTATTTCACTAATTTGCTTTTGGTCAACCCAACCTTCGTAATTGTCATAAATATTCCGGATTTTTATCCAGTTGCTCCTATTTTCATTTATTACCACCAATTCACCAAATTGCAACTGGGTGGTAATTTCAGCTTTGTCCGATAGCTCTGACCTGACGGGAATTACACTTAGTAAACAAACACCAAATTTCATATCGATAAATTAATTCAAACTCAAAATATTGGTTTGCAAAGATAAGTTACCTGACTTTGCAATGAACCTAAATCGATGAAAATAAAAATTGGCTGGTTTAGCATAACTTTTTTCTTTTTACTTGTATCTTTTATCTGATCACAATTTCGCTCATTATATCACAAGATTCAGTTCCAAATCAAAACAATAAACCCTTCCTTTTTACGTATAGGTTTTCATGAATCACTATCTTTGCTCAAATTTTCGTTGATGATCATTCACAAGTTTTTAAAAGCATTCAAAACTCTGATATTCCTTTTCATTGTCTCACTTATTGCATTCTCATGCAAAAAGGATGATATTATCAGCACCGAACCCTCGTATAAGCTTGAGTTTTCATCCGACACCATCATATTTGATACAGTATTTACCACTGTAGGATCAACCACAGGATATTTGAAGGTCTACAATCGAAATAAAGAAAGGATTAGCATCTCTCATATTTACATTGCCAAAGGTTCAAATTCACAGTATCAGATCAATGTGGATGGCACACCGGGAATTTCACTAAGCAATATCGAGCTTGACGCTGAGGACAGCCTGTTCATTTTTATAAAAGTTACTGTTGATCCATCCAATCAAAACTCTCCGCTGATCATTTCGGATTCCATTGTATTCGAAACCAACGGCAATATCCAGGATGTCGATCTTGCCGCCTGGGGACAGGATGCCCATTTTTTTGTCGGGAATAAAAAAATCGAGGGATTAAGTTATCCTTACGTAATTGTTGCCAATGAAGGCGAGACTGTGACCTGGGAGGACGATAAGCCTTACGTTATTTATGGCTGGGCAGTAGTCGACTCAACCGGAATATTGAACATCGGGCCAGGATGTAATATCCATTTTCATCAAAATTCGGGATTGTGGGTTTACCGTGGCGGCAGTATTCATGTGAATGGAGAATTGGATAGCATGGTTACCTTTCAGGGCGACCGGCTCGAAATGGAATACGATGATCTGCCAGGCCAATGGGACCGGATATGGATTAATGAGAGCAGCGTTAACAGTGAGTTTAATTATGCTGTTGTAAAGAACGGATTTATTGGCATCCAGGCTGAAACCACAAAGGAAGATATGGGAAGCACCCTGCATTTGAACAATACGATCATTGAGAACATGAGCCTTTGGGGAATGTTTACAGTTGCCTACCGGGTGAATGCAACCAATAGTGTTTTCGCTAACTGCGCTGAAAAAACTTTGTTCCTTTCTGTGGGCGGAAATTACGATTTCAGGCACTGTACTTTTGCCAATTTCTGGACCAGTACCGTGCGCCTTGAACCGTCGTTTGTTATCAGTAACAATCTTATTATTTCTGACGCAGATGGAAATCCCGTCACCCTTCTGGGTGATCTCCAGAATGCTTATTTTGGCAATTGTATAGTATATGGATCCAACGAAGAAGAAATCATTCTTTCTAATAATGACCAGGTCTTATTCAATTATAAGTTCGACCATTGCATTTTAAAGACAATTCTGGAAACTTCTGATCCCCAGTTTTATTTGGATTGCCAGAAAAATATCGATCCATTATTTGTCGATCAGTATGAAAATAATTACCGGATTGATACCCTGTCGCCCGCAATAAATATTGGAAGTATTGAAATTGTGAATGGTTCTCCGGTTGATATAACCCTTGATCTTGATGGTAACTTAAGGAATTCTGATGAAGGACCTGACCCTGGCGCCTATGAATTTATTCCTCAATAATAGAATCGAATGAAATTATTGTAGTCCTTGGTTATTGCCTGTCCTCAAGACTTTTTTTCCTGATATCATATAGTTTTCTGAAACTATAACCAATACCTAACGATAGTAATATCATGAAACTGCCGCCGATTGGAGCCCCGCCACCGGGACCATCGCCTTCGTTTGGATTAGCAGCAACCTGGGCAATCGTTGTTAGCAAGAAGAGGAACGTAAAAAAAACAAAGCTGACTATAACTTTTCTCATATTTTAAGCTTTCAAAACTCTTTCCGAATTATATTTTTATACCTTTATATGAATTGGCCTATCAAACTTTTATGCCAATCTCGAATACTTAAGTATTAAATTGATTATCAACTATACTTTCAACAATCAATTTGGGTATACGGAATTGACCCTATCCGGTTTCAGATAAAAAGCCATTATTTTCGGATGGCAAATGAAATTTTCAGCCTTGATTACCGGTACTATTTGAAGAGCAATATAAATCCATTGCATTTAAAGAAATCGGTTCGCAAGAAGATAATTATTACTGGTTTTTGACGATAGGTTTTCTTTTTATACTTTTGTTTTGAAATAATAACAACCAACTTTATAGATATGGAAATGGGATTTACCTTAGCATGGATCGATTATGCAATCATGATCATCTATTTCATCTTTGTGCTTGGCATTGGCTGGGCATTAAAGCGACACATGAAATCGGCATCGGCTTTCCTGGAAGCGGGTCGTTCAATGCCGGCATGGGTGGCAGGATTGGCATTTATTTCAACCAACCTTGGAGCTCTTGAAGTGATGGGAATGACAGGCTCAGGTGCTAAATACGGTATGCTTACCACTCATTTTTACTGGGTGGGCGCCATACCGGCCATGGTTTTCCTGGCCATGTTCATGATGCCTTTTTACTATGGCTCAAAAGCCAGATCGGTCCCTGAATATCTGAAATTGAGGTACGATGAGAAAACACGCGGATTGAATGCCATCCTATTCGCCGTAATGACCATCCTGGCGTCAGGAATTTCGATGTATGCGCTGGCTATCCTGATGGAAAAAGTGCTAGGGTGGAATTTCCATTTAAGCCTCGTATTATCGGCCGCCATAGTATTAGGATATACTTATTTAGGAGGACTTTCTTCAGCGATCTATAATGAAGTACTACAGTTTTTCATCATCGTAATTGGTTTATTGCCCATTGTTTTTTTAAGCATGCGGGATCTTGGCGGCTGGAGCGGTATGCAGGAACAGCTTGCACCCATTGTTACAGCAAAAGGTTTTGCTGCCGATACCTGGACCACCACCTGGAAATACACCGGATCGGGGAAAGCAAACCCGATGGGTGTGGAATGGTACAGCATTTTTGCTGGCCTTGGCTTTGTGCTGTCTTTCGGATACTGGTGTACCAACTTTTTGATCGTTCAGCGGGCTATGGCAGCCGAATCGACAACTGCTGCACGAAACACCCCGCTGATCGGCGCCATTCCCAAAATGTTTATCCCCTTCCTGATTATAGTTCCGGGAATTGCCGCCCTGGTGCTGATGAACACGCCCGGAAAGGAATTTGCTCTCCCACTCAACGAAGCGGGTCAACCGATTTATGATTACACCATCATCATGCTGCTTAAACAATACCTGCCTGCCGGTGTGCTTGGCTTGGGGATCACGGCCTTGCTGGCCTCTTTCATGTCGGGAATGGCAGGCAATGTTTCCGCTTTCAACACGGTTTGGACTTACGATATTTACCAGAGCTACATTCGTCCTCGTACAGGTGATAAAATTGCCGACGAAAAACATTATTTAGGCGTTGGACGGCTGGCTACCATCTTTGGTGTTTTGGTAAGTATTGCAGCCGCCTACCTTGCAAGCTTGTTCGGAAATATCATGGATTTCCTGCAAACCATCTTCTCGATGATCAATGCGCCTTTGTTTGCAGTCATCTTCCTGGGCATGTTTTGGAAGCGAACCACCGGTCACGCAGCATTTACAGGATTGCTTGCCGGTTTTACCATTGCGTTAATTCATCACGGATTAACTTACCCCGAAGGAGCCGATACCCTTGTGAAAGGCGGCTGGATATATCACTTATTTGCTTACCCGGTGGAAATGGCACAGAATTTCTGGACAGCAATCTTTGCCTGCAGCACCAGCGCCATTGTTACAGTAGGATTATCCGTGGTAACTAAAAAAATCAAATCGGATGAAGAATTAAAGGGTCTGGTTTATTCACTGACCCCGAAACTCAATGAAGAGAAAGTAGTATGGTACCAACGCTCTTCCACCCTGGCTGTTTTTGTTTTAGCAATTGCAGTAGTTTTAACAGTATTGTTCTGGTAATAAGATGATAATAATGGGACAATTGATCACTATACAAATCAGTGCAGTTCTTAATACGAATAAATCAGGTCGTCATTGCGAGGGAGGAACGACCGAAGCAATCTTAAATTGGCAGATTGCTTCACTTCATTTCATTCCGTTCGCAATGACGGAGTGGCTATTATACAAATTAATAACCTTAAACTAAATCAATATTATGGGTATAGATATAAAACTTCCGATCGGCTTAATGTTCTCTATTTTTGGTTTGATGCTGACCCTTTATGGGTTGTTTACGAGTGGCGATGAAGTGCTTTACAGCCGATCATTAGGTGTCAATATCAATCTTTGGTGTGGATTGGGTATGCTGGTTTTCGGAGTGATTATGCTTGCATTTGCATGGAAGGCGAAAAAGAAAAAAGAAGCCTGATAACTAGTTCAACAAGCTTTCTGGTTATTATCAGATTTAGCAATTGTTTTTGGTGAAATCCTACCTGCGGCAGGCAGATTGGTGATTTAGTGTTTTTGTGGCAATCAAATTCTGCCACCAAAACTCCAAAACACAAAAACCCACAAAAGTTTATTCCTTAAAAGTAAATCTTAATTTCTAACTTAAACAAGCTCTATAAAATCAATAAAAAATTTTATTATGAAAAACCGTTTTTTATGTCCTTCCTGCAGGTCGGACCTGAAGATTAAAAACTCCGTGATCTTTTCGGCGCAAACAGAAAAGGGGTTGAAGGGATTAGTGCTTTTAAGCCCTGAACTTGGGAATTATTCAATCCTGCATGTTCCTGCCTTTTCTTATAAAGATGGCGAACACATCGATTTTTTCTGCCCTGTTTGCCATACTGACCTAGGCATCCATAAAGTGAGCAAAGACCTGGCTGGCGTCATCATGATTGATGAGAAGAAGGTGGAGTACAACATTATCTTTTCAGAAATTGCCGGAAAGCAATGCACCATTAAGTTGAAAGAAAACACTATCGTCGAATCATTTGGAGAGGATGCAGGTGAGTTTTCAAACTTTTGGGGAGCGGGGCCGAAATATTAAGTATTTAGTACAGAGTAGTTTGATGTTTGATAGGGCGCTCTGGTACAAGAGCTGCTTATACTCTTAGCTGTGTTGGAACACTTGCTTTGGGGGAGTTTCATTTAATAAAATATCCAATTGTAAAAGATGCATAAGGTTGAATAGAAGCATCACTATATTGTTCGAGTTCTGAATTTCCGATTTCACTAGTATTTTCACTATCAACAATTGTCATTTCTTCATTGTGAGCGGTAATTAAAGTTGGACCTAAATAGAATTCCAAAGAAATGGCTTTAAAAAGATATAATTGTTTTCCAATTAAAATATCAATCTCAAACCAATCTTCTTTTGAATCAACGGTATATAGATATCCTCCACTAATTGAGGCTCTTTTTTCAATGTCATATGTTAGTGCATAGTTATAAGATAGTTTAAGTGCTGCAAACCAACCAAAAGGTGCCTTTAGACCCTCCCGATATTTATTTATTCTATATTGTCCAAAATAAACTTTTGAACCAACCAGTATCCTGTATCCATCTCCATTGTAATAATGTCCAAAATCTCCTTCACCGCCTGAACTATTCCAATTTCGGTTACGGTACATTAGTTCTGTTTCAATACTAATGATTTTATGCACTGGTTTTTCGAACCCTAAGTTTGGATTGAATGCAATAAAATCTTGAAAAGGTTTTGTTTTTATTATTGTTCCTTTAAAAAACTGAGCTTGTAATGGAAGCTGGATATATATGATAAATATGATTACGATTTTAATTGGCTTCATTTTAATTGTGCCCATTAGTAACTTCTCATCTCTTTCTCCATCTTTCCCTCAATTCCGCAGGTTCAAAGATAAAGAAAGAAGTTTGAATTACAAGAAAACCCAAAATAAAAACTACCCTTTCATCTGGCAGGCTTTTGGTTGTTAGTTCTTAGACTACTAACTACTCTGTCCAATTACTCAGTACTAAGTAACAAAATAACCTCCCGCAAAATCATCGCGGTAGGTTCCTTTTTCGTTTATCGTCTGGTTCTATAGGAACGAATAATTCTTTGAATAATATAGCATTTGAGTGGCATAATCATCAGGGTATTCAATTTTAATGTCGGTAATCTCTCCGTTGGCTTCGGTTACTTTTAATACCGGGTTGACAAATCCGCCGTACGGAGCGATGTTCAGTTTCACAAAGCGGTCTTTTACCTCTTTATGCAACACCGGATCAACCTGCACGCCATAGGTTTCAACCAGCTGTTTGCCGGCTTCGTAATCACCTTCCGATTTGATGCGCTGCACCTCTGCAAGCAACTGCCCGAAAAGGCTCCTTAGTTTCTTATAGTCGTTAATCTTAAAATAGGTCTCCCCGTCGCTGGTCACCTTTTCAACTACATTATCGGGCTCACCTTTTTCGAAACACCACCTGGCGATCAGCTGGCGGTTACGCATGTGTGCCTGTTCGATGTTCTTACCCATCTCGATACGGGTAAGCTGCGTCATGAGTCCGTTGCGCATATAGGTATTGTATTCAGCTATAGCCGTGTTGGTATCGGGAACAATACCAAGCTCGATCATTTTCGGATCGGCAAGGTAATAAAGCGCAAACAAATCAGCGCGGGATTCTTCAAGGGCAGAGGAATAGTTCTTGAGTGCTTCGGAACTGGTGCCGGGAAGCAATTGCCCTGATCCATGGCCAAGACATTCATGCAGGTCGGTGTGGAGATTACCTGCCAGCGGACCATATTTCTTTGCCAGCTCAATCTCTTCGGGCGAGTAACAGAACTCTTCGAGGAAACCGTTCCCCAGAGAAGCCTGTTCGTAAGCATAAGTGATGTTCTCCATCGTAACGGATTTTGAACCATATTCCTTGCGAATCCAGTCGGCATTGGGAAGATTGATGCCAATGGGTGTGGATGGATAGCAATCGCCGCCAAGCTGAGCCACGGTGATCACTTTGGCCGAGACACCTTTCACCTCGGGCTTTTTGAAACGTGCGTCGACCGGTGAATGATCCTCGAACCATTGCGCATTGGCGCTGATGACCTCGGTGCGTTTGGTGGCTTCCATATCCTTAAAATTCACCACCGATTCCCAGGTGGCTTTCATACCCATCGGATCGCCATAGTTTTCGGTAAAGCCATTCACAAAATCAACCATTGACTTAAGATCGCTTACCCAAAGCACATTAAACTCATCATAAATTTTTAGATTACCGGTCCTGTAAAATTCGATCAGCTTATCGATGGATTGCTTCTGATGCTCATTTTCGGCGGCGGTAGAAGCTTTTTCGAGCCAGTAAACTACCTTTTCCAAGGCTGCAGAATACAAGCCACCTACCTTGTAAACATCCTCCATTACCTTGCCATCCTTTTTGATAAGCTTTGAATTCAGGCCATAAGCGATCGGGGTGGTATCTCCCGGAACTTTCATCTTTTCATAAAAATCTTCGGCTTCTTTCTGAGTGACTCCGTCATAAAAATTACATGCGGAAGCCTTTATCATATCTGTGGATCCATCCAGGCTGATCCGTTTTGCGGCAATCTGCGGATCGAAAAGCAATGATGTCATTTCCGGAATCAGGTCGTTCACAGTCTGGCCTTCAGATAAAGGAAATTTGGCATCCTTACTTTGATTAATCAGCTCGGTCAAATATTCAGGAGAGAAGCCAGGTACAAATTTGTCGGTCGAATAGTGGTGATGAATTCCATTGGAAAACCAGACCCTTTTCAGGTAAACCACGAATTCCTTAAAATCATTCGCCTGTCGGTCACCCTTGTAATTCTTGTAAATTTCTTCAAGGGTTTTCCTGATCTTTAAATTGTATTTATAATTCTGATCGAACAGGATATCCCTGCCGCATAAAGCAGCTTCGCTTAAATAATAGACCAGCTTTTTTTGCTGAAGGCTGAGTTCATCAAAACCCGGAACCTGGTAGCGCATGATCTTCAGGTCGGCAAATTGCTCAAGAAGATACTTAAATTCTTTCGTGTTTTCCATAACATTTCCTGTTGGGGCAGTTTTGTTGCCCTGATTGCATGCTGTAAATAAAGCAGTCATAATAACAATTGTTGATAAAATCTGTTTTTTCATATCAATATATTTATAAGATAATTATTCTCGTAAACCGGGATCACCCTGGTGGAATTCATACTAAGAGCAAGATCAATGTCTTTTTGTACGCCAAGCCGAACCAGCCTGTTGTAATGCGATCCGTTTTTTAAGTAAGAAACCAAATCTCCTTTAGCTGACTTCCATAACTCGAGGGCTGCGACCGAAGAGTCATAGAGGATGTAACGGCCGGGCTGCTGAATTAAATATTCAATTAGTGCGCCGGCAAAAACGGTATCCTCAAAACTGAAGGTTTCTTTCCAGCCGGCACAGAGAATGACCAAATTCCTTTTCAAAGTAAGCACCCATTCGGAAAGATAGCCCAGGTTTGTATAGGCTCCAATAGCGATTTGATTGGCTCCGGAGGCGGTTTCAATTGCCTTTGTTCCGTTGGTGGTGGTTAATACCAATGTTTTACCTTTAATACTTGCATTGATCATTTCGGTGGGTGAATTCCCAAAGTCAGCCATTTCCAGCTTGATTCCGTTGCGTTCACCTGCGATTAGAAAACCTTTTTGTTTAAAGTCCATTGCATCCTTTACAGATCCAACGGGAATAATTTTCTCCACACCCTGATGAAAAGCAGTGCAAATGGTAGTCCCCGCGCGGAAAATATCCACCACCACCACATCAAAGTTTTCCTTTATTTGCCTTAAAGGATAAAGAGCGGGAGTAAAAATAACCTCAATTCCTGATGAGGTTGTCATAGCAGTTATTTCTTTAGTTAAAAATCAAATCAATCGAGCATTCAATTCCTGTTGCGACATTTGACAAATTAATAATTAACCTTTACGTATTGTGTGGTTTGAAACAAAATAGGTGTTTTTATTACCTCCTATTAATAAGTAATTGCTTATATTTCTTTCAAATAACACTTAGTGAATCTTTGTGATTTTGTGTCTTTGTGGCAATTTAATTTTTTCGCCACCACCAAGCCTCTAAGGTACACAAAACCAATTTACTTAAAATTAACCACACAACTTGTTAACCTTTATAAAAGGGTATCTTAACAATTTTCGCTTTGAGCAACTTACCCCTGATCTGGATGTAGATTTCGGTATCAAGCTTCGAAAATTCGTCTTTCACGTAACCCATCCCGATGGCTTTGTTTAGCGAAGGAGCCTGGGTTCCAGAGGTTACTTCTCCAATAACATTTCCGTCAGCATCACAAATTTCATAGTGCTGGCGAGGGATGCCTTTGTCGATCATTTCAAAACCCTTCAACCGTTTATGAACTCCTTCATTTTTTTGTTTCAACAGAAGGGCTTTATCAATAAAGTCTTTTTTATCAGCGAATTTGGTGATCCAACCTAATCCTGCTTCAATCGGCGAAGTAGTATCGTTGATATCATTGCCGTAAAGGCAGAAACCCATTTCGAGGCGAAGGGTATCGCGTGCAGCCAGTCCGATGGGTTTTATTCCGAACTCCTCCCCTGCTTTGAAAACTGCTTCCCAGATGATTTTCGCCTTATCGTTGGGCATATAAATTTCGCATCCGCCCGAACCAGTGTAGCCTGTGGTCGATAGAAGGATATCGGGAACACCGGCAAAAGTCAGTTTTTTGAAGGTATAATACTCCATATTTTCGATAGACTCGGCAGTGAACTTTTGCATTGCCTTCAAAGCTTTCGGTCCCTGAACGGCAAGTTGCGCTGTATTGTCTGAATCATTAATAAGGTCAACGCCCTCTTTTAATCCAAATTCCTTTCCTTTGGCTATAATCCAGTTCCAGTCTTTGTCAATATTGGCAGCGTTGATGACCAGTAAATACAATTCCGGATTCATCCGGTAAACCAGTAAATCATCCACAATACCCCCATTTCCATTCGGGAAACAGGAATACTGAACCTTGCCATCAAATAAAACAGATGCATCATTGGATGTGATCCACTGGATAAAATCGAGTGCCTTTGGACCCTTCACCCAGACTTCGCCCATGTGGCTTACATCGAAGACTCCTACTCCGCTGCGAACCGTCAAATGCTCTTTGATCAGCCCTTCATACTGGATGGGCATGTAATAACCTGCAAACTCGACCATCTTTGCCCCAAGGCCGTCATGAAACTTTGTAAATGCCGTGTATTTCATTGTGAATATGTTTAAAAAAGACAATAATCTTAAGCCGGCAAATGTATAAAAAGCCCAAAGAAGAATCCAAATATTGTTCTGAAATTAATGCTAATTTTGGCAGATAAAAGATACCGCATGCTCCTGACGCGACAAAATATGCCCCGCTGGCTGATCTTCCTGATCGATATTCTTTTTGTGCTGTTTGCAGTCCTGCTGGCTTATATGGTCAGGTTTAATTTTCATGTACCACCAGAAGAAATGAAATTCTGGCCCCAGGTTTTTGCTATTGTCCTAGTTGTCCGAAGCCTGAGCTTCATTATATTCCGTACTTATGCAGGGATCATTCGGTATACAAGCACCGAAGACGCTGTTCGGATTTTCCTGGTGATATTTGGAGGAAGTCTTCTTTTTACTGCTGGAAATCTTATTTCCTATTATTTCATAAACGATCAGTTCCTCATCCCATTTTCAATTATTGTTATTGAATTTATGACGGTTGTCCTGTTGATGATTACCTTCCGGATAGTGGTTAAGATTGCATACCTTGAAATGGTTAATCCCTCTGGAGCAAAAACAAAAGTGATCATTTTCGGTGCTGGTGAAGCTGGTTTAATAACCAAGCGTGCATTGGATAGGGACATGGGGATACGATATAAAGTCATAGCATTTATTGACGAAGATAAAAACAAGTGGGGTAAGAAAATCGAAGGGGTTGACATCAGCGGGCTTGAAAAACTGGATGAAATGCTTTCCGGTAACGACGTTGACAACCTAATTATTTCCGTTCAAAAGCTAAGGCCGGAGAAAAAGCAGGCCATCGCCGATATATGCATGGCTTATAAAACAAAAGTGTTTACCGTTCCTCCGGTCTCAAGCTGGATTAACGGAGAACTCAGCTTCAACCAAATTAAGAAGATCAATATTGAAGACTTGCTGGAAAGGGATGAGATTAAACTCAATACTGAAAAAATCAGTCAGGACCTGTCGGGCAAGGTAATCATGGTTACCGGCGCATCCGGCTCTATCGGCAGCGAGCTGGTAAGGCAGATCATGAATTTCGATCCGGAGAAAATCATCCTGATCGACCAGGCCGAAAGCGCCATGTACGACCTTGAAAACGAACTGACAGGTAAATTCGAATTTAAAAACTTTGAAATAGCCATCGCGGATATTTGCAATGAAGTGAGAATGGACCAGGCTTTCTGGTTGTTTAAACCGGCTATTATTTATCATGCTGCTGCTTATAAGCATGTTCCGATGATGGAAAATAATCCCTCGGAAGCACTTTTTACGAATATTAAAGGTACTAAGATCATAGCCGATCTTGCAGTTAAGAATGGAGTTGAGAAATTTATTATGATTTCCACCGATAAGGCAGTAAATCCTACCAATGTCATGGGAGCTTCCAAGCGGATTGCAGAAATTTATGTGCAGTCGTTAAACCAAAAAACAACCACCCAGTTTATTACTACGCGTTTCGGGAATGTGCTCGGTTCTAACGGATCAGCGGTGACTTTATTCAAAAAACAGATTGAACAGGGCGGACCAGTAACAGTGACCGATCCGGAAGTGATTCGCTACTTTATGACCATCCCGGAAGCCTGCAGGCTGGTGCTGGAAGCTGGAATGATGGGAAAGGGCGGTGAAATTTTCCTGTTTGATATGGGTAAACCGGTTAAAATTATTGACCTTGCCAAAAAAATGATCCGGTTGTCGGGTCTGGAAATCGATAAGGATATACGGATTAAATTTACAGGTCTTCGTCCCGGCGAAAAATTGTACGAGGAATTGCTGAATACTTCCGAAAACACCCTTCCAACTCACCATCCACAGATCATGATCGGTAAAGTGCGACAATACGATTTTGAAACGATTTCCAAAGAAATTATTGATCTTATCGAATTGTTTGATCAGCAGGATAATATGGCAATCGTTAAAAAGATGAAAGCCATCGTGCCTGAGTTTATCAGCAAAAACTCAGTATTTGAAACACTGGATGCTGAAGAATAATCCCAATCTTACATTTAATTTCGAAACTCCACAACTAACTTACTCTTTGGATATTCTAATTTGGCACTTATTCATTTGGTTCTCGGTTTAATCGAGCAACCGATTGCTTTTGTAGTTGCAGGATCAGGATCCTTTCCTGAAAGCAGCGCATTCACGACATTTTCCACATATTTTTCTGTCACAGATTTAGCATCAGCATGATTGTTGTCAATCGCTCCGATGTATTTAACGATCATTCCTTTCTCTTCTTTTTTCAGTACGAATATATGTGGTGTTCGGGTAGCGCCGTACTGCGGATAAATTTTCTGTCCCTCATCAAAAAGGTAAGGAAATGTGAATCCTTTCTCTTTAGCCCGGACGATCATGTTTTCATACGAATCTTCAGGATAGGCATCATTGTCATTAGGATTAATGGCAATAACCGGGTAACCTTTAGGTTTAAACATTTTATCCAATTGGATGATACGGTCTTCGTATGCGATGGCATAAGGACAATGATTGCAGGTAAATACAACAATAAATCCTTTGGTATCTTTGAAATCGGCCAATGATACAATTTTCCCGTCTACGTTTTTCAGCTTGAAATCAATAGCCACATCACCAATTTTATAACCTTGAGCAAATACAATGTTTACCAAAAGAAGAGTCAGAATTACAAACAATATTCTTTTCATTTTACTAGATTTTAGATTCAACAATTTTTTTTAGATCATCATAGGTAAGAATTTTTTCATAAAATTCCCTTGAAGTATTTTTATAGATTACGGTTGCAGGAATTGCGCCCGACCAAAACGGACTGACTTTATCGATCCAGGTATTGGCATCGGTATCGGTCAGATGGATCACTTCTGATTTGATATTGTGTTCTTTCAAAAAAGGGATTAATGATCCATCATGCTTATCCGGAAAATCCAGGCTGACTAAAATCACCTTCACTTTTTCGTTTCGGTAATCCTTATTAATTCTTTCAAAATCAGGCAACTCTTTGATGCAGGGTTTACACCAGGTAGCCCAGAAATTAATAATGTAAACCGTATCGTTCGATTTTTGTAAATAAGGTTCAAACTGGCTGAAGTTCATCTCAGGCACCTGTAATGTTTGATCTGAGGTACAGGACATTAAACCGCTGATCAGCAAAATTGCTAAAACCAAACTAAAAGAAAATAGTTTTTTATCCATCATTGAATGATTAATAAACAAACAACAAAGGTAGCATATTGTTCACTAAATTCCGATAGATAGTTGTGGTAAGAAAATGAAATACAGCGTGATAGTGATAGTGATAGTTACATTTTCATGAACTAACCAATTACCTTCAATTTGGCATATTGAAGCAGCAGTTGCTTCTGTCCGACATTTTTAAAGAAGACAGATGCTTTCCGGCTGGCACCCGATCCTTCTATACTGATCACTTTACCCTTTCCGAAGCGTGCATGTTCCACTTCTGCGCCAGGAATGATCTTGTCCATCTGGCTATAAACTTCGTCTCCACTTGAAATTGACGGTCTAGCTGCCAGGTTATCCAGCTTTTTCAGGTTTTTTCTCACATTAGGAACAGATGAATGATCCATAAAACCGCCGGACGGTATCTTCTGCATGTTTGCCCTTTGCGGGTAAGCAACGTAATTGCTGTCGATCTCATCAATAAACCGGCTGGGTTCGCAGATAGTTAGGTTACCCCAGCGATAACGATTTTCGGCATAAGAAATAAAAACCTTCTTTTCAGCACGGGTAAGGGCAACATAAAAGAGGCGGCGCTCTTCCTCCAGATCAGCCCGCGATCCCAGTGATTGAATGGAAGGAAAAAGATTTTCTTCCAGTCCAACAATAAAGACATAAGGAAATTCAAGTCCTTTTGCAGCATGAATGGTCATCAGAGATACCTTATCACCACCCTCTTTATCCTGAATATCCGCATCTGTGATCAATGCCACATCCTGCATGAACTCGTCGAGTGTGCGTATGGCTGCTGCCTCACCTTCCTTCCCCGGTTCTTCACCTGGATTGAATTCTTTTGGCTTATCCGAGAACTCTTTAATGGCATTCAGCAACTCCTCAATGTTTTCATACCTGCTAATTCCTTCAGGTGTTTTATCTTCATTCAAATCTTTCATTACTCCTGAAGAATAGGCAATCAGTTTGGCAAGATCATAGGCATTTCTTATCTTCACCTGAACAGAAAAACTTTTAATCATAGTCACAAAAGCAGAAATCTTGCTGAGTGCTCCACTGTTCAGGTTCAGGGCATATTTGTGGGGTTCTTCAATGATTTCCCACAGCGATTTATCATGCTGATCGGCTAAAACAACAATGCTTTCCTGGGAGGTTTTTCCGATCCCCCTTGCAGGGTAATTGATGATCCGCTTGAGCGCCTCCTCATCTTTATTGTTGATGCTCAACCTGTAATATGCCAGCACATCCTTTACTTCCTTTCTGTTATAGAATGACAAGCCACCATAAATTCTGTAAGGGATATTCATTCTTCGCAGCGCTTCTTCGATGGCCCTTGATTGAGCATTGGTGCGATAAAGTACAGCAAAGGCATCATTCTTTAGCTGGAAGTTCATTTTGGTTCCGAAGATGGAATTGGCAACAAGGGTTCCCTCCTCATTATCCGTTTTAGCTTTTAACAATTCGATGAGGTTGCCTTCTTCATTTTCAGTCCAGATCTCTTTAAAAATCTGATCCTTGTTATTTACAATGATCGTATTGGCAGCGCTTACAATGGTCTTGGTGGAACGGTAGTTTTGTTCAAGTTTGAATTCCCGTGCATCCGGATAATCACGCTTAAAATTCAGGATATTTTGAATGTTGGCTCCCCTGAATCCGTAAATGCTTTGCGCATCGTCGCCAACCACACAAATATTTTCGTTATCGGCAGCAAGCCGTTTTAAAATCATGTATTGCGCATGGTTGGTATCCTGGTATTCATCAACAAGGATAAAGCTGAATTTTTTCTGGTATTTCAGCAATACTTCAGGAAACTGCTCAAGCAGGATAAAGGTATTCAGCAGCAGGTCGTCGAAGTCCATTGCAGCAGCCCTGAAACAGCGGATTTTATATTGCCTGTAGATTTCACCAAGTTGAGGTTTACCGGCCATCTTATCCTGCAGTAAGAGCTCTTCGCTGGCATTGTATACTTCGGCGCTGATCAGGCTTGATTTTGCCGAAGAAATGCGATGAGCTACAAAACCAAGAGAGTAAACCTTGTCATCCAGATTTTGCTCTTTTATAATGGTTTTTATAAGGCGTTTTGTATCATCGGAATCGTAAATAGAAAAGCTGGCAGGATAACCCATCCTGAAGGCTTCTGTTCTGAGCACACGGGCAAAGATTGAGTGAAAAGTCCCCATCCAGACATTCTTAGCATCAGCATTTCCAACCAGTTTAATGATTCTTTCCTTCATCTCCCGCGCTGCTTTGTTGGTAAATGTTAAGGCAAGAACATTAAAGGGATCTACACCAAGGTTCAATAAATGAGCAACCCGGTAAGTCAACACCCGTGTTTTTCCGGAGCCGGCACCGGCAATGACCATCACGGGTCCCTCGAATGCCTCAACGGCCAGTCGCTGCGCACTATTCAACTGATTGAGAAAATCACCCACTATAGTTTTATTTAGCGGGTAAAATTAAGTATAATTGCCCCAGAAGATTTCTGACTTAAATGAAGGTTTGAAAAAGTTATTCACATCCGCAGCGACAACGATTGCAGAAATTATTGAAATAAATGTTTGGAATTACTGAATGCTATACTTTGAATCCAAGACTTTGTGATTCAAAATCAAGCCCTGCGGAGTCATTAACGATTAACTTCATGTGAGTAGGAGAAAATGCATGTTTTTCGAGTATGGTTTTAAAATGACCCAGATCGAGTTCGCAGCTCAGCTTCTCACCAATTTTGAGCATTCTGGGAAATTTACAATTTATGATTTCAGGCTTGACCTGGTAAAGTTTGGAATGGGTGGTATGGCTGAAACGAACATAAGGAGCAAGAAGCTTCAACTTCCTTTTCCCAATATTTTCCATATTTACAACCAACACAGAGTCATTTTTCTCATCACTGTCGGACTTAAAATTACAAGTGACTTGTAAACGTTTTGCCGGACGATAAAAAATTGTAACCAATAGTACAACCAGCAGAACAAATCCGATCAAAGAAATGGCTATTGTTATACCTGATAAATTATCCATAGTGATTCATTTTGTTTATTTGAGCCGAAATTAAATAATAATCTGTTACCTTTTAAGAAAATTTTTCCAACACCGATATTAACAATCGATCATATTTTGTTTACTTCTACGATGACACAGTGTTTTTAGTTCGTTAACAAGGTTCAATTAGATTATAAAAGATATAACAACCAGTCTTTTTATCTGTTAATTAATCGTTTGACTGCTGATATCACCAATTCTGAAGCTCGTTCTATCTCAGCTTGTGTTGTATATTTCCCTGTCGAAAACCGGATGGTACCCATTGCAAATTCTTCCGGAACATGCATCGCCTTTAACACAGACGATATTTCAATGTTATCAGTATGGCAGGCAGCGCCGGCTGATGCAGCGATCCCCGATAATTCCGAAAGCAATGTGTTGGCTTCAATACCCCGAAAGCTAAGGCTCAATGTATTGGGTAACCTTTTTTCAGGGTGGCCATTCAGCTTTACATCTGGGATAACCTTAGTAATACCTTTGAATAATGCATTCCTCGTGCTGCTCATATAAAGCATGTTTTTCTCCAGGTCCCGTCGTGCAATTTCGCACGCCATTCCCAATCCGCTTATCTCAAGGATGTTTTCAGTTCCGGCCCGCTGATTCATTTCATGGTCTGCCCCGTGGATCAGCTTTTCCAGTTTCACTCCTTTCCGGACATATAAAGCGCCTATTCCTTTCGGAGCATACAGCTTATGGCCGGCAATCGAAAGCAGGTCAACTTTCATCCGGTTCACATCCACGTCAATTTTCCCAACCGATTGGGCAGCATCTGTATGAAAAAGAACTTGTCGCATTCTGGCTATTTCGCCAATTTCCTCTATCGGCTGGATCGTGCCCACTTCATTGTTGGCATGCATTACGGTGATTAAAATGGTTTCGGAGGTTATAGCCTTCTTAACATTATCAGGATCAACCCAGCCATATTCATCCACCGGAAGGTAAGTAATCCTGAAGCCATTTGAAGCTAGGTATTTGCAAACTTCAATGACGGCTGGATGCTCGATGGAAGTGGTGATGATGTGATTTCCTTTATGCCTGTTGGCAAGGGCAACTCCTTTAATTGCAAAATTGTTGGATTCGGTTCCACCACTCGTAAAAATGATCTCTTCCCGTGAACATCCTATCATAACGGCAACCTGATTCCTGGCTGTTTCGACTGCTTTTCTTGTCCTGATGCCGAATTCATGACTGCTCGAAGGATTTCCGAATAATTCGTTAAGAAAAGGCTTCATGACCCCGGCTACTTCTTTGTCTATTGGAGTTGTAGCATTATAATCGAGATAGATGGGTAACATATGGAAATTGTTGAATTGTTAAATTGTTAAATTGCTGAAATGTCTTTTTTTGAGTTCTGTTATTATTGTTGAATTGATTTATCGAAAAGGTGAATTTTTGATTTAATTTCTCGGTTGTAAAACTCCAGCACCTTCGTAGAATTAATTTCAGGAAGACCCGAATTAAGTCGTAACGCAAGTACCTTTGACGGATTCCGGTCTGAAACTCCTTTCAGGTAAGCCTTATCGTAATAATCAAGAAGAATGGATGCTGACGTTTTAAAATCTTTATTATTTAGAGAATCAATGGCAAGTTTTACATTAAGTCCGCCCAATCTTTGCGAAATCCGCCGGATGGCACTTTCTAAAAGAGAAACATTGAAACCGGCATATTCACTCACAAGCCGGTCGACACGAATTTTCTTTTTAACATCAATAAATAGTAACCGGTTTTCTTTCATTTTCATAATAAAAGGTTCAGGAATACTTACAGTGCCAATTCCCCGGCTTTCATCCTCGACCCATATAGCAGAATTCAAATCCAGCTTTTGAAGTTCAAAATATAGATTATTTTCAAATTGTTCGTTGGTCGGCTGTATCTCCTGTCCGAGATCCCCAAAGGCAGAGCCTTTGTGGTGAGCTATTTTTTCAAGATCCAGAACTTGTTCCCCTGATTGGCCAATAAATTCAAGTATTTCGGATTTTCCTGATCCGGTATAGCCTCCAAGAATAACCAGTTTAACCGGTTCGCCAAGTTGCTTTCGGATATAAGCCCGATAAGATTTATATCCGCCCTGTAAAACACTTGTATTAAATCCGGCAGTTTCAAAAAGCCAGGCCATTCCATTGCTGCGCATTCCTCCACGCCAGCAATGGATAAGAATGTCTTTACCCTGAACTGTTTTACGCAATTCTTTGACGAATCCCGCCATTTTGGGACCGACAATCTCTAATCCTAGCAATACAGATGCATTTCTACCGGAATTTTTATATAAAATTCCAATCCTCTTTCTTTCTTCATCATTAAATAAAGGCAGGTTAACCGCTCCGGGAATGTGACCCTGCAAAAACTCTGAGGGCGACCGCACATCAACGATGGGCATTTGCGTCGAATACTCAAGAAATTGTTGGGCATTGATATAAATCATAACCTGCTTTTAAGAAGATCAAAATTAGTACAAATAATTTCCTGCAGTCTTTGCCAAAACAAAAAGGGGATGGAATTTTTTTATCCCACCCCCATTCTGATTTCGTTGTTATGAGAAAAAATCAGAGAATATTCATTACCAAAAATGCATAATTGGTCGGTATTGAATATTAAACTTAGAAATTTGCTTTTAAAGAAAGAATAAAATTCCTGCCCGGTGATACCAAGCCAGAGCTGTATGGCCTGTAACGCTGATCGGTCAGGTTTTCGAGACCTCCGCTTATCGATAAATACTCACTTAGCTGGTACATCGCTTTAAAGTTTAGTGTGTACCAACCTGGGGAATAAGGATTTCCATCAGCATCAATAGCATACATATAATCTTTACCCTGCTCTTCCTGTGGCATATCTTTAAAAGCTACTTCTCCACTATAGGTTGCATAAAAATCCAGTTTGAGTTTTTGTGCCATGTAAGTAAGGGAGGAAATTCCAAACCAGGGTGCTGCATGACGCAATGGGCTGGTTGTGCCGTCATCCAGAACTTCATCGCCCTTCTGATAATTGAATTGGGAAGTGAATCCAAACCCTTCGGGAAGTTTTATTTCAAGACCTGCCTGAACACCATAAACTTGAGCATTAGCAGCATTCTGAATGGCTTGTATCTGGCTCATTTCTCCCTCATACATCATGCTATCCTGACCATTTAAAGTATAATTACGGCGAACCATTGCATTGTCGAGATAAGTGTAATAAGCCGCTGCATCAAGCCTGAGGAAATTTCCAAATACTTTCGCAATGTCAATTTCTGCATTGTAAGCGTACTCGGCAGTAAGATCAGGATTAGGAACAATAACATAACCCGGTTCCGAATCAAATACTTTACCGGCATCATCCACATTAGGCGCTCTGAAACCTGTTGACAAATTAGCGCTAATCGTCCAATTTTGGTCCGGTTTGTAAATTGCACCCAGACTACCGGTAAGCGCCCCATCGTTAATTTCCATATTTGTATAAGGAAAAGGATAGAATGTTGTATCAAAATCTCCATTGAGGCTAAACAGGTTATAACGTGCTCCGGCCTGAACTGTAAACTTATCCGATGGACGATACAGATAAGTAAGATAAGCTGCTGAAGAGGACCAGGTTGACATTGGATACCTTGCGGGTCCTTCGACTACCGATTCGGTCGATATATCTTCATCTGTGCCGGTGGAGTTTACATCATTAAAAACATACTCCAATCCATACATGATACTATGCTGAGCAGATATAGACTTAGTGAAATCAAAATTCGCAGCCATTACATTGACTTTTTCAACCCTGTGCCTTAACTCTGTTTTATTGAAATCTCTGTCGTGACGGCTTTCTTCAAAAAACTGATGCGTTAAACGAATGGTTAGCTGGTCATAGATGCCTGAATTCATAGTGTTGGTAACCGACAGGTTATTCATCATCCATTCCTGTGGCCCATAATACCATTCAGCCGAACGGGGTAATCCATTCTTTGTGCGCAAAAGACGATCATAACGGGAGTAATTTGTTGTGTGTTGAATAGTGGAAACCATAATTTATGTCCCAGTGATTATTGGGTTTGAATCTTAACTTTTGCATCATATTGATCTGCTCATAACCTGACGGTCGCTGGACAAGAGGATCATCATTTGTAACTACCCTGTCGATACTATCTACCCTCTGAACATAATTGTTACGAAGGTATTCATCCGGACCTTTGGTCCCCATCCGAAGATCATCAAAATTAAAATAGGAAAAACTTGAAACCATTGCAAATTTTTTCCAGCCGACATTGACATCAACATGGCCAGTTCGCTCATTGTTTGCCGAGGAATACCTGCTCACAGCGCTTCCCGAAACATCTGATTTATCACCTAACGATAACTTGGGAGTGAGCGTATTAAAACCCATCACACCACCGATGGCATCGCTTCCATAAATAACCGAACCCGGACCAAAAAGAATTTCGGTTCTTTCGATAGCAAAAGGATCAAGCGAAATCACGTTCTGAAGATTTCCGCTACGAAAAATAGCAGTATTCATTCTCACACCGTCAACTGTGATTAATACCCTGTTGGTGGCAAAACCCCTGATCATCGGGCTGCCTCCACCCTGCTGGCTTTTCTGAATGAACACTTCACCGGAGGTTGCCAGCAAATCCGCCGTTGTCTGGGGATTTTTCAATGCAACTTCCTGCACCGATATGGAGGTGATCTTAGCCGGAATATCCCTTGTGGATTGGTTCCATTTCGAAGCCACAACAGTATATTGATCCAGCGAGAGGCTGGAGGGTTGCAGCAGAATTAAAAAACCTGACTTTTCGATTTCGGAATAGTTTGTTGTTTGATTTTCATAGCCAATCATTCTGATCTCTATTTTTTCTGACCCTTTAAAATCAGTAAGATCAACCTGTCCGTGGGCATTTGTTAAAGCCGAAGCCCTTGGATTTTCGCTGTATAAAGTAACCATTTCGAGAGGGTGTGCACTTTCTTTATCCTTAATTGTTAATATTTGGGATTGAGCAACAATGGATAATGCAATAAGAAAAGTTATAAATATATATTTTTTCATTTTGATGATTTTATTATGGATATTAAATGACAATTTTCAATTAATTGATTATAAGCATTAATAACCGACCAAAAAGCTATGTTAAACAGGCTAATAATCGGAAAAGAATAAAAAATAAAAAATCTTTAAACGGATTTAGGAGGAGGTGCTTCCTTTGTTGGAATCAATGAATGGTAATCGGAAACGATTGCTATAAAATCGAGCTCTATAGCATTAGATGTTATTAAAAATTGATTTTCTACCGCAAAGAAATCTTTGGCTAAATTTTTAATAAAGTTGCGTTCACTTTTTTGGTTTTTATCATTGTCAGCAGAGTTCCGGCTTACATGTTTTTCCAACTGCACTAAAAGATGTTTTTCTTTCTTGTCGAGAAAGCAGTAATAATAAATTTTCCCATCCTGCCCAATTTCTTTCAAAACAATATCATACATGTCCCCCTTGTAGCTGAACTCATTTTTCTTCAACCATTGAAGCGAATTTATTTGACTTTTTTCGAAAGACAAAACCGTCAAAATCCCTGAAGCAATGTTATGATTTATTATATGTGTAAGTTCATTTCTGATATTCTGCTGGCGCAAAAGAAAAACCGGGTAATACCCCATTATATTGAATAGAAAAACGATGAGGAATGATATTGAAAATATCTTTCGCATTATTACATTTTAACCTGGCAAATTTAAAAAAAATATTTAACGACATGTTTTATAAAAGAAATTACAAATTGTCTGCGTGTTAAACGAATAATTTACAGGCGAATCCAAACTTTTGTAAATTTACCGGGTTTAATGTATGGGTCTGTCTTAATAAAGTTTATTGAATCAAATATGAAAATATTTCAATCATTTTTCCTGCATATCATCACTCTATCGGTAATTCAGACTTTCGGGCAAACAGTTTTGGATACTTACACCGAATTTAAGGGGGACGAAATGGTTTGTTCACATCAGGGCAGCCATTTTAGAGTTTCTGGCAGTAAATCTGTGATCAATCCTAATCCGCATGTGTTTGATTACGATGTAAAATTTTACAAACTCGACATTGAAGCATACGATACCACGAACCAATTCAGCGGAAGCGCAACCGTCCTGGCTGAAGTGGTTGTAAGCGAAACGGATACCTTCTCCATTGAATTAAGCAATAAGCTTAGTGCTGATTCGGTAATCATCAACGATGTTAAACACATGTTCAGCCATGTCGCCAATAAAATTTATGTACCTTTACTAACACCAGTCCTGGCTGGGGGACAAATTGAATTTAAACTTTATTATCATACTCCACAGGCCTATACTTCGGTTTACTACAGTTCAACACTTGCTGTTAACTATGGTAATTTCAATGTATCCCAATCTTATTCCGAGCCATATTATGCGCATGAGTGGATGCCCTGTAAGCAGGAGTTGGAAGACAAGGCGGATTCGGTACATATTTTTGTTACTACAGATGATGACCTCAAGGTTGCAGGTCCAGGAACACTTACTATCATTCCTTTACCAAATCAGAAAGTAAGGTATGAATGGCGGACAAACCAGAAAACTGCATTTTATCTCATCAGCTTTGCAATTTCAGATTATATAGATTACAGTATCTGGGCTAGACCCGATAGCCTTCCGGGCGACTCTATGCTGGTTCTTAATTATATCTATGACTATCCAAACTGCTTACAATCAAACAAGCCCATCATTGACCAAACACCATTGATGATCGAATTATTCTCCGACAAAATGGGGTTATATCCTTTCTTTGAGGAAAAGTATGGGCATTACATGTGGTATCCTTCCGGATTTTCAGGGATGGAACATATTACTATGACCGGGCTCAGGGGTTTTTCATTTAACCTGGTGGCCCATGAGCTTGCACATTCATGGTATGGCGATAATGTGACGTGTGCAACGTGGTCGGATATCTGGATCAATGAAGGATTTGCATCCTATCTTGAGTATATAGCTAACCAGTATTTGGTTTCACAGTCCAGCGCAAATGCACTGATGCTCTCATACATGAATTATGCAATGACCCAGCCCGGTGGATCTGTTTATGTTCCACCTGCTAATTTAAATAACTCAGGAAGAATATTCAGCACCCGGCTTACCTACCGCAAGGGTTCTGCTTTGGTCCACATGATCCGGTTCGAAATGCAAAATGACGAACTTTTTTTCAAAACCCTTTACAATTTTCAGCAACAATATAAAGGTAGTCTTGCTACCGGCCTTGATTTTAAGACTGTCTGCGAAAATGTTTCAGGGATTGATTTTACAGATTTTTTTAACCAATGGTATTTTGGTGAGGGTTACCCCACATTTTCAGCCATCTGGTCTCAGGAAGAAGATACTGTTTACCTGAATTCAATTCAAACAACTTCAACTGCAATTACCCCTTTATTTAAAACTCCAATTGAATTTAAACTGAACTATGCGGGGGGCAGTCAAACTTTCAGGCTATATCAAATGACAAACGACACTATTTTTAAAATTGTAATCCCCCATGAGATAACCGGAATTGCAATCGACCCGAATAACTGGGTGCTAAACCAGGTTGGAACAATCACACACCGGAAATATCTGAAATTAAAAGCTTACCTCGAAGGGCCGTTTAACGGAACCACCGGACACATGATCAATAGTATCAATCCTGTTCATTTTCCTTTGAATCAGCCTTTCAATCAACCGCCATGGAATTACAGTGGAAATGAATCCATTGCTTCGCTTGAAGGAAATATCATCGATTGGATTTTAATAGAAATTCGTGATGCCGCTTCAGCAGCGCAAGCTACCGCATCAACAACCATTCATCGACAAGCCGGACTACTATTAAATGATGGTAGAATTAAAGGTACTGATGGTTCCTCCAACCTTGAATTTGACAACAACATACTTCAGCAACCATATTGTTTAATCAATCACAGAAACCATTTGAGCATCATGTCAGCTGCTTCACTTATTTACCAAAAAGGAGTCTATAACTATGATTTTACAACAGCTGCTCAGCAAAGCTATGGAGGAAATAATGGGATTAAACAAATTTATTCCGGAATTTGGGGCATGATATCAGGCGATGCGGATGCAAACGGAATCATTCAACAAGCCGATAAAACAACAACCTGGGAAACATCAGCAGGAACACAGGACTATCTGCCCTCAGACCTGAACCTCGACGGACAAGCCGATAATGTCGATAAGGATGATTACTGGCTACCTAACATCGGGAAAGGAACTCAGGTGCCTCAATAAAAAGAATCACATTAATTTATTGAGAATAGATAACGGTATTAATCAGATTTTGATACCAGGTATTTTTTCACCTGGTTAGCCCAAATGCGATATCCTTCTTCATTCAGGTGGATTCCATCAATGGTAAGTAATTTCTTAAGGCCATTTTCATCAACGAGGCTTTCATTTACATTTAAAAAATCTATCTCTTTATTTTTTGCAAGTTGTAACAGAAGAACATTTATAGAATCTACCTGAAGATTGTATTTCTGGTTATCGTACCTGCTAAAAAGAGATTGAATGACCGGTTGGATATTGTAACTTTGAAGTGAATCAATCATCTCCTGAATGTTGGCGACTAATATCGTTTTATCGTAACATCGGCTATTTATATCATTGCCGCCACCCTGTATAAAGCAAAACTTAGGTTTCAAGGGCGGCACCTTGATCATCATCAAATTTTTTAACTGATCTGATGTCATTCCGCTAAAACCTAAGCTGATCACTCTGTACTCCGAAAGAAATGAAGTCCAATTCGCATTGGCAGTATGCGAATCTCCAAACATAACGAGTTCGGGTTCTCCCCTGGCAAGGATAATTTTCTGTTTAATTTTATCCTGGTTTCTGAAGAAATATATTACAAGTAAAGTGCATAATAGTAAGTTTAATGCCACCGAAATCCAAAAGAACACCCTTAGTATTTGTGTCGACTTTTTCATGGTTACCGGACTATAGGTTTAATAAAAATTCTATGGTATCAACACCGTCAGCATAATCCCACAATTCAGGCTTTTGCGCCTTGCCAAAGGGCATAGCCCCTGAAATTTCTGCAGAATGGCTGACGATACACTGAATCTGGTTATGTACTGTTAACAAATCGTTATTCAGGGCTTTCAAATGATTATATTCATCATAATAAAGAACCGATGGAGGAGATGCAAATGCCAGGTCTTGCTTAAGTAACAAAAAGCCATTGTCAAGATGCTTCTGTCCATTGATCAGATAAATGGATTTATAATATTCATAATTGTTACAATACTTATTGTGATCAACTACCGTATTATATTTCTCTAGAAATTGAAATAGCCGGTCGAAGGAATAATCTTTTGGAACAAATATTTTTGATATACTCCTGCACCCCATTCCAAAATATAAAAAAATATCCTGCCCAAGCAATTTCAACGCTTCATCTGATTCCAAAGCTGTTAGAACTGCAATTCCGTTCCTATTCCTACGGATAATATACGGGACATTCCTGAAATAGTACTCAAAATAACGTGATGAATTATTGCTGCCGGTGGCGATGACGGCATCGTAATTTTCAAGCTTTCCTTCACTAAATAGAATTTGATCAGCAAATCCCGGTTCAATCTCAATTAGTTTTGATGCAATGGCAGGCAAGAGCTGATTATCATTAGATGAAAGCCTGGCAATGATTTTATGACCGGATAAAAGGACACATAAAAAATCATGGAATCCAACCAGTGGAATATTCCCTGCCATGACCACTCCTACCCTCCTGGATTGTCTTTTCTGTATCAACCTATGGGTATACATTTCCACCCAATGATTCAGACTTTGTTCGGTCAAACTTTCACCGATATTACCTATAGAAGTACAGACATTATCGGGTGTAAACCAGGGATTGAACAGATAGCTCTCATTTGCCAATTTTCGTAGGGATCCATTGTCCTGCTCAGGATTAAGGGTAATAATATTTCTCAGAAAATCACCGAGTTTGACAAAAGCCTTGATCCTTTTTTCAAGTTGAACCATAAAACCAATTCCTCAAATTTAAATAAAAATACTTTTCCAAAGTTATCTATTTCAATTCAATCTCGGCGATCCAAATGCAATTTTCCTTAAACTCGTTCCAAATAGAGCTATTCATAAAAATAAAATTCGGTTTTGTTATTGTATTAACAAGAAAATTTTACTTTTGCTTCCTTCCTGAAAGGGAATAAAAATGATTGCGAAATAATTAAAATTTTTAATGTATGAAAAAACATAATTTTTATGCCGGGCCATCCATACTGCCCGAATTCACTATTGACAATACTGCCAAAGCAGTGAAGGATTTTGCAGGAACTGGTTTGTCCATCCTTGAAATATCTCACCGGAGCAAAGAATTCATCGCTGTGATGGATGAGGCTATCGCTTTGTTCAAAGAACTTTTAAATATACCCCAGGGGTATTCGGTAATATTCTTAGGCGGAGGTGCAAGCCTGCAATTTGCCATGGTACCTTTCAATCTTTTCAATAAAAAGGCTGCTTACCTTTCGACCGGTGTTTGGGCAAAGAAAGCTATTAAAGAAGCCAAGATTTTTGGTGAAGTGAATGTTGTTGCTTCATCAGAGGATAAGAACTTCAGCTACATTCCAAAAAATTTTACAATTCCTACCGATGTTGATTATTTCCATATCACCACCAACAATACGATTTACGGAACTGAGATCAGGAAAGATTTCGACAGCCCGGTGCCCTTGGTGGCCGATATGTCATCTGATATCTTTAGCAGGCCAATTGATGTATCGAAGTATGCTATCATTTATGGCGGTGCACAGAAGAACCTTGCGCCATCCGGAGTAACTTTTGTTATTATTAAAAATGATGTCTTGGGTAAAGTTCAAAGGACAATTCCAACTATGCTTAATTACCAGACGCACATCGACGGGGAATCGATGTTCAATACGCCACCATGCCTGCCGGTTTTTTCAGCCCTTCAGACCCTGATATGGTTGAAAACCAATGGAGGTGTTGCTGCGATGGAGAAAAAGAATATTGAAAAAGCAAAAATCCTATATGATGAAATTGATCGCAACAAGCTTTTTGTCGGTACAGTCGAAAAAGAAGATCGTTCACTGATGAATATTTGCTTTGTGATGAAAGAGGAATTTAAACACCTTGAAGATGAGTTCGGGAAATTTGCTTCAGGCAAAGGAATGATCGGGCTTAAAGGACATCGTTCGGTGGGTGGTTTCAGGGCATCTACTTACAATGCACTTCCAAAAGAAAGTGTGGAAGCATTGGTAGCGGTAATGAAAGAATTTGAATCCATGAAATCATAAAACGGGGAACAAATAACTGTGAACTAAGAACCCACAAAAGGAATAATAAACAGAGGTTAAAACTTTAATTTGAACTATCATGAAAAAAGTACTTGTAGCAACTGACAAACCGTTTGCAGCGGTTGCAGTTGATGGAATCAGAAAAGTTGTTGAGGGTGCCGGTTACGAACTGAAACTCCTTGAAAAATATACTGATCAGGGTGATTTTGTGAAAGCCATCGCTGATGCTGATGCAGTCATTATCAGAAGTGATAAAGCAACCAAAGAAGTTATCGATGCTGGAAAAAACCTGAAGATTATCGTCAGAGCGGGTGCCGGTTATGACAACATCGACCTGGCAGCAGCTACAGCGCACAATGTGGTTGCTATGAATACCCCTGGACAAAATTCAAATGCTGTAGCAGAACTTGCTTTGGGAATGATGGTTTACATGGCGCGTAATCTTTACAACGGCAGTTCCGGAACAGAACTTAAGGGTAAAAAAATCGGGATTCATGCTTTCGGAAATGTTGGTCAATTGGTAGGCGAGCTTGCCAAAGGATTCGGAATGGAAGTGTTTGCTTTTGATCCATTCATTCCAGCCGATGTCATTGAAAAACAGGGAGTAAAAGCATTGAAGACCGTAGAAGAATTGTATTCAAAATGCCAATACGTTTCATTGCATATCCCCGCCAATGAAAAAACAAAGAAATCGATCAACTTTGAACTTCTTTCCAAAATGCCTAAAGGGGCAACCCTCGTTAATACAGCAAGAAAAGAGGTAATTGATGAAGCAGGATTGATGAAAATGTTTGCCGAAAGGGCGGATTTCAAATACGCTTCTGATATTGAACCTGATTGCAAAAATGATATTATTGCAGGTTTTGCAGGAAGGTTTTTCTTTACCCCAAAGAAAATGGGCGCGCAGACTTCCGAAGCGAATATCAACGCGGGTATTGCTGCAGCAAAACAAATTGTAAACTTTTTCGAAAAAGGAGATGCCACGTTTAAGGTGAACTAAACTACATGTCATTAAAACATCTTTGCTGCTTGTATTTTTCCGTTTACCGGAGTCAGGAAAGCGGCAAATAAATTTATTAATAGAGGTTATTAATTTCTAAATTCAGACACTATGGAGAACGATTTTACTAAAAGTGTATCTTTTTTCAGGTTCGAAGACCTGCGGGTTTATCACAAGGCTCTTGACTACATCGATTGGGTTTCGAACACTACCCAGATGATTTCAGAAAACCATGTAAATGGTATTGCACATAAGTTTAATTTAGCTGCTCAATCCATTGCATTTTATATTGCTGAGGGATCGGCAAGGAATAAAAACCAGTTCGTTTATTACCTTAAACTGGCAAAAAGTTCGCTCAGGGAATGTGTCATTCTGACTTCTGTTTTGGAAAAGCAGGGGGCCATGACCGAATCGATGGTTGAATATTCAAGAAACCAGCTAATCGAACTTACCAAGATGATTGGAGCACTTATTGGTTCTTTGCAAAAATCGAATAGGAAATTTCAGGGTAATAATACAGCCGCTGAACCTGAAGAAGATCTTGAATTTGTAGATCAATACAGTTTAAGAAAATATTAATCAGACGAGAAATTTTATTTACAGATGGCAGTTTTAAAAGCATTTAAAGGATTGCGACCTCCGGCAAAGTTAGCTGAAAAGGTCGCATCGCGGCCTTATGATGTTTTGAATTCGGAAGAGGCAAGAGAGGAAGCAAAGGGGAATGAATACTCCCTCCTTCACATTATTAAACCGGAAATTGACCTGGATCCCAAAATTGATGTTCATGCCCAACAGGTTTATGAAAAGGCAAAGGAAAATTTCGAGAAATTTCAGAAGAAAGGCTGGCTGGTTATGGATGACCGTGAATACCTTTACATTTACGGTCAAACTATGTGGGGAAAAACCCAGTATGGAATTGTCGGTTGTGCCTCTGTCGATGATTATCTGAATAACATCATCAAAAAGCACGAACTTACACGTCCTGACAAGGAAGAGGACAGAATGAAACATGTGCGGATCAACAACGCCAACCTGGAACCGGTATTTTTTTCATATCCGGCTGTTAAGGAAATCGATGATATTGTGAAGAGTTTCATTTTACACAATGTTCCTGAATACGATTTTGTAGCTGCAGATGGCATTGGTCATCATTTTTGGGTAATTATGGATAAAGGTATTATTATGAGCCTTATCGAACTATTTGATCAGATTCCTTTTACTTATGTAGCCGACGGCCATCATCGTACAGCGGCAGCGGCTCTTGTTGGCAAGGAAAAAAGAGAGAAAAATCCAAAGCATACCGGTAAGGAAGAATACAATTTCTTTTTAGCTGTTCATTTCCCCGATAACCAATTGACTATAATTGACTATAACCGGGTGGTGAAGGATTTGAATGGTTTGACCATTATAGAATTCATGGAGAAATTGAAAAGAGACTTCGCCGTAGTTAAAAAAGGTAAAGACATTTATAAGCCAAAAAAACTGCATGAATTCAGTATATACCTCGAAGGGAATTGGTATTCACTGCAAGCAAAAAAGGGTACTTATGACGACAACGATCCGATCGGAGTGCTGGACGTGACTATTCTCTCAAAGTATGTCCTCGACATTATATTGGGAATAAAAGACCTCCGGACTTCTCAGCGGATTGATTTTGTCGGTGGAATTCGGGGATTAGATGAACTAAGCAAGAGAGTCGACAGCGGTGAAATGAAAGTTGCCTTTGCCTTGTTCCCTGTCTCGATGAAACAATTGATCGATATCGCCGACAGTGGAAATATAATGCCGCCCAAAACAACATGGTTCGAACCAAAATTAAGGAGCGGATTGGTTGTACATAAACTGAACTAATAAAAATAATTTTACATTTGATATAGGAGCCAACCAGCTCCTTTTTTATTTGCCTTAAATCGTTATGAATTTTCAATTATCCTGAAAAAACTCATTTTTTTCCCAATCTGTAAAAACCCCAGATAATCCGACCCTATTTACATTTGTACAAATATACATTTGTAATACAGATTGTGTCTAATTCACATTTGTATTCACAATATTAAATAAATTTGTAAGTGATTATGTATTAGCATTTTTATGAAATTATTTACAGATTTAAACATTAACTGACATCTGTAGAAATTGTTTACTTCATTACAAATCTGAAAAAGTATAAATTACAGTTGATAGATTACATTTTATACATTATATTCCAATGCTTTAATCATCTTATATGAAGTGGTTATTTAATTTCACTACTTCATTTATCTGTGACAGACTTTACCTCTCACATACATTACATTATTCAGTATTGATAAGGCATGAAAGCTAATTCAATAATATTTATATTATTATGTTTAGGTATTTCATTTTTTATACATTTGTAATTCGATACTCAAATTGCATGATGGTTTAATATCATTCACATATGTAATTTTAGTTTGTACTAGCGCGTGTAACAATTGTAATTTGTCAACTGTATAATAGGCCTTAATTTAATTCAATTTTAAATCAGAAAATATGATCAGTCGAATTCAACTTATTTTGAAAACAAAGAACATCTCCCCTTCTCAGTTTGCTGACCAGATACAGGTACAGCGTTCAGGAGTATCCCACATTCTTTCCGGAAGGAATAATCCAAGCCTTGATTTCATTCTTAAAATACTCAGGACTTATCCGGAAATTGATGCTGACTGGCTGTTATTTGGCAAAGGACAAATGAATACACTTCCTGCAAAAAAAGAGATACCAGACCAAGCTCCTTCTGATGTCAGAAAAAAGATTCCCGGGCAACCCGATTTGTTTGAACAGCCGGTGAATGAACCGAATATACCCGTATTAAAGGAAGAAAAGGTAGTTCCTCCTGTATTATCATTGCCTCAAAAAGACATTGAGCCGGTAATGAAGGAAAAAGCTGGGGAGATTGAAAAAACGGAAAAGATTGAAAGGATCATAGTTTTTTACGACAGCAATACCTTTAAGGAATATAAGCCGAAATAATCGGTTTACATAATTTTACCTTTCAGGTTGTTTTAGAAAAAGACTATACAGTCAAAGGGATAATTTTGAGACTTCCGCTAAATAAAATAATAATACCACGGAAATTTCATTTTTGTATTGTTAGTTTCAAATAGGTTTCCTATTAATCCTTTAAATTTTCAACAACATCCTTCAGGCATTTATTAACCAACCATAAAACTGACTTCATTTTGGAAAGGTCAGCCCTGTCATAAGTATCACGAGGTGAATGATAATCATCATGGAGGCCAGAGAAAAAGGTCATTATCGGGATATTCCGCGATGCAAAAGGGGCATAATCGCTGCCACCAGTGGCTGAAGCCTCCCAGAGATCAAGTTCAAAAGGGTGGGAAAGAAGAAGATTGTTATTTTGGGCAATAGTTTTAAATGCTTCATTACCTCTTAGCGTTCCGATACTAAGTTGCAGATGTGCGCTGTCTTCGGCTGAACTTCTTGAAATCATATCGAGGTTGACAATGAGCCTTAAAATATTCGTATCAGCTTTCGTATGTTGCACAAAATAACTGCTACCCAATAGTCCCTTTTCTTCCGCAGTCCATGCTGCGAAAATGATATTACAGGCTGGTTTTTGACTAAACATACTCCACACTTTGGCAATAGACAACATACCTGCAACTCCGGAAGCATTGTCGTCAGCGCCATTATAAATAAGTGCGTTTCGGCTGCCCAAATGATCATAATGCGTGCCTACGATAACAGATTTCGTGGTATCTTTACCGGGGATTATTCCCAGCACATTTCGTACTTTAAGTGCTTCTGCTTTTACGGCAAGTGAAAATCCGGCTATTTTTTCTTTTATGGCCATAGAGGAGGTTAATAAATTCTTCGCTGCCTTGTCTTCCACATTTTTTAAATTCAAACCTGTTCCTACAAACAGCTTTTCTGTCGCCATAGAACCAAGTCGGAACAATGGAATAGTGATATTACTTGTGTCACCTGGCAGGGCATAGAAATCATCCCTATAAACGGGATCGGTTTGTTTTTCGGAATTCATGGCAGATTGGGCAATGGAGAGATTGCTTTGCGAATTTTTATATGGATTAAAACTTCCATCGGGAGATACTTCGATGAGTGCAATGGCGCCTCTGTTCAATGCGGTTTTAAGTTTTCGGTCAGTTCCGGAATATTCTTTTCCAAAGGCCTTACCAAGCTTTTTCCATGCCATTGAGGCAGTATCATGATGACCTGGGTAACCTTTCAGAACGACAACGATTTTGCCTTTCACATCAAGGTTTTTATAATCATCGTAACCTTTGTCAGGCGCTCTGATACCATAACCGGCAAATACTAATGGCGCTTCACCCTCCAGTCCATTTGGTCCTGCCTCTACTTCAAAGTCGATGGAGTGATTAAGTTGAAATGATATTGCTGAAGCGCCTGTTTGGTTAATCCATGACAGGGATACTTTATCGATTTTATATTTAATAATATCGAAGTCCTGGAAGTAACTACGCGCTGGATTATTCTCTTTTCCCGACACAGATTCCTTTACCGGTAAAGGATCCCCATAAGGCTTCAATCCGTTATGCTCCATCATCGAAGCGATATAATCGGCAGCCATAAAACTACCTCTGGCTCCGGCTTCGCGACCTTCCATCCAGTCAGAAGAAAGGAAAGAAAGTACCGGAGAAAAATCGCTAATTACAATATCATCAATTTGTTGATCATGGGTTTGAGAATTGACTGAAGCCAATGTCAAAAGGAAAAAGACAACAATTAAGATTCTGGAAAGTGATTTCATATTCTTATTCTTTATTTTAAAAATCGAAACAGTATCATTTTTGAAATTGAACCACACAGGACCATAGGTCACAATAGAAAATCACATAGTTAGCGAGACTGTTTTTTGATTACCCGAAGAACCGGAAACGCCTCCCTTGTTTTAAGCAAATGTTCAAAAGGCTTATAGGTGGCTAAACCCAGCATTGACTTTGGCTCCAAAGCCTGGACAATCATGTTTCCCTTTAACTGGGCAACCGGAATAAACAAATAATCTTCAGGCTGAATTGAATTCTTCAACTCTTTTTTTTCAACGTCCGGGTCAACGATTGTTTCACCTTCAAAATCAATGGAGTCAATCCGGGTGATGAAATACTGTTCAATTGTATATTCACCTGACAAATCAAACTTTCCTGAAATCAAAGCCTGCCGGTCAGCCCAATTAATAAGGTCATTTGAAGTAACAGGAATTAAGTATCCTTTGGGTCTGGTGACCGCAAACAAAGATTTTACGATTGGACGAAAATCATCAACAATAACCATCGAATCGGATTTTGCAGAGTAAGCATAAACCGGAAGAATTAGCTTTTCACCATTACTGATATGTTCCATTTGAATAACAGCTTCTTCTTTATTGCTAACTGAAACTAACTTTTTCCTTTCAGAAGCAACAAGACTTTTAATTTTCTTGTTGTGATGGTAAACAAACTCAACCAAACCCATCATGCCTGTCATTTGTCCTTCGGCTCTGTGCTTTATATTTTGAACGAAGCTATCTTCACCGTTCATTCCTTCCTGAATAAAGGATAATGTATTTTGAATTCCCAAACTTTGCCTGCCATCATTTATATCAAAAGTGCTGTGCCGTATATAATATTCTGCAGGTGGACCTCCCGGACAATATTCAAAAGAGGAAAAATTCTGATCATTCAAATATTTTAAAATATAGGGCAGATATTTTTCATTGGACAGATCCCGAATCTTTTTTGAAACATTAATGTTGGTAGTAACGCCAACAGTAATATCAGAATTCTTTCTGTAGCCATATTTCATCCAAGCTTCATCGTAAGGGTAATACTCATGCACATCTATGGTAACTTCGAAAAGGTACTTGTCGAAGAGTTGATGCAATGCTTTGGTTTCTGGTTCCGTCAGGATCAGATGATTTCGATTGAGGTCTGTATCATTTCCATTGCGTCGCTGATTTAATTCAGATCCATCAGGATTCATTTGGGGAACAATTGCGAGATCAATTTTTTCAAACAGGTAAAGATATTCCGGTCTGATCAGTTTTTCGGCAAGTAACAGTGCACCTTCTTTTCCAGACTGTTCATTGCCATGCTGCTGGGCGAAGATGAGAACCCTGATTTTTGATGCATCTTTTCCAAATTCTCCTGATGAAAATTTTAATACGAAAAGATTCCTGCCTTCAACAGAATTGCCTAATACTTCAACCTTAAGCACATCCGACTTTTGATCAAGCTGACCCACAAATTTTACTAAGTCGTTATAGGAAGTTACTATTTCGTAGTTGTTTTGCTCCAGTGGAGTTATTAATTCCTGGGCGAAGATTGTCACAGAGAAAAGAAGAAAGACAGGAGATAAAATCTTCATCATACTTTGGTCATCATTTGTCCCATTGCCATAACATGGATGATATTGAACCCGGGATTGAGTAAAACCAAATCCGCGTCAAAACCTGGCTCGATCCGGCCCTTGCCTGTTAGTTTCAAAATATCGGCCGGATTGGAAGTAACTACCTGCAATGCTTGTTCCAGAGGAATTCCTTCTACCTGAACAGCATCTTTTATTTCCCTCAAATTGGCTGACGGCAAACCCATTTCAATTTTTATCAGTTTTCCGGTTTCCGGATCAAAACCCGGAAGTGAGCCGCAGGCATCAGATGTAAAGGTGATATGGCCAAGAGGTACACCGGCAGCCAATAATTGCTTCAGTGCCACCGATGGTTTTACCTCTTCATCAGGATAATAGGGATAAGAACTAGTTGTAATATCGACATAGCCTTTTTTTCCGTATTCGAGTGAATCTTCAAAAATGTAGCTGTTCCTGTTGCAATGGGTGGGTATGAATTGTTTATAACCCATCTGGCTCTGAGCAATAACTTCGTGTATAGGTCGAAACGGATCAAGCGCATCTCCCATGTGCATATTGACGATACCAGCTTTACCTCCAATCATACCTGCAACCCTTGCCTGTGCAGTAATACGTGCCAATTCAGCAATGGACGGAACAGAAGAGCGGTGATCGGAAATGGCGACCTCTCCAACACCAATAATTTCCTCAAAAAGGGCAATGTCTTTCATAATATCGCCGGTTATCGAAGGCGGCGGAACCTGGTATGCTCCCGTGTACATCCAGGCTGAGACACCCTGTGCCCGTAATGTTTTTACTTTCATCAGTACACTTTCTACCGTGCGGGTAAATCCATCCGTTCCAAGGCAACCAACAACAGTCGTTACACCGGCTTCAATCATCATATTCAGCTTAAGTTCAGGCATGCGGCTTGCCGGTCCTCCTTCCCCACCCCCGCCTGTAATATGCACATGGGAATCAATCAATCCGGGAATGAGCCAAAGTCCGGAACAATCAATAATATTAACTTCGGCACCTTTTGGTGGATCAATATGATCATTGATCGCCAGTATGGCTTTTCCTCCGGTCAAAACATCCTTTTTACCAAGTAATTGTGGTGCGTATATCTGTGCATTTTTAAAAAGTGTAATCATTTAAAAAAAGTTTAGTTAGCAAAGTTGTAAAAAAATCTTCACTTGGTTGGTTGAAGCGTATTTTTTTTAATTTCGTCCAACATATTTCTTTTACTATTTTAAAAGTTAATGAGGGGATTAAAAATACTAGGTTTAGGATTGATTTTGCTATTCTGCAAAAATGCGATTAGTCAAAACTTTCCTGCCGGAAACCTTGTTATTGTGGGAGGTGGGCTTGAGGACAACAACAAAAGTGTTTATATCCAATTGATCGATCTGGCAGGAGGAATTGACAAGGCTTCCTTTGCAGTTATCCCCTCAGCCAGTGGGGTTGCTGTTCAATCGTTCGTGAGTTTTGAAAAGACATTGATTTCCTATGGCGTAAATCCTGCAAACATTCATCTTATACCTGTTGCAATGATTGACGATGACAGCACGACCGATGTGAATGAAGCTACATGGAGTAATAATGGTGATGATATGCAATTGGCAGGAGTGATAAGAAAATGCTCAGCTTTATGGTTTACCGGTGGTGATCAGATGCGTACGACAAAAATACTGTTCAATCCGGATGGAAGTAAAAAACCTGTGCTCGAAGCCGTCTGGGAAGTTTATAATACTGGTGGAGTTATCGCCGGATCAAGTGCCGGTGCAGCCATCATGAGCGAAGCCATGATTGGAGGCGGCAACAGCCTTGGCGCACTTACTCATGGAGTAATTGAAGATTACCAGGGCGATGATTTTCCCGAAGGTGATGGAGTTTTGATGACCAAAGGTTTGGGATTCTTTCCATTTGGAATCGTGGATCAGCACTTCGATCAAAGAGGGCGCATCGGTCGGCTGATTGTAGCACTTATAAACGAAAAGAGCCGGTTTAATTTGGGTTTTGGTGTGGATGAAAATACTGCACTCATTTACGATGGCAAACAAAAAATACTAAAAGTTGCTGGTGCTTCAGGTGTAACTTTAATAAACACAGCGGAAGTAATTTACTCAAAAAGCCAAAACCTTCCGAATATAAGAAATCTTATCATAAGCCGATTGGAGGATGGGGATTCCTATGATTTAGCAACCGGAACAATTATTCCGGCAGAAGGAAAAAGATCAACCATTGGAAATGAATACTACAACATTAAAAATCCGGGGCAGGCAGGAATTTTATCAGGATATTCATCTGAATTCCGTGAATTGCTTACTGTGAACCTTATGGATAACAAAGGAGCTAATAAAGTGCAGAATTTAAGTTTCTGCGATCAGGAAAATGGATTTCTGGTAACTTTGAGTAAAACAACAAAAAGCGAGGGATTTTATACTGATCAGCCCGATGGTGAAGATCATTATACCATTGCAAATATCAGGATGGACATAACTCCTGTTCAGGTATCAATTGCTCCAAAGAAAAATGAATAATTACCAAATATTATGAGTATGAGAAAACTTTACGTGTTAATTATGGTGCTGACAATGTTTATTGGAACATTGCAAGCACAAGACATTCCCATCAGCGGAAAAGTAACCAGTGCGACAGATAAACAGTCCATTCCCGGGGTTACCATTATGGTGAAAGGTACAACTACAGGAACTGCCACTGACATCAACGGGAGTTATACTTTACAGGCACCATCCAATGGTATTTTAGTATTTTCATTTATCGGGATGCAAACACAGGAAATTTCGATAAATGGACGCAAGGAAATTAACATCGAAATGGAGGATGAAAAAGTTGACCTCGGTGAAATTGTGGTAATGGGTTATAATACATCCAGCAAAAAACTGATTACTGGTTCGTTTGGACTGGTAAAAGAAAGTGAAATAAAGGATGTACCGATCCGCACTATTGACGGGGTTTTGCAGGGAAAAGTCGCCGGAGTGACCGTTTATATGAATTCCGGGACACCCGGCGGACAGACCTCCATCAAACTAAGGGGAGGCAGTTCCATTAATGCCAGTAACAGCCCGCTCATCGTTGTTGATGGTGTTCCGATGATCACCGGATCGTTTGGACAGGTGGGTATGAGCGGGCAGGAAATTTCTGCTCTTTCAGACCTAAACCCCAACGATATTGAATCCATGACGGTTCTTAAAGATGCTTCCACTACTGCCATTTACGGTGCAAGGGCTTCAAACGGTGTAATCCTTGTTACCACTAAAAAAGGTAGTTTAAACACCACAAGGGTTGACCTGAACACAAATTTTGGCTGGCAGGTTTTACCACCCGAACGGAAAATTGATATGATGAACGCTCAGGAGTGGAATGATTACAAAGGAACCAATGTTCAGGGGATTGATACGGATTGGGTGGATGAAATACTCGTAGTTGCTCCTACCTCAAATACTGAGCTTTCAGTGACTACCGGAAATGACAAAACCCGGCTCTTTTTATCTGGCAACTATTACTTCCAGGATGGGATTGTAATGGGAACTTCCTACGACCGTTACAGCGGAAGGTTAAATGTTGACCATAAATTGAACAAGAACCTGACCATTGGTGGAGGTGTTTCGCTCTCCTACTCCAATAATGCACGGGTAGAAGGTGATCAAACCTTATATGGGCCTCTCCCGAATGCCATGTCAATACCGGCTATTTATCCGGTGTATAATCCTGATGGATCGTATAATGAGGATCATTTTTATGCCAATCCGGTAGCAATTGCAAAAGAAGCCATCAATAGGGCTTATACCAATAGAACCAATGGCAATTTGTACCTGGAATATAAATTCCTGGATGGATTTACATTCAGTTCAAAATGGGGATTAGATATTTACAATTTAAGGGAGCACAGTTATGATCCTGCAACAACAAGGCAGGGAGCTAAATATAATGGCTTGGGAATCGAAGGGACAAGTTATGTCAGCAACATTATTGGAACCAATTACCTGCAATACATCACCAATCTAAAAGAGAAACACAATATTGAAGCGATGGCAGGGCATAGTTTTGAAAAGTATGCAGAAAGAACCACCTATATCGAAGGAATAAACTTCCCCAACGAAAATCTGCAATATCTTGTTTCTGCCGGCACAATTCGCTATGCTGATGCTACAGCAACCGACCGGGGCTTGAATTCCTTCTTCGGACAGGTTAAATATAACTTCATGTATAAATACCTTTTCACATTCACTGCCCGGGCTGATGGTTCTTCCAAATTCGGAAGCAATAACCAGTATGGTTTTTTCCCAGCCGCATCTGTTGCCTGGAGAATCTCAGAGGAGGACTTCCTGAAACAAATTTCTTTTATCAGCGACCTTAAGTTAAGGGCCATATACGGGCAGACCGGAAACGATGAGATCGGGGATTATCAATGGTTTGGGCTTTACAGCGGAGGATTCAATTATGGTGGTGAATCCGGAACTGCCCCTACCCAATTACCCAATCCCGATTTAAAATGGGAAACGACTACTCAAACAGGTATTGGTTTTGACCTGTCCTTATTGAAGGATAGAATTTCTTTCGCATTTGATTTATATTATAACAAAACCGAAGATCTTTTGCTCGACAGACCTCTTCCTCCGTCTACAGGCTTTACTTCAGTTACAGCAAACATTGGAACACTCGATAATAAAGGATATGAACTGGTTTTAAATACGGTAAACATTGATCGTGCTTTCAAATGGACAACATCATTCAATCATGCATCAAACCGAAATAAAGTGACTAGCCTTTATGAAGATCAACCGCTGGATGGTTACGGGCGTGGAGGAAACAGGGTGGAAGTTGGAGAACCCATAGGCATATTCTATGGATATAACTGCCTCGGCGTTGATCCTACTACCGGGAACCTGGTTTATGAAGACTTGACAGGAGATGGAACCATAACAGCAGATGACCGGATAAAAATTGGTGACCCAAATCCTGATTTTACGGGCGGTATGACGAACACATTTACCTATCAATCTTTTGAGCTTTCAGTATTTCTTAACTGGATTTATGGTAATGATATTTTTAATGCCACCCTTATCTACCTGGAGTCTGGCACAGGCGAAGACAACCAAACAGCCAACATGGTTAACCGATGGAAGGAACCAGGAGATATAACTCAATATCCCCGTGTAGGCGATTCCTACCAGTCATCCAGGTTTATAGAGGATGGTTCCTTTTTGCGCATAAAGAATATTACCTTCAGCTATAACTTCAACAAGGAGTTATTGAAAAAAATACATATAAAAACAATCAAGCTTTATGCTACTGTGCAGAACCTTTACACCTTTACCAAATACACCGGCATGGATCCGGAGGTAAATTATTATGGTACAAGCAATATCATTATGGGTACCGACTTTTTCACCTACCCGCAGTCACGTACTTTTTTACTTGGGTTAAACTTAGGATTTTAACTTAAATCAGATAAAACAATGAAAAACATTACACTTTTCATAGCAGCCATCACAATTTTGGTAAGTTCATGCTCCAAAATACTCGACGTTGAGCCGACCAGTGCCATTTCGGTTGACGAAGCGCTCAAAGATAAAAACGGTATCCAAAATGCAATTACCGGCTCATACAGTACCCTGCAATATATCGGATCCTATGGAAGAAACCAGATTATCGTCCAGGACCTGGCTGCCGACAACTTGGTATGGACAGGAACAACCATGGATTATTCTGAAATCAGTAACAACGATATCCCTGCAGAAAATGGAGTCATTGAGGGGATGTGGATTGCAAACTTCGACGGGATAAACCGGGTTAATAACATTATCTCCGCCCTCCCGGATATTGCTGATGTAACGGATGGGGAGCGCAATCAGTTTGAGGGAGAAGCTTTGTTTCTAAGAGCGCTGTTTAATTTTAACGTGGCATGGTATTTCGGCGGTATACCAATAAAGACAAGCCCTACAAGCGACCTCACCAATCTTGACCAATCGCGAAATACAATGGATGAAGTAATGAACCTGGTCATCAGCGACCTTGTTGCTGCCGAACAAAAACTTCCTGTAAGTGGGGTTGCCGGAAGGGCTGATAGTTGCGGCGCAACGGCCATGCTGGCAAGGGCATATTTAGCAAAATTTCACCTGACAAACGATCCGCAATTTGCCGAATTGGCTATTGAAAAAGCGACAAGTGTGATTAGTAATCCCGATTTTAGCCTTGCTCCTGCTTATGGCGATTTGTTCAATCTGGAGGCGCCCAATGCAACTGAACCTATTTTTGAGATTGTGTTTGATGCACAAAACAGTAACCGGCTTGCCCAGTATTTTTTCACCGTTAAGCTTGAAGGCAGGTATGAAGTCGCACCAGGCATTGATTACATTGAAAGTTTTGAAGACGGCGATGTTCGTCTTAATGCTTCGGTGGCTTATGATGAAGTAAACAAACCGTATGTTATTAAATATACCGATTTGTCTGCCGGTACTGATCGTGTAATCGTTTTAAGGCTTGCCGAAATGTACATGATACGTGCCGAAGCCCTTGCCTATACCAATGGATCAATAAATGACATTAAAGCCGACATTGACCTGATCAGGAATCGTGCAGGACTTGCTGCAACTACCGCTGATGATTATGCTTCACTAAAGCTTGCCATCGAAAATGAACGCAGGCACGAATTTGCCTTTGAAGGGCAACGCTGGTATGATCTTGTCAGAACCAAAAGGGCGGTCGACGTAATCGGGATAGAAGAATATCAAACGCTATTCCCGATCCCGTTGTCGGAAATTCAAACCAATAAATTGATGGATCAAAATCCGGGCTACTGATAATTCATAACTTATAATTAAAACACAATCATATGGAAAACAACATTAAATATTTAGCCATGATCCTGTTGGTATTTCTTATTGCTGCAGGATGCCAGGATAAAGAACTCGGAAATCCGCCCGCAAGCACGACGGCCAACTTTGCCTACACTGTCAGCAACGAGGGGTATGCACCATGCGAGGTGTCATTTACCAACATTTCTCTAAATGCAGCCGGGTATTCCTGGGATTTTGGAAATGGTCAGTCCTCTGCAGAAGAGAATCCGGTGGCACAATACGACACACCCGGTTTGTATACCGTGACCTTAACCTGTGCAACCATAAATGATGTTTATTATAATGAAAATGTCAAATCGCAGGTCATTAACATCAAAGACCCATTGGCAGGTTTAAGCCAGGTGCTTTACTACACATCACGCAATGCAGATGGAGGCGGAGGCCATATGGTAATACTTACGGATGAAGCTCCTCTGGTTCAGGATTTTGATTTCGCGGAACTGTCTCGACCCTATGGTATTGCAGCCGATACAGGCAACCGCAAAGTTTTCATCACCGATTACAGCCTGGGCTATATTTACAGTTTCTCAGCCGAAGGAAAAGATCCTGTCAAAATTTTGGATGTTACAGTTCCCGGACAGGAAATAGTTGATTCGCCGGAAGCCATCTTCTGCTGGGATAATAAAATGTACTGGGGACGGCCTGGCGGTATTTACCGCTCCAACCCTGACGGTACAAGCCCCGAAGAGTTTATCCCGATGAGTACCACCTCGGCTCCGGAATACCCCATTGATATGCAATATGATTTTAGCACGGGCAAAATTTACTTTGTAAATGACCGGTATGATTATACTGGTGGATTATTTTCAGTAAATTTCGATGGAACAGGTATTACAAACATAATCCCTGATATTGATGGCACCGCCATTGAAGTGGATACTGTTTCTAATAAAATTTATTTCTGTGCGTATGAAGTTGCTGGTTCGGCTGTTACCGAAAACGGGGTTTATATATGCAATACCGATGGAACCGATCTCGTAAAGATTGGTGACTTTGGATCAAAAGCAACCTGGGGTATGGCGATTGATTACACCCGCAGCAAACTTTTCTGGGGATATAAAATAACCAATTCCGAACCTGATGGTAAAATCATCCGGGCAAACCTCGATGGTTCGGAACAGGAGGACTGGCTTACCGGTGTAAGCCCACATGCCATGCAAATCGTCTGGATTAAGTTATAAAAAACTTCCCCCAATTTCATCAATTATAATTGGGGGAAGCTCCATTTAGGAAGAAAGAATGAAGATTATCTCCCTTTAAATATTTTCATTGTCTTAACCTGGCCTTCCAGCCTGAGGGTGCAGAAATACAAACCGTCGGTAAGATTCTGAGCATCCAGTTGAACACTATACTTACCGGCTGTTTGAGCAGCATTTACCAGTTCGGCTACCTCCCTGCCGGTAACGTCATAAACCTTTAGACTTACAAATCCATTTTCCGGCAACTTATAGCTGATATCGGTAGAAACATTAAACGGATTTGGATAATTCTGCTCAAGGATTAATTCGTTCCTGTTGCCAGGGTTATCTTCCACCGCCACAAGCATAAACTGGTATTTTTCCTCTGCAGCGGCCATGTTGCTTAACATAGTTGCCTCATCAGCACCCAGTGCAAGGGCGTAGTAAACATCAACCGATTGGCCGGAGTTGAGTGCGATAGCATCCTGCGAAGTGATGGTAACCGGGCCATCTGCAGTGTTGGAAACATATTCCGGCTGCAGTGATCCATAATTCATCCAGTCCCAATAGTCTTCGTCCACTGAATAACCATCATACCATTCGAAGGAATATAAAGATGTGAGCGGATGCGAGAGTAATTTTATTCCCATATTTACCTGGTCATCCCTGTGGAAGCGGATCACCCCTGCTTCACTGTTATAGGTAACGGCATCGAATCCATATTCCTGATTTAGTTCAGGAATGATGTCCAGGCCAATCAGCGCATCAATGGCGCTCGCCTCAGCATTCTCTACATTAAACTTCACAACAGTATAGCTTCCGTTAGTCCAGCCATATGCATTTAACCTGACAATAACGGCCGGAGGTTCGCCGGAATAGCTATTATCATAAGCGCCATAAATCTCGAAATCGCTTTCCTGCGGATCACTGATCAGGACGGTTGGTTCAAGTTCCTCAGAGTCATTGGAATAATCGAATACAGTCGATGGAGAAGTCCCAACCAATATTGAAGCTCGTTGTAAATGCCTTACATCATCCGGTGTAAACAAACGTATTCTGCCATATTCATTAACATCCACCTGCAAAGCGCCGGTGTTAAAAGTTGCTTGTGAATAACTGCTTGCAATGATTAACAATGCTGCAATAAAAAGTAAAAGTTTTTTCATATTCTTCCATTTTAAAGTTAGTAATCATTAAATAATCCATTTATTAACCATCATAATCCAAAAATCAATTCCGGATTTTGATTCAGTAAAATTAAAAAGAAAATATAACACATCTCTATTTAAAGAAATTTATTTTATCAGATAAACTAAATTGTGAAAACTTGGAATTAACAAGATTATTCCTTATATCTATGAGAAATAGAAGGATAATTAGCCTAAAGAAGAAGATCTGATTAGAATCTCTCCAACTTCGAGAAAAAGAAATCGCTTTCAATTATTGCGTTTTCGTCACTGTCTGATCCGTGAACAGCATTTGCCTCTAAGCTGTCACCATAAAGCGCCCGAATGGTTCCCGGTGCAGCATTGGCCGGGTTTGTAGCTCCGATATAATCACGATAAGCCTGCACTGCATTATCCTTTTCCAAAACGGCAGCAACAATAGGTCCTGAAGTCATCGAATTTACGAGACTTGAATAGAACGGTCTTTCTTTATGAACCTCATAGAACTTTTGAGCCTGTTCCACAGTAAGCTTTGTTAATTTTAGTGCAGCAATCCTGAACCCGCCTTCAGCAGTAATTTTAGCTAATATGGGTCCCGTATGCCATTTTTTAACAGCCAACGGCTTGATCATCGTAAGTGTAATTTTTCCTGACATAGTATAGTTGTTTTGTTGTAAAGCGGGCAAAATTAAAACTATTTTATAAATTTGCGGTTTAATTTCATAATTCTTCTTACACTTTTCCTGATGCAGTTGAATTTTTCGTCACTCAAAAGTTTATTATCTGTTCCGAAGAAAATAGTTCTCACCTCTCACACCAATCCTGATGGTGATGCAGTGGGTGCATCCCTGGCTATGTTTCTTTTTCTCAAAAATCAGGGTCATAAGGTGAAGGTCGTTTTGCCAAATGCCTTTCCCGAATACCTTGCCTGGATGGAAGGCAGTGATCAAATAAAACTGTATGAAAAAGATAAGGCAGCCTGTGATGAGTTATTTGCGTCAGCTGACATTCTTTTTTCACTTGATTACAATCATCCCAACCGGATCGGTGATGCGGAACAATCATTTATTCAGTCGAAGGCGGTTAAAATATTGATCGATCATCATGTCCAGCCTAAAATTGATGCCTATAACCATGTTTTTTCAACGGTTGAAACATCCTCCACCTCTGAGCTGGTATTTGATTGCATCACGGCACTCAATCACGATGCAATGACTAAGCCCATCGCCGAATGTATTTATACCGGCATTATGACGGACACAGGTTCGTTCAGTTACGCATGTAACAATGAAAAGACATTCCGCATTGTCGCTGACCTTTACAAAGCGGGGATTAATGGGGTGAAGATTAACCGTCTTGTATACAATACCTTTTCGGAAAGCAGGCTCCGGTTGCTAGGATATGCTTTAAGCGAAAAGCTCAGGGTACTTCCCGAATATGCAACAGCATACATTTACCTGACCACCGAAGAGCTTAATCGTTTTAACTACCAGGTTGGCGACACCGAGGATGTAGTCAATTACGCATTATCCATTAAAGGTGTCCGTTTTGCAGCCATGTTCATTGAGCGGGATAAGAAGATCCGGGTGTCCTTGCGTTCTGTCGGCGACTTTAAAGTAAATACCCTTGCCCGTGAGTATTTTGAAGGTGGCGGTCATAAAAATGCTGCCGGTGGTGATTCCTTTCTAACTATGGAAAAAACACTGGATAAGTTTGAACAGCTCCTGCCTGCTTATAAGAAAGAACTTACCGAAAAGTAGAAAACTTATGCAGGATCATTCATCAGCAACTTTGGTTTTATTGATCTTTTTAGCAGGCTTCCTGTTTTCCTGCGGCCACCCGGAACAATCCGAAAAAAAGTTAAATCCAAAAAATGCAGAGGAGTCCTTGGTAAAAGCCAATAAAAGTCTGGTCAAAACTGAAGATCAGCAAATCAAAGATTTTATTGAACGCTATGGTTGGAAAATGAAAGAAACCGGGACAGGTTTAAGATACATGATTTATAAGGAAGGCACGGGAATAAAGGCTGATAAAGGTAAGAAAGTCATCCTTAAGTATTCATCGAGTTTACTCAGCGGCGATAAGTGCTATACATCAGATGAACTGGGCAACAAGGAATTCATTGTCGGACAGGGAGGAGTTGAACCCGGTCTGGAGGAAGGAATTTTATTTTTGAATAAAGGTGACCAAGCAAAATTTATTTTACCTTCGCACCTCGCTTTCGGGCTGGTGGGCGATGGGAATAAAATCCCCGCTAAAGCAACACTGGTATACGATATAGAATTAATAGATTTAAAATAAAAACTAAAAAAAATGAAAATTTCAAAAATTGCAAAAGGATTATTCTTTACAGCTACTGCTGTCTTAGTGTTAGCAGGTTGTGATCAGAAAGGCGGATCACAAAAAACAGGTGCACTCACCAATGAACTAGACAGTGTGAGTTATTCTATTGGTATTGACATCGCTGCAAACCTTAAAAAAAGCGGATTTGAGCAGATCAATTCAGAGGCTATCGCTAAAGGTTTCGCCGATATATTTGCCGGAACTGAACCGGCCATTGATCCCACGGCTGCCAACAAGTATGTGATGGATTATTTCAATAAAATGAGAGCCATGAAAGGTGAAAAGAACATGAAAGATGCTGAAGAATTCCTGAAGGAAAACGGAACGAAAGACGGGGTTAAAACAACTGCAAGTGGTTTACAATATAAAATCATTCAGGAAGGAACAGGTCCGATACCGACAGAAACCGACATGGTAAAAGTTTATTACAAAGGCACATTGGCCGACGGAAGAGAATTTGATGGCACTACCGAAGGAAATCCTGCACAATTCAGGGTGAATGGTGTGATCCGAGGATGGACCGAAGCCATTATGTTGATGCCGGTGGGTTCAAAATGGACGCTATACATCCATCCTGACCTGGCTTATGGAGCCAATCCAAGACAGGGCGGAATTATTGAAGCCAATCACCTGCTTATCTTTGATCTTGAATTGTTGGAGATCGTTAAAAAGTAAAATTTCTCAATTCCATGAACTTACACGAATATCAGGGAAAAATTTTGCTGAAAAGTTTTGGTGTTCCGGTCCCGCTTGGTTTCGTAGCTTTTTCACCTGATGAAGCTGTGGATGCTGCCAGAACCATTGCCAAGGAAACAGCATCCGATAAATGGGCGGTCAAAGCTCAGATACATGCAGGAGGTCGCGGAAAAGGCGGTGGAGTTAAAATTGCGAAGACCCTTGAGGAAGTATTGAAATATGCAGATGATATTATCGGTATGCAACTGATTACCCCTCAAACAGGACCGGAAGGTAAAAAGGTACGTAAGGTGCTGGTTGAGCAAAACATCTATTACAAAGGAAAATCAGACATAAGGGAATTCTATATGTCTATACTGCTCAACAGGCAGACAGGCAGAAATATGATCCTGTATTCACCCAAAGGCGGGATGAATATCGAAGAAGTGGCTGAACATTCCCCTGAAGCACTGTTTACTGAAGAAATCAATCCTACTGTTGGTATACAGCCTTTTCAGGCAAGAAAAATAGCTTTTAATCTTGGATTGGATGGAACAGCATTTAAGGAAATGGTGAATTTCGTCCAGCTGATCTATAATGCTTATATGGGTGTTGATGCATCCTTATTTGAAATCAATCCTGTGATTAAGGCTGCTGATAACAAAATTTATGCAGCGGATGCTAAAGTGGTAATCGATAACAATTCCCTGTTCCGTCATCCGGACATCATCGAATTCAGGGATTTCAATGAAGAGGACCCGAACGAAGTGGAAGCCAGTAGATTTAACCTGAGCTATGTAAAACTTACAGGCAATGTCGGATGCATGGTAAATGGAGCCGGGCTGGCAATGGCCACAATGGATATCATTAAATTATCAGGTGGCGACCCAGCTAATTTTCTTGATGTAGGCGGATCAGCAGATTCAAAGAGGGTTGAGGAAGCTTTCAGGATCATTTTGAAGATTCGAATGTTAAAGCCATCCTCGTGAATATTTTTGGAGGCATCGTTCGTTGCGACAATGTAGCCACTGGTGTTGTGGATGCATGCAAAAGAATTGGAAGCATCAATATTCCTATCATCGTTAGATTGCAGGGAACCAATGCCGAAGAAGGAAAGCGGATCATCGACGAATCGGGCTTAAAAGTTCATTCTGCAATCATGTTGCGTGAAGCAGCAGATAAAGTGAGGGAAGTATTGGCATGAGGAAATAGAAAGATAGATATTAGACTTTAAATTTTAGATATAAGATTGAAAGCTGGCTAAGGCCGGCTTTCTATTTTTATGTCTGGTCGAAAATCATGGAACGATTATATTTAATGACAGAGGATGGATTTTTACATAAAGTTTTTTCTTCATCTTTAATGGTTCGCCATCTATATTCACCCATCTTTTTCTTCTCGTTTTAACCACCAGTTCTTTTGCTTTGATGATCTCAAATTGCCTGGAAAGGTCAATTTTTCTCCAGTAAAGAAGGCTTGCCAGTATAGGCACTTCTATCATTAGAGGTTTTTTCATAATGATCACATCAAGCAATCCGTCATCAACAGAGGCCGAAGGTGCTATAGAAGCGCCATAACCAAACTGGTCGGAATTGGCAAATGAAATAAATAATGCCTTCCGTTTGAGAATTTCACCATTTATTTCGATTGTGTATCTTCTGGGACGATAGTTGACGTATTCTTCTGTAACAACTTTCAGGTAGGTAAAAAATCCCCGGCGTTTATTTTTGGCATATTCACGGGCAACGATGCCATCAAAACCAATTCCGGCAATGCTCACAAAAAAAACATCATTGATAGAACCGGTATCTATTTTTAATATTTTACTGCTGTTTATAACTTCAATTGCTTTCCTGTAACTGAAAGGGATATTAAGATAATGTGCCAAACCGTTGCCTGAGCCGGCAGGAATAATGCCCAGAACAACCTTCTTATCTGTGAGGGTTCGTGCGATTTCATTCACTGAACCATCACCACCAACAGCTACAATAATTTCCACCCCTTCCGCTATCTTCCGGTTGCAAATTTCGATTGCATGGCCAGGTCCTTCTGTATATTCTATTGAATAATCAAACTTAGTCCTATCCAATCCCTTCCCGATGGCATCAATTACCCGATCCTTGTTAAAAACTCCTGAGACAGGATTGATGATGAATGTCAACTTTTTCTTCTCCATTCCTGAATCAATGTTTAATGGTAAGTTCATTGTTCACAACCCTGTAATCAAATTGCTGCTTGATGGCTTTTGTTAATTTGTTCATTGATTGCTGAACCGCATCTTGCCGGTGAACCAGATTATGTCTTAAAAAATTATCATTTTCAATCCGATAGAATGCGACGTCTTTTTCCCCATTAAATTTTAACACATATCCATCCTGAATGAGCTGGTATATTCCCGAAAGATAAGAAACAGCAAAATGTTGCGTGGCCGTATCAAATACACTTTGACCAAAAGCAATGAAATCATCATCATAACCAAGATAATCAAGGATGCTGGGTAAAATGTCGGTTTGCTGAACGGTTATTGCACCCTGGGTTCCCCAATTTTTTCCAAACTGATAGAAAACAATAGGGATGGAATATTTACCAATGGATGTCCTATAAGATGAATAATTGCCCTGGTAAGTATATGATCAGCCGTCAGGACAAACAACGTACTATCAAACCAGTCTGCGGTGGAAACGGTGTTGAAAAACTGTTTTAATGCAAAATCGGAATAACCGATACTTTCATGAATGTCAATTTCTCCTTTAGGAAACCTTCCTTTGTATTTTCCAGGAACCGTATATGGATGGTGAGATGACAATGTAAAAATTGCCGCCACAAAAGGCTGGTTCATTTGATCCATTTTTTGAGATGTGAACTGTAAAAACTCTTCATCAAAGATACCCCACTTTCCGTCAAAATCATTTTCGTTATTGTATTCACTGCGCCCAAAGTAGCGATCAAATCCCGCTATCTTAGTATACGCTTCAAATCCCATGGTTCCATTTGTTCCCCCATGATAGAAGGCAGTCGAATAGCCCTTTGATTTTAATAATCCCGCAATTGAATTTATTTTATTACCGGCGTAGGTGGATGTGATAAAGGGGCCGGTCATTAAGGAGGGAATACCCGAAAGAATTGCCGGAATACCGTCGATGGATTTCTCGCCATTGGCATAACCTTTAAATACAAGGCTGCGACGCATAAGGGAATCTAAAAATGGAGTAAAACCGCGATATGTTCCGTTGTCAAACTCCGGATTCAGAAACGCATGATGCTCGGCAGTAAAGCTTTCGAGGATGAGTATGACTACATTTAAGTTTCTGAAATTTTCGGGCTGGTGATTGAATGACTTAACCGGTGTAAAAATGATCTCAAGCTCCTGCTGATCTGAAAAGTACACTTTAGGAATGATGGAGGTTTCATCCTTTGTTTTAATGATGGTAAACGGTGTATTTAAAAGTACCGGAAAATATCTGGGTTCGGTATATCCTCCTGCATTGATAATATTAATCGGGCGGTACTGCAGTCCTCCCCTGCCTGTGACAATGAACAATACCACGACGACAACAAATTTAACTGTATCCAAAAGACTACTCTTTAATGAAAACTTTTCATCTTGTTTTCATCAATTCTGATCTGTCGGATTAACCAAACCAAAACAACTATAAAGAAATCCAAATGATAACAATAAACCAGAAATCACTTATAAAATCCGGAATAAGAGAACCGATTTCGTCACCATTTTCCTTCGCATAATCAAACATATCGAAGGTCATCCTTTTCTGAGAAAAGCGGAAATAGATCACATCGATGAAATTCAATGCCAGAGCAACAGAAATGGTAATGTAGAATAAATGGTGTCAAGGATTGCCTGATAAACCCAGTTATACCGTAAATTCAGAGGAACCGCAGTAAAAAAGATAACAGCGGAACATTAACAATAACAAGTGTGACTAAATCAAAACGAAGTCCCGGCGAAAAAAACAAACATCAAATGTGAAAAGCCAATGCCGTAAATAAAGAAGGATTGAAAAAAGACAAGTATACGCGAAATAAACAAAAGCATCAAAGCAACTGAAAGCCTCAGTAGCCAAAGCCATGTAAATGTTTCCGCGATACCAGGTTGATTGAACATTGCTGGTCTTGAGTCCAAAATTCAGACGCTACTTGCAATACATAACATTGACTTCGCGGGTGGCTGTAGTTGAATTCCGGCTTTGTCTTTTACTTATAAATTACACTATATATCCCGGGTACATTGACATCAACATCCGCAGAGGTGCTAATTTCTGACCGTAATGTCACCGTCTTCATCGTCCAGGGCTGTAGCACCTTCATCAGTGTAGGCGGCGTTTCAGGTAATTGAATGCAATAAGTGTATGGATTACCTCCATGAATTGTAATCACCGGGGGGTCGTTGTCCTTTTTACACGAATTTGTAAAAATACAAACCAAACAAAAAAACAACAAACACCATTCTAATTGACTCGTTTGACACTCATATGATTAATTTTTGGCAAAACTAACTATTTCATGGTTTATTATGCATGGGTAGAAATTTCCTTCAAAATAAAAACTGCCGAACTTATCTGTCGAAGTCCAGCGGCCAATTATTTATATGTCACTTCCTACTTATTTGCATTATAAATTCCACCCGATCCGCTTATATCAGAATTGATCTGAGGATAGCCAATGTAATAGACATTTCCGCTTCCCGATATTTTACCATCAAGCAAACTTGATACATTTACTTCGCTGTTGCCGGAACCACTGATATTGACATACGTTATAGAAGTCGTGAAATTGAACGCCCGAACACTTCCAGAGCCACTAATATGAATCCGGTGTTCAAAGCTGCTTCCGGTAAGGTATATCTCCCCGGAACCTGAAATATAGCTTTCTGTCGTTTGGGCAACAGTGTTAAATGCGATATTTCCTGATCCGCTGATATTTAAATATGTATTTACTGAATCAGGAAATAAATTCGTTGTGTTCACCGACCCTGAACCACTGATCGAAATATAATCGACCAAAGGTGAAGTGATGTGGATCGTCACACCGGCGCTGCTTCTTACATTTTTGAAATAAGAAATATTCCAGTATCCATCGGCGGTAACGTACTTTTCGATATTGTCGATAATATTCTGCTGGCCT